>NZ_JADKNH010000009.1 GCF_015352425.1 Fusibacter ferrireducens | reverse complement strand
TTTTCATAAGAGAGTTTACTTTCCCATACATCTAAAACGTGTAAAGCAAACCGCAGAAGGTGTGCTCTGGCAGTCTGAATATGCCTTGCCTTATGCAGATTCCACACAGAGCTATGAGAATAAACGGTTAAAGCCAAGTTATAAAGCGACACTATATGTGATTCCCAAAGGTGTGGACTGGCATGGGGATTACACCACAGAGGGGTTAATCCAAATGGAGATAGATGACATCGACATTACAGGCAATATCTATGACCTTTTGTACATTGAGCCAGTTAGGGGGAATATTTCTGAGAGGGGACAATAGAGGGCTGCAAGGCCCTCTACAATATAAAATGAGTATAAAATCTTGAAATGAACATGAAATAATAGAGAAATATCAAATTCAATATAAAAAAAATACATTTATTTTACAATTATATTGCATAAATTATTATTTTGTAATATAATTATGAAGAAAGTAAAAAGGAATTTTAAAACAATTAGACCAAAATTTGAAAGGAGATTTAAAAATGAAAACGGCAACCAAAGTACCAGTATGTAAAATTTGTAGAGAAAAAGAAGAGTTAGTGGTTTACAAGGGAACACATATTTGTAAAAACTGTATAGCGTACATAAAAGAATTTATCTAATCCATCAGATTACAATAAGTGAATTTATCCTTGAGTGAGTCAAAAAATAGAAAAGGTATCTATGAGAGTCGTTTAAATAAACGTTGTCATGGATACCTTTTTTAAAATAGTATATCTCATCTTATATTGTGGTGTCATAAAATTCAGGATCAGTTGGGCCTAAATTTAGATCAGATAGTTAAGACCTAAATAAATGCAATAAGCTATAAGTAATAGGCTACCCTTGAATCTTGTGATTTTACGTTCTCGACTTAATGTCATAAATCTAAAGAGAGAAAGAATTATGATTAAAGCTGGATATTGAAGTGAAAAGAAACTATTGGGTACGTGAAGGCCTTTAGAAGTAAATGAAGCAGAAGCACCCACTACAAAAAGGACATTTAAGATGTCTGCACCGATGATATTCCCAATAGCTAAATCTCCATGTCCTTTTCTAACAGCTTTGATTGCAGTTGTAAGTTCAGGAAGACTTGTACCGAATGCGACCATTGTTGCAGCAATAATACTTTGTGGAATACCGATTCTTGTGGCTATAATTTCCACAGAAGGAATGAGTACTTTGGAAGAAACGATAATGAGTGCGATACCAAAAATGAGCAATAGAAGTTGTAATACCGGATTTTGTGCCTCGGCAGATGGATGTTCAAGAGGATCTTCGGGGAGGTCGGGTTCATCAACATTGAGCATATTTTTTTTAGAGTGTTTTAATGACCAAAAAAGATAGGTTATAAGCAGTATAACAAGTAATATGCCCATCCATTGATGAATTGTGCCTCCTGAAACAAAGGGTAAACTCAAAAATACAAGGAGAAATCCAGATAAAATTTGGATCCAGCTTTGGATTTTTATAGCTTTATAATCTACAATAATAGGCTGTATGATGCTTGCAATACCTATGATCAGTCCTGTATCTACGATGATAGAACCTACAGCATTGCCAAGGGCTAAATCGGGATTGCCTTTAAGTGCAGCCATGACAGAGACTGATGCTTCAGGGAGCGTGGTTCCAAGTGATACAATAGTGGCGCCAATAATGGCTTTTGGGATACCTAACTTTTTAGAGATGCCAACGGATTCGTCGACTAAAATGTCCGCACCTTTACCTAAGGTGTATAAGCTCACAGCGGCAATGATAAAAATAAGTGGTGTTGCTAAGCTAAGCAATACTGTTGAAAACCAATTTTCCATATAATCAACCTTTCTGATGAACAATAAATTGAACAACAAAATTTGTTTTGGGAGTAATGCAGTGCATTAGGGTGTTGATTCATGAGGCATTGTGGGACTGGCGTTACTAGAATTTACAAAACCAAAATTCACAAAACCAGAACGCGGAAAAGATAAATTCATAAAAAAAGACTCTACAATTATTGTTCATAATTGTAGAGTCTCACACGACTTTTACATCATTTAAGCCGGGATTGTTAATCCGTTCTGACGACTTAAATTCCACGAATGGCAGTTACTCCCTCTATCTGATATAATTTTACACGTTTTAAGATAAAAGTCAACGGAAATTTTTTCTTGTTTTATCAATATTAAGAGTAGAATGCAGTAAAATTCTAGGGTAAAGAAATTTTAAAAGTTGGTGTACCTGCTGCATAAGGTGCAATTTCATACTGATCAAAGAATATAACCAGCTCATTGTCTTCAATATAAAATTTTATATTTTCATCAATACCATTAAAATCATAGTAAGCATAATTGCTATCAGGATCATTTTTAACTTCTTGGTCAATTTTCCGGTAAATACAGTCGTTTATATAAGTGATGTAATCAAATTTGGGTTCAAAGAGATCTTTGATTTCAATTTGTTTGCCAAGCTCTAAATCATACGAATAGAAATTTCCAGAAGATAAACCATGTGCACCACCCGTATATTGATAGTCATAAAGACCAAAACTCAAAATTTTTTCATTATTGGTATAGATATTGTAACTTAAATTGTACCAATAGATCGGCAAGTCAAATTCCGATGCACTAGAATCAATGGATTCTGTAGCGTCAGGAACATTTGTACTTTCTGGATCACTTGTTTCCACAGAGTCTAGGTCAGGGGAAGTAATGTTGTTGTCCAGATCGTTAAGAGCCGGAGGTTCTACAACTTGATGATCTAGAATGGCCATGTTAGTGCCGTAATCGTAGAGCTCATTCACATGTTGTTCTATAACCTGATTTATTTTTGAATAGTCGCCATCGGTGCCTTCAAAATAGGGGTAAGAGAAGAAAACGTCATAAAAATCTGTATTTTCAATGTGTTCCTTGTTGATTGTCGCAGCTCCAATGATCAATTTTTTGGATGGATCATATTGGATACCTGTCAATGGCATCTTTATAGATTGTTTTTGCTTATCAGATAATTCAAATGGCCGTATAAAAAACACTGCGCTATTTTTATCAGAAAAATAGAAGGATTCATTGAGGTTATAGATGCTGATAGTGTTTTTGTTAAAGGGCTCATCAAATGATTCAGAGTGTGTTGCCTCCATCTGTGAATAAAACTGATCTAGAGGCAGTAGATCTTTAAGCTTTATGGACTGACCAGATGCAAGATCATAATTCAAAAAAACGTAGCTGTTACTTTCCTCATCTCCAGCAGTGAGGGTCTTAAATACAATCTCATAGCTTAAAACTTGATTGTCAAAATAAAGTGGCTTTCCAGTAACTTTCATTTGGAGTGGTGCATTACTAGATGCATCATAGAGTGAACGTTCGATTTGAAGCGTGTTGTTTTTGGACTTATGGATAACGGATTCAATAGACTGATTGATGTTTGTTCGAATTTTGGCGTTTTCCAAATTGCTGATCAGTTCATATGACTCCGAGTAGTCCAGATAAGTTTCATCTATTGTATTTGCCACTGTGGAAAATGCAAGCATTGGCTCCGTGTAATCATTGATTTTCGGTTGGACTGCATCTGCTTTAACATTTGAATTTTCAACATGGGTTGTTATTTCTCCAGGTATATCGGATTGGGCGCTACATGATGTTACTAAGAATGCCAAGAGAACAATTATAGGGATAAATTTGTATTTTTTCATGTAAAATAGGGTCTCCTTACAAATAAGTTTTAATATTCACTTAAGTACATTTTATTATAATACACTAATGTGTCTACTTTGTGTAAAATTTTAAAAAATAGAGTTCTATTTAAAATTCTTTTTAAAAAATAAGTTTTTTACATTAAAAAACTTATAGAATGGCTTGATTTTTAAAAAGGTTAGGCGTAACATAGATATGTCTTGCTTTTATTCTATTAGGGTTAATAAGAATTCGTGTCGATAAGATTTAGGGTCAATAAGAAGCAAGAAAATAAAATAAATGGAAGTGTGTGTAGTGTTTCAAAATCAGTTAATAGTGGCAATAGGGGTTTTTTCAGTTACATATCTCATTATTATGTCTGAAAAATTGAATCGTACGGCAGTAGCAATGGTGGGGGCATTTTTAATGCTCATTTTAAACGTGGAAGCTCAAGAGAGGGCGATTTCCCATATTGATTTTAATACCATAGGGCTACTTGTTGGCATGATGATTATCGTTAACATCATGAAAAAGAGTGGCGTTTTTGAATATGTTGCAATAAAGGCTGCAAAAAAGGCAAAGGGGGACCCTTGGAAGATTTTGGTTGCCTTTTCGATCATTACGGCAGTTTCGTCTGCACTATTGGATAATGTCACAACAATACTGCTTATTGTGCCGGTAACACTTGTTATTACGGATTCATTGGAGCTGAATCCAGTGCCATTTTTGGTGCCTGAAATATTGATTGCCAATATCGGTGGCACAGCAACACTTATTGGGGACCCTCCGAATATCATGATTGGTAGTGCAACTGGTCTTGGATTCTTGGATTTTCTTGTGAATTTAGCCCCTGTTGTTGTGATTATTTTTATTGTGACAATGCTCGTTTTTAAATTTGCTTTTAGAAAGCACTATGAGTGTAAAGACAGCAATAAGCGTAAAATTTTACAAATGGATGAGCACCGAGCTATAAAAGATGTGGTTTTATTAAGAAAAAGCCTTCTGGTACTGGGACTTACTATTTTAGGATTTATTTTACACCAATCTTTGGGCTATGAATCTGCAACGGTAGCATTATTTTTTGCTTCTATACTGTTGTTGATCAGTAAGGTAGATGTGGAAGATATCTTTCTTGAAATTGAATGGCCAACGCTGTTTTTCTTTATGTCTTTGTTTATTTTAGTAGGGGCTCTAGAAGATGTTGGCGTTATGGAATTCTTAGCTGAGAAACTATTGGCCGTAACAAAAGGTGATCTCTTAATGTCGACATTGCTCGTGTTATGGGTTTCTGCAATTGCATCTTCTTTCCTCGATAATATTCCGTTTGTTGCCACCATGATTCCTTTGATAAAATCTATGGGTGTCATGTCTGGTATGAATATAGGGCCACTTTGGTGGGCGCTTGCACTTGGAGCATGTCTTGGAGGAAATGGAACACTTGTAGGTGCATCGGCAAATGTCATCGTCTCTGGGATGCTTTCTAGACATGGACATAAGCTTTCTTTTATGGATTATATGAAAGTGGGTTTTCCGCTTATGATTTTATCAATTATTATTTCTAGTATCTATCTAACCATCTTTTATATGTAGGGAAGGATGAATTTATGAGAAAGTTAATGAATGCAGAAGTTATGGAACACAGTATGCGTTTAAGGCAGATGGGCGCAGATGTTCAAGTCATTAATTCAAAGATGTGTTTTGTCGTTTTTCCGCTGGAAGAATTCGATGTGGCTTATTGTTACAACGTCAATAAAAAAGGTAAATATTTTCTTGAACGCATAAAACCTTATCCTTTGGCACTTCGTGAATTTGATAAAGAACAAGATGCCATTGATATCATTGAAATTGATTTAGAACAGTTTAAAAATGCTGTTAAGAGCCATAATATTGAAGCTTTTATTGAAATTAATAAGCGACTAAATGAAACTTTGATGAAATTTGAGGATCTCTTTTTATACTATAATGTGCCAAAAGAAGAAACTAATTTTATCTTGGAACGCTTGGATCAAATAGATGATGAAATTAAGAAAACAAAAGAGACCGCAACACGTGTGTACTTTAAAAAAAATCCAGAACATTTATAATGATATGCGATTTTAAGGATAACTCAAGATGGGCCAATCGATGCCTCTCCCTAGACTGATATCAGTTTGCGGTGAGACCTTGCTTGGTCCATTTGCATTTAGGATGCTATGCATCTACAGAAACCTATTATGAAATCCTACTAGTTAGAAACCAATATATAAAAGCATAACAGAAGTATAAATTGAAATGTGAATAAAACTTACTATTTTTTTAATACGTATTGCATTGTATTTGTAGTGGCTCTATGGTAATTTTAGAGGGTGTGGATTTGTGTTTTGAAAATGAGGGGGATTTATGATAATAAAGCGCATGAGGACATTGAGCCCTGATAATTTTACACCAACGGATATCATACTTGAATGGAAAAATAAAGGCATCAGTATTTATCAGGGGGCCTTAAAAGCACATGATTTTAAAAATAGTGGCAATATACTTGACATAGAAAGTGAAAGCATTGATAAGGTTATTATTGATGATACCCTTAATAACGAGCATGATCCAGAGCGTATAATTGTGGAGGCGAAGAGAGTGCTACATAAGAATGGCAGACTGTTTCTTTCCTTTTACAATTTTGAAGATCAAAAACCTTTTGCAAGTTGGCTCAACAGTTTAAAGGTCAAATATTTGATGAAGCAAGAGATTCCCTTTAGATGGTCACTGGACTATATTGCAAATATCATAGAGAAAAATGATTTGCTAATCGATAGAAACATTGTCGTCAAAGCACATCAACCGAGTTTGGTCTATTTTGAAATCATCAAACTGGATAATGACATATTAAAAAAAGTGAGTAATTTATAGGACGTGTTGTGGCATGTCTTTTTTTATGTTAAAATCGTGATAAATCAAAAGGACTCTTTGGTTGATATATAAGTCATTGGAGGCAAATGTGTTAAAAATAGAGAATGTTTCTAAAGATTATGGAGATGGGTTGATTTTTGAGTCCGTTTCAATGCAGGTGAAGCGTTCTGAAATATTATCTGTAGTGGGGCCATCAGGATCAGGTAAGTCTACTCTGCTCAACATCATGTCAGGTATACTCAAAGCGACAGAGGGCACACTCACATCAGAAGCAGAGCGATTGAGTTATGTTTTTCAAGAGGATCGGCTATTGCCATGGATAACCCTCAAGGAAAATATTCTCTTTGTCAGAGATGATATCAGTGATTATGATCTGACGCATCTCATTGATATGCTTGGTTTGACAGGTGCTGAAAACAAGTATCCTGCGGAGTTAAGTGGAGGTATGAGACAAAGAGCTGCAATAGCGAGAGCGTTTGCCTATGAGCCGGATCTCTTGCTCATGGATGAACCTTTTAAATCTATCGATTACTATCTAAAGTCAAAAATTATAGAAGCTTTGATCAAGGTATGGAAAGAGAGAACCATCACTATTGTTTTTGTCACACATGATATTGATGAAGCTATTTTAATGGCGGATCGAATATTGGTCCTTGGCGATAAGCCAACGCGAATTATCAAAGAAATCTCAATTGAACATCCTAGAGCTGTATCAGAGAGAGAACAACTTAATATTAGAAAGAGCATAAAAGAGTGCTGGGAGGAAATATGAATAATTTGAAGAATAGAATACAGAAAAGCATGGCAGTGTTAATGGTTTTAATAATGGTGATGAGCTTATCCGCTTGTGCCCCTAAAACCGCAAATGAGACCGTAGAACCGGCAGCTGAAGCTACCCCTGAGGCGACCTCAACTACTGCTTCAGAAGATAATGAAGAAGCTTCTACAATACTAGAACCATTGACTTTGAGGGCGATTACACCAGAGGGTGCAACAACGATTGCAATGCTCAAAATGATTTCTGAACAACCCGTTTTAAAAGAAAATGTCACTGTAGAATACGAGAGTTTAACGGCGACAGATTTACTTGCAACTGAGATCATGGGTGAAAAAACAGATTTTGCAATCGTGCCGACGAATTTGGCAATTAAACTTTATAATAAGGGCGTGCCTTATAAATTTGCAAGTATTAACACCCATGGCAATTTATACATGATTACTACTTTGGATATTACTTCATGGGATGACTTAAAGGGAAAAGATGTTTATATGATTGGACAGGGACTGATTCCCGATTTAATCTTTAGACATTTAGCAAAATCAAATGGACTAGATCCTGATAAAGATATGAATCTCGTCTACTTGTCTGGCACTACTGAGGTAGCACCTACGTTCCTATCTGGAAAATCGACAATAACCATCATGCCAGAACCACTTCTTTCTGTTGTGAGCACAAAAGATGTTCCCTATACGGTTTTATTTGATTTTCAAGAGGAATTTGAAAAGGCAACAGGTATATCGGGTGGATTTCCACAAGCAGGTCTAATGGTTAAAAATACAGTTGTAGAAGCCTATCCAGAAGTAGTGGATGCTTTCATATCCAATCTGGAAGAATCGTGTACATGGGTAAATGAAAACCCAAAAGAAGCAGGTGCCTATGCGGAAGATCTTGAACTTGGAACACCTACGCCTATTATAGTGAAGGCAATGGATGGCCTCAATATTTGGCATGAAAACGCATATGAGCATAGAGAAAGTTTGGAAAAGTTTTATAATATTTTACTAGAGGCATCTCCAGAAGCCATAGGAGGCAAATTGCCAGATGAAGGATTCTACTATAAAAAATAGAGCGCTCTATCTCACAGTTTTATCATCCGTAATTTTAGTTTCAATTTGGTGGCTTGTATCCATTGTAATTGGTAAATCTTATATTTTACCATCACCGTGGCTATCTTTAAAGGCACTTATACAAGTCGTATGGGATAAATCATTTTTGTTCACAATAGTGATGACACTTGCAAGGGTGCTAGTATGTGTGGGGATGAGTGTTGTGGTGGGATTTGTGCTTGGATTTATCGCAGGTCAATCCCATTTTATAGAGTATCTGCTAAAGCCTCTATTGTTGATTACAAGAACTCTGCCGACAATTGTCATTATTGTCTATGTGATCTTGTGGATGCCCAATGCACTTTCCCCCATATTCGTCACCTTTTTGGTGACCTTTCCAATTGTCTATGCAAATGTCTTAGAAGGTTATCGACAAACGGATTTAAAACTCGTTGAAATGGCACAAATTTATAAAGTCGATCGCAGAAAGATGATCCAAAATATCTATGTGCCTTCGATTTTACCTTATTTAAGAAGTAGTATAATTGCAATCACATCACTTGGACTTAAAGTTGTCATTGCCTCAGAGGTGTTGAGTCAAACACCAAAATCCATAGGTCTTCGTTTCCAAATGGCAAAAATAAACATTCAAACGGAAACGGTTTTTGCTTGGGCGCTTGTTACTATTGTGCTTTCAATGGTACTTGATTTCATAATGAAATCATTATTCAAGAAGGGAAGATCCTATGGAAAGACTTTATAAATGGGAAATTATCGAAACAAGAACAACATACAAGGATGAGTATGACTATATTGATTCTGAACTAAGACTCAACCATTATGGGATACGAACGCGTGTGAAGAAAAATGAAGCGGGTTCTCTTGAACTGTGGGTACCTGCAAAAGATGCAGAAATAGCCCGAGCTGTTATTACGAAGGAAGTGAAAGAAATCATTGATGTGCCAAAATCTTTTTATCACGTATTTGATGAGCAGATGGGCTATAAGAATAAAAATTTATATAAAAATAAATACAGTGTCAAAATGCATTTTTTGGCAGCTAGACGTTATTCCTGGATAGGTTTTTTAATTCTAGTATTACTGCTTCTTTTTCGATTTGTTAGATTTTAAAAGACAAAATAGGTTCACAAATGATAAAAAGTGAAGTTGTTCAAAAAAAATTAACATTTTAATGTGATATTCCCTGTCATTTTTTTAGTAAGAGTGCTAAAATAATGTCATGGGGATTTTATTTTTTTGCGTTAAAGAGTTAAAATATTAACAATTGGAGGGAGAAAAATGACATTTAACATGACAAGTGAAGATCTAATGATGCGCGATTTGTTCAGAAAGTTTACAGAGAACGAAGTTGAACCAATTGCTGCGGAGATCGACGAGAACGAAGAGTTTCCTGCAGAGACTGTGAAAAAAATGGCAGCTCTAGGCATGATGGGAATTCCATTCCCACGTGAATATGGTGGAGCCGGCGGAAACTATTTTCAGTACATCAACCTAGTTGAAGAACTTGCGGTTGCATGTGGCACAACATCAGTCGTTTTATCAGCGCATACTTCATTATGTGCGGCACCTATTTATGAGTTTGGAACAGAGGAACAGAAAAAGAAATACCTCGTGCCACTTGCAAAAGGTGAAAAAATTGGTGCTTTTGGCTTAACTGAACCCAATGCCGGAACAGACGCTTCAGGTCAACAGACTACAGCGATCTTAGAAGGTGATCACTACATTTTAAACGGTAGTAAAATTTTCATCACAAATGCAGGCTATGCAGATGTTTACATCGTAATAGCGATGACTGACAAATCAAAAGGACTCAAAGGGATAACTGCGTTTATTGTAGAATCTGGATTTGAGGGCTTTAGTGTTGGCAAAAAAGAGAAGAAGATGGGGATCAGAGGTTCAAGTACTTGTGAGCTCATCTTTGAAGATTGTAAAGTGCCAGTGGAAAACATGCTCGGCGGGATTGGTAAAGGCTTTAAAGTTGCAATGATGACGCTTGACGGCGGTCGTATCGGTATTGCAGCTCAAGCACTTGGACTCGCTCAAGGCGCATATAATGAAACTGTAAAATACGTTAAAGAAAGAAAACAATTTGGAAGAACAATTTCTCAATTCCAAAACACTCAATTTGAAATCGCGAATATGAAAACCAAAATTGAAGCGGCAAGACTCTTGCTCTATTCTGCTGCGGACAAAAAAGGTAAAAAGTTACCTTATAGTCAAGATGCGGCTATGGCAAAATTATTTTGCTCTGAAGTGGCAATGGAGGTAACAACAAAAGCGGTTCAACTTCACGGTGGTTACGGCTACACAAGAGAGTATCCCGTAGAGAGAATGATGCGTGATGCTAAAATCACAGAAATCTATGAAGGTACAAGTGAAGTTCAAAGAATGGTTATTTCTTCAGCAGAACTTAAGTAATTGAATTGAATGTTTGGAGGCGAGAAAATGAAAATTGTTGTATGTATCAAACAAGTTCCTGATACGAACGAAGTTAAATTAGATCCTAAAACAGGGACACTCATCAGAGATGGTGTTCCGAGTATTATAAATCCCGATGATAAAGCGGGTCTTGAAGCAGCACTTCGATTGAAAGATGAATTTGGTGCGCACATTACGGTTATTACAATGGGACCACCACAGGCAACAAATGCCTTAAAAGAAGCCTATGCAATGGGCGCAGATCGCGTTATCTTATTGACCGATAGAGTTTTTGCTGGTGCAGATACTTTAGCGACGTCCACAACAATTGCTGCAGCGCTTAAAAAACTTGATTTTGACTTAGTGATTACTGGTCGTCAAGCGATTGATGGTGATACTGCTCAAGTGGGACCGCAAATTGCGGAACATTTAGAGTTACCACAGATTTCTTATGTGTCTAAATTTGAACACAAAGGCGATCATGCTGTGGTCAAAAGAAGTTTTGAAGATGGATTCCAAATGGTAAAAGTTAAGTATCCATGCTTAATTACAACATTATCTGAAATGAACGATGCACGATATATGAGTATTCGCGGTATTTTAGATGCTCATAGAGACTTAGAGGTTGAAACTTGGACATTTGAAAATATCGAAGCAGATCCAGAAAAAATGGGTCTTAAGGGATCACCTACAAAAGTTAAGAAGTCGTTTACTAAAGGTGTTAAATCAGCTGGGAAAGTGGTTGAGGGAACACCTAAGGAACTTGCAACAGCAATTGTTGACAAGTTAAAGGAAAAGTTTGTGATTTAGGAGGGATACTATGAATTTAAATGATTATAGAGGTGTTCTAGTCTTTGTAGAACAACGCTCTAACGAAATACAAAATGTTTCACTTGAACTTCTTGGCAAGGGTAGAAAGATTGCTGATGAACTTGGTGTTTCATTGATGGCTGTATTACCTGGTTATGAAGCAAAAAAACATGCTAAATTATTAGTAGAATACGGTGCGGACAAAGTTATTCTAGTTGACGATAAAGCACTGGAAATTTTCACAACAGAGCCTTATACTCAAGCGCTTGTGAAAGTTATAAATGATGAAAAACCAGAAGTTGTACTCTTTGGTGCCACTTCAATCGGTAGAGATCTAGCACCAAGAATTTCTGCTAGACTTCAAACGGGACTAACGGCAGACTGTACCTCTCTTGAAGTGGATGAAGATCGTATGCTTTTAATGACGCGTCCAGCTTTCGGTGGAAACATTATGGCGACAATTGTTTCACCAGATCATAGACCGCAAATGTCCACAGTGAGACCTGGTGTTATGACAAAACTTGAAAGAGATGCAACAAGAAAAGGCGAAATTGTTCATGTGGATATGAAATTCGAAAAAAATAGCCAGTACGTGGAAGTTATTTCTTTTGAACAAGAAACAGAAGAAAAAATGGATATTCAAGAATCCAATGTTTTGATCTCTGGTGGTAGAGGCGTGGGTTCTGCTGAAAACTTCTCACTTCTATATGATTTAGCGGATGAATTAAGTGGATTGGTTTCTGCTTCCAGAGCAGCTGTTGATAGTGGTTGGATGGATCATGACAGACAAGTCGGTCAAACTGGTAAAACCGTTAGACCAAATCTTTATCTGGCATGTGGTATTTCAGGTGCAATTCAGCATGTTGCCGGTATGGAAGAAGCAGATTTGATCATTGCAATCAATAAAGACAAAGGTGCACCGATATTTGATGTATCTGATCTTGGTATTGTTGGCGATGTTCATAAAGTGTTGCCGTTTGTAATTGAAGAAATTAAGAAAATTAATGATTCAAAACGTATTGAAGACTAAAAGTCAAATCTAAAAATGGATGATTTTGAACTGTGAATGGACTTGCATCAAATGGACAATAGACAGCGAAACCGTTTGAAAATGATACACAATAAGGTGTTTGAGTTCGACATGTCGTCGAGGTCAAGCACCTTTTTTGAAAAAAAGATAGCTTAAAGCGCATATCTAAAATGGCATCTGCAATGCGAATCCATGTCATTAAAGTGCACCTTGATGTAGAAATTTGCTTTTGACATACAAAGTATTTAGCAAGAGGGTATCCTATCGCTTTCAAAGAGGTATCATTTATGAAGATTTAACATGATTTTAATCAAAAAAGACTGGATATTTCACACAAAAAGACGATAATATAGGTATAGTAATCATGTTGTTAAATAATAGGTTGAGATTGTAGCTACTGTCTTAGCAAATACATTATTGGGAGAACATCATTCTATCATAAATACAGGATGTAAATTTGAAAAGATCATTGAGGGGGCACTTTTTATGTCAAGTGAAGAAATAAAGGTTTTGGAGATTGCAACGAATAAGCAATTGGAACTTTGTAATAAAATTATTCATGCTGCTGAAATCGTTTATGATATTTATGGCGAAGTTGTCATGACTAATGTTGTGGAAGAAGTGTTGGAATCAGAGCACGCCAAGTATACAGTTGAAGAGGTCCAGAACTATTACGTGAAGTTGGTCGATCACAAGATCATAGATTTGGCTTCATAATATGGATGCGCAATAAAATGCAACCCATCAATTTAAGAGTGAGCAAATAAAGGCTGATTGTTGATAAAATAAATTGGTCTATTTTATTTTTTTGAATAGTGCTATTGCCAATTATGTAAGTCTTGATTTGATTTAAGAAATTAGAGCAAGCCCAATAGGCCTACTCTAATCTAAATGAAAAGCAATAATTTATAAGAAAACAGCTTTTCAATAAAGGCGAATTAATATAATTTATCTTCGATCAGAAGATATTTTTTCTCCAGAACGAATGACTTTGATAATTATAAATAGGATTATTGCTGGGATAATAAATACAAAGATCAGGCTAAGAATAAGCCCAATGAGTCCTACGGCCAATCCAATAACCGCGCCAATGATACCGATTATGACGCCAATAATTCCAAATACAATACCCAGAATTGTTCCGATAATGCCACCAACGCCACCTACGACGCCACCAAAAGCACCACCGATACCACCAACTATAGATCCAATTAAACCACCAATATGTCCTATAAGACCTCCAATGATGCCAAACACTACATTAAACGGCCATGCTATAATTGCGCCAATTGGGATAAAATAAGCGATTAGCCCTCCAATTAAGACGGCGGGAATGAGCTTTTCGATTTCATAACCCTTGTCGTGGAGCAACTTGCCTATGATTGCCATGGTTATCAATGAGAACAACATTCGATACACCTCCAATATAAATTTATTAACCTTAGTTTACCAAGCATAAGTGCAAAATGCGTTAGTTTGGGATTAGAATTAGGTAAGAAAAAGAGCTGGTAAAGTAACTTCAGATATTTAAGAAGTTATTCTATCAGCTCTTTTAAATTCAAATAGGGCACTTACTTTAGAGCGGTTCCTTGCGAGACTAATGATCAGTTGGGCATTGTATCAATGACAATCCGGCCAGGCTCTTTTAGTGAAAAGACCTTATAACTGCTTGGTTTTTTAAGTTTTACAGATAGACCAATGGTAGAATCATCAGATGGATAGTAGACGCCCAGAGATTCTATATTACTGCTCTTTGCAAAAATAGGTGCAACAGCAGATGCGGCACGAACACCCGATAAGACTACCTGTACTTCAAGGCCATCGCTTGAAATAGTGGCCTCATAGTGACAAGCTTCATTGACTTTGACTGCAGAGCCATCTGCATTTGTCTTTTGCCACTCCGTAAGGTCGATGACAATGCGCTCAAACTGGTCGTGATTACCGTAGCGAATACTATTTATATCCTGACCATCGGTGATGACGCCTCCCTTGAAACTGCCTGTCTTCACAAAACCCGTTGGTTTTATTGGTGGTGTTGAAGTGGTGGTCGAGTTGGAAGTCGAAGAAGATGAAGTATTGTTACTGGTAGAATCATTTGCATTGGTAGTCGATGAGGTACTGCTAACTGTTGAATCTTGATTGTTGAGTAAAAAATCTTGAATAAGCCAAACATCGCCTTCAAGAGAAAGCTTAAATGACCATTCATCTTGACTGATGATGTGCTTGTTTTCATTCGTGCGCTCAATGCTACTGACCACATCAATTGTGGCAGATTTTTCATCATCCAACGCCGTATTTGAAATATCGTATTCAATCTTATCAATCTGTCCTTTATTTTTAAAGGCTGTTAGAATTTCAAGTGCAGATTGGGGTGTTTTAAAATACATTGAAAATGAAATATTGTTATCGTTCACATAGCCAGGCAATTCTTCAAAGAAAGATTCAACGGTTGCATCTGGATCTGCGTGGATAACGTTATTTGTCTGTGGACTATTTGGATCATTTGACGTGTTGTCCACAGGTTCTGCAACGGGTGTTTCAGGAGCAGGTTCTGAAGCAAATGGATTGAATTTCAATTTTGAGCTGGTAAAGGCAAAGACCAGAGCAATCAATAAAACCACTACTGCCAATAAGATAATTGTAATTTTTCGATTATCTGTCTTATGATCTTCTTCAAAGAGCGCTTCATCTGAAGCATAAAAGTCATTGTGAATATCCCCATTTTGAACGAGTTCAATATCAATAATATCCCCATTGGCGTCGTGGTTCTGATCGATGGCATCTGATTCTGCAAAAGGTTCAGGGGTTTCATCTACAGGATGAGACAATGGTGGATCATGTGGTCTGAGTACACTGGATGCTTGACGATGGTTATAATTTTCATCCGCTGAATTTTCAAGACTGCTAGAATCATGTGTTGAGTTGATGTCTTGAACATCGGTATTCTGAGCGTCAAAATTCTGAGCACCAAACGCTGCAGCTGTCTCGGTTGAGTCAACAGCTTCAAAAGGTTCAGAACTTTCATCATTTGCAGCAAATACACGTCTCTTGTCTTTAGATTTCTCTAGAGGATTCTTGATTTTACGTGAATTTGAACGAACACCAAACAACGTATCAAAAGTGACTTCTATTTCAGAATCATCATCACTTGGAGTGGCAGAATTAGAATTATGAGAGCCTTTTTGTGCGGAAGCGTTATCAAATTCATAACCACAAATTTTACACATGACACTTTGGTCGGGGTTCATAAAACTACAATTTGGACATTTCATGGAGACCTCCTTTGATTATCGATCTATTGGAATTTCAATAGTAAAAGTAGTGCCTTGATCAAGAACACTTTCTACAATTATTTCGCCATCATGAGCTTCTGTAAGTTGTTTGACAATGGCAAGTCCAAGGCCAGACCCACCTTTTTCCTTTTGATCTTTTTTCTTATTGACCATAAAAAAGGGATCGAAGAGGTTTTGAATAAAGTCCTCTGGGATGCCTTCACCATCGTCCTGTACGGATATTCTGAGATGGTATTGAATGACCTTTGTCGATACGACAATTTGTGTACGAGCATATTTTTTTGCGTTGCTCAAAAGATTATCAAGTATTTGTGTCATCCGATAAGGATCTACATTGATATAAGTTGAAATAAAGGGTTTCTTTAAAATGAGTTCAATATTAGCATATTTGAAATCATACTGCTTGTGATTAAAATAGTTGTTCAGGAGCCGTCCAGAATGGATACGCTCTATGTTGAGGGCAAACTCTCCCAGTTCTTGTTTGGTATATACTGAGAGATCATCTATTAAGTGATTCAAGAGATCTGCTTTTTCATTAATAGTGGCGAGGTACTTGTCATAAGTCTCCTTATCTTTGACAATGCCATCTTGTAAAGCTTCCACATAGCCTTTTATTGAAGTGAGCGGCGTTCTCAAATCATGTGTAATACTTGCAATAAGTCTCTTTCGCCTTTTTTCAAGTTCATGTTGTTCAAGAATCGTATCCTTTAATCTAACCCTCATCTTATCAAATTCTTTACAAAATTCTCCGATTTCATTGCCCTCAGTGTACTGGATGGGATAATTAAGATTGCCAGTTTTAATCTGTTCCGCAGCTTTTCGCATCTCAGAAATAGGTTCAAAGATGTACTTTGTAATCAGCATGATCATAACCATAAAGTAGATGATGAGCACAGTGATGAGCAGTGCTAAGAGCAGATAGGGACTTTTAATCAAAGACACTTGGTGAATTTTATCGATTTTATAAGTAAAGAATATGTAAAAGACAAAAAAAGTCGTGAACATAATCATATTAGAAAGAAAAAGAATGATTTTCAATCGTAGAGAAATCTTAGGCAATTTCATAAAGTCTATCCTTTAAATTTATAGCCAATCCCCCAAACGGTTTCGATGTATTCGGGTTCTGACGGGTTGTTTTCAATTTTTTCTCTAATTTTTCGGACGTGAACAGTAACCGTATTAATATCACCGTATTCGTTGTAGCCCCAGATTTCATCGAAAATCTTTTCACGCGAGAGTGCTTGATTTTTATTGGCCATTAAAAAATTTAGAATTTCAAACTCCTTTACGGAAAAAGGAATGTCAATGCCTTTAACAGTAACTGTTCGAGCTTTGATATCAATTTCGAGATCTCTGATTTTAAGTGTATCGCTGACAGGGGTGCCTGAGAGTTCATTGACGCGTCTGAACTGAGATTGAATTTTTGCAACGAGCACACGTGGGCTAAAGGGTTTTTCGATGTAATCATCTGCGCCAAGTCCCAGTGCTAAGATCTTATCCGTATCTTCCTTTTTTGAACTGAGCATAATGATTGGAATGTTAGATTCGTTGCGAATCTTACGGCAGACTTCAAAGCCATCGATCTTGGGTACAATGATATCCAGTAAAGCGAGATTTGGCTTCTCAGATTCAAATTTCTGAAGGGCTTCTTCACCATCAGATGCTGTGACAGCAATATATCCAGAAGCATTGACATAATCTCTAATCAGGGTTTGAATTTGAAGATCATCTTCAACAATGAGTATTTTTTCCATGCTTTAATTGCCTCCTAATGTATCGTTAAAAGTAAATAAAATCTATTTTTTGATGCCACTTAAATCTGCTTTTGAAAGAATATTGAGGCTATTTACTCGAATTAAATTATTTTTTCGACGGTAGCTTCTGTAAGCAGCATCAATCATTTCTTCGAGCATTTGTTTAAAAGTGACATGAGTTGCTTCCCACAAATAGAAAGAAAGTGATCCGGGAATGGTATTGAATTCATTTATATAAGGCAAGTTCGTTTTTTGATCAATCATAAAGTCAATTCGGGAAACACCTGCACAGTCCAGTGCAATAAAGGCTTCAGCAGCCATGTGTTCGATTTCATTTTTTAAGGACTCGCTCAAATGCGCTGGAATTTGCCTCTTTGCGGAAGACATCCCTTTGCTGCCAGCTTCGTTGATGTACTTATCTTCATAAGTCAAGAATTCAGAAGCAGAGAGAGGTTCTTCACAAACGGATAACTTCAATTTCTCGCTATCTCCAAGAACTGAAATATTAATTTCACGCATATCATCCAACATCTTTTCAACGAGAATTTTAGTTGAAAACTGTTTGGCAAAATCAATGGCTTCAATGAGAGCACTTCTCGTCTTTGCAGTTTTGACACCCACACTTGAACCGATATCCGCAGGTTTGACAATCATAGGATATGAAAGTTTTTTTTCAAGATCTTCTATAATGGATGAAGCGTATTGGTTCCAGTAGTGTGTGTAGAACCACTCGCCTTCAACCACTCGAATGCCAGAGCTCTGTAAAAAGAGTTTAGAGGCGATTTTATCCATCGTCAGCGATGCCGCAAGAACATTACATCCCACATAGGGGATATCCATATGTTCTAAAAAACCTTGAAGATTGCCATCCTCACCACCTGTGCCATGTATGATTGGAAAGGCGATGTCTATATCGCAAATATAGGGATTTTTGAAAAGCTTCATTTCTGCATGAATAAGGTGGGCACATTTATCTGCCTTAACCACATGACAACGATGACTTTCTGAAATAACTTTTTTTAAATCTCTAAAATGCTCAATTTCCAATAGGTAATCCCCTGTGTACCAGTTGTTATCTTTGGAAATATAGATGGGTATGACTTTGTATTGATCCATTTCAAGCAGCTGGCTAATGGCCTGCTGAGCCGTGATAACCGCCACTTCGTGTTCCACACTGGTTCCCCCAAAAAAAACGCCAATATTAATCATAAGATATTGTATGGTATCCCATACTCTCCTAAAAAACAGATTTGGATTTTAAGGCTAATCCATAAGCCTAAATTTCATTAAATGTATCTGGTAGATCATTTTCAATTAAAACGACATCGTCTTTAGAGACGATTTCATCTAGCTTTCTAAGCGCATCAGAAAGATCACTTGCGATATAAAGTTTGGAAGAAGGATATTGACTTTCAATTAAACCTTCTTGAATGGGTTCAGTTTGTTTTTTCCCCACTAGAATTGTAAAATCACATACTTTCGCAATCTGTTCACCAAATTTCTTGTTGAGTGCAAAAGACTCAGATCCCAGTTCAATCATTCCAGGGGTAATGATGATCTTAGAGTTGCCTTCAAAGCGCTCTAAAACCTCAAGGGCCATTTTAGATCCAATTGGATTTGAGTTAAAGGCATCATCTAGTAAAGTATAAGTATCATTGATGCACCTATAAGAGAGCCTGTGCTCAACGGGTTTAATATCAATGATCAGTGTGTTCAGCCTTTCCATGGAGACGCCCAGTTCAAGAGCGACAGCTACGCCAGAAACGATGTTTGCAAGATTATGACGTCCGAGCAGTTTGGTATTGAGACGTACTTTTTTCTTGCTGGGTACGTGAACCAGTGTAAAGCTAGACCCCTTACCCGAGAGGTGAACATCTTCTATGGCATAATCAGGTAATGGCATCATGTCAGCATAATTTGTGTTTGTGGAGAAGTGGATATAATTCAAGTCCTCACGATGCGGTAATTTTAAAATATGATCATCATCCACGTTGACAAATGCAGTGCCATTTGGCAAGAGGTGCTTAAAGAGTTCGCCTTTAGTTGAAATCACATTTTCAATGGTTTTAAAGGTCTCCAGATGCTGAGGTCCAATTGAAGTGATGATGCCTATTTTAGGATGGACAAAGTCACAGAGTTCTTTAATATCCCCAATTTCTTTTGCACCCATTTCTGCAATTAGAATTTGATGTGTGGGTTTAAGATAAGTTCTTATGGTTCGAGTTAAGCCCATCTTGGTATTAAAGCTCTCAGGGGTCATCAAGACGTTAAAATCCTTTGAAAGAATCTGATAGAGTACATTTTTAGTGCTGGTTTTGCCATAGCTGCCCGTGATGCCGATAACTGTCAAATTAGGATTTTTAGCCATGATTTTCTGAGCATCTTTATAGTAATAATCATTAATTTGCGTTTCAAGGGGCATATTGATTAAATTGCTCATCATCGTCAATAGGAAAGACCCAAGATAAAGACCTGCAATCAGAAGCTCTAGGATCGTTTTTGAGGCATCGGCCGCATAGTACCAACCTAAAAATAAAAATATCAAGATTAAAGCGTTTGTGAACATCATGCGCTTCACACGTGCGGTGACGTTGAGTTTGAGCTTTGATTTAGTGGCAGATTTAATAAGCCAAAAGAAATAATAGTCCAGAAGGATTAAAAACAAACCGAGTACCTTAAGGTAGACGACAGGTGTAAAAATAAACAAAATTGCACCGAGGACATATAACCATTCATGTGGCTTAAAAAAAGTGTTGTTTTTACCGGTGAGCCATTTTGAATAGCGCTTAATGCGATATGAATTTTGCTGGAATTTTTGCAAGTCATCTTTAGATCTTAAAAAGATGAGCACAAGTATTAATAAAATGCCTATGAACATGGATTAGCCTCCAATAAAAGTTTTTATGATGGTCAAAAATCGGTTGGGTTGTTCTAAGTACGTAAAGTGACCAGCACCTTCAAAGACCACGAGGCCAGCATCGGGAATGAGTGATGACATGAGCTGTGCATCTTGTAGGGGTGTTGCCGTATCTTGATCTCCCCAGATCATAAGTGTGGGAGAGGCTATTTGAGGTAGATAACTCTTTAGATCTTCATTGACGACCTTGGATAAAACCATTTTCATCATCGGTGAAGCCTGTTTATAATCTTGACTGGAATATTTCTCAGAATAAGCTCTGATGGGTTCAGCCAGTATATATGAAAAAATCGGTAATTTACCTAGGCTCCTAATCCCTTTGAAACCGTATACTTTAAAATAGTAATTGGGTTTCCGCTTTGGCTTAATACCAGCACTGTTTACTAAAATAAGCTTATCGTATAGATGCTTTGGAGAGAGTTTAATGGCAACTCGACCGCCAAAGGAATGTCCAATGACAGTTAAGTTTTTAAGTCCCAAATGCGATATAAAAGTTTCGACAAGCTCAGTGTATTGTGAAAGCGAAAATGGTTCTATGGGTTCATCGGATAACCCAAAACCTGGGAAATCAAGTGCAGTCACTTGATAATGTGCCGAAAGGTCTTCAATGATCCGATTGAAACTTTCAATACTGGTGCCCCAACCGTGTAGAATCAGGACGGATTTACCGTGACCACGTTGTATATAGTGGACCTTTTTAGATTTATAGTCGTAAAAACTCATGTTTTAACACCTCAGTAAACATTGTGTGAATTTATTTAAAAGCTATTTGGATATATGATTTCACTCTACATTTTACCATAAAACGAGAGACGAAATAAGCCACTTGTTTAATACTGTTATTGAAATGTAATAAAGAAATTCAAAACGCATGTTATAATAAGGATATAATAAATCAAAATGGACAAAAATAAATGGAAATTCGGAGGTAAATGATGACTAAAAATATATTTTCTAAAATAACAGCGATGATGTTGATCTTATTAATGGTGGGGAATTTATCCTTTGGAATGGTGGCCATCACAGATGTAACATCTTCGCACTGGGCATACAATTACGTTCAGAGAGTTGTCGAAAATGAGATCATGATCTTAAATGAAGATGACAGCTTTAAGCCCAATGAAAATGTAACTAATGTGGAAGCTATTGTTGTGCTCTACAGAGCGGCAAAGGCGGCGGGTTATTTAAAAGATGTCAATCTCAATACTTTGACAGGCAAGTATGAGAGTGATTTAGAGGCGATTAACTTACCTAAAATGCTTGCACCTTATGGAGGGGATGTCTATCCAGCACTTTCATATGCACTTGAGAATAAAGTGCTGACACTGGATGAAGTAAAATACTTTGTCAGCAATGGCAAGCTCACAGAAGCTAAAAAAGTAGATATTTCTGTATTTTTTGGCAAGGCGCTCAATGTCTATAAAAATGAAAACTTGAATAAGATCATTTCGCTTTCATATAAAGATGCCTTTGATATTTCATTAGGTGCGCTTAAATATGTCAACCTTTTGATTGAGTATGATATCATTTCCAATAAAGGGGATAGCAATGGTAATTTTAACCCTAAGAGCATTATTAATAAATCTGTACTAGCAGTGTATGCAGATGGTTACTTTACGGCTATAAAAAGCGATACAACACCTGTACCAAGTACATCAGGGGACACTACGGGTACAAATTCTGGAACTGAAACGACAATTCCAAGCAGTTCAGATACGAACGCTGGGACTCAGGATCATTCAGATGCTGTTAAAGTAACGGGTACGATTACAGATGTCTTCAGTGACTTAAAACTGATTGAGGTCAAAGAGGCAGTTGGTAAAACAACTGTATATGATTTGAAACAAGCTAAAATTTATGCGGATCAAGCCATGATCAATTTCGATAGCCTTGAAAAGGGTGCTTTCGTGAATTTGTCACTTACAAACGGCGTGGTTACAACTGTCGTTTTAGATAAGACCTATGATAAAGTTGAAGGGACGTTCTCTCAAGTGACAGAACCCATGGGAGAATCCATTAAATTCAGATCCTTAAAAATTCAATTGCCCAATAAATCCTTCGATTTTAAACGGGTATATGACACGACACCGATTACAATTGATGGCGTCCAAAAGACGGTTCTCGATTTAAAAGAGGGCTATAAGCTGATTGTATCTTATGATGGTTATGATGCTAAGGGCATTACGGCATACTCAGATTACTATCAATTTACTGGAATGCTTAAACAACCTTTAGATCCAGCATCGCCGACCACCCTGGAAATGGAAAAAGAAGATGGTTTAGTTTTCAAGCAAGAATTGACAAAATCCGTTACCTTTACAAATTCTGAAAAGGTACTCTCTAAAAACGATATTGTGAAGGTGACGCTTAATTATGGTGTTGTTTCTAATATCTCATACGTTGGACAAGCGAAAGATCTCGTTGGGACAATAGAAGAAATTCATATCACCAGAACACCTGAGATCGCCATCAAGTTAGAAGACAATAAGATCGAAAAATATGCCGTTTCTAAAACCGCTAAAATTGTGGACGAAATTGGTAATGAATCCCTTTCTATCTATGATTTGAAGTTAGATCAGACCGTAAGAGTGCACGTAGGTGCCGAGGGCATTGATCGCATTGACTTCAGTTATGAAAAGGAAGTCATTGGATTTAGTGGGACGGTGACCAATGTCTTTGTTACGACCAATTTATTGGTTGTAAAAAGTGATGACGGCGTCACTAAGACGGTTGGATTTGCACCGGCATCAGGGCTTAAGATTACAGACTATGTCATTGGCGATAAACTTTTCATCAAAGGGAAAAAATTGTCGGAAGTTATCTTTGAAGCGGACGCCATTACGATCACTAAAAATTGATGCGAAAATTGGATTAAAAAGAGTTGACTTTAAAATCGATTGTGGATATACTATCTAAGTATTATTAAGATTTATGAAATGAATCGGTATAGTGACACCCTTTTGGGTGGCTACTTGAGCCTTAGGAACAAGAGTGTTTAGTCATCCTTAAGGGGTGACCTCTCACTCTTTTTTTGTGAAATTAAGACCTCAAGTAGGCTTGGCCACTGGAAAGTGTGGATCGACATAGAGTTTTTCCAATTTTTGAAAGGAGTTTATCAATGAGCACAAAGTATATTTTTGTAACAGGAGGCGTTGTCTCGTCGTTGGGCAAGGGCATAACAGCCGCATCTTTAGGGCAACTTTTAAAAGCGAGAGGTCTTAAAGTGACGATCCAAAAATTTGATCCCTATATCAACGTAGATCCAGGGACAATGAGCCCATACCAACATGGAGAGGTTTTTGTAACGGACGATGGTGCAGAGACAGACTTGGATTTAGGGCATTATGAAAGATTTATCGACATCAACTTATCAAAGAATAGCAATGTAACAACAGGCAAAATATACTGGTCAGTGCTTACTAAAGAGAGACGTGGCGATTATTTGGGTGCAACGATCCAAGTGATTCCACACATTACAAATGAAATAAAAGAGAGATTGACGCGTTCTGCTAAAGAGACAAGTGCAGATGTCGTGATCACAGAAATTGGAGGAACAGTTGGGGATATTGAATCGTTACCATTTTTAGAGGCGATTCGTCAAATGAAGTACGATGTAGGTCGTGAAAATGTCATGTACATTCATTTAACATTACTCCCTTACTTAAGTAAAGCAGGCGAAATTAAAACAAAACCTACCCAACATTCCGTTAAAGAACTCAGAGGGATTGGCATTCAGCCAGATTTGATCGTTTGTAGAACAGAAAAAGAAATTTCCCAAGAGATGAAAGATAAAATTGCGCTCTTTTGTAGCGTGAGTCCAAAAAACGTCATTCAAAATTTAGATGCGGAAACACTTTACTCTGTTCCAATGACACTTGAAAAAGAGGGTTTGGCGAGTAAAGTTTGCGAATTCTTCAAAATGGAATGTCCAGCACCAGAATTCTCTGAGTGGGAACGCATTGTTGAAATAGAAAAAAACCTCACAAAGACAGTGAAAATTGCGCTGGTTGGGAAGTATGTAGAGCTTAAAGATGCATACTTGTCTGTGGCTGAAGCTTTAAAACATGCAGGACTTGCGAATGAAGTTGCCATTGAGATCGATTGGGTGCAGTCGGAAACCGTTACTTCTGAAAATGTTGCTGAACTTTTAAAGGGCGCTCACGGTGTTTTAGTACCTGGTGGTTTTGGCTTTAGAGGTGTTGAAGGTAAAATTGAAGCCGTTAAATATGCAAGAGAAAACAAGATTCCATTCTTTGGAATCTGTTTGGGGATGCAGATGGCTGTTATCGAATTTGCAAGAAATATATTGGGCTATAAGGAAGCACATAGTGCTGAGCTCAATGGTTTAACACCTGTTCCGGTCATAGATTTGATGCCTGAGCAACAGGATGTTGAGGACATGGGTGGGACGATGAGACTCGGTCTATACCCTTGTAAAATCAAGCCAGATACGTTGGCGTTTAAAGCTTATAATGAAGAATTGATCTATGAAAGACATCGTCATAGATATGAATTCAACAACACTTATAGAGAAGAAATGCTTGAAAGGGGCTTGATTTTATCGGGCTTATCACCAGATGAAAGACTTGTTGAGATCGTTGAACTTCCCGACCATCCTTGGTTCTTGGCTGTTCAATTCCATCCAGAGTTCAAATCGAGACCAACGAGATCACATCCGCTTTTCAGAGATTTTATTAAGGCGGCCAAAGCTTAGTTGGGTTTATTGAGGCCTATTGTGATGAGATTGTTTTAGTCTTACCCTTACCCTTGAAATCCGAATGCAAAAAAAGATTGCATGAGAACAGCAAAAATAAAAATATTTAGTACCAGAATATTAAGCATCAAAGGAAATACCAATCATCAAATGATCAAGTACTCAATTATAGTAGAATAAATTTAAATCAGAGCCTGATGGTTAGGCTCTGATTTTTCAACATAATGTATGAAAGAACGTTCGTATGCATACATAAATACTCAGATCTTGTCTAAGGCTAAAGACAATGCTTGAATATTGTTTTATAATGAATAGAGAAATTTAAAGTTTTAGGAGGCATTTATGAACAGGCCAGTGATCAGCGTTGTCGTACCGGCATATAACGAAGAAATGAACGTAAAACCACTTTATGATAGACTTTTAGACGTTTTAACCCAAATAAGTGCTTCTTTTGAGATTATCTTCATAGATGATGGCAGTCGTGATGATACAGTGGCAGAAGTGCTCAAAATCAGAGCGCTGGATGAACGCGTGAAATTGGTGTCCTTTTCACGTAATTTTGGACATGAAATGGCGAATACGGCTGGATTCAGAACGGCATCAGGAGATGCGGTTGTGATTATAGATGCTGATTTGCAAGATCCGCCTGAGTTGATTTTAGACATGTTTGAGAAGTATAGAGCAGGTTTTGATGTCGTGTACGCCAAGCGCAAGACAAGAAAGAAAGAGAGCTTTATAAAAAAGAGCACCTCAAAAATGTTCTATCGCGTGCTCAAGTTTATGAGTGATACCGAGATTCCGCTGGACACAGGTGATTTTCGATTGCTCAGCAGACGCGCAGTGGACGAAATCAACCGCTTTAGTGAAAAGAATCGCTTTTTTAGAGGGCTTACCCATTGGATTGGGTTTAAAGTGACCTATGTCTATTTTGATCGCGACGAACGTTACGCTGGTGAGACAAAATACAGTTATATTAAACTCATGAAGCTGGCAATAGATGCTATTTTATCATTTTCATATAAGCCTTTGAAACTCTTTAGCCTATTTGGATTTTTGTCTGCGGGATTTGGATTTTTGTTGATGCTCTATTGGATGATAAAAAAGATCATCTTTGGCAATCCGACAAATGGCTGGACATCCACGGTGACCATTATGCTCTTTTTCTTTGGTATTCTCATGATGCAGGTATCTGTAGTGGGTGAATACATTGCAAGAATTTATGAAGAGGTGAGAGCGCGTCCACTTTATATTGTAGGTCGTACAGAAGGTGTGGCGCCAGAGATCGTATCCGATAAAAATGAAGTGAAACAATATGGTGCGGATTATGAAGCTTAATCAATTTGTAAATCATGCGAATGAGGGATTCCGATATCTTATCGTCGGTGGCATGACGACTTTGATCAACCTTCTCGTTTATCAAATTGGGCTGTGGCTTGGCATTGGATACCTTGTTGCCACAACCTTTGCCTTTACAGCATCTGTGATATTCGCCTTCTTTGCCAATAAATATTATGTGTTTAAAAAAGTGACGCCAAAGGGGATATGGCGCGAACTCATGATATTCGCTGGAAGCCGCATATCGACCTTTTTAATAGAGACCATTGGCTTGATCGTATGGATTAGTGTTTTGGCAGTACAAGAAATGTTGGCTAAACTCATCATGAACATTATTGTAATTGTACTCAATTATATCATCAGCAAATTTTGGATTTTTAAAGGAGAAAAGTGTGAAGAAAATAGAGAATCTTAAACCGATTCTGATTTTAAGTCTGTTTTTATTGGTGGGTTTATACCTTAGAACCTTATTTATTCTAACGATTCCAACGAAGCAGTTATACGATTTTGAAACGTATCAGCAACTTGCTGTGAACATTGCCACAGGGCAAGGTTATACGCTTGGAGGGTATCCTGTAGCTTGGCAGGGTATGCTGTATTCCACGGGACTTGGTGTGATCTATAAGCTTTTGGGAAACACTTCTGAGATGATTCCTAAAGTCATTAATGTACTCTTGTCTGAGATGACGATCATCTTTGTCTATATGATTATGAAGCGCATTTATAATAAACCTTGGGCGATTTGGATCAGCGTCTTTTTAATGACTTTTATGCCACATCAAATTATGTACTGCAATGTCATTGGCACTGAGATCATAACTGCATTTTTTCTAAGTGCTGCAATATACCTTAGTTTGCTCAATATAAAAATGATTTACAAATTCTTAGGACTTGGAATTTTATGTGGTTTTTTAGCGCTGTCAAAACCATTTTTTTTGGCTTATCCAGTTATTTTGGCGGTTTCGCATTACATGATGACGCATAAGTGGAAACAATCTCTTTTGTATTTTGCATCCGTATATGTGGTGATGATGTTGGTCATTCTGCCTTGGTCGCTTAGAAATTTAGAAAAGTATGACAGGTGGATTCCTGTTTCTTATAATTCTGGTTTTAATTTATATATCAACAACAATGCACAAAACGTACATGGTGGATGGATGGACTATCATGATGTTAAAAAGCCTGAAGCACTTGAACAAGCCATTGAAGCGGAAGTTCAAAGTCATGGTGCTTCGGTGAAAACGTCGCCTAATTTAGAGGTGCTTTTAAAGCCATATGCCGTGGATTATATTAAAGCGCATCCCATTGAGTTTCTGAAATTGGGTGTTATTCGCATTCACTCGACCTATTTTAATGGGGCGTGGGATTTAGACGCATGGACAATGAATGCCATTTCTTATGATAAGCTTGGTGAGGTCTTGCCGAGATTTGCTGATGTGGATGAATATACTTATGCGAGATTTATGAACTTTTTTAGAGCAATATCCGATATGATCTTAGGTGTTATTAGCGGATTTGGAATTGTCTTTGTCTTTATGAACGTTCTTAGGATGTTTAAAGCACTCTATAATCAAAAGCTCAATTTGGCATCTTTTGTGGTTATTCCAGCGATTAATCTTGCTTTTGTCTCCTTGGTTTTCTTCGTGTATGAGGGACAACCGCGTTATAATTTCATTGTTTTATTTCTATTAATCATGACTTTTGCCATTGGTTTTGACGCCATTCGGGATAAATTTTTAGAGGTTGAGGGAAAGCCCTTCAAAATTGAAGACAGATAGGGTAGAATAAGAGTTAGGGATCAAATTTTAAATAATTTGGAGGGACATAGAATGTCTGAAAAAGCAATGATTAGAATGAGAATGAGTATGCATGATGCGCACTACGGTGGTAATCTTGTGGATGGCGCTAAGATGTTAAACTTGTTTGGTGATGTGGCAACTGAACTTTTAATTCGCCAAGATGGTGACGAAGGTCTTTTCGCAGCCTATGAGAGTGTTGAATTTTTAGCACCCGTTTACGCAGGCGATTACATCGAAGCCGTAGGTGAAATTACAAAGGTGGGCAACTCTTCTCGTAAGATGACTTTTGAAGCACGTAAAGTGATTATCCCAAGACCTGATATCAATGACTCAGCATGTGATGTGCTTGAAGAACCGATTATTGTTTGTAGAGCGGTAGGCACTTGTGTCGTCACTAAAGATAAACAGAGAAATAAGTAGGTGATGATATGGAAAAGTTGATTATAACAGCAGCTTTAACAGGTGCAGAAGTCACAAGAGAGCAACAGCCGAATTTACCATTAACACCAGATGAAATTGCAGAAGCGGCATATGAGTGTTACCAAGCAGGCGCTTCGGTTGTTCATGTGCATGCAAGAGATGCAGAAGGTAATCCGACTCAAGATTTTGAAGTCTACAAAGAGATTAAAGAGAAAGTAGAAGCAAAATGTCCGATTATTTTTCAACCCTCTACTGGAGGTGCTGTATGGCATACACCAGAACAAAGATTACAACCTGTGGATCTTAAACCAGAAATGGCAACGCTGAGTTGCGGGACCTGTAACTTTGGACCAGATGTGTTTATGAACTCAGAAGAGTATATAGAGCGTTTTGCAACAAAGATGCAAGAAATGGGTGTTAAACCTGAAATAGAAGTGTTTGAGAGAGGTATGATCGAAAATGCCAAAAGACTCGTGAAGAAAGGTCTTGTGAAAGCCCCACTTCATGTGGATTTCGTACTTGGCGTGCCAGGTGCTTGTCCAGGAACACCAGAAGACCTCATATTCATGGTGAACCAAATTCCAGAAGACTGGACATGGACTGTGGCGGGTATCGGACGTACGGAGACACCTCTTGCAGTGATGGCAATCGTCATGGGCGGTCATGTGAGAGTTGGCTTTGAAGACAATGTGTACTACTCAAAAGGCAGACTCGCAAAGTCTAATGCAGAACTTGTGGCGAGAATTGTAAGACTTGCTAAAGAGATCGGTCGTGAAGTGGCGACGCCAGATGAGGCGAGAGCGATTCTGGGACTGAAATAGAAATTTGTATTTGTTTAAATGAACAAGGTGGCATATTAACACCCTACGAGCAAGCGTCCTCGGCTTTTGGCCTGCGGATTGCTCTACGGATGCTAATATGCCACCTTTTGTGGTTTTAAAACAATACTTGTAGGTGTGTGACAGGAAGGGGGATATAGGCAATTTTAATATATAATAAGTATGTCTATAAAACTAATTGATGAATGGCATAACATGGGTTATAATTAGAGCAGACATTTCCAAAATTGCCTTAATTAACAGGAGTTTGAGACTAGATATAGATAAAACCTCTTAGTTATATTTGACTAATTCTTTAGACATCGAAGACTTGCATACGTGCAGGTTTTTTGTAGTTTCATAAGGATAATTATTTCACAATTGAAATGTCAAGAAAATTCGGGAGGAATGTATGAAGAAACATGTAGCTTTGGGGTTAGTGGTCATGCTCATCATGTCGCTATTGAACCCGTGTATAGGTTTTGCTGCTGATCCTACGTCAGTTTTTAAGACGTTTGATGTAGTCCTACAGGACGCATCTGGGGATGATGTATTAGGGGTATACTCTAACTATGACGTAGACGAAAAAACACTGTACATTTATGCACCACAGAATACATCGGGCAGTAGTATTATTGTTCAGGGTGTTAACGCAGATGATAGTCTTACACCTGTGAATATGACACTTAGTAATGCTGAAACACCCCAATACGTCTATGATGATAGTACACATGAGCTCAATTTAGGCGCAGTTCAAAGTGACTATAAGGATGAGGTTCACGGTACGATAGATGGAAGTTATGACGTGGTTATAACTGTCTATAAGGGGAATTTGGGTAGATTGAAGGTACATACAAGTGACAGTACCGGTGGAAATGAAGCCTATTTCAGTGGTGATGTTCGGTATACTATTGGATACAAGTTTACTGATAATTCTGAGAAATTGAGTTTTACAAATGGTGTTGTGCATGACGGGGATTTATTGATTCCGCTGGAAAGTGATTACAGGGGAGTAGCTTATGTCTATACAGTAGTATCTCCAATGTATTCGCCTAATTTTGGGATGCAGGCGAACACACAGGTGGTAGATTTGACTGGATATATGTCTACAATGGATGCTGATATAACAGACCTAGGAGATGCCTATCTACAGGCACCAACAGTCACAGGATTTGTCTATGATAAGTCAAACCTACCGGTTAATGACCCAGAAGTTGTCATAAAAACAGCTTATACGGGAAGCAACCCTAATTTGACGGATTTGTCTTGGAATCTTGGTATATGGCATGATACATCTGACGAACGAAATGTTTTTTTAGCAGCACCTCTTGGTACTGATTTTGCATCAGAGTGTGATATTGAAATCAGCGATTGGTATGGCAATATAGAGCCGATCAGTGACAAAATTAATTTGTATGCAGGGAGTGCAAATTTCATTGAAAAAGATCCAGAAGATGCGCCCATTGTAGATCCAGATGACTTTAAGGTACAGAACATCTTTGAATGGGCAACTGCATATACATTTAGTGTCAACGGTACTTATACTTCAACAATGGTTGACGCACCGCTTTTAAGTGTCGTGGTAACGCCGGATAGAGCTGTTTTAGAATCTATTGAAAATAAGAGTGGGGATTTATCTAACATACAGAATTTAATGCACGAATATGTCTCTGCAAGTCCTGGGGATCAAACGTTTATGATGACAAGTTCGATTTCCGGATTATTGCCAAACACGGTTTATTATTATGCAGTGGTGCATAGTGTTTATATGGATGCTCCGGTTGTCGCTGTTCCAGGAACATATCAATTTTTTGGAAGTGACATTAAGAGTTTTACAACGTCTCAAGCACCAGTCTTGCCAAGTTGTACTTTTGAAACACAAGTTCTTGATCAAGGGGCTTATTTTAGTAATGTCCAAGTAACTGCAAATTCAAACGATTATTCAAATATATCTTTTTTAGGTGCTGAAAGTAGTGCAACACAGGATTTTGCATCAATAAAAGAGTATAAAATACCATATTATAATCAACAGAATATACCCCCATTCCCGATTGAAATGGTAGGTGAAACCACCTATTATAGACCATTTGTGGAAGTGACTTCAGGCGAACGCGTGTATGGAGAAATAAAATCGATGACGCGAGCATCCGCACCTACTGCGATAACTTTGAGTGCTGTTCCCGGGGTTAAGGCCGTGTCATGTGATGTTGCCGTTTCTGGATTGAATTGGTCGGGTGATGGCATTTTTGAAGTCCTGTACTCTAAGACAGCTGGTTTCGAAAGCTATGAAACGCAACGACTTTATGCTCTTAAAGGGGGGCAATTTATTCTGCTTATTCAGAATTTAAGTGAGAATACCACTTATTATATCAAGGCAGTTGTAAGAAGTGCAGAGATGACTGGTACAACTGTGCTTGAAAGTGATGTTGTAACCCTTTCTACAGGTTCGGATAGCGTTGTAACCGTGTCTGATCTTGGAGACAATCAAGCGCTCTTTGATTATCTCGTGAAAGTCTCTAATAAGACAGAGAGCACACTAATGGAAAGTGACTTGGAGAGCAAGACTAGCATCTATGCGGACAGCAGTTTCCCACTAGATACACTGGTTGACTTTAGAGGCATTGACGCACTTAAAAATTTAATAGGTATTAATTTAAAGAGTGCTCCAAATCTCACTTCTTTAGAAGGCATTGAAAAAGCCGCCTCAATACAATATGTTGCAATTCAAAATTCGAAGATTAGCAGTCTATCGCCACTGTTATCATTAACAAATCTGAAACATATCAATATTTCAAATTCAAATATCAGCGATATTAGTGGTGTGGAAGCACTAACAGGGTTAGAGTCGCTTTCGATTGATAGGAGTAAATTGACAACATTGCCTGATTTAAGGACATTGGTCAATTTAAACATTCCAGAAGCTATTATGGGTTCGAGTAGTGAAACTTTTTATCTTAGTTTTTATGAAAATGCGATTCCAGATTCAGAATTTGTGGCATCTAAGATACCGGCTGCTTATATAAGTAATACTGAGTGGAGAACTTTCCAAATTGCAAGCCAAAAAGAATCTTTTGATCCAGATATACGCATAGCACCAGAGTATTATGGAAACTCAACAAATGTACCTTTCTTTGTGGAAATATCCAATGTAAATGCGGTTGGATACAAGCTCAATGTGACGCTTGGAGGTACACCTGTTAATGATTTAGATTTTGTATCTTCTTCAGAATGGGGTAATAATGGTTACTATAAGGCAGGGATTGATAATGCACTTTCCTATGTAGCTGCCAATACGCCTGTATCTGTCGGTATTATTGTTGAAGATGATGCTGGGAATGAGATCTATAATGAAGTCCAAACCGTTATATTTAGAACGGATTTGAATGTGACGACATATGAAACCTCTAGATATTTGACGCTTGGAATGCCTAATATTTATTATACTGGCGAAGTATATGAAGATTTCAGGGGTTATGATATCAAAGCGGTCAGCGTTTTGGATCAGACTGGAAAGCAGGTTATGTCGTCAACGGATATTGGCTATAATCATTTTCACAAATCTTCGCTTTATGAAGATGAACGATATAACGGACGCTTTAACCATGACACGCTTCCTCAAATTAGTGGAGCTTTTTTAGATGGTTCTTTATACCGTGTTGCAGATATGCCAGTGGGTCTATATGATTTACAAATTGAACTTACTGACGGCAGTAAGATTATCCAGACTAATGCATTTGAAGTGGTGGACCAGCCTCTTGTCTGTGGCACAAGCAGAAAATATAATTCGCCATTTCCAACAGAAGATCATGATACCATATATGTTAATGTAGTAGGTTATGATTTGGATCCTGAGCAAATCAGACCCGTTATCAAGTCTGCAAACGGTGATATCTTGGCAGAGATAAGTGGTTGGAGATGGGATTATAAAAACCTATATGAGCAGAGGCTCTCTTTTGAATTGACCAAAACAGCTTCTGCTAATTGGACATCGAGCAATGAAAAGTTACTTGAACCTCGACTTATGATTGAAGCAGCTCAAGGATATGATTTGAGAGTTGAGGCTCAGGATAAGGCTATCTTTTATTATGAATATAATAGCATCTATTACTCAACTTATAATCCAGTTGAAAAAGTGATCGAAATTAGAACAAGTGGTTATGCCGATGGTAGCTATGATGTGGAGTTAATGGATCAGTATACCCATAATACAGCTATTTCAAGTGCAAAGGTGTCAATTGTCAACGGTATTGGCAAGATTAATTTTCAAAAAGAAGGGGAACCATATCCATTTGAAGAGAATACAGATTATGCTTTTGTATTGATTGATGGTCCTCAAAGAAATATGGGAAACTTTTATTGCAATCGTGTGGCACTTGATACAGATAAAAACGACTCATATACGACTTATTTTAAAGAACATGTCAATTCGGATGTGGGTAGCAAGTCATTAGAAGTTTATTTTATCGATGAAATAACAGCAGAAGATGTTGTTACTGCAACGCTGGAGAAAGACGGCGTACCGGTGCAAACAGACATACCTGTTGAACTTTCAAGCAGAATGCTCAATGACAAAGTGGCTATTTTTGGCGTTATAGATTTAAATCTTGTAGGTGTAAATCCTGGTGAATATGATGTCTTTTACTCAAAGGCAGGCACACATTTGAAAGCGAATTTGCGTCTTGTGGTGCTTGATGCAAGTAAATTTATACCTGATGGTATTTATGCTGTGATGACAGGGGCAACAACAGGCAAGGTGGAGATTTATACTTTTGGTCAAGCGTTGAGCTCTGATAAATTCGAGGTGACTCTTAAAGATATTTTTGGAAATGAAATTGTAGGTGTTCAGTCTACAATTGAATATGATTCTGAGCATAATTCATACAAAATCATGTTGACAAATTTGCCTGGAGATCAGGGGCTTATGGAAGCAAAGGTGACTTATGATGGCAAGGAACCTTATTCTGAAGATGATATGGAACGCCTTTATTATGATGACAAAAAATACGCGTCGCTTATGGAAGCACAGAATTATCAGAATAGAACATATTTTGAATCTTATGATGGTTATGTAATCAATGGTGTCACAGGAGAAGCTACAGATTTTCCTGTAACTGCGAAAGTCTACAATCCATATGATACAGGTCTTGTTAAGCAGATTACTTTAGCTACAAATAAGGATTTTGAATCTTCTGATTTAACGGGCTTAGAAAAAGGCGTAACCTATATTGCGGTCTTATTCTCAGCGTCTGGCGAAGTCCTTGATTTGCGTCAAGATGTCTACTTTAGCGGTATTGATGGTGAATCCGGACCAGAGATAAGTGTGACCGGAGTAAGCTTGGATAAAACAGAGCTCAACTTGTCAACGTCAGCAACAGAGCAATTGCGAGCAGTTATTGCACCATCAGATGCAAGCAATTCTTTAGTAAAATGGTATTCAAGTAATGAAGCTGTTGCCACAGTTTCGGGAAGTGGTCTCGTAAGAGCAGTTGGCACGGGAATCGCAAATATTACAGTTGAGACTGAAGATGGCAGTTTTAAGGCATCTTGCACGGTTAATGTAACGCCAATTAATGTCTCTGTTTCAGGAATATCGCTCAATAAGATGGCAATCACATTATCAAAAGATGAAAAAGAGACTTTAGTCGCTACTGTACTTCCAGATAATGCAAGTAACAAAAGTGTTGTATGGTCAAGCTCTGATAAGACGATCGCTACGGTTAGCCAGAGTGGTGAAGTGATTGCACTGAAAGATGGCAAAGCTACGATTATGGCTAAAACACAGGATGGTTCATTTGAAGCTAAGTGTGAAGTCTCAGTTGTGACGGGCATTACGGTTACAACGGGTACTCTATATTCAGACCAAACAGAAATAGGAATGGTCAATGAAGTGCTTCAAATAGACGGTTCAAAATTCCCTGTTTATGAAGAGGCATTTAAGGATGAGACCAATAAGCCACTTCTTTTAACGGTCAAGGGTGTGGGAGCAGTTTTAAGCAACACAGAAGAGTTGCAGTTAGCAGTAACCTTTGATGAATTATCACCAATACAGTTTCAAACTACAGGTGCGGAAATTATAGCGGGTAAGACTTTTGAAATGCTTCGTCCTACAACACTTCTTGATGGAGAGCATACAATGAAAATCGTTTTATTGAAGGGCAATGAAGAGTTTTATCAAACGATTGCAAAAGTCAAACTTTCAAATTCAAAAATATCAGCGACTGATATCAATACCAATATAGCAGGTGTAAACCTTTCTGTAGGGGATATAAGCTATGTAAGAGCAACTGTTTTACCACTTAATGCTACGATTAAAACTTATACTTGGGCATCGGATAATCCTTCGGTGGCAACTGTGGATGAACAAGGTAAAATAACGGCTATTGCTGTGGGGTCTGCTAAACTCACTGTAACTTCAACGGATAGAAATTATACAAAAGAAGTTATGGTCACTGTCAGTGGTAATATCAGCGGCAGACTGCTCAAGGATGGAAATCCAGCAACCTATGCATGGGTATATCTTGAAAATGCAGATAAGACAGAATACTCAGCGTACACAAATTATAAAGGCGAATTCGTCTTTAAACGTGTTAAGCCGGGAACGTATACGTTAAAAGCAAATGCATTTGATGCAGGTTATGGCAATATTTCTCAAGCAGTTCAATTGACAGAGGGCTCTAAGACATTAGCACTTGGGGATTTATCATTTGCTAGTATTTACTCACATGATGGGGTACTAAAAGTTAATATTAAAAATGAATCTGGGTCAGCACCATATACAAATGAAGTCTATGTCTATCTCAACAACTATGACACGGGCACATATAAGTATGTAAATGTAAAACCAGATGCAAATGGAAACATTATATTAACGGGATTATCTTATTCAGATGAGGGGTTAAACTACGATTTCTCAATTTCAGCAAATGCCTTTTGGGATTACAAGACCTTTAAGCTGAGCAGTTCTTCACACAATGTAGCTTTGAACTTCAACATTCCAATAACCTATACTGTCAGTGGGAAGCTTACAAATGAAGGCATAGCTGTTCCGTTTGAATCTGTAGTACTCAAAGGTTCGGAGCAAATGTATTGGGGTTACACAGATCAAGAGGGTAATTACACGTTTAATGGCATTAAATCGGGGGCTTATACACTCGGAGTAGATGACTATTCGAAATTTATCGTTAAGACGGCAGACGCTGACTTAGCGGTGACTGTAACAGATACAAATTTAACAGATAAAAATTTATCCGTTATCACAGGTGCTGATTTGGTCGGAAATATCATGCTCAATGGAGCAACACCGGCTTACAAGGCATATATCAATTTACTCGACGGGAACGATCAAAACATCGGTTATGGCACGGCTGGAACGTCAGGATTCAGTATGCCAGGGGCTATAAAAAAAGCGGGAACGTATAAGCTTCAAATTTCAGGTGTGATGAATGAAGATGGTACGTATCCAATGTATCAGTCAACGCCAACTACTTTTGTTGTGACGGAGGATGCGATAAAGACAGGAAGACTTTCTTATAATGCAAGCTATTCCCTTGTAACAGCAAATTCAATTCTCTCAGGAGAAGGCAACAACGTCGTAGCTGATAAGGCGCTCGTTAAAAAAGGTGATTTAATCAATGTCACAGTTAAATACCAAAATAATGGTTCACAAAATGCAACCATAAACTTTTCAATTTCGTTACCAAATGGCATAACGGCAGTAAATAGTAGTGATTTAAACTTCACGGTAACGGATTTGGCTGCAGGTCAAGCAGGCCAAAAACAGATCCCAGTGAGAATCGGTGATTTGACTGAAACTTATGTGAGCGTAGAAGCTAAAGCTACAGTTGCAGGTGCCAGTGGTCAAATCGATGTTGGACAGGTGACGCTTGAAAAAGTGGGCATCAGCATCAATGGACCTGAAACAGCTAAAGTAAGTGAAGCCATTAAGATATATGGTGAAGCTACAGCAAATACGAATATTGTTATTAAAGATATGATTAGCGGCAGAATTTTGGCGACAACAAAGCCAAATGGACGTTGGTATTCAGCGAATGTAACTTTAGATACAGTTGGCAAATATGCTTTAATGGCACAGATTGCAACAGATTCTGGCAATGTAACAGAAGTTTCAAAATTGCTTGAAGGTGAAGTATCTGCTGATCCGATTGGCATCGAAAATGTCAAGAGTTCAAGTGCAGGCATGTCAGTACTTCCAGTTAACAAAGTTATTGGTGTAAGAGCCTTTACCGCATGGGTGGATTCACATTTAAATGGTAGAGATATTAATATTGGCACCAAATTTGATAAAACCAATGTAACGGAGCTGGTTTACCATTTCTCAGGCAAGGATTATACAGCAACTAAGGATTCTAGTGGCTACTTCACGGCCAATCTGACAGGTTGGAGTGGTGCAGGTCTTAAAACCATTACAGCAACGGTTAAGACCAATGATGGTAGAACATTAAACTTTATTATTGCAGAGGTTACAGTTCTCATTGATCCAAGTGGTTATATTGTGGATAAAGAAACTGGAAATCGTTTAACAGGCGTCACTGTGATTTGTGAGGTTCAGGATACGGGCGCAGGGACTTGGAGTACCTGGAATGCTGAACTATATGGCCAGACCAATCCACAAGTATCAGATGCAGAAGGTAATTACGGTTGGATGGTACCTGAGGGGACGTACAGAGTAAGAGCCATTATGAATGATTACGACTCATATCTTTCAACAGAAGATACTGAACATCCAACCAATCAAGTGATTGTCATTCCACCGGTCAGAACAGATGTAAACATCTTCTTGTCTCCAACGACTTGGGTGACAGCTGTTTCAATCGATACTCTGGAATCAACAGTAGAAATGGGTAAGACGCTTCAATTATCAGCAACAGCAATACCGAATGATGCAGTAAATGCAGAAAATATCAAATGGCGTTCAAGTAATACAGCAGTAGCTTCAGTTAGTGATTCCGGTAAAGTTACAGCAGTAGCTGAAGGCACTACGACGATTACAGCATATTTTGATGCGACAGCAGGTGAAAAAGTTGCAACCAAAGAAATAACCGTTGTAAAAGCGACACAATCTGGTGGGGATACACCTGGAGATAATACGGGTGGAGACAATACAGGTGGAGACAATCCGCCTCAGGACAATTCAGATGACCATGATGATCATGATTCAGGAACTCAAACGCCAACGCCAAGCATTCCAACATCAGGCGGTGTTGTTGTCGCACCTGGTAGTGCAACAAAACCAACGTCTGAGAATAGTGTGGAGAAAGTTTTTGGTTCTAACGGAGAGTTTACAATGAAGGGCTCGGATTTAAAAGTTCTAAAATCCTTGACCATCAAGGGTGCTGTTAACTTGACATTCGATGAAAAAGCTCTTGAAGCTTTTGGTCTTTCGGAATCTGTTTCGGTGAAAGTGGTAACTGTAGATCCAGTGGTACTTTCTGAAAAATCAAAGGCAGTTATTGGAAATCGTCCGGTATTTGAATTTACTGTGAAAGATGGTGATAAGATCATTTCGAATTTTGGTCTTGGAAAGATTCGTGTTGGAATACCTTATCAATTATCTGGAAATGAAGATCCAAACAATTTAGTTGTTTACTATGTATCAAGTGAAGGTGAATTACAGCCAATGGCATGTGAGTATAAAGAGGGGATTATCACATTTACAACCTCTCATTTCTCTAAATATGCAATTGGTTACAATGAGGTTGTATTTGGCGATGTCAGTGGATGGTATGCAGATTCGGTTAAATATCTCTCAAGCAAAGGCATTATAAATGGTGTGGGTGCAGGTTTATTCATGCCGAATAAAGATATCACTCGTGCTGAGGTTGTTCAGATTCTTTCTAAGCTTGCAGGTGCGGATTTGTCTCTTTACAAATCGAGCAACTTTGTAGATGTAAAAGTGTCAGATTGGTATATGCCAGCTGTGGAATGGGCAAAATCAACAGGGCTTGCAAATGGTACAGGTAATGGTATTTTTAACCCTAATGCACCTATTTCACGCCAAGATTTTGCCGTTATGATCAATAACTATTTGAATAAGGTTGAAAAAATAGAGCTTCCAGCTGTCAAGCCAGTTGCTGTATTTGCTGATTCAGCTTCTGTGGCATCTTATGCAAATGTGTCAGTTGATATGATGCAAAAGACAGGATTGATCTCAGGGAAACCAGGCAATCTATTTGATCCAAGCGGCAAAGCAACACGCGCTGAAGCCGCAAAAATGCTAGAACTCTTGCTTAAGGCGATGCTTCAGTAGCATTGAGCAATAGAATATTATAGAGATGAACAAGGTGGCATATTAGCACCCTACGAGCAAGCGTCCTCGGCTTTTGGCCTGCGGATTGCTCTACGGATGCTAATATGCCACCTTTTGTATGTCAAACAATTTGCATCTATGCCTACACATCAAAACCCCCAATACCATCCCCGCCGGGAATCCACAGGCGTAGCCGAGGACGCTTCCCAAAGGGAATGGTATTGGGGGTTTTTTGGTTAGAATAGATGCAAATCAAAACGGTAAAAACTCCGTCTTTTTATACTGCGAATAATGGCCCATCATGTTGAGATTAAAATATTTAAGACTTCTTTGCGGTTGATCGCCTTTATATTTTATTTCCCAAGCAATATCCGAGAGTTGCCATTTGCCATTGATGAAGTTCTCGACCCAGTAGTGAGAAACCTGTTCGTTGGTGCCTCTCACAATTCGTGAGGGGATGTTCATAGAGCGCATTAAGCCTGAGTATAAAATGCTGAGATCTACTTCCGTGCCACTTTTTTTAGAAATCATTTCAGTGGTGCTGGAAAGCGTGTTGTTTTCCAAAATGGGCTCATAGGTGTAGTTGGCAAGCAGCCATTCATAGATCATCTTTGACTTTGCATAGTCATTCGTAAGATTATATGTCAAACTGTTTGCGGTTTGATAAACAATGTTGGCATCATAGTCAATATAATCGGATGGCAATAAGAATTTTATGGCATCATCAGAAGTATTGATTACACTGAACTTCATGACAATTTTTTTGGAATCAATAGGCATCTCCAGCGAGATGGCATTATTGACGATTTCATCAAGTGTTGGCACAACTGTGTTCTGATCCCCATTTTTATCTTGATTTCCATCTTCGGATAAAGGTGCATCCCCCTTCTCCTCAACCATTACAGTGACATTGTGTTTACCGAGACCAAAAGGCGTAAAAATATTGGCTTTAAAGACGCCGTTTGCAATAGGCGCATAGTATTCTGTCTTTTCAGAGCCTTTAGAGACAATGATGTGCAACCCTTTTAAAGTGGTATCTTCAGGAAATGTACCGCTGAATAAAAATTGATTTTCGACAATCATATTGGAGTAGAGTGGCATATCCAGATGCATTTCATTTTCATAAAATTTACCGAGTTCAATGTAGTGCTCGCTATTGTCATCTACAGTGAGTTTGCTGATCTGGAAAGTGCTCACAATTGTATCGAAAATGGCCTTTGCATCATTTGGATCTACAGTGTCATTGATTTCGCCTTCGAAAATATAGCCGTTATTGTTTTCAAAAAAAACATAAATGTACTTCCTTTTAAGCTCTTGATGGCCTTGGAAATCATATGTGATCACATGACATAGGAAATTACTGTAAAGGCGCTCAGAGGTCTTTAAATTTGAAATCTGATTGCCATATTCATACCTTAGATTGTTCACCAGGGCATTGGATAAAATGGCTCTGGTGAAATCACTATTAAGCGGCAATACTCGGGGTTCAAATCTATAATATTCATAATCACTTAAATAGCCATAGGATGCATACGTGTTGTCAATTTTTTCCCAATACTCTGGAATAAAAAAACTGATGCCCCAGTTGAGTGTGGTGATTTTTTTATAATGGCGGCCTTCAAATTGTTCATACTCATATAAGTTTTCTCTGAAATCCAAATTGATACTATGTGATTTGGAATCCAAATTATAACTGAGACTAAATACATCTGCAATAAAAGTAGCTGGGATAAAGATTTCACCAGATCGGATAAGGGGCGTAATGCCCATAGAGGTCGCTTTGCCGTTTACATAGGCAATATCGTTCCCAATTTGAATTTTCACAAAGACATTGTCTCTGTAAGCTAAAAGCTGTTGGGATTGATCAATCCAATAAATTTGAACGCCCAATTTTTCAAAAACAGCACGTGCAGGCACCATAATTTTATTTTGAAAATAGATCGGTGGATTTGTGAAGAGGATTTCAAAATCATCTAAATAGACTTTCGCTATAATTGGATCGCCATCCATAATGGGTGTGTTAGCGTAAGCAAGTGTAGGCATTATCAAAATTATAGCAAGCAAGCACATAAGTAGCTTTTTATTCATTGCAACCACCTTCATTTGATTTGTCTACAGAAGTATGTTAGTATTATCTGTAGCAACAATTCTATTTATTCTAGTGAACATCAATTCTTTGTGTGAATTTTCTCAGAACCATTCTTTTTTGCAATAACCTAAATTTCCCCGAAGAAAATAGAAGGACATCTCCTTTAATATATCACAATTTGACTATTTTTAAACGATTGTTTATCAATTATTTTGTTTGTTCATTAAAATTTAAAAATTACATAATAACGTTGCAAATTGGAGGAAAAATGGATATTAGAACATTGCGCTTGAAAAAAGTTCAAGACTTGAAAGAGATTGCTAAAGCGATGGGATTTGAAGATTTGACAAGGCGTAGAAAAGATGATTTGATTGATTTGATCATTAATGGCAACCAGGAAACTTCAGAGAGTGAGAACGATGAAACCATTGAATTCATTGAGGATGACTTTTCGGAGGACATGAACGAAGAGGATTTAGAGGACGACTCCGAGGAGGATTGCATCAGTGTAGAGGACAAGTCGAACGAGACGGAATCAAGGGGCAAAAGGGAAAATAATGAAGGCAAACAGGATGTGGAAGGTGTGCTGGAAATTATCGAACAAGGCTACGGATTTTTAAGATTCCAAAACTTTTTATCCAGTGAACTGGACGTCTATGTGTCCCCTTCTCAAATTAGAAAATTCTCCATGAGAACAGGGGATAAAATTATGGGCGTAACGCGTACGCCAAATCCTGGAGAACGCTTTCGGGCACTTTTATATGTAAAACAGATCAATGGTTTGAAGCCAGAATCCAATGGGAAAAGACCTAAATTTGATGATTTGACGCCAATGTATCCAACTTCGAGATTTAAACTTGAAGGCGATTCTAGGGAACTTGCCATGAGAATCATAGACATTGTTTCGCCAATTGGAAAAGGTCAAAGAGGGCTTATTGTAGCCCCGCCTAAATCTGGAAAGACCATTTTACTTCAAAAAATTGCGAAAAGCATTTCTAAAAACTATCCTGATGTGGAGCTCATTGTGTTGCTCATTGATGAGAGACCTGAAGAAGTAACTGACATGAAACGCTCTATTAATGCAGATGTGGTCTACAGTACTTTTGATGAATTGCCTTCTCATCATGTGAAAGTGGCTGAAATGGTGCTGAATCGCGCCAAAGCACTTGTTGAACAGAAAAAGGACGTGGTGATTTTACTCGATAGTATTACCAGACTGGCAAGGGCATATAACTTGGTGATGCCTTCTAGTGGCAAGACATTGTCAGGTGGTCTTGATCCAAATGCCCTTCACAAGCCTAAGCGTTTTTTTGGCGCAGCAAGAAATGTTGAAGAAGGCGGATCGCTTACGATTCTCGCCACAGCACTTGTAGAGACGGGATCTCGAATGGATGATGTCATCTTCGAAGAATTCAAGGGCACTGGCAACATGGAGTTGATTTTAGATCGAAGACTTTCTGAAAAACGGATATTTCCATCTGTTGATATTAGGAAATCCGGCACGCGACGCGAAGAATTTTTATTCAACAAGAATGAGCTTGAGGCCGTATGGCGTATCAGAAGGCATCTGGATAAGTCAAACAGTGCAGAGAGTACAGAAAAATTAATTGATACTTTGATCAGCACAAGAAACAATGACGAATTCGTAAAACTCATAAATAGGGATTTTTTATAAAAGTGATTGAAAGTCTTAATCAACTGTGGTACAATGATAAGGCTTGAAATTAGATTATCTATTATTGATATAAATTTTAGAAAGAAAGAGGTGAACAATAATGAAACAAGGAATTCATCCAGATTATCATGAGATTGAAGTACACTGCGCATGCGGAAACAACTTCAAGACTAAATCGACAAAAGAAGAGATAAGAATCGAGATTTGTTCTGAGTGTCATCCGTTCTTTACAGGTCAAGTTAAACAAGTAGAACGCGGCGGTAGAGCAGATAAATTCAAAGAGAAATATGGTCTTAAATAAATTTGAGATTGTTGAGGTTGGGAAAAATTCCCAACCTTTTTTGTTGTTAAAACGACATGAATTAAAACGATTTGATTTGAACCGAAAGAATTTTCAGAGGTTCTAATTGGAGAAAGCGTCAGCAAGAAGGCGTTGGAGGCATTGTGATCATAAGAGAAGCTTGTATAGACAATTTTGAAATGGCTTGTATTGCAGCACGGAACCATGCAGATCGACTTGAAGTCTGCAAGTGCTTAAACATAGGAGGCGTAACGCCTGATGAAGACATGCTCATGAAAATTCGGCAAAAAATTAAAATCCCCTTGATGGCTTTAGTTAGGCCTAGGGGAGGCGATTTTATATACACAGTTAAAGAATTTGAAGTAATGTTGAAAACGATTGAACTCTGTAAAAAATGGGGATATCAAGGTATTGCAATTGGAGCTTTAACAAGTGATGGCGAGGTTGATAAAACGTATATGGAAGCCTTTATGGTGGCAGCCACAGGCATGGAAGTCACTTTTCATATGGCTTTTGATGAATGCAAGGATCTGTTTAGGTCCATGCATTGGCTTAAGGACATAGGCGTTAAGAGGATATTGACAAAAGGTGGAAAGCACTCGGCGTTTGATAATATAGAGTCTTTAAAGGCACTTCATAGGGAGAGCAAAGGCGAAATCATCATCATGCCAGGTGGTGGCGTGACAAAGGACAACTACCTTGAATTGGTAGAAAAAACAGGTGTATCTGAGGTGCATGGCAGTAAAATTGTTTGAGAGGACATTCAAATTCAAGTATATCAATGGTAAAATAGAATGTAACAAATAAGCAGCAAAATATTAATCCGCTGGGGGCAAATAAAATGGCAAAATTATATTTTAGATATGGTGCAATGAACTGTGGAAAGTCCACGGCTTTGATGCAAGTGATGTACAATTATAAGGAACGCGGCATGCATTCTATTATCGTCAAACCTTTTACAGATACAAAAGGGGGCGATCAAGTGGTTTCAAGATTGGGGATCTCCAAGACTGTGGATATCTTAATCAAACCCGAAGATGATGTGAATCAATGTGTGGATCAATATTTGAATACACATGGCAAAGTGGATTGTATTCTTGTGGATGAGGCCCAGTTTTTTAAACGTCATCATATTGACCATTTTTTTGAAATCGCAGTTAAGCGCAATATACCAGTGATTTGCTATGGGCTTCGGACAGACTTTTCAATGAGAGGATTTGAAGGTTCTGAACGGTTGCTTCTTTTAGCGCATAGTTTAGAAGAACTCAAAACCATTTGTAGATGCGGCAGAAAAGCAATTCTCAACGGCAGAAAAATCAATGGAGAATTTGTCTTTGAAGGGGATCAAGTGGCTATAGATGGCGAGAATCAGGTGGAATATGAATCACTCTGTGCTTCTTGTTATTTTGAATTTAAGGATAAGGTTTCCAAGTCGTGAGGGTAGATCATGTTTTACCTCCTGAAAATCTTGAAAAACTGATTGATTATGTCTGGATTGTGCAATACTCTGATCTTCCAGTGGATAAGAGAGAAGATCTGATTATGCCGCTTGGACATCTCAATATCATATTCAACTTTGAAAGCCTATATGACATGGTTCTGGACAATGGCAGCTATGATAAAGTGCCGAATGTCGTCGTTGTCGGTCAGATTCAAAGTGCTAAGAAAGTATTCTATGGAGAAAATGTCTATCAGATTGGCATTTCAATTTTGCCACCTGCATTTATGTTGCTTTTTAATTTAAATTGCAACGAAATTACGGACCGCACAATGACTGGCACTCCCGAACTTTGGGATCTGTTCTCGGCGTTAAAACAAGAGCTGTCTGCTGAAGCACGTGTCAGACACATCTATGCTTTTTTAGAGACAAGATTTGAACTCTATTTGGAAAATGACCAGTTAGACACTGAAATGATGGATTATATAGAAGCGCATAGCGCAGAGTTTTCTGTTAAAGCAATGGCAGATTATTTTTATATGAGCGTAAGCACACTAGAGAGACAGTTTAAAAAGAAAATGGGATTAACACCAAAAGCGTATGCTGATATTATTAAATTTTCAAGTCGGATAGGCGATGCAGAAAAACTACAATCACATTATTATGACCAAGCGCATTTGATTAAAACCAGCCAAAAATACACCGGTAAAACGACAAAACAATTATCCGAAACACAAAATGAATTGACGTTAAAGTATATATTGGAAATGAGTCGAAAGAAAGATGGTCAAAGTTGATGATTTTTTACAATTATTTTTGGGTAACCCTTTATATAATAACGATATAAAGTTCTATAAGGAGGTTGATTCAAAGATGAATTATTATGTAAGTTTTATACTGTTCTTAAATGTGACGTTACTTTCGATTTTAGTTCCAGGAGGTCCCATTGAAAATCGCGATTTCAGTAAGTTGAAAGGTGTGGTGTTCTGGGGATTTAATATCTTTTTGATTTCACTGGGGGTAATGACCTATGTGACATCTTATTGGATGCTGAAATCATCTGAGTTTGCTGTTTTAGGTGCAAAGGTTGTCTCTGTGCTCTATTTTTTAGTTTATGCACTTGATTTAGGGAAAATTTTTCCCAAATCGCCAACTGAAATGTCCAAGACGCTCATGTTGCTCGAAATAGTAAACATGTCACTGGCAGTTTATCTATTTATATTAGCCATTACGATGTAGGGAGAAAAGATATGTTAGACTTTAAGGCTGTTGCGCTGTATTATTTTTCTGGAACCGGTAATACTTTGGTCGTTGCAAAAGAAACTGAGGCATTTTTCAAACAAAGAGGGTACTCAGTGACCTTCACTGAAATGGGGACATCTGCTTTTCAAGAGCAGGATCACTCTACTTTAATAGGTCTCATTTTTCCCGTGGCGATTCAATCTACTTTTCCAAATGTATGGCATTTTATTGAGAGCTTGCCTCAAAGCAATGGGCAGTCGATTTTTATGATTGATACAATGGAAGCTTTTTCTGGTGGTGTGGTGGGGCCTGCAAAAAAGATCTTGACTGAAAAGGGCTACAAGTGCGTTGGTGCCTGTGAGATCAAAATGGCCACAAGTATGCAAACTTCTCAAAAAAAAGTGGAAGAAGGTCTCAAAAAACAGGCGTTGGTGATCCCAAAACTAAATTCATTTTTAGAAAAGTTGATCCAAGGAGAAACCAAATGGAGACGTGTGCCTTTGCTTTCTGATTGGATGCGCATGATCTCTAAGAATCGAAAGATATGGACTTCCATGAGTGAAAAGATCGAAGTAAATCATGAAGAGTGTGTTCAGTGTAGCAGCTGTATCAAGCATTGCCCTATGCATGTGATTTCATATGTGGATTCAAAAATTTCAATCGATCATCACAACTGTATTGCTTGTATGCGTTGTGTCAATTACTGTCCCAAAAATGCCTTTATGCTCAACCAAAAGCATTTGATCCAAAAGAAAACCGTCAAGCTAGATGCCCTAAAACCCCAAAAAGAGTAAGACACTGTGTGAAGTGCATGGATATAAGGCAAGTGTATAAGGATTCCGCTCTATTGTTTGATCCAAAAGATCAAAGCAAATAAAGTGGGAGCCTTTTTTTGTGTTAAAATTAATTACTATAATTTTACTTGCAAATATGATAAAATAATTAACAGTCGTTTAATGGAATAGACATGTTATTAGACTATAATATAGAAGAAAATCTTTGAATTTCGCTATTGAAAGGAAGTCGTATGTCAGAAAAAAAGATCAAATATACAAGCATTGGTGGGCAGGCCTTAATTGAAGGGGTTATGATGCGCGGCAAAGAAGACATTGCTATTGCCGTTCGCAAGCCAGATGGTAATATAGAAGTGAAGATGGAAAAAGGTAGCCCAATTGAAAAGTGGAAAATCGCGAAAATGCCAATTCTCAGAGGCGTTTTCAATCTAGTTGCCTCTATGACTGTGGGGATTAAAGCGTTGACTTACTCAGCTGAATTTTACGCTGAGACAGATGAAAATTACGAACAGTCTAAATTCGAAAAATTTTTGTACACAAAGCTTGGCAAGCGTGCAGATGACATTTTAATGGCGATATCCATTTTGACCGCTTTTGGTTTCGCACTAGTGCTCTTTGGCATAGTGCCTACTTTTTCAGTGGGTTTGTTAAAAAGTGTCATTACGAATCAAATCTTATTGAGCGCAATTGAGGGCGTCGTAAAAATTGGCGTGTTTATCGCTTATATTGTCATTATCTCTCAGATGAAAGATATAAGACGTGTCTTTCAGTATCATGGTGCTGAGCATAAAACCATACATTGTTTTGAACATGGAGAAGAAGTTACTGTTGAGAATGCGAGAAAGTATACGACGTTGCATCCAAGATGTGGCACGAGTTTTGTATTTTTAGTTTTGATGATCAGCATCATTTTGTTTACTTTCATAGGTTGGTCAAACTTGATTATAAGAATACTGACAAAAATTGTTTTGTTACCTCTTGTGGCAGGGCTTTCGTATGAGTTTATAAAAATAGCTGGCAAATCACAAGCGGGCTGGGTTAAAATGATTGGTGCACCAGGTTTATGGATGCAAAAACTGACGACAAGAGAACCCGACGATCAACAACTTGAAGTGGCAATTGCTGCTTTTAAAAGCGTTTTAGATCGCATGGGCTCGGATTTGTAGCGGAGGCACTTATGACAATTCAAGAGGTTCAAGTGTGGTTAAATGAAGCATTACAGCCGATTACTTCAGAATGGGAAATTGAATCTAAATGGATGCTTTGTCATGTGCTGGATTGCTCTGTGTTAGACTTGATCATTTATAAGCAGCAGGCGATTACAGAAAAAGCTTATGGCGATCTTGTGGAAATGGTGAGAAGGCGGGCGCAAAGAGAGCCTATTCAATATATATTGGGTGTTCATGAATTTATGGGATTGCCCTTTAAAGTGAGCAAGGGGGTTCTCATTCCAAGACAGGACACAGAGTCGCTTGTGGAGTACATCATTCAATATGTGGATGAGCAACCTACAAAAATACTGGACATAGGAACGGGCAGTGGTGCCATAGCAATTTCTCTAGCACATTACTTAAAATATTCTGAGGTGACAACAGTGGATATTTCAGAAGATGCACTTGAAATCGCAAGAGAAAATGTGAGACTGAATGGCGTGGAAGAAAGAGTGACACTCTTAAAAAGTGATTTATTTGAAAACATTGAGCCTCAAAAAATGGATATAATTGTGTCGAATCCACCTTATATTTCTGAGAAAGATTTAAAGATGCTTGAACCCGAAGTTAAGGATTATGAACCTGAACTTGCGCTCTTTGGTGGGAAGGATGGCCTTGATTTTTACAGACGGATTATTCCTAAGTCAAAGTCGTACTTAAAACCCAATGGACTGCTTATCTTTGAGGCGGGTTATGATCAATCCGAGAAAATTGTAGAGCTCTTTGAAGTAAATGGGTACGATAATATCGGCGTTTTTAGTGATTTGCGTGGTGTACCACGATTTATATATGGTCATTTTGAAAATGCCATGATGGGTTGAATTAAAAAATTCAACTTATAAAGGATAAATAGAACGGATAATTGGAGGAAGTTATGTTTGACAAGTTAGAATTTATTGAGGAACGATTTGAAGAGTTGGGGTTGAAGATATCTGACCCTGAAGTTATAAATGATCAGACGCTTTGGCAAAAGCTCATGAAAGAACATTCGGAGATGTCTCAAATTGTCGAAAAGTACAAAGAGTATAAAGCTGTAAAACAGGGCATTGAAGAAGCTAAAGAAATGCTTCAAGAGAGTAATGATGAAGAAATGCGAGAACTTGCAAAGATGGAACTCTCTGAACTTGAAGGCTCAATTGAAACCATTGAAATGGATCTTAAAAAACTACTTTTGCCTAAAGACCCAAATGATGATAGAAACGTTATTCTAGAAGTGAGAGCAGGTGCTGGTGGCGATGAGGCTGGTTTGTTCGCAGCTGAACTCCTGAGACTTTATATTAGATATGCAGAAAGGCGTCGCTGGAAGGTTGAAATACTCAATACAAATGAGACTGGCGTCGGCGGGATCAAGGAAGCTTCTGTTATGATTAAAGGCCAAGGTGCGTATTCTAGGCTTAAGTTTGAAAGTGGCACGCATCGTGTACAGAGAATTCCACAAACGGAGTCAGGGGGCAGAATACACACTTCAACTGCTACAATTGCAGTGCTTGCCGAGGTAGATGATGTTGAAGTTGAAATTAAGCCCAATGATCTTAGGATAGATGTTTTTAGGTCTTCTGGAAATGGCGGACAAAGTGTCAACACCACTGACTCTGCTGTTAGAATTACGCATATGCCTTCAGGGTTAGTGGTAAGTTGCCAAGATGGCAAGTCGCAATTGAGCAACAAAGAAAAGGCAATGCAAGTTTTAAAGGCGAGACTTTTTGAAATAGAACAGAACAAGCAAAATGAAGAAATCGCAGAAGAGAGAAGAAGTCAAGTTGGCACTGGTGACAGAAGCGCCAAAATCAGGACTTACAACTTCCCACAAGGGCGTATAACAGACCACAGAATACCTGTGACGATGTATAAATTAGACAGTTATATGCAAGGTGAAATTGATGAGATGATTGATGAACTGGTGACTTTTTTCCAAGCGGAGGCTATGAAATCGTTAGAGGCGTAATTGTTATGTTTCTCATGGAAATTTTAAAGTTCGGTTAAACCCCTTGAAGTGTCTTTTTTTAAGGAGTATACTAATTCAGTGGACTAAATCCAATGGGGTGGGTTAGTATGGAATCGAAATATTTGTTTTTACTTCAATTAGCGGCAATTCTTTTGGCAGCACATGTGGCTGGCCTGATCAGTGAAAGACTAAAGCAGCCTGCAGTACTTGGACAAATTATTGTCGGATTGATTTTGGGTGCTGGGTTTATGGAGAAGACTGAGATTATCAACCAATTCGCAGAAATTGGGGTCGTGCTCCTAATGTTTATTGCAGGGTTGGAGACGGATGTAAAAGAGTTAGTTGAGTCAGGCAAATCCTCATCAATGATTGCTCTTGGAGGCGTTATTGCTCCTGCTGTGCTTGTGTTTGCTGGAATGATGTTGATTGTGCCTTCACATGATAAAACGGTGGCGCTGTTTTTAGGCGTTGTTGCCACAGCAACATCTGTCAGTATTTCTGTGCAGACTTTAAGAGAGATTGGAAAACTGCGGACAAAGCAAGGCATTATGATTTTAGGTGCTGCGATTATAGATGATGTGGTTGGCATTGTGCTCTTGACGCTTTTAGTAGGTATGGTAAGTCCTAATGCGACGAGCTCTGTGTTCATGGTCATCTTGAAGATTGTGGTCTTTTTCGCCATCTTATATGCGCTTGGGTTTGTTGTCATCAGGGTGTTAAAGAAAATCGATGATAAGTTCATCGTTGAAGATAAAGTGATTATATGGGCGATTGTATTGTGCCTGTTTTTAGCTTTTTTATCTGAGGAATTTGGCGTTGCAGCGATTACAGGTGCTTATTTTGCGGGTCTCATTTTTTCGATGACTAAGCATCAACATCAAATTTCACATGAAATCGGCAAGATTTCTGGTTTTATATTTACCCCAGTATTTTTCGTGGGTATAGGGATGGACATTAACATTATGGAAGCACTTTCGGCGCTGGGGATTGGTTCAATTCTCATTGTATTGGGATCACTTGGGAAAATAATTGGTTGCGGCGTAGGTGCAAGACTCTCTGGATTTGACAGTACTCAATCTCTTCAAATTGGTGTTGGGATGGTACCTAGGGCAGAAGTTGCAATTATTGTTGCCAATTTAGGCCTTAAGATGTCAATCTTAACACAAAAGGATATGGCAGCGACGATTCTTATGGTGCTTGTGACCACATTGATAACACCGTCACTGTTAAAGTGGACGTTTAATAGAAAACAGAAAATTGGCGAAGTACATTCGTAATTTAATATAGACATGAAAGCAGTTCTCGGAAAGGGACTGCTTTTTCTTGGATAAAGCATCAGCAAAATAGGCTTGAGAGAAAGATGGAGTGTTTCATGACCAAATTAATAAAAATAGAAGAAATGAATATAGATGCCCTTGAACTGACGCGTCTCTTGTCAGCGCCAGCAGAAGCGTTAAGGCAAGGTGGAACCGTGGCATTTCCAACAGAGACTGTATACGGGTTAGGCGCTAATGCACTTAGTGATGTGGCTGTTGCCAAAATATATGAGGCAAAAGGAAGACCCTCTGATAATCCGTTGATTGTCCATATTTCAAAAGTGTCAGAGCTCAATGAACTCGTTTTGGAGATTAAACCTTATGCTTTGGAGTTGATGTCGGCATTCTGGCCAGGTCCCATTACATTTATATTTCGCAAAAATCCTAAAGTACCTAGTAAAGTCACAGGTGGGCTGGATACGGTTGCAGTTAGAATGCCAGATCATCCTATAGCGCTTAAATTGATCGAATTATCCGGTGTGCCCGTGGCAGCACCTTCCGCAAATCTCTCAGGGAAGCCAAGTCCAACAAAGGCAAAGCATGTGATTGAAGACTTAATGGGAAAAGTGGATTTTATAATTGATGGACCGGACGCTAAAGTGGGCCTTGAATCCACAGTGCTCGATGTGACTGGAGATATGCCAATGATTCTCAGACCTGGCAAGATTACTCCGGAAATGATTGAGAATATTGTAGGCGGTTGTCAATTGGACCCGGCGATTTCAGCAGAGGACCTTGCTGGTCTTGCACCGAGAGCTCCAGGTATGAAATATAAGCACTATGCACCTGAAGCAGAGGTTGAAGTTGTGGTTGGAGAAGCTTCAAAGATTATCTTGACATTTGAATCAGCAGTTGCAAATGCAGTGGATCTCAATTACAAACTTGGCATTATGGGCTTTGAAGAGGACCTGTTGGTGCTCGAAAAATTCTTGGAGACAAAATACAAAGCGGATGTCCTAAAAAGGCATATTTTTTTATGTACACATGGGAGCATCAAGCATGTGGAAGAATTTGCAAGATTGTTATTTCAGAATTTAAGAAGATGCGACGAAGTCCATTGTGATAAGATTCTCATAAGAGGCGTTTCTGAACATGGCATTGGTTATGCGATTATGAATCGCCTAAAAAAAGCCTCTGGTGGGAAAGTAATAAGAATTTAATTTGCAATTTAGTGTTCAAAATTTTATAATGAATAGGAATAAAAATGGAGGTGCCTGATGAAGGTAGCAGTTGGTTCAGATCATGGTGGTTTGATCTTAAAAGACACAATTGTTAAGCATTTGCAGTCTAAAGGGTATGAAGTGAAAGATTTTGGCACATACACAGCAGAATCTTGTGATTATCCAGATTATGCACTTAAGGTGTCAGAGGCAATTGTAGAGGGTGATTTTGAACTCGGCGTTTTGATCTGCGGCACAGGACTTGGCATTTCAATTGCGGCGAACAAAGTAAAAGGCATTATTGCAGCGCCAGTGAGTGATACTTTTAGTGCTGAGATGGCGAGAAAGCATAATAATGCCAATATTATAGCGCTCGGCGCCCGCGTCGTTGGCGAAGGGTTAGCCATAAAAATTATTGATGAATTCTTTAATGCAGAATTCGAAGGCGGCAGACATGCGCTTAGAGTAGGCAAGATTATGAAAATAGAATCAGAAAAATTATAAAGAGGTGGAAAATGAGTAAAGTATTCGAGATGAATCATCCCTTAATACAGCATAAGTTGAGCTTGATCAGAGATAAAAATACGGGTTCAAAAGAGTTTAGAGAACTTGTAAAGGAAATGTCCATGTTGATGGCATTTGAAGTAACACGTGATTTACCTCTTGAAGAAGTTGAGATTGAAACGCCAATCTGCAAGATGATGACTAAAGTATTATCAGGCAGAAAAGTGGGTATTGTACCCATTTTAAGAGCGGGCTTAGGTATGGTGGATGGTTTCTTAAATCTTTTACCAGCAGCAAAAGTAGGTCACATTGGTCTCTATAGAGATCCTCAAACCTTAGAGCCAGTGGAGTATTATTGTAAGCTTCCAACAGATGTCAATGAAAGAGATTTAATTGTCGTCGACCCAATGCTTGCAACAGGGGGCTCTGCAAATGCTGCGATCCAATTTATAAAAAATAAAGGTGCGGCAAGCATTAAATTAGTTTGCTTAATTGGCTGTCCAGAAGGTATTGCTGCTGTTCAGAATACACATCCAGATGTGGATATCTATATTGCAGCTATTGATGAAAAATTAAATGATCATGCATATATTATTCCAGGTCTTGGTGATGCTGGAGACAGATTGTTTGGTACGAAGTAATCAATAAGGATGGAGGCGTCAAGTTGAGAACGGATAAAATAAACTACTACCTCGATATTGCAGAAGCAGTCGCTGAACGTGGCACGTGTTTGAGAAGGAACTTTGGTGCCATTATAGTGAATGAAGATGAAATTATTGCCACTGGCTATTCTGGTGCGCCAAGAGATCGCAAGAACTGTATTGATGTGGGTGTTTGTGTTAGAGAACGACTCAATATTCCAAGAGGTGAACGCTACGAAAAATGTAGATCTGTTCATGCCGAGGCAAATGCGATCATATCTGCTTCAAGGAGAGATATGATAGGTGCAACGCTTTATCTGGTAGGTAAGGAACGCATTAGTAATGACTATGTTGCTGAAGCGAATTCCTGTGCAATGTGTAAAAAATTGATCATAAACTCAGGTATCAAAAGGGTTATCATTAGAGATGATGCCAATACATCTAGAACAATTGATGTATGCGATTGGATCTACTATGATGATTCCCTTGAAAATCATATTGGATATTAGAGGATTATCCAGAAAGGGTCTTTTAAAAAAGAGGTGTAATGGATATGTATATATCAGCTTTGCTAGCAGGCGTTATTAGTTTTATTTGTACGCCACTCGTCATTAAGATGGCACATAGGTTTGGTGCGATAGATATTCCAAAAGATGATCGACGTGTGCATAATAGGCCAATTCCACTATGGGGTGGTGTTGCAATTTTTACAGGATTTTTTGTCAGTATGTTTTTATTTTCTAATATTCATACGACGAAGCTGTTTGGATTATTTTTGGGCTCTATCGTTGTGCTTGTAACCGGAATGGTGGATGATGTCAGGCCGTTAGGTGCTAAGACAAAGCTCTTTATGCAGTTTGTTGCAGCTTCAATACTGGTTTTTTCTGGTTTTGAAATTAACTTTTTAACCAACTTTTTTGGTTCGACAGATTATATTTACTTTGGTGTGTTCTCAATACCTGTATCTATCATATGGATCGTTGGCGTTACGAATACCGTAAATCTCATCGATGGTTTAGATGGACTTGCAGCAGGTATTTCTGCAATTGCAGCCATAACGCTTGGCTACATTGCCATTATTAATCATCGCTATGATGCAGCAACCATCACTTTGATTTTAGCGGGAAGTTCATTGGGATTTTTACCTTATAATTTTAATCCAGCTAAGATTTTTATGGGTGATGCAGGGGCATTGTTCTTAGGACTTGTCTTATCGGCAATTTCTATTGAAGGTGCACTTAAAGGGGCGACGGCCCTTACAGTTGTGGTACCTATTATTGCCTTAGGTGTTCCGATCTTTGATACGGCGTTTGCGATTGTGAGACGTTTAATTAATAAGAGACCCATCATGGAGGCAGATAAAGGCCACTTGCATCATCGATTTCTTTCAATTGGTTATAATCAAAGAAAAGCAGTGCTATCCATTTATTTAATTGGTGCACTTATGGGTGCTGGTGCGATCGCTTTACTCAAAGGTGAATTCATAGGTGCTGGTGTTTTATTGACACTTGCAGCCATTGTCGTCTTCATACCTATGAATAAGGTTAAGACCTTGGAGAAAGAAGCTGAAAAAGTCACTGCGGAATCAAAAATGGGTTAATCAGAGCCTTGTTTTGATGAGCCTATTTTCGTCTAACAACTTAGGAGTGGCTGAACAATTGGCGCTAAATTAGACCAAAACGGATGACCGTAATTCATGATATTAACAACATTTGGGGCACCGTTCAATGCCCAAAAAGATTTTCGCTGATGCTGTTTGAGGTTGAACATTCCCCATCACAGCTTTCGGCTCAAATCTGGTTGTTTTAATAAAAAAGCCTTCGAGTTTATCGAAGGCTTTTCAACTATAGGGTGCCTATTATAGGCATTCACAGGAATATGAAGAGGCTATTAAGTGAAGAGCTATAAGCTATAGTGGAGGATAATATGATCAAAGTAATGACTATTTTTGGAACGAGGCCAGAGGCTATTAAGATGGCGCCACTTGTAAAAGCGCTTGAGGCGGACCCGCAGATTGAATCAATTGTATGTGTCACAGCACAACACAGGGAAATGCTCGATCAGGTGCTGGATCTTTTTAAAATTGTGCCTAAACACGATTTAAATATCATGGCAGCAGGTCAAACGCTCAGTGATATCACGTCAAGGGTACTAAAAGGCATTGAATCTATTCTCGCTGTTGAGGCGCCCGATATTATACTAGTACATGGGGACACAACGACGACCTTTGCTGGAGCGCTTGCGGCTTTTTATGCTCAAATTCCAGTAGGTCACGTGGAAGCCGGCCTTAGAAGCCATAACATTTACAGTCCTTTTCCTGAGGAGATGAATAGGAGCTTGACAGGTAGAATTGCAGTGATGCACTTTGCAGCAACTGAGGGCAATGTGACTAATTTGAAAAGAGAAGGTGTTGATGAAACTCAAATTATCAAAACGGGCAATACGGTTATAGATGCGCTCAAAATGGTCATTAAGGAGGACTACGTATTTGATGATGATATTCTCAACCAAATCGATTATAAAAATTATAAGACGATCTTAATGACAGCACATCGAAGAGAAAATTTGGGGGAACCTATGGAAAATATTTTTGGTGCTGTCAGAGCGATTGTTGATCGGAATGAGCACGTACAGGTTATATTTCCTATCCACCTCAATCCTGCAGTTAGAGAAATTGCCAACAAGCACTTGAAAGATGCCGATAGAGTTCATTTGATTGAGCCTCTGGATTATGAACCATTTGCCAACCTCGAAGCGAAAGTAGACATCATTTTGACGGATTCAGGTGGCATTCAAGAGGAGGCCCCTGCACTTGGTAAACCTGTGGTTGTGCTCAGAACCGAGACGGAGAGACCAGAAGCGGTACAGGCAGGTACCGTGGTAATTGCCGGTGTTGACAAAAATACGATCATTGATATTACAGAAAATCTGATTTTAGATGAGAAAGCATACGAAAAAATGGCTGAGGCAGTGAATCCATATGGTGATGGCAAGGCCTGTTTGCGGATTGTCGATGCAATAAAAGCACAGTTTTTGCATAAGTTATAATTTAATTTTTTCAAAATTTATGGTATCCTAAAGGAAGGGATTTTAAGGGTGGTCAAACACTCAAAACTTTATAGGGAGGTGTAAGTTTTGGAGAAAATAATTACGCTTGAAGAAGCCGTATCCAAAATTAACGATGGCATGACTGTCATGATAGGTGGTTTCTTGGGAACGGGTTCCCCAGATCTGCTTGTGGACAAAATCATCGAGAAGGGTATTAAAAACCTAACCGTTGTTGCCAATGACACGAGCTTTCCAGATCAAAATATTGGTAAGCTTGTCGTTGAAAGAAATGTCAGTAAGGTAATTGTTTCACATATTGGAACAAATCCTGAAACAGGAAGACAAATGAACGCTGGTGAATTGGATGTTGTGTTGGTGCCACAGGGGACACTTGCAGAACAAGTTAGAGCTGGTGGTGCAGGACTTGGTGGAATACTGACGCCAACGGGTCTTGGCACGATTGTGGAAGAAGGCAAAGAGAAAGTGGTTGTTGATGGGGAGACTTTTATCCTTGAAAAACCTATAAAAGCTGACGTCGCAATCATAAGAGCATCCAAAGTTGATCGAAAAGGCAATTGTGTCTTTGATAAGTCTGCACGTAACTTTAATCCTTTGATGGCAATGGCAGCAGAAACTGTGATTGTGGAAGCTGATGAAATTGTGGAAGTGGGCAGTATCGACCCAGACAGAGTAATGACACCTCATATTTTCGTCAGTTATATTGTAAAGGGGGCGAAATAATGGCAGATGTTAAAGCTATAATTGCAAAGAGAGTTGCTATGGAATTAAAAGATGGTGATCTCGTCAATTTGGGTATTGGATTACCAACACTTGTTGCGAATTATGTACCTGAAGGCATTGATGTGACTTTCCAATCTGAAAATGGTTTCATAGGCATGGGAAATGCACCAGAACCAGGAGCAGAAATAGAAAACCTTGTAAATGCAGGGGGACAACCTTCTACTGTTCTACCTGGAGCAGCATTTTTCGACAGTGCTATGAGTTTTGCCATCATCAGAGGCGGACACCTTGATTGTACTGTATTAGGGGCACTACAGGTAGATGAAAAAGGCAACCTTGCGAATTGGATGATACCTGGCAAAAAAGTGCCTGGTATGGGTGGCGCTATGGATCTCGTAACTGGGGCCAAAAAAGTGATTGTCGCCATGACACATACTGCAAAAGGTTCTATTAAAATTTTAGAAGAATGTACTTTGCCATTGACGGCCAAAGGACAAGTCGATTTAATCATAACTGAAATGGGTGTAATGGAAGTGACGGATAAAGGGTTGGTTTTGAAAGAAATTCATCCTGATTTATCGGTTGAGGATGTCCAAACAGCTACCTCTGCAAAACTTATTATTGCGCCAGATCTCAAGACAATGTGTTTATAATTTATCAAGCGATAAGGGATAAAGACAGAAAATTATAAATTTTTGAGAGTGTTTTTAAATTCTATGGGCGCAATACTAGTATTGTGCCCATTTTATTATTAAAATATTAACGAATGGTAATATTTTGTGATATAATTGTCTAAGATTTTGAGTGTTTGGGTATAAGTGAGCCATTGGGGAGGGCCCGGTATGAAAAAGACGACAAAGAGCATAATGGAAAATCTTGCGCTCATATCGCAAGTGGGGATCATGATGGTGGTACCCATTGGATTTGGTGTTTTTGCAGGGAATTTTCTAGACAACAAATTTGGTACAACACCCATCTGGCTTGTTATTATGATTGTGATCGGTGTGGGAGCCGCATTTAGAAACTTGATGCAGCTTGCAACCACGAAATCTAAGGAATACAAAAATGATTACACGGCACGAACACAAGTGGAAAATTATGAAAGAGAGCAACAGAGAGAACAGAGCTCTAATGAGAAAAAAGTGAATGAAGAAGACGAATCCAAAACTCATTTGTAATGGCGAGCGCCAATCGTTATAGAACTAGAAATTTATCTGTAGTCCATGAAATCGAAAAAATTAAAATAGATAGCGTATAAATTGAGAAAATGGAAGAATAGCATTTATGTTGGTGTGAGTATTTTAATTATTTTGAATAGTGATATAATATAGTGGTGGTTTAAATTCGAGACAGGGGATTTAGAATGGCAAATGAGAAAAACACAGTGAAGGATTTGGAAAAGAGCATTTTGAAAAATATGTTGTTTGCCGATATAGCAATTGCGATTTTAAGTGCGTTATGGATGGACGAACCGATGCCATTTTTGCTAGGCCTTATCTTTGGTTCAGCAATAAGTGCACTCAATTTTAAAGAACTCGCTATAACGCTTACAAAGGCAGTTAACATGCCGCCTGAAAAAGCGCAATCATTCACAACGAGAAAATACTTTCTAAGATATATTGTGACAGCGGTGGTGATTTTTGTCTCCATTACTGCACCTTATATAAATATCATTGGGACTATAATCGGTCTCGTAATGATAAAATTTATCATCTTAGCTACCAATCTTTTTAATGATAAAAAATTTTACAAAAATATTTTAAAAAGAAAGGAGGATGAAACTAATGGGCGTTGATGGTTTTGGACCACGAGTTGCATTTTATATCGGGAATATAGCAGTTACTGAAACAGTAACGGTTACCTGGTTTATAATGTTTTTGCTTCTTGTATTTTCAGTTGCAGTGACTCGCAATATGAAAAAAGAAGCTTCCGGCCTGCAACTGGTGGTTGAACAGATCGTTGGGATGATCAACAATTTGACAAAGCAAAACATGGGAGAAAAGAATATCGCATTTGCACCCTATGTTGGCACTTTGCTACTTTTGATTGGGATCTCCAACATCATTGGATTATTCGGATTTAGACCGCCAACTGCTGATCTAAACACAACCATGTGTTTATCGATCACCACTTTTGTACTCACGCAGTTTTTCGGTATGAAATCAAAGGGCTTGGGAGGATATGGAAAAGGCTTTCTGGAACCGATACCGTTTTTGTTACCACTTAACATTATCGGTGAACTTGCAAACCCTATATCCCTTGGCTTCCGTCTATTTGGTAACATAACAGCCGGCGTCATCATAATGACTTTGCTCTATGGAGCGTTAGGCGCGTTTACGGACACATTGCTCGGCTTGACTGTGCCGCTTTTGCAAGCAGGTGTACCAGCAGTACTTCATATCTATTTTGATTTGTTTGCTGGATTACTTCAGTCATTTATCTTTACAATGCTAACCATGGTGTTTATTTCAGGTGCAATGGAATAAAACCGGAGAAAGGGTGTATCTATGGAATCAACCAATTTTGTTTTAAAATTTTTAGAATGGTTGATGAGCTTTGAACCAAAAGCTCTGATCTTATCTGCATCAGCTATCGGCGCAGGATTTGCTATGATTGCTGGTATAGGCCCTGGTATTGGACAAGGATATGCGGCAGGAAAAGGTGCCGAAGCAGTCTCAAGAAATCCTAAAAGTCAGAGGGAAACCACAATGGTAATGCTCCTTGGAGCTGCTGTTGCAGAAACTTCTGGTATTTTGGCACTTGTGGTAGCTTTAATTATGCTCTTTGGGAATCCACTTGTGGACTTAAAGGGAGCGGCACTTATTATTATGGCTTCAGCAATTGGAGCTGGCCTTTCTATGATAGCAGGTATAGGCCCAGGAGTGGGTCAAGGATATGCTGCTGGAAAGGGAACAGAAGCAGTTGGTAAAAGACCAAAGCTTCAGTCGCAGATTGTCAGAACAATGCTTGTAGGGCAAGCTGTTGCTCAGACAACAGGAATTTATGCACTAGTAATATCGCTTGTTTTATTATTTGCTAATCCATTGATCAAATTGTAGATAGATGGAAGCATAAAAAAGTAAATATGATCTTAAATTCTTTAAAAGTTAAGGAGGATTTTTCTTATGGAACCTATTACAGGAAAAGCATTAGTGTTAGCATGTTCAGCAATTGGAGCTGGTCTTGCAATGATCGCAGGGATTGGCCCTGGTATTGGACAGGGATATGCAGCTGGTAAAGGCGCAGAAGGCGTTGGTAGACAACCAGAAGCTCAAGGAGATATCGTAAGAACAATGTTACTTGGAGCAGCTGTTGCAGAGACAACTGGTATCTATGGTCTTGTAATTGCACTCATCTTATTATTTGCAAATCCATTGGTAAAATTGTTATAGTTAAAAAAAATAGGATTAAAATCCTTGTAAAGGAGGATCAACATGAGTATGGAACTCGCTACTGCAAGTTTGAGACTTGGCCTTGTTGAGTTAAGCTGGACATTTGTATTCCAGTTAATTAATACATTCATCCTATTTTTGATTCTTAAAAAATTTCTATTTGGTCCTGTGACGACGTTTATGCAAAACAGGGAAGCGGAAATTAAAGAACAGATCGCTGTTGCTCAACGTTTGGAAGAAGAAGCCAATCAGCTCAAGGCAGACTATGAAGCAAAACTTCAAACTGCTGAAGACGAAGGCAAGGAAATTGTTAAGAAGCACACTTTGCGTGCAGAGAACAGAGCCTTTGAAATTGTTAAAGCAGCTGAAACTGAAGTGGATGCAATGAAGTCAAATGCACATAGAGAGCTTGAAAGAGAAAGAATTAAAGCGGTGAATGAGTTAAAAGATCAAATATCTGAACTTACTATCATGGCAGCTTCAAGAGTGGTTGAAAAGGATCTTAATGAAGCCGACCATCGAGAACTTATTAACAAGTTCATCAATGAAGTAGGTGAAGTTCAATGGCAGAATTAGTTAGTAAAACGTATTCAGAAGCTCTATTTGAAGTCGCAAAGGAAGAACAAATGATAGACTCGCTTCAGGCGGAGTTTGAATTTCTTGTTTCAAGTTTTAATGATTACCCGGAGTTTTTCGAAATTTTTAAGACGCCTAAAATTGCTTTTGGGGAAAAGAAAAAAATCATTCAAGAGATTTTTGGGGACAAAATTTCGGAAAGCCTTCTGAATTTCATCTACGTGATTTTAGATAAAAAAAGAGGGGCGGATATCCTTGAAATCAAGGCGGCTTTTGATCAAAGAGTGGATGATTACAAAGGTGTTGCAAAAGTGACTGTGGAAACAGTCGTGCCGTTAACTGAATCTCAACTCTCAGAGATTACTGAAAAACTTGCTTTAAAAACAGGCAAGCAAGTGGTACTAGAGGCGATTATCAACAAAGCGCTTGTGGGCGGCATGGTGATCAAAATGGGAGATCAAGTCATTGATGGATCAGTTAAGTACAAGCTAGAAGGTATGCTTGAAGGTTTAACGCAAATAATAGTTTAATAGGAGAGTGTTAGACATGAATCTAAGACCAGAAGAAATTAGTTCTGTGATCAAGTCACAGATTAAAAAATATGAGTCTAAGCTTCAAGTAGAGGATACCGGTACTGTAATTCAAGTCGGCGATGGTATTGCTAGAGTACATGGCCTACAAAAGTGTATGGCTGGGGAGCTGCTAGAATTTCCACAGGAAATTTATGGAATGGTTCTCAACCTTGAAGAAGATAGTGTCGGTGTTGTTTTATTTGGATCAGATCAACATATTAATGAAGGCGACTTAGTTAAGAGAACTGGAAGAGTCGTAGAAGTACCTGTTGGAGAACACGTCTTTGGTCGTGTTGTAAATGCATTAGGACAACCAATTGATGGTAAAGGTCCAATTCCATCAGATAAGTTTAGACCGATTGAAGCAAAAGCAACAGGTGTTATCGAGCGTAAATCTGTAAATGAACCCCTCCAAACGGGTATTAAGTCCATTGACTCAATGATTCCGATTGGTCGTGGTCAACGTGAGCTCATCATTGGTGATAGACAAACAGGAAAGACGGCAATTGCAATTGATACCATTATCAATCAAAAGGAGACGGATGTCTACTGTATTTATGTTGCAATTGGTCAGAAAAAATCAACTGTTGCGCAGATCGTGAAACAACTTGAAGATCATGGTGCTATGGAGTACACTTGCGTCGTTTCAGCTTCTGCAGCAGATCCTGCACCGCTTCAATACATTGCGCCTTATTCAGGTGTCACAATGGCTGAAGAATTAATGTATGCAGGCAAGCATGTACTCATCGTCTATGATGATTTATCTAAACATGCGGTGGCTTATCGTGCAATGTCCTTGCTTCTTAGGAGACCACCAGGGCGTGAAGCGTTTCCAGGAGACGTATTCTACCTTCATAGTAGATTGCTTGAAAGAGCAGCTAAGCTGAGCGATAAGCTTGGTGGCGGTTCGATCACAGCATTACCTGTTATTGAAACGCAAGCAGGCGATGTATCTGCATATATCCCTACAAACGTTATCTCAATCACAGACGGACAGATTTATCTTGAAACAGAACTTTTTAATGCTGGACAGAGACCTGCAGTAAACCCTGGTATTTCAGTGTCAAGGGTTGGTGGCTCTGCACAGATCAAAGCCATGAAAAAAGTTGCAAGTAAAATTAAACTGGAACTTGCACAATACAGAGAACTCGCTGCTTTCGCTCAGTTCGGTTCAGAGCTGGATAAAGATACAAAAGCGACGTTGGATCATGGTGTGAGACTAATGGAAATTCTAAAACAACCACAATATAAACCAATGTCAGTTGAGCACCAAGTTATGATGATTTATGCCGTGGTTAATAAGTATTTGATGGATGTTGAAGTAAAAGATATCAGACGTTTTGAATCTGAGTATATGGAATTCCTCAATACAAATTATCCTGAAATCGGTAAAAGCATTGTAGAAGCTGGTGTTTTATCAGACGAAATGGAAGAGAAACTTAAAGCTGCAATTGGTGAATTCAAAGCGGGCTTTGAAGTAGAGTAAACTTCCTTGTAGGAGGGACTAATAATGGCAGGTAATATGCGCGATATAAAGCGTAAGATACGAAGCGTTAATAGCACCATGCAGATCACCAAGGCAATGGAATTAGTATCTACTGCAAAGCTTAGAAGAGCAAGAAGCAAAATGGACATCACAAAGCCTTATTTTGAAACGGTTAAACAAGCGGTTCAAGACATTCTCAGTGAAGACAAGAGTATTCGCATGAGTTATGTGGCAGATCGCGAAATTAAGAAGACACTTTATATTGTCATTTCAGGAGATCGTGGTTTATGTGGTGGCTATAATATCAATGCTATCAAAAAAGCGATAAGTGAAGTAGAAGATAAAAAAGATGCCAAATTCATCACAATTGGTAAAAGAGCATTTGATATCATCAACCGTTATGGTTATGAGATTGAAGATTATTTTTTAGGAATATCGGAAAAACCAGAATATTTTGATGCAATTCAAATTGCAAAGAAGGCTATGAGTATGTTTGATTCTGGAGAAGTTGATGCCGTGAAATTTGTGTATACAAGATTTGTAAGTACAATTTCGCAATCACCCGAACTCATTCAATTATTACCAATTGAACACGATCACTCAGGTGAAAAAGAAACATCTGATGAATTTGTCAACTATGAACCATCTGCTGAAGAAGTGCTTAAATACGTCATTCCAAAATACGTTGAGAGTACAATTTATGGTGGCTTAATAGAATCGTCAGCCTCGGAGCAAGCAGCTCGAAGAGTTGCTATGGAAAGTGCATCAGATAATGCAGCAGACATTATTGATGAATTATCACTCTTTTACAACCAGGCTCGTCAGGCAGCTATTACGCAAGAGATTTCAGAAATTGTAAGTGGTGCAGAGGCACTTAAATAACTCGAAATTCGATTGAAAGGGAGTGAAAGAGTATGGCTCAAGCGATTGGGAAAATCGTGCAAATTATTGGACCTGTACTCGATATTAGATTCGAAGCAGATCAGCTTCCTAATATTTATGATGCGGTAACAATAGATTTTGGTGAGATTCATATTGTTGCAGAAGTAATGCAACATACTGGAGATAATACAGTTAGAGCTGTTGCGATGAGTTCAACAGATGGCCTTATCAGAGGGATCGATGCAGTTGCAACCGGCGCACCTATATCCGTGCCTGTTGGCAAAGCAACACTTGGCAGATTGATCAATGTTCTTGGAGAGACTATAGACGAAGCTGGAGAAATAAAGCGCAGTGATGCTGAGTTTTGGCCAATCCATAGAGAAGCACCTGCTTTTGTTGATCAAAATACAACGGCAGAAATGCTTGAAACAGGAATTAAAGTTATCGATTTAATTGCACCTTATGCAAAAGGTGGTAAAATTGGTCTCTTTGGTGGTGCAGGTGTTGGTAAAACGGTTATCATCCAAGAACTTATCAACAACATTGCGACAAATCACGGTGGATTATCCGTATTTGCAGGTGTTGGTGAGAGAACAAGAGAGGGCAATGACCTCTATCATGAAATGAAAGAATCAGGCGTTTTGGATAAGACGACGCTTGTATTCGGACAGATGAATGAACCTCCTGGAGCGAGAATGCGTGTGGGCTTAACTGGGCTTACAATGGCGGAATACTTCAGGGATCAAGAAGGTAAAGACGTATTACTTTTTATCGATAATATATTCAGATTTACACAAGCGGGTTCAGAGGTTTCCGCGTTACTTGGTCGTATGCCAAGTGCCGTTGGTTATCAACCGACGCTTGCAACAGATATGGGTGCTTTACAAGAGCGTATTACATCCACTAATAAAGGCTCAATCACATCGGTACAAGCTGTATATGTGCCTGCGGATGACTTAACGGACCCAGCACCAGCGACGACGTTCTCCCATCTGGATGCAACCACAGTTCTTTCAAGAAAGATTTCTGAACTTGGTATTTATCCAGCGGTTGATCCACTGGATTCAACATCTAGAATTTTGACTCCAGAAGTTGTCGGTCATGAACATTATGATGTTGCGCGTGAAGTTCAAGAGATGCTTCAAAGATATAATGAACTTCAAGATATCATTGCAATTTTAGGTATGGATGAGCTTTCTGATGAAGATAAATTAGTCGTTACAAGGGCGCGTAAGGTTCAAAGATTTTTATCTCAACCGTTCAATGTAGCGGAACAATTTACTGGATTCGAAGGCAAATATGTGCCTGTAAAAGACACAATACGCGGTTTTAGAGAAATCTTAGATGGACTTCATGACGAGATCCCAGAGCAAATGTTTCTTTTCTGCGGTTCAATAGATGAAGTTGTTGACAAATTTAAAGCCAGTAGAGCGTAATGGAGGTGTAGCGAATGGGCAAAAAATTCAATCTTGAAGTTGTGACACCTGACCGTATCTTTTTTGGTGACGAAACGGAGATGGCCATTGTGAGAACAACTGAGGGAGATTTTGGAATTTTACATGACCACGAGCCTCTTGTTGCGCCACTGAGAATAGGAAGTATACGTGTGAAGCAGGATAACGGTGCGTTTAGATGGGCCGCTTGTACTGAAGGTTTTGTCATTGTAAACGATGAAAAAGTGACGATTATCACAGATTCTGCTGAATGGGCAGATGAAATTGATCTTGAACGTGCACAAAAAGCCAAAGAGCGTGCAGAACATAGACTTCATATTCATAAAGTGGAAAACAAAGACGTTGACGTCGCAAGAGCAAAAGCAGCACTTGAAAGAGCAATTAATCGTATGAGACTTTACGAAAATAAGTAATATGATTCAAAAAAAGGGGCTGTTGCAAATCTGAGAAATTAGATGAGCAACAGCCCCTTTGAATGTTTTTAAATGGGCTCAAAGGCATTCTACAAGGGGGGTTCTATGAGAGATTCTTTCTTAAAACTTTGATTGTTGCTGTGTTTATCGTTACTTCCCTTTACCAAACTGAAGTAATGATTTATGATAATAGCATATAGAGGACGGCACTTTAGATTTAAAGGAGTGTGAAAAATGTATTTGATTCAATTAAAATATTTCCTTACGGTTGCAAGATGCGAGCATATGACACATGCGGCTGAAGAACTTCATATTGCGCAACCCTCTTTAAGCAAAGTGATTTCCAAATTGGAAGATGAATTAGGCGTGCCTTTGTTTGAACGTGTGGGGCGGCAGATTAAGCTGAACCACTTTGGTAGGGCATTCCTATACCGGGTAGAAAGAATTTTTTCAGAACTTGAAAATGGTAAACTTGAATTGGCAGAAATGTTGAAAAATGAAAGTTTGAATATTACAATTGCAGCCAATAATATCGGTTCGTTTTCTAAGATCCTCGAAGGTTATTTGAAAATTTCTCCTAACACCGTCTTTAAACAGACGATGGGGCCAACTGAAAAAATGAAAAAACAGCTTCAAGATGGAGCAGTTGATTTTTGCATAACCTCTCCACCGATTGAAGACGATTTTATAGAGTGCATTCCACTTACAGTGGAAGAAATTTTTTTAGTTGTCTCAAAAAAGCATAAGTTTGCAACTTATAAGGCAATTAATTTGATTGAAGCAGCACATGAGCCCTTTATATGCTTAAAAGAAGGATTCGGCATACGAGATTTGACTGAAAAGCTTTGTCGCCAAGCTGGATTTAACCCCATTATAGTTTTTGAGACCGACATCGCGACCAATCTAATAGAGATGGTCAATTCTAACATGGGCGTTGCTTTGCTTCCGAGACTCCAATGGAATGGTGTTCAACCAGATTTATCGGTTTCGATTCCCATAAAGGTACCCGTATGTAGTAGAGTAATTGCACTGTCTTTCATCAAGGATCACTATTTAAGTAGCAATTCGATACGGTTTAAAGAATATTTAATTGACTTTTTAAAATAAGAGAATAGATAAATGACTCTATTCATTTAATAGAAACAACATTTGAACTATCTTTCGATGTCTCAAAACGATTTTCGTTGACGCTGTTTGAGGTTGAACATGTCTCTTCACAGCTTTCGGCTCAAATCTTGTTGCTTTAATCAAAGCTTTCAATATAAATTATTGAAAGCTTTATTTTTTTTTGAATGTGATCTGGTCTGACGGGAAAAACAGAATGATAGCCCAAAGACTATCAATACATGCAAAAACATATATTGGTTATTGCAGACAATCAATATTATCATTAAAACAATTAAGGCACTTGACTTATGAGACAAAAGGAGAGCCTAAAAATGTGATAAAGAGGGGGGCGAGATACAGAAAGACATTAATTGTGGCTCATTGTCACCTTAATAAACTAAATTTATTATGTGAGGAGAGTATTTATGATTAAGAAAAAAGTTTGGGACTGTATTGATCAAAACAGTGATATGTTAAAAAAAATGGCACGTGATATTTGGGAAAATCCAGAGGTCTCATTGGAGGAAGAGTATGCTTCAAAATTACAAGCTAAAGTATTGGAAGAGGCTGGACTAAAGGTTGTACTGGGGCTAAAAGATTTACCAACTGCTCTTATTGCAGAGTATGGAGAAGGGAAACCTATTATAGGTATTTTGGGTGAGTACGATGCACTTGAAAGTTTATCTCAGGACTCTGTGCCGGAAAGAAAAGTAAGAGTGCAGGGTGGTCATGGTCATGGATGTGGTCACAATTTATTGGGAACCGGTGGTGTAGGAGCAGCTATAGCTATTAAAGAGGCAATAGAACGCGGAGAACTTCAAGGCACAATTCGATATTACGGATGTCCTGCGGAAGAAGAGCTTATTGGCAAGCTATTTATGTTAAGAGATGGTTATTTTGATCATTGTGATGCACTGTTGTATTGGCATCCATCATCTAATAATATGCCGTGGAGGGTGCCTTGCCTAGCGGCAACTTCTGTTGTGTTTAGCTTTAAAGGACTTACAGCCCATGCGCCTCAAGCTCACATTGGACGCAGTGCACTGGATGCAGTCGAATTGATGAATGTCGGTGCAAATTACTTGCGCGAGCATCTTCCACGCGAAGTTATGTTTCATTATTCTATTTTGGGAAATGGCATTGCACCAAATACGGTGCCAGATCGATGCCAGTCTTGGTACATGATGAGAGCACCTAAACGAGTGCAACTAGATGAAGCATTTCCGCGTCTTGTGGATGTGGCAAAGGGAGCGGCTATGATGACTGGAACGACACTTGAGAGTGTTGAAGTTTTAGGTGGCGGCAATGAAGTCATTGTAAATCAGACGATTGCTGATTTATTTGTAAAGAATATGAATGAGTTGGGAGGTCCATCATTTACTGAGGCAGATTATAAGTTCGCAAAAGAATTGACAGATCAATTTACACCAGAGCAGAAACTCAGGGGAGCAAAGGCATTCCAAATTCCAGCAGAGTACCATGATCAGATTTTGTTGGATGCAGTTGTACCCAAGACAGATGCTGATGTATTCCCAGTTTCTGGAGATGCCGATCTCAGTTGGGTATTTCCATTTGGAGCTGTGTATTGTGCAACTTGGCCAATAGGTGTATTTACACATACTTGGCAGGCGACAGCTTGTACGGGTTCAGATATAGGGTTTCATGGCATGTTATTTGCCTCGAAAACACTAGCGGGTGCATGTTGTGAATTGATGACAGATGAAAATCTCATGAATAAGGTCAAAGATGAATTTAAGGAAACTTCAAAGAATTTGGAATATAAAATCAATATTGGTGCGGATGCAGTGCCTAAAAAGGTAAAACTCACGTAAATTCGATCTCAAAACAATTTTATATTGCGATGGGAAAAAACTGTAGAAGTTAATACTGTCAAGATATGAATGTAAATTTGTTTTAAATAAACGGCCCAATAAATCACCAAATTCAAATGGAAAGGACGCTAAAAATATGATCAATAAATCAAACTCTATTGAAAATGCTGTCGAAAATAAAAGTAGATATATGATATTAACTTTATTATTTTTAGGATGGTGTGTTGGAAATTTAAATAGATTTTCAATTAACTATGCCATATTGGAAATTGGTAAAGATTTTGATTTAAGTGCGTCAACACAAGGCTTCATAATGAGTAGTTTTTTTCTTGGATATGCACTTATGCAGATTCCAGGGGGGTGGCTGGCAGATCGATATGGCCCTAAAAAAGTTTTAATCAGTAGCATACTCGTTTGGTCTATCTTTGCCTCTCTTTCGGGAGTAGCATGGTCTGCATCTGTTTTAATCTTGTTTCGTTTTTTACTAGGACTTAGCTTGGGGGCATTTTACCCAACTGCTTTGAAAACAATTGCACAAGTTTTTCCGAGAAATGAGCAAGGCAAAGCAATTTCAATACTATTGGTTTCAGGGGTTATCATTGCAGTTGTCAGTTCGATCTTCTTTGCATGGATTATAGGCATAATGGGATGGCAAGTGTTGTTTCACATGATAGCGGCATTGGGTGTAGTGATTGCAGTCTTTTATTTGATGATATTAAAATTGCCGGAGAGGACTCAAAATAAAATCGATGATCATTTTATAAATGAGCCTCAAAGCTTAGCATTTAGACAAATTCTTAAAGTCCCTTTTGTATGGAGTATGTGTGTGGTGGGGTTTTGCGTAAGTCTTATCACATGGGGCATAAATTCATGGGTGCCAACCTACTTAGTACAGGTTCGTCATTTAAGTCTGATGACCGCAGGGAAATGGCAGATGATGCCAGCAGTACTTGGATTGCTTGCCATGCTTGCAAGTGGTATAATTGCAGACAAACTGAAAACGAATACAGTGAAGCAACTGGCGATGGTCATGTCTATTTTGACTGCATTTTCTGTCTTTATGATGTATAGAGTATCTTCTTTAACGCTGTTTTTCATTTTTGAAGGGATAACGATTGCATGTGTAACTGCTATATTTGTAATTATAAACAGTCTGATTATGAAACAGTTTTCATCAGAGGTTACGGGCTCGGTTGTTGGTCTCGTTAATTTTGGATCTCAAGCAGGTAGTTTCACGGCACCTTTTATCATAGGCATTATAGTAGATGCCAATAAAGGTTCTTTTGATATGATATTTTTGTTTTTAACTGTAATAGCAGTGATCTCTATTATTGCATTTCTAACTATTTTTTCTAAAAGAAGTTTGCGATCAAATGTGACTTGCATATTTTTTTAAATCGTATACTTATTTGAAAGTGGCACATACGAGATAGACAGGAAAAATATTTTGCCATGGTGTTGTAGACGATGACCGGGTAGAGGATAAAGATAGAATGCCCACATAAAAGAAAAATATCAAGAAGTAAACAGATCTGATGGCAGCCAAAAAAATAAAGATTTCTCAAACAATTGCGTTTGTTAAAACGCTTTTCATTGAGAAATCTTTTTTTGAGGCAATCTGGGTCTATTAAAAAAAGCTTCAAGACTATTCTAACTTGTTGTCTAAGAAAGTCTGATGATTTCCAATACGAGTTCAGAAGCCTTGACAAGATCATTGATGTGGATGTGCTCATCCAGTGTATGTGGTTTTCGCGCGCCAATGCCTAAGTTGATAGCTTTGATCCCATTTGTATTGAAGACATTGGTATCGCTGCCCCCGCCTGAGGATGCAGTAGAAGGTTTAATGCCAACGCTTGTACAAGCCATTTCAACTTTTTTGACAATTTCATCGTGAGCATCGATTTTAAAGGCATCATACATACGGTTAATTTGAACTTCAGCTTTTGCACCAAATTGATCCGCAGCACTTTCAAAGCAAGCTTTCATATGATTCGATTGTGCTTTTAATTTATCATTGTCTAAAGAGCGCGCTTCAGCTAGAATTTGAACTTCTGGCGTAACGATATTGGTGGCACTGCCGCCTTGAATACTGCCAATGTTAGCTGTTGTTTCAGAGTCTATTCTCAGAAGCTTCATCTGATTTATAGCGTTAGCAGCGACCATTATAGCACTTATGCCCTCTTCAGGACATACACCAGCGTGAGCGGGTTTGCCTTTAATCGTAACATGAATTTTGTCTTGTGCAGGACCTTGAATGATAATTTGTCCAGGATCACCGCTGCTGTCGAAGATGAAAGCCTGTTGTGACTTAAACTGTTTAAAGTCCAGGTTCTTAGCGCCATAGAGTCCGCCTTCTTCAAAAATGCTGAAAGAGATTTCAACTGGGCCATGTGGCAAATTATTTTCTTTTATGACAGCAAGTGCTTCTAAGATCGCAGCAATACCAGCTTTGTCATCTGCACCTAGAATAGTGGTGCCATCACTGTAGATGGTATCTTCTTTAATGAGTGGCTTGATATCAACACCTGGCGAGACTGTATCCATGTGACAACTCAATAAAATAGGCTCTCCCTCACGTGTTCCTTCCAGATTGGCGATAATATTCCCTGTATCACTGCCTACTTTTTCACCTGCGTGATCAATGGCAACTTCAAGACCTAGTTTTTCAAGCTCGACTTTGATAAATTTTGCAAAAGCCCCCTCATTTTTGGTGGGACTTGAAATTTGAACGTATTTCATAAATGCTTCAACAAGACGTATTCGATTAATCATAATGCCTCCCTTGTAAAATGTAGTTTTATGTTTGTCATTAATATTTTTATACTGTCATTATACTAAAAAATAGGTGTTTTGACCTCAAATTTTACTAGGCATTGAATAAGTATAGGGTTTGAGTTGGACATACAGGCAATAAATCTTCGTGTGTCATAATTGTAATATTTGATGAAATTGTGTAAAAAAAACCCTTTGAGAGCAAAAAAATAAAAAAAAAAAAAATTAATGTAGAATGATACACTGTTTTTATATATAATAGTAAATGTGTATAAGAGTTTTAACAGGTTTACAAGATTGAGTTGAAATATGCGTAAATACTTTATATAAAATATATTTTTGGTAGTGATCAGGAGGATACAATTGGCAAAATTATTAGTTGAAAAGAGTGGGCCTTTAGTAGGAACAGTTAAAATTAACGGTGCAAAAAACTCTGTTCTTAAACTTATGGCAGCATCTTTGCTAGCAGAAGAGGCTTGTGTAATAGAAAGTGTTCCAGATTTATTAGATGTTGAAGTTATGATTACGTTGCTTGAGTCATTGGGGCAAGTGGTCAATTATGATAAAACCGAAGAAACGCTTGAAATCAGACCGAGTGAAACATTGAACTGTGAGGCGCCATATGAGCTGCTTCAAAAGATGAGGGCGTCGTTTCTAGTGATGGGACCTCTACTTGCTAAGAAAGGTATTGCCAAAGTGTCCATGCCGGGAGGGTGTGCCATTGGTGCGAGACCAATTGATCTTCATTTAAAGGGTTTTCAAGCGCTGGGTGCTGAGGTGACTTTAGGGCATGGTTATATTGAAGCCAAAGCTGAAAATGGATTGGTTGGTTCAGAAGTTTACCTTGACTTCCCAAGTGTTGGGGCTACTGAGAATATAATGATGGCTGCCACAATGGCAAAGGGTCAAACTTTGATTCAGAATGCTGCAAAGGAGCCTGAGATTATTGATTTGGCCAATTTTTTAAACGAAATGGGCGCCAATGTAAAAGGTGCTGGAACAGATACGATTAGAATCAACGGTGTAACTGCACTTAAGGGATCTAAACATCAAACCATGCCAGACCGTATTATCACAGCAACTTATATGGTTGCAGCTGCAATGACGAACGGAGACGTTACAATTGAAAATGTGGTTTCAAGTCATGTTAAGCCGATTACGGCCAAACTTAGAGAAATGGGTGTGACTGTGGAAGATGATGACGATCGGATCAGAGTAATGTCCACAGGTGGATTAAAGGCCGTGGATATTACGACTTTGCCGTATCCGGGTTTCCCAACAGATGTTCAAGCACCATTTATGGCGCTTTTATCGATCTCTGAGGGTACAAGTGTGATTACAGAGACAGTCTTTGAAAATCGTTTTAGACATGTTGCTGAAATCAACAGAATGGGTGCGAATGTCAAGATTGAAGGCCATAGTGCGGTTATACAAGGTGTGAAAGACATTCAAGGTGCACAAGTAAAGGCGACTGATCTAAGAGCGGGTGCTGCGCTTGTTTTAGCGGGACTTATAGCAGAAGGCGTCACAGAAGTTGATGATATCTATCACATTGACAGAGGATATCCTCAGATCGAAAAAGATTTGGTAAGCCTTGGTGCGAAAATAAGACGAATTGAAGAAAACGAGAAGTAAAATCGACGATTCTATGAGGCACATGTGTTTTCGTACTGCTTAGAGGTGGGCGTATTCAACCTCAGACAGCTTCAGCGGAAATGAGATTGAGACATCTAGGGATGTTCAGAATATTGCTTTGTAGAGCGTTGAATTGTCAATATAGAATGATGCGGAAGGTGGATAATTCATGTTTGGAATCGGCGCTGAAATTGGAATAGATTTAGGAACGGCCAGCGTGTTGGTATATATTAAAGGCAAGGGAATCGTTCTAAGAGAACCTTCAGTAGTTGCCATTGATAAAAATACGGATCGGGTACTGGCAGTCGGCAACGAAGCACGAAAAATGTTAGGACGTACACCAGGAAATATCATTGCCATTAGGCCTCTGAAAGATGGGGTTATTTCTGATTATGATGTGACTGAAAGAATGCTCCGATATTTTATCAATAAGACATGTGGAAAAAGAAGATTATTTAAACCTAAAATCATTGTTTGTGTTCCAAGTGGCGTCACTGAGGTTGAAAAGAGAGCCGTTCTTGATGCAACCACTGAAGCCGGAGGTGGAAAGACCTTTTTAATTGAAGAGCCAATTGCAGCTGCCATTGGGGCAGGCCTTGATATTACAAAACCAGATGGCAATATGGTCATTGACATTGGAGGCGGCACAGCTGATATTGCAGTTATTTCACTCGATGGCATTGTCGTGAGCAATTCTATTAAAGTCGCAGGCGATAAATTCGATGAGTCGATTATAAGATATATGAGAAAAAGACATAATCTTTTAATTGGAGAAAGAACCGCTGAAGAGCTTAAAATCAATATCGGCACAGCGTATCCAAGAACAAAAATGGTTAAGATGGATTGTCGAGGTCGTGATTTGATCACAGGTTTACCTAAGAATATTAGCATTTCAAGCGATGAAATGTTAGAGGCGTTAAGTGAATCCGTAAATTCAATTTGCGATGCGGTGCACGCCGTGCTCGAAAAAACACCACCAGAGCTCGCTTCAGATATCAGTTCTAGAGGCATTGTTATGACGGGTGGCGGTTCGCTTTTATTTGGATTAAATAAGCAGCTCGAAAAGAGAACGGGCATCCCTACCTACATAGCAGATGATGCAGTGAGTTGTGTCGCAAAAGGCACGGGAATGAGTCTTGAATATCTTCATATTCTGGAGAAAAACATGATGACCACCTCTTCGCGCAAACGCTATCTATAGGGCAGTGGATATAAATTGAATAATGAATCTTAAAGAGGATTTCATAGCACTTTTGGAATAATAAGGTGCCCGTTGGAATCCTTTTATATTGGGCATAAGATTGAAGTATTTGGCGTAAAACTTGAAGTCCTCCAAATTTTATGGTATATTACTGGTGAATAAGTGACAAGACACATGTAATGTCATAAAAGGAGTATCCCATGAACACAATGTTAGTTGAAAAGATCAAGACGCTCAAAATAGAAAAAAAGGCCATGATATTGGCACATCATTATCAAATGGAAGAGATCAAAGCAGTTGCAGATTATGTTGGAGATTCACTTGAACTTGCGAAGATTGCATCAGATTGTGAAGCGGAGACACTTATACTTTGCGGGGTGTATTTTATGGCAGAAACAGCAAAAATACTATCTCCGCATAAAAAAGTTATACTACCTAACTTTAAAGCGGGTTGTCCTATGGCAGAGATGGTTACGGCAGAACTTTTAAAAGCAGAAAAACAAAAGTATCCAAATGCTCAGGTGGTCTGTTATGTCAATTCATCTGCTGAAGTAAAGGCAGAAAGTGATATCTGTTGTACTTCCTCAAATGCAGTTAAGATCGTGAAAAGTTTGAAGTCCAAACAAGTCATCTTTGTACCGGATCAAAATTTGGGACATTATACGTCTAAGTTTGTGCCAGAAAAAGAAGTTATTTTATGGAAGGGTTTTTGTCCAACACATCATAGAATGGATATGAAAGATATTAAATCAGTCAGACAGCATTATCCAGAAGCTGAGATTTTAGTGCACCCAGAATGTAGGCCTGAAATTGTCGATCAAGCGGACTTTGTGGGTTCAACGTCACAAATTATCAGTTATGCTCAAAAATCTACGGCTAAGGTACTTGTCATTGGCACTGAAGAAGGGGTTATGGCAACTTTAAAGCATAATAGTCCTGAAAAGGAATTTGTCCTTTTAAATTCCCATTTTGTCTGTCCCAATATGAAGAAGACAAAACTTGAAGACATACTAAGAGTATTAGAAATGGGTGGCAATGAAGTGCTTCTTGACCCTAATGTGAGTAAAAGAGCTTATCATGCGATTCAAAAGATGCTTGAAGCATCGAAATGAAGGTGATGGATTGGAAACATATGAAACTGATGTTGTCATTATTGGTGCAGGTATAGCAGGACTATACACAGCACTCATGTTACCTAAAACGATGCGCATATGGATCGTTTCAAAGGCAGATGCTCGAGAAACAAATAGCTATTTGGCACAAGGTGGGATTGCAGCTGCCATGATCAAAGCATATGATTCTCCTATAATGCATTATGAAGACACGCTAAAAAGCGGGCATTATACAAATAACCCCTTAAGTGTCAAAATTTTGGTGGAAGAAGCTGAAACGAACATACACCAACTTGAAGCATTTGGGGTTCATTTTGATCAAGATATAAAAGGACAGTATCTCATGGGTATGGAAGGTGCACATCGTGTGGCTCGAATACTTAGAATTGGTGACCATACGGGTAAATCTGTGATGGAAGTTCTTATTGAGCGTGTGAAAGCTGCACAGAATATCCATTGGGTAGATGCCTTTTTTGGCACAGCATTGCTGGTAGCTGAAAAAAAATGCTTTGGCGTTCAGGGCAATTTAAACCGACAATGCATGCGCATTTTTTCAAAATGGACAGTATTGGCAACCGGCGGCATTGGGCATTTGTACAGCTACACAAGCAATGCTATGGGAATTGACGGCAGCGGTATAGCCATGGCCATGAGGGCAGGTGCTCAAACGGCGCATATAAACTTAACCCAATTTCATCCGACGGTCTTTTACACCCCCAATTTAGAGGGACGTCAATTTTTGATATCCGAGGCGGTGAGAGGCGAAGGCGCCATTTTAAGAAATCAGTCTGGTGAACGCTTTATGATGAAATATGATGAGCGCATGGAACTCGCACCGAGAGACGTTGTATCAGCTGCTATTGAAAGCGAAATGGCCTTACAAAGTGAGCCGTTTGTATATTTGGACGTGACTCATTTGTCAAAGTCATTTTTAATGAATCGTTTTCCAGTGATTTATGAATTTTGCAGTACACAAGGCATTTCGATGGAAAAAGATTGGATTCCAGTTGCACCAAGGTTGCATTATTTTATGGGAGGCATAAAGACAGACCTTGTGGGAAAAACATCTTTGGATGCCTTGTTTGCAGTGGGTGAATGTGCACATACAGGTGTTCATGGGATGAATAGGCTTGCCAGTAATTCGCTTTTAGAGGCAGTTGTATTTGGCAGACGCATTGCAAAGGCCATTGAAATAATGGATACTGATAACGAAAGCCAAGTTGAGAGGGCTTTAAGTGAAACCATTGAAATTCCAGAATTTGACTTGAGTCAGGCGGTTTTACAGGGCTGGATGGATACTTATATGGGGATCAATCGTGATCCTGTAAAGTTAAAAAAATGCTATAATCAAATCTGTGAACTTATACAAAGACCAAGAGAGACTCATAGAGTAGATAGTGAGGCGATAAGCATTGAAACGATGAGCATTTACAATGCCTTAATTATGATGAAAGCAATGGTTTATGATGCTTTAAAGGAGTTTGATCACAATGATAAAATATAAAATAGACGAGATTATAAAGCAGGCTCTTGTTGAAGATATGAATTATGGAGACATTACTTCAGAGACGCTTTTATCCGGTCGTGAAGAAAGTATTGCAGATCTCATTGTAAAAGATGCAGGGGTCATTTCAGGCATTGATATCTTTGAGTATACATTTAAAAGTGTTGATGAAACTTGTGCAATAGAATGGCATGTTTCAAATGGAGATGAAGTCGTAAAAGGGCAGAGAGTCGGTACAATTCGTGGTGCTTCTATTCACATATTAAGAGCAGAGCGTACGGCTTTAAATCTAATTCAAAGAATGTCTGGCATTGCCACTTTAACGCATCAATATGTTGACGCTGTAAAACCTTATGATGTTAGAATTGTGGATACGCGCAAGACTGTACCGGGATTGCGCGTGCTTGACAAAATGGCGGTTAGATGTGGTGGCGGTTACAATCATCGTTTTAATTTATCAGATGCAGTGATGATTAAGGACAATCATATTAGAGCAGTGGGCAGTATTCAAGAAGCTGTGAAAAGGGCAAAAGCGGGTATCCCTCATACGACTAAAATTGAAGTTGAAGTTGAAAGCTTGGCAGAACTGGAAGAGGCGCTAGATGCAGGTGCAGATATTATCATGCTTGACAATATGAGTCTTGAAAACATGAGTGCCGCCGTCAAAATAACGGCTAAAAGAGCAGTTTTAGAAGCATCTGGAAATGTGACTTTGGACTGCGTACGGGCAATTGCAGAAACCGGTGTCGATGTAATTTCTGTAGGGGCTTTGACACATTCTGTAAAGGCATTGGATTTAAGTTTGAGATTTAGGAAGTAGAAACGTAATGCCACGACAGAACATGAAAAATAGAATATGAAAAATAAAATATGAAGAATAGAATATGAAAAGGACAATAACCAAATTGTAAGGAAGCTTTGTTTGGTCTATTGTCCTTTAAATTATAAATTGAAAATGATTAGATATAGAAATCCTCCAATATAGTAGTTTGAAATGCTCAAATAATAGGTCAGAGATTTCAAAAAAAGTGGAATGTTCAAGTCAAACCTGATCATTCCAAAATGAGGAAATTGAAATTAATAAAGGGTATGGTATTTTAACCACCTTTAATATAACATTTTTGAAGAAGGCATACAATAAAGAAAATATAAAAAAAGCCTAAAACCTATAGAAATAGCTTATAGTTAAGCCTTCAACAATTAGCTGACTGACATATATTATAGAGATCATAGTGCTCAATGAAGTTTCTATAAATATAAGGACAAAGACTAAAGTTTTATGATGGGAGTGCCGATACTCTAAATGTAAAAGAGCTGGAGGTATTGTTGTGGTAAAAGGATTATATGTTGCAGGCACTGGATTGATGACAAATGTACATAGAATAGATGTCATTAGTAATAACCTTGCGAATGTGAATACAACGGGTTATAAAAAAGATCGATTGGAGGTAGAAACCTTTAACAATCGATTATTTACTAGAATTAACGGGTCAAGTTTGCCTTATAAGTCAGGTGCTGCCAAAGTCGTCTCTGAATATAGAAATGGCGAATACACCGCTCAGGTAGAAAACGGTTTCTTTAGAGTGAACACAGAAAATGGTATAGATTATAGCACGTCAGTAAAGTTTTTTAAAGATCGTGATGGTTATATAAGAACGCTATATAAAAATGTGGGTGGTTCCATCGATCCACTACAGGGAGACTATGTACTCGGAAAGAATGGCCCTATCTATGTAGGCGATAACGCGTTTGAGGTCGATGATGCTGGCAATATTACATCTGGTGGCGCAACGATAGACAATATTGTGATCTATGGTGCACCCACTGTGATAGGGACCATGAGTGCAGGCATTAAGGGCTACTCGGTTATGACTGATTTTGAGCAAGGACAGCTTGAGATGACCAGCCGTAAACTGGACTTGGCACTCAGAGGCACTGGCTATTTTAATTTAAGCACTGAGAATGGCATGATGCTCTCGAGAGATGGTTCGTTTACAATAAACAACATTGGAGAATTGATCGCTTATGATGGCAGTCGGGTTCAAGGCTTGGACGGCTCCATTTTGATCACAAGTGAAAATTTTTCAATAAATGAATTTGGCGAAGTGATCCAAGACGGTGAAATCACAGATAAAATTAAAATAACGGACTACTCCAATGTTGCTGACCTTGAAAAAGTTGGCGGATCTTACTTTAGAGAGAAACCCGAAGATGAAATGACGGGAAACAGAGTAGAGTTCACAGGTGAAATTATACAAGGATTTCTTGAAGGGTCCAATACAAATGCCATTTCTGAAATGATTCGATTAATTGAGATGAATCGCAACTATGAATCAAGTCAAAAAGTGGTGACGACAATTGATGATATGATTGGCAAAGCTGTCAATAATATTGCAGCTGTATAAAGTTTATCGGCTGTATAGAGTTTATTAAAGGAGGCAATTTGATATGAAAGCCATGTGGTCTGCTGCATCTGGGATGAAAAACTTACAACTTAAGATAGATACAATTTCAAATAATTTGGCCAATGTCAACACAACTGGATTTAAAGGCCAGAGAATTGAATTTAAGGATATCATGTACGAAAGAATGACGCAAAGTGATCGTATTGATGGAGAAGGGCGGCCTGTTCCAATTGAAATTGGACATGGCGTAATGACTGCGGCGACTTTAAGAAGTTTTAAAGGCGGCAGTCTTCAACAAACTGAAAGAGATCTAGACTTTGCCATTGATGGCAAACATTTTTTTAAAGTGATTGATCAAAATGGCAATGAGAGATTTACGAAAGATGGTAATTTTAAAATTGCAACAACAGCGGATGGCGCCAAACTTGTAACCTCTGAAGGATACTTTGTGCAGGGCACAGAGGGTGATGTTGTACTGGGTGAAAATATATCAGAGTTTAAAGTCAGTGCAACTGGCAATATGCAAGTCAAGCGAAACGGCGAAGATGTATATGAAGATTTAGGCGATTTCATCCTTGCAAAATTTATAAATCCATCTGGTCTTGAAAGCATTGGTAAAAATTTATACAAGGCCACAGATGCTTCTGGTCTTGCCATTGAGGGCCTAGAAGAGGGAGACACAACTGAAGTCAAGCAAGCTTTTTTGGAAAGCAGCAATGTTGAAGTCGTTGATGAGATGATTAACTTGATTACGGCAGAGAGAGCATACGAAATGAACTCTAAATCGATTCAGACAGCAGATAGAATGCTTGAAATCGCCAATGGATTGAAACGATAGAGTGCGCGGATCAATTCGCATAGATCATTGAGTGACTTGAATGCCTTATAAAAAGGGGTAAGGATATGAAAATTGATAATATGGGCCTGAGCAGTGTTTATCAAGCTCAAATGACAGATCAAAGCAACGCTGTTGATACAGATGCCTTTAAGAAAAAACTTGAAGAAGCCACAAAGAGCAAGGATGAAACTGAAATTAGAGAGGCTGCTGAACAATTTGAATCCTTTTTTATAAATATGCTTTTTAAAGAGATGCGCAAGACCGTTCAAGAGGGTGGCTTAATTGAAAAAAGCAATGCCAGAGCAAATTTTGAAAGCATGCTTGATGAGGAGATGTCCAAGAAGATCACCGAAGCGGGTGGCATCGGCTTGACGGATATGATGGTCAAGAATTTTATGCATCAATATGAAATGACTGCAACAACGGATATGAAAGAAGATTCCGATCAAACGGATCAAACTGAAGAGCAACAAGAAAAAAGCGTATCTGTGGACTTAAAGGGATAGAGAAAAGTGAATTAAGAGGTTAATTGCAATTTGTGATCCACATATTAATTTATATGAGTATCATAAATTTGGATTAAGCTCTTATTTTAGTGGTATAAATAGGTCAAAATATATAGATAAAACTTTAAGATAAATTATGCAAAATGAGGTGTGTTAAATGACTGGATTAGTACTTGAAGGTGGCGGTGCAAAAGGGGCTTTCCACGTGGGCGCTGTAAAGGCGTTAACGGAGTTGGGCATTGAGTATGACGCTGTGGTAGGGGCTTCAATCGGCTCGATAAACGGTGCACTTATTGCCATGGGAGATTTAAAAAAATTGGAATCCGTTTGGTTGGATATGTCCATTGAAGATGTCATTAAAGGCGACGAAAAACTATTAGAAAAGGTAACCAAATTAGAGTTCGGTTCAGACTTTGATGTCAATCAAGTGGGTAAATTTTTAATGGAAACACTCAAACAAGGTGGATTGGATGTAACCCCTTTTAAAAAAAGGCTTAAGGAAATCGTGGATGAACCCAAACTGAGAGCGTCCAAAATAGAATATGGCCTGGTGACACTTTCATTAAGTGATTTAAAGCCCATTGAGATTTTTATTGATGATATTCCAGAGGGCAAATTACATGATTACATTATGGCATCTGCAAATTTTCCTGCCTTTAAAATAGACAAAATAGATGATAAACTCCTTGTGGATGGCGGTATTTTTGATAATCTGCCGATCAATATGCTCATCGAAAAAGGGTATGATGATATTATCGCCATAAGAGTCATGGGGCTTGGGCGTCAAAGGCGCATTAAAAAGAAAAAAGACGTTCATATAACCATGATAAAGCCTTCAGAAGATTTGGGAAAAACACTTGAGATCAGCAGTGAGAAGGCCGCTTATAATATAAAAATGGGCTATTATGATACTTATCGCGTTTTCAAAGCGCTTAAAGGAAAGACGTATTATATCAAAGGTGAAATCGATGAAGAACTGGTCTTTAATGAATTGATTGGACTTTCTGACCATACACTATTAGAAGTGGGAAAGCTTTTGGGGATCAATAAGCCACCAAAGCGTCTTTTATTTGAGGATGTGATTCCCTTGATTAAAGATCTTCTAAGTGTTTCCGACAATGCAACATATGGTGAAATTGCACTTGCGCTTTATGAGTTTCTAGCAAAAGAACTGAAGATAGATCGTTTTAGGATTATTTCATTTGAACAGCTTGTGGGGCTTGTTCACAAGCGTTACCGTGAAGATAAAATTGATTTATCATCAGGCAGAAGTGATCTTACTCAGAAATTGATCGGGATCTTATCGGTTAAGACAAATGCTCTATTTCCTCAAAAATTAAAAGATGAGACATTAAAGCACTTGTTTTTCATACTATTTGAGACAGGTTTCTTGGTAGATGGTGAGACGGCATTATAGGAACAGAAGAAAACAGTATCAGAAGAAAATAGTACTAAAAGTCAGTGTAGCGCAGGTCATCTGCGTTATGCCATATCGCATGCTTTCTGTAAACCACAGCGCATGATGAGAGCGTATCTAACTTTTGACCGTTATAACTTGATTTCTAAAAAGAGATATAATAAGATAAACGCAGTAGATCGAATATATGATAGGAGAGAGGAAAATGACCGTTAGAGAGAAATATGAACAGTGGCTTGGAAACACCTATTTTGATGACGATTTTAGGGATGAATTGCGGGCAATTGAAAATCGTCCAGATGAAATTGATGATCGTTTTTACAGGGATTTAGAATTTGGAACAGCAGGTATGAGAGGCATAATAGGAGCTGGTACAAATAGAATAAATGAATACATCGTTAGAAAAGCAACTCAGGGATTTGCAAATTTCTTACTTGAGAGAGATCGCGAGGTCCTTAAGGGCAAATTTAAAAAATCGGTTGCTATAGCATATGATTCCAGACGTAAATCTTATGAGTTTGCGCTTGAATCTGCCCTTGTGATGGCGGGTAATGGCATAAAGGCATACTTGTTTGATGGTGTGAGAACTACGCCGGAGCTTTCCTTTGCAGTGAGAGAACTCGGGTGTATTGGAGGCATTATGGTGACAGCAAGCCATAATCCACCAGAGTATAATGGTTATAAGGTATACGATGAAACGGGATGTCAATTGGTGCCCCATTTAGCAGATGCACTCATAGAACACGTCAACCAAGTAACGGATTTTGAACAAGTTAAACGGCTTGATAAAAAAAGTGCGTTGGCAGAGGGCTTGTTTAAAATAATAGATGAAGAGGTGGATTTACCTTATATAGAAATGGTTAAAAGGGTTTCCATAAGACCTGAACTTCTTAAAAATTCAACGCTTAAAGCCGTCTATACGCCACTTCATGGTACAGGCGGTGCAACAGTAAAACGCGTTCTTAAAGAAATGGCTTTCTCTAATTTGATAGAGGTGAGTTCGCAGATGGCACCAGATGGTGAGTTCCCAACTTGTAAGAAGCCAAATCCCGAAGAATATGAGGCGTTCGAAGTTGCAATAGAATATGCAGAAAAACATGGCGCTGATTTAGTAATCGCAACTGATCCAGATTGTGATCGCATTGGTTTGCTCGTCAAGGATCAAAATGTCTATCGCGTTTTAAATGGCAATCAAATCGGGACACTTTTCATGGCCTATTTGCTCTCATCAAGACAAGATTTAACACCAGAGCATTATGTGGTAAACACAATCGTTTCGTCAGACCTTGCCAAAAGACAGGCAGAACATCATGGCGTGCGATTGGTTCAGACACTCACTGGATTCAAATTTATAGGCGAGCAAATTGAAAAGGATGAACCTCATTTTGTCATGGGCTATGAGGAAAGTTATGGCTATTTGTTTGATCCACATGTGAGAGATAAAGATGCTGTAATGGGAACGCTTATCGCAATTGAAATGGCAGAATATTTTAAGCAAAATGGGTATTCTCTGTTGGAGAAACTCGAAGAAATATATCAGGAACATGGCTATTTTATAGAAGAGACTATTTCTAAGAAATTTGAAGGCAAAGAAGGACATTCGGTCATGTTGTCCATCATGGCAAAGTTTAGAGAAAATGCATCTGATCTCATAGAGTTTAAGCGCAGTATTGACTTTTTAAAGGATGACACAGGACTTCCAAAATCAGATGTACTCAAATATTATTTAGAAGATCACTCCTGGTTTGTTTTAAGACCATCAGGGACTGAACCCAAGTTGAAAATTTATTTTTCAATTCAGGCAGAGACTCAAGAAAAGGCAAAACAAAAATTGGAATACTATAAATCACTTATTGTTGAAAAGGTAATTTCTTAATGAACAGATCAAAATTAGAATTTTTAAACGCAAAGGCCACCAATACTCGACTAATGGGTGTTGTTGGTCTTGTGTGTGAGTGGGAAGATGATCAAAATAGAAGAATCACACAAATTTTTCATTTGGACTACGAAGCCTATGGAATTGATGGTTTTTATCATTTTATGGAAGGCGATCCTAAAGAAATACAGAATACGATTTTAGGCGTTACGGGTGGACTAGGGGGTTCCTTTGTAGATATCAACTATGAAGAATTTGTATTTTTAATTAAATCTGCCTATATTATTGATCCGGAGTCAATCGAATCGCTGGTGGATTTTGAATATTTTAAACTGGATTTCGAGTCACTATATACAGGGCTCACCACAGATGAAGAGGTCCGTCTTTATCAGAGACTTTGCCCGGCCATAGAAAATGAAATCACACTGCTTAACTACTTTATCATGAGAAATGTGGGCTGTGATTACCCCTCTACGATGCTTTTATGGCATGAAGGTCTCATCGATGATGGATTTGAAATTGTGGAGGAACCGTATAGTCTGCTGAAAAACACTTCGACTTGTCTGAGTGAATCAGGTCAAAGGGTAATTTATCGCTGTGAAGCACTTATTGACTTTGAGGCGCATTATAAAATTGTCATTGTTGAAGTTGAATTGGATAGAAGCGCAATGAAAGTTGTAAAGGCTAGAGTTGTTGAAAGTCTAGAGATATCCAGCATTGAAGCGTCTTTTAATCTGAATCGACCAGAACATATGATGATTTTGACCATAGAAGATGCCTTTTTTGAGAGAAGATTTCACGATCAAAATCCTGAAATGATGCGCTACGATTACTATAATGGCAGACTATACAGTGAGTTCAATACGCACAACGATCATGTTGGAGAAAATCCATACTATTTAAATGGTGATTTATTTGCACTTTACTTTTTCACAAGTGATGGACAACTTATTGTGGGAGCTTTAAGTCAAGAGGCTTTAGAGGCGGTTGACCACACTTTTATGACAAATCATGTGTATGAGGACAGTATGCAGTTTATATGTGAAGTCAAGACGGATCATCCTGTTCTGTATTCTTTTATGAATAGTGCTTACGATAATATTTTCGACTTTTTAGAAAACTGGCGTGGATAAAAAAAGATGCCCAAGGGGCATCTCTAATGATCGTGACTCAAACTGTAAACATGTGTGGTTTTTCGTGTCTCAAAATCCGTATAGCGCTTAAGTTCTGAAGATAACACTTCTATTTCCTTGGAAATCCGTGAACAAATGAGCGCATCTCCTTTTTTCTCAAGCATTTTGAGCTGATGTTTTCTGGATTCAATTTCTTGATAGAGTCGTTCTCTGTAGTTCATAGGGACCTCCGTGTTCATCTATACACAAATTATCGGTATACTTGGGGGAAAACTTAAGCAAAGCGTGAGCTTTAAATTCCGATTACGAAACTTTAAATTCTGACTACAAATAAGCTGGACACATATCTTCCTATTCTACCAGAAAAATGTGATTTTGAACAGATGGTTAGGGTATGTAATTAGAGTACGTAAGGAAAGTATATTATGTTTTGTTCATAAATTAGCTGTTGCGTTATGGATAATCGTATGCTATTATGAATGAGTAAATTTAATAGTAATCCTTATCAAGAGCGATGGAGGGAATAGGCCCTATGAAGTCCAGCAACCGGTTTTACACGGTGCTAAATCCTACAGATATGATGAATATCTGGAAGATGAGGTTGTGAGAATGCTCGCCTCTTCTTTTGAAGAGGTTTTTTTACGCCTATAGCTTATGAATGGATATAAAAGGATTATCAAAACTGTAATTTTTAATGGAGGTGTTGTAGAATGGCAAGAAGACTATTTACTTCTGAATCTGTAACTGAAGGTCATCCAGATAAAATCTGTGACCAAATTTCTGACTCAATTTTGGACGCAATCTTTGCGCAAGATCCAAATGCAAGAGTTGCTTGTGAAACATCTGTGACAACGGGTTTGGTTTTGGTTGCAGGAGAGATCACAACAGATTGCTATGTGGATATTCAAAATGTGGTTAGAGAGACAATTAAGGATATTGGTTATGATAGAGCTAAATTTGGCTTTGACGGCGATACTTGTGGTGTCCTTGTGGCAATCGATAAACAATCGGATGATATTGCACTGGGTGTTGATAAAGCACTCGAGAGCAAAGAAGGCAATATGGAAGATGAAGTAGGCGCTGGAGATCAAGGTATTATGTTTGGGTTTGCTTGCAATGAAACGCCTGAGTTAATGCCTCTCCCCATTTCGCTTGCGCATAGACTAGCTAAGCGCTTGTCAGATGTTAGAAAAGACCATACTTTAGGGTACTTAAGACCAGATGGAAAAACTCAAGTTACTATTGAGTATGATGAAAACGGCAAGCCTACGAGAGTGGACACGGTGTTGATTTCAACTCAACACGGTCCTGAAGTCACAAGAGATCAGATAGAAGCGGACTTGATTGAGCATGTTATTCATCCAATTATTCCAGCAGAATTTTTGGTGAACACTAGAATTCTAGTCAATCCAACTGGGCGATTCGTAATTGGCGGACCTCAGGGAGATGCGGGGTTAACCGGTAGAAAAATCATTGTGGACACTTATGGTGGATACTCTAGACATGGAGGCGGTGCTTTTTCTGGAAAAGATCCTACAAAAGTAGATCGTTCTGCTGCATATGCAGCAAGGTATGTTGCAAAAAACCTTGTTGCTGCTGGTGTCGCTGATAAATGTGAGCTTGAACTCGCCTATGCAATTGGTGTTGCACATCCGGTTTCAATCATGGTGGAGACTTTTGGCACAGGTAAAATTGAAGATGAGAAAATCATTGAACTCGTCGAAAAACATTTTGATTTGAGACCAGGTGCAATCATCAGAGAACTCGATCTCAGAAGACCAATTTACAAGCAAACGGCTGCTTATGGCCATTTTGGTAGAACTGATATTGATTTACCTTGGGAAAAAACAGATAAGGCAGAAGCGATTAGAAAAGCTGCTTTTGGAGCGTAATTTGATATACTGGATTTAAAGTCATCCCCCCACCCTATATACATGCCTTCCGAACAAGAGTCCTCAGCGGAACGCCTGCGGATTGTTCATCCGACATGTACATAGGGTGGGGGGATTTCAATTTTATGAGTATATCAAATTACTTTGTAGGTGTGAGAAAAGAATGGATTTTGTTGTAAATAAGGCATAGAATTGGGAATGGTCAATTCTATGCCCTATGTAAGCAAATGGATCACATAATATGTCGATTGCAAAATATGTCGAATGAATACTCTATTTATTTTTTATTTCATTTAATGAATCGTGAATTTTAAAGACTACAATGAGAAGTTCGCAGTAAACTCTAACGATTATAGGTGATATCACAAGTGTTAATAAACCTAAAAAGACATGTACGCCACCACCGAAGGGGTATCTCAGGCCATTTAAAATCATACCTAATCCACCCAAAGTAGACATTATAATACCGATGTAAAAAATAATTTTAATAAGCGTTGGGGTGATCATTTTGTCAAAATTAAGAAATGTTTTGATGATGCCTTCTTTTTGAAGCTCTTTTTTGACGTCATCAAAATCTTTTTTCATATCTTCCATAAATTTAATCTCCTTTTAGTTGTTTTTCCATTCCCAAATAGCCGAATAATTTGAAACTATCCGTATATTAACAATAATAGCATAATATGCTTGAATGTTCTATTATAAATATAATTGTAATCACATTTTAAATTTACCAGTTATCAAGATTTAAAATATCAGAGTTATTGCGTAAAAAAGCCCTTTCTGCATTCATTCAGTATATGAATGTAGAAGGGGCACATTTTTAGCAAAAGTATTTTAAAAAAGGGATGCCAAATACTCAATGCTTTGTGTAACGGGTTCTAAAGTTTCGCCTTTTTTCATTTCAATGGAAACATAGCCTTGATAGTTTTGAGTTTTTAAAATGGAGATGAGTGCGTTATGAAGTGTTCTTTTCTGAATAGGATTCAGAAAGGGCTCGCTTATGTGAATGTGGTTAATCCACTTGAGATTAGGCGCAATGATTGCGATATCTTCTTCATTGGCGATCATGGTGCCCAAATCCAGATTAACTCTTAATCCGGGACTGTTGATATATTCTATATACTCCAGCGCTTGTGCAGTGATATTGATGAAGTTTGTGTCATAGATTGAAGGATTGGGTTCTAAAGCCAGTGTCGTGTGATGTGCGAAGGCGTAGTCGCCTAATTGTCTAAAAAAATCTGAGGCATCATCTTTGAGCAAGCTGTCCTCAGATCTGTTTCTATTTTTAGGACTGCCCAATACGACGTTTTTACAATTCATTGCGCTGGCGAAATCTATAGCCTTTTGCGTGTATTCAAAGAGCGTATGTCGATCAGAGTGTGAATGAAATAAGTTTTCTTTTTTGCCATACCAAATAGATTGAATTGATGCCACTTCAAGATGATGCGTTTCGAAGAGCGTTTCGGCGTAGGTGCGTGCAAAAGCCATGTGCGAATAAGGCGCTTCAGGGAGTATCCGTGTAGGGGCGAGTTCTAAACCTGAAAAATGGTATTTTTTCAAGAGATCGAAAATAATGTCGTCTTGATGCGCTGCCCATGCAATGTTAGAAATAGAAAGTTTCATTACAAATGACCTCCACGCTCGTATTGTATAAACTGAAAAATCGCTTCTATAACCTCTGATTTGTTCAAGATATAATGACCTTGCTTGCCGAAATCTTGAGCATGAACGGTCCAAAAATCATAATGAGGCACGCGATTTGCAACTTCATTTAAAAATGGTTTTTGCTCAATTTCCGCATATAGATCGCTGATTTTAATGGGTTCAGTGGCCATATTCATGAGCTTTATATCTTCTTGGAGTATTATTTCCAGATGTCTCCAAAGTTGATCCAGTGGATAAAATTGAAAAATAGCTCTACTATCGGTGAAATTTATAGCGCTGAATCCCACTTTTAGAAATTTTTCTTTAAGTAATCTTTTCTCAGTATCATTCAGCACATTGACATTGTAGTAACCATCTGACGACAAATGATAAGACGAGAGGATTTGGTCATCTAACTTAATCAAGTCATCCATTTTGGATGAAGTGAGCTTGGACGGAATCACATGGATCATATCATATATGAAATTCTTCTTGATACCATGGCCAAAGAGCCCTGGAAGTCTGACGATGTGATATTCCTCAACATTTGCCATAACCCATTCTTCAAGCATTAGACGGTGTCGACCGTAGGGTTCTGGATGCATATCAGCCTTGAGCTCGGTCATTTCGTCCATTTGATTTGGAGCATAGTATACATCTATTGTGGAAATTAGAATTAATTTTTTGGCGCCAATTGCCTTGATATTTTCAATGGTTTCATGAATATGTTGCAAATCTGCATCTGGATTTTGATTGGCGATATATTTAACGGCTTTGACGCCACAATAGACCAAAAGATCTGGCATTGTTCCATAAGCTTCTTTTATGTTCTTGGAATTGTAAAGGCAATCAAATGCATGGGAACGACAGAGAACGCCTCCAACAAAACCAGTGTAGCCGACTAAAGCTTTCATACTAACACCTCGTTTCTTTTTTATGCAATAAAAGGGTTAAAAAATAAGGCAACAAATCATATGGCAAATGATGCCATAAAATATTGACATTGTAATTTGAAAATTCAATTCAAATTATCTGGAGTATTTTTGAATAGATTCGTACACATATTTTTGCTTTTTATAGAGCAGATTCACGATAATGGAAAGATACTTAATCACAACAGCCAGTATGGCAAACAAGCCAAAAAAGGCAAAGGATAAAAATAGAATCGTAGGGGTCCAACCTTCAACAGGATTTTGAAAGATATACACAACCACAGCATATAAAGCAACGAGTACGGTGATCAGCATCATAATCACAGTCATGGTACTGGCAAACTTGTAACCGATATCGGTGAAGAGGATCAGAGCATCCGTTGCGAGCTGTGTCCTTGCTTTTACAGTGCCCGTTGATGCAGGAGCGCTGTTAGGTGTAGTTGGCTGGTACTTGTGAGTATCCATTTTTAGACCACAGTTAGCGTAGAGCGCCTTTCTATAGGGTGAGCTTTCACTCAATCCTCGGATTCGATTAATCGCGCGTCTTGATAAAATCCTAAAAGACTCTGAACCCAATGTGTACTGAAGGTTTGCAAATTTATTGAAAACACTGTAAAACAAGTAAGAGGTCAATTTGGGTTTTGAATCTGCAGCTGCATTGACAATATCGAAGCCTGTAAGTGCGTGTTGATAAATTTCCTGAATCACGCATTCGTCGTAATCGAGACTAACCGTGTCAAATTCATAGACAAAGTCACCAATGGCCAAATCGACACCTGCTGTCATTGAAAGTTCAAGACCTTGAAAATAACTCATATTTAAAACGGTTAAAGTGGTTTCGTCACTTTGACATTTGAAGTTTTTAATGATCTCAAGAGTTTCGTCTACTGAAGCATCATTTACGCAAATGATCTCATACTTAGAGAAAAATCGACACATCGTTTGGTCAATAAAGGTCAGAAATGTTTTTAAAGTAGAGGCGTTATTCCTCAAATAAATCACTGCAGAGACAAACTGCATTTCTGTATGGGTTTGTTCTTTTATGGTTTTACTCATCAGATCACTCATTTTTTAAAACCTCCTCTAGATCGTAGACGGCGTTGATTTTTCCAGATAAGACACTGATAAAAGTTGGATTTTTAGAATATTGCTTGATAACTGTAGGTCTTGAATCGTCTAATTCAGAAGCCATCAGAATCGGTTTAATGGAAAACAGAGAATCCACATATTCAAACGCATAATTCTCTTTCAAATATTTACGGGCTAAAGCAGACATATAGCGCCAAGCAGACTTGGGCTTAGCTGGACATGTGTTGCAATTTCCAAGTTGAAATGGAGAACAGTGCCCTTGACTTTTTTCTTGACAATCAAAATGTGGCAAGGCATCATAGGAGGTCTTGTGCGGGGTGAAAGTCACAGAAGTGAGCGAGTGATAACCTGTTTTACCAAAGGGCATAATCGAAAAAAAAGGACCATCCATAACGGTAATGCCAACTTCTCTTAAATCAGAATTAACCTGACACAAAATAATCTCGCAGAGCTCATATTTGATCTTAAAAGGTGGATAACCTAACAAATTGTGCACTTGATTGATGGCAGCGTAGGTTGCATTGAGTAAAAAGGGGGTTTTATAGGTGTCACTTGAACTATCTGAAATGACATAATAAGGCCCCTCTTTTTGGATGCTGGCAATGCGACAATTATAGAGGATACTCACTTGCGGGAGACGCTTGATTTCCTCTAACAATATGGATTTCAAAATTTGTGCATCATAAGTGTATTCAGTGGTTTCAAATGTGCCATCGCACATGTCTTTATTAAAGTAATGATTAGGAGATACTTCGTAACAGGGGATATCTACAGCATGACAAAAATTCTGAAATTGTTCGGCATTAGACCATGAAAACTGTTTTGAGGTGGCATATATTTTTTTAAACGCCTTATGGATACAGGCTTCATATTCACGATTAAAGCGGTCAAAGTAATGTGCGGACTTGATGGCAGTTGTGTAAGATCTAGGATAGTGATAACCCATATGCACCCTTGCCTGATTAGAGTGCGTGGCGCGTTTAAAGGGTGCGTCATCGTACTCTAAAACCAAAATGCGATCTCCTTGTTTGGCGGCGTATGTGGCAGCATAAAGACCAAATAGACCGGCGCCAATGATTATTTTATCGTATTGACAGGGTGTCGTTTTTTCCGAATAAGTCATAGTTAAAGCATCCTTTTTTTAATGTTTAAAGTGAAATTCTATAAATAGTCGTTTGATTTGAATGAGATAATTAGTGATCAGTTTAAAATAATGCACAGTGGTGTTGTGGTCATCTTCCCATCTCACGGGAAGTTCAACCACCTGATAGGATAGCCGTTCTGCACGCAATAAAAGCTCTATTATAAAAAACCAACCCTTCTCATCCGAAGAAAGTGCAATGAGCTCTTTGGCAACTTGATGCTTAAAAAATTTGAACCCACAAATACTGTCCGTTGCCTTCATCTGTAAAAAGAGTTTGAGTAGAAAGGTTAAGCCGTAAGAAGATAGATTTCGGTACCATTTTCGGCCGATTGTATGGGAAGCCTTATTCAATCTAGAACCGTTGATCACATCGATGCTATGGTGTGTCTTAAAGAGCGTAATCACTTCTTCAAGATGATGGATATCCGTGGAGAGGTCCACATCCATATAGCCCACATAATCACATGTATTTTCAGCCACACCCGCTCTAAAAGCGGCGCCGACGCCTCTTTCAGAGATTCGAATGTATTCAACTTCTGAATGCATTTCGCAGAGACGAGCGGAAATCTCTCCAGTCTTATCCATGGAGCCGTTGTCCACAATTGTCAATTTGAAAGTAACCGTTTCTAAATGTTTCAAGTAATCCAGTGTTTTTAGAATCCCCTGTTCTAAGCGGTTTTCTTCATTTAAAACGGGAAATAGAATATTGAGCGTCATTGAAAAATAGATGCCTCCTTTAGATTAAGTGGTCAAAATAAGGTTTTAACGAACATCACAATTCGATTGGCATAGGTCAGAAGACCTGCTGCTTCAAATTTGCCAAGTGTTGTGAGATATAAGATCAAACAAACGGTTAAAACACGGTTTTTTAAGATAAAAGATTGAAGCTTTTTAAACGCATAAATGGCGCCTGAATGCTTGCGGTAGAGCATGTAAAAGAACAGGCAAAATTGCGTGATAAAGACAGCGGAAAACCATCTCCCCCAATCAATGGTGAGCATAAAGGCAGGCATCGAAGTGAACGGAATGCACATCAAAAGTGCATAGCCCCACTTACAAGTGGCTTTTTCATAAAGGACTTGCCACAATTTAAAAAGTAGAATGATCACAGGGCTTAATAAAATTAAAATAGTGATGCCAGAATATATTCTATCCCATAGACCGTTCGCTACGAACTCAGAGAGGTGATCAGTGATGGTTTTAAAGTATTCGAATTCAATCATCTTCTGGTTGACAGGAATATTGGATTTTGCGCTAAAATGTTTTAAAACGGCTTCAGCATTTATGAAATCCGTTGCGGATGAATAAAACTGAAAGTACAAAAACGAAGCTGAAGTCACCACAAGAGAAACCGTCAATAAGAGACTGCTTTTAAGATCAAAATGCTTTTCAACAGCTTCTATAAAAAGCGCCCCTAATATAATGAAACAATAAGTAAATATAAAAACTTGATGTGTTGCCATGCCAATTAAAAGTAGGGCAGGTGTGAACCACCGCCATTTTGGCACTGGGATAAGGATCAATGAGAGCAGTGCTGAAATCAAGAGATATAGGTCCAGTCGACCGTAATTGCCCCAATAAAACAAAAAAGATATGGAAAAGGGACTTGCCCAAAATAATGCCATAAAAATAAGTGCCGCAGTTCGATATTCAGATTGCGCGCGTCTAAGGATTTGCCCAAGAAAATAGGCAAATAGAATAATGAGAATTATAATAGAGAGTAAAATAAAGAAGTACAATCGTTTGATGCTGATTGGATTGAGTAAAAGATTGAATAGACTCCCCACGAGATAGCGTGAATGGATACCGTATTGATACGTGAAGACATAAGGTGTCGTACACCAGTCGTTGAGCTGATCGATCGAAGGTATGCGTGCCGCTAGATCAGATAGAAACACAAAGATGATTAAACATTCTATATACAGTTTTTGACCCCATTTTTTTAAGAACAATTGCCCATAACCCCTTATTTTAAAAATTAGAAAGGAAACCCTATTCTATTTTACATTATTTTAGTCAGATTGACACTGAAAAAGCTTAAAAACTATGATAAACTATGAACATGAGTTCTAATATCTAATAAATCGAATGGGAGATTGCCTAAAATGTCGGAGAATTTAGTGTATGAAGGGATTATAGAGGAAATCATTTTTCAAAATGACGAAACGGGATTTATGATTGCCAATCTCAATACACATGAAGATTATATTTGTATAAAAGGGGTTCTCCCATTTATAAAATCAGGGGACAGACTTCGTGTTTCGGGTAAACTTGAGATACATCCCATATATGGGGAGCAATTAACCGTCAATTATTTGGAACATGTGAAACCCAAAGAGAGAGATGAACTCTTTAAATACTTGAGTTCAGGTGTAATTAAAGGGATTGGAGAAGCGACTGCACAATTGATGATGCAAGCTTTTGGGGAAGAAGCACTTGAAGTCATCCATGAAAATCCAGAGAGGTTACTTGAAATACCGGGCATTGGTCCCAAAAAACTCGAACAAATTATTTTATCTTATAAAGAGCAATATGAACTCAGAGATTTTATCATGTATTTTCAAAATCTTAACATAACTGTTCACATGGCCATGAAAATTTATCGAAAATTTGGACTGGAGGCCATAGAGAAAATTGAAACCAACCCTTATATTCTAGCCGATGAAATCAGTGGGATTGGTTTTAGATTTGCGGATCAAATTGCTCAGAAGATGGGGATTGAGTCGAAGTCTCCCTTTAGAATAGCTTCTGGCATTCAATATATATTAAATCGAGAAGCGGGAAGTGGCAACAGCTTTCTGGGGAAAAAGACACTTTGTTATTTAACAGAACGCGAACTGGGGATTCCCGGTGACTTAGTGGAGCAAATGATTGCAGAGCTTGCTGTTAAAGGGGACGTACAAGTGGAACAGATGTCGCCGAAAATAGATCATATGCCTCTGGATCATGATGAAAACGGAGACGGATTCACTGATTTGGCGGTGTATCTGCCAACGCTTTTTTATGCTGAGCAACAGGTTGCCCTTAAACTCGTCAAGCTCATGATGATGAACAATCAGCCACCTCAAACTTTTGTAGATGAGTTTATTGAGGCATATCAAGAAGAAAGAGGCATTCTTTTGGGGCAAAATCAGAAACTTGCAGTGACAAGGGTCCTTGAAAGCGGCGTTTTTGTCATCACAGGTGGACCTGGAACTGGAAAGACAACGATCATCAATGCGGTGATCAGTGCCTTTGAAATACTGGATAAAAAAGTGTTACTGGCCGCTCCAACTGGAAGGGCTGCTAAGAGAATGACAGAAGCGACACAGAGAGAGTCTAAAACCATTCATAGATTGCTTGAGTTTCAAGGCGACATGGAATTTCAAAGAAATGACCAAAATCCACTTGAAGCAGATGTGATCATCATCGACGAAATCTCCATGGTGGACATCCTCTTGATGTATCGGCTATTGGATGCCATTAAGGACGGCAGCCATTTGATACTCGTGGGAGATTCAGATCAGCTCCCTTCTGTGGGGCCTGGAAGTGTTCTCAAGGAAATATTGGCTTCGGGTATGATACCTTCCGTTTGTTTGGATGAAATTTATAGACAATCCGAAACGTCATTGATTGCGGAAAACGCCCATAAAATTAATCGTGGACAGGCACCTATACTCAATAAAAAAGACAAGGATTTTTTCTTTATCTCACGTACGAAAGCAGATCAGATCCTCAAAGAAATCGAAATGCTCGTAACGGATCGATTGCCAAACTATTATGGTTTTAGCGCCATGGAAGATATTCAGATTCTGGCGCCCATGAAGGGCACAGGCGTAGGCGTGGATGCTTTAAACACCATGCTTCAAAGTGTGCTCAACCCCAAGGCATCCGAAAAAGGGGAAAAGAAAGTGGGTTTTAAACTCTTTCGAAAAGGCGATAAAGTCATGCAGATTAAGAACAACTACAACATAGACTGGACCAATCGATTTGGTGAAGAAGGGAAGGGTGTCTTCAATGGCGACATTGGATTTATCACTATGATTGATGAGGTTTATCGGGAAATGACAGTGGTGTTTGATCAGGAAAAAGAAGTGGTCTATGACTATGCTTCATTGGACGAGTTGACATTGGCTTATGCTGTAACAGTGCACAAGAGTCAGGGGAGCGAGTTTAAGGTGGTGATCATGCCTGTGAGTTATGGCCCGCCTATGCTTATGAGTCGAAACATCTTGTATACAGCCATAACACGTGCAAGAGAGTTAGTGGTCCTCGTAGGGGACAAAAAATATTTGAATCAGATGATTCACCAAACACATGAAGAACGCAGGCTTTCAAATTTAAAGGGGCGGATTGCACACTTTAAGAATGTTTGGGAGGAACTCTCAAAACAAAAATATAACTAGAATAATAAATATTAAATGTAACTAGAATAAAAATATAACTAGAATGAAAAAATGACTAGAATATCAGAAGTTAAAAGTTTGGGCCCTCTCTAACATATTGATGTGCTTATGAAAAAACGTGGAGATGATATATGGGTGCCGTCTATGATAGAATGAAGGCGGCAAAATGATTCTGAACACTTGAAATAGTGTCCGCATTTTGGATAAAAACTTACGAAATGTTGGTGCAAACTATATTTGAAACCTAGGGGTGACCTATATATGATAGAACATGTGGCAGATCTAATTTTTCCTGAAAAACTGAATTGCATAGGTTGTGATCTAGAATATGAGTCTCGTATTTCGGAGTCTTTTTTTTGCGAGAAGTGTTTAGACCAACTTAAGGTAGAGGCTGCCAAGTGTCAGAAATGCGATCGACCTATTGAACAGATCTACGATCAACTGGAAATTTATCAGTATAAGTGTAAAACGTGTCAAGAACAGTTTCATTACTATAAAAGGCATATTTCCTGCACACACTATGATGCACTTGCCAAAAAAATGATCCTTGGATTGAAATATAAAGGTAAAACGGAATACTGCAAAGGCATCGCCGAACTCATGATCAAACGTTTAATTGAAGAAAAACTTTTGGATCAAATAGAAGTCATGGTACCGACACCGATTCATTGGACGCGAAAATGGATGCGGGGTTACAATCAAAGCGAATTGATTGCAGAGGCTTTGATTAGGATGCTCGATAGAGAGATGCCAGTGGGCAAACTTAAACGATGCAAAAGAACAAAGAAATTAAAAAAATTGGATAAAGACGCTAGAAAGCAGATGTTAAAAGATGCTATAATGATAACGCAAGAAGAGCGCATTAAAATTGAAAACAAAATTGTACTTGTTATAGACGATATTTATACCACGGGTACAACGGTTAATACATGTTCTAAAGTGCTATATGAGGCAGGTGCTGAAGCGATTTATTGTATCACATTTGCCATGGGACAATAGATGGTTTGGGAGGCTTTGAGAAAATGACAGAAAATAAACTGGGCAACTTAAAGAATTGTAAAAAATGTAATCGATTGTTTGCGGCACCGGATGCAAGTAGCTCTTTGTGTTCGAGATGTAACGAGGCAATAGATGACGATTTCACTAAAGTGAGGGAATACATCTATGACAATCCAACTTCAGGTGTTAAAGATGTCAGCATAGGCACCGGAGTTTCCACAGAGGCGATTCTTAAGTGGATACGCGATGGCAAAATCGTCTTGGGTGCAAATGCACTGATCTCTTTCTGTGAACGCTGTGGTGAAGTGGTAAATGGCGGCGGTAGATTTTGTCCCAAGTGTATTCGAAGCCTCACGGATGGCCTTAAAGCGGGTATGGATAGTAATGACTCACATAGACCACGTGGCGGGATGCACATTAGAGAAAAAAATAATTTAAAAAAGGACTAAACTTACCCCTGTTTTTGCCGATACCTATAGTAGAGAAATCGGCAAGAACGGGGGTGTTTTTATGAGAATTACTGGTAGTCCAAATATTCAAAACGTTCTAAAGACCTATGGTAAGAACGTCAAGAAAACTGAAGAAGCAGAGAAGACAGGTTTCAAAAGCGATAAAGTTGAAATTTCAAGTGAAGCGAGAGATCATCAAGTGGCAATGCAAGCCCTTAAAGCTGTTCCAGAAGTCAGAAGCGAGAAAGTCAACGCAATTAAGGAACAGATCAGTTCTGGCAGCTACAAGCCTAATGCAGAACAAATTGCTGAGCATATTTTGAAGGGATTAACAAAATAAAGTCGATTTCTTAACCCCTACATATACCGGACGATCTGTCCGGTTATTATATTAGAGCAGGAAGATTGGGCCCAAAGGCTTATGCACAAGGATTTATGGCGCCTTAGAGTATAGAGGCATTAAAGGAGACGGTTGTATGACTAAAAGTGTGGAACAATTGGCATTAACACTCAATAAGGAAGAAGAAATATATCGCGATATTTTAAACCTTTCTAAAAGAAAACGCGTGGCCATTAAAGAACAGAAAATGAGTGAGCTAGAAGCACTTGCAGCCGAAGAGCAGGGGCTTGTGATCACCCTGTTCAAACTAGAAGAGATCAGAGAAAAAGTCGTTGACTTGGTACTAAGAGAAAACAATGTTGAGTTTGTAGAAAATGTGACGCAATTGATGCAGTTCTTACCTCAAGATGAAAGAAAACTCATCTCTGAGGCAAAAGATCGACTTTTAGTGTTGGTAAAGAATGTTGCAGATGAAAATAGATTTAACTCTAAGCTGTTAGAAGAGAAGATCAACTTAGTGAACTTTAACATCGATCTATTGACACAACTTTCATCGGAAAATTCGAAATACACCAAAAATGCAGTTGATGATCAAGTAGAGCGGAAGAATATTTTTGATGTGAGAGTTTAGCTTGAATGTTTTTGAGGGTTGTTTTGAGTTAAAAGGTTTGTTTTATGATCAAGGGATCAGTATGAAAATTGGAATGAAAATTTATGCACGGATGCGATGAGAGGAGAAAAAAATATGGCTTCGTCATTTTTAGGACTCAGCATATCGCTGTCGGGACTTTTTGCGAACCAAAGATCTTTAGGTGTTGTATCACATAACATTGCAAATGCGAACACAGAGGGATATTCGAGACAAGTTATGAATACTCAAGCGTATAAACCGCAAATGTTGCCTGGAGGCATGGGGAGCATAGGCGTTGGTGTTGATGTTACGGCTATTAAACAAATTAGAGATGAATATTTGGATTTTAAATATAGAAGTGAAACTTCCACAAAAGGAGAGTGGGAGGCAAGGTCAAGTGTGCTTTCACAGATTGAAGGTATATTTAATGAGCCCACGGATTCAAGTATAGGGAAACTATTGGATAATTATTACGAGTCTTTGCAAAAGCTATCTAAAAACGCTGAAGACTTGACTGCACGAACGCTTTTTAGACAGAATACGATAGCATTGACAGATGGCGTAGCGAGAATATCCAATATGCTGACTCAACTACAGAGAGACATGAATTCTCAATTTCAGTCTTCAGTTAATGAGCTCAATACGTATGCGAATCAAATAGTTTCCTTAAACAAGTCTATTTATGAGACGGAACTTGAGGGTGGCAAAGCTAATGATCTTAGAGATCAGAGAAACGTACTTGTCGATAAAATGTCTGAGCTTGTGCCTGTAACTTATTATGAAGATGAACAAAATAGATTCCATGTTCTGATAGATGGTCATTTGATGGTGTCACATTTTCGAAGTGAATCTGTAAAATTGGTGAACCGAGTAGACAAACTAAATGAAAGCGATGATGATAAAATTTATGATGTTCAGTGGTCAAATGGTGATTCGTTTGATGTGGACACTGGGAAGCTTGCTGGACTTAGAGATGTAAGAGACAATATATCCGGTGATCAAAAGGGTATTCCATATTATGTTTCAAAATTAGATGAATTTGTGGATGTTTTAGCAGATACTATGAACGGCATTCATGAAAAAGGCTATGGACTTAATGGTGGAACTGGGTATTATATGTTTACAATTGATAATATGTCCACAGAAGAATTTAAGACGTATTTGCTCAATAAAGGCCTTGATGGCGAACAAGCTGTAGAGGTAACCTCGTCTGTTTTAGATGGAGTGAGTGGTCTTAATGAAGAGGATAAATTAAAAAAAATAGGAGAAAATATCTCTAAAATATTGATGAATAATCCAGATTTTAAAGGTAAATCGGTCAAACTGATCAATGATCGGTACTATGTGACAGATTGCATTAAGTCAAGTGACCTTACAATTGCTTCGGATTTGGAGGATCTTAACAATTTTGCGGCCGCTTCTAGTATAGAAGACATTCCTGGCGGTAATGATAACGCACTTCTCATGGTTGCAACAAGGCACAATATCAAACTATATGAATGGGGCTCTCCAGAAGATTACGTAAAATCTCTGGTATCCAACTTGGGTGTTGACTCTGCAGAAGCGAAACGAGTTTCTAGCAATCAAGCTCAATTGGTTAATGAGTTTAGTGTTTCAAGAGATTCTGTCATGGGTGTTTCGTTAGACGAAGAAATGGCAAATATGATCAAATTTCAAACGGCTTATAATGCCAGTGCTAGAATGATAAATGTCTTTGATGAGATGCTGGATTTGCTGGTTAATCGACTTGGTACTGTTGGAAGATAGAGGTGACGACATATGAGAATAACGAATAGTATGCTTATTAAGGATATGTTATGGAATGCAAATCGAAATTTGACAGGGATGGCCAAAAGTCAAAATGAATTGTCCACAGGGAAGAGAATCCAAAGGCCTTCAGATGATCCGGTGGGGATTACGCAAGTTTTGAAATACAAGGCAGACATCAGAGAAACAGAGCAGTATGCTGAAAATATAAGTGATAGTTTAGGTTGGTTAGAAGTTACAGAAAGTGCTTTAGACGATGTGAAAGAGATATTGCAGAGAGTTAGGGAATTAACAGTGCAAGCCTCTAACGGAACGTATAATCCGGAGGATACTACAAAAATTAAAACAGAAATTGAGCAGTTGACAAAGGAAATTATAGTACTTGGAAATTCAACTATTGCAGGACGTTATATATTTTCTGGTTTAGAGACGGATCAAGCACTTTTTGATGAAGATGGGAACTATAATATCAATATTTCATCTGAGCGGAATAAACTAAAGGATGTTTTGAATTTTGAGGTTTCTGTAGGAGAAACCATGGAAGTGAGTACACATCCTATAGATGTCTTCGGCGTGATTTCGATGAACAATTTTTTTGAAGAACTGTTTGCTGAGCGAAGTGCTGAAACTACGGAAGCTACAAAAGCGAAAACGGAGTTGTCGATTGATTTAAATCATGATTACAGTTCCAGTGTTTTGGATATAAAATTAAAGGGAACAGCTTATGGTGATCTTCAGTATGATGTAGATGAAAGTTTGTTGACAAACAATATTTCAGATCCCCTGACTAAAAGCAGAATTATCGAAGCATTGAAATTAGCGACAATTGTTAATTCTATGAATGTGAACTACAGTGGTGACACTACGGATTCGGCTGCGATTCTTGCTGGGGGGACGAATGATGTATCGGTTAGCCCAACATCTGATTTGACAACGGGCGCCTATGATATCGTCGTTAATAAGTACAGTCAAGAGTCTGTACTGCCTATTGATATTGATGGCCTGTTTTCATTTAATAGTATAAATGCCACTGAAGGCGATTATCTAATTAAAACAGCTGCGAGTCTAACGGCAGCAAATGGCGTGGGCTCTCCTTTGAATGTGATCTCAAATATTGAGATTGATCCAAGTAGTACACTAAATGATGGTGCAGAGGATTTTACAATCCAAATAAACCAGTTAGACGCCGATGAGACGGATGGTTCTATTGCTTATCAACTGAATTTAGTAGGATCTGTTTCAGGTGTTTTGGAATCTGCAATGACGACGGTAACGTCTAATTCTGGAGCTACAAATATTCAACTGGGAGATGTGACCTTTTCTTTAGATCCATCTGCTTTGTGGGCAGATGAAACCAGTGCAGGGAGCGGTGCCGCTACTTATGGTTCTTATAATGGTAACACGGTACAACTCACAGTATCCAATTTAGTGACTGCGACTCAAGTTTCAACAGGTGAAGTTGCTATGGCTACGAATTCTGGTGTTTTGGCTGATGGGACAGATGGCACCATCACTTTCAATTTTACAGATGGTGGAAGTGCGTCTATTGATGTGGTTGATTCAGCAGGTGGGATCGTCAGAGGCAACAGTTATTTGACGACAGTATCCAGTCTTGATATGTATGATGTGAGCTTGGTATCAGATGGTGCAAGCGCACCTGCAAACGGACTTGGAGATTTCACCTTTTCTGAGGCAGATATAGCGGCTACGCCTGGGATTGTTAATGATATTCCAATAGGAACTTTAGCGAATGGCATCTCAATTGACTTAAATGCTTCAGCTTTAGCGGCTGCAAGTGCAGGAACACATGTCATCAGTGTTGACGTTGCAGATGTGGCAAATGTTGCAGCAGATAATGGAATAAGTACGTTAGGGAAAATGGCGGACATTTATTTTGATCAAAATGATAAATTGGTTATTGAATCAAAAGAATATGGTGATGGCGTCAGCTTTGGCACAAAATCTTTTCTTAAAACAAATGTTGATTTGACTCACGATTACACTGCTGGTGATGTACTGGACTTAAATATAAATGGAACCACTTTCCAAGTTGATGAGAGCACGCTGGATGGCAGTGTGACCGCCTTAACTCAAAATGATATTGTGAATGCATATAAAACAGCTACGGATGGTACTAATTTACTTGGTGATATTGCAGATATCTATTACAATCCAGAAGGAAAACTTGTCATTCAACCTAAAAATTTTGATTCTAATTTTTCAATAGATTCTTCTTTGATCGTATCAACAGGGATTCAAGAGATAAGTGTAGGCAATGAACCAAGCTACACGCTGGGAACAGATAGTGGTGATTCTATTGTATCAACGAGCTCGCATTTAACGGATTCAATGGTGAATGATGCCAAAGATGTCAGTGTGCTGATATTAAAAGTAGATGGTGAGCCTCAAAATATAGAAATTGACTTTTCTAAATTGTCTTCTGTAAATGATCTGATTTCTGAAATTCAAAATCAAGTGGATGATAAATTTGGTGCGAATAAAGTTGTAATTACCGGCGGTGATGGTGCAGCACTTGATTTTAAAATATTAGGGACAGATGATGGCGAGAAACATACTCTGGAAGTTGACTATCAATTTACAAAAGAAAGTGAACTGGTTCATGATTTAAAAGCGCTCAGTGCTGCCTTTGAAGTAAAGGATGATGCTGTAATAGATGCTTCTTTAACCAAGTTAGATATGCATCTAGACCGTGTATTGACTGCCATGGGAGAAGTGGGTGGTAAAACCAATAGGGTTGAATTTATTTCTAATAGAGTAAGTGATAACAAGTTGACTTTTACAAGTTTAATGAGCAATGTCCAAGATGTTGATATGGCAGAGTCCATTATGCTCTTTAAAAATTTGGAAAATATATATAGGGCGTCTCTATCAGTAGGGGCAAAAGTAATACAGCCTTCTCTGGTGGATTTCATTCAATAAGATACTAGAAGGATGTGATCTTATGGCAATTGAAATCAATACTACCCCCATGATCATAGATTGGAATGTTAAACAAGGAAATCTAGAGCAGAGTGGGAATGGGAAAAAGGTATTATCTCTCGAAACTCAAGAACCGGAACTTGAGATGGAGAGTGAACAGCCTAAAATATCAATTGATCAAACAGAATGTTTTTCGGAAGTGGGATTAAAAAATATTAAAGCTTTTATGGATGACGCAGTAAGTTATGGTATGCAAGCCTTACAACTTGGCATTGATCGAATTGTACAGGATGGAAACAGTTGGTCTGACATTCACATCAACAATGATCCAATACCAGATCAAGCAGAGCGTAATGCGTACGAATTGTTTCAACATGAATTTAACTATGCAGGTATACCAACTTCCAGACCTAAAATTGAGCTGATTAAAGGCGACATAAATTATAATGTCAAGAGGGGACAAGTTTCCAATCAAACTCAAAGCGAAAAGGTAAAAATGGATTATACCCCTTGGGAGGTTAACTATTTTGTCAAGCAATATTCAAGCATTCAATTTAGATTTCAAAGAAAAGAATAATGGGAGGTCAACATGCAAATCGAAACAAGTCATTTAGGCGTTTTGGAGTATAATGAAAGCAACGTGATCAATTTTATGGATGGTTTACCAGGGTTTGAAGATTATCACAAGTTTATTATTGTGCTTTCAAATGACGCGGAATTACCATTTCATTATTTACAGTCAGTGGAAAAAGATGAGATTGCATTTATTATCACAGATCCCTTTTTGTTTGTAAATAATTATGATTTTAATCTGTCAGAAGAAATTGTCAGTAAGTTGGAGATAGAGTCTGTGCAAGATATTTCTGTCTATACGATTACAACAATCCCGGATGATGTAGAGAAAACGTCTATTAACATAGCTGCACCATGTATTGTCAATAATAAAAATAATTTAGCGAAACAAGTGATTGTACCTGAAATCCCAACTGTAAAATATTTTATTTTTGATAAGGGAGCCGCATCATGTTAGTGCTGACTAGAAAAAAAGATGAGAGTATTATCATTAACGATAACATTGTTATTCAAATTATGAGTATAGAAGATGGGAAAGTTAAAATAGGAATCGATGCGCCAAAAGATGTTATCATTCACAGGAGTGAGGTTGTGCAGAAAATTCAAGAAAGCAATAAAGAAGCCTTACTTGCAAAGAATAAGTTTTCAGAGCTTTCGGGGAAAATAAAAAAATAAAAAATTATTAAAAAAAAACGATGTGGGACTAAAGTATTTTACTTTTGAACCGATATATGTATTAGAGAATTTAACCAATGACGGCCGCAAAGGTTAAATTCCATACCCATTTCTAGAAAGGATTCTAGAAAACATCTAATTCAAGGAGGAATAGATATGAGAATTAATAATAACTTAATGGCAATGAACACCCATAGACAATTGGGGATTAACAGTGACAACGGCGCAAAATCAATTGAGAAATTATCATCTGGCTACAGAATCAACCGTGCAGGCGACGATGCTGCGGGCCTAGCAATTTCTGAAAAAATGCGTGGTCAAATTAGAGGCTTAAATCAAGCTTCTAGAAACTCTCAAGATGCAATTTCTTTAGTTCAAACGGCTGAAGGTGCATTAAACGAGTCACAAGCTATTTTACAAAGAATGAGAGAACTGGCTGTTCAATCTGCTAATGATACAAATGAAGATGTAGATCGTACTGCTATTCAAAGTGAAATGGATCAATTAACATCAGAAATTAATAGAATTTCTGAAACAACTGAGTTCAATAAGAAAAAATTATTAAATGGTGATTTATCAGCAAATGCGGCTGCAAAAGTTATCGATACGGACGTGCCAGCTGTTTTAAACGGTATTGCAAGTACGAGCGATATCACTTTAGAGTCTACGGTAGACAACGGTAAATATGAAGTTAGTGTAGTAAATGAAATAGAACAAAGACTAGCAGACAATCAATCGTCAACTTTAGCTGCTGGTACAGCAACTGTCAGTGAAACTGTTGCTGGTGATGTCACTTTGGCTGAAGGTTCTTATGAAGTCGTAATTGCTACATCTGCTGATGCTAAAAGTGCCACTTATGCAGGTGCAAATGCCGCTGCTACAGCTCTTCTAGCTGGTGGAACTAACGATGTAAGTATTGACGCAACATCTGATTTAGCTGCTGGCGATGTGGATATCGTGGTTAATAAGTATACACAAGAGACTGTTTTAGCAATTAATACAGGTGGTGTTAGCAATGTTGCAAACATCGATGCTACAGAAGGTGCTTATACAATCACTACGTCTGCAGATGTTTCAGATGCTGGAGCATTAACAGAAGTTACAGCTGTAAGAATTGCTGCGGATTCCACTTTAGATGATGCCGCACATGCCTATACAATAGGAATTCAACAAACTGATGATAGTGCTGCTCAAGCATCTTATACTTTCGAACTATTAGAAGATGGCGTTGCTATGGCGGGAGCGAGCATTAGTGTTGATGTAACTGCAACTTCTGGTGCTACAACTTTACAACTAGGAGATGTGAGTATAGATGTAGATTTAGCTGCGTTATGGGCATCATCAGACCATAGTGGTGGTTTAGACGGTGGAGCTGGTGGCGCAGATAAATACGATGATGCGCAATATACTTCAGCTTTGACTATATCGAATAAAGTTACGGCTACTCAAGTATCGACTGGCGAAACTGCTACTGTTCCAGCAGCACCTGTTGGTGGCGTAATTGCTGATGGTGCTGTATTAGATACTGTAACTTTCGAGTTTACGGATGGTGGTTCTTTTAGCATAGATGTAACTGATAACAGTGGCGAATTTGTAAGAGGAAACTCTTATAACACAAACATCCAATATACGGACACTTATGAAGTGAGCTTAGTGGCTAATGGTGCTGGTGCTCCTGCAGATGGAACTGGTGACTTCACATTTACTGAAAATGATTTGGGTTCAACACCTGGTATCGTTAACAATATTCAAGTGGGAACTGCTGCAAATGGCGTTTTAATTGACTTGGATGCTACAGCTCTAGCAGCTGCTGCAGATGGGGACTATGTAATTGATGTCGCAGTAGCAAGTTCTGCGGAAACCACTGCAACTTTAAAATCTGCTGATGGTACGACAACGTATTCATCTGTAGTTGTTGACAATGGCGCAGGCGCTACTGTAGATTTTGGTTCTACTAATCTTAGCTTGACTTACGATGCTGCAACTGTTGGTGATACTGGTAGTATCTTCTTCGCAGTAAAAGATTCTGAAGATAACTTAAAAATGAGTTTGAAGATGGATGCTGATAACAATGGTTCATATGAAACTGTTGTTGTTGACAGCCAAGGTTTCACTGCTGGTGACGAAGTTACACTCGGTGCATCTGGCGTTAAAATTCAAACAGAAGATACGATTGCAGATGGCGATGACTCCACATTTATCGTTGAAGATGGTGTAGGTGATAATTCAGTACAAATGCAAATTGGTGCAAATACAGGACAAAAAATTTCTATAGGCATTGATGACGTTGGATCTGAAGCGTTAGAAATCAGTTCAACAGTAAGTGCTGCAACTAAGACAGTTACTGTTGATGGTGTAAACTACGAAGCAAAATACAAAGCAACTGCTAGTGTTGAAGCTGATGGTAATGTAACTGAATTTGCATTGGATGTATCAGACCATGATAGTGCAACTGCTGCAATTCATGTAATTGATTCCGCTTTAACTTCAATTTCTGATCAAAGAGCTAAACTTGGTGCAGTTCAAAACAGATTAGAACACACAATTAAAAACCTTGACACATCTGCTGAGAACTTGCAAGCATCTGAATCTCGTATCAGAGATGTAGATATGGCTTCTGAAATGATGGAATTCACTAAGAATAACATTCTTCAACAAGCTGCTCAAGCAATGTTAGCTCAAGCTAATCAAGCACCTCAAGGTGTATTACAATTATTGAGATAAAAATTAATGCAGTTTATGAGCCAGAGCTTGTCTCTGGCTTTTCTTACATATTGAGATGTTTATTTTGAGAGATCTATTCAAAAAATAAATTCATGCATATAATATTGAAATTGAAAGAGGGTGGCATTGACGGATAACGATAGAGAAAAACTGGAATTACAACTTTTAGAAGTTAAGAATAGAGTAGAACTCTTAGATATGATTGAGGAACGTCTATTATTAGCGCGTCAATTGGCGTTACTGGCGATGAATCCTGAACTTACAAAAGTAGAGCAGGAGGCCCTAAATAATCAGTTTACAATCATTCAAAGCGAAATTAATTTATTAAACCATGCAATGGAGAATTTTTCATAATTTTAGGGAGCAGACTAATTTTTTTTCAAAATCTGCCGATATACATAATATAATAATGAAGACTATTCCATGGAAGGGGAGTTTTTTAAATGAAAATTAATCCAATGAATACAAATGTACAAGCTACGTCAAATATACGCATGGAAGCACAAAGTAGCTTAGTGCAAAAGGGTGAACAAGTTGAAAATTTTGAGAATTCAAAGAAGGTCTCTAAGGTAGAGATGGTTCAGAAATCAAATGATGAGAGCCTATTTGAAGACGAGGTATTAAAAAAATCGGTTGAGCAGGCAAACAAAAATTTAGAAGGCTATAATCGAACAATTGAACGTTCGGTACATTCGGTGACACACACCGTTATGTATACTGTAAAGGATACAAAGACGGGTGATGTTATTGCGGAATTTCCACCTAGAAAAATTCAAGATATGATTGCAAAAATGTGGGAAATTGCCGGGTTGGTTGTAGATGAAAAAGCGTAAGCGATGATATGTGAAACGGAAGTGATTGTATGTCTAATTTAAGAATTTCAGGAATGGTGTCTGGATTTGATACGGATAAAATGATTCAAGACATGATGAAAGTTGAAAATTTGCGTGTTGATAATGTAAAGAAGGAAAGAACTTATTCAACGTGGCAGCAAGAAGAATACAGAAATATCATTTTAAAAGTGCAAAGTTTGCAGTCGAAGTATTTTGATGTTCTCAATTCGAAGCAAAATCTCTCCTCGCCAACATCCTTTAGCAAGTTTTCTGCATCGGTGACAGTTGCCGGTGAGACATCAACTAAGGTAAGTGTGACGGCGGGTTCAAGTATGAAAAACAACACTCATACGATTAACGAAATCACTCAACTTGCAACAAAGGATACATGGTCAGGCGAAGATTTGAATATAAGAGGGATTAAAACTGATGGGTTTGATCTAGCTGCTTTTAAAACAGCAATGTCTGGAAAGACTTTTCAATTATCGCTTTCAATTGGTGGCAATGCAGAAGTAATACAGCTTTCAGATGCTGAAATTGCTGGTAGCAGTACATTAGGGGACTTAATAACAACTATAAATGGAAAAATTGAAGCTGAATTCGGATCAGAATATAACTCGGTCGTGTCTGATGTAGGCGGTGAGTTGATGTTCGATGTTGTTGGAAGTAACGTTAAAATCTATACTTATGGTGATAATCAAGATACGATGACGAGTTTAGGCTTTGAAAATGGCGTGTCTAGCCTTGATTTCAAAGAAAAGTCTCTAGGAGATTTGTTCAATCTTTCAGATTCAGATTTAGAAAACTTTGAGATAAATGGCGTTGAAATAACCTTGAAGAGTTCTATGACGATTGATGAGGCTATTTCTGAAATCAATGATTCTGATGCAAATGTCAATATAACTTATGAAAGTCTATTAGATTCCGTTAGAATGGAATCAGAAAAAGAGGGTACAGTTAATAATATTGATATTCAAACAGGATCTTCAGCAGAGCTCTTTTTTAAAAAGATATTTAATGTTTCAGATCTGGGACTGGTTAATCGTGAAGAAGGTTTGAATGCAACTCTTGTTTTAGATGGGACTGCTATTGTACAAAGCAGCAATAAATTTACTCACGATGGCGTGACGTATACTCTAAACGAGCTCAGTGCCGATCCAATCGATATTAAGATAGATTTAAATACTTCAGAAGTTGTAGACAATATAAAGGATTTTGTAAAAGAATACAATGAGTTGATAGAATATATTAACATAAAAGTAAGTGAGAAAAAAAATTATGATTATGAACCATTGACAGATGAAGAAAGAGAGTCGCTTTCCGAGGATGAAATAAAGAAATGGGAAGAAAAGGCGAAACAGGGAATTCTTAGAGGTTCCTCAGAACTTTCAACACTTGTAAGAAAGTTGAGGAGTACTTTTATTGATCCAGTTGATGGTGCTGGTCTCACAATGAAGGATATAGGCATATCGACAAAAAATTATAATGACAAGGGAAAATTGACTATAGATGAGACCGAGCTAAAAAATGCTTTGGAAGACAATTTCGATAAAGTTGTCGATCTCTTTACAAAAGGTTCTGATGTGCCCTACACGGATTATGATAATCGATCTACTCGTTACAATGAAAATGGTGTTGGCAATAGAATTTTAGATCTTTTGAAAGACTATACGAGATTAACACGTGATACAGATGGTTATAAAGGTGTATTGGTCATGAAAGCAGGTGTTGAAGGTGACATTAGCTTTTCGTCAAGTGTCCTTTCATTAGAGATCAAAGAATATGATAAGCGAATAGAATCATTAATTGATTCTATTGCAGATAAGGAAAATAGTTATTATAAAATGTTTGCAAGAATGGAATCTGCATTATCACAGATGCAGTCCCAAGGCTCTTCTTTACTCAGTCAGCTAGGGCAGTAATTATGAAAAAAGAGATGATATTAAAAAAAATAATGGATGAAACTTATATCATGTACAGTTCGCTTAAAGCAGACGATTTTGATGTTATGCAAAATGCGTTGGAAAAACGTGAAGAGCTCATAAAGTTGTTTGAAGAAAGCAATGAGGTCTATGATAGAGATAATCAGGCTTTCATAGATAAATTTGACAAGTTGAACTCCGAGTGTATGAAGTTACTAGAACAAATGAAAGATCGATTTGAAATGGAAATATATAAAACCAAATCAGATAAGAATAAAATGATTCAAATGCAGAAGGTTAACCATAAATATCAAAGGGGCTATGAAAGTGTGTCAAGGAGTACTTTTGATTTGAGGAAATAGCAAGGAGGGATGCAAGATGGCAGTGATGAATCCATATAACTATTCTAGACCTAAAAAATTTATAAACACAAATCCAGTGACTTTTGAGCCTAGTGAAAAGAAGAGTGAAAATGTGATTGGAAACAGAACAAATCAATATTTAGAACAAAAGATAATGGCTGCAAAACCAGAGGAGTTAACTTATATGCTCTATGACGGTCTTGTTAAATTTATAAAGAAGGCAATTATTCAGCTAGGCAATTGTAATTATCAGGAAGTCAATTACAATTGCCAGAGAGCACAATCCATTATAGATGAGCTAAGAAGTACTTTGAATATGGATGTTGAATTGAGTTATAGTCTTGAACAATTATACGAATATATGGGGTATAAATTGGTTAATGCCAATGTGGATAAAGATGAAAAGCAATTTGCGGAAGTGCTCAAAATGGCAGAGAGCTTTAAAGACACATGGAAAGAGGCCTTTAATATAAAAGGTTAAACAGTTCTTTGTTCGCTTGTACTTAGAAATGCTTTGGAGGTGGTTACATGGATATACGCTTAAGTTCATATCAAACTCAAAACCTGATGAGTTTGCGACAGGCTCTAAATATATCAGTCCTTCAAAAATCAATGAAGCAAGATGCAGCATCCGTTGAAAGCGTTATCAAAGCAATGGAAAGTTCTGTAGCACCACATAAGGGTCAAAATATCGATTTGAAGATTTGAATGAATGTAAATTGAAATCTATATTTAAATACTTGGAAAGTCTCCCATTTAAAATTTATAATGAGGGGGCTTTTTGGTTTGCAAATTTGATTTCATAATCGACCTTTGAATGATATAATAGTGTATACCTTAACCTTTGGAGAACCCTGATGAATGATTTTAAAGGCATAGAGCAATTGGAAACAGTAATCGAAGAAAAAAGAGTTTTGATCCGAAAATTGCTGAGGCTACAACTTGAAGTTCTAGAGTGCTCAGAGACAGATTATGATGTGAATCTTATGAAAGAGCACATTTTAAAATGTCATCAGATGGAAAAGGACTGTTTCAATCTGGATATTTTATTTTTAAGGAACTATCAAAAACTCTTAGAGACAGAAGGCGTATCGACCCTTGAATCTATTGATAAATCCTTACTTAAGGGATTTAAAAAGATAAAGCAAGATGTTGCGGAGATCCTCTCTTTAGAGGAACATTTAAAAATTCAAAGCACATTGATTAATCAAATTGAAGTAAACCTCTTAAAACAGGAAAAAAATAGACTCAATCTGGATCGATATCGCTTAAATCAGCACATATCAAAATCAAAAAAAGAATAAGATTATTGTTTTCAAAATAGAAGGTTGGGTATAATATCTATATCAATTTTATAAAGGGGCTGAGTATATGAAAGTAATCGTGACAGGAAGAAATTTAGTAATCACAGAAGCAATAAGAGACCAAGTAGAAAAAAAACTAAGCAAATTCGACAAGTACTTTAGAAGTGATGTCGAGGCGCACGCTACTTTTAGCACTCAAAAGAATAATCATATTGTAGAAGTCACAATCCCACTTAAAAGTGGTTCATTCTTTAGAGCAGAAGGCACAACTGAAGATATGTATCAATCCATTGATGATGCAATTGACAAGATTGCGAAACAAATGAAAAAACATAAAACTAAAATTGAAAAAAAATTCCATGGACACGAATCCATAAAATTTGAAGCGATACCGGATTTGGAAGATAAAGCTGACGAAGCCGCTATTGTTAAGACTAAACGATTTGCAATTAAACCGATGCATCCAGAGGAAGCTGTTTTACAGATGGATCTTTTAGGACATGATTTCTTCGTATTTTTAAATGGTGAAACAGAAGAAGTTAATGTGGTTTATAAGAGAAAAGACGGTGACTTTGGACTCATTGAACCGTATCTTTAATAGGAAAATATATTGGAATAAATCATAATTAAGGACCTCTTAGGAGGTCCTTTAATTTTTGTATAAAGAAAACCTCTGGATTTACACGAAGGTCATTTTGAATAATAGACAAAAAAGACCTGTATGTTATAATAAAATAAGAATGCTCAGAGTAGGGGGACGCACATATGAAATTAGAAAATGAACGCATCCGAATACGTGAATATAGAGAAAGCGATTTTAGATCGCTTCATTTATTGTTGACGAATAATAAGGTCATGACTTATATGCCTGAAATCAGGTCGAATTCCTTAGATGATTCCTATAAAACTTTATATGATGCCATTTTAGAATCCAAGTTGATCCACAGGCAGAAATATTTTTTTGCGCTTGAAGAAAAGGCGACGAATACTTATATCGGTGAAATTGGTTACACGATTTTGTTGGAAGCAATAGAGGGCAATGTCGTCAATCTAGGTTACTTTATTTTGCCACAGTATTGGGGCATGGGCTATGTCACCGAGGCGGTTAAAATGATAATAGATTATATGTTTGAAACGCAGAATATTGTTAAAATATGTGCGGGATGTGTTGCCGACAATAGAGCGTCTATTCGAGTGATGGAAAAGGCTGGCATGGTCCAAGAATCACATCTGGTAAAACACATGATATTAGAGGGCAATCTCCACGATCGCTATGACTATAGAATTACAAAAGATGAATGGCAAGTTAGAGTGTCAAAATCCAAACGATGAACAGCTATTAGGCATATGATGTGATTATGAAAAGTACGTGATAGATTATATGCCCTACGGCTCGTGCGAAATGAGTCTTTGATACTGTAATGAACATAAATCTGAAAACCGCTAGAGAGGAGTAGACAAGCATGTATTTAGAGGCTATTTTATTGGGACTTTTTATAGGCTTTATAAGAAATGGCAGCTTGCAAAATTTTATAAACGCCAAATTTAAAGGTTGGTTTTTCATGCCAATTGCCTTTGTTCTATTTTTGATGCCATACTTTTCGATGATTTTCGACTTTCATCTGAGTAATGAAAATCTGTATCCCTTTTTAGCTATTGTTGTATGCACATTGATTTTACTGATGAACTTTGAAAAAAGAGGGATGAAGTTAATACTTCTGGGAACTCTTTTTAACATTCTGATTATGGGGGTTAATCACTTTCAAATGCCTATTGTGTATAGTCAAGCAACTGCAGTAGGGCTAGATACCTTTTCAAATAGTGTCAACCAAGGTGACATCATCAACTATATAGCAGTATCAAGTGAAAGCATACTCAATGTCATATTTGGAAAGCACGTTTTGCTTCCAGAATCTTATCCACTTAACCGCATATTGAGTCTAGGAGATATCCTTATCTCACTTGGCATTGTTCTCTTGATTCAAGAAGAAATGCATTACCATGTATCCAAGCTCAGAGGGACGATGGTGAATTTTTCTTATAAAAGCCGAAAACGTCGATAAATCTAAAATTGCAACACTCTTTTAACAAATTGTTTGAATCTTCACAATGAATAATATGATATAATAGACGTCTGAATAGGTTGGCGAAAGGAAGTAAAAAAGCATGAATATAATGAAATTGATATTTGGTGATCTCAATGAAAAAGAAGTAAAGAAACTCAGTAAGATCGTAGATGAGATTGAAGCCTTTGAACCGAAATTTGAAGAAATGACTGATGAAGCTTTAAAACAACAAACCGCAATTTTTAGAGAAAGACTTGATAAAGGTGAAACTTTAGATGATTTATTAACAGAAGCATTTGCTGTGGTAAGAGAAGCCGGTAAAAGAGTGCTTGGCGTAAGAGCATTCAGATCGCAGCTCATAGGTGGGATCGTGCTCCATCAAGGCCGTATTGCAGAGATGAAGACTGGTGAAGGTAAAACGCTCACAGCAACGCTACCTGTATACCTCAATGCACTTGAAGGCAAAGGCGTCCACGTGGTGACAGTGAACGATTACTTAGCCTACAGGGATAAAGAGTGGATGGGCAGGCTCTATGAGTTTTTAGGCATGACAGTGGGGTGTGTCATTCATGGTGTTGAAGGTGAAGCGCGAAACGCGGCATATCGTGCAGACATTACTTATGGAACGAACAATGAATTTGGATTTGATTATCTAAGGGACAACATGGTGATGAGGCAGGAACGACTTGTTCAGTTGCCGCTCAACTATGCCATAGTAGATGAGGTAGATAGTATTCTCGTCGATGAGGCGAGAACGCCTTTGATCATCTCTGGCGAAAGTGAAAAATCCACAGACCTCTATCAAATTGCAGATCACTTTGCCGCAGGTCTCAATAAGGAAACCGATGTCAATATTGATGAAAAAGCCAAATCGATTGCCCTTACAGATGGTCTTGTCGTGGATAAATATGGCGAAGAAGAAGAGGGTAGTGCCGAAAGAAACGGTGTTAAAAAAGCAGAAAATTATTTTAAGGTGGAAAACTTAAGTGATCCAGAAAATCTTGAGCTTTCACATCATATTAATCAAGCGATTCGAGCGAGATTTTTAATGAGAAAAGATGTGGATTATATCGTAAAAGATGGTGAAGTAATCATCGTTGACGAATTTACTGGACGTTTAATGTATGGTAGAAGATATTCCAATGGTTTGCATCAAGCGATTGAAGCCAAAGAGGGCATAGAAGTTCGTAAAGAATCTCAAACCCTTGCAACAATCACGCTGCAAAATTATTTTAGAATGTATAAAAAACTTGCTGGTATGACAGGTACAGCTAAAACAGAAGAAGACGAATTCAGACATATTTACAACATGGATGTTGTTGTCATTCCAACGAATAAGCCAATTGCAAGAGTTGATCTCGAAGATGGCATTTATAAGAACTTTGCGGGCAAGTTCGGCGCGGTCCTCAAGGATATTGAAGAGAGACATGCCAAAGGGCAACCTATGCTCGTGGGTACAATTAGTATTGAAACTTCTGAATACATCAGTAGCCTTTTAAAGAAAAAAGGCATTAAACATGAAGTGCTCAATGCAAAACAGCATGATCGTGAGGCAGAAATCGTCGCTCAAGCTGGCCGATTTGGTGCCCTTACCATTGCCACGAATATGGCAGGCCGTGGAACGGATATCGTGCTCGGTGGCAACCCTGAATTCATGGCTAAAAAGGATATGCTTAAAAAAGGCTTATCAGATCATGTGATCAACATGGCTTCAAGTCCAATTGTCACAACTGATCCAGAAATTTTAGAGGCTAGAGAGATCTACAATAAGCTCTACGCAGAATACAAAGTGACTACAGATGAAGAGGCTAAAAAAGTCAAAGAAGTGGGCGGCCTGCACATTATCGGTACTGAAAGACATGAATCCAGAAGGATTGATAATCAGTTAAGAGGGCGTTCAGGACGACAAGGGGACCCAGGTTCTTCTCAATTTTATATTTCTTTTGAAGATGATCTCATGAGACTCTTCGTAAGTGATCGTGCGAAGCAGATCGTTGAGACTTTAGGTCTTGAAGAAGATATGCAACTTGAAAATAAAATGCTCACAAAAGCCATTGAAAATGCTCAAAAGAAAGTGGAGGGCAGAAACTTCGGTGTGCGTAAACACGTTTTACAATATGATGATGTTATGAACAAGCAAAGAGAAATCATCTATGGTGAGCGCAACAAAGTTTTACATGGTGAAAACATTAGAGACAATATCATTTCAATGATTGAGAAATTATTAGATAGAACCATTCCAATGTACACAGAAGGCTATAAGTACCCTGAGGAATGGGATTTGGATGGATTATTAACCAATTTGCATAGTATTTTCTTACCACAGGGTGCAATCGAATTTCAAAATGTTGAAGAGCTCACCCTTGAAACTTTAAAAGAAATACTCTTTGCCAAAGCAAAAGAACTCTATGCTGCAAAAGAAATTGAAATTGAAGCGGATCGAATGAGAGAAGTGGAAAGAGCTGTTTTACTAAGAGTTGTTGACATGCATTGGATTGATCACATTGATGCAATGGATCAGTTAAAACAGGGTATCAGTTTAAGAGCAATTGGGCAGCAAGATCCAGTTATCGCATATAAAATGGAAGGCTTTGATATGTTTGAAGAAATGATTGCAAGCATTCAGCAAGAAACCATTAAAACGCTATTCCATGCAACGCTTAAAACGGACACCGAAAGAAAACAAGTGGCCATTATCACAGGGACATCTGGTGGCTCAGAGACGCAAATTGCCAAGCCATTTAAGGCCGATAAAAAAATCGGCAGAAATGAACCCTGTCCATGTGGCAGTGGTAAAAAGTACAAAAAATGCCACGGCTTAAACGAGTAGACAAGCACAATCATAAATAAAAAGGGCAACAACATATTTAGAATAAATATTTGAAAGAGGTGTCTATCATATCCTTCGGTTCCATTCCTCACTTCTTTGCGGAATAACCAAGGCGATGCACACCTCTTTTATGTGTCATAAAGCCACAAATGAAATTACATTTAACCGAGTTAAATTTAATGACCATTAAAGCCTCTATGCACTCACAAAAAAGCAATCCGCAGTCATATATTTACCGAGTTAAATTTAAAAAGGATAAACTACATGTATAAGTGGTTGCGGCAAGCAATCCACAGCGCAGCGAGGACTCTTGCTTGAAGCAATCACTTATACATGCATTAACCCCATTAAACCAAGGAGGTTCACATTGATTCAACTAGAAAAGTACCAAAGGGAGATCAAAACATTAAAAGCGGACGCCGCTGAGCTCGAGGTGTCACTTTGACTTAGTCAGAGTGAAGCTTAGAATTGAAGAATTAGAATATGAGATGTCTGCTCCAGATTTTTGGTCTGACACTGAAAAAGCACAAGGTAAACTCAAACTTCAAAAGGCATTGAAAGATCGAATTGATAAATTCGAAGATCTTTTTGGTCAAATTGAAGAATTGGAAATGCTCTGTGACATGGCCATTGACGAGCAGGACGATAGTTTGGAACCTGAGGTAGAAGCTTCATTTAACAAACTTTCAGCAATGTGTGAAAAAATGACGCTTGAGACATTGCTTACGGGTGAATTTGATGCAAATAACGCTATTTTATCCATACATGCCGGTTCTGGAGGCACAGATGCCATGGACTGGGCGGAGATGCTCTTACGGATGTATAAGCGCTATGCAGATAAAAAAGGCTACTCTGTCAAAGTTCTAGATCTACAAAATGAAACCGTGGCAGGTATAAAAAGTGCCACATTGCTAATAGAAGGCCTCAATGCTTATGGCTTCTTAAAATCCGAAAAAGGGGTTCACAGAATTGTTAGAATATCGCCGTTTGATTCCTCTGGAAAAAGACATACCTCTTTTACTTCAGTAGATGTGATGCCTGAGATAGATGATTCATATGAAATTGATATTGATCCCTCAGACCTAAAAATAGATACCTATCGTGCATCTGGTGCTGGTGGACAGCATGTCAACACCACGGATTCTGCCGTTCGAATTACACATATACCAACAGGTGTAATCGTACAATGTCAAAATGAGCGCTCTCAAATTTCCAATAGAGCGACGGCTATGAAAATGTTAATGGGGAAACTCATTGAGCTCAAAGAACGTGAGAATAAAGAGCGCATAGAAGATTTAGCAGGGGATTATTCGCAGATCACATGGGGCAGTCAGATTAGATCCTATGTGTTCCATCCTTACAACATGGTGAAAGATCATCGCACGGGTGCTGAGATGGGTAATATACAGGCTGTCATGGATGGTGATTTAGACTTGTTTATTGATAGCTATTTAAAAGAGCATTCAATTAGTCGAACAATGAATCAAACAATAAATGGAGAAGAGGCGTAAATTATGGAGTTAATCATTAAACAATTGGCAAAGGAACTGAATCTTTCCATCAAACAAGTGGAAGCAACTGTGGCGTTAATCGATGAAGGCAATACCATTCCATTTATTGCAAGATATCGTAAAGAGGCTACAGGGGGGATCAGTGATGAAGTTTTAAGAGATTTTGATGATCGGCTGAAATATTTAAGAAGTTTAGAAGCACGAAAAATGGAAGTCATCCATAACATTGAAGAGCAAGGCAAGATGACTGAAGAGCTAAAAGAGGCTATTATCAAAGCGACTGTATTACAAAAAGTAGAAGATCTCTATAGACCGTATAAACAGAAGAAGAGTACAAGAGCCTCAAAAGCAATTGATAGAGGCCTAGAACCTCTAGCGAACTTGATTTGGGAACAATCGTTTATTGATGGGGATTTTAATGCAGAAGCAGAAAAATATATAGATGAAACGCTAGAAGTAAACACAACGGAGGATGCCATTCAAGGTGCACTTGACATCATTGCCGAAAGGATATCAGATGATCCTGAGCATCGAGAGTTTATCAGAAACTTGAATTTGAATCATGGTTTGTTAACCGTCACTGCTCAGAAAGCGGATGAAGAATCCGTATATGAAATGTATTATGATTATTCTGAAGGTGTTTCCAAAATCGCAAATCATAGAGTACTTGCCATCAATCGTGGCGAAAAAGAAAAAATACTCAAAGTAAAACTTCAGAGTCCAGATGAACAAATCTTGGAGACGCTTATAAAGAAGACCATCACGAACGAAAAGGCAACTACGACAAAATATCTGATCACTGCCATAGAAGATGGCTACAAGAGATTGATTGCGCCTTCAATTGAGAGAGAAATCCGAAACATACTCACAGAAAAAGCTGAAGAAGAAGCAATCAAAGTCTTTGGTAAAAACACAAAATCACTTTTATTAGTGCCACCTGTTAAAGACATGAGAGTCCTTGCAATCGATCCAAGTTTTAGAACGGGTTGTAAATTAGCAGTCTTGGACGAAACCGGTAAGCTTTTAGACTATGCAACGATTTATCCCAACGCACCTGTTAACAAAGTCGAAGAAGCTGTTGCTAAGATGAAAAGCCTAATCAAAAAATACAAACTCAACATTATTTCAATCGGCAATGGTACTGCATCAAGGGAGACAGAAAAAATCGTAGCCGATATGATCAGTGAAATGGATGAAGAAGTCTTCTATGCAATTGTCAGTGAAGCGGGTGCTTCTGTTTATTCAGCTTCGAAATTGGCAACTGAAGAATATCCAGATATAGATGTTTCTATCAGAGGGGCGATTTCAATAGGAAGGCGCTTACAAGATCCGCTTGCAGAGCTTGTAAAAATCGATCCGAAGAGCATTGGCGTGGGGCAGTATCAACATGATGTCAATCAAAAGCGCCTTGAGGAACAGCTTGCAAATGTGGTTGAAGACTGTGTTAACAGCGTCGGTGTGGATTTAAATACAGCGACACCTTCTCTACTCAATTATATATCGGGAATCAACAGCACTTTAGCTAAAAATATTGTTGCTTACAGAGATGACAATGGCAAGTTCAACGAACGTAAAGAACTTTTAAAAGTAAAACGCCTAGGCGATAAAGCTTATGAACAATGTGCGGGCTTCTTAAGAATTCCTAAAGGCAAAAATCCACTGGACAATACGGCAGTGCATCCAGAGACATACGAAGTGACCATGAAACTCATAGATGAACTCGGTTTATCGCTTGAAGATCTAAAAAAGGGATCGCTTCATGAGATCGAAGATCGAATCGCAGACATGGGAGAAATTAAGACAAAACCTTTGAGTGGACATATTCAGAGTAGAGGCAATGGTTTTGAAGCATTAAAGGCACTTAAACAGCCCAAAATAGATCCTCAGAAAGAACATATGATGCGTTACAGTGATGGTCTTAAGAAACTGTCTCAAAGACTTGACATTGGAGAACTCACCTTAAAAGACATCATCGACGAACTCAAAAAACCAGGTCGTGATCCAAGAGAGGACATGCCTAAGCCTCTTTTTAGAAGTGATGTTTTAAAAATGGAAGATTTAAGACCGGGTATGGTACTTCATGGTACTGTTAGAAACGTTGTAGATTTTGGCGCTTTTGTGGATATTGGCGTCAAGCAGGATGGTCTTGTACACATCTCAGAAATTTGCGACAAATTTATTAAGCATCCAATGCAAGTTCTATCGGTGGGGGATACTGTGAAAGTACAGATTTTAAATGTGGATCATAATAGAGGCAAGATATCGCTTACGATGAAACAAATTCAAGAAGAACATCTTTAGGTCTGAAAAAGGTTTGGCATATTTTGAGGACATATTAAAAAAATAACTTGAATTATTTAAAAAAATGTTATAATAAAATCAAGTCTTTAGTAAGGCGAAATAATTCATTCTCATCTTTTATAAGGGGGTAAGACAATGTTGTTTATCAAAAATGCTGAAATATACACTATGGCTGGTGAAATTATTGCTGATGGGTGTATTCTTATTGAAGCAGGTAAAATCAAAGAAATCGGTGTCGATCTAGTGGCGCCATTGGATGCAACTGTAGTGGATGCCAGTGGCAAAAAAGTGTTTCCGGGCTTTATAGATGCTCATTGCCACATTGGTATGTGGGAAGAAGGCATTGGATTTGAAGGTGCTGATGGCAATGAAATGACAGATCCTGTAACACCTCATCTGAGAGCAATTGACTCAATTAATCCAAGAGATGAGGCTTTTGAAAATGCCATTAAAGGCGGTGTTACTACAGCAGCGACAGGCCCTGGAAGTGCAAATGTCATTGGAGGTACTTTTGCAGTGGTTAAACTGCATGGTGATCGCATAGATGACATGGTAGTGAATCCCTCGGTTGCCATGAAATGTGCCTTTGGTGAGAATCCTAAGCGCGTTTATGCAGAAAAAAAGGTCACGCCAACTACTCGAATGGGAACAGCAGCAAAACTTAGGGAAACTTTAGCAAAAGCAGTTGAATACGATAAAAAAATCAAATTTGCAGGAGATGATGTTTCTAAAATGCCTGCGTATGATATGAAACTTGAAGCCATGTTGCCTGTGGTTAGAGGTGAAATACCGCTTAAAGCACATGCACATAGAGCTGATGACATCTTTACGTCTATTCGAATTGCAAAAGAATTTGGTGTGAAACTCACATTAGAACATTGTACAGAGGGTCACTTAATTGCCGATCATCTTGCAAAAGAAGGTTATTTTGCAACTATTGGACCTTCATTGGGTAGCAAGTCTAAATTTGAACTCAACAATAAGACATTTGACACGCCAAGAGCAATGGTTGAAGCTGGGTGTAAAATTGCGATTATGACAGATTCGCCAGTTATACCGCTTGAATACCTTCCAATGTGTGCTGGATTGGCGCATAAAGCAGGCCTTGACGAGATGGAAGCACTTAAATGTATTACGGTTAACCCCGCAGAAGTACTGGGCGTACAGGATCGTATAGGGAGCTTAGAGGCTGGTAAAGATGCGGATATCGTCATTTGGGACCGTCATCCTTTCGACCTACAAGCTAAAGTTGAAATGACCATTGTAAATGGTGAAATCGTTTACCAAAAATAGTGTGTTGTCACTAATAATAAAGAGGGCAATGCCTAGTCTTATGCCGCTCGCCGGTCCTCGTGCCTGCGGAGCGACCTTCATAAGACTTTAGGCATTGCCCTCTCTGCGTATAACGACATGGTGGGGACTGGAATAAGTATTTCTGTGTTTCCCTCTCTGTATAAAGTATATGTATGGACTCATGTTGCCTCTTGCCAGAATTCTTGTAAAAGCCCCTCAATTGGTATAAAATAAATGAAGCAAGGAGGACGTGCGTGCATGCAATTAGAGCTTAATATAGATCATATAGAAGAAACGGAAAAAATAGCAAAGGCATTTTCGGAGACGTTGGGACGTGGAGACATCCTCTGTCTTCAAGGAGATTTGGGCGCAGGGAAGACCACATTTACACAATTTCTATGCCGCTCTTTAGGGGTTGAAGAATATGTGACAAGCCCAACCTTTAACATTATGAATGCCTATGAAGGCATGGTTCCCATATACCACTTTGATGTTTACAGAATATCTGAACCCGATGAAATGTATGAAATAGGATTTGAAGAATACCTGTATGGCAGGGGTATTTGCATAGTGGAATGGGCAAATTTAGTCGATGAATTGATTCCTGATCGAGCGATTTGGATGACCATTTTACTGAATTTAGAGGGGACAAGAGATATTAAAGTGGAAGGCAGTGAGCCCTTTATTTTTAAATTAAAAGAGCATCTCGATAAAATAGAGAACCGTTTAGAAAGAAAGGATCAGACTTTATGAAAACAATGATTGTAGATACGGCATCCAGTGCAGCCAGTGTTGCCCTATTTGATCACAAGACACTTATTGGCGAATTTTTACTCAATACGCCCAATACGCATTCTCAAAAATTGATGCCACTGGTTGAGTCCATTTTGGAAATGCTTCATCTCAAAATTAGAGATTTGGATCTGATCATTGCATGTGAAGGACCAGGATCGTTCACAGGAGTTCGTATTGGGCTCAGCACGGTTAAAGCATTTGCTCAGCCTTATAATATCCCACTTATAACTGAAACGAGCTTGACGATGCTTGCAGCGCCTTTTAAGTACTATAATGGGATCATCGTGCCAATTATTGATGCCAAGAGAGGTGAAGTGTATTTTGGAGAAATGGAGTGGCAAGAGGGGCAGTTTATAAAACATAGGGAAGATGTGGAAGCCCTAAGTGAATTGCTTGAAAGACTGATGCAATCATATCCGAAGAAACCCATTTTACTTGTGGGGGATGCGACTGAAATCTATAAAGAAATTATTGATAGTCACATGCAAAATCATCCTGAAATGAATGTACAACTGGCGGATGAAAATGAAAACATTCCTAAAGCATCTCATCTAGGCTTTTTAATTGGAACGGATAGAGCACATTTAACGTATCACGATGTGAAAGCAAATTATATGAGGAAATCTCAGGCCGAAAGGGATTTGAATGCGAGGCGGTCCAATGCGTTTTAATAATATTAAATCTATAAATTCAGATATCCTAGAAGTCAGGCGCATGACACTGGATGATGTGGAAAGCGTCTATGAGATCGAAACACTTTCGTTCAAATCACCTTGGTCTAAAGATGCCTTTTTCAATGAGGTGAATCAAAATCAATTGGCGGTTTATTTTGTTGTGACTCTTAATGAAGAAATTATTGGTTATGCTGGCATGTGGACTGTTGTGGATGAACTCCATGTGACCAACGTGGCCATAGCACCTGATAAGAGAGGCATGGGCTTTTCCAGTAGGCTCATGGAGAAACTCTTTGAGTTTGCTGTGGAGAATAAGTTTGCAAGCATGACACTCGAAGTTAGAACGACAAATAAGGTTGCCATCAATCTGTACGAAAAATATGGCTTTAAAAGCTTGGGCATACGCAAAGGTTACTATCAAGATACCAATGAAGATGCGTTGATTATGTGGAAGGAGTTTAATTATGAATAAGCGACTGATAACACTTGCAATTGAAACGAGTTGCGACGAAACTTCTTGTGCGATATTATCAGCTGGCAGAACAATACTTGCAAATGAGATATACACACAGATTGAAATTCACAAAGCCTTTGGTGGCGTAGTGCCTGAAGTGGCTTCAAGAAATCATCTTGAGAAGATCTCTTGGATTATTGACGACAGTTTAAAAACAGCAGGTATTGGGTTTGAAGAGGTGGACCACATTGCTGTGACATATGGTCCCGGACTTGTTGGCGCGCTTCTCGTTGGTCTATCCAGTGCAAAAGCTCTGGCATATGCACTGGAAATACCCTTTGTTCCCGTCAACCATATTGAGGGTCATATTGCAGCAAATTATATTGCCCATCCAGAACTTGAACCCCCTTTTGTATGTTTAGTGGTTTCGGGAGGACATACGCATCTTGTGGAGGTCAAGGACTATACCACCTTTGAAGTCATTGGGAAGACGAGAGATGACGCTGCTGGTGAGGCATTCGATAAAGTGGCGAGAACACTTGGACTTGGATACCCAGGGGGACCTCTCATCGATCAAATTGCAAAATCAGGTAATCCATATGCGATTGATTTTCCCAAGGCAATGTTGGACCAAGAAAACTTGGATTTCAGTTTTAGTGGTCTCAAATCAGCCGTTTTAAATTATATCAATAGCTGCAAAATGAAAAAAATAGAAATTAACATACCCGATGTATGTGCGAGTTTTCAAGAAGCGGTTGTTCATATTCTATGCCATAAAGCAATGGATGCAATTGAACAATCAGGGCACAAAAAGATGGTTCTAGCAGGTGGTGTTGCAGCGAACACCGCTTTAAGAGAAACATTGAGTATAAAATGTAATGAAAAAGGGGTTGGTTTTTATTATCCACCTTTGGCACTTTGCACAGATAATGCTGCTATGATTGGTTGTGCAGGTTATTATAATTTCAGAGCAGGCTACCTTGGAGACATGTCTGTAAATGCAATTCCAAATTTAAGAATAGGCACTAAAATGGGACTTTAGTCCCATTTACTTTTTTGCGTTAAATTTGAGCTCAAACTGCAGAACATAATATTATGTAAATCGATTATGCGTTCGAGAGATTATGTTTTGATTTTAATACAATTGTGGATAAAACTGTGGACAGTGTGGACTAATAGTGATTTTAAGTATTCTAAAACGCATAGGGTGTGGGTAAAAATGTGGAAAACTGTGGATAACAAGTACTATATGTGCATAACATTTGAGTTTAATTGGAAAATAACCGTATAATGGAAAAAATAAAAAAAAGAAACGGTTTACATAACATAGATGAAGTTAACCAAAAATTATCTAATAATTTTGAATTCTTGAGCATGAAATTAAAAAAAGCACTCATTCAAAATCAAATCCATCAGAAGTCCCTTATAGGGATACTCTGGCCAATTTGATTGAGAACAGTGCTATTATTAGATGTTTATTAAATGCAATCTATACGATCCGAGTCCTTTTATACTATTCGAGACCTTCACCACTTAAATAAGTGATAATGTCATTTATAGATGTAAAAGACTCAGCAACCTCATCTGGAATTTCCACTTCAAATTCATCTTCAATAGCCATGATGATTTCAACAGCATCAATGGAATCAATATCCATACTTTCAAATGTTGTGTCGGGCTTAATTTCACTTGGATCAATAACGCTCAATTGCTCAATAATAATCGATTTTATTTTTTTAAACATAGTAACCTCCTAAAATTGCGTACTAACATGAATGATGAATATCTCTAACAACATATAAACATTATCATAAATAATGCCACGTGTATTCAATTTTTATTATAAAGAAAAATTTGCATTTGTCCATATCAAATTTAGTTATATTTACCTAGGACGCTTGGACGGTTTATAATTTTTCCAATAATGATTCAAGTTCAATATAGCTCTGTTCGATTTCAGTTTCAATTTGATGGATTTCCTTTTGAACGGACATGGCTTTCTCAGGAACTGAAAAAACAGCTTCTTCGCAAAGAGCCATTTGCAGATCGTGCAGTTTTTCTTCAAGTGCATGGATTTGATCTTCTGTATTTTGAATGGCATTTTTATGCGCTTTAATTTGTTGACGTTTTTCTTTTTCTTTCTTTTGCAATTCTTTTTGTTTGGTCTTAGTCAGTTCGGGTTCTATAGAATCGGACACGTTTTGTTGTTCGTCTTCAACAGTTTTTTGAACATAGTAGTCATAATTGCCCCAGAAGACATGAATCCCTGAATCGGTCAATTCAAAAATTTTAGTACAAATTTTATTGAGGAAATAGCGGTCATGGGAGATCGTCAAGATGGTACCATCATAATTTAAAAGGGCTTCTTCTAAAGTTTCCTTAGCGAGAATATCCAAGTGGTTAGTCGGTTCATCCAAATAGAGAAAATTCGAAGTTGAAAGCATGAGCTTCAACAGGGATACACGACTTTTTTCGCCACCGCTGAGCTGGTGAACCCTTTTCTCATAGTCATCACCTTTAAAGAGAAAAGCACCTAAAAGACTTCGAACTTCAGTCAATGAGAGTTCAGGATTTTCATCGTGAATCTCTTCTAAAATGGTGTGCTCCAATGTTAAATTTTTAAGCTCTTGATCATAATAACCGGGTTCTATCTGGTGACCGTATAGAATATCGCCCTGATCTTTGGCGGTCTCTTCCAGGAGCACTTTAAACAAGGTGGTTTTGCCGACGCCATTAGGGCCAATGAGACCAATTTTTTCACCTCTGTAGATTTCAAAAGAAAGGTCGCTAAATATCTTTTTAGGGCCATATGACTTAGAAAGATTTTTGACTCGTAACACATCCTTGCCACTTTTTACGCCAGCTTTTAAATCGATTTTAAAGTGTTCTTTAAAGAGTGTGGGCTTATTGAGAAGTTCAACATGGTCAAGTCTCTTTTCCCTTGATTTTGCACGCTTTGCAAGTTTTTCAGTACCTCTGTCCTTGAATTTACGGATAAGTTCTTCTTGCTTTTTAAGTTCCTTTTGCTGTTGTTCATAATGAGAGAGAGAAGCCTCATAAATTGCATTTTTCTGCTTGATAAACTGGCTATAGTTACCGGTGTATGTCGTCAGCTCATGTGCTTCAATCTCATAAACTTTTGTGATAACTTGATCTAAAAAATAACGATCATGCGAAATGAGGATAATGGTGCCATTGTATTCTTTGAGATAGCCCTCAAGCCATTTAATAGCATCAATATCCAAGTGATTTGTGGGTTCATCAAGTAATAGAATATCAGGTTGTTTTAAGAGGAGTCTTGCAACGCCAACCCTTGATTTTTGACCACCGCTCAACTGACTAATTGATTTTTTGTGATCCGCTTCTTCAAAACCTAGTCCGTTGAGGATGCCACGGATCTTACTCGAAATGGCATAACCATTGGCGTGATCAAAAGCTTCCTGAAGTTTGGCGTATTCATCCAAATATAGTTTAGATGAAGATTCATCGGATTGTGCTAAGCGCTGTTCCAATGATCTCATCTTGTTTTCTATTTCAAATATATCACTAAAAACTTCTTCGCAGTAATCAAATGCAGAGATATCTAAATCTATCGCCGTATTTTGTTCAAGATAACCGACGGTAGTGTCTTTAGCAATGAAGATTTCACCACTGTCTTTTGACGTCACACCCATGAGAATTTTCATCAGAGTTGTTTTGCCAGCACCATTGATGCCAATGAGTCCAATTTTGTCTCCAGTATTGACAGTAAAAGAAATTTCATCTAAAATGCAGTCTATACCATAATATTTTGTAATGTTTGTGCACGATAATGCAATCATTTTTTTTCCTTTCCAAATTTATTGACAACTGTATTATACCTTATTTAAATAAAGATATAAATTCCTTGTTATTTATTTGACATTGTTTTTCATTAGATGGTATAATTTCCGTAACGGAAACGAAGTGCTTTTGTTGGAAAATATTATCTAATAATTGCAAGTTTAAAAAATAAGAAACTCAGTTTAAGGGGTGTGAGAAATGAAGGACAGAAATATTTCCTTAGCGGTTATCAGGCGCTTACCTAAATATCACCGTTATTTAAAAGAATTATTGGACAATGACATTAAGAGAATTTCCTCTAAGGAGCTGAGTAAAATTATAGGCTTTACAGCTTCTCAGATCAGACAGGATTTAAACAACTTCGGTGGATTTGGACAACAGGGCTATGGCTACAATGTAGAAGATCTCTATAATGAAATCGGAAAAATTTTAGGGCTTACTAGAAATTACAATACGGTTATTGTCGGTGCGGGGAATTTAGGGCAGGCTCTTGCCAACTATTCAAGCTTTGATCGTCTAGGCTTTAATCTGAAGGGGATGTTTGATATCAACCCCAAGATCATAGGACTTACGATCAATGACGTTAAAGTAATAGACATGGACAGTTTTGAAACTTTTGTCAATGATAACAATGTAGAAATCGTCTATATTTGTACCAACAGAGATGGTGCTCAAGATGTTGCAGATCGAATTCAAAAGACAAATATTAAAGCGATTTGGAACTTTGCTCCAATTGACTTAAAAGTACGAGAAGACATCATTGTTGAAAACGTTCATCTAATTGATAATTTACTGACGCTATCCTATTTTTTAAAAGAATAATCTTAAAAGAATAATTTTAAAAGCAGGGCGTTTACTTAGAATTTTTTGTGATGGCATATGCATTTTCTTGCCAATATGTTTACAAATGGATTATTAAAAAAATAAATTGAAAAAAATGCTGAAAAAGTAATGGGACAAGGATGACCTTGTCTCTTTTTTTTGGTAGAATGATTCTAGGGATTGTCACACAAAAAATAGGGAGGTTTAAAACATGAAAGAAATTGTAATTGTGAGTGCTGTTAGAACAGCAGTGGGTTCCTTTGGAGGAGCTCTTAAAAATGTCCATCCAGCAGATTTGGGTGCAGTAGTGATCAAGGGTGCTCTAGAGAAAGTTGGACTTGAGCCATCAAAAGTAGATGAAGTACTCCTTGGATCAGTATTACAATCAAGTCACGGACAGGGCATTGCAAGACAAGCTTGGATAAAAAATGGTTATCCGGTGGAAGTGCCATGTACAACTGTAAATATGATCTGTGGTTCTGGGCTTAAAACAGTCTCAATGGCAGTTCAATCGATTATTGCAGGCGATAATGATATTGTCGTTGCAGGTGGTACTGAGAACATGAGTATGGCACCATATGCACTTAAAAACACGCGTTGGGGACAACGTATGGGCAATGGCGAAACTTGCGACGTCATGGTGAATGACGGCTTGTGGGATGCATTCAACAATTATCACATGGGTGTTACTGCAGAAAATGTTGCTGAAAAATGGGGCATTACGAGAGAAGCGCAAGATGAATTTGCTTTTACTTCTCAAAAAAGAGCAGCGGCAGCAAGAGCAAATGGAAAATTCAAGGATGAGATCATTCCTGTAATGATTCCTCAGAGAAAAGGTGATCCAATTTGTTTTGATCAAGACGAGTACATCAAGGAGACATCACTAGAAAAATTAGCTAAACTGAGACCAGCTTTCAAAAAAGATGGTGGTACAGTTACAGCTGGAAATGCTTCTGGTATCAATGATGGTGCATCCGCTGTAATTGTCATGAGCAAAGAAAAAGCAGACGAACTCGGCCTTAAGCCGCTTTGTACAATCGTGTCTCATGCCTCAGCAGGAGTAGATCCTTCTATTATGGGTGTTGGACCAATTCCAGCGACTCAAAAGGCACTTAAAAAAGCGAATTTAACTGTTGCCGACTTAGATGTGATTGAAGCGAATGAAGCTTTTGCAGCACAAGCATTGGCAGTGGTTCAAGAGCTTGGTTTGGATACAAATAAAGTAAATGTAAATGGTGGTGCTATTGCAATAGGACATCCAATCGGTGCTTCTGGCAATAGAATCTTTGTTACTTTGATCCATGAAATGTTAAAACAAGATGCTAAATATGGATTGGCAACACTCTGTATCGGTGGCGGTATGGGTGAAGCTGTTATCGTTAAGAGATAATAGACTGTAAAGCTCTAAGACTGTTTAGATTGGAGCTTGGTCCAAAGGATGATATATGGCAAATTATACAAGAGAAATTTCGCATATGATGGATCGGATGCTTATTAAGATTATGTCTCAAGATAAAAAAGGGTTTTATCCATCCAAACTGATTCATAGGCTCAGCTTATTGGATATACTTCTGATTAAAACAGTGGGTGAATCAAGCATAATTCAAATTAACGCTGTTGTTAAAACCTTGGAACTGGATCGCAATTTGATCAATATTTCCATTAAAAAACTTGGGCGCATGAAACTTGTTGAAAAGAGACAAGGTGAGCAAGATAAGCGTGAAAAGTGGATAGAACTGACTGAGTCAGGAGCGCATATTTATCAGGCGATACTAAGTGCACAACTTTCAGAAATGGAGTTTGTCTTAAATGATATCACCATAAATGAAGAGAAGACCGTCTTGAAATTTTTAAGTAAAATTGTTCAATATCATACGGATAAATATGATCTCAATAAATCTTCAATAGACTAAGAATAGCATTTGAGCCATCTCCGATGTCACAAAACGATTTTCGCTGATGCTGTTTGAGGTTGAACATCCCTCAGCACAGATTTTGGCTCAAATCTTGTTGTTTTAATAAAAAGACCTGTTCATCACAAATGTGATAGGACAGGTCTCTTTTTAGTAGATCACTATCGATTTTATTGAGTCGATATTACTCAGCTTGAGGTGCATCAACTGGGCAAACATTTGCACATGCACCACAATCTATACATTCTGCGCTAATAACGTAAATGCTATCACCAGCAGAAATTGCGTTTACTGGGCATTCTGGTTCACAAGCGCCACAAGAAATACATGAATCATTGATTACATACATTGGAAGTACCTCCTCATTATATTTAACTTAATGTTCAAGTCATGTCATCATTATAATACTCAAAAAAACCATTGAACAACAAAAAAAATAGAAAAAATAGCAAAAAACATCAAAGTATATTGATAATCATTATTAATAACGAAAGATAAATCCGCCTGCAAAATGCATTTCATGGTATAGAATAAATGTGAAATTAGGATTGAAATTCAGTGTTAATTTCTAGGTGAAATTTTGTCCCGCAGGGCGGTATTTCGATCCCCGAAATTATACAGAAAAATTCATAACTGTTGCAAAAAATTTATAGTTTTATGTTTAATTTTAGTTTACACTATCAGAGGGATATGTTAAAATTTACTCGTTAGGACGATTAACAAAATTTTAACAAACTTTAAGGGCAAGAAAAATTTGGTTGATAACAACCACGAGGGAAATCCTCAAATCATTTTAAAGGAGATGTTTGAAATGAAGTATATTGAAGAGGTATTTGAACAAGTTAAGGCTAGAAATGCCAACGAACCAGAATTTTTACAAGCAGTAGAAGAGGTTTTCAAATCTTTAGAACCCGTTTTAGCAAAACATCCTGAGTATATTGAAGCGAATCTTTTAGCAAGATTTGCAGAGCCTGAAAGACAAATCACTTTCAGAGTGCCTTGGGTTGACGATGCAGGTAAACTCCATGTGAATAGAGGCTTTAGAGTTCAATTCAACGGTGCAATTGGACCTTACAAAGGTGGTTTGAGATTCCATAAATCGGTATACATCGGGATCATTAAATTCTTAGGTTTTGAGCAAATTTTGAAAAACTCTTTAACGGGTCTACCAATCGGTGGCGGTAAAGGTGGTTCGGACTTCGATCCAAATGGTAAATCTGATGCTGAAATTATGAGATTTTGCCAAAGCTTCATGACTGAATTATATAGACATATTGGACCAGACGTAGACGTTCCAGCTGGGGATATCGGTGTAGGCGGAAGAGAAATCGGATTCCTATATGGTCAATACAGAAGAATCAAAGGCGTTTTCGAAAATGGCGTTTTAACAGGTAAGGGATTATCTTATGGTGGATCATTGATCAGACCAGAGGCAACTGGTTTCGGTGTGACTTACTTTACAAGAGAAATGTTAAAAGCTAAAGGTGAAACTTTCGAAGGCAAAACAGTTGCATTATCAGGATTTGGTAACGTTACTTGGGGTACAGCGACTAAAGTGACTGAATTAGGTGGCAAAGTCATCACTATTTCAGGTCCAGATGGATACATCTTAGATGAAGCGGGTATCGCTGGTGAAAAAATCGAGTACTTGTTAGAGCTTAGATCAAGCGGAAAAGATATCGTGGCACCGTATGCAGATAAATTCGCAGGTTCTAAATTCTTCCCAGGTGAAAGACCTTGGGGCGTAAAAGCAGACATCGTGATTCCATGTGCAACACAAAATGAAATCAGATTAGAGCATGCAGAGCAAATCGTAGCGAACGGCGTTAAATTCCTTTGCGAAGCATCTAATATGCCATGTACAAACGAAGCGGTTGACTATTTATTAGAAAAAGGTGTAACTGTTGGACCGGCTAAAGCTGCTAATGCAGGTGGTGTAGCGACTTCAGCACTTGAAATGAGCCAAAACTCAATGAGATTATCATGGACAGAAGCAGAAGTTGATGCTAAATTAGATCAAATTATGACAAACATCCACAAAAACTGTGTGGATGCTGCTGAAACTTATGGCTTTGGTTACAACTTAGTGGCTGGTGCGAATATTGCAGGTTTCGCTAAAGTTGCTGAAGCTATGATGGCTCAAGGAAATTACTAAGCCATATTGCCTTAAAGTAAAAATATATATCATTTAATAATGACGCTGTAAACGCATTTCAAATTCGTTTACAGCGTTTTTTTAGTTATAGACCATCTGTAAAGCATCCGTTACCTTTCAAAATCTAGAAATGGAAAAATTCAACTTAAACAACACCAATGCTTCCAAGCAATCGAAGGTGTAAGGCACAATTATGAGGCTTTATTGAAATTAGTTTCAATAAAGTTTATGATATGAGTATATATAAACGATGACAAAACCATACTGAGCACGAATCGATAACGCATAAGGATCATAAAAAAACATGGATAAAGGCGTAACAATAGCAGTAATAAAAATAAACGGGCAATTAAAGTGAGGAGGTCATTAAATGCATGAGAAAAAATTGAGAGCATACTATTCAAAACGAGGCATAAGTGAGACGGATACGGATTTGGCTGTAGATGCAGTAAAAGCTCTTGAAACCTATTTGACATCTAAAAAGATGTCTTTTGAAACTGCCAAGCTCGATGCGATACGTGTGTATATCGATTCTATGGTATCGCTTGAAATAAGCACACCAGAGGATTTATTGGCAATGGCAAGATATTTCTACATCGAAGGCCACAATGAGATCTATATATACTTCACGTCATTGCTGGGAGGTATTGGTGTTATAGAGCATATCAATGACCGTTTGATTGACAGAGCAGGCCCTTACATGGCGCATCAAATTATGGGATCTGTTCAGAAACCTAGAATTGGATCTGAACCTAAAGCTTACCCTAGCTATACGGGGAAGTTAATGAATGCCCTTGAAAATCAGCTGCCCATCAAAACCGTACAGGAAGTTTTAGCTGGCAACAATCACGGTATTTCAAAGACAGCCTATCTAAAAGAAAAGGAGATCTATGAATCCTTTGATAATATGGATTTATATCTTGCAGATCTACAAAAACGAAAAATTGAAGAGCTTCAAGAGCATTGTGATGAAAACAAGGTGTGGTATGAGCAAAAAATCACTCAAGAAGTCGTGGATTTTGCTGCGAAGAATCAGGAGATTATGTCAGCAGTTCGTGAGGGTAACATCCTGTATTCAACTAAAATTCCTTACAATCCTGAAAAATATTTAGAGACAGAGGACTCACTTTTAAAACGGTATTATGCTTGTCACTGTCCATTTGCCCGTGAATCCATTTTGAGTGGTGAAGCAATATCTGAAAATTGGTGTTATTGCAGTGGCGGCTTTGCGAAATTTCCATATGAAGTTATTCTCGACAGGCCATTACGTGTTGAGCTTTTAGAATCCGTTCTCAAAGGCGATTCAACTTGTAGATTTGCCATCTATTTAGAGGATTCTAATTGTGAAAATAATACAACGAAAAAACTGTAGGTTGCATAAAAGTCGGGTTTTGATATAATTATATTATTAAAAACTTCTAAATTGGGGGGATGTTCTTGAATAACGAATCAACAGTGCTTTTGAATGAAGTGCTTGCACTTGAACTCTTTAGAACTTCTAAAATGATCACATCTATTGATCCACAATACAAACCGGTAACATCCGTCAATGTGATGCTAGATAGAGAAATCTTGAGTTGGATTGAACAAGATGGGCAAATTATTTTGATTACAGGCCAAATTTTTGAGAAGATGGCATCGAGTGAACAAATTGAATTGTTTACTGAAATTGCTGCCAAAAATGTGAGTGCAGTCTTTGTCAAAATCACGCCTTATATTGAGGCGCTGCCAAGAGCAGTTGTGGAGGTTTGTAATAAACTTGAGTTGCCTGTGATTGACTTGGATTATCATGTTTCATTCACTGAAATATTTTCTGTGGTCTACAACTTGATGTTTAAAAAGCAAACGAGTGTACTTCAGCGTGTGGAGAATTTACACAAGGATACCATGAATGTAGTGGTGAGTGGAGGCAATATTGAAGACATCTTGAAAAGTATTCAGAAGACAATTACTTCTCCTGTTTTCGTGAGAGATTATTATTTTGAAGATACCTATTTTCTTAAGTCTACATTTGAAAATGACTATGCAATTTTATATGAGAATATTGAAGGCATACAATTGGATGGGAAAAGTCCAAAAGTGATTTGGGATAAAATTGTCTATAAAGAGCAAGAAATTGAAAGATTGATCATTCCAATTTTCGTTAAAAATCAAGTTCATGGACATATTGTAACCTATGGCAAAGAGCGTGTTATTTCAAACTATGATAAATTGGGGCTTGAAACAGCTTCCAATATTATTGCACTTGAGTTTTTAAAGAAAATTTCCGTACAGGAAGTTGAAAACAAGTATAAAATTGAATTTTTTGATGATTTGATCTCATTTGATGAAGTCAGACGCAATAAAGCGGTAGAACGTGCGGCCAACTTTAGATTTTCCGAAAATGCCAATTTCATTATTTTGGATATTGATGTCCTCAGTAAGAATACCGCTGATGAAACTGAGAAGTATTTAAAGGCGGCCTATTTAGTTGAATTGATCTGCAAGGATATGGGGAGAGCTTACATGATCTTGAATAAAAGCGATCACATCTATATTCTGATCATGTTTAAAGAGGGCGAAACCATACAGGTCGTTAAGCGTTACACGAAGTATATTTATGAAATATTAAAGTCAAAGATGAAAAAATATCAGACCAAAGTAGGTGTTGGACGGATTTATAAAGGCATCATAAATGTTCATAAAAGTTTGGAAGATGCTTCTAAAGCACTTGAAGCCGCAGTACGCTATATAGACGAAGATGTGGTCTACTTTGAGGAAATGGGTATTTATAAAATTTTATCTCAAACAAGTCTCAAAAGTGAGTTGGAGATTTTCTATAAGGATACTTTAGAAGAACTTGTGGTATATGATTTGAGAAAAGATACAGAACTTGTAAAAACACTTGAAGTTTATTTTGAATGCAATGGCAACTTAAAGAAAATGTCTGAGACATTATTTACACATTACAATACAATTTTGTATAGACTGAGTAGAATTCAAGATATTATAGGGATGAGCATTGATAAAGAAGAGGATCGCTATGCGATTCAAACCGCATTAAAAGTGCACAAGATTTTTAAAAATACCACAAAATAGAGGCGAACGTATGTTAGAACTTTTAATTCAGTTGGTGTATCGTGTTGGATTGATCATCATGATTGGGCTTGTTTTTTCAAGGACGCGTGCTTTCAAAAATATTATCGCAAAAAAAGAAATGACGATTCCAGAAAAAATTACGATGGGTATTATTTTTGCGCTTCTCAGTATCGTGGGGACTTATTCAGGGATAAAATATCAAGGCGCAATTGTGAATACAAGAGTGATTGGTGTTGCAGTTGGCGGTCTGTTGGGCGGACCATTAGTGGGATTGATAGCAGGCATCCTTGCAGGCGGTCATAGATTTTTGATCGACATAGGGGGATTTACAGCACTTGCTTGTGGGATTTCAACCTGTACGGAGGGCATAGTGGCTGGTGCTTTGAGTAAGCGATTCAGAGCGTCATCATATAAGATTCCGTATGCACTTGTGGTGGGCGTACTCTTAGAATCACTTCAGATGTTGATTTTGATCCTAGTTGCCAAACCCTTTGAAGATGCTATGGACCTCATGTTAGTCATTAGTTTTCCAATGATATTAGTCAACTCTTGCGGGATTGCACTCTTTGTGAGTATTATTAGCAACATTCAATCATTAAGTGGTATTCAAGCAAAATATCGTGCAAGACAGGCGCTTCTGCTTGCAGATAAAACCACTCAGTCTTTGAGAGAAGGATTGAACAGGGAGTCCGCTAAATTAACTGCAAGACAAATCTTGAGTGCGACGGATTTTGAGGCCATTGCCATTACCAATACAACAGAGGTTTTGGCACATGTGGGTGCTGCAAGTGATCATCATAAAGTTGGGATGACCATTATGACTCAATTGACTAAAATTGTTTTAAAATCAGGAGAAGTCAAAGTAGCACAAAATAAGGAAACCATTGGTTGTCCCAATAGAAAGTGCCACCTGAGTTCAGCAGTCATTGTGCCAATTTGGGAAGGTGACGTCATCAAGGGGACTTTAAAATTTTATAGGACAAAAGATGTCATTTCCGATTTGGATATTGAAATTGCAAAGGGGCTCTCGAACATTCTTTCAACACAGCTTTGGATTACGGATTTGGAAAGACAGTCCAAACTTGCGCTCAATGCAGAAATCAAAGCATTACAAGCGCAAATCAATCCTCACTTCCTCTTTAACAGTTTGAACGTGGTGATTTCATTGATCAGGACAGATCCACAAAAGGCACGAGAAGTGCTCTTGGATTTAAGTGAATTCTTTAGGAAGAATATGCAATCGCTGAAAGGGGAAATTGCCATTCGGGATGAATTGGTACATGTTGAAAAATATATCAGCGTTTGCAAAGCGCGGTTTGGAGAGAAGATTCAAGTGCAGTATGAAATTAGTGTGGATCAATCTACGAGAATATTGCCGCTCTTAATCCAACCTATTGTGGAAAATGCAGTATTACATGGCATCTTGCAGAAGCCAGAAGGTGGCAATATTAAAGTTCTAATCCATAATTTCACAAATGCGGACCAAGAAGCGTTCGTGAAGATCCAAGTGCTTGATGATGGGGTTGGCATTGGAAAAGAAAAGTTGAATACGATATTAAGTGGTGAACTCTCAGAATCCATCGGATTTGTAAATGTCATGCAAAGAATAGAAAAGCATTACGGTCCAAAAGGTGCGTTTAAAATAGACAGTCAAGTGGGACAAGGCACTTGTGTAAGCATTACGTTTCCAGTTGAATAGGTGTGTTTTTGAGTAAAGGGGGATTGAAAATGAGATGTGCTATTGTCGATGATGAGATGCCTGCAGTGGATGAACTTTCTTATTTGATTTCAAAGTATCCAGGGCTCGAAGTAGTTGCTACTTATAATGATGGTTTGTCTTTTGTTGGTTCAATGGGTCAAAATGAATACGATGCTGTATTTTTAGACATCGATATGCCTCAGGTATCGGGGATACTTGTGGCAGATTATATTTTAAAAAACAATATTCCAACTCGAATTGTTTTTGTAACGGCATACGAAGCTTATGCCATAAAAGCGTTTGAGTTTAATGCGGTGGATTATTTGTTAAAGCCGGTTTCAGAAAAACGCTTTGAAAACACAGTTCGCAGACTGATAGCATCTGAATGTGATGAAATGACTGAATCGGCAGCAACGAGCACAGATCATGTTAAAGATGCCGTTCAGAGCATTAAAAAACATTTAAAAGTGATGTCTTTTTACAGCAACGGCGTTTTAAAGCCCGTAAAATACAGTGAGATTGCTTGTATTTTCTTCGAAGATAGGACCACTCATTTTATAACAGTAAAGGGCAAGTATACTTGTAAGAAAACGCTCTCTGAAATTGAAGACATTCTTTACAGTAATTTTTTTAGGTGCCATAGGGCTTATATTATCAATTTGGATTATGTAGATACGATAGAGCCTTGGTTTAATAATACTTATATGGTGAAGCTTAGAGGTTTTGATCTTCAAATTCCAGTGAGTCGAAGTAATGTAAACCAATTTAAAGAAAAAATGCACATCCTATAATATAAATGAAAATAGATTGGGTATATATGAGCCAAGGATGTGGTCATATGGAAACTGAAAGATTTGAACAAAGTCTTAGAGATGATAATGAAGAGAGACTTATGCGCTTGCTGCCATTTATACTGGGCGCTTCTTTCTTGATGTTGTTGGTTTCATTTTGGATTGATGACTTGTTGGAAGTCAAATGGATCAACGGTTTCCTCTTTACATATTGCTTGATAGCCTTTTTGGGGATTCAGCTGGGCGTGGTTGAAAGAGAAGAAAAACGGATACGATTATTTCAAAATATGACGGTATGTTGCCTCTTGATTTGGGGGACACTGATGATGGGATATAAACCGGAAAGTGTTATCTCCTATTTTGATTTTGTCATTGTGTTTGTAGTAACCGGTGCTGTCATTCAAATGAAATGGCAATACTGGTTGATCTACTTTGTAGTTGATTTTTGCGGTCTGATCTTTATGACCCCTTTTTTGAAGCGCGTTGATGAAAATATAATTGTAATCCTAGTGTCCGTAAGTATTTTTTATGCGATGATTCTATATATGAATTATCTGTTCTATAATCAATCGATGTCGAATTATCGCATTAACTGTAAACTATACGAGCATCAGCAAGAACTTGAAAAAAAGGTCAATGAAAAAACAGAGGCGCTTTTAAATTCTGAGAGATCTATGGTGAAAGAAGTTGCTCTACTGCTGGCAACAGTCTTGGAATATTACGATGAGTACACGAAGGGACATTCTGAGAGTGTGGCACTGATCGCCGTAAGCTTGGCTAAAGCGTTGGGGTTTGACCTTGCACGTCAAAATGAAATCTATTGGGCAGGGCTCATCCATGATATTGGGAAGATTCACATTAATAAAGAACTACTGAACAAACCTGCTCGATTAAATAGGGAAGAATATGAAATCATCAAGGGCCATACCAATCATGGATATGAAATGACGAAAAATGCGGAGACGCTTAAGGAAATCGCCATTATTATCAAGCATCATCATGAAAAATTTGATGGCACAGGCTACCCAAATGGATTAAAGGGAGATGAAATCCCGTTGGCATCTCAAATTATTGCCATTGCAGATGCTTGGGATGTCATGAGATCAGACAGAACTTATCGGAGAGCCTTGACACTTGAAAATGCAAGGCTTGAATTAATAAAAAACAGTGGCACTCAGTTTTCGCCTCAGCTTGTCGCTGTGTTTTTGGATTTGGAGTGTGCAAGACCCGATTAAAATGGCATGATGTGAGTTCATATTCAGTTCATATAGAGCCTCTATGATACACATGAAACGATGTGAAAGGAGAACTATATGAAAAAACGAGATGAAAATGAAATTAAAAAGGGCAGCTGGAAGCTACTCTTTAAAATGATGAAGGAAACAAAACCACCAATGGTTGTATTTACCATTGCTGTGGTGATGAGTATCACTAAAACACTCGCAAGTTTGGTGGTGCCGCTATTTACAAAAAACTTGGTCAATAGCTTTTCGGTGGCCAATATAACAAACGTTCAAATTGCAATGCTGGTAAGTATGTTTATAATACAAGCACTGGCTGGTGGACTATCCATTTATATGCTGAACTATGTAGGGCAAAAAATTGTTGCGGGTATAAGGGATAAACTCTGGAGAAAACTGCTGAAATTGCCTGTTGAATACTATGATGCAAATGAAACGGGTGAAACCATTAGCCGAATGACGAATGACACGATGATTGTGAAGAATCTGATCACCGAGTACTCGACGAGTTTCTTTAACGGCATTATTTCTATTGTTGGCTCAATGGTGATTTTGTTGGTTTTGGACTGGGAAATGACATTAACCATGCTTGTTGCGGTACCACTTGTATTGCTGGTTGTTGTGCCGCTTGGGCGACAAATTCATAAAATTTCTAAAGCGACTCAGGATGAAACGGCTTCTTTTACGGCTATTTTAAGTCAGGTGTTATCTGAAATAAGATTGGTTAAAGCTTCAAGTGCGGAGAAAAATGAATATGAAAAAGGTGCTTTGGGCATCTCTAATTTAATGTCATTTGGACTTAAGGAATCTAAAATACAAGCTTTGATTTCACCCTTAATGTCACTTGTAATGATGGCAATACTTGTCCTCATCATAGGTTATGGTGGCATGCGTGTTTCTTCAGGGGCATTAACAGCAGGCGATTTAGTTGCGTTTATACTGTATTTGATTCAAGTTATTATACCACTAGGACAAGTGACGACATTTTTTACGCAACTACAAAAGACACTGGGTGCAACAGAACGTATTATGCATACTTTTGAATTTGAGGAAGAGGATCATAATGCGGGTCTTGCACTTGGCGGCGATCAATTCCCAATTGTACTTGAAAATGTGACATTTGGTTACAAGCCAGAAGAAATGATCCTAGAAGACATCAACATTGTGGCAGAGTCAGGTGAAATCACTGCAATTGTCGGGCCTAGTGGCAGCGGTAAAACCACGCTATTCTCTTTAATTGAAAGATTTTATCAGCCGCAGGTTGGGACGATCAAATTAGGGCATGTGGATTCAACCACTGTGAATCTGAAGTCGTGGAGACGCAAAATTGGCTATGTTTCTCAAGAGAGTCCTTTAATCTCTGGGACGATCAGAGAAAATATATGTTATGGTCTCGACGAGCCAATATCAGATGAAGCGTTAAATGAAGCGGTAAAAATGGCTTATGCAGATGAGTTTATCCAAGCGCTTCCAGAAGGATTTGAAACTCAGGTGGGAGAAAGAGGTGTCAAATTATCTGGAGGACAAAGACAGCGTATTGCAATTGCCAGAGCATTGCTCAGAAAACCTCAAATTCTTTTGCTGGATGAGGCAACTTCGAGTTTAGATAGTCATTCAGAAGTTGTGGTACAAAAAGCACTCAACAATTTAATGTATGGCAGAACAACGCTGGTGATTGCACATAGAATGTCTACAATTGTGGATGCTTCAAAGATTATTTTCATAGATAAAGGTCGTGTTACAGGTTGCGGGACACATGAAAAACTCTTGGCGACACATGCTCTATACAGAAAGTTTGCAACGCAGCAGTTGAGATTGAATCAACAGACACTGGAGTCGATACCATTGATGTTGGAGGATTCGCTGGTAAGTTAAGAGGAAAGGAATCGCAGAATGACAAAGATAATGATTGTGGATGATGATCCTAATATAAGAATCCTAGTGAGAAATTTTCTTGAAAGGGAAGGTTTTGACATTGTGGAGGCTACAGATGGTGAGGCGGCGCTTTTAAAGAGTGAATCGATTAAAGTCGATCTCTATATTTTAGATATAATGATGCCGAAGATGAATGGATGGGAACTCTGCGAGACTTTAAAATCGGTTTCAGATGTGCCAATACTCATGTTGACGGCCATGGGTGAAACGATGCAAAAGATCAAGGGATTTGAATTGGGCACAGATGACTATTTGGTCAAGCCATTTGAACCCTTAGAACTTGTAATGCGTGTGAAAGCACTTTTAAAGCGCTATCGAATTTCTGTATCGCAAACGGTTCAGTTGGGGGAACTAGAGTTAAATGCAACTACTTTTGAAGCGACTTTTCAAGGTGAAAAAATGACGTTGCCCATGAAGGAATTTGAACTTCTATTTATGCTGGGAAGCTATGTTGGTAAAACGCTTTCAAGAGATCAACTCATTGAACAAATATGGGGTTATGATTATGAAGGTGATGAGCGCACAGTGGATGTCCATATTAAACGATTAAGAGAGCGGTTTGATGTAGTCAAATCCGGATTCAAGATCACGACGATTAGAGGCTTAGGTTATCGGCTGGAGGTGATATAAATGGATGATCCCACCATACATGAGCAGGAGCAACATCTCCACAATAGAAAGGTACTCTTCTTGAGAACTTGTATACTTCTAATTTTTCTGGGAATATTCTGGGCATTGGCTTATTTTATAACAGACTTTCTATTTGAAATGTATCATGTGCATTTACAGGGCGTTTGGATACAAGTGATCAACAGCATATTAGGCATTTTTCTATTTTGGTTTACGGCTATCGCATATCATGGGTTAAATGCAAAAGAAAGAAAAAAGAAGCGCGTGGATGTCTTTAAGCCGTTTACGGAAGCACTTGAACAAATTGCAAAAGGGAACTATAAAGTCAGTATTGATGTCGGAGAGCAACATCCATATAGAGAACTTGCCCAAAATGTGAATGAAATGGCAGAAGGCCTTGAAAAGCTGGAGAAAATGCGACAGGCATTTATTGCAGATGTCTCACATGAAATTCAATCACCATTGACATCCATCAACGGATTTGCTCAAGTGCTTCAAAGGGATGTTCTAAGCCGTGAAGAATCATTGCATTATCTTAAAATTATTGAAAGTGAAAGCAAGAGATTATCTAAACTAAGTGATAACTTACTTAAATTGGCTTCTTTGGATTCTGAGCAGCATCCTTTTAATTCAAAGCGCTATCGATTAGACAAGCAATTGAGACGCGTGATCCTGTCGAGTGAACCACAATGGCTGGCAAAATCGATTGCACTTAACATGGATTTAGAGACAACCTATTGGACGGCAGATGAGGCCTTAATGGATCAAGTGTGGTTGAATCTTCTCAGTAACAGCATAAAATTCACTCCTGAAAACGGTAAGATTGAGATACAAATTCAAGTGTCTGAATCTGCGGTTTCAGTTCATGTAAGAGACAATGGAATTGGTTTAGAACCGATAGAGGTTGAACATATTTTCGAACGGTTCTATAAAGCAGATGCGTCCAGAGATCGAAAATCAGAAGGCAACGGTCTCGGATTGGCCATTGTACTGAAAATTGTTGAGATGCATGGGGGCAAGATAGATGTCCAAAGCGAAGTCAACAAAGGGACTGAGTTTATAGTGACCCTACCTATGACATTGGCATAGGGAACGCGCAAGCAATTGAATAAGCAATTGAACAAGCAATGGAGCAACAAATAGAGGAACTCATTAGGGCGTTAAGTCAATTAAGCAATGGATTAAGGACTCTAGTAAAAATAATAATAACCTATAAAGAGGTCTCAATCACAGCCATCTTAAGAATGCTGTGGTTGAGACCTTTTTTATTGGAATTAACATTATTATCCTTATGTATTTCGTTGTAAAGTATAGTACATATATGATAAGATAAATATTGTAAGATCTTAATAATTTTATATATAGAACGACAGAGAGGCAATGGTATGAATCGTATTATTAGAGGTATTAACTTTATATATGTCCTTTTATTGCTCTTAGTACTTGTGTTTGTAAATTTGCAATTTAAAGATGCAGGTGTTGTTCTTTCAGAGGAAGTTAAGCGAAATGCGATGCTCTCTGTGGATATTATGGATCATCAAGTCAATGAATGGATCGTCGAAAATGAAAAAGTGTTGTTTACAGCAAGTGACTACATAAAGGCGAATTTAACAGATTCTGAGCTTATTTTAGAAATGTTAGAAGATAAGCTTGATAAGCATGATCTTTTTTCGTCAATGTATTATGGTACAATGGATAACAAATTGATAAGCACAAGCAGTTTTATACCACCGTCAAACTTTGATCTGAGAGAGACACCTTGGTATGAAGAAGCTGCAAAAGCAGAGCATATAGTGATAACAGATCCTTTTCTAAATGCAATAAAGAATTCTTGGATCGTTACAATAGCTGTTCCTGTTTATGATGATTTTGGGCATTTAAAAGGTGTTGTTGCAGGCGATATTATGTTGGAAAGACTAAAAAGTGTGCTGGATGACTCCGAAAAGTTTGGTCAAAGTGTTACCTATTTGTTAAGCGCTAAGGGCGAAAAGATGTTTGGCATTGACTCGTTTGAACAGTCTCAAGATACTTTGGGTTTGATGAAGAATTGGTATGATACACGCGAAGACAGAGTTAAATCCTATGGCATGTTAGAAGAACAGGTTGGCAAGGTCAAAGGATATTTTCATTATCACGAGTTCACCGATCTTGGATGGATACTGATGTCTTTCTCACCGATAAATAACTACAGCGATAGCTTGACAAGACTTCAATTTTTTTCTTTAATGCTCAGCGCTGCAATCATAGGAACTTTTGTAATCCTTATTTTTATTTTGAGAACGGTTATTACAAAACCGCTCTTTGAGTTTGAGCAGCAAGTGGAGAACATCGATCTTGAAAGAGAGACCAATCAACAGATTGTGTTGTCTTCGAATCAAGCGCTTGGGAAACTGTCGAGTAAGATCAATATTATGCTTCAAAAATTCTTTGAACAAGTCAATGCGCTCAATGATGATAGAGATGAACTGATGGCGCTTAACGAAGAGCTAGAAGCAACTTATAGCCAGCTCGTGGCAACTGAACAAGAAGTTACAAGACAAAAACAAAACTTCGAAGCACTCTTCAGAAATGCGCAAGATGCAATTGTAATGTTCGACCAAGATCATCAAGTTTTAGAAATCAACGAGTCCTTTGAAAAATTATTTGGGTATAACATCAATGAAATTGTGGGTATGGATTTGGACGTGATTTTGTCAGATGGCGTCTATAGAAGAGAAGCAGAAACCTTGACTAAAAAAGTCTTTGGCGGTGAAATGGTTAGATTTGAATCCGTGAGATATGGTAAAAATAAGACGCCGCATCATGTGAGTATTCAGGGCGTACCTATGACACATCAAGGCGTTATGATTGGTGGCTACGGCGTCTATGCCGATATATCCGAGCGCAAGAGAAGAGAGGCAAATCTAGCTTATATCAGTACACATGATGATTTGACAACGCTTTACAACAGAGCTTATTTTGAGAAAAAGATCACTGAACTCAAAAAGGCAGAGCATTTGCCACTGGGCATCATCATGATGGATGTGAATGGATTAAAATTGATCAATGATGCATTTGGGCATCGAGCTGGGGACCATTTATTAAATGAAATTGCGATGCAAGTAAAGGATATTTGTAATCACGGTGAGATTATTGCGCGGATGGGTGGCGATGAGTTCTCCGTGTTAGTGACAAACAGCACTCACGAGATGTTGGAACATTTGACGGATGAGATATTGACGCGTTGTAATCAGATCAAAGTGGATGAAGTGTCCATATCGGTTTCGTTGGGACATGCTCAGCTGGTGACGCTCAACGATTCCATTGCAGATGTCTTTAAGACGGCAGAAGACTACTTAAACAAACGCAAACTTACGGAAGGTCCTAGCGTGCGTGGAAAAGCCATTTACACCATTGTAAATACTTTACACGAGAAGAACAAGAGAGAAGAACAGCACAGTATGCGTGTTAGCGAACTCAGCTATGAACTTGGAAAAGCGTTGAAATTATCAGATCGAGAGGTTAACGAACTCAAAACAATTGGTTTATTGCACGATGTAGGTAAAATCGCCATCGATGAAAAAATTTTAAATAAAGAAGGCCGCTTAACAGCAGAAGAGTATTCAGAAATGCAAAAGCATCCAGAAATTGGATACCGGATTCTGAGTGCCGTGAATGAGATGAGTGAAATTGCGGAACACGTGCTTGCACATCATGAGAGCTTCGATGGGAAAGGTTATCCCAAAGGGCTTAAGGGAGAAGAAATTCCCTATCTAGCGCGTATCATCACTGTGGTAGATGCTTTTGATGCGATGACAAGTGATCGGACTTATAGGAAGGCGATGACCTATGAAGAAGCTTATGTGGAGCTCAGACGTGTTTCTGGGATTCAATTTGATCCCAATATTGTGGAGACCTTTATTGAATACCTTGAAAATATTCGAAAAAAGCTGAATTAAAATAGAGGAGTACAGTTATGATGGATATCAAAATAGATTCAGATCTCAAGGCTATATTACCTGAGATTCGTCTGGGCGTTTTAGTTTGCGATGTCGTTGTTACTGAGAGCTCTGAATTGCTCAGATTAGAGATGCATTCTGAGTTTCAGACCTTCAGAGACAAAGTGACGACAGCGGATATTAGCAAGCTCGCCAATGTGTTTAAAGCCAGATCATGCTACCGTGCTTTAGGTAAAGATCCAACTAAGTATAGGGTTTCCAGTGAAAAATTAATGCGCAGAATCACAAGAGGTGAAGGCGTTGACTTTATCAATAACATTGTCGATTTATCCAATCTGGTCTCTGTGAAGTCCATGAATTCCGTGGGCACCTATGATTATGATCAAATTAAGGGTTCAGTCCTCTTCACAAGGGGTCGGTCAGGGGAGACCTATCTCAATATAGGTGGACAGGAGATGAATCTGGAAAACCTGTTGATCTTAAAGGATACTCAAAAACCATTTGGATCAACAACGGCAGATTCTAAGAGAACCTCTGTCAATGAGACCACTCAAAAGATTGTGATGAACATCATTTCCCTAGATGCATCAGACCCTTTAGAGGATCACTTGGATTATGCAGAACAATTATTGATCCAATATGGAGCAAGTCAACGGATTGAAAAAAGAATCGTGAAATGAATTGGCTTTGCCATTATAAAAAGGCGCCCACTGGATCAGAACATTCAGTGGGCGCCTTTCATTGTTACTTCTAATTATACTGTAATTTTATACTGTAATTGTATGGAGAGCAAGGCGTCATTTAAAGAATTGCTATTTTAAAATCTGAGAGAGATCATGCGTCATATCCGTTATAGCGCCTAGCATTTCAGCAATACGCCTAATGGCGAGTTCTTGTTCCTTGGTTACATTTAAAGTGGCATTGCCCATGGCATTCGTATGATCGACAGAATTTTTGATTTGTGAAGTAAAGGATTTTACCTTTGTAACCGTTTCATTGGATCTCTCAGAAAGCTTTTGGATTTCTCTTGCGACAACGCCGAAACCGAGACCAGCTTCTTTGGCACGCGCGGCTTCTATTGTGGCGTTTAGACCCAACATTTTCGTTTGGTTTGCAATCACTGAGATGGAACCGATCACATCGTCTATCTGTTCAGAAACATGACTCACCGTTTGGATTTCAGAAGTCAATTTGATTTGATTTTCCGTGACATCTGAAGCAGAGGCAGTGAGTTCTTCTAAAGTGGCCATAGCCTCTTGAATGTGATCGTCCAACGTGTGAAACATCTTGGATAAAAGCAGTTTTTCATAGCCCATGTTCGAAATTTCCGTAGCCACAATATAGAGCAAATCGGCGGCAGCTTTAATTTGAGATTCGGGTAATATAGGTACTTTTGCCAAGGCTTCTAAATATTCATCAGGATCGACGCCGATATTTTTGGCAATTTGAATGAATTTATCAGGATCTGGTTGATCTGCAAGGACCTGTCCACCTAAGATGGACCCCATTTGTTGCCCGTTTACAATTATAGGGGCGCCAAAATCCATAAGCCCATTTTCACAGAAATAAACAGCAGGTTTGCCCGTTCTAGCACTTTCAGCACCTCCAAAGGCATCGCTTTTCTTACAACGTGCAAGCCCTTTTTCACACCCTCTGTTGAGATTCATACAGAAATCTGTAAAATTGGTAGGATTGGTGATTGGCGTACCTTCTTTGTCTGTACCTAGTCCTGCCACACCCACAGCACCTCCAAAGGCATCTAAGAATCGTTGAAGGAATTCAAGATTGATAACATCTTTGAGTTCGAATGAGATTGAGTCCTCTAATTTGGATATTGCTTGATCAGTTGTATCGAATCTGTACATCTAAACGCTCCTTAAAATCTTATTTTGAAACTCTAACGATATAAAAAAAGTATAGCAAAAGGGAAATTAAGAGGCTGGGAGATTTTTATTGGAAAAGTGTATTTTATTAACAAATTTACTTTTGTTTGAGAAGTTTTTTCGTAAAGGTTCAAATCCAATCTTTTGAAACGCTTTTATTTACAGTTGCATGACAACATAGAGATGGCTGTAGACGTGATAGAGGCAAAATGTTAGGATAGTAAAAACAAGTGTCATTAAACGGTGATAGAGGCATTAGGCTATTATGTGTATGTGAACAGTAGTATAATCAAATCGTGAAACGCATAAATACAGTGACATCTATAGAGGTGGTTTGGAGGATATTATGACTTATAAACTTATAAAATTTGATGAAATCAGTGAAAGCGCTTATATGGACTATATTTCAGAGTGGGAAAATAACAATGAGGTCATCGTGCCTTATGCTGCAAGGCGTGATGGCATGACTTTTGATGCTGTACAGAAGAGGTGGCAAAATGATACCACAGATGCAGTGAGAGCTAGTGGCTTTGTGCCTTCAACGCTCTATTTCTTAGTGACTGAAGCGCATAAAGCGGTTGGCGCTATTCACTTTAGACATGAACTCAATGATCATTTAATGCAACATGGAGGTCATATTGGTTATGGCGTAAGGGCTTCGAAACGCCAAAAGGGTATTGCAGGCGTGATGCTTAAACTCATGCTGGATCAACTCAGAGTAGCAGAACCTTCACTAAAACGTGTTCTGTTGACTTGTGATGACCTAAATGAAGCCTCTGCAAAGACCATTGAATCCAATGGTGGGATCTTTGAGAACAAGGTCAGCGAGCAAAAATCAGAGGGTGAAACCATTTGGGTGCGCAGATATTGGATTTCACTTTAAAGTTATCCAGTTTCAAACATCAAGAGCGGTTTCAATATTTTGATGAGTCTAAATTAAGGTCTAAAGATAAGTGTTATTTTAGATAGGTTTTATTTTAAAAGAATAGGTTCTATTTTAATCGAAACAGAAAGGGAGTGTTCTTATTATGAAAAAATGGATGAAATTTGTTACGGTTATTTCGGGTATCTTTGGTACGCTGTTACTGATGTCAAATTGGCTCTTGAAAATAGCATTATCCATTTCAACAAAGATAGATTTAAGCCAACACGAAGCGGCTTCAATAGGGATCATAGGGGGTGCAGATGGCCCCACTACGATTTTTATTGGGACAAAAACACCAGAATTTATGAAGCTGATCGTTGTGGCAATTTTATATGCAATCACTGTGATTGGAATCAAAAATTGGCGCAAGTGAGCTTATTAGATATACTGAGACAAATGTTTATAAAAATTCAAATACGTATTTCAGAACCGCCTGTTTTCAAGGCGGTTTTTTTTATGTCCAAAAGACATGAAGTTAAGGGGTTAAAGTGCATGGGATGCCATAGTGGGTTGTCTCAAAAGGCGATTTTAAAGGACGCTCCTAAGGGACGGTCTTAAAGAACCCTGCTCATGGACTATCTGATCATTTGACATAATACCTTCATTCGATCAAGCGCATGTGCAAAAAAAGTTTTATAGGCCTCACAGTAGAGGTGGGGCTCATGAGATGAAGCCATCTGTCTGTAGCGACGACAGCCACCTTTACAAAGCAAATGATATTCGCAATCTGCACAGAGCGCATGGTTGATGCTGCCTTGTTTCAAGAATAAATTTGAAACAGGATGTGTTAAGAGGCTATCAAAAGATTCCGTGGCAATATTGCCAATCTTATAGGCATCTAAAACATAAAAATCGCAAGGGTAAACATCGCCATTGGCTTCGATAATATACTGCATACTGCAATGCCCCGTCATATCACAGGACTCTGGAGGATAGCCCTTTAAGAGCATGAGGTAGTTTTCAAACTGTCTAATAGAAATGATCTTACCAACCATGAGATCCGCATACCAAAGGTCAAACAGAGCGCATAGGAAACGACCGTAGGCCTCGCTGGATAACAATGGTGGGTCTGTGGAAGCTGCAAAGGGTTGGATACAGGGAATGAATTGAAGAAACTGAAAGTTTCTATTTCGATAAAAAGTGTAGATCTCATGAATATGAGATGAGATTGCATCTGTTACCACGGTTAGAATATTATACTCTACATGATATTGATTGAATGAATCCACCGTCCTCATCACCTCATCAAATGTTGGCTTGTCCAAGCTGTCTTTGCGATACGCATTGTGAGTCTGAGCAATGCCGTCCAAGGATAGGCCTACTAAAAAATGATTGTCGTGAAAAAAAGAGGCCCATTCACTTGTGAGCAGATAGCCATTGGTTTGAATCGAATAATGAATAGGCAGCTGTTTTATGTTATATTGATTCACCAAAGCAATCACTTTTTGATAAAAATCTAGTCCAGCTAAGGTGGGTTCTCCACCTTGAAAAGCAATCGTAAGCCATTCTGAAGCATAAGAAAAAGACTTTGACAAGATGACATCCAAAGTATCATAGGTCATATGTCCATACGAAGGCTGAAGTCTATTAGCAGCCACATCATTGTAAAAGCAATAGCTACAGTTTAGATTGCACGAACTGGAAACGGGTTTTAGCATGACGGTCAATGGTGGCATAAGAGACTCCTTTTCTACTTATTTCTGAGATAAGCGGGCAACTTCGCATAATAATATTTCAATGAAAATCAAAAATATAGCTTGATCGTCATAAAAATTTTGAGTTTGAGCTTGTCCAATATAGGGCAATACGATAGTGATGTCTGTGTTTTTGCTGATCGCTTTCAAATTTGGAGACATTGTAATAAGAACGGTGGTACAGCCACGTTCTTTTAAGCGTTGAAGCAGTTCAGGATATAGACGACTGCCCTTGCCAGCGATGGAAAAAAGAATACAGAGATCCCCTTGCTTAAGGATATCGGAATAGTCGGACATTTGCACAATATCGGATATGGCATTAGAAGGAATCCCAAGCCTCATCAACCTGTTAAAGAGCTGATTCGCAGCGAGATAGGTTCTATTGACGCCCCACAGTGTGATGTAATTAGCGTTTTGTATAAAATCTGCCAAATTCTGAATATCAATTTTATTGATAAAATTGGGAATTTGGGAGATGAATTTAATATAATTGTTGGTTATTTCAGTGATCGAATCTGTGTTGCCGTTTTCGGCACTGGGGATGTTCGATAATAAGTATTTGGACATGGAGAATTTAAACTCAGAAAAACCATCATAGCCTAATTTTTTACAGAGTCGAATAATTGCAGCATTAGAACTCCCCGAAAATTTAGCAATATCAGTAAGTGTGAAACGGACGAGCTTCATAGGATTATCTCTGATATAGTCGGCAGCAAGGCGTTCTGATTTTGTCATTTTTGGTCGATATTGATCAAGTAATTCAATTGGATTCATGAAATATTTTTATCTCCTATTTTACTTTTTATTAGGATTATATCAGAATAATTATCCAAAGTATATATAAAATAATATCCGAAAATATTCAAAGAAGACAATAAACCGTTGAAATAAGTTGATCGTATCATGAGTGTAATAAAAATACGTATTTTGAATAATAGTTCAAAAAAGTGTTGAAAAATTGTTCAGATTGAAATATAATCAAATCATCAATCAATGAGGATCAAATAAAAAATGGAGGGTGTTTTATGGAGAAGTTTCAAAGAATAATGGAAAGATCGTTGATTCCAGTAGCGACTAAACTTGCTTCAAACAAGTATTTGAAAGCTGTTAGCGGGGGATTTTCAGCTTTGTTGGTGATTGTTATGGTGGGTGCAATTGCCTCTTTATTGGCAGGACTAAACATTCCAGCTTATCAGGCTATTTTGATCAGTACAGGACTTAAGGGTATGATCGGTTGGATAAGCACCTATACGACTGGTATGATTGCACTTTATGCTGTATTTCTAATTGGCAAAAGTCTTGCAGATCAACTGGAATGCAAAGATCAATCCATTATAGTGGGGATTACGACTTTACTAATGTTTTTATTGACAATTCCCACAGGTGTCACAGGCGTTACTGAGGAGGGTGTAAAAGTTGTGACTGCATCAGCGATCAAAATCACTTATTTTGGAGCTCCAGGCTTGTTTACCGCTATTATACTTGGGCTGATTGTGCCCAATATTTACAATGTATTTGTCAAGAAAAACATTGTTATAAAGATGCCAGAAGGTGTCCCACCTCAGATTGCGAATGGGTTTTCAGGTATTCTACCTTGTGCTTTCTTAGCGATGGTTTTTATCATTATCAGATGGGGTGTATCGCTCACTTCATGGGGAACATTAAATGATATGATCTATGGGGTTTTGAGGGCCCCTCTAGGTACTTTTACTGAAAGTCCATTTACTTTTATGCTCCTGTTAATCGTATGCAATTTGTTATGGTGGTTCGGGATTCACGGCGGCATGGTGGTTATGCCATTTCTTTCTATTCTCTATATGACACCTGCCCTTGAAAATTTAGATGCACTTGCAAATGGCGTGGCAATGCCCAATTTATTAATGAATACATGGTGGTTTGTATTCGCGCAAGTAGGTGGTTCGGGCGGGATTATTGGCTTGACAATACTGATGACTTTCTTTGCCAAGAGCGAACGCTTTAAAGCAGTGGGTAAAATCGCCATATTGCCCTCTCTATGTGGCATTAGTGAACCCATAGTCTTTGGCGCGCCTTTGGTACTCAATGTGATGCTTCTAATTCCCATGATTTTGGCGCCGCTTGTGGCTTTCTTGCTATCCTATTTTATGACGGTTATTGGTGTGTTGCCTTATCTTAATGGCATACAACTTTCAACAGGCACACCGATTGTCTTTGCTGGCATTCTTGCAGGCGGGTGGCGTGCTGGCTTATGGCAACTGGTAATAGTAGTCATACAGTTTTTTATATATTTGCCTTTTTCCAAGATTTGTGATAAGCAAATACTCGATGAAGAAGCTCTGGAAAGTTAAGACGAATAGATAGAAATATAGATTCAGTAGAAATGCGAGTTAAAAAGAAATGCGATTTAAAATGATTATGGGAGAAAAACAATATGAATAAAAAAACAAATATTTTGTGGTATGTAGCAGATCAAATGCGCTGTGATTCTATGGCACATATGGGCAACATGGCCTCCATTACGCCAAATCTGGACACATTGGCTGAGGAAGGGGTTTCGTTTCGAAATGCATATTGTCAAAATCCCGTTTGTGTGCCATCTAGATGCAGTTTTTTGACGGGACTCTATCCGCATACGACTGGGCATAGAACGATGCATTATCTCCAGAGAGAAGAAGAGCCCAATATTTTAAAAGTAATGAAAGAGAACGGCTATGAAGTCATATGGATCGGGCGCAATGATGTCATTTCAGGTGGAAAAAGCAAGTCTGACTATTGTGATATGTACTTTGATGGTTTTGATCAAATAGAGAAGAGCCAAGCTGAAAATGGCAACACGACATTTCCGAGATTTAATATCTCTTTGGAAATGCCGGAGATTATGAAGGAAAAGAATCAGAAATATTCTTTTTATTTAGGTAAAATTGTTGAGGAAGACCGTGCACATTCTTTTGATTGGAACTGTATTACAAGTGCGCTTGACTATCTTGAACGACGTCGTAAGGAGCCCGATGCAAAACCTTTTTTTATCTATTGCACACTGATCTTTCCGCATCCGCCATATTGTTGTGAAGAGCCTTGGTTTTCCAGCATTGACAGAAGCAAACTGCCACCAAGGCGACCTGATGTTGAAACATTGACCAATAAAGCAAGCATCTTGACATCCATTCGAGAAAAACAGTGCTTGAAGGATTGGACAGAAGCTCAATATGATGAAATGCGAGCCGTTTATCTTGCGATGACATCTCGGTTTGACCATCAGTTTGGGTTATTGGCAGATAAGTTAAAAGAGAAAAAACTTTATGATGAAACAAGCATTTTTGTTTTTTCTGATCATGGAGATTACACGGGTGATTATGGGATTGCGGAGAAATGTCAAAATAGTTTTGAAGACCCACTGAGCAATATTCCACTTTTGATTAAACCTGCAAAGCAATTTTTAGTCAAGCCAGGCATTAGTAATACATTGGTTGAATTGCTAGATCTCCCTGCAACAGTAGCGGATATGACAGGCATTGAATTGGGATATAAACAATTTGGGCGATCATTGGTAAGTGTATTGGCAGGAGAAAAAATTCACAAGGATGCAGTGTTCTGTGAAGGTGGACGGCTTCATGAGGAAATTCAAGCAATGGAACCTGAACATGGACCAGATTCAATCTATTGGCCTCGGATATCCAGTCAGCATGATGAAGGTCCCACTCATACAAAAGCAACCATGATACGCATGGGCAATATGAAGTATACCATGCGATTATATGAAATGGACGAATTATATGATTTGGAAACAGATCCTATGGAAACCTGCAATGTAATTGATGATAACAATTATCAGGAAGTCTTAGTCCAAATGAAGCAACGCTTGTTGAGGTATTTTCTGGAGACAAGTGACTACGTACCTTCCAAAATGGACAAAAGATAGAGGAGAATGATTATGGTTCAAATGATTGACGAGAAGTATGAAGAAGTTGTAATGGGGCTTATTGTTTCAAGTGGGGATGCAAGGAGTTTAGCCATGGAAGCCATTCAAGCTGCAAAAGCTAAAGCCTTTGATAAAGCAAATGCTTTAATGGCAGAATGTGAGATTGCGTTGACAAAAGCTCATAATATACAAACAGAACTCATTCAAAAAGAAATTAGAGGAGAGCATGTGCAAATTATGCTTTTAATGGTTCATGCACAGGATCACTTAATGAACGCAATTGTTGTCAAGGAAATGGCAATGGAAATAATAGAGCTTCATCATAAGATTGAATAATTAAACTGTGGATTAGGAGGAAGTTGCTATGAAAAATATAGTATTGTTTTGTGCTGCGGGTATGTCTACCAGCCTTTTGGTCAAAAAAATGGAGAAAGCAGCAGAACAAGAAGGGTTTGAGTGCAAAATTGCAGCTCACAGCCTGAATGAACTAAAAACTTATGGGCCTGATGCGGATATTGTTTTGTTAGGACCTCAAGTGCGCTACAATCTTGACAAAGTAAAAACGGAACTTCCAGAGAAGCTCGTTGTAGTGATTGATATGAAACAATATGGCATGATGGATGGCAAGGGTGTATTGGAGATGGTGCATAAGACATTGGGAGAATAGCTTTCTATAGGTGAGAAGAACTGCACAAAGATGAGTTCTTCTCACCTTTTAAAATGATCGAGTTGAAAAGTACTTTTTGAAATTAAAAATAGGGTAGACAGGAGTGAAAGCATAGTGATATTCAATTATGCCATTATTGTGTTAGTGAGCTTTATGGCCTCAGTTGTAGGGTCTATTTGCGGCATTGGCGGGGGTGTTATCATTAAGCCCGTACTAGATTCATTGGGGATTATGAGTATAAGTACAATTAGTTTTCTATCTGGATTCACAGTATTGTGTATGTCAACTTATTCGGTGATTACAGTAGGCAGATCAGAAAAAACGAAGGCTAAGTTTAAGACAAAATTTTTAATATCTATAGGGGCAATAGTAGGTGGCGTACTTGGGAAAATGATATTTAGTGCAATGATTTTGCAGTTTGAAAATGTTGACCTCATTGGCGGCATACAAGCAGGTTGTCTCTTTATGTTATCGTTTGGAACATTGTTATATACCGTCAATAAAGAAAAAATTCATACGCATCATATTGTAAATGCAGTTGCTTGTCTAATAGCTGGAATCGTGTTAGGATTTTTGTCTGCCTTCCTTGGCATTGGCGGAGGCCCCTTTAATTTGGTATTGTTATCCTTTTTGTTCTCTATGGAAATAAAAGAGGCCGCACAGACATCGCTTTTTATCATTATGTTTTCTCAATTGGCAAGCCTGTGTATTACAATTGTAAGCAATCAAGTGCCCTCTTTAAATCTGTTTGTCACACTGGGAATGATGTTAGCCGGCGTTTTTGGCGCCGTGATCGGGAAAAAAATAAATCAAACCCTGAATTCTGCATGGGTGGATAAATTGTTTAATGTTCTTATTTTAGCAATCATGATTATTTGCAGTTATAACTTTTTAAGTCTATATAATGGCTTTGTTATGAGTATTTTGAGGTCCAGAATTATTTAGCCGCCAATTTTAACGGTTATGCCATATGACGCCATAATTTCACTTAATGAAAGTAACAATTCAGTTGAAGGGATCTCTATCTGTGGTGCTTCTGGCAGATTGAGACTTTCTCTTTTAGAATTACCCAGTCGATGATAAGGCAATAAATTGACCTCAACTTCTTGATGCAATTGTTTCTTTATAAATCGTGCAGTGGATTCAATGTTTTCGTAAGATGAGTTAAAACCCGGTATTATAGGTATTCTTACTATAACGGGTTTATGTAACTCATTGGAAATAAACTTTAAGTTATTGAGGATGAGTTCGTTAGGAACCCCTGTATATTTTTTATGCGTTGTGGTATTCATATGCTTTATATCATATAGCGCTAAGTCAACATGTTTAAATACATAATCAATTACTTCTGAAGATGCAAATCCGCAAGTTTCAAGTGCTGTATGTATTTTGTTTTCTTGAGATAGATGACATAATGCATGTGTAAATTCTGGATGCATCAAGGCTTCTCCGCCACTGATGGTCAAGCCGCCGCCAGATTCTAAATAGAAAATATGCTCCGCTTCTACCTTTTGAAAAACTTCAGAGACAGACATGTGAGCGCCCACTAATTCTCTAGCACCAGTTGGGCATGTCTGGATGCAACGGCCACAATCAGAACAGAGTGTTCTATCCGTAAAGGGTTGGCGTGCTGAATCGTTCATAAATTCAATGGCGCCATTAGGACATTGATCGACACATGCTCTACAGTTTATGCATTTGGCAGAATAGACCATTAATTGAGGACTACACTGTTGAGATTCAGGATTTTGACACCACGCGCATCGAAGTGGACAGCCCTTCACAAATACAGTTGTGCGTATGCCTGGACCATCGTGCAGGCAAAAGGACTGAATGTTAAAAATAGGTGCGGTTTTTTGAAGGTTTATGGTCATAGAAGTGCTCCTTAATCAAAATAATGACATGATATCAATACCATTCTATAAATCAGTTTATCTCAGCTCAAATTATAGTCAACCATTTATAAGAGATATATTCACAGGTAACAATGGATTGTGCATCACATATAGAGTTGTGCTGTATTACGTGAATACAATTGTTTCTGCGCCATACTTTATATATGATATCTATAATAAGAAGCTAAAAGAAAAGTCAATTTTTTTGAGAGGATAGGATAGAGATGACAGAACGTGTTAAAAGAATGATCAATAGTCTTCGCATCAATAAATACCCATTGTGCGTTGAACAATTTCGTTTGGCCAATGAATCGTTAGAGGTGACAGGAGGAGAGCCTATTTTGCTCAGAAGATCAAAGTTGCATGCTCATGTTCTTGACAATATCACCATTTTTATTGAAGAGGACGATTTGCTTTGTGGGTCTGGTGCGAGTAAACCTTTTGGCCTTGAAATGCAATACGAATACGGCGTATGGACAAAAGAAGAAGTAGAGTCTTTAAAGAGTGAAGTGTATACGATTACACCTGAAGATGAAGAAGAACTATATCATCTCAATGAGAAGTTTAGTAATAACTCAGTAAATAGTAATCTAATTGAAGCCATGGGAAAGTCTTTAGGCGAAAATGAACGCTTATGGCCATTTATGAAATCAGGCTGTATTCTTCCGCCTTGGAAAGACAAAAAGGGTGGATCTGGAGGTGGCTTTGCAATGTCAGGGTATGGGCTTGGCCCAGGATTTTCTCTGGTGTGCATAGATTATTCTCGTATTTTGCAAGAGGGTGCTAAAAGTATTATTTATGAAGCAAAAGAATGCTTGAAGAATTTAAAATACGATTCTGCAGATAGTATAGAAAAACGTAATTATTGGGAGGGTGTTGTCATCGTCTTTGAAGCATGGGTTCGCATGAGCAGAAGATATGCAGAATTAGCTGAAAATATGGCGCTTGCTGAAAAAGATAAAACACGTAAAGAGGAATTGCTTGAAATGGCAAGAGTCTGCCGAAAAGTACCTTATGAACCTGCGGAATCTTTTTATGAAGCTTTGCAATCGTTCTGGTTTACTTTTTTATTGGTGTGTCCTTCGCCAACATCCACAGCAGGTCGATTTGATCAGTACATGTATCCGTTTTATAAGAAGGATATCGATAACGGAAAGATAACAGATTCAGAGGTACTGGAATTACTAGAGATTATGCGTTGCAAGGTGATGAAAATCAATCGAGTATCTGGCAAAGCAAATAGAGCAAAAAATGCAGGTATGGCAAAATGGTATAACTGGACTATTGGTGGACAAAAGAAAGATGGTAGCGATGCAACAAATGAATTATCGTATCTTTTGCTAGATGCGGCTATTGAAACGCATTTGCCACACCATACACTAACGCTGCGCGTGCATTCAGGTACGCCTGAAAAGCTTATGATTAAAGCGCTGGCATGTGTCAGAAGTGGCGTAGGCTTGCCCGCATTTATTGGGGATAACAGTTTCATTAATTTTTTTGTGAATCAGAGTGAAACCAATCGCTTGTCCATTGAAGAAGCAAGGGATTATGTGCCAACAGGCTGTGTTGATGGCAATATTCCAGGGATTACCCGTACACAGGTGGCCACATTTTTCGTAGTTCCGCAAGCCATGGATATTTGTATGCATAATGGATTCTGCAGATATACAAATGAAATGGTTGGAAAGTCCTTTGGCGATGTAACTGAAATGTCAACTTTTGAAGAATTTAAAACGGCAGTTTTTAATGAAATAAGATATTTGATGTCCATGGCAAATGAGAGGATTAATGTAGAGTTGATTATAGAGCGAGAACTCTTTCCAGACGTATTCCGGTCTGCACTCATGAAGGACGGCGTAAAAGAGGGCAAGGATATGTATAATCGAAAGTTTGCCTTTGAAAACGGTGCGGTTTTGGGTGCAGTTGGAGGTGTAAACGCAGGAAATGCACTCTATGCCATAAAGAAGCTCATCTATGATCAAAAAAAATACTCTATGAAACAGCTTGTGGATGCTCTAGATGCGAATTGGGTGGGTTATGAAAGTATGCAACAAGAGTTTAAAGCTCAAGATAAATATGGCAATAATATACCTGAGGTGGATGCGTTAGTTGCGGCAATATATAAGTTGCATGCAGATGTTTGCTTAAGTCTCCCATGTGCATATGGAGATACTTTAAAGCCCAATGCCATATCCATTTCTGCACATCAACCTGGTGGCGAGTGTACTGGGGCCACTGCCGACGGTCGGAAAAGCGGAGAAATTCTTGCGGATGCCTCGTTATCCCCAGACCACGGGACGGATAAAAATGGTCCTCTGGCGGCTTTTATGAGTGCAATGCGCGTAAATCAAGACGCTTATCAGGGCACTTTAATGAATATGAAAATCTTACCGGATAATCTCAAGACGGAAGACGACCTAAAAAAACTGGGATCTATGATAAAAACATACTTGACACATGGCGGTAAGCACATTCAATTTAATATTGTAGATCAAGAAGAGATGGAAGATGCAAAACATCACCCAGAAAAACATTCTGAACTCGTGGTAAGAGTTGCAGGTTACAGTGCGTATTTCACGAAGTTGACGCCTCAAATACAAGATGAGGTTATTGAACGGACAGGACATAACCTGTAACGGATCGCATAAAGGTGCTGTTGACAATAATTTTAATTAAAAAAAATGACTATATGACCCCAAATAGATGGGAAAATATGGTCATTTTTTTGGAAAAGTATTGTCTATGCAGCGTCAGTGATGTGGCATTATAGAGATAAACCCGTTATTCAAGGATTCAAATCTATTTTTAGTATGAGCGTATTGTGTGCATCATAGTACTTGGAAATCAAGTTGTCGCCTGTTAGGCTCAATAGATCTAGGCAATGATTTTTGGTATTATAAGCAGGTGATACAATATCCGCAAGATATGGACTAAAGTCATCTTCATGAACTAAGAAACAGCCGTTATCCAGTACGGGATTTTTTTGTAATTTCTTTGAAACATAATCTACGACGACTATATTCTGTTCTGTATTAAACGCCAATATGCGATGGGTTCTCTTTTCGTTAAGTTGAGAAGCGAAGAAAAATTTTAGAGCCTGTTGTGTTTCTCGTTTTTCTCCGTATTCACCTGTTGTGTTGCCGTACAGAAAGGTTAAGGCATCTACTTTGTTTAAAGCTTCAAAGGTGCGCAAGGACTGCTTAAAGGCAATGTTAATGGTATCCATGCCCCGACCGCCAAAAAGTGCTATAGGTGGTACAGAGGGATTTGCATAATTTACCGGGGAAGCTGATGCAGCTTGCTGAAGTTTGGAATCGAATAAACTGTTGGATGGTGTGCAACCATTTTCCATATATTCTCTTAAAACCTTTAATCCCTTGCCGGGACCACTAAAACCTATAACTTCTGAACTTGGCGAATATTCTCCGTCAGTCATCAAAATTCGATCGGCTTGAAGTTGTGGTGAATGTTGGAATTCATCGGCAATATCCTTGCCCATGTAGAGCAAGTCAGACCATGCAAAGCCAGCGGCTGCTGCCTGTACTCTACTGGAATACTCTAAGTTGCCGCCAACGTCACCTTCCAGAGCAGGTAAGTCTCCTGTCATGGCCACCATCAGGGTTGTATTGCCGCCAAGGGAAAAGCCATACATGCCAATTTTATCTGGATTAATGCCAAATTGAGCTGCATTTGCTCTTAAGTAACGAATAGCGCCTTTGGCATCGTTAATATAATCGGGAAATTCGTTAGGTGGATAGTTTCTAACGTCGATTGCGGCTATGGCATACCCTGCTTCGTACATCATGAGCATTTGAGTGGGGAGATAGGCATATGGACTGCCGTAACCATGAATGTAAACGATACAAGGCATGGATTCAGAGTGTTTCTTTATAAAAACATCAAGATAGAGATTTTTGCGCCCTGGGACAAAGAGATTGTAGTCACGAGAAGATATGGGGACATTGGCTACAAACTGTTTTCTATATGTCGGGAAAGGGTGCACAGGTGCTGAGGGAATTCTACTGTCCGGCATTGTGGGACTGCTTATTGGAGCGCCCACAGCACAAAAATGAATGTTGCCTTCGGCAAATACAACGCCATGCTCTGTCACTGTGTATGCATCTGGCGTCTTGAATTTATGCCAAATGCTGTTTGTATAAAGATAAGTGTTTTCTTTGAAAGCATAGAGCGTGGCTGGAAAACTTTTCTCATCAAATGTAGCCAAGCCCTTGTAAGTCTGATTGGACTCTTCAAGGAAGGGAACGCTGATGAAAGAAGCATATTGGCCTCCAGTATATAATGTGATTTCAGGGCATTCATTTTCATACATGTTATGCTGATATGCGGCTCTGTTAGCACAGGTAATTGTAAATCGTATTCGACTTTGAGCTGAAAAATGATATGCTATAGGATCTATGGCAAACTGAATATGAGTAGGTTGACTCAGGCCTTCGTCGAGACAGCGCTTTACATCTGATGACATACTCGTATGCCACGTAGCCCCCATTTTCTGCCACGCTGGATTTGGACCAGTCGTTCGATGAGAAGCGCGCATGACGCCATCTTTAATATAATGAGAGGTGCCATCAGGAAGCACTTCTTCTAAGTAGACGATAAAATCAACGTCTCTAGCAGGAGAAGATACCCATAAATCAACAGATACACAACCGGCCATCTCATTTTGATAAAGTGAAAAGAGTGGTGCGGTTGTAAAGGTTAACCCCTTTTGGTCCACATCTTCAGACATATTGCCATTCCAAAAGAGTTCAGATCGGTCATAGTTACTGAGCCCTTCTTTATTTTTAAATACGATGATATCATCTCTTATTTGATAAGTGATAGACTCTACGTTATTGCACGGTTCAAGTGTTAAAGTGCCATCGTGAGCTGAAGAGATCGTATGGGATGCTTTTGGCGAAAGATATAATGGAGTTCGGACTTCATTTTCTGGTGGCCAACTCTCAGAGAAACGCCATTCGTGACCTTCCTGAGCATTAAACATATAGTATGTGACTGCGGGCATTTTATCAAAGCCGTTGTCGATACCTTTTAAGACATAGTCGTACCAACGGCAGTATGATTCTAAAATATCTATGGAACCGTTGGGAAAAGGGGAGTCGCCTATAAGTGCGCCAAAATGAGTCCACGGTCCAAGAAAAACGGTTCCGCCAAAATCAATAAAATGCGCTAACTGCCCTAAGGTGCCTGATTCAAGTTCGCCGATATATTGATGCTGTTTTACAGAGGCATTATGAAAGAAATGATCCAATTTTCCAAAAGGAGGTAATGTCATATTGGTTTTTTTGTGGTCATAATCTGGATGTTCAGAATCTCTACACATGTCTTCTAGAAAAAGCGTTTCGAAGAAATTCTTATTATGATTAAAATGACAGTTGACATAAGCTTCATATGCGATTTGGCCATCGGTATCTGCATCCACAGGGACCACGGTCTCTAAGTATTCTGTCTTAGATAACATATGATCCGGATTAGGAAGTTTAATATGAGGGACAGCAGACACACCGTTTGGATAATTCTGGTAGTAAAAATCTGAAACGGCTACAACAGGTGTGAGAGCAACAATTTTATCCGGGTATAATGCGGATGCACAGAGCTGTATATAGGCACGATTAGAGCATCCTAGCATACCAATTTTTCCAGTACACCAGTGTTGTGACGCCAGCCATTCCGTTGTGCTTATGAGATCTTTACTGTGTTCAATACTGCCAAAACTATCATTGACCCCATAAGAAACACCGCATCCTCGAAGCTCAACAACGGCGAAAATATAGCCAAATGCGACTAAATCGCAGCCCATTTTAATCTCAGGATCGTTTAGATTTCTTCGATTTGATCTTGAAGCCAGTAATATAACGGGCAAATTTTCTGTGACAATCTCTTCGCCAGATAAGGGAAATGTTATGTCAATTGCCAGTTTTGTCCCATCATAACTTTCGATGTATTGAGATTTTGTCTTAGTGTTCTCATATGTTGGATTCGAGTAGCCCTTATAGGAAAATGGTAATGATTCTTTATAATTATTTTTTTTCATATGTTAACCTCCTAATATCCATATTTGCGCAAAAACGATGCCAATATCGATGGGGCGTGGATGGATTTAAAACAGCAAAAGACGTTCTAAACGAGAGAATTGAATCTATTGCTATATTATACAATAAAAATCCAGCGGATATAGCATTGTCTAAAAATAGAATAATAGCCATTGCAAATCATTTCAAATTGCAAAATAGATCTTATGGCAAAGAGAAAACGTTTCAATATGAAACCTTCTTTATGAAATGTTATTTCATATTGAAACCATAATTTTTAAAAAGAGGTGTGTATACATTCTGATATGAGGTAAAAGATAAAAATAAAATAAGATTATATCTAGTATATTAGACCTTTTCTGAGCATAATGAATGTGCCAATGAGCAAATTGGCACATAGATTGCGTTAAGGTACTATAAATATAGTTTGAATGATGAAAGGAGAAATATGTTTGAGTTTATAGCAAAAAGATTTTTATGGCTAATACCAGTCATTCTAGGGGTAACATTTTTTGTGTTTACCATAATGTACTTTACACCAGGCGATCCAGTTCGATTGATGTTAGGCGCTAACGCAACAGAGCAACAAATACAGCAGGAGAGAGATGAATTGGGATTGAATGACTCTTTTTCTGTTCGCTTTGTGGATTACTTAAAAAAAGTATTTATTGATTTCAATCTGGGAAATTCTTATCAAACTAAACAAAGTGTGACCGATCAAATATTATTAAGATTTCCTTTTACAGTGAAAATTGCATTGATCAGTGTATTGTTAGCAACATTGATTGGGGTGCCTCTAGGTGTTCTGGCTGCAACTCATCAGTATTCATGGAAAGATAATATTTCTATGTTTGGTTCGCTATTCTGCGTATCTATGCCCAGTTTTTGGTTTGCATTAATATTAGTCATGCTGTTTTCTCAAAAGCTAGGATGGCTTCCCTCCTCGGGGATTAAATCGTGGACGGGTTATATTCTGCCTTGTGTCTCTATTGCATTAGGCGGGGCAGCGGGAATTGCAAGACAAACGAGGTCAAGTATGTTAGAAGTCATTCGTCAAGATTATATTACGACAGCTAGAGCAAAGGGTCAGAAAGAAATGAAAGTCATTTTTAATCATGCTCTCAAAAATGCTTTAATACCAATTATTATGACGATTGGTAACATGGTCGGGGCTCTTCTCGGGGGCGCTTTAATTGCGGAGACGATTTTTTCCATACCAGGCATGGGTGTGTTTATGATGAATGGTATTTCACAAAGGGATTATCCTGTGGTACAAGGAGGCGTATTGTTCATCTCCGTTTTCTTTTGTTTATTTATGCTTCTTGTAGATGTTGTGTTTGCATATGTTGATCCAAGAATTCGATCACAATATAAAAGTTCTAAAACAAAAAGAAGAAAGGGAATAAGAAAATATGACAGTTAATAGGCGAAAAAGGCATAAGTCGCAATTAAAAGAAATTTTAGGAAGACTTTCGAGAAATAGACTTGCAATGGCAGGATTGATCATTATTCTCTTAATTGGCATACTTTCTTTACTAGCACCGATTGTTGCCCCCTATAATTTTGCAGAACAGAACCTTAAAGCAACTTATGCGGCACCAAGTAAAGCTCATTTACTGGGGACAGATAAATTGGGGCGAGATATTTTTAGCAGGTTAATTTACGGTGCGAGACAATCTCTCAAAATAGGTATACTTTCTGTGGGATTGGCTTCTACATTGGGAACGATATTCGGTTCTATTGCAGGTTATTACGGTGGCAAAATGGACAATATCCTCATGCGTATTCTGGATATTTATCAGTCTATTCCTGGGATGCTTTTATCCATAGCGCTGGCAGCATCACTGGGGCCTGGTATCAACAATGCCATTCTTGCAATAGGTATATCTACAATACCTGCCTATGCCAGAATTATTAGGGCTTCTATTATGACAGTTAGAGAAAAAGAATTTATTGAAGCAGCCATTGCGATCAATGCAAGTGATTATCATATTATTACCAAACACGTTTTACCCAATTCAATATCTCCTTTAATTGTCGAAATTACGATGAATATTGGAAATTCTATTTTAGCAGCGGCAACACTTAGTTTCATTGGATTAGGGGCGCAACCACCATCACCTGAATGGGGCGCAATGCTTGTAGAGGGCAGAAATTACATGAGAGACTATGGCTATTTAGTCATTTATCCAGGTATTTGTATCATGACAAGTGTTTTATCTTTTAACATGCTCGGGGATGGGTTGCGAGATGCGCTTGATCCGCGGTTAAAGAATTAAGGAGACAGATAAATGAGTATTAATAATACCTTGCTAGAGATTAACAATTTAGTGGTTGAGTATGTTGCAGATAGAAAAGTTATCAAAGCGGTCAACAATGTCAGTTTTACATTGAACAAGGGCGAGACGCTTGGGCTTGTTGGAGAGACAGGAGCGGGTAAAACGACAATTGCTAAAGCGATCATGAGAATACTTCCTGATCCTCCAGCAAAGATTAAAAGTGGGGAGATTTTATTTGAAGGCAAAGATATCATGAAGATGTCTGAGCATAAGATTCGCGATATCAGGGGCAATAGCATTTCAATGATATTTCAAGATCCAATGACTGCGCTGAATCCAATAATGACTATTGGAAAACAAATTGCGGAAACCATTGGATTGCATGAAAAATTATCTAGAGCAGAAGCTGAAATTAAAGCCATAAAGATGCTAGAGAAAGTTGGCATACCCGGCGAAAGATTTTCAGAGTATCCTCACCAATTTTCTGGTGGTATGAAACAGAGAGTTGTAATCGCAATGGCATTAGCGTGTGAGCCAGATCTTCTTTTGGCGGATGAACCGACAACAGCACTAGACGTGACGATACAAGCACAGGTCCTTGAGATGATGGATAAGCTCAAGAAAGAGTTGAACACTTCTGTTCTGATGATTACTCATGACCTCGGCGTTGTTGCTGGCACTTGTGATAAGGTTGCCATCGTATATTCAGGAGAAATTGTTGAATATGGAACAACTGCTCAAGTATTTGATTATCCTGGGCATCCATACACCAAAGGTCTATTCAATTCTCTACCCAGATTGACCTCTAATGAAAAACGTCTTAAACCCATTAAGGGCATGATGCCTGATCCAACGCATTTACCAGTGGGTTGCAAATTTCGTGATAGGTGTCCGCATGCTATTGATGAATGTAGAGAGGAACGGGATAGAAATGTAAATATTGGAAATGAGCACTTTGTTAAGTGCGATATTATGACGAAAGAGGTATGATATGGCTACAATGTTAAGGGTGGAAAATTTGAAGAAATACTTTAATACGCCAAATGGTGAGTTACATGCAGTTGACGATATCAGTTTTGAGATTGAAGAAGGAAAGACTCTGGGTATTGTTGGCGAATCTGGCTGCGGTAAATCGACATTAGGAAGAACTATTTTACACCTATTAGACAGTACAGGTGGTCAAATTTTTTTTGAAGGGGAGGATGTAACTTACTTAAAAAGACAAAAGTTAAAAAAATTGAGAGAGCAAATGCAGATTATATTCCAAGATCCGTATTCTTCTTTAAACCCAAGAATGAGTGTGCGAGAGATCATTATGGAGCCTTTGCTTCTCAAAGGTGAAATGAAAGAAGATGAGATGGAAATTGAAACAGAGAAATTGATGGAAACTGTAGGACTTGAGAGTCGATTGGCCGATGCATATCCTCATGAATTAGATGGTGGCAGGAGACAAAGAATTGGGATTGCAAGAGCATTGGCGTTAAGTCCCAAGTTTATTTTGTGCGACGAACCTGTATCGGCTTTAGATGTGTCCATTCAGGCCCAAATTTTAAATTTGATGCTAGACTTGCAAGAACAGAGAAAACTGACCTATATTTTTGTAACGCATGATTTATCGGTGGTTAAATATATATCTGATGAAATTTTGGTTATGTATATGGGTCAAATGGTGGAAAAAGCGCCTGCTGATGAATTATTTGCCAATCCGTTACATCCTTACACAATGGCCTTGCTATCTGCAATTCCAATTCCGGATGTACATGCAAAAAATCAAAGAATTATTTTAAAGGGGGAGATTGTGTCGCCAATAAATCCAAAACCAGGATGTCGTTTTGCAGCAAGATGCAATTATGCTTCTGAAGAGTGTCATAAGCAGCAATATAGCAGAGAATTGAGTAAAGATCATTTTGTATCCTGTCATAAGGCGGAATTTATTAACAAATAAAAAAAGGGAGAGAACAAATGAAGAAGAGATTTATGAGATTGGTGGTTATGTTAATTATACTTGCAACTTCATTTAGCATTGTTGGATGCAGTTCGAAGAAAAATGATGCACAAACTGAGGGTGCCGTGAATGAAAATGAGAATGCACCTGAAGTGAGAGATAAGATTAATATCGCAGTTGATAGTGATGTTGGCAACATGAATGTATTTGGAAGTGGCAACACTTATGCATATATTTCCAATCAAATTTATGAAGGCTTATTTGCTTTGGGCTATGATAAAGAAGTAGTCCCTCGATTGGCAGAAAGTTGGGAAGAAATTGACAGCACCCATTATATTTTTAAGATTCGCAAAGGCGTAAAATTTCACGATGGCAATGATTTAACGGCTAATGATGTTCTGTTTTCCTATAAGCTCATGCAGGAAGATGCTAATTATAATCAATATGTGATTAATGTCGACTTTGAAAAGACAAAAGTTGTTGATGACTATACCTTTGAACTCTACTTTAAAGAACAAAACGCATATACCTTTACCAATTTATCCAATGTCAACATTGTAAGTGAAGCATCATGGACTGCAAGTCCAGATAAAATGGTTACGACGCCAATTGGAACAGGTCCTTATAAACTAAAGGATTATTTGAGCGGTTCATATATAACTTTAGAATCATTCAGCGAGTATTGGGGCGGGGAGCCAAGTATCAAAGAAGCGACTTTTACGGTAATCGCAGAACCTTCTCAAAAGACTACAGCTTTGGAGACCGGTGAAGTCCAACTTGTAATGAATGTTCAAATTAGCGACATCGGTTATTTAATGACAAACAGTGATTATAATGTGACATTAGATACGGGTGTGCAATCGTTAAGCTTTTTCTTGAATATGAACGAGAACTCCGTATTTTCTAATAAGCAGGTTAGACAGGCGTTTGGATATGCATTAGACAATGACGCAATTAATATTGTGGCATATGATGGATATGGGAAAGCAGGTACTGCGCCATTCTCTGCAGCAATGAAAGATTACAGCGAAAAAATGGTGGGTGAGATTTATACAACCACTGATGTCGGAAAAGCAAAAAAAATGGTCGATGAATCTGGTGTCGATGGCGGTGTTGTGAAAATTGCAACAAACGGCACTAGCGCGCAGATCGCAGCAGCTGAAATTATTCAAAATGTATTGTCTGAGCTAGGGTTCACTGCTGAAATTAACAATTACGACAGTGCCACCATATGGAATGTTGGTTCTGATCCAACGCAATGGGATGTACTGTTGATGGTTACAGCCTCTCCAAGCGGTTATGGCGTTGATTCGATGAAAGCGTTCTTAGGCGGTTTAAACTGGAGTGGCTGGAAAGGTGAGAGCTTTGATCGCTTTATGCAGCTTTGTAAAGAGACGATTGGTGCAAACAGTGTAGACGCTTCAAATGAAAAGGCTGTGGATGTTGTGAAAGTAATCGAAGAAGAAATGCCAATATATTCTTTGGTACAACTTGCCAACAGCTATGCATTTGATCCTAGTTTGAACTTTAGAGTATGGAATGCTTCAAGCCTCTATTTAAAAGATTTAAAATTTGAGTAACAACATTTGAGTCATCTCTCAATGCCTCAAAACGATTTTCGCTGACGCTGTTTGAGGTTGAACATCCCTCAGACAGCTTTCGGCTCATATCTTGTTGTTTTAAAAAAAGGTAGCAGGAATTCCTGCTACCTTTTACTACTTATGTTTGTACGTGGTACAATGATAAAAAAGCCTGGAGGTAAATGTCGTGTTTCGTATATTTTTCATGAATCTGTTTGGAGACTCGATGATAAAGCAAGTTCAGGGTCTTGAGAAGATCATAGACTTCCATATGTATATTGGTGATGCTACGGCTTGTGATGAAGAGTTGAACAAGCAAATTAAGTGGGTAAATGAAGAACAGATGGATGCTATCATTTGCCAGTGGGAAAATTATGATAGAATCATGTCATTTAAGCCTTTAGTGCCTGTTTACCCTGTTTCTATGACTGCTTTTGACACCTGTGTGATTTTGTATCTTTTGCAAAAAGAGTTGAAGTCAAAAGGTTTAGAACATTATAAAAGAGTTGTCTTGGGCACGTATTTACCCATAACAGTTCGTCTAGATGTCCTAGAGGAGATGTACAATTTCGAGTTGATTAATCCACCTTGGAATGATGAGTTGGAACAAGGTTATTTTAATGCACTTGCAAAAGAGGGGTATGATGTCGTCATATGCAATACGAAATATGTTGATGCTGTTAGAAACAGTGGCATGTATGCTTTTCATGACGATCGAATTTACGATTATTTAGATTTTAGTCTGGACTTAAAACGTGCGATACAACAGGTGGCCATGGGCTCTCAATTGCAGCAAACACTAGATGAATTTAAAAATATGCTGAATAATTCATTTGAAGCCATTTGCATTTTGGATAGGGAGGGCAGAATTAAAGCATATAATGAACAGGCGGTCGGCATGTTTAAAGCGATTGAAGGCGACAGCTATAATGGACAGTACTTTCCAGACATGGTTACAGCACTGGATGAAGACGAGTTTGAAGATGTTTTGAATAAGGGGAAGGCATACTATAGCAGAATCATAAATGTGAATAATACGTATGGCATGCTTAATATAACGCCTAATCAAAAGGATGATGCTTTTCATGGTGCTGTCGTGCACTTTACGACTATACAACAGATTGAGAAAATGGAGTCTCAAGTAAAGAGCGAGTTTTATCAAAAAGGTCATTTTGCAAAATATAGATTTGATGAGATCATTGGAGAATCGGTTGCCATTACGAAATCTAAAAAATTAGCGGAGCGGTTTTCAAAATATAATACAAGCATATTGATTTATGGTGAGAGTGGTTGTGGAAAAGAGTTGTTTGCACAGAGTATACACAATTCTAGTTTTAGAAACAATCAGCCCTTTGTGGCCATAAACTGTGGTTCCCTACCGACGAATCTTTTGGAAAGTGAATTGTTTGGGTATGTGGATGGCGCATTTACAGGGGCCTTAAAGAAGGGGAAAAAGGGACTCTTTGAAATTGCAAACAAGGGGACGATATTTTTGGATGAAATATCTGAGATTGATGCACAAGGTCAGACAAGACTGTTACGCGTGATTGAAGAGAGAAGTGTTATGAGAATTGGAGATGACAAACTCATCCCCATAGATGTACGTATCATTGCTGCTTCCAATAAGAACTTGCTTGAACTTTCAAAACAGGGCAAATTTAGAGAGGATTTGTATTATCGTCTCAATGTGTTGACATTGACGATCCCACCGCTGAGAGAGCGAAATAGAGATGTGATTCTGCTTGCACAAAATTTTATTGAGAATTTTGGAAAGCGCTACAACAAGAGAATCCTTTTAAGTGAAGCGGCAGAGGAAATGCTGTTGAGCTTATCTTGGGATGGTAATGTGAGACAATTGAGAAATTTTTGTGAAAGGCTTGTTATTGTGGCAGACCATAAATATGTCGATGAAAAGGATGTTCGAGAACAGATAAAAGGCACGGATTTGTCTTTAATTGAAAAGGATATGCTCTTGTCTACCGAGCGCTTAGAAAATGGCATGGATGAAATGGCGACTGATAAAGGCAGCATCAGTCAAGCAGAAAAAAACAGCATTTGCAATGCACTTGAAAAGACAAATGGCAGAAGAGAAAAAGCGGCAAAAATACTTGGCATAAGTAAATCGACACTGTGGCGAAAAATGAAAAAATACAACTTAACAGACAAATACTAGCCCATTTTTGAAAGAGCAATACGCGTCTATCTATTGTGAGCACGAAAAGACAAGGCTCACAAATTTTGTTCCAAATACTCTTTGTAATAAGTTACCACAAAACAAGACATTAACAGTTTAAATTGTATTTGGCCATCGTCAAGAGGATCAGAAATGATGTTTTTGATTTTTTTGAGTTTGTTAAAAACTGTATTTCTATGCATGTAAAGGATTTTCGAAGTAACGGTAATATTACAGCCATTGAGCAGATATTGGAATAATGTCGTCAACAAATCGGTGTTGTGATCTAAATCATATCGATGCAATTGAATGATATCTGGAGAGACCAGATAAATAATATCCGAATGTCCGTGTATTCGAATGAATTCTTTGACAGACAGATCGATAATATAAAAAGTGCTGTAGTTTTCAAAATTATAGATATTGTCACTAATGTGATAAGAGGACAGTTTTCTGCCGAGATATAAAGACGAAAGTGAAGTGTGATATAAAGTTGGGTAAAGTAGCGGATATCTGCAAGCATTACTTATACCAGCATCCATATGATACTTTTCCAGAATAAGCGAAAATTTGTCATATGAAAATGCCAAATCACTATCAGGGCGATTATCCTGGGAGTACAAGATGACAATTTGATTTTTAAAAGGAAAAATATTTGTTTCCGGGAAAAGATCGTTTAATTCTTCAAATAGAAGATAGAGATCGTTCTCAGATAGTTTCGGATGATCTTGCTTCATGATAAGCACAATACACGCAACAAAGCGGCGAAAAGAATAATAAAATTCATTTATAATGGTGCGCAGTTCATCTTTATGCCTAGGGGTCTGAATAAGCTGTTGCCACAAAATTTTCATCTTTTCATAATTGCCGTGGTCTATCAATCTCTTTTTCTGTTCAAAAATTTTTGAAAACACAGTGCTCAGTTCATCTAGGCTACAAGTTAAAAATATATATGAGCAAGTGTCTTGAGCATCATCCAATTTGGGGAGCTCATGTACACAATCCACTACAAAAAAAGTCACATTTTGAAGACTGTTTTTTGAATTTAAAATAGATTGAAAGGTTTGCATTTTACAGATATAGACGCCATCCTGCCGAATATACGCATTTGGCAGAAGTAAGGAGATACCATTTTCAATTTTGATATTTGAAGTCCTTAAAAGGGTTCCTTTAATAAATGGAGATAAGGTTAGAATTAATTCGTCTGATTTCATTTCATACCTTTCAGGCAGTATCCAACAGCGATACAGCACATACCTTTCTGGTTAATGGTATATTGTTGTTCCAGATGGATGCCATTTTTTGAATTGGATACCATCTTAAAAGCAATATGCCAATCATCTACAATTATAAGTTTAATGGATTCATTGAAGATGTCAATAGTTGCTGAAGATTTGCTGTACTAAAGCATTTGTCGTGTGCAACTCTTACAGGAAGATGTGCAATTAGACCAAAAAAAGGAGGGTTGCACAAAAAACCTTTGTTGTAAGGCGTCTGAACATTTATACTTTTACATATGTTGAAGAGGAGTGAAAAGCATGGATGCCAAACTGTGGAACTTTAGGTTTTCTGAAATAGTGCTTATAAATACATTGTTGAGTTTTAGCTTTTACATGGTGACAACGACATTAGTCGTGTACTTAGTTGGAATTGGGGTAAGTCTTGCGAGCTCAGGTGCAATTGTGGGCCTGTTTTCGATTACCGCCCTATTTATAAGACCTTTTACGGGGTATGTTGCCGATCGGTATGATCGAAAAAAAATGTTGATGATTGGAAGTTTTTGGGTTACTATCTCCGTGATTATGTATGTGATTACAGATAATCTCATGCTCATAATTCTATTTAGAATCATTCATGGGATTGCCTTTGGCATAAATAGTACAGCCATTGTGGCAATGGCCAGTGAGTTTATTCCCTCAGAGAGATTTAGCGAAGGCATTGGATATCTCGGCTTAGGTCAGGTTGTAGCTTCAGCTGTTGGACCGGGATTGGGTATTGCAATTATGAACCAATACGATGTGGTGTATGCTTTTTATATATCGGCTTTTTTTTCACTGATGGCTTTAGTGGCTTTATTAAGGCTAAAGTATTCGTGTACATATAAAAATCAACGTAATCGTAAATTCGCAGTCAAAGATATTATTACGTTTAGTATAATGGATTACGTTTTCATTGGGGGCGTATATTCGTTCATCAATGGGGGCATTTCAGCGTTTTTAGTATTGTATGCCCACAGTAAATCCATAGAAAATGTAGGGATCTATTTTACAGTCAGTGCCATTTTCTTATTTCTTGCAAGACCGATATCTGGAAAGATCATGAAGTGGAAAGGATTTAATTACGTATTTTATCCAAGTATTCTTTTGACAATCGTGTCGTTAATACTTCTGTCTTGGGCGGACTCAATGACGCTGATTCTCATATCGGCAATGTTGCGGGCTTTGTCACAAGGAAGTGTACAACCTTTGTTACAGGCTGCTAGCATAAAAAAAGTGGGTATAGAAAAAAGTGGCGTGGCCACAAGCACTTTCTATCTAGGAGGCGATATTGGACAAGGCGCTGGACCGATGGTGGGGGGTATAATTGCAAAAAGCTATGGCTATGAAGAGATCTTCTATTTGTGCATAATACTTTTAATTTTTTCCCTGTTGATTTATTTCTTCAATGGCAAAAGACATGCACTGAAAACAGGCACATAAGATATCCGCATACGAAGGTGTTTTTCGGACACTGGGAATATAAAATTTTAAAATCAGAAAAAAATAGGATGAGAATGGAAGTGGCAAAATGAGTACGCTAGATGTATTGACCGAGCTCAGGGTTCATCTCGAAAAGCAGCCCATATTAGAGCTGGATAAGGAACTGGACAGTATCAGAAAATTAGAACCGTCGTTGTATAGACCTAGTGACGCCTTGGCTATTGAAGAAGTGCAGATATGTGCGCAAAGGACGGCAAGAATCTATAGACCGTTAAACTGTCAAGACGAATTATTACCAGGTGTATTTTGGATTCATGGTGGTGGGTACGTCCTTGGACATCCTCAGTGTGAGGATCAAATGTGTGCAAAGCTTGCACTGGAAGTCCCTTGTATCATCGTATCTTTAGATTACCGATTGGCCCCTGAATACCCATATCCTGCTGGCCTTGAAGATTGCTATACAGGCTTGAAATGGCTGTTTGAATGTGCAAGCACATTAGGGGTTGACCGCAAACGTATAGCCATAGCAGGTCCAAGTGCTGGAGGTGGCTTAACGGCGGCTTTGACGTTGCTTGTCAGAGATCGGGGAGAAGTTTCCGTGAGCTTCCAAATGCCTTTATACCCCATGATTGATCATCGCAACGAGAATTTATCTAATCAGGAAATCACAAAGAAAACTATGCCTAAAGCTTGGAATAAGGATCTCAATGCAATTGCTTGGGATATGTACTTGAAAGATGTGGACAGAGCTCATGTGCCCATATATGCATCTCCTGCACTGGAAAAGAGATTAGAGGGATTGCCTCCGACATACACCTGTGTCGGTCAGTTGGACCCTTTTAGGGATGAGACAATTGATTATGTTCAAAGACTTGCTCAGGCAGGTGTTCCTGTTGAGTTTCACTTATATCCTGGATGTTATCACGGGTTTGATGCTCTTGGAGAGGAAACGGAAGTCAGTAAAATGGCAAATGACATGTATGTGAAAGTATTAAAAAAAGCTTTTTACAAGTGACAGCGACTGAATAACCAAGAATCTGAATTTAAAAAGGAGTTTGAAAATGTGCTCATTAAATGTTGAAATACCGAAACTGGATGATTATTCAAATATACCAAAAGGAGATATGCCAGGAGATAAGATAGAAATTGACAAAGGGAAAATTGAAAAGGCGGAAGCGATATTCTTAGAACTGATGAAGTCCGTGCCCTCACTTTTGGAAAAGGGAAAAATTGTTATATCGGTATACGGGGGTTCAGGTGTGGGCAAATCGGAAATAGGGTCCCTACTGGCTTACTATTTTAATCATATGAAAATAAAGGCATATCTCATGTCTGGAGATAATTATCCACATAGAATTCCAATGCAAAATGATGCAGAGCGATTGAGAGTCTTTCGTGAATACGGCATCAAAGGCCTGGTCGCTTCGGGAAAATATAGCCGTAAGATCAATGAAGATATCATTGGGTTACAGGCTTTAGATTTGGATTTTGATCCTAAATTGTGCAATGAACATCCAGAACTGGAAATCTATCAAGAAAAGGGGAAGGAAAGTCTCTTTAACTATTTAGGCACAGATAAAGAGCTTGATTTTTCTGAAATAAATGGCATCATTGAGCAGTTCAAGAATGGAAGCGAGAGCATTTTTCTGAAAAGGATGGGGCGTGAAATTCACGAATTGTGGTATGAGATGATTCCTATGAAAGAAGTTCAAATTCTAATTATCGAGTGGACTCATGGCAATAATCCAAACCTTGTGGGCATTGACATGCCTATATTCCTCAATAGTACGCCTGAGGAGACAAAGGCACATAGACGCAGTAGAAATAGAGATGGCAACATCGACAGTCCATTCACAAATATGGTTTTGGAAATTGAACAGGCGAAATTGTATGATCAAGCTCAAAACGCAAAATTGATTGTCCTTAAAAGTGGCGAAATCGTATCTTTTGAGCAGTTCAAAAAAATATGAGAACTGTAGCGAGGAGGAGGGCGAATGATGAAAAATAAAATTAATGCAAATGTGATGTTGAATGCTTATCCTGATAGCCTTGGGGGCACCTTAAATGAAATTACAGGACTTTTGAGTTTGGATGAACTTAAGGATGCCTTTGGTGCATTTTATATTTTACCCAGTGTATTTAACACGGACCTAGACAGGGGATTTTCTGTGATTGATTATGAACTGAACGACCTGCTGGCAAGGAGAGATGATCTGGAAAGGCTAAAGGCACTGGGCATTGAATTCAAATTCGATTTTATACTGAATCACGGTTCTGTATTGTCGCCGCAATTTCAGGATTTACTTCAAAAAGGTGGAAATTCCATATACAAGGATTTTTTTATTGATTGGAATAAATTTTGGACAGGCTATGGGACGATGACTGAAGAAGGTTATATACAGCCAGAGGAAAAGTATATCCGGGACATGTTTTTTAGGAAAAAGGGATTGCCTATATTGATGGTCAGGTTTCCAAATGGTGAGGAAGTACCCTACTGGAATACGTTCTACCAAAAAGTCTCATATCCTAAAATCGATCCTCAAGATATTATGAAAATGACAAAGATACAATATTTGACTGCAGAAAAACTCTCTAGTCAGATCAATGAGATCCTTGAATCAGAGCAATCGTTGAAAGCCGTCAACTGGGGCGATCATGTTGAAGACAAAGAGACGATCTTAGAGTTTATCGAAGGCTCCAGAAGGTATTTGGGTCAAATGGATTTAAATATCAACTCGCCCCTTGTATGGGATTTTTATAAGGAGACGCTGGCAAGGCTCGCGGATTATGGCGCGACGATTGTACGCTTGGATGCCTTTGCCTATGCACCGAAAAAACCGGGTGAGCGAAATTTTCTCAATGATCCGGATACGTGGGATCTGCTCAATGATATACAAAAATTGGCGGAACCCCTAAACATAACTTTATTACCGGAAATTCATTCGAAGTATGAAGAGAAAATCTATGAGCTGCTGGCTCAAAAAGGCTACATGACCTATGATTTTTTCTTGCCAGGATTGATTATAAATGCATTTGAGAGTCAATCGAAGAAAGTGTTGGAGTCATGGGCTCGAGAATTAACCACCAAGAATATAAGAACGGTTAACATGTTAGGGTGTCATGATGGTATCCCATTATTAGACCTAAAAGGTCTCCTCAAAGAAGAAGAAATTCAGCAATTGATTGATACCGTCGTTGAAAGAGGTGGACTTGTGAAAGATCTGCATGGTCAAAAGAATGTCTATTATCAAGTAAATGCCACCTATTATAGTGCTTTAGGTGAAAATGATATGCGCATGTTGCTGGCAAGAGCCATTCAACTCTTTATGCCTGGAAAACCGCAGGTATGGTATTTGGATTTATTTGCAGGTGTGAATGATTATGAGGCTGTTAAGGCATCTGGTGTAGGTGGACATAAAGAGATTAACAGAACAAATCTCAATCGAGAAGCCATTAAAAGTGGATTGAAAAAGGAGATTGTCAAAAGACAATTGGCGTTGCTGAAATTTAGAAATACTTTTCCGGCTTTTGGGTTTGACAGTACGATGCACATTGAGGATGAGCAGCAAAATCAATTGACTTGGTCTTGGCAAAAAGAAGGTTATAGGGCTGTATTAAAGGCGGATCTGATCTCGTTAGAATTTTCAGTCGAAGGCTTTCAACCCGATGGATGCAAAACTTTTAATTTTAAATTGAAATAGGTTAAAAACAAAACGACTGCCCAGTTGAGCTATGGGGCAGTCGTTTTATTATATATTATGATTTTATGAAGTCATTTCGCTGAAATAGTCACTGTTTTTGAATTGTTCCAATATCTGATCGAACTTTTTTAAGCTTTCCTTTCGATCTGGTCTGGGATAGCGATGTGTAATCTTATAACAGACTCGGTCCGGAGGTGGCTGTAACAATTCTACAATTTTTATCGAATTTGCTTTTGAGAGTGCGCGTGCCATTGAAATAGGTACGATGGACCAACGTTTTGAATCCACTAAAAAAGAGTAAATTAAAGAGGCCGTATCGACGATATTGTAGGGACTGGATTTGGGATCGAACCAGTAATTATGCCAAGTTTGAAATTCACTTCCCCAAGCCAAAAAAATTTCAAGCTCAGGATTTAAATCGCCTGCACTAATGCGTGACGGCAATTCTCCTAATTTTGATTGAATGATGACCATCCTTTCGGTGAAGATGGGTTCAATTAAAATATTTTTAGAATGCACTTCTTGAAGTACAAAGCCAACATCGATATCTTGATTTAACAATAATCGGTACACTTCATATGACCAATGCGTACAAACTTTAAGGGAAATTTGCTCTTTAGATTCAGAGAGCATTTTGTAGAGTGGCGGAAATAAGAGCGTGTTGAGACTATCTACAGAGCCTATATCAAGATGAAGATTCACTTTTGAATTTTTCCATATGTCGAGATCTTGGTTGATCATCGATATTTTTCTTGCAATGTTTACAAACTCTTCGCCTTTTTGTGTAATCGTGACGGAACGCATCCCTTTTCCTCGCATAACGAGTTTAACGCCGAGCTCGTCCTCAAGATTTTTAAGTCTATGACTAATGGTAGATTGAGTCAAATGCAACGCTTCAGCTGCTTTAGTGAGACTGCTTTTATCAATGATTTCTAGAAAGGCTTCTATGCCTTGAAGATTATAGTTCATAATAGATCTCCTTAAATATGAAAATTATTAATATTATATAGCAAATATATTCATTGTACAAGAATCTGAACTTGTACTAAAATCAAAAATAAGATAAATTGCGCAATTATCTGAAAACGGAGAGGAGAGACAGATATGGGATTAGTGAAAAATGCAGGCTTGTTTTCATCTGAAATGACAAGTGACATAAAAGGCAAATTCTTCTACGTCGATTATGATAACAACGGAGAGAAACGGTTATTTTTTGAAAATGCTGGAGGCTCATTGAGATTAAAGAGTGCTGTTGAGGCGGATGCTCGATATGCTGCATATCCAGATTGTCCTGAGCGGATTCACGATATTGCGTTAATGCTTAAGGGCGTTCAAAAAAAAGGCATTGAAGATGTGAGGTTACTCTTAAATGCACATGATGGCAATATTCTCGTGACTTATACGGCATCTATTGCAATGTACAATATGGTGAGAGCGGTCGTGGAAAATAACCCTGGCCAAAATGTGGTAACAACTTGCTTGGAACATCCATCGTCTTATGATGCCTGTCAATATTATGCTGAGAGAACTGGAAAAACGTTTAAAGCAGTTAGCGCCAATCGGACGAGTGGCCGAATTGAAGTGGATGAAGTTCTTAAGCATATTGATGCGGAAACTTGTTTATTAAGTGTCATGTATGCTTCAAATCTCTCTGGTGCAATTATGGATATTGAAACGCTTGTACAAGAGGTTAAAAAAATAAATCCGAATACGTATATCATAGTGGATGCCGTACAGCATGCGCCGCATGGGCTGATTGATCTACAAAAGACACCTGTTGATGGTCTTAATTTTGCGCCTTACAAGTTCTTTGGCAATCGGGGCGTTGCATATGCTTATGTCTCGGAACGCTTGTCAACACTGTCGCATGACAAGCTAATTGCCAGGGCTGATAATGATTGGGAACTTGGAAGTCCAACCCCTTCAGATTATGCGGCTATGACAGAGATCGTCAATTATCTATGCTGGATTGGCAATCAGTTTAAACCAGAACTTATTGATAGAAGGGCCCTCATTGTTGAAGGCATCACAAGAATAAAAAAACAGGAACAAGCATTATTAGAATTAATGTTGAATGGGACTGAGGCCCAAAAAGGTTTAAGAGACATCAAGGGCGTTACAGTTCACTTTGATACGGATGATTTTGAAAAGCGAGACTTAATACTTTCTTTATCGTTCGATAAAATGGACTGTACAACTGCAACGATTAAGTATCGAGAAAAAGGGGTCATCGTTTATGAACGCGTTGCTACAAGTTTGTACTCCAAGAGAATGCTAGAGGCATTTGACCTAGAGGGTGTATTGAGAGTTTCACCGCTACATTGTCATGATATTACAGACGTTGTAACCTTCTTGAGAGCAACCGAGGCATTGGCATCGGCGTAAAGGGGCGTAAAGTATAAACTTGAGAAGGTTTTGTAATTTATAATATTGAGAAGGGAGTTTTAAATATGGGGAAGTCTAAAATGCAGCTGAGTACCAAAGTGTTTATCGGTTTTGGGTTAGGCATTATACTTGGATTGATTTTTAAAGAACAAATACTCGTCATTAAGCCTCTGGGGGATCTTTTTTTGAGATTGATTAAAATGATCGTTGTACCTTTGGTATTTTTCTCGATCATAAGCGGCGTTGCGAGTATGGGTGATATCAAAAAGCTTCAGCGTGTGGGCAGCAAGACATTATTGTACTATTTTGTAACAACTGCTATATCTGGTCTTATTGGGCTAACGGTAGCAAGAGCTTTAAAACCAGGTGCAGGCTTTGCGCTGGACATGATTCAAAATGGGACGGTCGAAGCAAAAGAAGCGCCAAAGTTTATGGATACACTACTCAATATGGTGCCAGTGAATCCATTTCAATCCTTGGTGGATGGCAATCTAATCCAGATCATTATATTTGCTGTATTTGTGGGTATTGCCATTACGATTATTGGAGAAAAAGGCAAACCGGTTAAAGACATTGCGGATAGCCTTGCAGAAATCATGTATAAGATCACAGGCATTGTAATGGCGTATTCGCCCATCGGTGTTACAGCCCTAATTGCGGCATCCGTTGGAGAGTATGGGCTGAAAATTTTTGGTCCATTAAGTAAACTGATCTTAGCGGATTATGTTGGTATGGGACTTGTGCTCGTCTTGTTGTACACAGTGATGTTAAAAGTAATTGCTAAAATAGGGCTAAAAGAATTTTATAAGCACATTTTTAAAATCTGGGCAGTTACTGCCAGTACGACCAGTAGTTCAGGGACACTTCCTGTATCCATTAGAACTGTTGAAGAAGACTTTAACGTCAAGCCAGAACTTGCAGGTTTTACACTGCCATTAGGTGCAACCATGAACATGAATGGTGCTGCAATTTATTTTGCAGTGGCTGTGGTGTTTGTATCTCAAATATATGGCATAGAAATGAGCTTTGCTCAGCAAGGCATGATCGTTCTTTTATCCACAATGATTTCTGTTGGTGCACCGGGTATTCCAGGTGGTGGCATTGTCATGACGATCATGTTATTGAATACCATGGGTCTACCTGTGGAAATCATGGGTCTTATAGCTGGAATCTATAGAATTTTGGACATGGGACACACGACGATTAACGTTACAGGTGACGTTGTCAGCACGCTCTGTATTGCCAGAACAGAAAATGAATATAAAGTGATATAGAGCGTTTTAATAGGAGACCCCTTAAAAAAATGAAAGAAACTTGACATCATTGTAAAATTTGCTATATGATATAAAACACACAATAACAAATTAATAAAGGGGTCTTGCAAAGTGAAGAATAGAATTCTATCATTGATTGATGATAAGTACAAAGATTTTTCGAAGACATTTAGGATCATTTCAGATTATATCAAGTATAATTATACAGACGTTTCTTTTCTATCCATTAAGGACTTTAGTGAAAGAGCAGGCGTCAGCACAGCAAGTATTTCTAGATATACGCAGGAAATGGGATTCAGTGGCTATCAAGATTTTCAAAGAGAACTTCAAAGTATTTTAAAAACAGAGGTAGAACCATCAACAGAAGTCAAAAACTCTATTTTAATTGAATACGATGAGAGCAATTTATTAAAGGAAATGATCAATTCTAATATCAAGAATTTGCAAGATGTGTACTCCGATGAACTCTATGAAGCTCTCAATAAGGCAGTTGAAATGGTGGACCCCAATAAACGCGTCTTCATAATAGGGCTTAGGTCTTCCTTTACAGTGGCAAACTATTTACACTACATGTTATCTCGCTTTATGGGGGATGTGGTCTTGCTAGACGCTGCCAACGATTGTGTATTCGACAAATTGACCTTTCTGAAAGAAGATGATTTGCTGATTGTCATAGGCTTTTCAAAATATGCAAAAACCACTTTAAAGGTGACGGAATTTTTCAAGCGCAATGGCAATAAAATTATCGCTGTTACGGATAGTGTTTTTTCGCCGCATGCAATCATTGCAGATGTTTCCCTCATTATAAAAAATAGATATACCACCTTTTCGTTTGTTTCCACAATGACCATATTAAATGCATTTGCAGTTTCTGTGGGCAAAAAGAACAAAGAAGAGTCCATAGAGAGAATCAAACACAGAGAACAAATTTTAAAAGAAAACGACATTCACCTTCTGAAAGGATAGCGTATGTCTTTTGAGTTGATGGCGTCAAATTGAATTTTAGAGCAGGTAATCCATATATGTGATTACCTGCTCTTTTTTAATAGCAAGATTTGAACTAAAAACTGTGATGAAGCGTGTTCAACTTAAACAGCGCCTGTGAAAATTTTTTTACGTATTAAATAATGTTTACATATTCAGAATATTGTGATATTATCTACAAAAGTAAATGTTTTTACATATGTAAATATATTTACACATCGAAACAACATCATTTTCAGAGAGAAAAAAAGCAATTGCTATTGAATTTGTGGAGGCCCAATCATGCAAAATCTAAAGATAACAGATATGTTGAATTACAAATTTTTATACAGTTTGAGCAGTTCTGAGGACAGTGAGACTGCATGCTTTATTTCCAGTGAAATGAATGTGGCAGAAAATACTTATAAAAAGCAGCTCTGGCAATATGACGCCAAAACCCGTGCCCTAAAGTGCGTTAAAGACTTGGGTAGTTCAAACCAGTATTATTGGTATGACAATAATTCTGTTCTAATTTCTAAATTGGATGAAAGTAAACAGATTTCAGGTGTATTCAGAATAAATTTGGACACGGGTATCATAGAAGATGAGTTCATAGTACCACTGTCAGTGAAAAACATTCAAAAATTGGATGAGGAACGCTTTATTATAACGGCTTTGTATGATCATTGTGAAGAGGACGACTTTTCTGAGAATTTCGTAGATGCAGGGATGAAAAGAGCAAGACGCAATGAAGATTACTATGTCTTTGATGAAATTCCCTTTTGGCATGATGATAGGGGGATCATCAATAAAAAGAGAAGAGGGCTATCTCTTTTTAACAGGAAAACAGGTGAGAATAAGCTCATTTCAAAGCCCCTGTCGGATGTGTCTGCTGTCGGGATTAGACGAGAAAAAGTTCTTTATCAGGCAAAGACCTACACAGAAAAAATAGAGGTGACATCCGGCCTATATGTATACGATATCGTCTCTGATACAACTGAAGTCATTGTTGCAGAAGGCACCTACAATATTTCAAATGCGCTGTTTATGGAGGACGATATTGTTTTCTTTGGAACGGATATGAAATCCTATGGGATCAGACAAAATGACTGCATCTATATTTATAGAGTTGACACGCATAAAGTAGAGCTTTTAAAAGACATGGATGTCTCTCTCAAAACAGCTATCACTTGTGATTGCAGATATAAAACCAACAATACGGTTAAGGTGCATAAGGGAAAAGTTTATTTCACCATTACAACGGGATATGAAACAGAGCTTCTTTCGATTGATCGCAACGGTTACCTTGAGAGACATATGGAAAAAAGTGATGCTATAGATGATTATGCTTTCATAAATAGTGGCATTCTATATGTGGGCATGAGAGATATGAGGTTGCAAGAACTTTATCTCAAAGAGGCACATGACAACTACAAAATTTCTGAATTTAATGAGAGTACTATTCAAAATAAGAAGATTGTATCGCCAGAAATCTTTACTTATAAAAGCAACGCGTATGAAATTGATGGGTTCGTGATTAAACCGGTTGAATTCGATGCGCATAAGCAATACCCGGGCATCTTGATGATCCACGGTGGGCCCAATACCACTTATGGCAAAGTTTTTTATCACGATATGCAATGTCTCGTAAATGAAGGCTACTGTGTCTTTTTTACAAATCCACATGGCAGTGCAGGCAGAGGCAATGCATTTGGTGATTTGAGAGGACGATATGGGCATGTGGACTATGAGGATCTCATGAATTTTACAGATGAGGTCTTAAAGAGGTATCCGTGGATAGATTCATCCAATCTGGGGGTCATTGGCGGTTCTTATGGTGGTTTTATGACCAATTGGATTATTGGACATACGGACCGATTCAAGTGTGCGATTTCTGAAAAGGGGATTTCCAACTGGATTGGAAAATTTGCAACGACAGACATTGGGATTACAACCAATGTAGATCAACAGGCGTCAGATCCTTGGACGGATCAACCTAAAATGTGGGCGCATTCACCTATGAAATACGCAGATCGCGTTAAGACGCCAACACTCTTTATTCATTCGGATCAGGATTATAGATGTTGGTACTTAGAAGGCCTTGAAATGTTCACTGCTCTGATGTATCACAATGTAGAATCCAAAATATATCTCTTTAAAGGTGAAAGCCATGCGATAAACAGAAGTGGTAAGCCTAGAAATAGGATTAAAAGATTGGAAGTTATTTTAGAGTGGTTTAAAAATCATTTGAAAGGTGAGTAAGAGTCGAAAAACGCAGGTTGAATAGGAGATGGATAACAAGAAAGGAGCATTTATGAAAAGTGGGGTAGCATCTCGTACGGTTAAATGGATCGGCGTAACTGTTTTAATTTCTTTATTCTATGGTCTCTTTGTGAGCGGTGATTCTGCTCATGTTGCAGTTTCGAATTTATCGTTTATGGGGGCAATTATTTTTATGATCATAGGCTGTTTCAGAATCACTCAAGCTTTTAGATTTTATGATCTCTTATCCTTTGGAGTCAAAAAATTATGGGAGATTATAAACACGTTGCACTATCAAAAATCAGACTCGAAAGTTGGCGAATATTATCAGTATTACAGCTCGCAAACTTACGATAAACCCATTGCTGAATTTATAGCAGCAGGTGGTATATTGCTCTTGTTCTCTTTTGTAACGGGTGTGATGATTTAGACATAATCCAATTTAGAAGGGGTAAAAATCGGCGGTGCTTACAACGCCATATGAAATCTAAGTGCATTGGCGTGTGTATATAAACGATTAAAATTAGGAGGGGAAAAATGAATAAAAAAACGATGTTTAGAGGAATTTTGGTTTTGATGCTTCTTTTAATGTTGTTGTCGGGGTGTAACAACAACGCAAAAGTGGAACAACAGCCAGAAGAAACCACACCTGAAGAAGCACCAAGTGCGGCGAGCAATGTTGTGACGGATGAAGGCTATGGGATTTTAAAGGAAGCGACAACTGCCACAGTGGGCTCTCTCAATCCTCAGACTTATTCGTCATCCTACCAATCTACGGTGCTCAATCGAATCGCAATTAGGTTGTATGCTTATCTGCCTAATTCAGATTATACATCGTATGAACTCAGGGGCGAACTCGCAGAAGGCGCTCCAGAAATGATGGATGAATCAGGAAAAGTGTGGAAAATAAAGCTTAGAGAAGGCGTCAAGTGGGCTAATGGCGATGTATTGGATGCAGAAGATGTCCTCTACACTTTTAAGAGATTACTCGATCCAAAGATGGTACAACCAAGAGGCGGTGGGTTCTCTAAAGACTACATTGAAATCAGTAATGCGGAGCAATACTACTTACAAAATGGGGAAGGCGGCATTCAAACGGACTGGGAAGAAGTGGGCATAAAAATGCTTGATCCACTTACGATAGAAGTGACCACAGTGGATAAACAATCTGCCACGGAGGTCATGAGCCATTTCACACATACAGCACATGCAATTGTCTACGACAAGTTGTATGAAGAATGTATGAATGCAGAAGGCACAGAGACGCTTTATGGGACCGATAAAGATAAGTTCATGTCCTCTGGGAAATTCGTTTTGGAAAACTGGATTCCAGATGCGTTAGTAGTTTATAAGAAAAATCCAAACTATTTTGAAAAGGACAGCATTAAACTTGCAGGCATTGAGACTAAAGTGGTGGAGAATGCTGGCACTAAAATGCAGTTGTTTGAAAATGGTGAAATAGATTATCTGGGATTATCCACAGAAGATTACCTTAAGCATGATCAAGATCCAAGGGTTTTAAGTGAACCGGGTAATGCCATTACGTACATTTCCATCAACACAGTGAATCCAGATAAACCGATCCTTGCGAATAAAAATTTTAGAATGGCAATGACTTATGCAGTCGATCGCAAGGGGATAACGGACATCACGAAAGATGTACCAGCAAACTACATGATCTCAACAAGACAGGTTATTGATCCTGCCACAGGTGCGCGATATAGAGATACAGATCTTGCCAAAGCGAATATTTCTGAAAATTATGGTTATGACCCTAAACTCGCAAAAGAATACTTTGATAAGGCTATGCAAGAAGAAGGTCTGAAGACCCTTGAACTCACCATGCTTTATAGTGATTCTGAGCGTTATAAAACCATGACGGAATACCTTCAAAAACAATTGCCAGTGATCTTTGGAGAGGATCAGTTCACACTCAAAGTACAGGCAATGCCATCGTCTCAGCTTCTATCGCTTAAAAAGACTTGGAAAAAAGATCCGACAGCATATGAATTGACATGGTCTGCATGGTCTGGAAATGAACTTGCACCTTGGAATGCCATGAAATATTGGACGGGATCATATAGTCGTAAAAACGAACCTTTCTCAAATGAAGAATTCAATAATATATGGGATGAAGTGAATTTTGGAGAGAGCCGATTTGAGGCGGGGAAAAAATTAGAGTATACAGCGAGAATGGAGCAGATCATACTTGAAGAAGTGCCATTTATACCCGTTGCAGAAGGACGAAGCTATTACTTGAAGAGTGATCGTGTGCACTTAGCTTTCCCACATTGGATCAATAAAATTGATTTTGGTTGGGCATACGCAAGTATAGTTGAATAGGATTTAATCATCTTGAAATAGACTGGCGTTCAAATGCTCTGTCCAAGTGCTAGGACACCAGTCTATCATTTTGGAAGCGAGTAACTTAACTAACTTAAGGTAAGGTGTTTGTAAATGACTAAATATATAATACAAAGACTTATTGCGCTGATCATAACATTATTTCTAATCATGACAATTGCTTTTCTTGTGGTTAGATTAATGCCAGGCAGTTTCTATGACAATCAGGATTTGCCAGAGACGGTTATTCAGGCAATTAATGCAAAATATCATTTTGACAAACCGTTGATTGTTCAATACTTTTACTTCATCGGCAATATCCTTCACTGGGATTGGGGCACTTCAATTGCAATTCAGCCCAATGTGCCCGTCTTTGATCTGTTAAAGACGCGGGTACCCATCTCACTTCAAATAAACCTGATTTCACTGTTCATCTCTATTCCCATAGGAATTGCCGCAGGAAGTCTAGCGGCTATAAAGAAAAATACTCTTGTGGACCATTTCATTTCCTTTATGGTGGTGATTTTCATCTCGGTGCCCTCGTTTATCTTTGCAACAGCGTTACAGTATTTCTTGGCATATAAAGGCGGCTTGTTTCCCATCATTTATGATGCGGCTGCTGCCATGGGAACGCAAAAGGCAATGTCTATGTTTCTACCGGTAATGGCGCTGACCTTTAGTCCCATTGCCAGAGTGACGAGATACCTCAGAGCAGAGCTTGCAGAAACCATGAATTCAGAGTTCCTGTTGCTTGCCAGAACAAAGGGGCTCACCTATAGACAGGCGATTATGAGACATGGCATGCGCAATTCTTTTTTGCCTCTTGCGAATATAATCATACCGATGTTTACGAACATACTTGGAGGATCGTTGGTTATTGAACGTATTTTTTCAATCCCCGGTATGGGCGGCATGATGATTGATTCTATAAGCGTAAGTGATCATTCGGTAACAATAGCAATACTGATGTTTTATTCGTTTATTTCATTAGTGACCATGCTGATTGTGGATATATCATACGGCATTATAGATCCTAGAATTAGAGTGGGGGGCAGAAAATAATGAGGATTTATTCTAAAGAAGATTACCGAGAACTGGATGAGAAAAAATTCAAATTAGTCCAAATGGATCATGATATTAAAGATGAAAAATTTGAACAAGAACCGGTTGGTTTTTTTAAAGATGCACTGATTAGATTTCGTCAGAATAAGGCTTCTGTACTCGCTTTTTTCATTATATGCATCGTCTTGTTCTTCACCATATTTGGGCCATACATGAACTCATATGGTTTTAATGATCAAAATTCAGATACGATTAACATGCCTTGTAAAATTCCTCTTTTAGCACCTTTGGGGATTTGTGATGGGGGCAAAGTCATTGTCAATAGGCGTGCTGATTTGCTGGGAGATCCTTCATATTATCCCGAAGGCAGTATTCTAGAAGTCTTCAATGAGAGAGAAATTCAGGGTGTGAAAATGGTAGACGTCAAAGTGGACTACTATAAATACACTGGCAACGGCGATAAATGTTTTTGGTTCGGAACGGATTATTTAGGCAGAGATTTATGGACGAGATTGTGGAGAGGCTCTCGAGTTTCGCTTTTAATTGCCTTTGTATCTGTGATTACCAATGTTTTTATAGGCGTCATTTATGGTTCCATCGCTGGGTATTATGGTGGCAAAGTCGATATGATTTTAATGCGAATTACTGAAATCATAAGTGCGTTGCCTCGAATTGTAATCATCACTATGTTTATCATGTACTTTGGAACGGGACTCTTTGCAATTATCATGGCACTTGTGGTGAAGGGCTGGGTGCATACCGCTCGAATGGTAAGAGCTCAGTTCTATAGATTTAAGCAAAGAGAATATGTTCTTGCGGCTAGAACTTTGGGGATCAGAGATGGCATCCTTATATTTAGACATATTTTACCCAATGCCATTGGGCCCATTATTACCTCGTCTATGATAGCGATACCAAGTGCTATATTTGCAGAATCGTTTCTCGCCTATATTGGATTGGGACTTCAGGCGCCGGAACCTTCTATTGGGGTTTTACTCTCCCAAGGCCAAAAAGTGCTATTACACTATCCAAACCAATCCATTATCCCTGGCATTCTAATTTCAGTGTTAATGATTTCGTTTAATCTGTTTGCCAATGGTCTGAGAGATTCGTTTGACCCAACGCTTCGTGGCGCATAAAAGAGAGGTGGAGTTCAATGAATGATGATAAAAAACTGCTTGAAGTAAAAGATTTGGCAGTTTCATTTAATACATTTTCTGGGAGTGTCAAAGCTGTCAGATCGATCAGCTTTGATTTGAATAGAGGTGAAACCCTTGCGATTGTTGGAGAATCAGGTTCCGGAAAATCGGTTACAATAAAGTCCTTATTGGGCATTCTAACAGGCAATGCCACTATTGAAAGCGGTGAAATACGCTACAATGGGGACGATTTACTAAAATACAGTGAAAGTGATTTTTATAAGATCAGAGGTAAGAAAATTTCACTGATATTTCAGGACCCGTTTTCGGCACTGAATCCCATTATGAAAATAGGGAAGCAAATTACAGAAGCATTGATTTTGAGTAATAACATGAACAAAGAAGATTCAAAAAAGAGGGCGCTTGAACTCATGGAAATCGTAGGCATATCTGAGCCTGAATTGAGGTATGATCAGTATCCCTTCCAATTTTCTGGAGGTATGAGACAGCGGATTGTAATTGCAATTGCACTTGCAAGCGATCCAGAAATTCTCATATGTGATGAGCCCACAACTGCGCTGGATGTCACAATTCAGGCCAAAATACTCAAACAAATAAAAAAGATAAAAAATGAAAGAGACTTATCCGTTATTTTTATTACGCATGATCTTGGTGTGGTGGCGAACATGGCAGATAGAATCTGTGTGATGTATGCAGGTAAAATTGTGGAATACGGGACTTGTGATGAGATATTTTATGAACCCGCACATCCATATACTTGGGCCTTGTTGTCTTCTATGCCCGATCTTGAGACGCGTGAAAAACTTTTTTCAATTTCTGGAACGCCGCCAAATATGCTCTTTCCACCTAAAGGCGATGCCTTTGCTCAGAGAAATAAATATGCCATGGCAATAGATTTTGAAGAAGAACCGCCTTTTTTTAAATTGAGTGAGACGCATTACGCTGCAACATGGCTTTTGCATGAATATGCGCCAAAGGTTGAAATGCCTGAAATCTTGGCTAAGAGACTTGCACGCATGAAGGAAGAAGGTGGCACAAGTGAGTGAAAAAAAGGTGATTTTAGAAATTAAAAATCTCAAGATGAGTTTTAATAAGGGACGCAATAAGAAAAAGGGGATTGTCAGGGCAATTGATGATGTGAGTTTTAATATTTTAAAGGGCGAAGCCTTTGGCCTAGTGGGTGAGAGTGGTTGTGGTAAAACCACAACTGGAAGGACCATTATCAGATTATACGATCCTGAGGATGGTGAAATTTATTTTGACGGCAAAAAAATTTCAGGAGAGATGAACAAGGATTTGAGAAAGTATCTATCGGATCACATTGCAATGATCTTTCAAGATCCCATTGCCTCTTTAAATCCGCGTATGACTGTGGCTGAAATCATCGGTGAAGGGCTTAAATTGAGAGGCATCGTCGATCAAAGTGACAGAACAAAACTCATCAATAAAATGCTGAATAAAGTTGGACTTCTGCCAGAGCATGGGACGCGATATCCTCATGAATTCAGTGGAGGACAGCGACAGAGAATAGGTATCGCCAGAGCCCTGATTGTAAACCCATCCTTTATAATTGCCGATGAACCGGTATCGGCGTTGGATGTTTCAATACAAGCTCAAGTCATTAATTTATTGGATGTTTTGAAAGATGAACTCGAATTGACTATATTGTTCATAGCGCATGACTTATCCGTTGTAAAATATTTTTGTGATAGAATTGGCGTCATGTACTTTGGCAAAATAGTGGAGATTGCACCTGCAGAAGAACTCTATAAAAATCCGGTGCATCCCTATACGAAGGCACTTTTATCTGCAATTCCAATACCAGATCCAAGGAGAGAGAAAAACAGAGAAATTCAATTTTATGATCCCAAGATGCACGATTATAGTGTGGAAAAGCCCATGCTTCATGAAGTCGCCCAAGATCATTTTGTGTATGCTTCTGAAAGTGAGCTTAAAAAATATAAAATGGATAGGACAAAGGAGCGTTAACGATGATGCAACTATCATTAGATGTAATTCATAAAGCGATTGAAACGCATACTGTAAACCAAATGAGAAATTATCAGGGCACCCCATATGCCTATTTATCAGATAGCGAGAAGGCACTTCTGGTGGATGCCCATATGAATACATTTTATAAACCCGATACGGCGGGTGCAGCCTTAATGGTCATTCGTGATGGACAGATTCTTATGCAAAGGGGTTATGGCCTCAGAGATCTTGAGAACAAGCGCCCTGTCACGGAGAAAACACAGTTTTATCTGGCTTCTATGTCTAAACAATTCACAGCAATGGCCATTATGATACTAGAAGAAAAAGGATTGCTTAAATACGATGACAGGATTGTACAATACTTCCCAGAACTTTCGCATTACGCGAGCGAAGTGACCATTAGGCATTTGTTGAATCACACTTCAGGCATGCCCAATTACTTTGAATTGTTAAAAGAACCTGAAGAGGCCATCCAAATAACAAATACAAGAGTGCTAGAGTTGCTGGTGGCTCAAACCCAAATGAAAGCATCTCCTGGTGAACTGTATTTTTATAATAATTCAAATTATGTGTTGCTGGCAATACTCGCGGAACGTCTTTCCAATCAGAAATTCCATGAATTTATGGAAACACATATATTTGGCCCCTTGGGGATGAAAGATACATTTGTCTACTATGATCAATCCAAACCAGAATTTAATGAGAGAGCTTATGGCTATGATTTTATAGAGAACCAATTTGAAGATTGTGATTATGATCGTTTGACGGCTGGTGGCGGTGGTATTTATGCCACCATTGGAGATCTGTTTTTGTGGGATCAGGCACTTTATACTGAAAAACTTGTCAAGAGAGAAACGATTGAGCAGGCATTCATCTCAGGCGAGCTCAGTAATCATGAGGCCGTAGGCTATGGTTTTGGATGGAAGATGGGCGATTTCAGAGGGCAGAGGTTTGTGACTCACACTGGGAGCAGTCGCGGTTTTAGAACGCGTATAAAGCGCTATTTGGACGCACATTTCTCAGTGATTATACTTTGCAACTTCTGCCAAGCAGAAAGGGAGATTATTGACAAAATCGCTCAGATCTATTTAGATGAAAAAATGACTTGTAACTATGGCACCCCTCTACATGTGGCGATTGAAAATCAACAGATGGATCTCATTCAAACTTTGCTGAATTGTGGTGCCGATGTCTATTTGAAAGATGGTAACAACAAAGATGCCATTGAGTTAGCTGTGGATATTGGCAATCCCAAGATGGTGTCTCTGCTCATACAGCATGTACTAGAAGCGTCAAGCCGTGATAAGGCTAAAGCGGACGTTGACGTTTTGGCACCCTATAGAGTCAAATTGCAGGGCTATCTGTTTAGATTGGCTATAAATGACATGATGGATGAAAAAAAACAAATAGAGTGCTTGATGAGATCCCATAAAGGACACTCTAGCCAATGATGTAAATTGGACAAGACATAGGAGGAAAACGAGCGTGTTGGATATAGCAATTAACAATGGACGTATTGTAGATGGCACGGGTGAAAAGAGCTACATTGCTTCTATTGGTATCAAGGATAAGAAAATTGTTGAAATTAATAAAAATAATGAAATACTGTCAGGAAAAAATGTAATTGATGCAAGTGGTCTCATTGTATCCCCGGGATTTATTGATATGCATTCTCACTCAGATTGGACTTTTTTGATGGATAATCGGTCGGAGAGTAAAGTTTTACAAGGGGTTACAACGGAGGTTATTGGAAACTGCGGCAATTCTATTGTGCCGAATACTCAGCTGAATTTAGCAGAAGTAAGTGAGTACGCAAATATAGAAAAGGTTGCTCATTGGAGACTCCATACACTTGGAGACTATATTGAAAAACTTAGAGAGATAGGCTTGTCTATAAACTGTGCGCCTTTAATTGGACATGGCACTTTGAGAAAAATGGTTATGGGATTTGATAATCGAAGACCAAATGAAGCTGAAATGCAGCAAATGAAAGCGCTCTTATCAAGAGAACTGGAGACAGGTGCGTGGGGAATGTCGGCAGGACTTATATATCCACCCGGATGCTTTAGCGATAGAGCAGAATTGATTGAGCTTGGCAAAGTTTTAAAAGCACATGATGCCCTTTTCACAGCACATATAAGAGGTGAGAGCGATGCTGTATTTGAGGCGGTGAAAGAGATGATTGAAATTGGCCGCGGATCGGGTGTGCACGTTCATATTTCTCACTTGAAACTCATGGGCAAAGATCAATGGGGCAAGGCAGAAGACCTTCTTGATCTCATCCATCAATATGCAAGTGAAGGCGGTCTTATTTCTTGCGATCAATATCCCTATACAGCCTCTATGACGTCGCTTAAAACTTTAGTGCCAGAGTGGGCGCATGAAGGTGGCATCGAAAAGATGCTTGAGAACTTAAGGGGTAAAGATGAACAGAAAATTTTAGAGGGTATAGACGTAGAAATGAATAAGAGAGGTGGCCCTGAAAAGGTGGTCATAGGCACAGTGTCAGAGTTTCCTGAATGGGAAGGCAGAAACATTCAGCAAATCAGTGATCAAATGGCTTTAGAGCCTGCGCATGCGGTTAGAGTAATTTTAGAAAAATCTAACGGGACAATGAAAGCAATTTATCATACAATGGATGAAGAAGACGTAAAGCGTATCATGAAGCATATGAACATCTCCGTTGGAAGCGATGGCTATGGGATAGACTATGAAGGTAAAATTTATACCAATCAAATTCATCCAAGGAGCTTTGGCACTTTTCCGAGATTTTTGAAGTTCACGAGAGAAAATGAACTGCTCAGCATGGAAAAAAGTATTTATAAAATAACGGGACTTGCAGCCAATCAGTTGGGTATAAAAGATAGAGGTAAAATAAAACAAAATCATCAAGCGGATCTTGTGATTTTTGATTATGAAAAAATTGCAGATACGGCAACCTTCATGAATCCAATTTCAAAACCAGAAGGCATTCATCATGTGATTGTATCCGGCGAATTGATCGTGCAAAATGGTGTGCAGACTGAGGCGAAAAATGGTGAGGTGCTTTTAAAAACGGCGGTTTTATAAGATGAAAACCTTAAATAAGACCAAACTCTTATGAAAAAGGAGGTAAAAGATGCGAGATTTATCTTCGTGTACCCCTGCTGAAGTGAGGCAGATGATCAGAAACAATGAGGTTAAATCGCCCACTGCTGGAATGTGTCACGGCTACGCCCAAGGCAACTTGGTGATACTGCCCAAGGCATTGGCGTATGATTTTTTACTGTTCACGCAACGCAATCCAAAGCCATGCCCAGTTCTAGAAGTGAGTGATGTTGGAATCAAAACGTTAAAAATTGCGAAGGATTCAGATATTGCCACGGACATACCGAAGTATAGGGTGTATAAAAAGGGCATTCTTGAAGGCGAGTATGACCATTTGAACTCAATGTGGAGAACGGATTTTGTCTCCTTTATACTGGGGTGCAGCTTTACTTTTGAATCCGCGCTTATGAACGAAGGGATTGAAGTAAGGCATATAGAACAGAACTGTAATGTGCCCATGTATGTGACGGATATCATGTGTGAGCCTGCAGGGATTTTTTCAGGCCCCACAGTGGTGAGTATGAGGCCGATGACGCCAGATAAAGTGATTCAAGCCATAAGGATAACCTCAAGGTATCCTGGGGTTCACGGTGCGCCTATTCATATTGGAGATCCGGGACTCATCGGTATAAGGGATATCCACAATCCGGATTTCGGTGATCCGGTAGAGATTAAGGCAAATGAGATACCCGTATTTTGGGCCTGTGGTGTGACGCCGCAGGCAGTTGCCATGAAAGTAAAACCTGAGATCATGATTACGCATGCGCCAGGGCATATGTTTATAACAGATATTGAGAACCATAAACTGGCTATTGTATAATAGCCAAGAAGGTTCAAAGTTGGTTTAGAGCATGGTTTTAGAATCGAGAAAGGTAGAGAACATCATGTATCCCAAATGTAAATATGCCCTATCTGGAGATCGTGGTGTTCTCATAGAAGTGGGCAATACAATTTCTGAGGCGATCCATTATAAAATTAGAGGTTTGGTTTACAGTATAGAACAATGCCCCTGCAATGGTATTGTTGAACTGATACCAGCGTATAATTCCATTTTACTAATATATGATCCCCTTTTAATCACATATGAAAAAATGGTTGCCTATCTGAAGGCAATAGAAAGTTCTGTGCATGAAATTGAGTTACCGCCTTCAGAAATTGTCCATATGCCCACACTTTACGGGGGAGAATATGGCGAAGATATCGGATATGTGGCCTCCTATAATAATCTGACGGTTGAAGAAGTCGTCCAGATACATAGCAATGGCCTGTATCTCATTTACATGCTGGGATTTACGCCTGGATTTCCCTATTTAGGGGGAATGTCTGATGCTATTTCAACACCACGTCTAAGCGCTCCACGTGAGAAAATAACCAAGGGCTCCGTGGGGATTGCAGGCAATCAAACTGGCATATATCCCATTGATAGTCCGGGTGGATGGCAATTGATTGGTCGAACGCCAATTGTATTATTTGATCCAAATAGAGAACCTGCGGTTTTACTCCGATCGGGTCAGTATATAAGTTTTGATCCCATTGAAAAAGATGAATACGATGAGATCAGCCGTGCGGTTTCTGCGGGGACCTATCAGGTAAAAAAGACGATTTATGTGAAAGGTAAGTAAGATAGATGAGCCATATGAAAATTATTGAACCCGGTCTTTTGACAACGTTTCAAGATGATGGCAGAAAAGGTTACCAGCAATATGGGGTTCCTGTGGCAGGTGCTATGGATTCGTTTGCCATGCAGCTTGCCAATATTTTAGTGGGCAATCACAGAAATGATGTGGTCCTTGAAATTACCATGAAGGGACCTAGCATAGAATTTACCGCCAAGACTTACATCGCTTTAACAGGCGGAAAATGCCCTGTAACATTAGATGGCAATTCAGTAAATATGTACGAGACGGTCTGTGTTCATAAGGGCAGTATATTAAAGATTGGTCAAGTATATGAAGGTTTTAGAGTCTACTTGGCAGTTAGGGGCAGTTTTGACTTGCCAAAAATCATGGGCAGTGCATCGACTTACTTAAGAGGCCGCATTGGCGGTTTAGAGGGAGACAAACTACGAGTGGGTGCAGTTCTCAGCATAAAAGAGATTTCAAAAAATCGATATTTTAATCTGAGAAAAATGCCAGAGGAAGTGATCCCTGTCTATGACGATTCTATTGATGTGAAAGTGATTCTAGGACCTGAAGATGACAGCTTTACACCTGAGGGGATGAAGACCTTTCTCGGTAATGAATATATTTTGACGCACCAATGTGATCGAATGGGTTATCGGCTGGAGGGAGCGAAAATAGAGCATAGAGAAGGTGCCGATATAATCTCTTCGGGCATCAGCTTAGGTGCTATTCAGGTTCCCAGTCACGGTGAGCCCATCATCATGATGGCAGATAGGCAGCCAACAGGCGGCTATGCCAAAATAGCAAATGTGATCTCTTGTGATATATCTCGTCTCGCTCAACTGAAACCGGGTGACAAAGTCAGGTTCAGTGCTGTAAGGATTGATGAGGCACACCAAATGATTAAAGCGCAAGAGCAAACTTTGACGGATCTGGCGGCATACTATGAAAAAAATGAGATCGTTGTATCAGAAAGAGCGAGAATATTTTCGATAAGGGTTAAAGAGAAGCAATACGAAGTCGTGGTGGAAGAAATCAAGTGATTTGAAATGATATTCGAACGGATAAACAGAGTATTTTAAAAGCAATGCTATAGATATGAGGTGAAGGAATTATGAACCAAATCTATTATAGTGAAATTGATAAAATTATTGGACGGCATCTTGAGAACAGGGGCATGGATAGAGTTCAATTGGTTGGAGAAACCGAAGCAGGAGCGAAATCACTTTATCTATCGAAAACGGTGATGATTGTCACGGGATTTGTCATAAGAGATTGTCTGACAGGTGAAACGGATGGCCCTCTAGGAGCCATCGCTTTGGCAAGTGCCCTAGAACAGCTTGGGAAGTGTGTCGTCCTTGTAACCGATGTCTTCACAGAGCGTATCTTACGGGATTGCTGCCGGATTAAGGCAGTTAAAGCGCCTATTGAAGTCATCCCAAGAGAAGGTGCAGAGCCATTTTGTGATGGGATCATTCAAACTTATAAGCCGACTCATATTGTTGCCATTGAAAGACCAGGGATGGCTCAAGATGGTCATTATTACTCCATGAGAGGGGAAGATCTAAGCGACATGGTATCCAATGCAGATCACCTTTTCATAAATGCCAAAAGACATGGTATTGTGACCTTAGCTGTGGGGGATGGCGGCAATGAAATCGGCATGGGCAAGGTTGCCCCCCTAATTCACAAGTATGTGAAAAAGGGCGCATATATAAGTGCAGTGACTTCCGCAGATTATCTTGTTGTTGCAGGGGTTTCAAATTGGGGTGGACATGCTTTGGCAGCTGTCCTCTCAATGTTGGAAAAAAAGATGTTGCTCCATGATTGCTCAATGGAGACTCAACTGCTCGAGGCGATGGTGTCGGCAGGTGCAGTTGACGGCTGTACAAAACAGCGTGCACTCACTGTAGATGGTTTGAGCTTGGAAGAAAATCTTGACGTGCTTGAAGCTTTAAGGCGCATTGTTAAAACCGCTTTTGAAACGTACGCATTGTCAGGTTGAAGTGTTGAAAATTAAAGCAGTTTAATCAACGCTTCCAGTTCTTCGGATAATCCTTTTGCAAGTTCAAAATCAGTTGCTTCTAAGGCTAAAGCAATCTGTGTTTCAACGGCCTTTTTCTTTTGTTCAATTTCTAAATAGTCCTTGTCAAAATGGCGTTCATAGACCATCTTTCTAAATTTACGCATACTCATCTTTCGAATCGTTTTATTTTCGATGATCAAAACATAGTCCATGCAGTTGGCAATGGTGTAGTAATCATGAGAGATCATGAGTATTGCACCTTTGTAGTTTATAAGGGCTTTTTCAAGTGCCAGTTGTGCATAGGTGTCTAAGTGACTTGTTGGTTCATCAAGCAATAAAAAATTAGCACCTTGGGCGGCCACTTTTGCAAGTTGTAAAATGTTTTTTTCGCCCCCAGAGAGTGAACTGATCTTTTGATCCATGACTTCTTCTTCAAAACCATAACCACGAATATGAGCTCTGACTTCACCATAAGTATTGAAACCAGCATCGAAGAATTCCTGAAGTATGGTATTGGATTCATCTAGTATTTCCTCTTGAAGCTGAGATAAATAGGCCGTTTGGACGCCTTCAGCTGTAGAGATCGACTCTTGATTATTCTTGTGAATGTCTCTCATGAGAGTTGTTTTGCCGGTACCGTTTGCACCTATGAGAGCTACTTTGTCCGTGGAGCCGATTTCAAAGTTGACATTTTCCAAGAGGACGTCTTCGAATGAAACCTTGTAATCACATACTTTTAGGGCAAAGGTATCCATGACTTCGTGATCAGCCTTCAATCGAATACTCGGTTGTTTAATGGCCACAAAGGGTTCTTTGATCCGACGAGCTTCAAGGCGTTCTTGAATTTTAATGCGTGCTTTTAGAGATTTGCCTCTGGCTGCTTCTGAATCGTAAGTTGCAATTTTTCGAAGTTTTTCGATGAGGATTTCATTTCTTTCAATCTCTTCATTATCGGCAATCGCCAACTCTTGGAGTTCAATCTTCTTTTGAAGCAGTGAGAAATTATAATCGATATAACGGCCGTCGAACTCTTGCAGTTCCTTATTTTCAAGGTGAATAATCTTATTGAAACAATGATTTAACAGATATCGGTTATGCGTGATCACAAGCAAGATGCCTTTGTGCGCATTGATGAGTTCTTTAAGGGCGTTTAGATTTTCAAAGTCTAGAAAGACGTCTGGTTCATCCATGATCATCAGGTTTGGGCTGTTGAGCATTTCCTTGATCACTTGAATGAGTTTAAATTCACCACCGCTGAGTTCAGACACTTTTAAATCTTTATGTTTCATTAAATTGGCGAGATTGAGTTTTTTATGGATATTGCTTTCAAAATCATGGCCGTCAATGGCATCAAATGCGTCCAGTGCATGTTGATATTCTTCGAGAAGTGTCTCTAGTTCCGTGGCGGTTTCCATCTCAGTGCAGAGTGTTGCGATTTTGTCCTGCAAAGCGATAAAAACTTCTGCGATATATTCAAAAACAGTGGTATCTTTTGTCCTGTCCAGTTGTGAAAATTGGCTGACATAGCCTATTCTGCAGTTTGGCAATAGCTCTAACTTGCCATCGTACATATACTCTTCAGGATCTCTAATGATGTCGATAAGGGTACTTTTACCACTGCCGCTGGTACCGATAAAGGCACAGTGTTGGTCATCTTCTAATGTGAATGAAATTTTGTCGTATAAATCTTTTTGGGGAAACGAGTAGGATAGTTGATCCACTTTTAACATATGCTTACCTCTTCTTTTATCATCAAAAAAGAGCTCTAAAATACAAGCTCTTTCATATATAATCTTCTAACGTGTCATTTTGTATTTGATTATTATGTAATAAGGTCATCCGTGTGGATTCACCGCTTGAAGCATAACACTTTTTATAATAAATTTCAATCTTTTTATAATTTGCTGATCCTCATGAAATGAATTATAATGGAGTAAACCATGTAAATGAGGATAAGACAATGAACTCATTATCTCAAGAGATCACTAATATGTGCGTCGATTATTTGAATAAAAGATTTTCTCCTCTTTTTATAATCGTATTCGGATCTTATAGTCGTGCAGAAGCAAGACCAGAAAGTGATCTCGATATCGCTGTATTTTGCGACTCGATATTTTAAAACGTATTTTAGAGAGTCATTGAGGAGACTTTGATGCGTTTATAGATGAGATTAAATGAAATCGTGTCATGGAAGGACTAATTGTAAATAGAACATCGTCTAATTTAAGGAGGAACACATGAAGTATAAAATGTTGCATACCTGCATAAGAGTTATGGACTTAGACAAGTCGCTAAAATTTTACCAAGAGGCTCTCGGACTTGTGGAAAGAACTCGAAAAGATTTTCCAGAAGACGAATTCACGTTGGTTTTCTTAACCGATGAAGATAGAAACTATGAAATCGAGTTGACTTATAACTATAATCCAGAAAAGCCCTATACGATTGGAAACGGGTTCTCCCACTTTGCAGTATCTGTGGAAAATCTAGAACAATCTAGAGAACGCCATATTGAAATGGGTTACAAAGTGACCAAGCTGATGGGATTGCCGGGAAATCCACCGAGATTTTACTTTGTGACAGACCCAGATGGCTATGATATAGAAGTCATTAGAGCTTAATCCGCTTTTTATCAGTAGAGCTATCTACCCGCTTTTATACGCACTACTGAGAAGGGCATGAAAACATAAAGCAGATTTGAAGTACAGAAAAATAAATTCAAGGAGTAGGAATATGTCATTTGAAAAAATAGATCGTGAGAGCGAAGAACGCAAAATAGGTCGAAATTGTATTCTAGTTTACGGTTATAATGCACAAGAACTTGAACTGATTGAACTCTGTAGACAAAAATCAGGTATCGATGAAATTGTGGTTATTTCTGAATCGGAGATTCACAAGACCTTGGGCACCCTTTTAGAACAAGAAGCACTTAATCTGGCGAATTTGCCAGTTGCAGAGGCATACACACTTATTCCGACCATTATCTTCAGTGGAACGTCACATTCTGAATTAGATCGATTTATAGAAGCCTCTAAGAAGGTGACCATGCAAAGGCCTATATTTGCAGGCACAACACCTCATAACTTAACTTGGGCCTTCAGTGCTCTGGTGGAGGAACTCATTCAAGAGCGAGAAGAAATGAAAAAAATGAGAGCAATGAAATCGTAATTCTGAGATCCTAAAAATAAACGTGGAAAATAGATCGTAAAGCATATCTGATGGTTGGCAAACCGTAAGATATGCTTTTTAAATTGGGAAAACTCAAAAGCAAAAGGTGTGACAGTTTTGTCTCTATAGTTCGTGATTGATATAACATTAACATATGTGTCCGCAATACACGGAAATTTATTGCAAAAAAAGACGAAAAAAATAAGAAAAATTAATATTTATGAATAAAATACGATTGATGCATCAAAAAAATATTTGAATGTTTGTATGAAATGTAATAAAATGTTTCACATATTTAATATAAAGAGATTATTCACATATTTTAGAAATATTTTCATTTAATGAGATGAGATAGAGAAAAATATGATGAATAGATCCAAGATTAAAGGGGGAATTAGATATGAATTCAAAGAGATTGGCGCTAGTGATGGCATTGGTATTGATGCTATCCACATTACTTTCAGGTTGTGGCGCGAAAGCAGAAGAAGTGACTGTTATTAAATTAGGGGTCATCGGGCCTTTAACGGGTGACTACAGTATGTATGGCACTTCTGTAGAAGAAGGGGCTAAACTTGCAGCTAAAGAGATTAACGCTGCTGGTGGCATCAATGGTAAACAAATTGAAATTATTGCTTATGACAGTAAGGGCGATAAAACTGAAGCTGTCAATGCGTATAACCGATTGAGAGATCAAGATGGTATTATCGGTTTAATCGGGGGTACATTTAGTGGGACAACATTAAGCATTAAGGAAATCGCAAAGACGGATAATATGCCAGTATTGACGCCAACAGCAACCAATGGAGAAGTCACATTGGATGCGGCTAACATTTTTAGAGCATGTTACACTGATCCATATCAAGGGGCTACTGCAGCAGTGTTTGCAGCACAGGAATTAGGGGCTAAAAAAGCAGCAGTACTATACAATATTGAAGACCCATACTCAGAAGGTCTTGCTGTGGCATTTAATGAGAAATTTTCAGCTACAGGCACAGTGACAAATTATGAGGGTTACACTAAAAACGATGCAGATTTTAAAGCTGTTTTAACTAAGATTGCAGCAGAAGATCCAGATGTCATATTCTTGCCAGATTATGTTGCCAAAGTCGGCGTTATCCTTTCTCAAATTAAAGAACTTGGTTTGGATATTGTTGCAATCGGCGGCGATGGTTGGGATGGCATAGAAGCGGATTATGCAGAAGTGGCAGAAGGTCATTATTTTGCAAATCACTATTCTAAAACAGATGAATATGAGGTTGTTCAAAACTTCGTCAAAGCATATGAGACAGAGTGGAGCAAATCGCCAAGTGCCCTTGCGGCATTAGCCTATGATTCAACTTATATCATGGCAAAAGCAATTGAAAAAGCAGGTTCGACAGAGGCGGCAGCTATTATTTCAGAACTTGCAAAAACAGATGCAGATGGCGTTACAGGTCATGTGACATTCGATGCAAATGGAGACCCAGTTAAAGATATTTCAATTATCCAAATTGTGAATGGTGGTCATAAATTAGCAGCTAAGGTATCAGGTAACTAATCATTTGAGTGACTGAAACACTAAACATTTGTTTCAGTCACTTGTTTTTTAAAAGGGTAAGTGAACTGATGCATAGTAATAATAGCAATTTAAAGAGATAAATAATCATCAGTATAGCAGTTGAATTCAATTGAATTCAACTCATATAGAATGGGGGAAGTTATTTGATTCTTTTTTTACAACAAATAATCAACGGGCTATCTGTGGGGAGTGTCTATGCCCTTATAGCTTTAGGATATACAATGGTGTACGGTATCATAAAACTTATCAATTTTGCACATGGAGAAGTCATGATGGCTGGGGCCTATTTTGCATTTGTAGTGGCCATATCCAGTCGATTTCCATTTCCGATTGTTTTATTCATATCCATGGTCATGGCGGCAATTGTGGGGATTGTTATTGAAAAGTTGGCGTATAAGCCTTTGAGAAACGCACCGCGTATTTCTGCGCTTATTACAGCCATTGGTGTGAGCTTGTTTTTACAAAACTTAACACTTGTAATCTTTAAAGCAGATCCCAAAATTATGCCTGTGCTTATTGAAAAAAAGCCGATTAATATTGGATCGTTACAGATTGGTACAGTAACACTTACCACGTTAATATTGGCGATAGTCTTTATGGTGATTCTAGATGTTTTTATCAAGAAGACGAAACCTGGAAAAGCCATGCGTGCTGTTTCAGAAGACAAGGATGCTTCAGTCTTAATGGGAATCAATGTGAACAAGACCATTAGTATTACCTTTGCAATAGGTTCTGCACTAGGTGCACTGGGAGGTGTTCTCTACGGTATAACTTATACGCAAGTCTATCCAACGATGGGGATTATGCCAGGTCTAAAAGCGTTTGTTGCCGCTGTTTTGGGAGGGATTGGTCTTATACCTGGAGCGGTTTTAGGAGGCTTTGTCATAGGTATGATCGAAACCATTTCAAAAGCATATATATCCAGTCAGTGGTCAGACGCTATTGTTTTTGGCCTTCTAATAGTCGTTTTGCTCTTTAAACCCACAGGGATTTTAGGCAAGAACGAGAAAGAGAAGGTGTAGAGATGGATAGAAAAATACTCAAAAACTATGCGATTAATATTTTGGTTATCATTGCGATTTATATTTTATTGAAAGTTTTAATGGGCACAGGTGTGATCAGTAGATATCATCAAGGGATTATTATTTTCATTATGATCAATATCATACTGGCCACAAGTCTTAATTTAGCCACAGGCTTTTTAGGTCAATTAACACTTGGACATGCTGGATTTATGGCAGTTGGGGCCTATGTATCTGCAATGACGGCTGTCGCACTTAAGGCCAATTTTAAAGGTATGCCTGATCTCGTGATGCTCATTATTTCTCTGGCAGTGGCTGCGGTGGCATCCGCTCTAGTGGGCATTGTCATAGGTGTACCTGCGCTCAGACTGAGAGGGGATTACTTAGCCATCATAACACTTGGATTTGGGGAAGTCATACGCGTGGTGATCAACAATATCAAAGCAACTGGGGGAGCGCAAGGCTTCACAGGCATTCCAAAGATTTCGACTTTTGACAATGTGTTTTGGATTACGGTTTTGGTAGTGCTCTTCCTGTATAGATTGACACATTCACGTCAGGGACGTGCTATTTTGTCCATACGTGAAGATGAGATTGCCGCTGAAGCAGTGGGGGTTAAAACGACACATTTCAAAGTCATGGGATTTGCCATAGCTGCTAGTATTGCAGGTATTGGCGGTGGATTATATGCACATTACATTGCATTTTTGGATCCGAATACGTTTAACTTTATGCGTTCTGTAGAAATTCTTGTCATTGTCGTTTTGGGAGGTATGGGTAGTTTAACAGGCTCTATACTTGCCGCAATTGTGCTTACAATTATGCCAGAAGCGCTTAGAAGTTTTGCGAACTACAGACTTTTATTATATTCGTTCATGCTGATTATCATGATGATCTTCAGACCAAAGGGCATTTTTGGTACCGGTGAGTTTTCATGGCAAGGTTTTTATGACCGATATCAGATGCGTAAAAACGCATTGCTAAAACGTGAACAAGAATAGGAGGGAAAGTCTATGGCGTTATTAGAAGCAACGAATATTTGCATGCAATTCGGCGGTTTGAGAGCAGTAGATAACTTTAATCTCTCTATTGATGAGCATGAGCTCGTGGGCTTAATTGGACCGAATGGTGCAGGGAAAACAACTGTTTTTAATATGCTCACAGGTGTGTATGCACCAACGGAAGGCAATATCAAAATTGATGGCGTCAGCGTTGTGGGCAAAAAACCATATGAAATTGTGAGAATAGGTGCGGCAAGAACCTTTCAAAATATCAGATTATTTAAGGATCTTACCGTTTTAGATAATATCAAGATCGCGTATCATCATGAACTCAAATACTCGACGCTTGAAGGGATTTTGAGGTTGCCCAGATATTGGGCAGATGAGAAGAAGGCACATAAGGCATGTTTAGATTTCCTTAAAATTTTCGATATGGAAGATTATGCGGAAACACTTGCTAAAAATTTGCCGTATGGTAAACAGAGAAAATTAGAGATTGCCAGAGCACTTGCTACAAAACCTAAAATTCTAATGTTAGATGAACCGGCTGCTGGTATGAATCCGCAGGAAACGCATGAGTTAATGGAAACGATTGGACTGATCAGAAAGCAGTTTGATATCGCCATTCTGTTGATTGAGCATGATATGCATCTTGTTATGGGCATTTGTGAAAGGATTGCAGTGCTTGACTACGGAAAAATCATTGCAGTTGGCACGCCAGAGGAAACCCGGAATAATCCGGATGTGATCAGAGTTTATTTAGGGGAGTAGGTGAGCGTTTGTTAAAAATAGAGAATATAGATGTTTATTACGATAAGATCCATGCGATTAAAAACGTCAGTTTTGAAGTACGCGCAGGTGAAGTTGTGAGCCTTATTGGTGCCAATGGCGCTGGCAAGACCACCATTTTAAAGACCATTTCAAAATTAATGGAGCCTACGCATGGTGTGATACTATTTGACGATCAGCCTTTGAGTAAACTGGCGCCACATCAAATGGTCTATCTTGGCATGGCGCATGTGCCTGAAGGCAGACGTGTTTTTGCAAAGATGACAGTTGAAGAGAATCTTTATATGGGGGCTTACATTCGCAAGGATAAAACCCACATTGAGAAAGATCTTGAACGCGTATTTGAGTACTTTCCAAGATTAAAGGAGAGAACTAGCCAGCCTGCAGGAACTTTAAGCGGTGGGGAACAACAGATGCTGGCCATTGGGCGTGCGCTGATGTCTAAACCTAAATTGTTGCTGATGGACGAACCCTCTATGGGACTTGCTCCTTTATTGGTACAAGAAATCTTCAATATTATACAAGAAATCAAAAAAAGCGGTACAACGATATTGCTTGTTGAACAAAATGCAAACCAAGCACTTCAAATTGCAGATCGAGCGTATGTACTTGAAACCGGCAAAATTACCATGTCTGGAAATGCAAAAGAACTTCTCAATGATGAGAGCATTAAGAAGGCCTACTTAGGCGGCTAAGTGATGTATTAATGTTTTAAAATACCATGAGTCCAGTTTTAAAGAACTGGACTCATGGTATTTTATGATTTTAGATAGAAGAGATCATCAGAATAAAACCAATCCTTATAATAAAGCGAATTCACAAAATAAAATAATTTTTAAATAAAACGATTTCTCTAAATAGATCTAATCTGCATTACATAACACATCAATTTCATCAAGCACAGTACGGACCAATTTTATAAATGGCGTGGTCAGTTCTTCGATCTGATCTTCTTTTACATCCTTTAGAGCTGTTTGCAGTGTCGCAGCCATTTCGTGAACTGCATTGGCGCCGATACTGCCGGAACTGCTTTTAATCTTATGGACGATTTGAAATGCCTCGTCATAAGCATGACTGTTAATGGCGCTTTCAAGTGATTTGCCCACATTTTGATTTTCTGTAAAATAGGTTTTTAGAACCATCATGTATAAGTCCTTATTGCCGCCTACGGATTTTAATCCCTTCTCAAAATCAAGTGCTGCATGTCTTACAGTATCTCCAGTTACAGAGGATAAGGACATTTCTTGGTTGAGGTTTTTTAGTATCGAACGCACTTTTCGGATGAAGTCCTCAGGTTCAAAGGGTTTTGTAATAAAGTGGGTTATGCCGGAAGCGCGACATTTTTCTTCAACACCTGTGATAGCATCGGCAGTCATGGCAATAATGGGGACTTGGCGATCGATGGCTCTAATTTGTGCACTGGCTTCATAACCATTGAGCACGGGCATGTGTAAATCCATTAAAATAAGTTGGATGTCATCTGGATGCGCTCTGTAATAGTCCACGCCAACTTGGCCGTTTTCTGTGAGGATCACCTGATAACCGCATTGTTCTAAGAGCGATTTTGCAATAAACTGATTGGTCAAATTGTCTTCAACCACAAGAATCTGATAAGGCTCATTTGGCTGAGGGTCCATGTTATCCGGATCAATCGTTTCATCCATATCGCCCAAGGGGCGCTCTTTGATATACTGTGCATTTTCAGAGTGAATTTCGAGGATATTAATTTTAAATAATTCAACAATACCGTTATATAAGACGGATGGAATGATGGGTTTTGCAATACCCAAGTTGAGTTCGGCAACTTCAAGTGTATCGAAAAGATCCACTCTGGAAAGTGGTACCAGTAGAATGGTCTTAGGAAATTCATCTGCAGGGGTTAATTGCTTTAGCTTTTTACAAAATTCGATGCCATTCATACTTGGGGATTCATAATCTATAATCAACAGATTATACGGTGTGCTGCCGCTTTGATTTGCCTTTTCAAGAAATTCAATTGTGCGCTCTTCTGTTTGAGCAAAATCAGCAATAATATTGAAAGATTGAAGATATTCTTTGAGCAAATTCGAGTAGAAAAAAGAAGCATCATATACGAGCGCTCTTATATTTTTAAAGTAGAGTGCAGCGTCCGCTTTGCGTTTTTCGTAATCCTTGTTGTAATCCATTGCAAGTGGCAACTGTATATTGAAAGTGGAGCCCACACCGAGTTCGCTAAAAACTTCAATTTTGCCCTGCATGAGTTCAACGAAGGTTTTAACGATAGACATGCCGAGGCCAGTACCGCCAAATCTTCTGCTGATGCTTGAATCCGCTTGATTAAAGGGAACAAATAAGTGTTGTAGCTGCTCTTCTGACATACCTATGCCAGTATCTTTTACACTGAATTCTATAATGTAATTGTCTTTGACTTTTGCAACCAATCGGATGAGCAAAGAAACCTCACCGTCTTTGGTGAATTTAAGGGCGTTATTCACAACATTGAGCAAAACTTGTCCAATCTTTTTGGGATCGCCTAAGAAAAAAGTGGGTATTTGAGTGTCTTTGTGCATAGAAAATTGTATGCGCTGTTCCTCAATTTTATGAGAGGCAATATTGATGACTTGTTCGATGGTTTCATCTAAGTTAAAAGGTATCGATTCCAGTTCGATCTTACCAGCCTCAATTTTGGAAAAGTCCAAAATATCATTTATAATACTGAGCATGTCTCTTGAAGCGCGTGTGATTTTTTCCAGATAAAGTTTTTGAGTCGTGCTCAGTTCTGTTCTGTGAAGGATATATGACATACCTGTAATGGCGTTGAGAGGCGTTCTTATCTCGTGCGACATGCGTGCTAAGAAGATGGATTTAACTTGATTTGCAAGTTCAGCATCGTCTTTTGCAACTTTTAGATCGGCCTCAATTTGTTTTCGAAGTTTGACTTCTTTCTTTAATTTGATAATCCAAAAGAAGGACACAATTAAAACAAGCAATACAAGCAAACCAATTATACCGGCAATTCTATAAATCTCCTGATAATTGACTTTGCTGTCAACGCCAATCCAAGTGTTGTTGATGGTGATTTGCTCTTCTTTAGTGATATCAGCCAGTGCTTTATTTATAATGCTTACAAGTTCAGGCCAATCTTTTCTAATGGCAAAGTGAAGAGATTGAGGGAGTTGGTCAGCTATGGTTATATAATTGAGATTAGTGATGCCGATTTCTTTAGAAATAAAAGTAGAGGTTGCAAAGTTTCCCACAAAGGCATCACTCTTCTTATTTGAAACAGCTTTAAGTGCATCTTCAACGGTTGTGTAAATATTCAAATGGATGTCGGGATAGTCTGCAAGATAGCTATGATGAGAACTGTTTTTCTGCACAGCTACATTTTTACCTTTCAAGTCATCGAAATTATGAATCGTCTTATTTTCTCTGTTGACAAAAATAGCGCGATAAGTATCATAATAAGGCTCTGAAAAAAGAAAGTATGATTCTCTGGTCTTTGTCTTTAGAACGCATGAAAGACCGTCCAGTTCACCGAGAACAGCCTTTTCATAGGCGGATTCCCAAGTGAGATCTTGAGCCATTTTAAATTGAAGCCCCGTTTTTTTTGAAATGAGATGGATATAATCTGCAGCGATGCCCTTGTAGTTGCCATCTGAATCAAAAAATTCATAGGGGTAGAATTGAGGATCCACCGCCAAGTTTATGATGGGATGCGTCTCTATGAAAGTGAGTTCTTCAGACGTTAAAGGTATAGTGGGAATGGTGGTGCTTGAGGCCACAGAAATCAGTAGAAGATTGGCAATTAAAACGAGGGCGAGAAGAACCGTTTTTTTTGAGTTTGTTTGCATTGTGCGCCCCCTTTTCTAATGTGTTTGATCAAATTTTGCAACGATTATTCTGACATCATTCTTGATTTCCATAAAGGCATCCACGAGATCAGGATCAAAATGCCTGCCGCGGTTCTCTTTTAAATATTCAAGTGCGATTTCATGGGAAAAGGCTTCTTTATAGACGCGTTTGCTGATCAATGCATCATAGACATCGGCGATTGCCATGAGCCTGCCTGGAAGCGGAATTTCGTTACCTTTTAGACCTTTCGGATAGCCTGTACCATCAAATTTCTCGTGATGGCCGCTGATGCACTCCATAGCTGTTCTGACAAAGCTTGGCAGTAATCTATCTTGAATTTCAACTCTGAGCGCATTTACACCAAAATCCACATGCTGTTTCATGATTTCAAATTCCTCTTGAGTAAGTTTGCTAGGTTTTAGCAAGATGGAATCTGCAATGCCAACTTTTCCAATATCGTGCAAGGGTGCTGTCTCAAAGATTTCCTTAATATAGTCATCAGTCAATAGGGTTTTATAGGGTTCTTTTTTTCGAAGGTGCTCACACATTAACTTAATAATCCATTGTGTTCTGTGTGTGTGATTGCTGGATTCCAAATCTCGAGTTTCCAATAGATTCATAAGGGCTTTAATGGTGATGCTACGCGTCAACAACAACTCTTTTGTGCGCTCTTGTACAGTCTGATCCAAAATGGTATTGATTTCTTCAAGCGATCTGCTGGCACTTTTGAGTTTGACATGGATTTGGATTCGGCGCTTTAGAGATTCTAAGTTTAGAGGTTTGCGTATATAATCCACAGCACCGAGTTCTAAACCAAGAATTTCATTTTCAAGTTCATCATAATTGGTCAATATGAGCACTGCAATCTTCTGAAAGTCTGAGTTTGCCTTCATGGCTTCCAGTACTTCGAAACCATTCATACGGGGCATATTGAGATCTAGGATCATGAGATCAATATCCGGATCAGTTTCTAACAATGCCATCGCTTCAACACCGTCACAAGCTGAAACCAAGTTATATCCATCTAATATGCTCTTGATTAGAAGCATATCGGTACTGGAATCGTCTACGATTAAAATTTTTATATCCATTTGTTTGACCTCCACTTATTATTCGTTGAGAATGATATTGCCCGATGATTCCACTTCGTTTAAAAAATCTTTTATAGTCATTTTTGCACTAAAGACTTTGTGTAATCCGGATTGATAGAGTTGTTCTTTGATAACTTGCCATTTGGAAGTGGGCACATCAATGCTTGGAGCATCAAAGCCACTTAAAAAAGGTAAATATCTTGAGTATTCACCAGAGGTCATCGCTTCGGCGATATGCTTGCGCATGGGGACTCTAAACGGATAATAAGTATCGTGCTCAGGGCTATATTCACCTCTAAAAATCATTTCTTGCGCTTCTTCGGAAATCATAAATTGAAAAAAATGATCAGAAGTTTCTTTCATATCTTTAGGCATGTTTTTAGAAGCACCTAATAGAATGGGGCCCACTTCTGGTTTTAATCCAATGGTATTCAGTGGTATGATACCAATTTCAAAGGGGTTATGATTTTTGTCAATATCCGTTACGCCCCATATCCCTTGAAATTCAAAGGCAATTTGTCCTGCTCTGAAATAGTTCATGACCTCAACGCCCGTATCTTCTCTCCACGATGGTTGTGCATACGCGCCTAATGTATCTCTGTAAAAGCGAATCGCATTTTCAGCTTCTGGCGTGTTGAGGAGCACCTTCTTTCCTGAATCGTCCACGAGTTCAGCACCATAAGCATGAACAAATTGATTAACCATCCAAGAGACATCGTTATGATCAGCCCCCACTAAGCCAACCCCAATAGCTTTAGTGTTATTATGTACAGTTTCTAAGGCCGATACAAAGGTCTCCAAACTCTGTATGTTTTTTGGATCAACACCTGCTTTTGTGAGCAAATCGGCATTGTAAACCAAGCAGATGGAATGCCCTATCCAAGGGATGCCGTAGAGTTTGTTTTCAATGATACCAAGTTTCCAAATTTTAGGATAAAAGTGGATAGACTCCTCTGAAAAGACATCAGATAGATCCATAAGGTCGCCTTTTTCACCGTAGTACTTGACGAGTCTATAGGGCAGCGCATAGAGCATAGGCTCGTCTTTGTCAGCAAGAGAATCGCCAATATGAGCCATGTCTTCATCGCCACCGATGAGTACAATTTCATAGGGCTCTTCGCTCGTCTGGTTAAAAACGTCAACGATCTCTTTGATGGCCGTGCTGCGGCCGGAATATTCAGGCCATGTGACTCGAAAGAATATTGGTGACTTAACTGTAGAGGGATCTGCAGGTTTTGGGGCGGAGTTAGCACATGCAGCTAACATTATGACGATCCAAAATGACAATAAAATCCATTTCAATTTATTTGATGTCATGTTTAGGCCTCCCGTAATAGAATCCGTTTTATACGTATATCTGTTATCCTAACATTAATACCCATTAATGTGAGCTGTCAACAGAATAAATGTTTTTTGATAAAAAATAAGCGACTTATGTATTTCGAAAGTCTCAATACTCTGATAAAATAGACACAACAATTAAACTGAGAAGGGGGTTGCCATTTGCCATCTAAAAAAATGCTCCAAGGCAACATTAGATATATTAAAGAATGGGAAAATTTTATAGCCACTGGTCAAGTGGATACTTCAGTTATGCGACGAGAAATTGTGGATTCTTGGCGTCGCAGTAAAAAATATGGCGTTGATCCGTTGAGTAGCAAGATCAAAATTGAACTGACCGACGAAAAGTTAGAGCAGACAAAAAAAGCTTTTAAACCAATTTTGGATATTGCCCTACCTTTTATGGAAATGATTTATGAAGCTGTGGGTGAAGTGGGCATGGTGGTCAGTTTTATTGATGCAGATGGTTTTATCATGGCAAGTCTTGGTGATGAAGGGCTATCTTCTGAGTTGTTGTTGCACACAGGGAAAAATGTAACAGAAGAGCAGGTAGGCACCAATGCGACGGGGATTGCTCTTAAAAAAGGCATAGCACTACAAGTTCTAGGGGCAGAGCATTATAGACAGGCATATCATAGAAAGACCACGTCAGCAGCGCCTATAAAGGATGAATACAATAATGTGCTTGGGGTCTTGAGCATGTCAGGCGAATGCTCAACGGTTCATCCGCATACATTGGGGATGGTGCTGGCCTCTGCGCTTGCCATTGAACATGAGCTCAGACTCAATCAGAGGAATGCAGAACTCAGACGTGCAAACGAGCATCTCGATGCCATTATGCAGACCATATCTGAGGGGATTATGACGATTACTTTTGATGGGATTATAACGGATATCAACTATTTTACAAAAAAAATGTTTAGAAAAACCTATGATGAGTTAGTGGGTGAACATATAGATGACATCGTCAAAAAACCAGTATTGGAAATGATTAAAAAGGAAATGTCATCCAATGAAGAAAAAGAACTGCAGTTTTTTTCGGATGGGCGAAAAAGGACGGCATTGATTTCCTTTAAACCGATTTTCTCTCAAGATGAAAGTATTAAAGAGTATCTGATCACAATTAGAGAGACTAAAAAAGTATATTCTCAGGTCAATAAACTCTTTGGTTCCAAAGCTATTTATACCTTTGATGACATACTGGGAAATAGTGTAGAAATTAAGGATTCCATAAGGCTGGCGAAGATGATTTCCATGACGGATGCGACCATTTTACTACATGGGGAAAGTGGCACCGGAAAAGAGATGTTTGCACAAGGCATTCACAATGAATCCCCACGGAAAAATAATTCATTTGTCTTTATAAATTGCGGTGCCATCCCGAGAGATCTCGTGGCGAGCGAACTCTTTGGCTATGTGGAAGGTGCCTTCACAAGTGCCAGAAAGGGTGGCAATCCAGGCAAGTTTGAACTTGCAGATGGTGGGACTTTATTTTTAGATGAAATTGGGGATATGCCTCTAGATACACAAGCCAATCTTCTGAGAGTTCTCGAGACAAAACAAGTGGTTCGCGTTGGTGGTAACGAAGTCATTCCGGTAGATGTCAGAGTTATTGCAGCAACACATAAGGACTTGGCTGAAGAGGTAAGACGGGGGAATTTCAGAGATGATTTGTTTTATCGATTAAATGTCATGCCCATAAAGACACCTTCTCTGAGGGATCGAAAAGAAGATATACGTATTTTAGTGGATTTTTTTTATGCGCAATTCACCAAGAGAACGGACCAAAAATCTGCTATTGATGAAAGTTTTTATACGGTTATGGCACAATACAGTTGGCCAGGAAATGTGCGTGAACTCCAAAACGTCATGCAGATGGTCACCAACATTGTGGGAGAGCATGAAAATTTATCGAGTAAGCACTTGCCAGATTCGATCAAAGAGACGATTGGCATGGTCACAGAAGATGTGGCAAGGGAAACGGAAGCTTATGTGAGACCGCTTCATATCATTGAAAAAGAAGCTATTATTAATGCGCTTAAAGCTTCTGATAATAATTTGGTGCAAGCTGCTAAAATGTTGGAAATAGGTAGAAGTACGCTATATAGAAAGATAGAGAAGTATATGATTTTATAGAATGTGCATCATTTTGAGACATGTGTCTCGAAATGATGCATCAAAAATACTGTAAACAGCGTCTGAATGTATTGTTTTGATACATTTTGACGCTGTTTTTTTTAATTTGTCCCCAAAATGGCATAAATGTATCAAAAAAAATACAAATGTTTCGTTTGACGAAAAAAAATTTTACTTGCTGAACATCAGCCTTTTCAGTCTGTTAGAAGATTGATACAAGACATAAAAGTGCCTTGTCACAAAAGATGGCATCTTAATTGCGTGTTAATAGAGTGTGGTTTTTGTGGAGGTGTCATCTTGAAAAAATGGATCAATAAATCGGAAAAAATAGGCATTCTGGCTCTATTCTTTTTAATATTAACAGAACATATTACGGTGCTCAATATAGTTGTAGCCCTGTTGATTGCGACTCTGATTTCTAAAAGTTTGGATTCGAAAGTCCTCTTAAGGCCCTATATTAGAGGACGTATTTTAATAAAGTGGATAATCTATGGTGGTATTTTATTTTATGAAGTGATTAAAGCCAATATTCAAGTGGCATTGATTACGCTCTCGAGACATATGGATATTGAGCCCATGGTTGTCACTTATGAGAGTCAACTTTCAGATGAGTGGCTTTTGACAATTCTAGCCAACTCTATTACGTTGACGCCAGGGACCATGACAGTGGACATCAAGGGCAATCAATTGCTGATTCATTGTTTAAATCGATCGTATTCAGAAGGTCTGTCAGAAATGCTGCTTGAAAAAAAACTCTGTGAAATAGAGAGGGATATCAATGGATAAATTTTATTTGTTTGTGGTTATTTTTCTTGGTATTACCATTGGCCTATGTATGTATAGGGTAGTGAAGGGACCAACAAGAGGCGATCGCATTATTGGAATTAATATCATATCGACAAAGACCATTGTCATTATAGCGACGATTTCTTTCTTATTAAAGGAGACTTATTTTATAGATGTCGTATTGGTTTATACGTTGATTGCTTTTATAGGCTCATATGCTGTTGCAAGAGAAATCAAAGGAGGCACAGAAAATGATTAATCTGTTTTCTATGATTCTAATGGGCTTTGGTCTGTTTTTCTTCTTTGTGGGCACACTTGGCGTTCTCAGATTTCCAGATGCTCTTACAAGGGCACATGGTGCGGCAAAATGTGACACCCTCGGAGCTGTTCTTTGCATTGTGGGGTTAATCCTTCAGTCAGGATTTACTTTTACAACGATAAAACTCATTGTGGTAATCGTGTTTCTTTGGACGACAAATCCCACTGCAACACATATGATTGCCAAAGCGATTTATAAGAGAAAGGACTAGAAGTCATGGATATTTTTAATATAATCGTACTCGTCATCATGATTGTGGGTTCTATTGCCGCTGCGGCTTCCAAAAATCTGTTGGGCTCTGTAATTATTTTCATGGTGTATTCGCTTATGATGGCAATTTTATGGCAACGAATGAATGCACCCGATCTTGCAATTACAGAAGCGGCTGTAGGTGCGGGCATTACTTCTATTTTTTTCATTATAGCCCTCAGAAAGACAAAGGTGATTCGAAAATGAGATCAATTGTGGCAACTCTTTTAACAATGTTTTTTATTGGATTTTTATTGCTTGCAGTGATGGATATGCCAGCAATAGGGGGTGTGGATGCACCCGTTCACAATGAGGTTATGGACAAATACGTGAATGATGCCATGACGGATACAGGTGCCATCAATATTGTGGCAGCCATGATTTTAGATTATAGAGCTTTTGACACTTTCGTTGAAGCATCAGTTATATTCACAGCACTTATATGTATTATGATCGTACTCAAAAAGGGAGGAACAAAATATGAAAAGTAGCATTGTTAAGAACATTACAAATTTGATGTTACCCTTTATCCAAGTTTTTGGTATTTACGTGATTTTATTCGGACATCTTTCACCAGGAGGTGGTTTTGCAGGCGGTAGTATATTAGGTGCAAGTTTAATTCTTTTTAGATTTGTAAATGGCAGTAGTGCTACAGATGCAAAATTTAAATATCACTACTTACTGAGGTTTGCATGTTCTGCGTTGGTTTTATATGGCGTTTTGAAGGGCTATGTGTTTGCTTCGGCTTTTCTAGGACTTCACGACATTATTGGCATCGGAACGCCGGGATCTTTATTAAGCGGTGGATTCATTATGCCACTCAATATTTTAGTAGGTCTAGTGGTGGCCATCACATTCTACTTTATAGCTGTACTCTTTGAAGAAGGAGAACTTGAACATGCAGATCTTGTTGAATAACTATATGATCGTAGGCGCGATATTTTTGTTCGGCATTGGGTTCATGATATTGCTGCTCCATAATAATTTAATAAAGAAAATTATTGGCATGAACATTATGGATACTTCAATTTTTCTTTTGTTTGTAAATTTAGGTTATATAAAAGGTAAAGAAGCGCCTATTATTATTGATGGCGTCATGCACGCGTCGGGGTATGTAAATCCAATTCCAACGGGTTTGATGCTCACTGGAATCGTTGTAGCTGTAAGCGTTACCGCTTTTATGCTGGCACTTACCATAAAGCTCTACGAGAAATATGGCACTATTGAACTGGACGAAATTCAAAATCTAAGAGGTGATTAATTATATGCAAAATTTGATTAAGTTGATACCGTTGGCATCTATTATGATATTAATGCTCTTTGCATTTGTCATACCACTTCTAAAAAAGAAAAAACATGTCTATAAATTAACACTTGTAATCATGTCCCTTGTAACAGTGATTAACTTGATCCATGTGGTCTATATTGCGCTTAATGGCGGATACTTATTTGACGTAGGTCACTTTCCAGCACCTTTTGGCATAGTGCTTCGCATCGGTGAGGTGGAAAGTGGTATTGGACTGCTCTTTTGTTTTATTAATCTGATGGTTTTGTGGTATTCCTACTTCAGTCTTGAAAAGGAAATTAAATCAAACAGAATCGGCTTCTTTCATACTTTAGATTTCTTACTCTTGGCTTCTCTTTTGGGGATCGTCTTTACTTATGATATCTTTAATGGATTTGTCTTTTTGGAAGTGAGTACACTTGCGGCTTGTGGGATCATTGTCGTCAAGGATAAAAAGGCCAACATCAAGGCGGCTATCAAATATCTGATTTTGAGTTCATTGGGGTCAGGGCTTGTATTGATGGGGATCGCATTTGTCTACTCCATATCGGGTCATTTGAGCATGAGCTATATTCATGAGGCATTGATCCAAAATGCAGAGGGCAAACACAATTTAATCCTCATCAGCATGATTTTATTTACAGTGGGTCTTGGGATTAAAGGGGCCATGTTTCCGCTCCATATTTGGTTGCCGGATGCCCATTCTTCTGCGCCGAGTCCGTCTAGTGCTATTTTATCCGCGCTGGTAATCAAGGCACCGATTATCTTTTTGATCAAGGTTTATTATTTGGTTTATGGGACGACAATTTTGTCGGGAACAGTTGTTTTGGATTTGGTATTATTTTTAGGCGTCCTAGGGATGATCTTTGGGTCACTGTTTGCAAGGTCACAGAAGGAATTAAAACGCATGATTGCGTATTCCAGTGTGGCGCAAATGGGGTATATCTTCTTCGGAATCGGCTTAGGCAATAAACTGGGACTTATAATGGCGATCTATCACATTATAGCGCATGCTGTGACGAAGGCCTGTCTCTTCTTATCTGCGGGGTCCTTTATTGAGCAGACCGGTTATAAAACCATAGACGAGTTCAAGGGCATCGGTAAAGAAATGCCTGTAACCCTGGGTATATTCACAATCAGTTCGCTTTCGATGATTGGTATCCCCATATTTCCGGGATTCATCAGCAAGTGGAATTTAGCGATGGCTTCCATTGAGTCCGGAAAGATTTTGTTACTTTTTGTGTTAATCGCCAGCAGTTTGCTCAACGCAGTTTACTACTTCCCAATTATTATCAATGGTTACTTTGGAGAAGATAATCTAGTTGGAAAGGTTTTTAACTCAAAAATTAGACCTGTGAGAACGCTTCTGCCATTGATTATTTTATCTGTTGTGATGGTTTTAGCAGGTTTATTCTCAGGGTTTATCATCGAGTTTATCGGACGTGGCATTTATATATAGAAACGAAATTTTGGAGAATATTTTGGAGAACATATGGAAAAAATAATAATGCTTTTACCGCTGGGGGTGCCCATAGTGGGCACGCTACTCATTGCAGATAAAAAAATAATAAAGGACGAATACGTTACTAAGTTTGTGTCAATAGTTCTGTTTGCCAATTTTCTTTTGGTCTTAACTTCTCTTTTTGGCAATCCTTTGTTACAGCTCCATGTGCTTGGCGTAAATGATTTTCTAGATGTTTATTTCAAAATAGATCAGATGACGCGCGTATTTGCTCTAATGGCTTCTATTTTGTGGATACTGACCGCTTTTTATGCCTTTGAATACATGAAGCATGAACAGAGAACAAGGCAATTTTATACTTTTTTCACTTTGACACTTGCCGTCATTTTGGGGGTTGCCTATTCGGGAAATCTGTTTACACTCTACGCTTATTATGAGCTCTTAACACTTTGTACATTGCCTCTGGTCATTCATACTGGTACAGAAGAGGCGCTTTCCAGTGGGAAAAAATATATGATCTATTCATTTGCAGGGGCTTCACTTGTCATACTGGGAATGATGATTCTATACTCAATTACCGGCACAATGACATTTATGCCAAGGGGTATATTTAATGATCTCAGCAACTATGACCAAGATTTAATTCGCTTTAGTTATATTGCAATGTTTCTAGGATTTGGTGTAAAGGCGGCGCTTGTGCCCTTTCACTCGTGGCTTCCAAATGCAATGGTGGCGCCTACACCAGTAAGTGCATTGCTTCATGCAGTTGCCGTGGTTAAAAGTGGTGTGTTTTCTCTGATTCGAATTACTTACTTTGTCTTTGGAGCAAGCGTAATCAAGGCTGTGAACGTAACTCAGTATCTGATCCCTTTTGTGGTGATTACAGTGGTAATGGGCTCTCTTTTGGCACTACACCAAGATCATCTTAAAAAGAGACTGGCCTACTCGACCATTTCGCAATTGGGGTATATACTTCTCGGCATACTGATGCTGAATCCAAATGGCCTTGTAGGGGCGATCTTGCACATGATCAACCATGCTGTAATTAAGATCACACTGTTTTTCTCAGTGGGTGCCATTTCACATATGACGCATAAAAAATATATACACCAGATCAGTGGTTTAGGTAAAAAAATGCCGATAACGTTCATTTGCTTTACGATAGCATCGGTGTCACTGGTGGGGATTCCGCCAACGAATGGCTTTGTAAGTAAGTGGTTCTTGGGAGTAGGCGCACTTAATGCCGATAATTTATTCTATATTTTTATTTTGCTCTTAAGTGCTTTTTTTACAGCTGGATATTTATTCCCAATTTCGGTAACGGCTTTTTTTGTGAACGGCAAACAAAATGCAAAGCAGCAAAATGCAAAAGCGCATGAAATTGTCGTGGAGGCCTCATTGGAAAAAGAGGCTATAGAAACATCAGATCATTCAGAACAGATGGATCATACAGGTGCGTCGATAGCATCAGAAACGCTAGATCCTTCACCTTTTATGCTGGTTCCAATTGTTATTTTGACAGTGATTATCGTTGGACTTGGGATTTTTCCAAATGTAGTGATTAACTTTCTCGGTGGTGTTATCGCGGATGCTTTTTAAGGAGGGCATTTAATGAATACATTAGTTTATATATTAATTCTCCCTTTATTGGGTGCCTTCATCGGCTACTATATAGGTAGAAAAAATGAAATGAAGAGAGATCTTTTCAATGTGGTGTTCACTGCTGTGGAACTCTTGCTAGTGATTACACTTTTTCCAGCGATTAAAGATCAGGCGATTGAGTATATGGTGCCTAATATCATGGGAACTGGACTTCATCTCAAAGTGGATATGTTGAGATATGCCATGCTTTTTATATCGGCATTGGCATGGTTTTTGACCACAATGTATTCAACGCAATATTTAATTAAAAAGAAAAACCGCAATCGTTATTATTTCTTTTTTATGCTTACTTATGCCATGACCATGGGCGTTTTTATGTCAGAGAACATCATCAACCTCTTTACATTTTTTGAGGGGATGTCTTTGACATCGTATGCACTGGTCATTCATGATGAAGATAAATACAGTCATGAAGCGGGCAAATCTTATTTGGCAATGGCCATTGCTGGTGGTCTTGTGATGTTATTTGGCATCTTCTTGGCCTTTGATTATACAGGGACATTGGACATCGGCGATATGGGTAAAATCATGCCGACGCTGGGAGATATCAGATATGTTATTGCACTTCTGGTCATGTTTGGTTTTATGATTAAAGCCAGTGTCTTTCCATTGCACACTTGGCTTCCAAAAGCTTATACGGCAGCGCCGACACCTTCCAGTGCATTATTGAGTGGCATTTTGCTCAAGACGGGTTTATTTGGGATCATCATTGTCTTAGTGGAACTTATGAACTTTGACATTGCCATAGCGCTTTTACTGTACTGCTTGGGCATCATCAATATTTTTCTAGGCGGTATTTTAGCGATTATGCAGAGGAATGTTAAGCGCATAATTGCCTATAGCAGTATGAGTCAAACTGGATTTATGCTCATGGGTATTGGGCTCGTGGGGATTCTTGGGAAAGAGGGTGGTCTTGCTTTAAGTGCGACAATCCTCTATATGATCAACCATGCCTTTTTTAAAATTTTATTGTTCATGGGTACGGGGATTATCTACATGATTTTAGGCGAACTCAGTATTAATAAAATCAGTGGCTTTGGACGCAAAAAATATAAGTTGGGAATCTTCTTCTTGATTGGTGTGTTGGGGCTTTGTGCATTCCCAGGGTTTAATGGATTTGTTTCAAAGACACTTTTGCACGAAGCAATCTTAGAGGCTCATCACAGCACACATCATATCTTTTTCACGGTTACAGAGTATCTTTTCATCTTGGGTGGTGGCTTAACCGTAGCCTATATGCTCAAACTATTTGTGGCCATCTTTGTAGAAAATAATCCTGAATTTTATGGACAGTACAATGAGCAGGTTCATAAAAGAGCCTTGGTTCCAATGGGGATTTTAGCAGCACTTATCCTCTGCATTGGCTTATTTCCAAATGCGATTTTGGAGCCGCTTATAAATTATGCTGAGTACATTGGCTTTGAACCCATTTTACACGTTAAGGTTTACAGTTCTGAATCCATCTTGTACTCTATGATTTCTCTACTTATAGGCATTCTGATTTATCAGTTGATCATTCGAAGAAAACTTTATGTGAAGCACGAAACTGGCGGGGCTTATTTTAATCCTTCACTTGGGTGGTTCAATATAGAAACGGATCTGTTTGATCCGATCTTAAAGATATTGTATAAGTTGTTTAGCATCGTATTTAGCCTAATTGACAATTGGCTTCTATTTACGGCCAAGCTTTTGGCAGACGGCTTTAAGCGTATTTCAGATGTGGATATTGTAACCAGTATTAATCGTGAGGTCAAATGGGTGCCCAAAGAGGCAAGTCTGATGATTAAGGGCATAAACGCAAAGGCAGAGGATCTTAAAAATATAGATCCTAAAATGAAAATGGAGGAAGCGCTTGAATTGGAGATGTTTAAGGAACAGTCCTCCAAACTTAAGGAGTTAATTGTCAGAGGTCATTTTAAAATGACGAGTATTTCAAATTCTATTTTCTTGTTTGGCATTGTGGTAGTCTTTTGTTTTCTGTTCGTATATGTGATTGGCAATTGAGCTGACTTTTCAATGCAAACCATAGATTTGACTTTAGCTGAAAGCCTTATAAAATCAAGTGTTTAGCTTAAACGCATTAAAAAGTATTACAGAAAAAACCCCGAATTCGATCGGGGTTTTTTATATGCATATCATGATAAACTAAAGGTGTAGGTGAACTGAAATCCCTTGGATGAAGTCAGACAATGAGGTATGTAATGGGGAAAAGTTGGGTTTTAGGTATGGTTACTTTGGTGATTATCATTGCAGCAATTATACTGAGTACAGAGAACATTGACGATATAGATAGCAACTTTGACGAACATGTCTTCTTTGCAAAATGGCAAACTTACATGGGCTATGCATTATATGAAGAAAACGGTCAAATTCAACTGCCTTTTTTAGATGAATACCCAAATTACAATCAATTTGCCGGAGACATAAGAGAAGTATCTTTAAATTTTACACATGATTTTAAAGGAGATGTGCATTTAGAGATGGAGAAGTCTCGTAGTCCCATAAAATTGTCTGGCTTTTCGATCGTAGGGGGCAATAAAACTTCAGGTGGCAAATACAGCATAAGAACAATGCAAATTCCCTTTAGCATTGAACGTGAAGGCATCGTCAAATTCGATGAATTAAGCGTTATTATGTCCAGTGGTAAAATTTATACGTGGCAAGTTGGACAATGGGAAATTGAGATTAAAGATCTATTGAAATACGATGATTTCGAGCAAGGCGATCGCGGCTTTGCGATTGATCCTGTACCAAAATTTTATTTTGAAATGATTAACAAAACTCAAGAAGTGCTCAGATGTGATGCGCTTGTCTATGGGGAAACCATCCTCAATGAGCTCCTGATAGATTTGTCGTTATGTGAAGCTGAAACAGAAGGCGGCTACACTAAAATGATCATTTACTGTGATGAGGCATGGATTGCTTCGGCAGATGCTTTTTATTATATCAAACCTTTTTTGCAGTATTACGTGGGAGATGAGAAGCGGATTGCACCTCTTAAAGAGGTTGATTTCAGCGGCCTGTTTACAACAGATAGCATCCGTTTGATTCTAGAGAACAGAGGTAAAATGGAATAAAGGACGACGCGTTAGGAGATCCATAAAATAAAAATCAGTATGATTAAAGATTCATAAAGCTCAAAATCAGTAAGACCAATGAGCACTCTAATTTTAAGGATTTCACTTAGACTTCACAAACCTCCTTTAAACTGATGATATCAGGTAATATAAAGGAGGTTTTATAATGCAAAAATTGAAAATGACAAGGTACTGGCGTCTTTTTATAAGTTTGATATTAATGCTCAGTTTACTGGGCGGGTGTACACAAGATGAAGCTGAGGTGATAACTTCGCAGGAATCCAGAGCAGTGGTCCAAACGGCATCTTCAGTGAAAATGGTAACCTCTGTCCAGATCAATGAAAAGGGCAATATGACACCGCCAATGCATCTTCAAAATCGTACAGATTTAGAGGAGGCCAATCAGATGGAATTGGATTATTTAGAGTCTATTGGGTATAAATCTAAGGCCTACGGCTATCCAATAGTGGACACAGGACAAGATACTTTTTATAATGAAAGTAGAATTATCCATGCGCCCAGTGAAGGCGATGCCTTTTATGGACAAGATGCAACTTACACAGGCAATGCACCGAGTTATGTGGACAATGGTGATGGCACTATAACAGACCTTGTGACAGGTCTCATGTGGCAACAAGATCCCGGTGAAAAGATGACGTGGCAAGAGGCGATGGCAGGTGCAGATTCTTTTGAACTGGCAGGGTATGATGACTGGAGATTGCCAACGATTAAAGAACTCTATTCGCTCATCAATTTCAAAGGGGAAACAGGAGAAAGTGCTCAAACATCGGTACCCTATTTAGATTCACAGTATTTTAATTTCACTTACGGTGACGTGACTGGGGAGCGTTTTATCGATTCACAGTATGCCACCAGCACGATTTATGAAAGTACAACCTTTGAAAACAATACCACGATGTTTGGTGTGAACTTTGCGGATGGTCGGATTAAAGGTTATCCTGTGGATGGCAAAGATTTCTATGTGATGTATGTGAGGGGCAATACCAGTTACGGTGTCAATCAATTTGTAGACAACGGTGACGGCACCATTACGGACTATGCCACTGGATTAATGTGGATGAAGTATGACAGTGGTGCCATGGATTTCGTCGAAGCTCTAAAGTGGTCTGAGGACTTAGATTATGCAGGTTATGACGATTGGCGTCTTCCTAATGTAAAAGAGCTTCAAAGTATTGTGGATTATTCAAAGTCACCGGATACGACGGATTCAGCTGCCATATCAGATTTATTTCAAGTCACACAAGTGACAGCCATTAATGGTGAAATGGACTATCCCTATTTTTGGAGTAGTACGACACATCTGGATGGTAGAGAAAAATATTCAAATGCGGCCTATGTATCCTTTGGTGAAGCACTGGGCTATATGAACAATCAGTTTATGGATGTGCACGGTGCAGGTGCCCAAAGAAGTGATCCAAAAGTGGATACAGCATCGGAGTATCCTTCTTACGGAAACGGACCACAGGGCGATGTGAGAATGGTTGAAAATTATGTGAGGGCGGTTAGAAGTGTGGATTTGGATGCATTAAAATAAAAAGCGTTAAAGGCGGTGGACTCTTTGAAAATATTAATTGTTGATGATGAAAAGAATATTAGAAGACTTTTAAAAGACTTTTTGAGCAATGAGGGGTATGAGGTCATCGAAGCTGCAGACGGTTTCTCAGGTATCGATCAAACCATTGCCCATCGAGATATTGATCTCATTTTACTGGATGTCCGCATGCCTAAACTTAACGGTTACGAAACTCTAGAGTCTATGAGAGAAATAACAGATGCACCTGTGATTTTTCTCACTGCAATGGATGGTGCATACGATGAAGTCAAAGGTCTCGATCTGGGTGCAGAAGATTATATCACGAAACCCTTTCAGTACGAAGTACTCATGGCGAGGATCAAAAAATGCTTAAAACGAAGTCCAAAATTTGATAAAGAGCAGTTAAACAGCAATCAGATTAATTTGAGACTCAAAGAGAAAAAGGCCTATATAGAGGGTGTGGATATAGAAGTGACCAATAAGGAATTTGAGCTTTTAGAGTATTTGATCATCAATAAGAACATCACGATACAGCGTCAAACCCTATTGGACCGTATTTGGGGCTATGATTATGAGCAAGATCCTAGAACCGTAGATACTCATGTGAAGACTTTGAGAGCTAAATTAGGTGCGTGTTCGGGATGTATAAAGACTGTTAGGGGAGTGGGGTATCGATTTGATGAAGCATAGAACTTTAAAAACGAAGATGATTATCCTCTTTTCTCTGGCATTTCTGTTGATGCTCATAGGTCTTTTGATGGCAAATAAATTTTTTATGGCGGATTTCTATATTTATACCAATAAGGATCAGATGATTAAAAATGCAAGGTCATTAGAAGCTGCGTTGATTCATCCAGACGAAATGGAAAACCTTTTTAATCAAAGCAATCATTTAGGAGGCGCTAAGGCCTTTGTATTAAATTCAGAGGGTGTCTTTATGCAGGAACTATTTCAGCCTAAAGAAGCTCAAATTATGACGCCAATTGACCATGAGTTTATTGACCATATGATAAATGAGGTCAAAACTAATCAAAAAATAGAAGGCTTTGAAGTTTTAAGCGGTGATCATTTAGTTGAAGGTCAACTTATTTTGTTGAGACCACTTAAGGATGGGAAATACTTATTGATGATAAAAATGATGGGGATTGCTGAAGAAGTCATCAGACTCAACGTCTTATTTTTAATGAGTAGTGCCGTGGTCATTTTTGCGATAGCCCTCATTTTAATTGTTCTGATCAGTGAGCGTACGGTTAAACCCATAAGAAAAATGGTGGCTCAAACAAAGCGTATGAGCAAATTTAAATTTGATGAACCCATTGTAGTTACCAGTGAAGATGAAATTGGACAATTGTCTACGAGTATTAATAAACTCTCAGAGGCACTCTCAGATCATATATTGAAACTGGCAGAGAGCAACGAAAAGTTGAATCGTGAACTGGCAAAAGAGAAGTCCCTTGAAAAAATGCGTCGACGGTTTGTATCAGATGTCTCTCATGAACTCAAGAATCCAATCAGTATGATTCTAGGCTATGCAGAAGGGCTCAAATACAATGTCGTCAAAACAGATGAAGCAAAATTACAATATTACGACATTATGATCGAGGAATCCAATAAGATGTCCAAGTTGATAAGGGATCTGCTGGATCTCTCGAGTTACGATTCAGGCACCTTTTCTTTGAGTAAAGAAGAGGTCGATATGAGTGTGCTGCTCAGAGAGAGTTTAGAACGGTTTGAACCTGAGATTCAGAAGAAGGGCGTTCAGGTAGACACAGCTATCATAGAATCTCTGGTCATTCACTCAGATCCCCTTAGAGTCAATCAGATCATTACAAATCTGATGTCCAATGCCATTAAATATGTGGATGAGATGGGTACGATCCAGATTACACTTGAGTTATGTGAAGTCGAGCGAAAATTAAACGAGGCAGCGTTAGAGGAAACGGCATTAGACGAAACAGGAGGTCACTTGCATTCTGTGAAGCTACGTATTGCAAACACAGGTGCCTTGATACCTGAGCAAGACCTCGACCAGATTTGGAACAGTTTTTATCAGATTGACACTGAGAACGAAGGCAACGGCTTGGGACTTGCAATCGTTAAGAGTCTTGTGAATCGACTTGAAGGACAGTGCACGGTATCTGTAGAACCACCTTATAATGTGTTTGAAGTGTTGTTATGAATAGCTTGAAAGATGAAAATACTATAGTGTAGGACTATTCTTTTGAGGAACTTTCCAATCGTGTATTTGAGTTATAAAGGCTTCAATCGTTAATGGGCGAGAACAAGGCGTCAACAGTAGTTCCGAGGAACGTTGCCAAATTGAAAGCTAAAGATAATGTTGGATCATATTTATCATTTTCAATAGCGATAATTGTTTGTCTTGTGACCCCTAGTTTTTCAGCGAGATCTTCTTGACGTAGTCCCACCTCTTTTCTCAATTTTTTTATATTATTCTTCATACGATCTCCTAATTTTAGTTCATTTTAAAAAAGAGATAAGCACCCACAGAGAGTATAATGGACACGCCTGCGATTGATAAAATAATGCTCCAAACAACCTTATTCGGTTCTTCATATTCTTCATCATCTAAAATCATTTTTCTTTTCATGAACATTTCAGAAAATCCTTGAACGATGAGTGCACCTATCAAAATTAAGCTTGGTAGGCTATTAAGAGGTTGACTATTTGAAATGCTCAAACAACATTCATATAACGTCCAAATAATCAAAGTCAAAAGCACAAATTTAAAACCGTATTCTTCGGATTTTAGTCTGATATTTCTATTCATTTCATCCATTTTTTTCATGATATAACCTCCAAATTGAAATGTAAAAAACTATTTACATTCATTATGTGCTTTTAAAATAGAATGTCAATAGTTTTTTACATTTTTAGATTTTATTCTGCTCCTAATTTCATGTGGATTTTGTATAAATAAAATAGATACAATGGTTCCGTAAGTAAAGTTTATTGGCTCTATCGGTTATACATCTCCATTTCCAAACCAATCTATTTCCCAATGGTTCTCAATATAAATAAATCTAACAAATGCATCAGTAGGAGACCAAAGGTCTTGTTTTAACATGTATCCGACTTCTCCATTACTTAAAACAACAGTGATCCACTTCGTATTTTCATTATCGATATATTCAAAACGGCTCATAAGTGCAATAAGTTCATTACCGTAGTAATCAATGATTTCAGAATTTACGTCTGCTTTGTAGAAAATGGGAGCTTTCTCATTTTTGATATAATCAAAGCATATGGGATCATATACCTGAGGAAACTGGTCGTATACGAATGGGGCGGAGAATCCCTCATCTGAATTTGCAGATACACCTATCTCAATAAGTGATTTTAATGCACTCCAAAAAGGCGAAGTGTTAGGATTTGAGATTAATCCCCATTTATTTAAAAAGTCTTCTTGTGTCTGTATAGAGCCATCACTAAATCTCGTGTTTTGTGTTAATTGTTTAAGATATTCAACATCTTTATCCTCTATTTTTTCCGATAGTTCTTTTAGGAAACTTTCTATTTTATCTGACGCTGTGTATTCATTTTTGAACTTAAACCTCAAATAATTATCGCTGATTTGATCAACTCTTTGTCCGAACGGATCGACAATGTATTCGTGTAAAAGTCCAAATACATGAGCTTTTTTATTAATAAAGGGCTGACATTCAGCATAGAGTGGTTCAATTTTGAGCTTTCCTTCAATATCAATATAGCCATACCCTCTATTATCGATCATTACAGATGCTAAACCTTCTGAAAAAACATCTGCATCCAAGAAATCATTTTTTATTTTTAATGCGCCACTTTTATCGATGTATCCCCACTTTTCATCAATCAAAACAGGAGCCAATCCCCCATTGAAAGATTTTACACATTCAAATTTTGGCTTTATTACTAATACACCAGATTCATTTATAAATCCCCATTTCCCGGCCACACTCACCGCTGCCAATCCCTCGGTGAAAGTTTTCGCTTCATCAAAAGCAATTGGAAATGGGATTAATCCTTCTCTATTTAAAAAATAATGTGCTTCAGAACCTTTCATTACCTCATATGAATTAACAGCACTTTCTAAAGATAAATAAGATGAAAAAATAATGAGACCATTACAATCTACATAATTATTAAGATCATATTTTTTTTCTTCCTCTGTGTATGTCAAGATTTCACGTTGATCAGAAAATTTGGTGTTATATATGTACAATTTACACTTTATTTCAGTTAAATCATTTGTAATTTTATAAAGTTGAAATGCGGCATCTTTATAATTTTCAAATCCATCGAGTTCGAGTTGATGGGTTTCATTACTCCCAATTATTTCTTTGAATTGAAAATCATTTATCAAAGTATTTGCCATGGTTCGACTCATATTCTCATTGATAGGAACTGTACGAATCACATAGGGTGAGGCATTTTTACCAATATCGGGACTAAATTGTTTTGCCAGACTGTGCACTCGAATAACTGTAATAAATAGAATACTCACCAAAATTGCTGTGATTGCTAAAAAAGAAATTTTTAATTTACTCATACACTTTCTCCTATGATTCCTCTAAATTATTATCTAGTATGATAATGTGAAGATAATTAAATTATATAGCATAATGCAAATATTAGCAGTAATTAAAAGTCCAAGTCAAATCGGTATATGCTATAATGTAAGCGGAATACGCTTCAAAGTAAAAAGTAGAGGAAATATTATGGCGAATATTAAAGAGCAACTCAGAAAACCCTTTTGTGGCAAAGAGACCTGTGAAGCTTACGGTGATATGGTAGATGAACTAAAGAGAGTGAAGAAGCTGACCCGAAAACTGGATGTCGTATTGGATTCCTCCTATGATGGTATTTATATTACGGATGGGGATGGGATAACGTTAAGGGTTAATAAAGCATACGAGCGCATCACAGGGCTCAAGCAAGGCGATATTATAGGGAAAAGCATCAATGTGCTCGTTGAGCAAGGGATCATTTCTAAAGCGTGCACCATGCTTGTGCTTGAAAATAAAGAAGCGATGACCATCCAACAAGAATTGGCGGGTGGTAAAGTGGTCCTCGTCACGGGAACTCCTGTTTTCGATGAAAATAATGAGATTGAAATGGTGGTTAACAATGTGAGAGATGTCACTGAGCTTTTGGAACTTAGAGAAGCCCTTAAAGAAAACGAACTGAAAATGAACTTGTATAATTCAGAGCTTGAACGCCTTAGAAAAAAAATGAATCGGCCAGCAGAAGTCATTTCTAGGAATATAGAAATGAAAAAGCTCATGGAAAGTGCCATCAGAGCAGCAAGGCATGATACCACGGTTTTGATTTCTGGTGAGACGGGTGTTGGCAAGGAAATCATGGCAAAATTTATTCATCAGCACAGCGATCGGTGCAACGAAAAACTCATAAAGGTCAATTGCAGTGCAATTCCTGAAAACCTTATGGAGTCTGAATTTTTTGGTTATGAAAAAGGCGCTTTCACAGGGGCCAATTCCAATGGTAAAACAGGGCTCTTTGAGGAAGCGAATGGGGGGACCATTTTTTTAGATGAAATTGGCGAGTTGCCCCTCAATTTACAGTCAAAAATGCTCAGAGTGCTTCAAGAGCAAGAAATACAGCGCGTGGGCAGTGTGGGAACGATTAAAATTGATGTCCGAATCATTGCAGCAACCAATCAAGATTTAATGCAAATGATAGAACAAGGCCTTTTTAGAAAAGATTTGTTCTATCGACTCAACATTATTCCCTTGCATGTGCTCGCGCTGAGAGATCGTGTTGAAGACCTAATCCCTCTGGCTAATAATTTCTTAGAAAAGTTAAACTTGCTCTATGATGAAAACAAGAAGTTTGACAAAGAGGTTTATAAATCTTTTGCAAACTACAATTGGCCGGGTAACATCAGAGAGCTTCAAAATGTGATCGAGCGTGTTTTCATCATGACAGCAGATCAACTGATTCGAGAAAAAGATTTACCCTTAGAGGTGAGAAGTCCTTCTGATGATGAAGTTGTCGTTGAAGGCGAATTAAAGCTTAAGGAAGCCGTCGGCAAATTGGAACATGCTATGATACAGGATGCGTTTAAGAAATATGGGAATGTAAGAGATGCGGCACGTTCTTTGGGGATAGATGGTTCTACTTTCGTCAGAAAAAGGACAAAATACCTTCATGAACTTTCATTATTAAAAACAGAATAGTAGAGGGTGCTGCATAAATGCAACGCGTTGCAATAACGCAGCAATTGTTAAAAAAGTCTCAAACTATTCTTGCTAAAGCGTCTGGTTTTATGGACAGCTTAAATTTGTTGCAATTTTGCATCTAAAATTTGAGGTGTCCATTTTATTTTGCAATCAATAATTCAAAATAAGAAATGCAAAAAAAATAAATTTCAATCTAAACGTTGAAAATACAGTGAGTTTGAAAAATGAAATTTATATTTTTGAACTTGCATAGAGTTTTGGCATACATATTGCTTATATATAAAGTGTGTTAAAAAAAAGACAATCAAACCATTCTAATCGAAAAGGAGAGTTGATTATGGCATTAATGACGCAATACGCTTGTATTGAAAGTTTAAGCAAACCCCCTGAAGTTGGAAAATGAAAGCAGAATGACTATTTTTAGAGGAATATGAAATAGGATGCTTGGAACTGTAGTAGCGGGCTATAGGACAGAGACTATGCATGGTACGGGTTCATCTCAAGCTCAAAGAAACGTATATGTAAGATGAAGTAGCGTTCAAGGAAAAAGGAATTGGCTAATAAGGTCGTTAACCATAAATCACATTTTAGGAGAGAAGCTATGGAATTGTTAAAGATGAAAACAAAACTGCATCAATTTGATAACTTTGCGGGTTTTGCAGAGCAATTTCAAATTGGCGAGAAAGATTTAATACTTACAAATGGATTCCTTTACGATCCTTTCATCAAGCCACTTGATTTAAAGGCAAGAGCAATTATGCAAGAAGCTTTTGGTACAGGTGAGCCCACAGATCTTATGATGAATGCGATTTTAGTGGAAGCTTTAAAAGCGCCTTATGAAAGAATCGTTGCAGTTGGCGGTGGGACAGTACTTGATATCGCTAAACTTTTGGTTCTAAAAGGCGTAACAAATGTTGTGGATGCTTTTGAAAGAAAAGTGCCGCTCATAAAGGGAGCTCAGTTGATTGCAGTGCCAACAACCTGTGGTACAGGCAGTGAAGTGACCAATATTACCATTGCGGAGTTGACCACAAAGCAAACGAAGATGGGGCTTGCAGATGATCTCTTATTACCAGATGATGCGGTCCTTATACCGAACCTAATGGTGGGATTGCCATACAGTTTTTACCTTTACAGCTCAGTGGATGCACTCATTCATGCAGTGGAGTCCTATGTGTCGCCAAAGGCAAATGTCTATACCAAAACATATAGTATCCAAGCCATTGAAATGATTTTAGAAGTGTACAGTGAATTGATTGAAAAAGGTGAAAAGCATCGTTTTGAAAAGTTCAATGAAATGGCGATTGCAAGCAACTTAGCGGGAATTGCTTTTGGAACTGCTGGTGTTGGTGCTGTTCATGCGATGTCCTATCCACTGGGCGGCAAATATCATGTTCCGCATGGTGAAGCCAATTATCAATTTTTCACAGCGGTTTTCAGACATTACATGGCGCTCAAGCCGCAAGGTGAAATTGAAGTGCTTTGTGAAATACTTTCTGAATCACTCAAATGTGAAAAAGAAAAGGCATTTGATACACTGGAATTGTTTTTATCTCAATTATTACCTAAAAAGCCACTTAAAAGTTATGGGATGACGAGTGAAGAGATTGACCTCTTTACAGAAAAGGTAGTCACAGGACAACAAAGATTATTGGCAAATAACTATGTTAATTTTACTGAAGAAGACATCCGTGGCATCTATAGCCGTTTATTTTAATAGGAGGTTTCAAAATGATTAATGGAATGATAAAAAATGCTAGAATTGCTCAAAAGAAATTTGAAGGGTATAACCAAGAACAAGTGGATCGTATTGTTAGAGAGATTGGCAAAGTTGTTTATGACAATGCTGAGTTGCTTGCAAAAATGGCTGTGGAAGAGACCAAGATGGGCGTTTATGAGCACAAGGTGGAGAAGAATAAAGGGAAAGCCAAAGTTATTTGGAATGACCTTAAAGATAAAAAGTCAGTGGATGAAATCAGCTTCAACCCAGAAACCAATATCATCGAAATTGCTAAACCAATCGGTGTGGTAGGCGCAGTTTCGCCAACAACAAACCCAATTGTAACACCAATGTGCAATTCTATGTTTGCACTTAAAGGTAGAAATGCCATTATCATTGCACCACATCCAAGAGCAAAAAAATGCAGTGCCCACACAGTTGAGTTGATCAACGAGAGATTGGCAAAATTAGGTGCACCCGAACATTTGATTCAAATTATTACAGAACCCTCAGTTGAGCTCACAAATGAACTCATGCAAGCAGTTGATGTTGTCGTTGCAACAGGCGGTATGGGTATGGTGAAAGCGGCTTATTCATCGGGTAAACCAGCATTTGGCGTAGGTGCTGGCAATGTTCAAGGCATCGTGGATAGAGATGTAGATTTCAATCAAACGGCTATTAAAATGATTACGGGTAGAGCTTTTGATAATGGCATCATCTGTTCTGGAGAACAAACGATTATTGCACATGAAGATGACTATGATGAAGTGATAAAGGCATTTGAAGCAAATGGCGCCTTTTTAGTAAGAGATGAGCAAATGCACGAAAAACTAAAAGCAACTCTTTTTGAAGGGGATCACCTTAATAAAGATGTTGTTGGTCAATCGGTTCAGCAGATTGCTGCAATTGCAGGCGTTAAGGTTCCAGAAGGCACAAAAGTGATTTTATTAGAGGCAAAAGGCATTGGCAATGCAGATGTTTTATGTAAAGAAAAAATGTGCCCTGTGATGTCTACATTCAAATACAAGACGATTGATGAAGCAATTCATATCGCTAAAACAAATTTAGAATTCGAAGGCAATGGCCACAGTGCTTCAATTCATTCTAATAATCTCGGTCATATTAAAAAAGCGGGGATGGCGTTATCGGTTTCTAGATTGGTGGTAAACGCACCGTCTGCAACAACTGCTGGTGGCAGTTTTTACAACGGATTCGCACCAACAACGACATTGGGTTGTGGCAGTTGGGGTAACAATTCAATCTCTGAAAACTTTACGTATAAACATTTGATCAATGTTTCAAGAATTGGATTGGTCAGAGAGCATGTTGAAGTACAAACTGACGAGATGATTTGGGCAGTGTAAGGTTAAGAATAGGCAAAAACAAAGAGCTGATGAATTAAATACAAAATGCAAATGTGCACAAAAAAAATGAAACCCAAAAAAAAAACTCTAAAAAAAATAAAACCCTATAAAAAAGTCAAATCTTACTCCTAATAAATGTGGTAAGGTTTGACTTTTTATTTGTCTAATCAACGTGTTTGGATTCATCTTTAAAAAGTACAAAAGAGGATAGACCAAAAACAAGAAATGCGATTACAATATCAATAAAAAAATCAGCTGTCTCAAATATTTTGTGTCTAAAAAAATAATTTATCAATTCTTTTGCAACTGCAACGAGGATGCCTAAAAATCCCCAAGTAAAAAATCTCTTGCTCCATTGAAGGTCTAAAGAAGACTGCTAGACCAAATCGTTTAAACGATGCATAAAGTCATAATATGACTCTATCTGCTTGCTCTATTATAATGTTATCATATTAGGTTGAATAGGGAAATGTTACAGCATCATATGTTTTATTGAACAAAGGACAGGGGCTTATTCTCTGTGCACTAGATAAATATTAGAAATGAGTAACTGGAAAGAGTAAAAATTTTGTATAATTAGAAGAGACGTACTGATGGTAACAACATTTGAGCCATCTTTCGATGCCTCAAACCGATTTTCACTGACGATTTTCCCGATTGAAACCTCGGAGAAAATCTTTCGGCTCAAATCTTGTTGTTTTAATCATTGTCCACCAAAACCTTGTTTTGCCGGACCCGTTTTCGTCTAACCGCTTAGAGCAGGTTGAACATTCCTGCCTCTAAGCTGGACGAAAACTAATGATAATCATTGTCCACCAAAACTTTGTTTTGCCGGACCCGTTCTCGTCTAACCGCTTAGAGCAGGCTGAATATTCCTGCCTCTAAGCTGGACGAAAACTAATGATTTATATAAAAGTAGAAAAAGGTGGTCGTTAAATGAATATAGTCTGTATTGGGGATAGTTTGACATTTGGTTATGGGGTTAAAGCCTCAGAAAGCTGGGTGAGTGTATTATCTGTGAAGTTGGGGATGAAAATAATCAATAAGGGTGTGCCAGGTAATACCACCACTGAAATGAAAAACAGATTTATAAAAGATGTCATAAACTGTAGACCTGATAAAGTGTTGATCATGGGCGGAACGAATGATTTGTTTTTAAAAGGCAGAGTAAGTGACGTTGTAGATAACATTGCTCTAATGATCGAACATTGCAAAAAACATAAAATTGAGCCTATAATTTTGACCTCGCTGCCTGTCAATGAAGACCTCGCTGAAAAAACGTGGTTTACAGATATGGATTACAAGAAAATCAATGCTGATTTGACAGAATTAAGGCATTTGTTAATTCAATATAGTTCAGAGAAAAGTGTGACTTGTTTGGATATTGGCACCCACTTATTAGAGGAAGGCACAATAAGAGACCACTTTTTAGAGGATGGCATACATGTATCAGAAGTGATTCATAAAAGAGTGGCAGAAATAATTTTTGAGTCCATATTCTAAGCAGGGGATGTGCATTTTATCATATAAAAGTGGTTGGTCTTTAATATGTGAAAAATTCTGAAGAAAGCGAGAGATGATTCTAATGAAAAAATATGTTCTTTTTCTGAGAGGTATAAACGTGGGTGGAAAAAACAAGGTATCAATGTCTGAATTAAAGGTACTATTTGAGCAAAATGAATTTAAAGAGGTAGTCACCTATATCAACAGTGGTAATATAATTTTTTCCAGTGATTATACAGATGAAAAAAAGTTAAAAGAAAAATGTGAAGTATTAATTGCAGATCATTTTCAGCTCAATATTCCAGCCATGATTGTATCTGTTGATGATCTCGTTTTAGCGCTTGATCATGCACCTACATGGTGGGGACATGACAAGGCATTAAAGCACAATGCAATCTTTATATTGCCTCCTATGACTGTAGAAGAAGTGTTTAGAGAAGTTGGCGCAATTAAACCTGAATATGAAAAAGTGGCTCATTATGGTCGGGTCATCTTTTGGTCTGCGCCTATTGAAACTTTTTCAAAAACACGTTGGTCAAAGGTTGTGGGTTCATCTGTTTACAAAAGCATCACCATTAGAAATGCAAACACGGTTTACAAGATGATGCAGCTTTCAGAATAATTTATTGCTTGAATTATGGCTGTTTATCTCTTGACATTAGAGTAACACCGTACTTGATCATATAGATAAAAACATGCTAGGGTATGTTATAATAAAATCCGAAGACTCTATTCATCCAATAAACTTAGAGGGAGTTTTAAATGCATACAATTTTAAAAAAATACTTTGGTTATGACGCTTACAGAGAAGGTCAAGAATCTATAATAGAACAAATTGTTTCAGGCCAAGATGCCTTGATTATAATGCCCACAGGTGGCGGGAAATCCATCTGCTACCAAGTGCCAGCCATGATGCTTGAAGGCGTTACAGTGGTAATCTCTCCACTGATTGCATTGATGAAAGATCAGGTGGAAGCACTACTTCAAAATGGTATTCCAGCGACTTTTCTCAACAGTTCCATCACGGCACAAGAGATGAGAACACGTCTTGAGGGCATCTCACAAGGCGAATATAAATTGGTCTACATAGCGCCAGAGGCCTTGATGACTTCGCAATTCACAAGGCTTTCAAGGCATCTTAATATTCAGTTAGTTGCCGTGGATGAAGCGCATTGCATCAGTCAGTGGGGGCATGATTTTAGACCGAGTTACAAAAATATATCTGAATGGATCGATCAACTTGGTAAGAGACCCATCATAGCGGCATTCACTGCCACCGCCACAAAAGAAGTCAGAGAAGACATTTTAGAGCTTTTAAAGCTTCGTGATCCCTTTGTGAAAATATCAGGCGTAAAGCGTGAAAACTTGATTTACAAAGTGATTAGACCCACTAAAAAATACGATTATTTAAAAGAGTGGTTTGAAAAAGTACCTAAAGAACACACGGGCATTATTTATTGTGCCACTCGTAAAACGGTGGAATCTTTAACGGATAAACTTAAAAAAGAAGGGTATTCTGTGGCGGCGTATCATGCGGGCATGAGTACAGAAGCACGCAATAAAACGCAAGATGCCTTTATGCTGGATAAAAAGCAAATTATAGTGGCGACCAATGCGTTTGGCATGGGGATTGACAAGCCTGATGTGCGATTCGTCATCCATTACAATATGCCTAAAAACATGGAAGCTTATTATCAAGAAGCGGGTAGAGCGGGACGTGATGGTGAGGAAAGCGAGTGTTTGCTCATGTACGATGCCTCTGATATCGTCAAGCAAAAGCTACTGATTGCACAGGGGACCAATGACCCTATCAGGTATCGGATGATGCTTTCTAATCTTCAAGCGTTGGTTCAGTATTGTCATACCAGTGCTTGTTTAAATGGTGAAATTATGCGTTATTTTGGAGAGCCAGATCCAGAAACACAGTGTGGGTATTGTGGCAACTGTCTAGACACATCAGAACTTATAGATGAAACGCTTACGTCACAAAAATTGCTTTCATGTGTATATCGAGTGGGTCAGCGGTACGGCATGAACCTTGTCATAGATGTTTTAAGAGGCTCAAAAGCTCAAAGAATCATAGATTGGAAGCTCAATGAGGTTTCGACTTATGGTATTTTAAAGGAAAAATCGGTTCAAGAACTGAAGGATTTAACGATGTTTTTAATTGCAGAGGGCTATTTGAGCATCACCACTGATGAATTCCCAGTCTTAAAGCTCAATGCTTTATCACAAGAAATTTTAAAAGGTCAGAGAACTGTGATGATGAAACAATCACAAAGGCATGTCTCGTCTTCTAAAAGCAAAAAAACCAAAAGTAAAAAAGCCAAAGGACATACCGGTTCGAATCCTGAACTCTATAATGCATTGGTCGATCTCAGACGGACGCTTGCGGAAGAGAAAAGGGTGCCGCTCTATATTATTTTTTCAAATGCAGTGATTGAAGATATTGCAGAATACACGCCTAAAACCAAGGCTGAGTTTATAGAAATTAAGGGTATTGGGGAGAAAAAATACGATCTTTATGGCGAAAGGTTTATGGAAATTGTGAGAGCAATGACATCATAACCTTGCAGATCTATTCCCCATGTGAACGCCATTTTTAAAATACAAAAATAAAAAAGCCGTTAAAATGAAATCTTGAAATTTAGAAATCATTTTAACGGCTTTTTGGTTAATCCTCAGATGGATCAGGATCATCCTCAAAATCATCCTCAAAATCATCTTCAGGATTGATGGCTTCTTCTGCCTGGGCCATGAGAGAAGCTTCATCAATAGTCTGTATTTCGCTAAAATAGAGCGTATGTAGTTTTTTTGCTGCTTCTTCGTCTGCCTCTGAAACAAAAATATCGATGCCGTAGTTCGAAGTTCCCATATAAAGGGTCAGAAATTCCCCGGCCTCCCTATGCTGTGGCATTATTTCAATACCATTATCTGCAAATAATTCTTTGAGCATTTCAAGTTCTATTGGATCAGATACGGTTGCAATTTTAACCATAGTGTTGCCTCCTTATAAACTTAATTTATAAATGTAGAATTGGATGTTATTTAGATTCTATTTGTACCTTATAGTTAAATGATAACACTAATTAAAGCGGAAAGACATGAAATGTTGTATGAAGCATAAATTGTTATATGAAGCATAAATGGCATATGAATTTCTTGTGAAATGGTTGACAAATAAACGGATATTCGATATATTAGTTCTTAGATGTAAATGATAATCATTATCAATAAAATACAATTTGGAAAGAGAGGAATCATGCAATGAAAACAGTAATGGTAATTTATTGGAGTGGCAGTGGGAACACAAAAACTATGGCAGAGGCCATTTGCAAAGGCATAGAAGATGCAGGCGAAAAGGTCATATTAAAGGACGTTGGATCAGCTTCAATAGAAGACATTAATAGTTATAGTCATATTGCACTGGGTTGTCCTTCAATGGGGGCAGAAGTCTTGGAAGAAGTGGAGATGGAGCCTTTTATTGATAGTATTCAAGATCTCGTAAAGGGGAAGAAGATTTTGCTATTTGGCTCCTATGGATGGGGTGCTGGCGAATGGATGAGAGATTGGGAAGAACGTATGAGAAATTATGGCGCTGACTTAATTGCCGATGGTCTCATCATTAATGAAACACCAGATCAATCAGGCCTAGATGAATGTACTGAATTTGGAAAGCAACTTGCGAACAGTTAAAAATGTATGATGAATAAAAATATAGAGAAGAACGAAATTGTAAAAATTCAAAACGATGCGTTCAATCAGCTTTATAGGCAGATGGCTATAAACTGCGCACCAACGATTTTAGGTGAAAAACCAGCCTCCTTATTCTGTATAAAGAATAAACCTACTTTGATAAAAAATTTTGAAGATCAACAGCCAAGGATCGAAAAATTATTTGGTGTGAAAATATTTGTACTGAAACATAGTGAAAATCACCTTGTTATCTTACTTTATAATTTAATTGAGTTAATGAGTATTCTCAGTACGACTGAAGCCTCTCAATTTCTGGAATCAATGGGATATGTGCTATCAGACTCATTGGACGTTATTCTATATCAGCTGAGCACGAATTTTGAAGCGGGATGCCCTCATGAAATTGGTATTTTTTTAGGCTATCCAATTCTGGATGTGAAAGCATTTTTAGAGCCTAAATCTGAATGCCTTCTATGTGGGTATTGGAAGGTGTTTTCCAATGTTGAATCGGCTAAAAAAACCTTTGAAAGATATGATAAAGCTAAAGCATTTGTAACGAATGTATTTGAAAACGGATTGGATTTTCAGGAACTTTTACTCTGCATATAAGCAAGTTTGAAAAATGAACCCCCTTGTAGTCAGAATCAAATTCTAACGATAAGGGGGTTCTTTCGTGACATTGAATTTTCTGACGTTTCATTAGGACGAAATTAATAAAACAAAATCAAGAAAATGAAATCAATGAAATGAAATCAATGAAATGAAATCAATAAAACGATATGGTAAAACTATACGACAAAACCAATGATGAGGTATAAAATGGCAGCAAATCCAGCAGCGGTAAGTGCATAAGGAATTTGTGTTTTTACATGATCTATATGGTCAGCTGCAGCACCAGTGGATGCTAGAATTGTCGTGTCAGAAAGTGGTGAACAATGATCTCCAAAAACACCACCACCAGCAACTGCGGATACAGTGGCCAATACTAAGAAAGTGATTTCATTGCCTGAAAAATTAAAAGCTAGAGGTGCAGCAATTGGCATTACAATGGCAAAGGTACCCCAAGAGGAACCTGTTGAAAATGAAATTGTCGCTGCAATTAAGAACGTTACAAAAGGCAATAAGTTGGGAGTTAACCAAGTTTCAGTGATGGAAATAATGTAGTTTGCCGTGCCCATTTGCTTGCTCAAACCGTTGATAGAGTAAGCAAGTGCTAAAATGATAATCGCTGGCATAATCCCTTTCATGCCTTTCATTGCAGTATCCATGATATCTTTAAAAGGAATGCCTTGGATACGCATAATAATGCCTAAGACAACAGAAGCGGTTAAGAAAGCTTCCATTGTTTTCGCAGATTTAAGTGTGATAAAGGTACCCACTGCAATACAGATGACGATAAAGACTGGAAAAAGAAAATCGAAAAAGACATGCGTTTTAATACCTGGATACGGTGGTGTATCAGTCAATTCTTCTCCAACGAGTGGCTCAGCGCCATCACGTAAGACTTTGCCTTCAGTTAAAGCACGTTTTTCTGCCTTTTTCATCGGTCCAAATTCAGGAATAATGCCTGCTGAAAAAAGGCCTACTAATACAACTGCTATGATTGCGTAGAAGTTAAAGAAAACTGCTTTTGTAAAGATAAGCATGCCCTGTTCAGCCGTTTCCACAGGTCCAATCCCCACAAGTAGACCTGATATAAAGACTGCCCAACCTGTTATTGGAACGAGAACACTCACGGGAGCAGACGTTGAATCTGCTATATAAGCAAGCTTTTCACGCGAAATTTTAGCATCATCGGATAAACTTCTCATGGTTGACCCAACAAATAGTGGACTGAAGTAGTCGCTGAAAAATACGAACATCCCCATAACCCAAGCGGTTAATTGAATTTTTTTGCGAGAGAGTTTCTTGTTTTTCATAACTTCTGTAAAGCCCTGTATGGCACCTGTTCTCTGAAAAAAAGCGATGAGAATCCCAATAAATATTTCAAGTAGAAGAATCCATGAGAAACTCGTTGTCCCTAGAGATGTTTTGAGTAGTGTTGGAAATGCCATCAAACCTTCACCAGTGAGTAATACACCAATAAAAATAGCGATGAATAGTGAAAAAACAGTATTCCTTGTCTTAAATGCTAGAGCAACTGCTATTACTGCTGGAATCACAGAAATAAACCCCATATGTGTCATGCCATCCATAATATTGCCTCCCTTATTAATAATAAACTTCAAAGTTACAATTTGTCACCTACCCGATATGAGTTGTGGTTGCACTTGGTGCAAGATTCAAATCCTTTCGATCGGCGATATCCAATACGGTTTCAGGTGAGGTAAATGGTCTCTTTTGGATAACGCTTGTTTCAGTGTGTGTCAATGCCCCCTTATAGACACACAGACTTCTTCTGAGATAACCATCTTTTACGCAGGCCTCTGTGATTCCGTTGTTCGCAATGGAAAGGATATGTGGAAAGATGGAAGCTGCATAAGCTTTGGAAACCGTATGCGGTGCAGCACCTGGAATGTTATCAACACCATAGTGCAAGACGCCGTTAATGACATATGTTGGTTCCAAATGTGTTGTCGGTCTATAGGATTCTACAGCACCGCCAACATCTGCACTCACATCTACGATCACAGAACCCTTCTTCATCAGTTTTAAATCTTCCTCATAAATCAAGTGATCTTTTCGATGCTTAGGCCATTTTACACAATTTACGACCAAATCGATATCGCCTAAAATACTTTGAATATTAGAGCGATTGGAAATCATAGTTGTCACATTTTTTGAAAACTGATATTGCGAGTCTCGGAGTATGCCAACATTGATATCCATCAAATACACTTGTCCTCCCAACGAAGCAAGTATATCTACGGCACCTTTACCAACGATTCCAGCACCAAGAACGAGCACTTTCGCAGCGGGTGCGCCCCCAATTCCGAAGATGGACTGCCCTCTGCCGCCGTTGATGCTGAGTAGGTGATAGGTCCCCATAATAGCACCGAGTTTTCCAGCTGCTTCACAATTTGGTGAACCGTACTTATGTGTGTCTTCTGCAGTGAAAGCAATCACCTTTTTATCCAGTAAGACTTGAACCTCTTCTGGATTAGCTGCTGGGTGAATACAAGTAAAGATGATTTGATCTTCTCTGAGCAGTGCATATTCAGAAGGCTCTATTTCTTTCACTTTAGTGATAAAATCGACTTTGTCAAAGAGCGCTTCTTTGGATTCTAAAATAGTAGCACCAGATTTTTTATAGGCTTCATCTTCAAAGCCAGCCAAAGCACCAGCAGATTTTTGAACAAAGACCTCATGACCGCTTTGAATTAATTCTTTAACTTCAACGGGTGTGAGAATAACCCGTGATTCGCCTTCTTTTACTTCCTTTAAAATGCCTATTTTCATAATATTCATCCTTTCATCTTGTCCATTTGATTAAGATTACTTAGATATAATGGCAATTATCGTGCCAAGTTTTAGAGCAAAATTTGATGGAAATGGCCTTAAATCCATGCGAAAATGGTTGCAAATGAGATTATTTTTGTTATATATATATCAATTCTGCCATTAAAGTGACAAAAAAAGGTGCCCAAAACATAACAATTCGGTCATAATGTTATATTTTGGGCATTTTTGTTACATTATGGGCAGTTTGATAACATCACCTTTTATTTTGTATTGAGCGTAATAAAATTGTATACTCAGTTCGCTTCGCTACCTTCGTAACTTGATCACTGGATACACGTTCAAGTCTTCCACTTACGTACTCAGTTCGCTTCGCTACCTTCGTAACTTGATCACTGAATACACGTTCAAGTCTTCCACTTACGTACTCAGTCAGCTTCGCTACCTTCGTAACTTGATCACTGAATACATGTTCAAGTTTTCCTCTTACATACTCAGTCCACTTCGCTACCTTCGTAACCCTTGTGCAATCCTAACGGATTGCATTCAGTTGGCGTTTGGACGCCCACTTTGAGAAGTGAGGGACACCTTCTCAAGGGTTATATAAATCTATTTTTCTTTGCAAAGTTTGTCGAGGCATCTTTAAAATACGAGATGCTTTTGAAACGTTTCCACCAGTTTCTTGAATTGCTCTTTGGATCAATTGACGTTCTACATTTTCCACAGCTTCTTTTAAAGGTTGCAATTCAATTTGGTCATAATCTGAAGGTTCATATTCAATGGCTTTGATGTCCGTGATACGCTGTTCGATATGATGATACTCTAAGATTTCTTCATCTTTATGTGTTTTAGAGATGCCATATTGAAGAAAGTGATCAAGCTCTCGGATATTACCTGGCCAATGGTAGCTTGTGAAAAAGTCATAGACATTTTTAGATACTTTTGTGATGTTTCGATCGAGTTGTCTATTGTAACGAGTGATAAAAAAATCCATTAAGGGTTTAATATCATTAAGTCTATGGCGTAAAGGCGGAATTGCAAAATAGAGCACACAAAGTCTATAGTAAATATCTTGCCGCAACTTATGAGATTGAATACATTTTAAGGGTTCTTCGTTAGAAGCGCTGATAATGCGTACATCTACTTTCTTTTCTTTTTTATCGCCGAGCCTGCGCACGTAACCTTCTTCTAAGACGCGGAGCATTTTAGCCTGAAGTCCAATGGGCATGGAATTGATTTCGTCTAAGAATAGGGAGCCGCCATCTGCGAGTTCAAAGAGACCTGGAGAATCAATAGCACCTGTATAACTGCCTTTTGTCGAACCAAATAGGATGCTTTCGAGTAGATTCTCTGGGATAGCAGCGCAATTTTGAGCAACGAATGGGCCGTCTTTGCGCTCACTGGCATTATGCACGGCATGGGCGAACAATTCTTTACCGGTGCCAGTCTCACCGTAGATAAAAACAGGGGCTTTGTTGTCCGAGAGGTGTGTGATCTGATTTTTGATATCTTCTATTTTGGGGTCATTAGAGATGATATCCTCCAAAGTGTAGCGTGCTCGATCTGATCCTAGGCGATATTCGGGCAGAAATTTATGCTGAAAGATGGCTTTATCGATTTCAAAAATATATTTTTCGCGTTCGCCTTGTGAAGTGATGTCTTTAGAGAGTTCAATGGCGCCGATGATTTCGCCGTTGGCTTTAATTGGAATTGAAACGTTCATGGTTTCTATGGTACATCCAGTGATGTCAGTGATTTTTTGTGTCTTCTTCTGTATGATTTTCTTATGGTTGATGGCCGAATAGAGTGTGCTCGTCTTTTGATTAATGTTGGTAAAGACCTCATCCAATTTTTTACCGATAATATCCTTTTCAATCATTTCAGGATAAAAATTAGGATTGAATTTGATCGAATATTGGATGATGCCTTTATTGTCGATGATGGTGACACCATCGATGTACTCAATTTCTTTAAAAAAATTATTCGATTTTGATGACATAATCAATCCTCCTGATAATCACGATATTGTATCATTACTTTAGTTCTATCATTATATCATGTTATCTCTGAATATAGGAGGGGACAATTGTTAGATATAAAAGCACTATTGCGCCTCTAGACGACTAGATTTGCAATAGCGCTTTATATGATTTAAAACAATATTTTTGAACCTAAAAGCCCATTTGATATTCTCTAACTTTGTTAGGATTGATGGTAAAGCTTGCATCCGTAACCATTTGTAGTGCTTCAACAGTTAAGTCTGGTGCAATTTCTTCAAGTTCTAGGCCATTTTCGGTTACGCTAAAAACGGCTTGATCAGTGATGATCGTGTCAACGACGCCCTTTCCAGTGAGTGGGAGTGTACAGGACTGAAGTATCTTAGAATTGCCATTTTTATCACAGTGTTTTAGTATGGCAATGACTTTTTTGGCGCCTCCAACAAGGTCCATTGCACCGCCCATACCGGGCAAATATTTGACTTCGTCAAAAGGAATGGCCCAGTTTGCAATATTGCCGCTTTGATCTACTTCAAGTGCCCCTAAGATGGTGACGTCCACGTGTCCACCTCTTATGATAGCGAAAGAAGTGGCAATGTCAAAAATACTTGAACCAGGTAGTAATGTAATGGGTTGGGAGGCGGCATTTGCAAAGTCTGAATCCTCGCTGCCCAGTTCAGGTGTGGGGCCAAACATCAATGCACCATTTTCGGTTTGGAAAATAATCGCCTTTTCGGGTGAAATATAATTGGCAATGCCCACTGGCATGCCGAATCCCAGATTTACAACTTCGCCATCTTGCAGTTCCAGTGCAGTTCGCCTGACTATTCTCTCTCTTGCATCCATTTGGGTTGACCTCCTGTCTTCAGTTATTCCGCTTTAGGGTGTAAATAGCCACTTTTAATCCAAAGTTCACGATAGAGTGCCTGCTGTTCGGCGATTGGATAGCCCTCGACGACAGCATTTACAAAAATACATGGGGTTCCAACCCTTTCAGGATCAATAGATCCCAATTCTACGATTTCATTGACTTCCGCAACCGTATAATCAGCGGCTGAAGCCATGACGGGATTGCTGTTTATGGCAATGCCACGATATTGGATATTGCCAAGTGTATCTGCTCGGAAACCTTTTATAAAGGCGATATCAGCACGAAGTGGTAATTCTATCAAATAGGGTTTGCCGTCAATCGTGATTTTTTCCTTCCCCTTTTCCACTAGGGTATCTACACCTATTGGTGTAACAACGGCACCTAGGCCAGCACCGCCTGCTCGGATTTTTTCAATCAGTGTCCCCATGGGATAGTATTCTATTTCAACTTCTCCATTTTTGTAAGCTTGTATGGCTTCCGGACAAGTGCCCGAATGTGCAGTAATAAATTTACGAATCTGTTTTTGTTTAAACAGAGGTGCTAGATCAAAATTACCGCCAGGATAGGAATTGACAATGGCAATCACGGTTAAGTCTTTAACGTTCTTTTCAGAAAGTTTTTCGAGGCACTGCAAGGGTGAGCCCACCCCCAAGAATCCGCCGATCATGATTGTCATACCATCTTTGACTTGGTTGATAACATCGTCGAGCGATCTTACTTTATTCATCGACTTTCTCCTTTTTTTAACGACCTGTCAAATTATAGACCCATCTATTTTATAGCGGTCTATTTAAAACATTTTTCCACAAAATGATGTATTGTGTTTTGAAGTTCAGGAATGTCTTTATGCATCATCGTAAAATGATTTGCATCTGTAATATAGTAGTCTAAATGTTTTATGAGTGCTTTGGTTTTATCATACGCTTTCTCATAATAAAGCGGTGCATTTCCTAGGCTACCCTTTGCGTACACCAATAATACAGGGCAGGAGATATTAGGCAGAATAGACTCATGGGGATATTCTAGTAGACTGACTAAGTCGCTATGGATGGCGTCTGCACTACCTTTGCATTTAAACTTACCCTCAGTGGTTTGACCAATTTCGTGGTTAACGCTGTTGCTGAGCACTTCATTCCAAGCAAGGCCCATGGCTTCGTATGACTTGCGAGCGCCTTCGACATAGTCTTCTTTTTGTTCAAATATATTTCGAACCCTCTCCAGAGCAGGTTCAATATTTTCAACATCTTGTTCAGTGACAACGCCAGCACCATCTAAGAGCACAATACCGCGGATATCTTTTCTGCGCGACGCAATGATAGCGGCTGTATAAGCGCCCATAGAGTGTCCGATAATCAATGGATTTTTAAGACCGAGATCCTCCATAATGGCGAGGGCATCTTCAGCATGTTTCATGACGTTGCTGTCGGGATCTGCTGGAGAACTGTTGCCTCTGCCTCTGAGATCATAGGAGATGAGATGGTATTCTCCGCCAAGTGTATTTGCAATTAACTGAAAGTGATTTGCATTACCTGTTAATGCGTGGATGCAGAAGATGGGGCCTTTTAGGCCCTCCCATTCCATTAGATAGAATTCGAAATTACCGATTTTTTTTAGATATTCTTTTTTCATTGACTTGATGATACCTCCTATAATTTGTGATATATTTACAATTCCATTGCGGCTTTGACACGAGGATCAAGCGCATCCCCTTTAGCCCCCTTTGTGAACAGGGAAACCACAATAGTAACTAGGATAGATAAAGCGATAACGTTCATGTACCAAGGTAACCCGCCTGGCCATTTGATGCCTGTGCCTACTAAAAACATGCAGGTGATGTTCAAAATTAAGGATACTAAAAGGCCTGAAAAAGCACCCTCTTTGCTGCAACCCTTCCATAATAACCCGATCACGAAGACAGGGAATGTAGCGGTAATAAAAGTACCATAGCCAAGTGTCGTCAACATGGCAACCATAGAACCGCTTTTCAGAGTGAATATGATGGTTGCAATACCGAGGACGATCATTGCCACACGGCCTATAGTGACTTGTTTTTGAGAACTGAGTTTGATGCCAAGTGCATCGGGAACATCTCTAGCAATCATTCCTGAAGCCATGGTTAAAAACATGCTGGAAGTGGATAATGCTGCGCTGATCACGGCGGCATAGGTGAAAATTTGTCCGATGACCCCCACATATTCTGAAAAAGCAAGAATCGCACTATCTGCATTTTCTAAAGGCATGATTTTGCCGCTGGCCACTAAATACATAGCCCCCATCCCTGCAACGACCGCTAAAAATGAAACAAATAAATGTGCTACAGATGCGAACAATCCCATTTTGGGCATATCTCTAGGGTCTTTTAATGCATACATTCTGGATAAAATAGCGGGTTGTCCCAACAGTCCAATCATAGGCATAATGATGAATGCCATTGTGGTGCCATTAGTGGCTATGCCCCAACCATCTAACATGTTAGGTGAAAATGTTTTGGTAATACCGGCACCTGTTACCGTTGGCATAGCAGCAATAGTCATCACTGCATTCCCCATACCGCCAGTAATAACATAGAAAGAAATGATCAAGATGATGCCTGCAATCACCATGACAAACCCTTGAAAAGCTTGGGTCAACAAGCCACCCACATCCCCACTGATAGCGGTGTAGATGATGAGAACGCCAAAAATAATCAGTGCGGAAGTCAAAGGAGACCAGCCCAGTAAATATCCAAATAGAACTGTAACGCCTTTAATCTGAGAAGAAAGATAAGCAATGCTGGCAAGGAAAATTAATATAGCGAAGACCAGTTTGATGCCTCGGTGATTTTCAAAGCGTAAAGCGGCTACATCTCCTAGAGTTGAGATCGGAGCGATTTCAGCCATAGCGCGCATCTTTTTGCCTAGAATAATATAACTCATTGCAAAGCCACCCGAGGACAGAATCCAGAGATTGATGGTATTGCCAAGCACGTAGAAATTACCGGGAACACCCATTACGGCAAAAACACTGGCTGCTGCTGACATCGTTGCCAATCCCACAGCGGCTGGACCAAATAATGCGGTGCTTCCAAAGAAGGATTGGGCGTTACTCATTTTCTTTTTAGACCACCAGCCTATTAAAAGAGAAACGACTATAATACCAAATGCACAAAGTGCAATGGCAACTCTTGCACTATTACTCATACAATTTACCTCCTTTGTTCAATTCTTGGTTCAGGGATTTAATTTTTGCCTGATAGGACGCCCAGTCTTCTTGAGAAAGCCACTTGTCTTTGTTGTAGTAAAAGCCCAAAGATAGCGTTAATACAGAGCCTACCCATGCTATGAATAGCCATGCAAAAGAAGGATGAAACCCCATAACGGTAAAAGTGGGGGCGTTATTTCTGAAAAGAGTTGAATAATAGCCCACCAGTCTAAAACTGACTACCCAAAGTACAAACCAAGCTAAAATAGGATACAACATAAACCCTTTTTCGAGCTTGCCATGGCGCTTGGCACCAGCAATGAGGTACAGCAACATCATGACGAAAGAAACGAAAATGCCTTGATACCAGTAGCCTACCCATGCCATGATGGTTATAGCGCCCCATAAAATCCCTGTGGTCACAATAAGAATGTCATTCTTGTTTGAAGATTCAATCATATTAATCCTCCTAAATAGATTGTTGGTTAGGATGTTGACTCCTTAACCATTGTTACTACCCAAATAAATGATTGCCTGCGTTTCCCTACCTAGAGCTAATTTTGAGATGTTTTTTTGCTTGTCCCCCTTTTTGATATCATTTCTCTGGTAAATCAAATAATCGTCTGAATTTTCTGACACAATATCTAATGTGATTATATAGTGATACTTTAATGTTGTGAAATACCAATAATTCATAACTTATAACCAGTGGTTATAAATGAATTTTGGTCATTGACATTGTTTTTCGGTTTGATATACTAAAAAAAAGCCTTACACAGACTTTCAAGAGATCCCTTATATGAATGGGGAAATGCATAAAATTTGATTGTTAAGGGGATGATGTAAATGCCGAGACATTTTTCACCAGAAGAAAAAGAGCTCATTCAAGATAAGATTCTGGATGCAGGGATGGTTTTATTCACTAAATTTGGTGTCGGAAAAACAACTATTGAAGACATTACAAAAGAAGCACATATTGGAAAAGGTACATTTTATCTGTTTTATGGTTCAAAGGGTGCTTTTTATCTTGATCTGTATGAGAGGGAATGGAAAAAGTTGAATGGCAAGATGGAAAGTTTATTTTTATATAAAAAAGGTAAACTATCCGATTTATTGCTGGCCTATATTATTGAGAACAGACGTCACTTGTTGGAACATCCTATTTTATCAAAAGCCTATGAACCTTCAACTGTCTCATCTATTTTCGATCAAGCTGGGCACGAAAGGTTAAGAGAATTCAAAAGGTTGAGCAGTGAAAAACTCTGCCAAATTATCGATAGTTGGATTTCAGCAAATGATTTAATTTGCCCCATAAGAACTGAAGTTGTTGCTGGCATGATGAGAAGTCTTAGTTTTTTAAATTACCATCGCATGGAAATTGGAGAAGATATTCTAGATGAAGTGGTGATGAGATTTGCAGATAATATTGCTCTAATGGTGAGGGAAGCAACGAGCACCGGAACAGAATAAAAAGAAGGTTGTGATTTTTTGGATATTAAACAGCTCATATATTTTGTAGAGGTAGCTAAAGAGAAAAGCTTTACAAAGGCGGCTGCAAATTGTTATGTCTCTCAGCCAGCACTTAGCAAGTCTATTAGGCATTTGGAAGAAGAATTGGATTCTCGATTATTTATTAGAGATGGGGCAATCTTTGAACTCACAAAAGAGGGTGAAATTTTATTTGCAGATGCCACAAATCTTATTGATAATTTCCATAATATCCGGAAAAACATTGAAATGACACGGACTCATCTGGATGCTCCCATTAAAATAGCGGTGTCTCCGTTTTTGGGGAATCTCTTCTTTGGTAAAATCATAGCAGAATTCTGTGCATTAAATCCTGGCTTGCCAATCAGCTATTACGAGACGGATAAATTATCTTTAATCAGTCCTAATTTTATAAAGACAATGGATATCTCCCTGTTATTATCGCCGCAAAAAGAGTTTGAGGTCACAGGCGATTATGATGTAAGCAATCTGATGCCCTGTAATCTTATGGGTTTGGTATCTCATCAGCATGGGTTTGAAAAGAAGAATAATCTGAGCTTACAATCATTTTTGAGAGAAACCATTATTACGACGGATGATGTCTTACAAATTATAAATGCAAACGATTTGAATCCGTTGGGCAAGAAGCATGTTTTTTCAGCTTTAAACGCAGAATATGTACAAAATATGATTTTGCACAAAGAAGGACTTTTAATACTTCCTGATTTCATTGCGAAATCCATGGCAGCAAATCCAAGATATAAACTTTTAGAACTTGAGTACGATATTACTTGTAGATTGGTATTAATTGCGAAAAAGAATGTGAGATACAGTAAAATACTAGAAAAAATTCAAAGATATATTTTTAGTGAATTCAATCTGAAATATAGGACTTTATAAAGTTGTTTTTTACTGGAAGAAGTCAATAGGGCATAAAGATCTGACGAAGAGGTCTAGAGTAAATCAAATTATTTTGAATTGCTTTAGGCCTCTTCATGTTCAAGAGGGGTCTTGGGAGTCTCTTGAGGGCGATTATGTTTTGATTCCGATCAAACAGGATTCAATTGGAATGACATTTGATCTACTCAGGTGAGAAACAAGTGATTGTTGAGAAATCCTAGATATCGTCGGCCGTCTTCCTGTTTTCAGGACAGATGTGTCTTTAACAGTGGTAATTATAGTAAATGACAAAAAAGGCTTTAAAGTCGCTATAAAAAGTTGTAAAAGGCATAAGATAGGGTAGAACATTTGTAATTAAAGACTTAGAGAAGATCGGAATGCATTTTAAGAATGGTGTCAGTGGGCTTGTATCCATTGATAGAAGCCTATATGTGAAAGATGGCATCAAATTTGCTAATAAATATAGAATGTAAGATAAAGCGGCAACCCATAAACAGAATTCAGAAATCGGGAAATAAGCTATATTTTTAAATCAGGAAATGAGCAATAATTGCCATTGAAGTGGTTGCGCGTTCTATAAAGCAGCTTAAAGCTTCTATTGCTGTGACATAAGGTATGCCGTTATCAGGGGAATCTCTTGTTAAACTCGATGGGAAAAGGGTACTCTATATAGAGTGAATGACCGTTAGAGTATTTACGGAAAACTGAATTTTGACACGTTACTCTTAGAAGCATAAAATATAAGTAGGCATAAAATATAAATGGGCATAAAAGCAGATAATAAAAGTAGATATAAATAGCTTATAGCATATTTGGGGGCAAAAAATGACATAGAGTCATTTTTATATATTTAAAAGAATGGGGGAAAAAACATGAAAAAGATCTTTAGTTTATTGTTGATATTGACATTGGTATTAAGTCTTACAGCTTGTGGGACTTCTAAAACTGATGGCGGTTCGACACCAGCGGCTGAGACGCCTGCTGAAAAACACATTGTCAACTTGGGGATTACAGCTTTCCCAACAAATACGAATCCTTTCATACAAACCATGCAAGCGGATCACAATGCACTGCGCATGTATGAAACATTGGTGATTCAGGATGCCAAAACACTTGAGTTTAAAGGGATTTTAGCAGACAGTTGGACAGCTTCTGATGATGGACTCGAATGGACGGTTAAACTCAAAGAAGGCATCAAATGGCAAGATGGTGAAGCCTTCGATGCAGATGATGTGATGTTTACTTATGGCATCATTTTAGACAACATGGAAAACGAAAATGCGAGCTTTAGCAGAAAAGCTGACGTAAAATCAATTGAAAAGATTGAGAAGCTAGGCGATTATGAGGTCAAATTCACGACGAAGACACCGGTTGCCAATTTTCTAGACACACCACTTCAAGTCATCTATATCGTACCAGAACATATTTTTGGTGCGATGCCACTTGCAGAGATGCTTGAGTTTACAAATCCAAATCCGATTGGGACATCACCTTGGAAATTGGTTGGAGAATTCAATCCGCAAAACACAGAACTCGAATACGAAAGATATGAAGACTATTATGGTACAAAACCAAATGTAGATGGGTTGCTATTCATTTTATTCGAAAACTCAGATACGATGTATCAAGCTTTTAAAGCAGGATCCATAGACATGTTCTCACCAAGTGGCACTCAAGCGGAAGAACTTGAAAGTGATCCCAACGTCAAGGTCTTAAAGAATTTACAACCTAAATTAACAGAGATTGGTATTAACAGTTCGGATGATCCAAGATCAACCGTTAACAAATCACTTAAAATTAAAGAAGTGAGACAAGCCATTAATCTAGCACTTGATAAGCAAAAGCTTGTAGACGATGTTCTAAAAGGCGTCGGTTATGCAGGGACGACGATCGTTCCAACTTCAGCAGGCAAATGGCATTTACCAGGCGAACATGAGTACAGTCCAGAAAAAGCAATTGCTCTACTTGAAAAAGCGGGCTTTACAGATTTTGAAACCGTTCAAATCAGCGGTAGAGATGTCAAAGTGAGAAAGAATGCTGAGGGGGATACTTTATCTTTCAGAATGGCACTTTTAACAGATGGTTATGCATGGCATTACAGAGACAGTGCGCTCTATATTGTCAAATGGCTTGAAGAAGTCGGCATTGGTTTAGAACTTCAATCTATAGATGGTTCTGCACTTGGCGATATGATGAACTTAGATGCAGATAATTTCTGTGACTTTGATATGTATATTTGGGGTTGGACGCCAGGTTATGATCCAGGATTTATCCTAACGGTTCTCACAACAGATCAAATCGGTGGTCGCCAAGAAGTCATGTATTCAAATCCAAAATACGATGCGCTTGTGGACTTACAAATCACACAAGTTAATGAAGCGGAAAGACTTGAAACCGTTCATGAAGCACAAAAAATCATCTTAGAAGATGCACCTTATATTCCACTCTATTACCAAGGCTACTATGACGCATACAGAACAGATAAATATGAGGGCTTTATCCAATTTGCAGGAGACGGTACAATCTTTAATAATGAAACCTACATCAATATTAAGCCTGTATCCAAATAATATTTGAATTCAATGGAAGAGTGTTCCTCTTTAGGGCACTCTTTCATTTGAATAAAAGTGTTGTTTTAACAACGTTTCCTCGCAATAAGTACGATAGATGATGGGGGTAATCCATGAATTTTAGGTATTTTACTAAAAAAATATTTCAAAGTATCATTACAATTTTAATCGTATTGACCATTAGTTTCATTCTCTTTAGAGTCATGCCGGGAGATCCCACTTCTATGTTTGTAAAAAGCGGTGTGGACCCAGAGGTTGCAGCACAAATTAAGGCCAATTACGGCTTGAACTTGCCGATATATCAACAGTATTTTGTATACATCAAAAATGCCATGATGGGTGATTTTGGCACATCTTTTTCATTTAAAAAACCCGTTATGGAAGTCATCTGGAACAGATTGCCGAATACACTCTTGTTGGCACTTTGTGCTCAAGCGTTGGCAATTGCCTTTGGGATCATCTTTGGGACTGTGGCTGCTGCGCACAGGGGTAAGAAAATCGATGTGGGCTTACTCAGTATAGCGCTTTTAATCTACGCAATTCCAGCATTTTGGTTTGGTATGGTGCTCATCGTTATCTTTGGTGTCAAGCTCGGATGGGCCCCTTTATTTGGCATGATGACACCAGGGCTTAGAAATGTAAGTACCTTTACTTATATTAAGGATGTGGCACACCATTTGATCATTCCGACAATCACACTTGGGCTTGCTATCTTTGGCAGCTATGTCATGATTATGAGAAGTTCACTGTTGGATGTTTTTACAGAAGATTATATCAATACTGCTAGAGCGAAGGGCTTTAGTCGAAAGTATATCATCAGAAAGCATGCGCTTCCGAACGCCATGCTCCCCATGGTCACTGTAATTGCAACTTCAATCGGTTTTATCGTTGCAGGTGCCATACAAACGGAAACGGTTTTCACATGGCCGGGTGTTGGGACATTGCTTTTAAAAGCACTTACTGCTAGGGATTACCCACTATTACAAGGGTCGTTTTTAATCACAAGTTTTGCTGTGGTGGCGGCTAATTTTATTGCGGATATCATCTATATGTACATTGATCCGCGTATCCGATATGAATAGGGGTGACTAAATGGAAAATTCAAATCATAAGAAACAGATTAAGAAGGACAAATTTGAAGTCAGATTGAGAAATTTTAAGAGATTTACAAAAGCTTTTTTTGGCAATAGAATTGGCACGATTGGTTTTTTAATGGTGATATTATTCTTTGTCATCGCTTTTGTTGGGCCTAAAGTTTATCCGTACTCAACGATAGATGTTGGCAAAGGGCCTATGATGGCACCCCCTTCTTCAGAATTTATATTTGGGACAGATCATTTGGGGAGAGATCTCTTTGGCGCCATAATTCATGGGACGAAGACTTCTCTAATTGTAGGGTTCTCAGCGGCATTTATTTCTATTAGTATTGGAACAATCATTGGACTGGTTGCAGGTTTCATAGGTGGGAGATTTGATAGCATACTCATGAGATTTACAGATGGCATGATGGTTTTGCCTAAACTGCCACTGATTATGGTATTATCTGCACTTCTAGGGACTAATATTAGGAACATCATCTTAGTAATAGGGTTCACAGGTTGGACGGGTACCGCTAGATTGGTGCGTTCACAGGCTTTATCCATAAGAGAGAGGCCTTACATTGAACGTGCAAAATCGATCGGTGCTGGTAATTTCTATATCATGTACAAGCACATTTTGCCGAATGTATTTCCAGTGATTTTCGCCAATACGATTTTGGCCACAGCTTCAGCAATATTGGCAGAAGCTTCATTGAGCTTTTTAGGTTTAGGCGATCCGCTTTCGGTGAGTTGGGGACAGGTGCTCAACGGTGCGTTTGTAAATGGTGCAGTGAGCATAGGTGCATGGTGGTATTTTGTACCCGCAGGGGTAGCGATCATTTTATTAGTACTCAGTTTCACTTTTGTAGGGTATTCTTTTGATGAAATTCTTAATCCAAAGTTAAGAGGTAGATAATATGAATGAGCCAAATAAAAAAATACTTGAAATCAAAGATTTAAGTATATTCTTTGATATCAGTTTAGGAACCGTAAAAGCGGTTGAAAATGTGTCTTTCGACCTCTATGAGGGTGAATCTTTGGGCCTTGTTGGTGAATCAGGCTGCGGCAAAACGACCACAGCACTGACAACCATGGGGATGCTTCCAGACAACGGCTACATTCATTCGGGTGAAATTCACTATGAGGGCAAAAATTTGGCCCCAAACACGGAAGAGGAGTGGCAATTATACAGATGGAACGATATCGCAATGGTATTTCAAGGTGCAATGAATGCCTTAAATCCAGTTAAAAAAATTAGTTTTCAAATTGCAGAGGCCATTACACTTCACAATCCCAATATCAATCCAAATGATGTCAAGGTAAAGATCAAAGAGCTGTTTAAACTGGTGGGACTAGATACGAGCCGTATAGATAATTACCCGCATGAGTTTTCGGGTGGCATGCGTCAGCGCGTTATGATTGCAATGGCACTTGCCTGCGATCCCAAGGTGCTCATAGCGGATGAACCCACCACTGCACTGGATGTCATGGTTCAAGCTCAAATTATTGATTTGATCAACAGTTTAAGAATAAAACTCAACATGAGTATGATCATCATTACGCATGATTTATCCATTATTTCTGAAACTTGCGATCGAATTGCCGTGATGTACGCGGGGAAAATCGTAGAAATCGGTAGTGTGAGAGATATTATCAAGAACAGTCTGCATCCTTATACCAAGAAGCTGATTGCTGCGTTTCCCAATATTTATGGTGAAAGAAAGATGATCGAATCCATACCGGGAACACCACCGAATTTGCTAGATCCACCAAAAGGCTGTCGATTCCATTTGAGATGTAGTGAAGCCATAGAACTTTGCAAAAGCATTGAACCTAAATTGGTTTCGTTTGGAGATGGACACTTTGCGGCATGTCATTTATTGAGAGGTGATGCAAATGAATAAATATATTGTGGAAGCAAAGGATTTAAAAGTGCACTTTAAAATTCGAGGCAGCTTTATAAGTGGTCTCCTGAATAAAGACGATAAGGTCGTCAAAGCAGTGGATGGTGTGAATTTGGGTATTAAAAAGGGAGAAATTGTTTCCCTTGTTGGTGAATCAGGCTCTGGTAAAACCACTGCTGGTCGTGCAATTCTCAACCTGCAGCAACATGAAGGGGAACTTAAATTCGACAATGAAGTCTATAAGTTCAATGATAAAACTTGGTTGAAAAACTTTAGGAAAAGAGCTCAAATGATTTTTCAAGATCCTTACCAATCGCTTAATCCAAAGTATATGATCATCGACGTGGTATCAGAACCCTTAAGGCTCATAGATAAGCATTTAACACAGTCGGAAATCAAGGATAAGACGATACAAGCCTTAGAATTCGCAGGTTTGAAGCCGGGAGAGGACTATATCTACAGATATCCTCATGAACTCAGCGGTGGACAGAGACAGCGTGTTGCCATTGCTGCCGTCTTTATCGTATCTCCAGAATTTATTGTGGCAGATGAGCCCGTGTCCATGCTAGATGCTTCCATTAGGGCAGATATTGTAAAACTCATGTACGAAATGAAAGAGCAAAAGGGCACTTCATATCTTTTTATCACTCATGATTTATCTTTAGCTTGGCTCATATCCGATCGGATTGCCATTATGTATCTTGGTAAAATCGTGGAAATTGGTCCTGCGGATATCATTTCAGGAGACTGTAAACACCCTTACACGCAAGCGTTGGTAAGTGTTCTTTCCAATGTGGATGTGGACAATAAGCGTGAAAAGATCGTCTTAAAGGGTGAAACACCTTCACCGGTGGATTTGCCAAAGGGGTGTCGTTTTCACCCAAGATGTCCGAATGTCAAGCCGAAATGTACCGAGGAAGAGCCAGAACTTCGTGAACTTGGTAAAGATCAGTTAGTAGCTTGCCATTATCCAGATCGTATTTTGAAATTTGTAGGGGAAAAATAGAGTTCGTGTGAAGCAATAGAACTCACAGTGAAACAATCGAACGCACAGTGAAGAAATAGAGGTCAGTATGAAAAATAGGTCCATTCTTTTAGAAAAAATTGATAAGTGCATTACTAGCGGTGTACAAGAGGGGGTTTTCCCAGGGGCAAATTACTGTTTGGTGATTGATGATGCAGAATATTACGGGAGCTTTGGAAACAAAGCGACCCATCCTGTAATAGAACCCAATAAATTGGATACGGTATACGATATTGCTTCGTTGACAAAAGTCGTTGGAACGACCACTGCTATTTTAAAACTGGTTGAAGAGGGGCAATTGAAATTGGAAGACAAGGTGAGTCAATATCTCCCTTTTATAGATAATGATATTGTGACCATCAGGCATTTGATGACACATAGTTCTGGTTATCCCGCATTGACGCCGGGGACTGAGGAGATGACTTCTGTTGAGCCACTTCTTAACGACCTGAGGGCTTGTACACTAGAATATGAACCGGATTCTAAGGTGGTTTATTCAGATGTGGGATTTATGTATTTAGGTTTTATCATTGAAAAAATCACGGGTTCACTTCCACGTTACCTTAAAGAACATTTTTTTAAACCGTTGAATATGCAAGATACCTGCTTTAATCATAAAGACCTTGTTCGGATAGCTCCTACAGAGATCTTTGGTTTCAGGGGGCTTATTAGGGGAAGTGTACATGATGAAAAAGGCTTTTTACTGGATGGTGTTGCAGGACATGCAGGCATCTACAGTACAGTAAAGGACCTTGGGATATTTGCCAAAATGATTTTAAATCAGGGCGAGTTTAATGGCAGACGTTACTTGTCGGAAGCATCCATTGAGTGCATTCAGAAAAAAATGATTCCAATAGATGGAGACTTTAGAAGCATTGGCTGGATTGTTAGAAATGTATCTGATCATGAAGTCATTTATCATACAGGATACACAGGCACGAGCTTGTTGATTGATTTCGAAAAAAAATTGGCTTTTATACTCTTATCCAATAGAGTTCATCCCACGAGGACAAACATTCAAATCATTGGCTTTAGGAAAAGACTTGAAGCTATTTTATATGAAAATTTGTAGTAAATATTTGTAGACCATTATAACAGGTTATGAACCATTAAAGGGCGTTGTAAGTCATTGTAAATGGCGATTAAGGAGAGCAAAAAAAATGTATGATTTGGTGATCAAAAATGGCAAGATTGTCTCTGGTACTGGAGAAAAAAGTTTTATAGCAGATGTTGCAATAAAGGATAAGAGCATTGTTAAAATTGCGCCTGATTTAGAGGATGGTGTGAAAAATATAGATGCAGGCGGGCTGGTTGTTTCTCCCGGTTTTATTGATATGCACACACATTCGGACATTGCGTTTATTCAAGATGAAACCTGTGGCAGCAAACTGTTTCAAGGCGTTACGACGGAACTTGCCGGTTGCTGTGGTTTTTCTTACTACCCAAGCGACGATGCGGGTTTTGAAAGATTAAAGAGTTATACTGAAGAAAAAGAGTATATCCGCTATGTGTCTAAATCTCTGGGCGAGTTTGTTCAGAAGACTGAGGCTATGAATAAGAGCATCAACTGGGGCACATATGTTGGACATGGTGCTTTAAGAGCGTCCATTGTGGGTTTTGGTGATGTCAAGGCAACGCCTGAGCAAATCGAAGCCATGAAGGCGCTGCTGGATGTGGCACTCAGTGAAGGCGCATTTGGCTTGTCACTTGGTATCGCTTACGCGCCAGGGATGTTTTGTGACACCGATGAGTTGGTAGAACTCAGCAAAGTCGTTGCGAAACATGGAAAAATCGTGACGTCGCATATCCGAAATGAAAATGTAGCTGTGTTTGAAGCGATAGAGGAAATGATTGAAATTGGAAGAGCTTCAAAAGCACATGTACATATTTCTCATTTAAAATTGGGCTATGGGAGCTGGCATAAAACAGAAGAACTTTTTGATATTATTGAGTCTTCAAGAGCAGAGGGCGTCAATCTGACGATAGAACAGTATCCATATAACGCTTCATCCACAGGCCTTACGGCTGTGTTGCCCAATTGGGTGCACGAAGGTGGCATAGATAAAATCCTAGAGAGATTTAGAGATCAGCGTGATGAGGTCATCAAAGGCATTGAAGGCAGCAATAGTTTCGAAATGGGTCTAGATAGAGTTATGGTGGTTTCCACTGGTGGCTTTATGCCAGAGGCTGATGGTAAAAATATCAGAGAAATTAGTCAGATGCTCGGAAAATCTGAGGCAGAGACGGTGATTTACCTATTGGAAAACACGGCCTGTACGGTACCGACGATTAGATTTACCATGGATGATGAAGATGTTCTCAAAATTATGAGCCGAAAAGATTGCGCTGTAATCAGCGACGGAAGCGCTTATAATATCGATCCTGAGAAGATGTCTTTTAAACCGCATCCTAGGAATTACGGCACTTTCCCAAGATTTTTAAAACTCAACAGGCAACATCAATTGATGTCACTTGAGGACGCTGTTTATAAGATGACGGGATTGCCTGCTCAAAACGTTCACCTGGAAAATCGGGGCATTCTCAAAGAGGGCAATTATGCCGATATTACGATTTTTGATTATGATAAAATCGAAGACACTGCCGTGTTTAATCATTCCATTTCAAAACCCATTGGTGTTGAGTATGTGATTGTAAACGGTAAAATCGCCATTGATCAAGGTAAACTTACATCAGAGAGATCGGGGGAGATGTTATTACAAAAGTCATGACTTTTAACGCACAAATTAAAGGCAATATCCACTGTCATACCACGCGGACAGATGGCGAATGCTCTGTTGAGGCGATTCAAAAGCTTTATAAGGCAAAGACATATGCCTTTTTAGCCATAACGGATCATCGCATTTACTTTGATGAGGAAGGTGTTTCTAGAGATCTAATCTTACTCAATGGTTGTGAATACAATTGTTATTTGGACCACGAGGCCTATGATGAGCGCATACACTTTCACTTGTTGACCCTTAAGGACCCAGAACAGGATGTATCAAACCGTATTGAACATGATGACAATTCGTATAAGAGTTTATTTTATACCAAATTAGATGAAGTTCAAGATCTCATAGATGAGCTCAGAAGTCGTGGTAATTTGGTGATTATTGCGCACCCTAAAAACCCTTTTATTCCAATTGAATTACTGAAGGCACTTCGAAATTACGATGGTATAGAAGTCTATAATGCCAAATCGGGACAGGATGCTTCAGACTACTTGTTTGAATTATATCAGATGAGAAAGACGTTGTTATTTACTTCAGTGGATGATTCACATGCTCTCTTAGATGATCAGGGTGCATGTGAATACTTTAAAGGCTACATCGTCGTTGAGGACAGTGCAACAGATAAAAATAAAATTGTAAAGGCCATTAAAAGCAAAAGATTTTATGCTTCAAATGGACCTGAAATTTACAGTTTGGCAGTTGATGAAAACCAGTTAACACTACAGTGTTCAGCAGTTTCAAAGATTGAACTGACTGTATTCTCAGAGGAACAGTTTGAAACCATATGTTTTGAAGAAAAAGATACACTCATAACAGCGTTACAGTATCAGTTTTCCAAAGCAATGACGCATTACTCAATGATTTGCATAGATGATCATGGGAAGAAGGCATGGATTTCCAACTGAGTTTATATAAATCAACAGGAGGCAATTTTTCGTGAAAATTATGTTCGTATGTGCAGGTGGAATGTCCACCACAATAACCGCAAAAAAACTAGAGGAGATTTCTAAAGAAAACGGTGTGGCAATGACCGTAAACGCTTTTGGTGCCTCAGGGTACTTAAGACAGCTTGAAACAGAACAGTATGACGTGCTATTGGTGGCGCCGCAGATTAGACACCGATTTGACGCCATCAAGGAAGAGTGCGCTAAATTTGAAGATTTAATCGTGGATAAAATTCCACCCAATATGTATGCCCCCATGGACCCAATTGTGAAAAAACTCTTTGATTATATCATGGCAAAAATAAATGCATAAGGGGAGGTAACACTCAATGATGGAAAGGCTCATGCTCTGGTTAGACGAAAAGTTTTCCACACCAATGGCCAAACTCTCTGAACAGAGACATTTACGCGCAGTGAGAGATGGCATAGTGGGGACGCTGCCGATTATCACTGTGGGTTCTTTTTTTCTAATAATTGCATTCCCACCTGTGCCAGCAGACACAGCACTTGCACTTTGGGCTAAGGCACATGGCGCTACGATTCTGTTACCCTATCGGTTGACAATGTATATGATGTCCTTATATGCAGCGTGGGGTATCGGTCACAGTTTGGCTAAATCCTATGATCTGGATGGTGTATCTGGAGCCCAATTAGCAGTGGTGGCTTTTCTAATGACAATGGTTCCACGAGCCGTCGATGGGCTGGGCTGGGCACTTCCTATGGCCAATTTAGGGGGTTCAGGTATGTTTGTCGCAATTATGACGTCTATATTGGCAGTTGAAATCATGAGATTTGTTTACAAATCCAACTTTAAGATCTCCATGCCAGAGCAAGTGCCTCCATCTGTTGCAAGGTCTTTTAAAGCTTTGACACCAACGGCAATTGTGGTTGTGTTAATGACTTTTATCACCTTCGTATTTGGTTTCGATTGGCATGGCGTTGTCACCAAAATCATGGCACCGCTTGTGACCACATCGGATACGCTTTTTGGCGTGTTGGTTCCAGTCGGTTTAATCACTGTATTTTGGTCTGCCGGCATTCACGGGGCTTCAGTGGTGGGGTCTTTGGCTAGGCCGATTTGGACTGTATTGCTCGATGCCAATGCCAAAGCGGTAGCAGATGGGTTGCCTTTACCTCATATTGCGCCAGAACCTTTTTATCAATGGTTCATATGGATTGGTGGTGCAGGTTCCACTATTGGACTGGTTTTATTGATGGCATTTGCCTCTAAATCGGTCTATAGTAGATCATTGGGGAGAATGGCACTTGCGCCAGGACTTTTCAACATCAATGAACCCTTAATTTTTGGTGCCCCCATCGTATTAAATCCTATTTTGATTATACCGTTTATTCTAACGCCAATAGTACTTGCCATCATAAGCTATATTGCAATGGCATTTCATCTGGTTGCAAGGCCTTTTATCATGGCGCCGTGGACACTTCCGGGGCCAATTGGCGCATTCGTAGCAACAGGTGGGGATTGGCGTGCCATTGTCCTAAGTGTCGTTTGCATTTTAATTGCAATGATCATTTACTATCCCTTCTTTAAAATTTATGACAACAAGCAATTGGCACTTGAAAAAGAAGACCATTAACGCGCTTACAATTCATTATACACCCCCAAAAAAAGTATAATGGAGCTTAATATTGTCTGGCAAAACTGAGTTTTGTCAGACTCATTTTGTTTAATGCGTTTAAAAAATTGAAGTGATCTGCAAGAGGTTAGGCAACTATTTTTAGATGATTATCCATGTGGGATAATAAATCTATAAAAAAATAGATGGATTGTGTAAAATAGACTTTGTATACTTTAAATATAGGTGAGCGATTAAAAAGATATTCAATTCAAAAGATATTCAATTCAAAAAAGGAGAAGAAGATTGGATCTAGTCTATAACGGGTTGGAACTATAGAATCTTCATGATAAAAAAATGAAAATGGATGAAATGATGATTTTCGGAATCGTATCAAATGCAGGAAACGCGAAAGGCTTTGCTTATGAAGCCATTGAAGCAGCTGAAAATAATGAATTTGAAAAAGCAGAGGCACTTCTAAAAGAAGGTCATAAAGCCCTTGGTGAAGCACACAAAGCTCAAACCGACATGATTTATGCCGAAGCACAGGGGGATCATGTTGAGTTTAACATCATCTTAGTACATGCTCAGGATCATCTTATGACGGCCATGACAGAACTCAACATGGCAGAAAAGTTTATTAAGCTCTACAGAAGAATGGAAGAGCAATGTGGAGGCTCAAAATGAGAAAATTAGGGATATCCATATACCCTGAAAAAAGCAGTTTGGATGAAATGAAAGCTTATATTGATCTGGCGTCTGAAAATGGGTTTGATCGCATTTTCACCTGCTTGTTGAGTGTGGATAGAACACAAATAGATAAGATTGTGAGCGCATTTAAAACCGTTAATGATTATGCTGCCCAAAAGGGCATGTGCGTCATTGCAGATGTCAGCCCAAGTGTCTTTAAAGACCTGAATATCAGCTATAAAGACCTCTCTTTTTTCAAAGAGATTGGCGCACATGGCATCAGACTAGACATGGGATTTTCAGGTAGTGAAGAGGCTTTGATGACTTTTAATGAACAGGGACTTCTCATTGAAATCAACATGAGTAACGATACACATTATATAGATACGATTATGAACTACATGCCCAATAAAGACAAATTGATTGGATGCCATAACTTTTATCCCCATCGATTCAGTGGGTTAAAGATGTCACATTTTGTGGCCTGTACAGAACACTTTAAAAAATACGGTCTCATAACGGCTGCTTTTGTGACTTCACAAGTAAAGGACAGCTTTGGACCTTGGCCTGTAACGGATGGACTGCCTACGCTGGATTGTCATCGAGAATTGCCTATAGATATCCAAGTCAAGCATTATATCAGCATGAATGGCCTCATAGATGATGTGATCATTTCGAATTGCTATGCGTCAGAAGCAGAACTTAAAGCCATCGGAAAACTCAGACGAGATTTGGTTTCCTTTGAAGTGGAGCTCGTCGATGGCCTGCCGGAAATTGAACGCAGAATCGTACTTGAAACTCTACATTTCAATAGGGGTGATGTATCGGATCATTTGATTCGTTCCACGCAATCCAGAGTAAAATACAGAGGGTACCCATTTGAGCTTATAAATCCTGTGGCGATAAAGCGTGGCGATGTGATTATTGAATCCAGTGCATATGGTCATTATGCTGGTGAGTTGCAAATCGCTTTAACGGATATGCCAAATTCGGGTAAAACCAGTGTAGTAGGTCATATTAGGGATGAAGAACATTTTTTATTAGATCTCGTTAAACCTTGGCAAAAGTTTGTGTTTACGAACAGGTGAAGCAGGCTCTAATGATTTAAGACAAAAGAACAATCTCATTTTGAGGTTGTTTTTTTATGTGATCCTATAAGAACACAGTCCTAAAGTACAATCGCAAGGATCATTGTAAACCTGAAACAGTCCTATACACGTAGTGACACCTAGCTATGCCAAAGTGACCAGTGGTGTATTGTAAAAAACCTTCAAATAAGATAATTAATAATAGTAGAGAGGATTAGAGTGCCAACCTTCAAAAGTTGAACAATCCGCTATCACATGATTTTGTTTACGGAAAATACGTGAAACAACATTTTGCGTAAAATAGACTTTTGACACTCTACTAAAGATTAAAAGATAAAAGAGGGGGATTTTATAATGAGGCAATTACGAAGAGTCACTGCGACCATTTTGATAGTGGCAATTATGATGGTTTCCATACCAGTGGCAGCTTTTGCAGATAGTGAAGTACAGACGATTCATTGGGCAGAAGAAATGATTCAAAGTTTTAGTGATGCAGGCTATATTGATGCACCCGTTGGTTCGTCTTTTGATGAGGAAATTACTCGGGGCGAATTTGTAAGGTTAATATTTAAGGTTTCCGGTGTTGAATTGGAAGAATATGAAAGTGTTTTTTCTGATATCGGAAGGGAAGATGCATATGCAAAGGAAATAGTAACGCTCTATAACTTAGGCTGGATTCAGGGGTATCCAGATAAAACCTTTAAGGCCAATGATATCATCAGTCGCTATGAAGCGGTAGCGATTATCTTCAATCTGTTAGAACTTGAAGAAAAAGCAGGTAATCACTTTAAAGATTCTGAGGATATGCCAGATTGGGCAAGAAGTAAGGTAGAGACGCTCTACGCAATGGGTTATTTTAAAGGTTATCCAGATGGCGAATTTAAAGGTAACAGGGTAATGCGCTATTCTGAGGCCGTTTCTTTTTTATATGAAGTGGATCAGGATTTAAAAGCCTATGCTGGAGAAAAGGCCAATAATTCTGTAGAAGGTTTAATCGATGAGCAAAGTCATGTGGATAATGATGAAGATGATAACGATAATGGCGGCGGTAGTAACGGTGGATCATCTCTACCACCAACGCCACCAACACCTCCAACGCCTCCAACGCCTCCACCAACACCTGTTGATACGATAGCACCTGTTATAGCATCTGTAGCAGATGGCGAAATTGCATCAAATGAGGTAGCGAGTTGGGTAGCGCCCTCAACAACAGCATCGGACAATGTGGATGGTTTGGTAGGTGTAACGATGGCTTACACGAGTGATGATGTAGGTCATCATGTTGCGGATCTTGCCAGTGCAAGAAACCATTTGAGTATTGCAGGGCATACCGTTAAAGTGGTTTATACCGCATACGATCATGCGGGTAACAGTGCCAGTGAGACGGCTGTTTTTACAGCTAAAAGCGGTGAAAAAGGCTATAGTGGTAGAACTTATAGTGGGGATGAAATAACCCAAAAAGAGGGCCCTATTGAGCCATCTGATACTTTTGATGTGACAAGAATGATGCCAAATCATGGAACTCTTGGCACTTATGTGACCCTAGAAGGACAGAGTTTCACAGCGGATTTTGAAGACTTTAAAGTTTACTTTGAGGGTGCTCTTCAAGGAAAAGTTGAAGCTCAAATCGTAGATTATAAAGTGGGTGAAGTGGTTGTCATTGCGCCGATTATGGAGATTGAATCCTATAAAGTCTATGTTGAAACAGCCAACATGACTTCTTATAAGTTTGATTTTCATGGTGAAGCATTGGCGGTTCAAGCTGATCATGACAGTGCAAAAGTGCTTGTAGAGGATACCAGAGCCTTAATTGACAGTACGATTCATGAAATTCAAATTGCCTATACGCCAGAATTAAATGCGGCGCTTTCAAGCAATTTAATTGACGAATTATCGGATCTTAAAACAGAACTAGACGGCTTGATGGTAGAACTCAATCAAGCAGATCCAGAAGTGCTTGAGATTTTTAATCAATTGATGGCAACAGAAGCGCTCGTAAAACAAAAATCGGATATGGCCATGGCAACAGAACTCTTGAGCCATTCTACAGCCTCGGCATCATTAGATAACATCAATACGGCGATAAAGACCCTCAAAGAGGTGCATTCGACACTAAAAACAGCGAGAACTTGGATGCGCAATATTGGTATTGCCATGATTGCAACAGGTGTTATCGGCAGTATATTCAGCTTTGGTGGGACAACGAGCTTAGTTGCCCTTGGAAAGTCAGTTCTAAGCTTCTGTGAAACGGTGCTAACGCCAATTATTTCAACGCTTACAGGTATTATATTTGTATTGGATTGTGCGCCTTCATATGCGGTTGGCGATTCTTTTGCCACACAGGTTGTATCTGACAATTATGGCCTGAATGAAGGTTTTCTATCTCTGAGAGAAATTTTGGGAGAACGTTCCAGTACCAATGATTTGTATGAAACCGCTTTAAAACTCAGAAACTCGACAATTCAGTTGAAATCCAGTGTAGAAGGCCTTTATAATCCAGCAGATGCATTTGGCGTGGATGAATCTTTGCTAACCGCAATTAAGGACGATGCGGTGCTAGAGACTATGTATGAAGATATGAGAAAGTCTAAATCAGATATCGATCCGCTCTTAAATTGTATGAGCAAGTATACTTTAGAGGCGGATATTAATGTCTATCTTTCAGAGCTGAATCTTTACATTGAGCTCATTGAAAATGATCCAGTGACGGTGTATATCAATAGGAATAGCTATAGACATATATTTGCGGGTTCTGATGGTATCATTCAGGACTTAGAAGAGATTGTGAATAAAATTCGAACAGATGGCACGATTCAAATCATAAATGTGGGTACTGCTTCTCGTTTTGAATACACTTTCAGTCAGAACTTTAGACAGTGGGCAGATACAATTTTAGAAGATCAAATTAAGGATTATGATGCGAGAAATCAGCTGGTTGAAAACTTGTACAACGCAAATAAAGATGCTACTCTCTTTGAAAAGATAGAAGTTTTGCCAGCGGAGATTATGGATACAAATGCTGGGGTGCTTTATGTTGGCAGAGCATTGCATATCAAAGGGACTATGGATTTTGAAGGTAATACGGATACGGGTCTTATTGTGGATGAAGCAACAGGAGCAATCACATCCAATTTTAATAATCCAGTGGCAGGTGCTGTTGAGTTCATGATCGGTGGTTTTGTTTCTGATTTTGTGGAGAACATTATTGGTGATATCTTTGACTTTGATGTCAATTTAAGTGATGTAGAAGTTAAGCTTAAGTTGGAATCTGAAGATGAATCGGTAGTCAGTGGTCACTGGGATGGTGATAAGCTGGTTATTAAAGGTCATAAACCTGGCATCGTGAAGGTTAAAGTGATTGCAGATATCGAACAGGTAACGGGGCCGAATGCAAAAATTCCAGTAGAATCTGCATCCATTACGAGAACGTATGTAGTTCTGTCAGGAACGCAAACAGAGCCGCCCTTTACGGCTGGACCTAGAATTGATAAAATCATCAATTTAGAAACGATGACAGAGTCACCATTGACGATAGAGGCTTATTTAGGAGACCGTTTAAAAGTGGAAGGGTTTGGTTTCAGTAAAGAGAAAGAGACGCACCAAAATATATTTGTACCAACGATAGAGGGCTATAATCCGTTGGGGATTGTTGAAAAAAGATTTATTTCAGCGGCGGATTATAATGCTTTTGAATTTGAGTTACCAGACACAGTAGAAGGCGATTTTCAAGTGGTTGTTGGGAAAGACCAAGATATGACACCGACGAATTTGCCAGGTGAAACTTATGCTTCTAACCTTGTGACAGTAAAGGTTAAGAACAACGAATTGCATAAAGCGCCACCATCTGCAATTGTGGGTGAAATTTTATCAGTAAGTGGTAAGGGCTTTTCTCATTATGGCAAAAATAATAAAATAGAATTTTTGGATCCACAGAATAATGATGTGCGATTGGGTATTGCCAGTCCAGTCATTCAATCTGGGAGTATAGCAGGTGTTTTGACAGAGACTTCCAGTTCGATTGCAGATTTTGGTGGTAACATAGACTGCAACTTCCACGAAGAACTCTCGTTTAAAGTACCCGATATGCCAAAAGATACACGTTATGATTTAGGCGTGAATACACTTAATAATCGCTTTTTATCCAATGTGAAATCCGTAATGGTGAGAAAGTTTTCCGATCCAATCAGCTTGGATAAAGGCACTATGCGCGGAGATATTGCAATTAATGAAACCACAGAAGACATGCTTTCCGTTTATATGGATTTATCTGACGAGGGCGGCTTTATGCTCATGGGCGCATATGCGGATGGCTTAACAGGTACGGTAAAGTCAATCTGTGAAATCAGTCGAAATATCGGCGGTATTGAAAGTGCTCCTGATGAACCTTCTGCGGATTATCACTTGGGTGCCTATGGGACGACTTGGATCGGAAAAGATAACAACCAATTTGACGACGTATTTGTAGCTTTTAGTGATGACGGCGTAACATGGCATGACGCCATCAATATTTCGAGCAGTAATAAAGTCTCGTGCCACCCTAAGATTAAACTCACGGATATTGATGGAGATGGGGATGCCGATGCGCTACTGACCTATGAAGAAAATGGTGCTGACGAAAGTGAAGACACAAATATCAAGCTTGCCGTCATTGAAAATCATGGAGGCAGCTATGCATTAAGAACGCTTAAAAGCATTTCCACAGAGGATGGATGTGCACCCGCTATTGATGCTGTGGGCAATCATGTGGTCGTCACTTATAGTGAAGCGCCATCTATGGGAAGTGGCGATGATTACGAGCGTCAAATAAAGGCATATGAATCAGATATCGAGGCCTTTGATTTTGTAAAAGTGAAACGCTATCAAGTCTCTTCTTTGACAGGTAAAATAGACTATTATGATTACGGCATTAACAATGGGAAAGATATGCTTTTATATGCAACTGCCAACAATCCAGATGTTGCGATTTATAAAGAGGGCAATACCTATAAGACCTATTATGTTTGGGAACAGACGAGAAAAAAACATGACAGTATGCGAGGTATAGATGATTTTGAACCAGAAGAGATATACTATGCCCAGTATACAGAGGGTGTAAAGGTGGTTGAGTCCAAAAATATCGCTGAGATTTCAAGACAGTGTCAAGATCCTAAAGTTGCTGTGGATGCAGATGGCGTGGTATCCGTTGCCTTTATCAATATAGGCGTTGAAGCACAAACGTATGATGCTCAAGAGATTAGAGCCTCTCTCTACTTTATGCGCAGCATGGATGATGGCGTAACGTTTGCAAGACCTTATATGCAATTGGAGAATCATGGGCAGAGAATAGGTCACTTGAATTTGGAGGCTTATGATAGTGGCAAAAACACTTTGATTTATCAGAAATATGATGCTCAAAAGGATTCAACGATTACGATTACTTCTACGAAGGCTTATCGTTATGATAGTGCCACATTAGAACATAAGGATACAAATGCGCAAACTAAAAAAACAAATGAATATGTGGTACGCACGTATACGAATAAAAAACTGTCTACAGTGCCTTTGGCACCTTATGAAATGCCAACAGGAGATATCATCATTTCTGAGCTTAATGGTAAAAACATGCGTAAAATCGTACGCAATAATTCTACTATTGGACGCATTTCATCGACGCATGATGGCCAATATATATACTATACACAACAGTGGCTATACCAAGCAGAAGCCGATGGTTCGCATCCGATAAGGGTCAACCTTGGACCGTGGGAACAATTTTATGTTGGCGCAACGGTTTCTCCGACTGATTTATATGTTCAAACAGTTGGTTATGGCGAAATGATTGGTACGGGTGGTGTACTCGTAATGGATCTCAAGAATGGCCATGCCTTTAAGACAACTGAACCTTATGGCGTTGCCAGTGAAAGTATGTGGGCGACTGATGGTGCGAATGATTACGATATTGCGGCTTCGCCTATGAGATGGTGGCATTCGTATGAAGACAATAATTTCACACTTTCAATGTATTCTGCCACAGCAAGCGAAATGGACACGTGGCCAGCAATCACTCAAGATGCTTCAGTTATCTCATATTTGAGAATTGACAATGCGCACTTAGGAGATTGGGATTATATCGATGGTGGCAAATTTTCAGATTTTGGTACGGTGTACTTGCGATTTAAAGAAGACTATGAGAAACGAGTAGAAGTAGATACAGAGGGCACCATGCTTTCTTTCGCACCTAATAATAAAGTGATGGCATATGTTAAGAAGGCAAACGGCAAACGAAAATTGAGACTTATTCATGTGGAGACACCTGATGTGAAAGCTGAAATTGACTTCGGAAATGAGATTTTTAACCCTATGTTTGTAGGAGACAGTAAAAATATTGTGTTTAACCAATATAGTGACGGCAATGTATGTCTTTCTGGGGTACCTATTACAACGATAGCTAAAACAACCTCTTCTGCAGGTATTGTTGTGACCACCACTTCAGCCGCTTCTATCGAGGTTGGCATTGGGGGCAATATCAGTTCAACAACAGGTGTAAGCGGTGTTCCAGGGCGCTTAGTCATTGATGATGGCAGTCAGAATTCAACAGATCCAGGGACAAAAGACCACACTATGGTTATTGAGTCAAAAATGATTTCTAAAACAATCTATCAGACATACAATGAAGGGGAGAGTGGCTATGTGGAGATTTCACTTTCACAGATACCAGATGATACAGTTTATGTCGCCATCCGCGAAAATAGAAATGATCAGTTCATTATAGAGGGGAGCTATTGGGATACGAGTGGTGGCTATCCAGTGTTTAAATATCCGACATTGACATTTGACCCAAGTAATTTTGATACCCCTCAGCGTATTAACTATACTTGCTACGAGGATTCAAAGATTCGAGGCACTGTAGTGGGGGACTTAATTTTTTCAATTACTTCTAGAGGAAGTGTCTACAGTAGTTTAACAGAAGATCAACACGTGAATTTAACGGCGATAGACAATGATTAATTTAGAAGATTCTAGGCAATAACGACAAAGGTGCGTTTTCAAAATAACCCTTACTAAAAATGACTATATCCATCCGATTCAGGGATGATATGGTCATTTTTGATTTTAAAAAAATAGAATGGGTTTAAAGAACCAGTTCTAATGCATTAAGATATACTTCACAGGTATGCTTGGAAGAACTGAACCATGCTATAAAAGAGGTATTAATAAAAAAAGTATGATATCTTATTATGATTTGTGGATTAGTGCTAGGTGATAGGTGAAGTTTAGCCGAGGTATTATAGTCAAATTTTGAAGAAAACTTAATTTAATTTTTCATAGTTATATTCTAATAGCACCCAGTTTATTTTTGACAAGATATATTATAATAGGGCACAAATATTATTTTTGGTCCAATTTGGATGTATTTTGTTTCAAATAGGCCAAAATGTAGATAAATATTTAGAAATAGTGGATAATGGAATGGATGAAACCTTAAACGAAAAATGTCAGTATTGCGATTTGAGAAATTTTATTATAATGAAATATTAATGGATTGTAATTGCTATAAATTGAAATTGTCTCGGCGTTAAGATTTCATATAAAACCGATTTTGAAAAAACTGAGTATATAAAACGATGAAAAGGAGCGTATATGAAAATAGCTAACTCTATTAACTTATGTTCAAGTATAAGCGTATTAGAAGCACTTAAGAAAATTTATAGATTTGGGATTAGTACAAATCTTAATCTTAATTTATCATTAGGAAATATTATAGATCCATTTGATGTTGAAACACGAAAAAGTTTATATGATCATTCTGTTGATCCTGATTTATTAAAAAAAGTGGACTTTTTCTTAAGGTCTGTTACAAAAGTTAAACATATACGTTTGTGGATCAATACTAATGATCCCGATGATGCTTGTCTTAAAGCGTTCATTGCGGCTAAATATGATAACCACAAAATAAGCATTTGTGATATAAATGCGAGCATCGATAAATACAAGAGAAATGCAGTGCGGAATATCAATAATCTCAATATAAGGCAATTAAAAGCATTGACAAAATATGAATATATTTTGTCCTTTAATGAACGTCAAGAATGTCAAAATAATTGGAATAAACTTATTTTAGAGAATGCTGAGTTGCGTACGATTGTTGATGGTGTTCTTGCTTCTGTTTGTATCGATTTTTATGATAAAGCAATAATGAATGAATTGCACCGTATTAATTTACCTTTTATGCAATCGTTAGCATATCTGCTTACATGTTTTCCATCGCTTTCAGAAACTTTCTTACGAAATCGTCTAGAATATCTAATTGATACATTGGGTTTGGATATAAAATAATTTATAGTTTATATCAATTAATATAAATACACAAAATAGACATTTACAAGTATCTATGTCCGTCTATGAACAAAATGAGAGCGATTTTCTTCATTTAGTTACTGAGCAACAAGATGAACGGAAGGTATTAATGAAGGTGACTTTGGAGCTGTCTCTAGATGTACTGTTCAGGATGACAACCAAATTACTATTTGAGATATAACTGATTTTACAGGAAACCCTTTTTAAATTTTCGTACATATGAATATAAATAGGCTAGTAAACATATATTAATTAGTATCCCACTTTATGTAACAAAATTTTAAGGAATTGACCGCAGATCGATAGAATTTTGGTGGTGTCAATGTTCGAATAGTGTAATAAGCTCTATCTTTTCGATTAAATAGAAAAAAGATTGCATATGATTTAAAATTCCTATAGCATGGTGATAACAGTACATACTATAAGATGAAATGCGTGGATTAATGTCAGGTGGGAGTTAGCGTGAAAAATAAAGTAGCTCAAAGTAAAAAAGGGCATACTTAATAAAGGTCTTTTAGGCCCTACAAAAATGAAGCTTTAGTCTAAGCCACGGAAATATCAGTTTCTTTTATTAGA
>NZ_JADKNH010000008.1 GCF_015352425.1 Fusibacter ferrireducens | reverse complement strand
AGGGTTCGAATCCCTCCCTTGGAGCCATTTAGCCGAAGTGGCGGAACTGGCAGACGCACAGGACTTAAAATCCTGCGATCCTTACCGATCGTACCGGTTCGATTCCGGTCTTCGGCACCAATTTTTTTTTGAAGCAAAGCACACTTTAAAACATCGCGGAGTGGAGCAGTTGGCAGCTCGTTGGGCTCATAACCCAAAGGTCACAGGTTCAAATCCTGTCTCCGCAACCACATGGCCCCTTGGTCAAGCGGTCAAGACACCGCCCTTTCACGGCGGTAACAGGGGTTCGATTCCCCTAGGGGTCACCATTAGTTTGTCCGAAACTTTAAAACGGACACATGGGAGTATAGCTCAGCTGGGAGAGCATCTGCCTTACAAGCAGAGGGTCATAGGTTCGAGCCCTATTACTCCCACCACATGGCCCAGTAGTTCAGTTGGTTAGAACGCCAGCCTGTCACGCTGGAGGTCGACGGTTCGAGTCCGTTCTGGGTCGCCATTTTCACTTTCGGAATTACGAAAGTGACCAGCAATCGAAAGATTGCCAAGTGTCAGTCAACAGTGATGTTGATAAAAGTTTTAAATGCCGGTGTAGCTCAATTGGTAGAGCAACTGACTTGTAATCAGTAGGTCGCGGGTTCGAGTCCCATCACCGGCTCCAAAAAATCTGGAGGGGTTCCCGAGTGGCCAAAGGGGACGGACTGTAAATCCGTTATCAGCGATTTCGAAGGTTCGAATCCTTCTCCCTCCACCAACATTATGCGGAAGTGGCTCAGTGGTAGAGCATCGCCTTGCCAAGGCGAGGGTCGCGAGTTCGAATCTCGTCTTCCGCTCCAAATATGCGTTCATAGCTCAACTGGATAGAGCACCGCCCTTCTAAGGCGGGGGTTTGGGGTTCGAGTCCCTATGGACGCACCAATTTAGTAAGTATATGGAGAGGTACCGAAGCGGTCATAACGGGGCGGTCTTGAAAACCGTTAGGGTGTGAGCCCACGTGGGTTCGAATCCCACCCTCTCCGCCAATTACTAAATAACCCTTAATTGGGGCGTATAGCTCAGCTGGTTAGAGCGCACGCCTGATAAGCGTGAGGTCGGTGGTTCGAGTCCACTTATGCCCACCATGCCCGGATAGCTCAGTCGGTAGAGCAGGGGACTGAAAATCCCCGTGTCGGTGGTTCGATTCCGCCTCCGGGCACCATTAAAAAGCAGTGATGAAGCAATTTCATCGCTGTTTTTTTATATATTTTTATATAGATTGAAGCCATAAGTTGTTAAATGAGAATACACATGAGAACAGTTGACTTTTAATTTATAGAATGATAAAATTTCTTCTAAAATACATGGAGGAATTTTTATGAAGGGGAGTAAAGTCTATTTACGAGCAGTTGAGCGTAAGGATGTTGAATTGGCATATAAATATATGAATAATGAAGATTCGTTTTATAATTTGAGTGTTGGTGTTCCATATCCAATGAATTTTGATAATGAAATGGATTGGTATGAATCGCAGAGAAAAAAAAGCGACTCTTACAATTTTGCAATTTGTACAGTGGAGGATGATTTGTACATTGGCGGTTGTGGTATTAATTCAATTGATTGGAATAATAGAAGTTGCAATATCGGTATATTTATAGGTGATGATCGATTTAAAAGTAAGGGTTTTGGAACAGAAGCCATGGCATTGCTCTTAGCATTTATCTTTAAGCAAATCAGTGTTGAACGTGTGGAATTGAGAGTTTTTGGTTTCAATGACCGTGCAATAAAATCATATATTAAAAATGGATTTGTTGAGGAAGGACGGCTTAGAAATGCCATTTATAGAAATGGTGCATTTCATGATGAAGTCATTATGAGTATCTTGAGAACAGAATATAAAAAATAGGTAGAGAACAGCTAGGAAAAATGAGCTATTATGAGTATTTATTGAGGAGGCACATGATGTTATTTGAAATAGAATTAGAAGCGTTGAGAGATCAATTAGATCGCATAGATGAGCAGATATGTGTGTTATTAGAGCAAAGATTTGAAATTACCGATGAAGTCGGGCGATTAAAAAAAAGCTATGATCAGCCTATTGATCAATTGAGTCGGGAAGCTCAAATCAAACAAAATTTGACCGATAAATTGGAAGGCTATAAACATTTAAATGAAATTTTGAACTTATATGAATTGCTATTTGACATGAGTAAAAAGTCCCAAAAAAACGTTTAAATATGGGCGTTTTATAAAAAAAAATTACAAATATATTAAGAATAAAATTCCATATAGGATTCGTTAAAAATAAATAGTATACTGATAATGAATGAACACTAATTTTATACGGGGGCATACATGGAATTTATTCAAACGATAATGACCTATATTCTCGATTTGATCTCAGAGATACGATTTACGTATATCGTTGATATATTGATTATAGCATTTGTATTCTATAAGGTACTGGGATTTATAAAAGAGACAAGAGCTGAACAGCTTGTAAAGGGTTTTTTAATAATTTTGATTGTGTCTAAACTAAGTGAATGGGCAAAGTTGTATGCTGTAAATTACGTTTTACAGAGTACCTTTACGATTGGGTTAATTGCACTTGTAATATTGTTTCAACCTGAACTTAGAAAAGCGCTGGAACATTTAGGTAGAAGTCAGATTTTTTTAATGACAAACAGAAAGAATACATTGGATGATTTAAATAAGTCTATAAATGAAATTGTCGATGCAGCTGGCGTTATGTCTAGAAAAAAGATCGGTGCGTTAATTGTAATTGAAAGAACCACAGGGATAAATGATATCATTGAGACGGGTACAGTGGTAGATGCAAAGATTTCTGCGGATTTGTTGATGAATATCTTTTATCCAAAATCACCTTTACATGATGGCGCTGTTGTGATCAAAAATAATCGATTAATGGCTGCAGGATGCTTATTGCCTTTGTCAGCGAATAAGTACATCAGTAAAGAACTCGGTACACGACATCGTGCGGCAATGGGCATGACAGAAAGCTCAGATGCAATGATCGTAATTGTATCTGAAGAAACAGGTCATATTTCAATGGCTGTTGAAGGCAAATTGCAACGTTTTTTAGATTCTAAAACATTAAAGGAACTTATGATCACAACCTTATGTCAAGAAAAAGAAATGAAAGTTGGAGGTGATGAAGATGTCTAAAAAGCCATTGAAATCATTTTCCACCTCGCTTTTTAACGGCATTAGATGGATAAGAAATTTACCAAGAGCTTTTTTTACGGTAAATCTTTCTCACAATACAGGTAAAAAGCTATTTTCATTACTGCTTGCCATATTGTTTTGGGTATATGTTATGGATCAAGTAGATCCTGAAATATCAAAGGTGTTTGAAAATGTACCGATTCAGCTCATAAATCTCCAAGAACTTGATCAAAATAATTTGAAAATTATGAATCAGCATGATTACTTTGTAAATGTTGAAGTTTCAGGAAGACGCAACAATGTCATCAATTTAAATTCAAGTTCCATTTATTTATGGGCTGATATGAGAGGCGTTAAAAAGGGAACCAATACGATTTCCATTAACAAGACGATCAATTCTGAAGCCGTGATGATCAACACCATTTTTCCTAGTGATATTGTGCTTCAAGTAGATCAAATTGTTTCCTTGCCAAAACCCGTCAAAGTTGTTTTAAATGGAGAATATGCAACGTCGATTTATCAAGAGACAATGCATGTTAGTCCTGATGAAATTAAAGTGACGGGACCAGAGAATATTGTCAATACAGTGGCCTATTTAGGCGGTACTATAAATATTAGCAATTTGACATCTGATATGACGAAAGATATTTCATTAGTGCCTTATAATTATGATGGAGAGATTGTAAATGGTGTGACTTTGGATAATAACTATTCAAATGTTTCATTAAAACTGGGTAAAAATAAGACGGTTGAACTCAAGGCGATTGTTGAAGGAGAACCGATGGAAGGGTATCAGGTCGTTGCCTATAAAACGATTCCAGAGAGTGTTCTCATTCAAGGGGATGTTGATAAAATCAATGCAATCAATGTGATTAGCCCTGAAAAAATCATTTTAAAGGGTGATGAAAATGCCAGCTATATCATTGAAAAAGATCTGACTTTACCTGAAGGGATCAAACGAGCAACGGATGATGGGCCTATTCAGGTGGAAATAGAAATTGAAGCATTGCAGACGAAGGAATTTACATTCGCGGCAAAAGATCTGCCTATTGTAAATTTGCAGGAAAATTTTGTGACAAATCTTGCTGAAAGTGAGCAAATGGTAACTGTAAAAGTCAGAGGCATTGAATCAATAATAAAAACACTTTCCAAAAGTGATATTCACTTGTACCTCAACTTTAGCAACGTAGATAAGCCAGGTGCTTATAAGCTGAAAGTCATTGTTTCTGATCAAGATAGTTTCAATAACATTGTTGTGGACCCTGTATATATTGATGTTGACATTGTAGATCAATCGGAGAGTTCAAGCAATGCAACGAATGGAAGTTCAAGTAATCCAACTGCTTCTGGAAATAAAGGAACAACCGACACCAATTGATGCGCCAAGCGTTTTTAATTAGAAATCTAAATTTAGAGAAAGCGTTAAGATATCTCGCATAGCATATCTTAACGCTTTTTTTATGCGAAAATGCTGACTAATGATATCGTGGTTGATTAATGATATAATAGTATTGAATGAAAATGGAAAACTATAAATCAAAACAAGAACAGGTCATAAAGTATGTAGTAATTGAGGTGGATAGTGAAAAGAGAACTTGAAAAAATACTGGATTCAACTCATGATGCAATGATTGCAATTGATAAACATAATTTCATTACACTTTTTAACAAGTCAGCGGAAAGATTGACAAAGATTAGTGCAGCAGATGCCCTTGGACAACCTGTGCAAATTATTGTGGAAAATACAAGGCTACCTGTGATTCTTGAGACGGGTGTCTCTGAGCTCAATCAAAAACAGCAACTCAATGATATAACGATCATTACGAATAGAATGCCTATATTAAGCGATGATGGAGAAATTTTGGGTGCCGTTGCGATCTTTAGAGATATTTCTGAAATCATAGAACTGGCAGAACAAATTACAAATCTTAATCAAATTAGAGAGACCTTAGAGGCCACCATAAATGCCACCCAAGATGCTATTTCAGTAGTAGATGCCGATGGCATAGGTGTCCTTATAAATCCAGCATATACACGTATGACTGGCTATACAAACGAAGACATTATTGGCAAGAATTGCACAGTAGATTTGGCAGAAGGTGAAAGTGTGCATTTGGAAGTGCTTAAAACAGGGAAACCCGTAAAGGGGAAGACGCTTAAGGTTGGCCCAAAGCGAAAGGATGTTATAGCTGAAGCGGCGCCCATTATTGTCAACGGCGTTGTTAAAGGTTCCGTAGCCATTATACATGATTTGACGGAAGTCAATGAAATTTATAGAAAATTAGATCAGGCGAAAAAGATTATTCGAAGTTTGGAAGCCAAATATACTTTTGATGATATAATTGGCGGCAGTGAAATCTTGCATTATGCAATAGAAAAAGCAAAAATTGCGGCAGAAACACCTGCAACTGTTATCTTGAGAGGAGAAAGTGGCACTGGGAAAGAACTTTTTGCGCATGCCATACACAATGCTTCAAATCGCAAGTATGCACAGTTTGTCAGGGTTAATTGTGCTGCTATTAATGAAAATTTGTTAGAGAGTGAACTCTTTGGTTATGAAGAAGGGGCATTTACTGGAGCTTCAAAGGGTGGCAAGATGGGACTCTTTGAAAAAGCCAACGGTGGGACCATATTTTTAGATGAAATCGGAGAGTTGTCTTTAAATACACAAGCCAAACTGCTGAGAGTGCTTCAAGAAAAAGAAATATTAAAGGTTGGTGGCACGAAGCCAGTGCCCATAGATGTGAGAGTGATTACTGCGACCAATGTCGATCTTGAAAAAGCCATAAAAGAGCAGCGTTTCAGGCAAGATTTGTATTATCGCTTAAATGTTGTGCCCATATATATTCCTGCACTAAGAGAAAGATTAGAGGACATGGATTTACTGGTCAAACATCTTATAAATAGATTCAATCAAGAGTATGGACGCAGTGTTGAGCGCGTTTCTGACTCTGTTCTTGAAATTATCAAATCCTATGATTGGCCGGGAAATGTTAGAGAACTTGAAAACTTTGTGGGGAGAGCGATGATAAACATTAGAATGCATGAATATTTACTGACGGCACTTCACTTGCCGCAGTTGAGTCTAGGCGTTCCCAATATAAATCAAAACTTAGGCAAAGTTGCTCAAAAAATTGAAATGCTTGGATCAGATAATACATTGGAATATCGTGTTGCCGCATTTGAAAAATTTCATATTGAAGCAATACTTGAAAAGAATCAAGGGAATCGCGAGGCCTCAGCTAAAGAATTGGGGATATCTTTGAGAACTTTGTACTATAAACTCAATAAGCTCAATCGAGAACTTCGCATTGAAAAAAATGAAATATTGTAACGTGCAATATATTGCATTGCATTAAAGACAAATGCAACTATTTGCATGTTAATATTTGCACTTAAAGACTGATGACGTATTCATCAGTCTTTTTTTTGATCTCATTTCTGAGAAAAATTTCGATTTAAAAAATGTAATGTGCTTATCGAGCGCGTTTCAGAATAGGTACACGAAATTAATGTACTGACCTTGAAAAGCAATGTATTGGCATCATCTTTGCGTTAATTAATACGTGATGGATTTATTAAAGTATGTGGAGGTGTCATTTTGGAGAGAAAATATGTCTTAGTGATTAATCCTGGTTCAACGTCAACTAAAGTTGCCGTTTATGAAGGGTATGAGAGAAAAGCTCAGGAAAACATAACACATGAGACTTCAGATCTTGAAAAATACGAAAAAGTAACGGATCAATATGAGTATAGAAAAGAAATGATTGTTAAATGGCTTATAGATAAAAACTTCAATCCTTCTAAATTAGTAGCTGTTGTCGGTAGAGGCGGACTGCTTAGACCAATGCCAAGTGGTACTTATAAGGTATCCAAACAGATGATTGATGATCTCGTTGTTGGGATTCAAGGGGAACACGCTTCTAATTTGGGTGGCATGATTGCAGGTGCTATTGCTGAATCAGAAAATATTGAAGCTTATATAGTGGACCCAGTGGCTGTAGACGAGTTTGAAGATGTTGCTAGGGTATCGGGAACACCTCAAATCATACGTAAATCACTTGTACATGCACTTAATATCAAAGCCATTGCACATCGTGTTGCAAATGATAAGAACGTTAAAGTAGAAGACTTAAACCTTGTGATTGCACACCTTGGAGGTGGAATTTCCGTGGTGCCGCTTTTAAAAGGCAGAATGATAGATGCAAACAATGCGAATGAAATGGGACCGTTTTCACCAGAAAGAACAGGTAGTTTGCCTGTTGGTGATGTGGCAAAAATTTGTTTCTCAGGCGATTATACATTTGCAGAAATCAAGAAAAAACTTAGAGGCAAAGGTGGCATGACTGCTTATTTGGGCACTAATGATGCGAGAGAAGTTTTAAAGAGGATCGAAGATGGCGATGAAAATGCAAAATTGATTTTTGAAGCCATGGGATATCAAATTTCAAAGGAGATCGGTGCCATGGCAACGGTACTTCAAGGTCAAATAGACGCCATTGTACTCACAGGTGGTGTGGCTTATTCTAAGTATTTAACAGACTATATTAAAGAACGTGTTGCATTTATTGCACCTGTTATTTTAAAACCGGGTGAGGACGAAATGGAAGCTCTAAATGAAGGCGTTCAACGCGTACTCAGCGGTGAAGAAACAGCAAAAATATATGAAGAGGAGGTTGTATTTAATGATTAAAAATTTTGATGAATTATTAAGTATAGCGGTGAGTAAAGGTCCTAAAATCGTATCTGTGGCATGTGCGCAAGACGATGATGTTTTAAAGGCCATTAAAGTAGCTCATGAAAAAGGGATCATAAAGGGCATTTTAGTAGGTGATGTGCCTAAAATTGAAGCGATCGCTGATGAAATAGATTTGAATTTGTCCGATTTTGAATTGATTCACGTAGAGGATTTGGTGGAAGCCTCTTTGAAAGCCGTTGAACTCGTGTCAACAGGTAAAGCCGATCTTGTTATGAAAGGGTTGGTGGACACAGCTGTGATTTTGAAAGCGGTATTGAATAAGGAAGTTGGGCTTCGAACGGGTAATGTACTAAGTCATGTGGCTGTATTTGATATTCCAACTTATCATAAGGTTTTAACAGTGACAGACGCGGCGATGAATATAGCACCAGATCTTAAAGCCAAAAAGCAGATCATAGAAAATGCATTGGTGGTTACAAAAGCGCTTGAAATAGAATTGCCTAATGTAGGGATTATCGCCGCAAAGGAAAAAGTGAATCCTGCTATGCCGGCAACTGTTGATGCAGGAGAGCTGGTTAGAATGAATCAAGAAGGTGAGATAACTGGTTGCAAAGTGGGTGGCCCATTTGCACTGGATAACGCAGTCTCGAAAGAAGCCGCAAAAATTAAAGGGATTAAAGATCCTATGGCAGGTGATGTGGACATTATTGTCGGACCAACGATTGAAGCCAACAATATCCTTTATAAGGCGCTTAATTTTCTTGCAAATGCAAAATCAGCTGGGATTATAGTAGGGGCAAAAGCACCTATCGTGTTAACTTCCAGAGCGGATTCGGATGAATCAAAATTAAATTCGATTGCATTAGGCGTTTTGATGTCAGCAATTTGATGCTAAAAGGAATGGTCTCTGGCGATTGAATTGTGGGACCGAACATGCCAATAATAGAAAAGACATATGGTGAGGATAGGAGAATAACTATGGAAACTTTTAGAATCCTTGCAATTAATCCTGGATCAACATCCACAAAGATTGCAATTTATGACAATGAAAAGGAAGTGTTTGAAACCACAATAAGGCATTCAAACGAAGAAATTAAACCTTTTGATAAAATATTTGATCAATATGATTTTAGAAAGAATGTGATTTTAAATATTTTAAATGAGAATGGTATCAATTTGACAAAATTGAATGCAGTTGTAGGACGCGGCGGATTATTAAAACCAATTAAAGGTGGAACCTACGCTGTGGATGATCAAATGCTTGAAGACTTGAAAATAGGTATTTTGGGCGAGCATGCGTCAAATTTAGGGGGCATCATTGCAAATGAAATCGCTGGACAACTTAATATTCCAGCATTTATTGTAGACCCGGTCGTTGTTGATGAAATGGAAGCTGTTGCAAGAGTTTCAGGTATGCCTGAAATTGAAAGAAAATCCATTTTCCATGCGCTCAATCAAAAAGCGGTGGCAAGAAGATATGCAGATGAAAATCATAAGAAATATGAAGACATCAATGTTATCGTTGCGCATCTAGGTGGTGGTATTTCTGTGGGCGCCCATGAAAAAGGCAGAGTAATTGATGTCAATAATGCACTTGATGGTGAAGGACCATTTTCACCAGAAAGAGCAGGGGGATTACCGGTGGGTGATTTGGCTAAACTTTGTTTTTCCGGAAAATATACGCACGATGAGATCAAAAAGATGATTAAAGGCAAAGGTGGATTGGTAGCCTATCTTGGTTCAAATGATGGTCGTGAAATCGTCAAAATGATAGAAGCAGGCGATCAAAATGCTGAATTGATATTTAAAGCGATGGCTTATCAAGTTTCTAAGGAAATTGGAAGTTGTGCAACTGTTTTAAAAGGCAAGGTAGATGCCATCATATTGACAGGTGGTCTTGCATATGGTGATGTTTTAATAAACTGGATCAAAGAAAGTATTCGCTTTATAGCAGACGTTGTCGTTTATCCAGGGGAGGATGAAATGAGTGCGTTGGCTCTTGGCGGTCTCAGAGTATTAAGAGGCGAGGAAGAAGCTCAAAGATATTTATCTAAAATATAGAAAAGTGGTATGGTGAAATGAAAATGGAACTCAAAAAGGATAAAAGGATTCGCATTATCATAGGCCATTATGGCAGTGGCAAAACAGAATTTGCAGTTAATTATGCTTTAGCGCTTAAAAATGAATGTGAAAATGTGACCTTGTGTGATTTGGACATTGTGAATCCCTATTTCCGTTCAAGAGAAAAAGCGGAAATGTTAGAGGCAAGCGGCGTCAAAGTCATCAGCGGTGCCAGAGGCCATCATGCAAATCTGGATATTCCAATGGTTTCTTCAAGTATTTTAACACCTCTTCAATCAGAACATGAGCAAGTTATACTGGATGTTGGCGGCGATGCTATAGGTGCACGTGCCCTTGCAAGGTTTAAAGCTTATTTTGAAGAAGGTCAATATGATATGTTTTGTGTAGTCAATGCATATAGAGAACAAACACAAGATTTAATGGGTGTTGTGCATCATATTAGAACGATCGAAGACACCGTTGGGGTCAAGGTGACGGGGCTAATAAACAATACACACTTATTAAGAGAAACATCTTTAGAAGATGTTCTAAAAGGTCAAGCATTAGTTGTGGAAGTGTCAAATAAACTCAATATTCCCATCAAATATGTCAGTTCCTTGGAAAAGGTTACCCGCCAATTACCTGAGGATATTGAAGGAGAAAAATTTCCGATTCAGATGATTATGAGGGAAAAGTGGATGTAATTTTGAGATTTCCACACATTAAAAGAAATGGAGGTTGGCGATAGTGGCTGCTAAAGGTAAAGTTACGTTCAACGAAGATATTTGCAAAGGCTGTGGTCTTTGTACAACAGCGTGTCCAGTGAAAATAGTCACATTGGACACTAAGAAAATTAACGTTAAAGGGTATCACCCAGCAACCGTAATTGAAGTAGAAAAGTGTATTGGATGTGCAAACTGTGCAATGATCTGTCCTGATTCTGTGATCACAGTTGAAAGATTCTAATAACTTAAGGGAGGTTAAACCAAATGGCTAAGGTATTAATGAAAGGTAATGAGGCGATTGGAGCTGCTGCAATTAAAGCGGGCTGTAAATATTTCTTCGGATATCCAATTACACCTCAAAATGAATTGCCAGAGTATATGTCAAGAGAAATGCCTAAAAATGGCGGCGTATTTTTACAAGCTGAAAGTGAAGTAGCGGCAATTAACATGGTATATGGTGCAGCAGGTGCAGGTGCTCGTGTAATGACCTCTTCATCTTCACCGGGAATTGCACTGAAACAAGAGGGGATTACTTATATCGCAGGGGCTGAACTTCCTTGTGTTATCGTCAATATCGTTCGTGGCGGCCCAGGTCTTGGTGGTATCCAACCCGCTCAATCGGATTACAACCAAGTAACACGTGGTGGTGGTAATGGTGATTATAAATTATTGGTTTATGCGCCAGCGAATTTACAAGAAATGGTTGATTTGATGCAAGAAGCATTTGATGCTGCAGATTATTACAGAAACCCAGTTATGATGGTGGGCGATGGTATGATCGGTCAAATGATGGAGCCTATTGAATTCAAAGAGGGCAAATCTAGATTTGAATTGCCAGCTAAAGATTGGGCATCAGTGGGTACAAAAGGCAAGAGAAAGCCAAACATCATCAACTCGCTTGCGCTTGATCCTGCAGAACTTGAGAAACACAATCAAAAACTCCAAGAAAAATATGACATGATGAAAGCAAACGAAGTCAAATACGAAACTTACAATATGGAAAATGCGGAAGTTGTTATCGTCGCTTACGGTACAACATCAAGAATTGTAAGAAACGCAATTATAGATTTAAAAGAACAGGGAATCCATGTGGGCCTTATCAGACCAATCACATTATGGCCTTTCCCTGAAAAAGCATTTGATGAGGTGCCAGCGGATTGTAAATCTTTATTATCTGTTGAAATGTCAATGGGTCAAATGGTAGATGATATTAAAATTGCTTCTAATGGCAGATGGCCAGTGAGCTTCTACGGAAGAGCTGGCGGTATGATTCCTACGCCAGAGGCAGTAATGGATAAAGTTAAAGAATTAGTTGGAGGTGCAAAATAATGTCAGTTGTATTTCAAAAAACTAAAGGCTTAACAGATAAGCAAACACATTATTGCCCAGGCTGTACACATGGGATTATTCATAGATTGGTAGCAGAAGTTTTAGAAGAATTAGATGTATTGGGTGAAACGATTGGTGTTGCACCAGTGGGTTGCTCAGTGCTAGCTTATGAATACTTCAACTGTGATATGCAAGAAGCTTCACATGGTAGAGCACCAGCAGTTGCAACGGGTATTAAGAGAGTTCATCCTGATAAAGTGGTATTCACTTATCAAGGTGATGGCGATTTAGCTTCAATTGGTACTGCTGAAATCGTTCATGTGGCACACAGAGGTGAAAAAATAACCACTATTTTTGTCAACAATGCGATTTATGGTATGACTGGTGGCCAAATGGCACCTACAACTCTTATTGGTCAAAAGGCAACAACCGCACCGCTTGGGAGAACTGTTGAGCACTCTGGAATGCCTTTACAAGTATCCGAAATGCTCTCGACCATTCATGGCGCTGCTTTTGTTGAAAGAGTTTCTGTAGATTCGCCTGCTAATATCAGAAAGGCTAAAAAAGCTATTAAAGAAGCATTTGAATGTCAACTGGCTGGAAAAGGCTTTTCAATCGTTGAAGTTTTGTCAACTTGTCCAACCAATTGGGGGCTTACACCTATAGATGCTTTAAAATGGTTGCAAGATAATTTGATTCCTTACTATCCGGTAGGAAACTTCAGAAGACCAGAGGAGGTAAAATAGGATGTTGAACGAAAAGATTATTTGCGCTGGCTTTGGGGGTCAAGGCGTTATGCTTATTGGACAATTAATTTCTTATGCTGGTATGCTTGAAGGCAAGGAAGTCTCTTGGTTACCTTCTTATGGCCCAGAAATGCGCGGTGGGACAGCAAATTGTAGTGTCATGGTTTCTGAAAGAACAATTGGTTCCCCTGTTATAACAAATGATGCCACTACTGCAATCGTAATGAATTTACCCTCTTTAGATAAGTTTGAAAGTGATATTACACCCAAAGGCAATCTTATCATAAATAGCTCGCTGATTGAGAAAAAAGCATCTAGAACTGATGTTGCCACTTATTATATACCAGCAAATGAGATCGCTGTGGAAATAGGTAATTCTCGAGTTGCCAATATGGTTATGCTTGGCGCTTATCTTGAGCTTACAAAAGTTGTGGAAATAGATTCCGTTATGAAAGCACTTAAAAAAATATTCGGTGATAGTAAAGCACATTTACTAGATGTCAACAGAGTTGCTCTACAAAAAGGTGCAGAATTACTAAAACAATAACGTCACAGTTTAGTTTTAATAGAGTAGTCTGGCTTTAATATCCATTGAAAACAGCTAAAAGGGATAGGATGAATCATAGGTATGACTTTGATTTGTCCTATTTTTTTTCTGAAAGGGGCTAAAGATATAGGGTTTTCGTAACATGTTTTTAATATGATTATTGTATACATAAGGATTGAGATCAGTTAAGAGATATGAGATAATGAAAGGGCAAGATTTAGTTAAATGGGGGCAATATGGGTGATTTTTTAAGGGCGTTACTACTGATCTTTATCGCTGAAATGGGAGATAAAACACAAATAATGGCAATGGCATTTGCCACAAAATATAAAGTAAATCAAATTTTGATTGGGGTTGCAATTGGTGCTTTTGCAAACCATGGAATTGCAATATTGCTGGGATCACTTTTAAATAGGTTTATCCCCATTGAAGCACTTCAACTGGTTGCAGGGGTGTTATTCATTTCATTTGGTCTGCTGTCCCTGTCTATAGCTGAGGAAGAAGAGGCGGAGCAAAGTTTAAAAAAATATGGCGCCATAATTACAGTGGGCATTGCATTCTTTTTAGGGGAACTTGGTGATAAAACTCAACTTACTGCTATGACACTTGCCACAGATGCAGTTAACCCTGTATTTACGCTGATAGGCACTGTTTTAGGAATGGTTGTTGTAAGTTCAGTTGGTATTTTCGTAGGTGCTAAATTGGGAGACCGGGTTCCAGAACATTTGATCAAATTTGGAGCGTTTTTAATTTTCATGTTTTTTGGGCTCAATAAAATTTTCACATCGCCATATGTTCAAAGTATGGGGATGACATTTATGGCACTTCTAGTGTTTATAATAAGCATATTGATGATTTTTAGATTTGTAATTTTCAGCAGACAGCTCAAGGAAGTTTCAGTGTCTGCTCTAAAACAAAAGGCTCAAGACTTGAAACTGTATCGTGAACGCATCTTAGAAAATGTCAATGAGTTGTGTAAAAATTGTGATGTTTGTAAAGAACAGCAGTGTCTAGTGGGCTATATGAAAAACTTGTTGTCACAAAAGATGGAGACGAGAGTGATCGATCCTGTATTTATAGAGGCGCTTTATGACGATCATTTCGATGCTTGTCAAGCCGAACGTATATTGACACTGTTGAGAGAATACTTTGATAAGTATCCTGAAGAACATATGATCAATATAGAACTTCTCAATATAGAGAAAGTACTTAACAAAATCATGGAAAACAAAATTATGGATAATGAGATTATCGAAAACAAAACCATCGAAAAGGATTTGGTACAGCATTAAAATCTGTATAAAATAGGATGGACTGCTATTTAAAGCGTAACAGAATAGAATCGAAGATATAAAAAAAAGTAAGGTGAGGTAGTCAGGTGGGAAGATTATTTGGAACAGACGGTGTCAGAGGAATTGCTAACAAAGAGTTGACTATTGAATTGGCTATGCAGTTAGGACAATACGGTGCTTATGCCATTACAAAAGGTAAGAAAAATGCAACTATAATTGTCGGGAAAGATACACGATTATCAGGAGATCTTTTAGAATCTGCATTGATAGCGGGGATATTATCAACTGGATGCAATGTGCTCAAAGTAGGTGTCATACCAACACCGGCTATTGCAAAATTAATTCAAAGAATAGGTGCGGATGCTGGCGTTATGATTTCAGCTTCGCATAATCCAGTGGCATTTAACGGCATCAAATTCTTCAATCACTTAGGGCTTAAATTGTCTGACAGCCTTGAAGATGAAATAGAAGACTGGATTGAAGGCGACAAAACTGTAGAATTACCGCAAGGACTAGAACTTGGTACGGTTAAGGCCTATCCACATGCGGAAGAAGATTACATCGAATATGTATTATCAACTCTAAAAGGCATGACTTTTGAAGGTCTAAAAATTGCAATGGATTGTGCGAATGGAGCTGCATTTGATGTGGCACCGAGGACGTTTAATAAACTAGATGCAAAGGTGTATTCAATTCACCATGAACCTGATGGAACCAATATAAATGAAAACTGTGGCTCGACACATTTGGGTGATCTTAAGAATTTCGTTAAAGTTGTGGGTGCAGATGTGGGCTTGGCTTTTGATGGAGATGCAGACCGTTTGCTTGCTGTGGATGAAACAGGAGCTGTTGTCGATGGGGACAAAATCATGGCAATCTGCGGCAAGTATCTCAATGATGAAAATGAACTCTCCCAATCGACAGTTGTTTCGACGGTTATGAGTAATTTGGGGTTTGATATCGCGCTCAAGGAGAATGGCTTAAAAACAGTTAAGACAAAAGTTGGAGATAGATATGTTCTAGAAGAAATGCTCAAAAATGGCTATGAGCTTGGTGGAGAACAATCAGGACACATCATATTTTTAAAACATAATACAACAGGTGATGGCCTATTAACTGCGGTTCAGCTTATTAGAGTCATGAAGGCAACGGGTAAAAAACTCTCTGAACTTGCAAGTATTATGAATGTTTATCCGCAAGTGCTTAAAAACGCTAAAGTTTCAAATTTGAAAAAAGAACACTATATGGATGATCCGATGATTTCAGAGAAAGTCAAGGAAGTTGAAGCAGCTTTTCATGGCAATGGCAGAGTACTCATCAGACCATCGGGAACTGAGCCCCTTGTTCGTGTGATGATTGAAGGTAAAGACCAAGAAGAGCTAGAGGCAGCAGCAGAAATGTTGGTTACTTTAATCGAAAAACAATTGAATTGATGGTGAATGAAGGCATGAAATTTTTTGATCTGCATGCGGATATTTTTTATGATCTCACGAATCGAAGATTAAATGGACATGACGATACTTTCAATAGTAGGCATTATGCTAAGATGAAAACAGGTCATATAGGAGGCGCTATCTTTGTCGTTTGGAATGATATTCAGTCAAAGATACAACCAGCAGATTTTTTAAATCATGCCTTTGATCAAATTCAACGTGAGATGCATGATCCCAGTACTCATATGAAAGTGGTTTTGGATAGCTGTGCGCTGAATGAAAAGTGGTATGATGATGATGTGTCGGTTATTGTAGGTATTGAAGGCATTGAAGCATTCGGTGACTCGATTATGCTGCTGGATGACTACTATGAAAAGGGCCTCAGACATGTTGGACTGACTTGGAATGAGCAAAATGCTTTTGCGACTGGCGTCAACGGTGACTCAGGCAGGGGGCTGACCTTGCTCGGCAGAAAAATGGTCCTTAAAATTCAAGATCGAAATATGATTTTGGACTTAGCCCATTTAAATGAGCGCAGTTTTTGGGATGTGCTCAGATGCAGTTGCAAACCCATTATGGTATCCCATTCTAATGCTTATGCACTGTGTCCTCACAAGCGCAATTTAAAGGACGAACAAATTAAGGCAGTATCGGCTCAAGGTGGGATTATAGGAGTAACATCAGTGGGATCGTTTTTAAGTCAAGACATGTCAAATCGCAATCTTGAGGTGTTCGTGGAGCACATTGCACATATGGTTGATGTGGGCGGTATAGAGACGGTTGCATTGGGCTTTGACTTCTGTGATTATATTCACGAAAATTACATGGGTGTAGAAGACTTCGAGGATGTGTCTAAGACAATGAATCTCATAAGAGCGCTGAGTAAAAAAGGATTTACACCTCCTGAAATAGAAAAAATGGCCTATGGCAATGCATTTAGATTTATAAAGAGCACTGGATTTTAACCAGTGCTCTTTTTTATAGAGTTTCGTGCCAAGCCATAATCTCTTTGGTGACTTGTCCGATGCTTAAAACATCAAATTGTCTTGTATAGTCGTGTTTGATAATACTTTTCTTATAAATGGGATCATAGTATTCTAAAAGAAGTTTTTCTGCTATTTTGGCATAATCTCTTTGTTGAATTAAAAGTTCCAATTCTTCTAAAAATGCTTTGCTCACATAGACACTTAATTTGATCAATGATTTGCGTAATTGTGCATCAAAGTTATCACAAAGAGCGTAATCTTTTACAAGAAGGTCAACTCTAAATTCAATGGATGCATTTAACAATGCATGAATGCCGCCTTGGATACAATTATAAAGTGCTTGTGGCATAAAAACAGGTCCTATGCGTTTGCTTTCAGATTCCACAAAGCAATATTCAGATGTATTTCGAGATACTTTTTCAAAAATCAAATTTTCAAAATTTTGCTGTGTCTGTAATTTGTCCATGCCAATATGTCCTAGATGAGAACCTTTGTGCATGGCAAGTCCTTCTAAATCCAACACAGGCAGATTCTCAGATTCTAATGAATTGAGTACATGCGTTTTTCCAACACCAGATAATCCGTGAAGGACAATCATTTTGGGATAAAAAAGGGGATCTGATAAACGCTCTAAAACCATTTGTCGGTAATTTTTATAGCCACCTTGCAACCAAGAAACGGACAGCCCAATACCTTTTAGGAGCAACGTGATCGATGTGCTTCGATACCCACCTCTTGAGCAATAAAAAACAATTTTAAGTTCAGGATTTTGAGCGATTATATCTTGAATGATATCAAAATAGGTCATGAGCTTTTGAGATACAAATTCTAATCCTTTTCGACGCGCAGCATCAACAGATGTATTTTTGTATAAATCGCCTACAACATGGCGCTCGTGATCATTCAAAATGGGTAAGTTTTTAGCGTTTGGGATATGACCTTTTTCATATTCTGATTCGGATCTCACATCGATATAATAGCAGTTTAAATCATTTGGGTCATAGAGAATGGGTTTATACATACACACCTCGCTCATAAAATAAACAATATCTAAAAGACTTCAATTTATTCTAACATAAAATGCTTTGATCTGCTATATTCAGTGCGATTCCTCTTCTTCAAGAAGTGTGAAATTGGACACATGATTATTAAGTTTAATACTGCTTTTGTAGAGGGTGCTAATTTGGTGTTCAATGCTCTTCATGGCAACTGTGTGACTTTCAATGGCGGTAACAACTTCTTTAGCAGATAGAGCGGTGGATTGAGAATGTAAAATTATTTTTTCAAGCGAATCTGTAATGGCGCTTTTTCTATTGGCGATGCTATCGATTGCAAGCATTAACTGTTCTGTTTCTTCTGAGACATCAATGAGGGCATCAATCGTTGAATCACAATGCATAATCACATCCTCAATTGAATAATCAAGTGTGCTCGTGATGGTTCGAGTGCGATCAAGTGCGGCACCAATTTCTAGAGTATAGTGATAAATTTGATGAATAAACTGGTGGCTTTCTTCTAAAAGCATAAATAATTCGGACTGTGATACTTTCAATGAAGGCGTTTTTATCAAATCGATAATAGAGTCTTGAATAGGGATGAGGTTCGCTACGCAAACGCTTAAATCATCAATAGACTGAATAACAGTTCTAATAGATAATTCAGATACAACCGCATTTTGAACCAGTAAATCCAGTGCATCATGTGCTGAACACATTGTTTCAGAGGTGATGCTTAAACGCGTTGAAACATTTAAAGAAATCTCTATCATACGATCTATTTTAGATCCAATGGATTTTGACAAAAAAAGGGCATTCTGAGTTTCATCAACTTGTATTTGAGCATCTTTAGAGACAATTTGAATAATGGTACTGATTTCATCCACAGCATTACTACCCTTAGACGCATCATCTGCCAAAACGGATGTAGAATCATGAATAGTAGTTGAGATTTTTTTGATATTTTTAATGAGTTTGGATAAACTTGATTTCATTTTGTTAAATGCTAAGATACTTTCGGCAATTTCATCAGAGCCATTGGTATGGATTGGGCTATTAAAGTTGCCGAAGGAGACTTCTATGATATTTTTGTAGAGTAAACCCAGCGGCAGAAGGGCTTTTTTTATAATCCCAAAAAGTAGAAGCGATATGATCAAAAAGGACGTTAGGAGCATGATATTGGTTAAAATCAATGCAGTTTTAAGAGGACTCATAAGTACAGCATCGTTATCGTTTACGACCAAATACCAGTTGTATTCAGGCATTTTTTTATAATGCCATGTCCGATTTTGTGAAGTTTCAATTATCCCTGACAATGCAGTGGATGACAAAAGATTTTTACTCATTAGCGGATCATATTCTTGAAGTCGAGTATAACCTAAAGCCATATTTTCTGTTGTTTTCAATATATTTAAATCTTGATCTAATAAAATATATGCACCCTGGAGGTTGTCAAAAGGTAATTTGCTGATTTTAAAATTGATGCTTACAATGCCAGTGGTTTCATTTAAAATTTTCACAGGTGTTAAAATACTAAAAATATAGTCACCATTTAAGACATCAATATGCGAGGAAGATAGAATGGTTTTGTTTTGCTCCAGTGTATAGGCATACCAATAGTAGAGATCATCATTGGTAAGGTCAACGTTACTTTTAGAAGCACCATTTTGATAAAAGATTTCCTTTCTATTTTTAGACCAAACTGAAATAGAATGAATGCTCTTATCCTTAGAAAGATAGAAATTCATATCTTCTAAAACAGTTGTATAGCCGTCAATTGTTTTAAGTGCATAGTTGGTATTAATGTATCTTGTCTTTGATAGAAACTGAGACAGGTTAGAATTCTGGGATAAGAGTTCACATATTATTGTTTTGCTTCCTATAAAATTGTTGAGCTCGGAGCGTGCGCTATTTAAATTTTCATATGTAATTTGATCAATACTGCTATCGACATTGGCATGAATAGAAGCGTTTAAGTATAGGATAATAAAAAACGCTGAGACCAATAACAATAAAAATGTGATAGAACTTATTTTAGTTGAAAATGTACGTGCAAATTTTAATTTCATAGACGCCTCCTAATGTAAGTGTCACAAATACTATACCCTTTATAGAGTTAATAAAATCTTAAAATTCGCCTCATAATTATTGTGTTATAATTATAAAATGAAATCTATGCGAACCAAGTCACATTAAACAGGTTTGTGACTGGCTCATCTGGGTAAGAAATATATTAAAATAGGCGGCTAGACAGAGTGAAAGGTTGTGTTGAAAGGTTGTGAATGATTATGAGATTAATACACATAAATGAAGTGATTCCAGGCATTAAAGTAGCAAAACCCATCTACGACTCCAAATTATCCTTATTGGTTCAAAAAGATACCGCTCTCAGTAGCCATCTTATAGAAAAATTAAAACAAATAGATATTAGACATGTCTATGTGGAAGATGATATTTCAAAGGGTATTATACTTGAACCCATGATTTCAGATACTTTGAAACTACAAGCTATTACGATGATGAAAATGATTTACGAGCTATATGATCAAGGTCAAGGAGAGAAATCAAAGCAAGTTAGAGAAGAACATATCCGATCGTTAAGGGGAATTATAGATGATATAATTTCAGAAATATACAGTCAGTATGATAAGAAATATTACAGCACGGAATTAATGGGGGCAGAGATGTATCATTATGACCATGCAGTAGAAGTGATGATCCTTTCTGTTTTAATTGGCAAGAAAATGGGTATTGACAGAGAGCGCCTATTGAAACTTGGCATGGGGGCCATTTTATCAGACATTGGAAAATCCAAGGTGCCTGATCACATACTTAATAAAAAGGGGAAACTCGATCCAGCGGAATTTGATCAGATGAAGAAGCATGTGGAATATGGCTACGATATGGTCAAAGAGTTGGTTGAACTTTCACCTTTATCGAGACAAATTATACTACTACATCATGAAAAGCTAGATGGTTCTGGCTATCCAAATGGATTTGTTGCAGATCAAATTCCATTGCTCGTGAGAATCGTAACCATATGTGATATCTTTAGTGCCATCGTATCAGACAGAACTTATAATAATAGGATTTCTGCAGATGTTGCGGTTGAGATTTTGCGTTCTGCTGCACCTGCTAAATTGGATTCAGATATCATCAATTACATGATGCAAATTGTGGATATATATCCTCCGGGAACACTTGTAGAGCTCAGCACAGGAGCGTATGGCATCGTCATCAATAATAATTTGAGTGCGCCAACGCGGCCAGTTCTAAGGATTCTCACCGGTGAGCAATACGAGGAAGTAGATATGATGAAGGATCTCACGATATTTATAAAGAAAGTTGTCTCGAGACTTCCGAAGAGCTAGTCTTATATCTAGATATGGGATGAATTATTTTTATGATGCGACCCTCTATGAGAATAGAGGGTTTTATTAAATTTAGGCCAAAATCTTTCGGCATTTAAAAGCCGTTATGCGTGCGGTAGGACTTAATAGTCCTAATTATAGATTCTTTAAATAAGGGGGCGCTTTAGGTGTGGATGATACTTCGAGGGCGTATCATATTTCGAGAAAATTAAGTATGTATTGAATTGGTTGTAAGCTCAAAAACCATATGTTATAATAGCATGGAAGGGAGGGGATAATATGATACTCTCAAAAACTTAATACAAGCGCCAGAACTGTTTACAGTTGACGAGGGCGGGGTTAATCGAAAATTCGGCGGGTGCCCCGCGGTGTAATCAACACCGTAAATACCATACAAATCTCCAAAGCGATTTGGAAGACAAAATTGGTAGGTTGATTCAAAGCTATAAGTGCGTCTAAAGAGCGACATCCTGATAGGGTGTTTTTTTATTGCCAAAAAACAAAAGTTGAAGATACGGAATCTAATAATTGAAGGAGAAAACGCATATGTGTGGAATTGTAGGATATATTGGCAGCAACAATGCATTACCTTACCTGATGGAAGGTTTATCAAAATTAGAATATAGAGGTTATGACTCAGCGGGAATCGCGATTAATTTAGATCAAGAAATAAAAGTATTTAAATCAAAAGGCAGACTAAAAAATTTAGAAGATACCCTGGATAAGAGTATGAACACGGTCTTGGGTATTGGGCATACGAGATGGGCAACTCATGGTGCGCCATCTGATGTAAATGCACACCCTCATACCAATGAAAACAGCACAATCGCAGTAATACACAATGGTATCATTGAAAACTATATGGAAATCAAAGAATGGCTCATAAACGATAAAAAAGTTTGTTTTAAATCGGAAACGGATACGGAAGTTATTGCACACTTAATCGATTACTACTATGAAGGAGATCTTTTAGAGGCTGTTAATCGAGCGATTGAAAAGATGGAAGGGGCCTATGCGATTGGCGTTATTGCGAAAGGCGAACCTGATCGATTAGTTGCGGTGAGAAAAGATAGTCCTTTGATCGTTGGACTCGGTGCAGGCGAAAATTTCATCGCTTCTGATATTCCAGCGCTGCTAAAGTATACCCGAGATATTCTCTTGATAGAAAATGATGAAGTTGTGGATCTTAGAAAGGACCAAGTAACCATTTATAATGTATTTGGTCAAAAGATTGAGCGTGAAATTTATAAAGTCACTTGGGATATGGAGTCTGCTGAAAAAGAAGGTTATGAGCACTTTACTTTAAAGGAGATTCATGAACAACCCAAAGGTGTTAAAGAAACGTTTACAAGAAGATTAGATAAAAATTCTAATATTGTATTAGATGGGATTACAATAACTGCGGAAGATCTAAAAAATATAAATAAAATTTATATTGTGGCTTGTGGAACGGCTTATCACGCAGGCTTGGTAGGAAGACGCGCTTTTGAGACACTTGCTAAAATTCCTGTGGAATGTGATGTGGCATCTGAATTCAGATATAGAGATCCATTTATCGATGAGCATACACTTTTTATTGCGGTATCTCAGTCAGGTGAAACCTTAGATACACTCCAATCGTTGAGAGAAGCTAAGCGAAAAGGAGCAAGAGTTTTAAGTATTGTCAATGTCGTTGGCAGCTCTGTATCCAGAGAATCGGATGATATTTTTTACACATGGGCAGGTCCTGAGATCGGTGTTGCATCGACTAAAGCGTTTACAACACAATTGACAGCATTTTATTTAATTGCACTTCACTTTGCTAAGTTAAGTGGCAGTATGAATGATGAGCGCATTAAAGAAGTCGTTGATGAACTGAAGATGATGCCAGAAATGATTCAATCTATCTTAGATCAAAGTGAAAAGATACAAAAATTGGCGGCGCGTCAGTTTAATAATGAAAAAGTGTTCTTTATGGGTAGAGGCTTAGATGCTGACTTGGCACTAGAAGGTTCGTTAAAACTCAAGGAAATTTCTTATATCAATTCATTTTCAATCGCAGCAGGCGAACTCAAACATGGTACAATTGCATTGATTGAAGATAATACCTTTGTTGTGGCACTTGCGACACAGGATAAGCTTTATGAGAAAATGGTTTCGAATATTAAAGAAGTCAAGGCAAGAGGCGCTCATGTTTTTGCAATTGCCAAAGCAGGAAAAACCGTAATTGAAAAATCTGCTGATGAGGTTTTCTATATTCCAGAGACCTTAGATCTCTTGACGCCAATACTGGCTGTGATTCCACTCCAGATGCTCGCTTACTACATTTCATCGATCCGAGGCAACGATGTGGATAAACCGAGAAACTTGGCTAAATCTGTGACAGTTGAATAAAAGAGTAGCTCTTGGAGATCCCTTGTGGATCTCCTTTTTAATTAAAACTATATCAAGGAAATTTGTTTTTGGGCAAGGAAAGATGGCTCAAATGTTGTTAAAACAACAAGATTTGAGTCGAAAGCTGTGCTGAGGAATGTTCACCCTCAAACAGCGTCAGCGAAAATCGTTTTGGGGCATTGGAGATGACACAAATGTTGTTATATTGGATAAGCTAATAGATAAAATTTTAACAAAATAAAGCCACAGAGTGAAATACTTTCAAAGTTCCGTTTTGAGTTTGGTGAATTGATTTAAATCTAAGCACGACATTAGGATAAATCTATTTTTTCCAAAGAGACCAATATGTGAAAAAATTTCTACGGGTACAAAGTGGCCATTTTTAGTGATAAAAATAGAGATATCATGAAAATGCTTTTTTTGTATCAATTTTTTGAGTCTAAGGCTAGAGTTATCAGACTGTAATTCAAAGTTTTGTGGGCCAATAAAGTTAGAAAGCTCTTCAGATGTGTATTCAACTAGATCGCAAGCTGCTTGATTCATGTGTATAAGGGCACCATATTGATCTTCAAGTGTAATTTCAAAAATAAAAATAGCGTGTAAAGCGTTCTCAAAAACGTCTTTAAAATGTTTCTTGCTAAAAAATGTAAATTCATCAAAACGGTCTAAAGAGAGTTCTTCAAAAATTTGAACTAAGAGAAAACGTTGATTTTTAAACTTAAAGGAATCAAATCTGAGATCAATAAGTATTTTTTCGTCTTTTATATTGCAATTGCAAATAGAGACACTATTGTCTGAAGCACTTGTGTCAGCAATTTCATCAGCGTATTGATCAACAAGTTGATCAATATTCTGACCGGGAAAACGTCTTTTCAAAAATAGAGATGCGCTGATGTTCATGTAAAAGAGTGTCCGTGTTTCATAATTGATCAAGAAGGTAATGGTCTTAGACTGATTATACGCATTAAATAGGATCTCAAGCTCTTCGAGAGATGAGTTGATCTTTGAGGCACTAGATCTAATATAATGCTCAATTTCAGTATATATAGAGGACGCATTTGTATCAATCGTAAATTGATCAGGCGGAATTCTACCACAAGCAATATACAGCATTGCACGATCACACCCAAGAACCGAAGCCAGTTTCTCAAGGACATCATCAGAAACGCTTGCATTAGAACTAGATTCCAGTTTGCTAATATATGAATGACTGACACCAATTTTATGAGCCAAATCTCTTTGGCTAATGTTTAATCCCCTTAATTCTCTAACAAGTCTACCTAGCATAAATACTCCTAAAATGAATAATAAGATCAATAAAGGCTTTCATCTAATTATACCAAATTATTGAATTTAAACTGTAGAATTTCTCTTAATCGCACCTCATATTATGAAAATGTTAAGTAGAAGATAATATTTATATAATTAAGTACAAAAATCTTGTAAGTTGCCCACTGTTTGTTATAATTTAATAGAGGATTTCTAAAATGTATACATATATGCAAAAAAATATTTATGTATACATAATGGAAACAAAATCTAAATATTACATGCAGAGATAAAAATATGTAGTAGAGAGAAAATTTACAACAAAAAATGCAAATGGGAGAAAATTATGAAAAAAAGCTTAATGACAAAGCTCATGCTGAGCACGGGGTTACTTGTATTAACGATTATCTTTTTTATCAGTCTGATCAGTTTTAAATTTTCAAGTAATGCAATTGAAAATGAAGTTGAAAGAAATTTGATGACACAATTGCATGATTTGGTAACCAGTCTAAAAGAAGATCAGTCTAATGTGGAAGGCCTTCTCAAAATTATTGGGGATATGCCGGTCATCAAGAATGTCAATTCTGAAAAATTAATGCCTGAAGAAGAGCGAGATGTCAATAACTACTTATTTGCTTTTAGACAAAGTAATGACTATTTATTGGAAAATATCTTTATAGCGGATTCAAAGGGGAACGTTATTGCTGATAGCAGCAATGGATCACTAAGCGGGATTAATGTATCAGATCGAGATTATTTTGTGGAAGCGAAAAGTGGCAAATCTGTCTGGTCAGATGTGTTGATATCTAAAGCCTCTAATACGCCTATTCGAGTTTATATATTTCCTATTGCAAATAAGAGCAATCGATCAATTGGCTATGTTGCCGCTGCAGTTAAAATGGATAAAACCATAGCGCTTATCCATAATATTAAAGTGGGCGAGTTGGGCTATGCGTATATGATTGATCAAAAGGGTTTATTAATTGTGCATCCAAATCCGGATTATACTATGCAAAAGAGTATTGCTGATTTTGAAATTCCAGAATTAAATAAGGCGTTGCCAGACATGATTCAGGGGAATACAAATCGTGTTGAATACAGTTATGATGGTAACTCAAAATTAAACTTATATACTGGATTTGACGAGTTTTCAATCAGTATCAGCGCTGTAAAAGAAGAGTATTTAAAACCAATTGCCAATATGCAAAAATCCATAATAATTTTGGGGATTTTTATGTTGGTAGTGGGCCTAATCATGGCCTATATCATTTCAAGATACATCTTAAAACGTGTCAACAGAATGAAAACGGTTATGTTAGAGGCGTCCAAAGGAGATTTGACCGTTAAAGTAGAGCAATTCAAAGAAGATGGAGATGAAATAGATCAGATCAGCATTGCTTTTAATATGATGCTTCAAAGCTTCAATGCTATTGTTACAGATATTGTAAAAACTTCGGAAGTATTGTCTTCTTCAAGTCAGCAAATGGCATCTTCCGCAGAGGAAGGTGGGAAAGCTGCAACGGATGTCACTGTGGCAATACAAGAGATCTGTCAGGGTATGGAAATTCAAGCTAATGATGTTAATAACACCATTATACTTGTGGATGATATGAAACATAAATTGGATGGCACCGTGAATGAAACCCTCAAAATGGCTCAAGAAGCAGAAGTCGTGATGAAAACGGCTGAAAATAGCCAAAGGCTGATCTATGAAACTGTTGATAAAATGACAGAGATAAGAGCAAGTAGTGAAAAGACCATAGATGTCATCAATAAACTCAACGAACAATCGGATAAAATTAATAAAATTTCAGATACAATTGCTGCAATAGCAGATCAAACGAACTTGCTGGCATTGAATGCCGCTATTGAAGCGGCTCGAGCTGGAGAAGCTGGTAAAGGATTTGCCGTTGTTGCGGAAGAAATTCGCAAACTGGCAACGGATTCTCAATCTTCTGCAAATGGCATCAACGGTCTGATTGGTGAAATTCAAAATGAGATCAAAGAGGCCAATAACTTCACGAAAGCAGAGAGCGAAGCCATTACTTCAGGGGTTCAGGCCATTGATGTGGCAGGCAATGCCTTCTCTAAAATTTTGACGCTAATAGAAAATACACAGAAGTCAATAGAACATGTGGTTGGTCACATTGGAGAAACACAAAAATTAGGTGATTCTGTAAATCAATCTGTTGAAAATATTGCAAATGTCATGTTTAAATCAAATACAAAGACACAAGAAGTGAGCTCTGCCACTGAAGAACAAACAGCTGTTTCAGAAGAAATTGCTGCAGCGTCAGATCATCTTTCTAAAATGGCTATAGATTTATTTGAGCAAGTGAGTCAATACAAAATTTAATTAATTTTATGAACGGCTTATGAAGGTGTCGCATACTTCTGAAAGCCGTTCATTTTAAACTTATACGCCATCTGATTAAAAAAACTTATAATTATTTTTCTGAGTTTTTCCATTTATCACTGTTCAAAGAAAGAATTTTGTGGCATAATATTGGAGAAGTGACGTGCGAGATTAACTCAGATGGTAGAGTGTTTCCTTGACGTGGAAGAAGTCAGGGGTTCGAGTCCCTTATCTCGCACCATTATAGCTAAAGTATTTATACTTTAGCCTTTTTTATGTCGGCATTATGATATAAAAGTAATAAAGAAGATAACCTAAAACAAGTAAGTAGGGTCATCAAGGGCTCAAAAATGGAGTGATTAAATGAAAAGACAGGATTATTACCAACACGTAGCGTATGGAGAACTTGGCATAATTGCCATGGGTAACTGTGAAAGTTTAGCACAGCGCATTAATGATTACCTTGTGAAGATGCGACAAGTTTGTGAGACTGAAACGATTCAAATGCCAAAGACCTATCTTATAAAAAAACAAGAAATTCGTTTTTCAAATGGTGAAGGGAAAGTATTTATCGAAGAATCGGTAAGAGGTAAAGATATTTATATTGTGACGGATATTGGCAATTACAGTTGTACTTACATGATGCACGGATTTGAAAATCATAAAAGTCCAGATGATCATATTCAAGATTTAAAAAGAGTGTTGTCTGCTATGGCTGGTAAGGCAAGGAGAGTTACCGTTTTAATGCCACTTTTATATTCGTCTCGTCAGCATAGTAGAAAGGGAAGAGAATCTTTAGATTGTGCCATGGCACTTCAAGAACTTGAAAAATTGGGTGTAAACGATATCATCACTTTTGACGCACATGACCCAACGATTCAAAACTCTATTCCACTGATTTCATTTGAAAATTTATATCCAACATTAGATATTGTCAAAGCTTTCTTGACAGAAGAAAGTGAAGCTTTTCAAGATCCATCCAAAGTATTGATTATCAGTCCCGATACGGGTGCAATGGACCGTGCAATTTACTACTCGAGTGTTCTTGGCAGTGACATTGGTCTCTTTTATAAAAGACGCGATCATTCTAAAGTTGTAAAAGGTAAAAATCCGATTGTCCAACACGAATACATCGGCAAAGATGTAAAAGATAACAATATTTTGATTGTAGATGACATGATTGCCTCAGGAGAATCTATTTTCGATATTGCAGTTGAGCTCAAAAAGAGAGCAGCGGGTAAAGTTTTTATTGCGACGACTTTCGCTTTATTTACAGAGGGAATTGATAAATTTAATAAGTTTTATAAAGAAGGATATTTTGATAAGGTTTATACAACAAATCTCTCTTATATACCAGAGTCTGTGAAAAATACACCTTGGTTTGAGCAGGTGGATATGTCTGAATATATTTCCAAAGTAATCAATCGATTGAATTATGATATGTCTATTAGCGATATAATGGATGCAAGTACAGGCATTCGTGAACTCATTAAGTTTAAAAACAAAGTGAAATAGAGCCATAAAGTACAATCCATGAATAAGATGAAATAAATTATCTAATCAAAACGGATAATAAACTATAAAAGGGCAATACTTAAATCATCCATTTAAGTGTTGCCCTTTATTGATATTATTCGTCTTCATTCAGATTATAGGCAGGAATATCCAGCCAGCTCGAATGTTGTTTATATGCCATAAGGGACTCTATGATAAATGGCATGTCAAAGAGACCATTAACTCTTAAAGAAACTCAATTTTACATATGGTGATGTCATCGTTAATGTGCTGATTCTTAGAAAATGAATGCATGATGCCTTCATAGAATTTTTGATTTCCAAGATGTGTAATGGATTCATCTAGAATATCAAGAGCCATGTCATAGGAAATATTATGCGTTTCAAACAAGCCATCTGTAAAGCATAGGACGCGATGGATAGGCGACAATGTCAACTTGTAAGATTCGAATATATTTTCATCTAAAACACCTAGAAGCATATTGTTGGAAGCAAGATGACTGATTTCACCACTTTTCATTTTGATAATAAGATCAGGATGCCCAGCATTAATCACCTTCAATTCATCATTTCGAAGATCAAATTCCAAAAAAAGACCTGTTACAAAAAGACTTCTATCATTTTCGGCAGTATTGAGATCACAGAGCAATTTATTAATGGCTTTGACGGAATCCCCAAGAGACTTAAAGTTGATATAGTCCTTAAACATTTGAGTTAAAGTAATGGCTACAAGTGCCGATGAGACCCCGTGTCCCATGACATCAATAAGCGCGAAGTGATATGTGGTCGGACTGGTTTTATTGAAATAGATAAAATCGCCACCAATTTCGTTGTAATGGATCATATGATAGTCAAACTGTAAAAAATCATCTCCAAGTGGGGAAGGGAGTAGAGAATCTAGAACTGTTCTGGCAAGTTTTACTTCTTGGGAAAGGTGATCAAGCAATAATTTTTCCCGCGTAATGTTTTTACCAATTTTCAAATACTTCTCAATATTGCCATGACCATCTTTTATAGGGCTTATGGTAGCTTCTTCATAAAAGAGGATATTATCCTTGCTCTTGTTGATGAAAATGCCTTCCCAGACGTTGCCACTGGTAATGGTGAGCCACAATTCTTTATAAAAGGCATCGTCATGATAATCGCTTTTAATAATGCGTGGTGAATTTGAAATGAGTTCTGCATTATTATAGCCACATAATGCCTGAAAATAAGCATTAGCATATATGATATTGCCGTCAAGATCAGCAATAACAATTGAATTTTGAGCATTTTTTAAAAGATTATCCAAAATTTTATGTTCGGAATGATATAAAACACGGTTCATATAGTTGAAAAGAAAGCTGGAGAGTTCATTATTTAGAAGCGGTTTTTTCAAAATTGTAATCCTGATGTGTTCTGAAAAGAACTTAAAAATAAATTCATCCACGGGAACATCAATTAATAGAATTTCTTCGTAATCGTCTTTGAGCGCGATAATGTGTTCTATCTTTCGAAACTGTTCATATCGAGCGATAAATAAATCGTACTTGCATTCGGGTCTTTGGCCTTCTGTAATCGTTGAAAAATGAAACTGAATATCTCCAAAGTGTGTAAGAAGAGTGTCTTTTACATAATGATCTACATGACAGCCTTCCATAAAATCGATATAGAAATGATTTGTTTTAAGCATGAGTCGCTCCAGTATATTAGTGAGTTGAAATTGTTACAATATGCTAATAATGATTAATTCAAAACAATTCAATGATTATTAATTAAAAAAAAGAGTATAAATACCATGTGAGGTGTGCTATGAGACTTAAACAGATTAATCATCATATAGATTATTTGCGCTTAGATGGCAAAAATATTATAGAACAGAATGAACTCATGGTTAAAATGCTTAGAAAAAAATATGAAGCGTCACCGTCTAAATATCTCATTTTGGATTTTATTGAAATAGAATCCATTGATCACAATCTTGTTTGCTTTGTTCTGGATGTGTTCAAATTGTTGGCGTATCGGCCTCAAAACTTGATATTGATAGATCCAAACGATCGTTTTTCAAGGCATTTAGCCATATTGCATCTCAATATTATCATTGAGAGCTTTAAAAATTATGAAGAAGCAGTGAACTTTATTGAATCCAAAGTATCAACTGCAGTAATGGTCTGACGACGTCATTTCTTAGGGCGTCTTTTTTTAGACGGACGTTTAGACTTGTTTTTTTTGGCAACTGAATAACCAAAGGTGCCTAATAAACTGCCTAAACTATAATAAGCGCCATGACTATAGCAAATCATCTCGGCTAGATCAAGCCTTAATTTACCTGTTTTATCGAGGTATTGATCATCAATGGTGACACTGACGACTTCTGCTAGAAACATATCGTGAGATCCCAGCTCTTTGATCTCTTTAACCACACATTCAATATTGACTGGAGATTCGAGAATAGATGGCGCACTAACTTTAGCGGAAGCAGTAGGTGTGAGTCCTGTCGTTTTAAATTTATCTATATCTTTGCCTGATTTTACGCCGCAGAAATCAGTGGCGTGCACTAAGGCTTTGGTTGTTAAATTGATGACGAAACATTGCCCCTCTTTGATTAAGTCATAAGAATAGCGTTCTTTACGAACGGACACATAAGTCATCGGCGGGGTGCTACAGATTGTACCCGTCCAAGCAATCGTGATTATATTGGGTGATTCCAGTGTACCGCAACTTACCATAGCAGCAGGAACTGGATATACCATGGTTCCAGGTTTCCAAGTGATTTTTCCCATATTATGACATCCTTATTTTAAAATTAAATTAGTATCTCTTTAATTATATCATATTTTATTTGCAAGACTAAATAACTTGTGTATAATAGGAGTATATAGTATAAAAAAGTCGAATTTTCAGAGGTATTTTGATGAGTGTTCAGGTTCTAAACAAGTAATTTGATATTTGGTGTAAGATGGTGCCCCAAAAAGGGTTTTTTTGTTGAACCATTTTACCCAATCATTTCTGTTTAGAACACCGTTACAATTCCTGTAATTGCCGTGCTAAGCACGGTTTTTTTGTACCCCAAAATAGATTTTGAAGGCTCCAGTGGGTGAACCTTCATGAGTTCGTAAATATTTGTTCTGTTTGAGTTGAGGCGCCTCAATTCATAAGTTGATTAAAGAGGACAAAACTATACTGGACGAATCTCCGTGGTGCAAAAGAGGCATTTAAATTGCTATCGAGGATGTAGAAGTGATTCTACATCCTTTTTTTTTTAACAACAAGATTTGAGCCGAAAGCTGCGTCAGCGAAAATCGTTTTGAGGCATCGAGAGATGGCTCAAATGTTGTTGTATGCAAAATTTGACAAACATGGATCAATTTACAAGGAGGTATTATTATGAACAAAGCACTAGAATTTAATGTAATCGTGGAAAAATTGAAAGAACTTGCAATCTCAGAGGCTGCAAAATCTCAAATAGAGGCACTCAAGTTGATGACAGATCCAGTTCTTATTCAGCGACACCTTAACGAAACCAGTGAAGCCAACGAAGTCTTAAAGATGAATACCAGTGTTCCCGTCAATGGACTCGAAGGGATTCAACAGGCCCTTGAGAAGCTCAAAAGGCAAGAGATATTGAGACCAAAGGCATTGGAATCAGTAGGATACTTTCTTAAAGATTGCCAACGCATGACTCGATTTATGAGTGATAAGGCGCTTGTTGCACCACAGATCGTCACTTATGCCGATGATATTTCAAAGTTAGAATCACTTTCAGAGGCTATTGCCCATGCAATTGTGCATGGACAGGTAGATGATCGTGCAACACAAAATCTTTATAAAATTAGAAAAAAGATAACGGAAATTGAAGATCGCATTAAGCAAAAGCTCAATCAATTTTTAACCAGCTCTGGTTATCAACATATGTTTGCAGATGCCATAGTGAGTCAAAGAGATGGTCGATATGTAGTACCGATTAAGAGTGAACATAAAAAATCCTTTGATGGCAATGTACTAGATCGCTCAAGATCAGGGGGGACGGTTTTCATAGAACCAGCTGCCGTCCAAAAATTACAAGCTGAAATAACTGCGCTCAGGGGAGATGAGGAACAGGAAGTTTATAAGATTCTATCCACTTTGAGCAATCAAATTGCGTCTGAAATGAGAGCTATTGAAATAAATTATGAAGTGATGACACACTATGACTTTATATTTGCAAAGGGGAAACTGAGTCGACGCATGAATGGGATTTCTGCACTTATAACACAAGACGGCACTATTCAAATCATCAATGGCAGACATCCGCTTTTGGGGGAAAACGCAGTACCACTTAATCTCACAATATCAGTACCTAAAAGGCATCTGGTCATAACAGGCCCAAACACAGGGGGGAAAACAGTCACAATGAAGACTGTTGGCTTATTTGTGTTGATGACTCAGGCTGGTCTTCAAATTCCATGTGATGCAGGCACAGTATTGCCCATTTATGATCAAGTGCTATGTGACATTGGAGATGGACAAAGTATTGCACAAAATTTGAGTACTTTTTCAGCACATATTACCAACATCATCAAAATCATTCATCAGGCGACACGGAACAGTTTGGTTATCTTAGATGAGATTGGTGCCGGAACAGATCCAACCGAGGGCATGGGAATTGGGATAGCAGTGCTTGAGGCTTTGAGCAAGAAAGCGGCAACGATATTGGCTTCAACGCATTACAATGAGATAAAGGACTTTGCCAATAATCATCCTTTATTTCTAAATGGTAGCATGGCTTTCAATTTGATGTCACTAAAACCTGAATATAAGCTTATTATAGGTGAATCGGGCGAAAGTAATGCCCTTTTGATTGCACTTCGATTGGGGATGGATGACGAATTGATAGAGCGTGCGCATGAGGTGGCCTATAAAACTCAAAAGACATCGGTGCACAGTAAACCAACAAGTGATTTTAGAGATAAACTCAAAGAGTATAAGCATAGACAGACACATGAAGTTTCATCAACAGTAAAAAATGAACCAGAAGTTGATCAGCATGAAAGGGCGAAACCCAATACCCAAATGGCCACAAAATTGGTGAAACGCAGAACACCGAAATTTAAAATTGGAGATTCTGTTTACATTCATACCATGAAGCGCAACGGCATTGTTGTGGCAACAGAAGATCAAAGAGGGGATATCACTGTTCAGGTCATGGGCAAAAAATTTAAAATCAACCATAAAAGATTATCTCTTCATATTAAATCTGATGAGCTCTATCCTGAAGATTATGATATGGACATCGTCACTAAGACGAAAGCGTTTAGGAAAACGGAGAAGAGAGTTCGTAAAGGCAAAGAGGATGTATTGATCATAAGAGAGGAGTAGTCATGAAATCTGTAGATGCAAGAGGTAAATTAGAAGAGGGCATCTTTGACTATAGAGTATCAAAGAATGGAAAATTATTTATCAGTTGGCGTGGAAAAGAGGTCATGATTTTAAAAGATCAGGCGAGTAAGAAAATTTTGGAGAGACTTAGAAATGCTTCTGAGCATGATGCTCAGCTGATTTTGGCTAAAGTGACAGGTAATTTTAAAAGGGGCAATGAAAAAAAACAAAAAAATTTGAAGCGTTAAAAAATAGACACAAAAACTTTTGCAATCAAGTGTTTAGAAAGGATATTTGGGTAAATATTCAATATAATATTTTGGAGGTGGCGTTATGAAAATAGCTGTACAAACTGGGTTGGGTAATATCATGGACACTCTTAAGGGAAAAGGTTACACGGTAGTACCATATAGAGAGGGTGGAACGGATATTAAAGTGACGATCATTAATGATGTTGATCAGGAGTATGAAGAAATTGAACCGATCAGTTTCATGGGGGAAGGTGACAGCGCAATGGTTGTAATTGACGCAACGAAGCTGTCACAAGAGCAAGTTGTGAAGTACGTGGAAAAATATGCACCTAGGGCATAAGGAAATGCGTTCATGACTTGAAATTAATCAGAGATTATATTATAATACAATGCATAATGTAAAGTGTTGAAGAGAAGTAGTAAGATTGTATTATATGTAGAGAGCCTCTGGTTGGTGAAATGGGGTTGTAAGAAAATCTGAACTCGTCTTGGAGCTGTTGACATGAACTGAGTAGTGTCAAACGGATAACCTCGATATCGGTTTATGAGTGGATATTTCGATGAAGTATCAATTAGAGTGGTAACGCGAGCCCTTCGTCTCTAAACGAAGGGCTTTTTTTCTGTAATAAATTCACAACAATAAATTCGCAATTTGGGGTCAATGAATTACGATTAAAAAATGGATTCAAAACGTAAAATTTTAAAGCATTGGATACATCAAGAAAAGATAGGGAGGAGATTTACCATGCACGATTATCAACATAAAGCCATCGAAAAGAAATGGCAAGAGAAGTGGGATGAGAAGGAATGTTTTAAAGCCTACAATGACTTTACAAAACCCAAATACTACCCTTTAGTAGAATTCCCTTATCCATCAGGTCAGGGTTTACATGTGGGTCATCCTAGACCTTACACGGCACTTGACATCGTTGCTCGAAAGAGAAGACTTGAAGGCTATAATGTTCTCTATACAATGGGCTGGGATGCTTTTGGTTTGCCGACAGAAAATTATGCGATTAAAAATCACATTCATCCTGCAACCGTCACTGAACAGAATATCATTAGATTCAAAGAGCAATTGAAAAGTCTTGGTTTATCATTTGACTGGTCAAGAGAAATCAACACGACTGATCCTAATTATTACAAGTGGACACAATGGATTTTTATTAAGTTGTTTGAACACGGTTTAGCTTATAAAAAGGAAATGGACATTAACTGGTGTACTTCATGTAAGGTTGGACTTGCAAATGAAGAAGTCGTCGGCGGTGTATGTGAGCGATGCGGCGGCGAAGTGGTTAAGCGTTCGAAATCACAGTGGATGCTTAAAATCACAGAATATGCAGATCGCTTAATCGATGATCTTGATGATCTGGATTATATTGAGCGTGTGAAAATTCAACAAAAAAACTGGATTGGCAAGTCTATCGGGATGGAGATTGACTTTAAAACCACAACAGATGACATTCTTAGAGTCTTTACCACTAGACCGGATACAATTTATGGGGCAACTTATATGGTTATCAGCCCTGAACATCCATTGATCAGAGAACATGCAGATCAAATTAAAAATTTAGAGGCTTTGAATGCTTATAGAGAAGAAGCAAAGCGCAAATCTGATTTTGAAAGAACTGAAATGAATAAAGATAAAACAGGTGTTGAAATTGAAGGCATCAGTGCCATCAATCCTGCAACACAAAAGGAAATTCCAATCTGGATTTCTGATTATGTATTGATGAGTTATGGAACGGGTGCCATTATGGCTGTACCAGGACATGATGCAAGAGACTGGGATTTTGCTAAAGAATTTAATTTACCTATCGTGGAAGTTGTATCTGGTGGCAATGTTGAAGAAGGTGCTTACACAGATAATGCCAATGGTGTGATTGTCAATTCTGATATTATCAACGGCCTAAGAGTGCCCGAAGCTAAGGAGAAAATTGCGTCTTTCCTCGAGGAAAAAGGTCTTGGTGCCAAACGCGTTAACTTTAAACTCAGAGATTGGGTGTTCTCAAGACAGAGATATTGGGGAGAGCCAATGCCACTTGTGAGCTGTCCGACTTGTGGCTGGGTGACGATCCCTGAATCAGAGCTTCCGCTTACATTACCAGAAGTAGAAAGTTATGAACCAACAGATAATGGTGAATCACCACTTGCAACTATGAAAGATTGGATTGAAACCACATGTCCTAAATGTGGAGGACCTGCGCATAGAGAAACTGATACTATGCCTCAATGGGCTGGATCAAGCTGGTATTTCCTAAGATACTGCGATCCATTTAATGACGATGCATTTGCAAGCATGGAATCGCTCAATTACTGGATGCCTGTGGATTGGTATAACGGTGGCATGGAGCATACAACGCTTCACTTGTTGTATTCAAGATTCTGGCATAAATTCCTATTTGATATTGGTGCAGTGAACACGAAAGAACCTTACGCGAAGAGAACTTCTCACGGTATGATTCTTGGAGAGAACAATGAGAAGATGTCTAAATCAAGAGGTAATGTGGTTAACCCAGATGATATTATCCAAGAATTTGGTGCAGACACGCTTAGAATGTACGAAATGTTCATTGGTGATTTTGAGAAAAGTGTCCCTTGGTCAGATAACAGTGTTAAAGGTTGTAGAAGATTCCTTGACCGTGTATGGCATCTTCAAGAAAACATTGTTGAAGGTACAGCGTACTCGAAATCCCTTGAGACATTAATGCATAAAACGATCAAAAAAGTTTCAGAGGACTATGAAACTCTAAAATTTAATACGGCAATTGCAGCACTTATGACCCTTTTAAATGAATTCAAAAAAGTGGATCATATCAATGAAGCGGAAATAAAGACTTTCCTAATCATGCTGAACCCTGTGTCGCCGCATATGACAGAAGAAATGTGGTCTGTTTTAGGATTTGAAGGTATGATTGTCGATCAAAAATGGCCTCAATTTGACCCTGAAAAAGTAATTGATGACGTGGTTGAAATGGCAGTTCAGATCAATGGTAAAGTAAGATCTACGATTACAATTGCAATTGATGCAACTGCAGAAGATGCACATAACCTTGCGATGAAAGATAGCAAAATCATTCAATTTACTGAAGGTAAGAAAATTGTAAAAGAGATTTTTGTACCAGGTAAGATTTATAATATCGTGGTAAAATAAAGCAAGCAAGAAATGAATTCAGCAGAAAATGTAAATGCGTAAGCATAAAAGAGCAATTGGCGCAAAGCAAAAATAAAAACAAAATGCCTTAATGAAAATCCGTGTGACTTTCGTTAAGGCATTTTTAGTTTTCACTTCAACTGAATATGAGGAAGTTCCTACAAATTGGATTCTTTTTTTGATTTGAGATAGGCATCAATAGCAGCGGCAGTCAATTTCGAATATTTAACAGCTTCTACAACAGTTTTTGCACCTGTAACCACGTCACCTGACGCAAAAACGCCTTCTCGGGTGGTACGACCGGATTCATCTGTAATAACTAATCCATACTTAGTTGTCCCGATATTTTTAGTATTGGCAACGATGTTATCGCGTGGGCCTTGGCTAACAGAAATGATAATGGAATCTGCTTTTATAAATCCTTGGCGATCGCCATGTTCCTGCCATTTTACTTTGCCATTTTCATCAAGATAGGATGAGGTTTCAATATATTTCAAACCAGATGACGTGAGTTCAAAAGGTGACTTTTGAAATTCGAATTTGACGCCATCCGCTTGTGCATATTGACGATCATGTTCATTGGCAGGCATGCTTTCTAAATCTTTGCGGTAGACAATGCTGACATTTCGACTGCCATGTCTAAGTGCTGTGCGCGCCACATCCATGGCAGAATTACCAGCACCGATGACACAAACGTCGTCACCTAAATTGTAGACTTCAGGATTTCTAAGATAATCAAGGCCGTAATGTACATTGCCAAGAGACTCCCCTTTTATTTTGAGTTTATTGGGTTTCCAGACACCTGTGCCAATGAAAACCGCATCATAACCATCTTCGAATAGATTATCCAGCGTGATATTAGGGCCGATTAGCGTATTGGGTCTGATCATGACACCAAGGGCAACCAGTTTATCTTTAATGCGATCCAGTATAGAATTGGGCAATCTGAATTCAGGGACACCATACCTGAGTACACCACCAATTTTATCGTTGGCTTCAAAAATAGTAATATGATAACCTTGAATGGCAAGTGTCATTGCAATGGTAAGTCCTGCTGGTCCAGCACCTATAATGGCAATCATTTGGTCCTTTTTCTCTGAAATCTTATAATCCATAACCGTCAAATAATAGTCCGATACATAGTTTTCTATTGAACTGATGTGGATCGGTTGATCTTTTTTATTGAGTACGCAATGGCCTTCGCACTGTTTTTCATGCGGACAAATGAGAGAACAGACCACAGAAAGCGGATTGTTTTCAAAGAGCAGTTTGCCGGATGCCATAATTTGATTATCTTCAAAGAGCCTAATAAATTCTGGAATATTGGTGGAGACGGGGCATCCCTTAACACAAAGGGGGTTTTTACATTTGAGGCAGCGCTTGGCTTCTAAAATTTCATGACGACTCATGTAGGACACCTTCTTTCAATAATAATTTAATACAGATATTACCACAGATTAGGGTTGCTGTAAACTGATAATTCTTCTCAATTGAAGTTGACAAATGCATAGTAACGAGATATAATAATGACAAAGACACCCCACCCGGGGTGTATGTGGTTAATCAAAAAGTAAATGGGTATAGATTTACAAACAGACACAAACTTGAGAAGAAAAAGAGGGATTGAAATGAATAGTGAAAAATACAATGTCAGTGGTATGACATGTGCAGCTTGTTCACTGGCCATAGAGAAAAGTGTTTCCAAGCTCGATGGGATTGGAGAAGTTAAAGTCAATCTCATTACCAATACAATGGAAGTCGTATATGACAATGCACAGTTGGATTCAGACGCCATTATCAAAGCTGTGGAAAAAGCAGGTTATGGCGCTGAGATGTCCATTGATGAAATTAAAGTGGAAATTGAACAAAAGCATCAAGAGGAAAAATTGGCATTTGAAAAGCGATTGAAGATTTCTCTATTGTTTACAGTGCCTTTATTGTACATCACGATGGGGCACATGCTTGGGTTGCCACTACCCGAATGGATGAGCATGCATGAGGCACCTTTAACCTTTGGCGTTTTACAACTCTTGTTGACAATGCCTGTGGTTTATATGGGGAGAAGTTTTTACACTGTAGGCTTTAAAACCTTGTGGAAACGGTATCCGAATATGGACTCCTTAATTGCCATTGGTACCTCTGCGGCGATTCTATACGGTCTCTTTGCATTGAGCCAGATTTTGATTGGGACGATTCAACACGATATGGCGCTTACCATGCTATATGTGAATGATTTGTACTTTGAATCAGCTGCGGTGATTTTAACGCTCATCACTGTGGGCAAGTATCTTGAATCCAGAGCCAAAGCGAAGACATCGGATGCCATTAAAAAGCTCATAGATCTATCGCCTCAAACGGCACTGCTGTTTAAAGAGGGGAAAACGTACGAGATCGATATTAAAGACGTAAAAGTGGATGATATTCTCGTCGTAAAACCCGGTGCCACCATACCGGTTGACGGCATGATCATAGAAGGCGAATCAGCCATAGATGAATCGATGTTAACTGGTGAGAGTATTCCTGTTTCCAAAGGCATTGGTGAGCAGGTTATTGGTGCAAGTCTCAATAAGAGTGGGTATTTTAAAATGAAAGCGGAACGTGTTGGGAATAACACAATGCTTTCTCAGATTATAAAACTCGTGCAAGAGGCTCAGGGTAAAAAAGCACCTATTGCGAAAATTGCAGATCAGATTAGCAGTATTTTCGTGCCAGCAGTATTGGGACTGGCGTTATTGGGCTTCATAGTGTGGGTGCTACTTGGATACTCTTTTGTATTTTCAATGAGCATTGCCATTACGATTTTGGTTATATCCTGTCCTTGTGCGCTTGGTCTTGCCACACCAACAGCTATTATGGTGGGGACTGGAAAAGGAGCAGAATACGGCATTTTGATCAAAGGTGGTGTTGCACTTGAAAATACGCATTTGATCGATACAGTGGTCTTAGATAAAACAGGTACAATCACAGAGGGAAAACCCACGGTTACAGATGTGATTTCATATGAAATACCAGAAAATGATTTATTACAAATCGTAGCGAGCATTGAAGAAAAATCGGAGCATCCACTTGCAGAAGGAATTATTCGTTTTGCAGATGAAAAGGGCATATCCCTTATAGAAGTACCTGAATTCGAATCGCTTTCAGGATTGGGCCTTAGCGCTCAAATTAAGGATTCAAAGTGGCTCATTGGCAATGAAGCACTTATGAATCAAAATAAGATCAGTATGGATCATTATCGTGAAGCCTTTGACCAGCTCACAAGCATGGGAAAAACGCCGATGTTTATTGCCAAAGAGCATGAGCTCACAGGGATTATCGGTATGATGGATGTTCCAAAACCCAATAGTGAAGAGGCCATTCACGCACTTATGGCAGCTGGTATTGACGTGATTATGCTCACCGGAGATCACAAAAAAACGGCTGAAAGTATTCAAAGACAACTTGGAATTCCCAAAGCCTATGCAGAAGTCTTTCCACATGAAAAGGCAAAAGTTGTTGAGAAATTGATGTCAGAAGGTCGAAAAGTAGCTATGGTAGGAGATGGCATTAACGATTCTCCTGCGCTTGCACTGGCGGATATTGGTATTGCCATTGGCAATGGGACAGATATTGCAATTGAGTCAGCAGATATCGTGCTCATGAAAAGTGATTTGAGAGATGTGGTAACCGCTATTGAGCTCAGCCGCAAAACGATTCGAAATATTAAACAAAATCTCTTTTGGGCTTTCTTTTACAATGTGTTGGGTATTCCGGTTGCAGCAGGCGTCTTCTATTTGTCTTTTGGTTTTAAACTGAATCCTATGTTTGCAGCTGCAGCCATGAGTTTGAGTTCATTCACAGTTGTCATGAATGCACTTAGATTGAGAGGATTTAAACCTGAAAAGCATTATAGAAGTGGTGCTTCAACAAAAGTTTATGAGACGTATTCATTTAGAGATGAAGTACAAAATCAAGTTCTATCTGAAAACGCGCCCATCGCTCACGATGAAGATAAACGTGATGATCAAGAACAAAATGAGAGCAAACTGGAATTGAAGACAGATTTAGAGTTGAAAACAAATGAAACACGAATTAAAAATGAAATTAAAATTCAGGAGGACAATGAAATGAAAAAAGAAATGTTGATTGAAGGTATGAGCTGTGGGCATTGCAAGATGAGAGTAGAAAAGGCTCTCAATGGTCTTGAAGGCGTAGAAAATGCTGAAGTCGCATTGGAAGAAAAAAAGGCATTTGTCACTTTGAGTTCTGACGTGGATGATGTGATCCTAAAAACTGCCGTGGAAGAGGCTGGTTATGAAGTTGTGGAAGTGAAGTAATGCATAAGGACAGATCCGAAGTGTTGAAACTCTTAAAGACTTCAAAAGGACAAATTGAAGGCATTATCAAAATGATTGATAATGACCGTTATTGCATTGATATCTCGAAGCAGATACTGGCAGCACAGGCCTTGCTGAAAAAAGCAAATCAGAATATTCTTAAAACACATATGCAAACTTGTGTTAAAGAAGCTTTTGAAAATGACAATGGCGATGAAAAAATTGAAGAGATCATAAGCATATTGGATAAATACTATAAATAAAAAAGCCAAATGAAAGCCATATGTTTGTATGCCATTTGGGGAAAATATAAAAGGAACGGATAGGCACTATTATTAAAAGTCGCCTATGCGTTCTTTTTGCTTTGGAGATTAGTTTTTGTTGTCATTTCAGTTATTTTTTAATACAATAATAGCATTCAAGGAGGCATATTATGAAAATAGATTTTCACGCGCACAGTAGTTTTTCTAATGATTCCCAAGCACCTATTGAAGATATGGTAAAAGGTGCTATAGAGAAGGGCATCACACATTTGGCAATCACAGATCATATCGATTATGATTATGATGAAGATGGCGTTATAAATGATTGGGATTTTGACCTAGATCAGTATTTTGAGGCTATAAAGACGCTTAAAGAGCAATATCAAAGTAAAATAAAACTTCACGCTGGTGTCGAACTCGGCATTCAACCTCATCTTGCAGAGCGATGTAATAAGCTTATCAAACAGTATCCCTTTGACTTTATCATTGCATCGCTTCACACCGTTGACTGTAAAGATCTCTATAACAAGAAGTATTTCAAAACAAGGACAAATGCACAAGCGCTCAGAGAATATTACGATGCGTATTATAAAAGTGTGATACAATTAGATGATTTTAGTGTTTTAGGACATTTAGATTTATATTTAAGATACTGGGAACCTTTAAAATCAGAACCTATTAGACCTTATTTTGACCAAATAGAGATGCTTTTTAAACATTTAATTCAGAACGAAAAAGGGATTGAAGTCAATTCAGGGGGGTATTTTAAATACAACTTAATGAGTAATAATCCTTCAGATGAAATTTTAAAGTTTTATAAATCCCTTAAAGGAGAAGTGATCACACTGGGCAGTGATGCGCACACGCCAGAACACATAGGGACATTGCATGATGAAAACCTGCAACTGTTAGATGCGATCGGCTTCAAATATGTGTGCACTTTTGAAGAGCTGAAACCTAAATATCACAGCATCAAATCACTACTCTATTAAATAAGACTTATAAAAAAGCATATGAGGATGAACGCATACTCAAAAAAAGAGGGGGTACATTATGGTTACTTTAAGTATGATTGAAGCATTTAAGACGTCAATGATGACATTGGGCTTCAAGGCACTATCCGGTATATTAATCTTAATCATTGGTTTTAAGGTCGTCAATCTGATAGACTACAGACTCAACAGAGGCAAAAATTTTATCAAAATTGATCCAACGCTCAAATCTTTTTTAAGTTCAGCAACAAGGATGGGGCTTAAAGGACTCGTGGTCATCACTGCTATTCTACAGCTTGGGGTTCAAATAACATCTTTTGTAGCCATTCTTGGTACTGCTGGCCTTGCAGTAGGCTTGGCATTACAAGGCAGTTTATCCAATTTAGCAGGAGGCGTTCTCATTATATTTCTCAGACCTTTTAGAGTAGGGGATTATATTGAGGGCAATGGTCATGCGGGCACCGTTAGAGATATTGGTCTTTTTTACACACATCTAACCACACCTGATAACAAAGCGGTGATCATCCCTAATAGTGGTTTGGCAAACAGCTCGCTGATCAATTATAGTGAGCATTCTGAACGTCGGGTTGACTTTGACTTTGGCGTAAGTTATGATGCGGATATTAAGACGGTTAAGAAAGTGATACTGGAAGTCATCGAACGCAATGAACTGATTCTGAAGACACCAGAGCCTTTTGTAAGACTTGCGAATCATGGTGCCAGTTCATTAGATTTTAAAGTGAGAGTCTGGGTGGCGTCAGAGAATTATTGGGATGTTTTCTTTACGACTCAAGAAGAAGTAAAAGAAGCATTTGACAAGGCGGGCATTGAAATTCCGTATCCGCATATGGTCGTTCAGACACAAGCATTGGATCAGCCATCCAAGTAAAAGAAAGCATTTAAATCCAAAGGGCATTAAAGTGCCAAAAGTCAGTTTTGCATGGACCATCTGCAATATGTTGTAGCGCGTATTTTCTGCAAATACATCATATGACAGATGGTTACTCAATTTTTGATTTTGGACACTTTAATCAAAAGAAAGAGTAAAAAATGACAAATATGAAATTTAATGATTTTGCACTTAGCGAAACAATTCTGAAAGCCGTTAAGCTGATGAAGTTCGAGGCACCAACACAAGTTCAAGAAAGTGTGATGCCTTTAGTGCTTGAAGGAAAAGACGTTATTGTAAGATCTCAAACAGGCAGTGGCAAGACCGCTGCTTTTGCAATTCCAGTCTGTGAACTTGTGGATTGGGAAGAGAATAAACCCCAAGCACTCATATTAACACCTACAAGGGAACTTGCTATACAGGTTAAAGATGATGTCTTTCATCTAGGCCGATTTAAGCGTATAAAGGTATCGGCACTTTATGGCAGATCCCCTTTTCGGTTCCAGGAAAAAGAGCTCAAACAAAAGACACATGTCGTGGTGGGTACTCCAGGCAGAGTAATGGACCATATAGAACGTGGCACTTTGGATACATCCATGCTTAAATATCTCGTGATTGATGAAGCTGATGAGATGCTTAAAATGGGCTTCTTTGAGCAAGTGGAAGCGATTTTAAATGAGCTGCCATCCAATCGCGTCACAGTGGTACTCTCTGCAACTATGCCTGACAATATTAAGAAACTTTGTGAAACACAACTTAATGATCCTGTATTGATTGAAATAGAATCCACAGATCCTGTGATTGATCGTATTTTACAGTATCGTATAGAAGTAGAAGAAAACCAAAAAAAAGGCCTTTTAAAAGATATTTTGATTACAGAAAATCCAGATAGCTTAATCCTATTTTGCAATACGCAGCAGAAGGTAGATGACATTTTTAGAACTTTAATGGATGAAGATTTTATGGTGGAAAAATTACATGGTGGCATGGAACAGACTGATCGTATCAAGGTGATTGAAAAATTCAGAAAAGGTGAATTCAGATATTTAATTGCAACTGATGTGGCAGCTAGAGGCATTGACATCGATCAAATAGAGCTTGTCATTAATTACGATGTGCCAAATAAGAGTGAGAGCTATGTACATCGAATCGGACGTACAGGACGTATCGGCAATTCTGGAAAGGCGATTACCTTTGTATCTCCTGCGGATCAGAAATTGCTCAGAGAAGTGCATGCGTATATTAAGTCAGAGATTCCTCGTGGCGATAGGCCAAGTGAAACCGAAATTTTAAGCTGCCAAGAAGCTTTTGATGAAAAAATGCTGGTCTCACCAGAACCAAAAGAAATTAAAGGCGTTGAAGTCAATGAAGGGATCTTAAAAATTCATATTAATGCAGGCAAGAAGACCAAGATGAGAGCAGTGGATGTGGTGGGGGCACTTTGCAGTCTAGAGGAAATAGATGCTTCTGATATCGGCATTATCAATATAATGGATATTTCAACATATGTAGAAATCCTCAATAATAAAGGGACCTATGTCCTTAAAGCCCTTCAAAACAAACCGATCAAAGGGAGAATAAGGAAAGTTAGTAAAGTTATTAATAGGGACTAAAATTTTGACGGTATTTATAAAAAACATGTATTCTTGCTTAAAATAGGTTATACTAAAGAGATAGGTATCAATTATGTAAACCTATATTGAAAGGAGTCTTATCATGAAAGTTATTTTAAGAGAAGAGTCGAACAAAGAAGTCAAGAAACAAGGCATGGTAGCAGGTGTGATCTATGGAAATGGCATTGAGCCTTCTAAAATTAAGGTGGACCGTAAGGATTTCCATAAAACGTATGAAAAAATGGGTCAAAGTGCTGTATTTGCATGTGAATTCGCTGGGGAAACACATAAAGTATACATTAAAGATCTTCAAAGAGAGATACTTACACCTGAAAAAATTATGCATTTCGATCTTTTGAGAGTTTCAGCAAATGACAAAATTCATGCTAAAATTCAAATTCATATTATTGGCAAAGAGCTTCTTGAAGGGAAAGGTTATGTTGTACAACAAATGACACATGAGATTGATTGTAAATACCCTATAGACGAAACACCATCGGATATTGAATACGATTTATCAAAAGCATCTGTTGGCGATACTATTTTGCTCTCTGATTTGGAAATTCCAAGCTACTTAGAAGTTCAAAACGATCATGATGGTGATGTTCATGACCAAGTGATTGTATCTGTTTCACATCCAAAAGTTAAATTAGAAGTAGAAGATGATAGCTCTAGTGAACCCACACAATTTGTTGCAGAAAAAGAATAATGGATACGCTCATAAAACGCTTATAGTCAATAGACAATAGGCGTTTTTTTTTAAACAACAAGATTTGAGCCGAAAGCTGTGATGAGGAATGTTCACCCTCAAACAGCGTCAGCGAAAATCGTTTCGAGGCATCGAAAGATGACTCGAATGTTGTTGTATGCAAGATTTGAGCCGAAAGCTGTGATGAGGAATGTTCACCCTCAAACAGCGTCAGCGAAAATCGTTTCGAGGCATCGAAAGATGACTCGAATGTTGTTATCCCCCTTAAACTTAAAGTAAAACATATACATGTGGATAAAAAAGGACTCAATAAAAAAATTGAGTCCTTTTTTTAAGTTGAGAACATTATTGAAATGTGTGTTCAAATGCTTTTCACGGCATAAAAATCGGTGAATTATGTCTTTTTCTTCTGCTTGACAAACAAGATCATAATACATATAATTAATATGAAATTAAATTCATGATTGAAATTAATTTCATAGAGAATTTTGATGAGTAGAACAACTACACAAGGCTTCTTGTGAGATGATCCAAAATGTGTCTGAAAGAAAAACGAAATTAAGCCTATATTCAATGTAATAAATTAGCAATAGTTGTGTAACGGATTTTGTTTGCAATAACTGTTTTGTTACGCATTTTGGTGAAAAAAGTAAAAAGTTTGAGAAAAATAAAAAAACAGTTATGCAAAAACATACTCGAATAAGTGATTCTTGAATCTTTTTAAAGAATCTTATTTATTTAAAAGGAGGTATAGTATGAAGTTAGAAAAAAAAGAGCTTTCAATTATGTATCAAAGAATGAACGAAGCTCGTGCATTTGAAGAAAAAGTAAGTTATTTTTTTGCAAGAGGAATGGTGCATGGAACAACACATCTTTCTGTGGGAGAAGAGGGTTCCGCAGTAGGTGCTTGTATGGCGTTAAATGATGATGATCTAATTACTTCAACGCATCGTGGACACAGCCAAGTTATCGGAAAAGGCATTGATCTTAATAAAATGATGGCAGAACTGCTTGGTAAATATAATGGCTATTGTAAAGGTAAAGGCGGTTCAATGCATATTGCAGATGTTGAAGCGGGTAATTTAGGTGCAAATGGTGTTGTTGGAGGTGGTCACGGTATTGCTGTTGGTGCTGCAATGACACAACAGTATCAAAAAACAGGAAAAGTTGTTTTATGTTTTTTTGGTGACGGCGCAGCGAATGAAGGCAGTTTTCATGAGGCATTGAATTTAGCAAGTGTGTGGAAGTTGCCTGTTGTTTTTTTCTGCGAAAACAATCTATACGGCATGTCAACATCCATAGAAAAGCATATGAATATTACTGATATTGCAGACAGAGCAAGTTCTTATGGCATTCCTGGTTATATAGTAGATGGTAATGATGTACTTGAAGTGCACAAAACGGTTTCAGAAGCAGTAGAGCATTGTCGCAAAGGCAATGGACCTGTACTTGTTGAAAGTAAGACATATCGCTGGTTAGGTCATTCAAAGAGTGATGCGAATGTGTATCGAACAAAAGCAGAAATTGAAGCGTGGAAAGAAAAGTGTCCTATTAAGAGATTTGAAGACAAAATGATTAAAGATAAAATTTTCACCAAAGCACAACTTGATAAAATTAAGAAAAAAGCATATGAAGAAATTGAATTAGCGGTCAAATTTGCTGAGGAAAGCCCAAACCCGCCAATTGAAAGTTTGCTTGACGATGTATATGCATAAGGAGGAAATATAATATGAAAACAATGACATATGCTGAAGCCATAAGAGAAGCCATGAGTGAGGAAATGCGTCGCGATAAAAACATCATATTTATGGGAGAAGATATTGGTATATACGGCGGTGCATTCGGTGTATCAGTAGGTATGTTTGAAGAGTTTGGAGAAGAGCGCGTAAAAGATACGCCTATCTCAGAGGCGGTGATCGCAGGAGCAGCAGCAGGAGCGGCGGTAACAGGTCTTAGACCAATTGCTGAATTGATGTTTATGGATTTTTCTACAATAGCAATGGATTCAATGGTCAATCAAGCGGCGAAAATGCGCTATATGTTTGGTGGTAAAGCAAAGGTACCTATGGTTCTTAGGATGCCAGCAGGATCAGGTGCTGGAGCGGCAGCGCAACATAGTCAAAGTTTAGAGGCGTGGTTTTGCCATGTTCCGGGACTGAAAGTAATTGCACCCTCCACAGCTGCAGATGCTAAGGGTCTTTTAAAAGCGGCTATTAGAGATGATAACCCAGTAATATTTATAGAACAGAAACTATTGTATCGTACGAAGTTTGAAGTGCCAGAAGATGAGGATTTCATAGTTGAAATAGGTAAAGCAGATATTAAAAGAGAAGGCACAGATGTTACGGTAGTTGTTTATGGCAGAATGCTTCAAAGAGTTGAAGCTGTGGCTGAAAAATTAGCAGAAGAAGGTATTAGTGTAGAAATTGTTGATCCTAGAACTTTAGTGCCTCTAGATAAAGAGACAATTATTAAATCTGTCATTAAAACAGGTAGAGCGATTGTCATTAATGAAGCCGTAAAAACGGGTGGTTATGCTGGTGAAATTTCTGCGGTTATAACAGAAAGCGAGGCTTTCGATTATTTAGATGCCCCAGTAATTCGATGTGCAGGTAAAGACGTGCCAATTCCTTATAATCCAGTTCTTGAAGCTGCTTGTGTCCCGAGTGTAGATGATATAGAAGCCGCGATTCGCAAAGTTTTGAATAGATAGGAGGAGTCTTATGGCAACTGAAGTTATTATGCCCAAAGCCGGTATGTCTATGGAAGTAGGAACCGTTGTAAAATGGTTAAAAAAAGAAGGCGATCTTGTTGAAAAAGGAGAGCCTATCCTTGAGATTCTAACAGATAAAGTCAATATGGAAGTAGAAGCAGAAGTGAGTGGTGTTCTTTTGAAAATATTAGCTGAAAAAGAGGAAGAGTTACCTGTTTTTACTGTACTTGCTTATATAGGAGATGCAGGTGAAGTTATTCCTGACCAATCCGATAAACTCCAGGAAAAAAATACGCCTCCAGCTGATGTAAAACCGGAGATTGAAGTGGATCAGAAGGCAACAGAAGCTAAAGATTATCAAAAGCCGCCAGGTAAAGTCAGAGCAACACCAGCTTCAAGAAAAGAAGCAAAAAAGAATAATATTGATTTGATCGATATAGATGGCAATGGCCCTAAAGGGCGTATCCAACTTCAAGATGTATTGGATTATGTGGCACATTTGGACAAGGAAAGTAAGATAACACCATTGGCCAAACGTATTTCAGAAGTAGATGGTATTGATACTTCGAATATTACAGGTAGTGGATTTGACGGAAAAATAACAAAAAGGGATTTACCAGGAATTAATGAGCAGAGCACACCTACTTTTAAAGAATCTGAATCTGTTGGTGAAACAACGCTCATTCCTATGAAAGGTGTTCGAAAAGTCATTGCCGACCGCATGAGCGAAAGCTATTTTTCAGTACCAGCTGTTGTATTGAATATGGACGTTAATATGACAAATGTAAAGGCTTTTCGTGAACAGATTCGAGATTCAATTCAAGAGAGTACAGGCATGAAGATTACATTTACAGATATTATTACATTTATTGTTAGTAAAGCTCTAATAAAATACCCGATCATGAACGCTTCATTGACAGATGAAGGCATTGTGTTGCATCATTATGTGAACATGGCAATGGCAGTTGATGTAAATAATACGTTAAAGGTGCCTGTTGTCAAGGGTGTAGACAAAATGAGTTTAAGTGAAGTCGTTGTCGCCTTTAAAGACCTTATTACCCGTACAAAAGAAAATAAATTGAGTCCAAATGAAATGGAAGGCTCTACATTCACCATTAGTAATTTAGGTGGCTATGGCATTAGTAGCTTCAGTCCAATTATCAATTTACCAAATGCAGCTATTCTGGGTGTCAACGCAATTATTGATAGAGTTGTTGCTGTTGAAGGTGAGATGGTAATACAGCCAATGATGACATTGTCATTGACATTTGACCACCGTATTGTTGATGGAGCGCCAGCAGCAGAATTTTTGGCTTACCTTAAAAAGTTGATGGAAAATCCAATTACAACTCTTATTTAGTACAGGGGCGAAGAAAGGAGTTTAACGTGGCTACAGAAATTATTATGCCTAAAGCTGGCATGTCAATGGAAATGGGTACTGTTGTTAAGTGGTTGAAAAAGGAAGGGGATTCAATAGAAAAGGGAGAACCAATCCTTGAAATTTCAACAGATAAGGTCAACATGGAAGTAGAATCAGAAGTTGAGGGTGTACTTCTTAAGATCACTGCTGATGAAGGCGATGAACTTCCTGTATTTACAGTTATAGGCTATATCGGTGAACTAGGTGAAGTCATTCAAGATGCAGTTTCAAAAACAGAAAAAGCGAATAAGGAAGATAAGTCTGCCTCAAAACCTCTTGCTGATTCTAAAAGCGACTCTGAGTATGATGTCATTATTGTTGGCGGTGGTCCTGCTGGTTATATTGCAGCGACAAAAGTGGCCCAGCTTGGTGGTAAAGTTGCGCTGATTGAGAGAGATATAGTCGGTGGAACTTGCTTGAATAGAGGCTGTATACCGACTAAAACATTGTTAAAATCAGCTGAACTCATTGAACATATTTCTCATGCAAAGCAGAGAGGCATCTTGATCAGTAATCCAGATGTTAAAGTGGATATGCCAACCGTAATCAAAGAAAAGAACAAAGTTGTCAAAATGCTTACAGGCGGTATTAGTATGATCCATAAAAGTTATGGTGTTGATACTATAAACGGAACAGGTGTATTAAAAAGCAGTACCAGTGTTATCGTGGATAATGCTAAAATAGTTACTGGTAAGAAGATTATATTAGCGGGTGGTTCAAAAGTTTCTAGAATCAATATTCCAGGCATTGATTCAGAAGGTGTGCTTGATAGTACACAAATCTTAGATATTCAAGAAGTGCCTAGCAGACTTGCCATTATTGGTGGTGGCGTTATTGGTGTTGAAATGGCTTCAATATTTAATGCCTTTGGAAGTGAAGTCACTATTATTGAAACAATGGATAGAATTGTACCGATGATGGATAAGGATATTTCTGCAGAATTGACTAATCAGTTAAAGAAAAAAGGCATTAAAATTATGACCGCATTAGCAGTAGAATCTATTGAACCTTCTTCTGAAGCCTTAACCATTCATATAAATGATGGTTCGAAGATCGTCGTAGATAAAGTCCTTTTATCTATCGGTCGTGTACCAGATCTATCGTGCTTAGGTGATTTAAAACCTGTTATGGAAAAAAATAAGGTAAAAGTTAACGACAAAATGGAAACGAGTATTCCAGGTGTTTATGCTGCTGGAGATATAAACGGCTTAAATACATTAGCGCATGCAGCTTACAAAATGGGCGAGGTAGCAGGCGCAAATGCATTTGGTGAGAATCATACAGTGAATTTAAAATTCGTACCGAGTTGTATTTATACTTCTCCTGAAGTGGGATCGGTTGGATTAACTCAAGAAGAAGCCGCTAAAAAAGAAGCAATTTCTATTGGTAGCTTTGATTTTGGTGTTAACGGAAGAGCTCTGTCTTCTGGTGAAGGTGTTGGATTTGTTAAAGTGATTGTCTCTAAAAAATATGGTGAGATCTTAGGGGTGCATATTATTGGACCAAATGCTGCTGAGTTGATCAATGAAGCTGCGATGCTCATGGCTACAGAAATAACAGTGAATGAGGCTGCAACGCTTATTCATGCACATCCTACGTACTCGGAGGCATTAATGGAAGCTTTAAATGATGCCTTGGGCAATTGTCTGCATATGATTAAAAAATAATGGTCTATATTTTAAGAGGTGATATGATGCAGAAAATTCTTTGTACGAATCTCAATCGTATGGCATATGAGGAAGCGTATAATCTTCAACATAATTTGATGAAAGCAATGGATGAAAATCCCGAGAGGGCTGGATTCTTATTATTTGTAGAGCATCCACCGACTTACACTTTTGGGGTGTCTACCTTAGATGAGGATATACTATTGGATAGAGCACAGTTAACGCAAAAAGGATTTTGTTTGTATGACAGTAATAGAGGCGGTAGCGTGACTTATCATGGTCCTGGACAGCAGGTCGTATATCCGATCTTGAACCTTACCCATTTTTCCAAGGATGTGCGTTGGTATGTCAATAGCTTGGAAGAGTGGGTCATCAAGACCCTCGATCAATACGATTTGAATTGTGGTAGAAAAAAAGGCTATAGAGGCGTATGGATAGATGATGAGAAAATTTGTGCAGTAGGTGTTGCGGTGAAAAAATGGATAACAATGCATGGTATTGGATTGAATAATCATCCAAACATGGATCATTTTAGAAATATTTGTCCCTGCGGCATTAAAGAATTTGGGGTGACTTCAATTCAAGAAAAGGGCAAACGCGTTTCAGGACATGATTTGACTATGAATCTAATAGGCGCTTTTGAGACGGTTTTTGACTGTTCTATTCAACTTGTAACCCCTGAGGAGGTGAAGAAAATTGCTGATCAAAACTCAAAAACCAGAGTGGTTGAAAGCTAAAGCGGCGACTAAAGATGAGTATCATAAAATTCAAGATTTGATGGAAAAGCTGAACTTGCATACTGTTTGTCAAGAAGCGAATTGTCCTAATTTAGGGGAGTGTTTTTCAAAAGGGACAGCTACGTTTATGATTTTAGGGGATCTCTGTACAAGAAATTGTAGATTCTGTGCTGTTCAGAAAGGGTTGCCGACTTATTTAGATGAACAAGAACCACAAATGGTTGCCGAAGCAGCTCAGAAAATGGAATTGAAGCATGTTGTTGTAACTTCTGTAACCAGAGATGACTTAGCGGATAATGGCGCAAAGCATTATGCAAGGACAATTGAAGCGTTACACCATATCAATGAGGGCATCACAGTTGAGGTTCTTATTCCAGATCTACAAGGCTCTGAACAAGATCTAATAACAATCTTAGAGACTTCTCCTGAAATTCTTAATCATAATTTGGAGACAGTACCTAGATTATATGAAACAGTGCGTCCAATGGCGAATTATAGTCGTTCCCTTGAACTTTTAAAAAGAGTAAAGCAGCTTAGACCTGATATTTTGACTAAAACGGGTATTATGGTCGGCTTAGGAGAAACAGAAGATGAGGTTATTCAACTCATGAAAGATATCGTTGAGATAGACTGTGATATTTTAACTATTGGACAGTATTTGCAACCTTCACAGCAACAACTACCTGTTAAGACATTTGTACACCCTGATCAATTTAAACGCTATGAAACCATTGGTAAGAAGATGGGCATACCTTATGTTGCAAGTGGACCATTTGTAAGAAGTTCCTATAATGCAATTGAGGCGATTAAGAAGTTAAGGCAGTAATCCAAACTCATTTAGGCATATAAAAACATTCACATGATAAAAGCAATTTGACAAATATTAAGGATGGACTGAAAAAAATAAAATTCAATATCATAAATTAAGAATTTAACAATCGTTGACAACAAGTACTAAAATTAATACAATAAGATAAAGAAATAAAATTCATACACGGAAATAAAATTCTGAATTGAATAAAGGTTAAAATAGAATGGCATTACTTGAGGCAATAATGTTAGATACCAATAATTCCAAGAGCTGCTATACATAAAGCTTGGCATTGTTGGCGATGAGGTGTGAGATGGGGAGATGGCGTAGATGAGTGATGTTACAAAAGTGGTGATAATTGTATTTTCTCTGTGGATTCTTCAATTTGTATTGACTTATTTTCAGCTAATGAATTTCAAAAAAAGGGTCAGAGCATTACGACATAAAGGGAAAGTACTCGTAGGTCAGGCAAAAGGCAAATTGAAAGAAGGCAGTATTGTTCTTGTGGTAGTAGATGATGAACGCGTAGTGATTGATGCAGAAGAAATGAGGGGGATTACAGTATTTAATAAATTTAGAAAACTGAATAGCATAGTGGGTAGGTCAGTAGATAACCAAGAAACGTTACTTGAAGGATTAAAAAATAAACAGCAAAAGAAAGCTATATTGCAGGCATTGGAAGGAGGAAATGAGTAGGGGGATGCCTGAACTGTTTATTTATTAATAAAAAAAATAAGTTTTGGGAGGAAAAAGTATGAGTTTTTTATCTGGTTTAGCTGAAGGCTTCATTGGTTTGTTTAATGAAGGTGGATCAGTGTTCATGGGTTTGGTAACAGGCATTATACCAACACTAGTCGTTTTGATTACATTTGTTAATGCGATTATCAAATTAGTAGGAGAAGAAAAAGTAGAGAACCTAGCTAAGGCAACAACAAAGTATAGGCTAACAAGGTACACAATTTTTCCAATTTTATCTGTATTTTTCTTGACAAATCCGATGTGCTACTCGTTTGGGCGCTTTGTAAAAGAAGAATTGAAACCAGCATTTTATGATGCGGCTGTTTCGTTTGTTCATCCAATCACAGGTATTTTCCCTCATGCTAATGCGGGCGAGTTATTTGTATATTTAGGAATAGCTAATGGGATCACTACATTGGGGCTTCCGTTAGGTGATTTAGCAATGAGATATTTACTTGTAGGTATTGTTGTTATTCTAATGAGAGGTATTGTAACTGAAGCTATTACTAAGACAATGATTAAGAAGCGATCTGAAGCTTAAGGGGGAATTGATTATGTCATATAATGCAGTTAAAATAACTAGAGGCTCAAGCGGTTGGGGTGGACCATTAGTCATTAAACCAACTGAAACTAGAAATGTTGTACTATCCGTTACTGGGGGAGGGATTGATCCCGTTTCACAAAAGATTGCAGATTTAACAGGCGGTAGAGTAGTTGATGGATTCGCAACATCAGTACCTGATGATCAAATTATGGTAGCAGTAGTTGATTGTGGCGGCACTGCAAGATGTGGTGTGTATCCTAAGAAGAAGATCTTTACTATAAATTTAACGCCTGTAGGAAAGTCAGGTCCTTTGGCAGCTTTTATGAATGAAGATATATATGTATCAGGTGTAAAAGAACTTAACATTGAGCTGGTTGGTGATGGTGAAGTACTTTCATCAAAAGCAAGTGAGGCAAAAGCTGAAACGCCAAAAGATGAAACTTATGTTGCTCTTTCGAAGAGAACTCAAACTAAGAAACCTAATATCCTTGAATCAATTGGCAGAGGCGCTGGTAAAGTTGTGGGTGTTTTCTATTCGGCAGGTAAGGAAACAATTGACATGATCATCAGAAACGTATTGCCTTTTATGGCATTTGTTTCAATGTTGATAGGGATTATTCTTAAATCTGGTATTGGTAATATAATTGCTGATTGGGTTGCACCATTTTCATCCACTATTCCTGGTTTACTTCTTATCTCTGTTGTAGCGGCTATTCCAATTCTTTCACCATTGTTAGGTCCAGGGGCAGTTATTGCTCAGGTGGTTGGTGTTCTTGTAGGTGTAGAGATTGGAAAAGGGAATATTCCACCGCAGTATGCATTACCAGCATTATTTGCTATAAACCCACAAGTAGGTTGTGACTTTATTCCAGTTGGATTGTCATTAGCAGAAGCAGAACCTGAAACAGTTGAAATTGGTGTACCTGCAATATTGATATCAAGATTAGTAACAGGTCCGATATCAGTTGTTATTGCTTATTTAGCAAGTTTTGGCTTATACTAATAGTGGTAGGCAATTAAGGGATTGAAAGTGAGTGTATATGAAGTATGAGGTTATAGTAACAGGACTTGGTGATTTAGTTAGTGATATGTTGGAGGGTAATATATATATATTATTTAATGAGAATGCTCCAGCTGAGTTAGCTGAAATTTCAGTTTTACACACAATAGCAGAACTAAAAGAGGCCGTTAAAGTTGGAGATAAGGTTACGATTGGCACGCTTGATTATACGGTGCAGGACGTAGGTGAAGAAGCTAATCACACTTTAAAATCTTTAGGTCACTGCACATTAAAGTTCGGCGTAGAGAAAGTTGATTTACCTGGAGAGATTGCTTTGACAGGCAATCCAATAGCACATGTCAAACCGGGTGATTTGATCAAAATTGAGTAAGAGGACATTATGTAATTTTAGATTTATGGATTCAATTGAGCATGATTTGGAAGGGCAAAGTTTCTTTGTGTATGAATTCAATTTAATTTATACACAAAGACTTGCTCCTAAATTATCAACATAAGAAATTTTTTTTTTGCACAATAAGAAATAAAATTCACAGTGAGAAATTTTTCTCTACAAGGAGGCATTAATATGTTAGGATTAAACACAAAATTAAAAGAATATGAAGCACAAGGTAAAAAGATTAGAGTTGGTCTTGTAGGTGCTGGTCAGATGGGTAAAGGTATGGTTAGTCAAATGACTAAGATGCATGCTATGATGCCAGCTATAGTAGCGGACATCAATGTTCAATCGGCAATTGAAGCATTTAATAATGCTGGGATTGATGCTAAAGATGTCGTACAAGTGAACACTCTTGAAGAGGCTAATAAATTTATGGCTGAAGATAAGTATATTGTTACGAGTAATTCGGCGCTTGTATCACAAGCGACATTGGTTGACGTTGTAGTTGATGCAACTGGGTCACCTGATGTTGGTGCACGTATTGCCTTGGATACAATCTTAAACAAAAAACATATTGTAATGTTAAATGTTGAAACGGATGTGGTTATTGGACCAATCCTTAAAAAATTAGCTGTTAACGCAGGTGTCATTTATACAGGAACAGCAGGTGATGAACCGGGGTCGGTACGTGAATTATATGACTTTGCAGACGGTATGGGATTTGAAGTTGTTGCAATTGGTAAAGGGAAAAATAATCCAGTAAATCTTGAAAGTACTCCAGACAGTTGTAGAGAACAGGCTGAAAGAGAGGGTGTTGCACCAAAGATGCTTTGTGAATTCAAGGATGGCACAAAAACCATGATTGAGATGGCGGCTATGGCAAACTCAATGGGCTTTATACCTGATGTTCGTGGTGCTCACGCAGCAGTAGGTGGTGTAGAGGACTTGACAAAGATCTTTAGATTAAAAGAAGAAGGTGGCGTACTTAATAAGTATGGTATAGTAGATTATGTTAATGGTGTGGCACCTGGTGTGTTTATTGTTGTAACAACAGATAATGATCAAATTCACCATGAACTTCAGTATTTAAGTATGGGAGAAGGTCCAAACTACACCTTCTATAGACCATATCACTTAACAAGTCTCGAAACGCCATTGACAGCAGCAAGATGCGTGCTTTATAATGAACCTACTATTCAACCTATGGATGGTCCATTAGTTGCAGAAGTGATTACAATTGCTAAAAAAGATTTGCATCCTGGAGATAAAATTGACGGGCTTGGTCAATATACTGTATATGCTTCAATAGATACCTATGAGACCGCTAAAAAAGAAAGATTGCTCCCAATTGGTTTGGCAGCTGGTGCAACGATCACTAAAGAAGTTAAAAAAGGTCAAGAAATAACTTATGATATGGTTGATTTAGACAAGTCAACACTTATTTATAAGCTTAGAGAGTTACAAGAACTACTTATCGGTTAGGTTGTTTTGATAACTGCGATAAGATACTAAAAATGGGGGGGACGTAATGTTTGAAGCAATGGTAACAATAAATAATCAAACAGGACTTCACGCAAGACCTGCTACAGAATTTGCTAAGTTCTGTAAAAATTATTCAAATAAAATTGAATTGATAAAGGGCGAAACGGTTACCAATCCTAAAAGTGTAATAAGTATTCTATCTGGTGCTTATACCGCAGGAACTAAAGCGAAGCTTGTTGTTGATGGCGATGAAGCTGAAAAAGTCGGCAAAGAAATTCTTGAATTTTTGAATAACCTTAAAGGATAATTCATTGAGTCAACGCTTCTATGGTGAATTGTGGATTAAACAGTGAAGTAAAATAGAGATGAACTCGTATTATATTTTAAACAAAAAAGACGGCGATAAGCTCACCTGAAACAAGGCTGTTTTGGGTTACTCACCCTAGACAACGCTGTCTAGGGTGTTTTGCATATAGCAACATTTGAGTCATCACTTGATGCCTCAAACCAATTTTCACTGACGCTGTTTGAGGTTGAACACCCCTCAGCACAGCTTATGGCTCAAATCTTGTTGCATATAGCAACATTTGAGTCATCACTTGATGCCTCAAACCAATTTTCACTGACGCTGTTTGAGGTTGAACACCCCTCAGCACAGCTTATGGCTCAAATCTTGTTGCATATAGCAACATTTGAGTCATCACTTGATGCCTCAAACCGATTTTCACTGATGCTGTTTGAGGTTGAACATCCCTCAGCACAGCTTTCGGCTCAAATCTTGTTAAAGTTGACACGTGGTATCAACTTTGTGTGCTATAATATATTTAAGGTCTTAGAATGAAAGTAGGTAGATTATTTATGATCATATCTATTGAAATGTACGCTACAGAAAGTGACGGCGGTAAATGGAAAGACTATTGTAAGTATTGTTATGAAAATAGAAAAAATGATTTGAGAGGTGTGGCATGAAAGCTGAAGGCAAGATTTTACTAAATGACCCTGATGTATATCCTGACGAAGATATTTTGAAATGCGAGCTCGGTGAAATGTATAAACACTATCTTTCTTTAATTGAATTATTTGATACTTATGGTCTTACATATACATGGCGATACTACAACGATGGAAAGTCATGGCTATGCAAAGTTGAGCATAAAAAAAGAACTATAGTTTGGGTTTCTATCTGGACAGACCTTATAAAGGCAGGCTTTTATTTTTCAGCAAAGCATATTCATAAAGTAGGTGCATTAGATATTGCAGCACGTATAAAAGAGCAAATTCCCACAGAAGATAATGTGAAAAGACTGAATGAGTGTATGTTTGAAATTAAAGATAAGGAATTATTGCCTGACTTTGAGAAGGTATTAAATCTAAAAATAAAATGTAAATAGAGAAGAATTTCACTCTCGTATCAATCTACACAGTAGTAAAACCCATATGTTTACAATGAAAAAAAGATATAAAATTCTTGTTCCCATTCTTCCATTTCCTTTTTGTCGGTCTAGCCGCTTCATGAGCTTTGCTTCGTTGCCAATGATCTCATTATGGAAATATATTTTTAAGATTGTGTTTTGGTTCCTAACATGATAAAATAACATTCATTTGACATATTTTTATTATGAATGTTTAGTCTTATCAAAGCTATTTTTAGTAGTACTATGGTAAGCATAATTATATGAAATCGACCATGATAGAAAGGAGTTAATAGTGAAAATATCAAAAGTTGATGTTATACTTTTTTGCACACAATGTAATGAAGATACGGATCATGAAGTGATTTATTTTGATTCTGAAATTGAAAGTTTAACATGTATAGAATGTGGAAAAACTACGGGTTTGAATCATAGTGAGCTATTAAGTCAATATAAACATGATTGGTTAACGAGGATTATTAGCAAACCGCATCGCATGACCGAAGAAATGAGAAAAAATCTATATGATTTCATCAAAAATCTTCCGGCTAGGATGATTACAAAACCCAAAAGAGTCTATAATGAAGTTGAAGATATAAAAAAAATCGAGAAAGACTAATCGCTAGGGTGTCAAAATGCAAAAGTTGAGCCCCCTTCATACCATATGATGTCGGTTACAGAGAGTACGCGATACAGCATATGGTATAGGGGGGAGGCGAAACTGACTTTTGCCCCCTAACCACTAATCGAAATAATAAATCACTTTTAAAGAGAGCGTATATAAATGATAAAAAAACATGTATCTGTTATTATATTAGCTGCAGGTCAGGGCAAGAGAATGATGGCTAAATCTAATAAACAGTTCTTTAAGATTGAAGACAAACCAATTTTGGCTTATACAATTCAGTGCTTTCTAGAGCATGCATATATTGATGACATTATTCTGGTTATTAATCAAAATGAAGAAGAAATTGTTAAAAATGAAGTATTAAATAAGTACTTTAAAAAAAATAATTTTAAAATAGCGTATGGTGGTAAGGAGCGTTATAATTCTGTTTACAACGGATTGAAGGTGCTCGATGAAAACACAGATTATGTCCTTATTCATGATGGTGCTAGGCCATTAGTTAATAAAGAAGAAATCAGCATCGTTGTGGATACTCTGCGGGAAAGAAAAGCCTGTGTCGTTGGTGTCCCTGTTAAAAATACTTATAAATTGATCAATGAGTTCAAGGAAATTGAATATACACCTCCTAGAGAAAAATTGTATTCGGTCATGACTCCCCAGGCTTTTCACCGAGATTTAATTGTAAAAGCTTATCAAATCGGTATTGATGAATGTGCGCATGTAACAGATGATGCCATGATGGTTGAGCTTTTTACGGATGAAAAAGTTCTTATTGTTGATGGGAGTTATGAGAATATTAAAATTACGATACCAGATGATATACTGACGATGAAAAGGATAATAGAAGGCAGAACCAGATATAAAAAGTGAATCCATAGTAAATTAAAAAACAAATGAAAAAGAATGATCCAAAGAAGGTCATATTTTGCAAAGAGAAATCGTTAAAAAAAAAACGAATTCTCTTTTTTTTGATAGCTTATTTGGGCCCAAATTAACCGAATAAGCTATTTTTAGCTGGTATGAATGTCATTTTAGGAGGCACACTTTGAATAAAAAATTATTTTTTTTGCTGACGATGAATATATTTTCATGTTATAATATAACGTGCATATGAAGTTGGATATATTTATGAAGTTGGATACATTATAGAATGCTTTTAGAGTACATAGAAAGTGACCGGATAAAATAAATTTTTCACAATTATGGGCAATAAAATAAATAATAATATAAGATGAAGAAATATATTCTATGTATAGAGTATATTTGTATGGAGAATGGAAATGGAAAAAGCAATTAACGACAAAAGATTAATGGTGAGATGTGCACAGATGTATTATGATGAGGGATTCAATCAAGCTGATATCTCTGAGAAACTCGGTATTTCAAAATCTACTGTATCAAGAATTTTGAATAGTGCTATCCAGAATGGTATTGTAAAAATCACAGTAGTTAATCCTTATGAATATAAATTCATAGAGATTGAGCATATTCTTGAAAAAAAATTTGGGTTAAAGGAAGCTATTATTGTTGAGGTGAACACGGATAACATCGAGGTCATTAAAGATGAACTGGCTAAAGCTGGAGCGGCTTATTTAGAGAGAATTGTTAAGAGTGACCAAATTATTGGTGTTACTTGGGGAACAACGGTTAAACTAATACCTAGGTATATTACAAACACTAAAAAGAACAGTTTGACGTTTATTCCTTTAAGTGGGGGTATTGGCGAAGCCATGTTTGACCTTCATCCGAACCAAATTGCAATAGATTTTGCAGAGAAGTTTCGGGCAAATTCAAAAGTACTACTTGCACCTTCCATGGTTGATGATTTAGATCGAAAAAAATTGTTTATGGAAGAAAGAAGCATAAATGAATTAATGAAGTTGTACGATTGCCTTGATATTGCTGTGTCTGGTATTGGCTGTCCAAAATTAAATACATCCACAATGATTTCAAGTGGCTATTATACAGAAGAACAGCTTCAAAAACTAGTAAATGAAGGCGCTGTAGCTGATGTTAGCAATATGCTGATTGATAAGAATGGTGATGGCAGTAAATTTGAAAGTAATAGTCGGATTATAGGAATAACTTTGGAACAATTTCGAAATGCCAAGTTAACGATTGGGATTGCTGGTGGTACAATGAAAGTCGAAGCAATAAAGGCGGCGTTGAAAGGCAATTATCTTGATGTTTTGATATTGGATCTGAATGCGGCTATGGCAATTATTAACAATTTAGAAGAAGAGTAGATCAAGTACATAGGGACCATAAGTCGGCGTATTCGTTAACGATGGCATATTCACGGCTTAGTTTGTTCAACCCTATAGAGGCATGTTATTCGCAAAGAACCTCTGAATTGGTTTGCCAACTGCTTGAGTCTAAAAGCTGCTGATAAAGCAGCTTTTTTTATTAAAACAACAAGATTTGAGCCAAAAGCGGCGTCAGCGAAAATCGTTTTGAGTCATTGAGAGATGACTTAAATGTTGTTATATGCAACAAGATTTGAGCCAAAAGCTGTGCTGAGGCATGTTCACCAGCGAACGGGTCAATTTACTCTTGTATACTTATAAGGTCATTTGCAATACTTTTGCAATTGATAATTAAAATCATATTGTAATTATTACAAAGTGTGATATAATCTTTATAGAAAAAGGGTTTACACCTTAACTATAAGATTATGAGGAGGAATTGAATCATGGAAAGAATCGTAGGTCAAAATGCACCAGAGTTTAGTGTAACAACTGCTTTAGGCGATGGCAGTGGATTTGGAGAAGCGTCATTGAGTAATTACAAGGGTAAATGGCTTGTGCTATTTTTTTATCCACTTGATTTCACATTTGTATGTCCGACCGAAATCACAGCTTACTCTAAAAGATATGATGATTTCAAAGCTTTAGATGCAGATGTATTAGGCGTCAGCATTGATAGTGAACATTCACATAAAGCATGGATTAATAGTGATCTTGGCAAACTCAATTTCCCATTGGGTTCAGATTTAACTAAAAAACTATCATTGGATTATGGTGTTCTCATTGAAGAAGCGGGTATTGCGCTTCGTGGACTCTTCATTATAGACCCAGAAGGGAAAGTAAGATATAGTGTCGTACACGATCTCAATGTTGGCAGAAGTGTTGATGAGACTTTGAGAGTGCTAAAGGCATTACAAACTGGTGGATTATGTCCAGTGGATTGGGAAGATGGAGATGCACTTTTATAGATAATAGTGAAATTTATTTAAGATCCTTGAAGATAGAGTATTCCCCCCTTCTTAATTGAAGGGGATTTTTTTTATAATGTATGGGTAGAGTGAATTGGTGTTTAGTTATAATTCTATTATGGCAAGTTTTGAAAAATTGGGTTAAAATAATAGGAGTTTATTAATTAAAGTAGAATAGAATACATATAAGGAGTGAAAAACGATGAATACAATTTATTATAATAAGTTAGTGCGTGATAAAATACCTCAAATAATTGCGGAAAGTGGTGCACTTTATGAAGTCAGTAAACTTAGCGAAAAGGCATACCTTGAGGCGCTAAAAAATAAACTCATGGAAGAAGTGCAAGAATATTTAGACTCAGAGAGCATTGAAGAACTTGCCGATATTTTGGAAGTTATTAGGTGTTTACATTTAACACATAATGTTTCCGAAGAAGAGATGAAGCGAATTCAGCGTACGAAAGCGGATTTAAGAGGTTCGTTTGAGGAACGCGTTAATCTTGTAAAGGTTACAAGACCAAAAGAAGATGAATGATATAAAAGGGGTAACCATAAAATGACAGAATACTTAAACGTCTACAATGAAGATCTTAAATGGTGTGGTAGTGAAGAACGTCGTATTGTTCATGAAAATGGCAAATGGCATTATGTGTTCCACTGTTGGGTTTATGATCAGAGTCATCAAAAAATCATTTTGCAACGAAGAGCTACAACAAAAGATCTATTTCCTAAGAGTTATGATGCTTCATGCACGGGACATTATAGCAGTGATGAAAATCATGACAGCACAAGAGAGTTGTCCGAAGAGCTAGGTTTAGAAATTTCATATGACAAACTCATTTATTTACTGGATTTTCAAGATGTTTTTATTAAACCAGGTATGCTTGATCGAGAAATCGCAAGAGTACATCTTTTGATAACAGACGGTTTTAAGCCGTTACCTTCTACGCCTGAAGAAATTCACAGTATCGTTGCTTGTGACTATGAGGCCTTTAAAGCGCTTATCTACAATAAGGTGGATGAAGTGGCACTGGAATGTCTTTATGGGGACAATGGCGAAGGAAAATTGATCCGGTCAGAATTGGTACCTAGAAAGGCACCCTATTATCAAGAAGTTTTTAAACACATTCATGAGCATGTTAAAAAGCTTTAATTTTAAAAGGGGCACTTTAGGGTAGAATATAAAAATCGCATACGCCATAAAGTACATCGAAAAGCAAGATAGATGAGGAGGATAAATGAGAAAAAGAATTATTTTAGTATTAACAGGTTTGATTATTGTATCTCAAAGTATGCTTACATTTGCAGATGCGAATGTTGTCGAAGGTGTAGACAGTGTAACGTCGGCAACGCTGGAGGATGAATTAGACACCTATAAAGTTTTCTATTTGGATGAAAAAATAGCACTTGAAGAGCCTGTTAAATGGATTGATGGAATCTTGATGATACCTGTGAAACCCGTACTAGATCAAATTGGATTTGATGTGAAATGGCATGCAAAGACTAAATCGGTGGATCTCATAAAGGGCGCTCAGTTTACAAGCCTCTATATTGATAAAAATAGTTACTTTAGAAATAAAATGGCACCTCACACGCTCAGTCATGCGCCAGTGATTAATCAAAATCGGACTTATGTGCCCATTGAATTTTTTACTGATATTTTAGAGGTGGGATTGAATATTGAAGACAAGTCCATAAATTTTTCAGATCGAAAGATGGCAATCTATGAAGGTTATATTCAAGATACACAAGTCGACGAAAAGGGCATGTTGACAATCACGATTTCTTCAAAGGCAAAATCCGATGGCCCTGAAGATCAAGTTATTGTACACGGTGAAACGGACTCTACTTTTATAAATACGAGCATAGCACTGGGAGACTATATACACGTTATTTCGCCGCCGATTATGACCTTTACCGTTCCTGGACAAGCAACTGCATACGTCATCTATTAAATAAAGGCTCTAGACATCCATTGGGATGGTCATAGAGCCTTTGGTTCGTCATGATGAAGCCAACAATGCTTTTAGTGCATGTACGAAAGCATCGCCATCGCCACTGTAGTGAAGCAAATGAATGCCTAATGTTTTGGCACGTGCAATAAGATGTACCTGATCCAGCTGCATTGTGGTGGCCAGAATTTTAATGGAGGAATCTTCAGCAAGTTCATCCGAATAGAGGGCAATTTCATTGAGCGCATGTTCACTAATACTTGTTGTGTCTTTACATGAAATGATAACAAGTCTATTTTCGGAAACGCCAACTACATCTAATTCGTTTTTCACAAGATTTTGTTTTGTATCCCAAGAGAAGAGCACACCTGTATTGAGATTTTCCAAAAGAGCATTTTCTTTAATCAAAGTGTAGATCATATGCTCAAACCACATTCCAAACTTCATGAAATATTCTTTAAAATGATGATGTGAAAAATGGATGATTATTTTAGCGGAAGTCCTTTTGATCTGAATGATATTTTCGCTGTAAAGAAAATCCAACCAGAGCTGAAAGGCCTTTTTATCAGCAGGTGCTGTAAGCTCCTTTTGAACCGATATAGAGTCGGATTCAGCAACTGACTTTGTCAAGGCAGGTGATCTCAGGATGGATTTAACGGAAGACCATACTTCATAGTGATCACTAATCCAAGTTAGGATGGTATTGTAACTCTTGTGGACGTAAAACTTCTTTTCATCATGAATAATCTGTGCGCCGATGCTTTCAAAAAAATCATCTAACTTAAGTGCCTCTGTGGGGATGTTTTCAATTTTTGAGCCCTGCATGTGCCAAAGGTCACCATCAGATTCAATGAAGTAAATATTATTTCGATTTTCTGAAAGTGCCTTGAAGAGCACTAAATCTTCAATTGCATCCATATTACTCAAAAGAAAGCCATCACAATCACGAATGCCCGACAGTAAATTATGAACAATATCCATATTTGAAAAATCAATAGTTTGTAACAACACCGTTGCATGACTTCTTTTCCGAATGGAATTGAGAAGAGCTTGGGGATCATAGTTCAGATCAATTTCAGAAGGTACAACTAAGATAACCTGTTCTGGCTTTATTGAGAAAATGCCCATGACTTCAAAAATAGGATGATGCGTGAGTTTCACATAAAGTGTTTTAATCATGAAGACCTCTTTCATTGAATTTAAATTATTGGAAAATGGAGAATACAAAATGGATAACGGACTGAATACCATACGAAATTCTAAAAGCTAATCCAGGAAAAAACCACGTGCACATGGCCCAAAGATTCCAAGCGATAAATAGGGTGCCCAAAACACCTAATCCGCTGGTACGTCTCATGCTACGGGTTCTACGAGGTTGTTTGTCTACAAGTCCTTCTTTTTCCAGCTCTTTCATTTTGCGTCTAAATTCTCTTTGTGTCTTGTTCAATTCTTGAGCCTCCTATTAATGTTCTAATCTCTAATACAATTATCGTATATTTTTAATGGAAAGCAAGTCCAATGAAAACTAAAGGTTCTGCTTACATATGCGTAGAATGTTCAGATTGCTTTTGATTTAAATAAGTTTTTATTTCTTTCAAATCATGTTCTATTGTACCAATTTTCTTTTGAGCTCTATCAAATTGAATGAAAAAACGGATGGCTAGAAAAATCAAAACTAAATATAAAATAAGCATCAAAGTAGGTAAAATCATAACAAAAAAGGGTGTGTGTATGGGCGGTATGCCAAAAGTATTCATTCTAAATCTCCTTTAAAATATGTAAGTTAGCAAGGGTAAAGTTGATGTGTAAACAGATAATGATCAAGAGCAGGTGCTCCGAAAAATAAGAGTAGAAATACGATGCCTAATATAAGGGTAGTGACTAAGGCACTTAAAATAAATTTTACCTTAGATTCAGATTCTTTAAAATCAATGATTAGAAGAATTAACAAAATAGGCACGCCGATTATTTCCAGCTTCAAGACCATTAAAGAAAGCGCAACTAGTGAATACACTCGGTTATGTTCAACAATATGGTTGTACAATTGAGTCGTAAGTCCTTTACCTCCTTCATCATAACTATTATACATTAAAGGGCGGATCGGAACATAAATGGGTACAAATTGTAATAAAAATGTATTACAATTTGCGCCCATTTGAATGCTCAAGTAAATTTTATGAAGAAAATAACGTCAGTTTTAGGTGTTTAAGGCGATTATTTGCCTACTTTCCCATCACCATCAGCATCCGTCATATATATATATAGCCAGTGGTCAGCATAAATAGGCATTTTATAACCTGCTGCTTGTGCTTCGGCAATTGAAACGATACCATTTTGATTGACATCTATTTTTTTAAGCTCTGCTTGTTCATCAAATGAATCTGTTTGTTGGGGATCATTGCTTTCAGAGTTAAGCAAACGGTTTGCTTCATCTGGATCTACATTTTTAAATTCATCTACAATTTTTCGACCTTTGAGTTGGTATTGAATCTTATATTGAGAAGGAATTTGTGTTGAATGATTGGGATAGGTAATCGAAGCGTAAAAATCAACGCATCCGTTTGCATCACGGATTGTCTTTTCCATATAGGCTTGATCACCATGTCGGTTTAATGTACTGTCTTGGGGTGTTATGTTATAGGCATTTGAAACACCGCCGAGACTATCGGCTATGACATGTCCCTGATCAAGGTATGGCCGTTCTGTACCTGGGACTCTTGCTTCATCACTGTAGTATCTCCCTGTGGAGAGTACGGCTTCAGTTCTGTCGTTTTGAAGAACGATTTGATTGGCATATACATAGACAAGCTGGCTGTACTCATTTGTAAATCCCCAGTATTGTCTGTCTCCAAATCCAATATCCACAGCAACATTGGGAAGTCTAGAGCCAGATTGATCACCGCCTTCCACTTCGACTATCTCGTAGGATTTGCCGTTGAATATGATGTTATCCGACATAATCTCTATTTGAACGGCATCATAATTACTGGGTGTTGCATTTGAAAAGATCAAGAAAGTATTTAAGTCAGTTGTATTGCTCAAAAATGTGATGATAAGGATGATAATAGTAGTGATTAAACTTGTCCAGCGGAGTGTTTTTTTCATATTTATATGGTCCTTTATGATTTGTTATTTTAAGTCTTTGCACACATTTCGTGTTTTTGTAGCATTAAAAAGTTTCTAGATATATTCTAGAAACTGGCGTTTTGATTTTATAAAAGGATAGAGCATCGTTAATTTGCCACAGAGTGAAATTCAGTTGAATTCAATAAATCTGGCCAATGATTTAAAAGTGACTAAGTCTTCCGTTGTGACGCTAGTGAGCTCCGAAGGAGTGCCTTTTACGACATAAACCGTACCAGAGATGACTTGATCGCCCAAAATAAGATTGGTTTCTTCATAATCCTCATCGGTTTTAGCGAGTAAATAGAGATCAGCACTTATACGCTGTTGGGTGTAATTGGTTTCAAATGTACGTTCTAAATCAGTGATACATTTGGCTTCAAATTCTATGATAGTAGGTGCAGAATAAGGTTTTTTTTCGATAATCTGGATCATTTGTGGAAACTCCTTTGTTGTGATTTGTTATTTGAATAAGTGACTTCTTATTGAATAGGACGTCAACTTTGCCTTTTGATGAGATTAGTATAAATTCTTTTAGTGGTCTGAGCTTAAATATCGAAATGGATTATCATTATACTAATCGCTTTTAAGTGTACACCATTTTCGGCATGTATGAAAGAGCAGGATGAATGAAGACATGAAATATAACATAGAGTTTATCTAACGCTTTTAGATTAAATTTTATTTTTCAAGTAGATTAAAAAAAATAAATTCCTCAAAATGTAAAATGAGTAATTATATTAAATAAAAATACTAAATAGGACGTCAATCGTTCCAAATAGGCCTAATCTATTGTAAACATTGAAGAACTAAGATACCATTTTTTTAGGGTATGAATGTTAATTTTAAAAAAAATATATATATTTACATATTAGAAATAAAATGGTATATTTGTATTGGCCGTATGTACATACATCTAATTATAATTTATAAGGAGAAACAGTTATGAAAAAGATACAGAAAAAAATATTATCATTAATTATGTCATTTACCTTAATGCTAACGGTTTTAAGTCCGTCTTTTGCAGATAGTAAGGAAATAAGACATGATAAGAATGGGGAAGTATATTCAGTGAATGTTGTAATAGATAACAGCAATGAAAAAGTCACCATTGTTGAATACAATGGGACTGTTTCAAAGTCAGTTCTCAATAAAAAAACAAATGTACTTTCTTTATATTCGTTAGGAAAAGGAAATACAACAAATAGCCTGAGAGGTCCTGCTTTATCTAAAATGACTGATAATTTGATTATTAGAGTTGATTTAAATGAACAAAGAAGTAATGATTCAGTAAGAAGTTATACAGTTTCGGATTCATACAATAGTAACTATTTTGCATATTCTTTTGCATATTCTGGTGCATATACTATGTTACAATTCAAGTTAACAATACCAGGTGAATCATTAACGACACCTTACATTAATTCGAGTAATAGGGCATATGGTGATGCCTTTGATTTTAAACGATGTGTTAAAAATGCGGATTCTTATTTAGAGCATACAATGGCAAGTTGTGGTGGCCTTAATCAACAGGTTGCTGCATGGGGTGCAGTGTCCGGATTGATTAATAGTCTTTCAGATGGTCATATTAATAGATATGAACTATTTGGATTGGTAGTTTCAGCTCTTGAAGCAATACCTGGAGCAGGTTCTTTTTTTAGTGCAGCCGAGATAACTAGCTATGGCTCTTTATCTGCGACAGAGTTATTTAATGCGAGAACTGAATTTCATAACGTTCAAAAATATATGAATTAATTTATTTTATGAAGTGTTTTTCAATAGTATTTTGAGAGGTTAATATGAATACAAATAAAAATGAAGAGCAAATAATTAAAAAATATGCTAAAATTCAGAAACTTAATTCTATTTGCATAGTGAGCAGTATAATAATATTGCCCTTTCTTGTTGTAGCAATATTATTAACAGAAGACAATATATTTTGGGGATTTATTTTTCAAAGACTCTTGATAATATTTATTGTATGTATGTTATTTTTTTATTATGTAATAAGAAGATGTCCGAATTGTCATCGATGGTTCAATCGGTATGTAATTAATCCAACGCATTGTCCATATTGCAAAGTCCGATTGAAATGATGGCTTAAACATATAGTTTGGTTTTTCATTTTTTCAATAATATACTTATGGGAAAAGGATATATTTGATATTTAGAGAATAATGAGTTCACAAAATACTTATAAACATGGGGCTGTCCGGAATGACAGCCCCTTTTACTTGATTTCAAATCATTAAAATTTACTAGAATTTATAACGGTAGTAAACTTCTTTATGCAAACAATTTGTTCTGAAGATCCAGTGTCTATGAATCCTAATTTTAGGGTATAAAAAAGCTCCTAGCGAATCGCTAGAAGCCCTTTATTTAAATGGAGCCGACTAAGAGATTTGAACTCTCGACCTACGCCTTACCATGGCGTTGCTCTACCTGCTGAGCTAAGACGGCACATCCTCATACATTATAAAAGATATTCACTATTTTGTAAAGTATAAAATGATGTATGCATTATTTATTATAAACATTCCATAAAATAAGATTTAAGATATGCTATCCAAATCACTCCCCGATGTGGAGTGAATTTCCTAATGCATCCTCAAAATATTGGTTTGCATGATCATAGATGCTAGGATCATCAAATACATTTAGAACATTATTTTTTTCATCAAAGAAAGCGAGCATTTCCTTGCATAAAGCAGCTGTAACAGGTGTCTCGGTATGATTTGCACCAGCTTGATAAAATGTCTTAAGCGACTCAGATACTCTATGTTCATCATCGAGCATATCATAAGAGGATGGCACAAGAAGTCTGTAGTAGCACATATTTAAAAGACTCGCCAAATTGATGCGGAGCTTTTCGTGGAGGTCTGGCGTGTTGGCAAATAATGTTTCATAGTAATAAGTTCTCTCGAAGAGTGTTTCAACAGAAACATTGAGTGTCTCCTCAGCAAAAAGAGGTTCCTGAATCTCAGTTACCAAGACATTAAGGTATTGATTTAGCGATTTAGAAGCGTATAGTCCATAGTGTTCTAATATATAAATATAATCTGGATAAGCATAAAATAAGCCCTCAGAGGACGTTAAGCCGTAGCCTTCCTTGTAAAGTGCGTAGAGATAATTCTGAACATCGGGATTCTTAATCTTTGCTGCAACGTCTTCTTTCTGACTGCCCATAAAAAGTGTTGAACCATAAGTTGTATACAGTGAACTTGCAACGCTGGCAAGTTCATTATAATAGAGTTCTGAATCGCCACCATAAAAAACCGTATCACGTTCAGAAGAGGATAAATCCAGCATCACAATCCAATCTTGTAACATTTGATTTGCAAGCTCCGAAGAAGCAGAGGACACATGAGTATCCACATAAATTGCAAGATCGGCTAAACTAGGGGATTTACTCATAAAAACGGCATAGGTCTCATCGTGGCTACTCGCGTCAGAAGCTTGAGCATCTATTTCAGAAGCGTCTGACGCACTGGATGCATCTGTTTTATTTGAGGTGTTGGATGCATTCGCAGAGACTGGCGTATTCTCGCTTGAAATTACACTTTTTCCGGTCTCAGAGGTATTAGAACAACCTGATAATATGAGAAGACTAGATAACATAAACAGACTCAATAGTATAACAAAATCAAACTTGCGCATAGAGCACCTCTCGTATTTGAAATTAACTGTAAAAACCTTCGCCAAGCACTTCGCGCACATTGGAAATCATCACAAAAGCATCTTTATCAATTTCTTTTATAAAACGTTTGAGTCGGATAAACTCTTTTTTACTCATAACAGAAGTGATAATTTCCTTATTGGACATCGTATAAGCACCTTTCGCCGTATATATTGTAGCACCTCTCTCAATAATTTCAACAATATATTTTTGAATTTGATCGGATTCTTTTGAAATGATGGAGACACTCACTTTTATGGAGAAGCCTTCAATGACATTGTCAATAATGACGCCGTTGAAAACGATACCTAAAAAGGCATAAATCCCTAAGTTGAGGCCAAAAGTCAATCCCGCTAAAATCACAACTACAAAATCGGCCATCAAAAGAGATTTGCCAATATCGAAGTGCATAAACTTATTCAGCACTTTTGCAATAATATCTGTACCACCAGTTGAAGCATTTTGATTAAAGACAATTCCCAAGCCAATGCCTTGTATCAAAATGCCAACAATAAGGTTGACGAGCAAGTCATCAGCCATTGGACCGGATAGTTTAAAGAAGGTATCGAAAATGTAGATAACACCAGTGAGCAGAAAACTAGCATAGATTGTCTTTGCACCAAATTGGGGACCTATGGCAATAAACCCCACTGCGAATAGGATAATATTTAGAAATAAAAGAATAACACCAATTGAAATACTTGGCATCAGGTGATTAATCACCATTGCAAGTCCAGTGATACCACCTGTGGCAAGATTGGCTGGTATAAGGAAAAAACAAATACCGATAGCAACAACAATCACACCCAGTGTGGTCATAAAATACTCTCTAATAAGACGCATGGCTTCCTCCATTTTAGTATTCTCATGATAGAATTTTTTAAGTTTATATAGAGACTATACCCATTATAGAGAGCCTTAAGTATAAAAGCAACACATGAAAAGCAAAACATAAAAAAGCAACACATGAAAAGTAACATACATATGCTTAAAGTATATATGATGCTTAGGGATATTCTCGGCAAAAGGAAATTACCAAAATTAGTTGGTTGTATTTGAAATGAAGGGTATAAATGAGACAAAGGGCATAAATGAGTTAAAGGTTATAAGTGAGAAAACGGTTGTAAAAGAAGAACTCGTTATGAAAAAGAAAAAGAGTAGAAAATAAGGTAGAAGTTAAAAGAGGAGGTTCGCATGAAAAAGTTACAACTGGAAAAAATCAAATTTGAAAAACTCAAATCATTTCTGGACCTTGTTGAAATTAGAACGAAAGCGGCAAGTGTTTTTCCTTTTTTTGTAGGGACACTATATGCGATCACGCGTTATCATATGTTTAATCTTGCAAATGCACTCTTGATGTTTTTTTCTCTATTGATGATTGATATGGCAACGACAACCGGCAATCACTATATGGATTATAAAAAAGCTGTTTTGAAAGAGGGCTTTCACTATGATGCGCACAATCCCATCTCTAAAGCGCTTTACACTGAAGAACATGCAAAAGCTGTTATTATTGCACTCGTTTCAGGAGCCACTTTTTTAGGTGTCATATTGGCTGTTCAAACAGATTGGATTGTCCTTTGGATTGGCATGTTTTCATTTTTAGTAGGCCTTCTATATTCTTTTGGTCCTGTTCCAATTTCTAGAACACCATTAGGCGAGGCCGTAAGTGGCTTTTTTATGGGCATTGTTATTGTGGGTTTATCCACATATATTCACATTGTACCGCTTGGCATTGTAACCTATAAGCTTACTCTAAATGAGGCCGTTATTTTTTTAAATTGGCGGGAGATCATAAATATTGTTGTAGTAGGGCTGCCGATGATGTTTTTAATTTCCAACATAATGCTTGCAAATAACACTTGTGATATGGCAGAGGATGAAATCAATAAGCGCATGACACTCCCTATATTAATAGGGGAACAGCAGGCGACAAAACTCTATCTTTGGGCAGTTTACGGTGCTTATGCATCAATTGTTCTGGGCATTATGATAGATGCATTGCCACCTATACAGGTAGCATCACTTGCAACATTTCCAGTTGTTAGAGCTAAGTCATGGGAGTTTGTGGAGCACCCTGTTAAATCAAATACTTTTATATTAGCGGTGAAGAATTTTGTGTTATTTTCGTCTATTTATATCTTGGGATTTTTACTCTATGCCGTTCAACAGATTTTATAGTGTACAAATTACACAAAAAAATTTGTAAAGACCTCCAATATCATTTTATTGGAGGTTTCGATATAATGAGGATAGTAAATAGACGTGCTGTAAATATGAGAAGATAAAGTTTTAATTGGAGGATAACATGGCTAACGTAACACTAAAGAGTATCAGAAAGACATATGAAAACGGTTTTCAGGCTGTAAAGGGCATTGATCTTGAAGTCGCAGATAAAGAATTTATGATCTTAGTAGGTCCGTCAGGATGTGGTAAGACGACAACTTTGAGAATGGTTGCTGGACTTGAGGAAATTACTGAAGGCGAGATGAGTATTGGCGATAGAATCGTTAACGATGTTGCACCAAAAGATAGAAATATTGCAATGGTATTTCAAAACTATGCTTTATATCCGCATATGACTGTTTATGACAACATGGCGTTTGGACTAAAGCTTCAAAAAACACCTAAAACAGAAATCAAAGAGCGTATTGAGAAAGCCGCTAAAATTTTAGGTATAGAAGCGCTTTTGGATCGTAAGCCAAAACAATTATCAGGTGGTCAGAGACAAAGGGTTGCTCTTGGTCGTGCCATTGTAAGAAAGCCAGAAGTATTTCTTATGGATGAGCCGCTTTCAAACTTAGATGCTAAATTAAGGGTTCAAATGAGAGCTGAGCTCATTAAATTGCATAAAGATCTTCAAACGACTTTTATCTATGTAACGCATGATCAAACAGAGGCCATGACAATGGGTACAAGAATCTGTGTTATGAACGAAGGGAATATTCAACAAGTTGCAGAACCAAAGACAATCTATAATCATCCAGCAAATATCTTTGTTGCCGGCTTTATTGGTGCACCTCAAATGAACTTTATGGATGGCAAACTCGTTGAAAAAGACGGTAAGGTGGTTGCAGAGATAGATGGTACTGAAATTGACCTTGCTTCTGATGCAGCTAAAATGGTAAAAACAAATGGCTATATTGGCAAGGATATTGTACTAGGCGTTAGACCAGAGGATATTAAAGTTGAAGCTTCTGGTAAAGGCCTCAAAGTTAGAGTTGAAGTTACTGAATTACTAGGCAGTGATTTAAATGTATACTTCACATACAAAGGCAAACAGTATATCGCTAAAGAAGATAGCAATGTAGATTTGGAATTCAACCAAGAAATATCAGTTTCGTTTGATTCTAATAAATTACATTTCTTTGACAAGGAAACTGAAAAGTCAATTTTATATTAAATTGCAATCAATGGTCAAAGAAACATTATTAAGCCCTCACACATATTATAGATACAAACCTTATAAAAAGGACAGACCTCAGTGGTTTGTCCTTTTTGCCTTGCCTAAAAGCTGTTACAAATGTTGATTAAAATGTCGTTGAAAAAGTAATGCTAACGATCTTCAAAGCGGTGTTTTGAATGATCTGGCCCTTAAAGTTCTTTGATAAAAGTCATTTCACAATAACGTTTAGGGCGTCCACGACCTTCACCTAATTTTTCTGTATAACATTTGGCACCGCCGTTTTCTTCAATGCGATTGATGATGCGATTGGCACTTCTCAAAGTAATTTTCAAGTAATCGGCAAGCTCAGATCCTGTGATTTTAGTAGTCCCTTTAAGTTTGGTTAAAGCGATGATCTTTTGTAAATTCATATGATTCACATGAAATTTATTAGAAAAATATTGAAGTTGATCACTGGGAATACTGTCCATACTCGTGAGAACCTCTGCACCAATTGGGCCTAAAAGTATATTTTCCTCATTGACAAAGTATAAATCAGACGAATTGCTTGAGTAATCGAGGGCCTTGTGGGCATTTACTTTGGCAGAGTAGACGTTTTTTCCTGTACCAATGCCGATGATAATATCCCCTTCATACTGATCCATAGGCGCTTTTAAAGTTGTTGAATCCGTAAAATTTTTTGTCAAAATTTCTAAGTCGCGATAGGAAGTAAATATTTCAATCTTCTCATAATTAATTTGAAATATAAAATCGTAACCGCTGATTTGTGCTAAATTCATAAAATAGTTATTCAGCTCACCGGTGATACTCTCCCTGCGTTCTGCAGATACATTGTGCACATTGATGACGATGGCCCCGGAGAACTGTGATTGAGAGCGCTTTAAGTGAAAACTGCTCACAATTTGCATCAAAAAGTTAAAAAGGTACTCTTTGGGTGGATACATATAGACATTTTTATAACCAAGGTCATCCAATATTTTTACGAGAGTACCAAACCGTGTAATAGATAAATCAATTTTGCCCTCTTCATGAAGTTTGATATGTTGTGCTAAGGTTATACTCACAAGTTCATCCATGTTGATGTTCTTATCGTCAATACTGTTAAAGTGTGGCCAATCTGAAGGCTTTAAAAAGGTCTTAAGCCCCAAATAATCATTGAAAGAACAAGCTGTATCAATAAAGATTCTCTTAAAATCGACTTGTCTATCGTTGAGTAATAAATGCAAGAATATGTCATTCAAGTTGCCTTCGAAATCATCTATAACATAACAAGGTTTCTCTGGAAAGCCTATTTTTTTTGTCAATGATTGATAAAATGTACTGCCACTGAAAATAAAACAATCCATTTCATTCACATGTGCCATATATAAGTGTTTAACTTCACTGTTATGATCGGCAATAAGCTGAGTGATATCGCAATAACTTTCAACATTTGGTAGGAGTTCGTTTAAAAAAGGCACAAAAGGCCTACTGAGTATAAAACCGATTTTTATTTTCACTAAATACCCCCCTTTTATAATATGATTGTAAGTGCTTTTGAGGGAACTCACAAGGTTTTTAAAGAATAAATCAAAAAAACTCATAAAGAGTCTTTAAATGTCTTAAAAACAATTGACAGATAATTTGACGAATGATATACTGCTGAAAACAAACGTCGAGAGACGTCTTTAAATGTCTTTATTAACTATAGGAAATATTTGAAAGTAGGCATGAAACAGTATAGGAGGTTTGACATGAGTTCTATTTTAGAATCTGCAAAAGCTTTACAAGAAGAGTTGTTACAACATCGTCAAAAGATTCATCAAAATCCTGAACTGGGTATGGCATTACCCAAAACATGCGAGTATGTTAAAAATCAACTTAAAGAGATGGGTGTGGATGTCACTGAATATGGAAATTCAGCATTTTCTGCACTTATAGGAGATCCGAGTAAAGGGAAAGTAGTTCTCTTAAGGGCGGATATGGATGCACTGCCGATCAAAGAAGAGACGGATGTTCCTTTTGCATCGACAAATGGCTGTATGCATGCATGTGGACATGATATCCATACAACCATGTTGCTTGGAGCTGCGAAAGTTTTAAAAATGCGTGAGAACGAGTTGAAGGGTGCCGTAAAATTAATGTTTCAACCTGGGGAAGAAACGCTTGAAGGGGCAAAATATATGGTTGCGCAAGGGGTGCTTGAAAATCCTAAAGTAGATGCAGCTATGATGATTCACGTGGTGACGGGAATACCTCTACCATCAGGTTACATCATAATACCAAATGCAGGCGCATCTAGTGCCGCTTCAGATACCTTTGAGATTGTGGTCAATGGTAAAGGTGGACATGGTGCAATGCCAGAGAGCTCTGTGGATCCACTTAACATTATTTCTCATATTCACTTGTCATTACAAGCGATCATAAGTCGAGAAATTCCAGCAGCGGAAAGTGCTGTGGTCACAGTAGGTGTGATGCAAGGTGGGACGACATTTAATGTCATTCCAGATACGGCCAGTATGAAAGGTACTGTTAGAACATTTGACGAGGATACAAGAATTTTTATAGAAAGAAGAATTGGTGAGATTGCAAGTGGCACAGCAGCATTATTTAGAGCTACTGCATCAACTGAATACGTTAAAGGCTGTCCTTCTGTGGTCAATGACGAAAGTTTAGTCCATCAGATGTATCAGACTATTGGCAACCAATTTGGAAAGGAGTTCATTGTTCCAATGGCATCGGCAATGCCAGGCGGTAAAATGATGGGCTCAGAAGATTTCTCTTTTGTAACACAAAAAGTGCCAAGCGTTATGATCGCACTTTCCATGGGAAATTCTGAAGAGGGGTATGCTTATCCAATGCATCATCCAAAGGCCAAATTTGATCAAAAAGATATTTATAAGGGTGCAGCGATTTATGCACAGTTTGCATTGGACTGCCTCAATCAAAAATAGAAAAATATAGGGGGAAATATGTCGACGATTTCGGAAAATAAGATGTTATACTTATTGGTTATTTTAGGGATATGTTATGTACTAGGGGTCGCTATTATATTCTTAAAAAAATCATGGGATAGAGCCAAAAATTTGGGTTTTACAAAGACAGATTTGTCAAATGTCATTAAAGCATCCGTTTCATTCAGCTTAGTACCATCTATCGCTATTGTGGTCGGATTTTTTAGTTTGGCAACGATGCTCGGTGTGCCTTGGCCGTGGTTTAGACTATCGGTGGTGGGTTCAGTAGGTTATGAAATCATGGCGGCAGACATGTCTCTTAAAGCGACAGGACATGAACTTGCAAATGCAACATCGATGGATTTTATACTCATTATGTATGTCATGAGTCTTTGCATACTAGGAGGGTTGATAGCTGCTATTCTATTTTCAAAGAAAATTCAGATGGGTACAATGACTATGAAACAAAAAGATTCTAGATGGGGCGCACTTGGCAATAGCACATTTATGTTGACCATTATTATTGTTTTCTTAGTACCAATGCTTATGGGAGGTGGCGTCAATCTCTTGACTTTTTTCACAAGTTTAGGCATTGCTGTGATTCTCTCAATGCTTGTGAAAAAATTTAAGATGCTTTGGCTTAATAATTTCATTTTAGCATTAAGTTTACTAGGGGCAATGATTTCGTCTGTATTGTGGACACAGTTACTGGGGTAGGAGGTAGAAATGAAAACAACTCAAGAATATTTAAATTCAATTCACAGATTTGGTCGTATTAGTGCATTAGGTGCCATTATGGTAATGATGGGCATTCCAGTTGCCATGAGTCTATATACAGGTTTGTTTCCGGGTGTAGGGACGATAATAAAAGCATCTATTGGTTTATTGGCAATTTTTGTACCAATAACGATAACAGAGGTGTTATCCTATACCCCTGTTTTGGGGTCGTCGATTTATCTGACTTTGATCACAGGTAATGTTATGAATCTTAAATTGCCTGTTGCCATGAATGCGGTCAAGGTGCTGAACGTTGAGCCGGGCACAGAAGAAAGTGATGTTATTTCTGCAATTTCCGTTGCAACTTCATCAATCGTGACGATAAGTGTTATGGCGCTTGGTGCAATGCTAATGGTGCCGTTAAAGCCTTTGCTTACCACAGAGGCAATGCAGACTGCAAGCCACTATATTTTGCCTTCGCTCTTTGGCGCATTTTCATTGAGTTTAATCAGTCCGCAACTTGGTGGAGGTATACTGGCAAAGGGGCGGTTAAAAGGTGGTGTTGTGACGTTGCTCTTGGTGATTGGTCTTTATCTTTTGTCACCAATGCTGGTGTCGCAATTGCAAGGCGTCATTATTCTAGTAGCGCTTCCAGTGACTTTTTTCACAACGAAGTACCTCTTCAAAAAAGGTAAAATTGAAGTGAAACTGCCTGAAGATCAACAATCGAGTAATTAATAGGCAGTAGATAACGATTTATTGATTGATAATTGATTATCTAAGTCACTGTGATTAGATTAAATCTTTTTTATAAAAAATTTCAAAAGAGAGTGGTGTCAGCTTAAAAATGACATCGCTTTCTTTTTTTGTTGGGGACATCGCTATAGTACAGGATTATAGAGAGGAAGCTGTTGTATTTTAAATTTAAAATTCCGCCAGATGAAATATCAACTATCGTATAAAGAAAGATGAGAATGCCTATTTTGAATATATTATGATAGAATATTCAAAAAAAAGATAATAAAGAGTCAAAAATAAAGCTGGTATATATTGCGGATTCTTAATGAATATGATAAACTGAACACGAAATACCACATAAAGAAATTTTAATTCCATCAGATGAAATTAAATTGAATTATTTTTAGACTCTTTTCTTGATTTTTAAAGTGTACTGTGATGGTTTAGGGTAAATCAAGTTTTATGCGAAATTTTTAAATAATTTCGTCATGCGAAATTTAGTTTTTAAATTGTAATACAGGCAAATGCATAAGTGGTGGAAGCATAAAGTAAATCTATGGAATACATCGATAAAATGAACCAATAAAATGTTATGTATCTATTTACTTAAAATAAAAAAATGGAGATGGCAGAATGGATAAAAAATTTTCGTTAGCGCACTTGACTGTGCTGGGATGTGCACCACCTGAGATGATTTATATTGCAGCAATGACGGGTTATGATTATGTTGGCATAAGGCCAATTTTCATGGGATTACCCAACGAACCCGATTATGACTTGTCGAAAAATAAGGCAATGTTTCGTGCAACAAAAAGGGCAATACTGGAGACTGGCGTAAAAGTCAACGATATAGAACTTGCAAAAATTTGTGAAGAGATGGATTTTGAAAAATATGAACGCTGTTTTGAAACCGCTGCAGAATTAGGTGCAAAACATGTTTTAAGCAGTATTTGGACACCCGATAAAGCTTTTTATATGGAGAGCTTTTCTAGAGTTTGTGAAATCGCTAGAAAATATGATTTGAGTGTAGAATTAGAATTCGTAACTTGGGCAAATGTCAAGAATCTATCTGAAGCACTTGAAGTGATTGAGACTGTAAAAGCTCCTAATTCAGGCATTATGGTGGATACGTTACACTTTAATCGATCTAGGGTTCAAATAGAAGCACTTAAAAAAGTACCAAAAGAATATTTTCATTTTTTACATCTTTGCGATGGACCTGCCGAAATCCCAACAACTAAAGAGGGACTCATCCATACGGGGAGAGATGAGCGCTTGTATGTTGGAGAAGGTGGCATCGACATTAAGAGCATCGTAGAAGCGATGCCAGAAGTACTTTATACACTTGAATTACCTCATATTGCTAGAGTCAGGGAACTGGGGTACGCAGAACATGCAAGGCGATGTCTGCAATCCGCGAAAGATTATTTAGGCTAATCATTGACTTTGATCAGTGTATGGCCTTGATAATAGGTACTAAAAAATAAGGTTTAGGGAGAAGGACTATGAAAAAAATAATGATTTTGGGGCTAATTTTTATTATGATTTTTGCAGCAGGTTGCTCGAAAAAGGCAGAAGAACCTGTAGCAGCAGCGAGCAATGAGCTGGTGGCTAACGCACAAGAAAAGACTCAAGCAGCTGATGATGCATTTCCTACAAAAAATATCAGTGGTATTGTTCAATGGGGTGCAGGCGGCGGCACAGATTCACTTATGAGACCGCTTGCAACATTGGCTGAAAAGCACATTGGACAGAGTATTGTTGTTGAAAATAAAACGGGTGGTACGGGTTCTATTGCAACTCAATATGTTCATGACGCTGCAGCAGATGGTTATACCTTGCTCATGGGGGCTGAAAACCCACAACTCTATACCATGCTTGATATTATCAACTTGACTTATAAAGATTTTGAACCTGTGATCATTATCGGTGATGAAACCGTGGGCATCACAGTGGGCAAGAATTCAAAATATGCAACACTTACTGAACTCATCGATGCAGCTAAAGCAAATCCTGGAACAATCACGTTGGCGACAACAGGGAAAGGCGGATTGCCGTGGTCTGTGGCTTCTTACATCACAGCAGTAACAGGAGCGACTTTCAATCAAGTGCCATATGACAGTGATGCTTCTGCACGTACAGCAGTTATTAGTGGCGAATGTGATCTTACAGTGGCTAAAATTCAATCGGGCTTAGAATCACATCTTTCTGGAGATTGGAAATATATTTCTCTATTTAGCAAGAATAAAATCGAAAAACTTGAAGAAGTGTCTTTAATCACTGATGATTATCCAGACTTTGATCAATTTTTACCTTGGGGCCCTTTTTACGGTGTATTTGTCAATGCGGGAACAGACCAAGCTGTAATAGACAAGTTATCTGAGAGCTTTATGGCTGCATTTGAAGATTCTTCATATCAAGAAATTTTAGCAAGCTTTAATATCAATCCATTGGGCATTAAAGGCGAAGAAGCTAAAACATATCTTAAAAACTGGCAATTAAATACTGCTGAAGCATTATACAAAAGCGGTTCTATAACCAAATCACCTGAAGAACTGGGCTTAAAATAAGGATTAGAGTGTTGAAAGTCAATTCCCTTTGCCTTATGTGCTACCGCATACTTCTCGTAAGCGATATTATAGGGGGAATGGTTGCTTAACTTTTGACTTTTGGAACGTTAACTCATAATTTTATTTCGAGAAAAGTTGCTTTAAAAGCAACTTTTCTCAGTTTGTATTTGAAAAGGAGTAAATTCGATGACTGATGATCAAAATCAATTACAAAATAAAGAGGTAGAGACTATTGAAGCCTCTAAAAACAAGCTTAAGCCAGGTGAAAATGGATTTAGCTTATTTTTACTAGCAGTTGGACTATTTTTTACTTACCATTCTCTTGTAATGTATTCTGAAACGCCAGGAGCTTCGTCTTATGCTGCTGTACCACTCTTTGTAAGTGTTCTTGTGGTTATTTTTTCCCTTGTAAATTTCATAACAGATTTTAAAAGATCCATCTATGATAAAGGCGTTTCTCTTATAGAGAAAATAAAGCAAGCAAGCCAATATATTTTTCCAAAAGATGTTCTCGTCATTTTTTCATTTATTCTTATTTATTGCTTCCTGTTAAATATGGGGCTGGGTTTTTACATTGTAACACCCATTTTTTTATGGGGTAGTATGTGTTATTTAATGATGAAAAAGTATTTACACAATGTGCTTTGGACAGCGTTGAGCTTAGCTTTTATATTTATCATGTTCTCAACTGTTTTTAAAGTCGTGTTGCCATAAGGAGGTTCATGTGAGTGTTTTACAGTATTTATTAGTGCCAATAATGGATATTCACTTGTTAATATTAGTGTCAATAGGCGTTTTATCAGGTATTTATATAGGTGCAATACCTGGCTTGTCTGGTACGATGGCAGTTTCCTTGCTCGTATCATTCACATTTGGATGGGAAACGAATCCAGCGATTGCATTGATGTTAGGCGTTTTTGTAGGGGTTGTCTATGGTGGGTCAAGGTCTGCTGTTTTGCTCAATATTCCTGGAGCGCCAGCGGCTGTGGCAACTGCACTGGATGGCTACCCAATGGCGTTAAAAGGAGAAGCGGGAAGGGCGATGGGGATTGCAACAAGCCAATCGGTCGTAGGGACCTTAATTGGAATTGTCGTTCTTGCATGTTTTGCACCCTTGGTTTCTAAGCTTGCCCTTAAGTTTACTTCAGTGGATTATTTACTGCTTGGTGTTATGGGAATGATGATGGTTGGCAGTATCGGCAGTAAATCTATATTTAGAGGCTTGACGACAGCAGCTATAGGTGTCTTGTTGGGGACTATTGGGATGGATTCCATGACCGCCGCACATCGATTTACATTTGGGGTAACCTATCTGCTACCAGGTGTTAATTATGTTGTTGCAATGATTGGGTTGTTCGGAATAGCAGAAGCTCTAGTTCAAATAACGACTAAAGATATCCAGCCAATTAAACAAAAAATCGATAAAATTGTACCATCTCTTGATGTCGTAAAAAAATATATGCCCCTTACGGTTAGATCCTCAATTGTGGGCGTTTTAGTAGGTGCTTTACCAGGTGCAGGTGGCGATATAGCGGCACTGCTGACTTATGATCAAGCGAAGAGAACGGTTAAGAATCCAGAAGTGCCTTTTGGAGAAGGTGCTGTTGAAGGATTAGTTGCACCAGAAGCGGCGAATAATGCGGCGATTGGTGGAGCGTTTATTCCAATGTTGACCTTAGGTATTCCAGGAGATGCTGTCACTGCAGTCATGATAGGTGCTTTGACCATACACGGTCTAAAACCAGGACCTAATATGATGACGGCTTCTCCAGATATGTTTTACCTGATCGTAAGCTGTCTGTTTATTGCAAGTATAGCATTGGTGTTTTTCGGCATGACGGGGATTAAAATTTTTACTAAAATAGTAGAGATTCCAAAGGGCATCTTATTGCCGATTATCATTATTTTATCTGTGGTAGGGTCCTATGCGATTAACAACAGTCTCTTCGATATGTTTTGGGCGATTGGATTCGGTGTCTTAGGATATTTCTTTAAACGTTATGATTACCCAGTTGCACCATGTGTCCTTGGCATTATTCTAACCAAATTACTAGAGGAAAACTACCGAAGAGGTATTTTGCTGAACAAGTCGGTTTCAGGACTTATCTTAAGCATTTTTCATAGCCCAATATCATTTAGTCTCTTTGCGCTAATTGTTGTGATGTTCGGCACACAGACTAAAACTTATAAAAAATGGAAAGCAGCACGTGATGCGAAGGCAGACGTAAAGGCAGTATAATAATTTGGAGGTATCATGAATAAGATTTATGACGTAAGAAGTGTAAAAATTGGAGCAGGAAAACCAAAGATCATTGTCCCAATTGTGGGAAAAACCCAAACGGAAATATTAGATAAAGCGGCACAAATGGATTTGAGCGGTATAGATTTCATAGAGTGGCGTGTTGATTTTTATGAAGATGTTTTTGACTTCGATAAAGTTGAGGCAGTTGCCGCTTCAATGAGAGGTCTTTTAGGTGAAACACCTATTATTTTCACGTTTAGAACTCTAAAAGAAGGTGGAGAAAAGGCCATAGATATGGAGGCCTACACTGAACTCAATCGAATAGTGGCGGCAAGTGGCTATGTGGATATTATTGACGTAGAGCTGTTCTCTGGTGACGATATCGTCAAGAACAATGTCCAGAATATTCATAGTGCTGGCAAATTGGTGATCATGTCAAATCATGATTTTCATAAAACCCCTTCTGAAGATGAACTCATTTTTAGAATGAAAAAAATGATTGAACTAGAGGGTGATATTCCTAAAATTGCTGTGATGCCAAATTCTATGGAAGATGTGTTGACACTTTTGAGTGCAACCTTAAAAATGTATAAACAGTATGCAGATCGTCCAATCGTGACGATGTCAATGTCGTCAATGGGTGTCATCAGTCGATTGGCTGGTTCCGCTTTCGGATCTGCCATGACTTTTGGCGCAGTTGGTCAAGTATCTGCACCGGGTCAGATTCCAGTGGAACAACTCAATCAAGTTTTGGAAATTTTGTTGAAGGCAATGTAGTATAAGGGATATAGATAATTTAGGGTTTCTATGCTATAATTCTTAAAAGGAGGTGACCATATGGATGATAAGAAAGGTCTTACAATTCGCTCAATCGACAGAGCATTAGAAATTTTAGATTGTTTTTTGGGCGATCAACATGAATTTACATTGAATGAAATTGCTGAAAAGGTTTCATTATCACCAAGCACCACCTATCGCTTGTTAAATACCATAGCTCAAAAGGATTATTTATCCAAAAATAGTAATAAGAAGTATTCTTTAGGGCCAAAGATGGCTATTTTAGGGTCACTTTGTTCTGAAATGAAATATGATCATCTCGTTGAAGCAGCAAAAATTTATATGGATCAGTTAAATAAAAAATATGATGAAAGCATCAGCTTGTATACAGTTGAAGGCGATAATATAATTTGCATAGAACGGTTTGAGACGACTAGAGCATTGAAACAAGCTATTGGGAAAGGTGATTGTTTGCCACTGGTTTCAGGTGCATCAGGGAAACTGCTCCTTGCTTATGAACCTATTAATCACCAGCGCAAACTTATAGGAGATGATCTCTTTTTGTGGTCGGCGATTGAAAAAATTCAGGCAGATGGTTTTGCTTTCTCAACTGGAGAGAAAGCAGAGGGGGTATCTTGCATTGCAACACCTGTGAGAAATAGCGAGGGAAAAGTTGTCGCATCGTTTACAATGACAGGATTGTTTACTAGATTTCAAGATGAAGAGCTAAAAGAAAAAATAGCAGATACATTGTTGATGGCACGTAGCGTATCAGAAGACTTAGGTTATAGAGCAGATTCTAAATAAGTACAGGTTATTTTATGGTTAAAATCCCACTCAGGAATGAGAGGGATTTTTTTTGCATTGAGGAAAGCCTATATTAAGGGAAGCGCTTTAACGGAGGGGATCCATTTTAAACATTCAGAGGATGTCTTTTAATGCTTGTATATAACTTCTAGGTTAATAGTATATAAAGAGATAGGTATTGGACGCTGAGTGTTTTTGCCGATATCATGAATTTATAAAGAATAATGAATGTGAGGTAAAATAATGCAAGCCAAAATAAAGCGTAGTTGTCTAAAGGGCATTATAAGAGTGCCGGGATCAAAGAGCCATACGATAAGAGCTGTTCTCATATCAACAATGGCAGAAGGCGTATCTACAATTCGAAATCCTTTAACCAGTGAAGATTGTTTGAGTGCGTTACGCGTTGCTAAGAGTTTTGGGGCAAAATGTGTTGTTAAAGAGGGTCAATGGGAAATTGAAGGTACATCGGGAAAATTAAAATTGCCAGATGATGTCGTAGATTGCGGCAATTCAGGGACAACCACATACATCGGCACAGCACTAGCAGGTACTATTGAAGGGACAACAATTATTACTGGTGATGAACAAATTAGGTCAAGGCCTATTAATAAATTATTGGAAGCATTGAATCAGTCAAAGGTTACCGCGTATACAACTCGGCCTGAAGTGGATGCACCGCCTGTTGTTATCCAAGGCAAAATGGAAGCGGGAACGATAACGATAGAAGGCAAAATATCGCCTCAGGTAACAGGGCTTTTACTGGCATCAACTTTAATAGAAGGCAAAACAACACTAAATGTAACGACACCAATGGAAACGCCCTATATCGATATGACTTTGGACTGGATGAAAAAATATGGAGTAGCAGTTGAAAAAAATAATGATTATTCTCAATATGATATATTTGGACCACAATCTTATAAAGCACAAGATCAGACTGTGGCAAGTGACTGGTCAGGCGTCTTGTTTCCCCTTGTGGCTTCAATTGTAACGGACTCGGAAGTTACTATTGAAGGGGTTGATTTTAATGATCTTCAGGGAGATAAAGAGATTGTTAACGTTTTGATCAAAATGGGTGCAGACATCACAAAAGATGTTGAAAAAGGCAATATTCACATTAGAGGTGGAAAACCTCTAATGGGTATTTCTATCGATTTGAGAAATACGCCAGACGCGTTACCTATACTATGCATTGCAGCAGCATGTGCTGAAGGTCAAACAGAATTTACTGGTCTTGAGGTCGTTAGACTGAAGGAGACTGACCGTGTTGCCGTTATGGAAGAAGAGCTGTTAAAAATGGGTGTAGAAGTTTTCAGTGAAGGCGAAAACCTAATTGTTATAGGTGGAAAGCCATTTAAGAGTGCAATTGTAGATAGCCATGATGATCATCGTGTTGCAATGGCGTTAATGGTGGCTGGCTTGACAATGTCAGAGCAATTAATAGTCAAGGATATAGAGTGTTCCAGTGTTTCATATCCTAATTTTATTCAAAGCATGAACAATCTAGGCGCAAGTTTTGAAATAATTGAATAATAGCCCCCTTCTTACCTTTACCTTCCCGTTGTTTGGCGGGAATATATATCGAACACATAGCAAAAACCATCGGTGGAACCGATGGTTTTTGTTATGTGGCTAAGTTTTTATAAAATTGAATGACGTGTTCTTTAAAGAGCTGAGTTGCATTGCTTTTGTCTACATTTTTCTGCCAAAGAAGATTAATTTTACGGCGACACTTTGGATTGGTAATGCGTACCGTATGATAATCAGATTGCTGGAATTTGCCCCATGTAAGCTGAGGGACTAGTGCAATGCCCATGCCATTTCTGACCAATTCTAAGATGGTGGGTGAGTCTGATGACTCTAAAATAATATTGGCTTTAAAGTTTTCAGTGGCACAGAGTTGGTCAGTGATGTGCCTAAGTGTTGTATATTTGGGCAAGCTGATAAAAGTCTCGTTTTTCAGCTCAGATAGATTAATATGTGTGTGTGCGCTTAACCAATGAGTTTTATTGCATAATATAATGAGTTCTTCATCGATGATGGTAACTTCATTATCTTGGAGAGGGTCTTCTGGATTGGGTGCATAAATTCTAAAATCACTTTTAATTTGTGTCTGTGAAAATTGCTTTTGGTTGATCAAAAAATGTATGTTAGGGTAACAATCGTTAAAAGATTGAATCAGCTTAGGTAAGAGATACATTGAAGCTTGAACGTAAAGCGTGATATTGCACTGAGTGGTTGTATTGAAGTCATGGAGTTCTTTTTTGGCATCACTAAGTGCATTTAAACAGATATTTACATGTTTTAAAAAGATGTGACCATTATCATTTAAATCAATATAACGGCCTTTGCGATCAAAGAGTTTTACACCGAGTTCGTTTTCTAAATTTTTAATCACTTTGCTCAAAGCAGGTTGCGAGACATGTAACTCATGCGAAACTTTTGTTAAATTTTGAACTTCAGCAATTTTCTTAAAATATTTTAATTGTAAAATTTCCATAGATTCCTCCTGCATTCCTCGATAATAAGTATATTATGAAAAAACAAGATTGTATACTAGTATCCTTAAAAGTTATTATTACTTATGGGTTATGTATCTATAAAACAGTAGGTATTAGACAGTTTTCAAGGGCAATGATAAAATCTAATTGAAGTTAACTACAATGTATTAAATAAGTATTTAGGGGGAAGAAAAGTATGAAGCATATTTTGCGAGTTGTTACACTGTGTTTAGTAATGTCTGTAATGGCTTTTTTACCTGGATGTAGTGTAGAAAGTGAATCACCTGCACAAGAAAAAGCAGCTGATCAAACACCCGCACAAGAAAATAGTGAAGCAGCAGAAAAAAACACTTATCCAGATCGTGCGATTACAATGATTGTGCCTTATGGTGCTGGTGGTGGAACAGATACGTACGGAAGAATGCTAGCTACACAACTTGAAAAACATTTAAATGCTCAAATTACAGTTTCAAATCAAAGCGGTGCATCTGGTTCTATTGGAACTAAATATGTATTTGATGCGCCAGCGGATGGCTATACAGTTCTCTTTGCACCAGAAACATTGGGCACTTATCGTACAATGGGAATCAGTGATTTGTCTTATGATGATTTTGTTCCAATTTCTGTTGTTGTCAACGATCCTAAGCTCGTTGTCGTGTCTAAAAATTCTAAATACAATACGATAGAAGAATTACTAGCGGATATAAAGGCAAACCCTGGTAAAGTGAGTATGTCGCATTCTGGACCAGGAGGGAGTGGACATAATCAAGGCTTAATTTTAAAAGAGTTGGGCTATGATGTGGCAATGACTGCATTTGATGGCGGTACTAATGCACTTCTAGGCGTTATCGGTGAACAAGTTGATTTTACAAATCCCAATTTATCATTTACCACAGGCTATATTGATAGTGGTGATGTAAAAGTGCTTGCAGTATTTTCCAATGAACGCATTGCTGGATTACCAGATGTGCCTGCATTTACTGAAGCTCTACCGGAATCTGAAAAATATTTAAATGTACCTTTAACACCTTTATCGTTGCTTGTTAAAAAGGGGACTCCAGAGGCTGTGATTGAGGTGCTACGCAAAGCGACTCTTGAGGCATTTGAAGAAGAAGAATGGACATCATTTGTTTCTGGAAACCAAGCAGAACCTTTATATAAAAAATATAAAACACAAGAAGAAATCTATGACTTTTATCACTCTTGGCAGTCTATGATTTGCTGGTTGCAATATGAGAATGGTGTTGCAAAAATAAGTCCTGAAGAATTCAAAATAGAAAAATATAATGAATAATCAGTTGATCAATAAAAGCTAAATTAAAAAAAGCTAAATTAAGAGATTTTATAACTTTGAAACTCTTGCCACAAGGCAAGAGTTTCTTAAAATCATATTTTGAATGAGGTATATTGTGATGAAAATCAGATCAAAAAAAAAGTTGTATGAAGCAATCTTTTTTTCAATTATTGGTATTTTACTTCTAATCTATGCGCTCTATGAGAATCAAAATAGCTTTATTACGGGATGGAGCCAATCCCCTTATCTATTTCCAATTATAGTAAGTGGGATTATTTTATTACTATCTGTGAGTCTTTATGTTCAATCGATTGCAATTACGCGTGCCGATACGGATATTTCGGTTGAGGACGATATTCAGGTGAAGACTGAAATAACTCAAAAAAAGAATTTAAAAGGTGTCATTATTAGTCTTGGAATGATGCTGTGCTATACGTTAGCTTTAAAATATATCACTTTACCAAAGCTCGTTTTCAAAATTAGTTTTTTTGTCTTAAGGCTAGGTACATTTGAGTTAGCCACTTTTACCTTTTTATTGGCCTTTCTACGCTATTTAGAGGTAAGACAAAAGAAAATTTTGTTTCTGGTGCCCTTTTGTACCGTGATTTTTTTGAGTTTTAGTTTCAGAACTTTGTTGAATGTACTATTACCTTAACGGAGGCAAATATGGAAATATTGGCAATACTAAATTTTAAATTTATTATGTTAGTTTTTTTAGGTTCTGTGGCCGGCTTGTTTGTTGGATCCATTCCAGGCTTATCGGTGTCTATGGCAACGGCTTTACTCGTATCGATTACTTATACTTGGGAACCGACAGAAGCATTAGCAATGATTATGGGGGTATATGTGGTAGGCGTTTTCTCAGGTGCCGTTTCTGCGATTCTCATCAATATACCAGGCGCACCTTCTTCGGTTGTTACCACGTTGGATGGCTATCCACTTTCCTGTAAAGGCGAAGCTCATAAAGCTCTTTTTTATGCGACAATCTACTCGTTTTTAGGCAGTGTGTTCGGTCTTGTGATGCTTTTGATTTTGGCAAAGCCCATTGCATCCATTGCATTGAAATTTACACCAATGGACTATTTTTTATTGGCACTATTTGGGCTTGCAACAGTGGGTTCGGTTACTGCAAAAATTATACAAAAGGATTGATGAGTGCCGCGTTGGGGTTAACCGTCAGTATGATTGGTCTTGACCCGCTTATCGGTACGCCGAGATTGAGTTTGGGATTATATGATTTACAAGCAGGTGTTGCAACTGTTCCAGCGCTTGTGGGGCTGTTTGGGCTCAGTGAAGTATTGACTGTAATTTATGAGCATAATTTTAATCAAGTGGTTATGCAGATGAAAAAGATGAAGATGAGTATAAAAGAGGTGTTAAAACACTGGAAAATGGGGATATATGGTTCATTCCTAGGCTCGCTTATTGGAGCACTTCCAGGTGCAGGTGGACCAGTGGCGGCATTCATATCTTATAATGAAGCCAAACGTTTAATTCAATCACCATCAGTCCCTTTTGGCGAAGGTGCCGTGGAGGGGATTGTTGCAAGTGAATCCTCCAATAACGCCTGTATCGGTGGTGCACTTATCCCCATGCTAACACTGGCTGTTCCAGGAGATGCGGTCACTGCCATATTACTTTCTGTTTTTTATGTTCACGGGTTAAAGCCAGGGCCTATGTTTATTCGTGAGAATCCTGAGATGTTTTATACTATTGTCATCAGCGGTCTCGTCGCTTGTGTGGCGTTACTCTTATTAGGATTACTGGTGGCACCACGGATCAGTAAGCTGATTTCAATTCCTAAAAATATTTTGTTGCCGATGGTGTCAGTGCTGTGCTTTATCGGTGCATTTGCAGGCAATAATCGCATATTTGATGTCGTCTTGATGCTGATCTTTGGTATCATAGGTTTTGCCATGAGACAAAGAGATTATCCGGTAGCACCAATGGTACTTGCCATTGTACTGGGTGGTATGATGGACTCCAATTTTAGACGTGCAGTTTCACTTGCTTTACCTAAAGAACATGTCGTATTAAGTATGATCAATCGCCCTATTACACTTGTTTTATTGGTACTTACTTTGCTGATGATCATTTCCAACATGCCCTTTATCAAAAGAAAAGTTAAACAATAATCTCACAGAACAACTTCCAAAAGCACATGGAATAGAAGTAGAGTGCCAATACGATTGCCCGTGTGTCCTATACAAAGGTGCAATATTCAAATAAATCTGCGGTACGAATATGAGATTCCAATTTCTTTTTAATAAAAAGCAGTTGACAGCAAGCGGTTAATTAGCCTATAATGCTTATAATATCATGGCTATTATAGATTAAGGTGGCATCAATGATGAATTCTGAGTGGATGAAAAAACAATCAAATAGTTTTTATTACTTTTTTAGCTGGGGTTTTTATTTTTATTGCCCTGGTTATTTTTCATACAACAAATTCATAAGTCTCAAATCATGTTATCTTTGAGCAAACTTAATCGGATCGCAAAAAAAGTACAGCCCGGAGGAGTTTCTAAAAGAAACGCCTCTTTTTTTATACCTATAAACGGAAAGGGGCACATGAACCGTTATAGGCATGTTATTTAAAAAAGCTGCAACCAATTAGTGAAAGAGGTGGAACCAGATGGACAAATTGACAGAATTACGCTCAGAGGTAGATCAGTGTGATCAGGAACTTGCTAAAATTCTAGAAAAAAGATTAAGCATCATCAAACAAATCATGTATGAAAAAAAGGCGATGGGTGTGCCAATTTTTAACAGCGATAGAGAAAAAGAAGTCGTTCATCGCATTGGTGATTATGTGGTGCAATCTGAATTTAAAGATGAAATTAAGAATATTCACACGCATGTTTTGAGAAGCTGTAGGCGTATTCAGTCAAGGTATCTCTTTCCGCACCACATTGTATTGGCAGGATTCATGGGAACCGGTAAGACGACAGTGGGACGTGAGCTCGCTAAAATGCTTGCAATGGACCAAATTGATATCGACAAAGTTATAGAAGATAGAACACGCATGACCATTGCACAAATTTTTGAAACACATGGTGAAGCATATTTTAGGGAACTGGAATTTAAAACCGTTGAAGAAATGAGTGCTCACAAAAATATCATCATTTTCTGTAGTGGTGGTGGCACAGTGTTGAACGAAAAAAATGTGGACAATTTAAAGAAAAGCGGTGTGATCGTGTGGTTAAAGGCAAGCCCAGAAATTATACTGGAACGTGTAAGAGCTGAAAACACGAGACCACTTTTACAAAATGGCATGACAATAGAAAAAATTGAGAGTATTTTAAATCCCCGTATGGAACTCTATCGGAATGCAGCAGATATTGCCATTGATACGGATGAGAAGAGCATCCATGAGATCAGTTTAGAAATTGTAGAGCGATTGATGCATATTCAATTAGATCGGGTATTGCCAAATATCTATGAGGCAAAGTAGTAAGCAATAAATTATGAGTGACAAGTTAAGAGCGATAAACGGAGGCCCGTATGAAAAATATGATCCAAATTAAAGGTATTTCGATTGGAGAAGGTAAGCCCAAAATTGTTGTTCCAATTGTTGGAAAGACAAAGTCGGCTATTCTTGAAAGTGCTGTTTCTTTTGAACATGAAAAAAATGATATGGTGGAGTGGCGCATCGATTTTTATGAAGATGCACTTAATGTTGAAAAAGTATTGGATACTTTAGAAGCGATTCGAGAGATTATACCTAAAACACCTCTAATTGCAACCTTTAGGACTCAAAATGAAGGTGGAGAGAAAGCGATCACTACAACAGAGTACTGTGATCTGAATAAGGCGCTTGCAGCCAGTGGACATGTGGACATCGTTGATGTGGAATTATTTTCAGGTGATGAAGTTGTCCGTGAGATTATAAATTACTGTCATGAGCACAGGGTATTCGCAGTGGCATCCAATCATGAATTTACTTTAACGCCTCCCAAATCAGTTCTCATTGAACGACTTTGTAAAATGGAGTCGCTGGGAGCAGATTTATTAAAAATTGCAGTTATGCCAACTTGTACAGAGGATGTTCTCACATTGCTTGACGCAACCCAAGAGATGTACAAAAACCATACGAAATGTCCTCTTGTTACCATGTCCATGTCGCCTCTGGGAGTGATGAGCAGGATGGCTGGTGAAATATTTGGTTCAGCTTTGACTTTTGGCGCTGTTGGTCAGGTTTCGGCTCCAGGGCAAATTTCCGTTGAAAAATTGGAAACGGTGCTTCAAATCATTCATGATGCAATTTAGAGGCTCAAAGGCAATTGGACTATAAAAAAAGCTCTGACTATTATGACTTGGAATATGTGCTAATAAAGAGGTATAATATAATAAAAAAATATATGGAATGATAAGAGGATTGTTATGGATGACAATTCTCTTTTTGATAAGAGGTGAAGTCATGATTAATGCTCTATGCAAAGAACTAGAAGCAATAATGAAATGTGAAATAGAAGTTTGGAGGGATAAAAAAGAAACATTGAACTTAGAAGTTCAGCGTCCATTTGTTCGAATTTCCAGTTTTGATGACTTTGATCTCATCGTACATAAAGATTTAAATGCACTTGAAATCCAATTTGTGATTGCATGGGTTCAAAAAGGACTCCTCTTTCATGAAAAATACAATCAGAAAGATCTCAAACAGGTAGCGTTTAACTCTAAAATTACAGAAGCACAGCTCCTGACAGAAGCTGAGGCCTATAAAAACTATCATGAGCCTTTTCCATTGCCGATAAAACTTTGGTGTATAAGATATAAGGCAAATCCAGATGAAGTGATGGAAGTGATCCGTTCTGCATTTGGAGAAATGAAATATGCGCATTTAAATGCATTTGAAATTGTGGTCTTTGTAGTGGATGCGGAACTCACGCCAGGTGATTTAATGAGCATGATTGAAGCAGAGGCCTTTACCAGTGCTCAAATTGCAGTGAGCAACACAGTCAGTCAGATGTCGGATCTGCATAAGTGTTATAATCAATTGGAAGAATTGATGCAATTGAGTAGAAATCTAAAACAAAATACCCAGATCGTTACTTACGAAAGTATGATTTTTCCCCTTTTAATTCAGCGATTGAAACACCCTTTTACTGGGGGAGAATCAAGTTCTTCTGCGATTTTATCAGAAGTCCTAAGAGAGCAGCTTAAAAGTGTGGGGGATGATGAACTCGAACAAACTGCCATGAGCTTCTTTGAATGTAATCTCAACATCACTGAGACGGCACACAAACTTTTTATTCACAGAAATACGCTCATTTACAGGCTTAATAAAATTGAGACGATAACGGGCTATGACATACGTAAATTTACCGATGCAATCAACTACTATCTCAATTACTTAGTGGATAAGATTCAATGATCTGAAAAAAAGAGTTATAAACGGGGATAAGACGCTTTAATAAAGGGTAAGAACAGAATAGAGCATACATCTCAAAGGGAGGCTTATCATGAGAAAGATGCGTCACAAACACATAATTAAAGCAAGTTTACACCCAATTAAAAAGATAAAAAAAATAAGACGTAAAAAGAAAACTGAAGTGAATTTGGTGGTTAAATCAGAAGAGGGGCCTTTTATCTATGGCGTTGCGACCAGCTCTTTTCAAATAGAGGGCAACCTAAATGCAGATGGAAGGACACCCTCCATATGGGAGCCGTTTTGCGAGATTAAGGGGAAGGTGTTTGAAGGGCACACAGGTGCAATTGCATGTGATCACTATAATCAGTATAAAGAAGATGTGGCATTGATGGACTGGCTGGGTGTGGATGCATACCGTTTTTCAGTTTCTTGGTCACGTATTTTTCCAGAAAAACACAAACCCAATCCTGAGGGACTCAAGTTTTATCTCAATCTCATAAGCGAACTTGAACAGAAGGGCATTAAGCCATGTCTTACACTCTATCATTGGGATTTGCCAATATGGGCGCAAAGAGAAGGGGGCTGGACTAACCGCAAGTGTGTGGACTGGTTTTTAGAGTACGCCACGTATCTCTTTGAAAATATTGGCGAACGCGTTCCAATGTGGTTCACGCATAATGAGCCGTTCTGTAGTGGTATTTTAGGCCATACGCTTGGTTTGCACGCACCGGGATACAAAAGTGTCAAAGAAGGTTTTTTAGCCGTACACCATCTCTTGCTTTCACATGGCAAAGCGGTTAAACGCTTTCGAGAAATGAACATAGCAGGTGAAATTGGCATTGTGCTGAGCGTGACACCACTTTATCCAGATTCATCTTCACAGGCCGATTATAAATCGACTCATTTTGCAGATGCGGTATCACATAGACTTTTTTTGGAGGCGCTTTTTAAAGGCACCTATCCTAAAGAGGTTATGACACTTGTCAATAGGATCACCAGAGGCAAGTTGAAATTTCACTTGAACGATATGGAAACAATTTCTGAACCCTGTGATTTTTTAGGGATCAACTACTACACTCGGGGGCTGGTTAAAACCAAGTCAGGCGGCATTGGCTATGAAGCTGGAAAACCGAGAGTGCCAGTTACCGACATGGGATGGGAAGTTATTCCCTATGCACTGAAGTCTATGATTGAGCGCATAAGAGCAGAATTTACCCAAGTGCCTATATACATCACTGAGAATGGTGCTGCGTATCCTGATCACGTGGAACGAGATTTCAGAATTCATGATGAACAGAGAATCATGTACATTAAAAGGCACTTAGAGATGGTTCACGCTATAAACGAAGCTGGCGGCAACATAAAAGGTTATTTTCTGTGGTCTCTCCTCGACAATTTTGAGTGGCAAGAAGGTTATTCGAAACGTTTTGGGCTCTTCTATGTGGATTACAAAACGCTTAAACGCTATCCAAAAGATAGTGCCTATTTCTACATGGAATACATTAGAGCGCAAAAAAGGAAACTTTAACTGTCCAGTTGTGATGCGCAAAAGACGCCACAACAATGAAATCTCTGCTAATATAGAGAAATATCCGATATTATATGAAAAAAAATTAATAAATATCTTGACAGTTGTTTTCATCATTGTTATAATTCAATACAATAATCAAATTTCGAAAGCTCAAATGCAGAGATGGAGAAAAAAAGTTTATAAGACGTTTTCAGAAAGCTGGTGGTTGATGTGAACCAGTACGATTATAAATCATAGCTCGCTCCTAAGCTACAAGTCTGAAAGAGACAGTAAGACTTGTCGGTCAGTCCCGTTATAGACGATTGATGTTCAGTCAATTATTTGATGTTAAATCAAGTTGAGAGGTTTCAAAATTGAGACAAATAAGGTGGTACCGCGTGGATTTATCCCCGTCCTTATAGGCGAAATGCTTATAAGCACGGGGTTTTTTATATCTATAGGCAAAAGAATCTATAGTATAGACAGTAAAATTTATAGATGGATCTATAGACAGTGCATTTGAGAAGTGTGCATTTGAGAAGTAAATAATAAAATTAAGGCATAGGCAATAAAATTTATGAAATGGGGGAGAGCAAATGAATCCGTATGTGTTGTCAGTTATTGTAGAAAATGAGCCAGGCATACTAAGTCGTGTGGCAGGACTATTTAGTAGAAGAGGCTATAATATCAAAAGCTTGTCAGTGGGTGAAACAGAAGATCCTAAAATTTCAAGGATGACAATTGTCGTCACTGGTGATCGGCAGATTGTGGAACAAATTAAAAAGCAACTGCAAAAGCTTATTGACGTCGTCAAGATTTATGAGCTTGAACCTGAAGCATCAGTGTATCGAGAACTCGCCTTAGTAAAAGTCATGGTGAATGAACAAAATAGACCATCGATACTTGAAGTTGTTGAAATTTTTAGAGGCAAAGTAATTGATATTGCAACTGAGAGTCTTACTGTGGAACTCACAGGAGATCATGACAAAATAAATGCATTTGTGGACATGATGAAGGTTTATGGTATCAGTGAGATGGCTAGAACAGGACTGACCGGACTTGCAAGGTTTAACGGTTAGTTCAGATTGATATTAAGAGAGGTTGAGTAGATATGAATGTAGCAGAGTCAATGATCAAATGTCTTGAGCTTGAAGGGATTGATACCGTATTTGGATATCCCGGCGGTGCGATCTTACCCTTTTTTGAAGCATTAAGACGTTCTAAACTGAAACATATATTGGTTAGAAATGAACAGTCGGCAGTTCATGCAGCAAGTGGATATGCACGTGTATCTAAAAAAGTGGGTGTATGTATATCAACATCAGGCCCAGGCGCCACAAATATGATCACAGGAATAGCCACGGCTTATATGGATTCAATTCCACTAATTGCGATTACAGGACAAGTTCGAAAAGATTTCATAGGTAAGGATGTCTTTCAAGAAGTAGATATTTTAGGTGCCACAGAGCCTTTTACAAAGCACAGCTTCTTGGTGACAAAGTCCGAAGATATTCTCACAGTCATGGCAAAGGCGATTAAAATTGCCACAACAGGTCGAATGGGACCAGTGCTGATAGACATTCCACGTGACATACAGATGGAAGAGATAGAATTTAAGCACATTAAAGACGTTGAAATCAATGGTTATAATCCAACGGTCAATGGACACACTGGACAGCTTAAAAGGATCATTAAGCGTGTCAATGAAGCTAAAAGTCCAGTGATTATTGCGGGCGGGGGCGTACTTTTATCAGGGGCGAAAAAGGCTCTGACTCATTTTTCAGTGACCAGAAAAATTCCAGTCATCAATACGCTTATGGGAATCAGTTCATACCCAATGGATTCACCCTATTATGTGGGCGTACTTGGTTCTCATGGTGATGATCTCTGTGAGCAAGTGGTGAAGAATGCAGATTTAATTATTGTCATTGGTGCACGCATGTCAGATCGTGCTACTAAAAACTTTAGCTTAATCAGACCAGAGGCCAATATTGTACACATTGATATCGATCCATCTGAAATCGGTAAGATCATCAATTATCAAATACCTGTAGTGGGAGATGCCAAGACAATTCTAGATCATATTAATAAAAAAATAGAGCCTAATGAAGAGGTGTATTGGTTAGAGACATCGGGTTTAAAATGTGAGTCGCATACAGATATCGATTTAGACGCATTCGATAATGTGAATCCAAAACACTTCTTAAATGAAATATCAAAGCGGTTAACAGCAGATGCGGTGGTTACGGCTGATGTGGGACAAAATCAAATTTGGACAGCAAAAAATATTCAGTACTCACAAGATAGAAAGTTTTTAAGCTCTGGTGGTTTAGGAACTATGGGCTACAGCTTACCTGCTGGCATAGGCGCTAAACTTGCCGCACCAGAAAAAATGGTGGTTTCAGTTATGGGGGATGCTGGTATTCAAATGCTTTTAGGTGAACTGGGCACACTTTCTGAAATTGGGCATAAAGTGATTGTCATTATTCTCAATAATAATCTTTTGGGGATGGTGCGCGAATTACAGGATGGTGCTTATGGCAAAAAAAGTCACTTTGGAATTCATTTCTCCATTTCGCCTGATTTTGTCAAGATCGGTGAAGGGTATGGCATTCCAGGACGCAAAATTGAATCTAATTCTGAAATCCAATCTGTTCTAGACGAGGCTTTTCAAAGTGAATCATCTTTTATCATAGATGTGCGCGTGAGCCCAGAAGTGGATTCGTTATAGTCCCAAGTCATTTTATCTCGAATATACTTGTTATAATGAATATTTGAGATAGCTAATGAAAATTCAATGGACTATGAGATGGAGGAAAATCTTATAGATAAGATGGAGTCTGCACATTTGTGTGGACTTTTTTTGCGACAAATAGAGTTGAGCCTAAGAATTACGCTTCTTAAAAAACTTTCGCCTAAGTATTGAAATTAGAACTTATTTTTCCGTTTAAAGATTTCTTTAGAGAATACTTGACGACAAATTGAAAGACATGGTATAAATTAGGTGCGTATACATATATAGTTTTCAATGGATATTAATTCACAATATTTACAGCAAGATGTACATAGAGTTTTTCATGAGTATTATAGCGCCTTACAGGTACTAATATTAAAAAAGAGAGGATATTTACATGAAAATGATAATGATTACTATGATAGCAGTTCTATAGGTGGATATATTGAATTTGATGGTGTTGCATACTTTTTAGATGGAGAATGGTGATGAAAAAAATATTTGTATTATCGGTTATGATTTTTTTTATTTTGAGTTCGTTTTCTTATGCAGATTCTAATGAGGTAGATGTAAAAGTTGAGGATAACAAAATCTTAGAGGAGCTCAAAGGACATATTCAAAACAATATAGAGATTAGTAATGATAAAAAATCAGAAAATAGATCAACAGCACATAATGCAACTTTACAAGGTGAAAATCAATTCGAAAATGGCGCATTCTACTCAAAAACAAAAAATGAATTTCTTAAGTTATATATTTTAATGGGAAAAGACTATATCGACGTTGATATCGATAGTTCGAATGTATCTCAAATTATGAGATCCGCTAGGGAAGATTATGTAACGACATTCCAGTTAGATAGTGGCGAAAAAGGGTTTATTAAATTCAGCTACATAAATGGAGAAATTTCCGAAAGAGGATCGTTAGGTCGAGATATTACCTATTTAGAAGAATGCTTTGATGATAAGTTCATGGAAAATTTATTGGAAAAATGCTCTGTAAAATCATATTCAGTATTAAAATTAGTTGAATTTGCAAATGATTTTCAAGGGTTATATATTGAAACCGATACAGAAAAAATAATTATCCCAATGCATAATGAACTATCCGAATTAGGTCAATACAAAATTCATGAAAAATATAATGCTGAGGACATTCTCAATCAACTGAAAAATATTTGCATTGAAAATCTCAAGAGTTCAGAAATGGGAGGGCAAGGTAGCCGTTTAACAAATCATAATGAATTTAAATATTTAGTGCCAATATTATGCCTTGCTTTCTTTTCAATTTATATTTTCACAAAGAAATTAAAGTTGAAAAAATAACAATTGAATAACTGATGTCCTATAGAGCCGTCTCTACTTTTTTATATTCTGAGAATTCAGACAAATTCAAGACAGTTTTTAGCAGATATATGGACATGTCTTAAAATGATAAAATAATAATGATAATTACCTAAACGGTGCAATTTTTATTTTAAATTACAGAATGGTGGGGGATATATGTTTATAGAAAGAGTGGATATTATACGTGTCAATAATCCGTTTACGCATCCTTTTGAAACAAGTTTTACTAAGTTTTTAGTAAGAGATGCTTTGTTGATCAAAATTTATTCTGAAGGTCATGTGGGTTACGGGGAGTGTAAAGCCTTTTTTGGCCCTTTTTACTGTCCAGAGGATAATGGCACAAGCCATCATATCATCAAAAATTTCTTAATACCTCTAATCCTTCATAAGGATATAGAGGGCCCAGAAAGCTTCATAGAGCAAACTTGGTTTATAAAAGGCAATAATTTGGCGATAGCCGCTGTGGAAAATGCATTATGGGATCTTAAAAGTAAAATTGAGAACAAGTCTTTGAAAACACTTATTGGCGGTGTCTATGATGAAGTCAAAGTAGGTGTGAGTTTAGGGATAGAGCCGACTTTGAAGGATTTGCTTAATAAAATAGATCACTACCTTGCAGAAGGTTATCATAGAACAAAGATTAAAATTAAGCCAGGTCGAGACCTTGAAGTGATTAAAGGCGTAAGAGAGGCCTTCCCTGATATCGTGTTAACAGTGGATGCGAACTCGGCATATAGCCTCAAAGACATTGAACTCTTCAAAGCCTTTGATGAATACAATCTCGCCTATATTGAACAGCCGCTTCGCGAGAATGACCTCATTGATCACTCTGTTTTGCAAAAAGCCATCGAAACACCTATATGTCTTGATGAAAGTATAGAGAGTGTTGAAGATACTCGACAGGCTATTGAAATTGGTAGCTGTAAGATTATCAATATCAAATCGAGTCGATGTAGAGGGATCACAGAATCCATTAAAATTCATGACCTTTGCATGGAAAATGATATTCCAGTATGGTGTGGTGGCATGACCGAACTTGGTATAGGGCGTGTTCAAAATATTTCGCTTGCAAGTTTGCCTAATTTTAAGCTCGCTCACGACATTGCAGGGAGCAATCGCTACTTTAAAGAAGATATTACAATTCCAGAAGTGAAAATCAGCAAAGATTGTACTTTAATCGTGCCAGATGATGTAAACGGGTTTAAGTACGAAGTGGATGAGGATGCCATAGATAAGATGATGGTGAGTAGAGATATTTTTAAATAGAAACATGAAGGCGCAAGATTTAACTGAAAATCCAATATAGAAATCTAATATAAGGCCTTTAATTTAAAAGTGAATCTATTAAGTTTTGATATGTTTAATGAAGAGGAGATCAAAAATGAAGATTGAAAAGATTGTCCTAAGGAAAATGAAGATCAAATTTAAGAAACCCTTTCAAATAAGTTCGGCTACAATGGCCGAAAAACATTTTATCTTTGTGGAAGTGCACAGTAAAGATCATGTGGGCTATGGGGATTGTTCTGCCCTACAACATCCCTTCTACAATGAAGAAACCAATGAAACGGCATGGCATATTTTATCGGATTTCTTAATTCCTATTTTATACAGTCATGATGAGATTGCACACCCTGAAGAACTCTATGATATGTTCGCGCATGTGAGAAGAAATAAGATGGCAAAATCATCACTTGATTGTGCTGTATGGGATTTATACTGTAAGGAAAACAACATCTCTCTGTCTAAAGCATTAGGCGGCACGCGAAAGAAAGTAGAGACAGGCATCAGCATAGGCATTCAAGAGAGCAAAGAAGCGCTTCTTGAAAGTGTGGAAAAGTTCATGGCTGAGGGCTACAAACGCGTTAAGATGAAAATCAAGCCGGGAAAAGACATCAAGTATCTTGAATATGTGAGAAAACACCATAGTGATATCATGATTATGGCAGATGCAAATTCAGCGTACACTTTAAATGATATTGATCTTTTTAAAGAGATGGATCACCTCAACATGATTATGATAGAGCAACCACTTGATCATGACGATATCGTGGATCATGCGAAACTTCAAGCGGCAATTAAGACGAGAGTTTGTTTGGATGAGAGCATTCATTCGGTGGAAGATGCCAGAAAGGCCATTGAACTTGGCAGTACGAAAACGATTAATATCAAAGTTGCCAGAGTGGGCGGTCTTACCGCAGCGAAAAAAGTGCATGATTTATGTGCAAGCTATGACATTCCTGTTTGGTGCGGCGGTATGCTGGATACTGGAATTGCAAGAGCACATAACCTTGCCATTGCATCGCTTCCAAATTATAAATTCCCTGGTGACTTGCCAGCATCTACGAGATACTATGAAAGAGATCTTATTGATCCACCAATGGTGATAGACGCAGACTCGATGATTGCTGTTCCTGAAAAACCGGGTATTGGATTTGAGCCTATACCAGAGATGGTAGAAAAGCTCACTTATGAAAAAAAGGTCTTTTTAAGATAAAAAAGATTTTGTAAAAATAAAAAAGAGTACAGAAGACAAGCAGTTTTAAAAGGTCTAGTTCATTTTACAGTTAAAACTTTGTATGGTTATGTAAACAAAAAATGAAATGTATGTTTGACATCACATAGGGTTTATGATAGTATTTTCTTGTAAGACGAGTTGGATTGTTACTGTTAGGCAGGCTATACCACTTGGTGCTATGCATCTGGGGGAGGACTGCCTTTTTTGTATCTAAATGGGTATCTTTATATGAAGGGAATTGGCTGTGGTTGTTGAGAAAGTAATTAATAACAATTTAGTACGCTCATATAATGAAGATAACACCGAAGTATTGGTGATCGGATGTGGGCTGGGCTTTAAAAAAAAACCTGGGGATGTTATTGAAACTTCACTTATAGAAAAAATTTATACGATACAGGATAAAAAGACATCCAATCAACTTATAGAACTCTTATCAAGTGTTCCCAATGAACATATCCAAACGGCAAATGCAATTGTCAGTTATGCGAAAAAGGCTCTGGATTGTAAAATTAGTGATAATATTTATATTTCTTTGACCGATCATTTGAGCTATGCCATTCAGAGATATGAAGAAGGCATTAATTTTAAAAATGCTTTAATTTGGGAAATCAAGAAGTACTACAGTAGGGAATACAAAGTTGGCCTTGAAGCACTCAACATAATTGAAACACGTTTGAATATCAGATTGCCGGAAGACGAAGCGGGTTATATAGCCCTTCACTTAGTAGGTGCCTCGCTAAAAGTGGGTAATGTGATGGAGAGCACGGATATGCTTGGTATGATCCAAAATATACTTCAAATTGTCAAGTATCAACTCAACATTGAATTCGACGAAGAATCCATACACTATGAACGGTTTTTAACGCATTTAAAGTTTTTTGCGCAACGCATTATCAGCAATAAGAGTTTAGAGGATGATAATGAAGAACTCATTAAAACCATTCAGAAAGAATATAAAAGAGAGTATAAATGTGCTCTGAAAATCAGAGAGTATATAGAAAGTCATTTTTCAAAGTTTTTAACCGATACAGAACTGATCTATCTCACGGTTCACATCAAAAGAATAGCGTTATAATAGGATTGTTACTGGTCAAGCAGGCTATACCTAGGAAATAAGGGATTAACACCTTGTTTTCTAGGTATTTTTTTTGACAATTTACTGATGGGCATATGAGCAGTCCTATAAGATGGGCATATGAAACGTCCTATAAAAGGCGAACCTATAAAAAATAGTCATATATTAGCAACAAAACTTCATTATAGGCAGTATGGTTTAAAGGGCATGTTGTCAGAAAAAGGTTTTAAATATAAATAAATTAAGGAGGAATCAAATGGATTATCAAAATTTGGCGAAAGAAATTTTAGCTAAAGTGGGAGGCGCTGATAATATCACAGGAATCACACATTGCGCGACGAGACTCAGACTTAACTTAGCGGATGAAAGAAAGGCCAAAGATCAAGAACTTAAAAATGTTCCTGGTATCATGGGTGTTGTTAAAAAAGGGGGCCAGTTCCAAATCATCATCGGCAGCGATGTGGCAAGTGTTTATAAGCCTTTGATTGAGATGGCAGATATCAAAGAATCTAAGCGTGTGGAAGAAGGCCATAAGAAACCGCTGGATAAACTGATTGATACGTTGACCAGCATCTTCACACCAATCTTACCGGCAATCACAGCAGCGGGTATGATTAAAGCCATTTTAGCGATATTGATTACTTTCAAATTCGTGGCAAAAGACGCGCAAGCTTATCAAATTCTTAACTTCATGGCAGATGCAGGGTTCTACTTCTTACCGATTTTCCTTGCGAGCTCAGCGGCTAAGAAATTTAAATGTAATCCGTATTTGGCAATGATGCTTGGGGGCATCTTACTACATCCGAGTTTTATTTCTATGGTTTCAGCTTCAAAGGAATCTGGTGAGGCCATTAAATTATTCTTTTTACCAATCAGCAATGCAGGCTATGCTTCATCCGTTTTACCAATTATCCTCATCGTCTGGTTCTTGTCTTATGTGGAACCCTTTGCAGATAAAATTTCACCTAAACCGATTAAATTTTTCACTAAGCCGTTGCTCAGTATTTTAATCGTGGGGGTAGCAGGACTTGTTGTCATTGGACCACTTGGCTATATCTTAAGTAGCTACGTGGCAGACTTCATGAATGCAGTTAACGAGCATGTAGGCTGGTTAGCACCAACATTCTTGGGAATCTTCTCACCGTTACTCGTTATGACAGGGACACATTATGGCATTATCCCAATTGCAATCAATAACAGAATGACCATCGGCTATGATACACTGCTTTATCCAGGAATGCTTGGATCAAACGTGGCACAAGGCGGCGCGGCATTAGCTGTCAGCTTTAAAAGTAAAAAAACTGATATCAAACAACTTGCATCATCAGCAGGTATTACAGCAGTCTGTGGTATTACAGAACCCGCACTATACGGGGTTAACATGAAGTATAAAACGCCTTTATACGCTGCAATGGCAGGCGGTGGTATCGGTGGTCTCTTCATGGGGATTACTAAAGTTAGAAACTACTCAGGTGGTTCGCCTGGACTCTTAACACTTCCAAGTTATATTGGTGGCGATAGCATGAATGGATTTTACTTTGCTTGTATCGGGGCTGGAATCAGTCTTGTTGTTGCATTTATTATTACAATGGTACTCTACAAAGATCCAGAAGAAGATGATTTATCAAATGAAGTGACAGAAACAGTCTTTGAAACAACAGGTCATGGTCATCAAGATATTTTAGCACCAATTACAGGTAAAGCAGTGGCGCTTTCTGAAGTCAATGATTCTACTTTTTCAGAAGGTATCGTGGGTAAAGGCGCTGCGATTATTCCATCAATCGGCAAAGTAGTATCACCTGTAGATGGCAAAATTGCAACGATTTTCAACACAAAACATGCCATTGCGATTCAAGCAAACTCAGGTGCAGAAATTTTGATCCACATTGGGATTGATACCGTTAAACTTGATGGCAAGTACTTCGAAGTCTTTAAGAAGAATGGAGATGCTGTTAAAAAAGGCGATTTGATCGCTACTTTTGACATCGAAGGTATAAAAAAAGAAGGCTTCGATGTGATTACACCAGTGGTCATCACAAATCATGATGCGTATGCTGAGATCAGAAGTAAAAATAAAAATGTCAACGCATTAGATGCCTTCATTCAAATTAATTAGTGTATAATCAATAACTATCAGTCTGAAGAAGTTATAGAAATCCCTCTTATCAAGGCAAATCTATTATACAATGGGTTTGCCAAGTTAGGAGGGATTCTTTTATCTATATGAACACGACCTTAAGTATTTGACCCTAATTTTACATAAAGCATAAATGGATTTTATATTGTTTTGTTATAGTAAGGCTGAGCGTAGCAGTGAATGTGTGTGGGGGTGTAGTAGATGAATTTTATGACGCATATTACAATGGCAAACTTGATCTTCAGTGAAGTTAAAGAGCTTTATGAACTCAATAGAGTCGCTTTCATCTATGGGAATGTCATGCCAGATGTGGACCCTCGGTTTAATAAGACCCCACATATGTTTGATAATGATCTTGAACGTATTCTGGCACTCTCGGAGGAATTGGTGACAGGAGACTTCAGTGTAAACACTTATTCTGTGAGACTTGGTTTTTTATGCCACTACATTTGTGATTTTTTTTGTCTATATCACTCAGAAATATCAAAATTCATTCAGTACAGAGAACATGGTATTTATGAAATTAAACTCCACTTTGTCTTAAAGAAAATGTTGAGATTTCAGTTTTTCAAAACGATGGGGAACGATTTTACGATGCAAGAGGAGGGCAGTATGAGAACGCAAATAATGAGAGCTAGAGAGAGGTACGTTGAGAGCCCGAAAACATATGAAAACGATTTGTTTTATGCAATTCAAACTTCGATTTATGCTTGTAAGGTCATTACAGATTCTATGGTTTACAGAGGCAATTTTGAGATTTATCCTCAGGAGACCCTTTGGACAGATTATATATAGAAGTATTTTGGAAAGGAGGTAAAAAGAACGATGAAAAAAACAGAGGAAAAGAGCCTTGAGCAACGTCGAAGAGAAATTCAATTTCTAGAGGATTATCTTGAAATATACATGGTAAAATCAGACTCAAGACCGACAAAAGATCTCTTTTTAGAAGATTATCTTTTTGAATGCTTAGAGGAAATTGATTGTGATGCCAGTTATGAAGATCCCACATTGTGCAGAGCATATGAGAGCGTTTGTTCACAGAGATGAAAACGCTCTTTCGCTATCATGGATAGTCACATGATAGTAACATACATACTTAGAGTTAATAGCTTATTAGGAAATCAAAATCAATAGAGTTGTTATGAGCCTTTTATTGTAGTAAAATGATTAAAACATAATTTAATCGTTTGATTGATGTAAGGAGGCGTACACATGGATTCAACAGAAGCAATAACCATTCGAGAACATTTAATTGCTGGAGATTTAGGCTATCTAACTTATTTGCATGGAAAAATTTATAAAGAAGAATGCCAGTATGATTTAGAGTTTGAAGGCTATGTCTGTAAAACTTTTTATGATTTTACTTTGAGGTACTCCCAAGAGAGAGATCGATTTTTTATTGCGGAAAAGGATGGCGTCATCATTGGCAATGTTGCCATATTGGGATATAGTGATACCGAAGCTCAACTCAGATGGTTTTTAATAGATCCAGAATATAGAGGCATAGGTCTTGGGCAAAAACTCTTTAAGAGAGCGATGCAGTTCTGTGAAGAGAAGGACTATAAGAAAATTTGGCTTTTAACCACTTCAGATCAAGAAAAAGCATCTTCAATATATGAACGGGAAGGTTTCAAGATGGTGGAGGAGACTTCTCAAGAAATGTGGGGACGCGTTTTAGTTGAGAAACGGTACGAGCTAGATAGATGAAAATAAAAGGATTATTTCTTTACATCATCATTTTAGTGTTGATCGTATTGGGCGCCTCTTTTTGGATGAATGCACATGTTTATAACTCAATGGCGCACATCCCCTTAGTAAACGGCACATCAGATCTTTCCGACTGGCAAGGCAAGCAAAGCAGTTTGACTGGACTGTGGCAATTTTATCCGAACACGAGATACGGAGCGGATCTATCTCATTTACAAAGCCAGTTTAAACAAGTGCCGCATAGCTGGGAAGAAGATGCAGAGCTTAACTTTTCACCCTATGGTGTCGGCGTTTATAAAGGCCTGCTCACTGGATTAGATCCCAGTAAGATTTATGGCTTTTTCATTTATGATGAAGTGACAGCCTATAATTTATATATCAACGACAAACAAGTTGCAAAAAATGGAAATGTAGATCGAAAAATTCCAGAATGGCGCCCGACTGTGGGCGCATTTGTTTCGGATCGTGAAGGTCGAGCTGAGATAGCCATGGAAATTTCAAATGATCATTATTATAGAGGTGGGTTTTGGAATTCCATTGAAATTGGCTTTTATGATGAGATTGTCCAAAACCAGCAAAGGCATCGATTTTTATCAGCCTTTGTGAGTTCAAGTCTCTTTGCAATGGGGGTTTTCTTTTTAGGCATTTTTGTGATGTATAGAAGGCGCGCAGATACGATGTATTTTGCTCTTATCTGTATCTGTATGAGTATTTATAGCTTGCTCATAGTGGAACGCCTTATACACCAACTTACAAACGCCATCTCATGGGATCTCTTAGTCAGGTTGGAGTATGCCACGGGCTATGTTTTACTGCCTCTATTTTGTCTGTTTATCTTAAAGTTATTTCCCACTAAAAAACTTCAAGTTCTTGAAAAGAGTCTCGTGTTGATTGCCATTGCCTTAGGGATAATGCCAATGCTGTTGGATAATCAAATGTACACGTTGATTTTCGCGCCATACAAGTATCTCAGTGTAATTTGCATAGTCATTATAAGTCTAATGCTTGTCAAGGCAATACATGATGGTGCTAAAGGTTCTTATTTAATGTTGACAGCGTGTGCAGTCATAGCGATTGCTCTGATTAAGGAACTTGGCTATCCTAACGAATACAGTTATATTCCCTTTGCAGGACTCGTGGTAATATGGTGTTTTGCACTGATTGTGATTGAACGATTTGCGACGACGGATAAACGCAATCAACTCCTCGAAAGGCGTATTGAACTGGACGAACTGACAGGACTTCGCAATAGAGCCTATATTTTATCCTCCATTGAACGGTATACAGAATCTATTCAAGCGGCAGGTGCTTATTTATTATTTCTTGATCTGGATGGTTTTAAATCTATAAATGATACTTATGGGCATCATGTGGGGGATAAGGTTCTGATAATGGTCAGCAGAGGTTTACAAGTGGCATTGGATCAAGATGATGTGATTGCTCGCTTTGGAGGCGATGAGTTTCTAATTTTGGCTCAGCGTAAAGATCAAGCAGAAATTGAAGCACTGGCTGATAAATTGATCCATGTTGTGGGTGAAGTGGTCTTGGTGGGAGAGCTTGATCTCACTGTAGGCATTAGCATCGGTATAAGTCCCTATATAAAAGGAGATTTACCGAAAGAATGGATTGCCAGAAGCGATCAGGCCATGTATCTGTCCAAACGTGGCGGAAGTAATCGTTATACGATATTAACGCATAAATAGGATTCAAATCGATAATCATAAGAGCAAGGTAGATCATTGCTTTGAATCTTCTGAAAGAGAAACAGGACAGGCTAGTGTTTTTTAAGAGATACTAGCCTGACTTATTTAGACTATGATGTTAGATCGCATTCATGAATTAAAAAAATATATCCAATAAGGAGAGCGCATTCAATGAAGAAAGTTTTATTTTTAATCGTGACATTATGTTTCGCGATGTCATATGCCTGCTATGCAGATGAGGGGTTTTATCTCGATGGGGTCAATGGTAAGATTTATTTTGATGAAACCAGTGACAAGCCTTTTTTTTCTGAAAGTAGATCCATTATGGTTCCAGGGGATGCTATGGCTCAGTTTAATGGCGGGAAATGGACTGTAAATGCCGATGGTACAGTATTTAGTATTGAGCTTGAGGATGTAAAAATCGAGGGTTCATCCAAATCTGATAAAGTGTTGGTGAATGGTCAGGAGACCTTGCTTGAAAATAAACCCATTAGCAAAGCAGGTAAGTGCTATTTGCCTTTTTATGAGATCGATAGACTTTTGGGTTTGGCTTCAATGCAAAAAATAGATTTTGATAACGAAGCAGTGGATTCTAGTGATATCAATTCACGTTACATGAAATGGGATCGTTATGTACCCATTGCAGATGAGCATCTTCTTGATGTTTTATGTGAGATTACAGGCAGCTTTGATAACCAAATTAGAGTGTCTGAGTTGAAAGATTTATGGTCATTGGATTTACGTTCTCATAATGTTGAAGATATTGATTTTGTTAAGTATTGTAGCAACTTATCAGAACTCATTTTGAGTAATACGCAGATTACGGATATTTCACCACTTAAAAATTTAAAGAAACTGCAAAGACTTGATCTAGATGGGAATTACATAGTCGATCTCTCGCCAATTGCTGATCTGACTGAACTTGAAATTTTAGACGTGTCCAGTAATGACATTAAAGATATTTCTTGTTTAAAGCAATTAAGAAAATTAAAAGTAGCTAATTTTATTGGCAACGATATTAGCGATATTTCAATGCTGAAAAATGCGATTCTTCTGGAGCAACTCTATTTGTCTTCAAATCAAATAGAGGATATATCACCATTAGCTGAATTAGAGCATTTAAATAACTTGTGGTTGAGCAACAACAGAATTTCAGATTTAAGTGTATTTGCTCCGGGAAATGGGATTTGCAAGAACCTTCAAATATTGGGTCTCAACAATAATCTGGTGACAGATGTTTCCGATCTACAAAATATTCAATATGAGTTTCTGAGTCTTTATTTAAGCCATAATAAAATTGAAGATATCTCTACTTTAGGACAGGTAAAGAAGCTTCAAGGCTCAGAATATACACAGATGGATCAACAAGGTAACGTCTTTAGAAACTTTGGATCACTGAATTTATCTGAGAACCAGATTACAGATATATCCCCTTTAAAAAATACTAAAGGGCACTATCTGAATCTTTCAGGGAATCGTATTGAAAACATCGACGTTTTATCCAATTGGGATTTTGCAGATTCGATAAAACTAAGTAACAATCAAATTGTGAACATTGGGGCACTGAGTGGTATGGAAAATCTTAATGAATTGGACTTGTCAGGCAATCAGATTGAGGCTATATCACCACTTTTAGAGCTTAAAAGTTTGAAAATCCTCAAATTAGGCGATAATCAAATTTCAGATTTATCGTGTTTAAGCAATCATGACAAATTAGAGATCTTGTCGTTTTACAACAATCAAGTTAAGGATTTGTCCTTTGTCAAGACGCTGGAGAACCTTGAGCGCATTCACTTTGAAGGCAATCCGATTCCCTCTGGAAAGGGACTTGAATCCCTTAAGCTCAGTAAGGTGTTATCTGATGAAATGAATCTAACAAATTGGCGTGCGCATTTAGATAACAGATTAGAGGTATTACCAACGGTATCAACCCTTGAAGGCACTTTGTTCGTAGATGAATTCATAGAGCTTAAAGATAAAGCTGCTCAAAAAGCGATTAATCAAAAGCTACATCACGATATGGATATGCCTGTATTGAGATCGGATGTTCAAGCCATCACTGAATTGAGTTTTGCCACGGATGAGATTAAGGACTACTCTTTTTTAAAATCATTTGATAATCTCAGGCATGTATGGGTTAAAGATGTGGATGAAATAGAAGCGGTCCAAGCAAATGTATCTGAGGCGTGTCGGGTTTTCTTAAATCAAGAAGTTATTTTTGACGATCCTCAGATTGAAAGTGCGATTCGGCATCAGGTTCATATAAAAAAGGGTCCTGTTTACACCGATAGACTCTCTGTAATTCTAGATCTTAAAATAAAGGGTGGCACTTTTACAAGTTTAGGTGCGATAAAAGATTGCATCAACTTGGTAGAACTGACGCTTGATGATGGCAGTCTTAAAGACTTGTCAGGTATTGAAAATTTAAAAGACCTTGTGGATTTATCATTAGACAATAATCAAATTGACGATATTTCATTATTAGGTGAATTGGACAATTTGGTGCGCCTATATTTGGAAAACAATAAAATTGACGACATCAAGCCATTGAAATCATTGGTTAATTTAGAAGAAATAGATTTAGATCATAATAAAGTAGAGGATATAACCGTTTTAAAAGAGTTGGATCAACTCATATTTGTATTTATAAGAGACAATCTTGTGAGCGATGCGGATACGGTTGAGTTCTTAAGAGACCGCGGCGTCTATGTTCATGAGACGGAATAAAGTGCTTGATGGAAAAAGGCTGTGAGAAAATTTTTGACTCTAAGGAAGTGCCTTTTGACTCAAAGGAAGTACCTTATAGATCGGAAAAATCATCTTGAGTTGGTTTTGATGTGAAATGGAAATAGTCAAGAAATAGATTTTAAGTGAATAGTGCTGTATGCGTGTGATAAGCCCCTGTGTCAGAATATGATATGGGGGTGTTTTTGTTGAAGAAATGGGAATTATATGGTGCTCACAGGTAGTGACTATGATATAATAAATCAACTGGGAAAATTGGGAAGATAGATTAATTAGATTACATATAAATGAACATTATGATTTTGCATATAACGGTATTGTGGGGGTACTGGATATGAATACGGCTGAGTTTAAAATAATTATAGACAATCTTAAAATTTGGAAAAAGAAGGGGCAGAGAGCACCACATAAGCCACTTCTGATTTTGCTTGCACTTGCACGGATAAAGAATGGTCAAACAGGATTGGTTTCATATTCTGAGATAAGAGATCCTTTGGAACAATTGTTAAAAGATTTTGGACCGAATCCGCAGTCCTATCATCCAGAACACCCATTTGTCAGATTGACAAATGATGGTATTTGGCAACTGGATAGAGCCAAAAAATATATTAAGATCAAAAATAATTGGTTGATCCAAAATCAAATCAGGGGCGGCTTTAACGAAGAGGTAACCTCACTATTAAAAGCAAACCAATCTCTGATAAGAGAAGCCACAGAAGCTATTTTAGACGCACATTTTGAGCCTTCAATGCATGATGATATTCTATCAGCTGTTGGACTTGAATTTGATTATATCACTAGGATCGTCAGAAAACGTGATGCAAAGTTTAGAGAGCGCATTTTATCTGCATATGATCACAGTTGTGCAGTATGCGGGTTCAATGTAAGGCTTGGACATCAGCTAGTGGGTGTTGAAGCCGCACATATCAAGTGGCATCAAGCTGGTGGGCCAGATAGAGAAGACAATGGCGTGGCACTTTGTTCGATGCATCATAAGCTCTATGACAGAGGCGTTTTCACTATTGCACCTGATAAAAAAGTTATCGTTTCAAAGCGTTCACATGGCACTCATGGTTTTGATGATTGGCTTATGAGGTATCATGGGAAAGCGATTCGGAATCCGATTGAGAGAAGTTTTTACCCTGAGCCTGAGTATATTGAGTGGAATGTGAGGGAGGTTTTTAAGGGGTGAGAGGGGGAAGGCATGGTGGACATTAGAATAGGAAAGGTTTGGGAATAGTTGAATTATGCGTAATTATTAAAAAAGGGGAGCTGTATAAATGGAAAAATTGTTAACATTACCATATTCATTAAGACAATTCATTATTGTAGAACAAGATGAAATAATTGAGGCAAAAAGAAGTGAAGAATTGAAGAAAATTGAAATAGAATCTAATGAGAATACAATTGAAAAGAAAAGTACTTTAAAAACTGTAATAGAAACATTAGCGAAAAGCATGACAATTAGTATGGGTGTAAGTGGAATACTTGTAGAAGTTATTATAAAATCTATTGAAAAGCAAAAAGAGATATCTAAAAAAATTAATGTAAACTATCTATCATACACAGAAACATCAAAATTAAAATTTCATATTGGTCATCCAAGAGAAAATGAATTATACGTAGCACATCCAACAAGAGCTGGAGTATATTATCCGATAAATGATTTTCATAAAAAAGTTTTTGAACATAAATTTGCTGAATTAAATTCTTTATTAATGAATTTAGGTGCAAAAAAAATAGAAGTAGAATATATTTCAGGATGGGATTTTGAAGCAATGTCTCAACTCGATGTACCAGTAAAAGGTGGGGAAAACTAGGCGGTAAAATATTGAATAGTAAGAGAATAATTCATTAAAATTACCTGAAAATCTAGCTTGGTACGATTTTGAACCTACTTGGCAAAGTGTTGGAGAAGGTAGATTGAATCATAATCTTTTAAATTTCAATTTATTGTTAGATTACAATGCTGATTTTGGAATTAATGCCAATTTGTATGCGATGGTATCTAACATAGGCTTTGGAACGAAAAATTCATTTAGTAAAAAAGAAAGTACTACATGGAAGGTGCGCGGTGAATTTTAATAACTACGAACACGCCGATTACCAAAATCACTCTGATGTCAAAGTCCTTGCGAGGCAAGGCCAGCGCCACTTTTGCCCTAAGGGTCAAAAGGAGTGACTTCGGTAATCGCGGGAACGTTATGCAACAAACAGACTAGGAGAATTGTATGTTTGAAAATTTTAAAAAAAAGAGAAAAATTGTGAAACTTCATAACAGAGTTAATGAGGAAATTATTTTAAAAGCTCCTTTTTTGAAATAAGAACGAATAGTGATATTAAGACGTTTTCTAAATGGTATTCTAATGAAATAGATGCCATATTTAAAATTGTTGACAACTTAGAAGAATTAGAGATCAAAAATAGCTGTGGAGAAGAGTGTGCTGTATGTTGTAGTCAATTTATTATCGTTAATCCGGTAGAATACGAGAACATAAAATATTACTTAAAACATATTGATAGAAAAATTAAAAACCAAATTAAGGAAAAATCAATAATAATATGCACTGATTTAATGTTACAAGGTTATAAGTTGACTTATACAGTTCCTTATGACAGAAAAGAAGTCGCGAAATTACAGAAGAATTATAAATATCCATGTCCATTATTAATTGATTCAAAATGTATTATTTATGAAGTACGACCTTTAACGTGTGCAATATACAGAAATTATGGTGAGCGTAAAGAATGCTATGAGAATAAATTTTCTCCTTTAAGTTATTCTCACTTAAATATAGAGAGCTTTATGACCAAAATTATTTCTCAAGGGTATCACACTAATAAAAAGGAATATAGTCTAATGGCAAAAGTATTGAATGATATTTTGTAGCAAAATATTTTAGTTCGTCGCATAACATGTCAGTTTCCAACATTCCTTCCGATGATACGGCTCTTGTGAGGCAAGTACAGCGCCATTTTTTTCCGCTAAGGCGTTAAAAAGAAGGAACATCGGAAACTGCGGGAACGGTATGGTGAAATCAAAAGGATAAATTGGATGGAGGCACATATGAATCGAAACATATTGACTATTATTTTATCAATATTTTCTGGATTGTTAACAGCTTTAATAATATACTCATTAAAATTTATAAAAGAAAACTACGGTTCGATAAACATTGCATTAAAAGCTCTCATTAATTACAACAAGCACATTAGATTCAGTATGTCCTACATATTTAGAATAAAAATTGATACCAAATATTTACTGATAAAAGGTAAAAGGATTGAACAATATCAACCTGTTGGAGGAGTATACAAGATATACAATAAGGAAAAATTGTCACAGTTCAATACACGTGATGATAAAGAGATGCCCATTGATACAACTAGTAGAGATGACCTAAGAGTTAGAGTTCCAGGTAAAAATGTTTTGAAGTTTTTAAAATGGTTTCATAATAGAACTGACCGAGAGATAAGCGTTCATAGAGAGTTTATAGAAGAGTTAGTTAGACCGAGTTTTGTCACTTTTTCTTCATTTAGTGAGTTCAAACCAGTATACATTTGCAGTAAATGTACTGGGATTAAATACTCAAAATACATGAAATGCAACGAATTACTTCACTATGATGTTTTCGAACTAACTTTAACAGATTGTCAAAAAGAGGAAATATTTAAAGTTATTGAAAGAGGAACTTTAGAACTAGCTTTAGTAAGTGAAGACCAAATTGAAAGAGAATCACTGGACTTGAATGGAGTGTCAACTAAAATAGGCGAACATGCCAAGTACCTGCTAAGTTAGGAGGAATTATGCTTTTAGGTATTGATCAGCTAGAGGATTATTTTCGAGAAATAGTTTCGAATATTGATATTTCCGAAAGTTATTATGAAAAAGCAAACAAAAGCTATCAATCATTAGCAATGTGGTTAAGTAGAGAAAATTCAGAAATAAGGCAATACAGCCCGGATCTAACTTTGCAAGGTTCTTTTAAATTAGGGACAGTTATTAAGCCAATTAGTGAAGAAATCAATTATGATGTTGATGTTGTTTGTAAATTGGAACGACTTTCAAAAAGAGATATAACACAAAAGCAACTTAAGACTCTTTTAGGTAGCGAAATCATTAGCTATGCAAAAGCGAATACCATGAATAATGAACCTGAAAATGGAAAACGATGTTGGACTTTGAATTATCATGATGAAGCTCAGTTTCATATGGATATACTTCCATGCGTTGATGATAGAGCAAGTTACAAAAATCTTTTAGAAAATGCATCGCTTACATCAAACTATAAAGAGTCTGCAATTGCAATCACCGATAAAAGCTCCCCTTATTATTCAAAAATCTCATCAGAATGGGAAATTAGTAACCCAAGAGGTTATTTTGAATGGTTTAGAGTGCAGATGCAGTTTATTCGAACAAAAGAATTACTGGCAAAATCAGTGAAAATGAGTATTGAGCAATTACCAGATTATAAGGTAAAAACACCACTTCAAAAATCTATACAGATACTGAAACGTCATAGAGATTTCATGTACAAAGACAATGTGGGTGTAAGACCATCATCTATAATAATTACAACTCTTGCTGCACAAGTCTACAATGGTGATGAAAGAATAGTTGGTGCACTCGAAAACATAGTTACACGACTTTTAGAACCTATTTCGATGATCGGTGATGATTATTATATTCCAAATCCTGCAAATCCACTTGAAAACTTTGCTGACAAATGGAACAAGAAGCCAAGTTTAAGAAACGAGTTTTTAAAATGGGCTAAGCAATTGAAATCTGATTTTGCATATTTTAATACTGATGTTCAATATTATGGAGACAACTACCTGAAAAGGCTAGACACTATATTTGGTGGTATTAGTAATCGACTATTTGGTAAGTCAATCACAGCAGTAACACCGTATATTGAGCATAAGCAAAGACCACGTTGGAAAGTACTAGATGAAAGAAACGTTTTTATTAGGGGGTTCAAGAAAAAGAAGGGATTTAGCAAATATCGTCAATTTACAAGCGGAGAGTTTTTAAACAAAGGTACAGATATTAGATTTGAAGTCATTGCTGAGAACATTAGAAGCTATGAGATTTATTGGCAAGTTACAAATACTGGTATGGAAGCACGAAGAAATAACACATTACGAGGTGGCTTCTATTCGGGTGAAATTGTTGAAGGAAAAAGGATTCGTGATGAAGAAACTAAATATACTGGAAGTCATTTTGTGGAATGCTATATTGTAAAAAATGATATTTGTTATGGAAAAAGCGAACCATTTCTAGTCAATATAACCGATCGAATTTTATTTGATTGGTAACCGCCCTTTAAAAACACCTAACACGCCGATTACCTAAAGCACTATGATGTCACAGTCCTTGCGAGGCAAGGTCAACGCCAATTTTCCCTAAAAGGATAAGGAGTAACTTTGGTAATAGAGGGAACGTTAGGCGCAATTCTAAACGCTTGGGTGTAATACTTAGTTAAGGAGGTATACATGAGTCAATTAAACAGAATCGAAAACAAACTTCTAGAGATGGAAGCTGGTCGATTTCAGATGTTGTGCAATGAAATCCTGATAAAGCTCAATTATGGGAATGTTACTAATTCAGGCGGTCAAATTGGGACAGATAAAACGATTAAGGGAACTCCTGACTCGTATATTCTTCTTAACACCGGAAAATTCATATTTATAGAGTATTCAGTTGCACAGAAAAACCTTTTGAGTAAATTTGAAGAGGACCTGCGAAAGTGTTTTGATCAGAAAAAGACAACAGTTCAAATCGAAGAAATTGAAATGATTATACTAATGTACAATAGTGTTCTATCAGTGGGAGAAGTAAGTACGTTAAATAAAATTTGCATGGATCATAAAGTAAAATTTCGAAAATATGATATTAGCAATATTGCGTTGCTACTTCAAGATAAGTTTCCGTACTTAGCAGAGGAATATTTCAACTTACAAATGAGTACAGGTCAATTTTTAGACAAATCGTCATTTGTACAAAAAAGTAAAAAAGCTTTGCTTTCAACTCCACTGGATATTGAACTAAAAGGACGAAATGATGAGCTTTTAAATCTTATGAGCTTAATTGAAGAACAGAAATTTGTTCTCATTGCCGGTAAATCGGGGGTAGGAAAGACTAGACTAGGAATCGAGTCAATTGAGAAATTTTGTAATAAGCATGTTAACTATACGCCATGGTATGTAAGAGATATAGGAGCTGGTCTTTACAGAGATCTAATTAGATACACTCAGTACGGAAAACATATAGTATTCATTGATGATATTAACAAGCTAACATCAATTGAATCAGTACTTGAGTATTTATCAGAGAACAAGGATAGAATCAAGCTTGTAGCAACTGTTCGAGATTACGCTTTAAAGAGTACTGTATCGAAAGCAAAGCAGTTCATAATTCCAGATATAATAGCAGTTGAATCACTTGAGGATAAGTATATCGAGGAAATTTGTAAATCTGAGTATGAAATACACAACAACGCTTACTTAAATAGAATCACGAAGTTAAGTAAGGGGAATCCTCGTATAGCAATAATGATGGCAATCATTGCTGCCAAAGAAAATTCGTTAAAGAGTATATCAAACATAAGTGAATTATTAGAAGTTTACTACTCGGATATTTCAAGAAAACTTTCTGATACAGATGATGATAACATACTTAAAGTACTGGGAGTTATTTCGTTTCATGATAAGTTACATTTAGAAGATGCTAATACTTTAGAAGAATTATCAAAACTATTAAAAATTAATGTTAGTGAAATAAAAAACTGTGTTGATATGCTTTTCAGAATGGAGCTAGTCGATATCTATGAAGACGAAGTGGTTAGAATTTCTGATCAAATTCTATCCGTGTTTGTGTTTCATTACGTGTATGAGGTCAGAAAAGCTATAAGATATGATGAGGTATTCAAACTATATTTTCCGAAATACTCTCAGAGGATATTTCAAAACATTAATTCAATTACAACCTATTATGGTAACATAGATTTTTTTGTAGAGTGTATTGATTTAGTATGGCAAGAATGGAAAAAGTGTGGGAATGAAAATTTCCACACATTGCTTTTGACATGTTGGTTCGTTAGAGAGCTAGAAACTATAACATATATTAAATCTTCTTTTGAAAAGTTAGTTGTTCAACCTGAAACGCTAGATGATTACGTTTTAGAGCGCAATTTTAATGAGAAAATTTCAGATGAAATTCAGGCATTATGCTATATATCCTCTAGTGAACATTACGAGTATGCTTTAGACTTAATATTGCTATATCTAGAAAAATGTAAAGGTGATATAAAAAATATTAGTAGCGCGCTAATAAGACATTTCGGTTATACGAAGTCATCTTACTATCAAGGATATCAAATACAGTTCACTCTGTTAGAGAGAATCATTAAGTTATTTGAGAGTCACGATATTGTTTGGTATCAACTCTTTGTTAATATAGCTACTCATTTATTACAATACGATTTTGAGTATACCGAATCTAATGATGGTAAATCATTTTCGTTCACCCAAATGGCTGTTGTAAATGTTGGAAAAATGAAAGAAATTAGAGCACGAATCTGGGATGTTATTTCAGATTTATTAGCGAATGATAACCTAAAACCTTTTGCTTTGAATATTCTGAAAGAGCTTAAATTCGGACGATTCATAGGCAGTGAGTCAGAATTATATGAAAGCGATTTTGATCAAATAAAATACAAAGTTTTGAGCAACATAAATTCTTCAAGTTTTCATGACTTGACCATTTTGGATAGTTTAGAGAAAAATGTATTCTATCATATTGGCTTAAGTTTTGAACTTGAACAGATATCTAATTCTAAGGAGTTTTTGCAGTATCGAGTTCTGAGAAAAAGTTATCTTGAACTGAGTAAGGATTATGATGAGGGGCGAAGGGAAAAGCGATTACTACTTAAAAACTATATAGAGCATTATGATTATATTGATTTTCTTGAGTTGTTTAAAACATGTAGAGTAATTGAATCAATGTCAATTGATAAATATGAAATAAACGAGTCTATAATTACAATTATTGACTTAGTGGCAGATGACAGCGTCGAGGTACTCTTAAAAGCATTTGCTGATACTGATACTCCAATTCTCATTGATCCAAGTCATTTAATAGCGAAATTTATCGAAGTACATGGAAAGAAGAGAATGTTAGAGATATTAGAACAAACAGATTTTAAATTGAAAGAGTTTTGGTACTACAGTTATTACTCCGTTTTAAAAATAGAGAGTATTTCTCAATCGGATTATGATCTATTAATTTCACATTTTGATAGGTTTAATAAAATAACTTCGGGCTATATTAGGCGTTTAGATTTCTTAGAGAATTATAAGCGTTTTAATAATGATATATATCCATATTTTATAAGTATAATTATCTCAAAAGATGATAAGGAAATGAATAGAATTTTCTTCTATTTTCTATTTTCACGTAACGAAAATGATTTAAAATTACTTACTCAAAATTTTAGTTCTTCACATAAACTACTTATTGATGTTTACTTGCTTATACTAGGTGATTTTGACTTCAATGATTATAATGGTAATGTTTTTAGACATTTATATAAGCTTGATACTGATCTATTTTTGAAGGTATGTGAAGTAATTTTTAAGGAGAATAAGTATATATCACGACATAATATTAATTTTGACTTCTCAGTACTATGGGAATTGGAGTATGAGCAAATTGAACAAGTGTTTGATTTTGTTATTGAGCGTTATTGTGCTAGATACTTTGGAGATAATTTCGAAGTATTATTCAAATCGTATGGGAATAGGGCTACAGATGAAGCAAATCAGGATGCTATACTAAAGAAATATATTCGAAGGTATAACAACGATATTGAAAAAATGGAGATCATTTATAGTGCAATTGGTAACTTATCTGTAGCAAGAAGAGTAGAGTTAATTGTATATTTCATGGAAGTGAATAAGTCGTTTGAAATGTTTGCTAAACTTCCCATGCGCAAAAAAGTTGAGGGTTGGAGTGGTAGCGAAGTTCCATATGTTGAAAACAAAATATCGTTCTACAGGTTAATAGATAAAAATATTAATTCATTTGAACTTTTGGAGCATAAAGAATATATACACGCTAGGATTCAGAACTTGGAACGTAGTATTAAAGAAATTCGAGTTAGAGAGTTTTTGCGAGACTACTAACGCGTTTAGAACAACGCCTAACACGCCGATTACCGGAAATTTCTCTGATGACACAGTCCTTGTGAGGCAAGGCCAACGCCACTTTTTGTCCTAATGGTCAAAAGGAGTGACTTTGGTAATCGCGAGAACGTTAGGCGAAATAGTTAAAGTAAGGAGGCGAGAATGAAACAGGATATTAAAATAGACTGGACCAATCTATTACTTATGCAACATGACATACTAGGTTATCCTCAAAGTAATTTTGTTGTTACGCCATTAGAATATCTAAAATATTCAAAACAAGATTTAAAAGAGGAAACTGAACGTGGTCTAATAAATTCCATTGGCAATTCTAAAAGAGCAATTGATTGTCAAGTTGACTTATTGATTGAAGCTTTAGGATTTAAAAGTGAGCTGTTTGACAATAAAAATTCATATAGAAATGTTAAGAAGTTTATACGTGAAAATTATGCTGGGAAAAACTCAAATGGATTAACTGATAAATTGAGGTTGTTACAAATATTAAATATTGCACCAGTTATATTAATATCACAGATAAGAAATTTGAGGAATACAATTGAGCATGATTACCAAAAACCCAACAAAAATTCTGCTGAAGAAGCGGTAGAAATAGCTGAATTATTTGTTCATGCAAGTGGGAGCATATTTGAAAATTCATATGGAAGTATTGTTTTTGGAAGTAATTTCAAGATCAAAACTGAACTAACTGTTGAGAAAAAACCATTTTCATATTACACACTTTTACCTGAGTACTGTTTCTTAGAACTTAATCATTATCGAGATAAAAAATTGAGATTACATCTTATAAAAAACAGTCATCGTAGTTTTCCGGCCACACATTATGGAGAACCGATTATAGATTTTTTACCAGAAGATAAGCTATACCCTATTGCACTGAAAATATTATTTTGTGAAGAATATCAATTATTACCTCAATTATTAGAGCATGAGATTGATAGTAAGTTCGTTAAATATAAGCTTGACGATATTTAACTACTTCGCCTAAGCTCAACACGTCGATCGTTCTATGCCAAGTTTGATAAGGGGTATATACCAAAAAACTCATATCACGATCAAACGGATATAAGTCAATTATACGAACACGGCGATTCCCACCATTCCCATTGATGTCACAGCTCATGTGAGGCAAGAAAAGCACCATTTTTCTAGCTAAGGCGTTAAAAGAAATGAACTTAAGTAATCACTAAATCATAAAATACATGTCCAACAAGCACTTGAATTAGAATGATCTCATTAAGATAAATAAAATATAAAAGTTCAGTTAATAAAACAAATGAGGTAAAAAAATAATGCAATATGTGACTAACTTAACCCATCTTATAATAGAAAGATCAATAAGTAGTGGTGAAATTAAGGATAAAACAGATAGCATCGCTACTTATAAAAAAGATAAGACTGGGTACACAGTAAAATTTAAATCGTCACCAAAGGAATATCGGTATAAAGATCAACGGATGAAAGTTTTAACAGATCCAACCAAGATCGATAGTGAGAACCAAATTATAAAAGTATTTGGAAAGCAAGTGGATAACATAGAAAGAGTCCTAGATTTTGGTTATAGAATCAAATTTTTCTTTAATGATGGGAGCACTAATATTTACAAGAGAGAGTTTGTTAAATTTGAACAGTCGAAATTCTTCAGACCAGAAGTTACAAACTTGCTGGATTACTTTAAGGCGATTGCGGTACATCAAAAAAGCGAAGAATATCAGGAGTCTTTTTTAAAGAAAGAATTAGATAGTATTAAAAATTTACCGAATGAAGCAGTCTTGACAGGTTATTTGACGAAAAGTTTGATTACAGGTAAATCAAGTGATGAAATATTAGTATTTCCATTTGGTATTAATAAAAGCCAAAAAATTGCAGTGGAAAGGGCTTTAACTCATAAGATAAGTGTTATTCAAGGACCACCGGGTACTGGTAAAACTCAAACGATACTTAATATAATTGCCAACATAATACATCAAAATAAGAATGTAGCCATTGTCTCTGGAAATAATTCTGCAACAGATAATGTTTATGAAAAACTGGTTAAAAATGATTATGGGTTTTTAGCAGCACCTTTGGGAAACAAGAGTAGAACAGAACAGTTTTTTGAACAAAGCAAAGTAGCAAGCATGGATACAAGTAAATGGTCCCAAAAAGATTCTCAATTGGAAGATCTTCAAAAGAAAGCACTTAAGTCGTTGAAGGATTTAACAGTTCAACTGGATTTAATCAATGAACGTGCATTGCTGAAAGAAAGATACTCTAAATTGAGATTAGAGCAAAAATATTTTATGAATGAAAAAACACAAGTTGAATTTGATATAAAAAAATATATATTGCGGAAGACTTGGAGTAGCAAGGACTCATTGAAATTCCTGTCTTTACTTGAACATATAGATATGCGAGGTGGCAAGTATACGCTGTTTGACCGTGCAAAAATGTTGGTTAAATATAGATTTTACAAATCAGATATTTCAAATATTGTGAACGAAGACTTAGCCAATCAGATACACCAGTATTATTATAAAAAAGCAATAGAAGAGTGCTTAGATCGATTAAAAGAGATCAAATCTAAATTAGATCATGGTAATTTCGATAAAATCATGGAGACCTATCGTGAAGAATCTGAAATCCTTATGAAGAATGCCATCTTTAAAAGGTATCAAAAAAAATCCGCTCTAAAGTTTGATAAAAAAACATATAAGACGAATTTTGATGATTTTATAAATCGATATCCAGTAGTTTTAAGCACGACAAATTCTATACGTCGAAATAAGCCAAATAATTTTCTTTTTGATTATCTGATTATTGATGAAGCTTCACAAGTGGATTTAGTCACAGCTATAATTGCGATGTCCAGTTGCAAACACATAGTGATTGTAGGAGATCCAATGCAATTACCTCATATTGTAAATACTGAGATGAAAAAAATTAATGATAAATTAGTGAATGCATTGAACATAGATGATGAATTTGATTATTCTAAATATAGTATAATTGATTCAATACAATTGATTTATGGAGATGACATTCCAATAACAATGCTTAAAGAACATTATCGGTGCCATCCTCAGATTATTAGATTTTGTAATGAAAAATACTATGACAATAATCTTGTTATAATGACCTCAGAAAATAAAGATGATAAAGTCTTGAGTCTATATAAAGCAACGCCTGGAAATCATGAGAGAGAGCATCCAAGTGGTGGCTATATTAACATCAGGCAGATAGAGGTTATGAAGGATGAAGTGTTGCCAGCACTTAAGTCGGAATCACAGAATATTGGGATTGTGACACCTTTTAGGCAACAAGCAAATGAAGCTGTAAATATAATTAGCAGTGATGAGATTTTAATAGAAACGGTTCATAAATTTCAGGGACGGGAAAAAGAAGTCATAATTATAAGTACAGTTAGGTCTAGGCCAGACAACTTCATTGATGATAAAAAAATGGTAAATGTTGCTGTTTCAAGAGCTATAAAAAGTCTAATTGTTGTAACAAATCACGAATTTATTGCAAAACATGGAAGCAATATAGGGGACTTAGTTAAATATATTGAATATACAGGCGAAGGTGCAAATATTATTAACAGCAAGAGAATTTCAATTTTTGATTGTCTCTATACGGACTATGCAGAAGCCCTCACCCCTTTTTTAAATAAGATGATTAATATCTCTGAATTTAAATCAGAAAATCTTATGGGTACTTTGATAAAAGACGTTTTGAAGGAAGATAAGTTCAGATCATTGAAATGTCTAATTCACTTTCCGTTGAAATACTTGATTAAATCCGATCATAGCTTATTACCTGAGGAAATCAGGTACGCAAAGCATCCGTTTACACATGTGGATTTTATTGTATTTAATAAGTTGAATAAGGAGCCAATTCTTGTAATCGAAGTGGATGGTTATGAATATCATAAAGAGGGAACTGATCAATATCGCAGAGATAGACTAAAAGATGGTATACTTGACCATATTAATTTGCCAATAATTAGATTTTCAACAATAGGTAGCAATGAAAAAGAAAAATTAATACTAGCATTAGATAACGCAATGAATGAGGAGGCATAAATGGAAAATAATTTGCCAAGAGAATTAGTTGAAAAAATGACTTCGTATTTAGGAAAAGAAATGAGTCAAAATAATTTTCATCTACATAGAGAAAAAGTATGGCAAAGAATCATAGATCAATTTTATAAAGAAAATAAAACGGAAGTATTTGTAAAAGGTACTGTAGTTAAAATAAAAGACATAGGTCCAGTGGGGAGAAACTTTGAGATAAAAGATGCTCAAGGACAAACCATTACGATTTATTGTCAAAATATCAGAATAATGAAGAATACGGTTACAATAGGTTCAACGATTGGCGTAAAAGGTTATTACAATTTATATAAGAATGATTATAGACATGATGGAGAACTTCAAATTAAAGCAAATGAAATTACGAATTTGGAAGAAACCAGATGGGATATACAGCCTTTTAAAGAATTTATTGATGAAAATAGAAAACGTCATAAAATAAGATTTTTCGCAAAAAACAAAAATAAACTGGCATTAATAACCTCAGAAAATAGTGAGGCCAGAGAAGATATAAAAAAAGTACTGTGTAAGCATTATAAAATAGAGGAACATTTTGTAAATCTCTTTGATGTGGACAGTATTTCAAAAAAAATTGAAGCGTTAGATGAAAGCGATTGTGATATTATCCTTATTTCAAGAGGTGGTATGGATAGATTAAGTGTGTTTAATGCTTATTCAATACTCAATGCGATTTACAAATCTTCGAAACCATTGGTTACAGCTCTTGGGCATGCTTCATTTTCTTCATTAGCAGATATTGTTGCAGATTATTCTTATAATAGTCCATCCGCAGCGGCTTATGAGCTGAATGGGTTGAGAAAGAAATACAGTAAAATTAGAAACAGCATTATTTTAACTTTACTCGTGTGCCTGATTGGCATATGGCTAATCAGGCAGAGATAATATTTAGTTGTTAAATAAATAGGGACTGACCACATTATACTAAAAATTTATGTTCACCCAAGGAGCCCCCCCATGTCCAACCACCTAAAACTCTACGAATCCATCATCAATCAAGCCCTATCAGACGAGATTGATCAAATCATAGAGACAAAAGCAGTTCACAAAAATGCACTTGAAGCACCAACTTCAGGGGGCTTTTTTGGCATCCTATCTACAAACGGTGATTGAAAAAGGTTTCAGGCATTTTAAAACATATCATGAGGATTTGAAAAAGCAAATCGAAATTGCGAATCTGTTGATCAGTCAGTTTAAAATGCTTGTAAGATGGAGGGTGTCGAGCACCAATGAAGGAAGTTGGGTGCAAAAAACTGGAAGGATAGTGTCCGACACCAAAAGGAATTCGAATGTGAGGGAGGTTTTTAAGGGGTGAGGGCTGGAATTTAGAGGAAGAGTTGTTTGGGGATTATGACGGTAGACGAGATACTTTATCACCCTATATTGGAGGAGAAATGAGAACATTCAAAAGATTTGTGTATAGGACAGACAAAAAAGCTAGTGATGGTGAAATTTTGGCTCAAATGCAAAATGTTTTGATTGAGAATAACTACAATTACTCATCATTTTATTTCTATTTCTCAGATAATAATAATTTGAATAATCGTTCAAATATAGATAGAATCATAAAAGAATATCCATACTTAGCAGCTTTTGAAATTAAAGACTATACAAACAAGCCGTTTAAACCTGAAGATAGAATTGTATGTAATTATGACAAATTGTGGAGTGGATTTGAAAATAACTATAATGCTTCGAAATTTAAACTTGAAGACATCATTCAAATAGCTTATGGAATAAGGAAAAAGTATTATTTTTATGAGAGTTATTATAATTTTTATAATATTAATTGGGGCATTGATACAAAACCAAGCAATCCTTTATATCCTTTTGAAAGAAGTCCTTTAAGCTTGGACCCAGCAAATGATAAACTGAGTTATTCATCTTCCTTATATCTTGTCAATGATTGGTGGTATCCGACTAGATATAGAAGAATAGTTGCTATAGTGGAGTTTAATAGCAATAGCAACTATAAATTAGAACTAAAGAAAATTGAGGAGAAGTTATCAAAGTTAGGCAGAAAAGAGGAAAGTAAAGTTGTAGTTGAAATGACGCTAGAAGAGATTGCAAGTAGGAAAAGCAAAGAAATAGATATTAAGAATCAACTAGATTTAATTAAGTTAGAAGTAGAAAGTAATATAATACCCAATAAAATTCCAATATATCCAAATGATCCATCAAAATCACAAGTAGTTGAAGGCAGTGTATCAGTAAAAGAGTCATTAAAGAGAGCGTTTAAAAATACTAAATATAGTTATGACAGTAAATCATCTGCGTTAGGTTTTTCTGTTCTTAAACGAGTAACAAATAACAACAATATAATATATGTTCAAGTTGATAGTGGGACTTGGTCTAGATCAATATCCTGTAATATTGTTGTTCAGTATTATGGAATTTCACATTATCAACAGATTAATATTATGAATTCTAAATATAGTGGGACAGGACATTTTGGTAATCAAACTGATGTAGATAATATCGTTGATAATATTCACATAATACTAGAAGAGTTAGAAGAGACAAAAATTAGAGATCTAGATGAACTTATGGGAGTAAGTCCAGCATTTTTTCTAACATAGTGTACCTTATCGAACTTCGAATTCACAAAAATGGCCAGTTGTTACTGTAAAACAGTCCCAGCGCAAAGTATTTCTCTGCGGAGTCAGACGGGCAACCTGATAATAATCAAAATGGAAATATCATAGAATTTTCTAATGATTATGATATTGCATTTAAGAATGTAAAAAAATTTATTTATGAAAGGATTATAAAGTCGCCAGTTGTTGCTATAAGTAAAGCAAATGAATATAAGTATAATAAGTACGGAAAAGAAAGAGTAATTATCGACTATATTCAATGGTTTGGTGATGCAAAAGCAATTGCTGAATATGAAGAAATAAAAAATAGATAATAGCTAATATTCCCCCAAGGAGCCCCTTCATGTCCAACCACCTAAAACTCTACGAATCCATCATCAATCAAGCCCTATCAGACGAGCTTGATCAAATCATAGAAACAAAAGCAGTTCACAAAAATGCACTTGAAGCACCAACTTCAGGGGCTTTTTTGGCATCCTATCTACAAACGGTGATTGAAAAAGGTTTCAGGCATTTTAAAACAGATCATGAGGATTTGAAAAAGCAACTCGAAATTGCGAATCTGTTGATCAGTCAGTTTAAAATGCTAGTAGAGGATGAGACCATAGATCAATATAGGATTTCAGAGGATCAGATTTTGAGGGGGATCACGGATAAGCTTGTTAAAAAAGAAAGATTCCTCGAACAAATCCCACAATCCTCTGTTGCCATAAGCAGTTTTGAAACTTATTGGAATCTAGGCGAATTTCAATCCTTTGATCCTACAAAAGAAGTGGACAAAGATCGTCTTAAATACTGCTTGGTCTCACATCGACACCAGAAAGACTTGGTGATGAAAATATCTTAGCCAGCTGACATCAGAAGAACAGCTCAATCCAGATTATTGAGTGGTGAGATTAAATTCATTTTTGTTGTGGACCTCTATATCGAGGATTGTGAAACATTAGGACATACTTTGTTATTTAAAACAAATGCGGCTATTTCTCGAATTAGCCGCATTTGTTTTAAATAAGTATTGATATTTTAAATATAAATGGATACAATATCTTTATGGAGGATTTAAAATGAATAAAGAAATAACGATTCCAAAAGATAAAAAAATATATAACACTGGTGACTTAATGGCCCTAGGGTTAAGTTATTATAAAATAAATAAATTAATAGAAGAAGAAAAGCTTGTTAAATTGAATAAAAGCCATTATGAAAATCTAGAATTTCAAGGGGAGGATAATGATTTTTATTATGTGTCAGCCTATGCACAAACAGGTGTTATCTGTCTGTTGAGTGCAGCTATTTATTATGACCTTACAACCTATAGACCAGATGCTATAGACGTTGCAGTTCCAAAGAAAAAAAATATAACAACGCTTCCTGAATGGCCAATAATTAAAATATATTATTTTGATAAGGATAGGTATGATTTGGGAGTGAATCAAATTGATATTGGAAGAAACCAATTTAAAATATACGACAAGGAAAAAACTGTTGTTGATATTGTATATTATCGCAATAAAATAGGCATAGAAGAGACAAAAGAAATTCTAACTAATTATCTGAAACAATCAGAAAGAAATATTAATCAGCTTATTCGATACAGCAAGCAATTGAAATGCTATGATATTTTAAGTACTTATTTGGAGGTGATGATTTGATTAGTGCAGATTCAGTAAAGGAAAAGCTGAAAAATCAAGCAAAGAAACAGGGTAGATTATTTCAAGATGAGTTGCTAGTATACTGCTTAGAACGCACCATATATCGGATATCAATGTCCAAATATAGTGAGAATTTTACATTGAAAGGCGGTATTATCTTATATGCAATTTTTAATGGTGAGTTTTCAAGAGCCACTAGAGATATTGATTTATTGGCAAGGGCATTGAATAATGAAGTTGAAGTTATGACAAAGGTGTTTGAAGAAATATTTGCAATTGAAGCGGATGATGCCATCAAGTACAAAAAAGAATCACTAGTCACAAGCACAATTACGGAGTTCAAGGAATATCAGGGAATTAATGTCAAGGTCATGGCAATGTTAGATAGAACACTGATACCAGTTTCAATAGATATTGGATTCGGGGATGTTGTTCATCCGGAACGGGTTAAGATGGAATTTCCGGTTTTGTTAGAAATGGATGCACCAATAATTTATGCTTATTCACTTGCATCTGTGGTTGCTGAGAAATTTGAAGCAATTGTATCTTTAGGATATGCTAATAGTAGATATAAAGATTTATATGATATATTTATATTGAGCCATCAATTTGACTTTAATGGATTGGAATTAAGTACAGCAATTGCAGAAACTTTCAAACACAGAAATACAGCGATGGATGATATTGTCATCTTTGAAGAGGGCTTCTCGGAAGATAGAACACGTAACTCAAGATGGAAATCCTTTGTGGGTAAAAAGCGTGCGATTATGCAGATTGAGCTGTCAGAGGCTATCAATGGTATTCGTATCTTTGTGGATCCAATAATTGAGGGCATTAGGAATGAGAACTTTTATATTGCAGAATGGAACCATAATGAAAGAAATTGGAGATCATGATGGTTAATATACATATAAGGAGAATTTTATGAACCTCTCAATGTTTATAAAACAGGTTGATGCTATGACAGAAGAGCTTGACCATCAACAGTTGAAGTTGTTTTTGCATGAAACCGCTAGGATTTTACCGGAATGCGACCGCATAGGATTTATAAAAAGACTGGAAGCTTTCATATACGAAGAAATGTCAGAAAGCAGCCTAATTGTTGCAGATAAAAATTTTGAACGAGAATTTAAGGAAATCAATCAAATAATTACTAAAATCAATGAAGGTGAGTTTGTACTGAATGCAATGCTGAATGAGGAATACCATGATTGTTACAATAACGATATTGATGAATTTTACTATGAAGACCTAGACAAAGTATTAGATATGCTTGAGGACATTTGCAGATTCATTCACAAATGTGTTGATCAAGAAAAATATAACGAAGGTGCTAAGGTTGGAGAAAGTCTGGTAAAAATCAAGGTACAGGCAATCGGTGATTACGGTGATAACGAACTATCCATTTTAGAATTGACATCTGAGAAACTCATATCTGTGGACTATAGAAAAGCTGTATTAGAAATACTTTATTGTGCATATCATGCATATCCTATGGAGGATATACCGGAGGTTATTTTTAATATCCTCTCAAATTCAGGATTGAGTGATTTTAAATTGGAAAATCTTTTCCAATACGGTAGTGCTGAACTGAATGGTGTTAACGAGTTTTTAAATCTATTGATTCACCACCTGGGAAGTATAACAGGAAGGTTAGCTGAAGTGCTTATAAAAGAGGCAATATCGCTAAAGAATGATCCGGTAGGAAGCATTGATCTTGCGAAGGCTTATGCTGGTACTCATCCTGGAATCTTTTTACAGTTACTGATTGAAGGTCAAGATCAGTCTCTGGAACAGTTGTTGGATTTAGGTATGAATGCATTGCATTTGATTGATTCAAAATATCTTATTCGCAATGAAGTTGCATTGATGACTGCGGAATATGCTTCAATTCTTGGAAAAAACAATGTGGCGGAAAATTGCTATGTTGAAGCTTTTCGTTCAAAGAGCAGTGCAACGGACTATTTAAGAGCATTACTTCATAGTGAAGATTTGGAAAAAACAAGAGAAAACTTACGCAGAATATTTAAGGGAATCTCAGTTAATGACAATCTGTATATGCATGAACTTCATAGGAATTCTGAATTGGTGGAAAATAAGGTGACAATCAATACGATCAGTATGTTAGAGTTTTTTGATGGTGATTTTGAACAGGTTTTGGAGCGTCGAATGAATATGAAAGCAGCACTTGGCTGGTCGGGAACATTTATGAAACAAGGAATTGCATTGTTTACGTTGTTACTGTTTCGTGGTGAGCAACTCCAGTATGGAGGTAGGAGTATGTTGGAATTAGTTAAGAGCTATCTTGATTTCAGTTCTAGGCGTTATGAAGCGGGGATTCACAATAAAACAGGAAAAAGTGACAATGAGTTACTGATGCAATGTATTCTCAACTGGAAAGAGACAGTTTCAATTGACGATGTATATGCTGAAAAAGTAATTAGCAAATTGGAAAAAATAATGGAAAAACGTGTTACCGACATTATGGAAGCTAACCGTAGAAATTACTATGGTGAGTGTGCAGCATTTATTGCGGCACTTGGAGAAGTTAAGGAGTCAAGAGGGAAACATAACGAAAAGCAGCGGTATATGAATCTCTTCAGGAAAGAATACTCGCGTAGAAGAGCTTTTAAAGCGGAACTTGAAAGATATGGATATAGAGGATAAAGCAATAATATCGATGTCTGGACAGAGGCGTAATATGAAGAATTATTGAAAAGGCTTATATGAAATGGATTTTAACATTTTAAGGAGTGAAAGTGAATGGAACCTTCAAAAAAGGATTGGAAACTGTTTAGAGAAAAGATTGGTTCATGGCAGGAGTCATATATGGAAAAGCTTGTTAAGGAATACATTGCTTTTTTGAATAGTGATTTACCTGCATCAAGTAAATTTTGGGAGTTAGAAAAGAAAATCAAACAAGACAAAAAAAAGCCTGGGGTAATCCTTGAGGTAAGGAAGTGCGATATGCTGTTTGATATTATACGTCTAATCAATGATGACGTGATAACAATGGATGACCTATCGGATTTCACTGATGAATTAAGAGAGAATGTAAAGAGATACCCTTTTCATATCTAAAATTTTTAGAAGATAATAGGGTGGCAGCAGAAGAAATTCTTAACGAGATGAAGTCCTATATCGGTGATCTGGATAACTAATATAAAAAATGTTGTGGTAAGTAGCAAACCGCTAAAAATGGAGGAAAGATACGATGCAAATAGCATTAACAGGTAAATTGGCAAAAGCTTTAGGCGTGAAACCACCGGCTACAGATGAAAATATAAATCCATTGTTCACATGGACTGCAAACTGGACGAAAGTGTGGGAAAATCGCAGAACTGAGGACTTACTTGTTTTAGTTAATAATGCCACTCGTTTTACTGTTGCGGTGTATGAGGTCAAACGAAAAGATCTAAAAAAATTAGAAGAAAAAATACAAAATGCAATTAGAAATACACTATTGGCATATAACCTAAATACAGAAATGGTGGATGTGTACTTAGAATTTTCAGGTGAAATTGAATATACCAAGAACAGTAGCAGACACGCTTCAGCCTGGGTATCAAAGGCTGGTTTGGAGTGTTCCTTCTATATTGGTAGAGAATATAATGGTATTGATAAGATGTATAGTGATATTGTAGGTGTTGCTTCTAACTACAGAATTGTTGATTGTTCTAATAGTAAAAGCGATGGATTTTATCCCTATAAAGCAATGATTAAGGCAATGGAGGATCTTACAGGAAAACAGCCTTACAAAAGCCGAGTATTTGAACTTAGAATCACCCTTGATCTTGAAGTCTACACCGCCGAAAGGAGAATTCTTGTTCCGGCAAACATGAGTTTTGAGAATATGCATAAGATTATGCAATATATTTTTGATTGGAAAAATTATCATCTCTATGATTTTGCTGTATATAATCAAGAGACCGGGGATAGGGAGTTTTGTTTGGTAGCTTCAGAGGATGACCTACAATATGATGATAGTGCTGTAGTCATGAAGGACTATGTTCTGTCTGATATTTTTCCTGAAAGCAAGGATGTGGTTTACACTTATGATTTTGGAGATAATTGGAAACATGATATTGAGTTGGTTCAGGTGATTGAAGAATATGATGGTGAACTTCCGTATCTTCTGGAGGCAAAAGGTCAAACGCCACCTGAAGATGTAGGAGGTGTTGGTGGATTTGTTGAGTTTAGGAAAATCATGATGGACAAAGAACACCCCGATTATCAAAGCGTAAAAGAATGGTCGAGATACTGGACACTGGAACTCAGCGAGTGGAAAAGCCGTCCTAATGTAATTAATATCTGGTGATAGAAGTAGCGGATTGATTAAAATAATCTAGCAAGAGCGTATGATTTTTTTAGTCCTAATTTGACACAATCAGAGGGTGTGGAACGTTTTTGAAGCATCCTCAACGCTTGATCTCAATTTGCGAAATTTCCTAAGTTTCAACGGTATTTCACCACAGGATTTATATAAAGCGACCACACTGTACGAACTCAAAGCAGAACGCCGTACAAAATCAAATGATCAAGGGCAAAAGACGTCTAAATCTCTGAAAAACGGCTTTATGAAACTGGCAAAAGCAGATGCTTATAATATGCTTACCTTTTTATCAAAATGGCTGGAAGCGCCCACAAGCCAGATGACTGAAAAAGAGTCAAGGATGCTCTTGATGGTCTATTTCACTCTGTTCTCTAAACCACCAGAAGAAAGCTTAGTCAAGTCTTTTAAGCGATTATCAGCGGATGTAAAAAATGAAGTGAAAGAACTTACTGTATACAATTTAAGTCAAATTACTCATTTGCCTAAAGCACTTGATATAGATCAGGCTATTCCACTTGAATTACATGCATCATACTCAACCGATCAAATCTTAGCCGCTTTTGGGGCACATACTGAGAGTTATAAATATCCACTTCGTGAGGGTATTTATTATTCCAAACAATACAACATAGACCTGTTTTTTATCACGTTAAACAAATCTGAAAAACACTATAAAACTTCGACCATGTATGAAGATTACGCGATCAATGAGTGGCTCTTTCATTGGCAATCACAAAGTAGAACCACTGTGGAGAGCCCAACGGGTCAGCGCTATGTCAACATGAGAGAAAACGGTACAAAGGTGATCCTATTTGTAAGAGAAGAAAAAAAGGACGAATACAGCGCCACAGAAGTGTACACTTGTTTAGGTCTTGCAGATTATGTCAGTCATCAAGGCTCATCACCGATAAGTATTACTTATAAACTGCATGAAAAGATGCCGATGAACGTACTGAGAAGGTCGAACTTACATGTGGATATTGTGTAGGTAAAAACAGTTAACAGGAGGGCATATGAATCAAATTGATAGTATCTTAGAAAAAATTCTCGAGTTTAGAGATCAAAGAGATTGGAAGCAATTTCACACCACAGAAAATTTGGCGAAATCAATTGCCATTGAAGCGGGAGAATTGCTAGAGCATTTTCAATGGGGCGATGCTTATGACGAAGAAGCGCTTAAGGATGAAATCGCAGATGTCTTGATCTATGCCTTTCTAATTGCCAATTCTATAGATGCAGATATTGAAAAAATGATGCTGGACAAGGTTGAGCGCAACAAGTCACGGTTTCCAGTGGAATTAGTAAAGGGGAACTCAGGAAAGCATCTCAAGAAACATAAAAAGACTGGTCTATAACAATTATTGGATCGTTTTAATTGAGAGTTTGTATAAAAAGCAAGCAATTTAATAATATGTTAGAAATCAAGGTTCATTTCATCAAAGCAAAACAAGCACTTAATATGGGCCGAAATCAGTGGGCAATATGTTAAGATTTTGGTGAAGCCAGTTTATTTAAAGATACCACCAGCTATAGTACTTCTGTATCTGCGAGCAAATCTGCGATTTCAGCAGAAGTTGGTTTTGATGTTTCCTATGGAACAACAATGAATGCCACTTATTCACATGATATATCGGCAGGCCAATATGGTTACATAGGATTAGCTGACAGATATCATGTTGATATTTTAAAAATTACTAGCTATGTTTCATCTCATGGGCAAACTTTAAAAAAGATTGAAGATGGTTGGGCGCAACAATGGTATAGATTTGATTATCGTTACGGCGAAACAAATTCAGCAAATATAGAACCACCTAAACCGATCTTTTAGATAAAAGGAGAATTATAATGAAAATAAACTGGCGTCTTTTATTGCTAGTGATAATTGGATTTGTTTTAGTGGTGATTGGAATTAAGTTGGTAGGCTTTGAATCCATAAAAAACGATAATCAGAAAGAAGTTGATGAAGCAAATTTGTCCACTGACTTAGATGGGAACATAGAAGAAGATCAGATGAATTCAATTAAGTCTGATCAGTGGTCAAAGCATCTATTTTTTACTCAGTGGAAAGCCTATGCTGGGTATGCTTTATATGAAAAAAAGGGGAGTATACAAATTCCATTAATAGATGCAAATGGTGATGATTTTAATCTAACCAATGTAATTCAAGAGATTGACTTAAAGAGCAATAAAGATCAGTCGAAATTGTTAGAGTTAAGAAATTATACGATATTAAAAGGAACTGTCTCTGAAGATGGAAAAGATAGAATTTTAACTTTAAAAATCGATTTTGATTTAAAATCTGTAGAAAGTATTGAATTTAATGAAATAATGATTACTTTCAGAGATGGCGGGCAGTATACGTGGGATATTTGAGACTGGCAGATTGATATTTGTGATTTAAAAGAAAACTCAGATTTTAAACTAGGTATTAGAAGTTTCGTTTCAAATTATCTTTCAGATTATAGTTTTGAACTTATCAATATAAGCAAAGATCGTGTCCTTGTTAAAGGGCTTAAATATAATCAAACAATTTTAGATGATGTACATGTAAAAACCTTGGATAAAACTATAGAAATTCTCTCCAAAGAATCTGCCGAAGCCAGATTTTATTTTGAGGGTGACGGGAAAATTGAAGGCAAATTTTATCACATAAAACCGTTTTTGCTTTATGAAGTCAATGGCATTCAGAAAGAAGCACCATTAGACTTTGCAAATTATTCAAGTCAATTTACGGATTCAGTGATTCAAATGATCCAACAAAATAGTGCCTACTAACTTTTTCTATAGAAACATTATCGAACCTTATCGTGTCTGACACCAAGACAAAGTGAGTTTATAAAGATGCCCTTGAAGCCTTCATCTCAGGGGCTTTTTTTTGCTGCCTATTTGCTCATGAGAAAAGATGTATTCTCCAGAAAAGTTTGATATAATACCAGAAAACAAACACATTGATAGCACTGTTAAAATGATCTGATTACGATATAATAGATGATAATGAGGGAGAGTTATATGGGAAAGGGAAAAATTCGAACTTTTTTATGATCTTATGCAAGCTATATCAATCAATTAGTGATTGTTGACAATAGATTTTATAAAAGATGTTATTCTGATACAGAAAACAAAGACAGCTATTTACATATCGAGTATAGGCATTATACTATCCGTGGTTATGATCATATTTCAAGTACTCACGCCATCCCCGATGATAACAGGTATGGTGGTTTTACTTTCAAATATTTCACTTCTACTTATTAATCTATTCAGATATAAAAAAGAACAAGAGGACAGCAATTCTTAGTTTTTTTGTATAGTTAGAAAATACTGCACCGCCATTTATTCATTATCGTGCATTAGTTTAGAGAAGAAGCTTCTTTATATGGTATTATAGAAATAAAGCTTGAATGAAAAGATTTGTTTATTTGTATACTGAAACTAAACCAGAGGGTTGCGTTTGAAATGGAGGCATGGAGATGAAAAAGACAGGGGTTGTTCTATCTTATTTAGCGATGATTATCATGAATGCACTGGCAAATCTATTGCCGATCAATGGGCAAAACACTGGGGCCATATCAGATGCTTATCCAAACTTGTTTACACCAGCAGGATATACGTTTTCCATTTGGGGACTGATTTATCTACTCTTAGGCATTCAGCTTATCTTCTTATTGAGACAACCTAAATTCTACAATAATCCTCTTAAAAATCAAGGCATGAGCCGTATCATGACCTTGTTTATAGTATCCTCTATTGCCAACGCAACGTGGATCTTGGCATGGCATTATCGATTTATCGGCGTTAGTGTGCTTATTATGGTTGTGATCTTAGTGAGTTTAATACTCATGATGAATGAAGTGATGAAGACGCCTTTCTCTAAATCGGAGATCCTATGGATAAAGCCTCCTGTTGGCGTTTATCTTGGGTGGATCACTGTGGCTACAGTTGCCAATGTCACCGTTTATCTTGTAAGTATTCAATGGAGTCGGTTTGGTGTTTCGGAAGAAATATGTATGGTGACAATTTTGATTATTGCGGCATTAATTGCATGTGCAACCATGATGTGGAGTAAATGCGGCGCCTATGGCTTAACTGTGATTTGGGCCTATGTAGGCATTTTATCAAAACATACCTCAGCAACTGGATTTGATTATGAATATGGGCGTGTAATCTTGACGCTTTATATAGCACTTGCCCTTTTGATTTTGGTAACAGGAAGCATAATATGGGTACAAATTAAAAAAAATTAGAGGCCAGACATATGTTTAAGATCAGAGATAAAGGAAAAAACAAATCATACAATACATCTTCAATGAACCGAATTATCCTTATGATGGTCACTGGAGCCATCTTAATTCAGGGGATCATGTGGTTAGGTGATAGCATCTATCTATTTACCACTAAAATTGAAGAAAAAAAGCAAATACAAACGAATTATATCAAGGCAGAGTTAAAGGAACGGGTGGCGTCTGTTATAGATTATTCGGAGTATAGAAGTCAAGAGACAGAGACGTTTCTAAGAGAAACGCTACATAGTAGAACCTATGAAGCTTATGAACTGATGCAGAGCATCTATGAAAATAACAAAGCGTCAAAGTCAAAAGCAGAAATTACCAAGATGATTAAAGATGCCTTAAGAGGTATAAGATTCAATGGAAATCGCGGCTATTATTTCATTGATTCTTTGGAAGGGGATGTTGTTTTATATCCAGTGTATCCTGAGAGTGAAGGGCAGAACCTAATTGATCTCAGAGACGATGATGGTAACTATGCGATGCGAGAAGAGATAGAATTGATTCAATTGAAAGGCGAAGGTTACATTGAAGGGTTCTGGAAAAATCCCAATACAGGTGACGACAGAACCTATAAGAAGGTCACTTTTGTAAAAAAGTTTGAGCCCTATAATTGGTATTTTGGCTGTGGTGATTATTTAGACGAGATTACTAAGGACATCCAAAAAGAAGTTTTGGCATATGTGGATAGTATTCAATATGGTGAGGATAATGGCCAGTATGTTTTTGTTCATGATTACAATGGCGTTGAACTGGCAAATGGCGTTTATCCGGAACTTGTTGGCAATAACTACTATGAACTTGAAGATATCAAAGGTTCAAAAGTTTATCAAGAGCAGATCAGCTTGTGTATGGAATCTGGTGGGGGCTATTTAACTCATTACTGGCCAACTACAAAGGGTGATGACTACTATAAAAAACTCACTTATGTGGCCCCACTTTCTGACTGGAACTGGGTTATTGGCACGGGGATGGATGTTTCTGATCTAGATGAGTTGATCTCGAATAGTGAAAGAGAACTAGAACAATTCATTTGGCTAAGGCTAATTGCCATCCTAGCGGTTTTATCCGTATTGGTTGCCGTATCACTATTTTATATTAAGGTATTTATGGGGAAAATCAAAAAGAACTTCAGTGTTTTTAGAGATTATATGATATCTGCGAATAGAAATCTCACCAAAATTGATGTGGATACCTTAGATTATAAAGATTTTTCAGAACTTGCTGAGGTGACAAATTCCATGACTGAACGCATTAATCATCTTTTACATTATGATGAGCTGACGGGCATACTCAACAGACGATATATCATGGAGACTTTTGACGATGTCTTATCCACATCACCTAAGAAGACGGGCATTATTGTGTTGGACATAGACTATTTTAAGAGAGTAAATGATCAATTTGGTCATGATATTGGGGATCAAACTTTAATAATCATTGCAAAGACGATTAAAGACAATCTGCCAGATCAAACATTTGTCGGTAGATTTGGAGGAGAGGAATTTATAGTGGTCTTGCCTGAAACATCTTTGGAAGAGACTATAACGGTAGCTGAAAAAATACGACGCAATATTGAAATGCTCAATATAGAAGCGATCAATGGCAATATAACAGTTAGTGGTGGTGTTGCTCATTCAAGTTATTTTGAAAAAGAAGAGTTGTTTAAACAAGCAGATAAGAAATTATATATTGCAAAGGCACTTGGTCGTAATCGAATAGAGTCTTGAGGGTGTTCCAGTGGCATTAAAAACGATATAATTTTAGTGGAAAGGATGTGTAAGCATGGATGACAACCGAAAATATCAATTTTCTTGGGATTTACTTGGAGACATAAATGAGGGGAGACCTAATTTAGGCAATCTGACAAGGGTAGAAATTTATCGGCTCATGCAGTTTACACTCAGAGATGTCATAGAGCGTAATTTTGGAACGGAGGTTGCAGATCAAATCTTTTATGACTCGGGGAAATTAGCTGGGAAAGCGTTTTATGAGCACTATTTGAATCCTCAAAAAAATTTGAACGATTTTATGAATCAATTGGAAAGTCTGTTTAAAGAATTGGGTATTGGTATATTGAGAATTGAACATATAGATATGGACAAAGGAGAACTCACCTTAACGGTCTCTGAAGACTTGGATTGTTCTGGCCTCCCTGAAAACGGATTTGAGGTTTGTACTTATGACGAGGGCTTTATCAGTGCTTTACTTGAGTCGTTTACTGGAATTGCATTTGAGGTCAGAGAGATTGATTGCTGGTGTACTGGTGATCGGACCTGTAGGTTTCTCGCTAAAACATTGGAACTATCCCAAGAAAAGCTGTAATTAAAAAAGAGATTATAATTTTAAAAGCCATCATGTATAGGGGTCTGCATGAGGGAGGTAGGAATAGATATGGCAAATGATACGCAAAAATGGATACAGTATCTACATGATTTACTGAATGAAGCCAATATTGTGCCATCTATTCCCGATAGCTTAAAAGAGATTGAAGGCTTAGAGGCTGTTGATCAAACGATTCGAAATTTAAGAGATGCGCTTAAATCCATAGGCAATGGAAATTTGTCGGATCAAATCAATGGAAGAGGTTATCTCATAGGGCAAGCTAAAGGGCTTCAATCGACTTTGAGAAGTTTAATATGGCAGACAAAGGCAATCTCATCCGGAGATTTTTCACATCAAGTTTTATTCCTAGGTGATTTTTCAGATGCTTTTAACAGTATGGTAAAAAAGTTGGAGAGCAATATCAACGAAATTAAAGAAGCGAAGGCATTATTTGAACTGTTTTTCGAAATGATTCCAGATGCAACGATGATCGTATCGGTTGATACGCTGACTATTTTTAATTGTAATCAAGAATTTGAAGCAATAACGGGTCTTTCAAAAAAGGACCTCTATGGAAAGTCACTGAGGAATATTCGCTTTTTCAAAGATGAGCATCAGGAAGCGCAGTTTATGGCATTCGTAAAAAGCGGTGAAAAGCCTCAATACCTGTCGCTGGAATTGGACTTACACATGGATTCTAATTTTCAAGGTCTTTTTTCATCATCTATGATTCACATTGGTCATGAAAAGTACATTTTAAGTGTTGTTAAAAACGTGACTGAGTTTAAGGCTTTGGAAGAGCAAATAAAGAAAAGTGAAGAAATTCATAGATTGCTTGCGGACAATGCAAGTGATGTTATTTGGACGATGGATTTGACCGGAAAATTCACTTATATCAGTCCATCGGTTGAAAAGCTCAGAGGCTATACTGTGGAAGAGGTGATGGCTCAGTCACATGAAGAATTGCTGTGTCCTGCATCATTGGTTCATTTAGAAAAGGGCTTAGAAGAGGCAATTTATGCAGTTAAACATAACTTGCCATTTAAGGTATTTAGAGATGATGTGGAACAACCGTGTAAAGACGGCACTACGGTTTGGACTGATCTCACGGTTTCAGGGATATATGACAAATCCAATCATTTCGTTGGGATGTTGGGCGTCTCTAGAGACATCACTGAACGCAGAAAAATGGAAGCAAAGATAAGACGGTTAAGTGAAATCGATCGTTTGACGCAACTCTATAATCGATTCAAGCTGGATGTGAATATAAAGAGAGAAATGGATCATGCCATAAAAAACAACATGACATTTGCGCTGATTATGTTGGATATCGATAACTTTAAAATGGTGAATGATACTTACGGACATATAGTTGGAGATGAAGTGCTTAAGGAATTCGCTCAAATTCTGATTAGGACGATTTGCAAAGGGGATACGGTAGGACGTTGGGGCGGCGAAGAATTTATGGTCATTCTTCCTAGAAAGAATGCTGTTGAGGGGCAGAAAGTGGCTGAAAAATTTCGGGAGAAGGTCAGCAATCATATCTTTTCTGGCGTGGGTCATCTTACGGCTAGTTTTGGTGTTTCGGAATTTGAAGAGGAGCTCACTGAGATAGAATTGGTATCCAGGGCAGATAAAGCACTTTATGAGGCAAAAAAATCAGGGAAGAACAGTGTTTGCAGATACAAATCTTAGACATATGTTTTTTAGGCATACATGTACAATTAAATAAGGCGAGGGCATAAAAAAGGTTATACATTTTATAAGATGCATAACCTTTTTTGCCGTAGGCTTTAAAATTACTGTAAAGCAGATACTTAAACGCACGAACAACTACACCCACAACTTGAATTTTGTCCTGTATCACCAACATAGTCTATAGAATGAGATGGACATAAATTTTGACAGCCACGACATCCATCAACACAACCTTCTGCATAGATCACTTTAGGAGTGTTTGTGCCGGTTTCATAGACACCATGTGAACATTTTGCTACGCAAGCACCACATTCAGTACAAGTCTCAGTGTTGATGACTGGATACCATTTCTTTGACATATAAATCTCCTTTATAAATATAGAATTTATTTTATTCTTGATTATAATTATAAGTCAAAAAATCCTTTTGGTATACTATTTCGTGCGTTTTGCAGTTTAGATTTTAAACATATCTTTGGACGGGCAGTTGTTGACTTCTGCCTGTAAAGTTACATGATCAACGTTGTAATGCTTTTTAAGAAGGCGTTCCACTTGCTCGTATATTTTTTCGACCTCTGAGAGCATCATGTTTTCAATATCTAGATGTGCTTCAAAATAGATGGTTCTCTCATTGATCATCCATGCGTGTACATGGTGTATGTTTTTAATGTTAGGAATTTTTTCGACATCTCTTTTAATGGCCTCATAATCAAGAGCAGGTGCAGATTGCATTAAAATGTCAATTGTCGCTTTGACGACGTGCCAAGCCTCACGTAAAATATAAAGTGAAATAAGAATCGTGACAATAGGGTCAATCCATACAATGCCCCATAGTTTAATGGCTAAACCGCCTGCTAGTACGCCTACTGAAGAAACGGTATCGCCTAGTAAGTGCAGATAGCTGGACTTAATGTTTAAATTGCCATGGGAATCCTTTTCTAATAGGAAAACGGAAATTAAGTTGGCGATAAGGCCAATAGCAGCGACTACAATCATTAAAGTGCCGTTAATTTCTTCAGGTGATTTAAATCTTTTTATAGCTTCCACAACGAGCATTAGAGAAAGTGCGATGAGCACAGAAGCATTGATAAATGCAGATAAAATTTCTGCTCTTTTGTAACCATAGGTGCGTTTGCTATCCTTTGGCTTGCTTGCAATTCTATTTGCAAAATAGGAGAGCGCAATGGCAATGGTATCGCTTAGGTTGTGGATTGCATCAGAGAGTAGGGCCAAACTTCCAGATAATAATCCGCCTACAAACTCTGCAATGGTGATCGTGGCATTTAATACTGTAACCCAAAATATTTTCTTGCCCGAAAGATTTGAAATATCGTGGGCATGTCCGTGTCCGTGACTATGTCCGTGTCCGTGCCCATGATCATGTCCGTGATCATGTCCGTGATCATGTTCGCAGTCGTGTCCGTGCTCGTGCCCATGATCGTGTCCGTGATCGTGGTCGCAGTCGTGTCCGTGATCGTGCCCATGATCATGTTCATGATCGTGATCGCAGTCATGTCCATGCTCGTGCCCATGATCATGTTCGTGATCGTGGTTGCAGTCATGTCCGTGTTCGTGCCCATGATCATGTTCGTGATCGTGGTTGCAGTCATGTCCGTGTTTATGGTCATGTTCGTGGTCGTGATTGTGTTCATGTTGTTTATTAGACATTTTTTCCACCTCGATTCAATGTAATTCAGCCATCCCTTTTGTAAGTGCAGAAATAGATGAAGCTGATTTTGGGAATTTAGAAACTGAGTAAGCTTTCATAACTTCAGATGTCATAACTTCAGATGTCATTACACTCTGCTTGCGGTCTTAATCTTATTTACAATACACTTTTGAGAATTTGATAAAGTACTAATGGCTCAAATATGTATTGTCTTATTTTTTTGGGGAACTCAAAGTAGCCTAGCAAAATATTCATATGAAATATAGCAAGGTTCTCTAGAGGTTTTGGTAATTATCCCATTTTCTTTTGTGCCCTTTTGTGTACCGGATTTTTTTGTATAGTTTACCTCCTTTGGTTTTAGTTTTAAGCAGGTGCATTATAATAACTCTGGCTCTTCCACGTTTTAAATTGTGCAACAAAGACTGTGGAAATGATACCCACAGTAAGGATGATATAGATTGCATTATAGAATATAGCTGAAGTGCCATAAGTTTTTGAAAGAAAAACAAGCGCCGTAGTTATCGGAAAAATACTTGTTCCGAAAGCACCGTTCATTGCTCTAACTGGAATGAGTGAAGATAATTTAAAGGATAGGGCGCCTATCATACTGAATAGTGCAGTATTAAAAGATGCAATGTTGATCATTTTCGCTTTGGCGTAAGGGTTAGATATCAGTGCAAACACAGGTGTCAACACGTCAAAAGCGATTCTATAAGAAGTAAAAGAGAGCGCAGTGGCATTTAAGAGAAGAATCGAATCTTTGGAAATTTTAAAGGGATGTGGTGCAACTGCGTGCGTGTATTTGTTCATCAAGAAGGATATTGATTTAAGTCTTGGAATCGGCTGATTTTTATTTTGCATAATGAGCCACCTCATTTTTTATCTATTTCTTGATTTAAAATCTATTTTAGAGAGTAGGACATCGGTGTACGTATTTTTTATCTTCAAGCAGATTTTGGAGTCGATCAAGGTCGTTGACGAGTACAGGATAGTCATCGAGATAATCTATGATGTTTTGAAGCGCATGAAGCAGTATCAAATTGTCTTTTTTCAAAGTGTAAAAAACAAACTTTTCTTGTCGCATATCCATCACTAAATTTTGATCTCTAAATTTAGATAAGTTTTTTGATATTCTAGGTTGCGGTGCATCTAGTATGCCACTAAGTTCGCAGACACACAAATCATGATGGTATAAAAGGACAAGTATCCTTAAACGCGTTTCATCAGATAATAATTTGAAAATAGCGGTTAATTGATTCATTATTAACTCCTTCCAGTGCTTCATATGAATCATTATACACATATGCACATATGAGAATATGTATATAATATGCCGTTGTATTTACTTTGTCAAGGTGTTTTCAAATATGCGTGAAACTTATTTCCATTTTTCCCTTATGGAAAGCATGTCGACATCCATGTGATTTCCGTGTATAATCAAGGAAACAATATGGATGAGGTGACAAAATGTCTGATTTAAAAAATGAAAAAAATACGATAGAAAATTCATGTGGTTGCGGATGTGGTCATGAGCATGACCATGAACATGTTCAAACCATGACCCTTGAGCTTGAAAATGGTGAAAAATTAGTCTGTCCGATTATTGAGATCTTTGAAGTAGAAGGTAAAGAGTATATCTCTTTGTTACATCCAGATGAAGATCTTGCATTGCTCTATGGCTTTTCAGAATATGACGATGATTCGGTAGAACTCACTGAAATAGAAAGTGATGAAGAGTATGAGAAAGTCTCTAATGCTTTTAGATTATTAGGTGGCGAAAACGAAGAAGATTAAAATAATAACGGCAATAAAAACAGGGATAATGGCAATAGCAATAGCACTGACACTGACACTGACACCAGTAATAGCGTCAACACACTAGCAGCAGTGGCATAATATGCATATGAAAAGCGAGTATCGTGTAAATCAAATACGATACTCGCCTTTTTTATGAGATCAATTACCTTTAATCTAAGGGCAACTTAATTGAAAAGATTGTCGATAGAGGTCACAACTTATAATCAATTCACTGTGAGTGCCTTTGGCGATGATTTTACCATCTGCCATAACATAGATCATATCCATTTGATCCATCTGAACCAATCTGTGTGTGATCCAGATCAGACTTTTATCCTCTAAGGCTAAAAGGTTATTAAGTACTCTGGACTCTGTTTCAATGTCAAGTCCTGCGAATGCTTCATCTAAAATAAGATAAGGTGCTTTGCGAAGTAATGCGCGTGCAAGTCCTAGCCGTTGCTTCTGACCGCCAGATAATGTCATGCCATCTTCACCGATCCACGGATTGGTTTCAATCCATCCAGAGTCAACCCATTCACTTAAACCAGCGAAAACAAGCGCTTCCTTAATTTGTTGAAGACTGCAATCGTTATCGGCAAGGCGCAAATTATCTAATAGACGTTGGTGGAATAGATAAACGTCTTGATTAATAATGGAGAAGTTTGACATCAATTGTTCTGAGTGATTTAAATCTACAGACTCATTTTGGTAGATGATTTCCCCAGATTGAGGTGCTAATAAACCGCAGATTAATGCAGCAAGCGTGCTTTTTCCAGATCCTGATGGTCCAACAATTGCGATTTTCATATTGGAATGGATAGAAAAATTAATATCACTGAGTTGCACAGAGGCACCTTCGTATTTAAAATTGAGATTTTTGTATTGAATGGATTTGGGCGCTATACTGCTGGATGCTTTCGGAAAACTAGTGGGTAAAGTATCCTTGCGTTCAGCCAGTTCAAGCATTCTTTCAGCACTATAATTGCCAGATTCTAACTTTTGGAAAAGGGTTAAAAAGGCTGGTGCGGATTCATAAAAACTAAACATAATAAGTGTGAAAACAGCTAGGTATATACCCGAAAGTGCATTCTTCTCAACGAGTAGAATGGCAATTAGGAGTGTTGTAAATACACTCATATTAATCATGAATTGTTGTCCTTGGGTGGCAAGGAGTTTACCAAACGAGATACTTTGCATATCTTGTTCAAGCTCAACAGAACTTTGTTTGAGGGCATCTTCAAATTCAGCTGTACGCTTATTCCAGTTGAGTTCGGATAAATGGTCTGAAAAAATAGTAAACTGTATTTTATAGGCCCCTAATCGCTCGGCAAAACGCTTATTTTTACCCAGTGTGAGTTTTTTGGCGATTAAAGCCATGCCAAGTGTGGCAAGTGGATAGAATATTGCGAGGACAAGCATTAATGCAAAGTTAATCTTGATCATGGCCATCAGCATAGCAAGATACAGAAGTGAGCTGCTGAGCAGTGGCAGTATTCCGCGCAAAAAAACGTCTTGAAGCGTCTCAATATCAGACGTTAAAACATTTAGAGTATCCGATCGATTAAGCCTGAGCAAACGTTCACCGCTCATGTGACTCACGCCATCATATAGCCTAACGCGCAAGCGACTCAGATAGGTGAAAATTGTATTATGTGATAAGAGGCGTTCAATATATCTTAAAATAGCTCTAGATAACCCAAAAAAACGCACTGCGGTTACAGGCACTAAAATTTCCGCAATAGAAGGCTGTAAAGCAGCATAAGAGATGATAAACGCAGAAAAGCCCATTAAACTAGTAGAAGCCAAAACTGTGGCACAGGATGTTATTGCGGAGAGCCAGAGTAATTTTTGGCGATTGCCTTGGATCAAACTCAATAACTTTTTGAGTGAAGGCAAAGCATTAAACATCAGCTTCACCTCCCAGTTCCAATTTCTGATGGCAAAGGTTGACGACTGCCTCGCGATGTGAGGCGATAATCAGGGTTTTATCGGTTGCAATTTTTGCAAGTGCTTCCACAATACGCTTTTCACTTTCAGGATCAACGGCACTTGTCGGCTCATCTAAAATGAAGATGGGTGTTTCTCTAATGCATGCTCTTGTTAAAGATAGAAGCTGTGATTCACCGCCACTGAGCGATTGATGACCTTCTCCAAGGATCGTTTCATAGCCGCATTCAAGCTTGTGAATAATCGCATCAAATCCAGTAAGCGCACAGTATTTCTCGACGATTTTCACAGAGGCGTTTGGTCGTCCAAATTTTAAATTGTCCAGTACGCTACCGTTAAACACTTTAGATTTTTGTGCTACAAAAGCGATCGAATCATAGAAAAAGGACTCAGGGTAGGTCGTTATATCATGTTCAAACAGATAAATTTTGCCGCAAGTAGGTTTTAGAACACCCATTAATATTTTGAGGAGGGTTGTCTTGCCCACACCGCTTTTCCCTACAATGGCCAAGCGATCACCTGTGTGTATTTCAAGATTGAGATTTGAAAAGATATTTTTGCCATTGGAATATGTAAATTGAATGGCATGCAGCGAAAAAACCCGTGAATTGTCCATGTGAGCGTGCTCTATAGATAGACTAGAAGAATCTGCTGGTCTGTTAGATTTCTGTGTATCCATATTGCTTTGAATCTCAATCAATTCTTGTATCTCCGCAGCGTTGGGATTGGGCATCTGATCCAACAAGGATTTGAGTTGTGATGAAACCGATTTGGCATTGAGTGCCGCGTGATATTTGAGTCCCAATTGCCTCAAGGGTGTGTAGTATTCTGGTGTCATGAGTAAAATGATCAATGCTGAAAGAAAAGACAGTTGACCATAGAGGAGGCGCACGCCTAGTGAAACTGCGATTACAGCAGTGCTCAGTGTGGCGGTGAGTTCTAAAGTCAAAGCAGAAAGAAATGTCAATTTCATAACGGACATCGTTTTCTTTCTGAAATTTTCACTGGTTTGTCTTACGGATTCAACTTGGCTAAGATGTCTCTCAAAATAGTGAAGTGTTGTCATCCCCCGAAGGAGATCCATGAGGTGACCGTTCATGCGCTTTAGTGTTTGCCACTGTTTTTGATGAACGCCCTCAGCCGTTTTGCCGATCAGCATCATAAACAGCGGGATAAGAGGTGCTGTAACCATCATGATCAAAGCACTGATCCAGTCCAGATAAAAAGCAAAACCAAGAACAAAAATCGTGTTGATGATCATGATGAAGATTTGAGGGACAAACTCAGCATAGTAGGCGTCTGTATGTTCTACACCTTCACAAGCCAATGTCGCATATCTGCCTGTGATATGGTTCTGGTCTTGAACTCGATCTTGAAATTCATCTTGATCCTGACCTTGGTAGATTAATTGCAGACGCAGTGCATGTGTAATTTGGGCCCTAAGATTTTGTTTTGCCAGTGCGGTTTCTTTTCGATTTTGCCATTCAAATAGACCGTTAAAAAACGGTCTAAGAATGAAAACACATGCGAGCAAGGCAAGTGGAAATATAAGCTGTTGAAGCGGTGTCCGTTTTAGGAACACCGCGTCTATAATCCACCCCATGGAGACGGCTTGAAATATCGTTAAAAAAACAATGGGCAAACTGAGTGCGATTAACTGAGTGTAATAATGTGTTCTATTTTTAATTGCAGTCATTAAGAGTTTATCAATCATAATCGCCTCAAATACTAATATTTTACATCATTTATAGTTACTCTGGATTTAAACACTTTGAATGTCCAAAGTTGATAGAGTAGAACGACTGGAAGCAATGTGGCTGTAATAATGGTCATGGTTTTAAGCGTGTAACTGCTTGAAGCGGCATCGGCAATGCTCAGGCTCAGACTTGGATCTAGGCTTGAAATCATGACGTTTGGAAAGAGACCTGTGAACAGGGAAGCCATGCCAAATACAATGACTAAGAAGTTCAGTGCCAAAGCTAACTTGTACTTGCCTTTCGTGAAGACGAGATAAGAGCATACGGCTAAAAGCATTGCTAAGACAAATAACAGTGGCGAAAGCACACCATTTATGCCCAATGTGATCCATGCCATAAGAGCAAGCAATAGAGCTGTACCAAGGGTAGCGATACCAAGTTTTTGTCCAAGAGCAATACTGCGCGCTTCAACTTTACCGCTGGATTTAAGTGCAAGATAAACAGCGCCATGATAGAGCAGAAAAGCGCATCCAGCTATACCTGCACTGAGCGTAAAGGGTGTTAACAGATCAAAGAAACCGCCGATATATTCAAGACGACCATTTTGTATGGCAAGTGGTGTCCCTCCAATTAAATTTGCAAAGGCAACTGGAAATAGAATTGCTGGTAGAATGCTCGAGATGCTAAGAGCGGTGTCCCAATTTTCTCTCCAGATTCGATAGGCGTCTTTGTTTCTAAATTCAAAAGTGACGCCTCGGACGATGAGTGCCACAAGCACTAGGAAAAGCGCCAAGTAAAAACCGCTAAACATCGTTGCATACCAATAGGGAAAAGCGGCAAACATGGCACCACCAGCGGTGAGAAGCCAAACTTCATTGCCATCCCAAACGGGCCCAATGGTACCGATGGCAATCTGTCTTTCAGCATCATTTTTTGCCACAAAAGGCACAAGTGCGCCTACGCCGAAATCAAAACCTTCTAAAAATAAAAATCCAGTAAATAGGATGCCTATGAGTATAAACCATAACGTTGATAAACTTACCATGTTGTAACCACCTCTTTTTCTTCCTGAATGGTTTGATCTATATTTTTCAATCCTTTTTTGATGAAATTAGCCATTAGTGAAACGTCTATGATGGCTAAAATGCCATAAAGGACAACAAAGCCAATTAAGCTGATTAAGACAGTTGTGGCATTAGCGGAAGCGGCAGTGCTAATACCGTCTTGGAGTTTGAGAATGCCTTGTACAATCCAAGGGGTACGGCCTACTTCAGCAAAAATCCATCCTGCTGTATTGCACAGATAAGGTAAAGGCAGCATCAAGACTAAAATCACATAATACCATCTGTGTTGCTGCAATTTTTTAGAAAAAATGATGGATAGAATCATGACAATCAACATCAAAGTACCGGCATAAACCATAGCTCTAAAGCTGTAAAACATCAGTGCAACCGGTGGGGTATAATCACCGGGACCGTATTCTGCTTCATACTGTTTTTGCAAGTCGTTGATACCTTGGACCGTTGCGTTGGGATCGTTGGTGGCCAAGATGCTCAGCGCGTAAGGAATTTCTATTGAGACACCATTCATACCACGTTTTTCATCTATGACAGAAACGATTGAAAAAGGTGCACTGGCTGTGGTTTCCCAAAGCGCTTCAGAGGTGGCAAGTTTCATAGGTTGATGTTTTGCGATATACTTGCCTTGAGCATCACCAGCACCCACGGATAAAATCAGCGCAATGGCACCGACAATGGACATGGGTTTAATCAGTTTTTTGAAGACATCATTTTTGTGAGACATAAGTAAGTTGAGTGCACTGATGGCCAATACGAAGATTGCGCCAGTTGCGAGTCCAGATGCCAAAACATGAGGAAATTGCCTCAAGACATGAGGATTGGTGATTAGTGCCCAGAAGTCAGTCATTTCAGCACGTGGGCCAAATGCTGTTTCAACGATTTTGAATGCAGTTGGTGACTGCATAAATGAGTTTGCAATCAGAATCCACAATGAGGACAGAGATGAGGCAAACGCAACGATCCAAATGGTGGCCAAGTGGAGTTTTGGCGATAATTTATCTCGACCGAAGATCCAGAGGCCAAGGAAAGTAGATTCAAGAAAGAAAGCTGCAAGTGCTTCAATGGCAAGTGGTGCGCCAAAAATATCACCTACAAATCGTGAATAGTTTGACCAATTCATACCGAATTGAAATTCTTGAACAATACCGGTTACAACGCCAACAGCAAAATTGATTAAAAATAAGGTGCCAAAATATCGCGTGAGCGTATCCCACGCTTGGTCGTGTGTCTTGTAATACTTGTACTGCATCCATGCCACTAAGAAGGATAACCCCAGTGTTAAAGGGACAAACAAAAAATGGTAAACAGTAGTTGCAGCGAATTGTAAACGCGCCAAAGTTAATAAGTCCATAATGTAATCACCTATTCCTTTAAAAATTGTCATACGACGCTATTGATTGTACTGTGCTATTTATACCCTCTTAGTAATAATTAAACATTATGAAGGATATGTCAATAGAAAATGTAAAGATTCCATATTAGAAATCATTACATTTTTAAAGGTTGCTGCAAATTTAAAATATTATGTTGTCGGTAAGTATATCCATAAACTTGTGATTAAATTGGAATTTTCTGGTTTATGGTACGCTCAAAAGAGCATATCCTTGATTGAGGAGATGGCAAGGCAAGCTGGGGTTTCATATTTGCGACTGGATTGTTATGAAGATAGACTATATCTTATGAATCTATATGAGCGATGTGGGTTTAATAAGAAGTGAAGAACGGTATTCAATATATAACAGCACTAAAGAATGCCTAGATGATTTTTAGCTTCTGGCAATCGTTCATTAAAAGCAGCGTAGAAAGACACATCGGTTTTTAATGATGTTCGGTAGAAAGTATCTAGCAAATAAGTGTTAAGCTCTTTTAGTGATTCATCATCATGTATGAATTTTGTGCGAAAGTTGAGTGCTTTAATGAGCTTATACCATGAGAGGATAAAGGCTTTGTTTGCTTCATAGTGATCAATGTCGATCCAGTGTTTGATCTTAACCTTGCTCAAATGCGGTTTTACACAGGCGTCCTTTTGTAAGAAATACTTAAAATCATCATCTTCGTAGACTCTGCCCAGGGGAAAAAGGCGGCAAATATTAGGTCGCTGTGCATGGATTGCGCAACGGTCTGCCTGATCTAAAAAGCTACATCGGCCAAGATCGCCCTGCATTTTCAAATGAGGTAAAGTCAATTTTCCATTGAGACGAAGTTCGATTTTGTCGTCTAATAATGCATCAAATGTGACGCCCAAATGACTTGTAATGTTATAGACGTCAAATGGATTTAGAGTGACCAAATCGCCCACATTGTGGCAACAAGCACTACAGCTGTTACAGCCACCAGTATCTGCTTTTACCATGTCATGGATGTCATATCTTTGACCATCAGAAATATCTTCGAGTATTATATTTGTTTTCATGGTTTCACCTTTCTGGGAAAGTTAAATTTTAATAAATACACAATCTGATTTTGGGAAAAATACACAATCTATTAAAAATAAAATACAATCGATTTAAGTTTAATCAGTTGGAATCAAGTTGTCAATCCAACGATGAAATATAAAAAAGGGCTTCGGAAATGTCATTCATTTACCGATTGCCCCTTTTCCGCATAAAGGTTATTTCATGTAGATTTTAGTTTCTGAATTTTAGCCCAATCTCGTCTTAAAGTCTAAATAGTCAAATTGACGTACAAGGTAACAATCTCCATCTTTATCTTGAATTGCAATTGAAGGCAATGCCATACCATTAAAGGTGTTGGTCTTTACCATGGAATAGATTGCCATGTCACCAAATACCAAGCGATCTCCGATTTTTAGAGGTTGATCAAAGCTGTAATCGCCTATGACATCACCTGCAAGACAAGTGTTGCCACCAAGTCTGTACATATGGGCTTTTTCACCGACTTCACCTGATCCAAAGAGAGGGGGTCTATAGGGCATTTCCAAAACATCTGGCATGTGACAAGCTGCAGAAGTGTCTAAAATGGCAATAGACATGCCATTTTCTTGAATGTCCAGTACGGTTGTAACCAAATAACCTGCATTGAGTGCTACGGCTTCACCGGGTTCTAAGTAAACCTCTAAGCCGTATTGATCTTGCATGCGATGAATGCATTTTTCAAGCAAGGCAAGATCATAATCCTCTCGGGTGATGTGATGGCCGCCCCCAAAGTTGATCCACTCAAGTTGAGATAGCCACGGCCCAAATTTTGCTTCGATCACATTTAGAGTGGCTTCTAAGTCATCTGAGTTTTGTTGGCAAAGCGTGTGAAAGTGAAGTCCTGAGATACCATCAAGCAGTTCTGCTTTAAAATGCTCCAGGGTTACACCGAAACGTGAGCCCACGGCACACGGATCATAGATGGCATGATCCACTTGTGTGGAGTACTCTGGATTAATTCGCAACCCTGCTTTTTTACCGGCTTCTAAAACCTTGCCTTTATACTTCTCAGCTTGAGAGAAGGAATTAAAGATAATGTGGTCGCATAGAGTAATAATTTCATCGATTTCATCTTCACGATAAGCAGGGGAGAAAACGTGATTTTCTTTCCCCATTTCTTCAAATCCAAGACGTGCTTCGAACAAACCGCTTGCGGTTGCACCGTCCAAGTATTCGCCAATCAATGGATACATTTTGTACATTGAAAATGCTTTTTGAGCTAAGACGATTTTACAGCCTGTACGCTTAGAGACGCCCTTTAATATTTTTAAATTTTTTTCAATGAGAGCTTCATCTACGACGAAGCAAGGTGTAGGTAACTCTGAAAACTTCATCATTAATCTACAAGCTCTGGGTCAAAGCTTTCTTGCCAAGGCAGACCCCATTTGCCAAGTTCCTCCATGAACGGATCTGGATCGAACTCTTCAACTGTGTAAACACCTTTTTTATCCCATTTGCCAGTCAAGAGCATCATTGCGCCAATCATTGCAGGAACGCCCGTAGTATAGGAAATGGCTTGAGAGCCCAATTCTGCATAGCATGCTTCGTGATCACAAACATTGTAGACATAGTAAGTTTTATCTTTGCCGTCTTTTTTACCGCGGAAGATACAACCAATATTGGTTTTGCCTTTAGTACGAGGGCCTAATGATGCAGGATCTGGCAATACTGCGGCTAAGAATTGCAATGGAATAATTTGCTTGCCCTCAAATTCTATAGGCTCAATAGAAGTCATGCCCACATTCTCAAGACACTTCAAGTGAGTGAGGTAGCTTTGACCAAAAGTCATGAAGAAACGGATGCGTTTAACACCTGGAATATTGAGGGCAAGTGACTCAATTTCCTCATGGTGTAAAAGATACATGTCTTTTTGCCCCACTTCTGGGAAGTTGTAGACGCGTTTGATTGCCATAGGTTCAGTCTCAACCCATGCGCCATTTTCCCAGTAGCTGCCGTTGGCAGTGACTTCGCGGATATTGATTTCAGGGTTGAAGTTTGTTGCAAATGGGTAGCCGTGATCGCCACCGTTACAATCCAAAATATCGATATATTCAATTTCATCAAAGTGATGTTTAAGTGCATGTGCAGAGAAAACGCTTGTAACACCAGGATCGAAACCACTGCCTAAAAGTGCTGTGATACCAGCAGCTTCAAAGCGCTCACGATAAGCCCATTGCCATTTGTATTCAAATTTTGCAGTGTCATGAGGCTCATAGTTTGCAGTATCCAAATAGTTGGTTTGAGTTGCTAAGCAAGCGTCCATAATCGTCAAGTCTTGGTATGGTAATGCCAAGTTCATCACGAGATCAGGTTTCTCCGCTTGGATTAAAGCGATCAATTCATCTACATTATCTGCGTCTACTTTTGCAGTTGTAATCTTTGTTTTGCTACCTTCTAATTTTGCTTTTAAGTCATCACATTTTGATTTCGTACGGCTTGCGATACAAATTTCCTCGAATACAGTGCTGTTTTGAACACATTTTTGGATGGCAACCTGAGCCACACCACCGCAGCCAATGACAAGTACTTTTCCCATTTTTACTCTCCTTTATAAATAAAATTTTATTGAGTGCCTACTGAAGCAACAAAAAAACAAGTGTATTCGCATATATGCGTGTAACACTTGTTTACAATATAATTTACATATTAAAACAGATACATTCATCTGTAGCGACAAAGCACCCAGACATACGTCTCATCATCAATATTCAAAATATATTTAGTATCATCAGAGTCTATACAGCAATTAATTACTTTTACCACTCTTATTGACTGTTTCACAAGTTGATGTGCATATACACTGGTTATAAAGTAACCAACTTATAAAATTTGAGCTTTTAACTCAATCAATAAAGCAACTAAAGTTGCTAATCGGCATTTGACCCGGCTGTCCGTATGGCCTTCACCTCAATAAAGAAGTGGTCATAATTATCAGCGTTGAAAGATACATTATTAAGAATATTAGTTTTTAACTTAACGCACGTCCATTTTACCAAGTAATGTTTAGAAAAGCAAGGACAAAATTGTAAAGAGTAGGCTGAAATTTAAAAAAAAATAAATTTGGTATCCTAGACTACAACTTATTATGCATAGAATCGTTATAATTGTTGTTATAGGATATACTTTAATTGCGAGTGCCTTGGACAAGTTGCTGCCTGAGCAAGGCTTCACTATAGAGGATCATCTTGTCCTTCTCAATACCGAGAATGCCTTGACTGATAAAATCATGCAGTATACGCGTAACCGTAACACGTGAACAGCCGGCCAACGATGCGATCTCATGATGCTTTAAATAGTGAAATTCACAATAACCATTGCGATAGATACCTTCTTGTGAGCAAATCCGCAACAACAGGGCCGCTATTTTGCCGTGAGAGTCTCTGAAAGCAGTATCAGAAAGTTGTGACCTAATAATTTGATACTTTCTTATAATACTCAGGATTAAATGATCGTAGAGTCCTTGACGTGCTAAAAGAGTGGCCTTGAAGAGCTGTGTAGGAATCATAACTGCTTGTATGTCTGTCAGACTAATCACATCGATATCAGGACTGTGCTCAACATAGGAATCGATCTCTCCAAATAAATCGCCTGAAGAGAGTATATAAAGGAGTCGTGAGTGTCCGTTTTCGCTATAGGCCATGACTTTGGCACGACCACCAGTAATCAACATGATTTCTTCGCCAAAGGCAATCTGGATCGTTGTGCCACGCTTATAACATTGCAGTTCGCCGACAGCGCTAAAAACTTTTAAAAAAGTTTGCCTTGTTAGGGCATATTCTTCCCGATTAAACTTTTGATTATAAATAAACTTCACCCCCAAAACCAAAGGCTCTATATTTTTATACTCACACCGATAATAGTGGCTTGTTTTGCTTACAAGTATTGATATATTATACTTGTTTGATGGCAAGAGTTCAAATCTAAAATGTGTATGAAATGATGGCTGTTTTGATTTGGGCCATTCTGACAAATAAGCCATTAAAGCATGGCTTTAAATTATTTTTATAAAATGAATAAAAGGAGAAAGTGCATATGGAAACACAAATGGCGTATATTTTAGAATGTATGGAAGCAATAATGGCAATTCCAAGCCCGGGTGGCTTCACAGAATCTTGTACCGCTTATATTGAGAAAGAGTTTGTTCGCATGGGATATTCAGTCTCTCGAACCAATAAAAACGCTCTAATGGTGACTATAAAGGGCGTTGACGATGAGGCGCAAAAAATGATCTCAGGGCATGTGGATACACTGGGTGCAATCGTAAAAGAAATTAAACCCAATGGCAGATTGCTATTGGCTCAAATTGGTGGATTCTCATGGAATTCTGTGGAAGGTGAGAATGTCTTGGTCCATCGAAACAATGGCGTGCCAATCACAGGCAGTCTAATGCCTATTCACGCTTCAATTCACATTGATTCAGAATTGGTAAGGACAATGGAGAGAACAGACGAAACGGTTGAGGTACGCTTAGATGCTGTGACGGATAATGCGGATATGACACGTGCTCTCGGCGTTAATGTGGGTGATTTTGTATCGTTTGAAACGCGTTATGTACAATGTGAAAACGGCTTTATCAAATCGAGATATTTGGATGATAAATCTGCAGTTGCCATCATTTTAGGACTTTGCAAATCGATTAAAGAAAAAGGGTTAACGCCAAAATACACACTCCATTTCTGCATCAGCAACTATGAAGAAATTGGACATGGCGTGAGTTATATCCCCCCTAAAACAGATACCTTGATTGCCATAGATATAGGTCCAGTGGGACCGAGACAAACAAGTACTGAATTTGCGGTTTCAATAGCGGCAAAAGACAGCAGAACACCCTATGATTATAAATTGAGACAAACATTAGCAGAAGTTTGCGTCCAAAACAACATAGATCATCATGTGGATGTCTACAACCGATATGGTTCAGATGCGAGTATAGGGGTATTGCAAGGTTTTAATGTGAATTTTGCCTGTATTGGACCAGGCGTTGACAGCACACATCACTATGAAAGAACACATGTTAAAGCAATAGAGAACACTGCAAAACTCTTATGGCACTATGCTGTGCAGGACTGATCTTTCTTAAAAAGTGCTTGCTTTAGAAGGCTTGAATCGATCTCTAAAAGTCAGACTTAAAAGGATACGTCCCCTCTTTGAAGGTATAGGCCGTCAAAGAGGGGACGCATTAAAGGCTCACTTGGAGGAGGTCTTTTTTGAGTTGGCATTCAACTTGAAACTTTATAAGGAGAAGAATTGTCGATTTTACTTAATCTGTTTTTTGAGTTCTTCCAACAATTGCTCGAGCTCATCAATGGACTCTTTAGTGAGTTCAAATTTATGATCAATCTGTTTGATTAAAGTTTCAATCGTCTGAAGTGTCAAGTCTTGTTGCTGCTTGTTGCCAAAGAGTTGATCGAGCCCCGCTTTTAGGGTGCTCTCCATGACAATTTGATCTTTGTATGCAATGATGACGCGTTTCATTTCGGGAAGACTATCGGCATTATCAGACTGTATATAGATGGGTTCCACATACAAGAGTGACGATTCAATGGGTACGACGATCAGGTTGCCTCTGAGTACACTGGAGCCTTGTTGCCCCCAAAGTGTAAACTGAGGGGAAATAAGCGAATCTTGGTCAATTCTAGACTCAATCATAATTGGGCCTTGAACTGTTTTATCCTTTGGAAACCTATAGAGAAAGACTTCTCCGTAATGTGGGGCATCATTCCGAGCCACCAATAGCGAAGTCATGTTGGGCTTACCTTTCGGCGTATATGGCATAATTAAGGCAAATTCGGCCTTGTCTTCAATTTTAAACATCACGTAATTTGAGGCCATGGTTTGAACATTGTCCATGTATTTTTCAGTGGCAAGATCCCAAACATCTTCACCATTATAAAAGACAACAGGATTGTCCACGTGATATTTTTGATAGACTGAGGCTTGTAAATCGAATAAATTTTGTGGATACCTTGCATGTGCTTCAAGACCTTCTGGGAAATCCTCTCTGTCGGAAAACAATTTTGGGAAGATGTGTTTATACGTCAGAATCAGGGGATCTTTGTCGTCGAAAGTGTAAAAATGAACCGTGCCGTCATAGGCATCCACAACGACTTTTACAGCATTGCGAATGTAGTTGATGGAATCCTCTTGGAAGTCAAACCTTTGAGAATAAGGATAGTAGGGGGTATCTGTATAGGCATCGATGATCCAGTACAGTTTGCCATCCATGTCATTTAGGACAATATAGGGATTCGAATCATATTTTAAAAACGGTGCAATGGCATTGACGCGTTCAATAATGTTGCGATTGATAATGATTTTGCTGTCACGGGTAACGTTATTAGAAACCAAAAGCTTGAGACTCTGTTCTTTATAGGCGAATAATAAGCGATTTAAACCGTGAAGCGAAATGCCGTCACTGCCTGAATACATCGTCTCCACATTATCCGAACCACTGGGATAGTCAAATTCTTTCTCACCAGAGCCCACGATAATATACTTTTCTGTTTGTTCGCCAAAATATATTTCTGGTTGTGTGATTCGAAGGTCCGTATCTGTGATTGGCGGAATATTTTTGAAGAGGAGTTCGGGCTGTCCTTCATCTGTAACCCTGTTCACTGGTGACATAACGATCCCGTAGCCATGCGTATATTTGAGATATTGGTTGAGCCAAGTCATGGCCTTGTTGTCCAGTTTGTATTGATTGAGTTCCCTAGGGGTTATGAACACTTGGGTATATTCGCCATTAATCTTGTAGCGATCCACATCAATATCATAAAAATCATAATAGAGTCTGATGCTTTGAATCTGATTAAAGGTTTGCTTAAGGGGTCTCGCATCGTTAATGCGAATATTTTTTATGGTTTCATCGTTCTTCTGAATAGAGGTCTGTGTCAGATCTTCCGCATAGGGGTATTCCACAAGGTCTACAGCATCAAGGTTGTAGGCCTTTTGAGTGAATTCAATATTGTATTTCAAGTATTCTGTTTCCTTGGAAATTTCATCGGGCTCGACAATAAGTTGTTGAACGATGGCGCCTGCAACGCTAAATACAATCCCTGCCACTATAATCATGATCGGGCCCAAAGCAAACAGGCGCAGCTTGTTCTTATGAAATGCGAATAACGTCAACGCTGCCGAAACGACTGCGAGTAGAGCATATGTGCGGTAAGACCAAAGGGTGACAGCGATGTCTGTATAACTGGCGCCAAAAGCCACACCGCGTGTGGAATACAGCAATTCAAAAGTATTGGTTAAATAAAAACCGCTGAGCAATAAAAAGCAAAAGGCAAGCAGGTAGCTGATCTTTTTAAAGAGACTTCTCAAAAAAGGTCCTTTTAAACTGTTGGAGATGGTCTCCATTGTAATATCCATAACATTGGGGTACCTTTGATTGATCAGTATAAATTCAAGTAGAGCAGTCCCCAAAATGATCAATCCCAAAAAAACGATTAGGAGCCCCATCAGCGTCCTTAAAAAAGGGAGCACAAAGATGTAGAAGCTGATATCTAAATGATAAATTGGATCGGTTTGGTTAAATGAAACGCCGTTGATCATCTTGAGAAAATCAAGCCATAGACTGTTGGTAATCACAAGGGAAAAGAATGCACCAATGGCAAATCCCACAAGGGCATTGTATTGCTTGATTGGATTTTTCTTAACAGTGACATCGTGCAGTCTAGGGTAAGCGAGATATGATTTGTAAATCATGCGAAAATAAATGGTCAAAAATAGGCCTAAAAACAGCCAAATAGGTAAAAAGAGAGAGAGTTTCGTAAAGAGTCTTGTCAAAAATACACTCTCAAAATGAATGGATTTAAACCATAGAAAATCGGTAATCAGGTTAATGCCTTTACCAAATAAGAGCACCACTACAATGACAAGACCAATTAAAAGCCGGACAAGATTTTTTTTGGGATTAAACATAAGTGCCTCCATCAGTAATCTATTAATACGTTTTTTGTTTGATGTATGATTTATACCCGAATTTTTTAATAAAATTGATTTATTTGAGTACATAATAAAATGGATGACTTAGAGCGTATAAGAGCGTGTATTTTGCTAAATGCAAATCGTGAATACATGAGACGTGTGTTGTTTAAAATGTCACATGAATCGTGTATAATGAGCTGAGTGGGTTTTAAACCCTGAAAATAAAATGCATGATATTACATAGGAGGAAATATGTTTAGACGTAGCAGAGTAAAACCGAGTAAATCTCAATCTATAATTGGAATGGTTATGGGTATTGTATTTGTGATTATTGGAATATCTCAATTGAGGCTATTTGGCTTATTTGGAGTGATTTGGACTTTGGCTGCTCTTGGAATAACCATTATGCATGCCTATAATGTCTTCAGTGAAAAGGGCATAAGTACTTTTGAAATGGACATCGAAACAATGGATAGTCAGGCGCCTAAAAGTGAAGATTTCGAGACCAGAATGAGACAATTAAATGCGCTTAAAGAAGACGGCCTCATTTCTGAGGCCGAGTTTGAAGCTAAGCGTAAAACCATTTTAGAGGACAAGTGGTAGTTTTTTTAAAGGACTTCTTTAGAAAATTCTGCAAGTTTTTTTGAGAGTAGATTTAATTGTCTGCTCTCATCTGATATATTTTCAGTTTGGTTGGATTGGCTTGCACTGATTTCTGAGAACTCTTGAATACCTGATATTAAGTCATTGATATTGCTTTTTAAATCCTGTAAGGACTTTAAGATTTCCACAGATGATTCTTTACTATTGATGGCAAGCTTTCTCATTTCTTCGGCGACAACTGCAAATCCGCGTCCAGCATCCCCAGCTCTGGCAGCTTCTATTGAGGCATTAAGCCCCAGTAGGTTGGAGGTTTCGGAAACAGATTTAATATAGCCGATAATATTATCCATTTTATGGATTTCATCAGTGACAGCAGCTATATTAGAGTTCATATCGTTTGATTTTTGGGAGAGCTTGTTAGAGGAGTCAAATAAGTTGTGAGAAAAGGTCTCCATAGTCTTTGAAGAACTGAGTAATTCAGAGGCCATTCCCATAATGGCGGATTCCCTTTCCTGCGAGATTGCAATTGAAATAGCGCCAATTACTTTTCCGGTTTCTTCGTTGAAAATGGGGGCGCTATGTGTGGCGACTGAGAAGCCGAAGAGTTCGGTGGGAAGCTTGGCAATAACCGTTTGCTTTGTTTTAATTGCCCTTTCATGTCCGCCGCCTTTTCGTATGGGGTCGTTGACATTTGCATTAAATTTAAAAGTCTTCGGTTGTATTATAACTAAGTGTTTTTCAAGATCTGTTACAGTAACTGCGATGTCGGATGTATACAAGTCAGGAAGTAGTTTGCAAAAATTGGTGACTTGTTCCAAGTAGTTGTAATCATTCATATTGACCTCCAATTAATTATATTATTTTCTATTATAATACATTATTATATTATAACATATTTTATTGTAATTTATTTTACTGTAATATGTTTAATTATAAAAATTTTTACTACAGTGAATTACAAAGGGTTAGGGCGATGCTCTTGAAATTGAGCTTAAATAATAAGAAATTCATATAGATTTTATGGGATGGGGTGATTAGATGAAAAGCATTGCTGTAATAATTGATGTCAAAACGGAACTTGAAACTTTCCTCAGAAACAATCTGAAAATTGTCTTTGGCAATCAAACTGAAATAAATTTTTATTACTTGAATGGTTTGAAAGAGGATGATCTTATAGAAGATGATGTCGTGTTGGTGATGACAGAGGAGCGAGCGATCAAGACACAGAAACATTTGAAAGAGAACAAACCCATTATTGTCTTGAGAAGAACTGTAAAAGAAGATGCCTTATATCCCATTTTTAAAATTCCTCCTGGAACCAAGGTTCTCGTGGTAAATGACAATATAGAAACCACGCTTGAAACGGTGACACTTTTATATCAAATTGGCATTGATCACCTTAATTTAGTGCCTTTTGAGAGTGGCATGACCTATGAAGATATCAAGATTGCAATCACACCAAATGTCAAAAGAAAAGTACCTGAAAATATAAAAAACATCATTGATATTGGAAATCGTTATATTGACATGGCTTCCTTTATCCAGATTATAGATAAACTGAAGATTTCCGATAAGGAAATTACGAAGAAACTCATTGATTACACGGAATCCATCATTACATTTGAAAGTGGTATCAAAAGCCAGATTCGGCAACTCTATATTAAAAATGAACAACTGGATACGATTGTAAACTTATCCAGTGAAGGCATTATGCTGACCAATAATGAAAACACTATTTTAATTGCCAATAATGCATTTTTAAAGATCTTCAACATTAAGCAAAATATCATAAATATGAAATTGGATGTTTTATTCGATCAAGAGACTTTGGAAATACTCAATAGAGAAGTGTTGATTGAAGAATTGATCGAATACGAAGAAAAGTATGTGATTATCAATAAATCCAGAACGATGTACTTAGACGAAAATTATGGGTATTATTATAATTTTCAAGAAGTCACTTATATCAAGACGCTTGAGCAGAATTTGAGAAAAAAGCTTAGGAATAAAGGGTTTATAACGCGTTATACTTTTGATGCGATTAAGACGGATTCAAGTGTTATGAAAGCGTGTATAGATCTGGCAAAAAAGATTGCCAATTCCGATTTGACGGTTTTTATCTCTGGAGAGAGCGGTACTGGAAAAGAAATGTTGGCTCAATCCATACACAGTGAATCTTCAAGGGGATATCATCCTTTTATTGCTGCAAATTGTGCCGCTTTTGCTGAAAATTTGCTTGAAAGCGAATTGTTTGGCTATGAAGGTGGTGCATTTACGGGTGCTTTGAAGGAAGGTAAAGCAGGCATGTTCGAATTGGCAAACAATGGGTCTATTTTTCTAGATGAGATCGGGGATATGCCGTTGTCTTTGCAAACGAGATTACTCAGAGTTTTACAGGAGAAACAAGTGATGAGAATCGGCTCTCAACGCGTGATAGAAATCAACACGAGAGTCATCGTTGCAACCAATAAAAACCTATATGAAATGGTCCGAAAAGGTGAATTTAGAGAGGATCTCTATTATAGAATCAATGTGTTACCGATAAATATTCCCCCGCTTCGTCAGCGGAAAGCTGATATTATTCCCTTGCTCAGTCATTTTATAGACAAAGACAAGCACATTGTGCTCAGTGATGAGGTAAAAGCGTTTTTATTGCGGTATCCATGGCCGGGTAATATTCGCGAACTTCAAAATGTAGCCGCATATATTGGGTTGATTCACGATCGTGAAGTGCATTTGGACAACTTGCCCTATTACTTATTGGATAAAGATTCTGACTTTAAAGATGAAGTACAAGAAATACAGGATGTGGTGGGATTAAAAAGATGCTATGATCTCATGTCGATCATTAAGCAGAGCAACCTTCAAGGTAAGGGCATTGGAAGGCAGGGTCTTGAAGAATTGCTTAAGATCACCTATAGTGATATCAGCGAAGGTGAAATAAGGCGCATTTTAAATGTGCTCAATCAGTTGAATTTTGTCATCTCATACAAAGGGAGAAAGGGGTCTGTTATCACTGAAAAAGGCAAAGTTTTTATGGAATGGGTTATTAAAAAGAGTTTGTGGTAACCTATTAAACCTATTTAATTTGTAAATGACATAAACTTTTGTATTTATTGAGAAGTTCTCTTTGGTAAAAAGAGAGCTTTTTTATGTGCTCAAGGCGCTAAACGATTGAAAAGAGCAGTTTTCAATAACGAGTTATCAGAATTTTGAGAAATATGTCTAAAAAGTTCAAATTGGTATGACAATTGCTATAAATAAGAGTGGAGTAAGAATTGTTACACAGACAACTTGAAAGTAGGAGGAAAATGCTTTTATGAAACCAATAATTGGTGTATTGGCTAATAATTTATTACAGAAAGATGGCAAATTTCCAGGACTAGAACGTACATTTGTAAATCAAGAGTATATAACAGCCATTGAAATGTCAGGTGGCATACCTTTAATTATTCCTTTTTTAAAGGAAAAATCGGTAATTGAAAAATTGATTATGCAAGTAGATGGTCTGCTTATAACAGGGGGAATTGATGTGAGTCCACAGTATTTCAATGAAGAACCCTTGCCAAAATTAGGATATATTGAGCCAGAACTCGATCAATTCCATCTATATGCGATTGAATACGCTGAACAGCATCATAAGGCGATGTTTGGCATTTGCCGCGGTCTGCAAATACTCAATGTTGCTTTTGGGGGCACATTGTATCAAGACTTATCATATGTAGAATCAGGTACAATTAAACACTGGCAGGATTCTAGGCGGTGCGGTAGAGCACATAAAATTGCGCTGACTGAGGCATCCGCTCTTAAAGCGATTTATGATGATGGCATTATGGTCAACAGCTTTCACCATCAGTGCATAAAAGAGTTGGCACGTGGCTTTAAGGTGATCGCTAAAGCAAGCGATGATGTCATAGAGGCCATTGAATCAGAACAGGGGAATTATAAGTTAGCGGTTCAATGGCATCCAGAATCCATGACAAAGGATAAAGATCATCACTATAAAATATTCGAGTACTTTATCAGGCAGACGGTTGCCAATATCAAGGTTTAAAGGCCATAAACTACAAAATTAAGGAGCCTTTAAGGTATAAAATTAAAAGGGGGAAACAATTATGAAAAGGATTTTAACTCTAAGTATGTTAGTAATTTGTATTGCGGCTATGATGATGGGGTGCTCAAGCAAGGCTGATTCTAAAGATCAATCTGCAGCAACACCAGCAGCAAGCACTGAAGCCAATAATTCAGAGGGGACAACGGAAACTGGGATTAAACAAGGTGGTACTGTAAGATATGCTGCTTTTGGAACTGCACCGGGCATCTTTAATCCCGTGTTGCAAAGCAACAGTTTTGACGTTTATGAGATGGAGGTCATGTTCGAAGGCCTGCTTAGAAAAAGTATGGTCAATGAGCTTGAACCTTGCTTAGCTGAAAGCTTTTCAGTATCGGAAGATAAAAAGACATTGACCTTTAAATTGAGAGAAAACGTGAAGTGGCATGATGGCGAGCCCTTTACTGCAGAGGATGTGAAATTCACTTTTGAATTTATATGCCATCCAGACTATACGGGGCCATATAGTGCAATCGGCAAGGCAATCGCTGGTTCAGATGAGTACATGACAGGAACAGCTGATGGCGTCAGTGGTGTTGAAATCGTTGATCCAAATACAGTGACCATCACTACAAAAGACGTGGATGCAACGATGATGGAAAGATTGTGTACAAGCATTCTCATTATTCCTAAACACGTCTGGGGTGATATTCCTGTTAAGCAGGCAGCGGAGCAAACAGAGCTTTTAAGAAATCCAGTGGGAACAGGCGCTTTTAAAATTTCTAAGTTTGTACCCGATCAATATGTAGAAATGGTTGCAAATGATCTTTACTGGAACGGCAGACCGCATGTGGACAAATATATCATTCAAGTGGCTAACCCAGAAACTGCTCAGACTCAAATTATCAACAATGAAGTGGACATCCTTGCGGTTAAACAAATGAATCCAGATGATTTAGAGTACTATAAGAGTTCAGGCATCTTCGTGGATACGATATCCTTTGATGCAGCAATGAATTTAGGCGTCAACAACAGTGTTGAAATTTTAAATGATAAGAGAGTTAGACAAGCTTTTGCGTACGCAATTGATAGAGAAGCCATCGTCAGAGATATTCTTTATGGCTACGGAACTGTGGCGAATGTCCCTTATCAACCAGATTTTTGGGCGAATCCTAAAGAGGGTCTAAACACATATTCGTACAATCCTCAAAAGTCAATAGAATTGCTTGAAGAAGCAGGATGGCAGTACAAAGCAAATGATAAACAAATGTATAAAGACGGTAAACCTGTGAAGTTTACGCTTAAATACTATTCTGGGAACAAGCAAGTGGAAAATATAGCACCATTTATTCAGCAATCCCTCAAAGAAATTGGGGTTCAAGTGGATTTGCAAATTTCAGAATACAGTACAATGCTTGCGGATATGAAGAGTGGTGATTTTGAACTCTACATTGCAGCACATAAAAATGGTGTGGCAGGCGACATGAAAATGCAATACAACAGTGCTTTTGCACCGCCAAACGGCACCAATTATAGCCGCTTTTCAAACAGCAGAGTGGATGAACTCTCTGAACAGGGCATCAAACTATTGAGCATTGAAGACAGAAAACCAATCTATTTTGAAATCTCTAAAATCCTGAATGAAGAGTTGCCGATTGTATATCTCTATCATTGGCATCAAGGTATGGCAATTAATGGCAAGCTCAAAGGGGTTCAAGTGACACCTAACAGCTTACTTGGCATTAATTATCAAACAGAGAAATGGTATTTTGAAGATTAGAAGGATGACAATAAAGATTAGCATTGTGAGGTTTGTAAATGTACAAATATATTATTAGAAGGCTCTTGTTGATGATACCTGTGCTCGTAGGCGTTTCAATTATCATTTTTTCGTTGATCCACCTTGCGCCAGGAGATCCGTATTCGGCTATGATAGATCCGAATACGCCAACAGAAGAAATTGAAAATATGCTTCAAAATATAGGTTACTATGATCCGTTGCCTGTAAAATATACAAAGTGGGCTTCGAGAGCGTTGACAGGAGATCTGGGTTATTCTATTCGTTATCAAGAACCCGTGGTGGACATCATCACGAGAAGAATCGGAAACACACTTCTGTTGTCGGTGCTATCCTTAACTTTAAGTGTAGTAATTGCAGTACCTCTAGGTGTTATTTCAGCCACAAAGCAGTATTCGAAATTTGACTATATAGCCACGATATTTGCATTTATTGGGATGTCGTTGCCTGCCTTTTTCTTTGCGCTATTGATGATTAAGTTTTTAGCCTTTGATCTAAAACTTTTTCCAATATCAGGGATGCAAACAATCGGTTCGGGATATACAGGTATAAGACTTCTTTGGGATGTTGTGCACCATATGATGCTACCTGTAATTGTACTTTCTTTCCTCCAAATGGCCTCTTTTATGAGGTATTCGAGATCATCTGTTTTAGAGGTGATCAAGCAAGATTATATTCGGACGGCAAGAGCCAAAGGGTTGAGCGAGAAGCTTGTGGTTTACAGACATGCACTTAGAAATGCTTTGATTCCTGTGATCACGTTGCTCAGCTCATCGTTAGGCTTTATCTTATCGGGTGCCATTTTGACAGAAACGGTATTTTCATGGCCGGGCATGGGCACTTTGATCTATCAATCCATTTTAAACCGAGATTACCCTTTGGTTATTGCAAGTACAATGCTGTTGTCAATTTGTGTACTGCTTGCGAATCTCTTAGCGGATATTTTATATGCAGTGGCTGACCCTAGAATAAAATACAACTAGGCAAGAAGGCATAATACGGACATGAATAGAGGAGTTTAAAAATGAGTTTAGATAAGAGCGTAAAAAGTCAATCGCCATGGCAAATTGGATTTGAGCGTTTGAAGAAGAATCGATTGGCTATGATAGGTTTTACACTGCTTTGTATCGTTGTGACAATCTCGGTTTTTGCACCGCTTCTGACAAGCTATGACCGAGATGCAATAGATACATTGAACAGTTATCAAAAACCATCTGCTGAGCACTGGCTTGGGACAGATGAACTGGGAAGAGACACCTTTACACGGCTCTTATATGGTGGCAGGATTTCACTGAGTGTGGGACTTGTATCCACAAGTATTGCCGTTCTAATCGGTGTGATTTTAGGCACTACTGGCGGCTATCATGGGGGCCATATTGACAATATTATCATGAGGATTGTCGATATATTCATGTGTTTTCCATTCTTTTTAATCGCCATTGTGGTTGCGGCGATTTTAGGGCCCAGTATATGGAATGTCATGATTATATCCGGCATTCTGGGCTGGACGGGTATCGCCAGAATTGTACGTGCAGAAGTACTATCACTAAAGGAAAGAGAGTTTATTGAGGCCGCTAGGGCATTGGGGTTGAATTCAAGAGACATTATCATCAAACACATCATCCCCAACATTATGGCGCCTATCATTGTCTATGCCACTCTGGGGATTGCAAGAGGCATTTTATCAGAAGCTGGGCTTAGTTTCTTGGGGTTAGGGGTAAAACCACCGACACCAAGTTGGGGCAACATGCTCGCAGCGGCTCAGAGTATGAGATCTTTAAGGTTACATTGGTGGCTATGGATTCCACCTGGATGTTTGGTATTTTTTATGATTCTGTCCATCAACTTTTTAGGAGATGGTTTAAGAGATGCCTTAGACCCAAAATTAAAGCAATAGGTGGTGTACGATGCAAAATATGACTTTAGAAATAGAAAACTTGGTAACAGGCTTTAAAACCTCTGATGGGGCGTTTAATGCAGTTGATGGTGTGGATTTCAAAATTGAAGAAGGTAAGGTTCTCGGCATTGTAGGAGAGTCTGGCTGTGGTAAGAGCATTACATCTCTTTCAATTATGGGACTGGTGCCAAAACCCAATGGTTTTATCAGCAGTGGCAAAATTTTATTTGAAGGGCAGGATCTCTTAAAGCTTTCGGAAGAAGAGATGCAAAAGATTCGCGGCAACCGCATTGCAATGATTTTTCAAGAGCCTATGACTGCACTCAATCCAGTTTTTAAAATTGGCTTTCAAATTGCAGAAATTTTGGAAACACATAAAAATATGAAAAGATCGGAATGTAAGCCGATCAGTATAGAACTCTTAAAAAAAGTAGGCCTGCCAAGACCTGAAAAGGTAGTGGAGGAATATCCACATCAACTCAGCGGCGGTATGCGTCAAAGAGTGATGATCGCTATGGCGCTGAGTTGTAATCCAAAACTGCTCATTGCAGATGAGCCGACCACAGCACTTGATGTGACGGTTCAGGCACAGGTTTTGGAACTTATGAAAGATTTGAAGGCAGAATTTCAGACTTCAATTCTGTTTATTACACATGATTTGGGTGTCATAGCTGAGATGGCAGATAATGTTTTGGTGATGTACGCAGGAAAGGTCATGGAGGAAACAGACTGTGAAACGCTCTTTGACGAACCGCTACATCCATACACCAATGCATTGCTTAACTCTAGACCAGAAAGGATTAAACCCGGGGAAAAGCCAGTTTGTATTCCGGGAATGGTGCCGAGTCCGTTTGACATGCCAAGAGGATGCGCTTTTGCACCGAGATGTGCTCGTGCTATGGACATCTGTAAAGAGAAAAAACCAGCACTTAAAGCAATTAGCTCTAATCACAAAGTGAGATGTTGGCAATATTATTCGGAGGAGGAACAATGTCAGAATATTTAATAAGAGCAAGAGGCATCAAAAAACATTTTCCAATTCACGATGGGGTATTTTGCCGAACAGTGGGTTATGTAAAAGCGGTTGATGGTGTCAGCATCGATATCAAAAAAGGTGAAATTTTTGGACTTGTTGGGGAATCAGGCTGTGGTAAATCCACAACGGGTAGAACGCTGATCAACCTAATTGAGCCCACCTCAGGCTCCGTCACCTTTGAGGATAAAGTGATTTATGATGTCGAAAATAAAATTAAGGTGAGCGCGAAGGAAATGCAAGCTTTAAGACGAGATATTCAAATGATTTTTCAAGATCCTTATGCCAGTTTAGATCCCAGAATGACCGTGGGAGAGATTGTTGCAGAAGGGATTGTCAAGCACAAAATGGCTAAGAAGAAAGAAGCCATTGAAAAGTCTATGGCACTTCTTGAACTCTGTGGTCTTAGAGGTTCAAACGTCAACAAGTATCCGCATGAGTTCAGTGGTGGACAAAGACAGAGAATTGGTATAGCAAGAGCATTAGCGTTGAATCCCAAGTTTATAGTTGCAGATGAACCCATTGCAGCATTAGACGTTTCTATACAATCCCAAGTGTTGATTTTGATGCAAGAACTCAAAGAAAAATTGGGATTGACGTATCTCTTTATTTCACATGATCTTGGGATTGTCAAATACTTTTGCGATAGAATTGGTGTCATGTACCTTGGCAATATTGTTGAGCAAGGCACGAGTGAACAGTTGTTTTCGAATCCTCAGCATCCTTATACGAAGAGTTTGCTGTCTGCTGTTCCAAAGACACATCCGAGAGAAGTGCGTGAACGCATTATACTCAAAGGAGATGTGCCTAGCCCGGCAAGCCATTTTACAGGGTGCAAGTTCTATTCAAGATGTCCAAATGCTATTGAAAAATGCAATCAAGAAATTCCAGAACTAAGAGAAATTGAAAAGGATCATTTGGTAAGCTGTCACTGTGTTAAATTAGGAGGGAAAATATGAGAAAGTTTACATCTATTTTGTTGGTCATCATGATGCTATTGACAACACTTTTAAGTGGTTGTGGCTCTGATGCTAAAACAGGTAATGAAGAAAGTACGACGCCAGCGGCGAGTTCAGAAAGTGCAGGCGATAACGCAACTCAAAATACAGCTGAAAACACGGTAGAGAGCACTGTGAAACAAGGCGGCACCATTAAGATCGCATATTGGAATGCGCCATCTGGTGTTTTCGCACCTGGATTGACATCTGATTCATATGATTTCTATGTGTATTCATTGATGTATGAAGGGCTCTTAAGATTAAATCCAAGTCTTGAACTAGAATCTTGTTTAGCAGACTCTTATACGATTTCAGAGGATTATAAGACCTTGACGTTTAAATTGAGAGAAGGTGTCAAGTGGCATGATGGCGTAGAGCTTACAGCAGATGATGTTCAATTCACACTTGAATTTTTAGGACATCCAGATTATCCAGGGACTTCTGGATCGCATGTGGCTTGGCTTGAAGGTGCAGAAGCTTATAAAAACGGAGAAGTAGATCATATTTCAGGGATAAATGTCATTGACAAGTATACCATCAGTTTGACAACAACTGACGTTTTTGGCGCATCACTTCTCAAATTTGGGACGACAAGCTTGCTTGCAAAACATATTTGGGAAAATGTTGATGTGAAGACAGCACTTGAAGCAACAGATGTATTGAGAAATCCTGTGGGAACGGGTCCATTTAAAATGAAGACATTTGTACCAGATCAATATGTTGAATTAACTGCTAATGATGACTATTGGAATCATAGACCAAATCTAGACAGCATTATCATTCAAGCGACTAATCAGGAAACTGCACAAGCACAAATGCTCAACGGAGAGATTGACATGATGATGATTTCTCAATTGAATCCGGACGACTTAGCGCTTTATGAAGAAACTGGTGTGAGCGTTCAGATGGTTCCTATGAACAGCAACCAATTCATGGGGATCAACAACTCAATGGATATCTTTAAGGATAAAAGAGTCCGACAAGCTCTGGCATATGCTATAGATCAACAAAGTATTGTAGATGGGATTTTAAACGGATACGGTATGGTTGCAGGTGGACCTTATAGAAAAGACTTTTGGGCATGTCCAAGTGATATCAACCTCTATGAACTCGACACGAATAAAGCGATTTCACTTTTAGAAGAATCAGGGTTTAAATACGATAAAGCTTCCAATATAATGAGCTATAACGGTGAACCCGTGAAATGGGTATTAAAATATCCTACGGGGAATAAGGCCAGAGAGCAAGCTGCAGTGGTTATTCAACAAAACTTGAAAGACATAGGTATCAATATTGAACTTCAAATTATGGAGTTCAGTACACTTTACGCAATGGTTAAGCAAGGGGACTATGAACTCTACCTAATGGCAGAGGGTTCAAGTACTGGTGATCCAGATATCTTTAGATTCTATCATTCAAGTCAAATTCCACCAAACGGCCTTAACATGCGTCAATACAAGAATGCTGAAGTGGATAGATTGCTTGAAGAAGGACAAAAACTCATGGAAGTAGAAGATCGTAAACCGATCTATCAAGAAGCGGTTAAAATAATCAACGAAGAACAACCTATGGTTTATCTGTTTTTCTGGTATGAAGGCAGAGCGATTAATGGCAACTTAGTAGGTGTGAACTGTTTCCCAGGCAATAATTATTATGGTATTGAAAACTGGTATTTAGAACAGTAGTCGCCAAAGGGTTAAAAAGTATGAGAACAGTTTTAAGCGACATAGACAGATAAGAGTTGAGGCGTAAACAGAATGATAATTATAAAGAATGGAAAAATATTGACGATGGCAGGGCAATCTTATGATTGCGCCTGTGTTGCCATCGATCAAGGCAAGATAGTATCTATCAAAGATTGGATTGAACCCAACCCAGAAGATGAGGTGATCGATGCGTCCGGCATGATCGTTATGCCTGGTCTTGTCGATGCGCATTGTCATCTGGGGCTGTGGGAAAACGGCATAGGTTTTGAAGGTGCAGATGGCAATGAATCCACTCAGGCAATAACACCGCAACTGCGTGCAATTGACGGGATAAATCCTTTAGACATATCCTTTAGAGAGGCATACGAAGCAGGTGTTACGACGGTTATGACGGGACCCGGAAGTGTGAATGTCGTGGGAGGACAGTTTGCAGTAATTAAGACATTCGGGAAAAGAATCGACCGGATGATTCTCAAAAATCCAGCGGCAATAAAAGTTTCTTTTGGAGAAAACCCTAAAAAAGGACATGGCGAAAAAGGTCGAATGCCAGTAACACGCATGGGGATTGCCTCATTGTTGAGAGAAACTCTAATCAAAGGGACAAACTATCAGGCCCAAAAAGAAGCGGCAATGCAAGAGGGCAATAAACATTTTGATACGGATTTGGGTATGGAAGCACTTATACCGCTCCTAAAAGGTGAAATACCTTTGAAAGCGCATGCGCATAGAGCGGATGATATGTTCACCGCACTTAGAATCGCAAGGGAATTTAATTTGAAAATCACTTTGGATCATGTGACAGAAGGCCATTTAGTTGTGGATGAATTGGCTGAGGAAAATGTGCCCATGATTGTTGGACCAAGTTTTGGTGGACGCGGTAAGTTTGAATTAAAGGAAAAAACATTTAAAACGCCTGGAGTACTTGCCAATGCAGGTCTTAAAGTAGCCATCGTCACAGATCATCCAGTGATTCCGCTCTATAATTTGATCAATTGTGCTGCGTTTGCTGTTAGAGGCGGTATGACTGAAGAAGATGCTCTCAAGGCAATTACAATTGTACCTGCTGAAATCATAGGGGTATCGGATAGAGTGGGCAGTATAGAAGTTGGCAAAGATGCCGATATCGTTATTTTTGATGGCCCTGTATTTGATATTATGACAAAGGCACAATACGTTTTGATTGATGGCAAGATAGTTTATACACGGAGGTCATAAAATGACAGTAAGTTATATTCCCAGTGGCGTTTGTTCAAAAAAAATAGAATTTGAATTGGAAAATGATACAGTAAAAAATGTTGAATTCAGCAATGGTTGTCAAGGCAACTTGAAAGCCATATGCCTTCTAGTAGATGGATTTTCGGCGCAGGAAATCATTGATAAATTTAAAGGGATACAGTGTAAGACAAGAGGCACTTCGTGTCCGGATCAATTGGCAAAAGCTTTAGAATTTGCACTGAATAGATAATGTAATTTCTTTTTTTCAATAGATCCCCCCATAAGCACCTCAGATGTGATTAAGACATCTGAGGTGTAATTCTTTTTTTTTGAGCTGGATTAATAGAGCTTAAGTGTGCTAGAATGTTTATAATAAATCGTAATATGTTGGCGTAAAATGGATCTGGATATGAAGAGAAATCATTCATTAAAGTAAGGAGACTTTTTTATGAATAATGAAAATTTTAAAACGGCGCTAATCGGATATAACAAAGAGGATGTAAGAAATTATGTTGAAAACTTAATGGTAGATACTCGAAGGGCAATTAAGATTAAAGAGGATATGATCAAAAGTTTACAGACCCGTTTAAACGATAGCGAGTTGCAGGTTTCTCGACTTAAAGAAATTGAAGATCAACATTTAGAGCTTAAAGAGAAACTAGAAGTGGCCACTTCAGAGTTGCAGGAGAAAAATGTTAAAATCGATATTTTATCTCTTAAGGTAGATGAACTCAATGAGAGTCTTAGCCAGATTTCAAAAAACGAAAAATCGGACGATACAAGTGACAGAAACTTGGAATTTGAGCTAGAACAAACTCAAAAATCGTTGCTATTGATGACAGAAGAAAAAGATCGTATTCACATGGAATACATTGAGTTACAGGAACGCGTAAACGCTTCTGAAACCGACGAATTTGACTATAAGGAAAAATATGAGTACTTATATAATGAGTATGAAGCCGTTTTAGAGGCAAGAGATGAATCCGATAAGGCTAAAGGTGAACTGGAAATTCAGTTGAGAGCACTCCAAATGGATAGAGAAGAAATGGATACTACAATTCGTGCTTATCAAGAAAAAATGGAAGCTTTGAAAAATAAGGAAGAAATTTTAGAGCGTGAAAAGCTTGTGATTGCTCATGCCATTCTCAGGGCACAAGAAAAAGCGGATACCATGGAACAGGATTTTGCAGTTCGATACAACAAGGAAAATGAGAAATTAAAAAAATATAAAAGTGAAATTGAGTCCATTCGTTGCAAAGCAGTTGAAGTGCTCACTTTATTTGAAGGTGAACTCAATGAAATTGTAGAAACAGAGGCGCCTCAAATTTCGTCTCAAAAGGTTGAGGAAGAAGTAAGTAAGCGTCAGTCATTCAAGGAATCTCATAAGGATGTGAATGGCGTATCACAAATTCAATTGTTTAAGAAAGGTTAGGCCATAGGAGAACGATTGTCTTTAAATAAAGGCATTTCATACAGGTGCTTGCGGCTTGGCTAGTGTTGTATCAAATTATAAACTCATCTGATCTTGTATCCTAAATAAAAGGATATAAGATCAGATGAGTTTGATTTTTTTTAACGGTCATGTGAAAAAACATCAATATAGAGATCCAATGTTTCTATTTTGTATTTTTAGGAAAACTGTGCTAAAATAATAGGTACAAAGTCCTAAAGGAGAACGATCAAAATATGACAATACTCGTGACAGGTGGGTTGGGGTTTATTGGAAGTCACACGGTGGTCGAACTGATTAAAGCGCGTCACACGGTGATTATCGTGGATAACCTCATCAATTCAAAGCGAAATGTTTTAGATAAAATTGGAATGATCACAGGGATTACGCCTATTTTCTATCCAATAGATGTCACTCAAGAAACACAGCTTGAAATGGTATTCAGCGCGCATCAACTGGATGGTGTGATTCACTTTGCAGGCCTTAAAGCAGTAGGAGAGTCCGTGTCAAAGCCATTGGACTACTATTTCAATAATATAGTATCCACATTGAGTCTTTGCAGATTGTGTGAAAAATATGGTGTCTTTAATATAATATTCAGTTCATCGGCAACTGTCTATGGCAATCAGCAATCTCCTTTGAAAGAGGATATGCTTTTGAAACGTACAACGAATCCTTATGGTGAAACAAAGGCAATGAATGAACGTATTTTAGTAGATTTGGCAAAAGCCGATAAGCGTTTTTCCATTATTTTGCTGAGATATTTTAATCCTGTGGGTGCCCATGAGAGCGGTTTGATTGGAGAGTCGCCGAATGGAATGCCCAATAATTTAATGCCGTATATCATAAAAGTTGCAAAGGGTCAATTGCCAGTGCTCAATATATATGGCAATGATTATGATACAGTCGATGGGACAGGTGTGAGAGATTATATCCATGTGGTGGATCTTGCAAAAGGTCATGTTCAGGCCATGGTGCAATTCAACACTGGGGTTCATATTTACAATCTTGGGACAGGACAGGGCACGTCTGTGCTTGAACTTGTAAAAACGTTTATAGAAGTCAATAAAGTGGATGTGCCTTATGAATTTGTTGGCAGGCGACAAGGTGATATTGGCACTTGCTATGCAGATCCCACTAAGGCTGAAAGTGAATTGGGATGGAAGGCCGAACTTGGCATTAAAGAGATGGTTAAAGATGCTTGGCGATTTGGAATGCTCTAAAGCATTTATGATTATGGGAGAGTTAATATGAAGGTTCTGATAACAGGCGGTTATGGGTTTATTGGCTCGCATGTGGCCGATAAATTTCATAGAGAGGGCCACAGTATTTTTATTATAGACAATTTGACAAGTGGGCTGAAATCCAATTTTATTCATAAGCATAGATTTTATGAGTTAAATGTGGAGGACCCAAAATGTGAAGAGGTATTTGAGAGCAACAGCTTTGATATCGTCATTCACATGGCGGCTCAAAATGATGAAACTTATTCTCAAAAATATAGTTATCATGATACAAAGATCAATGTTTTGGGATTAATGAATATGTTGAGCTTGTCCACGAAGTACAAAGTAAAAAAATTTATCTTTGCATCGTCCGCATCAGTTTATGGCGATGATACAGATTTTCCTTGCACTGAAAGTTCTCCTAAAAAACCAGTGTCCGTATTGGGCACGAATAAGCTTCTAGGTGAGTATTACTGTTCTCAATGGAGAAATTTAAATCAAATTGAAACAATTTCGCTTAGAATATCCAATGTGTATGGACCTAGACAAGTTGCGACAAGCGGTGTTGTTTCAGCTTTTTTTGACAAGCAAAATAAGGGTAAAGGCATTACCGTTTATGGAGATGGTGAACAACTCAGAGATTTTGTCTATGTTGAAGATGTTGCAGATGCATTTTATAAAGCCGCGAATATAAAGTACTCAGGGGTGCTGAATTTAAGTGCAGGTATGTCGACTTCCATCAATCATCTCATTCAACTTATTGAGAAATATGGTGAGTTCAAGTTTGTTCAACATTTGGAAGCAAAGCCGAATGAAGTAAAAAAATCTCAGTTGGATAATGCCCTGATCACGCGTATTTTGGATTGGATTCCTGTTACAAGTCTTGAGGAGGGTATTGAAAAGACGCATAACTATTTTGTTCATGTGGCATCTCAGAAACATGAAAATGAAGCAGTTGAACCTGGGAAGACAAAAAAAGGGTTCGAGAACCTTTTGAAGATACTGTTTAAGCACAATGAAAGAAAATGGCTGCCATATGTTGAAAATGCCATTGCATTTTTTATACTCACACTTTTTAGCATAAAAAATGCGCAGATGTTTACAAAATTGCCTGTGGATTTGAACTTGCTTTTGATCATTATATTTTCAATTGTATATGGTTCTAGACAGGGTATTTTTGCATTTGCATTTAGTTTTATCTCGATGATTGCAGTCTTTATTGCAACCAATCGTGATCCAATGGTTCTCATGTACAGCACAGACTTCTATATTGTATTAGCATTTTATGTGTTTGTTGCGTTTATCATTGGCTATATTAAAGACAATCTTGTTCGTGAAAATGCAGACAAATATGAAACGATTCATATTTTAAATGAAAAAATAGATTTTATAACGAATCTGTATCATGATATGCGCTCTGTAAGAGATGAACTTCAAAGTCAAATTGTCAATTCAGAAGATAGCTTCGGCAAGATATTTTCTATTATTCAAGAATTGGATACGTTAAAACCAGAAGAAGTCTTTGCAAAAGCGATAACGGTTCTTGAAAAGCTCATGAAGACGCAGGGCGTTGCCATCTATAGGTTCAGTGAAACCAGTAAGTATGCAAGATTGATGGCGTGTTCATCCGGTATGAACGATACCATTGTGAAATCCATTAAAATAGAGGATTATTCGGAAATTGTCAGCGTTATCGTGAAGAAGGATCTCTATGTGTCTAGAGAACTTGCTGTGGGAAGACCGATTATGGTTATGCCTGTATTTGACCATACTAAAATTGTCGGCAGTATCCTCATCTATAAGACAGATTTTGAAAGACTTACGTTGTCCTATCAAAATTATTTTAGAGTGATCACAGATCTCGTTTCAAGCACGCTCTCAAAAGCATATGCATATGATGCCGCCATCGAAAGCGATAAGTATATACAGGGGACGAATATTCTCAGACCCGTGATTTTTAATGAAATGATAGAAAGTAAGAAAAGCCTCAAAAAGAAGCATCAACTCAACTATGTTTTGCTGAGAATCCTTTTAAATGAAATTTCTCAATTACATGCCGCTGAAAAGGTTGGCAGCATCATTAGAGACACGGATTTCATGGGGATTGACCAAGAGTCTAATTTTTCACTTGTCCTTGGAAATACAAATGAAAAAGAAGCTGAGTTTGTCATCGAAAGACTCGCCAAGCTGGGCCTTAAGGCGGAGCTATGTGAAGAGGTGACCGCAGATGAGTAGATATATTCTGATCGTTTTTCTTTTCCAGCTGATCATAGCCGCCCTGCATGGTTTTCGAGCTGTAAAAAAAAATAAGGTCATGCCGCTTGAAAAGATGGCGATTATTGCTTTTATACCTGTGTTGGGTTTGATTATACCCTATCTCGGTTTTTTATTTCCCAAAAAAGAGGGGACAGGTGACCTCGATGATTTATTCGATCACAATAGTGAAGACATTAAAAATGACATACGGTATGAAAAATTAGTGGAGATTGAAAAAGAAGTGAATTATGTGCCGGTTGAAGAGGCCTTGATCTTAAACAGCAGTTCTGTAAAGAGAAAACTTATTATGGATACGGCTAAAGAGGATGCTTCAGAGTATCTCAATTTTCTCAAGCTCGCTATGATTGATCCAGATATGGAAACATCTCATTATGCAGCTTCACTTGTAATGGAGATCAGTAGAGAACTTCAAAATATCATACAAAAGTCGGCAGTTGAATATGAAAAGGATAAAACGAATGTTGAGCATTTAGCAAAATATGTAGAGAATGTTGGCAAGTATTACAACAGTGGCCTTTTGGATGAAAACAATGAAAGGCGATATGGCGTTTTATATTCTGGATTGATTGGCAATTTGATTGATCTTGGTTATTTTACAGAGACGCTATTTCGGGAAAAGATTGAAACGGACATCAAATTGATGATGCATAGCAATATTTTTGACTGGATTAAACGCTATAATGAGCAGTATCCTGAAAGCGAAAAGCCCTATCTTTTGAAAATGAAATATTATTATATAACCAATAATATGGATGGCATCAACCAGACTCTAAAAACGTTGAAGTCTTTGCGTGTGAACATCACACATGAGGGCAATGAAATTATTAAATATTGGGAAATGGATTCTGTACAGTAGGAGTAGCAAATGGATAAAAAGAGAAATATTAAAATTGTTGTGGGGATCGTTGTTCTTCTGGCAATTCTACTACAAGCCACGAGATTTGATAATTTTATTGTCTCTAATTTTCAAAATCCTTCAAAAGAAGTGGATATGACTTTGATTAATAACGATAAAGTTGTCGAACACTATCCCAATGATGATCGTTTTCTAATCGTCTATGATTCTTCTGAAGAGATGAGCGATGGCGTTTACAAAAATATAGAGCGCATAATGAAACAACTTAAAAAGCAATATCGAGTTGAAGATGTGAGTTCTGCTAAAGAAATTTATATTACAGAGAAAACAGTTCTAATAATGCTTGAAGATTTGGGTAAGATTAAGAATCTTAAAAGCATGATTGCTTATGTGGAAGATGGGGGCAGACTGGCCTTTTTAGAGACGCCTGATCAAAACAATAATTTTGATTCAATGCGTTCACCCTTAGGGATTATAGATGCTGGGGACACATTGGTTACAGATGGCATCGCTTTTGATGAAAAATTTATGCCTGCGTATGGAGCGGATTATCTTGAGAACAATGCCCTCAGAAATTTTTCAATCCCCGTTACCTTGGAAAACGACTGCGAAGTCTACATGACTTCTAAAGCAGATATTCCGCTGCTTTGGACACATGATTTTAAAGAGGGCAGACTCTTATTTTTCAATGGGACAATGTATGAAGATAAGATGATGACAGGCTTTCTCACGAGATGTCTGGCGCTATTAAATGAGAACTTCATTTATCCAGTGATCAACAGCAAGGTCATATGGTTGGATGATTTTCCAGCGCCTATGACCAACGGTTATTATGATGAGATCAAGTCGACTTATAATAAGACCATAAAGGAATTTTATATAGATGTTTGGTGGCCTGAAATGCTTGAAATATCAAAAGAGTATGATCTGAAGTATACAGGCGTTATGATACAGACTTACAACGATAGAACCTCAGGGCCCTTTTTGCCAGCTCAAGGGGAGATATCGGATTCAGAATTTATTGCCTTGGGCAGAGAGCTGATTCGAAGTGGCGGCGAACTGGGCCTCCACGGTTACAATCATCAATCTCTCACACGTGAATATTGGAAGTCAGATGAGTTAGGCTATAATAAGTGGGCCAATAAGGGCGATATGAAGCATGCACTTAAGGCGGTAAGGGAAAAAATAAAACGTACTTTTCCAAATTATGAGATCAATGTCTACGTGCCGCCGTCAAATGTTATCGGTGAAGAAGGCATTTCAGCCTTAAAGGATGTTTTTCCGGAAATAGATGTAATTGCATCTGTTTATTATGAAGATTATGAGCATCTTTCGTATAGTCAAGAATTTGATTATTCGGATCAAAATGTGCTGAACTTGCCGAGGTTTTCATCAGGTTATAATTTTGGGATGGGGAATCGATTATCTGTTCTCAATGGCATATTGGGATTTGGCGCAATTCAACACTTTATTCATCCAGACGATTTTATGGACCCCGAGAGAAATGAAGGTAAATCTTGGCGTGAGCAAGTTGAAAGTTTTGAAGCGTTCGCAGAAATTGTGGACAGACGTTATCCATTTATTGAAGCTCAAACGGCTTCAGAAGCTGCTGTGAATGTGGAAAAATATATAGGTCTGGATTATACAGTAGATTATTCGGATAGTGGCATACAAGTGAAAACAAACGCCAAAGTCTTTCCCATGTATATGTTTTTGCGCAGTTCAAAAGAGATTCAAAGTTCTAAAAACTGTGAAGTGCATGCATTTGGCAAAGAGGATTACTTTGTAATGTTTACAGATAGTGTTTTTTCAATAGATTATAAAAGGTGAAGAAGATGAAAATTTGTATTATTGCTGAAGGCAGCTATCCCTATATAACAGGTGGTGTATCCAGTTGGGTGAATACATTGATACAGAATATGGACATGTATGAATTCGTAATCTATGCAATCGCACCTGAAGAGAAATCTAGAGGTGATTTTAAGTATGATCTGCCTAAAAATGTTTCTGGTGTCTCTGAGGTTTTTTTGGATTCGTGGAAAAATGAACCGGTTGTCAAGCAGAGTAAATTGAAATTTTCGATCTTGGAAAGAGAAACCATAAAAGAACTTATATTGGGTAGGCCATTTGATTGGGACCACTTGTTCAAGCTCATTGAACAAAAAAAAGTAAATGCAGTTCAAGATTTTTTGCTTTCTCGAGATTTTTTTGACATTGTGTATCAGGCTTATGTGGAATCCTATTCTCAAACGCCTTTTACGGAATTTTTTTGGACAATGAGATCGCTTTTGTTGCCGCTCTTTCATATTATGAAGCATGATATTCCTGAAGCGGATGTCTACCACGCCCCTTCAACGGGGTACGCTGGAATCGTTGGAAGTCTCGCCAAAAGACGGTATGGGAAGCCACTAATCATAACAGAGCATGGCATTTACACAAGAGAAAGAGAAATTGAGATTATAAAGGCCACATGGATGAAAAACTACTATAAAAATATGTGGATCGAGTTCTTCTATAACTTATCCAGATGTTCATATGATTATGCCGATCGAGTAATTACTCTTTTTAATCGGAACAAAGAAGTAGAGATTACACTGGGCTGTAATGAAAATATCATTAGCATTATTCCAAATGGCGTTGATTATGATGGTTTTTCCAAACTGGCAAAAGTAGAACCCATTCGGAAACCCAATTTGAAATACTCGGTGGGTGCTATTGTAAGAGTGGTTCCCATAAAGGATATAAAGACCATGATATCGGCATTTGCATTGGTTAAGCAAGAATTACCTGAGACGGAGTTCGTTATTATTGGTCCCATAGATGAAGATGAAGATTACTACAATGAATGCATACAACTTGTGGAGGACCTAAAACTCAAAGATCTTACTTTTACAGGTAAAGCGGATGTAAAGTCCTATATACCTCATTCGGATCTTTTCGTACTTTCAAGCATAAGTGAAGGTCAACCGCTATCGCTACTTGAAACCATGGCCTGTGGCAAGCCGAACATCGCCACAGATGTTGGCAGCTGTAAAGAAGTAATTTATGGCAGTGCAGATAGACTGGGGAAATGTGGTGTTGTTGTGCCGATTATGGACTATGTGACGCTTTCAAAGAGCATCGTTAAGTTATTGAGAGATGAACCTTTGAGGAAAGAAATGGGTGAAATTGCCATGAAACGTGTGGACAATTACTTCAGAAGAGAAATGATGGTGAACAGTTATATGGATATTTATGAAGAAATGGGTAATAGGTGATCTGGAATGGCAGGAATTGGATTTGAACTGAAAAAACTCTATAGTGAAAGAGGCATATTGAGAGGACTAAGAGCATTTCTCTATTCATTTGTGGTTACAGTTGGGCCGATGATTTTATGTATTTTACTCATTACTTTCATGCAGTATCTATTGGAAGAAAAAGGTGAAAATTATCTCAGCCGTCAAGTGTTTGTGGCAGTGATTCAATATGCATTTATCTTTTCTTTGCTCATATCTGGCGGAGCCGCCATGTATCTCTCTCGATTTTTTGCTGATATGATGTATGTGGAAAAGCTGGAGGAGATTCTCAACGGACTTGATTTCGCAATTATAGTATCCCTTGCAATAGGGACGGTTGAAGCACTTGTATTTTTATATTTTTCAAGCCTTGATTTTATTACGGCTCTTATGGCGTATTGCTTGTTTATGATTCTCATAATAGTGTGGGAGTATGCTATAATAATTACAGCGATTAAGAACTATAAGAAAATTTTCAGAATATACCTTTCAGGGGTGCTGATAGGCGTATTGGTGACGATTATCATGTTCATATTGGATGTGAGAAATTCGAATTATTATCTCTTTGCGATTTTGGTGACTTTTAGTATCATTGCCACAAGGTTGATTTATTATATTCGATCTGTATTTAAAACACGTGAGCAGTTTAGCGTTCGAGTGATTGAAAGCTTAGACATCTACGGGCGTTTGGTTTGGGTGGGCTTTTTTATGAATGCAGGCATTTATATACAGAATATGGTGTATTGGATGACTGATGATGCAACTGTTGTGGCGACGACGTTTAGAGTGGCACCCTTTTATGATGTGCCGATGTTCTACGCATTTATGACTGTCATTCCTGCAATGATATTTTTTATTATTTTCTTTGAAACAAACTTCTACGACCGATATAAGGACTATTACGATCAAATCATACATGGTGGTGGGCTTAAGGAGATGGAATCCTCTAAGAAAACCATGATTCGGGCACTCTATCAGGAGTACTCTGGCGTTATGGAGATTCAGTTGTTTTTCACAATTGTATTCTTACTTTTAGGAAGAGTATTGCTTCCAAGAATGGGCGTATCTCAATCTTCAGTGGACATATACAGCATTTTGACGTTTGGATGCTATATTTATGCGGGAATTTATGTGTGCGTCATGGTTCTACTCTATTTTGACGATATTCAGGGGGCCACAATGGTGAGTTTTTCGTTCTTTATGACGGATTTGGTGTTCACCATAATCTCATTGAGGTTTGGAGATCGTGCTACAGGTTTTGGATTTTTCTTATCAACTGTGGTTACTTTTGTAATTGGATATTATAGATTAAGCTACTATATGAAAAACTTAGATTATTATACCTATTGTAACCAGCCGTTGTTGCAAGTAAAACCATCAGGATTGTTTTCCAGATTGGCAAAAGTGGTGATGATGTTTGGAGCCAAATCTTGATAGTAGGGGGAGCGCATGAAACGAAGCATTAACATTAATACGATATTGATTGCAATCATATTCATTTTGATTTTATTTTTAGGCTATTCTATGTATCAAGCTTACTTGGATGTGGATGAGCGCGTAGAAACGCATTATGAATATCCCTATGCTGAACCTGTGATTGAGTCCAGCATTCAAATACCTATAGTAGACAACGAAAGCGTTTACTCAAATGATAAAGATGGCGAAGTGATTGATGTATATGTCACTATCCTTCAACCTGACAGTGATAAGTATTCAACACATGATGATCTTTTGGCGTATAAATTTGCCTATGATAGTGTCAATAAAAAACCTGCAGCCAAAGCCGTTTTTCAAATTGGAGATGAGAATGGCCCAAAACAAGGGATATTGAGCATGAGTCCCAAAGTAGCCAATGCTATACTTGAACCCAGAGGCAGGTCAACGAGTCGATCGCCATATAAGTCTTACAAGATTACGCTCTCAGATAAAGCGGCACTTTGGGGCGGTCAAAAAGTGCTCAATTTGAATTATCATCCCTATGATAAGAGTCGCGTTAGAAATAAGCTGAGCTTTGACTTTTATGAGATTTTGCCAAATGTTGCTAGTTTGAGAACCCAGTTTGTCAGACTTCATATCAAGGATAACTCAAAGGGGACAGAAGGTGAATTCGTTGACTATGGTCTGTTTACACATGTTGAACAGGTCAATAAAAGATATTTAAGTGCTCATGGTTTAGATCGAGAAGGTCAACTTTACAAGGCCAACAGCTTTGAATTTCACAGATATTTTGACACCTTAAAGCTAAAAACGGATACGGATTATGATCAAGAAAAGTTTGATGAGAGATTGGAAATAAGAGGCAGTGATGACCACAGTAAACTTTTGAACATGTTGAATGATCTCAACAATAATGCCATAGATATAGATGAGGTTATAGAGAAACATTTTAATCGAGAAAATTATTTGACTTGGCTTGCGTCTAATATCATTATAGGCAACAATGACACAGTGAGTCAGAACTTTTTTCTCTACAGTCCACAGGCCATTGAAAACTGGTATTTTATACCTTGGGATTGTGATGGTGCATGGGGATGGATCGATGAGCACAGTTTAGAGGACCGCAATAGTCTTTACTCCGAATGGCAGTTTGGGATTCAGAACTTATGGGGATCGAAACTCAATAATCGTTTTTTGAGAAAGAAAGAAAATGTGGTTCAGTTGGATCAAAAAATTGATGAGCTGATACGTTTTTATAATGAAGATCAGATTAATCATTTTTTATCGACATATTACCCAGAGGTCTTAAAATCTCAATCGAAACCAGAAGCCTTGATGAGGATGAATTCTTCACCTGAGGCATTTGCGAAAGCCTATAATTTGATACCATCTATACCTCAAAAAAATTATGAAACCTACGAGGCTTCCAAGCAGAAACCCATGCCCTTTTTCCAAAATCCAGTGGAGATGAGAGATGGAGAGGCGTATTTCAGCTGGGGGAATTCTTTTGATTTACAAAATGATCAGTTGGTGTATGACCTAGAAGTTTCAACGACTCCGGACATGATGAATATTGTATATTCGGCTTTGGGACTCAACGAGACAGAAGCTTTTTTGAAACTGGAAAAGGGCACTTATTATATGAGAACGAAAGTAAGAGATACTTCTGGCAACTCAATGATTGCGTTTGACACCTATACAGATCTCGAAGACGTGTCGTATTTCGGTGTGCTTGAAGTGCAGGTGGATTGAAGCTATGATGAAAATGAAGCTTAGAAATGAACTCAAATATCATATTGCCTATTTTGACTATGTGAAGCTCAGAAACATCCTCAAAGCCACTATGATGATGGATGATCATTCAGGTGAAGAGGGGTATTTCATTAGGAGCCTTTACTTTGATGACATTTGGGACAGTGCTTTATATGAAAAAAATGCTGGTGTTCTCAATCGAAAGAAGTTTAGAATAAGAATTTATAATTATTCTGATCAAGTTATTAAATTGGAGCGCAAGAGAAAATACAATCAGAATACCAATAAAGAGGACTTTTCGCTTACACGTGTTATGTTTGACGATATTATGCGTGGCGATGTTGGCGCATTGATTGGTGTGAAAGATAACGTTGCAAATGAGTTTTTTGCCGAGTACAAGTCCAAATGGCTTCGACCGAAAGTTTTAGTTGACTACACCCGGGAAGCCTATATCATGAAAGCAGGGAATGTAAGGATTACTTTTGATAAAAAATTGAGTGCATCTAGCAATATTGGAGAGATGTTCGCTGACACCGTGGGTAGGCCGATGATGCCTGACAATCAATTGATTTTAGAGGTCAAATACGATGACTTTCTGCCTGAAATTATAAAGCAGTTGCTTTCAAATGTTGACAAGAAACCACTTTCTATATCCAAATATGTGATGTGCAGAGAGGCATTAATAAACAACGATTGGGGATTAAAATGATGTTATTAGCTGAAACGAATTTCACAGATATTATTAAAAACAGTGTACTCAACAGTGATAAGTTCGGTAGAATTTCTACGGTGGACATTATAATTGGCCTGGTGATATCGTATCTGGTTGGGATGTTTATCTACTTTGTTTACAAAAAATCTTTTAAAGGTGTCGTCTATAGTTTTACATTTAATTACTCACTGGTTCTAATGACCATGATCACCACACTGGTGGTTATGACCATCAGCTCGAATATTGTGTTGTCTCTGGGAATGGTTGGGGCACTTTCAATTGTAAGGTTTCGTACAGCCGTTAAAGATCCGCTGGATATTGTTTTTATGTTTTGGGCCATCACAATGGGAATCACCATAGGAGCTGGTATTTATCCGCTTTCGTTTATGGGCTCAGTTGTGATTGGCATGGCCATCTTATCCATGAACTTATATAGAAACAAGGATAAGACCTTTATCTTGATTGTCAATTATGAGGAGAAGGCATATTCGGGGATTAAGAGCGTACTCAGCAGATTCCCATACTCAGTCAAATCCAAGTCAATTAAAAATGGTAAAATCGAACTCACTGTTGAAGTCAAACTCAAGACTTCGAATACGACATTTGTTGAGGAAATCTCAGATGTTGAAGGCGTTTCAGAAGCGATCTTAGTCAATTACAATGGTGAATATGCCCAATAAAATGATGTGAAAAAGCTGTCTCAAAGGATGTCTTGAGACAGCTTTTTTATTGGACGTTAAAAGAGGACATTGGGAGCAATCGGCTTGGAAGTTGAAAATTTGTTTTGGATATTATTCCAATTCGAATGCGGTTGCCTGACGCTATATCCATGCTTGAAAGCGGTACCTTATACTCCGACGCAGAATCTCCAAAGGCATACTCTGTGTGCATAATTCTTTGAAATGCCCAGTCAGAACCGTTGCCGATGTATTTGTATAAGATATTGTTTTCGATTAAATAATCCACACCAGCATTTTGCCATCTATAAGTCTTGTAACCCGTTGAGGCGGAATGATCTGTATCCAGATAGATTGAAATAATGCCATCGGAATGGATGGGTTCATAAATTAAATAAAGCGAGCGCATGTCGTTTGTAACACTGAAAATGGAGAGTTCTTTTGGAGAAACATAAAAGGGTATATTTTCAACCCAATCGGAATTGGAGCCATCCAATTTTATAGGACTCTTAAAAGGCTCTAAATTCAAATCCCCTCTTTCAGGCATTTTGAAAAGTGGATCATAAAATTTTGAAGAAAGATCTAAGTTTGTGGCAGCTTTATAAGCCGTGAAGCCGATATACTCTCGATCCTGCCATCTGAAGTAAGTGTCATTCATGCCAGCTGATGAAAAATAGATGTTGTTGGCAAGTGTAATATTTTTCGCAGGGAGTTCATTATAGAGTATTGGATAGTATTTTTTATCTCTTGAGAAGTTGGGTTTTTGAGTTTGAGAGCTGTAGAAAATATTGTCTGTGATTTCAATGTTTTCACTGATTTTTAGCGTTATTTCACTTTGATAACTCTTGCCAGCCAAATTGTTCTTATAAGTCTTGTTTAAAGTGATGTCACAATCTATAACCGATCCCAAGCCTTCCTTATATCCGCCTATGGCGATGCCGGATTTCTGATTCTTGTATACGACATTAGAGGTAACTGTAACGCCAGAGACCGTTTTTCCAGGGGTTTCACATCCCAGAGTGATGCCATAGTCTGAGTCCGTAACAACATTGTTCGAAACGACGAGATCTCTCCCGCCATCCACGTATATGCCTGATGCAGCGCCGCTGCCATAATCAGACTTACAATCTATTAATAAATTGCTATCAATTAAGCCGTTGCGCGCTTGATTCGTATCGGGATTGCCCTTATATTCGCCGTAGTGTCCAGCAATATCGATTCCAATGTTAGTCACATGATTAATGGTATTGTGTGCAATGGTAAAATCTGTGGTGTTTCCTGAGAGTACTAAGGCTTCCGAAAAACCGAGAATGCAATCATAAATGTGATTATTTTCTATGGTAAGATTGTAGTTTCTCAGTTTTTCGTCATAACTTTTAACCGTGATGGCATTGGCACCGCCGAAATTGTCTTTTTCGAGCTTGGTGGTGTTGATATCGTGGAATGTATTGCCACTTATGATGATATCATGGCTCCCATTTAGGATATAAATGCCCCTTGCGTATTCGAGGTTCAAGTTTCTAAATTCAAGGCCTTCTATTTGAATATAGGATTGCCCTTCAATTCGAATCAATTCATCGGATGCCACTTTTGCATTGATTCTTGAGCCGTCGATAATGGCGTGCTCTGACGCATAAGGAGTGATTTTAATGTATCCGTCAGCTTGATTTCCCGAACGGTTTACGTTGAAGGCTTCGTAGTAGATGCCATTGCGCAGCTGGATGGTGGTACCCGGTGAGGCGATATCGATGGCGTGTTGAATACTCGCCAAGGGCTGATTTATTGTACCATCATTCAAATCATTCCCATTTGGAGAGACAAATAGAATCTGAGCATTCTGATCGGTGTATTGCGCCTGTGACACCCCGAACGAAAGTGCAGAAAGCAGGACATATAATATCATAATGGATAAAGAAAAATTCTTTTTATTCATGAAATACCTCTAATCAAATTGTTTTAGATAGACTTATATTAAAGTGTACCTTAAAATAATCCATCCAAGCAAGAAATTTTTAATCAAAAGGTCAATACTTTAAGTTTTAAAAGTTTAATGGGAGCGTCTAAAATAGGCGTAGGACATTTCAAAATGAATATTAATGAGAAAGAGGGCATATAGATACATATTTCTCAGGAGACGGATAGTTTGTGTTTTGTAAAAAAAACATTGATACATAAATGCGTAAAATGGTTTTAGAACATAAAAAAAAGCTTTACAGATGGGTCTCTATAAATTATAATATAGAATAATAATTCATTAAGTAGATTTACATTAAGTAGATTTACATTCGGTCGTTTTGCATATTTATAGAGTTTATGAGAGTAAGTAAATATAGATTGTATTTAATGTTGTAGATACATTTTTCAGGCGAATTATGAAGTGTTTAAATTCGCATAAAAATGAGTGTTTCTACTTTTTTTTATTATAAACGGCCATCAGGTAATAATGGACATCTATAATTTTACATTAATCTAGAAATGGGGAGTGATTAAGTGGAAATGGAAATAAATGCGTTGAAAGAACTCTTATACAAAGCAGAAGATCAAATCGCTGAGTTGGGTGAGTACATCAGCAATGAAATTTTTGAGCATCCTGAATTGGGAGATCAAGAATTTTATTCAGCAGAATTTTTGACAAATCAGATGAGAAAATTGGGTTTTGAAGTGACCTATCCTTACTGCGGTTTGCCCACTGCCTTTAGATGTGAGTATGGCGATGATGAAGGGCCTAAAGTGGCTTTTTTGGCCGAATACGATGCTTTACCAGGGTATGGCCCCAATAAGGATGAATTGGGACACGCATGTGGGCATAACTGGATTGCAGCAAGTACATTTGCAGCTTGCGCGGCCTTAAAGTCAATTAAGTCACATTTTAAAGGTAAAATTGTTTTCATTGGAACGCCGGCAGAGGAAACCGAAGGGCGTAAAATTGATATTATGGAAGCTGGTGGCTTTGACGATTTGGATGCTGCTTTTCAGATTCACTTAGGAGAATACAATGCTGTGGAATGTGTGGCACTTGCCTGTACAGATCTCACATTTGAGTTTAAGGGATTTGCCGTTCACGCATCGGCAAGACCTGAAGACGGTATTAACGCACTTGACGCTTGTCAGTTGACTTTTGCAGGCGTCAACGCACTTCGGCAACATGTGTCTTCAGACGTTCGCATTCACGGTATTATAAAAGAAGGTGGTGCTGTGTGCAACACTGTACCAGATCAATGCAGTATGCAGTTATTCGTTCGTGCAGCAGACAAAGATTATCTAGAGAAAATTGTACAGCGTGTGATCAACTGTGCACGTGGTGCTGAACTCATGACAGGTGCGACACTGACCTATAGAAGGGCTAAAAACACGTTTTATGACTATAAAATGGTACCAGAATTACAGGAAAAATTGAGGCAAAATATGATGGCGCAAGGCATCACAGAGTTTGTAAAGGAAGATATTTATCATGCAGGGAGTACGGACATAGGCAATGTATCTTACGCCTGTCCGACGGCTTATGGCTACATCGGTACAGCTGCATACAGTAAGGCACAGACACATGATGTCGAATTTTTAGATGTGGCCAATTCGAAATTTGCGTACGAATTGCTCCATAAAGGGGCAAAATCAATGGCGGCAACAGCACTGGATATTTTCTGTGATGAAAGTTTTCAATCACAGATCAAGTATAAATAAAAAAATGGAGGGATATTATGAAAAGAGAAAAAATGAATATGCAATCAATTAAAACAATAATGACACTTTTATTAGCTGTAATTCTTGTTTTGGGGGGCTTAAGTGGTTGCGCAAAGAAAGAAGAGCCAGCAGCAGCAGACAAAACTGAGGTTCAAGCAGAAGAAAAAACGGAAAATACGGAACCTGCAAACTTACTTGAAAAAATTAAAGCAGAAGGTAAGCTACAAGTTATTATGGAACCTTATTTTGCGCCTTATGAATTTATTGATGTAAATGAAACGGGTCAAGATCAGTACAAAGGTGCTGATGTTCAACTTGCAAAGTATATTGCAGAGCAATTAGGTGTTGAACTTGAAATCGTACCGCTTGAGTGGTCGGCAGTGTTGACAGGAATCTCTACAGGTAAATACAACATGGCGATTTCTGGTATGGGATATACACCAGAAAGAGCTGAAGCGATGGAATTGAGTGATTCATATTATGATACAGATTCAAAACATGGCTTTGTACTAAAAGCAGATACTGTGGATGCCTATCCAGATTTAGCGGCATTTACAGGCAAAAAGATCGCGTACCAAAAGGGAACACTCCAAGAAATGTATGCTAATGCGCAAGTTAAAGATTTAGTAGGTAAACCTTTTGATAGTGTTCAAAATGCAATCTTAGCTTTACAATCAGGTAAAGTGGATGCAGTGGCAGTATCTTATGACAATGGGGCGCTCTTTGTGGATGCTAATCCTGATTTAGCAATGGCAACACCTATTTTTGAGGGAACAAAGGACGTTACTGTGGTCGCTTGTCCAAAGGGAGAAACTGAGTTAATTGAAGCGGTTAATGAAGCCATTGCTAAGATGAGAGCAGACGATCTTTATCTTAAATGGTGGGATGAAGCCACAGAACAAGCTCAAAAATTAGGAGAATAATAAATGATTGATAATATTATTCGAATTCTAGATAAGTACTGGATGGTTTTTCTAGTAGGTCTTTGGTATACCATCTGGATTGCATTAGTTGCTGTTATATTGGGTACAGTTTTGGGCACTCTAATCGCTATTGTGAGAATGTCTAAGAACAAAGTATCCAAATCAATTGCCTTGGTTTATATTGAAGTCATTCGCGGAACGCCTATTCTTTTACAGTTCTATCTGTTTTGGTTGGGATTGCCTTATATCTTCCCTAATATTTCAGATTTAACCAGTGTTTTAATTGCACTCTGTATCAATTCTAGCGCCTATGTGGCAGAATGTGTTCGTGCAGGTATTCAGGCAGTTGATTCAGGACAGCGGGAGGCAGCGCTTAGTTTAGGGCTTACAGAACGCAATATTATGCTTAAAGTCATATTGCCGCAAGCGATTAAAAATATATTGCCTGCACTTGGAAATGAATTTATAGTTATGATCAAGGAAACGTCTATTGCTTCAATATTCTTTGTTGGAGAGCTTATGACCGCATTTAAAACCGTTCAGTCCAACGCATTTTTGGCACTTGAACCATTGATTATCGTGGGATTCATATATCTTGTGATCACACTGACTTTATCCCACGGGATGAAAGTGGTTGAAAGGAGGTTAAATGCAAATGATTGATAAACCTTTAATTGAAATCGTGGATTTGCATAAGTATTTTGGTGAACTTGAGGTCCTTAAAGGCATCAATGAAACCATCAAAGAAAAAGAAGTTGTGACGATAATAGGACCAAGCGGCTGTGGCAAGAGTACACTCTTAAGATGTATGAATCAGCTTGAAATTCCCACAGCAGGCAAGGTGATCTTTGAAGGCACTAATATTTTAGATAAAAGTGTTGACCCAACCATTCACAGAAGAAAGATGGGCATGGTTTTTCAGCATTTCAATGTCTTTCCGCATCTGTCTGTTCTTGAGAATATCACACTTGCACCTGTTTTGAATAAGGTGATGACGAAGGAAGCCGCAGAGCAAAAAGCACTGGAACTGCTTGAAAAAGTAGGCTTACAAGACAAAGTCAATGAGTATCCTAGAAAATTATCTGGGGGACAAAAGCAAAGGCTTGCCATAGTGCGTGCCATGGCAATGGACCCTAAAGTACTGCTCTTTGACGAACCAACTTCATCACTTGATCCTGAGATGGTCAAGGGCGTGCTGGAAGTTATTAAGTCACTGGCGATTACAGGAATGACCACTGTAATCGTCACACATGAAATGGGCTTTGCCAGAGAGGTAAGCGATCGTGTTTGGTTTATGTATGAGGGTGTTATTGCAGAGCAAGGGACACCAGATGAAGTCTTTAATCATACGAAGCATCCACGTGCAATAGAGTTCTTATCTCAGATATTATAATTTATATGCGATACAAAGCAGCAAATACAAAAGCCGTACAGCTCTAGATTCAGAGTTGTACGGCTTTTTGATCGTACTAAATCATGTTTAAAATATAAAACCACCGGTTGCTTTCCATAATTGCATCATCATAAAATTGGAAAGATGGATAGAAAGTCTTCTTTAACTTACAAGCTAATAGGTGGGCTTGATCCATATACTGCTTATATGCAGATGCGTGTGTGCTAGACGACTTTTCTGGCCATGTCTGCTCTGGATCATCTAAAGCAGTCCTGAGACCAAACGGCGATATGGTGTTCTCCATATTGAAGTGTTTTGGCGTCCATGCACCAGATTTGCGATCCAACTGATAGTCTTGCAAGAAGAGATAGCCAAAATCAGCGACAAAGTGGATGGCATCTATGATAAATTTCACTTGCTCTGAAGACATGGCATAATGAAAGTTGACACGAACCCATCCCGGTTTAAGAGAGTGTGTCCCTTTACTGATGAAATCTCTGAAGATTTCAGAGGTGTTTCTGTCGATGCCAAGCAAAGCATGACCATATGGACCTGCACACGCGCAGCCTGCACGGGATTGAATACCAAATAAGTCGTTTAAAAGACGTGCCACAAATCGGTGGTGTAGATAACGGTCTTTGTATTTGATATTAAAGGATAAAATACTGATGCGCTTATTGGGATCCATAGGGCCTAAAATTTCAATGTTCGAATTTTCTGATAGATGTCCCATGACGATGGCAATGTATTGACGTTCAATGGTTTCAATTTTTTCGGGGCCAATCTCCGCTTTGAGTTCCATAGCGAGACACGTTTTTAAGATTTGGAGAATACCCGGTGTACCCGCTTTTTCACGCGACTCGGGATCAGAAGTAAAATCATAGCCAAATGAACTGACATAATCCACAGTTCCTCCACCAGCCACAGTGGGCGCCAAGGTACAATCATATATATTCTTTTTGATGACGAGCAAGCCACTTGAACCGGGGCCTCCTAAGAATTTATGCGGGGAAAGGTAGATGGCATCGAAATAAGAGACGGCATTATAATTCATGTTGATTTCCACATAAGGACCACTTGCTGCAAAATCAAAACAGGCCAAAGCGTCATGGGCATGAAGGATTTCTGCAATTTCATATAATGGGGATTTGACACCGCTGACATTCGAAGCAGCTGAAAACGATCCTATCTTTAAACGGTTATTATATTGGGGTTGTTGGAGCTTTAATTTGAGATCGTTTAGGTCTATGCCACCTTCTTTATTCAGGGCAATTGTGACGACTTCAGCAATACTCTCACGCCAGATCAGATCGTTTGAATGGTGTTCGTATGGTCCGATAAAGACCACAGGCGCTTGTTTTACATGAGCTTCAAGAGTGCCTTCTAAATAATGATCTAGCTTTGGCGGCACGTACAAGCCCAAGATTTCACACAGCTTTTGTATGGCACCTGTGGAACCTGTGCCCACAGGGATTACATAATGATCATCGGTAGCATGGAGGAGTGCTTTAATTCGATTTTCAGCTTGATGCAGATAGGTGGTCATGGCTTTGCCTGTATAGCTGTCTTCAGTGTGTGAGTTGGCATAGGACTCTTGAAGATTCAGCAGATACTTTTCTATAAAATGCACAGTTCGACCAGATGCGGTGTAATCTGCATAAGTGAGAAGACGTCTGCCATAAGGGGTTTGAATCTCTTTACTATTTCCAATGATTTCGTTTCTCAACGCATTTATCGTTAAATTCATTTTGACCTCCAGTATTAAAATTCTGGCGCCAAGTGGGATTCCCATCTGGCGCCAGAATGAAAGCTATAGGTTAACTTTTAGGACCTATTTTTTTCTGTAAAAATTGACTTCACATTTGTCATAGCCTTGAGCAATGGTCTTGCCGAGTTCAAAGTCAAATTGATCAAAACGACTTTCAATACCTCGATCGCCACACATTGCAATGTCACAGAGCTTATCCAAAAATTCGCCTTCAATCCCCACAGATTGCCATGCAGTAACAAGAGGGCAGTGACCGTACTCTAATCTGAGGACTTCTTCTGTGATCTCGGTAACCTTAATTTCAAAGATATTGCGAATATCTTCTGTGAAAAATGTGTTTCCAAAATCCACAAGACTATCCTTATCCGTCATGCGTTCTTTGATGCCATCGCCATGAATTTTTCCTGTGTTAAAAACAGCATTTCTGCCGATGCTTTCCCAATCTAAACCCTTATCCTTAGCTTCTTTTAAGATTAATCCCATCCACAAGCCTCTATGGATAATAGCACCTCTGAGTTTGTTGATTTCTGCGTTAGATGTGTTCTTTGGTTGATTTAATTTGCACATATGATGCGATCTCCTTTCTTTGATCAGAATTGTTTTTTAGAGTTATTTAGAAAAATAGGTTTATAAACAAGCCAGCAATGATTACTGAGCCCGATGTGGCACTTACAAATCCTGAAACCAATGTTTTAGGGAGGAAGTGTTCCAGTAATAATTTGTATTCTTCGTCTGTTTCTGATAACAATTTTGCAGACTCGTTGCTGAGTACATAGCTGGCTGGAAACCCTCCTGCAATGGTTCCAAGTCCAATGGCAAAGGACATGGCCTTGCTTAGTCCTAATTTTTTCCCAAGCGGGATTGTGAAAACTGCAATGCCCACAGCTGCAAGCGTTATTAAAATGGCAAAGTTCACAATGATAGATTTTAAAACTTCTATGGTGACACTGTTGAGGCCAGAAAACACGAACATCATGATGATGGTGATAAAGAGGCCAAAACTTCTTGAAAGCTCCAATGGCTTTCTCTCAATAAATCCAACTTCAGCTGCGAGCACACCAATGAGTAAAGCGAAAACATATTTTGAAACGGCACCATTGGTGAGTGTTTGAAGGTATGAGGAAATAACCACTAAGACCAATGTTTTCAAGAGAATAATATAATCGGTTTGATATGCTTTAGGTGTATCTGGAAAAATTTTAAATTTCGATTTTTTTTCTGTTGTCGTTTTAGAATTTAAACTATATTCACTTAAATCGAGTTCTCCAGCTCTGAATTTTTTTAGGATATTGCGACCTTCTATTTTTAGGCATGTATTGATCAGCGGAAATCCAACAAAACCTTGTAAAACATACATGGCCATAGCAATAATCACAAGATATTCATCGCCTTTTACAGCACCTTGCATAATGATTGCGGAAACCAGTCCACCAGTTAAAGGTGGTGTGGCGGTAGCCGCAATTTGTGTCCCTACAAGTAATTTCCCCACAGTCATAATGGTGATACAGATTCCAGCCATACCTGCAAGCGTTAATACTACAGTCTTCCATTGAGCGATGAGCTCATCTTTATCCAACATCGTGCCAAGATGTGTGACCATGATCATGACAAAAAGACCTGGTAAAGCAGGGCCGACGCCTGCGATTGTCAAAATATCTTTTGGAAAAATGGTCCAGAATCCAATAATAAAGAGTGCAGCTGTGACAAATATAGATGGAATGAGTGCTTTGGTTTTAATGGAGATAATCTCTCCAATTGCCAGCGCAACAAGCATCAATAAAAATGCTTCGCCAGAGTTTATGGTGTATTCGCCGTTTAAGCTCTTATAAATTGTAAAATAGCCGATTAGAGCCGCTAGACCTAAAATGATACTGCCATATAAAAATACATTTTTGTCGGGTTTAGCGATAGGCAAATCTTTAGATTTTAATTCCTTTTCCATGGTGTACCCCCTTCTCATAATAAATAGTGAATATTGTCCCCAAGTTTTTAAATGTGATCACATGAATATATAAAAGCAAGATAGATGCCAAAAAAAATTCAGAGCACAAAAAGTTTGAATACACTGAAAATTGAATATTTATCTATGAAAAGCGTCGTTTGAGGCTGTGATCAAGAGCATTCAAATTATCATTTTGATAATTATTTTTTCTGAAATCCTTATCAAAATGATAATTAAGATCGTTTAAATTTAGAAGAGCACTCTATTTCAATTGTTTCGGCGTTTATCATTATGATAATAATGTTTTATAGGCAAACAACCTTTGAGCCATCATTCGATGTCCCAAAACGATTTTCGCTGACGCTGTTTGAGGTTGAACATTCCTCTTCGCAGCTTTCGGCTCAAATCTTGTTGTTTTAAAAAGACCTCTATCTCAGGCGCTTGAGATAAAGGTCATTGGAGTTAAGCATTTTATAAATCGTACTTTTTGATTTTTCTGTAAAGTGTTGCAATACCTATCCCGAGAACTTGCGCTACTTTGGTTTTATCTTGAACGCCATGTCCGTAAACTTCCAGAGCTTCATAAATCAAATTTCTTTCCATTTCTTCAAGGGGAATAAGTTTCATATGAGGTTGCTCCTCCACTTGACTTACTCGGATACGTTGTGGAATGCTATTGAGGGTAATATAGGGACTCGTCTCCATGTTAACAGCGTATTCGATGACATTTTCAAGCTCCCTTACATTGCCCTTCCAGCTATTGTGCAATAAGATCTCCTCAGCACTTTGATGAAAACCCTTAATATTTTTACGCAATTTCTGATTGTAATGTTTTAAAAAGTAATTGAGTAATATTTTAATATCACCTTTGCGTTCTCTAAGCGGGGGAATGTTGATTGGGATCACACTGAGTCTGTAGAACAAGTCTTCCCGAAAAGAGCCATCGATGACCATTTGCTCTAGATATTTGTTGGTGGCGGCGATCACTCTGATATCGAGCTCAACACTTTTGTGACCGCCCAATTTTTCCAAACTTTTCTCTTGTAGTACCCTGAGCAGTTTAGTCTGTAAATGGATGGGGACATCTCCGATTTCATCTAGAAATATGGTGCCACCTTGAGCCAATTGAAATTTGCCTAGTTTGCCGCCTTTAGTGGCACCTGTAAAGGAGCCTGCTTCATAGCCAAACAATTCACTTTCAAGCAGGCTCTCAGGAATTGCCGCACAGTTAAAGGCGATAAAGGGCTTTTCATGTCTGTCACTGCTGTAGTGGATTGCCCTTGCGAACAATTCTTTACCTGTGCCGCTTTCTCCTAAGATGAGGACAGTGGAGTTGCTGTTGGCCACGAGTTTAGCTCTATCTTTAACGAGTTTAATCTCTGGACCTTCTCCGATAATGTCCTCGAATAATGTGGACTGATTGTTAAGCGAAATCGTGTTGACCACATTATAGATGTCCTCCATTTTTTTAAAGATCAATATAGAACCTGCACTTTTGGTGCCGAGAAGTACAGGCTTGCCAGAGACCAAAGTATGGTATTCGTGCTGGTTTTGTGCGATGGAGAGTTCAATGTTATTAAAGGTTTCTTTCTGGTGTACGAGTTTTTCAATATAGGGTTTAGGCAATAATTCGAAAATTTTCTGCTTTTCAATTTGAGCTTCATTAAAGAGAAACATATCATTAATGACAGAATTTTTATAGATGATTGTGCCGTATTCGTCCACAGCAATGATGCCTTCATCCACGGAATCGATAAGGGCCATCATCTGATTGATCGCGACTTGTAATTTGTCAGAAGCTTCTTGTTCTAATACTTTACTGACGATGAGGTCCGCCATGCGATTCAAGAACTCAATGAGGTTGTCTTGATTGTCCAGTAGTGTTTTTCGATAGTCCAAAGAAATGGCTATGAGGCCAATTGCCCCAAGTATAAAGTTGTTGTACTTAATGGGCACGCAGATCATGGCTTGAAGATTACATTTATTTTTTTCTTTACAGACCACACAGTTTTCATTGTCCTCTTTACCGGTGACGATAACAGGTTTTCCAGATTTTAGAACAGATCCAATGACATAAGTGTCCTTGATATAGAGTACTTCTAGATCAAAATGTTTTTTAGTGTCTCCAATTTTGTTGAATTCGTTATCTGAAATGATGACATCCATATTTAAGACACTTGCAATTGCCTCGGATATGTTCTGAACAACGTGCTTAATTTCCGTAAGTTTAATCATATTCAGCTCCTTATAATGGCATTTAAATCGGTAGTATTTTCAGATGACATATTTAAAACAACAGTTCTTGAATCTCAAATGCAATTTGAAGGCGCAGTCGATCTTGGTAGTTGTTTAAATCGAGGTTCAAAATTTCTTCGATGCGGTTTAGTCTATAGGTGAGTGTGTTCCCGTGAATGTGCAATTGTTCTTTGGTATAAGACCAATTGCAATTGGATTTTAAATAGGTGCTCAAAGTGTTTAAAAAATCTTCACGCGAAGCGTTATTATAATGTAATAAAGGATTCAACAAATTTTGAGTATAGCTTATCAGATCTTCTGGCTTATTTGCAAGCAAGAATCTCTTAATGTGGATATCTTTAAAGTAGAGCCATTTGACGGAAGCTTGATCGCTTTTAATCAAGTGAACGGTGTGGCGACTGTTTTCATAAGCTTCTTTAAATTGACTGATCTCTGTGAAAGTATTGCTGATGCCAATTTTTATGAGTAAATTTTTGAAAACATTTGAATAATTGTTTTGATATTCAGTTTGAACAAAGGCCAGTAGCGAATCTACTTGAAGCGATTCTGATGACAAGTTGACTTCTAAGATGCACACGATTTGATGATGTCTTATCAATGCCACAGATCCTGGACAATTGTTTTTTAAAAATGTGGAAAAATGATAATAATAGTATTTGATGCAATCCCTTATACGGCGTTCATAACTTTGCGAGTTTAACTTGGACTGATTTTCGAATGAAAAATCCATCAAGAGGATACGATGTGATGCAGAGAGATCAAAATGGTAACTTTCAGAACATTTTAAGACATAAGCTAGATTATCATTGCGGATCAGGCCATCCAAAAAATCACCTTTTAGGGATTGTTCGAGATCCATGAGTTCATTTTGCTTTAGAAATTCAAGTGCCAAAATCGTGACACTACGTTCAGCAGTGATGACTTCATTTTCTAAAAGGGGAGCTGTTTTACTGATGAGGCAGAGCCAACCTAGAGCTTCTTTATTGACCATAATAGGGAAGACAAAATAATGCTTTTCAGTGGACGCTTCATAAAAACTAATCTTAGAATCTCTTTGCGACTTTTGAATAATTAGAGGTTTGATGATCTCTAGAATTTTTAAATTATCTTGATCCAGTGCATGATGCGTAATATTATGGAAAATATCTAAGAGTAAAATATCTTTTTGAGTGAGCTGTTTAATCTCGTGGATAATATCTTCTATAGTGCTGCCTTTCAAAACCATATTTGTAAATTTGCTATGGACCTGTGTACTGTATCTGTATCTGTCACGCTGACTTTCGATAATTTTATTGTATTCTTCGAGCACACGATTGTTTTCAAGTTCTTTTTCTAAATTTTGTGCGTTGATGATAGCAATAGTAGCTTGTACCGAAATCGCTTGAAGCAGTTCAACATCGCTTGCAACAAGAGGGACTTGATTGCTAAAATTATCAACGACCAAAACGCCTAAGGTCTCATTGCGATGCAGAAGCGGGCAACAAATAGAACTGTTGATTTTCGAGGAGACAACTTTCCCCTTGACTGCAAGTTTGGTATTGTCTTCGGACATGGTACTCATCGCTTTTTTTACTGTATCATTATCTGGGAAAAAAATGGGCTCGTTACGTACGAAACACAAACCTGTCATAGATTCTCCGGGTTTCATCTTGACATCTTTTACGACATCTCCCATTCCCACAAAAGCATACATCTCTAACAATTCTGAAACTTTGTTATATAAAAAAATACATCCCGCATCACAACCATCTATGAGATCAATGGAAAGTTCCAGCAAAGTTTTTAAAATTTGATCCGTATCTTGGGCGCTGTTTAGAATTTTACTGGCGTCCAATAAGGCTTCCAGCTTTTTGACGTGTATATGTGAACGTTGCACGAGACCTCCTTGTACATTTTTTAATATTATATACCTTTAGCACAAAAAAAAACAGAATTATTTGGTGCTAATAACATGGTAAAAATGTTACGAAATTGTTAAACTATTCAGTAAATAAGTTTGGGAGGACTAAGAAATGGTATTAAATGTAGTTTTAGCGTTTAGCATTGTTTTGGCTATTTTGACGATTGGCGAAATCGTGTCAACGAAGACCAAAGCATTTGTTCCATCGGTTTTTGTTTCAGCAACTCTTTTCTTAATTGGGTACTGGACCATTTTACCAGCTGACATTGTCACACAGAGTTCATTTGCAACACCAATAGTATATTTATCCATGTATTTATTACTGACTCATATGGGGACGCTGATGAGCGTGAAAGAATTATTGGGACAATGGCGAACTGTATTAATTGCTCTGGCGGGAATTGCAGGTATTTGCGCTATGACGCTTTCAATAGGGCAAGTCCTATTTGGATGGCAAGCTGTTGTGGCAGGCACACCACCACTTACCGGTGGCGTAGTCGCATCTATTTTACTTTCAAATGCGGCAACTGAATTGGGATTGCCTGCAATTGCGGTACTTGCAACAGCGATGTATATCATGCAAGGCTTTTTCGGTTATCCAGTAACCGCTTTTCTTTTAAAAAAGGAAGCTAAAAGATTGGCAGAACAAGTACGAAGTGGTGAAGTTTCATTTAAACCACATGAAAAACTTGCGAAAGAAAATGAAGCAGAATCTGGCAATAAATTTAGAATTTTTCCACCTGTACCTGAACAGTACTTGACACCTTACGTGATTTTATTGAAATTAGGATTTGTGGCATGGCTTGCTGTTCTTGCATCACCATACCTTCACTTAAATCAATTTGTGGTGTGTTTACTCTTTGGTGTAATCGGTAGACAAATTGGCTTCCTTGAAGAGAAAGCACTTGTTAAGGCCAATGCATTTGGATTTTTAATGACAGTTTTAATGGCATTTATATTTGCAGGATTAGCTCAAGCAACGCCAGAAATGCTTAAAGAAATTGCAGCACCTTTATTCGGTATTATTGTACTTGGTGTTATTGGCATGGGTATTTTTTCGATTATTGTTGGAAAATTACTTGGCTATACAAAAGAAATGGCCTTTTCTGTTGCCATGACAGCACTTTATGGCTTCCCTGCCGATTATGTATTGACCATTGAAGCTATTAAATCGATGACGAAAACAGAAGAAGAGCATGATTATGCAACAGATCAAATGTTGCCTAAAATGCTTGTAGGTGGATTTACAACAGTTACCATCGCCTCAGTAATTATAGCAGGAATCTTTGTGAAATTATTATAACCCTTGAGGCCATACCTCACACTTTTTAAGTGTGAGGTATGGCCTAAGCCAGTGGGCGCGAAAGCACCAACTGGCTGCAATCCGAAAGGATTGCGCAAGGGTTACGAAGGTAGCGAAGCGGACTGAGTATAAGGTCCAATGCGATTGAATTGAATCGTGTAGCAAGGGTTACGAAGGTAGCGAAGCGGACTGAGTATACGTTATAATGAATCTAGCCATATTAGGTTTTAATTTAGAATCGGCATGAGTTTCCTGATAGGCTTGTGTCGATTTTAATCTGTTTTTAAATTTTAGGGGATAGGGCTTAAATTTTGAGAAAGTATGGCAGGCAATAATAATGACGAGGAGGTTGATATGTATACAAATCTGGATAGAATCAGACAGGGAATAGAAATGCTCTCAAAATTTAACGATTCCGATGGCGAGGGATTAACGCGATTCTCGCTCACCGATGCAGATCGTGGCGCAAGACTTTACTTGAAGACTGAGCTCGAAAAACTTGATCTTGAAGTATATGAAGATGCGGCTGGCAGTATCATTGGCAGATTGGAAGGCACAGATTCTTCAGCCCCGACGATTCTCATAGGATCTCATTTTGATTCTGTACGCAATGGGGGCAATTTTGATGGGCCGGCAGGTGTGATTATGGCACTTGAAATTATGCGAGTTTTGAAGACAAAGTCAATTGAATTGAAACATCCGATTGAATTCGTGGCGATGATTGAAGAAGAGGGCGGCCGATTTGGCGCCGGTGTTTTTGGCAGTCGTGCCATGACGGGTCAAGTCAGTTATGAAGATCTTGTCAGAAATAAAGATGAAGCTGGGATTTCCATGGCAGAAGCTTTTGAAGCATTTGGATTTGATCCCAAGCAGATTGGTAAAGCAGCAAGAAAATCAGAAGACGTAAAAGCCTTTATTGAACTGCATATTGAACAAGGTCCTGTTTTAGAAAATGAAAAAATCGATGTGGGCATCGTAGAATCTGTTGTCGGCATAAGAGAGTTTAAAGTCGCTATTAAAGGGCGTCCTGATCACGCTGGGACCACGCCAATGAAGATGAGAATAGATGCACTTTGTGCGGCAGCAGAGCTCATAACTGAACTGCCAGAGTATGCACAACAAGCAGGAGAGGGTACAGTGGCCACGGTGGGTGTTTTAAATATTAAACCTGGTGCGGCTAACATCGTGCCTGGAGAAGTGAATTTGACAGTGGACATTCGTTCAGGACAAACGATACACATTCAAGATGTATATGATAAAATTGAAAAGAAATTGAATGCCTTAGCAAAGTTAAAGGGTATTCAATTTGAAATAGAAATGCTGCTTTCCGTTGAACCTGTTGCCATGTCCAATGAACTGGTAGAAATTTTTAAAAAGCAGGCTAATCAGAATCAGTTTTCGTATAAAATGATGACCAGTGGTGCTGGACACGATGCTATGATTATGGCTTCCCTTACACACTCTGGGTTGATTTTTGTACCCAGTAGAGATGGTAGAAGTCACTGTAAAGAAGAATGGACAGATTACGACGCTTTGCAAAAGGGCATTGAATTAATCTGTCATTCTATAATTGAACTCGGGAGGTAGAAGAGATGACAGTTAGAGAACGAGCACAAGGATACAAGGATTATGCTATAGCCATACGACGCGAATTTCATATGAATCCAGAGCCTAGCATGAAGGAGTATAGAACCTCAGATCGTATTATGGAAGAACTAATAGCAGCTGGTATTGAATGTAGAAAAGTAGCCGGAACAGGTGTTATCGGTATTATTAAAGGCAACGGTGAGGGGAAGACAATTGCACTTAGAGCAGATATAGATGCACTGGATTTGCAAGAGACCAATGAAGTGGCTTACAAATCAAAAAATGCAGGTTTTATGCATGGTTGTGGTCATGATGGACATGCGGCAGGCCTTTTAACAGCGGCAAAAATTTTAAAGGAAATGTCGGATACGTTTAAGGGACAAGTTAAATTGATCTTTCAACCGGGAGAAGAGACAGCAAAAGGCGCTAAAAAATTGATCGAAGAAGGCGAACTCAAAGATGTGGATGGTATCTTTGGAATTCATCTCTGGAATGATGCACCTGTTGGCAAAATTTCAATAGAAGCTGGACCTCGTATGGCTTCTGCAGGTATTTTCAAAATCTATGTGACAGGGAAAGGAGGTCATGGGTCGATGCCACATCAAGGTGTGGATGCTGTTGTGGTTGGCTCTGCTATTGTGACGAATCTTCAATCTTTGGTCAGTAGAGAAATAAGTCCCCTTGACCCAGCTGTACTTTCAATTGGGATCTTCAACGCAGGAACTCGATTTAATGTGCTTGCAGGCGAAGCTTATTTGGAAGGTACAACACGTTGCTTTAGCATGGAAGTCAATGATGCTTTTGAAGGGATGATGAGGCGCGTAATCGACAACACCGCAGCGACTTATAGGGCAACCGCAGTCTTGGATTACGAGCAATTGGTCGTGCCTACGATCAATACACCAGAAATGTCGGCAATTGGTGAAAAAGCAGTGGAAGCATTGATGGGCAGAGAAGCGCTTGTGACTTATGAAAAAACCACTGGTGGAGAAGACTTCTCCTATTATTTAAAAGAAGTACCCGGTGCATTTGCCTTTGTGGGGACTAAAAATGCAGATAAAATTCCAAATTTTCCACATCATCATCCTAAGTTTGACATCGATGAAGATGCACTTGAGGTAGCAGCTGGTCTATATGCACAGTATGCCATAACATATTTGAATGAGTAAAGGTGGGTTTGTGATGGATGTAAATAGAGTCTTAGAAGGGCAAGCGGAATATGTTGTCAATATGCGCAGGGAATTTCATGCCAATCCTGAGGTGAGTTGGCAAGAATATAGGACTTCAAAACGTATAAAAGAAGAACTGGACAAGGCCAATATTGAGTGGAAAGCATGTGCAGAAACGGGTATAGTAGCGACTATCACTGGTGGATTACCAGGTGGCGTCGTTGCACTAAGAGCAGATATGGATGCACTGCCTGTTGCGGAAAAGAACGAAGTCAGTTATAAATCCGTGAATCAAGGGGTCATGCACGCTTGTGGTCATGATGGTCATTCTGCCATGCTATTAGGTGCTGCTAAGGTGTTACAAGCTTTAAAAGACGAAATTCCCGGGACGGTTAAGCTCTTATTTCAACCTGCTGAAGAGATGGTTGAGGGGGCAAAGCGCATGGTGGCTGAAAATGCAATAGACGCTGTGGACGCTATTTTGGGCATTCATCTTTGGAATGATCTTGAAACAGGAAAAATGAACATTCAGTCTGGTCCAAGGATGGCATCTGGTGATTACGTGGTTATTGACTTCAAGGGAAAAGGCGGTCATGGTTCTATGCCCGATCAGACAGTTGATCCCATTGTGGTTGCATCAGCCTTTGTAATGAATTCACAAACGATTTTGAGTAGAGAAAAAAGCCCGATGGAATCAGTTGTTTTCACAGTGGGTGAACTCAAAGCGGGAAGTCGATTCAATATAATACCCGAAAGTGCACATCTTGAAGGTACACTGAGATGTTATGGCGAGGAAGCTCGAGATCGATTTGCAGATGCCATTAAGCGACATGCTCACGAAACGGCAAAGACTTTTGGCGCTGAGGCAACTGTGACCATTCATAAGGGTACGCCTGCAACCATTAATGATCCTGAAATTTCAAAATTTGCGGCTAAAGTAGCTGAGGGCATTGTGGGTCATGATCACATGGTATACCAAGAGAAGACAACTGGTAGTGAGGATATGGCCTATTATTTGCAAAAGATACCGGGCGTAATGGCTTTTGTGGGTTCTGGGCACAAAGACAGCGCACTTAGTTTTCCTCACCATCATCCTAATTTTGATATAAATGAAGAGAGCCTAAAATATGGCACAGCGCTCTATGTGCGTTTTGCACTGGATTATCTTAATAGAATTTAAAACTTTTACTTGATATTATTTTATTCTGCGATAAAATAAGGTTAGAATATAAATCAGTGTTGATTAAAGCTAAGGTTTAAATTTTGGCGTAGAGAGCTGGCGGTTGGTGAAAGCTGGTGCAAGATTAAGCCCTTCCACTTTAGGAGCTGTCGACGATGAGTCGAAGGGAGAGCCCTTTATAGCTTATACGAGATGGCAACTGGGTTTTCGGTTGCAATTTGGGTGGCAACGCGGAACTTCCGTCCCATGTTTGGGATGGAGGTTTTTTTAGTTTTAAACCCTGTTTGAGACATTGAGCGATGCACCCAAATGGCGTTTAAATTATGAGATGTTGTCCAGTCTGGCGTCAGGCAAGTGAGCCATCTCTAAGCGGTTAGATGATGAAAAATAAAAAAGGTGGTGCAGTGATGTTAGATATCAAATTAGTAAGAAGTAACCCTGAGCTTGTTAAAGCCAACATCAAAAAAAAATTTCAAGATCATAAGCTGGTTTTGGTGGATGAAGTCATAGAGATGGATGAGGCTTATAGAGCTGCTAAAACAAGAGGTGATGAGCTCAGAGGCATTAGAAATGCAGTCAGTAAGGAAATTGGCGGCTATATGGCCAAAGGCATGAAAGAAGAAGCTGAAAAGACAAAGGGGAAAGTCGCAGCGATCAGTGCTGAACTTGAAGAACTTAAAGTTAAAGAGCAGGAACTGTCTGAGCAAATTAGAGAGAGAATGCTTGTGATTCCAAATATTATTGACGATTCTGTGCCGCTTGGTAAAGATGACAGCGAAAATGTTGAAGTCGAAAAATATGGTGAGCCCCTTGTACCTGATTTTGAAGTACCTTACCATGTTGAAATCATGGAGAAACTTAAAGGCATTGATCTTGAAAGTGCACGTAAAACCAGTGGCAACGGCTTTTACTATTTAAAAGGTGATATTGCACGTCTTCATTCAGGCATATTGTCTTATGCACGTGATTTTATGATCGATCGTGGATTTGAGTACTGTATTCCGCCATTTATGATTCGTTCTGAAGTGGTAACTGGCGTCATGAGTTTTACTGAAATGGAAAACATGATGTACAAAATTGAAGGCGAAGATCTTTACCTCATTGGCACAAGTGAACACTCTATGATTGGGAAATTTATAGACAATCTCATGGATGAGGAAGAATTACCTCAGGCACTTACAAGTTATTCGCCATGTTTTAGAAAAGAAGTGGGTGCTCATGGCATTGAAGAGAGAGGCGTTTACAGAATTCATCAATTCGAGAAGCAAGAAATGATCGTCGTTTGTAAACCAGAGGAGAGCCCTGAATGGTTCGTAAAACTTTATAATAATACGGTTGATTTCTTTAGAACCCTTGATATTCCTGTACGGGCACTTGAATGTTGTTCTGGCGATTTAGCAGATTTAAAAGTTAAAAGCATTGATGTTGAAGCATGGTCACCACGTCAAAAGAAATATTTTGAAGTCGGGAGTTGTTCAAATCTTGGAGATGCCCAAGCGCGAAGACTCGGTATCAGAGTTCGAAATAAAGAAGGGGGAAACTACTTTGCACATACACTTAACAATACAGTGGTTGCACCTCCTAGAATGCTGATTGCCTTTTTGGAAAACAACTTGCAGGCAGACGGTTCTATTAAAATCCCTGAACCACTTCAAATGTATATGGGCGGTAAAAGCGTTATCAAATAGAGATTGATAATGAGCAATTTTAAGTGGAAAAGCTGCGTTTTGACGTAGCTTTTTTTCTGTGAAAAATAGATGCAATTCAATGAATAAATGAAGTTTTAATTGAGTTGATTAAACTTGTTTGGGTATAAACATAATGTCCTTGTAATAAAGCAATTATATTTAATAGTGAGGCAGTTTTGAATAGGGATTGAAAAAGATTTACAAGCAAAAAATGAAAATTAGAAGGAGGGGCAGGACAATCATGCTAAAAAAAATTCGAACAGTTAAAAGTAAGGTTTTATGGAGTACTCTCCCAACTGTGATTGTGGCATTTTTAGTTATGGCAATTATGGTTTCATTAAATGCAAATAATGTGATCTCAGATGAAGTGATGAAAAAGGTGGAGACACAGGCAGAACTTGCCAATAAAAAAATTGTTTCACATCTTACAGCAAATCAGAAACTGCCCATAGGGCTTTCCAAAACAGTTGAGGCCATGGACATCACATCGCAAAATAAAGGCGATTATATTGAGTTGATAAAGAAAATGCCTTTAACAAACGCAGAAACACTTGGCACAGGTATTTTTATGGCTCAAAAATATGACGGTGCTTATTTTGCCCCATATGCCTACAAAGATAATAATACAATTGTTTACACGGAAGATTACTTTGTTGACAACACCAACGAAGGGTGGTACATGGTAGCGGATAACGATAAGGATGTCTCGTGGACGGACCCGTACTATGATCCTATATCTGGGATCACCATGGCCACTGCAGCTTCACCTATTAGAGATCAGAATAAAAAGCTCATAGGTGTGGCTACAGCTGATTTGAACATCACGAGTATTCAACAATTCGTTTCAGAGATAAGAGTGGGTAAAGAAGGTTACGCGATTTTGATCACAAGTGACGGTGCTTACCTCAGTAAGGGTGCAGAATCTATAAAAGTAAATGACGAAGGCGTATTTCCAAGTATTTTAGACGATGCAAATGCGTCGTTGGCATCACTTGGGAAGGAGGCGATCAGCAAAGGCAATGGCACTGGAGCTTTCATCGATGACAATGGCGAGAATTATGTCTATTATTCCAAAATTCCTGAAACAGGGTGGATTGTATTGCTTTCTATTGCTGAAAAAGAAATTGTTGCGCCAGTTATCGCTTTGGGTACTAGAATTGCTATTGTGACAGCAGTTGCATTACTGGTCTTGGTGCTGATATTGGTGCCTGTGGCTAAGAGCATCACGCGTCCGTTAAATCCTCTCAAAGAAGAGATTTCAGCAATTTCCAAAGGTGATTTGACAAGAGAAATCAACATAAAATCCAATGATGAAATCGGTGATATTTCTAAGTCCGTCAATCAGATGGTTATTGATCTCAGAGGGACGATGAATGATATTTTATCAAGTTCTTCAACCGTTGCCGCAACAGCAGAAGAGCTTGAAGCATCTGCAGCTCAAAATGGTCAAGCTGTGGAGCAAGTGGCCACTGCTGCCACAGAGATATCGGGCTCTAACTTTGAAATTGCAAAAGTAACTCAGGAGCTTGATGGTGTTATTGGTATTGTTCGTGAGTTGTCTCAAAGCATCGTAAGTCAAATGGATGTTGTAACGACCTCTTTATCTCACGTAAAACATGAATCAGGAGATAGCCAGAAATCAGTGGCACAATTGATCGCCGTTATGAATCAAGTTTTCGAGGATGTGAGTAGCTTATCGGCTGTGATGGATAATTTATCCGATAAGTCGAATCAAATTGATTCCATTGTCGGTGCGATTCAAGGGATTTCCACACAGACCAATCTATTGGCATTGAATGCTTCCATTGAGGCTGCAAGAGCTGGAGAAGCAGGGCGAGGATTTGCAGTTGTCGCAGATGAAATACGCAAATTGGCAGAGCAATCTTCAAAATCTGCGGATGATATTGCAGGAATTATATCAGAAGTAGGCGCAGTGACCAAGTCAGCCAATGCATCAACGGCTACTGTTGTTGAGTCTATCGGCACAGGTAAGGATGTCTTAGCATCTGTTGGTGAAGCTTTCACAAGTATCGTTTCCAGCATTACTGAAATCGATCATCTGGTCCATGAAGCAGATCGTCTAACCAATGATATCAATTCGAATCTAGATGATGCGAATCATTCTGCTTCTAGATTGACGACATTGACAGATCAATCTGCTGAAGAAGCTGCATCGATTGCGGCTGCCACAGAAGAGCAACTTGCCTCTGTGGAAGAATCCACTGCTGCAACGAATGCGTTGGCACAGCTTGCGGAAGAACTTCAAAATAAGATTAAAACATTTAAGCTATAAGCTTTAAATTATGAGTTTTAAATTATAAACTTTAAGTTATCCGTTCAAATGATGCTATAAAAGCGTATGGACTTGCCTTAATGTAACTTAACAGATAAAATGATAGTAAAAAGTGTCAATGCATATGAGAAAGTGAGGAGAATAAAATTTATGAAGGTAATTGCAATTAATGGAAGTCCTAGAAAAGAAGGCAATACTTATCATGCGCTTAAAATAGTAGGAGACGAACTCGAAAAGGAAGGCATTGAAGTTGAGATAGTCCATGTGGGCAATCAAATGATTCGAGGATGTATGGGTTGTAATACATGCATGAAAAACAGAAATGAAAAATGTGTCATTGACGATGACCTTGTAAATGAAGCCATTCAAAAAATGAAAGAGGCGGATGGCATTCTATTGGGTTCACCAGTACACTATGCTGCAGTGGGCGGCACGATGAAGTCCTTTTTAGATAGGGCATTTTATGCGGGATCAGGGCTCTACAGGCATAAAGTAGGTGCTGCTGTGGTGGCTGTAAGGCGTTCTGGCGGACTGCCGACTTTTACTCAGCTGAATAACTTTATCAACTATGCTGAAATGGTGATGCCAACTTCAAATTACTGGAATGTTATTCACGGTGGTGCACCTGGTGAAGTGATGCAGGATGAAGAAGGCAAACAAATTATGAGGGTACTTGGAAAAAACATGGCTTGGCTCATGAAGACGATTGAACATGGCAAACAAGCGATTCCAGCACCTGAAAAAGAGAAGAAGACTTATATGAGTTTTATCAGAAAATAGGCCACCGCAGTGGTTAAAAAATCCCCTTATACACAAATGTCTTAAAGTGAAAGACGCTCTATGTATAAGGGGATTTTTGAATGATCTCTAATTTGAGTTTTTTTAAAACAAGTATTGAATCATCAACATATAACTGACCGTGCCAATGCCGATACTGAGTAAGTTGTTGCGTTTCCAAAGGTGCAACCCTGCAACAATGCATACGGCGACAAATTCAGGCGCAAAGGCGCTGATCGTCGTAAAGTGAACGTGCTTCAAACAATAGACCACTAAAATAGCGATCACTGAGGCAGGGAGTACTTTACCCAGATATCGGATGATTGCAGGGGGTTGTTGATGTCTTCCAAAGACGGCAAAGGGAAACACTCTTGTCAAAAATGTAAAACATGCAATGGTGATGATGATGCCAATATCGCGAATGAAATTCATATCTGTGCCTCCTCTCTAGATTGAATGTTTTTTCTGAAAAGAATAATTAACCCAATGGTGGAGATCAGTGCAGGTAAAATAAAGCGATTGGGTCCAAAGACAATTAAGGATATCACGCCACAGAAAACACCAATAAGGGCAGGTATATGGATTTTTGAAGCGAGCCATTGCTCTATGAAGATCACCACAAAGAGTGCTGTCATGGCAAAGTCAATGCCTGTGGTATTAAAGAAGATCATCTCGCCAAGCAGACCGCCAAGTACAGATCCGATTACCCAGTAGGATTGGTTGAGACTGGCAATGGCAAAAAATACTTTGTCTTCCTGTAGGTCTTCTGGGATTTGCGTACCGCATAAAAGGGAATAAGTCTCATCGGTTAGAGAGAAAATCATGTAGGGATACGCTTTTCCCATGTGCTTGAATTTTTCTATAAAGGATAGACCATAAAATATGTGTCTGCTGTTAATGGAAAGTGTCATCAATATGATGGATACAAAGCTCATGGAACTCCCTAAAAAACTGATGAGAACAAATTGCATAGAGCCAGCGAACACAAAGGTACTGATAAAAAAAGCCCAGATGAAGTTGTAACCAGCTCTTTGAAGTAAAAGCCCAAATGCAATGCCCAAGAAGAGATAGCCGAATAGAACGGGGATCGTTTTTATAAAAGCGAAGCGCAGTGTTTTAGTCATTAAAAAACCTCCTAGAATTAAAAAACCTTCTAAAATAAGGGTTATGTTTAAAGCCTTTTTGTAGATAGGTGACTTTACTTTTCACAGAACGAACGATATAATGATATGAAATGAACGATATATTGTATTTTCGTGATCTTAATAATACAATTTGCATATGATCTTGTCAATAGGAGGTTTTAAAATGATACCAATGAATTTGATAATTGCAAGTAATGTAAAGAAAAATAGAGAAGCTCTAAAACTGAGCATGGAAGAACTTGCACGATTAAGTGGTGTGAGCAAAAGCATGCTTGCACAAATAGAAAGAGGAGAGGGGAATCCGACGATAACTACGCTTTGGAAGATTGCGAATGGCATGCAAGTTACTTTTGATACATTGACCATGAGCCCTAAACGTGATTTTGAAATCATTAAAACTTCTGAAATAGAACCTATTCTTGAAGACGGTGGTCGCGTGAGGACCTATATTATATTTCCAGATAATGAGAATAGAAAATTTGCAATTTACTGTATGGAAATTGATCCAGGTGGCTATTGGCATTCCGATCCACATTTGAGAGGTTCATCGGAATTTATTACAGTACATAATGGTCAGCTGACGATTTGTGCTTCGGAGCAGGCGTACACGGTTCAACAAGGTGAGAGTATTCGATTTGAATCTGATGTAGCACACTCTTACCACAATACAGGTGAAGCTCAAGTACTCTTCCATATGGTATTGTACAATTACTAATCGATAAGCAGGATAAGATGTGTTTAAAATCAACATGTTTGGGAGAATCAAAAAAGTGGTAGAAATAATCTATTAGGAATTACAAATTGTTTAAGGGGCTCCTTATGGATGAAAAAAAATCGATACGACAAATTATATATCGTGAATACGTAAAAGCAGCACTTTTACCAATTCTAATGGTAGCGCTTCTTCTGATCATGGTGCATTTTGTTATAATTTTTTATGTGGAGAGCTTTATTAAAGAGGCACTCTTGGAAGAGGCCAAATTTAATATAACAGAAATTACCTCACGTGAAGCTAAAAATATAAATATGACCATTGAACAAATCGTACAGCATGCTGAAATTCTACAAAAAGAGAATGAGCGGTTGTTTGATGATCCTGAATCCTTTGGCGTGACGCAGGAGTCCCCTGTGTTTAAAGTGGCAGAAAATGGTGTAACCTACAAGAGCAATAATAATGGGGGATCGTCGCTTTGGTACTCTAGTTTAACGCCAATGACGGATTTAACACTTGCAAAAGCCATTAAAACAGAAGCCATGGACCCGATCTTTAAAGCAATTTTAGAAGCGGATAATATGATTGTGGGGATTTATTTTAACTCTTATGACTCCATGAATCGATATTACCCTTTTTTAGATGAAGTGTATCATGTATTTGAACCCAATATGCATATCCCAAACTTTAATTTTTACTATTTGGCAAATGCAGATCACAATCCGTCTCGAAAACCGGTCTGGACAGATGTATATCTCGATCCCGCTGGACAGGGGTGGATGGCTTCATGCGTCGTCCCTATTTATAATGACGAGGCTTTTTTAGAGGGGGTAACGGGGATTGATATTACAATTGACAACATTGTGAATAATATTTTAGATCTAAAATTGCCATGGGAGGCCTCGGCGATTCTAGTGGATTCAGAAGGTGTTATTTTGGCAATGCCAGAGTCGGCAGAAGCTATTTTTGAGCTTAAAGAACTCCGACATGAAGTCTATAGCGAAACTGTAAAGCAGGACACGCTAAAACCGGAAGCTTTCAATCTATTTAAAAATAAAGATCCTGTTATTGCCTCTCAAATAGAAGCTTTTTTCAATTCAGGCAATTCAATAGGTGATTTTGAAGCCAATGGAAAGTCCTATTTTTTAACTCAATCTATGATCGATGCAACTGGATGGTCTCTACTAGTTTTGGTGGACAAAAGTGTCGTTCAGGAGCCAGTGAGAGCAATTGATGAAATGGCTCAAAAATTAGGCTCAATTGCCTTTGTCGCCATGGGACTATTCTATATACTCTTTCTCTTCTATTTGCTTTTGAAAACCAAGAGAGTGGCCAATTATATTTCGAATCCAATTATTCATGTTGCGGATAAGACAAGTGATATGATCGACAATTTATCAAATGTCAATTTTATAGATGAAGATATAGAAATCAAGGAAATAAACTTGTTAAATCACAATTTTAACGCAATGGCTCAAAAACTTTCAAATGTCTATACTGACCTTGAAAACAAGGTAGCGCAGCGCACTTTAGAACTTACGGAAATGTACGATAATCTTCAAGAGGTTAATAAAGAGCTGAAGAGTGCCAATCTACAACTAATTCACCAAGAAAAAATGGCATCTATAGGGCAACTTGCCGCCGGTGTTGCACATGAAATTAATAATCCAATGGGATTTATCATCAGCAATATTGCCCTATTGCAAGGCTATATTGAAAAACTTATGGCGTACATAAATACCATGGAAAGCACTCTGGGCAGGTTTGAAGGGACTCCGGTAACGCCAGAGCATATAGCCCTAATCCAATCAGATCTGAATGCAGTTAAAGAGAGATTGGAAATTGAGTATATTCAGGATGATGTGGTCGATTTACTCGTGGAAACGCTTGAAGGGACCAATCGAGTGAAAAATATCGTTCAGGAACTCAAGGTTTTTTCAAGAAGTGAAGTTGAGGAGACACAAGCAGATCTCAATGAAGCGCTGGATAATGTACTCAATATCATCTGGAGTGAATTAAAATATAAAGTTGAAATCGTCAAAGATTATGGTGAATTGCCACTGACTTATTGCCATGTGGACCAATTAAAGCAGGTTTTTATCAACTTACTGATCAATGCAGCACATGCCATTCAAGTAAACGGCACCATTACAATCAAAACTTACGAGCGAGACGATAGAATTTTAATCTTGATTTCAGACACTGGAAAAGGCATTCCAGAATCGATTATTTCTAAAATATTTGATCCCTTTTTCACAACTAAAGAGATTGGAGAAGGTACGGGATTGGGCTTGAGTATTTCTTATGAGATTATAAAATCACATGAAGGGACTTTATCTGTGGAAAGCACTGTAGGTGAAGGCACGACTTTTACGATTTCTTTGCCGGTTGTAGATCAAATGTCCATATAAATTTTTAAAATAATATTTTATACCTGACCTCATGCAAATGCATGAGTTTTTTTTGTTTAAAACAACAAGATTTGAGCCGAAAGCTGCGCTGAGGAATGTTCAACCTCAAGCAGTGTCAGCGAAAATCGGTTTGGGGTATCGGAGAGGACACAAATGTTGTTTTAGACAGATACCTATTATTGTCTATTGCAGTTTAATTGTTAAAAAAAGTACAATGTATACTATAAGTATATATTGAAAATGGAGGTAGAGCTAAATGGAAAAATATAAAGTACTTGAAATCAAAGAGAGTGTTTTTGAAGATAACAATCATCAAGCTGATTTGTTGAGAGCGCGTTTGAAAAAAGAAAAAACCTTCTTACTGAATTTGATGTCGTCACCTGGGTCAGGCAAGACCACTACAGTGCTTAGAACGATTGAAGCACTCCAATCAGAAATGAGAATAGGCGTTATGGAGGCGGATATAGATTCAGATGTGGATGCCAATACGGTGTCTAAGACAGGGACGAAAGTCATTCAACTCCATACGGGAGGTATGTGCCATCTGGATGCAGATATGACAAAACAGGGGATAGAAGGCCTAGGGACGGATGACATCGATTTTGCGATTCTTGAAAATGTAGGGAATTTAGTTTGCCCAGCAGAATTTGATACAGGGGCTTCTAAAAATGCGATGATTTTGAGCGTTCCTGAAGGGGATGACAAGCCTTTAAAATACCCATTGATGTTTTCTATCGTCGATGTGTTGTTGGTCAATAAGATGGACACTATTGGCATTTTTGACTTTGATCTAGAAGCGGTCAAAGCGCGTGCTTTAAAACTCAATCCTAACATTAAAGTGATCCCTATTGTAGCTAAAACAGGTGAGGGCATGGCTGAGTGGACAGATTGGCTTAGAAATGAAGTCAATGTTTGGAATGAAAAATAAAATATTGGACGCATAAAATAGAATTTAATATAAATACAAGGGGGCTCTTCATATGGCGAAGAAAAAGGTGTTACAGCTTGCCAATAAGATTGCAGCAGGTATCACAGGCGGCGTAATAAAGGTCAAAGAAACCGATCCAGAATATAAGATTTTAGATGCGGTGACAACAGATGAAATGGCAGAAATTGCACTTCACCTTGAAATCAGAAAACCCAAATCTATAAAAGAAATCGCAAAGCTTTGCGGTAAACCAGAAGCGGAAGTTGAAGCGGTTTTGTCTAAAATGGCAAGAGATGGCTCTGTTAAATCAGAAATTGAACATGGCGAAGTTTACTATTTTCTTGAACTCTTTGTACCAGGTGTTATGGAATATATGGTTGCCAACAGAGAAAATGTTGAAAAACATCCTGTTATCGGAGAGAGTTTCGAAGCCTATACTCGAAAAATGGGTAAGCTCATGGCGGGAAATCTCCCTGTTGGCCTTGGCGTTATGAGAGTAATACCAATTGAAAGTGCGATTGAAGGTGACACGAGAAGAGCTTCCTATGAAGAAATTTCTTATTTGCTCAATAAGCATGACCTGTTTTCAGTGGCAGATTGTTCTTGTAGAACTTCTATGCGTATCATAGGTGAAGGTTGCGGTCACACGGTGGAAGAAATGTGTATACAACTTGGACCAGCAGCAGATTACTACATTAGAACAGGCAAAGGCCGTCAAATTACAAAGGAAGAAGCCATTACTATTTGTCAAAATGCAGAAAAAGAAGGGCTCGTACATCAAATCCCAAATCTTTCAGGACCGGGTAAAGCACTTGCAATTTGTAACTGCTGTGGCTGTTCTTGCTTTGGACTTAGAAATACGACTTTCTATAACAATCCAGATTTTTCAAGATCAAACTATGTGGTTAAAGTAGATCAAGATAAATGTGTGGCTTGTGGCGCTTGTGTTGAGAACTGTCAAGCCAATGCACTTGTTTTAGGACAGAATCTATGTACCAATACACCATTACCACCAAAACCAGTAAAAGATATCCCATATGATACAAAATGGGGTGAAGATAAATGGAACTATGATTATAGAAATCGCAAAATTGTTGATGAGACTGGAACAAGCCCATGTAAAGCAGAATGTCCAGCTCATATAGCAGTTCAAGGTTACATTAAAATGGCTTCACAAGGTCGTTATAAAGATGCGCTTGAATTGATTAAAAAAGAAAATCCATTCCCAGCGGTTTGTGGTCGTATTTGTCCTAGAAACTGTGAGTCTGCGTGTACCAGATCTGATTTAGATGAGCCACTTGCAGTAGATGAAATCAAAAAGTTCATTGCAGATCAAGACTTAAATGAAGCACATCGATTTATTCCAGAACAAAGAGCTATGAGACCAGAAAAAATTGCGGTAATCGGTGCAGGACCTGCCGGCTTATCTTGCGCATACTTCTTAGCACTAGATGGTTACCAAGTTACTGTCTTTGAAAAACAAACTAAACTTGGCGGCATGCTGACTTTAGGGATTCCATCGTTTAGACTTGGCAAAGAAGTTGTCAATGCGGAAATAGATGTTTTAAGAGAAATGGGCGTTCAGTTTAAAACCGGTATGGAGATCGGAAAAGACATCACGATTCCTAAGTTAAGAGATAAAGGGTTTAATGCTTTTTATCTTGCAATCGGGGCACAGAGCGGTAGATACCTTGGTCTTGAAGGTGAAAATGCTAAAGGGGTCATTACAGGCGTTGAGTTCTTAAGAAATGTAAGTTTAGATGAGGCTTCAAAATTATCGGGACCAGCCATTGTCATCGGTGGGGGGAATGTTGCCATAGACGTGGCGAGAACAGCCACACGAATGGGCGCTACTAAAGTGGATTTATTCTGTTTGGAAAGCAGATCAGAAATGCCTGCACTTGAAGAAGAAATTGAAGAAGCATTGTCTGAAGATATAACGATCAATAATTCTTGGGGACCAAAACGCATTATCCAAGAAAATGGTGTGGTAAAAGGTGTCGAATTCCAAAGATGTTTAAGTGTCAAAGACCGTGATGGCAGATTTAATCCTAAGTTTGATGAGAGCGAAACTAAAATCGTGATGGCAAATCACGTGTTGATTTCAGTTGGACAAGGGATGGATTGGGGGAACTTAATTGCTGGGACTCAAATGCAATTAAACCCAAATAAGACGCTTAAAGTGGAACCTTTGACTTATCAGACGGGTGAAGCAGATGTATTTGCAGGCGGTGATGCGGTTACGGGTCCTAAGTTTGCAATAGATGCCATTGCTTTAGGTAAGCAAGGTGCTGTTTCGATTCACAGATATGTACATGGCGATAATATTGCGATTGGCAGAGAGAAAGAATATCGTGCACTGGATAAAGCTAATTTGGATATGAAGGGTTACGATCTTTTACCAAGACAGAAAACAATCCATGTTGAAGGCCAAAAATCTAAAGAGACATTTGTAGATCTTAGAACGACTTTTACAGAAGCACAAGTTCAAAAGGAAACAGAAAGATGTCTAGGTTGTGGCGCGGTTGTGGCTGACGAATACAAATGTGTGGGTTGTGGTGTCTGTACAACTAAATGTAAATTTGATGCGATTTCTCTTGAACGCAAATATGATAGTTCGGGTGTTGAGTTTAGTGAGATGAAATCAACCGTAATTAAACATGCTGTAAAACGCCAAGGCCGAATTGCTGTTAAGAATGTCAAAAATATGTTTTCGAGTAAAAATTAACGTTTTAAAACGATTAAATGATTTTATGAGGACTATATTGAGGATAAGGAGTGTTATCACTTGCATGAGATCGGGGTTGTAATAGAAGTTATAAAAACAGTTGAGCGATTTGTAAAACAAAATGACGTGACAAAGATCGATACTTTAGTTTTACAAATAGGCGAATTGTCGTCTATGATTCCAAGATATGTAGAAGCTTGTTATCCAGCAGCCATTGAAGGCACAATCTTGGAAGAAACGAAGTTGAAAATTGAAATCATGCCTGCAAACGCACTTTGCAAAAATTGCAATAAGGTATTTAATATCGTTGAGCACAATAAAATCTGTCCCAAATGCAGTGGTGAAGATTTTGATCTGCTCAGCGGAAGGGAATTTATGATTAAAGAGATTCTGGCTTACTAAATAGCCGATCAAGAAACTTGTTGGATAATAAGATGCATTATTACTGGGTAGTTTCTTGATGGCTTTATAAAAATCTTCCACGAAGGTCGTTAAAGAAATCGATTGACGACTATGTGGAAGATTTTTTTTTGAATCTTTTTAAGCGACGATTGTTTGTATCAGGTGATTGTAAGGCTTTTTCGCATTTAATTGAGCTTAAATAAAGGTTTCAAATATGATAAAATGGTGGCAATAAAGGCATGAGTAGGCAGTTGATGGAGGTGGATATGAAATATAAACCAATTGGCATGGCAATTTTAGCGGCAGCGCTCTATGGGATCAGTGCACCTATTTCTAAAATGTTATTGACAGAGTTACCCCCAACACTTATGGCGGCATTGCTCTATTTAGGTGCTGGGATTGGCATGGCAGGCATAAATTTATACAAGCGTTTAATGAAAAAAGAACAGCTAGAGGCAAGTATTACGAAAAAGGAAGCGCCTTATGTCATCGGGATGATTCTTCTAGATATTTTGGCACCCATATTTTTAATGCTTGGATTATCGCTTACCACTTCGTCCAACGCATCTCTTCTCAATAATTTTGAGATTGTTGCAACATCCTTGATTGCACTTTTCCTATTTAAAGAGACTATTGGAAAGCGCATGTGGATTGCCATAGGCTTTATCACAATTTCAAGTATTTTATTATCCGTAACAGATCTGAGCAGTTTAGACTTCTCTTTAGGATCGGTATTTATCCTATTGGCTTGTCTTTCATGGGGATTTGAAAATAACTGTACAAGGATGTTGTCCTTAAAAGATCCTTTACAAATCGTTGTTATCAAGGGATTTGGATCAGGTCTTGGCGCTTTGCTGATCTCTGTAGTTTTGAAGGCGTATAGTCAGAATATCGGTTACATCGCCGTGGCGTTAATTTTAGGATTTTTTGCATATGGCTTGAGTATTTTCTTTTATATTAAGGCGCAAAGAGATCTCGGTGCTGCTAGAACCAGTGCTTATTATGCCATAGCACCTTTTATTGGTGTTTTGATCTCTTGGATCGTGCTTCACGAGGGCATAACAGAGCAGTTTGTATTTGCTCTAATCCTGATGATAATAGGGACATATTTTGCAGTTTCCGAAGATCATAGGCATGTGCATGTGCACACTCAAGAAACGCATGAACATAAACATCGACATGACGATGACCATCATAGCCATCATCATGAAGGCGTTATATTAGGTGAACATTCACATAGTCATACACATGAGGAGAAAGTACATAAGCATCCTCATTTACCTGATTTACACCATAGACATTCTCATTAAAAAAAGCACAGCCAAATGAATTTAAAAATTGTTTGGCTGTGCTTTTTTAGGTTAACATCTCTTTTATTCTGAAAGTGCCGAAGCCGATTGATAGACAGCTTCTTTTGATTCAGCAGTCAGCATCTTTTCGATAAGCAGTGCCCCAATTAAAAAGACCGTTAAATTCGTGGTGATGTGTAAAAAGGTAAATAGGCCTCCGAAGGAAGTGTATTCAAACATGACCATTGGTAGCTTTGCAGTAGACCAAACGCCGAGGAAAAACATGACGTAAGATAAACGGGCACGCTTTTTAAGAAGAATAGCTGCCACTGGAAAAGCCGCATAGAGTGGACCAGCGGCAAAAGAGCCTAAAATAAGGGCTATGCCAAGACCTTTAATCCCTGAATGTTCCCCCATATACTTAATCATGATCTCCTTTGGAACCCATACGTCTAAGAGTCCAATCAGAAGTAAAATGGGAGGTAAAACACCAAGCATAGTCAAAAAGTTAGAGAGTGTCAGTTTATTTGCATTGGCGCCAATAGTGGGCATTGCGATATTGATTATTGTGAGAATGATTGCTGTTAAAAGCGCCCATTTGTATTTTTTTATTAAACCCCTTAAGTTTTGATTCATAGGTGTACCCTCCAAATAACGATCACAAAGACAAGAGATGCCGTAAGTGCTGTGAGATTTCGAATAAGAGCTGCTTTCTTTCCAAAATACTGAATTTCTAAGCCAAGTGACATAAAACCAACCGCCATTAAGCTGGAGATAAATGCTGCAATTTGAGGATAACCAGCGCCATGAGTTAATAAATTGGCACCTAGAGGAAATGCCACAAAACTTGGCATAAAAGCAACTGAACCGATGCCTAAACCGATGATGACACCTAAGAGACCAGATTTTTCACCTAAGATGGCACTGATTGTATCTGGACTCAAAAGGGATAACACAATCCCGATACCAATCATCATGGGAATGAGTGTCGGTAAAAGCTTTTTAAAAGAATTAAAGCCGATTTTAAATGCTTTTTTTGTTTTTTGTGGACTTTTGATAAATGAGATTATGACTAAAAGCGTCACAGTAGAGTAAATAATAAGAGTCGTCATGGATTTACCTCCATTTTTTCATAAGTGCTTAAGAAGTATTCTAAATTTTTGATTCTCATTTGAATATCTTCCTTAAATTGACGAAGTGCGTTATGGCCTTCATCTGTAATGGCATAAAAGCGTTTTGCAACGCCATGCTCTGTGTCTTCAGTATAAGATCGGACATATCCGCTGGCCTCTAAGCTGTTTAGAGCGCGGTAAATTGCAGCACTGTCTAATTTGCAAACAGCGAGGTTCTCTTTAAGTTGATTTAATATTTGCAGTCCGTAATTTGGACCCTTAGAAAGCTCTAAAAGCACAAAGGCTGGGGCGTGTCTGCCAGGTTTTCCTTTCATGTAAATACTCCTTTATTGTAAATATAATTTGTATATGTAGTTGACATATATGTTAACTACATAATACATGTGCGACGTTATTTTGTCAAACTTTTTTTGAGCAGACTATAGAAATTTGGCAGAAATGATTATATCCAATGAGAACTTATTTTGGTAGAATGAAAGTAACTCAGTCTAACGCATAGCACAAAAGGAGAAGCATATGGCAGAAAAGATGAAGCAAAAATTTATAGGATTTTGGCAACATAACTTAGGTTTAAAAATTTTAATGATGGGCATTATAATAGGATTGGTTGCTGTTATGTGGATACTTTCAGATCTCAAGCAAGAAATTATGGCACTCAATTCAGAAATGGGTTACATAAAAGACAACATAGTGAGTATCGATAGTAATTTTAATACGCAATCTCAGAGCTTTTTGAATCAATTATCTGGTACACTGGATTCAGAATCGAGTCTGATCGCTTCTTATGATGTAACAGCTGAAACGTATAAAACTGAAAACAATCAGTTGCCACTTCTGATTAAGATTATTCCAAAGGCAGATTATGCGGATCTATCAATCGAAATTAGAGCGATTGGCAAAAAGACATATATTCAAACAGCAATTGCAAATGAAGGCATTTATACTGCGAAGATGCCAATAGATATCACTGAAGACGATATAAAGTTCATGGTAAAGTTTACGCATAATGGTGGCGTTAACAATGAAGCACTTGATGTTTACCCTGATATCATTCAGAGTTATTTAATGAGAACAGATGCTGAAGGAGATCTCTCCTTCTCCAAGCAGGGAACCCAGTTACAGATTTCAGGGAAAGTAACCTCGATTTATGATCCTAAATACGCGTATAATCGTAATAACAATAGTGACGTCCTAAAATGTTACCCCGTAAGTGGACAAGTGATGATAAAGGTTAATGGTGAAGCGGTTAGAAACACAAGTATTTCAATAGACACGAGTTTAAATGATGGTGTATATTCTAATTGTCATATTTTCACTCAAATTAATGAAGTGCTCGAAAATTTTAAAGCGCAGGATCGTATTGAAGTCGTAAGTGAGCTAATTGATAATTATGGCAACGCCTATACACATGTGACCAATGTATATCCAGAGTAAACTTTTATAAGATGATAGACGCATTGAAAAGGACATCCTATTTGATAGAGGATGTCCTTTTTTGTGCGTCTAAAAATGAAGCGCATTGAAAGTCTTATAAAACACTTATATAATGTTTGTAATTACTAAGATGCGTTAGAGTGTCAAAATCTAGTTTTGCACGAACTCACGAGCATATGCTGTATCGTGTACTTGTCGTAAATGACATCATATGCTCGTGGGTTGCTCAACTATTGGATTTTGACACTCTAACCTAGAGCGCAATTATAAGAAGTCGATTTTGATTTGGGAGGTATAAAATGGGGTTACTGCTTCAACGACTGTTAATCGTATTGAATGACGAGGATTATAATTCAACACCGTATTATATTGCAATGACGATGCTCAATAATTTTTATTTGATTAATGAATTGACCATCAGTGAGCTGGCTAAATTGTGTAATGTATCTAAATCGACCATTTCTAAATTTATCAGAGAAATTGGATTTGAGGATTATACAGATTTTCGTGTGGCAGCGCCCTTTATAGAAAATCGATATAAAAATGAATTGAACTACAATACAAACGTCATGGGTTATATGAGCGAAAAAGGATTAGAAGGCTATTTTGAAGCCATTATTGGCGATATAAAAGATTACTGGCATGACATTGATATGGATAAGATTGATGAACTCGCCAAGGATTTAGTCGATTATAAAATTGTGGCATCCTTTGGCCTTATGTATTCAGAGTCGGCAGCTATAGATTTTCAAACTAAACTGGCTTATAATAAAAAATTTATAATTACCAAATTAAGTGATGTCAAGCAAGATGAATTCATTGAAAATGCAGGAGAGGATACATTGATTATCATTTTTACGAATTCAGGCAATTATATTAAAAAATATCAAATTACAGAGGGCAATTTAGAAAAGAGCGTCTTTGATCGGACTAGGGCAAAAGTGGTTGTGATCACATCGAATAAGGAGATGGAGCAAGATCCACGTGTTGACCTTTGCGTTTTATTTAAACATACTTCTAAAATGCAGACACATCCCATCATGTTCCAAATTATAAGTGATTTAATTGTACATCGATATAGATTGTATTCTAAGGGGCGGGAGAAACTTTAACCCCATCTCTAAAGCATATCATTATTTTCTGTTTTTTCTGAATAGTTTCCAAAAATCGAAATATCAAGGACCTTATCATCACCGTGATAAAATGAATTCGAATCAAAAATTCATTTTGGGAAGGAGTTGGGTCATTTTGAAAAAGAATTATGAGGCATTATCAAAACAAATTATTGCAAACGTGGGTGGCGTTAATAATGTTAACAGTCTGTATCATTGTGTCACGAGGCTGAGGTTTAAGTTAAAGGACGATTCGAAAGCCAATAAAAAAGCGCTAGAACAGATGGAGGGCGTATTATCGGTCGTAGAGGGAAATGGTCAATATCAAGTGGTTATTGGAAATGCAGTGTCAGATGTATACGAGACCATTATGAAGATGTATGCCATCAAAGGGGAACAACAAACTGGAGCATCTCATGAGCCATCTACTGGCAACGTGCTCACGCGTTTATTCAACACCATGTCCTCCATTTTTAATCCCATTATCATAGCACTTGCAGGTGCAGGGATGATCAAGGCGCTATTGGTTATTTTGACCACATACGTACTCTTGGAGAATACCACCAGTACTTTTAAGATTTTATCTGCTGCGGGCAACAGTGTTTTTTATTTTTTACCACTGTTTTTAGCCGTTAGTGCAGCAAAAACTTTCGGTGTGAATCCCTATATTTCACTTGCAATCGTAGCCGCTCTAATTGAACCTAATTTCATGGGATTAATTGAAAATACAGGTGATGTGGTGAGCTTTATAGGCATCCCCGTGGTACTGATGAAGTACACTGGAACGGTTATTCCCGCAATTTTAGCGATATATGTCTATTCAAAATTGGAAAGACAGCTCAAGAAAGTGATTCCTAAGAGTATTGAGCTCTTTGCACTTTCACTGGTATCGCTTTTGATCATGGTACCACTTACAGTTATGGTCATAGGTCCAATCGGCGTTACACTGGGTAACGGACTTGGCGATTTGATCAACTTCGTAAGCAATAAAAGTGGCCTTCTAGCAGGTTTGATTATCGGTGCAGGCTGGACTTATCTCGTAATTATGGGGATACACTGGGGCGTTGTGCCAATTATGGTGAACAATTTGGCAAACTATGGCTATGATGTCATAAGACCGATGATTGCAGCAGCTACATTTGCCAGTGCGGGTGTCGCATTTGGCGTATTTCTTAGAAGTAAGAAAAAGGCAAATAAAGCTTTTGCATTGTCCAGTATGGTACCTGCCTTGCTTGGCGGGATCACTGAACCCATCGTCTATGGTCTCTCCATAAAATACAGAAAACCACTGATTGCACAAACCATAGCAGGTGGTATTGCTGGCGCCTTTATGGCTGCAATGAAAACAAAGGCAATCGTCTATGTATTTCCAGCACTAACCACATTGCCCGCTTTCTTTGGGGATACCTTTGGATACTATTGTATCGGTATTTTTATGGCATTTTCAATTTCTGCGGCATTGACTTATATTTTAGGCTTCGACGAAAACGAAGCGTCAGAAGGCGAAGCCTTAGAAAAAGAAGATTTGATGTTGAGTATGAGTGCTTGTATCAATGGCGAAATGATTCCTTTGGAACAAGTGAATGACCCTGTTTTTTCGTCAAAAGGGATGGGTGATGGCGTGGCATTTATACCAAATGAAGGGATCTTATATTCACCAGTTGACGCTGTTGTGGAAATGATATTTCCAACTTTACATGCGATAGGCTTAAAAACTTCAAGCGGAGCAGAGATATTGATGCATATCGGCATAAACACAGTGGATCTTAAAGGAGAAGGGTTTGCAACGACTTTAAAGCAAGGTGACCCTGTTAAAAGAGGTCAGGTATTAATTGAATTTGACTTGAAAAAAATAATGGGAAAGGGTTATGATCCGACGACGGTACTCTGTGTGACCAACATGGATAAAGTCCAAAAAATAGAACCTATAATCCAAGAGCATATCACAAAGAATGACACGGTATTAAACGTGGTCATGGAAGGAGCATAAGCATGAATTCGTTTCAACCTAATTTTTTATGGGGAGGTGCGATTGCGGCAAATCAGGCAGAGGGCGCTTTTAGGGAAGATGGAAAAGGGTTAAGTATTGCAGATATCTTACCTGTGGGTAAAAATCGATTTGACCACATCAACTTAGAAATTCAAGAGCATGTTTTTTATCCGAGTCATGAGGCGATTGATTTTTACCATACGTATAAAGAGGATATTAAATTGATGGCGGGAATGGGACTTAAATGTTTTAGAACTTCCATCGCATGGAGTCGTATATTTCCAAATGGTGATGATGAATCGCCCAATGAAGCAGGTCTTAGATTCTATGATGATCTATTAGATACTTTACTGTTCTATGGTATGGAGCCCATTATAACGATTTCTCACTTTGAAACGCCTCTTAATCTCGTTAAAACTTATGGAGGCTGGAAAAATAGAAAACTGATCGACTTTTATGAAAAATATTGTGAAGTTATTTTTAAGCGTTATAAGGATAAAGTGAAATACTGGATGACCTTCAATGAGATCAATCATGCGCATACACTTACTTTTTTAGCGGCGGCTATTTTGGTTAAAGAGGATGAACATAAACTGACAGATGTGTATCAGGCAAGTCATAATATGTTGGTTGCCAGTGCAAAAGCGGTTATACTCAGTCGAACTATTAATCCAGAGTTCAAAATGGGTTGTATGCTGTCATTGAGTCCGATATACCCTGCCAGTACTAAACCCAATGATATCTTTTCTTCCTATGAACTCAGACGCCGGTCTCTGTTTTATAGTGATGTTCAGTTGAGAGGCTACTACCCATCTTATTTTGATAGGATTCAGAAAGAGAATGACATTAAGCTTGAGATCGGTGAAAATGACCTAGAAATGCTTCGAAATGGCACTTGTGATTATCTGGGATTCAGTTATTATCGCAGTTCGTTACATGAAGAGGGCATGAAGATTCTAGGCAATACCGGTGGTATTATGGGCAAGAAAAATCCTTTTCTAAAAGAAACAAAATGGGGATGGCCCATTGATCCTATCGGTCTAAGGTATGTCTGTAATGAACTCTACGATCGCTATCAAAAACCGCTTTTCATTGTGGAAAATGGTTTAGGTGCTAGAGATACCTTTGATGATCGCGGTGAGATCACGGATCAGGAACGCATGCAATATTTAAAAGATCATGTAATCACGATGAGCGAAGCCATCAGAGATGGGGTTGAAATTCTAGGCTACACGTGGTGGGGACCTATAGATATTGTTTCTGCAGGAACGGGTGAGATGGAAAAACGTTATGGCTTTATCTATGTGGACAAGCAGAATGATGGCAGTGGTGATCGAAAGCGGGTTATAAAAAAGAGCTATAATTACTACAAGCAAATTATTGAATCCAACGGCAAACGGTTAGATTTCAAAGCATATGTATAAAAATGTAATGATGACAAAATTAACAATTGAACGAAACTTTGGAATTATGCATTAGTATTCAACGATTAAAGGCATTATAGCACAATATAGTAGAGGGATTTATTCGAAATGAGCTCATATTTGAATAGATCCCTTTTTTAGATTGTGGACATGTTTCGGAGTAATAATAGCACAATTGTGATTTGAAAATAGAAATGGGTACTTATAAGAATGGGTACTTATAAGGATGTAGGCAAATGGCGAGAAGTGTGAAAAATTAAGCTATCAGACGAAGGCCTTTATATTATGGACTATTCAGAAGGCAATATTATTTTCGAATAGATGTTTTTTTAAAAAAATATTATGTCGGCAAAAATTAGTTATAATAATAATTACATAAATTACAATTAATGAAATATATATAATGGTGAAAACAAAATTGAGTTGCATAGTGATAATCTATGAGATGTTGACACTATTTTGGGGATAAAGCAAAAAAAACTTGACTAAATGAAACCGGTTTCCTAAAATGAAATTAGAGTATGAGGAGGTGTTCTTATGCAAAAAAATGAGAAGGCTTTGATTTTTAATCAAAGATTGGCAAGTTGTAGAGAAGAACTTAAGATAAAATATGGCAGACTGTATCCAGATTGTGAAGCGGCATTTGACCGTTTGACGCATATGATGCTGGAAAGTTTTGTGGGAAGAACCAGTGCTTATATTGATAAAGATTTGAAGACAACCGACTGGACGGCTTCGGGAGAAACCGTGGGCATGATGCTTTATGTGGACTTGTTTTCTGATGATCTCAAGCAATTAAAGACACATGCAGATCACTTTAGCGATTTGGGGATCAGTTTGGTTCATCTGATGCCATTACTCATGCCAAGGGTAGGTGAAAACGACGGCGGATACGCTGTGAAGAATTATCGAAAAATTGATCCAAGAGTAGGTGATATGAAAGACTTTAAAGCCGTGATTTCAGAATTTCACCGAAAGGGCATTAAAATTTGTATAGACTATGTGATCAATCACACTTCAAATGATCACGAGTGGGCACTCAAGGCTTTAAAAGGAGAAGAAAAATATCAGAACTACTACCTGATGTACGATGATGCTGCGATTCCAAATGCATTTGAATCACATCTTGGCGAAGTGTTTCCAACGGTGGCACCGGGAAACTTCACTTTTTATGAGGCCATTGGGAAATACGTCATGACGACGTTTTATCCTTATCAGTGGGACTTGAACTATCAAAATCCAGAAGTCTTTCATGAAATGGCGTCGAACCTCTTGTTTTTAGCCAACATTGGTGTCGATATGATTCGACTCGATGCGATTCCTTACATTTGGAAAACATTAGGCTCCGATTGCAAGAACTTGCCTGAAGTACATATGATTCTCAGTCTGTTTAGGGATATCATCGGCATATGTGCACCTTCCACAGCACTTTTGGGAGAGGCGATCGTCTCTCCAAGCGTCATTGTAAGATATTTCGGCAGAGAAGATCGCTTGGAATGTCATGCGCTTTACAACGCTTCCTATATGGTTGAAATCTGGAATAGCATTGCCACAAGAGATGCGCGGCATATGGCGCTTATGCCCAAATATGAGCTGCCTGAGCAAAGCGTATGGATCAATTATGCACGTTGCCATGATGATATTGGTTGGGGACTTGATGAGACAAGGATCAGGAATTTGGGATTTGATCCACAAGCGCATAAAAATTTTCTAATCGACTTTTACTTGGGTTCTCTGGATGGCAGTTTTTCAATCGGTGAGCTCTATGAATACAATCCAGAAAAGCAGGATGCACGAAACTCTGGTACTCTTGCCAGCCTTGCAGGACTTGAAAAGGCAATTCGCGCATCCGATCGATACCAGATTGAACTTGCACATAAGCGCATTTTGTTGATTCATGCATTGATCTTATTGAGAAAAGGCATTCCAATGCTTTACGCAGGGGATGAGATGGGACAGCTCAATGATTATTCTTATGTGGATGACCCTAAAAAGATGAAGGATTCAAGGTGGCTTCATCGTGGTCGCTTTGATTGGTCTAAAACGTCTCCATTGTTCGATGCCATAAGAGAGCTAATCGATTTTAGAAAGCGGATATACGGCAAAAAGTACATTGTTGAGGATCAGCCACTTCTCATTGGAAATGAACATGTCCTTCTGATTCAACAGGTTATCAGAGACCAGTTTGAGGACAATCTTTTGCTCTTCAACATGACTGAAGATCGTCAGTGGGTTTATACAACTGATTTAAAGCGTTATGGGTATCATGGTACTTGGACAGATTTATTACAAGGGAAGAAGCTTTTCTTTGAAGAAGAAAAAATACTTCTTGGTCCTTATGAGTACTTGGTGGCTACAAAACAAGGTCTTTAAAAGTCAAACCCATATGTCAATTTGGATCGCAATAAATGGCATTTAAAAATCCAAATGAGAAATATGTTTCTAAAAAGCCATGCAAATATGACTTAGAAGAGCAAAGGTTTTAAAAAAAAATGTGAAAAAAAGAAAAAAAGACTTGTAAACATGAAACCGGTTTCCTATAATATAATTAACAGATTATTCTATAAATAGTTTGGGTATAAGTGTAATGCTGGCGATATTTATGGATTTGCCGGTCGAACTAAAGTAGTACTATAACAAATTCCTAAAGGGGGAACGAAAATGAAGAAGAGTTTAGCGTTAATATTAGTATTGGTTTTAGCATTATCGATGTTGTCAGGATGCAGTCAATCTTCTACTAAAGAAGAACAAACCGTTGTTATTTACCAAAACAAAGTTGAAATCGGCGAACAATTAACAGCGTTTGCAGCAGCTTACACAAAAGAAACAGGTGTCAAAGTAACCGTTAAAACCTCTGGTGGGGATACACCTTATGCTGAGAATTTAAAGGCAGAATTCCAGTCAGATCGTCAACCAGATATCTTTGTCATTGAAGGTATGGGCGGATACAATACTTGGAAATCCAAACTTGCACCATTTGAAGGAGATCAATGGATTGACTTGACTTCTTTGGAATTTATGGCTGACGGCAAGGTTTATGGTTTCCCTGTGGCAGTTGAAGGCTGGGGTATGGCATATAACAAAGACTTGCTTGATAAAGCAGGCGTTGACCCAGCGACATTGACTTCACAAGAAGGCTACAAAGCGGCATTTGAAAAAATTGATGCTATGAAAGCAGATCTAGGCATCACTTCTGTGGTGGCTATGGCAGCTGGCCCAGATATGAGATGGGTAACAGGGCTCCATAACTTTAATGGATACTTATCGGCAGGTTTACCATATGGTGATACAACCGTACTTGATAAACTACTTAGCGGCGAACCAGATATGCAACGTTTGACAGAATATGCTGATTGGGTAGAATTACTATTCAATTATGCGGATGAATCTGTTCTCTTAACAGGTAACTACGATTCACAAGTTGGTCAGTTTGCAACTGGAAAATCTGTATTCATTCATCAAGGCAACTGGATTGATCCTTGGTTGATGGATAATGGTGTGACATTCCCTATGGCATTTGCACCGCATGCGTCTGTCAAAGGTGAATTTAATGGCATCTTCATCGGTGCACCATCATTCTATGTTATAAACAGCGATAGCAAAAATCAACAAGCAGCTCGCGACTTCTTGAACTACATGGCTACCAATGAAAAAGGTCATGAGTACATGGTTAACGAAGCTAAGATGGTTCCTGCATTTACAAATGTAAAATTGACACCATCGACACCTCTTTCTGCAAATATTTCTGAGTGGCTTGCGAAGGGCACTGCATATACTTGGTTGCAAAATGATATGCCAGACGGATTTGGTATGGGCACAATAGCACCTCTATATGAAAGTTTTGCTAAAGGGGATATCAATAAACAAGAGTTTATCGACCAATTAGCTGGCAAAATTGAAGCGTTAAAATAATAGGTATTAAGGCAATAGGGTAAAATTTAAAAGGGTGTTTAACAACACCCTTTTATAGAATTTGTCAATCGGGCATAAACTATATGTGTTGATGACATCACCAGTATAGTATTGATAATAAGTGAGAAGGGGATAATATGAAGAAACAGAAAAATGACAAACTGGTCTTTTGGTTGTTTCTTGCACCTGCTTTAATTTCATTTTTAGTGGTGGTTATCATACCGTTCATTATGGGACTTTATTATTCCATGACGGACTGGACCGCTATTGCAGGGGTGAAACCGACCTGGGTAGGGCTTGAAAATTATAAGGCAATGTTCTCCGATGTATCCTTTAGATATTCATTCATGAGAACGTTTTTATTCACATTGCTCAGTGTTATTTCGATCAATGTGGTTGCACTAACATTTGCATTTTTGGTAACAAGGGAAATCCGATTTAGAAATCTATACCGTGCAGGCTTTTTTATTCCAAATTTAATCGGGGGCTTAGTACTCGGTTATATTTGGCAATTTATCTTTAAAAGTGTTGTGCCTTCTATTGGGGCATTACTTGGGATTGAAGCCATTGAAAACTTACTGATATTGGCTGATCCAAACTGGACATTATTTGGTCTAATTTTAGCATTTACATGGCAATATGCAGGTTACATTATGATGATCTATGTGGCGGCACTTCTCAATGTACCTCAAGAACTATTAGAAGCGAGTGAGATTGATGGCGCAAATTTCTGGCAGAAACTTGTGAACATCACAATTCCAATGATCGCTCAAGCTTTCACAATTACTTCTTTCTTGACGCTTGTCAATTCGTTTAAGCAGTTTGATATTATTTTGGCACTCACAAATGGCGGTCCAACTGCGATGTATCAAGATCAAGTCGTAAATTCAACAGAACTTTTGGCACTTAATATCTATAACGTTGCCTTTAAATATAACAACATGGCTGAAGGTCAGGCAAGAGCGATTATATTCTTCCTGGTACTTTCAATTATTTCCATAGGACAGGTTTACTATAATAAGAAGAAGGAGGTTGAAATGTAATGAAGACAAAGAAAACAATTACAACCATATTCCTACAAATCATTACAATTGCTTTTTTTCTTCTGACACTTTTTCCATTTTTTATAGTGGTGATTAACTCGGCGAAGGCATCACTGGAAATTATCACTGATCCAATTGCATTTCCAACGCATTGGGGTCAAATTTTTACGAATATCAAGACCATCTGGAGCAGTCCAAGTATTCGATATGCTTCAAGTGTTTATGCTTCAGTGCTCATTACGGTCTTATCTCTAATTTCCATAGCTGTGTTTTCAGCCATGGCAGCGTGGGTTTTGGTAAGAACCAAGACCAGAACATCTACCTTTGTATTTTTACTCTTTATTTGTGGTCTCATCATACCTTTTCAAGTGGTTATGTTTCCACTTGTTGCACTGTTTAGAATCATCAATGAAACCATTGGGATCAGCATGCTCAGAACCTATCACGGTATGATATTTGCCTATATTGGGTTTGGTTCACCGCTGGCCGTCTTCATGTTTCATGGGTTTATAAAGTCTATTCCTGCCGAACTTGAAGAAGCGGCACTTATTGACGGCTGTTCTAAACCTCAAATTTTCTTTAGAATTATCATGCCTATTTTAAAACCGATCTTTGTAACCATTTGCATCTTAAATGCGATTTGGATTTGGAATGATTTTCTTTTGCCATCGCTTGTTTTGGGCGTAGGTCAAGAAATTCAGACTATTCCGCTCGCCATCAGAGCTTTTGCAGGTTCGTTCGTCAAAAAATGGGATCTCATTATGACAGCGGTACTCATGGCAGCATTCCCAATTGTCGTAGGGTTTATTGCAGGTCAAAAGCACATTATCAAAGGGATGGTTGCCGGTTCAATAAAATAGAAGCGACCCCAATTATATATGATTTAAACAAATTAACCATGGCAAAAATCGTCATGGTTAATTTTTAATAGAGAGATCAACAGATGAATACACTATGATTCTTAGGAGGCATACACGATGTGGAAGTTTGAGAAAAATAGTTATGAACCTAAAACACAAATATTGGATGAGAGCTTATTTATGGTGGGCAATGGCTACATAGGTGTCAGAGGATGCTTTGAGGAAGGCTATCCAGAGGGAGATTCCATCAGAGGTACATATATCAACGGGCTCTATGACAGAGTGCCAATGGTACATGCGGAAATGGCATACGGGTTTCCAACCGTTCAGGATAAGCAACCTCGTTTATTGGATACGCAAACTTGTGCAGTCTACCTTGACGGAGAACCGGCAGGTCTTGTGGAAGGGCGTTATCAAGCGTATTTGAGAACTTTGGATTACTTAAAGGGCGAAACGCGTCGAAGCTACATTTTTATAACAAAATCGGGTAGAAAAGCACAGTTATGCTTTAAAAGATTGGCCTCTTTTGTAGAAAAAAATATTTTGGTCTATAGGATAGAGGTTCAATATGAAGGCGTCATAGAACTGGTGAGCATTTGTGATACCAACATTGAAAACTATAGCAATCCCAATGATCCACGGACAGGGCAAAGTCATACCCAATTGATGAAACTCATGGCACTCTCCCATGAGGGCGAAGATGTTCATGTGATGATGCAGACTCAAAACACATCTATCAAACAGGCGACAACGGTTCGCCATCATGTAAAGACAGGCTTGAACAGTGAAATGGTACACATCACAAAAGCAGGCGCCATAGAAACGCATATTCAAGGCAAAGACCATCTCGTATTAGATAAAATTTGCTTATTCACAGATGGCTTGAGAAATGAAAATATAGATATGGATATACAACCGCTTTTAAATAAACTAAAGGACAGCTATGATTACGATTATTTTTCGAACTTACAAAGTCAATATTTGGATGAATTTTGGTTGAAAACAGGCATCGAAATTGAAGGGGCGTCATCAGATCAAAGTGCGATTAGGTATATGCAATATCAGTTGCTTCAGTCTGTAGGGACAGATCTAAATGCCAATATTTCTGCCAAAGGTCTATCAGGTGAAGGCTATGAGGGCCATTATTTTTGGGATACTGAAATCTATGTACTGCCAGTGATGCTCTTTAATCAACCTGAACGTGCAAAGACGTTACTGGAATACAGATATCATATATTGCCTCAGGCGCGATTGCGTGCTCATGAGCTAGGTCATCACAAAGGTGCTGCGTATGCATGGCGTACGATTTCAGGCATTGAGTGTTCTGGTTATTTTCCTGCGGGGACTGCACAATATCATATTAATTCAGATATAGCCTATGCCTTTATTCAATATTATTTATATACAGGGGATTTGGCATTTATGGCATCCAAGGGTGCAGAAGTCATTTTTGAAACCGCTCGAATTTGGCTTGAGATTGGTCATTTCCATCAGGGGACGTTCCAGATTCACAATGTGACAGGACCAGATGAATACACTGCTATTGTCAATAACAACTACTACACCAATGCCATGGCAAAATATCACTTAATGTGGGCAAATCGATTTTACAATATGTTGAAGAATACGACTGATATTGAACTCTTAAAACAAGCTGAGATGCTTTTTGAGAAGATTGGGATTACAGATGATGAGGCTGAGACCATGCTCAAAGCATCGGATCAGATGTATTTTAAGTTCGATGAAAACTTGCGCCTTTACGCGCAAGATGATTCTTTTCTAAGCAAGCCCAGATGGCCATTTGAGACAGCGGATCCATCTAAAAAGCCCTTGTTATTGCATTATCATCCGTTGACCATCTATAGACATCAAGTTCTAAAACAAGCAGATACGGTTTTAGCGCATTTTCTATTAGAACAATATGCAGAGCCAGAATTTATAAAAAATGCATTTGATTTTTACGAGGAGCTGACAACACATGATTCTTCTCTTTCAAGTTGCATCTATGGTATTGTGGCCTCCAAATGCGGTTTGAATCAAAAAGCTTATGCTTATTTTAAAGAATCGATTGTACTCGATCTTGAAGACACACATCACAACACAAAAGATGGCCTTCACATGGCCAATATGGCTGGAAGCATATTAGGCGTTGTCGCTGGGTTTGCAGGTCTCAGAGTAACCGAAAACGGCATTTCGATTAAATCCAATCTACCTAAATCGTGGCAAAAGCTCAAATTTAAAATTGAGTTCAGAGGTCGCATCATTGAGATTGAAATTCATCATGATGGAGTGGATTGTAAACTTATAAAGGGCAATCCTATAAATATTAAGGTCAATGATAAGTGGCATCTCTTAAAATTGGACCATGACAGCTACAGAGGCATTGTATTTGATTTAGATGGGGTGTTGACAGAGACCAGTCATGCGCACTATTTAGCGTGGAAAGCACTTGCAGAGGGGTTGAATTTCAGCGTACCAGATGCGCTTGAAGATCAAGTGAGAGGTATTTCGAGAAGGGCAGCGCTTGACATGGTATTGGCGTATTCGGAGAATGCTTTAAAATATACTGAGGCAGAAAAAGAAGCTCTTGCCACACGAAAAAATGAAATCTATCTAGAAAAGATAGCGCATTACACAGATCGAGATTTATGTGATGGCGCGCGAACCTTGTTAGATTTCTTAAAGAACAATGGTTTTAAAATAGCGCTTGCCTCAGCAAGTCGCAATGCACCATTTCTGATAAAGGCAATGGGGATTGAATCTTATTTTGATGCTGTGGTCAATCCACAGGATATTAAAAAGGGCAAGCCGGCACCAGATATTTTTTTAAAAGCTTGTGAGCTCATCGATTTGAACCCTTCTGAATGTATTGGCGTTGAAGATGCTTATGCAGGCATTGAGAGTATTAAAACAGCGGGGTTGTTGCCTATAGGGATTGGGCATATGGACACACTGTATAATAGCGATATTGTCATGAATGATTTAAACCTGTTGCTCAGTTTATTAGAATGATTTTCTAAAGGCGTAAAGAAAATAAAGATTGTATAGTAGCTTTTAGAAACATATAATGAGAACAACGAATGCATCATTTGAGAGGAGCCCTATTATGAACAAAAGTGAAAGTTTCACTGTAGACCATCTAAAGCTTCAAAAGGGATTATATGTTTCTAAAATTATGAAGATCGGTGAAGAATCGCTCACGTTTTTGGATTTAAGGATGAAATTGCCGAATAGAGAGAAAATGAGTGTCAATGGTATTCATACGATTGAGCATTTAATGAATGCCTTTTTTTCAAACGATAAAGAAATGAGTGAACGCTTTGTTTATTTTGGTTCAAGAGGCAGTCTCACGGGGATGACTTTAATCCTTCAAGGCACTTACACCTCAGAAGAAATATTGCCACATGTAAAACGAGCCTATGAATATGTGGCTTCGTTTAGAGGGGATATCATTAAAGGCAACAAGACAGAATGTGGGAATCATGAGCTTCACAGTCTGACAGATGCAAGACAGGAAGCGGAAGATTATCTAAGAATTATAAAAAAAGCAGATGATAGCATTCTAAACTATGCACTGATGTAACTGAAACACATCATATAACTGGAAAAATAGCTTTAAGCGACAAGGTACCCTTTAAAGACACTTGCGAAAGCATCTTTAAAAGGGTGCTTTTTTTATCTTTAATCTGGAGTAAAGGCATAGAAAATGAAAACCAAAAACTAAAACAAAAAAATAAAACCAAGAAATGAGTTAAAGGGATTGATAGGTATATCGTGACGTGATATAATTATCTTGGATATATCGCGACGCGATATAGAAAGGTGGTAAAAATGTTGACGCATATTATCAATAAATATATACCTATGACAGAGACGGCCTATCTCATCTTGCTTTCGCTTTCAAAAGAAAATCATGGCTATGGCGTTATTTTGGAGGTGGAAAAAATGACCAAGGGTAGAATTCGCATAGGCCCTGGAACTATTTATGGCACATTATCCAAAATGGAAGCAGATGGTTTAATCATTGCAATCAGAGAAGAGAATCGAAGAAAGATTTACAAGCAGACGCAACTTGCAATTGAAGTGATGCAGGTTGAAATAAAACGGATTGAAGAATTATATCAATACGGTCTTGAGTGGAGGTTAAAAAATGAACGATTATAAAAAGCAGTTTTATTGGTGGTGGGGATGGCAATGCGATGCTTTTGAAGCGTACTTGGAATCGATGGCATTAAAGGGGTGGATTCTTGAAAGAACTACATTTGCTCATACATGCCTGCATTTTATAAAGGCAGAACCCACTAAAATAAGATATTGCGTGGACTACCAAAATGACATCCAACTATCTCAGGAATACCGTCATATTATGGAGGATGATCATTGGCAGTTGGTCAATAAGTTGAGCGGTTGGTATTTGTGGCAGAAGCGTTATGAGGCAAAGAGACCCTCTATTTTTACGGACAAACAATCATTAATAGAACGCAATAGCAGATTGCTTATAGTTGCACTTATTGCAACAGTGGCCCAAATACCGTTGGCGGCAATTGTCTTATCAGAGGCCTTGCGTTGGCATCCCGGCGTAAGAGTACTGCTCTTTTGTCTTTATGGGTTATTTTTTGGACTTGTAGGCTATGCAATTTACCGTCTCGTGCAACAAAATAAGAGATTGAAAATATAAAAAAATATGGAAAATTCAGAAAGTATAAAAACCAAGGACAAAAGTTTTATTTTAGTAAAACTTTTGTCCTTGGTTTTTATAGTGGGAAAATAGTATAATAAAGTAGATTCATGTGCGTTTTATTGTATTTTTCCTTTAAAATGTGAGATTGTAAAAAGTGTATGTGGGTATAAGAGAAAAATGTATATGGAATGAAGGGTTTTATGGCCAAAAAAAGAAAAGGTGGGTTGGGTATGTTATTTAAAAGAAAAAAAATGGAGGCGGTGCATCAGGTTGAATCAACTGAGCAGGGGAAAGAAGATCAGACACTTGAAAAAGAAGATCAGACACTTGAAAAAGAAGACAATGGAAACGCGAAAATGGTGGAATTGCTTAAACAAGTCAATAGCTTATTAAAATATGTGACAGAGCAAGACTATGTTAAGAATATGCTGATGGATGTCAATAAGCAAACAGAGATGATAGAAAATATTTCCGCAAACAGTGAGGAAATGACGGCAACAATAGAAGATATATCTAGTTTTGTACAGAGCTCGAATGAATCCACAGCACAGTCCATTGATGTTGCCAATCACTCTATTCAAATGATTACAGAAGCTTTTGAACAGATTGAAGTCACCTTTGAGGCTTCTCAAAAAGTTAAATTGACTATGGGTAAACTCAATGATGAAGCACAGAAAATTAATAGCATGGTGGGCATCATCAAGGGGGTTGCGGATCAAACCAATCTTTTAGCCCTTAATGCTTCCATTGAAGCTGCAAGAGCTGGGGAGTACGGGCGAGGTTTTGCAGTGGTTGCTGATGAAATCAAAAAGCTTGCAGAAAGTACCAAAGAACAAGTTGATTTTATAAGGGAAATTGTAGATGCACTGTCCAATGAAATAGACAATACAGATCAAGCGCTCGAAGTTTCAAATCAAGCTTTTGAAAAAGGCAAGGCCCAAATGTCAAAAGCAGTTTCTGGTCTAGGGAATATGAAACAGGGGCTCAGTGGTATCAGTGAAACCTTTATGGAGATCAGCGGCAATATCGAGGAGCAGACGGCCGCATCCGAAGAAATGTCCAGTGCCGTTATGGTGGTCAACGATAAGGCCAAAGTGATTCATGGTGAAACTAATAAAACTGGGCTTGCCTTTAACGCTGTATCCAAGATTATCAACGATATTCGTATGGAAATTTTAAATAACACTTCTACATTGGATATGAAAACTCAGATTGAAATTTGTATTAGCGATCATTTAATTTGGAAATGGCGTGTATATAACATGATATTAGGGTATGAATCCATAGAGGAATCTGAAGTGGGCACACATCATACTTGTAGACTTGGCAAGTGGTGCGACACGACTGAATTTAAAGATGGCGGCATAAAAAAAGTGGTTTCGGAGATGGAACAACCGCATGCTTCACTTCATGAATTGGCTAAAAAGGCAATAAGAGCTTACAATAGTGGCGATGTTTCTGGTGCGGAATCTACACTTGAAATGATGGATCAGGTTTCCAAAGAAGTTGTAGATTGCCTCAATCAAATGAAGAAGATAAGCAGAAGCAAAAAAGGAAAACCTAGAAAGAGTGATGTCTAGTAGACAACTGAGGGACTTAAAATGGACGTTATGGATCCAAAACGGGAAAAAAGTAAATGGACGATTCTAGAATATATAGCTATAATATTTTTTGTCATGTTCATCATTTTTTTTCTAGTGCTGTTCTATGTTGAAAAAAATGTACGGGAAGTAAAGTTCCAGGAGCTCATTAAAAATGAGCAACGTGTGATCGCGCTTGAAAATTCAATTTTAGATCAAGAATATCGCATGGTGCTTGAAGATCTCAAATTTCTGCAACACACCTTCAATAATGCTGAGACAGGTGCACATAAGGTAGACGACGTTGCATCGGTTTGGCGTGAGTTTTCAACACATAGAAATATTTATGATCAAATTCGTTTCATTGACCTCGAAGGGGATGAAAGGATTCGCATCAATTACGAAGATGGCAAAGGTAAAATCGTTCCTGTCGATCAACTTCAAAACAAGGTAGAGCGCTACTATTTTACGAATACAATTCATTTGCCTGAGGAGAGCATCTATATCAGTCAACTGGATTTGAACATGGAAAATGACAGTATTGAAGAACCTTACAAACCTGTGATCCGAATTGGGACGCCTCTATACGACCTCGATAAACAACTGAAGGGGATCGTCGTACTCAACTATTTAGCAGACCATATGCTGGACAATTTTAGAAGCATGGCTACAAATGGTGTGGGTGAAATCGTTTTGCTCAATTCAGAGGGGTATTGGCTGTCCAGTGAAAATCCAGATTTGGAATACAGTTTCATGTTTGAAGATGCCCAAGAACAAAGTTTTGGAAACTTCTATCCCAAAGAATGGGGTGATATTTTAGATGGCAAGACAGAAATACTCACATACAATGGGTTATTTGTAGCTACAAAAGTGAACTTGACGTCAAGAGTTACCCAGGATATAGGGTATCCAGATAAAAGTCAATTAGAAATGGATCTTGGAGATTGGTATATGGTATCCACTGTTCTTAGAGATAGTGAGCATCAACTCTATTTTAGCGACGATGATCAAGCGATTTTGTGGTTTGTTTTAAGAGAAAACAGTATTTTTTGTCTCCTTATTCTGATTATATCTGCGCTGATCTCTTATTTGATATGGGTCAATAGAAAAGCATATCTGAGCATTAAATTTTATTCAGAATACGATGCGGCTACCAAGACTTACAACCGGAGAGCTGGCCTTAAGAGGCTCAAGGAGCTCATGTCTCAAGTGGGGCGTTTAAACTTCAAGATGAGTCTTTGCTTTATAGATGTCAATGGCCTAAAAATGGTCAATGACAACTTGGGACATAAATATGGCGACGAATTGATACTATCCGCAGTTCAAGGCATTAAGGATCAAATTCGAAAGAAAGACTTTATTGTCAGATTTGGTGGGGATGAGTTTTTGGTGGTATTTCATAACAGCAATTTGGAAGATGCAGAGAAGATCTGGCAACGTATTGCAATGGGATATGAAAACATCAATCAATCCGAAAATAGATCGTATAATCTCAGCGTGAGTCATGGCATCGTAGAAGTGACTGTTGATTCTGAAGAAGATCTTGAGAATCTGATTAAATTAGCGGATGAAAAAATGTATGAAGAGAAGCGGGTTATCAAGCAATCCGTTCAAATCTTAAAATAGGATAGACAAAGGCCGTGCGCAGGGTTTATGAGGGCAGATATCTGTATAATAACAGGATGTCCTAGCATGAATCCTTTTGCATGGCCTTCTTTTTTAAACGATTATTTAAAGCGTTTTCTGAGCTCGTCTTCGAGTTCACCGATCTCAATATTTTGATTTGCCAGAAGCACTAAACTATGATAAAAGAGATCACCCATTTCATAGAGGAGTTCTTCTTTTGAATTTTTTGCACCTATAATGACTTCTGCACTTTCTTCACCGACTTTTTTGAGAATCTTGTCGATGCCCTTTTCAAAGAGGTAATTGGTGTAACTGCCTGCCACAGGATTTGCCTTACGATCTTCTATGACGGCCATCAATTGATTGAAGACATTTTTATTTTCAGGCACTTGGTTAAAGCAAGAATAGCTGCCTGTGTGACATGCGGGGCCTGCCTCATCAACGATCATTAGAAGGGTATCGTTGTCACAATCGTATCTTAAATCCACAAGTGCTTGCTTGTTGCCAGAAGTTTCACCTTTAAACCAGAGCGATTGTCTACTTCTGGAATAAAAATGCGTATAGCCTGTTGAAATCGTCTTTTCAAGAGCTTCTTCGTTAACATAAGCCAGCATGAGAACTACACCTGTTCGAGCAGATTGAACAATGGCTGGGATGAGCTCAGCGTCAAAGAGGGGAGCGAAATAACTTCGAACGGGAATATTCTCACGCTTGAGTTCAAATTTGACTTCAGGGATGCTGACTTTTTTAGAGTGAAAAATGCTTGCGGCTAACCCTGCAGATATTGTGGTCTCTTTAAAGAGTTTTACGAAGTCCATTTTGTCGCCAGCACCGCCAGAAGCGATGATTGGCACTGTAACTTCAGATTCAATCTGTTTTAAAAGTGGCAAATCGAATCCTTTCTTACTGCCATCTGCATCAATGGAGTTGATGCAGAGTTCGCCAGCACCAAGTTCAATGCCTTCTAAAATCCAATCGAGTGCCTTTCTCCCTGTGTTGGTTCTGCCGCCATGTGTGAAAACGATATATTCATCCTCCACCTTCTTAATATCCACAGAAAGCACCACACATTGTGCGCCGTATTTGAGGCTGGCAGCCTTGATCAAGCTTGGATTAATAAAAGCTTGCGTGTTAATGGATACTTTATCTGCACCTGATTTTAAAAGTGCGTCAAAGTCATCTATGGACTTTACGCCACCGCCCACTGTAAAGGGGATGTTGATGGTTTTAGCGATTTGAGAGACGAGGTTTAAAAAGGGGCCTCGATCTTCTGTTGAAGCCATAATATCATAAAAGATGAGTTCGTCAGCACCTGTATCGCTGTAGTATTTTGCGATTTCAAGCGGATCTGCTATGGAGACGACATTTTCAAACTGTTGTCCTTTGACGACTTTACCTGCTTTAATGTCTAAGCAGGGGATTATTCTTTTAGCTAACATACGGGACCTCCTACGGCTAGTACTGCCTCTGAAAAAGTAAATTTTTGCTCATAGAAGGCTTTACCTATGATCACAGAAGGCATACCAATGGATTTGAGTGCTTTTAAATCTTCGAGTGAACTCACCCCACCAGAGGCGATGATTTCAGCTGAGGTTAAATCTTTAATGGCCTTGTAGGTGTTGATATCTGGACCTGTAAGCATGCCGTCTCTGGAAATATTGGTGACGAGCAGAGATTTACATCCGATATCCGAAATGGTTTTAATAAAGGTATTTAGACTGATTTTGCTTTCCTCTTGCCATCCTTCCGTCATCACATAGTCGTTTTTAAAGTCTATAGCGCAGACGATTTGAGAAGTATAACGCTCTAAGATGTCTTTAAAAGTCTTTAGATCCTTAAGGGCGAGTGAGCCAATGACAATACGATTGACGCCACTTTCCACAAGCGTTTGAACATCCTTTAAGGATCTGATGCCCCCGCCAAATTGTATATTCAATTTCGTCTCTTGGGCAATCTCTCTAAGATTTGAAAGATTCACAAACTCGCCATTTAGAGAACCGTCAAGATCCACGATGTGTATATCACGAGCACCTTGTGATTCCCAAAATTTAGCGGCATCCAACGGATTGTCATAATAAACTTTTTTTTGATCAAAATTACCTTGAGTCAATCTGACACATTTTGAACCACTGATATCAATGGCTGGAAAAATTCTCATAGGGCCTCCTGTGTTAATTCATAAAATTGTTGGATGAGCTTTGCGCCAGTTGCACTGCTCTTTTCCGGATGAAACTGCATGCCGTAAACATTGCCTGTGCCCACTATGGCAGGGACTTTACTCTTTTCATATGTCACATAAGCATAAACGTATTGTGCATCAGGAGGTGCTAGGTAAGAATGCACAAAATAAGCAAATCCACTGATATTCACAAAAGGAGATTGATCCGTAAAAATGAGATCATTCCAGCCCATATGCGGAATGGTGGTAACTGCATCTCTATTAAAGATATCGATGGTGCCCGGTAGCAGACCTAAACCTTGCCACTCTCCGTTCTCAAGACTCTTTTCATAGAGCAGTTGCATGCCAAGACATATGCCAAGGATGGGAATGTTCATGTTAGCCGCCGTTTTAATTGTCTCATCAAGGCCGAGCGCCTCAAGTGCCTTCATGGCATCTTCAAAGGCACCTACACCTGGCAATATGATATGTGATGCTGCTAAAATTTCTTTAGGATCAGCAGAGAGCTTTGTATCCGGATCAATTTTGCTGAAGGCATTTAGCACATTAAAAATGTTGCCTACGCCATAATCGATGATAATCGTCATTATAAAACTCCTTTCGTGGATGGCAGTGAATCGCTTGTAATCATCAATGCGCGTCTCAGTGTGATGGCAGTGCCTTTGAATATGGCCTCAAGCATGTGATGCGTGTTTTTGCCTGCAAGTGTGGTAATGTGAAGCGCCATTTTGGCATTCTGTAAAAAGGCGGTCATGAATTCAAGACACCATTCGGTTTCAAAGCCACTGGTAATGGTGGTTGGAAAGGTTGCATTGAAGGCTAAATAGCTCCTGCCAGATAGGTCAATAGCAATCTGGACTAAAGTTTCGTCCATGGGAATCAGACTATCGGCAAAGCGCTCAATCCCTGTTTTATCAGGTAGACTGTCGTTGAAAGCCTTACCTAACAGAATCCCCACATCTTCAATAATATGGTGTGGATCATCTCCAGTGACTGTAAGTGTGAGATTGAAACGTCCGTGTTTTGCAAATTGTTCGAGCATGTGTGTGAAAAAGGGAATTGGAGTTTGGATATCGTATTGCCCTTTACCATAGGGTTCAAATTCTAGCTCGACCTGAGTCTCAAATGTTTTTCTACTAAGTTTCATTGTCCTGCCGCCCTTTCTAATCCCAATACGGCATCAATACATGCCATAACCTGCTGAGCTTCGTATTCAGTACCCACAGTGATTCTAAAATAATCTGCCAAGTAGTCTTTTTTGAAATATCTAATTTTAATATTCTTTGCAGCAAATGCTTCTAAAAAGTATTCTTTTGAGATTTGCTCGGAATCAATTTTCATCCAGATGAAATTCGCATATGAGTCAAAGACTTCCAGTGCTTTATACTGTTTAAGTTCTCCAATCAATCGATCTCTAGTTTCAATAATTTGAAGACGATTAGAGTTGATGGTTTCTTTAAAATCAGATTTCAAAAGTGCAATACCAAGGGCTTGCGAGAGATTGCTGATGGTATAAGGGTATTTACAGCTGTAGAGTTTTGCCATGTTGGCTGCGTTTGAGAGTCCAAATCCAATTCTGAGCCCAGCGAGACCGCATGCTTTAGAAAGTGTTTTAAGGACAATTAAATTTGGCAGTTCATCTATCTTATTAAGCAGGGAATAATCCATGAACCGATCACATATAAATTCACCATAGGCTTCATCGATTACCACGTAGGCATCGGTAGACTTGATGATTTTAATGAGATCCTCCGGGTTTAAAAGTGCACCCGTGGGATTGTTTGGATTGCAGATGAAGATCAGTTTGGGTTTCAATATTTCAACATATTCTATAAAGTTATCTGGGGTAAGGCCATAATAGGCTTCGGGCTGATATCGTCTGAATTCACATTTATAAATAGATGCCATAATCTCATACATTACAAATGAAGGGTCCACAGAAAGCACAATATCCTTTGGCGTGGTGAATGCTTTATAAATGAGATCTAAAACTTCGTCTGAACCGTTGCCAGCGATGATTTGACTTTGTGGGATACCAATGTATGCACTGTAAGCTTCCAGGAGCTCAATGGCATCTGCATCGGGATACCGATTGAGTTTTTGCAGATCCAGTTCAGCGCGCAATTTTTCAATCTGCGTTTCCGATAGTGGATAAGCGAGTTCATTTGCATCTAATTTAATCATATTTTCAAGAGCATTCATAAGTCACCTCGTTCATTTAGTTGGTTAATCACGGCATCGATTTGAGCTTGATTAAACTTATAACTGGATTTGTTGGCAATGAGTACAGGATTGATAGAGAGCACATCTTTAATGACGGAAAGCCCATTTTCCTTAAGTGTTGTGCCAGTTTCAACGATGTCGAAGATGACATCGGAAAGATTGAGAATCGGTGCAAGTTCCACAGAACCATTTAAATAAATGGTTTTAGAAAGTGGAAAGTACTGCTTGCATATTTTAGGATATTTGGTGGCAATGGTCATGGGTGCTTCTAAATTTATATTCTGATCAAAGCCTGCAATGGAGAGTGTGCATTTTGAAAAGGGGAATTCAAGAAGTTCGTAAAAGGATTCTCCAGATTCTAAAATGACATCTCTGCCAACCACACCGATATCAGCCACACCGTTAGCCACATAGGTGGGAACGTCTACGGGTTTTACCATGATCATTTTTATATTGCCAACTTGTACAATCAGCTTTCTAGAATTTAAGGCCTCTTCGGCATCAAAAGCTTTTAAAAAAGCTTCGGCAATTCGACCTTTGGAAAGTGCAAATGTGATAGATTCCATGGGGGGCCTCCTCTTAGTGAATGCTCTTATTGGCATCAGTGATGGTCAAGTATTGATCAAATGTCGAATAGGGCATTTTCTGCACATTGTCTTTTCGAATATCGATGACTTTGGCAGAGCGTTCACCAAATAGGATGACTTTTTCAAAATTTTCTTTAGAGGCGAGATCAATGGCCTCTTTTTCTGTTTCATAAGTTCTTAGGTTGACTTCAAATCCCTTTTGGCGATAGTATTCAGCATATTTGATGCCTTTTGCTGAGAGCTCGGTCTCAAGTAGTAGTAAGCTATTTTTCCGTGTCATTTTTTTTACCTCCGTATAATTCATTAATAAATCTAGTGTGAGTGCAAATCCAGCTGCACAGTTCGCTTTTCCAAATTCTGTACTGAGTTGGTCATATCTGCCGCCGTTTAAAACTTCAGAAGGACAATTTTTGATGAACCCTTTGAGAACAAGCCCATTATAGTATTTGAGTTCAGGTTTTAAAGTGAAATCCAATTGTGTGTATTCCAGAAGGTCATACGCCTTTAAGAATGCGCTACGATCTCTGATTTGATTGAGGATGGTATCTAATTTTACTTGCAATTGCTCATCTTTAAAGGTGATTTGATCGATTAATTGTTTGGCGTTTTCCAGAACAATTTCTGTGGGGCCGAATAATTTAAAAAGTGATGCTAAGAGATCCCAATCCTGAGATTTTATATTCTGAAAGAGTTCAAGTTCTTTTAAAGTCATCATATTTTTGGAAGGCAATGCTTTCACAATGGCCTGTATTTGCTCTGAATTAAAGGGCATGCTTTCAAGCAGTGTTTCCAAAAAGCTCACATCACCAATATCCAACATAACTTTGTCAGTAAAAAGTCTGAGCGATTTCACAGCTAAGACGATGATTTCGAGATCGTGAAGCAATGTATCTTTGCCAAATGTTTCAACGCCAATTTGTGTTTCTTCATTGAGTTGACGATGACCCCATTTGTAAGTGGGTGCGTAGTAGCAAATTTTTTGTTCAATGTTGGTTGCAGAGGAGAGTCGGAGCATTTTCATGACGGATACAGTTGGATCATCTTGAAGATAAAAGATTTCGCCGGATTGATCCATAAATTTAACCTGTGTACGACTCGGGTACTGTTTTTCAAGTTCTGAAATTGTGGCGAGTGGTTCGCAAGCGGGTATTGAGACTTGACGATAGCCGTATTGTGCATATAGCTTCATCAGTGAAGCCTGCATGGCATATTTGTTTTGGTTGCTGACGAGTAAATTCGATTTCATATAGACCTCCAAAGGTGTGATCGTATTTTCTGCTTAGATTAGATGAGTGACAGTGTTCTTAAATTCATAGGATTTGTGCATAAAAGTTTGTATAAAAAAAAGAGCCATATAGGGCGAACCTATATGACTCTCGTTATATTTTCGATCATCAACAGGTAAGGCCCGATTCAGTAGATAAAAACGAATAGGGCTTTACCTTCGATGATATTATTTCATCGGATGATAAATCCCTGACCTGTGATGATGATGGAATTGTGAGGATAAAAACGTATAATTATTCATAGTGTAAACCTCTTTCCTTGTATTGTTCACTATATTACTGGGTTTTTAGCGTGATGTCAATAGGTTTTTGAGAATTTTTATTCAAATTGTGACTTTTCTTTAAAATATCTGACTTTTGAGTTTTTTTAAATATTTATAAAAAGGTCTTTAGAATATCGAAACATTTCTGTTATAATAAGTTGAATATAGAGCTTTGATCCTGAATTGAAAGTGGGGAATAGAGATGATTCATCAAAAATGGGGGATATTCATAGCAGTCGTTTTTATAGTGAGTATTGTCACTTGTCTAAGTCTTGGCATTACATTACTCTATGGTTTTTTGGTGACTTTGGTCATCACAAGTGTACTGCTAAAAGCAAATGGCATTGAATTAAAGAAAACACTTTCTTATGTGTTAGAGGGTATAGGCCATGCTAAAAGTATATATTTTGTAATTTTGATGATTGGTGTCAACGTGGCGTTATGGATTGCATCGGGTATTGTGCCTTCCATGATTTATTTTGGTTTCTCAATTGTCAATCACGTTAATTTTATCCTTTTTGCCTTTTTGGCAACTGGCATATTTGCCCTTTTTATAGGCACTGGATTGGGCTCATTGAGCACAATTGGCGTGGCGATCTTTTCTTTAGGAATCAGTGCCGGCATGCCTAAAGCTCTTTTATCAGGAGCTATTTTGTCCGGTGCATATGTGGCAGATAGGCTTTCGCCGATTTCTGCACTGGTTAATTTCACCACAGAGACCGTAGGGGTGAGTTTCAAGACTTACTTTGCAAAGACGATAAAGCTCATGTTGCCCGCATTATTTTTAACAGCTATAATTTATCTTGTGATGAGCATGAATATTGAATCCACTCTGACAGACACTGCTATTTCAGAATACAAAGAGGTACTTTCAAATGCTTTTGTGATATCCGGTTGGTTTTTTGTCGTGCCCATTGTTGTGCTCATTCTATCTTTAATGGGCTTTAAATCTAACTTGACCTTAGGTTTTGGTCTGATATCCAGTATTTTAATCGCCATTTTTATACAGCATGTGCCCATGACAGAACTTGTGAGATTTATGTACAGCGGCTTTCATACGGATAGCCAAGTGGATTTGATTAGATCCCTTCAAATTGGAGGTGGGCGTTCCATGATAGAAGTCATTTTTATCATCATGGGCGGCATATCCATGAGCACGGTTTTTGAAAAATGTGGTTGGATTAAACCGCTGGTGGATGCAGTCACTCAGAACTCCAAGACGAAGAGTGCACTTTATTTGAGAACCAGTTTAATGAGTATAGGTCTGGATGCTTTGACTTGTGACCAAACGGTTGGCATCATCATTCCAGGCAGAAATTTAAAAGAGGCGTTCTTGGAACACAATTTAGATGAAGGTGATTTAGCTGCGCTAATTGCCAACTCTGGAACGGCTTTAGCACCTTTGATGCCTTGGAATGTCAATGCAATTATCATATTGGCCATCATAGGTGTGCCTGCTGTAGAGTTTGCCCCATTTATGATTTTTAACTTTTTGACAATCCTATGGATACTGTTTTACACTTTTTTAAGGGAAAACTCTGAAAAAATCAAAGTAAGGGCCAAAATAGAGCCATGATCTCGGCTCATATCTGGTTGTTTTAAAATGGACACTAAGCACATTGGGCTTAGTGTTTTTTGTCGTTGGAAAGCTTTGGAAATTGAAAATGTGATGCGAGCTATAGAGTATCCAAGCAGTTATTACAATTTAATTAACAATTTATAAAGAAAACAGCTCAAACGTTGACTTTATAAGGGTTTCATCCTATACTGGGACTATCAAAAAAGTTTGAAAATCCAATGGATTTTGAGTGTCAAATAGATTTATATAGTCGTTTTGAAAAAGAGATCGCTTATGGATTTAATAGAAAAGAGGGATGTGTATGCCAATTACATTAGTGACGGACAGCACTTGTGATCTAACGCCAAAAGAACTTGCAGATCAAGGCATTTTATTTGCTTCACTTAAAGTGCTTTTTAAAGATGCAGAATACATTGATAAAATCAACTTAGATACAGCTACTTTTTATGAAAAAATGAGAAATTCTCCTGAATTGCCAACGACATCTCAAGTGAATCCAAACGAGTTTTATGATATTTTCAGTGCTGAAATTGAGAAGGGCAATGCCGTTCTGGGCATTTTTATATCAAGTGAGCTCAGCGGCACTTATAATTCGGCAAAAATCGCCAAAGAGATGATTGGCAGTGATCAAATCTATCTTGTGGACAGTCGAACAACCAGTTTTTCACTCGCCTTGATCCTTTTAAAGGCAAATCAGTGGATCAAAGAAGGCAAATCCATTGACCGCATTCAAAGGGATCTTAATGTACTCGTTGAAAAGGCACAATTATACGGCATGTTGGATTCTTTAGACAATCTGAAAAAAGGCGGTCGCCTGTCTTCTGGAACCGCTATGATTGGCAAGATGCTCAATCTAAAACCGATTATAGAGGTCAAAAATGGTGTTGTGGAAATGGCCAATAAGGTAAGAGGGACACGCAAAGGCATGTCATGGATGATTGAGCAATTGAAAAATGAATATCCAGAGGGGATCATAGATACCTTGGCATTAGCACATGCCAACGATCTTAAAAAGTTAGAGGAATTAAAAGCGCTTATAAACGCAAGCTTTGATGTGCATAATATATACGAAGTGGAGATCGGTTCAGTGGTGGGAACGCATACTGGAGAAGGCGTTGTGGGCGTTGCCTATTTTAGAAAGTAAGTTGAAGCTTAGAAGTTCATATTAATCAAAATTATAGTATAAAAAAAGTGGCTCATAATGAAGCCACTTTTTATGTTTTAATGGTGTGTATTAGGCTGTAATAAAGTGTAGATATAACGTTGTGACGATGAAAAAGGACAGAATCGCCAATGTGATTTGATTAAAGCTCAGTTCCATCTTCTTAACAGTTGCAAAGAATGGATTCTTCTTCACAAAGGCTTGATAAGCTAAATAACTACCAGCATAAGTGAGCAAGTATTTAGGCCATTTAACAAGCTGAGATAAAAAGCCATAGTGTGCATCAAAAGTAGTGAGTAGCTTGAACATGTAATCCCCAGCCACACCGAGCAAAATACAGGATAAGGCCATCAGACTGAGTGCTATTACGGAATTGTAAGGCAATATTTTTTTGCCTATAGGCGATGGCATAGGTGCAAAAAATGGCTGATCATCTTTAAAGAGCACATGCCAAAACTTGATGAAGGACATCATGGTCCCCATGTTGATCAAAATGAATAAGAGTTCAAATCCAATACCTGAAAAACCTTTCATGATGTAGTATTTAGAATAAGCACCGCTAAAAAAGGGTGCACCTGTGATACTGAGCACGGCAATAATCAAAATAACGGATAGAAACTTTGAACGTCTAAATAAGTCGTTCATCTTTCGAATGTCCCGTGTGTGATAAGTTTCAATGAGTAAACCGGCAATTAAGAAAAGTAAAGTCTTAAAGATGCCGTGAGCGACAATATGGTAGAGACCGCCATAGTATGAAGCTGTTTGGGCAGAGCTGAGGCCAATCATCATGAGGCCTATTTGAGAAATAGAATGGTAGGCTAAAATCAGTTTGATATCTGTTTGGGCCAGCGCAAACATAAAGCCTGCAATGGCAGTTAAAAAGCCAATACCAACAAAGAAATTAGACAAAATAAAAATATTTCCAAATATAAAATAGACGCGTATGAAGAGGTAAATCCCAATTTTAACGAAGATGCCAGATAACACGCCTGAGACAATTGAAGGGGCGCTCGCAGTACCGTGGGCCTTCGGCAGCCAACTGAAGAGTGGCAATAAAGCCGCTTTTAAGCTGATGCCAGTAATCATCAACGCAAAAGGCATGATGAGATTTTTTTTAGAGGTGATCGTCTCTACTGAAACGGCAACATTATCAAAATCAAGGGCGCCAGTGTATTTATAAAGATACCCAATTCCCAATAAAAAGAAGGTCATGGCAATCATATTGACCATGAGGTAGATCATGCCATCATACATAGATTGACTGTCCTTTTTGTACATGATGAGGATACTCACCACTACAGTGGCCACTTCTATTAAAATATAGACGTTAAAAAAATCAGTGGATAAGAAGACACCATTTATGAGGCCTTGTAAACCTAAAAATAGAAAGATAAAGAGCTTGTTCATATAGGATTTATGCATGTTAAAGAGTATCATAAATCCAAATAGGAAATTGTTGAGCACTAACATCGTGGCTGAGAGCGTATCTACTCTAAGTTTCATACCCATTGGAAAGGCAATGCCCGAAAGCAATTGGACAGAGGACTCAGCAGAACTCATCAGAAAGTTCAAGGCAATACCAATTAAGACAGCCTCTAAAATGAGTGTTGCCTTCATTAAGAATTTACAATGACAAATGTAAAAGAAAAGACCCACTAGAATTGGCCCGAGCACAAGAAATATCATCGAAGACCTCCACGCTTATTTTTAACTTTATTCCAGTTGGTAGAACCATATTTGTGGTAGAGTGAAATAAACATCGTAAGGCTGACGGCGGTAACTGAAATCCCCACTACAATAGCCGTTATCATAAGTGCTTGGGGAATTGGGTCGGCAACAGGGACTGAGAGTTGATGCCCAATAGGAGGTACACGACCTTCTGAATTGTTGATGGATAAAAAGAACAATATAATTGCAGCCTGTATGATGCTGAGTGCGATAATCGTCTTTACGATATTGCGTCTAGAGGCCAGTGCATAGATGCCAATCATAAATAGAGCAAGGCTTACATTTTCACCGTTGATTAAGTCGAGAAGTTTTTCAAAAGTCATAGAGTCACCTTGTTTCATAGAATACAAATCGGATAAAGATAATGGACATACCGCAAGCCACTTTGATGCTGATGAGCAGATTCATCAGTATCAAGTATGAGCAGTTAAACATTGGAAATTGAAGGTGGATAAAAGTCAGCAAAAAACCCAGTGGAAATAAAAATATGAGCAGCAGTGCTAGTTTTTCGATGGTTCTGATCTTTTTGAGTGAGGTTTCAACACTGGGATCAATCAAATACTTGAGGATCAGTATGGAGGCAATAACAGCCCCACCTTGAAAACCACCACCAGGCGTCACATGGCCATTCACTACAATGTATATGCCGAATAGGAGCACAAAGGGATAGGTGATGGGTAAAGTTTTAGAAATCAAATCGGAATGGTCATTCATCGAGCTCATCTCCTTCGTGAATAGATAGATATACAACGCCTATAATGCTGAATAAGAACATGAGAGCTTCAAATAGAGTATCATAGTAGCGATAAACTAAATAAATCGAAGTCACAACATTGGTGGCGCCAGTTTCAGCATAGGCATTTTCTATATAGTGATTTGAAATGTCATAAGTAACCTGTTCGGGTACAGTCGTCGATAAGATCATGATGACGAAACTGATCAAACAAAAGAGTGCAATGCTTTTACGCCTCATTCGATCACCTCTTCCACTTTGATGAACTCAATTGGTATCTTGAAATGAATCTCTGAATCAAAAAAGGCAATGATGGAATCCAATTTATAATTTTCAGGATGTCCCCAAATGGTTATGTGTGAAGATTCGTTTAAAACAATTAGAGCATATTGATGATGCGCTTTGATGGTGTCTACGTTGTCTACGGTATAAATGATCTGAGGCTCTAGTTCTTGCTTGGCACAATATTTGTCCAAAAGTTTATTAAACTGAAGATGTTCCGTTGTAAGATGTGATTGGTCTTTAAATTCCTCTTCCGATAGACAATAATATACTGTGAATATCTTGTACTTTTGAAGTGCCACCAGATAGAGAATTGTGGAAAGTGTACTGCCAATTATGGCCTCTGCAATGGCGACATCTGGTGCATTATAGAGGAGATAGACAAAGGAAATGGTCAAGGAAAACGCACCTAAATAGACGACAGCGTGTCGCATTTTTTGAGTTTGGATGGTAAATATGGCGAGTATGATCAATACAATCAAGGCGAGTTTTAACATGAGATCACTCCTTTTTTATTTTAAAGCCACTGTTGTATGCAGAACGCGTAATCGCATGTGTAATCAATGGATTGACAATGAGAACAAGCCCAATAATGAAGCCAACTTTAAGCGAAAAAAAGGAAAAACCATGCCTGATGATCACACCGGCTAAGAGCAGTATAAAACCGGCAGTGTCTACATTAGAAGCAATCAATATGCGTGTGTAAAAGTTTTTAAAACGATATAATCCCAATACGCCAAATCCAATGAAAAAGAGACCACCGCTCATGAAGATTAAAGCTACTATTTCTCTCATTAAAATCTTCCTTTCCGCTGTACGTAAATCGATAAGAATATAATGCCAACAAAGCCTAATAAGGCATAGACTATAGCCAAATCCAGATACATAGACATGCCTTTATAACTGGCATAGAGCACAATGAGGGCGAGGAGCTTTGAGGCAACCATATTGAGTCCAAGTAACCGATCCCATAAAGAGGGCCCAAGTAAAATTCTTATTAAGCTGAAGGTTAGAAGTAAAATCAATACGATGATGATTGAAAACATAGAAGACTCCTTTATCCACTTAAAAACTGTTTATCAACTTAAAAATCGTTCCAGTTTGCCTTTGATCAAATTGCCGGCAATGACACTGTTTTTATTTTTGGCATTGAGCCAAAGTACTTTTAAAGTTTGTCTTTCAAGTTCAATGGTGACTGTGCCGGGTGTCAAAGTGATGGAATTTGCCAATACACACTTTTGAGCATTTGTCTTGAGATCGGTATGAAGGGTGACGATATCTGGATTAATTTGCAAAGTGATGATCTGATAGATGGTCACCAAAGCATTTGCATAAATTTCATAGAGAAGTACAAAGAAATAGATAAAAATCTTTAATATATTAAAATTTAAGAGTTGATAAAAAGATTTTTTTAGAAGATATTTTTCAGTGAAGAAGATGACCGCAACGCTGGATATCAGACCAGAAATAACTGTAATCCAGTCATTTTTTTCAAAGAGCACAATCCAAAACAGTGTTGTTAGAAGATATAATTGACTGTAAAAAATATATTTGTTTTTCATCAGATCATCACCTCGTTAAAATGGATGCTTGAATTATAGTCAGAGTGTCAAAAATCAGTTTCTTAGCCCAACTCAATCGAAGTTGTGTCGTGAACTTTCAGTAAACGACATCATGGGAGAGAGGGGGTGTTCAACTTACGACTTTTGACACTCTGATTAATTATTATATTGTTATCATTTTACCCTTCTTGAAAACACGTAAATCATCTTTTTAAGTTCACTTTTATATAGCTCGGATTGGAAAGTCTGCTTCGAGTTTGAAAGAAAACTTAGAATTTACAGTAAAGGCCCCCCAATTAGGCACAAGGAGGGCCAAATTTATTTTATTTAGTTAAATACAAAGCGACTAATTTCATGGTGTTTTCCAGAGCTTCATAGTGCGTGCGTTCCATGCCATGAGAAGCGTGGACACCTGGACCAATAAGTGCCCCTTTGATATTATGACCGCCACGCAACGCAGACCCAACATCTGAGCCATAGTAAGGGTAAATATCCACGGCATAACTCAGTGCATTTTCTTTAGAGAGTTCAATGAGTTTTGAAACCATCTGATAGTCATATGGGCCACCAGAATCTTTGGCACAAATGGACACATCGTATTCTGTACACGTCAAATCCTCTCCGATACAGCCCATATCCACGGCTAACATTTCAGAGATATCCTCAGGGATGAAAGAAGCGCCATGCCCCACTTCTTCATAATTTGAAATGATTATTTTAGTTTTATATTTTGGTTTAATACCATTTCGAGATAAATACTGCATGACTCCAAACAGGATTGCCACAGAACCTTTATCGTCAATAAAACGAGATTTCAAAAAATCATTTATAAGCGTCGTTTTGGGATCAATACAGATAAAATCGCCAACGGCAATGCCTAGCGCAAGCACATCCTCTTTATTTTTAACCTTTTCATCAAGGCGGACTTCCATGGTATCTGGTGTTCTGGCAAGTGTTGAAGCCTCTTTGTAAACGTGCGCAGCAGGTGCTGTGCTCAGAAAAGTGCCTTGAAAAACTTTGCCATCGCGTGTATGAATTCGACAGTACTCGCTGTCTAATGTGGGCACAATAGGGCTTCCAACAAGCGTAAATTTCAAAGTGCCTTCGCTGGTGATGCTCCGAACCATTGCACCAAGCGTATCCACATGGGCTGCAAGTCCAACTGTCTTCATATGATCTTGCCCTTCAATTGTGATGATGCCGCCACCCTTGTGTGTGAGTTCAAACTCATAACCTAATGCTTCGGCCCAACCACCAACTGTGTTCATTATATTATGTGTAAAACCGCTGGGGCTATCCGTTTTTAAAAGAGCTTCTGCTTTTTCAAGAACATAGTTCTTGTTGAATGTCATTGTCATATCCAACCGCCTTCCTAATCTAGTCTTGTTCCATCTATATGATTTTGATACTTGAATTGTATCATTTTAAAATCTATTGCGCTAGATATTCATCGATTGAAGTTAAAATAGAATCTAAAGTTTTTTCATCCAGCATGCCAGGATAAGCATATAGATACTCAAAATTTGGGCCTATAAAGACAGAAGTAGGAAAGCCAGTAACACTGAATTGACTTGCAAGAGATTGATCTTCGTCTAGATAGACGTCCAATGTGAGTCCTTTTTCATCAAGATACTTTTGGATGGTATCTGGATCTTCTCCCACGTTGACCGCTAGAACTTGATATTTTTCCTTTTCACTTAAACTTTCAATAAGTGGCATTTCCAGATCGCAAAAATGACACCAAGTTGCCCAGAAGTTGATAACAATAATTTTGTCTTTAAAATCATAAAGTTGTGCAGAGGTACCGTCCAACTTTTTAAGTGGAAAATCTGGGAAAATATAAGCTTCCTGTGCATTTGATGACCCTGTGGATTCAGCAGATGTTGACTCTGTGGATTCATCAGATGTTGACTCTATGGATTCGGGTGGATTGGTCGATTCTGCCGCTACATCTGATTGATCAGAAGGGGACTGTTGATCAATGGCCATAGGGGCTTCTATCTTTGAACTGCCACAAGCGGTCGTGAAGAGCAGAACGAGGATTATCGGTATCAGTCGTATTTTTTGGTACATTGGAAATCTCCTTTCGCTATAAAAAACGGTTGACGAAACTGCCCAGTTTTCCTGTTGCCATCAAAAGGCCCAGAAGGGCAAGTACAGCGCCGGCAATTCGATTGATTACTTTAGAATGTTGACTTAATTTTTGAGTATACTTTTCAACGGTATTGATGAAGAGGGCAGTGATAATAAACGGAACAGCCATGCCCATGGAGTAAACCCATAAAAGGCGTGCACCCTCGGCGACATTTTGACTCATGGCAGCTGTGGAAGCGAGAATGGCCCCTAGTATCGGACCAAAGCAAGGCGTCCAACCAAATGCAAATGCCATGCCCATACCGATGGATGTGAAAAAAGTCATTTTGCCTCTGGCCTTGGATTTCCTGTAGTCCTTATTGAGCATGGGCAATTTAATAAAGCCCATAAGATAGAGTCCGAAAAATACAATCAGTATGCCGCTGATCCTTGTAAGGAGGACTTTATGCATCGCAAAGAGTCTGCCAAGAGCGCTTGCAGATATGCCGAGAAGCATGAAAATTACTGTAAAACCTATGATGAAACCAAATGTTCTAAATAACATCAATGTACGCTTTTTAGAAATGGCTTGCGGATCATAGGCACCAGCCATGTACATGATATAAGCTGGAATGAGTGGCAAGAGACAGGGTGAAAAAAAAGAAGCCACACCAGCAGAAAATGCAGTCCAATAAGAGACCTGTAAAAACATATAGACACCTCGATTCTAAAGGAAAATATTTCAGACATCTTATGATGCCTCAAATCCAATTTTGCTGACGCTGTTTGAAGTTAATCGCACTTCAGTACAGCGTTCAGATTAAATTATATTTCTAAATGAGAATATTCTCATTTATTATAAACTAAATGAGAAAAGGTTTCAATTATGTTATTGTTTTCACAGTTTCAAAAAAAATTTTTGGGGTAAAAACAGGATATCACTAGAAATTGATGCTGGAATAAAGTAGAATATTGAGTAGACACAAGTGAAATACTATAATGTTCAAATGGGGTGTGTTCTATGGGTGAGTATCGAATTACAAGGCGTGGTAAATGTGCTATTGGCATTGTTGTTGCGCTTGGATTGATAGCTCTTATAAAGGGTTCTATATTTTTAGCGGTGTTTGGGCTGTTACTGAGTGTTTTTCTGTTGACAGTCAGTATATATGAAATCTTTATCAATAAATGAAGCATCCCTTTTCTTGGGGTGCTTTTTATTAAAACAACAAGATTTATATACAACAAGATTTGAGCCGAAAGCTGCGCTGAGGCGTGTTCAACCTCAAGCAGTGTCAGCGAAAATCGTTTTGGGTCATTGGGAGAAGACACAAATGTTGTTATATACAACAAGATTTGAGCCGAAAGCTGCGCTGAGGCGTGTTCAACCTCAAGCAGTGTCAGCGAAAATCGTTTTGGGGGCATTTGGAGAGGGCTCAAATGTTGCTTGATTAGGAGGTATGCATGGTATATTATGGTCCCTTTATTTGTATTTTAATTTTAATGTTAAGCGGCTTAATCCTATTGAGCACAAGGCGGAAATGGAAGATCCAACTTTTGAGTGGCTCTGCGTTTTTTCTTTGTGCTTTTTTTATGTGGATTTCGTACAGATCATTTTCAAAAATACAGGTGGAACAGCTTTACCTTGGTCATGTTTTTATGTTGAATGCGTTGAATTTAGTACTTGCATTTACTTTCATGATCGTCAATATGCTCATTATTTGGTTTTCTTATTATGCCATACATAAGTACATGGATGAAACGGCGTTCAATCCATATTACGGTTCTCTTCTTGTGATGAATGCGTTCATTACGATGATTTTATTTTTAGATGACACCCGGTGGCTCTATGGGGCCTATTTCTTAGTGATTTTGATGTCTTACAACCTTATCAAGATCAAAGTAAACAATGCAGTTCAGTATGAAAAAACAAAATTTATCGTTTTGAATCTCTTTGGGTTATTGTTGCTGGCGGTGGGATTCATGATGTTAAAAGAGCTCTCAGGCACGACTCGCATTCATCTCCTCAGAGATTACATAAATCTAGAAAGATTGAATTACTTAACACTGAGCGTGACGCTTTGCATCATTGGACTGGGCATCAATGGGGCGCTCTTTCCGTTTTATTCATGGTTGCCGGATCTATATAGTGCTATGCCTGCAACTTTGAGTGCGCATTTGTCTTCGATTACCATTAAAGTGGGGCCCATCATTATGATGAAAATCCTGTATGATGGCCTGGGTTCAATGTGGTTTTCAGAGATAGAAATTGATCGTGTTTTGGTGGTCTTAGGGGGCCTAAGCATGCTCACGGGATCTCTGTTTGCAATTTATCAAAGGGACATCAAGAAGATGATTGCCTATTCTACGATTTCTCAACTGGGCTATATTTATTTGGGAATGGGGCTTGCCAATTCTTTGGGGATACAAATCGCAATCTATCAGATCATAGCACATACGATAACCAAGTCAGCAATTTATCTCAGTGTGAGCTCTATTTACGAACAAGCCGGAACGACAATCATAGAAGATTTAAAAGGTATTGGAAAGGAAATGCCTGTGACGCTTATGTGCTTCACCATGGCGGCGCTTTCCATGATTGGTATACCGCTTTTGCCAGGGTTTATCAACAAGTGGTATATGTCCCTTTCGGCCATAGCGAATGGCAGCGTCGTGCCGGTATTCATCATTTTGATCAGCACCATTTTAAATGCAACTTATTATTTGCCAATTATCATCAACGGCTATTATGGGAAACACAATGTGTCTGATAAGGTATTTTTATCAAAAGCAAAGCCGCTTAAGGAAGTGGTTCCCCTGATCATACTTGTGGTAATGATGGTCTTGTTAGGTATTTTTTCAAATGAATACTTTGATATTAATCCTGTGCATTATTATTTTTAAGGAGGGTCGAGATGAATTTTGTTTTGTTAAGCATCTTACTATCCCCTATATTTTCTGGTCTCATCAATATCATCGCTTTTAAGCGGCAAAGGCTGTTTTCAAAAGTACTGATACTGTTGACGCTTCTAGGCATTATTGGGCTTGAACTTTACTTATTCAAAGGCCATATAGGTGCAGAGACACAAGGTATACAAATTATCGGACCGATGCGCATCCATTTTAAAGTAGATGGTCTTGCAATGATTTTTATGCTCCTTGCGAGTTTTTTATGGTTTTTTACGGCTTGCTACAGTTTTGACTACATGAGGGGTGAAAACCGTGAAACTGCTTTTAACGGCTATCTCATGTTTGTGTTGACGCCTGTACTAGGTATTGCCATGTCGGCTAATTTGATGACACTCTACATATTCTATGAACTTTTAACCTTGACGACATTCCCTCTGGTCATTTTTAGAGGGACAGAGGAATCCCTGCAACTTGGCAAAAAATATCTGGTTTATTCTTTTGTGGGTTCCAGTATGATTATTGCAGGTATGAGCCTCTATTTTTTTCAAACAGGATTGCTGGATTTTTCGCCTTTAATTCAATTTGCAAGCCCATATTTTAAACTGAGTTACATACTTTTATTTTTGGGGTTTGGCGTCAAAGCCGCACTTGTGCCGTTTCATAGCTGGCTACCATCTGCTATGATTGCACCTACACCTGTAAGCGCTTTGTTACATGCAGTAGCAGTGGTCAAATCAAGTGTGTTTTCATTGATCAGAGTTACGTATTTTTTGTTTGGATATCAATTTTTAAATGTGTACCATGAAATACAAGTTGGGCTCTTGATTCTGATTACAATCTCTATTTTAGTGGGCGCTTTTCTCGCATTTCATCAGTCGAACTTAAAAAAGAGATTGGCGTATTCAACGATTAGTCAGTTAGGCTATATCATGCTCGGTATCGTATTATCCAATGAGGTGGCTCTAACAGGATCTATTTTGCATTTGATCAATCATGCGCTGATTAAGATCAGTCTGTTTTTCACTGTGGGCATGATGTATAAACGCGCTCATATTACTGATTTTCCTGAAGTAGATGGACTCGGCAAGCGCATGCCACTTACATTTAGCGTGTTCATGTGGTCTACGATTTCTATTATGGGACTGCCACCGTCCAATGGCTTTGTAAGCAAGTGGTTTCTCGCAATGGGGGCGATTCATCAGGGTCGGATTTTATTCGTGTTTGTCTTGTTGACCAGTGCATTTATGACTGCAATATACCTTTTACCGGTGGGGATCAATGCCTTTTTCAAAAAGGAGACAACTCTGCATGAAGTAGAGCCTTTGAGCTTATCCGTAACGCTGCCGCTAATGGCGATTACAATTGCCAATATCTATTTAGGTCTTTTTCCAAACGGTGTGATTCGCTTTATAGAAGTCCATGTCATTCAAAACATATTTTAGGGGGTGAGCAAATGAGTACAAACTTGATTTTACTTGTTGGAATACCGCTAGTATCCAGTTTTGTGAGTTTTCTAATTGGTCTTTACAATGAAAAATACAGAAATGCTTTTTTACTGGGCATGTTGTCGTATGAAGCTTATTTAACGCTCCAATTCTATCGAATGATTCAGTACGGCGGGTCCATCGACGTCTACATCAGTAATGTCATGGGGACGGGCATTGTTCTGAAATTGAATATGTACAGGTATGTATTCGTAGTGATTACGGTTTTTGCCTTTTTAATGACCACTATATATTCGTTTAATTACCTCATTCGGTATGAACATAGAAATCGCTATTATCTCTTTTTTATGTTGACATTCGCCTGTACGATTGGCATGTTTGTCTCTGAAAACATTATCAACATGTTTACCTTTTTTGAAGTGTTGTCCATCTCTATTTATCTCTTAATTATCCATGATGAAGATGAATATGCACACGAAGCAGGTGAAGTGTATTTAAATATGGCTATTTTTGGAGGTCTGGTACAGCTCTTAGGTATTTTCATGCTTTATGCGTACACAGGCAATTTATTAATTTCCAAAATTGGCGCATCTTTTATGTCTCTTGGTGGTGAAAAAATTATCATCTCTCTTTTGATTTTTGTGGGCTTTGCCGTGAAAGCAAGTTTGTTTCCCCTACATGTGTGGTTGCCAAAGGCACATCCAGCTGCACCTTCACCGGCCTCTGCCATTTTATCAGGTGTCATGCTAAAATGCGGTATTTTTGGTATTCTCATGATTGCAAAAGACTTTTTAAATTACGAAGCGTGGTTTTTAAATATACTGATGGTATTTGGATTCTTAAATATGGTTGTCACAGGTATTTTGGCAATGTATCAGAGAAATTTGAAGCGCATTATGGCTTTTAGTTCCATGAGTCAGATTGGATTTATTTTGGTGGGCATAGCGGTACTTGGCATCTCGAAGAATTATGGGACTTATGGTGTACTGCTCTATATTGTCAATCACAGTCTTTACAAGGTCTTGCTGTTTTTATGCGCAGGCGCAATCTACATGGTTGTAAAGGATTTAAGTCTCAATCAGCTGGTGGGGTTTGGCAATAGAAAGTATATTTTATATGCCGTTTTTCTATTGGGGGTTTTGGGCTTAATTGCTTTTCCAGGTTCCAATGGGTTTTTGAGCAAAAGCTTGATTTATCATGCACTTGAAGAATATGTACACGTAAAAGGACGTGTTTATGGCGTTCTCATTTTGGGCTTTGAATTTGGAAGTATGCTCACAGTGGCGTATTCGCTAAAAATGTTTATGGCGATCTTTGTATTTAAACCTAAGGCAAAATACGATGAGGCTTCCACGAAGCAAATCAACAAGTTCCTCTACGTACCTCTGATTTTGTTGGCCATTGCAATCGCTTATGAAGGAACACATTCCAATCTGATTATGTCCTTTCTCAGTCCGGCCTCAAAAATTATGGGCGGCGAGACAAACTTTATACCTCATTTTTACACGATGGAAAATATCGTTCATTCACTTGTAATCACAATATTCGGCGCGCTGATTTATATCTTTTTCATCAATGGGACACTTAGAGTCAAAGTGGGAGACGAAAAGATATATGTCAATCCAACGGTGAACTGGATCAGTTTTGAAAAAATGCTTTATCGGCCTATGATGCATGTGGCAATTCATGGCATTCCGAAGCTCATTGTCCTTTTGGATGCTTATCTGACATTGAGTATCGCTATTTTCTTTAATGCACTGCATCGTTTGACTCAAATCAAATTTAAGACGACGACAGATAAGGAATACAGCGTATCCAAAGCGGTGGGGACTATGGGCATATGGGTCAATACAGTGAGCGGCAGTATAATCATAGCGCTTGTTGCCACTATGGTAATCTATATGATTTTGACTGTTTAAGCACTTTGAGCACGATACTTTAAAAATCTAGGTTTTTAGATACGTGCTCTTTAAATGTTGTACTCTAGAGCATACTTTGAAATGATATCCACATCGCCATCTTCAGAAATGACCACAGTGAGGCAGTCCGAATACTGTTGATTATGTGCGATGGTTTCAACGTATCGGATCGCTGAATTATATCGGGCGCCTCGTGAAGGGTCGCCCTTTTCAGTTGCGACGCCGTCTAAGATGACGCCAATCCCGTGGCAGAAGCCTTCTACGTCCACAAGGACGGCACCGTCTATACTGGTAATCGATTTAATCGTAGAGACATTTAGAAAGGTTGCATTAATAATAAAACCTTGATTTCTCAATCGATAAGCTTCACTGCGCGCATTTTTCGAAATCACAAGAATAGTGCCTTTAACTTGTTTTAGGGCTTCCAGAACGAGTTTGTAGAGGTTGAGAATCTTTTTGGTCTCAACTTCTGGAAATACTTTTTTAAATTCTGCGCTAAAGTTGAAGTAGCTAATTTTGGGCTTGGGAATATAAACCTCTTCATTAGTCACTTGCATCAATTTATTATTATTGTGATTGAGTTGCCAAGAGTAATAAGTGTTAAATTCGACGATAAAATAATGTCTTGTCTTATCCAAATGATAGGATTCCTCGGTAAATTGAATAACGCTATAAATGTACTCACCATCAGAGAGCAGATAGATATCTTTTTTTGAGAGCTCAAGAATCTTGCGAATATGTCTAAAACTCGATAGAGGAATGCGCTCTTCAAAAGTCAGTAAGAGCTTAATATGTGACGAATCGATGATACTTTCAATGAAGTTGGGTTTAAAAAGCAGAATCTTGCCATTGCTAAAAGCTTTTTCATAACTCAAGGACGAGATTTTACTGAATTTATCGAACGGATTAGGGAAGGATTCATCTTCAAAAATACTGCCTAGAAGAGCTTTGCCAGCATCTTTAAGAAGATCTTTAATACTTTTTTGAGTGATTTCTCGACTTTCAATAAAATTCACGGCGCACTGGTCGATATATTTTATTGCTTCAAATATAATGGCATCTATAATGGAAGTGATTTGAACGCTGCTGTCATCTGTTATTTTGTAGTAGGAATCTAAAATTTTACGATCAAACTTAAAGGCGTATGTGAAAATACTATTGTTGTAAACGAAAAAATCCGAATAGAAAATAGTAGTAGCATCAGAGAAGGCCTTTGAAATATGAAGTGCCATCAGATCTTTTAGGAATTCTTTGCGTTGATTGAGGTGTTCTATGGATTCAACCTCAGTAGGTATACTGACCATATCATCTGAGAAGCTCATGTTGATGTGCTCATTGGATATATCAAATAAAACTAAATAAAAACTGGGCACCAATTCATTATCAATTCTTTTAAATAGTGCTTGTGAAAATTGGTCTAGGAGCTCTGATAGCTCATGAACTGTTTTGATCAACATGGAGACCACCTCTTTTTGGATTTGCTGTGATTTGCTATACTATATATATACCTTGAAAAAGTGATTTTAAATAAAATAACTCTATTTGTGAGCAAACAAATTAAAAAAAGAGCCTAATCATAAAAAAAATGCTAAAGTAAACTTTAGCATTCAAGGAATGACTTATCAACCAGTATATTTAACTGTAACATAGGGATTTACAGAGGGAGGTACAGTTAAATAGACTATTGTGTTGTTCGTCACAATAATTTTAACACAATTATGCTATGAGTTTCAAGAAAGTAATTTATAAATCGTAAAAACCTTAAAAAATAAGTTGTGAAATTTGTGGGTGCTAGGGTATACTTAGAATGACGAAAGGGTTTGGCAGAGTAGATCAAAACGAGATTGGAGTCTTAGATGAACAGCTTATTGCTTGTGTCCAATGATAAAATATTTATAGCAAAATTTAGTAATAGATTGAACCACGATGCATATGAGTTAGCCATATCTTCAAGCTTGGAAGAAGCTAAGATAGAGCTTGCTCAAAAAGATTATAGAATGGTGTTGGTGGACCTATCAGAGGAAGCGGAAAATGAAGTTCTGTTGAGATTTTTAAAACTCAAATATCCAAAAGTGATTCGACTTGCAGTAATGAATGCCTCCACGTCAATGGACTATTATATGCCTAAACAGCAAAATAGTGCCCAGATGAGTTGGAAGAAAAATATTGATAATGAAGAATTATTTATCATCATTGATAAAGTAATTGCCATTGATGCACAGGTGAAAAACAGCGAGCTGGTGAACCTCGTGTCCAATTTCAAACACTTGCCCACTGTGCCTGAAATCTATAATCAATTGAGCCTCCTCATTCAAGAGAACGCTTCCGTTGAGGAAATTGCACTTAAGCTTGAAGAAGATCCTGCCGTCACTTCGAATATTTTAAAAATGGCAAATTCAGCTTTCTATAATGCGAAGACAGGTTCTATTAGGCAAGCGATTATGTATATCGGTTTGATTAACGTCAAGAATATCATATTGACCAATGCTGTATTTGGGAATGATGGCTTACCACCTGAAACAAGACAGATTCATTGGGAGCATGTGAGCTTGACCAATAAAATTCTAAATGGCATGTACCAGGAGTTACTGGGTAAAAAGCTCAATAACAATATCTCTTCAGTGGGGTTGCTTCATGATATTGGCAGCATCGTTTTAATGAGCAATTTCCCAAAGGAATTCAAAAAAATTGTGGAAATTGTCAATTGTCAAGAGGGCACTAATATCAATGCGGTTGAAAAAGAATGGATTGGATTTAATCACGAAGAACTAGGTGGTCATTTGCTCGATTTGTGGGGATTGCCATTTCCAATTATTGAGGCAGCTTTATATCATCATGAACCCTTCAGTGAAAAAGTGATTAACAAGGAGCTTGTGATCAGCATGCATGTTGCAAATTACTATGCTTGGAAGTTCATGAATATCAACCATTATCAACAAAGTCTAGATGTCAAAGCATTTTCAGAACTGGGCATAACACAAAAGATGTTTGATGTCTTTTTTGAAAATTTAAAGCGAAAGCTATAGTCGTTTATCGTAAAATTTGATATGATAAATGGGAATACAATGTGGAGCTAGCAGGAATGTTGGCTTTTTCTATGAGAAGGGAGACATAAAATGTCTAAAGTTTTAGTAAAAGTAAATGGTAGAGAAATTACAGAAAATGATTTAAACGCATTTTTTGCAACATTAGGTCAGCAGGTACAAGGACAGTTTCAAGGCGAACAAGGTAAAGCACGTCTTTTAGACGAACTTGTTTATCAAGAGTTATTTTACGCTGAAGCAGTGGAATCTGATGTGGAAAATACACCTGCTTTCAAGGCTGAGCTCGATAAAATGAAAGAAAGCCTGTTAAAGCAATTTAATATTAAGGCTTTAATTGATAGTGTTGAAGTGACTGAAGAAGAGGCAAAAGCTTTCTACGATGCCAATCCTCAATATTTTGAATCACAAGAGCAAGTAAAAGCGTCTCATATCTTAGTGGATACAGAAGAAGAAGCTCAAAAGATCAAAGCGGAAATTGATGGTGGTTTAAATTTTGAAGAAGCAGCTTCAAAATATTCGTCTTGTCCATCAAGTGAAAAAGGTGGCGATTTAGGCTTTTTCCAAAAGGGACAAATGGTGCCTGAATTTGAAAAAGTTGCATTTGAACTCGCTGAAAATGTGGTTTCTGAACCCGTTAAAACACAGTTCGGCTATCATATAATTGTTAAAAAAGGGACTCAACCAGGGGGCGTTCAAGAATTGCCAATGGTGATTAATCAAATTATGCAACAGCTTTTAATTCAAAAGCAAAATGAAGCTTATCTCTCTAAAGTGGAAGCTTTAAAATCGAAGTATACAATTGAAAGATTCTAGTCTGTCTTAAAGGGAAAGGGTGTTAATGTGTTAGTTAAAGATTTAAAGATTGGTGAAGATGTTACAGCTTTTTATCTCATCAAAGCTAAAAATGTGAAAACTTCAAGTGCAAATAAACCATACATTGACTTTACCTTTCAGGACATTAGCGGTGAAGTGAATGGCAAGCTTTGGGATGTAAAAGGTGATATTGAAAATATCTATAATCCTGGTGAAGTTGTTAAAGTACATGCAAGTGTGACTCAGTGGCAGTCTTCGGTACAACTTAAAGTCATTAAAATCAGGACTGTGCAGGAAAGTGACCAAGTGGATTATAGTCAATTCATTCCAGTTGCGCCTATTGATCCAGAAGTTATGTACAACGAAATTTTATCCTTTGTCCACAGAATGGATTCTGAAGACATCAAAAAACTCGTATTGGCTTTGTTAGAGGAGTATAAGCCCAAATGGATGTACTATCCAGCGGCGAAGTCCAACCATCATGCTATTAAATCCGGTCTTTTATATCATGTCCTCAGGATGTTACGCTCAGGTGATGTCTTGTGTGATATCTATAAAAATTTAAATAGGGATTTGGTTTTTGCAGGTGTTATTTTGCATGATATTGAAAAAATGAATGAAATGGATGCAAATGAAGTTGGCGTTGTGGGAGAATACACCATGGAAGGTCAACTCTTAGGACATATCATCATGGGGATAAAGAAAATCGATCAAAAATGTGTTGAGCTCCAAGTGGATCGAGAAATATCACTTTTAATACAGCACATGATTTTATCTCATCATTATGAAGCAGAATATGGCAGTCCTAAAAAACCTTTGATTCCCGAAGGGGAATTACTACATTACTTGGATATGATCGATGCGAGAATGTATGATATGAACAAGGCACTTAGAGATTTAGAAGAAGGTCAATTTACAGACCCGATCTTTGTACTAGACAGAAGAAGACTTTACAAATCGTCATTGAGTCAATCCGATTTGTAATCACGTTACTAAAAAATAGACTGAATGGATGCAGTGCATTTATTCAGTTTTTTTGTGCTCAATCCAGTTAAGTTCACGGATGCGGGCCTTTAAAAAATGGATTGAGTAGACAAAAATACAACTAAACTAAGAAATCTGTATTTTTTTAACTTTTAATTGACAACAAATTTTATTATAATGGTCTAGTATATACCGATTTTAATAAAAATCAATTCGTTTACATGGAGGCAAAATGGTATTAGAGATCACTTTGGTGATGATTACATTTTCAATTATCACTTATATTGCGATTGGTATTAAGTCTGCCTACACTGGTGGAAATCCATTTAAAGATTTTTTTGTGTTTGGCTACTCTTGGCAAATTGTGGCTACAATTGTTTGCTACCTCATGTTTTATCCGAAGGTCTCACGGTATATAGGACAACCTTGGCTGGTCTCATTGGTGTTAAATGGGATTTTATTTAGTGCTATTTTTTCATATGTTAGGTATGTTCGTCAAAATAAACTTGAAAAGAAATACATAACAGGTGTTCTTTCAATTATTATAATTTTGAATGCGCTGATGTTTATACCATTGGCATTTACTAAAATAAGCATATCTACACTGTTGGTTTTAGGTTGTCTCATATTCTTTATCTTCTTCGGAGTACTCTACTTTTTTAGAGATTATAGACAAAAAAATCTTGCATTTCTACAGATGGTTGTGGGCGGAATTATCTTTTTGGCGTCAGCAGTTATAAGGCAAGATGACGTGGATTACTACTTAGTGGGCATATCAAATGCCGCACTCTTTCTGATTCTTTTCGGCATGATCTTTTATTATATTGAATACACGCACTTAAAATTAAGCGATAGCAAATCCAATTATAAAAAGGAAAGTGAAAAATATAAAAAGCTCAGCGAGAAGTACAATGTTACCATGAAAGCTGTACAGGAAGGTGTATGGGAATATGACCATGAAAATGATATATTATTCATCACCGAAAGTATGGCGAAAGAACTTGCGATAAAAGATGGCATATTAGAAAATGCATATGAGACTTTAAAGAATAGGATTCATGTGAATGATGTGTCAAAATGGGAAAATAGGACCTTTGATGAATTGATGGCTTTCATCAAAAGCAAGACATCCCATAAGACAGAGAAAGAGTATCGACTTCTATTTCCTGACAGTGAGTACAGGTGGGTGAGACAAAAAATATCCGTAGAAAAAGACGCAATCGACGGCCAATATAAAATTTTTGGTGTACTTTCCATTATTCAAGAAGTCAAAGAGGCACAAAATGAAATCTATAAACTTGCGTATACTGACAAGTTGACTGGGCTTAAAAATTTTACTTCTCTGAGATTGGATCTTGAAAGAATGGTTAGGGAAGAATATAAAAAAAATGCGTCTCCTGTGAGGCTGATTTTAATTGATATTGATCGATTTAAATATATCAATGATACGAGAGGACATCAATTCGGAGACCTTGTTTTAGCAAAAGTGGTTGAAAAGCTCCAAAACCACATGGATATGGTCTATCGTGTGGGGGGGACGGAATTTTTGATTATACAGAAAGAAGATGCTCTCAATGCCACGAATGCCTCTATTTTTAAATGCTTTGAAACGCCATTTAACATCAAGCATTCGGATATTTACTTGACGGTGTCCATGGGTATTTTGGAAGGCAATGCGCTTAACAATTGCAATAGTTCGGATGAAGTATTAATGAAGCTGGATCTTGCCAAGAATAAGGCTAAAGAGTTAGGTGGGGGCTGTTTTATAGCCTTTGACGATGCATTGATGGAAAAAATCAGTGAAAAGGTAAACATCAGTGAAGCCTTAAGAGGGGCGATTCTAAACGATGAACTGTTCATGCACTATCAGCCGCAACTCAATTTGATCTCTCAAAAAATTGTGGGCTACGAAGCGCTCCTAAGGTGGCAATTAAACGGTCAGCCCGTTCCTCCGGACACAATCATTGCAATCGCTGAAGAAACAGGACAGATATCAGCGCTTGGAGAGCATATAATAGAAATGGTCTTCAGAGATTTTAAATTATGGGATGATCATATGAAGGTGGCCATTAATCTTTCTGTGCTACAGCTGGAAGATGCCCGTTTTATAACTCAGGTGGAGGCATTGAGGGAAAAATATCAAATAGATCCTACACGTGTGTATTTTGAAATTACAGAGAATATCTGGATTAAATCACAGCAGGAGAAGATATCTGTTCTGCATTTATTGAGAGAGAAGGGCTATAGAATATCACTAGATGATTTTGGAACAGGGTATTCTTCATACAGTTATATAGAAGCCCTTCCCCTAGATGAGCTGAAACTGGACATGTCTTTCACTAAAAAAATGATGACTTCAGATAAACACAAGCAGATGACCATTAACATCATTCAATTGGGTAAAATTTTTAATTTGTCTGTCATCTGTGAAGGGATTGAAACAGAAGAAGCTCTGAAATTTTTAACCCTAAATGGTTGCGACATTGGACAGGGGTATTTAATCAGTGAACCCAAAGCGATTTCAGACTTAGTCACTTAAAATCATTAGAAATTGACAAAATACAATCATGAGAATGCATTAAATAGAGCACAGCAAACAGCCGTTATTGGGATAAAAACCCCAATGATGGCTGTTTTGTTTATTATTAATCGTTTATTTTATAATCGTTTAAATATTTGCTTGACATCCAAAATGTTTTTGTATACCATATATTTAGCAACGCTAGGTATATGGTGTTGTAAAGGAGGTAGCACTTGAATAGCATTCATCAGCAACTCAAAAAAGGCGCTTTAGAAATTATGGTCTTAAAAATCATAAGCGAAGAAGATGTCTATGGATATGAGCTCATAAAAAAGTTAGAGCTCTATAGCGAGCAGTATTTTTCTCTTAAAGAGGGTTCTTTATACCCCATATTGTATAGATTGGAAGATAAAAAGATGCTTGAAAGCTATCAAAAGTCATTTGAAGGCGAGAGACGTGTGCCGCGGAAATATTATCATATAACGCAAGTCGGTATAGCGTGGCTTGAAAAAGCAACGGAAGAGTGGTTTTTTTTCCAATCTAAAGTAGAGACAATTTTGAAGAGATGAGGAGGTCAAAGTGAAAATTAGAGCATTTGAAAGCTATGTGAATCAAGTTATAAATCAAATTCCGGCGTCCTATAAAGTGAAGAAGAGAATTAAAATGGATTTGTTGGAAGCGCTATACGCTCAGGCTGATGCAACTGGTTTAAAAGATCCGGTAGAAATGATGGGACCGGTGGTGGAAGTTGCAAGGGAGTTCACAGAAAATTTATCGAAAGACCAGATTAGGAAGGACTTCTATCCATATGAATATAAGAGTGTTACGCATGTATTTGGCATGCCACTGATACATGTAATCAGTGGCAAATTTGGAACTGCAATTGGGGTGATTGCCATTGGGCCCAAATCCATTGGATTGGTCAGTGTTGGCGGCATAGCACTGGGTATAATCAGTTTTGGGGGCTTTTCGGCTGGCCTGATAACACTTGGCGGCATGGCTTTAGGTTACTATTTGGCAATTGGCGGTATGGCCATATCAAAAGTAGCGGCAATCGGCGGCCTTGCAGTGGCGCACACTTTGGCGATTGGTGGTCTTGCAATATCAAAAGAGGTTGCAATAGGTGGACAAGCTTCTGGTGTATTAATGGGGTATACGGAGACTTTTAAGGCGATTTCAGGTAAAGAGACCTTTGCTTTCCGATTGCCTGATCAAGTTGATGCATTCATGCTTAAATTTGAAAATCTTTACCCTAGAATGAGTTTGCTTTTAAAGGGATTCATAAAACTCATTTTATGACCCCTATTATGATCTACGTAAAAAAAGCTTATCCCAGTGTGTGATAATACTGGTGATAAGCTTTTTTAAAAGTCCTAAGACTATTTATTTAAGCAGCATTTTTTATATTTCTTACCACTGCCACATGGACAAGGGTCATTTCGGCCAATTCTTTCCTCAATGCGTACGGTAACGGAATCGCCATAAGCTCTTTTGATCTCTTTTTGTTTTTCTTTTGTCAAGATGTCATCCCATGCAGGAATTGTATAAAGCCATTCTGCTTTAGCTTTGTGCATGTTGAAATAAAGTTTTTCAAAATCAATTGAAATTTCAAAAGCACTTTCCTCGGTAAGTTTTTCAAGATCGAGTTCTGTTTCAAGGCTTGTGTTGATACCATCTAAAAATCCTAGACATAAAACGGGCTCAAGATCGTGTTCTTTACTGAAGTCTGCAACAGTACTACTGATTTGAGTTGTTTTATTTTCTAAAATCACCTCGTAGATCGATTTCTCTTTCGATAGATATTCATTCCAAAAAGCATCTGATTGTGCTTGATTTATGCCATTACCTTCTAGTATTGCATTCCATGAGTCATACAATGTCATATTGAATCTCCCTTCATTAAAATTCCAAAAATAAGTTTATCACAGAAATTAAATGGTTTCAACTTTTATATTTTTTGGTATAATCGTAGAGTACACTATACAATTTATAGCATAGGGATATTTTCATCCGATTGAAGGGAGCAGGGGCGATGGCGATTCATTCTATTCATGACGCAATACATAGATTCGAAGAATCACAAAGTAAAATTAAAGCTTTGAATTATGCGACATCTATGTTGTTTTGGGATGCATCAACAGGTGCACCTAAAAGTGGTGCTGATGCTAGAAGTAAATCTATAGGAACGATGAGTGGTTTTTTATATCAATTGACTGTAAATGAACAAATCAAAGAAGACTTGACACTATTGATGGCAAATCTGGAGTCACTTGATGAAATCAAACGTGTCTCAGTGATTGAAGCCAAAAGAGAATATGATAAACTCACGAAGATTCCAATGGATGAATTTCAAGCCTATAATGAGCTCGTTTCCAAATCTGCAATGGTTTGGGAAGAGGCTAAAGAAAAATCTGATTTCAAGATGTTTGAGCCTTATTTAGAAAAGGTTATCAACATGCTTTTGAAATTTGCTGATTACCGTGGATTCGAAGGTCATCCTTATAATTTATATATTGATGATTTTGAACCGGGGATGTCAGTGGATCAACTAAATGTTTTTTTTGACACATTAAGAGCAAGAGTAGTCCCTCTACTTCAAAAAATCATGGATAAAAAAAGAGAAATCCCAACAGACTTCTTAAAGAAAAACTATCCGAAAGACTTACAGGATCAGGTTTCAAGGCAACTTTTGAGCCTTATGAAATTTGATTTGGAAAGAGGCCTGCTCAAAGAAAGTGTGCACCCCTTTACAATGGGCGTTGACATTGATGATGTGCGATTAACCACACATTATTATGAAAACGACTTGGCATCAGCCATGCTGAGTACAGCTCATGAGGGTGGACATGCAATTTACGAACAGAATATCGATCGTAAATTGCAACAGACGTTGCTTGCAACAGGGACATCCAATGGTATTCATGAATCTCAATCTAGGCTCTACGAGAATAATTTTTGCAAAAGCCATGCATTTATTTCGTATTTCCTACCGTATCTTAAGTCTGTTTTTCCTGAACAATTGAAAGAAGTTGGCGTGGAAACCTTCTATAAGGGACTCAACAAAGTTGAACCCTCATTGATTAGGATTGAAGCAGACGAATTGACTTACTCGCTTCATATTATGATCAGATACGAAATTGAACTGGGATTAATTGATGGTACCATTAAAGTCAGTGAACTTCCGAGCGTTTGGAACCAAAAAGTTAAAGACTATTTAGGCATTGTACCAAGTAATGATGCCGAGGGCGTTCTACAGGACGTACATTGGTCAGAAGGCTTATTTGGGTATTTTCCTACTTATGCACTTGGAAGTGCTTATGCCGCTCAAATTGCACATTATATGGGCAAGGAGATCGATATTGAAGATTGCCTTTCAAAAGGCGATTTTGAACCGTTGACAAAGTGGTTAAATAGTAAAGTTCATCAATATGGTGCCTTAAAAAAACCAAATGAGTTAATTGAGCTAATTACAGGAGAGCGTTTAAATTCTAAGTATTACTGTGACTATTTAGAAGAAAAATTTTCGAAGGTTTATGAGCTGTAAACCTCGGATAAGAATTGTGATTAGGAGGAAATAATATGAGTCAACAAGTATTAAAAGGTAATTTATTAGTCGCACAAGGTGGCGGTCCAACTGCAGTTATTAATCAATCTATGGTGGGCGTTGTACTTGAAGCGAGAAGATATGCTCAAGTGGAAAGAATTTACGGCGCAGTACATGGCGTTGAAGGCATTGTAAATGAAGAGTTTATGGATTTGACTAGAGAGACCGTTGCCAATCTTGAAGCGGTTGCGGCGACACCATCATCAGGGCTATTATCCACACGTGTTAAACCGACACCAGAGTTTTGTAAAAAAATGTTTGAATCTATGAAAGCACATAATATTAGATTTTTCTTCTATATTGGTGGCAATGATTCATCAGATACAGTAAGAATTGTCAACGAAGAAGCTCAAAGTCAAAATTATGAATTTAGAGCAGTTCACATTCCAAAAACAGTGGACAACGATCTTGTAATCAATGATCATACGCCTGGATTCGGTTCAGCAGCAAGATATGTTGCTTCTGCATTCGCAGGCATCAACTATGACAACAGAGCACTAGCAGGTGTTTATATTGGCGTCATCATGGGTAGACATGCTGGGTTTTTAACAGGTGCTTCTGCACTGGGTAGAGTTTTTGAAGAAGATGGTCCACATTTGATCTATTTTCCAGAAAGACCGTTTATCATTGACAACTTCCTTGCTGATGTTAAGAATGTCTATGAAAAATATGGCAGATGTATCGTGGCAGTTTCTGAGGGTATTCAAGATGAAACAGGTGAAGCCATTGTGACGAAGCTTCAAGATAATGTTGAGAGAGATGCACATGGTAATGTACAATTATCAGGAACAGGCGCTCTTGGTGATTTACTTGTTGCTGAAGTTAAAGCGAAACTTGGCATTGGCAGAGTTAGAGCGGATACTTTAGGTTATATGCAAAGATCTTTCCTAGGCTGTGTGTCTGATACAGATCAAAAAGAGGCGAGAGAAGTTGCTGAAAAGGCAGTTCAATTTGCTTTAATTGACAATTTAGATGGTTCAGTGGTCATGGAGAGAACAGGTGATTATGCAGTGGGATACAGATTGGTAGACCTTAAAGAAGTGGCTGCCAAGACGAAGCATATGCCAGAAGAATTTATGAATGCAGAAGGCAACAATGTAACGGAAGCATTTATTAAATATGCTAGACCATTAATTGGATCAGATTTTAACCCAGGGGCAAAATTAAGAGCGCCAATGGTTGAAAAAATATTGAACAAATAACATGAATCACCTAAAATAGAGGTGAAATTTGTTGTAATTTATAATTTGCAAGCGTTTAAAGGACTCAATTGATTTTTTAATGAAATTCAATTGGGTCTTTTTTTGTCTTTTTATGTGAAATGATGCAACGACTTATGTGAACCTCTACACATTTTAGGGACTATAATTTTGAACGATAATTTGAAATAAATATTGAGGATAGACATTCTTAAAATTTAAGAGGATAATATTAAGTATGAGGGTATGAACTTATAGTCATAGAAACCATAATTTTGAAATGTTAGCATAGAGGAGGCCAGTAGATGAAAGTACTCTTTAAACAACAACAGAATTTTTTTAAAAGCGGATTAACACGATCGGTGCAATTTAGAAAAAATCAACTGACGAAGCTTAGAGAAGGCATTCAGCTTCATGAAAAGGAAATATTAGAGGCGCTTCAAAAGGATCTTGGAAAACCTCACTTTGAGGGCTACGCCACAGAAGTGGGATTTGTACTTGAGAGTATTTCATATATGATTAAGCATGTTGCAGAGTGGTCTAAAGATCAGCAGGTTAAAACCCCAATACATCAGCCTATGGCAAAGAGTTATTTTAAATATGATCCCTATGGAACGGTTTTGATTGTAGCGCCTTTTAATTATCCGTTTCAACTTCTGATAGAGCCCATGATTGGCGCAATGGCGGCAGGCAATACTGTGATCTTAAAGCCTTCTGAGTACACCCCTCACACAGAAGCGGTGATTTTAAAATTAATTTCCAAGCTATTTGATCCCAATTATATAGCAGTGGTCACAGGGGGTCGTGAGGCGACAACGACACTGATCAACTTGCCGTTTGATTATATCTTCTTCACAGGGAGTGTTCCCGTTGGCAAGGTCGTTATGAAAGCTGCTGCGGAAAACTTGGTACCAGTGACACTTGAACTCGGTGGGAAAAGTCCTGTCATAGTTCACAAAGATGCCAATATTAAAGTAGCTGCAAAGCGCATTGCTTGGGGAAAGTTCATGAATGCTGGACAGATCTGTGTGGCGCCAGACTATGTATATGTTCATAAATCACAAGAAAAGGCACTCATTGACGAACTGACCAAGGTGCTTGTTGAGTTTTATGGTATTGCACCGATAAAGAGCCCTGATTATTGCCGCATTGTAAATGAACGCCATTTTGATCGCATTACAGCGCTTATTGACCACAGTAAAGTCATTATTGGCGGGCAGTATGATCGATCAGAACGATTCATTGCGCCAACGGTTATGAAGGACGTCAATTGGTCAGATGATGTCATGAAAGATGAGATTTTTGGACCGGTACTTCCAATTTTACGCTATGATAATTTAGAAGAAGTGATTGATCAAGTGAGATCACATCCCAAACCACTGGCATTCTATGTCTTTTCAGAAAACGAAAAGATACAGGAATTGCTTGTGGAACAGATTGCTTTTGGTGGCGGTTGCATCAATGACACAGTTTCTCATGTGGCATCATCCTTGTTGCCATTTGGTGGGGTTGGCAACTCCGGTATGGGTTCCTATCACGGTCATGACAGCTTTTTGACCTTTTCACATCGCAAAAGCATCTTAAAGAAATCGACGAAGTTTGAATTGCCGTTGATCTACCCACCTTATAAGAACAACATAAAATGGGTTAAAAAGATCATGAAATAAAAGATCATAAAATAAAAAATTATGAAATAGTGGATAAGACAATCGCCTGTGTTCAGTTTAAGCAAATCACATAACTGAATACAGGCGATTTTTTCTATGTCTATATTGCCTAGTCCCCTAAGAAAACGGGGCAGTAGAACCTTAAACGATTTTATAGCCAACGCCCCAAACCGTTTCAATAAAAGTTGTGTTCGGCGAGACGACTTCAATTTTTTCCCTAATGCGCTTCACGTGCACAGTGACTGTAAATGCATCTCCCAATGAATCATATTTCCACACGCGCTCATAAATTTCTTCTTTTGAGAATACGCGGCCTCTGTTCTTCGCTAGAAGGACGATGATTTCAAATTCTTTCGGCGTCAGATCCAATTGTTCACCCATTACTGAAAAAGTCTTGGTCATTTCGTTAATGACCATATCACGGATGATGATATTGGAATCGTCATATGAACCTTCTTGAGCTGATTTCATCTTTTGATAACGTCGAAGATGTGCTTTGACTCTGGCGATGAGTTCACTGGTGCTAAAGGGTTTTGTCATGTAATCATCCGCACCGACACCTAGACCGAGAACGATATCCATGTCTTGATCTTTTGCAGAGATGATGATGATGGGTACATCTTTGACCGATTGAATACGCTTGCAAATGTCGATACCATTGCCCTGTGGCAGCATTAAGTCTAAGATGATGAGGTTGACATTTTCAAGCATGGGAATAATCTTTGTTAAGTCGCCGGTTGCTTCAATTGCCACTTCATAACCGTTGATTTCCAGATAGTCCTTTTGAAGACGTGCAATGCTTTGATCATCTTCAATAATGAGTATTTTTTCCATATTTTCTCCTATTCTTCGTCATAAGCCATTAATCGGATTGAGACGGTTAACCCTTTAGAGTCATTACTATATGCACTTATGCGACCACCGTGTGATTCAATGATATCTTTACAAATACTGAGGCCGATACCACTGCCTTTGATGTTAAGGTTTCTAGACTTATCGGATCTATAAAAGCGTTCGAAGACCTTGTTGAGGTCATCTTCATTAAGGCCGATACCATTATCTGAAATATTGATAAAGACGCCATCATCATCTTGGTTCGCCAAAATGATGATTTCAAGGGGATCGCTACTCCTGTATTTAATGGAGTTGCCGATGATGTTGATAAAGACACGCATGAGTTTTTCAGGATCGGCAAGAATGTGCGTATCTTTGATGATGTAGTGAAGCGATAAACTGCCCCCCATTTTTTTAACGTCCGATTCAAGTGCATCTAAACAATCGTATAAGAAATTTCTGAGGTTGATCTTTTGACGATTGAGCTGGATACCCTGTTGATCATATTTGGCGATTACAGATAGATCGTTTACCAGACTTTCAATCATATAAGTTTTTGCTTCAATGGTATCCAAGTATTCCTTCTGCATGATTTCCGTTCGTGCAACGCCATCTTTTAGGCCTTGTATATAGCCTCTAATCGAAGTAATTGGCGTCCTTAAATCGTGCGATATATTGGCGATGATTTCTTTCTTCTCAAGTTCCAGTGTCTGTTGTTTTTCCACAGATTGCTTTAGGGATTGTCTCATGCGCTCAATACTGCTTGCGAGTTCATCGAAGTCATCGTTCTCATAGTATTCAAGATTGGCGTTGAGATTGCCTCGACCAATTTCGTTTGTGGTGAAGGTTAACTTGCGAATACTGCGTTTAAGCGGGTTTGAAATCCATGACAGAATAATGGAGAGCACTGCCACATTGAATACGGCATAGAGCATTAAGAATACGCGCTCAGACAGAGAGTAAGCCATGTCCAATCTCGTGCTGTCAATTAAAAGTTTGACATCGATAGAGGTGGCATTGGGGCGATCATAATGATGATGCTGAAGTGAATATTTTGCCTGAGGGGCATTCTCCAGATGACCTTCATATAGGATTTTCTCAAAAATATTATTGTATTGAATTTGATCGGAATATGAAGAATAATAAAGTGTGTCGTTTTCATAAACTTCAATGATCAAAAAGGAGGAACTATAAGCTTCGGATTCGCTTCTGAACTGCTCGCTTAAAAAAAACTCCGGGGTGTTGGCATATGGTGTAACGAATTCTTCAAAATCACGGGACACCTTTGAGAAATTGTTGAAGATATCATAATAGGTGTCGAAGAAATGAATGAAATTCAGATTGTCGCTTAGAAAATTAGTAGTGACCATAGTTGTTGCAATTGCAGGGATCACAATGATTAGAATGAGCGAGATGATAAATTTAGTTCTTATTTTCATGATTACCTCATTTATATTTCAAAATTGATCAGCGAAAGTCGCTTTACTGGATGGCTCCTTCTATTATATTATAACATCCTGTCATTTTTCTAAATGAAAAATTACAAATTAATAAATAAATCAAGTATTCACAAAGAATTTGACTTTTAAAAAATGCTATAATGAATCATATGTCATGTAAATGAGGAGAATTTCGATGTTCCGAAAAAAAGAAAGCCAAGCTCTAACTTTAAGAGAAAGACATTACAAATACGTGTTGGATGAAGATTTTAAATACTATGATGCATTTATAAGCAAACGGATTTATGAAACGGCTGTGATTAAAGGTCATGAAGTGCGTTATATAGAAATGGGATCTGGTCCATTGCTCTTGATGCTACCGGGTTCTACAGGGAAAGCCATGTCCTTTTATGAGTATATAGAAGGCCTTTCTACTGAATTTAGAACAGTTGCCATAGATTATCCAGTGGTTGAATCACTAGATGAAATGAGAGCTGTATTGATTGAATTCACACAGTTCATCTTGAAGCAAGGTGAAAGGGCTTATATTGTTGCAAATTCATTTGGCACGGTGATTCTTCAGGAAGTGTTGATAGAACGACCGGATTTGTTTGAACAGATTTATTTCGTCCATGGCATGAGCAAAGATAAAAGCATTTCTAAAAAAACAATTCAGTTACACCAACGCTCTATTAAAAGTTTCTTAAAATCGGTTACGTTCCTCAATTATGATCGTTTTCAGAAAAGGTTCAGCAAGAGAATTAGAAAGAGTATTGATATTTGCCCGGACAACATCAGCAGGAGACTTTTCTGGGAGGGATTTTTTGAAGAGATGATCTACAGCACAACTCAAAGCGAGATGATTTCGAATTATAAGTTTATAAAAGATTTTTGGGATCATAGAGTATATGATACGACGATGTTTGAAAGTGTAACTCAACCCGTCTTTATTATTGAATCCTTCAGAGATATGGAAGCGGAACTTCCTGAGAAGTTGGCACTCTGTTCATTATTTAAGACATCTGAGCTCTTTAAATTAAGTGGTGATGCCAATCTATCGCTCATTAAAAATAGAGACGCGATTATTCAATTTATTGTGGAAAAAAAATTGGAGCATATGGCAAATCAGAATGTTTGAAGCCCCTCTATCAGGCTCGTTTTTTTTGAAAAAGAAGTGGATTATGAATTATTAAAAAAAACTTAAATTAATATTATGATTCATTTACAGAGCACTATTTAGATTTTATTATGGTAACATTGTATTAGAGATCCCTTATTTTAAATCACGACTTGAACGCAGAAGGGCGCGCATCAATAATGTTGAACTGATATTTGTAAAATGAAACTTAGGAGGTAAAGATTATGATTCAAATGATACTAAGTATGAATCCAATTGGCCAGTTGATTATTGGTGTAATTGTGATCATTCTGTTATTGACGATTGTGGCACTTTTTAGAATAAAGGCAAGATATCTTGGCCTTATATACGACATGACTGAGCATGAAAATCGAAACAATGCGGTGTTTAAAAATGAGATCAACAATGCTATTGTGGATGATTTTAAATCTGCACAAAGTTTAAAAATTCAGGAAGTGAACACACCGGCTATTATTGATAAAAATATTAATCAATTTTTAAGTAAAACACTCTTAGCAGAGCGATTTGCTCAGAGATCTTCGGCACTTATGATCGTTTTAGGATTAGTGGGGACTTTTTTCGGTTTGACACTTTCTATTTCCGAGCTCGTATCCCTTTTGAGCAACACAAATGAGGCGATTATAGGCGATGTCAATATGATTACAGGCGGCCTGCTGAGCTCTATAAATGGCATGTCTGTGGCGTTTGTAACCTCATTATTTGGGATTACTGCATCTATTTTGGTCAATCTTCTGACCATTGTATTTGGCATTCATGAAACTCGAGAAAGTTACATTGCCGTGTCTGAAGAATATTTAGACAATGTTTTAGGCCTCAAAATTCAAGACTTGACTCATACGGATGAAAACGGGAAAACACCTCTTGAAAATGCATTTGAAGCACTTGGGGAGCAACTTACGAAGAGCTTAGATGACGTTTCACAGCAAATGAGCTATCGTTTGACGGTTGCGTCTTCGAACATGAAGGATACTGCAGAAACCATTGAGAAAAGTCTTGCTACATTTGATCAATCCATTCAGACTTTCTCTCAAAATACGAGAGATTTTTCAGAGTTCAACCATCATTTAAAGACAAATATTCAAAGGATGTCTGTGGCATTTGAAGATTTAACTGAGGGTATCAAGGCCAATCAAAAGTAAGCTTGAAATTTTAAGGAGGAACATATGAAAGCGAGAAAAAGACGCATTCATCAGGTTGACCAAGAGAATTTCTGGCCTTCTTTTACAGACATGATCTCCACGATTGCCATTATTTTATTCTTCGTCATGTTTTTGATGTACATCAATAACATTGTCACTGGCAAGAACTTGGAATTCATGAAAAAAGATCTTGATGATACGCAGAAGCAATTAGAAGCGAGTAAACTAGAAATCAGCCAAGCCCAAGAAAATTTGAGACTTTTAAAAATTGAGTTGGACAGTACCATGGCAGAAGTTCAACAGGGCCAAATTGCACTTAAACTATCGCAAGAAGAGATTGATGCTCAAAAGCAAATTATCGCCAGCAGCAATCAAGAGCTCGGCAATTTGAGACAAAAGCTTCAAGGGATAGCTGTTTTGAGATTAGATGTGCTCACAGCGGTGAAAGACAGCATAGAGACGAATATTGGCAAAACGAACTCAGCAGGTGAGCCACTTGTGACAATAAGTGATACAGGTAACATTGTCATCAATGAAAGTTTAGTGTTCGATACGGATTCTTATGTGATCAAGCAAGGCGGTAAGGCTTTATTGGACCAACTTGCAAAATCTTTTGAAGATGTTTTGAAGAATCCCGAAATTAGAGCGAGTATAGATTCCATTAATATTCAAGGACACACAGATGAACGCGGTTCTGGCACTTACAACAGAGAGTTAGGTTCCAAAAGGGCAACGGCTGTTGTGAACTATCTGATGACTTCCAATCCAAACCTTGAGAATCAATTTGGGAAGTACTTCTTGGCAAGTTCGTTTTCTGAATACAGAAAAGTGGTTGCTGGTACAACCGAGGAGGCTTACGCACAAAATAGAAGAATTGAAATCAGTGTGATTTTAAAGGATTCACATATTCAAGATGTCATCAACGATTACTTGCAAGAATCCTTAAAGGCTTTCGAAAATGTACAGAATCCTGGACAATAAAACAAGTTTAGATTGCAGAGCATAATTTAGGTTACAGAGCATAATTGTATAAAATAGTGCATTTAAAGGTGCATACTTCAATGTCAACACATGGAGTATGCGCCTTTTTATTAAAGCAACAAGTTATGAAGTGAAAGATTTTTTAAGACTTTAATCGGGAAAGACAACCATAAAAATTGTCATTAACTCGTAATCAGAAATTCATTGAGAGGACACAATAGAGCGGTATAATATAAGAGATTATAACACGAGGCAATTCAGCTAGATTAGAGACATTTGGAGAGGTAATTATGAAAAGACGTGTGAGTTTATTATTGGTGGTTATGGTGCTTTTATCGCAATGTTTGGTATTTGCGGACTATGTTACAATTTATGAAACGGAAAGCGAAATAGAGTATTTGGCAGATGGTGTTACAAAGCAAACACTTATGAAATATACGAATGAGGGTTGGTTAAATATCAATGTTGTCAGAGTAGATCTCAGGAAACAGATGGATTTAACGGTTTTGACAGATGAAAAACTGTCCAGCAGAGATACACTATCTCATTTACTTGAAAAAAATAATGCAGATCACTCGGTTGTTGCAGCAATCAACAGTGATTTTTTTGACACTGCGAACAATACGACCATGGGGAATTTGGTGCTGGATGGCAAAGTGCTTACAACGAGTGTGGGATCCAACGAATTTGCATCCTTTAATGTGACGAAGGATAATGTGCCTTATATTGGCTATATAAACTCTCCGAATAACAGTTTTACCAATGGCATTTACACACAGAAACTCACTTACATCAACAAGCCCTATCTGTCCTATGATCGCAGCATTCTCTTTACCTCGGATTGGGCATTGCAGTCTTACGGGAAAACTTTGGATATCGATATTTTGGAAATACTCGTTCAAAAGGATCGAATCAAGGAAATTAGAAGAAAGGGAGATCCTTTTACAATTCCGGAGGATGGTTATGTCATCGCTTGCGTAGGCAATGACATCAACTCAGCTTTACAAAACTTCAAAATGGGTGATATCATCACGGTAAACTATGATGTCAATTTTAGGTTTATGGATTTGAGTGTCGGTGGCGGTGCGCAAATTGTTTCAAATGGCAAAGTTTTAGAAGTTTTTTCTCAAAATATTAGCGGCAAACATCCCAGAACGTCAGCAGGTATCTCCAAAGATCGAAAAGAGTTGATTATGGTGACGATTGATGGTCGAAGCAGTTCTTTTAGAGGGGTTACACAGACGGAACTCGGCAATATTATGATTGGTCTGGGCGCCTATGAAGCCATCAATTTAGACGGTGGTGGTTCTACGCAAATGGTAGTTCAATCGCCGTGGGAAACAAAACCAACAACTGTAAATTCGCCTTCTGATGGCAGTGAAAGAAAGATGTACACAGGACTTGCTGTGACAAAAATTTTATCTTCTGATCCAGTGCTACTTCAAACGAAGATTGATCTGGATAGCCCTAACCTCGTATTGGGTACTCAAACACCGATTGCCCTTAAAGCGATTGACTCCAATTATGTCCCAGTGGCAGTGGATCAGGACAATGTTAGCTGGACCTTGTCTGGTATTGAAGGCCGTATTGAAAATGGTGTTTTGACGCCTCAATCTGAAGGAGAAGGTGTTTTAAAAGCGATTTATCAGGGACATAGTGCGACATTTAAAATTCGTGTTTATGATAATGCCGTAAAGCTCAATGTTTCCCCATCAATTATCAAGGTGGATAAAAATGAGATCAAGCCATTGGCCTTCTCAGTGACGACAAATGATGGCAAAACGATTGATCTTTCCAAGGATTCTGTCAAAGTGACCATTCCAAATCTGGTTGGAACTTACGACTATGAATCGGGCAGTCTCATAGCAGGCAGTGAAGCGCAACAAGCTCTGGCTCAATTCGAGTTTAATGGTTTGGTAACTTATATTCCTGTGGCAGTTGGCACACAAAAGGTAACCTTGGCAAGTTTTGAAAATGAAACGGGAAAATTTATGGGTTATCCTGCAACAGTAACCGGTAAGTACAGGGAAATTCCAGTGCCTAAAAATGGATTGCAATCGGGGATTTTGGAGTATGATTTTACCGGATCATCGGATACAAGGGCGGCTTATGTGGCGTTCAATACACCCCTTGAACTGCCGGATAATACACAATCAATAGGTATGTGGGCTTTTGGAGATTTTGGAAACGATCATTGGTTAAGGGGTAAGATTGTGGATGCTGTGGGTGCAACGACAAACATCACTTTTGCCAGACACGTGGATTGGCAGGGATGGCAGTATGTCAAGGCAGAATTGCCAAGCAATATGGTTTATCCACTTCAACTCAGTAGAGTCTACTTGGTAGAAACAGATGGTGCTTTAAAAGACAGTGGCACCATTTTGATGGATGATATCACTGCAATCGTGGGACAAAATATCATCGTGAAGGCTCCTGAAAACATCACCAAAATAAAGGCACTTTCTTCGTATAGTATCCCTGATGCGCTCAAAAGCAAGGCATTGAAGTTTGTGTTTAGCGATCTTAAGAATGATTTACTGGCTTCATACAATCAAATCGTTCTCAAAGACAATAAGGCGAAGATGCGTATAGAGGAACAAGAAGGGGCATGGGTCATTCATATGAATAATGTGGGTTCAAGCATTAGAACAAATGACTATACCCAATGGACGAAACTCATAAACTTTGCTCAAAACAACGTACAAAAACCAGTGATTGTCGTGATGAATGATGTGAATAAATATAATGATGTCTATGAAGGCGATTTGTTGATTAAACAAATGGGCAAGATAAAAGCCCAAGGTGTAGATGTGGCGGTTGTCTATCCGACCACCAATCCAGATTATGATATCAAAGTCAACAATGGCATCACTGTGATTCGTGTGCCAAGAGTTAAAACGGAATTGTACGGTTTATCAGTGGCGGCAGATCAATCCAAATTATATTTTGAAATTATAAAGTAAGGCTCGTGGTGAAAGTGGCAATTCATAACAAATAAGTTACAAAAGAAGGTGTTCTATGGACATCTTCTTTATTTTGAGATAGCATAATGATGAGCTGTCAAAGTTTATTTCGATGAAATGATCTGATTTGACAAGATGATAAAATAGGAAGATAGGAGTATTTATGACACCTTCAATGAACTAATCCGGCGCAATAGAATAAGCATGAGCCCCCTTATCCGTAAGGGTTATTAAGTGTGCTTAGAGGGATTAGTTTTATAGAGTAACACACAATGCCTCTAGGTCTAATAGGAGGATTAGTCTATGAGAGACCCAATATCACTGATTATAATGGACACTTTATAATCAGGAGGTATGAATAGATGCAGATAACCGAATATTCGATTGAGTTTGTACCTCTGTCAATCATGAGAAGAGGTATAAAAGATGATAAAATCGAAACATATAAATTGGGTTATCCAAACAAGTGGCGTTTCAGAAGTAGAACGCTATTGCCACAATTGTGGTCAAAAAGTGATCTTTAAGGATTCACTTGTGAGAAGACAAAATGCAAACGGCAAAAACATACATCACTTTGCCATTTATAAATGTGATCGCGGTCATACGTGGAATAAAAAAATAGAGCAATTTAAAGTCAAAGGAGATTTGGAAAATAAAAAAGATTTTTTGACGTCAACTGAAACCACCTCAGAGCATGGGGAGATTATAATTGATAAACTTCTTTCTGAAGGGTATGAAATACTTGAAATCTCAGTTCGAAGTGATATGAAAATAAGAGTGGACAAGGTGCTCGCCCAGTGTATCTCAGATCGATCACGCACACAGTTAAATGTGTTTTTTGAGCGAAACGATGTGACAGTTAACAATAAAAATGTAAGTGGATGTTTTAAAGTTTATCAAGATGCCGTGATCAGAATTAGATTATAATTCAAAGGGCTACTTTACAATGAATAAAATCATTTTAAAGTAGCCCTTTTTTAGGTTTTAGATGTTGAATGAATATGGATGAACATGAGGACTTAGTAGGTTCTTGCGAATTGATTCTTGCCCTTTGCCTTTGCCCTATAAAGTGCGGTGTCTGCTTGGTGAATAAACATGCCGCGTGAAGTGGTTAAATCTGGGATCACAGCATTGACGCCGCCACTGATGGAAATATAGCCATAATCGCTGAGTTTATGTGGTATTTTGAGGCTCCTAATATGTTCTAAAAGACCTTTTGAAATAGATTCAAGTGTTTCAATATCTTGATCATAATAGATGATGGCGAATTCTTCACCACCATATCTTGCAACCATTAAAGCTTGATCGCAGAAGTGAGCAATTTCATTGGCCAACAGAGATAAGGCGGCATCACCCTGAACATGTCCGTAAACATCGTTGTAAACTTTAAAATCATCCACGTCAAAGAGAATCAATCCAACGTATTTTTGTTCTTGAAACCCCTTTGAAATTAACTCATCCAATAAATCATCAAATGCAAAACGGTTATGGAGGCCTGTAAGTCCATCGTGTATAGCTCTGTATGCCAAGAGATTATTAGCCGTTTCCAGCTGGGTGTTAATGACTTTTAGGGAGGTATTTTTTTCTTCAAGGGATGTGGTGGTCTCAATTATGCGTTCATTCAATATATGAATATAAAAGAGAACGCCCATAAATAAAATCCAAAATAGCAAATTGACAATGGTCTGCGAATGAACCCAAAAGGAAAAACGATTTGTATAAAGCGATAAATCCACTTTGGCACTGAGGAAACAGTTGAGTTTATCAGAAAAATAATACACATATAAATCACGATCATCGATGATTTCAGTATTATAACCTGGATTTTCTCTTGCACTATCAAAAAGAATCATAAAGAGGTCATCTATTTTTTTATTGATTTGTGAAGGGGCAGAAGTGTTGGCCAATATGATGCCCTGGTCATTTATAGCAAGGGATTCAAAGTTGTCAGAAGATCGGTTCGTGAGCAATTTTGTGGTGAGATCTTCTAAATACAAATCTGTGCTCAAAACGCCCACAAGCTTATCTTGAACATAGAGTGGCGTACTGATGGCAATCACAGAATGATTGGAGATTTGATCCACATAGATGTTGGATATGAGGGTCCTGTTTTTTTCTAGGGCATCCTTAAACCAAGAGCGTTCTCTGGGATCGTAGCCTTCAGAAGGTATCCAATTTGTATTCGAAGTAAACTGGCCATCAAGAAATCCAATATAGGTTTCATGGACAAATTCAGATGAAAAGTTATATGCCAAATGTTTGTTTTCAGTAACGGTATAGTTGACCTCTGAAAGTGTCAATTGATTGAGCTGGCTCTTGATCAGATCGACATTGTCGACATAATCAAATAACCAATCCTCAAATATCTTAAGATCCGTTTTCATCATATTTACAAGATGTTCTTCTGTCCTCTGAACGGCTTCTGTTTTAAAAGAATGTATGTTATATACGTTGAGGATTAGCATTATCAATGCAAGGAATCTTATTGGATCTAGTTTTTTTTGTTTCATATGGGCACCTCTTATATCTTGGTCTCCAACACTATATTCTATTTACATTAATTCTTGAATGCACAAGGTTCTTTTAAAAGTAAGAATACGATTAAAAAACCGTAAGAAAAAATTAAGTCAATACTAAACTGTTGTTGGTAGCTGTTTGCTTAATACAAGCGTATCATGAAACTACAGAGGTGATGTCAATGCTGAATTTTAAATCTAAAACGCTTAGTGAGCAAGAGCTCATGACACAACTGAAAAAGGTTATAGAAAACTGTGACCGTGAAGATTTTAAAACGAAGAAATTTGTAGGGTTGCTTTATGATTATATACCCTATAATAATGGCTTAAAAACAAGGCTAGAACTGATTGGAAAAACAGGTTACATCGATGAAGTCATGAAACTTGGCAAAGATGCGGATAGCAACACCAAAAAGCTTGAGAGATTTTCCGTCCAGATTGCAAGTGAATATGGCTTTAGGCCAGAAATTATGATCAAAACATTTACACTCCTCGCAAAGACACTTAATCTACCGGTAAATTCGGAGCAGAGTGAAATTGCAAGAGATGGCAGTCAGATTATTACAAATACAATCAGAGGTAACTTTTCTAAAAATCACAGAAAAGAGGCTGTCATGCAGGAAGTTGTGAGGATGAATCCGGTAGATTCGCCTACTGTGGTGGAAAATAAAAAGGTTAGAAGCAGTGGACAGACGCGTGCAGTTAATCCCAAAAGGAGATGGCTCAGGAATAAAGGCAATTTATTTAAAATACTATTTTTCTTGTTTGCATTGACCGCTGGAGAGCTTTACTTAAATTACTATTTTGAAAATATACCCGTTGCCTTTCAAGCGCTTGAGTCCGTTGTTGTTTCATGGTGGCCCATGTTGATTGTGGCAAGTGTGTTGATAAGTTTAGTGGCACAACTGAGTTATAGAAAATTGAAAGTCAATTTGTGCAATTTCTTTCCAATTATCATGCTTATATTGCAACTTGTCGGTATTGTCTTTAAGGTGGAAGCGCCTGCCTTATACGAAAGTGCACAGCTGGCAATTCTTATGACATTGGCAGGGAGTTTTATTTTGACCACAGGATATGCAGTTAGATTGCCAAAAGGTGCAACAGATTTTATATCTCATAAAGCCATTTACAGTTATTATGCGACGGGCATTCTCTATTTTTTAGGACAATATTTAGTGAGGATATCTGTATGAGGCATAAGCAGATGAGGAGAAATCCATTAAATATGAGGAGGAAACCGTTTATTCGAAAGAGAGGAGCTTATTTATGTCAGATGTATTAAACAAAGGCGATAGTATATCGTCCAATACTAATCGGTATGAGGTGATTCAAGAAATAGGAACAGGCGGTCAAGGACATGTCTACAAGGTCAGAGGGAACGAAGGTGAATACGCTTTAAAATGGTATAACAAAACAGCATCCACACCAGAACAATACGAAGCGATTCAAATGCTAATCGAAAAAGGCAGCCCCAGCGAAAAATTCATATGGCCGCTGGCATTGTGTGAAGGTGAATCTCCAGATCACTTTGGCTATATCATGCCGCTGATTGACACTTCAAAGTACACTAAAATGTCACAGTATTTTGCAGGCGAAATACAAGTAAAGCGCTTTGAAGTCCTTATAGACGCTTGCATCAGATTAGCACATGGATTTAATGAACTGCATCTTAGTGGACTGTGCTATAGAGATATTTCCTTCGGCAATCTGTTTGTGAATTTTGAAACGGGTGATATTCGCATATGTGATAACGATAATGTCACTTTTGACAATTTGAAAGATACTGATGAAATTTGGGGAACAAGTGGATTTATGGCACCTGAAATCGTAAGAGGCGAAAGCGCACCAAGTTCTCAAACGGATTTGTTTTCACTGGCAGTTGTTATTTTCAGAATGCTCAATCTACAGCATCCACTTCAAGGTCAAAGAGAATATGAAATTGAAATTTCGGATGTTGAGTCAGAACGCATGCTCTATGGCACTCACCCCGTATTCATATACGACCCAATAGATGCAACCAATCGACCAGTCCCAGGCTATAAGGATATTGCTGAAGCTTACTGGCCTTATTATCCAGAAGAGATCAAATCACTTTTTACAGAGGCGTTCACAACGGGATTGCATGATCCACATCAAAGGATACGTGAATCCATCTGGATAAAAGCTTTAAGTCAACTGAGAGGACAAGTCACTTATTGTTATCACTGTGAGCATCAGATTTTCTATGATAAGACCATGGTGAAGCAGACTTCAAAATGTCCTAAATGTCATCACACAGTAAGGATATTACCCCTTAGGATGAAAGTTGGAAATCAGATCATAATGCTCAATCACGATTCGAGGATCTTTAAAAATCAGATAGATCCATCTTCAATTATGGATTATGATATTCAAGTTGCAAGAGTGGAAATTCATCCTAAACATCCAAGTGTGTGGGGACTCAGAAATCTTTCAAGCGATATCTGGACCTATACCACTGCTGAACAAGAGATTAGAGAAATTTCAAAAAATGGTGTCGTTCCAATCCGAGCAGGTCAAGAAATAAACTTTGGTGGATCGATCGCTATTATTCGATAGAAGAGGACCAAGAGAATACTCAAATAAAAGATGAAATAATAAGGAGGCTATTATGTCAATAGAACGTGAAGGTAAAATGGGTGCAAGAGATTTACATTTATTCTTTTTAATAGATGCGTCAGATTCCATGAGTTATGGTGGCAAGGCAGAAACGCTCAACAATGCCATAAGAGAGTCTATCCCACATATTAAAGAGATTGCAAAAGAAACAGAAGGGACAATTAAAATTCACGCACTTTCTTTTTCAACAGGTGCAAGGTGGATTGTGAGAAATGTAGACGTCAAAGATTTTTCTTGGGAAAACATTGTGACCAAAGGTGTCACAGACATGGGCCGCGGCTTCGAAATCCTCGCTGAAAAATTAGATACGGAATTCCAAGGGGCGAGAGGCTATCAACCTGTTATGATCTTACTATCCGATGGCCTGCCCACAGATGATTATGAACAGGGGCTTAAGAAACTTAAACAGACAAAGTGGGGCAGTAAGGCTATTAGAATTTCAATTGCAATTGGCTCAGAAACAGACATGGATGTTCTGCAAGATTTTATTGGCGATTCTTTCAGAGGGGAATTAAAACCATTACTCGCTAAAAATGCAAGTGACCTCAAAAATTACATCAGATGGGCATCCACAACGGTATCAACGGCATCCATCAATCCTGTTAAAAATACAATTCCACTGCCGCCCACGTTGGAATCAGAGATCAATGTAGAAGAATTGGATTGGTAAATGAAATGAAGAATTGGAAGGTGATGAGCCATAGTCAAACGGGCTCATCACATGTTAAAAGTCAAAAGCCAAATCAAGATGCATGCTTGTATAAGACATGTCCCACTTTTATCGGTGCTGTAAGTGATGGTCACGGCAGTATTGCACACGCCCGAAGTGATATTGGATCATCCTTAGCGGTGGCGTCTGCAATGGAGTCCATTGAATTTTTTCTCAATGAAAATACATTTGATTGTTTTAAAGCAGCTTATTTTAAAACAATTGAAAGTGCTCAACCACTTATGGAAACCGAAAAAATAGATGCCCTCAAGATACTAATTGCCAATGTGCTTCCTCATAAGATTGTTGCAAATTGGAGACAAAAAGTATTAATGCATCATGCTCAAAGTGAAAAAACAGAGCACGTGGACAGCGTGTTGGAGACATTTGACAGGGCCTATACCGAATCGGAAATTTATAAACTGTATGGCTGTACATTGCTCTGTGCATTTGAATACGATCAATATATGATCTTTTTGCAAATTGGAGATGGTTTAATTGGCATTTATGAACAAGAGGGCAAAGTCATTCATCCCATTTTAGAGGATGCAAGACATAAAGACAACATCACAACTTCAATTTCAGATTTCTATGCACCACTGGCATTTAAAACGGCAATCTATCCCTTCAGAGCATCCACTGAGTTTATTGCCTTGACCACAGACGGTGTGGAGAATGCCTACCCCAATAGTGCATCGGATTACATTTATTTTTATCATGCCGTCCACGGTTTAATTGTGGAGGCATTACCGGATTTGGAACAGTTGCTTGAACGCACGAGTCGTTATTCGGGAGATGATTCCACAGCCTTGATCCTATATAGGCCGTTGCAGTCTGAATCAGATTTTAAGCAGTCCGAATCAGATGCTAAAATGTACTCAGATGTGCAGCACAATGAGAAAAATGTTGAGGACGCTTCCATTTTATATGCAGGTGTTCCAGAAGGGTATGTTCCCATAGAACATTTGCTAAGCGATCCGATGAGCAGCAGTTTTTTGGAGATTGCAGGAGAACTCTGTTATTCATTCGATCAGTTTGAAGTTTCAGGATTTTGCATAGTTGGCTTGGCGCTTCAGGACATTTGGTATGATCCCATAGAGAATAGAATGTTACTGGTCAGTAAAATTTTAAGAGCGGCAACACCACAGATTATTTTGGAATCGAGAAAACTTTTGGCAGATCTGCTCTATCTCATTTACTATAAAGTATATCCTGCCTTTGAAGTAGCTCTTGTCGCTGAACCTCAACAACGCATTCTCATATTTGATGAAGCCTATGCAGAAGCACTTGAAAAGGCGTATACACCGAGAAAATGGATTCACACAGTGGACCAAATTAGGCAGGCAGCCCACTTTAATTACGAATGGGGCAAATTTAATTTTGACGGACAGATTGATCCTCATCCATTAAGCCTTACAACACAATTGGGTTCTTATGAGATCTTTCATGATAGTACGCTCTTTTTACATCAAATTTTGAAGTCTAAAAAAATAACAAACCATAAAATTGCCAAAGTAGTGGTTCATCCTAAAAGACCTCAAATTTGGGGGCTTCAAAACAATTCAAATCATGAATGGATACAGTATATAAAAGGCAATTCTACGCCTAGATATATCCCAAGGGGTAAAACAGCAACTCTAATTGAGAACAGTGTAATTTTTATGTACGGCATTCCAGTTAGAATTGTACCCAATATTGAGAAAGTGAGTTCATCCAAAGGGCTATCTCTAAAATGATTTTGAGTCATTTTGGAGAGGCTTTTTTTTTGATATAATAATATTATAATAGTAATGTAATTAAAATTGTGTGAGAAATGATTATTGGGGTATAATACTCATTATCCAACTTAAAATCACAAGATGAACAGGATAGGGGCTAAGCAATCATCGGTCACAATGCAAAATACGAGTAATAACACAGGAGAAATGTATGTACAATATTTTATTAATCGCTATTGGTCCATCTATAGCACTACTGCTCTTTTTCTATTTTATTGACCGATATGATCGGGAACCCTTGACACTGCTTGGAAAATTGTTTTTAGGAGGGATGGTAAGCGTTGTGCCCATTCTGCTTGTTGAGACGGGATTGATGGGTCTCAACTTTTTCCCAGGAATCATGGGAGCTGCTTATACTGCGTTTGTTGTGGCAGGTTTTACCGAAGAGTTTTTCAAGCGTTTTGTCGTTATGAAAATTGCTTTTAAGGATGAACACTTCAATGAACGTCTTGATGGCATCATATATTGTGTTTTTGTATCACTTGGAATGGCCACTGTCGAGAACATTTTTTACATATTTGGGAATGAAAATCCAATTTCAGTTGGGATTATGAGGGGTTTTATTAGTGTTCCCATGCATATGTTGTTCGCAGTAACAATGGGCTATTATCTTTCATTCGCTAAATTTACTACAGAGGAGGTTAGAAGAAAAAAATATCTAAAAATGACTTTATGGCGACCTGTTTTACTGCATGGTATCTTTGATTTTCTTTTGATGAGTGGACAGACTTTATTGACATTGGCTGCGATTCCATTTGTGCTGTGGTCATGGAAAGTCAATTTTATCAAATTGAAGAAGTACTACAACGATTCAAAAATGATGCAAAATATGGGCAATTTGGATGATTAAACAAAATGTATTTTGGTATATAAAAGAAAACATAAACTTAAAGGATGTGAATTGGGTGAAAAAACAAAATTATGAATTATTAACGGAGTATATGCTGAAACTCATGCCAACGATGAATAAGCGGTTTTTTAGAGATGATGAGGTTTTTAAATCAGAAGAGCTCTTCCCTTCGCATATACAAATTTTATTGGTTCTTTCGAATCACAAACAATTGACCATGTCACAAATTTCTAGACAAATCAATGTCATCAATTCTAATTTAACACCATTAGTGGACAAGTTAATCAAGTTTGGTTATTTGAAACGTCAACCCTACAAAAAAGATAGACGCGTTGTACACATTTCTTTAACGCCATTGGGGAAAACATTTGTTGAAAAACACAAAAAATATGTTGAATCACTCCTTGAAGAAAAACTGAGTGCACTTTCTGATGAGAAAGTAATTGAATTTGAAGAACATTTAAAAGCAGTATATGACACTGTTATCGAATGTTTGGGAGAAAAATAAAAGAGGCTCAGTCCATATTGAAACAGGGGACTTTAAAAGATGCATGTCGATAATTGATCAATAATAGCAGCTCTGTAATAGGGGTTTTATAATCCATGGGATAAGGGGATTTGAGTGGAGGCTATCTTAGCAAGAAAAATTTTGATATGATAGAAATAGGATTAATGTATTTTAATCCTAATTTTTTTTGAGAGGTGTTACATGTTTGAAAATAAACTTAAAAAATACGCTGAACTCCTTGTTAAAATTGGCGTCAATTTAAAGAAAAATCAAATTTTGGTGATTAGATCTCCTATTGAGTGTGCTGATTTTACTAGGATGGTCACTGAAATTGCCTATAGAGAAGGCGCGAGAGAAGTTGTCGTTTCTTGGGGCGATGAAAAATTGGATAAAATTAAATATACGATGGCACCAGATGAAATTTTCGATGAATTTCCAGAGTGGCAAAAGTGTTTCTATGTGGATTATGCGATGCAAGACGCGGCATTTCTAACCATTTCAGCATCAGATCCAGAAATCATGAAGGCCGTGGATACAGAACGCCTCATGAGAGCTCAAAGAGTAAGAGGTAATGCACTAACAACTTATAGGGAAAGAACGATGAACAACATCAACAGCTGGTGTGTGGCCTCAGTGCCCACTTTGGCCTGGGCTAAAAAGGTATTTCCCAATGTCTCAGAGCATATTGCCATAGAGAATTTGTGGGCGGCTATTTTCAATGCAGTCAGAGTGGACTCAGAAGATCCAGTGGCAGCTTGGGAACTTCATAAATCAGCACTAAAAAAGAATACGGACTACTTGAATCGAATGAATTTTAAAACCCTAAAATATAAAAATAGCATGGGAACGGATTTAACAATTGAACTTCCAGAGCATCATATTTGGTTTGGAGGATCGGATTTGACAAAAGAAGGTCATGAGTTTATTGCCAATATGCCCACAGAAGAAATTTTCACGGCACCAAAGAGAAATGGTGTTCATGGTAAAGTGGTGAGTTCGAAGCCACTTAATCTTGACGGTAACCTCATAGATGAGTTTGAATTGGTGTTCAAAGAAGGAAGAATAGTGGATTTCAGTGCAAAAGTGGGATATGAAGCCTTGAGTAATTTAATCAATGTGGATGAAGGTGCGCATTATTTAGGGGAAGTGGCGTTGGTGTCGTATGATTCTCCAATATCCAATTCAAATATTTTGTTCTATAATACTTTGTTCGATGAGAACGCCTCGTGTCATTTGGCCATAGGGAAGGCTTATCCCGTCTGTATCAAGGATGGCGATGAGATGTCTTCAGAGGACTTGATTAAAAATGGTATCAATGACTCCCTAGTGCATGAGGATTTCATGGTGGGGACGAGTGATTTAAATATTGTGGGCATTACGCAAGAAGGTGAAGAAATTTTAATTTTCAAAGAGGGTAATTTTGCAATACCTTCTTAGAGGTGGCTTATGATGATTAGAAAGGCAGAAAAAGACGATTACCTTGATGTGATTCCTCTTATAAAACTGGCAATTGGAGATATGGCCAACACCTATACTGGCTATCAAGATGAAGCTTTAATGGACAAGACTTTAAAGGCCCTTTATCTGGAAAAACAGTCTCGGTTCAGTTACGAAAATGTCTATATAGCATGTTTTGAAAATAAAATTGCGGGTCAAATAACCGCTTATCCCGCAGAAGTGATGGCAACACTCAACAGACATTTTGAAACCTATTTTAATCCTGACGCAGAAGATCGTGAGGCTCGTCTAAAGGCTTTGGTGGCTTCCAAAGAGGGATTTGAAGGCGAATATTATATTGACAGTTTGGCCGTTTACAAAGCCTATAGAGGCCTTGGATTTGCAAGTGATCTGATTCATGAAGTCGAAAGGATCGCATTCGATGCCGGCTATGACAAGTTGTCATTATTAGTGGCTTTAAACAATCCAAAAGCCGAAAGACTGTATGAAAAATTGGCCTTTAAATCAGATCAAATGGTGCAGGTTTTGGGGCATCCATATAAGCATTTGGTAAAACATATATGAATAGTAAATGGAGTCATTTCAATTGATAAGTTTTTGTAACGATTGAGTGATTCCATTTTTTTGAGGTATATATTTAAAAGATCAAGACATAAATATAAAAGGTGGTTAGCGTGAAAAATAAAGTAGCTCAAAATAAAAAAGGGCATACTTAATAAAGGTCTTTTAGGCCCTACAAAAATGAAGCTTTAGTCTAAGCCACGGAAATATCAGTTTCTTTTATTAGACCAAGGGAAATCAAAAGTTTTACAGCTTGC
>NZ_JADKNH010000007.1 GCF_015352425.1 Fusibacter ferrireducens | reverse complement strand
TATACCCACATTTACTTTAAATTTATTAAGTGGTCAATGCCACCGTACCGAGTGATCTCAAAAATCGGAACCGGTGGTCTCACTCATCGGAACAAGTGGTCAATTTGGTCTGTAATACTCAATATTGTCCAAAATATGGAGCTTTCTCCAGACGAGACTGTCTCAGAAGTTGCGATGGCATATAATTTACAGAGCAGGGTTTACAATGCCTGTGAGTAAGCATCTATAAAGCCTTCGTAAACACTGTGACTAAAACGGAATCCATATTTTTCATTTTTCAGCGGGTCCATCATCTTGTCAAAAATGAAAGTTTTTATGGTTTACAATGATTTAAATATATGCTAATATGATTAAAATATTAACCTGTGATGAGAAAAGTACAGATTATGAGATCCAAGCGAGTGGGGAATGGTGTGAGCCCATGATTATAATTTTCTGGAAAAGGGCCTCTGAGGTTGCTTATTGAGCCTAGCAAAATGAGCACGGTAACCCCGTTATAGGTTTCGAGTGAGTGCTTTGCACTAACAAGAGTGGTACCGCGGATAAGCTCCGTCTCTTTTTTGAGACGGGGCATTTTTTATGATGAGGGCATCAAAGTAAGCACATTTCACAATACACAAAATCAAAAATAATTGAGAAGGAGGAAACACAATGAAGACATTACTTGAAGAATTATCAACCATTTTGACAATGGCATTTGAAGAAGCAGGTGTTTCTTCCAGACCAATTGAAGTGAGTTATTCTAGAAGACCGGATTTATGTGATTTTCAATGTAATTCTGCACTGAAACATGCGTCAAGTGTCTCGAAAAAGCCACTAGTGTTGGCAGAAGAAGTTGCAAAAATATTGAAAAAGAAGAGCGCTTTTTTGGAAGTCAGTGCGGAAAAACCAGGTTTTATCAATCTAAAACTTGCAGCTAATTGGGTTTCAAAACGGTTAAAGCAAATGAATCAAATGGATCGATTGGGCTGTAAAGCGAGTGATAATCCTCAAAATTTGTTGGTTGATTTTGGTGGCGCAAATGTGGCGAAATCATTACATGTCGGTCACTTGCGCTCTGCTGTCATTGGCGAGAGTCTCATACGATTGCTCTATTTTACGGGGCACAATGTCATCGGGGATATTCACCTTGGAGATTGGGGACTCCAAATGGGCTATGTCATAGAGATGGTTCGACTCAAAGATGCCAGTTTGCCCTATTTTGAAGAAACGACACTAGATGGGTATCCAGAAGAACCGCCTTTTGATATTGTAGAGTTGACGGAACTCTACACTCAGGCCAATATAAAGAGCAAATCGGATGAAGCCTTTAAAGCAAAAGCGGCTCAGGCAACTGTGGAACTCCAGAAAGGTCGAAAGGGTTATCTGGCACTTTGGCATCATATCATGACGGTTTCTAAAGCGGATCTTAAAAAAAACTATGATCAATTGCAGGTTCATTTTGACCTGTGGCTTGGAGAAAGCGACAGTCAAAAGCATATCCCTTATGTTCTAAAGCATCTTGACGAAATGAAACTTCTCGTGGAGAGTGAGGGCGCAAAAGTAGTGCATGTTGCCAAGGCATCAGATAAAAAGCCGATGCCGCCTTGTATTATGCAAAAATCAAATGGTGCAGCACTCTATGCAACAACGGACCTTGCAACGATTTATCAGAGAACACTTGATAAAAATCTTGATGGTATTATTTACGTAGTAGATAAAAGACAAGAGTTGCACTTTGAACAAGTTTTCAGAGTGGCGCATATTTCACAAATGGTATCTCCAGCGCTCAACCTGAAATTTATTGGTTTTGGGACAATGAATGGCTTAGATGGCAAGCCTTTTAAAACACGTGATGGCGGGGTGATGGCTTTGAGTGATCTGATTGAAATGATTACCAAGCGTGCCCTGATAAAATTAGAGCAATACAGTCAGTTGGAATCGCATGAAGAAAAAACACAAGCGGCACTGAAAATCGGTGTGGGGGCTTTAAAATTTGCAGATCTATCGAATCAGACCGATAGAGACTACGTATTTGATATGGAGCAATTTACGAGTTTTGAAGGTAAGACGGGCCCTTATATTCAATATGCAATTGTGCGCATGACGTCCATTCTCAACAAGCTTTCAGAGCAGAAGACAGAAGCCTCAGAAAATTTTAGCGGTAAAACGGCCATAGAAAAAGCGCTCATGATTAAACTGGCCGCTTTTAGCGATTGGGTCCATATGGCAGCTGAAACGTACCAGCCTTCAAAAATATGTGATTATGCATTTGATGTGGCTCAGACGTTTAACACGCTTTATCATGAGGTCCATGTGCTCTATAATTCGAAAAAAAGACAATCTGAATTGATGAGTCTGTTGAATCTTACGAGAGAAATTCTTGAAGAATGTCTCTGGCTATTAGGCATTGAAACACTTGAAAAGATGTGATCGGATTTGTTGGATTTTAACTTTTCTTAAAATAAAAATTATTTCTGCATGTTAAGATATATTTGCCTCCTAAATGGATATAATTAATTTATAATGGTTACAATGGAGGTGGCTATGAATATCAAGTTGTATAATAGGCACACACAGCACCACAATCAAAGCAAGATGGTGTTGATGTTTATTATCATAGCATTCTTTTCTGGCGTAATTCTATTCAGCTGTGAAAAAAAACCAATAAGAATCGGCTTTATAGGCGATTTGACCTCCAAGAATTCTCAATTGTCAATAGATGCCAGAAATGCAGTTGAATATGCTATGAATCAAGTTAATGAAAAAGGTGGGATCAATGGTAGAATGCTGGAACTGGTGGTTAAAGATGACCATGCAGATACTGCCACCGCTCTTGAAATGGATCAAGCATTTATAAAAGAAGATGTACACTTTGTCATTGGGCATATGCATAGTAATATGGCAGAGGCCATGAAACAATCGGCAAGTGATCAACTTCTGTTTGTTTCGCCAACTATGGGGACAGATGCACTCTCACGTATGGATGATTTTATTATCAGGACAGCACCTCTCAACTCTGAACAGGCAAATTTATTTTGTGAACATTGCATAGAGCACAACTTAAAAGATCTGGTGATCGTTTGTGATTTAATGAATCAAGAGTACACGAAAACAGTTGCTGGAAGCGTTCAGGAGATTTTAGTTGAGAACCACATGGCCCCTAAAGCCATTATCGATTATGATTCCAGAAGAGATGATTTGAAAAAAATCGTAAATCAAGTGATCGCTGAAAAACCAAGTACGTTATTATTGCTCAGTCAGGCAACAGATTCTGCGTATTTTGTACAGGGAGTCAAAAAGGAGATGCCTAATATCAATATCTATTCAGTGCCCTGGTCAATGACCAAGGATTTTATAGTCAATGGGGGCAAATATGCAGAGGGCACTCACTTTATAGGTGTGTATCATCCTGAACGAGAATCGCAGATGTATTTATCTTTTTCTGAAGGCTTTGAAAAGGTATACAATTATAAACCCTCATTTGCAAGTGTGCTAGGAGCAGATGCTTTTCAAACTTTGTATTTAGGGCTTAAAGGTGCCCAAGAATTGACACCGACCGATGTAAAACAAGCGATTATAGATACAAATACGATTCAGGGATTACAAGAAGAATTTTCAATTGATGCGTTTGGAGATGATACAAAAGGCTATATGTTTTTTGAACTCATTGATGGCAAATATGTCCCCATAAGAGAGTAGGCACAAGATGAGAAATACAAAGTTAAAAACCCATTTGCTAATCCATATTTTCCTCTATGTCGTGATTTTTATGACGATTGTAATGGGTATTGTAGCTCTATTTGTGAGGAATAGTTTGACCAATATGGCTTTTGATAAGACGGATGATACGCTTCGTATTTTGGAATTACAGCTAAACCATGCGATGGATCACCCCACGAATGAACTCGATCTTTACGCTACAATGTTCAGTGAAGAAAAGGAGAACTTTGAATCGAATATTGCAACAATACTCAAGGATGAGAGCTATATTGAACGTCTGGACATTTTGAGTGAAGATGGCATTATTGAAGCTACGATTCCCTCTAATGCAAGCGCAGTGGGATTTGATATGAGCAGTAGTAATGTCTATAAGAAAATTCACACTTCTGAAAATTATAGGGTATACGGCGAGATGACTGTAGATCCCTTTTTAGAACATTCAACGATGTTTATTGCTCGAAAGATTGAAGATAAATATATGATTGGATACCTCAACTTAGAAGCTTTTCAGAGCATATTGCAAAAAATCACAGTCAACGATGGTTACATAACGGTTTCAGATGAAAATGGGACTTATATTGGACATTCCAATAACGATCTCGTCGAACAGAGATCTGTGGATACCAATGTCGCAAAAATAATTGAAGGTGATTTACTGAGTAGAAGCAAGGTCAATTACCTTGGTGATGTGTGTATTTTGCAATACAGAAAGTTGCAAGATTATAATTGGTATATTATGTACTATCAATTTAACGATACCATAGTGAAACCTGTAACGAGGACCGTTATGACTATGGCTTTTTTTTCCATTCTCTCAATCCCAATCATAATGTTTTTTATCTTACGGATTGTCAGGAGAGTAGATACCTCGCTGGAACATTTGGTGCTCACAACAGGGGATATTGCAGAAGGCCATTATAAAGTGGCTCATGGCGATTTTCATTATGAAGAGTTCAATCGTGTTTTCCAGAGTGTTAGTGAGATGAGCATACAAGTTGAAGAAAGGGAAGAGGAAATTTCTGCTCTGAACGATGAACTTGAAACGAATTATTATACAATGGCAGTTTTGCTTGCAAAGGCCATTGAAGCAAAGGATCATTATACTGGGAATCACTGTGAGCGCGTTAGGGACTTTGCCATGATTCTTGGACAAGGGTACAATTTGTCCAAAATTGAACTCAGAGAACTCAAATTTGGAGCGACTTTACATGATATTGGAAAAATTGGTATCCCGGAGATGATTCTTAACAAGATGGGCAAACTCACAGATGAAGAATTTGAGATTATCAAAGGGCATAGCCAAGGCGGTTACGAGATCATCAAGGGTATGCCGACAATGCATTTGGCTAAACTGACTATATTGCATCATCATGAAAATTACGATGGGACAGGTTATCCGCATGGTTTAGCAGGGCACGAAATTCCACTTTTAGCAAGGATTGTTTCTATTGCTGATGCCTTTGATGCCATGATTTCTGAAAGACCCTATCGAAATCAGGTGATGTCTAGAAATCAAGCATTTGAAGAGCTTAAACAAAATGCAGGGATTCAATTTGATCCAGAGTTGGTAGAACTGTTCATTGAATTGATCAGAGATACCCCGATTGAGGGATCAATTAAAATATAAGGCCTCCGAATAAGCAACGTCTTTTTATAAGAGGGGTTTTCTATGTTATAAATGTTCAACTTTAAAACAAGAACATAACTTTAGGTTATGTTCTTATTCATTTTTTGTATTTGTTTTTATAAAGATGCAATGATAAGATCAAAATTGATCAAGCGCTTGAACAAAAATTTAACAAACGTCATTTCATGTATTATTGAACTGACCTGTTAGTATTGAGGAGAAATGATGGATTTCCGATGTCCTCTTCTAATTTACTGAGAAATTTACTCAAGGCGGGTTGTGAGACAAATAAGGCATTTGCAGCTTTTGTAATGCTACCGTGTTTGGCGATCTCCACTAAGTATTTAAAATCTCTTAAATTCATTTTGTCCTCCCATGTTCATCATGAATCTCAATACATACTGATAATTATGCCAAATCCTTTATGAGCTCAATAAAAGCAGTCGTAGCTCTAGGCTGATAATCGTTATTAAGGGTTGCAACGACAAGATCCCAGCTGGTTATTGAATCATCGCCAACCGTGTAAAGATCAATGTTATTCTCAAAGTTAATCAATTTGAGATACATCTCAGGAAAGAAAGTGACCCCAAAACCTGATTCTGCAAGCTTAGAAGCGGTGAGAATGTTTCGTGTGATCAGGGTTTTCGTAGGGGTAATTCCAGAAGCTCTAAAAATCCGCCTCGCTATGGTTCGGCTCATTTGATCATGATCGGTTAAGATAAAGCGTTCGTTCTCAAGAAGCTTTAAATCAATAGCGGGATATTTGAAAGAGGTATCCTTTTTTATATCTAAACAGATGGGATGATTCTTTTGCGTTGCCAGCAAAAAACGTGAGGATTTGATATAGTTAAAATTGAACGAAGCATCATCGTTCTGTACTTTATCAATATGAAGGACAGCCAAATCTATCTTACCAAGCTTAAGTTTTTCAATGAGTTCCATAGTATGGTTTTCTTCAAAGGTGATGTCGATGTTTGGAGCCATGTCAGAAAAAGTCGGTAAAAGTGAAGGTAAAAGCAGTGAGCCCACATAATTTGTAATGCCAAAGTGAATACGGCCATTTGCCAATTGCTCAATATCTTGAATCTCATTTTCAAAATCAGCATATATTTTTAGAACACTGTTTGCCATCATAAAATATTTAGTGCCAATATGAGTTAGGACGAGTCCATTTTTAGTTCTATAGAAAATGGAAGCGCCAAGATCTTGTTCAATTTTTTTGATGGCATTGCTTAGAGAAGGCTGTGAAATATAAAGTTTTGATGCAGCCCTTGAAATATTCCCCTCTTCGACAACGGCTCTTATATATTTAAAATCAGCTAATCTCATATTTACACCTCTCTCAGAAAACAATAAACTATAGGCAAAAACTATAGTGACTATTGAATATAATTATTTTACATATATTAAGACATATTATAACATAGAATTAATAAGAGCAAAAGATTCAGCTTATAGATTTGCAAAGGGATTAAAAATGATTATTTAAAGGAGATTTCTATGATTAAATTGTATGATCGCGGTGCCTATGTGATCAATGGTACTGAAATTGTTGAAGATTCAACTCGTGCCTTAGAAGAGATCCAATCAAAGTATGATTACGTGACTTCAAAGACAGAAGCTCAAAAAGGTACAATGGCTTATGGCATTATTTCTGAGCATAATATTTCAGACTCAGATGAGGCTTTACAATTGAAATTTGATTCATTGACTTCTCACGATATTACTTATGTGGGGATTATTCAAACAGCAAGAGCAAGTGGCATGGAGACATTTCCAATACCTTATGTTCTAACAAATTGTCATAACACTTTATGTGCTGTGGGGGGCACCATCAATGAAGATGATCATAAGTTTGCGTTATCCGCTGCGCAAAAATATGGTGGGATCTATGTACCGCCACATTTGGCTGTTATCCATTCGTACAATCGTGAAATGATGGCAGGTTGCGGCAAAATGATATTGGGCTCAGACTCTCATACGCGTTATGGTGCGCTTGGTACGCTGGCAGTTGGAGAAGGCGGCGGAGAGCTGGTTAAGCAGTTGGTTGGTAAAACTTATGATATCAATCGTCCTGAGGTAATTGCAATCTATTTAACGGGAAAACCTTCAGCTAGTGTTGGGCCGCAAGATGTGATGTTACAGATTATTGGAAAAGTTTTTAAGAATGGCTATGTAAAAAACAAGGTGATGGAGTTTATCGGTGATGGCGTTTCCGCACTTGATATTGAATTCAGAAATGGCATTGATGTTATGACAACTGAAACCACTTGTTGGTCTTCAATATGGTGTACTGATGAAAAAGTTCAAGAATATTTTGTAGCTCATGACAGAGCGGATGATTTTAAAGCGCTTAATCCAAAAGCCGTTGCATATTACGATGGTATGGTCTATGTTGATTTGAGCGAAATCAAACCATCAATAGCTTTGCCTTTCCATCCGAGCAATGTCTATACCATTGAAGAATTTAGAGCAAATGCACCTGAAATTCTCAAGAAAATTGAGGATGAAGCCAGAGCACTTTGTGGTGGAGAGTGCGATGTGGATTTACTGGGCAAGTACAGAGATGGTGAATTCTATGTGGATCAAGGTGTAATTGCAGGATGTTCCGGTGGTACTTTTGATAATATCGTCGCTGCGGCTGATATTTTAGAAGGTAACTCTATTGGCAATGGCAATTTTTCACTAAGTGTCTATCCGGAGAGTCAACCTGCTTACAGGGCACTTGTTGAAAATGGTTCAATTGGCAAACTGATGGATGCAGGTGCCATTATTCGTTCTGCATTCTGTGGACCATGTTTTGGTGCTGGAGATACACCTGCACATAATGAATTCTCAATAAGACATACCACTAGAAATTTCCCAAATAGAGAAGGCTCGAAACCGAGGGGTCACCAGATGTCTTTTGTTGCACTGATGGATGCGAAGTCTATAGCAGCAACGGCTATGAATGGTGGTAAACTCACTGGCGCTGATGAAATAGAGGCCGCTTATAAAAAATTAGACTATAAATTTGATAAGAGCATTTATGAAAAACGCAATTACAATGGCCTTGCTCACCCTGAAACTGAGAAAAGTTTATTAATGGGACCTAGCATTAAAGATTGGCCAGCTATGCCTCCTATGAAAGAGCATATGCTTCTCAAAGTTTCTTCAATGATTTTTGATGAGGTGACAACAACAGATGAATTGATTCCATCAGGTGAAACTTCTTCATATAGATCAGATCCTTATAAGCTTTCTGAGTTCACACTTTCAAGGAGAGATCCTCAATATGTCAACCGTGCAAAGGAAATTAGAACAGAGTCAGAAGCCTTATTGAATTCGGATGAAACCGCATTTGAAAATGTCTTTGCAAGAATTAAAACGGCTGGATTTGAAGTGAGTGCTGATAATGTCTCTTATGGTAGCTCTATTTTTGCTAAGAAACCGGGAGATGGTTCAGCCAGAGAACATGCGGCATCTTGCCAAAAAGTACTTGGGGCATGGGCTAACTTTGCACATGAGTATGCGACAAAGAGATATCGTTCTAACCTCATTAACTGGGGAATGGTACCGTTCATCATCAAGGAAGAACCACAATTTAAAATGGATGATTATGTGTTTATACCTCATTTGAAAAAAGCTATTTTAGCAGGGAATGCTACAATGGATGCTTATATCGTAGGGCAAGAAGTAACACCTTTCAAAATTAATATAGATGCACTTACGAAAGATGAACGCGATATCATTGTTTCAGGATGTCTCATCAACTACTATAAAGAAACACGTGCTAACGCATAGATTTTGCAGCTAGGAGGAGCGTAATGAGAGCAATGTGTGGAACAGAAGATGCCTCTGATGTATTGGTGTCCGTTTTGTTAGAAGGTCGTGGTATTGTAGTCAATTTAAAATCAAAGAATAAGCCTTTATTTGGAAGGATGATAGAGATTGCCGTTAGAGAGACTTGTTTAGAAATGAATATTGAAAATGCAATCATAGAAGTCAAAGATTTTGGTGCCTTGGATTTTGTAATTAAGGCACGCACGAAGACCGCTGTTAGAGCGGCTTTAAAGCAGGTGAACTAATGAAAAAAAAACTGAGAAGAACGATGTTATTTTGTCCAGCCAATAAACCTAAGCACTTATTTACATCGATGATTTATGAACCAGACTGCATTATTTTCGATTTGGAAGATGCGGTGCCGTTTAACGAAAAAGTAGCTGCGCGAGATTTATTGGTAGAAGCACTGAAAGCGATCGATTATGGTCAAGTAGAGGTCTTTGCCCGCATAAACGCATTATATACTGATTTTGGTGAAGATGATGTCAGAGCACTTGTACCTGCTGGACTCAAGAGATTGAGATTGCCTATGTGCGAATCTGAAAAAGATGTGAAAGATTTGGATGTATTATTAACTGAAATTGAAAGAGCTCACAATATCGAGGTGGGGTCTGTTAAGGTTCAATGTGCCATTGAAACCCCAAAAGGCGTTGTGAATTCGTTGGCAATAGCGCAAGCCTCTCCAAGGGTCACTTCTATTTCGTTTGGCGCAGAAGATTTTACGAGAACATTGGGCACAGATCGCACTAAGGCGGGCAATGAACTCTTTTTGGCGAGAAGCACCGTTGCATTGAATGCAAACATTGCTGGCGTAGATGCCATTGATACAGTTTATGCGGATGTCAAAGATGAAGAAGGTTTTATTAAGGAAGTAGAAAGTGCTAGAAACTTGGGTTTCTCAGGTAAATCTTGCATACATCCAAGTCAAGTTGAACTGGTTCATAAAATCTATACACCGAATTCAAAGGATATTGAAGCCTCTATAAAGATTATAGAAGCCGCAAGGAATGCAGATATTGAAAAAGGCGGCGTCATCGTCGTGGATGGTAAAATGATTGACATACCTGTCATTGCAAAAGCGGAGCGCATTTTAGAATTGGCAGTAGGTGCAGGTATTCAAATAGGAGGTGTGAGCATATGAGTCTGGATAAAACTTTTCCGAGTTATATAGAAGGTTATGGTACGGTTAAACCCTATGCTGGACCTTTTGCTACAGCACCTTCTGCCCATAGATATGGACCCAAATTGAGTTCATCAAAACCCGGGGACTCAAAGATCGTTTCTAATCTAGAGGCAGCACTTGAAAAATCAGGTATTCGAGATGGCATGACCATTTCTTTTCACCATCACCTGAGAAACGGCGATTATATTGTAAATATGGTTATGGATAAAATTGCAGAGATGGGGATTAAGGATATTACCATCTGTGCTTCTTCCTTGACGAATGCACATGAACCCCTTATTGAGCACATCAGAAACGGTGTAGTGACAGGATTGCATACATCTGGTCTACGCGGTAAAATTGGTAAAGCACAAGCCACAGAAAATATCTTAGGGAAACCTGTAGTGTTCAGAACGCATGGTGGCAGAGCAAGAGCAATAGAAGCTGGAGAAATTAAAATAGATATCGCCTTTATAGGGGCGTCTGCATGTGATCCCATGGGGAATATGAATGGCGTTGAAGGAAAATCTGCATTTGGCTCAATGGGTTATCCAATGGTTGACGCTCAGTATGCAGACAAGGTTGTGGTTATCACGGACAATATCTGTCCGTTTCCACTCAGTAAAATTGCCATTCCTATGCAGTATGTAGATTATATTATTGAAGTTGAAAGTATAGGCGATACAGCACTTATTGCAACCGGTGCTACACGTGTGACTAAAAATCCTACGGATTTATTGATTGCGAAACGTGCAGCTGAAGTCCTCGTTGCTTCTGGCTATATTAAGGAAGGCTATTCTTTCCAAGCTGGATCAGGAGGCGCTTCATTAGCGGTTTGCAAATATTTAAAAGATTACATGACAGAACATCAGATTGTGGGCAGTTTTGCAGCAGGTGGGGTTACAGGTTATTTAGTAGAGCTTTTGGAGCAGGGCTATTTTAAAGCTCTGTTGGACACACAAACATTTGATGTCATGGCGGTTGACTCCATTAGAGATAATACAAACCATATTGAAATGTCTGCCTCTATGTATGCTAACCCCCACAATAAAGCTTGCTCAGCGCACCAATTGGATGTTATGATTCTTTCAGCTACTGAAATTGATACACAGTTTAATATAAACTCATTGACGGGTTCCACAGGTTTAATTATGGGGGCACTTGGTGGTGCGCCGGATACTGCAGCAGGTGCGAAGTTAACCGTTGTTGTTGCACCAACCATGCGCAAGCGCATACCTATTGTGGTGGATAAAGTGACTAATATTGTAACGCCTGGCGATACCGTTGATGTTCTTGTCACTGAACGCGGCATCAGTGTCAATCCCAAGCGTCAAGATATTCAAAACATGTTAGATCAAGCCGGTATTAAAACCCTATCCATAGAAGATCATCTTAAACTCGTTGAAAAGTTCACTGGGAAACCAGATCATATTTCATACACAGATGAAATCGTTGGTGTGGTCGAATACAGAGATGGCACGGTAATTGATCTTATTTACAAAGTAAAGACAACTTAAATCCAAATAACAACTTATAGATATTAGTGGGTAAGGCTCAAAATAACCCCTAATTGAAAATGGCTAAAACAAACTGATAAAGATTTGTTTTGGCCATTTTTTTTGAAATTTTGTATCGAAGTAAAATCTTGTACCGATTTATGACGCATTCTTTTACAACGCATTCTAATGAAGAGATGCCTTTATTTTGTGAAAATTGGTCTGCATCCAATTCTTGAAATTGGATGTTTTCAATGGGATATGATATTGTTATTATAAAATTGGATCGGTCCACTAAGGAGTTGGGAACATGAATATTCATATTAACAAGAATTCTAAAACGCCTATCTATAGGCAGATCGTCAATCAAATGCGACAGAAGATTATATCGGGTGAATGGACGAATGGTTATCCTTTACCCTCTGAAAGGAAACTTTCAGAGATATTAGAGGTCAATCGAACCACTGTCAACAAGGCTTACATGGAACTTAAGTCAGATGGGTTCATTTTATCGCAAACAGGTAAAGGCACTGTGGTACAGGGGCAAATTTCTAAAGAAATGCAAAATCGAGATCTTTTTGTGCCAAGGTTACAGTGGCAACAGCTCTTAAATCATGATATTTATAAAAATGATTCAAGTTTGATCAAAAAAGTGATGAATTCGGCAAATGAAAAAGAAATGATCACCTTAGCAGGTGGCTTTGTCAACGCGTCTTTAATCGATGTGGATCAAATCGAAAAAATAATGAACCTCTGCTTTAAAAAATATGGTGAAAGACTATTTTGTGCCTCTAGCGTCTTTGGCCTTTATGAGCTTAGAGAACTCGTAGCAAGCCGTATGAAGCAGAAGGGTATTAATGCACATATAAATCAGGTGATTATTACTTCTGGTTCTCAGCAGGGATTAGAATACTTTACAAGAAGTTTAATAAAACCGGGGGATATGGTGATTGTGGAGGAACCTTCTTATTTAGGCGCCATTGAAATTTTCAAGGCTTATGGCGCACAAGTGGTTGGCATACCAATTGATCATGAGGGCATGCGCGTAGACATTTTAGAAAAATACTTACTCAAGTACAGACCGAAGTTTATATACACAATTCCCACTTATCAGAATCCGTCTGGTGTCACTCTGAGCATAGAGCGTCGAAACCAACTATTAGAATTGGCTTATTTGTATCGTATTCCGATTTTAGAAGATGATCCATACTCAGATATAGTTCTTGAAGGCCCTAAAATGCCTGCGCTCAAGGCTCTGGATCGCTTTGGATATGTGACATACATCGGCACTATATCCAAGAATATGTTCATGGGACTGAGAATAGGTTGGGTGATATCCGATGAGAGACTAATAGAAGCATTTGGATCTCTTAAGCAGATATCGGATCTTCACACGAATACCTTGGGACAATATTTGTTGATAGAATTGATAAAAAACAAAGTCCTAGAGGCACATATGGCTCGTCTGATCCCCATTTATAGACATAATAAAAAACTCATGGTGGATACGATTAAAAGTTATGATGTACCCGAGATGGCAATCACACCGTCCAATGGTGGCTTTTATATATGGTGTAGATTGCCCCAAAATTTAAATATGAATGAATTTGTTCAAAAATGCAGTGAGTATAAAGTTTTGATCATGCCGGGAGAACCTTTTTTTGCAGGGGGTACAGTAGGTGAAAATTATATTAGAATCAACTACTCGGCACCGTCAGATACAGAGATTATAGAAGGGATTAAGCGCCTCATGCACGCTATAAATGCCGCTATGAAAGGCACAAATCCCATGGAAATACACATGCAACGGAATACCCCATGGGTCTAATTAAAGGAGGTTGAATATGGTAGAATTTTTTTCGAAAGTCGCTGTAGAAGCGAAAGCATCAGATGTAAGAGAATTGTTAAAACTTACTAAAATACCGGGGATGATTTCATTTGCCGGTGGTTTGCCTTCGCCAGATGCATTTCCAGTTGAGGAAATGAAAGGTGTTGCAGTGGACGTCATTGACAAGCACGGTTATAAAGCGATGCAATATGGCACCACAGAGGGGCTTGCTGAACTTCGAACACTGATTAAGGACATTATGGCAAAGAGACATGTAAACACGGACATCTCTAATATTCTGATCACAACAGGATCACAGCAAGGCTTGGATCTTTGTGGAAAAGTTTTTATAAATAAGGGGGATAAGATCGCTTGTGAAAGTCCGACTTATTTAGCCGCTATAAGTGCTCTTAAGCCCTATCAGCCTCAATTTGTAGAGATCGATATGGATGAAGAGGGCATGAGACTTGATCATTTGGAAAAGCAATTACAAAGTGAAAAAATAAAATTTATCTACACGATTCCGGATTTTCAAAATCCCTCAGGGAGAAGTATGACCATAGAAAGACGTCGGGCAATGGTAGATTTGGCTAATAAATATGACGTATTGATCGTTGAAGACAGTCCCTATTCTGAACTTGCTTATGATCAGGAAGCCTATGCACCCATTAAGAGTTTCGATACGGAAGGTCGCGTGATCTATCTGAGCACTTTCTCTAAAATTGTATGCCCAGGGTTTAGGGTGGGCTGGATCTGTGCTGATGAGAAATACCTCTCCAAGTACATTATTTTAAAACAGGGCCTCGATCTTCATACGAATCAGTTCTCTCAATATATGATTGAAAATTATTATTCAAAGTATAATATGGACCAGCAGATTGATCAAATCAAAAGCCTATATAGGACAAAAAGAGATGCTATGATAGAGGCCATTGAACTCCATTTCCCAAAGAGTGTGAAGACATCCAAACCAGCTGGCGGCATGTTTCTCTGGGTTGAACTTCCAGAAGGCATAGATTCAAAAGCATTATTGCCAAAGGCGCTTGAGCAAAAAGTAGCTTATGTTTCAGGAGAGGCATTCTATCCGAACATACCTAAAAAAAATACCATGCGACTAAATTTTTCGAACAGTACTGTGTCTGAAATTCATAAGGGCATTAAAATCTTAGGTGAAATATTATCTGAGGCATTGTTATAAGATGTATTATGATAAGATGCATTATGATAAGATGTATTCTCATAAAGGGAAGACTTTATAAAAGGTAGCACCAGTCATGGGATTGGTGCTATTTTAGTGGGCAATAGAATGAGATTGTAGGTGTGTCATATCAAGAAGCACTCGGTGATAAAGCGATATTGACATTGTTAGTCTATTAGGATAGACTTTGTGCAAGCAAGTCTATCCTATCTCTTGTTGAGAAAGCCTATAATATCAAAAAAAATAAAGGAGAGCAAAGGCAAAACGCTTTGCGTATAAACCAAAATGTACAAATTAATTATTTTCGATTTTGACGGAACGATTATGGACACCAATGATATCATCAAAGAGAGTTTAAATGAAGCTTCAAAAAAGTTTAGAAATTCTGAAATCAGCAGTGATGAATACGAATTGATACTTGGAAAACCTCTGGAACAGCAGATGAAAGATTTATCAGAGACAAAATATGAAGCAATGACTGAATTCTACAGACAATATTACAGAGCAAACCAAGAGTCGCGCACCCAGATTTTCGAAGGCGTTCATGATTTGCTTGAAACGCTTAAGAATAATGATGTCAAATGCGGCATTTTAACGAACAAGGGTCGAAATGGACTGGAAAAGGGTTTAAAACAATATCATATTGAAAGTTATTTCGAGTACTATCTCAGTGCACAGGATGTCATTCGTGCAAAACCTAATCCAGAAGGGATTCATAAGATCTGTGCTTATTATAGTGTCCGCGAAGAGGATACGCTCATGGTGGGCGACAGCGCACATGATATAGAAGCGGGAAAAAATGCAGGTGTTTCAACCTGTCTGGTGTCATGGACCATACTGAATTTATCCAAATTGAAAAAGCTTAACCCAGATTATATTGTCGATCATCCAAGCGAAATTGGCGATATTATAAAGTTTGCGAAATAAAAGCGCTCTATTTAAAAAAAAATTATAAAAAGTACTTCCCTTTTCTTCAGAGTCTGATATAATGATTTAAATGTCAGATTAATAAAATAAAGTTTTTTAAAGATAAACTTTATAATAATAAGAACATAGTGACTGAAGGAGGGATTGTGATGAATAAAATTAAGAAAGGTGACCTAGTGACTTTATCGACTACTGGTGTTCAATCTTTGGAAAATGATCGTATGTCTATATATGAACGTGTCAACTTAACACGCCTTCAGACAAATGGCGGTCAAGTGATTAGTCTATATGACGATTACGCTAAAATTGGAATATTTGATCAGGAGAGAGCAGAAATTGTGGATCATTGGATTCTTGAACAAACGAGAATTGCACAACTTTAGTGTTATCTCAACCAGATCGTGTTATTAAAAAGCCTTTGGCAGATAGAGTTTATCTGTACAGAGGCTTAATTTTTACAAAAAAAGCGGCATCCTTAAAAATTTTTAGAGTTACAAAATTATTTTAATCTCTACAAAAAAATTGCAAATACAATTCATTCTGATATAATCATATATAGATAATCAAAGTTTATTTATTTTATAGAAATAGCTTATTTATGTGAAAATACATTCAAATAAAGGAGGTAACAATGATTTCAAGAGAAGTGGAAGAAAATTTAAAAAAGTCATCTTGGATTAGAAAAATGTTTGTGGAAGGTGCTGAACTTAAAGCAATTCACGGCGAGAATAATGTGTACGATTATAGTATTGGTAATCCATATTTTGAACCGCCTAAAAAAGTTGTTGCTAAGCTGAGAGAAATTGTTAATTCTGATGAACTCGGGACACATAAGTACATGGACAATGCAGGTTTTCCAGATGTGAGACAAAAAGTTGCAGAAGATATCAATAAAGATATCATTGAACCGATTTCACATGAGCACGTGATGATGACAGTAGGTGCGGCTGGTGGTATGAATGTCGTCATGAGAACGATCTTGGATCCAGGTCAAGAAGTCATCATTATAGCACCTTATTTTGCAGAATATATTTTTTATATTAAAAATAACAACGGTGTTCCTGTTGAAGTTTCCACTGATCCAGCTACTTTTGAACCAGATCTTGAGGCACTAGAAGCAAAGATCACAGATAAAACGAGAGCAATCATCATCAATACACCGAATAATCCAACGGGGGTTATTTATTCAGAGGCAAGCCTTAAAGCATTGGCTGCAATTGTGGCTAAAAAAGAAGCCGAAATTGGACATGAGATTTTTGTGATCTCTGATGAGCCTTACAAGGCAATTATTTATGATAACATGAAGGCACCTAATGTGCACAATATCTTCAAGAATTCTCTGATTGTGAATTCATATTCTAAATCACTTGGACTTGCAGGAGAACGTATTGGCTATATTGCAATGAACAGTAAAATAGAAGATACCAATATGCTCATGAGCGGCTTCTCTTTTGCAAATAGAACTTTGGGATTTGTAAATGCACCTGCACTATGGCAAAGAGTCATAGCGGATTCTTTGGATGATTCTGTTGATATCAAGGAATATGAAAAACGTAGAGACGTGCTTTACAATCATCTTAAAAGTATTGGATTTGAAATGGTAAAACCAGATGGTGCTTTCTATCTTTTTCCAAAGGCAATGATTGAAGATGATGTTGCATTTGTAATGGAAGCTAAAAAGTACAATTTACTTCTAGTACCTGGAAGTGGCTTTGGATATCCGGGTTATTTTAGAATTTCTTACTGTGTAGATATGGAGATGATAGAGCGTTCATTGCCAGCTTTTACAAAACTTGCAGAATCATATAAAAACAAGTAAATAAGCAAGTAAAATTGAAAAATTAGAATTCAATCATAAATAATAGCACTCTCTTATAGTGGGGTGCTATTTTTGTCTTTTTATAGGGCTATATGGAATTGTTTTTGCGTTGGTTTATTTAATTTTTTATTACATAATGATTTTAATTGTTGATTTTTCAAATTTGAAAGGATATGATATAATTCCTGCGTTTGTAGAGACGTGGAACAGGGACAAATTACAATTGAATAGGGCTGACATCACATGGAATCAAAAGGAGGTATCGTAATGAATGCAAAGGAACATCCTGATTACGAACATGAACAAGAGAAACTGGCAATGATTCAAAACATGATCTCGAAAGAGCGTGAAGAATTAATTATTAAGTCTCAAGATTACGGTAGATTAGCTAAAGAGGTCATTGCTGACCCTAACGTACTTGAGCAATTACGGAAGATAGACAGTAACCGTTTGAACATCTTAGAGACGTTAGCGAAGAAACCGTATTTTGGCAGGGTGGATTTTTGCGAACTTGGTAAGGACAAAGAGAGCTATCTCATTGGTAAAACAAGTGTAGATCATCCAAAAACGAAAGCGCTTGTGGTCTTGGATTGGCGTGCACCTCTGGCGGGCATCTACTATAGTGGCGAAATTGGTGAAGTCATGTACAACTCGCCAGAAGGGACTATAATAGGTGATTTGGAATTAAAACGACAGTATGAAATTATTGATGGAGAACTGATCAATATATTTGATAAAGGACTCACACCAATGGATGAATTTTTACAAAAGGCGTTATGGGAAAAGAAAGATAACCGACTTGCGGACATTGTCACCACAATTCAAGATGAGCAAAATCAGATTATCAGAGCTCCAAAAGATGGTATTTTAATTATCCAAGGGGTGGCTGGAAGTGGTAAGACAACCATTGTACTGCACCGAATTGCCTATTTGATGTATACCTATCAAGATCTGTTTCAAGCAGAGAAAATTTTAATGATTGTCCCGAACAGATTGTTTCTAGACTATATAAGTGACGTCCTGCCCGATCTTGGCGTTCATGATATTGAGCAAGTGACTTTTGAAATGTTATTCGAGAAAGCATTTGGAAAGACTTTGCCAACAACAACAGAAATGAATAAGCTCAAAGACCTCATAGATTTGGATCAAAGAGATAAAGGGCGCCAAAATCTTGAATATATTTCTTCGTTTAAAGGCTCCATGAAATTGAAACGCATTATGGATCATTATGTGACTCAACTTTTGGAAGAGGCTTTACCCAAAACGTCTATAGAAGTCTTAGGAAAAACGCTGTATACCTATGAAGAATTGGAGACGCTTTTTAGCACTCAATATGCTTATATGACTTTAGCCAAGAGAAAAGAGAAGCTATACAGATACATTAAGGATACTATTGAAGATAGACTTTTAAAACTCGAGAACAGAATTATAAGTCATTTAGACCGTAAGATTATAAACATCAAATCAGACTCAGAATTAGACGAACAAACACGTCAAAAAATGATTTCTAATATTGCCAGTCAAAAGATAAACTACTTGGGAACACTTAACGAGAGCATCAAAGAGATTCCTAAAGCCTATCTTGCCAAATGGGAGAATTTAAATATTGAAAAACTTCTTTTGAATCTACTGGGCAATGTAACGCTTTTAGAAAAGCATGCTCAGGGGATTCTCTCCAATGACGAAATCCGTACCGTCATCCAATATACTCAGAATGTTGTCAAATCCAAAATAGAATATGAAGATATTCCAGCTTTGCTCTATTTAAAGTTTGCAGTGGAGGGATCAGAACTTCTCAAAAAATACACACACATTATCGTAGATGAGGCACAGGATTTTAATCCTCTTCAGATGCATGTGTTGACCATGATGAGTTCAAATCATTCATTTACAGTTGTTGGGGATGTTGCACAAGGCATTAATGCCTATAGAGGTATTTCCAATTGGAGTGAATTAACACAGCAAGTTTTCAAACCCAAGGCGACGACCTATAAGACCATAAGCATTTGCTATCGTTCCACAAAAGAGATTATAGACTTTGGCAATGCAGTGATCTCTTCATTAAATGACGCACATATTGTATTGGCAAAACCGGCTTTGAGGGCAGGGCGTAAACCCAGTCTGATATCATGTGGTGATGAGGACAGCATGATTGCCGATGTCTGTGAACGCATAATGGCACTAAGACGAAGTGGCTATAAATCTGTTGCAATCATGTGCAAGACAGAATTAAGCAGCAGATCTGTTCATGATAAAATGAGTGCGTTGATGACGGAGGCTATTCAATTGCTCACTGGGCATGAGGAACATTACAAAGGAGGCATCACACTGCTCACCCCTCAGTTGTCCAAGGGACTTGAATTTGATGCAGTGATCATATTGGACTCTCATATGGACCCGTATACAGATGATCCGCTTCACATAAAGCTCTTATATGTGGCTGTTACAAGAGCACTTCATGAATTATTTATATATCATGTAAACAAGCCCACTGAACTGATTGCAAGAATAGATACGCAATTGTATGAAAAAATAGCAATATAATGTACTCAATTTTGCTCAAAATGCATAAATGTCAAAATTTTAATTGAATTCTAATGGAGAGTTGACGTTGTTCTAATATTCATTTTATATGATGAAGTTATAGTAAAACATAACTTCATCTTTTTTTTAAAACAACAAGATTTGAGCCGAAAGCTGTGCTGAGGGATGTTCAACCTCAAACAGCGTCAGCGAAAATCGGTTTGAGGCATCAAAGGATGGCTCAAATGTTGTTTAAACAAACAAGCATACAAATTATTATTGAGTATATAAGAAATATGAGAGCAATTAGGAGGCTCAAATGAACGAGAAAAAAATAGTGATTCTTACTGCAACATTTGGGATGGGACATCACTCGGTTTCAAGGGCTTTAAAATCAGAAATTGAACGTGTTTATCTGGATTATACCATCGAAATTGTAGACATCTTTGATATTATTAAACCTTCATATAAAAAAATTGCGCAAGGTATCTACAATTATTTGACGAGAGAATTTGAAACCCTCTATAATTTCTTTTATAATTATAAGAAGGATAGTCGCAAGAATCTGATTGATGAGTTGCTTTATGCAAGGTATAATCGACGCTTCAAAGAATACATGGATAGAGAGCAACCCTCTATAGTGATCAGTACTTTTCCAATGACTTCTGGGTTTATGTCTAGATATAAGTTGAAAACCAACTGCAACGTGCCTCTAATGACGGTTATTACAGATGTTGTGGATAGTTGGGAATGGGTACATGAAGGTACAGATCAGTATTTTGTGCCCTCTATTGAAGTAAAGGATTTATTGAGACTAAAAGGTATTGATAAAGACTCAATTTTCGTCACTGGAATTCCAGTGGGAGCTGATTTTAAGGTAGAAAAGAGTACCGCATCACATACACAAATGAAGCAAGTACTCATAATGGCCAGTGCCATGGGTAAAATTAAATTTGATGACGTGCTATTGAAACAATTAGAAAGTGTGGAAAACACGAAATTTATAATTGTGACAGGTACAGATTATGAACTTGCAGAAGCCTTATCAGATAAATCTTACAAAAATATTCAAATTCTTGGATATGTCTCTAATATTGCAGAACTTATGGAAGCCTCAGATCTTATTTATACTAAGCCAGGTGGGGTGACACTTTTTGAAGCGATTAACAAAGAAATCCCAATTCTTATTCAGCAGACAACAGTAGGACAAGAACATGCTAATATTGAGTTTGTAAAAAATCGTGAAATCGGTATTATTTTAGATCGTAAAACACACTTTGCAGATGAAATTGAAAATATTATTAATGATGATGTCAAGCTTTTCCAGTTGAAATCCAATATGTATGAGCTCAAAAAAGAATTTAAGGCTGAAGCCATTCTAAGAGCTGTTAGATGAGAGGATCAAAACATGACGAGACAACAAAAGTGGATTAATTTTACCATTATGCTTATATTGATAGGAGTTACGGTTTTAATATTGAAGCGACAAATCAATGTGTCTCAAATGATGCAAGTAGCTCAAACTGTTAAAATCGGCTACATAGCAGGGGCCATTGGCTTGATGTTTGGATTTTGGGGACTGGAGTCTCTAATGATTGGTTTATTACTTGATCATGTGGATGACAAGGTCGATAGAAAGCATATTCCTTGGATAGCAATAAAAACGACTTTAATTGGTCAGTATTATAGCAATATTACACCTTTTGCCAGTGGGGGACAACCGATTCAACTCTTATTGCTTCGTAAGCATAAGGTTTCCACCAGCAACGGGACTGCGGTTTTAGTTGGCAAGTTTCTCGTATTTCAAGTGACTGTTACGCTGTATGCACTTGTACTTTCCATTTTAAATTTCAAATATATTTTTAACGAAATGAGCTTAATTACAGGATTCCTAGCATTGGGACTCGTGATTAACACCATAGGTCTTTCGCTAATTATCTTTTTGGCATTCAAGCCAGATTGGATTAAATATTTAGGTAAAAAAATAAATGCACTGCTCTCACATATCAAATTGATTAAGAGTCGAGAAAAATCTGAAAGTAGATGGGTAGGCTTTGTTGAAGAGTATCAACAGGGAATAGATAAGTTGAAATCAGATCCTAAAAAGACATTTGTTCTTTTTATTTTGAGCATATTACAGGTAACCTTATTCTTTGGGATTACTTATGTAATTTATAGAGCGTTAAATCTTTCCGGTATCAGTCCTTTAAAAGTGATCACACTCCAAGCAATACTATATATGTGCGTTAGTTTTGTGCCGATACCTGGGACTGTAGGTGCTTCAGAAGTAGGCTTTTCAATGGTGCTTGGATCGGTATTTACAACTCATTTTGTAGGCGCTGCAATGTTGCTTTGGCGTCTCATAAGCTATTATTTTGGACTGCTCTTCTGTGGTCTCTTCACGTTAGTCATTTCAATTTATGAACATAAAGTGAAGGCTAAAATACCTGAACATAAGCTCGTCTGATTCCATTGTTGGCGGATTGATTTTCATAAATCAATCCGCTTTATTAATGCAACAAGATTTGAGCCAAAAGCTGTGCTGAGGGATGTTCAACCTCAAACAGCGCCAAGGAAAATCGTTTTGAGACATCGGAAGATGGCTCAAATGTTGTTTAATGTTGCTATTTCATAAATTGATCCTTTGGAAACAATAGAGATATTTTCGTTCCCACATGCTCTTGGCTTTCAATTTGAATTCGACCCCCTTGAACTTTCATTAAGCTTTCGACAATGGCTAGGCCAAGGCCGACACCACCTGTTTTGCGATTTCGGTCTTCATCCACTCTAAAAAATCGGTTCGTCAGATTGGGAATATTTTCTGCTGGAATGCCGCGCCCAGTGTCTTGAATGGCGATTTCATAGTACTTACGAAGTTCTCTTGAAGTGACGGTGATGGTCCCAGGAGGTTCTGTGTACTTAACCGCATTATCCACAAGCGCCCTAAAAATTTGAACGATCAGTTCTTTGTCAACAATGATATCCCCTGTGTAATTGAGTTCAGAATCAAATGTATAATCTTCATAGATGATTCTACATTCATGGATCAGTTTATCTGAAATCTCTTTAACAGAAATACGATCAAAGTTGACTTCAAATGTCCTATTTTCGACTCTGGCGAGCAACAGTAGTTTTTCCACTAAATTTTTCATGTTCTTCGCTTCGGATTCAATCGATTCAATGGACTCATCAAGAAGCTCTCTTTCATCATAGCCCATGGTTTTTAACAGATCGACATAGCCGAGAATAATTGTAAGCGGAATTCTGAGCTCATGAGAAGCATCAGACACGAAACGCTTCTGATAATCAAACGATTTTTCAAGGTTTTGAAGCATGAAATTTAAACTTTTAATAAGGGTATCTACCTCATCATTTGTGCCAATGGATGGAATGCGATAGTCTAGATTTTCATTATTAATGTTTTGAGCAGTGTAAGATAGATTGACAAGTGGTCTCAGGGCACGCCTTGTAAAGTACCTTCCAAAAATAGAGAGCAGGAGAATCCCTATGATTGAAGAGACAAATAAGGCTGAATTTAAACTCATGAGATAATCTTCGTCAAGCGTTGAAGTTAAAAAGAGTGTTATATAGACCTTTTTGCCATCCAGAAAGACGATATTGGACGTGGTGTGCATGACGTCAGTTCCCAAAATCTTTGTGATAAAAACATCAGAGGTAGTCTGATCTAAAGAAAAGGGGATTTGAAGTGAGCCAATAATGGATTGACCATCACTCGCTTGATTGTCATATATTTTTAAGTCCAAAAAAGTACCGTCAGTTGACGTTTCAACTTTTAAAACTGTGGAGAGGTTGCTTGTATCTGTATATTCAGTACCTGTAACAAATCGATCGTAGTAACTTTTATTCAGAAGATAAGAAGTTCGATTGGCATTGTCAGAAACCAAAACCACAAACTTATAGTTTTCAAAAAGATACAGTTTTTTTAAGCGTTCATAGAGATAAGGCACTCTTTGATTATCAGGGGTTTGATAGAGTATATCCGCATCCTCGTTTATAAAGTCTTCAATTTGTGTTTTTTTTGAGATGAGTTCATCTTTGTTTTTATAAAAGAGAAATTGTCTTGTAAGCACGGTTACAAATAGAAAGACAAACAAGATTAAAATGGCAAAGAGAATCACATTGAAGACTGTGATTCTCGTGGTTAATTTGAGCTTTCTAAACGGATCATAGAGTTTATGATATTGTCTTTTAAAGAAATTTTGTTTATTTGACAACGTAGCCACGACCCCTTACCGTTTGGATTATTTTTCGATCGTAATTGCGATCAATTTTATCGCGGAGATATTTGATATAGACATCTACAATATTGAGACTGCCATAATAGTCATATCCCCAAACTTTGTTGAGTATTTGTTCCCTTGTAAGTACGATGCCTTTATTGATGACAAGATGTTTTAAGAGATCAAATTCCGTCTTTGAGAGTTCAATAGGATCTTCTTTTCTTGAAACTTCGTAAGTTACTGTATTTATGAATAGGTCTTCAAATTGAAGAATTTCTTCAGAAAGCGGTGCGACTACAGAAGCTGTTTTGCGCATATTGGCTCTAATACGGGCCAGCAATTCATCAAATATAAATGGCTTCGTCACATAATCATCTGCACCGCTGTCTAAGCCTGTAATGACATCTTGAATGTCGTCTTTTGCTGTGAGCATGATAATTTTATTGTTGGGATCGTGTTTTTTTATTTCTTTACAAGCTGTTAAACCATCCACTTTAGGCATCATTAAGTCCATTAAAATGAGATCGTAATTATTTTTGAGACACTTGTCAATCGCCTCAGCACCATCTTGTGCCAAGTCTGTTTCATAACCAGCGTATTTTAATTGTAATTCAACTATTCGAGCAATCTTTTTTTCATCTTCTACAATAAGAATTTTTTCCATAAAGCCTCCGTGTGCTTTTCATGGTTAGGGTTAATGCGAAACTGACTTTTGCCCCTCTAACCTTTTATTAAATATATCAAAAAAAAGGCCGTTTTACAACGACCTTCCTACAGTAACGACTTTGTGAATCTCACTATGCCATGAGCTCATGACATAAATCTCCGATCTTCGCTACAGAGTAATTGGATGACATTGCTTTCATTTTATTTTTAATGACCATAAGGCGTTCCGGCTCATTGACAAAAGATTCAATTGTAATGGGTAGCGTATGAAGGTTTTCAACATATACTGCAAGCCCCTCGGATGCCAATATCTCTGTGTTTTCGGCCTCTTGACCATGAATGTAAAAAGGAATGACTATGGGAAGTGTTTTATTAATGGCTTCAGTTAAAGTGAGGCCACCGGGCTTGCTAATCAGTAAATCTGCTCGATCCATCAATTCATCTACATTGCTGATGAAGCCATAAGTTTCCAATGAAATATTGGCAGGCAAATCCTGAAAATGCGATTCAATAGCGTGTTTCACGGTTTTGTTGTTGCCACATACCACTTGAATGAGGATGTTATTTCGAACTTTAAGCAGCATTTCCAATATTTTATACAATTTTCTGCTGCCCATACTGCCTCCCATGAGTAGAATGGTGAAAGGTGAAAAGTCCTCTCGGCGAACAGATGAGTTCATGTAAAATTCCTCTTTGACAGGAATACCGTAGTCGTAAATTTTTTCTTGTGAAATACCAAGCGCCTGCAGTTGATCATTGGTTACTTTCGAGCCTGTGATATAGGCATCAATCGAATCATGGACATAAAATCGATGTACACCCAAATCGGTGACAACGGATAGACAAGGGGCATTGGTCAGGCCTTCTCTTTTAAGTTCTGCGATAATATGCACAAAAATAGGATGTGTCGATATGATTACACTCGGGTTATAATGCTTTATGTAAGCTAATATTTTATTTTTGAGCATAACTTTAAAAAATCGCTTAAGCTGTTTATTTGTGGATTTATAACCGCTAAATCTATAAATTTCACCATAGAGCTTTGGGGTGTAATTTGCCAAAAAAGTGTAGCCATCTTCAATCATGGTTTCCAAGAATTTACTGTTTTCTTTAAAGGTATCAATCACATAAAAATCAAGCGTGTGATCCGAAAGCTGTTTTTTTAAAGACTGCGCTGCCTGATTATGTCCACCACCAGTGGATGCGGTAAAGATCAAACCAACTTTTTTCATGAGAATGCCTTCCTTTCAATTCATTTTTATAAAACGTCCATTAACGTACATCATCGTTCACAGAAGTGTTGCTCTATATTCATAATACGGTAAAAATATTAAAATCATATTAAAAATGATTTAAGAATACATAAGCATTAAAAGAAATAGGGTGATTTACTGATTTTATCTCTCTGAATGTGCAATAAAATGTGCAATAAGAGGTATAAAAAAGACGACATCCTCAATGAATATCGTCTTGATTGAAAGTATTTTTTTATTGATGGGAATGGTGTAGGGAAACATAACTCACATTGGCTTTTTTAAGACCTGCTAGGATGATGAAACCAAGGGCGATACCGGTGACAAATTGAATGATATTCCAAGGTAAGCTAAAGATTGGAATGATGAAACTGCCATACATAATGCCTGCTGTCACATAATAGCCAAGTACCATCCATAGTCCTGCAATGATCATTCCAGAAAGCTGGCTGAACGTGATGCCATACTTATCTTTAAGAAGATAAAAAATAACGGTGATCAATGGAATGATAATAGCGACCCCCAATAATTGATAGTTGAGTTTTGAAATGGCGAGCACTACATTTTCAACCCCTGCCAATTCATCCACATTTGAGGCTAGAAAATTGATATCGGCGCCTTTGATAGATAATACAAACCCGATTAAAGCAATGAACCAGATGCTCAGTGTGCCTGCTAAAATATGTTTTTGATTGCGCTTTTCACTGGCAAAATAGCCAACGATGAAGCCCATGACGCCTTTAATAATTAGAGTTGGAATAGCCCAATGAACGTATCCTCCAAGCAAGTCGGCAAACATAGAGCCAACGCCAGCGGCAAATGCACCGTACCAAGGGCCAAGTAGAATACCAGAGATAAATATGCACATATCTCCAGCATGGATATAACCATTTGTAAATGGAATGGGTATTTTAATGATAAAAGTCGTAATAAATACAAAGGCTGTCATTAGAGCCGTGTAAATCATAATTTTAAGATTATTTCTCATAGTGCCCCCTTTAAAGATATAAATTCATAATAATTTCCTGTAATTATATATAAGTCACTTGTAATTATATATGAGTCAATTATAATATAATATAGAATTGGGTTTATCAAAAGAGTCAGATTAGCACAAATTGATAGGGACAGATGGAGGCAATATGATTGGTTTTGTGATCAACTTAGATGAAAAATCAAAAATTCCAAAGTATATTCAATTATATGAGCACATTAAAAATGAGATTCATGAGGGCACATTAAAAGAAGGTACAAAGCTCCCTTCAATAAGAATGGTCTCAGAGGCACTTAAGATCAGTAAGTCCACAGTAGAAAATGCATATAATCAATTGATTGTTGAAGGTTACATAGAAAGTCGATATAAAAGCGGTTATTATGTGATCAATATTGAAATTTATGACTATAATCAATTTGCAAAAGGGAATATTCCAAATTACAAAATGGTTGAGCCGAAAAAATCAATTGACATTCAGAGTAGTGACGAACAGGAAGAAGCCACTTTCAATTTTAGTGAGTGGAAGAAAATGCTCAATAAAGTTTTGGAGTATGACACGAAGGCCCTTTTATCTTCTGGTGATGTCCAAGGTGAGTTTGCCCTTAGAAGAGAAATATCTGATTTTCTATATCAATCACGTGGCGGTAAATGTCATCCTGATCAAATCATTGTTGGTGCTGGGATTCAATACCTCTTTGGATTAATTGCAGCTCTATTTAGAGGTGAGGAGGCGCAGATCGCCTTTGAACACCCTGGATTCTCAAAAGGGATGTATATTTTTGAGGATTATGGGTATCAAACCATTAAGATTCCCGTTGAATCCGATGGGATTAATATTAAAAAACTTGAGGCTTCTCTTGCAAAAATTGTCTACGTATCGCCTTCGCATCAGTATCCTACGGGATCGATTATGCCCATAAAGAAAAGAATTAAGCTCATCAATTGGGCAACTAAAAATCAATCTTTTATTATTGAAGATGATTATGACAGTTTGTTGAGGTATGAGGGGTATCCGATTCCCGCTTTGCAGGGGTTAAATCAAGGCAAAAATGTGATCTATGTAGGTTCCTTTTCCAAACTGCTGATTCCGTCTCTCAGAATTAGCTTTATGGTGCTTCCTGAGACGCTAATTCAGAAATTCAATTTTATTAAGGATAGATATTCGCAAACGGTTTCTAAAATAGAGCAATTGGCGTTAGCCAACTATATGTCCGAAGGCTATTTTGAACGTCACATCAGAAGAATAAAAAAAATATATGGCAGAAAAAATCAACTTTTGATCGATGCCTTTAAAGTACATCAGAATCCCTATTATGAATTAATTGGGAAAGAATCTGGATTGCATGTGATGCTTTCTTTTAGTCCAACGGTCAATAAGGAAAAAGTGGTAAAAGATGCTGAGGCCATTGGATTGAAACTTGAGGGCATTAGCGACTATGAAGGCAGTAATATATTGGTCCTTTCTTATAGTGGACTCTTAGATCAAGAAATTGAACCGGTTATAGGTAAATTAAGTCAAATCGTGTTAGAATCTAATGAAAAATTCACATAATGGACACAACTTTAATGGTATAATTAGGTACAATAGAGGATATGACATAGAATTGGAGGCTATATGCAAAAAAAATGGTTGATCGGTATTGTGTTCGTGATTTCTCTTGTGGGCTGCCAAAAAGAAGTTGAAAAAGAACATCAATTACCACCGATGGTTACGCTACCAGTATTGCAAGCTGATTTAACCGATCCCGTCGACAAAGAGATTGCCAGTGAAGATTTGATTGGTAATTTTAAATACTTAGATCAAAATATTTCTAATATGACAACTGAGGAAGCCACAGAAAGTTTCTATAAAATTGAAGAATCATCCATTAAGAAACAGTTTTATTATGTAGAAGTCATTGCAGTTGATGATCATATACAAACAGAGTTGATGAAATGCTTTGACCCTAAGAAGGGTGCATTTGACTTTGCTAAGTACGATGGCGGCAGTGGTATGGTCATTGATGAAATTTATGCCAGTGGTTATAAGCTTGTGCCCTATGAGGGCGTTGTATACCCAGTGACTGATTATGCAAAGTTTAAGCCTTATGCAAGTTTTATGAGTGATGAAGCCCAAAGCTATATTAACTTAAAATCACTAGAATCTGAGGCGTATACAGGGACGCGATCATCGCTTGAGATTTCTAGGGAAGAACTTGTGGACCGCATTCTTTTGGCAGAAAATCATATTAGAAAATATAAGGATGGGAGAACATATCCAAGGGTGCTTGAAATGTATAAGGCCTATATGTATTACTATATCCCGTCATCGATTATCTTTGAAGCTAAATCAAATGTCAATGAAGAAATCGCTCAATATAAGGCATTTATAGAAGCGCATCCAGATACTATATCGGCTCAGATCATATCTGATTATTTGAATACTTTAGAGGATAACGGTTATGAAGAAAACGATGTTGTAAAAGACTATTTGAAAGACTTCTATAGTTCTATAGAAAACTATATATCAAAAGCTGAAAATTGAAACGGTTTATTAGGTTGCAAGCAAAGAAGGGGCACTATTTTAGAATGATTTTAGAAGCATTCTAAAAATAGTGCCCTTTATAGTATTCTTTATATGCCGCTTGATATTGCGCATGGCTTTCTAGAGAAAACTCTTAATAAGCGCCAGTGTTTTATCCAGTGAGAAAGAAGCTTTAAGTGAAGAAACGTTTTGTCGGATCTGATGGTAATAGCTTGGATCATGGATAAGCTGATCTAATATAAAAGTGAGTTTTTGACCATTTTCAATTTTAAAAGCCGCCCCTGTACCCAGTAAAAAATCTGTATTTTCTTCTTCTTGCCCAGGCATTGCAAAAGGGATTAAGAGGGGGAGCCCCTTAGCGATGGCTTCGGTGGTCGTCAAGCCTCCTGGCTTTGTTATGATGACGTTGGAGACATCCATGAGTTTGTCTACCTGATTTGTAAACCCAAAGATTTCATACAAGCCGCTCTCAATTTCTGCTTGATATCGTTTTTCAAGAGATTTTTTTAATTTTAAATTATTGCCGCAAACCACTTTACAGTGTATTGGATTTGGGTAATATTTTAAGGTTTCGAGGAGTTCATCTGCAAAAGTCAAGCCAATACTGCCGCTCATAATCAATAGCGTAAACTTCTTAGGTGTGACTTCAGATGGTTTATAGTACTGAGGTGTAAGTGGAATGCCGTAATTATAAACTTGTGTACTCTTTATACCGTTTTGGACTAAAGCATTTTTTGTAAATGCAGAGCCTACAATATAAGCGCTCACTTCTGGATTGATATAACTTCTATGAGCATTAAAATCAGTGACCACCGAAATATAGGGCATAGTAATTTGACGATTCGCCTTGAGTTTACAAATAATATTGCTGGCAAGTAGATGTGTACCGATAATCACATCGGGACTAAACACGTTGATATGATTCAAAAGACGTGTTTTCCCAACGATATTAAAAGCGTTAGTCACTCGGTTGTTGACGAGTTTACGATTGCTTATATAGTACAAATGTCCAAAAGTCCTTGGAGATTTTAGAGACATTTGCTTATAACTGTTAACAACCAAATAGTCTAGAGAACGATTAATTTCTTTCATGAAATTACTCACCTGAACAGTGATGCCGTTCTGTTCAAGTAGAATTTTTAAATTTTCAGCAGCTTTATCGTGACCACCACCAGTGGATGCTGTTAATATGAGTATTTTGGCCATTTTATTCCTCCATTGGATTATAACAATATTTATTTTATACGAATTAAGGCATTTATTCAACAGAGGGATTTAAGAATAGTGACGTGTAGCCTTTAACTGGTACATTTTATCATCGGCAACATGTAACAGTGTATCAAATGTAGTGCCCTCTTTGGGAAAAATGGCATATCCAACGGATACAGAAAGCGTTAATTTAATTTCCTCATTAAGATACAGTGGAGCCCTAAAGGCGTCCTCAATTTTTTGGAGATTGGCATGAACTTCTTTAAGGTTTTTACCGTTACAGTGTGAGAGCACTACAAATTCATCGCCGCCAATTCTGGAGATCATTTCTTCCTGATCAAAAATTGTTTTTAAAATAAGAGAAATTTTGACAAGAGCTAGGTCTCCTATGGCATGACCATAGTCATCGTTTATCTGCTTGAAGAAGTCCACATCAAAGTAATAGAGGCATAACCGTTGGTGAGTTGATTTAGCAGATTCTATGGTCTTTTCAGCCAGTTCTAAAAAGCGACCTCTCGCCAATAGATGAGTGAGATGATCATAATAAGCCAAATTAATGATTTTCTCCTCATTTGCCTTATAATTGGTAATGTCATAAATGACGCCAATATAATTGATTGTTTGTCCCACATTGTTTTGTACATCCAATATGGTGAGCCATTCAAGAATCGTTTTATTATTTTTAGTTTTATTCCTGATCTCACCGGACCAATGTCCAGTATTATTCACAGCAAGCCACATGTTTTCATAGAATTCGGCGGAATGCTCTCCGGACCTTAGAATCTTAGGCGTTTGATTTTTAATCTCTTCAAGCGTATATTCTGTAAGCGATAAAAAAGCTTTGTTAGCCCAGATAATGGAGTGATTTGGATTCGTAATGATAACCCCTTCCTTTATGTGATCAAATGTTTTTAAAAAGAGGTCATATAAATGCTTCTGTTTAAGATCTTCTGTAATCTCTTCGTAGATGGCGACAAATTTATGGACCACTTGATCATCCTGAGCAAGTGGATAAGCGGTCATGTGATATGATTTTTTCACATGATCTCTATTTTGTCTGACCACATCGTATTCAATGGTATTACCTTCCAAAACCATATTTAAAAAAAACCATGATTCTTCAGAAAACTCACTTGGGACAATAGCGTCATTTACCGTTTTGAGATAAAGCTCTTCGTTGGTAAATTTAAAATGTGATTCAAATGCAGAATTGATTTTGAGGATTTGAAGAGAATCAGACATAATGATCATGGGCATCGGTGCATGATTAAATAAAAGCAAATAATCGTCATCTTTTAATGACGTTTCTGACAACTTGCTGACAGGCTCAATGGATGAAAACAATAATTTCTTGTTGTTGTATTCAAAGGGGCCGCTGATAACCTTTACATTCCAAATATCATTGTTGGCAAGGCGGTGCTGAAAATTGAAATGATTTCTGGATTCTTCTGAAGCCTTGGTCATTTCCTTTTGGATGGCTTCAGGGGTCAATAAATTGATATCGGAGATTTTCATTTTTTGCATTTGCAAATCAGAGTAGCCATAAAAGTTCAGTGCAAATTGGTTGGCATGAAGGATATATCCGGTTTTGGGATCGATAATGAGCGTGGCATCTCGTGCATTAGTAAGTAAATTATAGAGCGCATCGGAGGTTGCTGCCAATGGCTTGGCAAGACGGCTCAGATCTAAAATAAAGGCGCCATAGTAATTGTTGTATAGATCTTTTTTTAACATGAAAAGCACTATCTCCGCCTGGAAATGATTTTCATGGACATCTTTATGAAGCCACTTAAAACGAACGGGTTCATTAAGAGTGGTGTTGTCAATTTTATGATCATTCAAGTAATCAAAATAGGAAGGATAAGGATGCCTTTTATCAGTGATCATATCGATCTTTTTATGTATAAGTGAGGTTTTAAAAAGCGATTCCGCACTTAAATTGGAAAATAAAATTTCTTGATCTCTTAAAATGATAAAGGGGTCTTGATAGTGGTAAGATAATTTTATAAAATCCATCCCAATGTTTTTAAGCCAAAGCAAAGAGGGATTGTTTTCAATTAGGTGTTTAGGCATAAGAACCTCCAGTGTACAGTCTAGTTTCGATTATCTTATTTATGCCCAAAAAAAAAAGAATCCATCAATTATTAAAAAAAGATGCCTACAAATTTGATTTTATATCAAATCAGTAGACATCTTCAAGATTTTAAGCATCATGTGATAATTCAAGTTACTATTTCTCTAGTTTCGTCCAAACCCCGTTGACAATAACTCCTAAGAGCGCTGCTAAGCTAAGGCCTTTCAAAGCAACTTCTGAGTTTGGAATAGAGATTTGAAGTGCCAATGAAGGGACATATGAAGGTGCAAGACCAACAAAGAGAATCAAGAGCATAATCAGGATATTTTTAACATTGAAAACAACGTTTTGGTTTTTAATGGTTCGGACGCCGATTAAAGCAATCATAGAGAAGAGCATTAAACTGATACCGCCCATTACGGCTGTCGGTATGGAACCCAGTACGCCACCTAGTTTTCCAACAAGGCTTAAGACGATGGCAAACACTGCGGCAATGCGTAAAATAGCGGGATTATAATTTTTAGTGATTGCAAGTACCCCGGTGTTTTCACCATAGGTTGTATTAGCGGGACCACCGAGGAGTCCTGCAAACATGGTTGCAATACCATCACCTAGTAAGGTTCTGTGAAGACCTGGATTTTCAATAAAGTTTTTACCGACAACCGTGCCGTTTGTTGTGATATCACCAACGTGCTCCATAAAAACTGCAAGGACAACAGGTGCCATGATTAAAATGGCCTCTAAACTAAACTTTGGAAGCGTAAAAGCTGGAAGTCCCAAAAGCGAAGCTTGTTGAATACTTGTAAAGTCCACAGCATGCATGGCAAGTGAAAGCGTATAACCGACGACTACTGCGATTAGGATCGATAACTGTTTTAAAAATCCTTTTCCGAGGAAAGTAATAATCAATGCAGTTGCAAGTGTAACACCGGCAAGCAAAAAGTTTGCCTTGGCCATACCGAATGCTGTAGGCACTAAATTTAGACCAATTACAATGATCATTGGGCCCACCACATGAGCTGGTAAAAAGGCTTTAATATGATCCACACCAACTGCTTTGACGAAAAATGATAAAAGCACATAAATAAATCCAGCAACGATTATCCCACCTTGGGCATATGCTAGATCACCTTGATAAAGTTCTTTAATTTGTAGAATTAATGGAATAAATGCAAATGAAGAGCCTAAAAATACAGGTACTTTGCCACTGGTACATGCGTGGAAGATCAAAGTGCCGCAACCAGCTGTGAATAAAGCAACAGATGGATTAAATCCCGTTAAGATTGGAACGAGGACTGTAGCGCCAAACATGGCGATAAGATGCTGAAGTCCTAAGATAAAATTCTTGGGATCAGACAGTGTACTTGGTGATGCCGCATAACTATTTGTTGACATAAAAAACCTCCCCTTTTTTAAAAATGAGTGGGAGAAGACATGAATCTTCTCTTTTTAGCCTCACAGGACCAAATTAAAAAGTGCTATTTAATTCTGAAATGATCACTGAGTTACCTCGATAGTGATGATACCACATAAAGCATTTCTTTTCAAGTGGCATAGTACATATTGTTAAGGAAAAGTTTACAAATGATTTTTTGTCCAGAGGCCAAAAATGGTATAATGGAGGTATCGTCAAATGAGGAAAGCAGAAAGGACCATATCATGAATTCTTATTACGAGAAAGCGTATGAGCTACATAATTTTGATTTTAACGCACATCAACATGTTAAGACCGTCACTTTACTTAATTTTCTACAAGATATTTCCACCTGCCATTACAATTCAGTGGTGGGAGAGAATGATGATAATGCCGTTTGGGTAATCGTTGAATGGGATGTTCAGTTTATTGCGCCTATTACGAAAGTTCAGACTTTAACTGTAAAAACCAAACCAACTTATTTTAGAAAATTTATAGCTTATAGAGCCTATGAAATAGAAGATGCAGAGGGGACCGTCGTCGTAACTGCTGTCAGTAAGTGGGCTTACATCAACTATGAAAGTCGCAAGCAAATGGTGATTCCAAAATCACTCTATGCCATTTTTGGTGTGCAAGAAAATGCGGATAAACCCCCAAAACTTGAAAACATGGATTTTAAGATTGATAGAAAAGGGTTTATGCCCTTTAGAAGTTGTTTTTCAGATATTGATATCAATCAACATGTGAATAATGTTTCATATCTTAGATGGACCATTGATAGTTTGCCCTATGATTTTATTGCACAAAATTCTCCAAAGCGGTTACAGGTCTATTATAGGAAGGAAATTTTTATAAATGATGTCATTCGCGTTTTGACAGATTTAGAGGAGAAAGAAACCAGACAAATTATTCAAAATAGCAACGGTGAAGAATGCGTAAAGATTCGAATGCTTTGGAAGTAGTGTAAATCGTAAAAGTGTCATAAAGATGTCATCACATTGTAGAGGAAATGTGCTTGACATCTTTATTTAGGTTTGATACGATGAAATGCTTCAAAAACTTCATAAAGGAGGGTGATTATGATAGAACTTGAAGGTATTTCAAAGACCTATCGCATCCCAGTGCGTTCGAAAGGCGTCGGTGGAGCGATAAAAGCGCTGTTTAAAAGAGAGTATGAGGTCGTACAGGCACTAAAAGGCATCTCTTTTAAGATAAACCCTGGAGAAATCGTTGGCTATATAGGTCCCAATGGCGCTGGGAAATCCACAACGATCAAAATAATGAGTGGTATTCTCGTACCGGATGACGGCAAATGTCAGATTGGAGGACAGGTACCTTGGCAGGACAGAAAGGCCTATGTTGGTAAGATCGGTGTCGTCTTTGGACAGCGGTCTCAGCTTTGGTGGGACGTCCCAGTTATGGATTCCTTTGAACTCTTAAAAGAGATCTATGACATGACAAACGCACAATATGAACGCTCTTTTAACGAACTTTGTGATGCACTTGAACTTAGATCGTTTTTAGACCATCCTGTGAGGCAGTTGAGTTTAGGACAGCGGATGAGATGTGAAATTGCAGCGGCACTTTTACATGAACCAGAGATTCTTTTCTTGGATGAGCCCACGATTGGGCTGGATGCAGTTTCCAAGATTGCAGTGAGGCAATTTATTCGACACATCAACGCCAAACGCGGCGTCACTGTGATACTCACCACGCACGATATGAGTGATATCGAAGCGCTGGCATCGCGGATCATGATGATTGGAAAAGGAGAAATTCTCTATGATGGTAGCTTGGAATCTTTAAAGAGAACCTACATTAAATCTAAGACCATCACTGTGGATCACCATGATTACAAAGGTGAAGTGCAGATTGAAGGTGTGACGCTTATCAGTCAAGGCAGGGAACGCACCATTTTAAAAGTGGATACGTCAGAGCGTTCCATTGCACATGTCGTTTCGGATCTGACGGATCAACTGAGCCTAAAAGATGTGACTATTGAAAATGAAGCCATTGAGGATATTGTAATAAGGCTTTATCAGGACCATCAGATATGAGAGCCTATATAGCCCTGTTCAGGATGAGACTCATGCTTGAAATGCAATATCGAGCAGCCGCACTTGCAGGTGTGATGACCCAGTTCTTTTGGGGGATGATCAATATCATGATATTTGAAGCTTTTTATAGGAGTAGCGTGTTTAGACCTGCTATGACGATGGCAGAGCTCACCACTTATATTTGGTTGCAACAAGCATTTTTGGTTTTAATTATGCTCTGGATTAGAGACAATACGCTCTTTGAAATGATTAGGTCAGGGAATGTGGCCTATGAACTCTTAAGACCAGTGGAGACTTATTACTTCTGGTATTTTAAACTATTAGCACATCGGATGAGCGGTGCGCTCATGAGATGCCTGCCGATTTTGTTGGTGGCGCTTTTATTGCCCAAGCCTTATAGGTTTGTAATACCTTCGGATATGTTGACATTTGCGTTGTTTGTGGTGACTTTAACTTTAGGGGTTGCCATTACGGTAGCCATATCCATGTTCATTTACATCTCTGTCTTTGTGACCTTATCACCAAGGGGGTCCGTGCTCATCTTTGCTGTTATAGGCGAATTCTTTGCAGGACTAGTCATTCCGATTCCGTTAATGCCAGAATGGCTCAGGAATTTTGTCTACTTATTGCCTTTCAGGTATACAGGGGATTTGCCCTTTAGAATCTTCACAGGCAATATTGGTCATGCAGAAGCTTTTCAAGGTCTTCTGATGCAGTGCTTCTGGATGATTAGCCTTATTGCAGTGGGCCGATTTTTGATGAACCGTGTACTCAATCAGCTTGTGGTTCAGGGAGGTTAGGATGAGAATCTATTTCAAATATATTCAGGTTCTATTTAGGTCAGAGATGGTCTATAAAAAATCGTTTATTTTGCTCTGCATTGGACAGTTCTTTGTACCCTTTTCCATATTTTTTGCTATGTTCTTGCTCTTTGATCAATTTGGGAATTTAGAGGGGTGGGACTTCTATGAAGTGGCACTACTGTTTGGTGTGATTCATCTCTCATTTGCCATAAGTGAGATGTTCTTCAGAGGATTTGATGGCTTTTCAACGCTTGTCGTCAATGGTGAATTTGATCGAATTTTAGTGAGGCCCAGAAGTACGGTCCTTCAAGTGCTCGGATCGAAAATTGATTTTACGAGAATAGCCCGGATACTTCAAGGGCTCTTTGTATTGAGTCTTGCACTTACTCATATTGAGATTCAGTGGACTTTCCTAAAAGGCATGACTGTCTTTTTTATGATCATAGGCGGAATTGCCATCATGTCAGGTTTATTCATCATCTTTGCCAGTATGTGCTTTTGGACAGTTCAAGGTCTTGAAATCGCCAATATTTTCACAGATGGTGGACGAGAAATGACACAATATCCATTGACGATTTATGCAAAGGGGTTTAGAATTTTCTTTACCTTGATCATTCCCTTTGGCATGGTGAATTATGTGCCCATGCAGTTTTTAATGGACCAAACACATCAAGTTTCCATAATATATGCATTTGCGCCACTCTATGGTCTTTTGTTTTTGATTCCAAGTTTGATGATTTGGCGATTTGGCGTTTTAAGATATAAATCGACTGGTTCTTGACCAGTCGATTTTTTAGTTAAAACAACAAGATTTGAGCCAAAAGCTGTGCTGAGGAATGTTCACCCTCAAACAGCGTCAGCGAAAATCGTTTTGAGACATCGAAAGATGGCTCAAATGTTGTTATATGCAAGATTTGAGCCAAAAGCTGTGCTGAGGAATGTTCACCCTCAAACAGCGTCAGCGAAAATCGTTTTGAGACATCGAAAGATGGCTCAAATGTTGATATATGCATACTTCTTCATGGGCATTTCTTATGAAATGGAAGAGAAGAAATTTGTGGAAAATGATTCTATTTTGTGAAAAACTTAGAAAAAGCTTATAGAGTGCCATGCTTGTGTTATTTTATCTCTAGAAATATAATATGAGTATACCTTACACACAGCAGTGAAAATACGACATAATTAGAGGGCAAGGTAGTCTTGGATTTGTTCTAGCTTTCTAACGCTGGATGGACAATGGAGGAAAAATGGATAAACTATTACTTCTTGAAGATGATTTAAGCTTAATTGACGGGCTTTCATGTTTACTGAAAAGACAGGGGTTTGATTTGGACATAGCTCGAACGATAAAAGAAGCCCATGCCATCTGGGTAGACGACAAATACGATTTATTGATTTTGGACGTATCATTGCCAGATGGCTCGGGTTTCGAAGTATGTGAAAAAGTACGCCAGGTTTCCAAAGTCCCCATTATCTTTTTAACCGCATCGGATGAAGAAATAAGTGTCGTTAAGGGGCTTGATATAGGTGGCGATGATTATATCACAAAACCCTTTAAGTTAGGTGTGCTCCTATCACGGATTAACGCTCTACTCCGAAGGGCAAAGCATTTTGCTGAGGCGGATACAGAGATCAAGTCCAATGGTATAAAGGTATTATTGTTACAGGGGCAGGCCTATAAAGGTGAACAGCTTTTGGATTTAACAACATTGGAATACCGATTGCTTTGTCTGTTTATGCAAAATCCCAACCACATACTTTCCAAAGAAAAAATTTTGGATAAGCTGTGGGATGGGGAAGGAAACTATGTGGACGATAATACACTGGCAGTGTATATTCGTAGATTGAGAATGAAAATAGAGCAGAATCCTGGTGAGCCGCAAATGCTTTTGACTGTCAGAGGCATGGGTTATAAGTGGAACGTGATGAGTTGAGGTAACGTAATGAACATTTTTACAAATAGAGATATTCGGAATTTTTTTATATTAATGTCTTGCATCTTGGGTAGTTTTATAGTCCTATCCCAAGTTATCGTATGGTTGTTTTGGGGCGTGCTGAATCTTGCGATTTTCGTACTCTCCCTTTTCATTACCGTATGCGTATTAGGCAGTTGTTTTTTTTATTTTCTGAAGCAGCATCAAACCATAGAAGATGCGATCACGCAAATAAATTCATATCTTTCAGGGGAAACAGATGCGCGTATTGACTGTGATCGCGAGGGGAGCTTGTACAAGCTATTTCATGCGATAAATACACTAGCCACGGCACTTGATGCTCATGCTGCAAAAGAACAAAAGGTAAAAGAATTTTTAAAGAGCACGATTTCGGATATTTCTCATCAGCTGAAGACGCCTCTTGCTGCCATTACAATTTACAATGGACTTTTACAGGACGAAATCGAAGACATGGCAGCCATGCGAGAATTTGCGGTTAAGTCGGAAAAAGAGATTGATCGAATAGAAATACTCGTTCAAAATCTTTTGAAGATCACAAAACTGGATGCAGGGGCGATCATCATAGAGAAATCATTTGAAAATATTGCGGATATAATGAATGACATTTATCATCATTTTGAGTTTCGCGCAAGTCAAGAGCAAAAGACGATCCTCTTGTCTGGGCCCAGCGATGTGTTGCTCTATTGTGATAAAAATTGGATAATAGAAGCCTTCAGCAATATTGTGAAGAATGCCCTGGACCATGCGGACAAAGGGGCTCGTATTGCCATAGAGTGGCAGAAACGGCCCATGATTACACAGGTGACCATAAGAGATAATGGGAGTGGCATTCATCCAGAAGATATACATCATATTTTCAAGCGATTTTATCGTAGTCGCTTTTCAAAAGACACGCAGGGCATAGGTCTTGGATTGCCGCTTGCAAAGGCAATCGTGGAAGCACATGAAGGAAGCATTGCGGTAGACAGCGTTTTAGGTGAAGGCAGTGTATTCGTTATCAATTTTATGAATCTTACTAAATTGTAAGCCAGAATTCATATGAGAGTAAGGCGCAGATGTTAACCTACCTTTATAGAAAGGTGGGATTTATTTTGAATACACTATTTGAGTTGTTTATTAAAAGTGCTCTCAATTTTGAAAGGGATGAGATCAAATGAATTTATTGGAAGTAAATGACGTTTGCAAGACCTATGGAACAGGTGAAACGGCAGTCAACGCCTTGAGAAACGTGAGCTTTTCGGTTTCAAAAGGAGAATTTATTGCAGTTGTCGGGGAATCTGGTTCAGGAAAGAGTACGTTGCTCAATATGATTGGGGCGTTAGATATGCCTACATCGGGCAAAGTGCTCATTGACGGTAAAGACATATTTAAAATGAACGATGAAAAACTCACCATTTTTCGTCGTAGAAACATAGGCTTTATTTTTCAGGCTTTTAACCTGATTCCTGAATTGAATGTGGCGCAAAACATCACATTTCCTGTTTTACTTGACTATAAGAAACCAGATCAGGCTTATGTGGAAGAAATTCTTACAGTGTTGTCTCTAAAAGACAGGCGAAATCATCTACCACGACAGCTCTCCGGTGGACAACAACAACGCGTGGCAATCGGCCGCGCTTTGATCACACGGCCAATGCTGATTCTTGCGGACGAACCGACGGGAAATTTGGACAGCCAAAACAGTAGCGAAGTCATTTCACTGATGAAAACAGCTGCTAAGCGCTATCAGCAAACCATTATCATGATTACGCATAACAGAAGCCTTGCTTCAGCAGCTGACCGCGTGTTACAGGTGTCAGACGGTATCCTCACGGATTTAGGGGGACACGTCGAATGAAAAGTTATCTTGGGCTTGTTTCTGAATATGCAAAAGTACACAAAAAGAAAAATCGACTTACCGTGATCTGTATCGCCATATCCGTCATGTTGGTGACGGCGATTTTCGGCATGGCGGATATGAGTGTAAAGGCTCAAATCAACGCGTATATTCGTCAAAATGGAAACTTTCATGCTATGATCACAGGGTTATCGGATGATATTTCGGAAAAAATTGGACATCGCGATGATGTAAAGGTATCCAGTTTCCTAGGCATTGCCGAGGATACAACGTTTCAAGGGAAGGCATTGTATGTTCAGAGCAGTGAAAAGGATATGGCAAAGCAGATGAATCTAACTGTGGTGACGGGCGCCTATCCCGCTTCTTCTGAGGAGGCTCTTCTTGATCAGCAGGGGCTTGAACAATTCGGTCTTACCCTTGGAGATACAATAGCGGTTGTCTATAGTGATGGTCAGGCACGGCAGTATAAGATTTCTGGAACATATGGCGATTTTTCCAGCTTAAAAGGGCGTGATGCCCACGGCCTTTTCCTGTCTGTGGGTGGTATGCGTGCACTGCCGTCTGATTTATATGAGGAATACTATTATGTACAATTTAAGAGCGGTGTGAAGATTAACCAAGCATTATCAGAAATCAAGGCTGAATACCATTTGACAGACGAGCAGGTTGCCACAAATATCAGACTGCTTGGACTAATGGGACAGAGTGATGATTCATCCATGCAGGGCATCTATTTGACAGGGGGCACTCTTTTTATCCTTGTTGCAATGACGGGCATGTTCATGATTGCCAGCAGTTTTAATATGAGCATATTAGAGCGGACGCAGTTTTTTGGACTTTTGCGTTGCCTTGGTGCAACACAAAGTCAAGTTAAACGCTATATCCGTCTAGAAGGCTTACAGTATTGTCTGAAGGGCATTCCCATTGGGCTTGTTGCTGGATGTGGCGTTCAATGGTCAGCAGTATTCTTTTTAAACACACTGAGTATACAGGATATTCCGCCTATGCCGATGCTTCAGATCAGTTGGGTTGGTGTAATTGCAGGTACAGTGATCGGTTTTCTTGTGGTTATGCTGGCTTCAAAATCACCTGCAAATAGAGCGGCAAAAGTGTCCCCACAGGCTGCGGTAACTGGCAATATTAATCAGAAGAATAATTTGAAAATAAAAAAAGCATCCAATACCAACTTTTTTCATGTGGATATGGCAATGGGATTCCGTCATGCGTTTTCTAATGGCAAAAGCATGATATTGATTGCCGGGTCCTTCGCGATTAGCATTATCCTGTTTCTGTGCTTTACAGTACTGATCACATTTATGAACCATGCCTTAAATCCATTGAAGCCTTATGCACCTGATCTGTCCATTAAGGGCGTTGAGGAGACAACGCTAATAGACCATGCCCTAATTGAAGAACTAGAAGCGATCCCCGATATTCAAAAAGTATACGGTCGTATGTTCTACGATGATATACTGGCAAATGATAGTCGAATATCTGGTGCGGCAATGTTGATTTCTTATGACAATTCACAATTTGAGTGGGCTGATAAAATGATGATTTCAGGGAACATTGACGATGTTAAGAATGGCAATGGTGTTGCAGTCAGCTATAAACAGGCGCAAAATTTGGGTTGGCATGTTGGGGATCCTTTAACATTAAACTTATTAGGAGAGGCACGCCAAATTCAGATTGCATGCATTATTTCTGATGTGCCGTTTGATTCGGGCAATGGTAGTTGGCACATCGTTTGTTCTGAAAAAACATTTACTGGATTGACCGATATTTCGGATTATACCATTATTGATATGCAAGTTGGGGCGGATGTTTCTACGCAGATTCGAAATTTGCTCACATCTGAAATGATGCTGTTAGACAAACAGCAGCGGAATAACGAAGTTCAGCTAGGCTACTACACTATGGCGGTATTTGTCTATGGCTTTTTGATAGTCATTGCGCTGGTTGCTTTAATTAACATCATCAATACTGTAAATGCAAGTGTTTCCAGCAGAATGAGCAACTATGGCGTCATGCGCGCGGTGGGGATGTCTGGCAAGCAGCTCAAAAAAGTGGTTGGAGCTGAAGCAGCCACTTATGCAATAACAGGAAGCATTGCAGGAGGTGTTTTAGGGTTATATTTTCACCGACTCTTCTTCTTAAGGCTGATTACATCAAATTGGGGAGAACTTTGGGAGCCGCCGTTAACGGTTTTGACCGTCACGATAGCGGCTGCAATTCTGACAACTTTTATTGCGATTATCTTACCGGCAAAAAAAATTGAAAGTATGAGCATTGTCAATGTGGTGAATGCCCAATGATGAAATTGGCGCACATGAGACTGCTGTGATCAATGACATATTGGGGTTGGAAGCTAAAATATCAAACAAAATGATGTGGTTCAATCTATTGGATAGGCTCGGCTTGTGGAAAGCTGAGTTCATCCTTTTTAATCCAAAATTCAAAGCCACCTGGTGTTGATAAGTAACAATGCCCGCTATCTTCTTTGATGATACGGCCATAGACATCATGTTCTAAAATTTCTGACTCAGCCGATTCGTCAATGTTACCTTCATTCCAAAGAACGTTTATGCTTGCGCCTTTTTTCACATAAACAGGTGCTTTGATTTCATTGATATTGGTTTTATCTAATTCAATAACTTGATCAACTCTGATCCAGCCCTTTACATTAACGGGAGAATCCAAAACGGGTATCTTCACATAATACCATTCTTCATCATTGGAATAGACTAAATCCAAAACTGTCACTGCAGTTAAAGGTTCTATGCTTCTAAGATTTGGCGCTTTCTCTAGTGGCAATGCCAAAGCCTGTAAAGCTTCATCGGAAAATACGAATCTTACCTTGTTTTCAATATAGGTCATCGAAATGTCATCAAGGCTTATATTTTCAGTGATTTTTGAATTATCAGTTGGATCAATTATTAAGTGGTGACTATTTTCGATTGTATGCCTCATCTCTATCAAAGTTTTATTGAGTGCGGCATTTTCTTTTCTGAGGCCATTGGCATACCATAAAACTGCTATTAAAGATATGCCTAGAATGAATAAGAGTGTGCCAATTTTTTTAGAATTTTTCATATTCACCTCTTAACCTTTTCCGTTTGTATTGTTTCAAAAAATTGAAGAAAACGTAAAATTACCTTTTTTCGTGTACGATGACATCATGCTAACATTATAAAATTACTTAGTCAAGAAAAAATAGAATATTATTACATTTGATCATTATTAGACTAAAATTGCCACTATGTTATATTCTGCGTTTTGTATTGGATTACTTGATTTCAATTCAAAGCAGTAGAAGCAAATTGATGAAACTGCTGTGTACTAACTGTGAAATAAGTGTTACACTATTGTGTAATAGGTGACACTTATTTCACAGTTTTTCGCATAATGGAAACACTTTTGTTTCACTTGTGTGGCGTATTACATATAAACTTGAAAACAATAACGCAGTCTATTCAAAGGATGGGACAGAATTTAGCTCTGATCAAAGTTATTGTTTTGGGAATCTGATGGATTTGGCACATTCTTTGCGATTAATAGATTACAGTTGGAATATCAAAGGTCAGTTTCGCATAAATTATCCACTCTATGCTGTATCACGCCACTTCCTATAAATAGCATTGTTGTGTAAAAAGGTGCCTAATTTTTGACTTTTGATATTTTAACTCATATTCGTGAGCATCAATAATTGCAATAGGTAATAAACTGTAATAAAGGCGTATCCAAGGTGTTGTTTTGTGAGGAGTTTACATGATTAAAAAAAGTGAGATGCTACTTGAGAACTGGGAATCTTTTGTGGGCAAAGGACAATTAAAATCAAATGGTGTGAAGGATGAAATTTATAAGTCATGGCTTAGATGCAAAGATTATGGCGTTGAGCCAACGGATGATTCTAGACATGTATCACTGAGCAAAGAAGCATTTGATGAGTCCTTAAAGGAAAAGGCGTATTTGATCAAAATTGCACATCCCTTTATGTTGAAACTTTACAAATTTGTAAGGGGAACCGGGTTTGTGGTGGTTCTCGTCAATGAAGAAGGTTATCTGTTAGAGCTTTTTGCAGATGAGGATGTTTGGCAAAATCCTGTGACTAAGAATTTTTTCCTAGGGGCCAGTTGGCAAGAAGAAGTCGCTGGAACCAATGCCATTGGCACAGCCATGTATGAGCAAGCACCTGTTCAAGTCTCTGGCGCAGAACATTACTGTAAAAAGCATCATGGACTCACTTGCTCGGCAGCGCCTATTTTCGATGTGAACGGGGATTTGCTCGGTATTGTGGATATTTCGGGTCCATTTGAAGCGTCACATGGTCACACGCTGGGGATGGTTGTGGCCACTGCTGAGGCCATTATGGCACAACTCCGAATAGAAAATAAAAACAGACAATTGGCACTTGCAAATAAAAAATTACTGAACTTCTTCAACATGGTTTCAGATGGGGTTTTAATCGTAGGTGAAGATGGCTCGATTTCTGAGATGAACCCTGCAGCAGAGGTGATCCTAAGAAGGGAGAAGAAAGATGCGATAGGCATGCTGATTCAAAATATGGTGAGTCCTAGACATCGCTCACTTGGCAGTGGTTGCTTTTACTTGAAACCGTGTTCATATATTGAGGGGATTATTCATACGTCCAATGGACCGTTTGATTGCATCATCTCTTCTGAGCCTATTTATAATGAAAAAGAGGCGCTGGTAGGGAGCTTCATTACGCTAAAACAAGTTAAACAAGTTCAGAAACTTTTAGACCGGTTTGGCGGCTATACCGCTTCACTTCAGTTTGAAGATATTATTGGCAGCAGTTTTGAAATCAGAGAATCTATCCGCCTTGCGAATCTCACAGCCATTAACAATTCCAATGTGCTGCTCACTGGTGAGAGCGGCACTGGAAAAGAGATATTTGCTCAGGCTATTCACAATAAAAGCTCTCAGTGCAATGCCCCATTTGTTTCCCTTAATTGCGGTGCAATTCCCAGAGAACTCATTGGCAGTGAATTATTCGGTTATGAGGAAGGCGCTTTTACAGGTGCTAAAAGAGGTGGGAAACCCGGGAAATTTGAATTGGCAGCAGGCGGCACGCTCTTTTTAGATGAAATCGGCGACATGCCTTTAGAACATCAAACGGTGCTTCTAAGAGTGATTCAAGAAAAGCAGATTGTCCGCATAGGCGGTGACAAGATGATCTCTGTCAATGCACGTTTGATTTGTGCAACCAATAAAAATTTATTCGAAGAAGTGGAAAAGGGGACTTTCAGAAGAGATCTTTTTTATAGACTCAATGTTATGGCGATTATGATCCCGCCGCTTCGAAATCGTGTAGAGGATATTCCATTGCTGTTTAGACACTTCTTGAACAAACTGTGTAATGACAGGGAACGCACTGTGCGAGTGGATCGCTCCGTTTACGAGTATTTAAAAAGGTACTCATGGCTTGGCAATGTGAGAGAGCTTCAAAATGTGGTTGAACGCGCTGTCAATCTTGCTGAAAATGGCATCATTTTCCCTCAACACCTTCCAGAGCGCATTCGAAATTTTCAAGAGACGCCTTCTAAAGAGGAGCACGTTGTCGGTGAAAGCTTAATGGCCTGTCGTGTCCTCACTAAAGAGGCCGCCAAAGAAACAGAAAAAAATAGGATTATAGAGCTCTTAAATCGACATGCGGGAAATGTCAGCCGCGTGGCACTTGAAATGGGCCTCTCGCGTAAAACGATTTACAATAAAATGAAGCTTCATGAGATTTATAAGTGAAAAGAATGATAAATGTGGACAGTGGATATGAAACATGCAAGTGATCATTGCCATGAGCAATGAAAGTGAAACCAGTGTTACCCATATGAGTAAAAAAGTGTTACCTTACACGCAGAGGTAACACTTTTTTTATGAAAAAAAAGCAAATATTGCCTTTAAATGGACGCCAATTGACGAAAATTCTAAATTTTCTTTAGATGATTCAAGGGGGGAAACAACTGCGTTATGATCAAAAAATAGGTAAATCTTGTTGCGAAAGGACAAAAGAATTGAGTGGTCATTCTTGCTTTGGCATACCTCTTGCGTATATAAGAGGTGACAGTGAAGTTTTGAATCTTTATTTTGAAATCTCAGAGATGAATCTGTTTCGTTAACTGTGTTGCGCAGTTATTACGGTAAAAAAGGCATAAGGAAATTAACACTCTCAAGCAGAGCGCTGGATTCCTTTCCTGCGCTCTTTTTTTAATTTTGAAGACATTCTTAATGGAGGTAGCTGATGAAGTTTGTACCAGTGGAACAAGCAATAAACATGGTGTTGTGCCATGATATTACAGAGATTATCCCAGAAAAAAGAAAGGGACCTGCCTTTAAAAAAGGCCATGTGATTTCGGTAGAAGACATTCCAAAACTGTTGAGCTTGGGGAAAGAAAATATCTATATTTGGGAAATCAACGAAGATACTTGCCATGAGAATGAGGCCGCAGAGAGAATTTCAAGCGCCATCACAGGCAGTGGTATTGAACTTACAGCGCCATCAGAAGGGAAAGTTGAACTTAAGGCGACCACAAAGGGACTTTTAAAGATTAAATTGGACCCATTTGTTGAAATAAATTCAATTGATGAAATGGTTTTAGCATCTATTCACTCCAATCAGGTGGTGGAAATAGGACAGACACTTGCTGGCTGTAGAGTCGTACCGCTGGTGATCTCAAAAGATAAAATTGTTGAAGTGGAAAAGATAGCAAGCGATCACTATCCTGTGGTGGAAGTACTCCCGATTCACAAGAAAAAAATTGGCGTCGTCACCACTGGGAGTGAGGTATATAAGGGCCGAATTGTAGATAAGTTTGGACCTGTGGTAAAGGCAAAAATTGAGAAACTCGGCAGTGAAGTGATTAGACAGATCATCTCAGATGATGACATCGATATGATTGCAACTGCCATCCATACACTTATTGAAGAAGGTGCGGAGGTCATCGTCACAACAGGAGGCATGTCTGTTGATCCGGACGATGTGACCCCTTCGGGGATCAGAAAAGCGGGTGGCACAGTGATTACCTATGGGGCACCAGTACTCCCAGGCGCGATGTTCATGCTTGCAGACATCAAGGGCATTCCAGTGATGGGCTTGCCAGGCTGTGTTATGTATGCCAAGAGCACAATCTTTGATCTTGTGCTTCCAAGAGTTCTTGCAGGTGAAAAACTGACAAAGCGTGACATTGTAACTTATGGTCACGGAGGGCTATGTACAAGATGTGAAACGTGCAGATTCCCGAACTGTTCGTTTGGAAAAGGGTTTTAATAAAACAAAATGGCGATGTGAGGAGGGTCGTGTAAGGTAGTGTTGTTTTTTACTATAAAAAAATTCATTTAGGAGATGTAACATGGAGAAAAAAGTTCTTATTGTAAACGGATTGCCAAGAACCATGATTGTTGATTCAGATGTAACATTGGCATCAGTACTTCGTGAGCAATTATTGCTTACAGGGTGTAAAGTAGGGTGTAACCAAGGACAATGTGGCACATGCTCCATTATTATGGACGGTAAAGTGGTGAGGTCATGTATCGTTAAAATGAAGCGTGTACCGAATGAAGCGAAGATTACGACGATTGAAGGTATTGGTACGCCTGAAAATCTCCATCCACTTCAAGTGGCATGGATGGCATATGGCTGTGCACAGTGCGGTTTCTGTAGCCCAGGCTTTATCTTGTCAGCGAAAGTCTTATTAGAAGGCAATCCAGATCCAACTCGAGAAGAAATCAGGGCTTGGTTCCAAAAAAATAGAAATGCGTGTCGTTGTACGGGTTATAAACCACTTGTGGATGCCGTTATGGCAGCTGCTAAAGTATTAAGAGGTGAAATGCGTAAGGAAGATTTACTCTTCAGCCCAACTGGGAACAAAATTTATGGGACAACATATCATAGACCATCTGCACTGAGCAAAGTTACAGGTACTTGGGATTTTGGTGCTGATGTGGCATTGCAGATGCCTCCTGGAACACTGCGGATGGCACTCGTACAGGCAGAAGTTTCACATGCCAATATCTTAGGCATAGACACTTCAGAAGCAGAAAAGATGGAAGGTGTCTACCAAGTTATTACGCATAAAGATGTCAAAGGTAAAAATAGAATTACAGGTTTGATCACATTCCCAACGAATAAAGGGGATGGCTGGGATAGACCAATCTTATGCGACAAAAAAGTATTCCAATTTGGAGATGCCATTGCAATTGTTTGTGCGGATACAGAAGAACATGCCCAAGCAGCAGCAAAAGCGGTAAAAGTGGATCTTGAAGTTTTACCGGCGTATATGAGTGCGCCAGCGGCTATGGCTGATGATGCCATAGAGATTCACGAAGGCACGCCAAATGTTTACTTTGAGCAAGGTATTGTAAAAGGTGAAGAGATAGAGCCTTATTTTGATCAAGCAGCAGCAATCGTTGAAGTAAATACTTATTGTAGTCGTCAGCCACATTTACCACTTGAACCAGATTGTGGGAGTGCATACTTCGATGAAGAAGGCAGACTTACAATTCATTCCAAGTCAATTGCACTACATCTTCATCATGCAATGATTTGTCCAGGAATTGGCATTGAACCAGACAAGTTGAGATTAGTGGCAAATCCAACAGGGGCGACTTTCGGTTATAAATTCAGTCCAACAAATGAAGCGCTTTTAGGTGTTGCTTGTTTGGCAACGGGGAAACCTGTATCCCTTAATTTCAATATGTTCCAAAACATCACTTACACGGGTAAGAGATCACCAGGTTTTGTCACTTGTAAACTTGCGGCAGATAAAGACGGTAAATTATTGGCAATGGAAACAGATTGGACAATCGATCACGGTCCATATTCAGAGTTCGGTGATTTATTGACCCTTCGCCAAGCACAGTTCACAGGTGCGGGCTACGACATTCCAAATATTCGAGGCAAAGGGCGTACAGTTTGTACCAACCATGCTTGGGGTTCTGCATTCAGAGGGTATGGCTCGCCACAGGCATTCTTGGCTTCTGAGATTGCAATGGATGAACTCGCTGAAAAATTGGGCATGGACCCGCTTGAATTGAGATATAAAAACGTTTATAGACCAGGGGCAACCACACCAACACAACAGATTCCAGAAGTGTTCTGCTTCGAAGAAATGCTCGATAAACTTAGACCACTTTGGAAAGAGGCTAAGCAAAGATGTGCAGAATATGATGTTCCAGGTAAAAAACGAGGCGTTGGCCTTTCTCTAGGCATTTACGGCTGTGGCCTTGATGGACCAGACAGCTCTGAAGCTTGGGTGGAAATGACACCTGAAGGCGTTACTGTGGGCAGTTCTTGGCAAGATCATGGTCAAGGGGCAGATCTTGGGACATTGACGCATGCACATGAGACGTTACGACATGCTGGCTATCGACCAGAGCAGCTTAAGCTGGTTATGAACGACACGGCATTTACGCCTAACAGTGGCCCATCCGGCGGCAGTAGACAAAATGTCGTCACAGGAAATGCCATTCGCGTTGCCAGCGAAATGCTTTTAAATGCCATGAGAAAATCCGGCAATAAAGAAAATGGCGAGTACAGAACTTATGAAGAAATGGTTGCCGAAAACATTCCACTTCGCTATGACGGTAAATGGGCGGCTTCAATGTGTACAGACTGTGCACCAGATACAGGTAAAGGCGATCCGTTCTCTAACTATATGTATGAATTGTTTATGCCGGAAGTTGAGGTTGATCTTGAAACCGGCAAGGCGACTGTGGTTAAGTTCACAACAATTGCAGACATTGGGACGATCTCCAATAAAGCTACTTGTGATGGACAAATCTACGGTGGATTAGCTCAGGGAATCGGCCTTGCGCTCACAGAAGATTTCGAAGATCTCACGAAACACACTACACTTGCAAAATGTGGTCTGCCATATGTTCAAGATGTGCCAGACGACATGCAAATCATCTATAACATTTCACCACGTGCAAGCGGCCCATATGGTGCTTCAGGCGTTGGTGAAGGTCCACTGACCGCACCACATCCAGCGATACTAAATGCGATCTACAATGCATGCGGTGTGAGAATTTATGCGATTCCTGCTTTGCCAGCCAAAATTAAAGCGGGTCTTGAAGCGCAAAAATCATCTTGCGGTTGCTGTGATTAATAAAATTTAGAAATACAACCATGCTAAATAACCTCTTAATAATTCAGGGCGGTAATCTGAAAAGTGCCGTCCTGAATTTTCAATGATTAAAAAAGAAGGTGTGATATGGACCAGATTTTACTTAGAGAACGTGAAGGGCTTTGCACACAGGAAAATCCCCCCAGATGTACAGCAGAGTGCCCTCTACATGTGGATGTCAAAGGCATTGTTCGCGCCATCCAGAAAAAGGACTATAAGGGGGCCTATAAATTATACAGTAGATCCGTACCATTTCCCAACATCCTCAGCCATATATGCGAAGCACCCTGTATGCATAAATGTTTGAGAAATGAACTCGACGAATCGATTCTCATCGGAGAACTTGAAAAATATATTGTACTCAACGGGAGGCCCTCAGGACCTTCTAAAATACTTTTACCCCCTGAAAAGCAACAAAGCGTCGCTGTAGTCGGTGCAGGACTCAGTGGACTGACTGTTGCAAAAATTTTAAGACTCAAAGGCTATAAAGTAACTGTCTTTGAAAAATCCAAAAGTCTTGGTGGGCGACTAAACCAGTATAAAGAAGAAGTTCTACCCGCTGCACTGCGAGATAAAGCGTTTGAAAACTTGAAAAAGATGGGGATAGAGATCAATCTGGAACATGCCATAGGCGTTCAAGGTAACTTATCATTGGAAGCACTTAGAGAGCGGTATACGGCAGTCTACATAGATGTTGCCACTGCAGAGCTTGATGCGGTAGTCGGAGAGCAGGCGAAACCTTTAATGATCGATCCACTCACTTATGAGATTATAGAGGGTGGTGTTTTTGCAGGGGGATCTCTATGCGGGGATCGAGAAGCCTATCTTCCTGTGCGCTCAATCTCTGATGGCAAGAGGGCAGCGAACTCCATTGACCGCTATTTTCAAAGGGTGTCTCTAACCGCTAATCGAGTAGGTGAAGGTTGCGTAGAGACTCAGCTCTTCACCAATATAGAAGATGAAACGATTGTGCAAGCAATTTATCCAAGCGATTCTATAAAGGGGTACACACAAGAGGAGGCAGAGGCAGAGGCAGAGCGTTGCTTACTGTGCGAGTGTCTTGAATGTGTAAAAGCCTGTGAATACATGAAGCATTATAAGGGGTATCCGAAGCGTTACTTTAGGGAAGTATACAACAATCTCTCCATCGTCATGGGTATACACCATGCGAACAAGATGATCAATACTTGCAGTCAGTGTGGACAATGCGCTCAGATTTGTCCGAATGGTGCAGATATGGGCTTGGTTTGCAAGGAAGCGAGAAACCAAATGGTTGAGAAAGGTAAAATGCCACCTTCTGCACATGATTTTGCCCTTAGGGACATGGCGTTTAGCGTGAGTGATCATTTTGCTATGATGAAGAAACCCCCACATCAAACTGAAATAAAAACACTTTTTTTCCCAGGATGTCAGTTGTCGGCATCAGCACCTGAGCATGTTGAAAAAATATACCCGTGGCTTTGTGAAAATTTATCTGGTGGCACGGGTTTAATGCTCGATTGTTGTGGTGCGCCAGCACTTTGGGCAGGTCGAAAAGATCTGTTTGATGAACGCATGACGCACATTAAGGAGACATGGCTCGCAGAAGACAAGCCTAAAATCATTACCGCCTGTCCAAGTTGCTTCTCGGTCTTTAAAGAACACTTGCCAGAGATAGAGGTGGAAATGCTCTATACGCTGTTGGATCAAAAGAATTTTGTGGGGATGAGTGGCCAAGGGATTGAACCTCAAAGGCTTGCAGTTCACGACAGCTGTAGTACCCGGCTTGAGAGAGGCCTTCAGGAGAGTGTCAGAAATCTCTTGAAAAGAGCAGGACATGAGATTGTAGAGCTTAAGTACTCAAAAGACAAGACCACATGCTGTGGTTATGGCGGTCTTATGATGTTTGCAAATAGAGAGGTGGCAAAAGCGGTAATTGAAGCCAGAGTCAATGAGTGCTCGGAAGATTATGTGGTCTATTGTGCCATGTGCAGGGACAACTTTACTGGACAGAACAAGAGAACTTATCACTTGTTAGACCTACTCTTTGCGGAGAAATCGACATCTTATCCTGTGGCAAAAGGACCGGATTTTTCAGAGCGACATGAAAATAGAAGCAGACTTAAAAGAACACTGCTTAAAACCATATGGGGAGAGTGTCAAGAGGAGGTTGAAAGCAAAGTGAATCTAATCATAAAAGATGATGTGAGAGCCATCATGGCAGAACGCAATATTTTAATTGAGGATTTGACCAAAGTATTAGAGCATGTGGAAGAAACGGGGCAAAAAATGTGGAATGCCACGAAAGAGACTTATGTGGCTTACTACAGACCTGTGTCGGTGACATATTGGGTTGAATTCACACGCTCAGATGAGGGCTATCATATCTTAAACACTTACAGTCATAGATTGGAAATAGAAGTATAGGAGGTTATCCATGTCGGCGTATACCAGTGATGATCATTCGGAAATTATTTGTTCCGTATGTGGCGAAAAGATGAAGCTTGGGAAGTTGACCTTATCTTATTTGGGGAGTAACTTTCCTGTGGAGCTCAGCAAATGTGAAAAATGTGGACTTGTGTACATCCCAGAAGATTTAGCACTGGGCAAGATGGAGCAAGTTGAAAAGGCGTTGGAAGACAAATGAAAAATAGTTACGAAACCTATCCTTTTTCTGAAAACAGTGTGAGAGTCATGAGGCCAGGTGGTCTGGCGCTAACTGACGAACTGATATTGGCGTGCGGTTTAGATGAATCCTCTAAGGTATTGGATGTGGGCTGTGGCATGGGGACAGCGGTGCAATACTTGAGGGCACATTATAAATATGATGCCACAGGCGTTGACTGCTCTTCTATCATAATTCAGGCAGGTCTTTCAAGTATGCCTGAACTGCCCATAGAAGTGGCAAATGCCGAAAAATTACCCTATCCAAATGAAAGTAGGGATTGTATTTTAATGGAATGTACTCTATCTGTATTTCAGGATGCACAACAAGTTTTAAAAGAGGCTTACAGGGTGTTGAAGCCAGGGGCAAAACTTGCCATTTCAGATGTCTATTTGAAGGCAAATTCTGACTCATCCTCTCTTAAAACGCAGAATGAAGTGGAACAGTTGATTACAAATCAAGGCTTCAAAATTTCAAAATGGTTGGAAAAAACAACCCTTTTACACAGTTATATAGCGGAAATGATTTGGAATCAATCTGGAGAATATGAGGACGGTTTTCTTTCGGCGTTTTGTGCTCTTAAAGGGGTGTCTGGATTAAAGCTCGGTTATTTTGGCTTAATTGCTGAGAAATGAGAGGGAGGAGATAGCAATGAGTAGTGATATGATGCGGATTTTGGAACTTTCACAGAGTGGATTTTGTTGCAGTCAAATTTTATTGATGATGGGGCTTGAAGAAAAGAAGATAGAAAATAAGGATTTGATCAGAGCAATGGGGGGGCTATGTGGCGGCGTAGGTGGTTCTGCAAATAACTGCGGCGCACTCACTGGAGGCGCCTGCCTGCTTTCGCTCTATACTGGCCGGGGCGCTGAGGGCGAAGTCGAGATGCCTTTTGCAAAAGTTATGATGGATCAATTGATACAGTGGTTTAATGAAGAGATTGGTGCTCTATATGGTGGGATCAATTGCATTCAAATATTGGAGAACAACCCCATGAATCGCATGGAGAGATGTCCCGCGCTCATAGAACAGGTCTATGATAAGGTGGAGGAAATTCTTGAAGCATACGATCACACACTATCTGAGATCAGGGAGGATATTCTATGAATTCTATTTGGCATGCATTAAAAAAGATTTTAGAGGCAAATGAAGATTGTGTTTTTGCGACGATCATCGACAAATCCGGTTCTGCGCCAAGATCCTTTGGGGCTCATATGATTATATGTGAAAACGGGCGGATCATCGGCACCATAGGTGGGGGCAAACTAGAAGCAGTGACTATGGAAACCGCTCAAATCGTATTTGGAGAAAAGCGGTCGCGCATACAGAGTTTTTCACTTACAGGTGAGGAAGCGTCAGAGACGGATATGATCTGTGGTGGTACAGGCGAAATTTTATTGGACTATATTTCAGCCAATGAATCCAGCAACTTAGAAGTTGTAACAGCTTTACTTGCATGCCTTGCACATCGGGAAAAAGCTTGGCTCTGCACTATTATCAACCATGACGGAGATAGGCAGCAGTGCCTAGTAGAATCAAATGGGAGCGTCAGAGGTGAACTCAAAGGAGAAGGTGAATTCTATAAGCGGATGATTTCAAATCCTGCTAAGGTAATACTGCATTCAGAGCGCTTTGAATGTAAAAGGATTGTCATAGAACCCATATTGAGTGGTGGTCATCTGTATGTTTTCGGTGCAGGACATGTTTCACAAAAATTGGTGGAAGCTGCTGGGAAAGTTGGATTCGATCCAATCGTCATAGATGATCGTTCGGAGTTTGTAAATGCAGAACGCTTTCCGAATGCAAATCTGATCTTATTGCCGTCTCTAGAAGGTGCATTGCCTAAACTGCCCTATGATAGAGACAGTTATATCGTCATTGTCACAAGAGGTCACATGCATGATAAAACCATTCTTGATCAAGTGCTTAAAACACCTGTTGGCTATATCGGCATGATTGGCAGCCGGCGCAAGAGAGATTTGATTTACAAAGAGCTCATAGAACAAAAAGGCTATACACAGGAAGATTTCTCAACGGTTCATTGCCCCATTGGGTTGGAAATCTTGGCGGAAACACCAGAAGAAATTGCTGTCAGCATTGTGGCTGAGCTCATCAAAGTAAGAGCTCAAAATACAAGTGAGCGTTGAAAAAATCTCAGCACTTATACTTGCAGCAGGGCAATCTTCAAGAATGGGTGCTTTGAAACCAAAGCTTGAAATAGAGCATAAAGCGGCTATTTTGTGGGTAATAGAAGCCTTCCAGAAGGCCGGTGTAAAAGACATCAGAGTGATTGTGGGTTACCACTCAAATGAGGTTAGACAGATTTTGGTGCACAAGCACGTCCAAATCGTTGAAAATATGGCACCTGAAAGAGGTATGTTTTCTTCGGTTAAGGTGGGAGTAGCTTCACTGGAAAGCAATGTTGAAGGATTTTTTCTGATACCGGCGGATATTCCCATGATTAGACATCAAACCATAGAAAAAATTTTAAAAGCGCATAAGGCCAATCCCGATAAAATTATTTTCCCAAGTTTTTTGGGTCAGAGAGGACATCCACCTTTTATTCATCGGAATTGCTTCAAAACAATCCTTGAATCAGATGAGAACATGAATTTGAGGCGTGTTTTGGACATATTTAAGGCGAATTGGATAGAATTGCCATGTGCAGATAATGGCATCTTAATGGACATGGATACCCCTGCAGATTACGAGAAGATATTGACTTATTCGGCCATGCGATCAATACCAAATTTGGACGAATGCCAAGCGCTACTGAATTTGTTTCAGGTTTCATCAAGAGTGAGAAGACATAGTCAGGCGGTTTCAGTGTTGGCCTGTAGAATTGCAAGGGATCTCAACGACAAAGAAGGGCCTTTCATATCGGAGCAGATTTTAAAGAAAGCGGGACTGTTGCACGATGTGGGGAGAGGACAGCCAAACCATGCGTTTTTAGGGGCAAAGATGATTTCAGAAGAAGGGTTTTATGGTCTTGAAGAGATCATTTCTTGCCACATGGATATAGAGTTGCCTCCCAATGGGCTTAAAATTACTGAGAAAGAATTGCTCTATCTATCTGACAAATTGACTGAGGAAGATCAGTATATCTCTTTGGAAACACGATTTGAAAACACGCGAAAAAAGTATCCTAAAGTTGATGGCAATATCATATTTCTTCGGTTTTATAATGCCAAACGCATCAAAGACAAAATAGAAAGTATCCTCATGATAGAGAATTTATACGACTTTTTTCATGAAAAAAGTTTGGAGGTTATCAATAATGAATGCAAAAAAAATCTATTCTAAAACAGAAAGTGTTTGCCCAGTTTGTTTAAAAAGAGTCGATGCTGAAATTGTTCGGGAGCATGATCGCAGTTACCTTGTGAAATCGTGTTCAGAGCATGGTCTTTTTTCAACCCTTATTTGGGAGGGTGCGCCTGAAATTGAAAATTGGTGCGGTGACCGCAATGCTTTTGAGAAGGCGGCTCAGCCAGTTGACAGCAAAGGATGTCCCTATGAGTGCGGCATCTGTGCAGAGCATCAGCAACAATCATGTTGCGTCTTGCTTGAAATAACCCAACGCTGTAATTTAAAATGTCCCGTATGCTTTGCAGAGGCAGGAAGTGAACACAGTATGGACCCTACTATGTCTCAAATTGAAGCTTGGTACGAAATGTTACTTTTAAAAGGAGGACCGTTTAATATTCAACTCTCTGGGGGAGAACCGACTATGAGAGATGATCTGCCAGAGATCATAGACCTTGGAAAGCGTATGGGATTCAATTTTTTTCAACTCAATACAAACGGCATTCGACTGGCAGAGGACTATGATTATTGTGAAAGAGTAGCCCGTGCAGGTCTTAACTGTGCATTTTTGCAATTCGATGGGCTCAGTGATCCCATATATAAAGCATTAAGGGGGCGAGCGCTTTTAGAGCAGAAGATCAGAGCCATAGAAAACTGCAAGCAAGCAGGGATTGGCGTTGTTTTAGTCCCAACGGTGGTAAAAGGGGTTAATGACTTAGAGCTTGGAGCGATCATTGATTTTGCGGCGCATAATATGCCCATTGTTCGTGGTGTTCACTTTCAGCCTGTGAGCTACTTTGGCAGATATCCAGAGTCCTTTTCGGAGGATCGGATGACCATACCAGCGCTTTTAAGGGGCATTGAGCATCAAACACATGGTGAGATTAAGGTATCTGCTTTTGTGCCACCTTCAAGCGAGCATCCGCTTTGTTCTTTTAATGGTAAATTCGCACTTCAGAAAGATGGTCATTTTAAGAGCGTTTCTGAATTTGGTAAATCTAAATCATGTTGTTGCAGTGTGGAAACCCCGGCTGAAGCGGCAATGAAATATGTGGCAAGACAGTGGTCTGCCCCAAAAGGCAATACACTTGAAGTGGTTCAGCCTGAGCAAAACATCTCGATGGTTCCAGATTTGACAAGTCTAGATGCATTTTTGGAACAAGCCAAAATGACGTTGGCGATATCGGGAATGGCGTTTCAAGATGCATGGACACTGGATTTAAAACGCCTCAAAAGTTGTCACATTCATGTAGTGAGTCAGACAGGTGATTTGATTCCGTTTTGCGCTTATAATCTCACCAGCAGGGATGGAAAAAGCCTTTACAGATGAACAAAATGCATCAATTAGGGAGGTTTTGCGGTGTTTGAAAATACAGTAAAATCCGTTTTAGATTTATGGGCGGCAAAGCAAATGGACTCAGATCTTCGGGTATTCGCGAGAGATCTTTCGGATAGCCAAGGCGAACTGAGATCTCAAATATTAACTTATGCAACCTCTAAAAGTGTTTTTTACAGAGAGCATATGGCGCAAATAATGGATGGCGCACAAGGCGGGGGGCAGTTGGTAAGAGACTGGCAGTCTGTGCCCTTTACAACTGCCGAAGACATTAAAACGAGAGGGCGTGAGATGCTTTGTTGTTCTCAAGACGTCATCAAGCGTGTGGTCACTCTGGAAACTTCGGGAACCACAGGAACACCGAAACGTTTATACTTCACGGCAAACGATCAAAAGCGCACTATTGACTACTTTAGAGTAGGGATGGATACCTTTACAAAGGCAGGGGATAAAGTGCTTGTTCTATTGCCTTGTGAAAGAGAGGGAAGCATAGGGAAACTCTTAGGAGAGGCACTTAAATTGGGTGGTAAAACCCCCATTTTGAAAGGTGTCGTCAAGGATTTGGTGGCAACTTTTGAAGCGATTGAGACGACTGAGCCCGATGTTATTGTGGGCATTCCCTTCCAAGTGCTTGCGCTTGTGAAATACGGCGTGTTCATGAATAGACCTATTACAACGGTGAAAAAAATGCTTTTGAGCACAGATTTTGTCTCTGAAACTGCTTTAAAAACAATAGAACAGTATTGGCATTGTGAAGTTTTTAGATATTATGGCATGACAGAGACGGGGTTTGGCGGGGGCATTGAGTGTTCGTGCCATGAAGGATACCATTTGTATGAACCCGACTTTTATATAGAAATAGTTGATCCCGATACAGGCATATGTTTGCCAGAGGGCGCGCTTGGCGAGGTTGTGATAACGACATTAAAGAGAGAGGGCATGCCCTTAATACGATATAGAACTGGGGACCAATCTCGTATGATTTCAGAATATTGTAGTTGTGGCTCTGTACTGAAACGGCTGGATGCTATTAGAACGCGTTTAGAGGGAAGCGTTAAGCTCCGTGGCGGTCATGAGCTCACTAAGGGCGCAGTAGACGATGTGCTTTTGGATATTCAAGCACTATTGGATTACAAAATACAATTTAAGAGGCATAAGACACGAGATGCCCTATATTTACAGCTCTACTATTTAGCAGACATCGTGGATGAACAGCTGATTATAGAACGGTTAAAAAACATTGTAACCATCCAAAGCGCTCTTGAACAAAATGAACTTGAAATTGGCGTGAATTCAATAATTGTAAGCACAGAATATTGTCCTCACCCAGCAAAGAGAAAAATAGAGGAGTGAAGACATGTCAAAGAAGACCATATATCTAATTCGTCACAGCAGACCAGTGCTTGCAGATGCACAACGACGCTTTATTGGACAAACGAATTTACCTCTAAGTGAAGAAGGCATGATTCAAGCAAAGGCACTGGGACGATTTTTTAAGGACAAAAATATTGAGGCCATATACTGTAGTGATCTACTGAGATCACACGACACTGCTATGGAAATTGGTGCTCAGAATAATATCCGTGTGCAGATCATCTCAGCTTTTAGGGAGATCGATTTGGGACGATGGGAAGGGGAGACTTTTAGTGAAATCGCAAGGTGTTATCCCGATGAATTTAAGGCACGTGGACAAGATATAGGTTATTTTAGACCCCCAGGCGGCGAGAGTTTTATAGATTTAAGCAAAAGGGTTTTACCGATCTTTGAAAAGATCATAAGATTAGAGCATCAATCTGTTGTCATTGTTGGACACGCAGGGGTTAACAGAATGATCCTTTGCAATCTTTTAAATATTCAGATGAAAAATATGTTTAAAATCAATCAAAATTACGGCGGCATTAACATCATACAGGGTAAAATAAGCGATTTGAGACTGAAGACTCTGAATATGTTATTAGAGACAGTTAAAGAATGAAATGATGGAGGTAAGGCAGTGGAAAATTCTATAAACAAGTGCCAGAGATGTGGCAATGAGATTCTCAATCAAGTGATTTACAAATGCGTCAGATGTTTTACAGAATACTGTGTTTCATGTGAGGATTCAAATGAGGGGCGTTGTTGTCCAACCTGCGGTATGGGCGCAAGGATGATCTTAGATCAGACACCTGATAAAAAAAAGGAGGTAGCATTATGAAAAGTCAAATAGAGTCAGAAGTTTTGCCAGAAAAGATCGAGGCGGAAGTTGTAACCATTGAAGTCAAAGATACAAAAACTGGGAAAATATACAAAAGGGAAGTGCCGCTTCTATACAAAGAAAATGACAATGGCATTATCTTATGTGGCGAAGATTCAAAAGGACAAAAAAGTGAAATCGTATTTCTGTCAGATGTTGCAATTGAAAAAATGATGAATTTTATGGGGAAGGGGCCAGATCATTCACATCATGATCATTCAGAACATGATCATTCAGAACATGATCGTTTGGAATCTGATCCTCCAGAACATGTGCTATAAAGTTATGTCGAATGTGTATTTATGACAATATATTAGATTTGACGCCTTTAAAACGACTGGATATGAAAGCTTTATATTGAGTCGTTTTTTTATGCAAACCGCTGACTGTAATAACTTGTGAGCAAACTCTATAGTTGACAATAGAGTTTGCGGCAACACTGTGATATAATAAATATTACATAAATTTAACATTTGGTTTGATTAAGGAGATTATGGGTAAAGAGTAGATCAAAAATAAAGCAGTATAGGAGTGGGCTATGTTGAAAATTTTGCAAGGATTTAGTTCGAAAAAAACAACGCGAGAAGCCATTGATGAGAATTATGAACAGATTAAGCAATCCAATGTAAAATACGTCATGTTTTTTGCTTCAAATCAATATGACTTTGATGAGATTGCTATAGGGTTAAAGCGTTATTTCCCCAACAATGACGTGGTGGGGTGTACCACTGCTGGTGAAATCTCTAACCACTGTTTAACCGAGCATTCTTTAGTGAGTTTTTCAATTGCATCAGATGACTTTAATGTGGCGTCTGTCTTGTTAGAAAACATTTCTGAGTATCCCATCTTATATCATGAACGCATCACAGAAGCTTTAAAAACATTAAAAATTGACCCCGAGAGGGTTTCGAGGCAAAAGGATTTGTTTGGCATCACGCTTATGGATGGCTTGTCTGCAGGTGAAGAAAAGGCATTATCGGTAATCAATGCGGTTTTAGGGGATAACAATATGCCGCTCGTTGGTGCTTCTGCAGGGGATGGGTTGGATTTTAAAGCAACAAAAATAGCACTTAACGGTGTTGTGTATAGCAATGTTGCGCTAATTTCATTTGTTAAGACAGGTCACCAATTTTATATTTATAAAGAAAATATATTCAAGCCCATGGGCAAGCAAATGGTGGTCACAAAAGCAGATGTTGCCAAAAGAACTGTTTACGAGCTTGACAATAAGCCTGCAGCTAAATGTTATGCTGAAAAATTAAATATAAGAGAAGATCAGTTGAGTCAGTACTTCACAAGAAATCCACTTGGCAGAAGGCTGGATGAAAAAATATGGATTACATCGCCTTTTAATATTAATCCAGACCAATCCATTGAATTTTATTGTAGAGTGCTCACCAATTCCGTTCTCGAAATTTTGGAGCCCAATAATCCCTTAGAGGTAATTCGAGAAACTCAAAGTGCTATAAGGGAAAATGTACGTTCTATTAAAGGGATGCTCGTCTTCAATTGTATTCTGAGACGTCTTCAATTTGATAAAGAAAATATTGGAAAGCAAATCATCGGGCCGCTTTGCGAACTGGGACCCGTTACAGGCTTTTCGAGTTATGGGGAGCAATTAGACAGCACACATCTAAACCAGACGATGGTCATATTAACTTTAGGGGAGTGAAATTATGGGGAAATGGTTCGATAAAGAAAAGTATAAGGCAGTTGCTGACAAAGGTAACGCAGTTGAAGATTCAAGCAAGATCTTAGTAGATAGAGCGCTCTTTGTGAAAGTACACAAGACCCTTGTTTTTGTCAACCAGTTATTAAATCAACGTGTGGAAAAAGTGTTGAGTAATGAGGGGGATATTACAAAACGCTTTGATGATATGCTTCATTCTGTAGTGAGCAATAATGACAGTGTGGAAAAGATGGGACAGAACATGCTTAATCTGAAAAGTAACTTTGAAAAGGAAAAGGAACAAATGACTCAAGTTATCGACGGCATTAAACTCACCACTGAGGAAACTTCAAAAGGTGGTCAAGACATCCACGCGTTATCAGAACAGGTGGACTTGATTATTAAGCTCTTTGGGGAATTTAGTGAGGCGTTTGAAGAACTCAAGATTTATTATACTCGAATTCAAGGCTTTACAAATAGTATAAAGAGCATCTCAAGCCAAACCAATCTGCTGGCTTTAAATGCCTCTATTGAAGCGGCAAGAGCTGGAGATCAAGGAAAGGGATTTGCAGTTGTCGCAGGAGAGGTTAGGAAACTATCAGAAGAGACAGAGAAGGCGTCTTCTGAAATTGAATCTAATATCATGCTCATTCAAAAGGCCATGGATACTTTAGGCGCAAAAAATGAACTTGCGACCAAAGAGGTGATCACAGGTAAGACGTTGACTCATAAAACCAAAAGTGTATTGGATGAAATCCTAATTTTGCAAGAGGATTTGTCAAAGCATGTAAAAGAAGTCAACACGACAGTGGCACATAATACTAACAACATTGAAAACATCACAAAAGAGGTTATGGCAATCAGTGATTTTATAAGAGTAGATGAACAGACTATGAAAAAATTGATGAATGAAACAGAAGAAAAAACGTATATTTTTGGAGATATTATTTCATATATTGAACAGACCAAAGCGCTTTTGGAGAAAATAGGACTTAAAAATGAGTTGTAAATATTAATTTAAATTGGATCAAATCGGCGTCATATGCAAAAAGTGCTCATACCCTTATTAAGGGAACAAGCACTTTTTATATTTAGGTTGCATTTCATGTTATTAAGCATATGATTGCATCTCATGATATTACGCCTATGGTTACATCACGATTCTTTTAGCCCATTTCTTAGAGATTACACGCGGTGTACCCAAGATCACTTTGGTTACTTCTTCAAGTGAGACCATGGCAACCACAAAATACACGGGATACTTTAAAACAAAACCGCCTAAAAAGGCAAGTGGCACTCCTATGAGCCAGACGCAACTCACTTCTAAAAGCATTGAAAATAACGTGTCGCCACCACTTCTGAAAGTGCCTATTATGATGATTGTGCTATAAAATTTAAACGGCATGAAGAGTGCCATAACGCGCATGGTGTTAATCGTAATTCGACTCACTTCAGGTGTTAATTTGAAAAACGTGTGAATCATTAAAGGGGCAAGGAGTATGATCAAAATGCCGATTGTGATGCCAAGTAGGGCGGATAGTACTAAGAAACGTGTATTGTATTCAATTGCATCATCAATCTGATTCGCGCCTAGGAGATTTCCAAGCATCACAGAGGAAGCATTTCCAAGGCCAAAACTCGCCACCATGAAGAGACTGTTGATAATATTGGAAATTTGTACAGAAGCCATGGCATCTGTGCCAATATGAGCATAGACAAAAGCATATGTGGTCATGCCCAGTGCCCAGAAAGTCTCATTCAAAATCACAGGAAAAGCGGTTTTAAAAACTTGCTTGACAGTGGCCCGTTTGACATCAAAAAAGTCCTTTATCTTCACGGCCAACACAGGAGAGTTTGAGTATATGTTGAATAAAATAATGCTGAGTTCCACGATTCTAGCGATTAAAGTTGCTGTGGCAGCACCTTCAATGCCGTAAGCTTTAAAGCCGAAATGTCCAAAGATGAGTGCGTAGTTTAAAACGGTGTTGAGTATTAATGAGATTGCACTGGCATACATGGGTAATTTTGCTCGCCCAATACTTCTTGAGGAAAAACCATATGCAAAACTTAGAGCTGTTAAAATGTAACTCATGCTCACAATTTTAAGATATTTTGAACCTAAAGAAATGACCAGAGGATCGTTTGAAAATAGATCGAGTATGCCATTTGAATTGAAAAAAGAAAACCCAAAAAAGAGACTTGAAACCAATGTGCCAAACGTGATGCCAATAACCATCACGTGTTTTATTTTACCAAGTTCTCTGTTGCCCCAGTATTGAGCGATATAGATGCTGACACCGCTATAAGTACCAAACAGTATCAAGGTCATCAAAAAAAATACTTGATTGGCAAGGCCGACAGCAGCGATGTTACTTGCCCCCAATTGTCCAATCATAACATTGTCGACAAGATTGAGCGATGCGGAGATCATTTGCTGCAAGACAATTGGAATTGCAATGGCAAAGAGTGTTTTATAGAAAGTGATATTTTTTTTGTAGCCAAGTGAAATCATATGTCCTCCTGAATATTAGTAACCCTAAAGATATTATACAATTTGTTAGGCGGAAGATAAAGAATTATAAATTTCCTTGTGTTTGGTTTAAGTTCTATTATACAATGGTGGTGTATAATGATTCATGTAGGAGTGGACAATATTATATAGAGGTGATTAGATGAAAAAGAATAAGATTTTGATAGTAGATGATGAAATTCACATTTTAGAATTGCTAAGGTACAATTTAGAAGGCAATGGTTACGAGGTGATCCAAGCGGAATCGGGCGAAGAAGCTATGGAAATCCTTGAAAAGCAGACTTTAGACGGTGTTATTTTAGATTTAATGCTACCTGGAATGGATGGTATAGAAGTACTTCGTAAAATACGACAATCTGAACATGCCAGATTGCCAGTGATCATGTTGACTGCTAAAAATGAAGAAATTGATGCGGTTATTGGACTTGAGATGGGGGCGGATGATTATATTGGGAAGCCTTTCAGAACAAGAGAACTCATTTCAAGGGTAAAAGCAGTGCTCAGAAGGGCTGAACTCAGGGAGAAACCTACAAGTTCCAATGTGTTAATCAACAAAGAAGGTCTTTCGATCAATACAGAGACACATCAGATTTTCAAAGACAGTGTTGAACTCATTTTGACGCTTAAAGAATTTGAACTGCTCGAAAAATTGATGAAATCTCCTGGGCGTGTTTATACGAGAGAAGAGCTTTTAGAGTCTATATGGGGCTATGATTATGTGGGCGAAACGAGAACTGTGGATGTCCATATCAGACAACTCCGTAAAAAAGTTGAAGAAGATGATAAAAATCCTGAGTTGATTATAACTGTTCGAGGTATTGGCTACAAATTTAAACCGTGATGATGCGAAGTTCCTTTGAACTTCATAAGTATAAGGAGTTTTAAATGAGAAAAAAGATTTTGGGCACTTTTATCATTGTCATTACGATATTGACGGTTTCATTTGTGGTGATTACCAATAATTCGTTAATAAGTGCAATGCTTATTCAACATGAAACCAATTTGACAAATGAAGTTAAAATGACAGAAAATTTATTGAAAAAGTCTTACCATGATGCCTTTGACTTTCAAGGGTTCTGTGAAGAAATAAAGCAGAGTGTCAATGCCAGAGTGACCATTATAAACAGAGAAGGCGTTGTCTTGGCAGATTCAGATGAAGCGCCAGAAGTGATGAATAATCACCTCAATAGAGAAGAAATTATTGAGACAGATGAAACAGGTCAGCCTGCCATTGCCAAGAGATTTAGCAACACCCTTAAAACAGACTACCTATATGTTGCACAGAAAATAACAATAGGAGACCATAAATATTTTATACGGATCTCTAAACCGCTTATAGATATCGATGCCATTACTAAGGCTGTAAGAAGCTATTCTATTGGAGCGATTATCTTTGCAGCTCTGATGACCATCTTAATTTCCTTTATAGTGACACGTAGAATAACAGGACCTCTCTATCAGTTAACAGAAGCGGCAAATTTAATTGCAAATGGTGAATATGGCAAAAAAATTTATAACCAGTCTAAAGATCAAATTGGCCTTTTGACGGATTCCTTTAATCTGATGAGTAAAAATCTAGAAAAATCCATCAGCGAGATCACCAATAGAAACAGCGAGCTGGAATCCATACTCAACAGTATGATCAATGGGATCATCGCCATTGACAAGAGCAAAAATATCTTGATGATCAATAAAATCAGCTTTGAAATTTTAAATTTACCAGAAGATTACGTCGTTGAAAATGAATCGATGTATAAGATTATCAGAAATGATGAAGTTGCAGAAATGGTTGAAGTTTCAATAAATCAGGGTGTTTCACAAATTAAGGAACTTCAATATGTACACTTGGATAAGATTCTTAGGATCTATATCAATCCGATTCGAACAGCTAATAATGAAACCATAGGCAGTATCGTGGTGATACAAGATGTCACGCAGATTCGAAAATTGGAGCAGATGAGAAGTGATTTTGTATCCAATGTGTCTCATGAGCTCAAAACCCCACTTACGTCTATAAAGGGTTTTGTGGATACTCTAAAGCAAGGTGCGATTAATGATCAAAATGCGGCAATGCGTTTTTTGGATATCATAGAGATTGAATCGGATCGATTGCATCGATTAATCACGGACATTTTACTGCTTTCTGAAATTGAGAGCATGGATAGAGACAGTGAATACGCTGAAGCAAATTTAAAAGCTGTTTTGGAAGAAGTCCTTGAGATGCTTAAGCCCAAAGCTGATGAAAAGCATATTGCTCTAAAGTTCAGTGTGGAAAAGGATTATGTCATATCTGCCAATAGAGATCGAATTAAACAGATGTTTATCAATCTCATTGACAATGGGATAAAGTATACTGAAAAGGGTCAAGTACAGGTTCTGATTAATGAAAAGAATCCTTGGATTCAAATCTTAGTCAAAGATACAGGCATTGGATTTTCTGAAGTACACAAGGAAAGATTGTTTGAACGCTTCTATAGAGTGGACAAGGGCAGAAGTCGATCACAAGGTGGGACAGGTCTTGGGTTGTCCATTGTAAAGCATATTGTCTTACTCTACAAAGGGAAGATTTCAGTGACAAGTACTCCAGGTCAAGGCACAACCTTCGAAATCCTATTGCCGAATAAGACGATTATGGAGAAATTGAGTAAGTAAAGGCGAACCTAAAGCACAACTTAGCGTGGCAATAAAGTGTAGCAAAAATAGATCCATCATAGAACAACATATTATAGAACAGCATTTAGAACGTTATATTGAGCTGTCTCAAAGAGATTGAAAAATCATTTTGAGACGGCTCTTTTGTTTTGTCCCCCGAATAAATATGATTTAATGCAAGGGACACTTAACATCCATTTAACACTAGATTTATTTCCCTATAACATAGGCGTGCTAAAGTGTATTTGAGGTTGATCATGAAACATTTGAGGTTGATCATTGAACAAAAAATTAAACAATATATTTGGAGGAAGTATTATAATGAAGAATTTAAAGGTTTTAGGCGTATTAATGCTTGTATCTATGATGATGTTATCTTTAACGGCGTGTGGTTCGAAAACGGAAGCAGCACCAGCGGCAGAACCGGCACCAGCACCAGCGGCGGCAGCACCGGCAGCAGAGCCAGCGGCACCAGCTGAAGAAACAACAAAACTTGAAGGACAAGTTATTATTGATGGTTCAGGTACAGTGTATCCTTTAATGGCAAATATCGCAGAAGATTATATGGTGAATGTTCAGCCAGATGTCAGCGTACAAGTTGGTAGAGCTGGCTCAAGTGCAGGATTTAAAAAATTCATTCCAGGCGAAACAGATTTTTCCGATGCTTCAAGAGCAATTAAAGATAAAGAAGTTGAAGGTTTAAAAGAACAAGGTTATGAGTTTGGCAAGGATGTCTATGAATTTAAACTTGCATATGATGGCGTGACTATGGTAATCAACAAAGATAACGATTGGGCAACTGAAATGACTAAGGATGAAATTGTCAACATGTACTTAGCTGGCAAATTCAAAGAAGATGACAAGGTTTTATGGTCAGACATTAGACCTGAGTGGCCAGCAGAAGAAATTAAATTCTACGGACCAAACGAAAACCACGGTACTTATGAGTTCTTCTTCGAGAAAATTTTAGATGAACAACCTATGGTAAAAACAGCAAGCTTACAACAAGAATATTCAACTTTAGTTGACCTCGTTTCTAAAGATAAAAATGCAATTGCATACTTTGGCTACGGCTACTATGCAAGCAACAAAGATAAATTGACAGCAGTTAAAGTAGATTTTGGTAACGGACCTGTTGAACCAACACTTGATACAATAGGTGAAGAATTAGATTATGCTGGTTTCACAAGACCCGTATTCACATACCTCAATGTGAAATATGCTCTAGAAAAACCACAAGTTCTTGACTATGCTAAATATGTTGTGTCTCCAGAAGGTGCAGCAAGATTAGCTGGAGCGAATGGATTTGCACCAATGCCAAAAAGTGTTTACGAAGGTTATGCGAAACAGTTAGACGCACTTAAATAATAAAAATGTAGGTCATATTAAGATGAGGGGGATTTACTTCTCATCTTAATATGTGTTATGAGGAGTGAGCCACTTGGAACAGAGAATGAATGTTAGGGCAACGATTAAAGACAACTTTGCAAAGAAAAAACAGACCACAGATAAGGCAATGCCAATTTTCTTTTTCGTATGTGCATCTGTGTCTGTTATAACGACAATCGGCATTGTATTGACACTTATTACAGATGCATATAAATTTTTTCAAAAGGTAGCGCTTTCTGATTTTTTCAGTACGAATTTAGCACCACTTAGTACAGAACCGCATTTCGGTATTTTGCCATTGATCAATGGCACTATATTGACTTCACTTATTGCAATGGCAGTAGCGGTACCGTTGGGATTGACAGCTGCTATGTATCTCAGTGAATTTGCATCTGATAGAGTGAGACGATTGCTAAAACCAATGATGGAACTTTTAGCAGGTGTTCCGACAATTGTATATGGCTTTTTCGCCTATTCATTTGTAACACCATTGCTCATGAAAATTATTCCAACGCTTGAAGCTAAAAATGCGCTTAGCCCTGGTATTGTTATGGGGATCATGATATTGCCACTTGTAACTTCATTGTCAGAGGATGCCATGAGATCTGTCCCGGCAGCCATGAGAGAAGGTGCTTATGGTCTCGGATCCACTAAGCTCGAAGTCACTGTAAAAGTGGTTATACCAGCTGCGATTTCAGGGATTATGGCCTCTTTTGTACTAGCCATCTCCAGAGCGATTGGCGAAACAATGATTGTGACCATTGCAAGTGGTAGCTCAAAGAACTTTACTTTTGACATCACCCAGTCTATGCAAACCATGACTGCATATATCGTGGAATTTACAAGTGGTGACGCCGGCAGTGGCACTACGGGCTACTATAGCCTTTATGCAGTGGGCTTGATGCTCTTCTTGTTTACCTTGGTTTTAAATCTTGCAGCTCAATATATCTCTAAAAAGTTTAGGGAGGAATACTAATGATAAATTATGAGCTTAAACTCAATCCAACAGAAGCAGAAAAAGAATATAAAATCGATATCAATAAACGCAGAATAGATCGACGGATTTTACTCAACAATATTTTAAAAAAAGTTTTTTTCCTATCTATGGTCTTTGCACTAGCTGTACTGGGTTTGTTGCTTTACCGAATTGGCATTCAAAGCATTGGTTGGCTAGACGTACAGTTTCTAACTGGAAAGCTTTCTATTTTTCCAGAAAAGGCAGGGATATGGGGTGCGATTATCGGGTCTATAGGGTTGATCTGTGTTGTCATTCCGGTGACACTTGTCATTGGCGTTTCCACAGCGATCTATCTTGAAGAGTACGCGACGCAGGGTAAAATTGCTTCTTTTATTAAAGTCAATTTATCCAATCTGGCAAGTGTACCATCGGTGATCTTTGGATTGTTGGGACTTTCATTATTTGGAAGACTCTTTCATCTTGGGTCTAGCATACTCGCCGGAGGCCTTACATTGTCGCTTTTGGTACTTCCAATTGTGGTAGTATCCAGCCAAGAGGCAATTAAATCCGTTCCAAATTTTTTAAGAGAAGCTTCATATGGCATGGGTGCAGATAAGTGGACAACGATTCGAAAGGTCGTTTTACCCGTGGCGCTTCCAGGCATTTTAACTGGCGCTATATTGTCTATTTCAAGGGCGATAGGCGAAACTGCTCCACTTGTTGTACTTGGAATTCCAACGCTTATTATGAAAATTCCAAAATCATTCATGGACGATTTTACCGCTCTACCTATTCAAATATACTACTGGACATTAGACACCGTTTTGACGCCAGAGTATGCAAACCTTGCAGCAGCAACGATTATCGTCTTGCTAGTCACTTTATTTCTTATGAACTCGGTCGCTATTTTTATTAGAAACAAATATCAACGTGGATTTTAAACGTGGATTTTATGGAGGATATTAAATTGTCAAAAAAAATCATAACAGCGGATGATTATGTGTATGATGTACAGGGCTTGGACCTTTGGTATGGAAATGATCAAGCACTGAAAGACATCAGCATGAAGATCAATAAAAATGAAGTAACAGCCATTATTGGGCCTTCTGGTTGTGGAAAATCAACTTTCATCAAAACCTTGAATCGAATGATTGAGAACATACCCATTGTGAGAACCTCTGGGGAGATTCTATATCATGGTAAAAACATCTTTGATAAGTCTGTGAGAGTAGAAGAACTCAGGACCACTGTGGGGATGGTATTCCAGAAGCCAAACCCCTTCCCAAAGTCTATTTATGAAAATGTCGTTTATGGTCCTAAAATTCACGGCATTAAGGATAAAAATCTACTTCTTGAAATTTGTGAAACGAGTCTCAAAAGTGCCGCACTCTGGGATGAAGTCAAAGATCGTTTACACGATAATGCCTATGGCCTTTCTGGAGGGCAGCAACAGAGATTGTGTATTGCAAGGTGTCTTGCGGTTCAACCAGATGTCATATTGATGGATGAACCCACTTCAGCACTTGATCCTATTGCAACGGCAAAAATTGAAGAACTTATCAATCACCTTAAAACGGAGTATACCATCGCCATTGTGACGCATTCCATGCAACAAGCTGGGCGTATTTCAGATAAAACAGCGTTTTTCCTGATGGGAGAATTAATTGAATACGATAGTACAGAAGTCATCTTTTCAAATCCAAGAGATAAACGTACTGAGGATTATATCACAGGCAGATTTGGTTGATCCATTAAGAAAAGGATGGCAGGAGAAAGCGCATGTTATTAAAGCCAAGGCTCTCTAGAGATAGAATAAGCATAAAAAAGTTTGGGTTTTCGAAGGTTAGATTTTCGAATTTAAAAATACAGACGAAACTGATTTTTATGGTTTTACTCACAAGTTTAGTTCCATTGATTGTATTAGGATTTATCAGTGTTCATAAATCCAGTCTTGAGGTTGAACATGAGATTTTCAGACAAAATCAATTGTTCACCAAGTTATCTCAGGAGCGCCTTAAAACATATTTTTCAAGTAGAGAAGGGGATTCAATGCTCTTGGCAGAATCCAAAATTATTCGTGATGGCATTGAACAACTCAATACTTTCAGTGCCACAGATGCCGAAAAGGCGGTTATAGAAAAAGATTTTGAACATATTTTACAGACAGCACTTGACCAATATGCTTATACAGATATATTTTTAACCAACCAATACAACGAAGTCGTTTACTCCAAAAATTATGAAAAATTGGATATGGCACCGTTGGTTGTGGCAGGTGATTACTGCAAAAAAGCGTTGGAAGGCACTCAGAATTGGTCTCATATCTTCAGGAATAGTTTTATTGATGATAATATCATGATACTGTCCACACCTGTTTTCGGTTATAGTGGTTCAAGCAATGAAGCGATTGGTACGTTAAACATCGTTTTAAATCAAGGCGCTATAGATGAGATTGTCCAGAGTGGCGTTGAAAAAATTGGTGCATCTTCAGAAGCTTATTTAGTAGATGCAACGGGACTGTTGCTTACAGACAGAGATCAAGATGGCTATGAGGCTTTGGAGAGCTCTATAGAAACTCAAGGGATTGTGGCTTTAAAAGCGGCTATAGAAAATCAGATCACAGATTTCGAAGAGACGATGATATACGATAATCAGGAAGGTGAACCTGTTATCGGTACATTGTCAGTGAATCAAATTGGCGATTGGCTTGTGGGATTTATCACTGAAGTGCCAGAGCAAGAAGCTCTAGTAGAAGTTGTGGATCTCAAAACGCATTTGATGATCATATCTTCAGTAATCATATTGCTTTGTATTTTGATTGCAATGATTATAGCCAATACGATTCGAAAACCGCTTTATCAAGTGATTCAGCTGACGCATCAGATTGCAGAATATGATCTCAGTATGGTGTTAGATGCAGAAACAAACCATCACAAAGACGAAATAAGTGATCTAAAACGGGCGATCTCTCAGATTGTTTCCAATTTCAAAAATATTATACAAGAAGTGGACCGTTCATCTAAAATGGTATCTGAGGCCGCTAAGACTTTAAATAAAGACGCTTTAACTTCACTTGGAGTGACTGAAGAAGTCACCGCCGCTGTTCAGGAAATTGCGTTAGGTTCTGGTATGCAAGCTAAGCATGCACTTCAAAGTTTTGAAAAGACAGAAGAACTCAGCGGGATATTGAAACAGGATCAAATAGAAGTTAAGGATATTGCAAATGCCATTGTTGAGGTAGATGTCCTAGCGGATCAAGGTCTGGAAGTTATCAAACAATTGATAGCAGTTAATGAGGCGTCGACCAAGGCCAATAGAGAGGTCCACAGTAGCATTAGCAAATCGGCTGAGGATTCTAAAAAAATTGAACAAGCCAGCACAATGATCAGATCCATTGCCGATCAGACAAATCTTTTGGCACTTAACGCCGCCATTGAAGCGGCAAGAGCAGGAGAACACGGTAGAGGTTTTTCTGTGGTGGCCAATGAGATCAGACTCTTGGCGGAACAGTCTAAAGTGTCTACTGGCATCATCAATGCGATCATTGACGACTTGACTGAAGATAATCGGAATATAATCACTACAGTTGAAGAATTGATTTCCATTTCAGAAGATCAGATGAAAAGTGTGGGCATTACGAGAGAAAAATACAATGAAATTGCAAGGTCAATTAAAAATATTGAAAATAAGCTGGGTTTGCTTGAAGTTTCCAGGGTAAACATTGAAGAAGCACGATTAGAAGTCGAAGAGATGATTCACTCGCTTTCTGCAGTAAGCGAAGAAAACTCTGCGAGTACGGAAGAAGTTGTGGCATCTGTTGAAGAACAAAGCAATGTGATCAATGGTATCTTTAATGCTTGCGAGAGACTTAGCAAATTGGCTGAGAAGATGGATGATACGATTCAAGTTTTCAAATTATAAATAGTGGATTACAAGGAGAATATAAATGAGAGTCATGTTAGATAATGAACTTAAGTCCATTCATGTGGATATCATCAAAATGGGCACATTGATTGAAAAGACAATTGATGAAACAATTAACGCGTTGGTGGATCATGATATCGAAATGGCAAGGAGGATCATTGAAGGTGATGACCGATTTGATAAAATGGAACTCGAGATAGAAAGCAAATGTATCAATGTAATTGCAAGACGACAACCTGTTGCAACGGATTTGAGAAAATTGATGTCCATTTTAAAAATTGTTACTGATCTTGAACGCATTGCAGATCATTGTCAAGATATTTCAAAATTGACAATTGACTTAGCTGGGAAAACGTATGTTAAACCTCTTATTGATCTGCCGAATATGGCGAAGCAAGTGAAGAGCATGGTAAAAATGACCATTGATTGTTATATTGATGAAGATGTTGAAAAAGGTAAACTCATCTGCGCAAATGATGATATTGTAGACGATTATTATGATATGATTTTTGCTGACCTAGAGAACATTATGAAAGAAAATCCGAAAGAAATTAGACAATGCATGGACTTTATGATGATTGCAAAGTATTTCGAGAGAATGGCTGATCATGCAACCAACATTGCAGAATGGGTTATTTATGGTGTTGAAGGCAAACATTTTGATATTAATGAGACGATTTAATATCAAGTTAATCCATTTAGCCATCTATCTAAAAAATTATTCATGACCCACCTAAAATAGAAAAAGGCGACCCTAAGAGTGATTCTGAATCCTCTTGGGGTTCGTCTTTTTTTCTTGAAATTGTTTTTATAACATGTGATATAATAATCTCATGTATAATTATTTCGCATGCATATTCCATTTGATTTTATACAGAAGGTGATTTAATTTGACTAAAAATGACATTTCTTTAAAAAAGTATCTCGTGCTTATGCTGGTTTTTATAGTAATTTCCGTTGGGTCTGTCATCGGCATTAGCAAATTTTTAAAACACGACATCAACCTCCAGGGCATCCCCTACTATTGGTACTTTATCTTAAGTGCAATGACTTTAATCTACGTGTTATTAGATGGCTTTAGATTTTATATAATCTTGAAGACCCTTAAGATCAACTTGACGTATAGGTTCGTTGTAAAACAAGCGGTTATAGGGACTTTTGTCAGCAACGTAACGCCCTTTTTAGCAGGAGGGAGCATTGCTCAAATTTACTTCCTTAAAGAGCATGGTATTCCAATTTCAGAGGCGGCAGCAGCTACCTCTATTAGAGCGATTTTAGCCTCGGCTTTTTTCTTTATTTCTCTGCCTTTAATGGTTTATTTCAACCCCGAACTCTTGAGTCGATTGAATATTCAATCCCCTAAGATATTGCCCTTTGTCTCGCTTTTCTATTTGCTTTGGACGGCGTTCATTGTGATCGTTGGAAAATACAGAGAGAAGAGTATGCATTATTTAGGAAAGCTCATCTATAGATTACCTTTAAAGGAAACTCATAGAACGAAATTGTATGCGGGGTTAGATGACTTTCTGCTTCATTTAGATTTATTTCTCAGAGGCGATAAAAAACATTTGCTTTTGAGTTTTTTAGTGACCGTTTTGCATTTTGGATTTGTCTTTATGTTTTCTGTGGTTATATTGGGCCTCTATGGCTATCATATTTCACCACTGATTGTGATTTCCGGGCAAATGCTTTCCAATTTTATCATGTATTTCGGGTTTACACCTGGCGCATCTGGATTTGCGGAAGGGGGATTCGCCTACTTTTTTTCACAGATTGTGGACGAAAAGGATCTTGTCAATATTGTATTTCTTTGGCGTGGCTCAACAGTATACCTGACCATGATTATGGGTATGTTTTTATTCGCAAAGGAGAGCTGGCATATTCGTATGAAGCATCACAAGGCACATGAATGAAAGGACTTAGGGGTATAAATATGAAAACAATTTATCTTGATAATGGCGCAACATCGTTTCCAAAACCAGAGACTGTGAAAACGGCAACACTGGATTATTTTGATTTTGTCGCTGGAAATGCTGGTAGGAGCACTTCTTCTTCAAGAGGTGTCGATAGAATGATATATGATCTTAGAGAACACCTTGCACAGTTTTTTAATTTTGAATACTCTGATCACGTAATCTTTACAAAGAACATCACGGAGTCGATTAATACCATACTTTACGGTTACTTAAAAGAAGGAGATCATGTGCTCATATCCAACTATGAACACAATGCAATGCTCAGACCCTTAGTTGCCCTTGCCAAGTCTAGGCATATAGAGTTTGAATTTATCCCCTTTGACCTCTATGGCGAAGTGGATGCGATGGATGTTCAGGCGATGATTAAACCCAACACGCGCCTTATTGCGAGTTTACACGCTTCCAATGTCACAGGACAGATACTGAACGTTGAAAAATTAGGGACAGTGGCAAAACAGAATCATATCAAGTTCTTGCTAGACACGGCTCAGACAGCTGGATTTTTAGAGATAGATATGAAAGCGCTCCATATAGACTGTCTCACGTTCACAGGGCACAAGTCTCTTATGGGGCCAACAGGAACAGGTGGTTTTTTGATCTCACCTCAAATGGCCAGTGAAACGCAACCTCTTGTTTGTGGGGGCACCGGCAGTTTATCGGAGTCATATGAGCAACCGGAAATAATGCCAGATCGGTTTGAGTCGGGCACTCTGAATTTAGCAGGGCTTATGGGGCTTTATGCGGGCCTTAGATGGCTGGATGAAAAAGGTTATGAATTGATCCAGTGCCATGAGAGAAGTTTAATACAGAGGCTTGAAGCGGGATTAGAGCCTATAGAAGGTGTTGTATGTCACAATGAGGTGCCTTTTACTCAGAGGACCGGTGTTTTGGCCCTTTCATTTACGCATAAGGATGCTTCATGGATTGCCCATGCGCTTCATCAAGAGTATGGTATTATAACGCGTGTGGGCTTACAATGTGCACCTGTGGCACATAAAACCATGGGCACATATCCATCAGGTGTCCTCAGGATAAGTGTATCCCCTTTTAGCACAGCGGATGAAATCGATCAATTGATTGCGGCAATAAAAACGTTGATGAAATAAATTTATGGAGGTGCTTATGGCTCGTCTTCCAGATGTAATCTCAATGGATTTACAAGAAGCTTATGATATCATCAAGCAGACTAATTTGGTCATTTTTAAATGGACAATGTCAGGAGATATCCCCACTGATTTCGTGTCCGATAACATTTCAATATTTGGTTATAAACCAGAAGACTTTTATACGGGGGCACTTAAAGATTATTGGGCTTTTGTCTATGAATCTGATCGAGAAAAAATTCAAAATCTGTTTTACGATTTGAGTGAACAAAATTTAAGTCACTTTAAGAATCAATATAGGATTGTTTGCAAAGATGGTGAAGTGAGATGGGTTGAAGAATGTGTTATTCATGAGAGAGACAGTTCTGGCCAATTGATTCATAAAAAGGGCATCCTAAGGGATATTCACGATGCCGTACTCATTTCAGAAAAGCTTAAAGAAAGCGAAGCGAAATACAAAGAACTCTTTGATAATGCATCGGCCATCATTTTTACTTTTAACAAGCAGGGTGAAATTACCAATTACAATAAAACCTTTGTAGAGACGCTTAGAATTAAGAACAGTTCTGAAAACCATCTCATAGAAGATTTTTTAACGCCTTATTATAGGGACCATTCTCTGTTTACTGAGTGTGTTCAGAAGGTTGGCACGCGATTTGAACTCGAGATCATAGATCTTGAAGGGCAAAAGAAATTTGTTGAGCTCAACTATAGAATTGTTTACGAGGCGGGAGAACCATCTGTGGTTCATGCTGTGGGGCAAGACATTACGGTACGCAAGCTCGCCACAGAAAAAGTAGATTTTTTGACTTCACATGATGCACTGACAGGACTTCATAATAGGACCTATTTTGATCAGAAACTGTTGGCTTACAGAGAGGATGAAGAGAAGCCTGTATCCATTATCATAGGAGATGTCAATGGCCTTAAAATGGTAAACGATGCCTTTGGGCATAAACTTGGAGATGAGCTTTTGGTTAGAATGGCTCTCATTTTCAAAAGTGTTTTTTATGCGCCTAAAGACGTGATTGCAAGACTCAGCGGAGATGAATTCGCCATTATTACAGAGCGCAGGCATATTGAGGCATTAATTGATCGAATTCATGAAAAGTGCAATGCTGTGGTGGATTTTCCATTTAAAATTGATATTTCACTGGGATACTCAAGTCGCAGAAAATCCAATGTGGATATTGAAGGTATTTTTCGGGAAGCAGATCATCAAATGTATAAAAATAAGCTGAAAACCTCTAAACACATCAAGGCTACAATGATTCAAACCTTACAGCAGAAATTGTCTGAAGAGTCATTTGAGACGGTTGAACACACAGAACGTATTAAAATACTTAGTGAGAAAATAGGCAAATATCTTAATTTGAGTGAAACAAGCATGGAAGAGCTTGACCTGACGGCCATCATGCATGATATTGGGATGATTTCTATTCCAAAAGAAATTTTAAATAAACGTGGCAAGCTCACTCCAAAGGAAATGAAGGAAGTTATGAAACATGCTGAAATAGGCTACCATCTCTTAGTGGCAACCCCTAATTTGGCTGGCATTGGGGATTATGTTTTGGCGCATCATGAGAATTATGATGGCACGGGGTACCCTCAGGGATTGAGTGGCGGCGATATTCCTTTGATATCGAGAATTATTTCTGTTGCAGATGCCTATGAAGCCATGACGAACGTCCGCAATTATAGAGCAGTAAAAACACATAGACAAGCTGTTGATGAAATACTTCACCTGTCGGGAACACGATATGATCCTAGTGTTGTGCATGCTTTTTTGAAATCAATTGAAAAATAGAAAGGTTTTTCTGTGTAAATCAATTTTATATGGATTTTGGCTGTAATTTTTCTGGTTTTTAAGTATAATAGAGCTATGATTACTTTGGGAGGCAATTTATGAAAGACGAAACCATAATGGCATCAAATTTTATTCACAACATGATTGATGCAGATTTAGAAAACGGAAATGTAAAGAAAATCCATACGCGCTTTCCACCTGAGCCAAACGGTTATTTGCATGTGGGTCATGCGAAAGCGATTTTGATAAACTATTTGACCGCAAAAAAATATGGTGGGGAGTTCAATCTAAGATTTGATGATACAAACCCAGTAAAAGAAGACGTCGAATATGTCAATTCCATCAAAGAGGACATTCAATGGCTTGGATGTCAGTGGGATCACCTTTTCTACGCGTCAGATTACTTTGGTAAAATGTATGATTATGCCATGGAACTGGTCAAAAAAGGATTGGCTTTTGTGGATGATCAAACGGCAGAAGAGATAAGTGATACCAGAGGTTCACTAACGGAACCCGGTGTTGAAAGCCCATATCGCAATAGAAGCATCGAAGAAAATGCAAGTTTATTTGAAAAAATGAAAAAGGGTGATTTCCCAGATGGGTCACGTGTTTTAAGGGCAAAGATTGATATGAGTAGTCCTAATATTAACATGAGAGATCCTGTTATTTATCGAATTGCAAGGGCTACGCATCACAATACAGGTGACGAATGGTGTATTTATCCTATGTACGACTTTGCGCACCCCATTGAAGATGCCATTGAAGGCATATCGCACTCGTTGTGTTCTCTTGAATTTGAAAACCATAGACCACTTTACGATTGGGTTCTCATGAACCTTGACGATTATAAAGTGGAGAGACCAAGACAAATTGAGTTTGCAAAACTTTTCATTAAAGACTCTGTTTTGGGCAAACGCTATCTAAAGAAATTGGTGGATGACGGTAAAGTCGAAGGCTGGGATGATCCAAGGCTTGAAACGATATCGGGCATGAGACGAAGAGGGTTTACGCCAGAGTCTCTTAGAGACTTTACTGAAAGAATTGGTGTGGCGAAGAGCAATAGCATTGTGGATAGAGCGCTTCTTGAGTACTGTGTCAGAGAAGATTTGAAATTAAAAGCAAAACGCAAGATGGCCGTTCTTAAGCCGCTTAAAGTGACGATCACTAATTATCCAGAAGGGCAAGTTGAATGGCTTGATGATGAGGATAATACAGATAATGAAAACATGGGCGTTAGAAAAGTGCCATTTTCAAAACATCTCTATGTAGAGCAAGAAGATTTCATGGAAAATCCACCTAAAAAGTATCATCGCCTATATGTCGGCAACGAAGTTAGGTTTAGAAAAGCGTATTTTATCACTTGCAATGACGTGGTTAGAGATGCAGAGGGCAAAGTTATAGAATTACTTTGTACCTATGATCCTGAAACCAAAAGCGGCAGTGGCTTTGAAGGTCGTAAAGTCAAAGGAACGATTCACTGGGTATCGGCAGATCATGCAATGGATGCAACTGTGAGATTATATGAAAACTTAGTGATTAGAGAAGATGAAGAAGATGAAAATAGTGAACTTGTTCTCAATCCGAACTCTCTAATTACCTTAGAAAATTGCAAACTTGAACCGAGCTTTGTTGAAGTGAAACCGGGTGAACATGTTCAATTTCTGAGGAATGGTTATTTTGTGGCAGATACCAAATTAAGCACTGCTGAACATCTTGTATTTAATAGAGTTGTTTCACTAAAGAGTTCTTATAAAATATAAATTGAAAGCAGTTCCCTTGTGGGACTGTTTTTTTTATGGGATAAAAGGTATACTAGGGGTAGGTATAAAGTATTGACAGGTGTTCTCGTCAAGACAAGGAGTGAGAAAAATGGATAGACGCCATAGGCGACGACTTAGTAATTTGGGGATGATTGAGTCATTTAATTTTCACACGAACAATAGACTTGTGGAAATTAACAGTCCTGTTGAAATTTCATTAAAGGATATTTCGTTAGGAGGTCTCGGGATCAAATCAAATTGCTTTTTTGAAAATGATACAACCTTGAGCTTAGACATTCAATTTAATGAAGAGAACCATGTGGTTATCGGGAAAGTGGTATGGTGCCGAAAAAGTGGGAATTTTTACGATTGTGGTCTAAAATTGATTTATATGCCAGAACCACTCATCAACTTTTTAATGGAAATAGATGAAGATGAAGAAGTTAAGTATATGAATTAACGATTTTTTAGCAGAGGAGGATAAGATGGAAATTAATGAAAAATATAAATGGGATCTATCTGCACTTTTTATTTCAGATGATGCTTGGGAACAGGCTTACAGCGATGTGCAAAAGAGTACTGCAAGCATTGAAAAATTTAAAGGCAGACTTCTTGAAAGTCCAGAGGTTCTTTTAGAAGCCATACAGGTCAGTGAACAAATCGAGCGCAAATTGAGTGATGTTTCAGTTTATGCGCATCTCAAAAATGATGAAAACACAAAAGCGAGTCATTATCAAGGGTTGTATTCTAGAGCAGAGAGTTTAGTGGTTCATGTTTCAGAGAGCATGGCCTTTTTTGTGCCTGAGATCATGGCTGCCGATCAAAAACTTGTGGACCAATTTATATCAGAGCATAAGGGCCTTGAAGTCTATAAACACTTTTTTGAAAATCTATACAGAAATAAACCGCATGTGCGCTCAGAAGAGATCGAAATGATTTTAGCTCAGATGGATGAGATTTCAAGTGCACCGCATAATGCTTACAGTATGTTGCTCAACGCGGATATGAGTTTTGAACCCGTGATGGATTCAGAAGGTGTAGAACATAAGATTACAAATGGCAGCTACATTCCCTTGATGATGTCACAAGATAGAACACTTAGAAAAAATACTTTTGAGCGTTATTATAAATCATATGAAGCACATATTAATACCATTGCTTCTTTAATGCAAAGCGAAGTCAAAAAAAATATCTTTAACAGCAGAGTGAGAGGCTATGCTTCTGCACGTGAAGCTGCCCTGTTTGGAGGGAATATTCCTTTATCAGTACCCGATAAGTTGATTGAAGCGGTCAATGAGGCTCTTCCAGCTTTTCATAAGTACATGAAGCTCAGAAAAGAAGTGATGGGTCTAACGGAATTGCATCTTTATGATCTCTATAATCCAATGATTAAAGAGATTGATTTTAAAGTCACTTATGATGAAGCTGTGAGTCATGTTAAAGAAGCAGTTAAACCACTTGGAGAAAGTTATGTAAAAATGATGAGTCAAGCGTTCGATGAACGCTGGATTGATGTATATGAGACTGAGGGCAAGAGAAGCGGTGCCTATTCAAGTGGTACTTACGATTCAAAGCCGTATATTTTGCTCAACCATAAAGACAATGTAGACAGTATGTTTACACTGATTCATGAATTAGGGCATTCGATGCATACCTATTTATCCAGTCAACATCAACCTTATGTGTACGCCAATTACTCAATCTTTGTTGCAGAAGTTGCCTCTACCACAAATGAAGCTCTACTGAATGCCTATTTGATGGAGACATTAGAAGATGAGAGTCAAAAGAAATATATACTCAATCACTATTTAGAGCAGTTTAGAGGGACTATATTTAGACAGACAATGTTTGCTGAGTTTGAAAGAGACATCCATGCTCACGTTGAAGCTGGAGGGGCTCTAACGGCAGATTACCTTTGTGATCATTATTTAGCTCTAAACAAGAAATACTTTGGGGAAGACGTCTTTATTGATGAACAAATAAAATACGAATGGGCAAGGATTCCTCATATGTATTACAATTTTTATGTCTACCAATACGCAACGGGGTTTTCTGCAGCGGTGGCACTTGCCGATCAGATCCTTACAGGTGGGGAAGCAGCGGTAAAAAAATATTTGAATTTCTTATCCAGTGGTTCCAAGGCTTATCCAATAGAGGTTTTAAGGGCAGCAGGCGCGGATATGGAAACGGAAAAACCCGTGAAAAATGCACTCTCTGTTTTTGAGAAGACAGTCGAAGCCTTTTCACAATTGATATAACAGTTCATATATTAAAAAAAATTAGCTTGCAATGCTGTGGAAATCATGTAAAATAATCATACTACGGTGACAGAGTAAGTAAAATGCGTTAAGTGTTAAGGAATGGGAAGTTGTCCTTAAACGAAAGATTTATTTCTGCGATATTTTACTGCATCCGCTGTTGCATTATGATCTTCTTTAAGTAATGTGATAGTAGGATTACTATGAAAGGAGATATAAAAAGATGGAACTTAGAAAAAAGCGCTTGATGTCCACATCAAGTCTAGTTAAGGCTGCCTTGTTGGCGGCAATCAGCATTGTATTGACCAGAGTATTTTCAATTATGGTGCCACTCGGTGGCTTGCCAGCACTTCGCGTGGGATTTGGAAATATCCCCATTATCTTATCCGGTATGTTGTTTGGACCTTTAGCTGGAGGTATAACGGGACTGATTTCAGATTTATTAGGATATATAATGAGCCCGCAAGGTGCTTATTTTCCAGGGTTTACTTTAAGTTCGACACTTTTGGGCATTATACCAGGCGTACTCTATAAGACTTTAAAGATTCAAAAGCAAAGATTTAATTATAATTATGTGAACGCTATGATGGTTTTGAGTCTTGCAGTGGGCATCATCTGGGTGCTGTTTAGAAGTGAAGTCGTCGGGGTGAACAATGGCCATTTGATTTTAAACGATACGGCGTCGATTTATTTGTTCGCCGGCATTTCAGGGGTTGCTTTGTTGTTTGGCATAATGCCATTTTGGATATCCAAGCACATGAAGGGCGCGATCCCCAAAATTGGACTGGATAAATTGACGTTTACAGTGACATTGACTTATGTGTTGGTTTCACTTTTGATGAACACTTACTGGCTTTCTATCATGTTTGGTAAAGGTTTCATGATCTTTCTTCCCGGAAGAGTTGTGGCAGCTATCCCAACGATCCCGATTTACACCTTTATCTTATATACATTATCTCGATTTGTAGATTTTAGAGAATAGATTTAGAGAACATTATGTGATAGTCCACGCAAAAGTGTGGACTATTTTTATAAATATTTGCGACAATTATGATATAATATTTTTTGATGGAAACAGGGACAAAAGTCATAGATGAGGTTGATATGAAATTGACAAAAAAACAAACGATGGAAGTAATTGAACAACTTTTAGAATTGTATCCAGATGCAAGCCCTGAATTGGATTTTAGGACGCCTTACGAGCTATTGATAGCGGTAATACTCTCTGCACAGTGCACAGATGTACGCGTCAATATGGTGACGAAAGTTCTATTTGAAAAAGCAAATACGCCAGCACTTATGTGCCAACTCGAGATTGAAGAACTTGAGCGCATCATTAAACCTTGTGGCCTGTATAAAAATAAATCGAAAAATATATGGGCAACTTCTGAGATGATTATGAATGATTTTAATGGCGCTGTCCCCGAAAGCATAGAGCTTTTAATGACGTTGCCAGGTGTGGGTAAGAAGACAGCTAATGTGGTGGTCAGCAATGCTTTTGGTATTCCAGCTATTGCAGTAGATACGCATGTTTTTAGAGTTTCTAATAGAATCGGAATCGTATCAGCCAAAACAGTTGAAGATACGGAGAACCAATTGATGAAGAAAATAGATAGAGCACTTTGGACTAAATCGCACCATTTGCTTATATTCCACGGTAGAAGGGTCTGTAAAGCGAGAAAACCACTTTGTGAAGCATGTCCTTTGACATCAAATTGTGTTTACTATAAAAGGAGTGTCTTATGATAAATCCAGTAAAACTCAATGAAGTGCCTAAAAATTTACTCTATGCGCTCGATATTGGTACGCGCAACGTTGTGGGAACCATTGCCAAAAAAGAGGGCAGTGACTATGTCGTTGTGGATTACGAAATAATAGAGCACCCGGATCGGGCTATGTTTGACGGTCAGATTCACGATATCGGCAAAGTGACGGAAGTTGTTAAAGCTGTGACGAATCAATTGGAGCAAAGAAATGGTTTTAAGCTGGAACGTGCGGCGATAGCGGCGGCAGGTAGAGCACTTAAGACTGAACGTGCAAGTGCTCAGCGAGAACTCGATTTTACAAAAGAAATTAAGAAGACGCTACTGGATAGCATTGAAATGGAAGCCATTCAACAAGCTCAAAAAATACTGGTGGATGAACATCAAATAAAGTCCAACTATTATTGTGTGGGCTATAGTGTTATTAACTATTACTTAGATCAAAGCTTGATCCTAAATCCAATTGGGCATCGTGGTTCCAATATTGAAGTAGAGATTATTGCCACCTTCCTGCCGCACATAGTTGTAGACAGCTTGTATACCGTTATTCACAAATCAGGCCTTGAAGTCATGAATTTGACTCTTGAACCCATCGCCGCAATAAATGTTGCAATTCCAAATAATCTGAGACTTTTAAATCTGGCGCTTGTGGATGTAGGTGCTGGCACATCGGATATAGCCATATCCAAAGAGGGCACAGTGACCTCTTATGGGATGGTGTCTTTAGCAGGCGATGAAATCACAGAAAAATTAGCCCAAACTTATCTGCTCGACTTTAACAGAGCAGAAGCACTTAAAATAAGGCTTGCCACAACTGCTCAAAATACGTTTACAGATGTTCTTGGCATGTCACATGAAAAAGACACCGATGAGATTATGACACACTTAACAGAGACAATTGATTATATTACAACAGAGATCGCGGAAAATATTTTACAGCTCAATAAAAAACCACCCAGTGCCGTTTTCTGCATAGGCGGGGGCTCTCAGATACCAGGTTTTACAGAGTCTTTGTCGAAATCGCTTGGATTGCCTAAAGAACGTGTTGTGATTAAGACATGTGATGCGCTTGAAAAAATTAGATTCGAGAAGGCCCCTCTTGTTGGACCTGAGTTTATAACTCCTATTGGAATTGGTATCACTGCGTTTGAAGAACGAGAGCATGATTTTATACAAGTGAATGTAAATGACAGTGCGCTTAGACTCTTTAACTCTAAGCAGCTTCAGGTATCTGATGCGCTCATTCTTGCGGGTTTTAATGCAAGACGTCTCATTGCAGAGAGAGGACCTTCATTTACAGTGAACGTCAACGGCATCCCTAAGGTCATTAAAGGCGACTATGGCGAGCCGGCTCAGATTTATATCAATGGGGTTTTATCCAGCCTGGATTCTAAGATTAATCATAAAGATCAAATCAATGTGGTACCAGCAACTAAAGGCATCATTCGAACAATGTGCTTAAAAGAGATTATTAATTTTGATGCGGCGATTACTTTAAATGGTCAATCGATTAAAATCATTGATGGCGTGCGTGTCAATGATAGTTATAGAACCGGTGATTATGTGTTATGTGAGGGTGATGTTATTGAAACCGTCGGCATAGACACAATAAGAAATCTTGCGAAGCAGACAGAATTGGACATTAGAAGAGTGGTGTTTTCAAAAGGCGAACAAAATCTCGAACTGGAATACTGCCTTCAAAATGGCGATCAAATTGATTTCAAAATAGTAGAATCATTTGATTATGAGATTGAAGTGGATGAAATGGCGTCCACAGATGATTTTGACAATGTATTCGTGAATGGGCAGGAGATCTTGACAGAAACAGATTCTATTTTAGAAAAAAAGAGTGTAGGCGCTCAGGAATCCATTCAGGTTACTGTCAACGGAGAGTCTATCTGGATTTCTCAAAAAAATAAAGAAACGATATTTGTCGATATATTTGACCATATCGACTTTGACATTACACGTGCAAAGGGCATTCTCGTACTCAAACTCAATGGGGAACGTGCGCGTTACACAGATATTTTAAGACATGGTGATATTATAGACATCCATTGGCGTTAGGAAAGAAGGTTTTATTCATTGAGTGATTTGTTTGATAGGAAATACACTTGTGGCATATGTGGCAATCAATTTACTTCAAAGCAGGTAAAAACTTCGGCTTTGAGAGTTAAATCAAGAGAACGTGATTTCCATGCGTACTATAACAGTGAGAGTCCTATTTATTACGGCGTCATATGTTGTCCAAACTGTGGCTATGCAAAATTTGAAAGGGATTTCAAAATGCCCATATCGAGTGCAGATGTCCAATTGGTGAAATCGGTTATTTCATCCAATTGGCGATATCAGGATTTTTGCAATCAACGCGATGTCAAAACCGCTCTCAGGGTTCATATGGTTGCACTTGCAAATTATAAGGTGCTCAAGGTCAGTGCATATGTGCTAGGGAAACTTTATTTAAGATTGGCTTGGTTTTATCGAGAAGAAGCACAGCATGAGGAAGAGCTGAAATATTTAAAACTGGCTTTGGATGCATTTGTACAAGGGTTTGAAACGGAAAAAGATAATGGGAACGATGAAGGGGAACTCGAGACAATCTATATTGTTGGAGAACTCAACAGACGTATTGGCAATTATCAGGAAGCCATAAAATGGTTTAGCAGTGCAGTGAATCACGAACTGGCCTATAAGAATAGAATGATCAAAAATTATGCAAGAGACCAATGGGCACTTTGTGCAGAAGCTTATAAAATGGAAAAAAATAAGAGTAATAGTCAAGGAGCATAAAATATGAATATTTATCTGATTAGACACGGTGAGACATATGCCAACGAAAACAGTCAATTTGCGGGTTTTTGGGATGTTGAGCTCAATGAAAAAGGCAAAATACAAGCGGAGGTTGTGGCTGAAAAACTAAAAGATACGGTTTTTGATAAAATCTTTGTCTCTGACCTTCAGAGAGCACAAAATACCTGTGCGGCCATTGCAAGAAATCGTGATGTGACACCAATTGTCACAGAAAACCTCAGAGAGATGAATTTTGGAAATTGGGAAGGGTTAAAATTTGAGGACATTAAGGCACGTGACCCTGAACTTCTAAAGCAGTGGTTTGAGGATTACAAGCATTTTAAAGTGCCTGGTGGCGAAAGTACAGCTGAAATGTACGAACGCGTCACTCGATTTTTCAAATCTGTCCTAAGCGATTACAATACTGAAGAGCCTGTAAATTTACTCTTTGTTGCACATGGTGGCGTCATTCAAGCTTTGCTCAGTTATGTATGTCATGGGGCGCTGGAGGGCTATTGGCAATTCCGCGTTGAGAATTGTGGCATCAATCGCATAGAATATGTTATGGGGATGCCTGTGATCTATGCTATAAACAAATAGACAGATGGGATTATTGAGATTATTTGAGTAGTAAGATAAATTTTGGGGTATTATCGGATTAACAGTAATTTGGGTCATCGTCATTTACCCGTTATTTAGTTTAAATTATTTTATTTTTTCTTTAATTCATCCCCAAATGAAGTATATGAAAATTTGATTTGTGTATGTAGCACAAAAATTACAAAAAAAGCATTATTTATTGAGAAGTATGGTATATTATATATATTAAGAGAGTATGGGGACTCTAGATTGGAGGCGTTAATGTGAATGTAGAATATATTAATGCATTTGTCAAAGCATCAACAGAAGTTCTGAATAACTTTGTGACTGAAAAGTTTACAGTAGGAAAGCCAACGATAAGGAAAAATCCCTTTCCGACAAAAGAAATTGTCATCATGCTTGGGATTACAGGAGAAATTAAGGGACAGGCTGTGTTTAGTCTTTCTGAGGAAATGGCTAAGACGATTGCTTCAGGGATGATGATGGGAATGCCTGTGCCTGAGATTGATGAAATGGCGAAAAGCGCGCTCTCTGAACTTGGGAATATGATTATGGGTAACTCTGCGACATTACTGTTTAATCAGGGAATTCAGATTGATATCACGCCCCCAACTTTAGTAAGAGGTAATTCAATTGAAATTTCATCTGCGGGCATGGAGACGATCTTAGTGCCGCTTATTTCTTCAGTGGGAGATGTGGAATTCGATATTGGCATAAAAAAAACCTAGGAGAAATGATAGACGTCATGGCAATTCATATTGTATTGTATCAACCTGAAATACCACCTAATACTGGCAATATTGCTAGGACATGTGCGATTACTGGTGCAAAGCTACATTTGATTAAACCATTGGGCTTTTCCATCGATGACAAGCATGTTAAGCGTGCAGGGCTGGACTATTGGGAGCACTTAGATTTAGAAGTGCACGAGGATGATCATGCTTTCTTTGAAAAGTATGGTCATGAAAAGCTTTACTTTGCAACAACTAAGGCGGACCGTTATTACGATGAATTCAAATTTGAAGACGAGTGCTTCATCGTATTTGGCAAGGAGACAGCGGGATTGCCTGCTTATATTCATGAACGATATAGTGAAACAAGATTTAAAATACCCATGAGGCAACATGAGCATTTGAGAAGTTTGAATCTTTCAAATTCTGTGGCGATTATTTTATATGAAGCCCTGAGACAGAATGCTTTTTTTGATCTTAAATAATTAAGAATGAAGCCAAGGTTTAGAGAGATATATCATTTATTGGGCTAATAGATGTTCTGAAATTTGGTTAAATAAGATCACTACAATGATTAAAAAATCATTAATTGTAGTGGTTTTTTTATGAATACAACCCTTTGGGAGATGTCTCCCACTGAATGCAATCCTAACGGATTGCGAAAGGGCTACGAAGGTAGCGAAGCAGACTGAGTATGCTTCTACTATAGTTTAATGGTAGGCGCAAATGTTGTACAAAGGTTGCTAAGTGGACTGAGTATACGTTTTTAATGAGATTTGAAGGGAGATTTGTATGGAGGTTATATCTTCAAAGGAAATTATGGGAATCCTGTTTCCTTTGCTGGGTGGATTGGGGCTTTTTCTTTATGGTATGACAATAATGAGTGAGGGGTTGGAAAAGTCAGCAGGTAATAAACTTGAAAAAATCATTGAAAAGATATCCGGGAACATTGTTGTGGGTGTTTTTGCTGGTGCTCTGGTGACAGTGATCGTTCAGAGTTCGTCTGCAACAACGGTGATGGTTGTGGGTTTTGTCAATGCAGGCATCATGAATCTCACACAAGCGATTGGCTTGATTATGGGTGCCAATATAGGGACGACGATTACAGCGCAATTGGTCTCTATAGAGTTGACTGCACTGGCGCCAGTTGCAATTGCAATTGGAACGGGTGTGAAACTCTTTTCCAAGAACAATAAAAATATTGTCATTGGAGAAATCGTACTTGGATTTGGTATTTTATTCTTAGGCATGGATCTCATGAAAGAAGCTATGGCACCTCTTAAAGGTTACCAAGGCTTTAACGATATGATTATCAGTTTTGGAACAGGTGGCATTTGGGGCACTATTAAAGGCTTTTTTGCAGGCTTTTTAATCACTGCTGTGGTACAGAGTTCAAGTGCCACCACAGGGATACTTGTGGCGCTTGCCGGGACAGGAGTTTTGCCTATAGAGGCGGCTTTACCGGTGTTGCTTGGAACAAACGTGGGCACTTGCGTAACTGCTCTAATTTCATCAATAAGTGCCAATAGAACTGCAAAGAGAGCTGCTGTTATGCATTTGCTCTTTAATGTCATTGGGACATTTATCTTTATCGTCTTCTTCAGCCATATTACGGTGTCCTTTGTTAAATCGATCAGCAGTGATGCTTCAAGGCAACTTGCCAATGCACATACTTTTTTTAATCTCCTCAATACACTGTTATTGTTGCCATTTGCTGGTCTCATTGTCAAAATGGTGGAGAAAATCATACCAGAGAGTCAAGAGGAAAGAGATGCAGTGGTAATGGGTGTTAAATATTTAGATGATCGTATTTTAGAAACGCCATCTATTGCATTTGGTCAAGTGATTAAAGAAGTGCTTCACATGGGTAATTTGGCAATGCTCTCATTTGATAGTGCAGCTGAAGCGGTTCAAACCAATAACCCAAAGATGGTTGAAAAGACCTTTAGAATAGAAAAGACAATCAACGCACTCGAAAGAGAGATCAGCAACTATTTGGTCAAATTGTCCAATACTGCAATTGGGGATAATGATCGTAAACTATTAGATGGCCTATTCAGTACGGTAAACGATATTGAACGGGTAGGGGATCATTCGGATAATCTTGCGGAATTGGCTCTATTTAAAATTGAAAATAACATTGAGTTTTCTGATAAAGCTGTTTTGGAGCTCGTTGGAATGGTTGGCAAAGTCCGAAGCGGTTTTGAGCTTTCACTTAGTTCTATGAAAGATACAGATTTTAAAGAGGCGCAGGAAGTCATTGAACTTGAAGGCGAAATCGACCTGATGGAAAAGACACTGAGAAAAACACATATCAGGAGATTAAACGAAGGCCGTTGTGAAACCAACGCAGGCATTATATTCTTAGATATCATTTCTAATCTAGAGCGTATTTCTGATCATTCATCCAACATTGCATTGGCAGTAATGGATGTTAGAGGTTAACTTACTGTATTGCAAAGACCTCTTGGAGCATGCCTTTAGTTTTTAAATCTTGTTGACAAAAGAAAAAAGCATGTCAAATTGCTTGCCATGTTTTTTTCTTTTGGTGTATAGTAAAAGAGGAGATGTTATCTCTTAAGGAGGCAATAAAATGTTATATGATGTAATCATAATTGGTGCAGGTCCTGCAGGTCTTTCTTCTGGACTCTATGCAGCAAGAGCAAAAATGAATACTCTGATCATTGAAAAAGATAAAAATGGTGGTCAGATCACAGGCACGGATGAAGTTGCAAACTATCCGGGAGCAATGCCTGAAGTCACGGGAACTGAGTTAGTTGCCAGAATGGTGGAACAGTGCGATGCATTTGGCACTGAAAGACTGAAAGCAACTGTGGAAAGACTGGATCTTCAAAACGATATTAAAAAAGTATACACTGACAAAGGCTTATATGAAGCAAAATCGATTATTCTATGCATGGGAGCTGTCCCAAGAAAACTTGGCGTTCCAAACGAAATTGAACTCACGGGCAAAGGGGTATCTTACTGTGCAACTTGCGATGCAGATTTCTTCACTGATCTTGAAGTTTATGTAGTAGGTGGTGGGGATACAGCTCTTGAAGAGGGTATATTTATCACTAAATTTGCACGTAAAGTTACGGTTATTCATAGAAGAGATACTTTTAGAGCGGCAAAATCTATTGTTGAAAAGGCCTTGAAGAATCCTAAAATGGCATTTATTTATGATTCTGGCATCAAAGAAATTTTGGGTGATGGTCTCGTCCAAGGTTTTGTGCTTGAAAATTTTAAAACAGGTGAAGTCAAAACGATTATGGCAGATGAAAATGATGGCATCATGGGCATTTTTATCTTTGCAGGATATCTTCCTGAAACGCATCTTGTTAAAGACATGATTGAATTGAACGAACTCGGTTATATTCAAACAGATGAGAATATGAAAACTAACATCCCTGGCGTATTTGCCGCGGGAGATATACGTGTTAAGTCATTGAGACAGGTTGTAACTGCTACTGCAGATGGCGCTATTGCAGCAGTTCAAGCAGAAAAATATGTAGATGAACACTTCGGTGAATAGGAGGCATGGCATGATTGAATTAAATAAAGCAAATTTTCAAGAGGAAGTAATGAATAAAAGTGGGCTTGTAATTGTGGACTTCTTTGGTGATGGTTGTGAACCATGTAAAGCATTGATGCCTGAATTTGAACAAATTGCCACTGAATTTGATGGCAAAGCGCACTTTGGCAAGTTGAATACAACAGCAGAGCGAAAGTTGGCAATCAGTCAACGCGTACTTGGAATTCCAACGGTTGTTTTCTATAAAGATGGTCAAAGAATAGCTGAATGCACAAAAGATTCTGCCAATAGACAGGTAATTGTGGAAAATATCTTAAAGCACTTGTAGATCTGAAACCTGATGATAAAAGTTTATGAGAATTATACAAAGCAATTGTGAAAAAAATCAAACAATGGCTGTTTTTCGAAATAAAGTTTATAAAAATAATATAGTGATTATTGATAGGTAAATTGGATATAATTATTAGGTAAGGTTTAAGGATTATGTTAATTCAATGTAATTACATACCTAATAATCACATCCAAGGGGGATTAGTGGCGTAAAAATTCCAAACTTTTTTTATAAAAAAACAAATAAAAAAGAGGAATTTTTCACTTTGTGTAGAATTAGTATAATTCGGGCAAAAGTCTATATTAATAAGAGGAGGATTTATTAATGAGTAAAAGAGTTATATCACTAATGATGGTAGTAATGCTTGTTGGAATGATGTTAGCAGGATGTGCATCTAAACCAGAACCAGCGGCAGAACCAGCACCAGCAGCAGAACCGGCTGCAGCAGAACCAGCGGCAGAACCAGCTGCGGAGCCAGCAGCAGAGCCAGCAGCTGAACCAAAGAGTGAATTGGTTATGGGTATGATCACAGATACAGGTGGACTTGGTGATCAATCTTTCAATGATTCAGCTTGGTTAGGTCTTGAAGAAGCTGAAAAACAGTTTGGTATTAAAAGACAAGTTCTTGAATCTCAAAGTGCTGATGATTATTCGCCGAACTTAGTGTCATTTGCTGAAGAGAAAACAGATATCATCTATGGTGTTGGTTTCTTGTTTGTTGAAGCAATGAAAGCTGCTGCGGATCAATTCCCAGATCAAAAATTTGCAATTGTTGATTCTTCTGGTTTAGAGAAACCAAACGTTGCAGAAATCGTCTTTGCTGAAAATGAAGGGTCTTTCTTAGTAGGCGTTATTGCTGGCCTTAAAACTGAAACGAATAAAATTGGTTTCATTGGCGGTATGAAATTCCCATTAATCGAAAAATTTGAATACGGTTTTAGAGCTGGCGTTAAAGCTGTAAACCCTGATGCTGAAGTTATCGTAAACTATGCAGATTCATTTGATGATGCTGCAAAAGGTAAAGAAATTGCTTTAGTTCAACATCAAGCTGGCGCAGATATTATATTCCATGCTGCAGGCGGCGTTGGTGCTGGTTTAATTGAAGCGGCTAAAGAAGAAAAATTCTGGGCAATTGGCGTTGACCAAGATCAATCGCATATGGCTCCAGAAAATGTATTGTGTTCTATGATTAAACGTGTTGACGTTGGTGTTCTTTCAGTTGCTAAGTCAGTCGTTGATGGTAATTTCCAAGGTGGAACATTGTTATTTGACTCTAAAAATAATGGCGTTGGTTACAGCGATAAAGCAGGTAACTTAACGGATGATTTAAAAGCAGCTGCTGATAAATATCTTGAAGCTATCAAAGCAGGTACATTTGTAGTTCCTGCAACAGAAGCAGAATTTAATGCTTTTGAAGCACCATCATTATAATAGTATGTGATTAAATTGTTAAGAGTCAGGTGTCCCCGACATCTGACTCTTTCTTAATATAACCCTTTGGGAGATAGCTCGCACTTCTTAAAGTGGGGGGGATATTCCTAATTCAGAGGGAGTTCAAACTCACGCTGAATGCAATCCGATAGGATTGTGAAAGGGTTACGAAGGTAGCGAAGCGGACTGAGTATACACTTTGATCTTGCTTTTATAAACATCATTGGAGGGAATAAGATGGCAAAAGTTGTCGAAATGAAAAACATAACCAAGATCTTTCCTGGTGTGGTTGCAAATGACAATGTGAATTTTGAACTTGAAAAAGGTGAGATTCACGTATTATTAGGTGAAAATGGTGCAGGTAAAACCACATTGATGAATATTCTTTATGGCTTGTATGAGCAAACATCAGGCGAAATTTTCGTCAATGGGCAACTCGTAAACATCAAAGATCCTAACATTGCAATTAAACTTGGAATTGGAATGGTACATCAACATTTTATGTTAGTTGAGCCATTCACAGTTACTGAAAATATCATTTTGGGTGCAGAGACTTCTAAAGGACCTCATAATATTCAACTCGATATGGAAACTGCCTCAAAAAAAGTTAAAGAAATATCAGAATTGTATGGATTAGCAGTTGATCCAAATGCCAAAATTGAAAACATTACCGTAGGCATGCAGCAGAGAGTAGAGATTTTGAAAACCCTTTACAGAGGGGCTGAAATTTTAATTTTAGATGAACCAACAGCCGTTTTAACACCGCAGGAAATTGAAGAACTCGGCATGATATTAAAAAAATTAGTAGGTCAAGGCAAATCGATCATTCTCATCACCCATAAACTCAAAGAGGTTATGGCAATGAGTGATCGTGTGACGGTAGTGCGTCGAGGTAAAGTCATTGAAACCCTTAAAAAAGAAAACACTAATATTGATGAGCTTGCTGAGCTCATGGTAGGACGTAAAGTAAACTTAAAAGTTGATAAAGCAGATCATAAAGCGGGTAAAACTGTTTTAGAAGTTCACGGCATAGAAGCAATGAATAATAGAGGTTCAAAAGCGCTTAAAGAAATCTCTTTTGGAGTTAAATCGGGTGAAATATTTGCGATTGCTGGCGTAGATGGCAATGGGCAGACAGAACTCGTCGAAGTACTCACCGGTCTTAGAAAGTCCGTTAAAGGGACCTTTTCTATAAATGGAAAGGAACTTCAAAAGGTATCTAGTAAAAAAATTATTGATAGTGGTATGGCTCATATACCGGAGGATAGACATAAAAGAGGCTTGGTTCTTGAACATTCTCTTGCTGAAAATGGTTGCTTAGGCAATCATAAAGACAAACCTTTTAGCAAAAATGGTATACTCAATTACGATTATATTCATGAATACAGTCAAAACCTTATTGAAGAGTATGATGTGAGAACACCAAGCGAGAATGTTGCTGCTAAGTCACTCTCAGGTGGGAATCAGCAGAAATTTATTGTGGCGAGAGAGCTTAACAGGCATCCAGAGCTCATTATTGCAGCGCAACCTACAAGAGGGGTTGATGTTGGTGCAATTGAGTTTATTCATAAGAAGTTAGTAGAACAACGAGACATGGGAAGAGCTGTTTTGCTGGTGTCCTTGGAACTTGATGAAGTTTTAGCACTAGCTGATCGCATTGGCGTCATTTATGACGGTCAAATCGTAGGAATTGTCGATGGTGCTACTGCGAATGAAAAAGAACTAGGTATTATGATGGCTGGTGGTAAAGTGAATAAATAGATTGAGTCGGATTGTGTTTATTTGACTCAAATTAGGGGTGATAAAATGCAAAACAAGAAGAAAAATTTACTACAAGTAGTTATGGACAATCTCAAGTTTCCATTGCTTGCAATTTTATTTTCATTTATCGTAGGCGCTTTGTTTATCGTGTGGACTGGACATAGCCCTTTGGTTGCATATCGTGAATTGTTCTCAGGAAGCCTTGGCAATTTTGGCCGATTTGGAGAAAGTCTGTTAAAGACAACACCTTTGATCTTTACTGGGGTAGCATTTGCTTTTGCCTTTAGATGTGGCCTATTCAATATCGGTATTGAAGGGCAATATATCATGGGCGCTATTTTCACAGTAGGTGCAGGCTGGATTTTTAGAGACCTGCCAGGTGGATTGTTGATTATTTTGTTATTGCTTTCAGGTATATTGGGAGGTGCACTATGGGCCTTTATACCGGGTATTCTCAAAGCTAAAAGAGGCGTACATGAAGTTATTGTCGCTATTATGTTGAATTATACTGCACTTTATCTCTCGAACTATATCGTTCGAACTGTTTTAAATCCATCCGTGCTTTTGGGAACGGAAAAAAAAGCGAGTACGGTTATGTTGCCAGAACACGGTCGATTACTTCATCTTTCTAAAATTATGCCAGCTTTTGGCTATTCATCTGTAAATATTGGATTTTTAATAGCTGTGATTACTGCAATTGTCATATGGTTTGTACTTTTCAAAACGACACTGGGGTATGAAGTGCGTTCAGTGGGACATAATCCATATGCTTCAGAATATGGTGGTATAAGTATCGCGAAAAATATAACGCTTGCAATGGTTATTTCAGGTGCTATAGCTGGTCTTGCTGGAGCGGTTACAGTGGCAGGTTTAAGTTATAAGGTGGATCAAGCGGCAGGCATGCCGGGTTACGGCTTCAGTGGAATTGCTGTTGCACTTGTGGGGCAAAACCATCCTATAGGTATTTTGGCGAGTGCTCTATTATTTGGCGTTTTGGCAAATGGAGAGCGGAAAATGCAAATGGCAGGTATCCCAAAAGAAGTTGTTGGCATCATTCAAGCGATTATTATACTCTTCATAGCAGCGGAACAAGTTGCGAAATATTTGCCAGATATCAAAAAGAAATTTTTCAAAAATAAAACTCAGGAGGTGCAAAAATAATGGTTGTATTTATTGCTTTACTTGCATCTGCGTTGAGACTTGCAACACCTTTGATATTTTCAGCGCTTGGCGGTGTTTTCACTGAGCGATCAGGTATTACGAACATCGCACTAGAAGGTATGATGATCATGGGCGCATTCTTTGCGATCCTAGTGACTGAATTTACGAATATGCCTTGGCTTGGTGTACTTGCGGCAATGGTTGCTGGTATTTTGACTTCAATGATATTGGCAGTGCTTTCGATACATTTGAAAGGGAATCAAGTTGTTGTCGGTACGGCGATCAACTTGTTTGCAACGAGCATTACGGCATTTTTACTAGAACTTGTTTGGAAGAGATCAGGACAGACAGATTCTGTGGAAAGAGCACTGACTACAAATCCATTTCACTTTTTAGAGAATATACCTCTTATAGGAAAGTTGTTTAGTGGCATGACGCCATTTGTCTATCTGGCATTTGTTGCAGTGGCAGTCTCTTATTACGTGCTGTATAAGACGCCGTTTGGTCTGAGAATTAGAGCGGTTGGCGAACATCCAAGAGCTGCAGATACAGTGGGCATCAATGTCTATAAAATCAGATATATATGCGTAGGTATTTCTGGCATGATGGCAGGGATATCTGGTGCTTCCATGTCTCTTGGTACGATTAGCCTTTTTAGAGAGGGGATGACGTCTGGGAAAGGTTTTATTGCACTTGCTGCCATGATCTTTGGAAAATGGCATCCTGTAGGTGCAATGTTTGCCAGTCTGTTCTTTGGTTTCTGCGAAGCGCTTCAAATTCAGGCTTCTACGCTTGGCTTTGACTTTGTACCATCAGAATTTCTACAAATGTTACCTTATGTAGCTACCATTATTGTCTTGTCTGGCTTTATTGGTAGAGCAGTTGCGCCAAAGGCTGTTGGTACTGCATATGAAAAAGGTCATAGATAAACTTTAGATTACATTATAGAAAAGTGTTTTGAATCTTGCTGTTTTTCGAAAGCAGTAGGGTTAAAACACTTTTTTATTTTGTGAATATTTTCCACTGAGAATGGGTATATTTAAACCAGTATTTTAAATTTTTCTAATAGTGTATTGGAGACAGTGATGACAGATTACATCGAATTTATTTTGAAATTGCTAATGAGTTATGGATTGATATTTCTCTTAACCTACTATGTGATCGTTATTTTAAATAGGCGCATTGCTTTTAAAAGCCAAGTCTACTATATTGGCTTTTTAATTGCCTTGATTGCGTGTTTTCAGATTTACGCTATGGATCGATTTGGATATAGAGATATTCCGGATGGCAGATTTTTCTTAACAGGATTGGCAACTTATTTTTGGGGTATAACGCCAGGAGTCATCATAGCCTTTATCATATCAATCTTCAAATATATGGTATATGGGATTGATGCTTTGCCGAATTTGATTTTGTTTGGTGTGAACATCATCTTTTTTAAATGTGGAAAAGTTTTCATTGAAAAATATAAAATTAATGAGCATGTCATGTCATATTTTTTTCTATCAAGTGCCTCTATTTTATGCACGATTCTTGTGGGAAGTTTTGTTCTCGATGGGCACATTAGTCCTTTGCCAGCAATAGAACACTATATATCTGTTTTGCTGTTGGGTGCTTTTACGGTATCTGCGCTTTTTTTTATGGTTAAACGTGAACTCGACGAGATTGATTTGATTGACTCTCTAAGTAGACAAAAATCAGAATTATTAGAACAAAAAATAGAAATTCAAGCATTATATGAAGAGATGTTAGCTTCAGAAGAAACCCTTAAATCCAATTATGATGAACTTAAACGCTATCAGGAAAAAGTTGAATTTTTAGCATTTCATGAAAGTCAAACGGGTTTTAGTAACAAAGAACACCTTTATCAAAGGCTCAGAGAGCGTCAAAAGAACAATTCAAAGATCTTGCTGTTATTAGCAGTAAAAGATCGAGGAAAGTTAAATTATACACTTGGAAATACGATTTTTGAGATGCTTCATTTCATAATAGGTGCTGAAATTCATCAGTATTTTGAACCCTATTCCACGAACGAACTCTATAGTTTGGGAAGTGGGTTATATGCCGTACTCATTACAATGGATATCTCAGAAGCGGATATAGATAAAATATTCAATAGGCTCTATGAGATTTTTTTAAAGAATGAACTCATCAATTCTATGGGATTTTCTCTTAGTCTTGAAGTGGGTGCAGTTCATCTAAATAGAGACACGATAGAACCAGAGGTATGGGTAGAATATGCAGAATCTGCTCTATTGATGTCGGGACATCTCAGTGGGGATAGCAAAATCGTTTGGTTTAAGAATAGCTATTACGAGCAGCTTCAAGCAACCTCTTATTTGGTTACAAATTTGAAGAAAGCGATTGCCAATGCAGAATTTTATGTGGTATATCAGCCTAAATTTGATCAAAATAGTCAACTAAAGAGTGCAGAAGCGTTGATCAGATGGCATCATCCAGAAAACGGTGAAATAGAACCGTATACATTTATTCCACTTGCGGAAATGAATGGTGTGGTTGCTGAAATCGGTGAATTCGTGATGCAATCTGTTTGTGATATGATCAAGACTGTTGAAGCTAGGCATTTGAATTGTATTCCGATTGCTATAAATGCCTCTATACTTGAAATTCTCAATCCTCAATACTCGGGAAAAGTATTTCAGACATTTGAAGAAAATGGGATTGAGCATTCCAACATTCAAATTGAAGTTACTGAGAGCGCCATCTCTGAAAGTTATGAAGACGTCATTAGGACGCTAACAACTTTATCCAATGGAGGGGTGGAAATTCATCTAGATGATTTTGGAACAGGTTATTCTTCATTGAGCCACATTGGCATTATGCCCATAGCGGTTATCAAAATTGATAAAAAATTTATCGATCAGATTTTTGTGGATGAAAAGTATGAAAACTTGATTGAGATGATGATTGATTTTTCACATCGCTCCAATATTAAAGTGGTTGCAGAAGGGGTTGAGAATGAAGCACAGTTTAATTGGCTTAAAGAAAGACATTGCGATTACTATCAGGGGTATTATTTTTCAAAACCGATTTCTAAAGAAGATCTCATGGAACTGATCCAAATTTATAATGGATAAAGATTAAAAAAGGTATGAGCTTGAAGCTGATATCTTTTTTTCTTTCATTTTGAGATAAAAGACTTGTACATTTTGTGTTCAAAAGTGGCAGCAAATTTGCTATAATAAAGAAGTGTTTTAGAGAGGAACGTAGAACTCACAATATTTGACAATATTTCTAGTGAAATAACAAAGAATGGGTGAAATTAATATGAAGATGAATTTTAATTTAAATTTAGTTCAAACACAAAAGTTAATTATGACGCCAGAGCTGAAACAAGCGATTGAAATTCTACAATACAATGCACAAGAACTAAATGAATTCATTGAAGAAGAACTTCTTAACAACCCAATTTTGGAGAAGCTCTCCAATGCTGCAACAGATCAAGAGGAAACACAACCACTTAAAGTTGATAATGATGTAGAAGCAGAGCCCGATTATGAATATGATTTGGATAAAGGCATCAAGAAAGAAATTGATTGGGAAGAAATGATCAATTATTTTGAAGACGCCAGACCTATGGGCAATGTCAGTTATGATTTTGATCAAGAATTCAGTTATGATAATTTTGTTGCTGCTGAAGAGACTTTAAAAGATTATCTTTTGATGCAGTTAAAATTTGCAAAATTAGAGAAGCGTTTTTATAATATTGGTGAATTTATAATTGAAAGTATCAACGATAATGGTTATTTAGAAATAAATATGGAAGAGACGGCTGAGTTTTTCAAGCTCTCATTAGATGAATTGGAAACGCTGATACGATTGATTCAATCTTTTGATCCGCCAGGTGTTGGTGCAAGAGACTTAAAGGAATGCTTGCTCATACAGATGTATCAACAAGGTTTTGAGGATAGTATTGAAGAAATATTGGTTAAAGATTATATCGAGGATTTAGGACAGAAGAGATTTGCCCAAATCGCCAAAAAAATCAACGAGACAGTTGAACGCGTCCAACTTGCTTATGACTATATTAAAACGCTTGAACCAAAGCCCGGTCGATTGTTTGCTTCCATGAGAGATGTAAGGTATATTGTGCCAGATGTTTACGTTGAAAAGGTAAAAGGTGAATACGTTATTGCGGTTAATGAGGCCGCAAATCCGAGACTTCAGATTAATGGATTTTATAAAGCTATGCTTAAAAATGTGAATAGAGACGAGCTCACCAGTGACTACCTCAATAAAAATCTACAGGCGGCACTTCGAATTATAAAGAGTATAGAGCAAAGACGAAACACCATTTATAAGGTTTGTAAGGCCATTATAGAGTATCAATATGAATTTTTTGAAAAGGGATTATTGTATTTGAAACCTCTGAACTTAAAAGATATCGCTGATGAGGTAGAAGTACATGAGTCCACAGTGAGCAGGGCGGTTAATGGTAAATACATTCAATGCCCAAATGGACTCTTTGAAATCAAGTATTTTTTCCAAAGTGGTGTCAAAGGTGCAAGTGGTGAGGGTGTTTCTTCAGAAAGTGTGAAAATTGTTATTAAGGAAATGATTGATGGTGAAAATTCTAAGAAACCATTAAGTGACCAATACTTGACAGACGAACTCAATCGCAAAGGGATTAATATTTCAAGGAGAACTGTTGCAAAATATAGAGATGAATTGAATATTCCGCCTTCTTCAAAACGGAAAAGGTTTTAATGAAATCAAGGGGCAATCGGGAAAATACCTAATTGACCTCTGAAAAACAATAAACATGAAGAAATGCTAGAAATGAGGCTTACGTTGAGTCCTTTCTAGCATTTTTTTATCTGGATTTTGTTTTTATCTCACTTATGCCTGATTTTTGAGCATAACAAAAACAGGTTTGATCCAGAGACGATTGTCATAATTAAAATTATGCTGCTTGGTCAATTTTTCCTTCAAATCTTTTGATTTTACCCATTAAAAACTTATGATATTTGTCTATGTTTTTACCAAAAGCGAATAGCATAAATTCTTTTAGTACCTTATCTTGTGAACGATGGTTAAACTGTCTAAAGTTATCGTTTGCTTTCATATCTCCAAAGAAACCTTCCGTTTGAATAGAACGAATTTGTCTGTTTAGAATGCCCTTGTCACTGTGTATATTATTGTATGATTTTTCTTTTAAACCGTCCCAGCATTCATTGACTTTTATCACTTTGTTTTTAGCACGGTGCTTGTTTTCATCGTATTTGTATAAACATTTTGGCTTTAGTTCACAATTACTGCAATCTTTGCAAGAGTAAACTTGATGTGTTTGCGTATAGCCTTTCGAGTGGCTGACCTGTGTTTTATCAAATGTAATCAAGCGATTATTTGCGCAAAGATAACCTGAGTCTACTTTCGTCATATTTCTATACTTACCAATACCACCTTTGTAAGCACGCTTTTTCATCCTTTCATGTTCTTGGAGTTTGATAAAACTCTCAATCCCTTTTTGCTGAAGAAAAAGCAAGTTCTTTTCACTACTATAACCGCTGTCTGCCGTCACTTCGTTCGGATAGTGGCCAAGATGTTCTTGATGCATCTCAAGTACGGGTATCAAAGGATTGTAATCTGTGCGATCTGCACTCACATAACTATGCACCACAAAGTAGTTTTCAACTGCAATCTGTACATTGTAAGCCGGTTTGAGTTGACCATTCATCATATGATCATCTTTCATCCTCATAAAGGTTGCTTCCAAGTCTGTTTTAGAATAACTATTTCTATCTGATCTCATGATTTTAAATGATGTTTTATATCTCATCAGTCGCTCACCAAAGACTTCAAATCTTTCGTATAGCTTTTGAAGATCGCTTTTCCGTTGGCCTTTTCCATCAACGAATGCAATGCCTTCTCCTTTAGCAATCACCATAAGTTTCGCTTGTATTTTAAGCATTTCTAGTGGCGACATGTTATCAATCTCAATGAGTGCATTATTGGATAACTTTTTCTTGTCGTTAACTTTTCTTAATCGGTTCTTTTGGATGACTTCACGCACTTTTTCCATACCTTCAATTATGAACATGTTCATGGTGGAAAGTGTGTACTTCACATCGTAAGCATTTTCTGTAATTAGGGTATTGTAATCATTATAACTATTCTCAATAGCATCTAGTAATCCTACAAGGTGGTAATTTAAACTGCCGCGCCAAACAAATGTATAACGATTGGCATTCGCTTCAATTTTTGTTCCATCAATGAACAGCGCTTTTAATGACACAAAGCCTTCTTTTTCTAGTTTTCTTATGAACTGATAATGTAAGTCCTTAAGAATCTCGTTCGTTAGTTTGTTATTGATGAAATCATAGAAAGCATCGCGCTGTGGCCTTTCTCCTTGAGCAAGCCAAATGTAGGCAAGGTCTCTTGTGCAGAGTTCTACAATTCGGTCTACTGCTCTTACACCTCTAAGCGCAGAATAGACTAGTATTGAAAATAACATAATGGGATTGTAACCTTTTCGTCCCAACCTACTGTACTGATTTAACAAACTGGAGAAATCCAGTTCTTTCATAACACGTTTTACGATGTGTACAGAATCATCTGATGGAACACCAATTTGGTATAAATTATAATTTATTCGTAGTTGCCCTAATTCAAAAAAATCGTTATAATAATTATGCATGTTTTTATTATTTTGTACGTATGTTGCAAGACTATGTGCAACGAGATTAAGATGGTGGTCAGACCATCTTTTTTTCGTACAAAAATCCTCCTATAATGTCTATTCGACACTGATAGGAGGATTTCCTTTTTGATTATAATTTTTTTCTGGAACTATCTATTTCCCGACAGTCCCTTTTTTAAAGGGAGCCAAATTAATCGTTGACTTGAGTCGAAAGATGTGATGAGGGGTGTTCAACCCCAAACAGTGTCAGCAGAAATTATTTTGGGGCATCGTGGGATGGCTCAAATGTGGTCAATCAAAGGGAAAAATCGAAAGGGACAAAAAATACCCAGTGGGGATGAAAAAAGTCCACTTTTTTTCAAAAAACCCTTGTATTTTGTTTTTGGGGTGCTATAATTAACATGTAAGTCGGACACAAAAGATAATGTTGAAATGGAAAATTGAGCACCGATTTATTGATCATTTTTTTTTATGACAGCTGGGACGCGGAAAAAAATAGAGGATGAATAGCATCCCGATGGTTGGTGATAAAATGGGACAAACACAAAATTCTGATAGAGAAAAATTAATATTTGTTTTAAAGTATGCTTTTCCAGAAATGGATGAACTTTTGCCGTTGAGATTTAACCTTTTAAATACGGTAAAGTTTAACCAGCCCATAGGTAGAAGAATTTTATCGACTACGATGGGATATACGGAACGTGTTGTCAGAAGAGAATGTGATATCTTAAAAGACAATCATTTAATAGATTATTATCCAGATGGCATGAGAATAACCCAAAAAGGTGAAGATGTATTGGCATCGTTGACGGATATTTTTTATCAAGTTAACGGCATTAATGAGCTTGAGGTTGAAATTTCAGAGAAATTGAAGATCAAAAAAGTGATTGTTGGTTCTGTTGGACTTCATGATGCACATGTGTCTCTCAATGAAATTGGTTATGAAGCAGCAAAATATCTGAGCACTCTCATTAATTCAAAAAGTATTATTGGATTAACAGGAGGTTCTTCGATAGAAAAAGTAATTACTGGGTATAAAGCGGAATGGACGCAATTTGACCATAACGATATCATGGTTGTCCCTGCCAGAGGTGGTCTTGGGAATAAAAATGAATATCAAGCCAACACACTTGCAGAAATACTATCCAATAAGCTTGGTGCAAAGTACCAGATGCTTTATACACAAGATAACCTGTCAAAGGCAACCATTGAAGAATTGAAAAATGAACCTAATATCAAGCGTATTTTAGAGTATATTGACAAACTTGACGTCTTGCTCTTTGGTATTGGACGTGCAGATGTCATGGCAACGCGTAGAGTGTTAGATGCCGATGAAATCGAAGGTATTCTTGAAAAAGGTGCCGTGGCCGAATCATTTGGATATTACTTCAATAAAGACGGTGAAATAGTCCACGAAATCAGTACTATCGGTATTGATTTAGATAAATTTAAAGCTCTCAAGGATGTAATAGCAGTTGCTGGAGGTATAGATAAGGCTGAATCTATAATTGCTATCAGCAAGCTCAATCCAAACTTAGTTCTTGTCACAGATGAACAAACAGCTAAGAAAATCAACGAACTTTTATAACTTTAAGGAGGATTTAAAAATGGTAAAAGTAGCTATTAATGGTTTTGGTAGAATTGGTAGAAATGCATTTAAAGTAGCAATGGGTTTAGAAAATCCAGGTTTTGAAATCGTTGCAATCAATGATTTAACAAGTGCAGAAACATTAGCGCATTTGTTAAAGTATGACACATTATTTGGAAAGTTTGACGGTACTGTTGAAGCAAAAGACAGTAGCTTAATCGTAAATGGTAAAGAAATCAAAATCTTTGCTGAAAGAGATCCAGGTGCATTACCTTGGAAAGCATTAGGTGTTGACATTGTTGTTGAATCAACTGGTTTATTCACTGATGCAACTAAAGCAGCGAAACATATTGAAGCTGGTGCTAAAAAAGTAATTATTTCTGCACCTGCTAAAAACGAAGATGTTACAATAGTTTTAGGCGTTAATGACAGTGACTATGATCCTGCAAAACATCACATAGTTTCAAATGCCTCATGCACAACTAACTGTCTAGCACCTTTTGCTAAAGTAATAGATGAAGAATTTGGCATTGTTAAAGGTTTAATGACTACAGTTCATGCTTATACAAATGACCAAAAAATTCTTGATGCTCCTCACAAAGATTTAAGAAGAGCTAGAGCAGCAGCTGAAAGTATGATTCCAACCACAACTGGAGCTGCAAAAGCTGTTGCTTTGGTACTTCCACAGCTTAAAGGAAAAGTAAACGGTATGGCGATGAGAGTACCTACACCTACAGTATCAGTTGTAGATATCGTATTTGAAACGGCTAAACCTGTTACAGCTGAAGCTGCTAACGCTGCTCTTAAAGCGGCTGCTGAAGGGTCTTTAAAAGGTATTTTAGGATTCTCTGATGAGCCATTAGTATCAATTGATTACAGACAAGATCCAAGAAGTTCAATCATCGATGGTTTATCAACTATGACTATGGGTGATAACATGATTAAAATTTTATCTTGGTATGATAATGAGTGGGGTTACTCAAACAGAGTTGTAGACCTAGTTTCATTAATGGTTCAAAAAGGATTATAATTCGGTTCTAATAGACAATAGCCCTGAAATTTTATTTCAGGGCTTACTATATATATCGATCAAATAGATATGTTCCCTTTGGGAAACATTATGAAATATAAAATATAACTTGGAGGCGCAAGGTTATGTATAACAAGAAAACCATAGAAGATATTAGTGTTAAAGGCAAAAAAGTCTTGGTCAGATGTGATTTTAATGTCCCTATTCAAGAGGGCAAAATCACAGATGAAAGCAGAATTTTAGGTGCTATGCCTACTCTTGAATACTTAGTAAAGAATGGCGCAAAATTGATCCTCTGTTCACATCTTGGAAAACCAAAAGCGTTTGAATCCAAATTCAGTTTAAAACCTGTAGCAGACCGCCTTTCTGAATTGTTGGGACAAACCGTTATTTTCAATTCAGAAGAAGCAGTAGTTGGAGAAAAATCGAGAGCAGCAGCTGCATCATTAACTGAAGGTCAAGTGATGCTCCTTGAAAATACAAGATTTAGAAAAGAAGAAACAAAAAACGGCGAAGCTTTTTCAAAGGATTTAGCTTCTATCGCAGATATATATGTCAATGATGCATTTGGCACAGCGCATAGAGCGCATTCTTCAACCGTTGGTGTTACCGAATTTGTTGAAGTTGCAGTATGTGGGTACTTAATTCAAAAAGAACTTAAATTCTTAGGGGAAGCAGTTGATAGTCCTGAGAGACCTTTCTGTGCAATCCTTGGTGGTGCCAAAGTTTCTGACAAGATCAAAGTCATTGAAAACTTATTAACAAAAGTAGATACGCTTGTCATCGGTGGTGGTATGGCTTATACTTTCTTAAAAGCACAAGGTTTTGAAGTGGGTAAGTCTTTAATCGAAGCAGACAAAGTAGACTATGCAAAACAAATGCTTGAAAATGCAAAAGCTAAAGGCGTTGAATTATTATTACCAGTGGATCACATTGTGGCAGCTGAGTTTAATAAGGATTCAGCACCAATTGTAACAAAAGATGAAAATATTTCAGCAGATTATATGGGACTTGATATTGGTCCTAAAACAGCTGAAAATTATGCGGCTGCAGTAGCCAAAGCAAAAACAGTTGTCTGGAATGGTCCAATGGGCGTATTTGAATTTGAAAACTTCGCTAAAGGGACGATTGCTGTGGCAAAAGCACTTGCTGATTCAGATGCGACAACTGTCATTGGCGGTGGCGATAGTGCTGCTGCTGTGAATATTTTAGGATTTGGTGATAAAATGACGCATATTTCAACAGGTGGCGGTGCATCACTCGAATTCTTAGAAGGATTGGTACTACCTGGAATAGACGCGCTAAACGAAAAATAGGAGGCATAGCATGAGAAAACCAATTATTGCAGGAAACTGGAAAATGCATAAATCAATTAAAGAGGGTGTTGCCTTTGTTGAGGCAATCAAACCGGATGTGGCAAATACAGACGTAGAAGTGTTGATCTGTGCACCTTATACTTTACTTCAAAACATGGTTGAGGCTGCAAAAGGCTCAAATATCAAAATCGGTGCTCAAAATATGCACTTTGAAGATAAAGGCGCTTTCACAGGAGAGGTAACTGCGGATATGTTACTTGAGATCGGTGTAACACATGTGATCATCGGTCACTCTGAAAGAAGACAATACTATGGAGAAACAGATCAAACAGTAAATCTAAAAACTAAGAAAGCACTTGCAAAAGGGCTTGTACCTGTTGTTTGTGTGGGTGAAACTTTAGAACAAAGAGAAGCTGGCGAAACAAAAGATGTATGTAAAACTCAAATTGTAAATGCATTTGAAGGCATTGACGCTAAAGATGTCCCTACAATTGTTGTGGCATATGAGCCGATTTGGGCGATTGGAACTGGTAAAACGGCTAGCAGTCAAGATGCAAATGATGTGATTGCATATATCAGAGAAGTTCTTAAAGACCTATATACAGATGCTGTATCTGAAGAAGTTAGAATTCAATATGGCGGAAGTGTAAAACCTGCTAATGTAGAAGAAATTATGAATGAATCGGATATCGATGGCGCACTTGTTGGTGGCGCTAGCCTTCTAGAGGCTGATTTCGTTCAACTTGTAAATTTCTAAGGAGTAAATTATGAAAAAACCTACAGCACTCATTATAATGGATGGGTGGGGACAAAGTGAAACTGATACTGGGAATGCGGTCGTTCTTGCAAATACGCCTCATTATGACCAGTATCTTGAAAAATACCCTCATACACTAATTGGCGCAAGCGGATTAGATGTTGGTTTACCAGAGGGACAAATGGGTAACTCTGAAGTAGGCCATCTCAATATTGGCGCAGGCCGTGTGGTTTATCAAGAGCTTACGAGAATCACTAAATCCATTAAAGACGGTGATTTCTTTGAAAATGAAGCATTGTTGCTCGCTATAGAAAAGGCTAAGGCAAATGGCACAAAACTTCACACTTGGGGACTGCTTTCAGATGGTGGCGTGCACAGTCATATTGAGCATTTAAAAGCCGTTATAAAACTTGCAAAAGATCAAGGCTTAGATAATATATATGTACATGGTTTTATGGACGGTAGAGATACTTCACCTACGAGTGGCATTAATTATGTTAAGGCTCTTGAAGCTTATATGGCTGAAATTAACTTTGGTGTGATTGCATCGATTTCTGGTCGATATTATTCTATGGATAGAGATCAGAGATGGGAGCGTATTGAAAAATCATATAATATGCTTGTTCGCGGTGAAGGTGCTAGTGCAGAAGACGCCGTTTCACTTATGGAAGCTTCGTATGAAGCGGGTGTAACAGATGAGTTCATCATCCCAACGAGGATTGTTAAAGATGGTAAACCTGTTGCAACTGTTGGTGAAAATGATTCTGTGATCTTTTTCAATTTTAGACCAGATCGCGCTAGAGAAATCACAAGAACGATTGTGGATGAAAACTTTGATGGTTTTAAAAGAGATTATTTTGAAACGACCTATGTGTGTTTAACTCAATATGATAAAATGATGCCAAACGTTTCAGTGGCTTATAAACCGCAGACCATTGACAATACGCTTGGACAATATATGGCGAAACTTGGTAAAAAGCAACTTAGAATTGCCGAAACTGAGAAATATGCACATGTGACGTTCTTCTTCAATGGTGGCGTTGAAGCGCCAAATGAAGGAGAAGATAGAGCACTTATTGCCTCTCCTAAAGTGGCGACTTACGATCTTAAGCCAGAAATGTCAGCTTATGAAGTAACGGAAAGACTCTTAGAGGAACTGGATAAAGATTTATATGATCTGATCATTTTAAACTTTGCAAATGCAGATATGGTTGGACATACGGGGATCATTCCAGCGGCTATAAAAGCGGTGGAAACGGTGGATACGTGTTTAGGTAAGATTGTCAGTAAGTTAGAGTCCCTTGGTGGAAATTTCATCATCACTGCCGATCATGGCAATGCAGAAGAAATGTTAACTGAAACAGGCGAACCTATGACAGCACATTCGACCAATCGCGTGCCTTGTATCGTGGGCGGTGTTGGAAATCCACAACTGTCAGGAGAAGGGAAGCTCTGTGATCTCGCACCGACATTGCTCGAAATGATGGAACTTGAAAAACCAGTTGAAATGACTGGGCAGTCTATTATTTTGTGAGTTTGTCCACAGGCAAGCTGAAAAAAAATAAGTTACCAACACATGAAAATGTGACACATAAATTATATATTATATGGAGGTATTCGTTATGTCATTTATTACTGATGTATTTGCAAGAGAAATTCTTGACTCAAGAGGCAACCCTACTGTAGAAGTAGAAGTATTTTTAGAAGACGGTTCTATGGGTAGAGCAGCAGTACCATCAGGTGCATCAACAGGTGCATTTGAAGCAGTGGAATTAAGAGATGGCGACAAAAGCAGATATTTAGGAAAAGGCGTTGAAAAGGCAGTTCACAATGTCAATGAAATCATTGCACCTGAATTAGAAGGTTGGGATGTATTTGATCAAGTGGGTATTGACAAGTTAATGATCGAATTAGATGGCACACCAAATAAAGCTAAATTGGGTGCAAATGCAATTTTAGGGGTATCTCTTGCATGCGCAAAAGCAGCTGCAGAATCTGTAGGTTTATCATTATATGAGTATGTTGGAGGTACAAACGCTAAAACTTTGCCAGTGCCAATGATGAATATCATGAACGGTGGTGCTCATGCAGATAACAACGTGGACATTCAAGAGTTTATGATTTTACCTGTTGGTGCAACGAGCTTCAAAGAAGCTTTAAGATGGGGAGCAGAAATCTACCATACTCTTAAAGGCGTTCTTAAAGCAAAAGGTTTAGCAACAGGCGTAGGCGACGAAGGTGGTTTTGCACCAAATCTGCCTACAAATGAAGATGCATTAAAAGTAATCATGGAAGCAATTGAAAAAGCAGGTTATAAACCAGGTGAGCAAATCAGATTGGCGCTTGATGTTGCAGCTAATGAATTATACGATGAAAAAACAGGTAAATACACTTTAGCAAGTGATGGTAAAGAATATACTTCAGCTGAAATGGTAGACTATTATGCGAACCTTTTAGAAAAATATCCAATCATCTCAATCGAAGACGGTTTATATGAAGAAGACTGGTCAGGTTGGCAGTTAATGGTTGAAAAACTAGGCAGTAAAATTCAAATTGTTGGTGATGACTTATTCGTTACAAACACTGAAAGATTATCAAGAGGTATCAAAGAAAAATCAGCTAACGCAATCCTCATTAAATTAAATCAAATTGGCTCATTAACTGAGACATTAGATGCAATTGAAATGGCAAAAAGAGCTGGATTCGCTACAGTTACATCACATAGATCTGGTGAAACAGCGGATTCAACGATTGCAGACGTGGCAGTAGCAGTTAACTCTGGTCAAATCAAAACAGGTGCACCTGCTAGAACTGACCGTGTTGAAAAATACAATCAATTATTAAGAATTGAAGAACAATTAGGCGATAATGCGATCTATGCGGGATTATCTGCATTCTACAATTTAAGATAAATAAAAGGAAATACTTGTCTATTTTAGTTTTAAGCTGACTTGAGTTAGCATCTCAAGCTAGAAGTAAATGTAAATAGCAAATTTTGGTTACAAACTAGGGTGAATTGTTCAAAGGCTTGATGAATAGCAACATCAAGCCTTTGTGCATTTTTGATAAAAAAGAAACAATTAATTGTATTTTAGGACATACTGTGTTAAAATACCTATGTTAAGCAAGTATAAACGGAGGTGTTAAAATGTTTTCGACAATCGTAACTGTGTTTTTAGTACTGGCATCGGTAGTCTTAATTGCGAGTATATTGTTACAATCCGGTAAATCAGCGGGATTATCAGGTTCAATTGGTGGCGGCGCTGAACAAATATGGGGTAAAAATAAGGCGAGAGACTATGATGATAAATTTGATAAAGTGACAAAAATATCAGCGATAGTATTTATGGTATCAGCATTACTATTAGCATATATACAAAAATAGGTCTACACCTATTTTTGTATATTTTTTTATCTCTAATCTGCATGAGGTAAATTGGCAGGAAATCATTTGATCCATGGCAGTTTTGATTAGGGATAATTATGATGCAATGAGTTTCAATAATATCTAGAAGTGTTGCACAAGATATTTCATTTTATTGTGCAAAAGTGATAATAATCCGATGGCTCAATGCCAAGGGTTTTATTATAAACAACAATTTGAGCAGAAAGGTTTTACTGAGGCACCAATCGGTAAAATCATCAGCGAAAATATTCTTTACAAAACCAAGTTTTGTTGAGAAACAATTTAAGAGGCGTAACGGATCTCTTTTTAGCAACTTACGTTATGATGGTTAGTGGAAAAGAGCTTGTTACTTGACCATGTTATGAGAAGAAAAGTTTAAACTAGTGTGTTTGTTTTCATTAAATCTTTATTGTGGGGAGGAATTTTAAATGAACTACGCATTATATTCAGCGGGTATAGGGATTATAGCACTCGCGTTCGCATTCTTCTTGGTTATAAGAAAAATCGATACAGTAACGGTCACGCATGATCGAATGAATGAGATTGCTTCTTATATTCACGAAGGATCTATGGCTTTCTTGAGAAGAGAGTATAAAGTTCTAGTTATCTTTGCAGGTGTTTTAGCAATCGCTATCGCTGTTGGATTACAGAGCTATCAAACTGCAATCGCTTTTTTATGTGGTGCATTTTTTTCTGCTTTGGCAGGATTTTTCGGTATGCAAGTTGCAACGAAAGCTAACGTGAGAACGGCTTTTGCTGCAAAAGAAAATGGCATGAATAAAGCTTTGTCAGTTGCTTTTTCAGGTGGTGCTGTAATGGGCATGTCCGTTGTGGGGCTTGGCCTTTTTGGTGTCAGCATACTTTATTTTGTTTTTAAAGATCCGCAGATTGTAACTGGTTTTGGACTTGGTGCTTCTTCAATTGCACTCTTTGCACGTGTTGGCGGCGGTATTTACACTAAAGCGGCAGATGTTGGTGCCGACCTTGTGGGTAAAGTTGAAGCAGGTATTCCAGAGGATGATCCGAGAAATCCAGCAGTAATCGCTGATAACGTAGGCGATAACGTAGGTGATGTTGCAGGTATGGGAGCCGATTTATTTGAATCATATGTGGGTTCTATTATTGCATCGATTACGCTTGGGTTAGCGGTATATGGTGTAGAAGGTGCTTACTTCCCGCTCTTGTTATCAGGGTGTGGTATTCTAGCATCGATCATAGGGACATTCTTTGTAAAAGGGAATGAAAATTCTGATCCTCATAGTGCTCTAAAAAAATCGACATATGCAAGTGGATTTTTGGTGTTGGTTGCAGCCTATTTCTTAAGCAATTATTTCTTTAATAGTCTTTCGGCATTTTATGCAATTGGAGCAGGACTTGTATGTGGGACTTTAATTGGCGTTGTTACTGAAATATACACTTCTGGAGATTACAGATATGTAAAAAAAATAGCTGAACAATCTCTAACAGGTCCAGCAACTACCATTATTTCTGGTCTTGCAGTGGGTATGGTCTCAACAATGTGGCCAATTCTTTTCATTTCAGCGGCGACACTTTTAGCATATCATTTTATGGATCTTTATGGTATTGCACTAGCAGCAGTAGGGATGCTTTCGACAGCAGGTATTACTGTGGCGGTAGATGCATATGGTCCTATAGCAGATAATGCTGGTGGTATTGCAGAAATGAGTGAATTACCAAAAGAAGTTAGAAAGATCACAGATAAACTAGATGCCGTGGGCAATACAACAGCAGCAATCGGTAAAGGTTTTGCAATCGGTTCTGCAGCATTAACTGCGCTTTCATTATTTGCATCGTACTCTCAAGCTATTAATCTTGAAACGATCAATGTTTTAAACCCTAAAGTTGTGGTAGGGTTATTTATTGGTGGTATGCTACCTTTCTTGTTCTCAGCAATGACTATGGAATCAGTGGGTAAGGCAGCTTTCCAAATGATCGAAGAAGTGCGTAGACAATTTAAAGCGATTCCTGGCATCATGGAAGGTACTGCTAAACCTGATTATGCGCGTTGTGTAGACATCAGTACTGGTGCTGCGCTTAAAGAAATGATGATTCCAGGGATCATGGCAGTGCTTGCACCAATCGTTGTTGGTCTAATTTTAGGACCAGAAGCACTTGGCGGTATGTTAGCAGGCGCTTTAGTAACAGGTGTTCTCATGGCAATCTTCATGGCAAATGCAGGTGGTGCATGGGATAATGCTAAGAAATACGTTGAAGAAGGTCATTATGGTGGTAAAGGTTCAGAAGCACATAAAGCTTCTGTTGTTGGAGATACAGTAGGCGATCCATTTAAGGATACTTCAGGGCCATCGATCAATATCTTAATCAAACTAATGACAATTGTTTCGCTTGTATTTGCACCTTTATTCGCATCTATGGGTTCATTATTATAGAGATAGGCCGTCCATTTAGATCTGAAAATGGGAAGATCCTATTAAAAAAATAATCATTAATCAAACATTATAATTAGTTTAAACAATAATTCAATAATAATCATAACGCTTTCAAAAGAGCCCATATAGGGGCTCTTTTTTAGCATACTCAAATATATTGTGGACAGGGTAGGATTAAAAATCATCAAGAAGCATCGAAAATTATTGAAAGCTCTTGCATATAATAGATTAGATGAATCCAAAAGTATATAATGTATCAAACAGATATTTTAGAAATTATGGAGATTCTCGTGAATTTGGGTGTAAGGGATCAACGTATGGAGGAAGCAAAGGATTTGTTGATTCAAAAAAGAAGGGCTGATGGTAAATGGTATCTTGAAAATACCTTCAATGGAAAGATGTTGGTGAATATAGAGAAAAAAGGTGAGCCTTCAAAATGGCTTACTTTAAAAGCGATTTGTACCCTTGACAAATGGTACGATTGAAGGTCTCACCGGAGTTTTGGCATATCGTGTAACTTGTGGTATTGTTCTTTTGAAAGATACATTTTCTGATCCAAATATCTTATGAAATCGTCAATTGTCGCTTGTTTTTTGGGGTCAAAAAGATCGTATCCAATGCTAAAACTTAATTTAAAAGGAAATGTCGTATTCTTGTTAAATTTCTCAAGATTAGATTCAACACGGGAAACGGTTTGCGATAAGCCATCATAGTCTTTGACCATAAAGATGATTACGAATTCGTCGCCGCCGTACCGTGCAATAAAGTCGTCTTTATGAAAACTTTTCTTTAGAATCAATGCGGTTTGCTCTAAAGCAATATCGCCCATCATATGACCTTGTGAGTCATTAATACTCTTCATATCGTTTAAATCTATCATCATGCCAGCAATCTTATGTGCTGAAGATTGGAAATGGCTAAAGCGCTTTAGATGTGAATCGAGTTGTCTGCGGTTGTATAACCCTGTCAAGTAATCCGTGGATACATTGATTTTTTGAATATTTATATAGATCACAAGGATTGAAAAAGTAACACTCATCCATAGCGTTGACACACCTTGAAAACGAATTTGAATCATAAATCCAATAATGGGTGGAAAAAGAAAAAATAACATCGGAAAAAAATCTTTGGAACTGATGTTTTTTCGATTTATAAGAGTGATTAAAAAAGTATAGAATAAATAAAAACAGCATATGAGCGTTAAAAGCCAATTGTATGTCCCGCGATGATATTTATTAAAAGTATCGATATAGAAAAAAAAACCTTTAGATATGCTCATAATAGAGAGCAGAGTCAACACAATGGTGGGAATGATCATCACGGTAAACATTTTTTTTAAGCGAGAGGGACTATCAAATATAAGTATATCTGCGTACAAACACCAGATGAGACAAGGGATTGGGTTAAATATATAATAGAGACATGTTACCAGTTGATTTGCAGACAAAAAAAACGAGCCTGATCTCATATCCACTAAATACATGAGCACATCTAAAACTGTAACACAGGCAGTGGAAAGAATAAGGGCTTCAAAGAGTTTACGATCCATTTTATCCCTATTGAGATCCGAGCGGACATTATAATAAATTACGATGAGTATCATTAAAGAAAAAAGTCCTATTTGAATATAATAAACCATAGAAATCTCCTGAAATTAGTATTCGACTTATATCAATTATAACATATTATAATACCGTTTTAAGCTACAAAATAGGCCTAGATTAAGCATAAAATAAGTATAAAATATCTGAAAAAGAATCGACAAATCTCTTTTTAGATGCTATATTAATTATATAGATGCTATAACGGTTAAGAAAGAGGACTTATAAGATGACAGACCCAAGTTCAAATATCAGCACAGTTTTAAAAAAAAACAGATTTGAGAGAGGCTTAACCCTTGAAGAAACTGCTAAGCTGACAGGCGTCAGTAAAGCTATGATTGGTCAGATAGAAAGAGGAGAGTCCAATCCGACCATTTCAACATTGTGGAAAATTTCTGCAGGATTGAGAATTGCTTTTTCAGATCTCATAGGCACTCATGATGAAAATTATGAAGCCATCAAAATTGATCAATTGAAACCTGTTTATGAATCCGATAATAAAATGATTTTATATGATGTTTTTCCATTTGATCCGCTATCAGGATTTGAATATTTTTATATAAAACTGCTACCGGGGGCAAAACATACATCGCCACCGCATTTTAACTCTACTGAGGAATACCTTGTTGTTACAAGCGGGACTTTGGTTTTAACAGTTGCGGATCAGGAATTTATTTTGAAAGCACCGGAGGCGTTGAAATTCAAAGCAAATGTACCACACACTTATAGTAATCCCTATGACGATGTTGTCGTATTACAAAGTATTATAAAGTACTAAACAGCATTAACAGCACTAAAAAACCAGAATGATTACAATTCTGGTTTTAATTTAAAATCTGAGGATGCTATAACGTATAATATGCACTTAAACATAATGAATGGGACATATTATAAGACTATAGCACTTTAATAGAGGAAAAATATAAAAGAGATACAAAATGATTGAACTTATTATGATCTCATGTAGTAGTCCATAACTCTATCCAGAACTTTTTAGGAGGATTTAAACGATGTTAACAGAAAGAATTGAAAATGCAAGGCAACAGTATATCAATAACAAACCTTCTATTTCATATGATCGTGCAAAAATTTGGACAGAATCTCATATGAAGACAGAAGGTGAAGCTGTACCAATTAGAAGAGCAAAAGCTTTTAGAGATACTTGTGAAGAATTGACGGTCAATATATTTGAAGGAGAACTCATTGTAGGGGCTGTGGGAGAACACAGACGCTGTGGGATATTGACGCCAGAGTTTTCATGGACTTGGGTAGATCGTGAAATGGACAATTTTTCCAATAGAGTTCAAGACCCATATGTGATTACAACAAGTCAAAAGTCTTATATTCGCAAGCATATTTTTCCTTACTGGAAAGGCAAGTCATTAGAAGAAGCCTTTTTATCTCAGCTGCCTAAGGAAACTGCAAAAGTGGTTGTAGATACAGGTTTTGTGGACAATGATTCCAAATGGAGACAAGCTGTTGGCGAGATTACACCTGATTATGAAGGGGTTCTCTTTAAAAAAGGGTTTGGTGGTATTATTGAAGATGCTAAGATTGCTCTTTCGAAACTATCACGTACGGATGCAGAAGACCTTAAGAAAAGAGAATTTTATGAATCTATCATTTTGACTTCACAAGGCATCATCAGATTGGCGGAAAGGTATTCTGAAAAGGCTAAAGAAGTGGCTGCAAGGGAAAGTTCTAAAACCAGATGTGCTGAACTCATCAAGATTTCAGAAGTTTGTGCCAAAGTGCCTAAGAACCCGCCTTCAACATTTTATGAAGCAATTCAGTTTGTATGGTTTACGCAGTTGGGAGGCATTCTATCTGAAAACCCATTGGCGTTAAATCCAGGGCGATTTGATCAATACATGTACCCTTATTATAGAACAGATATTGACAATGGCATCATGACGGATAATGAAATTCAAGAGCTTATAGAATCCTATTGGCTTAAGCTTTCTGAATGGGTGTGGACAATATCAGCTAATACTGCAGAGTTCTTTGCAGGTTATAATCAATTCCAAAATTTGACTGTGGGTGGCAAGACGCGAGAAGGTAAAGATGCCACAAACGAGCTTTCATATATGTGTCTCAGAGCTACGGAGCGTGTAAAAACGCATCAACCGGGGCTCAGTGTGAGGATTCACCAAGATTGTCCAAAAAGTTTCTTAGATGAGGTGACACATCTGGTGAGTAAAGGCACTGGATTCCCTGCAATTCACAATGATACTGTGGGATATCAAATGCTTTTAAATGCTGGATACGAGCCAGACGATGCAAGAGATTGGAGTAATTGTGGCTGTGTAGTGCCACATTTTAGAAAGACCAGTGAGTGGACCTCAGCCGTCAATATCAATTTTACTGCTGCGCTTGAATTTGCACTTAATGAAGGGAAGAGTAGATTACTGGGCGAAACAATAGGCCTTGATGAGAAAAAACCACATCAGTTTTTAGATTATGAAGAAGTAGAAGTTGCTTTTTACAAACAATTCGATTATTTGATTGAACAATCGGTAATTGCCACTTTATTAGCTCAAAAACTGCATAAGGAAATGGTACCAAGACCGTTTTTATCGTCGTGCATGGAAGAATGTCTTGTAAGTGGTAAAGATCTAGTGGATTGTGGTGCTAAATACAATATTGGGCCAGTATTAACTGGAATCGGACTTGCTGTAACTGCCAATTCATTAGCGGTTATCAAAAAGTTAGTTTTCGAAGAACAATCTGTGAGCATGAAGACTTTAATGCATGCTATTGAAGTCAATTGGGAAGGTTATGAGACGCTTAGACAGCAAGCTATAAATGTGCCTAAGTATGGAAATGATGATGACTATGTGGATGATATAGCGAGAAAAATCGCGAACTACTACTACAAAACTTGTCATCAGTACAAGGACATCAATGGAAATGCCTTCAATACAGCTTTCATGGGGATTTCTAATTATTTGCCAACTGGAAAAGTACTCGGTGCAACACCATGTGGCAGAAAGGCGAAGGAACCTTTATCAGAAGGCGTATCGCCTGTGGCGGGCTCAGATACGTCAACACCGCTTAGCGCAATGCGATCTGCTGCAAAGATAAACCAAGATGTCCATTCGGGAGGCACATTACTCAATCTAAGATTGAATGAAGAGTTGGTTAATACTAAAAGAGGACAAAGTAATCTAGGTGCTATGATTCAGACCTTCTTTGCACTGGGTGGTTTTCACGTTCAATTTAATACGATTTCAACAGAAACATTATTGGAAGCTCAAGAAAAACCTGAGCAGTACAAGGATTTACTCGTCAGAGTTGCTGGTTATAGTACACAGTTCGTCAATCTATCTAAATCTATGCAAGATGCTATAATTGCTAGGACAGCTCATAAAACTTATTAGAGCAGTAGGGAGCCTATAAATATGAAATTGTTAAAGGGTGATTTTCTAGAATTACAGAATTTTTCAGTGAATGATGGCGATGGCATAAGAACAACTGTTTTTTTTGCAGGGTGTCCCTTGATGTGTGAATGGTGCGCAAATCCAGAAGGATTTACAAGCGCGCCCAAAATAGCCTATTATGAGGATCTCTGTGTCAAATGCGGTGCTTGTGTGCCTGTGTGTCCTCAAAATATTGGAATAGATCTCAATTCTATGGAGGCACGTGGGGCGTGCAATGCTTGCGGTGAATGTGTGAAAGCTTGTGAAACGGGCGCACGGAGGCCACTGGTGCATTCATACACTGTGGAAGAGGTTCTAAAAATCATTGAAAGGCAAGCTATTTTTTACAGATATTCTAAGGGCGGCGTGACTTTTTCTGGCGGGGAAGCTACGCGCCAAGTATCTGTATTAAAAGCGCTTGTTGATGTGCTATATGATCAAGGCATCTCTCTCAGTATTGAAACTTCAGGGTATTTTCAATTCGAAAAAGTGGCACCGATACTTCAAAAAATGGATTTGATATTTGTGGATATAAAGCATATGGATGCGCAAATACATTTTGATTATACAGGTGTCAGTAATCAAATGATTCTCGACAATATTGTCAAAATGAACACTTTAAAGATACCCGTCGTGATTCGGATTCCCGTTATCAATGGCGTCAATGCAGATGTGGAAAACATAAGACAAACCGCAATTTTTGTTAAGAAAACACTGGATCTCCCACAGATAGAATTGTTGCCCTATCATGCTTTTGGCAATGAAAAATATAGAGCTCTTGGCATGAAAACACCGTCTGAGCATTTTTCATCTCCTGATGCTGATCAGATAACAGCTTTGGAAGAAGTGATCAGAGCAGAAGGTGTTCATATTGTAAGTTATAAATAGATAAAGTTTGGAAAATTTATTTCGCGTAACCCCTCTGCCTAATGCTGCGTCGTATACTTCTTGTAAACAGCAGCATTGGGCAGAGTGTTGCTCTATTTTTGACACTTTAAACTAAAATAGAATTTTTTAGTGACATTAGATGTTTCTCATTGATTTAAGCTGGTTTCTTTCTTTTACTGAAGGGCCAGTTTTTTTATCTTTCCATAAATTTTACATAAGTCTTCTATATATTATGAGGTTAATACGTTATAATTAAGGTATAAATCTTACTATAGAATAAATTTTCTAAAGGCAGATGATAATCGAGGCTGTAATAGTGCATCGGTAAAGGAGGCAACAAATGAATAAAGAATATTTACTGCAATTTTTTAAATCAAACAGTGAAAGAGCTTTTATAGAGATGGATTTAGTTGAGCAAATGAATGTTGATAAAGAAGATATTCCTTTAATGTTTACTTATCTTGATGAAATGGTGGCAGAAGCTAAACTTATTAAGACTAAAAAAGGCAAGTATGCCTTGCCTGAATTTTTCCAAATATATGTAGGTAAAATTCAAATGACTGCCAAGGGTTTTGGCTTTGCAATTATTGAAAGTGTTGAGATGCGGGATGTTTTTATCCCTTCAAGTGCTCTCTTTGGCGCGATGAATGGCGATAAAGTCATGATCAAACTCACAAAAGTAGGTGGAGCTGACAAGAAGAGTGAAGGCGAAGTGATCAAGATTGTTGAACGTTCTAACACGGTAATTGTGGGCACATATGAAGAGAGTAAGAACTTTGGATTTGTAGTCCCTGATGATCAGAGAATAAGAAGTGATATCTTCATTTCACGCAACAATGCACTTGGGGCCAAACAGGGCGATAAAGTCGTGGTTGAAATTTCTAAGTGGCCTGAAGATCGAAGAAATCCAGAAGGTAAAATCACTGAGATTTTGGGTCAAACAGGTGAACCGGGAGTGGATATCTTATCCATCATCAGAACCTATAAACTGCCAGAAGTTTTTAATACGAAAGTGCTTCAAGAAGCAGAGAACATCCCCATTGAAGTGGAAGAAGATGAAATTAAAAAGAGGGAAGACTTTAGAGATTATAAAGTCGTCACCATTGATGGCAAAGACGCTAAGGATTTAGATGATGCCGTGCATGTGATTAAACTGCCTAACGGCAACTATGAGCTTGGTGTGCACATTGCGGATGTTTCTTATTATGTTAGAGAACGTTCTAAAATAGACAAAGAAGCGCTTAGACGTGCGACCAGTGTGTATTTGCTCAACCGTGTTATTCCGATGTTACCTGAGAGACTCTCTAACGGTATCTGTAGCTTAAATCCACAAGTGAATCGTTTGACCATGTCATGTGTTATGGAAATTGATCCAAATGGTGACGTAGTCAATCACAGGATTTGCGAGTCAGTGATCAAAACGGTTGAGCGCATGAATTATGATGATGTATCTGACATCGTGGAAGGTAAAATTTCACACGAGCTCAAAGAGAAATATGAGACGCTCTTCGGCGAATTTGAAAACATGAAAGAACTTTCGTTAATTTTGAGAAAGAAACGCAATAGACGCGGAGCAATTGATTTTGATTTTGCAGAGTCTAAAATTCAATTAGATGGTGAAGGCAAGCCAATTTTTGTGGGTAAATTAGAGCGCAGAATTGGTCATAAAATTATTGAGGAGTTCATGCTTGCGGCAAATGAAACTGTGGCAGAGCATATGTTCTGGCTTGAATTGCCTTTTGTATATCGGATTCATGAAATTCCAAATGAAGAAAAAATTGAAACACTCAACAAATTTTTGCATAACTTCGGCAAGAAAATTAAAGGGAATTCAGAAGACTTGCATCCAAAGGCAATCCAGCAGATGCTATCCGAAGTTAAGGGCAGTCAAGAAGAGCATGTGATCAGCAAATTGACGCTAAGATCCCTTAAACAGGCAAGGTATTCGCCTAATAATGATGGTCATTTTGGACTTGCGGCCAAGTACTATTGTCACTTTACTTCACCGATTAGACGCTATCCAGATTTACAGATTCATCGGGTCATTAGAGATATGCTACAAGGCAAACTCAATGGAGATCGAATCAAGGCTTTAAGGGCAATTGTTGATGAAGTGTCCCTACAGAGTTCTGAGAAAGAGCGTAATGCTGAATTGGCAGAGCGTGACGTGGATGATATGAAAAAAGCGGAATACATGATGAGTCATATTGGCGAACAATTTACTGGACTCATTTCGACGATCACCTCTTTTGGAATGTTCGTGGAATTAGAGAATACCATTGAAGGGTTAGTGAGGATGGAATATTTAGACGACGACTACTATGTATATGATGAAGAACATATGCAATTGGTTGGCGAAAGGACTAAGAATGTCTATAAGCTGGGACAAACGGTTGAAGTTGAAGTCATAAAAGCGGATGCTACCCTTAGACAAGTTGACTTTGATCTGGTGTAGTTATCAATTTGAAACGGATTTAGAGATTGAATGGATATTAAAGAGGGCTTAAAGAGAGCTTAAACGGCGATCATAAGAATAAGAGGTCTATTTTAATTGTAAGTTGTATTTTAAATGAAAAGAAATAGAAAAGGATTGGCAAATTAATGGCAAATAAAAAGTTAATTGTAAGTGATATTGATGGAACGCTTTTGAGAAGCGATAAAACAATTTCTGAAAAAACAAGGCATAAGATATTTGATCTAATTGAGCAAGGGCATTTATTTGCAATTGCAACTGGCAGAATGCACAATGCAGGTCGAATTGTCACTATGGATCTTGATTATGATGGCTTTCTCATCTCCTGTAATGGTGCTGTGGTAAAGCATCTGAAGACAGGTGAAGTGATTCAAGCAATTGAGATTCCAAAGGCGTTGGTGAAAGAGGTTGTGAGCATATGTCATAAGTACGATGCTTATTTTCACCTCTATGATAGTGACATGATTTATTCAGAAAAAAACATGAACTTAGCACATAAATACGCAGAGGGCATGAAAAAACTTCCCAATGCTTATCACTTTAAGGTGGCATTTCACTCAGATTTGATGCCACTTGTGGATGATGTAACCGTCTATAAAATTGGGCTCTGGAGTGAAAAACCAGAAATCTTTGAAACGATCATGTCTGAAATAAAAAAGATCGAAGGCCTTGAGACTTGTAAATCGCTTGAAACTTCATTTGATGTGATGGCAAAAGGGGTCACGAAAGCCACGGGTATAGAAGCGATACGCGCTCATTACGACATTCCACTTGAAGATGTGCTTGCATTTGGTGATAATGAAAATGATATGGACATGATCCAGTATGCAGGTGTGGGAGTTGCTATGAGCAATGCAACGGCAGAACTTAAAGCAGTTGCTAATTACATTGCCAAGAGCAATGATGAAGATGGTTTGCGCCTTGCACTTGAAGATTTAATCGGATAAAGTTGGTGAATATACTTGTTAATCAGTACCGGCAGTCCAGCGCAGTGGATACCGCGAGTGAATAACCTAAAGGTGATTAAAACTCCATAATTAAGCCCTGTGGGACTACTTAAAATTTTAGTAGAACCGCAGGGTTTTTTGTTTGAAAGTGGTGATTATAAATCCGATTTTTATCAGAATAACAAGATTTGAGTCAAAAGATTTTCTCAATGACCTTAATTGAGAAAATCATCTGTGAAAATGAGTTTGAGGCATCAGAAAAGGTCAAAATATTGTTACTATTTTTTTTATGAAGCATGACTACTGTGTTTTAGTATTGATGATCCGCCAACCTTTTTCATCTTTTGCACCTATAATGCCTTCCTTTGTATAAAATGCCATGGCTTCATATTGTGCGGGTACTAAGACCTCGCCATTGGTATTTTTGACGCCCCATACTTCCGCTTCATCCTGATACGCTTTATAGAAATAAGTGCCGTCTTTATAGGACCGTACATCAATTTCTTTAGTAGGCAGTTCATAAAAATTGTTATGGTCAAGATCGTAAATAGTAGTGATGTCATTTTTGGTAACATAGTAAAAATGCCAAGTGAATTTGATTTCTTTATCACTAAGTGGGAATATAACTTGTCCGTTTTTATCCATTAAACCACTTTGACTGCCTTTTGAGAATAGATAATGTCCCGAATTGAGGACGTCTATAATGGCATCGTATTCGGGTGGTAGTATTTCTTCACCAGACTGATTGATTAAGCCCATTTTTCTATCCCGATAAACCGCAGCAATATTAAAATCATCAAAGGGTAAGCCAAACGAGTAAGCAGTATCCAGCACAATATCGCCTGAGCGATTAATGTATTTAAGATTTCCAGTGACGCTTTCTACAACAGGGGCATAACCATTATTACCGTTTTCAATATTCATATCAGAACTTGCCACAACAAATTGATCATAAGTCGCATTTTCAAGATAAAAATTTATTGGTAAAGCCTCAGATGTATGACCTTGCAAGTCGATGCTGTAAAACCCAGTATCATCTTGAACAATTGCATGACCATCTATAAAGGGTGATCCTTCAGTGTATTCAAAGGGGATTAGGGTGTTTCCCTTAAAATCAACGTAGCCTGTTTTACCCTTTTTGTTAACTGCTTTTATGCAATCAGCTGAAATAGAGATATATTTGTACTGAGGTTCTACTGTAAAACCAGTCTCTTTCTCAATATAACCGTATAAATTATTGTGAAGTATTTCTAAATAATGTTCACTGGTTACAGATTGGTAAATCGCATCGTATTTAGGTTCAATTTGTAATGACTGATTCAGCGTATAGACACCGCATTTAGAGTCTTGTTTAACAATGAAAAGATTAGCGTCAACGAGTTCGATGTCTTGATACTGGGGTTCTACGATGACATTAGATTCAAGGTCAACTATACCATACAAGCTCTTTGGATCATCGGACTGAACTTTAATGAGCCGATCTGAGATTAACTGGACACTATCATATATCGTTTCTGTTTCAACCTTTGGGTCTGTCGAACAAGCCGCTATAAATCCGAGTTGCATGCAAATGAAAGTGATGAGTAAGGGTTTAGTTAGTTTTGGGGTGAGTTTTGATTTTGAGTTTAACATGGCTGACCTCGCATATCTATTATTATTATTATTTAGTTATTGTGTTATAAATTTATTATAGACATATATTAAATTGGGAATTTGTTTACTAAGGCAGTTGCAGTGGCAGCGATCAATTCTGATTGAATTTGAGTATTTTGATCAAATTTTTTACATAAAAAAAAGATTTCAGCGATTAAAAAATATCAAAAAAAACATATAATGTCAATAAAGGTGTAGTACTATTCTACTTTATATTATATGCTATATGGCATTAAATATACTTTTAAATGACTATCAAATGATGTGGAGGGTGTTGCTATAATATATTTTATAAAGCCTGTAATGGCGATTATAGAGATTTGATTTTGGTTTCCAATAATAATCTTTATAGAAGGACTCTACTTTTATAAAATGATATCTTCGGTAGGACTGGAATTAGAGATTGCATACTAGCAAGAAATTATAAAATATTAGAAAATATGATATAATTTACTTAAATTGCGAATTGGAAAATAAGAGGGAAAGGAGTGAATTATGTCTCGAGTATCAAATGCATTAAATATGATGTTAGAGTTAGAAATAAAAGGTGCCATGAGCATCGATGAATTAGCTCGTAGAATTGAAGTAACGCCCCGTATGATAAAACAGTATAAGAAAGATCTAGAAATGGCGGGTATTTACATTGGGTCAACACGTGGTAGGAATGGTGGTTATTTTTTAGAGACGAGTAGATGTATTGCGAATTTGGGTATAACAGAGGATGAGATTAAATCTATAATTATGGCAAAAGAAATAATATCAAGTGGGAAATTTCATTTTGATAATACATTTCAAAATTTTGTAAATAAAATGACTTTAGTTATGAGTTCAAGTGAAGACATTGCTTATCATAATAAAATGTTATATGAGAATGAAACCATCTTAAAAAAGGAAAAAGAACTTTGGAAAAATCTAAATCTAGCAGTTTTAGAAAAACAAAAAATAAGACTGGATTATAAAGCACTGAAACCAGAAGGGATTGAAATATCTAATAGAATAATTCAACCGTATGGTATTTTTGACTACAAAGGTGCTTCTTATGTGTATGGCTATTGTGAAAATGCAAAAGATATAAGATTCTTTAAATTATCTAGAATTTTAACCTATGAAGTTATGGACGAAAAATTTGAAGTTGACACTCAATATGATTTTTCAGAAGTCATGAGTAATTCATTTGGCATTTATAATGATGAGGCTCAAATGGTAAAATTAAAGATAGGCTATCCGATGAGCGAGATTGTTAAAGAAAAAATTATTTCAGTGAACCAGAAGATTACCATTATTGATGAAAAAAACATTTATTTTGAAGCAGAGATGCAAGGTTTCGAAGAATATAAGAGCTGGGTAATGAGCATGGGGAGTCTAGTGGAAGTTATTGAGCCCAAAATGCTCCAAGAGGCAGTTCTAAAGGAGGCGTTAAAAATAATTGAAAAGAGCAAAAAAAAATAGTTAAATAGACCTTATAGTACCTATTTATAATGGTAAACTATACCTAAGGAGGTGAATACATGAGATTTGCTGTGGAAATTAATTTAAAAAACCCTTATTTTCCAAAAGATAAGAATCGTGTGATTTTATCTTTACTAAAACAGTTTTATCAAGATTTAGATGTAAGCTACTACAATGATATTTTTGTTAATAAAAAGACTCAACCGAAGCAGTATACTTTCTCTTTATATTTTGGAAAGTGTAAATTTGAAAGTGAGACTATTTATGTGCCAGATCAAAAAGTCATGTTGAATTTTTCGACAATAGATCCTAAAGATGGCATTATGTTCTACAATGCATTTATATCTAATAAAGGAAAGTCTATCTTAATTAAGGAAAATGAAATGCAGATTCAATCCATTCGATTAATTCAAGAAAAGACAATTACCAGTGAAGACGTGGTATTTAAAACAATGAGTCCAATTGTTGTTAGAGAGCATGAAGGTGATAATAAGAAAACTTGGTATCATTCTCTTGGCACTATTCAGGGGAGAAAACAGTTTGAGCAGAATTTAAGAGTTCAACTTATTGAATACTTTGGTGAAAGCATTCAATACGAATTAGAGACAATCCAGTTTGAATATTCTGAAGCTTTTAAAGTGGTAAAAGTGAGAAACTATGGCATCGAAGTGGATAGCAATATAGGCATCATAAAAATGAAAGCAAAACCATTTATTACTGAATATCTTTATAAATCTGGCATCGGAAGTAAGCGTGGAAGTGGTTTTGGCATGGTGGATATCATATCCTAAGGGGGTGAATAAGTGGCTAAAATAAGAATTGAAATGAACGATTGGCTTTTTAATGCGGGTCTTGTAGGTCTTGTCAATATCTTAAAAAAAGCGGGAGATGAGGCTCTATTAGATGTTAAAGATTATTATGTTGAGTTTGATACACAATTATTGGAGCAATTTGAGGAGAAATACTTCAACTATTTTATAGAAACTTATAAAGAAACACTTCCTTGGTTTAAAATTGTATCCTATGAAAAAGAAATCATTCATCATATAGGGACTGATTATGAACACTTTGATGAAAATGCTTTAAAGACGTTAAACGAATATGTTCAAAAGACCCTCAAAAATAATTTGAAAAAGGATAGTTTTGTGGCAGCATATCCACTAGTTGATGATGAGCGTGATGTTATAGCTATGGGCAATCAAATTGAAATGATTTCTTTGAAAAAAGGAGAGCAGATTTCTGATGTTTTAACACAAATTAAAGAGACTCATGAAAAAATTCAACCCATCATAGCTTATTGCAATAGGGATGATGCAAAAAAATACTTAGCGGCTAAAAACGTCATCTATACGATTATAAAGATTGCATGGAATGGCGTTTGCTTTCTGAATCCTCAAACCAAGATAAAAGATATGTACGTGGATTACAGGCAATATTTTTTAGAGCCAGCACAAGTTTATTTTGATGCTTCTAAGAAAAAATATAAGTATAATTGTTTCAATTGCGGAGATTTAATAAATGATAATAGCAATGTTATGAGTTTTTTAAATGCGATTGGATTTGATGTTGGGAAAAAAACATCCCACGTGTGGGCATTCAATAATGATATTGCACTATGTCCTTTATGTAAACTGATCTATTCATGTGTACCTGCTGGAATGACTTATGTCTACAACAGAGGTGTTTATATTAATGAAAATCAAAGATTAAGCAGAGCAATCAGAATTAATGAGAATTTAAAAAATCATATTTTAGAAAGTCATGTGATGAATACTACAACAACTTATAAGGGCATGATTACAGCATTTAATGAGCAGTTTCAAATAAACTTAAAATACGAACTTGCTGACGTACAATTAATTCAGAGTGAATTAATAAAAAAAGGAAAAAATGAAAAGATTCTTTATAAATTCAGTCTGTTTGCAAAACATATGATTGAAGTTTTTTATAATTCTAGAGATATTTTAAAAATTTTAGAAAAAGCAGGTTATGAAATCGGTCCTAAAAAAGCCAAAATTTACTTTAGTGTTTATGAACAGGTCATCGAAAGAATTTTTAATAATCAAAACTTATTCACATTGATTCATAAATTGATTCTATATAAGTTGACAGATCCCCAAAATTGCTATTATCAGACCTACCATATTACAAGCATACTTGAAATGAATACTGAAATTTTGAAAGGAGTTGGCGCTGTGGAGAACATAGAAAAAGAAGTTATCAAAAGGGCAAATTCATCGGGGTATTATCTTAGAGAAGCATACAAATCAAAAGGGGCGAAGGACAAATTAAACGGTATTTCTTACAGACTTTTAAATGCACTTAAAACCAATAATATAAACATGTTTATGGATACAGTGCTTAACTGCTACTTGTATACTCAAAAATCGGTAGCAAGTATTTTCTTAGAGACATTTGAGGATGAAGAGCATTTTAAGAGTATAGGCTATGCATTTGTTACAGGTTTAATCGAGGGCAAAGAAAATGACAAACCAAATGGAGGGAATAACTAATGAAAACAAAAGGATTATCTATCAGCATGATATTTGAAGCGGAAAGTGCAAATTATGGAGAGGCTGTAGGGAATGTCGCTTCCTTAAAGAAAATTTCTAGAGGTAAAGGCGATCAGTATACTTATATATCAAGACAAGCTATTCGTTATAATATTATAGAGCAATTAGGATGTGAACTTGCTACCGTTAAAGCAGAAGGTAGTGGCGAAAAGAAAGTCGTACAATTTGATAAGGATGCTACCATTGAGAAGTATCCCGAAATTGATTTTTTTGGGTATTTGAAAACAGAAAAAGGCAATAATGGGAAAAAACGTTCTGCCAAAGTTAGATTGTCAAATGCTATTTCTCTTGAGACGTTTAAAGGTGATCTTGACTTTTTAACGAATAAAGGACTTGCGGATCGTATTAAATCGGATTCCAATATTGCTCAAGCAGAAATTCATAGATCATACTACAGATATACAGTGACTGCAGATTTAGATCAAATTGGAATAGATGGTGAATATGATTTAGAAATTTCAAATGAAGAAAAGGCAAAACGTGTGAATCAGCTGTTAGATACAATTTCACTTTTATATAGAGATATTAGAGGCAGACGAGAAGATTTAAAGCCTATTTTTGCAATTGGTGGTGTTTATGATACCAAAAATCCTGTTTTTCAAAATATTTTGGATGTTCAAAAGAATAGACTAGATGTGAATGCCATAGAAAGTGTCATGTTTAGTTCTATAAAGGAGGAGACTTATTCTGGTATTATTGAAGGCCGTTTTGAGAATACAGCTGAAATAAAAGAAAGGCTTAATTGTATGAAAATGCCTGAATTTTTTAATGAATTAAAGATGAAAGTAAGTGCTTACTATGCAAGCTGTTAAAGTTAAATTATCTCAGGATTTGGTAAATTACAAAAAGCCTACGAGTTTCCAACTTAAAGAAACATATCCTTTGCCGCCCTATTCAACTGTAATTGGCATGATTCATCGACTTTGTAATTTTGAAACATATCAACCAATGGACGTTAGCATTCAGGGCAAATATTTTTCTAAAGTCAATGACCTGTATACAAGATATGAATTTAAAAATGGCATGACCTATGAAGCGGTTAGACATCAAGTCAATGTAGATGGTTTTGGTGTCGGTAGAGGGGTTGCAACGATAGAATTATTGGTAGATGTGGAATTACTAATTCATATTATTCCAAAGGAACAATCTTTAGTGTCTTTAATTGAATCTTCTTTTAGAGAACCTTGGGAATATCCTTCACTTGGACGAAGAGAAGACTTGGTGACTATTGAATCAGTGAAGTGTGTTGATGTGCGCGAAGAAAGACTCACGGAAGATAAAGTAATTGAAAAAAAAATGTCAGCATATATTCCATATGATCTTATTAAAGATGAAAGTATACTCATTGAGCGAGAGCAAACTGTAAACATTAAAGGTGGAACACGTTATTTGTTGCCTAAAACTTATGAGCTGAAAACATTTGGCAAAGGGAAAACTTTTAGAGCTTGGGAAAAAGTTGAAGTTTTATACACCAGTAGTATTATTGCATCTGAGGAAGCTAAAGTTTTTATTGATGACGAAGAAACACTTGTTTTTCCAGTGTAGGGAGGTCCAATGATAAATCAATATTTAGCAAAATCCCACCCTGTGGAAACCATACAAGAACATACGGATCGGTTAATGGAAAATTATAACCTTTTAAAATCAATATATCCCAATTTAAATGTAAATTGGGATATATTATACTATGGTTGCTTGTACCATGATTTAGGTAAGATGAACTTAAGATTTCAGAATAAAATTGTTAATGGTATCAGAGATGAACATGAAATTCCACATGGAATCTTGAGTTTGGCCTTTTTGGATACAACATACTTTTTAGAAAAGGGGCTTTCAAGCAACGATCTTAAAATTCTTGCTCAATCAATTGCTTTTCACCATGAAAGAGATATTACCTATTCAAGTGAAGCTTTAGAAGTTGAAATTGAATCGCTAAAAAATGAAAGAAGAGCATTTGAGTATGATAAACTCACAACCCAAAGTGTAAAGAAACTGGCAGTTAAATACTTTGATAAAACAAGATTTTCTCAAGAAAATGGTTCTGTATTCTATGATTATGTATTAGTCAAAGGCATGCTAAATCGCCTTGATTATGCTGCAAGTGCTCATATTCCTGTGGAAAATAATAATAATTTTTTAGAAAAAGCATTAGAACATATGATGAGCTCTTGGCAGAAGAACAATCCAAAATCAGATTGGAATGCACTTCAAAAGTATTTAAAATCACATCAAGATGAAAACGTTATTGTAATTGCACAAACTGGAATGGGAAAGACCGAAGCTGGGCTCCTTTGGATTGGTGATCATAAAGGCTTTTTTACTTTGCCCCTTAAGACTGCAATAAATGCCATGTACAAGAGGATTTGCTCAGAGATTATTTTGAATGAACATGGACGTAGGGTTGGACTTCTGCACTCGGATACTTACAATGAATACAATATAAGCAATTTTTTAGAAGAAGATGTAGATGACTATTACAATAAGACGAAACAATTATCGTTACCACTTACAATCTGCACTTTAGATCAAATATTTGATTTTGTTTTTAGATTTAGGGGATTTGAGCCTAAATTGGCAACGCTCTCCTATTCAAAAGTGGTCATAGATGAAATTCAAATGTATTCATCTGATCTATTGGCATATTTAATTTATGGCTTAAAAATGATCACTCATATGGGCGGAAAATTTGCGATCTTAACAGCGACATTGCCTCTTGTGTTAGTAGATCTATTAGAATCTGAAGGTATTGAATTTATACCATCAAAGACTTTTGTCAATAATACGATCGTCAGACATCACTTAAAAACAATTCATAGCAAAATAAATCTTCATGATATTTTAAAATACTATAGATCCCAAAAAGTACTGATTATTTGTAATACTGTAAAAGAAGCACAGCGCATTTATGATGAACTAGTTGAAAATGAGGTCAGTGATTCTATCAATTTATTTCACAGTCATTATATTAGAAGAGATCGAAAACTAAAGGAATCACAGATTTTAGAATTGGGTGATAAACATTTTAATGGAACGGGCATATGGGTGACAACTCAAGTCGTGGAGGCGTCTTTAGATATTGATTTCGATATTTTATTTACGGAATTATCGGATTTAAATAGTCTATTTCAAAGAATGGGGCGATGTTATCGTGGGCGTGCATATGCTGGAAGCGCACATAACTGCTATGTCTTTGATGGTGGAGAACAATTCTGTTCTGGTGTGGGATTTGTAGTCGATCAAGACATTTTCAACATGTCCAAAGTAGCTATTTCTGGCTGGAATGGTATCATAACGGAATCGCAAAAAATGAATTTAGTGGAGGCCTTGTATACAACGAGCAATCTTAAAGAAACGGAATACTATCAAAAAATAGTGCTTAATTTGAAACATTTGAAAGAGATTGATGATCATGAAATGAACAAGAAAAAGGTTCAGGAAATTTTTAGAAACATCAATTCTGAAATGGTGATTCCTATGTCTGTCTATAAAGAAAATCGCTTGGAAATAGATGAAATTTTAGAGGTGATTACAACTAAAATTGAAAGAGATTTAGAACCTCAAGAAATAAAATTACTTAGAAAGAAAAAAGCAGATGCTAAAAATAAATTGTCGGATTTTACGACGAGCGTGGCAATGCATAAAATTAAAAATAGTGTTGATTTTTATTTAGAAGTGAGTAAATTTTGGCGGATACCGGTTATAGATTGTCAATATTCTTTTGAATATGGTGTTGAACATGTTAAGAGTAAGACCATTAATAGATTTATTGATGACGAAGGTTAATGTGAGGATGAGTTATGAAAAATATAACGGGTGTGATGATCTATTACAATTTAGTGTGCAAAAGAAAATTGTGGTATTTTTTAAAAGAAGTAACTTTAGAGCATAATAGTGACTTAGTCGGAATTGGTAAACTTCTGGATGAATCATCTTACTCGCGCGAAAAAAAGCATATTTTAATTGATGAGACTATTAACGTTGATTTTTTGAAAAATTGGGAAGTGATTCATGAGGTTAAGAAATCTAGAAAAATTGAGGTGGCTTCTGTATGGCAAGTCAAATACTACATCTGGTACTTGCAAGAAAGAGGTGTGGATATAAAAAAAGCTGTTTTAGACTACCCATTACTGAGGGTGAGAGAGGATGTTTTTTTAACAGATGAGGATGCAAGTAGAATCAAAGCTATTTTGGTTGAGATTGAAAGTATTAATGGTTTAAAGAGTCCACCTAAAGTTGCCGAAAAAAAGGCTTGTAAAAAATGTGCTTATTTTGACCTTTGCGCTGTATAGGAGGAGGTGATTGTATGGGTGAAACATTTTATATTTTGAATGATTGTAATTTGAAGCGTAAAGACAATAATATTGCACTTGATATGACATCGGGAGTAAAAAAGTATATAAAATCGGAAGTGACTGACGAAATTTATTTGTTTGGAGAAACGACTTTAAATACAAAAGCACTCAACTATATCTCTCAGCAGAAAATTATTCTTCATGTCTTTAATTACTATGGATTTTACTCCGGGACTTTTTATCCAAGGGAAAGCAATGTGAGCGGTTACTTGTTAGTAGAGCAAGTTAGAAAATATGATAATAGTGAAATGAGAGTGGAGATTGCAAGGGAAATAATAAGAACTGCAGCTCATAATATTTTTAGAAATTTGCGATATTATAATGGTCGGGGTCTAGATTTAGAGGATTCTATAAATAATATCCAAAAGCTTATATTAAGGGTTGATGATTGTAATAGCATTCAAGAAATTATGGGGATTGAGGGCAATATCAGAAAACAGTATTACAGTACATGGGATAAAATCATCAAAATTGATATAGATTTTACCAAACGCGTTAAACGCCCTCCAGATAATATGATCAATTCATTACTTTCTTTTGTCAACAGTTTAGTTTACACAACAGTATTATCAGAAATATATAAGACACAATTAAACCCGACTATAAGTTTTCTTCATGAACCAGGGGCTAAAAGATTTTCACTTTGTCTAGATGTAGCAGAAATATTTAAACCATTGATTGGCGAAAGAATGATATTTTCTTTGTTAAATAAAAAGCAAATTACAAGTGATGATTTTGAATCAAGTTCAAACGGACTGTATTTAAAAGATTTTGGAAGAAAAATAATTCTCAAGGAATATGATTCTAGACTTGAAAGAACAATTATGCATCGTGACTTGGGAAGAGAAGTTTCTTACCGTTATCTCATCAGATTAGAATGTTACAAGCTCATTAAAGACATAATTGGTGAAAAAAAGTATCAAGGATTTAAGATTTGGTGGTAAAATGAGGTGAGTAATGTATGTTGTGTTAATTTATGATATTAAAATGGACTTAGATGGTCCAAGGATCTGGCGCAGAATTTTTAAAATTTGCAAGCGTTATATGTCTCATATACAAAAATCTGTTTTTGAGGGTAATTTGTCCGAACTTGAATTGATGAAATTAAAAAATGAACTAGATCAGTACACTCGTATGGATAGAGATTCAGTCGTGATTTTTATAAGTCGAAATGAGCGATGGTTAGAAAAAAGATTTTGGGGTGTTGAGGATGAAAAAACCTCTAATTTTTTATGAAAGATCATTGTCGACCTGTAATAGCGTATATTTTCTAGGAGATCGACAATGTGATGTTTAAAGGTCTTGAAGATTAATAAGGAAATGTGGCGCTATTAAATGACTGTTATGGATACTCAAACTTTATGATCGACAATTTTAGTGCTTGAATGCCTGTCTTTTCAATGCGTAAAATGCGACGGGTCTTAATTGAACCATATTGGAATGTAAATTCTAAAATTGTGGAACAAATTGCAAAAGAAATGCATGTCTTAATTGAACCATATTGGAATGTAAATGATGGAATTAAGACGTTTGGTCCGGGTCTTACAGGGTCTTAATTGAACCATATTGGAATGTAAATTTCACAACAGCGTTATACCAAGTAGCCCCGCCAAATGTCTTAATTGAACCATATTGGAATGTAAATAGATGAATCTGTTCCGGAAAATTGCAAACTTATAAGTCTTAATTGAACCATATTGGAATGTAAATTTACTTCTCTATCTTCCGTAATAGCTTCATACAACGGTCTTAATTGAACCATATTGGAATGTAAATGATGTTATAGGAGATTTTAGAAACATGAATTTTGAAGGTCTTAATTGAACCATATTGGAATGTAAATAACACTCCTGTCACAGTAGATTCAATATCAATAGGGTCTTAATTGAACCATATTGGAATGTAAATTTTTATAAACCTTTAACGGGCATATCGCAAAATTACGTCTTAATTGAACCATATTGGAATGTAAATGTATGAATGTGGTTTGTTTACCACAATTGTTACATAGTCTTAATTGAACCATATTGGAATGTAAATTCTACCATTTCAATTCCTGTTTTAGGAAGTTTATCGTCTTAATTGAACCATATTGGAATGTAAATAAGAATGCTTCGTTGGCTACGCTATTAAGAAGTGTTGTCTTAATTGAACCATATTGGAATGTAAATATAGTTAAATTATCTATCCCCGTTGGTGTTATTCTGTCTTAATTGAACCATATTGGAATGTAAATTGAACTCGTTTTGTTATAACAGACTGCTTTACTGCGTCTTAATTGAACCATATTGGAATGTAAATGCAAAAAAAGGCCCCGGATCTATTGAAAACGGAATAGTCTTAATTGAACCATATTGGAATGTAAATAAGGTTAACGGATCAAATAAATTCCCAAAACTTAAAGTCTTAATTGAACCATATTGGAATGTAAATAAAGATGAGGTTAGTATCACTGTTAACGCACGTAAGTCTTAATTGAACCATATTGGAATGTAAATAACTATTGCCAGCATTGTGGGACTAAAATAGATTGGAGGTCTTAATTGAACCATATTGGAATGTAAATAATGTTTTGTCGTAATTGCTTGTTAACCATGAAAGTGTCTTAATTGAACCATATTGGAATGTAAATGAAATTTTCTTTGCTATTAGAAGATACGCTGTTGCAGTCTTAATTGAACCATATTGGAATGTAAATTGGTTAAAATATTCAAAGGAATGATCGGGTTGACTGGGTCTTAATTGAACCATATTGGAATGTAAATTTTATTATGCTTGTTCTGTCGTTTATAGCAGTTTATGTCTTAATTGAACCATATTGGAATGTAAATGTTGAACTTTATTAATATTCTTGATACATAATACTAGTCTTAATTGAACCATATTGGAATGTAAATATATTTTAGCTTTAAACTCATCAAACCATTTCTGTCGTCTTAATTGAACCATATTGGAATGTAAATACTTTTAGAAGGAATTATAACAGAAGCTCAATGGATGTCTTAATTGAACCATATTGGAATGTAAATTTCATTTTTACCTGTTTTTACTACTTGTGAGGCGTGTCTTAATTGAACCATATTGGAATGTAAATAGAGTTAAACGGTCTATAGACAAACTTGTTGAGTGCGTCTTAATTGAACCATATTGGAATGTAAATATAATAACACTGCTAAAGAATTGATCATAACAAATGTCTTAATTGAACCATATTGGAATGTAAATGCATTCACAAGGATCTTTTCAGCCACTTTTGACACAGTCTTAATTGAACCATATTGGAATGTAAATGACCTTAAAGGCTACCACGAACCCATCAAAAAAGCCTGTCTTAATTGAACCATATTGGAATGAACTACTTAAAACATTTAAGAAATTGGGATTACTGAGCAAAATGATCTAATCTATATATCAATAACTGATAAGGTTGTTGCTAAAGTAAAATTTTGAATTGTCATGTCAAAACTAAGTTCATCAAAAATGATTGAATTGAAATACAAGATGAAAAGAAACTTAAGATAATAGACTATGTAAATATTTATTGATGTAAACACAATCAACTTAGATTTTTCCCAACTCATGGATAGATTGTGCTAGTTATTGGGTAAGAATATTTTGAGACTTATGAACGTATAGAAAGGGAGGTGTACATGGAAAAATTATTTATACTTGGAGACAGTGGACTTGTGGGTAGTGCTATTATAGAGCTTCTAAAAGAGGACTATGATATTACGGGGGTTTCAAGGGATCAAATACCGAAAGCCAAGTGGAAGCATTTGAAATTTGATCTTGAATCGGACCAACTGTTGCCTATATTAGAGGCGACGCAGCCCAGTGTTATTATTTCATGTACAAGAGGCGATTTTGAAAAACAGTTAGAGACACATCGTGAAATTGTTAAATATGCATCTCAAACAAATGCAAAAGTGTATTTCTTTTCAACCGCAAATGTTTTTGATGGGATTCCTAATTCAGTAAAGATAGAGACAGATTTGGTTAATGCCACTTCTGCATATGGTCATTTTAAAATCAACTGCGAAAACCTTTTAACAGAGGGGTTGGCCCAAAATGCAATTATCTTGAGATTACCTATGGTCTTTGGCAAAAAGTCTCCTAGAGTTAAAGAGATTGTCGCAGCGCTTAGAAATGAAAAAAGCATAGAGCTCTACGAAAATTTGATTTTTACATCTATCTGGGATACACAAATCGCCTTTATGTTTAAGCACATATTGGAATCTGATTTGAGAGGCATCTTTCATCTTACCTCAAAAGATGTGATGGATCACACCACTTATTATAGAAAGTTCTTACACAATAATGTCTTAATAGAAAAGGGCAATATAAAACATCAAGAACCTTACTATCTAGCTCTAGGAAGCACTCGGCAGGAACTTGTGGATTATGAATACTCAAATGATGATGTGATTAGGAAGATCAAAAAAGCCCTTAAGAAGTTTAAGCAATGAAACGTGGAATAGATAAAAAATGAAAGAACAGAAAAGAATTAAAGTGATAGAATCTATTACTTTGCAATGGAAGAAGTATGAAAAAAAAATTCTGAAATAGAAGAAGAACCCTGAATGTTTAAGTCAGGGTTCTTCTTTTGTAAATCAAGAATGCAAATGATGACGCGGTTGCAAATCACGATTTTCATGGACTGATTCTATAAATTTTTTTTCATGGATTTTGAAAATATAAGAATGATTGAATAGATGACACAAAATCGTAAGAAGTAATGCATGCTGTAATTAATAATACCAGATGAAAGAGAAATCATGGAGTACTCTAAAAAATTATCTGTAGAAGCTATAAAGGCCATAAATAAAGCTAGCAGAAAAAAGAATCTTTTCCTTGTCTTTTCTGATTTTGCATTGTCATTTATCAAATGTTCAATGGCATCGTTAAATTTGAGCGCAACGACAAACATGATGGGGTATATCGTCAGCATAAAAACAATGTTATAGAGGTTGAAAAAATGCCGAGAAATAGCATAACAGTCCAATATAAAGAAAATTGATAAAGCAAAGAGGAGTATTTTAAGAATTTGCTTCTCCGCGTGTGAGTCTGATCTATCCATAGTGCCTCCGAAATTTATTGTAAATCCATTTATAATAAATCTATTATACTAAAAAGTTATGTTAAAGCCATAGCATTTGTATTAAAATTTGGCTACAAAACAAGTGGGCATGCGGTGCCATAAGCCTATTGAGCTTTTAAAACAACTTTAGCGAATAAAAAGACAATGCGCTGTACAGAAGTTGCCACTTTTATCAGGCATATATTTGTTCCGATAGACCTTGAATCTATTGAAATTTCAAAATATAATGAGTATGAAATACGACATGTCAAGTTAATTAATTTCAACCACATTAATGTGGCAAAAGGTGATTTAAATGAATGCTCGAGCAATAAAACTCTTAAAGCTATTAATGGAAAATGAAAGTTATACAACTGTGGAAGCGTTGGCTAAACAGCTGGGTGTTAGCAAGCGGTCTATTCGATATGATCTTGAAGCAATCAATGCATGGTTGGAGATGAATGACCTGCCAAAGATCGTCAGCACGCCCAGAAAGGGTGTTCTCTATGAGCTATCAGAAGCATTTCTTGAAAAACTAGAAACAAACCTGCTTCGAGAACATAGAGCAGAACCGGAACTCGATATCGATGCGAGACAGCAAATTGTCTTGTTTAATTTATTGATTTCAACAGGTGTTATTTCACTTGAATCTTTGGCAAAGAAAATCAAAGTGAGCAAGACGACCATTGCAAATGACATTAACGCGATTCAAGAACAGATTAAACCGCAAGGCCTCACCATAGAGAGAACTCGGGGCGTAGGGATTGAAATCAATGGCGATGAAGCGAATAAACGCAATAGTCTTGTGAAATTGCTCCGAAGTTTAGCCACCAAAGGTACGTTACAAGAGAATATGACGACTCTAGAAGATGCATTTCAATCCATAAAAGCCTATTTTCCCAAACTGGATATTGATTTTATCATAAAACTGATTGAAACACTTGAAAAGGAAAGTGGCTATCACTTTACAGCAGAAGGGATTATAGATCTTATTACACATATTGCACTTACCGTTGAGAGACTAAGATTTGATAAGAAAATTATTATTGATAAAGACAGATTGCACGAACTTCAAAAGAACCCATTCTATAGCTCTGCTAAAAATCTTGCAGAGCAAATAGAAGCACATTTTAAAATCAGAATCCCCCAAGATGAAATTGGTTATATTACAATTCATCTTATGAGTACAAAGCTTACAGGGATTGACCATATGGATGTTGGTTCAGATTCCCAGCATAATCTGTATAGCTTAATCTTGGATGTAATCAAGCGAATCAGTGAGTATTTAAGGGTTCAGTTTTTAAATGAAAAAGAACTGGCAGATGATTTATATTTGCATATGAGTTCTACATTAGAAAGGCTGAAGTCAAGACAGACTATTATAAATCCTATATTCGATGAAATTGTTCAAAAGTACTCCAGCGTTTTCAATGCCAGTAAAAAGGCCATTAAAATACTAGAATCTGCTTATGATGTGCATTTTACAGATCATGAAATATCATATGTCGCTATGCATATTGGGGCGGCCCTTGAACTCAAATCATATAAGGAACAATTGAAAATTAATGTTTTGTTGGTTTGTGCAAGTGGTATTGGCACTTCTAGGCTCTTGAGAACAAAATTGATATCTAATTTTACGAATTTTAATATCGTTGCAACGGTTTCTTACTTTGAAATGGAAAAATTTTTATGTGACCATACAATTGATCTGATCATTAGCACATTGCCACTGGATAGCAAGCATAAAAAATCGGTCACTGTAACGCCACTTCTGAGTGAAAAAGATGTTGAAAAGTTATCATCCTATTTAAAAGTGAACAGGCAGTCTGAAAAAAAATTAAATGAAGTAGAGCCTTTAATTGAAGATATGATGAAAATTATAGAGAGTCATGCACAGGTTCACAGCTCTGAAAATCTAAAACGAGATCTTGTCCAACTGTTAAATAAGCAGAAAAACAGAACGGCCAAATCGCAGTTAATAGATAAAGATCTGATCATGACTCAAGTTAAGTGCACAGACTGGGTGAGTGCCGTTAAAAAAGCGAGTGAGCCCTTTATAAAGCAACAATATGTGACGAAGTCCTATGTTGAAAAAATTATTGAAAACAGCACCACATATGGTCCTTATATGGTGGTGGCACCTGGTATCGCCATGCCGCATGCAGGCACAGAAGATGGTGTTTTTAAAACAGGCATTGGCATTATGACGTTAGAAAAGCCAATAAAATTTAATCATAAGAGCAATGATCCTGTTAAAGTTGTTATTTTCTTATCTGCGATAGACAATACGACTCATATTGGCCAACTGAGTTCTCTATTGGGTTTTCTATCAGAAGAGGGAGAATTAGATAGATTGTGTCAAAAAAAATCACGTGATGAAGTCATTGAGTATTTAAATCATAATGAGGTGTTTTATGAAATTTGATCTAATAAAAGAGAATTGCATAAGGGTAAATGTATCTGCCGAGGGCTGGGAGGATGCTGTCACAAAGGCGGGTAATCTTCTTGTTGAAGCAGATATTGTTGTGGAAAGGTATATTAAAAAAATGATATCGAATATCAAGGAAATGGGACCCTATCTTGTGATTGCGCCAGGCATTGCCATGCCACATGCAAGACCAGAAGATGGTGTTAATGAGAGTGGCGTCTCACTTATGACACTTGAAAAGCCCGTACGATTTGGTCATGAGATCAACGATCCTGTGAGTTTAATCGTAACCTTGGCGGCAAAAGATACCACAAGCCATATAGAGGCTCTGGCAGAGCTTATGGATTTACTTGGAGATCAGAACAAGGTTGAAAAGATGTTGAATAGCAAAAGTGAGGCAGAAATTATAGAGATTATTAGAAATTAGGAGGTTTTTAATCATGTTGAGAATATTAACAGTATGTGGTGCAGGCGTTGGCAGTAGCATGATGCTAAAGGTGTTCACACAGCAAATTTTAAAGCAAGAACAAATTGAAGCATCTGTCAATGCCACAGATATCAGTTCAGTGGATCCTAAAAGTGCGGATATTATTATTACAACAAGTGATTTTGCAAATGTGATCCGAAATAGTACCTGTCCAATTATTAGAATTGATAATCTGACAGATAAAGTTAATTTAAAAAATCAATTGCTTGAGACCATATCGAAGATTAAATAGTTTAAATAGGGGGCTTTTATGAAATCAATACTACTTTATATAGCAGGTTTTTTTAGTGAAGCCGTTTTTCTTATCGGATTTGTGGCTTTATTGGGGCTTTTATTACAAAAGAAAAAGTTTAATGAAGTGCTTTCTGGAACTGTCAAAACGATGATTGGTTTTCTTCTGATCACTAATGGCGCCCAAAGCATGGGGATGACTTTATTACCGATCCAGCCTCTAATTCAAAAGATTATGGGATTGTCGATATCAACTATTGATATAGGCGGTTCAATTGGTTCGAGTATGTCTGTTTTCGGGGCTTCTGCAACGCTCATATTCGCTTTTGGATTTTTGACGAATGTTTTGATTGCAAGAGTGACACGATTTAGATATATTCATTTATCTGCACATGTCTCATTTTTTTATGCAGGTCTTATATCAGCGCTATTAACTGTTGGGACCGATTTATCTGCACTTTGGATTACCGTGACCGGCTCCTTGCTATTGGGGATATACTTGACTTTTACGTGTGCCTATATTGCACCTCTAATGAAAAATATACCTGGCGGCGAAGGGTTTACAATTGGGCACTCTTCATCAATCGGATGCTGGATTTCAGCTCAAATTGGCAAGATTGTCGGTAAGAATAGCAAGAGCATCGAAGAGATTAATTTACCTGAATCTCTGAGCTTTTTAAGGGAAACCAATATTGCGTTGAGCGTTATAATGACACTTATTTTCTTCATAGCTTCACTATTTGCAGGTCCATCCTTTGTGCAGGAAAATATTAGTGGTGGGAAAGATATCGTTATATTCTCAGTGCTTAACGGGTTGATGTTTGGACTTTGGATGACTGTAATCGTAACTGGGGTAAGAATGATGCTTTCTGAAATAGTGCCTGCTTTCCACGGGATTTCAGAGAAACTTGTACCCAATGCAGTGCCTGGATTAGATGTGCCTTTACTTTTTCCACTACACCCAACTTCTGTCATAGTTGGATTCTTGTCAAGCTTGACCGCTGGGATTATAGGAATGTTGATATTAGGTGCAATCAAGTATCCTGTTGTGGTTTTCCCAGCATTGATTCCTACATTCTTTACTGGTGCTGTCACGGCGATTTTCGGGAATTCAACTGGAGGGAGAAGAGGGGCAATTATAGGCTCTTTTGTAAATGGGCTCATTCTCATCTTTGGTCAAGCATTGCTTATTCCATACATTGGAGGATTTGAACCAGTTATGAGAGTTCTCTGTGAAACGGATTATGCATTTTATGGCCCATTATTTGGCTGGATCATAGGGGTATTTTAATGGTTTTTAATAAAAAAAATTGGATTACTTTCTATATGACGGCAGATTATCCAAATCGGGACCGATTTGTTGAGGTCTTAGACATTTTAGTGGAACAGGGCATGGACGTGCTTGAACTGGGCATTCCAGTGGAAAATCCAGTATTAGATGGTGTTTTAGTGAGGGAAACACATCGAAAAGTACTCAATCAAGGATTTAACGGTACCACTTTAAGCGCACTTTTACAGCTCATTAGAAATCGCCATGTGACTTTAAAGGTGGTAGTGATGTCATATGAAGCAGGTGTTAAAAAGTACGATTTGCTCAAAGCGTCATCTCTCTATGATGCGTTGCTTTGTCCGGATGCATTTTATAGTGAAAATGGAGAGACGACAGCTCTTGTACAAATGTATAACACGCAGATGTCCGATCAAGAAATCGACTTGAGATTAAATAATAATTCTTTTTTTGCTTACGTGATGTCATATGTTGGCGTTACAGGAAGTTTATCTCATGAATGTGATGATGACTATGGCCTGCTGATAGAAAAGTTACAGCAGAGAACCGATATTCCTATTCAAGTGGGATTTGGCATTAAGACGCCAAGTCAGGTAAGCACATTGTTTAAAAGAGGGGCAGATGGTGCGATTATAGGCAGTGAATTGATCAAAATTATAGATGAAAATAATGATGAGAAGTTAAGAAACTATGTAAGTGCGATTTGTAGTGAAAAAAGATACCCCATAAAGAGGGAAGCCTAAATAGAAATGGGAAGACTCAGCAGAAACTTAAAATTCAGCAGAAACTTGAAGAATCATCAGAAATTTAAAGATTAAATAGCAATATATAAGATTAAATGTGAAATTGAAAATGGATTGTACTAAAAAACAAGTTATAACTTTTTAAGCTACTAATGCTCAAAAGTCATAACTTGTTTTATTTTATAGCATGGTAGATCGGGATGAGATACTTTCTTACTCAGCAGTTGTAAAGTCAGTAGTCTCAGGGGCTTCTTGGGCAGCTAAATCCAATTCCGGTGCCGTAGATTTTTGAACATCTGCATGTGCTTTACCCAAATAACTTGGGATATCAAGTCCAGCCATGTTAAACATTTCATTTAGCGGTGGTATGGATTGCATCATACCAGACATAAATTTAGCTGTATTTGTTTTGCCATCATCACCGCCGAGATTGTCCCAAACAGTGATTTTATCAATTTTAATGTTTTTAATGGCTTCAACTTGTTTTTCAATGAGTTCAGGTAATTTGTCAACAACCATTAATTTCATAGCTTGATCAGCATCTCCTGCGGCTTCAACGATAGCCTTGAAACCATCTGCTTGTTTGACGAGCATTTCGTTAATACCTCTAGCTTGCGCTTCGAGTTTTAGGTAGATGGCATCCGCTTCACCTTTAGCATTGATTCTAATACGACTTGCTTCTGCTTCAGCGGCAATTTCAACACGTTCTTTCTCAATTTTAGCTTGGACGATTTGATCGGCTTCACGTGTTGCTTTTTCAAGTGCGGCACGTGCATTTTCAGCATCTTTTTGAGCCACATAGGATTCTTCAAGCGCTTTGGCCTGTTGTACTTTTTCTGCAGCCACAGCGTGTTTATTAGCAATGGCTTCCATTTCACGACGTTTTGCATCCGATTCAGCAACTTTAATTTTAGATTGGTTTTCACCTTCTACTGCGGTTGCATTGGCGTCAGCGACTTTAACCCTTTGATCCATCAAGGCCTGTGCTTCACCGATAGAACCATCTCTTGTTTTTTGAGATACAGAAATCTTGGCGTCATTCACAGCTTTTGCAGCGGCTTCTTTACCAAGTGCATCTATGTAACCAGATTCGTCGCTAATATCCGTGATATTTACGTTAATAAGTCTCAAACCAATTTTCTTAAGTTCAGATTCAACATTTCTCGAAACTTCTTCTAAGAATTTGTCACGGTCTGTGTTGATTTCTTCAATATCCATTGTTGCAACAACAAGACGTAATTGACCGAAGATAATGTCTTTAGAAAGCTCTTGAATCTCTTCATTTTTTAGCCCTAAAAGTCTTTCAGCGGCATTTTGCATAATATCAGCTTCTGTACTAATACCTACGGTAAATCTTGAAGGTACGTCAATACGAATATTCTGTTTTGAAAGTGCATTTTGAAGGTTGACTTCAATGGACATTGGCGTTAAATCTAAATAGCGATAGGATTGAATAACTGGCCAAACAAGCGTTGCGCCACCATGAATACATTTGGCACTTTTACTGCCAGTAGAACTTGCACCAATGAAGCCGTATTTGACAAGAATTTTATCAGAGGGACATTTTTTATAGCGCGACAGAATTGCGATGAGCAATCCAAATATAAAAATTGCTGCCAAAGATGTAAATATGACACCTGAAAAATTTTCAATGAACATTTTTTTCTCCTTTATTTTTAATAGTTGGGGAATAAGTTTCGACCAATAGCTGATTTGTACCGAATATAGCTACAACCTTTATTTTGATTCCCGTTTTGATCACACTGGATTCATCCGTTATTGCTTCAAGTTCTTTTAATGAACCTTGAACAGCGATCATGACCTTACCTACACCTTGTCTGTTCGGTGGGATGGGAATATAAACTTCACCAACCTGACCCAGTGCGTTATCAAAATTCAAGGTACCATTACGCTGCATTTTACTGATGAGTAAAAACATGCCCATGGAAATCATAACGAATATAAGTCCAATGACAATGGAAAATAACAGAGTCAGTATAATAGACATATTTTTGGAGAGTAACCAAAGACCACTCCAACCAAAAAAAGTGAAAAAGGCAACGATGTTTCTCACTGAAAATATGGTTATATGACTTGCTCCTGTGATATCAACATCGCCATCGGCATCGAAATCAGCATCCACTTCTCCAGAAAGACCAAAGATTGTCATGAGTGTTTGTATGACTAAAATGAGCGATGCGGGAATAGCGACATATAGATATACGTTTTCCAATGTAAATTGCATAAAATAAATCCTCCTTTCTATGGGTTTACCATCCAAAAGTATGATACCATAATTAAGAGGATTTGATATTAAAATAGTATTAAGTTAGACTTAAACAAATTATAATCAAGAGGACTATTTAAATGTAGTTAAGCTACTTTAGGTGTATTTTAGCGTTTCACTCAAGCGTATGCTTTACCCAGTACGCGGAACCATTAGGTTTTCTAATGAGGTATCCAGATGTAATTAAGCCACGTCTTAACAAGAAATAATCATTGAAAGTGTGCGCCGATGCAAGGATCAGATTTATTTCGTGTTCCGTATAAATGCGATTTGGTTCTAGATGGGTTGCGAGGAATTTATAGATAATTTCTTGTTTAAGCTTTTTTGTAGGCCAGGTCTTAATGCGACCTTCAGCGTCCAAAAATCGATTTAAGATGATTTGTTCTTCTTTGCTGAGCATGTTGTCCTCCTTTATAAATGTATTGATTTGGTAAGCCCTAAAAGTGCATGAGCGTTTTGAGTGCATTCTGTGTCGCCAGTTACTGTGAAGAGCGTATCAAAACCCAGTTTATGCCAAAATTGAAGTCCTTTCCAGTTCTTTAAGCTGACACCGACACCTATTTTACTAATGGGGTATTTAATATAAAGGGTTTCCATAAAACCGATTATTTTTAAAGGTCCTTTTTTAGTCAGAGGTGTAAATGAAGGCGTTATGACTTAAGCCAGTATTCTGCGCCATCTTTGGAGCGATCCATAAAGCCGTATTCGATGAGATAGCGTCTTAAAGTAACAAAGTCAGGATAGATGGCTTTCAAAATGGTATTGAGTTCTTTTTCAGTGTAGTGTTTTTGGGGATCAAGCGTGGCTGCTATTTGTTTTAAAATGACGAGCTTTTTCTTTTCTTTTGTGGAGAAGGTCTTGAGTTTCAAAGGTTCCAGTGAAGTAAACATGTGCTTAAGAATATCATTGGCTTCTTCCGTGGTAACTTGGTAACGGTCATCAATCATTGTGGCATGTGCGTGAATTGGTAAGAGTTCTGGACTGGATGAGCTTGCTTCAAATGCCAGCTCGTAAATGGCAAGAAAAACTTTAGCCTGCTTGGCTTTTTCTCTCATGGTAAAGCGAATATGCCGTATGGTGGAGGGGGAAAGGTTTAATGATTTTGCAATTTCCTTGTCAGGAATGCCCGAAGCCATGAGCATTAAAATTTCCTTTTGATTGTCCGTGATGGAAGTGAGTTTTTTATCTAGTGTCAAAAGCGCTTTGAGCCTTTGACCATGCTCATGTAAAATATGGTATTGGATTGCTTTCTCGGCTGTGAAAAAACGATTTTCAATTGGGAAGATTTCACCTGATTCGAAAAGTGCACCGCAGGTTATGCACTCGTAGCCGTCTTGCTCTACTACGTAACGATATCCTTTTTTTATGTTTTCTATATTGGCATAATGGTCGTTAATGTTCATTGGATCACCTCTATTTTTTTTGGTCAAGCTGTGAACAGCTTGTAAAATGAATTATCTAAGAAAAATATGTTTAAAGAATAAGTATGATCAAATATTAAATAAGTTTTAAAATGAAATACGATTACAAAATATATAAACATATTATACTAAAGTTTATTAATTTGATCAACTTATATCTAAAAAAGCTTGTACAGTATCTTTTTAAGAGTGACGATGGTCTTGATCTGTAGTATAATCAGTTGAGGATGGACAAAGGGGATGTTGAGATGGCAAGAGATGAAAATCTTGAAGTGGCCTATAAGGAGGCTGCAGAGGCAAGTGGATTAGGAAAAAGTTTCTTGAAGAAAAAAGGATTTCTTTATGCGATAATGGCCTCAAGCATTTATGCTTTTAATTCGATTCTAGGCAAAATGATTCTTGTGGAAGGTGTTGAACCTCTGTTACTCAGTTTTTATCAATATTTGATGGGAACAATAATTATATTAGTTGCTATTTTGCTGGTCGATAAAGATAAGTTTAAAATTACGAGGGTACAACTTAAGCAAATGGCTATTCAGGGCATCTTTGGCGCCTTTGGAACCAGTTTGTTGTTTTACTTGGCATTAAATCACTTAAATGCTGGAATTGCTTCAATGCTTCTGTTTACGAATCCAGTTTTTGTAACTGTTTTTTTCGCTATTACAGGCAAGAAAAAACTTGGAAAGGCAAATTATGTTGCACTTGTCTTTGCGATGATTGGCATTGTTCTTGTTTTGGATATCTTTGCAGTGAAGGGTTCAGAATTCTCGGTAATGGGTGTTGTATTTGGATTAGCGAGCGCATTGACGTATACGTTTTATAACCTCTACGCGGATTTTAAAATGGTTAAGATAGATCATTATGCCGTGCTTTTTTATACTTCTCTATTTGGCTTATTTGCTTCATGGATTTGTGTGATGGGCATACATGGCGCTGTTCCAATTCTGAGTTTGCATGTCCTCAAGTACATATCTATCATCGCGATATTTGCAGGTGTTTTACCCGTTATGTTTCTTTATAAATCCATTGAGCTTATTGGTTCAGAGAGGACGAGTATTGTGGCAACTCTTGAACTGCCTATAACGCTGATTATAGCTTTTCTGGTTTTAAAAGAACATCTCAATGGGATGCAAATTGGAGGGGCTTTACTGGTAATCTTATCTGTGATCTTGTTGCATCGTGGAGATTAGAGTGATTTTGCATTAATGTTCGATATAGAATGGATGGTATTTATAGATCAAAGAACTACAATCAAGAGGCTTTAGATAGATTTTCATCATATCAATTACAACTTAGAAGTAGAAGGGATTCAAAAGAATGAGTTTAGAGAACAAGACAGTTCAATTTTCGGATGTTCAAAAGGAAGTGGACGAGGTTATCCTTGCACTTAAAAGGCGTCATATAGCATGTCGTTATTTTGAAGATGCAGAGGCGTTATTAGAATATATAAGTAAGGCCGTTAAAGGTAAAGTTGTCGGTGTTGGAGATTCGATCACGTTTGAGGAAATTGAACTATACGATTTATTGAAAGTGCACAGTGGACGGTATTTAAACAAATATGATGAGCGTTTAACGAAGATAGAGAAACGCAAGCTTTATAGGGAAAACTTTTCAGCAGAAGTGTTCTTTTCAGGGATCAATGCACTGAGTATGTCAGGTAAAATTTATAATCTCGATGGCAACGGCAGTCGTGTGGCGCCGATTATTTATGGACCGGATAAGGTGTTTTTAATCTGTGGTACGAATAAACTGTGTCGCACTGATGAAGAAGCCGTATTGAGAGTGAGACAAAAAGCGGCACCGATGGATGCCGTGAGATTGGGGAAAAAGACGCCGTGTGCCATCACTGGAAAATGTGTGGACTGTCGTTCAAAAGAACGTATTTGTAATTACATGACGATAGTTGAAGGACAGTTTGATCCTGACCGAATAGAAGTCATTTTGCTTAAGGGTAGCTATGGGTACTAAAATTGTTTATTAAATTATGATTACTAAATGGCCGCAAGAATTGAAAAAGTGAATGGTTTATGCTAGAATGACAAGGTTCGGTAGATTAAATGCACTGTAAAGGCAATATAGTATATGCAACATGAACGCACTGTAAATGCGACGTATGTATTTGAAAGGAGGTAGCCTATGGCTGAATTTAAACTTATATCCAATAACAAAAAAGCCAGACATGACTACTTCATAGAAGATACCTATGAAGCTGGTATTGAGCTTTTTGGAACAGAAGTGAAATCCATCAGAGGCGGTAAAGCAAGTATTAAAGAGGCTTATGCTGAGATTAAAAATGGTGAAATGTTCATCGTCGGTATGAATATTACACCTTATGACCACGGCAATCAGTTCAACAGAGACCCTCTCAGAACAAGACGGCTTTTGTTACACAAGCGCGAGATCATCAAAATGGAAGATCTTAAAACACGTGATGGCTATACGCTTGTGCCACTTAGACTCTATATTAATCCAAGAGGTCTGGTCAAGCTTGAAATTGCGGTTGCTAAAGGGAAAAAGAATTATGACAAGCGTGATACAATTGCAAAGAAAGATGCTGAACGCAAGATTCAAAAAGCCTTGAAAGAGTATAACAGATAGGCAAACTCATTCATGGGGCCGTCTAGGTTTCGACAGGGATGATGCACTATTGTAAGCGAGCCGTGTTTCTTGGTCTGGGGTACACGTTAATGAACTGGACTACTTAAATATAATTGCAAACGAAAATTTTGCACTAGCTGCCTAATCGCAGCGTCACCCCTAGGCCTTATCTCAGCCGCCTAGGATGCTGACCTAAACCCTGCTGAGGTCTCTGTATCAGATGCTTTTCTAATTTGATATGGTAGTATAATAGAAATAGCTTGCTAGCGTGTGTGTCGTTAAACGTGCTTGTGAGCGAATTTTATGAAGCGACTGCGCTCGGAGAAAGTGATAGGAATTTGTTTTTGGACAGGGGTTCGATTCCCCTCGGCTCCACCAATAAAGAACGAACCTTTGCAAATGCAAGGGTTCGTTTGTTTTTTTGTTTTAATTCCCGCATAATTCCCGCACAAGTTTTTAGAAGCTGATAATTTCACTTAGAAGGTCGATGGCTTCAACCTGAGATTGCTTGTCAACGTGCGTATATATTTGAGCGGTGGTTTCGATCTTTTCATGGCCCATTAAGACTGCAGCTGTTTTTAGAGGCACACCTTTTTCTGCTAGAAGCGTACAGAAGGTATGCCTTAAACCATGAAAGACAACGACAAACTCGAAATTGAGTTCTGCTTGTTTTCTCTTCCAGTAATCATTAAGATGATCACCTCTTATAGCTGTGCAAGTATTAGAGGTAAAGAAAAAATTAGAGGGTTCAAACTTGATCCCTAACTTAAAATGTTTTTTCTTTTCTCTCAATACATGCTCTTTAATGGGTGCGATTAGATTCGTGGGAATGGGGATTTCTCTAATGCCTTTTTTAGTTTTAGGGTTGCTGATAACAATTTGGCTTGATTTAGTACCGTCATCCGCATACATAGTCACGCGATTGAGGGATTTGGTAACATGGATCAGATTATTTTTTAAGTCCACATCAGCATGTGTCAATGCACACAACTCTCCAATCCTAAGTCCAGTCATGAGGTCAAAGATATAGATGAATAGTTTGGCATCGTCTTTGTAAGCTTCTAAAAGCTTTGTTCTATCTTCTCTTGAGATATACTTTTGAGACGCCTTAGAGACGTATTTAGGCCGATTGACATTATCCAGAGGATTGAAAACGATTAACCTTTCTTTGATGCAATATCTGAAGAAGGTCGAGAGTAAAAGATAAACTCGATCGGCTGTGTAAGCACTGGGTATGCTGTTGATAAACTTTTGAAGCTCAATCGTTTTGAGATTAATAATCTTTGTTTTTATAATGGCACTGCCTTTAATCCAGTTTCGATAAATGCCTTCATATCCGGTTATAAGTGTTTTGAGTTATGGTTGGTTTGTGGATGACTTCAAGCCACTCGATGAAGTAATCGCCAAAGCCGATTTTATCAAAATCCAGTCCAAGCCCCTTTTTAACGTTTTCAAGGTACTGATCCCGTTTTAACTCCGATTCTTTTTTGGACTTGCCTAAAAATTCTTTTCGAATACGCTTTCCATCTGCATCAAATCCAACTGTGGCACTGGTACGAAAGTATTCAAAACCATTTTTCTCATAATTCGTCTTCTTTGCCATATGATCAACTCCTTTCGTAAAAATACTATAATGGTGTATACATATAAATAGAGGGTAGGGAAGTGAGTACCAAACTTCTTTTATCATCAACTTTCCAGTAAAGCCTTTCAAGACTCATGATGGTGAACTTCATGGTGATCATTTCCTCTGTGACTTTAAATGCCAGGGCAATATCTGCTATAGAGACACCCTTTTGTGACTTTAGATAACCTAATAGATCATATGTAGGGATAAGGTAATCACATGCCCATCTAATCGCACGAGATTCGTTTCTGTGGGTATTAAGTATATCCAGATATGACGAATAAGGCGAGAGCGATTTAGTCGTGATAGTGGTGAAGTAGTGACCTAGTTCATGCGCTAGGACGTGACGGAACTCTGTTTCGTCTTTGATGTCTTCATTCATGACGATGATCTCATCGCCTAAGTCCTTATAATAAAACCCTCTGATTTTAGAGGGAGGATCGGGGCGGTATTCGATGTGGATGCCTAGGGTGGTTATTATGTCTAGTAGTTTGGTCATTGATGTGGAACCTCCTAAATAAAAAAAGAAACAGAACACACGTTCTACAAAAATGATACTCTTTTTCCAAATGATTGTAAACAGCAAACTTAAAATTGTGCCCAAAAACAATCAAAAGCCCATCATTGGATGGGCTATAGGTTTGCAGCATCATAATTTGTTATGATCAGTTCACCATCGATATCATTTATCACTTCAACTTTAGAAGGTTCCTTTCCAAGGTAAACCCACCCAGCACCGGTGAGGCGATGAGACTTGCAGACAGGGATATAAAATTTTATAAAGAAAAAATACAACCGACAGCACGGATATTCACCAACATACCGGGAGCACCAGCAGATGTGCAATATCAGTTCACTATCGGTTGTAAAGTACAAAATTGATAAACTTAAAGCTCTTGGTTATATTGATAATACAATAAAAAACCTCGAACGATTAAAATGTTGTAATTTTATTGTATCCAGCTTTGTGGGATTAGTTTTGTACCATCCCACCACTTTTCTAAGACTGCATCTTGAAAATATTCTTCATCAATGTCAGCATGATCAACTATTATTACTTGAAGTCCACCATTTAGATCATTGACTTTATCAAAGATAAATCTATAAATCTCACGGATTTCACTACTATCGACATTTTCATGTCTAGTTTCTGGCGGAAAATAGACTTGAGAAGGTTGATCTAGAAATAGAAATCCTGGAACAGGACGTTTGTATGAAATAAAATATTTATGGAACGCAAATAGTGTAATCAGATGACTTCCCAGCCAGTTTGCACCGCTACCTAACTGCTCTAGCGGAACTGGTCTATCTCTGTCGACAATAATTGTGAGCTTATTCATATCAAATCTATATGGGAATTCAGAGTGCTCTAAGTTAAGCTCTTTTGCCCATACATTAATCCAAGCTGAAATAATGCTATTGCAGGACTCTTTTCTTTCTAAAACATCTTCTTGACTCAGAGCTTTGTCGATCTCATTAATCTGATATTCAAGTTCGGCCAATCTATCTAAATCCGATTGTCCTATGGTTTCTATGACTACACTTTCTAACCATAGGCTAATTCTTCCCAAAACTTTACTACGACGAGAATTTAAGTCCTTCATACTAAGAGCGTCATTATTGGCATTATAAAATGCTTCAATTTCGGACATCAATCTATTTCTAGCTTCTTTAAAATTTTCTCTCGCATCAATTAAACCATCAATATGTTTTCTAATATTAGGTCTTTCAGTTGTTACTGATGAAAGGCTTTCTGAAAGTTGTTCAATTGAATTCTTAATATCATGTGTAATATTTATAGAAGCATCAGTTGGCCTAGAACAAAATGGACAATGATTTTCATTAAAGTCAAGAGCGTCAAATAATCCTATTGAGGCTAATCTGTTTTTTTGATGGAGAATTTCAGTATTATACCCTTTTACTTGTCCAAGGTATTCCTCAGAGTTCCGAATTTCAATACTGATACGATCAATATCAGCTTGTACTTTTTCTAACTCAGTTTGTAATGCGGATAATCTGTCTAGTCCAGCAATTTCAACATCAGTTGGTTCCCAGTTTTGAATATCCAGCAATACAGATCGTAAAGAATCAAAATCAGTGTAATCAATGATCGTTGTAGAGGATAATAAACCTACATTTCTTGCCTCTTCAATTAATTGAGTAGCTCTATTAAGTCCATTACCTCTAAGAAGTTCGTTTTCTCGAATACTTTTTTGTAGTAATGTAGTCTCTCTTTTCAATCGAGTTCGTTCGGATTCTAGGGTCATAGCATTTTCATTTATGATTCCCAAAAAGTAGAGGATAGTATCCTTGATTGCCTGTGGCTGAAACGGTTCAGATTGACGATGGAATATAAATTTTTGAGATGCAATTTCATCTTGATTTTGTAACAAATAATACATGGTATGTTTAATATTTGCAGATAATGGATTTCTAGTTTGATTACTTGCTGGGATAAACTGATTTTCTGAAATCCCAAGTTCTCTAGTGAGAACGTTTACAAGAGATTCATTATCAATAGGCGAGAGCAACTTAAGATCGGTTGGAACAGAACTCATGTTTAAACTATATAAACAGGTGTTTGTGCTTGAATGGCCCCTGCTGGGATTCTCACGAGCGATAAATAAATATTTGTCACCATGACACAGATGTAATCCATACCATGCAACAGTATCACGAACAACACCTTCAGCGATATTACATGAGTTTCTACCAAAGCAGTATTCAATAATATCTCCTATAACAGATTTGCCCGTCTTAGACATTCCAGTAATGATATTAACTTGACCTAATTTAAAATCTAATTGACGAACTTCATTGTTCTTACCATAAAGGACTAACGATTTAATCTGCACTAAGGTCTCACCCCCCAAGCTATATAAATATTCTCAACTGAATTCATTCGGTAAAACCATTTTGCAAGATGTGATGATTTGCTTATTATTGAATCAATTTCGTCATCATCTTTAGAGTATCTTTTTATACTTGTACCTAGACTTTTAATAATACTCATCCCGTCAGAATTAATTGTAATAACATTTAATCTAAGCAGGAACTCTATTGCTTCATTTGTATAAGAAACAAGGCTTTTTGTTCTATGAGAAAACCCTATAAGTAAATGAGGGTTGCTTTCTATCCAAACAGACATTTTAGTTCGAGAGTTTATTACGTCTCGAGTACTTTTATGAAGAATTATCGGTAAAACAAGATATGCCAATGGAAAAGGAAAACTCATTTCTGATACTTTCTCATACTCAATAATCACAGAATAGAGAATCACTGAACAAAAAGATGGGTTTAATAGGTTTGCAACTTCTGGCGAGCGTTCATTCCAATCAATCATTTAGGACTCCTTTAGCAAGTGACATAATCTTTCATAGAAATCAAGATTCCAGCCTACTTTTAGTTTGTTGGATAGGGCATGGTATGTTCCACGCATTATGAATGCTTGATTTACTTGAGGTCTTATAGGTTTATTAAGATCTTCAACAGTTTTCAATAATTGTCTACCAGCTCTAGTTTTATCTGTTTCAGTGATACTATCACCATAATCTTCTAAATCTTCTTTCATTATTAGAAATAGACGTTTCCATTCATCTACTAATAAGTTTTCATATTTTGATAAATCATCGAGGTAAAGTAGGCTCTCTCTTACCCAGCGACTTCTTTGCATATAAGCATTATAATAATCTCTAATACATAATTTAAGACGATCATTTGAAACTGAAATTAGTTTTAACTGTTCAATGAATATTCTGTCCTGCTCAGGTAATGCACTTAAATCTTCTGCAGTAGGCTCGTAATAGATATCAATGTCAATTGGAAGAGAATCTGCCTTATATTCGCTTCCAATATCAAAAATTTGTTGCTGGAGCATGCTTTGGTGAATAAATACAGGCGTATCTGAACAAAGACCTTTAATCATCAGATTTATCCACCACCCAATCAGTTTATCGTATACCTTGGATTGGTATTGGGGAAGTGTGGCATATTTTACATATTTCAGTATTTTCTTTTCGATACCAGTAATATTTACTGATGAGTCGTGTATATGCATATTTGACACAAATTTTTCTTTGGTTTTATCATCAAGATCAGAAAATCTTTTGTAATAACTTAGATTTGTTTTAGATGTATTTGTTGTTGCAATTGTAATTAAATCAGCTAAAGCTTGTTGCGTATTTCTTGATGGATTATCTGTTAGATAATATGGGATTGAATCAAGAGTAGATTTAGCCGTTGTAACTATAACAAATTTTGTATTCTCAACATCAGCACTTGTGGACGAAATGTAATCACACCAGCTGTTTATTGTTCTCCAAAGATCGGTACTAGTATTGGTTAAAGTACCTATTCTATTAATTTGGTGCTTGGTTTGAACCAATGTTGAGGGGATATCATCTTCTCCGAATGAAACATCGTCAAACTTTTCAATGCATAACTTCGAGTTTGGGTTGACTTCTTCCAGAAGCAATAGTAAAGCCATGTATAATTGATATAAGTAGCCGATCAACTGACCTGATGCATCATGAGTAATATTTGACATATGCTTCTCCTTTCTTACAGTATTTAAAGATATTTTGATTATACCAGAAAGAACGAACGTATGTTCTTTTGATTTTAAGAAAGGATATACTTATTTTTTCTTTGTTGCTATTGTCACATCATATCCATGTCGGTTGAACATGTGAATCAACTCAGCGCCACTTATCAAAGTTAAAGGCTTGTCTTTTACAAACTCGATTGAGTCTTTACCATATGTGGATGTAGTAACTAGAATGCCCTTAACAGCGCCTTCATTCATAACGGTACCATATAAATCTCTAACAGCACTTACTCCAACTACGTTATTATAACGTTTTGCCTGGATGACATACTTTCCACCTTTAATTGGATCTGGATCAAAGATGATAGCATCAACTCCTGCATCTCTAGACGCCTGAGTGACTTTAACATCAACACCTTCGCCAGAGAATCCTTTCGCGAAAAGATCACGGACAAGAACCTCAAATTTTTGCCAGTCCATTTCAGCCAAATTATTAGAAGGATCTATACCGTCAATTACCTCATCAGATTCAATGATTCTGTGATCATTTCTATCAAGTTGGAGAATTGGTTTAACCGGTGCCAAATTGATAAATTCACTTGCAACAATACCTTTAAGTCCATGGATGCAATCTCTAGCAGATACATTTTTCAGATTTAATGAATTAAAATATTCTTTCTCAGCTTGAATTGACACGATACACGAACGCACGTCTTGACCGGTTTTTGTGTCTATGCTATCCACATAACCATTAAAAACTACAAAATCAAGTGCATCAATGTATACGGATTCAAATACTTCATGGATAGTACGAATCGTAATTTGAGAAACAACTTCATCGTAGAGTATTTTGAAATCATTTTTTTTCATTACTTTTTCTGTAATTTCATTCCTTGACGCCACGTATTTATACTCAATCACTTTAGGTAAGGTATCTGGATTAGGTAAATCCACATTTAAAATTACTGTTCGGCGATCGGGAATATAACTTATATCGTAATTAAGTGATAGTGACTCAGGATATACAGAACGAGAAAAAACTTGATCCAAATAGTGTTCAATAGCCTCTGGATCATGTGAATCAAAAGCAGCTTGAAGTTTTTCAATATCATCATTATGCTTTGCTTGATCTTCATAGTACTCAGACTTCTCTAAATCATGGGCTTCTTTTGCTTTTTTCTTTTCCTCATCATACATTTTCAGATCATTAAGATAGTTTTCTGCAGCTTCAGCTTCAAGTTTTTCTCGTTTAATAGTTTTAGATTTAAAGAGGATTTCCCAAAAACTTTTTTTAGGAACATTTAAGTAATATGAGCTCTCAACAGGAGGTGATATTTTATAGTTGAAGTTCTTGAAACGAGTAAAGTCCTTCAGCTCATCCCAGTCAAAGCGATCGTCAATACTAAGTGTATCCATAAGAATATTGTTCAAAGCGTAAAACTCGTCATTTGCTTGTTGCGTAAGTTCAGCTGCTTGACTCAAACCATTTTCTTTAGTCTGTTGTTTCTGCATTCTTTCAGCACGTTTTCGCCAAGATTCATATTTGTTTGCTTTTCGAGTCTTGAAAGTAAAAAGATCATTAGACTTGATTAATGCAATTTCTCCAGTGTAAGGATCGCGTATTTTTTCCTCAAAATTTGCCATAAAATCTCCTCTTAAAATTTATATAATTGTGCCTAAGTAAAAATGACCATAACAATCCGTACCCATTCCGGTGTACGACACCAAAAGAGGTACTTTATTAAGAGTGCTTATTCTCAAAGTGGTTCGTATATAGTGGTATAGTTGTAAAAATTAAGTCAATTACACAAATTAAACCATATATAAGGATAAAAAGCTTAAATATTCCATTGGCTTTATTTAGTGATTGTTCTGTATTAAAAGTAAATATGAATGTATTTGAATTTTCTAATATCATATTTGTAAAAAATAGCAAAGAAGAAAATATTATGCGTTTTAAATTTAACCCTAAAGTGCTTTTTATAACGGACAATTTTTCTTTTAAAAGATCATCATCAGAACATAATTCATAATACTCTTCAAATTTCTCAGATGAGGAAAAAATAATTGTTAGTGCTATTGCCCAAAATGTGCATAAGGTAATGTTGAAAATATTGTAGTTATTAATTAATTCTAAGTTAATAATTGAAGGATTAATTATAATGAGGGAAAAACTTATTAATAACACAGCAAATACGTCAAACAGTCTACGACCAAAAGTTTTTATGTTTTTTAGAGTGAATAGTTTTTGATGAGGTTTTATCATACTTAGCAAAAATTCTTTTAATAAAGGGATCATATGTTACTCCTTTATAATATCAACTATTTTCCCGAAAACTTGAATGGCTTTCTTATCTTTATTTTTAAAAGCTTCTTGAATGTCGTCGTCCCCAATTATTTTTTGGATATGTTTTTCACTCTCAAAGGTAAATCGTTCTTGATCCTTTATACCTATCATTTTCCACCGACCACCACCATTAGCTATATATTTTATAGCGTCTTTAAGCTCTTTATTTTTGTCTTCAATACACAATGATTCGGTTTTGTTTTTTAAACTTATATTAGAAAAAGTGTTATTATATTTCTTTTTTATAGCTTTCAAAAAATCGTTTGTAGAGAGCCAACCTTCAAATAAATTAGGTGAATTTAAACTCATTGATAGTTCATTTATTTTTTCAAATGTTTCTACAGACGCCCAAAAGTCATCTTCAACAAGCATAGGATTTAAGGTGACTTCATAGGAGTAAAATCTCGCTTTTTCATTTAAAAACAAGGAAATAATATTTGCGCAAATACCAGTATATTCAAAAATCAAGTAATTATGTTCAATCAAAAATATTTGTTTTTTGGTATCAAGTAACACATTGACATATGGAAAATCAGGTACATTCGATTCTTCAATGTCTCGTTCTTTAGGTTCATGAAGTTCTATTTCTTTTTCTTTACAGATTTTTAATAATTGATATCTATCGTCAAAAGCATCAATACTGTATATCCAATATGATTTGTTATGATAAATGATCTTTTCTTTTATTTCAATTTTTAAATTAGAAAAATAGTCGATAACTAATTGTTCTTTTTTTTCAATTGGATATTTTCCACTTATGTAATCAATGGAGATTTGATCATTGCAAGGAACTATAAAATATCTGTAGGGATTAAATAGCATTTTTGATACCTCCAGTACTACTGAATTAAATAGTTAATAATAGCAAATATAACCATGAATAACTTCAGAAAAAGAGCCTTACAGCTCCTATTCTCAATTATTAAATTCTATTTCTTGCTCAAGTTCTTATCACGCATGTTTTGGATCATCTGATGAACCAATTTGAGATCATCTTCTGTTAAACCTTCAGTAGAGTTGAAAGCGAGAATATCTTCGGTATATTTCTTAATATCAGTTCGTCCCAAAAGATAATCAAGTGACACGTCAAAAAAATCAGCTAATGATTTTAATGTATCATTATCAGGCTGCCTTTTATCAAGTTCATAATGAGCATTAGTCCCACGAGGAATTTTTAGCAATTGAGATATCTCATTTTGGGTTAAATTTTTTTCATTACGAAGTTCTCGAAGCCTTGTTCCTAACATATTTTCACCTCATATATAGTATAAATAATAGAGTCGCAAACTGCAACAAATGTAACAAAAAGGAATAAAAACTGATTTACAGTAGCTAAAAGCGACATTGCAATAAAATTGCAGTAGTGTTTTGGAACATTGAAAGGAGGGGGGATACTTAATCTTGAAGAGTTAAGAGAAAAGATGGAGTTGACTCAAAAAGAAGTGGCAGACGGTTGTGAGATATCTAGAAACTATTATTGTCAGATCGAAAATGAAGTTCGAAAACCATCTGTTCCTGTGGCAAAAAAATTGCTGAGTTTTTTAAAATTGAGTAGACCTTTTTTAAAATTAGAATTGTAGCGTATTGCGATAATTTCATAATAAAAGGAGGTCGATAAAACCATCCACTTCTACAAACTGTTGAAGTTCGCAAGGGATAAAGAAGGTCTTTCACAGGATGTTAGTTGGGCATGAGTCAGAGCAATTACAGTAAGTGTGAGCGCGGTACTCAGGAGTTTCCATCTGATTTAGTCGAAAAAGTCATAGAAATTGTGAGAGAGGCGAGGTTAAAGGTTGAATATACCACTGATAGAGAGCTTGGTCTTTTTAATATGCCACTTCTTGAATAATGTGGATGAAAATTATACCACTGTTCTGGATTGTTTGATCGAGGAAATGAAAAAGGCGAGTGAGAGTGCTAAGGCGATCAAGAAGATGACGAGAAATAAGAGGGCTTGTCAATATTTGTCGGTGAGTGAGCAGGATGATTTTTTTTATCATCAGTTACAGATTGCTGATCTACATATGGCACTGAGTTTTAATTTCTTGAAGGCTGCTGAGGTGTTTGATCTTGATTTGACGAGGGTTCAGAAAGAGTTGGTGATGAAGTATAAGGATAGGCGGTGTTATGCTGAAGAGTAGGAGATTTGAGCGTTTGCTTTATATGTTGATTTTAGGAAAAAACCAACGTTGACAGATACACAAATTATTGACTCAAATGTAATATTCAAAATAACTCAAAGTAAATACAAAGAAATTTTTTATAGGTTGATTGAGTCAAATAGAATCAGAATTCTTGTACATTCATTCCAAATCTAAGAGTGTTAATGAATATTATTCAAACACTCTTAGATTTGGAATGAATGAAAATGCTGAGTTTTACAACTATTCTTCGATTCCTTTTTTAAACGAGTATGAAGCAAAGGAGAGAATTCATGTACAAAAGAAAATGATTGATGCGTTAGCACAAGGAACATACAAGATTGACTCAAATGATATTATTCCGCTACATAAGGAATACTTGAATGAAATTCTCCTTATAATTGGAGAACTGAATTTAAAAACTCGAAAAACTAAGACAATGCAAGTAAATTCAAGTAAAAGGCTAGACTTATATATGAACCATAATTACATAATAGCCGGAAACTATTTTTAGGTTATTATTAGTCAAAAAAATAAAAATAAGGTATAATATGATCATATTATACCTGTTGCATTGAACAGTTTTTTGATAGATTGGAGTGACTAAAATGCTTCTAAGTGAAATATTAGAAAAAAAAGATGAAATTCATAAAATAGTCCAGAAGAACAAGGGAAATCAAGTGAAAGTTTTCGGTTCAACTGTTAATGGTAATGCAACTGATCAAAGTGATTTGGATTTTTTAGTGAAGTTCAGAGACGATGCCTCATTATTTGATCTTGTCGAAATCAAGCTTGAGTTAGAAGAATTGTTTAATAAAAAAGTGGATGTTGTCTCTGAAGATGGGCTAAAGGACAATGAAATCGGTAGAAATATTAATAGGAGCGCTTTGTTAATATGAGTAGAGATTTTGTTTATATCGGACAGATATTAGAAGCTATAGATAAGGTTCAAAAGTATACCATTGAAGGACGGGATGTTTTTTATGAAACGCTCATCATCTAGGATGCAGTTATTTGGAATATCGAAATTATTGGAGAAATTGCCAAAAGGATATCAAGTGAGTTTAAAGACAATTACAATGAAGTCCCTTGGAAAAAATGGCAGATATAAGGGATGTATTGATCCATGATTATGACAGTATTGATATGAGTATTGTTTGGAATGTTATTTCAATAGAGCTTCCTAAAATCAAAGAGATACTCAACAATATTAATTTGATAGAGAATGATTTATAATATATGATTCATCTTTTCACCGTTTGTGCAAAAGTTGGGAGCCCCTCGGCTCAATCAAGAAAGACGGTCAAGAAAGCTAACATGGCTAAAGCGCCACTGTTATCAAGCTTTCTTGGCCTTTTTACTTTAATTTACGAATTTTAAACTGGAGTCAAATAGTTAGCTCTGATTCTATGGAAGTTAAATGTAAATATATGAATTGGTATTGGTGGGCGACACCAGAAGAAGCAAAAATTATCTTCACAATTTATTAAACAGACATCATGGACTCAAAAACAATTGCCAGTATAATTAAGCGACAAGTCTTAGTTTGACTTAACAGTCTACAGATTTGCCGTTTTTTTTTGACTCAAAACAGAAAGAGAGGAAAAAGAGATGGCTAAATTTTTATATATGATTTTGAATTAAAGTGCTAGGGCAGTTTTACTCATTCTACCGTCTTGTTTAAAAATAATCTTCAATCAGACTCTCCTATTTTTGTTAAGATATGCTGCATTAAATAACACAATAAGTAAAAGATTTGTACTATAAAGTGGTTTTAATGTGTTAAATGCATTAAAACCGCTTTTTAAAAATATCATTTGACTGTATAATTAGCCCTACTAAGAAGTAGGCTATCATTTATTTAGGATGAAATATTTTAAAGCCTTGCAATATAAGGAGAGAAAAGATGATCAAATTGAATTTAAAAAAGAAATCTACCCCAGATAATTTTTCTGTTTTGTTGATGGTTTTGATTTTAGCACTTTCACTTACAGGCTGTGGCAAAACATCTGAGGAATATCTCGCTGAAGCACAGTCATTCTACGATGAGGAAGATTACGAAAGAGCACTACCACTATTGGAGCAAGCTTTCAAAAAGGATAACACAAACCTCGATGCAATTTCTCAACTTACAGAATGTTATATCATGCTCGACAGATGGCAAGATGCGGCACCAGTCATGGAAAGTGGTGTAAAAGTAGACCCTGAAAATTTTAGATTCTGGTTTAACCTTGGTTCAATATACAAGTATCTTGGAAAATACAGTGAAGCCGTCAACGCTTTTGACAAGACAATCTCGCTTGATTCTTCAAAAGCTGTTCCGTTTTACTTAAAGGCAGATGCACTGTTCCAGCTTGAAAATTACGAAGGGGCATACCAAGCAAGTAAGAACGCATATGAAATAGATCGCAGCTTCACTGACAATATAAAGCTCTATGTATACACTTCCATTTTGACTGGGAATCCCAATGACGCAATCTTAGATCTAGAGCTTTACGCTTATGGCACGGACGATTTGGATCTTCTGGCAAAGTTGGCACATGCTTATCTTATGTCAGGCGATTTTTCAAGTGCATCTACAATATACTTTGAACATCAGTCTGATTTAGATGAAGCCAATAATGCTTTTAAGGACATTGTTCTAAACGATATTGAGCGATTTAAGAAAAATGGCATTGATCATGAGGACTTCGAAAAAGTAATTGAAATCATGTCTGGAAATCCTATTTTTGCAAAAGTGGATGAAAATGAACTTGGAAACTTGGCTAGTACACAAGATTATCGAAGTAGTATGATCCTCAAGCCTGATATCACATACCTTTTTATGGATTTAGAAGGGTATACTTATCTCTACAAAGTTGACAATAGTTCCCAAACTTTAACAGCCTTTTCGACATCTCCTCTGAAAGGATATTCTTCGGATTCAGCACTTGTAGGTGCTCATCTGATTACAAATGATAGAGACGGCATTGCTAAAATTAGCCGTTCAGCATCCGGAGTCTTTTATGAAAGTACCCTTGTAGAGGATTCTCAGATAGAAAGCATTTTGGCAATGGGAAGCCGAGTCTATTTTTCCAAGAAATATGATGACAAACTAACTATTGAAAGCATCGACTTGGATGGACAGAACCAAAAAATATTGAAGGAATTCGGTAATGATGACTATTTTGCACCAACTTTGATTACAATTATTGGTGACAATCTTTTCTATACCTTGTCGAGAGATCGATTTTTAAAGTTGAATCTTAAAAATGGTAATGAAAGCGAATTCATTTTAGGCGACGAAAGGGAAGGCTATATCTCACTTTCTAATTGTGCATACAGCGATGGTTCACTTTATTTTACTCAGGAAATCATCAGCGATGATAACTTGATAAAGATCAATGGTGTCTATTGCACCGTTAATAAGCTTTATAAATATGATTTAGCCTCTGGCAAAACGACCTATCTCAGTCAAATAAATCTTCCGGCAAAAGATGTTGAAGATGATGGTTTCTTTATCAGCTTTTATGATGAAGAGATTGATCACATTTATAATGCCGGCGAGTATATCTATTTCACAACTGAGGACGATAATCTATATGTTATGAAGAAGACTGGAGAGGGATTGACTTATCTCGGTAATTCTGAAAACTTCGACTTTGTGTCTGACAACCAATACCTCTATTTTACAGAAAATGATGGCACTAAAAATATCCCTTACCGCGTGAAAAATGGTTCGACATTGGATAAAAAGGAAGCCTTGATTGTAAAATAATTAGATTGACCTGATAAAGTATTTTTTTCGCAAAACAAAAAGGATATTTCAAAGAAATGTCGAATAAGTATAATAAGAAACCTTATTGAAAGGACGTTTATTATGCTTATACTTGACTATCCAAACTGGGAACAGCCCACACTATTTGAAGAATTTTTACCGAAGGCTCTTTTTGAACTGACACCTGAATTATCTGAAATAGACCAACTGCTTCAGAATCCGGTCTTTGAAGAGCCTATTATAGAAAGATATCATACTGCTCTAGGCAGACCAACGGTTCCAGTCCGTGTGTTCATTCGTATGATGGTATTGAAGTTTTATCTTTGTATAAGCTTTGAAGATCTATCTGTGGTCGTGACCAAGACACCGATGTATAAAAAGTTTTGCCATATTCCAATGGATCAAGAAGCGCCAACAGACACTGCGATGATGAAAATTACCAAGAAGTATGGCGAGGAAATCATACAGCAGCTCAATGAAAACTTTATTTTGGAGCTTCGAAAAAACAAAGTGATCAAAGGCAAAAGAGTCAGGGTTGATTCTACAGTTGTAGAATCAAATATTGCCTATCCGACTGATGCAGAACTTCTTTTCAAAGGTGTCCAAAAGCTTGAAAATCAAATGACACAGGTTAAAGAGCGATGTGGTCACAAAGTTCGTAAATCAAGTAAAAAAAAACGAAAGAAATGAAACAAACACTCTTGAGTATCAATAAGATAGTAAGACGCAGAACAAATGAAACCATCAAAGAAGTTAGGGATATTACAGGGAAAATGGCTGCGATGGCAAAAGACACCCTGAAGCAAGCAACTGCATTGCTGAAAACACTCGTCCCAGAAACAAAGTCAGATGAAAAACTCAAGCTAGATTTAATTGAAACCGTTCAAACAGTGGATCAAATCATTGAACAAACTGAGTTTGTAAATTCAGGTGGTAAGCCAGAAAATCGAATTGTCAGCATAATTGATACAGATGCAAGACCCATTTCCAAAGGAAAGCTTGGGAAACGTGTTGAATTCGGCCATGTTCTTCAATTGGAAGAAATCTCAGAGGGCTTAATCACGGGCTATAGCGTCCATCAAGGGAACCCTTCTGATAAGACCCTTCTCATAGATGCAGTTGAACATCATATAGAGATATTCGGGAAGGCACCGACAGAAGTAGCGGGTGATCGTGGTTATTACTCTTCGTCAAACGAAACCACGTTGCAGGAATTGGGTGTTAAACATATAAGCATTCCAAAACCCGGCAAAAAGACAGCCAAACGTCAAGAACAGGAGCAAAAACCGAAATTTAAAAAGCTACAAAAGTTCAGAGCAGGCATTGAAGGTCGAATTAGTTGTCTAAAACGATCCTTTGGCCTACGCAGAAGCTACCTAAGAGGTTCCAAAGGAACCTCTACTTGGTGTGGGTATGGTATCTTCACTCACAATCTGAGGAAAGTAGCTCAGATAAATTTGAGCTAAGAGGCATGAAAGCGAGGGAAAACACCTTCGACTGATTGTCGAAATACAACAAATTCCTGAGGCGTCTCAAATTATGATGCTATTTATCAGGTCAATCTAATTAAAGTCCCTCAAAGTGAATTTGATATTAAAGAAAATAATCTTGATAAATGAAACATAAGAAGGATCATATGAAACAATTTTTAAAATGGTTGAGCAATTTAGGAAGACAGAATAAAACCGATGATATCAAAGATGAAATGAATCAGATCACAATGGAAAAAAAACGAACGCTACTCCCCTTAATCCAAAACTTTATGGTTCTAACTGAATCTGCACGGTATCAAGGGTTGTTAGAGTTAGAGAATTTCACTAGAAGTCCTGAAATGCCAATGCTTTTAAGAAAAGGTCTTAAATTGGGGATTAATGGCATTCCTACAAAAGACGTTGTACGTCAGCTTAAAGAAATGGCAAAAGCAGATAAAGGAACTTCTTACGAACAATTAGAACAAATTCTTATTATTGAAGGAATTGAAAGTATTTTAGAAGGGACTCCACCTGAAGTATTAAGAGAAAGATTAGGGGCTTACCTTGGTTCAAGTCTTTATAATGATTTATTGACTTTGGAATGCCCAGAAGAGTTGACCGCCTATGGATATACCTGTGATAAAAATCTTAAGCAACCGAAAACAGAATTTGAATTTGAAATTAATAATTTAAATATATACATGATCTGGGATGATGAAATGTTCGCTCAGTTTTTAGAAAACATGTTTGATGATCCTATAGCAGTACTTATAGCAGTGGCAGATGCACCTTTAAAGAAAAAAATATTAGACTGTCTCCCACTAGAGAGACGGGCGGTTTTAAAAAGTGCTTCTGGAAATTACAACCCCTATCTAAAACAGGTACAACAAGCAGCAGATGCATTATCACAAGCGATGAACGAGTGGCCTCCAGTACAGACCATTAAATATGAAGTTTATGTGGATGATAACTATGAAAATTTCAGCTGTGACGGTGGCAGTGGTCAAGCACAAGTTGGTACTTATGATTCCTTGGAGGAAGCGGTTGAAACGTGCAAAAGTATTATCGATAAAAGTCTTAAAGAAGGTTTAAAGCCCGGTGTTAGCGCCGAATCCCTTATGAACAGCTGGAAGTTTGGTGGACCAACAGCTTTCATAAGGGGAAATAGCATTTTTAATTCAGATGAATATGTAAAAAGATGTGCAAAGGAAATTAGTGAAGGTCAAAAAGTCAGATGAATGCAAAATATATAGGGTCAAAAAGGAGTGCAAATTCAATGAACGAGGAAAATATAAAACAGCTAGATGAGTATTTTAAAGTAATTGAAAAATATCCAAGCAACACTGTATCGCTTGCTTTTATTCAATTATCCATTCCCAATAGAATTGTAGCATTAACGGTGGCCCCCATCAGTTTGTATAAAAAATTTGTGAATCAGCTCTCATTAGAGGATGTCATCACCTTGACCAAACACCTTTACAGTGAATTGATTAGATACGAGGATAATATTATACTTGGCGTATATGGACAGCTTCTGAGCTTAATTTTACCTAATGATACGATTGAGGAAAAAGAGCAGAAAGCTGAAATTTTGATCAATTTATATCATGCTATTGACGATGAAGATAAAAAGCGCTCATTGCTCGATGTTTTAGAAGTAATGAATGTGGATGCAGCAGAGGTGATTCGAGAGTCTGTTATAGATGAGAACACATTTATTGATTCTGATGATCGGTCAATTCAGAGATTGATTCGGGAAATCGATAATTCGGAGCTTGCAACATACTTATCTAGAGGGTCTGAGAGTTTAAAAGAGAAATTTTTAACCAATATGTCCTCAAGAATGGCAGAAATGTTGAGAGAGGATATGATATTTTTAGGTGGCGTTTCAGATAATGCATACAAGAAATCTTCTGAGAATATTTGTCGCATTTATAGTTTACTGGTTGAAGCCGGAGAAATCATTAAAAATAAAAGAATGAGCGGGGGTTAAGAATGAATAAATTAGAGTGTCTAAATGAAAATATCGTATTTGGGGATGTTCAGGAAACCATTAAGGCGATAAAAATTTGTGCAAAAGAGGCTCGGATTTCGGGACTACTATCCATGGACGATCTGATAACCAATACACCAGAGGCCCCTCTTCTTTTTAGGATTGGAGCCCAGTGTGTCATAGATGGGTTAGAACATAAATCCATCAAAGCAGTATTGACCAATCCTGTGGAAGCTGAAAATCTTCAGGGAGAAGAATTGGTAGAATCAAGAGTGATTATTACTGGACTCCTCGATATTCAACAGGGAGAACATCCAAGGCATATTATTGAAAAATGTACTTCACACCTCGGTATAAATGCATATGTGGCTGTTGTACAAATAACGAATTGGTTTACTCAATTACCCGAATCTCGGATTGAAATATTAGAGGATACTTTGTTTGGCGGTCTTTTTACTGGGTTTTGGAATGATTAGATGTTTAACACCTAATTCCTGTAACGTGGTTTCGTTTGACGAAGAGTAATTGAAGGAGCAATAGAATGAAAGGTTCACTGTTTGAATATCGATTTGTTTTGGCAGTCATGGGGGCTGTTTTTTTATTTGCTATTTTGGAATGGCAGAAGTTTAAGGGTATTTTGTATCGGATGTTGGAGAAGTGAATTATAGTTTATAATTCACTAAAATAGCTTTATAGCCATTTTTTAAAATCGCAATAGAACATAAAAAAATAATAATATCATATGGGTACGATTAATAATCAATTTTTGTTGTAAATAGATACAAAGATAGATAAAATTGTTTTAAGCATAAATTCTGAATTGACAGAATTATACTTAAAATATTGAAAAGAGAGATGGCTATTGATGCTTAACATTGAAAAGTACTTAAAAATAATGAATGACTACCCCGAATTTTACGTTGAGTCAGAAAATCTAAAAATTATAAAAGATGAAAGTATCATTATCGAATATCAAATTAAAAATAAAATAGATTTGGGGATCATTTACGAAAATGAATATTTTTTCATTATTAATGACTTAGTGGAAAATAGAGCACAGATAAGGTTCCCCTATTTTAGGTTGATTAATAAAGCGGGATATAATGGTGTAGCAATAATTCCGATGTATGAAAACAAGTTTGTTCTATTAAAACACTTCAGGCATGGCACGAGAAATGTCGAGTATGAGATTCCTAGAGGTTTCTCTGAAATAGGCTTATCGATAGAGAATAATGCAAAAAAAGAAATTTTTGAAGAATTAGGAAGCAAAGTTGCAGATATACAATCACTTGGGTCTGTTATTTCAGACTCTGGATTATCTGGTGGTGAAGTCTTTACATTCTTATGTTCATTAGAATCTATCGGAAAAATTAATGAGATTGAAGGTATTGAATCATATGTTCTAAAAACAAAAGGAGAACTGAAAGACATGATCAATAAAAATATCATAAGAGATGCATTTTCACTATCTGTTATTTGTAAACTATTTTGTAGGGAGGATTAAGTCATGTATTTGGATCTGTTCGATACTGTAAAAACATCACCATTATTTAATTCTTCTTGTAAATTAAATGATAATTTTGAAAGAAGTGAATTATATTTGCTTTATATGTTGATTTTAGGAAAAAAACCAACGTTGACAGACACACAAATTATTGACTCAAATGTAATATTCAAAATAACTCAAAGCAAATACAAAGAAATTTTTTATAGGTTGATTGAGTCAAATAGAATCAGAATTCTTGTACATTCTTCCAGTAGTAGTGTTAATGAATATTATTCAAACACTCTTAGATTTGGAATGAATGAAGATGCTGAGTTTTACAACTATTCTTCGATTCCTTTTTTAAACGAGTATGAAGCAAAGGAGAGAATTCATGTACAAAAGAAAATGATTGATGCGTTAGCACAAGGAACATACAAGATTGACTCAAATGATATTATTCCGCTACATAAGGAATACTTGAATGAAATTCTCCTTACAATTGGAGAACTGAATTTAAAAACTCGAAAAACTAAGACAATTCGAGTAAATTCAAGTAAAAGGCTAGACTTATATATTAACAGTACAATAGATTCCGTTATTAATGATGTTCGTGAGACTGAAACTTATGAGTTGTTTGAAAGAATTAAGCGACTTAATGGTGAGAACCGAAGATCAATGTATTATAATTTTCTGTCAAGTCTAAAGAACGAGTATAGGTCTGATTCTTTAGAGTATGCAAGGGAAATCATAGATTTTAGCTATAATACTATAAGATCTGAAATGATTTCTGATGTCGAAGGTACAAAACTCACATTACCAACCTTGGTTAGTAAAAATAAGATTAATCATGAACTAGAGAACAAATTGTTTCCAATAGAGAAAAATATAATAACTGAAAGCGCCAATACACATTCTGTAACATGGGAAAATATTATAGATATATTGGATGACTTGGAAAGTATAGAAAAAGAAATGGCATGTACTAGAAGAGAGGCAATTGACATATATATTGCTAAAATATCGAAAGCGCCATTCTTACAAGTTGGGAAATATATTGGAATAACTGCTACTACAATTCCATTTTTGGGATTGCCCATTTTTGAAATAATACCAGATCTAGTGACAAATGTTTTTGGTGACGCGATTAGCGAAAAGTATAAAAAACCTTCAATATCCGAGATTATAACTACATTTAAAAATACTGATGATCAAAAGCGCATAATTAGAAATGCGGATATGTTTGATTCAATTGTATTTGGCAATGAGCATAGTGACTAACTTAAGAAATTGTTGTAGATTTGTTCTTTAATAAATGACAGATTTTACGGAAAGTTATAAAATTAATCCGACAAAGTTGATAAAAATCAATTTCTTTTCACCGTTTTTGCAAAGGATCATGAACATGGCTATGTTTTGGCTAAAACCAGTGACAATGAACTCCTCTATGGTACTCTTACAGATGGGTATTTTATTGAGGCAGTTGTGTTCGATATCATCTTGTTTATGAAACTCCTCAAGGGTGGATTAGCTTATGGATTTTAAAGATAGGAGGCAAAAATGAGTGCAGTAACAATTGGCATAGTGCTACGGAAGCAAAATCTTGATATAGAGCGGCTTGAGGAAGGCTTAAAGGCGAAGAAATGGAATAGCTACATGATTGATCTCAATGAGGATTCAGAAGCATTGCTCTTGGATTTTCAAAAGATCGAGTCTGAAGAGGCTTTGGTTTGGATATCGAAAGAACTCGGAGTGCCTGCCCTGTTATTTTACGAAACGGATTTTAGTTGGGGATTTGAGCTTTATCGTGATGGAGAATTGGTATCTATCATGGAGCTGTATTATGAGACAGGCATGATAACCAGTCATGAATCCGTTATAGATATAAAAGAACTGATAAAATTGGGATGCGATAAGAAAGCGATCCATGAGTTTCAGCAGATGATTATTGAACGTGAAACCAATTCAGAAGCCTTATACGACACCTGTGAGAAGTTTGTTGAAGCGTTTAAGCTTGAACGGTTAATGAACCTATATTACACCAATGTGAAAAATGAATCCAAGGCCTTTTTAGATAGCTATGGCATTCGCGTTATTCATAAGGAGAAAAGGGTAAGGCCACAGAGCCTTGTAAAACGTATTTTCAAAAAACCACTTGCAGCAAAGGGCTATACTATGATAGAGCCTAAAGTTGATTTATATGATCTTAAGTTCGTTAAAATCAATGAGGGACAACCCGTAGGGATTATGTTTAGTTTTAATGGACGGGGAAGTATTCAAAGAAGTTTAAGCATCCCAGATGAACAGGACCCTTTGCGTTTATACAAGCTGTTTCCATCTGTGCGATCGCATGATGGTGATATGTCACAAGAGGAAACGGAGGCAATTTTAAACGAGTGGTTATCCATTTTTCTAGATTTTGTAGATCCTTATATAAACGAACACTGGATACAGCCGATAGATTATGAACGCGTCAGACGAGAGTATATAGATATTGAGATGAAGAAGCGTGGATTTGACCGAGTGGCGTCAGATGATCAAGAGAATATCATTGATACTCAGTATACGGATGGAAAACGGATAATAGGGTGGAAGCGGAATGTGGAAGGAAAAATGTTTTGCAATATGATTGAAGGTGAAAAAAAATATTTCATTAGTTCAGAGCTGCATCAAATCTTAAAAGAGAATAACAATGAGTGGATGAATCACTACGTGAGGAGTGATTCAGATTTCAAAACAGTTGTTCAAAGACTCTTAGAATATATGGATGAGTATTATTTTTTTAAATAATATCCAATTTTAAATTTGAAAAATGATCCAACACATGATAATGGTTTAAATAGAAGGGCAGGTGACCAATCGAATGAGTGCAGTAACAATTGGCATAGTGCTACGGAAGCAAAATCTAAATATAGAGCGGCTTGAGGAAGGCTTAAAGGCAAAAAAATGGAATAGCTACATGATTAATCTCAATGAGGATTCGGAAGCATTGCTCTTGGATTTTCAAAAGATCGAGTCTGAAGAGGCTTTGGTTTGGATATCGAAAGAACTTGGAGTGCCTGCCCTGTTATTTTATGAAACGGATTATAGTTGGGGATTTGAGCTTTATCGTGATGGAGAATTGGTATCTATCATGGAGCTGTATTATGAGACAGGCAAGATCACCAGTCATGGATCCGTTATAGATATAACCGAACTGATAAAATTGGGATGCGATAAGAAAGCGATCCATGAGTTTCAGCAGATGATTATAGAACGTGAAACCAATTCAGAAGCCTTATACGATACCTGTGAGAAGTTTGTTGAAGCGTTTAAGCTTGACCGGTTAATGAACCTATATTACACCAATGTGAAAAATGCATCCAAGGCCTTTTTAGATAGTAATGGTATTCGGGTCATTCATAAGGAGAAAAGGGTAAGGCCACAGAGCCTTGTAAAACGCATTTTCAAGAAACCACTTGCAGCGAAGGGCTATGCTATGATAGAGCCTAAAAATGATTTATATGATCTTAAGTTCATTAAAATCAATGAGGGACAATCTGTGGGAATTATGTTTTATGTTAATGGATTGGGAAGTATTCAAAGAAGTTTAAGCATCCCAGATGAACAGGATATTTTGCGTTTATACAAGCTGTTTCAATCTATGCGAGAGCATGATGGTGATATGTCACAAGAGGAAACAGAGTTAATTTTAAACGAGTGGCTATCCATTTTTCTAGATTTTATAGATCCTTATATAAACGAACACTGGATACAACCGATAGATTATGAACGCGTCAGACGAGAGTATATAGATATCGAGATGAAGAAGCGCGGATTTGACCGAGTGGCGTCAGATGATCAAGAGAATATCATTGATACTCAGTATACGGATGGGAAACGACTAATAACATGGACACGGCATGTAGAAGGAAATCTGATTTGTCACATGAATGATGGTGAAAAAAATATGCCATTACATTAGAAATGAATCGGTTAATGTATGAGAAATACAAGAAGTCGATGAATCACTACGTGAGGAGTGAATCGGATTTTAAAACAGTTGTTCAAAGGCTTATAGCCTATATGGATGAGTATTATTTTTTAAAATAATATTCAAATTTAAATAGGTTATAACACATGTGAATTGAAGTAACTCTTAAATTTTTTAATCCCAATTTCCTTTGAGAACCCCATGTTCATCTAGGTTGTTTGGGTTGACAATGACATTAATACGCTTTCCTTGATTTTCAATTTCAAAGACGTAACCATAATTAATAACTTCGTAAAAATGAATAGATGTGAGCATAGATTTGGGTCTTAAATTAAGAATTTGCTCTTGATTATAAATTTTTAAAATTTCTGCTTTGGCATCTTCATAAGTATATTTTGGAAACAGTAAAGCGGTTAGTAATATTTGAAGAAGAATGATCCCCAGTAAAATCATAGGGATATGTTTTTTTATGCGCGAAGTAAAAACCATAAAAAAAAGAAAAAGGCATATAATATATAATAGATTTAATGTTCCAGCATAGATAAATATATCCATAAATATACTTCCCAGTGTAACTAGAGTTATCAGAATATAAACTAATTTTTTTTGCATTTTTTTCCCCTTTTAACTAAGATGTCGTTATTCGTTCAAGAGTAATGTATGATATTATATTTTCAAACAATCTTCCTAAAGTAGAAAATACAATAATTATTGTAACATAATGGAATTGTATATTATTTACGCATATTTATCAACAGAGAATAAAGGAATAATATAAAAAATCAAGTACAGAGTCATATAACCCTCTAAAAAATATATATATTTGTATAAAAAAATATGCTTTTGAAGCCAGTTACACGAAAAATAAGTTTATAGTTGACTTAATAATTTGTGTATAGTAAACTACGTTTAGACTATTGGTCATGAAGACTAAAGAGACTTGTGAATTACGGATTAGATTATAAGATAAAACGAACCACGAAGGTTGATAATTCTGCAGAAGCAGATATTCATCTGACGTGGTTTTTTGTTGTAAAAACACAATCTTCATTTTATAAATAAGGAGAAAAAATTGGATATTCAGAATAGGATTGAGAATTATTGGGAAGATGCAGCGCCATCATTTAACAGCTGGATTCAATATGAGTTGGGGAGTTTTAAAAAGAATGCATGGATGAAATTGATTTCTAAAAATATCCCAGCGAATGATAGGCTTGAAGTCCTTGATATTGGAACGGGACCTGGTTTTTTTGCCATTATCATGTCAGAAATGACACATCATGTTACTGCAGTGGATTGTTCACCAAATATGATTCACTACGCTTCTCATAATGCAAAACAAGCTGGCGTCAGTCCTAAATTTCATATGATGGATTCTCATATGTTGGACTTTCCAGATAACCAGTTTGACGTGGTAATGTGTAGAAATTTGACTTGGACTTTAAAAGAGCCTGAAAAAGCATATGGTGAATGGAAGAGAGTCTTGAAGCCTGGGGGGACACTATTGATTTTTGATGCCAATTGGTATTTGCGTTTTTTTAATAGTGAATTAAATGAATCCTTTAAGGAAGATATGAGAAGGATTGAAGCCATGGGATTGATTGATCCCTATGATTATGAGGACACGCAGGAATGCGACAAGATCAGTTTGGCACTTCCTCTCAGTAGACAATATAGACCGCAATGGGATTTAAAAGTATTACAAGAATGTGGATTCACAAATATAAGGCAGAATCCTGATATCACAGAGCTGGTATGGGATGAAGATGAAAAAATTCGTTATAGAAGCACACCATTATTTATGGTGAGAGCACAAAAATAAATTTTAAAGAAAGTTGGGGATAAGATGAAAGTTTTGTATTTTGACTGCTTTTCCGGAATCAGCGGAGATATGGCAATAGGGGCCTTAATAGAATTAGGGATTGATGTGGAAGCGTTGAAAAAAGAGCTACAGAAAACTAATGTTACAGGATACGAATTGCTGGCAGAAGAAAAACTGCAAAAAGGCATAAGTGGAACAGATGTAACTGTATTATTGGAATCTGAACAGATGCCACATGACCATCACGATCATGACCACCACCATGAGCATGACCACGATCACAGCCATGAGCACGATCACAGCCACGATCACGATCACCATCATGGGCACAGCCATGACCACCACGATCACGACCATGATCACAACCATCACCATCATCATGATTCAAGAAATTTAAGAGATATCGAAACAATTATAGAGAAAGGCGAATTCAGTGACAAAGTAAAAGTGTTGAGCAAGAAAATTTTCAGAGAAATTGCTGCTGCGGAAGCTAAAGTACATGGGAAGGATATTTATAGCGTACATTTTCATGAGGTTGGCGCTGTAGACTCCATAGTGGATATTATTGGAACTGCCATCTGCCTAGATATGCTTGGCATTGACAAAGTTTATGCTTCACCGCTACATGAGGGCAGAGGCTTTATAGAATGTCAACATGGGTTTATGCCTGTTCCAGTACCAGCAGTCATGGAAATGCTTACAGATACCAACATACCGTTGATACAGGAAGACATCAATACTGAACTCATTACACCAACAGGGATGGCGATTATCAAATCCATCTCATCTGGATTTGGCAATATGCCTACAATGCATACCCAAAAAGTAGGATATGGATTGGGTAAAAGAGAAACGGGCAGACTCAATGCCTTGAGAGTTGTGCTCGGTGAAATGCCTGATGAGAACTAGAAATAAGATTGTTTAAGAAAATAAGATCATATAAGAAAACTAGAGTAGAAAATTTGAGTGCGTTTTTACGTTGTGAAAGATATTGTGATAGCATAATGCTATCACAGTATTTTTTAAGGGGTATATCCGCATTTCAGGTTGATATTTTATGGGCGCATTTCAAAAGAATCACTTTAACACAGGAAGGAACATAGAAATGGAAAAAAAAATAGAGAACAGAGTGATGGACTATTGGACAGAAAGAATCGAAGAATTTGGTAAGGTAAGAAAAAATGAGCTCAAAGATGGTTTGGCAGAACGTTGGTGTGACGTGCTGGAAAAGTATTTACCTGCCCAAAAACCCCTAAAAATACTTGATGTTGGCACTGGAATCGGTTATTTCTGTATTTTGCTGGCCAAACGCGGACATGAAATGACTGGCGTTGATTTGACACCTGTCATGATTGAAGAAGCTCGAAAATTGGCTGATAATGAAGGCCTCAAGATCAGCTTTGATGAAATGGATGCTCAAAACCTCTTATTTGAAGACGAAAGTTTCGATGCGGTTATATCTAGAAATCTCACATGGACTTTACCTGACCCGGAAAGGGCTTATGGCGAATGGTTCAGGGTTCTAAAAAAAGAGGGCGTACTCATCAATTTTGATGCCAACTATGGCAGCGGCATACTTTCACATAAAGCCGAAAAGAAAGGTGCTGGCAATGAAGTACCCTATGGACATACAGGTGTAACACATGAGTTGGAAAAGGAAAACCGAGAGATCACACTTGCCATGAAAATCAGCCGGGAAGAACGTCCCACTTGGGATACAGCCGTTTTAAAAAAGATTGGCTTTTCCTTCTGCACTAGTGATGTTCATGTTGGAAAATCTATTTTGGGAGAACTCAATGATCCAGCTGCACCCATTTTTCTTGTGGCGGCTAAAAAGTAGGGGATCTAGAGCTGGATTAGATAGAAAACATTGAAGAAGACATCAAGAGTTAGATATTAAAAAAGGATATCCCAAATGGGGATCTAAAATTTAAATGAGGGAGATCTACCACATGAAAAGGTATATTTTAAACAGAATTATTCAGTTGATTCCTATTTTGGTGGGAATTACACTGTTTTCTTTTTTGCTTATGAATATAGGGTCGACAGATGCCGTCGATGTAATCGAAAGTAACACCGGGGGCGCTATGTCAGCTTTGGAAAAATCTCAACTCAGGGCAGAACTAGGACTGGACAAGTCGCTGATGGAACAATATGTGGTCTGGCTTAGCAATGTCCTCAGAGGCAATATGGGGACATCGTTTATATCTTCAAAGCCTGTGATGCCCATGTTTTTATCCAAACTTCCAGCAACGATTTACTTGGCATTCACGTCTATCTTGCTTACCCTGATGATCTCCATCCCCATGGGGATATTTGCGGCAGTTAAGCAAAATAAATTTTCCGATTATCTCATACGTTTTTTGTGTTTTTCTGGAAATGCTTTGCCAAATTTTTTTGTATCGTTACTGTTAATCTATTTCTTTGCTATAAAGCTAAAACTATTTCCTGTTATGGGAAATAACGCTGGATTCAAAAGCGTGATATTACCCGCACTTACACTTACTATTGCCATGGCTTCTAAATACACTCGAATGATTAGAACGACAGTTCTTGAAGAACTCAATAAGGATTACGTACAAGGTGCTCGAGCTAGAGGCATTCATGAACGCAAAATTTTATTTTTTAGTGTATTAAAGGCATCTATGCTAACCATTGTGACTTTAGTTGGCCTTTCAATGGGTTCGCTTCTTGGCGGCACAGCCATTGTAGAATCTATTTTTATGTGGGATGGTGCTGGGAAGATGGCCATAGATGCTATTATCATGCGTGATTATCCAGTGATTCAGGCTTACGTGATTTGGATGGCCATCATTTATATCATGATCAATCTTTTTACAGATATAATTTATCATTATTTAGATCCAAGAATTCGTCTGGGACAGGAGCATGAATGATGGAAGAGAGAAATGTGACTATACGCAGTCAAAAAATTGAAAAAGATTTTACGAAACAAAAAGTGCTACTTTTTGGGATGATGGTGGGATGTCTCCTTTTGGTGGCGGCATTTGCACCGCATTTGACGCCTTATGATCCTTACATACAAGATTTGGAGAATTCTCTTAAACCACCGAGTGCAAACCATCTGATGGGCACTGATCTATACGGAAGAGATATGTTTTCTCGCGTGATTATGGGCTCTCAGACAACAATTTTTGCGACTCTTTTTCTCGTAGCGATCGTTTCAGTAGTTGGCAGTGCGATAGGGGTACTCTGTGGTTATCACGGCGGCAGATTGGATTCTATTTTGATGCGGTTTTCCGATGTATTTCTATCTTTTCCAGGCATGGTGTTCGCCATTGCAGTTGCAAGCGTAATGCGTGGTGGTCTCATAAGTGCTATTATAGCACTTTCATGTATCTCTTGGCCCAAGTACGCCAGAATTGCAAGAAGTCAAGTCATGATGATTAAGAATACAACTTATATAGCGGCGGCCAAACTTGCTGGATCAAGTACAGGCAAGATTATTTTTAAGCATGTGCTACCGAATATTGTCAGCACGATTATAATAACAGCTGTTTTAGATATTGGCACCATGATGATGGAAATCGCAGGATTGTCTTTTCTGGGACTTGGCGCATCACCACCTGTTGCTGAGTGGGGCTCTATGATGAGCAATGGAAGAAGTATGATTCAAACGGCACCTTGGACCATTATGGGAACCGGATTAGCGATCTTTCTTACGGTTATGGTTTTCAACCTTTTCGGTGATGCAGTGCGTGATGTGCTTGATCCAAGACAGAAAAAAGGAAAGTGGTGAATATGATGACAAAACCATTGTTGGATGTACAACATGTTGAAGTCAGCTATTCAGGAAGGCCAGTCGTTCATGATGTGTCTTTCCAGATGAAGCCAGGAGAAGTCCTTGGAATCGTCGGTGAGTCGGGTAGCGGTAAAAGCACCCTCATCAAAGCGGCCATGGGACTTTTGGGGAATAATGGCGTGATCACAAAAGGGGACATTTACTATAAAGGTCATAATGTGATTGATGCAAAATATGATGACATTCGAAAAATGAGAGGTCCTGAAATGGGCATGATTTTTCAAAACACAGAAGCCGTACTCTGTCCTATCCGTACTATTGAAGAGCAACTTTATGAAAGCGTTACTCAGCATGAAAGAGTCAGCAGAGCAGAAATAAGAACGCGTGCACGTGAGATTTTTGATAAAATGAATCTCACTGACAGCGATCGAATTTTAAAAAGTTATCCATTTGAGCTCTCAGGCGGCATGAACCAGAGAGTGGGGATTATGATGGCCATGATTTTAAAGCCAGACTTACTATTTGCAGACGAGCCCACCAGTGCACTGGATGTAACTGTGCAAGCGCAAATCGTACGAGAGATGATGAAGATGCACGAACTTTATGGTATGGCCATTGCAATGGTTACTCATAATATTGGCGTGGTGGCACATATGGCAGACAAAATTGCTGTGATGTATCAAGGCCGATTAGTTGAATATGGTAAAAAGGAGGATGTTATTTATCATCCACAAGAACCGTATACAAAGAAATTAATTGGAGCGGTGCTTCGCATAAATAGAGGAGAAGATTAACTTGGGGGGCAACATGCAGACGGTTTTAGAAGTAAAAGATCTTAAAAAAACATTCTATAAGAACAAAGTCCCTTTTGTGGCAGTAGATGGCATAAGCTTTGATTTAAATAGGGGTGAATGTCTTGGCCTTGTGGGCGAGAGTGGCTGTGGAAAAAGTACTATTGCCAGAATCATTACACAGCTCACGGTTCCAGATGCAGGCAACGTGTTTTTAGATAAGCAAGAAATCCTTTCTTTAAAGGGGCGAAAAAGGCGTGAAATTTACACCAAGATACAGATGGTGTTTCAGACGCCTCAGGATTCTTTTGATCCCAGATGTACGTTGGGCGATGGCATTATGGAGAGTATGATCAATAATGGCATTAGGAGAAAGCAAGCCAAAGAGCGTATGTACCAATTGCTTGATAGGGTAGAACTGACACCTGAGTATGCGATTAGATATCCTCATGAAGTCAGTGGTGGTCAGTGTCAGAGGGCGGCCATTGCCAGAGCGCTTGCGGTAGATCCCCAGCTAATTATTTGTGATGAGGCGACTAGCGCGCTGGATGTAACTATACAGGCTCAGATTATGGCGCTTCTTAAAAGACTTCAAAGAGAAAAGGGACTTTCACTGGTTTTAATCTGTCATGATTTGGCTTTAGTGCAGAAGGTTTGTGATCGTGTTCTTGTAATGTATAAGGGGAGAATTATAGAACAGGGCGTACCAGATCAGATCATTCAGCATCCAAAGGCGGATTATACGAAAATTTTGGTGGATTCTGTTTTTTAAGCGATGACATCTTTTGAGCGTTGGTTGTCGTAATTTCAAAAACATTGCTAGAAAAGCATGTAAATAGGAGGACATAATATAATGAAAAGCAAACATTTATTGAAAAGAGTGAGCACCGTTTTATTGGCAGTAGTTTCGATTGCATTGTTAGTGGTGGGTTGTAGTTCGTCAGAAGCTAAAGGCAATTCTTCTGAGAATCAGACGGGAGAAGTCGATACAAAAATTGCAGAAGAGAAAATTTTCACTTACGGAGACACCACATTTAATGCGGAAAATGATGAGGCAAATGTAAATCCACATAACGGTTATGCAGGATGGGCTTGCATTCGATATGGTATTGGAGAGACACTTTTCAAGTACTCTGACACAATGGCATTAGAGCCTTGGCTTGCAACTGAATATAAAAATGTGGATGAGAATACTTGGATGATTACATTGAAAGATGATGTGACGTTTAGCAGTGGTCGAAAGTTAGATGCAGCAGCAGTTAAAGCATGCATAGAGGATCTCGTTGCCGTTCATAAGCGTGCAAGTGGTGACTTAAAGATTCAAGAAATTATTGCAGATGGACAAGTTTTAACGATCAAGACCACAAGTCCTGTTCCAGCGTTGATGAATTACTTATCTGATCCATATGGCTGTATTATTGATATGGAAGCAGGGATCACAGAAGACGGTAATGTATCCGGTACTGGTCCGTATATAGCAACGAAAGTTGAGACGGATAAAGGGGTTACTTTAATAAAAAATAAAAATTATTGGAATGGGACACCTAAACTGGATACCATTTATGTAAAGACGATTAGTAATGGCGATACTTTGACGATGGCAATGCAGTCTGGTGAACTAGACGGTGCTTATGGACTGCCTTATGCAAGTTTACCATTGCTATCTAATGAACCCTATAGCATTTCTTCAGTTGCAACTTCAAGGTCGTTTTTTGGACAGATCAACTATAAGACAGAGGCGCTACAAGATGCGAATGTACGTGCAGCCATTGCAGGCGCCATTGATAAAGAAAGTTTTACGAAGGTTTTATTGAATGGAAATGGCACAGCAGCTGTTGGACCGTTTCCTGCAAGTTTTGCCTTTGGAGATTCCACAGTGAAAGCACAGCCATATGATTTAGAAGCCTCAAAAGATTTGCTTTCAAAATCAGGGTGGACAGACACGGATGGAGACGGTTATGTGGATAAAAACGGTGAGAAATTGACAATCAGATGGTTGACCTATCCGAGTCGTCAAGAGCTTCCGTTGCTGGCAGAGAGTGTACAAGCCTCTATGAAAAAGATAGGGATTGATGTAGTGGTGAACTGTACAGCTAATTCTAAAGATGTTCTTACTAGTGGAGATTGGGATATCTATGCAAGTGCGTTTGTATGTGCGCCAACAGGAGATCCCGAGTATTTCTTTACCACTCACTGCTTGGATACGTCCACCAAAAACCGTGGTGGTTACCATAACGATGAACTGGAAGCGTTGGAAAAACAAATGAGCTTATCCTTTGATGATGCTGAACGAGAAAGACTTGCAACCCAAATGACTCAGATCCTCTTGGATGATAACGGCTTTATTTTCGCATCTCATTTAAAGATGTCCATCGTATCGGGTAAAGGTGTTACAGGTTTAGTTGCACATCCTTGTGATTATTATGTAATTACAGCGGATTTGGATAAGAATTAGAATGAATTATTGAAAATTAGTCCTGTTATTATATGATCTATAATAAGAGGGACAATGTGATCTGCAATAAGAGATACAATTGGATATGGATTACCCCTGAAAAAAGGCTTTAAGAGTGTGCATCTTAAAGCCTTTTAGCTGTTTGTATAGATATAGATATAGATATAAATATAAGCTATAGATGTAAATATAAGTAATAGAGTTTATCTCTTAAGTGAGTATGGGAGAAATTCTGTAAAGAGAAAATTCTCGATGTCCTAACTTTTCAGCCACAACTTCTTCACCTTGGCAAACTCGTATCAAATGGTCAAATAGGAGCTGCCCGCCCTGTTCCACAGAAATTTGACCCTGAATAATAGAGGTTAGATCCACATCGATATTTTCTGACATCACAGTTGCAACGTGTTGGTTTGCAGTTATTTTGATCATAGGCGCTGCCGCAAATCCCATTGGGGTTCCACGTCCTGTGGAAAACAAGATTACCTGTGCACCACCAGCACAAATGCCTAGGCTTGCAGCCAAATCATTACCGGGGGTATCCATAAAAGAAAGACCAGGTTTGGTTACGGATTGTCCGAATTCAAGGCCATCCACAATAGGTTCTTTACCTGCTTTGCAGATGCCGCCTAATGATTTTTCCTCTATGGTGGTCAATCCGCCGTCAATATTGCCAGGAGACGGTTGTGATCCGCGTAAATCCACTTTCATATCCAGTGCTATTTGTTCAACTTTTAAAATTTTATTGCGAATAAATTCAGCTGTTTCAGGAAGCTCACACAGTTCGTCTAGAATATCTTCTGCACCCATTAACTCTGTAGTTTCGCCAAAAACAGCCTTTGCACCCTCGCGGATAATCATGCCGCAAGCTACTCCTATTGCAGGGTTTGATGCGATTCCAGAAGTATAATCTGATCCGCCACACTCTAAACCGACAGTCAGAGCGGAGAAGGGGGCATCCACTCGTGGTTGACATATAAGCTTAGCAGCCATTTCTTTGCAAAAGGTAGCACCTGTTTCTTTCGTTTTTGTAGTGCCGCCAACTTCTTGAATCACAAGAGATAAAACAGGTTTTCCTGATTCAGAAATTTTCTCTCCAAGCGTTTTGGCGTCGATTTCTTCACAACCAAGGCCGACAACGACAACTGCACCAACATTAGGATGTATGCCCATCTTATAAAGCATATCAAAGGACAATACGAGGTCAGGTCCAAGTTGGTCACAACCATATGGATGCGTGTAGGCATCTGCCAATTCACAACTATTTGCAATCAGTTCAGCTACATGATTTGCGCAAGCTACCGTGGATAAAACTGCAATTCGATTTCGAATGCCAAAAGTACCATTCTCCCTTGCAAATAATTTTAAGTTCATTGCAAATCACCTCTACCTCTTAAGCTCTCCAAGTTATGCGTATGCACGCTTTGACCTTTTAAAATATCTTGTGAGGCACATCCTATTACATATCCGTATTTTCTAATCAACTGCCCTTGCTCAATATCTTGCAAAGCAATTTTATGGCCTTCATCTATTTGCTCCAATGCAATCAATTGCTGATAAATGAGTCCAGCCATATCAAAAACAGAGACCGCATCATTTTCCATGATATTTTCCATGGCAGTTGCAACCGTATCGTTTGGATGTAGCAATAACATTTTTTTCATAGTTTTCCCCTTAAAAAAATTCAATAAATATGTCTATACACGATAGATGCCTGTCTATATACTAGAGGCCGAATGCCTTGTGGAATGATAGAAGGCGTCCATCTTGATCAAATTCGAATTCTTGTAGTTCTGAAAGTACTTCAATATTTTTGTTGTCTTTGAGTTGCTCATAAAGAGCCTCTGATACAACCATTTCTTCCAAACAGTTGGTATTGCGAATATAGATCAGAGTGGCGCGAGAGGGGTCATCCAATCCAACCGTTTCCACTGCCGCAGCTATGGCAGCACGGTCATTTTCCACAATTACCGGAATTCTGCCTTGTTCTGGCGCAGATGCCATGACGCAATTGAAACTGGTGTCTACAATATCCATAGCGCGGAATACAGGCATAGTCGTGTAATCTGCCAATCCCATACCCATATAATTACCATGAGTGGCTTCTGTTAGACCAAGTACAGAGATTCTACCGATTTTAGGGTAGTCGGGTTCCTTTTGACCTAAAATCATGATTCTTCCAATAGTTTTGGTATCCATACCAGTGCCGGATACGTTTTTCCCCATCTCCGCGACGATCAAAGCATCTAATGCTTTTACTGGTAATTTAATGGTGTTTTCCTTTACTCTAGCCAGTGCAGCCTTTTCAGTTTCCAAAATATTTTCTGGTAAAACAGCCTGCACATAATCAAGTTGACTTTTCCAATTCTCAGTGGTCATCACTCCAAACAAAACGGGTAAATGAGCCATCATATAAGCTGCAATTTCTCGAATTACTTTACCATGTCCCTCAGTCAATGCTTTTGTATGAATTGCTTGCGCACCTTGAGGATTACCAATGCCAATGGCGAATATTTTTAGCAAGCCACTTTCTGTGATATCCGTAAAATCAGTGTGTGGCTTAACGCGGTTAATAACAATTAATCCTTCCAGTTCATCCACAATAGAATTACAGTAAACATCGTAGCCATGGCTAGGTGTTTTCCCCATGTATTTGCTTTCACCGCAACAACGAATAGGGACTTCCATGGTGTCTTCAGTGATGCCTAGAGATGCCAGCATAGCAGCTTGTCCCTCCGAAGTGCCGCCACCTTGAGTTCCAATGGCAGCAAAAATAAAGGGTTTGCCACCATTTGCTTTAACAAAATCAACTATAGACTTTACCAACTGTGGCAGTTGATCCAATCCTCTGCTACCTACAGCGATTCCAATCGTTTTATCTTTGATTTTATCAGAATCAATTTTGAGTGAATTCATGGCGTTAAAAGCTTCCGCATAGGGATTTGTCAAAGCTGGAGTAGTAGCGATGTTTTGCCTTATCAACAGTATTTTTGGTAACATATAGATTTCCCCCTTGAAAAAATGATGCAATTAAATATATGTAGTACAGTGTCTTTAACTAAAGGTCTTTTGAATTCAAATTGAGCATATTGATCATATCATATTTTTTATTAAAAAAATGGGTGATGTTAAGCGCAGAACGTCGTCTTACTTCCTCTAATGCATCCTCTGAATAAAAACCTACATGAGGCGTAATGATGACGTTATCCATTTTGAAAATTTCACTGTCAAAGCATGGCGGTTCATCTGCAAGAACATCGAGAGCCGCGGCGCGAAGAATGCCCTTTTTTAGCGCTTCAATTAAATCCGTTTCATTCACAACTTTGCCTCTTGACGTATTGATAAAAATGGGATTCTTTTTCATCCTAGAGAATGTTTGTTTATTAAAGAAATCTTTTGTCTTTTCTGTTAACGGCATATGAGATGAAATAATGTCAGATTCTCTTAATAGTTCGTCTATGTCAACAGGTTTGACATTATGGGCATTAATAAAATCCGCTTTAATGCTTGGACTATAAGTAATTACTGAAAGACCAAAGGCCATTGCACGTAAGGCTACCTTTTGGGCTATTTTACCGAACCCCACTAGACCCAGAACCTGACCATTCAGTCTTTTCATAGAGGGTACAACGTCAATATCCCATAAATTTTCTCTTACAGATCTGTCGTATTGGACGATGTTTCTATTGGCCGCCAATAATAAAGCTATTGTATGATCTGCCACCTCATTTATGCAATAGTCGGGTACATTTGCTACTGCAATATGATACTCAGTTGCTGCTTTGATATCAATATTATCAACACCAACTGCAGTATTGGATATAATCTTACATTTTTTCATTTCTTTTAGAACGCTTCGGGTAAATGGCGCATATTCAGATAATACGGCATCTGCATCCCTACATACCTCTAACAACTCATTTTCAGTTTTGCATTGACAGGCAATCACTTGAGCTTCTCTTGGCAAAAACTTTTTTTCTATATCGATTGAACCCCAACTGCAATCCGCAATGACAATTTTCATAAATATACCCCCTATATTTTATTGGTCACATTTTAGCTTCTGATGGATAGTTATTATAATTTTAGCATTGAAGCGCCTTGAACTGTCGAAGAAGAAGCACGCCTAAACAGTCCCAATACGCCATCCATATCTTGCTTAGGGCGTTTCCAAGAGAGGCGTCTCGATTCTAAAATGGAATCTACCTCTTCGAGAGACCTATTTGTTTTTTCGATTCCAACAATATTCAGAGCTCTATTGTTTATATCCAGATGAATCAGATCACCTTTATTGACAAGTGCCAACGGCCCGCCCTCAGTAGCTTCAGGGGATACATGACCGATTGCGGGTCCTCTTGTAGCACCTGAAAAACGGCCATCTGTAATTAAAACTGTGGTTGACACCAATTCTGGACGGTTGTATATGGCTTCAGTTGCTTTAAGCATTTCTGGCATGCCGGCTCCTTTTGGTCCTCTATAGCGGATGATAATCACATCACCCGGATCAACTTGACCATTTGAGATGGCATCAATCGCTTTTTCTTCTGAATCAAAAGGTTTGGCAGGACCAGTATGGACGTACATTTCAGGTGCAATTGAGGCCTGCTTGATAACGGCGCCTTCTGGAGCGAGATTACCATAGAGAACAGCCAATCCACCCTCTTTTTTATAAGGGTGATCCACCGTTTTCAATATATCTTCAGGTTTTAGATTATAATTTTTTAAATAGGCAGCACCTTGCTTAAAAAAATCGCTTCTTTCAATTTTTTCGAGATTCTCCCCTAGAGTATATCCGGTTACCGTCATCGCATCAAGATGCAAATAGGATTTCAGTGCCAGCATGATGCCAGGTACACCGCCAGCAAACCAGAGTAATTGTGTCGGCCAATCCCCGGAAGTTTTAATACCTGCAAGTACGGGTATTTTTCTACTCACTTTGTCAAAATCACTGGGTGTTATAGAAACGCCTACCTCTCGAGCGATTGCAGGCATATGGATAATGGCATTTGAAGAGCCAGAAACAGCGGCATGAACTATTAAAGCATTCTCAAAAGCCTTTGGCGTCAGAATGTCCAAAGGCGTCAGCCCCTTTTTCAACAGATTCAGTACTGCTTTTCCAGCATCTTCCGCCATGAGTTTGATTAGATTAGACCAAGCTGGCATTAGAGCATTTCCTGGCAGGGACATTCCCAATGCTTCTGACATGATTTGAAGTGTACTGGCGGTACCCATATATTGGCAAGCACCGCAGGTGGGGCATGCGTTTTTCTGATAAAAGAGCTGTTCTGTATCAGTCATTTTGCCGAGCCTAACTCTTTCATTGGTTTCATAGCATATTTCTGCTGACATAAAATCTGGACCAGGCATCATTGAGCCGCCACAAAAATGGACAGCTGGAATATTCAATCTCGCCAATGTCATCAAATGACCAGGTGTTGCCTTATCACAAGATGCGAAAGTCACAATGGCATCAAAGGGAAGGGAACGGGCATGGATTTCAACCATGGCAGATATGATATCTCTAGAAACAAGGGAATAGTTCATGCCGCCATGTCCTGTAGCAACACCATCACAGATATCGGTAACCGTATATTGCGAAGGTTTTCCGCCATGTTTGTAGACACTGAATTTTGTCATTTCGACCAGTTCATTGAGATGTCGGCTGCCTGGATGACTATCGCCCCACGTGCTTTCCAGTAGGATTTGTGGCTTTTTCAAATCTTCAAGCGTCCATCCGCTCCCCAGCCATATGGGATCAATTTCAGGCCCAACAGCTCGGCTTTTCTGACTGTTCAATTGTTTTGCACCTCACTTATCAGCATTAAATATGTTTTTTACACTTCCAACATTCTGAAACTTTAATACCCTTTAATTTTTAAATTCTGTTCTTATGCTTCAAATCCTATTCCTTACAAGCCATACCTCTGATTAAAATGGCTAATGACTTCATATCTCCAACAAGATAATCTTCTGCTACATCCACAGATCGAACTTCCCCTTGGCGATTAATCCAGCAGGAGGTGATTCCCAATTCGTGAGCTGGAACTATGTCGTATTTGAATCCAAAGGCAGCATGCCAGACTTCTGATTTATCCAGACCTAGACGATTAAGAGCATAGTGAAAACCCTTGTGGCTTGGCTTGTAAGCACCTACATCTTCAGCAGTGATAATATCATCAAACTTAACCCCTAAATTTTTTTCAGTTTCTCTGATAATCGCATTCTCTGTATTTGTCAATGGAATAACTTTTGTATATTTTTGTAGTTCGATGATTGCATCTCTTGTGTCTGGGAATGCAGCCCATTTACCCATTGATTGTGCAAAAGTTTCGCAGTCCTCATCTGTGAATGGCAAGTTAAATTTATTAAAGGCCATAGGTAAAGTGTCCTTTAATATTTGACGATATGGGCGATATTTTTCTTGAATATAATCAAATTGAAGCATTTCCCATTCCCTTTGAACCGCTTTGTAATCAACATTTTTTACACCGTGATTGTCGAGAATGCCTTTAAAGAATTTTTGGATTTCGCCTTCCCAGTCGACCAATGTACCATAACAGTCAAACGTAATTGCCTTTGGAACCTTAGGTATTTGCATAATAAAATCCTCCTGTATAGTGTGGTAAGCATTTAGAACGTCATTCCTATATTTAGAACAACGTTCTAAATAATTATACTGCTTCAAAATGAAATTGTCTATATGATTATGTCATTATTCTTGATTTTCTTTTATGTGGCCCTAAACAATTAATGTTGTAAACACAAAATTATCGTGTAGAATAATAAGTAACTTAATAGTGTCTTTACAAATTTATAAAATAGTAAACCAAGGAGTCGTAAAAATGGATAAAAAACCAAATTACCCTGTATTAACGCTGGCTAAATCATTAGAAATAATTGATCTTCTTTCCAAGGAGTCAAACAAAAGGGGGCTTGGTATCAGTGAGTTAAGTCGCCAATTAAATATGGGAAAAAGCACTGTACATCGTATTTTGGACACGTTGGCTTATTTTAAATATGTTGAGAAAAATGACGAAACTGATAAGTACAAATTGAGTTGGGGATTGTTTTACGTAGGTCAAGTTGTTCCAGAGCAAAATCAACTCTCTCAAATGAACTATCAAATACTTGAAGAGCTCAGCCATCAAACAGGTGAAACTGTCAACCTTAGCGTTCGTTCTGGAGATGAGTCGGTCATTATTTATCAATACGACAGTAAAACAAATTTAAGAGCGGGTCATCAAGTGGGGGGACGCGAGCCTTTATATGCCACTGCACTGGGAAAAGTCTTGATTGAAGATTTAGATAGAAACAAATTGACAAAAATATTGGGAGATCAGGATTTTCTTGCCTATACGCCGAATACAATTCAAAACATGGATGCGTTAATTAAGCATATTGAAAAGGTTAAAATACAAGGGTATGCCATCGATGATGAAGAGCATTGTCTTGGTTTGAAATGCATTGCGATGCCTTTAAAGAACTATACCGGAGAGATTGTGGCAGCTGTTAGTGTAAGCGCACCTGTCGTCAGGATGAGTGACGATAAACTGCTTGAAATAAAAGAAGCACTCGAATTAGCTTGTAAAAAAATATCAACATTTCTTGGAAAACAATAGATGAATGGTATAGAGTGACAATGTGATCTGCAATGAGAGATACAATTGGATATGGATTACCCCTGAAAAAGGCTTTAAGAGTGTGCATCTTAAAGCTTTTTTGTTTGAGTTTCAAATCTAATATGTTATATAAATATGCTTTTTCATAAAGGAATAAAGCTGTTTTGTCAAATGAATTGATTATTTTTTTTAAACTCATATACTAAAAATATAATGAACCGTTTTTTTAGCGAATGAATATATAAAAAGGAGATCCTATTATGAGAATGATGCACACAAAACTTCATGATTTTTACCAAAAGATCATCGATGCCGGTAAAAAAATTCGACCAAATACAGAAGTAACCTTTCGTGGATTGGAAAGTTTTCAGACTGGAAAATTACCTTCTTTAAGGGTTGGACGTGTTGAAAATGAGATTGTAGAGATTACGCAGGATCCGGGTGTAGAAAAAGTAGAAGTCATTATTATTCCTCGTAACACAGAATCATTCCATTCAGTTATTATTAAGGGCATCCAAAAGGATGGAACCTGTAAAAAGGCGATTTTAGAGAATATGCACATATCTTCTCCAGGAGAGGATTATTACCTTCACGATGTAGAAGAAATCGATGACCGTCGAACTTCTTTATAAAAGTGCTTGCGAAAAAGAAAGGGGCGATATTTATCATGAAATTAGCATATAAACTTGTACCAAAAGGAGCAGGAAACGGTGTTGTACCGCTCAGTTTAGCTTTTATTGATAAAAAGGATATTGACAGTGTGGGCGTTTCTTATAGAGAGGCTTGCCAAATGGTTGCCAATAATCATAAAGAAGATGCCATCTCTATTAACGTCATTGATTGTGACGCTATTACGGTTACCAGTGATGGCATAATAGCAGATGGTGCTGTAGTTGCGTTTGCTTCTGCTGATCGTGGAAAAATAAACAAAGACTTTGGCTATATGACTGTTAGTGAGATCCCTTATTCGGAAAAAACAATAGCTGAAGAACCTCACATGAAGCAATGGAATACGCCGTTCTACCGTGGCAGACGTCTTCATCGAGGGCCTAATGCAGAAGATAGAAAACCGCTAGAATCGCACAACGAAAACATGACGATGACGGGTCGTATGACGAACAACAACACAGGATCTGAAATGATGAATGTGGTTGATATGACAGAGATTTTAGTGCCTTTCTTTGGTCAAACAGAAATTATAAAGGATGGCAATTTACTTTTAGGATTGGCAGGTCCAGTAATTTCTGTAGGGATTGGTATGATTGTAAGAGAACGTCAAGGTCGTATTTTTGGTTGGAATTATGGTGCTGGTAAAACTGCACATAATTCGGGTGAATTTGCTAAGACGGTTAAGAGTGATTATCCAGCACTTGCAGCTGATAAGAAAGTGCTTGCCGAATATATTTTACGTGCCTTGGATATAAACATGGTTCCAGGGCGCGACATTGGCTGTTCACCTGCGGTTTTAAGCCTTGCTAAAGCTTATGGCAAACCGATTGCATTTGATAATATTGAAGAGAGTGCTTGGGTTGAGCTAGAAAGTGTTGGCTTCTCTCGAGAAAAATTGGAAGCACCTTCAAAAGTAATGTCACGTGATGAAATTATTGCAAATGCTGATGAAATTATACCTGGCATGGAAGATGGTATAAAATACAAAGCTTCTGAATTAGTTGAAAAGAGATTTGCTGAGAAGTAATATTTTTCAAGTAGTGATGTGTTAAAGTGATTTTTTCAGAATATTCATATATGCATATATTTGCTTAAAAGTGGGAGCTTATACGTGTATCATACTGTGAATCAATAGATGAGCTTCCTGTAAATTGAGAAAAAAAGTGATTTGGATTCTTAATATACAGGAAGCTATATTGATTTATAAATTTAGAAGAGGGAAAGGCAAGGTTATGGATCAAGAATATATCATTGCCCATGCAGATAAGTCCGTAATGAAGATTTCTGGATTGCGGGTAAAAGGGCTGAATACAAAAAAACTGGAGCAAATATTAATGGAAAAATTGCACACCGTTGTGCGTGTGATTGGTGTTACTGGCGAATCTATAGAAATGGATGCGTATGATATTGAACCAGATCAAGTTCGGAAAAATGAAAAAGGATTAATTGAAATATTAGCTTTAACAGAGGGGATCACTGCAACTGAAGTTGCACAGATTTCTTGCAGTGAAAAAATAGTAGAAGTCATATATGATCAAATTCCTGAAAAACCCATTTCAGCATGTGCAAAGGAAAGGTGGATAAAGCGATCATGAAGAAGGTTTATATACTTCCAACAGGAGATGAAATTCAAAATGGCACAGTACTCGATTTGGATTCAGTCGAGATAATGAGCCAAATTATTTCAATGTATCCAAAAGCAGAGGTTACTAGGATCTCCCCTCTAAAGGATGAAGAGGATGTCATATTTCAAAAAATACAGTCATTGGTAAAATTAAAGCCTGATCTGCTGATACTCATCGGTGGAAGCGGAGGTGGCCATCGACATAGCAATTCTCTTGGAAAAGATTTTACGCATACTGCACTCGATCGTTATCTGGATCAAAAAAGTTCCAGGGAAATCTACGGTAAAAACGGGCATCTTTGGTGTAAGCTGGTCTGTGGTAAGAAAGAATCCACGCTTATCATAAATGTTCCAGGACCTTATGAGGAAGCAAAAGCAGCGACTGAGGCTTTCTTGAAAGCTTTTTCAGAGGCGTATAGTATAGAAAATATTTGCAAGGCAATGGCGCAAGCTGTCTATGATCAATACCCTGTAGGAGTTTGAAATTTATGGGAACTTCAGAACGTGAAGAGATAAGTGCAAAACTTGAAAAGGTATCTTTAAAATTGGAAACTAAAGAGGGTTATAGATTAGCAATTGGAGGCATTTGTTTAGCAGGAACTCAAGAATATTGGAAAGAAAAATTTACTGAGTTGACACAAGTACAGATATGTCGTGATAATATTTATATGATTGATTATACCATTGCAACTGCATTACGGGATTTGGCGGAAGCATCACTCTATTTTGTAGGTTGCTCTTTGGATACACAGGGCAAGCTAAATGATAATGAAAGAACAGGCGGTATAGTTGGTTGTCCAAATGAGCCCATTGAGTCTGCTGCAAGTTGTTGTGAGATTTTCCCAAATGGATTTTCAATGTATTCAGAACCCGGTGGTCCCGGAATGGTCGCTTTGGCAGATCCAGAAATAACGATGCAAGTCGTAAAAAAAATAAAATCGATCAAAGAAAAAGAATTGGAACAAGAAGTATTAAAAGTAATTCAACAATCAGGAATTGACAGTTTTATTTTAGTTTTTGACGGCAGTGGAGATAGGGCACAAGGTATGCTTATTGTATCTGTCTCAAATGCTATGACTATTATTTCTTTAAAAGAAAATAGGGTTTGGAATATTGAAAAATGAGAAAATATGTTATACTTACTTATTATAGCTAAGAAAAAATTTCAATAAATAAGCATATGATAAAGAAGGGTTGCTATGACAGAATTTTCTCAATTTTTTTCTCATGCACCAATTCAAGATGAACGGGAATCTTCACTTTATGTTCTTGATGCAAGTCATCGGAAATGCAAATCTGAGTATCAAATCGGCCCGAGAACATTTGATTTCTATAGAATCTTATTGGTTGTTAAAGGCAAGGGAAAACTAATACAAAAGGATAAAGAGTATACAATTTACGAAGGCGATGTATTTATTCTCTTTCCAGAAATGGAACAATCTTATTGTGCTGATCACCTAGACCCTTGGGAAATCATTTCTGTTTCCTTTCAGGGCAATTCATGTGATGCCATTTTGAACTATATAGGCTTTGCACCGGAAAAACCGATTCTTCATCCGCAATCGACCGAAAGGCTCATCCACTTGCTAACACATATACTTTCAGATTTAGAGACAAGCACTGATGCATATGCACTTAGGGCAGTCGGCTTTTTATATGTTTTCTTTTCAGATTTAGTATATTTGACAAAACAGAATAGAGTGTCTGGAAAAATAAATACTAAAAATGATCCTATGAAGCGAGCGCTTGTTTTTATTGAATTAAATTACCAGGAACCGTTAGATGTAGATACGATTTGTCGTCAAGTAAATTATAGCAGATCCTATCTATCGAGACTTTTTAAAAAAGAAGTTGGTCTTACCATTCTTGAATATATCAATGCAGTGAGGATACGAAAAGCAAAGTCTTTATTAATTGACACAAATTTGAGTATAAAAGAAATTGCCAAGCAAACAGGATTTAAAAATCAATTTTATTTTTCTAAAATGTTTAAAAAAGTACAGGGACAAGCCCCCTCAGTTTATCGTGCAACCGATTTGCTGGAAAAAAATAATTTTAGATGATAAAGACATTTTTTAATTATCCCCAATGGGGCCTTATAAATAAGGTTTTATAAAGTGTTACGGAAGGACTCAAACGCATATGATGGAGAAGAAATCTGTTCGGCGTTTAGGCATTTTAGGGGGTACATTTGACCCCCCACACTGTGGGCATATGGATCTAGCTTGTTATGTGAGAGATACTTTGGAATTAGATGAGGTTATTTTGATTCCAACAGGTGATCCACCGTATAAAAAGACAAATGCCTCAGCAAAAGACCGCTACGAAATGGTTAAACTCTCTGTGGCGCAATATGAAAAAATCGAGAGTAACGACTTGGAAGTGGTTCGTTCCGGTACGAGCTATACAGTTAAAACCCTCCAGGATTTAACTCAGGCATATCCCAATGCGAGACTCTATTTTATTGTAGGTGCGGACACAGTGGATACTTTATCATCATGGTATCAAATAGAAAAGATTTTTCAACTTTCTGAGATTGTTATCGTATCTCGGAAAGGTTATAATGGTTTACAGAAAAAAATTGAAATTTTAAAAAGCCTGTATTCTTTTGAGCCTACTATTTTAGATGAGTTTGTTGTGGACATTTCCTCTACTCAAATCAGGAATAGGTTAGAAAAGCATTTTTCCACTGCCGGGTTAGTTAAACCATCCGTTGAGGCATATATTCAAAAAAGAAAGTTGTACACGAAAAATTCTATATAGAAAAGGCAATCCTATAAGCGACAATGTGTGAATTGAATTCAAAAGTGACCGTATACTGGATTCAAACTTAACATATATTAGATAAAAGCTCTCCTTTACATTTTGTATTGGAGGGCTTTTAACGTTATGTCAATATATTGTTTCAGAATCTTATTAGACCGTGAAGAAATCTCTTAAAACTTGAATTCATACTTTTGTAACAAAATATGAATTGACAACCTATGAAAGAAACATTAAAATATAGATACACCCCGTAGGTAGGGGGGTAAAAATAACTGAGAGGCATGCCAAAGCAAACAACTTTTGATGATGCCTAAAAATAAATTATATTATATGAGGTGGTTTATATGGAAAAAATTATTATTATTGGTGGCGTGGCAGCAGGTGCGACAGCTGCTGCAAAAGTGAGAAGACTTTCAGCAGATGCTCAAATTACGATTCTTGAAGCCGGTGCAGATATATCATTTGCAAATTGTGGGTTACCATACTATATTGGTGGAGACATTAAAAGTCGATCAAAATTGATTTTACAGAGTCCAGAGAGTTTTAATGATCAGTATCAAACGACAGTTCATATCCATACCACTGCAACGGCAATTGATAGAGTCAATAAAGTCGTGCATACAGCAGATTCACGTACAGGGAAAAAGAATCAGTTTGAGTATACTAAGCTGATTTTGGCTCAAGGGGGCAAACCGATAGCACCACCACTTCCAGGTGCAGATCAAGATCATGTTTTCCAACTTTGGACGTTGGAAGATATGGATAAGATAGATTCATTTATAACGAAAAAGCAACCTAAAACAGCAGTTGTTGTTGGGGGTGGGTTTATTGGACTTGAGATGACGGAAGCCCTTGCTAAAAGAGGCATGAAAGTATCTGTAGTGGAAATGATGCCACATGTTATGGGCATTATGGAAGCTGAAATATCGGGTTTTATTCAAGAAGAATTGACAGCTTATGGCGTTGATTTATACACTAATAAAGCACTTTCTGAAATCCATGCTAACACTGTGCTTCTCAACGATGGGACAAAGATCAGTGCGGATATGGTGCTGTTATCCATCGGCGTGAGACCCACTTTAAAACTTGCACAAGAAGCAGGCCTTGAAATGGGACCAGCAGGCGGTATATTAGTGGATTCAACATTAAAGACAAGCGATGACGACATCTATGCTGCTGGGGATATGATTGAATTAGAGCATCGTGTACTCGACAAAAAAGTACGTATTCCTCTTGCTGGGCCTGCGAATCGCCAAGGTAGAATTGCTGCAGAAAATGCACTTGGCAAGAGACACGAGTATAAAGGATCAATTGGTACATCCATCGTAAGAGTTTTTGAGGCTGTGGCGGGTATTACTGGAATTTCTTTAAAAGCTGCGAGGAAGGAAGGCATTGATGCAGATGCAATTGTGATTCATAAAGAGAATCATACTTCTTATTATCCAGGTGCAGAGCTTGTGACTGTTCTTGTGGTCTATGATAAGAAAACAGGCATTGTGCTGGGAGGGCAAACGGCAGGTTACGCAGGAGCAGACAGGAGACTTGACGTTTTAGCGACAGCTGTGGCTTCAAAACTTACTGTTTCAGATCTTGCAGATATGGATTTTGCGTACTCACCACCACTTGGTAATGCAAATGATGCGATCAATATGGCAGCTTATGTTGCTGAAAATAGAATTTCAGGTTTTTCACCAGCACTTACAGTGAATGAATTGGATACCTATTTAGAAGGAAAAGATGCACTTTGGATAGATGTGAGAGATGTCTTTTCATTTGAAAAATCACATGTTGAAGGTGCTGTAAATATACCGCTTGAAGTGCTTTTGCCATCATTGAACAAGTTGAATAAAAATAGGTTAACTTTTGTTTATGATCAAACAGGTAAAAAAGGCCATCAAGCATTGCGTACTTTAGTAGGTGCCGGCTTTACAAATGTAATTAATGTGAGTGGCGGTTTTATAAGTCTTTCCAATTACGTAAGAGCCGTTGAACCATTGAATTTTGTATTAAATTTACCCGTACCAGAAGCTAAAAAAATCGGAGAAACCGATGCTGATGAAAAGGCTAAAGACTCAAAAGAAGCCGTAAAAGTGGTGAAAGAAGAGGTTACAAGTGGGCCATTGATTGTGGATGTTAGAACCGAAGAAGAGTACGAATATGGTGCTTATCCAGGTGCAATCAATATCCCTCTCGATGAACTTGAGTACAGAGCAAGCGAGCTGCAAGACAAAGATAGAAAGATTATACTTTACTGTGCATCTGGTGCTAGAAGTGCTTATGCAGTACAAATTCTTGCATCATTGGGTTTCACCAATTCTGAAAATGGTGGTGGATTGGCAAAAATGATGTCTCGTTATAGAAATATGGCAAAATAGAAAAAATTGAACGCCTTGGCTTTATTGCTGAGGCGTTTTTTTATAAATAGAAAGACTAAAATCATAAGTTTTTTAGTGAATGCGTTCTTTTGTCAATCAGAATTAGATATAATAGAAATTGAACCTTTGACTTTATACATTGATAAGAACAAGAGTCAATCATTGATAAGAACAAGAGTCAATGAAGAAACATCATTAAAAATAGGATGTGAAAAACAGAAAGCTATTTCTGAGTGTATAAAGTCAAAAGATATTTCTGAGAAAGGATGACGAAATTTATGAAGAGAAAGAGAAAGTATTTAGGTGTTGTCATTGTTGCGTTTATTTTTTGTATTTTAGCCATGATATATCAAATATCTGACAGAAGTGATGCCACAGCAGACAATGCTTCTACTAAGATGGCAATACATAAACAGGCCTTGGATGCCGAGAACTTTTCTAGAGAGGATTCAAAGAATCAGCTTATAGAGCCTAATACACATCATGTGGAGGATATGGCTCAAATCATAGAACAAATAGACTATTCACCATACTATAAATACCGCTATTATACATTTTTAGAAGCATCCACAGTGGTAATTCAACTGGATCTGTATAGGAATGATTCAACGTATGATCTGGATAAAGCAACTTCTACTAGTATTTTAACAACTAAACGGGATGATATAGATATGTTTCGCCGCGACGCAAAGCTTATATTTTCATCCATGGAATATGTAAAAAAAATTACTTTTAATATTGGGGTGTTTATAAATTTAACTTTTACTAGAGAATGGGCAGAGCATGTAGTTGATGAAAAGCTAACAGCAGATAATTCAACGGAAAATATGCGGACAGAAGGCACACCATTAGAGGCCTTACTATCAGAGGACGGCAAACCAACTCAAGACACTTTAACTGTAGATGCTTTTGAATCAGACACTTTGTTGTATCAAGGGAATGGACCTCTTATAGGCTTTATATCAGATGAACAAAGTGATTTTTTTGATGTGTACGCGAAAGAAAATGCGACTTATGTGACAAGTTTGCCCATGAGCTTATTCAGCAGTCTTTATAAAGAAAATAAATCCGGATGGATAGAAGACGCAGATGTGTATTATGGAATAACCGATGACTTTTCTTGGGGTGTAATTGCCACGGCATCAAATCTGGGGATGGGTAACGTTAATGTGTGTACATCATTAAACCGAGGAGAAAGTTGGTGGATTGGAGAACCGGATTCAATGATTTCAGGAACAGTAACGGGTGCTGGATTTGCATCAAAAGATATTGGCTTTTTAAGTTATCGGTATTTTAGAGACAAAGGCCCTGAAATTGCGAGAACACTCGATGGCGGCAAAACTTGGAGTCCCATGAAAGTAGAAGTGCCTAGTCGTCCAGAAAATGAACGCTTTACACCTCTAAATCCTATTTTTAAAGGTCTTAAAGGTATATATCCAATAATGGAGTCATTTAATTCAAAATTGTTATACCTTATCACAGAGGATGGTGGACTGACATGGTGTTGGCAAAAGGACAATTTAGAAGAATAATTAGAATCAATATATTGCATCAAGCTATTTAAATACTATGGCTGAGAGGTTGTCAATGAGTACTGTATGTATTAATGTAAATTTGATGCACTTTAATGAGCTCTTTTCTCTCTAGATTGGTATGCACAAAGATAGTGAGTTTCACAGGTTTCTTATTCATAAAATAAATCTCCTTTGTATTGTCTATTTTACTATAAAATAGATAAATGTCAAATAATTGAAATTTAAGGTGCTGAGAAAATGCGTTACAAAATTAAGTCTATGATCTATAATGATAGTAATGAGACCGTTTAGAGGTGATTTGATATGAATGAAAAACAAAAGAGAATTTTTATGACTATTGCAGGGGTTTTGATTACAGGATTCAGTGTGGGGATTTTCAATCTTGCCCTATTTGGAATGGATCCCTTTCAAGTATTTGCTCATGGCGTTTGGAATCATACCTCTATTGGATTTGGCACTTTTTATACAATTGTAAATTTGCTGATGCTTATAGGTATATTCTTTATAGATAGAACCAAAATTGGACTCGGTACAGTGATCAACATTTTCTTGCTAGGCTATGTGGTTCAATTTTCGTCGTGGCTATTCAATATTTGGATACCAATGCCGTCTTTGATTGTCAGAAGTGTTGCACTGGCAATAGGGATTATCGTCATCTGCTTTGGATCGGCACTTTATTTTACAGGTGATCTTGGTGTCTCGACTTACGATGCGGTTGCACTGATTATGACGGAAAAGAAAGTGGCAAAGTTTCAGTACTGTCGAATCGCTACGGATTTAGTCTGTACCATTACGGGATTCCTGTTAGGAGCCACAGTGGGGGTAGGGACATTGATTACAGCACTTTTCATGGGACCAATCATTGCCTTTTTTAATAGGACAGTTGCAATACCTTTTAGATATGGCAAGAATGTACCGATTGATTTAAAATGATAGTGATGAACCTTGGAGCGTATTATAAATAAGTGCTGTTTCGTGGCTTCAATTGCATATATTTATGAAAAATAATCTTGTCTATAGAAAAAAGGCACTCTTGCTCATCTAGCTCCATAGATTTGCGAGGGTGCCTTATTTTTTTGCGATTTAAAGTGCGGGTTATTATTCTATATGGTTAGGGTGTCAAAAGTCAGTTTCGCATTAACCCTCTACCCTATGCTGTATCGTGTACCTCCCGTAAAAGACATCATAAGGTAGAGGGTTGCTCAACTTTTGGATTTGACACCCTAACTTTATATGGTAAATTTGAATCTGTCTCCCACTGTAAAATGGCGAGAACTGTGAATCTGTTTGTTATTAGCATCTACTGGGCAAGTTGTAATGCATAATAGAGGATACCCTTCCTCAATATTTAGATAAAGGGTCTGTTCGTAAGTTGCAAATACAATTTCAACAGTGGTGCGATTAAATTCTTTTTATGAGTAAACCCGATAAGATGCAATCGTATTGGAGGGCGAAGGATAATGCAATGGCTATAAAAAATGCGATAAATCCTGTAGAAAATGAATTAAGTCAATTAATCGACCTTTTTCAGACAATTTGGGTATGGTAAAATTTTGAAAACAAGTGTGCCTATACGAATACTTTATATTTGACTCAGAGATAATAAAGTTTTTGGAGGGCAGCTGAAATCATAATAATGGGGGGAGAATTATTTATGAGTACAAATCAAGTTTTTAATCAGGTATCAAGTCAAGAAAATAATCACTCTGAAGATATCAAAGCATTGATGAATGCTGCAGAGATGTATTTATCTTTATTTCCAATTGATTGTAGTGTTGTTATAGGGGATAAAGATGGTAATATTGTCAAATATATTCCTGCTAAAAGTTTTGATCTAGGTCTAAAAGAAGGTAATAAAGCTGTTCCTAATAGCGCTGTGGATAAAGTTCTCAAATCCCAAAAAGACTATATGCATTTGGTTCCAAGAGAAAGATTTGGAATTCCAATTAAATCTATTGGAAAACCAGTTATTAAAGATGGCATACTTATTGGCGCCATTATTCTGGTAATGACCCTAGAGGTTCAGAATACGTTACATGAATCGGCTCAAGCCATCACAGATGGGACAGAAAAAACCACTGCTATGATGGAGGAACTTGCATCTTCTGCGAGAGTACTTTCTAATAATATTGGGACTTTAAAAGAAAAGGGAAATCGTGTGATTGAGGGCATTAATAGAACCGATGAAATTCTAAAATTTGTGAGTTCAGTTGCAGGCAATTCGAATTTACTTGGGCTTAATGCAGCCATAGAAGCTGCTCGTGCTGGCGAGCAAGGACGAGGATTTGCTGTAGTTGCGCAAGAAATTAGAAAAATGGCGGATGAGAGTGTTCTTGCTGTGGATAATATTAAAGAAACACTGGTTTCAATTAGGCAAGAAACCAGCGATATCATGAGTGCTATAGAAGAGACATTGGTATTGGGAGATCAGCAATTAAAAGCGTCTGAAGAAGTGGCTCAGGATATGGAAGAATTAACTCAATCTGCGTATGAGGTTGAAAAAATAGCAAATAAATTATAATGCATAGCATATACTCATAGTGTATAATGATATTGAAATAATCATTATGATCATTTAAGAGGTGTAGAGATGGGTAACAATTATGAGAGCATTACCTCGCACAATGCTAGAAGAATTCCGATGGTATTGCAGAGTATTTTAATTGGTGCACTGGCTGGCGGCATAGTTGTTTTTTACAGGCTTATTTTAACAAAAGCTGAAAATTATGCATTTAGCATGTATAAATATGTAGGTGAACACATTAAATTTATTCCAATACTATTTGTAGTACTCATATTGGCAGGTTTTTTGTTATCCTATTTGACCCAAAAAAATAAGATGATTCGTGGGAGCGGGATTCCTCAAGTTAAAGGTATTTTAATAGGGTATTTTGATCAAAATTGGTTGAGTACTCTTTTGTGTAAATTTGCAGGGGGCACGTTAGCAATCTTAGGAGGACTTTCGCTTGGACGTGAAGGGCCATCTATACAGTTAGGTGCAAGCGTTGCAGAAGGTATTGGTAATAAAACAGGCAAGAGTCGCATGGAACGAAAAATTTTAATAGCCAGTGGTGCTAGCGCTGGTCTTGCAGCAGCATTCAATGCACCCCTTGCAGGTGTTATGTTCGCTCTTGAAGAGATTTTCAAATATTTTTCACCTATAATTCTTCTATCGACAATGGGTGCCGCAGTTGTGGCCGATTTTATTTCTAAAAATTTCTTTGGTCTAGAACCAGTATTCCATTTGGAAGTGACGGGATTATTGGGTTTACAGGAGTATTGGCTCGTCATTGTTTTGAGTATTGTAGTTGGCATCTTGGGTGCATTTTATAATACCATTTTGATTTATTCACAAAAATTGTATCAAAAAGTGCCTTTTTTAAAAGATAACAATAGAATCGTTGTACCATTTGTCTGTGCAGGACTTGTTGGTCTCTACTTTCCTAACATTTTAGGAAGTGGTCATCATATGTTCACACTTTTGTCACCAGATTCCGGAATTCCATTTTTGATTATTTTATTGGTTTTAAAATTTATATTTTCAATGATTAGTTTCGGATCAGGTGCACCGGGCGGGATATTCTTTCCGCTCTTAGTACTCGGCGCTACAATAGGCGCTATTTTTGCGAAGATTAGTATTCTATATTTTGGTTTATCGCCCGCTCTTTTTGACAATGTCATTATTCTGGCGATGGCAGGATTTTTCGCGGCGATTGTGCGTGCGCCAATAACTGGGATAGTCTTAATTATGGAAATGACAGGTTCATTAAGCCATATGTTATCGTTGACGATTGTTTCAATGGGAGCAGTTATCATAGCAGATCAATTGAAGAGTCCACCTATTTATGACGCACTTTTGGACAATCTCACTGCTGGACATAAACATGATGCACATGAAGAACACTCTAAAAAAATTGTCATTGAAAGGGTTGTGTGCCATAATTCTATTTTTGAAGATAAGGCTGTACGTGATGTGCCTTGGCCTAGAAATTGTTTGTTAGTGAGTATCAAACGTGGTGAGAAAGAGTTCATTCCCAATGGAAATACGCTCCTAAAGGCGGGAGATTACATGTTCATTCTAACAGATATTAACAATGAATGGCAGAATCGAAAATCCTTAGATAAGATGAACAGTTAAGCAGAGAAGCGTTTAGGGTTAAGGTGTTTTTAAAGTTTAGTTTTTGCTCAGTAATGATTTACCCCATAAAAGCACTGATGCACATAATTTTTTATGCAAAGTAGAAATCGGGTACATTCTATTTTATGCAAACATATTTAGAGTGTGCTATAAAAGAATGAAATTTATGATAGAAATCCGTTGAACAGATAGATATGATGTGTTCAACGGATTTCTTCTATTTAACACAACAAGTTAGAACAATAAGAATGAGCTGAAAGATTTTACTGAAGTATCAATTGGAAAAATTGTCATCAAAAATGGTCTTAAGGTAGTGGTATGTGCCTAAAATATTGCTTGATATAGATTTGTTATAATCATAAAGACGTGTATTGAATAATGTGCATTCACAGTTAAATGTTCTTTCATCCAAATCGGAGAGAAGAATAAGGAAACGAAATGTAAAAAAATGTTAAAAAATTGTTGATTTATTGTAACAACTTGTGATATACTTAAAAAAACATAATTGTTATTAATCGACAATGGTGATAATGAGATTATGTAAAGGTTGTAAAAAAGATGAGATCAAAAGGAGGCGTAAAGATGGCAAGAGCATATATGGAAGAAAAATTTAAAATACTGATCATGGAAAATATATGTTATAAAGGAGAAGAACGGATTGAGGATGAAGGGACAAATCTGTTTATGGGCATAAAGCCAGATATCTGTAGACATATTCATAAAAAATAGAATCTTATAGAGATGCTTGTGCGAAATTATTTTTAAGCGTGTCTAAAATTAAAGATCAAAGGTAGATGTAATAGATTTTTATAATCTAAATTGCGATGAAAAAAGCGTAAGACCTTCAGAATATTATTTTAAATAGCCAAAATAAAACACTAAGTTGTGGGGATAAACATTGGAGAATATTTTAGGGAAAATGATTGTAAAAAATTGTTAAACAGTTATTGATTTATTGTAACATTTTGAGATATACTTTAAAAAGCACACTGATTACCAAATGACAATGGTAATAACACAACCATATGGCGCATGTGATAAAAAATGTGATTAAAAAGGGAGTAGAGATGGCAAGGGCGTATATGGAAGAAAAATTTAAAATATTGATCATGGAAAATATATGTTATAAAAGAGAGAAATGGATCGAAGATGAAGGTAAAACGCCATTTGTAGACATAAATTCAGACATACATAAACACATTCACAAGGAATAGTATCTTATAGAGATGTTTGTATGACATCTCTTTTTTTGGCGTGTCCAAAATGAGAATTCAAGAGAAGATAAAAAGACGATTAGAATCTAAAATGTGATGAAAATGGAGTGGAAAATGAAAAAAAAGATAAGAGAAATAGGCAAGATAAGAATGATAAGAATGACAAAAATGACAAGAATGACAATGAAAGCAGATTTACAAATGACTGAAGCATCCAAAAAACGCTTTTCTTATAGAGCGCACTTGATTTTACCAGTGCTCAGCATTGTATTATTCATATCAAGTGCTGTGGTTGTGGCGCCACAAAGTTATGCAGATGCATTGCCAACAGACATCCAAGGTCACTGGTCAGAAACCTTTGTGAAATCACTTGTGAATCAAGGCGTGATCTCGGGTTATCCCGATGGCACGTTCAAACCAGACAAAGCGATCAGCAATGTTGAATTTCTATCCTTAACGCTTAAAGCTATGAATGAAACTGTACAAAGCGTAAACATGGGTGAAACTTGGGATATGCCCATCATGAAAAGAGCGTTTGAACTTGGTCTTGTGAAAATGGGTGAACCGATGACTAATGCCACAAGTGAAATCACAAGAGAGCAAGCCGCTGCCATTCTTTATAGAGCATTACAAATCAAAGAGGGCGTTCGGTATGACCAGTGCTACACTTCAATACTGGACCAAGTGATATTCGACCATGACCAAATTGAAAGCGCATACAGAGACAGTGTTTACTCAATGCTTCAAAAAGGGGTGTTTACTGGTAATGATAATCACTTTGATGCCAAAGGACTTATGACGCGTGGTGCTTCGTGTGTGGTGATTGAAAGAGTGATTGATAAGGGGAAGAGAGCGAATCCAACAAAAACAAAGAATGGATTTAGGGTTTTTGTTGATTTAAAAATTCCTGTTGAAAGTGAGAAGAGTATTCAAATGCCTTTTGAAAATGGTAACCCTATCATTGATACGGAAAAAGTAATCACAGAATTGAAGCAACATGAGAACAATGTCTTTACAGGATCTTTATACGATTACTATTACTATGATGATTTTATTAATTTGGAATGGTCTGGTGGAAGATATGTTACTTATGAAGCTAAAAAAGAACGTGTGGATTCCATGATAAATATCGGCATTGAAGCCATGAAGGTTTTTTACAATTATGATTATCGAGAGGATATGAAGTCTTATCAAAAATCACTTGAATGGGTTTCTGCTACAAATTATCCTAAAAAAGATAGAATTGAAAATTTAATTCATTCGATTCAAAATAATACTTTAATCATGGAAAGTCAGTTTATAACAGATAAAGAACTTTTCTATAATAGCTCTGATGGGAGTAAAAGATTGAGGGGACGTTTATATTTTTATTTTAAATCCCCAAGTCAAAAAGCAGAAATGTTTCAAACACATTTTAATGATGGCGTTGTGAATCTTAAAGTAGATCAATGGTATTATATTGACCTCGAAGCATTAGTGGGTGATTATGGTGGGCATAGTGGCGTTGAATGGGAACACAGTACTCCTAACTATGCTAATAATTATTATATTACAGATTTTATCCCTGTTATGCCCTCAAATTAAGGAGTCGATAAACGATGAAAAGAAAATTAAGCATTTTTTTAATATTAGTGTTGCTTACAAATTTGATAACGCCGCTTGATTTTTCAGAAGACGATGTAATCAATCCATACAACGACGAAACAAACGCATTTGATTTCGTAACAGATACACCAACAGTAAGCACGGGCACGGCCTTTAGAACAGTTGGTTTTAAAGCCTATTTCACACAAAATGGTAAGAATTATGAAGCTTACTTTTTAGGGGGAAATCATGACTTTCTTGAATACAAAGATGAGAAAGGTCGAACATGGGCGAAAAACTTTTTCCACGTCCCCATGAGCCCCGACAATACCATCCAAAATGAAGGTATCCCCTCCATCTACGAAGCTTTTGAGAAAACCTATAAAACCTCAGCAGATCGGGTAAATATTGCTGAATTTTTTGCAAAAAAAAATGTTCTTAAACTAGATGCCGTTTTTGCAAAAGTAATCAATACTGTGCCACAAGGCTCAATCTCCATTGGCGCAAATGGTGAATTGATCCCCCAAGGTACAATATGGAAAACAGAGTCAGAATTTTTAGGTTCGGGGATTGATTGGAATCCAGACACACTTACGGCTGTACACAGGGATTATTACGGGATACCGTTAGGTTTTCCAGCACAACCCGTAGGCATCCCCAACCCAATAATTAACGGTACTGTGGATGGTATAAGGGCTATTAGATCAGAGCATATCTTCAATGAAGGCCAAAATATCGCTCTTGATGCAATTGACAGTACCTTTCCCAATAAGAGTCTCCCTCTTATTTACAAATGGAAATACAGAAAAGTTGGCACATCTACGTGGACAACGGTGATTAAGTCAAGTTCGGGAACGCCATTTAAAAACAGTCTTGAAGTTGGGACATATGAAGTGGAATTGTCAACTGCGGCAGTCTGTTTTAGAGCGTGGTGGAATACTTCTGTTGAAGTGCCATCTGAAGCACCTGCAACTACTCGAATCACCATTGTGAAGACCTTAGAACCTTTAACAGAGGCAATCCTAACGTCACCATCAGAAATCAAGCTCGAGGACAATCAAAAGTTAGTGAGTGTTCCAGTCACATTAAATAACAAAATATCTAACGTAGAGCAAAGTGATATTTTATCTGTGGAACTCCAAATCTCCACCTATGAAAAAGATCAAAATAGATCCCAATTTTTTTACCCAAGCCTTAATCAAACCATGACACATATTTTTTCAATTCCCTACATAGATAACCCTAAAACGCAGCTGTTTGAAGGCAAGGCCATTGTTACTTTAAAAGGTGGTGGGACAATAGAATCTCCTCTGGCAATAAGCTTTACCTATCTTTACAAAACCAATAACAATCTGCCTCCAATGGCGATTATAAGAGCACCAAGCGAAACCATGACGGGCAATGTTTATATCTCTGGCGCAGATTCACGTGATTTCGATGGTCATATTGTCTCATATGACTTTAGTATACCTAAGATTGGATTCTATCAAGAGGATACTCGATCTTTTTGTATGCCTAATCTAAAGTGGACAGGCCTATATCAAGTGATACTAGGGGTTACAGATGATGATGGCGCAAGAAGTGAAACCGGTGCATTTATAAAAGTGATTCCAACACCCCCTAATGTAGAAATATACAGTAAGGATTTTTATAAAGAAAATCGGAAAATCACCCTTAAAGCCACGAACTTGACAGAGTTCGTGAGTCCAGTGCGGGAAAACTATCACTGGACGATTGTGCCAATGGATGTGACCAATCCTCAAAGCAATGTCAAGATGGTATCATCTTATGGCAGTCAAATAGACGTTTTAATGAAAGTAAAAGGCAAGTACCTTGTCACCTGTACAGGGACAAACAGTTATGGCGTATCCGACACAGAGACGAAGATCCTCAACGTGCAAGCAGATGAAGCCCCAGTCATGCTTTTGAGCAGTGAAGAACCTCATCATAGAGATGGAACCCGAATGGCCAAGATCATGGTCTACGACCACTCCGACTCAACAGACGGCGACTTTATAAAGCGCAGAGTGTGGTCTTATCGTTTTGACTCTGATAATGATGGTCTCTTTACAGATGAATCCAGCGTCGCTTTAAAGACGACAGAGGATTATGCAGATAACCAAGTTGAATTCAATGTGGGTTCAGTGGGCAAATACGAGATTTCACTAGCTGTTACAGAAACTTTTGGACAAGAGACGATCCCACAGTTCATCACACAAGCGGATTACAGAACAGGTGCAATAAAGCAAGTGATCACAGTGGACAATTATAAGCCCTCAGTAAGCTTCATGGCGGTTAATGAAAAGAAGATTGATATTGATGTAATGACGGATTATGAAGGTCAAGACCTTCTTGACCTTGAAACAAGACTTAATACGATGGTGAATGAAGGTTACGAGGATTTTTTAAATGTGAATTTCAACATCATATCAGGTAAAAAATATATAGGGCGTTATCTTGATAAAGATGCGACGGATTATAGACCTGTTTTGGATGAAGATTCGCCAAAGTATACAGTAGCCTCATGGAATGAATTAGCAGAATACAGTGATCATTCATACACAGTAAAAATGAGTACATCACGTATGTGGCCAGATAATGTGACGATCACAACAAATGATTTTTTCCCGTCAAGAATTAAAAAAAGTATGAAATATAATTCTAATAGAGCCATAATTTGGTGGCTTGAAAATGGGGATGTATATTTTGCAGGAACAAACTCAAAGATGAACCGAGATTCTTCTTTCTTATCTGCATTTGCATTGAAACCTACTAAAATTTTATCAAATGTCACTCAAATAGAAGGGGGGAGTGCATCCGCTGAGGATCGATATTTCTTATTGACTAGCCAAGGCGAAGTTTATTGGCTAGGGAATACCGTTAAGGGGGATGAAAAGAGCCAATATGGCCCTTATTTCACATCCGTTAATAATACGGTTAACTTTGCAGAGACCCTTCCAACAGAAGTAGACGAGTGTGGTTTAAATCCGAATATTAATAATGTTCTAAACAATTTTTCGGGTTATAGCAGTGCTAAAAAAATACCTTCAATTGCTAACGCTGAATATATTTGGAGTAATGGCATGGCACTCGTTTATAAGCGAAATGATGGCAAGTGGTTTGGTTTTGGAAGTGGCCTTAACGCTTTTGGTCTTTCAACAGGCTTTGAGAATCAACCGAGAGCAAGTTTAATAGAATACAATGGAAATGATATGTATGAGGATTCAGTTTTACCGTATACAACATCTTACTATTTTGATAATCAGAATACAGTAACAGAGCTTAAAAACTTATCTGACCTTGATCAAACTTTAGGTGGTATTGTAAAAGTAGAACCCAATATTGTTTATGCCAAAAATGGGATGAAATACAGCATTAAAGAAACGCCTTTTAAACTTGTAGGGGGTGAATATTTTGTCAATATTGAGGAAATCCCTAAAGATGGTAGAGTTTACGAGACTGTATTTGCTTACCCCAATTACGATGGTACAGTAAGTGCAACGATCTATTATAGATTGCAAGTCCTTGATAGTACTTTTGAATATCATAAAATAGGCACATGGGAAGATCCGCCGAATAAGGAGAGGATAGCATATTTACCAAATTATTCAGTTAGTCAAATTCTATTAGAAGGAGTGGATAGAGCACCTTATCTTAAATATATTGATGAACCTCTTACTGGTGGAGAATATATTGTCCCTAAACCGATAAAACATGGGACTGACATTCCAGTGGTCAATGATGTTGTTGTTAATAAGTGGCTTTCTTCACCTAACTCAACTTTTTTTGATTACAAATATTTATCTTACTTTAAAACTTACACCTATTCACATAAAGTTGAAAAATCTAGTTTAACCTACACAGAATTGGTTAGATCTGGAAAGGATAATGATGGTGATTGGGAATATGAGTGGCAAACATTCACTGGGCCGGGATGGGATTATTATTATGATGTAACCATTAGTGACAAAGTTATACAGGGTGTATCACCTTACCAAGCAGGTTGGAAAAGTTATGGTGTAGATGCATCAAAAATCACAACAAGCACTCATCGGGCTGGGGCAGCTAAATATCTCTTATATTTAGCTAAAAACGATTCTTTTAAAAAGGTTAGTAAAGATATCGAGAATTATATTAAAGACGAGGATATGTCTGTCAGAGTATCTACAAAGGCATCTTATGTAGATGACTATGCCATTAATCCCGATTTAGAAACGAACCTTAGAAATTTGATGAATGCTAACACCAAAGGCAAGCAATATGGAGAGGATGCAATTGAACAGATGGTCGCTGATATTTTGGCAGAGAATAAGGTCAAATTGGCTCCTGATGGCGGCACATATGTGATCTTGGGAGAAGATACAATCTCTTATGAGAAATTTTACAGAGACTATGAAAATGACCCGAAACTTTCAGAAAGCTCCAAAGTAATTCATGAAAAAGATTACTATAAAAACTCAATGGGGTTATCGGCGTACCATAATCAAACGCTCTCTGTCCCACTAACCACCTTTGATAAGGTGGGCAAATATGAAATTGAATATAGAGCTACAGATAAGCCGAGTACCAATTACAGATTTGCACAGTACAATCGGACCTCAGACCCTGCAACATTAAAGGTATATGTACACAGACGTCCTATAGCAGACTTTGACATCGATTACAATTACCAAACTTCAAACATAGGCATAAATATGAAGAACCAGTCTTACGATCCAGACCATCAAGGAGAATGGGGAAACGGCATTGTCAAATCCACATGGGCTTATCGTAAAAAGGGTGACATTCAATGGACAACTGGGACGCCTTCTACACTTAATTACAAAGATGCCATTGAGATTGCACTCACTGTTACGGACCTAGAAGGAGCCACTTCAAGCAAGGTGAAAAGCTACACTATGCCAGAAGAAACCCCACTGGTTTTAAGCTGTGAACTCAGGCCAGAGCGCAATGAATTTGACATAAATGCCATACCGGCTTCAGAATCCCTTAGACTGACAGACATTCTTGTGAACAGAGCCTTGCCGCATGGGATTGAAATTTCAATTAAGAGTGATGATGGTCGCATAAACCAAAAGTATACGGCGTATACCAACAGCAACACCAGCGCTTACACAGATGCAAATGGCATGAGAAGGTGGCATGATGTGATCATCTCACTTCCAGAAGCGTACAGAGATGGTGGATACAAAATAGAAGTGAAACTGAAGGCTCTTAAAAAAGTAAACGGCACAAGTTATCAGATTAAAGCAGGTGACCAGATAAGTGAAACCCTTGGCTTTAATATCATCACCCCAGTGAAGATCAGCGCCAGCATCACCGCGCAGAGTGGCAATGCCTATGCGCTGAGAGGTATCACAGGCAGATATTCTAAAGAGACCACAGTGAAACTCTTTTCAGGCACAAGCTATGAGAAGGCCTTCAGTTTACCCAAGACCTCGGCAACACACCAATCAAATCACTTGCTAGATGAAGCCACATGGCTCAGAGATATTCAAGTAACTGCAACGGATGTGGTCTCAGGAACGGGTACATCAGCACCTTCAGGCACATACCTAGCGAGATTTGAAACCCGGACAGCATCAGGTAAGCGGGCTGTAGCCAGTGTGCCGTTTGAATACCAACCCGTAGTGGTTAAAACCTTTGAAGCCAGAGGCTACTGGAATCATTGGAGAGGACAGACCACACTTAAGGGAGAAGTCACCACCGTAGAACCGCATCGTTTTTTATCACATGAATGCGTGATCTTTGAAGCAGTGATTCAAGGGGAGATCGAAGGGGCATTATTAAGACTCAGCCCTGAACTGGAAGCCATGACCTACTGGGATAAATACAACAACGTATATCGATATGAAGACGATTTTCATAAGAGAGTTTACTTTCCCATACATCTAAAACGTGTAAAGCAAACCGCAGAAGGTGTGCTCTGGCAGTCTGAATATGCCTTGCCTTATGCAGATTCCACACAGAGCTATGAGAATCAACGGTTAAAGCCAAGTTATAAAGCGACACTATATGTGATTCCCAAAGGTGTGGACTGGCATGGGGATTACACCACAGAGGGGTTAATCCAAATGGAGATAGATGACATCGACATCACAGGCAATATCTATGACCTTTTGTACATTGAGCCAGTTAGGGGGAACATTTCTGAGAGGGGACAATAGAGGGCTGCAAGGCCCTCTTTCAGTATAAGAGAATATTTAAAAAAGCTTGCTCAATAAAAAGTATGAAGGATGGGATTAGAAGGTAGTTTATAGTTATTGTGAAATAGAATTGAACAATAGCGCTAATAGCTGTTGCCTAATTCTATTTTTTTATAAATAAAAAAGTTGAAAAGTTGAAAAGTTGAAAAAAGGGGACGAGTGTGATAAAATTATAAAAACCGACCAGACGGTTTTTATAAATAGATAGGAAGGACGTGAGATTATGAAAAAATATCATACAGAAAGACTTGTATTAAGAACTTTAGAAAAAGATGAGCACGATTTACTCGTGAATTATCTTGAGAGAAACAAAACTTTTTTGGCGCCATGGGAACCAAAGAGAGAGCAGAGCTACTTTGAAGCTGAAAATATAGGTCGAATGCTTGAAAATGAATGCAAAAATAATGAATTGGGAACAGCATTAAGTCTTTATATTTTTAAAAAGGATAGCGATGAGATCATTGGAAATGTGACTTTATCCAATATCATATATGGTCCATTTTTATCGGGATTTATCGGTTATAAATTGGATCACAACTTGGAAAAACAAGGCATTATGACAGAAGCACTCAATAAGATGATAGAGATTGCTTTTAACGAATATCATTTACATCGATTAGAAGCCAACATAATGCCGAGAAATATCGCTTCGATTAAAGTGGTGGAAAAGCATCATTTTGAGAAAATAGGTCTGAATAGAAAATATTTAAAAATTAATGGCAAATGGGAAGATCACTGGACTTATGTGCTTTTAAATGATGTGGATGAAGGGCTTTAAAATGTCTAGATTAAGTGAAAACCAGCTCAATAAACGCAAACAAAATATTATAGAAGCTGCCTTTGAAGTTTTTGCAGAGAAGGGCTATAATGCTGCAAGCATGGCTGATATTGTCCAGAAGAGTGGTGTCAGTAAAGGTGGCATCTATCATTATTTTAAGAGTAAAGAAGATATATTTTTTGCAATAGGTGATCAAAGATTTGAACTTCGAAAGAATGCTTTAGAAGCATATGGTGAGCATGAGAGTGTTCAAAATACAATTAGGCTCTATTTGACTCAAGCTTTTGATAATATGAAAAGTCCAGATACCATTATGAGTGCAAAATTTTCCTTTGAATTCTGGACAGTCTGTACAAGAGATGAAGCAATGATGATAAAGGCTCAAAATCGGTATGAAAAATATGATGCTATTTTTGTAAATCTTCTAAAACGTGGTGTGGAAAGCGGAGAAATCAAAAAGGCAATAGATCTAAAAGGCATTGCATTTCTCCTATTATCAACACTGGATGGTATAACCTATACACATGTTGTAATGGGTGCGACTATACCAAAATCAGTGATCAATATGTATGTGGATATGATGATGCATACGATTTTTGATCAAAAATAAAGCTTAAAGCGTCTCAAGAATAAAGTTTAAAGGGTATACAAAATAATATATTATGATACAATCTTAAGGAAGTCCAAATAAAGAGACTTCCTTGTTTATATTTTAGAATCAAAATGGGTTCATTGATTGAATACATAGCAGAGTGAAAATGTAGAAACCAAAATATAATTTTGATATAAAATTTAGAGAATTGCAGAAGTGCTATAGAAGAAATGTTATATTATAAAAGTGATATATTATAGAGGTGCCATAAATGAAAGGAAATTTGTAATGAAAGAAAATATGAAACCAATAAAAAAACCAATAAGTCAAAAAAATAAAGCGATTATAGCAATGCTCATATCAGCATTTTCTTTTTCGATCATGGGCATTGCCGTGAAGTTAGCTGTGGATATACCCGTTTATGAAAAAGTGTTTTTTAGAAATTTTGTGACGCTTTTTTTTGCTTATCGAATTGTCAGAAAGAACAATGTGCCTATTTTTGGAACAGCAGAGGGCCGACCGTATCTAATTGGCAGATGTATATCGGGCGTTCTGGGCATTATAACAATGTTTTATGCGCTTTCTAAAATTGATGTTGCCACGGCCACCACAATTCAAAAATTATCTCAATTTTGGGTATTGATATTTGCAGCGATTTTTCTTAAAGAAAAGATTAAACCCAAGCAATATCTGTATTTAGTGTTTGCCCTTGTGGGTGTTATTATTGTTTCTAAACCCTCTGCACCAGATATTTTAATACCGACACTCATCTGTTTTTCATCATCCATTTTTGCTGGAATTGCATATACATTCCTCAGCAAATTAAAAAACTATGAGCATCCTTCTACAGTTGTCTTCTTTTTTTCTTTATTTTCAACGGTAGTGATGTTTATTCCAATGATGATAAATTTCAAATGGTTTACTCTTTATGAATTTATACTTTTGGTTTTAATGGGGGTTGGAGGCCTTGGTGGGCAAGTTTTTATAACGAATGCCTATCACTATGCTGAAGCTTCAGAAGTCTCCATTTACGCCTATGCCAATATTGTTTTCAGTGCAGGGCTATCACTCATGATTTGGGGGACTTTGCCAGATGCATGGAGCTTGGTGGGCATTGTCATTATTATCAGTGCAAGTTATCTGAATTATAAATATGTAAAAAATGGCATGGATAAAGAGTCCGTATCCAATTGAAAGGATCGCTAGAATGAATGGGAAAAAGATAGGCTTAATGAAGACATTAAGTCCTAAAAATAGAGCTATTATTGCGATGCTCATATCGGCCTTCAGCTTTTCAATTATGGGGATTGCGGTGAAGCTTGCAGTGGATGTACCGCTTTATGAGAAGGTGTTCTTTAGAAATTTTATCACGCTTTTTTTAGCGTTTTACATGGTAAGAAAAAAAGGGGGATCTTACTTTGGACATAGGGAGAGCAGGCCTTTTTTACTTGCAAGGAGCATTATTGGCGTGTTGGGGGTGGTCACCTTCTACTATGCGCTTTCAGAAATAGATGTTGCCACAGCAACTACAATTCAAAAATTGTCTCAATTTTGGGTCCTAATATTTTCAGCCATATTCTTAAATGAAAAAATTCGGTTAAAACAATATCTCTACTTGCTGATTGCACTGATAGGTGTGATTATTGTATCAAAGCCAACGCATATAGGGATATTGTGGCCAACTTTAGTTTGCTTCGCCTCATCTGTTTTTGCAGGAATTGCTTTTACTTTTCTCAGCAAACTGAAGACATATGAGTCGCCCTCAACGATTGTATTCTTCTTTTCATTTTTTTCCACTGTGGTGATGATTATTCCAATGATTTTGAGTTTCAAAATGATTACTTTTTATGAATTAATAATATTGCTGCTGATGGGATGTGGAGCGCTAGGAGGGCAAGTTTTTATGACGATTGCCTATCATGAAGCAAGTGCATCAGACGTTTCCATATATGCTTATGCCAATGTCTTTTTCAGTGCAATACTATCCATGATGATTTGGAATACATTGCCTGACATTTGGAGTGTAATGGGTATTTTACTGATTATAGGTGCAAGTTATATGAATTTTAAAGAAGTTCAAAGATATGAGCTAGAAGAAGGACAATCGTGTTGTGATCATGTTTCCAACTAAGCTTTTAAGCTCAAAGACTGCACAGACCTCCAAAAGTTATAGTTGAGGTCTAACGATTAGAGGGCAATACAGTCTTAATGGCGCGTTTTTTCATAGCAATTACAAATAGGTGGATAAAGCTTCCCTTTCTTTAATTTTGCCACTTCTCATATCAAAAGGATTATTTTTTACGGCAGTTAAAAATAAATAAGGATAATCCACCTGTAGATGTGACATATAAGAAACCCATTCCTCAGAAAGTGACTTGTATACGCGCTCTATGTCAACTTTGAGATGATCTAAATCAAAAGCATCTAGAGCTTCAATAGGTCGATGCTTTAATTCATCAGCAAGATGGAAAAGGCTCATTAAAACTTCAGAAAATGCACCGTGTTCATGAATTGCAGGGTTTGAAATTAAATTGACAATGAGTGACTTTTGAAGCGTTAGCTTTTCATCAATTTTGAAAAGATCGATATGAGACATATTGACATGATATTTATGTGCCATAATATGTTTGGCCAATTGTTCATATTTGCTTTCATCCCAGTTAAAATCAATAGTAGCATCAAACTGATCACTTTTGAGATCATCGTCTGCGGATGTTAAGTGCATCAAAATATGATTGCCAACTTCTTGATAAAACAGGCCAATAAGCATATTGAGCTTTTTAGTAATCGAACGTTCATCCCTTTTTTCAATAATGCGTTCCAATACAACGGATACAAAGAAGACTTCCAGTGGGATGAAGGCAATATCTGCAACAAGAAATATCATAATATGGTGTATATCCCTGAAAATGGCGTAGTGTATAGCGTGAAGCACTACAGATAATCCAATAAGTGCGGTACCAAGCAATAGGGTTTGACTATGTTTTTTCATTTTTTTCCTACTCTTTCTAAAATAATCATGGTCTATTATATCTTAACTGTGAACAAATTTCAAAAGAATTAAGCTTCTATAAACGCATAGATTGGCCTTTTTGTCCTGTGAGGGGGCTGTATATTTTTCGTAAATGATAGCACAGTGAAGAAGGACGTTCGAGTTTTGACTTTTAACGTGCTTAGGATCTGTGATAAAATAGTGTGAATAGAAATGAACTCTACTAAAGGATGATTTTTTATGACGACTCGGGAAATGGTAGTGAATCAATTTTTGAGACAAGTAAAACTTGGCAATCATATTATTGGAGTTGCATCAGGTGCGGGCATCACTGCAAAATATGCTGAGCAAGGAGGGGCCGATTTTTTATTGGCTTTGAATGCGGGTAAGTTCAGGCAGATGGGGCGAAGTTCTGCAGCTGGTTTTTTGCCTTTTTGCAACAGCAACGAAATGGTGATGACGTTTGCATCTAGGGAAATAAAACCAGTGATCCAAAAGATTCCAGTTTTCTTTGGTCTCAATGCAACAGATCCCACAATCGATCTTGACCGATATATTGAAAATATAAAGCAATTAGGGTTTGAGGGGATTAATAACTTTCCAACTGTGGGGCTCATTGATGGTCAATATCGTGAAGCACTTGAGGAAACTGGATTTTCATATGATTTAGAAGTGGAAGCAATTCGGATTGCTCATGAAAAAGATTTGTTCACAGTGGCTTTTGTCTTTGACGAAGAGCAAGCGAAAAGCATGTTACATGCTGGCGCTGACATCATCTGTGCTCATTTAGGCTTTACAGCTGGGGGGATGCTAGGCGCAAAGAAAGTGCTCTCTTTAGAAGCTGCAAAGCTCAAAGTCCAGAGAATCTTTGATGTCTGTGATGCAATTAGGCCTGATGTGATCAAAATGATATATGGCGGTCCTGTGAAGATGCCAGTTGATGTGCAATATATGTATAGCAATACCAATTTAATGGGCTATATAGGCGGATCATCATTTGAGCGCATTCCTTCAGAAAAAACAATTACCAATATTACACGCGCCTTTAAGACCACTGGAAATTTAAGTGAAAGTGATCTCATGGTCAAAATGCTTGAAGGGATTACCAAACATTATGATTACGTCCAATTTGTTAAAAAGTATGTTGCTGAACATTATATGCAAAAAATATCTTTTATAGATTTGGCACATGTTGCCTATATTTCAAGGAGTCATTTGAGCGCTTTGTTTAAAAGGGAAGTCGGTTGCAGTTTTCCTGTATACTTAGTAAAGTTTAGAATGAATAGAGCAAAAGAGATTATAAGTGCAGAAGATGACCTTAAACTGTCTGAAGTAGCTGAGCTTGTGGGCTATTCAGATTATGCTCAATTTAGCAAGATGTTTAAAAAATATGTTGGATTGACACCTACTCAGTTTAAAAGCAGACATAAACACGAATGCTAAAGACATAGACACATTTACTTTGAATTTTAATAACAGTATGATTAGGTTAAGTTAATCATACTGTTGTTTTGTATATACGGAATCAACTTAGGACTTTAGATCTGATCAATCTTGAGTCAGCCATTGGAGGTAAAGAGATGAAAACTGTAGCAATAGCAGGAACGTTTGATTCAAAAGGTCAAGAATATGCTTTTGTCAAAGAACTTATAGAGGGGCTTGGCCTAAAGACATTTACAATTCATACGGGGGTGTTTGAGCCTGCATTTGAACCGGATGTATCCAATGCAGAAGTAGCAAATGCATATGGTGCTGACATCAAAGAAATTGCAGAAAGGAAAGACCGTGCATATGCAACTGAAGTATTGTCAAAGGGCATGGAAAAACTAGTGCCAGAACTCTATAAGGCAGGCAAGTTTGATGGCATTATTTCATTTGGTGGTTCAGGAGGCACTTCGCTTGTTACGCCAGCGATGCGAGCACTTCCAATAGGTGTGCCAAAACTCATGGTTTCAACTGTGGCATCTGGGAACACTGCGCATTATGTTGGTACAAGTGACATCATGATGATGCCATCGGTGGTAGATGTGTCTGGACTCAACTCAATCTCCATGAAGATCTTTGAAAATGCGGCTTTTGCAATAGCTGGGATGGTCAAGTTCGAAAGTGAAATGGTCATTGAAAAGAAACCGCTTGTGGCGGCAACGATGTTTGGTGTGACTACGCCTTGTGTGGACTACGCTAGAATGTATTTAGAAAAACGCGGCTATGAAGTGCTTATCTTTCATGCGACGGGCACAGGTGGACAATCAATGGAAGCCCTCATAGAAGATGGCTTTATAGAAGGTGTGTTGGATTTAACGACAACAGAATGGTGTGATGAAATTGTAGGTGGCGTTTTAAATGCTGGCCCCAATCGGCTAGACGCAGCGGGCAAAAAGGGCATTCCACAGGTGGTTTCCGTTGGCGCAGTGGATATGGTGAACTTCGGGCCTCGTGAAACAGTTCCAAAACAATTTGAAGATCGGAAATTTTACAAGCATAATCCTACAGTGACTTTAATGAGAACAAATGTAGAAGAAAATATAAAAATTGGTGAAAAGATTGCTGAAAAACTTAACATGGCAAAACACGATGCTGTGATGATGTTGCCTTTAAAAGGCGTGTCCATGATAGATGCTCCAGATCAAGCTTTTTATGGAAAAGAAGAAGATGAGGCACTTTTTAACGCCATAAGATCGCATATTGATCAAAATATTGTAACACTGAAAGAATTGCCAAATCATATTAATGATAAGGCCTTTGCAGAAACGGCTGCACAAATATTGATTGATATGATGAATCAGAAAAAGATTTAAAGCGTAAATCGGTTTAAAAAAAGGTATGACTTTTCAGGAGGTTATTCACATGAATAAGATGACAAGATTAGAAATTATGGAGATGTATAGAGCTCAAATCGCTGAGGGTAAAATATTGGTAGGTGTTGGTGCAGGTACTGGTATCACTGCAAAGAGCAGTGAAAAGGGCGGTGCAGATATGCTCATTATCTACAATTCTGGGAGATATAGAATGGCTGGACGCGGTTCTTTAGCAGGTCTTATGGCATATGGCGACGCCAATGCCATTGTAGTTGAAATGGCTTCAGAAGTGCTTCCAGTAGTTGAAGATACTCCTGTGTTAGCTGGCGTCTGTGGTACAGATCCTTTTAGAGTAATGGATGTGTTTTTAAAACAACTTAAGGACATGGGCTTTAGTGGAGTTCAAAATTTCCCAACTGTGGGATTAATCGACGGCGTGTTCAGACAGAATTTAGAAGAAACGGGTATGGGATATGGCTTAGAAATAGAGATGATTCGAAAAGCACATGAACTCGATCTATTGACCACACCGTATGTATTTGATCCAGAGCAAGCCAAGGCAATGGCTGAAGCTGGCGCAGATATTCTTGTGGCGCACATGGGATTAACCACAAAGGGTTCCATCGGTGCGCAAACCGCATTGACTTTAGATGAATGTATCGTGAAAATTGAAGCGATTATTAAAGCGGGACGAGAAGTCAATCCAGATATCCTAGTGATCTGTCACGGTGGACCAATTGCCGAACCAGAAGACGCAGCTTATGTGATTGAGAGAACCAAAGGTATAAATGGCTTCTTCGGAGCATCTAGCATTGAACGCTTTGCAGCAGAAAAGGGCATAAAAAGTCAAACAGAGGCTTTTAAAAAGATAAGCAAATAAGCAAGAGAATAAACACATTTTTTTGAAAGATGTGGGGATAAATATAGGGATATGGTATAATTATGGAAAGCTTCAGCGTGAATCATGCTGAGGCTTTCTTTAAGAAAAATGAGGGAGGCAGATTCATATGAGCATGGATGTCATCATTAGAAATGTGAACAAAACAGATTTAGAAGCCATTGTGGAAGTTGAAAGACAATGTTTTCCTGCGGCGGAAGCAGCAGAGGAAAAATCGATTAAAGCAAGAATGTCTACTTTTCCTGAGAATTTTTTCGTAGCAGAAATTGAAAAGCAAATCGTTGGGTTTATCAACGGTTGTACGACGAATAGTCCTGTCATTTACGATGAAATGTTTCATGATACAAGTCACCATATCCCTTCTGGAGAAATTATCGCGATATTTGGATTAGATGTCATAGAATCCTATAGGAGAAAGGGCATTGCATCTAAGTTGATGAAGACCTTCATTGAAAATGCTCGGAAGCAAGGGAAAAAGGCGGTTATTTTAACCTGTAAAGCTCATTTGATTGCCTACTATGAAGGTTTTGGGTTTGTAAATGATGGCGTATCAGAGTCCACACATGGTGGTGCTGTTTGGTACGATATGACATGTCCTCTTTGATAAAAATAATTCAATAACAACATTTGTGTCATCTCTGATGCCCCAAAACGATTTTCGCTGACGCTGTTTGAGGGTGAATATTCCTCAGCACAGCTTTCGGCTCAAATCTTGCATATAACAACATTTGTGTCATCTCCGATGCCCCAAAACGATTTTCGCTGACGCTGTTTGAGGGTGAACATTCCTCAGCACAGCTTTCGGCTCAAATCTTGTTGTTTTAATAAAAAGTCAATCCAAATCATTTATAAATCAGATTTGAATTGACTTTTTTCATTATACGAACCTATATATGAACCTATAGAGCCGTTTCAAGTGAACACATATGATTAAAATAAGATGAATCACATAGAGCTATAACTTAATCTTTGGGCTCTAATGCAACCTTTTCTTCATCATTTCAGACATGTAGCCGCCCCTAAAAAGTGTTGGCTCATAGAATACGATAAAAGCACTGGGTTCATATTCTTGAATCAAACATAATAGTTCTTTTTCTTTAGTGCGCTTGGTTAGAATGTCAAGGCGAAATCGAGTGCTTTCACGGCCTTCACCTTCAAAAATGGTAACGCCAAATCCCTTTGCTCTCAAAGTGTCAATAAGTGATTGATTTTTATTCCTGATATTGACAACAGCAGAGGTGTAGCCAATTGCAATTTTGTTTTCAATCTGAATGCCCACGATGAGGCCAAGACCAAAGCCAACGGCATAAACCACCATTTCGACAATGGTTTGCTCACCTGTTAGAACTAGAGAGAGTCCTAATACATAAATGAGGCTTTCTAAAATACCGAAAATAGAGGTCCACAAAGTTAGTTTTTTCACCATACAAATGGTGCGTAGTGCCAACATGGGGACATAGATGAGCTGTAAGATAATGATGAGTATAATATCCTTCATTTGCAATCTCCTTTACATGATGTGTTTATACAATGAGGTCATTTGTTGTTTGAAACTAGATGAAAAGTGACCATAAAATAAATTCAATCATGGTCATGAAATAGATTCAACTAGGATATTATATGCTTATATTGTGAGAGATACAATCTAATTTTTTAAAGATTATTTATTAAATTTTAAAAGCAATTTTATATAAATTTATAATGGGTTAATATGCCTTTAAGCGCTTGATCAAAGTCAGTAATAACCTTATCGAGCCATTTTTTTTCATCTGGCATATAGAGTTGTTCAAAATCCTTTTTAATGCGCTTAAAGATCGGATCTGTTTCTCTATGCATATGATGTACACTGTTTTCTTCTAACATAATTCGAAGGGATTTAATTTCATCAAGTATGCTCATACCAATTGTTCCAAATTCAAAGCAAGTGGCGTAATCTGTCGCTTGAATAAAGTCGTTGATGTAATTGACCATATCACCATTAATTTGATAAAAATCATCACCATTGGCATTTTGAATCAGTGGGTAGTTAAAGGCTTTCTTTAATTCGGAGACCGATCTTTTTTCATTAGGTGAATTTACAATGCTCATTTGATACTTAGGACCATAACCTGTGTGAAGATCGATAAATAATCGTTTGTTATACGGGAAAGAAACTAATTTTTGATACAATTGAGCGAGTATTGCTGTGGATTTTTCCATGTGATCTCCCCCATAATAAAATCCATTTGGAAACTCATATTGCCCAAGTAATGCGGCCTCTCTAAATTGTTCATGTGGAATTGTAAAATAGAGTTTAGCAGTTCTGATGTAAAATAGAATATTTTCAATAAGATAAGGGTTTTTTAGTTTTCTTGGCAAGAAAAAAGATGCATTTGTCTTGAAGCCTTCATTGGAGTGTAAAGTGTCAAAAGAAGCGTTGAAGTTTCGATTTAGATCCACACTATTTTCATTAGATTTGCGTTTGTATTTCATTCCATAGGGGTTGATCGCGTGGACTAAGATGACATGTGTATCTTCTAAATTTAATTTGGGGAGAAAACAGTCAACAAATTCTTGAAGGACATAATTGCCAGCGTAACCTTCTATTCCATGCAATCCAGATGTTAAGCAGAGCAAACGTTGAGGCTTATCAGGTTTAATTTCCAATACATCCATAAATAGCCCCTCGATAATTTCATGTGAAGTGAGCTGAACATCTAAACTTTGACCTGTCATTTGCTTGATTTGATCCGTAAACGCTAAAAAGGCTTTTCGCGCAGGTTCATACTCTTTATAAAAAGTAGCCATAATAATCTCCTTTAGTAACCTAATTGCAACCCTATCCATAAAAATAGGATGGATAATAAGCCGATAATCAACTGAAATTTGAAGACCCATTTAAACCATTTGACATAGCTTACACCAGCGAGTCCAATGCCGATTAGTAAGACTGCATTTGTGGGATAAAGTATGTTGGAGAAACCATCTCCAAACTGAAAGGCAAGTATAGCCATTTGTCTACTGATGCCCATCATATCCATAAGAGGTGCTATGATGGGAATGACGATGAAGGCTTTAGCACTTCCTGAACCAATGAAGAAGTTGAGGGCAAATACTAGTAAATAGACCAATAAAACAGCCGTGAACGGGGAGGCATTTGTGACGGATTCAGAAGCATAATAAAGGAGACTGTCCATGATATTCCCTGTTTGAATTACATGCTTTACACCTGTTGCAAGAAGAATTAGAATGACGCCGGGCAGCATAGCTGTGGCACCGGATTTAAAAATTTTTAAAGTGCCGGCCACACCGCGATCTGAAAGCAATCCACTGCCAATGCCAGAAATGAGGAATAATAGGCCTATGATCGGTAAATTATAAGCACTGATCAAGGGAACAAGTGGTGAGAGCAAGATGAGGATCACCATAATAGTTGTGCATATTAAAAACCAAAGAACAGCTTTTTTGGAAGTGCCTTCAATGTTATCAAAATCTGAATCCGTAGGAATCTCAATGCTTTTGGCATACTTAACCAGCATTGAAGAAAGTACCGTATAAGTGATGAAAAAGATGACAAGTCGATAACCCGCGCCAGAAAACACGGGGATATTTGCAATGCGTTGAGCAACACCAATGGTAAATGGATTGGATACAGCAGCGGCGAAACCAAATCCTGTGGCCAGTAGACTCATACCCAGTCCAGTCATGACATCAAATCCTAGCGCTAGACTCAGAGAAATGAGTAAGGGCACCAACGGGATGACTTCTTCAAAGATGCCGATAAATGCCCCTAAGGACATAAAAATGAACACAATGGCCCAAATGAGATGGTATTTTTTATGCCTGAATTTTTGAACCACTTGAGAGATGATGCTGTTGAGTACTTTGACTTCATTGAGAATGCCAATAGCGCCACCAATGATTAGTAGGAAAAGTATAATCGTGATGATTATAATGCCTTCACTTGTGAAAAGTACTTCGATAGGCGCGGTAAACCACTTATAAATGGGAAGGGGTGCACCTTCAATTTCATGATAACTGTTAGGAATGATTGTCTTTGAAGTGGACGTAATAATGTAATTGTAGCTTCCCATAGGAATAACACGCGTAAGTATACCAGAACCAATTAGTAGTAGTATGAGAATCAAAGCAGCTGAGATAAAAGTCTTGGTACTGATATTGAGCGCATGGTTTGAACTATGGTTTAAACTATGATTTGAATTAGGGGCTGAGTCATGATTATGCATTGGAACCTCCTTTGAGCCAATACTTTTCAAGTAAGCTGGATAGCGTTGAAATACAACTGGTGAAGTCAAGACTGCCTGACTGAAAAACTTCATTAAAGTTGGATAGTAAAAGAATGGTTTCAATTGCACGATCAGGTGTCAAGAATAAATAGGCGGCTGCATTTTTGATACCCATTTCAAATGAATTGATCAGCAGTAGAAAAAGAACATTATTTGTGCTTTGACAAAGGGTGTGAAAATAATTGAAAAAAGAGTCACATAACATTTGCTTCATGTTGTCTCTATCGAGGTTATAGGGATTTAAAGCTGGAGCATACTGCTTAGTATGGATGGGGCTATCGATCATTGAGTTCATGTGAGACATTTCTTGAACGCGTTTGTCAAGCGATTCATTAAAGGGAAAGTGACTTGCTGTTTTGCATATGAGTTCAATCTGTAGCATCATAAAATGAATCATATTCACCTTCAGTTCCGTGCTGAGTTCTTCACGGTCAAAATCAATCAAGACATCCAGCAATTTGAAATCTCCTGTGTTCATATAGTCGTTAACGGTCACACCTTGTCTTGGTATGATGGTCACTAATCCTAAATTTGAGAGCTTTATTAAGCCATTATGCACTGTTTGTCTAGAACAGCCAAATTGTTTTACCAATTCGCGTTCTGGGGGGAGCTTTTCACCGGTCTGCCATGTGCCTGATACGATGTGACGTGCCATTTGCTTTAAAAATTGAGATTCTACAGTCATTTGAGCCTCCAATCACATCGTGGACTGTCCACGATACAAAAAGTATAAATTTTCTGATAATTCATGTCAAGTTATTTATCTGAAATGAATAAAAAAAAGATTAAGCTCTCGAAAACTTAATCCTTTTTCAACATCATATTTTATTCATACACAATTGAAAGACATTTGGTGACAGACTAAATGCGTTTCATCACACCTAAGGGTTCAAAATAGATTATGTAATCATCAACGACCACGTATTGACCGTAAATTTGCATATATGTATCTACGGTTTCTCTTAAAAATTCATTGGTAACCCCAATTCGCTCTGAAACCTCGTATTGATCATGGCATCCATATTTAAAACAATCGATGAATTTTTCAAGAGGAATGAGCTTTTTATGTGCCCATCTGCGTGCCATTTTTTCTTGCTTTATATTTTTAAGGCTTTCTTGATCTAATATATTGCCTGCCGAAGTTTCGTAGTGTCCAATCTCTTCTGCAAGGATACAAGCCATTTCTGCTTCTGTCTCTATTTGAGTTTGATCTAAAATAATGGTCTCATCGAAATAGAGTCCTTTGACATCTTTAACAGGAATTTTATGTTCCACAAAAGCGATGTTCTTTTTTTCAATATGATCGAGTAAATTTTTAATCATTCTTATCCCTCTGTGATTTGATAAATTGAGCAAATTCTAAGACTTTTTTTTGCTCATCTGTAGTTAAGTCTGAGAGCGCATGAGCTGCAATGGTGTTGATATCTGAGTCATCTTCGCCCCAGTCCATAAGATAGTTTGGGGTTACTTCAAGTGCATCTGCCAGTCGTTTTACTTTGTCATTTCTCAAATTTTTGATCTCGCCACTCTCATACCTTTGAATGGTAGCAGCACTTACGCCGACCCTTTTCGCCACTTCTTCTAATGTCAAGTTGAGTTCTTGCCTCTTTTTCTTAAGTTTGCTTTTAAAATCCATTTTACACCTCCTCGATGATTTCCCCTAAAAATAATATATCACAAATTTTGCGTAAATGCAAAATATATAAGATTAAATTACGGAAACGTATTGACAATGTTTTTCATAAAGCGTAATATTAATTTACGTAAACGCAAAAAATAATCGATTTGCACTCTGTTGCATCTTTTATGTGTTAAGCTATCAGAGTAGAAAAATAGGTTATAAGCAGAGCAGAAAGATATAGAATTAGAAGAGGAGTCCTTATTATGACAACAGTTGAAATTAAAAACATGCTCAAAAGTTACAATACCATTTGTGGTGAAATACATCATTTAAATCAAGAAATTCTTGAACTATCAGAAGTGGCAGCTTCTCATAGAGAGTTATCTGCGATTACATATTCAGATATGCCAAGAGGCAATCAGATTTCTGATCCAACTTATGAAAAAGCTCAAAAAATTATTGATCTATACACGCAGCAAGTGGAAAAAATAGAGTCCAAAATTGAGCTTTTATTTGCCAAAAAGAATTATGTGGAGGCTTTGTTGTCCAAATTACCCGATATTGAAACAGAAATTATCCGGTTGAGATACTTTAAAAAATACCGCTGGGAGATGATCTCAAATGTTGTTTCTTACAGCAGAAGACAATGTATTAACATTCACGACAAAATCCTTGAAGACCTTGCAGAGTAACACTGCACTCTATTGCATTTTTTATGTGTTATGATGTTAGTGTCGAAAGATGTCGATAACGAATGACCCAATAAAGCGAGTCCAAATTGAATATGAACAAGTTCTAAAGCACATGTCGTATAAAAATGACATTTGCTTTTTTTTATGCTCAAATTTTGGAGATGTCGTTTCAGTGAAAGCCAATACGAGATCATAAAGCTATTTTATTGTTGATCTTCTGAGAGGGGTGATGCCTATGGTGATGATGTGTTAAGGATGTAAGTATGAAAGGAGTACGAGATGACTGAAAAAGCGTACGAGCTTGTAAAACAAAAGTTACAGCTCAATTTACCAACTATCCAATGGGTGGATGAAGTCATTTGGCCAGCCGATGAATCAAGACCTTGTTTTCAATTGAAGACACTTTCGTCTGACCAAAATATGATTTCAAGAGATTTAATGGCAGTAAAAGTAGCCATTCAATTGGTCTATTATGGACCTAATTCTACTGCAAGTCATGATGAACTTGTGGCCGTTTCAAATCAAGTGTTGAATCTTTTTCAAAATGCATTTGAAACTTTAGAGGATCAAACACGATTTGAAACATCTCAGATTGGGTGTGAAATTAAAGAGGGATTACTCCATTTTAAAATCACATTAGAAACTCAACTATCAAAAGTATTAGAAGTCTATCCAGTAATGGAAAATTTAAATTTCAGGGAGGTATAAATTATGGGTTTACCAGGTATTAATATTATTTTTACGAAAAAAGCTGCTCAAGCGATTAAAAGTGGTTCTGAAGGCACTGTGGCATTGCTTTTAAAAGACGCAAGCGTTACGAGTGGTGTACAGTACTTTTCATTAAAAAGTATTGTAGACATGCCAGAGACACTTAATGCGATCAACAAGAAATCTGTTGAAGATGCTTTATTAGGGGCGCCATCGGAAGTTAAGCTCGTTGTGATTAATGACGGAGCAACGAATTACAATGAAGGGCTCTCTTATTTAGAGACGATTATCTATAACGTACTTACAGTTCCAAATATCATTTCAGATGATGTCTCAACTCTTGCAGCATGGGCAAAGACACAGAGAGCAAGCGGTAAAAGATTTTTAACCGTGCTACCTCAATGTGTGGGAGATCATGAAGCCGTTATTAACTTTACGACATCAGATATCGTCGTAGGTGAAAATACGTACACAGCATCTCAATTTGTGGCGAGAGTAGCTGGTCTGATTGCAGGCTTACCACTTACTGTAGCGCCTACTTATCAAGTTTTATCTGAGGTAAATGATGTGCCTCATATGACGAAGTCAGCTGCGGATACTGCAGTGGATAATGGAGAGTTCATCCTTTATCATGATGGTGAAAAAGTAAAAGTGGCTAGGGGCGTGACTTCTTTGACAACGATTACAGAATCTAAGCCTTCTGAATATCAAAAGATTAAACTCGTCAGAATTTACGATAAAGTGGCTACAGATATTGAGAGAACTATTGAAGATAACTATATTGGTAAGATTCAAAACAGTTATCAAAACAAATTGCTCTTGATCTCTGCAATCAATGCTTATTTGGAATCACTTGAACAACAAAATGTCTTGGACAGTGGCAAAAACTATGCGGCAATCGATTTGGTTTCTCAAAAGACTTATTTAAAATCCGTTGGACAAGATGTGGATGCCATGAGCGAGCAAGAGATTAAAGAAGCCAATACGGGTTCAAATGTGTTTATCAAAATCAATGTCAAAGCACTTGATGCAATCGAAGATGTGTCAATCACAATCATATTATAAGAAATCAGGAGGAAAAGCATATGTCATTAAATCCAAATAAAGTTATCAGCGGTACTTTCGGTAGAGTGTGGCTAGATGGTGCACTGATGGGAGAAGCCTTTGGCCTACAAGCAAAAATTGAAATTCAAAAAGATGAATTCCCAATTGCGGGTTCACTCGTTCCCGGCGAAAAAATCACGGGTTGGAAAGGAACTGGCTCATTGAAATTCAGAAAAGTAGATTCAAGGTTAATCAGTATGATTGGCGAAGCCATTAAAAGAGGCGAGAATTTGGAATTTGAAATCTTAAGTGAACTTGCGGACCCCACTGCATATGGTGCAGAACGCATTCTATACAAGCAAGTTTCATTTAATGATCTTACATTAAGTGAATGGGAAGTTGCCACAAGGGGTGATGTTGAGGCACCATTTACTTTTAGAGATTACAAATTCTTTGATTTGATTCAACCAGTTTAATATCTGTTTCCCCCTCTAAATTAATGTAGAGGCAAAGTTTTAGAGGGGGTGTATTTTGCCTCAGAGTATATTTAAAAAATAAGGAGAAATGATTATGGCAGCAACAAATAAAGCGAAAAACGCATTGAGTTTATTGTTAAATTCAAAGATGGAGATTGTAGATTTACCGAAAAAGAGTATTGAGATTCCAAGATTATCACAAGCTTTTGGTGAGAAGATGACCTTTACAATCCGTGCGCTCAACAATAAAGAGTTTAAAAATATTCAAGATTTGGCAATAAAATTTGATAAAAAGGATGCAGATATTGATACGAATTTAGTTCAATCCATGATTCTCATTGAGGGTATTGTTGAACCAAGTTTGAAGGATAAGGAGCTCAGAGATAAATTTGGCGCGGCTACCCCAATAGATTTACTTGAAAAACTCTTATTGCCGGGTGAAATTCTACACCTTTACAATCAAATTTCAGAGTTGTCTGGATTTGGGGATGACTCCATTGTCCAAATAAAAAACTAATTGAGACAGACCCAAAGGTGGGGATTATGTATTATATGTGGTCAAAACACGGAATATTCCCATCGGAGGTTTATGAAAGGCTTGAAGAAAATCCAGGTGAGCTTGACGTCATGATTGCTTTTTATCAATACAGGATGAAAGAAGAAGAAAAATGCGCTAAGAATAACATTCCTGGGTTTGTCTCGATATGACCCTTTAAGAGATGACCCCACTTCTCAAAGTGGGGGGCGTATTCCTAATTCATTGGGCGTCCAAACGTCCAATGAATGCAATCCTAATGGATTGCTTAAGGGTTACGAAGGTAGCGAAGCGGACTGAGTATACGTTTTGAAAGGAGGTGTGGACACATGGATGATATGATTCAAGCAATAAATAGTAATAAGAAGGCATATATAAGTGCAATGGCAAAAGAAAATTCTGCAACTGAAAGGTTAAATAAGACACTAGATAAAACAATAAAAAAATTAAATGTGATGAAAGCCTTAATGCTTAGCACTGAGGTCGTTTTAGTAGTCGACGCTACACCAGTTAATAAAGCAGCGGTTCAAGTAAAAAAAGCGGGTGAAGAAGTTGAAAAATTGAAATGGACATCAATAGGACTATTCGTTAAAATGCAAACTGGATTTAGACAAGTTGGATTTGAAGCTGAAAAATTAGGATGGTCTGCCTTAGATCTATTTACGAAAATTAAACTTGGTATTAAGTTGTTTGATGGTAAAAAAATAGCATTGAATTTAAAAGACCGTACAACTACAGGTTTAAAAAAAGTATGGCATGGCATTCAGAAAATTAATGATAAGCGCATTGAAATTAAAGCGACTATAAAAGATAATGTACTTCGTAAAATGGATGCAGCTATTTTAAAAGTAAAAGAGTTGAAATCAAAGGTCAAAGATAAAATTCTTTTAGCCTTTGATATGAAAGCAGGCGTTTTGCCTAAGCTCAAATCAATTGGTAAAGCAATTAGCCCCCTAAGAAAAACGGTTAATATCGTTATTAAAGCAAAAGATAAAACTCAAAAATCACTGGGGAATATTGGGAAGAAATTGAAGAAGTTTGTACTTGGTGGTATTGGTAAATTAGCAGTAGCTGGTCTAAAAAAAGCGGTAGATATTGCAGGTATAAGTTTAAACAATGCAATCAACAAGCAAGCGAAAAAAACTGGAATAGAAGCAATCGTCAGCCAAAACAACAATGGCATGAGCGAAAAAGATGTCAAAGCCAAGAGTGATGCCTATATGAAATCACTCAAAGCCAATTCAAATAAAAGTGTTTACTCAGAAGGTGAAGTGCTGGATGCAGGTTCAAGTGCACTTAAAATGGCAAAGGGAGATACTGGAGAGGCAGAAAAATTTCTAAAACTTGCTGAAGATATGGCTGGCTCTAATTCAGGTAAGACCTTAATGGAGGCAATGGATGCACTGACAGAAGCTCAATCAGGCAATTTAGATGCCCTTAAGGCGTTCGGTGTAAATGCAACGGAAGAGAGTCTAAAAAATGCTGGTGGCAATATTCTCAATATGAAAAATGACTCTGGAAGCACTATGACGGAGCAATTTAAAGGTGGTGCCGAAGCAGCTGGAAAGACAATTCCAGGCCAAATTGCCAAACTAAAGGGCATCGGTGAAACGATTTTGACAGACATTGCGTCCACCAGTCTAGATGGCATAAGTGGTATTCTGGGAAAAGGTGTAGAATTTTTGTCAGCAAACCAAGAAAAATTTACGCAATTCGGTTTAACTATATCCCGAGTGGTTGGAGATGCTTTTAACTTTATTTTTAGAGCTATTCAGTCTTTGAAACCAATAGTGGATACTTTTATGGGTTTTATTCTCTCTAAAAAAGATGTTTTTATGGAGATGTTTGGCAATATCATGGGTATTGTAGATCAATTTAAAGCGGCATGGGTTGAAGCATGGCCAGTGATTCAAGATATGTTGGCTGGTGTATGGGAAATGATAGAACCCATCTTAAGTGTATGGATAAACTATATCAGTGCTCTAATTGGTTTTATTGCGCAAGTGGCAAGGATTGCTATAAAAGTGTTTGTTGGCGTGGTTTTACCTGTAATAAAGAGGGTTTTTGATTTTATTCAGCCCATTGCAACTAGAATAATAGGTTATGTGCTCAGTTTCTATGAAGGCATTATTGGGCTCTATAACCTCATAACAGATTTTCTGAAAAATATTTTTAAAGAAGATATTCCAGAGAGAACGACGTCTAATAAAGCTGAAAATGCAGGTAGTGTTGACATGATAACAGGGGCTTCTCCAATGGGTCAAACCTTTATGGGTACAACGACTGAAAATTTAGATTTGGTAAATTTAGGTGCAAAGAACGCGTTTTCTATGACAAACATGCCAGGAGATAAAGCTGTGCTTGGTGAAATTCAAGATGCAAGTTATGTCTCTTACAGTAAATACGCAAAAGATATAAATCAAGAGAAAATCGCTATAACCCCAAATGATTACAACTCATTTGGATCGAATAAAAACAGTAATCCAATAACCATAACGATTCCGAAACTTGCAGACAATATCAGCGTGTCGGATTCGAAAGATGTAGAAAAATTGCTCTCACGGTTAGAAGAAAAATTGATGTCAGTGGCATTGAACATGGGGGTGGTATGATGCAATTTAAGCTCTTCTATACTGATTTTAGGAAGATGACGTTACCCGTAAATCCAAGTCAATTTAGAATAAACGAGGGACAAAACATTAAGACTTCAGAAGTTGTCAAACGTGGTGAAATCAATCAGATTGGCAATGAAAAGCTTAGAACGATTGAAATCACCTCGTTTTTCCCCAAGAATTATTCTGGATACTGTAATTATAAAGATTTTAAAGAGCCCTATGAGTATGTAAGAATCATTAAAGAATGGCAAAGCTACAAAGAACCCATTCGGCTGGTGATCACAACAACGCCTATCAATATGGTGGTGGCAATTCAAAATTTCAGCTATTCTGAAGTTGGTGGCTCTGGCAATATAGAGTACACGTTGAGTTTGGTGGAGTACAAATGCTTAAAAGTTAAAAGCCTTGCAGAAGATGTCAAAGCGCATTTAAGTGATCGCACTGAACTCATTATGCCACCTTCCAAGACGAACCGAACAGAAACTAAAAAAATTCCCAACTCATACACGACAAAGCCTGGAGACACCATTGCATCTATTTCTAAAAAACTAACCGGCACATTCAGCAATGCCAAAATAATATACGAGAACAATAAGGATAAGATTGAATTTGTGGGCATCACAGATACATTTAAGATCCAACCAGGAACCGTCATTATTATCAATCCAAAAGCCGTCAAAAGATATGACACTTTAAATGCCAATCACACAACCCTATAGATGAGGAGATAAAAAATGAAAATGATTGTCGTCAAAAACAAAAAAACATTTGATATTTCTGATCTTATTCAAAATTTATCGTGGGGAGGCAGTATTAACCAAGTTGCACGGAAGCTAACTTTTCAAATGATTTATGGCAGTGATTATTACACGCCAAAATTTGTTGTTAGCAATGGTGATTTTATAAAGTTGTTGGATCAGAATGATCAATTGATCCTATCGGGTGTTATATTCTCAAAAGAAACTGACAGAGCAGGAGGGACCATAAGCGTAACCGTTTATGATCCCTTAATTTATTTAACAAAGAACTTGACAACAAAAGTTGCAAAAAAAGTCGCAGTAACTCATTTTATAAAAAGTTTGTGTGATGAATTTGAAATTGAAATTGTGAGAATGCCAGATATCAGCACGACTATAGATGGCATTTTTCGAGATGTCTCTGTTTATGATTTGATAAAAAAAGCATTGGTAGAATGTTCTAAGCTAAACGATATCCAATATGTCATGCGCTATGAGGGAAATGGCATTGCCATAGATGCACTCGGAACACATGTCAATACTATGGACTTGGTGAGTGGGGAAGATGAAATCTATACCTTGAACATCTCTGAAAGCATGGAAGAACTTAGAAATACAGTGGTAATCAGAGGCAAGGGAGATGGTGTCTTAGTAACCGTAAAAGATGACGAATTGATCAAAAAATATGGACGTATGCAACATCAATCTTCAGAAGAAAAAATGACCAAAGCGCAATCACAAATTTATGCGACAAAACTCTTAAAAGAATTAGGTCAAGAAACTCTCGAACTCAGCATTCAGATGAAGGGGAATACAAAGATAAAAGCGGGAGATTTAGTGAATTTTAAAGATGAGGAACTTAGGTTAAATCAAAGTTTTGTTATTGAAGAAGACAACCATAGTATGAACAATAGTGATTATACGATGGATTTAAAATTGATGAGGAGGTGAAAAAGTGGCAGGTGAAAAATTAATTCGATTTATCAAAAATCAAGATAAAGGCAAAACGGAGATTGAAATTGGAACTGTGCTCAGCGATCCGCCCAATGTCAGTGTCAAACTCGATAATATGAAAGTTGCAATTCCAAGAAAGTTTTTAGTACTGGATTACAACTATGCACAACCACCCGTCAAAGAAACATATGTAGGGCATCGTGTAGCTGTGATGAGCTTAGAAAATGGGAATCGATACTACTTGATAGGGAGGGTGGTAGAATAATGGGTATTTTTCCGGAAAATTTAAATTTCATGGATACAGACTCTATTGCAAATCAGTCAATGGATTACGGTAGAGAATGGGCGTTTGATTTTGATAAGAATCAATTCATTATGAAAAATGGAACGCCTGTTATTGTTACAGGCATCGAAGCACTCAGAATCTTTATTATAAAGACCTTGAAAACTGCTAGATATCGCTATTTAATACACAGTTGGGAGTATGGGTGCGAAATTGAAGATGTTCTAGGACAAACACTTGAAAGAGATGTTATTGAAAGCATTATCAAAAGTATGATTACAGAAGCTTTAATCTATGATGCACGTATTAAATCAATTTCAGATTTTGAGATTGTAACTGAGGACAGCGAAGCCAAGATAAAATTCACGGTACTGACAAATTTAGAGGATGAATTGGAGGTGAGTACAAATGTATGAAAATGAAACTCAAGAAGCGATTCAGAAACGAATGAGTGAACAAGCGGCAAGTACGATTAATGTTGATGAAGGCAGTATGTTTCATGTTGCCACTGCGCCAATGGCCGTGGAACTTATGCAGGCCTATTTTAATCTTGAAAGAGTCCTCGAACTTGGATTTGCAGAGACAACCAGTGGCGCTTATTTAGATATGAGGGCGCGTGAGCATGGCATAGAACGCAAATTGCAGACAAAGGCAAAAGGCAAGATTAGAATTGAAGGCAGTATAGGTACTGTCATCCCTAAAGGCAGCTTATTTTCAACGGAAGATGGTCTGACTTATATTTCGGATGATGAAGAGGTAATGGATGCTACTGCTGTTGAAGTGAATATTACAGCAAGTGAATATGGCAAACTCTATAACACTGAAGCCAACACCGTTATCGTTCTACCTATGTCTATTTCTGGTGTAACTTCAGTGACTAACCCTCAGCCTATTACGGATGGCGTCAATGAAGAATCCGACGAGGCTTTACTTGAAAGATTATTATCACATATTAGAAAGCCAGCAACCAGTGGCAATATATATCAATATCAACAATGGGCTGAATCCCTTGCAGGGGTAGGTGGTGTGAAAGTGATGCCGCTTTGGAATGGCCCAGGTACAGTTAAAATCGTGATCATAGATGAAAATAGATTGCCAGCAAGTGAAAATTTAGTTTTAGAGGTATCTGAATTTATTGAAGATCATAGACCTATAGGTGCGCAAGTGGATTATGTGAGTGCAACAGGCGTTACCATTGATGTTGATGCAAATGTCGTCATATCAAAAGGGCATACGCTAGAGGAAGTGGTGAGTCAATTTAATACGAATCTAGCGCAGTATCTTAAAAATGATGTGGCATTTGAAGTGGATTCGAAAAACGTACCGGTTCAAGTGTCCATCGCTAAAATCGGTTCCATTTTGATTGAGACTGAAGGTGTTGAAGATTATTCAGAACTAAAAATAAATGGTGATACCAAGAGTATCACGCTTAATCTAGATGAGGTACCGATGAAGGGGTCGGTGAATCTTTATGAGTAGATATACTGAAATTAGGCAATATGTCCCTTCTTTTTTAGAAGAAGCTGAGCCTTTAAAATCAATATATAAAGCCACAGGTGAAGAAACAGGTGCCTATTTTGATCAAATTGAAGCGGTACTGGATCAGATGTATGTTGAAACAGCCACTTGGGGCTTATTTCTTTGGGAAAAAATGTTGAATATCAAAGCACCAAGTGAACATACCTATGCCATGAGACGAGAAATCATTATTTCTAAACTCAGAGGCATTGGAACAACCACGAAAGAGATGATTAGTACAATGGCAGCTTCATTTTCAGGCGGTGAGGTTGAAGTTATTGAAATGCCAGAACAATACAAGTTTTTAATCAAATTTGTGGGGCCCTTGGGTACACCAAAGAATATGGAGGATTTGAGTCAGGCCATCGAAGATGTCAAGCCAGCACATCTTTGGTATGAATATGCCTTTCGATATTATCTTGTATCTGATGTGGAGGGTATGACCATTGAATTTTTAGAAAATCAGATCTTGGACAAATTTGCATTTTAAGGAGGTGACTATATGAGTATGTTGACACAATTTTTGAACCTGTTCAAAGTGGAGCCGCTTGTGGATGGCAATATGCCTTTTAATATCACGACGATGCTCAACGAGAATTGGGACAAAGTAGACAGCACTATGAAGACACTTGACGAAGAAGTAAAAGATCTAGCAACAAGTGCATCTTATTTACAAGAGGAAGAACCTACAGAAACAAACCCATCCACCGTGTGGTATGCAATTGGGAGTGAGGCAAATTTTAATATGGGTGGTGGCATCGTTATCAATAATGCTGAAACCAGTGAAACACCACCTAACTCAGAAATATGGTTTCAAACAACTTAAGGAGGTAGAAAAATGGCAAATGTAAATATTCAAATCAAACAAAGAAACGGTTCTATCTGGGATGATTTATTTCCAAAGACAACGGCAGAGAATGTGATTGAAAGTACAACTAAGCAATTTGTAAGTGCCACAGAAAAAGCGGCTTGGAATGCAAAGCAAACGGCTTTAGGCTTCACACCAGAGAATTTATCAAAAAAAGGTGTTGCAAATGGATACGCTGGACTGGATGCAACTGGTAAAGTGCCTTCTGCGCAGTTACCATCCTATGTGGATGATGTTTTAGAGTATGCTTCTTTAGCTGATTTTCCAACCACAGGTGAGAGTGGCAAGATTTATGTATCTCAAGATCAAAATTTGAGTTACAGATGGAGTGGCTCAAGTTATGTGGAGATCAGTAAGTCACTTGCACTTGGAACGACCAGCAGTACAGCACATCGCGGAGATCACGGCAATACAGCCTATGTACACAGTCAAACTGCACATGCGCCTTCAAATGCTCAGAAGAACAGTGACATTACAAAAGCAGAAATTGAGGCAAAATTAACAGGCGCCATTACGTCGCATACGCATACAGGCCTTACACCGGCATCTCATGGTGCAAGTCATGTCACTGGCGGAGCAGACGTTATTCCAAATGCTGTAGCAGGTGGCGCATCTGGATTAATGAGTGGCGCAGACAAGTTAAAGCTCAATGGCCTTGTGAAGGTCACAGTGGATGAAACTGCACCAACAGCCCCTGCTTCAGGAGATCTTTGGTATTCAATCGTTTAGGAGGTGAAACCTTAATGTCAACTTATAATACAGTAATAAAAAAACGAAATGCTCAAAATAATGGTTGGGATTCGATTTTGCCAATGACGACTGCGGAAAATGTTTTGGTAGATTCTGAAGGCAAATCGGTGGCAGATCATGTGGATGATTTTGTAATGCATCCAGGAGATGGCGGTACAACAGCGGGCACTGCAACTGCATATACCTGTGCGAGTTTACCCGCTCCCATAGCATATACAGATAGGATGGGACTTATCGTAAAGGTGCATGCTGATAGTGGGGTAAACCCTACGATCAACTGGAATGGGCTTGGTGCCAAAGCGATCAAGAAACCCAATGGTAATGCCGCAATTTTAAAATCAGGTGGCATTTATACACTAAGATACAATGCGACAACAGAGGCTTTTATATTACAGGGTGAAGGCGCCAGTGGAAATGCCACAGCATCCGACCTTCTCTCTGGTAAAACAGCAAGTACGGATGCAGGGGATATAACAGGGAATATTCCAATAAAAAGTGCTGCAACCTATACACCTACCGCTTCAAATCAAACAATCCCAGCTGGGCAATATTTGAGCGGGACTCAAACCATTTTAGGGGACGCAGATTTGGTCTCGGCAAATATCAAAGCAGGTAAAAATATCTTTGGTGTGGCTGGGAATGCAAATGTAGTGGACACCTCAGCAGGAGATGCCACAGCAGCACAAATCTTGAACGGGAGAAATGCATATGTGAAGGGTGGTAAAGTAATTGGTACAATGCCAAATCATTCAGCTACACCACATACAACAGGCTCAATGGTTGCTGCCGGAGTCTTTACATCTGGAAATCCTAACTCTAGAGTATATGTAAAACCAGCGGAAGGTTATTACAATGGTGAAGTTTGGTCAGCATTTGATATGCCGGATTTAGTACCTCAGAATGTTAAAAGTGGAATAACTATAGGCGGAGATGGAGGCAGTTTTACGGGAACATTTACTTCTGATGCCACCGCAACATCGGGACATATTTTATCAGGGAAAAGTGCTTATGTGGCTGGGAATAAAGTAACTGGGACGATACCAAGTAAAGCAGCAGCAATTTATACGCCAAGCACAGTAAATCAGACGATTTCATCAGGATACTATTTATCTGGCAATCAGACAATAGCAGGGGATGCAGATTTGGTTTCGGCGAATATCAAAGCAGGTAAAAATATCTTTGGTGTGGCTGGGAATGCAAATGTAGTGGACACCTCAGCAGGGGATGCCACAGCGGCACAAATCTTGAGTGGGAGAAAGGCTTATGTGGATGGTGCATTGGTGACTGGAACGATTCCGAGTAGAGGCGCAGCTACGATTACACCGAGTACGGTGAATCAGACGATAGGCGCAGGACAGTATTTGAGTGGTGCACAGACAATTGCTGGAGATGCGGATTTGGTTTCTGGTAATATTAAAGATGGTAAGAATATTTTTGGTGTTATAGGAAATTTTGCTGGTCAATATGCTACTGTAAATTATTACGCCAATTCTGGACAAGTGGGTCAAGGTGGCAACCTTACAATCAATTTCAGCATTAGCGGAATAGGTTTTGCGCCTACTAGCATGTGGTATGTTTTTTTTACCATATTTACAGGTGGGAATATGCAATTTGAAAGGCAACCATATTTCACATCAACAAAAGATTTTACCTTTAGTGGGGATACTGCTTCAGGTTCAATTAATTTAGGAACTAATAGGTTCTCCACTAGAGTTACTGCTTATATGTCAGGAGTTCTATTTACAGCATTTTAGTATGAAAGAGAGAAGAAAATATGAAAAAGGGAAATTTAGTAATATACGATAAAACAGGTAAAATATTTTCACAAACAGGTGAAGCAGAAGGTGATGTTTTACCACATGTATATCCAGAGGGCATTCCATATATTGAAATTCCCTTTGGAACAATGGCAACAAAAAAACTTATCAGTATTGATGTATCTGTAATACCGCATCAACCAATATTTGAAGAAATAGAAATTAAGATGTCCGATGCAGACCGCATTGCAGAACTTGAAGATCAGTTACTAATTCAAGCAGAAGATACAATAGGAGGGTTACTATGATCAAAGAAGAAATTGTAAAAATAGTAGCGAAAAGAATCATGAACAATGGTGTCAATCCTAAAACAGGTAAGCCCTATGTGGCTGACGACATTACCAACAAGGATTATAAGAAGGCAGTCAATCGTTTTATCCAAGAAAACGCAAAAAACGGTCTAAAAAAAATTTAGTGTAGCAGTTCAATAAATAAAAAGAGGCGATAAAACCAGTGGATATCATAAAACTATCAAACACCATCACCACAATCGGCGCAGGCACAGTCGCCATAGGCATCCTCTTTTGGATCTTCCTAAAAATGTTCAACGGCATCATTGAAAACAACACCAAAGCCATGCATGAAATGTCCCGATCAAATGACAACGTCGCCCAATCACTTGAAATGTTAAAATCAAGTATTGAGAACAGTTATGAACTGCAAAACAGGACAATTACAATGCTGGATCGGCATGATGTCAGAGCAGAGCGCATCGAAAATGAACTCATAAAAGTGAGTGAACGCACCAAAAAATAAGCTAATGCAAAACAATTACAGAAAGAAAGTGAAAATATGCTAAATAAACTCAAAATCATAGGGGGTGTTATTCAAAACAAAGAAATCAATAGTATCCCCCTCATAACCCAAATCGTCACGCCAAGCGGCAATCACAACGTCAGAACCCAAATGCCCCTTGAACTGGAAACAGCATTGGGCATTACCAACCACAACACAGGCAACACTGCACCCACAGCAAGTGCGAACATGCATGCTAAATGGATGCAAAATGTGGAGAATGCAGATGAGACCTACGTGGGGGCACATTTATTTGTGGACGAAAAGAGCATCATACAAGTGCTTCCCATAAACGAAGTCGCCTATCATGCAGGGGATGGCAAAGGCAATGGCAACATGAAAACCATTGCCGTAGAAATCTGTGAAAACGGCAATATCTTAAAAGCGGAAGAACATGCCAAACAATTAAACGCCGCACTGATTCTGACCTATCCACATTTTAAAATATACAAGCATCAAGATTGGTCGGGCAAGTATTGCCCAAGAGTGATCCTCGGGCGCAAATCATGGGATGCATTCGTTGAAGACATCCAAAAATACGTGGCAGAGGCAACATTAGAAATGGCATCCAACGTAAAATCAGATTCAAATTTAAATTCGGTTTCAGAATCAGAATCAATAGAATCAGAACGGGAATTGGATTCAGAAAATCACCCTATTGAAGCGTGGAAACTTAAAGGCATCCATTTTGCCATTGAAGAAGGCCTCATCACAGATTACAATTACTGGCGTGATCGACTTGACGACGAAATGCCGGCTTGGGCACACTTCATCATCATGGAAAAAGTCGTCGAAAAATTGCGAGACGAAATGGCGAGCATTTTGGAGGAAAAACTAGACGAAATTTACAGGGAGGCGCAATAACATGACCAGAGAAATTGCAATGGAATATGGGTTAATGATAGCAGTCGCAGGGGCTGTTTTTTTGTTTGCCCTCTTAAAGTGGCAGCAAGTCAAAGTCATTCTATTTAGATTGATGTTAACCGCTAAAAGCATGGCAAAAGATGCTATTCTAAACAGTGGGCAGGAACAAGAAGAATGGGTGCTTGAAAAAGCTTATCAACATTTGCCGCTTTGGATAACGCTTTGGATGAGCAAAGAAAATATGCGCAAATTAATTGCCTATTTGTACGAGCTCGCAAAAGATTATTTAGACGACGGCTTGATCAATCAAAGCCAGAAAAGTATTAGATAGAAGAATAAATTAAAATAAGCCGATTAGAACATATTTGATTAAGTCTTTTGAAACGACATCTTTCATATTTGCAATAAAAAATGCAAGGATAGAGAAAACATATTTTTTCTATGCCTTGCATTTTTTATCTTTTGTTTTTGACTGCATTTTTTTTGCTTAAAGTGAAGCATTTCAATAAGTATAGCATCTAAATCATTTTGTAAATAACTTTGATATTGTGACATGCTGGATTTTGTAAATAAGTTTCCATTTTTTCAGAACACCAAAAAGCATCATCTACTGTATCCACCGTGTCTGAGGGTACTTCAACCACATAAATTGATGGCAGAGCTGAGAGCAAAAGACACTTGGAATCATCAAGTTGCCATTTATGAGAAATCAGACTCATAAAATAGAATTTCATCTCTAAAAGTTGGGCAGGGATTTCAAAATAATCTGTCAGAGATTGAAATTGCATATCAGAAGCTTCAGAGAGTGTTCTCAATAAAAGTTCATTGGGTATTAAGTAGTCACAACTCCATCGGATGGCCCTAATCTCATCCCTCTCTGTATGTATGATATCCAGAAATGAATTGCTCTTATAGTGAGGTTCCGTTGTAAAATAGTGTCCAAGCTCGTGACTGAGTACGGCCTTAAATTCAACTTCGCTTTTTATGGCATTATTGATGACAATAATATCATGAACATCATCTCTATAGTAAAATCCATTCACACTTTGTGGCAATGCATTTGTAATTTCAAGTTGGATGCCTAATGACTTAATCCTATTGAGTAAAGTATCCATAAATGCAACGACTCCTTAAAATGATAAAATAGCATAAAGCTTGAAAGTGGCACCAATCAACATAAAAAGAGCACAGATCAATGTAAAAAAGAGCATACGCTCTTGTAGCAAAAATTATTTACTTTGTAGATTTTTATGCTTTAAGGTTTCGATGAGATCCTTAACTAATTTTAAATCATCATCCGTTAAATGTTCAGTCGTATTAAAAGCTAAAATCTCTTCAGAATAGCGTCTGATATCACTTCTGCCAAGAAGATAATCTGTGGAGACATCAAAAAAATCAGCAATAGTGGATAAAATTTCGTTATCGGGAGAACGTTTTCCAGTTTCGTACATAGCAATAGACCCCTTGGAAATGTTGAGTTTATCTGCCAATTCCTTTTGAGTTAAATCTTTTTCCTTTCGAAGTTGTTTGAGTCTACTTTCAATCATATGACCACCCTTAATGCACTCTCATTTTAGACCATAATATCACATAAAGTGAGCAAAAATAAAGGAAAAGATTATTACAAGATAACAAAATAACGAAAAGTGAATAAATAATTGACAAAAGTAACCAAATGTGATATTTTTTAAATAATTCAAAAGGATAATAGGAGGTCTAATTGAACAGAATTGCCCAATACAGAACAGAAAAGAATTTGTCACAGAGAGCACTTGCGAAAAAATTAGGTGTTTCAAGTGCAACTGTGGCCATGTGGGAAACTGAAAAGAGGACACCAAGGTTAAAAATGGCAAAATACATAGCGCAGTTTTTTGAGACAGATATTGAAACTATTTTTTTTGACCATAAAGATAACATTACGTGATCTCGCTTTGCGTTGAACATTTTTAGATGTGAAAAAATATAAAAAGAGAAAGAGGGGGATAAAATGAGCAAAATAGGCAATTTGAGAAAAGTAGATGAACTCGGAAGAATCGTCATTCCAGCGGGTCTAAGAAAACATGCAGGCATTGATATTGGAGAGACATTAGAAGTTGCTGCAAAAGGAGATATGATTTTACTCAAAAGGTATAGTGAAGCCTTTTGTGTTTTTTGTGGTTCACAGAGTAATCTAGAAGCGCACTTAGGAAAAAATATTTGTTTGGATTGTATAGCGAAAGTTCAGCAACTAAATCGTAAGTAATTTGTAAAAAATGCAATGTAAAAAACTTATTGAAAAGAAATCAATGTAAAACCTTCAAAGAGAACAGCATAAATTGTGAGGTGAGTGTATTGAGACTCTATGTCTGCAATTCGTTAGAGGAATACAAGAATTTGATTAGAGCATATCAGATTAGCGGGAATATCATTACGTTATTTGATCAAGAACACAAATATGTGAGCAGTGGTATTGTCACCTTTATTACTGAGCAGGCTTTTATCATTCGTGAAACTTATAATACAAAAGTAAAGGTCTATTTTCAGGATATTTTAGAACGTAAACATTTTATAGGCTGAATCACATTTTTTTTATTCAACATCGATAAAAGCCCCTTTTTATTGTATAATGAGAGTGTACATAATATATGAGGAATTTAAATAAGATGAATCTGAATATGGACAATTTAAAGCCTTGAAAGGATGTTGATAAGATGAGAATAGAGCATATAGCCATTTGGGTGTCTGATCTCGAGAGATCAAAAAAGTTTTATTGTCAGTACTTTGGCGGCAAAGCATCAGAGCTGTATCATAATCAAACCACAGATTTCATGTCCTATTTTATCCGCTTTGAAGAAGGTGCGCGGCTTGAAATTATGAAGAGACCGGATGTATCGAGTTTAAAAGAACATACGCATCTCGGACTGGCACATTTTACTTTTTCAGTGGGCAGCAAGGACGACGTCATAGCACTCACAGAACAACTGCGTTTGGACGGTTTTAAAGTCAAAAGTGAACCAAGGACCACAGGAGATGGGTATTTTGAAAGTGTTGTACTGGACTTTGAAGGCAACGAGATAGAAATTACACTATGAAAACATTAAAAGCGATTAAATCAAAAATAATTGAATTTGCAAAACGCCTTAAACTAGAAATTACAACATTATATGTCCTATACAAAGAAAGACAATTAAACGCGGGTCTTCAATTACTCACAATACTTGTGCTAGCATATGCATTGAGTCCAATTGATCTCATCCCTGATTTTGTCCCCGTTTTAGGTTATTTGGATGATTTTATCTTGTTGCCCCTTGCGATCAAAGGTCTCTTGAAATTGATTCCAGACCATTTATATCGTGAAAGTAAAATCAAAGCTCAATTTTTAACTAAAAAGGATTTGCCTAAAAATTGGGGGTTTGCAGTATTTGTTGTGATTATTTGGCTATTGCTCATTTGGACTCTTTTCAGAGTCCTTTTTTAATTTGTGGAAATAGAGTATAATTAAAAGGTTAAGGGCCGGTACGTTCAGTAATCCATGAGGAGGCATCATGAAGTATAACTTAAGTCGTTCTATCATTTTGAATTTAACTGGGAAACCTCAGATATTCTCTGCGGGTCTGTCTTTATATCAAAATGGGAAAGTATATATAACAGAAGGTGTTGGGGCACAAAATATTGTTAGCATTGTTATGGAAGGGCAGTCTTTTGACGTAAAACTCAAATTTTCTAAACTGGGAGATCTTTTGACCTCTAAATGCAGCTGTCATAAAACGATGAAACCTTGTAGGCATATTGTGGCTTCGCTTTTGCAGTTAATGGATGATGGCGAGTTGTTGGAACGTGTAGATACCATGGAATTGCCGTGGCCATTTAATGACAGTACAATATATGATCAATCCAAAATAAAAATTAAGAGAACGGAAGCAAATGAAGTAGCCGTTGTGGACAAACGCAAGGATGTCCAACCTAGAATCGGTATAGAAAAAAAGGTTATACACAGTGATTTCGATGGGATGATCAAAAGTTTTAGACAAAAGCATAGTGTAGAAAAAAAGGGGATTCATATTGTGCCGTATCTTGAATTTACAATGCCGAATACGCCTAATGAGTATCCTGTTCGAATGTCCTTTAAAATCGGTTCCGATTACCTCTATGTGGTTAAAGATGTCTTGCAATTTATGGAGGCTTACACTTCAGGCGAGAGTTTAAAATTTGGTTCTCAATTTACTTTGCAATCACAGGAGATGTCGCTTTCAGATGAGGGACAAAAGCTTTTTGATCTATTAGAACAGTTTCGAGAGGAACAAAAATTTTATGGTATACCCGTTATCAAACATAGTATGGTGCAGTTAACACATCAAAACTTTATTAGGGTGATAGAACACTGCAATTTGGATTATCATGATAAAAAGACAAATAGAAAAATAAAGATAAAAACACAAGCGCATTTATTTCACTTTGAGCTCATTAAGAATGCATCTCATTTGGAATGCAATGTCCTCAATCCTGCAGAGGTTAAATTATTGGGGCATCACATGCATTACGTCTTATTAAACCGTGAAAAGCCAACTCTGATTCAAACTTCAAAAGAGCAACGTGAGGTACTGAATATACTATTTCCACTCAAAGTAATCGTCCCTAAAATGGTGTTTAACAAAATGCAACTCCAAAAGTACGTGGACTTTATATTGCCCAATCTAGAAAAAATAGGCGAAGTGACCATACATCCAGATCTTAAAAAACTGTTTATTGAAGCGGAACTTGTTTTCGAAGTGTACTTAGATTATAACGGTGGCGCAATTCAAATTGAGGTTTTATTCCAGTATGGACATGTCAAAATCAACGGTTTAACTGAAGATAACCATCAATCGGATTGGATCGTGGCACATAGAGATTATGAAAAAGAAGCTGCGTTTATGTCACGTTTTGATCGCTATCCCTATCATAAGTTAGGAGATCACATTAAAGTTTTAAGAGATCACGAAATCTTTGATTTTTTAAAATTTGAGTTGTTAGAGATAGAGAAGGATGCAACGCTATTCAGGACGGAGCGATTTTCAAAACGCCGTATTATTCATGGGGATAAGATCAAGCAAAGCATAAGGACAAACGCGTCCAGTAATCTGCTAGAATACGAAATTGAAATCGATGGCTTTGAAAAAGAGGATGCTTTAAAGTTGCTTAAAGCTTATCGAGAAAAAAAGAAATATTATAAGCTGAAAAATGGTGATTTTTTAGCGCTTGAAGAAGGACAATTTGAAACCATTGAAGAATTGACAAATTTATTTCAAGCTAAGATGAATAAAGCCACTCAATTAATTGCCTTACCCAAAGCCTCGGTGTACTATCTATCTCAGCTTAGAGATGAAGGGCGACTGGATGCTGTTGATATTTTGGATGATACTTTGCTAGTCAACCATGAAAAAGCGATGGTACCACTTGAAATTCCAGAACATTTGGTCACGATATTGAGACCTTATCAAAGCAAAGGCATTTATTGGTTAAATCAATTGACGATGTACGGTTTTGGCGGCATTCTAGCAGATGATATGGGGCTTGGTAAAACCCTTCAAATGCTGACCTTTATTAAAATAAGACAGACTATGGGCTTGGGTAGAGTTCTCATTGTAGCACCAACTTCACTTATTTATAACTGGGCAAATGAAATCGTTAAATTTACAGACTCTTTAACTTATGAAATTATAGAGGGCACAAAGGAAAATAGAGAAAAAATGATCGAGCAGAGTGAGGCTCATATTTTAATCACTTCTTATGGAGTCCTCAGAAAGGATCAAGAGTTATACGAGCAATGTGATTTCGATATGATTGTGCTGGATGAAGCGCAGCATATTAAAAATGAGGGTTCTTTAATCTCTAGGGTGGTAAAACAAATCCCTGCAAATCATAAGTTTGCGCTTACAGGGACGCCGCTAGAAAATCATTTAGGCGAACTCTGGTCTATTTTTGATTTTGTCATGCCGGGTTATTTGGGCACAAGATATCACTTCAGAGAACAATTTGAGAAAAAAGTAGAAGCCGATCCTGATCATGAGCAAGTCCAAATGAACAAACTGAGGCGTTTAATTGAACCGTTTATGATGAGAAGAATCAAAAAGGATGTTCTTAAAGAACTGCCGGAAAAATTGGAGACAAACTTAATTGTTGGTATGACAGATGAGCAGAAAAAATTGTATGCGGCAATGGTGGCTGAAATCAGAGGCGAGTTTTTAGAAGATCAATATGGCAAGACACTGGATGCAGATAAAAGGATGCGATTACTTGTTGGATTAATGAGGCTTAGACAAATCTGTGCACATCCAAGTGCCTATCTCTCTAATTATGAAGGTGGCAGTGGTAAAGTAGAGGCTTTGGTTGAACTCCTTAGTGAACTTGAAGAGAGTGGACATAGAACGCTTGTCTTTTCGCAGTTTACCTCTGTGCTTAAATTAATCCAAAAGGCGATAAGCTCAGATTGTTTTTATTTGGATGGCAGTATGCCTGCAAAAGAGAGAATTCAAATCGTTGAAAGATTTAATCAAGGGGAAAAATCTGTTTTTCTCATATCCCTTAAGGCAGGTGGTAGTGGCCTCAATTTAACAGGCGCCGATACTGTTATACATTTTGACCCCTGGTGGAATCCTGCAGTGGAAGATCAAGCAACAGATAGGGCACATCGAATCGGTCAAGAGAAGCGGGTTCACGTGATCAAGCTCATCACTCAAAATTCAATTGAAGAGAAAATTTTAGAGCTTCAAGGGCGGAAAAAAGCCCTGTTTGATCAAATTATTCAACCAGGGGAGACTTTTTTAAACAAATTGAGTATTGATGAGATTAAATCATTATTTATGATGTGATTTGGGTACTTTTCAAAATTGCTTCTTGGAGGTCAGAGTACTGCTTTGTGGCAATGTTTTGATAGTGGTGATTGATCTGAGCGAGTTGTTCCATATGATCCACAACAATTTGAATGAGATTAAGATCCAATTTACCATCGTTGCCCTCAGAGAGTAAAACTTCTTTTGCAAAAGCAGTATTTATATGACTACGATAAGGACGTTCCTCTGTTAATGCAGAAAAAATATCTGCTATACAGAGGATCATTTCTTTTTCAGTGATGTCAGATCTTTTAAAAGGATAGCCTTTGCCGTTAAGTTTTTCGTGATGACTTGAAGCGATTAGTTTGATCTCCTCAAATCCCTTGATTTTAGATAAAATCTCAAAAGTGTAAAAAGAATGTGATTTGATTTGTAGCATTTCGTTCTTGCTGAGAATCGTTTTTTTATCGAGTAAATCTTTAGAAAGGGCAAGTTTGCCGATGTCGTGAAAATAGCCTGATATCTCAAGAATGTCCAAATTTTCACGATCATATCCAAGAAGTTGCCCAATGGCACGAGCGACTTTAGAGACACCTATGCTGTGAGAAGCCGTGTAGGAAGATCTAAAATCTATGGCCAAGATAAAGAGCTTTGAAATGTCAAAAAGAGCATTGATATCCCTAATCATGGCATCTGGTTTCAAGGTTTCCATAATGATTTCTTTATGTCGATCGGTCGTTAAATTGAGCCAGAATTCCTCCTGCTCTGACAATGTTAAAAAGGCATCTACGTATTCTCTTTTGTACTTAACATCTTGATCAGCAGTGATCATATACTTAATGCGATCAATTTGATTGAGTATAAATTTAGATTTGTCAATTAAAACGGCAATTCGATCCGCCAAGAAAATCAAATTGGAATAAATATTGTAGTTTGGTTTGCCTATGAGAATTTGATAATCATCATGGTGATATCGCACGAGGGTTGCAATTTTACTGAATCCAGTAAGAGACATTAAAAGCTGATAACCAATTTCACCGTGATTTGTGATATCTTCAAAGGCATAATCCGCTAGATTGACGCGATCATCGGCGGTGAAAACACCGATATCATGGATCAATGAAGCAATTGTGATTTCTTTAATATCTCTAGGTGTAATTTCCAGTGCCGATGCAATTTTTAGCGCTATGTAAGCAACATCGTTGTGATGGTTATAAATACGTCGATCAATTAGATCAAGGGATTCACTAAAAGCGTGAAAAATTTCATTTTCGGATACCTGAATGGACATATGACCTCCTAAATTACTAGAATTACGATAATCCTATAAGCTATTTACCCACACTTTAACAAATGACACACAATAGTGGCAAATTAAATTTATCGGATTCTCCATAAGGTCTGTGAAACTCTATAGAGCCAGCGGAACCTGTATAAATTTGATTATACGGGTTTTATTTTTTATGATAAAATGGGTTAAAGTATCTCTTTAAGGGAGTAAACTTAAGAGTAGGGAGGCAGTTATGAAATTTACAGAATTTAAGTACGAGCGTCCACAAATGGAAGTCTTCAAAACCAACATGGATGCACTAATCGAAAAGTTTAGTGGAGCAAATTCTGCACAAGAACAAATTGAAATATTACATGAGATATCTGTTCTCAGAAACAATATAGAGACAGCGGCAACGCTTGTGAGCATAAGGCATACAATCAATACAGAGGATACTTTTTATGATGCGGAAAATGATTTCATAGATGATGCAATGCCCACGTATGAGGAGATGGTGGATCGCCTTTACAACGCGCTGAATCAATCCAAATTTAAAGATGCACTAAGATCAGAGTTTGGAGAACATTTATTCAACATTGTAAATGTAAAAATGAGAACCTTTAGACCAGAAATATTAGAGGATTTAAAACTGGAAAATAGTTTAGTGTCCAAATACACGAAACTCAGAACTTCTGCCAAAATTATGTTTGAAGGTGAAGAGCGCAATTTAGCTCAAATGACACCCTTTTATGAATCAACGGATCGCAGCATTAGAAAAAGTGCTCAGGAAGCCACAACAAAATTCTTTGAAGAAAATGAAAAAGCTTTTGATGATCTCTATGATGAATTGGTTAAAGTACGCCACAATATCGCTCAAAAACTAGGTTTCGATAATTTCGTAGAATTGGGGTACTTGAGACTTGCTAGAACGGACTATGATCATAGGATGGTCAAAACTTATAGAGATCAAGTCCTAAACGATTTGGTTCCCATTGCGAGCAAATTGAAAGAGAAACAAAGAGTAAGATTGGGATTAGAGACACTAACTTATTATGATGAGCCCATTGCATTTAACTCTGGAAATGCAACACCTAAAGGCACGCCCGAATGGATTTTAAAAAATGGCAAACAAATGTATGAATCATTATCTGAGGAAACTGGTGAATTTTTTAATTTCATGTTGGAGAGCGAACTCATGGATTTAGAAGCTAAGCAAGGTAAAGCAGGAGGCGGATACTGTACTTTTATACCTAACTATAAGTCACCCTTCATTTTTTCTAACTTTAATGGGACTTCTGGGGATATTGATGTTTTAACGCATGAAGCAGGTCATGCATTTCAAGTATATCAGAGTAGAAATTATGAGATTCCAGAGTACGTGTGGCCAACACTTGAAGCTTGTGAAATTCATTCCATGAGCATGGAATTTTTAACGTGGCCGTGGATGGAAAGCTTTTTTAAAGAAGATACTGCTAAATACCATTTCAACCATTTAAGTGAAGCTTTATTGTTCATTCCTTATGGGGTTCTTGTGGATGAATTTCAACACTATGTTTATGAAAATCCAGAGGTGTCGCCTGCAGAACGTAAAAGCAAATGGGCTGAACTCGAGACAAAATACTTGCCACATACAACCTATGAAGACAATGATTTTCTGAAAAGAGGCGGGTATTGGTTCAGACAAGGACATATTTTTATGGATCCGTTTTATTATATTGACTACACACTTGCACAAGTATGTGCATTTCAATTCTTTGTCAAAGCAGAGGAGAATCGTGAATCGGCATGGGCAGATTACATCGACCTCTGTAATAGAGGTGGCAGTCTTCCATTCTTGGAATTGTTAAAAGTTGCAAAGCTTGAAAATCCATTTGAAGCGGGCTCGTTAAAACGCATATTGCCTGCTGTTGAGGCATGGCTAGATGGGGTCAATGACAGAGCACTTTAAGGTTTTAAACCATGGAACTTGTTGCCTTAAATTATGAGATTAGTAGACTCGCAAGATTTAGGTTGAACCTGTTGCGTAAAAAAAATTATAAAGGGATACAAAAAGGGGTTGAAATTTGTGCCTTTATGGCATAAAATTAACTCAGGTATGGGACGGTTTTGTGACCGCACCATATGATATATTATATTGATCCCAGTTGAAGATAATGCGAGATACCTTAAGAGGGTAGCCGAAGGAGCAATGATTAAAAATAGCCGTTTTTAATTTGAAACTCTCAGGCAACAGAAGTGTTATTGGATGGATCTCTGGAGAGACCGAAAGGCACCGAAGGAGGAAGCGCTAGAGCGAGATAATATAAGTCTGCTTGGCGAGAAACTCTCAGGTAAAAATACAGAGGTATATAATGGCGACTAGCATTGCTGCGTCCATTGTATACCTCTTTTTGTTTGTAAGGATACGTTTAGGACAGAGGTAAAAAGGATATAACTAGCGCATGATGGAATCAAACAAATAAAAAAATAATGTGACAAATGAATTAATGTGACAAATGAAAATTTAGAGTTAGAGTGTATCACTGTACAGTATGTGAAGGAGGAATCAAAATGGATTCAGTGAAAAAGACAGCACTTTTTGATGTTCATGAAAAGCTTGGGGGCAAGATCATTGATTTTGCAGGCTGGTCGTTACCCGTACAGTATGAAGGCATTGTAGAAGAGCATGAAGCTGTAAGAAATGCCGCAGGTATATTTGACGTTTCACACATGGGTGAGGTTGAGGTGAAGGGCAAAGATGCCTTTGCATTTGTCCAGAATCTTGTGACGAATGATGTGGCTACGCTTGAAGACCACCAAGTTCTTTATGGCATGATGTGCTATGAAGATGGTGGTGTCGTGGACGATCTGCTCGTCTATAAATTTAATCAAGATTTTTTTTACCTTGTTATCAATGCCAGTAATATCAATAAGGATTATGCGTGGATGCTCGAGCAATCAAAAGGTTATGACATAACACTTGAAAATATGTCAAGTCAGGTTTCTGAAGTGGCGATACAAGGTCCGTTGGCTCAAGAGATTCTTCAAAAAGTGGTGGATGTAAATTTAGATGATATTAAGTTTTTTTATTGCAACCGAAATGTAACAGTGGCAGGTGCAAAGTGTTTGGTCTCAAGAACGGGTTACACTGGCGAAGATGGATTTGAAATTTATTCAGAAAATAAGGACATCGTCAAAATATGGGAAGCCCTCATGGAAGTGGGCAAAGACATGGGGCTAAAACCAGCTGGATTGGGATGCAGAGACACTTTGAGATTTGAAGCGGCACTTCCACTTTATGGCAACGAACTTTCTAAGGATATCACACCACTTGAAGCTGGACTTGGTTTCTTTGTGAAGTTGGGTAAAGAAAGCTTTATTGGAAAAGAAGCGCTTGTGGCTCAAAAGGAAGCTGGACTTCCAAGGAAAACGGTTGGCTTCGAAATGGAAAAGGGCATTCCAAGACATGGTTATGATGTCGTTGTGGATGACAAGGTGGTCGGCATGGTAACCACAGGGTATTTTTCACCGACACTTAAGAAGAACATAGGCTTGGCACTTGTGGATGCATCATATGCTGAAATGGGTGGCGCGCTTGGGATACAGGTCAGAAAGAAAGTTTTACCTGCGACAATTTGCAGTAAAAGATTTTATCAAAAGAATTATAAAAAATAGTTAAAGTAAGGTATAATTTACTTAATCACTGCCTACAGCGGGATGCTGAAATTATGATGAAAATTCAGGAGGTAATGAAGATGAAAGTTTTAAGCGGATTGTATTATACAAAAGATCATGAGTGGGTTAAAGTTGAAGATGAAACTGCACTAGTTGGTGTGACGGATTTTGCACAAAATTCTTTAGGTTCGATTGTCTATGTTGAATTGCCAGAAATGGATGAAGCGTTTGAGGTGGAGGAAAGTTTTGGAACCATTGAGTCCGTAAAAGCTGCATCAGATATGTTGATGCCTGTATCTGGAACGATAGTAGAAGTGAATGAAGCGTTGGATGACGATCCATCACTTGTGAACACAGCACCTTATGAAAATTGGATTATTAAAATTTCACTTTCAGATACAACTGAGTTGGACGAATTGATGAATGCAGAAGAGTATGAAGCATACTGTAATGAGGAGGCATAATGATGTTTCCCTATATTCCTAATACTGAGCAAGATGAAGCAAAAATGCTTGAGGTTCTTGGTATTGATTCAGTAGACAGATTATTTGATGACATCCCAGAGCAAGTTAAATTGAAGAGAAGATTAAACTTATGTGCCCCACTTTCAGAAGCAGAAGTGTCAAAACATATTAGAGGACTTGCAGAAAAAAATACATCTACTAACGAACTCATATGTTTTTTAGGTGCAGGTGCTTACGATCATGCGATTCCATCGGTGATTCATCATTTGGTATCCAGATCAGAATTTAATACAGCTTATACACCTTATCAGCCTGAGATCAGTCAAGGGACATTGCAAGCCATATTCGAATATCAAACCATGATTGCAAATGTCACTGGTATGGAAGTTTCGAATGCTTCCATGTACGACGGGGCATCTGCCACTGCAGAGGCTGCCATGCTTGCTGTGGCAAATCAAAAAGGCAATACCATTCTTATTTCTGAAACAGTGCATCCAGAAGTTAGGGAAGTTGTTAAGACCTATATGAGATTTAATGATATAAATGTCATTGAGATTCCAGCTGTGAGCGGTGTGACCGATATTGAAAACCTAAAAAGAGTTATTTCTAAAGAAACGGTTGGCGTAATTGTCCAATCGCCAAACTTCTTTGGTATTATTGAAGACTACACAGAAGCTGTGGCAGTGACACATGAAAATAAAGCGCTTTTTATCATGAATGTGGACCCAATTGCCATGAGTATACTCAAGACGCCAGGTGAATACGGCGCTGATTTAGCTGTGGGAGAAGGTCAGGTTCTTGGTAATGGCTTAAATTATGGTGGGCCTTATCTTGGATTTATGGCGGCATCGACGAAACAAATGAGAAAATTACCAGGGCGTATTGTGGGGCAAACCATGGATTTAGACGGCAAAAGGGCTTTCACTTTGACACTTCAAGCAAGAGAGCAACATATCCGAAGAGAAAAGGCAACTTCTAATATTTGTTCAAATCAAGCTCTAAATGCACTTTGTGCGACGATTTATCTGAGTGCACTTGGTAAAGAAGGTCTGAAGGAAGTTGCAACTCAATGTGTTAAAAAATCACATTATGCACAGAAAAAACTCATTGGAACAGGTAAGTTTAGAGCGGTGTATGAGGCGCCATTCTTTAAAGAATTTGTCCTTGAAACCGACATGGCAATTGACAAACTCAATGAAAAATTGGCTGAAAAGGGATTCCTTGGTGGTTTTGATTTAGGAAAGGCATATCCATCCGATCAAAACAGAGTTCTATTCTGCGTAACCGAAAAGAGAACTAAAGAAGAAATCGATGCACTTGTAGAGGCGATGGAGGCAATCAAATGGTAAAATACGATCAACTTATTTTTGAAATTTCAAAAGAAGGCAGAAGAGGGTATAAAATTCCTGGATGCAAAGTTGATGACGTAGAAATCAATGATGTAATTCCAGCAGACTTACTCCGAAAAAAAGAGCTTGGTTTACCAGAAGTAAGTGAACCTCAGCTCGTTAGACACTATACTTTATTAAGCAACAAGAATTTTGGTGTAGATACCGGGTTTTATCCACTGGGGTCTTGCACCATGAAATACAATCCTAAAATCAATGAAGATATGGCTGCTTTAGATGGTTTTGTAAACCTTCACCCCTATCAAGATGAGACGCAAGCACAAGGGGCGCTTGAACTCATGTACGATTTAAGCAGTATGTTATCTGAAGTTGGTGGCATGGATGCCTTTACGCTTCAACCGGCTGCAGGTGCTCATGGGGAACTTACAGGTCTGATGATCATTAAGGCATACCATGAAAAACGTGGTGAAACCAGGAGAAATAAAATTATTGTTCCTGATTCAGCACATGGCACAAATCCTGCAAGTGCAAACGTTGCAGGTTTTGAAGTGGTGGAAATCAAATCTACAAAATCGGGTGCAGTTGACCTTGATAACTTAAAGGCGGTATTGGGGGATGATATTGCAGGGTTAATGCTTACCAACCCGAGCACACTAGGTCTATTTGAACAAAATATCCTTGAAATTGCTGAACTTGTTCATGAAGCTGGTGGTTTGCTCTATTATGATGGTGCCAATTTAAATGCGATTCTGGGTCAAGCTAGACCTGGTGATATGGGATTTGATGTTGTACATTATAATTTGCATAAGACTTTTTCAACACCACATGGTGGTGGCGGTCCAGGTTCTGGTCCAGTAGGTGTTAAAGCATTCTTGGAGCCATTTTTACCAGCACCAATTGTTTCTAAAGTGGATGATCGTTTCATTCTGGACTATGATAGACCAGATACAATTGGCAGAATGAAAGGGTTTAATGGCAATTTCGGCATCCTTGTGAGAGCTTACACTTATATTTTGTCCATGGGTGGCGAGGGCTTGAAACGCGCAAGTGAAATGGCTGTGCTCAATGCAAACTACATGCAAGCGAAGTTAAAAGAATATTATAATTTACCTGTGGATACCATTTGTAAACATGAATTTGTACTTGCAGGTCTCAAAGGTGAACTCAATCAGTGCAGTACCCTTGATGTGGCAAAACGCTTGTTAGATCATGGCTATCATCCACCGACGATTTATTTTCCATTGATTGTGCATGACGCCATTATGATCGAACCTACGGAGACCGAAAGTCTTGAAACGCTGGATGCTTTCATTGATGTCATGATTCAAATTAGTAAAGAAGCAGATGAAACACCTGAATTGCTCAAACAGGCACCTACGACAACTCAAATTAGGAGAGTGGATGAGGTCCTTGCGGCAAGATCCCCAGTGCTCAAATGGGAAAAACAAGTTTAGGAGGCAATATGCAAAAAGAAATCGTCATTATAGGTGGTGGACCAGGAGGTTATGTGGCCGCCATACGTGGTGCACAATTAGGTGCCAAGGTAACTTTAATTGAGCATCATAAAATTGGAGGCACTTGTCTAAATTATGGGTGTATCCCTACAAAGACGCTTTATAGAAATGCGGAGCTTCTAAATACTTTAAACCATATAGAGGATTTTGGAATTAAAACGGGTCCTGTGAGCTTTGATATCCCAAAGATTCAATCTAGAAAAAGAGAAGTTGTGAATCAACTGGTTGGTGGAATTGAGCAATTGATTCAAATCAATGGGATTGAGGTCGTTTACGGCAGTGCAGAATTTTTAAGCGCAACAGATTTGAAGATTACCACTGCAAAGGGTGAGATCAGCACGATCTCATGTGAAAATATTATTATTGCCACGGGATCGAAGCCTCAGATGCCACCAATTGAGGGGCTAGATCACGAAGGCGTTATCACTAGCAAAGAAATTTTAGAATTTACAGAGGTACCTGAAAAATTGGTGGTTATTGGCGGCGGCGTTATTGGGATGGAATTTGCAGGTATTTTTTCTGCCATGGGCAGTGTGGTGACTGTGGTTGAATATGCTGATCAACTTCTTGGTCAAGTGGATACAGAAATTTCAAAACGGTTTGCTGTAAGCGTTAAGAAAAAAGGGATTGATGTCCACAAATCGACCAAAGTAACTAAAATCATAAAGACAGATGATGGTCTTACTGTAGTGGGCGAGTCCAAAAAGGGCGAAGTGACATTTGATGCTACTACTGTTTTGGTTTCAACAGGAAGAACACCAGTTATTGAAGGTTTAAATTTGGCCAATACTGGTGTAGAATATAATCTAAAGGGCATTATTGTAGACGAGCATTTCAAAACTAATGTTCAAGGTGTCTATGCAATTGGCGATGTCAATGGAAAACTTATGCTCGCACATGCCGCATCACATCAAGGGATTGCTGCTGTGGATCACATCATGGGCGTACTGCATCACGGTAATCACGATGTGGTACCAAGCTGTATCTTTGTTTTTCCAGAGATTTCATCTGTTGGGCTCACTGAAGATCAAGCAAAGGCAAAAGGCATTGAAATCAAAAAAAGCAAATTTATGTTTGGTGCAAATGGAAAGGCACTCTCTATTGGAGAACCTGAAGGTTTCATAAAAGTGATTTCAGATATGGACGATACCATACTGGGCGTTCATATTATGGGACCGCATGCTTCAGATTTAATTCATGAGGGCACACTTGCCGTAAGTCAAAAGCTGCATGTGGATGCTATTGCAGGCACTATTCATGCGCATCCAACACTTTCGGAAGCTTTTGCTGAAGCTACTATGGGGCTCAAAGGAGAAGCCATTCACATGGCACCGATCAAAACTAAAAAGTAACGCAGGAGGGACCAAGTCATGAATTTAGAAATCGTTAAAAAAAATGATCCGGAGCTCTATGAATCAATGGCACTTGAACTGAAGAGACAATCAAGTAATATTGAACTAATTGCATCTGAAAACTTCACAAGTAAAACGGTAATGGCAGCAATGGGCTCACATTTAACAAACAAATATGCAGAAGGTTATCCAGGCAAGAGATATTATGGCGGATGTGAATTCGTAGATATATCGGAAGATTTAGCGCGTGATCGATTGAAAGCTCTATTCGGTGCTGATCATGCCAATGTTCAGCCGCATTCAGGTTCGCAAGCAAATATGGGGGCTTATATGGCTGTTCTTGAACCTGGTGACAAAGTTCTTGGCATGAACCTATCTGATGGCGGACATTTAACACATGGTAGCCCAGTTAATTTTTCTGGAAAACTCTATAATTTTATTTCTTACGGTGTAAATGAAGCTGGCTTTATTGATTATGACAACTTAAGAGCAATGGCAATTGAAGAAAAACCTAAAATGATTGTTTCAGGTGCGAGCGCATATTCTAGAATTATAGATTTTGCTAAAATCAGAGAAATCTGTGATGAAGTAAATGCTTTAATGCTGGTAGATATGGCCCATATTGCAGGTTTAGTAGCTGCAGGTCTTCATCCAAATCCAGTACCTTATGCGGATATTGTTACAACGACAACTCATAAGACATTAAGGGGACCAAGAGGTGGTGCAATTCTCTGTAAAGAAGAATTTGCTAAAGCGATTGACAAAACAATGTTCCCAGGTATTCAAGGGGGGCCTTTAATGCACATTATTGCTGCTAAAGCAGTGTGTTTTAAAGAAGCAATGTCTGATGAATTTAAAGCTTATCAAAAGCAAGTTGTTGAAAATGCAAGTACTCTTGCAGACGCTTTAAAGGCGAAAGGCTTTAAAATTGTATCTGGCGGTACAGACAATCACTTATTGCTTGTTGATCTAAGAAATAAAGATATTACAGGTAAAGCTGCTGAAAAATTGCTCGATGAAATTGGCATTACAACCAATAAAAATACGGTTCCAAATGAAACGGCTAGCCCGTTTGTGACAAGTGGTATTAGAATTGGAACGCCAGCTTCTACGACACGTGGTTTTGGCAAAGCAGAAATGCTTGAAATTGCAGATATCATCAGTTGGACGATAGACAATAGAGATGCTGATCTAGAACCTGCACGAGCACGTGTAAAAACATTATGCGATAAGTTCCCTTTATATAGGGATTAATCAAATTACTGACCCACAAAGAAAGACTGCCCTTCTTCTCACGGTTTAGGGCAGTTTTTCTAATGAAAAAATGCTTAGGGTCTTTTGCAGGTGACAAGAGAAACCGTGATTGGCATGATGAGAAATATCCATCAAAATGATAAAAGATAATTTTTCGATACGTTTTATATAATGCAGATTCTGCTCAAGAATCTTGACTTGTTCTAATAATCAAGTTACAATGTAGGGGTATTATATTTTTTTAGAAAGTGAGAAATACCATGAACTTCAGGCTTTCATACTTTGCAGTTGCACATGATATTACAGGAAATTTTAGCGTAGACGCAATAGGTCTCACTAAAACTTAATATTATGTCAACCAACAAGTGTCTGAAGAAGACTTAATTTTATAAGAACCTTAGAATTGAGAACTCCAAGTACATCCACTTGGAGTTTTTTTGTATTGTAAATTATAGAAAAAGAGAGAAGTGAACCACATTTGAACTGAAAGCTATTTTTCTTCCGAAGACCTTGTAGACACAATGATTCTAATTTACTTTGGAGGACACAATGAAAAACACGAAAAACACGAAAAACAAAATGAGGAGTGCTATGAATAGGAAGCAGAAATTAAAACGCAATATCGGCAAGAATTATTTATTTACACTGATATACAATTTAGATTTGACAAGGGGCATATGGATGATTTATTTAGCAAGCAAGGGCATGTCGTTGACGCAATTGGGGCTACTAGAAACCATTTTCCATTTAACTTCTTTTACAATGGAAGTGCCCACTGGTGCTGTGGCGGATCTGCTTGGACGGAAAGTCAGCCGTGTGGGGGGCAGAATTTTGGCCTTGATTAGTGTATCTATTCTACTGTTGTCAAATCATTTTTGGGGGTTTGCGCTTTCCTTTATTTTTTCAGCACTCTCATACAATTTAGAATCAGGAGCAGGTGACGCTCTAATATATGATTCATTAAAAGAGCTAGGTAAAGCATCTGAATTCATGAAAATCAATGGCAGAAAAGAAGTATTCTATCAAGCGGCAAGTGTTATTTCATTTTTTGTGGGCGGATATTTTGCAACGAGGAGCTATCCAGTGGCATTTTACATTACAATAGTGATTGGTATGCTCAGTATTATCCAGTCTCTAACTTTTATAGAACCAGAGATTGAAAAGAGGGGACATGATCTTGAGACAAATAAAGATGCAATCATAGAAGATGTAGTCATAGAAGTTGAAGCTATAGAAGTTGAAGCCATAGAAGTTGAACAAGCAAATGAAAGTAAAATAAACGATATTTTACTGAACGGATTTGTCACTTTTAAAAATCAACTGACAGATAGCATTACGGTTGTAAAATCAAATCCTAAAATTGCCTCTTTGATGGTGCTAGGACAATTAATCGCAACTTTCTGTACCTGTATTTTTTACTATAATCAAAATTATTTTAAATCTCTGCATTACAGCGAAAGTCAAATAGGATTAATCCTTGCCATTTCATCAGTGGCCGCTGCAATTATTTCAACTCAAGTCCATCGGATTGAAAGTGTGGTTAAAGAACGTGGTATTCTTTTAGGCGCGCCGTGGATAACTGTAGCGTGTATATGGGGGATTGCTTTAACGCCCTATCACTATGTATTCTTTGTGATTATGATGATGACGGAGAGTGTGACTTATATAGCCATGACCGATTATATTAATAAATTGGTACCAAGTGAAAACAGGGCGACAATTTTATCTTTTGCCAGTATGGTTTTTAGTTTTTTTATGATTATTTTATTCCCTGCAGTGGGTGTAATGGGTGACTTAGTGGATTTAAGATTTGCCTTTATAGCAATGGGGATTCTCGGCATTCTATTTGTATGGATTAATAGCGTTTTAGTCTTAAAGAACGGTGCTTCAAAACACACTGCATAAAGTATAGAAAACCTTGAAAAAGAAGAGACAAAAAAATAGGGCGTCTATAACACTTCGGTACAACTGGGCATGTACACGTATAGACGCCATAAATATCTGTTTGCAATAAACATAGAGTAGCATTTTTATAGTAGTATTTTTCATATTTTGACTGAGTTTAAAATATAGAATGTATAAGGAATTTCGTCATCCTACTCAAATTTATCATATAGAATCTGTGATTCTGGAATGCCCTTTGACATTAAAATTGGGATCACAGAATCAATCATAACAGGACTGCCACAGAGATAGGCTTCTTTATTCGCGCCATCATCCAAGAACTTTTCCAGAAGATCGGTCACTCGACCTTTTTCGCCTGTCCACTGACATTGTTCTGTAGGACGTGAGAGACAAGTGATCAATTTAAAGTTTGGCAGTTCTTTTTCAAGTTGTTCAAGTGTCTCCATTTCAAATAAATCTTCTCTTGTGCGTGCACCAAAGTAAAAAGTAGCTTTGCGCTGGATGCCGCTGTCTCTCATGAATTTTAAAATGGACATAATGGGGGCCATTCCAGTCCCAATAGCCACTAAAACCATCTCACGATTCGTATCTTGGTAGAAAAAATCACCATAGGGACCTACAACGGTGAGTTTGGCACCGGGTTTGAGATAATCATGTACGAAAGTGGTGGCAATGCCATTTTTAACGAGTCCAATATAGAGTTCAATGGCCTTCTTATCCAGAGGTGAAGAGGCCAGCGAGTAGGCCCTATAAACCTCTTCATCATTGCCCTTATACTTAGGTGCTAAAATTTGGACATATTGTCCTGCTTTAAATTGAATTTCCTCACCTATGGGGAGTGTTAGTCTTAAATGTTTTATAGTAGGTGTGACCTCATTTATGAATTCCACGCGATAATCAAATTGTTTGACGCTAAACAGTTCCTCAGGAATCTGAATTTTCATATCTTCCTTAATCTTTAATTGGCAAGAAAGTCTTACACCTTGTTTTTGCTCAGCGGGTGAAACATATCCGAGTTCTGTGGGGAGAATTTGTCCGCCACCTTCTATTACAGTGACTTTGCAATAGCCACAACTCCCTTTACCACCACAAGCAGAAGGTATGAAAACCTTTTGATCCACTAAAGAAGACAGCAAGGTTTCTCCACCATCAACGACAAAATCTTTGCTCTCGTTAATCGTGAGTTTCTTTTCGCCATAATTTGCAATGGTTTTATTGGCGAGAGATAGAAGAAAAGCCAATGTCCCTGTGATGCTACTTATAACTAAGATGGTAATTGCAATAGTGCTCAGAGTTGTCATAGTATGCCTCCTATTGAATTTGAACGATTCCAGAAAAACCTAAAAAAGCGAGCGCCATAATGCCTGTAATGATTAAGGTGATTCCTGGGCCTTCTAGCCCTTTAGGCAATTTAGCATTTCTTATTTTTTTCCGAATTCCAGCCATGGCAACGATGGCAAGCGTCCAGCCCAATCCAGAACCGATTCCAAATGCAAAAGATTGAAATAGATTGTAATCTCTGATCGTCATAAAAAGAGAAACCCCAAGGATTGCACAATTTACGGTAATCAGTGGTAAAAAAATACCAAGAGAGAAATAAAGTGTTTCAAAGTATCGTTCTATAATCATTTCCACAAGCTGAACGAATGCAGCAATAACAATGATGAAAACGATGAATCTAAGGTACTCATATCCCCAAGGGACAAGGATGTAATGATAGATAAAATAATTGAGTACAGTGGTGCAAGCAAGCACGAAGGTAACGGCTTGACCTAAACTAAGTGAGGTCTTAATTTCATTGGAGACAGCTATAAAGGAACACATGCCGAGAAAGTTTGATAGAATCATATTATTGGTAAAAATTGAAGCAAAGAATATGACTAGTGGATTGATTTCAATCATGCCTGAGCACCTCCTTTTTCATCATTATTAGGAAAGACATTTCTTGTGATCCAAATCACGATTCCAAGCATAAAGAATGCACCTGGTGGCATAATCATCAGGGTCCAATTGACCCATCCTTCGCCCAACACTTGAATACCAAAGAGTGATCCAAAGCCAAGGAGCTCTCGGAAAAAGGCAATGAAGAGCAAAACGATGGTATAGCCAAGTCCCATGGTCAAACCATCAAAGAATGAGATGAGCGGTTTGTTCTTTTGAGCAAACGCTTCACAGCGCCCCATGATAATGCAGTTGGTGATGATTAATCCCACATAAGGTCCTAAGGCTTTAGACATCGTTGGCCAGTATGCTTTTAAGAAGATATCTAGAATAATAACATAAGCGGATATAATAAGTGTTTGAACCATCATTCGAATGTGTTTTGGGGTTTGATTACGTATCAGCGAAACTGTAAAACTTGAAAAACCTGTGACAAACATGAGGCCAATCCCCATAACAAGAGAATTGAGAAGTAAATTTGTCACAGCAAGGGAAGAGCAGATGCCAAGTATTTGTCTAAAGACAGGATTGTCTTTGATAATGCCTTCTTTAAAGACGCGTTTTAATTCATTCATTGAGCTTTACCTCCTTTTTTATGTCTGAGAGGTCTGTTACAAATTGGTTGACCATGTCTCGTACTGAGTTTGAAGTCAGTGTAGCACCAGTTACAGCATCAACAGTACCGCCTTCAGCAGGTTTGAATATCACAGGGGCTTTTGTCTTGATCGGCATGTTTCGAAACTGTTCTTTAAACCAAGACTCATCGATACGCCCTCCCAATCCTGGCGTTTCAGAATGTGAGATGAAGTCAATGCCGAGTACGGTATCGAATTCTGGCGATATGGCAATATTGCCTGTGATGGTGCCCCAGAGGCCTCTCCCAGAAAACTGAAACGCATAACCTTTAATCATGTTATCCACACTGTAGATATAATATACTTTGCCATTAATTGTTTTAGTAGTAACATTTTCATCAAAAGTTTTTTGGATGACAGCATCCTGCGCTTCAAAAGGTATATTGAAAACATATAATATAGATTTTTGGATTCTAAGGGCTTCTTGTTCCTTTATGAGATCAAGGGAGCTTGCATTTATAAAGGCAAGCACAAAAGTAAACAAAGCGGTTAATATCACCATGAAGACAACTGGGTACAGGATTTGTTTTTTCTTTGCCATTATTTTCCCTCCTTTACAGGAAGTTTTTTGCGATTTTTAATCGCATTTACAGCTTCATCTAAGATGGGTGCAAATGTATTGCCAATTAATATAGCGAACATAATACCACCGGCAAACAAGGCGAATCCCCTTATGATCACCGTGATGCATCCAATTAATAAGCCGTAAACAATTCGACCTTGGAAAGTTTTAGGGGATGAGATGGGATCAGTGGCCATGAAAACAGCTCCAAATAGGATGCCACCAGCTAGAAGGCCATATATAGGGTTGGGCACTTGCTGAAATCCTGAAAAATAGAAGATAGAATCCATAATTAGAAAACCGGCAAGGACACTGAATATGGTTTCTTTAGCAGCTGTTTTTGTGTAGATGAGATAGATGCCCATTAAAATGATTAAAAGAGCACTGGTTTCGCCGATTGAGCCTGCGATGTTGCCAAACAACATATCTTTGATAGGCGCAGTCTCTCCAGTGGCTCTGTAGATCAACATAGGCGTGGATTGTGTGATGGCATCAATCGGTTGCCCTAGATAAGTCGTGAAACCTCCCAATAGGCCATCAACAGGCTTGGTCCATTCAACCGTCATGAATTTTGGAAAATTGACATAGATAAAAGCTCTGCCCACTAAAGCAGGATTAAATGGGTTTTTACCAAATCCACCAAACACCATTTTTCCGAAGAGGACGCCGAAGATGATGCCGATAATGGCAATCCAGTAAGGGGTTTGGGGTGGCAATGTCAATGTGAATAAAATAGCAGTAATAAGGACGGCTTCTGTTATCTTATGAGTTGTTTTTCTAACAAAGACCCATTCGGTTAAACAGGCGAATAAGGTTACGACAATAAGCAATGCAAGTACACGTAATCCAAAAAAGTAGATGCCGGCACATACGATTGGCAAAAGTGAATAGAGTACTTTTCTCATCATGGCTTGTTTCATAAATTTGACATTTTTCAGCGATAGATTCAAGGGTCTTCCCTCCTTTAAGGTTCTTTAAAGTGTCTCATTTCTATATATATCCAAATGTTATTGAGATATATCTATTTTTAATGACTTTATTAAAATTTTTTTTTAAGTTATAATTGACGAGAATTAATATTGTGATTTTTAGGGGGCATATCTTGCGAAAAATATATTTGTTATTTTTAATGTTAATAGGTCTACTTTATTGGATTGTCGCATTAGATCATGCGAATGCGACTGGAAAGCCAATAGCCGTTTTAATGATTTTAATCTGGCTGTTGATTGAGATTTTAGTCATAAAGCATTTGAGAAAAGAAGCCTTTGATAGCGATTTACTTTCTCATTTTCTGATAGATTTGATCAACGGCATAGAATGGTTAATTTTTTTCGGCTTTGCCATAAAATTGTTTTCAAGTGGTATGCGCTTCTTTGAAGCCCAAATTGAGATGCGAACGTTTCTTTTTATGTTAACAATATCGTTGCTGGTGATGCCAGCAATAGCGCATAGCAAGAGGAAAAAGCATACTTTAAATCATAGAATTGTGTTGTTTGCTTTATTGGGATTTTTCTTAGTAGATTGGATCATCGTTTATCTTGAATTACATTATTTTTTATTGCCGATATACACGTCAAATTCTATTCGATTTGCAACTTCAAGTTTGAGTGTGCTCATGTATATTACCTGGATTTTAAATGTCGAATTTGTAAAAAAACAATTCCTATTTTAGGACGATTAAATGGTATAATAAACGTGTACTTAGAGCCTAAAAATAGAGCACGGTTTTAAATAGATTTTAACTGAAATGTGGGAGGATTAATATATGAAAATTGCAATTGTAGGTGCTGGAACTGGTGGGAAGAAACTTATAGAACTTTTTCATCAAATGGATGAAGTTGAAATAAAAACGGTTGTGGATAGAAATCAACAATCTCAGGGGGTTTTGCTTGCAAAGCAATTGGGCATAAATTGCGTAATGGATTTGACACAAATAGCATCAGAAGTTGATTTGATCATAGAAGCGACAGGTAGTGAAAATGTTCTAAACACTTTAATGGAACAATACGGTAAAAAAAAACGCATTATCCAATCTGATGTGGCTGCACTTTTGATGACGGTTGTGGATCAGCAGACCAAAATTACGGATAGGCTTAATTATCAGTTGGAACAGATTACGGAGACCAGTGATAAATTACACAAGGAAATGGATTACATCTTATCGGTTACAGGCGAACTGCTAGACATTAATAAACAATTGGTTAATGCATCGGAAGAATCTAAAAAATTTATTCTGCAAACAGATGAGATGACTAAAGCGGTGAACAAAATAACGCAACAAATTAAGATTTTAGGACTCAATGCCAATATTGAAGCTGCAAGAGCAGGAGAACACGGGAAGGGCTTTTCTGTGGTCGCCACAGAAGTTCAAAAAATGTCGGACACAACCAGTACGTTTGCTGGACAAATAGCGGAGTTATTACAATCACTTGGACTTGAAAATGAGCGCATCACAATGGAAGTGTCTAAGCTCAACCGGATTGCTTCTGAACAAGAAAAAACAACGGCTCAAATGAAAGAAATTGTCAACGTTTTAAATCAAATTTAAAGAAAATAAGTGAATCTAGGCTAAGGCTGGTTCCTGTTGAATAGAATCTACGGTGATGAATTTACAGTGAAATATTTACTAGACATAGTTTGAACCTAGAGAGCTTTAGTATAGAACGATTGACTGAGGTTGCTAGGTTTTTTTTTTAAATGAAAGATTTTTAAACGGAAGAAAGGTAGAACATGCAATACAGAGAAGTACAATCCACAGGGGACCAGGTTTCGATATTAGGCTATGGCGGTATGAGATTTCCGGTCGTTGCAGGTAAAATTGATGAAGAAAAAGCTACAGAATTTCTTAAAAAGGCAATTGAGGCAGGTGTAAACTATATAGATACAGCCTATTTTTATCATGGTGGTCAGAGTGAGATTTTTTTAGGCAAATTCTTGAGTTCAGGCTATAGAGAACAGGTGAAAATTGCAACGAAAATGCCACCTTGGTCCGTTCAAAGGGCATCAGACCTATCTAAAATATTTGAAGATCAGAGGCGGAAACTGAAAGTTGATTGTATAGACTACTATTTATTGCATGCTCTCAATCGTGAGACGTGGACAAAATTCAATTCAATGAATGCATTGACATTTTTGAAGACTCTAAAAAGTGAAAGAAAGATTGATCATGTGGGTTTTTCCTTCCACGGTGATCGCACTTTGTTTAAAGAGATTATTGATGCATATCCATGGGATTTTTGTCAAATTCAATATAATCTATTAGATGACTTAAATCAAGCTGGCAAGGCGGGTTTAGAGTATGCCGCTTCAAAGGGCATTGCAGTGTTTGTAATGGAACCGCTTAGAGGAGGGAGTCTTGTTAAAAATCTGCCTGAGAAAGTATTGGAAGCGTACCGCGCATTTGATGACACGCGATCACCAGCAGAGTGGGCTCTTAGATGGATTTGGAATCATCCTGGGGTGACTATGGTGCTTTCAGGAATGACTGAACAGCAGCATTTACAAGACAACTTACTTTATGCTGAGAGATCTGGCATACAGATTATGTCAAGAGAAGAGCTTCGGATTATATCTGATGTCAAGGCTGTATATCATAAACTGCAAAAAATTCCTTGTACAGGTTGTCAATATTGTATGCCCTGTCCATTTGGCGTGGATATTCCCAGATGCTTTGATCTCTATAACTCTGTATTCTTATTGAATCAAAAAAAAATGAAAGGGTTTTACTGGCTTCAACTTGGTGGTGCAAATGGTGCGCCCTCATACGCATCTCTCTGTAAAAACTGCGGTAAATGTCTGGAACATTGCCCTCAATCCATTCAGATACCCCAGAGATTGATTGAGGTAAAAACATATATGGAGACCCCTCTGATGAAACCTGCTATAGCAGGCACTCAAATATTATTAAAAGTGCAGAAGTTATTTGCAAGGCCAAAGAAGAGATTATAGACCAATATAAGAGGGTAATTTATAAATAAGCAACTGATGAGAAGGTGAGATCAAATGGATAAAATTAAAAGCAGGTTATTACTGAGTAGAGAAGCGATGTTGTTTGATTCTCCGCTGTACATTTTGAAGAGTTTTTTGAGTGTGATGACGGCTTATTTGATATTTCATAATCATTCGATCATAGGCAAAGACATGATTTCACTGTTGTTTGGGATGATGCTCACGCTTGAACCGGTAACCGTATCGGGCATTAAAAGTGGCATTTCACAACTTAAAGCATCATGGCTTGGTGGCGTCACCAGTGCAGTTGTTTTGGCATTGTTTGGTATAAATTGGTTTACGATACCTCTTGCAGTTGGCTTGACAATCTATGTTTCACTGCTTGGGAATTGGAAAGAGGTATCCGCAGTATCCATATTTACAGCAATTTATATGACTCAGTATGTTCAATACAATGCTCTTGGAAACGCCAGTGTTCTACTGACTTTAAGACTGAGGTTGCTTGCGTTGACAGCGGGCATTCTAATTGCAGTATTTTACAATTTCATCTTTTCAAAATTTTTCTATAAAAAGATGTTGCATAAAAGATTGACTTATGTTTTAGAAAAGATGTATTCTTTTTTAGAAACCTATCAAAATCAGCCGGATTTTAATACACTTAATAAGACTAAAAATGAAGCGATAGGCCTTTTTAAGGATATTGATGTCATTTTCAATCATATGCCTGACATGAATATGAACTCAGGCAATACAGTGAAGCTGATTTCGGAAATTAAAAATTTGAATCATTATATTATTGAAATTATTCTTTATACATTGATACCACAAAATCAGTGGATTCCAATTGAAGAAGTGATCACCGCTTATGAGCACTTAATGAAATTGCATGAAAATTTGATTATAGAAGCACACGATGGTAATATTAAAGGGAGGGTATCTAACGAGAGGGTATCCAATGATAGAGGTGCTTATTACATCGAAGTGCTGCTTATGACAATAAAAAAAATAGAAAGCGTTATAAATATTTAACGCTAGGTTTGATGAGGAGGCTATCTAATGGTTTGGGATGAAAGTTTAGCAGTTGGAAATGAAATAATAGATCGTCAGCATCAACAATTGTTTGACATAGCGACTCAGCTTGAAACGTTGTTTGAAAACTATACAGAAACGGATTATGACTATGATGAAATTATTCATATTTTAGTCAAGTTGCACTTATATGCACTTAAACACTTTGAGACTGAAGAAGAAATTTTAGAACGGATTAAATTTCCAGGGCTTGTTAATCATAAAAAGGATCATCAAAGATTTGTGAGTTTTCTGGATCGATTTAAAGCAGAAAAAATTGAGGCAGACCAGTATCAGACTTTATTGGACTTATTGGCGTTTGTCGTCAATTGGATTATGTCACATGTAAAAGGGACGGATTCAGCTTATATACCTTATTTATCAACCGAGGTTCAAGTATGAAGTTATTTGATATCGACAGTCCTTTTTCGCAGATTATGACTTTGTTATATGAGCTCATTTTACTCAATATCTATTTTCTAGCAACGGTGTTTCTCACTTTGGGATTCGGTACAGGCGTTGCGATTACTGCCATGATCTATGCAATATACCATGGGTTAAGGCGTGAAGAAGGTAGCGTTAGACAACTTTACTTTAAGAGCTTAAAAATGAACTTTAAACAAGTGACCCTTTATTGGGTTGGCATCATGGTAATTGCTTCAATTTCATATTTTAACCTCTTGAATATAGAATTACTAAGACAACTCAGCTTTATCTTTGTTGTTTTTCAATACATTCTCATTTATGAACTCATTGTGGTTAGTTTGTATTATTTTGGGATACAGTCTAAGTTGACACTTAATAATAAAGAGGCCATTAAGAGCGCTTTTATAATGGCGCACAAACATGCTTTGACCTCTATTTCGATGATTTTTACCCTTTTGTTACTCTATATTTTAGGACGTTATGTCTCCAGTTTTTTCATTTTAATTATGTTTAGTGCTTGGGCCTATATACTTGAACGTGTTATACTGGAGCACATCATTATTGGAAAATATGTCAGTGATGAAGTTAGAGCAGAATTGAAAATTGAAAAGTAGGTGTTGTTTCTGTCTTTATTCAGAGTATGTCAAAATTTATAGTGTGCAAAGGATTCTATATATGACATGTCTTTGATGAACGGATTTTGAAAATATTTGCATTTTAGCATTTATAGTGAAGCGTTGATCTTTAAAAAGAGATATTACATTTAAGAGAATATCTCTTTTTTTATCGGGTTTATCATTACTTTTTGTTACGCTCGATATGGTATAATAAGGGTGTGGAGGTGAGGTCGTGAGCCGTCAGAAAATTGTTGAACTAGTATTACATAATGCTTTGATTCTAAATGTATTTTCAGGGCAGTGGCATTTAAGCGATTTGGCAATTGACAAGGGCATAATTGTCGGATTTGGTGGATATATCGGGAAAAAAATGATGGATCTCAAAGGTGCAAAAGTAATTCCTGGGCTGATAGATGCCCATGTCCATATAGAGTCCTCAATGTTGACCCCTTATGAATTTGAAAAATTGATTTTGCCACTTGGAACTACCACGGTTATTGCAGATCCACATGAAATTGCCAACGTGTTGGGTATGGATGGTCTCAGATATATGATAGAGGCTTCAGAACAGTGCTTGCTCGACATCTATTTAAGTTTGCCTTCGTGTGTGCCTGCTACCCCTTTTGAGCACTCAGGCGCACAACTTGATGCCAAAGATTTAGCTCTGTATGCAAATCATAAGCATGTTGTGGGGCTGGGTGAAGTGATGGATTTTAATGGTGTTTTGGTCAAAAATAAAGATATTATGGCAAAGATAGAGCTCTTTAAACGTATGGGCAAGCCTATTGACGGACATGCACCTGGACTTACTGGTGTGGATTTAGATCGGTATATCAGTACTGGCATTCGAACGGACCATGAATGTGAAACCGTTGATGAGCTCAGAGAAAAAATAGAAAAGGGCATGTATGTGATGATTCGAGAGGGGTCTGCGGCACGAAATTTTGATGTGCTCATAAAGGGTGTGGATTCAGGCAATTTAAATCGAATTCTATTTTGTACAGATGATCGTCACCCTCAAGATATTGTAGATGAAGGGCACATAGACAATCATGTGCGCAAGGCTGTTGCAAACGGTCTTTCTTTTGAAAATGCCATCCAAATTGCAACCATTAATGCTGCTAATTGCTATCAGTTGAAAAATGTAGGTGCAATAGCTCCAGGCTATCAGGCTGATTTTTTGATATTGAAATCCGAGGATTCTTTTAAGGTGGAAGGGGTTTATAAGAAGGGCATCTTAGTACATGATGCATTTACTCACAAAAACGCACTTACGATGGATAATAAATTGACTTTGTCCATGTGTAATTCCATGAGAATGCGACCTTTTGATATTTCAGAACTTGAAATTAGAAGAGAGGGGTCTCATATTAATGTTATTCAGATTTTAGAGGGTTCTCTCATAACACCTCTTTTAAAATTGCCTAACACAGACGCTGTGATGGAAACACTTTTGAAATTAGTGGTTGTTGAACGTCACCATGCCACCGGAAACATAGGTAAGGCATACGTAAGTGGCTTGAAATTAGAGCATGGTGGAATAGCAATGACAATTGCGCATGATTCACATAATATAATCGCAGTTGGAAGTGATGATGTGAGCATTTATACTGCCATAAAGGGTGTTGAACGCGCTGGAGGTGGTATTGTACTTTCTCGGGGTAATGATGTTTTGGATGTATTGCCTTTGAAAGTGGCAGGATTGATGAGTGAACATTCGGCTGTTGAAGTTACAGATAAGCTCAAATGTCTTATGACGCTTGTTTATTCAGAATTTCAAATGGATGCGAAAATAGATCCTTTCTTGATGCTGGCATTCTTAGCTTTGCCAGTGATTCCAGAAGTTAAATTGACAGACCAAGGTCTCTTTGATGTCAAAAAAAATCAGTTCATCCCTGTGTTTACTGGATGAAACTGATCAATCTAAGATTTCTGCAATGATAAAAATCTTGCTTGCGATTTTATATGAGAAAATAGACCACCGGATGGTTTTATAATCCCCCTCAGTGCTCTGATATTTATTTTTGAAAAGATAGAGATCGTGGCCTTTGGATAAGACACTGAATGCCTTTTGGGTTCTGTCTCGGTCTTCAGGATGAATGAAATCTAGAAAATAATTATTTTCAGGGGTTTCAGGAGATCCTTTTAAAATTTTTTTCCAAGCATTATTAACTTCTAAAATAGAGCCATCAAAATTGGAGATACACATAGGCAGTTTGGCTATATTAAACAACCTTTGTTGATCCTCCGCTTTTAGGTTGAGGAGTGTCCGAATTCGGATGCTATTAAATAAGTATTTTTTTTCTTCTTCTGGGGCTAATTTAGGAATATATTTGATGTTTTCAAGCATCCCCACAAGATAATTCGAATTGCCAATTTGTACCTGATTGAGATTAACGGTGCAGAGGATGGAGTTGAGGAAAACATCCGTATGAATCCAACTGAAATCCACATGCCCAATTTCATATGCTTTGTTAATGTACTCGTGAGCTAAGCGATCAGAGGGCAAATTGTTTTCTTGGAATTCTGGAGAAAAATCAAGGATGGTCTTTCCAATGAGCAAGTGACCTTCTACTGAGAAGAGTTCAGCCAAAATAGAGTTGATTGCAATGACTCTGTGCCGGTCTAATATGACAATGGGTTTATTCAATTGAGAAAAAAATGAGACGACATCGTCTATTTTCTTAAACATGTTGTACTCCTTTGCACTATACAAAGCGACTAAAAGCTAGTTATTTTGACCTACTTTACTTATGCCCATTTTTTATAACATTAATCTCATTGTACGATAAAATAATGGAGGTTGTATGAAATTACAGAATATCTTAAACATTTTGGAGTCTTATGAAAAAGAAAATATACGCGTCGAACTCAAAGAAACTTCTAAGTTTATAACAGGTGAAGGCAAATTTGACGGTAAAGAAATGGCTTCTATAATTGTTTCGTTTGCAAATCGTGAGGGGGGCATGTTGATTGTTGGCGTTAAAGATGATGGCACATTTGAGGGTAAGAACATCTTTGAAAAGTTTTCAGATCCGGGTAAAGATGGTTTTGATAAATTTAAGGAATACATTGAAAATATTTGTAAGGATATTATAAGTCCTCAAATTTTTGTGGACTCACATCTTTTCAAGTGGAAAGAGCAAGAATTTGGAGTTATTAGTATCCCCAAGCGGCTCACAATCCCACATGCTCTTGTCTCAAAACATGAGGGGAGTATCGTAAGAACTCGAGAATACTATATTAGAACGACCCACGGTAAAAGCTTGGTAAGCGATCGACATTTGGAGTGGTTGTTCAATCACACGGTACTGCCCAAAATAGCATCTGAAAACATACTTGAAATAACCTTGTTAAGAGAAAAAATGAGCGTGCCTGATACACTGGGCTATTTCGAAAGGTTCCCAACACAACCTGAAATTTATCAATCTTTAAATGCTTATTTTGATTTGATATCGAGATCCGATCAAGAGACATTAAAACGTGCTCTTGCGGATAAGGAAAAACTGTTGAGAGAAGTTTTGATCTATGCGATTATTCAATCCATAGAATATCAATCGGATCACTATAAGTCTTTGCCTCTACCCACTGAAAAAATGGCCATCCATCATTATATTGGTGAGGAGATTAGGAGTGTTATTCATCGGAAAAATAAACTTTGGTCGGTACCCTATGGAACGAGTATGAAAATTAAGTCGGGGAAAGAGACAACGGTTTTAAAATTTGGAAATAAAGCTATTTTAGGAACGTTTTCAATACAACTGATGGATAGGGTTAAAGGTCTAAGTGATTTAAATCCTTATGCACAGATTTTAAAGGCAACCAATGATTTTGAAACTTATACTTTTAAATGTCGCTATCATGTGGATATTAAATATCCTGAAGACTTTGATGAAACCTACGATATGATGATAGAATTTGCGAGTGCGCTTCAAGAGAATATAGAGCTCAAATGGGACATTGTATCCTATTTTTCTAGGTTGCCTCATTATAAATTACTGTATGAAATGGATTACAAATTGGATCGGTTATTAAAAAAATCAAAATAACATAGAATTTACACTTATATTCTTGTGAACTTAGTTCAAATATGATTTAATGGTAGTGGAATGTGTAAAAAAATGTAAGGCTAGGAGGCTGTATGTCCTTTGTACTCACTGTCGTTGCGTTCCTCTTGGGCATTTGTGTGGGTTCTTTTCTCAATGTGTGTATTTATAGAATCCCTGAGGGCATTAGTGTTGTTACACCGCGTTCTCAATGTGGCTATTGCCATAGGACGTTAAAACCGTATGATATGATTCCAGTCTTGAGCTATTTTTTGTTAGGTGGAAAATGTCGCTTTTGTAGTGCTGCCTTTTCTGTACGATACGCCCTGATAGAGTTACTCACGGGTTTGCTTTATGTAGCGTGTTTTTTAAAATTTGGATATACTGGAACGACTTTTATTCTCTTTGCTTTTATAGCACTTATGATCGTTGTTTTTTTTATAGATTTGGATCATATGATTATCCCCAATCAGCTCGTTCTCGTAGGATTGATATTAGGGGGATTGGTCACCTTATATCAATTCTTTTTCAGCTATGCGGTATACGAATCTCCTTCTTATTTAAATACCCTTTTAGGCATGATCGCTGGCGGCGGTGTTATGTTTGCAATTGCTGAGATTTCGGCGTTTTTTTATAGGGGATCTTCGGGTCTCGGTTTTGGAGATGTGAAAATTTTTTTAGTCATTGGGCTGTTTTTAGGATGGCGGTTGACATTGCTTGCACTTTGGTTATCTTTTGTCTTTGGAGGAGTTTTAGGCATCTTATTGATTGTGGTCCTAAAAAAAGATCGAAAGATGGCAATTCCCTTTGGTCCATTTATAGTGATAGGCACTTTGGTGTCTTTGTTTTTTGGAGGAAATATCACATCTTTTATGTAAAAAAAAAGGCAAGGAATTGCAGGAGAATATTGATTATAAATGCCTAATTAATATAGGACCTCAGAACTAGTTAATCCCAAAAAAATATTAAAGACTATTTACATTACGATACAAAGCAGGTATAATTGAGGAAGGATAATCGGATTTGGCAAACTGCTTGAAAAAGTGGGACGCAAAGCTTGGAGTCTAAGGTATTCTACTATGACGGTTCAGCTGCAGTTTACGTAAACTGCAGCTATATTTTTTGGTTAAAAGAAGGACATTCTATTATGATGAAATTAAAAAAAAGACTAGGCGATGTCTTGGTCGAAGATGGCATCATCACAAGGGAACAACTTCACGCTGCCTTGGATGCACAAAAGATAACAGGTGGAAAATTAGGTGATACGCTTATCAAGAATAAAGCTCTAACTGAAGAGCTGTTGTATAAAGTTTTAGAATCGCAGTACAACATTCCCTACGTGGATTTGAACAGCATATACATCGATCCAAAGGTGCCTAAACTGATCCCGGAGTCGATTGCATCTAAACACCTTTTAATCCCGATTAAACTGGAAAAAGGAAAACTCATCGTTGCCATGTCAGATCCGCTAGATGTGTTTGCAAAAGATGATATTCGAATCATAACTGGGATGCAAATAGAGTCTGTTATAGCGGTCCCCAATGATATTCAAAGATGCATAAAGCGTTTTTACGATGTTACTGAAACTGCTGAAAATGCAGTTAAAGAGTACAATTCACAGGGCCAAATGGACTATGAAGATGTCTATGAAGAAGACGCAGATGTTACCAATGCACCGATGGTTAGATTGGTGAACTCCATTATAACGCAAGCCGTTCGGTCAAAGGCCAGCGACATTCACATTGAACCCTTTGATAAGTATGTACGCATTCGTTACAGAGTAGATGGCGATTTACGTGAAGCAATGAAACCTTCCAAAAATACGCATTCAGCAATTGTAACTCGAATCAAAATTATGGGGAAAATGAATATCTCTGAAAAAAGGACGCCTCAAGATGGTCGTGTTGAAACTACTATTGAAGGCATTCCAATTGATATGAGGATTTCAGTGCTGCCCACAGTATATGGCGAAAAAATCGTTATCCGATTACTAGATCAGAGCAACTTAGTTGTGAGAAAGGAAGATCTGGGGTTTACATCGACGAATTTGGCGCTTTTTGAAAAAATACTTAAGATCCCGGAAGGCATTATATTGGTAACAGGACCAACAGGCAGTGGTAAGACCACTACTTTGTATTCTGTGCTCAAAGAGATGAACTCTGTTCAAAAAAATATTATAACGGTGGAAGATCCTGTGGAATATAAAATAGAGGGTATCAATCAAGTTCAAGTGAACAATAAAGCTGGATTGACTTTTGCTTCAGGCCTTCGATCTATACTGAGACAAGATCCAGATGTTGTCATGGTTGGAGAAGTGAGAGACTCAGAGACCGCTCAAATTGCCATTAGAGCGGCGATTACAGGACATGTGGTTTTATCGACACTACATACCAATGACACTGCAAGCACCATATCGAGATTAGTGGACATGGACGTTGAAAAATATCTGGTATCCTCAGCAGTTAAAGGCATTGTATCACAAAGATTGGTTAAAAAAATTTGTGCAAAGTGTAAGACCGCGTACAGCCCCACCGTGAATGAGCAGAAAATATTGAAGCTAGAATCATTAAATCCGGTGATGCTCCATAGAGGCATGGGGTGTAACGCTTGTAATCATACAGGTTATTCAGGTAGAATTGCAATTCACGAAGTGCTTGTGGTAGATAAAGACATTAGAAAATGTATTGCAATGGATGCATCGACAGATGAAATTCAGAGAGTGGCGCAAAACAATGGGTTGATACCTTTAAATGAAACTTGTAGAGAATTGGTTTTGGAAGGGATCACCACTGTGGATGAAATGGTGAAAATGACGTTTAATTTTGATGATAATTGAGACGCAAGGGAGGTAATTGTTTGGAAATTGTAGAGATCTTAAAAATCGCTATAGATGCAGGGGCATCAGATATACACATTACGGTTGCATCACCTCCAATTATGCGTGTCAATGGGAAGCTGATTCGCATTAATAATGAACGCTTGATGCCAGACGATACCATGAGAATTATTAAGGAAATGTTGACAATAGAGCAAATCAACGCATTTGAATCTAAAGGAGAATTGGATTTTTCATTTTCAAACCCAGGATTGGGGCGTTTCAGAGTTAACATTTATAAGCAGAGAGGCAGTTATTGTATGGCGCTTCGCGTTGTGGCATTGACAATTCCGTCAATGGAGGCTTTAAAATTACCGGCGATACTGAAAGAGCTCTCACAAAGCCAAAGGGGGCTCATTTTAGTCACTGGGCCCACAGGTAGTGGTAAATCCACCACACTGGCTTCAATGGTGGATTTTATGAATAAAAATCGCAATGAACATATTATGACGATAGAAGATCCCATTGAATACCTTCATAAGCATGATCATAGCATTGTCAATCAAAGGGAAATTGGACATGACTCAAGCAGTTTTGCAAATGCACTTAGAGCTGCATTGAGACAGGATCCAGATATCATACTGGTTGGTGAGATGAGAGATCTAGAGACCATTAGCACAGCTATAACCGCTGCTGAAACCGGTCACTTGGTCTTATCGACATTGCATACCATTGGGGCCGCAAAAACAATTGATAGAATCATCGATGTTTTTCCACCACATCAACAACAGCAGATCAGGATTCAGTTGGCGTCTGTGTTGGTGGCGGTTATATCTCAACAGATTATGCCAAAGGCAGATGAAAATGGTAGAGTTGCCGCTTTTGAGGTGATGATTGCCAACCCTGCCATTCGAAATCTCATACGTGAAGGCAAAACGCATCAGATGCAGACCGTTATTCAGACCAGTAGCAACCAGGGGATGCAAACAATGGATGCTTCCCTAATCAAGCTCTTTAAGAATAGAGAAATAACTCAAGCTACTTTAAAGAAATATGCCGTGGATACAGATACGGTTATGAAACAAATTGGCTATTATTAGGAGGCTAACGGGTGGCTGGGACATTCAAGTGTAAGGAATTGGACTTAAAAGGGCAAGTAAATGAAGTTTTCTATAAGGCCGAATCCAAAGAAGAAGTGATTCAGCTTGTAAGGGCAAAAGGCAATTCACCACTTAAGATTACTCAAGAAGAGGAAAGCTCAAAAGATCTATCTGAAGTGAAGTTTTTTGAACCCAAAGTGAAACTTAAGGATATTGCAATATTTTGTAAACAGCTCAGCACTATGCTGGCCGCTGGGATGCCTTTGCTCAATTCTCTGGAAGTACTCATAAGTCAATCTGATAATGCTACTCTAAAGAAAACGATAAAAGAAGTGGCAACACAAGTACAAAAAGGAGATGTGTTGTCCGTTGCAATGGGCAGATATCAAAAGGTGTTTCCAGTCCTTTTGATAAGGATGATTGAAGCGGGTGAAATGACAGGTAATTTGGATGGTGTCTTAATCCGTATGACGGAGCATTATACCAAGGAAAACAAGATTAATTCTAAAATCAAGGGGGCTATGATTTATCCGATGGTATTAGGCATATTGGTCGTTGTCGTTGTCGTCTTTTTATTGACTTTTGTCATGCCGACGTTTATTAATATGTTTGTATCCTCTGGTGTGAAATTGCCTTTGCCAACTCGAATTCTATTGGGTTTCAGCGATGCCATAAGACAATTTTGGTATTTGTTTATAGCGGGTTTTGCTTTGGTGAGTTTTGGCATGCGAAGCCTCTTGAAAACGACCGAGGGCAAACGTGCTTTTGATAGGCTTAAACTTAAAATGCCAATGATCAAAGTCAATATTGCCAAGATTGCAACGTCACGATTTACGAGGACGCTTTCAACACTTCTTGGAAGTGGTATTCCCATTATACAGGCACTGGATTCCGCTGCGAGAGTCACCAATAATATGGTGGTGATCGATGGTATTGAAAAAGTGTCGGAAGATATTAAAAAAGGTGTCAAGCTAAGCTTGCTCTTAAAGGAAATTGGTGTATTTCCCCCCATGATGATCTCAATGGTGAACATCGGGGAGGAGTCAGGGGCCTTGGAGGACATGCTCGAAAAGACGGCAGATTATTATGATGAAGAACTGGATTCTGCAATTCAAAAGATGATTGCGATTATCGAGCCCGTTATGATAATTGGTATGGCACTTATTGTAGGTTTTATTGTAATTTCAATGATGTTACCGATGTTTGACATGTTCAAGACTATTGGCTAATCAGAGAAATGCGTAAACATAAAAATTCATAAATTTTTAGGAGGGTAACATGTACAAAAAAATGAAAAAAAAGAAAAAAGGGTTTACATTGATTGAATTGATTGTCGTAATTGCAATACTGGGCATTTTATCAGGAATTGCAGTACCGCGTATTGGTGCTTCTAGAACCAATGCAGCGAATACAGCACACAATGCAAATATCAGAACGATTCAAAGTGCGGCAATGATGTACTTGGCAGAGAATGGTAATCCTGCTGCTGAAATGAATGATACAACAACCCCAACAGCACAATCAGTTGTTGAAAACTATTTACAAGGATGGCCAGCAATTCCAAGTGGCGCACAAGCAGGAGATGGCTCTGGAAATAACACGGCTATAGCAGCTGATGCTGTGTATACAATTACTATTGGTTCTGATGGCGTTGTTACTGTTACTCCTAGACCAGCCGATCTTTAATATAGAGATGGAGTAGAATGATTTTTGGATTAGACGAATAAGTGACTACTTACATCAGCTTCTTTTGAAAAAGTAGTCACATACATATTATTCCATTTTGAGGAGAACAGATGAGCTTAAAAAAGGTTACAAGGGGAAAAAATAGTGGTTTCACGCTCATCGAACTCATTGTAGTACTGTTTATATTGTCTGTTTTTGTCCTTATTGCAATTCCGAGATATCAAGATGTACTGATGAATTCAAAGTCAGTGCACGACTTGCATAATGCTAAAGCAATCGTTGAGGCGATAAGCAGAGCCGTTGCAAGCGGTGACTATCGATTCACAGCCACAACGCTTGAAAAATATAACTCTGGCAGCTGGGCAACCGTTACTGATATCATCACCGAAATGGAAGCAAATTATCTATCTCACTTGGATTCACCAGAAACCGGTGAAAAATACGTGGTTAAAATAATAGAGGGGAAAGTCGTTATATCTGTAGATGATACGCAAATTTATCCGTGATATGGCTGTTGATGAAAGGAGGCGGTGATGATGATTAAAAAGAGAGATCCTAATGAAAAGGGATTTGCATTGGTTGCCGTCTTGATTGTCGTTGTGGTGCTCTCTTTTTTATTTTTAGCAATTGTAAATTTAACGAATAACAATGCCAAACAAATGGACATGCAGGAAGATCATATGAGAGCTTATTATCTGTCTAAGTCTGGGATTGATATTGCCTATGCGGCATTGATGATGACGGATAATAACGGTGTTCAAAATATTAGAACCATCATTGATGGCAAAAAAGAAAAGTTGGAATCTATATTGGAACTGCCCAATGCGGCTAACCCTCTGGGAAAAGTCACGATTGATGTTAAAATGGTGAACGATGAAGTTCGAATTGCAGCCTTGGCTGAGCTGGAAAATAGCGATTCGACCGCTTTATTAGCACTTTATGTCCATAAAGATGATTTTAATAAGACGCATTGGGAAAGAGAGTAATCAAATTATGAAAAACCAAAAAGGCTTAACGCTAATTGAATTAGTTTTGACGCTCTCTATTGGCATTATGATCATTGGCTTTTTATCCGCCATGTACTTTAGCGCTTATAAGGGGTTTGATGGGGCTAATAAAGCTTTTGAAAATCAATCGGACATCAGAAATGCAATTGAGATTACGAACAACAGTATTCGCTTTTCAACAGTTGGCTTTGCCGTGAGCGAAATTGACTATAAGCCGCAAATAAGTGCGGATAATAAAGTGACGGGTTTGGTTGAACCTTGGGATTATTTAGGACTTTCACCTGATAAAACAAAGTTATATCATTATGTCTATGTCCCAGATACGCCTTTAACGGGGCACTATAAGGCTGAGACGCTTATAGATGCCAAGCCTGGTATTCTATACGATTTAAAACTCAGCAAAGTAAAATCTGATTATTCAGATAAATTGTTGCGTTATATCCTGAAAGTGACTAAGGATGGCAAAGTAGAAGCCACTATTTCAACAGAAGTGGAGGCAATCAATGCACTTCAAGTGGTCGATTGGGGCGACGCAAATAATCCCGCTGTTGCACTTGCCTATAGAACAGAGGAGACGCCCATGATTGATGAGCGTCCTTCGGCAGCAGTGGCTGTTGTTATAGATACTTCTGGTAGCATGGTCTGGGGGTTGGATGGCAGCGGGACGACAATCAGTGATACAAATCCTCAACGGCTAAATCTTTTAAAAAACACGCTCACTGATTCTAATTATGGACTCCTTAGGTTATTAGAAGACACTGTGTCCTTTGTTTCTTTGATACCTTTCTCCACAGATGCCAATATCCCTAACAGCAATTACAGTCCCCTGTGGGGAATTGATGTATCCAAATTTTATAATGTTTCTGAAGATTCAGAAACGTTAGTAGATATGATTAATGCGTTAAGTGCAGTTGGCGCAACAAATACAGGTGATGGATTGAGGAGAGCGTATGGTCAATTGCTCAATTTCGAGAATGATAAAGTGGCTTATGGACTCAAGTCAGATCAGGAACTTCGAAAGTATATGATTGTGCTCATAGATGGCGTTACAACTGTTGGCAGTGCTGATTTTGATTATGGGAGGGTTTGGACTGGATGGGGCTACCGGTATCGGTATGCTGAAAAAGGTTTTACCACATCGCCTTATGTACAAAGCAACGGGGAGTTTACACAGACTAACCGATTGGTGAATTCTCTAGATTCTGTAATAGAGACATTGTCTTTTAGTGTGGGCAATGGTGCAGTACTTGATCAATTTGGTGAAGATTATGTAGCGGAAATCGGCCAATTAATTCAAGATTCCAAAAAAGTGGATCAATGTTTTGTCATTGGCTATTCTAATTATATTGAAGGTGGCGTTTATACAGAACTTGAAAGTCTTGCAGATGTTGCAAAGTCATTAGGTATTTCGGTTGGTGCTGGAGAAGTCGCTGAAAAGTTTGTCAATAATGACTTTGTCTTTATGGCCACGGATAAAGAGAGTTTAAGAGAGGCCTTTGATAGCATAGGCGGACTGATATCAGATGACCTTTGGCAGATAGAAGGTCCGAAGTTAAACCCATAGCGGAGAAGATGAAGGTGACCTATGAAACCTAAAAAAGCATTTACCTTAGTGGAAGTCATAGTGGCAGTTGCGTTAGTTGGAATGGTTGTTGTTGTCTACTTGAACGGCATTGGTCAAGGATTTTTAATGATGCGTTCTGGTGTGGACTACACCATCTCAACTTTTGATGCTCAAAAGGAAATGGAAGAACTTGTTAAAGAATATAAATCAGATTTTGAAAACTCGCCAGGGGATAAAGATTTTAGTGTGGACGTTTTTACAGGTGATAACAAAGTGTCTGTTGATTTAAAGACTGTTAAAACGACAGACACTAGCAATCCCATCTACACGGCTTTTGTGACGAGTTATAAGTTGCCAGAAGCCCTTTCACCTTCTATCTCTTTATTCGAAGTAGGTGTCTATACTCAAAATACGAATACACTAGCTTTTCCTTGGTTTGAAGATGCGATAGAATTAAGAGCAAATTTTACTCAAGATGCCATCCCAGTGATTTATCAAAATAGAAGCAGATGGTATATATCCAATGAGGCGGAAAAAGAGCCTACATATCCGTCAGGCTATTTGGTCTATAAAGAGACTTTGGAGGATATGCCACCCGCAGGAGCATATGTGGATACATTGGTAAAAAATTCTGAAAATGCACCAATTCTTGCTGAGCATTATTATTACTTTGAAGCAAGGCCATTTACTGCTGAAGGTAAAATTGCAACCTCTATCAATGAAGATCGTATTTTAGTGCTCAATAGAAATGGTAGTGAACTGTGGCAAAACTTTATAGAGGATGCCTATTTTAATCGCGTGAGCAAGCTTAAAACGGACACTTATGTGGATGTCATGCAAAATCGAAAGTGGCCAACACTTGATGTGGATTGGGGAAAAAATGAAGATCCAGAGGGTCCTTTGGTCGCTGCCAGAATTCCTGCTTCACTTGTAAATAAAGCGATAAGAGCAGATGTTAATTTTGAAATAGATAAAAAGGCATTGGATTCAAATAGTACTCTGTTGGGGACGGGTATTGCATTTGTCAACGCAGACAATTCGGGGTATATGGTTACTTTTGATGTCATCCACAACAAGATTTTGATCCACAAATTAAATGCTGGACAATATGAGGTGGGTGCACCTCTTAAAGAAATCAATCTCCTAACGGATTCTGCGTTTGAAAAATTCAGGACAAATATCGACGGCAATGTCGTATTTGATTGGACAAAGTCCTTCAATAGCGCCTTATCCTTTAACCCTGACACCTCAAAGTTGGAATTTCAATTACAGTTTTCTAATGAATCGGATGAAATTATATCCAGTGACATGATTTCGATGGATTTGGGTTCAAATCCTATTGTACCTGAATTTGTAGGCTTTAAGTCATTTTCCGAGCGAGATTATAAACCAGATAGTCAATATGAAATTGTTGATAAATACGAGAGAAACTATGCATCGCATTTTTATAATTTATCATTGACAAAGTTAGGTGAAGAAGATGAAGATGTTGTTGATATCATTCTCAATAAGAATGTTTTCGTCTATGGGAGTGAACTCAGTTTTCAAGGTACAGAGGTCACTGGTGATCATTCTGCTGTATTTATAAGTAATAAAGATGGTGCTTTAGAGTATGCAAATTTAAATGGCGGTGGTAGAATTAATGTAAGTAACATTTACATCCAGGGGAAAATCGATATCACTGGTGGAAGTGCCCTCCTGGGATCTCAGAATTTTCCGGGAGAAATCCATGTGAATAATGATGTGAGCTTTGGAACGGGTACACGTCATATTTATGGCGATATGTACATCAATGGAGATTTCCGAATTGGACATGCAATTGTGCATGGCGATGTCTTTGTCGATGGTGATTTTGGATTGGGAACTGGCATAGGGAGAGATTTGAACGAATTTTTAGCTATGGAAGGTCATATTTACTATACGGGTAATTTTATAGAATCTCCTAATGAGTATAATACATCTCTTACGGGCTTTCCAGCGACTAAAGTTACTTATGTGAAACCGGTCAATATTCCAGAGTTGACGATGCCAATTTGCCATGAAGACCAATGGTATGCTGATAGAGGCTATAAGACTGATAAGAATGTCAAATTATCAGATGGTATAAGGCTCTTTGTTGATGATTATAAAACAACGTTGGGTTGGTGGAAAGAATCTGGTAAAAATATTGTAATAGTTGCCAAAACGGGTGATATAGAAATAAAAGGCATTTCAGATAGAACCGTAACGGGTATTTTATTTGCCCCAAATGGGAAGGTGACTGTTGATGCTGCGGGTGGTAGATTTGAAGGCTTAGTAATAGCAAGAGATGGCTTTTTTGTGCCATCCGGAGGATCGTGGGTGAAATTTTTATCTGCTACCACCTTTGTTGATAAAGCTGACGTCCCTTTCAGGGCACCTATTGAATAAAAAAACAGACTACAAATGGGGAAATTATGCGGAATAAAAATCGAAAAAAAGACGTGTTGGCAATAGACTTTGGGAGTCATAGCCTAAAATTAGTCATTTGTCAGAAGAACAATCAAAAGATTAAAGTGTATCAGATGTTTTCAGTTGACTTTAAAACAGATTTTTATGAAAATGGATATATTAAAGCATTTGATGAAATGAAAGCCTTGATTACTGAAACTTTAAAGAAACATAAAATCAAATTGAAGAATGTCGTCGTTTCTATGGAAAGCACAGAGATCATCAAAAGAGAAATTACAATTCCACATGTTGCTCCAGAAGATCAAATGGATTTGATCAATTATGAGGTCAATCAGTATTTGCCAATTGACTTAGAATCCTATATTTTGCAGTACAAAATTTTAAGAGAATTCGAAGAAGATGATCGTGCATTTCTAGAAGTTAAGTTGGGTGCAATGCCAAAAGAAATGGCAAAAGCACATTATGATCTGTTGTCACAGTGTGGTTTGTCCCCACAAGTACTGGATATTCATAGTCACACAATTGAAGCTTTTGTCAAATGGAACTTTGAAGGCTTAAATATTTTAGAACAGAAGACCATTGCCTATATAGATTTTGGTTACTCTATGATCTGCGTCAATTTGATTGAAAGGGGGTCATTTGTCTTTAATCGAATCATAGAGATTAATGGTCCAGAACTTATGCAAATGGTGTCTGAAAAATTGGATATTTCCCGAGGTGAGGTTGAAGAACGACTGGAAAGAATGAATATACTAGAGCTTCAAGAAGAAAGAAAAATGCTTTTAAATAAAATCAGCCCAGAAGACGGTTATAGTCCCCGCGAGTTGATTGTTGAACAATTTGGAGCTTATTTAGATGAGTGGTCAGATGAATTATCAAAGGTATTCAAGTATTATACCAGTAGAAGCGCAGATAATGTCATCGACGAGATTTATATATATGGCGGGAATTCTATTTTAGAGGGGCTATCTGATTATATGCAGCAAAAATTTGAAAGTGAAGTGAAAATATTGAGACCCCTCAATAAGATTGAATTTACTCCCAAAATAACTGACTATCGCTTTCAAAAGTATATACATGCTTTTGGATGCTATTTAAGTCTGTAGGAGTAGATTATGACAGAATTTAATTTTTTTAAACCCTTTATCCCCGTCAAAAGAAAGCGAAACTATAAAAAATTATTCTTTTTTGTTTTGTTAATTGCCCTAATGGTTCCTGTAGGTTATTATCACGGACAGATGCTTGTAGACTTAAATGCGTCGAATGAAGTCATCAAGAATTTAAATCAATTTTTAGAAGATCCAGCTAACCAGAGAACCGTTAATGAAGTTATAAAAAAACAAGAAACTGTGGATCGCTATTTGTTGATTAGAGATCAGCTTTTGAATTCAAAAGCCCAGATCAATTCTGAATTTCAAGTGGCCGCCTACCTGCTGGATTTAATTAATCAACAGATGCCGCAAGAATTGTTTTTGACTAAAATGTCTTTATCTAGTGGCACGTTAGAGATTGAAGGTTACTGTGATTCTTTTGATACGATTGCTCAATATGCATACAATCTCAGGGTGACTGGTATGTTTAACGACGTTATGATTCCAACGGTCAGCAGAGGTGAAACATATACCAATTTCACAATTCAGTGCAGTATAAAATGGGAGGGTATGGATGAAACTAAATAGAAGAGAAAAAAAGTTATTAACCATACTTGGAATTATTATACTTCTATTTTCCTACTACTATTTTTCATTTAGAATACTTGAAGACAACTTGAGATCAGCAAGAGAAAATGAACTTGAACTCGAAGAAAAGAAACAGATTTTGATTGCAAAAATGTCTACGAATAAGCGTTTAGATGAGGACATTTTAAATTTGAATGCAGAAATTATGGCAGAGAGTGAGCGATATTATAATAAAATTGATCAAGAAGAAGCCATGATGATATTGGTGAACTATGCCAAAAGGGCCTCTTTAGATTTGTTGAGCTTTAAATTTATACCTGAGAACGATGGAGAGAATTTCAGACAGAAAATTGTTGCAAATATATCGTTCAATGCCAATTACAATGCTATTAAAACGTTTATGAAAGGCATAGAGAATCACCCAAAATTTATCAAGATTAATACGGCTTCTTTTAGTGGTAGTGAAGATGGCACAATCAAAGGGGATTTAAATCTGGAATTTAATGAAATTAGTCAAATAACGCCTTTTGTGTCCTATGAGAACTCTGAGGTGACTTTGCAAGATAATTATAAAGCTGCAGATGTAGATCCTTTTTTACCGTTTGAAGGTTTTATTGTATCCTCTCAAGAACCAGATGAGACGACTCAAGATGAAGAAGTTGATCCGGATTATAAACCAAAAACACTGCTCTACGGCTTTGAAGAAGGCAATACTTTCTTTGTGGGCAATGAGGAAAAAATATTTGGTGCTGTGGGCAGAAGTGAGACTCGAAAAGAGAATACGTATTCGGCTTATTTAGAGTTTGATTTTATAAATGCGAGAATGTTTAATGAAGCGAATGTTGTCTTTGATGCAGCACCAGTAATGCTTCAAAAACAAGCTGAAAATATCAGTATGTGGGTCTATGCTTATGAACCTTCTGATCACAATATTGGTCTTGAAATTTTAGATTCTGCAGGTAGAGATTATCGCTTGCAACTTTCCAAAGGTGTAGAGTGGACTCAGTGGCAGGAAATAGAAGCCGCATTGCCGAAAGAAATTACCTATCCTTGTGTCATTCAAAGGATTTATGTGGAAGGCATCGGCTATGAACACAAGCTTAAAGGACGATACCTTTTTGATCAACTACAAGTAACTTATCCAATACAATAGGAGGCAATATGCATCAATCTTTAGCGAATAAAATCATGGTGATCATTCTATGTGTGAGTATGAGTTATGGGTGCGCATTTGCGGCAACTGTAAGCGAGGATGCAACAGGATTTGAGTCAGACAATCCAAACGCGATTTCAAGTAATGCTACAGATAACGTAGCGCCAATGACGCCAGAAGAGATGAATATCCAAGAAGGATTGGCTAATGGACAAGTTTTTGGACAACTGGATGGTTCGATTGAGGGTAGAGCGCATCAACTTGAAGGGTATGACATTTCATATGGCAATTTGATACTGGGCGATTATGCAATTATCGCTAAATATAACTTAGCAGTTGAAGATTATAATTATCGAGTAAATTTTATCAAAGCCTATAAGAGTTACTACGAAATTGCCTATAATTCCGCCTACAGAAGTGCAAGTTTGTTAAAGATAGCCACCCCTGTGAATAATGGCAGAACCTATGGGCTTCAGGCGGGAAAAGTAGAAGGCAAAGTAGCTGCCATGAAAGATTATTATCAGAACAGATACAACAACTGGGAGCGTGCATATAATGAATTCTTAAATTCGAAGACGTTAAATACAAGATATGCACTCGATGCAGAATCCATTGACTACGGTTTGAGCTTTAGAACAGCATTTGAAGAAGGTTTTTACCTTTCGTACTACGAAACCTTTCAGAAAGAAAAGTTAGATGTCGCCATTAGAAATAGGACCTCTGAGTTGGTAACGGGTAATAAGACCATCTTAAAATATGATGATGTATTAGTAGATTTTTCTGGAGGATCATCTAGTAGTAAAACAGAAGTCCCTGTTATGATTGATATTCCAGATGCCGCCATTTATACGCCAACCTATTTGAGCCTTTATAAGAATGAAAATCTTCACCTTGAGAACGAGGTATTAGAGAGTGCAAGTTCAAAATTTGTGGTCGAAGTAGATAATGTCAACAGAAGCATGGATCTCAATAAACCTTTAAGATTAATTTTTACATTTAAGGGGTCTGAAAATGCTGGGATATACAAATGGGAAAACAATAAATGGTTCTATCAAATAACAGAATTCAAAGAAGATTCCATCTATACTGAAATTCCAAAAGGCACCTATACTGGTGGGGAATATATTGTGCTGATCGATCCTGAAAATAGCAGTTACACGGATATGAGATTTAACTGGGCTGCAAAAGAAATCAATGCTCTTAAAAGGCGTGGGTATTTAGAAGATGAATTGACTTTTAGACCTACAAACTTCATCACAAAGCTTGAAATGGCAAGAATGCTCTATAAGGTATACGCAAACAGTGAGATGGATGGCTTGACTTTTCGGTACACTATAAGAGATGATGATATAGATCCAAATGACTTTAAATATATAAATTATGTACTCAATAATAATTATATGATGTTAGATGCTGAAGGAAAGTTTAATCCCAATGACACGGTTCAATATCAAGAAGTTGAAACCATTATGTCGACTGTTCTAATGAGACCTTTTAGCTGGAATGATGTTGCGGATAAGATGCTACGTGAAAAATACAAGAGATCAAGGGGTAGCGAGAGCATATCAAGGCCAATTTTTAGAGATGAATTTGCATATATAATGTACTTATACGATGATTTAAAATGAAAATAAGCTAAGATTAGTTTCTTAGCTTTTTTAACTTTTACTAGACTGATCAAGAGGTGTCATATGGTAATTTTAAATAGATTGCTCATGCTTATTTTAACATATATAATTCCTGTTATCATATCTAATCATGTGCCTAAAAAAATATCTAAAAAGGGTATCGCAGCATTAATCGTATGTTATTGGAGCAGTGCTCTTTTTTTCTCTGTAAATGAAGAGATGCTTTTAATTTCAATTATCTTTGGCAGTATGGTCATCGTTGAAATTTTTATAGATTATTGGACTCAAGATATCATTCCGATCTATATATATGGTGCTATGACTATATCAGGCATTGTTTATATATTCTTTAAAAATAATCTTTTGGAACATTTTTTCAATTCAGTTATAGTTTTTTTAGGATATTTTGTTTTATATATTTTGGCGAGATGGTATTATAAAGAAGAAGCTTTTGGTTTTGGTGATGTTTTACTTATCTTTGGAGTGGGATTTTTCTTACCAAAAGCCTTTTTGTTGTTGGCACTTCTGTTACCATTTTATTTGGCATTAATTCATTTGATAATTTTGAAATTAATGGGGCATAAATTAGATAGATCTTTGAGAATTCCCTTTGGACCCTATATAGGCATATCTGGGATAATGCTTTATTTTATGGGGACTCAAGTTTTAAGTTGGGTTAATTTTATATTTGCAAGATAGTTAGAGTGTAATGATTAGGATAACACATCCTCTTGAATACATTATGTCAGTGGAGGTTTTTAAGTGAGGTTAAAGAGTATAGAACGTGTTGAACCAGGTGATAAATTGGGAAAAGCCGTTTATGACGATAAGTGTCAGCTGTTGTTAGCGCGGGGCGTAAATTTGACATTTAAGTATATAGAGCGGTTAAAACAAGCCAGCATTCATTGCGTTTATATAGAAGATTATTTATCAGAAGGGTTAGAATTTGAAAACGTTATCCCTGACGAAATAAAAGTAAGATCTATAACAGCAGTAAAGAATGTATTTAAAGAGGTTACTGAACGCAAGGGGGTCTCATTATCTACTAGAGGCGTTGATGCTATAAAAGATATCGTAGATCAGATGATGGATATGATTTTTCAAAATAGAGATACGCTTTATGTGATGACTGAGCTCATGGGAACGGATATGTATACCTATAATCATTCTGCTGAAGTCGCCATTTTATCGATGCTTGTTGCAAAGAGTCTTGGCCTTAATGGACAGTATATTCAAAAAGTTGGCATAGGTGCAATGCTTCACGACATTGGCAAGATGAAAATTCCAAATGAGGTTCTTAACAAAAGAGATCCTTTAACGCCTTCAGAACTAGATCAAGTCAGAGAGCATGCAAAACTAGGGTATGAATTGCTGAAGGATTCAGATGCAGTTTCCCCGATTTCTAGACAAATTGTTTTGCTTCATCATGAAAAAATGGACGGGAAAGGTTATCCGATGATGTTGGACTCTGATGATATACCAGTTCACGTGCGCATTGTCACAATCTGTGATATTTTTAATGCGCTCGTTTCTAATCGGTCTTATAGAGAGAAAATGAATATTGATATGGCGCTTGAAATTATTAGAACAGAGGCTGTTTATCAGTTAGATAGAGAAATCTATTACCATCTTATCAAAGTGGTTAATATATATCCGGTGGGGACTGTTGTTGAGCTCTCGAATGGAAAAATGGGTATCGTGATAAAAGAAAATAAAGATGCGCAGACAAGACCCATTGTCCAAGTTATTAAAGACAAGAAAAAGGCAGAAATTTTGAATCTACTGAATGATTTGACTTTGTTTATATCTAAGACAATAGAGTTGTAAGAGTTTAGGGGGGAATTGTGGTTTACGTTGCCGTTATTGTAAAAATAATTTTGGAAATTGTAACCTTTTATAAGTTGTTTAAAAACAATATCAGAAATCGAGGAGATAGATATCATTTTATCTATGTACTTCTGTTTCTGATGCTGATTTTTGATATTAAAATACTTGTGAGCAGAGATACTTCTCTGCTCTTATTAAATCAACTGTATGTGATTTCTATTTTATTATACGCACTCTTCTATTTTTCGAAAAGTAAGCAAAGTGTAAAATCTTTAGTAAATAGTTTTATGGAAACTCAAGACTTAGCACATTCAGAAATTTTAAATCATATTGATGAAGCTGTTGCTATTATTAGAAAAGATAATTTGGACATTGTAGGTTACAATGTGCTTTTCAAAGAACTCATTATAGAAAATCAGCACTTTGTTAATTTGGAAGATATTATAAGTTCTGTGAAAAGAGGAGAGAATGCATTTGAAATCAAGGATTACAATAATGTCAAATTAAATATCCGAGTGCGGATTTTAGATTATGGTGCTAAATATGTCGTGATTTATGTCAAAGATATTAGTGAATTGGCCGTGATTAAAACAGATTTAAAGCTCCAACATCAGAGTTTTCAAGAAATGTGGGAGACCGCCCCTTATGCCGTAGTTATACGAGAGCTATTTGGTAGAATTGTATACATTAACAAGAAGGCAGAATATTTTTTTGAAAAAAAAGCGAAGGAGGTGGAAGGCAAACCTTTTTATACGCTGTTTTCGGCTGAAGAATCTCCAAAGTGGCATGTGGAACTTGAAAAAGAACTCATGAGCAGTGATGTACATTCAATTATGAGCGTTGAGACTTTAGTGAATAAGCGCAATGAAAAGAAATTTTTTCAAATTGAAGAAAAATTAATACACTATCAAAGAAATAATCATATTTGCTCGACTCTATATGATTTGACGGAACTCTATTATGAGCGTCTTAAAAGTCAGGCGTTTAATATTATACATCGGAATAGCGAAAGTATCAGGCAATCCAATTATATCATTGTGGATCTCATCAATGATGACTTATTGTACAGCGAAACTTTAGAATTGAAATTGGGTAAACCGATTAGCAGGTGGAGTGCGTTTTATGAGTTATTAGATTATGAAGCAAAGCATTTTATTCAGAATGTACTGGATCAACCTGAATCCTTTTCCGCAGAGCGTATCCATTTCACCACTGGGCAGCAATTTATAATTGAAGATTATATATTAAGTGATCAACACAATGTGACAGGATTTGTGTTAAGTTATGTCGATCTCAGCTCAATTCATTATAGTCCTGAAATTGTTGGTAAAAATGTCTTGAATTATATTAGAGAGGGCATCATTATCATTAATTTTGAAGGTAAGATAGAGTACACTAATGATTCAATTTGTCGAACTTTGGGATTTGAAGATCAAGAGCTTTTAAATAAAAACATCGTTGAGATTACCAAGGCATTAACGCTTGATATGGTAAAGGCAAATTGGGAAATTACACGAACTCATAAATCTCATAAATTTGATCGGACTTACATTCACAAAACGGGCCTTGAAATACCTGTGGAGATTACAGGAAAACATATTGAAATCGAAGATTCAGAAAAATTGATTTTGGTGATTAGAGATGTGTCGGAAAAACTTATTTACAAGCGTAGATTCGCAGACTCTCAAATCAAATTTACGCAACTCTTTGATGCGATTCAAGATGGTATTTTTGAAATTAAATTACCGAGTATGAATGTCAATTTTTATAAACAGTTTGACATGGAAAGAGGCTTTATCGGGGTCGAAATCAGTTACTTGCAATGGATTAATAATATACATGAAGAAGATAGATCAATTGTATATGAATCCATAGATATTTTGACATCTGAAAAGAAAGACAATGTTCAATTTGAATATCGATATCAGAATGGCAATGAGTGGGAATGGATGAGAGCTAGAGGACGCTATCTTGAAGATGAAGAGGGCGCATCCATTCTTTTAATCAATAGAAACATTTCAGAAATTAGAGCCATCGTTTTAAAACTTGAAGAGAGTAAGTACATCTTAACAGAATCAGAAAGAATATCGCACATGGCACATTGGCGATATGACGTTTCTCGAAGTGTTTTTGATGTGTCCGAAACGTTTGATGAAATGTTTAGGATCAATGATGTTAGCAATGAAATTACATTTGAACAATTTTTAGAAATTATATATCCAAGTGATCGCAAATATTTTGAGACTAAATTTACGAAATCGGTTTGGGCATTGGATGCTCTAGATGTTATTTTCAGAATTACAAGCGAAACCAGCGTGAGATATATTCAGCTCTTTGGTAAAACTTATTACGATTCAGCTCATACACCTATATATGTAATTGGCAATACAGTGGATATAACAGATAAGATGATTGCAGCAAGGCGCCTTGAAGATTCTAAAAAGTTACTTGAGGGTATTATAGATCAATCGCCAACGGGTATCATTGTCACTAAGAGAAATGGACGTATAGAGGTGATTAATGAAGAGGCGACCAAGCTGTTAAATTTACATGAAGATTTTGAAATGACATTTGATAGAATCAGTCAACTTATTGCAGAAAAATATGAAACAGAAATTGGAAGCTCTATTGAAGAGTTGTTACAAATTATACAAAACGGGCACACTATAAATGCAATTATCAAAGGCAATGAAAAGAATTCCGGTCAATGGTTAATGCTTTATGCCTCTCCAATGCATGATGAAGAAGGTCGTTTTACTGGCAATATCATTATTATTATAGATATTTCTGAGAGAACAGTTATGCAGGCACAGCTCTTAGAACAGACTTCAAAACTTTTGAATGCGGAAAAATTGGCGAAATTAGGGCACTTTGAATTTTATAATGATTTTGATAAACTGTTTGCTTCTGAGGTGATTTACAATATCTTTGAGATAGAAAAATCCACTCCATTCAATTTTGAAACATTGATGGGAATGGTTGAAAAAGATGATGTGGAACGCATTTTAACCATGGTAGATGTCATAAAGAAACATTCGGGTTATTATACGCTAGAATTTAAATTAAAAACATCTCAAGAGCATGTAAAACATGTTCAGATTATTTTGATTAAAAGCATTAAGAATGGCCAAAATTATTATGAAGGCACAATTCAAGATGTCTCTGTGATCAATAGTGTTATGGAACGCATTAGACAATCAGAACGAGAAAAGGATACTTTAATAAGCAGTATCAGTGACCAAATCACATATTATAATGCCAAAAAGGAGATTATAACACTTAATCATACCAAGTATAAGCATATTCAAAGTGATGATACTAAAATAATTGGCAAACCTTGTGAAGCTGTTTTTGGACATAGCAATGATGATTGTGATATCTGCGTTGTACAAAAAACGCTTGAAGAGCAAAAGCCTTTTTCAAGAGAATATTCTTATGACCATCAGTGGTATGAACAAAAAACATATCCTGTTTTTGATGACCAAAAGAGAATTGTAGGTGTTGTAGAAATAATAAGAGATACCACACAGGAAAAATTTATTAGAGATAAGCAAACCTCCTTAGATAAAATACAAATCTATGATCAAGTTTCAAAAGGTATTGCCTTGGATTATAATAATAAGTTAATGGGCATTGTTGGTTATTTGAATTTAATCAATGATTTCAAAACACTGCCTAAAACGGTTAGAGAGTATATTGAAATTATTAGTAAAACAGCACTCACACTTCAAGAGACAACAGATCACTTGCTCATGATGAGTAATTCACAAATAGCGACACAAACTGTAATGGATCTTACAAAATCTGTTGGTAGCGCTATTAAATTTATAAATCACATGTATAATATCACTACAAATCTTGCAACGGATTTTCCAGATGAGAATATCCGTGTGTTAGGCAATGAAGATATGTTTTTCAATATGATTGTAAGCTTGTTGTTAAACGCAATTGATGCCACTAAGGAGACTAAAAATCCAGTAATTAATGTTGTGATTGAACAGGACGGAGGTGCTCATTTAGTTCATATTAAGATTATAGATAATGGTATTGGCATTCCGGATGAATTAAAGGAGAGGATATTTGAACCGTTTTTTACAACTAAAGTGGATGCAGATAAATCGGGGATGGGATTGACAACTGTTAAATCTATCGTCAAAGAAATGGGGGGGCAAATTAGTTTTACAAGCGATAATGGCATGACAGAATTTATATTAACATTTAAAACCATTGAAGACACTTCAAAAAAACAAGTTGTAGATGATAATATACAAAATCAAAATCATAAGAATGGCATTTTGATTATAGATGATGAAGAAATCGTAAGAATGCTATTTGTCAATGTACTTTCCGATCAGGGCTATTCTGTTTTTGAAGCGGGCAATGCCTTTGATGGCATGTCATTATACGAAGAGCATCAAGACCAGATTGAGTTGATCATAATGGATATGGTAATGCCAGAAATGAGTGGTAGGGAAGCTTTTGAAGCACTTAAAAAAATCAATAAAAACGTTAAAATTATCATAACTACAGGTTATAGCAATGATGATGATGTGCATTATGTTCTCGAACACGGTGCTTTAGATTTACTCAAAAAACCCGTCAGCATCGCCTCGATCAAAAGGCGAGTGGCACAGTTTTTCAGCCAAGCTGTCGCTTTGGAACAACTTGATGAAATGAGACATGTAATTGATGTTAAAGAAGCCTTGAGAAAACTTGATGGCAATGAAAAATTGTATGAAAGAATTTGCACGAAATTTTATCACAAGTATAATTCGCTGCCAGTGCAAGTAGTAAAAGATCTAGAAGCCAATAATTGGCAGAATATTAGAACCAGCGCTCATAATATCAAAGGCTTGGCAGGCAATATAGGGGACAAGAGACTTGAAAGTGTATGTTATGATCTTGAATTATCCATACGAAATGGTGTCCATGATCAAGTGTTGGTTAATGCCTTTGCAAGTGCTCTTAAACTGCTTTTGTCATATCTTGAAACTGCTATTGATATGGATGAAAATATGGAACTATAACACGTGATATCTAAGCTAATTTTTTTCTGAGATAGAAAGTAAAACTACCAAACAGCCTGATACATCCAACGATGACTAGGGCTGTTTTTATGTTGGTCATATCTTTGATAGCAACGCCGATAATAGGTGCAAATGTGGCGGAAATTGCTATAAGGGTATTATAAATAGAGATGATGGTGGTTCTATTTTGATCTGGAGTGACTTCAAGGAGCATATTGAAGAGAACCAGTATTGTACCAGCAATGGAAACACCTATAATGACGTTAAATAAGACTAACATCCAAAGGGAATTACTCAATGCATATAGAATGGGTGTAATACTCATGCCAAAAGTGGCAATTGCAATGGTCAATGTGTTGCCGTATTTGTCGGCAAATTTTGCCCACAGTGTCGAAGTTAAAATAGAGGATAAGCCAGATGCAATTGAAATGGCACTTAACCAAGCCTCGTTGGCTCCAAGAGTCTTAATGAGATAGATGTTAAAAAGAGGCCAGCCCATTTGCCATCCAAAGTAAAAGGTTAACGAACAAGCTAAAAAAATCTTAAACTCAGAATTGTTACGCACAAAGGCAACAGCATCCTTTAAAGATGCTTTAAAAGATGTTTTTTGGGGAGCGTAGAGTGTACGAATCGTAAATTTGCTAAAGCTGAGCACTTCCAGAATCCCAAATGCAAAAGCAATCAAAAAGAAAATGTGGTATAAAAAAATGACTTCTTGGTTATTTTGAGGAAGTCTAGTGAGCAGTTGCCCGGCGATTAAAGTAGTCATCAATTTGAAAAGATCAGAATATTTATTTCTAAGGCCCATGGCACGACTTCTTTCGCGTGGCGCAAATAAATCACCGATACAGATCTGGTAGCCCATAAGATAAATTGAACCAGGGAAATTCATTAAAGCAACTAATAAAACAAATAGCCAAGGTTTGGAAATATCATGGACAAAAGGCACAATTGCCAGGAGTAGATAAAATAGTTTATGAGCAAACATTATAAATGCCGTCGACTTTTTTTTATCTCCAAAGGTTTCAATGATGAGGGCACCTGGAATCAAAGCGAAAATACTCACAAATGCAGGACCTGAATTTAAAAAGGCGAGTTCGTAATCCCCTGCGCCGAGCCTTTCGGCAAATTTAGCAAAATATGGATTCACAAGATTGAGTGCAAGCGCATAAAAAATACCGTTATATATATTGATATTCAAATTTGAGATTTCAGATCTGTCCTTAAAATATTTTTTTTGGAAAAGCATAGTCACCTCTTTAATTTCGATATCCGAAATACATAACAATTATAACTGAAATAATCCAAAAAACAAGCAAAAAAATATTTGACAAAATTCAAAATAATGGTAAAATTAATTTAATACCATTATATGTAAAAATAGGAGGATTTTATGAATAACGTGAGCTTAGTTGGAAGAATTACACAGGCACCTGAATTGAAGTTAGTTGGTGAAGAAAGATTTTGCACGAAATTTAATTTGGCGGTTGATCGTTACCTTGGAAGTACTCAAAAAGATGAAAAGAGAAATGAAGGCAAGCCTACTGCTGATTTTCCTAGAATAACTGTCTGGGGGAAAATTGCAGAAAATTGTTGTAAATATCTAGATAAAGGCGCACTGGTAAGTATCACTGGCAAAGTGTCCACAAGTAGATTTGAAAAAGAAGATGGGGACATCGTTTATATGACTGAAATTGTAGCAGATCGAGTACAGTTTTTAGAATCATTGCATTCTGAGAACAAGCAGTAGAACGAGCATTTGAAGGACCTCGCCACTATATTTGTAAAAAAAATGACTGGTTTTTTGAGCTGTAAAAGTTTATAATACAAGTGGGGCAATAGAAATGAAATAATGGGTGGTTAAATGACAAAAGTAGATGTTATGCAACTTGAGGCGGGCATGGAATTGTTAGAAGATGTCTATGATGATAATGGAGTTGTTCTCATTGGAGCACACTCTCTTCTTAATGATGTTCATATTCAGTACCTTAAACGAAAGCAAATTGAATTTGTTAGTATTAGAAGTGCTGATACTCAAGCAGATTTAGAGAGCACATCTACTCATATGGTAACCTATAATCGATTAGATAAGCCGTCAGATGTTGAAGAAAAGTACCAAAATACGGTTCATAAATTTAAAGGCATTTATAATGAATTTAAGTTGGGACGTGTTCCGGTTTACGAAGAAATTCAAGATATATTAGAGCCTATGTATGAAGCAATTTTAAACGATGAAGCATTTACTCGAAAAATGTGGCAGATACATTCTTATGATGATTATACGTTTGATCATTCTGTGAGAGTTTCTATGATTTCAGGTCTCCTTGCAAAGTGGTGTAAATTAGATGTTAAAGGTATAAAAGACGCAGCTTTGGCAGGTCTGTTACATGATATTGGCAAATGCAATATTCCCGACAATATTCTCAATAAGCCTGGACCTTTAAATTTTGAAGAGTTTAAGGTCATTAAAACGCACGCGACTCTAGGCTATATTTTGATTAAGGATATTCCAAACATAAATTATGATGTCATGTTAGGTGTTTTACAGCACCATGAAAGAGTGGATGGCACTGGATATCCTAATGGCATAACAGGTAATCAGATGAGTTACAATGCTAAAATTGTATCTGTTGCCGATGTGTATTGTGCAATGACTGCTGATCGAGTATATAAGCCTGCAATGCATCCTTTTGAAGTGGCAAGCTTTATTTTAGAAAAATGCTACAGTTCGCTAGATTTCTCGATGTCTAAAACTTTTCTGTCTAATATTTCACATTTTTATATTGGTCATAGAGTGCGTCTAAACAATGGTCAAGAGGGTGAAGTCATTATGACTTATAAAGATGATCCTGCAAGACCCCTGATTAAGGTAGGAGAGTCTTTTTTCGATTTGCGGCGGCATATAGAACTTGAAATTGATAAAATGCTTGAGTTTTAAACTGGCAAGTTGTTTGTTCTTTACTGGATATTTAAATGAGCAAACTATTGAAATAATATGTATTAAAAAAATCTTTACACGCAGAGCTTGAATAGTGTTCTTTTGCGGTGAAGATTTTTTATATTATAGGGGATGTATCATACTTAAATGCTCAAATTGAACAGGAGAGCATAAAAAACAAATAATCGAACGCGTGTTCTTAATAAAAAACTTGCAATACCTTGTAATCATTTGATATGATTAGGACTGAATAAAAAATTAATATGCATAATCTAGATGAAGAGGTGTGGAATGAGTCAACAAAAATATACAAATGAAAGTATCGTTGCTCTTAAGGGTGCAGATCGTGTAAGAAAGAGACCTTCTGTCATATTCGGCTCAGATGGATTAGAAGGATGTCAACACTCATTTTTCGAGATACTCTCTAATTCTATTGATGAGGCTAGGCAAGGATTTGGACGAGAAATTAAAGTGGTTAGACATAAAGATTTATCCATTTCAGTTATAGATAATGCCAGAGGGATTCCTGTTGATTATAATCAGAATGAAAAAAAATTCAATTGGGAGCTTATCTTCACAGAATTGTATGCTGGAGGAAAATACAATAATAACGATTCGGATGTCTACGAATATAGTTTAGGACTTAATGGGCTGGGACTTTGTGCCACACAGTATAGTTCAGAATATATGGATGTTATTATTCACAGAGATGGCTTTGAATATAGACTTAATTTCGAAAAAGGTGAAATTGTTAAAAACGGATTTGTAAAAGAAGAAAAAAAATATAGGAGAACTGGATCACAAATTAAATGGCGTCCCGACTTAGAGGTTTTTAAAGATATAAATATTCCCATCGAATTTTATCAAAGTGTCTTAAAAAAACAATCCATTGTGAATCCGGGTATCAAGTTCATACTTCACGATGAAGAAAGTGATCTATACTTTGAATATATATATGAAAATGGCATCAAAGATTATATTGATGAAGTTGGGGCAGAGAAATCAATTTCGGCAGTTTATTATTTTGAGGAGCAAGGTTTTGGCCGTGATCGAGGTGACATGCCTGATTATAAAGTTAAAACTCAAATTGCATTTGCTTTCAACAATGAAGTGAATTTGCTGGAATACTTTCATAATTCTAGTTATTTAGAGCATGGGGGGTCTCCAGACAAAGCGGTTAGAAACGCGTTCACTTATGAAATTGATAAATTTATAAAAAATGAAAACAAGTACAATAAGAATGAGAAAAAAATTTCTTTTATTGATATTCAAGACAGCTTAATTTTAGTAACTAATTCCTTTTCAACAGTAACGAGCTATGAGAACCAAACCAAGAAAGCAATTACAAATAAGTATATTCAAGAATTCATGACAGATGTCATTAAGAAAAATTTAGAGATCTACTTTATAGAAAATAAGGAAGAGGCACTAAGAGTAGTTGATCAAATATTGATCAATAAGAGATCTCGTGAAAAAGCAGAAAATACGAGGTTAAACTTAAAGAAAACACTCAGTGCAAAAATGGATTTCACAAACCGTGTCAAGAAATTTATAAACTGTAGAACCAAAGATACTGAGATTCGTGAGCTCTATATTTTGGAAGGGGATTCAGCTCTCGGTGCATGTAAAATGGCAAGAGATAGTGAATTCCAGGCCTTAATGCCTATTAGAGGGAAAATCTTAAATTGTCTCAAAGCCGATTACGACAAGATCTTTAAATCAGAGATCATTACAGATCTCATAAAAATATTAGGTTGTGGTGTGGAAATTAAAACGCGTCACAATAAGGAATTGGACACTTTTAATTATGACAACTTAAAGTGGGATAAAATCATCATATGTACAGATGCTGATGTGGATGGCTTTCAGATAAGAACATTGGTGCTTACGATGATCTATAGACTGGTGCCAACATTGATTGATCGTGGAAATATCTATATTGCTGAATCCCCTTTATTTGAAATCAACACTTCGGATGGCAATACATTTTTTGCTTACAGCGAAAAAGAAAAAAATGATTTCGTTAAGACCCTCAATAAAAAGTACACTATTCAAAGATCAAAAGGACTCGGTGAAAACAACCCAGATATGATGTGGCAAACGACTATGTGCCCTGATTCAAGAAAGCTTATAAGAATTTCATCGAAAGAAGACTATTATGAAATACAAAGAATGTTTGAAGTGCTTTTGGGTGATGATCTAGAGGGTAGGAAAGATTTTATAGAAGAGAATGGTGAGCATTATTTAGAAATGCTTGATTTAAGTTAATTCAAAATAGGAGTGTCATGATGGATAGCGATTTAATAATAGAGCAAAAAATAACCGATACACTTGAACAAAATTATATGCCATATGCTATGAGTGTAATCGTTTCAAGGGCAATTCCTGAAATTGATGGCTTTAAACCCTCGCATAGGAAAATTCTATATACAATGTATAAAATGAAGTTGCTAAAAGGGCAAAGAACTAAATCTGCCAATGTCGTTGGACAGACGATGAAACTTAATCCACACGGAGATCAAGCGATATATGCAACCCTTGTGAGACTTGCTCATGCCAATGAATCACTTCTATTGCCCTATATAGATTCAAAAGGAAATTTTGGTAAAGTCACTTCTAGAGATATGAAATATGCTGCACCAAGATACACGGAAGTAAAATTGGCAGAAGTATGTGAAGAGATTTTTATGGAAATTGACAAGGAAAATGTTGATTTTGTGGACAATTACGATGGTTCTATGAAGGAGCCAGCTCTTTTGCCTATAACATTTCCCAACATATTGGCAAATCCCAATAAGGGAATAGCCGTAGGGATGGCGAGCAATTTTGCAAGTTTTAATCTTAAGGAACTATGCCATACGACGATTGCATTTATAAAAAATCCTAATGTGGACTTGCTCTCTTTAATGCCTGCACCTGATTTTCCAACAGGTGGAGAACTTATATATGTCCCTGAAGAGATGCAAAAAATATACGATACCGGACAAGGCAGTTTTAGGATGAGAGGGAAAGCTGAATATATAAAGCAGGATAATATGATTGAAATATCAGAAATTCCCTATACCACAACGATAGAACAAATTATTGATAAGATTATTGAACTTGTAAAAACGAATAAAATAAGAGAGATCAGCGATGTTCGGGACGAAACTGATTTAAAAGGACTCAAAATCGCCATTGATTTAAAAAGAGGTACTGATCCGGATAAGCTTATTGCCAAGCTATTTAAATATACGCCTTTGGAAGACAGTTTCTCATGTAATTTCAACATGTTAATTAATGGAAGACCTAAAATATTAGGCGTCAAATCTATTTTGAACGAATGGTTGATTTTTAGACGAGAATGTATTAGGCGCAGTGTCCGATATGATATAAAAAAATTGACTGATAAACTTCATTTACTATATGGTTTGAAGGAAGTTCTCTTAGACATCGATTTAGCCATTAAAATCATTAGGGAAACAGAGCGTGATAAAGAAGTTATTGGCAACCTTATGAATGCTTTTAGTATTGACGAAGTTCAAGCGGAATACGTTGCAGATATAAGGTTGAGATATTTAAATAAGGAATACATTCTCAATAGGTTAAGTGAACTAACAGAACTTGAAAAACAATTGGAAAAGTTAAATGCATTACTAGGTAGTGAATCGAAAATCAATAAGGTCATTATTAAAGATTTGGAACGCGTTGTAAAAAAGTATGGTCAGGATAGAAAAACACAACTCGTCACTACGAACGAAATCGTTACCTTGAATGAAGAAAATCACGTGGAAGATTATAATCTCAAAGTCTTTTTTACAGCACATAATTATTTTAAGAAAATTTCTCTAGTTTCTTTAAGATCTAGTGGGGATCATAAAATTAAAGAAGAAGATGAAATTCTTCAGGAGATAGAGGGCAATAATAAAGACGAGATTTTATTTTTTACAAATCAAAACAACGTTTATAAGCTTAAGCTCTATGAGATTGAAGATCAAAAAGTGAGTAGCTTAGGCGTTTACTTACCTAATATTCTTGATTTAGAAACCGATGAAGAAGTTGTCTATTGTGTGATTACAAGAGAATTTGAAGGCTTTATGATTTTTGGATTTGAAAACGGCAAAATGGCTAGAGTACCTCTTTCTGCATATAAGACAAAGACAAATCGGAAGAAACTGGTTAAGGCTTATTCTGATGAATCTAATTTAGTGGGAATTTTCTATTTTAATGAGGAAAGCTCTCTTTTAGCGATTAGAGAAGATCCAAAAGGTGAGATGAGGGCGCTGTTATGCTCGACGGAGCTCGTCACAGAGAAAGTGACTAAAAATACAAAAGGCATTCAAATTGTACGTATGAAAAAAGGCACTCGTATAAGTGCTTATATGATGCCAACAGATGTTGATATTAAAGACATAGAAAAGTATAAAATTGAAAGCGTTCCCAAGTCAGGTGATGAGCTAGATTTAGTTTCCAAACTTGCAGTGAATCAATGGATTGAAAAAAAGAATAATAAATTATAGCTTATCCTATTTAAAAAAGGGTATCATCAAAGTGGTTGATATTAAGGAGGTTTGTCATGAATCCAAGAGTAAAGAAAATTGTTAATGGTATGATCGTCTTATTAACAGTCAGTATGATTTTAAAAGTCAGTTATGAGTTAAAATGGATTGACATTCTTTTGGGCATTTTAAAAGTAGAGACAAAAGATAAAAAGGTTCAGAAAATTTCTTTTAAAGCACTTTCCTTTGTAGCCAAAGCGGACCATGAAATTGATTTTCTAATAGAAATGAAATCAATGGGATGGCATTTTCTCAAACACTATGGTCGAGGTATGATCTTTGAAAAAGAGGGTTATGAAATTCTAATCAGTAAGAGAACCTATTTCAATAAGTATGCTTTTTATGAAGTGACGACGAAAGAAATTTTTGACGTCATATAAGCGAAATAGAAGTAGAACTGACTTTACATGGACCAGCAGCTCATTAGAGTGTGCTGGTTTTTTGAATTACTTATTTCAAATAGACTTAATGTAGGGGGAAATTATTTGTTTTAAAATAAATTTTCCAATGCCTCTGAGAATACTCAATAGCAATCATTTGAGTGTTTGCAAGTGTTTGTAAAATTTCAGAAAATTGAGAATTGATACACTTTTGAAAATGAAGAAAAAAGTATTCAAAAAGTGTTGACGACAAACTTTATCTGTAGTAAGATTATCAAGTCGCCTGATCAAACTCATGTTTTTCCGACGACAAAGAGAATAAATGCAAGAAAATATCAAACTAAAAAAGTGTTTTTAAGTATTGACATAGAGATAAACGTTTGGTATAATTTAAAAGCTGTCACACATTGTAAAAACTGAGTTAAAAGCGTTTTAACAATATGTAAACAGCAACACAGGACCTTGAAAATTGAATAGCGCAAATGAATTAAAACACGCAATTCTTTGAGCTTACGGAAGCCGTCTTGATGGTGGAAGTTGCTTAACAGAAACAAGTGATAAAGTCGAAAGACAACGGAAACGTTTTGTTGTAAAGACAAAACAAAAGAGCTAAGCGAAAGCTGAGCAAAAAAGGATTATAATTAAGAGTTTGATCCTGGCTCAGGATGAACGCTGGCGGCGTGCCTAACACATGCAAGTCGAGCGAGAATTGTTGGAACGGAGACTTCGGTCAAAGAGAAGACAAGGAAAGCGGCGGACGGGTGAGTAACGCGTGGGTAACCTGCCCCATACAAAGGGATAGCCACTGGAAACGGTGATTAATACCCTATAAGACTACAGAATCGCATGATTCAGTAGCCAAAGATTTATCGGTATGGGATGGACCCGCGTCTGATTAGCTAGTTGGTGAGGTAACGGCTCACCAAGGCGACGATCAGTAGCCGACCTGAGAGGGTGATCGGCCACACTGGAACTGAGACACGGTCCAGACTCCTACGGGAGGCAGCAGTGGGGAATATTGCACAATGGGCGCAAGCCTGATGCAGCAACG
>NZ_JADKNH010000006.1 GCF_015352425.1 Fusibacter ferrireducens | reverse complement strand
AACACAGAAGGTGGCAGGCTTTTACGAAGTAAACGCCGAGAACCCTAGTGTCCACGTGCAAACACAGTATAAGGTTTAAGACCACGCAACAAAACGGTTGATCTGATATATGCAATTTTGAGTGTGTAAGTCTGCAATCTATCTTTGATAGATGCAACTCGTGTGAATTCTCACTTGCGAGAATTCTAGCTGACACTGTTTTTATGCACTAAATGTAAAAAGCGTGTTGGCACACATAACAACTCAAAAAAATATCTGTTGACATAAACAATAAAATATGATAATATTATTCTTGCTTATGTAACAAAATGTGAATCCAGTGATGAAGGCGGAGGGGCTACACCTGTTCCCATACCGAACACAGAAGTAAAGTCCTCCAGCGTCGATGGTACTTGGCGGGCAGCTGCCTGGGAGAGTAGAACGTTGCTGGTTTATGTTCCAAGGTAGCTCAATGGTGGAGCACTCGGCTGTTAACCGATAGGCTGAGGGTTCGAATCCCTCCCTTGGAGCCATTTAGCCGAAGTGGCGGAACTGGCAGACGCACAGGACTTAAAATCCTGCGATCCTTACCGATCGTACCGGTTCGATTCCGGTCTTCGGCACCAAACTTCATTCATATGAAGTTATGTAGATGGTTGTTGTATAATCAGTTGTTTGAATTGTCAACAATAACACAAAGTAGTACATGGCGGCGTAGCTTAGTTGGCTAGAGCGTTCGGTTCATACCCGAAAGGTCGGTGGTTCGAGTCCACTCGCCGCTACCATTTTTATTGAACTAGATCATGGCCCCTTGGTCAAGCGGTCAAGACACCGCCCTTTCACGGCGGTAACAGGGGTTCGATTCCCCTAGGGGTCACCATTAGTTTTGTTCACAACTATAAAGTGAATATTGCGGCCTAGTAGTTCAGTTGGTTAGAACGCCAGCCTGTCACGCTGGAGGTCGACGGTTCGAGTCCGTTCTAGGTCGCCACTAAACAATTTAACTTAAGTTTTAATAAACAAGATCAAGTAAGTTGTTTATATTGCACCAGCAGGTGTATTGATGTAAAGTAATTAGATGCCGGTGTAGCTCAATTGGTAGAGCAACTGACTTGTAATCAGTAGGTCGCGGGTTCGAGTCCCATCACCGGCTCCACATTTCCGGAGGGGTTCCCGAGTGGCCAAAGGGGACGGACTGTAAATCCGTTATCAGCGATTTCGAAGGTTCGAATCCTTCTCCCTCCACCATACTTGCGGGTGTAGCTCAATGGTAGAGCCCCAGCCTTCCAAGCTGGTTGTGAGAGTTCGATTCTCTTCACCCGCTCCAGAAACATTTTAGTGATTGAATCACAAGGCGCAGGTCATTACCTGCAAAACGATAACCCATGGGAGTTTAGCTCAGCTGGGAGAGCATCTGCCTTACAAGCAGAGGGTCATAGGTTCGAGCCCTATAACTCCCACCATTACTTTGGGGATTCGCCAAGCGGTAAGGCACCGGACTTTGACTCCGTTATGCACAGGTTCAAATCCTGTATCCCCAGCCAACTTAATATGGTCCATTAGCTCAGTCGGTAGAGCATCTGACTTTTAATCAGGGTGTCCCGCGTTCGAGTCGCGGATGGATCACCAAATATGGAGAGGTACCGAAGCGGTCATAACGGGGCGGTCTTGAAAACCGTTAGGGTGAAAGCCCACGTGGGTTCGAATCCCACCCTCTCCGCCAAATTTAATGGAGAAGTACTCAAGTGGCTGAAGAGGCTCCCCTGCTAAGGGAGTAGGTCTTGATAAGGGGCGCGAGGGTTCAAATCCCTCCTTCTCCGCCATTAAATTTAAAGGGGCCTTTAGCTCAGCTGGTTAGAGCGCCCGGCTCATAACCGGACGGTCCGGGGTTCGAGTCCCTGAAGGCCCACCATATTTTATAAGTATAAACATCTTAGGGGTGTAGCTCAGTTGGTAGAGCAGCGGTCTCCAAAACCGCGTGTCGTAGGTTCGAACCCTGTCACCCCTGCCAAGTTTCATTAAAACTAAATATAAAAAATATCGGGGTGTAGCGCAGTTTGGTAGCGCATTTGGTTTGGGACCAAAGGGCCGCGGGTTCAAATCCTGCCACCCCGACCATTGTAGACTTTAGTCTAAAAATTGTGGGCGTATAGCTCAGCTGGTTAGAGCGCACGCCTGATAAGCGTGAGGTCGGTGGTTCGAGTCCACTTATGCCCACCACAATTTTGCCCGGATAGCTCAGTCGGTAGAGCAGGGGACTGAAAATCCCCGTGTCGGTGGTTCGATTCCGCCTCCGGGCACCAAGCAGTTTAAAATTTGAACTTAAGAGTTCTTTTTTTATTTTTTGGAATTGATAACAATTTGAGATTGGTAACGGTACGGAATAATTGAATATCAATATGGACTCTTGATTTAAAATAGAAATAAGTATAACACAAGCGCTTTTTTACAGATCACTATCTAGGATAGACTGTAATAAAAGCGCTTTTCTTAAAATAACGGTTCTATGTCAATAGTTGGGGTGGAGATTCAATAAATCCCTTATTCTTGCTTGTTTCTGAGGTTTCATTCGGTAAAATCATCGGCGAAAATGGATTAGAGGTATCGAGAGATGATCTAAATGCTGCTTATACATACATATGATGAATTTGTTTTATAACATCGACAATATGCTCCCAATAAAGATGGTTGTCGACCGCAATTAAGTAAGCTTCTTTGCTGGTTTGATTTAATGAAGAGAAATCAAGATTAAAAACAGAATGCGTATTCACAACAGTAAGAGTAGTATTGGAATCATTTGCTTTTAGTTGCTTTATTTCAAATGAAATTGCCGTATATTCGATTTTTTGATCAAAGGTTGAACCCAAAGATTCATAGTAACATTCTATACGTGGCGTTTTATAAGGGTGACCCAGTAAAATTCTACAAATGTCGTTTTTAAGCTCGCAGGAAAGTAAAAAATATGGCTTGCCTGCAAGATCACACTCCATATAAAGAGCATCAAATTTGATTTTTTGATAGATGTGGAGCAAAGGCACCATATTAATAATATCATCATAATTATGAAGCAATATAATTTCTTCGAGTTTAGGATTTTTGCTTTCGATATAACTGTGATAAAGCACCACGCTATCTTTACCACTAATGGTATCAGATCTTTCAATGCCAACAAATTTTTCGAGTGACTTTAATGTATATTTCTCAAAAGGAAAATGCGCTTTGTTTTTCCTTACGACTCTCAACAAATCAATATTGAATTTTTTATTGAGCATACGATTTAATTTTAGTGCCTTTAATCTTGCATTCATAAAAGGAAAATCAAAAGAATCGCCATTAAAGCTTATAAAATATTGGATTTTATGTGCTTCAAGTAATGTAAATAAATGTGTCAAAATATCGCGTTCTGATTGATAATCGTCATTGAACAATTGAATTACGATGCCTTCTTCAGCTTGAGTAGAAAAAATAACCATGCCAATTAAGACAATTTTATTTTTATGACTCAAGCCATCTGTTTCGATGTCAATAAAAGCGACGTTTTTATTGCTAAAAAGTGTCGTGACATAACTATAATCTTTTTCAAATTTTTTTTCTATTATTTTCATTGTGTCCTCCGAAAATAGTTCTTGTATACTATTATAGCATATTCTCAAGTTTAACTGACTATGGTTCTCGAGAACTATTTGTCACATATTTGTATTCATTTTGTTGAAAGAAGACTGAAAATTATGGCACTCAATAATAATATGTGATAAGATTATGTTGAGATCATTGAGTGGGGGGCTATTATGAGAGAAATTGCAATAGAAGAACTAACTCTAGGGATGTGTTTATCAAAAGATATCTATAATGATCTTGGTAATATTATTTTGTCACAAGGGACTGAAATCGCTGAAAAGCATTTAGACTATTTCAGAAAGCATGGTATTTTTTTTGTTTACATTGATGAAATTGATGAGGCCATCTCCCGAGAAAGTCATAGAATTACAATGGGTAACAAGCTTCAAGAATTAAATGATGCTTATGGTAATGTATTGTCACAATTTAAGGCACTCTATTTTGAAATTCAAAATAGGCATTTTGATTTTGATGCAAGTGTTGTTAAAGAGGACTTAATAGCGTTAACAGATACCTTAATTTCTGATAATGATATTTTAGGAAGTTTGAGGATAATTACAATTAATGAAAATTATCATTTTACGCATGCCGTTAATGTAGCAATGCTTAGCGCAATGATTTGTAAATGGTTAACACTTGATAAGGAAATGATCTATATGGCTGCTCTCTCAGGCCTTTTTCACGATATTGGGAAGACACAAGTCTCTCAAGAATTGTTGTTTAAATCAGAACGATTGAGAGAAGAAGAATTTGAGCAACTGAAAATGCACTCTCGATTTGGGTATGAAAGCTTAAAGAATAATCCAACGATTCCAAAAGAGGTTTTAGCGGCGATACTATTTCATCATGAAAGAAGTGATGGGAGCGGATATCCAAGTGGATTAAGAGAAGAACAGACACCTTATTTAGCGAGGATTGTTGCAGTTGCCGATGTTTTTGATGCAATTACATCCGATAAAATCTATAAAAAGAGTGTTTCTTCGTTTAAGGCGTTTACAATTATAAAAGATGAGAGCTTTAGAGGGCTGGACCCTAAGATTGCAGAAGTTTTTTTAAGCAATATAGCGGCGTACTTTGTAAATAATCGTGTCAGATTATCTGATGGAAGAGAGGGAGAAGTCGTTTATATCAATAAATATGCATTGAATAGACCATTGATTAAAGTGTCTAATGCATTTGTTGATTTATCCATGGATTATTCCATAGAGATAGAAGAAGTAATTTCATAAACAATAATATTGGATTAGAAACAGACCGTGAAAATTAATGTTGTGGCGTGATACCTTGTAGCGTAATATAATGGTATTAAATAGTCCGATTTGAAATCAAACAGATATCGAAAGTTATTTTTGATATCTGTTTTAATATGGGCGAAAATTTAGATCAATCAGGCATCGTAAAGAAAAAATGACTCCCTATAGTTCAAAGGAGTCATTTTATACGATTTAATCAAATATTTTATGAAGAGCTGTCTTCGGTTAATATTTACTTATAGAATGTAGATTCAAAAATGGACTTAATTTCATTTAAATCTTTTGTCTTTCCAAGCGCAAGCATTAACTTAATGCGTGCTTTTTGACCATTTAAATTTCCACCGAAAATAGCACCTAAATCTCTTAAGTTTTTACCGCCACCGAGATATCCATAAGAATCCAAAACACGTCCAGAGGGGCATCTAGAGACGATTACAACGGGTATATTTTTGGAGATTGCCAGTTCTATACCTGAAATCATTTCAGGTGGTACATTGCCTCGTCCCATGGCTTCAATAACAAATCCTTTTGCACCGTGATCAATGGCAAATTTCATATAGTTAGAGTCAGAGCCGACGCATGTTTTAATGAGCTCAATTGACGTTTCAATTTGATCGGTTTCAATGTGCTCGTGTTTCATGATGTTTCTGTAAAAAAGGACTTCATCATTGTCAACAATTCCAAGTGGTCCAAATTCTAATGATTTAAACGTATCAAGCGATAATGTATGTGTTTTTGTTACTTCTCTGGCTGAATTTACTTCGTTGTTGAGTACAATGAGAACACCTTTATTGATAGAGTCGTTAGAAACTGCAGTACAAATAGCAGATGATAAATTGCTAGCGCCATCATAGCCCAATTCAGAATTATTGCGCATAGCGGCAACCATAACAATTGGTTTTGTCGGGTTGATGTTTAGATCTAAGTAGTAAGCAGTTTCTTCAAGAGAATCAGTACCATGTGTAATGACGATCCCATCAATATCGCTTCTTTTAATAAGGTCTTTGACAATTTTTGAAAGTTCACGAATGAGCGTGGGTGACATGTGTGGACTTGGATAACTGCCAAAGTCAATAACTTCAATATCTGCAACTTTATCAATATTTGTAACCATAGACATAATTTCTTCATTGGAGAGGGCAGGAACGGCTGCAGCTAGCCTCTCGTCAACTTTCATTGAAATCGTGCCTCCTGTGAATACCACAGCAACTTTTTTTCTCATGAATGCCTCCAAAAATAAATTACTTAATTTGAATTCAAAATTATTATATAATATTATAGAAGTTTATAAAAGCAATAAGAAAAAGTATACACTTCTATTTGTTTTAAAAAAATAGAATATTTAATGAAATGCTTTACTTTTTGTGATTCATAATATAAAATTCTATATTGTCTGTAAGGGAGTGAATATTATGATTTATTTAGATCACAGTGCAACTACACCAGTAGATGAAGCTCAAAAAGAGTTGATTTTAAAATTGATGTATACCGATTTTGGAAATCCTTCATCACTTCATAGATTGGGTGTTAACAGTGAGAAGTATATTAAGAAAAGCCGTACTCAAATTTCGAAGGCACTCAATGTAAATGAGAAAGAGATCCTATTTACAAGTGGTGGCACTGAAGCAAATAATTTTGCAATTCAAGGTGCTGTCCCTAAAAGCAAGAAGGGACGGATCATCACATCAGTTTTTGAGCACCCATCTGTTTTAAATTGTGTTGAAGAGATGTCTAAAAAAGGATTTGATGCCTATTATGTAAAAGTCAATACAGAGGGCATTCTAGACCTAGATGAGTTTAAAAGCGCCCTAAATCCAGAGACTGTACTCGTCACTATGATGCATGTCAATAATGAGATTGGTACGATTCAGCCGATCGAGGAAATTGGGGAGATTATTCACAATTACAATCGGGCTAACAACACTAAAATTGTCTATCATGTGGATGCTGTACAAAGTTTTGGAAAAATAAGATTGGATGTCAAGAAATCATATATAGATTTAATGTCCTTTAGTGCTCATAAGATTAACGGCCTTAAGGGCAGTGGCGGCCTCTATGTGCGCGAGGGCATATCCTTGATCCCCTTGGTTTACGGAGGTGGACAAGAAAAGGGTCTGCGCCCTGGAACGGAGAATATTTATGGCATTGCCTCAATTGGTGCAGCAACAGAGGGCGCATTTAAAGATTTGGAAAAGCATTTAGAACATGTTAAAATTTTAAAATCCAAAATGATTGAATATTTACAAGAAAACTGTGATGATTTTGAAGTTAACGGCTCTATTGGAGATAGAGTAAGCCCCTATATTCTCAATGTCTCTTTTAGAGGGATCAAAGGTGAAGTATTACTTCATACTCTTGAAATGAACTCGATTTATGTTTCCACGGGCTCGGCATGCTCTTCTAAAAAGAAAAGCTATTCTCACGTTTTAAAAGCAATGTTTCATGAAGATGAGCGATTGGATGGGGCCATTAGAATCAGTTTTTCTAAACAGAATACTGTAGAAGAGATTCTCAAAGCCTCTGAAATCATTTGTAAGGAAGTAAAAGCGCTGAGAAGCATTATTAAAAGACGTTAAAAGAATAAAGTGTTGAAAAGAATGGCGAAACAAATGTCATGATTTATGGAAATAGGGTTTCAACAGAGAGGAAATAAAATGCGAGAAATTATTCTAATAAGATACGGTGAAATTGGACTTAAGGGAATGAATAGACGTTATTTTGAAAAGAAGTTTATTCAAAACATCAAATGGGCTATAAAGCATATTGCTGATGCCTATGTTTTAGACCGTCATGGCAGAGCATATGTAGAGTATGAAGCTAAAGATCATGATGAAGTTATTGATGCGGTTACTAAGATTTTTGGTGTTGTTTCCATAAGTATAGCGCACAAAATTGATAATGACTTCGAGCTCATGAAAAGAGAAGGTCTGGCTGAAGTTAAGAGGCAAATGACTTTAACAGGCGCCACTACTTTTAAAGTGGAAACCAAACGTGCCAATAAAGGATTCCCGATGAAATCGCCGGATATATGTCAGAAAGTTGGTGGCTATATTCTATCAAATGTTGAGGGTTTAAAAGTGGATGTCAATAATCCTCAGATTACTTTAACGCTCGAAATCCGAGAAAATACCTATATATATTGTGAACGCATACCGGGTCCTGGTGGCATGCCCTATGGCACTGCAGGTAAAGGCATGTTGTTATTATCAGGAGGCATAGACAGCCCAGTGGCAGGCTATTTAATGGGGAAAAGGGGCGTTGAGTTAGAAGCTGTTCATTTTCACTCATATCCTTTTACCAGTGATCGTGCGCTTGAAAAGGTAATTGATTTGGGGAAAAAATTGACAAAGTATACCCGAAATTTAAAAATACACAGTATCAATATATTGGAGATTCAAAAAGCTATTAACGAGAAGTGTCCCTCAGAAGAAATGACCATATTATCCAGACGCTTTATGATGAAAATTGCGGAGCAATTAGCATTGACATATGGCTGTGGTTGCCTTATTACTGGGGAAAATATAGGACAAGTTGCGAGCCAGACTATGGAAGGGCTGACAGTGACTAATAACGCTGTGGATATGCCTATTTTAAGACCACTAATTGCCTATGATAAGGTGGACATCATCAAGATTGCCAAACAACTGGATACTTTTGATATTTCGATTTTACCTTATGAAGATTGCTGTACTGTATTTTTACCAGATCGAGTTGTGACGAAACCCAAAGTGGATAAGATCATCTACTCTGAAAATCTTTTAAATGGAGAAGCACTCATCGCTCAGGCAATTGATCAAAGAGAAACTTATATTATTTCCAGAGGTGAACTTCGAGAATAGCATTTAAGCGCATATAATTTTATGTTATAAGAAGCTGATCCTATACGTGAGAATAAAATATCCAAGTACAAATAAAAACGACCTCATTCAAGAATTATCAAACTTGAATAAGGTCGTTCTTTACGTTATGAAAATTAAGTTGAGTCTAATTATTTGTATTTAAATTGTCTTCGCTAACATTGCTATTATCGTCAACACCTTGAATTGCGTCTTTTATACTAGGCGTTGTGTTCATACGATCGAGATCTTCTGCTGTAAAAGAAGGAATAAACTTAATCATATATGCTGGAATTGTGGAGCCATCAGGGAACAAAATTGAGTTGTCAGTCAAAATTTTGGTATCAATAGGCAACAATACTTTTTGACCATCATTGAGCTCAATAAAGAACGGCCTTTGAACCACTGTACTGCCATCGGCAAATTTGATTGTAGGTGTGACGCCTTCATAATTACTATAATCAAAAGTATCTATGATTGTACTGTTGTGAATATCACACTCCTCTGTGGGCAGTTCATAAATCCAGTCTCCTAAAATAATTGGGTTGCCCCTATTATCTAGGTTTTCTTCAGGAACATATGGTATAGGTCGTTTGACAAATACTCTATTTTCCACAAGGGTAGTAGGACAATTAGGGGTTGCAAGTTTTCCACTTTCTAGGCAAATAGAGCCTGCAACGTGCACGTCATCCTCTTCTGTCGGCTCAGTTCCTTTGATGAAAATTTCGCTGATAACCGTATTTCTAGGGTCCATATAAGATAAATCCGTAGGGAGTTTCCCAGACATGGTATCGACCTTACTTGTGACAATATCGCTTGGCCGTTCAAACTTTTTAGGTTCCAAATCAGCATGAATTTCGCTCATGACTGTTTTCCAGAATAGAGCGGAAATGCCTGACCCTTGATCAAGTGGCATGTTAACGTCATTGCCAAACCACACACCTGCAACGTAATAAGGTGTAAAGCCAATGAACCATGCATCCATTTTATTGGATGTCGTACCTGTCTTACCTGCCACAGGAATGGTACTGTTATTGGGTGAAATTCTTGCAGAAGATGCAATTCCAGATGTTACAGTGGATTCCATCATATTTTGAACAATATAAGCTACGTTTTCATCCACAACCACGTCTTTAGTTTGATTATTTTCAAGTATGGTTTCACCTTTGTTGTTTTCTACAGAGGTATAAGTGATCAGTTCTGTTAAAACACCTTTGTTGGCAATTGCACCATAAGCATTTGTCATTTCAAGAGGAGAAACCCCTTGAGTCATTCCCCCCATAGAAACAGAAGAGAGGTTCATGTCACTTGTGCCGCCTTCAGTAACCAATGAAGTAATACCAAACTTTTGCAAATATGAAATACAAGTTTCCACACCGAGGTCGTTTGCAATGAAAGTCGCCACTGTGTTAATTGAATATTGCATACTCTTTCTCAGCGTTACAAGGCCCCAGTGTTTAGGATAAGTGCTCGAATGTTCATACCAGTTATAAGGCCATCTGATTGAGGGATTGTCATTTAAATAAAGTGGACGATCATCAATCGGAGTTGCCACAGTATATTTAAGAGAATCAATAGCAGGTGTATAAATAGACAGTGGTTTTATCGAAGAGCCGGGCTGTCTTGGATTTATAGCACGGTTGTATATCTTTTGACCAGAAATATTACGGCCGCCGACGATGGCCTTAAGTTGGCCTGTATGATAGTCAATGATCACCATGGCAGATTGTGGCTGAATGATGCCTGTATCACTTACATAATAATTTTTCTTATCAATGAGCAATGTTTGGTTGCCATCAATTTTGAAAAAGTCAGGTTCCTTTGATAAAAAGGCTTTATCTACAACGACATTTTTATCAGCATCGAAGGATTTATACTCATTTGGAATGGACACATCTCGGCCTTCATAGGTATAGAGCCCTTCAATATTTTTCTTGCCACTACTTTTGCCACTTGCTTCTTCGTTGTAGGTGAATGTGTTTTTCACAACAACTTGAATACTTGTAAGCTGATCATCTTTTGAATGCGCGTAGAAACTCAAACGTTTGTTTCTAAGCAAGACAAGGTTGCCTTGATCATCAAATTTATAATCGCTAGATGGAATCATCAACTGTTTTTCGGCATTGATAAAATTGCTTTGCTTGTAAAGAATTGTATTTTTAGTCTCTTCAGAAATGATATTTCCTTCTTTATTAAAAGTAACTGTTACTTTCGGAAAGTTTTCATTGTTTTGTAAAAAGCCCTGTCCGTAAAGCGCTTTTTTTAGCAAGATAACTTCTTCGCCATCAGAGCCTTTTTTGTAGAGATTCTGAGTAAATACAGAGGTATCCATGCCGGTGACTTCACCAATTTTAGCAATGGTGCCTTGTCCAGCGATGCCGTCAGCAGAGAGATTATACTTACTTTGAAACGCTTTGACAGCAGCATAAGTGGATTCACCAAAATAAGAGGTAAAATTATCTGCATCGTAATTGCTTTCAAGAATCTTTTGCATATCAAAATCAATGGTGGAATGGATCACTAGCCCCTTTGTATAAAGCAAGTTTGAAGCTTCATCATAGGTATAACCATAGGCGGCAATTAAATCTTTAATCACCTCGTCTTTGACCATATCTGAAAAATAGGAAGATATTTCAGTTGAGGTTGATTTAGTTGGATGGAGCTTTGTTCTCAAATCTGTATTCTTTGCAACTTGATACTCTTCTTCAGAGATATAACCATTGATCTTCATCAGAGAAAGAATAAGTTTGTAACGGTCTTCGCATCCCGGATTATAGATAATGGTATACAATGGATCAGAATCGTCTATGACATAGTCGCCAGGTTTAACCTTATCTCTATTCTTTTTAATCATGGGTTGATATCTTTCAGGTTCTTTTGGAACACCGGCAAGCATAGCGGCTTCCACAAGATCTAAATCTTTTGCGCTCTTTGAGAAATAGGTTTGCGCAGCCGCTTCAACACCATATGATCCAGACCCCAAATAAATGAGATTGAGATAACCCTCAATGATCTGTTCCTTCTTTAGATATTTTTCAATTTCAATCGCATAATAGGCTTCTTTAATTTTACGCTCAAGATTACGCTCATTTGTCAAATAGATATTTCTAGCGAGCTGTTGCGTAATTGTACTTGTACCACCGAGGCGCTTACCCGTCAATATGGTATCTTTTACAGCCCCGAACAGACGCACAATATTAAAGCCATTGTGTTCCCAGAATGTTTTATCTTCCACAGCGACAAAAGCATTAATAAGATTTTTGCTTATATCATTATATCGGACAACTGTACGAAGGCCATTTTTGTTTTGTATCTGTTCCAAAACACGGCCTTCACCATCTACAATTATGGAATTTTCAGTAAGTGCTTTTTCAATTAAAGTTGGATCAATTGCCTTGATATCTTTCAGCACGTTTTTCACATAGAAATAAACAACTCCCGATCCAAGTAAACCACCAACGATCATAAGAATTAGAAATACTTTGAGTATATTTAAAAACGTACCACTTGATTTTTTCTTTTTTCTTTTCTGACTTGCATTCTTTTTAGGAGAAGCCGTTTTATTACTTTCCATTTAAAGACCTCCAATGCTCTAAAATGACACATTTCCTCACGGAAATTCTCAATGTATTATAACATATTTAAATCAGGGTGTTAAATTAATTAACTCTTAAATAATCTTTTTGTAATATTATTGTTTTATAGTATAATTACCTTATGAAAAGTAGGTGATATATTTATGGAAGAAAATCAGATATTAACGCAACGTGCTGTTTTAGTAGGGCTTTACCAGGGCCTAAAAGATGAATTTGACATTAGAGAGTCTATGAACGAGCTTGCGGAACTTACACTTGCTGCGGGTGCAGAAGTGGCAGATATTATCATTCAGAATAAGGCATCCATTGAAGCGGCCACTTTTATAGGTGCTGGTAAAGTAGAAGAAGTCAAGATGGCCATTCAGGATACAGAATCCAATATCGTCATCTTTAATGATGAGTTATCGGGTGCTCAAATTAGGAATTTAGAGAATTTACTTGAAACCACTGTTATTGATCGAACGGCACTTATTCTGGATATATTTGCAGTTAGGGCACAGACTAAAATTGCGAAGCTTCAAGTTGAGCTTGCGCAATTGCGTTATAGAGCCTCACGACTCACTGGACTTGGCGCTTCGCTTTCTCGTACTGGGGGTGGAATTGGCACAAGAGGCCCAGGAGAGCAAAAACTAGAGATAGACCGTAGAAGAATCAATGAGCGCATTGATGAAATTAGAAAACAGATTAAAGAATCTGAAAAGAATAGAACCGTCCAAAGAAAGTTGAGAAAGAAAATGGAGGTGCCTGTGGTGGCCTTAGTAGGCTATACAAATGCAGGTAAATCTTCAATCTTAAATTATTTTATCAATCATTCCATTGAAGGTGAGCCGGATAAGCAAGTGTTTGAAAAGGATATGCTCTTTGCAACGCTAGACACATTTGCAAGGCGAATTGTACTAGAAGATAAAAAAGAGTTTATTCTAACAGATACAGTTGGCTTTGTTTCTAAACTGCCTCATAGCATCATTGACGCCTTTAAAGCGACCCTTGAAGAAGCTTTAGGGGCGGATATACTCTTGCATGTTGTGGATGCATCAAATGATTCCTATAAAATGCAAATGGAAGTCACAAAACAAGTTCTAAATGAACTCCACGCTGGGGATAAAGAGATGATCACGGTATTTAATAAAATGGATTTGGTACCTGATAAAGTCATTGGCGATTTGGAAGAGTCAGTTCATATTTCTGCTAAAACAGGCGAAAATATAGCTTTACTTGTTGAAAAAATTAAAACGCATCTTTTTAGCCATATGAAAAAGGTCATTTTTGTGATTCCATATACAGATGGCAAAGCGGCTTCATATATTTGTGAGACTTATAAAGTTGATAAAATCGATCACTTGGAGATGGGAACTTATATAGAGACAGAAGTTTCAGAAGCTGATTACAACAAATACAAACATTATTTAAAAATCGAGGAGTAGGGTAAATGAAACCATACAAGACGATTTTGGGTGAAAGTGAAATCGAAATCAGCATTCAAAAATCAAAATTTATTGGCTATGCAATGCCAATAGAATCAGAAGAAGAAGCAGTTCTTTTCATTGAACGCATTAAAAAGAAACATTACACTGCGACTCATAATGTGCCCGTTTATTTGCTTGGCGATGATATGAGCACTCAGAGATATTCTGATGACGGTGAACCCTCTGGCACTGCAGGCGTTCCTGTTTTAGAAATGTTGAAAAGGGAAGGTATTACAAACTTGTGCATCGTAATTACGCGCTATTTTGGAGGCATAAAACTTGGAACGGGAGGCCTCGTTAGAGCCTATACGGAAGCCGCGCAGAAAGCGATTGAGCAAGCAAAAATTGTGAATAAGGCAGTCTATAGAAAAGTAGAGTTAACCTTAGCATATCCAATGCATGGCAAAATTCAAAATGCGTTAATGCTTATGGACAATGTTGTATTAGAAGACACGCAATTCAGTGACCATGTAGTCATATTACTTTACGTTATTGAAGGAGAACAAGAGCAGTTATCTGAAAGATTAATTGATTTGACCTCTAGCAACGTCGAAATTAAAATTTTGGAGCCTTGCTATTTAACACTTTATAATGGGGAAATCGTATGACTGCATTGACAACAGTGAAATCAAATATAAAGGAGAAAATATTATGGATGAACAAATTAAGCAAATGCTAGATAAGAAAGTATGGGCAGTTGTTGGAGCTACAGATAATGCTTCGAAATATGGCAATAAGATCTACAAAAAATTAAAGCGTTTTGGTTATGAAGTCTATGCAGTTAATCCCAATTATAAAGAGGTAGACGGAGATGTTTGCTATGCGTCTTTAAGCGATTTACCTAAGAAAGTGGATTGTGTAGATGTGGTAGTAGCACCTAAATTCGCTCAAAAATCACTTGAAGAAGTGATTGAACTTGGGATTGAAAACATATGGTTTCAACCGGATACTTTCACTGTGGAAATGATAGATCAGTCAGAAGCAGCAGGGATCAATACGGTTTATTTGAATTGTGTTTTGGTAGAGCTTGATCGATTATAGAGCCTACTTTAAATAGGTCATATTAGCGATTGTTTAAAGCGATCTTAAAATTATGGATGAACTTTATAAACTAGAGCGCAACATAACTCTGCGGGTTTAGAGCTTATTACGTAGATACCATAAGATGCAATGAAAAAGCAAAAAGAAAATATGAAAAAAATTGAATAAATTTCATTTGTATTTAACAAAGAAATGATAATCTACTCTAGGAGAAAGATATCATGAGATTGGAGATTACAAGTGGCAAGCAAGGTGGATAAGAGAAGAAGAGAACTTTTAAGGCTCGTGGATAAAGAGGGGCAGATTTTTTTAAATGATATGGCAGACTTATTCGACGTGAGTAAAGAAACCATTCGGCAAGATTTCGATTATTTGAATCTAAATTATGATTTGACAAGGGTACACGGAGGGCTGAAGAAGGAACAGGAAATAGCCTACCATGAACAATATCACTATCAGTATAAACAACATTTGAGAATTGACGAAAAGAAAAAGTTGTGCCGCAAAGCTGTGGCATTTTTAAAAGATGGTGATATGATCTATGTAGATGGCGGCTCAACGGTTTCATACCTTCTGAACTATCTGGACAATCGAAGAGGTATCACTTTGGTGACGCCCTCAATTGCCCTGTTGATGAAATACGTGGTTGAAGGCTATGAAAAACACTTTAAGGCATCCGAGAGTGCTTTCATTTTCATCGGAGGAGATGTCAATCAGTCCCTCATGACGACATATGGGCCAATCTTTGATCATTCAATTGAACAGATGCATTTTGATAAAATGATATTCTCCTGTGATGCGATTGATCTTAAAGGGGGAGTCACTAATACGGATGATGTGACTTTTGCAATTATGCAAAGTGTAAAAAAGAGAGCGCGCTTTAAAATGCTTTTATCCGATCAGTCCAAATTTGGATTTATAGCTCATTTCAGAGCATTTGAGCTTGAAGAATTAGACTATTTGATTACAACTAAATTATTTGATGATAAATGGCAATCCGCATTGGAAAAAAGAGGCGTCAATTTTTATGTTGTATAATACAATAAAGCTCTATCCTTAAATGATGCTTTAGGCCATTCCTAGAGCATTTTCTTTTAGAAGTGCATTGAAAACCAAGAAAACACAAAATTTTATTTTAAAAAGCCAAGAAAAGAGCAGATTTAACAGGCTCTTAACTTGGCTTTTTCTTTTTCTTTACGGTGGACTGTTAGTCTAGGCTCGAAAGGAGTTTTAGATGAAACCAAACCCTAGAGCACAATTTGTGTATACGATTTTTTTTATGATCCCTTTGTTTTTATTTTGGATCATACCGCTGATTATGGCATTCGGGATCAGCTTCACAGACTGGGATTATATATCACCTGCATTTGATTTTGTAGGATTAGACAATTATCGTTATATTTTTAATGATTCCGATTTTTTTAGGGCCTTATGGAATACATTTGTTTTTGCAATAGGTTCTATTCTGCCAACAATGATGATTGGCCTCAGTCTTGCGTTGCTTCTATACAAGAACTTTAAAGGCTGTAGAGTTTATCAATTGGTAGTTTTTTCACCTTGGATTACCCCCACCGTGGCAGTGTCGTTGGTGTGGTCATGGATTTTCGAACCCGAAAAAGGCCTGTTAAACTATTTTTTAGGGTTATTCTCTATAGCGCCACTTGAATGGTTAAAGAGCTCAGACACGGCAATGTTAGCTGTGGTCATATTTACAGTTTGGAAATCTGTTGGATGGACGATGCTCTTCTATCTCGGTGCTCTGGAAAGAGTTCCAGAAAGCACTTATGAAGCGGCAACGCTAGATGGCTGTAGCACATTTAATAAGTTTTTACACATTACATTGCCATTGATTTCGCCGACAACATTCTTTTTGGGGATTATCAACTTAATTGCCTCTATACAGGTGTACGATCAAATACAGATTATGACACAAGGCGGACCAGGTGGTAGTACAACCACGCTTTTATATTTGTATTATCAAAAGGCTTTTCAAAATTACAACATGGGAGAAGCCAATGCCGTTGCAATGGTTATTTTATTGATTATTGTGGTGTTGTCTCTTATCAGCACATGGTTTTCTAAGAAACATGTCCATTATGACTAGGAGGAAAGGATGAGCGTAAATTTATTAAAAGGCATTAGGCACGTGTTTCTGATGTTTGTATCCCTAATTTTTGCCTTCCCTTTTATTTGGATGATCTTTGGAATATTTAAGACCAATAACGAAATTTGGCAAGAGCCCTATAAAATTTTGCCTAACCAGTTTAACTTTGGCGAAATGCTTGCAAATCTTGAAACACTTCATTTTGAAAACTATGCTTTCAACAGTATTTTCGTAGGGATTGTGGGAAGTGCGTTGATGATTTGGATAGCACTTATGTTCAGTTATGCCATCGTTTTTATGAACAGTAAAGGGATGAAAATACTTTTTTGGATTGTTCTCGGCACTTATATGTTGCCCAGTGCTGTTACCTATGTACCGGCATTTGTGATCCTTGCAAAGATGAAACTCGTGGATACTTTAACTGGATTGATTTTTTCAAATCTCGCAAGTGTCTTTGCGGTTTTCTGGCTCAGACAGTCATTGCTCAAGACAGATCGAAGCTATGTGGAGGCAGCGAGGATAGATGGCGCAAGTCATATGGAAATCATACGGCATGTGATTTTTCCTTTAAATAAATCAGCAATTTATACGGTCTTTGTTTTAACTTTTGTACAGCAATACAATAGCTACATGTGGCCAAGTATTATGCTCAAGAGTCAAGACAAATACCTCATTTCACAAGGGTTGAGGCAATTTTTTATACAAGATGGCGCCTATGGCATGAACTGGTCACAAATCATGCTGGCAAGCACAATGGCGATTTTGCCCATTATAGTGATTTTCATATTGACTCAAAAGTGGTTTTTAACAGGGATTAAAGAGGACAGCGGTACAAAATAGGAGGAAAAAGAGATGAAACGATTATTGACAATTACACTTACCTTGACATTATTGTTAAGTGGATGTGGCACAAATGCAGTGATGGAGAAAAAATCAGAAGGACAATCAGAAGAACAAGCTGTGAAGACACCAGTTGAAGCATCGACAAGTTCAGAAACGGATACTACAAAAGAACCTGTATCTATTGAATTTTGGCATGCGCTTGGTGGTTCACTTGGAGATGGATTGAACGAGATCATTGCGGATTACAATGCTTCTCAAACGCAATATGTGATTAAACCAGTAGTGGTTGGAAGTTATTCAGAAATTGATGAAAAGCTTCAAGCAGCATATGCGGCCGATCAGGTACCGGCACTAGTGGCAGGTGGATCTTACAATTTATTTGCTTCAAAGGGATTGGTATCTCCTTTTGAAGATTATATGCCGAGCTCATATGACAAGAAAGATATTGTGGGCGGTTTTTTAAAGGCCGCAACAATGGATGGAAAATTAATGGTAGCACCAGCATATGGCACGTCACAAGTCCTTTATGTAAACAAAGCGGTTTTAAAAGAAGCGGGTAAAACTGTGGCAGATCTCAAATCTTGGCAATCAATAGCAGATATGCGTGCCGACATCATAGGCAAAGATACAAACAAGGATAAGATTAGCTATGTATGGGAACCTATGTGGGGTACAGGCAACATTGCAGACATGGCAAGATCCAATGGCGCTCATTTTTTATCAGAAGATGGTAAGACCGTTTTGATTAATTCCGCTGAATGGGTGAATGTTTTAGAGCAAGTTCGCGTTTGGCTTCACGATGATAAAATTATGAAAATTCACTCTGGTGGACAAGGCTGGGAATACTGGTATAAAACTATGGACGACTGGGTTTACGGAAAGTCTTTAGGATATACGGGTTCACCAGGGGATTACGTGATTGCTTTGGAAGCCGTTAAAAAGGCGAATACAGAAGGTTATAAAAATGAATTTGCTGTGGTGCATCAACCGGGTTGGGGGTCCAATGATCCAGCACCTTATTTCAGCAGTTTAATGTACTTTATCCCAAACGATTCTAATCTGACAGAAGATCAGAAAAAAGGGGCAGCTGATTTTGTTACTTTTGCAACTTCAACAGACAATACCGCTAAGTTTGCCATTGCAACAGGTTATGCAGCGGTGAGAAAATCCGTGCTGGATTTGTCAAGTTATAAGGAATACCTAGCTTCAAACCCAGATGCTGATGCGGCACTCAAGCAAATTGATTTATATGCAGTGCCAGAATTCATTGATCCTACAGGTGGGAGTATAATCAACGCACTTAAAGAGGCCGTGGACAAAGTTGAAATTGAAAATATGTCTGCCAAAGAAGCGCTTGATGTTGCAGCTGAGAAAGCTCAAAAAGAGCTGGATAAAATAAATAAGTAGTGTGGAAGATATGATTAAATTTGAACAACCCATAAAAACATTATACACAACTCAATATGTTGACATTAAAGCGCCTGGTCGAAGCGTGACGATTCATTCTACTTTAGTGGGGAGCTGTCATCTCTATGTGCGGATTTATAACCCTTTAGGAGAGTTTATAGGAGAGATCGTTCACGGACATTATGCCTTTCCCACAGCAATTCAATTTGGGAAAGAAATGGCGACAATGAATGCGATGATGCATGAGCCCCTTGAGGGCGAATATAAATTCGAATTCATCGTACTTCAAGCACAAGAACCTGAGACAATGTGCGTCTGTACGGTGAGAATAGAGACAGATGTCATTCAAGCTGTATTGGATGAGTCGTTTTATATCGAAAAGGTATGGTTTGGTCCGTCAAGAGATTTAGACCCTGATAAAATTGTAAATCCTGAGTCCAGATATTATCGTGGGGACTTGCATGGGCACACAACATTTTCTGATGGCAAGATGACACCTCATGAGGCAATAAATGTACTTGAAAAATCAAAACTGGATTTTATGGCACTTACGGAACACAATCGAATGCCCTTTGGACATAGGCAAAGTCAAATGTTGATCATGCCATCTTTTGAATTGACGTTGCCAAACGGACATGTGAATATTTGGGGTGTTGATACAGCTGATGTGTTGTCACCATTGCTCGAAACACCTGAAAACATACTTCTCAAAGGGGTGAAAACATATAGGGAAACCGCCATTATATCGGTCAATCATCCCTTCATGAAACCGTGGGCATATGAGGAAAAAGAAAATTCGATTTTAGAGATGGATACTTTAGAGGTTATTTGTGATCCAACTTATGTGGACGCACCTAAGGCGAATCGACAAGCAGTCGCATTTCTAGATTGGATATGGGAAGAGGGTTATACTCTATTTGGTGTAGGCGGTAGCGATGCACACAATTATACGTGGGAGTATTATGAAAATGCATCGACTCCAAGTATTTATGGCGATCCATCAACTTATGTATTCTGCGATGGCTTATCCATCCAAAATTTAAAAGACGGACTGAGGAATGGACGTTGCTATGTATCTAGGTGGGTGTCACTTGATTTGAATATTATGACAGGACTGATAAATCCGGGAGATGGTTATAAGGGCACCCTAGATCAGTATGAGGTATCTTTAAAGTGGCATGGAGATGTGGATGCTCCAGAAAAATTTGAAGGACGCTTTATCTACAATGGCAGATGTATTCAAAAGGGCATATTAACTCGAGAGCATGCTACGATGAGTTTAGAGCAACCCGTTTCTCTAGAGCTGGCAAACAGTTGGATTAGATTTGGTATTTATGATATGAATGGCGACGTCGTCGCCTACGTCAATCCAGTGTATTCCACAGAAAGAAATAAAAGGTCCGGTTCATTAGGGACTTTAATGGAGGCATTTTCTGAAGATGATAAAGGGCATACTATTTGATAAAGATGGCACACTGATTGAATTTGAAAAAACATGGCATGGTATTTTAAAGATTGTATTTGAGCGATTGAAAGAATTGGGATATGCTTCTGATTTGGGCGCATTTAAAAAACACGCAGGTTATAGAGCTGAAGGATTTGAAAAAGAAAGTGCGATTCAATACCTTGCGACTACAGAGATTGCCACCATTTGGTCTCAACTCTCTAATAAGGAAGAGTCAATAGCTTTTTTAGAAATTATGGAGGTGTTTGAGCAAGTGACGTTGGATGATCATGTGGATGTGGAGTTGCTAACGGGGACTGTTGAGACTTTGAAATATCTTTCAGAAAAAGTGTATCTTCTTGGCATTGCCACTTCAGATACGTTAAGTTCTTGTTTAAAGAGTTTAGAAAAAGTGAGCATTTTAAATTATTTTGATTTTATCGGTGCGGACGATGGCATTATGACGCCTAAACCTCATATTGAGATAGGAGAGGTTTTTTGTGGACAGTTTGGTTTAAAACCAGAGGAAGTCCTTGTTGTGGGCGACAGTATCACAGATTATGAGTTTTCAAGATCATTTGGAGGTCATTTTGTGGGCATAAGATCTACGCATAGTAAACTTGAATCAAGCGTGCCTGCTGATGTGAAATTATGTGATCACATCAGCGAGATTATCGAAATCTTTAAGCTTTAGAATTTGATTCTAAAATAAGCATAAACTGAATACAGAGAGGTGTTAGACATACATGGGATAAGGGGAATGCTGAGAAAATGGCGTTCCCTTTATTGAGATTATAATTTTTCGTAGACAGTGACTTATGAGACTATTCTTTGACACTTGATCAGAATGAGTGCAGTAAACAAAATTTTATGAGATGAATCATTTGAACAGCCAGAGTCTTATTAATGATATAATCGGGACAGAAACGTCTGTATGAGGACTTCGCAAGTAATTTTTCACACCAATTATAGCTTTAAAAATCAGTAAAGATATGCTATGATTAAGGATAGCTAATAAAGAGATTAGGAGAGATTACTTTGGGAAGAATAGGAACGATTATTCAAAGAAAAGGTAAACAAGATGCTAAAAAGGCAAAAGAGTTTACAAAATTAGGAAGATATATTATGGTGGCTGCTAAAGAAGGTGGCGGAGATCCAGAATACAATGCAGCACTAAAATCTGCAATTGAAAAAGCAAAAGCGGCAAATATGCCAAATGATAACATTGATCGAGCGGTTAAAAAAGGCGTCGGTGATGGCGATGGTGCAGTATTTACTGAGTTGACTTATGAAGGTTATGGTCCAGGTGGTGTGGCTGTGCTTGTGGAATGTCTTACGGATAATACAAATAGAACTGCAGCAGATGTCAGAAGTTATTTTTCAAAAGGTAAAGGCAATCTTGGCACTAATGGTTGTGTGTCTTTCATGTTTGATCGCAAAGGTGTCCTTGTTATCGATAAAAAAGAGGGCATGGATGATGAAGAGATAGAAATGGCAGCAATTGAAGCAGGTTGTGAAGATTTTTCGGTTGAAGAAGATCACTATGAAATCTACACAGAAATCGGTGATTTCGCGGATGTACGTGATGCAATAGCTGGACAAGGCTATGAATTCAGCATGGCAGAGCTTCGTTATCTACCACAAACCATGACAGCACTCACCAGTGAAGACGACATCAAAAACATGCAAAAACTCATCGATCTCATGGAAGACAACGACGACGTCCAAAACGTGTATCACAACTGGGAAGAATAAGTTAAGGAGCGAGAGGCAGCAACTGCAAAGCAGATGCGTTTGAGCGACTGGTTTTTCACACAGTGAAAAAAACAACCTTTTGTCTTATAGAGCGAGAGGCAGCAACAGCAAAGCAGATGCGTTCGAGCGACTGGTTTTTCACACAGTGAAAAAAACAACCTTTTGTCTTATAGAGCGAGAGGCAGCAACAGCAAAGCAGATGCGTTCGAGCGACTGGTTTTTCACACAGTGAAAAAAAACAACCTTTTGTCTTATAGAGCGAGAGGCAGCAACTGCAAAGCAGATGCGTTCGAGCGACTGGTTTTTCACACAGTGAAAAAAACAACCTTTTGTCTTATAGAGCGAGAGGCAGCAACTGCAAAGCAGATGCGTTCGAGCGACTGGTTTTTCACACAGTGAAAAAAACAACCTTTTGTCTTATAGAGCGAGAGGCAGCAACAGCAAAGCAGATGCGTTCGAGCGACGAAAGGAATACCGAACACCTTCAGCAGATTGTTTAAACAAATGACTGAAGGTGTTTTTATGTTGAAATGAGTCTTAATGATGTGTTTTAGGATATATATTAAAAGTAGTAAGAAGACCGCATGAATAAGAAGGCAGCATGAAGGTTTGATCGCACTGTTTTTCATATACAACGATATGAAAGCTTGAATAAAGCGAAAGTAAATGCCCAATTATAACGTCGAGTAAATTGATAACTGAACTATAAGTGGGTATGGATAGAAGTGAGCCATTGAATTTGTTATATATAGTTATAGTAAGCTCATTTTTATTATTGTATAATTGAATTAAAATGAAAATGCATTTACAGTGCGAATGCATATTGCTTATAGATGGGGCCATGCAATCCGGAAGTCTGAAAAAATCACCATGTATAGTCTAAAAAGCTAAAGTGGAATACATTTTTTAGAGTATTGGCATAATAGGATTATTAAAAATGGAGGAAAAAATGAATTTTGATCAACTTGCGAAAAAATGGGATGACGAAAAGAATATTGAGAGAGGTCAAAAAATTGCCGAGGCTATAAAATCAAAGTTTAAATCAGAACATTATGTTTCTGGTCTTGAGTTCGGTTGTGGCACAGCACTAGTGAGCTTCAATCTGAAATCACATTTTGATAAACTTTTATTGATTGATTCGTCTGAAGGCATGATTGAGATCGTTCAGAATAAAATAAATGCTTTGGATTCTGAATCAGTAACGCATATACAAGCGATAAAAATGGATTTGACATGTCAGCCTCTAGAAGAAAAGTTTGATGTGATTTACTGTTCTATGGTATTGCATCATATTCCAGATGTGGATCATATTCTTTCTGTTTTATATGAACACCTCAATGAGAACGGTGAAATATGCATTGTTGAAATCAATAAAGAAGATGGACATTTTCATGGAGGTCATGAAGATTTTCATGGTCATGACGGTTTTGGTCAACAAGAGCTTGCGGATAAATTAAAAACGTATGGGTTTAAGAATATCGCATCAGAAAACTTTTATTCTGGCGTGAAGGCAACTCGAAAGGGTGATGTACCCTATTCACTCTTTATTTTAAATGCAGTTAAGTAATTGACATAGGAGGGACTGAGGTGGATCAATTTGAACATCTGAAGCCCATATACAGATCGAAACTCAGGGCTTTTTTGGGACGTAAGTATTACACTTATAGACGTTATATAGAATGGTTTATTCACCATCATAAATTTGCAAAACAGAACTCAAAGATAAATTTGGATTTTTGCATTATCAAGCATCAAACGCCATTATATCGACCCTTAAAAAATGTCGATATGTGGTTGCAAGATAACAAAGTCAATAATTTGAAAATTGCGATTAGACAAATTGATGGGATTATCATCAAACCTGGAGAGACTTTTTCTTATTGGAAATTGATCGGTAATCCCACTGCTTCAAAAGGCTATAAAGATGGCATGATCTTGCACTATGGCAGCTTTAAAGCAGGTGTTGGTGGCGGACTTTGTCAGCTCTCCAATCTAATTTACTGGATGACATTACATACGCCACTTACAGTTACAGAAAGGCATCGTCATAGTTTTGATGTCTTTCCGGATGCCAACAGGACGCAACCTTTTGGAAGCGGCGCCACTTGTGTTTATAATTACAGGGATTTGCGCATTTTAAACGATACCGATGAAGATTATCAAATTAGGCTTTTTATAGAGAATGATTGTTTGGTGGGCATTATTTTATCCAATAGGCCTCAGTATTTTAAATACAATATTTATGAGAGAAATCATAAATTCACACTTCAATTTTGGGGTGCATATGTCAGACACAATGAAATAAGAAGAGTTGTAAAAAGTATGAATGATGATAAAATTATAGATGAGCACGTATGTGAAAATCATGCGCTCATGATGTATGAGCCGCTTTTAGAATCGGGTGACAATACTCTAGAATAATTGTTTATTTTATATAACCTGTTAATTTTATAATGAGAATGGAGGCAAGCCGTTGAGACTTGGATTAGTGGCAATAAGTTGGACATTTATTTTTCAATTACTCAATATAGTGTTAATATTAGCACTTTTTATTGGAATTCCATATTTTGTATATAAAAAGTATAAAAAGCTTGAAAAACGATTGGAAATAATTGAGGATGATTTGAAATCCATTTCAGCTAAAGATGAGTAGAACTTAAAATCTATGGGGGGGACTTAATGAATAGGATGGAACTTGTGAAAAAATTGAGGCAATTAAAGAAGCAAGAGATCGCCATTAGATTTAGTTATAGACCAAGACCAGAGGGCGTGGCATTAATTTGGAATCAGTTTTTTTCATCAGATCTTAAATCGAATCAAGTGACTTATCCTGTAACCGTTTTATTAGACATGTCGCATGAGGATCGAAAAGAAGTCTTTACATGTTTTTTTTTCGCTGTATATCACCAGTATTATAAAGAGAATGGACTTCCACTGACGCAGTTATTTGATCCAATTCATTTAGAGGCATTGGGGTTAAATGTGCATGCCACGGAAGAAGAGATCAAAAAACGCTTTAAAGAGCTCGCCAAGTTGCATCATCCTGACAAAGGTGGCGATTCCAGTATTTTTATTGAAATCTTAGATGCTTATGAAAAGTTAAAAGAGAAATTTTGATAAAGTGATGGCAGGTGTATGGGCTTATGAATAGTGGGCTTATTCTGCCATTTCTTGATCCATTTTTATCTTGGCGTTATTCTATAGGATTAATGGAATCGGATATTCTTATGAGAGTTGACAGAGAAAGTTGTCAAAGAAAGTTGTCAAAGAAAGGATGAGCATGTGAATATATATGATTTATTTATGGCCCCATTTGAAAACAGTGGATTAAAAGAAATGAGAATGCAATTGATTTCAAAGGCAAGTGGAAACTGCCTAGAACTTGGTGTTGGCAGTGGCGCCAATCTCTTGTACTATGATGTTTACAAAGTGTCTCATTTGATTGCATCCGATCTTGATGAAACTGAAAAAATCGAGTCTAAGATCCGGGAAAAATTAGATCTTCTATTGGAAAAGGTGCCAGACGGAAATGTGAAAGTGATGCAACTGAATGTTGAAAATTTGCCTTTTGAAGATAATACTTTCGATACGGTGGTTTCAACGCTTATTTTTTGTTCGGTACCAGATGTTCTCAAAGGATTATCAGAAATAAAGCGCGTTTTAAAACCAAGTGGAACGTTTATTTTTATTGAGCATGTATTGTCTAAGTCACCTATTAAAGCACCTGTTATGAACTTTTTGACTCCGGCTTGGAAAACAATTGCAAATGGATGTCACCTCAATAGAGACTTTGAATCTGCATTAAATCAAAGTGGTTACTCAATTAAAGAACATCATTTTGTAATAAGTGATGTTTTTTATGGTGGGATAGCAAGTCCGTCCTAACGTAAAGTTCAAAATGGGGTAATCGCTTATAGGAAAGCAGTTTGAACTTAGAAAACGGATACAGGAGTATGTTAGTGGTGTATCAAACTGTTACAGAGGCATCAAACAATAAATCATACATCTAAGATTAAATAAATCAGGAGTCATTGTGGAATCTAGGAAAGCGTTTTTAGAAAGCGTACAAAAATTAAAAAAAGCAAAACCATATATTACTTTTTTATTGACTTTTACCTTCATTATTTTCATCGCAAGTCTTTCTCCAGAGAAGGATTTATCGATTGCCAAGGGCCCGGTGTATGATTTAAATATGGACTGGCAAGTTTTGACGGATAAGCAGAAAATAGAACATGTTAATTTGCCCTATACGATTAAAGACGTTGACAATGATGCAGTATTTAAAGTGAAAAAAATTTTGGATGAGGCATTCCCAGAGGGCATGTCTCTTAGAATACGTGCATCTATGCAAGATGTTACTGTAGTTGCTGACCATAAAGTAATCTATCAAAGTAATCGTATAAATGAGGGAAGATTGGTATTTCCTGAGGTTAGCATGTGGCATTTTGTAGAACTGCCGGACAACATGGCTGGTAGAGAATTGAGTATTGAATTTAGAACAAGAATAGATACTTTTTCAGGTTTGCTTAATCCACTTTTTTATGGTAAAAAAGAAGCTCTGATTTATGATGTTGTAAATAGAAATATAACTGGGTTGATTGTTGCCATTACAATGTTGATTACAGGGGTATTGGCAGTTATTGCATCTATTGTTTTAAGCCGAATAGGTGATCATCGATTGTTCTATTTGGGGTTGTTTTCAATTTCATCTAGCATATGGATGATTTCTGAAATGCGAGTGTTACAGCTGATAACTGGGAATAGATTTATTCTTGGAGGCATAAGCTATTTGATGTTACCGCTTTTCACAATTGCGCTTACTAAATACTTAGGTATTGTCGTCTTATCTAAACATGAAAAAACCATCAAGATCATTGTCAGTATATTCTATAAAATGTTTTTTTTGGCTATTTTATTTCAAATGACTGGAATCGGTCCTTTTATTTCGACAACACCTATCACTCTCCTCGCAATTGGATGCTTAATTTCATGGGTTCTCAGTTTGATGATCTACGAGAGTTTTGTTTTGAAAAATAAAAAAGCAAGTATGTATCTTATGCATCTAAGTGTATTAATTGTGACAGGCTTTTTAGAAATCAGCGTTTTTTTTAGTAAAAAATTTGACTTATTAATTCTGTATAGCAAATTGGGTTTCGGCGTCTTTATGTTTTTTCAATTCATGGAGAGCATCAAATACTTTAATAATTTATTGGTGTTAAAAAATGAATCTAAATTGCTAGAGAAGATGGCCTACAGGGATATTCTAACCGGAGGCAATAATCGTGCTGCATTTGAGCGCGATTTAGATGAATTGTTGGGCAGAGTTTCTGGAAATATATTCAGGGTAGTCCTTTTAGATATCAACAACCTCAAGAATATTAACGACACATTTGGACACAGTGAAGGTGATCTCATTATCAAGTGGACATATGATTCGATTCAAACCGCTTTTTCGGGATTGGGAAAGTGCTATCGATTAGGGGGAGATGAGTTTGCATGTCTACTGAAGGATATAGATCTAGAAAAATATAAATCTGCCACAGCTCAACTCAACAATTTACTTGAAAAAGTTGAAGATCGACAACGCTATAATTTAAGTATAGCTGTTGGACACGATGTTTTTTCATATTCAGATCTGGAAACCAACATGGATTTTAGTACTTTTTTCCATAGAGTGGATCAAGCTATGTACGAACAGAAAAGAGCCTTTAAGTCCCAAAAGAGCACAATTTAAAGTCATGACTGCTAATGGAACATCATGAAATTTGGCAAAGGCAATCACTTGTATTTGATGCGTTTTAGAAATGCGGATTTAAAATAAATGATATTTTTTTAATATTTACAAGTGGCAGTTGACGTTCAAATCATCATATGCTATTCTAAGTAAAATTAGAATGAGCAGTTAAAAAAATAAGCAATTTAAAAGCTACGAAGAGAAGAGTAAGTAATCAAGGCAATCCAAGAGAGTTCACGTATGCTGAAAGTGAATATTGACGAGATTAAAGAAACAAGCCTCTGAGCTGCGTATGGATCTGAACAATAAAAGGTTAGCGTTATTTATGCGACATTGTTCTGTGATGTTACGACAGGTGCTCCTGTTATAGAGCTAGAGTATCCCCATTTGGCGTACTTGATGAGGTTGATTCTGTGAGGGATCAACGAATAGAGGTGGCAACGCGATATAACATTCGTCCTCGAGTTTAAAGACTCGGGAATGGATGTTTTTTTATTTTTTGATTTTATATTTTAGGAGGTATAGGATGAACGATAATTATATTCACAAGATGATGGCAGAAGATATTCTAAATGGTGAGTACACGAGACCAATATGCACGAGATTTCCACCTGAACCCAATGGATATCTTCATATTGGCAGTTTATATGCCATCCATTTCAGCTATTTTGCAGCTCATAAGTTTGGCGGTAAATTTAACTTGAGATTTGATGATACCAATCCACTTAAAGAAGACATGGAGTTCGTAAATGCCATTATAGAGGATATGAAATGGATGGGATGGATTGATGAAGAGCGAATTTTCTTCGGTTCAGATTATTCCGATTTTTTCTATGATTGCGCTGTAAAATTAATAAAACTTGGAAAGGCCTATGTATGTGATTTATCTCAAGATGAGCTCAGAGATATGAGAGGCACACTTATAGAAGCAGGTACGAACAGCCCCTATAGGGAAAGAACAATTGAAGAGAATCTAAAATTATTGGAAGAAATGAAAGCAGGTGTTTATCCAGATGGCAGTAAAACTTTAAGAGCAAAGATAGATATGGCTTCTCCAAATATAAACATGAGAGATCCAGTGATTTATCGAATTCTTCATGAATCACATTATAGAACAGGTGACAAATGGTGCATTTATCCCATGTATGACTACGCACATCCCTTGCAAGATGCCTATGAAGGTGTGACGCATTCTCTTTGCTCAATTGAATTTAGAAATCACAGACCCCTCTACGAGTGGGTACTTGAAACGCTCGAAATTGCAGAACCTCCTAGACAACGAGAGTTTGGTCGTATGAATATGACTGGCGTAGTCACCAGTAAACGATATCTAAAAGAGTTGGTCTATGGCAAATACGTCAGTGGATGGGATGATCCTAGAATGCCAACGATTAAAGGATTGAGACGAAGAGGGTATACCAAGGAAGCCATTAGTGACTTTATACACAGTTTAGGCGTTTCAAAAGACCAAAGTACAGTGGATATTTCAATGTTGGATCATTGTCTTAGAAAAGATTTAAAAGAAAGAGTGCCAAGTTTGATGTGTGTTTTAAATCCAATCAAGGTGACGATTACAAATTATCCCGATGATAAGTTGGAATGGTTGGCAATAGATAACAACGCCTCAAATGAGATTCTTGGAATGCGTCAAGTGCCTTTTGGAAAGCATTTATTCATCGAAGGAGATGATTTTATGCTATCGCCTATAAAAGGCTTTAAAAGACTGACACTTGGAGGTGAAGTGCGACTTAAAGGGGCTTATTTTATAAAGTGCAATGATGTACGTGTGGATGAGGCGGGAAATCCTGTGGAGCTGCTCTGCACATATGATGTAGAGACAAAAAGTGGTAGTGGCTTCAGTGGACGCAAAGTAAAAGGGACAATACACTGGGTACATGCAACCGAAAATATAAAAGCGGAAATTCACTTGTTTGACAGATTATTTGAAGATGATGAGATTGCACGGGACAAATCGCTTTCGTGGCATGAGAAAATCAACCCGAATTCTCATATTATTTTGAACAATTGTTTAGTGGAGAAAGCTTTGGAAAGCGCCGAATCAGAAGATAAATTTCAGTTCATGAGACATGGCTATTTTACGATAGATGAAGTAACACAAAAAGAAGGATACAAATTTTATAAAATAAATAGAATTGTACCCTTGAAGAGTTCATTTTAAAATCACTATAATCACACTGGCATTTACTAAAATTTATGGTCTTCAATCAGGATGTGTTCTTCAATCCATTTCTTTAAAAAATTGTAGAGGTGCATGACTTTTATGGTGCTATAACCTTCATCGTGGTTTAACTTGATTTCTTCGTAAACACGTTTTTTCAAATCTTCATGAATTTGATGATGTTCTTGAAGCCCTGGATATTCCTTTTCGGCCATGTATTTTTCTTCTGTTTCAAAATGTATTTCAACATAATTTTTTAGTTCTTCTAATGTGCTGGGAATAATATCTTCAAAATCTGTGGAATAAGTAGACTCTTCTAAATTATTGAGCAGCTTAAATAAGATCTTATGTTGATTGTCAATTTCTGAATGATCTATTGAGAATTCATCGCGCCAATGTAGTGACATAAAAACCTCCTTGAATTTATATGATGTTGTATTATACCCAGTACAATTGTGCTATAATCAACTTGGATTAACTAAAGTGTGAGGCAAATATGAGTGAAAGACTAATAAATATAACATTGGGTGAGTGTGAGAGAATTATTGTAATCAGCGATATTCATGGTGGCCTAGTGCATCTTGATGCACTACTGGACCAGATAAAATTACAGGACGAAGATTTGCTCATTATCTTGGGCGATTTTATAGAAAAAGGACCGCAAAATATAGAAATGCTTTACCGTGCTATGTTACTTCAAAGAAGACCCAATACATTTATCCTTTCTGGAAATTGTGAATCTTTTGTGCATCAGATGATTACAAATCCTGAAAGACAAAGTATGATACAAACTTATCTAGATAAGGTTAATTATCCGTCACTTATCAGTGATTTATATGATAAAGCTTGTTGCATTGATATCAGAACTGAATCTTTTGATCCAAATGAGGTCCAAAGCGTACTTCAAGAACACTATGCCAGTGAGCTGGATTTTTTAGAAGCTTTGCCTTGGGGATTATGCGCACCGCCTTTTATCTTTGTTCATGCAGGTATAGAATCGGAAAGTAGTATAGACAAAAAAACACTTTTATCATATCCTGCTTTTTATGAATCGGAGCATCGTTTAGATAAAATTGTTGTGGTGGGACATTGGCCAGTATTGAATTATTTAGATCAACGTTTACTTGCAAACCCAATTCTTGATTTTGAAAAACAAATTTTAAATATTGACGGTGGTTATAGTGTAAAGTGGCATGGTCAAGTCAATGCTCTTGTCATTGAGAAAAGAGGAGATGCTTATGAATACAAGACATTTTTTTCAGATGATCTTGAGGAGATCAGAGTCAAGCAGTGTAGCCTAACAAGTATTGAGCCTCACTTAATGGCGGGTAAGCCCTTTAAGATTATGTGGAATGACAATGCAATAGAAGTCATTGAAGCTTTACCTGAATTTTCTCTCTGTTTAAAAAAATCCACAGGTGAGATTGGTTTTGTCAAAAATGAGTTCATACAAAAAATAGAAGACAAAACGTACTGTACAGAGGACTATATATTTAAGTTGCATTACCTTGAAGCAGGGGATTGCGTTCGATTTATTGGCAACTATGGCAATTATGCGTTCATAAAATATAATCATGAATATGGTTGGATTCCCTCTGCTTGCTTAGAAAAAGTCAGAGCGAATAGGGGGGGAAACTGATGAAAATTTTAAGACCCGATTATATGGAAGCTTTTAAGTGTATCGGCTCTCCTTGTGTGGACAACTGTTGCATTGGTTGGGATGTTGATATCGATGAGCAGACTTTTGAAAAATATCAAAAAATAAAGGGGAATCCTTTAGAAACGCTCATTAAGGATTTTATACACGTCAATATGGCGGAGCATGACTGCACTGTGAATTTTGCAGTTGTTTCCTTAATGGAGAATAAAAGATGCCCTTTTTTAGACGATACAAAGCTTTGTAAAATTCAAAGCAAATATGGAGAGGCATACTTGTCAAATGTTTGCGCCCAGTACCCTAGGATATACAATCGAATCAATAATAGATTAGAAGTTTCAGCCTCCATATCATGCCCAGAAATCGCAAAGAGTGTTTTGTTTAACTCTAAGGGCGTTCAATTTGAAACTGCTGAATGGGCGGATAAACGCCAAGTGATGATCAGTTACGATGTGAATACAAAGTTGAAGGCATTTAAGGGTAAACCTGCAGAACAACTTCAAAAAATTAGATGGATTTGTTTGGATATCATGCAGGATGGTGCTTTCAGTTTAGAAGAGCGCTTTGAAATTATTGGACAGTTTGTATATGGTTTAACTCAAGCACGCAACAAAGATGAGATTACAAATCTGATGAATCAATGTCGGAAAAAAAATGTTTCAAAATATGACTTGGATGCGCTTAGCAACAATATGATTAAACGATCAAAACAAATTTTAGATATATTGGACCCAAAATCGACGATTGTTTCTGAACGATTTTTACATCATTATAAAGAATCCGAAAAAGTGTTAAAGGATAGAGACTTAAATTTGAGAGCTTTAAAGCATCAATACTATGACTCATATTTTGAAAATAGAGGTTATATATTTGAAAATTATTTTGTGAATCACATGTTTAAATCACTCTTTCCCTTTACTGAGGCAGAGTGGATATTCCATGCCTACCTTTTGATGCTGTGTAGATATCAAATGATGAAACGACAGCTTTTAGGTATTGCAATAGCCCATAAAGGATTGACAGATGAACTCATATTAGATTATTTTCAAGTCTTTTCCAAAGCTATTGAGCACCACAAAACATTTATGTTAGATCTGACTGAATGGTTTGAATACATGAAAATAGACAATATGAAATCCGTTAAAAAGATTTTGCTTTAAAGGTATTGACTTAGAGATTAACGGATATTACATGGGAGGATATTGTGACGTTATTTATTATTTGTTTAGCTGGTTTTTTTGCAGCACTTGTGGATTCAATGGTAGGAGGTGGTGGGCTCATAAGTGTTCCAGCATTGCTTGCTACAGGAATTCCAACACATCTAGCACTTGGCACTAACAAATTTGCATCCAGTACAGGCGCAATCAGCAGTGCTTATCATTATTTTAAGTCGGGAAATCTCAACAAAAAAATGCTTATAAGATTAGTGCCTTTTTCACTGATTGGATCCGCTATAGGCGTCAATGTTGTCTTGGGTCTTAATCCAGATTTCTTGAAGGCGATGATTATTTTTCTGGTTGCTATTATTGGCATCTATACACTTGTTAATAAAAATTTAGGCCTTGTAGATCATTATAAAGAGCCCTCGGGATTAACCTACATGAAAGGAAGATTGGTAGCCATTTTAATTGGCTTTTATGATGGTTTTTTTGGTCCGGGTACAGGTTCCTTTTTAATATTTTCGCTAATAAAACTCTTTGGTTTTGATTTTAAAAAGGCAGCTGCTAATGGAAAAGTACTTAATTTAGCAAGTAATTTATCCGCGTTATTTTTGTTTTTAATCAATGGGAAAGTGGTGTTATACTATGCAGTGCCCATGGCAATTTCCATGATGATAGGGGCCAGAGTAGGCACGCATTTAGCGGTGACCAAGGGCTCTAAATTTATCAAACCCATCTTTGTCATCGTATCTTTTACACTGGTTGCCAAAATGGCGGTTGAAATGTTTGTATAAATCGCAATAGATGTGTTGTAAATATTTAATTGAGGGTATATACTTTTCTAAAGGATATGTGACGGCATTAATGGAGGTTTTATGATTGTAAAAATTGTGGCTAAAGAGGTTCTAAAAATTTTAAATAGAGATCAGTTTAAGTTGGACCCGTATCAGGTGATGGAAGAAGATCATTTGTTGGTAGAAGGCAAACTTTATATTATCATAGGGCGTGCATTTGATTTTGAAAAAGAGACGATTGTGTTCTTTGTAGAAGCAGAAGAAGACCGTGAAACTCAAAATCATTGGGGCTTGTGATCAAAAAAAGCGTTGACACAAGTTCTTGATGGTGATATTATTTTTTTAAATCAAACATTAGAAATGGTATGTTACTGTTAAATCAGGCATGAACCTTAATGAGAGTATTCATTAGCGTTCGTGCTTTTTTGTTTTTGTATTTGGGTGTTTTAGGGGGAGCTTGTGGAGTATAGGATTATAAAACCCATGAATCATAATGTAATATTGGCGAATGAACATGATTCTGATCAAGAAGTCATCTTAATTGGAAAAGGACTTGGTTTTAATCGAAAAGCTGGACAAACGATTTTCCTAGAAGATCATGAGATTGATAGAACCTTTAGAACCTATGACGAAAAGTATAAAGAACACTATTTGAGCTTACTCAAAGGAATTGACAGTGCTGTGTTAGGTGTTTGTGCTGAAATTGTGTCTGAAGCTGAAAAAGAATTTGGACAAATAAGTCAAAAGTTATTTTTAGTTCTATCGGACCATATAAGTTTTGCGCTTGAGCGCATTAAAAATGGACTAGACATTAGCAATCCCTTTCTCTATGAAATAAAAATGCTGTATTCAGAGGAGTATAAGATGGGATTAAAAGCGCAGCAGATGATTAGTCATTCGGTTCAAATTGAAATTCCAGAGAGTGAAGTGGGCTTTATTGCACTTCATATACATGCAGCAAGACATAAAAAGGACGTGAAAGATACTGTTAAGAATACGCGGATTATCAAATCTTTAATTGAAATCATTGAAAAGAAGCTGGCAAAAAAAATGCAAATGGGTACTTTGATTTATGATCGGCTGGTGAGCCATTTATGGTATTGCCTTGATCGAATTGAAAAGGGTGAAGCCATAGAGAATCCCTTGGGGGATACGGTGAAGATACAATTTCCAGAAGCATTTGCCGTTTCAGAGAAAATGGTTGAATATATTGAAAAATCTTTAAATAAGAAAGTCTCCAAAAATGAGATGGTCTATATGACCCTTCACATTGATCGCATAAGAAGAAGCTGACGTGTTACTGTTTATTCAGGCATGAGTCAAAGAGCAATGAGAGCATTGCTTTTTGTCTCATGCCTTTTTTATTGGATAGTATATGACAGGGATTATATTATGGATTATTATGACCTTGGCACATATGTGAAAAGGTTGTGATATATATGGCATTTATCTTATTTTTTGAAAGGGAGGAATTTTTCATGAACAAAGGTTTTGGAAACGTTCAAAGAGTCGGAAAAGCATTGATGACACCAGTTGCAGCATTACCCGTTGCAGCACTCTTACTGAGACTTGGTCAGCCAGATGTCTTTAATATTCCGATTATCTCAGCGGCTGGTGGCGCACTTTTTAACAATTTAGCACTTTTATTTGCAATTGGGGTTGGATTTGGACTTGCTAAAAGTAATCAAGGGGCCGCAGGACTTGCTGGTGCAATTGGATATCTTGTCATTAAAGACGTTACAACTGCAATAAATCCTAAAATTAACATGGGGGTTTTAGCGGGTATGATCGCAGGTATTATGGCAGGTGTACTCTATAACAAATTCCATGATATTAAATTGCCAGATTGGTTGGGATTCTTTGGCGGTAAGCGATTTGTTCCAATTGTCACATCTCTTTGCGCTTTGGTGCTTGGGGTTTTATTCGGTTACATTTGGCCGCCAATTCAGTTGGGTATTGATTCGCTTGGCACTTGGATTATAAGTGCAGGTGCGCTTGGTGCAGGCGTATTCGGATTCCTCAACAGATTGTTGATTCCAGTCGGATTACATCATGTGCTCAACTCATTCTTATGGTTTATATTTGGTGAATACGGCGGTGCAACGGGTGATTTGAGCAGATTTTTTGCTGGCGATCCAACTGCAGGTACATTTATGGCAGGTTTCTACCCAGTAATGATGTTTGGTCTTCCTGCAGTGGCACTTGCTATGTATACGACTGCAAAGAAAGAAAACAGAGCAGCAGTTGGTGGCATGCTATTTTCAGTTGCATTTACTTCCTTTTTGACTGGGATTACTGAACCAATCGAATTTATGTTTATGTTCCTTGCACCAGTCTTATATTTTGTGCATGCTGTCTTAACAGGTATTTCCTTGGCAGTTGTTTCAAGCCTTGGCATTTTACATGGTTTTGGATTTTCAGCGGGTGCGATCGATTATTTCTTAAACTTTGGATTGGCAACAAAGGCGTTTTTATTGATTCCAGTAGGATTGATATTTGGCGCAATTTACTATGTGGTGTTCGTATTTGTCATTAAGAAGCTTGACTTGCAAACGCCTGGTAGGGGTGAAAATGAAAGTGGCAATGATGAGCTCATTGAAGAACTGGGTATTTCCAATGTCGCATTTGGTTATGTCAATGCATTGGGGGGAAAAGAAAATATTATAGAAGTGGATGCTTGTATAACACGTCTCAGAATGACGCTCAAAACGAATGACAAAGTAGATGAAGAAGCGCTTAAAAAGCTGGGTGCATCAGGTTCAATAAAACCAAGTAATACAAATATTCAAGTTATAGTAGGTACAAAAGCAGAACTTATTGCGGAAGAAATGAAACAAATTTTAGGGTAGCCTATGTAAAATAAATCCTTCAAAGAGATAGTCTCTTTGAAGGATTTCATGATATGATAGGACAACAATAAATATGTATTGAGCACAAAGAAGGCGGTGTCAGATGTTTAATTTTTTAAAAAATTCAAAATCGGTTCGTATTGAGATGCCATTTGAAGGTGAGGTGGTCGATTTAAAGACGGTCCCCGATCACGTATTTTCTCAAAAAATGCTTGGAGATGGTTTTGCAATTTTGCCAAAGGCAGGTATTAATACAATTTGTAGCCCTTGTGATGGAGAATTGATTCAAATATTTCCAACAAATCATGCCATTGGAATTCAATCTAAAGAAGGGGTTGAAATGATCATTCATGTGGGTATCGATACAGTTGAGCTAAAAGGTGAAGGGTTTGAAAGATTATTAGAACCGCCATGTACTATAAAAACAGGGCAAGCACTTTTAAATTTTAATAGTGACATAATAACAGCGTTGAATAAAGAAACGATTACACCTGTTGTTTTTACAGAAATGCAGTCCATTAAGACGATTAAGGTTCATTATGGTATTTTGAAAAAAGGCGATGTTGTTTGCAAAATCACATTAAAATAAAAAACATGTTGTTTAAAGGGAACAAGTATAAGTCAATAGCGTTTAAGCGCGGCAATTTAAAAACATTCTGTTATAAGATAAATTAAGCTTTAAGGCAAGTAAGAGATTTGCGTCATAATGCTTTTTTAACTTATCATTGATAGGATGCGTTTGAATTGTCGCTTTTTTTTTTATTGACTCCCGGGGAGAAAGGTGTATAATTAGTAAGAAAGTAAGTACTTACTCACTTTTGTAAAGAGGGAGGTTTTAAATGGGTAAACGTGAAGAAACGGAGAAACAAATATTAAATGCTGCAGTGCAAATTATTTCTGAAAAAGGCTATAATGCAACGAAGACAAGTGAAATTGCAATTTTGGCCGATATAAGTGAAGCCATTATTTTTAAATATTATAAAACGAAGAAGGGCCTTTTAACAGCTATTGTCAATAAGGCAATTGAAGTTTTAGGAAGAGAACTTGCCTACAAACCCATACAGAGAATTTTAACAAGTAGCGCAGATAAATCACTGGATGAAGTATTTGACATGATCATAGAAGATCGAATTCAGCTCATTTTAAAAAATCATGCCTTGTTGAAAGTTATGTTGACTGAGGTGCAGTATCACACGGATTTGAGAGACCTTGTATTAGATCAAGTTGTAAATCCTATTTTTAAGGATTTTAGAGTATTTATGAAAGTTCAAAGAGACCTTGGACTCATTGATCCCGAGCTTGATGATGAAATTATTTTAAGAATGATAGCATCAGGCTTATTTAGTAGTGTTCTCAAAAGAGTCATTATGAATCAACCCTTTGATGAAGTTGAAATCAAAAGAGAAATGTTGCAAGTCAAAAGGATTTTGATGAAGGGTATAATGCTCAACTCATAAATATAGAGTAGAAAAGGAGTCTATCATGAAGAAGCGAATTTTTATAGGGATGGTAGTTGTTATTTTGGGCAGTGTATGGTTTTACACCAGTACAGGCGAATCAGATTTGGAACCTATATACACAGGGTTTATAGAGCGCAATATCACGAAGGCAATGTCACAGACAAGTGGAAAAATCATGGAAATTGAGGTAAAAGAAGGCCAAACTGTTGCCAAAGGAGACCTAATTGCAGTTGTCGATGACAGTGAGTTGGTATTTCAAAGGGATAAAATTGTATCTGAAATTGCCATGAAGCAAAATAAGCTGGATCTTTTAATAGAAGGGGCAGATGCAAATGAATTCGAACAACTTATGATACAGCAAGAGAGTCTCAAATTAAAAATTGGACTGGCTACAGATGATTTAAAAATAAAGCAAGAGGCGCTGGAAGATGCTAAAAAGTTGCTGGAAAACAACGCTATCAGTACAGATCAAGTGGATCAGCTTAATTTGTCATATCAACGTGCTCTGACAGATCTAAATATTTTAAAGAAAGAGTATGAGAAGGTCAATCTGACTTATGATGATTTGCTGGCAGGGACGAACTTGCACACAATAGAAATTGCCAAATCTGATTTAAAGCTCTCTGAAATTTCACTTCAAAGCATAGAGAAAAAAATAGAAGAAACGCGTATACTTGCACCATCCAATGGTATTGTACGACATATGTACTTTAATGAAAATGAAATCTTATCCACAGGTACTGTTTTAGCGGATTTGCTCGAGGAAGATAGCCTTTATGTGCAATTTTACGTGTCAGAAGCGGATTTTTCTAGAATTGAGCTCGGTGAGCAGATTAAACTCACACTGGATGGTTCTGGTGAGACCGTTGGGGCCCAAATTACTGAAATATCAAATTATGCACAGTTTACGCCTAAAAATATTTCGACAAAAGCAGACCGACAAAGCCTTGTTTTTAAAGTGAAAGCGAATCTCGAAGAACGTGCTGAACTTCATAGCGGCATGATGGTAGATGTTGAACTTGAGGCAGGTGTAATAGAATGAATGAACCCATTATTATTTTGGACAAAATTCAAAAAGACTATGGTGATTTGAAAGCAGTTAAGGAAGTATCGTTGAGTATAGAGAAAGGCGAAATCTATGGATTGCTGGGACCGAATGGTGCGGGCAAATCAACGACAATTAAGATGATATGCGGTGTTATTAAACCCAGTGGCGGGACAGGGCGTGTTCTGGGCTATGATGTTTACAAGCACAGCAATCTCATAAAAAATGGTATAGGTTATATGTCACAAAAATTTAGCTTGTATGAGGATTTAACCGTTATAGAGAATATCACCTTTTTTGCTAATATCTATGGATTGAGCAAAAATGAGATCAAGGAAAGAATTGTTCAAATTGTTGAAATGGCAGGCCTTAATGGCAGAGAACATCAACTTACAGGACATTTGTCTGGGGGATGGAAACAACGATTGGCACTTGGATGCGCTATTATTCATAAGCCCAAGTTACTCATTTTAGATGAACCCACAGCAGGCGTCGACCCAGTATCCAGAAGATTGTTTTGGGAGATGCTCTTTGAATTATCTAGGCAGGGAATCACCATATTGGTCACAACACATTACATGGATGAAGCTCAAAGTTGTGATCGAGTCGGGTTTATCTTCAGTGGTCGAAAATTAATTGAAGGTGTTCCAAAAGCGCTTATTAAAACTCATAATGCGAATAATCTTGAAGATGTTTTTATAGAATTGGTTGAAGAGGTAACGCATACAAGCATAAAGCATTCTTTTGACAACTTGAGATTTATCAAGGAAAAGGAGGCAAAAGATGAATCGATTTAAGCATATTATCATAAAAGAATTCATTCACATCAGGCGCGATCCAGCCAGTGTGGCAATGCTTATCATGATGCCCCTATTCTTTATGCTCATTTTTGGATATGCGGTTAACACTGAGGTGGATCAAATATATATTGGCGTTTTAGATGGTGATCAAACTTTTGAAAGTAGAGAATTTGTCAGATCTTTTATCACCAGCGACTATTTTCAACTCTATACGGATGTAAGTGATACCTCTGAGTTACAGCGCTTAGTTGAAAAAGGGCGTATTAAAACGGCTTTAATTATTCCCACGGGTTTTTCAAAAAATTTGACTGCCACAGGCAATTGTGAGGTGGAATTAATTGTGGATGGTTCAGATCCCACAGTTGCGAGAACCGCGCTTCAAAGTGCTAACTTACTCAGTAAGGCCTTTACAATGAAACAGCGTATGGAACAAGGTATTTATCTCTCAACGAATGTGTGGTATAACCCCTCTATGAAGAGTACGATCTTTACGATTCCTGGACTTATTGGATTGATCATGCAGAATATCACAGTGATGTTGACTTCATTTTCTTTGGTTAGAGAAAGAGAAAAGGGAACGATAGAACAGCTGATGGTATCCCCTATTAGAGCACACGAACTCATTTTAGGCAAGATGATTCCCTATATTGTCGTTGGCAATATAGACTTTCTCATTACGCTTGGCATAGGGATTCTTTACTTTAAAATACCTTTGATGGGTAGTTTTATGCTATTAATGATTTTGGGAAATGCTTTTATTTTCTGTTCCTTAGCCATAGGTATGATGATATCAACAATCTCTAAAAATCAGCTTCAAGCCATGCAAATGACATTGCTTATTATATTGCCAAGTGTACTGCTCAGTGGGTTTGTCTTTCCTAGAGAGGCAATGCCGTTGCCTATTTTTTACGCAGGATACTTGATCCCTTTGACTTATTTTCTGGAAATTTTACGAGGGATTATCGTAAAAGGCGTAGGTCTTGAAATTATATATCAGCAGGCGCTTTTCTTGCTCGGGTTTTCATTGATTTTACTGACTTTGGCATCTGTTAGATTCAAGCAACATTTAGAGTAGCAAATTTGAATGTCAGCATATTAAACAAAGTTTAAAGGACGTGGGGAAAGCTTTCTCTATGTTCTTTGATTTATCCACTCAAAATTTGGTATAATAATAAGGAGGCACGTTGTAGAGAGACCTAGTGGAGATAAGCAGGTGAAATATGAGAATCCTTATAGTGGATGATAGTAGAATCAATCAAGCAATTGCAAGGGATACACTCATTGCAAACCATATAGAGGGCGAGATCTTTTTTGCTTCTAATGGTGAAGAAGCTTTGACGTTTATAATGGCGTCCAAATGTGATTTGGTCTTGCTGGATATTATTATGCCAAAGTATTCCGGTATAGAAGTTCTTGAAAAACTGATGGATAATAACTGTGTAGACTTGCCTAAAATCATCATGCTAACGACAATTGAAGACACTCAGACATTGAAGAAATGTTTTGATTATGGCGCTACAGATTATATAAGAAAACCTTTTAATGAGCTTGAATTTGTCTCTCGAGTAAAAGCGGTTATAAGAGAGATTCAAAATGACTATCAGATTAAATGCGCTGCAATTCAAATGGAAAAGCAAAATGCAGAACTCATGGCAACCAATAAGGCGCTAAAAGAAGCACAATATTATCTCGTTCAAAAGGAAAAAATGGTGGCAATTGGTGAACTTGCAGCAGGAATAGCACATGAAATCAACAATCCATTGGCCTTTGTTATGAGCAATTTATCCACTGCAAAGGACTATGTTAATTCAATTTCAGAATTTATTTCAATGAGCAGAGAGATGAGTTCAATAGAAAGAGCGGAAGATTACGCTGAAGCTATAAGTAAAATGGAGAGACTTTGGAAAGATAGAGACTTGGATTTCATTTTCGAGGATTTTGAAGATGTGTTGATCGACTCTGAAACAGGTTTAAAACGTGTGGCTAAAATAGTGATGACCATGCGTAATTTTGCCAGGATTTCAGATGAAGATGTTTATGAGTATGTAGATATGAATGTTTTAATCGATGAAGCGTTGCTTATTGTCAATAATGAAATTAAGTATTCTGCAACCATTATAAAACATTACTCTGACTGTAAGTTGCTCTATTGCAACAAAGGGCAAATTGAGCAAGTTTTGGTGAACATGCTTGTAAATGCATCACATGCGATTAAAGCAAAAAATCATGGGAATTTAGGTGTAGTGGAATTGTCCACATTATGTGATGAAAAGTATGGTTATATGATCATAAAGGATAATGGTGGTGGGATTGACTCGGAATTTATCAACAAGATCTTTAATCCATTTTTTACAACTAAGCCTGTGGGACAAGGGACTGGCCTTGGACTTAGTATTTCACATGATATTATTGTCAATAAACATCAAGGCGAAATATCGGTTGAGAGCATAAAAAATGAAGGTGCAACCTTCACAATAAAAATTCCTTTTAATTTAGAGCACAAAGTAGAGTCTGAAAAGTAGAGTGATAAAAACCAAAAAACAGAAAAACTTTTCCTGGTCGCTGGCTACCCTGTTATAAATCGTGTTATTAAATTTAAAATGGTTTGTGGATACCCTTTAAAATTTAATGATTTATAGTTTAGGCCCTTTAGTTTTGCGTCATCAGTTTTTACTGATTTTGCCTTTTTAACCGAAAAGTTTTAGAGGTAGCTGGCTATCATGTTTTTTAACTTGTAGGAACGCCTTCTCATTTTATAAGTTTTATAAGCTCAAGTTGAATTTAAATTAAACTTGAACTTGCACCTATAATGAATGCGTTTACAACTTCAAAAAATTTAGACCCTTCAGCTTTGCGACATCAATTTTCATTGATTTTGCTCTAGTTTCTTTATACCCAAAAAATATTTTTTTAAACGAAATGAGGTTAAAAATTGATTGAATTAAAAAACGAATATATCAACGTTAAAGTAGCGATAAAAGGCGCCGAACTCACGAGCTTATTTGATGTTAAAAAAAATAAAGAATTGCTTTGGCAAGGGGATAAACAGTATTGGGGGAGGCAGGCCCCTATTTTATTTCCCATTGTGGGCAGTCTGAAAGATGGACAATATATCTATGAAGATGTTAAATATGAACTGCCTAGACATGGTTTTGCAAGAGATCACGTCTTTGTTTTGGAAGCGTGTACAGACGATCAAGCGACATTGATTTTACGGGAAAATGCAGAATTAATGTCAAAATATCCTTTTCAATTTGAATTGGCAGTAACCTATAAAATCAATAAAAATAGTCTACAGATTCACTACTGTGTTAAAAATATGATGTCGAAAGAGATGTTTTTTTCCATAGGGGCACATCCTGCATTCAACTGTGACCTGAATTCGGAAAAGAGCTTTTTGAGGATTGAAATGCAGACGGAAGAAGCTTCTCTAGAGAGTTTGAAAATAGCACTCAACAGTGGTTTGATTGTGGATGGTTATAGAGATATTGCTCTTGAGGCCGGTAGATTAAGACTTACGCCAAAATTATTTGAGGAAGATGCTTTGATTTTTAAAGGAGAACATATTAATGGATTTATATTGAATTCAGATGGAGAAGGCGATATACTGAAGTTCGAATGTTGTAACTATCCTTATATTGGCATATGGTCTCCAAAGGCACCTTTTGTTTGTATTGAACCTTGGCATGGCATCGCAGATTTTGAAGGCACTTCACAAAATCTAAAAGAAAAGCAGGGCATTATCAAACTTGATGGCCAAACTGAATTTGAATGCGACTACAGTATAACGCTGATTTAATAAGGATTACCTATTTAATAACGCTATTCATAAAAACAAAATATTCATAAAAAACGATCTGACAAAATGGAGAAAAAGATGATAAGAACAATTGTATGGTTTGCCTATTTTTGGATAAGCTTAATTGGATTGATGCCCGCTCTTTTTAAGGCAAATAAAATGACAGAAGATGAAAAAGTAGAGTTTGCAGATCAAAAGGCAAGACAGTGGACGACTCAGCTGCTCAAATTAGCTGGATGTAAAGTCGAGATAACAGGTCTTGAAAATATTCCGAAGGATACTGCTGTGCTCTATGTGTGCAATCATCAAAGCAACTTTGATATTCCGTTGGCGATTTCATATTTGCCAAAGACAAAAGGTTTTATCGCCAAGATTGAACTTTTAAAGATGCCTTTTGTACGTGATTGGATGAAACATATGAAATGTATTTTTATGGATCGAAGTGATATCAGGCAACAAGTAAAAGGGATTAGCCAAGGTGTAACTTTTTTAAAAGAAGGACAATCACTGGTCATATTTCCAGAAGGAACAAGAAGTCCAGATGGAGAAGTTAAATCTTTTAAACCCGGTGGGTTAAAACTTGCAACTAAATCGGGTGTACCCATTGTGCCTGTAACCATAAAAAATTCAAAAAATATTATGAAAAAGGGATCAATGCTCATAAAACCTGCTACTGTTGAAGTGATTATATCCGAGCCAATTGAGATCAATAGAGAGATGAATAAGGAAACAGTGGCGCTTGCTGAAACGGTTAAATCAACCATCATGAGTCAACTGTAGGCGGGTAAAAGGTTTAAATTTTATGAGGTGAATAGAATGAATATGAGGCAATATGAAGATTAATGTTGTAAAATCAAACCGTAAGACTTGTGAAATTAGAGTGGAAAGGGATGGTTCTGTAACGGTTAAAGCCCCCAAGCGATATACAAGTCAAATGATTAAGGCCATTTTAGAGGACAAGGCAGACTGGATAGATCGCAAAGTAGAATGGATGAAAACCAATGCCCTATTGTGGCCGCCTTTGAATTTTGAAATCGGTTCGACAGTTCCAATTTGGTATGAAGATTATAGGATTACAATATCTGATAGTGTAAATTCTTATTTGGATCAAGTGCATAAACGCATTATGATTCGCTCTACAGTTGCACATGAAGCTGAAGCGATAAAACAGGAAATTATAAAACTATTGAGAGTATTCTTAAAAAATTATTTGATTGTTCGCGTGAAAATGTGGTCCGATGAGATGCAGCTTAATCCAAATGAAATTCGAATTAAGCTTATGAGATCGCGATGGGGGAGCTGTAGTTCTAAAGGCAATCTTAATTTTTCTCTAAACCTTGTTTTACTGCCAAAAGAAATTGTAGATTACATCATTGTACATGAATTAGCGCATCTTAAAGAATTGAATCATTCTAAACGGTTTTGGGAAGTTGTTGAAAGATATTATCCCTTGTACGCTGAACGCAAGAAATGGTTAAATATAAATACCTTTAATTTAAAATTAAACTAAAATTACCACAAAATCAGGCCCCGAGTAGGGCTTTTTTAATTTTTTGTAATATAAAAATGGAAAGTAGCGTTTAAAAATATCCTAAAGTTGGTATCATATACAACGATAGTAACTCATGGGGGTGCTGATTTATTTAATGAATCGACACGCCAGAAGGAGGTATGTTAATGAGTGATTATAATCAAAATGAGCCGATGATAGAAATGTATGTATATGAGACAACACAACTTATTGATCGGCTTGAGCAATTGATGATGGCATCTGAAAAAGAGGAAAGTCTCGATTTCGCAATTGATGAAATTTTTAGAATCATGCATACCATCAAAGGCAATTCTATGATGATGATGTATGAAGGCATAGCAGTAATTGCACATAGACTAGAAGATTTGTTTGATTTTTTAAGAAATAATAAAGCAATCAAGTATAATCCCTCTCGCATAACAGATTTGACACTTGCCATGATCGATTTTGTAAAAGAAGAAGTGAAGAAATTGGGGCAAGATCTACAGCCCGATGGTGAAGCCAATGAACTTAGAGATGAAATTGTTACCTATCTAGAATCACTTAAATTTATGAATGATAGAGAACAATATAGCGCTTCTGATGAGAGTAACATTAAACCACAATATTATATATCTCCTAAAAAAGTTGAAAATTCAGAAGGGAATCTAAAATCTGATGAATCAAATCCATTTAACTATTTTAGATTAAAAATGGCATATGAAGATGGATGCGGTATGGAAAATATCCGCGCTTTTACTTTTGTTCACAGCATTAAAGATAAAGTTAATGGTTTGATACATATACCCGTAGATATTACCGGAGATCCGGGGGCAGCAGACCATATTGTAGAGAATGGATTTAGAATTTATCTAAAGAGTGAAATGAGCATTGAGGAAATGCAAGAAGTAGTAAGTGGCGTTAGCTTTCTCAAAACATATGATCTTTTGGAAATTGATGAACAGATATTTTCAAAAGCATACAAAAATATTGAAGCAGGCATATTCGAAGAATCAATATTGGAGAATGAAACTGAAACAAATGACACGCCAGACGATGAACTCGATAAAAACACTTCAGGCGAAACTGCAATTGAATCTGATTCAGAGACTGTGGAAACCGATGAGGGGGACGTAAAAAACCAAGCAACAGATCCTTTAAATCAAGAAATCAGTCATTTGAATCAAGAAATTAATCGAGAAAAGAAAGTTATAAAAACAACGAAATCAAATGAAGTTAAAACGGATGTTGAAAGTAAGAAAGTAGCTAAACAAAGTTTTATTAGCGTAGATGTTACCCGAGTGGATAAACTGATGGATTTAGTGGGAGAATTAGTTGTTTCCGAGTCCATGGTTACGCGGAATCCAGAAATTCAAAATCTACATCTAGAAAATTTTGAAAAAGCGGCGCGTCAATTTAGAATTATCATGAATGAACTACAAGACACTGTTATGAGCATGCGCATGGTTCCGTTGACGTTAACTTTTCAGAAAATGACGCGTATTGTTCGAGACATGAAGAAGAAAGTTGGAAAAGAAGTTGATCTGATCATTATTGGCGAAACCACAGAGGTTGATAAAAACGTCATTGAAAATATCACAGATCCTCTGATGCATATCATAAGAAATTCTATGGATCATGGGTTAGAATCCACAGAGGAACGCATTGATATGGGGAAACCAGAGAAGGGGACTATTGTTTTAGAAGCAAAGCATTCTGGTGGTGATGTGTGGATTATCGTAAAAGATGATGGAAAGGGGTTAGATCGAGAAAAAATCTTGGATAAATGTGAGGAAAGGAACCTGCTGACGAGGCAAAGATCAGAGTATCAAGATCGTGAAGTTTATGAGATGCTCTTTGAGCCTGGATTTTCAACAAAGGATCAAGTCACAGAATTTTCAGGTAGGGGTGTTGGACTGGATGTTGTGGCCAGAAATATAAAAAAACTAGGTGGCAGTGTTATTGTGAGCTCAGAGCTTGGCATAGGCACAGAGTTTGCTATAAAAATTCCACTGACACTGGCTATTATAAATGGCATGATGATGCAGGTGGGTAAGACCATATTTTCTATTCCTATTATTTCAATTAGAGAGTCATTTATAGCCAAAGAGAGTGATATTACACAAGATCCTGATGGCAATGAGCTCGTTATGGTCAGGGGACAAGTTTTTCCAATTTTAAGATTGCATGAGAAATATGGCATTGAAACAGAAATCACAAATTTTAATGAGGGCATTCTCATTATGATAGAAGAAAATGGTAAAGAAAAAGTATTTTTTGCAGATGCTATTTTAGGAGAACAGCAACTCGTTGTAAAAAGTGCTCCCAAGTACTTAAAGACAATCGATGGCATGACGGGTTTCGCACTACTGGGTGATGGTAGAATCAGCCTGATATTGGATCCTGACAGTCTCGTAAATTAAGGGAGGGGGGAACATGAGATGAAAAACAGAAAAGTCGAAGATACCGGAGAATATAAAAATATTCCAAAGGAGATAATCAAATATTTGACCTTTCAAGTGGACAAGGAAGTTTATGGATTCGATATAAATTTTATTGTGGATATCAATCGAATTCAAGAAATAACGCTAGTGCCGCAACAAGATTCCTATGTCAAAGGTGTTATTAATCTGAGAGGTCAGATCATACCTGTGATTGAGATAAGAGCTAGATTTGGAAAAAAACTTAGAGATTATGACGATCGTACATGTATTATTGTTATGAATTTTGAAGAATACACAGTGGGTGTCATAGTGGACACCGTACTTGAAGTGGTATCTGTTGAAAAAGAACAGATTACATCTCAAAAAAGTTTTGATAAAAAAAGCCGATTTGTCCAAGGCATTACAAAGAGCAATGATCATATGGTAACACTCATGGATATTGAGAAACTTTTGTTTGAGTAGAAAGGAAGATTGGGATGCTTAAAAATAGAAAAATTGGGTCTAAGATTATTATTGGGATTGGAACGATGATTTTAATTATTTCGTTAGTGATAGGTTATACGATTTATAATTTAGGGTTACAGAAAAATCAAGCAGAATCTATGCAGGATAATTATCTAGTTGTTTTGGAAATTGCGACAAATTTCAATCAAAATATAAACAATGTCATGTTAAACAGTAGAGCCTACGGCCTATCTGGAGAGCAAACTTACTATGACGAAGCAGTTTTGGGAATGGAAGCGGCTAAATCAGATTTAGCTACATTAGATGACTTTATTCAGAGTAAAAATGCGGAAGAAATAAAAGCGTCATATGAGGAAGGTTTACAAGCCTATAATGCGTACAATGCCCTTATTGAACAAACGCATCTTGCTTATAAAAAAATGGAAGAATCCAAAGATTTATTGGATAGTGCTGCAATCGTCTCTGTGGATGAAGCAACAAAATACTATAATGACCAGATAAACAAGTTACATGATCAAATTAGCAACAATGATCCTGAAGAAAAATTATTGGATAGAAACAGGAAGATAGAAATGATCACGGAAATTCTCAATTTAAACAATAACATCAGAGTAAAAAATCAAAAGGGCATTGCAAGTAGAGATGCAGCAGAAATTAGATCAATTCTTAATGATTTTGATAACATTTCATTAGTTATAGATGAAATTGAAAAGATAACGATGCAAGAGAATAATATACAGCAACTTGAACGCATAAAAACAGCCACTGGCACATATAAATCTAATATGAGCATCATTGCCAATCTCTTCGATGAGCTCAAATCTGTTGGAGAAAAGAGGTTGGAAATAGGTAATAATTTGACAGCTGTAGCTGCAAGTATTGCTCAAGAGGGGATGCAAGAGACAAAAACGGGAGCGATTGAAACCATTAAAGCGGTTAACGCAACAACCCAAGTACTTCTATACGGTTTTGTATTTGCACTCATTACGGGTATTGTATTTAATATCTACATAGTTAAAAGTTTAGTCAAAGGCATCAATCAAGTGACATTTGCCGCACAGACACTTGCAACTGGAGATGTAGAAGTAGAACTCGTGGCAAATAGTAAAGATGAAGTAGGTGTTATGACGGTTGCCTTTATTGATATGGTTGACAACATTAAAGCACAAGCTGAAATCGCAAGACTCATTGCAGAGGGTGATCGCAATATTGAAGTCAATATTAAATCGGATAAAGATGTACTCAATTTGAACTTAAAGCGTGCTGTTGAAAGCTTGAATCTCCTCCTTAATGAAACGGACATGTTGACACAAGCGGTTCTAAAGGGAGAACTTAATAAAAGAGGTAAAGAGGGCATGTTAACAGGCGTTTGGAATGATTTGATTTTAGGCATTAATCAGCTTATTGAAGCCTTCGTCGTTCCAATTAACTTTACGAATGATTACATTACTGACATAGGAAATGGGATCATCCCTGAAAAGATTACAGATACTTACTATGGTGACTTTAACAATATTAAAGTGAGTATCAATAAATGTTTGGATGGTATCAGCGGCCTCGTTAAAGATACCAATACGCTTATAGAAGCGGCTAAAAAAGGTGACTTAAACTATCGAGCTGATGAAACACGTCATTTAGGTGACTATAAGAAAATTATAATGGGTGTAAATGAGACTTTGGATGCCGTTATTGAACCAGTACGCGAATCGGCAACTGTACTTGCTGAGGTTGCGGAAGGCAACCTAGGTATAAGAGTTAAAGGCGACTATAAGGGAGATCATGCGGCCATTAAAAATGCTTTGAATACAACGATTGACTCACTGGTAAGTTATATCAATGAAATTGCCCATGTCCTTGCAAGAATGAGTGATGGGGACTTTACTGTAAATGTCAGAATTGATTTTAAAGGGGACTTCATTAAGATTAAAATGGCACTTGAAACCATTTTAGAGTCTTTCAATTCAGTACTCGGCGAAATTGGCATCGCAGCTGAACAAGTTAATACGGGTGCAAATCAAGTGAGTGCATCTTCACAAAGTCTATCCCAAGGTTCAACAGAGCAAGCCAGTGCCATTGAGGAAATAACAGCGGCAATCACGCAAGTTGCAGAACAGACAAAAGAGAATGCCGTTTCAGCTAATAAAGCCAATGATTTATCAGTGACCGCTAAAGATGGTGCCATTGTTGGTAACTCCAGAATGAATGAAATGATTACAGCTATGAAAGATATTAACGATTCTTCAAACAACATCTCCAAAATTATCAAAGTAATTGATGAAATTGCTTTTCAAACCAATATATTGGCACTCAATGCAGCTGTGGAGGCGGCAAGAGCTGGCGAACATGGCAAAGGATTTGCAGTGGTGGCTGAAGAAGTCAGAAATCTAGCAGCTAGAAGTGCCAATGCAGCTAAAGAGACAACGGATTTAATTGAAAATTCAATTAGCAAAGTCACAAGTGGTACAGAGATAGCGAATAATACTGCTGTGGCCTTAAATGAAATCGTTGAAGGTGTAACTAAAGTAGCGGAATTGGTTTCTAATATTGCCAATGCCTCCAATGAACAAGCAACAGCGATTGCTCAAATCAACGAAGGGGTCAACCAAGTATCAGATGTTACTCAAAATAATACAGCTACAGCTGAGGAAAGTGCTGCAGCAAGTGAGGAAATGTCTGCACAAGCAGAGATGCTTAGAGACATGATTTCGAAATTTATCCTAGTGGGAAATAAGGGACAAAAGAAAATGAAACAAGTCGTTAGTCAAGAGGCTCCTAAAATTTTGCCTAAGGAAAAGATCATCAATTTAGACGACGGTGAATTTGGCAAGTATTGATTTGTGCCACACATAGACTATTATGAAAGGGGTTGCTTGAAAGAGCACCTCTTTTATAAAAATTGAGGTGAATATGAATATAGAAGACCGTGAATTTAGACGTATTCAAGATTTTGTTTATAAGAACTATGGCATTTTGTTAACAGAAAAGAAAAAGACACTTGTGGAGAGCCGGTTTTCGCATATACTTGAAGTAAGAGGTTTTAAAAATTTCAGCAGCTATTTTGATATTATTGAGGCAGATAAAACAGGAAAAGAAATATCTGAATTTATCAATAAAATCACAACTAATCACACTTATTTTTTTAGAGAGGAAAAACACTTTAATTTCTTAAAAGAAATTGCACTTCCAGAAATTGTACTTAAAGAACAACAGACACGAGATATCAGGATTTGGTCAGCAGGGTGTTCAAGTGGTGAAGAGGCATATTCCATTGTGATGACGCTTGAGGCGTACTTAGGTAAAAATAAAACGCTATGGGATAGTAAAGTGCTTGCCACAGATATTTCTCTAAAAGTCCTAGAATCCGCTAATAGAGGAGAGTATGAAAGTCCTCAAGTTGAAAAACTGGATAAAAAAATACGTGAACGTTATTTCTTAAAACTAAATGATGAAAAATTTTTAGTGAAGAGCAATATCAAAAATGAAGTGATTTTTAGAAAGTTCAATTTAATGAATGCGTTTCCATTTAAAAAAAAATTCCATATTATATTTTGTCGCAATGTCATGATATACTTTGATAAAGAATCCAAAAAAGAGCTCATCAATAAATTCTACAATGCTCTAATGCCAGGAGGCTATCTATTTATTGGGCATTCTGAGACAATTGAAGACCGCTCACAGGGCTTTAAATATATTCAACCTGCAATCTACAAAAAGGAGTAGTGTATGTCACAAAGAAAAATCCGTGTGCTCATTGTAGATGATTCCCTTTTATTTCGGGAAACATTAAAAAATAAACTTGAAAAAGATGCGGGAATTGAAGTCGTTGCTACGGCTATGGATCCCTATGATGCGCGCGATAAAATTTTGATCTATGAACCGGATGTAATGATATTGGATGTTCAAATGCCTAAAATGGATGGCATAGAATTTTTAAAGAGGCTAATGCCTCAATATCCGCTTCCAGTAGTGGTGATGTCATCGCTTGACAATATGGTATTTGATGCCTTAAAGTATGGTGCTGTGGAATTTGTAAATAAGCCAAGCTCAACTTCTGAAAATGCGCTGGATCTTTTTATTAACGAGTTAATTATTAAAGTGAAAATCGCGTCCATTGCAAATGTGAGCGGTTTAAAGCGCATTATTAGAAAGTCTAATGAAGAAAGTAAGGATCATCAGAGACAAACGAATAGGATCATTGCAGTGGGTGCATCCACAGGTGGCACAGAGGCGCTTTTTGAGATACTGCATAAATTGCCCGCAGATGTTCCAGGGATTGTTATTGTTCAACATATGCCCCCTGTCTTTACAAAAATGTATGCCCAAAGATTAAATTCAGCTTGTAGAATGATTGTTAAAGAGGCAGAAGACGGTGATGAAGTTCAAGATGGCATCGCATTAATAGCGCCAGGAGGACTTCAAATGAGGCTTCATAGGCAGGGACGCAAGATGACCGTGAAGCTTTTTGAAGGCGACAAGAGAAACGGGCATATTCCTTCTGTGGATGTGCTCTTTGAGTCCGTTGCCCAATTCTATGGCAAACAGGCGATTGGTATTATATTGACAGGCATGGGACAAGATGGTGCCAAAGGTCTTTTAAATATGAAGCAAAATGGGGCGAAAACAATAGGTCAAGATGAGAAGACTTGTATTGTCTACGGTATGCCCAAAGTAGCGTATGATATTGGTGCCGTCGATTATCAATTGCCAATCACTGAAATTCATAAAAAAATATTGGCGCTGATCTAGAAAATTTATTGTTTGGCAGACCATGTGCACTTAAAAAATGCATTATGACTATCATAATAAGTTGAGAATATGGTATAATGTATATTAATTTAAATGGATGCACATAGGAGGAAAAATGTCACTTAAACATCAGATGACGAGAAAAGAAATCATCGATACTGGGTTGTTGATTTCCAGATTATCCTTGGTTATTGGTTCCTGGGGAAACATCAGTGTTCGTATTCCCAATGAAGATCTGGTAGCAATTACGCCCAGTGGTGTGGATTACGAGAAAATTAAATCTGAAAATGTTCCTATTATTGATTTAGAGGGAAATTTGATAGATGGTGATATGACACCTTCAATTGAGTTACCATTGCATCTGGAAATATATAAGAACAGGCCAGATGTCCTTGCAATAATTCATACACATTCTACATACTGCACAGCTATGGCTGTGGCAAGAAAACCAATCCCTGCTGTAACGGATGATCTAATAGAAATCGTCGGTGGCAACGTTCGCGTTTCAGAATATAGATTGCCGGGTTCTCTGGAGCTTGGTGTAGAAGCGGTTAAAGCCTTAAAGGATAGAAACGCTGTCATCTTGGCAAATCATGGGTTGATTGCAGTGGGAAAAGATTTGAAAGAAGCTTTAAAAATCACACATGTATGTGAAAAATCAGCACATGTCACTCTTTTGACACAATGTATTGGCGGTCCAGTAGAATTATCAGAGCGTGATTGCCGCTATATGCGTGATTTTTATGTTAACAAATATGGACAGAAATAGTGCTTTTTATGCCAGTTTACATGTTTTAATATTACAAAGTTGTTATAAAATAATATAATACTCAGATCATGTTTTAATTTGAAATGCTTTAATTGAAACCGTTTGAGTATATTTCAAGGTGAAAATTAAAATGACAAGTATCTGTAATGACATTACAAGACTGTTACAGGTGTAAAAAAAGTATTGCGAGCCCATAAAAATTGTTATATCATTATTTTGTGGTCAGCCGAGGTTGCCACAATAAATCAACAAAAATAAAAAAGGGAGGTTACAAAATGATTATTTTAACGAACATCGTACTAAACAGAAAATCAGCATTTAATCGTATCTACGCCATCAGTGCGCCCTCAATTCAATTTAATAATTCTGTAGCCTGCGGGAATCGCTTATAAGAAATTTTAAGAGATTTATCATTTAGAATGATTAACCACAGGCAAAAAAGTCTGTGGTTTTTTTATGTCTATAAACATGTTTGTTCTCTGTAATAAGGAGAGTGGCTGATTATAAATATGTGAGTGAATATGGGTTCACTCTTAAAAGACCATGCTTGCATGGTCTTTTTCTTTACCATTTAAGGAAATTATCGGACTTTATAGAAATTTATTACTTAGAAACAATAAAGTTAGGAGGTCGAAATTATGAAAAATATATTCAAATATTTGAAAGGTTACAGGAGTATTTTTTTGATGGCTGTACTTTCAATCGTCATAGCAACAGTGATGCAACTGGCGACACCTATTTTGATAAAATATGCGATTGATTCAATTATAGGAGATGAGCCAGCAGGTAATTTGCAATTCCTGATGGATGCGTTTGGCAAGAATCTAATGAGTGTCGTGTGGATGGTTATAGGTATTGGACTGATAAGAGGTGTGTTTTTATTTCTCAAGGGTTATTTATCAAACTATGCGGCGGAACACATTGCAGAAAATATAAAGAATAATTTATATAGACAAATTCAATACATGTCTTATGAATCTCACACCAAAAAAGAAACTGGTGACATGATTCAAAGATGTACATCTGATGTGGAAACTATTAGGAAATTTCTAGGCGTTCAGATTGTGGATCTGGGTAGAATCATCTTTATGATCCTACTATCAGTGGTCATTATGATGCGCTTGAATCTAAAATTGACGATCTACGCCATTGCACTAATTCCTGTTCTATTTGCCTTTTCCTATATTTTTTTCACAAAGGTTCAGAAGCGCTTTAAAAAATCGGATGAAGCAGAAAGTGTATTGACAACCGTATTGCAGGAAAATCTATCGGGCGTCAGAGTTGTACGTGCTTTTGGTAGAGAAAAATACGAAATTGATAAATTTGAAAAAGTGAACACTGAGTATTGTAAAGTAACTTATCGTTTGATTGAGGTCCTTGCCGTCTTCTGGTCATCCTCGGATTTGTTAACGCTTATCCAAAGTGGCATTGTATTGGTTGTGGGCTCTACAATGGTGATTTCAGGTGAAATTAGTATTGGTACCATGGTGGCTTTTATCACTTACGAATCCATGCTGCTCTGGCCAGTAAAACAATCGGGAAGAATGTTAAGTGAGCTTGGAAAAACAACTGTTTCAATTACACGTGTGGAAGAAATTTTAAACGAAGCAGTTGAAGAAGATCAGCCGCATGAAGTTGAAGCACAAGTTTTGGGACATATTCAGTTTGAGAATGTTTCCTTTAGTTATCCAGATGGCAAAGTAGCGCTTCAAAATATATCTTTTGATTTACCTATGGGGCAAACACTGGGCATTTTGGGTTCAACAGGCTCAGGCAAGTCAACATTAGTGCATCTTTTACAGAGATTATATGAGTATGAGGGCAGTATAAAAATAGATGGTATTGAACTCAAGACCATAAAAAAACAGTGGATTCGCCAAAAAATAGGCCTTATTTTACAAGAACCCTATCTCTATGCAAAGACACTTAAAGAGAACATTGGCATCATACGAAATGATTTCAAAGATCAAGACATCTACATGGCGGCACAAACAGCCTCTATTCATGAAAATATTCTCACATTTAGAGAAGGCTATGAAACTGTCATTGGCGAAAAAGGGGTTTCTCTATCTGGTGGACAAAAACAAAGAATTGCTATTTCAAGAACTATAATTGATCCAGATAAGCGTATATTGATCTTTGACGATTCATTGAGCGCAGTGGATACAGAAACAGATATGCGCATTAGACGAGCACTTAATGAACGCAACAAAGAAATAACAACTATGATTATCAGCCATAGAATCTCAACCTTATCGGAAGCAGATATCATCATTGTCCTAGACGATGGGAAGATCATACAAAAAGGAACTCATCGCCAACTTGTGGAGGATGAGGGCCTTTATAGACGGATTTGGGATTTGCAAAAAATGGTTAGCTAATAAAAGCAGTTAGTTAATAAAAGGGGGCATCTTAGTGGAAAACAACAAAGAAATGAAATTGAAATATGATAATAAAATATGGAAAGCACTGATTCAGTATTTCTCTGAGTTTAAAAGAGATTTTATAATTCTATGCGTTTTTATGGTATCACTTGCTTGCGTGGATATATCCTTTCCACTCTTAACACAGTATGCAATTGATCATTATGTGATACCTGGAAATGCCCAAGGTCTTGGTAAAGTGGGTGTGATGTATTTAGCTTTAGCCCTTTTACTCTCTATAATTATATTTTCATTTATCCGACATGCAGGGAAAATCGAAATGAATTTGGTTTATAAAATGCGAAAAGACTGTTTTGAAAAATTGCAAAAATTGTCGTTTAGCTATTATGATCGAAATGCAATCGGCTGGATGATCGCAAGGACAACTTCAGATGCAACTAAGATTTCAGAAACGGTTGCCTGGGGACTTGTGGATATGATTTGGGGGCTTGCAATGATGTTTGGCATCTCCATCGTCATGCTCATTGTCAATGTTAAGTTGGCGCTTGTGACGTTAGTGACAGTTCCTATATTGGCATTTATAAGCGTGTTATTCGAAAAAAAGATGTTGGTGGCCTATAGAAATGTTAGAAAAATAAACTCCAAAATTACAGGACTCTTCAATGAAGGCATAGTGGGCGCAAAAACGACTAAAACGCTTGTCAGAGAGGATCTCAATAGCAGAGAATTTGGCGTTGTAACACAAGATATGAAGCGCACGTCCATTAGGGCGGCCACTTTTTCAGCGGGTTATTTACCTGTGGCACTTTTTATCTCTGCAATTGGGATGGTGTTAACACTTTATTTTGGAAGCATATTCGTAATGAACTCTACAATCACTTATGGGACCTTAGTGTTGTTTATCACCTATGCACGTCAATTCTTTGATCCTGTATTAGAACTTGCTAGAATCTATACGGAAATGATCAGTGCTCAGGCGGCTGCAGAACGCGTTATGAATCTCATCAATGAAGAAGAGGATATCCTTGAATCTGAGGAGGTGCTCGCCAAATACGGTGACCATTACCATCAAAAGACGGAGAACTGGGAACCTTTAAAAGGTCAAATTGAGTTTAAAAATGTAGACTTTTTCTATAAGAAAGGTGAATACATTCTCAAAGATTTTAATTTGAAAGTAAATCAGGGAGAGACTGTGGCGCTTGTTGGCGAAACAGGTTCAGGGAAAAGTACAATCGTCAATTTGGCTTGTAGGTTTTATGAACCCACAAGTGGAGAAATTTTAATAGATGGCGTGGATTACAAGTTGAGATCACAAAATTGGCTTCATGCGAATATTGGATATGTCTTACAGGCACCGCACTTGTTTAGTGGTACCATAAAGGAGAATATCCGCTATGGCAAGTTAGATGCAACGGATGAAGAAATCGTAAATGCCGCTAAAATTGTAAATGCTCATGGGTTCATAAGTAAGCTTGAAAAAGGTTATGAATCTGAAGTGGGTGAAGGCGGTGCATTGCTCTCTACTGGTGAGAAACAGCTCGTATCCTTTGCAAGAGCCATTTTATCAGCACCGAGGATATTCTTTTTAGACGAGGCGACGTCCTCTATTGATACAGAGACAGAAGCTAAAATTCAATATGCTATTGACCGTATATTAGAAAATAGAACAAGTTTTATTGTTGCGCATAGATTGTCAACGATTCGAAATGCAGATCGCATTTTGGTACTTGAAAAAGGCGTCGTCATAGAGCAAGGCACCCATCAAGAACTGATGACAGAAAAGGGTCATTACTATGAACTCTATACAAATCAGTTTATTGAAGAGGGTGAAATGGAAATTTTAAATGAAAAAACCTCAAAAAAGATTACACAAAATAGAGAAGAGAAAGAATCAGAAAAGAGTGCTTGATGGTAGAATGTTTAACCCATTAAAGTGTTCAATAAATCAATGTTTTTATGAAGAAAGGAAGTATCGATTATGATGCAGCAATATTATATAATGAATGATTTCGTATCGCCTAAAAAAGAACGCATAAATCAGAGTCTTGAATGGCAATTGTATCTCAAAAGTGAATTTAGAAATAGATCAAAGCAAAGTAAATCATTTCGAAAAATAGAAAAACTATAGAATGAAAGAGAAGATCTGGCAGAAACTTGTCGGATCTTCTTTTCTGTTTAAATCGGATTAAATGCACTATCAAATGGGCTCTATTGAACGCATAGACTTGTAATGTTTTCAAAAAAAGACATGATATTATTGACATTTTTACTTGAAAGGGCAATGGAATTGTGTTAACATTGCTATTGAGTTAAAACCATTTATATTTTGTTCTATAATTGAATACCTTATCAAGAGTGGCTGAGAGAACAGGCTCAATGACGTCCAGCAACCTGCATCCCATTCGATGCGTGGTGCTAATTCCTGCATTTCTTTATGAAGTGATAGATAAGAAGAGATTTATGATCTTTATCGCCTTCGATTTGAATGCGATTTTTTTATATGATTTTTTTGTATGTAAGTAAATGGATTTAAATACTGTTAACCAGAAATTTATGAAAGGAGGTTTTTCATGAATATTATTGTTCAAAAATATGGTGGGACTTCTATGGCAAATGCCAAATGCGTAAAAAATGTTGCAAATAAGGTGGTTAGAACTAAAAAGAAAGGGAATAAAGTAGTCGTTGTTGTTTCTGCACCTGCTGGCATGACCGATGAGCTTGTGAAACGAGCTAAAGAAGTAACGGAAAAGCCTTCTGGAAGAGAACTAGACATGATTCTTGCCACAGGTGAACAAATTTCGATTTCACTTTTGGCGATGGCCATAAAGGACTTAGGTGAAGAGGCCATTTCATTCACGAGCTCGCAAGTGGGCATCTTTACAGATGACAATCACAATAAAGCTAAAATAGAAGCGATTGAAACCAAAAAAATTACAGAAGCACTCGATCAGAATAAAGTAGTAATCATAGCGGGATTTCAAGGTGTAACGAGAAATTTTGAAATTACGACACTTGGAAGAGGTGGTTCAGATACTTCGGCAGTGGCAATAGGTGTAGCGCTTAATGCATCAGAGATCGAAATTTATACAGATGTTGATGGCGTTTATACTGCAGATCCTAGGATTGTTCCAAATGCACATAAGATTTCAAAAATTTCTTTTGAAGAAATGTTGGAGATGGCAGGTTCAGGCGCTAAAGTGTTACATCTCAGGAGTGTTGAACTCGCTGCAAAAAATCATTTGCCAATCCACTTGAGATCATCATTTACAGACACGATTGGCACTTATGTTACTGAGGAGGATGAAAACATGGAAGATGTACTGGTTAGAGGCGTAGCGCACACAACAAATAATGCAAAAATAACATTGGCGAATGTACCACATACGTCGCAAAATATTGCTTATATTTTTGAAGAAATTGCTAATAACAATATCAATGTAGATGTTATCACACAAAATTATGTGGATAAAGATAATTTAACCATTTCATATACGGTTTCAGAAGATGAATTTGATTCAGCGTTGGAGCTTGCAAATCGCATTGGAAAAGAAGTTAAGGCACAGGCTGTATTTGGCAATGAGAAAGTGGCTAAAGTCTGTATCATTGGGGTAGGTATGAAGTCAGCTGCTGGCGTAGCGTCGAGAGTTTTTAGATGTCTTGCAAATGAAGGTGTAGAGATTGATATGGTATCCACATCGGATATCAATATTTCGTGCATTATCAGAGAAAGTGATTACCAAAAGGCTGTTATTGCAATTCATAATGAGTTTCAACTCTAAATTTTAACCTTAAATCTGCTGAAGACACCTTCAGCTTTATGGAAAAAAATTTGCCAATTTTAATAAAGTAGTTGTAACACTAGTGCAAATGTGCTAAAATCATAAAAAACTAAATATTGAAGGCAGAAATATCATAAATGTATGCCTTATATAAAACTGAATATCCTTGAATTTATCAAGAGTGGCTGAGAGACTGGCTCAATGACGCCCGGCAACCTACATCCCATTTGATGTGTGGTGCTAATTCCTGCATTTCGTAAGAAATGAAAGATAAAAGCAGTACTTGTTGTACCTAAATGTCGTTCATTTCTAATGAATGACATTTTTTTTTAAAATAACAAGTAAAGGATGGCACAAATAATGGCAAAAACGTATGAGCAAATCAATGAAAAAATAAAGAACGGTGAAGCCGTTGTGGTTACGGCTGAAGAAGTAATTGATATTATCCGCGAAAAAGGCACAAAAGAAGCGGCAGAATATGTGGACGTGGTCACCACAGCTACCTTTGGACCTATGTGCTCAAGTGGCGCTTTTTTAAACTTTGGACATGCTTCACCGCCAATAAGAATGCAGAAGACCTATTTAAATCAAGTGGAGTCTTATTCAGGCATTGCAGCTGTGGATACGTATATTGGCGCAACGGAGTGGTCAAAAGACAGAGGTTATGAATACGGGGGCGCACATGTGATTTGTGACCTAATCGATGGCAAGCCTGTTACTTTGGAGGCCACTGCAAATCCCTCTGATTGTTACCCAAGAAAAGAGATTAAAACGGAGATCACACTAGATGACCTCAATGAGGCCTATTTATTTAATCCGAGAAACGCTTATCAAAATTATAACGCGGCAACGAATTCGTCGAACCAAATGGTGAAAACATACATGGGTGTTTTAAAACCCGAATATGGCAATGTGACTTACTGTACTTCAGGCGCATTGAGTCCGCTTCTGAATGATCCAACCTACAGGACCATTGGCATTGGAACCCGAATTTTTCTCGCAGGTGCTCAGGGCTATGTGTCTTGGAGAGGGACTCAGTTCAATTCTAGTGCAGAGCGCGATGAAAATGGTGTACCTATAAAGCCAGCAGGTACATTGGCTGTAATAGGTGATTTAAAAGACATGGATACTCAATATATCAGCCCTGCTGTCTTTGAAGGTTACGGTGTCTCACTCTTCCTTGGTATAGGGATTCCAATTCCAATTTTAGACGAAGATATGATGAAGTCGGTAGGGATCACCAATGAGGACATCACGACAAATGTTGTGGATTATGGTCTGGCAGATGGCAATAAAGCAGTCGTTAGAAGTGTAAACTACGAAGAGCTTAGAAGCGGCAAAATTCAAATAAACGGCAAGATGGTCAAAACAGCATCAATAACGTCACTGAAGAAATCAAGAGAAATTGCAGCACTTTTAAAATCTCAAATTCAAAAGGGCGCGTTTTATCTTCAAAAACCTGTTGAAATGTTGCCGACAACTGGTATTGTTAAAGGCCTTAAAATCAAGTAGTTGTACTTGAGGTCCAAACGGCTTATAGAGCAGGCTCATGAAAATGCAAAAAAAATGATGGTTTGGAGGGACATATATGTGTATTAATTTAAAAGAAGAGAAGTGTATCAACTGTGGTGTTTGCACAGGATTATGTGACTATAATGCACTTAAACTCAATGAAGAATGGATTTTAAAAGTGTCGGAAGCACTCTGTGTAAACTGTAAGGCCTGTGTTGCTGGATGTCCAACGAGAGCGCTGAGTTGAGTCGTAAGTTTAACACTTGACAATAGAAAAAGAGGTCTAGCATGTATCAAGAACGTGTCTATCGACAGGAAATGAATGCAAGAGGATTATTTGCCTACACAGTGACCATTTTTGAATCGGATCTTATGATCTATACAGATCAAATGCTTTCCGAGGAGGCTTATAGATGGACGACATATTATAGAAAAGAGATTGAGCAGTATGCACAATTAAAACCTGGATTCATAGGGGGTTTAGAACCACAAGTGTGTTTAAAAACGGCTTCGACTTTGATTCGGCACATGCATCAAGCATCTGAAAAGGCAGGTGTTGGACCGATGGCAACAGTTGCTGGGGGCATTTCCTATTATGTGGGCAAGAAGTTGCTTGAATCCTGTCGTGAAGTGATGATTGAAAACGGTGGCGATATTTTTTTGAAGAGTTTTACAGAAAAAAAAATTAGAATTTTTGCTGGAAATTCGCCTTTTTCAAATAAACTATCTTTAAAACTGCCGCCTTGTCCAGAAGGCATTGGCATATGCACTTCAGCCGGTAAGATCGGTCATTCGCTGAGTTTTGGCAACGCAGATGCAGTGGTAATTATTTCTGAAGATGTATTGCTTGCAGATGCAGTGGCAACAGCAACAGGCAACAGAATCCAAACGAAAGAACATATTGCTGAGGGCATTGAATTTGCAAGAGCAATCGAAGGTGTTTTAGGCGTTGTGATCATTGTGGATGATCAAATAGGCCTTTGGGGCAAAATAGAATTATGCTAATTAGATTAGGAGAGAATTTATGAAAATAAATCAGATATTTGAACAAAAAAAACCTGTCATCTCGTTTGAAATATTTCCTCCAAAACGTGATGGGGACGTGAACACGGTCTATAAGACGATAGACGAACTCGCTAAACTGAATCCAGACTATATCAGTGTGACATATGGTGCTGCTGGAACAGAAAGAAGTGATGATACCTTATTAATGGCATCGATGATTAAACAGAAATATAAAATAGAGTCCTTGGCGCATCTTACGTGTGTTTCGTCCTCTAAAAAGGACCTCGATGATATCTTTGATAAGTATGAACAGCATGATATTGAAAATATCTTAGCCCTTAGAGGGGATTTAAATGTGAGCCATGAAGCCAATTCGAGAGCTTTTAAATACGCCTCAGATCTCATCGAGTACATTCATGATACAAGACCCTTTTGCATCGGCGCTGCATGCTATCCAGAAGGTCACGTGGAGGCCAGAAGCAGAACTGTGGATTTGATCAATCTCAAGCATAAAGTTTCAAAAGGCGCGGATTTTCTGGTGACACAGCTTTTCTTTGACAATGAAAAGTTTTATGATTTTAGAAATGAAGCTAGAAGTTTAGATATTGATATTCCAATAACAGCAGGTATAATGCCCGTTTTAAATAGAAAACAGATTGAAAGAATGGTAGAATTAAGTGGTGCAACACTGCCGGATAAATTTAAAAAAATATTAGCAAGGTACGAGCATAATCCCAAAGCACTTCAAGACGCTGGAATTGCATATGCTTCTGAGCAACTTATAGATCTGCTTTCCACAGGTGTGGATGGTGTCCATCTCTATGTTATGAATAAGCCAGAGGTGGCCAAGAAACTTGTAAGCAATATTGAAAACATCGTATCCGTTTTGAGATCGAGTGGACAGTAAACAAAATCGGACTTTATGAGAAGGTGGTATGCGTGAATCAAAATAATTTGGAAGGGATTCTTGAAGTCGAACGTATAAAAGCGTATGTCAACAAAAAGGAAATTTTTAGGTATCTCAATGATCGTTCCGAGACATCTTCGAGATCAGAATATTGGCTTAACATGATTGATGATGTTTTAAGCGAATGCCTTCAGTATTCAAAACCCATTTATGCGAGTCAAAAGTTTGATATTGAAAGAGATTTGGAAAAAGATGAAATCAAAATAATCGCTCAAGCTGATCAATCTTTTAAATCTAAAGATCTCATGAGATTACTAGGGCAGTCGCATCAGATTCATGTGGTGGGCGTTACGCTGGGTCTTTTTCTAGATAGAAAAATTCAATACTATATGAATTCTGATGCCACTAAAGGTGTGATCTTTGATGCCTGTGCCTCTGTTGTCATAGAAGCATGCTGTGATTATATACAAGATAGACTTGTCGAACAGGACCTTCGTCTAGATGACCGTTTATACCATACCAATAGATATAGTCCGGGATATGGCGATTTAGAGCTCAGTACATTGAGTACGTTTTCAGATTTGATTCAAATGACAAAGAAAACTGGAATACATGTGAGTGAGCATTTTTTAATGCAACCGCAAAAATCAGTCGTTTTTATTCTGGGCACTTCTAAGATGCCTTTTAAAGAGGCAACACTTATTTGCGAACACAAGTGTTTCCAGTGTAAGCTGAAATCATGTCAATATCGAGTGGGGGAAAGATAATGAGTTTAAAGCATAAAATTGAAAAAGGGTATTTAATCATTGACGGTGCAATGGGAACTTATCTTCAGAAAAGTGGTCTCAAATTGGGTGAACTGCCGGAAATGTTAAATTTTACAAGGGCTGAACTGGTTGAGGATATTCATATGAAATACTTAGAAGCCGGTGCAGATATTATTTCCACAAATACTTTTGGAGCTAATCGCCTCAAGTTAAAGAACAGTGGTAAAACAGTGTCAGAGGTTGTTTGGCAGGCGGTTTCACTTGCGCATAAAGCCATTGACACTTTTCATGAAAAGCATCAGGGGTGTTCTAAATCGGAACAAACGGCTAATCCCAAATATGTAGCACTGGATCTTGGACCGATTGGTCAGTTATTGGAACCCATGGGCACTTTACCGTTTGATGAAGCCTATGAAATCTATAAAGAACAAGTTATTGCAGGTGTTGAGGCCGGTTGTGATCTCTTTATTATAGAAACGCAAACCGATTTGTTGGAGTTAAAGTGTGCGATTTTAGCTTGTAAAGAGCATTCGAAGCTACCAATTATTGCAACCATGTCATTTGAACAAACGGGCAGAACTTTTACAGGTACCGATGTGGCATCCATGGTCACTTTGCTGGAAGCATTAGAAGTGGATGCACTTGGATTTAACTGCTCGTTTGGGCCTGCGGAGATGCTACCTCTAATTGATCGCGTGCTGTCATTAACTCATAAACCTATTGTGATTCAGCCCAATGCAGGACTTCCAAAACAGATTGATGAGATCACGGTTTATGATACAAATGCGAATAAATATGCAGAGATTATGAAGACGATTGTGGCTAAAGGCGTTACCATAATTGGTGGTTGTTGTGGGACAGATGATTCTTATATTGCAACGCTTACAGATATTGTGGCAAATGCACCTGAACGCGTAAAACGTGAGCGCAAAAGTGTCACCAAAGTATCTTCTTTTGCAAAAACGGTTACTTTGGGCGATAATCCCGTGGTCATTGGTGAACGTCTAAATCCAACGGGTAAAAAGCGCTTAAAAGAAGCGCTTCGAAATGGAGAAAAGGATTACATTTTAAGAGAGGCCATCAGCCAAGTTGAGCAAGGTGCGTCCATCTTAGATTTAAATATTGGCCTTCCAGAATTGGATGAAGCCAAGTTGATGCCTGAGTTCATAAAAGAAATTCAAGCTATTTTGGATGTGCCGATTCAGATCGATTCTTCCAGCGTGGCCTGCATTGAAGCGGCAGCCAGATCTTATAATGGCAAGCCCCTGATTAACTCAGTCAGTGGGAAGGAAGATAGTTTAGATGCGATATTGCCTATCGTAAAGAGATATGGCGCCTGTGTGCTTGGATTAACTCTAGACGATGAAGGCATTCCGAGCAAAGCCGAAGATCGTTTTGCAATTGCTGAAAAAATTGTCCATCGTGCTGAATCTATGGGTATACCAAGGGAAAACGTACTCATAGATTGTTTGGCGCTGACTGCATCAGCTCAACAAGAAGATGTCATAGAAACATTAAAGGCAATTCAGCTTGTAAAACGCAAATTAGGCGTTAAAACCGTATTGGGTGTCAGCAATGTCTCCTTTGGATTGCCTAAGAGAGAATTGATCAATAAAACTTTCTTGACGATGGCGTTGTTTAGCGGTTTAGATGCTCCTATTTTAAATCCTGGGAATGAGGAGATGATGGCTGCAATAGATGCCTATAATGTCCTTGTGAACAATGATGTGAGGTCTGAGATCTACATTGAAAAGCATTCCAAAGTTGTTCCTACGAACAATCCAAATCCAAAACCAAAGTCGAGTACACTTGATCTAAAACAAGTGATTTTAAATGGGTTAAAGGATTTAGCCGTTCAGAATACGGAATTGCTTTTAGAAACCCTAAAGCCTATGGAAATTGTGGATCAAATTATCATTCCAACTTTGAATGAAGTGGGGCAATCTTTTGAGAGTGGGAAGATCTTTTTACCTCAGTTGATACAATCTGCAGAGACCGTTCAGCAGGCATTTGAGCGGTTAAAATCAGAACTCAAAAATGAAGAAGGCCCTTCTCTGAGCAGAGGTAAGATCGTTTTGGCCACAGTACACCATGATGTCCATGATATTGGCAAGAATATTGTTAAAGTGATCCTTCAAAATTATGGATACGATGTTATAGATTTGGGTAAAGATGTACCGCCTGAGGTTGTTCTAAAAGCGTGTATAGAACATGATGTCAAGTTTGTAGGACTCAGTGCGCTCATGACTTCCACAGTTGAGAGCATGGCTAAAACGATTAGAGTACTTAAAGCGCATGATGCCGAGATTAAAATCTGTGTGGGAGGCGCTGTATTAAATCCTGAATATGCTAAAATGATTCATGCCGATTTTTATGCAAAAGATGCTCGTGAGACGGCTTGGATTGCCAATACGTTTTTCGATATAAAAAGTTAGTGTTTAGTTAGAAAAACGTTAGAATACACTAAATCACTTGATTTGAGACGGTTTTTGGAATATGATTTATTTAAGAAAAAATCTCAAAGAGAGTTAGGAGTGAACGATATGGCTGGAAGGCAATTGTGTAAGATTAAGAGTAGAGGTCATGTTTCCGGCGTCTGTGCTGGGTTGTCAGAATATTTTGGAGTGGATGTATCTATTATTCGATTGATTTGGGTATTAGCGATATTTTTTGGAGTAGGATCGCCAGTGATCATATATTTTATCATGGCAATTATTTTGCCAGAGTATGATCCGGACAGTGTTTATTTTGAAGAGTATGTTGATGACGATGATGAATATGATGACCGTGATAGATATTGAGTTCAAGTTTAAAAAACGTCTACAAGAGCAGTTTTGCTTTTGGCAGGCGTTTTTTGTGTTTTGTTGGCATATGAGATTCATGCTTCTTTTGCTTCTCGTTTTATTCAAAAGCATATGAACGCAGATTTGAGAATTTGAGCTAAAAACGTCATAAAGGGATTACCTTAATGAAATGATGTCAAAAACGTATGAAATTTTCCAAGCGTAAAAGGTGGTTAAATTGCTTCGTTAGAAGTATAATATAAGTGAGGGCCTTTGCGATCTATAAAGTAAGGTCGTTTCAATGATATGATTTAAAACTTGTAAAAATGAGGACTTAAAGGGTTAAGAGGTGAAAAAAATGCAAAAAAATATGACACCTATGCAGAGAGAGATATACGATACGATCACAAGTGACATTCTCACATACGAAATGAAAGTGAACACGCTTGCAAAACATGCTGAAAATGCATTGGCTGTTTTAGAAATGTCCAGTGTTATAAAAACTTATAGAGATGCAGGTATAATTTGCGATCTGTTTGAAGGCGGTGCACCTTACAGACCGAGATATATTGTGCCTGATTATGAAAAATTCATGAAGCAGGGGAGTGCTTTTCTAAAATTAGAGCCGGCAAATTCGCTTTACGATGCGATTAACAATTTGCAAATACTCTACAGACATGTACCTTCTATTACGACTTTTCCAGTTTACATTGGAAACATCGATTTGCTGCTTGAACCCTATATAGGGCTAGAAAAAGACGATCCGAATTATGTCTCAGATGAAGCAGCATATGAAGCCATCAAGAGATTTTTGATCTATATCGATCGCACGATTACAGATTCATTTTGTCATGCCAATATAGGACCGAAGGCGACGCAAACAGGTTATATGATTTTAAGGGCTGAACGTGAGCTTCAAGATTCTATTCCCAACATCACTTTAAAATACAATGCTGAAACGGCAGTGGAATTTGCCATTGACGCCGTGAAGACGAGCATGATCACCGCGAAACCTAGTTTTGCGAATCACGATATGTTTGCATCAGAATTTGGCGAAAATTATGCCATTGTGAGTTGCTATAACGGTTTACCTATAGGGGGCGGTTCGTATACGCTTGCGAGACTTGTGCTTTCAAGACTTGCAGAGAAAACCACGGATTTAGACGTGTTTTTAAAAGAGCTTTTACCGGATGTAGTAGCTCAGATGATTCAATATATGGATGAACGCATTCGCTTTATCGTTGAAGAAGTGGGTTTCTTTGGACATCATTTCTTGTCAAAAGAGGGGCTTATAAATTATGAAAACTTTACGGCGATGTTCGGTATGGTGGGGCTTGCAGAGGCAGTGAACCATTTTATGCCTGAAGGTGAAAGATTTGGTCACTCTGAAAAAGCGGAAGCGCTCGGACTTCAAATTATGGAAATACTACAAGCAGAAGTCAATAAATACGATAATCCACATTTAAAAGCTACAAATGGGCATTACTTGCTACATGCTCAAGTGGGTATTGACACCGATATAGGTATTTCACCAGGTGTTAGAATTCCAATTGGAGAAGAGCCGCCTATTTATGAACACATCTTCAATGCACAGAAGTTTCATAAATACTTCCCATCAGGCGTAGGTGATATTTTTACATTCGATCAAACCGTAGCGAAAAATCCTGAGTATGTGCTCAATCTCATCAATGGGGCATTTAAAAATGGCATGAGATACATCTCTTTTTATGGTGATGATGCAGATGTCATCCGAATTACAGGTTATCTTGTCAAAAAATCTGAGATTGAGAAATTAAGTCGTGGTGAAATGGTGTTGAGAGATACCGTAGTGCTTGGAAAAGGTGCTGTGGACAATGCTAGAGTCTATGAACGCAAGGTTAGAGACGAGTCGAACTAACGGATGTCGTGTCAAGTGACATAGGCTATGAAGAAAAGATAAATAGATGCAATTAGATAAGAAAGTACCATACTATATGTACATGCGGACAATGATATCCTGTTTAGATGAAAGAGAGGTTAAAATGGCAAATAGTGCATCGTTAACAAGAAGAAGCATTCGCAAATTCACAGGTGAAAAACTATCTGAGGCATTGCTAGATGAGATTCTAAAGGCTGGATTTGCTTCGCCTACCGCTAAAAATACGCAACTGTGGGAGTTTGTCGTTGTGGATGATATGAATATCTTAAATGCGTTTAAAGAAGTTCATCGTTTTTCTATGCCGCTGATCCATGCAGGTCTTGGGATATTGGTCTGTGGCGATTTAAACAAGGAAGAACATGAGGGATACTGGATAGGTGACTGTGCGGCAGCCATTCAAAATATGCTCATTCGCATAGAAGAACTTGAACTTGGCGCGTGTTGGATTGGTGTTTATCCAAATGAAGACCGTATGGCAGTACTTGAAAAGACTTTGAATCTACCAGAGCATATTAAGCCCATGGGGTTTATCGCAGTGGGACATCCTGATGAGAAAAAAGCCCCAAGTGATCGATATGATCCTGAGAAAGTTCACCGAAATGGGTGGTGAGAATTCATTTGCTCTATCGATAAAAAATCAAGATGCTAAAGCAGATTTGCAGTTCTGTTTTAGCATTTTTTATTTCTTGAGTGCAGTGTGCTACCTTTTGGTGGTACACCCAAATTTGAAACAAAAGCTTAATGCCACTATAGCTTGAATAAAGAAGAAGACACTTATATAATAGGAGAGAGGTAGATATGATCGGTTATATAAGAAATATGATTAAAAATTCAGCAGTGGATGGTCCTGGGAACCGCTTTGTGGTCTTTTTACAAGGGTGCCAGTTCAACTGCCTATACTGTCATAATCCAGAGACGATTAAGTCGGTCAAGCTTTTGACGGCTGAAGAGGCCTCAGAGGTTCATACGTATTCACCAGAAGCACTTGTGGATATGATTTTACCTTTTAAGGATTATATTTCTGGGGTGACTTTTTCTGGCGGAGAATGTACCTTGCAAATGGAGTTCTTAATTGCTGTGTGCCGTTTACTTAAAGCAGAGGGCATTCACATCTTAATCGATACAAATGGTCACATGTCTTTGGCGCATTTAAAAACGTTAGAGGCTCATGTAGATGGTTTTATGTTGGATTTAAAGGCCTTGGATTCAAAAATACACAAGACTCTGACGGGTCTCGATAATAAACGTGTACTTGAAAACTTTATCTATTTGAACGCTATAAGCAAATTGTATGAAATACGAACGGTTATTATTCCAGAGTTCGTGGATGATCAAGCTCTGATAGATTGGCTCAGCGCACATGAGGGTTGCAACCTCAGGTACAAATTAATTGCTTTTAGAAATCATGGGGTAAAAGGTGAGGGCAAAAAGCTCAAACCGCCAAGTACAGCTTATATGCGTTCGATTGAAAATTATGCGATCCAAAAGGGTTTTAAAAATATTGTGTTGATATAAAATCATCACAACACAGGAGTGGAAAATGATAGATTTTATTAAGGGAAAACTTTACCATATAGATGTAGATCACATTGTAGTGGAGAATAATGGAATGGGTTATCGTGTCTTTACATCGGCAAATTCGATTTCAGATTTTGATGTTGTCGGCGAGGAGATCATCATCCATACAGAGATGATTGTCAGAGAAGATGCCATTTCGCTTGTGGGGTTCAGCACAAAAGAAGAGCTTCACATGTTTAGACTTTTGACTTCAGTAAGTGGTGTAGGCACCAAAGTGGGCATTGGTATATTGTCTTCACTCAATTATATTTCGGTGGCAGCTATTATCGCTTCGAATGATGTTAAAGCCATGACTGCGGCTCATGGTGTTGGGAAGAAAACAGCAGAGCGCATCATACTGGAATTAAAAGATAAGGTTGGTAAGTCCATGCTGATCAGTGCGGATACTCAGATAGAAACTCATGTGATTACAGGAGGCGTCGAGTCTGATGCATTAGAGGCACTTATGACGCTTGGCTATACCAGAAACGAAGCTCAATCTGTCTTAAAGCTTATGGATATCAGCGGTATGACTGTAGAAGAGATTCTCAAAGCTGCACTTAAAAAGTTGATGACACAATAGAAATAGAAGGGAGCTTCAGTTGGACATGGAAATGGAGCGATTTATCACCCCTAAGCTCGTAGAAGAAGATGTGTTAGGTGAAAATCATATACGACCTAAGCAAATGATTGAGTACGTGGGGCAAGAGAAGACAAAAGAAAAATTGAATATATTCATTCAAGCGGCGAAGATGAGAGATGAATCTTTGGATCATGTGCTCTTGTATGGACCTCCAGGGCTTGGTAAGACCACTTTATCCTGTATCATTGCAAATGAGATGGGGGTTGATGTGAAAATCACTTCCGGGCCAGCGATTGAGAGACCAGGCGATCTCGCAGCCATACTCACCAGTATGAAAGAGGGCGATGTGCTCTTTATCGATGAAATTCATCGATTGCCAAGACATGTTGAAGAAGTGCTCTACCCAGCAATGGAGGATTTCGCCATAGATATCGTCATAGGGAAAGGCCCTGGAGCACGCTCGGTGAGACTTGATCTGCCTAAATTTACTCTAGTGGGCGCCACTACGCGTGCAGGACAGTTGACGTCACCACTTAGAGATCGTTTTGGTGTTATTTGCAAACTGGATCTCTACAATGTTGAAGAATTGAGCCAGATTATTAAGCGTTCTGCCAAGGTGCTCAACATAGAAATTGATGACAATGCCTGTGAAGAAATGGCCATGAGAAGTCGAGGGACACCGCGTATTGTCAACAGGCTTTTGAAAAGAGTCAGAGATTATGCACAAGTAAAGGGCACTGGTGTGGTGACTAAAGCAATCGCTAAAGCGGCACTGGATCTTTTAGAAGTGGATGCACTGGGCCTTGATGCTGTGGATCGAAAGATTATTATCAATATGATCGAAAACTTCGATGGCGGTCCCGTTGGTGTGGAAACGCTTGCAGCGGCCACCGGTGAAGAAGCCAATACAATTGAAGATGTGTATGAACCTTATTTGATGCAAATTGGATTTATCAACAGGACGCCTAGAGGGCGCGTTGTGACGAACAAGGCGAGAACACATTTGGGATATCAAATGGTACTCAATGTGGAACAAATGGAAGTGACTTTTGATTAATATGAAATCGTGATGGAGGCAATAATGACGAGAACGTCTAAAAGTGTGATCTTTACAATTATAATCTTCGTTTTATGTCTGAATGGGTCTGTGGGGATGAGCATGTCAACGGTTAAAAACTGGGTTGATGTGGGGCTTATTTATGGTGCGAACAACACTTATCCGGTGGGGATATCTGCTGATGAAGGGTTTGCTTTTGGCTTCTATCAGGATCTATATTTTAATATGTTAGTAGATTTATCAAACTATGCCACTCTGACTTTTTATAAAGATGGTTTTTATAGTGAACAAGGTGTTTTAGACGAATCTTATTCAGATTACTATCAAAATGGTTCTGTAAAAGGGGGCTACCATGTGGGCATCGGACAGAGTGCACCCAGTTATGATGCCTTGATCAATGATTACATGACCTATAAGGCAGTGAGTTCAGAAGTTTACATTAATTGCGAAAAAGGATGGCAATTAGCAGTGGGGAGTTTTGTCGATAGAGCTTCTGCAAACGCCAGTATAGCTGGTTATCAAGCATTGTTTCCAAACGCAAGTCTTTCTATTATTGAACCCAATAAGAGCAGGGTTATGATCTATTCAGGGGATATGCCGCTTATGGCCTATGATACTTCCGAGGGGATTTATGCATTAAAAACGTCTGTTTTTGAACTCAAAAACGTTAAATATCGCAATTCAATAAGAATTTTGAGACAATCTGGCAGTGATTTCACAGTGATTAATCGTGTGACCATGCCAGAGTATCTCTATGGCGTCTTGCCAAAAGAGATGAGCGGTGATTGGCCACTTGAAGCGCTTAAAGCGCAGGCGATCACAGCCAGTAATTTCGTGTATACGTCAGGAGGGAAGCATGACGCATTTGGATTTGACGTCTGTGCAACTACGGATTGTCAAGTCTATGGAGGCTATTCTGTGGAAAAACCAACCAGTAATCAAGCTGTGGATATGACCGCAGGTGTGGGCTTATATTATCAAGATACCTTGGCATCTTGCTACTACCATTCGAACAGTGGTGGTGAAACAGATGACATTGGTCAGATTTGGTCAGGCGATCTGCCTTATATTCAAGGCGTTGTGGACGGCTATTCTCTAAATGCTCCAAATGCCACTTGGACACTGGAACTGAGCACTTCTGAAATACAACAAAAATTAAGTGCAGCAGGTTATCAGATTGGCACCTTAACGGGTATACGCATACAGGAGCGCACCAGTCATGGTCGTGTGACCAAGCTGGATTTTGTCGGAACTTCGGGGACGGCAACACTTCTTAAGGAAAAAGCAAGAAGTGTCCTCGGGTATACGGTTTTAAAGAGTATGAGCTTTAGCTTTAATCCAACCTTTACGGACTATCAATATGTGGATTCATCTGTGCCGAGATCTTCTGTGGCCGTTTCAAGAGGTGGCACGACACAGAGGCAGACGATTGTGGTGGCAACTTCAAACGGCACTGAAGAAGTGGCTTTGGATGGCCTCCAGGCCATAACAAATCAAGGCTTAGAGACAGTAAGTGGCAGTGCCGCACATGATGGCAATGCTGTGAGCAGTGTTGTGACGAATGTGACGAATGTGGCGAATACGGTGCCTGAATCCACTCAAACGGTGTCGAACCAATCCCAAGCATCGATCTTGCCTTCCGGCCCTCAATTTCTCATGGAGAATAATATGAACCTGGTCACTGGCAAGGTGACTTTCTATGGTAGAGGTTACGGGCACGGGCTAGGCATGAGTCAATGGGGGGCTAAGAAAATGGCGGAGATGGGATTTACTTATGATCAAATCTTAGAACACTATTATCCGGGAACTCACGTTAGAGCCATCCAATAATGGGTTAGAGTATTAAGCGCTAAAAGTTGAGCAACTTTTTACCGCTTGATATCATTTGCGGGAAGTATATGGTAAAGCATATGGCGAAGGGTTCATGTAAAATGAGATTCTGCCACTCTGACTATAATTTAAGATTGGAGATTTTTACTATTGCATCTTAAGGCAATTTTAGATACAATCATCTATGTTTGATTAAAGTGATGAACAAACAATAGTGCATCAGATAAAATAGATTGATAAAAGATAATTTGATAAAAGATAATTTGATAAAAGATAATTTGATAAAAGATAATTTGATAAAAGATAAGACGATTTGAGGCTATAAATATGAAGACAAAAGATTTTTATTTTGATTTACCAGAAACATTAATTGCTCAAGTGCCACTTGAAAATCGGTCGGCATCTAGGTTGATGGTACTTGATCGTGAAACAGGTGAGCTCCATCATAAAATATTCAAGGATATTCAAGATTATTTAAAACCCGGTGATTGCTTGGTGCTAAATAACACGAAGGTCATTCCAGCTAGATTATTTGGCACAAAGGACACAGGAGCAGTGGTTGAATTTCTGCTTTTAAAACGTCTCAGTGAAAGACGCTGGGAGACCTTGGTTAAACCCGGTAAAAAAGCAAAAATTGGGACTGTTTTTACTTTTGGAGAAGGCCAATTGACTTGTGAAGTGGTGGCTATGGGTGATGAGGGGTCAAGGATTATAGAATTTACTTATGAAGGTATTTTTGAGGCCATCTTAGATGAGCTTGGAAACATGCCATTACCGCCTTATATCACTGCCAAATTGGATGATCCAAAGCGCTATAACACAGTTTATGCAAAGTATGATGGATCAGCGGCGGCACCCACAGCGGGACTTCATTTTACAGAAGAGCTTATGAGTGCGCTACAAGCGCAAGGTATCCAAATTGCTTATGTAACACTACATGTGGGGCTTGGCACTTTTAGACCGGTTAAAGTAGATGATGTATTGAATCATAAGATGCATTCAGAGTATTATATGCTAGATGCTGAAAATGCTGAGATCATCAATCGGACTAAAGCAAATGGCGGACGTGTGATCTCTGTTGGGACCACATCCACAAGGACGATTGAAACCATTGCAAATGAGCATGGTAAACTGATAGAAGCCAGTGGTTGGACGGAAATTTTTATCTACCCAGGCTATGAATTCAAGGTGATAGATGGCCTTATTACCAATTTTCATTTGCCAGAATCCACTCTTATCATGTTGGTCAGTGCCCTTTCTAGTAAGGAAAAGGTTTTAGAGGCTTATGAAATTGCCGTGAAAGAGCAATATCGTTTTTTTAGCTTTGGCGATGCCATGCTGATTTTGTAGAAAAAGAAAAATATATGACAGTTTACCCCAATACGAATGAATAAAGGATGCGTGAAAAATGGCGATTAGATATGAATTGATAAAAGAATGCAAGCAAACAGGTGCAAGGTTAGGCCGTTTGCACACCCCTCATGGCGTTATAGATACTCCGATTTTTATGCCAGTGGGCACTCAGGCAACTGTAAAGGCAATGGCACCCGAAGAACTTAAGGACATGAATGCTCAAATTATCTTATCGAACACGTATCATTTGTACTTAAGACCAGGTCATGATCTCGTCAGAGAAGCAGGGGGTCTCCATAAGTTTATGAACTGGGATAGACCTATATTGACGGATAGCGGTGGTTTTCAAGTATTCAGTTTAGGAGACCTTAGAAAAATCACTGAAGAAGGTGTGCAATTTCAATCGCATATAGATGGCAGTAGACATTTCTTAACGCCTGAGAAAGTCATGGAGATTGAAACAGCACTTGGCGCTGATATTATCATGGCTTTTGACGAATGTGCGCCGTTTCCAGCAGAGTGGGAGTATGTTAAAAAATCTCTTGAAAGAACCACACGGTGGGCAGTGCGCTGTAAAGCGGCACATACGAACACAGAGAATCAAGCCCTATTTGGCATTGTACAAGGGGGGATGTATAGAGATTTAAGAGAGCAAAGTGCTAGAGAACTTGTGGCACTTGATTTTCCCGGATACTCCATTGGCGGGTTGAGCGTTGGCGAACCCAAAGAGCTCATGTATGAAGTGTTGGATTACACAACACCGCTTTTACCGAAAGATAAACCGAGATATTTAATGGGTGTTGGCAGTCCAGATGCACTTATTGAGGGCAGTATAAGAGGTATTGATATGTTCGACTGTGTATTGCCTACGCGTATAGCACGCAATGGTTTGGCAATGACTTCACAGGGAAAAGTAGTCATAAAAAATGCCAAGTATACAAGAGATTTCACGCCACTTGATCCTGAATGTGACTGTTATGCTTGTAAAAACTACACCAGAGCTTACATTAGACATCTTTATAAAGCTGATGAGATTTTATCATCACGTTTGTTGTCCACGCATAACTTGCATTTCTTGCTCAATCTCATGAAAAATGTGAGAGAGGCCATTATGGAAGATCGTCTTGGAGATTTTAGAGATGAATTTTTTGCAAGGTATTATGGTGAGGAAAAGAAAGAAGACTAGGATTTCCCTTTTAAATATTTTAAATTCTGTTATAATAATAAATAGATAAAAAACTGTTTTGAAGGAGTGGCATAATGGGAACTTTAGGTTTGGTAGCTTATATTGCGTTTTTCTTTGGTTTGATGTATTTCTTAATGATAAGACCACAAAATAAGAAAAACAAGCAATTGCAAGAATTAAGAAGTAACTTAAAGCAAGGGGATGAAGTTGTTACAATTGGTGGCATCTCCGGCAGAATTTTAAATGTTAAAGAAGATGATGTGGTTCTAGAAATAGGTGCCGCTAAAACGAAATTAACTTTTAAAAAATGGGCAATTTCTACGGTTGAGCATTCTGCTGATGCACCTGTTGCTGAAATTGAACAGACTACTTCTACTGAAGAATAGAAATTATAAGGCTTTTTCGTTTCCTGAAAGGGAGATGAAGAGGTCTTTTCTATTTTATGAAATTAATTGGATGATCGCCACCACACAACCTATACACTCTTCGGTGCAAGCGTCCTCGACCCTTTGGGTCTGCGGATTGTACCTTCGAATATAGAGGCGGTGAGGTGGCGATAGTTGTGTAAAAAGTAGGATTTCAAAAGGAGTGTTTTGGGGATTTATATATAAACATAAAAGAAAGTATAAACTAATATGCTAAAATTTTCATGGGAAGTATGGAAAAGTATTCTGAAAATTGGAAACAGAATGATATAATGTAAAGGATAGGGTTATAAAATAAAATCATTTTAAGGAGGCTGTCTGTGAAGCAATTTTTAACAAGAGAAGATGTCGATAAAATCCTCGGTGTTGATCCCAATGAGCGGATACCAACACCAGAAGAAATGAAACTGATTATAGAAGAAGTCAAAAAAGCGACAGAAGAAAAAGGTCGAAACGCTGAGGCATTATCTAAGCCTGAAATGGATGCCATTTTAAAGAAATTGGGACTTGAAAATGTTCGGATTTATACGGAAGAAGAGATTTTGTCTAATAAGAGACGTGGTTAATATGGGGGCGCGAACAGAGTCGTTAGATGAAAGCGTTTAATAAAGGATAAATATATTATCTACATGAGAATGAGAAACAAAATTTGTAAATCAGAGAGGCGGCTAAATGGATAAGATTCATAAAAAAATAATGTTAGCAGGCTTTATAATATTGATTGTAATTAGCTTTGTAGTTACTATCACCGAGAATTCATGGCTTTTACCCTATTCGTTGTTAGGTTGCTCAATTTTATTAACAATAAATTACATACTGGAGATTAAAAAGAACTGGATAGTAATCGGTTTAGGCATATTATGTTCATTATCAATATTAGGAGTAATAATTTTCTAACAAGAATATTGAAAAACGCCAACATCAACCACGCCTATTTCCTAAATCACCTATCATCACAATCGTTGCGAAAGGCAGCAATGATTGCGCCAATTCTCACTGTGCGTTTGTCACCAATATTCCAAACTTAATCAAAATAAAAAAACAATAGAAGTTGGAATTGGTACTGGTCAATAGTATTGATGTTCTTTACTCTTCAACAGCATTTCATTGGATTCCTGAAGATACAGCCTATACAATGGCATTAAAGATACTAAAGAATAATGGTACATTAGCATTGTTTTGGAATAAACCATTTGTAAAACGACAAGATGATTTATTGCATCAAAAAATTTAAAGTATATACCAAAAATATAGACGAACTACAAACCAGTAAACATGGGTAATTTGAGAGGCGGTAATGTATTAGTTATAATAGTGGTTATGGATAGATTTCGTATTATCCATCGCCGAACACGCCGATGACCTAAATCGCTCTGATATTACAGTCCTTACGAGTCAAGGTCTGCGCGACTCCTGTTAATGCTTTAAAATAAAGGCGCATAGGAAATCATAGAGGACTTTAGGGAAGTGTTTTACCTACAAACGTTTTGAAAGGTTAAAGACGTGGAGGAGATTCATGAATTATATATTTAAGAAAGACGACATTACACGAATTAGGGATAGATTTGGCGAAAAATTTTATAATGATATTTCCGAATCCATAGACGCATTTATAGTCAAATGGCGTATTGACGCCTTGGAATTAGTTGAATCATTTTCCGCAAATTTGGTGTTCAAAGGATTTTCAAAAAACTATGGGCCAATTGTAATGAAGTTTGCCCCCAATTTGGATGAATTCACTAGTGAAGTTAATGCTTTAAGATATTTTAAAGGCAGTAGAATGTGTAAATTGATTGATATTGATCGTGACAATAGAGTTTTATTAGAAGAAAATATATTGCCAGGGACAGAACTTATAAAAGAGAAGAAAATTGAACATAGGTTAGATGTTTTTTGTGATTTATATAATCAGTTACATTATGAAAAGGACACTGATAATTGCCAATGTGACGAAGTGGACCACAAGTTATTTAAATCGTATAAAGATTGGATATATCGAATAACGGATTACATTAGCCAAGAAGAAAATTGGCATGAAGTTGCATTTCATATGAAAAGAGCGAAAGAATTATATAAGATTTTATCGCATAAATATTCGAATCAACGCCTATTACATGGTGATTTTCATTATTATAATATCCTAAAGTCAGAGAACAGTTACAAGGTAATCGACCCAAAGGGTGTGATAGGGCATCCAATCTTTGATATTCCCAGGTACATGTTGAATGAATTTTGGGATGAGGAAAATAAGTTGAAAATTGATGAAACGATGGCTGTCGTTTTTGATATTTTTAGTCAAAAATTGAATATATCGAGAAAAGTACTAAGCGAACTTCTTTATATTGAGGGCACAATGGCTATTTGCTGGTGTGTTGAGAGTGGTGCAGATATTGTTGAGAAGGTTAAATACCTAGATATTTTAGATAAGCTACAGGCATACATGTGTCAATATCGATAATATCCCCCTAATAACTCAGCGTGGGAATTGATTTTTTTAATGATAATATAATAAATAAACAAGGAGAATGAATTGAGAAGATTAATATTAACATCTACTGGATTTGATAACAAAAATATAGAAAGAATATTCAAAGAGATGATTTCTAAAGAAATTCAAGAGATAAAAGTACTTTTTATACCAAGAGCAGCATTGGAATCTAATAATCAAGATTATATTGAATTATGTAGAGCGGAATTAATTAATCTAGGCATTCTAGAAAGTAACATTAGAAGAGAAGACTTAAACAATGAGATTCCAAAAGATGAAATTTCGCTTTATGATGTGATATATGTAACCGGTGGAAAAACGAATTACTTAATTGAGTATATGGAGAAATATAATTTTAGAGAATCGCTTGATCTTTTTTTTGAGAATAACGGCATTTATATTGGCGTTAGTGCAGGCAGTATTGCTTTATCGACTCATCGAAGTAAGAGTCTCGGATATCTGAAATCAAGAATTGAAGTTCATTCAGAGGTTGGAACAGATTGTGGTGAGTTTATTGATGATGTTAATCATTCAATAAAGCTAACGGATAAGCAGGCGATTATAATTATTGATGACGCTTATAAAATTATTGAATAAAAACACGGATGAAATAAAAACCAATAGATCAAGTGGAGGCCTGAATACGTTGGGGATTATTTTAAGGGCCTTTAGAGCTTTAGAAGAAATAATAAAAACATTAAACGAGATCGATTACTTCGGAACGATTGACATAAAACAATTCTGAAAGGATTTATGTAATGAAATTAATAATTGGAGCAGGAAATACTCAAGTAGAAGGATGGATTTCAACACAAGAAGATGAATTGAATATTTTAAATTTTGAAAATTGGGAAAGCCTTTTTGAAAAATCAAGCATTGATTCAATATTAGCAGAACATGTTTGGGAACACTTGAGTTTTGAAGATGGGATTAAAGCAGCAAAAAACTGTTATACATTTTTAAAACCTTTTGGCAGGATAAGATGTGCTGTACCAGATAAGAATTTTAAAAATGAATGGTATCAAAACATGGTTCAAGTTGGGGGACCAGGATCTAAAGATCATCCAGCATATACGCATAAGATCTTGTATGATTATAAAAAATTGAAAGAAGTTTTTGAAAAAGCGGGGTTTACAGTATTATTATTAGAATATTGTGATGAGCATAATAATTTCCACTATATACCTTGGAATGAAGAAGAGGGAAAGATTGGGCGGTCGTATAGATTTGATACAAGAAATACAAAAGAAAGTTTAGGGATGGTATCCATAATAATAGATGCTTATAAACCAATGGTAATAAATCAAGAATAACAATTGCATTTGAATACGGTTCTAATTCGCTAACTGTGAGAAGATTTGATAAAGGATTATGAAAATGAATATAACAGATATTTTAGAAGATTTAAAAGAATTTTCCCAAAGTTATATTAGAGAAAATTTGATTGGCATTTATATACATGGGTCATATGCAATGGATTCATTTTATTATGAGTATAGTGATATAGATTTGCTGATTGTCGTTAAAAAACCATTGAGTTATATAACAAAAAGGCAATTTGTCGAGGAATTGATAAAACTTTCAAAACGAGGCCCTCAAAAGGGAATTGAACTTTCTATCATATTAGAAGAGGATGTAAAAAAAATGATTCATCCGTTAAAGTTTGATTTTCACTTTTCAAATGCCCATATAGAGAGATACGAAAAAGATGAAAAATACATGTGTGATAAGGGCACTGATCCTGATTTGATTGCACATTTGAAAGTAACAAAGGAAAGAGGCGTTGTTTTGTTTGGAAAACCAATTCATGAAATCATTGGTGAAGTTAAAGAGCTCGATTTCATTAATTCAATTATGAATGATTTGGAGGATATCCATTTAAACACTGACCTTGATTGCACCTATTATTTATTGAATTTATTGAGATTTAGGTATTATTTGATAGAGGGGAAGATATATTCCAAAATAGAAGGCGGCAAAAAAGCATTAGAAGAATTTGGTGGCGCAGAAAGAGTGATCATTGAAAATGCGTTATCATGTTATGAACCCTTGAAATATTCAAAAAAATCTGTTGATGAGGACAAATTAAAATCATATTTTGATGAACTTACTGTTGAAATTGAAAATTCAACATTATTTAAAATTAGTAAAAAATAGAATTGGCACCATGTTACTGAGCTAAAGGAGTTAAAATGGAAGCGTTACATAATGCAATCAAATTGCGAGAAGAAGGACAAGTTGAGGCAGCGATCTTGATTTTAAAATCTATGTTAAAGAAATATCCAGAAAATGCTGATGTGAACTATCAACTGGCATGGTGCTATGATGTCATGACATTAGAAAAGGAAGCCGTTCCTTTTTACGAAAAAGCCATTTCCATTGGATTGTCTACAGAAGATCAAATTGAGGCCATTATTGGATTGGGAAGTACCTATAGAACCATTGGAGAATATGAGAAATCAAAAGAGATATTACAAAAGGGCATAGAGATGTATGATAATAAAGCGATGGCGGTGTTCTTAGCGATGACACTTTATAATCTCAATGAACATGAACAGTCCGTTGGGATACTGCTGAAATTAATTGCTGAAACATCATCAGATATAGAAATAAGCAAGTTTAAGAAAGCAATCCATTTTTACTCGGATAAGCTCAATGAAATTTTTTAACATGAAAACTTAATGTAAAGCTTGGCCGAAAGATGTTAATCATGAAAAGAAACGATTTAAAATTAGGCTATTGTAGACTGACTTGCATTGGTATTTATCCAGATCGGGAGGTCAATATACGGGAGGTCAACATATGAGAGTGAAAAAGGTTCATATGATATTGCCAATATTGCTTTTGACGCTGGTGCTTGTTTTTCTTTTGATCCGCATAAATCAGTTGGAAAATAGGGTGAGCGTATTAGAAAGTGATATTGATCATAAAAATACAGCACTTGATGATGTAAATGCTACTTTGGATAGCCTTCAAAATAAACTGGACACGATTGAAGCAGGCTCAAAATTATCACAAAAGTACATTGGCATAATCAGTGAAAGATTTTCTGAAAGTGAATTTAAAGGGTTACTGGACTCACTTCAAGAAAATAGTCTAGTGGCTTTACAGGCTCATTTAGAATCATTAAAGATTTATGTTCACGTACTGGAAGAAACTTTAAAATACAGCGAAGGTATTGAAATAAAATACGCTTCAGAATTGTTGGCAGTATCTGAAGCAGATGGGCATAGAAAGTTGGAACTTAGAAATTATAATTCAAATGCACTAGAAAGTGTTGAACTATCAGATGACTGTGAATTTTATTTGGGAAGTCAATTCTATAGACATAATACGACCTTAGATAATCTGATTACACCGGGTGAACCGCTTGAAGCGGGCGTTTTTACTCTAGTCTGTGTTGATGGTGTGGTGAAGTATATTTTTACAGGACGAACTTACTTTTGACCAAAGGCCTTTTATGATGGGGAAAAGCTCAACTCTTAAAATTTGAGCATTTTGAAAGCACAGTTTATAGGACGTTATAGGCATATCAAATCTAATTAGATTAGAGAGGAGAAATTACGTGAGTAAAGCAATAATTATTGGCGCGAGTAGTGGGATTGGTAGAGGACTTGCAAAAATCCTTGCAGAAGATAATTATGACTTAGGACTGATGGCAAGAAGAGAAAAGAATTTGGTTGAATTACAAAAAGAACTACCGACGAAATCTTATGTGCAATATATAGATATTTCTAAGCAGGATGAAGCAATTGCTAATTTGAGAGAGTTGATAACTGATATGAATGGCGTAGATTTAGTGATTGTCACATCAGGAAGTGGTCATATAAATGATGCGTTAGATTGGGATAAAGAGAAACAAACAATTGATGTTAATGTCTCAGGCGTTACAGCAATGATTGGTACAGCATACAAATATTTTGAGGAAAAAACGCAGGGACATTTAGTTGTTATTTCTTCAGTTGGCGCCATAAGGGGAAGCAGACAAGCGACGAGTTATAACGCATCCAAAGCATATATTTCAAATTATTTAGAGGGCATACGCTGCAAAGCAAAAAAAGATGAGTTAGACATAACAATAACCGATATTAGACCAGGTTTGATAGATACAGATATGGCAAAAGGGGAGGGTTTATTTTGGGTGCAACCCCTTGAAAAGGCATCAAAACAAATGTATAAAAGTATAAAACAAAAAAAAGAAATCGTTTATATAACTAAAAGATGGGCAGTTATAGCATTTGTTTTGAAGCATATGCCAAATTGGATTTATTATAAAATGTGATAGTAATCATTTATAGCAGGAGGACAAAATGGATGAAAAGAGCAAGATTCTAATTACAAATAAGACCTTATTGCAAGGAAAGCGCAAAGCAGAACATGAACTTTACGAGTATACAAAGTATGAAATTACAAAGCGTAGCGAATTTAGCCAATGTTATATCGCTATATACGAAATTCCACCACGTAAGGCAAATTACCCTTTTCACTTTCATGAAGTCAATACAGAGGCTTTTTACATAATAAGCGGGATTGGTGTAATAGAGACATTAGAGGGTGAGCAGAAAATAAAAGCAGGGGATATCATTGTCTGTCCGCCCAAGAAGGAGGGGGCACATAGAATTGTCAATACTTCTGAGAACGAGTGCTTAACCTATATTGATTTTGATACGACGAATTCACCTGACCTAGTGCATTATCCTAAGTCTGACAAGGTCGGCGTCATCGTGCACAATCAGTCCAGTACCTTTTTTAGAAATGAGTCACAAGTAGATTATTATGATGGCGAATAAAAACGAATAGAGCGGGGGCTTAATGTGGAAAAATTTAAGATCAAAGAGGTTGTAACGGTTTCGGTGGCAACTTACAAAGCAAAATGGCGTACCTTAATATTAATAAGCTTATTGAGTTCTGTCATTTCAGTTTCTGTTGACGCAACGGGTATCGTCGCTAAGACTATGGCATTTTCACCAATTAAAGATGGGGTGTTTGTAGCATTTATAGTGTTAACGATAGTCAGTATCTACTTTACGTCGAGACTGTCAGTTGCATTGATCATTGCTTCAAAAACATCTGATGATTTAGGCGCTTCTGCTGCTTATGGTAGGGCGAAGCCAGTGACATGGAGATACATAGGTTTTGCAATATTATTCGGCCTCATGCTCATTATCCCAATGGTATTAGTGATAATTGGGATGCAGTTTGGTGGTCTTTTTAGTATTTTATGGTCTATCAGAGGGCTATTAGTCGTTATAGGGAGTATATATTCGATCTATATTATAACTGTTTTTCGTTTTTCCGTATTTGCGGCAGTACTTTATCCACATGAATCTAGAGTCTTTGCTTACAGTAAGAATTTGGTAAAAGGGAACTTTATGAAAGTGTTTTTCATCATGTTGATTCCACTTATCGTTACATTACCAATACTTGCTATTTCTTTGATATTTAAAGTGAATCAAGCAAGTGCGTTAATTCAAATAGGCGCGTCGTTATTAGAGGCAATTCCTACAGTTTTGATTGCGCCTTTTTCTACATTGTTAGCCTTGGAAACCATGAAAAGATTAGAAGATGAAGTGATGCCTAAAGTATTATCTGAATCCGAATCTGAATCTGAACATAAATCTCAAGTAGATGATTACTAATTTTCTTTAAGTGATGTGCATTTAAAACCATTATATAGAAATATAGAAAAGAGGCATCAAAATGATCGTGGTATTTTTCATAATTTACATTGTTGCGTTAACCCTTCTTTTGGGTCACTTGCTTTATCAATCGTATTTGCGTAAATTGAAATGGAAAGAATGGCAAGAAGCAAAAGTTAGGTCTGTTGAAGATGTATCATTTGATTTTAATTATAGGATAAAATTTATAACTTTCCTCTTCTTAGCGGTGATTCATTTTAATTTTTATTTAAAGTATGAAAAGGATCTGGGCTATTTTATTGCAGCCATAATCCTTTTGGGAATTGCAGTACTCCTATTATTTGAGTCGTTTAATAAGTTTATGATCTGTGAAAAAGGGCTTCTTTTTCCAAATTGTGCTGTGGCGTGGCATGATATCGTGGGCTATGATTGGGAAGACAAACACAATAAGCAAATTGAAAAACTGATTGTAACGGCAAAGAAAAGACCTGCAGTATTCTTCATGGAAGAATGGGATTTGCAAATCCATATCAATATTAAAAACAAAGACTATATAAATCAATTGCTAGAGAAAAATGTAATAACCGTACATTATGATATGCGTTGAAAAAATGTGACGGGTATCGATAAATCCGTTATAACTTCAAAAAATTCTAGAAAATTGCAAAAAAACCTCAAATGCTCATATCTACTTATAGCCATAGCGCATTTGGGGTTTTAGTTAATTTTGATGTTTTTCAAGCGAACAGCAAATCGTTTTTATACGCTTACAAGTGGCATGAATTCATCAAGTGCTGATCTCTATGGCCTTGCCTTGCAATTTTTCGATATTTAGCAACGATTCTTTTTCTTCAGCACTGCAAAATGAGATCGCCAAACCACTTTTTCCAGCTCTTCCAGTCCGTCCAATTCTATGAATAAATGTTTTAGGCACGTTTGGAATATCCAAATTGATGACTAGCGAGATGTTTTTTATATCAATCCCTCTTGCGGCAACATCTGTAGCAACTAGAACCCTTATCTCTTTATTTTTGAAGAGGTCAAGAGCCTTAAGACGTTCAGATTGATTTTTATCACCCTGAATGGCTTTAGATCTGATATTTGCAACGTTTAGCTTTGTAGGGTTTCATTAATGGCTATTGAGTAAAGTCGTAAAGAAGTACACTAAAAGATACCTTTTATAAGCCACTTACGTGGCTTTTTTTTATGGGAAAAATCTTGCGTTGACAAATTGTCAGAATTATCATACAATTAATTCAAATATAATATATAATACATAATATATTATATACATAAAAAAACATAATGACAAAAAACAAAAAAATGAGAAAGAAAGTGTGTTTGTTTATGAAACACCTGAGGAGGAAAAGGCTATGTTTAAGAATTGTATTGTAAGAAGACCATCAAAATCTATGATTGAGGGCATTACTTCAGCACCAGAACTTGGGAAACCAGATTATGAACTTGCATTAAAACAACATGATGCATATATTGAGACCTTGAAGCAGTGTGGTGTCAAAGTGAAAGTGCTTGATGCGATGGAAGCATACCCAGATTCATGTTTTGTAGAAGATGTCGCAATTTGTACCTCTGAATGTGCCGTGATTACAAATCCAGGTGCAAAGTCAAGAAATGGTGAAATCATAGGAATCAAACCTGCAATTGAAGCATTTTTTCAAGCAGAGAACATACATCACATTGAATTTCCTGGGACTTTAGATGGTGGCGATGTTATGATGGTTGGAAAACATTTCTATATCGGAATTTCAGAAAGAACCAATAAAGAAGGGGCGAGCCAGCTCATTTCACATTTAAATAAGTACGGTATGACGGGTGAAGCAGTTGCATTATCAGAAGTGTTACATCTAAAAACAGCATTAGCTTATTTAGAAAATAATAATTTGCTTGTTGGGGGTGAATTTATTACAAGCCCAATTTTTGAAAAATTTAATAAAATTGAAATTTCAGATGATGAAAGTTATTCTTGTAACTGTATTTGGGTGAATGGAAAAGTAATTGTACCGGAAGGGTATCCTAAAACTCAAGCCGCAATTGAGGAAAGGGGTTATGAAGTGCTCATTGTAGATACATCAGAATATAGAAAATTGGACGGTGGATTAAGTTGTCTGTCACTTAGGTTTTGATGAACTGTAGATAAAAAAGGGGGTAAATGATGACTCAAGCAACGGTTGAATACATTGTATGGGAGGTTCTATGGGGGACACCATTGATCATTACAATTTTAGCAATCGGATTATACTTGACATATAGAACTGGATTCTTCCAATTTAGATTTTTAAAGCACGCAATGGGCGAGGCTTTTAAACAGTTTAGACCCAATAAAATGAATCAAGGATCGGGTGTTATCAGTTCATTTCAGGCGATGAGTTTGGCGCTTGGGGCAACTGTAGGCGTGGGTAATATAGGTGGCGTAGCAGCTGCTATAGCCATAGGTGGTCCCGGAGCCATATTTTGGATGTGGATTGTAGGTTTGCTTGGTATGATCATTAAACTATCTGAAATCACACTTGCTGTTCATTATAGATCTAAAAATTTAGATGGTTCTACTTATGGTGGTCCCAATTATTACATGAAAAAAGGGATTGGTAAACAATTGGGGTTAAAGAAAGTGTTTAAAAGTTTGAGTGCTCTCTTTGCATTTGGATTTTTGGTCAGTTTTTTTATCAATATTCAAATCTACACTGTGGCTGAGGCGATATCCAGTACATTTAATACGAGCATGATGGGCATGGCAATCGTTTTTACGATTATACTCTATATTATGATTTCTGGAGGGTTAAAAGGCCTCGGGAAAATAGCGGGGACTTTAGTACCGTTTATGGTGGTATTTTATTTGCTTGGAGGTTTGTTTATCATTGTAAAATTTGCAAATCAAATTCCATCATGTATTGGCTTGATATTCAGCAGTGCCCTTACAGGAACTGCAGCAATCGGTGGATTTGGCGGTGCTGCTTTTGCCCATGCAATTAAAACGGGTATGGCTAGATCTGTTTTTTCAAACGAAGCTGGTTGGGGTTCTGCACCAATGGTCCATGCATCTGCAAAAGTGGATCATCCTGTAAAGCAAGGCGTTTTGGGCATTTTTGAAGTCATGGTAGATACTTTATTTATCTGTTCAATAACGGCATTGGTTATTATGGTAACTGGTGAGTGGTCCTCGGGATTATCTGGTGCTGCATTAACATTAAGCGCTTTTGAAACGGGTATTGGCAATTCTGGAAGAATTATTTTAGCATTAGGGACATTCCTGTTTGGCATCACAACAGCAAGTGGCATCTATGCTCAAATGGAAGTTGTTTTAAGGTATTTGCTAGGAGAATCCAAGCGCAAAGATTTTTGTTTAAGTGTTTATAAATGGTTATATCCACTTCCTGGATTAGGGTTGGTAATCGTTGCTGTCTATTTTGCATTTCCAGGTACAACCGTATGGCTGTTTTCAGATATGTCCACAGCACTGCCGATATTTGCAAATGTTGTCGCTTTGGCTATTTTGAGTCCTAAAGTAGTGGAACTTTTGAATGATTACAAAGCAAGGTATTTAGGATTTGGTAAAATTGATCCTAAAACAAAGCTGTTTTATGAAGATTCAACGCCTGATGATTTAGAATTACTTAGCGATCCAGAAGAGCTTGCTATGTCCTGATTAAAAGCATTAGTTTTCGTCCAGCTTAGAGGCAGACATGTTTAGTCTGACAATGCTTCAAATCACTTAAGACAATCCCTACAGCGATAAAAGCATAGGGATTGTTTTTTAATGCATAATAATAAGCGCATTATAAGGTTACGATTGATAGACCTATAAAAAAGAGATACAATATATATATTAGGAGGGATTAAATGTTAAATTATAGGTCTTTAAAGGATCATGTCTATGAGTATATTTCAAATCAAATTAGAGAAGAGGCGTTAAAGCCTGGAGAGAGAATTAATGAAAATAGAATATGTGAAGCTCTGGAAGTTTCAAGAACCCCAGTCCGTGAGGCTTTATTACAATTGACTCTAGACGGTTATATAGAACAACTCCCAAGAAGAGGCTTTATGGTTAAATCTATTTCATTATCAAGGGTGCATAATATCTATGAAATTATAGGCGCATTAGAGGCATTGGCAGCTACAACATGCATTAGAAAAGAGCGTTCAATTGATTTTGATCAATTAGAGCAAATGGTTGTAAAAATGGACCAGTTAATTGAGGCGCAAGCTTATGAGGGGTATTACCAACTTCAACATGAGTTTCATCAAATGATCATTGAAGCCAGTGGAAATGAAGATTTAAACAAGATGATTGGAAATCTTAAGAAAGCGTTTATTAAGCAAGCTTATACAGGTGCTGATTATGATGAATATCAAAACGCATTAAGAAAAACAAATGAGGAACATTTTCAAATCCTAAAATTGATGCAAGCAAAGGATGTCATTGAGCTCAGATCATTTATACAAGATGTTCACTGGAATTCTAAATATGCATTTATGGAAATGCTTGAATAAATGATTTAAAGTTTGAGGTAAAAGGATGAAAATTTTTGAAGCAATTTTAATGATACTACTCACCGGATTTTTCACTTCTGGAAATATGACTGAGAGAGAGCAGTTCACAAAATTGCCCACAGGTATTCAAGACAATACGTCTGAGTATTTTTCGCCATTAGATCAATTTGAAACGCTCGATAGAGAGGGGGTGTGGGTAGATGGTGAACAGGTGGAAGCATTGCTAAAGTCATACGGTGTTTACGACCCGATAATGGCATTCAATGAAAATAATGAGTCTATTTATACAGATGTAAAAATATGCGTTGAAATGGTTGGGGACAAAAAAGTCGCTATCTTATTAATTGAAAAGGGACATAATGCTATTTATGTTATGTTTTCAAAGTGTGATAACCAATGGATTGCCGATGGATTTGCCAGTCAAAGTGAAAGATTTAGACCTGAATACAGAATTGAAAAAACAAGTGATGGTATGAAGTATTGGCTTGTGGTTAAACATGAGGCCAATCACGGCACAGGCACAGCCCTATACGATGAAATTTGGTATCGTCCAGACGGCACTATTGCTGCAGAGTATCCTTTGGAAGGGGATGCGCTTTGCTTTCCTAAACAGATGCCTTTAGGGCGTGCTGGAGTACATTATATAGCTAATCCAGATTTTGATGGTAAGTCGAAGATTCATTTAGCTTATTCAGTGTGTTTCACATACGATTATGAGAGCGATTTTGGAGAAGCTGGATTTAAAAATGTATTCCAAAGTGAGTATAGACCCTCAATACGAGATTATTGGGCATATGATTTGACGACTCAAAAACTGGAATTTCTTTCATCGCATCCCGTTTTGCCAGAACACTTAAGTGAAATAGAACATAAAGTATCAGATGAATATGGTGTTGTGAAAGGCTATATTGACTTTTACGATTCAAGACTTGGGTATAAAAAGATCACCTCATTGGCTGAATGGCAGGATTTTATAGAATTAAGATGAGCCTTTAGCGTGCGCAAAAATTTGAGATGATTCTAACAGCTATTATAAAGGAGAGTGAATCATGAATATTAAAAATGTAAACAATTCAATGTTTTCAGCGGATTACTTAGAGAAACTGAGATTTAATCATGTTGATAAGCGCCAAGAAGTTGATCGAATCTTAACCGGCAATAAGGGCGGCATAAAAAAATATAATTCTGTAGGGGCGGAAAAAGAATTTAAAATCAAATTGGATAGAGCATTTGAAATGCGTCACAAGATGCTTGCGTCACTTCATGAAGCTTTTGTCAATGGGAATGATCCCATAAAAGCTGTTTTTAATAGTTATGATAAAATTAAAAATATCATTTCAGGGGGGAGTTTGTCTGATGCTGAAAAAGAGGGTGACTATTCTGTCTTAGATAAGGAATTCAAATTTTGTGCAGAATGGTTTGCCAACACCATTTGCGAAAAATTCTATTTTGCAGGCGTGAAGACGGATCCTAAAAATGAACATTCCAAGATATACAATGGCATTGATTTAGATAAGCTCAATGGCATGCGAATGGACATCAGGAAAATGTTTCAAAATGCAAAGGATTATTACCATAATGCAGGTTCGTTAGAAAATATAACCACTGGTATTATCGAAGGAGATACCAACTCGATAACTTTTAAAGACCTAACCAAAATGTCTTCAATTTTAAAGTCATTAGAAAATATGAATGCATCATTTGACAATATTGTTCAAGATAAAAAGAGTTCTGGCGGGGGGATAGATAAAGCAGAATATAAAATATTGAGCGATTACATAAATGAAAAAGCCAATAAATTAAGTATTAGTTCTTTTACAAAGGGGCTTTATTTAGATTGCTTTTTTTAATAATATAGAGCAATTACAATGTATATCTTGATAAATCAAATAAAGGATTTCAAAAGAAGCACATTTTATATAATATGAGACGGAGGGCAAAATGAGTTCACAAATAACGATTAGAAAAGTTGAAAAAAAAGATTCAAAGCATATCATTTCTTTAATGAAAAAGTTATCAGTTCAAACTCAATACATGCTCCGGGAATTTGATGAAATTAATGAAAATGCTCTAGAACAAGAAAAGAGATTTGAGAGCATGATGGGTGATCCAAAGTTGTTATATCTAGTTGCAGCAGATAAGGCAGCGGTTGTAGGGCTTTTGATAGCGAGTTCAAGTAAATTGGCTAGAATTAGTCATGTTGGGGACCTCATCGTCGGTGTAGATAAAAATTACTGGGGGACTGGAGTCGGCTCTAAATTGATGACTGAGTTATTGAAATGGGCTGAATCAACGGAGTTGAAAAGACTTTCACTAGAAGTTGTAGAAGAAAATATTAGAGCGATAAAGCTTTATGAAAAATATGGTTTTAAGATAGAAGGCAAGAAAATTGCAGACCATTTTATTGGAAATAACACTTATTTAAACACCCTTGTAATGGGCAAGATATTAGATCATAAGATCGTTAAAGTGAAATAAAAAATCATATGAATCATAAAAAATTAAAACTGCCTTAAACAGTGCACTGACATATAAATGTTTCAAACCAGATATTTCAATACGTCTATGTCTTTACGGCTTAAATCATAAAGACCAGATAAAAGGGGTTGACTTGTCAGCTGAAGTTTATTATAATGATGTCATAATCAATAGGGTTGTTACTATCACATAGGCAATACCTAAGCTTTTAATTATAACTTTTCTAGCAAATGTTATAATTTTTTCGCTTAGGTATTTTTTTGTGCTAAGAAAGGGGGGAACTATGAGAATTGTTCAAGTATTTAACAATAATGTTGTATTAGTTTGTGAAGGTGGTAAAGAAACAGTCGTTTTAGGTACTGGAATTGGGTTTAAAAAGAAGTATGGGGATGAGATTAACACAGATAAAATATGCAAACGATTTGTGTTGAAAGAGAAAGAAAAATTCAAGGAGGTGGCAAATATATTCAACACGCTTACTTCTGAAGAAATTGACCTGATATTCAGAATGGTTGAGTTTGCAAGAGACACTTTGAAAATAGATGTAGGCGATTCAATTTATCCGTCACTGGCTGACCACATTCACTACGTTATTGATCGTTCTAAGGATGGAATATTTGTAAAAAATCCACTTTCAAGTGCAATTAAATACCTTTATCCTGCATATTATTCTATTGGGTTGCAATGTGTTGAAATGATTGAGAAGAGCATGGATGTTAAGTTACATCAAGATGAAGCAAGTTCAATTGTATTGCATCTTTTAAATGCTGAAAGAAGTAATTCTTTGGCAACAATGGATTTGACCATGAAACAAACGACTCTTATCAAGGAAATTGTTGATATTGTGCGAATGTATTTTGGTATAGAACTCAGTGAAAATTCTATTTCATACAATCGGTTTATCGTGCATTTGCAATATTTTGTAAATAAAGTGATCAACGGGTATTCCGAGGAGGCAGAAGATACTTTTCTCTTTCAACAGATCAAAACGAACTATAGACAATCGTTTGAATGTGCACAAAAAATTAATGGTTATTTGCAAAAAAGCTATGATTACAAGATTAACTGTGATGAACTCATTTATTTGACAATTCATATCCAAAAAATCACACATTAAATATTGGAATTACACATTAAACATTGGAGTGTTACTTTGAAAGAAGGCAATATCCAAACATAAATCTTAAAATTAAGGAGAAATTTAAAATGAAAGAATTTGCTCAAAAAATTATTGATTTAGTGGGTGGAAGCGAAAATATTCTTAGTGTTACGCATTGTGCTACCAGATTAAGATTTAGAATTGAAAAATCTGAGTTAGCAAATACGGAAGCGTTAAAGGCACTTCCAGGTGTTATTACAGCATTAAACAGCGGTGGGCAATATCAAGTGGTCATTGGTGAGAAGGTTGTTGAAGTTTATGATGCTATTCAAGAACTTCTCAATAGAGAATCATCAAAATCGTCAAAGGCATCGAAAAAATCAAATAACTTTTTGGATTTAACCACAAGCATTTTTGGACCAACAATGGGTGTATTAGCAGCAAGTGGTATTTTAAGAGGCTTAATTGCACTTGCTGTTGCAATCAATGTTTTAGATAAAGCTTCAAGTACCTATCTCATACTAAATGCAATTGGAATGTCTATCTTCTATTTTTATCCAGTTCTCTTAGGGTATACGTCTGCTAAAAAGTTTGGAATAGATCCGTTTATTGGATTGGCAATTGGGGCAACTTTCATGTATCCTGATCTGGTAAAGGCAGTTTCGAATGAGCCTATAAGAATTTTATTTGAGGGAACACTATTGCAATCGAAAGTACAATTGACATTTATGAACATTCCGGTTGTGTTGATGAATTATACATCATCTGTAATTCCTGTGATCGTAACCACTTATTTTGCAAGCAAAGTTTCGAAGACCTTTGAGAAATTTTTGCCTAAATTGATTAGAAAATTGTTTTTACCTTGTATTGTGCTTGTGGTATCTGTTTTACTTGGCTTAATTATACTTGGACCGATTGTAACTTTAGGTTGTAATGCAGTTGGTTTTGTAATTACAAATCTCTTTGAAATTAATAACGTGTTGACTTCAGCTGTTCTTGGATTTTTCTGGCAAACGCTTGTTATGTTTGGCTTACACAAAGGACTCTTGCCAATTAGTATCAATAACTTATCGGTCTATGGTTATGATTATATTTACCCAGTTGCAAGTATCGCAGCTTATGCAACTGGCGGGGCAGTATTAGCAGTATTCTTTAAAACTAAAAATGAGAAAATGAAAGATTTGAGTATCGCCTCATTCTTTCAAATATTAGTCGCCGCCATTACAGAACCAGCTATTTATGGCATCACAATTCCACTTAAAAAACCCTTTATTGCAGCAAATTTAGGGGCGGCAGTTGGCAGTATTGTACTGGGAATATTTAACACCAAATGTTATTTCATATCGGCGAACAGTTTATTTGGAATCCCGTCTTACATTGAACCCAATGGCACTTTCGGAAGAGGTTTTTGGGGGATAATCATAGGAACAGCAGTTGCGGCAATCTGTGGTTTTATATTTACTTATCTCATTGGATTTGAAGAAAAAAATGATGAGATTTCAATCAACGAGAAGCTTAAAATCGGTGCGATTGAAACGGTCAACTTTGTTGCGCCAGTCAGCGGTCGTATAGTACCGTTGGAACAATTAAAGGATAAAGTTTTTTCATCAAAATCAATGGGGGATGGCATTGCAATAAGACCAGAAAGCAATCAACTGGTATCACCAGTAGAAGGTACAGTCGAATTTGTTTTTCCATCAGGACATGCTGTGGGGATTAAATCAAAAGAAGGCGTAGATTTATTGCTTCACATAGGCATTGATTCAGCAAGCCTTGAGGATACTTTTAAAGCAAAAGTAGCTAAAGGTGATCGTGTTAAAAAAGGGGATGTACTGGTCAATTTTGATTTAAAAAAATTGGAAAGCGGAAGTGTGGATTCAGCGGTGATCATCGTTGTTACAAATTCAACAGATTATATGGATGTTATGAAAGAGAATGTTGAAACCGTAAATGCACAAGACAATTTATTGACAGTAATAGAAGGAGGACACCTATAAATGTTGAATAAATCAGATTCCGGATTTCCAAAAGATTTCTTATGGGGTGGAGCAACAGCGGCAAATCAATGCGAAGGGGCTTGGAATGAAGGTGGTAAAATGCCAAGTATCTCTGATGTGATCACAAACGGTTCCCATAAGGTGAGAAGAGAAATAACCGATGGCATTATAGAAGGAAAATATTATCCAAGCCATAAAGCCATTGATCACTATCATAGATATAAAGAAGATATCGCTCTTTTTGCTGAAATGGGTTTTACTTGTTATAGAATGTCCATTGCTTGGTCTAGAATATTTCCAACTGGAAATGAAACGGAACCCAATGAGGCAGGGTTGGCACACTATGATTTTGTATTTGATGAATGTTTGAAATACGGAATTGAACCTCTTGTAACCATTAGCCATTATGAAATGCCTTTGGGTCTCCTCGATAAGGGATCTTGGTTAAATCGCGAGGTTGTAGATGACTATCTCCGTTATTGTAAAGCGATTTTTAACCGCTATAAGGGCAAGGTTAAGCACTGGATCACTTTTAATGAAATCAATTGTATATCTTTTTCAACTTGGAAATGTGCTGGATTGAAAGTCACTGATGAAGAAAGTAAAATGATTGCAGCATATCATCAATTCATTGCCAGTGCTCAAGCAGTTAAATTAGGACATGAAATAGATTCTAATAATAAAATTGGCATGATGTTCGGGGGTGTTTTTTCTTATCCCAATACTTGTGATCCAGAAGATGTTATTCGAAATATGGAATATATGCATAATGCTCTGTTTTATTGCGATGTACAATGTAGAGGTTACTACCCAGCCTACAAGGTAAAGGAACTTGAAAGAAAAGGTATTGAACTGCCAATTTTAGAAGGTGACAGTGAGATACTGTTAAGTGGTAAAGTTGATTTTATATCTTTCAGTTATTATTTTTCATTGGTATGCGGCAAAAATACGCCGTTAGAGGCAAATCATAAGCATGCATTTGATACAGGTTATTTGAATCCCTATTTGGAAGCAACAGAATGGGATTGGAAAATAGATCCTATCGGCTTGCGGTATGCACTTAATTTGTTCTATGATCGTTATCAAATTCCTGTGATGGTTGTGGAAAATGGTATGGGAGCAGTTGATGTCCTTGAAGAGGGGATTGTTCATGATCCATATAGGATAGATTATTTTAAGTCGCATTTAAAAGAAGTAAAAAAAGCCATTGAAATTGACGGCATCCCAGTGATGGGGTACACGAGTTGGGGCTGTATAGACCTTGTGAGTGCTGGCACTGGTGAAATGAAAAAAAGATATGGTTTTATCTATGTAGATATGGACGATTATGGTAATGGCACTTTGAACAGGTATAAAAAAGATAGTTTTTATTGGTATAAAGATGTAATCAAAACGAATGGTCAAGAACTATAGTCTATAATCTAATTTCAAAATACTCATAATAAAGGTACAATAAAAAGGGCAGGAAGACTTAGTGGAAAATAATTCTACAGGTGGACCTGCCCAATTAATTGGTGGCGATTCTTGTGGAAAACGTCAACTTTTTGAACATCGACTTTACTGCTTTTCATCCTAAAAAAAGTATGGTATAATGATTTGTGTTTTCTTTTCACTAAGAATTGACAGATTAAGTCAATGAAACGTTAAGGAGGAAATGAGATGAAACATATTAAAACATTAAACAGTGGCACATTAAAAAGTTCTGCTGCACATGGTGGTTGCGGGGAATGTCAAACATCTTGTCAATCAGCTTGTAAAACTTCTTGTACTGTTGGAAATCAAGAATGTGAAAATAAATAATAGCTTCAGTTTAGAAAGCAGCTTGAAGCTGCTTTTCTTCATGCCTTTAGGTGAGCTCTAGAAATGGAGGATTTAATGATTCATAAGTTTAAGCAAGGCGATCTACACTTTGTCCTTGATGTGAATAGTGGTGCGGTACATGTGGTTGATGAAATCGTATCTGATGTACTTGAATATTATCCCAAAACATCTCCGGTAAACGTCGTTAAAAATTTGATGGACCGCTATCCAGAAGAAATGATTAAGGAAACAATTGATGAAATAGATGAGTTAATAGAACAAGAGATGCTGTTTACTGATGACCAATATGTCAATTCTATTGAATTTCAAAATAGAAGTCCAGTCATTAAAGCCATGTGTCTTCATATTGCGCATGATTGCAACATAAGATGCGCTTATTGTTTTGCGTCTCAGGGTGATTTTAAAGGCGATCGTTCAATGATGTCCTTTGAAGTCGGTAAAAAGGCTTTAGACTTGCTCGTTCAATACTCGGGTAACCGGAGAAACTTAGAAGTGGATTTCTTTGGTGGGGAACCCCTTATGAATTTTGAGGTGGTTAAACAATTGGTTGAGTATGGTCGCAGTTTAGAAGAAGCACACAAGAAACGCTTTAGATTTACACTGACTACAAATGGTGTATTGCTCAACGATGAAATTATGGCGTATGTGAATGAGCATATGGAAAATGTCGTCCTCAGCATTGACGGCAGAAAAGAAGTCAATGATAAGATGAGATACACAATTTCAGGTGGCGGTACATATGATGTGATCGTCCCTAAGTTCAAGAAATTAGTGGAAAGCCGTAAGGGTAAATCTTATTATGTGAGAGGGACTTTTACGAAGTACAATAAAGATTTTGCTAAAGATGTTTTGCACTTAGCGGATTTGGGATTTAAGTCGACATCGATAGAACCTGTTGTAGCACATCCTGATGATCACTATGCACTTTCTGAAGCAGATATAGAGTTCATCAACAAGCAATACGATGAGCTTGCAGATGCTTTGATTGAAAGAAAAGGCACTGAAAAAGAGTTTTCTTTTTTCCACTTTGCAATTGATATGAAACAAGGACCCTGTGTGGTGAAACGCCTATCCGGTTGTGGTGCAGGTTCTGAATATCTGGCCATTACACCTGTGGGAGATATTTATCCTTGTCATCAATTTGTTGGAGACGAGCACTTTAAGATGGGTAATGTCATGGCAGGCCTTTTAGACTTTGGCCTAACAAATGAATTTAAAAATGCGCATGTCTATAATAAAGAAAAATGTCGCGAGTGCTGGGCGAAATTTTACTGTAGTGGCGGCTGTCATGCGAATGCCTATAATTTTAATAAAGACATTTATGTGCCTTATGATTTAGGGTGTGAACTGGAGAAAAAACGTATTGAATGTTCCATATACATTTATGGCAAATTAAATGAAGAAAAGGGTACGTTATGATTAAAGATTTCAAATCCAAAAGACCTCAAATTCAGCCGAGTTGCTTCATAGCAGAAAGTGCTGATATTATAGGAGAAGTAATAGTAGAAGAAAGTGCGAACATTTGGTATAATACAGTAGTTAGGGGTGACGTCGAACCCATTTTTATTGGAAATTATACAAATGTTCAAGATCAAGTCGTCATCCACACCAGTCATGGTTTTCCAGTTTCGATTGGACCGTATGTCTCAATCGGTCATGGCGCAATCGTACACGGTTGTACTTTGGAAGATCATGTATTGATTGGCATGGGAGCAATCGTTCTAGATGGTGCTTATGTAGAAAGAAATTGCATCATTGGAGCTGGGGCTCTAATTCCACCAAATAAGAGAATTCCAAGCAATTCATTAGTCGTGGGGTCTCCGGGAAAAATCGTGAGAACCCTAACGGACGCAGAAATTGAACAGATTAAGCAATCTGCCATAGAATATGTGGAATTGTCACAACATCATAAATCAAAATAGGGAGGAAGCTAGATGAAAGGAAAAAATACGATCTTGTTTTTCCTAGTTGTTGCACTCATAGCAGGTCTTGCATTTGTGGCGATGAATGGGTTAACTATCGGCAGTTACACTTTGGGATCAGTAAATGATTCTATGAAATTAGGCCTTGATATCAAAGGTGGCGTCGTGGTCGTTTACGAAGCAAAGACAGACGAAACAGGAACAGATTTGATTAAGACAATGGAACAGACAAAGCAAGTTATTGGAAAACGTGTTAATGAACTTGGATTGACAGAACCTATTATTACGATTCAAGGGGATAAACGCATTAGGATAGAATTACCGGGTGTGAGCAATGCTCAAGAAGCGATCAATATGATCGGTAAAACAGCGCAACTTGAATTTGCCAGAGTAACTGGTGATACACCAGCTTATTCAGGAATGACAAGTGATATGTTCGAGTCTGAAACCGTTTTAACAGGCGAAAACATTGACGATGCGTATGTTTCAACGAATTCATACAATCAACCGGTAGTAGCTTTAAAATTTGATTCTACAGGTACAGATTTATTCACAGAAGGTACAAGAGCGGCAACAAATGACGGTACTCAGATTGGACAGATCGCGATTTTATTGGATGGGAAAGTAATTTCTGCACCAACAGTAAAGAAGGTTTTGACAGATAATAGTGCAGTCATTGAAGGCAGTTTTACACTTGCAGCTGCAAACGAACTTGCAACACTCATTAGAGGTGGTGCACTTCCCGTTCAATTAGAAGAGATTCAAACTTCTGTAATTGGGCCGACGTTGGGACTGGATTCACTTAAATCAGCCATTAATGCTGCTAAGATTGGTTTGATACTAGTGGTTTTATTCATGCTTGTATATTACCGTATACCAGGTATCATTGCATCTATAGCACTCGTCCTTTATGCAACGATTGTGCTTTATGTCATGATCGGATTTAATGCAACATTAACATTGCCAGGGATTGCAGGTATTGTCTTATCTCTTGGTATGGCGGTGGATGCCAACGTCATTATCTTTGAGAGATTAAAAGAAGAAATGCTTGTTGGAAAATCGCTTAGAGCTTCTATTGATGGTGGTTTCCACAGAGCGATGAGAACCATTATAGATTCAAATGTCACGACTTTTATTGCAGCTGTTATCCTATTTATATTTGGAGAAGGGCCAATCAAAGGTTTTGCAGTTACACTTATGATTGGTATTGTTTCAAGTATGTTCACAGCAGTTGTCGTCACTAAAACGTTATTGAAACTATCGCTTGGTTTCACAGATCGTAAAAAACTCTATGGATCAAGGGGGTAGCTGAAATGAAAGAAATTAAATTTACACCAAAATATAAATTATGGTTTGGCATTTCAGGTGCTGTCATCTTAATTGGCCTCGTTTTGATGCTTACAAGAGGTCTTAATTTTGGGATAGATTTCACTGGCGGTACAATGATGCAAATCAACCTCAATCAGACGGTTAGCGTCAGCGAAGTAAGTGATGCCATAAAAGAATTTGATCTCTCGCCAGAAATTGTTCATGCTGGGGAGCAAAAACATGAAGTGATCATTAAGACGAAGTCATCTTTATCCAATGAAGACCGAGCACAAATTTTTAATGTACTAAAGACAAAATACAATTTACAAGATTCTGATTTTAGAAGCGCAGAACAGTTTGGTGCGGCTATTGGATCAGAGATTAGAAACCGAGCTTTAATGGCAATAAGTGTTGCGGCGATTTTCATGCTCATCTACATCTGGTTTAGATTTGAGTTGATTTTCGGCGTGGCTGCAATTGTGGCATTGCTTCACGATATATTGATTTTAATTTCAGTGTATTCTATTTTCAATTTGACTGTAAACTCCTCTTTTATTGCGGCGATATTGACTATTGTGGGTTACTCAATCAATGATACCATTGTTGTCTTTGACAGAGTAAGAGAAAATGTTAAAAGATCAAAAGGAAAATCTCACTTTGAAGTTGCAGATAAATCAATTAATCAGACGCTCACAAGATCTATCAATACTTCGCTTACGACTTTACTTGTAATCGGTGCGCTCTACTTTTTAGGTGTTGAATCTATTAGGGAATTTGCTTTACCACTTATGACAGGAATTGCTGTAGGTACTTATTCTTCGATCTTTATTGCAAGTCCTGTATGGGCAATTGTTAGAAATAAAATTGCACGTAAAGGCTCATATGCTGCTAATTAATCATATTGAATATCTGTAGATAACAAATGTCATCTTAAGCGTTATGATCAAAACTTTCAACTAAACAGGTGGGTTTGATTATAACGCTTTTTTAAACAGCGAAACATATTTGTAAAGGAGGTTTATATGCAATTAAATGTCGTTTTAACACTTATTTTTGCCATTGTTATTGCAGCTTTTGCACTTTTTAATGCATCTGTTGTTACAGTGAGTTTCTTTTTTGCCAAAGTAGAATTATCACTGGCGATTGTCATTATAGCTTCAGCTCTAATCGGTGCGCTTATTATTTGGTTCTTCGATGCATTTAAGAAATTAAGAACCAATAAGCAAATGAAGGAATTGAACAAAAAAAATACAGAATTTGAAAAGAAACTGATTCAAAAGGAAGCTTATATCAAGGAACTTGAAGAAAAAGTATCGCTAAAAGAAGCTTTGATTAATGAATTAAAGGCAAATGAAACTTTAAGAGCTCGAGAAAATACACCTGCTGTTGAAACCATGCCGAATGATGAAACTGCACAAAATAACAATTTAGAAAACGGTGACTAAATGATTTTTCAAAACTCAATATGGCATTCGATTAATATTGAAGAAGACCATATAAAGCAATATAGCAAGATTTTTAATACGGAACCACTTATTACAAAGTTGTTGTTGGATCGTGGCATGACCACTGCTGAACAAGCGAATACTTTTTTTTCACCAAAGCTAGAGAATTTGCACGATCCATTTTTATTGAAAGATATGACTGTTGCTGTCGATCGAATAAAAAAGGCTATTAGCGCAAAAGAAAAAATATGGATTTATGGGGATTATGATGTAGATGGCATTACAAGTATCACAGTCATGTGTCGTTATTTTAAATATATAGGATTGGACGTATCTTATTATATTCCCGATCGACATGACGAAGGTTACGGCATCAGTCGTAAGGGCATTGAAATGATTCACGAGATGCAAGGTTCATTGATTATAACTGTGGATAGTGGCATCACAGCTGTTGAAGAAGTGAAATATGCCAAAACATTCGGCATAGATGTCATTGTCACGGATCACCATGAATGCCAAGAGACACTACCGGAGGCATTGGCCATACTGAATCCTAAAATCGAAGGTTATCCCTTTGAGATGCTCTGTGGCTGCGGTGTCGCTTTAAAACTTATTCAAGCGCTTATGGGAGATGCTTTTATTGAATTTGCCCCCACCGTTATGGACGTTGTTGCTCTTGGAACCATTGCGGATATTGTACCACTGAGAGATGAAAATCGAATTTTTGCTAAATTGGGTCTTAAGCAGATGATGTCATCTCAAATTCCAGGGATTAGAGCTCTTGTCAAAGAAGCTAATCTTCAAGGAAAGGAAATCAATGCTGGACATATTGGCTTTATTGTGGCACCGAGGATAAATGCATCGGGTAGAATTGGTGATCCCAAAATTGCTGTGGAGATGCTCTTAACGGATGATGTTCAGAAAGCAGAGTCCATTGCTAAAACTTTAAGTGAACTCAATGCTGAAAGACAATCAAGGGAAAAACTGATTTTAGAAGAAGCCCTCAATTTTATAAAGACGGATATTGATCTTGAAAGAGAAAAGATATTGCTTGTGGTGGGCAAGGCTTGGCATACTGGCATTATAGGTATTGTTGCTTCTAAGCTTTGCGATCGATTTTCTAGACCTGTGGTCATTCTCAACATGGAAGATGGTTTGGCAAAAGGGTCTGCAAGAAGTGTCGATGGTATCAGCATATTCGAGGTTTTGAGTCAGTTTAAAGGGTTGTATGAGAAATTTGGAGGCCATGAACAAGCAGCGGGTTTGACCTTGAAAGCAGATCATGTGCCATTGCTTAAGCAGGGACTTCTAGAATACAGTGAATCCAACATTTCTTTTGAAATGCTCACACGAAGACGTAAAACGGATGGTATTCTTAAGCCACAAATGGTCAATCATAAGCTCATAGAAGAGATTGATGCTTTAAAGCCCTTTGGACTTTCAAATCCAAAACCTCAATTCACATTTGAAAATTTGATATTGGAAGACTTTAAATGCATCGGTAAGGAACAAACTCATCTCAAAATGATTGTCAATGATGGGGTCAGGGTATATGATGCCTTGTCCTTTAACAATGCACATTTAAGTCGTTACTTAAGAAAACAAGATAAGCTGCATTTGCTTTTGAATTTAGAGATCAATCATTTCATGGGTGTTGAGACTATTCAGTTCATGGTTAAGGATGTAGTCAAAGCCCATATGCCCATGAGTGAATTGTTAGAACTTAAAATGATGAAAGCGGTTTCTAATTTTATTGAAGCAGGCACGCCCAAAAAGAATATCTGTAAATTTACAAGTGAGTCAGATTTTGATATAATATGCTTTGCCCCTGAAAATAAGACACTCTTTGTGTATTCTATTGAAGGAATGATTCGATTAAAAGATTATTTTTTTGAACGCAATTTTTATGCATATGCTTTACATTTCAATGAACTCGATGTTAAAGAGTGCGTGAAAGGCCATATGGATGTTGTGTTCATGCCTTATGAAAGTACGATGAATCAAATACCTGCTGCGATTGTATTAGAAGAAAATTGGAATTTATCAATCCACATTCCCAGCAGAAATGATTTGATGCATTTTTATAAAAATATAGGTTCGTTAACTCAATTTGAGCTCAAGAAAAAAGCGCATCAGTTGAATTTGACCATGCCAAAGTGCTTGATTTGTTTGGATTTATTAATGGATATGAATTTGATTCAATATTCAGAGAAAAGTGGTATTGTAAGTCTTCGCGTTTTAGCCAAACCAGAAAAGCGGATTGATTTAGAAGCTTTACCGCTTTATAAAAAAATATGGGGGCCTCACAGAGAGGCGCATTATTAGGAGGCAGTCAGATGGATTTTAAGTCTAAAATTAGAGTGGTTGAGGATTTTCCAAAAGCAGGTATCAGTTTTAAAGATATTACAACACTATTAGCAGATGGACAGGCTTACGCGCAGGCGATTGATGCTTGTATTAAGATGCTGGAGGGGGTTGAGTATGATGTCATAGTTGGTCCAGAGGCTCGTGGATTTTTATTAGGAGCGCCAATGTCTGTATTGACTAAGAAAGGATTCGTACCCATTAGAAAACCTGGTAAGTTGCCATATGAAACCATAAAACATCAATATGAACTTGAGTATGGCGTGGACACTTTAGAAGTCCATAAAGACGCGATTAAAGCTGGAGATCGTGTTTTGATCGTGGATGATTTGCTTGCAACTGGAGGCACTGCCAAAGCTGCTTGCGAACTCATTGAAAAACTCGGTGGCGAAGTCGTTGGACTTGCATTTTTAATGGAATTAGAATTTTTAAATGGAAGAGAAAAACTTGAGGGCTATGAAGTATTTTCAGTTATCCCTTTTGAGTCATAAAAAAGAGTTGTAAATTTAAACGGTAATCGTTACAATATATATAAGTAGTTCGCAAGGTAAGCCTATGCGAACTATTATTATAGACAACAAAATTTGAGCCAAAAAGGGTTTCACCGAGGTTCCAATATGGCTTAATTATAGGAAAGAAATAATGGTGTGCTTATGAACTTAGAAGACTATTTGACGCGAGTAAAACAATTTGCGCCCTATGTGAATTTGGATAGAATTGCAAAAGCTTATCAATATGGAGAAATCGCTCATGAAGGGCAGATGCGTAAAGATGGAACAACGCCTTTTTTCAGTCATCCTGCTAACGTTTCACTGATTCTTGCTGAACTTGAAATGGATGAAGAGACGATTATTGCAGCTTTATTGCATGACACTGTTGAAGATACTACGGTGAAACTTGAAGATGTAAGAACTGAATTTGGTGATGATGTGGCGCTGTTGGTAGATGGGGTCACTAAATTGGCTGTCATCAATTATGAGACAAAACAAGAGCGACAAGTTGAGAATTTAAGGAAAATGTTTCTGGCCATGTCAAGTGATATTAGAGTGATCTTGATAAAACTTGCAGATAGACTTCATAATATAAGAACACTTGGCAATATGCCACCTGAAAAGCAAAAGGAAAAAGCGGAAGAAACTCTAGAAATATTTGCGCCCATTGCCAATAGACTGGGGATTTTTAAAATCAAATGGGAACTTGAAGATCTGAGTTTGAAGTATTTAGATCCCGAGGGATACTTGGATCTGGTTAAAAAAGTGGATAAAAAGAGGACAGAGCGCGAATCTATTATCAATGATTACTTGGCTAAACTCAACAAAGCGCTCACTGAACTTCACATAAACTTCGAAATATATGGAAGACCTAAAAATTTTTATAGCATTTATAAAAAAATGAAATATCAGCACAAGGAATTTGATGAAATATATGATATTACGGCAATTCGTATTATTTGTGATGATATCAAAGATTGTTACAGTGCCTTGGGTGCGGTGCATACGCTTTGGACGCCTATACCTGGCAGATTTAAAGATTATATCGCCATGCCTAAACCAAACCTGTATCAATCTATTCATACGACTTTAATGGGGAATGGCGAACCCTTTGAAATCCAAATTAGAACGCGAGAAATGCATCGAATCGCTGAGATCGGTATCGCTGCGCATTGGAAGTATAAAGAGGGCACTAATGCTGCCAACACAGAGATGGAAAAGAAAATTTCTTGGTTCAGACAAATGATGGAATGGCAAAGCGATCTTAAAGATCCGAGTGAATTCATGAAGTCCTTAAAGTTTGACCTTTTCAATACAGAAGTATTTGTCTTTACGCCTGATGGAGCTGTGGTGGATTTGCCGGTGGGGTCTACACCAATCGATTTTGCATATAAAATTCACTCTGAAGTGGGGAACAAATGCGTTGGTGCCAAAGTCAATGGCCGCATTGTACCGATTAACTATCAGCTTCAAAATGGACAGCGCGTGGAAATTCTAACGAGTAAGAATGCAGTTGGTCCTTCACGTGATTGGCTTAAGTTTGTAAAGAGCACACAGGCAAAACAACGTATCAAACAATGGTTTAAGAAAGAGCGTCGCGAAGAGAATATTGAAAAAGGTCACGAAATGATCATGAGCGAGTTGCGTAAGCAAAATTTACCAACTAAGGTTGTGCTCAATGAAGAATATTTAGCCGAAATATTGAGAAGACTCAGCTTAAAGTCTCTAGATGATATGTATAATGCCATTGGATATGGGGGGATCTTGACGAATCAAGTCGTCCCTAAAATTAGAGAAAAGTATATTAAAGAACAAAAAGAAGAACAGGCTAAAAAGGTCCCTGAAGTTGAAAAACCAGAAGAGCATTCGAAGCGAAAAGAAGAAAAGAAAAATGAAACAGGTGTCTCCGTTAAGGGCATTGATGATATTTTAATTCGATTTGCCAAATGCTGTAGCCCAGTTCCAGGCGATGAAATTATTGGTTATATCACCCGTGGAAGAGGGGTTACAATTCACAGAGCTGACTGTGAAAACTTTGAGAAGACCGATGATTCCAAAAATAGATTCATAGAAGTAGAATGGGCTGATTCTAAAGAATCGTCATATTTGACCAATATTCAAGTGGTATCCATAGATAGAAAGGGACTCTTGTCGGATATTACGACAATGATGCATGACCTCAATATGATGATGACGGGAATTAGTGCTAAAATTGATAAAAATGGCATCGTAATCATCAATATTTCCATGGAGATTTCAGATATAGAAGAACTCAACAAATTTACTCGAAAGGTAAAAATGTTATCGGATGTCATTGAAGTTAAAAGGGTTACATCGTAAAAAATAAAGGAGCTAGACATGAGAGCAGTTGTTCAACGGGTGAATTTTTCATCTGTGGAGGTTGATGGCGTAATTGTAGGTACGGTTAAAAAGGGATTAAATGTCTTATTGGGTGTCGGCGAAGGTGATACTCAAAAGGATGTCGAATATATGGTAGAGAAAATATGTGGTTTGCGCATTTTTGAAGATGCTGATGATAAAATGAACTTATCGCTTTTAGATGTTGGTGGAGAAATGCTTTGTATTTCACAATTTACCCTATATGGGGATGTGAGAAAAGGCAAGAGACCAAGTTTTAGCAGTGCGGCAAAACCTGAAGAAGCCAATCTTTTATACGAGTCCTTTATGGAGGCGGTGAAGGGTAAAGGCATTACTGTGCAAAAGGGTACATTTGGGGCTCATATGATCGTTGACATTCAAAACGATGGGCCTGTAACAATAATGTTGGATTCACAAAGAAACTTTTAGTGAACGATTTAAGGAGGAAACATGATACTTGAAAGACTTGCCGTTGGTTCTTATGCTGCTAATTGCTATATTATAGCAGATCAGGAAACCAAAGAGGCCATGGTAATAGATCCAGGTGGAGAAGCGGATCGCATCTATAAAAAAATTGAAAGCAAAGATCTTAAAGTAAAATATATTGTTTTGACGCATGGGCACGGTGATCATATTGGTGCAGTAGAACAGCTCAGAAAGCTGACGGGTTCAAAAGTTTTAATTCATCACGATGATGCGGAACTCTTAGAAGATCCAGCGCTGAATTTAACGCTTAATATGAATGGACCGGACATTGCATTTAAAGCGGACAAAACGATTGGTGAAGATGCCAAATTGGCTGTTGGTAAACATAAATGTAGTGTGATCCATACACCGGGGCATACCAAAGGTGGTATTTGTCTTTACTTTGGCACCCTGAAAATATTGTTCGTAGGGGATACGCTGTTCTACGGTTCTGTGGGGAGAACGGATTTATATGGTGGTAATCATAAACAGATGATCAGTGCAATTAAGGATAAATTGCTGGCTCTAGAGGATGATGTCACTGTATATCCAGGACATGGTGCCAGTACGACCATTGGTTTTGAAAGAAAGAAAAATCCGTTTTTATAGGTGTTAGGATGTTGCAAAAATGAAGAATTTAATAGTGCTTGTAAGGGATCGAAAACATTTTTATGATCTTGAAAACCTGCTTGAGATCTTTGTGTTAAAATCTCACTTATCCTTTACTGAGGATGAGGACATGTACAATCAGCATCTTTCAGAAGGCGATTATGGTCTGATTGTGGAAGTGATAGATGATTACAAATATGTGCCTTCAAATTCATCTTTATCCTCAGGTGTGCAGGTATGTTCTGTAGAATCAGTATCCGATGTAAAAAAAGATTCTGAATCAGAAATGTGTCTTCGATTAGAGATACAAGTGGATCATCATAATGAAGTTGTCGAACTGAAAACCGTAAAAGCCCATTTCAAACGCAAAATGAAAAGGGCTTTATATGAGTTGATGGTCAAATACTATGAACCCATGTCCAAATGGGGCATTCTCGTTGGCATTAGACCGGTTAAGATTGTACATGAACTCATGGATCAAGGCCTCAGTGTTTCTGAAATCAGAAAGCAACTGAGTGAAATGTATCTCATATCGGAAGAAAAGATCAATTTGCTGCTTGAAATTGCACAAAGAGAAAGACCTTACTTATTTCCAATAGAATCCGATAAAATATCGATATATATATGTATTCCATTTTGTCCAACAAGATGCCTTTATTGCTCTTTTCCTTCTAATTCACTTGAAAAAAAGGCAAAGTTAGTGCCGATTTACTTAGAAAAATTATTGGAAGAAATTAAGTTTACCTTTGATCTGATCCATAAAAAGGGTCAGGTGATTGATTGTATTTATATAGGCGGCGGAACGCCTACCAGCTTAGATGCTGTGCAAATGGAACGATTATTACAAACCATTTGTGAGGCCACTGACTTGAGCCTTGTGAAGGAATTTACAGTGGAAGCAGGCCGACCAGATACGATTGATGCGATTAAACTTAAAGTCTTGAAAAAGTATGGCGTCGATCGTATTTGTATCAATCCCCAAACGATGAATGATAAGACGTTAAATTTGATTGGCAGAAATCATAAGGTCTCCGATATTCAAGAGGTTATGCAATTGGCTAAAAGGATTGGTTTTAGGAGTATCAACATGGATCTCATCATGGGACTTCCTGAGGAAGATGTGGCATTGGCAAGTGCTACAATTGATGAGACATTGAAGCTCGATCCTGAAAATATAACCATTCACACATTAGCGGTTAAAAGAGCATCTAGACTTCACGAATCGATAGAAGCATACGAGCTCTCTCATGATCATACAGTGGCGACTATGATGCATATGTCGGACCTATCTCTTAGAGCAAATGGGTATGCGCCTTATTATATGTATAGGCAAAAAAAGATGATCGGTCATCTTGAAAATGTAGGCTATGCCAAGATTGGCTATGAATCGCTTTACAATATGAGGATTATGGAAGAAAGACACACTATAGTGGCTTTAGGTGCTGGTGCGGTTTCTAAAATTTGTTTTCCTGAGGAAAATCGATTTGAGCGCGTCGCCAATTTTAAAGGCGTTGAGGATTATATTACGCGGTTTGATGAAGTGCTTGCAAAAAAGCATCAGGCGTATTGATGAATCCGCAGGATTTATATATAATAGTCATGAATCCTCGATCATGAATCCTCGATTATGAATTCACGAGTATGAAAACAGATAAAATCAAAAAAATAACAGCAGAAATTCGAGCTGGTAAATAAATTATTGGAGGAAGACATGGGTGAAGCATTAAATGGATTAAAACGTTCACATTATAGTGGTGCGTTACGTGAAGCCAATATTGGTGAAACCGTAACTTTAATGGGATGGGTACAAAAAAGAAGAAATCTTGGTGGCTTGATTTTTGTAGACTTAAGAGACAGGGAAGGTATTTGTCAGATTATCTTTGATGCGGATGTCTCTGCTGAAGCCTTTGAAAAAGCATCTTCGATTCGAAATGAATACGTACTGGCTGTAACAGGGAAAGTTGAAAAGAGACAGTCTGTCAATGATCAATTGCCAACCGGTCAAATTGAAGTCTTTGCATCAGAACTAAAGATCTTATGCGAGTCTGAAGTACCACCTATTCACGTGGAGGATAACGATGATGCTGGTGAGCGATTGAGACTTAAGTATCGTTATCTAGACCTTAGAAAGCCTAAAATGCAAAAAAGTCTTATCACTAGACATAAAGTGACTTCAGTTGTCAGAAGTTTTTTTAATGAAAATGGCTTTATAGATGTGGAAACGCCAATGCTTACAAAACCGACTCCAGAGGGTGCAAGGGATTACTTGGTTCCAAGTCGTGTTAACCCTAACAAATTTTATGCATTACCTCAGTCACCGCAATTGTTTAAACAATTGCTTATGGTTTCTGGGTTTGATCGATATTATCAAATTACGAAATGTTTTAGAGATGAAGATCTCAGAGCGGATCGTCAGCCTGAGTTTACTCAAATTGATATAGAGATGTCCTTTGTGGATGAGGACGATGTGATGGGCATGAATGAGCAATTGCTTAAGCGCATCTTTAAAGAAGTCGCTGATGTTGAAGTGGCTCTACCGCTTAAGAGGTTGACTTATAAAGAGGCTATGGAGCGTTTTGGTTCAGATAAGCCCGATTTGAGATTTGGCTTTGAATTGGAGTGCATCAATGAAATTGTCAAAACATCTGATTTTAAAGTATTTAAGGATACCGTCGCAAATGGTGGTGATGTTAGAGGCATAAACTTCAAAGGCCATGCAGGCAATATTTCAAGAAAAGAGATTGGCAAGTTAGAGGATTTTGTCAAAACTTATGGTGCAAAAGGACTTGCTTGGATTAAACTTTCAGGTGGTGAAGTGACTTCTCCAATCGCCAAGTTTTTATCCCCTGAAATGATGGGTGAAATTATTCAAAAGATGAATGGTGAAGACGGGGATTTACTGGTGTTCGTTGCAGATAAATCAAGTGTTGTATTCGATGCCTTAGGTGCGCTTAGATGCGAAGTTGCTAAAAAATTAGATGTGATTGATCGTTCAAAATATGAATTTTTATGGGTAACGGATTTTCCACTCTTTGAATATGACGAAGAAGAAAATCGTTACATGGCAAAACATCATCCGTTTACATCACCTAAGGATGAGGATATTGAAAAGTTGGAATCAGACCCAGCAAATTGTAGGGCAAAGGCATATGATATTGTTCTCAATGGTTATGAGATTGGTGGCGGTTCGATTCGGATTCATGTTCCAGAAGTTCAAGAGAGAATGTTTAAAGCGCTTGGCTTCACAGAAGAAGATGCCAACGAGAAATTTGGTTTCTTTATTGATGCCTTTAAATACGGAGCGCCGCCACATGGTGGACTTGCATATGGTTTGGATCGAATTATTATGTTGATCGTAGGGACAGAGAACATCAGAGACGTTATTGCATTCCCTAAGACGCAAGATGCAAGGTGTCCGCTTACAAATGCGCCTGGGTTCGCTGATGATAAACAGCTTGATGAGCTATTCCTTAAAATAACACCTGTTGAAAAAAAATAAGAAATAAAGCGATGTGAAGCGTCAATGAGAGTTCTTCTCATTGACGCTTTGTTTTAGAAGGCCTATAATTATAGTATAGAAACAATCTTGTGAAGACAGACTCACGAAGGCAGTGCTGTTTTTATGCATTTGTATGAGCTCGTGAAATGGTAAATGGGTTTAATCGATAGAGTAGATAAAATGATGGATTGAATCGGAAAGGGCGTGATATGATGAATCGAACTGGTATTATTGTAAAAGAGATGGGGCAATATTCAAAAGTGAAGCTGATGAGACATACTGCTTGCGGCAATTGTGGCGCTTGCCATTTGGGTGATGATCAAAAGGATGTTCACCTAATAGCACTTAATGATGTACATGGCGAAGAAGGCGATTTGGTTGAAGTGGTCATGGGGACAGATAGTGTACTTAAAGCGGCCTTTATCATGTATATAATACCGCTTGCGGCACTTTTAATAGGTGTATTTTTAGGGCAACCGATCTTTGGAATGATGAATTTAAGTAATATTGAGGTGCCTTCTGCACTTTTAGGACTTGTATTGATGGTTGGCACTTATTTGGTCATCAAAAAAAATGATCAGAAATTTCTTAAAAGTAAAAAATATACGGCGCATATTGAAATGATTGTACAAAAGCATCACAAGGAAATGCAACCATTGTAAGGTTGAAATTGCTCAAAAAATGGGGGATTTTATGAATTTGGATCAAATATTATTTAGAGCAAGTAAAAATATATTAGATACCATTGAAGAAGGCATCCACATTGTTGACTTCAATGGTATTTCAATTGTTTACAATAAAGCAATGGAAGAGATTGAAGGACTAAAGAAAAATCAAGTAATTGGACGGCATCTACTGGATATATTTCCAGACTGGACTAAAGAGAATTCCACTCTACTCACTGTGCTCAACACTCGAATGCCCATTTTTAATAGAGAACAAACGTATCTGAATTTAAAAGGGAAACGCATTTCAACAATTAATACTACATACCCAATCTTTGAAGAAGAGACACTTATAGGCGCTGTGGAAATCGCCAAAAATCTCACTGCAGTCACAGATATGACGGAGCAAATCATTGAATTGCAACAGAAGTTAATAAAGCCTGTCAAGAAGGAATTGGGCATTAGGCAATACCATTTTGATGAACTGATTGGCAAGAATGAGAAGTATCAAGAAGCTATTAAAATTGCAAAGAGAGCTTCTAATTCAACTTCAAGCGTTTTAATCTATGGGGATACAGGCACTGGCAAGGAATTGTTTGCTCAGAGTATTCATTTTGCCAGCGCCAGACAAAATCATCCCTTTATTGCTCAAAATTGCGCTGCAATACCGGATTCCCTCTTGGAGAGCTTGCTCTTTGGCACAGCTAAGGGTGCTTTTACAGGTGCTCAGGACAGACCAGGACTCTTTGAACAAGCAGACGGAGGCACACTCTTCCTAGACGAGATTAATAGTATGAGCATGTCATTGCAAGCTAAGCTCTTAAGAGTCTTACAAGAAAATTATGTAAGGCGTGTTGGCGGGAATAAAGACCTTCCTGTGGATGTTCGGATTATTGCGGCTACCAACGAAGCGCCAGAGGTACTCATTGAAAGCGGACATATGCGTAAGGATCTCTATTATCGGATCAATGTCATCAATCTCAGAATTCCCAGCCTCAATGAACGGAAAGATGATATTCCCTTTCTTGTGGATTATTTTATTAGAGAATATAATGACAAATTGGACAAGGATGTATGGATGCTTGCTGAGGAACTTCAAAATGCATTTAAAGTTTACGATTGGGCAGGTAATATAAGAGAGTTAAAAAATTTCATTGAGTCGGCCATGAATCTTATTACAGATGAACATGTGATTACAAAAGAACACATGCCAAGTCATGTTTTAGAAGTGCTTCTCTTAAAGAGCAAATACATCCAAGACGATGTCATAGAAGTGGATGATCTCAATGTGCATCTACAAAATATCGAGAAGGATATTTTAAAAAAGACATTGGCCTATTATTATAATAATGTGTCTAAAGCGGCGAAACACCTCAATATTTCAAGGCAAAATCTACAATATAAAATTAAAATATATGGAATTTCAATGGACTGAGCCGAATAGGCTCTTTTTTTATTGCAGACTGAATTTTTGAATGATTATTTTTACTTAAGTTTGATTTGGTCTTAACAAGGATTTAAAATCTGAATGGTATGGTTGAAAAGAAAGAGAGGGATTCTTCATGACTTTACCATTGATGGATGTAACAGAACATGTAGAAAATGAAAGCGATATTGAGTCAATTTTCTTAGAGATACTTGAAAACGAGAGTATTACAACATTGTATCAACCTATTTTTAGTCTAAAAACGGGTGAAGTATTGGGCTATGAAGCGTTATCGCGTGGACCAGAAAATACACCGCTTTATTCGCCGCTCAAGTTGATTGAAACAGCACATGAATTAGGGAAAATATGGGAACTCGAAATGTTATTTCGACAAAAGGCACTTGAAAGGGCTAAAATGCTAAAAAAGAATCAACTTCTATTTATAAATGTTGATCCTGACATTATGAAATCCACTGAGTTTAAATCAGGACTTACAAAGGAATATTTGGCTCAAAATGGACTTTCGGAAAATTCAATTGTCTTTGAAATCACCGAGCGGACTTCAATCAATGATTACGAGTCTTTTCAGGGTATTTTGGAAAACTACCGGATACAAGGTTATCAGATTGCAATAGATGATGTTGGTGCAGGTTATTCAGGGCTTAAAACCATTAATGAAGTGAGGCCGCACTTTATAAAAATTGATATGGATCTTATTCGAAACATCGATAAGGATGCTTTTAAACAGTCTTTAATAAAAGCCTTTGTGGATACTTCTATTACTACTAATATCAAGGTAATTGCTGAGGGAATAGAATCAAAAGAGGAGCTCAAAACGCTTATTTTGCTTGGCGTACATGCTGCGCAAGGGTTTTATCTAAAACAACCTGCTCGAAGTCTGTCCAATGCAGATGATGATTTGATTAAGCGAATCAAAGATTATAACCAAATTGCGAACAATATGAATGCGTACTCATCAGAGTATCACTATATTTCCACTTTGGTCAGTGAGAGTGATCAAACAACTTATGAGTCCATGACGCACTGTGTGACGATTAAGAGTTTTTTAGAGAATACAGGCAAGCAAAGTGTCTGCATTTGTGACAATAACATCCCAAAGGGCATTGTCATGAAACATGATTTAGATGCAGCCATGTCTGGAAAGTATGGCTATGCGGTGTTCTCCAATCGCCCTATCTCTAAAATCATGTACGAACATGCTCTAGTGGTGGATTATTTTACGCCCATTAATGTGGTGGCCAAAAAGGCTATGGAGAGATCTGATGATCGCTTATTTGATGATGTCATTGTTATAAAGGGTAATCAATACTTTGGACTTGTGACTATGAAAAAGATCATGGAATACGCATTGATGTATGAAAAAAATAATGCAAAGGAACATAATCCGCTTTCTGGACTTCCAGGTAATCCGATTATCAATAGGGTTTTGACAGATTTGGTTGCTTATAAAAGCAGTTCGCTTATTTTATACGTAGACATCAATGAGTTTAAAATTTACAATGACGTTTATGGCTTCGAAAAAGGAGATGTCATGATTCGATATTTGGCAGATATGCTCAAAGAGTTGGTAAAGGAGAGATTCCCTTACTCGAATTTCTTGGGACATGTGGGTGGCGATGATTTCGTATTAGTGGTCAACGGAGAAATGGACACTTATGTGAATTTATGCAAGACTATTATTTCAAGATTTGAACGTGACAAGGCCTTGTTTTTTAAAGAAGAGCATTTGGAGATTGGAAAAATACATTCGGAAGATCGTTTTGGCGTCTTCAGAGAGTTGCCTTTGACTTCCTTATCTGTTTCTGGTATATACGGCGATTTATCTGTTTACTCAACTTCTGAAAAATTGAGTGAACAACTTGCTAAAATTAAAAAGAATGTCAAGAAAAAAGGGGCATCAAACTACATGATTTTACCATGCTGACATGAGTAAAAATATGATGTTGGCGTAAGTTGAAATAATTATAAAAATTGCTTAATTAAAAAGAACTGGTTCTTAAAGTCTTCAAATATATTGAAGGCAATGAGGCCAGTTTTTTTCATAAGTCGATAGAACACTGATAAGGTGCATTGGATGTTTCTAAGTGCAACAATAGGGCCTGCTACACCTTGACGCGATTAAATCCAATGACAGAGAGTATGATGCCAATGAGACTCACAAGATGATAGAAATGAACGGTTTCGTTGAGCAGTATAACTGCCAGTAAAGTGGAGATTATGGGGACGAGATTGATAAAAAGAGCTGTTTTAGATGCACCAATTTGACCAATGGCATATTGCTGGATGAGATAGCCGATTACTGTGGGAAAGATGGCCATATAGATCACGGCAAGGTAGGGATTGAGTCCTACGGCAATGGCATTGGTCTTGACAAAAGTGATCAGTGCAAAGGGGGCAAGCATTATGGTACTGGACAAAAAGGTGTAGGCAGAAAGTTTTAATGCCCCAAATTGACGGATGTATTTTCTCACAATAACAGAGTAGATCGCCCATGAGAGCGTACCACAAAGCATGAGGAGATCGCCTTTATTCAGAGTTAAGGTCAGTAGGTTCTCTATATTGCCGTTAATGAGAATAAAAATGACACTTAAAAGTGCTGTGAAAATAAAAAAGATTTTTTTTAGAGTGAGTTTTTCACTGACAAATAAACTGGCTAAAAAAGCAGTAATCAACGGGTTACTGGCATTGATCATAGCGGCTTTTGAGGCTGTGGTGTATTTGAGTGCGCTAAAAAAGAACATGTGATATCCAATCATGCCAATCAGGCCTGTGGCAATGACGATTTTGAGTTGGTCAGAATTTATTTTCCAAGTCTGGGGGTGTTTGTGGATTAACACAGGAAAGAGAATCAAGCTGGCAAGCCCCATCCGAAAAAAAGTCAAGAGTGTGGGACTCAATGCATTGATGCCCAACTTGCCGGCAATAAATGCACCAGCCCAGAAAAATGTGGCAAGGATCATGAGTAGATAAACAGTTTTATTCTTCATTTGGCCTCCATGAATAAAAATAAGCTAATGGCTTGCTTGTTTTTGGAACAATTTTGTAACGGAAAAAAATTGCAATAAAATCAACATAAGTACACTTAAGAATATAAAGACAGCAGTGAAGCCAAAATGATCGGCAATGGCACCAGATAGAGGGGCCACGCAAATTACGATAAACGATTTCAACTGACTTTCTATGGATAAGACCGTGGCACGCTGGTCTTTTTCCAAGTGATCACCAATAATGTCAACGAAGACTGGCCGTCTTGAATCTATTAAAATATTGGAAAGGATAAAGAGCAACACAATAATCATTCTGAGCTCAAAATAAGTGAAAAGTGCAATACCTGAGAAGATCAGGATCATGAGTTTATAAAACAGATCCAAGAGGTTTGCCTTTGAATAGCGATTGAGAAGCTTATAGACATTGCGTGATCCAGCGGCACTGATCACACCGATGATGCCATAGACAACACCCAAATAGACCACCAGAGTTGACTCCGTAGCTTCAAATGTGGCGATGATGAGCAATTGTAGAATAGGTTGAATGTAATCTTCAACACTTTTAAAAATAGCATCTAGAGATGCGGCATTCAACGTGAGCATGATCAATTTTTTGGATTTTAAAAAGCGCGTTAATTGTCTTTTGTTTTCCCTAAAGAAGTCGGAAAGAGAAAAAGTAACTTTATGGCGTTCGTTTAAACTCTCGGGATATGAGGCGATTAATATGAAATCAAACACATAAGGCAATATGGAAAATGCAAATAATATTTTAAGATTCCCTGCATATAAGTAGAATGCAATAGAAATGATTGAAGATAGTGCACTTCCAATGAGCGAAAAGGAACGTGTTCTGCCGTAGACGAATGTCTTGTATTCAAACCAATTCTTTTGTTCCAAATAGGCAAAAATCATGGCTTTATGCGTGCCGGATCTAAAAGCTTCGCCCAGTGCGAAGAAGAGCATTGCCAGCGTGATGACATAAAAATGGCTGCTGATAAAGAACAGCGAGAACGAAATCATATAAAAAATAAAGCAGGTCATGAGCTCAAATTTTTTGCCATAAGTGTCTGCAATTATACCCGAAGGAATTTCAAAAATATAAACGACGGCTTCTCTGAAAGCGTATAAGGCACCAATTTGAAGATAGGATAACCCAACTGAAGACAGATAAATAATGAGATAGGGTTCAAAGAATTTTAAATTCTTAAAAAAACCATAATAGCAAAACTTTTTAATTTGTGGGTCCTTAATTATCGCTTTCATAGGATTACCTCGCTTTATGAGATTATAAACTATTTACAGATGACTTTAAAGAGAAAGTGTATAAAAAACAAAATGCAAAATATTTTGCTTTAATTATTTTAGATAGCAAAATATTTTGCTTTATTCTAGAGAAAATTTGATTTTCAATTAAAATAGCAAGATTTTTTGCGAATTATGTATAAATATGTAAAATATAACGCTGAATTTGGGTGGTGTTATTTGGGAAATACAATGTATGAATATATAAACATCCTGTGTTTTCAATGTCTTAAAGCATTCTCTAAATCGTTTTATGCATTTGGCACAGTATTTGCGTTTATTTATGGTCATAAGGCTAATTACAATATGGAGGTGTTTTCTGATGAGAAATGAGAATGTAAAAGTAGTAATTTGGGGATTTGGAGCCATGGGTAGTGGTATGGCGAAAATGTTAGCGTCGAAAACTGGCGTTGAAATTGTGGGTGTTTGTGATAGACATGAAGCAAGAGTCGGTAAAGATATATATGAGATCCTTGGAGTTGATAGAGGTGATAGACCTAGTGTGATTGTCAATCCCAATATAGAAGAAGTCTTAACGGAGAAATGTGCTGACATCTGTCTTTGTGCGACGGACTCTTTTACAGCAAAAGCATTTCCAAGATTAAAATTTGTGCTTGAGAAAAAAATAAATGTGATTTCTACTGCAGAAGAGATGTCTTATCCGCAATCTCAAAATCCAGAACTTGCTGCTGAACTCGATAAAATAGCAAAAGAAAATGGCGTTTCTATTTTGGGAACAGGTATCAATCCGGGTTTGATCATGGACTTATTAGTGGTTATTTTGACGGGTTGTATGACAGATGTAACGCATATTGAAGCGAAACGTGTGAACAGTTTATCGCCATTTGGTCCTGCGGTAATGGAAGAGCAAGGCGTGGGCATCACTGTGGACGAGTTTAACGCTGGTGTAGCTGATGGTTCGCTTGCAGGTCATGTTGGCTTTGCTGAATCCATTCGAATGATTGGTGATGCAATAGGATGGGACGTTGAAAAATATGAAACTCAAATGAAACCTATTGTGACCAATGTTGATCGCAAATCGCCATATGGTTTTGCGGCTGCTGGCAATGTAGCTGGTGTCAACATGACAGGTCAAGGCTTTGTCAATGGCGAAGTGAAAATTGATATGATTCATCCACAACAAATTGAACCAGAAATGGAAGGTACTTTTACTGGGGACTATGTCACAATAAAGGGTACGCCAGAAGTCAATATGAGTATTCGACCAGAAGTTGAGGGCGGTCTTGGGACAATTGCCATGTGTGTCAACATGATTCCACAAGTCATTAATGCTGATCCAGGTCTTAAAACAATGCTTGATTTGCCAGTTCCAAGAGCAATCATGGGAGATATGAGAAAAATGATCAAATAAGGTTTCGGCAGACAGCGATCATCAGCGAAAATCGTTTTGAGATATCGAGAGATGACTCAAATGTTATTAAAACAACAAGATTTGAGCCAAAAGCTGTGATGAGGGATGTTCAACCTCAAACAGCGTCAGCGAAAATCGTTTTGAGACATCAACAGGTGACTCAAATGTTATTATACAGAAAGGTGGTGCCCGAGATGCAAATTAAAAAGGGCGATTGGGTCAAAATTCATAGAATTATATTAACCAGTGAGCAAAGAGCGCCTCAAGTGCCGGAAGATACTAAAAAAGTGCCTCTTGAAATGTGGGTTAAAGGTTTTGCACAGTCGGATTCAAAGTTAGGCGAGGAAGTTACTGTTAAAACGATTACAGGCCGATTGGAAACGGGTAAAATTGTTGAATTCAATCCTACTTACTCACATTCCTTTGGTAATTTTGTGCCTGAATTATTACAAATAGGGATCGATTTAAAAGATATCCTTTTTGGAGGTGACGTAGATGAAAGATAATAGCTATCAAGCAGTGATGAGCAGAAGAAATGAAATTATGAAAAAAGCTATTGGGATAGACTACGCAACTTTTGAAAGCGATGGGATTGGCTTTGATTATGAAAAAATGATGCATGAAACAGGGTACACACTTGAGGAAATGCAAAGCATTCAAGGAGAAACCGGTGTGGGCAATACGCCAATTTTTGAACTCAAAAATTTGACAGCACTTGCTAGAAAATGTTCTGAAAAAGGCAAAGGCGCCCGTATATTTATTAAAGATGAAGGTGGAAACCCATCGGGCAGTTTTAAAGCGAGAAGAGCTGCAAATGCCGTTCATCATGCAAAAAAACTAGGTTACAAGGGCGTTATTGCAGCAACAAGCGGCAATTATGGTGCTGCTGTTGCCTCACAGGCGGCAATGCAAGGGCTCAAGTGCATTATCGTTCAAGAGACATTTGATTCTAAAGGTCTAGGACAGCCTGAAATAGTGGAAAAAGCACGTAAGTGCGAGGCTTACGGTGCAGAAGTTGTCCAACTTACAGTTGGGCCCGAATTATTTTATCAGTTTCTTTTGTTACTTGAAGAAACGGGCTATTTTAATGCCTCACTCTATACGCCATTTGGCATAGCAGGCGTTGAAACTTTGGGATATGAACTTTCAATGCAAATGAGAGAGCGAGTGGGTAAGGACCCAGATGTGGTCGTTTGTACGAATGCAGGCGGTGGTAACCTAACAGGTACAGCAAGAGGTTTAATCAAGGCTGGAGCTACAGATACTGTCGTTGTGGGTGCCTCTGTGGATTTATCAGGTCTTCACATGGCAAGTGACAGCCAATTTAATAAAAAATCATTTACAACAGGACACACGGGTTTTGGATTGCCATTTGCGACGTATCCAGATCGCTCGGATGTCCCGCGGTCAGCGGCAAGACCTATGCGTTATATGGATCGCTATGTCACTGTAACACAAGGAGAAGTGTTCTACATGACAGAGGCACTTGCTCAGATAGAAGGCCTAGAAAGAGGTCCTGCAGGTAATACTTCACTTGCGGCGGCTTTCAGCATTGCACGTGAACTCGATGAAGATCAAATCATCATCGTTCAAGAGACAGAATATACTGGTGCGGGCAAGCATATTCAACCTCAACTCTCATTTGCGAGAGATAATGGCATCGAAATTAAATTCGGCAATCCAAAAGATCAAATTCCTGGTGTGAATATCATTTTACCCGAACATCCAAGTCTCATTCAAGCCATTGATTTAGACATGGAAAAAATACGTAAATCAGTGGTAAAAAATGCAGTTCAAAATAACAATGTCAAATCTGTCTCTAAAGAGGATATTCAGTTTTTAATGGATGAGACAGGAATGGATGAAGCGTTTGTACTCAGTGTATTAAGGGAACTTGAAGTTAAATTTTAAATCACATTTTTCTAATTTTTATATTTTGAAGCTTAAATCTCATGCGGAGATAAAAAATAAGGAGGATCATTCAATGAAAGGCTTTTTAAAGAGAGAAGATGACTTTCAACAAAGAAGAGTACATCTAGCAGATCTCACAGATGAACAGCTCAAAGAACGTTTCTGGAATCTACTGGAGGAAGTTGTTGACCCGTTACTTGACTTGGCAAAAACGCACACATCACCAGCGGTGGAAAGATCAGTACTACTCAGAATGGGATTTTCTAGTCTTGAAGCACAGCCTCTAGTAGATGGCGCTATAGACAGGGGATTAATAGGCCATGGGGCTGGACACGTGGTTTACAAAGTGGCTCAGGCCAAAAATCTTGATATTAGAACAGCAGGTCTTGAATTGATCGAAGGGAAACACTGGGATGATGCTGTGACAATGTTCAAAGGAGGGGTAAAATAATGCAAAAGCTGGATATCAACAAGAAGCTCGATGTAAAAGAAATATTAAATGACCTTGAGCATTATGTACCTAAAAGAAGGGGATGGGTTTGGAGAGAAAAAAGCGACAAGCAAGTTTATGGCCCTTTCACTTACTCAGACATGTCTACACCTCTTAAAAATTATATTGCAGGTCCTGCATCTCAATATTTTAACAACATAGATCCACAGCCTAATAATACAATCACAACTGAAATCGCCTCAGGTCGATTTGAAGATGATATTAGACGTATGAGGATGGCAGCTTGGCATGGGGCAGATCACATCATGGTGATCAGAACCGCTGGGCAATCGCATTTTGATGGCCTTATAGAAGGTACACCACAGGGAATCGGTGGTATTCCAATTTCAAGAAAGCAAGTCAGAGCGCATAGAAAAGCACTGGACCTAATTGAAGAAGAAGTCGGCAGGCCAATTAATTACCATTCATACGTGTCAGGTGTTGCTGGTCCAGATGTTGCAGTTATGCTTGCAGAAGAAGGTGTAAACGGGGCACATCAAGATCCACAATACAACGTGCTTTACAGAAACATCAATATGGTGAGATCTTTTGTTGACGCTGCTGAATCCAAAAAAGTAATGGCATGGGCAGACATGGTTCAAATTGATGGCGCTCATAATGCAAATGCAACGGCTAGAGAAGCATGGAAAGTGATGCCTGAATTAATGGTTCAACATGGAATCAATGCACTTTATTCGCATAAAGTGGGAATGCCTAAAGCCAATATTTCTTTATCAACTGTACCGCCAACATCCACACCAGCACCTTGCATGAAGCTGGACTTGCCTTATGCTGTTGCCCTTAGAGAATTGTTTGATGAGTACAAAATGAGAGCTCAAATGAATACTAAGTATATCACCTCTTCTTCAAGAGAAGCCACAGTGACACATGTTATGAACATGCTTATTTCAAGAATGACTTCAGCGGACATTCAATCCACAATTACACCAGACGAAGGCAGAAATGTGCCTTGGCATATGTATAATATTGAGGCTTGTGAAACCGCTAAACAAACCTTGACAGGACTTGATGGGTTAATGGAGATGGTAGAGCTTAAATCTGAAGGGTATCTCAGAGAGCAGGCAAGAGAACTGAAGGAGAGAGCTGTTTTATACATTGAAGAAATTTTGGAAAATGGCGGCTACTTTAACGCTGTTGAAAAGGGATTCTTCGTGGATTCAGGCATGTATCCAGAGAGAAATGGAGATGGTATCGGTCGTAAGATCGATGCTGGCGTTGGCGCAGGTTCAGTTTATGAAAGAGCAGCTGATTACTTTGCACCGGTTACAGCACATTATGGCCACAATAACGTGGCTCAATATGATGAAGCAGCTGAAAAAGATCCTGCAAGGTTAATAGACGGCTGTACTTTTGAAAAGCCTGAAAAGATCATCTTTATAGATGAACTCGATGAGACGGATAACGTGAATAAACGCTTGGAAGAGACCGAAAAATATAGAGGTGAACATGGGGAATCACCATTTGTTAAACCAGAGGTTCAATGGCTTGGAGATGGTGTTGTCACTGTAGACCTCGTTATTCCATTGGCAGCAAGACCTTCTCAATACGCAGCTTTAGAGTTTGCCAAAAAAATGAACCTCAAAGATGCAGAAGTGATCCATGTTGAGGCGCTTCATCCATCGGAGGGGACAAGAATACAAGTTAAAGGGGTTCTGGATATGGATCTCGACATGAGAACGGTTGAAATTCCACCGGAACCAGAAGTGATGAGTGATGATGAAATCAGAGCGTTAATAGAGGCACATCCAGTTAAAATCGTAGCGGGCACAGTGGGACAAGATGAGCACTCCGTTGGTCTTAGAGAAGTTATTGATATCAAACATGGTGGTATTGAGAAGTATGGCATGGAAGTTGAATATCTTGGGACAAGTGTACCTGTTGAAAAACTAGTTGATGCAGCCATTGAACTCAATGCAAATGTCATTTTGGCATCAACCATCATCTCACATGACGATGTCCACTATAAAAACATGAAACGTATTCATGAATATGCAGTGGAAAAAGGCGTAAGAGATAAATTTATTATCTGTGCTGGAGGCACTCAGGTAACACCAGAAATTGCAAGAGAAAACGGTATGGACGAGGGCTTTGGGCGTTATGACAGGGGTGTTAATGTCGCAACATTTATCGTAAAAAAAGCAAAGGCACTAAGAGGTGAATAATCGCAAAAAAACATTTGAGTCATCTTTCGATGCCTCAAAACGATTTTCGCTGATGCTGTTTGAGGGTGAACATGCCTTAGCACAGCTTTCGGCTCAAATCTTGTTATTTTAATCAAGAGAGAGAGCGGTTTGCGAACCGCTCTCTTTCTTTACACACGTGCAGGATTGAATGTATGAGTTAGGCGAGTTATAATGTGAAATGGTGGTGAAGAAATGAGAGTGGATTTACTAGTTGCTGAAATTGGCAGTACGACAACTGTTGTCAACGCCTTTGATGGTATTGATACGTCAAATCCCGTTTTTATAGGACAGGGACAAGCGCCAACTTCGGTGCTTGAAGGCGATGTCACAATTGGACTTCACAGTGCTGTGGCAGATTTAGCAGTTTTATTAAAAGCGGATAAGATAGAATACAGTAAGCTTCTAGCGACCAGCAGTGCCGCTGGCGGCTTAAAAATGACTGTTCACGGTCTTGTCTATGATATGACGGCTAAAGCGGCAAAAGAGGCAGCGTTAGGAGCTGGAGCCAATATTCATATGGTGACGGCAGGGAAGCTCAGGAGAACGGATCTTCAAAAGATAAAGGCGATAAACCCCAACATCATTCTGATTGCAGGTGGCGTGGATTATGGTGAACGGGATACAGCACTTTACAATGCTGAACTCATTGCTAATCTCGACATGGATGTTCCTGTATTATATGCAGGCAATATTGAAAATCAAGAAGAAATAAGATTGATTTTTGAGGAAACGGGGAAAGAAAAACAGCTTTATATTGTCGAAAACGTCTATCCTAAAATTGACCTGTTGAATGTTGAGCCCACACGGAAAGTGCTGCAAGACATTTTTGAAGAACATATTATTCATGCACCAGGCATGGAACATATTCGGGAAATGGTATCAGGCACAATCATACCGACACCCGGCGCCGTTATGGAAGCTTCAAAAATGTTACGAGAGGCAATTGGTGATCTCATTACAATTGACGTTGGCGGCGCAACCACAGATATTCATTCGGTAACTGCTGACAGCGATGAGATTTCAAGGATATTGATTGCACCTGAGCCCTTGGCTAAGAGAACGGTTGAAGGAGACCTTGGCGTCTATATCAACATGAAAAATATCGTTGAAATGATCGGCATAGAAAATCTTTCAAAAGAATTGGGAATGTCCATAGAAGCCATTGAAAATTTGATGGATACCCATGTCCCTATTCCTGAGAGCCCAGATCAAATTATATTCGTTGAGAGGCTCGCCAAAGAAGCGATTGTTGTATCTGCCAATAGACATGCAGGTGGATTCAGAACCTTATTCGCAGGAGGTGGCAAGAAGACTTATGCTGAAGGCAAAGATTTAACAAGCGTTAAGTTTATCATAGGGACTGGTGGTGCTTGTACGCGCCTGCCCAATCGTGTGGCATTACTCCATGAGATCACCAAGAATCATCTAGGCGATAAACTATTGCCTAAAAATGAGACGCAAATTTTAATCGATAACGATTATATTATGGCTTCATTGGGGGTACTTTCAAAAGAACATAAAGCCTCTGCGTTGCGGCTTTTAAAAAAATCTCTTAAAATAGATAATGAGGTGTAAAATGTATCCAAGACTGGTTATAGATCGTCAAAAGATCAAAGAAAATACAGCGCTCCTAGCAGAAAAAGCAGCTCGAATGCATATCGACTTATATACAGTATCAAAAGTTTATTGTGGCATTCCCGCTATCGTTCAAGCGTCCATCGATGGTGGCGCAAAAGCTGTGGCTGACTCAAGACTGGAGAACTTTGAGAAAATGGGTGCGATAAATTGTGATAAGGTACTGTTGAGACTACCGATGCAATCTGAAGTGGATCGTGTGATAGCCCTATGCGACATCAGCTTAAATTCAGAAATTGAAACTATAAAAATGCTCAATCAAGCAGCTGGAAAAATGTCAAAGAAGCATCGTGTGATTTTGATGATAGATCTAGGCGATTTAAGAGAAGGCATCTTGAAATCGGATGTGGATGAAACCGTAAAGGCTATTATGGGCATGGAACACATTGTTTTAGAAGGCATCGGCGTTAATTTAACATGTTATGGCGGCGTGATACCAGGACCAGAAAATTTAGGTGAATTGGCATCTATTGCCGAAAAAATTGAAAGAGAGTATGGCATAGCGTTGAATGTTGTATCAGGAGGCAATTCAAGCAGTTTGTCTTTGATCGATAATGGTAAAATGCCAACCAAAATCAATAATCTCAGACTTGGTGAAGCCATTGTACTCGGGAGAGAAACCGCTTATGGCAATACTATTATAGGAGCACATGAGGATGCTTTTGTCCTTGAAGCTGAAATTATTGAATTAAAAATGAAAGATTCTATGCCAACTGGAGAGATCGGTGTGGATGCTTTTGGCAATAAACCCAACTTCGTAGATAAGGGTAAAATGTTGCGCGCGATTGCGGCAATAGGTAGACAAGATATCAATCCAGAGGGTTTGACACCCCTAGACGAACGCATTGAAATCATAGGCGCATCAAGTGATCATATGATTATGGATTTAACTAAAACGGGATCTTCTTATCAAGTGGGGCAAATCGTTCAGTTTAGATTAGATTATGGGGCGATGTTGAAGGCGTGTACCTCTGAATATATCCATAAGATCATTATATAGATCATGTAGTGGTTACTTTAATATAACTTAAAGAGCAATAAAAACCTGTATATCCTTTATATTTAGATGAATACAGGTTTTTTTTGCGTTCTAAAAACCGACCTGATAATGGGTTTGTCTTTTTATTTTAAGGGTATATATTTTTTAGAAGATCTAGGAGGAAGTCTATATGGGTTTATCGAATTGGGTTTGGGCTAAAGAGCAATCACATCGTTTAAGTGAAAGCCGTGTTGAAACTGGTTTTTTCGAATATTGCGTTCAGTTGGAAACAATATTTGGCATTTTTGATAAAAGTGGTGATTTAGTGGTTAGCAATAAGGCTTTTGATGATTTGATCAATAAGCATTCTGCTTGGAAAGCACACTTAAAAAAAGAGATTCTTTTAATGAGAAATTTGGGCAAAAAAGAGGCATTGCTTGAGTTCGTTTTGGAATGCGATCCCCAATCGTTCGATCCTCAATCGTGTGAGCCCAAAGCATATGAGCCAGTAGAATTTGAGCCCAAAGCATATGAGCCAGTAGAATTTGAGCCCAAAGCATATGAGCCAGTAGAATTTGAGTCCAAAGAACATGCCCTCCGAGAACAACGCTTTAATATTTTGTTAAAGGAACAACTTGTTGAGGATGAAACGCTATTCATGTGTCAAATTGAGGAGGTTACGGAAGCGCACAATTTGGAGAATCTTATTTTGGACATGAATTATCAGTTGACACAGAAGATTAAAGAAATAAACCAAGCTCAAATTAAGATTTTAAATCAGGAGAAATTAGTAGGGATAGGGCAACTTGCTGCGGGAGTAGCACATGAAATTAATAATCCACTGGGATTTGTGAAAAGCAATTTTAAAATTTTAGATGAATACTTTAGAGAGATCACGAAATTATTGATTACATTGAAAAATGAATTTGTCACTTTTCAAAGTACTTGTGAAAGTGCAGACATATCCAAAGAGATGGCCAACTTCTTTGAACAAGTCGAGCATACTGTTGCAAACAGTGACTATGATTATATTATTGACGACTACGAAAGTTTATTTCAGGATACGAGTGTTGGGCTTGAAAGAGTCGAGAAAATAGTAAACGGACTCAGAAAGTTTTCTCGAATGGATCACATGACCAATTTTGCTAAATATAACATCAACGAAGGCCTTGAAGAGACGTTGATGATTGCCAATAATGAGATCAAATACGATGCTAAAGTGATTAAAGACATGCAGTATGTGCCGCTAACTTATGCAATCGTGGGGGAAATCAATCAAGTATTGCTGAATATTTTAATCAATGCAGTACATGCGATTAAAGAGAGAGGTAAAAACTTTAAGGGGATTATCAAAGTCACAACTCGGAGTGATGAGAAATATGTTTATTGTGAAATCATGGACAACGGCATGGGCATTAAAAAAGAAGATCAGGAGCGTATTTTTACGCCTTTTTTCACCACAAAAGAGGTTGGATTGGGAACAGGGTTAGGCATGAGCATTGCGTATGATATAATAACAAATAAGCATGGGGGAGAGATCAGTTTTATTTCTGAATACGGTATGGGCACTACTTTTAAGATAAAAATTCCGATTCGTAAAGTAGATGCTGATACTGTTGATGAATATTTGAATATATAAGCTACAAAAAGGGGGAAAGCGGATGAGGAAAATATTATTTATAGATGATGAAGCCAATATTTTAAGGTCTTTAAAACGACTTTTCAGAAATCTTGAATATGAGTGTTACTACGCCGACGGGATCAATGAGGCGATTAAAATATATCTATCTCTAGATTTTATTGATATGTTGGTTACAGATATCAAGATGCCTAATTTTGATGGTATCAGGCTCTTAAAAGTATTCAAAGAAGCTTCTCCTAGAACTATAAGGGTGGCTTTGAGCGGATACGCTTCTGTGGACAGCATCACTGAGGCGGTCAGTAAAAACCTTGCAAAGCAATATTTTTATAAACCTTGGAATAATGATGAAATTATCAGTAGTATTCGTAAAATGTTTTCACTGGAGGATGAGTTTGAGCAAGTAGACTTGTTTGATAAAGTTCAGAATTTTGAAAACGTGAAGACGTTGCCAAGGCTTTTTGATCGCATTAACATGTTAATTCAAAAAGACAAGAGTATTGAGGAAATTTGTGTCATAATAGAAGAAGATTTAGCGATTACATCGAATATATTACGGCTTGCTAATTCCGCATTTTATCAGGCTAAAACGGGTAATTTACAACAGGCTGTCATGTACATTGGGTTAAACAATTTAAAGCAAATCATTTTGTCTTATGAAATTTCACAGATGAAAGAGGCCTTGATTAAAAGCGGCGAATCCATTTGGAAACATGCTGCAAGAACCAATAATATCTTTTATGATCTCTATGAAAAATATTATAAAAAGAAAGTCCCGTCTATTGTGGGAACTGCTGGTTTGATTCACGATATCGGTAAAATTATTATGCTCCAAATATTTGAAAATGCCTATTCAACAGAGGTTTTACAACAAGATATCAGTGATGGTCAAATTACTGTTCTTGAAAGATCACTTTTCAAAATAGACCATGCTGTTGTTGGTGGATACTTTCTAAATTGGTGGGCTTTCCCAATGGAGTTGATAGAAGTTTGCATGTATCATCACAGACCTTTGGATGAACATATCATCCACAAGGAATTGGTAGCGATTGTGACTTTGTCCACATTTATTGAGAAGAAGGAATATGAGATTTTGGGTTCCAGTTTTTTAGGCGCTCTGGATATATTAAAAATAGATTTGGATTATTTAAAGCCCATTATAGAAAAATATGAAAATGAGTAGCAGGAGGACCAGATGATCGATTATAGCAAATATAAAGTCCTTATAGTAGATGATGAAGTTGAAATATTAAAGGCGCTTAACAGAGGGCTGAGAGCGGAGCCGTATGAGACCTTTTTTATTGAATCTGGACAGAAGGCGATTGAACTTTTCGCAAAAGAAGAAATTGCGGTTGTGGTTACAGATATGAGAATGCCTGGGATGAATGGGCTTGAATTGCTTCAATTCATCCACAAGATGAGTCCGGATACTGTCAAAATTGTGTTAAGTGGTTATACGCAATTGCCTCAAATCCTTGTGACTGTTAACAAGGTCGATATCTATAAGTTCTTAACCAAACCATGGGATTTAGATCATGAGCTAAAAGTTTATATTAAAGAAGGCATTGAACTTTACCATGAAAAGCACTCAAAAGAGACCAAAGAGCGTTCGCTGGAGAAAAAAAATGAACTCTATCAAAAACTATTGACAGAAGGCTATGAAAAAATAGACTATTTTCTGAAACTCTTTGAGGAAATTATTAAAACGGTCAATTATCATCATCAGTTAGTGACAGAAGACGTGATAAAACTTTCCGAAGAAATGGATGCATATATTTCTAATGAGGGAGAAGAGGATCACGTTAAAAAAGAGGGTAAGGAAGAGCTGTTTGCAACTCATATGAAGAAAATGGACACTAGGATGGGTTACATCAATAAGGTTTTTGATTACTCAAAATTCTCGTTAAGAGTGTTTGATGTAGATGATCTTGTGGAGTATTTTGATAAAAATTATCAACTTGGTGAAATAATAGAAATCCATAAAGAGAGTAGACATGATCCTTATTATGACAATTTCAAACAGATTACAGGGATCATTGGTGAAATTTTAGGACATATCAAAAGCAGTGATTCAAATATTGATCACATTGTGCTCAAATCGGATTTGACAAATGGCAAGCACATATTGATTTTTAAGATTGTATGTGAAGAGACGCAAGCACTGAGTGATTTTGTAAATGAATTTGGAAAGTTCGTGAGCATTGTCATAAAATGCATAGGCGGCGTATCTGAAATGGTTCCTCGAGGGGGGCTATATCATATCTCAATTATTTTTGTGGTTAAAGAGAAGACCGATGATTTTTTTATGATTAAGAGCAATGAAATGAAGTGAATTATTTTGTAGGTAAGACAATGAAAAATCGATACACTTAGTTGGATGAGGTGTATCGATTTGTAATAAGTAAAGTTATTCAATTATTCTATGAAATGACACTTTTATAGGTGCTTCAAACAGAGGCTGATGATTTTGAAGCCTCATCAGGGTCACTCTCACCATTTTGCCATTCATCAAAGCCTGCCATAACCGCGTCGTAAGTTTTCTGACTGATTTCAGGAAGTTTTCCTCCAAAATGTTTTTTAACTTCCTCATAGCTGGTTTTAAAAGACTCTCTTAACATCTCAACCTTTGAAGGGTCACCATTACTGATTGCTTTGGCAAAATCTAAAATACGCTTAGAAGTTGCTTTAACACCCCAGTAGCCATCTTCAGAAATGTTTTCTTGAGCTTTGGCTCTCGTTTCAGCATCAATTTTTACTTCAACGGTTTCACCTTGATCTAATTTGCCTAAGATCATATTGGCATTTAGACCCTGCTTTTGAAGCATATCTCGAATCATTTCTTTAAAGGAGTCGCTTTTTAAAGACATCTCTTTTTTCATTTCGGCTATTTTTTTGGCATCAAATTTATAAGTATTGTTGGAGTTGAGCTGTTCTGCGCCGATTTCTAATGAATCGTTGATGTAAAGATCTTGTTCTTGGGAAATTGCTTTTTCTGTTACAGAGGATTGAACTTTTGCTTTATAATCCCCCTTGGATGATTTTGAAATGGAAGCATTAACACTTTCCATTTTTGAGTATTCGTAAGATTTAACATGAAATTCCATAATTATTCCTCCTTGAAATCATAGGCATCCTTGCATAATGATGTATCGGCTAAAATGGAAAAAAACTTTAGAAATAAAGTTGAGCAAACGCATAAAAAAAGTACATAAATCTGCTAAAATTATATAAAGTGCCAATATGAAGTAGCTGACTGGAATAAATCTGAATTTTGAAAATCCATTGCAATCATGATACAATTGAGCTGATATCTACAATGCATCTAATGAGAGTTGTTTGAGTGGTTTAAGGGAATATTTGAGTTGTGAAAAAAGCGTTCAGAATTTTGTAGTCAACTTAGGATGTGATAGAATGATTGAAATTAGTGGGAAGTATAACAAAGCCATCGTGTTTTGTGATGAAATTGAAGAAGATGCAAAGAAGCAGATCAAGAGTGTCTGTGACTTATATATTTTTAGAGATCAAAACATTCGCATTATGCCCGATTGTCATTCGGGAAAAGGGTGTGTCATTGGATTCACAGCGCAAGTTCCAAACCAAATTGTACCCAGCCTAATTGGCGTAGACATAGGCTGTGGCATGATGGCAGTGGCTTTAGGGCAAAGAGAAATTGATTTTGAAAGTTTAGATCAGTTTATCAAGGCCAATATACCAAGCGGTTTTGAAATTTATGATGATCTATCCGTTGAAATAGAAGCCAATTTTGAAATAGAACTTGAGAAAATTTCAAAATTAACCCATTCTGAGGCCAAAAAACATATGCTCTCGTTGGGCACTTTGGGAAGCGGTAATCATTTTATTGAAATTGATGTGAATTTACAGGGTGAAAAGTATTTAGTGATTCATACTGGCAGTCGAAATTTTGGACATCAAGTGGCGACGTTTTATCAGAGAAAAGCGATGCATTACTGCGAACGCACTAAAAAGAAGCTCAAATTAGAAAGAGAACAGGCTCTTAAACGGATTCGCAAACAAAAAAATAAGGCTTTAGAAAAAGAAGTGCTCTCAGAATTTGAAGAAAAGATGGCGCCCTATCATGTGTCTAATGCATTGGCTTTCTTAGAAGGTCAAGATCGAGAGGACTATCTTAGAGATATGAAATTTGCTCAAAAATATGCTTCGCTCAATCGGACAATAATCGCTCAAAAGATCTGTGCCCATTTAGGGACTCCCTTTGAGTCGCTTTTTCACTTTGAAACCGTGCATAACTACATTAATTTTGAGGATATGATGATTCGGAAGGGTGCTGTGAGCGCACAGAAAGGTGAAAGATTAATCATCCCGATTAACATGAGGGATGGGGCAATCGTTGCAATTGGAAAAGGCAATGAAGCTTATAATTATTCAGCACCTCATGGTGCAGGGCGGTTGCTCAGCAGAAGAATGGCCATTGAAAAACTCTCTCTTTCAGAATTTCAAGATGAAATGAAGGGCATTTATAGTAGCAGTGTTACAGAGAGGACTTTAGATGAAAGTCCAATGGCATATAAATCAATTGAAATGATTTTGAAGTATATTGAAGATACTGTTGACGTAGTGGAAATCATTAGACCGCTTTACAATTTTAAAGCGTAAATTCAAGGGAGTGCATATGATGTATCAAAAAAAACTGCTTTCAGAAAAAATTGTTGAAAATATAGTAGATTTAATTGTTAAAGGGCTGTTTAAGCCAGGCGATAAGATGCCTAACGAATTGCAGTTGTCAGAAGAACTCAATATTTCAAGAGCAACACTGAGAGAGGCTATCAAAACACTTGAAAGTCGAAACGTCCTCGAAGTCAAAAGAGGCATCGGCACTTTTGTTGCAGAAGTCCCTGGGTTATCTAAAAATCCATTGGGCTCTGAGTTTATAAACCTTTCAGCAAATCCCACGATCCTATTTTCAACAATACAGTTTCAAGCTTACCAGATGATGTCTAGACTTAAAGGGATCACCCCTCACAATCTTCAAAATATTTTAGACCAGCACGGTGTTCAAAATTTTGAAGAAGTGACGATATCGGCATATTATACGGCTGTGTTAACCTGTATTGAAGCCGTTGCTAAAATACTCGATGACGAATTGAGCTATCGGCTGTTGATTGTGATGCATCAACTCTTATTAGAATACTTAGAACCCTTGAAGATCACCGCAAATGATGCGTTGAGAAAATATTACTTGAATTGGCAAGATGCTTTTTTAAATAAAGAAGTGGAGACACTTAAAATGACATTTAATGAGATTGTGAAGTGGACTTTGGAGAAGGCGGTTTAAAAATGGACTTATTTGATTTAATGGCTAAAGAGAAAATGGAAAAACAAGCGCCTTTAGCAGAACGTATGAAACCTGAAACGCTAAATGCTTTTTTTGGACAGGAGAAGATCATCGGAGAAGGTAGACTTCTTTCAAAGTTGATACAGACGGATAGATTGAGTTCAATACTCCTCTACGGTCCCCCTGGAAGTGGAAAGACGTCACTTGCAAAAATTATCGCTAAAAAGACGGAGTCGGAGTTTATCAGCTTAAATGCAGTAACTTCAGGCGTTAAAGATATTAGAGATACGGTGCAGCTTGCAAAGGATAACCAAAAACTTTATGGGAAACGGACCATTCTGTTCATTGATGAGATTCATAGATTTAATAAGAGTCAGCAGGATGCTCTTCTCCCTTTTGTGGAAGATGGGACGGTTATATTGATAGGCGCAACCACTGAAAACCCATATTTTGAAGTCAATAGTGCTTTGATTTCAAGATCCTCTGTGTTTAAACTTGAAAAACTGGACAGCGAAAGCATTTTAAAAATTATTGATCGGGCGCTTTCTGACATGGAAAATGGTCTAGGGATGTATGATATTGATATTTCAAATGAGACTAAAAATTATATTTCTGAAATGGCAGCAGGGGATGCCCGACGGGCACTTAACGTCTTGGAACTCGCTGTGTTTTCTCAAGATGATTTACTTGGAAAAATTAACATCACACCAGAAGTAATTGAAGAATGTCTTCAAATGAAATATTTGGACTATGATAAAAATGGAGATAATCATTACGATATCGTTTCGGCATTTATTAAGAGCATGCGTGGTTCTGATCCCGATGCGGCACTTTACTATTTGGGGAAGATGATATACGGTGGTGAAAATCCGAGATTTATTGCCAGAAGAATTGTAATCTGTGCAGCTGAAGATGTTGGCAATGCAGATCCCATGGCGTTGGTTGTGGCCAATAATGCAGCACAGGCAGTGGATTTTATTGGGATGCCGGAAGGCCGTATTTTGCTTGCACAAGCGGCAACATATGTGGCCACAGCACCAAAATCCAATGCGGCTTATTTGGGGATAGATGAAGTTTTAGAAGACCTTGCAAATCATGATACAGGTAAAATCCCCTATTATCTCAAAGACGGTACTTCGTTGAAACTTGAGCGCAATTATAGCGGCGACTCAACTTATCAAAAGTATCAATATCCACACGCCTTTGAAGGGCATTATATCAAACAACAATATCTGCCGGATCAGATTAAAGATAAACGCTATTACAGACCAACGACGTTGGGGTATGAAGCTACCATTAAGGCTTATCTCAATCGGACTAAATATTCGGAGTGACCGCTTAAAAAAAATATTATAGTTGCAGCTGAAAGCTTACCATTGAGTTGCCATTAGAAGCGTATCGTTGCAGTTAGAAGAGATTGAAGCAAAGTGATGGATTCATCGTTTTGGGAACAGTCTCTTTTTTTATGGCAATTACAGTAGGCGTTCCAGTGACTTGAGGCACTTCAATTGGTCTACTGGTTAGTGTATAATAAAAGACATATCAGGTTAGAGGGAATCAATAATTCAATGGGAGCCAATAAATAATGAGCGATGGAAGATATTATACCTATTATCAGTTTTTTAATATCGTTTTAGTGACTTTTCTGACAATGTTTGTGGTGGCAAGTGTAACTTATAGCTATTATAGGCTGAGCGACAAGCAGAACAAAAGGTACGCTTATATTCTTTTTTCATTGATCACTATTTTTGCTATTTTACATACAATTGAAGGCGTAATGCCCAATTTGATTTTAGCAAGAACACTTCGAAATAGCGAAAGTACAATTTTAATTGTCTTAATGAGTTATTATGTGCTGGAGGCTATATTTATTTGGTGGGGTGCTCTCTTTAAAGGTAAAATTTCAAAATCTCTAAAAATTTTATTAACAGGAATTTATTGGGGAGGTATTCTCATTTTATGGATGAGCGACTTGATCCTAGAAGACTACATGTTTCATCAAGCAACGTATAGCATTTTATATAAGATAATCGTCTTAGCACTTTTAATGGTCTATATCATCTCCAGTGTGAGCAAAATGATGGTTCAAATGCGCGATCTCGGACCAAATCCTAAAGGGGGCAATGAAGTAATTGCAATGATGCTGAAAATATTTTTTTTAAGCCCATTGCTGATTTATACGTTGGCTCTATTTAAAAATAGCACCCGCTTAGATTTTTTTGAAATCATGATAGGCTTTGGATATGTTTTTTTCTTGAATTTAGAGTTGTACACGCAGGATGAATCCGGCGTGACAATGCACGTCTTTGATAAGATGGGTGACATGAGTTTAGATTGTATTTTTGTAGTCGATAAGGTGGGTAAAATACTCTATAAAAATAACTCTTCTCAAAATTCTAGCTTTTTTAAATCAACTGAGGGTATGAAAATGACACAGGTACAAGATCTTTTTAATGATGAAATTGTGATCAAGTCCAATCATCTGGGCAGAGAGTACATCGTTCTGAAACACAATGATCAAAAACACAATGATCAAAAACATTATTTTGCTTTTAAAACTGGCGAACTTAAAGATGCCTCAAAAGTAATTGGTAAGATTATAACCATCACTGAAATAACGGAACTCATTAATTTGTTACATGTGCTTGAAGAAAGACGAGAGGTTTCTAAAGCGGTAAATCAAAGATTAAAAAAACATGCACTGGTGGTCTATCGCCTTGAAAAAGAAAAAGAAATCAGTGCGTTGCTTGAAGAAATTATCAATTCTAGAGAAACACAAATGAATGTTTTATCACAAATGATTGACCGCACTAAGCGTAATATAGATACGCCTTTTTTTGAAACTTATATAGAAGATTCGATAAAAAAGAGCAACACCATCTTGGAAGATGTGAGAAAGACCGTCTCTAACTATAGGGCCTATTACGGTGAAGCGCTACTGACTGAAGCGACAACAGGGAGGTATAAATGATAAGATTAATTCTGGTGGATGATCAACTTTTATTAAGGGAATCCATTGCTTATTTACTTGAAAATGATGAGGCAATAGAAGTGGTGGGCATGGGTGAAAATGGTGATGAAGCGGTGAAGCTCTGTGAAACTTTAAATCCCGATATCGTACTCATGGATATTGAAATGCCAACAATGGATGGTGTGACTGCAACCAAAATAATCAAACAAAAATACCCTCACATTAAAGTTGTCATTTTGACCACTTTTGAAAATCCGGATAATATCATGGAGTCCTTTGTCAATAATGCGGATGGATACATCGTAAAAAATATCAGTCATAAAGACTTAACACGCAGTATAAAATGTATCTATAATGGTCTCACAGTGATACACGAAAGTGTCAAAAAAATTATGGTGGATCGATTTAAAGGGCTCAGTAATTATAAATCTCAATATCAAGATATTTTAAATGAAAGAGAGATTGAGATTGTAAAATATATTGCGGCGGGTTATAGCAATAAAGAAATCGGTGCGCTGATGTCTTTTTCACAGGGTACCATTAAAAACAATGTGAGCAAGATACTCGAGAAACTTGAATATTCAGATCGAATGCAAATTGCTATCTTTGCAATAGAAAATGGTATTGTGTAGGTGAAAAATTGTGACTAGCGTTGGAGGAAATCGTATACTTACAATTGTTCTGTGGAACTATTTTGCGCTTATTGTAAATGTAGCTGGATTCGTAGTGATCTATATGAAGACAAATAAGAATGCTGCGTTGAGAGCGTTTTTTGTGGTGCAAACTTCTATGATCATTTGGCTTGTTGGAAAGATTTTTAAAACGGTTTCCCCCATAGTAGAGCTCCGTTGGTTTTTTATTGTGCTCTATTATTTCGGCATATGTCTTCTAGGTGCCAGTTTTTTAGATTTTGCTTATACTTATTACAAGGGCAGACCTATGAAAAAGAAATTGAGAATGGTGATCTATACCATTGCGATTTTGGAATTTGCACTGGTTGCTACAAATCCCTACCATTATAAATTCTACAAAATATTTAACTTTAGTGAAGATGATTTTGGCGTGCTCTTTTATGCATATGTCGTTCTCAATTATCTGTTTATGATCACAGGAACTGTTTTATGCAGTCGCAAGTTTAGCAATCAACTCAAAGACAAGAGCAGATTGGAACGCAATCTCATTGCTTTTGCCATTTTATTGCCCCTGGGGTTTAACTTGATTTATATATCCAGAGTATTGGAAAGTTTTTTTATAAAATTGGGGATTGGTGACCTCATATTTGATATTACCCCCATTGTATACACTTGGTCCTTGCTGATCTTTGTCTATGCGACTTTCAAATATGAGTTTTTTGATTTAACGCCTATTATGAAGCATGAAATTGCAAGCAGATTGGATAATCCCATATTGGTCCTCAATTCAAATGCAGCAATATTGTACTCAAACGAGCAGTTTGACAATCACTTTGATCTATCAGAAATGCAGCAAAAAATAGCGATAATGACTGATGATGAATCAGAGCATAATACCGTGATCGAGCACAATGGGCGTGTTTATAAATATTATGTCAATACGCTCAGGCGTTTTACAGGCAAGCGTTTTATCATTGCGTTTACAGATATTTCGTCACATCAATATGCCAAAAATGAACTTGATAAAGAAAATAAGCAGTTGGAAATTGCCAATAAAAAGCTAGAAGAGCAGATTATGTTGTTAAAACAGACCTCTCATGTGGGTGCCAGAAGCTATATTGCACGAGAATTGCATGATATTTTAGGTCATTCATTGGTCATTACCATTAAACTATTAGAAGTGAGTAAGATGTTTTACAGAAACAATAGGAATCGTGCAATGGAAAGTTTAGATAAGGCAAGCATGGCAATCCGTGAGGGCTTTAATGAAATGAAGAGCATCCAAACTAGGGATAAAAAGGAAATTTATACAACTGCAAATTTAGAAAGAGAACTTAGAAATATGTTGAAAGTTGTCAATATTAGCGGTGTTAGTGTTACTTTCTTTTTACGAGGTGTAAACAATCGATTAGAAGAGAAGGTATTTGATATTGTGAGAAAGGTGACGATAGAATTAGTGACCAATACGTTGAAACACGCCAAAGCCACCAAATTATTGCTCTCAGTAACTGTCAGCGATGATCAGATCATACTGCAAACGATGGATAATGGTGTGGGTACAGTGGCACTTGTCAAGGGCAACGGTCTTATCGGCATAGATGACAGGTTGTCACTCGTTGGAGGAAAGGCAAAATATACACACAACAACTTAGAGGGTTTTTCCTCGAATATAGTCATACCCCTTAAAAGCGCATTACTTTAGACTCAGATTTAGTTCTGGGTCTTTTTTATTTTTATATGTGAGTTGGCTAAAAAAGAATGACTCGTGGGCCAATGTAGAATGACCACTGGTGTATACCTTATTGGATGTAAAAAAAGTAAACTTAATTTGAGGATATATTCTCAAAAATCTAAGAAGGGGGGCTTTAATGATGGCAGGAGCTCGTAAAATGGATTACTTATTGTATGGCGATGATATGCAATTTGTGGAGATCGAACTCAATCGTTCAGAAGGCGTACTCGCAGAAGCAGGGGCAATGATGTATATGGACGACAAAGTCCAGATGGAAACCATTTTTGGAGATGGGAGCAATAAAGGGCATGGTAAAGGTTTTATGGGTAAGCTCATCGGTGCCGGAAAGAGGGCTGTTACAGGTGAAGGCATCTTTATGACTTTATTCACCAATCGCGGTGAAAGTAAAGCGCATGTGGCTTTTGCTGCGCCGTATCCAGGTAAGATCATTTCGGCAAATTTAGCAGATTATAATGGCTGTCTAATTTGTCAAAAGGATGCCTTTTTATGCGCTGCAAAGGGTATTTCAATAGACATTCACATTCAAAAGAAGATTGGCGTTGGTTTTTTTGGAGGAGAAGGGTTTATCATGCAAAAAATAGAGGGCGATGGCATGGCCTTTTTGCATGCAGGAGGTACAATCATAAAAAAAGAATTACAGGCTGGAGAAATACTTAAGCTGGATACGGGATGTCTTGTTGCCATGACATCTGGTATAAATTATGACGTGCAATTTGCTGGAGACATAAAAACGGGTATTTTTGGAGGAGAAGGTTTGTTTTTGGCGACTTTACAGGGGCCAGGGTTAGTTTGGCTTCAATCGCTACCTTTTAGTCGAATGGCGGATCGAATTTATTCAGCGGCTAAGAGTGGGCATAAAGGCGAGACAAAGGGATTGAACAATCCACTAGAAGAACTTGCAGGTATTGCTAATTTACTTGGGAGGGACTAATGAAAATAGCTAAGCGCATTGGCGTTGTTGTCATTATCATATGTGTGATGTTGGTTAATTTGGGGTGCAAAGGCGACAGTGAAAGTGGTTTAAATGTTGGGACAAAGGTTGCAACTGTCACAATAAACGGACCACAGCAGGAGGTGACCCTAGATAAAAGTCAACCAGAGCCAACACAAAGTCAGTCTGAATTGGCTGTATCTATTCCTATTACCGATGAACCGCTAAAGTTTGCCGATGTAAAATGGAACTTCGACATGGCTAAAATGACAAAAGCTTCGGAAATGGGATTTGAGTCACCATTGTCTGCTATTGAAAAGAGTGATTATGAACCCAATATAGAAGACGTAATTCAATACGATTCAAGTTTATCAGATGAAGCGCTCTATCATGCCATGAAGTATAGAGGTGTAGAGGGGATCGAAATCATATATGATATCGATAAACTGACCTGGAACGATTTTTTTGGAGACTTGGATTACAGCCAGTATGAGTCTGTAAAGACAGTTTGTTTAAAGCATGACAGCATCTATGAAGCCGAGATCGTAGATGAATATGAAAAGTATTTTAGATATTATGATGATGATGAAGGCGTGTACTATGAAGTGTCTGAGTTCATGATGGGTAATTTTACAGATCCAGATGCAGTGTTGACAAAGAAAGTCATGGGCAATGCCTGTTTTTATAAAGGGCTTAGTGAATTGAGTGCGCCTACCTATAATCCATTTGTTTTGGAAAAGGGAGAAACCGTATTAAATTGTAAAATCACCACTTTGGAAGGCGAACCGGTAGTCTATAGAGCAACTGAATTGGACGGTCAATTGTATGAAGAATGGATATCCATTAAATATGGCGTTCTCTTGAAGCAGCTTATATTTGATCAAGAGGGGTTATTAAAGAGACGTATCATTTCAACAAGTGTTGAAAACAAGTTCATCGAAGATACTGTATTTTACAGACCTGATGATGTTAAATTTAGAGATATTACCTTATTTGTTTTTTCAATGACAGGTGGAGATACAAAGACGCTTGCAGGTGCCGTTGAAAACACAGTTCCAAAAGAACCACATGCAATGATGCTTCAATCGGATGTGGGCGGAAATATAACGATTTATTCGGGTGGCCTCAAAGAAATGACGTTGGATAGGCCTTTATATCTCACTCGCAATAAAAGTATGAATGGCGATGAAAGAACAATTATTCGATATAGAAGTGAATCTGATTTTTACACAATATGTCCCGAACTCAAAATGGCAGAAATTTATGAAAAGTCATCCTTAGAATTGAGATGCTTTGATTTTGAAAAAGTGGGATTATACAGTGTAAAAGATGAGAAAAATGTTAAAAGTTACACATTTTATGATAACCATGTGGATTCAGTCAGCGGCATGATTCGCTTTTATGAATATGTGATTGATAAAGCTCAAAATAAAATCATAGCGGTCAAGATCTACAGTAAAGAATCATTGACTGAGGATGTGATCGATGGCGCAATAATCACATACGAAGTCGTAGGGATTGGTGAAATGGATGAGCTTCTTTACGCAATGCCATCGGATTACAAAATAATAGATCATGGTGATAATAGTAATAATGATGGCGAAAACATGCCGTTTTGGTATCCGTGAAATTTGGTATTCATAAAAATGGATGCGCTTTTAAATCGTTAAGTCTATAAGACGCCAAGTCTTTGAAAAAAACTTAAGAAGATAATCATAGGAGTTGTGAATATGAAAAGTCAAATGATTAAGATATGTGTTCTCATGTTTATATCCATTTCAATAGTTGGGTGTTCCAATCAAACTGAGAAAGCAAATGCAGAGAGCACACCAACGGTTAAAGAAATCAGCAATGAAGTCGCAGAGGTTGTTTCCGAAGTGAGTAAATTGTCTCAAGATATGGATGAGGCTGAAAAACTGCCAAATGGCGATGTTGTAGGATGTGGAGAAGCCTATATTCAAGGTGATATGAAATACAGCGTTATAGGTGCTCGTTTAGATGAAGTGGACGGAAGCAAATATCTTGTTTTAAAGATGGAAGCTTATAATGACAGTGCTGAGAACTATAATTTCAGCGCAATGATGAACTTGGGAATGGTAAACTCAAATGGTCAGGAAGGCTATTTGGATATTATGTATCCTCACTACGAGGTGGATCTCCTAGATGGCAATATTTTAAGTGGCAATAAAATCATCGGTGAAGCGGCATTTGACATCACTGAAATACAATCTGATGCATATATTTTAAAAATTGGTAAAATGATGGTGCTCAGTGATGCCATTGAGGTCACTGGCAGTGATATAGATGTGACTTATGATGCTGTATTCGAAAATGGTGGTGTTAAAAGTGATTTTACAGTGGGAGATACCGTTGAATTTGAAGGCGTGAGCATCACTTTTGATGGCGTTAGAATAGAACCCGTAAATACTTATGATTCCAATTATGATCAACCGGATATGGGCCTCCTTGTACTGGATATGACCATGGAAAATCAATCGGATGAAGCAATTGAATTTACAAGTGTAGGAATGTTCAGCACCATTAGACAAGTTTGTGCAGAGGATGGCAGTGAGCTTGAATATGAAGGTTACAGCTATGGCAATAGATTTCCAGTGGAACCGGGAGAGACCAGAAGCGAGACCTTTGGACTCTACTACAGAACAAGTGATCATAATTTTTATATGACGATAAACCCAAGTGTTCAAGAGAGAGAAAAAGTGAAAATTGGTACTTTTAGTTTAGAGTAGAAAGGCAGGAAAAGATGAAAAAAAATATTTGGATGATTTTAATGATTGCGATTTTGACAGCACTAATGTTTGGATGTGCAAGTGAGACGACAACTGGAGAGACAAAAGAACTGGTTCAAGCGGAAAGTACACAGACTGCTGAGCAGGCACAATCAGCAAATCAAGACAGTCAGACGCCTGAGGAAAATGCAACCCAAACGGCTAATTCTGTTGAAGCCGTTGCAGCTGAGCCAGAAGTTGCGGCGTTAGACCGCTCTTTAGAGGGGACCGAACTCTTAAATTCTTTATCTCTGAGCAAACCCAAAAGTATGAGAATGGTTATGGAAACCAGTGCTTTTGGAACAAAGACAATGTCAACGATGTATTATGATGGCGATAATTCAAGGACAGAGACTGTAGTTGAAGGCGTTGGGACAAGTGTTGTCATCAATAATGCCAAAGAGAAAGTAATGTATAACTATGTTGAGGGCACAGGGCAAGGCGTTAAAATTATAGATGCTGATCTTGAATCGGCAGAAGATGCAGGCTTGATGATGGATATGAGTACTAAACTTGCAGAGCTCACTGATGCTTCTTCAGAGGCTATTTCTGCAAGGGTGGAAACACTTGATGGAGAAGAAGTTGTCTACATTGAAGCGACTGAAGCAGATGACGAAATGGGCAATGTGCTTGTAAAAATGTGGTATTCAACTCAATACAGCACACCTTTAAAATATGAGGTGATCGCTGGAGAGCAACCTATGATGACGCTTAAAGTGGTAGAAATAGAAAGCAATATAAAAGTAGATGCAAACCTGTTTCAACCGGCAAGTGATATTGAGTTTCAAGAGGTGAACATGGAAGCCATGATGAATATGATGGATTAAGTGTTTAGGCTTTTTTAAAAGTGGTGAGCTCAATTAAAAAAGTTGCCATTTTTGAACCGCTCCCAATAAGTCAGACGATCAGGTCTAACGCATTGGGAGCGGTTTATTTATGTGGCAACTTTTTCTAACCTCATTATGCTTTATCAGTATCTTCTGCTTTAACCGCATCCTCTGCTTTTTCTATTTCATCATCAACACTAGGCTCCGCAGGAGATTCTTCAGTGGTTTCAGAAGGTTCGGTCTCATCTTTATCGTCTTCACAACAACATTCATCATCGCAACAACAATCTTCATCACTATCGCCACAGCAGCATAGATCATCGCAACAATCGCCAAAAGGCAGTTTGTCTTTCAACGAAAGAAATGAGTGTTTAAGATCATTAAAACGATCCTTTAAAAGATCAGTTTCCTCTGAGAGTCTTTCCTTATACTCTGTTTCAGCGAGCTTTGGCAATACATATTTCTTAGCACAGTAACCTGCAACCGCACCAATCGCAAGGCCCACTAAAAGATTAGCCGTTTGTCTTTGTTCTGATCTTGCGAGCATATCTTCATAATATTTTCTTTCTTCTTCCATTTTCTTGGCATATTTAAACATACTAGAGTACCTCCATTTTTTTATCTGTTACCCTAATTATACGCAATTATCACAAAAATGTCTCATGATTTTAACTAAATAATATATAATGATAATATAGAAAAAGTTAAATTGGAGGAATGAAAGATGGTATATGTTTTTTTTGCAACAGGATTTGAAGAAGTTGAAGCGCTTGCCACTGTCGATGTTTTACGTCGTGCAGAAATAGATGTCAAAATGATCGGTATAAGTGGAAATGAAATCACGGGCGGGCATGGCATCACAGTTCAAATGGATGCAGAAATGGGTTCGATAACTCAAATGGAAAATGTAGAAATGATGGTTTTACCAGGGGGAGTTCCTGGTATTGATAATCTCAAAGCAAGCTTGGATTTAAAAGCGCTGATAAGCAATGGCTTTAAAAACGATTGCTATATTGCAGCGATTTGTGCAGCACCTTCGGTGCTCTATGATTGGGGCCTTATTGATCAAAAGAAAGTGACCGCTTATCCCAATTATTTAAAACAGTTGGATCAGTGCATCCAAATCGATGAAGCCGTTGTACAAGATGGCAAATTGATCACTGGTAAAGGTGTTGGCGTTGCCCTTGAATTTGCATTAAGACTTGTATCTGTGTTGAAAGGCGATGCATTTTCAGAACGCCTGAGAGCGAAAATGGTGATGCCCACAATTGAAAGCAGGTAAGCCATGTGTACAATTCTGTTTGCACTTAATCAACACCCCAAGTATAAATTAATTTATCTTGGCAATAGAGATGAATTTAAGTCTAGGCCCACTCAGCCGTCATGTTTTTGGGAAGATGCGCCCAATTTATTGGCAGGTAGGGATTTAAAAGCTTGTGGGACTTGGCTCGGCATTACGAGAGATAAAAAGTTGTCTTTTCTAACGAATCATAGAAACTTTAAACTCAACAGAGAAAATCAGTCCTCCAGAGGGGAACTCACTGTGGACTACTTAAGGGGCAACATGTCTGCGCTAGAATATTTGGAATGTGCGAGAAAAAAAAGGAACCAGTACAATCCCTATAATTTAGTGGCAGGTACAGTGGATGAGCTCTACTTTTACTCCAATGTTGAAGATCATATTGTCAAAGTCGAATCGGGCATTCATGGATTGAGTAATGCTTTCTTAGATACAGCTTGGTACAAGGTGGAAAAAGCCAAAAAAAGACTAAAGGGCCTTATTGAGCAGGACCAATTGGATTTAGAAGCCTGTTTTGAGATTTTAAAAGATTCTGAAATCCCCGCAGATGCGTATTTGCCAGATACGGGAATTGAAATTGCACTAGAACGTGATCTTTCTTCTATTTTTATAGATTTGGAGACTTATGGCACGATTTATCAAACGGTTATATTGGTGGATCAAGAGGATCAAGTGACTTATGTTGAGCGCTATTTGGATGAGCATTCAATTTGGCAAGAACAGACGGTCACGTTCTAAGTACATTTTAAATTTTGGAGGCGTGCGTTCAATTTTGAGACTTGCGCCAGTAGATATCAGATGAACCTTTGTTCTTTGTGCCTCTCGCTATGATTTCATCCTCTGTGATACCCGTGCCAACTGAGATGACGAGCTCATAATAATCATAGATCTCACCAAGAGAACCGATACCGGGACCTTTGATGTCAGAGTAAGTTGCAGAAGCCGCACCTGCAAGCGTTTTTACGACATCTATTGCTATTTCTTGACAGCGTTTTTCGCTTGTACCCGCTGCAACGAGAATACCGAAGCCTAGTGTTTCATTTTGCGGGATAATGTTTATGCGGGTGACATCATGATTTTTAAGGCCTTCTGTTGAAGTAATTTCAATCATGCTTTCTGTAATGGGATAGGCTTGTTCATCAGAATTTGTTTCACCGGGTTTAGAAGTGCCAAAAATTTGATCGGCACCTTCTAAAGCTTCTTTGCCTTCGAGATTGACATTGATATCTTCATAAGGATTGGAGAGCTTAAAGAGAAAAAAAACGGCTATGAGGACAAAAAAGAAAAACAGAGCCACTTTATAATTTAATTTAAAGGACTTTTTCTCGGGACTTACGGGTTCTGGATTGAGTTCTTTTATTTTACGTTCTAAGCGTTCTTGGATGGATTCAAATCGGCCTAAGGTTCCAGAAATTTGATCTTCCTGAATCAATTCCATTGCACGTTTACAAATGGAAAGTGCCTCATCGTAACGGTGTCTCTTTTCCAAAAGCCGGATGCCACTTTCATACGTTTTTGAAATTTTCGGGGTATAGTTTTCAAAGATTTCTTGATAAATGCCAAGTGCAATTTCTTCATTTATGAGTTCCATTTTTTGTGCTTTCTGAGTTAAATTGTAGAGTTCATTCATGCGTTCTGACATGTTAACACCTCATTCTTTGTAGTTATATAACCATTATCGGCACATTTAGATAAAATGTTAACAATAAATTTATAGATATGTACATTTTTAAAGTTGACTCAATTAATCGGATATATTATAATGAAGTAGATTTCATAGTAAATAACTAGGAATTGAAGGAGAGGATAATTTTGAAACTATCGACGAGAGGACGATATGGCCTTAAGGCAATGTTTGATTTGGCCATGCATTACGGCGAAGGGCCCATATCTTTAACGAGTATTTCTGAAAGACAAGCCATTTCGGTGAATTATTTGGAACAATTGATATCACCATTGCGTAAAGCAGGTCTTGTAAAGAGCATAAGGGGCGCTCAAGGTGGCTATATGCTTGCTAGACCAGCAGATAAAATTACGGTGGGTATCATTTTAACAACTTTAGAAGGTCCTCTTGCTCCTACAGACTGTGTTGTTGAGGATGATGATGGTGATGCTTGTGATCACTCTACGTATTGTGTCACGAAGGTCATTTACGAAAAGATATATGAAAGTATCACGAGTGTTGTCAATTCCATTACATTGCAGCACATGGTTGATGATTACGAACAAAATCGGGATAGCCTCATTATTGAGACGATCTGTGAATGTAAATAACATGTAACACCTATTCAACACTGGCGAGAAAGTATCAAATAATTAAGTTTATGAGGAGGGTTCTTATGAAAAAGATCTATATGGACTATTCAGCAACAACTCCAGTAAAGCAAGAAGTTTTAGATGCAATGATGCCTTACTTTACAGAAAATTTTGGTAATGCTTCAAGCATACATGCTTTTGGTCAAGATGCAAAACGTGCACTGGAGTCTGCGAGATCCACAATCGCAAAGACAATGGGAACGACACCAGAGACGGTCTATTTTACAGCGGGAGGGTCTGAATCTGACAATTGGGCGCTAAAAGGTGTTATGCGTGCCAATAAAGCTAAAGGCAACCACTTGATCACGACGACATTTGAACATCATGGTATTTTGCATACTTGTAAAGCACTTGAAAAAGAGGGTTTTGAAGTGACTTATCTTGAAGTGGATGCACAGGGGCGGATCAGCTTAGAAGCTCTTGAAGCTGCTATCACAGAAAAGACCGTCATGATTTCAATTATGTTCATCAACAATGAAATTGGCACTATGCAAGATATTAAAAGTATTGGTGAAATTGCGAGAAAGCACAAAGTAATTTTCCATACAGATGCGGTTCAGGCTTATGGCAATGTGCATATAGATGTAGAAGCGCTAAAAATAGATTTGATGAGTATTTCAAGCCACAAGATCTATGGTCCTAAGGGCGTAGGTGCGTTATATATTCGAAAAGGTATCAAAATTCAAAATCTTATTGAAGGTGGCGCTCAAGAACGCAATCGCAGAGCGGGCACTGAAAATATAGCAGGCATTATGGGCTTTGCAAAAGCGGCTGAACTCGCCGATGCGAATCTAGAAGAGCACATTGAGAGATTATCTGCTTTGAGAGATCGACTTGCAAAGGGCATTATCGAAAGTGTCGACTACTCGAGATACAACGGACATCCGACGGAAAGACATCCGGGCAATGTAAGTGTTTGTTTTGAATTTATTGAAGGTGAAGCCTTGCTGCTCAGCCTGAATGCAAAAGGCATCGCAGGCTCAAGTGGATCTGCTTGTACTTCAGGATCTCTAGACCCATCGCATGTGCTTTTGGCAATTGGTTTGCCGCATGAAATCGCACACGGTTCTTTGAGACTTTCCATTGGCGATTTCACAACTGAAGAAGATGTGGATTATGCAATTGAAGCTATAAAAGAAGTCGTTCATAAACTGAGAATGATGTCACCGCTATACGATAGAGTTTTGGGAGGAAAATAAGAATGTATACAGAAAAAGTTATGGATCATTTCATGAATCCTAGAAATGTTGGCGAAATTGAAAATGCGGATGGTGTGGGTGAAGTTGGCAACGTCAAGTGTGGCGACATTATGCGTATTTATATTAAAGTTAACGGCGACATCATAGAAGATGTCAAGTTTAAAACTTTTGGGTGTGGTTCTGCAATTGCGGCATCTTCAGTGGCAACAGAACTCATCATGGGCAAGACGGTTGAAGAAGCTTTAAAGCTCACGAACAAACAAGTGGTAGATGAACTTGGAGGACTTCCTCCTGTGAAAATTCACTGTTCAGTTCTAGCAGAGCAAGCTTTAAAAGCTGCCATTTATGATTATGCTACTAAAAATGATTTGCATTATGAGGCTTTAAAAGATTTTGATCCAAATGAAGATCACGATCATCATGATGTTGTAGATATAGAATTTTAAAAAAGACTTTATTTTTAAAAAAACTGTGATAAACTATTTATAATGAGAATATGTAATCGCTATGACGAAGAGGAGTAAATCACAACTTTAGAGAGAATTCTCTTGCTGAAATGAATTCATCGTGATCGAAGCAGCTTCTGAGCTCAAATATTGAACGAATAGTAGATGTTTGCGATTTGCAATCGTTATTTTGCAGTTTACCTTTAAGAGTGATTGATGTCTTCGGATGTCTTTAAGTAGGGTGGTACCGCGATGTTGTCGTCCCTACAGCTTTTGAAGGTTTTTTTGTTTTTTGAGAAAATGTGGACTCAAGTTATAGGATAAAATTTTTAGGAGGCTTAAACAATGAAATCTATGGGATTAAATGAGATAAGAAAAGCATTTTTGGATTTTTATGAATCTAAGGATCACTATGTAACATCGAGTTACTCTCTTGTACCACAGGGAGATAAGAGCTTATTGCTTGTAAATGCAGGGATGCAACCTTTAAAAAAATACTTTATGGGCACTGAAATGCCCCCAAAACCACGTATGGCAACTTGTCAAAAGTGTATTAGAACAGGGGATATTGAAAATGTAGGTGTCACTGCTAGACATGCAACTTTTTTTGAGATGCTCGGCAATTTTTCTTTTGGCGATTACTTCAAAGAAGGCTCCATCCGATTTGGATGGGAATTTATCACAGAAGTGTTAGAACTTCCAGTGGATAAGTTATGGCCGTCTGTCTATTTTGAAGACGATGAGGCTTTTACAATTTGGAGAGATGTCATTGGTATTCCAGAAGAGAAAATAACAAGATTGGGAAAAGAAGATAACTTTTGGGAAATTGGAACAGGCCCTTGTGGTCCTTGTTCGGAGATATATTTTGATCGTGGCCCCGAATATGGTTGTGGTGATCCAGATTGTAAACCGGGTTGTGAATGCGAGCGCTTTTTAGAGTTTTGGAATCATGTCTTCACTCAATATGACAAGGATGATCAGGGCAATTATAACTTGCTTGAAAATCCAAATATTGACACCGGCATGGGGCTTGAAAGAATTGCGTGTATCATGCAGGATGTGGATACTATTTTTGAAGTGGACACGATAAAATCTATCAGAGACGCAGTTATTTCAATGTGCAATGTGGTTTATGGCGAAAACAGAAAACAAGATATTTCTATACGCATTATCACAGACCATGTGAAGGCGATCACTTTCATGGTGGGTGATGGCATTATGCCAAACAATGAAGGCAGGGGCTATGTGCTTAGAAGACTTCTCAGAAGAGCTGCGCGACATGCTAAAATGCTCGGCCTCACAGGGAATGTGCTCACAGAACTTGTGGACTCGGTAATGGCGGCTTACGGCGAGAGTTATCCAAACCTCTTGGCTAGAAAAGACTATATTAAAAAGATTATCTCTGTCGAAGAAGAAAGATTCCAAACGACCATTGATCAAGGATTGGCAATTTTAACTGCGTATATAGAGGAAATGGAATCTAATCAAGAAGAGACCAAAGTGCTCAGTGGGGAGAAGGCCTTTAGATTATATGACACCTATGGCTTTCCACTTGAACTGACGCTTGAAATATTAGAGGAACACCAGATGACAGTCGATGAAGAGTCTTTTAAAGCACAAATGACCATGCAAAAAGAACGTGCTAGAAGTGCGAGAGGTTCAGGTGATGAACTTGGTTGGGCACAAGATGCGCTTGGTCAATTGCCAAAAGATATGGCAAGTGAGTTCGTTGGATATGATCAGACAGAAGTGGAATCCAAAATTATAGCAATTGTTGGAGAGTCGCTACTAGATGAGGCTTTTGAAGGTATGGAAGTCAGTGTGGTTCTCGATCGAACACCTTTTTATCCTGAGGGCGGTGGACAGGTCTTTGATACGGGTAAATTATCCACAGCTGAATTTGAAGCAGAGGTAGAAGAAACTCGAAAAAGTGTTGGTAAATTAATAGCACTTCATGTTAAAGTAAATAGAGGCAGTATTAAAGTAGGCGATATGGTGCACGCTTCTGTTGACTTAGAAAGAAGACTTGCAATTGCAAGAAATCATTCTACAACCCATCTCCTGCACAAAGCGCTTAGAGAAGTTTTAGGAACGCATGTGGAACAGGCGGGGTCCTTGGTTTCGCCTGAGCGATTGAGATTTGATTTTTCGCATTTTGAAGCCGTGTCCTACGAGGACCTTCAAAAAATAGAGACGCGTGTCAATGATCAAATTTTAAAAATGCTCCCGATTCAAACGGAGAATATGAGTATTGATGCAGCTAGAGCTAAAGGGGCTATGGCACTCTTTGGAGAGAAATATGGCGATAAGGTGCGCGTGGTGACTATGGGCGACTACAGCATCGAACTCTGTGGCGGAACACATCTTAAAAATACAGCTGAGGCGGGTCTTTTCAAAATCGTCAGTGAAACAGGTGTAGCAGCTGGCGTTAGAAGAATTGAAGCCATCACAGGCGAAAATGTTTATAAAATGTTAACACAACTTGATGGAAAAATTCAACTGCTTTCTGATATGCTTAAGACGAATCAAAACGATTTGGAAAAGAGGGTTGAAACCTTGATTCTAGAATTGAAACAATCTCAGAGAGAGAATGAAAAATTAAAAAATAAATTGGTAACAAGTGATATAGATGGTCTTATTCAAGGGGCTAAAGTCATTCAAGGAATGAATGTCATTACGGCTGATTTTACGGGCATAGACATGACTACTTTAAGAAATTTGACAGATCAACTTAAAACGAAGCTTGAAAATAGTGTTGTGGTACTTGCAAATACAAGTGGAGATAAAGTGGAGTTCTTGGCAGTGGTTTCTGACGAAGCCGTTAAGCTGGGCGCTCATGCAGGCAATCTCATCAGAGAAGTTGCCAAAGTTGCTGGTGGCGGTGGTGGTGGTAAACCAAACATGGCTCAAGCGGGTGGCAAACATCCTGAAAAAGTTAAAGAAGCACTTGCAAAAGTTTATGAGTTATTATCATAAATCGGGTATAGTATAGATATAGGCATTTGGTGAAGGGGGTTTTTACATGAAAAACACGATGAAATTCAGTGTTGAAGACTATTTGGAACAAGGCAATCAGAAGGATATTTTACTCTATGTTTTTAAAGCACTTGAAGAAAAAGGTTATAATCCTGTAAATCAACTGGTGGGTTATTTGCTCTCTGGCGATCCAACTTATATCACAACATATAATGATGCCAGGACGATGATCAAAAAAGTGGAAAGAGATGAAATCCTTGAGGAACTCTTAACACATTATATGGAATGCGTTAAGAAGTAAGATGCAGCGTAAAGAACTTGGGAAAACGGGCATCAAAGTATCCAAACTATGTTTTGGAAGTCTTACAATGGGCCCTCTTCAGCGAAATTTATCACCTGAAGAGGGGGCCTCTCTTATTCGGTATGGATATGAACGAGGCATTAACTTTTTAGATTCGGCTGAACTCTATGAGACTTACCCACACATCAATAAAGCGTTAAAACATATAGATCGTTCTGACTATGTCATAGCGAGTAAGTGTTATGCCTATTCAAAAGAAACGGCTGAAGAGAGTTTTGAAAAGGCGCTCAAAGGCCTTGGAACGGAATATATAGATATTTTTATGCTCCATGAACAGACCAGCGGCCTTACGATAAAAGGACACTATGAAGCGATTGAATACTTTTTGAAGATGAAATCGCAAGGTAAAATAAGAGCCTTCGGTATATCAACGCACTATGTTGAAGCGGTAAGAGCGGCACTTAAATACCCTGAAATTGAAGTCATACATCCCATTGTAAACATGAATGGACTTGGAATACAAGATGGTTCTATGGATGAGATGTATGAGGCTTTAAAAAGCTTTAAAAAAAGTGGGGGCGGTATTTATGGCATGAAGCCGTTAGGTGGCGGCAATCTGCTTTCGAATGTGGATGCTTGTTTTGATTATGTCCTAAATTTGGAGATTTTGGATTCGATTGCATTTGGCATGCAGTCATTTGACGAGATCGATTACAATGTAAAAAAGATTAATGGGGAAACTGTAGATGCATCTCTAGCAGAGCGTTTAAGAGGCCATTCCAAACAGCTTCAAATTGCAGAGTGGTGTATTGGTTGCGGTGCATGCGTAGAGAAGTGCGATCATAAAGCCCTTGAATTGAATCGGGGGAAGATTCACATTAATCGTTCAAAATGCGTGCTATGTGGCTATTGTGCATCTGTTTGTCCTGAGTTTTGCATCAAAGTGTACTAAATGAGAAATGTTATCATTATTTTTGAATACTATTGTTATTTTGAAAATATTCGGTTATACTGGAGGATATGAATTAATGAGATATATGGGACTAGATGTAGGTGACAGAACCATTGGTGTAGCCATAAGCGATGCGCTTAAAATAACAGCACAGGGTAAAGAAACTATTTTTAGGCAAAGTATTAAACAAGATATTGATCGATTGGTGGATCTCATTGTGGAGTATGAAGTCACTAGAATTATCCCGGGACTTCCTAAAAATATGAATGGCACTTTGGGGCCACAAGGTGAAAAAACACAGGATTTTATCAAAAAACTTGAAAAAAAAATCAAATATTCGGATCGCATTCAGCGTGATGTTGAAATTATATTCTGGGATGAACGCCTGACTACTATTGGGGCCCAAAAGATGTTGATACAAGCTGATGTGAGTAGGCAAAAGCGAAAGACCGTAATCGATAAAATTGCAGCGCAATTGATTTTGCAAGGTTATTTGGACAGTCTTCCAAGAGAATAAATGTAACTTAAAATAGAACTATACATGGATATGGCCAAGCGCATAGCCCATGTTAAGGATAAATATTAAAAAGATAGAGGTGTAAAATGAAAAAAGAAGAAAACTTGTTCGAAGTTGTGGACACGCATGACCATGGTCATGAAGATGTCGTGGAGCTGTTTGACGAGAATGGCAAAGCGGTAAAATTCAATATCATTGCAACTTTGGAACTCGATGAGCAAGAGTATGCTATTCTTTCCAATGTTGAAGATGAGGATGAGGTGCTCATCTTTAAAGTGACGGAAGAAGATGCAGAATTTGTCTTTGAAACGATTTCAGATGAAGAAGAACTTGAATCTGTGATTCAGGCTTACAATGAATTGATGGATGAGATGGACGGAGAAGAAGACGAAGAGTAGCAGAGTATTGTCGGATTGTTGTCAATATGTTAAAATTTTAAAAAAAGTATTGAGGTGTTAAAATGAATTCATGTCATGAAGCATATAAACTAAAATTAAAAGAGTCCGGATATAAACTTACGCCGCAACGTCTTGCTATTATCCATGCGATTGAAGAAAACAAAGGAAGACATCTTAATACAGAAGAAATATATGATATCGTTAAACAAAGGAATCCAGAAATGGGACTGGCTACAGTTTATAGGACGTTACAAATGTTAGAGGAATTAGAGGTTGTGACCTCTTTAAATCTCGAGGACGGCTGTGTAAGATACGAATTGTATTGTGATGATGGTTCGCATCATCACCATCATTTGATTTGTTCGAATTGTAGTGCAGTAATAGAAGTAGAAGGAGATTTACTTGATCAACTCGAAGCTAAAATAGAAAAAGAATATGATTTTAAGATTGTTGATCATAAATTGAAATTCTATGGCTTATGTAGTAAATGTAAAAACCTTGTTTGATACAGGGTTTATTTTTCGTATATAAAACTCATTGATCGGCCTTTGTCATATCACGCAAAAATTAGAGAGGTGAAATTATGACAAATCAAAAAATTGAAAATAAAAATAAGAATGTAAGTGTAAATGAAAACAACAATAAAACTGAAATGGTTGAAAAAACACAATCAGCTAAGCAACAGACGACAAAAAAAGTACGCGAAAGAAAACCTGCTTCAAAAAAAGAAACCTCAAATAATGAGGCAACAGGTGAGAGTTCGAAACAGAAAAAAGCGCCACAGCAGGCGGCTCAACAAGTTTCCGCTCAGAATGGTCAACAAAATCGCAATAACACTCAAAAGAAGAAAAAAACGACGTCACCAGCAACACCGATGGCAGAAAGTCCTGTAATAAATGAATCCCCATTAAAGATTATCCCGCTTGGTGGTCTTAATGAAATTGGCAAGAATATGACTGTAATCCAATATGAAGATGACATATTTGTCATTGACAGTGGATTGGCGTTTCCAGAAGAAGAACTGCTTGGAATCGATGTGGTCATTCCAGATATCACTTACCTTAAAAAGAATCTTTCTAAGATAAGAGGTATCGTGATCACGCATGGGCATGAGGATCATATTGGTGCACTGCCCTATGTTTTAAAAGAAATCAATGTACCTGTTTATGGCACAAGATTGACGTTGGGGCTTGTCGAAAACAAACTTAAAGAGCATAAGCTCAACGATATAAAACTCGTCACAATTGTACCGGGTCAAATTATAAAATTGGGTGTATTTGAAGTGGAGCCCATAAGGGTTTGTCACAGTATTGCAGATGCAGTTGCATATGCGATTAAGACGCCGTATGGTAAAATTGTACACACAGGTGATTTTAAAATTGACTTCACGCCAATTGATGGACAAAAAATGGATCTTTCAAGATTTGCAAGACTTGGTGATGAGGGGGTATTAGCACTCCTTGCAGATAGTACAAATGTCGTAAGGGAAGGTTACACCATGAGTGAAAGCACTGTGGGAGAGACTTTTGAGGACATTTTTAAACATGCAGAAGCAAGGATTATTGTGGCGTCATTTGCCTCTAATATTCACAGATTACAGCAGATTATCAATGCAGCTTATCTGAATAACAGACGTGTTGCCTTTTCGGGTAGAAGCATGGTGAATGTCTCTAACGTCGCTATGGAACTCGGTTATTTAAAATTGCCGGAAGACATCATTGTGGATGTTAAAGACATCGATCGATATCCAGAAAATGAAATTGTCGTCATCACTACAGGTTCACAAGGCGAACCGATGAGTGCGCTTGCAAGAATGGCGAATTCAGAACACAGAAGTATGGAAATCGTGCCTGGAGACTTGGTTATTTTATCTTCTTCCCCTATACCTGGTAATGAAAAAAGTGTGAGTAAAATTATCAACCAATTGACCAAAAAAGGGGCGAAAATGATTTATGAATCGCTTGCGGACGTTCATGTATCCGGACATGCGAAACAGGAAGAATTGAAGCTCATGCACGCACTTGTAAGACCAAAATACTTTTTACCTGTTCATGGAGAATATGTTCACCTTGATAGACATAAAAGGTTGGCGCAGGAAATGGGGATGAATTCTAATAATATATTCATTTTGAGCAATGGAGGCGTTCTTGAGTTCACCTCTAAAACAGCTAAAATTGGTAAATCAGTACCTGCGGGTCGCGTATTTATCGATGGACTTGGCGTCGGAGATGTGGGCAACATCGTCTTAAGAGATCGAAAACATCTCTCTGAAGATGGGTTAATCATCATCGTTGTAGCGTTATCCAGCACCACTGGAGAGCTCGTCAATGGACCTGATTTGATTTCAAGAGGATTTGTCTACGTGAGAGAATCCGAAATTTTAATGGATGGTGCACGCAAGGTAGTTGATGCCGAAATCAATAAATGCTTAAATAAAAATATTAAAGATTGGGCGACTTTAAAGTCATCTGTTAGGGATGCGTTGAGTCAGTATATCTATCAAAATACAAAGCGTTCACCAATGATTTTACCGATTTTTATGGAAGTTTAATCCCTGCAACAACTTAAATCGTGTATTTAAGTTGTTGCCACAACAATTTGGCTACTTAAAATATGCTATCAATATTTTATAAAAGGGGTCCATATGAAAAAAATTTATATCATAGCACTCTTGGCAATGGTCTTACTGTTGCCAGGTTGTGCCACTATTTTAGAAAAATATAATGAACCTGTTAACCCTGAAAATACCGATGAAATTTTAGTTGCGGTGCCTAAAGGGGCTTCAACGACGAGTATTGCAAATTTGCTTCTTGAACATGAACTCATTCAAAATGTCAATGCTTTTAAGGCAAAGGCCAAAACACTTGAACTCGATGGCAAGATGAAAGCGGGAGATTATATGCTCTCTCAATCCATGTCATCTGAGGCGATCATTAGAAAAATTGCAAGTGGTGAAGTATACGAGGACAACGTCAAGTTTACGATTCCAGAAGGTTTTGAAACAAGACAGATCATTGATAAATTGGTTGAAGAAGGGATTGCAGATCGAGAAGCCCTCATACAAGTTTTAGAGAATGAACCCTTTGAGTATCCTTTTTTAGAAAATGTAGATCGCAGTTACCGTTTAGAAGGGTATTTGTTTCCAGATACTTATATTGTCAAGCGTGGTTCAAGTGAAAAAGAAATCGTTTCAAAGATGTTAAACCGATTTAACGAGATCTTTAAACCGGAATATTATGATAGAGCTAAAGCATTGGACATGTCTGTGGATGAAGTGGTCACATTGGCATCCATAATAGAGAGAGAAACCAAGCTCGCAGAGGAACGTCCTGTTGTCTCAAGTGTCTTTCACAACAGAATTGACCAGAAGATGATGTTGCAATCCTGTGCAACCATACAATATGTATTAAAAGAGCGCAAGGATCGCCTGACTTATGACGATCTTGAAATCGTATCCCCTTTTAATACTTATCAACATGCAGGATTGACACCAGCGCCTATTGCATCGCCTGGAGAACAATCAATTATCGCCGCTCTGTATCCGGCGGATACCAACTATCTTTATTTTGTCACCACAGAAAAGAATGATGGGTCGCACTACTTTAATGAGACTTTAGCAGGGCATAATAGAGATAAAGAAAAAGGTAAGGGCAACTAATGGAATCTAAAATAGTGGATCAGTACGTCGAAAAATATATCAGGAGTTTACTGCCTGAACACACAGGTCTTTTAGAAGAGTTGGAAGCATTTGCTGCACTTCATAGAGTGCCCATCATACATCCTGAAATTGCTCAGTATATGAAAGTTTTCTTAGGGATTGTAAAACCTGTGCGCATTTTAGAGATTGGAACGGCTATAGGTTACTCCGCTTCCATTTTTGCAACAAGTATGCAAAGCGGTCATATTGATACGATTGAGCTCAATGAAGTCATGGCTGAAAAGGCAAAAGAGACATTCGAAAGATTGAACGAGAGTGTTCCAAATGTTTCGGTATCGATTCATCTCGGCGATGCTAAAGATGTAATAAAAACACTTGAAGGCCCTTATGACATGATCTTTATCGATGCTGCAAAAGGACATTATCAGACTTTTTTTGAAACGGCTTATGATTTATTATCTGAAACGGGCGTTATTGTTTCGGATAACGTTTTGTATAAAGGGATGGTTGCAACCAATGAATACTTGGTAAGGCGCAAAATTACGATTGTAAAGCGCATGAGAAAATATCTCGAGTTCATTACCACACATCCTAATCTTGAAACGACTGTTCTCACAATGGGGGATGGTCTTGCAGTGAGTTATAAGAAGGGAAAGACGAATGAATAAAGTTGAGTTGTTAGCACCAGCAGGAGATTTAGATAAGCTCAAATATGCTATAATCTATGGCGCTGATGCTGTCTATATTGGCGGACAGACGTTTGGACTTAGAGCTGCAGCTAAAAATTTTTCTATTGAACAGATGAAAGAGGGCATTGAATTTGCACATTCGTATGGTCGAAGAGTCTTTCTGACGTTAAATATTATTCCGCATAATGAGGATATAAAAGATTTGGAGATGTATATCGAAGAGATCAAAGACCTAGGTCTCGACGCAGTTATTCTATCCGATCCTGGAACTTTTATGTTCGTTAAACAGCATGCGCCTGAGCTAGAGATACATTTGAGCACTCAAGCCAATAATACGAATTATATGAGTGCGAATTTTTGGCATGAACAAGGCGTTAAACGCGTTATTTTAGCACGGGAATTGTCATTCGATGAGATCTCTGAAATAAGACTTAAAACACCTCCAACGCTTGAAATTGAGGCTTTTATACATGGTGCGATGTGTATTTCATATTCGGGAAGATGTCTTTTGAGCAACTATCTTAACAATAGAGATGCCAACAGAGGTGCGTGTTCTCAACCGTGTAGATGGGAATATCAATTGGTTGAGGTAAACCGTCCTGGGGAATATATACCTATAGAGGAAACCGACAAGGGCACATTCTTTTTCAACTCAAAAGATCTTTGCATGATAGAACACATTCCTGAACTCATAAATTCTGGCCTCAACAGCCTCAAAATTGAAGGCAGAATGAAAACGGTCTACTATGTAGCCAATATAGTGAGGGCCTATAGAGAAGCCATTGATGCTTATTATAGAGATCCAGAAGGCTATCAATACAATCCTGAATGGTTTGATGAAATTAGAAAGGCTTCTCATCGTGAATTTACAAAAGGCTTTTATCAAAACAAACCCACTGATAAAGACCAACTCTATACGTCAAGTTCTTATATAAGAGAATATGATTTTATAGGAGTGGTTAAATCTTATGATCCAGAGACTAAAATGGCAACTGTTGAGCAAAGAAATCATTTCAGTGTAGGCGATAAAATCGAAATTATCGGACCTAATTATTATAGTGCGGATCAAACGATAGAACAGATTATTAATGATAAAGGTGAGTCGGTTGAAAAAGCCCCTCATGCTCAGCAAGTGATTAAAATACCTGTGGCATCTGAGGTTAAGCCTTATTATATATTAAGAAAACCTAAGGAGGGTCTCCATGACTAAGCCAATCGTTATCGGTGTTGCAGGAGGAACAGGCTCTGGTAAGAGTACTGTTGCAAAAGCTATTTTCCAGTCCTTGCCGGATGAAAATATTTTGATTATAGAGCAAGATGCTTACTATAGAGATCAGAGTGATCTCACCTATGAGGAACGCGTTAAGACCAACTATGATCATCCTCTTGCATTCGATACGAGTTTATTGATTGAACACATTCACGATCTTTGCAATCACAAGACCATTCAAAAACCCATCTACAATTTTTCTAAGCACAATCGAGAGCTAGAATCTATAAAAGTCTGTCCTAGAGATATTATCATTGTAGAGGGCATCATGATTCTCGAAGATAAGCAGTTGAGAGATTTGATGGATATTAAGATATTTGTGGATACGGATGCGGATGTGCGTATTATCAGACGCATTACAAGAGATATCAATGAAAGGGGCAGAACTTTAGAATCTGTAATTGAACAGTATCTAAAAACGGTTAAGCCCGCTCACGAGCAATTTATTGAACCCACAAAGAAATACGCGGATATTATTATCCCAGAAGGTGGCTATAATAAGGTTGCCATTGATATTATGACTACCAAAGTAACATCAATTATTCAAGAAAAAAATAAGAAGATTTAGCAGTGGTTGTCACCACTGCTTTTCAAATAGAAAGGAGATTGCTATGTCTGAACAGAAAAATGCACATGTTATTCCAGTTGTAAAGCATATTGCACTGATTGCACATGACTCCAGAAAACAAGATATGATCCGCTGGTGTGATGAAAACAAAGAATCTTTGGGGAAACATTTTTTATATGGCACAGGTACCACGGCTAAAATGATCAGTGAGGCGACAGAACTTCCGGTGAGGGGTGTCAATAGTGGTCCGCTGGGTGGTGATCAACAAATTGGCAGCAAAATTGTTGAGGGAGAAATTAATTTTATGATCTTCTTTTGGGACCCGTTGAGCATGCATCCGCATGACCCAGATGTAAAAGCCCTTTTGAGAATTGCAACACTTTATAATATTCCCATTGCTACGAATATTGCCACGGCAGATTATTTGCTGACCAGTGTACACATGAATCAACCTTATGAAGGTAAATTGATTGATTTTGACCAATACTTGAATAGAAAATTGTAATTTTAGTGTCTAGGGGATAGGCTCATCCATTGGAGGCTTTGTTATGGATTATATAACACTTTTGGAATACGCTTTAGAGAGACAAGCATCTGACATTCATCTGGTGCCAGGGGCTGTGCCTGTAATTAGAAAAAATGGAAAACTTGAGCAGGTTGAGGCTCAAGCGGCTGTGGACTATCTGGAGATAAATAGTATTGTGGATGCCATCTGCAATAAGGATCAATTGGAACGACTTAAATCAAATGGTGAAGTTAGTTTCAGTCATTCTATTCATAATTTGGGGCGGTTTAGAATTAATATCATCATGCAAAGAGGCACAGCGAGTATTACCTTTAGATTGTTGAGATTCGATATCCCAGAGGTTGATACATTAGGTATTCCCAACGCTTTTATTGAACTCATAAATTATCAAAGGGGACTGTTGCTTGTGAGCGGCGCATCAGGATCTGGAAAATCAACAACCATTGCAGCACTTATCAACAAAATCAATCAGACGTCGAGGGCTCATGTTATTACAGTTGAAGAGCCCATAGAATATCTGTTCAAACACCATGATGCCATTATTTCGCAAAGAGATGTTGGTACGGATTGCCCGACAATATATGATGGCGTGCTCGGAGCGATGAAGCATGATCCAGATATTTTGATGATTTCTGATTTATCTGATGAGCGGGTTATCGATTTGGCACTTCAGATAGCAGAGTCAGGAAAACTGGTAATTGCAGGTGTACCCGCTAATAATTCTCGATCGACTATTGAAAAAATTGTGACTTCAAATTCGCATAAAAAAACAGAAATGAGAAAATATAAATTGACGGCGACTTTGTTGGGGATTATCTCACAACAATTGGTACCTGCCATAGATGAATCCAATCAATTGTTGGCGTATGAATTTTTATTGCCAAATGCCGCAATTAAGTCCTATATCATCAATGATCAGCTCAAGGAGATTACACAGGCGCTTATTGCAGGACGAAAACATTCTATGATGTACATGGATAATAGCTTGTTTGAACTCTATAAGGCAGGGCAGATAAAACGTTCAGTGGTCTATAAGTATGCGCACGACATTGAATTCGTAAAAAGACAGGAATTCACACATGAAAAGGCGTAGCAATTAACGGTCTTTGAGCCCATCGGCGATCGTTAAGCTCATAATCCTGTTGTTGAAATCCTAAGTTTTATTAAAATAGGGTAAAATAAAGGCAAAATATCTGCTGAATGCAATCGTTTTAGGATATCTAAAAATACTGAAAACAAGCTGTTTAAAAGTATTATTAAATCTGGGATGAGATCGGCATTGCCACATGGCGTTGCATCTGATAAAATCATAGAAGACGGAGAGTTCTTGACATCAGATTAGGGTTGTATATATAATGGATATTGTTCCGATATGACGAGAAGCGCAGTGCTTGAACTTGCAAGTGAAAACAACGCAGATGATATGATCTGGTTTGACGAATACATGCAAAGATCATCGTCTTAAAGGTCTGAACTTGAATCTGGCGAACAGGATGTATTGTAAAGCATTTTTTAATACTACAGCGGTGTCCGAATCAAGGATATGGTTTTGGTAACTGTAGATGGCTATGAGCGTTTAACGAAAGCGCCAGAACATCTTATAGAAATATAATTTAATATAATTTTGGAGGTAGGAAATGATTTCTGCAAGTGAATTTAGAAAGGGTGTAACATTTGAGATAAATGGTGAGCCATTTGTGGTGGTTGATTTTCAACATGTTAAGCCAGGTAAAGGTGCAGCTTTCGTTAGAACGAAATACAAGAGTCTAATAAACGGGACGATTAGAGAACAAGCTTTTAATCCATCTGAAAAATTCCCAAGAGCTCACATTGAGACTAAAGAAATGCAATATTTGTATAACGAAGGCGATTTATACTATTTTATGGACAATGAAACATATGATCAAATTCCATTATCAGCTGAACAAGTTGAAGATGCAATTCTTTACATCAAAGAAAATGATAATGCGACCCTTAAGTTTTATAAAGGGAACTGTTTCCAAGTGGAACCGCCTAACTTTGTAGTTCTTTTAGTAACAGAGTCAGAGCCTGGCGTTAAAGGTGACACGGCGACTAATGTTACTAAAAAAGCTATTGTTGAAACAGGTGCAGAAATCAATGTACCTTCTTTCGTCAACGAAGGTGACAAAATCAAAATTGATACAAGAACTGGCGAGTATTTATCCAGAGCTTAGTGTTTAAACCAGCGCAAGCTGTTTTAATAAAAATAAAACCCACTGAAGGAGGGAAAACACATGAGCTATATGTATGAAAGAGTGTCATATCTTAAAGGATTAGCCGAAGGTATGGAAATGAGTGATTCAACTAAAGAGGGCAAATTATTGCTAAACATCATCAACATTTTAGAAGAATTCGCAGAAGAAATGGAAGAAGTCTATGAAGAGCTAGACGAAATTAGCGAATCAGTCATGGAACTTGATGATTACATCGAAGCAGTTGATGAAGACCTTGCTGAACTCGAAGAAGACATATACGAACTTGAAGATTTTCAAGATGACTTTGAGGAAATCGAGTGTCCTGATTGTGGGGAAACAATTTTTGTCGATGGTCAATTAATTGACAAAGGTGAAGAGATCGAATGTCCAAGTTGTGGACTAATCATCGAATTTTCGGATGAATGCGATTGTTGTGGCGATGACGAATGTGATTGTTGTAAAGAAGAGGAAACAGAAGAAAAAGCGTAAATAACCAGAGTGGAACAGATATCAGGGACGGCTAGTATTTACACAGTAAATACTCCGTCCCTAATCTTTTAATGCTAACGTGTAGTGGTTTTGACCACTAGGTCAAAAAGTGTCCATTGCCTTTAAGAAGCGAAGGCAGCGTTTTCGCAAGGCGAAATGAGCCCCACGCAGTGGTCAATTTCAATCATAGTTGTATTACCCATTCATCTTTGATATAATAAAATGTACGTAGAAAATAATGGATTTAACATAGAGACAGTTTGAATAGGAGGCAATAATATGGCTGAAAATACGATTATTGATTCATATAAACACGGTAAAGTAAATATTGCAGATGATGTTATTGGCGTTATTTCAACGATTGCAGCTTCAGAAATAAAGGGCATTAAAGCTTTAAACGGCACATTTCAGGACGATGTTCTTGAGCTGATCGGCAAGAAGAATTTCAATAAGGGTATACAAGTTGAAATGAATGACAATATCATACTGGTGGAGCTGAGTGTCATTGTTGACTATGGGACAAAGATTCATGAGGTGGCTAAAGAAGTTCAAGAAAATGTCAAGCTTGCAATTGAATCCATGACGGGACTGGAAGTGGCAGGCGTTAACGTGAATATAGCGGGCATTAATATAAAAAATGAGAAAGACAATATGAAGTAGTGACAAAATAATGTGAAGCTTTGCTTCACATTATTTGATGTATAGGAGGCGCATATGAATAGGAGTAGAAGTCGTGAAATTGCTATGGAAGTCATTTATCAAATGGATATACACACGACTTTTGATAAAGCCTTTGCAGATCGAATGGTAGAGCAATACGAAGAAGAAGTGGACAAAAAATACATTGATGAGGTTTTGGGGCTGTTTATTGAAAACAAAGCCATGATCGATGGGGAAATTACCCCACTGCTTAAAAGATGGACAATGGAAAGGTTGAGTAAAATAGATCTCGCCATTCTGAGAACGGCAGTTACAGAACTTAAAATGATGCCGGACATTCCCAATAAAGTAACTGTAAATGAGGCCATTAATATGTCCAAAAAATACGTTGATGAAAAATCGGGCAAGTTTATAAATGGTCTACTCAAACATTTCATCAATCTGGAGTAAGTTATGATACTAGGACTTGATACCAGTTGTTATACGACCTCAATGGTGCTTGTGGATATCCAAACACAGGAAATCCGTTTTGAAAAGAATGTACTGCTCAGGGTAAAAGCGGGGTCAAAGGGGTTAAGGCAATCAGACGGATTTTATCAACACGTACATCAACTAGCGGATAGCTTTGAAGCGCTTACCGCTATTTTTGATGTTAAAAATTTAAGGGCAATAGCGGTGAGTGATGCGCCTAGGAATGTCTCAGGATCATACATGCCTGTTTTTAATGCAGGTGTACTATTTGCCCGAAATCTTTCCAATGCACTTGGCATTCCAATGTTTACGTTTTCACATCAAGAAGGCCATTTGATGGCGGCATTGGCAACCAGTGGCATAGGTAGAATTCCACATAAATTCTATGGATTGCATCTTTCAGGAGGCACTACAGAATTCTTGGATGTGGATTATTCGAATAAAATCTTTAAGATAGATTTAATTGGAGAGACCTTAGATCTCAATTTTGGACAACTCATTGATCGCATTGGCGTTGAGATGGGGCTTGATTTTCCTTGTGGTAAAGCACTAGACGAAATGGCTGGGCGCAGCCAGGCGACACAGTATAAAGAAGTGCCCTTAAAAGTGGATACAGCAGAGCATGCCTGTTTTGGATTCAATATTTCTGGGCTTGAAAACTATTTTAAAAGCTTGATTGGCAAGGTGGAAAATGAAGAAATTGCAAGAATCCTTTTCAATACAATTGCACATATTCTTGAGAACTGTCTAAAGGGTTTTGAATCCGATAGAGCAGTGATTATATCAGGTGGTGTGGCATCCAATTGCATCATCAGAGCCTATTTAAATCAATACTACGATCAATTGTATTTTGCAAAACCAGAGTATTCGAGAGATAATGCCTATGGGATAGCGTTACTGGGTAGAGAAAAAATATTCATGGAAGGAGCTTTATAAGTGCTAAAAATGAGAGCGTTTTCGGTAACGGAAATTACGAAATATTTAAAAAAGATCATTGGTGCAGATCCAATTTTAAACCAAGTGCTTATAGAGGGCGAAATTTCAAATTTCACACTGCATTCAAGTGGTCATGCCTATTTTTCAATTAAAGATGAAGAGAGCAAAATGAGTTGTATTATGTTTTCTCAATATGTGAAATTGTTAGATCGTGTGCCTAAAAATGGAGAAAAAGTGCATTTAAAAGGATCGGTAAGCATATATGAACGAGATGGCAAATATCAAATGTATGCACAATCATTAACTTTCGTGGGCTTAGGTGCGTTACATATCAAATTTGAAGCCTTGAAAAAACAATTAGAACAAGAGGGACTGTTCGATCAAAGATATAAAAAAAAGCTGCCGAACTTGCCGCAAAAAATAGGCATTATAACATCGCCAACGGGTGCTGCCATACAAGATATTATATCGGTTGCAGGCAGGCGGTCTAATTTGGCAGAACTCTTGATCTTTCCAGTTCGAGTTCAAGGTGAGTTTTCTGCTGGCGAAATTGCATCTGCGATTGATTTTTTCAATCAAAAAATGCCTGTGGATTTAATTATCCTCTCGCGTGGAGGCGGTTCGATAGAAGAACTTTGGTCGTTTAATGAGGTTGAAGTGGCCAGAGCGATATTTAAATCTGAAACCCCTATTATTTCCGGTGTTGGACATGAGACCGATTTTACAATTGCCGATTTTGTTGCAGATTTTAGAGCGGCAACGCCTTCAGCGGCGGCAGAGATCGCCATTAAATCAAAAGCGGAAATTGAATCGTATTTAAATCAACTGATGAAGTCCATGCAACAGCAGATGATGCGTAAACTTGAGAACAGCCGTTTGTTGCTGGAAGCCACAGCACCGGAACGCTTATCTATGAAGCTGAATTATAGAGTTGAAAGAGAATATCGCGAAATAGAACACTTAAAAGATCAAATGACTCAAATTTTGAAATTCAGACTTAAAACGAACTTTGCTGAATTGGAATATCTGGGAAGCAAAATAAATGCGCTAAGTCCGTTAGCTACGATGCAAAGGGGGTATACTATAATGAGAAAAAATGGAGCGATTATACGCTCTGTGAATGAGGTCAGTGTAAAAGAACAGGTTGAAATCACATTGAAAGATGGTAAAGTAGAAACGATTGTTAAAGAAATCTTAAAAGATTAAAAATGACTTAAATCACGTGTAAAACAGTTGTATTAAGAGGGAGATTTGGTACAATAAAAAGGGAGTGATCAAAATGACAGATGGGAAAAAAGGCGCTTTTGAGCAAAAGATAATGCGGTTAAATGAGATTTCCAATTCATTAGAAAATGGAAATGAAGCTTTAGAGGATATGCTTAAGTATTTTGAAGAGGGTATAAAGGTATATCGTGAGTGTTTTGAGATTTTAAAAGATACTGAAACTAGAATTAAAATGATTTTAGAAGATGATTATGCTTTAAAGGAAGTTAATATAAATGATTTTAAAAAATCTTAGAATTGGCAGTTAAAATCGTCAATGTGCAGGAGATCAAATGAATTATAATCAGAAGAAAATTGACGCATTCGAACAGCGGATAGACTTATATTTTCAAGACGCATCACAAGCTCAAAAGCTTATTAATGATGCGATGCTTTACAGCTTAAAAGCGGGAGGTAAGCGCATTAGACCGCTTTTATTAATAGAGATGTGCTTAGCTTTTGGCGGCACATATGAGGATGCAATAGATTTCGCCGTGGGCATTGAGATGATTCATACGTATTCACTCATTCACGACGATTTACCATGTATGGATGATGATGATTTACGACGAGGCAAGCCGACGAATCATGTGGTCTATGGTTATGATATGGCTGTGCTTGCTGGAGATGGTTTGCTCAATAAAGCTTATGAAGTCATGCTTAATCGCGTGATTAAATCAGATTATTCACATCGAGCAATACAGGCTATGCATGAAATCCTAAAGGCATCTGGAAGCAATGGGATGATCTTAGGTCAGGTGGCAGATATTAAGTATCAGAGCGATGATATGGATGTGGAGACGCTTGATTTCATAAACCACCATAAAACAGGCAAGCTGATTATTGCAGCGATGAAAAGTGGCGCTATTCTAGGTGGTGCACATGAGGACGCCGTTAATGCTGTGGAAGAAATTGCAGGCAAAATGGGTCTTTTATTTCAGGTGGTTGATGACTTGTTGGACTTAATTGGGTCAGCAGAAAAATTGGGAAAGAGAACGCAAATGGATATTAAAAATGATAAACGCACATATCCAATGCTTTTGGGACTTGATAACACTCAAAAGAGAATAAAACAATTGGAAGGCGAGATCATAAAGGGCATAAGGTCCCTTGACATCCAAAGTGATTTCTTAATTGAAACTGTAAAATTTTTAGTGAATAGAGATTATTGATGCTAAAATGAGACGTTTATCGACAAAAGCAGATAAACGTTTTATAATGTAGAGTAAGTTATTGAATTCAATATAGGATATGTCTTAAGAGCATGGAAATTATCATTGAGATGATATAATAAATTAGAAACAGGTGAAACATGGAAAGTATAAATCAATTAGCCCAAAACAAGGTGCTTTTGGCATCACTTTTGGCGTGGTTTGTTGCCCAGACGCTCAAAGTAATCATTACACTTCTTCTTGAGAGGGAATTTAAGTTCGAACGATTTCATGGATCTGGTGGGATGCCGAGTTCGCATACATCTACGATTATGGCTGCTTCAACGTCCATTGGGTTGACCATGGGATTTGATACACCGCTGTATGCGCTTGCGCTCATTATGTCGTTTATCGTCATGTATGATGCATCAGGTGTGAGAAGGTCAGTTGGAAAACAAGCTAAACTTTTAAATGATATCATTAAGGACATCTATGAGTTTAAGCATTTGCAAGAGGAAAGACTAAAAGAACTCGTAGGACATAAACCTACTGAAGTTGCTGTTGGCGCAGTTTTAGGCGTATTGATTGCCAACATTGTAAGTTAGCTTTATTCTTATTTATGATAGAGTTGGCTTAGAGGTGCAGTATTCTAGTCAGAGCTTCTAATTCTGAAGGCGGGGCTAAAAATCCGCTAAAGGGCACATCGATGAAGTTCCTGGTTCTTGCTTGAAACGCCCAGTTTCGGGTTGGTGCTGGGAGTAAGGATATGGGGGCATTCCGCAATGGCATGCGGGAAATGACCCTCACTCTGTGGAGACTTGCTTTGTGCAAGATTAAACCTACATTTGGTCGAAAGGTTATGTGTAGTGTAGCCTGCCTTGAGTGATGACGGTGGACGGTAGTTCAGGTGCTTTTCTATTGGCCAATAGGAGGGTGCCATTGCTAATCAAAACCGTGGTTGCAAAAGAGGCTAGGGATTAGTTTGCCTGTTGAGGAAATCTCCTAGACTGTTATTTTATAGATCAAAAAGGGATTGAAGTGTGGACTAAGTGGTAGTCTAGTCTTATAGTTGGTAACGCTATAAATAAGAATTTAAAGGGAAACCGCTGTTTTGGCGACATAACAGTAATCTTATGGGAAATCCTACTAGACCTAAGCCGCAGAATTAACCTTTTGGATTACCTCTAAGCCTTATTCATATTTTTTTATTTGTTGGGATTGCATAATATAAATTAGATAGGTGAAATGCTTTGAAAGCAAAAAGAAAGATTAATTATCGTTGGATTATTCGAACATTTATAATGACGTTTATGCTTGCCGTGATTTTTTCAGTAGTCTCTGAAGCACTCATGCGCAATGTGAATGTCTTTTCGGCATTTTTGATGCTGATGATTATTATTTTCATCGGTATTTTTTTTGATGCCATTGGTATTGCTGTTGCCGCAGCTAATGAAAAGCCCTTTCATTCCATGGCATCAGCTCAAATCAAAAGTGCAAAATACTCTATTATGTTGATCAAAAATGCTTCTAAAGTTTCTAACTTTTGTAATGATGTCATAGGAGATATTGCTGGAATTATTAGTGGAACAACCATTGGCATTATTATTGGGGCTATTAGTCAATACAATATTCCAACGAAGTTTTATCCTTATCTGTCTGTGGGCATTAGCGGCTTGGTGGCTGCAATGACCGTAGGGGGGAAAGCTATCGGGAAAGAAATCGCAATATCAAGGGCGAAAGAAGTTGTTGATTTTACAGGAAAAATCATTTATGTTTTAAAACTTGTATTTTCAATTGGAACATATAAGAAGATGCTCCAAGGAAGAAGGGACAGAAATGTATAAAATACTTGATAGTATCCAAAATCCAGATACACTCAAACAATTATCCTTTGAAGAGCTCGTTGTACTCTGTCATGAAATGAGAGCTTTTTTAGTGGAGAATATATCAAAGACAGGAGGTCATTTGTCCTCTAATTTAGGTGTTGTTGAATTAACTGTGGCATTACATTATGTATTTGACAGTCCAACGGATAAGTTGTTGTGGGATGTTGGACACCAAGCTTATGTACATAAAGTTTTGACAGGCAGAAAAGAGGACTTTAAATCTCTAAGACAATTTAATGGCTTGAGTGGTTTTTTAAAGCGCAAAGAGTCTGAACATGATATTTTTGAAGCAGGGCATAGCAGTACTTCCATTTCTGCTGGGATTGGCTTTGCCACGGCAAGGGACCTCAAAGAGGCACATAATGAAGTCATTTCCATTATTGGTGATGGCGCGTTAACAGGGGGCATGGCACTTGAAGCTTTAAATTATTTAGGACATGTTAAAACCAATATGAAAGTTGTGCTCAACGACAACGAGATGTCTATATCTGAAAATGTAGGCGGCCTTGCAAAAGCGCTGAGTAGACTTAGAACAACGGAAACGTATTCTAAAGTCAAAATGGATACGAAAGCAACACTGTCAAAAATACCAAGTATTGGCGATAACATGATCGACTTTATTGGGAAATTAAAAGACAGTTTAAAATATTTTGTGGTGGATGGCGGTCTCTTTTTTGAAGAAATTGGACTCACTTATATTGGTCCCATTAATGGACACGATTTAAAAGAACTCATTGAAACTTTTCAGATGATTAAGCATGTCAAAGGCCCTGTTCTAGTGCATGTTTTGACGCAAAAGGGAAAGGGGTATGCTTTTTCTGAAAAAGATCCCAATAAATATCATGGTGTGGGACAATTTGATCCTGAAAAGTGTATTGAATCCAAGGCGAAAAACGATTACTCAAAAGTTTTTGGAGATAAGCTTATTCAGTTGGCAACAGAAAATCAAAATGTGGTGGCAATTACAGCGGCAATGGCCGATGGTACGGGATTAAATGAATTTGCATCTAAATTTCCCAACCGCATATTTGATGTTGCCATAGCAGAACAGCATGCTGTAACCATGGCAGCTGGATTGGCAATGGAGGGCATAAAGCCCTATGTAGCCATTTATTCGACTTTTTTACAAAGGGCATATGATCAGATTGTACATGATGTTTGCATTCAAAAGGCGCCTGTCGTGTTGTGTCTTGACCGCGCGGGATTAGTAGGGAATGATGGTGAAACACATCATGGGATTTTTGATATTGGCTATTTGTCACATATGCCTGGGATGATGATTTTATCTCCTAAGGATCAATTTGAACTCGAAGATATGATGCAGTTTGCACTTACCTATAAAGAAGGCCCTATAGCAATACGTTATCCAAGAGGAAAGGCCCATCAAATGGGTGCCGGAAGAGAGCATACGCAATCGAAATTGACTTTTCATCCTGAAGTGTTACACGAGGGTGATAAAGTTGCTCTTGTTGCCACAGGCAAAATGGTTCAAACAGCTTTAGCCTGTGCAGATGAACTTGGAGCGCGTGTGATCAATGTCTCTCAGATAAAACCTTTGGACATCATCAGATTAGAATCCTTGCTTCAAAATATTGACTTTGTCTTCACAATCGAGGATCATACCATCAGTGGCGGATTTGGAGATCAAGTTATATCAAAACTTATAGAGCATCATTCAGATCTCATGGGCAAAACTAAATTTTATAAATTGGGTATTCCCGATGTCTTTGTGCCTCATGGTGACACAGATATGTTGATGCAGGATTTGGGACTCGATAAAGAGGGGATCGTAAAAAAGGTAAGTGAGGTAATAAATGGCTAAAGAGCGAATTGACGTACTCTTATCAGAACGAAAAATAATAGAGTCTAGAGAAAAAGCGAAGCGCACAATCATGGCTGGCGTTGTTTATGTCAATGGACAAAAAGTGGATAAACCGGGCACTCAAATTGATGTGGACGCTGAAATTGAGGTCAGAGGAAATGTATTGCCATATGTGAGTCGTGGGGGATTAAAGCTTGAAAAAGCCATTACAATGTATGGTGTAGACCTAAAGGATAAAATTTGTATGGATATTGGCGCTTCAACAGGCGGCTTCACAGACTGCATGCTTCAAAATGGTGCAAAACAAGTATTTTCTGTGGATGTTGGCTACGGTCAATTGGACTGGAAACTTAGAAATGATCCTAGAGTTGTAAATTTAGAGCGTACGAACGTACGTTATTTAACGATGGAAACGGTTAAAACAGAGCTTGATTTTGTGAGTATAGATGTGTCTTTCATCTCTCTTAAACTGGTGATTCCCGTTGCAATATCTCTGCTTAAAGTGGATGCGGAAATCGTTTTTCTGATAAAACCTCAGTTTGAAGCGGGTAGAGAGGCAGTTCGAAAAAGTGGCGTCGTTAGGGATTCTAAAGTTCATGTGAGCGTTCTAGATGAGTTGATGACATTCTGTGCGGCGCAACATCTCCTTGTAACAGCACTCACTTATTCGCCAATCAAGGGCCCAAAAGGGAATATAGAATTTTTAGCATATGCAAAGAGAACAGCGGAGAAACAGAATCAATTTAGTTTCGATACAAAAGCACTTGTTCAGGAAGCACATGAGGCTTTGATTATAGAGTAGGAGAAAGTCAAATGGAGTTGAAAAAGTGGCAACAATTATATGTTGCCTTTTTTAAAGTAGGGTTATTGACCATAGGTGGCGGATATGCCATGCTCCCTATTATTGAGCGTGAAATCGTCATGGATAAAAAATGGCTTACCATGGATGAAATTCTTGAGAGTTACTCCGTGGCACAGTCGCTGCCAGGTGTAATCGCTTCCAATACTGCGGTGTTTGTCGGATATAAATTGGCAGGTGTAGGGGGTGCGATTGCATGTGCTCTGGGGGTCATTACACCCTCCATTTTGATTATTTTGGGGGTAGCAGCTGTCTTTAAACAATTGGAGTCATTAGAGATCGTTCAAAATGCATTTAAAGGCATTCGTATTGTGGTTTTGGCATTGCTCTGTCACTCTATGGTGAGAATGGTCAAGACATCCATCAAAGACTATATGGCCTTTTTAATTGCACTATCGGGATTTGTCTTTGTTATGTTTTACAATGGTTCGCCCATTATTACCATTGTCATAGCTGGGATTGTGGGTGCATTCGTCTATAAAGGCAAGGTGAAGTAAGATGGTTTTTATAAGATTTATATTGGAGTTTGTGAAAATTGGCGCATTTACTTATGGCGGCGGGCTGGCTATGATTCCACTTCTGAGATCTGTTGCCATTGAACACAGTTGGCTTACAAATGCTGAGTTTGCGAATTTAATTGCAATCGCTCAGTCAACACCGGGTCCAATTGCAATTAACATGGCGACGTTCATAGGTTTTCAGCAGTATGGGGTCATGGGAGCGATTGCCGCTTCTATTGCAGTGATTCTGCCAGCCTTTTTGATGGCTTTGATTGTTGCACGATTTTTAAATCATTTTAATGAGCACCCTATTGTAAAGGCAACACTGCTCGGATTAAAGGCAGCCGTCATTGGATTACTTGCCACGGCAACCCTACAGGTTGCACTTGTGTCGCTGTACACGGGTCAGGGGAATTTCATAAATATCTTTAATGGACTTGAATTCAAGGCCGTTGCGTTGTTTTTATTCTTTATTGTGGTGATTTATAAGTATAAAAAACATCCCATTTACTATATTATTCTGGCAGGCCTGTTGGGGAACATTATCTGGTAATGGCGCAGTTGTTGTATATAAGCTTAAAGTGAGAATAGACATATAAAAAACTTATGAGGGTTATATTTTACTAAAGGTTTTTTTTGTAATATAATATGAATATTAGCTGTGGAAATATGATCATTAGGGAGGCACTATGAAATATTCGAGGCAATCAAAGATTTTAGAGATTATTGAGGCTAAGGATGTGGAAACACAAGACGAGTTGGCAAGCGAATTAAGAGCTTCAGGATTTCAAGTTACTCAAGCTACGGTATCAAGAGATATCAAGGAAATGAGATTGATTAAGGTATTGACCAAGGATGGCCGATATAAGTACGCTTCTATTAAAGAAAAAGAAGGTGCTGTGAATGATCGTTTTCTCAAAATTTATCGAAATTCAGTTGTTTCAGTGGATTACGCGGGAAACATGGTTATTATAAAGACGCTTGTGGGTTCGGCAAATGCCGCGGCAGTTTCTATTGATGCTTTAAATATCAAAGAAATTGTTGGCACGATTGCAGGGGATGATACGATCTTTTTAGTGATTAGAGATGAAAGCCAAGTTCAAAAAGTAATTAAACAATTTAAGGATTTATTATAGACGATTTTGCCGGAGGCGATATGATATTTGAGTTAAAAATCAAAGATTTCATTCTTATAGAAGATGTTACAGTGGATTTCTTATCGGGTCTAAATATCATAACGGGTGAAACAGGTGCTGGAAAGTCAATTATTTTGGGTGCTATTCGGTTGATCTTAGGACAAACAGCGAACAAAGATGCTGTTAGAATCGGCGCAGATAAGGCTTCTATCAAAGCCAGTTTTTACACCAACGATCTCGTAAATGAACTCCTAGTCAAGTATGATATACCTACAGATGATGAAATTGTGATCATTGCCAGAGAGGTGCAAGCCAAAGGGAAGAGCATTTCTAGGGTGAATGGACAGGTGACACCACTCAACATTATAAGAGAAGTGACAGAATGCCTCATTGATCTTCATGGACAAAATGAAAATCAAAAATTACTTATGAAATCGAATCAACTTAACTTAATTGATGCCTATGGCGGCATCCCAATCGAAGAGATCAAAAGGGCGCTTAAATCAACATATAGAGAAATCGCAGCATTAGACAAGGCTATAGAGGCCTTAAGGGTAGATGATCTTGAAAAGGCAAAAAAAGTTGATTTTCTAACTTTTCAATTAGATGAAATTTCAAATGCTTCGTTAAAGCCAGATGAAGATACAGCGCTTGAAAAAGAGTTTGAGTACTTATCCAATATTGAGGCTTTAAAAATGAGTTTCGAAAAGGCCGTTGTTTGGATGAAAAATGATCATGATGAGGGCATTGTCAATAAGCTTTCAACGCTTTCTAATGAATTTAGCAAATTGGAGGCCTTTGATGACGAAATTGTGGACTTTTCAGCCAGACTGAAGGATGCATTTTATGCTCTGGAGGATTTATCTAAGGATGTTGAAAACTATAAGGAAAACTTAGAATTTGATCCTGAGAGATTTTTGTTTATTGAAAGAAGACTGGATACGATTAACGCTTTGAAGACAAAGTACGGTCAATCTATAGCTGAAATACTGGCTTTTGAAAGTGCGATTGTGGAAGAGCTCGAATATTTTGAATCTATTGAAAACAAGGTTTCTGAGTTGAAAAAGCAAAGAGATCAATCTCTGTTGATCTATAATGAACAAGCCAGCGTTTTAACGGATTTAAGGCAGAAGAGTGCCCAAAAACTCGAAAGTGCACTCCAAAATGAATTGATTGAACTCAATATGAAGGATACGCGTTTTAAGATTGAACTTGAAGTGATGACAAGAGTTCATGAAAATGGTCTTGATGAAGTTGAGTTTTTAATTTCAACAAATTTAGGGCAACCGTTTAAACCTTTAAAGAAAGTCGTATCCGGTGGAGAGCTCTCAAGGCTGATGTTGGGCATTAAAATTGTATTGGGACATTTGGACAATATACCCACGCTCATTTTTGATGAAATTGACACGGGCATTAGTGGTATAACTGCAAATGTTGTTGGCGAAAAGCTCTCTAGGCTATCCAAGATGAGTCAAGTAATCTGTATTACCCATTTGCCACAAATAGCTGTTTTTTCAGATCATCATTTATTGATTGAAAAAGAATCGACAACTCAAAATACCATGACAACCATAAAAGAAATTGATCAAAATTCAATTGTTGACGAGATTGGACGATTAGTAGGCGGGATGGAAATGACAACGGCAACAAAACATCATGCAAGAGAGATGATAGAGAAGGCAAAAGCACTTAAAAAATAGAATCAAAATAGGTTTATCGGATTGAAAGATGGGGTTTTGCAATGACAATTTTTTTGAGCGTACTATATGCGGTGATCAGTGCCCTAATTACCTATTATGGGTTGTCAATCATAGCGCCAAAATTTAGCAAGCAACCACGATTTAAACATGCTATAATGGTGGTTTATTTGAGTGCTTTTATGTTCTATTATGATGGTACTCAATTGCTACATGTATTGGCACTCCATGGCTCGATGATTTTAATTCTGAGACTGCTCTATGGGTTGTCCAGTTTTATCAGTTCAGTCACAGTCGTTTTGCTCTTTTTGATTCAAACTATTGCATCTCTCGTTACAGTCAATGTGGGCTTTTTAACTTATGATAGAGTACTCGATTTTAGATTGCTCTTTATGGAACCTTACTTTCCAGTTATTGGTCTCTATTTTGTGATTTTTTTTGGACTTTTGAAGTTTTACCAATTGATTATGAAAGTTTTTAGAAATATTGTTTCGATTAATAGACGCGTTGAACGGCGGCTGGTGATTAGCAATTTTTTCATATTTGCAGCGATTTTGGCTTATCAGAGAGTAACTTTTGTAAGTTTGATTGAGATTGCATCCACTGGGGTAATCAATGGACCAGGAACTTCTAATCTGAACATTTATATGTTGTCCACTTATTTTTTCATCACAGTGATCTCTCTGATCATCGTATTGCTCGTCAATCGCAATTTTATCATAGACAACAATCTTGAACGCTATAAATATAAAGCGGAGATTGATCAGATGACCGGTGTTTTGAGTCGTGAAGCTGGATTGTGCTACTTGAAAGCTGAAATGACGCGTGCCTCTTTACAAGGTCAGGAATTGACCATCGCCTATGTGGATGTGAACAACTTAAAAGTGGTGAATGATCGATATGGTCATAAAGAGGGTGATAAGCTCATCAAAGTCATTGTGAATACCATTCAATCCAATTTAAGAGAATTTGATGTCATATCTCGCCTTGGGGGAGACGAGTTTATGATTATATTTTCAAGATGTGGCATGCATCAAGCGAAAAGGGTCTGGCAGCGCATTAGCGATGAGTTCTTACAAGTAAATCTCCAAAATGTGTATAAATTTAGTGCCAGTGCCAGTGCGGGTTTTTCTCAGTATAAACCTTCAAAACATAGAAATACGAGTGAATTTCTACACGAAGCAGATGAGGCCATGTACATCATGAAAAAAGAGATGAAAGAGAAAATGCAGTACTAAATTGTATAAATTATACAAAAGATGGGGATTTAGCTTTTAAATAAGTGTGTATTCCGATACAATAAAATAAGGAGTTTTGGGGAATGAGCGGTTATATATCAGAATTTGAAGTCTATTTAACGGAGCATAAGAATTTATCTACAAACACATTGGAAGCGTACAAGAGAGATTTGCGTTACTTTGGTATTTTTATTGATGAACAACAATTGGGAGACTACTTAAAAATAAGTCAAGTGGATACAATTGCCTATGTGAGTTATCTTAAAAAGCAGGGTAAAGCAAATTCCACAATACAAAGAAATGTGGCTTCGTTGCGAACTTTTTATTCATATTTGCACAATAAAGGGTATATAAGCCATAATCCAACTTTAGACATAGAGGCACCCAAGGCTGAAAGAAAAATGCCAAATGTGCTCACTTTGACAGAAGTTGAAAAGCTCATTGCAAAGCCAGATTTGAAAACATCCATAGGCAAAAGGGACAAGGCGATGATCGAGTTGCTCTATGCAACTGGAATTCGTGTTTCTGAACTCGTATCACTTAATTTGTCGGACATCAATACGAACATGGGGTATATCAGATGCAAGAACAATGGAAAATCGAGGGTTGTACCTCTTGGTTCTCTTGCATCCAAAGCCGTTGAAGTATATATTAGAGATGGACGCAATAAGCTTGTTACTGAAGATGAGGAAGCACTGTTTGTCAATTATTATGGCAAACGCATTACGAGACAGGGATTTTGGAAAGTTGTCAAGAGGTATACCGAGGCATTGGATATCAGAAAGAGCATAACGCCTCATACCTTAAGACATTCATTTGCACTGCATCTCATTCAAAATGGTGCGGATTTAAAATCCGTTCAAGAGATGTTAGGACATTCAGATGTTTCCACAACTCAGATTTATCTCGAAATGTCAAATTCCAAGATCAGAAACGTTTATGAAAAAACACACCCAAGAGCCTAATTGGCTCTTATTTTTTATCTAAGTAGATAATAGATTTAAGGAGGTTAAAGATGATCAACAGAGTAATCTTATTTGTATTAGATAGTGTAGGTATTGGTGCGCTGCCAGATTCAGAGAAATTTGGAGATATCGGTGTAGATACTTTAGGGCATATTGCTAGACAGGCGGATGACTTTAAGATTCCCAATCTAAAAAAACTGGGCATTGGCAATATAGAAGGTGTGGATGCCATTGAAGCTGATCCTTCGCCTATGGGGGCTTATGGACGTTCGCTTGAAGCGTCCAATGGAAAGGATACTACCACTGGGCATTGGGAAATTGCAGGCCTCTTGATAGATCAACCCTTTAAGACTTATCCAGAAGGTTTTCCAGATTATGTGATTCGAGCATTTGAAGAAAAGATTGGCAGAAAAGTCATGTGCAACAAACCTGCGTCGGGAACGGTTATTTTAGATGAATTGGGTGAGGAACACATGAAGACGGGTAACCCAATCGTCTATACGTCTGCAGACAGCGTTTTTCAAATTGCGGCACATGAGGACATCATTCCGCTCGACGAACTCTATAAGATGTGCCAAATTGCACGCGATATGCTTATGGGGGATGATCAAGTTGCCAGAGTCATTGCAAGACCATTTATTGGAACACCAGGCCATTTTGAAAGAACTTCAAATCGCAGAGATTATTCATTAAAACCCTTTCATAAAACGGTTTTGGATATGGCAAAAGAAAATGGCCTAGAAGTTAAGGCAGTTGGTAAGATTGTGGATATATTTGATGGTGAAGGGATCACTGAAGATATTCATACGAAGGATAATATGGACGGTGTGGAACAGACATTGAAGTACCTAAAACAAGATTTCAAAGGCATACTGTTTACCAATCTCGTTGATTTTGATGCTAAATTTGGGCATAGAAGAGATGTTAAAGGTTACCAAGGTGCAATTGAAGCGTTGGATGCAAGGATTCCAGAGTTGTTGGAAGCAATGCGTGAGGATGATGTGATCATCTTCTTAGCGGATCACGGCAATGATCCTACTTATACGGGGACAGACCATACGCGTGAGTACATTCCAGTGCTTGTGGCGGGCGCTTCTATAAAAGAAGGGGTTGATATTGGCACGCTGAATACTTTCTCAGATATTGCAGCAACAGTTTCAGATATGCTCGGCATACCACAGACACCTCATGGGAAGAGTTTTAAATCTCAAATTTTAAAATAGATTTATATGAGACAGATGATTTTCAGAATAAAAAATTGAAGGAGTTATAAATGGATAGTTTATTGATTAAAATTAATGAAGCTCAGCACTATATCGAATCTAAGTTGAGTGAAAAACCAAAAATTGGATTGGTTTTAGGCTCTGGTTTGGGCATCCTAGCAGATGCAATTGAATCGCCTGTGTATATCCAATATGATGAAATTCCTCATTTTCCAATTTCCACAGTTCAGGGCCATGCAGGTCGATTTGTTGTAGGGAACCTCTGTGGTAAAACAGTGATCGCCATGCAAGGTAGATTTCATTATTATGAAGGCTATAGCATGCAGGCGATTACGTTTCCAGTGCGCGTGATGAAGGCCATCGGTGTGGAACACTTGATCTTGACCAATGCGGCTGGTGGGGTGAATAAAAGCTTTAAAGCAGGGGATTTGATGTTGATCACAGATCACATCAATTTAACAGGCGCAAGCCCCCTTATTGGGAAGAATGAGGATGAATTGGGACCTAGATTCCCGGATGCTTCTAATATTTATGACAAGACTTTTAATAAACGTGTTTTAGAAGAGGCAAGTCGTCTTGGAATTGATCTGAAAGAGGGCGTTTATTTCTACAATACAGGGCCAGCGTACGAGACACCAGCAGAAGTGAAGCTAGCAGGTATTCTAGGTGGCGATGCCGTGGGCATGTCTACAGCTCCAGAAGCTTTAGTTGCAGCACATGCATCCTTAAAAGTCACTGGCATTTCATGTATTACGAACATGGCCGCTGGCATACAAGTGACTGCATTAAATCACAAGGAAGTCGTTGAAACTGCAAATTTAGTGAAAAAGACATTCATAGAGCTTGTTAAGAAAATTGTTGAGATAGCTTAACTGGAGGATTTACATGAGAATTGTTGATTTGATCAATAAAAAAAAATACGGTGAAAAACTCACAAAAGAAGAAATTGATTTTATCGTTCTAGGCTATACTAAAGGGGAAGTACCTGACTACCAGATGTCTGCTCTCCTCATGGCAATATATTTTCAAGGCATGGATAAGGAAGAAACTTCGAATTTGACAGATGCATTTGTCAGATCTGGAGATACGGTGGATTTATCTGCGATTGAGGGCATTAAAGTGGACAAGCACTCCACCGGTGGTGTTGGCGATAAAATCAGCTTGATCGTGACGCCGCTTGTGGCTTCATGTGGTATTCCCGTGGCAAAGATGTCAGGTCGAGGGTTAGGTCATACTGGCGGTACAGTGGATAAGCTCGAATCCATAGAGGGCTTTAAAATTGAGCTTACCAGTGAAGAATTCGTTCAAAATGTCAATGCGCATAAAATGGCAATCGTTGGTCAATCTGGTGATTTGACGCCAGCGGATAAAAAAATTTATGCACTTAGAGATGTAACGGGTACGATTGACAGTATTCCACTTATTGCAAGTTCCATTATGAGCAAGAAAATTGCGTCAGGTGCTGATGCGATTGTATTGGATGTCAAAGTGGGTTCGGGTGCTTTTATGAAATCACTTGAAGACGCGCGAATGCTTGCACGTACCATGGTGGATATAGGGAGTCATTTAGGACGGAAAACTGTGGCTGTCATTACGAATATGGACCAACCGCTTGGACATGAGGTGGGTAATGCCAATGAAATTCGTGAAGCCATAGAAGTTTTAAAGGGCAATGGTGCAGAAGACGAAACGGAAGTCGCTATGACGATTGCGTCCTATATGGCTGTTCTAGGTGGCGCCTATAAAACAGTTGATGAAGCACATACTTTTTTTGACAAACTGATCCAATCGGGTGAAGCGATTGAAAAACTTAAAACATTTGTTGAAATTCAAGGCGGAAACCCTGATATGATTGAACATCCAGAGAAATTGCCTGTTGCCTCAAAACACATTGAGGTCAAAGCAGATTTAGAAGGCTATGTCAGCGGATTTGATGCAGAAAAAGTTGGCATATCGGCAATGATGCTTGGTGCTGGTAGACAAAAAAAAGAAGATCCAATCGATTATGCGGCAGGGATCAGTTTGAAAAAGAAAATAGGCGATCATGTGAATCTTGGAGATGTGTTGTGCGTGCTTCACACCAATGCGGCAGAAACTTTTGAAGCAGAGAAAATGGTGAGAGCGGCATTTGCTTTTAGTGCCAAAAAGCCAGAACCAGTCAAATATATTTATGAAATCGTGGAATAGATATGGGCATTGAGCCATTAAAAAAGTTTCTTTTGATTTTGCCATTTTACCCTCTTTATTTGATATAAAAATATGAAGCGCTGTTTAATAGGATGTACTTGCTATTGAATAATAGAACATTTTAAAGGCAACTTCCCAGCTTATGAAATAAAATCAGAGCTGGGAAGTTTAAATTTTATGGGTAAGTGAGACTAAAGATATTATCTCAAAAGCCGTGGAGATTTTAGAATGTTCCTATGAAAAATATCTAAATTGCCTTATAATGAGAAGCATGAAGAGGTAAAAAAATGATTTCACATGAACTTTTAAAGCGAATTTTAGAATATCAAAAACAAACTTCGAAACAAGTTTACATAGTGGGCGGATTCATTAGAGATATTTTACTCGGTATAGAGTCTTATGACTTGGATTTTACTTTTGAAGCTTCAAAAACGGGGATTATGCCGCTCTATGAGCGGATTCAAGAGATGCATGAAGCGACTCTGTGTTCTGAATTTCAAACCATGCGTTTCGAGAGTGAAGATCAAATTCACTTTGATATTGCAACGATGCGAAAAGAGACCTACAATAAGACGCTGAACCGTTATGAGTATGAGGCAGCATCCTTAAAATGGGATATCCTCAGGCGAGATTTTACGATCAATACAGCCTATGTTAAATTGAATGATTCTCTTTTGGAACTGTTGACCACTTATTTAAGGGAAAGACGGATTGATGAAGCGCTTGTAAACTACTTGAAATCCCATATATGCGCGAGTCATCCCCTTTTCTATACGGATATGAGCTTAAAAAAAGTGAGACTTTTGCATCTGAATAGCTTTAATGAAGATCCTTCTCGAATTTTGAGAGCCGTGAAAATAGTAAATCAACTTGATTTCAGAATGGATGAAGAGACTTTAAACGCCCTTTCAAATGCGCTTTATGAGGACAAGCTCTTAGAATTACCGCTATCGAGAATCCAATTGGAGTTTTCCAAGCTCTTTAAAGGCGACCTGTGGCAGAAAAATCTTAAAATGTTGATGGCGTTCAATTGGCAGGAAATTAACTATGGGGACATGTTCCTTAAAACTTTCAAGAACGAAAGCGAAGAGAAGAGAACGCTCTTAATGTCCAGATTCATAACGCATATAGAGTGGCTATATGGTGTAGATCATCAAATTAAGAAATGCCATGAAGCGTATAATAGGACTTTAGAAGCCTTTTTAAATAATGCGGAAATTAATGACTATAATCTATATAAACTGTTGTATAATAAAAGAATTGAAACGCTTAATCTCATGGCGCATCATTATAGAGATCAGATTATGCACTATGAAATCAATTTAAAGCAGTACAGCTTAAATCTGACCGGTCATGATTTGATTCGCATGGGCATACCGCAAAATGAATGTATTCGCAAATTCATGGATGCCCTTTTAGAGTATAAAATAAATCATCACTTGGACCTCAGTCTGGAAGATGAAATAAAATATATTGAGAGTATAAAGCATGAGTATTGATGTACAAATAGAAGCTTTCGAAGGACCACTCGATCTGTTGCTTCATCTGATTTCTAAAGAGGAAATTGACATTTACGATATTCCAATTGTGAAGATTACAACGCAGTATTTAGAGATCATTAAAGAAATGGACTTAGACCGATCCACAGAATTTTTAGTCATGGCAGCGACGTTGATTGAAATCAAATCTCGCATGCTCTTGCCTGAGAAAGATGAATCTATGGAATATTATGAGTATTCGGATATAGATCCTAGAAGAGAACTTGTGAAGAGATTGATAGAGTATAAGCGATTTAAAGAAGCCGCTGAGAAATTAAGAGCCACAGAGGGCACTCTGGATGAGGTTGTCTTTAAAGATCAAGAAGAGCTGGGGCAGTATGTAAAGCAAATATCGATAGAAGAGTTAAATAAAAATCTAGAAAGTGAACTTTTAATTGAGGCTGTTCAAAGGCTCATGACAAAGATGAATCGCTTTGACGAACACAGAAAAGGATTTTTTAAAGGCATCAAAAGAGATGCTTTTACTGTGGAAGAGAAATTGGCAGGTATCCGAAAACGGTTGAAAGGCAGTGCGTATTTCGTCTTTTCCGATCTCTTTGAGAACGAATTGACAAAGGAGGAAATCGTTGTGACCTTTTTGGCTGTATTAGAATTATTGAAACTTAAAGAGATTTCAATTGAGCAAGATGGGCTATTTGAAGAGATCAAAATTAAAAAGCGCGTCTATGTGGAACAGACAACAATACATGGTGATTCAGTATGATTCAGTATGATTTAGTTATGTGAGTGGATTAGAAATCACAGAAAGGAAATCACTTTAGATGAGTAATCAGATTATTGAAGATTATAAAAAGTATCAATCAGCAATTGAATCCATGCTCTTTGTATGGGGGGAACCGCTGAGCATTTCAAAAATTGCCAAACAATTGGATCTCAAAATTACAATTACGAGAAAACTCCTTGATGATCTCATGTTAAAATATGAATCTGAAGAACGAGGCATTCAAATTCTTGAGACGAATGGTCACTACCAATTTTGTACTCTTAAAGAGAACTATTCGTATATAGAAAGCTTATGCCAGACCTCCAAGAGCAAAGGTTTATCCAATTCAGCATTAGAAGTACTTGCCATTATTGCGTATAAGCAACCCATAACAAAGCTTGATATTGAACAAATCAGGGGGGTCAGTTCAGACGGACCGTTACAGCATTTGATAGAGCGAAGGCTTGTTGAAGTCGTTGGAAAACTCGAAAAAATAGGAAGACCACAAATTTACGGGACAACAGACATTTTTTTAAAAAGCTTTGGATATAAAACCATTAAGGAGCTGCCCTCAATAAATGAGTTCGATGCGTTTAATGTTTTTCAAAGCAAGGCGATTGAAATGGAGGAGATGAATAATGATTCAAATCAGAATGATGAAACCAAGTGACATGAAGTCAGTTGACCAGATGCTCAAAGAGACGCAGTTGAAATTTGAACATCTAAAAATCAAAGTTGACCATTGTTATGTCGTGGAAGATGGCAATCAGATCTGTGGTCTCTCTGGCTATGAGATGACGGGAGAGAACAGAGCAGAGGTGCGTTATTTGTTTGTGAGAAATGAAGATCGCGGCTTTAAACTTGGAGATGGTCTTTTTAGAGCGGTGCTTAATCACTTAGATCATAAAAAAGTGACGCAAGTGTATATCAAATCTGAAGAGAGCGCAAATGGATTTTTTGTAGCGGAAGGTCTTGAAATTGCAATGAAGGCGGATGAAAAATTGGTTTTTAAAGTGGATTTGCCAGACTTTTTTAATAAGCCCTGCAAGAGTTCAAGAGGTAACGCATGAAGTATCTTGGCAATGTTGTGAATGCTTATAAAATAATAGCGAATGACTACTTGAAACCTGGAATGACTGTCATTGATGCAACTTGTGGCAATGGCAATGATGCTCTTTTCTTGAAACAGAAAATAACGCATTCAGGTCGTCTATACGCTATAGACATACAAAACGACGCCATCGAATCCACAAGGGCACTTTTGAAAACAAATGGTTATGACGAAGATGAAAATTTGGTTCTAAAGCAGTGCTCGCATGAAACTTTTGATTTTTTAAAGTCAGAAGAAGTGGATTTTATTATATATAATCTGGGTTATCTACCAAAAGGGGATAAAAGCATCGTAACGCATTTCGACACGACACTTAAAAGCTTAAATTCAGCGATGTATCATCTTAAACACGGCGGTTTAATTTTTATATTATGCTATAGAGGTCACGAAGAAGGTGCAGAGGAATTTATACATATGAATTCTTTTCTTGCAAATTTGTCACAGAGTGAGTTTGATGTTTTAAAAATGGCGTTTACCAATCAAAAAAATACACCGCCACTGATGTGGATTGTTGAGCGCAAATAAGTCTAAAAGAAGCCCTTAAAATGGGGCTTTTTCTTTGCATACAATATGGGTGTATACCAAAATACGAATAGTCAATTATACAATATGCAATTATAATTGCATTTCTTCAAAAAAACGAACTAAAAATGAAATTGCACTTGCAAAACTATTTTACTGTGATATGATTAATTCAGAGAGTAAAAGGAGGTTTTCCAATGGCTGATAATAAAGATAATTTTGAAATTAAAATTAATGAAGCTTGGTGTAAGGGCTGCGGTATTTGTATCGCCTTTTGTCCTAAAAAAGTATTAGGATTTAATGAAAATGGAAAAGTAAGCATGTTAGATCGTGAACATTGTATCAAATGTAGGATGTGTGAAATGAGATGTCCTGATTTTGCGATTTTTTTAGGAGGTAAGGAATAATGGCTAAAAAAGTGAAGTTTCTTCAAGGCAATGAGGCATGTGTAGAAGGCGCATTAATGGCTGGTATGAAATTTTATTCAGGATATCCAATCACTCCATCAACTGAAATTGCAGAATTATCAGCAGAGAGATTACCGCAAATAGGTGGTAAATTTATTCAAATGGAAGATGAAATAGCAGGTATTGCTGCGGCAATAGGTGCATCATTGACAGGCAGTAAAGCTATGACTGCAACATCTGGTCCTGGATTTTCTTTAAAACAAGAAAACATAGGATATGCAGCGTTAGCTGAAATTCCTTTAGTAGTTGTAAATGTACAAAGAGGTGGTCCATCTACTGGTCTTCCGACATCACCAGCACAGGGCGATGTTATGCAAGCTAAATGGGGCACACATGGTGATCACCCAGTGATCTGCTTAACACCGGATTCAGTTAAAGAAACTTTTGACTTAACCGTGAGAGCATTTAATTTAGCGGAAAAATACAGAACACCTGTTATTTTATTAACAGATGAAATCACAGGACATATGAGAGAAAAAATCGAAATCCCAGAGCAATCTGAGGTAGAAGTTTATAATAGAGTAAAACCTGAAATGGGATCTGATTATAAAGCATACAGAGTAGAAGAAAATGATCTTGTACCTAAAATGGCATCTTTTGGCGAAGGCTTTAGATATCATGTGACAGGCCTTATGCATGATGAGACAGGTTTCCCAAGCAACAGTACAGCAAATGCAGATGTGCTTATTAAGAGATTAATGGCTAAAATCGATAATAACCTTGATGATATCATTGATTATGAAGAACTGTTTATGGAAGATGCTGAACATGTGATTTTTGCATATGGTGGCACTGCTAGAACTGCTAAAGCAGTTGTGAAGCAACTTCGTAACGAAGGCGTTAAAGTAGGTTTATTTAGACCGATTACCGTATGGCCTTTTCCAGAAGCACGTATAAAAGAAATTGGTGCAAAAGTCAAAGACATTTTAGTAACAGAACTTAACTTTGGACAATTGAAACTCGAAGTGGAAAGATCTGTAGAAGGTAAGTGTCCAGTGAGATTTTATGGAAAAGCAAATGGTGAGATTATTACACCAGAAGAATTAATCCTATCTTTTAGGGAGGTATTATAATGAATAGCCCGTTAGTAGAGAATTATTTTAGAGTTGATAAGTTACCACACATTTGGTGTCCAGGTTGCGGTCATGGTATCATAATGGCTGCAATGGGAAGAGCTATTGAAAATCTAGGACTTGATAAAGATAAAGTATGTATCGTTTCTGGTATCGGCTGTTCGTCAAGAGCGCCAGGGTATATGGACTTCAATACACTTCATACAACTCATGGTAGAGCACTTGCGTTTGCAACTGGTGTTAAACTTGCAAATCCTGAACTCGAAGTTATCGTTGTGGCTGGTGATGGCGATTTATCTGCAATCGGTGGTAACCACTTAATTCATGCCGCTAGAAGAAATATCAATATAACGACGATTTGTTTTAATAATAATATTTATGGCATGACAGGTGGACAATATTCGCCAACGACACCTACTCATGAAAAAGGAACGACAGCACCTTATGGGAATATCGACAGACCTTTTGATATTACTCAATTAGCTGGTGGTGCTGGTGCAACTTATACAGCAAAGACAACCGTTTTCCATGCAACTCAAATGCAAAAATTTATTGAAGCTGCTATACAACATAAGGGATTTTCACTTGTTGAAGCAATTTCGATTTGCCCAACTTACTATGGTAGAAAGAATAAAAAAGGTTCTGTTGTGGATATGATGAACTTCCTTAAAGATAGCTTTGTGGATCGTAAGGTAGCTGAAAAATTACCACCTGAAAAAGTAGAAGGCAAATTCTTAATGGGTGAATTCGTCAACAAAGTCGAACCTGAATACACAGAACTTTACGATGGCATTATCGAAAGACTCAAAAAATAGTGTATAATTAAAGGAGATATGTAAGATGAATAATCAATTAGAGTTAAGATTATCGGGTTCTGGTGGACAAGGACTCATAACTGCGGGTATAATATTAGCAGAGGCAGCATTAAGAGATAATAAAAATGCCATTCAAACCCAGAGCTATGGCCCAGAAGCTAGGGGTGGAGCAAGTAAAGCAGAAGTTATTATAAGTGATAGTGTTATAGATTTTCCAAAAGTTACATTACCAAATATGTCATTGGCATTAACTCAAGTTGCAAGTGACAAGTATATTCGAGATATTTCTGAAGATGGAACTATCATTGTTGATGATTCAATTGAATTGCCTAAAGATCTTAAAGCGAAAAAAATCATTAGCGTTCCAATCATTGAAACTGCAAGAACAGCTATTGGTAAAGAAATTGTTGCAAATATTGTCGCTTTAGGTTTAATTGTTGGGTTAACTGGTATTGTAAGTGCGGAGAGTTTAGAAGCAGCTATTCTATCAAGAGTTCCAAAGGGAACAGAAGATTTAAATAAACTCGCTTTGCAAAAGGGGTATGAACTGGCAAATCAAATGTAAAAGGTGATTTGATGAGTAATTCAGACTTATTAGGACGCATTAGGCAAAGATATTTAACACTTAGTAAAAGTCACAAAAAGATTGCAGACTTTATACTGGAAAACTATGATAAAGTAGCTTTCATGACTGCATCTACCCTTGGTAAAAATGTAAACATCAGTGAATCCACAGTGGTTCGTTTTGCCAATGCTATAGGGTACGAGGGGTACCCTCAATTACAGAAAGAACTTCAGGAGACGATTAAGACAAAGCTCACAACAGTGCAACGCTTTGAACTCTCCAAAGAACACCAAGAAGCTGAGTATTTGACTAAAATCATGGTTAACGATATGGATCACATCAGACAGACGATTGATCAATTTGATTATGATCTCATCGATAAGGTCATCGAAGAAATTATTCATTCGAAGAAAGTTTATATCTTGGGGCTTAGAAGTTCTTCTGTACTGGCCAATTATTTGGGATTTTACCTAAATTTTATTTTGCCAGAAATTCATATTATTCAAGAATCTGCACAGGATGTGTACGATCAACTTTTGAATTTATCAGAGGATGATGTTATGATTGTACTCTCTTTCCCGCGCTATTCTAAGAGGACATATGATTGCGTCAATTACGCAATCAAAAAAAGTGCAACTATTATAGGCATAACAGATGGTATGAATTCACCACTTTATGAGAAAGTTAAATACTGTTTAATTGCTAAATACAACATGAATACATTTATTGATTCATTTGTAGCACCTATGAGTCTCATTAATGCATTGATCATTGGTGTCAGCATACGCAAAGAAGGCGTTGAAAAAAATCTCGAAAAGCTGGAACGCATTTGGGATGATTACGGCGTTTATAATATCAAGTAATTTCATGGATTGATATTTAATTAGATATGCGATATAATTTTAAAGTAAATACCACCCTAGTAGGTGGTATTTGTTTTATTAATATCATTAGTTTTCGTCCAGCTTAGAGGCAGGAATGTTCACCCTCAAGCAGCGTCAGCGAAAATCGATTTGATACACAGATGATTCAACAATAACTGAGATAGAGGTAAATACATGCAAATTATTCAAATAGCCATTGATGGTCCTGCTGGATCGGGCAAGAGTACTGTGGCAAAGATTGTAGCTCAAAATTTGCGCATTACGTATTTAGATACAGGTGCAATGTACAGAGCGGTTACTTATGAGGCTTTAAACAATCATATTGATCTTGACGACTCTACGGCGTTAAGGCGACTTGTGGATGAAATAGATCTGAAAATAACTTTAGAGAGCGTCAATATCAATGGCAAAGACTGTACAGAAGCGATCCGGATGCCAGAAGTTACTCAAAATGTTTCATATGTGGCTAAAGATGCGTATGTAAGAAAAAAAATGGTGGCTTTACAGCAAAAAATAGCTGGGGATCAATCAGTTGTTATGGATGGGAGAGACATTGCAACACACGTCCTGCCCAAGGCACCATACAAATACTTTCTTGTGGCAACGCCAAAGGAACGTGCGAAGAGAAGACTCTTAGAGCTAGAAGCAAAGGGGATTCACATTACATTAGAAGAGATGATTGCAGAAATTGAAGCAAGAGATAAGATTGATCAAGAACGTGCAACAGCGCCTCTTGTTCAGGCGAAGGATGCTAAGTTGATTGACACAACGGCTTTGACTATAGACGATGTTGTGCAGCTTATTTTGGCAGATGTTTTAAAAGCGGGAGTAAAGCGCCACTAAAATTTAGGAGTAAAATATGAATACTTTTTATGCAATTTGCAGTAAAGCTTCTTTTCTTTACTATAAAATTTTTTTTAAACTGGAGTTAATAGGCCGAGAAAATATAGATAGAAATCAAAATTATATCATATGCGGCAACCATTCAAGTTTGCACGATCCCTTTTTATTAGGGGGGGTTTTACCGCTTCAAGCACATTTTATGTCTAAAAAAGAAAATTTCAAGTATAAAATTGTAGGTTGGGTACTGAAAAAAGTATGGGTTTTTCCTGTAGATCGTGATGGCAATGACATCAAAGCCATTAAAACGGCCTTAACCATTTTGAATAAAAAAGATAATTTGGCCCTTTTCCCGGAAGGTACTCGCAATAAAGGTGTTGAGCCATTGCCTGTCAAATCAGGTGTTGCATTGTTTGCAGTTAGAACTAAAACCCCTATTTTACCGGTTACAATCGACTCCAATTTTAAGCTGTTTTCACGTGTGAGAGTTATATTTCATGAACCGGTTGTCTTAGAGGCTTATTATAATCAAAAGGTCGCTTCTGAGACCCTTGAGAGACTATCTCAGGAGATTATGGATGGTATTTATAAATCTATCGAAAATGTTAAATTAGAGAACTTGTAAATTCGCATAAAAAATGATATAATGAATTTTAATGTGTAGAATATTAATTCCTATGCAATATTTGGAGGCAAAATGATTGTTCAAATCGCAAAACATTCTGGTTTCTGTTACGGTGTTAAACGTGCTGTCCAGATATTAGATGACCTCATTGAATCCAATAATGGGCAAAAAAAGGTGTTTACGCTTGGACCAATTATTCATAATAATCAAGTGACTGAATATTATGAAGAAAAAGGTGTAAAAATCATTGAAAAACTTACAGATTTCGTGGATAATAGAGTAGATGGCGATCGTTTAGTTATTCGCTCACATGGTGCCCCAAAGTTTGTATATGATTTAGCAGAAGCACAGGGATTTGTAGTTTATGATGCAACTTGTCCCTATGTTAAAAAAATTCAAAATACAGTTTCATCTTACCACTTAAAAGGTTATAATATAATTATTGTCGGAGATATGAATCATCCGGAAGTACTTGGTATTAATGGTTGGTGTGATGAAAGTGCTACAATTATGAATAACTTACATGATGTAGAAAATATGAAACCTTCCGATGAACCCTTTTGTATTGTAGCACAGACCACGTTTAATTTGAGTACGTGGGATCAAATGATAGACTTATTCAGTAAAAAACTATCTAACGTCATAATCAACAATACGATATGTTTAGCAACTGAACAGAGGCAAAATGCTTGTGTTGAACTCTCAAAATCTGTTGATTTTATGATTGTGATTGGTGGAAAGCATAGTTCAAATACAAGAAAGTTAGTAGAAATATGTAGCAAGAATGCTACGACAATTCACATTGAAACTAAGGATGATTTAGTAGATGTATCCATGTTTAAAAGTGATACAAAAATTGGTATCGCAGCGGGTGCTTCAACACCAGACTGGATTGTTGAATCGGTCATTCTTAAAATAGAAAATGAAGGCGAGGTATTTTTTGATGGAAAATCACAATTCAATGGCTGAGATGATGGAGCAAATCGAAGAATCATTGAGAATTCCAAGAAGAGGGTCAGTTGTTAAAGGAAGCATAATTCAAGTTAATACTGATGTTGTAATCGTAAACATCGGTTATAAATCTGACGGCGTAATTCCTAGAAATGAAGTGTCTGCAGATCCAAACTTTGATATTGAAAGCAATTTTAAAGTAGGACAAGAGCTTGACGTATTCATTGTGAACCATGATAATGGTGAAGGTAATATTTTATTATCACTTAGAAAAGTAAACGTGGATAAAGATTGGACCGAGCTTGAAGCGTTACACGAAAAAGATGCTGAAATCACAGTAAAAATTGCTGACGCTGTAAATGGCGGATTAATTGCATTTTTTAAAGAAATTAGAGGATTTGTTCCGGCATCTCAACTCTCTGACAGATTTGTTAAGAATTTGAGACCTTATATTGGTCAAGAACTTAAAGTGAAAGTAATTGAGATCAATAAACAAAAAAGAAGAGCTGTCTTTTCTCATAAAGAATTTGCTATATTAGAGAAGCAAGCTGTAAGAGAACAATTTTGGAAAACAATCGAAATTGGCAGCGTCGTAAAAGGCGAAGTAAAAAGAATTACCAATTTTGGTGCTTTCGTTGATATTGGTGGCATGGATGGTCTTGTTCACGTAACTGAAATGAGCTGGGGCAGAATTAAACCAGTAAATGATTTTGTCAGTGTAGGCGATACCATTGATGTTAAAATTATTGATGCCAACAAAGATGAAAATAAAATTTCATTAAGTATCAAACAACTTAGCCAAGAACCATGGATGACTTTTGCTGATAAATATGAAGTGGATGGTATCTATGAAGGTAGAGTTGTCAATCTTACTGATTTTGGTGCTTTTGTCGAACTTGAACCGGGTATTGAAGGACTTGTTCACGTTTCACACATTGCTAAAGAGCATGTTGAGAAACCAAGTGACGTTCTTAAAATTAATCAAACAGTTGAAGTGAGAATATTAGAGTATATTGCTGATGAAAAGAAAGTTAAACTTTCAATGAAAGCAGTAAACGATCCAATTCAAGAAGAGGCTGAGCAGGAATAAGAACCTAAGGCCGATGAATTCATTTCATCGGCTTTTTTTTTATTGTAAACAACTGGATAGCCGTTATTGAAACCTATTTGATCTGGAATAGCGTCAGTGAGAATAGAATTGAAATAGTAAAGGCGGCTTTAATCCTGTCACTTTAAATGAAAGGGTGTCTATAAATAGGCGTTCGATCCAGGGTCGAGGTCGATAATTTGTGATTTAAAAGCATATGTGTGGATATAAATGTAGCAGATACTGATTTTTTCAAAAGGAGATTTTATATGGAAGGCTATGAAAAGTTTAAAGAGCGTGTTTTTAATAAGACAAAATTGGACTTAACGCTGTATAAAGAGAGACAAATGAAAAGACGTATTGAATCTTTAATTACAAGACATGGTCTTGGAGATTTTGATTCGTACTTCAAGTTGATAGATACTGATAAAGAGTCGTTTGATGAATTTATTACCTATTTGACTATAAATGTGTCTGAATTTTATAGAAATCCAAGTCAATGGGAAACGTTGCGTGGAGAAGTCTTTCCTGCAATTTTGAAAAGAAATAAGAGACCTAAAATTTGGTCAGCAGCATGTTCTACTGGCGAAGAACCTTATTCACTTGTCATGTGCTTAAGTGAGTTTTTACCGCTTAAGGATATTAAAATTTATGCAGTGGATTTTGATGATGAAGCACTTTCAAAAGCTCAGGTGGGCATTTATTCTGAAAAGAGTATCAAAAATGTGCCCAAGCAATATGTGGACAAATACTTTGAATTGGTGGGTAAATCCTATAGAGTTAAGGATGAGGTTAAGAAGTGTGTCGAATTTAAAAAGATGAACCTGTTGAGAGATCCATATCCAAAAGGATTTGATATAATCATTTGTAGAAATGTCATGATCTATTTTACAGAAGAAGCTAAAGATGAAATGTATAGAAAATTCTACGATTCTCTTGTGAACGATGGCTATTTCTTCGTGGGCAGTACAGAGCAGATTATTCAACCACAACGTTATAATTTTGAATCCAGCCAGACGTTTTTCTATTACAAAAGATAAGCAAACAACAAAAGCAACCAGCAAAAACAAACTAAAAATAAGCCTGCTTGAAAGTGAAACGATATGTTTTGATCTAGGGTAGGTTTTTTAGGTTCTAATGCATTGACGAGTCATAGAAATGCGTTGGCACAATATAGAATGTTAAAAGAAGTGTGATAGAAAAAAGAGTCCCATCCAATGAGACTCTTTAAGTACGTCATAGCCTTAAACCATGTTAAATGCAGAAGGGACAACGATCTTTTCTGCTTCAAATTGTTCTAATGCCTTGTTGATTTCTTTTTGATATGTGTCAGAGAAAGTGAAATTATGTTTGGTATAGAGCTCTATTTTACCTTCATCAGAGAGTTCAACCAACAGAGGATCCATTGGAATTTCAGAGATGAGATGGGTACCCATGCTCTTTGCGGCATCTCGAACTTTGCTCTCACCAAACAACTTGTGTTTTTCATCGCAAGAAGGACAAATAAAATAGCTCATATTCTCAATCACACCGATGATAGGCGTGTGGAGCATTTTTACCATTTTCATGGATTTATTAACCACCATTTTAACAAGATCCTGTGGTGTTGAGACGATTATAATGCCATCTATAGCTAAAGATTGCATAACGGTCAGAGGAACGTCACCGGTACCAGGTGGCAGGTCAATTAATAAATAATCAAGATCTCCCCAAATGACATCTGTATAAAACTGTTTTACAGCATTAGAAATAATTGGGCCCCTCCAGACAACGGGTTCATCTTCATTATCAAGAATGAGATTGATACTCATGATTTTTATGCCACTAGAGGATACGACCGGTTCCACACCACTTGGCGTTCCCATGGCTTTTCTTTGGTTAAGGCCAAAAACTTTTGGAATAGAGGGACCTGTTATATCTGCATCAAGAATTCCTACATTATAGCCTTGTTCTCTTAGTGTAATTGCAGTAAGCGCCGTGACAGATGATTTTCCAACACCGCCTTTACCACTCATAATACCTATGATATTTTTAATGTTGCTAAACTGATTTGGACTTTCTTTTTCCATACTTATGCCTCCTTAAATGGCGTATGCCAATAATATTATATCTTATTATATAAGATAGTCAATGTTATATGTATTATTTAATAGGATTGAAAACAGTTTTATCTTCAAATTTTGGCGATTATGCTATAATGATCTTATTAGAGTATCTCTGGGGGTGAAAAATGGTTTATCGATACATGAAAATGGAAGAGTTAGAGTCATTTTTAGAAATTGATCGCAGGGAAGTTATAGAACATGTTTATTATTACAGAGATGGTAAATTAGAATTAGAAGAAGAGTATTATGAGATGGATGGATTTCCAGAAGGTGAACAGCAAGCTTTACTGGAAAGACAAAGACGAATTCTGGAGGGTGGCGGATATGTTATTGGCGCCTATAATGGTGATACCCTGATCGGGATAACCTCTGTCGAGAATAAGCTTCGAGGCAAAGACTGCAATTATATTAAAATGGATATTCTATTTGTATCTAAAAATTATAGAGGGCGTGGGATTGCAAAGGCCCTTATGGAAAGTGCTGTGAAAGCCGCCAGAAAATTGAACGGCAAGAAATTGTATATTTCGGCAACACCGTCAGAGAACACGATCAATTTTTATTTTAGCATGGGTTGTGTTTTAGCCAAGGCGCTTGACGAAGAATTGTTCAATTTAGAACCGTATGATATTCATCTGGAGTTGGATTTAGAAGGCAGGTAGCATATGATGCATTTAAAAATAGGGTTTCAGATCGGTCTCATAATAATTTTTTTTATTGTCGTGTTTGATGGCTATTACATATTGCGAATGAGTCATCAGATTCGAAAAAGCATGTTAGAAAATAAACATTAGATACTTCGAAATGAAGTGCGCAAAGACTGTCTATATACAATTGTATGAAAATAGAATCGTCCCAATGAACGATTCTATTTTTATAGATTTTCCTTTATAATAGAATTACATTTGGTATTGAACTTGCGTGATATAGAGTATGAAGGCTAAAACTAATAGTCAGAAATGAGGGATTATTTTGAATAATTTTTTTAGTTGTGTTTTAGAAAACCAAAATGTATTCGAAGAAATTACGAATGCCATCATTTTAGTAGATCATGAAGGTAGAGTGAAGAATATCAATGAAAGAGCGATTCAACTCTTAAACATACCGATTGAGCAAGCCATAGACAAACCTATTTTAGAGGTCTATGCAGAGTCTAAATTGATGGATACATTTAAAACGCTTACGGTGGATCATGATGTAAGCATTGTAATAAACGGAAGACACTGTATTACTTCTAGAATTCCGGTCTTTGAAGGTGGTAAACCCGTGGGGGCAATTGCTATCTTTGATGATGTAACCAAATATGAGGCGCTTAACGAAAAACTTAAAGCGGATCAAAGTGAAATGGTTATTTTAAAATCCATACTAGAGTTGGCATACGATGGCATTTTAGTTGTGGATCTAAATGGCAATATCACCATGATATCCAACGCCTATAAGCGGTTTTTAGGTTTAGAAGATGATGAAGTGATTGGCAAACACGTGACACAGGTCATCCCTAACACGCGCATGCATATTGTTGCAAAGACAGGTGTGCCTGAAATAAATGATTTTCAAGAGATTCGCGGAGATTATATGGTGGCGACTCGAATTCCCTATTATGTGGATGGCAAGCAGGCAGGTGCCATTGGGAAAGTCATTTTCAGAAATGTATCTGAGCTTCATAATATCAATAAGAAATATACTAAAATTGAACAGGAACTTCGAAACTTAAGATCGGAAATCAGCAGTATACACAAGGCGAAGTACACTTTTGAACAAATTATCACTTCAAATGATCAAATGAATAAATTGAAACATCAAGCCAAAAAAATAGCATATACGAAATCCAATGTGCTCATACAGGGCGAAAGTGGAACGGGAAAAGAGTTGTTTGCTCATGCGATTCACCAAGAAAGCAATCGACATGATATGCCGTTTATTTCTGTCAACTGTGCGGCAATCCCAGAGCAACTATTGGAGTCAGAACTTTTCGGCTATGAAAAAGGTGCTTTCACAGGAGCCGATAAAAATGGTCGTATAGGTAAATTTGAACTTGCAGATCTCGGTACGATTTTTTTAGATGAAATTGGCGATATGCCCCTGCAAATGCAGGCCAAAATACTGAGAGTTTTGCAAGAAGGTGAAGTGGAGCGGGTGGGCTCTAACAGACCTAAGCAAATTGATGTAAGGGTAATTGCGGCCACTAATAGAAATCTGCTTGAGATGGTTGAAGCCAAACAATTTAGAGAAGATCTCTATTATCGTTTAAATGTGATCAACCTTAAAATACCACCACTTAGAGACCGAAAAGAAGATGTAATGCTGTTGAGCAAGCATTTCATAGATCAGCTCAATCAGCAAGATCATGGAAAAGTGAGGGGAATTTCTGAAAAGGCACAATTTCTACTTTCACATTATCAATGGCAGGGCAATATTAGAGAACTTAGAAATATCATTGAACGAGCTTATAATATCATGGAAGGGGACGATTTTATTCAGCCGTATCACTTGCCAGCTTTTATGAAGACCACTGAGCTGGATTACACTGGAGAACCCCTTAAACATATGATGGAGATTTATGAAAAAAAACTCTTACTTGAAAGGTTGATTTATTTTAAGGGCAATAAGACTAAAACTGCTGGAGATTTGGGGATTTCTAGAATGGCATTACACACAAAGTTAGAAAAATATGATCTCAGATAGCAACAATGAAATGATTACAAATAGGAAAGCGTAAATAAATGTTTACAATTTGAAGAGTGTTGTCAATTATGTCAATAAAACTTGACACTTGTTACAGTGCTATAAAAAAAGCGTAAATCATAGTTTACGCTTTTTTTGAATTTTAGTGCAAAAAGCAAAAGATTCCCTCAATTATTGTTCGTGTTTTAAACAATTTTAAATGAAAATGCATTTTTTTGTGTTCAAAAGTTTGGCACGCGTTTTGCGATTGTATAGGGTGGAGGTGAATTTTCTATGGGAGACTTAACAAATATGATGCGCAACTTAAAAAAACCATTGGTGTTCAATTTGATTTATCAAGGCCTTTTGTTGTTTACGATCGGACAACAAATATATTATCCGCAAAGCTATAAGTATATGCACTTGGTAGTTTTGTTAGTGAGAATTTTGATTTCAGAGACTTATCAAAATGAATACCGTGTCTTCAAATGGGATCAGCTTTTTATACCAATGGTGTTTATGAGTGCAATAATTTCCATCATTGAAAAGGTCTCAGGTACAAATTTAGGTTTATTGTATTTGATGATTTTATTGGGACTCATATGGATGCTTGCAGTTTTGATTGCAAATGTCATTAAAGATTCTAAAAATCATCTCAAAGAAAAAATGCATCCAAAACACGTGGATGCATACAAAAAAGGCAAACACTTCATACTAGGGGTATTTTATAGCCTCTACGCAATTGCCATAGCGGCATTTGCATATACTCTTTACGAGTTAATTCAATTAGTTGTTGGAAATTAAATTTTCTATTAAAAATTTAGGGGGACAAAGATGTTAGGTGTATTAGCGATATTATTGACGTTATTTTCTCTTATGTATTTCGCGTATCGTGGCGTAACAGTACTTGTATTGGCACCAATTTTAGCAATGATTGCAGCACTTTTGTCAGGAGAGATACCAGCGTTGCATGCACTATCTAATATTTTCATGCCAGCAGCAGCTGGATATATCCAAGCTTATTTTCCGGTCTTTTTAGCGGGCGCAATATTTGGTAAATTAATGGGCGTTACTGGGGCAGCAACCTCAATCGCACATTTTATTTCAGACAAATTTGGTAAGAAACATGCCATTGCAGCAGTTGTTGTTGCGACTTCACTTTTAACTTATGGTGGGGTTTCACTGTTTGTAGTTGTATTTGCAATGTATCCGATAGGTGCAATGCTTCTAAGAGAAGCAGATGTTCCAAAGAGATTATTGCCTGCTGCCATTGCACTGGGTGCATTTACATTTACAATGACGGCGATGCCAGGATCACCACAATACCTTAATACAATGCCAACCGTTTACTTTGGCACAGATATCTATGCAGGTCCAATTTTAGGTCTTATTGGGAGTTCAATTATGTTTTTCGGGGGTCTTTGGTGGTTAAACAGAAGAGCGGCACAAGCAGCAGCTGCTGGTGAAGGCTACGGAAATCATGAAAATGAAGGATTACATGAGCTCGGCGATGACCTTCCAAACTTTGGCATTTCAGCAACACCAATCATTTTAGTATTTGTTTTAAACTTTATCTTTACGAAGATTTACTTTGCAAATCCTTCAATCATCGCTTCATATGAAGCCGCTGGTTCTAAAATCAATGGGACTTGGCCAGTTGTATTAGGGCTTTCAATTTCAATCGTATTTATTTTAATTTCAATGAGAAAGTTCTTAGTCAATACGAATAAAATTGTATTTGACGGTGCGGTGGGTTCATTGTTACCGATTTTCAACACAGGCTCAGAAGTGGGTTACGGTGGTGTAATCAAGTCTCTTGCAGCATTTACAACAGTAAAATTAGGTATCGTTGCACTTGCGATTCCTTCAATCTTTAAAGTTGCAATTTCAACAACTTTACTTGCTGGTATAGTAGGCTCTTCTTCTGGTGGTACTGCCATTGCACTTGAAGTGCTTTCAAAAGAATTCTTGTCAATGGGCATTGATCCGCAAGCACTTCATAGAATCATGCTTATGGCATCAGGCGGTCTCGATACGTTGCCACACTGTGGTGCTGTAATCACATTGTTATCCGTTTGTAAACTTAATCATAAAGAAAGTTACTTTGATATTGCAGCAATGACCGCTGTGATCCCGCTGATCGCTGTCTTTGTTGTATCAATATTCTATCTCGTAACTGGAATCGTATAAGGAGGATCACATGAATAAAGTGATGTCACTTGAAGACGCAATTGCGCTCATCCAAGATGGTTCAACATTAGTTACCGGAGGATTTGTAGGTAATATGCACCCTGAAGCACTGAGCAGAGGTGTGGAAGAGGCATTTATAAAGAATGGACATCCAAAGGATTTAACTCTGGTTTATGCAGCAGGACAAGGCGATGGCAAAGATCGAGGTTTAAATCACTTTGGACATGTAGGCCTTGTAAAAAAAGTAGTCGGTGGACACTGGGGACTAGCGCCAAAACTTGGCAAATTAGCACTAGATGAGCAAATCGACGCATACAATTTTCCACAAGGTGTTATCTCTCACTTGTTCAGGGCAATTGCCGGCGGCAAACCGGGCGTTATTTCAAAGGTTGGTCTAAAAACTTTTGTGGACCCACGATTAGAGGGTGGCAAAATAAACAATAGGACTCAAGATGAACTGGTAGAACTTATGACTATAAATAATGAGGATTGGCTTTTTTATAAAGCCTTTCCCATAGATTTTGCCTTTATTAGAGGCACATATGCAGACAGTTTTGGCAACTGCACCTTTGAAAAGGAATGCTTAAGCCTTGAAATGCTGTCTATGGCACAAGCCGTCAAGAATTCTGGTGGCAAAGTCATTCTTCAAGTGGAAAAGATAGTTGAAGATGGATCGATTAACTCTAAAATGGTCAAAATTCCTGGCATCTATGTGGATGCAATTGTGGAAGCGGAACAACATGAACACATGCAAACCTTCGCAGAACAATATAATCCATCTTATAGTCAGGACATTAAAGTACCTGTTCAGAGCATTCCACCAATGGCGCTTAATGAGCGTAAGGTAATTGCAAGAAGAGCTGCCATGGAACTCAAGGAAAATGCTATTATGAATCTTGGTATTGGGATACCTGAAGGCGTTTCCATGGTGGCCAATGAAGAAAATATCAAAGGTCTGATTCTGACAACGGAAGCTGGCACCATTGGGGGCATCCCAGCAGGTGGACTAAGTTTCGGAGCGGCTATAAATCCAGATATGATTATAGATCAACCCTATCAGTTTGACTTTTATGATGGCGGTGGACTGGATGTTACTTTTTTAGGACTTGCACAATGTGATCCTAAAGGCAATGTCAACGTTTCAAAATTTGGACCTAAAGTTGCTGGTTGCGGTGGCTTCATCAATATTTCTCAAAATGCAAAAAAAGTAGTCTACTGCGGGACTTTCACAGCAGGTGGTCTAAAACTAGAAGTTAAAGAGGGTAAATTGACCATATTAAACGAAGGTAAATCCAAGAAGTTTTTAACAGATGTAGAACAGATTACTTTCTCTGGTGAATATGCCTATGAAATAGGGCAACCGGTGATTTATGTGACAGAGAGAGCTGTCTTTGAATTATCTGAAAAGGGATTGACTTTAACTGAAATTGCACCAGGAGTTGATTTACAAAAGGACATCATCGATCAAATGTATTTTAAGCCTGCAATTTCAGAGAATTTAAAAGAAATGGACAGTCGAATTTTTAATGAAGGCCCAATGGGGTTAAACTTATAATTTTGGAGGCACAATGAGATTACAAGGTAAAGTGGCCATCGTAACAGGTGGTGCACAGGGTATTGGTAGAGCAATTAGTGAAACATTTGAAAGAGAAGGCGCAAAAGTTATTGCAGTGGATATGCAAGAGGCAACCTTTAATTCTGAAAATATAAAAGGCTATGCGCTGAATGTAACAGACAGAAATGCAATTGTTGAGTTTTTCAACTGGGCGGTTGCTGAATACGGTAAAATAGATATTCTTGTGAATAATGCTGGTATTACAAGAGATGGCTTAATTCACAAGATGACTGAAGAAATGTGGGATATGGTCATAGATGTCAACCTTAAAGGCGTCTTTAACATGACACAGGTTATTGGACCGCAAATGATGACACAGGGGCAAGGCAGTATTATCAATATTGCATCTGTTGTTGGAGAATATGGCAATGTGGGTCAAACAAATTATGCTGCAACAAAAGCTGGCGTTATTGGCATGGCAAAAACATGGGCGAAAGAGTTTTCCAGAAAAGGTGCAGCAGTGAGAGTTAACTCGGTGGCACCGGGTTATGTCAATACTGAAATGATGAAAACAGTACCGGATAAAGTGCTCGATCCGATTAGAGCGAAGACAATGCTTGGCAGATTGGGCGAACCGCAAGAAATCGCAAATGCTTGTCTGTTCCTAGCGAGTGATGAAGCCTCATTTATAACAGGGCATAATCTTTCTGTCAATGGTGGTTTGAGATTATAGGAGGTATTAAATGAGGGACGTTGTAATTGTATCCGCTGTAAGAACACCCGTTGGGGCTTATGGCGGTGCATTAAAAACATTAAGTGCAGTTGATTTGGGTACAATAGCGGCAAAAGAAGCGATAAAGCGCGCTGGTATTGAACCCAATCAAATTGATGAAGTATTAGTCGGCAATATTCTGAGTGCCGGTTGTGGTCAAAATGTGGCGAGACAAGTATCCATTCACGCAGGTGTGCCTGTGGAAGTGCCAGCTATGTCTGTGAATATCTTATGTGGATCTGGCCTCAGAAGCGTGAGTCTTGCAGCGCAAATTATCGCTTCTGACGGTGCAGACGTGATTTTGTGTGGTGGGACTGAAAGTATGTCCAATGCACCTTATTTATCGCCTTCTAATCGATGGGGACAAAAAATGGGCCACTATGAAATGGTGGATCACATGATAAAAGATGCATTAACGGATGCTTTTAACAATTATCACATGGGCATTACAGCAGAGAATATTGCTGAACAATGGGCTTTAACAAGGGAAATGCAAGACCAATTTGCTGTGGCAAGTCAAAATAAAGCAGAAGCCGCTCAAAAATCTGGTCGCTTTAAGGATGAAATCGTATCGGTTGAAATTCCTTCTAGACGTGGTGAGCCAACTGTAGTGGCAGAAGATGAGTATATTAGATATGGTGCAACATATGATGCACTACAAAAACTAAAACCAGCTTTTAAAAAGGATGGCACTGTAACTGCCGGGAACGCATCAGGAATCAATGATGGCGCAGCGATGCTCATCGTCATGAGCAAAGAAAAAGCAGAGGCACTTGGACTTGAATATCTTGCTGTGATTAAAGGGTATGGCACCAAAGGCGTTGATCCTTCTATTATGGGCTATGGGCCTGTTCCAGCAACTTTGGCTGCTCTAAAAGCATTCAATTGGAAAATTGAAGACATTGAACTCGTTGAAGCTAATGAAGCTTTTGCAGCTCAATCCTTAGCAGTTGTAAAAGACTTGAATCTCAATCCTGAAATCGTCAACGTCAACGGTGGTGCCATTGCATTAGGACATCCAGTTGGTGCAAGCGGTGCTAGGATTTTGGTAACCCTCTTACACGAAATGCAAAAGAGAGATGCTAAAAAAGGTCTTGCAACGCTGTGCATTGGTGGTGGCATGGGGACGTCGCTACTCATAGAACGTCCGTAGAAATTTGAAAAGAATAATGAAAGTACTATTATAATCGATTTTCAGTAGACTCTGAGCATGGTCTATTTTGAAAATAAATGTATGGCCTTTAAGTGAAAAATAGAATCCTTAGAATCCCAATTGGAGCGCATCGAAAAAGATGCGCTCTTTTTCTAATTCAGTGTAGAATAGAATTTAATGGTTTTTTAATAGCTATTCTATGTTCAAAAAGTTATGATTGAATTGTGCCAGCGGATAAGTTTTAAAATAGAAATAAACAGACAATGACTTAATAATTAGGAGTAAATATATATGGAAATTAAATTTAAGAATTGCGAGCAGGTGACATCACATTTAAAATACGTTGTCATTGTGTCCAGATATGAGGGTCAGTGGCTGCTTGTTAAACATAGAGAGAGAACAACTTGGGAAATACCCGGGGGACATATAGAGCCAGGGGAAACGCCGGATGAAGCCGCTAGAAGAGAACTTATAGAAGAGAGTACGGCAGATCAATTTACACTTGTGCCCATAAGTGACTACAGCGTTACAAGAGCGGGAGAGGTGGGTTATGGCAGACTATATTATGCTGAAATTAGACATCTGAAATTAAATTTTGATTATGAAATAGAACGCTGTCAGGGCTTTGATGTATTGCCAGAGGCATTGACTTACCCAGAGATACAACCGCATTTGTTGGCATATGTAAAGAAACACATAAATAACCAGAAATAGAGAAAGGAGCGTAAAGTCGTCTAATGAAAAATAAAAAAAACACATGGGAAGAGCTTAGTAAAAAAAGAAATGGCGTGCATGAAAAAGCCACTTTCACAAAACAAGAAAAAGTGACGTTTCAGTACAAAAACAATATTATTTTACTTGAAGGTTACATGACAATTGTTGGGAATACTCCTATTGTGAATACACGTATAAGAACTATTTTTAAAAATCCTCATCAGTTGAATTTCAAGATTTATCATGAAGGTTTTTTCAGTAGTATAGGTAAAATGTTGGGGATGCAAGATATCCTCATTGGTGACGATGAATTTGATCAACGCTTTGTGGTCAAGAGCAATGATGAAAAAAAAATAAAACAATTGCTCAATGATTATAAATTAAAGTCACTTTTACTTTTTGGAAAACCAATTACAATTGAAACGAAGTTAAAAGATAAATGTTTAAAAAGTTCTGATGAAAGTATTCTTTCATATGAGGCAACAGGCATTATTAAAGATTTAGATACTCTTGAGAATATTTTAAATATTTTTGAAAGGTTTATAGAGTGCATGATTGAAATTGGATTCTCAGATGAATCACAAATAACTTCTGTCCTTAAATCATAAGGGGCCCAAGATCATTTAGTTGGAGTAATCCATAGAAAGCGAGTTCATGATGAAAACATTAAAATTAAAAACCATAAAAAAAGGGTCGAAATTGGCGATTATTTCCCCTTCTGCTGCTCTGCCCAATCTTTTTCCAGATATCTATGAGTTGGGACTTCAAAACTTAATAAATGCGCTGGAAATCGAAATTGTGGAAATGCCCTCGGCTCGGTTGGACAGAAAAACATTATATGAACATCCTGAGCTCAGAGCAAAGGATATTAATGATGCCTTTGGAGATGATCAGATAGATGGCATTGTTTGTTCAATAGGCGGCTATGAATCTGTGAGGATTCTTAAATATTTAGATTTGGATCAAATCATGTCCAAGCCCAAAATGATTATGGGTTTTTCAGATGCCACTACATTTTTAAGTTATTTAAGTGTCTTGGGACTTCCTACGATACATGGACCTTCTGTAATGGCTGGTTTTGCTCAGCTCAAGTCGTTTGAAGGTGCATTTATAGAACATGTTAAAACTTTTTTAATGGCATTGGAATGTCCCTATAAATATCCTGAGTACAAGCAATTGACGCATGGATATAAGGATTGGACCTGCATGGAAACATTGGGAGAGTGTCTTCCTTTTTCTGATAATAAGGGGATGCATACTTTACAAGGCAATCAAAGCATCAAAGGCAAATTATGGGGCGGCAATATTGAAGTCCTTGAATTTTTAAAGGGGACGCCCTATTGGCCTAAATCAGATTTTTGGGCAGATAAAATATTGATGTTTGAGACCTCAGAAGACAAGCCGGACCCCATGACTGTCGGATACATGTTTAGGAATTATGCAACGCAGGGGATTCTTGAGCAGGTTAAAGGGGTTTTGTTTGCTAAGCCTAAAGACTATTCTGATGAAGAAGTCGATGCACTCAACGAAATCATTAAAAACATTCTCACTGTTGAAAACGATTTGGGCGAGTTATTGGTTATGTGCGGGGGAGACTTTGGTCATACGGACCCTAAATGGCTCTTGCCACTGGGCTGTGAAGTTGAAATCAATCCTTTTAATAAGACGATCACTTTATTGGAAAGCCCATTTGAAATAAGAAAAAAAGAAGTTGGTGAGTAACAATTGTTAGAAATAAGAGAACAATATCTTAGAGAAGTTTATAAAAATCAGAATGATGTGACAAGACAAAATGTATATCCTTACAATTTGCCAGCAGTTCAGAGTTTGGATTCACTTGAATTTCATCCAAACGTGACGTTTTTAGTCGGTGAAAACGGCAGTGGTAAGTCCACGATATTAGAAGCAATTGCAGTGGCATTTGGCTATAATCCAGAGGGAGGGACTAAGCATTTTAATTTTGCCACTGAAAATTCACATTCTAATTTATTCGATGAAATTAAACTTGTAAAGGGCATTAGATCCCCTAAAGATGGTTTTTTTCTCAGAGCAGAAAGCTTTTACAATGTGGCATCTTACATTGATGAGTTAGATCGAGATTTTGGTGGTGGTCCGAAATTAATTCAATCCTATGGGGGAAAATCCTTGCATCAACTCTCTCATGGGGAATCTTTTTTGACGTTGTTCATGAATAGATTAGGTGGCAAGGGGCTCTATATCTTAGATGAGCCCGAAGCGGCGCTTTCCCCGAATAGACAAATGGCTTTACTGTCGAGAATGCATGATTTGGTTCTTGAAAATTCACAATTTATCATCGCCACGCATTCACCAATCCTCATGGCGTATCCAAATGCGAAAATATACTGCATTGATCAGGACTATGCTTGTATCAAGTACGAGGAAACAGAACACTACAACACGACAAAACAATTTGTGAACAATACAGAGAAAATGCTTAAAATTTTAATGACTTAATGAGAACGTTTAATCTGTTGTCTATACTATTTAGAGCGAAATTGTTGAAACAGGAGGAGAGAAATGCAATTGGAGCAGTTACTAAAACAGAATCCGCCTCAGAGTATGGTCTTTGAAAGTCATCGGATAAGATTGAGAGCTTTAAAAAAAGAAGATGTCAATGCGCTTTATGAAATGCGTCATTCATTGGATCATTTCAATTATGTCAATCAGACAACTGATGCGATGCCTGATGAGACACGTGATGAAAAAGCTTATGAAGAAAAAGCATATGAAGAAACGAAAAATTTTATAGATAAGATCCTAAATGGATATGAGATTTACAAGTGGTATTTTTGGGGCATTGAACTCAAGGCTACAAAAGCGCTTATTGGTACACTCTGCCTTTGGAATTTCAACTATGACGAGAATAAAGCCGAGATTGGCTATGAACTCGATAAAGCTTATCAAAATAATGGCTATGTACGTGAAGGTGTCAAACGCGTCTTAAACTTTGCGTTTAAAGTTTTGATGCTCTCTACTGTTGAAGGCATTATTCATGCTCAAAATAGAGCATCTGTAAAAGTGGTTGAGTTTTATCATTTCGCTCTAACGGGTATTTTATCTGATAAAAAGCAGATTATATACAGTTTAAATCGCCTTTCATTTCTATCCAACTATCCTGAAAGAGCACATGAAATGGGTATAAAAATAGGCTCGCTCGAGAGAGGCGCCCTCAACAAGATCACAGATGTCGCAGGTATTCGTGTGGGGCATGCCACTTTACAAAGCGGTGCCGTACAGACAGGTGTAACTATAATTATCCCATCTGAAGAGGACATGTTTGCACACAAGATGATTGCGGCTTCGCATGTGATTAATGGTTTTGGAAAGACAACTGGCCTAATACAAATTGACGAATTGGGTACGCTTGAAACGCCAATCGCTTTGACCAATACATTAGCTGTGGGACGTGTCCAAGATGCACTGGTGGATTATATGATCGCTTCAAGTGAAGCAAAGATAAAATCAATAAATCCAGTTGTTGGAGAATGTAATGACAGCTATTTAAACGATATCACGCACAAATCAGTTCAGGCCTATCAAGTTCTTGAAGCCATAAAAGAAGCCAATGTGGACTTTTCAGAAGGGGCGGTAGGTGCTGGAAGAGGGATGTCGTGTCATCAATTAAAGGGTGGGATAGGATCGTCATCCAGATGTTTCAATATAGGTGAGGAACAATATACACTTGGGGTTTTAGTGTTATCCAATCATGGTTTATTAGCAGATTTAATTGTAGATCACAGTGAGATCGGAAGTCGTATTGATGCGCTAAAATCAGTTCAAGCAAATGAGCAGGCTGTGGATAAAGGGTCCTGCATGATTATTGTTGCCATGGATTTACCGGTTTCAGATCGACAGCTAAAACGCATTTGTAAGCGTGCGGTCAATGGACTTGCACGATTGGGCTCTTATATAGGACATGGTAGCGGTGAGGTCGTCATTGGATTTTCCACTGCAAATAAAATGAATTTGGCGGATAAATCGAAGATTAAACAGTATGCGTTTATCGACGAAAGCCAGATAGATATTGCCTTTAGAGCTGTTGTAGAGGCCACTGAAGAGGCTGTTTTGAATTCCATGTTAGCTGCTGAAACCGTTGAAGGAGTCAATGGTCACAGGCGCGAGAGTTTACAATCTTATATACATCTGTTGGCACGATGAAGCGATTCAAATATTTTTTGCCTAATAAGAATAAATATGATAAAATTAGGAAAAACTTTATTATAAGTGTAAAAAAACAACAAAAAATAGAGGTGAATGCATGAAAGTTGAAATTGCAAAAAAGCATTCTGGCGAATTTATAGAACTACATAGTCGAATGATTACGCGTCATGGTCTGATAACAGGTGCCACTGGCACTGGTAAAACAGTGACGTTAAAGCTTTTGGCAGAGAAGATGGCTTCTCTGGGTGCTTCCGTTTTTTTGATCGATGTCAAAGGGGATTTAAACAGCTTCGGTGAGGTTGGTAAACTCACATCAGGATTGGAACATTTTTTACAGAAACATGATCTTGAAGCACCTATATTTCAAAAATTCAGCACGCTTTATTGGGATATATACAATGAACTGGGACTTCCCATTAGGACAACTGTAATGGATTTTGGGCCAATGCTCATGGCAAAATTATTAAAGCTGAATGCGAACCAAACCAATCTCCTGCATACGATTTATCAGATCGCAGATGATGAAGGCCTACTGTTATTGGACTTCAAGGATTTGACACAACTCGTTAAGCATCTCTATGATCACAATAAGGCTTTTGAAGCGGAATATGGCACTTTGAACAAGCAGTCTTTGGGTGCGATTCAGCGTGCCCTAATTGCAAGTGACATCGATGTTTTTTTTGGAGAAAGTGTCCTAGAAATTAAAGATTTGTTTTTGAAAGATGGGATTATAAATATTTTAGAAGCGAGCAAACTTATTTTAAATGACAAGCTCTATTCTGCCTTTTTACTTTGGTTATTATCTGAGCTATACGAACAATTACCCGAAGTGGGGGATTTGGAAATGCCTAAATTGGTATTGTTCTTTGATGAAGCCCATTTGATTTTCAAGGGCATTCCAGAGGTTTTACTCAGTAAAATAGAGCAGGTGATCAAATTAATACGCTCTAAAGGTGTTGGGATTTTCTTTATTTCTCAAAGTCCATCAGATATTCCCGACTCGATTATGGCGCAGCTTGGGAATCGTATTCAACATGGCATAAGATCATACACCATGAAAGATATAAAACATCAGATGATTCCGAAAGAAATGCTTGAGAAGATGAAGAAATACGGAGTGGGTGAAGTCAGCATATCCGTCTTAGATGAGGATGGTGTGCCTACACCATTTGAAGAAGCAGTTATGTTAACACCTTCTAGCCTAATTGGTAAATTTGAAAATTGCAATTACTATCCAGAAGAGCAGCTCAATCAAAAATACCGCACGCCTATAGATCGCAACTCAGCTTATGAAATGTTACTTAAAAGGCAGAAAAATCAAGTTGTGAGCGAGCAATCTACCACAAAGAAAAGGACCAGAAGAGGGCGTAAACCGGATTCAATGTTGACCAAACTAACCAAGAGCTTGTTTTCATCTTTTGGAAGGTCTTTGGGCACAAGTTTGGCCAGAGGTATTATGGGGACTTTAAAAAAATACTAAAAAAATTGGTTGACATAATGGAAAAAGGGTATGAACTACAAGAGACCTTAATTTTTTTCGAAAGTGTGGTGATGTTATGAGAATAGAGTCGAGTTCATTTAATCCAATGATCCAAAGTGCACAAAAGAAGCCTGCAAATGTCGGTATAGAACAGAAAATGACTTCTCAAATAAATGGATTGAATCAAGGTACTGAAAATGCTCAAACTGCAATAGATGCACTTAAAACTGCTGATGGTGCACTTCAGTCCGTATCAGATCCGTTAAATGAGATGAAACAACTTGCCGTGCAAGCAAAGAATGGCATAATGACTGAGGATGATAAGAAGGCAATTCAAACTCAAATTGAAGGCCTTAAGAGTTCCATAAATGATACGCTTAAAAATACCGAATTTAATACGATTAAATTGTTCAATCAAAACAGTCCACTCAACGTTCAAACTGGGAATCAGAGCACAGTTATGCAGCTTCAAAACACCAGTTTAGAGGGGCTTGGCCTTGCAGATTTTGATGTTACAAAGGATTTTGATATAGATAAGATCGATCAGGCGATTGAAAAAGTCAGCACTGCGCGTTCTAAAATGGGCAGCAAGAGCACTGGACTCGAATCGACGGTTCGTGCCAATAACATAACTCAGGAAAACACAGTTGCTTCAAGGTCAAATCTTCAAGAGGATTTGACGACTCAAATCTCTGAGATTAAAAAACAAGAGTATCTAAAACAATATCAGTTGGCGACTCAAAAGATGCAGATGAACTCTCAAAAGAGCAAACTCAATATCTTGGCTTAAAAATTAAGCCTAAATTTAAAAACGCGTAAGTGATAATCGGGGTAGAGATTATGAAATCTCTATCCTTTTTGTATATATTCATGTTTTAGTTGTATTTTAAGTCGTTTTTTAATACGTTTTTAACCTTTTTAAAATGCTTTTTAAAGGGTATTAAGTTAAAATAGAGTTAGATCATGAACAAGATCTTATAAAATAGATGAGGGGTGAATATATGTGGAGTCGAATAGAGCTTAAAACGAAAGCTAAAAAGTTTTTGAAACAGAATTATATGACAGCATTTTTTGTGAGTATGATCATTATGGTTGTAACGGGAGCATCCACGAGATCAAATTCGCGTATGGATAATTTTAATCCAATGCCAAGAGTCGATGTTTATCAAAATGGGCACATCACCTTTGACGGTTTAACATCATGGTTACCAGTTTTTTCTTTTGCTATTATTGTAATGATCGTCGTATTTATTGCACTTAGAGTATTTGTGGGATATATTCTTGAAGTTGGCGGACGCAACTACTTTTTAAGAGGAACTGAACGTGAGGTTTCATTCAGAGAAGTTGGATTTGGATTTAACTCGGAGTACTACTTCAACATCGTTATTACCATGCTCATAAGAAGCGTATACAATTTATTGTGGGTATTGCTATTAATTATACCGGGTATCGTAAAATATTATGCTTATTCAATGGTACCTTATATTTTGGCAGACAATCCAAACATAGAAAGCGGTAGAGCTATTGAATTGAGTATGGATATGACAAGAGGTCAAAAATGGGACATATTTGTGTTAGACCTTTCTTTCATAGGATGGTACATCTTGGGTGGATTACTGTTTGGAATTGGCGTTTGGTTTGTTAACCCCTATGCGGATGCAACTAAAGCACAACTCTATGCTTCATTAAGAGTAAATGCGATTAGACATAACTTATGTACGCCAGATGAACTTTGCTATACACCAGTGGATTCTGAGGAAAGTGAATCCGATGATTGGTATGATGAATACTAGGTTTTAAGTGGATGATAAAGGAGCTATAGACCCTATTTTAGAGGCGCAAATTTGACGTTCTCAAAAGCAGGATTTATAGTTCTTTTTTTGTACCATCAGCGAAAGACGATTTAGAGAAAAAATTGCCCTAAAAGATTATTTAGTGCTATTTTTCAGCTATTTTATTGAATTCTCCTTGTAAACTCATAAGGGAATCATATAAAATAATAGAGATTACATGAGGTAAAGGAGAATGGCATGCTAGAGATTTATATGGCAAGACATGGACAGACGGAATGGAATGTTCTGGGGAGAATGCAGGGCTGGTTGAATTCACCGTTAACTGAAAGTGGCATACAGAGTGCTCATTATTTGGGCAGAGAGATTAGACCCCTTGAATTTGATGCTTATTATTCTTCACCTTCAAATCGAGCATTGAATACGCTTCAGATTGCAACGAATAATGCAGTCCATATCACATGTGATGATCGTTTGAGAGAGATTGGACTGGGTTCTTGGCAGGGGATGCTTTCAGAGGATATTGAAAAAAAATATCCAAAGGCATACAGAGAGTACTATTTTGAACCAGAAAAATTCAAGTTAGAAGATGGTGAAAACTATCATATGCTCTATAAACGCGTAGATGATTTTGTAAGAGAGTTATTAGATCGACATTTTGAAGCAAATCGCTTCAAGCGTGTTATGATCGTCACTCATGGCGTGACATTGATGATGTTAAGATTAATTTTCAATGGGGATCAAATTCACAAGATCAAGGATTACCATGTGGCCGGCAATGCAAAACTGCATATTTATAAGTATGATGGGTCAAGATTCAAGTGTCTTCACGAGCCAACTGAAGAGCATTTAAAAAGATGAAAATCTTCTAAATACTTTTAAATAAAATGTTGAAAAAAACTTTAAAAAAAAATAAGGTAATCATCAAAAGGTTAACAATATGCGTGTACATCTCTTAAAAGAGTTGTTATAATGAACATAATTTTAGAGATCATTGGAGGTCGAATTTATGAAATCTTTGTCCATAAAAAACAGCGGTATTTCAGCATCTATGACTTTAGCCATTACAGCTAAAGCAAAACAATTAAAGGAAAGTGGCGTTGATATCGTCAGCTTTGGTGCAGGAGAGCCTGATTTTAATACACCAGAGTATATCAGAACAGCAGCCATTAAACAAATTGAAAAAGGCGGCAATGGTTATACTGCTGCATCTGGATTGATTGAATTAAAAAAGGCAATCTGTGACAAACTCAAAAGAGACAATGAACTGGATTACAATCCTGAGCAAATTGTGGTTTCATCAGGTGCAAAACATTCACTTTTCAATTCATTGCAGGCACTTTTAAATCCAGGGGATGAAGTGATCATTCCTTCACCGTATTGGGTAAGCTACTACGAACTCGTTAAGATGGCAGATGGTGAGCCCGTTTTAGTTGAAGCACAAGCTTCCAATCTGTTTAAGGTAACTGTAGAGCAAATGGAACAAGCAGTAACAACAAAGACGAAGGCGATTATTCTCAATAGTCCTAACAATCCTACGGGCGCTGTTTATTCAAAGGAAGAACTCGTCGCTATTGGAGATTTTGCAGTACGACACGATCTCTATATCATATCCGATGAAATTTATGAAAAATTGATATACGGCAAACAACATTACTCCATTGCTGCGCTTTCTGAAGCCTTCAAAGAGAGAACGATTGTTGTCAATGGCTTGAGTAAAGCCTATGCCATGACTGGATGGCGCATTGGCTACACAGCGAGTTCTGTGGAAATCGCTAAAATCATGAGCAATATTCAATCTCATGCAACTTCTAACCCAAATACAATTGCACAATATGCAAGTATTGAAGCACTTAATGGTGATCAATCGCCAATTGAAGTGATGAGACAAGCTTTTGACGAAAGAAGACAGTACATGGTTAAAACCATTAATAATATCTCAAATGTCAGCTGTGTTGAACCAGAAGGTGCATTTTATGTAATGGTTGATATTTCTTATTTCCTAGGGAAAAAAATAGAAGGCATTGAAGTTAAAAATTCTATTGATCTAGCATCTGTTTTATTAGATCATGCGAATATTGCTGTCATTCCAGGCATTGCATTTGGCGTGGACGATTACGTTAGGCTTTCATATGCAACCAGTATGGCGAATATCGAAGAGGGCCTTAAAAGACTAAAAGCATTTTGTGAAAAATAAAAGCAGGTTCTGAACGGAATCGATTTGAATTAAAATAAATCTTCTAAAGTGAAGGATGGTGTTATAAAAGGCGTTTACGATTTGTATTTTCAAAATGTAAGCGCCTTTTTTCCGTAATAATATTTTCCATGATAATATGATAAAATAAACGTAACAATTTAATTTGGGGATGTGATAGGCGCTTGATCAATCAAAACTCAAGGCAGATAGAAAAAACCATTTTAGTGGCTGTTTTCACCACGTTTATGGGACAAATATACTTCGCACCATTTGGAACAGAATTTAGACTTACCTTTGCAGTTGTGGTACTCAATATTCTCATGCTGACGTTTAAGGAGATTAAACCGTTACCGACGATTAATCTTGTGGGACTATTGATGTTTTTCGTAAGAAGTTCCGTTTTTGTGTTCAATCAAAATGGCACTTACTTAGAAGCGTTTCAAATTTACTATCCAGTGGTCTTCTTTTATATTTTTTACAGCATCTTTTTTGTGCTACTGGATGTGAGAAGTTTTCTCAAAAATCCACTGATACTTTTTTTGAGCATTTGGATTTGCGATAGTATTCCGAACATTATTGAAGTGATTGTAAGAAGAGAATGGCAAAGTGCCAATTTCGAACATGTGATTTATACGATTATTATCATTGGATTGTTTAGAACCATTTTTACGACCATTTTAATCTATATTTCCAACTATTATTTGCAACATATTAAAGAGCGACAAAATCATCAAAAATTTGTGGAAAAGATCGTTCTTATGTCCAGTTTGAAAACGGAATTGTTTTTTCTTAGAAAATCAAAAAATGATATAGAGGATGCCATGAGGCGCAGTTTTGAGATCTATGAAAAAATTCAAGATGGTGAAGAGAAAACGGCCATATTAACGGTTGCGAAAGATATTCACGAGATAAAAAAAGATTATACGAGAGTGATTGCAGGTATAGAGAAGAGTATTGAAGAGACTTCAAGTTTTCAAATGTCTTTTTTTGAGATACTCAGTATTGTCACTGAAACCAATCAAAAGTTGGCTGAATCCAAAGGGAAAAAAATAAAATTTGAGATCAGTAAGTTCTATAACTTCAAAACCAATGAATATTTTGCTCTAATTTCAGTGCTCAATAACCTTGTGGTAAATGCGATCGAGGCCATTGAGCATACAGGATTGATCAGCATCTATGAAAATTTGAAAGACGAGTTGATCTTTATAAGCGTGTACGATGATGGCATAGGCATAGAAGAGATGGATTTAAATCTCATCTTTGAACCCGGTTATTCAACGAAGTACAATGAAATCAATGGCATTATGTCCTCTGGGATTGGGTTAACACACGTTAAATATCTTGTTGAAGACATATTAGAGGGCAAATTGGTGGTAGAATCTCAAAAGGGTATTAGCACTAAATTTGATATAGTAATTCCAAAGATTTGCTTGGTAAGTGAGCGAGAGGACACCGAAAACCAACAGTAGGAGGCGTTTATGAATTATAATTTCTATCTGATAGATGATGATATAAGTGTCATCAGCATACTCTCAAAAATTATTGTCAATCAGAATTTGGGCGATGTGGTTGGGAAGGATACCACTGGTGAGAATGCGGTTGACGAAATTGTAAAGTTAAAGCCAGATATTGTAATTGTAGACCTATTGCTACCTAAAATCGATGGGATCACTTTGGTGTCTCAATTGAAACCTAAATTTAAGGATTTACCGTTTATAATGATCAGCGAAGTGCACGCAAAGGATATGGTTTCTAAAGCCTATAATAGCGGTATTGAGTTTTATATTAACAAGCCTATCAATGTCATCGAGGTGATTAATGTCGTCAAACGGATTGATGAAAAACTGAAAATGAAAAAAGTGATTGACTCATTTCAATCTGCCTTTAAAAGTATGCAGTCTTTGAATGAGGATCAAGTTATGGAAATTAGTAAAATAGATAGAGACCCACTTTCCAGTGCAAAAGAGATTTTGTCTCACTTAGGTGTGATTAGTGATTCTGGAACAAAGGACATCCTCCATATCGTTGAATTTATTCTTGGATTTGACGATGGCATCAGGAAAAAAGTGTTGGATTACAGACTTTCAGAACTCTATACGTATGTCAGTGATAAGTATGAAAGAGAGAAAGGTGAAATCGTCAATGAAAAGACCATTGAGCAACGCATAAGGCGAACGATTGGACAAGCGCTTGAAACAATTGCTGAAATCGGTCTTGACGATTATGAAAACATGTATTTTGATCGGTATGCCAATACACTATTTGAATTTAGAGAAGTGAGAAAGGAAATGGAGTATTTAAAAAGACGCTCAAAAGAGCCCGGCAAGATCAATATAAAAAAATTCATCGCCGGGTTGATTATTGAAATGAATAAATAGAACTGTTTTATTACAAAATTGACATGAAAATGCGTAGGATTCTGTAATAATTTGTAGGAATATGTAGTCCCTTCTGTATAAATAAAATGTAATCTTGTAAAACTTTTATTTATTTTGAATTTTAAAAAAGGGGGAACAACATGAAAGGTACAAGTTTAACGAAGAAAATTCTGATTGCTATGCTTTTAGGGGTCATCGTCGGATTGATTTTAAATCCTTTTGGTGAAAATGTCATTGTAAAAGATTATGTTGTAGGATTTGGGTTTGTTTTATTTGGGTCGGTTTTTATAGCTCTTATTAAGATGATGGTGGTACCACTTGTATTTGTGTCACTTACTCTAGGTGCAGCACAAATGGGAGACATCAAAAAACTGGGTAGAATTGGTGGTAAAACAGTTGGTTTTTATTTATTGACAACAGCAATTGCCATCACGATTGCGATTATTGTTGGAACCATTGTAAAGCCAGGTTCTTTTATGCAGATGACAGCACAGGAAATGACTTATGAAGCGGCAGAAAGTCCTGATTTTGTGAACGTATTAATCAATATGGTGCCAACCAATCCCATCGATGCCATGGCAAAGGGCAATATGCTTCAAATCATTATATTTGCACTTTTAACAGGGACGGCAATTACAATTATAGGTGAAAAAGCCAAATTGGTTAAGGATCTGTTAGAGCAAGTCAATGAAGTCATTCTTCAAATGGTTATGCTGATCATGAAATTTGCACCTTATGGCGTATTTGCTCTAGTGGGTAAGACTATGGCGACATTTGGATTTGACGCGATTGGCTCCTTGCTTGCCTATATGTTATGTGTCCTAGGCGCTCTTGTAATTCATGGTGTTTTAACGTATCAAGGGCTCTTATATGCGACGACTAAATTAAGTCCAATTCAATTCTTTAAGAATTTTGCACCCGCTATGGCAGTTGCATTTTCAACTTCTTCAAGTAATGCAACGCTTCCAGTAACCATAGAAACGGCTGAAAAGAGATTAGGTGTTAAAAAAGAACTGGCTTCTTTTACTTTGCCTCTTGGTGCAACGATCAACATGGACGGCACTGCAATTATGCAGGGGGTTGCAACGGTGTTTATAGCACAGCTCTACGGTATTCCTTTGGGGATTGGTGACTTTGCAACCGTTATTTTGACAGCTACCATTGCATCTATTGGTACTGCTGGTGTTCCAGGGGTTGGTTTGGTAATGTTATCCATGGTCCTTGTACAGGTGGGGTTACCTGTTGAAGCCATTGGTCTGATTCTAGGAATTGATAGAATTTTAGATATGTGTAGAACGGTTATTAACATCACTGGCGATGCCGTTTGTACATTAATCGTCGCTAAAACAGAAAATGAATTTGATGAAGAGGTTTACTATGCACCGAATGAACTCGATTCTGATGTAGAGATGGCTTAATTACAAGCGATTTAGATTGCAAAATATTAAATTATAAAATATTAAAATATTAGGAGACCACACACTTTGAATTGTATCCGACTCTTTGTTGAGATGGAGATTATCAAGGTGTGTGGTTTTTGTGATTATAAAACAGTATTTTTTTAAAAGCCAATGCTGTATAAAACTTTTAGAGAATTTTTAAGAATAATGGGTATAAGGACTTGATAGCTGTATTCTTAATAAGAATTGCATTCATGCAGAATTAAAGTACATAAAACAATGATCACAATAGATGCAATAGAAATGGAAATTTTAAGGGGGCATGATATAGTTGAAAGCTTAATGAAGATCTGATTTAAATCGGTACAGAGAACGATTTATAATGATGAAACAAAATGGCCTTAAAGGGAAAAAAATAACATATCAAGGGGGTTATTATGAAGAAAAGGAAGCGGGGGGACAAATTAATTGCGTTATTGACGACGTTGATTTTGTTAGCGACTATGATTCCAGTTGTATCATTTGCAGGACCTAATGATATCGCAGGACATTGGGCTGAAAATGTAATTAACGAGTGGTTGTCAAATGGTTTAGCAAGTGGTTATCCAGATAATACTTTTAGACCGGATGCGGCTATTAGCAGAGCTGAATTTATGGCTTTAGTCAATAAAGCCTTTTATTTTACCCAAGGCAAAGAAATTGATTTTAAAGATGTTAAAACATCAGATTGGTACTACAATACGGTGTCAAATGCGGTATCGGCTGGCTACATTACGGGTTATCCCAATAAGATGATGGCGCCAAATCAATCGATTACAAGACAAGAGGCGGCTATTATTATCGCTAAGGTTAGAGGTCTTGCTTTGAATTCACAATCGATCAGTAGTTTTTCTGATGTGTCAAGGATTGCAGTCTGGAGTAAAGCTTACGTAGATGCAGTTGTTGAAGCGGGTTATATGAAAGGCTATCCAGATGACACCTTTAGACCAAATGATATCGTTAAAAGAGGCGAAGCGGTTGTGGCACTTAACAATACGCTTGCAGAAGCTTATGTTGTTTATGATAAGTCAGGCACCTATGGGCCTGAAACAGGTATGGAAACGGTAGATAATCATGTCGTAATCAAAGCAGATGGCGTGATACTACAAAATTTACACATAACAGGTGATTTAATCGTCTCTGAAGAAGTTGGCGATGGCGATGTCACATTAAACAATTTGACCGTGGATGGTGAGACCTATGTTAGAGGTGGTGGTACGAATAGTATTCACATTAACGGCGGTAAATACAAAAGCGTTACGGTTCAGAAAACTTCCAGTGGCAGAGTTCGTGTAGTTGCCACCAATATTGATGGCCTTAAAGTTGTTATCTCTAATAATGCAAAAGGTCAAGGGATTGTCCTCGAAGGTAGCTTTGAGAGTGTTCAAGTGGATGCACCTGATGTTGCAGTTTTAACACAAGGAGAGACTAACATTAAAGAGATGACCGTTTCAATTTCAGCAGCAAATTCAAATATTGATTTAGGTCAAAATACAGTTGTCAAAAAAATAAAAGTGAATTCAGAAATAAAGATCACAGGAAAGGGCACTATAGATTCAGCAGAAGTTAGTGTGAAAAATGTTACCTTTGAAACCGCGCCAACTGAAGTGGTAGAGGTAATACCAGGCGCGCCTTCTACGCCGGTAACACCTACAACACCAAGTGGAGGTGGTGATAACGGCAACGACAGTGGAAACGATACTGTAAACGTCACTGGCGTTGTCCTTTCCACAACATCGATGGCTTTAACGGTTGGAGGCAGTACTGGTACAATTACGGCTACAGTGACACCAACCAATGCAACTAACAAATCAGTGACTTGGTCATCAAGTAATACGGGTGTAGCAACGGTTTCAAATGGCGTGGTGACAGCGGTGGCTGCGGGTACTGCTAATATTAAGGCAACTTCTGTGGCAAACACGACTTTTTCTGCAATTTGTGTGGTGACTGTTAAGGATGCCTCAAGTGTGCCAGCAGTAAGTAGCGTTACCACGACAAAAGATACTTTTACAGTCACTTTTGATCAAAATATTACATCCATTTCGATGCCGAATACAATTGTATTTGGGTCTGGAACGTATTCTTTTGATGTGTATTATAATTCGGATTCAAGTCGATTTGGTCATTATGGGTTGATCAGCCAAACTGCCAATTCAATGACATTGGCAATACTCGGAGACTTCGGCGATTTGAATAACTATACTTCCAATTTCAAACTCTATACAGGCGTTGATCCTTTTACGCCTACTGTTATAGCTCAAAGCAATGCGTTCAATTTTGCAAATTGGGCTGATAATAGCACAGAAGTGAGTGCCTTTATGTACGATCAAGGTGAAATTTGGGTCACGGTTGAAGATAAGGGGCAATCAGTGCTTCTTGAAAGCTTAAGTTCAGGAGATATCCAATTGTTTGATGGTGCGGGTAACTTAATCAGTGTTAATTTCCAAGTGGGGTCTGATTATGATCCATATTTACCTTCTACCGAGTTTTTATTGGCACCAGTTAGCGGTACTTTTGAGGGCATGTATAAAGTGCGATTTGCCAAAACAGGTTATGATCCAGATACAGATATGTTTACAGTTGTGAACACGCCAATGGTGGATGCAACAACACCAAGTGCCATTACGCTTGCAGTGGGGAGTTCAAACCCAGTGGGGAGTGTTACAAATGTAGCAATTCCAGCAGCTGGTGGCATAGATACCACAGGTGCAGTTACAGGTTGGTCTTATATGAATGGCGATAGAATTAAATTTACAGTTACAGATGCCGGATCAGCTTTATCTGAAATTACAATTAATAGCAGTGCTTATACAAGTGGAGAAGATTATGTAATTGCAACTTCTGTTTCAGCTTTAACAGTTGTGGTGACAACAGCAGAAACAGGTAAGACGACAGCAGTAAGAACGTTTACAATATCTGTTGCTGAAAATGCAGTTCAGGCAACATCGCCAAGTGCGATTACACTTTCAGTAGGCAGTTCAAATCCAGTGGGAGGCGTCACAAATGTAGCGATTCCAGCTCCCGGTGGAACTGACTCAACAGGTACTGTAACGGGTTGGATAGCAACTTCAGCCTCTGCAATTAAAATCACAGTAACGGACGCAGGCTTTGCAGGGTCATTGATTCAAATTAACGGGTCAAATTACACAAGTGGTCAGGATTATAATATCCTTTCAACAGGAACGCTTGAGGTTGTCATGGTGACATTGGAAAATGGAAAGGCAACCGTTGTGAGAAAGTTCTTAATCACAGTTACACCATAAGTACGTCAATAGACGAAATACGTTAATAAAAGAGTGTTCTGTAAACCTCCAATGGTCTAAGGTGATCATTGGAGGTTTTTTGCTGTGGCACATCAAGAGATGACACAAATGTTGTCGCCGCCAAAAGTCTTATGAATCTCATTCGTTTTAGTCCAGCTTAGAGACAGGAATGTTCAGACTGCTCTAAGCAATTGAACGTTAACAGGTACAAGGTTTTGGAGGACAATGGTTGTCGTAAAAATTCTTAAATCAAAGTCTTTTATAAAAGATGATTACTTAAAAATATGATATACTCAAGAATAATGAGAGAAAAGTGAGGTGTGAAATGAAGCTTAAGGTATTGGTTGATAATAATACGTATATTGATGCTTACTATTGTGGGGAACCGGCTGTATCTTACTACATTGAGGATGAGGGTACTAAATTATTATTAGATGTTGGCTACTCGGATTTGTTTATGAAAAATGCTGAAGCACTAGGGCTCAACTTGGGCGATATCAATGCTATTGTCATTTCGCATGGTCATAATGATCATACGAGGGGGTTAAGTCCTTTTTTTGAACACGAGGCTATGAGAAAAGTGACTGTTTTTGCACATCCAGAAGCTTTTAACGAGAAATATTTTGAAGCGTTGGCAATTGGTTCGCCAATGTCAGAGCAAGAACTGAATATGAAATGTCAGCTCGTCTTATCTAAAACGCCTGTTAAAGTGAGTCCAAATATCACTTTTCTAGGTGAAATTCCACAACTGAATGATTTTGAAAACAGAAAAGCCATAGGCAAGCAAATTATACAAGGAAAGGCAATGGATGACTATGTGCTTGATGACACAGCACTAGTTTATAAAAGTGAGGCGGGGATCTACATCATTACTGGATGCTCACATAGCGGCATTTGCAATATTATAGAATATGCTAAACAGGTAACAGGTGATAATAGAGTGCTTGGTGTGCTCGGTGGGTTTCATTTATTTGAAGCTGATGAGCAAGTGAAGAAGACGATCCACTATTTAGTACAAAATGACGTTAAGCTTTTATATCCCTGTCACTGTACGTCGTTCATTGTAAAAGCCGAAATTCACAAGGCTATCCCTGTGCAAGAAGTGGGCGTAGGGTTAGAACTTAACTGGTGAATGGATTAAGTGGAATGACTAAACAGAATGAACTAAGCGGAGCGGATTAAACAAAATGGATTAAATAAAGTGAATTAGACAAAAAGAATTAAACAAAAAGAATTAAACTGAATGGACTAAACTGTTGGAAGCCTAAAATCCAATGATTTCGGTTATTACAAGGAAATATTATGTCCTGAAATATGGGCTTATTTTTAATGAAAAATTAGATTTATGTGAAAAAGGTTATGTCTGCACCAAATTGCACTTTTTATGTAGTATTCTAATAGCATAGCAATATATGAAGCACGACTTAAGTGGATCTATCGAGAATCCATTTAGAGTCTTGCTTTTTTTATGCAAACTTAAAAGTTAAGATGATGTTTCAAAAGGATGCAAAAATATGTTGGAAAGGAGGGGGATTATGAGCCGTCATTTGATTTGAATGTTTTGAATTTAAAATGTCTTGAACTTAAAATGTCTTAAATGATGAAGTTACAAATATAGGCCTAGAATTTCTATCTGAAGACGTGAATTAGAAAGAGGACGAATAATTGACCTTTAGAAACGCCTGAAGTGAGCGTTAAAGAATCACATTTTAATAAAAGCAAATATGAACAAATATCCACAGCGAAGTTGAACCACCTGTTGTAAATAAAAAGGGTGGTTTATTTTATGCTTAAAAAAGCGATTGGAGGACTTAACAGATGAAAAAATTAAATTTGAAGAGGGCTTTAGAAAGGGCCAAGCCAGCACACTTGCCAAAACGATGCTTCTATAGATCTTGCATGGCAAGAGATAACGATTCAATGATTGCTGAAACAGTACAAGCACAGATTATTGATAATGCCACATTTAGAGAGGTGAGAAGATGAGTAAATTAACACAGTTTTTAAATTTATTTAAATATGAACGCACAACAGATAATCAGCAGACCTTTAATATAGAAACGGCATTAAATGACAACTGGGATAAAGTAGATGAAGCGGTTAAAACTTTAGACACTGAATTAACCAGTGTAGAGGATAGGACTGCTGTGATTGAGAATAAGATTGATACGCCAGATTTTGGTGTTGCGACGATAAATCAAGATGCAATATCTGTTACAGCAGAAGACAGTTTTAAAGGTGTATCACAACTTGCTAAGTTTGGTGGGGGGACGCTGTATAATGCAGTGAAGAATGGTGATTTTGGTGATGGGACGGCTGGGTGGACTAGCCCAAGCGCAGTTTTATCTGCATCAAATAACATATTGTCTGTGACCTGTAATGGCACTGTAGCAGAAGGACAAGCTAGGTATTTGTTTGGTGACGAACTAAAAAATTCGGACAATAAATTTTTTAGAATAAGAGTCAGAGTTACCAATTCAAATTGCACTCTACTTTTATTTAGAATGGGTGATAGTGGAACTATAGCATCGGTATCAAATCCTGTTGAGAATACATGGTACACCTTATTTGGATTCTACTCATATGAAATTATTGTTAGTGGAGGCGAACAATTACGTGTTTATCACAGCTACGCAGATGCCGCAACTGCTAATGGTAAAGTTATGGAAGTCGACGGAAACGCAGGTGTTTTCACAATCCCTATCACAGGAACACCATACGAATCTTACACAGCAGATCAAATGAATTCGGTTGTCGAGGAATACTTTGAGGGTTTGCACTCTACTCAAAGATGTAGTGTTTTATGTAGAGGTATAAATAAATTTGACAATATAATGGAATTTGGAAGTTATTCATCGACGAATGGACTTCCTGTGACATCTTCTGTAAATATTAGAAATAAAAATCCAATTCCAATTAATGTAGGAATTTATAAAATATCTAATCTACCGGCTACAGGTGATAAATGGGGTGTTTTATATGATTCAAATTTAAGTTTTTTAAATTTTTTCTATATAGGAGCTAACACAAGTGGAACTGTAACGGTATCGCAAAATGGTTTTTTTAATTTTTATATAATGGGAGGGGTATCTTTAACACAACAAGTAATGCTCAACGAAGGTTCAACGGCATTACCCTACGAACAATTTGACGGATCAACACTAACTTTAACCGCAACAGATCCGGAAAAATTTGAATGGTCTCAAGTGGGAATCAAAAATAATAGCTCCGAAATTTTAAATGGAGAATTTTTAACTAATAAACACATAGAGTCTTATACTTTAAAGGCAGGAGATGTTGTTTGGGAAGATACAGGAACAACTGTAGACAGAGGGTATATTTTAAGAAGTTTACTGTCCGGCATTTATATACAACCTAGCGGTGTAACTCAATTGCGCATATTAATTTCTAATTTTAGACCTAATGATACGATTTCTAGTTGGGATGATCCTATATACGAATATACTTTTTTTGATTCTTTGAGTTTTAGTTCAAGTATTTATTTAATATTTCCAGAAAGCTTATTCACAAATCAAACTGAATGCGATAATTATTTTGTCGGTAAAAAGATATATTATTGGTTACAACAACCATTAACATATACAGAATCAGAATTACCTCAAATCGGCGTAACAGTAGAGGGCAATTTAACAGCACTTTTAGATGGCACAAGAGAATTCATAGCGCATGATTATGATATTTTACCATCTAGCATAGAAATAGAATACCCACGAAATATCAATCAAGCAGTAACGAATAATGCTTTGGCTGTTAAAAGTCTAGAATTACAGGTAGATGGCAAAGCAAGCAAAATTCAAGAGGATTGGATTGCGCCAACATTATTAAATGGCTGGGTAAATTATGGATTGACTTATGAAACAGCAGGATATTATAAAGATGATTTTGGTGTAGTTCATTTAAAAGGTTTGATAAAGAATGGCATTACAACGCCTGGAACCACTTTATTTACTTTACCAACTGGATACAGAACCAATTTAAACAAAGATATCGTTACGATAAGTAATTCTGTAGAAGCCATTATACGAATCTATTCAAGTGGTAATGTAGGCATTATTAAAGGACAAACAGCGGATTTTTCTATGGACAATATCTCATTCAGAGCGGAGGTGTAAATTATGAAATATTATTTAGCAGAAATAGATGATTTGGGAATGTTCGTAAGAGACGTTGAGTTCGATGAAATTCCCAAAATACAAATTGAACAAGATGGAGCATTAGTATCCATACCTGATCCAAAGTATCAAAGACGTTGCACAGAAGGTGGGTTTCATCACCCTAGATGGAATGGACAGACTTACGTTGAAGGGAAAACAATTTTTACTGAAGTAGAAATTAATGCACAAAAAGAAGCTGCTATTCAAAAAGCAAGACAAGCCTGTAATGCGCGTATTCTTGCAGGCTTTGAGTCAACATGCTTGGGAGAGTCTAAACACTTTGATTGCGAATATACAGATCAATCCACCATACAAGGTCTTGTTATCACAGCGATGCTTGGGATTCAAGGACACACGACAGAAGCGTGCTATTGGAAGGCGAGTGGAGAACTTGAATGCTATCCGTTTGAATATGCGCAAATGATTCAACTTGGCACCGATATGAAAAATCATATTCAAACCAATATCGACCAATTCAATGAAGAGAGGAAGGTGATACTCGATGTATATACTGTTTAAATTCATTTTTGGTGCATTAATCTATCTTGGTATTGAAGTAGTGTGGGACGGAACAACAGATAGAAAAATGGGGCTAGTGGGAGGATTAGCTTTTATTATATGTGGAAAATATGACGAATGGTTTAATTTACCCATTCTAGCATTATGGATGCTTATTGGAACGACGGTGGTAGTAATAGAACTTATTGCAGGACTACTTTGGAACAAAGACTATAAAATATGGGATTATCGAAAGATGCCATTTAATTATAAAGGACATATTTGTATGTTCTTTTATTTATTGTGGATCTTTCCAATTGCACCATTGATATTATGGGCAGATAAAATTATATGAGGAGGTTGAATGGGCATTCAAGATATAACAACACAAATTATTACCGCAGGTGCAGGCGTAGTGGCACTGGCAATCTTATTTTGGATCTTCCTAAAAATGTTTAATGGCATCATTGAAAACAACACTAAAGCCATGCATGAAATGTCTAGATCAAATGACAACGTCGCACAATCACTTGCGATTCTAAAATCAAGTATTGAAAATAGTTATGATCTCCAAACAAGAACAGCAACTATGCTTGATAAACACGATACAAGAGCTGAGCGCATAGAAAACGAGCTCATTAAAGTGAGTGAACGCACTAAAAAATAGAAAGGAAGTGTAAAATTGATCAAGAAACTAACCATTGTAAATGGGATCGTCCAAGATCAAAAAATAGGTGAGATTAATTTCAAAGCTGATATTGTTAAACCCAGCGGAAAGCATAACGTCAGAACTCAAATTTTGCTCGATCTCAAAACGGCCTTAGGCATCACCAATCACAACACAGGAAACAACGCACCAACAGCAAGTGATGAAATGCACGCCAAATGGATGCAGAATGTAGAAAATGCAGACGAAACCTATGTGGGAGCTCACTTCTTTGTGGATGAAGATTCAATCATGCAAGTGCTACCAATCAACGAGGTCGCATATCATGCAGGAGATGGCAAAGGAAACGGAAATATGAAAACTATTGCCATTGAAATCTGTGAAAATGGCAACATCTTAAAAGCAGAAGAGAACGCCAAAATGCTCAACGCTGCATTGATCCTAACGTATCCACATTTTAAAATTTATAAGCATCAGGATTGGTCAGGGAAGTATTGTCCAAGAGTGATCCTCGGCCGAAACTCTTGGGATGATTTCAAAGCAGATATTATGGCATATGTTGAGGATGCACAGAAAGAAACACTAAAAAATGTTGTAGAAGAGTGGAAGTTGAAAGGTCTTGAATTTGTCAGCGAAGAAGAGATCATCACAGATTATAAGTATTGGCTGGCTAACATTAATGGTGAGCTTGATCCATGGGCAATCTTCATCATGATTCAAAAAACATTGATCAAAGTAAGACAAGAGATCAAAGAATCAGAAGATCGTGTTATGAAAATCATTAATGAACTCATTATAAAGAAAGAGGTGTAGTATGAAAGCATTATTATTTGAATACCGTTTTGTAGTTGCAGTGATCGCAGCTGTTTTTTTATTTGCCCTTTTAGAGTGGCAGCAGTTTAAAGTGATCCTCTATCAGCTCATGTTAAAAGCAAAGTCAATGGCAAAGGATTTAGTACTCAATTCAGGGGAAGCCCAAGAAGAATGGGTGCTTGAAAAAGCCTATCTGTATTTGCCAATTAGGATCAGGATTCTAATACCAAAAGAGGTTATGAGAAAGATTATAAAATATCTTTATCATGTGGCAAAAGACTATCTAGACGATGGTAAAGTTAATAGTAGCGTATAAAAATAAAGATCGTAGTCAATTTTAATTGACTACGATCTTTATTTTTATTATAGAAGGTGATTCAAATTATTAACTTTAAATTTGATATAGATAAACGTAACTGGGTATAAAGAACCCATTAATAAAAATGGGGGGAACAATTAATGAAAAATAAAATTTTAGCACTATTTATGGTAATAACACTATTCAATATGTCGTATTCTGCAACTTATCCTATAGTTGAAGATTATGACAATATCAGAACTGAGATTGAGGGAAAGAAAATTTTACTAGATATGAAAGTAATAGATGGAAAAGTGTATGTACCATATAGTCAATTGGCAAATCAATTAAACGTGAGCAAATCGGATTCAGAACTAAGATCTGAATTATCAAATTCGAATGAAGCTAAGCAGAAAAGTGATGCTACAGAATCAAATTTTATTACAGTTCCTGAAACTGATACAACTACGTATTCTGAATCGATGCAAAATTATAGCCCCGTAGAAAATTTGAACCCGCCTGCTGTTTCAACTGTTTTTAATAATGGAGAAATGAATTTCGATTTTAACTATACTATAGACTATAATCCCTCAGTTGGGAATGAATGGGGAGCATGGGTATCTATAAATGGAGAATACTACTATTCACATAGTACAAAATCAATTTCAGTAACAGGCGAGGATATTGTATTTGATGTTGTAGTGTATGAGCATGATGATGCAAAATCTGATTTTGGAAGTGGACAAATAATTGTGCCATACAGTGATATTTCAACAGGTATTATGAGAACATATTCAACAAATATTTTAGTTACTGAAAATGGAGGTAAATATTCTGGAAATACCGCATCAATAACATTTTATTTGATGATAAATACGAAATAGAAAGGGTTGTGTATAACAGATTTGAGATTTTAAAATTTTAAGATAGAATATTAATTTGTTATTAATAATATTGCCTACATTGAAAAAGATATTGGTATAATTCATAAAATAAGATAGGATACAAAAAAACAAAACCAACACATTAAAGTGTTGGTTTTAAAACGTTTTAAGATAGAAAAGAATACTCAAAAATATCATAAATTATAAGGTAAAGTTAAGAGTTTTTTAATAATCAAATTTCATGAGATTTGTAAACAGAAATCCACAAAGATTAATTGAGAATTGAAATTTGTTATAATGGTAAAAAACAATTTTTAGGAGGATTGAAATGTCAAAAAGGGAAGAATTCAATATTATAAATGTAGATGAGATGTTACAAAAAAATCAAGAAATATATGAAACTACTGGGAAATAACTTTGCACACTTACTGTCACATACGGTTGTCAGATGATTCAAGTTATTCACAAGCAATGTTATAGTTAAATGCTGGTTATGAAACAAATTGTGTATCTGATACATTTATTTAGAAGAAGATTGTATTCATTAAGAGTAAAATGATATAATTACAAATGTACCTCATTATAGTGAGGGCAGTATTAAAAAAATCGGAGGGATTATGTCTGTAACCATTTATTACTCAAAACTAAATTTAAGTTCTCATATTTTAGATGTATATGAGAATCCAGAAGAATTAGAAAAGTATTTAGGACTTATAAGTAAGCATTTAAAGCAAGGTATGAAATATATCGAAAGTAATGATTATATTGGTACGGATGGAGAAATACATAATAGCCAAACTGTCTTTACGTTAGATGAGTTTGAATATTTAGGGAAGAAATATAACGGAGCATATTTTGGACGTATATTTAAAGAAGCTCCGATTTTTATAAAGGAAAAAAGAGAAGATAACACGCTTGTTTCAAAGCCAGTGGATAATATTGAATCAATCACTTTCTATTTTGATTTAAAAAATGAGCGAGTTGCTTTTAATACAGCATATAGATTTGGATATCAGGAGTTTAACAGAGCATTTGAAGGGATCATTAATAACGCTTTAAGAGACAAAGCGGTTATTTTTACTTTATCCTTAATGAAAAACAAAATCAATTTAGAAGATTTAACAAATGAATTGAAGAAGATTGGAAAGATTAGTGAAATAAAAGTGGACATTAAGGCACCAAACCCTGACACACTACTTTTAGAGAAAATAAATCAAAATGCAGGTAAGATGTTAGAGGGTTATAAAAAAGCGAATATCACCTCAAAATCTCTGCTTTTAAGATCAAATGCACCTAAGGGAATAAATGTCGATTCTCAAGTAATAAAGGATGAACTTGATGAAATTAATAATATTCATGAAGATATTGATGCTGAAAAAGCTTTTCAAAATGGGTATGTAAATGTTACTGCGATAGGCAGTCGTGCAGTTTATAACACAAAAGAAAATCATCCAATGAAAAATATCATCGATGATGAACAAATGATAAAAACGGATTTTATTGAGACTTTATACGAACTAATGAGTTTAATTTAAAGGATGACTTGATGAATAGAATAATTGAGTTTAAAAAATATAAAGATATTTATAACATAAAAGAATGGGAAGTTAAAATGAGTATTGCGATTGTTGTTGTACTATTTATTTCCATTCTAATATGTGATGGTTACGAGTTGTATGATTCATCATTATCAGTGTTTCAAGATTTAATTTTATATACGATTGGTGGTCTTTTTGGTTTACTTAGCTTTTCGTTAACTAGTATTGCAATAATTACAAGCCTTTTTAGTTCAGAGAAATACCATAAGATAAATGAAGTTAATGGTCCTAGAACAGTTGACAGTTTTTTTGCAAGCTATGAGTTTTTAGCATTAGTTATAGGTTTACAGATGATACTTCTAATCATTATTTATTTTTTTGGAAGTAGTAATTTGTCAATTGTTAATGAAATTATTTTCTATTTTGTTTTTTGTTTTTTATTTTATGTGATGTCATTTATCATATTCTATTTAATTGCATTGATCTTTAATTTAGTATCAATGTTTAAAAATTTAACTATGTATGATGAAATATTACACATAGAAACAAATACTAGAATAAAATGTAATGAAGTTAAAATTGACTATTTGTTAAAAAAGATTTTAATTGATAATGAGGTAATTCAAGTGGAAGATATGATTAACGAAATAGTTGAGTTTGCAAAACTTAGTGGTGACGAGGCAATCATTAATCAAATTAGAGACTATTATTCAGATAACAATTATAAATAGAGCAATTTTATTAAAATGCAATAGGTTCCTTAAAGAGGAAAGCGATAAGGGCAGTGTGGTTTGATGCATTTAGTTAATATCTACCCGACATGGAAGTGTCAGTGGATTCGAATCTAACTCTCTTCGGACTTATATTATTATTACACAAAGGAGGTTTCTATTCGAAGCCTCCTTTGTATTATTTATAGAGATTTGCAATATATGCGATTTGTAAACAAAAATCCACAAAGTTTAATTGAGAATTGAAATCTGTTATAATGATAGAGAACGATTTTTAGGAGGATTGAAATGTCAAACAGAGAAATACTTAATATGGTTTCTGTAGAGGAACTGTTGAATAAAAATGATGAAATCATTCGCAATATTAGAGAGATCAACGATCAAATTTATAGAGAAGAAGGCAAACAGAAAAAAGCCATTATAGTCACATACGGTTGTCAGATGAACGAACATGACTCAGAAAAACTGGATGCCATGATTCAAGATATGGGTTATGTCATGGTCAAGAAACTTGACCAAGCGGATTTGGTTATTTTTAATACATGTTGCGTCCGTGAGAATGCAGAACTCAAGGTGTATGGTAATTTAGGACGTATCAAACATTTGAAGGAAACCAAAAAAGACTTGGTTTTAGCAGTTTGTGGCTGTATGATGCAGCAACCGCATGTTGTTGAGGCGATAAAAAAACAATATAAATATGTGGACCTTGTCTTTGGAACGCATAATTTGCATAACTTTCCATCGCTTCTTGAAGAGACACTTTCATCTCACAAGCAAGTGGTTGAAGTGTGGGAAAGTGAAGGTGATGTGGTGGAAGGCCTTGCCATAAACCGAAAAAAAGACATTAAAGCCTATGTGAACGTGATGTATGGCTGTGATAATTTCTGTGCTTATTGTATTGTGCCCTACACTAGAGGCAGAGAGCGCTCTAGACAGCCAGAGGATATCCTTGAAGAAATACAAGATCTTGTGAATAATGGCGTAAAAGAGATTACTTTATTGGGCCAAAATGTCAACTCGTATGGTAAAACACTTGAAAGTCCTATGGATTTTGCTGACTTGATGAGAAAAGTAAACGATATAAAAGGCATTGAGCGGATTCGATTTATGACTTCACATCCCAAGGATATTTCGGATAAACTGCTTGAAACCATGGCTGAATGCGAGCATGTTTGCGAATATTTACATCTGCCAATTCAGGCGGGGAGCAATCGCATATTGAAAGCCATGAATCGAAAATATACGCGGGAACAATATCTTGAAATTGTGGATAAAGCCAGAAAACTGATGCCTGATGTGTCCATTTCAACTGACTTGATCATTGGTTTTCCTGGGGAAACGCGAGCTGATTTTGAAGAGACGCTCTCATTAATGAAAGAGGTCCAGTTCGATTCGGCATTTACCTATATTTATTCAAAGCGTACAGGGACACCTGCGGCATTGATAGAGCCACAAATTGATGAAGCAGAAAAACATCAACGCATGACAGAGCTTCTGGCAATGTTTAATCCAATGGTCAACGAAAAGATTCAAAGCCATCAGGATGAAATACTGGAAGTCTTGGTGGAAGGGGCTTCTAAATCGTCTGATCAAATTTTAATGGGTAGAACGCGTCAGCATGTTACAGTTAATTTTGAAGGCGATTTATCACTTACAGGTAAACTTGTAAAAGTTAAAGCCACTCAACCAAAGAAATTTTCGATATTTGGCGAGCTTGTTGAAGTCGTCAGATGATAAATCAATTAGATAGAGAAGCAAGAACATAATTAGGGGGCCGCAACATATGAGCAAAATCAATAAGGACAAATTGACGCCAATGATGCGTCAATACTTTGAAATAAAAGAACAGTACGAAGACTACATTTTATTCTATCGATTAGGCGATTTTTATGAAATGTTCTTTGATGATGCAGTGGTTGCATCTAAAGCACTTGAAATTACTTTAACGGGTAGAAATTGTGGCCTTGAAGAACGCGCGCCACTCTGTGGCATTCCATATCATGCTATGGAGGGCTATCTCAAAAAGCTGATTGAAAAGGGTTTTAAAGTTGCCATCTGTGAACAAGTGGAAGATCCTGCACTTGCCAAGGGCATTGTCAAGAGAGAAGTCATAAGGGTGATAACCCCTGGAACTGTCATTGATCCGGACATGCTGGATGCCACAGAAAACAATTATATTGCTGCCATTTCAATGAACGAGCAAAAGTTTGGACTTGCCTACTGTGATATCACCACAGGGACGTTTAAGACCACAGAGATTTTAGAAGTAGAACGCCTTATTGATGAAATTATAAAAATTGACCCCAGCGAAATTATTACTAATTCACAGACAGGTATTGATAAAGCACTTGAGCAGTCATTGATCGATCAGGACATGATTTTATCACCTTACTATGCACATGCATTTGGAGATGAAAATGCACATAAGGTTATTTCAAGAATCTTTAAAGTTTTTTCAGTGGAGAGTATTGGGCTGAATGATTTTCCTGTTGCGTTATCTGCCACAGGGGCATTGCTCTCTTACATCGAAGAAACGGCAAAAACACCTTTAAGTCATCTTCATAAAATTGAAATCTATCACGATTCTAATTTTATGATTTTAGATAAATACACGCGTCGTAATCTTGAACTGGTGGAAACCATGCGCAGTAAAGAGAAAAAAGGCTCTTTGCTCTGGGTTTTAGACAAGACGGCAACCGCTATGGGTGCAAGAAAGTTAAAGGCGTGGATTGAAGAGCCCTTAATTCAGATTGAAGCCATTAAAAAGAGGCATCAAACCGTTGCGGTTTTGGTGGAAGATTTGTTGCTCAGAAGTGATTTGCGAGAATATATGAAACAAATTTATGATCTTGAGCGCTTAACCAGTAAACTCGTCTATGGCAATATTAATCCTAGAGACCTCGTGGCGCTTAAAAATTCACTTTTTGTCATACCAGAGATAAAAACCAGACTGGAAATGATGGAAGAAGGCCTTCTCAAGACGATTTATGATGATATCGATAGTCTTGAAGACGTATATCAGTTGATTGAGGATGCCATTGTGGAAGAACCGCCTTATACCCTAAAAGATGGTGGTGTCATTAAAACGACGTATAATACAGAACTTGAAAACCTCAGAGATGCAGTACTCAATGGGAAACAATGGATTCTGGATATTGAAAATAAGGAAAAAGAAAAGACGGGCATCAAGACCTTGAAAATTGGATTTAACAAGGTCTTTGGCTACTATATTGAAATTTCAAAGGGCAGTGCAAAGCTTGCGCCAGAACATTACATTAGAAAACAAACCCTTGCAAATGCTGAACGATATATTACACCTGAACTCAAAAAAATCGAAGAAACCGTTTTACATGCTGAGGAGAAGATTGGGAGACTTGAAAGTGAGCTTTTCAGTGCACTTAAGCAGGAAATTATGGTTGAGATCGAACGCATTCAGAAGACGGCATATGCAGTGGCATCTTTAGATGCCCTTGTATCCTTTGCAGAGGTCAGCTATCGTTATGGCTATGTGATGCCTAAGATGTCTAAAAAGCAAGTAATTAACATTAAAAATGGGCGTCATCCTGTGATAGAGCGCATTTTTAATGACGAGTTGTTCATTCCAAATGATACGTTGCTCGATCAAGATGCGCATCAGTTTTACATTATTACAGGTCCAAATATGGCTGGTAAATCCACTTATTTAAGGCAGGTTGCACTGATCACATTGATGGCTCAAATCGGTTGTTTTGTACCAGCTGATAGAGCAGAGATTGGCATTGTGGATCGTATTTTCACAAGAGTAGGTGCGTCGGATGATCTCTCACAAGGTCAGAGTACTTTCATGGTGGAGATGAATGAGCTTGCCAATATACTCAATAATGCATCGCCTAGGGCATTGATCATACTCGATGAGATTGGCAGAGGGACCAGTACCTATGACGGCCTTAGCATTGCGTGGAGTGTGGTGGAGTATATTTCAAAGCTTAAGACGAAGGCGCTCTTTGCCACGCACTATCATGAACTCACGGAGTTAGAGGGTAAGTTACATGGAGTTTGCAACTTCAGAATATCCGTTAAAGAATCCAAAGATGACATTTTATTCCTCAGAAAAATTGAACGCGGTGGCGCCAATCAGAGTTATGGGATACAAGTGGCAAAACTTGCCGGTGTGCCCAATCCTGTGATTGAGCGCGCAAAAGAGATTTTGGCAAAATTAGAAGTTAACGACATCAACAACAACATTCACAATTTAAATGCCGAAGACAAAACAACGGATTCTAAAAATGTTCCAAATGAGACGCTAGGTGATGCTCCAAGTGATGACGCAAGAGGGCAACAGATGGAGGCATTAAATGCCGCGAGAAGTGCTTATACAATCGATGAGAGCTTATTTAAATACCTTGAAAATATAGATGTTGAACAACTGACGCCTATAGAGTCCATGAATACACTGTATCAAATCGTCAGTCAGTTTAAAAATGGGAAGTGATTAGATGAATGAAGCGTTTTCAATGCATAGAAATCGAATATTGAGACTGGATGAAATCACATCCAGCAAAATTGCAGCAGGAGAAGTTGTCGAGAAACCTGCAATGGTGGTCAAGGAATTGGTTGAGAATGCAGTGGATGCTGGCGCCACGGAAATCATAGTGGACGTCAAAAAAGGCGGTAAAAAACTCATAAGAGTTGTAGACAATGGCTGTGGCATACACCGTGATGATGTGGATTTGATGTTTGAACGTCATGCCACGAGTAAAATTCGAAAAATAGACGACCTCTATAAAACAATATCACTTGGGTTTAGAGGCGAGGCACTTGCAAGTATCTGTGCAGTAGCAAATGTTGAAGTGATCACCATGCAAGAAAATGATGACTATGGTGTTAAAATAGAAGCCTCTGGCGGTGCCATTAAAAACAAGAGCGAAATGGGTGCCAAACGTGGTACGAGTATTGTGGTGAGAGATTTATTTTACAATACGCCAGCACGGTTAAAATTCTTAAAAAGCGATTCTGTCGAAACCAAACATATTTCTGAGATCATGGGGCATTTGGCCCTGTCTCATCCAGAGATTGCCTTTAAATACTCTACAGATGATCAAATGGTGTTTAGGACACCGGGAGACGAAAAACTTGAAAACACCATTTTTTCAATTTATGACCGTACACTGATCAAGCATTTGTTTGAAATCAAAGATGCGTTTGATTTCTTAAAGCTCAGGGGGTATATCTCTACTTTTGATTATACTAAGGGTACGAAGCAGCAACAGATTATCTTTGTAAACGGGCGATATGTCAAGAGTGATGTGATCAAAGACGCTATAAATTTAGCGTATAAGCCGTACTTGATGCACAACAGATATCCTGTCTGTTTCTTGTTTCTTGAAATTGATCCAGATAAGATTGACGTCAACATACATCCTGCTAAGACGGAAATTAAGTTCCATGATGATGGCGTTTTAAAGCAATTTATCTATACGGCACTTAAAAAGGCCTTCAATCTTCAAAATCAAATACCAGAAGTGAGTTTGAAGCCGCAGGTTCATGGCGTACAGAATGCCATTGAAAAGCCCCTTGTTCAACAGGACGCAAAGCCTCAAGATCGAGTAGAGACTCAAAATAAAATAGCAATCCAAGATCAAGTGGCGATTCAAGATCAAACGATAATTCAAGATCAAACGATAATCCAAGATCAATCAATGATCCAAGACAAAGCGGCGATCCAAGATCAAGTGGGTGCTCAAACTGAAATAAAAGTTCAAGATGAGGGAGTGATTCAAGCTGAAACAAGAGTGCAAGATCAGTCAGCGGTTCAATCTGGAAAAGATCTTCCGAGTAATTTAAAATATTCTACGGATCAAGAACCTGATCAGTCCAGCGTTCGAAGGCATGACCATGCCACTGTTCTGGCTGATGAGCAGTATCCATACCGAAAAGGCGCTCATTATGAAAAAGCATCTTTTGAAAAAGGACAAGACAGCAATCTGCCCAAAAACTTTATTTCAAAAGAGGCGACGCACGAGCATGTCTATAAAGCACCCCCAAAAGTGGATTTTTCAAAGGTTTCTCTAGAACCGCTCATTGAATTTTCGGACGAAATCAGTTTTTTTGATAAACCCATAGAGGCGGATTCCATTTATGATGGCCTTAACTACATTGGCACGTTTATCAACGCCTACTTGCTCTATGAGAAGGAGAATCAACTCTATTTAATTGATCAACATGCGGCGCATGAAAAAATTCTTTATGAGCGTTTTGTGGCGGCATATAAAAAGGGGGATATGTTCTCTCAGGGATTGTTGTTGCCTGAAATCCTAGAATTGGATCATTTGGGCATACATGAGTTCAATGAGCATCAAGCTTATTTCAATCGATTGGGATATGAAGTTTCACTATTTGGAGATAAGAGTGTGATCATCAGGGCAATACCAAACTTATTTAACATTGAAACCGCCAAGGCGATATTATTGGAAATCATGGACGGTTTGTCTCATAAGATGGACGACTTGGTACTTGAAAAGCTCATGAGTAAAGCTTGCAAAAGCGCAGTAAAAGCATATGACAAACTTTCAAGTATAGAAATTGACTCTTTACTCGAGCAATTAAAAACCCTCAATGAACCTTATACCTGTCCACATGGCAGACCGATCATCATCAGCTTTAGTAAATCGGAGATCGAAAAAAAATTTAAACGCATTCTTTAAAAAGTAACAGACACAAGGTTGAAGTTTTTACATTAAAAATATATGATATAAGTATGGGTTAGAGCGTCAGAAGTCAGTTTCACGTAAATGGGCTATCATATGCTTTATCTCATATAAAATCAAGGAGAAACCATGAAAAAAATATTGGTGATAGTGGGACCAACAGCCGTTGGCAAAACGGATATCTCAATTGATGTGGCGAAAGCACTTGATACTGAAATTATTTCATGTGATTCGGTACAAATTTATAAGCGGTTGGATATCGGTTCAGCTAAGCCCACAATAGATGAAATGCAAGGGGTTAAACATCATCTAATCGATTTTGTTGAACCCGATCAGAATTACTCTGTCAGTGAGTACAGACAAGATGCTCAGGCTGTTATTTCCAAACTGCATGCCCAGGGCAAAATACCTGTGATTACAGGCGGAACTGGACTCTATGTGAATGCGTTGCTCTATGAAATGCACTTTGGTGAAAATGCATCGGATGAAACGTATCGTCAATCACTTGAAAGCAAAGCCGAGCTTGAAGGCAACAACGCAGTACACGATTTATTAAAACAAGTTGATCTTCAAGCCTCTGAAAAAATACATCCTAATAATATCAGGCGTGTCATCAGAGCGTTAGAAATCAACAAAGTAACTGGAAAGAACGTGGGCGACTTTACTTTGGACCCCGTCAGGACCAAGGCGTATGAAGTGGTTCTAATTGGGTTGACAAGAGAGCGATCCAAGCTATATGATCGAATCAATAGACGTGTTGATCTTATGCTTGAGGCCGGTTTAATAGAGGAAGTAGAAAAGTTAAAAAAATCTGGATTAGATGATAGTTTTCAATCAATGCAGGGTATAGGATACAAAGAAGTTCTCGCATATTTAAATGGTCTTTACGACTTAGATGCCATGATCTCTCTATTGAAACAAAATTCCCGAAGATATGCCAAGAGGCAAATGACGTGGTTTAAGCGTTATGAGGAAATTCAATGGATAGATCTAGAGACATTCTCATCAAAAGAGGCGGTTGTAAAGACGATTCTATCAACCATATAAATTATAGAATAGAAGGAGGGGGATTTATGAAAAGTGCCATTAACTTGCAAGATGTCTTTTTGAATCAATGTAGAAAAGACCAGACTCACATTACTATCTTTTTAATCAGTGGTTATCAGATACGGGGATTAGTCAGAGGCTTTGACAGTTACACGATTGTCTTAGACAGTGAAGGCAAACAGCAGATGATCTACAAACACGCCATTTCGACTATAATTCCAGCAAAAGCAGTTAATTTTCAAGCGTAAAGTCTCATGAAATAAAGCGTAAAAGGGACGGTTCTAAATAAATAGGCGTGAAAGCGCTTGTTGATTTAAAACCGTCCTTATTATCGCAAATAAAAGTTTTATAAACAAATGACAATTTTAAAACTCTTTTATTGTTATTAAAGGGGTTACACTATATAATGTTTATGATAAGAACATAAGAAAGGTTGGTTTAATTATGGTAGAAAATATGACGATTAATGCAATAAGAGTTTTGTCAGCTGAGGCAATTCAAGCGGCAAATTCTGGTCACCCAGGACTACCTCTTGGCGCGGCACCGATGGCATACACTTTATGGGCAAAGGCATTAAAACACAGCCCTAGCAATCCGCATTGGCATAACAGGGACAGATTTGTTTTATCTGCTGGTCATGGGTCCATGCTCATGTATTCTTTATTACATTTATTCAACTATGGACTTTCTATGGATGAACTTAAAAATTTCAGACAGTTCAATAGCTTGACACCAGGTCACCCAGAGTTTGGCCACACAACTGGCGTTGAAATTTCAACAGGTCCTTTGGGGCAAGGGATCGCAAATGCAGTTGGATTTGCAATGGCAGAAGCACATCTTGCTGCAAAATTCAACAAGCCTGGTTACAATGTCGTGGACCATCACACCTTTGCAATTTCAGGTGATGGGTGTTTAATGGAAGGGATTTCTTACGAAGCGGCATCACTTGCGGGTACATTAAAGCTTGGTAAACTCGTACTCATGTATGACTCTAATAAAATTTCAATCGAAGGTAGTACGGATATCGCCTTTACAGAAGACGTTGCAAAGCGTTTTGAAGCAATGCATTGGCAAGTACTTACTGTGGAAGATGGCAACGATACAGCGGCTATCGAAAAAGCAATTAAAGATGCTAAAGCAGAGACTGAAAAACCATCTATTATTATCGTGAAAACAATTATTGGTTACGGTTGTCCTTCTAAGCAAGGCTCTCATAAGGTACATGGTTCACCACTTGGTAACGATGGGGTTTCGGAAATGAAATCATTCCTCAACTGGCCATGTGAAAACCCATTTGAAGTGCCTGCAGAGGTAACTGCTCATATGGACGCACTTACAAAAGAACTCTCTAAATCTGAAGCTTCATGGAATACACTTTTTGAAAACTATAAAAAAGAGTTTCCAGAGCTAGCAAGCGAATACGAATTGTGGATGAGCGGCGCGACGCCAGATGCTTACTTAGAATCAGAAGAGTTCTGGTCATATAATGAAACGGTTGCATCAAGAAGTTCATCTGGTAAAGTGCTTAACAACTTAGCGGACAGAATTCCTAACTTATTTGGTGGCTCTGCAGATTTATCACCATCCAATAATTCAGATATGAAAAAGAGAGAAAGCTTCTTTGCAACAAATTATGCAGGGTCAAACTTACACTTTGGCGTTAGAGAGCATGTGATGACTGCTATTTGTAATGGTATCCAGGCACATGGCGGCTTAAAATCATATGCGGCGACTTTCTTTGTATTCTCAGATTACATGAAGCCTGCAATTCGTTTGGCAGCTTTAATGGGCCTTCCTGTAACTTATATTCTGACACATGATAGTATTGGTGTTGGTGAAGACGGTCCGACACATCAACCAATCGAGCAACTTGCTATGCTCAGATCTATTCCTAACTTAAATGTCATCAGACCTGCTGATGCAAGAGAAGTTAGTGCAGCTTGGTACATGGCGATGAAGAGCACAAAAACACCAACAGCTCTAGTCTTATCTAGACAAAACTTACCTGCACTTGAGGGGTCTTCTAAAGAGGCGCTTAAAGGTGCTTATGTGGTTTCTAAAGAAGCTGAGAAACCAGCTGTAATCCTAATCGCTACTGGTTCTGAAGTGTCTTTATGTGTTGAAGCGCAAGCATTACTCAAAGCAGAAGGCATCGATGCAAGAGTTGTTTCCATGCCATGCCAAGAAGTATTTGATGCTCAATCTGACGCATATAAAAAAGAAGTACTTGTTAAAGGTGTTCCAAAGCTTGCTGTTGAAGCGGCAACCACATTTGGATGGCATAAATATGCTTGCGACGTCATCGGAAGAGATGATTTCGGCTTATCTGCACCTGGCAACATTTTGTTTGAAGCATTTGGATTTACCGCTGAAAATGTAGCTAACCGTGCAAAAGCATTAATTTCTAAATAGACCTTTACAGATCTTTTTAAATCTATTATAATTTGAGTATCTCAAGACTGGCGGAGTCAGTGGAAAACCACGAGGGATTGAGAGTATCTAAAATCATTAGCCGACCGCCTGGGCGCTTACAGCCTAGGCACGTCGGCTTTTTTATATACAAAAAATGTCAAAGACGTGGCCTTGGTAAGTTTATAATAAAAAGGAGCGCTAATCCATGATAAGTACTAAAACAGATCAAGGCAAGTTTAGAGATGAGCACAGAGGATTTACAGATGGCAATTGGACATGTGAGGTAGATGTCAGAAATTTTATTCTAAGCAACATCACGCCATATACTGGGGATGAAAGCTTTTTAGAAGGGTGTACCCCACGTACGCAAAATTTATTTGAGAAAGTTGAGGCGCTTCTAGAATTAGAAGCGAGCCGTGATGGGGTTTTAGATATAGACGTGGATCACGTTTCCTCTCTTTTAAGCTATGAACCTGGTTATATTCAAAAGGAAGATGAGATCATAGTAGGACTTCAAACAGATGAACCCCTAAAAAGAGGCGTCAATCCATTTGGTGGTATTCGCATGGCAACTCAAGCCTGTGAAGCCTATGGTAAGCGTCTTTCAGAAGAAGTCTTGGCACAATTTGACTACAAGACCACACATAATGAAGGTGTCTTTCGAGTTTATACTGATGAAATGAAAACACTCAGAAGAAGCGGTGTGATTACTGGTCTTCCTGACGCCTATGGACGTGGGCGCATTATTGGGGACTATAGAAGAATTGCACTTTATGGGATGGACTACTTAATAGAGCAGAAAAAAGCGGATAAAGCGTGTTATGCTCAAAAGCCAATGCTGGAAGAAAATATTAGACAAGTGGAAGAACTCTATAAACAAATCGATTTTCTAAACAAAATGATCGAAATGGCAAAAGCATATGGAGATGATATCAGAAAGCCTGCAAAAAATACAAGAGAAGCTGTTCAGTGGATCTATTATGGCTATCTTGCTTCAATAAAAGAGCAAAATGGTGCTGCAATGTCACTTGGCAGGGTGAGTTCCTTCATAGATATTTATGCTGAAAGAGATTTAAAAGAGGGCATCTATTCAGAAATTCAGATTCAAGAGATCATGGATGATTTTGTCATCAAATTGAGATTGGCAAGACAGCTTAGAACTCCTGACTACAATCAGCTTTTTGCTGGAGATCCGCTTTGGATCACAGAGGCGATTGGTGGCATCAGTGTAGAGGGAAAGCCGCTTGTGACTAAAAACTCTTTTAGATTTTTACACACACTTACGAACTTAGGGCCAGCACCTGAACCCAATATGACTGTTTTGTGGTCTGAAAAATTACCAGAAGCCTTTAAAAAGTATTGTGCAAAAATCAGTATTTTAACAGATGCCATTCAATATGAGAACGATGATATCATGAAACCTGTTTATGGTGATGACTATGGTATTGCCTGTTGTGTATCTGCTATGAAGCTTGGAAAAGAGATGCAATTTTTTGGCGCCAGATGTAACTTGGCTAAAACGCTACTCATGGCACTTAATGGGGGTCATGATGAAAAGAATTTCGAACTTATAGGGCCTCAAGACACCGTTATGGATGATGAGGTTTTAGATTTTGATAAAGTGTGGGAAAGATATGATCGTTATTTGGATTGGATCTGTGAAAAGTATGTAAATACCCTTAATATTATCCATTTCATGCACGACAAATATGCTTACGAAAAGACGCAAATGGCACTTCATGATACAGAGGTACATCGCTTTATGGCCTTTGGTATCGCAGGGCTCTCTGTGGCAGCAGACTCACTTTCAGCTATAAAATATGCCAAAGTGAAACCTGTTTTAAATGCACGTGGTTTTATTGAAGACTTTATTACAGAGGGGTCATTTCCCTGCTATGGTAATGATGATGATCGCGTGGACGCCATTGCAGTGAAACTTACTGAAAACTTTATAGAAAAATTGAGAAAGCATCCTACTTACAGAAATGCCACACACAGTTTGTCTGTTTTGACCATAACCTCGAATGTGGTCTATGGAAAAAAGACAGGCAGTACACCAGATGGCAGAAAAAGCGGGGAACCCTTTGCACCGGGAGCGAATCCAATGCACAATAGAGATCTCAATGGGGCACTGGCTTCATTAAACTCAGTTGCTAAGATTCCTTATGACGCCTGTAGAGATGGTATATCATGTACTTTTTCCATAACACCTTCTTCTTTAGGTGCAGATATGGAAGTTCAAAAATCAAATTTGGTAACAGTACTGGACGGCTACTTTTATCAAAAGGCGCATCATCTCAATGTTAACGTGTTGGATCGCAACAAATTGATAGAGGCGATGGCGTCTCCCAATAAGTATCCGAACTTGACCATTCGAGTTTCAGGATATGCGGTTCATTTTCACAGATTGAGTCGAGAACAACAGCTAGAAGTCATCAACAGAACTTTCCACACAGCATTATAAGGAGTAGAAAAATGAAATATGCGCTTAATGTTTTTCACATAGAAAGCATGGGCACTTTAGACGGTCCTGGCATAAGGACCGTCATTTTTTTAAAGGGGTGCCCCCTGAGATGTCATTACTGCCACAATCCTGAATCCTGGCAGGATCAAACTGAAAACTGGATGGATCATGATGTCCTATTCAGTTTGATTATGAAGATGAAACCTTATTTTAAAAATGGAGGAGGTGTGACCTTTTCAGGGGGAGAACCTCTTGTACAATCCGAAAGTTTAATACCTTTATGCAAAAGACTGAAAGCTGAAGGTATTCACATAGCACTGGATACATCTGGCTGTATGCTCAGTCCAACTATAAAGGCCCTGCTAGAAATTGTAGATTTGGTTATTTTAGATGTCAAACATACTGAGCCAAAGGCGTATGCTGATTTGACTGGTGGCAATCTTGCTCAAACGCTCGAATTTCTAGAATATATTCAGGCAATCCAAAAGCCGCATTGGATTAGGCAAGTTATTGTGCCCAACTATAACGATCAAGAAAGGCAAGTGTTGGCGCTTGATAGCATCACGAAATCACCCTATAGAGATAAAATTGAACTCCTTGCGTTTCAAAGCAGCGGCATGGGCAAATGGAAGGCAAACTCGCCCTTTATGGATGTCGTTTCCTTGAATCAAAAAACACTTGTAAAATTGCAAGATAGTATCAAAAAAAATGTTTAAAACTGTTAGAAAGTGGATATTATATTCATAGTCAATGTTTTGGCTGATTCCAAGACAAATATCATAAGGAGATTAGCTATGAATGATTCTAACGTGAAAGAGTTGGTTTGTAATTTGTGCCCAGTTCACTGTAATATGTCTATTGAATACTCCAAGTGGGGTGATCAGATTAAGAACGTATACGGCAGCAGATGTAGCCGTGGGTATGAATACATAAAAAACTATAAGTTTGATCAACAATGTATGTTACCCACAAGTGTTCGACTAAGAGGTGTTCAAGTGGAAAGGCTCCCAGTTAACTCAGATGGCCCGATTCCAAAGACAATCGTGGCCGATGCTATGAATGTTATAAAAACGCTTGAAATCGAATTGCCTGTAAAGTCAGGAGAAATAATTGTTGAAAATATACTCAACACAGGTGTAAATATAGTTGCAACAAAATCCATGTTCTAATTTATAATCTATGCTCTAATTTATTTTTAAGAAATGTCTTTTGGTCACACAAAGGACATTTCTTTTTTGTAGAATGATAAGTGTTGCATTAGAATTACATTAAAGGTCTTGAATTTACGAATGAGTTGGTGTACTATCGCATTAATACAGACGAAACGTTTTGAAATCCAATGAGGAGGATGCGATATGGAATTTAACAACGATCTACCCATTTATCAGCAAATCATGAACATGATTAAGTATGATATTGTCTCTGGGAAAATTCCTAGCGGGCAAAAATTATTGTCAACACGTGATTTGGCGATTAAATTGAAAGTGAACCCCAACACCATACAACGTGTTTATAAAGAGTTAGAGACAGAAGCAGTCTGCCAGAGCAAAAGAGGGTTGGGTACTTTTGTAACAGAAGATGATGAGGTGATTTTAATGATGAAGGAAACACTTGTTGACGACATGGTAAAAACTTTTATAGAAGGTATGACTAAGCTCAATTACAGCAGAGAAAACATTATTGATAAAATAAATTGTCAATTTGAGAAGGGGGACCAACAAGATGTCAATATTAATTAATTGCATCAATTTAAATAAAAAATATATGAGCAAAGTGGCTCTTGAAGAATTTACACTTAAGTTTGAAGCGGGTAAAATATATGGCATCCTTGGACCCAATGGAAGTGGCAAAACCACGTTGATGAAGATTATTGCGGATTTGCACAAGCAATCATCGGGAGAGATAACCGTATGTGGCAATAAACCTTCTCATGAAACCAGATCCAAAGTGGCTTATATGCCAACGGAAAATTTCATCTATGGATGGATGAAGGTCAAGGATAGTATTGCCTTTTATAAGGATATGTATGCCGATTTTGATATGGAAAAAGCGCTTGATCTGATGAACTTTATGGAACTTGATCTCAATCAAAAGGTATCGAGTTTGTCAACGGGTCAGAGGGCGCGCCTTAAGATCTCTTTGACCATTAGTAGACGTGCCGAAGTGGTCATGCTGGATGAACCTTTAAATGGTTTAGATCCAATTTCCAGAACTAAAATTAAAGAGTGTATCATAGAACAATTTGATGAAAATAGCGTCATGATTCTCTCGACGCATTTGGTGACTGAAATTGAACAAATTCTCGATGAAGTTGTCTTTCTTGGAAAGGGGCGCATTGTTTTACAAGGGAGAGCGGAAGATCTGAGATTTGAGAGAGGCAAATCTGTTGAAGATATATACAGGGAGGTTTTTGCACATGCTTAAATTACTTAAATTTGAATTTCTTCGTAAAAAAACAGTGTTTTTAGTGGCTTGCATTATGATCCTTTTGGGTGAGGCATTCGCAGTTTTTAGATATTTTCAAATAGATGAATCGGTTCGATATTTTGAAAATGGTAATATTTTTGCCCTATTTGGAGGTTTTCTGGCATTTCTATTTATGATATTATATCTTATTGATATCATTACGTTGCTCAGACAGGATATGTTTAAGCAAGAAGGCTATATGCTCTTTATGACACCATTCAACGGCTATCAAATTTTGGGTGCCAAAGTTCTCTTTGCTCTTCTGGAAGGTTTCTTTATAGGCTTGATCTATCTTTTGTTTATATTTGGAAATGCTAAAATAATGAATCTTACTGACTTCGAGTTTATATTTGATCTAGGTGGACTAGATGCCAATGAGATTTGGATCATCATTAAAATATTGGTTTTAGGTATATTCTCAGTTATCGATTTTGCACTTACCATTTTTCTTTCTTTTGCACTCTTTAAGAGTATTTTTACAGATGTTCGATTTAAAGGGCCCATTACATTCGGTATCTTTATTGTCATTAATTATTTTAAAATTAAAATTTCGGATTTGGTCTCAAGTTTGACTGGAAATGGTTCGGCTATGTTCTATGCGACGACAAATGACATCGTGTTCAATTCCAATTTGCATTTATCTTTAAATATTGGCATTGTTTACAGTTTAGTGATGAGTGCACTGCTCTTTGCAGTGACCGGTTATTTATTAGAAAATCGAATCAACTTATAAAAGGCAAAAATCAATTCTAAAAAGTAAAAATCGTAAGACTCACACAGGAATCACATAAGACTCACATAAGACTCTTATATAGGATCTGTTATCCATATGGGATCATCTTGTAAAATGAAATTATAATATATCACTGACACTAAGAGAGCGTTGCGCTCTTTTTGTGTCGTTACATAGAATCTAGATATTGTATGGGTGAAGCACCTATTTTATACTAAGATTTATAAAGAAAATCAGTTTAGGGGGAAATTATGGTATCAGCAAGGCTACAGAAAAATTTTATAATTGCAATCCTATGCATTGTTTGTATGAGTTTCATCGTTTCGGGATGTTCAAAAGACAATTCAAAAGATAATTTAACCGATAAAGGGGATGTAATTCCTAATAAAGGGGATGTTATTCAGGCGAGTGAACTGAATTTAAAAGAGTTTTTCCATTTTAATCTAGATGAAACCTTGTACTATAACGGTGTGCCAGATTTGAATCGATATGAGTCCTGTGTGAGAATTGACGAGATTATATCGCCAAATACAGGTAAATTATATTATTTTGAAGGGGACTCTGGCGTGTCAACAGACGATATCACTGGCGATTATGCCTTTTATAAAGCCTATAAGGTGACTGATAAAGATTTTACGATATATTATGATGATCAAAACGAGATGATTCTTCTAAAAAATGATATTTCAGAAGGGGATACATGGCAGACGTCAATGATTGACCCCAAATTAGGTATGCTAGAGGTACAAGCCACTGTAAAAAGCATTGAAAAAGATGAGATCACAGTGATGTATGAGTTTGCTGATCAGCAGAACATTCCTGAGGATTTGCAGTACACTTTGGAGTATGTCTTTAAATCCGGTCAGGGCATTGTTAAAGAAAGGCAAGTGTATAAAGATTCTAATTTAGAACTTAATTTGACGCAAAAGTCATCAGCGCCGCCCAATACATTTGTCTCTAGATACAGCAAGCCCTCGGAATTGATTTCTAAAATTTACTCGGATACTTACTTTCAAGATCTGATCTCTGATGCGGTGTTTAAGCAAAAGATTAGAACGAGTCAATTTGAGGACAATGATCTGTACGAAAACTATGAAAATTATCTAGATCATTTACAAGCATCAGATATGAAACGCATCAGCAGAGGCAAAGAGATGTTGCAAACCTGCATGATTTATACGGAAAAGCCGCTTAGATTGGTTAGACAATTTGTTGAATTTTATGAGCTCAGTTGTTATGATAACGGCCGTGATTGGATTGACCAATTAAAATTGTATGACCTAGATCAATTTGATGAGCTCTTTATTTATAGTGAATCCGCAGGAAAGCTTGTTGTCAATTCGCATGTAAAAGGAGAGTTACACGCACTTGGTGCGTATTTAGTTGAAAATGGTCTGAGTATTGAATATGAAGAAGGCTTTCCATACTTTTCACCGAGTGCCGAGTTTATAGATCGAGCAGTAAGCGTTGATGATCCCCTTGTGCAAGACTATTTATCTTTGAAAGAGCTTCAATATAATTTCTTTCCAATACAATCTGATGGCTATTTAATGGTGTCCGCAGATGAACTGGCAAATGCAATAAAGGCATTTGATGCGGACTATCAAGCACACAGAGATCTTGAAGATTTTAAAGAAGCCAAATATCTGGCAGATTATCTATTCGAGCTCTATATATTGCCCAACGATTATTTTATAGAAGGTTATAATTATGCTGGAGGCTATATAGCCGATGAATATTTAAGCAGTTATAAAACTTATATTAAAGAGAATCCAAAGTCTTCGTATACACCAATTTTGATCAATATAGAAAAGCTTTTAAATGAAAATAACCATGTTTATAGTAAAGCATTGAACAATTACTTGATTGAACTGGGATATACACCAGATGATCTGAATTTCTCACAAAGATTTAAACAGATGGAAGCGTTTTCAAAGATTACGGATGGGAAAAAGAGGATTTTGTTAAATCCGGAAGCATCAGAGTCGGTTAAAGTTTCAAATACTGCTGAGTTTTTGGCCGCAATAGGCCCTGATAAAACGATCTATTTGAAACCAGGACTTTATACGTTGCCATATGACTTAGAGATTGACAATGAATATGTTGAAATTGAGGAGGGCACTCTTAGAATTAAAAATGTCAAGAATATGACGGTTTTATCTGAGTCAGGCATAGTTGACGTCATTGCAGACAGCTATCTTGAAGTGCTCATAGTGGATGGTTGTGAGAATATCCAACTGGATGGTATAAGATTAGGTCACCTGAGAGAATATTGTGTGGGAGATGTACTTGCCATTAAGGCTTCAAAAAATGTGGAGATCAATCGCGTTATTTTATTTGGCTGTGGCTATAATGGACTCAATTTAGATCAAGTTGTAGGAGTGAGTCTTTCAAATTCGTTGATTTCAGATTGTCAGGCCTGTGGCCTTGTCTTCGAAGATGCTGATAAAATCACGGTTGAAAACACACAATTCTATAGAAACGGGCGACAAGTGTTTGATTTTAAAAATGCAACTCATGTGACTTTGACACAAGTTGTCGCAGAGGATAATGATAAAGAGGCCTATGAAGACGTAGAAGCGCTTATGCTTCTTGATGAACGGTCTGATGTTCTAGTGGAAAGTTCAAAATTAGATACGACTTTTGTTAAAAAACTTGTGGAAGGCAAGGGCATTCTCACACAAGAAAATTAAAAAAGAGCTCAAAACAATTCTAGTTTTCAGAGGGAATGGTTTTGAGCTCTTTTAAATGAGCATGACTTAAGCAGAGATATAGTAGATCCCAATCATAGTTGCAAATAGGAAGGGTAATATCAGGCGATATTGCTTGTAGAGTGCTTTTGTATCAATATTAAAGTATTCGACTGTTAATACCTGACAAAGATGGAGTGGTGAAATATAGTAAAATACAAATCCAGTGGTGTAGATAAACATCGCCAGTCTCAGTTTAGTTTGCTCATCTATTGCCATGGGTAAGATAAGGGGATATAAGATGGCAACACTTGGTTGAATAGAGGCTAAAGTAAAGGATAATAAGGCTGTACAAATCACAATGATAAGTTCAATTGGAATGCCCATGGAGACAATGGCAGCCATTTGATCATACAAGTCTGGGAAGAGCCCCAATGTATTTTTAAAAACCATGATGCCAAAAACTGAGAGTACCATAAGTGGTTTAAGGCCCTTTTTAAGGGACATAAAAAAAGTTTCATCATCGCGAATTCGGTGTTGATCGGATAAATGTACCAATAAAGAAGTGACAATGCCTAAAACACAAGCTATTGAAAAGGGTAATTTAAAAATAAGCGTTGCAAGTAAACTCACGATTATTGGTGACGCATACAGGATAAAGTTCAATAATTGAAAAATGACTTTTGATGATTTAAAACACATTTCAACGGAATTTCCCAGTTCCCTTGAAAGCGTTTTAGAAGAATAGGGTTTAACATAGAGAAAGTACCCCATTAGGCTGAAAACAATTGCCAGTGGAAATTGAAGCTTTATGAATTCAAATAGATCGTAATTACCTATTTGGGCAGCAATGATCATGGTGGTTGAAAGTGGGAAGATAAAATAGAGTGCATGTCTGAAAACAAGGTTGCTTGCAGCACGATGTACATTTGACATTTCAATGCGCTCACCTAAAGAATTCACGACAGGACATGACATTAAAGCACCTCCAGAAACGAGCAATGTGCCAATAAGCGCAGGTGCGAGAACCAGTGTTGCTTTGACACTCCCAAGAAGATTTTCAAGCGATTGAATCATGCGACTCATCAGATGATATCGATCCATCAAATATCCTAAGATGGTTATAAAACCCACTGCAAGGGCTAAATTTAGAGCTTCTAAATCAGTGAGCGTTTGGAAAATAACACCTATGAATGCGAAAATAGAGGCCTTATTGAATAAAATAAATGACAGTGACCCCAAAAGCAACGATAGGCCAATGTTTATTTTTTTCGAGACGAGTATGAGTATAATAATCATAGTAAATATGAGTTTTAAAATAAACATTTTTGACTCCTTTTAATTTATATGAGTATCGTAACACATCTTTTGTTATTTCGCTATTCTAAATTAATTTTAAACGTCTAAAATGATTTGTTTTGGGGTATGAGTAAATTAATGAGATCTAAGAAAGTGGGCAAATGTATGAATGAAATCAGGCAACAAATAGAGGCAATGGCAAATCAGATCAGCTTGAATCTGCATACGATTGATTCTGAGACTTTGTTGTTGATTGATAAATTGATGAACCTTTCCACTGAAGCAAATGATTACTTAGGCATATCCAAAGCACACATGTATCTTGGCGTCATCAATGTGGAAAAGGGCAATATCAACGATGGTATCAGTCAGTACATCATGGCTTTGAGCTATACTTTTTATGAGGGGTTAGAGGCTTTACGCCCTCCAGTTCTGAACAATCTGGGTGTCGCGCAAAATATCATTGGCAATTATGTGGCGGCTATAGAGCATCTATCAAACGCTAAGACCATAGTGGAGCGCTATGAAGTCAGAAGTGATTTGCTGCCCGTTATTCATAGTAATATTGCGGATGCCTATTTGGGCATACACCAGCCTGAAAAAGCATTGGAGTATTTGGATAAAGTCAATGAAAGCATCTCGCTTTTAGATTACGATAAAGCTTATGTTATACTGGCAAATTATGCAGAAGCTTATATTCAGCTTAAATCACCTGAAAAGGCATTTAATTATATCTTGTGGTGTGAGGAAATTCTTTACGATAGAGAGTCCTTTAACTTTTTAGCGTATGTGGATTATCTTAAAGCTAAATATTTTGATTTGATTCACGAATATAAAGATGCGGATCTTTTTTTTAAAAAAGCGGTTAACGCCCTGATTAAAGATGAACAGTTATTTTATTATCCAAAGATTTCATCAGAATACATGGCTTTTCTAGTGAATCAGAATCAACATAAAACATGCATTTCTTTTATTGAACAGTCATTGGAGCTCAGCAAAAAGAATCGCTGGGAGTTTGTTTATTCGGAATATTATAGTTATCTGTCCAAGTGTTATAGGGCCATGTCTGAATGGGAACGCGCGTTTAATGCCATCAATCTGTATTTTGATCACGAAAACAAAAACAAAGAGCGCTTGAATCAATACCAAATTAACTTACTCAATGCTCAAGAGTCTTTGATGAGATTAGAAATTAAAAATAATGTACTCATACAATCCATTGACAACATGAAAGTGGTCAACAACATCCTTAAGCGGATCAACTCTGTTCACAATTTAAATGATTTGGTGAGAGATTTGTACGTCGAACTCAAAAATATCTTTGATATGGATACCTTTACAATCGGTCTTCTGGAAGATGAAAAAAAGGAAATTACTTATATTGCAAAATATGAGAATGACGTTTATTTAGGGATGAGCCACATTGATTATGAAAACGATAAATCCTTTAGCGTGTGGGTTAAAAACAACCGCATGCCAGTGATTATACACAATGCGGATGATTTCGAATATATTAAAACGCATTATGCAGCGATTAAATTGAGTAGAGAAGATTATTTAAAAAAGGGAAATTACTCAAAATCGATTGTCATCTGGCCTTTGATGATAGAGCATGAAATGATTGGATTGATCAACATTCAATCTCTGAAAGAAAATGCTTACAGTACTTATGATCTTGAATTGATCGAAATGCTCTCATCACATCTCGCCATAGCACTTATCAATAATAAACAGAGAAGCGAACTCAATCGCATGATTGAAAAGCTGAATGAACTCTCTTTTATAGATTCGCTGACGGGTATTTATAATCGACAGGCCTTTAATGAGTTTATTCCAGCACTCTACAATGAGGCGATTGATCAAAAACAGAATTTGGTGTTTGCAATGATTGATCTGGATAATTTTAAAGCGTTAAATGATGCTTTTGGTCATCAAGAGGGAGATGCCTGTCTACAGCAATTTGGAGAGCTTTTGAAAGATATTGTGGGCGATTTAGGATATTCATACCGATATGGTGGTGATGAATTCAGCTTGGTTTTTACTGGGATAGATTTAGAAGTTGTGGACAGTATTCTGGAAGAGATTTGCCAAAAATCTTCAAAATTATATACTCTAGACCCGCATTTAACCGTAAGTGCCTCAATTGGTGCCATTTTTATTGAAAATGGGGATTCTGGGGGCATATCCATACGCTCTTTTATAAATTATGCAGACAATGCACTCTATATTGCAAAAAGTGAGGGAAAAAATACCTATAGACGTGTGATCGTTTAAAAATTTCATTAAAATAAGGTTATATTTTAAGTCTTTAATTGATATTCTCTATCAATGCGCTATAATAGTAGAGAATCATTAATAGGAGGCATAGAAAATGTATAGAGTTGCAACATCTGGCGTTTGCGCTAGAGAAATTATTTTTAATATTGAAGAAGGTATTGTGGGACATGTTGAATTTGTAGGCGGATGTCCAGGAAATGCAATAGGTTTGAGTAATATGATAAAGGGAATGCCTGTGACAGATGTGATCAGCAGGCTTAAAGATGTAAAGTGTGGCAGTAAAAATACTTCATGTCCCTCTCAGCTTGCATTAGCACTGGAAAAGCACCTGTAAACTAGCCGTTAAAAATTAAAGCATGTGTAAAATAGGGAGTCCAATAATGAGAAATCAGAGGGCTTCTTTTTAATGCAACAAGATTTGAGCCATAAGCTGTGCTGAGGGATGTTCAACCTCAAACAGCGTCAGCGAAAATCGTTTTGAGGCATCGGGAGATGGCTCAAATGTTGTTTATTGCAATTAAGCAGAAATTGTTTTTATTACTGCAGAATTACAATCTCGTTAAAAGGTGATAACGATGCAGATTTATGAAGTACAATAGTGTAGAATTAAGTTGAATATTACATCTATAGGAATGAGGACAATATATGAAGAAGACGATGAAATTAATGGTATCAGTCCTTTTGTTGACGATAACGATTTTAGGGCAACCGATGCAGAACTATGCGGATGAGACCTCCTCAGATGACCTTGAAGAGGCCTTTAAAGGGGTTTGGGTAGCAACAGTGCTCAATATTGATTATCCCAAGGCAGGGACAACGGATGTTGATGCATTGAAGTCAGAGGCCATTGAGATCTTAGATCGTGCAAAGGCAAATGGCTTAAATGCAGTGATTTTGCAAGTGCGACCAACTGGAGATGCTTTTTACAAATCAACATTATTTCCGTGGTCAAAATATTTGACTGGAACACAGGGGACTGCTCCTGAAAACAATTTTGATCCTCTGGCATTTTGGATAGAGGAAGCACACAAACGTAACTTAGAACTGCATGCATGGGTTAATCCGTTTAGAGTGACTAAAAAGACTAAGAATGAACCAAGTCATGATTACAACGGTTTGTCGTCTACTAACCCAGCGAGATTACATCCTGAATGGACGGTGAAATACAATGATGGCAATATATATTATGATCCTGGTATTCCTGCAGCTAGAGAGCTCATCGTAGATGGCGTAGCTGAAATTATAACAAATTATGATGTGGATGGCATTCATTTTGATGACTATTTTTATCCAGGTACGGACTTTGATGATACAAAGACTTTTGAGAAATACGGCACTGAATTTAGCAATATAGGAGATTTTAGACGTCACAATGTCGATCTCTTAGTGGAGAGCGTTCACCGAATGATTAAACTTCTAAAACCGGAAGTTGATTTTGGTATCAGCCCCTTTGGCATATGGGCGAATAAAAAGGACAATGCACTTGGCAGTGACACAAGAGGCCTTCAATCCTATTATGCGCATTATGCGGACACCAAAGGATGGGTTGAAAAGGCAATGATAGACTACATTGCACCCCAAATCTATTGGCATATTGGATACGACATTGCAGATTATGAAATTCTTTCAAAATGGTGGAATGAAGTGTGCAGGGGATCTTCAGTAAAACTCTATATAGGTCACGGCGCTTACAGAACGGGTAACAGCGATCCTAAAAGTGCTTGGTATGGTGTAGATGAAATCAGAAGACAACTTGATTTAAATCAAACTTTGGATCAGGTAAAGGGCAGTATCTTTTACAACAATACGGCTTTTGTGAATCAGCCTAGACTTGGAGTACTTTTAAAAGATTATTATGCGACGGATCACAGTTCGACCAAGGGTTCGACAAATACTCAGTCCAATACTCAATCCAACGCTCTGAATATGACGCCAATAACCATTACCCCAGTGGCACCTGTGACGAACACACTCATTTTATCCAGACCAAGTGAAGATGTGAAAACAACCGCTTCAAACTATTATCTGTCTGGAGCTTCAAATGCTGCATTGCCCTTATTCTTAAACGACAGTGAAATCAAAAATAGAAGTTTCAATGGTTACTTTGGCGTTTATGTACCGCTAAAAGACGGTGTCAATACATTTGTTTTGGAACAAGGTAATAAGAGCTATACAAGAACCATAACTAAAATAAGTGCCAGTGGCAGTATATCGCCCATGAGTACATACCAGATTTCTGACAGTACAACTTTTCCAAGAGAGAAAGAGATGCGAGTTGCAGGTGAGAAAGTCACTTTAACTTGCAAAGCACCCATTGGGGCAGAAGTAACTGTTTCGTTTAATGGACAAAGTTATCCGATGGTTCCCAAAGTGGCTCAAAGTCCTGATGGTAAAGTATATGCAACAAGCTATAACTATGAGTACACTTTTCCGGAGCTCGGTTCAGGACAGCATGAACAGGATTTAGGCGTACCGGTCTACACAATGAAATTCGGAAAGTATTATGATGAAGCCTATGCACCTGAAAATCTGATTTTAATTTCTGAGAACTCTATTTATACTTGTGAAGTGCCTGAGGCTTATATTGATCTCTTTAAGTCACCTGCATCTGGAAATGGTGTTGCGGCCAATTTGGTAAAGGAAATGACAGAGCAAGTCACTGGCATGACCGGCAAATATGTCAGATTATCTTCAGGCCTATGGGCCAGCAAAAGTGCTGTGACAATTTCTAAATTCACAGAACCGCAAAGGGTCAACTTGACCAAAATAGATTATCAGCCAACAGAATTTTATGATCGCCTTGTTATTGAAACGAGTGGCGGTGGTGCTGGCATAGCCTCTTACGATGGTGAAGTGGTATCGTTAAAGTTGAGCTCAATCCTAAATGAAAATGTACTTACATTTAATAATAGTCTTGTTCAAACAAGCGTAGTGGATGGTAAGACGAGTATTCAAATTAAAGCGCCTCACCTCAAAGGATACTATTTGGAAAAAACCAACAGAGGGTTTAATTTGATTTTGCTCAAATACAGAGCGAAAAATGAGTCTGCAACGGCAAATACACCACTTTCTGGCTATACGATATTGCTTGATCCAGGTCATGGTGGCAGTGATGCTGGCGCTCGTGGTCTTCTTGGTGACGATTTTACAGAAAAGAGCCTCAACTTGAATACAGCTATCTTGCTCAAAGCCAAGTTAGAATCCTTAGGTGCTGTAGTCAAGATGACTAGAGAATCGGATACGGATATGTCTCTTAAAGAACGTTTGGCGTTTTCCTTAAAGGTAAAACCTGACCTCTTTCTATCCATACATGCGGATAGCGTAGAGGATACAAGAGATCTTACAGATGTATTTGGCTTCTCAGTTTTTTATAAAGATCCTGTGGCCAAACCACTGGCAGATAGCTTATTAAACCAAATTCTATTTGACTTGGGTCGAAAAGACCGTGGCGTTAATGTGAAAAATTTCTATGTAACGCGTGGAACTTGGGCTCCCTCTGCTTTAATTGAAACAGGTTTTGTCTGCAATCCTATGGAATATGAGTGGTTAATGGATTCCAAATCACAATCCCTACTGGTGGAGAGCTTAGCACGTGGCATTGTCAATTACTTTGACCGAACTGCACAATAGAATAATCAAGTAGAAGCATTAAGAGTTCTGCTCATGTCTAAAACAACATGGCAGAACTCTTTTATTTAAACAACAAGATTTGAGCCGAAAGCTGCGCTGAGGAGTGTCCAACCTCAAGCAGTGTCAGCGAAAATCGATTTGAGTCATCGAGCGATGACACAAAAGTTGTTCTATGCAACAAGATTTGAGCCAAAAGCTGCGCTGAGGGGTGTCCAACCTCAAGCAGTGTCAGCGAAAATCGATTTGAGTCATCGAGCGATGACACAAAAGTTGTTCTATGCAACAAGATTTGAGCCGAAAGCTGCGCTGAGGGGTGTCCAACCTCAAGCAGTGTCAGCGAAAATCGATTTGAGTCATCGAGCGATGACACAAAAGTTGTTCTATGCAACAAGATTTGAGTCGAAAGCTGCGCTGAGGAGTGTCCAACCTCAAGCAGTGTCAGCGAAAATTCTTTCTATTTGCACGCAGCTGTTTTATGAAGAACTGCTCACAATTTTGGGTATAGGTGCTATAATAAATATAACGGTAATTTAATAAAAAGTTTGGAGGCACTATGAAGCGGAAAATTATATTAATCGCTAGTATAATTGCAGTAGTTCTATTGAGTTATGGGTTTCAATTTTTTGATAATTACGAAAATAGCATCTACGACACTTTTTATCAAAAACCACAAGAAACCAACGACAATATTGTCATCATAGCGATAGATGATGCCACAATAAACGCTTTGGGTCAATGGCCTTTTGATCGTTCAATTCATGCAGAACTCATTGATTTTATATCTCAGGGCAATCCAGCGGCAATAGGTGTGGACCTCATGTTTGATTCCTATTCCAATGAGGCATCTGATCACGAACTTGCACGTGCAATAGAGGATGCTGGAAATGTCGTGTTGGCAAAAGAGATTAAATATACACCTAAAATCAATGGCTACAAGCAGGGCAGTGATACCGTCATCAGTCCAATCGATGAATTTCTTGGGGTATCCAATCAAGGGCACATCAATACTTTTTTAGATGAGGATCGCGTTGTGCGTAAAATTAACATGTTCGCAAAACGATTTGTTCTCGAAACGGAATCCTACGAAGAAGAACCCAATTTTGCATACGAACTCTTAAAACTATATGGTCAAAATGCAGATTTGGATGATGTGACGCAGCAAAATATAGACCGTGTCCTCCAAAAATACAACCATGATACAGAAGATCTCTATATCGATTACAAGGGGATTCCTAGAAAATACGATAGCATTCCATACTTTTTAATTTACAGCGAGGGTTTTCCTGCAAGTTACTTTGAAGACAAAATTGTCTTAATAGGACCTTATGCCAATGGTCTTCAGGATGAATATGTAACCCCTGTCGTAAAAGAGCAACCCATGTTCGGAATTGAAATACATGCCAATATTCTTCAAAATCTAATGGAAGATAGCTTTAAAAGACCTGTTCTAAGTATTGTCAACGTCTTGATGATCATCTTCATGGGCATTTTAGCTTATTTTCTCTCCAATAAGTTAACACCTGCTAAAGGCCTTATTTTAAACGTACTTGTGGTCATTGGCTATTTGATATTGTGTTACCAAGCCTATCGAAAGGGGTTCATCTTAAAAGTATTCTATCCGATTCTGGCAATGATGATCATGTATGTTTCGGCGCTTGCTTATCATTATCTAGAACAACTTTATGAAAAGAAGAAAATCAGAAATATTTTTGGACGATACGTAGCGCCACAAGTGGTTGACAAGATACTCGAGGATTCAGATAACATCAATCTGGGCGGCGAAAGACGTTATATTTCTGTGCTCTTTGTGGATATTAGAGGATTTACGCCTCTTTCGGAAAAAGCTGAGCCTGAGCAGATTGTGGAGATTTTAAACAGTTATTTAGAACTTTGTGAACAATCGATCTTTAAAAATGACGGTACTTTAGATAAGTTTATTGGAGATGCTACAATGGCGATTTACAATGCGCCTCTTGAACTTGAAGATCATGCACTTCGCGCCGTTAAAACGGCTTGGGATATGAAGTTGGGTGCACAAAAATTGAAACAGGAGTTATTCGATAGATATGGCAAGATCGTTGACTTTGGTATTGGCGTGAATACGGGTTATGCAGTTGTGGGTAATATTGGTTCCAAAAAACGTATGGATTATACTGCTATTGGAGATACTGTGAATACTTCGGCACGATTAGAGGCCAATGCTAAAGCGGGTCAGATTTTGATCAGCGAAAGCACCTATGAGCATGTAAAAGATCAGATTGTGGCAACTGCACTGGGCGGCATTAAAGTTAAAGGCAAAGAAACTTTGATTCAAATATATCAAGTGGAGGGGATTGTAGGCGATGATAGAAAAACAAATGGAAGTTAAATTTCTAGGGGTTAGAGGGTCCTATAATCTCTCTAATACTCAGAGCGTTAAATATGGCGGCAACACGAGTTGTATTCAGATTGTCATTGAGGATCAGATTATTTTTTTGGATGCTGGAAGCGGTATCACCAAAGTTGAAAAGCCCTTTAATGATTTTGATATTCATATTCTGTTTACGCATTATCATTGGGATCATGTTTTAGGGTTGCCCTTTTTCTCAACGCTTTATACCAAGAAAGACAAGGTACATGTAAAAGGCATGAAACCGGAATACTATTCCTTAAAAGAAGTACTGGCTCTGTTGTTCAACCCACCTTTTTGTCCGATTATGTGGTCAAAAGTTCAGGACAAGTTGCATATAGAAGAAATTCCTGAACAGAGTACTTTTTATATTAAGAACATCAGAGTGGACACGATATTGCTCATGCACCCAGGAGGTGCACTTGGCTACAAAATAAGTTATGAAGGCATGTCTATCGTGCTTTTAACGGACATAGAACTGAGCAAAGAATTTTCTTCATATAAATTGGAAAGAGAAAAGCTCTTAAAGTTTGTTCAAGGCGCAGACATACTGGTTATGGATGCGGCACTTACCAATGAAGAGTACTATGGTGCAGTGGGGAGCAATAAAATTGGTTGGGGACATAGCACTATGGAAGAATGTATTCACTTATCCGAAGATGCAGGGGTAAAGAAGACCTATATAACACATTATTTACCTTATCGAGAGGATCAGCAAAATGATGCTCTTGAAAAAGAAATCAGAGAAAAGTATCCCACGGTATTTTTGGCAAGAGAAGATGAATCCTTGTTATTAAAAAGCCTCTAAAGGAGCAAGATGAGATGAATTTAGCGACAGATATTAAGCCAAAGGAGATTATACTTAAAGAAAACTATGAGAAATTGCTCAAAGTTGGCAAAGCGCTCACTGCAGAGAAAGATTATAACAAACTGCTCGAGCTCATTTTAAATGAAATGCGCAAAATTGCAAAGGCAGATGGTGGCACACTCTATATAATAGACGATGGGAAACTTCATCATAAAATCATGCAGAATCACACTCTGAAAATATTTTTAGGGGGAAAAGGTGAGCCCATTAACTTCAAGCCGCTTGAACTTGTGGAGACTCATATTGCACCTTATACTGCCATTCATAAAAGACCTGTCAATATTCCAGATGTTTATCATACGGAATTATTTGATTTTAAAGGTCCTAAGGAATTTGACAAAGCTGTTGGATACATCACAAAGTCCATGTTAGTGGTGCCCTTGATCAATCGCGATGATGATGTCATCGGTGTTGTTCAGCTCATAAATGCAATGGACCATGGGGAACTGATACCCTTTAGCCAAGATGTCGAAGAAATTGTCATGACACTTTCTTCTCAAGCGAGTATTGCGCTTGAAAATATGCAGTATGTGGATGAGATCAGAGCCCTCTTTGACTCTTTCGTTGCGGTTTTGGTAACTGCAATTGATGAAAGGACACCTTATAATGCCAATCACTCTAGAAATGTTGCTATTTTCACAGAGCGATTTGCAAGGGCGATCAATGCACAAAAAGAAGGACCCTATGGTGATTTTACCTTCGAAGAAGAGCACATACGTACACTGGTTATGGCGGCATGGCTTCACGACATAGGTAAAGTAACTGTACCTGAAAGTGTGATGAATAAGCCGACGCGTCTATCGACAGATATTGAGTTTGTGGAGAACAGGTTAAAGTTGATCAAGGCCTTGGTGGATCAAAGGTATTATAAAACTTTGGCAAATTGTGATCTTACAGATACGGAGAAACACGCCAATGAAGTGCTCTGGATATCTGAAAGTCAATTTATTGAAGCGGCGACTGCAACCATATTAAAGGCTAATGAACCCAATACTTTTATGGATGAAAAGATGCAAAGTAAAATTGTTGAAATTTATGAATATAAATTTGAAGGGATTGAAGAGAGCATATTGAATCAGAAGGAGTTTGAATTTTTGATGGTTCAAAAGGGAACACTAACGGATAAAGAACGTGAAGTTATGGAAAATCACGTGGTGACCACTGAGAAGATGCTTTCAAAAATCAAATTTCCTAAAGATCTTAAAGATGTACCCTATTGGGCCGTCAATCATCATGAAATGTTGGACGGTTCTGGTTATCCAAGGGGATTGAAACAGGATGAAATTTCTATAGAGATTAGGATTTTGACGATTATTGATATTTATGATGCCTTAACCGCTACAGATAGGCCTTATAAAAAGGGCATGCCTGCAGAAAAGGCGTTCTTCATACTCGGGAAAATGGTGGAAGAGGGCAAACTTGATGGCGATTTACTGTCTATTTTTGAACACAGTGAGGCTTGGCATTTTAAGAATTAATTTATCTCTTATACCGATGTCTCAAAACGATTTTCGCTGACGCTGCTTGAGGTTAAACACTCCTCATCACAGCTTTTGACTCAAATCTTGTTATTTTAAAAAAGGCTGAGATTGCAATTGCAATCTCAGCTTTTTATATAAATCGTGCGCTTAAAAAATTCTAAATAGTGACATATTAACGCATTAGAATGACTTCCTTAATTTGCAGGCACGTTCAACATTTGACCTGGCATAATCAAGTTAGGATTTTTAAGTTGATTGAGTTCTTGAAGTGCTTGCCATGTAGTATGGTATTTTTGAGCGATTTTCCAAAGAACATCACCAGATTGCACTTTATAAACATTGCCCTTGATCAAGCCCTTATTCATCAAGTCTTGTACTGTGATGGCTTTGACATTGAGTGTTCTGCCATCTTCAGAAGCTGGTAAGGTAAGCGTTCCGTTTTTAAGTAACTCTTTGACCATACCGAGGTAAGGGGATTGATCTATATTGGTACCAATGATTTTCCAGTTGTTATCTGTAGTTGGGACTAATTGGCCATTTTTTACATTTTGTGTGTAAGCGATGATAAGATCTCTAACACGGCCTTTGTCTTGCATAGCCTCGTAAGAGTCATAGTATTTATCTTCCATTTTGACAAGGTCTAGACTGATCAATGTACCAAAGCGGTAGTTGTTGACAGCAAGCTTGTAGACTTTATTTAAATCGATAGGTGCGCCATTAATCTTTGCATTGACGATTCTTGAACCTGACGGTTTAGAAATGTCGATATCGTACGAAATGCCACTGAACATATCGTAATTGTAACCTCTGACTTTAGGGTTGAAGCTGATGGTTAAATCGCCATCTTTATATGTGTTGAAATAATCAGCTGACCATTCCATATATTTGAGTAAATTTTTACCTGTGATATTGACACCCATTAGAGTGTTATCATACTTGTAGATAAAGGCAACATCTTTTTTCTTGAACACGCCTTGTTTGAGATTAGAACCAAAATTGAAGAGTGCAGCACTACTGATATCTGCCTTTGAATAATACAATTGAACTTCGTTGATCAAATCAATGACAGATGTATCCATAATTTGAGCAGTTGGGAGTGTTGTCACGTCGCTCTCGCCAGTATAATAGTCAGGACTTTGGATAAAATCTGCTGATATTTGACCTACGACTTTATTTGCTTCTTCTAATGAACGATCGTCTACAAATTTAAAAGCATTTAAAATCTCTGGATCTGCCTCTGCTTTAGCAGTGTTTACGTTTTCAACAGCCACAGTTTTTACAACCCATTTGCCATTTTCTTTAGCAAGACTGATATCAGATTTACCTACGGACCAGCCATATTTGCCCGGTTCAATTAATTGTACGCCATTGATTTCATTTGTATATTGACTATGGGCATGTCCACCAAAAATGACGTCAAATTGAGGGTATTTTTCTGCGACAACTTCAATGCCGTCATAGCCATGTTCGCCTTCTGGACCAATATGGTATGCGCCAACGAGAACATCATATTTACCTTCGAGTTCTTTGAGAGCTTTGCCTGTTTCATCCAAAACATCTGTAAACTCTAGTCCTGCAAAATGTTCTGGTGCACTTGCTTCCCAAATAGGTACGTTAGGTGGCATCATACCGACGACAGCCACTTTAACACCTTGAATATCGAAAATTTCATAAGGTGCAACAAATCGTTCTTGAGTGTCCTTTTTATAAATATTAGCGGCTAAGACTTTGCCGTTAAAGCCTGCTATATTTTTGTTTAAGAAATCCATACTAAAATTGAATTCATGATTACCAAGTACCCAAGCATCATAGCCGATCATATTCATCGCTTGGATCATTGGGTGTACAGGTAGATCGTTGAATAATTCTGCACTGTTATCTTGCACCGTATCGCCACAGTCAAACAGAATAGAATTTGGGTTTTCCGCTTTAAGTGTTTTGACAACAGTTGCAACTTTAGCAAGACCTGCATCTGAGTCAGCTGAATCCGTTGCATACTCGTAAGGATAAATACGACCATGCAAATCACTAGTGCCCAAAATCGTAATGTTGATGACATCATCATTTGCGGCAAAAGCTGAAAATGGCAATGTACTCAGCATTAAGATCAGTGTCAATAAAATCGACAATTTTTTTTTCATGTTACGCCTCCCATAATTTTTAATAATAGCCCTAAAAAATCCATACTAAGGATGAATTTTATTATATCAAATTTATAGGTTTATTTAGTAAATTTAATCACTATTTTATTAGAATTTTACAAGACATTTGAATTATAGGTTTACATAATGTTTAGAGTGATCTTGAATCCGTTTTGGAGACGAATCATTATCTTTAAATGGAGAAATACTTTGTAGATAAACTACAAAATAGATCAATTGTAAAGTAATTTTTAACGCATTTTAATGAAATTAGAAGTATACGGACACAACTTAGACATATTTTAGTTTTATACTGGTTGAGTATTATGATAAAAAAGGAGGATAGGTCAATAAATGGCCTGATATAAGTGAATGAAGAGAAAATGGATTATCGGCGTTACTGTTTTTACACTTTTAATGACAGGTTGTCAACCAAAGGCAAATAATGAAGAGCACAACATTGAACCCGCAGAGGCGCAAGGGGTGATTTCTGAAATAGATCAAGAATCCGTTGGGAAGACTATTGAAAATACGAACAATGCTGATAACATGGAAAACACTGAAAATGTTGAGGCAAGTACCATTGACTTGGCACGTGAAAAAGAAGCACTTGTAGCTCTATTGCAAGAGGGGAGAATGGCGGAATATAAAATGGTTCTGCCAAATTATATTAATGATTTTGACCAAAGTGAAATAGATTCACTCTTTTTAACCCACTATACCTATTTAGAGGAACACTTAGCAGCAGAAATAGATTTATACTATAAGGATGATATGTCAGGAATGTATGTGGAAATTACAAATGCACTTTCTGATCAAGCACATTATAATGTCTATGGCAATGATAAATTGCAATTAGTTGATAAAATGCAAACGGAATCCTATAAAGCTTTAGTTCAAAAAACGTTGGAATCTGGCTATGCACTTTCTTTTGGTGAAGGGAGCTATTATCCTCAACTGGATTATTTAGAATTATTATCTATGTATGAAGACAAATTATCAGATCCATATACTCAATTTTTAGTTATTATGTCTGATGAGCTCAAGCAACCTTTGATGATGGGTGAATACTTGGCAGTTGATCTGGACACTCTAAAGACGAAAATGTATGCTTATGAAACTTATTTGCAGAATTTTGGCAAGCAAATTAAAAGTGCTCAACCTGCAATGTTTGAGACTATACGAAGTCAATTTTCTGTGAGCATCTGGCATGTTGTCAATCCAAGTTTATTTAATGGCTTATTGGGAATGGATTACTATCCAACTCAGGAACTTGTGGATTTTTATCAGTCTATCGTAAAGGAAGATCAGTACCCAATTACAACAGAGGCTGTTTCTAGAATTTTGAAAGTTATTGAAGAAAAAAGAGAAGATGTATTTGGCTCAGAGGAGAAGATTGAATTGTTGTTTCCACTATCACAAGCAATCGTAGATGATTTAAATCAAAAAATAGAAATGATGTATTAGAAAATGATGTATTAGAGGCTCAAACTAGAGGGCTTATTGTGGGCATATAATAGGCAATGGTGTCTTTTTAAGGAGGACACCATTGTTTTTGCTTTACATTATCCAACGTTGGATATATAATAGGGAAGTAGATCGAAAGCATTTGGAGGATGAGAATGGTTCAACTATTAATCTTATACTATTTAAGTCTAAAGACAACGCATGGCTATGAAATTCAAAAATTTATTCAATTAAATCACATGGAGGAATGGAATAACATACACTCAGGTTCGATTTATTATGCAATGAGTAAGCTTCAAAAAGAGGGCATGATTGACCTTGTTGAAAAGGTAGGACATCATGAAAAATCAAGAAAAATTTACGAAATCACGGATAAAGGACGTAGTCATTTAGCACAAATGGCTTTACAAGAACTTGAAAAACCATTAGGGGCTATTACAGCAGAAAAGTTTTTAATTTATCCGATTGTGGCAAATCTCAGCAAGCCAATTATTGTTTCAGCTATTGAGGCACATATCTCTATGCTTCAAAAATCATTGGCGGATATTAGGATGTGGTCTGAGCAAAAGCAAGACAAGGCAGGAGAGGTTGAAAAAGCCACTTTTAAGCTTATGGAAAGCACTGTGGAGAACCAAATAGAATGGCATCGTGTATTATCAGAGCATATTGATGAAACGTGCTTAAAGTCTTTAGAGATTTCAAGGCTTATAAAAAAAGTGGATTTTTCCATTTCAGATGACTATTTTGAACATATTTGATTTGAGATGAAATGAGATACTTATTTAGAATTATGACACATAGCATGTAATTGAGATTAAATGTCATTGTCTGATGAGAATGACATTAAAAAATAGGCTTGTATCCAACGTTGGATACTATGAGGAGGTAAAATGAAAATAGCAGTTTTGATGGGGAGTCCTAGAATAGGAGACAGTTATAATATTTGTAAGGCAATTGAAGCAGAGTTCTGTGCTTTGGATGAACAAGTCGTCTTTGAGTATATTTTTTTAAAGAACTATGAAGTTCAAGATTGCAGGGGATGTGCACTTTGTTTTCAAAGTGGAGAAGAAAAATGTCCTTGCGGAGGAGATGATCTCAGTACAATAAAGAATAAACTTATTTTGGCAGATGGCGTTATTATTGCGAGCCCAGTCTATGCGTATCAGATCACTGCACAACTCAAGCGGGTTATCGATAGACTCTCATATCTGTTTCATCGACAAGAAATGGTGGGCAAACCAACATTAATCGTAATCACTACAGATGGTGGCGGTAGTAAACAAGTTTACAAATATCTCAAAATGACGGTTTCGGGTTGGGGATTGAATCTCATAGGCAATCTTCAAATTTGTTCGCCAATGTATTTTGACGATCGTGTAAAGACGCATGCATATGGATATAATGCTGTCTATTTTGAAAAAAAAATGAGAGCACTGCGTAGAGTCACAAGTCTATTCCAAAAAAAATTAAATCAAAATGAAGGGAAAATCCCGTCATTCTATGAGATTTTCATGTTCAATTGTCTTAGAAGCAAAACGTACACTTCCAAATTAGACTATAATTTTTGGCTGAAAAAGGGTTGGATGAATTCGGATTACTTTTATGAAGTCAAGTTAAATCCACTCAAAAAAAATTTTGGACATCTTATGAAATCACTCATTCACAGACTTGGGAAATCATATTTAGAGTGAATTGTGTCAGGCATATGAACCTTATAAAATTGAGTATAGATCTGGCCTAAGAATTTCTAATTTTGTATGCAAATCTATGTTAAAATAGAATAAGTTTCAGCATTACAATTTGAAGAGGATTGGTCAGGTGTATAATATGAATTTTATATATTTCATTTTAAATTCAGTGTCTATTTTAATACTTCTTTTTTTAATGGCTCTTATTTACAGAAATCGAAAAGAAAAAGGTGCTAGATCTTTTTTTATCGCCTTAGCTTGCCTGTTGATCTGGGCATCATCAACTTCATTTGAACTCATCTCGACATCAATGGAGCACGCTTTATTTTGGAGAAATATGACGCAGATTGGAATGGCGTTTATGCCTGTCTTTAGTTTGATTTTTGTGATGGAATATATAAGCTATAAGGGCAAAATACTTAAGGGGGTTGTTATCTTTTCGTTTATCTCAAATTGTATTATATTACCCCTAACTTTTACGGATGGACAGCATCATTTGATCAGGAAATCTGTCAACTATGTCATTGAAAATGGCTATTACAATTTAATTATAGAGCCTACTTTTTTAGGTAACGGTCATGTTACTTTTAGATTCCTTTTAATTTTTATGGTCATATTTTTTCTGTTTAGATTTCAAATTAAAATTTTCGAGCAGATGAAGACTCAAGTGATCACACTGGGGATGGGAATGCTCGTCACGGTTCTTTTCTTAGTGATCAAGCACTATTGGTTATCGTGCAACACGGATTTGTTGCCAATGTCTTTAAGCTTTATTATGCTCTACACTTTTATTGCAATTAGTATTTTCAAATTTCAGTTTTTAAAGATCACGCCACTTGCAAAAGAATGGATCATCAATTCTTTGGACGAAGGTATTGTTGTTTTTTCAAAATCCGGAAAAATTGTTGAAGTCAATCCGTCAGCTCAATCATTCTTTTTGGAGAGATTGTCAGCAATACCTTTAAAGGAACGCGTTTCATTGGAGTGTAATAATCCATTTGATCTTTTCAGTATGATTTACAGTCAGGTATTAGCAGCAAATCACTCTATTTACGAGGAAAAAGACAGTACTTTTCAAAAAAAATGGCTGGTCAATAATGAAATGAAGTATTACGAATTTCAAATGCATTATTTAAAGGACGGTCAAAATAATAAAATCGGTGCAGTCATGGTAATTAGAAATGTCAGTTCTAGAGAAATGGAAAAGAATGAACTTATTATAAAAGCTGAAATGGATATGCAAATGGACATTTATAACAGTAGAGGCTTTATAAATCGCTTCAATCAATCGCTTGCGGCGGTAGGGGCGCTCTACATTGTAGATATTGATCATTTTAAACACATCAATGATCAATTTGGACATCCCACAGGGGATGAAGTTTTGAAGCATATTGTTGACATAATTAAGCGTGCGGTTGGCGATAAAGCGATCTTAGGGCGATTAGGCGGAGATGAATTTGGAATTATGTTGACTTTGACGGAACATGAGGTCTGTGAGAACATTGCAGAAGAGATTGTGGAAAGAATTCAAGCGATTCCCTATGAACAAATGAAAAAGAATATAAAAGTAACTGTAAGCTTAGGTGGTATAACTCAGATAACTTTAGATACAGTGAAATTTGATCAAGTTTATCCGTTGGCAGATCAACTGCTTTATCGTTCAAAGCAAAACGGTAGAAATCAATATACCTTGCAAAGATACGATGCATTTTGTGAAATTTGACGGTTAAGGAAAAAATAGAAAAAGAATAGATTATTTTTAAAATCCCCCCTAAAATGCAATTCGAATTTGTATTCTATAGCAGATAAACATAAGGAGGATTATGAAATGAAAAATAGTCATATTAAAAAACGAGTGATTTTAGGATTGAGTTTCATGTTAGTGACATTGAGTATTGGTACCTTTTCTGTTGCACAAGGTGCATCAGTGGACGCGGTGACTTCTGCAACGATTCAGGACAAAACTAGTACAGTGAGCGCGCCAATTCCAAAAGCATCAACACCAAAAGCATCAGCACCTAAATCCGCTGTAGTTGCGCCACCCACAACGACATCTGTAATCCCCGTTAATGTAGCGGTGAATCCTACAGTATTTACAATTTTGATCGATTCTAAAGTGGATTATAGGCTCAATTTTGATGAACAACTGGTATTGCTTGGGGTTGAAAATATGGATGGCACTTCAAATCAAGCCTTTAAGCCATATGTAGGTGAAACGTTAGATCAATTTTTATCAGCGTTTCAAACTCAAGCCATAATCGATGAACCTTATCAATTTGTTATCCAAGGCAAGGCATTTACAAATTTATTGGGTCATTATCATATGTATACGGATCACAACTATGACCAGGATTATGATCACAGCTATGACTACGACCACGATTACGACCATGACTATGACCATGACTACGACTACGACCACGATTATGACCATGATTATGACCACGACTACAACCATGATTATGACTATGATCACGACTATGATTTTGAACATATCTATGATCGCAATCACCATGAAAATGAGATTCACCACAAATAATTAAAATTGTATCCTTATCGAGATGTAATAAAAAACTAAAATTTTAAGATATACGTTTTGACTTTCAGGATGGTAGCAATGGGTTATGATAAGAAAAAGGGCACAACTGAAGCCATTATCACTGAACTTTCAGATGCAAAATCTGATCAAGGGGCAAGAAATGCTATGATTCAAAGGTATATGCCCTTTATCGTGAAGTGTGTAAGTGATTTCACTGGCAGATATGTAAGCATTGGCGACTCAGATGAACTCAGTGTTGGTTTAATGGCTTTTAATGAAGCCATTGACCGATACGATATTCAAAAGGGTCTCTTTTTGCCGTATGCAAAATTAGTGATCACAAGCAGGCTCAAAACACAAATGGCAAAGCAGAACACTGATGCCTCACCCATGGAGATTCAAGATTTGGACCATTTACAATCTGATGATATACTTAATAAATTTCAACAAGAGAATGTACTTGAAGATGAAATTGCTGTTTGGAAAGATGAATTGCTGAAATTTAGAATTACTTTCAAGGACTTGCTTGAAAAAACCCCCAAACATAAAGATTCAAGAGAGCGTACGATAAAAATAGCAAAACAAGTGAGCGCACATAAACCAATCGTTTCAGTGATGTTTGACAAATACCGCTTACCGATTCAAAGGATACACGTTGAACTGAAAGCGAGTGTCAAAGTACTGGAAAAAAATCGAATGTTTATCACGTCAGTTATCATTATTTTTGTGAAAGAGTTAGGGGCGATTAAAAGATGGATCATGAGAGATGGCCACAAGTAGAAACTTCTGAAAAATTGCATAGAGGTATTATTCTAGAAATCAATGCGGAGTACTTACATGTTCTAAGCGACCGCTGTGAGCATGTGAAGATAAATTATAAAGCAAATCATAGCGTGGGAGAACAAATATACTTTTTAGATGAAGATCGCATTGATATTCGCATGGATAGGGACTCTGACAATAAAATAAGCAAACTAAGAGTGATCAGATATCTAAGCACAATAGCAGCCATTTTGATGATCGTCTTTTTGATCAACAGTCAATTTTTGAATGTAACCTATGCCGTAATGAGTGTGGATATCAATCCAAGCCTTGAACTTGAACTCAATAAGGCAGGTGAAGTGATCAAGGTGAGGCCTTTGAACGAAGAGGCTAAACAACTGGTATCCATATTACAACTGAAAGGGCAGTCTTATGAAACTGCGGTGATCCAAATTTTAGATCAGGCGGTTTTATCGGGTTACAATATTGATCAAAAAAGTGTTCTTATAGCAGTTGCTCCCACACAGAGCAATTTAGAACAGCTGGTTAAAGACATCGAAAAAAGTATGTCAGTTTATATTGAACGCCTTAACGCAGAAGTGCTCATTGGAGATTATCAAAGTTATGAAAAGACCAAATCTGAAGGGATTTCGTTAGGCCGTCATCTCATTTCAGAGGAACATCCAGATTATGATGAGGACGATATTAAACATCTAGAAATTCACGACTTGTTTGAGCGCATAGAGCATGAGCGTGACGAACACGAGAGTGATGAACACGAGAGTGATGAACACGAATCTGAAAAAGATGAACATGGGTCTGAAGTAAAAGATCATGAATTTGAATCCCCCAATGATTACATTGAGCAAGATATGGGAAAAGAAATAGATGTGAAGGAACAGACGAACACAAAAGATAATACTGTGAATGAATACAGAGACGAGCACAAGGACGAGCACAGAGATGAACACAGATATTCTGATCATGATGAATAGTGGTTCAGAATGATATTTAGGGGTATCAAAGATAATCGATGGATTGTTTACATTACAAGCAAAGGAGTTGTGTATGTCAAAAATTTTTTCACAGTATAAAATCAAGGATAAAGTCATTAAAAATAGAATTGTAATGCCTCCCATGTGTATGTATAGTGCGGATGAAGAAGGCAATCCAACTTCATGGCATTATATTCATTATGCCACACGTGCAATTGGTGGCGTGGGACTGATCATAATGGAGGCTACCGCTGTTGAAAAGCGTGGCAGAATTTCATCTAAGGATTTGGGCATATGGGATGATAATCATGTTGCAGGGCTTAAAAAAATTGTGGATGCTTGCAAGCCGCATGGTACTCAAATGGGCATTCAACTGGGACATGCAGGCCGAAAATGTGAAGTGACAGCAGAAAATATCATTGCACCCAGTTCAATTGCATTTAGCCATGCGTATCAGACGCCAAATGAAATGAATCTAGATGATATTGCAACGGTCATAGAGGCCTATAAAAAAGCCGCTGAAAGGGCATTAAAAGCTGGTTTTGATTTTCTCGAGTTGCATGGTGCACATGGGTATCTGATCAACACATTTATGTCCCCATTAACCAATAAAAGAACGGATCAATACGGGGGCAATTTAGAGAATCGATCTCGATTTTTAAAAGAAGTGGTCAGGGCCATTAGAACGGTATGGCCCAAGGAAAAGGGGATGATTTTGAGAGTTTCTGCTGAGGAATACGCTGAAGGTGGCAACCACCCTGAAGAGGTTGCAGAACTCATCAATAGGGTTAAGCATGAAGGTATTGATATCATTAATGTCAGTTCCGGCGGTGTGGTTCAGGCTCCAATAAATGCATATCCCGGCTATCAAATCAAATTTGCTGAGACGATTAAGGCAAATACGAATTTACCCGTTATTGGCGGTGGTTTGCTGACGAGTGCGCTGATGGCTGAAGAAATGCTTCAAAACAATAGAGTGGATCTGTTTTTTTTAGGACGCGAATTATTGAGAAATCCCTATTGGGCATTACAGGCATCAAATGAACTTCAAGCAGATATAGACTGGCCTAAGCCATATCAGAGAAGTAGGTAAACCGAAAAAGCACTTTTATAGACAGTTTTTTAGATAGATGGATTTTTACTAAAGATAGTGGGTGGATCTCTTTTAAGTGATATAATAAAGAGTAGCGAACTCTAATCTGGTAGTGAAGTCTAATCTAGGAGGAAAATGTCATATGAAAATCATATCTATAAGGGAAAAGCCATCATACAAAGATATTGCAATTCAATATTTTCAAAAGAGATGGGCCAATGAAGCCACTATGAAAATTTATGAGGATTGTATCTCTAATAGTATTTTCGCACAAAGACCGTTACCTCAATGGTATTTACTGTTGAATGATCGAGAGGAAATTGTAGGTGGTGCTGGACTTATCACGAATGATTTTATCAGTAGAATGGATTTGTACCCGTGGGTCTGTGCTTTATATATTGAAAAAGAACATAGGGGCAATGCCTATGGTAAACTTTTGCTGGATAAGGCAAAAGAAGATGCAAGTGAAGCTGGTTTTTCCAATTTGTATTTATGTACAGATCATAGAGGCTATTATGAAAAATTCGGATTTTACTATCTTGCAGAGGGCTACCATCCTTGGGGTGAACATTCAAGAATATACGCATTTGATTTGCAGCGTTGAGTGCTTCACAATCGAGTTTCATAAAGGACAGCGATATATAACAGACTGTTGTACAAGATGAACTATTATTTTCGAAAAAAAAGAGCTGTTGCTCAACTAATTCTTAGTTTTTGCAACAGCCTTTTATTTTTTTGAATATAGACACAGTTATAAGCTGAAAACATTCAGCCCTACATGTAAGGTGAAAAGCAATCTGGAATACTTCCATTCATACTTAAACTGATCTCAAAGTGAATATTGAAGCGGTCTGCAATCATTTTAACTTTTTCAAGCCACCCACATATTTCCTCTGGCGTCAAAATGAAAATATTTAAAATACCGTCTAAATAAATGCTTTCAATATCATAATTCGTACTCATCAAACCGTGTAAAAATGCAATGAACTCATCAGATGAGTTAATAGGGAACTCTGAAACATTAATATGCCTGATATTGTGATGAATTTCTAGAATACATTCATCTGATTCGCCGATAAAAACAATACTGCCCTTTGAAGTCTTAACAGCTGCATTCGCATGATCAATCATCTCTTTTGTCTTGCCCATACCTGGTTGTCCAATAATCAATTTAATCATATAAGCCCCCTGTAAGTTCTGTATTTTAGGTTCATACTTAATTTTAACATGATTTTACAATAATCACATCATTAATTTTCAGAAAGACCGTGAGCTGTTTTGAACAAGCTTTTATAAAAAAGGGTCTCCAATCGGAATGGGATCAAGTCATAGCCGTTGTTGTTCAACCGGGTGTTGAATTTGAAGATGCACAAATTCATGAATACAATCGATCTGAGGCATTACCATTGACAAGTGCTATGGTTGATTTTCCAAATTTAGTTTTTGAAGGCCATTCTACAGACTATCAGACAGTGAAATGCTTGAAGGCAATGGTGGAAGATGGGATCGCCATTTTAAAAGTGGGCCCTGCCATGATTTTTGCACTCAGAGAGATGCTTTTTGCTTTGGCGCTAATAGAATCGGAAGTCATGCCGATATATGGTAAAGAGGTGTCAGGGTTTAGAGATAGTCTTGAAAAGGCCATGAGCGAACATCCAGAAAATTGGATGCATCACTATCATGGAAGTGATGAGGAAGTTAATCTTGCAAAGCATTACAGCTTTTCGGATCGCGTTCGGTACTATTTTGCGACTGAAACAGTTGAAAAATCCATAGAAACGTTGCTTTCGAATCTTTCGAATGTATCCATGCCTTTGACATTACTCAGTCAATATGTACCCGTTCAATATCAAAAGATTAGAAAGGGTACTCTCAAAAATGATGCTTATGAGATCTTAATAGATGGCATCATAACTGAGTTAGATCATTATTACTTTGCGACTTATCCAAGTCTGGATTGAGAAAGGATTCAAAATGATTAAAACGGTTATATTTGATATGGATGGTGTGATTATAGATTCTGAGAGATTGTTTATGGCGGTTGAGAAAGAAATCTTCAGTGAATATAAAGTGCCTTATATTGAAGCTGAAGTTGAAAGATTCGTTGGTCGGACAGCATTTGACTTTTGGTCTTACTTTATAGATCGGTATGAGTTCAAAGATTTAAGTATAGAAGCAGCGATAGACCTTCACACAAAAAAATACATTCAGAGATTAACACATGAAGAGCAAATGACTACGATGCCTGGGGTTGAAACTTGGCTGTCAAAGTTTAAAGAGAGAGGTCTTAATCTGGTATTGGCCTCGTCCTCGCGAGGAGAAATCATTGAGATTGTGCTCAATCGATTTAAACTTAAGGCCTATTTTCAGCAGTTCGTTTCGGGTGATCGTGTAGTCCATGGTAAACCCAATCCAGAGATCTTTTTAAAGGCAGCAGCGCTTTGTGATACAGAACCTTCTGAGTGCCTGGTTATTGAAGATTCTCAAAATGGCATAGCAGCTGCTAAAAATGCGGGTATGCACTGTCTGGGATTTCAAAGTGGCAATCAAGATCATTCAAAAGCAGATTTAAGTATTCATGAATTTTCAGAACTGAATTTTAATCAAATAACAAAAACCTTCTATCTATAAATTATGGATAGAAGGTTTTTTAAAACAACAAGATTTGAGCCAAAAGCTGTGATGAGGAGTGTTTAACCTCAAACAGCGTCAGCGAAAATCGTTTTGAGACATCGAACGGTGGCTCAAATGTTGTTTTATGCAACAAGATTTGAGCCAAAAGCTGCGATGAGGAGTGTTTAACCTCAAACAGCGTCAGCGAAAATCGTTTTGAGACATCGAACGGTGGCTCAAATATTGTTTTAAATGTTGTTGTTCTATTTTGTTTTTTTCTCAAAGAAAGTGATAAAAAAAGCGGCAATTAACAAGCCTATTGAAAGATAGTACATGTCTTGATTAGCGTTTATAGGGCATACATTCGAAGCCTTGGTCGTATAAGTCTTCCAAAGTGTGTACGAACTTATGGACAAGGCTAAAATGAAGAGTGCATCTGAAATTTTTTTAAAACGTGAAGTGCTTTCAATGTATTTCCGAATCATTTTCATAGGGCTACCCCTCCTTTGGACTCGCAATAAAATTAGATTTCTCTAGATTCTTTTATATGTGTATGGATATGACTTTTATTCTAATTACATTTAGAGAAACGATAAATGCAGTTGGAAATAGAATCAAGCAAATGCTGGAGCTTGATGCCTATGTGCCACCTTCTAAAATATCGATAGAGACTTAGCACATTGGGTTTAAGATAATATACCATGAAACGTCCTCAAAATCACATATATTAAGAAAGTTTAAAATTATGTGGTGATTTTAATGGACACTGTACTTGGTTGTTATGTTGTGGCGTATTTGGTACAATAAATATATTGATAAATACATCTGAATGCCCATATAGATGAAACCTATAGATGAAACCTATAGATGGCTATACTAAAGATTAAGTGAGGAGAAGGACATGCCGATTGAGATAGATTTTATAATGTGGTTACAACGTTTTAGCTCACCATTTTTGGATCGTGTATTCGAAGTGATAACCATATTGGGAGAAGCTTATACATATATCTTTTTATTGAGCTTACTGTACTGGTGCGTGGACAAGACCAATTCCAGACGCATATTGCTGGCAATGACACTTTCAGTTGCATTGAATGGCATATTGAAAGAAATTTTCAATGCAGTGAGACCCATTGGTGTTGAAGGTATAAGAAGTTTGCGTACACAAACCGCCACAGGCGCATCGTTTCCAAGTGGGCATACACAGACCATAGCGACATTTATTTTTTCGATAATAATAATTTGTAAGAACAAGATCATTAATGTGTTGGGATTTTTTTTGATTATAGCAGTTGCAACTTCTAGATTGTATTTAGGTGTACATTGGCCGAAAGATGTCATTGCAGCAATCCTTATTGCTTTGGTTATCGTGAAAGTTGCTGAGTGGATGCACGATCGCGCTTATCGCTATAGTGATTTTTTATCTTACTTTATAATATTGGCAATTGCTGTGGTCACCCTTTTTATTTTCAAAACAGAGAGTTACTATAAAGGTGTTGCCATTTTATTGGGCTATATTGTAGGTTATTGGATAGAGGAGAATTTTGTAAATTTTGACGCCAGAGGTGCCTTAGATCGGCAAATTATAAAATATATCATCGGTATGACGGGTTTATTGCTGACATTTATAGGCCTAAAAATCGTACTGCCTGATACACCAAGTATGATTTTTATGAGATACTTTATGACATTATTATGGGCCACAGCCGGAGCGCCTGCTCTATTTGTAGTGTTGCGACTGTCTAAGCACAGAATTTTTTAAGAAGAGAGAAAAAGAGATGAAGATAAATGAAGGCATTAAGTACTGTACAGACCATAAACTATGGGATCAACTAAATGAAATCTATAATGCGGTACCCTCTGGCACATGTCAGGGCTGTACAAATTGTTGCCATGAGTCTGTTAACATATCCATGGTTGAAGCGCTCCATATAGTGCATCGATATTATGAAATGGAAAATGGTCAAATTGAGATCCCTGATCCTATAGAAAAGAACTTGCTAAAATACTATTTTAGTGAATGGGTTATGCCCAGAAAGTGTCCGTTTCTGAATGAGGCGCATCTTTGTAGTATTTATGAAGCAAGGCCTTTGCCTTGCCGCATATTTGGCAATCGATTTCGTGACGCTTTTGATCAAAACTTGAAACGCATTCAAAGGCAAAACAAACGTGTGGCAAAAACACTTTTTACAGAGTTACAGCTTAAATTGCCCCAAAGCGTTGTCAATCGAACCATTGAGTATTGTGAAAATTATCAAAGAGCACGCGTGCTCGATGAAGTTGAGGTCAATGAACTTTATGACTTGCTCATCAATTTAGATGGTAAACTCTTCTTTAGTGGTTTCATGGGCGAAATGATGATGAATCAGCATTTAGTAGGTTTTTTTATAGAATATGTATTGCTGGATAAAGCCTATGAAGTCGTTACAAGTGAGTTCTTGCAAGAGATCAGATTAGATCTTGTAAGAAGTCTTCCCATGAACCATTCTAATGAACCCGCCTAAGTGAAGAGCATTAGTTTTCGTCCAGCTGGAAGCAGGTGTATTTGACCTGCTCTAAGCGGTTGGATGGCCGATGATAATGCTCAATAATTTAATTACAGAAATCGGTTAATCTCTTGTATACTCTATAATATCGCCAGGTTGACAATTTAAATGCTTACAGATTGCATCTAAAGTTGTAAATCGTATGGCTTTTATTTTGCCCGTTTTGATGTTTGAAAGATTTACTGGGGAAATACCAATCAAGTCAGCCAGCTCATTTAATTTCATCTTATTTTCAGCTAAAACCTTGTCTAAGCGCATGATTATTGCCATGAGTAACCTCCTTAGAGTGTTGTATCATATTCATCTTGTAGGAATAAGCCGTATTCAGCAATATCAGAAAATATATAGCCTAGAATTCCAAAAAACACGCCTGACCACATAAAATCAAAAGTTACACTCATGAACCCCGTCACGAATATGCTGAATAAAATGCATAAGACCGTATTGCCTAATGTTGAATAGAGCATGACTATAAAAGCAAATATTCGAAAAGACTTGATATGTTTGAGTTGAAATGGACTTTCATTATTCAAGATATCTTGTGTCAAGTTAACCAGTTTTTTGAGGCCTAAATTGATAAGTATTATAAGGCAAAATAAGCTTATAATGGAATCAATCATAATAGCTGCTTGAACATTGATGTATTTAACCGGTAGAAATTGGAGTATCGTTGTTGGAATGGTATGAAAGAGCGTAAATGACATACTGCCAATGCCAAGAGGGAAGTCTACAGAATAAGCCCATTCTCGAATCCCTCTTTCAAATGTAATGGCTGAATCGGGTAGTGATGGAATCGCAAGGGTGATTATGAGATTGATAAAAGCAATAAGGAGCGTTCCATAATAGAAAAACTTAAGTACACTATGTAGATTCTTGATGTTGTCGTAAGTTGGTTTAGATTTCATAAATACACCTCCAGTTGAATTTCTATGGATAAGTATATAAATAAAAAATCTAAAAGTCAATATAAAATTAATGATAAACGTTATATTTTTAATGAAAAACATTAAAAATCACATGTTTTTGGATGAATAAAGCCTTCTGCCAAAAACATGTGATTTTGATTTAGGTTATGATTTTTTATTTTTTAGTGATGGTGTTCTAAAATGGTACGTCCTGAGTGTTTACCTTTGAGCATCAAGTCGATCTGTGTTTCAATTTCGGATAGACTGACGGTCTGAATAGTCTTAAAGCTTTCTACGATGGACCAGCCGTCCGATAATAGATCCCATATTTTAGTGCGCAGCGGCATTGTACACTGGACGGAATCAATGCCATAAAGGGTTACACCCCTTAAAATAAATGGGTACACATTGAGTTCAAAATCAGGAGAGGCCACATTGCCGCAACAGGTGACACAACCGTTATAGGCAGTGGATTTTACTGCTGAGGAAAGATATTCTCCGCCAACGGTATCAATTGCAGCAGCCCAGACAGGTTTGGCGAGCATCTTTGTGCCGAGTTGTGTCAAATCACTTCTATCGATGACTTCAGATGCACCATTTAGGAGCAGTTGTTCCTTCAAATGGGTCTTTCCAGTGACTGCAACAACATGATAGCCCAAATGGCTCAATATGCTCATGGCAATACTGCCAACACCACCAGTGGCACCTGTGACTAGAATTTTTCCATCTTCAGGTTTTATGCCATGATCGACCATTCTTTTAACGGAAAGCGCTGCAGTGAATCCTGCTGTACCGTAGAGCATTGCATTTTTAAAAGACAAGCTTGATGGCTTTTTGACAACCCAATTGGCAGGGATGTCGATGAATTCACCAAATCCGCCATCGGTGTCCATACCGAGGTCATAACCTGTTACAATGACTTCATCGCCTTTCTTGAATAAATTCGAGTGACTTTCTTCGATAATGCCAGCCGCATCAATGCCTGGAACATGTGGATAACTACGTGTTACCCCTTTATTACCAGATGAAGATAAAGCATCCTTATAATTCAAAGAAGAATAAAGAACTTTGATTCTGACGCAGTCTGGTTTGAGTTCTTGAAACTCTATCTGCTTGATTTCTTTTATGAACATATTGTTGGCTTCTGATATAACGAGTGCTCTGTATGACATGTGAACCTCCAAAGTAATCGAATTTAGTTTTATATAAAACTATTATGAATTTAATATATCATCAAATTAGTTTCATGTCAAACAAATTGAAAGTTAAAAGGAGATCACGTATAATGGAGTATGGAGGGCTATATCTATGAATGATAAGTACATTGTCTATTTTATAAGTAAAACGAAGAAGAAAATGCAAAAATTTATTGAAATGCAATTGAAAGAAAATCAAATTGATGATTTGGTACCTTCTTATGGCAATATTTTCACAGCACTTTACGAGCATGGAGGCAGGCTCAAGATGAGTGAATTGAGCTCTCTAGTGAATAAGGACAAATCTACAATCACAGTCTTGGTCAATAAACTCATTGAAAGAAAATATATTCAGAAGGAATTTTCTAAAGAAGACCGGCGCGTTGTCTATATTGTTTTAACTGAAAAAGGGCGTGCTTTTGAATCCGTATACAAAGAGATCTCTGCTGAGATTAATGCAGTTGCCTTTGAAGGCTTTGAAGAGGGGGAAAAAGAAGTGTTTCTGAAATTATTAAAAAGGATGAATAATAATTTTGGACGGCATATCGAGTAAACTATAAATGTAAACGATAAGTATTGAGCAAATCGAAAAAATTAAATTTGAAAAGATATAAGTTAAAAATATGCAGTTAAAAATATGCAATTTAAAAAGGCACAATTCATAAGATTTAGATAATCTTTTGAGTTGTGACTTTAAAGTGTGGTATTAAAAATAAAACGCATTTCTATTTTTTCTTGTTCAATAATTTATGTGTAGACTCTTCAACGTGGTCTTTAAGATGCTTAAAGTTATTTACAAATAAGCCATCGTGAATATGCGCTTTTTCGAGAAAATAGAATGACAATCCACCAAGACCGACATGTGTCCCCACTGCAACGCCCATTTGCAGTAAGAAAATGTCTCCTTGGAAAGCGGTTTCTGATTTTATGAGGTGTACTAGATTTTCGGCATAGATTCTATCAGAAGTATACCCTACGATTACAAAGTCAGTTAGCTCCCAATTGACACGCTCTTTAAAGGCATCGATATAGTGCTGAAGTACTTTTTTTCGACCTCTTTCCTTGCCGACAATTGCGCCCTCACCATCTCGCATAGACATAATGGGTTTAACTTTTAGCATTTTACCAATAAACGCACTCGTCGATCTCAGGCGACCACTTCTTACAAGGTTGTCTAGATCGTCCACAGATAGAAAATGTTTCACATTCCTCTTATAAGTTTCCACAAAGTCAACGATTTCTTCAAAAGATTTACCTGCATTGATCAAACGTGCTGACTTTATGACAAGCCAGCCGCTACCGTGACTCATAGATGTAGAATCCACAATGTGTATTTTATAGTCCTTGACCTCATGAGCATCTAGAAAATAATCTTTCGCAATGAGCGCAGATTGATAGGAACCACTGGTTTTTCGAGACATACAAATACATAGAATTTCTTTTTTGCCTTGTGCATAAGCTTCATCAAAGAGCCGTAAAAAAACTGCTGGTGAAGGCATAGCCGTAGTAGGTGGCATCTTATACTCCGCAATTTTTGAAAAAAAAGTATCGGCGTCAATGTCAATTCTATCTTTATAGGTTTTACCGTCAATCGTAATACTAAGTGGGGCAATACCAATATCCAGTTGAACACATATCTCCTCTGAAAGATCACAGGTTGAGTCTGCTATTAGTTTAATCACATCATACCTCTCATTTTTTTGTTGACATTTGAATAGATTTTGAAGCACAGGATACCATGGCCTCTATTAAATCGGATCTAAAACCAGATTTTTCAAGTGAAGCAACAGCTTCGATGGTCGTTCCTCCTGGAGAAGTAACTTGATCTTTTAGAACGCCAGGATGTAGGCCAGTTTCAAGACTCATCAGCGCAGCGCCGTAGAGACTTTGAGCAGCCATTTTATAAGCTTGATCCCTTGGCAATCCCAGAAGTACACCTGCATCTCCCATGGCTTCAAGCATCATGTAGACATAGGCTGGCGAAGAACCATGAATGGCAATTGCCGCATGGATAAGAGATTCTTTAATCACCTCACATTTCCCAATGGCTTCAAAGAGTGAAATCACATATGAATACGAGGGATCCTCTGAGGATATTTTCGTGCACAATGAAGTCATCCCTGCATTTACATGGGCAGGTGTGTTAGGCATTGCCCGATACAACCGTACTTTGTGGTCTGTCCATTCAGCCAGTTGGTCCAGCGTTATTCCCGCTGCAATTGAGATGACAACCTGATCTGGCGAAAGGTAATCACTAATTTCTTGAAGGATGGTCTCCACCATGTAAGGCTTTATAGCAAGAATGACATATTCACATTCTCTAGCGACTTGAGTGTTGTCCAAAGTCGTCTGAATTTTTAGAGATGCCTTTGTTTGATCAATACTATTTTGTGAAGAAGCACTGGCTAAAATCTCATCTTCTTTTACAATAGAAGCGCTTAAAAGGCCCTTAATGATTGCCTTGGCCATATTGCCTGCGCCAATAAATCCAATTTTGTATTTCATGGTAACCTCCGGTGTCTTTATACTAAACATATTGTATCACAGAATGATGATATTTTTATGATTTTCATTGACAAACCCTCGGAAAATAAATGATAATGAAGGGAGTGAGTTAATGTATACAAAGGAAGGCAGATATGAATTTAAAAACATTGATGATGAATACAAATAAGGATGCGGTTTTAAATGAACTTTTAATTCTTTATCCTGAAACGGATAATGAGATAGAAGCTTATAGTGCCGTTTATGATTTGCTGGAGACTTTAAGAATAATTCCTTTTGATGAATTTGTTATAAAGATAGGACTTGTTGATCCAAGTCAGTCAGAGGGACATGAGGCGGATCTCGATGAAGAAGCCTATGTGGTTGTTTCTGGATATGACAAGAAACAGAATTTACAGTTTGCACTTGGATTTGCGAAGTGGGAAGAGTGGGTAAATGCAACTCTAGATGTAGACCAGACACTTCAGATTACAGACGAGAGCATCATAGCCATTTGTCTTTATGAAATGACTTTTTATGGTTTTGATGAAGCATCCATTGAAAACGAGCTTAGAGATCTTGAGAATGGTCTGTCAAGCGATATGTTTCATTGAATTAACGCTTAAAAGATGTATTTCCGATATCGGGTAAAGATGAAGAGTGGAGATGGCAAATGCCTTTTCACTTTTTTTGTTTTTATTACAATACATTACGCTGGTTTGAATATCGACATTGTGGTATAAGTATTATAGGGGTTAAGAAATTATAGGGGAAGATAAAATGGACAAAATTGAATTTTTGAGAACACTTTTTGACTATGTTAGAGTGGTTGATCCTTCCGATAAGGCAATTAAGTATACCTTTAGACCAGAAGAATTTCCTGTGATTACGCAAAACAAATGTTTTGACTTTTGGAAACAAAACAAAATTTGTGATAATTGCATCAGCATGAGTGCAATTAAAGCAAATAAAACCTTAGTTAAGTTTGAAATAGAGAGCGGCAAACTCTATCTTGTGATGGCATCACCGTATGAAGTCAATGGCAAAGTATGTGCTTTGGAGCTTATAAAAGATATTACGCATACAAATTTCGTTGAAGCGATCGATCAGAATAAGACAACAGACTATAGTGATTTGATTGCACGCCTCAATCAAGCTGTAATTACTGATGATCTCACAGGTCTGTATAATAAAAGATATGTTGAAGAACATCTCCCTTATGATATAAAAATGATCTCGTATTCGGATAAGAATATTTTTATTGGCATTGCGGATATTGATCATTTCAAAAATATAAATGACAGTTACGGGCATTTAGTGGGGGATAAGGTATTGACAAAAATCGGTACAATTCTCAAGGCAAGTATCCGTTCTGAAAGAGATTGGATTGCACGATATGGCGGTGAAGAATTCATCATCGTCATTAAAGGAGAAGATGAAAAAATATTTAGAGTCATTTGCGAGAGAATTCGGAAAGAAGTTGAAGCCACAAAAATGAAGTTCTCAGATCAAGAATTTAATGTGACGATTAGTATAGGCGGTGTTGGGATTCATCCGAGTACTAAGTGTCATTTTGAGGATTTGATTTCAAGAGCAGATGAGAACTTGTATAAAGCTAAAAATAATGGTAGAAATCAATGCATCGTAGAGTTTGTTCACAAATAAAGAAAAGCGTAAAACCGATAGCCCAAGCATGAGTTGGGGATAGATTTTACGCTTTTTTTTAATTTTGAGTTTCCTTGCTTAAAGATTCTTGGTTTTTGAGATCAAGAGCCTCTTGTTCAGCAAGTGATCCATCGTAAATGCCTTTCATGAGTTCGAATGTGGCCGTTGGATCATGATAAAAATAACTTAGACCGTCCTTGCCAGTTCCAGTGGATTTCATGGGCAATGTATAGAAATGCACATGATCTATGGACGTGCCCATTAGCGAAGCTGTATATAATATGACCTCTTTGGGCGCTAAATCGGTTTCCACATAATCCAGTGCTTTGGTTGCAATATAAGGCAGTTTCAGGGTGAGTGCTTTCTTTGCAGCACTTTTTAGAAAGGCCTGTTGACGTGCAATTCTTTGAATATCACCCTCTCTAATTTTCCCATCATTAGATTTTCTGAATCTGAGATAACCCAAGGCATTTTCACCAGATATTTTTTGAAGTCCAGGTTCGAAATCTATGTGAAGCGGTGGTGTGGCATAGGGATCATCATACTGCATTTGAATGGGCACATCGACTTCAACGTCGCCAATTAAATCCACAACAGCGGCAACACCGTCATAATCCACTTTGATGTAGTGATCAATTTTGATTCCCATGAGTTGTTCAATGGCAGTGGTTAAGCCTTTAACACCACCATCATCTTTGAAACCATATCGGGCATTTAATTTTTTTTGACCTAATTTGTTATGCCCTTCCGTTGGGCAATAGGTATCACGTGGAATAGAGACGGCACTGACATCGTTTGTTGCAGTATCGATGGATAATAGAATCATGGTATCCGTTCTCATACCTTCAACGCCGAATACAAGTACATTGATACGGTCCTGATAGAGTGCACTGAATCCAATAAAAACGGCACTGATCAGGATGACTAATAGAATTAATATTTTGATGCCTTTTTTCATAATTAAGCCTTCTTGTCTTTATATAAAGATATGACGCGGGAGTCATCCATAGCTAGTATAAGACTTTTATAAACTTTGTCAACGGCTATATCACGAATATAATAAATCAATGTGATGACAAAAATATGAATGTATTGTGAATAAAAAAATTGTTTTAACATCAAAAAACATAGATTTAACAAATATTTAGCATGTATTTGATGTTGCATTGGTATACTCTAGATGATCCACTAAAGTGGTAAACATCCTACATGAAAATCTCAGACAAAAGACCATTATGATTAGCCCATCTGATGGTCTTTTGTCATGAAAAAAAGAGGGTTTGACGGTTTGGTCATAGAGGCGTAAAATGGAAATGAGATTTTATGAAAGGATGATATTATGCCCAAAATCATACAGGATCCAGAACGGCTCATCTTATCAGTTGCCAGAGAACTTATTCAGGAAAAGGGTTATTCTGCTATGAATATCAGAGCGATTTCTAAAAAAAGTGGGGTGTCCATTGGCACTTTTTACAATTATTTTTCAGATAAAAGTGCACTTGATTACAAAGTGATGCTTTTCTTTTGGAAGGGATACGAAGAAAATGTGAAGATTATTTTGGACAGTGATGCGTCTATATTAAATCAGATAAACGATTGTTATGAGACCCTGAAAGTGCATTTAGGACAATTTTTAGAGCTGTTTTCAGTAAATCGCGCTCATGCGACTACTCAGCGGTGCATGAATCCAGATAAAAATGCCCTGATCAGCAGGGTGAGCAAGATGCTCTCGGATCGATTAATTGAAACTTGTGTGTTCGATACGGTAATATCTGCTGATGAAGTTGCCAATTTTATCATCAATACTCATGTTCAAATGGCATCCTATCAGATCTATGAATACGAACTCTTTGAGAAAGTACTTGAAAAATTATTGGTGGTCAAATAAAGTTAAGAAAAAAATGGCATAGTGAGGGTGATTTTCACACGAAAAAAGGACATTGATCAAAAGCGTATAATGTCCTTTTTCAGTATAAAAAATCCATATTGAAATTTTGGGAACTTATGAACGTACTGCGAGTCATGCTAGAAATTCTAATTGAGATATAAATCTTCTAAGGCTTTGAAATTATCGAAGAAGTCAAATTGGATTTCAATTCGGTGCTGATCATTATTGATAAAGTGGACAATGGTTCGAAACCCTTCTTTTGAGGTTCTTTCGTACCGGTAGCCATCATTGAGCAACTTTAGTATTTCAGTTTTGTTTTGTGAGAGTTCATGTTCAAGCTCTTTTTTTTCAGAATGGTAATGATTCTTTGCGCCATCTCTTAGAGTATTCTTACTCTTTGCATGAACCACTTGTCGTTTAGCATTTGTACCTCTATAAGGCATTGACATCACACTCCTTAAATATAATGATAGTTTCATACCCCAAATTGTAGAAATTATTCGATAAATCAGAAGTATTTAAATTAACAATATATGCAGGCCGTGAGGATGTGGTAAAATAAAAATACGAGGAGGGATAAAATGATTTTTACTTTGGATGGGAAGTACACAGGTGAGATTTTAATGACAATTGCAATTATAATCGTTGCCTATTTTATCAAAAAGGTATTGTTAAAAGTCCTTCATCAAAGAATTACAGATAGTACAAGTTTTTATAGAGTGAGAAGGATCATCAATTACGTCGTGTTCGCCATTTCAGCATTATTAATTGGCGGCATCTGGCTAAAATTTGGACAGAGCTTTTCAACTTACTTTGGATTGATTTCAGCAGGCCTTGCGGTGGCGCTTAAAGACTTAGTGGTAAATATGGCAGCTTGGATTTTTATCATGACAAAACGCCCTTTTACAGTGGGGGATAGAATAGAAATTGCAGGTGTGAAAGGGGATGTCATCGATCAAAGATTATTCCAGTTTTCAGTTATGGAAATTGGGAACTGGATTCAAGAAGATCAAAGCACAGGTCGAATTATTCACATGCCAAACTATAAAGTGTTCACGGATCATTTGGCCAATTATACGATTGGATTTGAATATATTTGGAATGAGATCAGCATTTTACTTACCTTTGAAAGTGACTGGAAAACGGCTAAGCGCACCTTCTTAGATGTCGCAGAGAAGCATACCTTGCATTTGAGTCAAGAAATTGAAAAAAAAATTAGAGTGGCTTCAAAGAAGTATATGATTCTCTATAAAAATTTGACGCCAATTGTGTACACCGATGTGAAAGAAAGTGGTGTGCAGTTAACCATTCGATATCTCTGCGCCCCTCAACAAAGACGGAGTACCAAAGAAGCGATTTGGGAAGATATTCTAAATATCATCAATGAATCCAAAACCATTTCTTTGGCTTATCCAACCATGAGGATGACATTGGATTCTAAAAAGAATGGATCAATTCATGAAATGGAATAAGAGCATCGGTATTGGCACGTTGGCAATTTTAATGCTCTTGACAACTTTAATGCTCGTGCCCTATACGAGAGCTAGAATTATAATGGGTGGGTTAACCACCCTTGAAAAGGCAAGGGCACATTCTAAATTCGAATTTGACATACCGACGGGCATGGCGTGGTTTTCAAATATGAATTGGTTTGATGCCTCTGAGGGCTTTAATGACGTTAACCACACGGACTTATCGCTTACAATACTCTATAGCTATGGTGATTTTAATCAGGGCACATCCAGTATTTTTGATCGAAATTCGCCTTATTATTCTTCCTTTTATGGGGCATATGTGATTGAAGACGCCTCATTTCCTCAAACGCTTGATGAACTCGCTTTGGTTCCAACTTATGATTATGAGCACCTTATTTTAAAGGATCTGGGAGATCCAGAATACAAAGGTGCATTTTCTTATGAAATCCAAGGGACTCAAAAGGATGTGAAGTACTTGGATTCTGAAGGTTGGGAGAAAGTGGACATCAACATTCAAACACATGGACTTTGGCATCAAAAAGATCGATTTTTAAATCACTATATCCAGTTTGGCATTCCAAAGGCAGATTCAGGCGGCACAAATTTTAGTGTGGTAGACTTAAAGGGGAGACTGTACTTTAAACGCGTCAAGCCCACTTACACCGTAGTGCTTTATATCATTGCCGCGAATTCGAAGCTGCTTGAAGAAACCGACGAAAGTTTACTCTCAAAAGCATTCTTTAACTGAAATCAATCTCTTTAACTGGAATCCATAAAGATACTGACTAGAGTAAAGTCATTGCCTACAGAGATCATCAAGGAAGCTGTAAATCTCCTTGACACCTTTATGCCAATTGAGATCTTCTGCATACGTTTGATTGAGCCATTCTATGTCATCCATATCTTCACGGTCTTTTTTATCGAAACTGTTTTTAATGGTATTTATAGCAATTTGCGTGCTGTCTGAAAGTGTCGTATTGTATGATTTCCAACTGTAAAAAACATTATAGGGATTATTGACAATCTGAGCTCTATTTGCATTTTCAATGGGAATGAAATTTTGTTCTTGCCCAATGATCGCAATGAGCAGAAGGGGATCTATATTGTTCAACTTTGAGATATAGATCACTTGGTTTAAGTAAGGCGATTCACCTATGAGGCTGTGTCTGACATTGACAAGATAACTCTTTAAAGCCATAAAATCAAAGGGTCTATAGTGATAATGCTCTACTTTTTTTTCTGTTTTTTCATATTCAATGAAAACTTCAAATGCATGTGGCAAATTTTTAACGCGGACGGTTTTCATTAAGAACAGGGATTGTGCTAAAAAGGGATTGTGTATTGTGGTTAATGCACGCGTGATTTGAATTTCAGTTTTAATTTCTTGAGGTTCAGGCTTTGAAAGTACAATTGCAGATCCGAGTGTCGTTGCAATAATCGCGACAATAAAGAGCGTGATTATAAATTCGGCATTGAGAAGGTAATGATTGATAAAATCCCCAAATGGGTGATGTTTTGGAGCTTTAGAATAGGGTCTTTGTGGTAATGCTCGATGAATATCTGGAAGCCTTTCAGGGGTATATTGCTGATCATGCGCCTCTGAGTAGGCCACGACAAATTCTAAAATATCACTGGCATCCAAATTGAGATCTGTACTTTTGTCAATCCAATCGGAGGCGAGCATAATTTGGTCAGAAGGGGATAAGTCCAGTTCAAAGATAGATTTGAAAATATCATATTTTGAAATATCACAGTCACTTTGAGTAATTGTATGCGATAAAACGTTGTATTTAAGCGCCGTCTTGTGTTCTTGATCAATGCCGTCTAAATGTTTATCAAGCACTTGATGCACTGTATTCGAAAGGATTCTGGCGCGTTCTTTTTGGGAAGATTTTATGTATTTTTGTGCAATGTATTTTTTGATTTTCAAAAGATCAGAAAAGGATAGAATGAGCCATTGCTTTAATTGAGTTATAATTGGTTCCATTTTTCCACCTCCCAATCTATCTTTAGTTTATTATAAAAGAAAATAGGAGATTAAACAATCTATTGATCATATAAGTTTCTTTTGTTAAAATAATCCTAATTGATTAGAAGCTTATGAATCCAAGACAAAGTGGGATTGCTGTTTTGTTATGAAGCGGCATGGCATGTCTTAATCTAAATGTATGGAGGCTGTATGTACTCAGTGAAAAAGCGAATCTCATTTTTATTATTATTGATCATTTTACTATCGACAAGTGGCTGTACTAAATTTCAGAGCAGTATTAAGGATTTAAAAGCAGAGACCTTTGGCATTGCCAGAACTTTTAATGTCTACGATGATTTTGGCAATCAGACCATGACTGTAAGTGGCAAGAGCACGGATATGCAACCTTCTGAGGTTGAAAATGTTATTTTAATTACGATTGATGGCTACTCATGGCAACATGTTGGCTCATCCATGATCGCCGTTGAAAATGGACTGGAAAACTTGGTTGAAACTTATGAACTCTCTCAGGCCATAGATACTTCCAAAGAGGGCAATGGCGGATTTACATCTCTTGATAGATCCATTAACAATTTCAAATCGGAGTTTAGTGGTCTCAAACGTGTCATTGTTGTCAAAAATCAATCAGGTGTTATCATTGCTGTGTATGAAGGCGATAATGTTTTAGTGGAAAAGAGCGGTTTGCCTTCATCCACGAAGATTCTCATAGACAATAAGCGGATGACCATCTACAGATGTGATTTTGAAATCTTTGAGGCGGAGATGATTCAGTGAAATAGAGGGGCAGTGCACATCTAAGGCATTAGATATGCAACTGCTCTTTTTTAACCACAAGATTTGGGGCGAAAGCTGTGGTGAGGAGCGCCCCACCTCAAACGACATCAGCGAAAACGAGTTTGAGGTATTGAAAAATAGCTCAAAGACAAAATAAGGAGTAGGGATTCGATAAATCCCCACTCCAACGATTGACTCTTTAATACGATGGTTACTTGAGTTCAAATTGATTGACCATTTCTAATAAAATTTCTGCCTGTGAAGCCATTTCCTCACTTGCGGCGGCACCTTCCTCACTTGTTGCAGAGTTGCGTTGAGTCACCTGAGAGATTTGGCTGAGTTCAGCGTTGATTTGGGTAATATTTGTGGCTTGTTCATTGGTTAGTGTTGCAATACTCGCAATAATTTCTGCAGCACTGGAAATACCAGAAACGATATTTACAAGTGCAGTGGATGTAGATTTCGCAATGTCGGAACCTGCCTTTACTTTGGCTAAACTGTTTTCAATAAGCGCTTCTGTTTCTTTTGCCGCTGTGGAAGTACGTCCAGAAAGATTGCGGACTTCATCGGCAACGATGGCAAATCCTTTCCCATGTTCGCCAGCTCGGGCAGCTTCAACTGCCGCATTGAGAGCAAGTAGATTGGTTTGAAAAGCGATTTCATCTATGACTTTAATAATGTTTGCAATGCCTGAAGAGGCTGCGTTGATCTCTTTCATGGCAATTACCATCTCTTCCATCTGCTGATTGCCAAGTAGAGCATCCTTTTGGATGGCAACTGAAAAAGTATTTGCTTGAGATGCATTTTCGGCAGAGACTGAAGTTTGTTTTGCAATTTTGCTCATAAAAGTCATGATTTCATCAATGGATTGAGATTGTTCATAAGCCCCTTGGGAAATCTCTTGTGACGACTGAGCCACTTGTTCTGAACCAATAGAGACTTCCTTGGCAGAATTGCTGATTTCTGAGAGCACTTCATTAAATACTTGGATAATATGATTGATGGAGGCTTTGATTTCATCAAAGTCACCTAAATATTCACGATCAATGCCAACGTTCATGTTTTTTTGAGACATGCTCCCCAGTATGGTAGATAACTCTTTGATATAAGATCTAATACTATCCACGGTAAATGTCAAGTGAGCGTAAATTTCATTGAAATCATCATAGATTTCCTGTGTGTTCACTGAAGGTGATTCAATCTGTGTGTTCACTTGGAGATGGCCTTCAGAAACGTGTTTTAACTGAGCAATCAATTTAGTGACTTCATTTTTTTGATACTCTGCACGCTCACTTTGAATTTTAGCGCGCTCTGCCTCAATTCTAATCTGCTCATTTTGCATTTTCTCAGAGGCTTTGGCAGCGGTTTGATCAATGATCATTTCAAATGCTCCCACCACTTTATTTTGACTATTTAAAATAGGAATGCCCTCATATCTTATGTCCAGCACGCCCCCGTTAGGTCTTGCAATGGTTTCTGAAATTACATTTTTCTGAAGTTGAATGGCACGAGAACATGCACAGTTTTCAGTCCTACAATCTTCGGTTTTAAAAAGATCATAGCAGTGCGACTTTCGGACGGTTTCAAGATCAGTATCGAGTAATGCCAGTGCAGACCGATTCATATATAAAATGTTGAAATCTGGATCAATTGTCATTAGAAGTGCGGGTACATTTCGGATATGCCCTTCTAGAGTACTCGCCAATGCATTAAAACTCTCTAGGAGCTGCCTCCAGTTGCCGCTAACAGAGGTTGCATCAATTTGAGTATCTAAATGCCCATATTGTATTTTTTCATTGGCAACATGTATTTGTTCAAGTGAACTTTGTATGGTTTCAATGATTAAGTTAAAGGCGTCTGTGAGTTCTCCAATTTCATCATTACTTGTTTTTTTGATCTCAGTATCCCATTTGCCGAGAGATACTGATTTTGCAAATTGTGTCAGTTTGACAATGGAGGTAGCAATATGATTTGAAAAATAAAATGTCAAGATTAGAGCTAATAAAATGATTAGAGTAGAGATGAGAATGACTTTAAATAGAAAAGCGGATTTTACAGCTTGTATATCATCCACATAAATGCCGACGCCCACGATCCAATGCCAATTTTCAAAACCCTTTACATACGCAAGCTTAGGTTGAGGTTTTTCTTCACCCGGTTTATTCCACCAGTACTCCAGAGCACCTTCTCCTGAACTCGTTACAATATCGACGAACTTGCTGACAAACTGAAAGCCATTGGTATCTTCAAGCTGGCTTAAATCTTGACCTTCCAGAGCAGGGCTTACAGGGTGCATCAGCATGTAGGCGTCATAGTCGTTAATCCAAAAGTAGTCATCGACAGAAAAACTCATTTTTCGAATGGTTTCCATGGACTGAGTTTGAGCTTCTTGCTCTGAAATAACGCCTGCCTTGTAGAGCTCATAGTTGGCCTCAATAATGCTATAAGGCACATCTACTAAATTTTTAAGTTTATCTTCCGTTCGTTCATCAATTGTGTGTATGGATGTCGGAATGAGGTAAGTTGCTATCAATAGCGAAAAAATAAAGACAACACCTAAAACAAGTAGCAATAGCTTATAGCGTATTTTCAAATTCTTCAATAAAATGCCCCTCCTTTATTCAAATTATATTTTTTCTAAATGGTGAATTAGTGCACGGTTTACTAATTCTAAAATCTCTTCTTTTCGGTAGGGCTTTTCAATGAAAACATGACATTTAGAGTCTTCAGTTGCTCGGTTTTCATATTTTTTATGTGCTGAGATTATGGCGATGCAAGCATCTTCATATGTCTTTGTGTTGTGAATCATATCGGCGAGGTCCAAGCCGCTTTCGTAGCCTAAAGAAATATCAAGCATAAAAAAATCGATAGGGTCCTCTTCAAAAATACGTTTTGCTGCGGAGATGTTAGAAGCGCAGTAGATGTTACCAGCATGATCTCCTAAGCCTTCCATCACCATTTTTTTTAAATTTTCCAGTTGGTATTTATTATCTTCAACAATTAAAATATTCATGATGTACACCTCTTTATGTATTAATTGTATTTTTAAAGTATTTCTCTTTGCAACTTTATACCCTAGTCCGCATATTTTATTCAAATTACATACATTATGCTATAATATAATAAAATATGCGGAGGTCTTTATGAGTAGATATTTAATCGTTAATCTCTTTAGTGATCCAGTAAAAAAACATCATAGCGAATTGGTCAGTGCGCTGAAGGAGCATTTTTCTGTTCAGCCACAAAAAATCGGCGCTCATATGACTTTAATACCACCATTTGAGTGCGAAGATATTTTGGCGTTGGTCAGATATACAGAGTTATACGCCAAAACACACAAGAGAATGCCCGTAATTGTGGGGGGGATAGGCTCTTTTAGAGACAATGTCGTCTATCTGAAAATTCAAATGACTCAGGAAGCCGAGCAAACTTTAATACAGTACATAGAAAAAGCACAAACCCATTTTGAAAGTAGGGCACAATTGACAACACCTCACGTCTTCCACTGTACACTTGTCAGTAGAAGAATTAGTAAAAAATTTGATATGATTTCTAATTATCTTGAAAATGAACAAAAATTATTTAACAGCTACATAGATAATCTTACTCTGCTGAGGTGGTCAGAAGATGAGCAACAATGGATTGTTGAGAAGCAATACCATTTGCATCCATGAAATAAATGAGAATTATTTTCAATTAGAGGGTTTACAAAAGCGAAATGCTGTGGTAATATAATGTTACAGATAATGATAATCATTATCAAACATAAACATCCTTATAGTCAACTTATACTTTTCCTGTTCAGTTTTTTTTACCTCCCAAGTAATGGGAACCTTAAACGTAAACTTTATTTAAATACCTCACAGAAAAAACAGGTGTCTCGCCAGCACCTGTTTTTTCATTGTGTATTTTAGTGTATAATGATAAGTGAAGTTAATTGTGAAGCGGTTAATTGTATAAAATAGAGGATGACTTAAGAGGGTAAGATGAAAAAGAGAATTTTTCTGGATTATGCGGCAACAACGCCTGTTAGAGCTGAGGTTGCTGATGTGATCATAGGTGCCTATAGAGATATAGAAACGGTATGGCATGAAATACAAGTGGCAAAAACAAAGATTGCTACCTTAATGGGGTGTGATGATAATGACATATGCATTACGAACTGTGGTTCCGAGAGTAATAATGTGCTCATTAAAACGATTGTCAGGAGTTTGCCTCAAGATAAAAACCACATTATAACTTCTGAGATTGAACATCCCTCTGTGCTAAATGTCTTTAAGCAATTGGAACGTGATGGATTCAAGGTGAGTTATTTAAAGGTAGACGCCAATGGTGTCATCAATTTGGATGCATTTTATAGATGTGTGAATGAGAAGACTGGATTTGTTTCAACGATGTTTTACAACAATGAGATTGGTACGCGGCAACCCATTGAGATCATGGGCAGTTATTTAAGAGCACGCCAAATTTTTTTCCATGTGGATGGCGTTCAAGCAGTTTATAATGAAAGTTTTAAGGTTTCTGAACTACCGATAGATGCCATGAGTTTTTCTGCGCATAAACTCTATGGGCCAAAAGGTATGGGCGGATTGTATGTTGCACCAAAAGCAGAGTCGATAAAGCGCGACTTGATTGCTTGTTTGCCATACAGCACTCGTTCAAAGGCCTTTGTTTTTTCAGAAAATACACCATATCTCATTGGATTTGGGAGTGCTTGTGCGCTTGCATTTGAGGATCGGGAGACTCATATAAAACATTTAAGGACCCTAAAACAATACTTGATTCAAGCTATTGAAAATTTAAATGCTGACATCCAAATCAATGCGATGAACTCGGATAATCATCCAGGCATAGTTAATTTTATGTTGCCTAAAATGGATGCCGATAGTGCTATGATTAATCTCGATATGATGGGTTTTGCCGTATCCACGGGCTCAGCATGTAGTTCTGGGGCAATTTCGGCATCGCATGTCTTAATGGCAATTGGTCTCAAAGAAAAAGAAGCAAAGCGTTGTCTTAGAATATCTCTTGGACATTTTACAACAGAAGAGGACATTGATGAATTTATAAGCGCTCTGAGAGTGCTTGTTTGAAATAGGAGAGGATTTACTATATGAATCATTATAATTTGGATAAAAATAAGGTTGTGGTTGGCATGAGTGGCGGTGTGGATAGCACTGTGGCGGCATATCAGCTTAAGGCAATGGGTTATGAGGTCATCGGTGTCAATATGAGATTATGGCAGGATGATTTTCTAAGCGAATCGCATTTTATGAACGATGGAGGATGTTGTAGTCTCTCATCGGTGGAGGATGCAAGGCGAGTTTGCATGCAAATTGGCATTCCCTTCTACGCACTGGATTTTAAAACCGTTTTTAAAGAGACGGTTGTGGATTATTTTATTGACGAATACAAGCATGGACGGACGCCAAACCCATGTATCGCTTGCAACAAGTATGTTAAATTTGATGCTTTACTCGAGAAAGCGCATCAGTTAGGGGCCTATTATGTGGCAACAGGGCATTATGCGAAAATCTATCACGATGATTTGACAGATCGCTATCTGGTTGAGCAATCCAATGCGATTCTAAAAGACCAGACCTATGCCATTTATAATTTGACTCAAGATCAATTGAAACATATTTTGATGCCACTTGGTGAATTTGAATCCAAAGAAGCCGTCAGACAAATCGCGTCGAGGTTTGATGTTCAAATATCTGAGAAATCGGACAGCCAAGAGATCTGTTTCATACCGGATCAAGATTATGTGGGCTTTTTAAAGCGCAATAGCGACATTGAGGACAAGCAGGGCAACTTTATTGATTCGGAAGGTAATGTCTTGGGAACGCATTTAGGGATCGTCAATTTTACAGTGGGGCAGCGTAAAGGTCTTGGTGTCACCTTTGGAAAACCCATGTACGTGGTGGCTATAGATGCCGATCAAAATCAAGTGGTGCTCGGAGAAGGGGACGCCGTTTTTAGCGATCATTTGATTGCCGATAAAGTTAACTTTATATTATTTGACCAGTTAGAGGGGCCTTATGCGTGCGAAGCGAAGATCAGATACAGTGCAAAACCAGCAAAATGCACGCTTTATCCTCTGCCAAATAATGAAGTTAAAGTTGTGTTTGATATGCCTCAAAGAGCGATTACGCCTGGACAAGCGGTTGTCTTTTATGAAGGCAAAAAACTTGTTGGTGGGGGCACGATTAAGTAAGCGACTATTTATTCAGCTGATTGGAGTGACAAAATGGAACAATGGAAATCAAATCTATATATCTTATGGATTTCTCAAATTATATCTTTGACAAGCTTTGGATTTGGCCTGCCTTTTATGCCTTTTTATATACAGGATCTTGGGGTGACTGACCCGACCACACTCAAATTATATACGGGACTTCTCAGTGCAGCACCAGCGGTAACGATGGCGATTATGGCCCCTGTATGGGGCATTTTATCAGATCGATATGGTCGAAAACTGATGATACAAAGGGCCATGTTTACAGCTTTCTTTATCATAGGGCTTATGGGGATGGTTGGTCAGGTGTGGCAGCTTTTAATTCTGAGACTTTTACAGGGCTTTTTTACTGGAACGGTCACTGCTTCCTCTACATTCGTTGCCGCTAATACGCCGGATAATAAGCTCTCTTACGCACTTGGATTTCTGTCTTCTTCAACTTTTATCGGTTACTCTTTGGGACCACTTATAGGTGGATTCGTTGCAGAGTATTTTGGATACAGAGTCAGCTTTTTTTTAGGGGCCATATTGATGTTGGTCGGTGCCTTTTTCATTACATTTTGGCTGGTTGAAGACAAGTCGTCACTCAAAGAGCTGAGTCAAAGGGTCAAATCTGCTGCCAGCGGTGAAAAACGTGAGTTGACCTATAGAAAAATTTTAACAATGAGTATTGCCTTAATGCTTCTAATGCTCTTTTTTCACAGGATTATAAGGTCTGTGTTCACGCCTTTTATCCCATTGTATATCCAAGAGCTGATGCATACCCAAGAGGGTACTGCTGCAATGACAGGGTTGGTCAATGGATTTGTAGGGGTAATGACAACCATTGCGGCACTTTTCATCAGTCGATTAGGAGATCGTTATAATAAATTTAATTTGATTGCGCTATTGCTGGGACTTGCCATAGGCGTTTCTTTGATCTTAAATCTGAGCCATTCACTTTATGCGTTTATTGGATTATATGGGGTATTGTTTTTATTGATTGGCGGGATAGAGCCTTTAATTACATCTATGACTGCGGGGTTAACAGCACCAGAATATCGCGGCTCACTCTTTGGTCTACAGGGTTTGGTGGGCAGTCTGGGATGGATGGTATCACCTGCAATTGGTACATATATTTCTATCTATGTCGGCATTAAAAACATCTTATGGATTGGCTTTGTGATGCTTATTATCAATTTTTTAGTGATTTCAATAATCAAATATAAAAATGCGAGGACCAATTATGAATGATGCTTTGCGCAAAATAGGCAGTATTATGAAATTTAATCAAGATGATATTATTTTTTTTGAAGGTGAACCCGGAGATGCGATTTATATCCTTTTGAGTGGTTCTGTAATCGCCTGTAGGACTAGTGATATTGATGGTCGGATGATTGTGTTGGCCAAGCTGAAGACGGGAGCTGTTTTTGGAGAGATGGCAGTGATACATGATCACAAGAGATCTGCCACAATAATTGCCCAAGAACCCATATTGACGCTTAGAATTGATAAAGAAAACTTTGGACAATTTATAATGCTAGAACCTAAATATGCGATTAACATGTTAAAAACGTTAGCAGGTAGAATTAAATGTACGCGATCGCGCTGTGCTGAGAAGGGATGTTAATATGTTTGAGACCATGCATTTTAAAGAATCTGAGATGATCTACAGCAAAGGTCTTTTAGCAGAGGGGATTTTCATGGTGAAGACGGGTTCAGTGAGTTTGTCAAAAGACGGATCTCTCATTTATAAACAAGTTCGAGATGGCGGCTATTTGGAACTTGAGAAGATTATAAATCAACTGCCATTTGAGTTTGATGCAATATGTAATACCAAGACAGAAATCCTCTATGTCCCACTGCGGTATTTGGATGTCTATGTAAAAGAGCATCCGCTTCAAACCATTGAAATGCTATCCTTACTGACAGAAGAACTCGAAGCCATAAATGATAAGCTGTTGAGTCAAAACCAAAAGGATCAATTTTATAATGCTAAAAAGGGCGTTCAAATTTTAAAAAATGAAGACCATGTGGAAATAAAATCAGAGAGGAGCTATCGTAAGGTTTTACCAGCAGAACATCACAAATACCTCTTTGATAAAGATATCGTTTGTCCTGTTTGCGGCATTAATTTCAAAGTCAATCAAATTAGATTTTCTCAGTTGGAATTGGATCATGAAACTCGGGATTTCAGGCATATCTATAAGGATATTGATGAGCTTTGGTATCAGCTCTGGCGTTGTCCTTATTGTCATTATACAAACTTTGGTTCTGAATTTTTTAAAATCAATAATTTGGTGCGGAATGAACTTAAAATATCTCTGCCAAGGTATAAGATGAATCATGAGTTAGTGCTCGTGAAAAGCAATATTCAACAAGTTTTTGCGGACATTTATCAAATGAACGTTATCTTGGAAAGGGTTACGAAGTCAAGTTTTGTAAAAGCTAGACTTTGGCAATCTTATGCATGGTTACTGGAAGACGTGAACGATTATGAAACGGCAAAACATGCAAGAGAAATCCTCTTGAATTACCTAGAAGATGCATGGTATAATTCAACGTCATCACTTGATCCTGATGATGAAATTAAGCTTGCTCTAAAATTGGCAATGTTGAGTTATGAATTTGGCAATATAAAGAATGCCCGTGACTATATTCTTCAGGGCGTCAGAGTGAAAACAAGCAACAAGAGTTTAAAACAGCGTGCACAAGATTTGATGTATGAGATCAAAAAGGGTTAAAGAGAGGCGTCCAAATGGAATTTACATCTGTGATCAAAGATCAATATAAAAACGGAGGCAATAATAAAAACATGGCAATAGTAATTGATGGCATCATAGGTGCGGGTAAGAGTACAGTGGGAAAGTTTTTGAGTGAATCTTTAGATTTGCCCATTTTTGAAGAATTAAAATCGGATGGCAAGGATAGTTTAGCACAGAGAATGCTCGACTTGTTTTATGAAGAGCCGTCCAGGTGGAGTGCCATCATTCAAGTGATGTTTCTCAATGATCGATTCAAAGATATTAAGCGTATTGAGGCAATGGGAAATCGTGCAATTCTAGATCGTTCTATTTATGGTGACGAGATCTTCGCAAAGACCATTCATGATAGAGGTCAAATGACAAATGATGAGTACATGATTTATAAGAACGTGCTTCATAATATGCTTGAACACATTAAAGTGCCAGAAGTGCTCATCTATATTGATGTCAGTGTGGATACTGCACTTCATAGAATCAATTTTAGAGGACGATCTACTGAAGGAGATCTCATACCAAGAGATTATCTTGTGGATTTGCAGAAAAATTATGAAGCATGGTTTGAGGCTTTTGATTTGTGCCCTAAGATAAGACTAGATTTAAATGAAAGTGTTCTTGGTGATGATGGCATTGTCAAAGAAGAAGTTCGGGTAAATTTGCTAAAGGCTCTAGAGCCTTATTTGAAAAGGGGGATATAGATGAGAAAAGCCTTTATTTTAGTGCTTTTACTCTTTGGTTTGCTCCTTTTATATGCGACTTCAATTGAGGCAAAATTACTGATTACCGAAAGAAAGACGCTTGAGTACAAACGAGATTTATATGCTTCAGAAAATTTATCATCATCGGATTTGAAAATAGTTCAATTTACAGATACGCAGTTAGGCCCTTTTTATACTTTAGAACAATTCCAGAAAGTTGTGGATCGCATTAATGGTGAAAACCCAGATGTCATTGTCTTTACTGGAGATCTCTTTGATGTTCCCAATGCTTATGATTCCAAAGACGAGGCATCTAAAATACTTAAGCAACTGAATAAATCTGCTTTAAAAATCGCCATCTTTGGAAATCATGATTTCGGAGGTGGGGGAAAGGCAATTTATGAAGATTTCATGTCTGAAGCAGGTTTTGTGGTCTTAATCAATGAGAGGATCTCTTATGAGGCAAATGGCAGAGTTTATGATTTTTATGGGATTGATGATGGCATGCTCGGTGACCCCAGTTTTGAATTTATTGAAAATGACATAGATGCATTGCATTACAATGTGTTGCTTCTGCATGAGCCAGACCTTTACGAATATGCAAAGGGTGAACCCTTTGACCTGATCCTCTCGGGGCACAGTCATGGTGGGCAAATTAAATTGCCATTTTGGGGACCAATTATTACACCGCCACTGTCTAAAATCTACACAAATGGTTATTACGAAATAGATAATGAGAGGCAATCACTTTTGTATGTCAATACAGGATTGGGCAACACAAAGATGAAGTACAGATTTGGAAATATTCCCAAAATAACAGTTTTTACGATAGAGTGATATCTTTTTTACAATAGAATATGATGTCATGGCACAAGAAAATATGCGCCCTTCTGTGTAGACCGTTAAAAGAGCAAACGGTTTGCATAGGAGAGGGCATTTTATTTGTAAAGCAAAAGAGTTCAAAATAAGAATAGAAAATTTGAAAAAAAGTCGTGAATACTCTAAAGAATATTTATGTTGTGCCGATATAATTAAGGGATGGCGCTCAAAAGAACAAAAAATAGAATTCATACCACATGTATTGTTATACATATCACTTTTTACAGGATATAGTAAAATCATCAAATATCTTATTGGAGCGAATCATGCAGACAACCCAAGTAAATGCTTCTTTACTCGGAAATGAAATTAGCAAACACATCTATTCGGAACATGGCACAATGCTCATTAAAAAAGGGACCATTATCAACAATGATGTCCTGTCAAAATTATTGAGTCATAATGTCGATGTTGTTTATGTCCTTAACGCGCTTAAAAAGGACATTAAAGAGGAAACGCTCTTATCTGAGCCAGAGATGCAAAAATCTGTTGCAAGTATAAAAAAGGTTTTTGATGATGTCATGTATCAAGAAAAGCAAGGTATTAAGGCCGTCATTCCAATAGAGAATTTGAAGCTTGTGGAAGAAGTTTTAGAACTCTTGATTGAAACTCTGGAAAAGGCAGATCAGATTTTATATACTGTGGTGGACTTGCTTCAATCTGATGGCTATACTTACAAGCACAATGTGAATGTTGCCATTTTGTCGATTTTAACTTCAAAGGCACTGGGTTATAAAAAAGAGGACATTAAGCATATTGCTCTTGGGGCATTACTACATGATATTGGTAAAATGAAGGTCAGTCCAATGCTGATCAATAAACCGAGCTCACTGACTTTAGAAGAACGCATTGAAGTGGAAAAACATGCGCAATTTGGTTATGAGATTACGGAAACGGTTTCTCAGATTCCTTTTTTATCCAAGCAGATTATCAGACTCCATCATGAAAAATTGGATGGATCTGGTTATCCATTGGGATTAAAGGGCATTGAGATCCCAGAGTATGTGAAGATTGTAACCGTTTGTGATATGTATGATGCTATGACGACCAATAGAATTTATCGGTCTAAAATGCCGATCTACAAAGCCTTGGAAATTTTGATGACAGAATCTGTCTTTAAAATTGATCCTAAAATCTACCGGACGTTGACCAACAATATATGTATTTTCCCACCGGGTTCAGGCGTGGTTCTGTCTGATGGTCGAATCGGTGTCGTCACACATTTTAGACACGCAAGTCCGAGCAGGCCAAGTGTTAAAGTTCTTAATCTCAATGATAAAAATAGTTTTTTAGATGTTGAAGAAATCAATCTTGAGTATAATCGCACTCTGTTTATTGTAGATACTTGGGATATAGATTTATTCCATCAAATCAGTAAAAATGCCACGGATTAAACTTTTGACATGATCCTCAAAAGCAATCCAAGGCATTTTTTTATGCTTAATTTTATTTAAAAGTAAAAGCATTATTTTAAAAAGTTTTTATAGTTTTTATAGGTGATGGGTTCACCAACTAAAAAGTAACCTGGTTCGAGATTATGTTCATAATACGAAATGATAAAATGAAGATGAGGTCCTGTGGAAAAACCTGTGGTGCCTACTTCGCCAATCAAATCGCCTTTTGACACCAGTGTGCCCTCTTTAGCCGTAAGTGTGTCAAGATGAAAATAAGTGCTAAAGAAGCCTTGCCCATGATCGATCAAAATGGTATTGCCTGTCAATATGAGTGGCGCAGCCAAAAGAACCTTGCCAGAGTTGGTGGCGTATACAGGAGTCCCCCTAGGTGCGGCAATATCGAGACCCGAATGTCTATAGAAAGTTGGTGAGCCGTTGACATATCTGGTTTCGCCATATTCAGTGGACAACCTTCCTTTGGTGGGCAATATATAGTCGCCGTCGGTGAGATCTGCATCAGAAGATTGCATTCTCAAAGGCGAATATTTTTGGGAGAATTCTGCATTGGCTGTGTCATTTTTTGTGGTTGCAGCAACGGTTTCATCAATAATAAGTTGCTGGATATGAAATTTGCGAGATTTAACTTTAAACTCTAAGGGGAAAATACGGTCGTCAGAGGAGGCTTTAATCACGAATGGATAGTTGCCAACTTGAGTTCTGTAGTCTGCATAGAGTATTGCTTTTAGGTTGTTTTCGTCTTTGAAGAACTGAATGTCATAAGGCAGTTGTTCAGCGACGAAAGCATCTGTTTCTGAGGCATATTGGACTAAAAGAGTATTGTAACCGCCTTGTTCAATTTGATCTTTTTCTAAGCTGACTTTTATTGGTCGATCTATTTGAATCGTCAACTCTGTGGTGAGATCTCCTTTATAGGTTTTGTTATCGGTGTAAATGAGTTGAAGATGATAACGGAATGTGCCATCATATTCGGGTAGAAACAAGTACTCGCTGTTCAGAGTGCCCTCGTAGATGATCTGGTTGTCACTGGTGTCCGTAACGCAGAGCATGCCGAGGGTAAAAGGTTTCTCAGATTGAAGGTGCAACTGAATAGCTTCACCCTGTACGTTGACGATGTCTGTGAGATTCGCGCTTGACATGTGCCATGCATCATCTGTGAGGGCAACCCATTTATTGTCATGTGAGAGATAAGACCACTTATTCTGATCAATGGATGCAGTGGGTCCAATAGGGGTTTGATTTAAAGTGAGACGACTTGGCATAAGTTCTGCGTAATATGCAGATAAAGCCTCTGAACTTGAAATCATGTTCGCATGTGGTAAGAGTATATAACTTGAATCTTTAACATTTTTAAGTAAAAATCCGCTTGAATCAATATCTATGATTTCGTAGGTGACTTTGTTCTTGAGTGAATTTACAAAACGTAAAAAAAGCGGCTTTTCTATAGCAGATGGCGTCTCTTTATCTTGTGGGGGTTCAACACGCCTATCAAAGGCTGTAAATGGTGTTGTTTTATCAAAATCAAATTGATCGAGAACAGACTGTGAGTTGTCTATGATTTGAATATGCACTATGGAGCGAGCCGTAAATGTGGTGTAAGATACATAGAGGAATCCTAAAATAGCAAGAATAATGATGAGTAATCCTATAATGTATTGCTTTTCTCTCTTATTTTTCATATTGCCTCCGGAGAATCGTATTGGATTAGAGTAAAAAGTAAATCCCCATCATTATATCATTTCAAAGTGATCTTTAACAGTTGAAAAGGAGATAATGAGAGCGTACATAAATATAAAACGACGTATTAAATATCGGCTGAAATGTTGAAAGAGCCGATCAATTGGTCTATGATAGAGTCATATGCGGAAGAGATCTGATTGAGAAAGATTGGATGAAGTGCTGGTACTTGTTTGTAGAGAGGTGATCACGTGGAAAAGACAAATGCAGTTCGATTATGTGAGGCAAAGGGCATTGAGTTTTCTATTTTTACTTATGGTGAAGGTGGCGTTTTTTTAGATGGCATCACAGTGGCGGAAAAAATTGGCAAGCCCTATGAAAGTGTTTTTAAGACGCTTGTGACTGTGGGGAGAAGTGGACAGCATTATGTTTTTATGATTCCAGTGGACAAGACGCTTGACCTTAAAAAGGCCTCAAAAGCGGTTTCAGAAAAGGCGGTTGAGATGATTCCCGTTAAAAATATTTTAAAATTGACGGGTTATGTAAAAGGGGGCTGTTCTCCCATAGGCATGAAAAAGAGCTATCCAACAATTGTGGACGAGACGATTATCTTGCTAGATGAAATTACGTTTAGTGCAGGGAAAATTGGCATGCAACTCAATATGAGTATTGTAGACTTTAGTGAGATGTTATCCTATGAAGTGGCAGATATTGTGATTTGAATGATTAAACTTTTGTGATGGGATAGGCGTACTTGGATGAAATAATTGAAAATAAGTTCCCCAAAAATTGATTTAGGGGTTGACGTTATGCATGGGTTTCGTATATAATACATTTAATTCATAATTCAAAAGCTGTGAAGAGAAGAGTAGTCAAATTGAAGTTTTACAGAGAACTCCGTGTGCTGAGAAGGAGAAATGTTTAATTTGGTGAATAAAGCCTCAGAGCTGTGTATGGAACCTGTTGGACAGTTGACAGGGGATGATGCAACGGTTGCTCCCGTTATAGAGATTGAGTATACGCAATTTTGCCGTACTTGAAAGGTCGTTTTTTTTATACGATAAATTGAGGTGGTACCACGAAGTTTAACTCTCGTCCTCAAGACTTAAGTCTTGAGGATGGGAGTTTTTTTATTTAAAACAACAAGATTTGAGTCGAAAGTTGCGCTGAGGCATGTTCACCCTCAAGCAGCGTCAGCGAAAATCGGTTTGGGGCATCGGAGATGACACAAATGTTGCTGAAAATCATTCAAAATAAGTATGTTATTAAGTGAAATATAAATCAGCTGTTAAGCCAACAATATACAATAAGGAGGTATATTTATGCATTGGGCAATGGAAACCGCAAAAAGACTTATTGAAGAAAATCCAAATTTAGAAACCTTTGTTTGCGCATCTGGAATCAGTCCATCTGGGCAGGTACACATCGGCAATTTCAGGGAGATATTGACCACATATTTTGTCATAAAATCTTTAGAAAGTTTGGGTAAGAAGACACGATTTATCTTTTCGTGGGATGATTATGATCGCTTTAGAAAAGTCCCGGAAGATGTGCTGGAGTCTTTTTCTGAACACATTGGGAAACCTTATTCGGAAGTTCCCGATCCATTCGGCTGTCATGAATCTTATGCAGCACACTATGAGGCACAATTTGAAACCACTTTAAAGGCTTTTGGCATAACGCCAGAATTCATATATCAAAGTGAAGCCTACCAACGCGGACGATATTTGGAAGACATCAGAGAGGCATTGATCAAAAGACGTGAAATATACGATATTCAGATGCAATTTAAGACACAGACATGGAATGAAGTTTCAAGAGAGCGTTCTTATCCGATTACGCTATATTGCAGAAACTGCGGCAAGGATGATGTGCTCAGAATGGTGTATGATGACACTTATGATACCTTGGAGTACCACTGTTCTTGTGGTCATCATGAAATAACTGAACTCGAATCTTTTAATCGAATTAAATTGAATTGGAAAATAGATTGGTCGATGAGATGGCGCAAAGAGTGTGTCGTGTTTGAACCTGGTGGCCGGGATCATTCTTCACGCAATGGGAGCTTCACCGTTGCATCCAAAATCTCAAATCAAATTTTTAATTACAAGCCTCCTCATTATATGCCTTATGAATTTATTGGCCTTAAAGGCAATAAGACGAAGATGTCCAGTAGCACAGGGCTCGTAATAACACCTGATGAGCTTTTAAAAGTATATCCAAAGGAGATCATCTTATATCTCTTTGCGAAATATAAAAATACGGATGCCTTTGACATTGGATTAGACGATGATGTGATTCGCCTATACACAGAATTCGAGAGACATTTAAAAAGATTTAAAGAGCATAAAATAGATGATGAACGGCTCAGGACCATCATGATGCTTTCAAGTGCAGAACAGTCCACTCTGGATAGAGAACCTAAGTTTTCATTAATTGCTTCAACTTTGCCGCTTGTGAATTTCAATATAAATGTGCTTTATCGCTTATTCTCTAGAACCATAGATCAGGACATGGAAACTTTTAAAGTTAAATGTGCAAAGGCGACGTATTGGATTCGAAACTGGCATCAAGAGCGGGCAATCCAGATCAACGAAAAATTTAATGCAGCCTTTTATTCGAGTTTAAATGCACCTGAGAAGAAATGGGTCAAAGCTTTTGTCGAATTGATCGTTTCATTTAAAGGTTCTGATGAAGCATTGATTGGTGAGATTTATGAAATTGTTCAGGCCAATACTGCAAATGAACGCAAAAAAATGCAAAAGCGATTTTTTGAAGTGATCTATCAGCTGGTTTTAGGGCAGAAATCTGGCCCCAATATTGCGATTCTAGTGGAAGTGGTAGGGGTACATAGATTGCGTCACCTGTTGGTCCCCAAGAAAATCACCTATGTTGAATCAAGCCATATGAGAGTTTCGTAGAGCATTGATATATGCTTGGATAGAGGGAAATATATGAAATTTATTAAAATAATTCTTATATGCAAAAGCTTTAGTTGTTTAAATCGTCTTTTTTGGGTATTTATCCATTAAGGGAGGCGATGTTATGTTCTTAAAAAATATGAAACTCAAATACAAGATTATAACGCTGGCAGCATTTATCATTCTCATTTTTACGGCATTGATCTTGTTGTATATTTTACCTAAGACAAATGCCATCATCGAAGAGCGTACAATCGCTAAGTTAAGTGATTTAGTGGATTTACCGTTGTCTGAGATCGAGTTTCAACACAAGCGTTTTGAAGCTGGGGAAGTCACTGAAGCAGAAGCTCAAGAAACTGCTTTGACAGCGATTGAAAATATGCGTTACGATGAAGTGGAATACTTCTGGGTGAATGATTTGAATAATACGATGCTCATGCATCCGATTAAAACTGAACTCAATCATACAGATATTTCAGGTATTCAAGATCCAGATGGCAAGTATTTATTTCAAGAAATGGTTGCTGTTGCAAAAACAGATGGTGAAGGTGTTGTAAGATATCAGTGGCCAAAACCAGGCGTTGATGTCCCTCAACCTAAAATATCTTTTGTAAAACAGTATACTCAATGGGGATGGATTGTAGGAACGGGTATTTATGTGGATGATTTAGTTGCCATTCAGCGCTCTATTTATCTACAAGTTGTCATTATTTCCATAATCATAATTCTATTCTCAGTTTTGATTGTAACCATAATTGTCATTCCGATCAATAAGACTTTAAGGACCATCGTTCTGAGAACGGATGAATATAAAACACTTAATTTCTCTGAAAAAATGAATATTCACACAAAGGATGAATTTGGTGAAATCGGTGAAGCCTTTGACAAGGTCAGTCAAGGATTAAAAGACCTTCTGAGCAGCATGATCAGAACGTCGAAAGAAATCAGCGGTGACTCTGCGGTCATATCGGAAAATATGAATTATCTGAAGGGGACTTCCGGTTCAGCACTTCAATCCACAACGGATATTTCCGCTGTGATCAGACAAACGTCAGCGGCAACGGAGCATGTGAGTGATACGCTTGAAGAAGCAAAGGATGCCATTGAGGTTGTGGCTATAAAAGCGACTGAAGGTGCAGAGCGTGTGAATGAAATCAATAAACGTGCCAATATCATTAAAAATGACTCTAAAAAGGCAAGTACAAATGCTTCTGAAATGTACTCTTCAGTTAAGGCGCGAATAGAAGAGGCTATGATCAATGCAAAAGAAGTTAATAAAATCAATGAGTTGCTCGAAAGTATTCTCAAGATAACGGCTCAGACCAATATGTTGGCATTGAACGCTTCCATTGAAGCGGCCAGAGCTGGAGATGCTGGTAAGGGATTTGCAGTGGTTGCTGGTGAAGTGGGCAAATTGGCGGAAGCATCTGCAAATTTAGTTTCAAATATTAAAGTGACCGTTGACTTCATACAAAAATCAGTTGGCACTTTAATTGATGACTCCAGTGAAATGCTCAGCTTTATTGATAAAACGGTCTTGTTGGATTATGATAAACTCAATAAAATTGGCGATCAATACAGCAACGATGCCTCAGAATTTAACAGCATTATGATGGAACTCAGTGCCATATCAGAACAGCTCACAAGTTCCATGGAAACCATTGCTGAGAATGTTAAAGAGGTTCAAATTGCAACGGAGCAAGAGGCGGATGAGGTTGAGAACATCTTGAATATTTCCAAAGAGGTTTCTCATAAAACGGAGTCTGTAAATGAAATTTTAAGATCTAATATTAAGTTGATTGAAAATCTAGATGAAATGATTAACAAGTTCAAATTCTAAATTGGAATCAACGTCGATTCAACCACTTATTTTAGCTACATTTTATGAGTTTGCTGCTTATGAAATGTAGCTATTTTGATGATTTGTGATCATTATGGAGTTTTTGAAGAATATTTATTTAAAATTTATTATATATACATTATAATGATTGAAATAGAAGGAGGATTCCCTATGAATTCATATCCACATATCAGTATAAATAAAAAGCACTTATCGCACAATATGCATGAAATTTTGACAAGGTGCACAAGAAGTCACGTGAAGGTGACGGGCATTATAAAAGGTTGTAATGGGCATGAGGAAATTGCAAAGCTCATGCTTGAGAGTGGTTGTGAAAGCCTTGGAAGTTCTAGAATTACACATTTGAAGGCTCTGAAGAGAGCTGCTTTTGAATGCGATACATGGTTGGTTAGAACGCCTATGATTTCAGAGGTCAACGAGCTTGTCAAATATGTAGATGTCAGCTTGAACTCTGAAGAAAGTGTACTTGAAGCTATTCATACTGCATGTAAGATGCATAAAAAAAATCACCAAGTCGTCTTGATGATCGAAATGGGAGATCTTAGAGAAGGTATTTTTGATCAGGTAAAATTAGAGGAAATGGTGGATAAAATTGAATCTCAATGGACCACTTTACAACTTATAGGGGTTGGAACCAATTTGGGGTGCTACGGCTCCATCAGACCAACTGTGGAGAAGATGCATGCTCTGATAGAGATTGCTGAAAAAGTGGAGCGACAAATTGGTAGAAAACTAAAGTATATTTCAGGCAGTGCAACCAGTTCTCTGCCGCTTATTTTTAAAGATACGATGCCTGAACGGATTAACCATTTAAGATTGGGCGAAAGCCTATTGATTAACAAAGACCTGCCTCTATATCACAATATGAAACTGGACACACTCTATGAGGATACCATGCGCATTAAAGCTGAGATTATAGAGATTAAAGAAAAGCCAACCTATCCCTATGGTGTTATTTCTGTGGATGCCTTTGGAAATACGCCTGTTTATGAGGATCGAGGCATCAGAAAACGTGCTATACTGGCACTTGGGCGTCAAGATATTTCAGATCATGAAAAATTGATGCCAATGGACCCTGAGGTCTTTATCTACGGCAGTAGCAGTGATCATTTGATCGTCGATATAACCGATTCAAAAGAGCCTTATCAAGTGGGGGATGTCATGAGCTTTGACATGTTTTATCAGGCCATGCTTCAAGCTTTTTTGAATCAGGAGATGCCTATTTTATTTGAATAGAAAGGAAGCACTCTGTGACGGGTATGTATCTAATGGCGAACGAAATGGGAGGAATCAAATGAAGTGGATTAGAAGAAGTTTGGCCAATACGCTTTCTTTTCTGATTGCTGGGATTTTATTGATTGTCTTTAGTGCGATTGGATTGAGCAGTTTTAAATTTATGACCCAAAGAGTTAAAATGGATTTGCTTGAAAAAACGTACATTCAATCTGAATCCATTTCAAAAGATGTTGCCAATATATTTGAAAATGCTCAACTCTATACGAGGCAGATGGCATTAAATCATGACATATTAGATTATCTGAAAACGGTTAAAACGCGGGAGGATGTAAAGAGCAGTCCCTATTATCCTAATGTCTATGATTATTTGGTCAAAATAAAGGAAAGCAATCCCGTTCATTTTTTAGCCTGGGTGGCAAACGAACAGGCCAACTTTTATCTGGATAATTTCAACACGGTGCCTGACGTCGATTATGAAGTTACAAAACGGCCTTGGTACGCGGTGGCAACTCATTCAGACACAGTGGCGTTTACGCCGCCCTATGTGGAATGGGATACGCGTAAAACAGTGATCTCCTCGATTCTCGCACTTAGAGAAAACAATGAGATTTATGGATTTGTTGTTGTGGATATCATGCTGGATGCCATACCAGAGATCTTTAAAGATACGGCGTTGTCCGAATATGACAAATCCTTTTTGGTAACGGATGATGGTAAATACATCTACCATGAAGATTCTGACAAAGTGATGAATGCCTCAATATATGACTCAGAAGACCCCTTGAAGCCATACATCCATGCGATATTTTCGCCAAAGCCAGAACTCGTCAGCATTGACTATCAGGGAAAACCGTATTATCTGATGAGTTATAGCATAGACAATAACAAATGGCACGTGATTACCCTGTTGGATAGAGAAAGTATCAATAAGTCTATATATGGCATCTATTTTTGGATTGTTTTCTTTATGGTGATTGCTTTTATATTGGCAGTTGGCACGATTCACCTAATGGTCAGAAGACATACAAAACCTTATGAGCTGCTGGTTTCATTTGCAGATGATATTGCCTCAGGAGATTACTCCAAAAATATTCCTGAAAGTCATTTGAGCAGAGCAGACGAGATGGGCATGATTTGCAATTCGTTTCAAAGTATCATAACGACATTTAGGAATGAAAACGTGGTATTGGAAGAGAAAATCAGCCAAAAAAACAAAGAGCTAGAATTGCAATATCAATATATCATTGAAACGGAAAAAGCGGCTTCTCTTGGAAACTTGGTTGCAGGCGTTGCACACGAAATCAACACGCCTCTTGGCGTGAGCATATCGACAACATCACATATTGAGTTATTGAATCAAAAAAACTTAGAGCTCATCGAACAGGGCAAAATGACGAAGGCAGACTTGATTGAATACTTTGAAGGAATTGGAGAAGCCACGCATCTCCTAACCAATAATTTAAATCGTGCAGCAGGTCTCGTGAAGAGTTTTAAGAAGATTGCTGTGAATCAAAGCAGTGAAGTCCGTGTTAAATTTAATTTAAAAGAGACAATAGAAGATGTTATTTTGAGTTTAAGAGGAGAATATAAAAGGCAACAGCATCAGATTCAACTCAATTGTGATTCTGCGATAGAATTGGATAGTTTTCCAGGGGCTTATTCTCAAATCATTACCAATCTCATTATGAATTCTATTGAACATGGCTTTAGAGATCGAATGAATGGCATTATACGAATTGAATGTCAGTTGCAGTCTGATGTACTGGTTCTGGTCTATGAAGACAATGGCAGGGGCATTGACCCTGAGCACATGAAAAAAATATTTGAGCCATTCTTTACGACAAATCGAAAAAATGGCAACAGTGGTCTCGGGATGAATGTTGTCTACAATATTATTACACAAACGCTTTTAGGAAAAATTGTACTTGAAAGCGAAGTCAATCGTTACACTCGGTTTATCATTGAGGTGCCGGTCAAATGAGTAGGGTAGGGGCATCGTCAGGAGAGCTCTACTTGACTGTGATGGATGCATGCCTGACTGTAATACACGTGATGTGACACATCGGATTGAATCGCATGAAATGAGCGATAGCCTCGTGAGAAAAACGCATTGGGCTATCGCTCTTGTCTTGCTTAATCATTATATGTTGTAAGTACTTTTTCTATTGCAGCTCTATCATTTAGGAAGAGTTCCAGCAGAATGGGATCAAAATGTTTTCCGGATTCTGATGCCATGATCTTAAAGACTTCATCAATGGGGATTGCCTCTTTGTAGCACCTTTTACTGACCAATGCATCAAATACATCAATTATGGCCATCATTCTCGCATAAAGGGGGATATCAGTGCCGGACAGACCTAGTGGATAACCGGTGCCATCAAATTTTTCGTGATGATAATAGGCAATATCCGCTGCTTTTTCAAAGATGGGATGATTATTGGTTCCCAAAATTCTATAGCCAATTTCAGTATGTGTTTTGATGATTTCAAATTCTTCAAAAGTCAGTCTGCCGGGTTTTTTCAGTATGGAATCGGGGATGCCTATTTTGCCAATATCGTGAAGGACACTTGATATTCTGAGCAAGTCCCATTCCGATTCTGGGGTGTCATAATGCTCTGCCAGTAATTTCATAAACATAGAAACGCGCTTTACATGATTTGAAGTTTCATTTGAATGTCTTTCTATGGTTTCTGTCAGTGTAAAGATGACATCCTCATGACTCTTGATAAGAAGTTCGTTGAGCTGATAGTTCTCCAGTGCCAAAGCATAATTGTTAATGAGCAATTCAATCAAAGCTTTATCGTAGAGATCTTTATTCAGTTCAATATAGACATAATCTCTCAGGGCAGAAAGGCCCTTATTATAAAAAAGCAACCCCTGTTTTAGGTAAATGATGTTCTCGTCTGTCTCTGGCAATGTTGTGAGCAAATCTTCTAGACCAATGAGATGCTTTATTTCATCAATTTTATGATCTTCATAAATCTTGTATTTACCCATGCCAACTAAAATGATGCCATCCGCCTTGAAGATCAAACCGTTTTTTTCTACTTTTGAACTCAGAGGCAAGTGGTGCGAATACTTTTGAAAAATTGAAATTTGCATGAAAATAGATTCTAGAAAATCAAAGAGAGAACTCTTTTTAAATAAGTCGCCGCTGATCTTGACGAGTTCTTCCAGTGAACTTTTATTGCGTTCAATATGAATGAGGTCTCTATAGGATCTTAGGCAGGCATAAAGTGTTGTATACATTTTTTGTTTAGTCAATTCGGTTTTCAATTTGTAGTCATTGATGTCATAATCCCTGATCAAATTCTCTTCAGGCGCATAGCCGGGTTGGCCAGTTCTGAGAACAATTCGGACCAGTCTATTTTTTTGAACCTTTCTAATATAGTCCACAACTTTTAAGCCCGAATTCATTTCTTCCATAACCACGTCCAATAAAATAACTGCAGCATCTGGATTTCGGTCTATACATCTTATTGTGTCCACAGCGGAATAAGTGTGAATGAAGATGAGGCCTTCGCCCTCAAAGACAAAATCCTTTAATAAGAGTTCAGTTAAAACATGCACGTCCTCATCATCATCTGCTATGATGATTTTGTATGTTTTTTTAAGAGGCATAGCGGGTTTGTCTTCTTTAGAGAGAAAATCTAAGTCAAATTTGTGATGATTCATCGTGGGCGATTTATGTGTCATGGCTATCTCCTTTGAATTATATTACTCTAATAATACCCCTAATTACAATAATTAAATAAAAAAATTAAGTGCAAAATAGCAATGATTTCAAAAATACAAATATAAAATAGATATAAAAAAACTGTCTCTCACATTATAAGTCTTATGGAGAGACAGTTTTTCAAATGGAACTTACGGAAGCATTTAGATAGCACCGATCTTTTTTAAGTTTTCTATTTCAGAGTCGGTGAGCCCGTTCATGGTTTTTAAAATATCCGCTGTATCTTCGCCGAGAATTGGAGAAGCTTTATGGACAGTGCCTTGCGTCACACTCATTTTAATAGGGACGCCTGGAATCTTTATTTTATTGGCAATAGGGTGATCCATTTCCACGATCATTTCTCTGTGGTTCACTTGTGGGTCGTTGACAACGCTTTCAATATTGTTTATAGGACCATTTGGAATGCCATTTGCATCGAAAATAGCTTGCCATTCAGAAGTTGTTTTGGTTTTTATGATGTCTCCCAGAATAGGACGGAGATGTTCGTAATTCTCTGAACGCAATGGATTTGTGGCGAATAATGTATCTGAAATTAAATCTTCTCTTTGAATCTGAGTACAGAATTTTTGCCAAATAGAGTCGTTCCCAACTGCAATCATAATTTCACCATCTGAAGTATCAAAGGGTTCAAATGGTACAATTGAAGCATGACGATTGCCTTCAGGTTTTGGTGAGACACCCGTTGCCATGTATCTTGAGATGGCATTTTCAAGCACAGCTACTTGACAATCCAACATGCTCACATCAATCTTTTGACCTATGCCGTGTTCGGTTCTGTAGTGTAGTGCACCTAAGATGCCAATTGCCGTAAACATGCCAGCCATAATATCGCCAACAGATGGGCCCACACGTGTAGGTTTGCCGCCCTTTTGGCCTGTGATGCTCATAATGCCTCCCATAGCTTGAACGACACCATCATAGGCAGGACGTGCACTATAGGGTCCTGTATGACCAAAACCTGAAGTTGCGGCATAAATGATCTGAGGGTTTATTTCTTTGAGCACATCATAGCCAAGGCCTAATTTTTCCATGGTTCCTGGTTTGAAGTTTTCAGTGACGACATCTACGGATTTAATGAGCTTGAAAAATTCTTTTTTTGCTTCTGGATTTTTCAAATTCATTGTGATGCTTCTTTTATTGCGATTGATGCTCATAAAGTAAGCGCTTTCACCGTTGACGTAAGGGCCGAATTGTCTTGAATCATCGCCTTTGATTGGGGCTTCCACTTTGATGACATCTGCGCCCATATCTGCGAGAATCATGGTGCAATAGGGTCCCGCTAAAACACGTGTTAAATCCAATACTTTAATGCCTTTTAGTGCCTGTTCCATAAAAAACCTCCTTAAATGCTTTTGTGTCTTAAATGCCTTTTCTTATTTGACAAAGAGATATGACTGTGCTCTCAACGGGCACAGTCATATCCTTAAATAATTTATATGGGTGTGTGATTTGTTGTAATCAACTTGTTGTAGTGCTTAGAATCCTATAGCAACACCGATTAGTAATGACGCTGCTGCAATTGCAGTCCAAATACCGATTAGAGGCAATATGAATTTTAACCATTTTTCATAAGGTATTTTTGCTAGACCGATGAAGCCCATCAATGTGCCTGATGTTGGAATGATTAAGTTTGTGATACCGTCACCGTATTTGTATGCAGATACAGTAACTTGTTTAGATAAGCCGATAACATCACTAAGTGGTGCTAAAATTGGCATAACAACAGCCGCTTGTCCACTACCTGATGGCACGAAGAAGTTAAAGCCCCAGTTGAAGAAGAACATAAAGAGTGCAGATAGGTACGAAGACAAATGTCCTAAAGGCATTGAAGCATAGTAGATAATTGTGTGAATAATGTTACCTTGTGAAAGCACAACTGAGATCGCTGTTGCAAATCCAATTAAAAGTGCTGAGAACACAGCCATTTTACAACCTGCTACAAATGATTTACTCATATCATCAAGAGACATGCCACCAATAACACCACTAAAGATTGCAAGTAAAATACAAACTGTGTTGAGTTCGTTCATACCCCAGCTTAATTTTTGAGCACCGTAAATGTAAATGCCAAAAGTTATAAAGAGTGCAACGAGAACAATTTTGTGTTTTGCACTAAATTCAGCAGTTTTGTGTGCTTCAACTGCCCATTCGTAATCCGTTCCCAATATAGATTTTGAAGGATCATCCAAAACTTTTTTGGCATATCGCATTAAATAAATGATTGCAGATACTAAGAGGAATAAAAAGACAACAGTTCTGAATTCAATACCAGATAAAAGTGGTAGCCCAGCAATTTTTTGTGCAACGAGAACCGTGAATGGGCACAAACCAGATCCGATAAAACCAGAATAAGTTGCAAGGTACATCATGGATAAACCAACAATAGGGTCCATCTTCAGTTTTCTAGCAATGATCAAACCGATAGGAATAAAAACAATAGTCTGATTGACAATAATACCAAGATAACCGAGTACAGACATACAAATCATAATGATAGGAATTAAAATAATGACTTTTGATTTTAAACGATTTGATAGTGAGTCAATTGCAGAATCAATTGAGCCTGTGTCATTAATAACCTTAAATGCCCCTGATACTAAAAACACTGTAAAAATGATGGAGCTTGCTTTGACCATCCCCTTTGAAATGGATAAAATAGCCTGAAAAGGATTTACAGGTGTTCGTTCGATAAAGTGAAATGAATTCGGATCAATTGTCTTTGTATCACCGATCGTTTCATAAGTTCCTGCGGGCAAAATGTAACTTAACAGAGCCGCACCGAGAATAAAAAATACCAATAAAACATACGTATCAGGCATTTTAAATTTTCTTTTTGATTTTTGAGTAGAACTCGTCATAATATCACTCCTTTTTTTATTTTTATCCACAATTCATAACTGTTAACAAAACCCCCAAGTCATATTAACAAATCGTCGATAATTGTTAACGAAATATTAACAGATAAATGAAAGACTTAAAATGAGCTATAATGTGTCTAAAATTGTTTTTAGTTGAAATTTGAGTACTTCGTGAAATGAGTATTTATATTACAGACAGATTTTAGTCACTATTATGTCATTCTAATTGTTAATATAATGTGGTTAAAATATGAAGAAAGAGGTGTCAGAATGAATCCTACTATTTTAGAAGCAATGAAATCATGCAACGTCAATAGAGAAGCTATCCTGAAGACATGGAAAGAAATCGTTGAAATTGAAAGCTTTACTCATAATCGTGAAGGCGTCAATGCAGTGTGTGATTTTGTAAGACAAGAGTTGGAGAAATTAGGCATGAGCACTAAGGTTTATGAATATGACAAGGCAGGTCCTCTACTCATTGGAGAATGTGGTACGGGCAATCCAGATGAATGCATTTTATTAACAGGTCATATGGACACTGTTTTTAAAGATGGCTTTATCCAAGATAATCCTTTTAGAGTAGAAGACGGCAAGGTATTTGGTCCTGGCGTGCTAGATATGAAAGGTGGCGTCAATCTCATTTTTTATATCATAAAGTTGCTCAAAGCTCTAGATTATAAAAAACCAATCAAAGTCATAATCAGTGGCGATGAGGAGCATGGTCATGAGCATTCTAATCAAGGTCAATTGATGACAGATGAGAGCAAGGGCTGCAAACTGGCTTTCAATATGGAGACTGGAATCGTAGGCAATTCAATTACTGTTGCAAGAAAGGGCAGAATTGCTTGCAGAGTTGCTACGAGAGGTAAATCAGCGCATGCAGGCGCTAACTTTAGCGATGGTATCAATGCAATCCAAGAAATGGCACATAAGATTTTGAGTATACAAGCTTTAAACGAGAAGTATGAAGAGGTCACTTTCTCAGTGGGTACGATTAAAGGGGGAACTGTGGCAAATGCAGTGCCTGATTATGCTGAAATTGAAATCGATGTCAGATATAATGACGTGGACATGAAAGAGGACATCGTTGAAGACCTCAGACAAATCGCTGAGACCTGTAAAGTTGAAGGAACAACTGGCGAAGTATTTATAGATGGTGGTTTCCCTCCATTTTCTAATAAGATCAATCAAAAAGCGTATGAATTTGTAAATGGCATATCGGTAAAAAATGGATTTGGTGAAACGGAGCCTATTCACATTGGTGGCTCATCAGATGCCGCTTTTATAACGATAGCAGGTGTGCCATGTCTTTGTAGTATGGGTGTCAAAGGTGAATGGAATCATACGAATAGAGAATATGCACTTGTGGATTCCGCAATCGAGCGCATAGTGCTCATTACAGATGCTATTCTAGAGTCTGAAAATGTGAAATCATTTTTAGATTAGAACGTAGGATATTAAAGCATATCATTTTTCAGATGACCTCATAAGTGGGGGCATCTGATCTTTAAAAATAAGGCAGCCAATGCTTGGAAAGTGGCTGCCTTTAGTATGAGCAAATTTCAGTATAGGCGTCGATGATCTAAATAGTTGAAGACTGCCAATGTCATTTTTGAATCATGAGGTTGCCGTATGAAGTGTGATTTCATATATATCACTCGGGCGACCTGAATTTCCCGTCACTTGCTTACCTGCATAAACAGCATAGTTGGAGGCCATAAGTTTTAATAGAAGTCGATTTGAACTGCGCTGCGAAATGCCTAGTGCCTTTGAGATTTCAGGCGATGTGAAACTGTTTTTCTTTTGCTTTTCCATGAGTGTGTGGAGGTCATAAAGCAACGTCTGAGATATACTTGTCTTACTGGAAATCTCAAGGATCAATTTTTCTTCTATGCTCTTTTCATGAGAGAATTCGGCCTGTAAAAATTCTAAGGGTCCAATGACTGAGTTTCCGTAAGGGACAATATAGACGCGATTTGGAACGGAATCCTCAAGTTTCTCTATGGCGATATTGGCATTATATTTTGCTTCACTGGGATCAAAACCATATCCGATGCCAATATTGACATCACAGTTGGTATTGGCATTGATGGCATTTACAAGATAGAAACTTTTGAAACCCTGTGTGTATTCAAATAGATCTGATTTGTTCATCAAGATGATAAACTTATCCTGTGATTCACTTACAACCGCTGCTTTAGTGTTTCGGGCAAAATAGTAAATTTCTTCAGCTACTTTTATTTTTTCGTGCATGTACGAGTACTCGTCTTTGCGCATATATGAATACTCTTTTTTAGGAAATAACTTTATGATCAAAATGGCGGTATGTCCAATAGTATTTTTACGCGTATTAATTTGGTCTATAATGGTATTCACTGCATTAATGATGGATTCAGCACTTGGCTTTACATAAATACAGGGGATTTCAGCACTCTTTAATAATTCGTAGACGGGCAACAATGCTGTAACACAGGCCTTCACAACATTTGTTCTATAGAGTAAAAGATGTTCATTATATACTTTGGAGACGTAGGTTTTATCGAAACGTCTGCGCGTGATAAAATGCGTATTATTTTCCGAGTCTGAAATGTCTAAATTGGAGAACAGGTGCTGAAGTTCGGAACTGGTATAACTGTCGATGCTGACATTTCTAAAATCTATATTTTGGAGAGAAACTTTTAAAAATGCACTTTGAAGTGAAGACCAATCCTTCTTCAAATAGATACAGGGGATGTCTGGCGACAAGATATAACTGTAATGTTCATATTGGAGTTCACCCAAAAATATAAAACCATCCAGAGTGGGCTTTATCGCTTTAAGTTCTGCTTCCACTTGCTCCTGATAGTAGCTCAGATTATTTACAACATATACAGGTGTAATATTTTCAAAAAATGTACGAAATACATTTTGGATAGCTGCTATTCTCACCTTTGTTCCAAAAAAACCAATTTTCATGAGATTCCCCTTTCGATAACATACAAGATTATCAAAACACCAAGTGAATGATTTGGGTCACTTTTGTAAACGACTATATATGAACTGCCATGATGAGGAGAGCAATGAGAGACACCTTTTATGGTGCTCTAAAATTTACTGAACAAACATTAAAAAAAGTGGTATGGTAATGGTGCATAAAAGCGTCGTAATGGCAACACACTTTGCAACGATGCCCGATTCACCACCAAAGTTTTTTGCAAATAAGGCAGCCGATGCTTGGACAGGTGCCGCTGTCTGTATGATCAAAATAGCTTTGAGCATAGAGGGTATGGGCAGAAGCAGAAGCACTCCGAGAAAAAGAGTTGGAAAGGCAAGTGATTTTATAGCGGAAACCACTTGTGCTTCACGATCTCTAATAATTTTTTTGAGTTCGTATTCGGCAAGTGTGGCACCGATGACCATCAGTGCAAGTGGGACAGAGATGGCACCGAGATTTTTAATGACTCTCTGTAAATAAGGGGGTGTCTTAATCCCCAAAAAGAACAGTGTCATACCAAAAAAAATGGCAATTAAACCTGGATTCAAAAGTCTTTTAAGTGATTTGAATTCAAACTTATCCTGTTTAAAAATGTGGACACCCACTGTCCACTGGAATATATTTTGCATGGCAACAAAGACAGAAGTGTAGAGCATGCCAAGTTCTCCAAAGAGCGCATAACTGATGGGATACCCCAGAAAAGAAGTATTGCCAAAAATGAGAGCATACCTAATGGATTTGACATGGTCTTCTCTGTGTGTGATGGATGTTGCGAGTTTTCTGCTGAGCAAGGAAACCGTGGACAAGTAGAAAAAAGCACAAATGGCAAGTGTGATCATATTATGAACGTACTCCGTTTCATAATCGATATTCATGGCGGAGACCACCAACATGGGCATGGCGATGTTGACGACGATCTTACTGATATCTTCTATTCCCGAGTCCGTCAAGAACTTTCTTTTTTTTGCATAAAAACCGATGATGACATAGATGATGAGTATGAAGATTTCTGATATAATTTTTGAATAACTCAATGCAGGCTCCTTATTATGATGTAATGGTCTTGGTTAACGTAATTTCGTATATATCACTTGGGCGGCCAGATTTTCCTGTCAATTGCTTGCCTGCATGAACCGCATAGTTGGATTCTTCAAGTTTTAATAAAAGTCGATTTGAGCTACGCTGCGAAATGCCTAAATTCTTTGAGAGTTCTGGTGACGTGAAGCTGTTTTTCTTTTGCTTTTCCATGAGGATGTAGAGATCGTAAAGCAGTGTCTGAGATATCCCCGTTTTGCTGGAAATCTCAAGGATCAATTTTTCTTCGACCCTTTTCTCAGTGGAGAATTCAGCATGCAAGAATTCTAATGGACCAATTACCGAGTTCTCATAAGGCACGATGTAGATGAGATTTGGAATTGAGTCACTCAGACGATCTATGGCGATATTGGCGTTGTGTTTTGCTTCACTTGGGTCAAAACCGTATCCAATGCCAATATTGACATCGCAGTTGGTGTTGGCATTGATGGAATGTACAAGATAGAAGCATTGGAAGCCTTGGGTGTATTCAAATAGATCGGACTTATTCATCAAAATGATGAATTTATCATTGGATTCACTCACAACCGCTGCTTTAGTATTTCGGGCAAAATAGTAAATTTCTTCAGCTACTTTTATTTTTTCATGCATGTACAGGTATTCGTCTTTACGCACATAAGAATACTCTTTTTTGGGGATGATCTTTATGATTAAAATAGCGGTATGCCCAATGGTATTTTTGCGCGTATTAATTTGTTCAACGACGGCATTAACGGTCTTTATAATGGCTTCAGCACTAGGTTTTACATAAATACAGGGAATGTCAGCGCCTTTTAACAAATCATAGACTGGATGCAATGCTGTAACGCATCCACGTACAGTATTGGATTTATAAAGCAAGAGATGCTCTTCAAATACTTTGGAGACGTAGGTTTTATCGAAACGTCTGCGCGTGATAAAATGTGTATTGTTTTCTGAGTCGGAAATGTCTAAATCGGAGAATAGATGTTGAAGTTCAGAGCTGGTATAGCTGTCAATACTGACATTCCTAAAATCTATGTCTCTGATGGAAACTTTTAAAAATGCAATTTGAAGTGAAGACCAATCTTTCTTTAAATAGACACAGGGGATGTCTGGTGACAAGATATAGCTGTAATGTTCATATTGGAGTTCCCCTAAAAATATAAAACCATCCAGGGTGGCTTTTATTGCTTTAATTTCTTGTTCAACATGTTCTTGGTAATGAACAAAATTATCTATAATAAATATAGGCGTAATATTCGTAAAAAGTGTACTAAATATTTTTTTCATATCATTTACTCGGATCTTTGATCCCAGAAAACCGATTTTCATGGGCCACTCCTTTCCATAAGCATAGATTTCTTCTTTTAAAAAATATTATTTGTTTATAAATTATATATCAACTTTGGCATAATCGCAATCATCCGCCTTTATGAGGTTCAAATTTTGTCCATTAAAAAGCAAACAATTGGTTGAAGATAGCGCCTTATAAGGTTATGATTATTACATAATTTAGTACGACTCATATTAGTGTAACTAATGGAAGGCAGTGTTGCTCATTTGAATGACGATGGCATTCCCTTTGAATAGAGATCGCATTCACTTTGGATATAAATACAGGAGGCTAAAATGGAATCAACAGTTGTAAAAAGATTATTAGAGGGTATAGATCACAGGGAAGCTGTGGCACTTGTGATGGTAACTCATAAAGTTGGCAGTGGGCCACGTGATAAAGGAAGCATGATGCTTGTGGGGCGTGGGGGAAAGCTTCTTGCAGGTACCATAGGCGGGGGCGGTGTGGAAGAAAAGGCAAGGCAAGATGCCGTTGTATGTCTTGAAACGCAAGCCTCTTCTGCATTTTCTTATGAACTGACGCTTAGCGACTCTGAAAACGCACTTGGCATGGCCTGTGGCGGCAAAGTAGATGTCTTCATAAAGGTGTTTCCAGCTGGGAAGGCTTTGATTATTTTTGGCGCAGGGCATATAGGCATGGCGCTTTCGAAAATGGCGAAACTTTTAGAGTATCATGTGACCATTGTGGACGCGCGTAGCGAGTATGCCACTAAGGAACGTTTTGAATCTGCGGATGTGATCTTGTCAGGTGAAGTTCAGACTTTATTGGAAGAAATTGAGATTAAGTCGAATACCAGTGTGGTGATTGTAACACATGGTCATACGCACGATTTAGAAATTTTAAGAGCAATTTTGAGACAAAAAGTGGACTATGTGGGCATGATTGGCAGTAAAAATAAAGTGAATTATTGTTTTGAAACCCTTAGGGCAGAGGGCGTATCAGAAGAAAAAATCAGTGCGGTTCACGCCCCGATTGGGCTCGATATTGGTGGAGAAACGCCTTCGGAAATTGCACTTTCCATAATGGCAGAAATTCAGGCTGTTCAATTTGGAAAGCCCGGGCCTTTCATGAATCAAATGAAAAGGGAAGGTGTATAGAATGACCACCAAAGTACTGATTAGAGGCGGTGGCGATTTGGCATCTGCCGTGATTCAAAAGTTATATAGAAGTGGCTATAAGGTGGTTGTTTCTGAGCTTGAAACCCCGAGAATGATCAGGCGGACAGTTTCTTTTTCAAATGCCATTTATGAAAGTTCATATGTGGTAGAGGGGATTGAAGCCGTTTGGATCAATTCTGTAGATGAAATTGAAATAACACAGGAACAGGGTAAAATTCCTGTGTTGACCCTTCCAGAATCTGAAATTTATGACTTTTTTAAACCCGATGTCTTTGTGGATGCGACCTTGTCTAAAAAGAAGGTCCATTATAAAAAATCATATGCAAAAGTCGTCATTGGATTAGGGCCTAATATAAGAGCTGGTGTCGATGCACATACAGTGATTGAAACGAGTAGAGGTCATGATTTAGGTCGATTGATCTTCAGTGGTTTTGCAAAAGAGAATACGCATGTGCCAGGCGACATTGGCGGATACACGCATGAACGCGTTTTACGCGCGCCCTGTGCAGGGCACATGAGATGTGAAAAAAAAATAGGCGATTTCGTACGTGTTGGGGAAGTGGTGATGACCGTCGGTGGGGTGCCTGTTATGGCCAAGTTAGATGGTGTGATCAGAGGCTTAATTCATGAGTCTGTAAAAATCACAGAAGGTCTTAAAATAGGAGATATTGATCCCAGAGGCAATGTACAGCATTGTTTTACCATCAGTGATAAGGGGCGAAATCTTGCTGGCGGCGTATTAGAGGCTATATTAATTGGTTTAAACTCCAGATAGGAAGTGCAATATGTATGCTGTAAATGAACTCAATAGTATTTCAAATTTATCTATCGAAGCGGTGATTAAAAGCAAACGAGAGACTGCCATAAGGCAGGGCAAAAGTCTCGTTGTTTCTGTGGTAGGCGCTGGCGGTAAAACCAGTTTGATTTACCATCTTGCGAATCAATTAAAATCGGAATTTAGAATTTTAGTGACGACAACCACTATGATGTTCAAACCCGATGTTGGGCTAGATCATACGATTTATCAGCAAGGCCTTCAGGAGCGCGCTCTTTTAGAAAAGCTGATGCTATTGGCACCTTTAACCACGTCAAACCAAGTGACTGGATTATTTTTAAACGAAGTTGGAGCGGGTCTGGATATTGATGGCAGTCAAGTGATCAAATTAAAAGGGGTGGATCAAACGCTTGTGGATCAAATTGCAAAGGCGAATTTATATGATTTGATCTTAATCGAAGCAGATGGTTCCAGGCGTCGCCCCTTAAAAGCCTATGGCACTCATGAACCCGTGTTGCCGCAGTGTTCTGACTTAGTCATTGTCGTCATGGGGCTAAGAGGTCTTAATCAACCTGTTTCTGAAGAGACCGTTCACAGATTAGATCAATTTTCGGCGTTAACGGGGAAAAAAGCTGGAGATGCTCTTCACTTTGAAGATTTATTGACACTCTTCAGTGGCGAAGAGAGTTTCTTAAAATCGGTGCCAGAGGGATGTGAGGTGGTCGCACTCTTCAATCAGGCAGATTGTTTAACGCAAACATATGACTTTTTGGATTTATCTCAAAAGCTATTTCGCATGAATTCAAAGATCAAGCATTTCTTGGTGGTCTCATTGGATAAAAAGTGGACTTATGCCGCTTATTTGGGCAAATCAGATGGTGATCAAGGATGAAAAAAACGCATATATCTGGCGTCGTCTTAGCGGCTGGCGCATCCACAAGAATGCAAAAAAATAAAATATTATTGCCGCTGAATGGGTGTACGGTAATTGAAACCATCGTCAAGACGATGTTGAAAACGACACTTTCGGAAGTGATCGTCATAGGGGGAAGAGATTACGATGCGCTGTCTGAATTAATGGCTTCTTATCCCGTCAAATGTATTGAAAATAAAGCCTATCTGGTGGGGCAAAGCACCTCTATGATCAAGGGTCTATCGGAAATGGCAACAGGCGCTGAAGGCTGTTTCTTTTTTATGGGCGATCAACCCTTGATTGATGTAGAGCATATCGATCAAATGATCCATTCTTTTGAACAGAGTGGAAGTCCAAAGACCATTGTAACACCTGTTGGACATGAGGGGAGAGGTGCGCCTGTACTCTTTGGCGCTGCATGGTTTAATGCTTTAAGGGAAGTCAAGGGAGATCAAGGTGGGCGCAGTGTCATCTTTAAAGCGAAATCTCATGTGATTTCACATTTTATTGAAAGATCAAGTTTTTTTTGGGATATTGATGATGAAATGATGTATCAACGTGTATTAAATGAAATGGATCAAAAAAAATAGTAGTTGAGGATGTATTTTATGAAAAAAATAGACTTGAACCCAATTGATCATGTTTTGTCTGTCGTACGAACGGCATTTGATAATAATGTCTGCGGCACGGCATGTATTGGCTTGGAAGAGGCTTCAAACCGCATTTTGGCGGATGATCTCATCAGTGATGCGTTTGTGCCTGAGTTCCCAAAATCTACTGTGGATGGTTATGCGGTTAAGTTTAATAAAAAGCCCTGCCAGTGTACTCTAGTGGGAAAAGTGGATATGGGCGAAGCTTTGGATATAGAGTTGAAAGAGAACACCTGTGTCTACGTGCCAACTGGAGGTGTCATTCCCAAAGGCGCAGATACCATGGTGATGATAGAGGACACCTGTATGTTGACGCCTACAGTTGTTCAATTCAATAAAGGTGCGGATCACAGGGCATTCATTATAGAAATTGGTGATGATATGAAGCCGGGACAGTTGGTTCTAAAAAAAGGCACACGTCTTAAACCTCAGCATATAGGCGTATTGGCTTCCTTGGGAAAACAAAGGGTTCAGGTCCTTAAAAAGCCTAAAATCTGTTTAATATCCACAGGAGATGAACTGATCACATTGGATGAAAGATTATCCTATGGACAGAGTAGGGAAATTAATGGGTACACATTGACTGCAATTGCAGAAGAAATGGGGCTTGAAGTGGTTAATAGATGTGTGTTAAAAGATGATTATGCCCTCATTAAAGCTGAAATTGAATTGGCACTTAAAATGGCAGATTTGGTGGTCATATCAGGTGGGAGTTCAGTGGGCGAAAAGGACTATACGTATGATTTGCTCTGTGAAACAGCATCAGAGGGTGTGCTCATCAGCGGTATGGCGATAAAACCTGGGAAACCAACTCTTGTGGCAAAACATTTGAACAAACCCATTATTGGATTGCCAGGGCATCCTGTTTCGGCGATTGTGGTCTTTAAGCTCATCGTTGGTGAAATTATGAAGACTTGGGGTCATGAAGTTAAAAAAGACCATAAGGTCATGGTTAAGCTTACAAAAGACATCTATGCAGCTGAAGGACGAGATACTTACCAAATGATGTCCTTTGAAGAAACCGCAGAAGGCATTTTGGCTCATCCAACGTCTGGAAAATCGGGCATGATCACATTGCTTTCGCAATCAGATGGCTATGTCATCATTCCCAGATCGCCTGGGGTCATAAAAAAGGAGATGGTTGTTGAAGGCTATTACTTGGATTGACTTTGGATGGATCGTATTTCAGCATGTTCAAGCTAAACAGCGTCAGCGAAAATCGTTTTGGGGTACTAAGCGGTGTCCTAAAGGTTGTTTGTAAAATAGACGTAAAAAAATAGTTTTAGTCCCAAAAGATATTGTTGGGATAACTCTAAATAAGGTATACTTGTATCAACTTTAGAACGTGTAACAAATCAAATCATAAAATTGATGTTGGAAAGAGGAGGCAGTATGTCAAAGAAACTGAGATTGTTTAAGAAAAAACCTTGTGAAGAAGCCGTATGCATTATAGAATATGTGGATCAGTATATGGAGGGCAACGCTGTAGAAGAGCCTAAAATAGAATACTCTATTCATAAAGATTTGATGACTTCTTTTAAAAAGTTATTCCAAAACGAAAAAGCCTTTAGTGACAATGCTCAAAAACTATTGAGTATTACAACTGAAATCAGTGGATTCGATGTCAATATGTCACATTCCTCTAAAAAATTAAAAGTGTTTGCATCAGAGCTTTCAAATGTGAGTGAATCCAACCTTGCCATTGTGGAAGAAACCACGGCAAGTATGATCACGGTCAATGAAACCATTTCTGATGTCACAGATAAATTGGATTACTTGAGTGAACAGTCCAAAGCGCTTCAAGAAAGCAATCAGCAAGGCGTTGTACAGATTAACAATGTGGTTGAACTCAAGGAAGAAGTCATGAGCGATGCCAATCAGATGAAAATTCAAATTGAGCAATTGGTTGAGATGACCAATCAAATCAATAATATTGTTGCAGATGTGGACAATATTGCAGCTCAAACCAACCTTTTGGCTCTCAATGCTTCGATTGAAGCGGCGCGTGCTGGAGAACACGGTAGAGGTTTTGCAGTGGTTGCAGAAGAAATTCGAAAACTTGCAGAAACCACAAAAGAGAGTCTAGGGAGCATGCGCGGGTTTGTGGATGCCATTAAGGTCAATGCCAATGAAGGCATTGAGAGTATGAACAACACTTTGAGATCCACCAATGACATGAGTCAGCAAATTGATGTGATCTCAAAGACTATGGACACCAATATCTCAATGCTTGAAACGACAATTAATACAGTAAATATCGTACATGACTCCGTGCGGAGTATCAGAAGTTCTGCTGATGAAATCACGCAAGCTATGGAAACTTCAAGCCAAGATGCTGAAAGCCTCAGTGTGATGACCAAATCTATTTTGGAAGATGCATCCAACAGTGAAAGTTTAGCGCGCAATATCTCAAAGATCGATGATGAACTCTCAAAAGTGGTCAAAGATTCTCTTGGCGCTCTACATGGCGGCAAGAATGCCATCAAGTTAACTCGAGTTTCCGAAGAAGTGGATAAAGCGATCATAGCGCATCAAAATTGGATGAGCACTTTAAACGATATCGTTCAAAAGAAGACGTTGCTTCCCCTTCAAATCAATGATAAAAAATGCGCGTTCGGTCATTTTTATCATTCTGTCATTGTGGATGATTCGAGAATTGTAAGCGATTGGCAGACCATAGATGCCCTACATCATAAATTGCATGAAACTGGAGGCAAAATTGTGGATTTAATAGAGCGAAACGAACGCTCAAAGGCAATAGCACTCTATGAAGAAGCAGACGGCGTAAGCCATCAAATTATTGAGATTATGCATCAAATTTCTGAACGTATCAAGAGTACTTCATACTTCAAAACGGTATAGATATGCAGATTCAGTGGAAGCCTGATAAGTCAAAAAGTGACTATATACAGGATCAAATTATACAATATTTTAAAGCAAAAATATCGAGTGGCAGTTGGCCAGTGGGCACCAGATTGCCCTCGGAACGCAAACTCGCTGAGCAATTTGAAGTCAATAGAAGCACAATATCGCATGTATTGGATGAACTCAAAGCCCGAGGGATCATGGCTTCATATGGCAGTAAAGGGACATATGTTTTCAATAATACATGGTCTTTGATGCAACAACCAGATTGGAACCGCCATATTGAGAGCAGTTTGTATAAGCCGAATCATAAAATGATTCAACAAATCAATAAATATGAATTCCAAGAGGGCATCATTCGGCTTGGAACAGGCGAACTGTCCCCCGATCTTTTTCCAAAAGATATCATGAAGGCTCTGCTTATTGAAGCTTCTGAAAGTGTTTTGGCGCTTGGTTACGAGGAAAATTTGGGACAACTTAAACTTCGTGAGGCCATCAGTCAGCATCTAACAACGTTGAATATAAAAGCGTCACCTGATCAAATTCTCATCACTTCAGGGGCGCTTCAAGCGTTACATTTGATTTCAATAGGACTTTTGCAGTTCGGTTCAAACGTGTATGTGGAATCGCCCTCTTATTTGAAATCCCTGTATACTTTTCAATCTGCAGGTATGCGGTTACAGGGGATTCCAATGGGAAATGAGGGGTTGGATGTGGACCAGCTCAGATCAATTTACAAGCGCAAAGAGGGTAATTTGCTCTATACGATGCCCACTTTTCACAATCCAACTGGAATTGTGATGTCAGATGAAAATCGCTTAAAATTAATGGAACTTGTAAATGCATACCAGATTCCAGTGATTGAGGATGATGCATACAGGGCACTCTGGTTGGATACACCACCTGCAAATCCGCTTAAAAGTCTTGATCCCAATGGACATATCATCTATGTTGGGACGCTTTCAAAGACCTTTGCACCAGGCATAAGAGTAGGGTGGGTGACGGGGCCCCAGACGGTTATTGAGCGGTTGGGGGACTTGAAGATGCAATTGGATTATGGGACGAGTTCTCTGTCGCAATTTGTGGCACTCAAATGGTTTGAGCATGGTTATCATGAGCTTTACGGTGCTGATTTGAGAGCTAAATTATTGGATCGAAGAAATCATATGGTGGCGGCGTTAAAGCGTCACATGTCGCCTTATGGAAAGTGGGAGGTTCCAACAGGTGGATTTTATATCTGGTTTGTGCTCAACAAAAAAATCAATAGTTCAGTTCTCTTTGAACGGGCGCTTAAAAATAATATCCTGTTGAATATGGGACATATATATGATTTTAAGGAAAATCACGCGTTGAGGCTGTCCTATGCTTATGCATCAAAGTCAGAAATAGACCAAGGGATTGAAATTATATCTCGATTAATTCAGGCACTTTGAAATGATTAAGGTGCCATTGATGCTCAGATAAGACGGCGTTTTTATGGATGAGTTTGGCTGGGTAATAAAAAAGCTTTTTGGTTGGTTACAATCTTTTAAGGGTTTGGTATAGTATTGAAAACAACTTACGGAGGATACCATGAAAAAATTGATTGTTGACGATGCTATTTTTAAACTTTTTCCAGAGACGAAAATTGGTGTAATTGTCGTAAGACATTTGACTAATAAAATGGATTCTAGAGTGACGACTTCTTTTTTAAGCGAGACGGCATCTTCTATTCAAAACAAATACAGTGGCAAGACCTTGGCGGAAATTGATGAGATTAAGAGATGGCGTGAAGCTTATAAAAAGTTTAATGCCAATAAGAAGTATAGATCCTCCATTGAATCTCTCTATGCGAGAACTTTAAAGGGCAAACCCTTGCCAACGATTAACCCCCTGGTGGACTTTTATAATGCCATTTCTTTAAAATATGCCATGCCTTGTGGCGGTGAAGATCTGCATCGCATAAAGGGCAATATAAGACTGACCTTTGCAAATGGGGATGAACCCTTTTATGAAATCGGAAGCGATACGATGCAGTATCCAGTGCAACATGAGATTATATACAAAGATGACGCGGGGTGCATTTGTAGAAATTGGAATTGGCGAGAGGCCGATCGCACTAAAATCACAGAGCAAACAAATTCAGCAATATTGGTCATAGAGTCCATTTCATCTCATAAACATGCTCATTTGAACGATGCGATTGAAAGGCTTTCGGATCTGCTTAAGCATCATATGGATGCTCAAATAGAAGTGGCAGTTTTGGATTTGTTTAAAAGAGAATTGCAACTGGATGCCAGTGATTGAGGGCTAGTGATTAAGAGCTAGTGATTGAGGACCAGTGATTGAGAAGGAGCAGTAACTTTTTAAGTCAATTTGAATGTGATTTGAACGTGCAATGGTGCGCGTCGGTCTGTATAAAAATGTGTATTGGCACGTAAAAAAGGGCATGAGTTGATTCAACTGAATGCCCTTTAAAAATAATGAAAATCGTTTTGAGCCATCGAGAGATGGCTTAAATTTTGTATTCTGTGGGGGGGGGGTTACCCTTTAATGGATTCGAGGAAAGCCTCTTTAGTCAGTTTATGAGCAAGTGCATTTTTAAGTTTTGCAGATTTTGAGATGTTACCCATTAAGATACCTCCTGTGATAATGCCCTCTTTAAAGAAGAATTTTTCAAAATGGTCATCCTTTTTAAAACGAACGATATCATATGCGGTCTCACCTAGGCGGCCCACATCTCCAATTGAAAAGAGTCGCATATTCATACCGTGATAGATGTGGAACGGCACGAGGACATCATATGATGCTTTCTGACCAATCGCATTGAGGCCAGCTGTCTTGCCTTGTGATACAGCTTCAGGCCATATGGCGTAGTTAATGCCCAGATACTCAGCACAATCTCCAGCCGCATAGATGTTTTCCACACTGGTTTGCATTTGATCGTTGACAATAATGCCCTTGTCAATATCGAGCCCTGCCTGTTGCGCTAGGGCAACATCGGCACGAATACCAATGGAAAATAGGACATAATCGCAAGGAATGATCTCGTCATTTGAAAGTTTGACCCCTTCAACATGCTCAGTGCCTAAAATAGAATTGGTGCCGAGACCTGTCACAATATGCATCCCCGTCTCTTTGACTTTCTCTAAAAATAGGGCTGAAGCTTCAGGGTCTAGTTGTTTTGGCAAGAGTCTTTCCATCATCTCTACAACGGTTACTTTAAGACCAAGTTGAATCATTTGCCAACCCAGTTCAAGGCCAAGCAAACCGCCGCCAACGACAACCGCATGTTTTGAAGGCTGAACCATCTTTTTTATGTGTTCTGCATCCTTAAGGGTTCTAAGCGATTTGACTTCCGGTAGGTGTACGCCTTCTAATGGTGGGATGAAATTATAACTGCCTGTTGCAAGAATGAGTTTGTCATATGATAATAGGCGGTTATCTTTAAGTTTTACTTGGTTTTGCGCCTTTAGAATTTCAGTGACAGTCATGCCGCAGATGAGCTCAATATTATTTTCTTCATACCAAGCATAGGGATGCAGAAAAAATCGATTCGGCAGTGCGGATTGTGAAATATAATCGGATAACATAGGTCTATAATAGATGGATGCCTCTTCACTTGTGATGATTTTTATTTCATAAGCGTTGTCAACTTGATTTTCCAGTATGCTTTCTACTGCTGAAATACCGGCAGCGCCATTTCCAATAACAATTATTTTCATGATTTGCCTCCTTGGTTAAGTCTGGTTTCACACAGTATATACCCTTTTTTTAAAAAATAATAGATTAATTTTGTTAAAATTACTATAGTAATAGAATGATTATGCTGTTCTATGAACACCATGTTTACAATTTCAAACATTGAGCGCAATGCATCCGTGAAAAATTTACTTTCTTTTTATAAAATGTTGACAAATTCAGTATCATAGTGTGCTAAAATGATATGGTGATTTATTTTTTTACATCACCTTTGAGGAGTGGCAATATGAATATGTTTGATAAGTATCAGCGGACAACGGAGTCCGTTAAAGATAATATATCAGAGGAAAATAGAAAACTGACAAGACAATTGGCAGAGTCAAGACAGAGCTTTGAATTGCTTAAATTTGTGCATTTTGATAAAACGATTAATCTGGAGATGCTCAACGATATCATTGTGGGGTGCACAGGTTGCCTCTATTCTTTTATGTATTATTTAGATCGGACCATAACTAATTTGGATTCCGATCATCCTATATACAAGTTGATTTCAATGAATAAGGAACGCTTGCTCAATCATGAAACGCTCTTTGTGGATTATGATTTGATTGCCAATCATACTGTGGTGGTATATCCTGTTTCCGTTTCACAGATGATTTCCAGTGAATTTTTGATCCACAATATCATATTGGTCTATCCTTCTAAATTTGTAACCGATGAAGCGCTTGAATTTGTGAAGAATTTTATGATTGTCAACGATGTTTTAATCAACATTGTGCTCATGCGTGAAAAGATGTATGAATTGATCGAAACGGATCCCTTAACCACTTTACTGAATAGAAGTTCGTGGAATTCCAATTTGGAATCAATTGTCAGTTCCGGTGATCCCTTTTTTATCATTTTTATCGATATTGATAACTTTAAAGTGCTCAACGATACTTATGGTCATCAAAAGGGGGATGAAGTTCTCAAAATTGCAGGGACATGGCTAAAGAATGCCTTTAGAGATGATGATAAAGTTTACCGATTAGGTGGTGATGAGTTCGCGGTGACTGGCAAGGTGAATGTACACACCATAGAAGGGCTTTTTTATAAATTCGAAACACTTACAAAAAAATACAGTCACACGATTAAAATGTTTTTAGGTATTGACTCTAAAATTTCCATCGGTGCATTGATTACGGAAAAACCTAAAGATATTGAAACCATTTATACACGAGTGGATGCGCTTTTATATGAGTCCAAAAAAAAGGGCAGAGATCAAGTGCACATCGTATCGGATTTTTAAATAGATATTGACTTTTTTCTGTGAATTTGTATAATTGTTTATAAATATTTATGCAGAATATCTATATAAAATAATGATACAAAAGGATGTGAGATCATGGTAAACAGAGTTGAAGAAATCCTAGCCTTCAATAAACAGTTTGTCTTAAATGAGGATTATAAAGCGTTGGTCACTTCTGGCATTCCTGAGAAGAAGGTTGTAATCTTGTCTTGTATGGACACACGTCTTACAGAACTCTTGCCAAGGGCCTTGAATATAAAAAATGGGGATGCGAAGCTCATCAAAAATGCAGGGGCAACCATTATGCATCCTTTTGGAAGTATTGCGAGAAGTATTATTGTTGCAGTATATGAGTTTGGCGTGGAAGATGTTTTGATTATAGGACATTACGGGTGCGGCATGTGTCACTTGGATGGCAAATCACTTTTGGATAAGGCAATGGATCGCGGTCTTGAAGCTTCAACGCTTGAGATGCTCAAATATTCAGGGATCGATGTTGATCAATGGCTAAAGGGGTTTGAATCCCCTGAAGATGCCATTCACGAAAGTATTAATCAGTTGCGCAATCACCCGCTTATGCCCAAGGATGTGAGAATCCACGGCATGCTAATGCACCCTGAAACAGGTGCACTAGATGTGGTGGCGTTGGACTCTTTCATAGATAAAGGGACGTTATAACCCAGAGAGCAGACGGACTTTTAGCAGATGGACTTTTGTCCTGTGGCATATGAACTCACGTGAACAGGCATGTGTGTAATTTATGTCTAAAATAAGGTGTCAATTTATGAGTTGTTCTAAATGTCGGTTTGTTCGAGATTTTTTATGACCATACTCGTGAAGAAGATGCCAACAACAGCGAAAACGATAGGCACTAAAATGATATTTGCAAGTGAAAAATCTCCGATGTTTGATCCCAAAAACAAGGCGATGATGACACCTGCAATGATCGTTCTAGTGCTTGATTTTTTTTTGAGACCAAAATAGAGTGATGTGGTGCTCAAGCAAGTATATGCAAGGCTGTTGATGAGCAGGTTGACCAATAATGACCAGTAGCCTTGAGGCGTTATGTCAAATGGGGTGTCATAGTAAATATGGCTTACCACATACAAGGTAGATGTCAACAAAGTCGTGGCGCATATGATGGCGATAAAGATAAATGAACAAATGAGTAAAAGTTTTGACAATATCAACTTCTTTCGACTTATGGGATAAGAAAATAAAATCGATATGGTCTGCTTATCGTACTCGCCTATGACGATTCTCCCCAACATCACCGAGGCTAAAATAAGGAACGAAATATTCACCAATGTTTTTGAAAGCATGTAGATCTGGTGGATATCCATAAAGGTTTTGCCACTTATTTCTTGGTCCGCGAAAAATATCAAGAGGAGAAAGGTGATGAGGATCAAGGTAATGCTAATGGCTTTGAAAATATAGCGTTTAAAATTGTATTTTTTCGATTCGAGTTTCATGAGTTTATGCACTTGTTTCACCTCCAATGACATTTTTTAAGAAGTAATCTTCAAGAGAGTCCTTTTTCTTGAGGAAGGCATCGATCTGGATGCCATTTTGGATCAGTGCATTCATGATTTCAGTTTGCGGGTGCTTAAAATCATAGAGTCGTATTGTGGTGTCGTCGATGACTTTAAAGTTTTCGAGATTCAATGTGTTCAATAAAATTAGAGCTGCTTTTTTGCTGTCGTTGACGACGATTTCAAAGCATGTCTTCATCTCCATACGCGTATCTTCAAGTTTAATTTCTTGTATCAGGTGACCATTCTTGATAATGCCAATTTTATCTGCAATCTGTTCGATTTCAGAAATAATATGGCTTGAAATCAATATGGTGACGCCGTACTCCTTGTTTAATTTTTTTAAAAGATTGCGCATGTCCTTAATGCCCACAGGATCGAGACCATTTATGGGTTCATCCAATATGAGGAGTTCAGGTTTTGTGATAATGGCACGTGCCAATGCAAGCCTTTGTTTCATCCCCAAGGAGTATTCTTTTACTTTTTTCTTCCCAATATGGGCTAAATCCACCATTTGCAGGGCTTTTTCAATGGCTTGGTCCTCATGGTATCCCATGTACTCACAATGCAATTCTAAGTTTTCATATCCTGTAAGTCGATCATAAAAAACAGCTGTTTCAATGATGCTGCCAATTCGATTGAGAAACTCATAAGAGCTGTAAGTCAGTGCTTCATCAAAGAGTTCAATTTGCCCTGAAGTGGGCTTAATCAAATTCAGGATCAATTTCATAAGTGTGGTTTTACCAGCGCCATTAGGGCCTAGAAAACCATAAATTTCACCTTTTCGAATGGTCATATTCACATTTGAAATGACTTCAACCCCATTAAAGGCTTTGGTTAAGTTGTGTGTTTTAAGAATCGTATCCATTTGTAACCTCACTTAATTTGTGTTGTGTGTGCACTCATCGTGATAAAACATAGAGCATTCATTTTTGTGTGATCTGATGTGTGTCATGAGTGTTATTAATGATTGAGTGTTATTAATGATAATGATACAATACAGTTCATTCATTTTTCTTACGCAGTTCTTACTTTTTTCTTACATCTCAAAAGCACTCTAAATCGGTGCATTGACTCGGTAAATGTCCTAGGATCAAACAGAATTTTAAGATGGATAACAAATCGTGGCATTAAGCTGACGCAATAAGCTTCCGAGCCTAATTTGACGTCTTGAGTTTAACACTGAATCGAGTCAATTGATAGGGGTCACTTGTAAGTGTGATTTCGCCACCTATGCGCTCCACCAGACGCTTTGTAATGGTAAGGCCAATGCCGCTTTTCTGGTAGTCCTTATTTCTAGAATCTTCTAGGGTGTAGAGGCGTTCAAATACTTGATCTAAGGCGTGTTCTTCAATGCCCTTTCCCTTGTCCCAAATCGTGATGGTTACAAAGGAGGCCTCTGTTTTAACCTCAATGCCTATAATGCCACCTTCATAACCGTAACGAATGGCATTGGAAATCAGATTGTTTAAAATACGATTTAAGGCATCTTTATTTGAGATGATAAAATGAGGGGTCTCAGGGATGTCAATGGAGACTTCAAGTTGTTTTTTTTGGAGTAAAGTGTAGAATTCCAAGATGTTCTGTTTGCAAATTTCATGAATGTCAACGCGTGAGAGCGGAATGGGATAGTCTTCTGACTCTATTTTGGACAAATCAAAGAAGTAGTTGACAATATGAATGATTTCATTGGATTTAGAATGAACGCGTTCCAGAATGCGTCTTTGTTCGGCATTTTCAAGAGGCCCATCTTCTAAAAGCATTTCAAGATACCCAGAAATAACGGTTAAAGGTGTTTTGAGGTCATGAGAAATATTGGAGAGCATGCGCTTCATATTGGCTTCGTCATGATTTCTATTGGCTCTAATGCGTCGTATGACTTCCAGAGTTTGATTGATTTGCTTTTGAAGTGCAATGACTTTGTCGTTGTCTGTAAAGAGTCGAATGATTTCATTGCCTTCAACAAGGTTCTCTAATTCAGAAGTGATTTGCATGAGGTCTTCTTCTATGGACTTTCTCAGGCTGTATTGTCTGAGTGCAATAATGAACAATGTAAGCGTTAAAACGGATAGAAGGATCAATGCGGTCATCATGAGAAGTCACCAAATTTGTAGCCAATGCCCCAAATGGTGACAATGTATTTGGGGTCAGAGGGATTGTCTTCAATTTTTTCTCGAAGTCTGCGCATTTGGACGTTGATTACATTTTCATCTCCGTAATAGTTTTCTTCCCAAATCTGCTCATAAAGTTGAGCTTTTGAGTAGACGCGCTTTGGATTTGTGGCCAAAAGTCTCAAAATGCCAAACTCCTTGTTGGTAAGCTTAATAAATTGATCATTTTTATAGACGGCATAATTCTCAAAGTCCATTTTTAAAGCCCCTATTTGAGTCAACTTGGCATTTTCGGAGGTGTTCGATTGAAGTTCTGAGACGGTATTTAATGTGCTGTAATGTGTTGCGCGCCGGATTGCGGCACTCACTCTGGCAGAGACTTCAATTAGGGAGAAGGGTTTGGCAATGTAATCATCTGCGCCAAAGCCCAACCCTAACGCTTTGTCCACATCTTTATCTTTCGCGGAGATGATGAGGACAGGTATTTGTGTTTTCATCCTCAGTTGCTTGAGGACTTCCATGCCCGATAATTTGGGAAGTGTCAGGTCTAGAAGCAATAAATCATAATGCATATGTAGTGCTTTATGTAGACCGAGTTCGCCATCCATGGCAAGATCAACGGTATAGCCTTCTCGGATAAGATATTGGCTGAGCATTTCGCATATATCTGGATTATCCTCAATAAGGAGTATTTTATAGGGATGCATATTTAAGAACCTCTCGTAGTAAAATTTGGAACATCATAAGTTTAACATTTTTGATGAGAGAAAACACGATTTAATGATTAAAAGGAGCGTAAACGCTCCTTTTTTTGATGGTGTGCCAAGCATGGCACTAATCTAGCTGGTGTAAGTCCAGTCGCGGGTATTTACCGCCAAGCGTAGCGAACCACAAGTTGGTATCAGTAATGGTATGGATGAAGGAAGTGGTGTAGCAAAGTTCTTGAGCCTACGTACAGAAACTTGATAAGGCGATGA
>NZ_JADKNH010000005.1 GCF_015352425.1 Fusibacter ferrireducens | reverse complement strand
TGGTCTAATAAAAGAAACTGATATTTCCGTGGCTTAGACTAAAGCTTCATTTTTGTAGGGCCTAAAAGACCTTTATTAAGTATGCCCTTTTTTACTTTGAGCTACTTTATTTTTCACGCTATGACCTCCATTTTATTTTCGTTTGTTACTTCTATTTTGGGTCCTCAAGACCGTTTAAAATATCTACAAGATAGATTGAATCAAGTTCCTCTTCAAATTTAGATTTCACTTGATTATTAACATGCTCTACAACTTTTCCTATTCTTGCGCCTATTGGGCAATCCTCATTGGGATCTTCATGAGTTGGAAAAATAGGACCTTCTCTCTCCACTGCTTTAAAAATATCCTTCATCGATATGCGATCACATGGCTTTGCCAAACCTGTCGTACCCACTTTGGTCTGTGTATAAATCAGTCCTGCTTTTTTGAGAAGACTCATCAATCGCCTTACAAAGGCTGGATTTGTATTAATACTTCGTGCAATATAATCCGAAGTTAACGCTTCGCCCTCATTGAGTGCAATTAAGCTCAAAATGTGTATGCTTACAGAGAATTTAGTTGAGTACATGTTTTATCACCTCTATTTGTAATCATTATAGTTACAAATAGAGGTAATGTCAATAGTAAATGATAATAATTCTCATTAACAATTTGTGAACAAAATTTTGATATTATTAAACACCGTATATTAATCCTCTTATAAAGGTACAGGTTATGCCAATAAAGCTAGCCCATTCCGATAATTTTTTAGCATTTATAGCATTAACTATGCTTTTCAAATTCGTTGTATATTAGATAAAAATCAACTCTGTTCTGAAGATAAAAAACACTTCAAATTTAAATTGTACAAACTTGAAGTGTTTCTATTATAAAAATATTTATTAGAAATGCAATAAATACTAATGCTATTTCTTACTCAATCAAAAAATTCAACTTATTTTTCTAGTATCTTTTCTACTTCTACTAGATCAAAATTATAATCTGGTATCAAAAAAACACAGGTATTTAATATCCATATAAATCCGTTTTCTGTATCTCGGCTGACATGATTCTGCACACTCAGAATTATGTCTAATTTCAAATTCCGGAACCATTCTTTAATCATACTATCACTAAATTCAAATTCCCCACTTTGTATTCGATGTGCCTTCCAAATATTGTGGCCTATTATATGATTAAATAATTTTCTCATATACCCGTAATATGTAACACCTGAATCAAGATAACCAATCCTCATTAATGTATCTGCAAGCTGATGTTTTGCCGTTTTCAAATCATTTATTCCCAGTACATCTGACAAAACTTCTTCAATTTGTTCTTTCAAATCTTTTGTATCATTGATTTGTAATAGTTGTTCCACACAGCTGTTACACGCTTCATGATCAGATAATTGAAAACGTTGTGATAAAATTTCTTTTATCTTTATAGGCAAATTCACGCTCTTTGCGATCATTGTATCTTTTATCAGGCTTTTGTATTTTTGTCCTGGCTGTAATCCCACTGGTATCGTTCTATGGATATACTCTCTATCGGGAATTTGTAAAAGATGTTGATAAGATTCAACCATCGGATAATTTAAATACAACTGTCCGACATTTGTTACATCATTAAAATACTGTTGCATTATCATTATCTTTTCTTCTGAAAAATTAGGGTCATGACGCTCATAATCGAATATTAATAAAATATTCGTAAAGTCCTTTTTATAAAGTGGTTCCCAATCCATATTTTTGCTTATAATCCAAGGTAAATCAATTTGATCTTCATCCCAACCATCAGAATATTTCTTTTCAATATCTTTATAAAACATATAAATATTCGTTTTATAAACTATAATATCATCCAAATTGACTTCAAGTTCAGGATAACATTTCAAAAGCAACTGCATTAATTCGTATTTTTCATGGTCTCCCTCGACGATAAACAATTGACGACGACGGCGCCTAGGGGTAAGCCAATTATAGTTATTCATATCTTTCAAACTCTCCGCTTATATACATTTTCTCTAAATTATGACCCTCTCTTAATTCTCGAGCAGTCGCATCACATAATGAAGTTAAATTGCCTTGTTGTGACAAGATAAACAGACAATCTGGGCGCATCAACCTATTTGTCATTAAATTTGTATTATGTGTTGTTAAAATAATTTGGCAATTCGGATATTTATGCTTAAAAAATTGAATTATTTTTTCTGCCATTTCATAGTGATAAAAAGCATCAAATTCATCAAGATACATAAGAGATGCCGTCTTACCCATTTCAAAACGCCGATATAAATTCGTTAATGCCAAAGTACCACTTGATGCATTTTCAAAAAATGGCACTAACTTATTATGTTTAAAATACAGTTGATTCTGCCCTTCTGGCAATAGCTCCAAAGCTAAATTACATTCAATTCCCATAATATTTAAAAAATCTTCAAAATCGATTAGCGCTTCTTTATCCGCAAGCATATTAGTAAATGAATCATACATCCTTGGTATTTTCGGCATCATCGTGTTGCTTACTGTAACAAAAGCCATTCGATTAATGTAGTTATCCAACTTTAATAAAATTGAATTTGCCGATAATGCCGTATTACTTATAAGCCATCGTAAAAAAGATAAAGTTTGCTCCACAGATTCATCATCTTCATTGGTATCCATGGAACTTAAAAAACGTTCTATTACAATGGTATCTGCTTCTAAAACTTTCAGATTTTCAAAACTAGATGCTTTTGAAGCAAAATTATAATAAAAACATCTTATATCATTCAATAATAATTCTTCGTCATGTATTTTAACTTCAGAAATTTTCCTGTACTTATAGATGAGTTCATCCTGACCAAATCTAAAAGTATATATAAACTCGGCAAAAGGTTCTTTTGAATCGGCATTTAAATAATTGCCTTCTTGTCTTCTAAAAAAACCTACTGTTGATAGATTATATGTGATATCCCTAAGAGCTACACCTAGATTTGTTTTTCCAGTTGCATTTCTTCCGTATATGATCATTTTACTTATTAGCTGATTAGAAATACAATCTTCATTAAACTGATACCCGCCAACTTTCCCAAAATCAATGATAATCGGTTCTTCAAAATTTTTGTAATTCCTTAATTCAAATTTTTTCAACATAATAGAAATCACCTCTCTTATTTTTCATATTTTATTATTGATACTATCATTATACTAAAGTGCTATAAAAAGAACAATAGAGTGCCGTAAAAAAATTACGGCACTCTATTGCTCTCTCTTACTTTAATTCATTATTTCAACTTGATAGTCTTCCCTTCATTAATTTTTTATAAAGAAATAGAACATTCATCAAAAAAGTTGATGCAATCGTAATTTGTTTTGATGAATGCACTTTTAATAAAATTGATAGGCTTCAATTGATCGTTCTAATTCAGCTCTAAAATCGGGATGTGCAATTGCTATAAGTCGCTTCGCACGTTCACCTATGGTCTGCCCTCTTAATGCGGCCACGCCAAACTCTGTGACCACATAGTCCACATCGTTTCTCGAAAGCGTCACCACAGCACCGTCCTTTAACGTGGGCACGATCTTACTCACACACTTTCTTGAGCCATCGGGTTGTTTCACCATTGCAGTAGAATAGAGCGTTATAAAAGACTTGCCATTTTTCGAGTATTGCGCCCCTATGGCGGTGTCTGCTTGTCCTCCCGTACCCGAAAACTGATGATAGCCCATACTCTCTGAGCAACACTGACCTGTAAGATCAATTTCTATGGTCGTATTGATGGAGACCATGTTATCATTTTGACCAATCACATAGGGGTCATTCGTCCATCTGCCCGGCATAAACCAGACACTCGGGTTGTTGTGAAGGTATTGATAGAGTCTCTCAGTACCAAGCGCAAAAGTGCAGATGGTCTTATCGGGATAAAGCGTTTTATGTTTATTATTTACTGCACCTGATTCCAGCAAATCAATCATGCCATCTGTGAACATCTCCGTATGAATCCCCAGATTTTTTTTACCGACAAGTGCTTTGGCAACAGCATTTGGAATCCCGCCAATACCCAGTTGAATTGTGGACCCATCTTCAATGAGCTCACTGATATATTGACCTATCGCTTCATCCTTTTCTGAGCAATCCGCAACGGGTAGAAGCGGCGGCATGCGATCCGTCTCCACGATCACCGCCACATCGGACACATGAACTTGGTTATCTCCAAAGGTCCGTGGAAAATGCGGCGATACCTCTAAAACCACTTCGACCTCACCCGTTCTAATCAATTGCATCTCATAAGTGTTCCCAATAGAAAGGCTAAAATAACCGTGTTCGTCCATACTTGCAGCCGTAGTCATTAAGACTTTTCTTCTCCCTGCCATGGCCACTAATCTTTTATCCAGTGCGCGGTGCAAATGTTGAGGCTGAAAAGAAAGGTGTCCTTTAGGATGATTTTTTCTAAGTGGTCCTGTGTAAAACCAACCATTCACACGCACACTTTCACTGTATTTAGGGTCGTTAAAAAGTGGGTAATCGCCCATTGGCAAGGTGTTAGAGAGTTGGCACCCTCTTATGCCTTTATCATATAATTTATGCAGTTCGTTCATTAAAGGCATGGGCTCACTACCGCCTAAACCCACTACGATAAAATCTTGGTCTTTGAAATGATCTAAAAAGGATTCTAAAGAGCTTACCTTCTCACGGTATAATTGCGCTAATTTTTCCATACTCATTTCCCCCACTTGATCAGTGAACAAGCAAAGGCATAGCCAGTACCCGCCCCTAACATGGCCACGATGCTCCCATCCTTGACCTTATTTTGCTCTAGACCATATTTCAGTGCTAAAAACTGATCCACATGACCGCAGTGACCATCATCTGATAAATAGACGCTTTGAGATTTTTCAAGAGAGAGCCCCTCTAAAATAGCATCATGTGCTTTGGGATTGATGTGCGTTATACCAATAAAATCAATAGGTCTGTCTAGTTTAGACTTTGACTTGGCAAGGTTGACAGCGCCTAAAAATCCTGGCATGGAACGTTCACCAAGTCTTTTTTTCATGCCTTCTGGATCGGACATATGAATGAGTTTAGCCTTTCTGAGTTTTTCGGGATCAGCAGCGATTTCTTCATCAATTGGATGAAGTGACCCACCCCACTTGCCGATGACATCATCACAAAATACAGAGTCAGTGATGACGCCTGTTTCCAAAATGATATTTTCATCATGATCTCTCTTGAGTAAGACAGCAATACCTGCTGGTGACATATCGAACATAAACGATTGATTTCGATCCTTATAGTCGATGAGATACGCATTGGTGTTTCCACCCGCTATAAGGACCGTTTTAAGCGATTCATCTGCAATCATCATATCTTTAACCACCTTGAGTGCAAGTGGCGTTGCTGCGCATCTAAAGCCCATATCCCAAGCATAAGCATTGTCTGCACCTAAGACATTTTGTATCTTTATCGCTGCTGTCCAGCAGACATATTCACAATACGTTTCCCCTGCAAATAAAATCATGTCTAAGTCTTTCGCATTGGTGTTTGTCTTTTCAAGCAGTTTTTGAGAAGCTTTTGTCGCCATCATGGCCGCATGATCCTCTGGACCACCCACATGTTTTGCATTTATGCCCATTTTTGTCCTTAGAATTTCAGCGGGTATGTTCACAAGAGGACTGAGGGCTTCGGCTGTAATCTTTTCTTCTGGCAAATAAACTTCGAAGTCTACAATGCCAATTTGAGTTTGATTCATATATACTACCTCCTTATCTGACTTTATATATTGCAATTTTGTTGCCAAATAAAATAGGCTCCAATTTACATGAAAACCGCTGAAATCCATAATAATACTCGGTTACAGAATGTTCTCAGATTGATACATATAACATATTTGTTACAGTTCTCAAGAACGTATTACAATGATATAATGAAGAAAAATGACGGGAAGGTGATTAAACGATGACATACCCTCACAATCAGAAACTCGATAAATTCATGGAAAACATTCCAGAAAGTCTATTCAATGAACTCTCTTTGCCTATTAATTTTGTCGATCACAACTGCACGATTTTGGTAATGAATAAGGCCTTTTTAGAGTTCCTTGAACTACCGCTAAAGGACGTCGTAGGCCAAAATCTCGTTGACATCGACAATACCACACGTTTTCCTATTGTCCTACAGACAGGTATTCCCGAAATTGGTAAACGTCATCGCTTTAAATCTGGCAAAGAAGCCATTGTGGATCGAATTCCAATCTATGATGGCGACCGAATCATCGGCTGTGCAGGGATCATTGTACCTTCTCATTTGTCACCTGATAGTATCGAATGGAAAATTCGGCATCTCATCATCAATAAAATCAGACCGGACTATAAAACACGCCTTGAAACCGATTCGTCTAGCCTCATACCCAAATACACCTTCGATGACATCATCGCTAAATCCAAACTCATCCAACACTTTAAGCAGCGTGCCAAATCATTTTCTAAAACCGAACTGCCTGTGCTCATCACTGGAGAAAGCGGTGTGGGTAAAGAACTCTTTGCACATGCCATTCACAGCGCAAGTCAAAGAGCGAATAGACCCTTTGTCTGTATCAATTGTGCGGCCATTCCAGACACACTCCTTGAGTCCGAACTCTTTGGATACGAACCCGGTTCGTTTACAGGCGCTCATAAAAACGGCAAGCAGGGCAAGTTTGAAATTGCAAACGGGGGTACGATCTTTTTAGATGAAATTGGGGATTTGCCGCCGATTATGCAATCCAAGCTCTTGCGTGTTTTACAGGAAAATCAAATCGAAAAAATAGGCAGCAGTGAATCTAAAGAAATAGACGTCCGGGTCATTGCAGCCACCAACGTGGACCTGCTTGATAAAATAGAAAACAAAGTTTTTAGGTCTGATCTCTACTACCGTCTGAATGTCCTCAACCTCAACATTCCATCTCTTAGGGAACGCTCTGAGGATATTCCACTTTTGATTGAACATTTTAAATCACTCTTTTATCAGAAGAACGGCATCTATAAAACCTTTTCAAAGGAAGCCCTCAAAATCTTAAGTGGTTACACCTGGCCTGGCAATATTCGAGAACTGAAAAATATCGTCTACAGGCTCATGGTCATTGCAGAAGGCCCTGAAATTGGATTCGACCTCATTCCACAAGATATCCTTGAAGCTCGGTATCACTTCTACGTGGATCACTATGATCCAAATGACATCTTGGAAAACAAGAGCACCCTCACCAACATCATGAAGGAGATAGAGCTCCAAATCATAGAAGATACTTTGAAGCTCTGTGACAACAACAAGTCCAAAACCGCTGATGTTTTAGGCATTCAGAGGATGACGCTCTATAGAAAGATTAAAAAATAGTGGCATGATAGGTGTTTAATACAATTAATCCACGATGAATAGACACAAGCTTGCTTATTAATTAAAAATGAAAGCCCCTAAAAATTCAACATTTTAGGGGCTCTGTATGTTTAGTTAGAGTGTCAAAAGACGCTCATCTATTTCTTACTGACGAGCGTCTTTTAATTCATAACGTTAAAATTTAGGGATTTTACGTCACATTAAAGTGTTATTTTCTTTTACGATTTCTTGCGTTTATGATGCATTCATTTTAGTCAGCAGAAAATCAATATTCTCAGCCAAATGTGCCATGATACTGATGCCCTCTGCATCCTCACTGGCGTTGACACTGCCCGAAGTGCCAGCAGTACCTACATTCCAGTAATTAGACCCCACTGTGATGAGATCATTAACCTGTGCCCAAAGCGTCAATTGAGATAAGGCAAAGGTTTGACCCGTCTTTCTTGCCACCGTAATGGGTGCAAAGAGTTTTCGAGAAAACACCATTTGGCCCCAATCATACTTTCCATTTTGTGTGTTGAGCTCATTTTTCATCCATCTTGCGGAAAACCCTGCTCGATCTAATAACGCTTTCAACCTAGGGGTGATTGAACCGTTATAAACAGGACTTCCCACAACGATGGCATCTGCCTCAATGAGGTGTTTAAACACCGCCTGAAAATCATCCTCCACCACACATTGATGTGCTTTTACACAGCCATAACAACCTTCACACTGCTCTATCTTCATACTTCTCAAGGGAATATAAAGCGTTTCATGTCCCTTACTATTAAGACTTTCTAAAACCGTCTTAATGTAATACTCCGTATTTCCCTCGCGAGGACTACCACATATGCCAATAACTTTCATTTATGCCTCCATTATAATTCGATCACCGCATCCACACGTTTGTCTAAATTTTCATCCTTACAAGACTTTGTAAATAACGATACCACCACGGTTACCACGATTGATAGTGTGATGACATTTACATACCACGGCATGCCACCTGGCCATTTAAAACCATTATTGTCCATGAGTAGCGCCCCAATATTCGTGATAAAGGCCGTTATAAGCCCTGCAAAGACCCCTTCACTGCTTGCACCCTTCCAGGTTAAACCTATGATAAACGTTGGAAAAGTAGCCGACATGAGCGTACCCCATCCAAATGTACCGAGTATGGCAACCGCTTCTCCACTGGAAAGTGCAAAGACGATCGACATGATCCCTATAATCGCCATAACACCTCTTGAGAGATTCATTTGCTTTTTATGTTCGAGCTTTAAACCAAATGCACTCGGTAAGTCTCTGGAAAGAATATTCGCAGAAAGTGTCAAGAACATACTTGCTGTAGACATAGAAGCTGCCAATATTGCTGCATAGACAAAGAGTTGTGCATACACGCCCACATAGTCAGCCACCGCAAAGATCGCATTATCCGCTTTGGCAATTGGTGGTATCAGTCCCTTTCCGACGAGGTAAAGTGCTGCATAACCCATTGTCACTGCAAAGAATCCCACGACCATGTGACCAAGTGCCGCATAAAGGCCAAGTTTCGGCATATCTTTCGGATTTTTAAGCGCGTACATCCTTGTTAAAACTTGTGGTTGTCCCATGGTGCCAATAATCGGAATAATCATCCAAGCCATGGCAATCGAACCTGGGAGTGCCCCCCAGCCATTCATGGCATTTGGCGAGAAATTCTTCACAACTTCTGCACCGTCAACCACAGCTGTTGCACTTGGCGTCATGGACACCACATCAACCACAGCGCTAAAACCGCCTGTCATCACAAAAAATGCCACGATCATAATTAGGCCTGCAAGCACCATGATAAACCCTTGAAATGCTTGTGTTAATACGCCGCCCACTTCACCTGAAATGGTAGTATAGAGCGTCAATATGCCGAAGATGATAAATCCAGCCACATAAGGATCCAGACCAAGTAAATGACCAAATAGGGCTGAACAAGCACTGATTTGCGAAGCTAAATAAGCAATTGCCCCTATGAACAGCACTAAAGAGAGCAGTGCTTTAATACCTCGATGATAGTTGTATCTAAGGTCGGCAATATCACCTAAACTTGCTATTGGACCCACTTCCGCCATGGCTCTTATTTTCTTACCAATGGCGAGATATGCCATTGCAAAAGCACAGGATGAGAGCATCCACAAATTCATCGTATTTCCAAATGAGTACACAATCCCTGGTACCCCCACTACTGCAAAGGCGCTTGCCACTGCCGCCACAGTGGATAGACCAACCGTTACAGGACCAAAAAGAGCAGTGCCGCCAAAGAAAGACTGTGCATCTGAAGCTTTTTTCTTCGCAGCCCATCCGATTAAAAACGATACTAAAATCATTCCAAATGAGAAAAGAATCACCAACCATCTTACACTACTACTCATGTGCACCCTCCTTTTGATTTAATTGATCCATCTTTTGCTTAAAAGCATCCCAGTTTTCATCCGAAAGCCAGAGCGAATCAAATTTCACGAGCCCTAATGTCAGTGTCAATACACCACCGATCCAGTAAGCCAAAATAATCGCTGCAAATGAGGGATGAAAGCCCAAAATTTTAAAAGTCGGTGCCATGTTTAAAAATAGATCTGAATAATACTTTGCAAAGAAGAAACCTGCAATCCAAACCACAAACCATGTTAACAATGGATACATAAAAAGTTTCTTATCAAGCTTGCCATTTTGCGCTGCCCCCATTATCATGTGCAATAACATCAATAAAACACCCATGAGTAACCCCTCAAACCATCGCCCAGTCCAACCACAAATCGTAATCAAGACCCAAAGGACAGTGATTGTCAAAACAATACCGGTTCTGTTCTTACCTATCTCCATAACGCCCTCCTGTAAATTCCCAACTCCTTTTTTAAATGTCAGGTACTTTTTATAATTGCAAGGACAATGCCAAGTTTTTGCGCATGTTCGAAAGATAAATAAGCGTTGAAATATAGGCATTATACTTAAAAATAGAGCCTACATCGATACTGTATCAAATAAAAAAATCTGTAACATATACGTTACAGATTTTTGAGGTTTCCATATTCACTTTATGTTCTTCTCTCATTTTTAATCAAACTATTTCTACCTTGCAATTGCATAACAGCTTGTTTAAGTGACGATAACTTATTTTCAACATGAAATTGTCGTGTGATTTCCACTAGATTCTCCCAAAGGCATTTCATAATCTCACTTAGCGTGTTTGCTTTGACCTCCTAGCAATCGTTTAATATATTAATACTTAAATTATATCCATTATACTTGGTTAGAGTTTCAAAAAAGAGAAACAACCGATACACTACCCCCATAGCATATCGGCTGTTTGTTTTTTACAGTTCTATTTTGTACCCCTACTTAATAAACGTTTCCCCCATGAGATATTCATCCACATGTTTTGCAACTTCTCGACCTTCTTTTATAGCTCTTACTACCAAAGATTGACCACTGCGCATATCACCAGCAGTGAATACGCCTGCCACTGAAGTTTGATATTTCTCATCTGTCAAAAGGTTGCCTCTTGGATCTAGCTTCAGTCCAAGCGATTCCACCATCCCTTCATATTGCGGTGAAACAAATCCCATGGCAAGTAATATGATGTCCACTTCCAAAGTGAACTCACTGTCTTCAATGGGTTTCATAACCATACGACCATTTTCATTTATCCACTGGATTCTTTCCAAAACTACTTTTTCTACACAGGTATCCCCTAAGATTCGCTTCGTGTTGATTTCCCAATTTTGAATGCAACCCTCTTTGTGTGAAGAGGTTTCTTTATAAAGCCTTGGATAAAGTGGCCAAGGTGTTGACGCATCTCTTTCTTTTGGCGGTTTAGGCATGATTTCGATCTGATATACGGTTTTGGCACCTTGTCTATTCGCCGTGCCAATGCAGTCAGAACCCGTGTCACCACCACCGATCACCAAGACATTTTTGTCTTTAGCATCGATAACCACGCCATTTGTATCCACGTTATTCAGTCTCTTCGTGTGGTTCTCAAGATAGTCCACAGCGTAGTATATGCCCTCTAAATCTCTACCTTCAACCCTCAAGTCTCTCGGAATCGTTGAGCCACCTGTGAGAACCAATACATCAAAGTCTTTTAACAACGCTTCGGGCAACACATCTTCCCCGACACAAGTATTCATTTGAAAGGAAACGCCTGCCGCCTTCATCACATCAATTCTGCGATCAATTACCTCTTTTTCAAGTTTGAAATTAGGAATGCCGTAACGCATGAGTCCCCCCGGTTCAGCGTTGCGTTCAAATACCACACAATCATGCCCCACTGCAGTGAGTTCATCAGCAGCGGCAAGTCCTGCCGGTCCTGAACCAATAATGGCAATCTTCTTACCCGTTTTCATTTTTGGAATTCTAGGCACCACCCAACCCGCTTTAAAAGCATGTTCAATGATGGTATATTCCACCTCTCTTATGGAAACCGGTTCATGGTTAACGCCTAAATTACAAGATGCTTCACAGAGCGCAGGACACACCCGCGACGTAAATTCAGGAAAATTGCTAGTTCTGCTGAGCATATTATAAGCATGCTTCCAGTCTAGATCTTCCGTCATCTCATTCCAATATGAAATCAGATTGCCAAGTGGACATCCAAAGCTACAAAACGTCGTTCCACAAGTCATACATCTGCCTGCTTGCACTGCCATAATCGCCTCATCTAACGGCTTATAAACACTTCTATTATCCTTTAATCTTTGAGAGACAGGTCTCAATTTGAAATTTTTACGATTTTCTTCATTAAAAAGCATGATATCTTTCATTGGTCCCTCCTCCTTTAAGAAATGGCTTCGAGTGTAGGTGTCTTAGCTTCTTCTGAAGCTTGGTCAATTTCATCGTTTAGTTTACTTTGATTTTCAAGAATTTTTTTATAAGTCGGTGAAATCACCTGTTTAAAATCTTTTACGCACTCATTCCAGTTATTCAACACTTCCAGTGCGCGTTTTGAATCCGTATAGAGATAATGCTTGCTGATCAATTGTTTTACTCTTTCTCGCTCAACCTCTCCAAGGTCATAGATTTTGACCATTTCAAGATTGCATTTTGTCTTTAATGCATTCTCAGGGTCATAGACAAAAGCCTCTCCACCTGACATCCCAGCAGCAAAGTTTTTACCTGTGTTGCCTAGAATCAATACGGTTCCGCCTGTCATATATTCACAGCCATGATTTCCAACGCCTTCAACAATGGCCGTTGCGCCACTATTTCTAACTGCAAAGCGCTCGCCTACACATCCGTTGATGTAAACTTCACCATCCGTTGCACCATATAAAAGCGTATTACCAGCAATATAAGTGTTTCCTGCATCAAATGATGAGTTTTTAGGTGGCTTCACAATAATTTTAGCCCCTGATAAACCTTTGCCCACATAATCATTGGCTTCACCTTCAAGAATCATCGTGAGTCCTTTGGCGCCAAATGCCCCAAAACTCTGTCCTGCTGATCCATAGAATGTCAAATGGATCAGATCTTCTTCAAGACCTGCAGCACCATGCGCATTGACGATCTTGCCAGACAGCATTGCACCCACAGAACGATGCGTATTCTTGATTTCAAAAGCGCCTTTCACAGCTCGCTTATATTTAATAGCACTCTTTGAAATCTCTATGAGCTTATGATCAAAACTGTTTTCAATACCATGTTCCTGTGCCTTCACACAGTATGGCTTCATTCTAAGTGGCATATCCGGTTTGTACAAAATTTTATCAAAGTTGAGATGTTTCGCTTTCCAGTGATCGATCTCTTTATTCACGTGAATGGCATCGATGTGTCCTACCATCTCATCGACACTTCTAAAGCCCAGTTCGGCCATAATTTCACGCGTCTCACGTGCTATAAATCGCATAAAATTCATCAAATATTCTGGTTTGCCTGAAAAATGCTTTCTGAGTTCTGGATCTTGAGTTGCAACGCCGAGGTCGCAATTATTCTTATTACAATGTCTGAGCATTGTACAACCCATGATCACAAGTGCCGTCGTTGCAAATCCAAATTCCTCAGCACCAAGTAATGCTGCGACTACCACATCACGTCCAGTCTTGAGTTGTCCATCCGTCTGAAGTCTCACACGACTTCTCAAATTGTTGAGTAAGAGCACTTGATGTGTTTCTGAAAGACCAATCTCCCATGGTGTCCCAGCTGTCTTAATTGAAGACAGTGGTGATGCACCAGTCCCCCCATCATGCCCGCTGATGAGAATCATGTCCGCATGTGCTTTAGCCACACCTGCTGCAATGGTGCCAATCCCCACTTCAGAGACCAATTTAACACTGATTCGCGCTTTAGGATTGGTCGATTTTAAGTCATAAATAAGTTGTGCCAAATCCTCTATGGAGTAAATATCATGATGTGGCGGTGGTGATATTAAATCAATTCCCGGTGTGGAATGTCTCACTTTTGCAATATGAACCGTGACTTTACTGCCTGGTAAGTGACCGCCTTCACCTGGTTTTGCGCCTTGTGCCACCTTGATCTGAAGTTCGTCGGCATGCATGATGTAATTGGTATTGACACCAAATCGAGCTGAAGCGATTTGTTTAGTGGCGCTTCTCTTATCATTGCCATTTGAATCCACTTCATAGCGTGCATCGTCCTCACCGCCTTCACCACTGTTGCTCTTTGCACCCAGTCGATTCATGGCGATGGCAATCGTTTCATGGACTTCTTGACTCAGCGATCCAAACGACATAGCGCCTGTGCAGAAGCGTTTAATAATCTCACTGATCGGTTCAACCTCTTCAAGTGAAACAGAGGGTCTAGTGCCCTTGAGTTCGAATAATCCTCTTAAAGTGAATAATCCTTTGGATTGATCATTTATTTTAGCGGCATATTGCTTGTATAGATCATAGTCATCAGATCGAGTAGACTGCTGTAAAAGATAGATCGTCTCTGGGTTAAACAGATGTCTCTCACCGCCTCTACGCCATACATATTGCCCACCTATTTCGAGTTCATAACTTGGTCTTCTGAGTCTATTGAAAGCTTTTGCATGCGTTTCAAGTGTTTCACGCGCTATTTCTTCTATTCCTAAACCGCCGATATTGGTAGGTGTCCCTGGGAAGTATCGATTTACAAACGCGTCGCCTAACCCTAAGGCTTCAAAGATCTGTGCGCCTTGGTAAGATTGAACGGTGCATATACCCATCTTGGATAAGATCTTAAGCAGTCCCGTAGAAAGTGCATTGATCAAATTATAACCGGCTTCTTCTGCTGTTACGTTTTTGACTAAGCCCTGATTGACTAAGTTTTTAGCGGTCTCTATTGCCAGATATGGGTTTACGGCACTGGCACCATAACCCATAAGCAGTGCCACATGCGTGGTTTCTCTCACATCGCCTGCCTCCACAATAATGGAAACCTTCGTTCTGGTCTTGTTGTCAATTAGGTGATGGTGCACAGCAGATACCGCTAAAAGACTCGGTATTGCGGCTTCATAACCATCTATTTTTTTATCGCTTAAAATCAATAAGTTGTAGCCCTCATTAACGCGTTTTGAAGCGCGTTCACAAATTAGAGTCAGTGCCTTTTTAAAACCCTCTACGCCTTCATCGACTTTGAATGTAATCGGTATCTTGGTGGCATTAAAATGTGCATTTCTCAATGCCTTGATCTTCCGAGTCTCAGCATTGGACAAAACAGGTGTCTTTAAGCTGATAAACGGCATAAAATTGGGCTTTTCATCTAAAAAGCTAGACTGTGTCCCCATATAATTCATAAGCGACATCACGATTTTTTCTCTAATTGGATCAATCGGCGGATTGGTCACCTGTGCAAATAACTGTCTAAAGTAAGAAAAAAAGGTCTGAGTTTGATTGGATAACACTGCAAGTGGTGCATCATTCCCCATGGAGCCAAGCGCCTCTTTTCCAGTCTCTGCCATGGCCTTAATGACGTGATTAACATCTTCAAGCGTATAGGCAAAAGCGGCCTGTTTTTCCAATAAGTTCTCATCTCTAAGCACGTAGTTCTCTTCATTCTCAGGAAGATCTTTTAAGCAAACTTTTGACTTAGCCAATTCCTCTTCATAGGGATACTTTGAGAAAACGGATGATTTGATCTCATCGTTCCTTAAGAGCTTGCCTTTTTCAGTGTCCACAATCATCATTTTACCTGGCTCTAATCGCCCCTTTTCCAGCACATCTTCCGGGCTAAATTTTAGGACGCCAAGCTCTGAAGCCATAACCATTAGGCCACTTTTTGTAATGACATATTTAGCAGGTCTGAGACCGTTGCGGTCAAGTGTTGCACCTACCTGTATCCCATCGCTAAAGAAAACTGCTGCTGGACCATCCCATGGCTCAATTAGAGAGCCATTGGTCTCATAAAAGGCTTTGAGTTCAGAATTCATAGTCTGATCGTTTTCCCATGCTTCTGGTATAAGCGTCATCATGGCTTTCGCATTACAATTCCCATGTTTTACGAGCAGTTCAAATACATTGTCAAGAGAGGCTGAGTCACTTCCATTTGGCGTAACAATCGGAAATATCTTCGAAAAATCGGTGCCGTAGACATTAGATTTTAAAACCCCTTCTCGAGCATTCATCCAATTTCGATTTCCTCTGATGGTGTTAATTTCACCATTATGTGCCACATATCTATAAGGATGTGCCAAATCCCACGTTGGAAACGTATTCGTACTAAACCTTGAATGTACAAGTGCAATGGCACTTTTAAAATTCACATCTTGCAAATCTATAAAGTAGGGCCCGATCTGGTCCGGGAGCAACAACCCTTTATAGACAATAGTGTCACTTGACATACTGCAAATATAAAAATATTCCGTGCCCCTTTTTACAAGTGATTTGACTTCGTTTTCAGTTCGCTTTCTAATCATATACAGCTTTTGCTTAAAAATTTCCAAGCTTTCAAGCTCACCAAGACCTATAAAAACCTGTCTAATATTAGGCTCTGTTCCTCGAGCTGTTTCACCGATCATCCTATTGTCTGTGGGAACTGTTCTCCACCCAAGGACCTCAGCACCTTCCTCTATAACGATACGTTCCAATATACCTTCGCATTGATATCTAATTGCTGGAGACTTTGGTAAAAAGACCATCCCCACTGCGTAAAGGCCTCTGCCTGGAAGCTCAATACCTTTGTTTTCACAAACACCTTCAAAGAATTCATGTGGTATTTGAAACATGATGCCCGCGCCATCCCCTGTATTGGGATCCGATCCCGACGCACCTCTGTGTGTCATGTTAACAAGTACCTCTACACCTTTTTTGACAATGGTATGGCTTTTATCACCATTGATATTTGCCACAAATCCGACACCGCAATTGTCTTTTTCAAACTCTGGACGATACAAGCCCTGTTGGTCAGGTAACCCCACTGATTTCATAAATATTCCCCCTTAAATCTAGATGTAATTTGTATACAGTATACAATTAAAAAAGGTTCAAAAATTAGAGACCTCTTCACTCTCCTCAAAAGTAACAGATGAAATTACTTTGAATACCATACGCTATTTTCTAAAAATTTCAATAATTTTGAATATTATATATCGTTTCCTTGCAAATATCAATACATTTTTTGCACATAATTAATCAAATAAATCTATTTTTTTTCATTTTTTTGATTATGTTTCTCAGTTGCGGACAATTTCAAAATCTTTGTTAAGTATTAAACAGGTTGAAAATACTTGATACATTTCAAAACAGCATTATTCAACTCATCGTCTATGTTAAAACACCATACAGGATTGAATAATTGTATTTTGCAATACAATCATCCACAACTTTCATTTTTGAATACTATCGTTTGAAACTTAAAGTTTCTGGTATAAAATTAACGGACTCTTCCGAAGGTGTCCTGCAAGCATATTCTATCGATGTTTTCAATTTGAAAGGAGATAAAAAATGGCCATAATTGCATATTTAAATTTTCAAGGCAAATCCAAAGATGCTTCTACATACTATGCCGAGATCTTTGGTTCTGAAAAACCCAAATTCATGTTCTTTGGTGATATGCCACCAGATCCTAATTTTCCAATGACTGGAGAAGTTAAATCTCTCGTTATGCATACTGAAATCAAATTTGATAATAATACGATCATGTTTTCAGATGTCCCTCCAGGAATGCCATTTACTATGGGAAATAATATCAGTCTGCTGATTTCAATTAAAGATCCAGAACGCATTAGGGCCTACTTTAGTAAGCTTTCTGTTGATGGTCAAGTTCAAATGCCTCTTCAAGAAACATTTTGGAGCAAATTATACGGTAATCTTGTGGATAAATTCGGAATAAGCTGGCAGTTCAATCTGGATAGTGAATAACTCATAAATATCATCCGCAAGAAAAGGTGTTATCAAAGTTCAGCGGAGTACCCTGAGCCTTAAAATAACACCTTTCATATTTGCTTAATTTAAAGCGATTGTTAGATTGTCAAAAAGTTGAGCCCCCCTTTCATCATGATGCATTTTCGGAAAACACGCAATATGACAGATGGCTGGTGAGAGACTGACTCTTTATACTTTAGTGAATGATTTGTTTTTAGGATTCTTACTTTTCTATATCATACGGCCAGCTTTGAATCCCACCCAAGTCGTAAACGACTTTATAGCCCAACTTATTTAAAGCATCTGCTGCCATTGCACTTCGACTGCCACTTCTACAGTAGACCATAATCGGTTGAGTTTCATCGGATACATGATTTGAAATTTCCGATTCAATCACATCCACAGGAATGTTCACACTCCCAGCGATATGCCCTTCTGCATATTCTTCTTTTGTTCGCACATCAACTAAAAATACAGTGCCCTCATCAAGCATTTGCTTTGCATCTTCAGGTGCTATTCTTTCATAGATCACTTCACCAGATTCGGTATCTGATTCAGACTCAGAAAGGGATTCGGATTCTGAATTGGACTTGGATTCGTTGAGAGCTTCTATTTGTTCAGAAGTATCCTCTGAAGTACGAGCTGAATCCGTACACCCTGAAAACACTAAAACAACAATTAAAAAAACGGTTATTATTGCAGTTATTTTTTTCGTGTTCATTTTATGCCTCCGCCTGCTCAACGTGTTTCGCCCTGTAACGTTACCTTCAGAGCGATTGGTTTGCCTCTTCTAATCACAGTTACATCGACCACATCTCCAGGTCTATAACTGTAAAGCTGTCTTGTCAATTTCGTGATCGTATTGATCTTCACACCATTGATGCTCACGATGACATCTCCAGAAATAATCCCGCTGTAGTTCGCTGGAGAAGCCTTCATAACATCATAGACATAAACACCGGCATCCGTTCCCAAATCATTGCCGTAAGTTCTTATATACTGATACACGTTTACACCTTTAATACCCAGATAAACTTTGGTAAATTCACCTTTCATGATAAACTCGTCTACAATGGGTTTTGCAATGTTAATTGGAATTGCAAAGCCAAGCCCCTCTCCAGATTGTACCTTGGCAGTATTAATGCCCATGACCTCTCCTTTGATGTTGAGCAACGGTCCACCACTATTTCCAGGATTAATGGAGGCATCTGTCTGCAGTAAGCCCTCTATATTATAATTATCATTCACAGGTATCGTACGCTCGAGCCCACTGATGATCCCCGCCGTGACACTTCGCTCAAAAGTCAACCCAAGTGGATTCCCTATGGCGATGGCTGTTTCTCCCACGACAATGTCATCTGAATTACCCAGAGTTGCAACTGGCAAGCCTACACCTTCAACCTTTAGAACCGCTAAATCTAAAACAGCATCATTCCAAAGAATTTTTGCCTCTTTGGAAGTCCCATCATAGAGCTGTACTTTAACCGTCTCTGCATTGCCATCATTCACCACGTGTGAGTTCGTAAGAATGTACCCTCTTTCATCCACAATAACACCCGTTCCAACGCTTTCACCTTTATAGGTGCCATAATACCAATCCTGTTGGATTGAAGTCGTTGTAACGCCGACAACAGAGGGCATGGCCGTTCTCACCACTGAAGGAATATCACCTTCTGATGCAATATTGCTCACCTTTAAAGGGGTCAAATTCAAATCACTTGCAACCACTTCCGGTTGAGGTTCTGATTTTACAACAAAACTGGCACCTGCAATTCCGCCTAAAAAGGCCGATAAGGGCAACATAAAAACCAAGAACATAACCAAAGATTTCTTGATCATAAAATATTTTTTGCTTTCATCTTGTCTCATCTTCAACATCCTTTCGTTTTATTAATATGAATTTAAACGCCAATTTATAAAAATTATTATAGCACTTGTTTTTTTAAATGCTATTTCAGCTTTGAAACATTTTTGTTAACAGCCTAATCACTTGAAATAAATTTCAAGTATACCCTCTGTAACATTCTGATTTTTTGACAATCCACAACTTACTCACAATTTGTCCACAGTAATTGTGGGTAAAATTTATCCCATGTCTAAACACATTTCTAATACGATGTCTTTAAACATGGGATTGATCCATTAAAATCTACTTGGGAAAATGTTTCACGCCATTAGCATATTTTGCAAACCGAGGGGTTTCTCTTGAATGCACGGGATCAGGCCTTTCCCACGGCCATCCTCCAAACCTCGTCTTGTGATAATCACTATAGGCTTCGTGAATCTCTTGCTCAGTATTCATGACAAAAGGGCCATATTGAACTACGGGCTCATTGATGGGTTCACCTTGAAGAAGTAACCATTCAGATGCTTCTGAACCATTTTGGATGTCGATGCGCTCTAAAGGTTTTAACTGACCACTGTGGTTCACTTTGAGCACAGATGCATTCACCATGAGTTCAGACCCTTTATAAAGATATAAGCTTCGATTGAGCGTTGCAGAAGTATTTTCAATCGTGAGTTTCGCATGGGCTTCCATTTTAACAACCCAAATAGAGAGTTTGTGTTCTGGCTCTGATGCCCATGAATCCGGCGCTGGCGCCGCACTCATTTCACCTTCAAACTCTCCAGCAATTAAAATAATCTCAGAAATCTTTCCAAATTCGTCCTTCTTTTTTATTTTAGGAATTTCTTCATTCCAAAGCATCTTATAATGCGGTGCCACAAATTTATTTTTTTTCGGCAAATTGAGCCATATTTGAAATAAGTGCAATGGATTTCTTTCATTCGCCTTAATCAGTGGAAACATTTCTGCGTGTTGGAGCCCACTGCCTGCTGTCATCCATTGAACGTCGCCATCTCCATACCTTCCCGATGCACCTGCTGAGTCAAAGTGGTCTATATAGCCCTCTAAAACAACTGTGACTGTTTCAAAGCCACGGTGAGGATGTTCAGGGAAACCTGGTACGGTTTTACCGTGATACATCTTCCATGCATTTCTTTCATCAAAGTCCTCACCCAAAAGCCTTCCTTCAAGTGTTTCTTTAGGTCCAAGTACTTCATTGCCTTCTGGATAGTCATCTCTATGATGTACACAATATAAAAAAGGGTCCTGAGTTTCCCAGACAAAACCCAAAGGACTTATTTTCAAAAAAACTTGATCCATTGCTATATCCTCCTTGAGAAACTAGTACCCAATTTTTTTTTAGACAATCAAATCATTGCCTTAAGTTTGTTTACATCGTAAATCAAAATTTTCTTGACCCCTTCCAGTTGGATCAAACCCAATTCTTGAAAGAGCTGAAGTTTTCTCGACATGGTTTCACGTGTGATGCCTGCATAACTTCCCATTTCTTCACGGCTTATGGACAACTCCAATAAAATGCCATTTTCAGTTTTATGGCCAAAGTCCTCCACCAAGTCGATGAGCAGGCCCGCAATTTTAGCATCTGGGCTCTTGCTTGAAAGTCTCTCTACTAAGGCTTCTGCCTTAATAATCCGCTCATATGCCTTTTCAAATATTTTAAGTGTAATTTGAGGATTTGTAATGACGATTTTATCAAATTCTACCTTTTCAAGTGTACTGATTTGAGTGTCTTCAATTGCCACTGCGTTGAAATCGAATTCATCTTCTTTGAGTAAGTTAAAAGCTCCAATAAAATCTCCTGCGGACAAAATGTATAAAATCTGTTCTTTACCCTCGAGAGAATTCTTGAAAATCTTCATTTTACCCGAACAGATGATATACAGTTTGTTGGCCTTTTGTCCTTGTGCAAAAATCACATCACCTTTTTTATAGGCATCACTGGAAACCCCTTGTGAAATAAGTCGCGCTTCTTCATCCGTCAGAGACGACAACAAGGGGATATTGTTGATGCAGAGCATCTTTCCACATTTTATACAATTGACACGATTACATCGAATTAATTTTTCCATATTCATCCTATCTTGATCATAAGTTTCATTAGGAAACGGCCTTTTTGAGTTTCTGTGACTTTAGCCTTTGATTAATCCATGTCTCAAATTCACTTGCCACTGCCGAATCCATCGCTGGGACATTTTCAAGTTCATATGTCCGTCCTAATTGAGAATATTTTTCAATCCCACTTTTATGATACGGCAAAATTTCTATTTTTTCAACGCTTTTCTCAATGGGCGCAATTATTTCAAGAAGGCGTTGCATACTTTTTAATTGATCTGTCTCTCCTGGAACCATCACATGTCTTATGATAATCGTTCCCTTATAATTTTGGTTTTTGAGGGTTTCTATGAAACTCAAAATACCTGTCATATCCCTGCCAGTCAGTTTGGTGTGCCGTGCGTGATCCACATGCTTAATATCCAACAAAAGGGTATCTGTGAGCTTTAAAATCTTTGAATAAAACCTTTTTACGCCATGTCCCGAAGTGTCCACGCATGTGGAAATGCCTTGTGCTTTTAAGGCCTCTAAAGCCTTGACTAAAAAAGCGCCTTGCATCAGAGGTTCTCCTCCTGAAAAAGTCACACCACCACCAGAAGCTTCATAGTATTCACGGTACCGATTTGCCATGTCCACAACCTCTTTTACAGAGATATGTTGTTCGCCCATAAAGTGTTGCGAATCTGGATTATGACAGTACTGGCACTTAAGAGGACAGCCTTGAAGGAAGAAAATTGTCCTGATACCGGGGCCATCTACAAGGCCCATGGTTTCAATAGAATGGAGGTTCCCTCTGATTTCTGTATCACAGGCCTCTCTATTGCAATTGTTGTTCATATTCAATTCAATTTGCAAGCCTTCTCTTGTGGGTTTCATAGGTTACCTCCTCTGTTGATATTAGATGTGTTCATGGAACGTTCTGTTGATAACTTCTTCTTTTTGTTCCTTAGTCAATCGGTTAAAGTGTACAGCATATCCCGAAACTCTAATCGTCAAAGTTGGGTACTTGCTTGGGTTATTCATGGCATCGATGAGTAAATCTCTGGATAAAACATTGACATTAAGGTGAAATGCACCTTTTGTAAAATAGCCATCTAAGATGCTGTACAAATTTTTATATTTCACTTCTTCTGTTCTGCCAAGAGCGGCAGGAACGATGGAAAATGTGTTCGAGATCCCGTCTTGACAAATGTTCTCAAAAGGCAATTTGGCCACTGTATTGAGAGAAGCAAGCGCACCCATATGATCTCTGCCGTGCATTGGATTCGCACCTGGTGCAAAAGGTTCACCTTTCAGTCTTCCATCTGGTGTTGCACCCGTTTTTTTACCATAGACTACATTTGAGGTAATCGTCAAAATAGACATCGTCTGTGAAGATGCTCTGTAGGTCTCATGTTTTTGAATTTCACTGCTAAAGAAAGTGACAACATCTTTAGCAATCAGATCGACACGATCGTCATCATTACCGTACATTGGGTAATCCCCTTGAATGTCAAATCCAGTTGTAATGCCATTTTCATCTCTAATTGCAGTGACCTTCGCATGTTTAATCGCGCTCAGTGAATCCGCCACGAGCGAAATACCCGCCACGCCAAATGCCATATATCGACTTACATTTGTATCATGAAGCGCCATTTGTCCTTTCTCGTATGCATATTTGTCATGCATAAAGTGAATGGTATTCATCGTGTTGACATAGAGTTTCGCCAGCTTTGCGAGCACTGTTTTATAAGAAGCATAGACCTCATCATAGTTTAGAACGGCCTCTTTCATTGGCTCAATCCCTTCAATCACTTTGATTGGCCTATCTGATTTGTCTCTTTTGAGTTCATCATAACCTTGATTGATACTGTATAACAAGGCTTTCCCCAAGTTAGCTCTAGCACCAAAGAACTGCATTTCTTTACCAATTCTCATTGGTGATACACAACATGCAATACCATAATCATCCCCATAGATCGGTCTCATGAGATCATCGTTTTCATACTGGATCGCACCTGTTTGGATAGACATTTTCGCACAATACGTCTTAAAAGTTTCTGGCAATGCCTTTGACCAAAGTACCGTCATGTTAGGTTCTGGGGCCGGATCAAGATTTGTAAGCGTGTTTAAAAATCGAAAGGCCGTTTTAGTGACAAGCGTTCTGCCATCTTCACCCATACCCCCGATAGACTCTGTCACCCAAGTTGGGTCTCCAGCAAAGAGCGTATTGTAATCCGGCGTTCTGAGATGTCTCGCCATTCTAAGTTTAATCACCAATTGATCGATCAACTCTTGAGCACCTACTTCATCAAGTAATCCCAACTCGATGTCGCGTTCAATATAAATGTCAAGGAATGTTGTATTTCTGCCCAGCGACATAGCCGCACCGTTGTTTTCTTTTATTGCAGCAAGGTATCCAAAGTATAAAAATTGGACTGCTTCCTGAGCATTTTGAGCTGGTTTTGAAATGTCCACCCCATATTCACTTGCCATGCCCTTAATATCCTTTAAGGCTCTGATTTGTTCCGTGATTTCTTCTCTCAACAAAATGACTTTCTCAGTTGCCATTTCTGTTTCCAGTGCTTTAAAATCCTTCTGTTTATCCGCTATGAGTGCATCTATACCATAAAGCGCTATTCTTCTGTAATCACCGATGATACGGCCGCGACCGTAGGCATCTGGAAGCCCTGTTAAAAGCCCCACCGTTCTTGCGAGTTTCATGTCACTTGTGTAAGCGTCAAATACGCCTTGATTATGAGTCTTTCTATAAGATTGAAAATGCTTTGACATGTCACTTGGCATTTCATAACCATAGGCTTCAAGCGACGATTCCAACATCCTAAAACCCCCATAAGGATTCATAATACGCTTTAAAGGTTCATCGGTTTGAAAGCCCACAATCACTTCATTATCACGGTCCAAATAACCCGCTTTGTACTGATTAATCCCTGAAAACAATTTTGTTTCAATGCCAAGGATACCCTTCTCGATTTCTTCTTGGATCAACGCTTCAGCTTCACGCCATACGGTCTTTGTCTTATCACTCTTTCCAACAAGGAACTGATCATCACCTTCATAAGGTGTATAGTTTAGATTAATAAAATTTTTCACATCTATATTTTCTGACCAATTGCCTGGTTTAAACGTCTTATAATTTGTCATAGCAACCTCCATTTTTTCTTTCATTATAAGACGGTTCGATTATTAAAGATGTGATTCCACGCACATTTTGAAAATATATTTATACTTTTACACTTGAGATGCTCGTTCTATGGGAATCTGAATCTCCGAAACATATTCATATTCCGAATCTGAAAAGTCATAATCCACGATGTTCTTTTCTATAGAATCACCTGCTATGACATAACCATTTTCACGAATCCAGCACGTAAGGACTTCATAATACTTTGGCATCTCACAATAAGGCCCTTCAAAAGTGATACAAGCACAATCCTGCTCTGGAATTTCAACGGTTTGTGAAAATTGTTCCGAATCCACTGAAACGACCTCAATAAAATATCTGAACCTTGTAAAAATACCCTGATCCATGTTTTCCTTGGATAAAGACGTATAAATCTGACCTTCAATCAGCCACGAACTGGTTTTTAAATACTGTTCATTAGCCTTAAAAGCTTTCTTGATTTCATAGTCGCTTGCCACATCATTCATATCTAAAAAAATGCCTCTTCTTGCAGGAATGCGCTTAATCTTAATCTCATCAAGCTCATTGTCAATATTCTCGAGCAATTCAAGTTTTGTTTGAATCTTATTTTTTAGATTCATGAGTCGATTGATCTTATGATCTATTTCTTCTTCCTTCCTCTTTAAAAGGCTCACCAGATTGCTCGTATTCTTATGCTTCATATAACGATTGATCTCTTCTAGAGAAATATCTAAATTCTTAAAAAAAAGAATCCTGCTGAGTTTAAAGAAACTCCTAATATCATAATATCTGTAGTCATTATTGGGATCACATTCTGGCTTTAGCAGTCCAATACGATCATAATGTCTTAGAGTATCTGTGCTGATGTTAAACATCTTTGCAAGTTCGCCGATCAAAAATTTATCTTTCATATGCCCTCTTTTCTTTTTATGTATGCTTTACAATATATGTATTATAAGATTAAATGTTTATTTCCCAATATCTCAAAAGTAATCCTCACCTATAACTAGTGTCATTATACAGGAGACGCATAAAGCTGGCAATCCACCCCAAGGGATCACACCTTTGAAAAAAATGATTTGCCCTCTCAATTTTTTGATATAATAAATTAATCATTATTTTCTGACAATTCAGATGGATTTACTGTGCTATTATCGTCTTTGTTTTATCCTGATTTTATTTTTGAAAGGACTATCTTATGATTAAACGACAGCATCTTATCCTTTACATCTACCTTATAGGCGCTCTTATAATTGGAATATTGGGGTTTCGGATGCTATTCAATTCGCCTTCACCCTTTATTTCCACTTTTTCAGAATCACATTTTAATGAGATTGCCGATAAATCTTATAATGGCAGAGCAGTGGGTTCTGATGGTCATGAGCGCTTTGAAGAAATGCTCGTTTCTCATTTTAAAGCACTCCAAATCGCACCTCTTGAGGATGATTACAAGCATGATTTTGCCATGAATCAGATTCGATTTGATCCCAAGAGCGTCTTTTCAATTGACGACCAAATCGCCTTTGAAATCAACAAGGATTTTATGACGCTCTACAGCCCCATCACTGGTCCCATCGATTATCAAGGGGATATCATTTTTCTAGAGCGCAATTATTTCAATATTGACCCCACTGTGCTTGAAGGCAAAATCGTCGTTTCCACTTTTAATCGACTCACAAGCGAAGTCTTGAATTATGCCTACGACCATAAGATCAAAGGTCTACTGATTCTTGAAGATAGCTATAATCGAACGGACATCAAACTCGATCCCTATTATGGCAAGCATCAAATGGACAGCCTCTACATAGGACGCATATCGACCAATGCTTATGTGCAATTGAGACAAATTGCAAAAAATCACCTCTTTGAAGGCTATCATTACGATGAAAATCACCCTAACGATCCCATTTCAGGCATCATTCCCAATGCAAAGCTTTCTATAAAAGACCAATATCCTGTGGGCAATGGTCAAAATATTATTGGTAAGGTTGAAGGTCAATCCGACCAGTATGTCTGTTTTTATACTGCTTATGATGGCATTGGCGCCTATGGAGAACAGATTTATAACAGCGCTCTCGTCCATCTCTCAGGCGTTGAAGTGCTCATGAACCTCATGTCCTATTGCTCAGATTTATCAGAAAAACCTCAAAAAACCATTTACTTTGCTTTCACGGATGCTGGTGCTCTAGGCAATCAAGGTGCTGAAGCACTCATGGCACAATTACCTTCTGGTGGTGAAATGATCAACTTAGGTATTTTTGGCACTTCTGCCGATGGGGGTCTCTTTGTGAGCTCAAGAGCCCCTGACAACAGTTCTTTCGGCGGCGATAGCAACACCAATTCTGCGGTTTTGTTACTCAGACTCTATCAGTATTTTGAAGCTTTAGGGATTCCAGTTACCGAAACTCAGCTCGATGCTCACGACAGCACTTTGCAGACTCTGTCTCATCATGTGCCAACCATTAAAATCTCTCAAGCCCCCAACACAGATGCCTATGTGGGGCAAGAGATTCCCGTAGATATGACGTCATTGAAAGCAGGTACGGATCAAATTGCAAAGATGGTTTCCAAGGCCTATTACAAGGACACCGACTATACTTTTATCCCTTTTGCAATTAGGGTTGCGGCATTGATCACTTACGCCATAATTGTAATAATGCTTCTCATTAGAGCTGTCTTCAAGATGAATCCAGAATATAAGTGGTTTGGATACGAACTCTACTTATCCACGCCTTACATGCTGTTGACTAAAATGCTCAAAGCGCTCATACCGACGGTATTGATGTTAATCATTATGCTATTCATACTGCTCATTCCAAACTACATCACTAAAACGGATTACAACGGCGGCTATACGAATTATGTATTTCATTTGCATGCCGAACGCGTCGTCCATTATTTGACTCAAATCACGACTCACTTTGACACCGTTATTCCCAAGAGCTTCAGAGCAACTCTATGGATTAGTTTTAAAAACTCCGTCCGTCTGTTTTCGTTGAGCATTTTGATTTCACTTGTACTCGGCGTATGCATCGGCATCTATACGTCCATAAAACCTCGAAAGATAACGACTTTATTGCAAATGATTTTGTACTCTATCCCAGATGTCTTACTCTGTCTTCTAGGCCTTCAGATCATCATCTGGCTGTTCAAATACGATGCACTTGGTCCTTTCACCGCAGAACAACTTAGACTGTACATTGTGCCCACAATTATTATGAGTATCGTGCCCACAATTTACATTTCAAAGATGGTTCAACTCAATTGTTCAGATCTCCTCGAACAGCCTTTTGTTTATGGTGCTTTGTCGAGAGGTGTGCCCTTTGGCAAGGTGATTATATCACATCTGCTACCTATGGCTTTAGCTTCATTGTTTTCAACCATGACTTCTATTCTCAGAATCATTCTTGTAAACTTGCTCATTGTAGAGTACTTGTTTTCATGTGTGGGCATTGGCACTTATCTCATTACCAAAAGGGCCGATCCAACCTATGTACTTTTAATTTCTATCTGTTTAGGTCTGATGTATTTTGTTACAAATTTATCTTTCAAAGCGATTGCTTTTATGATTAATCCGTTACAGAGGAGGGCGCTATGAAACAATATCTAAATGGCTATCTTATAACCGGCGGTCTTATTTTGTTGATTTTGATGCTTGTAATTATAACCCCCTCTCTGTTTACCGATAAAAATCCTTATGCCACAAATGTATTGGACAGCTATACGGACGATCAAGGGCAATTCCAGCTCAAAACAGCACCTTTTTCACCAGATGCCTTTTACAAGTTAGGGACAGACGATTCTGGACGCGATGTACTCAGTTTCATCATATACGGCACCCAGCTCACCATTGCCGTTGCACTGATGGTCACCTTTTTAAGATTTTTAATTGCATTGATTGTCGGCATTGCCTCTGGTTACGATCATGTGATGCCCAAAGTGCTCATTGAGCAGTTTAACAACGTCTTCAATGCCGTGCCGCCCATTTTGATCTGCATTCTTATTTTAAATATCCCCTATTTGAAGACATTGAACAAAACCGGTTCCACCGGTGTTTTCATCTTTGTATTAACGTTGGTGGAGTGGGCTAAAATAGGAGATGTTATCAGCGAACGCGTTGCAGAATTACGTCAAAAGGATTTTATAAAAAGTGAAATCATTATCGGCAAGAGCTCTCTTCATGTTATTTTTGCCAATATCATACCGCATTTGTTGCCAGAACTCTTCGTACTTTTCTTTATGGAGATCGCCAGAGTCTTAGCTCTACTCATGCAACTGGGCATATTTAATGTCTTCATTGGGAACCTCCGAATTGTGGCCTCTACAGATGGTGGCAGTGTCGTCGGCAAAGCCACCAGCTTTGAACCAGAGTGGTCCAGCATGCTTGGTTCTGCTAAGAACTATATCAGAACCGCGCCATGGATTGTATTTTCAAGTGCATTTGCATTCTTTACTGTGGTTTTAGGCTTTAATCTCGTAGGCGAAGGTTTGAGAATCCAGCTCAAAAAAATGTCCATCTCACAAATGAGTCCAAAAAATGCTTTGCGAGGTGTGATTGCTTTGGTGCTCACAGCAACGCTCATCACCAGTCCCATTGTTTTTTCAGCCTTTAAATACAACCGCTTTGATCTGAGCAAAAGTGAACCCGTAAACTTTGATGCCACGCATGCACTTGTAGCTGATAAAGCTCAAAGCAATTACATCATCAACCGTTTAAAAGAACTCGGAATCCAACCCCTAGAAGACAAAGATTATACCATACCCTATCAAGATGTCCAGTACCAATGGGTTGAAGAAATTTCTTTTAAATGCGATGATCTCGATCTACTCGATGTCCATCTATATACCTTTCAATCACATGAAGCCACAGCCACAGTTATAGACGGACGAGCGCTTGACCTCATTGCTCTGGATTCTAAAACGATTGATCTCTTGAAGGATCACTATGTACTCATTGAACCCTCATTGTTCAGAGCCAATGGTTGGTTGAATTTTGCTCATAAGATTTTAGAAAAGACAGAAGCCAAAGGCGTCCTTGTACTCTCTGACGAGATTACGCCCCTAAATCGAATGGGAACAAATATAGAAAAGGGCCTGATCGCCTCTATTCCCAAAATCTACGAAGAGGCACTTTTGACCTCACCCCTTGCAGTTGCCGTTAAAAGCGAACAACAACAAGGTACTTTAAGCAATATCGCCGGCATCATTAAAGGTCACCCAGATGAAAATGATCCCAAATGTATTATTATGGGCTTTGATCTCAACTTTCAAGATGAACGTGAAGGCGAACGCCGCTTTCAATTCATTTTCAATCTCTTAAAACAACTTAAAGCAACTGAAGATCAATTGACCAAGAGCATCATGATCGTCTTTTGGGACGGGACCTCATTAGGCGAAATTTCTGGAAAGTCATACTATCAGGAGCACTATATGTACCCTATCAAGCATTCTGAATTTTACTTGGAGCTCACAAATCTCAAATTTAACGACATGCCTTCGGTTTACAACACATCCATTTCACTAGATACACATTTAATATCTAGCGCCAAACCGATTGCCTCCAATTTCACCAATTTGATGAAGGATAATATGACGTTCCCCTATACTGAAAAGATATTAGCCAGCTACACTAAGGAACCTTTCTACTATAAGTGGGGGATTCCAACACTCTATATGAGTTCCGACTACTTAACACCTGAACTGGCTAACGCCGTTGGGAATCTAATGATGGAATCCATTGTATTCGAACTCTACTAGTACCCCTTGGAGGTTAAAATGAAATCTAAACCCATCCTCGATATACGCGATTACCATGTATCACTTTGGATTCAAGAGATGATGACTCCTGTTATTCGAGGTGTTGATCTCAGTGTTAATAGAGGTGAAATACTCGGTATTTTAGGTGAATCTGGAAGCGGCAAATCTGTCCTGCTTAAAACTTTTTTAGGACTCATGAAAGCATCCAGTTATAACATCACATCTGGCGAAGTGCTCTTTGACGGCCTATCCCTTTTAGATCTCACCCTAGCTGAAAGAACGGCTCTTTTGGGAAAAGAAATCGCTTTCATTTTCCAAAATCCTACCCAAACACTTTCACCCTTTAAAACAGTTTCTTGGCATTTTAAAGAGGTCTTTAGGATTCACGGTCTGGATTATAAAATTGAAAAAGTTCACGAAGTCCTCAAAGATGTTGGTATTCAAAACATAACAGCCGTGCTCAACATGTACCCCTATCAGCTCAGCGGCGGGATGGGGCAGAGGATTGCCATTGCACTGGCTGTGGTTCTAAATCCCAAACTCATCATTGCAGATGAGCCCACTAGTGCCATTGACGCTTCTTTGAAATTAAAGATCCTTGAATTACTGAGTAAGATCAATACTAAATACAACACCAGCATGATCTTAGTCACACATGATTTTGATGTCATTAAGCGCATTACACATCAAACTGCCGTAATGTATGGTGGAATCGTCATGTCTTATGGCGATACAAATGATCTCTTTAGCAAGGCAGTTCACCCTTATACACTTGGCCTTATAAAGTGCGCCAACGCCCTCAAAGGTGAAGCACACGAGATTTATCAACTGGAAGGATACCCAAAGAGTCCATTGGCATTTACAGCGGGTTGCCCCTTTGCTGAAAGATGTGCTTATAAGAGTTCCATTTGCGAAACAGTAATTCCAAAAGCAGAATCATTTGCAGGGGGCTACTATAGATGCTGCAATCCCATTTTAGAGGGAGGTTTCAGTGCAAAATAAAAAGCCGATCATAGAGATCAAACAACTGACGAAAAAATACTATATTAAAAACAGTCTCTTTAGAAAACGCAGCATCGTCCATGCTGTGAACCACATCTCACTAGATGTCTATGCAAATGAAATTCTAGGCATCATCGGAGAGTCTGGTTCTGGTAAAACCACTACCGGTGAGCTCATTGTAAAACTCAACACCCCCACAAGTGGAGAAATTCGATTTGATTTCGATGAGACGCACTTTCGAAAGGAAGTTCAAATTGTGATGCAACAATCCAAAGAAGTCTTTGATCCATTTATGAGTGTTGAAAAATTGTTACTTGAAGCCATCAAACTTCATCAAAAGTTAACCAAAAAAGAGCAGCTCTTGGAGGTAGAACGGCTACTCCTCTCAGTGGGCATCAATCCTATGGACCGTCAAAAGAAGGTCAATACCTTTAGTGGTGGACAATTACAGCGCATTTGTATCGCCAGAGCACTTGCAGTGAAACCCAAAGTACTTATTTTAGACGAACCCGTTTCAGCACTGGACGTCTCTGTACAGGGACAAATCATCAATCTGCTCTTAGACCTACATCAAAAAATGAACCTTACCTATATCTTGATCAGCCATGATCTCAACATCGTCAGGTTGATGTGTCATCGAATCGCCGTTATGAAAAATGGTGAAATCGTTGAACTCGATGAAACACAAAAAATATTTAGTCATGCCACACATGAATACACCAAGAAACTGATTGCTGACTTTGATTTGTAATGCTTGTGTCAAAGACAATTACATCTATGGATTTAAAATCGCCACTTGCATTTTACAAGTGGCGATTGATTTTATAGAACTTATAAGCACTCATTTTATTTTATATCTACTGGGACAAAGATATCCATTACCATTGTACCATCCACCATTTTGACTTCTTCTAGACAGTTTGCCAGATCACATCTGACAAAATCGGATGATTTAAACTCGTGCGCTTCGAGCCAACTCATGAGATATCGCCAACCGGTACCAATGCGCTCAAATGGATCGGACATTGGATCTTCAATTCTTAAAGTCGCATAACGATAAGCTGGTATATGTTTGATTTTAATGTTCATTCCTTCAAATTCAAATTCTGAAGCACCTGAATCGGAGAGTTTACAGCACATGGGTTCATCAATAACCAGCCAATATTCGTAACCCCTCAACCGAGTCACATCTTCATTGCCTTCAACGGGAATATCAAAGCCAAAAGCTCTATTAGGTTTTATATCGTAAGCCTCTGCCAATCGATTCATAAGTTCTATAATCGCATCTTCTGGTTCATCACCCACCATTGAACCGCTCAAAACCGTCATTTTATCCATAATTTCATAACTTACATCGCTTAAATATTTTTTCATATCTCTAATCCTCTTCACCGTCATATTTTGTGTTACTGCTTCAAAATTCGAGGGAAAGTTTGCAAGTATTTGCGCTTCATCAGCCGTTAGACTCAGATCATGAATCACGAGACGTCTCGTCTTTAAGACCTCTTTTTCTCTAAAATAATTTGGCGAATGTCCATAAGCATTTAAAATCGCCCTTGAAAAAGCACGTTCAGAAGAATAACCGATCTCAAGTGCAATATCAATAATGCGCTTATCTGTTTTGAGTTCATCCAGTGCATATTCAAGCTTCTTTTTTCTGACGTACGCCATAATGGAAAGCCCAGTGTATACACTGAACATGTGATTTAAATAAAATTTTGAAAATCCAATATGATCCGCGATCATATCCAAACTGAGCGGCATGCAGATATGATCATCTATGAAGTCCACTGCTTTTTGAAGATAAAATTTCATCTTGAAACCCCCTGTATTTATTGACCGGTCAAGTTAATTATAAACGAAAATGCCATACTACATAGGACAATTCTTGCGATAAAATACACGATTTAGTACTTGAGACACTCACTAGTTCTAAAAGCCCAAATCCACTTAGTGCAACGGTTTCAGAAGGCCCACAATTCGTGTCAGATGTGTTAAACGATGATTACGATACGATGACTTTTCACTTTATCGAGATGGACACTGCTATAATATATTCATAAACATCTATTACCGCCAAGTACTTTTGACTTGGCCATATTTAAGGAGGAGAAACATGAAAACTATTTTTAAATCAGCACTCGTTTTGGTGTTGGTCATTTCTATGTGCATCCCAGCTTTCGCCACAACCAACACGGATGAAATCATTTTTTCAGATATCGATTCAACGCACTATGCTTATAACGCAATTAAAACGATGAAAACCTATGGCATCATCAACGGTTATCCAGATGGCACTTTTAGACCGAATAACACGGTAACCCGAGTGGAATTTGCAACGATGATGGTAAAAGCTTTAAAACTTCAGATCAATCTAAATGCAACCTCTTCGTTTTCAGACATGAACACAGAAACATGGGCAATCCCCTATGTGGAAGCTGCAAAAAACTTTTTAACAGGGTATACAACTGCTACAGGTTACACCTTCAAACCCCATCAAGCTTCCGTTCGAGAAGATATGGCCGTGGCACTTATTAAAGCGCTGGGCAAAAATACGGATACGGAAACAGTTTTATCTCTTTATGCTGATCAAAATGGCATTTCAAACAACCTCAGGGCATTTGTCGCTGCTGCAATCAACAATAATTTAATGATTGGTGAAACCATTGGCACTCAGAGATACTTCTATCCTCAAAGATCGTTGACACGAGCTGAAGCAGCTTCACTTCTTATGAATGTCATTCGAGAAGAAAAAATCATTTTTAACGGTGAAGAAAAAGTCACTTTTGATGTAAATGGCAATACGGATACTGATTCTGATTCAAATACACCTTATGGCGCCACTACGCTTTCTGCTGAGCTTGACCGTGCAGGAAACAACGGTAACGGCAATGCTTACGGTAACAGCAATGCCAATAGCGCTGTTGTTTTAAAATGGCAGAAAATTACACATCCAGATTTTGAAGGCTATAAAGTAGTCGCTTCCCTGACAGATCAAACCCCTGTTTACCCTGAAAATGGCTACGCTCTATGGATCACAGATAAAAATAAAACCACTGCGTTGATCAAAGCAGGTTCTTCATATAATGGCAGCGAATTTTCCAAGTTTGAAGCGGGTAAGACTTATTATTTTAGTATCACTGCAGTCTATAAAGATAAAAAAGTACCCGGTAATGTAATCACGGTCACAATTCCAAACTCACCAAGTACAAGTAACAATACCAATTATCAAGATAACGCTTTAACTTTACAAGCAGAAAATAAAGGCGATTCTATTGAACTCAAATGGACGATTGCTCAAGCAGACTGTTTTCAAGGCTATAAAGTGGTGGCATCTCAAACGGATACCACGCCAATGTATCCCGACAATGGCTATTTCAAATACATTACAGATCGTGACGATAACAGCATTACCATCAACAAAGATGACTCATACGGCAATGGTGATTTTACCAAATTTGAAAAGGGCAAAACTTACTATATTGCCATTACCTATCTCTGTGAGGGGTACAAGAAAACAAGTAATGTCGTGAAAATTGATTTTTAGTTTTTAATGAATAGACCTATTCTACTCTCTCCCTTGAAAAAAGACAAGCCCTCACACGAGCTTGTCTTTTTTCTATAACTCCACACGTCTCTTTTCACGATTACTCTCAATTGCAGCATGTATAATTTTGATGACATTTGCGCCCTCTTCAGCAGTTACTGGAAGAGGCGCACCATTTACAATAGCTTCATAAATGGCTTCATAGTACTCTCTATAATCGCCTTTTTCACTGATAACGACCTCTCTAGATGACAATGTATTTAAAATGCCATAAAGCTTTTCGGGTTCCTGTCCCCACTGGTCATTATAAGAAATTTGACCTGCTCTTAAAATGGATTCTTGTACGTCTAGACCATACTTGACAAAAGTACCTTCAGTGCCCATGAGCATATAGCGCGGCCAAGGTTCTTTGACCAAATTACCTGCTTTTAAGGTCACTTTGAGTTCATCATAATATAAAATCACTTCGAACTGGTCATCTACTGCGCCACGTCTTTGTGCTCTGATGTCGCCATAAACTTCGTTGGGCAACCCAAAGAGGCAAAGTGCTTGATCTATTAAATGCGACCCTAAATCATACAAAGTTCCTGAACCCGGATGTGCTTCTTCTCTCCAAGCATTGCCCTTAAATTGATTTCTAAATCGGTCAAAATGGGATTCAAATTCCACGATTCGTCCTATTTTATCTTCTTCTATAATGCGCTTTAATGTTTTAAAATCGCTGTCAAATCTCCGATTTTGATAAACAGATAGGCACTTATTCATTTCTTGTGCGACCACTATGAGCTCAACGGCCTCTTCAAGCGTCACCGTAAACGGCTTTTCAATCACCACATGTTTACCTTTGCGAAGCGCCTCTTCAGCCAAAGGTTTATGGCTTGTATTTGGAGTACACACAATCACTAAATCGATCTGAGGATCATCCATAACAGCCTGAGGCGACGCCACAACCTCAACCCCTTGAAAATCAGAGAGTGCTTGCGCTTTTTTAACTGGATCAGAAGTGACAATCTTGGTGACTTCAAAGCCCTCTACACCTTTTATAACAGCACCGTGAAAAACTCTACCTGAAAGACCATATCCTATAATACCTACTTTCAATACTTGCATCTGGCTACCTCCTCTTCTTCATTTTAAATGTCCTCATATTGTTTTTTTACATCTTATCACTTTGATCTTGAAATTTTGATCTTGAAATTTTGATTTTAAAATCTCAATCTTGAAAAGTTTAATCTCCATCTATTTTATGCACGTGCACTTCTACCGCTTTCTCGACTCATTTGATCCTATCTGTGGCAATATTGACCCTATAGTTGGCAAATTGAAGAACGCCATCACAAAATAAATTAAGCGCCTCATGATTTTTAAACTCACACTTTAAAAAATAGCATCCCTCTCCACTGATTCGAGAGGCTTCTAAAATTTCCGGATGTTGCATCACAAAGGCTTTAACCTTCTGGTGTTCCTGAGTTTTCATAGTCAAGGTAACATAGGCAATCATCGTGCCCATTTCTTTAGTACTGGTATCTATTGTATAACGCTTTATGATGCCCTCGTCTTCAAGGCGCTTCACACGAAGCCCCACAGCTTGACCAGTCATGTGGACCTTTTCACCCAATATTTTGTAGCTCAACTTGGCATTTTCTCTTAAAAGCGCAATCAATTTTTCATCTACGGTATCCAATATCATTTTTATATCCTTTATATATCATTGACACTCTAACGATTCTTTCATTCTGAAAACAAATAAATAACATCTTTTTCACAGGCCTCTTTATCAAAAGAAAATCATATAATACAATAAAATAAACCTATGTAATACTCTTATTTTATCAAATCAAAAGACTTTTACAACGATTTAGGAGGAATCAAATGATTTATAAACATTTCAGACACGCCACCAGCCTATTGACCTACGGCGACTTTACTTTTTTACTAGATCCCATGCTGGCCCCGAAAGAAGATAAACCACCTATTCAAAACAGCTCTAATGATAATCGCAATCCAAGAGTGGACTTCCCCATTCAGCTCGATCAAATTGAATACCCAAATTTTTGCTTGGTGACACATCTCCATTTAGATCACTTCGATGACTATGCAAGGAACTTGCTCCCAAAAGATATTGGCTTAATTTGTCAAACTCAAGATGCTTCTAAGTTTAGAGACATGGGGTTCAACAATCTCTATCCTGTAGAAACTTCTATAGTGATCGGTAGCGTTGAAATCGTAAGAGTTCCCGGTCAGCATGGCACTGGTGAAATCGCAAAGCTCATGGGCACCAGTTCTGGTTATATTTTAAAAACAGCCCATCAACCCACTTTGTACCTCACAGGCGATACCATTTACTACGATGCAATTGCCCAAACACTGGACGAATACAAACCTGAAATCATTCTCGCCTTCACTGGCGGCGCACGTTTTAAGGTGGGCGATCCCATCACCTTGACGCCAGAAGATGTTCAATCGATTCGCCTTAAAGCGCCAAAAGCCACCATTATTTGCACACATCTTGAAGCCATTAATCACTGCCTTACCACGAGAGGAAATCTCAAAGAGCATCTGCTCGCACATTCCGAGGGCTCTTTTATAATCCCAGCTGACGGTGAACTCATCCACATATAAGTGCATCCTATGACAGTGGGTTGCTCAACTTTTGACTTTTGACACTCTAACTATTTATGCTTTATCTAAAGGAGTCACAAATGACCATCAAAGATCCTAAAACTTATTTCAATGCAACTTATCAGTCTTGGCAAAAAGAATTAACCGATGAGAAAAGAAAAATCATTTCACAGACGTTAACACTTTTAAAAGTCCGCACCACAGATGCTGTATTAGATGTGGGTTGTGGCACAGGTGTTTTATACGATGCCATGATAGAGCGCGGCATATCTCAATACCTTGGCTTAGACATTTCAGAAAATATGCTCTCCGCTTTTAGGACCGTTTTTCCAGATGCAAAAACGCTCTGTGGCAACTTTGACGATAACATTCACCTAAATCAATCTTTTGATCTCTGCATTATCTTTAACAGCATCCCACATTTCGAAAATTTAGAGATGGTTTTCAAAAATGCTTATAACCATTTGAAACCCGAAGGCATGTTCGCCATTGTCCATGCACGTACAAGACAGGGTTTAAAAGAACATCATCAAAAAATCAACTATTCAATATCTCATGACCCAATACCTTCGGATGATACACTCGTTCAGTTATGTGAAGCAAATCATTTTAGACTGGATACCATTTTAGATCAAGACTTCTTCTTTTTCCTTTGCGAGAAAAAATAACGCCGCTATTCCAGCAACTTATTTAATCTTCAATCACCACACCTAAAATTCTAGCGATAGAAACCGCTTGAATCGATGTGATAACAATCCCTTTTAAGTCTTCTATTCGAGCACCTAGGCCTTCTATATCACAAGTTCTAAAATCAAGGCCTTCAAGTTTTGCACCTGAGCATTGACTCTCTCTAAAACTGGTTTTTTCCAATTGAACGTCTTCAAATACGGCATTTTGACAATCTGACAAATCCAGATTTGTATTTTCAAATGCCGATTTTTTTATCTGCGAAAACCTAAAATTAGCGTATTTGCCATTGCAATTTTCTAATTTAACATGCATCCATGTCGTATTGCTAAAATTGGCACCTGTAATCTTACAGCCTTTAAAAACCGTTTTATGAATAATGCTATCTGTAAAATCCACATTTGAAAAATCACAGTTCTCGAAGATCACATCTTGAAGGTCTAGCCTATGAAAACGAGAGCCTTTGAATGAAGTGTCTTTAAAGACGGATTTTCGAATGTAGACACATTCCTTTTCTTGATTTTCTAACTGGCCTTCAAAACAATCGATGGCTTCAATCAGTTCTTCCGATTCAAATACAATTTCATCTACACTGACCGTTTGAAGACTATTCGGTATTTGAGGTGCATTAATCTTAATTTCTTTTGCCTTTTTTGTCATGGTACCACTCCTATTTTATGTCCTAATCCTATTGTTTTTTCTTCATTATATCAAATAAAAACCAGACAGATACCCTATTGGCCTAAACTGTCTGGCATTATTCAAAAAAGCTCAATAAACGGTATTCAACATTCACGTTTCCATTTTTTACACTGTTCAATCTTAGGTAATGGATCAAACCCTTGGTCCACGCCCATGTGACTGAGCATATCGCACGGAAATCCATCACATTCTCCACAATGATTATAGCCCTTTTCTTCACAGCACGATTTTACACCGCACTTTCCACCCCAAAATGGCGCAGACATTTGAATGCACCCTTTACAGTTTACTTGTGCCTTGCGCTCACAAATATCACAGCGCACACCACATCTTGATTCAAACATATCGTTCACCTCCAAAATATTAAACCTTTACCTTCACTTCTTAACGCCATCTTTTTAACGTACTCAGTGTCTGTGTAAGCTTTTCTCTAGCAACTTCTTCACTGACACCTCTTTGAACTTCAAAGGGCATACAGCTTTCAACCATTTCTTCAAAAGTTTCATTTGGATTATTAAAGACGCCTTTTGGAAAACAGTACTTGCAATATGTTTCACTTTTTGAACCGTCTTTATTATTGCCAAAATCCTCTGCATTCATCATTGGCATTCCACAGCTTTGACATATTTTCATGATTCTTCTCCTTTCAAAATAATAAATTCATTGCTCTATACTTCTGAGCTCATTTTAAATCATAAAAGGCGACAACAGTATGTCACTCTTTATAATTTGAGATCTCGAAAAATAGCTCAAATGTTATTTTGAATTGCTTTTTGCAATCGATCATTAAACTTCTTTTTCAATGAAAGGGGTTCTATGATTTTAACATAGGGAATCAACTGACATAGAAGTGTCAACAGCCACTCGTCTATGGGGAAGTTCAGTGTCGCAATGATCTTATCCTCCTGTACGTCACAATTATGATAGTCAAAGTAATCTGATAGACGCCCCAATAAGCATCGATCTAATTCGAGCACTATTTTTTCACTTTTCCGGTCTGAATCCATCTGATTATGCCACGGCAATTTATCAGGCAGGTCTCGCACCGTAAACGTTTTTTCACTGCAATCACATCTTATCATTCGACTGATTTTAAATAGTCTAAAGGCATCACGCAATTCACAGAAGCCATAAACGTACCATGTATTCCCCATTAAGACTAATCTGTAAGGGTGAATGATGCGCTTTGTTTCGTTGAGCTCAGCATCTATGTAAATGACTATCACTTTTAAGTGTTCATCTCTCGCTCTCGTCAATTGATTGAACACAGCACTAAAATTCTCTTGAATGAACTGAGGCATCATTTGGATAATGAGCCTATCATTGTCTGTCTCTTGAGGAAAAAGTGCCATGAGTTTATTACATGTGGTTTGAATTTCATCACTTGGCGTCGTTCTTTCTATATCTGATAAGAAAGTGTATAAAAGATTTGATTCAGATGCATTCAGATAGTTTTTATCCATTTTAAAATGATCCATTAATTGATAGCCACCACTTCTTCCGATCTCTGAGTAAATGGGTATACCCGCAAGTGTCAAGTGATCTATATCCCTTTGAATCGTCCGTTTGGAAACATCAAAATGCTTCGCCAAGGCATTCGCCGAGACTTTATCATGGTTGATTAAATACATCAGTATATTTAATAGTCTTTCTACTTTCATCTTTATGCCTCATCATGTATCTTTCTGCCTCATCAAGTTATTACACCCTTCTTATTATAACAAATTATAAACATGTAATACCCTTTTAAAAAAAGTCTTTTGGGGTATCCATGAAGTAGAAGGGATGTGATCACATGACTGAATCTGATCCTAAAAAATTGCCTGCCGCTGACATTGCTAAAACTGAAGATGCTGAAAAAAAGGACAAAAAAAAACGAGCCGATGAATTTTTAAAAATGGTCAACAGCAAACTTAAAAAGAGTGAAAGGGAAACCTGGATGCTTCACGATCACGATCATTTATTTGATGATCGAAAATAAAACGATTTAAATCCAACATAAATATTTTTTTGATTTTGGGTGACCTTTGACTCTGCTGCTTAATATACGGATAAAGCTATAATCTTTCTCTATGATGCTACATTTGATTACGCTTTTAATTTCTTTTACTTGATCTCTCAGCATTCCGAGCGTTTGAGCAATTTCACCTTGTTCAACAAAATAAGCCCTTGACACGTGCATGTAAATGCATATATAATACATTCATGAAAAGAGAAACTTGCGAAAAAAATGCGCTAACGCCTGAACAAATGAATATGCTTTTTCAACAAGATATCTTCAAAATTCTTGGTGAAAATATACGAATGGAAATTATTAAATTTCTGGCTTTAAATGGACCTGCTGACATCAGCAGCATTTCAGAGCACTTTCCACAGGATCGCTCTGTGATTTCAAAGCATCTTAAAATGATGAAGGAAGAAGGTCTTTTAATCCTCACAGTGGCCTCAAGGCATCATTACTATCAATTGGACGGGATGGCTTTTCTCTATAAGATGGAAGCCGTCGTTTCAGATATAAAAGTGATTCTAGAAAACACCTGTGAGGACACTTATAGTTATTTATATGAACATCACCTGACTTATAAAGATTATTTAGAAGACCAGAAGGATTGAATTTTATATGACACTATTATGATTACCCTGTTAAGATTGTACTAATAAGCGATATAATCGCTTTTATTTTTAATTAATATGTGCATTTAAATGCACAAGGAGGCTATATGCATACAGAACTTTATTATTTCTCAGGCACTGGGAACACTTATTACATTGCGAAAAAAATTGCAAATTCTTTTCCAGATTCAAAGTTAATCGCCATAGGTTCGTTAGATTTGGAACTGCCCATAAAAACGGATGCTCAAAATATTGGCATTTTATTCCCTGTTTATTTTTATGATGCACCTAAAATTGTAAAGCGTTTTCTTGAAAAAATTGAGCTTTCAAATAACCCCTACGTATTTCTCATTGCCAATTATGGTGGCGGTGCTGGTAATGCACTTGCCAATTGTGTTACCATCTTAAAATCACGTCATATAGAGGTTTCAACTACAATGTCATTTACACTGCCTGATAACAGCATTATTTTCCCAACACCAGAAGAAAAGATGACGCCAATGCTCGAAAAAGCAGATCACGAAATCGAAAAAGCCATTCATGCTTTACAAAACCAAGAGCAAAGTGATTTGCCATCCAAAAAACTTGGGGCACACCTTGTGAGTAAGCTCATGCTAAAATATAGTACAGATTATCTTGGATTTAATGCACTTAAAATCAGCGAAGACAAATGTACCAACTGTGGATTATGCTCAAAAATATGTCCTGTGAATAACATTGCGACATCTGCCACATATCCACAAATGAATCACAACTGCGAGATGTGCTTTGCTTGTCTGCATCATTGTCCTGAAGAGGCCATTCGATTTAAACATATGAAACCTAAAACAAACTATCAGTATACCAATCCCAATGTCAAATTAAAAGAGCTGTTGCAAATCTAGATTCTTAGATCTGCAACAGCCTCCAATGTGCTTTTTTACATTAAATTTTATCAGAACGCAATTTTTACACTGCCAAAGTTTTCGAAAACCGCTTCGAACTCATCACCGTCTTCTGCAGTAAGTGCTGCTGTTAAAGCACCTGACAAAATGATTTCACCTTTTTTGAGTTCAACACCATACTCTGACATTTTATTTGCAAGCCACGCCACCGAATAAACCGGATCACCCATAACTTCTGCGCCAGTGCCTTCATTCGCCAATTCGCCATTTTTATAGAATTTCATCTTTTCAGTTTTTAAATCAAAATCATTTAAATTATATCTCTTTTCACTGAGCACATAACACCCTGACGACGCGTTGTCCGATATGGTATCTACCAGCTTAATTTTCCAATTTTTAATGCGACTGCCCACAATTTCAAAGGCTGCAACGATGTAATCTGTTGCCCTATACACATCTTCCACGGTCACATTCGGTCCAATTAAGTCCTCTTTTAAAACGAATGCAATTTCAGCTTCTACTTTGGGTTGAAGTACAAAATCTTTAGGTACATTACCGGTAGTTAGGTTCATACTCTCATATAAATGACCATAATCAGGTTCATCCACACCCAGCAATTTTTGCATTCCCAATGAAGTCAGTCCAATTTTCTTGCCGCTGATGACCTCACCAGACGCCAACATTTTCTGGACATTAATCATTTGAATCTCATAGGCATCATCTAAAGTAAGGCCTTCTTGCAAAGCAGTCAGAGCTTCAATAGGGCGTTTGTTTCGATCCGCTTCCATCAGCATATGCGCAAGATCTGCATTGCTATATAATCTGTTACCCATAATGTACCTCCTGTTATATCACTCCGCTAAAAAACCATCGAGCAAGCGACAAAAATCACCTGTATGTTCGATTTGTGTCCAGTGCCCACATTTCCCGAAAATATGCAGTTGTGAATCTTCGAGTAGATCAAAGAGTTTATACGCATTAGAAACAGGAATGACTAAGTCGTCTCTACCGTGAACGATTAGTGCTGGCGCCTTGATCTTTTTAATATCTTCTTCATCTGATGCCATCATTGTAACAGAACTTTGTCTTGGATAAGGAAACATCGAAGAAAATGATTCTTGAAATCCAGGTTCTACACTTGCCTCATATCGGATTTTTGCAAGTTCATCTGTGATCATTTCTTTATTGTAAGTAAATAAGTCTAAAACACTTCTCATAAATTCAACGCTTGCCTCATAACCCCACACTCTGTCCAGGCCATAAGTCAGATTAAATTCAATGCCCATACTACCCATGAGTACAATTTTTCTGACTCTCTCTGGATATTTAATGGCAAGTGATAATGCCAGAGCACCGCCAAAGCTATTGCCAACGATGTCCGCTTGATCCACATCGAGCGCATCCATTAAGTCAACCATTTGTTGAACCCAGAGATCCATCGTATATTTGATGCCTTCCGGTCTCTCTGAATAACCAAATCCCAACATATCTGGTGCAATAACGCGTTTATTCTCTTTGAGCAACGGCATGACCTTACCCCAGTTTGCATAAGCGGTTACACCAGGGCCGGAACCATGAATCAAAAAGACGACATCACCCTCACCCACATCGTGATAATTCACCATGTACTTACCTGCTTTTATTGTTTTTCCAATACTTGGGTTTTTATTTGACATAAGTATTTACCTCCTTTAATCATATCATATCAAATTTCATGCACTCATCATTAAATGAATGCATGAAATTTGATTTTTTTATTTAAGATACCACACTTAAGAAGCGCTCGTTGAGTACTTTATCATAATAGAAAATACCTTCTCCCACATGTTCTATATCCCAAACACGCAATGGCATATCTGGATAGTAGAAATAACCTCCACAGAAAACTTCATTTCGATTCCCTGATGGATCAAAGAAGTAGATGGTTTGACCTCTAGTAACACCATGACGCGTTGGTCCAACATCTATAGAGATATTATATTGCCCCATGATATCTGCCGCATGACCAATTGCATTCCAGTCTTCTAAATGGAAAGAGATATGATGGAGTTTACCCGGTTTGTCATAATCCAATATTGCAAGATCATGTCCACGGTTGGAAGCACTGAGCCAAACTGCTAAATTTTCCACGCCGTCTTCCTTTTTAACCACTTCAACAATTGACATTTCAAGGACTTCTACAAACCATTGTGTTGCTTCTTTTGCATTAGGTCCATACAGTAAAGCATGATCAAAACAGCTTACATCCATTCCCTTTGGCTCTTCAATCCACAATTTAGGATTTTTTATGCCAGGATGTTTCTCAGCAAGTTCAACTTCAGAATATAGATCTATACGGTGTCCAGTTGGCAGCTTCACTGCAATACGACGTCCAAATCCCGGTTGATCGCTATTCGGTGCAATTTCTTCGATTTCAAATCCAAAGGCTTTTGTTTCGGCCTCAAATCGCTCCAAATTTTCTTTTGTGTCCACTTTTAAACCAATGTAATCAAGGCCTGGCGTTTCTGCCAATCGAAGCACAACTGAATGATGATCAAATTCATCGTTGCCCTTAAGCATAACTCTACCATCTTCCGTACGCCCCACTTCTGTTAAACCAATGTGTTTTCTGTAATGGTCAAGTGATTTGTCTAAATCCAAAACTCTAAGTTGAACCAAACCTGTCCTAAGTACTCCCTTTAATGCCATCTTAAAACCTCCATTCTGATTTGACTAATGCATGTGCGCATTATCTTGTTGATAATCCATGAGCAATATCGATAATCCAATCTTCTTGCCCCCCGACAACTTTTCGTTTACCTAACTCTAGCAATATATCTCTCACATCCACATCGAATCTTTCAGAAGCACGTCTTGAATGCAGTAAAAAACTTGAATAAACACCAGCGTACCCTAACATCATTGAATCATGATTCGTTGACAAATGTAAGCCCTTTGACTCTAATATTGGCACCAAAATATCTTTTGAAACATCCATTGCCTTATACAAATCCCCCCTATGGTCATGTTTCATCTTATTCAGTACTGCTATCAGAGTTTCAGTTGAAGTATTTCCTGCGCCAGCACCAAGTCCCATTAGAGAGGAGTCCACATAAGTGGCACCAGCATCAATCGCTGCAAGATTATTGGCAATCGCACAGCCTAAATTATTATGCGCATGATGACCAATAGGCACTTTTAAGTTGTTCTTTAATGCAGCAACTTTTTCCGCAACTTGGCTGGGAACCATGGCGCCTGCTGAATCTGTAACATAGACGACATCTGCCCCGTAAGACTCCATCTTAAGCGCTTCTTCAACAAGTCGGTCCACATCTGTCATGTGTGACATCATTAAAAATCCCACTGTAAAAAGGCCCATTTCTTTAGCTGCTTTAATATGCTGCGCAGACACATCGGCTTCGGTAACATGCGTTGCCACTCGAACGGCTTTGGCACCATATTTATGTGCTTGTTCAAGTGCTTTCACCGTACCGATCCCCGGTAATAATAAAACCGTAAGCTTTGAAGTTGTCAAAACTTCTGCTGCTGCTTTTATCGTTGAAAAGTCATCATATTTCGAAAATCCATAATTGATAGATGAACCTGTTAAACCATCTCCGTGACCAATTTCAATAAGATCGATTCCTGCCCCCTGCAAGCCCAAAGCAACCTTTGCCACATCATCAGGCGAGAACTGGTGAGATACCGTATGATTGCCATCCCTAAGAGTTGTATCTGTCAATATTATTTTAGACATCTTTGCCATCACCTGCCCTTCTTTGCGCATATTTTTCTGCAATATTCACAGCTGCAGAGGTAATAATATCTAAGTTACCTGAATAAACAGGCAAATAATCTCCAAGACCAGCAACTTGTATAATTGTCGTTACAACATCATCTTGAATAATTGGTTCCAACATGAGTTTATAGCCCGGAACATACGCCTTAATTTTCAAAACCATTTCTTCAACTGCTTTTTTTATGATTTCTAAATCTGTATGCTTTACTCTCGTATAAATGGTATTTCTCATGTAAATTGGTGGCTCAGCTGGATTTAATACAATGATGACTTTGGACTCATCGGCACCACCAACTTCTTTTAATGCTTTCTGCGTCGTCACTGTAAATTCATCGATATTGGCTCTTGTGCCAGGTCCAGCACTCTTGCTGCTTATAGAAGAGACCACTTCCGCATAAGAGACATCTGCCACTGCATTAATCGCCGCCACAATCGGTGTTGTGGCTTGTCCAGCACAGGTTACCATGTTGACGTTATCCAGTTCCAACATTTGATCCGTTAAATTAACCGCTGGAATGAGCATTGGCCCAATAGCCGCCGGTGTCAAATCAATCGTGAAAATTCCTTTTTCCTTGAGTTTTGGTCCATTGTACAAATGGGCTTTTGCACTGGTACAGTCGAATACAATACTCACATCATCTGATTCAGGCAAAAAACCATCAATCCCCTCTGTCGTCGTCTTGACACCTTTCCCTTTAGCTGTTTCAATACCAAGAGAATCCTGAATCCCAATCATGTATGCTAATTCTAAATATGGACTGCGTTCAATCTTGTACAGCAGATCCAAACCAATATTGCCTGGTCCTATGATTGCAACTTTTATCTTTTCCAACAGATACACCCTCCTTTTATTCAGATTGTTCACACATATCCAATTTCCTTATTCATTTACTCATCGCGATTTTCATCCACTACAGTTCGTTTGATATTATCAAACCGCATTCTCATATAATGTTAAAAAATTAGGCTGTAGAATACCTACAATCCTTTATAGCCTAATTTTAATGAAAGTGTCTTGGCAACCTCTTTCATATTTTGAATGGTTTCATCTATTTTTTCTTCGGTCATTCTGAAAGTCGGACCAGACGTGCTCATGGCATATTTCACAGCACCATTCTGATCAAACAAAGGCGTGGCCACACATGTCAAGCCTTCGGCAATTTCTTCATGATCTATTGCATAACCCTTTTTTCTAATGGTATCCAGTTCCACATAGAGCTTCTCTCGATCCACAATGGTATTCGGAGTTCTCTGTTCCAATATTTCAGGCATGGTACTATCTAAAACCTCTGGATCTACATAAGCAAGAAGCACTTTTCCAAGCCCAGTGCAATGGGCGGGATTCCTAGCACCAATTGTCGTATGTATTCTCATAGACTGACTAGATTCTTGCTTATAAATATAAGAGACTTCCATTCCATCCAGTATGCCAATATGGATGGTCTCATTTAATATTTTGCCAAGTTCCGTTAAAAGAGGTGGTGCAATTTTTAGAATATCAATAGAATGGGCAACAACATCTCCTAATTCCATCAATTTCAATCCCAATTTGTATTTTTGATTTTCTTCATTTTGTTCTAACAGTCCATGTGCTTTCAAGGTGCTCACAATCCCATGTACTGTACTCTTATTCAAATCTAAATGATCAGATATTTCGGATAATTTAAGCTCCGGCGTCTCTTCTGAAAAACATTTTAAAATGCGCATCGCTCTGTCAACAGACTGTACAATTTTATTACTACTCAATTAAATGACCTCACTTAATTATTCTCGATTCATTTCAAATCATTGGCAATTTCGTACTGATCTTGATACAATATTATCACATCACATGATCTCTGTAAAGAGATTTTGTTGAAAAATTTTGTATAGTCAAATGCAGTTTGATATTATCGAACGATTGAGCATTGAGATTTCTACCTTTAGGATTTCTCAATGATCTAACCCTATGCAACGAGGAGGATTTATATGGAAAAAAATAAGATTACCATTGTTAACAAGAACATCACTTATACTTGCAGAGAAAATCAAAACCTCCTAGAATCTCTTGAAGCCAACCATAATGCTAATTTCATGGTAGGCTGCAGACAAGGAGGTTGTGGCTATTGCCGAATAAAAGTGTTATCCGGCACATATACGGTTGGTCTAATGAGTCGCGAGCACATCTCCAAGGCAGATTTTGACTCTGGCATTACGCTGGCTTGCAGAACTTTTCCTACGAGCGACATCACTTACGAATTCTTGGGATTAAAAAAATAGCGCGCGTCTTTTTCTCTTATTTCTATAAAAGTGAAATAAGCATTCACGAAACTATACTTTTTTAACAAATTCCGATTTCAGTTTCATAGCACCAAAACCTTCAATTTTACAATCGATATCATGATCACCTTCTACTAATCGAATGTTTTTAACCTTTGTACCTATTTTAAGTACAGATGAACTCCCTTTGACTTTTAAATCTTTTATGATCGTAACAGAATCTCCATCTGATAACACATTGCCGTTGGCATCTTTGATAATCTTCTCCTCTGTGTTCGCGCGTTCCGGTGATTTAATCGCCCACTCATGTGCACACTCTGGACAGATATAAAGCGCCCCCATCTCATAGGTGTATTCGCAGTTGCACTTTGGGCAATTCGGTAATATAAGCATATAAAATCTCCATTCTCATTTAATGATAAGCAACGGCTTTTATATTATCATAACCCCTTGGTGTTGGCAAATTTTTGTTCATGTTCAATAAGCCATCTTTTCACATCAAGTCCGCCAGCATAACCTGTGAGCTCACCATTTTTTCCAATTACCCTATGACAAGGTATGACAATCATAATCGTATTTTTACTATTTGCATGTCCCACTGCTCTTGATGCCTTGTCATTTCCAGTCCAAATTGCCAATGTTTTATAAGAGATGGTTTCACCATAGGGAATATTCAACAGATGTTGCCATACTTTTTTTTGATACTCAGTACCTTGCGGCAAAATCGGCAGGTCAAAAACCATTCTCTTACCTTCAAAATAATCTCTTAACTGATCTTTAGTCCTATCCGTAATTGGATTTGGATTTATCCTTCGATCTGCATGTTCGCTTTTAAGCAAATCAAGCTTCATCAAATGAGACTCATCGGCCATAATTTCTAAAATGCCAAAGGGAGCGACGAATTCATCTCGATATACATTAGTCATATAAATACCTCCATAAGTAAAAAGTCACGTATGCCTCATGCCCTTTCCAAAATTTTGACAGCAATTCAATTTCCGCTATCGTCGGTTTCTGTTCTAGATTCATAATACCTTTAATTGCGTTGTGAATCCCCACATCCGCAATTGGAAAGGCTTCTTTTACATCAAGACATTTGAGCATAATATAATCCGCAGTCCAATGCCCAATGCCTCTCACTTTCAAAAGTTTTTCTTTAATCATCTCGTATGACTCCATATGCTTAATCTGAGTTTCATCCAAAGCCCCTTGACAAAAAAGATTTGCAATGCCAGTCACATATTCTGCTTTGCGTCCTGAAAATTGCAAATCTTTTAAATCATCTGTCCTCAAGCAAGCGATTCTTTCTGGCGTGGGAAATAAATAATAGCGCTCACCTTGGAAAGTGATGGACTCGCCGTAGGTTTCAATCAGTCGTTTTTTTAGTGTATAGGCGAACTTCAAATTGATTTGCTGTCCAATAACAGACCAGCAAAAGCCTTCAAACAAGTCCATAATTTTGACAATCCTAAGGCCTCTATACCTTTCAGTGACATATCTTACAATCGAATCTCGCTTGCCGAGTTCATAAAATGAGGTCAACGAGGTTTCTAAATCAAACCATGTTCTAACATAATTTTTTATGGCTTCAACTTGCAAATAATCTCTTATCACACCAGTGAGCAGTGTGATTTTTAACGCTTGATTATCTTTCATGGGGATAATTTGAATTAAATAATATTGCCCCAAGCATGGAATAAGTTTGATAAGAGTCCCCTCTACAACTCTGTGAAGGCACTCCAATTCCGATCTGTTGAGATAGACGAGACACTCGGAAAAATTAAAGTCTTCTGGCGTTTCTAAAATAATCTCATCCATGAATAGAGGTCCTTTCTGGGCACTCTCGAAATTTTTTAGGAGATGTGCCCGTTGCCATTTTAAAATGTTTATAAAAGCTGGATATGCTTAAAAAACCAACATCATAGGTTATTTTCAAGATCTCCTCATGAGTTTCCTTTAAAAGCACTCTTGCATGATCAATTCGGACTTTAGCGAGATATGCTTTAGGTGTCATATTGCACGCCTTTTTAAAAGCGCGTGTCAAATGATTTTGACTCAACCCATTTTGATTTGCAAATTCGAGAAAGTTTATTTGTTTAGCGTAATGACGATCCACATAGACTTTCAACATTACAACGATATCTTCCAAATGCCCTGCGCTTTTACCTTCAGGTTCACAAATTTTACAAGGTCTGAAGCCATCTTGTTTCGCTTCATCAGCTGAATTATAGAAAATCACATTTTTTTCTAATGGTTTCCGCGCACGACAAGATGGTTTGCAAAATATACCTGTCGTCTTCACTGCTGTATAAAAAACACCATCAAATTTGGAATCTTTTTTTATAAATGCCTGCCACATTTCTGCATGTGTCAACTGCATAAAGACACCTCCTGTTACCCTTTTTAAAAGGTTCGTCTCTTAAATCTCGTATACGTCCCGTCGCTTATAGCTTTTATACTTCTTATCCTTTATACTTCTTATTATATACCAATCGTCTTCTTTTTTTCTTCCTAAAAATGATCAAGTAATTTTAATGTGATTCCATAAACTAATTGTGTTACAATTTATATAAATTATTAAATAGCAATTTAGCTTATCTGTTTATTCCATTTAAAATCGAGGTGAGTCCATGCATTTCATAAACACTAAAAAACCATCACTAGACAAGCTCATCAAGTTATTTGATGCCTCTAATATTGGTTTATGGGAAATGTTTCCTGATAATACGGTTCATTTTTTCAATGCGAATTTTTATAAATCATTTAACGTATCCCTTGAAAATTCAACATTAGATCAATGGATTGCCAATATTCATCCCGAAGATCAATCACAATTTGAAAAAGGCATTGAAACTCATGTGCATTCAAGAATAGAAAGTTTCAAATCTGAATACAGAGTTTACAATAGAAGTGGAGAAATAGTTTGGATTGAAGCTCAGGGCATTGCAAACTTCGATGAATCAGGCAAACTCATTTTTATGGTAGGTTCGCACACGGATATAACACTTCAAAAAAATTACAATGAAAAGCTTTACCAAATGGCATACTTAGATGAACAGACCCGTTTTTTTAATCGTAAAAAACTTGAAGAAGACATCACAATATACATTAGAGCAGCGCATCCATTTACAATTGTACTTCTTGATTTTGATCCCATTTACCATTTGGTTAAGATTTATGGTCACTCTTTCTCCAAGGAAATTCTCGAGCTGGGTTCAAAAGTGATCAAGATGCTCTCTAAGGATCAATATCAAGCCTATCGAATATCCAATAGTGAGTTTGCACTACTCTCAAAAGATATCGTTGAGAGATCTGCTGTTATGAACTTATTTACTCAACTTCAAAAGTCCATATTGAGCTATTCAGAAAAAATAAAATTTTTAAGTGCTTCTAAGTTTAATATGAGCGCCCTAAATTATCCCATTGAAAATGATCCCCTAACAGCCGAGGAAGTTCTCACTAGAGCTTATATGACACTCATGGATTCTCAACGCAAGGGCTCCGGCATCATATCTTTTTATAGTGCTCAAACAAAGGCATGTATTCTCAGAAATCTCCATATCGAAACACATATGATGCAAGGCTTGCATCATAACGAATTTTATATTGTCTATCAGCCCATCTTGGAGCTTCAAGAAAAAGAAATTGCCTGTTTTGAAGCACTTTTAAGGTGGCATTCCAGCGCGTTCGACCTTATCATGCCGGATGAGTTTATACCTGTATCCGAAGCAAATCAAGAAATCATTGCACTGGGAAACTTTGTGCTTGAACGGTCTTGTGCTTTCATTGCAGCTTATAACTTTAAACACAAAACAGAAGTTAAAATTGCCGTCAACGTTTCCATCATTCAACTCTTAGACCCATCCTTTTCTGACCGAATAAAAGAGCTTGTTCATCAATTTGCACTTGCACCCAATCAACTCATATTAGAGATCACAGAATCCATCATGTTTGAAAAATCCGATTGCATCATGCACAACTTGAAAGATTTAAAGGCACAAGGTATCGGTATTGCTCTGGATGACTTCGGTACTGGCTACGCTTCACTCAACAACTTGATACAGATTCCACTTACAGAACTTAAAATAGATAGAGAAATCATGGCACAAACGCTCAACAACACCTCTGTCATAAGCTTTTTAAAATCTATCGTTGATCTCTGTCATAAAAATAATATCACCATTGTCGCCGAGGGCATTGAAACCATAGAAATGGCTGAAATCGCAGTACTTTTAAATATTGATTATCTACAAGGCTACTATTATTCAAAACCTTTGAGCTCAGAAGAAGGGTGTAAATTAAGTCCCAAAGCTTTCAGTAAAAACTAGATTCTTATGATTTGATTATAAAAAGGGCCGTTGCTCATCTAATTTCTTAGATTTGCAACAGCCCCTTTTATTAAATTTTTAGACTCACTTACTCTATTTCACTTTCTTTATGCGATCAACCATTTTTTGAAAAAATGTTTTTTTCGGTGGTGCTATTTCAACAGGTGACTTTGAGTCTGACTTTGGCTTTGAAGAAATGATAACGGGTTTGGATATGGTCACAACTGCTTTCTTTTTTACATCTGATTGTTTTGAATTGGACACCGGTTTGCTCGTATACTCATATTTGCCTTGATTTGTCTGTCTCGAATTAAACTCTTTACGAGTTGATTCAAGACGCTGTCCACTATTTGAAGAAGATCTTTTAGCTGTCGATCCCTTAGCAGTTGAATTCTTAGATCGAGCAGTTCTATTCGTACCGCCGTCCACATGTTTGGGCTTAGAACGATGCGATTGGGAATGTGGCGTTCTCGCTCTAGGAGGCGTTGGTGCAATCCCCACCCATTTCCCAGATGCATTTTTAACTGCTTCTCTGACAGCTTCATCTGTTGGCAATTCCTCTTCATCTATCAATACGCCTGTATGCTCTTCAATCTCATAAAGATTCCTGATTTCAGAAGTTGTCACAAGTGTAATGGCTTTACCGCCATTTCCAGCACGTCCTGTTCTCCCAATTCTATGAACGTAACTGTCTTTTTCTGAGGGCACATCATAATTAATAACCAAAGTCAAATCATCGATGTGGATGCCACGGGCTGCAACATCAGTGGCTACAAGTACTTGTAATCCACCCTTCTTAAATTTTTGTATCGTTTTGGATCTACGCGTCTGTGTGTTTGCACCATGAAGAGAATCCACAACATACCCTTTTCTGAGCAGAAAATCATTGACGCGATCCACCACATGCCGCGTATTACAAAATACCATACAGCTATCTGGCTGCTCCAATTTTAAAAGTCGATCCAACTGAGTTCTCTTTTCATCTGGTTTAACGCGATAATAGATCTGTTTGATCGTATCCACCGTTTTAGTATCGGATTCAAGTTCTATCGTCACAGGATCTTTCATATATTCTCTACAAATTTTTTGAATTTCATTTGGCATCGTTGCAGAGAACAACATTGTGACTCGGTTCTTCGGCAACGTTTTAATGATTTTAACCACCTGATCTATAAAACCCATGTCTAGCATTCGATCCGCCTCATCTAGAACAAGATATCGAATCGTCTTTGTAGAAATTGTTTTTTTACTAATGTGATCATATACACGTCCTGGTGTCCCTGTGATAATTGCCACACCGCTTTTGATCTTACTAATTTCTGTATCCATATTGTGCTGTCCATACACAGCCGTTGTGTTGATTTTTAAATATTTGGACATCCGCGTAAGATCATTGTCTACTTGAACCGCCAATTCTCTAGTGGGTGTCAAAATAAGCGCTTGTGGTCCTTGATCAGCGTTGTCAACAGACTGCAACACTGGTATCCCAAACGCACCGGTCTTACCGCTTCCCGTTTTCGACATCACAATCAGATCTTCAGAATTTAAAATACGTGGAATTGCTTTTCCTTGCACGTCTGTTGGCGTAATGAATTCCATGTTCTCTAACGCCTTTACAATCGGTTCCTTTATCCCTAAATTACTAAATTGATTTTCCAAATTGCCTTCCTTTTCTCAACTTTATCATCTGCTCATATAGAGTCATTGACTGATGATCCATAGCAACATCTGAACGCGCTCCCAATAAAGCCGTTTATCGGCCCCGCTTTTGAATTCATTGCTCTCGATCCAATCCTGTTTGCAATACTAAGGCGAGTTTATCATGATCATGAAAACTCGCCTTAAAATATGATCAGAAATTTCTCCAATATCTAAAGATTATCATACATCAATATAAACGTCTACTCTTAATCTATAAGGTCTCTGTTGAATCTAATTTTGCGATTGGCAGTTTGATTGTAAATTTGGTGCCCACGCCAACGGTACTTTCCACACTTAATTCACCCTTATGGAATTCTTCTACGATTTCCTTGGAAACAGAGAGTCCTAGCCCCGTTCCAATGCCCTTCTCCTTGGTTGTATAGAAGGCTTCAAATATGTGTGCTTTGACTTCATCATTCATACCAATACCGTTGTCTTCAATTGTGCAGATTACCTCAGAGTCAGTCGATCTCGTTTCAATACAGATCTCACCCATACCATTTTCATAGCGTGCAACAATTGCATGGTTTGCATTGATGATCAAATTTAAAAACACTTGTTGAAGCTTTGAATCATTTCCCTTTACAAAAGGCAGTTGCTCATCCAAATTCAGCTTCGCCAAACTGGTATACTTAATTTCATTATGCGCAATTCGAAGTGTCTGACTGATTAATGCGTTAATATCACAATCCAATTTTTCCGTCTCATCTTCTTTGCGCGAATAGCTCTTGAGATCAGAAACGATGGTTCTAATCACGTTTAACCCTTCTCTGTAGCTGTTAAAAACGTCTTTAAGATCTTCAAATAGATCAGAGTCACTCCCAAGTGCCTTCTCTAAAAGTTCTTCGGTTTCAAGAAGAAACTGAGTATTACTCAATAAATAGCTTAATGGATTGTTGATTTCATGAGCAATACCTGCGATGAGTTTGCCAACAGATACCAGACGATCTTGCTCTTGGAGGGCTCTTCTGAGCTGTTCTACTTCTTGATGGTCCTTAAAATCTTCCTGTTTATCCTTAAAAGTAAACAGATAGCCTTTGACAAGCTTAGGATCGTTGTAATAAGAACCATCTCTCAAAGCATCATAAATGCGAATATTGCCGTTAATATCCTTGAGTTGAGCGATACCCGACCATGACTCGTGACCCAATGAATCCATATCAATGCTGGCGCTTTTCTGATCGATCAGCTTAATGTCCATCTCCCTCAAAGAGTAAACGTTGTAACCATACTCTAACAGACCAAACAACTCAATCGTCTTTTGATTTGCATAGAGAATTTCATAGACATCATTTGTATAAATAATTAAACGATCTGATAAATCTGCCGCGTCGCTCAATATTCTAGAAATTTCAGTTTGTCTATTCAGTTCTGTTAAATCTTGTATAATTGTGAGCACTTGTTTGACCTCTCCGTTGTTGTCAAACAAAGGTGCACTATGCCATAACGTTTCACGCAGTATATCATTATCATCGACAACCGATATCATAAATTCTTGAGCATATCCTGCAAACAATCGATTGTAATAATAGCTGAAATCCTTAAAGGTATCTTCATTTAAAACATTTTTCAAATCGAGGCTTTCCTTTGTCTTTTCTGGACTTTTAAAGAAATCATAGGCTTGCTCATTTGCCACAATTATTTTAAAATCCTCTTCCCAAACAATACTTGGAAGCGGCGAATACTCAAAGAACTTTATAAACGATTCCTGCTCAAGTAAAAACTGTTGAATCACATTGGCTTGATCTGAAAGATCCTTTAACAAACAGTAAATCTTAACGTCATCACACGCCTCATCAAATTCAACTCTACTGTTCACCATGACACTGATTTCTTTTCCAAGCGAGGTCTCAACATGGCACATAAAAGCATGAGTTGTTCTGGTGAATAAATCCTCCCATTCATCTCTATCGTTTAATGTAAAAAACTTCGTTATCGGTTGATTGACAATCTGCTCAAAATCATATCCCACAAGCTCCATAAAGGATCGGCTACAACTCAGTATCTTAAGTGTATCGTCAAATTCTATAAAACTCAAATCTTTTAACTTCATGTGATCGTTGACGATATTGTTATCAAATTTCTGAAGCAATTTTAAATCTTCGTTGAATTCTTCTGAGAACAAGCTTTCAATTTCAAGTGGAGATTCAGTAAGTGCTTTTACTTGAATATCACTGATGGGATAACTAAACAAGAAGCCTTGTATATATCTGATATTTTTATTTTTTAAATAGATGAGTTGTTCTACAGTCTCAATACCTTCTGCTATGACATTTAATCCAATTTGATCTGTAAAGGCAATGATGCCATTCGTTAAAAGAGTCGACTGTATAGAAGTCCCAATATCGTCAAAAAAAGCTTTGTCCATTTTTATATAATTTGGATTTATATTGTTAATTCGAGATAATGACGAAAAACCTGTTCCAAAATCGTCTATGGAAATCAAATAGCCAGCCTCTCTAAATTGCGTCAAGTTACTGTGGACATTAAAAAGATTATAAAAATCTTGTGATTCTGTAATTTCAATAGATACCTGATTAGGAGATATATTGTGCCGATTGAGCAAATTGTTGATTTGCTCGAAAAAATGTTGATTCATCAGCTGAACTACGGAAACATTAATCGCCATAAAAACATCAGGCATTGCCTCTTGAATCTCAGACAACAATTTTATAGCTTTATTAGCCACAAAGAACCCTACATTTAATATGGCTTGATTGCCTTCTGCGATACCAATAAATTCAGCTGGATGCACAATGCCCAGAGTTGGACTCTGCCATCTGACTAAAGCTTCAAAACCTTTGATGCAATTCTCATGAATATCAACAATGGGTTGATATAATACAAATAATTCGTTATTTAATATTGCATCCTTAAGCAAGATTTCAATCTGTTTTGTTCTTTCAAACTCACCTTCAAGGGCTTCACTATACTCTAACAACTTCACCTTTTTCTTAATTGCATAAGTCAAAGTTGCATCCAAGTAGTGCAAGTCTTTCTGCATATCTTGATTAGTTACCTTTGAGCGAATCCATGTTACTGTAATATCTGGATGAATTTGATGACTTTGAACAGTGACATTTTTGATCAGTTCTTGATACAGAGGATCAATTGTATTTTTTTTGAAATCCGATTGTGTTGTTTTCGCCGTTCGAATTAAAATGACAATTTGATTTTCGCTCCATTGGAATAAATTGCCTTCTTCCACAAGCGATTCAAGCTTCCTCACAATGATACTCATCAGCAAATCTAAGAATTCTTTATCAAAGTAGCCCATGAGCAGTTTATAATCCGTTATCGTCACCAGCATCGCCACTTGATACGAATATAGATGTTCGTTTTGAAGCAAATACATCCGATTAAAAATCTTACTTACATTATCCTTATAGGCAAGATCAAAAATCGTCTCATCCGCTCTCTTCTTTTCACTAATGTCAGTGGCAATGGACACGTAGTATATTTCATTTGTTTCTTCTAAATACAGTCTGGATATACTCTGTCGAATTGTCACAAGTTCGCCCGATTTAGTTCTATTAATAAACTCGCCTTGATAATATCCCTTATTTTGAATTTCAAATTGCATCTGATCATAAAATTTAGGATCTAAAATCCCTGACTTAATAAAATTAGGTCTATTGCCTATACATTCAAACCGAGTATAACCATAAGTCTTTTCAAAACTCGGATTGACATCAATGATCAAACCATGATCATCTACAATCATAATGGCTTCCACTGCATTGCTAAATACAGATTCTCTTATGGCAATGTTTTTAAAAATTTCTTTTCGTTTGGTAATATCACGTATATCTACAATGCTGAACATGATTTCATACTTGACAATAGTTTGAATTTGAATATCTGCATAGAATACAGATTGATCCACGCGTTTCACGCTTTGATCTAAGAGTAAATAAGTCCCTGCCTCATTTAACTCACTGGCAATTTGAGTATCCATATGGATAAAGTCTTCAAAGACAAAATTTTCGATGCCTTCCCTTTTTAACTGTAATAACCTTTGGGCCTTGGAATTCAAATTTTTGATAACATATTGCCCGTTTTCGTTTTTTTGAACAAGGATGAAGGCGTTAATATTCTTCATAAAGGCCTTAAAGTAGTCCAACATATAAGATTCATTGGCAAGTCTCAAGTCCTTCTTTAAATTGGAGAGCACCAGATCAATAATCAAAAGATAGGCTATCCATTTCATAAAAAAGAGTAGGTTTTTAATGTCTAAGTTGTTCTCAAAAATAGGTGAGTAGAGCATCAACACTGCCGACAGCAGCATAGCGGATATAAGACCGCGTTCCAATATATAGTTCTTGCCTTTATGCTTAAAACCTCTATAGAGCGAAAAGACAAAAAGAGCAGTAAAAGCAAACACTTCTAATTCTTTTGAGACAATAATCAATACCCCAGATGAATGATTCAAATTAATCTGGAAATCCGTCCAGAAATCAAAAACAAATACAAGTGTCACTGCAACACAGAAAAGGATCATCCTTTCAGGCGTAATTTTCACAGATTCCTCGTTATCAAAGATTAAGATGAGAACCATAATGATAAATTCACCTATCAAAAACGTTGAATCTGCCACATCTGAAATGCCTATGTAAAAGAAATGCTTTTGAATATGCTGAAAACTTGAAAAGAGTAGAGTAAAGAGCATCATAAGCTGTAAAATTTTTGACAAATTTAATCTTCTATCCTGTATTAAGATAAGTTCATAGACACTGAGTACAATAAGCGCAATTGGAATGAAAACATCCAAGAAAACGCCATAATACATATATGGGGAAAGCTTGAAAACTACAAATGAGATTACCAGCAATAAAACACTTACAGTCCTGTATAATAAATGGATTTTTTTCATTATGAGCACCTCTAATCTATGTAACGTGTATTCGATTAATACCCACTATCTTCTCATGTACTCTTACATTTCAAACATCCTAAATTCTTTTATGGGACTTTAATTATGGGACTTCAGCACGCATGCCGTAATTCCTAAAAAACCAGCACCTTCATTGAATAAAGGGCTGGTTTTTTCAGATCTCTTTTAATAAGATGCCATTTTGGATTTTTGAATTTTAAATTCTTGCTTTATATCTGAAATGAGGGTCTCAGAAGTAATTAGGTCGTAAGCCGTTCCTGCAATGATCTTCGTCGCCTGCACCACAGCATTATGACCACGCTCTGTTTTACCATCATCCAAAAATTCTTTTGAATGCGAAGAGACATTTTCATCCACAAAAGCGACTCTAATACAAGCGCCAGGTATTTGATACATCACATTGCCAAAATCTGTAGAACCCGTTTTTTCTCTTGCACCTCTAATACATGGCGCTTTTGAAAGTTCTGCGTTGGACATGAGACAATCATTAAGTGTAAGTACAGGAATTTTGCTCTCTAAATTTTTTTCAAGTTCGATTTCATACTGTGTGTCCGTCATAAGAGATGCACCTTGAACAATTCTCTTAAACCGCTCTAAAAGATCGCTTAGATAAAAAGAATTATAAGACCGCAGGCTAAAAGTCCCAACGGCTTTTGCAGGCACTACATTGTTGGGCCCACCTGCATCTGCCACTGTATAATGCATGCGCGTATCTTCAAGTACGTGTTCCCTTAGAAATTCAACACCATGAAATGTGAGTAGCAATGCATCCAGTGCACTTCTGCCAGTCTCTGGCTTAAGAGCAGCATGTGCACTTTTCCCATGGTAAGTCACTTTGACACTGGCAGCCGCAAGAGATCTTATATCCGTTTGAGTTGCAGGTCCACCATGCATCATCAAGGCCACATCTATATCCTTAAAACAACCTTCCTCTAGCATGGTGATTTTTCCTCCGCCACCTTCTTCTCCAGGTGTGCCATAAATCACAAGTTGATAGGTATCTGCATCTAAAATATATTCTTTTATAGCTTTTGCCGCTCCTACGATGCTAGGACCTTGCATATGATGAGCACAACCGTGCCCCATACCTGCAAGTGCGTCATATTCACAGAGTAGTCCAATACGCTTGCCTTCAATCGCTTTCCCGTAAGTCGCTCTAAAAGCCGTATCAAGCGAGCCCAATCCTCTCTCCACATGAAAGCCTTCTTTTTCTAAATAATCCGTCAGTAGAGTCATTGCCTTGTATTCTTCAAAGGCCAATTCAGGATGGTCAAAGATGTAATCCGCCATCGTCAACAATTCATCGGATATAGAGTCGATTGATGTAAATAATTTTTCTTTATCACTGTTATTCATTAGCTGTCTCCATTTACTTTATTCACATAGGTCCTAAATTGATCATTTGAGCAACAAATACGAGCACACAACCTGTTGCAACCCAAACTAAAAACATCTTCCACATAAATTTCATCCAGCGATCATACGGAATATTAGCCGCACTTAAAATCCCCATTAGTGCTGTGGAGGTTGGCAGTACATAGTTACTAAAACCATCTCCAAAGTTGAAAGCTAACACTGCCGTCTGTCTCGTGATGCCCACCATATCCGCTAAGGGCATGATAATCGGCATTGTTGCTGCCGCTTGGCCACTACCCGATGTTACAAAGGCATTGATAAAATTGTTCGCAATATACATCGCGGCGCCCTGCATAAATGCCGGGACCATATTTAAGGCATTGCCCAACCCAAATACGATTGTATCGATGATATGTCCTGCACTTAAAACACCAGAAACTGTTTTTGCCATCCCTATGATAAGTGCCGCCGACACCATTTTTTTTGCGCCATCAACAAAGCAATTTGCGATCTTACTCGGTCCATATCCAGCGGCAATCCCAGCAATGATGCCCAACCACAAGAACGCAGCGGAACTCTCTGTGAGTCCCCAATCGAGTCGGATGCCACCATATACAATCACAGCTAATGCACCTACTAACGATAGGATTACAAGCCACTTTCTTGTATCCATATGCCCCATATTATCCAAATTCATGTTGTCGGATAAACTGTCACTTTGATCGAGTTCATACATCGGACTTAAAGTAGGCGTTTTACGAACGGATTTTGCATATCGAATTAAAAAGAGATTTGTTACGATCATATAGATCACAAACGAAAAAGCTCTATACTCTATGCCTGAATACAGTGGTAATTCACCAATTTTTTGAGCTACAATCGTCGTACTGGGGTTCAATGTTCCAGTTGAAAATCCAACTGCGCCACCAAGCAAAATGATGGCGACCCCCACGATGGAATCAAATCCCATGGCCCTTGCAATCATAACCATTACAGGTGCAAATCCAATAAACATATTGACCCCTTGAGTCGTACAGATCAGCCCAAAAGTCAAAGTGAGTATGGGGATAAAAATAGACTCTTTATGTGAAAATTTACGCGCAATCTTGCCGATGGCACCTTGTAAAGCACCACTTGTTACAATAACATTAAATGCGCCTCCTGATAGAATAATCAGGAAAAACAAATTCACAGATTTAGAAAGGCCTTCCACGATAAAAGTTGGAATTCTAAAGAGGCTTACAGGCGTTTTTTCTGAAAAACTAAATGTCTCTGGATTAATGACATTGATGCCTTGATCGTTCTTAAATCGTTCAAATTCTCCTGCTGGTACAACCCACGTCAATACAACCGCAAATAAGATGATGAATAAAATGATGACAAAGGTATGTGGTACTTTAAAAATTTTCTTTTTCTCCGATCCTTTCGGACTCATATGGATTCCCCCTTTTTTATAAAGCTTAACGCTTTGTCTGTATTCTAGCACTTCATTTTTCAAGGGAGAAATACTAATATTCTATACCTTAGCGATAAAAATTATTTATAGCTCATCACAATCCATTAATATATATTCTATAAATTTCTTAACTGCTAAGTTCTCAATCGCCTCTTCTTTGTACAAGAGTATAGTAGGCTGTATAATGGGCACGCCACTTTCCCAAACCAAAGGATAGAAGAACAGATTTTTTCTATTTTTCACGTGTATTTTAGGTAAAAATGTCCACCCCAATCCTTGAGATATTAATTCCATGCAGGCCTCTATCGAATTCACCTCGATCACTTTTGGATTTGGCACCACATGGTATTTTTCCATCCACCATTCAAATAATAATTTATCTGATTCCGTAATAGCAGAAGAACGATCTTGAATCCAAGGCTCTGATAAAAGTGTTTCAAAACAAATGAGCTTAGACGTTATAATGCCTTTGGGTTCTTCAAAGATCACATGTTTGCATTCCGACCAGTCCAGGTCACCGCGCTTGACAATGAGATCAACTTCACCCTGCTTCAACATATTGGGTAGCTCTAAAGTGCTTGATCCTGTTTTTAAAACGACCTCCACGTCTGGAAAGTGTTCCGTGTATTCCTTTAAAATGTGCGCAAGTCTATACTTTGCATATACAGTACTCACACCGATTCGAACACTTCCTGAAATCGTCTCTGAAACTTTTAGTACCTCTTTTTTGAGCTGATCCATCCGCACTGTCATTTCTATAGCATACTTTAGAATGATTTCACCTTGCGGTGTGAAAGTAACCCCGTTTGAATACCTATTGAGCAATGGCGTATTAAATTCTTTTTCTAATTTATTGAGCCTATAAGTCAGCGCAGGTTGGGATATATACAACCTTTGAGCTGTCTTAGAAAGACTTTTTTCTTCATCAATTAATTTGAGTATTTGCCAATCTCTCGAATCCATGTAATCCCCCTCAAATAGATGTTGCAATAAATTTGGCTTATAGACGCATTGAAAACGAATACATTGCTGTTTCGCTGATAATTTGTTTTGCTGATAATTATACTACACTTTAAATAAAACACAAATTTAAAGAGCAAGCGACCCTTTTCTCACAGGTCTACTTGCTCTTTAACTATTCCCATCCTCTATCCGTATAGCGTCTGTTGATATTCTCCATTTCATTTCTTTCAAGGGAAAAATATAAGATATGGTATTTGATAATTGGAATCTTCATCAGTTCTAACCAGCCCTTATATACGCCCTCTATAAACGCCTGACGCCACTCTGGAATCCGATTTAATAGTGGGCATGCGTGAATTTGGTCCTTCTCAATAACAAGCGAGAATCCATTCTCGTCTAGATGAGGCTCAAAAGGATAAGTTCTGCACTGCACCGGTCTTAAATCTCTAAGACAACCTTCTGACTCGTGACAAAAAATATAATACAACTTCTTTATTTTAGGTGGCATATCATAGATTTGACAGCTGTGAACTTCATAATCCACGGCCTTGCCTCTTTGCATGTACTCAAATTCAAGCGGTAAAAGGTACATGCCAAGCCTCTCACCTGTTCTTTCTTGACGCCTGCAACAGTGATACCCGCAAAGTTCACCACAGTTGCCTTCTATTATGGGTTCATTCATAAGCTGATATGCCCTGTTAAATATCGCTTGATAATCGATTTGAGTTTTTACTTGATCACGTCTTAACACTTGTGCTCCATTTCTATTTTTTGATCTTAGACCTTTATTACAATCTTATTTTTACCCGTTCTTTTAGCTTCATAAAGTGCTTCATCAGCACTTGATATAAACGCATCCATGCTGACATACTCTTCTGGCTTTAGCGAGTACACACCTATACAGACAAGCGGTTTTACAACAACTGTTTTACCTTGAAATTCTACGTTGATTCTATGAACCGATTCAAAAAGTTTATCCGCAACGATTTTTGCGCCTTCCTGATCCGTATCATTTAAAACCACGGCAAACTCATCTCCACCAAATCTTGCACAAAAATCTGTACTCCTCGGTATAATCTCTTGGATTTGCTTTGCAAATGCCATTAAAAAATAGTCCCCAAAGATATGACCGTATTCATCATTAATTTTTTTAAAATCATCCACATCAATCATCAAAAGAGAGATGTAATTATTACTCCTCTTTGCAAGTTCCAAATAATCTTTCAAAACCATGTTAAAGTATCGTCTATTGTAAATACCCGTTAACGCATCCTTTATGGACACTTTTTCAAGTTCGCTATTTGCTTCTTCAAGTTTATCATTAAGTCTCGCAAGTTCCATATTGCGAACTGAAATCATTTGATTTTCTTTAATTTTATAAATGCTAAACAATAAAAATAGGAACATGGCTGTATAGAGTATATAAGCATATAGGGTATTATACCACGGCCGCTCTATTGTAAAAGTCACAATTTCCGGTTCTGTATACTCCCCTTGAATCGTTTTTACCCTCACAGAAAATTGATAATTTCCAAATTTTAAATTAGAATACGAAGCATAGCTCCGGTCACCGCTTTCAACCCAATCTTCATCCACACCAGATAATTTATAACTGTACTGAATTTGCGATAACGTTTCATAATCTAATGCGTTAAAATCAAAACTGATGTAGTTTTCGTTTGATTTTAACACATAATTGTGGTTATTGAAAATTTCTATAGATTCATCTATAGGTGTATTGTAAATGGAAATATTCGTAATGTAAACAGGAGGCATCTTATCGCTTACAATTTCAGTTACTGGCGAAAACTTTGTAATGCCATGCGTTCCTCCGAAATAGAGATACCCCGCACGATCAACAAAACCGTCTCCAGTAAACATATAACCGCCAATACCATCTGCCAGAGATAAATTAATGATCTTTTCGGTTTTCGAATCCATTATAGAAATGCCATTATGTGTTGCGATCCAAATGCGTCCATCATTAGACGCTTTTATGCTTATCGCTGTATTGTCAATAAGGCCATTCATCTCTGTAAAACTTTTAAAGGTATCCGTCTCTTCTAGATATCTAGAGATGCCGCCGCCAACCATTCCAATCCAAATATTTCCTACTGTATCTTCAAAAATGGCTCGCACGGTATTACTTGCAAGTGCCGAGTGATCACCCTCCTTTTTAAAATAGTACTTCATCACATTTTCTTTAGGATTATAAACATTTAGCCCATTATTTGTTCCAATCCAAATATGTCCCTTTTTATCATTTACAATACTATAGACTAAATTATCGGTTAATTTATTCGAGGTGCTGTCCACATTAAAATGATTGATTTCATTGAAATCTTGATCATACTCATAGACGCCATCTAAATAGGTGCCCACCCATAAATGATTTTGCGCATCTACATTAAGCGCATACGTAATCGTTCCCTTAGGCACTATACTGGTCTCAATAAAGCTATCTATTTCTGCATTATAGCGCTCAATGCCCGTTCCCGATGCAACTAAAAGTGCCCCATTGTACTCAATTATTTTCATAATTTGATCGTTTTCTAGCCGCCTTGAATCTGTATTAAAACTATTATACTTGATCATGCTAGCCGTAGTTTCATCATACAGATTAAGGCCTTTATTGTAAACTGCAATCCACAATCGATCCTTTGAATCCTTATAAATCGTGTTGATCTTACCAGCATCTAATGTCGTCGGATCATCTGGATCATTTGAAAATTCAAGATAATTGATCTTTCTGGGGTTGGTCTTATACACACCGTTACCGTTGGTGCCTATCCAGAGGATGCCCGATTGATCTTGAGTCATGGCATAGACCACAGAATGTCCAATATCACCTTGTTTGCCTGTTCCAGGGAAATGATAAATCCGATCGTCTTTCTCACTGAACAAGCCCCCGCCCCAAGTGCCTACCCAAAGGGTTTGATCCTCTGTCTTTTCTATCGCATAGACGCGGTTGTCTTGAAAATTATGATGTCTTATAAAGTTAAAATCTAAATCCACCTCTAATACGCCACCATCCCATAGTCCTAATGAAAGCGTCCCTTGGTCGAACTCTTTAATGCTCATGACATAGCTGGAAGGATAACTCATTTCAGCTTTAGTCAATTGATCTTTTACTTCATCATAATAAAAAAGGCCTTCGTAAGTGCCCACCAAAAGCCGATCTCTAGAATCCAAAAAAATGCTTCTAACCACTTTGCCTGCCACCGGATAGGTAATAAACTTCCCCGTTTCTGAATCGAATTTATTGAGCCCATCCATGGTACCAAACCAAAAGACATCATCTTTATCTTTTCCAATTGCCACCACCACATTATTCGACAAGCCATGGTCTTCAACGGTATAATTTGTAAATTCTTTGTTTTCGATATCTAATTTTGAAATGCCCTGATACGTTCCCAGCCAAATCTCATGTTTTACTTCATCATAAAACATCGTTTGGATTAGGTTGTGAATAAGCCCTTTCGTATCAAACGGATTATTCCGATAGCCAACGGAATCCTTCCCATTATACCTAAAAAGGCCACCCTGCGTCCCAAACCAAATAAATCCGTTTTTATCCTGAACAATACTGGACACAGATAAATCCTTTAAGCCTTGATCTCTTCCGATCCCTTCAAAGTTAGGCATCCTATCTTCTTCAAAAAAAGTATCTGTGAAAAATACATTATTTTGACTTAAAAGTACTATTAGTACCAACATGAAAACAAATACTTTTCTCTTCATATGCTATTCTCCCTTTACCGCAATATAAGCCTTTTATACCCCAATAGGACCGGTTCATTCTCAATATTTCTACGAAACTTTGTTGCGTTCAAAAAATTCATAAGCTCTATTTCACAACTCTTTCGATTGAGGGTTTCACAATTAGGGTAAATGTGTAATACACTAGTTCCATTTTTATTGAATTGATTGATAGGAGGCAAAAAGATGAAATCTTTAAAACTCGCTGAAAAAAGATATTCCGTTAGAGAATATAAGCATAAAAATTTATCCAATGAATTACTGCAATATTTGAGCAATTTGCTGCTAGAGAAACCCTCTATTTCAAACGCATCAAGCCTTGAAATTAGATTTGTGGAAAATGGTTTCGACTTGGCACCACAGCTTGAAACGGTCTCTGGCTATTATGGCAAGATGATCGTGGCACCTCATTATTACGCAATTTTTAGCCATCCAGATGATTTCAGCCTCAACATGGCAGGGTATGTTGGCGAGTGGTTTATTCTCAACGCTCTTAAAAAAGACATTGGCTCATGTTGGCTTGAAGTGAGAGATAGCAATCAACTCAAGCAAATTCTGTCCATAGATACACCTAAAAAAGCAGTGGCATTAATTGCTGTGGGTTATGCCAAAAAAGAATTTCAAGGTGGCGAAATCTATGCAGCATCCCAGAACAACAGTCTCTCTTCACTGACAGATTTGGGCTATCCCAATATCAATCCCAATCATAGCAAAGGTCCTGTAAGTTCGAGAAAATCCATAACAGAACTCGCTTTTTTAAACGAGTGGGGCAACATTCCAGAAATAGAAGAACTCGAAATCAGAGGTTTCCATGAAGCACTTTTTTATATGCGCCTTGCACCCTCATATGGTAACCGTCAGCCTTGGTACTTTGTGATTTGCAATGATCATATAGATCTCATCATGGATCATTCGGATGATCTTTCACCATTTATTCAAGGTATTGATGCCGGTATCGCCATGTTCTATTTTGAAGTGGGCCTACACGATTCAGGTATCAGAGGCAGCTGGCATATAGATGCACTCAAATCAGACTATACCTTGCCAGATCATCATAAACTGGTTGGACAATATAAGTTCTAGCACTTTAAAACAACAGCTATTTACACTATAAATAATCCCCAAAAACAACTTTAAAAACCCAGTCATCATAACTTGTACACGATATACCTGTTATAATGGCTGAGTTTTTTACTCGTAGAGATCCTTTACAGCATCATTCGTTTACAACGTTGATAGGCGTGCCCTCTAAAAACAATTTCAAATTGTCCACAGCAATATGGAGCAATCTCTCACGCGCTTCCTTGGGTGCCCAAGCGATGTGGGGCGTAATGATCAGATTGGGGGCCTCTAAAAGGATACTCGTCTCTTCAATAGGTTCAACAGAGACAACATCCAGTGCGGCAGATCTAATTTTGCCTGCTTTCAATGCGGCCACAAGATCGGATTCTACAATCAAGGGACCCCTTGAAGTATTGATGAGAATAACGCCTGTTTTCATCTTCGAAATGGCAACTTCATCAATCATACCTTGTGTTTCCTCAACCAGCGGCAAATGGAGCGAAATAACATCAGAGTGCTCATAGATTTCCTCCAATGTGCCATAGCAAAGTTGATCACTCGCAAGCGCAAGATCGGGATGTCTGGCATAGGCCATGACTTTCATGCCAAAGGCATTTGCAATCTCAGCAGTTCTCTTCCCAATGCGTCCAAAACCGATAATGCCCATGGTCTTGCCCACCAGTTCCATAAGCGGTGATTGCCAATAACAGAAGTCTAAACTTTTGGACCATTCACCTTCAAAAACAGACTCAGAATGCGCTTCTACTCTGTGGCACAGGGCAAGTAATAGAGCAAACACATACTGTGCAACGGCATCCGTTCCATATGTGGGAATATTACATACTGGGATTTTTAGATCTCTAGCCATTTGAACATTCACGACATTGTATCCAGTGGCCAAAACACATATGAATTTGATATTCGGACATGCTTTCAGGACCGATTCCGTAATCGGCGTCTTGTTGGTGAACACAATTTCACAATTCGCGATTCTTTCAACAATTTGGTCTTCATCGGTTCGATCATACACCTTTAAATCACCATAAGCTTCCAGTGCTTCCCATGACAAATCCCCCGGGTTTAAAGTATAACCATCAAGTACAACTATTTTCATCTCATTTTTTCCCTTCGTATTTATTTTGACATTTCTTTTTTACTTTGACATTTCTTTTTTATAATGGGTCCCGCCGTTACACTTTAAATTAAAATGATCCAACCGTATACACACTGGCATTGACTTAAGTCAATGCGTTCTTCATCCTTAAAGCTTATAATACAGGTAACCTATAACTTAATAGGTTACCTGTTCACTGAACATCTCATATGCATCTTAAAAATTGTATTTTAATTTTAATAAATTTCTAGGAGGTCTTTTATGACAAATCATCCCAAAATCAACTCACTCCGCTTAGCAGCGCTTTTTTCAAGCATTTCATTATTCATTATGACACTTGCAGCGGCTTTTTCATATGGATTTGTTAACAATCAAATTTTTGTGAATACCGATCCGCTTTTAACCCTTTCAAACCTTAAAGAAGCCTCTGGCTTATTTAAAGCAGGACTTCTGGGCTGGCTTTTAATCATCGTTACAGATGTTTTAGTTTCATGGGGTTTCTATGTCTTTTTTTTAAAAACAAATCGTAAAATTTCCACATTGGGCGCTATTTTTAGATTAAGTTATGTTGCCCTGCTCATCACAGCCGTTATCAATTTAGTCCAAATTTCAAGAATAGCTTCAAGTGCCAACATGGTCAGTGATTCCATTGATCCAGGACATATTATGATCCTATTTCAACAATTTGATTACTTTTGGTCTCTCGGCTTAATTCTCTTTGGATTTCACTTGATATGCATTGGTTTTCTTGCATCCAAAGATCATCAAGTGCCCAATTTCATTGGCCTTCTCCTATTGATTGCAGGGCTAAGTTACGCGCTCATCCATATCCTGTACCGTTTTTTCCCTGATTTTCACGCTTTCACTACAACTCTAGAAACCCTATTAAGTCTTCCAATGATCGTTGGTGAATTAGGTTTCGGCATCTGGCTATGGATTAAAGGCGGCAAGTAATTTTTGAATCTTCAAAATCTATTGCCGCCATATGCCATCTATCTGCTATTCGCACACTAATCATCAGTTTGCGCGCTGTTTTGCGCTTTTGGTATTTGGCTCTCTAATACTTCTAATACTGGCTTTCTGTAAAACGGCCCTTATTGTGCCTTTTAGACTCATATAGAGCCTCATCTGCATAATGCAAGAGTTCGTCATAACTGAGTTCCGGATGATCCATCCACATAATGCCAGCTGAAATGGCAACGGTTTTTTGTGTTCCATCTGGTAACTCAATGAACTGCCTGCCCATTTTTTCATAAAAATTCAAAATACATTTGCGAATGGCTGCCTTGCTTTCAAAGCCATAGAGCAGCATGACAAATTCATCTCCCGATCTCCTGCCTAACAATTTATGATCGTTATCTGTAATCGTCTCCAAGCCTTCAACTGCGTGAATAATATATTGATCTCCCCATTTATGGCCATAAGAATCGTTGATGATTTTTAAATTATCTAAATCGAACATCAATAGAGCCGCTTCTCCAAAATGGTCTTTTTTGTTCCATGACTCAAATTGCCATTGAAAGCCCTTTCTATTGAGCAGTTTTGTCAACGGATCTAAATCTCGATCCAATTTTATTTGATTTTTCTCTCGAATTTCTTCTGTAACGTCCATAATAATGCCGTACATCAAGTCTACATCTTCAATCATTTTTATTTTTACCCATCGAGGTGGATCCTCTCTCAATCGATAGACATCACTTTCATCAGGTTCTGGATTATCTAATATTTCATCAATTAGCTTAATAAAGCCCACTTTAGTCTCTAAATTTGCTTTTTTGTGTGCTTCAACTTCTAAAATTGAAAAAAAATAGTCTGTTACAAAGACACGCTCTGTGGTTAAATTAATCTCAAAAGCGCCTATGGGAACATCAAACATCTCACTGATCCTAGAAAGTCTAGAAGCAGACGCAAGCATCAACTTATTCGTAAATTCCATAGTACTGGAGAGTTCATCAAGCTCCAAAAGGCCCGTGGGTTTCAATCGCATTATTTTACTTTTATCGCTCTCTCTCACTTGATTGGCGAGGTTGATAATGGGTTTAGATACTTGATAGCTGACTAAAATACCTCCAAAAATACCCACGATGGCAGAAATCCAAAGCGACATCCAGAGAATATGTTTAATCCTGTTAACATAATTTAGAAGGTAATCTTCTCTCATGAAGCCAACAATATACCACTGTTCATCTTCAAATGGTGTATTAAATTGATAAAGACCTATCTTTTCAACACTTGCATAGATATTTTCAACGCCTTCATGCTTGTTGAGCATATAGATATTTCTATTTTCATCCACAACACTCAAATCCAAGGGACTCGTACTGGAAATCATACGCTTTTGCAAAGCCCCTTCCATAAAAATAGGCGTTAGGAATTCATTTAAATGGTCCTTATAGGCAATCATATAGCCCAAGGAATCCTGAGGCTGCAATTCAGATGCTGGAAAAAACTGTGTCAAATAGTTTAAGGTTATTTCCACACCAATAACACCTTTGAGCACTCCATTTATGTCAAATAGCGGCATCGAATAAGTGAGCACTGGCAAATCTCCTTTGGAGAGTCTGAAGGGCTTGCTCCAATAACCTAAGTAGCTGGCCTTTGTTGTCAACGGCGCATTTTTATAGGGTTTAAAGTAAAAATCGCTGTTCTCCTCGGTCAATTTTAGATTGTATTGCCAAGTTTGATCCAGTGGGATTTTCATACGCTTCGCAAGGTCTGAGGGGCCGCAGATCATATAAATATCATCATTGGTATCCAAATTTGTAACGGGATCATAATCTCTTAAATACAAAGCAGGATATTTATCCATGGTTATATCATTTGGATCAAGGATCATATAGACACCAGACACTTGCGTTGTTCTGAGCATGGCAATTAACTCTGTGACCACCTCACCAAAAACAGCATCTGTAGAAACACCTTCTTTAGAAATCATCTTGGATATCGGTAATAAATACGGCTCTAAGTTCGTCCAACGATTTTTCATTTCGCGCTGTACGAAATCTCTTCTGTTGTTCACTTTTTCATAAAAAGCTTGATAGGCATTCTTCTCTGCTTGATTTAAAACCCCACCGGTAATTAAACTGCCCACCAAAATGACAGTTTGAATCACGATGATAATAACTACAAAGAATGTGAGCCTTGTGACTATGGACTTTTTATGCCATCTTATCTTTGCCATACGAATAGCCTTTCTATTTCTTTAATATCAAATTGGCTTCATGTAATATTTGCTCATACCATTTTCCAAATGCCTCTTGTGAAATTAAGGTTTCAATAACAAGTTCACGATCTTCTCCGTTGTCCACACGTTCCTTAATTTGTTCTAAATCTCTCACTGTTTTTTCATACATATTTTTTTCAAGCAAAACTCTAATTTCATAACTGCCTAAAAATGGCTTGTTATTGTAAAATTCGTATCTTTCAAACATTTTTGTAGTTGTCATAATGGACGCTTTTATCGCCGGATTCGTTGGTTCTGTCCCTTCCAAGGCCCCAAGTAATTTTGTCTCTTCCAGAGCTTCATTTTTTACAGGAAGGTAACCTGTGGATACTGCAAATTTTAGATTTTGATTTGCTTCTGTAAACCACTTCAAGAAAAGTGTCGCCGCGTATTCATGTGCCGCGTCACTTTTTGAAATACACATGCCTGCACCTTGCTGAATCGCGTAAGGTTTTCCCGATTTAAAGTAAGGATATGGTAATACGAGCGGTTCAATTGAATGTACATCTTGTTGACTAAAAGTCACTTCAGTTGGAAAATATGCCGCACCTGCAGTGGAACCCGTATAAGCAAGTACAGTGCCCGTCTTAGCATCGTCAGAACAGAATCGACCTGTTTTTGAAAAGTACCCTTTTACATAAGGCGTATAATAATAATCCCATATGTGTTTTGCAACTTCAGGCGTCAAATTAAAAGCGACCTTATCCCCCGAATAATCAAACAGTTCTGTCCCAAGCTGCATGGACACCAAGAGCATAAAATTAGCGCTGGCGTCTATTCCAAAGAACCCCCTGCCTGTGGTTTCATAATAGACTTTTGAGACATTGTAAAGACCTTCCCATGTGCTTAAGTCTTCATCGGTAAAACCATTTTCAGAAGCAAATTTGTCCCAATAATCTTTATTGACAAACAAGTTCTCCGTTGACTTGGCAATAGGCACAATAAACAATTGGCCATTTGATAAGAATTGACCTTCTTCTAAAAACTCACGTCTATAGGCATTGATTTCCGATTCAGAAAAGTAAGTTTCCAAACTTACCAAATCTATAATTTGGCTCACTCTGTAAGCGTTATCCGGATAGGATGCAAATATGTCTGGCATCGGTGAAGAACCAATAGAGCCATTTGCAGCGTCAAATACTGCCGTCGCCAACTGATTGACATCTCCTTGGCTCTTAGCCTCAACCACAATGCCCTTTTCCATGCCAACCGTTTCATTAAATGCCGATACCAAGTCATCAAAAGACTCCTTAATATTACCATTGTAGTAATGCCAAACTGTTACCGTAATAGGTTTATTGGGGTCCAACAAGCTACTTTTCTCCATCAGATGGCTGCACCCAAAAAGCATTCCCATCACCAACATAAAGACCATTAATGTGCCCAACTTTAATATGCTCTTCATAATTCTCCCCTTTTTTAGCTTTCTATCAACTATGATTGTCTATTCTTTATACCCTAAATACAGTCATATGAACATATTATTTTATTATCAATTTACGAGACCTTTTTGATTTCTTTAACACTTTTTTAATGCTTTTTTGTTATTATATCCTAAAGAGGCCAGAAAAATATAAAAAGAAATGATATCGTTACATTTATTTTATAAGGAGGTATAATATGATTGTTACAACAACAAATCAAATTGAAGGTAGAGAAGTTATTGAATACAAGGGCATCGTCTTTGGAGAAGTGATTAATGGTGTGGATTTTGTAAAAGATTTTGCGGCAGGCCTTACCAATTTTTTTGGAGGACGCTCTAATTCGTATGAAGGTGAACTCGTTGATGCACGATCCGCTGCTCTAAAAGAGATGGAAGCACGTGCAAAACAGATGGGTGCAAATGCAGTGATCGGTGTAGATATTGACTATGAAGTATTGGGCACTTCGAACAATATGCTCATGGTTACTGCTGCTGGAACTGCGGTTGTCATAAAATAACACATAAAAAACCTCCATAAAAACCTGTTCAACAGATGATTTTTATGGAGGTTTTTTCTATAATCACGTATTCATCCGATCATCCCCACATGTGTTCACCGGATCATGTACTCACCTTTTCATGTACTCACCTGCTCAATTTTTAAGCGACACCTTTAGATTTTGTAAATATCTCTAAGATATTGTTCAACATATGAAATAAAGGGTTGCTTCAGCTTGTCTGCATATTTATGGTAAATCATAAAACAGGAACGATTGGGTGGACTTGAAGTTAACTTCTGTTCAATAAATACGCCTTTGTCGGCAAATGCATTATAAATTGACCTTGGCACAATAGTCCATTTGTCTTCATGATCCAGCATATTAAACACCAGATGTGCTGCATCCACACGGATTAAATAGTCGTCGGGCTTCCACCAATTGTCATGCCAAATTTGATAAGCGTACCCCCAATCCATAAAGATTTCATCTTTACTTTCAAGTTCACTTGGCGCTATTGGCTGAGTATACTTTGAAGAACTGCCATACCTCACAAGTACCATTTCTTCATCTATAATTTTCTTGACAAAAACATTGGGCATGTTAAATTCACTTTTCACAAATCCGATGTCCATTTCTTTCGACTTTATAGTTTCATAAGTTTCAATAGTGTGTTGAGTCATGATAAAAGGTCTGATTTCTTCAAATTCATCAATAACCGACTTGTAAAGCTCTGGGAGCAAAAATAAACTGATGCTGTCGGCCACACCTATTCTAACATTTATCTTATAATCCATTTTTCTGATATGATCTGTATCATTTTTTAAAATCATGAGCTTTTCAGCCACATTTAGGTAACTATGGCCCTGACTGGTGAGTGTAATACCCCTTACGCCTTGATGCCTCTCTAAAAGTTGAAAGCCAAGTTCGTTTTCCAGAGTCTTTAGTCGATAGCTCACCGAAGATTGAGAAATATGTAAAAGATCTGCAGCCTTTGAAATGCTACCGCTTTCTACTATGGCTAAAAATGCCTCTATGCCTATGAAATACATTCATACCTCCATATGTCTATCTGTTAAGCTCCAGTGTTTATTATCTATTTATCTATAATTTAAATATCTGAAATTTAAATATTTATTATCTATTATATCCGTTTGTTAAATATTATATAATAAATTATGATGAGTACATAGATTTTTTTTACGGAGGTATTTTATGAGTTTAATTGCATTCCTATTTGTTATTTTATCCACTATAATGCATGCCTATTGGAACTATGTATTAAAAAAAGTGCAAGGCGGCATTCTCTTTGTTTGGCTGTTCACCTTGATGGCCTGTATTCTATACGTGCCAGTAATTGCTTTAATACTAATAAGATATCCTTTTACTCTAACACCTTTAGGCATTTTCTTTTGTACATTGAGTGTCCTCGCGCATATTTTCTATTTTGTCTTTTTGGATCAGGCCTATAGGATTGGGGATTTGTCCATTATCTATCCTGTAACAAGAGGTGTGTCTCCTGTTTTTACCGTTTTATTCGCAATATTTTTCTTAGGTGAATCCCTTCAAGGTATTCAGTTTATTGGTATTGCCATGATCCTGATGGGAACTATGACCCTGTCTGGATTACAAATAAAAAACCTAAAGAGAAGCCCGATTTCCATTGGATTCGCTCTGCTCTGTGGTTTAATGGTCACAATCTATACTTTGAGTGATAAATATACGATGTCTGTATTGCTGATCTCACCTCTGATACTGGATTTTTTAAACAACCTAGGTCGCACCGTTATTTTGACACCTCTCGTGATCAAATCGCCTCATAAGGCAAAACACTTATTTCAAAATCATTTTAAAGAAGCCCTCATCATTGCCGTTTTATCGCCATTAACTTATGTACTTGTACTCTTTGCCATGAAAACGTTACCTGTGAGCATAATCGCACCAATCAGACAGCTCAGCATTATCTTCAGCAGTATTTTGGGGATAAACTTGCTCTCTGAATCCAAAGATTACGCTAAGATCGGCGGTGTTCTCTTAACCTTTTTAGGCGTTGTGGCCATGTGCGTGGTCGTATAAGGGATGGATCTTTTAATAAGTAAAGGAAAAAATATTGATTTTCGTCCGTATTTTGAATACAAAGGGCCTTGAAATCTCATATACTAAAAATTCATTATACTTTCGATAACATTCTTATATGTTTTTTGGCCACATCTTTCCATTCCAACTAAAACACACTTACAAGTGCTTAACTTACTGAGTTTATTAAGAGAATCTCTCCTATTTAAATTTAAGCTCTTAAAGTAAGCATGAATCTCATCAAACATCTCTGAGTAGCATTCCATGCAACGTCCGAACTCTCTAAATGTCATCAAGAAAGTTATGGTGCTATCAGAAATGCCTTCAGATAATCTTTTCCTTAATCTTTCCTTTTCTTGGATTTTAAATAGCAACTCCTTGGAGAATGGATGTTGTTCATTTTCAATACTGTACTTTTCAATTTTCAAAACTAAATTGGCGTAATCTCTGAGTTCATTGATCGGAATATCCCCAATCAGGATCTCCAAATTGATCAGGACACAAAATTCTCTATGTTTCTGAATCAGATTAATTACTTCCGATAATTCATGAGAGCCAATGCCGTATTCCGATCTAATTTTATTCTTTTTATCCTTAAACACTTCATTTACCCACTGCTCACGTTTAGGAAGTGAATGAGCGATATTTTTGATATCTTCTCTTGAAAGACTTTTTGTGAAAGTCCCGACTTTATATTCATCACACATAAGATTAAGATTGTAAATTAATTCATCAAGCAATTGCATAAGCTCATTAAACTTAACTTCGAGGATATCAATACTAATTGACGAGATACCATGTTTAATCATATGATAATTGCCACTATGATCCGTATCATATTTAAAAGCATCACCATCTACATCAAAAAAGTAATCCACTAAAAAAGTATTTGCTTTATTATATAGTTCATAAATTCGTTTATCAACTCCAAAATATTTAAGAATAACTGAATCTAATATCTTAATATCATGAGTAAATGTTCTTTTATCCGTTGGATCAATCGCTTTCTTTTTAATATCATAAATTTTAAAAATTCTCTCAATAATCAATTTCAGACTTAATTCAACACTATGTCTCGCATTGTACAGAATCGGATAAATTAGAGTATCCTCAGAAGCACCTTGCTTGACAGCATTAATTAGAACTTCAACAGATTTTCTAAAGCCTATTAGAATATCATAATTATCTGTTCCACCGTTGTTGCCAACGCATGCTACATATTCAACATTTTCATGATATTCAAACGGGTTCTCATTTATTTCCACATTTTTACTCCTTAGAATTTTAATGTATTCTGTACAAAAATATATGCTCATTTTAATTACTTCTAAAACACTAAAATTTTGAAAAGGATCAATACTTTTCATTTCAACTACTAATCTTTATTAAGCATATCCCTTGGATCTTCTCTCATCTGTTCAATCAAAACCCCAACATTTGATCCGATTTCTGTATCCATTTTAAAAATATCCCGCTCTAATGACTTCTCTTGCTCAATCGCAAGATCAATCCTGCTCTTTAATTTATTGAAAAATGTTCCCGATTTAGGATTAGTTCCTGAGATTTCAGAAAATAATCGACTCGCAAAGGTATGTGAACTACTCACTTTCTCATTATCAAACAATCTCTTCTTATTAGGTATAATATGTTTTTCAATAGCATTTTGATAATGCAAAATCAACCACAGTTCAAAACATGGACTAGTCACTATCAGAATATTATCTACACTTGCTTTATCTATAAATTCAACATAATCCTTTGTCGCTTCATAGCTGTCACGATCAAAGACAATTACAAATCTATCAATTGTTCTATCAAATTTGCCATTACGCTTTAAGTATTTTTTCTTTTCCTCAATCAACTCCAGTAATTTAATTGGATGGCTGAAACTGCCGATATCACCTTCCTTATGAAGAATCACAAGTTCAATTTGACTATTGATATCCAGCTCTTTTCTATTATTAGCAACACCTTGAAAGTATTTCCTTTCTGTATTGGCACCTTCAAATATCAAATAGTATCTTCTTAATAGATCTATTTTAACGTCTTCTTCAAATCTAGTTGTAAGTGACCGGAATTCTCTCAGAGGGCTCATTCTTCTTCACCCACCTTGTCTGAAAAGTTTTTCAGTACAGGCACTGCTCCATATCTACCCTCAAGGTATGCCTTGCTTATTTTTTTATCATAACGCTCCTTAAAACGATCTAGCGAATATAAATGTGAAATGTTATTCTTATTTCTCTCTACAAACCAAATTTCATCTCTTCTTAATAATTCCTGATCCATAATAGTTGATTCATGTGTTGTAAAAATAAGTTGCGTATCATTCTCTTTGAGATGGTCGAAAAAAAGTTCTAAGAACTTATAGGTCAGCTTTGGGTGAAGGCTTCGCTCCAATTCATCGATCACGTAAATTTTGTTCTTTTCATTGCTGATTAAAATGTCCAGTAGGTCAAATAATCTTCTTGTGCCATCGGACTCTTCTGAGAATTCAAAGTCGCTAAATGCATTGCCATGCTCAAGCATAATAGTCGAAATGACTGGTTCTTCCCTCTTAGCACCCTTTATATTATAGAAAGCATTATTTGTTCTTAACGACATCATAGTCTTCATATTATCCGCAGAGTCTTCAACTTTGTTTTTAAAGGATTGTAGAATATCATCCGCTATTTTAGTAGGTATTTTATTTTTTAAATCTGCAACAGATATTTCCTCAATTTTGACTTTTGAGATTCCTGTATCAAACAATTCAATGATTTCATTGATTTTATCATTGCCACCATCACCATAGAAGTATTCAAAATCTGTAATGGGTTGATCAGGAAAAATCGTTACCAAATCCTCATCAAACCATTCAAAAACATCTCTGAAAAAAGTGAGTTTTGATTCCTCATTCATCTTTTTATTGCGGTTCATTTCTCTAATAAATAGCCCTGTATTGTTATCTTCAAAGTCCAATTTATAGGTTTTAAAACGCATGGTATCAATCTCGTCGAGCATCAAATTTTCGCCAAGCTCAAGTTTGTTGGTATCGGTCTCTCTTTCAAACAGCATAGTCTGAGTGTTTTTTCCCGGCAATAGTTCATAAAGCCACTCAGATTTTATGATCTGATCTCTCATTAATAAACTAAAACCATAGGCATAGAATTTGCCGTTCTTGTAGATTTCAAAATCAAATTTACTTTCCATTTCTTGATTTTCAGAGAAAACTCTACAGTACATTTTGCTAGCTTCTATAGGGATTTTCTTTGTAATCACATACTTTGCAAACCGGATTGCATCTATAATATTCGTTTTGCCTGAAGCATTTGCTCCATATATAGTCGCATTACGGAGAACAGACACCTTGTTCAAAGGAATCACATGTTCTTTGTTAGTCTTAAGCTTTTTAGCTGGAATCATCACAAGCGTTTGTCTATCGTCAAAGGATTTGAAATTTTCAACGCTAAATCTTATAAGCATAATCTATACCTCCTGAAGAGATTTTTTCTCTTCATCATTATTATAAACCCATATGATTCCCGTGTCAAAGATAAAGAGATTTTTTCTCTTTATCCTTTCTTGCACAAATAGAAAAGCCTTAAACAATCTCATCATCGAGATGACTTAAGGCCTTCTTTGTTCTAAATTATAAGTTTGTTCATAGTTAAAGGGCAGTTTCGCATAAGCCGTTCCCCTATGCTGTATGTCCTTCTCATAAACGTCACCACAGGGTAGAAGAGGTATTCAAATTTTGACTTTTGATGCTCGGACTAAACATACTTAAAGCCATTGTCCAAATCTGCTATTAAGTCTTCTATATCTTCTATTCCTACTGAAATACGAACCAAACCATCCGTGATCCCCGCCTTGACTTTTTCCTCTGGCGGCACAGCGGCATGCGTCATCGATGCCGGATGTTGAATTAGAGAATCCACGCCACCTAAGCTCACAGCCAAAGAGATGAGTTCTAAATGATTCAACAGTTTCTCGCCAGCTTCATATCCTCCTTTTAATTCAAAGGCAATCATACCCCCAAACAATTTCATCTGCTTCTGAGCAAGTGCATATTGCGGAAATGATTCTAGACCTGGAAAATAGACTCTATCCACTTTAGGATGTTTCTCTAAATATCGGGCAACGCTCATGGCATTTTCACAGTGTTTTTCCATGCGAAGACCAAGTGTCTTTAAACCTCTTGCCACAAGCCATGCATCAAATGGCGATCCCGTTCCGCCTAAATTTAAAAGATGTGGATTGTTGATTTTATCTATAAAAGCTTGTTTACCCGTGATAATGCCGCCCACAACATCACCATGACCGTTGATGTACTTAGTAACACTGTAAACCGCAACATCTGCACCCAAACATATTGGCTTTTGTAGATAAGGCGTCATAAACGTATTGTCAACGATTAGAGCAGCCCCGTGTTCGTGTGCTATTTTTGCAGCCATTTCAATATCAATCAGTTCCAATGTCGGGTTCGCCGGTGTTTCAATATAAACGACTTTCGTATTAGGTCTAAAGGCATTTCTAAAAGCATCCTCGTCGTTAACTTTAACGTATTCCATTTCAATGCCGTATTGAGTGATGACTTTATTGATCACTGCCACAGTACCCCCGTAAAGACAATCCGATGCAATAAAGTGATCTCCTGCCTTTAAGAGTCCAAGAAGTGCTGTGGATACTGCCGACATGCCAGTACTCGTGTAAAGCCCAGCATCAGTCTCATCTAGTGCTGCCACTCTTGCTGCCACTTCATTTGTGTTTGGATTGCCTAAACGCGTATACTTATAACCACTATCTCGCCCTGCAAAACGATCTCCACCTTGAGCGCAATCATCAAAGACAAATGTTGAGGTTTGATACAGTGGACTCACGTGAGCACCAAATTGTTTATCGTGAATTGCCCCATAGTGTATTGCTTTCGTATTAAATTTCATGACTCTATCTCCTTATGTCTTTTTCACTTTAATCAACTTATTGGATACTTTTTACAGCATTGCTTAACTGCATCAGGCCTTCTTCTAACATGGATTTGGGACAGGCTAAGTTAAGTCTCATAAAGCCTTGACCTGAATCTCCAAACCAATAACCACTGTCCAAGGCCAATTTTGCTTTGTTTATAAAAAGATCGTCTAGTGCCTCATTTGAAAGCCTCAGTGCTTTACAATCAAGCCACATCAAGTAAGTCGCTTCCATTGGCATGGGTTTGATTTCGGGGATATGTTTTTCGATGTAATCCTTTGCGAAAACAATATTGCTTTCAATATACGCCACGAGTTCATCTACGTAAGTTGCCCCTTTTTCATAGACAACTTGTGTCAGTTCTCTGCTGAAAACATTGGACCTATTTAGGTCTAATAACCCTAACTCTTCTCGATACAGATTCATCATATCGCTATTTTTAATTAGGCAGTAAGCACTGTGAAGCCCTGCAATATTAAAGGTTTTACTTGGCGCTGTGCAGACGATGATATGATCGTCAAATTCAGTGCCTAATTTACCCAGTGAATAATGCACCGCTGGCTTATAAACGAGATCAAAATGAATTTCATCCGATATCAACAGAACTTTGTTTTCTTTGCAAATGTGTGCAATTTTTAAAAGCTCTGCTTCTTTCCAAACACGTCCTATGGGATTATGTGGATTACAGAGTAGCATCATTGTGCAATCAGGGTCCTGTGCTTTTTGACTTAAATCCTCAAAATCGATTTCATAATGCGATTCATTTAAAACCAACACATTATCGGTTACAATACGTTTATTTTTTTCGATAATCGCTTTAAAAGGATAGTAAACTGGGGACTGAATCAAAATCTTTTCACCCGGTTTTGTAAATAAACGGATCATCATGTTGAGTAAGAAAACAACACCTGGTCCATACTCAATATCACTCTTTTGAATCACGACACCGTGTCTTTTGTCTAGCCAACTTGCCACAGCGTCATAATATTCAGGCATCCGCTTCGTGTAACCGAAAATCCCATGATCTACTCTCTCTTTTAAGGCATCTAACATAAACTGTGGCGATTTAAAATCCATATCGGCAACCCAAAAGGGCATTAAGTCTGAACGTCCAAACTTTAAATTCATTTCTTCATACTTAACAGAACTGGTGTTACTTCGATTTACTTTTTCATCAAATTTATACATGGATTAGCTTCCCTTTCTTTATCTTCTGCTTCTTAACTCGCTTTAACGTCTTCTAAGGGTGCATAGGTTTGATCAGACGTTTTATCCATCCAATCTCTGCCTTCAACGCGTCTTGTCACCATCATTGCCGCCACGGCATCTCCTGTGGCATTTACCATGGTTGCTATGGCATCTGTCAACATACCTATTGTGACGATAATTGGAATCACATCTGGATTAAAACCATAGAAACCTACAATAATCAGCGAACCCATCATGCCGCCGCCTGGAATACCACTAATAACCACACCACTCATAACAGAAATTGCAATAGCTGTTATCCAAGTGTTTAGCCCTGTAAATGGCATATTGAAAAGACCAAATAAGAAAGCAATCTTCATAAGTGTTGTCAGCGCGGTCCCATCCATATGAATCGTAGCGCCTAGTGGCAGTACGATATCGGATATGTCCTCTGGAACGCCCATACGCTTTGTGCCTGTAAGATTCGTTGGCAATGTTGCGATTGAACTCTGAGTCGCAAGAGAAGTCACGACTGCTGGTAAAATATTAGCATAATATGCTTTGATCCCACGTACACCACCTGCATAATACGCATAAGCCGTAAAACACACTAAAAAATAGACAATACAAATTGGGAAAAACATAATGACGGCTCTTGCATAGGCATTGATGAGCTCTGAACCATAAGTCCCGACTAGTGAAGCAAAATAAGCCCCCAAACCAATTGGCGCATAAAGCATGATGAGATTGATCATTTTCATAAAGGCTTCAGAACAAATATCTAAAAAGTCCGTCACAGGATTATTAATGAGGCCCCTTTCTTTAGAAACAAAACTCACACAGTAACCAAATGCAATGGCGAATATGATCAATGGCAACATTGCATTTCTAGAGAGAATCAAGTTGAAATCGCTAACCGTAAGCGCCTTAACCACTTGATCCATCATGTTCATTTGACTTGCTTCATCATACGTACCCATTTCAATACTAACGCCTTGTGCGGGTGGAACAACTGTCACAACTGCAATAATAAAAATAGAAGCTATAATACCCGTAATGAAGAATATTAATAATGCATTTTTTAAAATTTTACCAAGTCTTTTCATATTGGTCATCTTTGCAACTGAGCTCGAAAGACTAAAAAATACCAATGGCACCACTGCTGTAAACATTAAGTTCAAAAATATTTGACCAAAAGGCTTGAACATTTGAGCCTTTTCCCCCATGACCGCACCAACGATACACCCCGTAATGATACCTATTAATAGTAATATCATCGATTGATACGATTTAAAAATAGAACGCTTTGAAATAATCTCAGACATGTGAACCTCCCCATTTTAAAGTTTCTTCATCGGCGTCGACGCACCTATACTTAGTGCAATTCTGATGCCAAATGATAAGAAATCGTCATACACCTCTAAATACCCACTTCTCACCAAAATATTGCAAGGGTTCATATATATTAAAAGGGTTAAAGGGCGTTTTGGATCGCCCTTTAACCCTTTTAATTAAATTATCTTTATCTTTACTGGCACGCTCTAATCCATTCTATTCCCTTTGGTGAAATGGTACTGCCACCTCTTCCTGAACTGACAGAAATCAGTGCTTTATCCTTAAGTGTGTTCATAATGGCACGAATATCATATTCGCTTAAATAGAGCCCCACTTCAAAAGCTTTTTCAGAGATACTCCTCCTTCCAAGCCGCTTTCGCCTTAGAAAACTGTCATATAACAGTGTCAGTACAAATGATTCATGATCAGTCAATGCATCGACAATTTCATCATTGCCATCTTCACGGCATTTATCATTGAGCTCACCCTCAACAGGCCTTTGCATTGGTATATAATACGATCCCTGCACATCATCCATGTAGTGTGGCAAATCTTCCATTGAAATAATTGCTTTGCCTATATTGTCAAAAAACTCAATGCAATTTTTGAGTTCTCTAATATTGCCTTTCCAATCATAGGCCTTAAAAAAAGCAATGACCTCATCAGATAATAAAAAGTGGTAACCCTCTTTACTCTTTATGGACTCAATCAAAACGGTTATATCTTCTACGCGTTCTCTTAGAGCTGGTATGTGAAGTGGCAAAACATTGAGTCTGTAGAAAAGATCCTGTCTAAAAGTACCTCTTTCAACTTCTTTAAGCAGATTCTTATTCGTTGCTGCAATCACTCTAAAATTGACTTTGATAATCTTATTGCCACCGACACGCATCACTTCTTTCTCTTGAATAACGCGAAGCAATTTTGCCTGTAACTCTAACGGCATCTCGCCAATTTCATCTAAAAATAAAGTACCATTATGCGCAAGTTCTAAAATCCCCGACTTACCACCTTTAGAAGCACCCGTGAAAGCACCCGCTTCATAGCCAAACAATTCACTTTCAAGAAGATTTGATGAAATCGCAGCACAATTTATTGCCACAAATTGCTTGTCTTTAAAGGGAGAGGCATTGTGGATCGCCTGAGCTGTGAGTTCTTTTCCAGTGCCACTTTCACCTGTGATCAGTACAGCTGATTGTGAATTGCCCATGCGTATAATTAGTTTTCGAACATCTTCCACAGCTTTACTTTTACCAATAATATGATCTACATTATATTTAGCAATATGACCTCTATTGGCCAATTGCAACCTGAGCATATTCTGTTTATCTTCTTCAGATTCAAAGCTTTCAAGGAGCATATAAACACCATCAAGTGCATCTACTTCAAAATCCTCTAATCCTTTCACTGGGACGAATGAAACTGTAAGCATGTTGCCATTTACATTAATCAACTGATTTAATACGGGTTTTGGAGAACTTAAGTACCGGTTTATATCCATCTGCGGAAAAAGATCTTCTGCTTTAATCCCTAAAAGGGATTTGTTCTCGCCCACCATGCTTCTTGCCACTTGATTGCAATTCTCGATAATACCTTTGCCATTTATGCTGAGAACACCTTTATCCATGATGGAAAGCAACGTTTTAAAATGTCTGATGATATGGTTAGATTTGCTGATCAGAAATTCAACGCCGTGATTATAAGAGGCTAAATGCTCAAAATAATCAGCGACACGTGTACCAGAGAGCACATTCTCCATTTGCATTGCCACAGCAATTTCTAGGATTGTGTTTTTATCGATTTTTCGATGCCCAAGATCAATAATCTGCTCCACCCCGGGTGGTACCAAGCCTTTTTCGCCAGTGGTTACGGCTACTTTAAGGTCTGGAATCGAATTCATGTTAGGATATACAGGCACTAACTCAATACCTTCTACCCCTAATTGCTGAAGTGTTGCTATGGTTTCAATACACATTTCAAAGCTCAAGTTCACCAGCATAGCGCTCCCTAATATTGGTGTCCTCTTAATGAGTTCATAGCCTTCTTTAGAGATAGTCAGTTTGCATATGATGATTTCAATGTCATCTGACAAATGCTTTTTTAGTATTTCATATTGGGATATGGTACTAAACACCAAAGCATCTATTTTAGAAATCGTGTTGATATTATTGGCTTCAAAAGAGTAAGAAATCATGTCAAAGCCATCACCAAGCGCACTTCTAATCTGCCTGACATACTCTAGGCCAACTTCTCTACTCGATGTTACTATGCCAAGTCTTCTTCTCACAGCATCCCCCTTTTAATTTGATTTTATGTACTGAAAAGGTGTCAACCCTGTGGCTTTTTTAAACTCTCTTGAAAAATGAGCTTGATCGTAAAAACCGGCTTCTAGGGCAACTTTTGCAAGATCATTTTCACCCTTCAATAAATGCTTTGCGTAATTGACTTTAAGCTGTAACTGATAAGCACTGGGCGTCACATTATAAAGCTTTTTAAAACGTCTTATGAGACTAAATTTATTAAAATCGAATTCAGTTGCAATTTCATCTAGACTTAAACTGTCTAAAAAGTGTGCTTCTATATAAATTCTAATGCGTTCCATCACGAGATCTTTCTCTTTAGAAACTCTCACATCAATAGCATCCACAATCATGTTGATACAGTCTATGATTTCAACTTCTTTTAGAAAAGCATCTTGCTCTGATTTTAAAATACCCGTGAGTTCTTTGATTTTATTGTATTCTGGTTGTCCCAATTTAGCAATTCCAATTTTTAAGTCAGGACTTAAAGAGTCCATGAGGGCATCCCGAAAACTGTCCTCTAGATAAATCATCGTAAATGCCCAATTATGAATATCTCTAGGCTGACAATTATGGACGACATAAGGCATGATGATCACTGCATCACCAGCACCAAATTCATAATCTGCTTCGTTGATGGTCAAAATCGTCTCACCTTTTTCGATGATACCAATGGCGAGTTCTGAATGCAAATGTGGTTTGTAAGCGTGAGGATGCGAATCGTTGACTTTCACTTCAATCATGTCATAAAAGCGTGTGGTTTCAAATTTGCTTTTTCCCATAAGGTTACCTTCTTTCTCAGATTCACATCCACTGTGCTGGTTTAAAATAGCTTTACTCTATAAATTCGTTTTAGGCACCAAAGTCATGAACAGTACCTTGCCCTCTGCATCTGTTGTGCGTTCAATCCCATGAATATCGCCTTCATATCCTGGGAAAGCATTCTCAAAATCCTGACGCATGAGCAAGTAATCCAGTACAGATGAATTTTTAACAAATTCACCTTTGGCTTTATTTTCATAATCTTTATAAGTGTACATAAAAGATTCTCCACCCATGATCATTGGAATTCCCGGAGGATATGGCACCACCATGACACCTGCTGTATACTCTTGATCACTTGCTTTGATCTCATTTAAAGTTTTATAAGACACCAGCCCTTTTACAACACCATCATAAGCAGCCCTTGGCTTGACCACTTGTTTTGGAAGAGACTTAAAGGCAGCCTCCATTTTTTCAAGCAATTTCAACTGGCAAATGGCTTGATGCATCTCATCGCAGTGTGCTTTGAGTGTTTTATGCTCATATTGTTTCGGGTATTTATGGACCAGTGTTGGAAAAACATCTGATAACAAGGCATTTGAATCATACAAGGCTTTAAATTTTAAAAGCTCTGAGATTAATGTGCCCTGCTTACCCTTAGTCGTTCCAATTGAATTGAGCAATAGCCATGAGTAGTAATCCGATTTTTCACAGACGATGCCCTTATCTATTAAATAATTCGTTACAACTGCTGCTGGAATCCCTTGTTCTGTCGCTTTTACACCTTCCACCGAATTGAAACCAGGACAAGTAAACGTTATCTTTGTGGGGTCAAGCATTGCATAATCTGTCTTTATATCAAACCCATGCCAAGCTTTGTTATTCGGACCTATCAGCCAATTTTGTTGGTCAAGAAGCGTTTCAATCGTATCAGCTTCTCCAATTTCTGGTGGTTGCCATAAATCGAAGAACCACTTTTTCGTTTCATCTGTGTTAAAGGACTGTTCTTTTTTAATACTGACAATCTTGCGTCTCAGCTCAATAGCCTCACGAATGATGTTATCAAATACAACCTCACCATTATCATGCATCATTTTTGATGCCACTTCAAGTGAAGCTACCATATTATATTGTGGAGAGGTTGAACCGTGCATCATATAAGACTCATTAAATCTCGTCTTATACAATTCTGTCTTCTCAGCATCGCAAGCAATATCGTTTGGCAATTTAATATGAAGCATGGATGCTTGTGAAAAAGCGGTTAAAAGTTTATGCGTTGAATGCGATGCAAAAATAAGTTTATCCTCTTGAGGCTTCACATCCATGGAAAAGTGATCTTTATAGATCGGGTGAAACTTAGCATAAGCATACCAAGCCTCATCAAAATGCCAATTTTGAGCACAGTTTAACTTAGAAATCACCTTGGTCACATCATAACACACACCATCATATGTCGAGTTTGTAAGTGCAGACATTTTATAATAATCCTCACTTTTATTGGGGATCAAATCAAATTCGACCGGTCCAATAATCCCCATCTTATTTCTAAGTGGCACCATGTAATCTGGTTTTGCATCTGTGATCACCATGGCATAATTCAAAGATTTATGGCAATTCCGATCCACCAGTGTATTTTCATTTGCGGACACTTCACTCCTCCAGATAATCTGATTTACTGTGGAAGTGCCGTTGAGAACATAGTACGTTTCACTTGCGCCAAAGACGCTTGCGGAATACTTCTCAGCATCACCCGTGAGTCCGCTATGATCTAATAGCGAACCCAGTTCGGGCACTGAAATTGACAAATCAGCCCTGAGAACTTCTTCACCAAAGAACTTATGAAATGCCGTTCCTGAAGGACTTCTTAAAAAACCCTGTCCACCCATATGCCCCGGTGTATGCCACGCATACTTGTATTCATTCACATACCTCACAAGTTCAGAAAAAAAAGGTGGCAATGTCGCAGCGGTATAATCCAGAACATTGCGCTCTATTCGGCCCGATAAGAACTCAGGCGTATCAGTAAATTTCCAAACCGTGCCGTTAATTTGACTAAAAATTTCACTTGGTATTTCTGCCACCGAACCGTGGGATGTCATCAACAGAATCGGTATATTTTTATTAATTTGCCGAATCAACTCGACCAGAGCGCTTGCATGCATTCTATCGGAGAACTTATGGTTTTCACCATATCTCATAGCCATTTGATCCAGCCAAACGCCGTTCTTTAGACTCGTTTTTTCACGCGCTTCTTTCAAATCCCAATCCATTAAGACAGTTCCTAAATCTTCTCTTGATCTGACGATATCACAGGCATCCGTGTAGGATGATGAATAGATTATACTGCAATCTTGATCCTTAATCAATTTCTCCGCAATGCGATCTAACCAGATGCCCGAATCGTTTTTCATGCCAATTTGATCTGAAACGATCAGTATTGGCCACAACGCTTTATCCATTTTCTTCATGGTTACGCTCCTTATGTATTTGTATTCTATCAGTGTTTGCAACACATCTGATAGTCACATAGTCTATACCCATATTCATACAGATATACTCTATTTTCACATAAGGCGTTCCGTAAGTTTCGCTCATTTACAGTTTTTCAAGTACCTTTAAATCGTCCACCGTTAAAGCCACTTGGAATCGATAGCCACCGAGCACTTTAACAGGCGCAAAATCGCTGAGTTCGTGTTCAGAAGACACCACAAAGTTCAGTTGCGCGTCACCTTTAGACACCGTGGATACTTTTACATCTCTTGATTTTAACTGAACGAGCTCATTGACAAGCGGTTCGTCGTGTTTATCGCCCACAAGGTTAGGAAAATATCTCAACAGTGCAGAACCTGCAAATGTAGGCGAAGGCATTTCCGCATTTTCTTCATCTAAAAGAATCTGGCTCTCAATATAACGTTTCCCATTTACTGTTAACGTGGCGCCAAAATGTCCTGTGGGTGCCGCTTTGGATTCCAGTGCAAATGCTTTAGAAATGTGCGTTTCTCCCATTTGCTTTGGCCACCCTTGAATAAGCCCCCTTAAAAAAGCCTTGTCTTGGCTCACCCAAATATAAGGACAATATGCCATAGACTCTCCTTTATATGAAGCTGACATTAAAATAATCGTCTCTTTGTATTGACTTTCAACCGGATCAAGATATTCCTTGCCATCTTCAGACGCATATTGCCAATCCACAAAGTAGATACAGCATTTTGTGGATTCCAGTGTCAATGGTTCTGGTAAGTATGCTTCAATTAGGGCACGATCCGCAGTGTATTCAATCGCAACAACGTCGCCCACGTAATGCCAAGGCGGATGTGGTACCAGACTTGCCTTGCCCTTTGGCGTTCTTGGTAATGTGTAACCTTTAATCATAATAGACCTCCTTCAATTGTAATAGCCACTCGGAATAAAAAGAAACTATCCCACTATCATTAGAAATAGTCTATCAGAAATGGATTCATGCGGATTGTACAAAATTGATTTTACTTTAATTTCAACAGAGGTTGAATGCCACTTTGAGTTGCAATGTAGGCGTCTAGTGCCTCTAAAAATTTATGAGTTGCATCCATTTTACGTTTTCTGCCAAGTAAATAGTAAATGCGTTTATCTGTTGGACCATCCTTGATTTGGTGTATTTTTATTTTCTCACTCAAACTGAGTTGAGTCGCCGCAGAGGCAGGCACAATAGCCCAACTTTCTTCTAGTATCAAAAAATGCTCCATGAGCGACATTTTATCCAGAAATACACGCGGTTTTACAGCACTCCCAAACCAGTACTCATGCCACATCTCATATTCCGGATTCCACGGTAACTTTATTTGCTTACTCGCATCTAAATCCGAAGGATGTACCACCTGTGGATAAGCCGCACTTTCTGAACAAACAAATAACATTTCTTCCTCATACGCGGGAATGGTTTCAATATGTCTTGAAAACATTTGATCTGAAATGAAAGCCAAATCTATGAGCCCATTTTCCAGCTGTTCATAGGCTTCAAATGAATGCAACGTGCGAATCGTCAAGTTCATCCCTGGAGCATTCCTCAAAAAAGACTGGCAAACCCATGGCATAATATATGTACTCACACTGTCTAATGATGACACGTTTAAAATAATACTATTGTCTTTAATAGGCACATTGAGGCTCTCCATCCAAAGGTGCTTCCACTGCTCTGCAATTGGGATAAAGTGACGTCCTGAATCTGTTATTTCAACACTTCTAATGCCCTTTTGCCTCAAAAAAAGTTCATATCCAAGTTCTTTTTCTAAAACCTTTATCCTTCTGCTCAATGCAGGTTGTGTGACAAACAGGGCCTCAGCCGCTTTTGTGATGCTTCCGTATTGAATAACTGCAAGAAAAGCATCAATTTCAAGATGTGTCATAAACAACCTCCTTCAAATGCAATCGTTTGATTATAATATTAAGTATAGTGCATATTATATTGAATAAATAAGCATTTTACAATTAAATTTCTTAAAATTATAATGGGAGTGCATCAGAATAATCCATCACATTCCCTCAGGAGATTCATTTATGGGAAAAAAAGTTAACCTCACAGAGGGACCTATTCAATCACAACTCATCAAATTAGCACTGCCACTACTCATCGGCAATATTATCCAACAGCTCTACAATACGGTAGATACGATCATTGTTGGCCGATATGTTGGTGAAAATGCATTTGCTGCATTAGGTGTTGCCGGTACGGTTATGAATCTCTTCATATTTGTCATTGCTGGTGGATGTACTGGTGTTGCTCTTATTGTTGCCACTTTGTATGGAAAAGGCGATTATAATACTCTAAGACGCGAGCTTTTTCTATCTATAGTACTTGGAATCGCTTGTACTCTGAGCTTGAGCATTGTAGCAATCACTTTTATGCCTATTTTGTTAAAGGTTATTCATACCCCTTTAGAAATAACAGCCTACACAAGACAATACCTGAATATCATCTTTATAGGATTACTAGCTACCTTTATATACAATCTTTTATCGGCCACCATGAGAGCAATTGGCAACACTCAAATAGCACTCTTTTTTTTAATTTTTGCCATGCTCCTTAATATATTTTTAGATTTATTACTGGTAGCCAAATTAAACTTTGGCATTGCAGGCGCTGCATGGGCAACTGTGATTTCTCAGCTTTTATGTGCAGGGCTATGTCAACTTTATATACTAAAGCAACTTCCCTTTTTAAAGATCCGACCAGAAGATATGCGCTTTGATTCAAGTCTCATCCATAAAACAGCTCAATTTGCATTCATATCTGCACTGCATCAATCCAGTCTTTATATTGGAAAACTACTGGTACAAGGTGCTGTAAACAGTATTGGTTTTGCTGCCATTTCAGCATATACAGCAACGACCCGAATTGAAGGCATCGCGCAAGCTTTTGGCAACAGTGGCGCAGAATCCATTTCAGTATTTGTGGCACAAAACACAGGTGCAGGCAATAGAGCACGTTCTATCAGTGGCTTTAAAAAAGGGCTCTTCTTGCTAACCGCTTTGGGCTTATTCATCTCAATCATGATGCTTTTTAACGCACGACTCTTATTAAAATTGTTTATATCCAACGCCAACGAAGAAGCAATTGCACTTGGCATCCGTTACATCCAAATCATCTGCTGTTTCTACTTTTTATGCTTTATCGGCAGTGCCTTTGTGGGCTACTTTCGAGGCAGTGGACAAGTTAAAATTCCCTTTTTAGGAACAACCCTGCATATTACCATCCGCGTTATTTTATCTTATGTATTGGTATCGAAATGCGCTTTAGCTGCAGTTGCACTTGCAACTGGCATCGGTTGGATTGCTGTGGTTGCCTTTCAGGTGATTGTCTATTCGAAAGTCCATTCAGAAATGTATAAAGACTAATGTGAGCAACTCCTAAAAATAACCCCTGAAATTGTAGAGCGCATGTAAATTGACCAACTTTTGAGTAATAATTTAATGATTTGTATAATGTATCAATCCCTTTAGAGGTATTATTGAATACTGTAACTTGAATATTAGATGGCGCCACATCATAGATAACCAAGTGGTCAATTACCATTACTCCTTAATCATATTAAGTGCTTTCAATGCTTTAAGCGCTTCTTCTCGTGTTGTGACATTGGGTACAATACAGTACCCATCAGTCCCACTCCAATGTCCATGATCTGGAATTCTAAAAACATCCTTTTTGTTTTCTGCAATATTATCCCAAACGACTAATGCAAAATGTTTAAAGAAAGGTTCAGAAATGATATTACCGAAACTATACATCGGATCTCTATCTGTGTCCAATTGATATGATAGACCACTTAAATTTAAATGTGTACTTATTTTTATATCCCATATCACTTCACCTTCTGTTACATCGTAACCCTCTACACCAATATGACCATCAAACGCATCATCACCTATATTAATTTTATATAGTCCATCAATGTGAACTTTAGTATATTCAAGATAATTAGGATCATCTAGCTTGATTTCAATGGCCTCATAAGTTTTATGAAATGGAATCGGTATTAAATGGAGTACAATCGCAAATAGCACTACTAGTGTGATTATTTTTTTTATTCTCTTCTGTTTAATCTCATTCAATGTAAAGGCTCCTTTTATTTAGACATACATGGCTAGGGTGTCAAAAGTCAAAAATTGGACAACACCCTAACGATACATACTTTTTAGAAATTGAAACAGGACCACACAAATAATCAGAATTATCGTGGTCGACACTAAAGTACGTACAAAGACTTTTTGATGTGCTTTTCTATACTTTGACTTAAATGTAATCAGCTCTAATAACATCACTATAGATATCCCTGCAAATACCAAACTCACGGGCAAAAAGAAGGAATATGCCACACCCATTGGCCCTGCTTCAACGATCGCATCGTAAATGGATATACAAAATACGACAAACCCTGTGCCATTTAAAATGGCTAATCCGTGCTCAAACGAATATGTATCTTCCCAAATTTCCTTTTTCTTGATATACCATAAACATAGAGCCAAGACCGTCATTAGAAAAAAATAAATCGAAAATATGTTCCCTAAAACCGTGATGTAAATGTCAATAAAAGTAATTAAAAATTCTGCCAAATTATGTATTAAAAAACTCACCCGATTTCCTCCCTATTTAATTATTGATAACTTCCTTTATTTTACCATAATATACTTTATTCTTCAATTTTGAAGATCGTGTCACAATTTCTGTCCAACTTTCACTAACGCCTTTCATCTCCAATTCTTTAAAAATCATAAAAATAGCGCCTCATATTGAATACTCAAGACAAATACGAGACGCTTTTAATACATCTAATTAAACTTCAATCATTAAACTTCATATCATTAAACTTTATGACTTATAGGATCTTACTAAAGAACGCTTTTGTTCGCTCTTCTTTCGGATGATCAATCACATCTTCTGGTGTACCTTCTTCGCAGATTACACCGCCATCCATGAAAATCACGCGATCTCCCACTTCTTTTGCAAAGCCGACTTCATGTGTTACCACGATCATGGTCATTCCTTTTTTAGCAAGGTCCTTCATAACTTCAAGAACCTCTCCAACGAGTTCTGGGTCAAGTGCTGAAGTGGGTTCGTCAAAGAGCATAATCTTAGGTTTCATCGCAAGTGCTCTGGCAATGGCGACCCTTTGTTGTTGGCCTCCTGAAAGTCTAGAAGGGTATTCATCCTTCTTATCATAAAGACCAACGGATTTGAGCAATTCTTCTGCATCCTTAAGTGCTGTGGCTTCATCCACTTTTTTAACGAGCATAGGTGCCTTCATAACATTTTCAAGTGCCGTCAAATGTGGAAATAGATTAAACCGTTGAAATACCATACCCAGCTCCATACAGAGTTCCTGTGCATGTTCTGGGCTAATCTTAATCATATCTTTATCATTTTCTCTTTTATCCGCAAGTTCACCATCAATATATATTTCACCAGATGTGATGCGCTCTAAATGATTCATACATCTGAGCATGGTTGACTTACCAGAGCCACTGGCACCTAAAATACAGACGACCTCATTCTCATTGACTGAGAAATTAATGCCTTTTAAAACTTCTAATTTTCCAAATGATTTATGCACATCAACCACTTGTATCATCTCTTTACTCATAAGCACCCACCTTCTTCTCAAGCTTATCGAATCCAAACTGAATAATAGAAGTCATCAGCAAATAAACACATGCTGCATAGACATAATAAATCCAATTGCCTGATGAACTACTCATCGTTTTAGTGGTTCTGAGCAGATCTGAAATCGCCACGGTTGAAGCAAGTGAGGTATCTTTAATTAACATGATGAATTCATTGCCCACAGAAGGCAACAATCTCTTATAGGATTGAGGAATAATGATCTTAAACATGGCTTGATTATAGCTCATGCCCAAAGCCTTTGATGCTTCTAATTGCCCTTTATCAATGGATTCTATACCCGCTCTGAAAAATTCTGCCATATAAGCCGTTGAATTGAGACCAAAAGCGACAAAACACGCCATCAATGGATTTATCGGAAAAGGATGTCCTGTTAAATCTTTAATGATCAAAGGCATCGCGTAATAAATCATGAACAACTGTAGTAATAACGGTGTGCCTCTAAAGAACCACACATAAAGCCATGAAATCTTATTGAGTATCCTGTTGTGGGATATACGGCCCAAAGCTACTAGCATGCCGCAAACAGTACCGATTATAACCGCGACAATCGCAATAATGATCGTATAGCCTGTCCCCTTTATAATTGCTTGAATTTGCACTTCGTTTAACATTTTAACTCCCCTACCTTTTATACTCCGAATATTATTAAGATGACCTGCCACCGGGAGTGACAGGTCATAATTTTACATCTATTCATTTTACGCGCTCTCTAGATTACATCTATCAGAATATGTGCTCTATTCGATTACTTTAATTTCAGCATCAATATTAGTTGCAAAATCTGCTGAGAACCACTTTTGAGAGATCTCTGTCATCTTCCCACTATCTTGAAGCGCTTTTATCCCTGCGTTGACTTTTTCAAGTAACTCTGTATTCTCTTTTGCCATACAAATCCCTATTGGTTCATTAGATAAAAGACCCGATGTGATATTGAAAGACTCAGGATCTGTTGAGATATAGAAGCCACCCACTGAACTATCCACTAAAATGTATTCAATCGAACCACCCTTAAGTGCTGCAAACGCCTCCATTACTGAATCAAATTGAGATAGTGAAATATCTGTGCCATCTGCAATGAATTTTTTGGCAGCGATATCCGCTGTTGTCTCAAGCTGAACGCCGACCTTCTTGCCATCGAGTTGGTCAATTGAAGTTGCCTGCTCACCATCTGCCGCTGATACGATGACAATTCCATTTGAAAGGTATGGATTTGTCATCCCAAAACCTTCGATACGATCTGGTGTAATACTTACACAAGATATGATCATATCGTATTGTCCCGTATTCACGCCGTTGAAAATACCATCCCATGCAGTAGGTACATACTCAATTTCAACACCCATTTCCTCTGCAAGTGCTTTGGCAAAATCCACATCGAAACCGATCAGCTCATTGGTTGCTTCTTCATGATACTCAAAAGGTGGATACGCATCGTCCGTTCCAACCTTGATCACCAATTTCTCTGGTGCTGCTTCTGGCGCAGGTGCTGCGGCTTCATTAGTTGATTCTGGCGCCGGCGCTGCTGCATTTGCTTCTTTTTCTTTAGGTGCACAACCTGCAAGTCCAATTGCAAGCATCATAACCATAATTACTGCTAATATCTTTTTCATCGTATCCCCCTTAGTTAATTTAAATACATATTTAAGCATATTTATTCAACTCTTTCAATTAATATACTCGCATATTGCTTAAATATCAAGTGTTTTTTGTATTTTTTTTGAATATACATAAAAAAACACCTTTTCTCCGCCATTTATACACAAATGATATTTCACACAAATGTATAATCATGCATAGAAATGATGTTTTTATGCCAAACATGTTTCTAATTAAATTAACGAAACGCAATTGTATTTTACCCAGTCGAACCTAGTACTACAGCCATCACTATTCGATTTTACAAGTTGCGCTGTGCGAGTGCCACAATCTCATGAATATGCAGAGGCGTTGTTCTACAGCACCCACCGATAATCTGGGCACCTTTCTGATGCCATTTCATTGCATCCATTGCATAATGTTCTGATTTGGAACACCCATGCCAAGACTTTTCTATTGCATCATAGTGTTCCCCAGAGTTTGGATATACAATAATAGGTTTATCTGTACCCCTTCTGATGGCTTCAATTAGAGCTTCCATATATTCCGGTGCTGTACAATTCACACCTATAGCGGCAACCTGAGATTTGTCATTCAACCATTTTGCACAGTCCTCTATGCGCTCACCACTGTTGATGTGTTGTCCATCTTTTGCACTAAAACTAATCCAAGCGTACATCTCAGGATATTCACCAAGCACATCGACAATTGCCTGTGCCTCCACGAGACAAGGAATCGTCTCACACGCCAGAATGTCCGGACCAGCGCCAACAAGCGTCTGCATACGTCTCTTGTGAAATTCTGAAAGTGCCTTTTTATCGAGTCCATAATTGCCACGGTATTCTGATCCATCGGCAAGGTAAGCCCCATAAGGTCCTACTGATGCCGCAACAAGCGGTTTAGGTCTCCCCTTTTGATTTTCTGCATTGGACCAAAATCGATCTCTTACGCCTTTTGCAATTTCAACAGATGATGCAATCAACCTACCTGCTTCGGCTTCACTGACACCTCTTTTCATAAAACCTTCATAAGTGGCTTGATAACTTGCTGTAATCACGCAATCTGCACCGGCCTTATAGTAATCCTCATGTACTGCTGCAATCAAATCTGGGTTTTCGATGAGTATTTTAGCAGACCATAGCGGATCGTTAAGATCACATCCTTTTTGCTCTAACTCCGTTGAGAAGGCACCATCCAGTACCATCATTGGATAATCTTTTAAAATAGACTCTATTGGATTCATATTGAACACTCCTTAAGTATTTTTCAGAATATTTATAGTTAACATCGTATCACACCCACTGGACAATTTCATCGTTATTTTCTAGATTATGCGTCAGATTTTAGTTTGACAATACTTATATTGAGGTATCAATTATGTATAAGGGGGGCATTGCTTATGAATTCTATATTTAAAAAATCTATCGAACTCAACATGAAAATCGAAAAATTCTTAGACACCATTTCACAAAGTCTTTTACTCCTTGAGAAAGCCATTGCAGCTCATCTTTCAGAAGATTATGAAGCATTTGAAGAAACCTTTGGCCGTATACGCACTTTAGAAACCGAAGCAGACAATCTAGAACTGGAAATCAAAACGTCTCTTTACAAGTTTATGTTGCTCCCAGATACACGTGCCGACGTGCTCTCACTTGTAAAAAGCCTTGATAATATCATCGACGCCACTGAAGAAATCTCAAAAGAATTCCACATTCAAAAACCTGTCTTTCCAGATGTTCTAGATAAGGATATTCTTGCACTTGTTGCCAGCACCATAAAAGCTGCTGAATTTTTACTGTCTGCAGCCAGAGCTTTCTTAAGCGAATTATACATGGCATCCTCACATATCAGCAAAATAAAATTTTACGAGCACGAAACGGATATTTTAGAAGAAAAAATAAATTATGCACTTTTCAACGATCAAATCGTTTCTTCTCTTGCAGAAAAGAGACAGCTTAAGGCATTCACAAGCATGATTGCAGGCATCTCTGATGAAGCAGAATTAATTGGAGACAAACTTTCTATTTTCATCATAAAAAGAGAGATTTAGGTGATTTTATGAATATGACTCTATTTTATATTTCAAGCGGTTTATTTCTCGGATGGTCTTTAGGCGCAAATGATGCCGCAAACCTTTTCGGTACTGCCGTTGGCGCTAAAGTCATCAAATTTAAAACAGCAGCCATCATCATGAGCATCTTTGTTATAATCGGCGCTGTCAGCAGTGGCTCAGGTGCCAGTCATACACTTGGTAAGCTCGGTGCTATTACGTCTCTTCCAGGGGCTTTTGTTGTTGCGCTTGCTTCTGCTTTCACAGTTTTCATCATGACTCGATATGGACTGCCTGTATCAACTTCTCAATCCATCGTCGGCGCCATTATCGGTTGGAATCTCTTTTCTTCTAATCCAACCAGTATTGCAGTGCTCACTAAGATTGTACTGACTTGGGTTTTATGCCCTGTGCTTGCTGCGATATTCTCTATTATCTTTTATAAACTCTTTATCCGAAAAACCAGAAAACTCAAACTCAACATTTTCATGAGACATTATTATATTCGCACTGGACTCATTGTCGTCGGCGCCTTTGGTTCATATTCTCTAGGTGCAAATAACATTGCAAATGTCATGGGCGTTTTCACTAATTCGATCACACTCCCGCCATTAGATCTTTATTTCTTTACGATCAATCAGACAGAAATCTTGTTCTTCTTAGGCGCTGTGGCAATTTCAGTCGGCATATTCACTTACTCGCATAACGTCATGGCAACTGTAGGCAACAGTATTTATAAGATCTCACCTTCCAGCGCTCTTATTGTGGTCTTATCCAGCTCTTTTGTCCTGTTTTTATTTGGTTCGGTTTCCCTTCAACATTTGCTCATTTCCCTACATCTGCCTACGATCCCACTTGTGCCTGTATCGAGTTCTCAGGCGATTGTAGGATCAATTATCGGGATTGGTCTTGCAAGAGGGGATAAAAACATCAATTTGAAGAAGCTGCGTAACATCTCTTTTGGGTGGTTGTTAACGCCAATGCTTTCCATGATTCTCGCCTACATCAGCTTGTTTTTTATGCAAAATGTATTTATGCAAGGCGTTTATTGATGATCAACAGTGAGGCTGTGAGTTATTCGTGCGAAATCTCTATAAGTCTACTGTATAGACATACAGTAGAAGTACAAGTATATGTATATGCATATGCATAAGTAATATACACTGGAAAACGACGCCCATCTTGGGCGTCGTCTTTATGATTTAAATTTGTTCATTCTCTTTAATTTCATTAATGTATTTATAAATAGTATAGCGCGATACCTTTAATTTTTCAGCTACGAATAAGACTGATTTTTGATAATTAAAAGCTTTCTTCTGGTATAAAAGTGACACAAGTCTATAGCGATCTGCTTTTTTCATACGGTCTATAGGCTTTCCAATTGAAGCCAGACATGCATCAAACAGATCATTGATATAAGTCACTTTATCATCTTTAATGGCGCTTTGGAGATCAGAACCCGCATGGCTGAGTTCCATCAGCAAGTTAGACGCAGAAACGATCGCAGTATAATCAAAGTTTATGCCCAACGCATAATGATAGTCTTCACCAATATAGTTAAAAGTTGAACTCTTAACATGGCGCCCTGCTGACGTTACCACTAAGTGATCCACATAGTCGCGATTTGTAAAGAACACTTCATCATTGCCGTCATTCAGGCCATAGATATCAGCAGTAGATCCAACCTGCCGCCCACTCACATGCCCATTATAAATGGCGAGTACAGGATGTCCTGGTTTAGACATATCGTGAATAAGCGTTTCACAAGATGAGCCAAACATCTTTGCAATGCCCTCTATCGTTCTATTTAAAAAATCAAATACACGTTCTTTATCATTTTCCACGATGTTTCCCTCCAAATCAAGCGTCTTCAATTACTGATTTTAGCATATCAATTCTCAAATTGCAAAAGACCACTCTTTAGGTTATTCACTTCTCTTGACTAAAACACCATTCTGGAGAATTATCTTAATCTTTTCCGAACCGCGCAATACTGAAATATCTTCTAAAGGATTGCCAGATACCATGACCAGATCTGCTGTCTTCCCCACTTCAATGGTTCCTACCTCATCGCTCTGCTTGAGCAAATAAGCCGCATTTTTCGTGGCGGATTGAATCGCTTCCATTGGTGTTAATCCTGCTTCGATCATTGCCTCGAACTCTTTACCAATATCTGAGTAACGTGTATTTTTAGAATTCGTATAATCCGTCCCAAAGGCAATTCGAATACCTGCAGCTCTTGCCATTTCAATAGATTTCAAGTTTTTCTCTGCACAGACTTTGCCTTTTTCATAAATATGCGCAGGCAATACCGCCTTCATCTTGGGAATACCCAATGAAATGGCCAAAGTCGATACCAAAGTACAATCGTTCTCTACCATGATTTGAATACATGATTCATCTAGCATGACCCCGTGTTCAATACTCTTTACACCCGCTTTTAGGGCGTTTAATGTACCCTCGGTTCCCGTGCAATGTGCCGCAACATAGGTCCCTCGTCGCTCTGCCTCTGCCACAATCGCTTTGAGTTCCGTTTCAGAGAATTGAACGTCTGTTATCTTATCAATAGGTGATGAAACGCCACCCGTTGCCATCACTTTAATGAACTTGGCACCATTTCTAAATTGTGTTCTCACCGCCTCAAGACACTCAGGCACACCATCAGCTAATACAGATAAAGGTGAATGTTCATTTAAGTAAGCCTTCGAAAATTGATATCCATGATCACCATGACCTGCTGTGACACTGATAATACGGCCGCTCGGCATAATCTTTGGTCCTCTAACAAGCCCCAGGTCCACTGCTCTGCTCAGCGATGGTCCAAAGAGACCCATATCTCGAATAGACGTAAACCCTGAATCCAATAATTGACCCAAGTCATGTGCCGCATTTAGAATTAAATCCATATGTGATGCTGTGCACTCATCATAATCCTGCGAATCTGCGCCGACCACATGTGCATGGCAGTCTATAAATCCGGGCATTATCGTTGCATTCGGTATTTGGATCGTTTCCACCAATTCTGGGATTAAGTTAGGACATTCTTCCACTGTACCTACAAAGACAATCTTATCTTGTTCAACGAGTACACAACCCTTTTCAATGACATGATCATCAAGCCCATTGATGACTCTGCCCTCTAATTTATAAGATTTCATATCATTTATACCTCACTTTTCAGCGTATTCACCACATGACAAGCCACCAAATGATGTTCATCCACAGGCACTAGTGCAGGTCTCTCCTTAGAGCAAATTTCTATGGCAACATTGCATCTGCCAAAGAATCTACATCCCGGTTTGGGATTGATTGGACTCGGGACTTCTCCAGTCAAAATTGGACTGGGTTTACTCATTTCATAATCGGGATCGGCTTCAGGTGCCGCTGCCAGAAGTCCCTTGGTGTAAGGATGCAGTGGCTTAGAAAAAATATCTTCAGTTCGACCTGTTTCAACAAGTGTTCCCAGATACATCACTGCTGTAGAATCCGATATATGCTGTACCATTGTCAGATCATGTGCAATGAAGAGATAAGTGAACTCATATTGTGATTGAAGTTTCATCAACAAGTTGATAATCTGTGCTTGTATCGACACATCTAATGCTGAAATGGCTTCGTCGCAGACGATGAATTTGGGTTCCACCGCAAGTGCTCTTGCAATGCCAATCCGTTGACGTTGACCCCCTGAAAATTCATGCGGAAACCGATTGGCATGTTCCCGATTTAAGCCCACTAACTCGAGCAAATTATAGATTTTCTCCATTCTCTCTGCCTTTGTCTTGTACATTTTATGAATATCCAAGCCCTCACCCACAATTGCACTCACAGTCTTTCTGGGATTGAGGCTCGCATATGGATCTTGAAAAATCATCTGCATTTGCTTAGTAAGCGCCTTATACTCTTTGCCTTTTTGCGCATGTACTTCAACACCATCGAATAGAACAGACCCGCCATCCACATCGTATAGCCCTAAAATAGTACGGCCAACCGTCGTTTTACCACAACCAGACTCACCTACCATACCGAGGGTTTCCCCTCTTTTAATGCTGAAACTCACATCATCAACGGCTTTGAGCAATTGATTTTTACCCACTTTAAAATATTTCTTCAAACCCTTAACTTCAATCAAAGTATCATTCGACATAAGCCGCCTCCTTTACATTCAGTTTCGAGACTCGGCTTACACGCTTCTGTGAAGGCACTGAAGGCGCTCTACAATCCAAAAGCCAACACGACGCTTTATGACCATTTGCCATAACCGTTTCCTCAGGCGGCATCTCTCTACAGATATTCATGCAGTATTTGCACCTTGCCGCAAAGCTACAACCCTTGGGCAGATCAAATAAATCGGGTGGCGACCCCTCTATGGAAAGAAGCGTCTTCGTTGACTGAACACCGGTACTTGGAACACTGTCTAAAAGGCCCCATGTATAAGGATGCTTTGGATCGTAAAACACATCTCTTGCAGTGCCTGTCTCAATGATTTTGCCAGCGTACATGACTGCAATTCTCTGAGCCGTTTTTGCAACAACACCCAAATCATGTGTAATCAAGACCACCGAGGCCTTAAATTCCCGTTTCAAAGTATTCATCAGCTCCAAAATCTGCGCTTGAACGGTTACATCAAGTGCTGTGGTTGGCTCATCTGCAAAGAGTATTTTAGGATTGCAAACCAGTGCAATGGCAATCATCACCCTCTGCCTCATGCCGCCAGAGAACTGATGTGGATAACTCATAAAGTTCTTTTCTGGATTGGGTAACCCCACTTTGATCAGCATTTCAATGGCCTTTTGTTTTGCTTTTTCCTTAGAAATATTTTCGTGACTTAAAATACCCTCTGCGATTTGATGTCCAATGCGCATCGTCGGATTTAAACTGGTCATTGGGTCTTGAAAGATCATAGACATTTCTTTGCCGCGCATACTGGAAATCTCTTTTTGAGTATAATGTGTAATATCTTCTCCCATGTACTCGATCTTGCCCTGTTTTAGTTTTCCAGGCGGTGTAGGGGTTAACTTCATGATGGATTGTACTGTAACCGATTTGCCACAGCCTGACTCTCCAACAATTGCCAACGTCTCACCTTGATCCACATGAAAAGAAACACCATTGACAGCATGGACTTCACCTGCATAAGTATAGAAGGAGAAATGCATATTTTTAACTTCTAAAATCCTTTTAGACATGTACTTCTCCTCCTAACTTCTAAGTTTTGGGTCAAGCGCATCTCGCAACCCGTCACCAAATAAATTGAATGAAAGCATCGTCAAAGAAATCAATGCGGATGGAATCATCAATTGAGATGGGTATACTCTAAACACTGCAATACCGGCATTAGATAACTGCCCCCAACTCGGCGTAGGCGGTGCAACGCCAAGTCCAATAAAGCTTAAATAAGCTTCATAGAAGATGGCACTTGGAATCCCCATGGTCATACTCACTACCACGATGCCAAGTGTATTGGGAATTAAATGATTGAAAATCAGAGAAGCGGACGATGCCCCTAGAGCTTTAGAAGCCAATACATACTCCATCTCTTTGAGTTGTAAAATCATACCTCTAACAGATCTCGCAGAACCCATCCAACCTGTGAGTGCAAAGGCAATAATGATGGAAATCGGACCTGAACCAATAAACAACATAATCAAAATAATATAAATCATACTCGGTACGCACATTGCCACATCTATAAAACGCATAATCAACATATCTAATTTGCCGCCAAAATAGCCTGAAATACCTCCTATGACAATGCCAATAAGGCTTGGTATCACTGAACCAAAGACACCCACAGCCAAAGAAACACGTGCACCTACCCATACTCTAACCCACATGTCGCGACCCAAGTTATCTGTTCCAAAAATATGGGTGGATGAAGGCAGTGCATTTGCATTTACAAGGTCTTGACCTTTATAAGTATACTCCGAAAATAGAGGGACACAGATGGCAAGTATGGTAATGATAGTAATGATAAATAACCCTAGCATTGCCACTTTGTTTTTAAAAAGTCTACGCCATACATCCTTCCAAAATGTAACACTGGGACGCGTGATTGAATCACTGTCCAACTGAGGATCTTCAACAAATTCGAACGCATTCGGTAGAAGAATATTTGTGGTCTTGTTCATCTCTTCCTCCCTATTTCTCAATCCGAATTCTCGGATCAATTATGCCATAGGCAATATCTACAATAAAATTTGCAAGGACTAGAAAACTGCCATAAAAAATTGTAAGTCCAAGTGTCATCGTGTAATCAAGCCCAGTAATTGAGTTGACAAAATGTTGTCCTAAACCCGGAATTGCAAATATTTTTTCGATGACAAAAGTGCCCATGAGCACGCTCGCTACCATTGGCCCCAACATCGTTACAATAGGGACCATTGCATTTCTGATTTCATGACGTGTAACCACTTTATCTTCTGGGACACCTTTCGCTCTGGCTGTTTTAACATAATCTTGGTTGATCACTTCAAGCATAGAAGCGCGCATAACTCTCGTTAAACTTGCAAGCAAAGAAAGCGAAAGCGCAACTGTGGGTAAAACCATATGCTTTAAACTTTTCCATTGCGCAATCGGCAATAGCTGAAATTTAACCGCAAAAATATACTGTAGAAAAGACCCCATGATAAAGCTTGGAATAGATACGCCGATGACTGAGATAAAAACGCATAAGTAATCTACTGTTTTACCACGTTTTCGTGCGGATACAACCCCTAGAAAGAGCCCTATGGGCACCGCCACAGCTAAGGAGATCAGTCCCAGAGTGGCGGAAATTGGAAAAGCAGAAGCAATCATGCTGTTAACTGTTCGATTCGTGTATTTTAACGAGTAGCCCAAATCACCATGCAACAGATTCCCCATGTAAGTCAAGTACTGTTCCAACAAAGGTTTATCAAGACCATAGTATGCCATCATTCTCGCCTCAGTTTCCACTGAGAGTAATGTTTCGGTCTGAAATGGACTTCCTGGCAAAGACCTCAGTAAAAAGAACGATACTGTCGCCAGTACGAATATTGTTATTACGGAAATCACCAGCCTCTGTAAAATATATTTCTTCATAATAATTGCTTCCTTTCGCTTTCACAACTTTATTACAAAATATTTTAATGCTCTAAGATTGAAGCATAAATAAATTCAATTGAACCCGTTTGACGACCATAAGTCAACCCTTGGACGTAATCTTTACAAATGTAAGCTGTTCCTGGTAACCAGAGTGGTGTCGCAGGGCTTTCATCTAAGAAAAGCTGTTCTGCTTTTTGAAGTGTTGCCAGACGTTTGTCGATATCGGTCTCATTGAATTGAGCTTCTATCAAATCTGTATAGGCCTGATTATTCCATTTGGCATAGTTATTCGCACCATCCACGGTGTAACTGGAAAGCAGTTCATCTGGATTTACACCTGTGCCCATACCATTTAAAAAGATATCAAACTGTCCTGACAACAATGCACCTATTGCCTGTGGCACTGGCATAATGTTGATTTCAACATTGACACCCAACGTATCAGCCCATCTTGCTTGTAAAGCTTCAGCATAAGCTTTATGTGAAGCTGAATCCAAACAAACATAGTTTATTGCAGGCAATTCCGAAGCACTCCCTAAATTGAGTTCCGCTAAAGCATCACTTAAGTAAGCCTTTGCTTTTTCAATGTCACCATTTGCTGGAATACCTGTTGAAGCTGGATATTTTTCTGCAATAGATTCTCCGTTAAGTGTGTTTGTGGGATCCATCATACGATCCGCAACTTCTGTTCCAGGTGCTGAAAGCGCAGAAACGATGGCTTGTCTATCAATACTGTAACTGAGTGCCAAACGTAAATTTTTATTTGCTAAAAGCGCATCATCACTTGACTTATAAACTAAATGCTGAAGTGTACCGCCGGATTTCGTGCCATAATCTGGATAGTTAAGCGTCAGTGTTTTTGAAATATTGTAGAGCTCATCTACATCTCCTAAATCGTACATGCCAACGCGTGTGTTTTCATCACCTACGATGAGTTCCGTTACTTTTGTCAATTTGATCTTATCAGCATCCCAATAATTTGCATTTTTTTCAAGCGTAATAGATGCTCCTTGAACCCATTCCGTTAGAACAAAGGGACCACAGCCGATAAAGGATTCAACACTTGAGCCGTAGCCTTCGGCGTACTTTTCGACATAGTCTTGACGAAGTGGATAAAAGTTTATGCCCTGAGCAATATGCTCAATAAAGAAAGGATCGGCTTGTGTCAATGTCATCTCTAAAGTATGATCATCTGTCGCTTTAATGCCCACTGAATCAGCATCCGAATTCTCGCCTGAATAATAAGCAATAGCGCCTGCTATTCTATCAAAAGTATCGCATTGTGACGATCCTGTCTCAGGATTCAAAAGGCGTTTAAATGCATACTCAAAATCACCTGCTGTTACAGGTTCACCATCTGACCACTTGACATCTCTTAAGTGAAATACAAGTTTAGTGCCTTCATCAAGCACTTCATAGTTTTCTGCTAATCCCATGGTTACTGCCCCATTATAATATCTCACTAGAGGTTCATTCGCTGCATACATAATAAGTGCAGACATTTCATCGTTCATCTTACTGACATCCAGTGTCATCATATCGTTTGCAGCAGCAAAAGTAAATTCTTGCAATGCTGCAAGTGGTGTTCCATCATCTACGACTTCATTAGAAGATGATGCGCCGTTGTCTACCTCGCTTGTTGCAGCCGGTTTCTCTTCTGAGCTCGCTGTACAACCTGTAAAAAGCCCGATCATTAAAAAGATCATCATTAATAGTGATACAATTTTTTTCATAAAAGTTCCCCTTTCACGCTTCATATTTCACTTAAAAAATTATTTACAACTTATATTTAATCTGTCCACCAAGACAGATGGTGCACCAATACAATAAGACTTTAGTAAAAACGGTTCTATTTTCAAATCATTTCCAACACTTTTAATGTGCCGAAATAAATCCAATAGATTGCCATTTAGTGTGAGTGATCTAACGGACTGAGCCGCTAAGCCCCCTTTGACGACCATGCCAGAACAAGGTATGGAAAAATCACCTGAGCCTATGTTTATAGAATGGAATATATCTGATGAATCTGTGATGTAAACACCAGATATCATTTCTTCTAATAATGTCTCTTTGGATTTCTGACTTGGCACTACATAAATGATTCTGGGTGTAACAATGATATCTGTGGGAATTGAACCCGTTAAAAGAGCAACTCTTCCTGCATTTCCAGTGGATTGCGTTCCCATAGATGCTGCAGATCTCAGATTGTGTAAAAGACCTATAAATTTGCCCTGTTCAACAATACGGTGCACTTGACAAGGTGTCCCTTCACTATCAAATGCATACTTATAGCCTGTCAACGGATGCCGATTGGCATCCTCAATGGAAAGAACAGATGCCCCTATATGCTGTCCCAGCTTATCACTCAATGCCGACGAGCCTTCAAAATACTTTGGACCACTAAAAAGTTGCCATGCTGTGGTCAGTATATTGATGACCACCCTACTGTCTAAGAGTACTGGATATGTGCCAGAAACCATTTGTCCTTCAGCATACTGATTGAGTATCATTTCATGTGCTTTCATGACGGCTTCATTAAAGTCCATAAGTTCAAATGAACTCACATTACCGCTGTAACTGCCATCGTATCTTTTGTCTTCATACTCACAAGTCACTTCTACTTCATAATGCCACACCTGATAAGCACTACTGATATCAACACCCTTCGAATTGATAACTCTTGATTTGAACTGATCCACGCACAAGGTTACAGAATAGTCTACTAGATTTGGCAATTTATGTGCACAACGATCGAACCTTAATACTTGCGCTTTAATGATTTCTAAATCCATTTTAGGCAGCTCGCCTATATTCAAACCAGTTTTGCCCTTTGTCGCAACATCGGATTTGAAATAGGCCGTCGTTTGATCATTCAATAAATCCACACTGGGAGTCTCAATATAGATGCCATTTTTATAAGCTCTTTCTATGACAGTTTCACCTGATTCGTTGAGGTTTTCTGTATAGGCATACCCCGTTTTTTCTCCAGTTGCTCTGACGTACAGTGCCGTTAACTCAGATGAATTTGTACTCGTAATAGAACCCCATTTGGATTTATAGGCAACCTGTTCATGTTCCTCAGCATTTATTTCAGCTTCTTTAATCTCTACAGGTAAGTTTAACAAGGCCTCTTCATAAGATTTTAAAGGAATCATATCTATACCTCTCCTTTCCTCATTCGCTGCCAACAGTCATATTGGCAATTCTTATTCTCGGTTGAAAGGAGGTCACTTGACAAAGGCCAGAAGACGCACCACAAAATCCACCGCTATCTGTAATGAGCTTCTTGCCCACTCGATCTACATTCTTGATAATATCGATGCCTCGACCGTTGATACTGAGTCCCTTAACTCGATCCGAAATCTTACCCTTTTTAATCAGATATCCCTCTGTCACCGCTATTGAAAAAGATCTGCCACTGTTACCGCCGCCAAGACGTTTGACATACAGTCCATTTTCCACTGAACTTATAATTTCGTCGTCGTCATCATGCCCCTCAGCCAAATAGGTATTGGTCATTCTAGAGGTTGGCGCATAGGCATAGCCCTGTCTGCGTCCACTGGCAGTCGGTGCCATTTTCAATCGCCTCGCACCCATTCGGTCACATAAATAACCTTTTAGAATACCCGATTCGATCAGCACATTTTTCTGTGTTTTAAAGCCCTCATCGTCAATAGCGGATGACCCATATAGCCCTTCTAGAGTTCCGTCGTCCACTAATGTAACTTTTTCAGAGGCTACTTGCTGACCTAATTTATCGCAAAAATCACTTCTGTTTTCAGTAATCGCAGAAGCTTCAAGCATATGCCCACAAGCTTCATGCCATAATGTCCCACAAGAACCGGCTTCTAAAACCACAGGGACTGTGCTTGAAGGTACGGCCACGCCATCAAGAGCACTTGATAAATCGATGACAAATTCTTTTGCAAAGTCTAAATAGGCATCGGTTTCAGTAAAAGCTTCAAACCCAGATGGCTTTGTATAATCCCCCCACTCTGAGAGCATGAGTCCATTGCGTTCAACAACTGCTGAAAATCTCAATCTACTGGTGACTCTCCTATCGGATACATAAAGCCCTTCGCTGTTGGCAATCGTCTTTCTTTGATCATAATCAAAATAATCTACATTGAGACTTTTAAGTGCGCGATCGGATTGGCGTGCACTGATGTCCGCTCTCTTTATGACCTCTATTTTATCTCTTACATGAATATCTTTTGGAAAATACTGAACTCTATTAGGACTTTTATAGTGTTTCATTTGAAATACAAAGTCTTTTTTGTCCCGTGTTTTGTGCTCGTTCAGCATAAAAGCAGCTCTTTTCGCAGTCTCCATCAAACTATGAAAACAAGTGTCATTCGTATAGACATAGACACTTCTCATGCCTGATAACAAGTAGACCCCAGCACCTAAAACACTGACACCTGTAATCCCATTTACGCCATTGGCTGAATGTTTGATGCTGAATTCATCTTTTTCTTCAAAATAGATTTCTGCGAAATCACCACCTCTTGAAAGTGCCGCTTCGAGAACAAGTTGAATCTCACGTTTATCAATCATCACATGCCTCCTCAATCCCTTCTGGGATAAAGCCTCTTTTTTCAGCCGCTTTGAGTAACAAATCCAGCGATTTTTTTAGATCTTTTTTGGGAACGGCAATACTCATTCTTGTAAATCCACAATAATATTGCCCATAATCGCTTCCCTGATCTAATTCCAAGTACGCCTCATTCACTAAAAATTGATTTAAATCTTCATCCCCTAAATTGAGACCTCTCCAATCTATCCAGATTACAAAGCTCCCCTCTAACGGACTGATCTTCACCTGTGGCAAATACTTGTTAAAAAAAGTAAAAATCATTTCGCCACATGCTTTCAAGTGTGCAACCATGGCATTTTTCCAGTCAGCACCCTCTTCACTATAGGCACCCAATAATGCCGCATAGAGTACAGGATCAATGCTGCCAAAATGATCTGCGTCACGCTGTTTAATAAAATTTGCCCTGAGTTGCTCATCTAAAATGATCATATTGGCATGATTTACACCTGTAAAATTAAAAGTTTTCCCAAGCGAAGTGGCTACAATTGCATGTCTCCTCGCCCCTTTGATTTCAGAATAGGGAATACATCTATGATCGTCGAAGGTTATTTCTCCGAAGATCTCGTCACTATACACGACGACGTTGTATTTATTGGCTAATGTCGACAATTGCTCCAATGCTCTTTTATCCCACACTTTTCCTGTTGGGTTGTGCGGATTGCAGAGAATATAGAGCTTATTCTTGGGATCAGCCATTTTTTGTTCCAAATCATCAAAATCTATTGAGTATTTGCCTTCACTTTCAATCAAGGCGTTGTAATGTGTTTTTCTACCAAGCCGCGTTGCTGCCTGCTCATATCTATAGTAGATAGGCGGTGATACGATAATACCTTCCCCTATATCTGTCAACATGCGTATGACAGTGGCCACAGAAAAAATAGTGCCGTTTGTTGGCACAACCCATTCCTTTTCAACATGAAAATCACGTTGTGTTGCCATCCACCAACAAACAGCATTCCTGTACTGATCATCACATAAAGTAAACCCCATCAATCCATTCTGAACGCAATCTGTCATTGCCTTTATCACGGAAGGTGCCGTCTTGAATTCCATCTCAGCACCTGAATAGCCAAGGAGGTCTAGTGCTTTAATGTGTGGGGGACAAAGTGTCTCTTTTAGATTGCCCATATGCTTACGATTAACACGCGAGTCAAAATCATAATTCAAATTTACACACCCTTCCTCACTTCAAATATGGCTTCAATCTCCACAGACACATCCATGGGCAGTTGATTTGTCCCTAGAGCCGTCCTTGCATGGCGCCCGCTCTCACCGAAAATATCATGTAATAGTTGACTGGCTGCATTTATAACAACATGTTGCTTGTCAAATCCTGTCTCGCTATTGACGAAACCTTGCAGTTTGACAACTTCTTTAACTTGATCTAAATCCCCTAAGTATTCTTTAACTGCCCCAAGTATATTTATAATACAAAGTACTGCTGCATCTTGACCGTAACTGATACTTCTTTCATGCCCAATCTTACCTGTGAACACGGGAATACCATCTTTCATCGGAACTTGTCCAGAGATGAACAACAAATTGCCTGTTTGCTTTACAGGCACATAAAGCGCACCGACAACAGCTTTTGATGGCAATATAATGCCCAGTTCATCTAATTTCTTTTCAATTAACACTGACATCATCCTCTCATTAACTTAATCCCATAATAGACTTGAGTTTACAATTTGTCAATATTTTTTCAACTATTTTGTAACTCAAAATAACTTTTCCTTAATATATCTAGCGGTAGCAAAAGAGTTGTTTCCCCTAGCAGGATACTTGATGACCGCTAAAGTACAAAAAAAGCCAACATTAAGGTTCTATTATCCATTGGATATCGATGTAGAACACTTCATATTGGCTTTTAAATTATTTTATGTAGACAGTGTTGTAAAAAAGCATCATTATACTGATGCGCTTTACATCATTTAGGCTTTAATTCCTCCCAAATGCTTTCATAATAGCTTGCACGATTTAAAGTGTATTCAAAATAGGTATCATATGGACCATGCCAATCAGGGTGTATATTGAGTTCTTCAAGTGCCCGACCTCTCTCAATCAGGTCTTGACACGCCTTAACATCGCCCAAATCCGCGTAACTATTGAGCAAGCCTTCCCAGTTCTCTGTTGAAAAATAATTTTGAAGAGCAGATTTCCATTCCGCTTTATTCCCTTCATATTTTAGGCGTGTCAACTCATAGGAAAATGCATACATCTCAGAATCTGGATTATAGGCATTCACCAGATCTAGGCCTTCCCAAGTTGTTACAACCCCACCGTATGGATAAGGTGCAATCAATTCTTTTAAATTATCGCCATTTAAATCTTCATAAGTAAAAATGTCATAGCCATAACTCCAATAGGTGACTTGGAGTCCCTTTTGAACATCCAATTTGAAATGAGGGTAATCTAAAACCATAACCATAGGCGTCTCTATTGCACTATCTTCAAAAAACAAATAGACCTCTTCCAAACCATCTTGATTCTCATCCTGAACATACATTTCGCTTAAAAATCTAAAATCTTCCAAATTTCGAAGCCGATTATCCTCAGAAAAATCATAAATGATCCTTTCATCCGTATCTGTTTTATAATAGATTTTAAAGTTAAAATCATCATTGGGCATGCTTAAAATATAGCTTGCCTCTCCAAAGACCTGTTCAATTTTAAGCCCCTCATCCCCATTATATGCCTCTTCTTCATTAAACCCTTCATCAATAAGTCCATTTTCACTTTCAGAGATGTTCTCCACTTTGGGCATTTGCTCCGTTTCTGTGTCGTTTTTAGGTTCAGTTTCGCCCTCACTAACGTCTAAGGTAGATATGCTGGCTTCCGCAGCAAATTCTAAATCTTTATCCTTTTCAGATGTTTTGCTCTTGTCATCCACTTTTCCACATCCAGTGAACAATAGAGTTGTTATCACTGCACCCCATAGAATGGCCATTTTTATTTTGCTTTTTATTCTGTACGACTTCTTTATGAATATATGTGATTTCATTATAGACATGCCTCCTAAATATTTTGCGAGTATCGCTCCGCTGAAATAGCATTTTTTATATAACTTTGTCTGTATGGTGTTATTCACATACTATTTATTGAACAACAGATCCTAACTATGTTACCCAAAGATCAAAAAGAAGCCTTTTCGACTTCTTCTCCACCTCATAATACCTTTAGACCATTGCATCTTCATGTCCTACCGAAGATACAAACAGCGCACTGGTCGGTATGATATCTATCGTTTCGATCATAGACTCATAGCTCACTGGCATACCAATTATATTGAGATCGGCGTGCATTGTTGCTATATTTTCATGAAAAGACCCTAAAAGAACGCAGACATTCGTGTTTACTGGCAATCTCGCATCTTCAACAAAGGTAAGTAACTCTTTTTCGGTTTTCTTTTGTTCATCTTCATTTCTAACAACTCTACATAAGTTGAGTTCTGCACCAAGATTCCTGGAAAGCTGTAGCGCGCATAGAACTGCTAGATCATTATTTGGGCTCTTACTTCTCAGCCAAAGATTAATTTTATTTTCCATGCCCAGTCCATATTTAGGGTGTAGCCATAGACAGCAATAGGACAATTTTAAAAATTGAATGGAGGCTATAATCTGTTTGAGCTTAGCTCTTTTCACCTCATTATCACTCACTGTAAATAGAACAATATTAGGCGGCAAGAATGAACTTTTCATACATTGCAGTGTTGGTGCAATGGTGGATTCAAAGTCCGAAGCAGTAATAATCGTCTCTTGAACGAAGATGCGCTCTTCCTTTAAAGGCTTTAAGACCATTTCAATCTCTTTTTCAGTTGCTCTATCCAACACTTTAGTTTTGGTAGACGTGAGATAATAGACACGGCCAGAAGGATACACTAAGTTGTAAGTTATTTTTGAAAGCCGCTTAAAATCATCCGGTTTTTCCACAGGAATTGCAATTGAGGGTTTCCACAACCTTGGATGATACTGACTGTTAGACACTTTTTGAGCGGCCCATTCCGCAACAGATATGAAGACGCCACCTCGAACATCACCCCAAGGAGACACCAAATTTTTTGTTTTTAAATACGAATAAATAAGACCGATTGTCACAAAAGTGACCACTGTAAAGATCGGATTGATCAACACCATTACCCATAGACATCCCACCGCACCCGTAATTGGCACGAAAATAGTCATTTTAAAACTGGGTCTATAGCTAATAATTCCTGTAATCTGCTCTAAAAACACCACGAGATTGATCATGCCATACGTCGTCAAAAAGAACATCGTAAGCAGCTCAGCCAAGCTGTTGAGATTCCCAGCCACGATGATGACTAGAGAAATAATGGACGAGAGCACAATGGCATTAAGGGGTTCACCGTTGGCTGTTTGCTTCCCCAATACATTGCTGAAGGGCACAACTCTATTTTCCGCAAGTGCAGATAAGGTTCTTGGCGCACTTACTAAGGTCGAAAGTGCCGAAGAGAGTACGGCTCCCATTACGCCTGCAATGACAAGCACTTTAACACCAGCTAATTTGAAAATAATAGAAGGGTCCATGAGCAACATTTCTTGTGAAGCTTGACGTGCGAACCAAAACGCAACAAACACATAGACCACAAATCCGGTAAAAATAGCAGCAAGTGTCCCTTTGATGATGCTATCTCGTGGATTTTCTAAGTCGCCAGACATGGTTGCCCCAGTCAACACCCCTGTTACAGCAGGAAAAAAGATGGCAAACGTCGTCCAAAAGCCCCCCATTTCGAAAGTCCCTTTTAAGACAAGCGAACCACCATTTAAATTTGGCCCTATAAAAAAAGAAACGAGAGATAAGGCCACCGCCACCAATATGCCATATTGTATTCGAAAAGCCAATTTTGCACTTTTCATCGAAATTGCGGATAAGACAATCCAAGTACCTATGCCCACAGCCACTTGTGAATGGCTTGGGAAAAAAGTAATCCAGAGTTCACTAAAGCCCGTTATATAAAAGGCAATCGAAAAGGTTTGCGACAAGTAAAGGGGAATACCAATGGCACCACCCATCTCAGGTCCAAGTGACCTCATAATAATAGCATATGCCCCTCCAGCACCAATTTTTATATTGGTTAACATGGAGGACATAGACAGTGCTGTGGCAAGCGTAATGATATGTGCTAAAATGATAATGACGATTGTGGCAATCAGTCCCACATTACCAACGACCCACCCCAACCTTAAATAGAGTATAACTCCTAAAATGGTCAATAGTGTCGGGGTATAGACACCCTCAAATGTTTTTAATCCCACTTTATTATTCATAGTCTGCTCGCTTATTTTGTATTTTCCTAAAAATTTCAGTCATTGAATCACCTATCTCATTTTAATATTTATTTTTTATCTCATTAGATTTGGTAATTAAATAAAATGCCTGTTTCATCTATGATCTTTTAAAATTCAGTCGAAATTCTATGATAATCTAAGAAATCAATTCGAAATGGAAAAGAAGCCTCTTCAAATGTTTCTCGCAAATCACTCATTTTTGACCACGGCAATTTATCAGTCGCTTTAATTGCAAGGTCTAAATCTGAATGTGTATGAAACTTCCCATTGATTCTAGAACCAAACAGTATTACCATTTCATCTTTTAAATGCTTTGAAAGCATCCTTTTTAGCTCTACTATTTCTCCTTGTGTGAGGTGGATTGCTTTACTCATTTTTAGCCTCAATCATCTGATACAAATGTTTGGCATCTATAAAAAATGCACCCGCAATCTCATAAATTTCTTCTGCAATCTCATAATTGTATGTGTAAGATGTTGTATTTCTAAGCTCATGATATTTTAAGGCTTTTTCAAGACTTGTTAAATCTAACTTCATATCGTTCCTCCACATATCTTCATCATATGATCACTTTGAGTACATGGATACCGATTATGCTATCCTTTTATCATGACTTCATATATTTATAAATCTAGGCCATTAAGCAATTCTTTTAACTTGATCAATTCTTCCTTTGAAAGCGTTATGCCTTTACCCATTTTTTCATGTTCTGGCGACCAATCTCTGAGGTCGTACTTAGGTGCTCTGTCGTTCCAGCTGATGAGATTTAATTCTTTGGACCAACCCTTGTTGTTTTCTGAGATCGCTCCAATTGTTTCTGTGATTTCGTATTTTATATCTGCCATTGTCTTAATCCTTTCTGACTTGAAATTTACGGGCTGTAAGCCTTAGGTTTATAATTTTTTTGGTTAGCGTGTCAAAAGTCAGTTTCGCATAAACTCTCTACCCTATGCTGTATCGCGTACTCCCCGTAAACGACATCATAGGGTAGAGGGTTGCTCAACTTTTGACTTTTGACACGCTAACTATTTTTTATTATTATAAACTTCTTTCGCTTATTTATAAAGGCCATTGTTTATAAAGCGCCTTTTTTACGATAACCCTTATATTGTTTTACAATCTGATCCATCACCGCTTTTGACTTTTGTTACTTTGGCGCATCCGATGATGCTCCAGTTTATGGTTTTCATTTGGGTTGCTCCTTTTGAGCGATGAAGTCTTATTGATTTCAAGTCATCTATCAATCGTTTATGCCTATGCTTTTACTTACATATTTTTGCTTCGAACTGTTTGGCTTATCTGGAATTGTTAATATAAGCTTCCCCTCTTCGAGAAGTGGTTTTAGTATTGTGCTTCTAAAATATTCACGATCTTTCAATCCTAATTTTTTTTGCATTTCATCTCTTGTTCTAGGTTCTTTACAATATTCAAGTATTAAACTTACGCGATCTTCAACTTGCTTGATGATATTTAATATTTTTTGAATCAAGTTTATCACCACCTATAGTCTGAATGGATTTCTAATTTATAAAAAACTCGAGATCGTCACTATACCATTTTACTTCAAAATATGCCAAGATCACTATAACTATCTTTTGTGAGTTTTGCTAAAGGTCTTTTATGAATGTCTACTTCTTCAATATAGTTTCCGTACAGAGCAATCAGCATCTCTTCTTTTGAACTGAAAAGCCCTTCATTATTTTCATATATTTCTCCGATTAGAGCCTTCGTATAAATCTCTTTCTTTTTCATGATCTCTAGCACATAATCTTTATGCGTTCCATAGAGTGACTTCAAAGCCAAATGTTCTACATTGTGCTCAAATTCCTGTGAGTAATCCAGTTTAATTTCAAAATTATCAATAGACGACATAAACTCATCGTTATTAGGATATATTATAAATCTCAAGTATTTATCTGAATCCTTAATATCATAAATCGAAACATCAAACAACGCTTCACCCTTAAGACTATTACAACATGGGCATACCTTTTTTTATCTAAGTCATCTTCTTGCCAAAGATGCGAAGCGTCAATTCGTTTATTATCAATAATATTTTAGATCTCATGCTTAAATTATAGTTTAATGAGCGTTATTTATCCAATTGTTACTTCTAAAATTACAGATTCTACAAGAGAAGTTGAGCCTCTAATTTTGACGATAACCACCTAATCGTTATGACGGTTATGATATTAATAAAATTGAGGTGAAAAATGTGAACCATAAATATCAGATCAAGAATAGTACAACTTAATTTTTGATTTTTTTCGGTCGGAAGAAACATGATTTGATTGAAGCAATGGTTACAGATGAAAACATATGGATGACATAAAACTTGCTTCAGATCTATTTGAAAAAAGTAGAACTACGATAACAGAACACCTCAAGATTATTTTAGAAGAAGAATCACGAAGAAAATTAGTATGTCCGAAATCCCGCCGAACTGCACCAGATGGTAAAATTCTTAAAAGTGATGTTTCAGTAGCAAAAAAATTATTCCGAATTAGACGAGATTAAATCATTAGATAGATTTTTTCCAATTTTCACATGAGCATGCATATAAAATTTAATCCAATTATGCCACATTTCGTTCCAATTAGTCCTCTATCCATACATGTACATGTCAAAATGTTATAATGTAAAGATAAAGTTGGATTAAAGATACTTTACATACGATTTGACACTTGTTAAACCTTAGCATTATTTAACTAAGCACAACATTGATCGTTTTTGTGAATTTTACTGTACCAAAAACGTCATAATATCAATGATTAATAATGAAAAGAGGCATATTTAGAGCTACTTTAAAACGTAATTTGGCACGTCATAGACTACCAAATAAAAACCCTGTTTCACTTTTAGAGATGAAAGCAGAAGCCTAACTCGTACTTTGACCATTGCTATGACACTTGCATTCATTCTAGCGAGCTCAACTGCAACATATGCGGCAACCAGTGAAAAATCAGATATGAACAATAATTCAAAATTTGTTCTTAACTCATCAGCTGAAGTTATTATTAACGATACAATTCCAACTATAGCTTATACTGAACTTAATGATTATGACAAGTTTATCTTTGATGCAAATGCACCAATTCAGAGAAGCACCTCAACTCCAAGTACACTGTGGAGTTGGACAAATAATGGAAGCTCATATAGTATAAGTGGTAGTTCAAGTAGCTCTACATTATATACAAACTACTATTTTAAAAATGTTACAGGAAAAACATTTGATTTGACTGCTGGCTATTCAAATAGACTCGTTGTAGATTTAGTGCATAAAGGATTTATAGTACAAGAGGTTGTCAGCACTTGGACAATTGATGCTGGTACAAGTAAAAGTGTGACCATTAAATCTTCTGATCTCAACGATTTTGCTGATAGTGATAAGTACTATTTTAGGTTCAACTCAAGCCCTATTGGTAATTCATACTCAGTATCTGGCTCTTTTGGCTTGTAGAGTAGACTAGTATATCAAAAACAAACTCTATAAAAGCAACATCATGAGCAATAATATAACACCTGCGCTATGAGCCATTGCTTCTTAGAACAAATATAGGACAACTATCAGAATACTGCTTAATCAATATTCCGGTAGTTGTCTTATGTAGTTAATTGAACCTATATTCGCTAAAGATATCTTTATGGTATGCTTAAATACATATAACCTGAGACATCTGAAAGAAAAACTTTATGCATTGATATTCGGAGGTAAACATAGTGGAAGCAAATTCTTTAACTCAAAGAGGCATAAATAGTTTTCAACTCAAACTCATAGGGCTGCTTTTCATGACACTTGACCATGTTGCCAAGTACACGATTATGCTAAATATGGGCAATCATATTTTCAATATGATTGGCAGAATTGCAGCACCACTATTCCTGTATTTGATAACTGTAAGCGCAGAGCACACTCGAAGTAAATTGAAATTCGTTTTGAGACTGTATATCACGCATGTCATAATTGGTTTTCTAACTTTATTTCTCGGAAAAGTAGAACCAGCATTTTTCGGAAGCTATGATCAATTCAGTGTATTATCTACATTTGCATATGTTGTTTTTTATATTTATACATTCGAAAACATCATTATTTCTAGGAAAAAAAAGGATTTTTTACGTATGGGTTCATATATTTTATTGGGTGTTGTAAGTATTATTTTGCCCATCATCCTATTGTTGTTTTTACAAGACGAGGTTCTGTGTAGTATTCTTTTCCCCAATATTTTAACCATACCTTATTCCCCTTTATTTGTACTCATGGGCATCTGTTGGTACTTTTCAAAAACTAAACCAAAAAAAGCAGGTGTCTTGCTTATTTTTTCATTCTTATCATTCGGAGGCAATCTAGTTGTGAGTAGCCTTTCTTCATGGGTGTTCTTCGACTTCTTTAATAACATACAATTTTGGATGGTACTCTTTCTGCCCTTTATCTTTCTGTATAATGGTCAAAAAGGTAAGCCAATGAAGTACTTCTTTTATATTTACTATCCACTACATGTTTTTTTACTGATGTTCATGGGGCAGTTATTGCTATATCTCTCAACAGACGTCCACTAAAAATAAAAAATGAACCCTATGGCTCTGATAATTCGAAACCTGCAAGAGATGTTAAAATTGGATTAGATGCGATGAAATTGGAGAGCAGGTCAGATATCCTAAATTCAGTTTGGAAAAAAGTTAGATGACAATATGTTTCGAAAGGTATTTGATTATGAAAACATTTAAAATTGAAGGCTATATAGACCCTATAAATATGACAGATGATTTCTTTGTATTTGAAATTTGTGATGCGTTTTATGACCGTATTTATCATAAGTTTATGGATTTTATAGAGTCAAACGCTTGGGAATTTGGTGGGGGTATGAAAACTCTGATGCCTAATGCTGACTTGTCAGGATGCATTACTATCTGCGAAGATCTGAGTGCAGACCAATTTAGAGAGCGCTTTTTGAACCATATGACGGATAATGACGTCCTGTTTAAAGGTAATATCTATGAACTAAATGACAAAGCGTAGCAAGCAATGCCTTCAAAAAAACCGACCACAATAAGCAAGATCATGTGATCTAACTTATTGTGGTCGGTTCAAATCTACAGACTCTTTTCTTTTTCATAAATCAACTTCCCTACGTGATCAATGTGTTCCTTTAATGCCACATTAGATATCGCTTTATAATCAAGGATATCAAAAAAATACGGTAGTGGTGATACTTCATTGAGCTCATCTAATACATCATGTAAAATTGTACGCGTTATATTCTCACCAAATATTACAAGGTCAATATCAGAACCTTTTTTATAGTTGCCCACTGCTCTACTCCCAAAAATAGCTGCCTTTTTAATCTCTGGATGTTTTACAAGAGCACTTCTAATGATTTCCATATCTAATTCTTTAAGACCAAACATTTAAAGCTCCTTTATCAAATGATCATAAAACTTTTTGAGTTCAGGAAAGAAAATTGTCTTGATATCGTCAATCATTTTATCAGCCAATTGTTCATCATAAGTGTGAACGGTGAGATTGCGAACTGTCAGGCCTTCTATCCAAACGTGTCTGTTATCTATGAGCCCTATTTGAAACGACTGTTTAATCGCTTCTCTTGGACTTTTAATTTCATAAGCTTCACTTTCCAAATAATCTTTCATAACTTTCCACGCCAATTCAAAAGCCATCTCAAAGAACTGAATCATACCGGCCTTTTCAATTTCTGATTCTATTTGCTGATCCACATAACGTTCGAGCAATTTGTAAGTTTTTGAATAATTTTCAAATCTTTATCGCCATCGAATCTCTTTTAAATTGTCCAACAAAAAATCACCAATCCTTCTAAGACATGATTAAATCCTATCAAATTTGTCTAAATTTCACTCTAATTATAACTTTATTAGCCCTAATAATCAATTCTTCTGGATTATTGTATCTATAATTTATATGCTGTAATACCACAGTTTAAAAAACGCCTATAAAAAAACTTTATCCTGTTAAATTGAACTTCATTCGTGTATTCTATAGTATATATGCACTTTGCGCCTCATCTAACTAGAAGGTCAAAGTGTCATCATCACCATCTATGCCCTAATCATCCATACATATCATTATAAGGAGGCTAAAAATGAATCTCTGTATTGCTTTTGCTCCATGCAAGGTCAAGTAGGATCGGACGCATGGAGATCAATTAGGTCCTATTGAGACTTTGCATTTTAAATATTTTAACGCACTCAGTTGAGTGTCCAATATATTAAAAGGAGCAAAGTCAAAATGAATTCATTAAAAACAAGTCTTGTTGACTTAAAATATTTTATCATCTTATGGTTATCACAATCTTTTTCAGCTTTAGGCAGTGCCATGACGAATTTTGCACTGGTCATCTGGTCATATGAGCAATATGGGTCTGCATTGACCACTGCACTCATTGTAATATGTTCATATGCACCCTATGTGCTCATGAGCATATTCGCAGGCGCACTAAGTGATCGCTGGAACAAAAAAATAACGATGCTGGCATGTGACAGTTTTGCAGCACTTTGTACGGTTTGCGTTCTCCTGCTACTACAAATGGGCAAATTAGAGATTTGGCATATTTATGTGTTGAATGCCCTAAACGGTTTGATGAATACCGTTCAAAAACCCTCAGCGGATGTTACCATCAGTTTACTGACACCAAAAGAGTATTATCAAAAAGTAAGTGGTATGAGAGCTTTTTCAAACGCTTTGACGGGTGTGCTCACACCTGTTTTGGCAACTGCTTTATTGTCCTTAGTGGGAATGCATGCGGTCATTTGGTTTGATCTTTTCTCATTTGTCACCGCGTTCCTATGTCTTGTGCTCTTTATAAAGATTCCAGAAATCAAGTACTCAGATGAAACAAGAGAAACTTTGCTGAAATCTACAAAGGCAGGCCTAAAGTACTTAATGGAAAACCGAGGGATTCTAGATTTAATTCTGTTCTTAGCAGGTATAAATCTGATTGCTTCTATGTATAATGCCGCACTACCTGCCATGATTCTTTCGAAAGATAATGGAGGAGAGATCGGCCTCGGTATTGTGAACGCTTGCACGGGCATTGCAACCTTAGTGGGTAGCGTGATGGTTTCCATATTACCAGCACCTAAAAGCAGAGTAAGGGTAATTTGCAATACACTTTTATTCTCAATGAGCACAGAAAATTTCTTTTTAGCATTTGGAAACTCTGTCCCCCTATGGTCCATTGGAGCTGTTTTGGGATGGCTTTTTATTCCCATGATGGGCGCAAATATGGATGTGCTCTTTAGAACCCATATTCCCGTTGAAATGCAGGGCAGGGTTTATGCTGCAAGAAACACATTACAATTTTTTACGATCCCAATAGGTTATTTTCTCGGTGGTGTTTTGGTAGATCAAGTCTTCGAGCCCTTTATGAAATATCAAGATTCATGGATCTTAAATGCCCTGTTTGGAAAAGGTAAGGGGTCTGGTGCCGCGTTTCTGTTCTTATTTCTAGCGTTTGCAGGAATTGGCGTCTGTCTATTTTTTATACGGGACAGACATCTTTGGTGCTTAGAAGCTTCTCCAGACGAATGTGTTTCTGCGAATTCAAGTGATTTTGTAGAAATCACTGAATGATATCCTTTTCTCAAAATAATAACAACCTAATAAAAAGCCCTTATCTACTCATTATCTGACGTAAATAAGGGCTTTTTTACGAAAACGTTCTTTTGCATCACTCAAAAGAATATACTATACCGACAAAACCTGACAAAAAAACATCACATCTAATCCTTCAATCAGATGTGATGTCAATGTCAGAGTAAATATCTATTCTTTTGATGGATTCATGCCACCTCTGCGTCTGTTGCAGCTTCCCCTGCCACAGCCTGTTTCTTGTCCATCACAGAGCTTATAATCGCCACCCTCAATTCTAAGGGTCTTCCCGTTCACAATAGACTCTGCTATTTTTCTTCTGGCTTCAACATATATGCCTTGAACAGTGGTCCGCGCAACATTCATCTGGGCTGCGCACGCCTCTTGTGTAAGACCCTCTAAATCGATCAACCGAATCGTTTCATATTCATCAACTGTCATCATAATAACAAATTCTTCATCCATCAACACATTTAAAGGCCCGTACTCGTTACTTTCTGGAAGACGACATACTTTCCGCCATTTTCTGGGTCTGGCCATCCACTTTACCTCCTCTAAGTCATCCGCAAACATTCTATTCATCTTAAATTATAAAGGATTTCAAACATATATCAATAATTATACTTATATCTGGATGGCTTTTTCCTACAGATTCATTTCAATTACTCAATAGTTTCCTTCTCTATGATGCTTCATCATAATCATAATCAAATTCTAATCACATCTATCCAATTCTTTTTAATGACCACATGTATCATGATGTTGATGTTCGTGACAAACAGATCCTGTGGATTTTAAATTTCCAGCTAAGTAAGATTTTGCAGCTTCATCAGATGCACCTTGAGCACCCACTATGACTTCAATGTTTTTTTCATTGAAAATATCAATGGCGCCACCCCCCATGCCACCAGAAATAATCACGTTGACACCTAAATCATTGAGATAGTTTGGTAAAAATCCAGGTCTATGCCCCGGATTTGGAACGACCTCACTTTTGACGATTTTTTCATTTTCCGTGTGATAAATACGAAATGACTCACAATGTCCAAAATGTCCTGTTACAACTTCACCATTACTTGCTACAGCAATTTTCATAAAATGCCTCCTTTAATTCCTAATTTTATACGTTGACTATATGTCATTATGTCTGTGACATTGGATGCATGTTCGGTTAATGCAACGATATCATCACGCCCAATGTGTTTCAGCGAAAATTTTCGGTTGAGAGCCATCAATTGTTGAAGTCCTGTTGTGACGCGTTCTATATAAGAATAGAGGCCAATTGAACCTGGGGGCAAGTCAACTGCCGATTCACCCACAACTTCTTTGAGCTTTTTAACGTCTCCAAAGATGCTTTCGATATCCCTGCCATAACGTTCATACGCTTTTGGCACATCGCCCGCTAAAATCGACTCACCAACCAGCTTTCCAACCGTTGCTGCCGCCATAGCAGCTCGACCAATACCTACAAATTGAATATAGGGTGCCCCCAGCGCTAGGCCTTTGAAGACATGATCTTCAGTTGAAAAGCCACCTGTAATTGCAACTTGAGGCAAGTAATACCCCTTCATCTCCATCTGTTTCAAGATATCGTAGACCATGCTTTCCAACGACACTGTTGGCGCACCCCATTCGTTCATCATTTTAACGGGACTGTTCCCCGTACCGCCACTTGCGCCATCAAAAGTGACCAGATCTACCTCTGAAAGAGATGCCACTTTCAATATAGTTATTAAGTCTTTAGGGTCGTAAGGTCCTGTTTTAAAACAAACCTGTTCTGCCCCTAAGCGCCTCAGTTCTAAAACGCGCTTTTTAAGAGACGTTTCTGTCCACATGGGGAGTTTACCAATCTTTTCAAAGGGTTGGCCAATACCTTTTTTATAATTCTCTGCAATATTTTCATCTGAGGGATCGGGATAAATAAGATATCCCATGGATTGATAATGCAACGCTTCTTCTATAGATTTCAAACGGCCCATGCCTTGAATCCCTTTTGCCGCTTGACCAAATTTCAATTCAACGGATTTTACCCCCAGTTGTGTTATGGCATATTCAAGTACGCCGAGGTTTTCGTCATCCACATTAGCTTGAAGAATAATATCCCCATAGCCATGATCATGTCTTCTAAAAGACTGAACCATCTCTTCTAAAAGAGGTGATCCAACCACTTTGCCATCTTCCAATTCTAGATTAGTATCCTTTGCCACAACATCTTCGCCAATAACCACCAATACGCCGGCAAGTGCTGCCCCTGCAAAATAATCACGCCAATTGAGCTTAGCCATTGCAGGCAATATAATTGGCGCCTTTAAGCGTATTTTTTTCTTCCTTCCAAATGTAATCTCTGTATCTGCTTTCGGAAAAGTTGCCTGATCTGAATCCGCCTCGCATCCCCAAGCACCAAATACTCTACCGTTGATATTAAAGTGTGAAAAATCCAATGGATATATCTTTTCAGAAGCAAACTGATAAACATCCGTTGCAAAAGGATAAATGGCCTCTGACCCCCTTATTGCAGAGAGTCCAATTTCACACGGCCCCATGCAATTTGACGTGCATACCGAACACATGCCTGAAGGTGAAGTCAAATGATTAGGTGTTCTCATATGTGTGTTTGTAAGTGCACTGCCTAAAGACTTGCTATATGACATAACGCTACCCCCTATTGATTTTAAATAAAGTATTATCCTCTGCTAAAAATATTTTCATAGAGGCTCTATAGACTATCTCAACAGCTGTTCTTGCAGCACAATCCACTTCCGCTATACTCAGACCTGCGTTCACTGCTTTTACAACCTTTGAATCAAATGGTATTTTGCCTACAAAATCAAGTGCCTTTTCTTCACAATAAGCTTCAATTTTTTCGGATAAGCCTACGTTCGTATCATATTTATTGATGCATACCGCTATTCGAGGTTGAAAAATTTGAGCGGTCTCCACAATGCGCTTCATATCACTGATCCCAGAAACCGAAGGCTCTGCGACAATCAAAACCATGTCCACACCGCTAATCGATGAAATCACCGGACATCCAATGCCAGGTGAACCATCTATAATGGCAAAATCGACATCTTCAACCCCTTCTGTAGCTGCTTTTAACTTTTTCTTCACTTCTGTCACCAGCATGCCACTGGTCCCACTGCCCATTTTTAACTTCGCCGTCGAAAAGGTGGTCATTCCCTTAAAAACCTGTAAATCACCTGCTTTTGCCCTTTGCATTTCAATCGCATTTGCTGGGCACATGCGCTCACAGACACCACACCCTTCGCAGGCCATTGTATCCACAACATAGTTTATTTTATGACTAATGGCATCAAATCTGCAGTGGGTCTGACACAACCCACAATCCGTGCAAACGCTTGGGTTGATCACCGCTTTGTCCATTCCAAAGTAATCCCAGTGATCTTGTTGGTCAAAATCTCTTTTAATAAGGTGTAGATTAGGGGCATCCACATCACAATCCGCAAAGGCTTTCGCATTTGAAATCTGGATAAATGCAGATGCCACTGTGGTCTTGCCAGTGCCACCCTTACCACTTAAAATCAGTAATTGCTTCATCTGGACACCTCTTCTTCAATTCTATTTAGAATAGCCTTAAATAACGCATCGTACGCCATACTCACTCTGGTTATAATCGTACCATTTGAGTTGATTGCACCCAAATTTTTATCAAACGGAATCCGCCCAATAATGGGTATATTCTCATCCACACAAAATGATTCAGACGGATTTTCACCTTGGATACATTTATTGAGGACACATCCAAAGGGTTTATCAAAGAGCTTTACAAGATCATACACCATATTGAGGTTATGGCGTCCAAATAGAGTTGGTTCAGCTATGAGCACACAGTAGTCCGCATCCTTTATACTCTCCATCACCATACAAGAACTTCCAGGTGGACAGTCAATCACAGTATTTAATACCTCTTCTCTATTGAGATGAAGCAATTCCTTAATGATTGGCACTCCAGTTTCTTCGCCGGTGTTCAAACGACCCGTGATCACTTTTACATTTTGGGACTGTCCAGATTCGATAACGCCGATTGCTTTATCTTTCTCTTTAATTGCATGTTCTGGACAAATCAAACTGCATCCGCCGCAAGAATGACAAATTGAGTCAAAGACTTTTACTTTTTGATTGATAAATGCAAGTGCATTGAATTTACAAAACTCAACACAAGTTCTACAGCCACTGCATTTATCATGATCTACCACAGGCGTTTTAACTAAGATCTCCTTTTCGACCACATCATCAGGTTTGAAAAAAAGATGTCCATTCGGTTCTTCAACATCACAATCTATGTAGATGGCCTCCTCAAAAGCAGATGCCAGATTGACAGAAACTAGTGTCTTTCCTGTGCCACCTTTTCCACTAAGCACTGCAATTTTCATATGGATCCTCCCGTTCTACTATTTATGCTGATGTAATCCTGCATGAATCTCTGTCAGCATGGACAATCCATTTTGATTAAATGACTCTATGTTCTCTTTTATTGATGTCCCATTGGTCTTATAGATTTTCACACCTGCTTCGCTGAGCACTTCAGAAGCATTCTCACCGCATCTTGGTGTCAATAAAGCGTGGACATTTTGATCTACTACTGCTTGTGCAGCTTTTATACCTGCACCGCCTTGACTCGCTGCAGCACTGTTGTCTAGAAATGTATGCGCTTCTTTTTCTGTATCATAAATCAAGAAATAAGGTGTTCTGCCAAAAGAAATGCACACGGTGGATTCTAAATTTTTTTCATCTACTGGAATTGCTATTTTCATATATTGCCTCCTATTATTTTAGGCATATGCCATTTACAATCTCATTATACCTCATTATAGACATATGTCAATAATCTAATTCGAAACCTTTCCAATAAGATATTTTAAATATTGAAAAAAATTGCAAATAGTTATTGACATATGTCAAATATAGTGTAGAATAGTTTTATAAATGACATATGTCAATAACTTAAGGAGGTGATATTATGCCAAGAAGAGATGGAACAGGACCAATGGGCGAAGGTACATTGACAGGAAGAGGTTTAGGCCATTGTGATAATGGTGAAGACAGAGCTTTTAACACTGAGAATCAATCTTTCGACAAACCAGCAAAAGGCATCGGCCGTGGTAGAAATTGCATGGGTGGTAGAAATGGCGGCCTAAATCAAGGCAGAGGCAGAGGTTGCGGCAGAAAAGGCAACCGAAGATTCGGTAGAAATATGAGCAATCAATAAGCGCTCTCTTAAAGAGTTTGCTCTAAAATTGAATTCATATCTCTGAAAAAACGCCCCCTTAAAGCTAGATTTTTTAATCTCGCTTTAAGGGGGCGTTTTACATTGCAATTTATACTCTATCTATTTTTTCTATATCACTAATTATTGTACTTTACGTAGCTTTTCTTGCTTAGTCCGTTCGACAAATCTCCCCATAAGAAAGGCCATAATACCTACACCAATGCCCGTTTGAACGCAGAATAACAAGCTTTCAACTTCGCCAGGCAATTCACCATGAATCCAAGTTTCCATAACAGGCGTAAACCAAGGTTCATATTCTTGCCCTGTAATCTCAGAAATTGCAACACTTCCAGCATCATCCGAACCGCCAAATTCAGCACCTTTTAATACAAATAACGGTACAATGGCAATCAATAATGCAACAATTAATAAAACCACAACTGTCCATTTTTTGTTCTTCATTATTTTTCACCTACCTTTAAAAAGCCAATACCTCTTAATTCTGACTGTGCGTACGTTTCAAGACCAATAATAACGAGAACACTCAAAATACCTTCTATAATTGCAAGCGGTAATTGTGTTGGTGCAAATACTGCAAGGAACTTGGCAGCTGACACTTGTATACCGCCCATCTCTGAAGGATACGCAAGTGCAAGTTGTAAACTGGTGACACAATATGTGAATAAATCGCCTATCGAGGCCGCCAAGAAAACACTTACGTATTTATTCACTTTTAATTTTATACATAATTTATAAATTCCAAAAGAGACAAGTGGTCCTGCAATTGCCATAGAAAATGTATTCGCACCAAGAGTGGTTAAACCACCATGTGCCAGTAAAACAGCTTGAAAGATGAGCACAATAAGTCCCAATATACTCACAGAACTCGCTCCTATTAAAATTGCCCCTAATCCTGTACCAGTCATATGAGAGCAACTTCCTGTCACCGATGGAATTTTCAGCGATGAAACCACAAAAATAAAAGCACCTGACATTGCAATGAGTGTTATGGATTTCCGATCTTTGGCCACTGTTTTCTTAATCGAAAAATAACCCCACACTAAAAATGGCATACAAATAGCACCCCAAAGGATACAATACATCGGCGATAAATAGCCCTCCATAATATGCATTGCATTGGTCACAGGCGTTATACCAAAAATAAATGCAATTGCAATCGAACTTGTGAAAATGATCTTCTGTCTAAAATTCATTCGATTTCCTCCTCTTCTGACGTTTTATGTTTTTCTAAGCTAAATCGCCTAGAAAAACCACGTGATCATCAAGTAATTTGTTAAATGCTTGTGTCGTTTTAGGATACTCCGCAGAGTCTTCTAACAGCTTTTTTTTAACGAGCATTTCATAAACCTCAAGCATCATGGGTTTTTTTAAGTTTGCCTTTTCTAAGATCTGCTGATCTCTAAAAATATCCAACGGCGTCCCATCCGCTATAATTTCTCCTGCGCTAAACACGAGAACACGTTCCGCCCAACGATATGCCAAATCCACATCATGTGTGGAAAGTAATATCGTCTTCCCCACGTTGCCAAGCTTGGCGAGTACATCCTCTAGCATTGTAGCATTTAAGGGATCAAGTGCCGCTGTGGGTTCATCAAAAATAATCATTTCTGGTCTCATCGCTAAAATACTGGCGATGCTCACGCGTTTCTTTTCACCACCACTAAGGTAATGTGGCGGTCGATCTTTAAAATCTGTAATATTCATATAGGCAAGGGATTCTTCCACGCGTTCATGCACTTCTTGCATAGGCAACTTTAAATTCATTGGCCCAAATCCCACTTCAGCCCTAACTGTGGAAGCGACGATCTGATTATCCGCATCTTGAAAAACAATGCCAATATTTTTGCGAAGTTCTTTTAGATTTTTTTTAGTGACAAGCGTTTCCCTGTAGGTGATTTTACCACGCTCAGGTGCAAAGACCCCATTTATATTGAGGAAAAAAGTGGACTTTCCAGATCCATTAGAACCCATAACTGCAATCTTTTCACCTTCACGTATGTCCACACTGACATCATTCAATGCGACTTTTCCGTTCCAGTAGGCATAGTGCAAATTTTCCACCTTTAATATCGTTTTCTTCATCTACAACTCCTTACAGCCTTGTATAGCACCCAATGATAATCAAAATCACAATAAATAGGGCTGCTTTCATAATTAAATTTTTATCCACGGCTCTATCTTCTTCATAAAATAGAAAATCACCATCATAACATCTTGATTCCATTGCATCGTAGTAAGCATTTGCCTTTCTCATGGAAATCACGAGCAAATTGGCGCCTATGCTCCCAAAAGTTGAACAAGACGTCTTAAAATCGCAGTTGCCCAACCTTGAATCTGCCGCATTTTTCATCTTAGTCGACACTTCTAATAAGATAAAAATATAGCGATAAATCATATTCATGAGCTCAATCACAAGCTTTGGCACATGTGCTTTTCGCATTACAGAAATGATTTCAGAAAATGGTGTTGAAAGCGTCATCATCTGAAGCGCACTGATCGCTGCAAAAACTTTTAATGTTAGATATAATCCCGTTTTTAGCATTGCCTTTGAAGTATAGAAATAGCCAAGACCAACGGGAAAATGGTATAACCCCATGGGCTCTTTTGAAAAATCGAAAATAATGGCCACAACACTGAGCAAAATAAAAGTAGTCGGAATTGCAAGCACTCTTAAATACTCGCTCAAGGGCAATTGCCCTTTAACTATTGTGATGTAGGCCATTGCCACAATCACCACTGTAGAGACATAGGGATTGTTAAAGGCAATGCAAATTACCATGATCACCAGTGAAAAAAAAACTTTAAAAGTGGCATTCCAGTGCTTGATGTGAGAAGCATACGCATAGTAATCAATTCTAACGCCTTCGCCGTGGTTGTGTTTAATTCGCTTCATTCGTATACGCCTCCCTTCTCTGAAATCCCGACAAAAAATAAAACCTCTCAATCAAACGCTAAGAGGTTTTGTAACCATAAAAATATAAAGCTACACTTATAGACATCCCCTCCATCTTCCGTAGAGTCATTGATGATACAGAATAGGCAGGCTTTCTGACTCAAGCGTCATCACCTTTTCCACCTTCCCGGTTTCCCAGTGGTATTTTGGAAAAGATTCTTCTTTTACAGCGGCGGGACCGTGAGAGATTTACACTCTCTTTCCTTTTAATAGTTGATTTTATAATCAACAGCACCTATTCAAAATATTAAATTTGCGATTAGGTTAAAGTGTCAAAATCCAATAGTTGTGCAACCTCTATTTTGGCACTCTAACTCTACTTAATTATAGAGAAATATTTAACAAATAACAATACATTTTCTTGCGACTTTCTTGTAATATTATGTCCATCCTTTGCTTTTCTTAAAAATACCCTGTACTCACGAGCCTGTGGCGACTTTACACACCTCATTGTCTTTCTAAGACGAGTGTCGCTAACGCATTTACATCTTCAAAATAGTAATCTGAATTCTGACGCATATAAGCCACAATACTAGGTATCATATGCGACCAACCTGCACACGCAAAATCTATTCCGCAGCTTCTCGCCATATCAAGTCCGGGTTTTAAATCATCCACCATGAGCAGTTCACTTCGCTTAAGATTGAACTGTCTCATGATTGCCTCAAGTGGGTAAGGATTGGGTTTTCTTTGATGTGCTTCGCCTTCCCAGCCGAAAATCATATCAGGCTCTATATTTAAAGTCTTTTTATAATCCCTTAAAATCCGATTTTTTTCAGAGTGAGATACGACGCAAATATAGCCTCCAGACGCTCTAAAATTTGAAATTAACTCTGAAAAGCCTTTATAAAACTGTGGGATGACACTTCCTGTATAACGTCGCCATATCTCCTGCTGTCTTGATGATTCATCATCTGTATATTTTAGAATAACCCTACACAAGTCATCAAAACCTGGATCAAAACAATAATTCACAAATTCTTCGAGTGTGTAAGGGGTTAATTCAGGACGCAATACCTTCATCGCTTCAATAAATGAAGGATAATGAATAGTTGGCGTACTCTTAACCACCGTATCATCATGATCTAACACTAAACACTTATATTTCATTGAACAAATGCCTCCTATATCATCTTAAAAACGAATTTCTTCTCCCAGCCATCTTATTGATTTCATACCTGTCTTCCGTTTCCTTATTATATCAGCATCCGTGTCATTGCGGTCTATTTTAAAAGGTTAAATGTAAAAAAAATCTTCTCCGTGTCCAATGGGTTCCGAAATTGCCGATAAAAGCATATGCTTACATAATCGTTAAAAGCTCAATGTATTTTTATCGCACAGAGCGTAAAAAAGGCACAACTTGCTTGGAATAATCGTCCATGCCAGCTGCACCTTTGAACTCTATAAATCTATGCGATTGTAAGGTTTAAATGATTTCTTCTGGGTGTTTTATTGAACATCCTCGTTTAAACTTTTCATAATAAATTGAGTGGTCAAATAAGAGATATCTGCTTCCATTGTTTCTGTGCTGGCACCATATAAGTCTGTTTTAACTTTATAGACAACGACAAGGTCCTTGCTGTCATAGATATCAATGCGCTGTCCACCACTTCCTGCAAAACGAATGGCACCTTCATCCGTGTTAAAGCTATATCCATAGTTTGGAGTGCCGCTGTTACTTCTCGACACAACAGCTTTTGAAGCCTTGTCCAAGTAGGATTGAGAAATGATTTGCTGATCATCGATCTTACCGCCATTATCGATCAGAATACCAATTTTCAGCATATCTTCTCCCGTCAAAGCGAGCCCTTTTCCACCAAAATATGAACCATCACTATTTGATTTTTCGAAATTATAAGCATGAATCCCCAAAGGACCGAAGAGGTACTGATCTGCGAATTCCTTTAAGTGCATTGAACTGGCCTCGTAGAGCACATGATCTAAAACATTGCCATGCATCGTGTTATAGTCAAATAATGTACCAGGAACTGTTTTCATTGGTAGGCTCATCATTGTTTGAGGGATATTGACTTTCTCAAACGGGTTTAGAGATTGCGTATATAAATCGATGAAGACACTCATGTCTTCTTCTTCACCCCAAGTCAATCCAGACTGCATCGTCATAAGGTGTTTGACAAGAATATTCTTTTTATCCTCAGTCATGTTATCCAAAGTCGTTGTATCAAAGTATTTTACGACTGGATCCTCTGTGCTCAAGAAGCCTTCATCCTCAGCTATTCCAATGAGCATAGAAGTCACTGACTTAGTTACGGAATATACGGGTGAAGGTTTCATTTTGTTTTTAGGACTCGCATAGTAGCTGTAGCAAAACTTTCCGTCCTTTGCAATTAAAACAGCATCTAGATTGGCATATTTAGGATTGTTTGAAATATAGGTCTCCATGTTTTTTAACATCTCAGCGTTAATTCCAACGATTTTAGGATCCACTTGTGTAAGCGGCGTACTATCAAGCGGTTCTTTATTGGTCTTATTTAAAAACTGCTCAACGCCCTCTGGAAGCATCACACCTTCTGGCATGTCAAAACCCTCTGGGAGCATCACGCCTTCTGGCATGTCAAAGCCCTCTGGAAGCGTCACACCCTCTGGCATACTAAACCCCTCTGGAAGCGTCATGCCCTCTGGCATACTAAACCCCTCTGGGAATTCAAATCCTTCGGGTAGACTAAAGCCTTCTGGCAAAGTTATGCCCTCTGGTAAAGTCCGCCCCTCAGATGAATTCGTCATCTCTTGTAATTGATTCAGCATATCCAACATGTCTTGCATATTGTTGGCATATGTAATCGTGTTTGCTTGAAAAAGTGTGAATACAAGTAAAAAAACAAAAATTCGTTTCAACATAATTGTTCCCCCTTAAATTACTGAAATCTACACGAAAGTATCCTCATGACCGAAATTCTGTGTTTGAGGTCATCCTAATAAATATTCCACACCACCCAATATAATAGTAGCATTTTTTCACATTTATCCGCAAGTGTTTTACCACATTACCGCTTTTCCTTAAAAATTAGCATGCGCATTCACCGAACCGCTTCTAAAATATGAGAAAAAAGCACCTTACGGATTCTAATCTATTAGAACTGTATAAATACGTTTATACCACAGCGTTCTTCTATAAAACTTATTTTTCAGATAAAAAATAATTCCAATTTTTTAGAATTTTTGATTTTGCTTCTATTGTGCTCTTTTGTAATGGATGCCTATGATCTCAACATCATCCGCGGATTATCTAAAAAATAAATTTTTGGCACCACAATTGCGATATGAATACCATAAAATTTGTTTTTATATCCATTCGTTTATACTCAATCGTTTATACCCCACAGGAGGCTTTAAGTATGTCCATTTATGACGAAGACTATTTCAATTCAATACGAGCAACATTTGACTCATACGCGCTGGGCTTTCCAAATGCAACAGTTATATTAGACGATCTTGAAAAACATTTATTCGTCAAAAACGCCACGGATTTTCAACTCAATATAAAGGAAGGTGCCATCCCGCCAGAAGGCGGTGCGGTTAAACGTGCCATAAAAGAAAAGAAGAAACAAAGCGTCATTTATCCAAGAGAAAAGTACGGTGTTCCGGTTACAATTACCAGTATCCCGCTTATCAATTCCTCAACTGATAACGTCGTGGGCGTGCTTACTATAGGCATTTCCAGAGAAAATGAAGAAAATGTTATGTCAATGTCAAAAAAATTGCATGCTTTTTCAGAAGCGCTCTCTACTTCCTCGGAAGAATTGTCTGGTAGTATGGAAGAAATAGCCGCAAATGCCCAAATAATCAATAGTAAAATTGACTACATAAACAAAGAGTTCGAAAGGCTTGATGTCGTTATAGAATACATCAAGTCCATTGCAAATACCACTAATCTGCTCGGGCTGAACGCTTCTATAGAAGCGGCGAGGGCTGGTGAGCACGGCAGAGGTTTTTCCATTGTTGCAGGGGAAATTCGAAAACTTGCAGAGAACAGCAAATCATCTTCTGGCGAAATCAATGAGACCCTAAAGCGCATTGCCGGGGATATGAGCGAGATCAGAGAAATTGCCAAAGGATATGCTTTGATTAGCGAAATGCAAGCCACACAGACAGAAGAAATCGTTAAAAACATTTACGAACTCAAAACACTTTCAATTGATCTCACCGAGCTCTCTACCAAGATTTAATCGCACAAAATGCAATTAAAAAATACAAGCGCCTCTCTTTACGACCACACAAAAATTGTGTATACTCATTTTATTTAAGGAGGCGCATACAAGATGAGACCCATAATCGGCATTACGGCTAACTACTCCACAAACGATAGTTTTGGCATCTCTGAAGGCATCGGTGCCATAAAACAAGAATGGCAATTGCTTGCAGATGACTACGTCTACTCAATAGAAGCGGCAGGAGGAACTCCTGTCATCTTACCTGTTCTTAAAGATTTAGATCAACTCAGCGATCTGATCAAGCACCTTGATGGCATCATCTTCACTGGGGGCAAAGACATCGATCCTAATTACTACGGTCAATATCCTACGAAGGCATTGGGACTACTGATACCTGAAAGAGATCGCTTTGAAATAGAACTTGCTAAAATAGTACTTTCTGAATCCAATATACCGGTCTTAGGGATTTGTAGAGGCTGTCAGCTATTGACGGTAGCCACCGGAGGCACTTTGTTTCAAGATATGCAATATCAAAAGTCCACTTTATTTAATCACGCCTGTACAAATTCACCTAAACATTATCCCATCCATAACGCTCAAGTAGATACCCATTCACTGATCTACGATATTTTCAACACAGATCAGATCCGCGTTAACAGTTTTCACCATCAGGCAATCGATCAGTTGGGAAAGGGCTTTAAAGTTACAATGTCTGCAGATGACAACACTGTGGAAGCCATTGAGATGCCCCCTGAGAGATATGTTGTAGGCATCCAGTGGCATCCTGAGATGATGACCAGAGAACACCCCTATTACTTAAAAATTTTTACCGATTTTGTCAAAAGGTGTTCCAAATAAGCACTCTAACTCCAAATAGGCTTTCAAAATATAAAACTCAAACTTGATAGTCTATATTATATCGATGAAATCACGTCAATAGTAAGAAGCCTCAACAAAATCGTCTTTTATGACAATTTGATTGAGGCTTCTCTACTTTTTAGACAACTTTATTTCTTATTACATCTTATGAGTACATATTTATCATGTGTTTTCAATTCATGAGATTAGCCCACTAACTCTCCCACAGAGTCACTCGATTCAAACGCATTTGTATCTTCAGGCAACTTTTCAATACTGAATCCAGTAAAGCCATAGATTGCTGAGATGATTGGATTAATGTAGTTTAGGAAGCAGTACGGCACGTAAGCCCAAGGTGCTAACCCAAGCGTAATCATCATGTACGCACCACAAGAACTCCACGGTACCAAAGGCGAAGCTAAAGTACCCGCATCCTCTAAAGCCCTTGAGAGATTTTTAGGATGTAGTCGTCTTTGTGCATAGGCATCTTTATACATTCTACCAGGAATTACGATAGATAAATATTGGTCCCCTGCAATAAAGACAATGCCATAACATGAAATCAACGTTGCGAGAATCAACTGACCATCTGTTTTTGCACGTTCTAATATGCGACATGCAATCACATTGAGCATTCCAGTTTTCTCCATAACGCCACCGAAGATCATGGCACAGAGTGTCAACGACGTCGTCCACATCATACTTTGCATGCCACCACCCGTTAGCAATTCATCAATTGCAGGGTCGCCAGTAAAACTTGTAAAACCATTGTTTGCAATATCAATCAGATCTTTTAAACCAGCACCTTGGAAGATCACTGCGAAAAATAACCCCACCACACTGGCAAAAAAGAGACCCGGAATTGCTGGTATACGGAAAATAACCATACCGATAACCATACATGGTACTAAAAGTAGAATTGGACTGATGTAGAACATGTCTTTCATTGTATCTAAAAGATTATTAATTGCAACTGTATCTAATTCCCCACCAGCATAACGCATACCGATAATCCAAAATAAAATGATAGAAATAACTGCACTCGGAAGCGTTGTATAGAGCATGTGTCTTATGTGATCGAATAGATTTGCACCTGCCATTGCCGGTGCTAAGTTAGTGGTATCCGATAACGGAGAGATTTTATCTCCAAGATATGACCCTGAAATAATTGCCCCGCCAATGATCGGAACCGAAATGCCAAGGGCTGTTCCAATACTCATAAGTGCAATCCCTACCGTTGCAACTGTTGACCAAGAACTTCCCGTTGCAACAGAGACAACTGCACAGATAATAAATGCTGCAACTAAGAAATATTGAGGTGATAACACTTGAAGACCATAATAAACCATTGTTGGTATGATCCCCGCCTTGATCCAAATACCCACAAGAATACCGATAATCAGAATGATAATGATTGCCCCCATGGACATTTTGATCGTTTCGACAATCCCTTCTTCTATCTCTTCCCACGAGTAATTCAGAAAGTACATTGCAACCGCAGCTGCAACCATTGCCGAAGTAATTAAAGGAATATGCGGTTCCCCTAACTTATAAACCACCAATGTGAGTATAAGACTTACTGCCAGAAATAAGACAGGAATCATTGCGATCAATAGCGTCGCTTCCTTCTTCTCTTTTTTCACTTTTTCCATCTTCTTACCTTCCACTTGATACCTCCAATTCTTGTTTTTTCCCCTTTTTTTATAATTAAAGTATCTCAGGATCTCTCCCCTTGAAACGATACTTATAATTCTTCAAGAATGCGTTCAAATTCACCAATGATATCATCTATATTTTCAAGCCCGGTCGAAATTCTCAAAAGTCCTTCTGGAAGTCCCGCTTCCTTACGCTCAGCAGCTGTCATACCACTATGTGTAATTGTTGTATCACAAAGACTTGTGGTATAAGTCCCAAGACTTGCAACAATTTCTGAGAGTTGAGCCTTTTCAACAAACTTTGCTATATTTTCATAGCTGCCCATGTCCACTGCCAACATGCCACCGTAAAGACCTTTATTAAAATACTTTTTCGCCGCTTCATGGTCTGGAAACGAAGGCAATCCTGGATAGTACACTTTGCCCGTCTTCGGATGTTGGTCTAAAAATTCTGCAAGTTTCATGGCATTATGGCTGTGACGTTCCACACGAATGTCCAGCGTTCTCATACTTCTCATGAGTAACCATACATCAAATGGGCTTATGGTAGGCCCAAAAGTATGTGATAAATCAACCACTCTGTCAAGAACTTCTTTACTACCTAAAACAATGCCTGCCATGATATCGCTATGACCATTCATAAATTTAGTGGCACTATAGACCACAATATCTGCACCATATTTTATAGGTTGGCAGACAATAGGTGTGGCAAAAGTATTATCTATCATCAATCTTGCACCATGTTGATGTGTTATTTCTGCAACTTTGGCAATATCTATAACTTCGATCATGGGGTTGCTAATCGTCTCCATGTATACCATTTTCGTATTAGGTTTAAAATATGGCGCTAGATCTTCTTTCTTGAAATCAACAAAAGTAACCTCAACACCAAGATTTTCTCCAAGCTCAGTCTTTAAGAATTTAAAGACATTACCATAAATCACATTGTTGGCTATAATATGATCTCCCGATTTAACTTGCGAAAGAATCGCCAAAGTGATAGCTGCCATACCCGATGCATAAACATCACATGCCTCAGCACCTTCAATATTTACCAATATTTCTTTCAAAGCATCTGCTGTTGGGTTGCCATAGCTGCCATATAGATAACCATCTTCTCTATGATAGCAAATATCATTACAGATATCTGAATCCTCAAAACTATAAGCAGAACTCATATATATGGGCATCACTTTCGGTTTTGATGTCATTGGAATTCTTTTGTATGCACCCAAATGGGTCAATTGTGTCATAAATTTTTCTTCCATAAATTTTCACCCTCCCGTTTCCTGTTGTCAATTTAATCATAAAGCCTAGAACTATATGAAAGTCAATATCCTTTTTTTACATTTGATTGAGTTATCAGAAAACATTATAATAGAGTTATATCGTCAGAATCCGTTTAGAAAGGGCTCTCGTATGAAAGATCAGTTTTCAATTGGTGAAGTCTCTAGAATTTTTAATATCTCTGTTCATTCACTGCGTCACTATCATAAAATTGGACTCATTGTACCGAGTCTTATCAATGAAGAAACGGGTTACAGATACTATACTTTTGATCAGTTCCAGTTTATCAGTCGCTTCAAATATTTGAGATCTATTGGGCTCTCATTGGAACAGATTAAGCATGTTTTTGACACGGGAAAATCTGAAGATTTAAAGCAGATATTAGCTGAGATTAAAGCGCAAAAACAAAAAGAACTTCTTGCTATTCAAGAACTCTTCGCAAAAATTGACTTTATAACAGACTACTACTCTTTTAACGAAGTAGATGACACGCTTAATCTCATTTACAAAAAAACGTTCCCTCAGCGCTATTTATTTATCTCTGATCGAAATCAAACCTCCATTGAAAACATGGATATCAGTTTACACCGCAAGTTGTTTGCCGAAAAGAACAAAGAGATCAGTTTCATGCGACAGTTCAGCTATATATTGGACTTTGACGCCTTAATGCAAAATACCTTTAAGCCGCTCTGTACAAGCGTTTTACTCAACAACCCGAACAAGGTCAATCCAGAGGATCTCATTGTCTTACCTGAAGGGGACTATGTCTGCTTCTGCACGCATATTCTCAATGAGGACTTTGACATTGCTCCTCTTATGGCATATGTCAACAGAAAAAAAGAGCAAAGACCTTCTATTGTTCTTGCCATGGAATACGAAGATCATCTTCACGAATACTATAACGCAATCTATGAACTTCAGCTTTTTTATCCATCCAAACAGGTATGACGTATGTAAGCGCATCGTTTAAATTCATCGTTTAAACTCACCCCTTAAAACAGATTTAAAGCCATCATCACTTTCAAATACGATCCGATGGCTTTTTCATTTTTTTGCAATTTTACAGTAAATCGCTTTCAAAAACTCTAGAACTATGCTAGGGTTTTAAAGTTTGATTTTTCTCTAATTTGAAGTTTGATTCTTTTTTAAAAAATAGGCAACTTGATAATATTCAATCATATAGCCCTTTTCTTTTAGTATTCTTGAAATTTTCCTAGGGCCAAGGCCTTCCAAATGCAATTGTTCAATATAAATCTTCAAATCCCCTTCTATGGCATCCTTCACTTCATTGCTTTCGCCTTCTTTATAAGGTTCATTTTCATCTAAGATTTCAAAGGGAATGTGCTTCACTTCAACGTACGTATCAATTTGAGCCCTCCCTTTGATATCATCAATCAGAGGCGCTGCAGCATCAATGCTGAAGTTGATAATATCTCTAAATTGTCTGATGTTGCGTGGGTATTTCGCCTTTAGCAAAAGATCCACAGCTTCATTTGAAAAGTACACACAATATTTGATCTTGTGAACCTTCTCAACTGCCTTCTCGTAATTTCCTATAAAATGTTTCAGTAAAAGACGCTTTTCCTCATAACTTCGCTCGTCCAAAGAAGGCACATATATTTCGTATTGGGCCAATCTCTGATAAAGTTCTGGTAAAAGCTCAGTTTTAAGATCACGTGTTGAAGCTGCAATAATGATGACATCCACTCTGAATTCTTTAACGCCACCGATTCGTCGGATCTTGCCCGACTCAATGACTTTGAGCAATAAATTTTGATAGTGATCCAGCGCGTGTGCCTCATCTAAGAAGAGAATCCCACCATTCGCTTGTTCAAAGAGACCACGTTTTTCCTTAGACCCCGTATAAGCACCCACTTCACTTCCAAAGATTTCAACAGCCGCGATATCTGGATTTGTAAACTGGGCACAGTTAACCTCTATAAGAGGGGCATTCACATCAATGACGCCAATCTGTTTTGCATAATCAAAAATGAGATTCGCAAGCATCGTCTTTCCCGTTCCAGATTGGCCCGTTATAATAGAATGTCTTGGTCCACCAAGAGATCCCACGGTCCGCTTTGCCTTCGTTAATACGCTTTCAAGACTCCCTTTATTCCCTATGATTTCTAAGTTGTTTTCACTGGTTCTATTGAGTTCCAGATGAAGCTCTAAAAAGGAAATGCGTTTATTGAGCTCTTCAATATCATGAATATCCTTAAAAATAGAGTATGCTCCTACAAACTCACCGGATTTGAAAAGGGGATAGGAATTGACAACATATTTCTTGTTACTAACATAATGAATTTTCTGATCCAAAACCGGCTTTTGACTCTTAAGCACTTGCAACAAAACAGCCTCTTTATAAAATTCTGAAATATGCTTGCCCACCATATACTCTTTTGTGGAGTTGGCATAATCAGCAGATACTTTATTCGTATAGAGAATATGACCTTTTAAGTCGACAATATTGATGCCATCGTTTGCACTATCCATCACTTCAACAATCAATTCATTTTGAAATAGATCTTTTCTTGAAATTGGCATCTTCCACACTCCTTTTTAACAAATTATAACGTTAGTCTAACAGTTATTATAACACTTTCTGGTTCTATAAAAAAGAATTTTGTTGAAAATAGCCGTTTTTCAAATTTGGCACAGTAATTGCTCTATTGTATGCTATAACACACAAAAACCTTTCCAAATGAAGGAGGCTGAAACATGTCAAAACTAACTGAGATAAGATGGCACGGTCGTGGTGGGCAAGGTGCCAAAACAGCATCATTACTTTTAGCAGATGCTGCATTCAATACAGGCCAGTATGTTCAAGGATTTCCGGAGTACGGTCCAGAGAGAATGGGCGCACCTATTACAGCATATAATCGTATTAGTGATACCAAAATTAGAGTTCACTCAAATATCTACGAACCCGATTTTGTAGTTGTTGTAGACGAGACACTTCTCGCTTCTATTGACGTCACTGCAGGATTAAAAGAATCTGGTGCCATCATCATTAACACGCCAAAATCACCAGATGAAGTACGCAAATACCTCAAGGGATATAAAGGATCTGTCTGTACGATTGATGCTGCCACTGTTTCTGAAAAAACACTTGGCAAAAATTTCCCCAACACACCAATGTTAGGTGCTGTTGTTAAAGTGAGTGGCGTTATGGATGAAGTACAATTTATAGAAGATATGAAAGCGTCGTTTGCACACAAATTTGCAACAAAACCCCAAGTTATTGAAGGTAACGTTGCAGCATTAAAAATGGCAATGCAGGAGGTAAAAGGCATATGAAAAATAAAGCAGGTCAATTAATTACACCTGAAATTTCATGGAAAGAAATCACGCCTGGTGGTACGGTTTACGAAGGCGGGTCTGCTCATCATTTTAAAACTGGCGACTGGAGAACAATGGTCCCTACTTATAAACCTGAAAACTGTAAGCAATGTCTACTCTGCGCACCCGTTTGTCCTGATAGTTCCATCCCAGTACAAGATGGCAAACGCCTTGATTTTGACTTTGATCACTGCAAAGGCTGTGGTATCTGTTTCAAAGTTTGTCCTTTTGGTGCCATAGATTTCGCAAAAGAAGAAAAATAGGAGGAAAATCATGACTATAAGAGATAGATTATCTGGAAATGAAGCAGTTGCAATTGCTATGAAGCAAATCAATCCCGATGTAATGCCTGCATTTCCAATCACACCTTCAACAGAAATTCCACAATACTTCTCACAGTACGTTGCGAATGGCGAAGTGGATACTGTGTTCATTCCTGTGGAATCTGAGCACAGTGCAATGTCAGCATGTATTGGATCAGAAGGTGCTGGTGCGCGTACTTTTACAGCAACATCATCATGTGGTCTTGCTTTAATGCACGAGATGCTTTATGTGGCTTCATCGTCTAGACTTCCAATTACACTAGCATGTGTTAACAGAGCACTTACAGGTCCAATCAATATCAACAATGACCACAGTGACTCCATGGGATCAAGAGATGCGGGTTGGATTCAAATCTATAGTGAAAATAATCAAGAAGCATATGATAACTTTATCCAAGCAGTTAGAATTGCAGAACACAAAGATGTTATGTTACCTGCGATGGTTTGCCAAGATGGTTTCATCACAAGCCACGCTGTTGAAAATATAGAACTGATTGAAGACGAAAAAGTAAAGGCATTCGTAGGTGAATATGAACCAGAAGAGTTTTTATTAAAATCAGATAGTTCAATTGCCATTGGTCCTTACGACACAGCTAATTTTTATATTGAGCACAAAAAACAACAAGCTGAAGCTATGGTCAACGTTAAAGCTGTTGCACTTGAAGTTGCTGCTGAATTTGAAAAAATGACAGGCAGAAAGTACGGTCTATTCGAAACGTATAAATTGGAAGATGCCGATACAGCTCTTGTTATTATCAATTCATCTGCAGGTACAGCTAAAGATGCCATCGACACACTCCGAGCAGAAGGTAAAAAAGTTGGTCTGCTTAAAATTAGACTGTTTAGACCTTTCCCAAAAGAAGAAATTGCTGAAGCACTAAAACATGTTAAAGCAATTGCTGTTATGGATAAATGCGAAGGTTTTTCAGCTGCAGGCGGTCCACTCTTCGCAGAAGTACGCTCTGCTCTTTATGATTTAAATGAAAAACCAATGACAGTAAATTACATCTATGGTCTAGGTGGTCGTGATGTAAAAACAACTGATATCGAAAGTGTTTATTCAGATTTAGATGTAATTGTAGAATCAGGTAAAGCAGGCGACACATACAGATACCTTGGTGTCAGAGAATAGGAGGTCAAGCTTATGGCTTATAATTTTAAAAATGAAATGTGTAAACCCGAGCGTTTGACAGGTGGACACAGAATGTGTGCTGGCTGTGGTGCGCCAGTGGCAGTCAGAGGTGTTTTAAGAGCACTTAAAGAGGGAGACCAAGCTGTTATTGGCAATGCTACAGGTTGCCTTGAAGTTTCAACTTTTATGTATCCTTACACAGCTTGGAAGGATTCATATATTCACAGTGCTTTCGAAAATGCCGGCGCAACTATAAGCGGTGTTGAAGCGGCTTATAATGCAAAGAAAAAAAGAGGCAAATTAGACGACACTTATAAATTCATCGCATTTGGTGGAGATGGCGGTACTTATGATATTGGTTTCCAATCTCTTTCTGGTGCTATGGAAAGAGGCCATGACATGGTTTATGTCTGCTATGATAATGGTGCCTATATGAATACAGGGATTCAACGTTCTTCTGCAACACCTAAGTTCGCAGATACAACAACAAGTCCAGCTGGTACTGAGATTCCTGGTAAATCACAAAATAGAAAAGATTTAGCAGATATTATGGCAGCGCACAATATCCCATATGTGGGACAGACAACTTTCTTAAAGAACTTCAAGGATCTTCATGAAAAATCTGAAAAAGCCATCTATACAGAAGGTGCAGCATTTTTAAACGTACTCGCTCCATGTCCACGTGGCTGGAGATATGACGAATCAGAACTCATGGAAATTTGTCGATTAGCAGTAGAAACTTGCTACTGGCCACTTTTTGAAGTTATCAATGGCGAGTGGAAACTTTCTTACAAACCAAAAAACAAATTACCTATTGAAGATTTCTTAAGACCTCAAGGTCGTTTCAAACACATTTTCAAACCTGGTAATGAATATATGATCAAAGATATCCAAGAAGAAGTAGATCGCAAATGGGATCAACTCCTTAAAAAATGCGGCGAATTATAAATTACATCTCCTTTAATCTATGAAGCACAATGCCCTCAAACACAATCGGCTCACCACCGCGTGTTTTGAGGGCATTGTTAATTTTTGTTTTATCGTGTATTCATTTAGACTCCAATTAAGACAGTTTTTGTTCCAAATAGGCCATCTATGATAATTGTTATTTCTCATATGGTCGAATTGCAACGAAGTGGCATCTATAAAAAATGGGATTGACAAAATATATAGTTTTATATACACTAAGTATAGTTTAATATACTTCACTAAACAAAGTGATTCACCTTTGCGCATCCTAAAGCGCTATACATAATTTGCATAAATATCTTAAATCCTATATTGGAGGTGGTTAAAACTATGAAACTTGGCAATAACGTCCGAAAATATCGCTTTGAGCAAGGTGAATTAACTCAGCAGGAACTCGCCAATGAAGTAAACGTCACAAGGCTAACCATACACTCCATAGAGACTGGCAAATTCATGCCATCAACACTCCTTGCTATTAAACTCGCTAAGTTTTTCGGAAAAAGCGTTGAAGAAATTTTTTATATTATTGAAGATGAAGATTAGGAGGTATCGCGATATGAAATTTATAAATCGACTTTCAATCCTACTGAGCATTATAATGCTCTGTCTAATTGCAGGCAATATTCTATTGCTGTCAAACCTTAAAACTGCAATATTTACGGGTTCAGATGTCCAAGATTGGATGGGCAAAACCCTTGCTATTTTTCTAATTGTAATTGGATTGTCACATCTATTTGCGATACTGAATTCTATCAAACTCTTTTGGCATTTAAGAAATGACAGTCTATTAAGAGCCACCACTTTCGTTGTATGCTTTTTCTCACTATTTCTTCTGGCTGTGGATATCATGATGTTGAGCGACATTGGACACGAATATATAGCCGGCTATGATACTTCAGATGAGTGGCGCATCGTATTTGCAGGACACGCTATTCATGCGGCCTTTGCTGTGCTTCTGCTTTTTCAAGGCATTACAGCAAACAAACTCATTTCAAAAAATCCAGTACGGACAACCATCATTAAGGATGAAGCACTTTTCTTAACCGTTAATCAAATGGGCATCGTATCTTCTATCTTGGGATTAAACAGTTTATTACTACTCAATTTGTCAGGTCTTCCTCAGAAGTATTTAAGCGGCTTGTATTTCCTGCTATGCGTCGTTTTTCTACTGCCTTATGGTTTGGCTGCTGGTTACTGGCTCTTTACAAAGAGAAAAGAAAATCCTTCGGATTGGTATGATGAGAAACAGTTTTCGGACATCTCTTTAGGTGCATTTTTTACACTTGTGTCCACAATCATTATTGCACTTTTAATTTATGGTCTTTTATCTTTTAGAATCATTGACATCCCTATATACTTCTGGTTTCCAGAGTACTTTATGTTGAGTTTATTACTCTTTTCTGGAAGCACTTTATATTTAAGCAAACGAGGTTGAGACGAACCATAACCCCCCCATGACATATATTCACATTAAAGCCATCACAAAGGAAAAACATCACAAAGGAGTGACATCATGAAAAAAAATCAAATAATGCATAAACATTTAAAATTCTTAGTGATATTCATCATTTTGGGACTTTCAATATACGGTTACATGAAGGGGATGGCATTGGAAACCTATAAAGCTTCATTAAATCAAAGTCTAATTATGCATTTTGAATATGTTATAAAATTAGCAGATGCAAATTTAAATTATCTTGATCAATATAAGCGCGAAGAATTATTATCACTTGATGACTATCAAAAGATCAGATACAATCATACACAGATTTTTGTTGCATTTCAAACGATTGAAGCCTTTGATTTATTTTTGGATGACTCAAAAGAATCTAGACCCACTAAAAGAAGCGATCAATGCTTTTATATGAAGGATTATTTGCAGAGATTTGTATATGAAAATAGCAATTCGGAAGATGATTCAGATGAATATTTGAGAAGCTATTACACTCAACTTAAAGATACGCTTTCACTATTGATTGAGAAAAAAACATCTTCCAAGTGGGATGAAGAGGTTAAAGTATTTTTAGATTCTGGAAATAGACTAGTGGAAATAAATTAGTACCGCCAAAAGAGTGGTCTTTCGATTCTAAGCACTTAGTTGTTGTGAGTAAGAATACCAAGAACCCAAATATAAAAATGAGGTCTTATAATGAAAAAATATCTAAAATACTTAGCACCCTTTATTTTTTTGATAATCATCCTATATCAACATCAGGAAATAAATCAATTCAAAATCGCTTTTAATCAAAGTTTAAAATTGTATCTTGAAGCTGCTAAAGTTTTAGTTAATAGCAACTTAAGCTATCTTGATAAATTTGATAAAGAGGGTTATTTATCCGAAAAAGATTATCTCACCATGATAGACAACCAATCTTTTACCATCGTGATATTTCAAAACATGGAGTCTTTGGATCAATTAATGCCAAAACTCAATGAACAATATAATGGCTTTAAAAGAAGTCTTCAAAGTAGTGAGATGAATGATCGCTACTATGATTTTGAGTATGAAAAGAACAGATATAAAGACGCTACGGATGAAATTCTAAGAAGATATTACACCAAACTCGATAATGAACTCTCTACTTTACTTGAAAAAAGCGATTCAATCGATTGGTACAAGGAGGTTAGATTGTTTTTATACTCTGGAAGTACACATTTCCCATCCGAAGAGTAAAATTCAAACCTACTACACTCAAAACGCGCTATCCAAAGGTTTATCGGATAGCGCGTCACTCATGTAATAAGCCTATTCACTTTTGTACATATCAGCTCTTTCGCCACACTTCATTTCTGTGATCATATTTCAGCTCTGTTATTACTTCTCTATCATTACATTTCTACCATTTCAGCTTTAATCTTCCCTGAAATCTTTTGAACCGCTTTGATGATTTGCGCGAGATCACCCGTTAAGAGTTTTCGATCCTTCATCACTATCTGTCCGTGAATCATGGAAAAGACCACATCCTGAGGATATGCGCCATAGACAAGTGCTGAGTAATAATCATAGATGGGTTGTAAGTGCGGTCTGCTCGTATCTATAATAATGACATCTGCCATTTTTCCCACTTCCAGCGAACCTATTTGATCCGCCATGTGAATTGCTTTTGCCCCTAAGATCGTACCCATCTCCACCACTTCCCGTGCTGTAAGAACCGTATTATCCTGAGCATTAATCTTTTGAACCTTAGTGACTTGATCCAAAAGGCCAATGACATCAAGGGTGTTCCCACTCATGGGACCGTCTGTGCCAATACCAGTCATCACACCGTGCTTAAGCATTTCATCCACTGGTGACACAGGGCGCCCACTCTTGGCATTTGCAGCCACACAGTGAACCACGCCTACATCATGTTTCGCCAAAAGCTCAAGATCAGCCTCATCAGCATAGACCACATGTGCTGCAATCAGTTTATCATTTAACACGCCAATATGATCCAAGTATTGCACTGGCGACATTTGATACGCCTCTCTAAATTTAGAAATTTCATAAGTCATTTCAGAAACATGCATCAGTACGGGCACATCCAGTTCTTTTGAAATTTCACAGATTTCTTTTAGATGTGCTTCATCATTAGAATAGGTCGCATGAGGTGCAAGCGCCGGCGTAATCCATTCGTCTCCACGCCATTTTTCGATGAGTCTTTTGGCATGTATCATTCCTTCGTAAGGCAACTGTGCATCCGGTGCAATTCGATCTATAATTGTTTCTCCTACAATCGCGCGTATACCCATTTCCTTAGCCGCTTTGGCCACTTCGTCCTCAAAATAATACATATCCACAAAAGTGGTTACACCACCCAAAATCATCTCAGCAATGCCAAGCATAGCACCCTTTCGAACATATTCTTCACAGATCAAACGGTCTTCAAGCGGAAAGAGAAACCGCTGCAACCGATTGGGAATATCCTCTCCAAGCGTTCTAAAAATAGACATGGATACATGCCCATGACCGTTTATAAACCCAGGCATGATGATGCCGCCATGCGCATCTATCATTTCTTCGAATTCATAATCACTCATTAAAGCATCATGACCCACAGCCACAATGCGAGCGCCTTCTATCACAACTACACCCTTTTCTATAATTTCGTCTGATGCGTTCATAGTTAAAATCACACCATTATAAATACATTTGTAACTCAATTCTGATTACCGCCTTCCTATAATTACAGTTCTAACCCCTAGGAAATCGAATTATCCAAGCTGTCTTTTTTTTCGCATGACTTCTCTTTTATTATTGACAACTGAAATCACAATAAAACCTAAAATCGTAATGACATAGGGAATCATGTGTATAAATTCAACGGGAATTTGGACCGATTGAAGGTAATTTGATAACGTATCTGCAAATCCAAATAATAGCGATGCAAAGAGCGCACCCACAGAAGAATTCCCTGCAATCGCTCTTGCCGCAAGTGCAATATAGCCACGTCCAGCTGTCATACCAGCTGAGAACCATGACATATAACCCATGGATAAAAAGGCGCCGCCCATGCCCGCCAAGATGCCACTTAAGACAAGTGCAATAATTTTTATTTTGAATACATTAATGCCTACAGAATCGGCCGATTCAGGTGCTTCTCCCACTGCGCGAATTCTCAACCCCAGTGCTGTATGGTTAAATAGAATGTGGACCATCACAATACAAACAAGTACTAAATACGTCAATACGTTATGCCCTGATAAAATCGGACCAATCACTGGCAAATCCGCGATAAAAGGCATATCGATATTCGGAAGCACCTTACTGTTTAAAGAGGTCGAAATGCCTTTATCCCCTGTGATTGTGGTGAGTAAAAAGATCGTTCCACCAGCACTTAAGATATTAATCGCAATCCCAGTTAAAACGATGTTGCTCTTCATTTTCAGTGCAAAATAAGCAAGCATTGCCCCCAGTAAAGCACCCGATAACATGGCGGCCAATAGACCCATCCAAGCGTTTTGAGTAAGTGCACTAAAAAGCACACCCATCAAAGCACCTGTCAACATCGTCCCTTCAATACCAATATTGATTGCACCTGCCCTACTGGCAATTACAGCCCCTAGAGTCGCGTATAAAATCGGTGTGGTCACACGAATCACAGCGAACCAAAAGGCATCATTCCAAATCATATGCATAATCATATCCATCTTCTCTACCCCTCCAAGTTTGCTGTAATATATTTATCTTTTGCTGTTTTATTCTCTGATTTTAAGCGCCACTTCGCCAAGAAATGCTCTGCTGCAATGAGTAATATGATCACTGCTTGAATGATGGCTATGATCTGATTGTCCACATCACTTCTTCTGGACATTAAATCTGCTCCGATCCTAAGATAGGAAAGGAAAAACGCTGCAAACGGTACATATTTAGGATTATTTTTAGTCAAAAGCGCGATGATCACACCATCCCATGCATACGACGCTGGCGAATCCCAAATAAAGCGCTTGTACATACCCGACATTTCAATGGCACCACCGACACCTGCAAGTGTCCCTGCGATAAATTGTGATACGATTAGGACTTTAGCTGTATTGATGCCTGAATACTTGGCAAAATTCAGATTATCGCCCACGACTCGTAGCTCATAACCCCATTTGGTCTTATAAATATAGAAGTAGACTAACACCACCGAAGCCATTGCAATTAAGAATCCCACATGCAATCTTGTGCCCTCAAGAATTCTCGGCAACGCAAATGTAGGGTTGAATTTATAAGATGCAAATACGCTCGCCTGCGGATCCCTTAAAAAATAATTGATAATATAAAGACCTAAAAAGTAAAAAATATAGTTCATCATCAGCGATGAAACCAGTTCATTGGCCTGCCATTTGATTTTGATAATCCCCGGCAAAACACCGATGATACCCCCTACTATACCTGCAATCACCATTGCCACAAAAGGGTGTAAACCCACAGGCAATACAAATTTAATCGCAACAAATGAAGCCACTACGGCACCCATATAAAAACAACCATCTGCAATCAAACTAAAGTTTTTAGACTGATACACGATACAAAGTGAAAGCCCTGTGAAGGTTAAGGGAATCATCATTTCCAGTACATTTGAAAAGTATTTTAACTTTTCAAAGGGTGCGAATAGGAAAACACTCAAACTGTAAAGTGGTGTTTCACTTGTGATTAAAATGAGTAATGCCGAAACGCCAATTGCAATAACAAGCGCGAGCAAAATTCGCAAAAGTTCAAATAAATCGACACTATGCTTCCACTTACGCATGACATGCCCTCCTTATCTCTTCGGCAGTTTGTGTTTTCACACCTAACATATAGAGTCCCATCTCCTCCTCTGTAATCTCACTGGCCTCTGGAAAGTACCCTACAATATGACCTGAATTCATAACAATCAACGCATCACTTAGAGATAAAATCTCATTTAAATCCGCAGAAGCGAGCAAAACAGCATTGCCATTGCTTCTTCTCTCTATTATTTTTTTACGAATAAATTCAATCGCCCCGACGTCAATGCCTCGTGTCGGCTGATTGATCACCAAGAGTTCACTGTCCGAGCTGAACTCACGGCCAACGACGACTTTTTGAATATTACCACCGGATAGACCGCTCACCAAAGTCTTTTCACCTTCTGTCTTAACATTAAACGATGCAATTAAATCCTTAGCAAACACTGCGATTTTCTTATAATCAAGTAAGAATTTATTTTTGACAAACGGTGCATTATCATATTTATCTGCAATAAAATTGGATGCAACATCCATTTTAGGCGCAATACCCGTTTCCATACGATCTTCAGGAATATGTGCAACACCCAGTTGACGAATTTTTTTAATCCCCAATTGAGTGATGGGGTGTTGATTTACGTAGATCTCACCCATTGTAGGTTTCTTCATCCCAGTGACCAGTTCAATCAATTCAGACTGTCCATTGCCTTCAATGCCTGCAATCCCTAATATTTCACCTTTTCTGATACTAAAGGAAACTTTGTTGACTGCTGTTTTGCCAAGTTCGTCCACATAAGTGACGTCCTTGACATCTAAGAAGGTCTCACCCACATGCTTTTCAGGCTTATCAATATCTAGCTTCACATCACGCCCCACCATGAGCCTTGAAATTTCCTGTTCGGTTACTTTATCCACCTCATAGACGCCTACAGAACGCCCATCCCTCATAATCGTCATGCGATCACAAAGTTTTTTGATTTCATGCAATTTATGAGAGATAAAGACAATCGTATGTCCTGATTGCTTTAATAATTTAAGCTGTTCAAAGAGTTCCACAATTTCTTGTGGCGTCAAAACTGCCGTGGGTTCATCCAAGATAATAATTTTAGCCCCTCGATAGAGCGCTTTTAAAATTTCGACTTTTTGCTTTTGGGATACAGAGATGTCTCGCACTTTTACATTTGCGTCAATTGACAATTTATACTTTTTAGCAAGTGCTTTGGTTGCTTCAATCGCTTTTTTCTGATCTAAGAAAAATTTGCCTTTTATTTCACTGCCAAGAACAATGTTTTCAGCCACAGTTAAACTTGGCACTAACATAAAATGTTGATGCACCATGCCAATACCATAATTCAAGGCATCTTGAGAGGATTTCATCACGATGGGATTTCCCTTTAAATATATTGCGCCTTCAGTTGGTCTTTGCATCCCAAAGAGCATTTTCATCAAAGTTGATTTACCCGCACCATTTTCGCCCACAAGTGCGTGTATTTCTCCTTCTTTGAGTGAAAAATCGACTTGGTAATTTGCAACTACCCCACCTGGGTAAATTTTAGTGATTTTATCCATTTTAATGATTTCAGTCACCTTGCATTCACACCCTTTCGAATCAATATTATCATTACCTATACCCCTTTAAACTCACTAAGAACAATTACCCGATTCTCAATTTATCATCGGATTTTGTTTAAAACTAACTTCTGACGCTCTATTCAATAAAGAAGCTTGCAAAGTTGCAAGCTTCTTTATGAAGAGGATATACGAATTGTTATTGTACTGATGCTTTAATGGCACTAAGTGTATCAGAGTCCATGCCAATTGCAGATGGTACGACAATTGTACCGTCAATAACTTGTTGCTTTAGATCTTCTACTTTGTCTACAACCGCCTGAGGTACAACGCTTGTGGATGGATCATAAGGCGCAAGACCAACCCCATTATTCTCAAGACCAATTTCTTCAGCCTTGCCAAGTGGAAGTGTGCCTTCAAAATACATATCTGCCGTTCTTAAAAGTGAGTTATCTACACGCTTAAGTGCTGATGTGAAAATTCTAGCTGCTTTTTCCGGACTATCTGCGAAAAGTGCGGCTTGATCTGAATCGACGCCAATTGCATAGCAATTTGCTTCATTAGCTGCTTCAATTTGACCTAGACCTGCTCTACCAGCAACATTGAAGCCAATATCCACGCCTTGATTTTGATATTGAATCAGTGCAAGCTCTTTGCCCTTTGCCGCATCACTATAAGAGTCAATATATGAGATATCCACTTTCATGTCTTCATCAATATACTTCGCGCCTTCGATATACCCCACTAAGAAGTCGTTGACAACAGGGATATCCATTGCACCTAAAAAGCCAATTTTCTTATCTGGATTGATATTATCAATATCAGTCATCGTTGTCATTTGTGCTGCAAAAGCACCTGCTAAAAACCCAGCTTCATTTTGTTTATACGTAATTGAATAAACATTGTCGAGCCCTTCGATACCTTCATAGTCCACTGCAGTATCAAATAACACATACGTCTTGTCTGGATAAAGCGGTGCAACTTCTTCCACAGGTTCTTTCATGTGAAAAGTCCCTGTTACAATGATATCCCAATCTTCATCTGAAACGTCTTCTAGCGTTGGAATGAATTTTGTTTTATCAGAACCCATTTCAATCGTCTTAAGCTCTACTTTGTCGCCATATTTTTCTTTAATCATGTCCATGCCTGCTTGTGATGAATCGTGAAACGATTTATCACCAAGTGAACCCGAAACCAAAAGTACTATTTTAGTCACTTCTGCTGGAGCCGTTTCTGGTGCTGTTGCCTCTGAAGAGGTTTCTGCAGGTGTTGCCTCTGGTGCTGGTGCAGCTGATTTAGAGCCACAGGCAACCATAACCGTTGCCAGTGCAAGCACAAGTATCATACTTAAAATCTTTTTCATTGTCTTGTTTCCCTCCTACATTTTATACATTCTCTAATATTATAAAGTATCCTTAGTCTAGGACACCAATATAATCATTTTTCTATTTGTAAGCTTTCTTCTATTTTGAGCTCGACTTCAATTGCACGTCGAGCAATCCATTTTTTAACCATCGCTCCACATAGCCTGCCTTTGTATCAGAAGGTGGATTCTCTTTAATAATTTTTTTTGCCAGTACCGCATCGTCACAAAGCAAATCATAAAGTGTCATTGCAATGGCTTTTGCCGGTGTGATATAAGCCATTTCCTCATCTACAATGCAAAAGTTCGGCCCATGAATATTGCCGCTAAAACCACTAAAACCAAATTGAATCGTAGGTAAGATCGCACTTAAATCGCCAATATCTCCAGATGCTGTGGATTCAAACCCATCGATAATGTTTTCATCTCCAATTAAAGTGCCCAGATTTTGCTTCACAACTGCAGACAAGTCTGCACATTGATGGAAGGGTAAAAAACCAACCGCATCAATGATTTCACATGTGGCACCTACGGCATAGGCCCCAGCATCAAAAGCACGATTCACCTTCTTATTTGCCTCCACCAGAGCATCTAATGAATTCCCTCTTACCATGGCTTCTAAAACCACTTTACCTGGGACACTGTTTACTGTTTCTCCGCCTTCTTTAATAATCGCATGGACCCTGATTTTATAAGATTCATGAAAAGTCTCTCGCTGTGCATTCACTGCACTGAGTCCAATGGTCGCCGCATTTAAAGCATTTACCCCAAGGTGAGGTTCAGCACCTGCATGTGCTGTTTGCCCATGATAAATAATTTGTTTTGAAATGAAACCGTTTAAAGTGGCATTCACATCTGCTTTCTGTCCTGCTACACCACCCATGCTATGGCAAGAGATCACAAGATCTACATCATCAAATATACCTTTTGAAATCATATCCTGTTTACCTGAATAGTATGAAACTTGCCCTGCCTTAACAAGCTCTTTTCGATATTCCAAATCTGTAAATTCCTCAGCAGGTGTTCCCACAAGCGTAACTCTCCCACCTGTTTTTTCAAGCATACCCGTTTCATAAATTGCCTGCATCACACCAAGCATAATCGCAACTTGATTGGAATGCGCACAAGCATGGGCCGCATGTTGATCTTCTGATGCAAAGGGATGACCAAAAGTTGGAATGGCATCCATCTCTGCAATTAAGCATATATTGATGCCCTCTTTTCCAAGCATGCCTCTTAACCCCGTTATCGCTATATTGTTTTCTACCTCTATCCCCAAACGCTCCAAATAGGTCGTCATTTTTTCAGCGGTTCTAAATTCTTTAAAACCCAGCTCTGGATTTTTAAAAATAGTATTGCCTATATCAATAATCTCTGCTTTATGTTTTTCAATGGTGCTCACTAGCAATTCTTTCATTATAAAACTCCTTATTTTTGAGAAAACGGTCCCTAATAGTTCGTGTTTTATTTCTGAATTCAAATATCTGAATTTGTAATTTTGTATATAAATCATTATTTTACAATGGTTACACTCTGTTTTAACTCATGTTCTTCAAGAAACAACATTTTTCTTCTTTTTGAGGGAACGGTTTCTATGATATGATTATAGCATCTCAATATATTTCCGTAAAGTCATATTTAGTCAAAGTATTAAAAGTCAAAAGTTAATCGACGCTCTTTCCTATAACGTCGTTTACGAAGAGTACACCATGCAACATGGGCATCGGGTTTGTGAGAAAATGACCTTTGACACTCTAACTCTATTTAAAGATTAATCATCAGGAGGCATTTATGAACATCAAAGATGTTGCAAAGCTCGCTAAGGTTTCTAAATCCACTGTTTCAAGAGTTCTAAATAATCCAGAGCGTGTAAATGCTGAAATGCGTCAACGCGTATTAGAAGTGGTTAGAGAAACCGGTTACCGACCTAATGCTCTGGCAAAAGAACTGGTTATAAAAGAGACGCGGTTGATCGGCGTCATCGTTCCACGTATTAATACAAATGTTTTTGCCGATATTGTAGAAGGCATCACACTGCGCTTATCAGAAAATGGCTATAACGTGATTTTACTCTGTTCAAAAGCAGATGAAGCTATAGAAATCAGTCATTTTGAATTCTTACAAAAAAAACAAGTAGATGGTATCATCTTCTTTCCGGGCAACATGACTCTTGCTCTCAGAAAGCTTATCAATACACTACCCACACCGTTGATCATTCTTGGTTTAGACGATCCTTTGATTAAGAGAAGTGTGGTCTCATACGATGAGTATAAGTCTTCCAAAGCAATTGTGGAGCACTTTATTCGTCAAGGTCATAAACAAATTGCCTTTATTGGCATTGACAAGGAACGTTCCCCAGTAGGACAAGAACGTAAACTGGGTTACACAGATGCACTCAGAACACATGATTTGCCATTGAACATCGATTATATTTACGAGGGCTCTTTTGAGCTTCAATCGGGATTTGAAGGTGCAAAACATGTCTTTTCAAAGTCTGTAATAAAACCTACTGCTGTTTTTGCAGCGACAGACTACTTGGCCATTGGCGCAATCAATTATCTCCAAAGTCAGGGGTTATCCATACCAGAAGATGTCTCTGTTGCAGGGTTTGACGATCTCGAAATCTCCGTCTTTTTCAATCCTTCGATCACTTCCATTAAATTCGATTACTTTCATTCTGGTGAAGTTGCCGCTCAATTTGTTATTGAAAACATCCAAGAGCCCTCCATCATAAGAAAGTATATACTCGGATTTCAAATTATAAATCGCGATAGCACAAGCGAGCTATAAATCTGTACTTTTATAAGTCAAAACACTTCAGCGTTCTGATCTCTTTAGACAAACACTAAAAAAGGAGCTGGTCAAATCTAAGTGATTAGACGAACCACAGCTCCTTCAAATATGAGTCTCATGCCCACTAAATTGTATCACTTATAAGTTACGACCCCTAAAGTCTGCCTTCAACAAAGTGCATACCACATTCACCCTTTCCTTTGACGAAAATAGACCCTCTTTGAGTGGTCATAAACTTGTCTTTAACCAGTGCATAAACCTCATCCGAAATATTAATTTTCATAGGCTCTGAATTGCTCTCCATTCTCGAAGCAATATTGACCGTGTCCCCGAAGACATCATAAATAAATTTCGTCTCACCAACGATGCCACCCACAAGATTCCCTGTGTGTAAACCTATGCGCACTTCCCATTTCAACATCCAATTTTCGTTGCGTTTATGGAGAAATTGCCTCATGCGCAGTGCCGCTTCAATTGCCCTTTCCGCATGATCTTCAAGTGGCAAATGCATCCCCCAAACTGCTAGAAATGCATCTCCGATGGTCTTAATCCTCTCGCCATCCATTTCGGTGACAATGTGATCAAACTCTTTAAAAATACTGTTGAGCTCATCGATGAGCGTCACAGGATCTATATCTGAAGACTGCTTGGTAAATCCGACAAAATCTGAAAAGAATACAGTAACATTCTCAAAATAGCGCGGCGCACTGTAGCCGTGTTCATTGAGTTCATCAATCACCTTAACCGGTAAAATACTATTTAAAAGCGTCTGAATGCGTTCTTTATCTGCTCGTATGGTGGCGTTGGCATCTTCAAGTTTTTTGTTTTGTTGCTGGATTGTCTCAAAGGCTTCTTTCAATTGCCTTGTCATTTCATTAAATGCGTTTGAGAAATCACCCATAAAATCTACTTTATGACTGAAATCCCCACCTGCAATCTGCTGTGTAACCCAAGTTAGATGTTTCAGACTGGCTTGTAGATTTTTATATGATTGAAGCAAAACCATTTTGCCTTTAGGAGCCTCATAATCCAGTTCTCCTCGTGAAAGAGAATAGCTGAAATCGGATGCCTTATCCAGTTCTACAATCATTTTATTAAAATATTCGTAGAGCTGCCGGATCTCATTGTCCGGCAAATCTTCTGGTATGGCAATGGTCTGCGTCTGCTTCCCACTCACCAGTAGATAAATGGCTTCTGTCAATTGATCAATATACTGCTCTTCAATGGTCAACATCAGCCTTTCACCTCTATCCCGTTGGGTTCAATTGCAAATCGGCAAACGCGATCACCAGAGCACCAACAATCGATTTCCTTGACGTTAAAATCCTTCCCCGTCTGCTCCAAAAGCAATCCTGCTATAAAGCCTTCATCATAGACGCAAATCTCTTCACCTGTCACAGGGAGTCCAGAACAATCCAAATCTTCTGCCACTGTCAACGTCAAAAGTCCATGTTCTAAGTCTGCCTTTTCAACACGCAAAATACCTATTTGCAGTTTTTTTAAAAACATCTGTAGTTTTTCTATGAACACATTCATGTCAGCTTGTTTTCCAACGACGTTTCTTACGAATTCCACACCCGCTTTTTTCCCCGCAGCGAAAAAAATTTGGTTTGTCTGTTCCACACCTAGTATGCGAATCATTTCATCTCTTAACGTAAACTGCATTAATCGATATACATCCACAGGTACATGCTCCCCAAGGTGAGGTCTCCCCAGCTTAACATCACCAAGCATGCCCCATTCAAATATGGATTCGTCTCTTTCTTCCTTAAACATAGCACATCCCCCTTTTTTAGAATAGGTTCTACACCCTTAATATACCCAATTTTTTTAGCTTATAGCAGCTTCGTCGTGTGGATTCAGTAATGCAATGTATACAACAACATTTGTGTCATCTCCGATGCCCCAAAACGATTTTCGCTGACGCTGCTTGAGGGTGAACATGCCTCAGCACAGCTTTCGGCTCAAATCTTGCATACAACAACATTTGTGTCATCTCCGATGACTCAAAACGATTTTCGCTGACGCTGTTTGAGGGTGAACATGCCTCAGCACAGCTTTCGGCTCAAATCTTGTTGTTTTAAAAAGAAAAAGTGGCGACTCTGTTCGTCACCACTTTCCTGATTTTTCAGTTTTAACGTTTTCTTTTTTACTGCTCTAATGCATCCAATGCGGCGTTATTGCCACCAATGCGACCAGAAGTAAATGAATAACCAATGCCAACACCGTTGCCAACATAAGTGTCATTAAAGAGAACCCCTTCTGATTCCAGTCCAACTGCATATAGGCCTTTAATTGGCACTCTTTTATCATTTAAAACCTGGAAGTCCTTGTTGACTAAAAGGCCGCCTACTGATCCCAAATTATTGATCTCTGCGATAATTGCATAATATGGGCCGGATTCTCCCATGGGTACAAGGTATTCAGAAGATTTTCCAAAGTCGTTATCCACACCTGTCTCAATTGCTTTCTGGTAGTTGTTAAAGGCTTCCATAAAATAATCCACATCCATGCCTGCATTTTGTGCAAGCTCTTCAGGGGAATTGCCTTTAAAACCATCACCGTTTGCAACCATTTTTTCAAAGACCTCTTTTACGTCAACCCAAGGTGTATCCAATTTGTATTGATCTTTATAGGGTATATAGAATTCTGGTGGCATCCCTGGTAGTTTCTTTGCACCTACACCAGCCATACCATTGGATTCAAGGGCTTCAAGTTGTGATTCAGATACGATTACCAAATGGTACGCACCATTGAATGCACTGGTATTTGCAGCAGCCACAGCTGTCAAAGTTGCGGTCTCATCTCTAAATCGGTTACCCGCTGGTGCCACGTTCATAAATGAAGGCAAATATGTCAACATCAATGGATAGCTTGCTTTAAACGGTTCATAAGTCTCTTTTAATGCCTTTGTAGATTTTGCAAGAGTTTGATGAAGCATTTGTCCACCGACATTATCAGGTACTTTTGCGCCTACTGACCATGCCATTTCGAGACCTTCACCTATATTTTGGCCAAGTCCACCGTTGATACCTTCAAAACCAAAGAGTTCTTTCACCATTTTTGAATTTGCTGCATAACCGCCAGTTGCAATGACCACGGACTGAGCACTAATCTCTAAAACTGTGCCATCAGCCTTTTCTGCAACAACGCCTACAACATTGCCACTTTCATCTGTCATCAATGACTTCCCAGTGGTTTCAGTCAATACTTGTCCGCCATTGGCTTCAACGGAATCTGCAAGCATTTTTCTGAGGAGCCCTTGTCTCTCTTCATAAGCCGGTAACATATGAAGAGGTTCTCCGGCAAAGTTGAGAAATTTAGTTTGGTAACCTTTTTCTGCGAGCCAATCGTATGTCTCGCCAGATTTTGTAACGTATTGTCTTATAGCACTTGCATCCACACGCCAGTGATTATTCACAATCCAATTGGCAATCTCATCTTCAATGGCAATGTTCAATCCATTTTCTACGGATACACTGGAATTATAAAATTTACCTGCCCAAGATAAATTGCTGGCACCGCCAATTGTTGCCGTCTTCTCAATAAGGATAACTTTTGCACCTGCATCAGCAGCAGAAACAGCTGCAGAAGTGCCCGATGCCCCTGCACCGATCACCACAACATCTGCCGAAAGGTTTTGAGTGACATCCTTATTTTCCTTTTCAACTTTAACGGCTTTTAAGGCCTCTACATTACCACCAGCCTTTTCTACAGCTGATGCAACTGCTTCAAGCATCCCATAGCTCGTCTCAGACGCACCCGATATAGCGTCAAGCCCAAGCGATTGCGTCTTCACAATCTGCTCTTGTAAAGTTTCTAATGCTTCTGCACCAATTCCCTCTGTTTCACTTTGATTGATGACCTCAATCTTTTTTATAGACGTTTCATCGAAAGTAACCTCTACTTCAATTGTGCCCTCTTTGCCCTTAGCTTCACCTTTGTAAGTGCCTGGCGTATACAGCTTATTTTCTGAGGTAGCCGTGCTCTCAGCTACTGGTTCAGAAGGCTCTACCTCTGCTTTAGGTGTACTTTGAGACTGATCTGAACACCCAGCCAATGTCGTCAACAATAACGTCAAAATTAAGCTTAAAGCAAAATACTGTTTAACTCTAAATTTCATATTTTCATCTCCTAGACAATTATTTATCAATCTTATTTTAAAGTCTTGTGCAACACCAGAGTCAATAAATATATCTAAGAAGATGCTCTTTTTAATTTGAAAATACACGATTTCAAAGGTTCTCTAAAGTCTGTACGATTCTATCTCTCAATGGGTATGGCTATTTCAATATAAGAAAATCGTTTTTCACCCACTTTTTCAATCACAATTAACCTGCCAATGAGATTCCCTGCAACGCGAAATCCCAACTTAATACATTCGTTATAAAGCGGCTCAAATAAGCATCTTTGGAACTTGTGATCATATTCTATACAAATAGTGCTCGCTAAGTACTCATTTGCTTCAAAGCTGTCAAAGTCAGATTTGTCTTTAAAACCTAAGCGATCCAAATCTGGTTCGTATATTGCAAGCCCCCAATTGTATTCATCCACTTCTTCATTAGGCTCAACCATTCCATTTCTATTAGAAAATATTTTTGTATCGACGGTCACAGAGTAAAATGTATGCGGTAATGCCGCCATGAGTGATTTAATCAGCTTTTTAGATTGACCTTCATCGATGAGTTCGTCTTGAATTGTCTGCTTAACTCTATATATTTTCGACTTTTTGACAATTTTATATTGACCCAAATCACATTTTAAATTTTTAAGTTCTGCTTCAATTGCGTTCATTCGATTCAGTAAATATTGCTTTTCTTCTAATTCGGATTCAAGCGCTTTTTGTTTCTTCACAATCTGTTGATAAATCTCTTCATAGTCTGACTCCAAGGTGAACTTTGCAGAGACTTTAAGTGAAAAATTAAGACTCCTGTACCATCTGCTCATTAAAAGATTACGTGCATCTAAATCATCGAAGTACCTATAGTGACTCTTTTGATCCTTATTTGGGCTTATAATGCCATAAGTTTCATACAGTCTTATTGTGTCAATTGTAATCCCCAATAAGTCCGAAAACTCTCCAATGGAATACTTCATACATCCTCCATAACAATTGAAATTTTCTTAGATGTTTCAAACCCATTTTGATGGTATTTTTTTCGACAACCACCTCAGAAAAAGCTTTGATCTAATACTCCACATCTACTAGAGTTAAAGCATCCGAGCTCGCTTTGTGGCCAACAAATTTGGTGTCTTGGCTTTTTAAAGCTTGTTCTACTGCATTTATGGGCAATTGACCAAGTCCCACTTGAACAAGTGTCCCCACCATCAATCTTTCCATATTGAGTAAGAATCCATTCGCCGTAATCGTGATAATAATTTCATGTGCCGTGTCTTCTACATCGAGCTCAAAGACTTCCTTCAAAGGGTGCTTTACCTTCTTGTTCGTGGTAAATGCCGAAAAATCATGCGTGCCTAAAAAGGCCTTTGAAGCCTTCTCAATCTTAGAGACATCTAATAATTGATTCATAAGATTTACATAGTATCTCTCGAATAAAGGTCTATTCGGTGCATCTTTCTTCCATAAGTGATACTCATAGGTCACTTTTTTAGAGAGATATCGGCTATGAAATCTTTCGTCCACTGCTTCTATGGATAACACAATGATATCGTCTGTTAAATATTTCTCAAAATAAGTTAAAATTTCGCTGTCACTGAGGCGTTCATCAACCGCTTTAAAATTGACAACTTGACCTGTCGCATGCACGCCGGCATCTGTATTAACAGCACCGACAACTTCAACTTCCCTTTCGTAGAGCTTTAATAGAATGGCCTCAAGTTTACCTTGAATACTCTTTTCTGTATCACCTTTTATCGTGTTAAAACCTTTATATTTTCTACCGTCATATGCAATGCACATTTTATAATTCTGCATTAATTTTCTCCTCTTTCAAATGACATGCAATCATGTCCTCTTTATAAGTCACTATTATACCCTTGCGATCACTATAAATCTACCCGTTAAGCAGAAGCAAGAGACTATAATTGCGAAATGCTTAATGAGCGTACCAAGAGTCAAAATTTGAAAAATCCACTTTACAAAGGACCCCTCTATATTTATTTGTCTCCCTTCTCGATTCTTTTCTTTATTCGACTCAGTGATTCTGGCGTCAGACCAAGATAACTTGCCAATTGATGTTGGGGGACTCTTTGGAACAGGTCAGGTCTATTTTGTTGGAGTGCTTTGACCCTCGCCTCAGGTGTTGACGACATAAATCCTGAAAGATTGCCTTTGATCTCGCCAATTTTTTCCTCTAACATTTTATAGGTCATATCTTTAAGAGCGCTGTATTGGTCAAACATAGCCTCTTTAAGATCCGCAGGCCCCATCACTAAAGTACATTCTTCAACACAACTCAAAGAAAACTTTGAAACATGATCCCGATCACGCTCATAAAAAATAGTAACCCATTGTTCTTCCGTATAAAAATCGCTCGTCAGCTCATTCCCCTGTTCATCCACTCTGTATTGACGAATACAGCCCTTTAGTACAAAAATACAATGATGTGGCGCCTCTCCTTGTTCAAGTAACACTGTGCCCTTTTCAGCAACAACTATAGGAACATCTTTGGCCAATTCTTTTAAAGAAGCCTCATCCATATCTGTGAACTTTTTCATAAATTGAATGAGTAAACGCTCAAAATATTCTTTATCCATATGCCCCCCTTTTTAATATTACATTTTTATCCAAAATGATATGCGCCATTATTGTATTTGCTATCATAACATGGTTTTATTACTTCTATTTTAACTTCAATATCTATTCTAAGCAACCAAGCTCTAAAGGTCTATAAATAGAGCGCACAGCTACATCAAATTTGACAGCAATAGATTATTATGATAGAGTTTTAAGGAATAGTACAATCAAAGTAATGTGAAGTAAGCTAATTGAGTAATTGAATTTCGAGCATGAATACGCCTTGAGTGGATTGATGTAAGCTTTTCGGTAAATGAAATTTTAGCAGAAAAACAATTATTAGAACTGGGGTCTGGTTAGGACGGCAACGTCATGACCTTTGCTACACTTATGTGGCATAAAATGAGCTTATCGCGAAATTTAGACACTCTAACTCTATTGAAAAATAGGGTTAGAGTGTTTTTTTTTACAATTTAATTTCCAGTTTTCTAAAAGCAATAATATTGATATTTCAAGGAGGAAAAAATGAAAGCAATGAAAACAGAATTACACAGAAAACACATTTTAAAAAGAGTGACTTTGGGGTTGCTTATGAGTATGCTTATCCTGACACTTTTCGGATGTCAATCTAAAGAGGAAACTACCTATGACAAAATCTTATCTTCAAAAGAGATGACTTTTGCCATGACGGGTGCTTATCCCCCTTTTAACTTTATTGATGATGACGGCAATCTAACGGGTTTTGACATCGATATTGCCAATGCTCTCGCTGAGCAATTAGGTGTTAAAGCTGTGCCGATTACAACCGCTTGGGATGGCATTATCGGTGGATTAACCAGTAAACGATTCGATACCATCATCGGCAGTATGGCAATTACAGAAGAACGTTTAAAAAAAGTGAATTTCACAGATCCGTACTACTATGACGGTGCACAATTTTTCGTACCGGGCAACTCTGATATTGAAAACTTAGATGCATTACAAGACGGTACTGTTGGCGTTGTCACTGGCACAACTTTTCACGATATGCTAAAAGAAAAGGATAATATATCTGATATTATGCAATTCGAGAGTGATGTCGACAACTTCATGGCTCTTGGACAGGAACGTATGGATGGATTAGTAACTGGTAAATTTGTCGGCTTGCAAGCACCTGAAAAATATGGTGTTGACATTAAACCTGCTGGCAACCTGCTCTATTCAGAAAAGATTGGGATTGCAGTTAGAAAAGAAGATGAAATGTTGCTTGAAAAACTCAATGAAGCGCTTGGTACAATCGTTGAAAATGGCACCTACCAAGAAATCAGTGAAAAATGGTTTGGCGTCAACATCTTAGAGCAATAGGTGATTCCAATGACAACACTTTTAGAACATTTAAATCTCTTTTACTTAAATGTGGTTTCATTTTTTGAAGTCGCTTTAAAATTTGCACCTAAATTTTTACCTGCAGTTGGGTTAACGTTGGAGCTCTCTGTTTTTTCGATATTTTTAGGTACAATTTTCGGATTACTTGTGATGCTGTTAAAGCTCACACGTCTTAAAATATTAGAGAAAATAACCAATCTTTATATCTCCATTGTGAGAGGGACACCTTTGCTCTTGCAACTTTACTTCATCTTTTATGGTCTGCCTATGATGGGCCTAAAATTTAGCGGTTTCACTTCTGCTTGTATAGGTCTCGCCTTTCACAGTGGCGCTTATATCAGCGAAATTTTTAGAGGTGCGATCAACGGCGTTCATTATGGTCAAGTAGAAGCGGGCAAGGCAATCGGCATGAATAGACTGCAAGTCTTTTATTATATTACTTTACCCCAGGCCGTCAAGCAAGCTATCCCTGCACTGGGTAACCAATTTATCATAGCGGTTAAAGATTCTTCACTTGCCAGCGTCATTACCATTACAGAAACTATGCTCATTGCAAGACAATTTGTTGCAGCAACCTATGATCCTTTTCCAATTTTATTTGTAGCAGGTTGTTACTATTATGCAATCATTACACTCCTCAGTTCTATTCTTAAAGTTGTTGAAAGGAGGTTAAGTGTCAATGAGAGATAAAGTCATTTTAGAAATCAAAAATCTTCACAAGTATTTTGGTGACCTTGAAGTTCTAAAAGGCATCGATCTTGAAGTTTATGAAGGTGAAGTCATTAGCATTATCGGTGGCAGTGGCTCCGGAAAAAGTACCATGTTACGCTGTATTAACGGCCTTGAAAAACGTAACAAAGGAGATATTATCTTTAATGGTAAAAACGTTAAACATGGTCAGAAGGAATTTATAAAACTCCGTGAACGCATTGGAATGGTGTTTCAACATTTTTATTTATTCCCTCATAAAAAAATTATTGATAATATTACATTAGGCCCTCGAGTTGTTCAAAATGTTTCTAAAGTTGAATCCAATGAACAAGCTCTCAAACTGCTTGAAAAAGTGGGCCTTGAAGATAAAGCAGAAGTCTATCCAGCCATGCTGTCTGGTGGGCAGAAACAACGTGTTGCCATTGCACGTGCACTGGCGATGAAACCTGATATTATGTTATTTGACGAACCTACGTCTGCACTTGATCCAGAATTGGTCGGCGAAGTTTTACAAGTTATTCAAACCCTTGCCAAAGAGGGGATGACCATGCTCATTGTAACTCATGAGATGGGATTTGCACGTGAAGTGTCCGACCGCGTGATCTTTGTGAACGAAGGTCAAATTGCAGAGATGGGTACACCGGAAGAAATCTTTGAAAATCCACAAGATGAAAACTTAAAAAGATTTATTCAAAGCATTTACTAGAAATGCTTCATTAAACATAATTAAACTAAATGCCCTCAGTTCAATAAACTGAGGGCATTTTATTTTAAGCAACAAAGTTTTAACCCAAAATGTTGCAATGCATCACATACTTCATGCACTCTATTTTACTTTAAAACCACTTGATTTCTGCCTCTTTCTTTAGCCATGTAGACGGCACTGTCAACTCTCTTAAAAAGACTGTCATAGCTTTCAGAGGGGATGTATTCTGTAACCCCAAAACTTGCCGTTATTTTCAATTCACGTTCAAACAACTTTTTTTCTATTTTCTCTCTCAACTTCTCCGCAACTTTCACAGCCTCTTCCCCACCTGTATTCGGCAATAAAATAATGAACTCTTCTCCACCCCAACGGGCTAAATCATCTGAGGTCCTAATGTTCTCCATCATTATTTTTGCAAGTTCCTTTAAAACCAAATCACCAACATGATGCCCGTATTGATCATTTACATCTTTAAAAAAATCAATATCTAGCATAATTGCCGATGTTCGTGCATTATAGCGCGTTACTCTTTTTTGTTCTCTCATTGCTATAGATTCAAAATACCTTCGATTGTGACAACCCGTCAATTCATCCTCCAAACTAATTCTCTTAAGTTCTTCATTCAGCTTTTGAATTTCCAATGCTTGGTTGCGCTTTTTAATGCTTATAACAATAAACAATCCTGCGCTCAATAAACCAAGTGAGTAAAAAGTAGCACGAATCAGCTTAAAATTATCCATTTTTTTAAATGACATTTGAATCGTCCATTGACCACCAGGTACTAATATATTGCTTTCAGCTTGGAGCTCATCCGAATAGTTGTCGCTTTCATAAATAACAGATGTATTTTCTTGGTCTTGACTCTGGTTTAAAATTCTATAATTGTACACTTCATCATCGATAAAATGACTAAAACCAACGTCTTCCATATCGAAGACAACTATGGAAAATCCCCAAAATGCCTTTTCGAGGTTTTTCTCAATAAAAATAGGCCCTGTGCTGACGATGGATTTCTTGTCATGCTGAACCAAAGTAGTAGGCCCCCTAAAAGTTAATGCCTGTGGTTCAATCGCCCATTTTGCATCGCTTGGATTTTCATCCTCAATCAAATGGTATCCGATGGCTTCTTCATTGCCCTCTAATGGATAGATATTACTGATGATGCCCGAAGGTGCAAGTTGTATGCATGCAATGCCCTGTTCAGATTCAAAGATATACGGCGCCCATTCTTGAAATTTAGATACATCATAATCCGTTAATTCTAAAATGATTCTCAATGTGTCCACAACATATATTTTGCGCATAATACTCTCTTGTATGAGTTGAGCACTCTTCTGAGCATGACTATCAAGCTCTTCCAAATGCGCTTTATAATGCGCGTCTAAATAGTACTGAAATAAAAAATCCGTGAGGAGAAAAACCATTGCGATTACTATAATTATGTATAGATAATAAAGCCTAGCAACTCGATTCATCTTTTTCATAAAATTAATCCCCTCATCTAAATATACTTATCTCAAAATATATTTATCCTCAGTTGTTCCCATATGTCATTATAGCACGACTTTGCCTCATTTTGCTGACGATTTTCCCGACGGATGCTTCGGCTCAAATCTTTCGGCTCAAAACATCGAGCAACATTTGAGCTATCTCTCGATGCCTCAAAACGCTTTTCGTTGTTTTAATAAAAAATGGCTTATAATCACCAATCAGATTATAAGCCATTTGAGGTAAAGATATTCTAATTTTCATTGAGCCATGTCATTGCAACATAGGCATATGCAGCTGCCCCTTTCCAGAGCACTTTCTCATTAAATTTCACTTTAGGGTGATGCAGTGGATAATGATAGCCATCTGCTACTGTTCCCGCCAATAATCCCACCATAAGTGTCGGTACATCATCGCTTAAAAATCCGAAGTCTTCAGACCCAGTAAGTCTTGCGAATTTGCCACCATACGCTTCTTTTGCATCTTCAACATTATCGGTCATTATTTCATCTATATATTTCATGAAATCATTTCTTAGTTTAAGGTCATTGATAACACTTGGTGCTTCGAATTCAAATATAACCTCAGCCTCAGCACGATATGTCTTTGCAACAGATTCTGAAATTTCCACTAGACGTTTTCTTAAAAAGCTGCGAACCTCTTTGCCGTAACTTCTAATGGTCCCTCGCATATAACCACTGTCTGGGATAACATTAAATGTATCGCCACATTTCAGTTCACCTATTGTGAGAATAAACGTTTCGCTTGCCTCAACCTCTCTTGCATTTAACACTTGAAGCGCTGAGTGGATGTGAGCACATACATTTATTGGGTCCACCGTCTCATGTGGTCTTGCACCGTGGCCGCCCACCCCTTTTACATTGATCCTAAAAACATCGATATTCGCACTTGCAGGACCATCGGATAAAACCACGAATTGCCCATCTTTATCACTTGGCAAGCCAGAAAAAACATGGATCATCATAGCCGCATCTACATCGGGATTCTTTAAAACACCCGCTTCAAGCATCGATTTAGCGCCTATTGCAAGTTCTTCTGCAGGCTGAAACATTAATTTAACAGTCCCTTTGATCTGGTTTTCATGCATCTTTAAAAGTTCTGCACACCCCAGCAGCATCGAAGTGTGCAAGTCGTGGCCACATGCATGCATATTCCCATTAACTGAGCCAAAGGATTCACCGGATTCTTCTCTTATAGGCAGCGCATCCATATCTGCTCTCACCAAAAATGTTTTACCCGTTTCTCCAGTGCCACAAGTTGCAACAATACCACCACCACATAATTCAGGTTCGTATCCAAGGGCCTTCAAAGTATCTTGTACATACGCCACCGTCAGCGGTAAATCCATTCCGATCTCTGGATTTTGATGTAGATGCCTCCTATGAGCAACTATTTTTTCTTGAATCGCCTCTGCTTTTTCACTAAATTTAGTCATATTATCCTCCTCGATAAAATTATTTGCTCGATTTCTCTATACATTTAGCATATGCCCATCTCATCCGAATTTGTAATATATATTACTTATGTTTAGCCATAAACTATAATTTATAGCCCCTGCATCATTCTGTTTACAGTGTTTGAAGGTGGCTCCTACCGCTTCTATGAATCGATCTCTAGAATAGAAAACGTATTTAAAAGACTGCCGTCCATACTTCACCTAAAAGTGCGATGGCTTCTCCAATTTCATCAAGAGTCATGTGTCCATAACCTAAAAAGACATCATTATATTCTACCGGCTGAATTGAGGCTGAATAGTAAAAGGAAATGGGATATACCGCTATGCCTACATGCTCTGCTCGTTTGATAAGTGCCTTTTCCGAGTAAGGCAATTTCACACGAAGTGCCAAGTTTACACCTGCGTGATCTCCAATGACACATACACGGTCTCCAAAAGTTTCTTGGATTGTCGTGACCATTTTTTGATGTTTTTTGCCATATACAGTTCTCATCTTCCTAATATGTTTTTCAAAAAGTCCCTGTTTCATAAATTCTGCTATGGTGAGCTGGTGAATTTTTGACGCCGTTTGATTATAATATTGTCCGATCTCAGAAAATCGGGTTGCTAAATTTAAAGGCAAAACCGTGTAGCCCACATGCATCCCAGGAAATAATGTCTTTGAAAAGGTTCCCATATAAATGACTTGATCATATTGATCTAAACCAAACAGCGTCGGTACAGGGTGGATATCATATCGAAACTCACTGTCATAATCATCTTCAATGATATAAGTCGCCTTATCTTTTGCCCAGTTCAGAAGACTAAGCCTTTCTGAAACATTTAAAAGGCCACCCATAGGGTGTTGGTTTGAAGGCGTTAAGTAGATTGCCGATAAGTTCGCCTCAACGCCTTTTACCGCTGATATATCCAGTGCATTGTTATTCAAGCTCACGGGTATAATCTCACATCCATGCCACTCAAAAGCCTTTCTGACCGCTGTAAATCCTGGATTCTCAACAGCAACGGTTAAATCAGGCCCCTCTTTTAACAAGAGACAGAGCAAGCTGATCAGAGTTTGAGTCCCCGCACCTATAATAATCTGGTCCGGGTCACAGAGTACCCCCCTTGAATGTTTTAAATACTTTGCAATTTCCATTCGAAGCGCGCGCTCTCCACGAGGATCAGAATACATTAGAATTTCTGGGTTGTCTGAATTCATGATATTGCGCGCAATCTCATGCCATTTTTTAAAGGGAAATTGGCTTTGATCAACTGAGCCGGGTTTAAAGTCATATGCTACATCGTTTCTAATTAAATGTAAACTTTTAATTGGGGGGACCTCAGCCTTATCCTCACAAGCTATATCTGACAAGTCATCAAACGACATCATATTATCAAGTGCACATACAAAATAACCACTGCCCTTTTTACTGAAGATAAACCCCTCCGATAACAATTGTAGATAGGCAATCTCTACCGTATTTCGGCTGACGCAGAGTAACCGTTTGAGTTGCATAACAGACATCAGCTTTGAATAAGGTTCCATCTCACCACTGAGTATTGCCTTTCGAAAAGCTTCATAGATCTGAATATAAAGAGGCACTCGGCTATTTCTCTGTAACTCTATGTATATTTCCATAAATCTCCCCCTATAAAAAACGAGAAATCACCCCTTTTTACAGGGGTAGTCTTATTATATAATACTATCAAATTCATAGCACGCTTTCAAATTATTTATAATTTTTCTCACATACTTTAATTGATTTGTATTCATCAGTTGTGCATCCATCATTTTATAAAGGAGGTTTATCATGTTCAATTTAAGTGCTTTTTTATCCTATGTAATCGTGGTTACGTTTACTCCCGGTCCCAACAATATTATGTCCATGGCAAATGCAAGTCGAGTAGGCTATAAGAAGACGTTGAATTTTATTTTAGGGGTCACCACTGGCTTTTTCTTAATCATGCTCTTCTCTTCATATTTCAACATAGCTTTATCTGCTTTTTTACCTAAAATCAATTCTTATATGAGTGTCATAGGTGCACTTTACATGCTCTACCTGGCACTACAAATAATGGGCTTTCATATCAAAAAGACTTCTCATGAAAATCACAAGGATCACTCTGACGCTTCAAAATTAAATTCGTATAAATCTGGAATGATCCTTCAATTTATCAACCCCAAAGTGATTCTCTATGGCATCACACTCACGTCCAATTTCATAATCCCATATTTTTCATCAAGCTACCAACTCGTACTCTTCTCTTTATTTTTAGCGTTCGTGGCCTTTCTTTCAAATTCCAGTTGGGCATTATTTGGTTCGCTTTTTAATCGTTTTCTCTCTAACTATGAGAAGCCTTTCAATATCATAATGGGACTCATCTTGATTTACAGTGCTCTAACGCTTTCTGGGCTCTGGCACTAACCTCTGCTGTCACAAATAGGTTCTTTTCAGCTCATACTAGAATGCATAGGCCTAAACAAGATAAAAGGGAGCGCTTTTTCATTTAATTTTCCAAGCGCCCCAAAAGTTCCAATGCATCACCGTCTAAATTCATTTTGTAATGAGCATACTCTTGTCCACTGAATAAAGTGAAAATGATCTTCCCCGCATGTATTTCAAATGTAATGCTCACATACGGATAGTCTCCCCTTGCGTCTGTCTCATTTTCATACTTAAAGAGCATTTTTTTATCTGTGCCATCTCGCTTTTCTCGGTACAGATAAGTGAATGCCAATTCATTAGCTGTCCCCACAAACTCGCTGCTCTCAGCATCCATACTATTCGGTGCATAATAACTATGATAATAAATATACTCTTGATCCATAACGACATGATCAAATTTGGATAGCCAATCCGCTTCCCATCGCTCACATCGATCCACTACAGTGGACACTCCCAAATATCTGTCATAAATTGCTAGATACTCATATTTTTCAGCCTCACTTTTGAAAGTATACGCAATGTAATCTTCATCCGTATAGCAAATCTGCCTAATAGACATCGCCTCTTGTTCTACAACCGCCCTTTGAGCATCCGATAAATTCAGCATCTCCGAAACAACTACCCTCTCTGCACGCATATCTTTAAGACGATCGCCTGCCCGAATGTTTTTGGCACTGAAAGCCTTCAATCTAGGTGGCGCTTCAAGAACGATGTCGAAATCCAAATCATATGCATCCCACGACATCTCTCTCTGCATCATAATTTCATCATTTTCGCTGTTATAGCTTCTTTTTCCAATGCCGAGATCATAATCGTCTTCTCTATACTCTGTGATATATGGTCCTTGTCCATAACTCTCAACAGATTTAATCAAGTACCATTCGTCATTTCGATAACTATAAGTGTAATCTTCTGACCACTTCCATGAACTACCACCATAAGCATGAGTTGAAAAGTTATGATCCGTCACATCCAGTTCTATATACGGATCGCCAAAAACACCCCCTTCAAATTCTGTCCTTATCAAATTTGCATCTTGGAAGCTCAACTCATATCGCTTATCACCACTGTTTTTTATAGCAAATAGTATCCGTGGGAAATTATAGAGATCATCTTCGGTCATATCTGAACCGTCGATTTCCAAGACCCCAACCGCATCCATAAAGCCATCATTATTGAAGTCTAATTCCACGGCGTCGAGCAGTAGCCAGCCATTTGGAATAAATGACTGGATATTTTCGCCTTCACTTGGCAAAGCGGGTGTATTATTCGTCTCTATCGATTTCGAATAAGTTTGACCCTCAGACTCATTTTCCAAAGAACTCTTTTCCTGAGAATCATTTGTTTGAGATTTGTCCTCTTGAAGGTTTTGATCTTGGGCTGTATCATTTAAATTTAATAAATGCTCTGAGACATCTTCAGTTTGCTGATCATTACATCCTGTTAAAATGAGCAGCATTACTATTACAATATAAAGCCCTGTCCATTTGTTTCTCATTACGGATTCTCCTCGCTAAATTTTCGAATACCCACAGCACACTAAGGGCATATCAAGTATAACCAAAACATCCATCAGCACAAATTTGCCAATGGATGTTATATATTTTTTACAAGTTTCCTGTTTTTTAGGCTCTTCTCTTGATCACAGCTTTCTCAATGCGCTCTAAAGCTTCTTTTAAAATTGAACGCGGACAAGCAACATTGATACGCTCATAACCTTCGCCACCTGCTCCAAAGATATAGCCTTCATCAAGTGCCAATTTAACCTCTGTCTGCATCCAGGTTTCAAGCTCACTTGGCGACATCCCCAATTGATTAAAATCTAACCATGCGAGATAAGTGGCCTCAGGTTTGACAAATGTAATTTCAGGCAAACGCGCCTTAACAAAATCTGCTATATAATCCATATTGGCTTCTATATATTCCAGAGCTTCATTTAACCAAGGTTCGCCCATGCCGTACGCCGCTTTTTGCGCCACGATGCCAAACGTATTTGCATGTCTAATGGCATTGTTTTCAAGAATCGTCTGATAAGCCATTCTCAACTCTGCATTGGGTATGATAATGTTGGAGACCTGTAATCCTGCAATGTTAAAAGTTTTTGAAGGCGCCATGCAAGTGATAGAGTGCTCTGAAAAGGCTTCTGAAAGACTTGCAAACGGGATATGTTTATGACCACTCATAATCAAATCTGAATGAATTTCATCTGATACGACTAATACATTATTCGCCAAGCAGATTTCACCTATCTTCTCAAGCTCATCCTTCCTCCAAACACGACCGATAGGGTTGTGAGGGCTGCATAAAATAAAGAGCTTCACTCTTGGATCTTTTGCCTTGGCCTCAAAGTCTTCATAGTCCATAATATATTGGCCGCCTTCACGTTTAAGCGGATTTGTGACCACTTGAGCACCATTATTCACAATCGCTTGGGCAAATGGATAATAAACTGGGTTTTGGATGATAACTTTGTCACCAGTGTGGCAAAATGCCCTGATGATATAGTGTACAGCAGGTACGATTCCAGGTGTGTAACAGATCCAATCACGATGAATATGCCATTGATTTCGGCGTTTATTCCAATCTATAAAGACATCATAGTAAGCATCATCCACACCTGAATAACCAAATATACCATGTTTTGCTCGCTCTGAAATAGCGTCTACAACAACCTCAGGGCATCTAAAATCCATATCCGCCACCCACATAGGCAATACATCTTCAGATTTGAACATTTCTTTTAATACACTTGGCTCATATTTCATCGCGTTCGTGTTCTTTCTATCAATGACTTCGTCAAAATTGTGTTTCATAAGGTCTCCTCCTGCAATATGTCATTTTATTTTACTATATCACTATACTAAAAGTAAAACAATTGACAAAGCACAAGATTTGCTGACATCATAACACCGTCGCTTGCATCTTATCTTGTCACCAAAACTCTAACAAACTTTTCCAGGATTAAGCAACCCTTTTGGGTCAAATGCAAATTTAATCCCTTTTAACAAGTTCATATAAACAGGTCCCTGTTGTGCTACTAAATAAGGTAATTTTGCGTATCCAATCCCATGTTCTCCAGAGACGTGACCACCCAATTCAGCCGCCCTTTTATAGAGCAGGTCAAATGCTTCTTTTAGCTTTTGAGTATAGACCTCATCTGAATACTGATCTTTTAAGACATACACATGGAGGTTACCATCTCCGGCGTGACCAAAGCTTGCAATTCTAATATCCACAAGACTTTCCACTTCTTTTGTATACTTTACAAATTTCGCAACTTGATTCCTTGGCACCACCACATCACATTCATCCATTGCAGTGGTGGAAGCTTTTATTGCTTCGAGAAAAGCACCTCTCGCTGACCAAATGGATTCTTGCCGCTCTTGCGTATCGGAGATAAATACATCTATGGCCCCTGCCTCCAAGCAAACATCGGCAACCTTTTCATAGATCCGTTCCACTTCATCCAGAGCATTGCCATCAAAGGTCAATAGGAGATAGGCATCTGATGAAGCATCTGGAAACTTTTTACCTAAAAAATCCTCTGCATTTTTGATGACGCGTCTTTCCATATACTCAATTGCCGTTGGAATAAACTTGGATTTGATAATCAATGGTACCGTCTCCACAGCCTGTTCCAAAGTTGGAAAAGGCACTAAAAGACTGACTGCAACTTTCGGTAAGGGCAAGAGTTTCAAAATGGCCTTAGTGATAAATCCAAGTGTCCCTTCAGAACCCACCATCAGATCCTTGATACTGTATCCTGACGCGTTTTTCACAACTTTACCGCCAATCTGAATGATTTCTCCACTCATGAGCACCACTTCAAGACCGCGTACAAAATCCCTTGTGACGCCATATTTTACAGCTCTCATGCCACCGGCATTCGTGGAGATATTCCCGCCTATCGTAGCTGATTTCTCCCCAGGATCTGGCGGATAAAATAAGTCTTCATCCTCAACATATTTTGATATTTCCATCAAAAGTACCCCAGGTTCAACCGTTAACGTCAAGTTTTCCTTGTCCAGTTCAATGAAGCGGTTCATTTTAATTGTGGAAATCATGAGACCACCGTGAATTGCCACACTGGCCCCAACCAAACCCGTTCCCTGTCCTCTGGGAATCACAGGAATATCATGTTCATTGCAATATTTCAGCAACTTTGAAATTTCTTCGGCACAGAGTGCTTCCACCACTACATCTGGGTATCTGTGCACACCTGCAAGTTCATCCTTTGAATAGTCCTCATGAATTTCTTCACCGATAAAAAGTCTCGACTTTGGGATGACGGATTGGAAAAACTCAATATCCTCTTGATCTATTTTTTTATATGCCCTATTCATATCAACCTCCTACAGTCTTTCATTTTCAATGCGTTCAATGAGCTTTGGAAGAACTTCATAAATATCACCGACAATTGCATAATGCGCAGTCTTAAATATCGAGGCTTCTCTGTCTATATTGATGGCCATAATTTGGTCTGAACCTTTCATCCCTGCCACGAACTGTACAGAACCCGAAACCCCACAGGTTATAATGAGCTTAGGTCTAACCGTACGTCCACTGAGACCGATTTGCAACTTTGCATCCATCCAACCCTTTTCAATTAGCGGCCTTGTGCTCGCCACTTTAGCATCTAAAAGTGCCGCAAGTTTAAAAGCCATGCTCAAGTCTTCTTTTTTCTTAAATGCCGATCCGACCACCACGATCACTTCCGCCTCTTCTATACTCTCTGATTTTGCCTTATCGTGCACTTCGAGCACCTCAATCTTCGATTTCAGTAAATCTTTCGAAACAGTGTACCTCGTAATTTTTCCAAAAGGCTTATCTATCATTTCTGGCGCATCAAAGATCTTGTATCTCACTGTGGCAAACTGTGGTCTATGATTTGGAGTGTGAATGTGAGCCATGATATTGCCGCCAAATGCAGGCCTGATTTGATCTAAGTCCGTATTTTCTTGAACATCCAGCACTGTGCAATCCGCTGTAAGCCCTGTCCTAAATCTCGCTGCAAGTCTCGGTGCAAGCGATCTACCAATAGTGGTACCCCCAACGAGTACAATACTCGGTTTGACGCTTTCAATATAGTTTTCAAAACATGCGGCATAGGGTTCAACTCTAAAATTTTTAAGCTCCGTTTCATCGTAAACAAAAACCTCATCCACACCATACTTCACAATTTCCTCTGCTGCCTGCATCACATTTTCGCCTATGAGTACTGCATGTACTGGATGATTAATTTTCTCAGCTAGGGTTCTCGCCTTGCCTATGAGCTCAAAGGATACTGGGTGAATATCGCCCTCCACATGATCTATATAAACAGCGATCCCTTTCCATTCCGATTTATTGACACGCCTTACCTCTTCCTCAAAGAACTCAAAAACGTCTGGCGCTTGCTTCACACACAGTTTACACATTTTGCAGCCACTGTTGATCGTTATTTTCGAATCCATAAACTCAATCGCATTAAAAGGGCATAAGTTTACGAGCACATCATGCGCTTTAACCTTTTCATTGTGAATTATAATTTTCGCCATTTCCGCCTCCTAAATAAACTTCAATCGCATTAACGCATTGAACATTTGGTTGGTTAGAGTGTCACTATCACCTTCCCATATTTCGTGAGCATCATTGCCCACTGGTGGAAATATGCGCTTAACCTGTGTTGGTGAGCCATTTAGACCATATTTCATTTCATCTTGATCCTCTAAATCTCTGAATGCATAATATTGTACATTCAATTGAGCCGTTGATTTTTTTAATTTATAAGATGGTAATCTAGGCTGAAAAATCCCCTTCTCAACTGTTATGAGACAAGGAAATTCAACCTTTGCCACTTCCACCGTCTGTGGCATATCCATCTCAACTGTCATATTAGACCTTGTTACATCTACGATCTTAGAAACATTTGCAATATGCGGAATCCCCAGAAATTCAGCCATTTCTGGCCCAACTTGTGCAGTATCGCCATCCGTGGTCATCTTTCCGCAAATAATCAAATCTGGTTTGCAAAATCTTTTAACGCCTTGTGAAAGGGTGTACGCCGTTGCCCAAACGTCTGCTCCTGCAAACTTTCGATCGCTTAAAATAGCGCCGTGATCTGCCCCCATCATATAGGCTTCTTTGATAATGTGCTCTGCTTGTGGGGGGCCCATTGTCAACACGTGAACAGTTGCACCGTACTTTTCTTTTAAAACCATTGCACTTTCAAGCGCATAAAGATCATAAGGGTTCATCTTTGAAGCAACCCCATCACGCCTTAAAACACCTGTTTCTTCGTCAATCTCCACTTGTGTTGTTCCTGGCACTTGCTTAATGCACACTAATATTTCCATATAACCCTCCTCTGAACTGGCTTTTACCTCAAAATTCACAAATGCCTCAATCCTTTTTACCATTTTAGTCTTTTACTTTTCTCTATTTACGATATTATGTTCAAGTACTTCAGCATTTTGGTCTACTGGTCTTACCACTTTTAAAATCATCATATCACTTCTCAACGCTTTTATCCATATTTTTTTTCGAATTCTTGGCATAAAAAAACAACCCTGATTTGGGTTGTTGATTGTTTGATCTGAGCTCTAAATCCAATCTATGCCTTAGAACGGCTCTTAACGACCATAACAAAATGTGCTTTCATATTCAAAGCCGCCTCTTCGCTTTTACCTTGGAGAATTGATTCGGCAATTTTAAGATGCTGGGTTAAAAGGACACCTGAATCCTGAGCCCATGTGTTAATGGATTGACGTGCTTCACCTATAAAGTTTTTCAATATCGCTTGTATAGCGCGCATCATCGTTTCAATCAAAACATTATGTGAAGCTTCAGCAACAATAATATGAAATTGCTGATCAAGCGATGAAAGTTCTTCTTCAGAAGTGGCCGCCTTAAGCCTTTGCTCTAAATGAATCAAATTTTGTTTCTGGTCCTCTGTAATTCTGATGGCTGCAAGGCGTGCCGCTTCTACTTCTATCACAGTTCTCATTTCTAATATTTCATCGAAATTGCCCCCGCCGAGTTTAAACATCAGTGAAATGGGTTCGATCCAGTTTGCACTCTTATAGTCGCTGATGAAATTGCCGCCACCTTGACGAGATTCTACAACCCCTAATATTTCAAGACTTCGAATGGCCTCACGTATAGACGCACGAGATGCATTGAACTGTTCTGCTAAAATACGCTCTGATGGAAGCTTGTCTCCTGTTTTCAAAGCCCCAGATAGTATCATTTCTTGAATTTGCTCTATGATCATTTCATAAATTTTTTTAGTCTTTACAGGTTGAAACAAACCATGCACCACCTTTTCCAATTTGAGTTTGTATACAAAACCATTATAACAAACTATTGACGTAATTAGTATTCAAAAGCATTTTCTCATGGCATATATTCTACTTTAAGATGTTTTTTCCACTTGGGGAATATGATAAAATGGTATTATTACTTTTTTTTAATAATTATTCGCTATTTAACGGCTATCTAACCGTTAGGAGGGTCACATGCGCATCACCATAAAAACACTTTTAGACTTGCCTTCATTGAGTCACGCCAAAGTTATCGCCGGCGCAAAGGGACTGGATAAAACCGTCGACTCCATTTCTGTTTTAGAATATGCTGAACCCACTGCACTTCAAAAAACTTTTTTTGACAGCAACGAATTTCTCGGAAATGAAATTGCAATCACTGGCTTCATCAATATAAAAGATGATGTGGAAGCACAATGCCGAACGATTCGCAGATTGCATAAAAGCGGTGAAGTGGGCATAATTCTTTATTATGTGGGCATCTTTATGCCCGAAATTGATCAACGCTTAATTGATCTGGCCAACAAGCTGGACTTTGCTCTGATTTGCATGCCCGAAAACAGAATGGACTTGAAATACAGCGAAGTGATTTACGAAGTTATTGAAGCCATTATCAAAAATAAAATGCACGATCCCAACTTTGTATCTGAAATGCTAGAGCGCATCAGCAAACTGTCTGATCATCAACGCAATATGGACACCGTCTTAAAGATGATTTGCGATCATACAACCAGTTCCATCTACCTTGTGGACGATCACTTCAACAGCGTTAATCTATCCAATTGGCCAGTGATCAGCAATGTGAGCATAGAAAAGATCTCATCTTACTACCATGCCAGCATTGCCAATTTACCAACGACACCAACACCTATTGAAATAGGACGAAGTATTTACGTCTGCAATAAAGCCATTCAAAGCGAAAATGCTTCACCACTTCATCTCATTATGGCCAAAGAAAATGGCATTCTCTCTGAAGAACTTTGTAATCAAGCCTCAGAAATTGTTCAGCTCTTTATAAACATATGGAGTAAGGGACATGGTAAAATAGGGACTGATGAACTTATTCGAGCCATCTTAAACGATGAACCCATCAAAATGAGGCGCTTGGCAGAGATTCTAAATATAAATATTCTCGCCATCCATCATCTGATTATGCTGGTGCCTAAAAAACCCATTGATCACCAAGCCCTTCGACATGACCTCTATCAGAAATGGCAAAAAATTGTTGAAGATGTCATTCGACTCTATTTTAACGTCACATTTACTGGAACATACAACGATACATTCGTCATTTTTTTGGGCAGTGACAAAGTAAAACAAGCCTGCAAAGTCGTTAAAGAAGCTCTTGAAGAGGCACTCTCTGAGCAATCCCCTGAACCCTATGTGCTCGTCACATGTTATGGACAGGCGAATACCACAGATGTTAGAAATGGCTATCTCCTCTACTCAGATTATCTTTCTGCTGCAAAGATCATTTTTCCTCTAAAAACAATTCTTTCACTGCAAGAATTGCGTTTTACAAAACACTGTTATGATATTATTTCAAATGGTGAAAACAGCATCCTCGAAGCAACTAAAATCTTACTACCGCTTGATCAGAGCAACCATTCCAGTGATGCTCTAAAAAGTACGCTGGCGATCTATTTGTTAGATGCTGCCTCCAATGTGGCTTTAACCGCTGACTATCTGTATGTCCATAAAAATACGATTAAATATCGAATCCATCAAATTAATGAATACCTACACTTTGACATCAATAAAATGCCCGAACATTACGATCTCTACTGTGCTGTCGCTATTGAAAGGTTATTAGAAAGCCTACCCCAGACACCAAATAAAGACTAATTTCCATAAATAAAGCAATTAATCGCTCTTTTTTGTTCATAAGGACAATTTAGAGACGATTTTTTTTTGCTTTTGAACCAATTACAATATTGTAATAAAACATTATAATCAAGGTTAATTATAAAAAAGGAGGGCTGTCTTATGGCTAAAAAATTAACTGGGTTTGAAGTCAAACCTGAAGAAAAGCAAAATTGGCAATCCATTGCCATGGTCTGGATCGGATCTATGATTTGTGTGCCAAGCCTCATGATTGGCGGTTTGGTTGGCAGTAGCATGTCTATTGGCAAAGTAATTATGGCCATCTTAATTGGCTACAGTATTATTTGCATTTATATGAGCTTAATTGGTATTCAAGGTTGCGATACAGGGCTACCCACAGCTGTAATGGCCTCTGGGGCATTGGGGAAAAAAGGGGCCCAATACGTGATCAGTAGTGTTCTGGCAATCGCCTGCATTGGATGGTTTGGTATCCAATCAGCTGTTTGCGGCACATCATTTTCATCTATGTTGGCTACCATGACGGGGATCACAATTCCAACATGGCTTTCTTCAACACTTTGGGGTATCATCATGCTGGTCACAGCCTGTTACGGTTTTAAAGGCCTTAAATGGCTCAACTTTGTTGCAGTACCATTGCTGCTCATCGTTTGCGGTTATGGCGTTTGGGCTGCCATGGTCCAATTCAATGGTCTCGAAGTTATGGCAAACTATGTGACACCTCATCCCATGCCATTTGTAACTGGCATTAGCTTGGTTGTGGCAACTTTTGCAGTGGGCGGCGCGATTAGCAGTGACTACTGTAGATTTGCAAAAAGTCGAAAAGATGTGATCAAGTCATCCGTTCTCGGTGTACTGCCAGCAGGTTTGACCATGTTGTTAATCGGTGCTGTCATGAGTATCGTCACAGGACAATATGACATCAGTGCTGTGCTCACTGCAGTAGGCGTTCCTGCTATTGGCCTTGTTGCGCTTGTTTTAGCCACTTGGACAACCAATGTGACTAATGCCTACAGCGGGGGATTATCTCTTTCCAATCTTTTGGGCTTAGATGAAAGCTACTATAAGGTAACTACTGCAATTGCCGGCGGCATTGGCACATTACTTGCCGCACTTGGATTACTAGGCAAATTTACCGCTTTCTTAACACTATTATCCGCACTTGTACCTGCACTTGTGGGCGTACTCATAGCAGATTACTGGCTCATTGGGAAAGGCGATCCTAAAGCCTTCAAACTCAGAGAGGGTGTCTTTGCACCAGGAATGATCTCATTTTTAGTGGGCGCGCTTGTCGCTTGTATTACAGGAGGCACTTTTGCGTCATTCCCAAGCTTGGTTGCAGCGTTCCCGATTCTCAATATGCCCTTTTTCATTGGACCGATAAACGGCATCGTTGTTTCCATGCTTCTTTACATTGCAATCGTTAAAGTAATTCCAGGACCCAATCCAAGCTATAACGAAAACTAAAATATAGAAAGGATGATAATACTTTGAGAAAAATAGGTCTAAAAGAAATTGAAGATATTGCACTTGGTGCAGCACTACTTGGAGCTGGTGGCGGAGGAGACCCCTACATCGGTAAACTCATCGCAATGGGTGCCGTAAAGGACTGCGGCGAAGTAACCCTACTAGATCCTGAAGAAATTCCAGATGATGCACTGATTGTGCCCATTGCCATGATGGGTGCGCCTACAATCTTATCTGAAAAAGGGGTTGGTGGCGAAGAATATAAGACACTTCACAGAATGGTTTCACAGTTTTACGGGAAGGAAATCTATGCTTTTATGCCCATTGAAGCAGGTGGCGTCAACAGCATGTTGCCTATAGCTGCTTGCGCTAGACTGGGCATTCCCATGGTCGATGCAGACGGCATGGGCCGTGCATTTCCAGAACTGCAAATGGTGACGTTTACCATAGGTGGCATCAAGGCAACGCCAATGGCCTTGACGGATGAAAAGGGAAATTGCGCCATATTTGATACCATAACCAACAAATGGACGGAAGAGTTAGCACGTGCCGTCACCATGAGTTGCGGCGGTTCAGTATCCGTATCCCTGTACTGTATGGATGGCATAACCCTTCGAAAATATGCCGTTAAAAATATTATCACTCGTAGTGAACAGCTAGGGGCTGCCATTAGAACTCTAAAAAACAGCCCAAACACACCAGAAGAAAACTTCTTCAAGGCAACAGAAGGCTTCAAATTATTTAAAGGTAAAATTTCCGATGTCCTTCGCGAAACCAAAGGTGGTTTTAACTTTGGTAAAGTTCACCTGGAAGGGATCGACCATGATCGTGGTCAAAACGCCGTGATCACTTTTCAAAATGAAAATCTCATTGCAGAAGTGAATGGTACGGTTTTAGCGACAACACCAGATCTAATCTGCCTTGTGGATTCGGAAACTTTCATTCCAGTGACCACAGATGCACTCAAATATGGCAAGCGCGTCATTGTTGTCGGCTTAAAGTGTTTCCCATTATGGCGATCAGAAAAAGGCCTTGAACTCGTTGGCCCTCGCTACTTTGGTTGTGATGTAGATTATCATCCTATTGAAGCATTGGTGAAAGGAGGAACTACAAATGTATAGGCTTGGAATAGACGTCGGGGGTACGAATACAGATGCGGTTTTAATCGATGAGGCCTTAAATGTTATTGCCGAGATTAAACATCCTACAACAAACGATATTTACGATGGCATACTTGGTGCTATTGAATCCATTTTAGAAATTTCCAAGATCGATCCTAAAAAAATTCACCTTGCGATGTTGGGCACCACTCAGTGTACAAATGCCATTGTTGAACGCAAAAATCTTGAACCTATAGGACTCCTTAGAATTGGTGCCCCTGCCACTCTTGGCGTACCGCCTTTGGTGGATTGGGCAGAAGATATTTCAAAAGTCGCCATATCCTCAGAAGTGATCGGCGGTGGCTTTGAATACGATGGCAAAGAACTCGCCGCATTTGATACCGATCATGCAACACGTTTTTTTAAAAATCTCAAAGGTAAAGTGAACTCCATTGCCATTTCCTGTGCTTTTTCAAGTATTCGAGACGAACATGAAAAAGAAGCGGCACGCCTTTGCAAAGAAATCATGGGAGATGATGTACAAATCTCCATCTCCAGTGAAATTGGCTCCATGGGACTTATTGAAAGAGAGAATGCCACTGTGCTCAATGCATCACTTTACAAAGTCGCCCAGAAATTCACCACTGGTTTTTCAAAAAGTCTTGCAGAACATGGTATCACAGAAGCAAAAGTATATATCTCACAAAATGATGGTACCTTGATGACCATGGCCTATGCTCAAAAATACCCTATTTTAACCATTGCATGTGGCCCAACCAATTCCATTAGAGGCGCAAGTTATCTCGGTCATTTGAAAGAAGCCATCGTCATTGACGTCGGAGGCACAACGACAGATATCGGCGTCATTCAAGGTGGCTTTCCCAGAGAATCAGGTGTTGCGGTGACCATTGGCGGCGTAAGGACTAATTTTAGAATGCCCGATGTTCTATCCATAGGACTTGGTGGCGGTTCTATCGTACGTCAAAAATCAGACGGGACAATATCCATTGGCCCCGACAGTGTGGGTTATGAAATCACTCAAAAGGCATTGGTCTTTGGTGGAGATACGCTCACCACAACGGATATTGCCGTTAAACTGGGCATGTGCGCGATCGGAAATCCTGAGCTTTTGAATGCCATTGACATCGCCTTTGCTCAAAGGGCAATGAGTGAGATTCAAAAAATGATCGAAAATGGCATCGATAGCATGAAGCTTTCAAATGAGGACGCCGATGTTATATTAGTGGGCGGTGGTTCAATCATTGTTCCTAAAAACTTATCTGGTACAAAATCTGTACTCAAACCAAACTACTTTGGTACTGCAAATGCCATTGGCTCAGCCATATCTAAAATCAGCGGCACTTTCGAAAAACTTATAGACTATGAAAAATGTCCTCGAGATACTGCTATTGAATCTGCCAAAAAAGAAGCCATTCAAATGGCCGTTTTATCAGGAGCTATAGAATCATCCGTTGAAATTATTGATGTGGAAGATGTGCCATTAGCCTACTATCCTGGCAACACCAACCGTGTCAAAATCAAAGCTGCTGGGGATCTAAAAATATAGAACCTCCCAACTCTGGGATGAACTATAGGCTATCTATAATCTAAAAAAATAACCCAGTGCCATTTCATGAAACCTCACCTAATGGCATTGGGTTATTACTATTTATAAGACCTGTATCTGATAAAATAGTCATCAGAACGCCTCAATTCAATGATCCAATAAAACTTTGCCAAGTCGGCACCTTATAGCTGATCCCACATTTTATATTTTTGTACCGTTTGCCTACAAAATTCCTTTGTTCACTTACAAAATTTCTTTATTAAAATGACCTCTTGTGTCGGTTTCTTGATTAAAGACGGATTGATTCGCAGAACCCTTTAATTGACTAAGAGCCTTGTTAATCACATCCACAACTTGCTCTTTGGATTCCACTGTAAAGTTTAATCTAAATGCCTCGATTCCCTTTATACTTTGTAGCTCATCCAGAAGATTAAGCGTCTTTCCATTGAGAATCGTCGTTGTGCAATCATCATGAGAAATGATCGGAAACGTCCCGTGCTCATCCCTTAACTCATATTGCTTGGTTTTACAAACACCGCATTGATTCATTTTCTTCAGTGGACAATATTTAGTAAACAGAAGAGGCGCCTTGCCGTATACGATCATTTCCAAAGAAGGGTAACCCTCATTTGCTTTATAATAGGCTTCTATTAAATCTTCAATTTGTCTCTTATTGAGCTCATAGGACAAGGTGACACGTTTCGCACCCAATTTATAGAGTTCATAGCAACTGGTGGCATTGACCACGTTCAGGGAATAGTCTGCAACAAAATCATTTGTCCCTCTATAGTGATGAATACCGCCATAACCACCAATGAGCAATTGTCCTTCTTTTACATCATAATCATTCTGATTTCTTCTGACAATGTTTTCAAAATAGATTTCCTCGATCCCACAACTCACACAGGCATCGTATTGCTCTTGAGTTGTTACAGAGACCGTCAGATAGGCTTTTTTAGGGGGAAAACTTATCTTTTCTTGTGCCTTAACCACTTTAGTTCTCTTCTTTTGGCTGTTGAGCTTCAAGTCATATAGACCTTGTACAACATCTCTTCTTGCGGCATTTAAAAGTTTCACCGGAACAAAAGCATTATGCGTTTCAAAATTCACAGATTTAAGTTCGAATATCGTGTCATTGAGTTTAGAAAACTGCTTTATAACCTGCTCTTTCGTCGTTGGATTATTAATGGCTTCATCTAGCGTTTCTTCGCTTTCGTAAGCATAGTCAACCCCTAATCCCACTGCATCGACGATCAACTTTGAGCCTGGATAAGCTTGTACTCTAATGCTGAGGTCAAAACGTCTAAATTCTTTTTCCAGTGAAGATTCCAGTGTTTTATAATAAAGATTATCCTTTGTTAAATAGACCAAATCACCCTTAGACATCTTTTCTTTGACTTTGATATAACAGACATCCTCCGCCTTGTTAACCAAATGATCCTCTTTATCATACAGCCTTACAACATTTAAAATAATGTCTTCATTGTTATGGCTTATGCGTATGATATCATTCTGATTTAAAGTGTGAGTCAGTGTGATTTCATACTTATCTTTAAAAATCTTGCTGATTCTACCGATTTCATAACCAAAATTATTCGGTCTTAAAACGTTGGTAATTTCTTTATGATCTTCATGAAACAGATAACCTTTTGTGAAGGTTCTGTTGAATGTTTTACTCAGATTTTCTTTATCTTCTTCAGTTATTTGACCATCTAAGGCCTTGCGATATCTAGATACGACATTGGCAACATACGCCGGCTCTTTCATTCGACCTTCTATTTTTAAAGAATCCATTTCCTTTAAATCTTCAATATGTTCAATGGTGTTTAAGTCTTTTGTAGATAAAAGGTAATTCTTTGCTATAACTGCCCCTGTTGTCGTATCAATGAGTTCATACACCTTACGGCATGAGCCCACACATCTGCCACGGTTGCCGCTTCGATAGCCGATTAATCCTGACATGAGACAATTTCCAGAATAAGAGATACACAATGCGCCGTGAACAAAAATTTCAAGTGGTATTTTAGCCATTCTTTTGATCTCTTTTACCTTTTCAATTTCAACCTCACGTGACAACACCACTCTTTTAGCACCCAATTCTTTAAATAATAACGTACCATCTAAATCATCTATGCCCATTTGCGTTGAACAATGCGCTTCCATGTCCAAAAAATGATTAACCACATAATTAAAGGCCACCAAATCCTGAACAATGAGGCCATCAACACCCATTTCATTCAGTGCGTCCATCTGTGCCTTCATCTCTTCAATCTCGTTTTCGAAAATAATGGTATTCATTGTAACATAGATTTTAACATTTCTCAGATGTGCATACTGAATAGCCTCTTTTAGCGACTCAAAATCAAAATTAGATGAGTAGGCACGCGCACCAAATTTTTGCATTCCTAAGTATATTGCATCACAGCCATTAGAAATTGCAGCTTTTAAAGCTTCCATACTTCCTGCTGGTGCCAACAATTCAGTCATTTCTTCCTCCTAATCACCTATAGATTATTAAAAGCATATAATCGCTTTCGTCTTGCCGACGTTCATAGAGGCTGCCACGCCTTTACGCCATATCGCAAAAGTCAAAAAAATTTGACTGCGACCATTGACATTATACCACACTTCTGTTCTCTTTGAATACCAGTAACTCGACCCTGATACAACTCTAGCAAATGTCAAATGACCTCTCTCCTTAACAAAAGCTTTCCAACCAAAAAGAGAACACAATCACTTATGCTCTCTCCTAATCAAATACTTCTTCATTTTTTCAGCTTCCTGCTCATAGATACCCTGATACTCAGGCAACCAACTATAATAATGATCCCCCAAAAGCTGACCAGAATATACCTTTAATGCAGCCTCCACCTCATTCATTTTCTTACTTGATTTTTTCATTACATTGACACCACGATCGAAAACTTTCAGATCACATTCGATTTCATCATACAAAATCCGCATGCTGCCTCTTTGAGATTCTATTGAAAAATAAATGCCATTTTTTTTTTCTTGTTTTCGGAGATAATAATGCGCAACATATAAATTGGTCAGTGCCTTTTCACCATCAAGATCTGGCCATAAATCCTCTGCCAGTCGATCTTTGGAGATCAAATGTCCCTTCTCACACACCAGATGTGCTAAAAGTTCTTCCGCTTTCTTCGTCCGCCATTTAGTATTAAGCACTTGATTACCATACTGAATTTCAAAATGATTAAAACACTTAAAAAAGATTTTACTTGGCTCAACAGTCGTCTTGGTCTCCATCCAAACCCTTGAAAGGGCTTTCTCAAGTCTATTGCGCTTTACAGGCTTGAGCAAATAATCCACTGCGTTGAGCTCAAAAGCTTTGACAGCATAATGATCATAGGCAGTGACAAAAACTACATTTAAATCCTCATTGATTTCCATAAGCTTCTCATAACATTTAATTCCAGTGATTTCAGGCATTTCTATATCCAATAAGATCACATCTGGATTGAGACTTTCCACTTTTGAAATGGCCTCGTAGGCATCTTGAAACATGCCTACGATTTCACATTCCGGCATTTTATCGAGTTCAAACTTGATCCCTTGAAGCGCATAATACTCGTCATCAATTAACATGATTTTCAAATTTGCGTCCTCCTGTCCTTATTGGAATTCTTAAAATAATACGAGTGCCTTCACCTACCACGCTGATAATCTCTAATGATTGATCATAATAACTCAGTAGTCTTTTTTGGATATTGATAAGTCCAATGCCCTCGTTTTCAGTTGTATCCATTGTCAGTATCGTCTCAATCTTTTCGGCAGTCATGCCAACACCATTATCCATAACTTCTAAAACATAATAATCGCCTTCACGGTATCCTTTTATTTCAATAATCCCTTTGCCTTTTGACATAAACAGTCCATGCTTAATCGCATTTTCAACTAAAGGTTGTATAACAAGAGGCGGTATTTTAACGCAATCCAAGTCTTCAAACTGTTTGAAAAGTTCTATGCGATCGCCAAATCGAGCTTGTTCAATGCTAAAATAAACATCCACATATTCAATTTCTTCCTCTAAAGTGACATATTGAGATAGGTTCTTAAAGTCAAATGTATGTCTCAAATACTCAGCGATGTCCATAATGAGATCTCTTGCCTTTTCACCATCAATAACTGAAATACTGGCAATTACGTTAAGTGCGTTATATAAAAAATGAGGCTTAATTTGAGCTTGTAAAAATGCAAGTTCATTGATTTTAGCTGTTATTTCTGCCTCCTTGTGAAGCAACTGAGCACGTTCTTTTTCTCGCGCCAAAAACTTCACGCGATCAACAAGTGCTGTGGATATAAAAATGGCATTCATGGCGACTGAAAAAAATATGATATTCAACGTTAAACTGTTATTGGGAATAATACCATAGTGTCTTAACATAGTTACCGCAATACCACCTGTAATCATGCCCCATCCCCAAATATAAAAGCGCGCTTCCTTGACTCCTTGTCTATAAATGCTTATTGCCATATATAAAACACTTATTGAATAAACGAGTGAAACGAAATGTGAATAAGTATTAACCATACTATGAGCGTAAAAAAGGTTCAAGACAATTCCAGAAGCTAACAAAACAATCATAACATTCAAGAAACGGTTATAGCGATGCGCTTTTGTTAAAAAAAAGCTTTTAAAAAATACAATGGATAGGATTAGTGCAATCAAGCCCAGTGAAATTGTCAAGGACATGAGCTTTTGATAAAAAAACGGTTTGAAAATAGAGTATATTCCAAATAAATTCAATTGATACAATAGCATAACGGATGTATAAAAGAAGTAAATCAGATAGCTTTTCTCTTTTAATTCAAGATAGATGATTAAACTATGTGCAAGAACCGCCAAAATGATTCCAGATAATAATCCCAAAAGTATAAACTGAATCATTTGTATTTTTTTATACTGTGCCGCGTTTAAAAATCTAATGACATAATTCTGTGTGAACGGTGAGTGTAGCTTTATATAGCAGAAGTTATCACACTCTATGCCAGACGCCAGTTTAAATACAGGGAAAAAATACCCCTCATCATTACTTTCATTGCCATTCATCCATCCAGATTTGTAATGCTCATACACCAATTGGTCGTTTGCTTGATCACTTGCGGGTGATCTCAGTGAATGTTGATCAGATGATAACTCACTGACTCTATAGAAATCCACACTGCCAACAGTTGGATTGTATATGGTCAAATAAGTCTCTCCCTGTTCCAAAAAGATATCTTCTGCTGTTTTAAACCGAATCCACCAAGCAGAGTTGCTCGTTCCAAAAGACATATATTCACTTTCAGCCGTTTTAAAGTCAGCACGATTTACAATTTCATCAATTGTCCGTTCACCGCTTGCATCTTCCAAATACTCAAATGATATGTCTGTATGTATTTCTTGTTCTTCAAGTATGTAAAATAGTGCGAATATCAATCCCATCAATAATGCAATGCCACATGGCAGTTTAAGATACTTTTTCATTAAAATCTCCAATTGTAAATACACCTGTTGTTATTATTCTATCCAGTACATTATCTCATAATATCTATATTTAAACAATGTTCCATGGTAAAAAACATTGCAAACGGAATGGGTTTACAACGTTTTTATATCTATTTTTCAATATTTTTTAGTGCACCTTGTTTAGATAAATCTACTCTAAAAGGTCAACAATTCTGGCCCTCTTTATTTTATAAAGTACCAGTATAGAGATCAACAAATAATTTGCTAGAATAAGCATCAGTGATACTATACATAGATCAATCCAATGGGTCTCCATTTTAAAATCTAAATTAAGAAATTGTGATAAGCCTCTTGCAATCATATTTTCCAACCCAAAGTAGACGCCAAAGCTGACCACAGCTGCTATAGTCATTAGCAATACACTTTCATTTTTAACCACTTTACGGATTGCATTTTTAGAACAACCCAAAACATGTAACTGACCTATTTCTCGCTTTTTATGATCTATGAATCGATTTGTAATCGTCTTTAAAATGATAAAAAAGACCAATATAGTCAATATACTTGTAAAAATCAAAAACTGTCTCATGCCATTTATGACTTCAACATCTTGGAAATGTTCTTCCCGAATTTGAACTTCACCAATACCCAAGGCATCCATATTACCAGCCACTTCTTCTAGGTATCTATAATCTTCGACAAGAATCAACACCTCTAATGTGCTTTGATTGTACTCAACTTTTTCTATAAAACTATTTTGCTCTAAATTCTCGATCATTTTTGTCACTAGAATACCTTCATAATCATCGGTTTCGTCAAAGTGCCAGATTACCACTCTGTTCACCTCTATATTTGAGTTCAATTGATGGTCTAACCCTTTGTTGACATACCTAGTCATATGGATTGCAATCATCAGCACCAAAAAACTGATTCCATATAATAGAATCGAATATATCCAAGATTTATTGCAACATAATTGCAGATATTTTAGTCTATAAATAAGCTTCATTTTAACACCACTGCTTCTTTGGGCTCTATTCTCATAATTCTTTTCAAATTCAAAAGTGCTGAAACCATTAACACAATCAACATAACACTCAAAATATAGAGCAGTTGATTCCCTGAAAGTTCAATTACCATATTCTTATACCTTAGTGACCCTTTGAAGAAGATCAATAGCCTAATCACACTTAATGTCAACGCACTCATGCCAGTTGCAATGATGAATGACAAACCACCCCAAGCCGCAATTTCTGCTAAGTAAAGGCGAACCACCTGTTTTTTAGTATATCCAAATACCATTAACAAACCGATTTCTCGTGTTCTCTGATTCAACATCTGTTTTATCAATATAATTTGTAAAATCATACTTACACCAAATAAGAATAAACTGGTTACAAAACTTGATTTTATAAACGGATTGATCAAATCAAAACCAGATCCCGGTCGTGATTTCAACATAGCGACACCATTATATGGCTTTATGAGGGTATCTATATCCGATATGACCTTGTCGACGTTTCCAATTTGATCCACCATCATTCTATAGGTGTGAAATTCACTTCCACCAGAATAAACTTCTCCTGTACGAATTGTTTGAACCATGGACTTTAAATCATCATATTTAAGGATAATATCACATGAAAGGCTAAAAGTTTTTGTATTGTCATAGACACCAATCACTTTAAAATCCCTTTTAAACTCTTGGTCTGGCACTAATTTCCCATTTGATTCTTTATAAGTAAAATAGCTGATCTTAAAAGTTTGACCGATGAAATCACTGCCATCTAAATAATTAATATCCAACTTGAAATAAGATTCAGAAATCGCATTAAAACTAAATGTTTTAGGGATTATGACCACACCGGTTTCTCCTTCATCAAACCACCGGCCATCCAATAAAAAACGCTCATCTATATAGTATTCGTCACTAGTGAATAACTCTCCAATTCTGATTTGATTTTTTATATCTTCGTCCTTAACAAAATCGAAAAGATTGTTAACGGTTACAATGGCTCCCCAAGTTTCTTCTTTGAGGCTGAGCACACTGGGATTTGACTTTTTATAAACTTCTAGTTTATCTAATACGACTGGCCAGTTCTCTTGATCATCCATAGAAACCATTATTGATCTAAATCCTGGCGTTCTAAATATATTTGTATTTGCATGCTCAACTAAACTGTCTGCTAATGATCCTACAGTTATCATCAAAAATCCTACTAAGATCATAATGAAACAGCTTTTAAGCCATGTTTTTTTCCAAAATTTTATGTTGCGTTTGATCATAAAACTGTATTTGAACCTATTCATATTTAACCTCTACCAAACTGCCATATTGCATCGTCAAAAGGACATCTGCATATTCCCAAACTGCCTCACTATGAGATGCAACGATCACCACTTTTCCTTTTTTTTTCAATTCATTAAAAATATTTAAAACCTGCTGTTCATTTTCTTGATCTAGATTTGCCGTGGGCTCATCTGCTATTATCAATGGTGGATTATTCGCAAGAGCTCGAGCAATTGCCACACGTTGTTTCTCTCCCCCAGATAATTGATTCGGATAATGATGTTCTCTCTTTTCAAGTCCAACTTGCTTCAAAAGCTCAAATGCCTTAATTTTTATAGTCTTTAAATCTTCATCTGATTTTATCAGCATTGGTACCATGATATTTTCAAACGCCTTAAAAGCACCATTTAAATTATATTCTTGAAAAACAAATCCGATTTCATCTCGTCTAAACGCTGATTTTACGATATCTTTCGAGTAATTTGTGACGCCTTTTATATTGATGGTGCCACTTGAAGGGCTATCAATCAGGCCTATTAGATTAAGCAATGTAGACTTTCCAGATCCAGATTTACCTTTAATTACATAAATTCTGCCCTCTTCCACTCTAAATTCAAAATTAAAATCATTTACTGCACTGACCTCTTTGTAATTTTTGCTCACGTGGCTTAAATTTAGCATACTAATCTTCATCACCCTCTCTGAATTTTGATTTAAAATGATAGAGCCACCATAAATAAAAGATGGCTCTATTTAGCTTAGTTGCTTGTCATTGTCACAGTATCACATGAAAATGCATTTGTTCCTAGGTTTTGTGTGCTAAAAAAGTAGTAATAGTTTCCATCTGGAATATTGCTACTTGTAAAAGTTGAAGAATCACCAATGTTTGTAAAACTTATCATCCCTGAATTATAGACTTGATCTTCGCCAAACCATACATCTTTATCTAAGTAAATTCTTGATCTCGTATCATCATAAGCATAGGAAACTACACTAGATAAAGTCCCTACAAAGTTATGTGTTTGTCCCGTATAACTGCGTGTAGCACCTGCTAGTGTACTGTTATTTGAAATTGAAAGTGATGAAGTATAGGTTGTTGCAAATGATAAGACAGAAAGTGAAAGCACTAACGCGCTTACCATAGCCAGTGTTAATATTTTTTTCATAAATAGCCTCCAAATTTTAGAATCATTTTTTAAGTATAGTTCACTGCCAAAGTTTTTATCCAATCACCTCATTCCAACTTATATTCTGCAGTGTCAGCAACATTGTAACAGAATATATTTATATCAAACAGGTGACGAGCGCAAACGACATTAATTTAGGTTTAAGCAGCACCAATTCCCTTAAAATGCTTTTTATACCTTTTTAACTACCGTTTGAACATTTTCTATTTACGTGTTGCTTTCTATTCGTTATTTTTAAGTGAGGCGATAACCTAAATTATACAAGGAGGACATTTTGATCCAACGTTTATCCACTTCGATTTGTGTAAAACTGGACACCCTTTATGCATTTTCACCCCTTGAAGTTGCCAAATTAAACTATATCTTGACTCTCTTAATCAGTGAACTTTCAAAACTTATCATCCTGTGGATCGGTTTTCGAATTTTAGGCGGTCTTGAATCCGCTGTATTATCAATTTTAACACTGGCAATGATTCGTACATTTACTGGAGGTCTCCATTTTAACCAATATTATAAATGTCTAATGTTTACTTTTGGCTTTTTAATGAGTGTTTGTTTATTATCTAAGCTTATCCAACTTCACACATTCACAATTTTACTTATGTTGCTTTTCAATATTATTGTGATCCGAAGATTTGCACCGATCACCAGTTTGTTTAGACCACCATTTCAGTCCAATAAAAAAAGAACATTCCAAATCACTGCAATATTAATTGTGATCTTTCATGCTCTCTTACTTTTCAAATTTAATCACTCGATCTACTCGATTAACGCTAATTGGGTGATCACTTTAAATTCTCTACAATTGATTATGGCCAAACAACTTTATAAGTCACCTCTATAAGACATCCTTTTTCTCAACAGAGTGTTCTGTTAACACTATACGATATTATACAAATTCATGACAAAATAGGAGGAATCAAAAATGAAAAAACATCAACACATGTTCTTTAAAATTGGAAGAGGCCTTTGTGCCTTTTTAATTGGAATGGCTCCACTTTCATTAACCAAAACAGCATCACTTTATCTATGGGGAGAACCTCCATGTCCTGAAATCTTGTCAAAGGATATACAAAGCTCTAAATTCTAACTTCAAAAACCACATAATTTTCTTCACCTTCAGGTACATTAGAAACCAATATCTCTCCTTGGTAATAATTTATTATTTTTGAAATGGCATGTAATCTCAACCCTCTGCCATTTCCTTTTGTGGATACCCCTTTTTTAAAGCATTCTGTTATCATTGTATGGTTTAGAAAGGGGTGACTATTTTTCACACAGATTACAGATTTACCGTCTGCTTTATACAGTTCAAACCTCACTTTTGCTGATCCTGACTGTGCTTCAAAAGCATTATCAATTAAATTTCCAACGACTTCGATGACTTCATAATCTTTTAATTTTGTTTGTATCAATGGATCTTGTATACAAATTGAAAATTCAATATTTCTTTGCTTAGCTTCATTTTTTTTACTGTAAAGCAATCCCGCCAATATTTTATTTTCAAGCTTAATCAATTGACTGGTTTGATTTTTTTGATTTAAATCTTGAATGAAGTCTTCAATTATTAAAGATTGTGGTTCTTGATCTCCCTTTAACTTTAATGCCATATTGAGCCCTTGTATTTGATTATCAAAACCATGTTGAATCATTCTGATCTCATCTATTAACTCCTCTAGAATTTTAAGATATTTCGCCTGTACTTCAAGCTGCTTTCTCTCAAACTCATTTTCTAATCCTTTTTTATAAAAAACCAGATTTAGTGCCAAAACCAGTGTTATAACTGAACTCATCATGATGCTCTTTTCTAAAAAATTACCCGACTCCAATTTCCAATACAAAATAGAAAGCGCTATCAATGTAAACAAATTCATTAGCATCAATTTAAAAATTTTATTATTGTCCTTTACAAAACGGTAAATGACATCCACTCTAAGCTTAGTAGCAACCACATAAGCCATCATAAAAAATATCAATTGTGCAAACATGCCCACTAAAAACCCCGCATGGTTCAAATCAATCCAAAATCGCAAGACCATAATAATAATGAACTGAATCAACGCGAGTAAGCTTGAAGTGATAATGGTTAAATACAGGGTATCCATCCATTTTTGCTTGTACAACCATAAAAAGATAAAATAGGTAACACCTATACCTGGGATGAAATAGTAATCCAACGAGTTCATCCATGACATCACACTTGAAGCTAATGCCATTAAGATCATAAAAACAAAAACTTTGTAAACCTTTACGGCTTTTATGCCCACAAGATGTACGGAAAGAACAATTCCTGCCAATTGATCAAAAATACCGAGAAATATGAATTCTAGTAACTTCATTGAAAGCCACCTTTAAATAATTCTTTATATTTTCGACCAATGGGAATTGACTTAGAATAATGCCGCAGTTGGATTAAATTCGCTGAATAATTTAAATGAGCAATTTGCTTTTTATTGACTATGTAACCTTTATGGCATTGAACAAATACACTTGTCAATTCATCCAGCAGCATTTTTAATGTATACCCACTGATTTTTAAAATTTCATTTACTGTAACCATTTCAATATATCGATTCACTTTCTCAATATATAAAATCTCACTTTGTCTCACGACATATGTACATTGCTTTTGATTAATATGAAGTATGCGATCATTTAACTCTACATTCTCACCTTGTGAAATAAAGGGCTTTATAATTTTAATGACTTCTTCATCCTGAAAAGGCTTTATGATGTAGTCATAACAATGAATTTCTTTAAAAGCCAAAAGTTCTCTCGACGGTATTGCCGTAATAAAAACAATTGGTACTAATAAGTATCGATCTAACAATCTGATCTGTTTGGCAAGTTCATAGCCAGATGCATCTTCTAACTGAATATCCAATAAAATCAAGTCTATTTTATTTTCACAAATATATTTATAAGCTTCATCAGCTCTACCAGTAATTTTCACTTTGCATCGAGAGTCAAAGCTAAAAATCAAATCACTTAACCCTTTTGCAATTATGGCATCATCTTCCACAATTAAAATATGGATCATTTATACCTCCTATCGGCTTGAATCGTTCACATTTGAAATAAGCAAGTTTATGCGTCTTAAAATTCTAATCATATCACGCGTGCAAGATCATATCTTTCTATTTCCTTGAATCCAAGTTCCTTGTACATAGTTAATATTTTCACCATCATAGCCGCCAATTGTTCTCTAGTCAATAGTTCATTTGGACCAAACTTACCACTGGTTATGCCCACTGTGGCACCCTTTAAGGCATAAAGAGCTTTGGTATCTATAAAAGAGAGCTCGTATCCACTGAAATCTCCTGTTTGGACAGCAACTCATAAATCCTTACAGCGATATATATAAAGAAAAAACCACTTTAATTAAAGTGATTTAAACTCAAATTTATAGTACCGACTGCCATAAGCTTCTCACTTTAACGGTACAGTATTAATTCTAAATGAACCATTCAGCCTCTTTTTGTATTTCTGAAAAATGATCTACCAAACGTTTCACGATAAAATCATAAGACTCATGTTTGAAAAATTTAGCGTCTTCAGGGCAGATGCGTGTACACGCTGTACATCTAATACATTTCTCTGAATCTATTTCAGTAAAGTTTACCCGGTTAATTGCACCTGAAGGACATACCTTAGCGCACACACCACATGCAGTGCATGCATCCGATGTTAAAGGCACAAACACGGGCATTACCATATTGGCTTTATAAGGCACTTGACCTGGAATCTCTATCGATACTATCTTTAGGGGATCTAACTCCAATATTTTCTTCGCCACACGCTGGCCATATTGAACCGCTATATCTAAATCTTCTTTATTGGGGCGATCCGTTGCCACCTTTGAGGTGTATGAATGTTCACCGAGAAACGCACCTGCTGCGATACTGATAAAACCATTTTTACCCATTAAATGACTTAATTCCAACAACGCATCTTCATAAGCTCTATTGCCATATGTCACAACAGGAATCAATAATGTTTTGTCACCTCTAAATTTTTCAAGACTCTCATTGACTATAGAAGGCATCCGCCCACCATATACTGGAACGCCTACAATAACGATCTCTTCTCTACCGAATTGAGTTACTTCCAATTCAAGTCTACTTTGGGGCGATGTTAGATCATATGTCCTAACACGATCCGATATACCAGTTGCAATTGATTGAACAATTTTTTTAGTATTTCCCGTAGGGCTAAAGTAAATTATATTTACATTTTGATTCATTCTATACCTCCAATGTCTCTTTTAAATTTATTGTACCAAAACAAGCTATGTTTTGTCATTAGTGTATTAGTCTCCTCTATTTGCTATTATACTTATTCAGCAATCTCTCTGGAAGCATCCACCCGCAAAATATATAATTTCCATGCGATCTCCTCTTTTCCTATATTATTCTAGTCCTTATCCCTGACAAAACAAGACTAGAACCTAAAAAACTTTTTATAACTTCAGATACGACGATGACTCAAGTTATTTTTAAACACCGCTTTATTTACATCTGATCATAGTATCACACGTGCTGAAGTCGCTCAAATCCAATACAGCCTCTTAAAAAAAGTAAATTAAAGTAAGTCCTAAAAAAGACCTGCAAATCTACATCCGCAGGGATTTTTCAGCTTTGAATTAAAGCTTTAACAATGGCGACAAATACTTGAGAGATGCTCGCTTGAACTAAATCGTAAAAATCGATCTGTCTTTCCATTGATCCATAGAACAATTTATAGTGAGTTTCAACTATTTTACATTTCCGCCTAGTAATTATAATGCTTGGCTACTATTTTCATAAACCCCTATCACTTCACCATAATAAAGCGTGTGATAATCGTTTGTTTTGTACCTATCTTTGACATAATCCGCTTTAATAAGTGAAGGGTCCATAGACTGCTTATAGGCTATTTTACACACAACGTGCAGTTCGCATGCCTCTATAACGGGCACGGGACAACCCGTTAGGTATTTTGCCGTAATGCCATTTTCTTCAAACTTATTTTGATCACGACCAGATACAGTGCCACAAAAGGCAAGTTCCTCTTTCATAGTGTCTCTTTTTGGAATGCTCACTGTAAAATATTCTGATTTTTCCATAAGTTCAAAAGTATATCTAGAATGTCTCACTGCAACCGCGAAACTGTTCTCCTCCCACATACGACCACTGATTGCCCAAGCAATCGTCATGGTATTTGATATTTCACCTGATTTGGTTGTGAGAAATACACCTTTTTTTAACTGTTTTAAAATGGTATCCTGAACCTCTTCAAACTCAACTTCTCTTAATTTAACATCCATCTCTTTACTCTCCTCTATTCGTATAAGCTTATTATCTCATTCTCCTTAAACATTATAATAAAAATAAACCATTTCTTTGCCCATATACAATTCTTTTTTAACTTCTGGCGGTTCAGTTGCAACCTCTGAAATTACTTTCTCCCAGAATTTATATGCGCCATCGTTGTTGGGTAAAACTCTGGTAAGCCATTTACCAGGATATTTGTTAACAGACAATTTAAAGGCTTCTCTTCCAACGCCCAAGTTTTTATATTTTCTGAGAATAAAAAACTGTCCAATGTCAAAATAATTTTCATTAAATGGAAACCGCCTTTATAGGAACATACATCTTTATGCATCTTATCTATTAATACGCTTCATGTTATATAATACCATATTTATCCACTATTTGTCTGTATAAGAGCATACAACAAAATAATCCCCTTAGAGTACGCCAATGTTTTTACATTGACGATTATAAGGGGATTTCTAAATATTGCATCGTATTCATTTTCATCTATTAAGCACTAAAATATAAACACTAGAAATTCATACTTGTTATGCGCTCGCTAAACGCCTCGTAAACCATTGACAAATACTTAGTAAAATCTTTATAAATACTTGATAATTCAAGGACTTTTTTAACTAAAGCAGCAAGAACCCGCCACCTAAAATTGCCCCTGCTAAAATGAGCACCATTGCACAATAACCCATGATGTCTTTCACATCTAGTCCAGCAATCGCTAAAATTGGAAGAGCCCAAAATGGTTGAATTTGATTTGTCCAAGAATCCCCCCAAGCTAATGCCATGGCAGTTTTAGCGATGTCTACATTTAAAGCTTTTGCAGCAGGAATCATAATTGGACCTTGAATTGCCCATTGTCCACCGCCTGAAGGTATGAAAATATTCACAATACCAGCGCTTAAGAATGTAAACAGCGGGAAGGTTCTTTGCGTTGCAATACTGATAAAGAATTCAGACATTACAATTGCTAAGCCTGAGTCTTTCATCATGCCCATTATACCAGCGTAAAATGGGAATTGAAGTGCAATGCCACCACAAACTTTTATGGCTTCATTTGCGGCTTTAACATAGTTTATAGGTGTATGATGTCCTAATATCCCCAAAGTCATAAATATCATAATTACAATATTTAAATCTAAATTAAAACCCTTTGTGACAAAGTAATTGCCTATATAAACTAATCCCAGAATACCAATAAGCCATGTTAAGACACTACTATTCTCAATTCTTTCTGCTGGTGTCATTTCACTGCTTTTTTTCGCAGTTATATTTTCTTCTTTTCCAAATAACTCCAAATCAACTTCTACTGAATCTTCAACTGAAGGCATCATGGCTTTAAACAGCAATGGAATGGCAATCATCAATGTTATTGTAATAATAATATTCCAAGAACTGTATAGCGAGTCCGATACGGGAATAATCCCAATAGAATCTTCTAAGAAATGACCTTTTGTTGCAATGACGAGTGGGATCGATGTGGATGGCCCTCTTGCAATATTGCCACTGTAAGCCGCCGCAACAATCAATGGAAAGTGAATGCCCTTGCCACGGTGTTGAACTGCAATCTCTTTAGCGATTAAAACCCCTGCGATTAGTCCAAAGCCCCAATTTAAATAACTGCAAATATATGCAATGACACATGTAAACATAACCGCCTGAACTCTTGTTTTCGGCACACTGGCGAGCTTTTTCAATATTTTGACTACCACTGGTGCATTGGCTAATGCATGACCCGTAAATAGTACTAGAATCATTTGCATCGTAAATTTTAGAAGATTAAAAAATCCATTTCCCCAAAATGTTGTCATTTCATATGGTGTCTTATGAGTAACTATTATACCTGCTAAAAAAACAAAAAGTGTCAATAATGAACATAAAATATATGGATTAGGTAAATATTTTTTTACCATTAACACCAACGCGCTTGTTAACCTTTTAATCATTTTTTTGCCCCCTTAAAGTTTTTAATTGACATAGTAACCTTTATTAATCTGGCGATCTGCCAGCCAAACATACATGCTTTTGATAAGATACTAGGTTATAAGCCCTACAATAAACCCAGTATTCTTTTTGTATCTTCCACAGTGGCAATTTCACGCCCCAATGCATTCGCAATATTTAATATATTCTCTATCAAAGATATATTTGTGGCGGACACGCCCTTTTTTAATTCCAGTACGTCTTCTAAACCCGTTCTCACATGTCCTCCCATGAGAATTGCCATAGTGAGCATTTTAATTTGAGAACTTCCAATACCAGAAACTGTCCAAGTAGAACCTTCTGGTAGACTTTCAACCATGTGGAATAGATTTTTAGGCGTACCCATAATCGATCCCGGTACATTCATAACAAGATTAAAATGTAATGGTCCTTTTAAAACGCCTTTTTTACACAATCTTGCTGCATTAGAAACCATTGCAACATCAAAAGCTTCAATTTCAGGCTTTATATTGTTCATTTTCATCTTATTGGCTAAAGCCTCAATAAGCTCTGGTGAATTTGCATTAATGGTGCTTACAAAGTTTGATGAACCCGTTGCTAAACTCGCCATTTGAGCGTTTAAGTCAAGCATTTGACCACGCCAATCAATAGAGTTCTCTCCACCTCTTGCACCCGTTGACAATTGTCGTATGATGTCGATATGCTCTTCATCCAGTCTCTTCAATACTTCTTGATATATCGCTTTATCACTTGTAGGATTTCCATTTAAATCTCTGACATGAATATGCGCTATTGAAGCGCCTTTTTCACTGCAAGCCTTAATGTCTTTAAGAATTTCTTCTACTGTTATTGGCGTATTCGGATTCATTTCTTTTGTTGGGACATTTCCAGTTGGTGCAATTGTAATTATAAGTTTTTCCATCATTATACTCCCTCTAAAAATTATAACTATAACACTTTTCTATTTAACTCAAAAGCTTTATTTCATTTGCCCTCCTTTCATTTCAAATCAACCATAAAATGCGCCTAAAAAAATTCCAGCACAAAAATCCCCGAGAAACTGAAACCAATTTCTTAGAATTTTAATACTGGATTTTACTCACTTGATCGTTGTGGGACTCACAACCACCGCAAGAAAAGCAGTAAATTATTTATCTCTTTAATAGAGCTTTACAAAAGGTCATCTTCCAAATGCCCTCTTTTGAAACGATGCCACTTGACCATCATCTCAAACTAATCATTGTTTCTAACGACTGCAATCATTCTTATGCTTTTAATCTTTCTATGACGTCACACTGACATGGTAATAACGTATTCACGACACATTATACATAGCGATTCTGACAATAAAAAAATCCAGAACAAAATAAATTAAGAATTTCTCTTAATCATTTCACACTGGATTTTACTCACTCAATCATTGTGGGTTTCACAATCACCGCAAGAAAAGCAGTTATTTCATATTATTATCATTTCGCCAAATCATGTAACGTTCATAACTTGATTTTAAAGACACACATATTGCCTTTTCCGCTAAGCCATGATATCTGCTTTTAACAGCATTGATCATGCCCTCTACACCTTCTTCATGAATATTATGCGAAAGTAGCAGTTGCTTTAAAAAATTTCTTGCCTCATCAGTGATTAAAGTGCAAGAAGAGTCTTCAATAACGCCAGTCTTATAGTTGATTACCAGACCAACACCAACTACTTTATGCAAATTCGCCGCTGAAATTTCACTCGGAAGCTTAGCATAAGAAATGAAATATACAGTATCATCACTGTACTTCACCATCTAAATCTCCTTTTAAACCATCAAAAATAATTTTGAACGCTATAAAGAATGAATCTTGTTTACGTAATAATATCACTCTGTCTATTTTTTGTCAATATATAATTGTCTCGTAACCGTTTGCTTCACTAAATCATCTCTCGTGATGTTTTAAGGCCTTTTTTACTTCGCGTAGGCAATATTTTTTCTCAACAAATAGATACCGAGTGCAATCCACCAAATCATTTGACCCATTGCAAAGATCATAATCACGCTATTATAAAAAGCGGGTACCATGGTCAGTGCGCCTCCAATGGCAACAACAAGCCCCAGCGTATTCATCCAGTTTGGAAACAATCTGAATTGGAACCCTGCTATGACTATGATCAACATCCAAAAGGCCCCGATTACTTCATTGTTCCCACCAATAGCCGAGTGAATCGTTTCAATCCATTGAAAGAGTGACACTGAGTTTTCTTGCATGGCTGTTAGAAGTCCCGTATTAAAGATCATACCGCTTGCAATGACAAGCGTTGACCATATGATTCCTGAACCCAAAACGAGTCGACTCATATAGCCACTGTGCACAGCAATTAAGTCGTGTAAGGCTACCGTCAGGAGAAGTTTGATAATGCCAAATACAATATAGAGTAGCGAAATCCACGCAATCATTAACCCACTATTCTCCGAAATAAATGTGAATCGCTCTTGAACACTGCCCACTGAGGACAGGGATAATAACGTCATCTGCATGACAATGCCAACGAGATAAATCAATGCTAATACGATACTTGATAAACCACCAATCTTTGTCTGTTTCATTTTATGACTCCTTTCTCTGTATCATTCTACATCTCTATGATGTACTGTTACGATGTACTGTGTTCATATGCTTATGATTTAACATTCTAGCAGAGAAAGGATTTGTACAGTAGCTACTAAAGTAGGGTTTTTGCGATTATAAAAGATTAAGTGCCTTTGCTTTGGCCACCGCTTCTGTTCGACGTTTGACTTCTAGCTTGCCATAAATATTTTGAATGTAACCTTTAACTGTACTGAGTGCAATGAAGAGTCTTTGTCCAATTTCCTTATTGGAAAGGCCGCATTCAATCAACTCGAGCACTTCCATTTCCCTCAGGGTCAAGGGTTCTCTCAGCTGAGCATTCCAGTGACTGGTAACCTTAGTGCCGCTCTCATGTTTTTTTATTTCCGACTCAAGCTGCTCAATGGTGTAAAGGTCTGGTATGGGATTTGGAAAATATTGCTCTTTGGCCGCTTCCAAGTACAATTTAGCCTTTGATAACGCCTCTTGGTCCAAGCACAATTTGGTCTTGAGCATCCAGTATCGGTACTCGAAATCATTAATTGCCAGTTTACCCCCTATGTTTTTAGCTTTTTTCATCAGTGACTTACACTGATCGATATGATTTTGCTTGTAGGCGCTATAGGCCAAAATCAAATACAGCGTTGGCAGAATAATCGGCAAGCGTCTGTCACTTTCCATATCGTCAATGAGTTCCTGCGCTTTATGATCTAGTAAAGAGAACTCACCAATATGCAACCACAGATGGAATAGAACCATCCAATAATTATCCACATTGATGGCCTCACCATATTTGCGTTCGTACTGAATGCCCTTTTCTATGCATTCAGCAGCCCTTTTATAGTCTTTCTGATTCCAATAGGCAAAGGCAAGCGTCATCATGATGACCCCGTGCTTTTTGAGATTTTTATGTGCCATTGCATTTTTAGCACTGTTGCCATAATAAAAAAGTGCCTCTAGATTGCCCTCTGCTGCGGCGATATAAGCTCTCGCCATCAGGATATGGATTTCAAATAAATCATACTGCTGGACATCCGCAATAAGTTCTTTCTTTTTAAGTACTTTAAGCGACTCCTTTTCATAGATCTTCTGCGCGTTATCTAACCAAAATTCAGCCTTTTCAATGCGATTGTTATCAATCAATGCCCAGCCATAACACATGGATAAAACAGGTTTATCTAAAATAAACCGCTCTGGGAGCTCATCAATCATCTCCAACCATATGCCACTGGTCAGATTCAAATCCATAGGTGCCCATAAGTACTCTAAGCATACTGCCGCCTTATGGTACGCACTCTGCTTCATGAATATTCGAGAGGCTTCATAGTAATTTTCAGAGGTCATATGCCATTCGGCAACTGCCAACATGACACCATTGAACCGCGTGTCATAATCCGCTCCAATTTGATTTTTAAGGTGAGATAGAATCGCATTTCTGAACATGTGATGATAGCGAAATTTATTCCCTTCAGAATCTAACGCCATGACGAACATATTCTTATCAATGATTTCCCACATCCATTTTTTACTCTCTTTGAGAAAGTGTTCAAAGACTTCATCGCACATGTCCGCTGAGAACGAATCCGGGATTGCGCTGAGCATGAGAAAGTCTCTTTGCTTCGGCGCAAGTGACTTTAAAATTGTACCGATCAAGTATGCACTCAATTGGCCATGATTTCTTGCCAAATCCTTTTGATCATAAATTTGACTTCTGCTCCCTTTGGATGCCATCAAAATCAACTGCACCCCTGCAATCCAGCCCTCCGTTAACGCGTATATGGATTCACTTCTTCCAATAGAGGATTCAACAGAACACTCAAAATCATTTAAAGAATCAAAGCCATTTGCCTGTGATATCATTGCTTGGATCTCTATTCTATCTAACTTCATCTCTCTATCTGTCAATTCTAGAAGATGCCCACTGAGACGAATTTTATTCAGATTCAGGGGTATCTTTTCGCGCGAGATAATGACCACTGTAATTTGATCCATCAAAAACATCATGACCAAATTTATAAAGTCTAGAATCGCTTGATCCGTGATCCACTGAAAATCATCTACGACAAATTGGATTGGCGTCTCCAAACCATACAGCACACTGATGTACATCCGAAAGAATCGATCCGGTTTCGTCATATGAAATTGACTTAATAAATTCAACAGCTGATTCCCAATTGCCTCATCTCGCCTTTGTATCCCATGCGCAAAGTAAGTTAGGAAAACTTGTATATCGTCATCATAAGCATCCAATGCATACCATACGTAAGCCTCTTTATTATGTGTATCCAACCACTGGCTGACAAGCGTGCTCTTCCCAAATCCCGTTTGACAAGACACTGTAATCCATGCGATACCTTCTCGGTTCATTCGATCTATTAAAGGCGCTCTCTCAATAAAATGCCTTTCCAGTCTCGGTTTATTCAATTTGCTGGGAATAATAAACGGTTCCATGCGCCTCCTCCTGTTTACAAAGTAATATGAGTCAAAATACCAGCCTCACCTATACAGATGATACCCAGTGATTCTTCTCTATAAAACAATATTTGAGCCATCTTTCGATGACTCAGACGGTGTTTTAATTAAAAATCCCATAGGGATATCCTATGAGATTTTATCTGATTTTTGTCATAGATTTAGTTTATTGAATACTGCTGAGACTGCCGATGAAGGTCTCAGATGGCGCTTCACTTTTAATGCGCGCTTTACTTTTGCTCTTTGTCACTTAAAATTTTGAGGATTTCATCTGACATCGTTTCCGGTGTACAAAATCTATCATGAAGCACTTTTCTTTCGCCTAATCCTTCGATTTGCTGTGGTACGCTGACACCCGTCTTAGCCGAAAGCGCTTGCATAAGCTCAAGTTCTTCTGTTTCCGTTTCGCCAAACAGAGCTTTATAAACACTTCCCGTAAACTTGAAAGGGCTTGCTGTGGAAAGAATCACAGTTTTACGCGGATCACCCGTTGCACTCAAATAGTCTTCATAGACCTTGTACGCCACAGCTGTATGTGTGTCGAGGACATAATCATAAGCCTCGTACACTGCCTTCACTGTCATCGCCGTATCTGCTTCCGAACAATATGAACTCCAAAATTCATTTTTAAGTTTAACTTTTATCGCATCATTGACTTCATATCTTTTCTCTGTCTTAAGATCCTTCATAAGCTCTGCCACATAAGCGTTGTCTTTGTCACTCATAAAATAGAGAAGTCTTTCGAGATTGCTCGAGATAAGAATATCCATAGAAGGTGACATCGTCTTTTTAAATGCTCTGTTAATATCATAGATGCCTGTGCTTAAAAAGTCATATAGAACATTATTTTCATTAGCGGCACAAATGAGTTTTCCCACTGGAAGCCCCAATTGTTTTGCAAAATAGCATGCAAGGATATTTCCAAAGTTACCTGTTGGCACGACGAAATTAATCGCCTCACCTATTTTAATTTCCGCTCTTTTAACAAGGTCTGCATAAGTTGAAAAATAATATGAAATTTGAGGCACAAGTCTCCCAATATTAATGGAATTGGCCGATGAAAATTTCATGCCCATGTCACCAAGCTTTTCTCTTAACGCACTGTCATTAAGGATTTCTTTTACAGCAGTTTGCGCGTCGTCAAAATTGCCTTCCACAGCTACGACATAAGTGTTTTCACCTTCTGTGGTAACCATTTGCTTTTCCTGAACTGGGCTCACGCCATCATTTGGGTAAAAGACGATAATCTTTGTGCCCTCCACATTTTTAAAGCCTTCCAGCGCCGCTTTTCCAGTGTCACCAGAAGTGGCAGTGAGAATGACAATATCCTCTTCCATATTACAATTGGATTGGGCCTTCTTCATTAAATGCGGCAATATCGAAAGTGCAATGTCCTTAAATGCAATTGTACTGCCATGAAAAAGTTCCATAATGAACTGATCACCCACTTTTTTTACTGGGACAATGGCCTCATCATCAAATTTACTGTCATATGCATTCATAACAGAGTCGTTGATTTGTTCTTCTGTAAAGTCCGGAAAAAAAAGTCTGAGTATCTTCTTAGCCGTATCATGAAACCCTAACGTGCACATTTCCTTGATATCTATTTTAAATTGATCAAGAGCTCTAGGTACAAATAAGCCCCCATCGTCTGAAAGACCTTTCACAACTGCCTCTGAGGGGCGTACATTTACACTTCTATTTCGAGTACTTTCATATTTTAAGACCATTTTTACCTCCATTTTACCTTTAATTGATATGTTGTATCTTACTTATACCATTTTTTTATTATACATGATACAATGCCCTCACAATAATTACAAGTGCATATTCAAAATATAAAAGTGCGTTTTAATATGGGCATTAATTGTCCGTTCTATAATTACAGATCGTTCTTCGAGCCATAAATTTCGCCTAGAATTCATAGATCTGACGTAATTCAACTTGACCTTCACCGTATCCTTGAGGATCAGGCATCTTTTTCGCCCAGTATATCGCTTCTTCTCTAGACTTTACATCGATCAAAATAAAACCTGTCACTATTTCATCCACATTTTCAAATGGGCCTTCAACAATATCACTGATCTTATTCTTCGCATCATAATATAACCTTAATGCATTGGAAGTCGGGTGCAACCCTTTTGCCATAATTCTAATCCCTGCTTCAACAAGTTCCTCATTGTATTTACGCATTGCCTCCATCAGAGCTTCACTTGGCAAATTTTCTTTCTCTGAATTTTTAGAAGCCTTTACAATTAACATGAATAGCATGACCTTTTACCTCCTAGTTTTGTATCACAATTTGTATCATAAAAAATAGCTGTTATTGGTAATGTGATTCTATTGCCTCTTTACATAAATAAATCCATGAACTTATCGCTAAACATTTGTTTCAACTTATTTCTAACCAATGGTTCTCCAATTGCATCTATTAACTGTTGTCTTTCCTCCGAACTCAATTCTTCTTTATCCAGTAGAGCAATGAGTTTGTCGATCTTATGCATGGCAAGCGCTCAAGCTTACTCTTAAAGAGCTTTGGAAATGCTGGTTTTCACATTTTTAACAAGCTTCGTATAGCCGGATACTTTGTAGTCTTCAAACCATTTATAATGCAGATCTTCTAGCTCTTTTTTCTGTTTTTTACTCAATGATATCTTTATCATTTGAACTCCTTGTATACCGACTTTGGATGTTATACCTAATTGTATCATATATCTGAAATCCTCAGCACAAATCTGAAGATTACTAGAAGAGCAAATCCTATAATAAGCAATCCTACGACTGCTAATAAGTGCACCGATCGGTAATAAAGTATATGGAGGAATCATTATGAAAAAATTATATATGAAGGCCATGTTGACACTTGAAGTCGCAAAAAAATTTCCAGCGCAGCTGAGGCTGAGGCTGAAAAAAATGGATGAGCTATTGCAATTGCAGTTACAGACGATAGAGGGCGGCATACCACTATTTTATAAAGGTGATGTCTAACACGTGTATGTTAATACTCTGAAAATATCCTTTGAATTGCCTTTGTATCGCTTGCCTTGGTAAGTGCCAACATCAATAAAATTCGAGATTTTTGAGGATTATGCATCATTGCGCTTACAAAATCGAATTGGTCATATTTGCCCATTGGCGTCACAATCCCAGCGCCTGTTCTTGAACCGATTACAACAATAACCCCTTTCTCACGTGCTTGTTCGAGACTTTTCAATGTCGCATCAGGCATATTGGAATGCCCTACACCTGCATTGATGATCCCTTTAGCGCCAAAAGCTACAACTGCATCAATAATTAGGCCATCTGAACCAAGGGTTGTATAGTTTACCTCTACACGTGGCAACGTATCCAGATTTGAGATATCAAACTCTGACTGATACGTATGTCTTTTTAAAGGTGCTGAGGTGAAGAAAGGCTTTGAGTTCTGCATATACCCCAGAAAACCTGTATCTGGACATTGAAACGCGGAGACGTTCGTTGTATGCGCTTTTGATACACCAAAAGCACTACAAATTTGATCATTCATGCATACTAAAACACCTTTGCCCTTTGACTCGACACTCGCGGCAAGCGCAACTGCATTGACCAAATTTAAAGGGCCATCTGCACTCAATCCAGTAGCTGGACGCATTGAAGCAACCAGAACAACGGGCTTGTCACTTTTAACAACCAAGTTCAAAAAATAGGCTGTTTCTTCTAATGTATCTGTGCCATGCGTAATGACCATTCCATCTACAGCTTCTGAAGAAAGCAATTCGTTACAACGTTTTGAAAGCGCCAACAAATTCTCAATACTCAATTTAGAACTGCCTACATTGAAGATTTGCTCACCAGAAATATTTGCGAATGCCTCTATTTCAGGGACTGCATCTATTAAAGCTTGAATTCCAATGGGTTGCAGTCCAAGTCCAGCACCATAGTCGGTAAGTGACAAACTGTTAGAACCTCGGCTTGCAATTGTTCCACCTGTAGCTACAATTTTTATATTGGGTTTATTCTGCTCTCTTGCGTGCATGATCAGCCTCCTCCTATTCAAAAGCATTCAAATTAATATAGCCACAGCCATCTACAATTTCAATTATAGTGCCATATTCATCAGAAAGCTGAATTAAATCGTTTAAAATTCGAACTGCATCTGTTTCATTTGCAATGGTCGGTCTGCCTTTTCTCGAACGCTTCTCTTTAAAGCCAAGTGTGATGGGCATAATTTTTACACAATCAATAGCATTGTTTTCAACTTCAAAAGAGATTATGACAGACTCAAAGGCCTTGCGATTGGCAGCCAACCCTTTTGTACCATTTTTACTTCGTGCATCAAAAGCATCTGATGGTGTATGCCCAGAGTCCAGATCATAAATATCATAGAACTCCGTTGGTTGTCTTTCAACCGAATCATTTTGAATGATGAAATCACCTAAGCTGTAAAATATCGGACGCTGCTTATATACCTCAAAGCCTCTCAAAATATGTGGCCCATGTCCAATATACGCATGTGCGCCGCAATCAATACATAATCTTGCAAAGTCACGGACAAAATCTGCAGAGATATCTTTTTCTGGGCCTTTGAACTCATGAACATGATGACTCACCAGAACGACATCTGCTTGACGTTTCGCTTCATCAATTGCTTTGACTATACGATCTGCATCTTTCTGATTATATGTCGTAACTGTGCCCGTATTTCCAACTTCAAATCGGGTATTGCCTATAGCAAAACCCGTCTCCGGTTTAACAAATCCTTCTCGCTCCAACTGCATCCGTCTCGCATTGACATCTGTCTTATTCACAATATCTTTCAAAGCTTCTATATCTGATTTAGGCAAATAGTGTATACTGTTGAACCTGAGCATGTTAATGCCAGGACGCCCCTTCACATCGGGTCTTTGTTCCCCTGCAATATGCCAGTCTTTGCCCGTAGAACATACGCTGATTAAGGCCACTCGCCCTTCGGGGGTATCCAAATACTGTGGCTGACATGCTTCAGCCATGTTTTTTCCTATACCCGCATATATGCACTCTGCATGATCTAAATGCTTCATTGTCGTGAGAAGTCCCTCATGTCCCCAGTCTAGAGAGTGATTAGTCGCACATGAAAACATATTGAAGCCTAACCATTTTAAATCTTTTATAATTGGAGGACGTGCAACTACCCAAGTTCCCCCACTTACAGCCGACGGAGAAACCTCAAAATCATGAAGCAGAAGTTCAAAATTGGTCAGCCTAACATCGGACGCTTCAAACATGCGTTTTATCTTCAAACATTCTTCATCTGTATGAGGCAAACGCTGTGTCAATAAGGTGTCCCCAGTTGCAATAATAGAAATTGCCATTATATACCTCCTTTTTTCAAGCATGAACGCAAATTTACTGCCATAGCTGTAACGCTTATGGCAGTAAGCATTTTATTTTAACTTTACTTTACGCCTAATTTTCTGTCTTTAATATGCTCAAATCATGCCATTTAATATAAAAGGAATGTTGTCTGTCCAAAATTTTTTGTGAAAAATAAACAACTAGTGCCATATGCGCAAAAGCGGTCCCCAAAAGGATACGTGGTAATACGATGTAAAGAAAATAACAAATTCTTGCTCTTTTAACAACAGTGCAAATGGGATCATCCTCAATACCAATTTCTACAAATCTAATATCGCCTCTTCTATTTTTTATTACATAAAAAGTGCCCAGATCAGCTTCTGGCTTTATGTCTTCTTCTGCTGTCTTGCTCAGTCGCACCAATATACCTTCAAAATCATTTTCTTGAGAAACGACCTCTAAAAATTCAATATCGCTTTTGCCACCGTATGAATATTCCCCTTGTTTACATTTAAGCCTTGTTAACCCAACGACTTCCAATGAACGCTTAGTAAAAAAATGGAACTCCTTTTTAAAATGTGAGAACATCTTTTTCTCCCATATTCTTTTTTTCTTTTCTCTTCTTTTTTTATTTTCTTTTCTATTTTTTTTGATTTTTTAGAAACCATATGCTCTCCTGCTATATCAACCACCTTAAGCTCTCTCTGAAATCATCAACATATAATTTGGAATTATAAAAATAAACAACTCTCTTCCAAATGCACTGCTCAATGATCATTTGCACTTCTAATTGAAGCAAAGCAAACAATCCTTATGATATAAAAATGACTAGAACAAATCTAGTTTCCTCCGTTCTAGTCATTGGTTTATTGGAAATCACTTTAAAACAACTCAATTATTTATATGGGTTAACTGCCAGACATCTATATCTTATCTCCACAAGCCGTGCAAAATTTTGTTTCAAAACTATTTTTTGCCCCGCATTTTCCACAGAATTTAGTATTAGTATCTTTTTGTGAGTTTTGAGCAACGAAGCTATTCTCACTAGATCTACTACCAACGGATTCATTCTTGGCTTTATTAAACAGCTCTTTAAACTTCCCAGAAAGTCCACAAAGTTTATCGTAAAGATCATAAGAAATCTCTGTCGTTTCTGCTGTACTCATATAAGTCGTCATCATGTTTATCATTATGTAGCTATCAATAAAGGCAAATTTAATTACCCAAACGATCAAGCAAGCTATTAAAAAGGCTATGAGAGTACTCCAATGAAGCGCTTTAAATAACATGCCAATTACGAGGAAAGTCAGTAAGGTTAAAACTAAAAGGGTAACAAGAACTTTAATCATTGTGATTACAGCACTTTTGAGTAACTCTTTCCAATTTTGAGCATATATAACAACACCATCTGTAGCACTTTCAAACGCGCCTTGTTCCTTCTTATAAAATGTATAACCTAAACAGCATTCATCAACATATCCAAGTGATATCGATACAAAGAATTGTGCAAGATTTGTTATTACTCCAATACCAGGAATGAAATCAAGTGCACCACCCATTTTTTCAATCCCTCTTTGTATCTGTCTAACAGATGCAGTGACCAAATTATCAATCACAAAAAACGCATTGGATGTCACAAAGCGCTCGGTCACTTTTTGCTTACCATATTCTACTTGATTTTCTGGAATCACGCCTTTGATCACGGCTTCAGTAACAACAGCGATATGACCGGCTTTGACCAAATAGCCCATATAATGCATGATAAAAAAACGTATGGCACCTGCACCTGCTAGCCATAAAAAAAATGTAACGACTATGCCACTACTTCCAAACAACCAACCGATGCCTTCAAGTATTGCCAAAAGAATCAAAGACAACCCCACCGTAATAAGACCTAATACCAATTTAGCCATATTAAAAGGCATCGTTTGATTGTAAATTTGTTTTGCATTCATTTTCAATTCCCCCTTTATTCAATTTTAGTGCCACATTCGCCACAAAAAGCGGACTCATTTGCCACAACAACACCACAGCTCGGACAATTTTTCATTGGCGCTGGTTCTAGAATTAAATTGCCCCCACACTCCCGACAAAATTTATTGCCTTCACTGTTAATACTCCCACAAGAATTACATTTAACCCCTTGACGCTGATTTCGATTATTTAATCCACTAAGTTGACTTTCTAAGTTTTGAATATTTGCCGTATGCACATCAGCCCTTTTCATAAAATCTAGAATTACACCATCAAATTGAGCACCCTCTTGGTACTGCTCGTAATAGAATCCACCAATTTCAGCCAAAATATCAGCTCTTTCTGCTCTTTCTTTGCTCAACTTACTACCCACATTGTTGCCCTCAAGCGCATCACTGGTTACATCACCAAGGCTTTTAGCTAAAGTATTCAGCGTATTAAATAGTGACATGAATTTTCCTCTCTTTCCTTTCTTTTTCTTTGAAATCATCCAATTAATAACAAAGTGCCCGTATCTTAGGCTCTACAACCCCTCTGTTAACCTCTCAAAACAGCTCAACAAAATAATTGTAATTTTATTTCTATAATCATAATATATAACTTTATATCTTGTCAATGTCAAAATTGTAATTTTATGTATAAATAAAAAATTCAAAATTAACCTTACAGTATTTTATTGATCGAAATACCAATGCAATCTCCTAGTAGATACACATATTTCCATTCATTTTCATGTTTTAACAGTTGTTACCATATAGTATATTGTACGCTCTAAGAAATATCAATATATTATTATGATTATTTATATACAATTGTTTTATTTGTGCAAAATAAAATGAATGATTTCTACCAACAAAAAGTCTTTTGTGAAAGACTTTTTGTTCAATATTTAGATTTTTGTCTTCTGTAGAAGACTTTTAAACATCATCTATTCGTCATCCAAGTTTCCGCTCTTCAAAATAACTCGCGGCATTATGGACAAATCCATCTATGTGAATGTAAGTTACATAGCATCCTATAAATGCCAAATAGGACCTATCACTTATTTATATAAAAAAAGTTCTGATCATATCTTACGATCAGAACTTTTTAAGCTATTGACTATTTTATGATTTTTTAGAGCTCTCTATTACATTTCTTCAACTGCTGTTCTTCCAGCGATTCTACCAAATGTAAAGATATCGGTGAGTGCATTGCCGCCAAGACGGTTACCCGCATGGATGCCACCTGCAACTTCTCCAGCCGCATATAGGTTTTTAATTGGATTGCCTTTTTCATCTAATACGCGCGTAGACGTATCAATTTTTAAGCCCCCCATCGTATGGTGAACCGCTGGTTTTCTCGGTGTTGCATAAAAAGGTGCTTTTTCTACTTTTAAGCTGAAAGTATCTTTGTGGAATTCCGGATCAAAACCTGCATCAACATATGAATTGTATTTTTTAATAGTGTCTGCAAGGCTCTCTGGATTCATACCTACTTTCTCAGCAAGTGCTTCAATTGTATCTGCTTTAAAGAGTGTTCCTGCTGCCACTTGAAGCTCTAATTTTTCTTCACTTGTATTGGCAGCCGTTTTCTTGATTTCACTGTCCGCTATGAGGTAGAATAAGCCCCCTTGTTCAATTGCCGCTTTGGTCAATACGTCTCTGCCCGAGAACTCGTTGACAAACCTTTTGCCTTCTGTATTGACAATCACAAAGTTTTCAGGAGGTACTTGAATACCACTGAAGAGTTCACCCGTTTCTGGATCAGAAACTGGCATCATCTGTGTAAAGCCCATACCTGTAAGTGCCGCGCCCACTGATTGTCCAAGTAAAATCCCATCGCCAGTCATTGCATATGAGTTTGTGGTTCTGATATTGTCGTCAATTTCTTGCCAGTATGTGTTGTATTCTTTAAGCATTTTTGTATTGGCACCAAAGCCACCACTTGCAAGTACGACTTTTTTAGCATGAATTGTAATCTTTTGACCATTTTCCCCTGTTGCAATCACACCTTTAATCTCGCCATCTTCTAGGATGAATTCTTTTACAGGACTATCTGTTATGATTTTGCCAGAGCTGGCTTCAACATAATCTCTTAGGGCTAAAATAAATGCTGTACCATAGCTCTTAACAGGCTTATGTCCACGACGCCACAATGCGCCTACTGGTGCAAAAACGATACTCTTATCATATTCAACACCAATTTCTTCAAGCCATTTGACACTTTCAAGCGCATGGTCTGTCATAATTTTTACCAAATCATATTGACCGTAAATATCATTGCCGTTAAGGTCTGTTCGCTTGCCGCCAAAATAAGTCTGCATTCTGTGAAGTAGCGGTGAGTCAAAGAGATGTCCTTTTGTGCCTTTAAACTTTTCTTCATAGGCTTCAAATTCTTTCTTTAGAGCTCTAAAGTCTTCTAAATACTCAGCGTGAATCAATTTTTCATCAGTGGCAAGCAGGCCTTCTATAGTCGTTCTCTCACCTGGATTTTCCTCAAATCCAGATTGCCACTCTGGATTAGCTGCATTGACCGGACCACCTGAACGGATGGTATTACCGCCCACTGCTGGGTACTTTTCAATAACAATTGTATTTGCACCCTTTTGAAGAGCTGTAGCCGCAGCACTAAGTCCTGCACCACCCCCACCTACGACTACCACATCACAGGTATATTCTTCATCCTCTCTCTTTAGAGCACTTGGTGGTTTAGGGCGTCTCTTTAAGATATCAGGGTTAACCCCTGCAAGTTTAATCGCTTTTGCAACGCCATCAAGTACAGCATTACTCGTTTCCGAAGCACCTGAAAGTGCATCGACATTCAGAGTTTGTCCTTCGATAATACGATCAGGAATTCTTGTGAAAACAACGTCTGCAAGGCCTTCTGTTTCACCTTCTCTGTCAATTTCTATCGTCTCAATACGCTTTTCACTGAAAGTCACCTTCATGGGTAGACTGCCACCATGTCCCAGTGTACTGACTTCATAATCTCCTGGGTTAAACTCAAATTCTTCTTCTTCATTTAAAAGGTTGGATATTTTTGAGAAACGCATAAAACGCAAGAAACATATTTCTAAGAAATCAATTGTTCTTTCGCTATTAAGATCTCCGTTTTCATCAAAAGCCTTGTGAGCATTCCCGAGTAAAAACTCGTAACCCGGCATGACATTAGCATCCACACCCGGTGCATCTAAGATCTGGCGAAGATGTAACTGTGCACGTGACGACCCCTGTACGTCTCTTGACGCTCCAAGAACCATCACGGGCTTTCCCACAAGCGGATGAAGCTCAAAGCTAAGCCATTCGATAAGGCTCTTGAGGCTTGATGGGATTGAGTGGTTATATTCTGGCGTTGCAATGATCACCCCGTCGCTCTCAGTGATTTTATCATTAAACATCTGTAGAATTTCTGTATTAGACTGGTCATCTGATTGGTTAAACATAGGGACATCTGCTATGTCCATAATTTCAATTTCAGCTTTTTGTTCAAAATACTTTTTCATGAACTGAAGGAGTGAACGGTTATATGATTTTTTCGCACTCGTTCCAGCAATCGCAATAAATTTCATCATGTGCTCTCCTATTCTTGCCAAGTATATTTTTTATCTTTTTTAATGACTGCTTTTTCTGCTAATAACTCTGTAGTGATTTTGGTAAAGAGTAAAAATTCTCTAAAAACTTCATTGAGCTCTGCTAATTTATCAGGGTATTTTAACTTCCCTGCATAATCAAATGCCTCTTGTGATTTGCCAAGAAGGAATTCACTGCTTGGCATAATTCTCGCTGCAAGTTCAGGTGAGTCAAGGATTTGTCTGAGGTGAGCTTGTGCTCTAGAAGACCCTAAAACACCATGAGACGCCCCTACGATTAAAACCGGTTTGTCTGTGAGCGCCTGACTTGTATAGCTGATCCATTCAAGTGCACTCTTCAGTACTGCTGGAATAGCATGGTCATATTCTGGTGTTGCGATGATAACGCCATCCGCATCTATGATTTTTTTCGATAATTCCACGACGGTTTCAGGCACTTCTTCACCTTCTGGCTCGTAGAAAGCAGGTAATGCCTTGATTTCACAAAGCTCTATGTCTACATCACTTGCAAAATGCTTTTGCATGAATTGAAGCAACATACGATTCGTCGATACATCCGCATTTGTGCCTACAATTGCTAAATATTTCATTGGTTTCCCCTCTCTGTATGGCAAATAATAGCCATTGCATTTTATTGATATAATTTTAACACATTCACAAAAGTCTATCTAATAGTTATATATTGAACTTTAATAACAAATTTGTTATCATCAGTTATAAATAAAATCTACCCATCCTTAAAGAGAGGCGGTACATATGTCACAAAATAGTCCTCAGAACACCCTTTATTACATTGACGCTATACTCAAATATAGCAATTATGGTAAGGCCGCCAAGGCACTCTATGTCTCTCAGCCCTACCTAACACAGGTTATCAAACGCATTGAAAAGCAACTTGAATGTGAACTCATTAACAGAAGCGAACTCCCTTATCGCTTAACAGAACAGGGTAAAATATATTATGAGTACTTAACCTCACTAGAAAATCGTTATTCGAGATTTTTACGTGAAATAGCAGCTGTTGCTGGCCAAGACAAGCAGGTGATTAAAATTGGGATTCTCCCGAGTCTTGGGACTTACCTCTTGCCGTTACTACTCCCAAATTTTTTTAAAACCCATCCGACCTGCAAAGTTGAGCTCTTTGAAGATTTACCTGAAAAAAATGAAAAACGCACATTAAGTGGTGAACTGGATTTTTGGATAGGACAAAACTCTAGAAACATCTCTCCAAATCTGAGCTCGACCATTTTGGGAAAAAACAGCTACAGTGTCATTATCCCGCGCTCGTGTGCGCTTTATAGAGAAGGGATTGCCATTATTGATGCAGGGACTTATGATATGAAGACCTTGCTCTCCCAAAACCTCATTTTAACCCGTAAGGGGTCTTCCATAAGAAGTCAAATAGATCAGCTTTTGAGTGTTTATAAAATCACACCTAAAATTATCCTGGAAAGCACTGAAATTTACACCATTCAAAGACTTGCTATGAACAATATAGGCTTAACTTTCGTCCCTGAGAGCATTCGCGTATCACCCTGTCCAGAAAAATACAACCTCTACACACTGCCAGTAGATGAGCTGAGTTTGGATTTTTTTATAGCCTATCACTCAGACAGGTCACTCTCAGAAACAGATTTGGCACTCATAAACGCATTCTCTATTGACACAGAAAATGCTTTCAGTTTAGGAGAATAAGTATGGAAACTTCTAAGAAAACACTTTACCTCATGGGCACAGTCATTAAACTCTACTTAACAAGCCAAGGTGCTGAAGCACTCATAGATGAGGCTTCAAAGATGCTGAGTCGATTCGAACAGGTCTTTAGTGCCAATAGTGACACCTCACCACTTGCCAACCTAAAAGAGACCGCTTACAAAGCCCCCCAGAAGGTAGATTCCGACTTATTTGACCTTATAAAGATTGGCAAAACACACAGTGAAGCAGAGGATAGCCTTTTAAACATTGCAATCGGACCCCTTACAAAACTATGGCATATAGGCTTTGAAGACGCCTGCGTCCCCAGCCAAGAAGAGATTGCAGCCGTGCTAAATCTCATAAAATCAGAAAATATCTCCCTAGATGAAGAAAATGAAACTGTTTTTTTTAAGAAAAAGGGCATGACAATAGACCTCGGCGCCATTGCCAAGGGTTATTTCTGTGATAAAGTTATGGCATTTTTTAAGGAAAATGATGCGGTTTCAGCCATGGTCGATTTAGGGGGAAACGTACTCGTCTATGGCGATTCTCCTAAAGGCAATGCAGAATGGCAAGTTGGGATTCAAAACCCCTTTCTACCAAGGGGCAATTTGGTTGCCAGTGTCAGCGTTAGAAATCAATCAGTGGTCACTTCAGGCATTTATGAGCGCACCTTTGAAATTGATGGAAAGACCTACCACCATATTTTCGACAGTGAAACGGGTTATCCAATAGAAACGAATATTGCCTCACTGACCATCATTACCAATCATTCCTTAGATTGTGATCTCTATACGACAAAATTTTTTGGCCTTGATATCCGTACAATCTTACAAAAGGTAAATGATATTGAGGGCATGGCGGCAATCGTCATCACTACAGATGGTAGGATGGCACATACCCATAATCTTAAGGGGAAAATCCATTACAGCAGCGTTTGAGTCATCTCATGATTTAGTTTTAATATATTTCTGCTTGCTACTATTTGGTTTATCTGGTATCGTCATTTCAACCATTCCTTTTTCCATAGCAGGCAAAAGGTAATTATTTCTGAATGTTGGTCTGTGTTTAATCCCGACACGCTCCATTAATTCACTGGTGCTTAACGGTTCATTTTCCATAGCTTCAAGTAACTTTAAGACTTGTTCCGTTACTTGTACGCAGACTTGTTCGGTTTGTCCAAGGTCACATAAGGTATCATAAATGGCTTGAAGTAAAAATTCGATAAACTTTCCAGAATCAGCGGATTTATCACATATACCCAACACTTCATAATATTGATCTTGTCTTTCTTTGATTAAGGATTCCACTGGCAACCACCCAAATATTTTTTTCCATTTATATAGAATCAACGTCTGCCACATGCGACCCATCCGCCCGTTTCCATCTGAAAATGGATGAATAAACTCAAATTCATAATGAAATACACAACTTTTCACCAATGGGTGAGCTTCAGATGACATAACCCATTGGATTAGTGCTTTAACCTGTTCTGGAACCAAATGTGCTGGCGGTGCCATATGAACTAACTGTTCGCCTGCAAAAACACCTACATTACCATTTCTAAATCTACCAGCTTCCTTTGTTAGATCATTCATCAATATTTTGTGGGCTGTAAATAATGAATTAATGTCATATGGATCAAGAGTCAACAGTATTTCATATGCTTCATATGCATTCTGTACTTCTTTTATATCTTGCCCCGGGCCAAGAACTCTTTTCCCATTGACGATTGCCGTTACTTGATCAATGGATAAAGAATTGTTTTCAATTGCAAGAGAGGCTTGAATGGTCTTAATTCTATATATTCGTCTCAATTTCGGATTAATTTCAACTTTTTCACTCATCGCAATCTTAGTAATCAATTCCATTATATCTGCAATTAGAGTTACTGTTTTTTCAGTGATTGTATACGGGGGATTATAAGTCATGATTCACCTCCAAATTTTACTTGTTCTAATTATACCGTATAAGTATAAAACAATAAACTAAAAAAGTTTTATTTATGAAAATCAACTTCAAAATTTGAAATCAAGTTCTTATTGCTTTAATAATCATCATGGGTGAATCCGCGGTTTACCGTTACTTATGATACGGTTCACCGTACTGTACTAAACTGCGTTTTTTTCTATGCAACATAAATTCTATACTTGAAAATTTAGAGTAGTATATTTTCTGCACAAAGCAGCCCAAATGAACTAAAACTCTTCTCGCAATTACCAAATCCCTTTTCCATCTGCAAGCAGAATGTTCTCTATATTCTCATCAATTTCGCTTTCTGTTAGACCTTTTTGAATTAGAGGTTGGATTACTTCTCGACTCTCTCTTGTATGTGGAAGTTCCGAAGCTAATCTATTTGCCGGTCTTTTGTCATAGACTCCATCAAGACAATAAGTAAACAATGGGTGGAGAATACTGAAACTGAAATATGCAATTACTGCTCATAATATCATTTATCTATAAGATTAGAATGATACTTCACTCCTGTCCAATGCAACGATCTACAACAATCTTTCTCTAATTAAGTAACCGACTTCAGAATTATTCTCAATCAAGCAGTTCAAAATAACCAAGATCTCTGTCTTTTTTGAAATGTTTATCTTAAGCAATTCTCTGTTGACGTTTACGTATTTCCTCAATATAGTTTCTATAATAAATCTAGTGTTGGAGTCCATTTCTTTCTGGTGTACCTCTGTATTACTTGCAATCATTTTAGAAATCCAGCCAACACCTTCATTAAGGAATCCTGAGCCGATTGAGTGTAGAATTTTCGCCACAGCAGCTAACACATCTGGATTTTTTGATAAGTCTGACGTTATTCGCCAGTAGAATTCAACATTTTCGTCCTTAAGACTGTGCCATTCCTTTACCCCAGAGCGCCAAAACCTGAAGTCAAGTAAATATGAATGAAGTGCTTCTTCACGGTAATAGTGTCTTCGATCTTTTATACTATTGACTACTACATCATAATAGGACCACCATAACTTCCAAAACACACCATGGGTTGCAAGTTGATCTTCAGCCAGCAATAGTTCACTGAACAAATGATCCGCTTCTTCGTTCATCTCGAACGCCTCGACAAAGTAATGATTAAATCGTTCAATTTCACTTTTTTCTCTTGCCAGAATAAAACTGCTGTAAGTTTTAAATAATCTCAATTTGTCAGAATACACATTAGCATCTGACTTCCGGAACACACCTTCTGCCATAATTTCAAGTATCTTCTCTACCAATCCCAGTAATTGCTCATCAGATGTTCCTACCGGTATTAAAGCAAGTATACTTGCAGAGAGTTCTAGTGAAGGATTTATACTCTGAATATCGAAAGATGATGCTTCACTTACGATCAATTCATCAAAATCTGACTCACAGTGCTCCATAAATCTCATATAAACTGAATTATCATTCCAACTGTCATGATCAAAACGTTCTGTCCTAATCTGTTCAACATAGCTTTCGAACGCCTCTGATAATTTCAGGTGTGAAAGCACCAAGAGTTTCGTATCTTCTGGGTACTTATCCCAAAGAGATTCGTTTATAGCTTCAATGGCAAAATCACATATCCGTTTATACTGACCAATTTCCCTTGTGTTCAGAAGAAGCATCATCAATGTAAAGATAGCTGCATCATCCATACCACCTTCTTCACCTATAAGGTATGGCAAGGCTTTCACAGCCCCCTCAACCCCATCACCAATTTGATAAGTATAATTCTCTCTTACAGGCGCTCCTGCAAATTCCAGTATTAATCCTTTGCAAAGGGCATAATCCGCTTCCGATAATTCTGAAGAATACTCTTTTACAAGCAATGAACTGACATTCGGCAAGACAGATCGATAAAGCAAATGATAATCTTCGCACCCTTCTTTATCCCAATCTTCCATCAAGCTTTTAAGCTCTTCAAGTGCTTTTTGAGGATTTTCATCATACTCTCTATAATTGTTAGCCTGTTCATTATGGTCATGCTTGAATTCTGCCCATAGATTCAAGGCCATATATTTCATTTTTTCATCTGATTCTTCTCTTGATCTCTCAACCTCTTTCTTTAGCCTATCCGGAAGCTTTGGGGTTAGGCTAATGCACTGTTGATTATCGATCTCTTCAAGCTTCGGTTCCATGTTTCTTCGGTCCATCCGTCTGATTAAGAGCTCCTTCATCGGAAACTCTTCGGTCGTATCCGAAGTCTCAATTTCTTTATTATATGCATCTAAAATGTCCCACACAGTCTTCTGTCTGTCATAGAAGTCGCCTTCATCTGATCCTTCTTTGGCAAAAAACTGGTAGTTAATAATGATCTGCTCCAGAGACTTATTTCTGTGTACCTCTTCAAGGGTATCAATTCTTTCTCTTTGGTATACTTCGTTTTTCCAATTCAAACCATATCCTATAGAGTACAAAGATCGAAGACCACGTTCGCCTGCCCATCGACCACCATCATACTTCAGTATGTCATACGTCTTTATCAAAATTAGGGCAATTTTAGAGAGCTTATCTGGGTATGCAAGAACTAAACTGGTAACTACCGCAGTTATTGAGGCGGATTTTGAAGTTCTCAGCATATGGATGAATAAGTCTTCCAATACCTTCTGTTCTGTCTTCTCAGCTACAATTAGCAGGAATTTCTCGAGTGCCATGTGAACTGACTGAAGTAAATTAGGGCTCACAGGTGATCCGTTACCACGATACATATTCCAGAGAGCATTACCAATATACTGTTCACTGACTTCATCATCACTTAGGTGAAGCTGGATTTTGTAGACACCTGCATCATAACCGCTTTTCACATAGCGTTCTACACATACATTCATAAATTTTATGATAAAATCAATGGATTCTCTTGGTTCAGCATGCAGCAAAGCATACATAGGTGTCTGTAATGCACTTGATGGAAAGTAACGATCCGAACCACTTGAAAGTCCAAAGCTGGTTTCACTTCTATGCAGCGAATGAGAACGATAGTATCCATAAGATGATTTATCTTCATGCGCCATCCAGAAGAGTTTGACAACAGCCATAACACTTCTGGGGATCACTCTTGCTACAATATTTCCATACTTACCAGTCGTCATGGCTTTACTGAAGGTATAATACGGTTCACTTGTCTCCCACCACTGATTTTCAATAATCTTATCTACAATTTCTGTTAGCAATTGCTTATTCTCTTTAACGGAGTTGAAGATGATACTTATCAGTTCTTCCTCAGTATCCTTTCCCAAATAGACTTGACTGTCGAAGGTACAGTACTCATAAATTTTAAGGGCTATTTTGCCTGCCAGTTCTGTTGTCCTGCCAATATCACTTGACCATGCCTTTAAGATTGGAATGGTGAACAAAAGCCTATCACAGCCAACCTCATCCAGATTATTGTAAACAAACTCTATATAGGAAGCCCAACCTAAACCTTTTGGTTTTGTGAAAACCAAAGAGGCGCTAAATAAATCAGGAATCTTTGTCACATCTAGTTCAAGAAATCTATCATCCACTTCTTTACAGGCCAGTCTTAGAAGGAAGCCGGTTCTCTTCAGAAGCTGCATGTCATTTATCAATAAAGAATCTTTATAGGATTCAAAAAAGGTGATTGAATAGGAAGACAGCATAATTGACACAATCAGCTCATCCTTCCAATGCTTTTCTAGACTTTCCTCTTTCATTATGCCGTCTACTAGCGAAGACACATCTTCAGGGCTACTGTACAATTTATCTGATAACCAAGATCTGAAAGACCTTCTGACCGCTATAGAATCACCAATCATCTTGGTGAACTCAGCAGTATCCGCTGATCTTATAAAAGCCTTGTCAATCAACTTCTCCAATGCCCACTCTTCATATATATCATGTGTAATAAAATAGCCTGCTGTCTCATAAGCAACTAGTCCATCAGGAATAAACTCTTCATCCAGAATTGCTAGATCACCTTCCGGCTCCAAAAAGAATTGCCCGGTGTTTGCACGTAAATGGGCCAGTTTAATAAAGCTTTGCTCTCTTACCGGCTTTGCTTTCTTAACATTCCTGGACCAAAGGTTTTGCTTAAAACTCACATAGTCCCATGAATCTCTGAAATCATGATACTTCAGAAACTCTTTTAGATAGAATGGGTTCCTGATTAGCTCAACCAGCTTATAGTCTTTAGGTAACTTAAAGCCATTCTCTTCTGAGAGCTTCAGTAATTCTACTTCTGAAACATCATCAATGTGAACGTTCATAGGTGCAACACCATAAGTATCCAAGAACTCATAGTTTAGGTCGTCTACATACAGGTTTCTTGATGTGAACACAATTTTCCACTCATCTTTTATAACTCTGGTAAGGAATACCTTAAATGTATTCGTATTCCTCAGGTCGAGTAGTTTCTCTGCTGAATCTATCACAACAATCTTTTTTTCCGTTTCTTTCAACATATCAAAGAACTTATCAAAGCTCGTAGACCTGAACATATGCTCCTCATTGGACAGTTCGAACTCAGTGGCCTTAAACATCAGTAATACAGAGTCCTTCTCTAAGCCGCTATGATAATCCTTGATAACAGCCGTCTTACCAACACCACCATTACCGCTTAAGACAACAACCTGTTGTGATGACTTTTTAATCTCGTCCAATATTTCCTGTCTCGGTATATGTATCTCACTTTCCTTATAGGGTATAGAGTTCTTGATTTCTGCCAATAGATTTTCTGTATGGCTCATACGTCTTTTTAGTTCTTCCGTTTCCCCCTCTTCAAGCGTGAAGAAGTATCTAGAAATATTCTCCGCCGTCGCTGTAACAAATTCACTCTCAAAATAAGATCTTGCTCTCCATTCCAGAGTAATATTATTATTTGCAGCTGCTTCCTTAACCCTTTTAAAACCTACCGGCTCTTCGCCTTTGTTTTGAGCCCACTCAGAATTGGTATATATAACCAACCTGTCAATTGAAGGATAAAGCCTCTTCGCTTTCTCTACTGTCTCGACCAACTCATCTGCATGAGTTGAAAGTGTTCCACTATAGTACTTTGCCTGCCATCCAATATGCTGTGCATCCACCTCGATCAAGTCTGTTTCAATTGCAGCCTGATTAAGGTATCTAAAGATACCGTTTTTTATACCATGCTCCTTGCAAAACAGCAAATAGCAGAACCACTCGAAATCACTTGTCGTTGAGTCACTAAACTTTGCATTAAATATGTCCCAATTAGGTTTTATCATCACAACCTCCTTTGATTTATGCTTATCCATTCCTTCAATAATCTATTCTATACTTATAAATCTGAGCATAGTATAACTTTGAAGACCCGGACTCAATCGTCTGATGGTCTGCACTGGATTATCGAAAAGAGTGCACTAACCGTATGGAATAACCATACCCCACTATCTCCAAATATCTGTTATAGACTTATAACCTTATTATGGTCATTTGCCAATGGAATGTCACCTTGCCATTACATCTGAATATTCTAGTTCAAGTGTACCGTGGTGCAACATGCTCCAGAATATTCTCTCCTAAATTCAATATACCAAATACATCCCCATACACTATTGAAAAAACCGCAGTTATTTGTGATAAGGTTCATTTTTAAGAATCCTAAACCCCCGATAAACCTGCTCCAACAGTACCACCTTCATCAGCTGATGTGGAAATGTCATCTCTGAAAACGACAGAGCAAAATTCGATCGATTCAGCACGAGATTAGATAAGCCTAGGCTCCCGCCGATCACGAACACTACATCTGAATTGCCTTCTAACCCAAGTGCCGCCATCTTTTCCGATAGACCTTCTGAAGTCAATTGCTTGCCTTTGATCTCAAGCGTGATCACATACTGTGTTTCCTTAATTTTACTCAGAATACGCTGGCCTTCCTTATCTTTGATCTGTTCCATTTCCTTTTCACTTAGCATCTCAGGTGCCTTCTCATCGGGCACTTCAATCATATTGAGCGTACAGTACTTCGTAAGTCGTTTTGCATATTCATTGATGGCGCCGATAAAATATTTTTCTTTAATTTTACCTACGGTTATAAGGGTGATCTTCATTATTAAATTCCTTTCATCCGACATCTCTTTAATGATCATTATATCAGATTCCACCCCTCTTCAACAGGGGGCCGTCCTTAATATATTCATATAGCTCCCCTGCATGAAACCATCATATGCATCATCAATAAACCAACTCATTCGTGAAATCATTTTCTCTGATGATTTTGCTGATTGAAGCTTCTTAGAAGATCTTTTGGCTCAAATTTTGTTGTTTTAATATCTAACCGCATAGAACGGGCTGAGCAAGATCAACAAAATAGATAGAATGAGCAGGTTGAACAAGCCTCCTCTAAATCGAACAAAAAACGAAAGCGATAAAAAAGCTGATCCCCATTAAACACAGGAATCAGCCCATAATAACTTGTATTCTATTTTACTAAAGCACTTCTCCATTCGTCTCAATTACCTTTTGATACCAATAAAAGGACTTTTTCTTCTTCCTTTCCAATGTGCCGTGGCCACGATTATCTCGATCCACATAGATCATGCCATATCGCTTTTCCATCTCGCCACCACCTGCACTGACCAAATCAATACAGCCCCAAACGAGATAGCCTAGACACTCTACACCATCTTCCATGGCTTGTTTCATGGCAATAATGTGTTTTCTCATATAATCGATTCGATAATCATCTTCAATTTGTCCCGCTTCACTAACTTGATCAAATGCCCCTAAGCCATTTTCCACAATAAAGAGCGGTTTTTCATAGCGGCCGTATAAATCATTCATCGTTGTTCTCAGTCCAAGCGGATCGATCTGCCTACCCCAAGGGGTAATATCGAGATGCGGATTTTTGAGCGTTGTAATTGCATTGCCATCTGCAACATTCTTAAGCGCCTCTGGTCCAACGCCTATGAGTCTGCTGGAATAATAACTGAAAGCGATGTAGTCCACCGTATTTTCCCTTAAAACTTCGTCGTCACCCTCTTCTTTACGGATCACAACATTTTCTGCTTTAAAGATTCGATCCGCATAGCTCGGGTACTTACCGCGCACCTGCACATCTATGAACAAGTACATGTTTTGATTGGCTTCTGTCGCCGCCCATACATCTTCTGGCGCACAGCTATAGGGATAAAAAGAACCTGCCGCCAACATGCATCCCACTTGAATTTCCGGATTGATACCCTTTGCCATTTTTGTAGCAAGTGCACTTGCCACCAATTGATGATGTGCCGCCTGATATGTCACTTGATTGGCATTTTCATCTGCCCCAACGGTTACGCCGCCACCGAAAAAGGGAATATGTGTAATCATATTGATCTCGTTAAAAGTAATCCAATATTTAATTTTCTGCCCATAGCGTTCAAACAGAACTTTACAGTAATTGAGATAAAAATCGATCGTTCTCCTGTTGGACCAAGCACCATATTTTTGGATTAAATGGATGGGCATATCGAAGTGACTAATGGTCACAACAGGCTCAATCCCATATTTTAAGCATTCATCAAATAAGCGATCATAGAACTCGAGGCCTTTTTCATTAGGCATTTCTTCATCCCCATTTGGAAAGATTCTCGTCCAAGAAATAGAAGTCCTAAAAGCCTTTATCCCCATTGCATTGAGCAGAGCTAAATCCTCTCGATATCTATGGTAAAAATCAATGCCTTCATGGCTTGGATAATATTTATAAGTTTTTTTCAAAGCCACTTCGGGATGATACATTGCCTCTTTTCGACCTTCTTCTGCTGATGGCAAAACATCCATTAGAGATAGCCCTTTGCCATCTTCTAGGTAAGCGCCTTCACATTGATTCGCCGCAACGGCACCGCCCCACAAAAAGTCTTCTTTCAAATTCATAAACACCGCCTTAAATTACCGTTATAATTCTATCGCCTGCATCAGCAGAACCTTCATCCACACTAAACACCTCAGCATACACCTGCGTATTGGTGACAATAATTGGGGATATACAATCATAGCCTTCTTGCTCAATCATAGCCTTATCAAATGTCATGAGCAAATCGCCTTTCTTTATAGCGTCGCCATCTTTCACATGGACCGTAAAGTATTTGCCTTCCAGCGCCACCGTGTCAATGCCTATATGAATGAGCAATTCTACCCCATCATTGTTCCTTAAACCAATAGCATGCTTCGTCTTAAAAACCGTGACCACTTCACCATCAAAAGGCGCCACAACTTGATTTCCAGAAGGTGCTATAGCCACGCCTTTACCTGTAATTTCCTTTGCGAAGGTTTCATCATTCACTTTAGAGAGTGCCACAATTTCACCTTGAATTGGGCTATAGACAATGCTTTTATTGCTTAAAATGGATTTTTTATTGATATGATCTGCCTGCTTTTCGTTCTGGCCATCAGTATCATTGAACTCGTCTTCTGGCTCTTCGAATCCTAAAATCCACGTCAAGATAAAAGTGACCACAAATCCAATAGCTGCTGCAATACAAGCATGAACAATATTCATTGGGTTTTCACCAATAAAAATTGGGAGAGATAAAAGACCTGGCGTACCTGAAGTATAACGTACAACGCCCATGATCCCAGCATAAAAGCCACCGGTACCGCCACCGATTATTACCGCAATAAGTGGTCTTTTTAATCTCAACGTAACCCCATACATTGCAGGCTCTGTAATACCCATAAGAGCAGTTATCCCTGCCGAACCTGCCAACTGTTTAAGCGTTTTATTTTTTGTTTTTAAAGCAACACTTAACGATGCTGCACCTTGACAAATATTTGAAACCAAACTTCCAGGACCCATAACGGCTTCATAGCCATAGGTTGTATATGAAGTCATGAGAATCGGCAAGAAACTCCAGTGCATGCCTGTGAGTACCAATAGAGGCATGAAAGCACCCATTAGCGTTGGCACAAGCCAGCTCACATGTGTATTTAAGAAATCTGTTCCCGTAGCAATCACAGTACCTATATTAGAACCTAAAGGCCCAAGCACGATAAGTGTAACCGGTGCCACGATTAAAACAGTTAAAACGGGTTTCATTAAGAATTTAATTGGTTTAGGCGAAATACGATCTGCAAAACGCTCCACATAAGTCATAAACCACACGGCTAAAATGATTGGAATAACACTTGATCCATAATTGACAAGCTTAATAGGTATTGACAAAAAGCTAACTGGATCACCTGCCGAAACAAGACCTGCAAATTTAGGATGCAGTAAAACACCGCCAATCATTGCCGCCAAATAGGGATTACATCCTAATTTGAGTGCAGTTGAAAACGCCAGCATAATCGGTAAGAAGTAGAAGCCAGCATCTGCTATGAAGTTGACAATGATGTAGCCTTGAGATTCCTTTGACATCCCCAGTAAAACACAAAGCACCAATATCGCCTTTATCATACCAGCAGCTGTGATCGCAGGGATCACCGGTGTGAAAATCGAAGCAAAAATATCTAGCACTTGCTCTACCTTACCGTGACTTTTGTTGGGACTATTCGCCGTGTCAATATGCGCTGTTTTTTTTATGGCATTGCACACATTTGCCACGTCAGGTCCAATGATAATATGGTACTGACCTGCCTTTTTAGAAACCCCCATAACGCCTTGTATTTTCTTGAGCGCCTCAACATCGACACGCGACTCGTCTTTAAAATTCATCCTCAATCGTGTGGCACAGTTATTCAACTGTGTGATGTTCTTGCCGCCACCTACGTGCTTGAGAATTTGTCCCGCTAACTCTTGATAATTCATCATTACCCTCCTCTTTTTTAATAAAAAAAATACCTAAAGCAAATCTAGTAATCAGCCCTAATCCACTGATTCTACTCGATTTTACTTAGGTATTGCCCTGAACGGTTACAATCCACAATATTTAATTTAACGCCTCTTTTTTTAGTGTAGTTTTATTGATTTTCCGCTCTTACATCATTTTCTCGACTTGCAACGCGATTGATATGAACGATAAAATAAAGCATTTCTTCTTGTGAAATAGAAACATCTAGTTTTTCCATGATGTAGCTTCTCACTTTTTCGGCACATGCCACTGCTTCCGTGAGCTTATTTTTAACCTGCTGATATAAAAAATCATCATCTGAATGCAATAATTCATTACTCAACATGCGTCTGGCAAAGAAGCGAATGTGTGTCACAAAACGACTATAATTTAAAGTGTTTTCGTTGAGTTCTATCTGATAGTGGTACTTCACAATGCTCAAGATGTCATTGACGATTTCAGTTACCAATATGGTCTTCTGAATTTCTTCGCCATCTTGTTGAGCGTTGACAAAGTGAAGTGCAATGAACCCAATTTCATCTTCAGACAACTCAACTTTCTCATAGTAGTCAATCAACTTAATCGCATTTCGAGCCGCTTCATACTCCTTAGGATAATATTTCTTAATCTCCCATAAAAGTGCGTTTTTGATCATGAGCCCACTGCGATACCTCGAAAGTGTATAGCAGATATGATCCGTTAATCCAATATAAATCCCGTCGTGGAAAGTGACATTCAATTCTTTTTGTGCTTGTTCGATCACCTTTCTTGCCAACTCTACTTGGTGTAAAGGCACTTCTTGCAAAAGAGAAACAAATTTCGAAGAATTTTCCGAAGTTTTAAAGACATATGTTTTATCAATCTTGTCAGGATCAACGGCATCACCTATTCTCTTTTGAAACGCAATCCCCTTTCCAAGCAAAATCATTTCAGACATTTTTTCATCTTCACCTAATATGATGTTGTTGTTAAATATCTTTTTCACATGCAACCCCATTTGAATTTATCCTTCCTAACACAATCTCAAGACAGCTTTTGAAGTTGAGCACACCCCCCAAATCTTAAGGTTTAACCCTATTTGTGATAATAAAAAACACCCAAACTGATGCGAACCACACATTCATGCGGTTTTCTCAACTTGGGTGTTGCCTGCCAAACAGTTACAATCCCTTAATCAACTTCATTATAACATACTTTTTTTAAATGTATAGTATTTTTTACTAAAAGAATCCCCTTTTTAAACTCACATTAAAAAGGGGATTTTCACAACCATTCACAACTTAGAAATTAAAGTCATCAATGTTATTGATATCGAAGATCGTTCTTTCGGGCATCAGAACGATTCCGGAATCATCTGCTAAATAATCATAATTCAATACGGAGTTAGGCATAATTTCAACTTCGCCAACAGTTGGAATATCAATCTTATCACCTACAACAAAATCGTTACCCGCTGCTAACCAGTATGCAATATAAGCGCCCATAGCGCCTTGAACGCCACAATCCCACAATCCGAATTGTTTTAAAGTGCCGTCTTTAATAAAATCTCTCATAGAGCTTGGTGTTGCAAAACCTGTAATGATTACATCATCCGCATTTTTCCCTAAGTTTTTAGCAGCTTGTGCCATACCAGGAAGCGCTGTTGAATCTGGACAAATAACCGCATCAATATCAGCGTAAGTGTTGAGAATGGATTCACCCACTTGAATAGATTTTTGAGCGTCTGACTCGCCGTATTCAGTTGTTACAAGTTCCCACTTAGGGAATTCTGCTGCAACATATGTTTTAGCGGCTTCAACCCATGAGTTTTGATCTGTAACCGTTGGGCTTGAGTAGAAAAATGCAAATTTGATTTCTGCGTTTTTAGCATCATCAATTTGATCTGCCACCATATCCACAAGCATTTTGCCAAGTTGATCTGGTGTGCCTTGACTTACCATGATTGAACGGTATTCAGGATTTACATCTGAATCCCATGTAACGACTTTGATCCCTGAATCGGCAGCCGATTTAAGGGCTTCATTTAATCCATCAGGCGAATTCGATGAAACTGCAATTGCATTGTACCCTTGATTAACTGCACTGTTAATGACTTGAACTTGATCTGCTACGGTTGCGTTCGTTGTTCCATCGTATTTACATTCAAAGCCAACTTCCTTAGCAATCGCCTGAGCGCCTACATTTGCAGACTCAAAGAACATATTACCTGTTAACTTTGGAATAAATACTACTGAAACGTCAGCTGGGTCAACTGTGGCTGCCTTATTTCCAGTTGATTCTGGTGTTGCTGCTGGTGTCGCCGCTGGTGCTGCTTCTGGTGCTTTTCCACAACCCACCATTACAACAAGGACTAAAAGCATAATCGCTACCGATGATAAATATTTTCTCTTCATTAAGCATATTCTCCTCTCCATATTTTATATATGAGCCTCACAGTAATTCTGAAAGGCAATATATACACCAAAATACATTGAAATCTTATAACTTTATGATGATACCTGAACCCTATGATGCTTTAACTTTTCTCCTGTGAAAAATGGCGTTTAATATTTGCAAACACTTTGCCGCCACTGAAGTAACTCTTTACGGCCACCGACACCACAAGTAGGATACCGATGCCAATGCCCACATACTGTGTGGATAATCCAGCCATTTGTAGACCTAAAGTCATAAGGCCAATAATAACACTCGCAAGGGCAGTGCCAATAATTGAACCCTCACCGCCTGTAATTGCAGTACCGCCGAGCACGACGGCTGTGATCACGGATAACGTCAGTGTTGCACCATGATCGGCTCTTGATGAACTCAAATAAGAAGTAATATACATCCCCGAAATCGCTGCACCCATACCCACCAACATATGAGTACTCAAGATGATCAACTTAGTATTAATGCCTGAGAATTCTGCTGCTCTACGGTTGATCCCAGTGAGATAAACCCTTCTACCATATGTGGTTTTATGAAGCAATAGATAAGCCACTAGAATTAAAAAGCCAAAGATGAGCAGAGAACTTGGAATGCCGCCTATATTGCCATGACCCAATTCTCTGAAACTATCTGGAAAACCACCAATGCCTTCTGCCGCACTGATGCCTGAAAATCCAATGATCACAAGCGAAGCCCCTGCATACAAAAAGCTTGTTCCAAGTGTAGCCACCATGGCTTGTACGCCCACAAAGGCAATCAGATAGCCATTAAAAGCACCACATATGGCACCTACTATAATGGCAAGCACCATCGCCATCCAAATATTGAGTCCAAGTTCCTGCCACAAAAGCCCCATTACCACAGAACTCAATCCCACTACTGAACCCATGGATATGTCAATGCCGCCTGTGATAATGACAAAGGTCATAAATAGCGCAATAATCGCCACTGTCACAAAGTCATTTGCACTGTTGAGCAATACTTTCATCTTTAAAAAACGAGGATTTAACAGACCGAAAAACATGATTTCCATAATGAGAAAGATCACCAAAGACGCTTCCCACTTTGCCTTAAACTGTTTGATTTTATTCATCATTGACCATTACCTCCCACAAGCGTTGATTCTGTAGAGATATCTGTGTCCTTAAGATTCTTAAGATTTTTATCAAGACACTGTGCCCTTGCCGAAAGTCTTTGCTTCCGCGCTTTATCTTCAAAATATTTATGAATAATCACATCCGAAACCACAATGAGAATTAAAAGTGTCCCTTGGATCGATTTGTTCCAAAATGAAGGTACCTTTAAAAAAATCAGTGCTGAGTTAATGGCCGTCATAATCAATGCGCCTATACTTGAGCCCACCACTGAACCCAGTCCGCCACTGAGGCTTACCCCACCGAGGACGCAAGCCGCTATGGCCACCATCTCTATATCTACACCGGTGTTACTGGTCACAAAGCCCACTTGTGAAGCAAAGATCACTCCTGCAATTGAAGCACATAGACCTGAGAGCACATAGGCAATTATGATCATTTTTTTAGCAGGTATGCCCACAAGGATAGCCCCTTCTAAATTGTCGCCAATAGCAGCAAAATATTTGCCCGTTCTCGCTTTAGAAAAATAGAGCTGAACCAAAATTGTTGTCACAATGGCCAATATAAAATAAATATTCACATGTGCAATATTTGCTTGAGAGGCCATTTTAAAAGAATCCGGTAGATTTTCAACCCATTTGCCATCTGTATAAACGATCATTACGCCTCTGACGATGCCCAGCATACCCAGTGTCATAATAATGGCCGGCACTTTTACAATGGCCACACCTACGCCATTGATTAAACCAATACTACTCCCAATGATCATTGCAATGGCCACAGCCATAAAAATATTTGAGCCACCTCTTATCATGGTTGCTGAAACAGCTGCCGCAATGCCGAGAGTGCCACCCACGGATACATCAATACCGCCTGTAAGGAGCACGAACGTCATGCCCACCGCCAAGAATATATAGAGCACACTGCCTTTCAATACCGTTGCTATACTTTGAGCATTCACAAAATCTGGATTTCTAAGGCCGACGCCTAAAAATAAGATCACTAAAAATGCAAGTGCTGTGATTTCCCTTTTTTCAAATATCTTCTTTATAATCAACATGATATGACCAATCACCTTCCCTTTACCTCATAAAATGATTTAATTAGCAACCAAATGCCGCCTGTGTTAAAGCATCCAGCGTAATTTCCGCCTTTGAGAGCACCACATTATTGGTCCCGTGGTACATCACTTCGGCTCGATCTGCCAACTCGTTGATTTCTTCAAAATCCGAAGAGATGAGCAAAATGGCAAGTCCCAGTTTTTTGAGTTGATAGATGATCTTATAAACATCTCCACGTGCACCTGCATCAATGCCGCGTGTGGGTTCATCTAATATGATCACTTTGGGATTTGAAGAAAGGGTTCTGCCAATAACCACCTTTTGCTGATTGCCACCGGATAAGGATTTTAAAGTTTGATCTTGTCCAGTTACCTTGATCCTGAAATCATCAATATACTTTTGGGTTACTGCCTTTTCCTGCTTTCTATTGATAAACACTTTGCTGAGTCTACTTAATATAGAAGAAGTTGTATTGAGTCTCACATCAGCCATGGCGAATATGCCATTGAGATGTCGATCTTCAGGCACATAATTTAGGCCTTTCTCTACAATTTCATTCGTGTCTAAACCTCTAATGCTCTTTCCAAGAAGTTCAATATCACCACTTAAAACTTCCCCTTTACCAAAAATAGCTTCTGCAAGCTCAGTGCGTCCAGACCCAACCACACCTGCAAGTCCTAGTATTTCACCTTCATATACCGAAAAGGAAACGTCGCTAAAACCATATCCCGTGAGTGCATCCAGTTTCAAAACCGGCTGCTTCGTATAATCCACTGTACAGACCTCGCTGTTGGTCTTTGCATGAACCATATTATCTGGCATAAGGCCTTTAATGAGCATTTCTTTAGTAAAATTCGCCACTGGCCCACTCACTGTGATTTCGCCATCTCTGAGAATGACCACATGAGATGCCACCTCGAAGACTTCTGTAAGCCTATGTGTGATATAAAGCATGCCAATGCCCTTTTTCTTGAGGTCCATCATAAGTTCAAAAAAAGATTGGATTTCATTAAACGTCAACGTGGAAGTGGGTTCATCTAAAATCAGAATTTTAGCTTCTCTAAGCAACCCTCTCAATATTTCCACCAGTTGCTGTTCTGCAATGGAAAGCGTCGCCGCTTTTCTGGACAGTGAAATGTCCCATCCAAGTTGCTTAATCAATTCTCTCAATTTTCCTGAAAGAACGTTTTTGTTCTCATTGAATCCAATAACTACATTTTCCTCAACAGTCATATTGGGAAAGAGTAACGGCTCCTGTGGCACTAAGTAGATGCCTTTTTCAAGGGCCACCGACGGTGAATTCATATTGACTTTTTCACCCTCTATGAAGATTTCGCCGCGATCAAGCGGATAAATCCCCATAAGAATCTTCATTAAAGTACTCTTACCGGCACCGTTGCCACCAATGATTGCCACAATTTCACCTTCAGATAATTCCAAAGATGCACCCTTTAATACCGCATTATCTCCGAATGACTTATAGATCTCATGCAATTTCATAAGAGATTTATTCGCACTCATATGATTTACCTCCAACTTCTATGGTTATCTTGTTCCCGTGAAGACTAACAAATACTCAATATTGATCATATGCTTTGGATTGAATCTTTTGTTCGCATTTAAATCATTTGTTATGAAAGGTATCTTTTGTTCTTGTTGAAATCTTTTGTTAATTATACGTTAGATTGTCGTGAATCTTTCATTAATTCTATAATATTTCAAACTGCTAGGCCTTGTCAATCCTTTTTTTGTTTATCATAGATTTTCCGCGTCTATTGACACCATCTAAAAGCATTGCTATAATATTTTTAGATGAACATATTATCAACAATAAAACATTTGTTAGAGATTTGTTTTATATACTTATAAATCCATATTAAGGAGAAATATCATGTACGAAGATAATTTGCTTTATAAAGTAACTTGGTTTTATTACGCGGACAATATGACTCAACAGGAAATCGCAGATCATCTCGGCATCTCGAGAATGCGAGTTGTCAAACTGCTCAATCAAGCCAAGAACGATGGTATCATCAAATTTAAAATGGACCCAGATGCCAAAGCGCGTATAGATCTGGAGCAATCGCTCATCAACCAATTTAATTTGAAAGATGTTTTCGTGGTACCCTCTACACCAGACAACGTCAATGAAAACATCGCCAAAGGTGCAGCACAATATATAGAAGAAAATGTTGAAGCCAATACCTATATAAACATTGGCTATGGCGATACCATCTCTAGAACCATCAACCATTTGATCTACTCACTTGAAAAACCAATTTCTCTTGTCACTTTATCCGGCGGTGTCGCACACTATACTTCAGCAATTGTTGCTGGCACACGAAAGAGAAGTTCCACGAGCATTACACCAGATATACACATTTTACCTGCACCTCTATTTGCATCTTCTGAACAAGTTGCTGAGGTCTTCTTAAATGAAAAGAGTGTGAAAAATGTGCTCGATATGACCAATCTCTCTCATATGTCCGTAGTCGGCATCGGTTCTGTCTCCAACACGGCGACGATCTTCAAATATGGCATTGCAAATCCGGATGATTTGATCTTGCTCCAGATGCAAGGTGCTGTCGGCGACATCCTCAGCCAATTCTACGATAAAAACGGCAAAATCTTGGATTCAAGTGTTCACAAAAAACTGATTAGCATTAAGTTGGACACGCTTCGATCATCTCATAAAACCATAGGCGTTGCCGGTGGCAAGGAAAAGATTCAAGCCATTTATTCTGCCTTAATCGGCAACTATATCGATGTCCTCATCACAGATGAAGATACGGCTGAATCGCTGATCACTTTTAAAAACAGTTAAAAGCAACTCATCGTACTTAAAATTTCCGTACCATTGAGAAAGGAGCTATTATGAAGCAATACATTATGGCCATTGATGCTGGAACTGGCAGCGTCAGAACGGTCATCTTTGATCAGAATTTCAATCAAATAAGTGTTGCACAAAAGGAGTGGACTCATAAAGAAGATCCTCAATACGAAGGTGCCATCGATTTTGACGTGACACATAATACCAAATTGCTCTTTGATACTATCCGCGAAGCTTTAAAAACAGCAGGTCTTAAAGGTGATGAAATCGCAGCGATTTCCACCACGAGCATGCGAGAGGCATTTGTACTCTATAATAGGGCAGGTGAAGAAATCTGGGCAGTGTCCAATGTAGACTCCAGAGCGTCAAAGGAAGTTTATGAACTCAAGGCACTCTCAGATACCATTGAAGACGAAGTGTATAAAGCCTCCGGTCAAACATTTGCACTGGGCGCCATCCCAAGATTGCTTTGGGTTAAAAATAATTTGCCTGAAATTTATGAAGAAACCGCTTCTATTACAATGCTTAACGACTGGATCATTTACAAGTTGACAGGGATTTTATCCGTCGAACCTTCAAACGCTTCTACCACAGGCATTTTAAACACTCATACGAGACAGTGGGACTCTAAAATCATTGAAAAATGCGGATTGAAGGAGACCATGTACCCACCCGTTTATGAGAGCGGCACAGTCGTTGGCACCATTACAGAGGCGATTGCAACATCAACAGGATTAAATCCAGAATGTAAAGTGGTTGTCGGTGGTGGCGATGTTCAAATGGGCTGCATTGGCTTAGGGATCACAAGTCCCAATCAAGCTGCACTTTTAGGCGGCAGCTTTTGGCAACTTGAATACAATACGGATTCACCACATATCGATGAAAAAGGCCTTATTCGAGTCAATTGTCATGCCACACCAGATATGTGGCAGCAGGAACTCATCGCATTTTATCCAGGTCTTGTGATGAGATGGTTTAGAGATGTATTCTGTGACTTCGAAGTGCAACAGGCTAAGGACACAGGACAGAATGTTTACGATATTTTAAACGAAAAAGCCAAAGCGGTTCCCGTGGGATCACATGGTATCATGTGCTCTTTCTCGAGTGTTATGGATTATAAAAACTGGCAACATCCATCACCCTGTTTTACGAATTTTGGCATCGACCCTGAAAAGTATAATAAAGCGGCTTTCTATAGAAGCCTTTTAGAAAATGCTGCTCTGGTCACTCTGGGGCACAAAAAAATAATCGAAGATCTCTTTGGTCATTTTCCAGAGACGATCACCTTTGCATCTGGTGCTTCCAACAGCGCACTTTGGTGCCAAATCGTTGCAGATGTACTCGGTGTAACGGTTCAAGTGCCCGTCATAAAAGAATCTACCGCTCTTGGCGCCGCTTTTTGTGCCGCTGTGGGCATCGGTTGGCTTAAATCCTTGGAGCATACTCAGGAACACGTCACCATTGAGCATACATTTACACCGAATAATGAAAATCACACTAAATATCAGATGATATTCAACAATTGGAAAGCTTTATCAATTGCACAACAAAAAAGCAGCAGCATGGGATTTTTATCACACATGTGGCGTGCACCAGGTATCTAAAAAACGCTCATCAAAAGACTCTCATTAGAAGAATCAAAATTTAAATTTAAGAGGTGAAAAAATGGTAAAAGTAAACGAATCTGAACGAGAATATCGTTTTGGCGACAGCGGCCCAAAATATTTAAGAAGAGGTCCGTATCTCAGCAGTGGCGTTGTCGTCTTCAAACCCGGACAAGATTTTCAAGGTCATCATCATAAAATTATGGAAGAAAGTTTCCTCATCATTGAAGGCGAACTCGATTTTTATATAGATGATGTGCTTGTGAAATGTGTTCAAGGTGATCTCATTACGGCAGAACCCGGAGAAACACACTACATTATCAACAATAGTACTTCAACTGCAAAAGCTGTATTTATGCTTGCGCCGTTCCAAGACCAAGACAAGTATGTTCAAGATTAAACCTGCTCTTGGTAACTAACGCTATTCAGGGATAACGCTATTCAAGGATATCCCTGTTGAAAAAAATATCCCCACCCAACATATAGACATGATATATAACATTGTGAACACTCACAATGCCAAAGAATAAAGGAGGCAATTTCATGGCAGATAAAGACGGTATTTTAGAAGCAAAAAATTACGGTATTGGCATCGAGCAAAATTCTGACGGATTTTATGTAAAAGGTGCTGGTCACTACAGCTGGGGCATGAAATCTAGACTTAGTAAAGTTTTCAACCCCGTTTCAGGTAAATCACTCATGCTTGCATTTGATCACGGTTACTTTTTAGGCCCAACTTCAGGACTTGAAAGACTTGATCTCAACATTCCACCGCTTGCAGAATACATTGATTGTTTCATGGGAACACGCGGCGGTATGACCACTTGTATCAATCCAACGCTCACTGGAAACAAGGCGATTGCACTTAGAGTGACATCAGGCTCCTCTATATTAGATGATGATCTCAGCGATGAAATCATTTCAGTGGACATCGCTGAAGCCATTCGAATGAATGCAGATTTGATGGCGAGCCAAGTCTTTATAGGTGCACCAAATCAAAGAAAATCAATCGAAAATCTTTCAAAAGTAATCAACACAGGCAACACTTATGGCGTTCCTACTATGGGCGTTGTTGCTGTTGGCAAAGACATGGAAAGAAATGCTAAGTACTTCAGACTGGCAACTCGAATCATTGCAGAAGTTGGCGCACAAGTGGTTAAATGTTACTACTGTGATGACTTCGAAAGTGTTATTGCAGCTTGTCCAGTGCCAATCGTCATCGCTGGCGGCAAAAAAATACCCGAAGCAGAAGCGCTCGAAATGTGCTACAATGCCATTTCAATGGGTGCCGCAGGCGTAGATATGGGCAGAAATATTTTCCAATCAGAAGATCCAAGCGCAATGGTTCAAGCTGTTCGCGCTATCGTTCACGAAGGCATTGATCACAAAGAAGCACTAGATATGTTCAATGCACTAAAAGCAAAAAAATAGCTTCTTAAAAAGTTATCATCCCCCATACTAATAGAACCTCTTATCTTATTTGTCTCAGAGATAAGAGGTTCATTATTATTAAAATACTTTCACAAAACGAATCATTCTTCTTCATGGTGAAATCTCACCATTTTATAAATTTTATTTTCTTTCACATACAGTCTATAACCATCACCTTCAAACACGGTGTTGATCTTATTTCTAAATATAGACTCAATCCCATGAGCAAGGCCCACCAATTCATCCTGATTATATTTGGGCTCCACTTGACTGATCACCTTGCCGTCTAACACAGCTTTTTTAAACAGTTCTATATTAATCGTCAACCAGTCCTTAGGGACTACACTCTTTTTCATACGATTACAAAATTTACAGCAAGCCACTAAATTAAAAAATTCCTCTGTCCCGCCTCTGCTCTTGGGAAAATAGTGATCTAGTGTTGTCTGATTGAATCTTATCGACTTACCGCAATGAAAGCATTTGCCCTGATCACGTTGATAAACATACGCCTTAATTGTCTTCTTATGAATCACGATGCCTCCTCTATAGCTTCAATAACATTTCTATATGCGGAATATCATCTTCTAGATATTCATCCGAAACAGCCTCAAATCCAAGAGATTTATAAAATTCAAGTAAGTATGCTTGTGCAGAAATTCTAATGGCCTCAATATGTCTAACCGTTTTAATAAAAGAGATCGCCTCTGTCATGATTTTTTTACCGAGATTCAGGCCTCTTGCCTTCTCTTTCACCACAACCCTTCCAATTGAGGTTTCCGCATAGCTCACGCCGGCGTCTAATATGCGCAAATACCCCAGCAATTCACCTTCATCGTCCTTGCACATCAAATGATAGGCTTGTTGATCCTTACCATCAATTTCTGGATAGAGACAAGACTGTTCGATTACAAAAACTTCAAAGCGCAAGCGCATTACATCGTAGAGTTCATAGATCGTCAAATCGTCAAATCTTTTTATTATACATTTCATAAGCATCCCCCAAACTAAAGCACTCCAATTTTTTATCGGCACTACTACTATTTTATCTTTTTTTCCCATGATTTGTAAAGGGCTTTATTAACTTCTCACACTTATGACAACAAAAGCAGTGTTTTCATATTGTTCATGATTTTTTATTAGCTCTTTAACACACTGTTAATCCCACCTTAACAAGTATATTGTAATATAAAGATGTCGAAAGGAAGTTCCCTCCTCTAGACATAAATTACTAACTCCAAATTATTGATAGATTCCAAGCAATAAACTCTTACTCATTGACACGTCCCCCCGTGTCAACTCCCCTACAATAACGACTTATATACAGAAAGAAGACTCTCCCCCTAGAGTCTTCTTTTGTTTTTTGGATTTTTGAGATTTGATTTTTGCGCTTCTCCTCTTTCTTTTTCACCAAGTTACCGAAGCCCTTTTATGTATACAGCCGTCTTTTAAATATACAACTGGATACTATCCATAAAAATAAGTACTTGAAATAGCTCGTGGCGATCCCCCCACAGACAACACCGAAGACTGGGGATCAAAAGAAGTTATTTCAAGTACTTATTTGTCAGTTACTACTATGCATTCCACTCTAAAACGCCAAGTAACCCTCAACGGCTTCACGCACGGATTCAAAGAGATCATCCGCCTCTTTAAGATACGCCGCATGGTCTTTTACCAATTCATCCAAAAGAATTTGATCATCCAGTTCATAATGACCTATAAATCTAAGATTGACGCAGACGTCATGAAGCGCCTTGGCCACAATTTGAAACGCATCCAATAGATCATTCAAGTTTTTTAAATCCTCTCTTTCAGGCATCAAAAGGCAGTGCACATATCGAATCTTTTTAGCAAGCATTCTTTTGGCATGAATTGATTTTTCAACATTTTCTTGATTAAAAGCAGATCTCTCAACAAAAACTTCAAAGAGTTCCGCTTGTCTTATTTGCTCAAACTCACCATAATCTTTTGATTCCATATGCTGCTTGATATGAATTTCAAATGTACTAAAATCCACTTCTTTCATTTTGACCGCATCCGCCCTCAATTTTTCTTTCAAAGGTGCTTTGATCTTATGCATTTTTGAAATCACTTCTGTGTTCATGACGTGTCCGTAGCCTTCTTCGAAAACATCCAATTCTCGAATAAGCGAAGTGGCATCAAAATGTTTTTTGGAGATCCTTTCCAGGGCGACATAGTCTGCTCCTTTTATAAAGGGTTCATAAAAAAACAATATGGCTCTAAATCGCCTTATACTTTCACGATACTCATGAATGCCCTTATGACTGAAGTCGCTTTCAATCATCTTTTCAAAATATAAGTCAATGTCTTTTAAATGCTTTTTTAAATTTTGGGAAATCCTTGTTTCAGATCTCATATTACCCTCCAGCTACAAGTATTTTTTTGAAAACTCAAGTTTGAGTAGAATAAAAGTTTCTAGATCATTCATGTATTGATAAAGTGCTGAATAATTTTCAAATTCAAGTTGTGTCGTCGGTATCGGTTGCTTTACAATAAGGGCTCTGATTCTGGCGAGTTCATCCAAAAGCGGTTTGGGATCATTCTCCACAGAAAGCATCTCGGCCATATGTTCTGTGAATTCACTGAGCATCTCTGCTTCAGTCTGGGTAATAAAACAATTTTTAAAATGTTTCTGCATATAGAGCATCCAGTAAAATTGATCTAATCTCATCTGAAAATAATCCACATAGATTTGATGATCCACAAGCAAAAGATTGTTGACATGCTTCAAAGCAAGGACTTTAGAATCTTTTATAAAAGGCTCCAGCTGAGCCATTTCCTCACTGGTATCCTCAACTAGACAAAGATTCTTTAAATTAAAACTCATCTGCATGAGAATGTGCTTCATATGTTTTTCGACTTCAGACTGCTTTTCTTTGAGTTCATTTTCTAAACTGGGCATATGCAGATTCAATACAATCGCCACACCAATACCAATCCCCAGTAAGGCGAGTTCGTTGATGATATTGACCAGCGTTATACTCTGAAAACTCATAAAATGCGTTGCAATCACAGTATTCATCACAACCCCTTCAGCCGCATTTAACTTTAAACTGATGGGCACAAAAGCCAATAGAAAAAGTCCCAGCACCCAAGGCTCAAAACCAAACCAGTTAAAGATCACAGCAGATAAGACAAACCCTATTCCTGCAGTATAAATGCGCTTCCAAGCCACACTAAAAGTCTGTTTTTTAGTATCTAGCAAACTCAGCATAACGATGATTCCAGCCGAAAGTGGAAACGATAAATTGAGCAAGATTGCGATATAGATACCGACAAGTACGCCCAATGTCATTTTTATAACACGGTATAACATTTTTTACCTCTCTACACCAAACCGCACCGCTTCACTTCACTGTGCCTTTTAAAATCCAAGGAAGACGCCAAGGCCAATGAGGGTTCGCTCTCTATACGAATGTGAAAATGAGGCGTTTGGCCTTTTTTTAAAATAGGATTGAATAGATGTCTTGACAAAATTAACTCGAGAGCAGAGCGTCAACTCATACTTGATAATATCTTCTATGTAGCCAATTCCATCCTCTTTAAACACATAACTTTCAAAATAAGCAGTGCATCTTCCAGCCTTAACACATCTAAAATATAGTTTTTACCTTGAATTTGATATGCTTCGTGAAGCACATTAAAGGGGCTTTCGTCAAAATCTTTACCTCGCTGTACGCACTTCTTCTATCCGTCTAAATTAAATGTCAACTGTTCAAATTGATCCGACGTATCTTTAGAACTGTAAAATGTCATTTGAGTGGCAAGTCCCAGTTCTGAACAAGTCTCATAAAAAACTTTGTAAAGCATTTTGTGTTGCTCTGGTTTCACATTGTAACTCAATTGATAACGATGTTCGTATTTGGATTTGAGTCCTGGAAAATGCGCCTCTAACTTTTTATAATAATAGTCCCTTGATCCCTCTCTCAGAGTCAAGCCCAGAGCGCCGATCACATATTTTGCGCCATTTGCCTTTGCCGCAAAGAGAATTTGTCTTATATTATCAGGTGTGTCATTGATATAGGGTAAAATCGGCATCAAAGTAACCCCAGTATAGATCCCAGCCTCCGATAGTTTTTTCATGGCTTCAAATCGCTTAGAACTCACTGGCGCATGAGGCTCTAAAACACTTGCAAGTTTATCGTCAAAGGTTGTTATCGTGAACGAAACCGCCGCATAAACAGCACTAATCTTACGTATGAGGTCTATATCTCTCACCACCAAATCGCTCTTTGTGATAATATGAATTGGAAATCGATACATCTGTATGATTTCAAGCGCACCTCTCGTCAACTTGTATTGCGCTTCTAGAGGCATATAGGGATCGTTCATTGAACCAAATCCGATGGTCCCCTTATTCCGCTTTCCTGCAATCTCCTTTTTAAGCAGCTCAAGTGCATTCTCTTTCACATAGATGTGATCCAGTGCATCCATTTGATAGCACGTACTTCTTGAGTCACAATAGATGCAACCATGCTGGCACCCTCTATAAAGATTCATGTTGTATCGCAGTCCAAACCAAGTATCTGCACCTTCTTTGATTGAGCCCAATATCGTTTTAGATTTTATCAAGTCCGCCTTTTGATTTTCAAGCATTTTCATACAACTCCAATTCTACCCTAGAATACACTTCGGGATACGCTGTGTCCATTCGAAAAAGTATTGATCCTATTATACCCTATTTGGAATGATTTTTTTTAGGTTTCACACGATTTTTAACCCGGTTTTAATATAAATAGTGTAATATGAAATGAGTTACTTAAATTTAACAAAGGGGATTGCTATGTTAAAGGAAAAACGTAAATTCATCGAATATGTGGTTGTGGTATGTATCGCTGCCTTTTTAACGGTTTGGCTCATTATGGACCGATCTGGTGTCATGTCTATCTTTTCTAAATTATTAAATGTGCTCACACCTTTTTTCATCGGTTTTGCAATTGCCTATATATTAAATCAACCCATCTCCAAGTTGGAGAAAAGATTTAAAATTAAGCGCATGTATGCCATTTTGATAACTTATTTAGCGCTCCTTGTGATTTTGACGCTTTTCTCTGTGAGCTTAGTTCCAAAGATTTATGATAACGGTTCAAAGTTGATCTCAGATATCTCAAAATGGGGCGAACAGATTCCAGCGCAACTTCAAGCCTATGACTTTGGGGCCTACGGCAGCATCATCTACGATAATCTCAGTAAAGGTGCAGAACTTTTATCTAAATTCAGCAACCTATTACTCACGAACATCATTGATGGACTCGTCGGATTTGCGCTTGTGTTTTTCAACATTATTCTAGGAATCATTATTTCCATTTATATGCTGGCAGATAAAGATTCACTTAAAAAAAGTTTGACACAACTGATCCATGCCTTCATCCCTAAGAAAAAGGCCTCATCTTTCTTTAATTTTCTAGGGGATGTCAACAATGTTTTTTCACACTTTTTAACAGGGCTTATTGTGGAAGCTTTCATCATAGGTCTTTTAGCTTTTATTGGTTTAAGCATTATGGGCGTAAAATACGCTGTTGTTTTGGGCTTTATCATTTGCCTCACCAATGTCATTCCATATTTCGGTCCCTTTATCGGCGCTGTGCCAGCCATACTCACCACTTTTATGTACGATCCTATAAAAGCACTTTGGGTTGCTGTCTTCATCGTCATTTTACAGCAGATAGACGGTTCGATTGTCGGTCCTAAAGTCATGGGCAATTACATTGGTCTAAAGCCCATTTGGATTATTCTATCCATCTCAATTGGTGGCGGTTTTGGAGGCCTTCTCGGTATTTTACTGGCGATCCCATTGGGCGCCATTGCCAAAATTCTCATTGTAAAGTTTATTGAAAAACGCGAAGCACAACAAAAGCTGCCTCAAAAAGTTGAAATATAATGTTGTACCCTTATTGAATTCGTTAAACTTCAGCGAGTCTATATGCAGAGCCTATATACAGAGTCTATATACAAAAGAAAAGACCTCAGAATGGCATTCACTAAAATGCTTTTCAAAGAGGTCTCTTTTTGATTGCACTGTTTTTCCTAACGCAAACATCAACTAGAAAGGCTTCGGCATATCAATCATAATATAGTTATTCACCAGAACAAAATGTGCAAAAGTACCTGCTAAAATAAAGAGATGGAAGATTTCATGGAAACCAAATTTGCCAATCTTGATCTTTTCAGACTTCGTCGCATAGAAGATAGAGCCAATTGTATAGAATATCCCGCCTAAAACTAACCATAAAAAGCCGTTAAAGGGCAGTGCTTTGAACAGCGGATAGATAAAGATGATGCTGAGCCACCCAAGAAAGAGATACATCCCTGCAGATAACCACCTTGGCATGTGGATGAACAACACTTTCATGACAATGCCAACGATTGCAAGTGCCCAAACTGCTATTAGAAGCACATTGCCAAGAGTACCCTTAAGGACCGTTAAACAAATGGGCGTATAAGTCCCAGCTATAAGCACAAAAATCATGGCATGATCTAACTTACGCAGTCTTAATATAATTTCTTTCTTGCCATTAAATCCATGATATATCGTAGAAGCACTGTAAAGCGCAATCATGCTCAGTCCGAATACGATGCCTCCAATAAGATAGACAACATTGTGTTTCATCACAGCGTTGACAATCATCACGACCAAACCCACAAAGGACAAAATAATGCCCACAAGATGAGTCAATGTATTAATAGGTTCTCTCATACAAGCCTCCTTAATAAATTCATATTTTATCACTTACTGATTTATAACATTCATTACTTAGCTACCTCAAACCAGAAAGTAGAAAGTAGAAACATGCCTTCATGGCAGATAATTTTTAATATAGTATTCATTACTATGTTGTATTATATTGATATACTATCACGTTGTATTCTATATTTCAAGACTTTTTTATGTTATAATATTGTTAAAATATGAGGTAATGAGGTGAACCCATGCAAATCCCTTCTGATTTTATAAATTTTAACACTGTTAAAAGCGATGATATTCCTGAAATTCAACTCTATATGGACCAGGTACTTGATTTTTTCGAAACAAAACTGGGCGCAAATAAGCGCACAGATCAAGAGCCCATCTTCACTAAAACCATGATCAATAATTATGTCAAAGCAAACGTTGTCCCATCACCCGTAAAGAAGAAATATGCCAAAGAAGCCATTATGGATCTTATAATGGTTTATGCGTTTAAACAAGTTCTCTCTCTTCAAGATACGAAATCGCTTATCAAAGCGCTGAATCAAATAGAAGCCGAACCCTATAATCATTTTATAAGTACCGAAGAGGCCATTTTATCAGCTCTTAAAGCAGATTATATTGGCAACGAGATCGATTCAGATGAGACTTTGATCGCTCAAATCGTCGCGTTGACTCTTGAGGCTTCCATTAAAAAAAGACTTGCTGAAAAGTTGCTGGATCAACTTTCGAATTCAGATTCCAAATGATATTTTTTGAGTTTATCATAGAATGTGGACTTGGATAATCCAAGTTGTCTCATCGCTTCACGGTTGCTGCCAGCATGTTGAATTGTCTCTCGGATAATTTGACTTTCAAAGGCTTCCAAACGCAATTTCAAGTTGAGTTCTTCCTCAGCATTTCTGGTTTCATGTGTCAACATACTAATGTGCTCAGGATAAATGATATTCGTCTTGCTGATTGCAAGTGCTCTTTCAAGCACATTCTCCAGTTCACGGATGTTACCTTTCCAAGGATGATTTAACAAGCGGCTGAAAGCTTCTCCTGACAGTGGCTTTTCTTTGATGTCTAATCTCTCGCTAATCTTTTTCATCAGATCATTAATAATCAGATAGAGGTCTTCACGACGCTCTGCCAGCGAAGGGACATGAATTGGAAAAACATTGATCCTGTAATAGAGATCTTCTCTAAATCGCCCCTCCTGTACTGCTTCGTATAGAGAACGATTTGTGGCAGTAATCACCCGGACACTTGCCGTTGAAGGTACACTTGAACCCACCTTATAAAACCGTTTACTCTGTAAAACTTGCAAAAGCTTAACCTGTATTTCAAGTGGAATTTCGCCGATCTCATCTAAAAACAGAGTCCCTTGGTCTGCCATTTCAAAGTATCCTTTTTTGCCTCTCCGATCTGCGCCTGTAAAAGCGCCGCTCTCGTAACCAAACAGCTCACTTTCAAATAAGCTCTGAGGAATTGCAGCACAATTTACCTCTACGAAATCACCTTTCAAATGACTGTGCTCGTGGATCAAACGCGCTAAGTAAGTTTTTCCAGTGCCACTCTCTCCTGTAATCAATATATTGGACTTGATTTCAGTTGCCCTATTTGCCAAATACTTCACACTTCGAATATTACTGCTATTGCCAATAAAGTCGCTGAATTTTTCAAGGGCTTCCTGATCTGTAGACAGGTTGGATTGCGCCTTTAGAGCTTCAATGCTTTTTAGAAGCTCATTGCGCTCGGTTAAAAGCGCACTCATTTCAGATAAATCACTGAGTCTAATAAGAATGCCCTCCAGAGCTGTCTCTTTAAAAAATGGCGTCAACTGGCAATTCATCGGTCTATGATTGACATCTAAAAAGAACGATCTCGACTCCAAACCATTGTCTTCGTCTATATGCTCCAGTGCTTGAAAGAGTTGTTCTGATTCAAAGAGCCTAGATAAAAGCATGCCTTCAACTTCAATCCCTTTCTCTCGGTTGCCTTTGGATCTAAAAGTACCCCCTTCTAATATTTCTAAAATACTTTCTCTTCTAATGGTGTACCCCTTGCCTTGGAAAAACTTAATTTGTCCGGTCTCCCCATTGACAACAACCATATGTCCGTATGCTTTTGCATATTTTTGTTCGAAGACATCTGAATTGATTTGAATACTCATCGTCGTTTCAACTTGATCGATTTTACAATGAATCTGGTTTCCGAGAAATTTGACTTTTAATTCTAATAAGTCCAGCAATTCGGACTGAGACCATATTTTATGAATGCCATTTATCTGCGGCTGCTCATAAACGCCCACTGCAATTAAAGCTTCTCTTTGATTGAGCTCTGGAATTTCACATCCTATTTTTTTCAAAGCCTCTCTTGTGAGCGGTCCATCATCCATACCAAAACGATTCGTCATCAGTATGACAATATCACCCTTCTCCAATTTGCCAGAAGCGTGGTGTCGTTCGCTTTTCAACGAAATTCCAGTGATCTCTTTTGCCTTTTCATTAAAAAAAACGATCTCTTTCTCTGCATTTAAGTAGATAATACCTTCGTCGATCTCATCTAATATTCTAATGGTCAAATTTTGTTTCATATAATTTCCTCTTTCTCGGACACTTCTATTGATTACATTATATTGAATCCTTTTAATGCATTCAACCTTTTTGCATAAAATGATCCATTATCTTCACTTTGGCATATATCTTGCATTTATATAACTCAAATTCTATAAATCGTTTCTATATTTATTAGATTCTACACTCTATATAAGTCTTAAATTTGGAGGAAAATATGCATCAACATATTACTATTAAGGACCAACAACTGTTCATTGAGGGATGCAATGCACTGACACTTGCCAAAACTTATAAAACCCCTTTATATGTGCTTTCTGAAACCACTATTCGCGAAAAATTTCGAGAAATTAGAACGCAGTTTCTCGAAAGACATCCCAATACTATTGCCGCATATGCCAGCAAGGCATTTTTGACCACAGCTTTCGTCAAACTTGTAGCACAAGAGGGTTTTTATATGGATGTCGTCTCTGGCGGAGAACTGTTCACAGCACTCAACGCCCAATTTCCTATGGAACGGGTTATTTTTCACGGCAATAACAAGTCTAAGGAAGAACTTGAGATGGCAGTTGTCAACAAGGTAGGGCGAATTGTGGTGGACAACACCACCGAGCTCGAAATTTTAGCTTCAATTGCAGAGCAGCATCAAACGCAGATGAACATACTCTTTCGAATCACACCAGGCGTCAGCAGTTCAACACACGATTACATTGCTACAGGCAAAAAAGATTCTAAATTTGGTATTTCCCTAGATGATTTTGTCATTATGCCTGCCATTGAAGACGCCATCAAAGCACCTTTTTTAAACTTCTTAGGCTTTCATTTTCACGTGGGCTCACAGATCTTTGATCACAACTCACATGTGATGGCAACTCAAATCGCACTTGATCTCATCAAGCGCGTCAAAACCACTTACAATTACGACATCACCGAGCTTAACACTGGCGGCGGCTTCGGCATCAAATATACGGATACGTGTACGCCACAAACCATTGGCTATTTCACCGATGCCATTGTAGACACCATCGATCAATATTGTGAGGCCAATCACTTAGTTCGACCTAGAATATGTATTGAACCTGGGCGCTTTATTGTTGGAGAAGCAGGGACAACACTTTACACCATCGGCGCTGTTAAGGAAATCAAGGATCTTAAAACGTACGTTGCTGTGGACGGCGGCATGACAGATAACATAAGGCCTGCACTCTACCAAGCGAAATATTCGGCATTGCTTGCCAATAGACCTCTTGAAGAGACCGCTGGCGAGGTGACTCTTTGCGGAAAGTGTTGTGAATCAGGCGATCTTCTCGTGGAACATTTACCTCTCCCCAAAGCCGTTGCCGGCGACGTTGTGGCTGTTTTCAGCACAGGCGCTTATAATTACTCAATGGCATCACACTATAATAAGCATGTGATTCCTGCGGTTGTTCTCGTTTCCGGCGAAAAGGCATACGAGATCGTCGAAAGAGAAACCTATGCAGATCTCATAAAACACGATGTCGTGCCACCGCACCTCAAATAATAAAGCGATTTCAGTTATAAAACGACATCTTTACGGATAAAACCAATATGTATAAATAACGACAAAACCCCTAGGAACCTATTTTTAAAAGACTTGCAAAACAAGCTGTCTAAAATAGGATTCAAAGGGGTTTTTATATTCTATCGGTTCATATACTCTGTTCATATATTCCATTCATACGCTCTGTTCATACGCTTCAACCAGGTTATTGATGTACTCGATCTGCATACGCTGTTATTCTGAGATTTGATTTAAAAAATCCACACTTGCGCGGATAATGGCTTCTTGTTGAGTCTCCATATCGATGTCGGGAACCTGATCTCCCTTTTGAGGGCCATAGTCCCCAAACTGAGCGTGATTACCACCCTCTATCTCATAGTATTTTGTGCTTTCAGGGAGATAAACTTTATTTTCGAGAATTTTATCAATCCCCATATCTTTAGTGCCATAGATAGATGCCACTGGTATTGAACTCTCCTTTAAAGAATACTTTTCTCCTCCTGGATAAGAAGCCCAGAGCATCAACCCCTTAAGACGTGAATTCGGATAATGCTTTACAAAGCTTGCCGCCATGGCACCCCCAAGGGAATGTCCTGCTATAATCCAATCTTTATCCGTTCTATCCTTTAGAATCTTATTGGCCGCATTCATATCAAAAATTGCCAAATTTAAGGGCATCTTGACTTCGATCACTTCATAACCATTCCTTGCAAGTTGCATCAGGAGAGGGGCATATGCTTCTGGCGCGACTTTGCCTCCTGGATAAAATATTATACCGACGGGCTTGACTTCACCTGTTGGGAAAAAAACAATATTTTCGCCACTGAGTACCTTTACCTCACTATTGCTCACCATATCATCCAATGCCGAGGGCATAGGACTATAAACAAAAAATGTCCATATATAAAATCCCGATCCTAAAATAACCAGGCCTACAATCATAATTATTAACAATCTCTTTAAGACTTTATTCACACAGAATCCTCCTCTTTTTCATAACTTTTTGGAATGTTTTGTGGATAAAGGGTCACTTACTCACAGGTTATCCACAGTTTCATGCTTTTCCACTTAGGTTATCAACAGCACTAAAATTTCAACAAATTGTATCTCCATAGCCAAGTTAACAACAATATATTGAGTATACTTTGTACTCTAAAGATGAAAATCATCAATCCTGTCCATCTAAAATCTGCTCGACCCCTTTGAATCATAATCCAATTTGGAATTATCAACACTATCCCCAACACACTAAAAATTTTAATCCAGCTAATCACGGTCATCGTGTTAAATATGACATCCCATGAATTATAATTCATCCCCGCATAGAGAATTAGTCCTATTAAAGCAGATGCCACAAGTGTATCTATTAAAATAATCATTCTTGGGGTATCGTGGATTCTGTTGATCTTCAGATTCTGCCACTTTGAAATCAAAACTAAAAGACTGAGCATATTAAAAAACGCAGTAAATATAAGCAACACAATTTCCACAATTAAGCTCTGATAAAAAGGCGTTCTTCTATAAATGTTATTGTTGATAATAAGATATTTTAAACGTCCCAAATCATCCAGTTTAAAAGTTGCATAGGTTTGTGTCTCTTTGCAAAAAAAGCTATTTTGTGCATAGGGCACATATTTTGACTTATCAATATATAACCCGTCTTGCTTGTTCATAACACGAATTTGATGGATAATCTGAGTTAACTTTTCAGCGGTCTCATTAGACGCATTTAGCGGCGTATAAGCGCCAATATACTTATTAAGAGCAGTTTCAGCAACGCCCTCTTTAGCCTCTGTTGCTTTATGACCTAAATAAGCCTTGATCAATTTCGATGTCATCTCAGATCGAAACTCAGTACTGTCAGAATTATAGACGATGAACATGGCAAATTTTTCTTTGGGCACCACTAAAAGTCGCGCATTGACACCAGGAATACCACCATCTTGAAAATAAACTTCGTGTCCTTCTATGTTCATGATACTAAAACCATAGCTCCTGCCAGAACTCAACTCATCGTTTCTAATCTGTCTAGATAAGAATTTTTCAACGAGTACATCATTGCGGTCTGCTGTGAGCACATTTAAAAAATGGCTCATATCGGACATGGTTGTCAAAAAATCATCTGATGGCAACAATCTGGCTTGGTATCCTCTTGTTTTGGTTTTAACGCCGCCAAAAACATGATAACCCGAGATCAATTGGCCCTCTTCAATCTTTTCATGTTTTAACATTTTTCCCGAAACCGTCATACCAAATTGTTTTGAAATTATATTTGAAAGATAGGACTCATACGACATATCCGTAAGGGATTCAATTAAAATCCCTGCCAAAACAGCATTTACATTCGAATATACCGAATAAGAATCCGGTGTGACCACGGTGTCAAATTTATAAGACTTCATGAAGCGATCTGCTTCATCACTAAAGGTTCCCACTACTTTAATCGCATCGGGATTTAAACTCGGATGTTGATTCAGAGCTGTTCCCGCTTTTACACTCGCCTGACCTGTGGTATGTGTTAAAACGTTCTTAAAAGTGAGGTTTGCAAAGCTCGGATGCGCTTCAATCTCCGCTTTAGACAAATATGGTCCAATCAGATCTTCATCCTGAACGCCTTTTAGCTTCATGGCTTCAACCAGTGCATAGGCCGTAAAAGTCTTGGAAATAGAGCCCGTTTGAACTACAGTCTGTTTTAAACTCATCTTCTCCTGAGTCGATAGGTCAGACATGCCCATTGCCGTTTCAAATCTGGATGTCCCGTCTAACGCAATACTGACCATTATGCCTGGGACATTATATTGTATCATTTCAACTTGAATGAGATTTTCTAGTGCTTCTTTGCTGTTATCTTCACGATCAGCAAAACTCATAAGTGACTGTAGCATCACTATAATACCAATGAGTGTTAGAATTGAAAATTTTTTCAAAGCGATTCCCCTTATCTATAAAATACCCGCTTGGGTAATATACTTTCATTACTGTCATGGTGATTATAACAGATTTTTGAACATTAATCATGAAAAATATATTAAATTTCGTATAAATGCCCTTTACTATGAGAAAACACCTTATAAAATATGAAAAAACACCCTATAAAACAAACCATGAAAAACCCTTAAAAGCTCAACTTTGTCCGGATCATATCACGCGTTCTATAGAGTGCCTATGCTGCTTTGCTATACGTAAACTTAAAAACCGTTTATAACGTCTTTAGAAAGTTTCTTAATCATTTCCACTGCAAGATCTATTGAAGCTTTGTAATCATCAATTGCGGAAAAACCATAATGTGTATGTGCATATCTAACAGGTGTTCCCAGCACAATGCAAGGCACATCTAAAACCTGAGTTTGAATTAACGCACCGTTGGTACCTCCACCGATCCTGACAGCTTCTTGAAAAGGTATCTCATGGACTTTCGCAATCTCTTTTGCCAAACTTACAAATCTGGGATTAGAAATCATGCTCTTATCCACATGTCTGATTTGAGTGCCTTTTTTAAGCGCCCCTTGCGCATCGTAAACGTCTCTAAAGGTATCGTCCGCAGGTGTCCCTTCAAACACAATGGCAATATCGGGTTCAATCATTTGTGCATTGACTTTAGCGCCTCTGCCGCCAACTTCCTCTTGAGTAGAAATTGCACCCACCACATCAATGGCAAGGTCCATACCTTCAATTGCCTTGAGCACCTCGACAACACAGCCGCATCCCAACCGATTGTCAAAGGCTTTCCCAAGCATAATACCTCGGTCTTCATTATAGGAGAATGTCACATCAGGCACGATTGGCGCCCCAATCTCAATTTTATAATCATTGACAACTTCCTCATATGAAGAAGCCCCCACATCAATTAGCATCTCACTGATTGGAATAAGCATCTCTGGTCCTGAACTAAAATGAGGTGGCTTAGAGGCAACTACGCCCTCAATGTACACACCTTCTGCATTTCTGATCCTCACTTTGTGTGCCGCCACATTTTGAGCAGACCACGATCCATTAGGGACAAACCTAAGCGTTCCATTAGGTCTGATGGACTGCACGATAAAAGCCACTTCATCCGAATGACCATCTAGCATTAATATCGGTTTGTCACCATCGTGATTCTTTCTCATGAGAATCAGATTTCTCATGGTATCTTCTTGAATATCAAACTGATCTTTCACATAATCTCTGATAACTGCATTCACATCATCCTCAAAACCTGGTGCACCATACGCATTTGACAATGATTCAATAAATTTGACGTTCATCCGCTACCTCCAGTATTTTATAACAATTTATAGGTTTTTCCCACTTTATCTCTGTAGGTCAAGTCCAAGTTAATATCCACGCCGTCCTTGATGCCCGCTTCTTCCAAAATGCCCCTTACTGTCTCAAAAGCCAATTCTGGAAAATTGTTTTCCTTACTCAAATGCGCCAGCAAAACGTGCTTGACTTTGCCATATTCTATAATTTCTTTGGCGATGTAACCCGCATCCTCATTGGATAAATGGCCGTATTCACTGAGAATACGCCTTTTTAAGTAAATTGGATATGGCCCTACTTTGAGCATCTCAATATCATGGTTGGACTCAATCATTAAAAGATCACTGTCTCTAAATTTTTCCACAACTTCATCAGAAATTGTGCCTAAATCCGTGGCAATCGCTATTTTTTTATTGCCATGCATCAGTGCATAACAAAGCGGATCTACTGCATCGTGTGAAATTCTCGCCGATTGCACAAATATGTCGCCAATTTCAATATTATCAATTCGATCATATAGGTGTAGTAAATGCTCATCTATATTGCCAATCTTGTGTTTTAATGCTTCCCATGTCTTTTCCGTCACATAAAGCGGAATTTTGTGTCGTCTCATGAGCACACCCACACCACTGATGTGATCTGCGTGCTCATGTGTCAATAAAATACCATTAATATGATTGATATCCACATCGATATTGCTCAGCGAATTTTTAATATAACGCCCACTCATGCCTGCATCCACAAGAAGTTTTGTCTTGTCCGATGCTATAAACTGACAATTTCCAGAACTGCCACTGGCCAGCGAGCAAAAATAAAATGACATAACGCCTCTTTCTATTGTATCTCAGATTATTGTGTTTCAGAAACCGCTTGAACATAATAGCACTTGCCTGCTTCCAATTTGATTTTATAATACGGTAGAGCTTCCCCTGATACGAGGTCACTCACAAGCAAACTGCTATCATTGAGTTTATACCCAATGGCAATTTCAGAAATAACATCTTCTTCTTTAAAGTTCATCATCAACTCATACAATGCTTTGTCTATTGAAATGATTGGATACTTAGATTGAGCATTGTTATCAAGGATATTTAACCACTTACGTTTAAAGCCTACAATTTCTTTGTCTTTAATGACAAAAATCATTGAAGAATCATCTAAAAAATAATCTTTGTAGATCTGTTTTACACAAATGTAGGTCAATTGCCCCTCTGTTTTATAGTGTTCAAAAACATAATCTTGATCCATATTAAGTGCCTTTAAAAAATCATCACAAACCGATTTTATTTCTGTCCCATTGCTTAAAAGGGCAAACGGCGTTGTGATCTCTATATCAAACAAATCTTCCTGAGGTCTATAAATATTGACGAAATATTCTAATGTCGTGCCTGTAAGGAGCACCATTTCATCTCTATTTAAGTATCTAGAACCATCATACTCGTAATCATCTCCTAAAATGGTACGCAGTTCACTTTCACCATAGGTGTCATATTCCACATTTAAGGATTCGATCTTATCTGGAAATTTCAGACTCATTGGCAATATAGTGATGCCTCTCTTCTCATAAAGCGCACGAATATTGTCAATTTTTTCTGATTGTTCTCTTTGAAAAGTTTTTTGTTCGTTAACAATCATAACCCCTAAAAGGATATTTGTCACTAGCAATACCATAATTAAAATTGTTTTAATCCTCGGCCAATCCATAATACTTCCTCATCTATATGACGTAATGATGTCGCCTGTATAAGCATCAAAGATATAAGTCCTACCACTGATCTCAACTGCCCATACTGGAATCATGTGTGTTTCATCCAACTGGTAATAATTCATTTCAATACTTGAAATCGCACTTCGAATATCATAATGGTATTGAACGCTATTCATCGAAGCATCATAGATATTGTTGTCTTGCAAATAATAGATACTGACATCTAAATAGTTACTCGTGATACATTCATCTATATCAAACATTTTATTGTAGCCTAAAGCACGCTCTAAATTGGCGTCTCCAATATAGGATTTTACATTCTTAGTGATATGGATCACTTGGTTACCTTTAACCACCACACGAATGTCTGCACTTAAATTATTTTGAGGCATAACTTCATAATTACCCAACTTATAATTAAACGAAAAAATTTGGGTCGTTATGCCATTCTCTAATTTAGATTCGTATTTGATCAAGTTGACACCACTTGGCAAAACACCAAACGGCTCGAGTTCTCCACAGGCGAGCGCTAAAGCTTTAGCCATAGAAACACTCGATTTATCGTTTGCATTATACTTCTGACTATACGAAACCACACCTTCACGGGTAATAGTCAACGCCTTATCGCCATAACCATACATGAAAATCACAGATCCATTGATGTCTTCAAGTCTTTTGATGAAGTCAAAACGATTCCCGAAAACAGCCTTTGCAATGATTCTGATTTGATCATCAAATTGCTCAGAGTCCAAATCGACCTCGTTTTGAATTTTCAGATTAGGCACCAGATATTTGTATTGAATTGGAATCAAGGTATAATTCAAATAATTTTTATCTTCGCCCATTGTACTTTCAAGGCTAAATCGATCGCTCACCTTTCTGTATTCAACAAACTCTCTCGATTTTATAACTTCAAACAGTTTCGAAACATCATGTGTAAAAGTCTTGCTCTTAATTTTATAATACTGCTGAGAAGCACCATCCAGCAAATAGAGCGATTGCGTTTCGTCACCGACAATCAGATATTCAGTTGGAATAACCGCTGCCAGTTCTTCGGGTATGTCCTCTATACCATAGAATGTCGCCAAGTCAGATAGACGCAACTCAAGAGGCATCTTCAGTAAAATACTTTTAGTTGAAAATGCCTCTACATATGCTTTTTCGTCAATAATTTTAAGGGTCTCATAGTTACTCAATGTGGTAAAAATATACGGTTGGAGGTTCTCCCAGATCTGATTGCGAATTTCTTGATCGTAAACCTTGGTATATGACATACCCCCAAAGCTAATAAGATAACTTTGGGGGTTAATATACGAATTAAGGTTAACCATTTTCACTTCGCTTTCACTGTTCTTGACGATATTCGTCTTTAAGCCATCGTATAATACCCACCTGCTTAAGATAAGCGCCATGAAGATTAAACTGATGAGAGCAATAGATTTAATACGCTCTTTCAAAGTGTTGCTCCTTATTTCTCTGTATTATCGTTGACATTAATAGTAGGTGTAATCGCCTTCAAAGTATCATCTTCCTTTACGACTTCAAAAACCATCTCTTTGATGAAAATACCATCATCATCTGTAAATCTCAATTTATATTTTCCAATATCAAGTTTGCCAACCTCTTTCAAGTAACTCAATTTGTCAACTTGATCCTCTAATATGTTCACTTCAAACAAACTCAAGTAAGTTGCCTGTACTTGCTCAAAATCTTTTTTCTGCTTCAACAGCACAGCTTTATTTGCAATCCAAGTCTTGTAGGCTTTTTTAACCTCTTCACTTGACTTACTAAGACTCACTTCTGTTAAAGCATCCAATTTATATTTTTTATTTGCAGATAGGATCTCCGCATTTAAAGCACTGATCTCTTCGGCCATTTTAAAATATTTATTGATGATCTCTGTCTCAATCTTATAATCATCCGTATTTTCTGTCTTTTCTAAAGCTGGATCTACAACCACGTAGAGTACAGATGGCGACTCTTTTAAAAGCGCACTGGACGAAAGTTTTATAATGGGTATATTCAAATTCTTATCCAGTTCTTCCGCAAAAGGCAATTTATCTTCCAATTTTACAAGTGTGAGATTTAAAGGGTGTTCCTGAACATTAACCTTTGCCTTTGCACTGATATTTACGTTCAAAAAGACGGGCTTATTCTCATATAGAATATCCGATACAGGCTCTGCAATAATAAGTTCTCCAGCAGAAATTGAGGGGGGTTGTTTGGTTTCTATACCAAATACCATGCCCATATTCAATATGATCAACAGGCTTATCGCCATGCTCAATAATTTACGACCCATTTAAACGCCTCCAACTTTTTTACCGTCTAACTCACAATTATATAACTATTATACAATACGTATATTACAGAGAGATTACATAAGATTTAAAATGGCATTACACGTTAAGCGTTTCTTGAAACGGCAGAGAAATTGTAACTTTTGTACCCAATCCGTATTCAGAAGTAATTTCAATTTTACCGCGATGTGCTTCGACGATTTCTTTGGCGATTGAAAGGCCAAGCCCTGTGCCGCCAAGCGCTCTAGACCTTGCTTTATCTACTCTGTAGAATCGTTCGTAGATTCTATCGAGGTCTTCTTTTGGAATGCCCATCCCCGTGTCCATAACCACGATATCAAACCATTCACTGGTTTCCCCAGTCCTGAGTTCTACCTCGATTTGCCCGTCCTCTCCAGTGTATTTAATTGCATTGGAGAGAATATTGAGGATCACTTGTTCAATCTTGTCATAATCCACAACGGCGATTAAAGCTTTTTCTGGCAATTGTTTAATGATGGTCTGTCTCTTTTGATCTGCAGTAACCTTAACTTTAAAAACACAACTGTTGATCATCTGATTGATATTGTACTCATTTTTCTTAAGTCTAACCGTATCGGAGTCGAAGTTGCTCAGTTCTAGTAAATCTCTCACCAAACGCGACATTCTATCCGCTTCAGTGTTGACAACCTCTAAAAAAGTTCTTTGAAGTTCAGGGTCTTCAACACCGTCTAGAATCGTTTCCGTATAACTCTTTATACTGGTAAGAGGGGTTTTGAGTTCATGCGACACATTTGCCACAAACTCTCTTCGCATATTGTCTAGACGTTCTTCTTCCGTGATATCTTGAAGTACAAATACCGCCCCGACTTTCACAGACCTTTCATCTAGAAAAGGCGCAAAATTGACTTTTAGAACGCGTTTATTGTATTTGACGTTTTTAGTCCCAATACCCGTGCCCAATTTGCCGGAATTGTATATGGACATCAAATCCCCTATGATATCTTGATCTAAGACTTCATCAAATCCCAATAATTTTAAAGCCTTTGGGTTGTGGTGAATCACTTGGCCTTCTTCGTTAATGGCAACAAGGCCATCTTCCATATAATTGATAATGGCTTCCAGTTTACTCTTTTCTCTGGAAACTTCGCGAATGCCTTTTTTGAGCTCTAAAGTCAGGAAGTTAAAAGTTTTCGAAAGTGTTCCAATTTCGTCATCTGAACGAACTTCAACCATCTGATCAAAATTGCCCTCAGCCAACTTGGAGGCCTTTATAGTGATCTCGTTGATCGGATCCGTGATGCTCTTTGAAATGATAAAGCCGATAAAAATGGTCACGCCCAAAGAAGTCAATATGGCCTGAAGTATGATCATACGCGTCTTGTTAAGACTCGTATAGATATCCAAAAGATCAAATCTTAAGTACATCAATCCCACCAGTTTATTTGAAAACTTAATTGGATAGACCTTGTCCTTGGTCCTAACGTTCTCTGAAATTTGGATATTCTTTTCCACTTTCTGACCTAAAAGACCATCGATGACAAGACCGTCATCCAGTATATCCGATAGGTTGCCATCGAAATTCTCTGAACTCGAAGCAATAATTTGCTGGCTTTCAGCATCTATTATGAATATTTCCTCTCTCAGTCCGATATCTGCATGATTATCAATGGATGCTTGTATAAGCTTTTTATTACTCACTAAGTCACTGTCCTCAATTTTAGATAGCTCAGATATCATAATCTGAGCTATATCATCTAATCTTTCAGACGCAATGTTGAGGTTGTAATCCTCAAAAGACTGTATGATAAAAATACCTGCAATAATCATGGCGATGAACACAAGCAAGAAATAAATAATTGTAAATCGTGATCTTATGCTTGTAAACATTAACCCTCCCTTAAACGCCTTTTTTAGCTCTTTTTAAAGTAATAGCCTACACCGCGTTTAGTCATAATGTAAGTGGGTTCACTTGAATCATCTTCCACTTTTTCTCTAAGACGTCTAACGGTAACATCCACCGTTCTAATATCTCCGAAGTATTCATAGCCCCAGACATCTTTGAGAAGTTGTTCCCTTGTGAAAATCTGATTGGATTGTGTCGCCAAGAACTTCAAGAGTTCAAATTCTCTGAGCGTCAATTCAATCACTTCATTTTCTTTTTTGACTTCATATCGATCGAGATCTATATGAAGTTTGCCTGCTGTAATGATATTATTGCCACCTGAATCCACATCCAGGAGTTCAACTCTTCTAATGTTGGCTTTAACACGAGCGATTAGCTCTCTCATACCAAAAGGCTTTGTAATATAGTCATCTGCACCCAGTTCAAAACCAAGCACTTTATCTACTTCTTCTTCTTTTGCCGTCAACATAATGATGGGCATATTAAAGCTCTCTCTAATTTTTCTGCAAACTTGAAAGCCATCTAATTTAGGCAACATCACATCCAATAGTACCAAATCCGGTTGAAACTGATATACCTTTTTAAGCGCTTCATCACCATCAAATGCGGTATCAATTTCATAGCCTTCTTTCGACAAATTAAACTTGATAATATCCGAGATTGGCTTTTCATCATCCACAATCAAAATCTTTTTACTCATACTTCCGCCCCCTTATTGTGCGCATACTCATTTACATATATAACAATCTGTCCAAAGCGTTGAACTCATCCAGCCGTCCGTAACCTTTTGCGCCGTAATGATCGCGAAAGCTCATACACATCCGATTTGATTCAACATCCGTCATTTTATTTTTTTCAACTACACCCATTATATCTTATTATAATAAAGGTTTAAAGTCTTTAAAAAAAGGAAGCATAGCCCACGCTAACACTTCCTTCATTCTCAAATTAATAATTCACATACTTTGTTGGGTCTTGAGGAACACCATTTTTACGAACTTCAAAGTGGAGATGTGGTCCTGTGCTTCTCCCTGTGTTACCACTTTTGCTGATCACTTGTCCCTTGTAAACCTTATCGCCCTTTTTCACCAACAGCTTGCTGTTATGTGCATAAAGCGTAGACATGTTACCACCATGATCTATGATGATATAGTTTCCATAAGAACTGCTATAAGCTGCCAAAGTGACAACGCCACCATCCGCTGCCTTCACATCAGAACCGACTGGAAGTCCAATATCAATACCCTCATGACGTCTTCCCCATCGCCATCCGAATCCAGATGTGATAACACCTCTCGAAGTCGGCTTTGCCAGTACACCTGTACCCATTTTAGGCGGAGGATCTTTTGTCCCCTTGTAAACAACTTTATCAACTGGCTCGGAAATCACGGACTCTTCAATAATTATGCGTCCAATTTCTCTACCATTTTGACGTGTAATTTTAGCCACAACAGCTTTTTCACCAAGTACGCCTTTTACCTTTGTCTTCGTCTCTTCCTTGTAGAGAGAATTCGTCTCCTCATAAGTGACGTTAAAAGGCATTTCGGTGTTGTAAGCAGCTTGTTCAACTGTACAGACGCTGATTAGAGGTCGTGGTACAACCAAACTTATTTTTTGCCCGATCTGCAATGTTTCAGGCTTGACATTCGGATTTGCCTTTTCGAGATCAGAAGGGTTAATACCATAATAACTTGCAATGACCCAGTAGTTTTCACCCTTTTGAACTTCATGTAATTTCTCTTCTTTTGTGCCCTTCACAATGAATGCGAGTGCAGATTCCAATTCATCATAACCATTGAATTTAGTGATTTCAACATAACCTTTGTCGACTTCAACCTCTTCGCTGAAATAGGTTTCTAAAAATTCAACAGCTGCATTACTCGTGTACATCTTCTTAAGATCATCTAGCAATTGATTGGCTTCAGCCTCTGTTTTAAAATTACATAAAACATTGCCATTCGCTTTTATTTGATAGGACTCCAAACTTGCAAATCCTAAGTTTTCAATATATGGTTTTTCCAAAAGCGGTTCCGAAGAAACTGTTTTATTGCCCACTGAAACGATGTGCATTTCTCCTGTTGCCAAATCTATCGTAGGTGTCTTATGAATATGTGTCCACGCATAACCGCCTCCTGCTAAGGCAACAATGCCTGTCAAGACAGAAATCGCTATAATTTTATGTGTCTTAAATAACTCTAAAGACTTGCTCGCAAATGCTGAAATACGCTCTTTAAATTTGTCACCTGAAAATTTGAAAGAGAGATCTTTTCTCGATAAAGTCGATTTGTTCGTGCCCTTTTTCGATTTTGAATTTGACTTCTTATAATACGGGTTCGAATTCTGCTTTTTTTGTGCATTCAATCCTTTTATGTTCAGCACAGATTTCCAATCCTTTGTCTTTACGTATTTTACGAGTTTATTAAAGCCTACCATCAACATATATACAGGGTAGAATAACATTGCAATGATTCTGACAAGCCACTCGAGCACTCTCTCTTTTCTTGCAATATTTCGATCGCCTTTTATATAGTATTTCTGTGGTGTATGCTTATAGACCCGTTTCTGATACGTACGATTCTCTTTCTGTTTCCCCATCCTATACTCCTTTTAAGTAAGTGGTTTTGTATCATCTCTCTCTAAATCTACAAAAATACCTATTTTATTATATCACATGGAGAATTAGAGATAAATGTTTTAATTTTTTATTTTTTTTGAAAATCACGTCATCTACAATATATTGATTTATATTGTGATTATACAACAACATTATGGGGTTTTATTGAATAAAAAAAAGTGTTCTTCAGCTGCATCCTTTTATGATGGTGTCTATATTTAGGGCTTTATGCTATAATATTGCTACATTAACTTATGACTATAGAAAGTATGATTAGAGTGTCACATCCATTTAGCTTAATCCTTTCGCCCTTTGCTGTATCGTGTACCACTTATGGACGACAACACTTGGACGAAGGCTACTCTACTTTTGAAATTTGACACTCTAACAGTGTACTAAAGGGGGAAAAATGGGTTTTTATCGAAAAATACCATCATTTGATATCGGCGAACTCAATATTGAGAATATGTTCATTACAGATTTTCTCCCCATTGCCAGCGGCACGTATGTCAAAGTATACTTGATGGGGCTTTTATTTTCCAAAGAAGAAAATAAAAACTATCGCTTTGACAATGCTGTTCTTGCCAATATGTTGAAAATACCAATTGAAGACATACATGAAGCTTGGATCTATTGGGAAGGTAAAAAACTCATCGTAAGACATTTTCACGAAGATCAGGTGGCTTATGATGTTGAATTTTTATCTTTAAGGGAACTCTATATTTTAGATAACTTTGTTTCTAAATCCACAGCGCCCTCTAAGACAGCCTCTGCAAAAAATGCGGTGTTTGTGAAAGAAAACGAAAAATTTAAGGCGCTTTGTGCACGGATTGAAAAAATCATTGCAACGCCTTTAAAGCACGCCGATTACAGAAAAATCAACGATTTTTACACACACTATTATAAAAATGCCGACATTATTGTTCGCGCTTTTGAATACAACTACATTGAAAGAAATATCAGAAATATTAAAGCAATTGATTCTCTTTTAAACAGTTGGATTGATCAAGGTTTCAGTACAATTGAGGCCATTGATCAATCCATTGAGATGTCCACGCGCCGATTTAAAGTCTATAAAGAAGTTTTACGTATACTGGGGATGTCTTTTCGCATGGCAAATCAGGCGGAGAAAGAGGCCATTGACCGTTGGATAGATGAATATCACTTTGAACCCAACGACCTCTATGATCTGCTCAAAAGCTTTTCGAAAAGCACGATGAATATGAATTTCAACTATATTGAGACCCGTTTAAAAGATTTGCATGCTAGAAATATCTTGACATTTGAAGCCTATAGCCGAACTGAAAAACCCGAAAATACAGCTTCTCAAAAATCTATCCCGGCCAAATCACGCAAAAAACAATATACGATAGAAAAAGAACGCACCTATTCAGAGGATGAACTTGAAGCTTTACTCCTTAAAAAGGGAAAAAACTTGAAATGAATGAGGTTATTACTTTATGAATACATCTAATCCATACAGAGAGATCTTTGACAGTTACAAACGTCAACAAGAATTGAACAAACACGATCGCAAGGTCCGTAAAATGCTGCTATATGAAAGATTTCCGAGACTTCAGGAAATTGATCTTCAAATGAGCCAAATCGGAGCAGAAATTTCTAAAGCCATTATGAAATCCCCACAAGATGCGGAAATTATGTTGCAAGAACTCAAGCTCTCTTTAGACGCCTTAAAATCAGAAAAGGCGATGATTATGATCAAGAACAATATCCCTACGAATTACTTGGAACTCCAACCCAAATGTTCAAAATGTGGCGATTCAGGCTATCTTGAAACCAATGAACGCTGTTCTTGTTTCAATCAAAAACTCATCAGCGTCGCTTACCAAATGTCCAATATTGAAAAGCAAATGGAAAAACAAAATTTTGAGCACTTTAATCTCAAAGTGTTTTCTGATGAAGCGCTTGCAAAAGAATCACTTACCCAGCGCGAAAACATGATGCAAATTTTATCCGAAAGCGAAGCTTTTGTTGAGTCCTTCCCCAACAATAAAAACCTGTTGTTCTTTGGTTCAAGTGGTCTTGGGAAAACTTACCTTTGCAATTCAATTGCTAAAGCGCTTTTGGACAAAGGTTTTTCCGTTATCTATCAGACGCCTTTTGGCATCATCAATATCCTTGAAAAAAGAACCTTTACCGATAAAAACAACGAGTTTATCCAAATGGCATATCAACAACTCTTCGATTGTGATCTACTCATTATTGACGACCTCGGGACAGAGACTGCCAATAATTTTACCATCAATGAATTTTACAATATTCTCAACACGCGCATTCTCAATGAGAAAAGCGTCATTATCTCCACCAATATTAAGCTCTCTGAAATAGCTTCTTTCTATAATGATCGTATTGATTCTCGGATTAAAGGGCATTTTCAGCTCATCAAGTTTTATGGTCCAGATGTTAGATGGGAAGTATAACCCCTTTATCATTCATTGAATTAGAATACTTTCTCATTCATTAACTCAATATAAGATTGTAATACTACAATCGGCAATTCAATCACACATTCAAAACTGCAAGTCTCTTTGCAGTTTTTATCATTTTTAAAATAATTTCATACAAAAGTACGACTCAGAAAGACTTTTTTTAGAATGATCTCACTCATTTTGAAAGAAGTCTTTTAAAATGTTGCAAAAAAGTTTTTTTTTATGGAAAATCCTCTTGACCGAAACAAAGGTCTTATGTATAATTGTATACAATTATAATGTATACAAAGGAGGCTTCCCATATGAAATCACTATTTGATAAAATTATTGACGCTCACCTCATTTCACAGACAGAGGATGAAATTTGTATTAAAGTGCATCAGACATTGACTCAAGATACAACTGGCACTATGGCATATCTACAACTTGAAGCTATGCAGATCGAAAAAGTTGCCACTGAGCTTTCCGTTGCCTATATTGATCACAATACTCTTCAAACGGTTACAGAAAATGCTGATGATCATGAATACATCAAATCCTGTGCAGATCGGTTTGGCATCATACTCTCTAAAGCAGGTGGTGGCATCTGTCATCAGGTTCATCTTGAACGCTTTGCAAAGCCAACTAAAGTACTGTTGGGATCGGATAGTCATACGCCCACAGCTGGCGGCATCGGTATGCTCGCCATTGGTGCAGGGGGTTTAGACGTTGCCACTGCCATGGCAACAGGCAAATACTTTATTCGAAATCCTAAAAAGATGAAGATTCAACTCGATGGCATACCATCACCAGGCGTTACTGCTAAAGATATTATCTTAGTGATTCTTCAAAAGCTCACTGTAAAAGGTGGCGTCGGCTACATCATCGAATACGGCGGCGAGGGCATACGCTCACTGGATGTTCCGGATCGCGCTGTCCTGACCAATATGGGGGCTGAACTCGGTGCGACGACATCTATATTCCCAAGCGATTCCATCACACATGCCTTTTTAAAAAGACAAAATCGAGAAAGTGATTTCACGCCGTTATATGCAGAACCAGATGCCGTATATGATGATACGCTCATCGTCAACCTCAGTGAGATCATCCCAATGGTGGCCAAACCACACGCGCCGGATAATGTCACTTCCGTTTCTGAAATAGAGGGCTTGAAAGTCAACCAAGTGGCTATTGGCAGCTGCACAAATGCCTCCTTCTCAGATTTGATGCAAGTTGCAGCACTATTAAAAGGCAAGCAGATAGCCTCTCACGTAAGCCTTTCCATAACGCCAGGCTCAAGTAATGTATATACCATGCTTGCAGAAAACGGCGCACTTTCAGATATGATTAAAGCAGGTGCTCGAATTCTCGAACCTTCTTGTGGGCCTTGTATCGGCATGGGACAATCGCCAATCAGTGAAGGCGTTTCACTTAGGACTTTTAATCGAAACTTTAAAGGCAGATGCGGTACGCCTTCCGCAGGCGTCTATCTAGTAAGTCCACTTACAGCAGCACTTTCTGCGATCACGGGTCAAGTCACTGCACCTAAAACAGCTCAGCAGATAAAACTGCCTAAAAAGTTTACAACCAATGACAGTTTCTTGGTTCAACCCACCTGCAAAGGTGAAATTGTGAGAGGTCCAAACATCAAACCGCTGCCAGATAGCTTTGATGTAAGAGAAATCAAAAACGTCAAGGTTGGACTCATTACTGAGGATAACATCACCACAGACGACATTGTGCCTTCCACATCAAGTTTGTTGCCGTTTCGTTCTAATATTCCGTATCTTTCAGAGTATTGCTTTAAGAACATTGATCCCGAGTTTCCCGAAAGATGCAAATCCATGGACCATGTTCTCATTATCGGCGGTAAAAATTATGGGCAAGGTTCCAGCAGAGAACATGCCGCACTTGTGCCTCTTTATCTAAAGGTGAGAATTGTTTTGGCAAAATCGTTTGCTCGAATCCACAGATCTAATCTCATCAACGCAGGTATTGCGCCTATAGTCTTTAATAACCCAGATGATTATGATCTGATTACACCTGAAATGACTTTTGAAGTTCAAGGGCTTGAATCTGCCATATCGGAAGGAACAAATGTTTTTCTCACAAATGACAAATGCAAAATTGCAGCTCATTTTACAGGCTCCGAACGCGAGCGTCAAATACTTTTAAACCGTGGTTATTTAAATTACATCAAAATTGGAGGTTTATCGTGAAAATTACATTAATTAAAGGGGATGGCATCGGTCCAGAAGTCTCCGGAAGCACTCGATCCATTATAGATGCAGCGCTTGAACTTCACAGTGACTTAAAAATCGATTGGGAAGTATTCAATATTGTAGATGGACAACTCAGTGAGGCACTTTTCAAGAGTCTTGAAACGAATAAAGTAGCTATAAAAGGGCCCATTACAACGCCTATTGGATTTGGTTTTAAAAGCATCAATGTCTTTCTCAGACAAAAATACAATCTCTATGCCAATGTGAGACCCATAAAAAAAATTATCCCTACTCGATATGACGAATCCATCGACCTCGTCATCTTCAGAGAAAATACGGAAGGGTTATATGCCGGCATAGAACATGTTATTTCGGAAGATCATATCGTTGCAGAAAAAGTGACAACGCGTAGCGCATCCATGAAAATTGCAACAGCCGCATTTGAACATGCCCTAAAATTAAATGCTTCTAAAATCACCGTAGTTCATAAAGCCAACATTCTAAAACAATGCGACGGTCTCTTCTTAGAAACTGTCAGAGCTGTGGCCAAAAAATATCCAACAGTTGAATTGGTGGAGATGATCGTGGATAATACCGCTATGCAAATGGTGATGAAGCCCTCTCAATTCGGCATTATCGTCACTACAAATCTCTATGGCGATATCTTATCAGATCTTGCAGCTGGTCTGATAGGCGGCCTTGGACTTGCACCTTCCGCAAACATCGGTGAAGATATGGCAATCTTTGAACCCGTACACGGCAGTGCGCCAGATATTGCCGGTCAAAATTTGGCCAATCCGACGGCCTGCATTCTTTCCGGTGTCCTCATGCTTGAACATCTTGGCGAAATGAAAGCCGCACAGGCGATCACTCAAGCCATCACTGCCGTCTTGGATCATGCGGATACAAGAACCAAGGACCTAGGAGGAACACTTACAACGTCTGAGTTCACCGATGCCGTTATAAAAAGACTCTAAGGGGAAATTATAATTTATAAAGGGGGTGTCACTATGGGCTTTGCCGATATTTTTAATCAAGTTTTACCCGGTCAAAATACGGACTTAAAACAGCTAAAACTCACAAATCAGCACTTAGTTGATCTTGCGAATCAAAATAATGTCATTGCACCTGAAAATTTTAAACGATTTGATATTAAACACGGCCTCAGAAATAACAACGGTACTGGTGTCCTTGTAGGCATTACAGGCATCAGTGACGTTCACGGCTATCAGTTGATAGATGGAGAAAAAAGTCCTGATGAAGGACGTCTTTACTATCGTGGTATTGATCTCTATGATATTGTCAGTAAAAATGCTTCCAGTGGTACACGCTTGTTTGAAGAGACGATCTTCCTACTCCTCTTTGGACAACTTCCAAATCCACAAGAGCTTGAAGACTTCAACAATATGATTGATGCCTACAGACAATTACCCCAAGGTTTCACAGAAAATATGATTCTTAAGATTCCAAGCCAAGATATCATGAATAAGCTTCAGAGAAGTATTTTGGTCTTGTATTCACATGATGAACATCCTGATGAGCTTGCCGTTGAAAATCTTATTCTTCAGTGTATCAAACTCATTGCCCGGGTGCCCACCATTGTCTCCTATGGTTACCAAGCGAAACGCCATTATTTTGATCGCAAAAGTCTCTTCATACATGCACCCAAAGAGGGTGTGGGCACAGCAGAAAACATTCTGCACATGATTAGAAGCGATAACCAATATACTGAAACTGAAGCATCCACACTTGATTTGGCACTTGTGCTTCACGCAGATCATGGAGGCGGCAATAACTCTGCATTTGCTGTGCATGTGGTCTCATCCAGTGGCACAGACACTTATTCGGCCATCAGCACTGCAGTGGGCTCTTTAAAAGGACCCAAACATGGCGGCGCCAATAATCGCGTCAGAGATATGATGCTCGACCTCAACCAAAATGTCACCGATATTGGCAACGCAGACGAAATTAGAGCTTATCTTGAAAAAGTCATTAACAAAGAAGCCTATGATGGTTCAGGTCTAATTTATGGTTTGGGACATGCAGTCTATACTAAATCTGATCCAAGGGCTGTTATTTTAAAAGAAAAGGCAAGACAACTTGCCACTGAAAAAGGCAAGTTGAAGTTATTTTCACTTTATGAAAATGTGGAGCTCATCGGTATTGAACTCTTAAGAAAAAAGAAGGGGCCAGGTTTGACCATCTGTGCAAATGTGGATTTATACTCTGGACTTGTCTATCAATTGTTAGATATTCCTGAAGAACTCTATACACCACTCTTTGCAGTGGCACGTATGGCAGGATGGTGCGCACATCGAATTGAACAGGTTATGAGTGACACAAAGATCATCCGACCAGCCTATGTGTGTCCACATCAACGCCAAAAATACACACCGTTATCCGATCGGAAATAATGGATACAAAAAAGAGATCACGATTCATCGCCTTTTAGAAGGTTATGGATCGTGATCTCGTTTGATCATCTTTCTAATGCTATTTTCACGCTTCCGCTACTGTCGTTCATGAGCAATCACTTCCCGATTTATTGGCAATTTAATTGTGCAAGTCGTGCCTTCTCCAAATTCAGATACAATTTCAAGTTCTCCTCTTAGTTGATTGACGCGTTCATAAAGCCCTAAAAGGCCAAAAGAAGTATGTTCCATTTTTATTTTTTTTAAAGTCTTTTCTAAATCAAATCCCACACCATCATCCGCAACTATCAATCTAAGATACACGGCATCATATTCAAGTTCAATGTTGACTTGACTGGCTTTGGCATGCTTTTTTACATTGTTGAGAATCTCCTGTACGAGTCTGAACACTGCCACTTGTATGATTGCCTCCACAGGAAAAGTCATTTTCTTGATTCTCGTCTTTACGGAGATCTGATGCGTTTTACCATAGTTCACTGCATATGTTTCAATGGCTTCATTGAGACCGATTTCATCTAGAGACATCGGCCTCAAATCCTGAATGATATCTCTGACTTCTTTAAGAGCCTTCTTCGTAGCAGCTTTCATTTCAGCAAGCTCTCTCATGCCCTTTTCAAAATCATTTTTGATGATGCGTTCACAGAATTCCGCTTTCATAACGATGGAAGCAATCTGTTGAGCTGGGCCATCATGGATGTCTCGTGAAATTCTCCTGCGCTCGTTTTCCTGAGCCTCCAAAATTTTCACACCAAGAAGCATGCTCTCTGCGCCCATATCCTCAATTGCAGAGAATATCTCACCTTTTAAGTAGCTTACTGCAATCGTCACTTGATTGACCACATGTTCTGCATTTTGGATGTTTTTCATAGAGCGTTTCATGGATATCTCCAGCATAGAACGCCTTGTTTTGAGCAGTTCTTCTTCTTTGCGTATAGAAGTCAATTCTATTCTTACATCAGATGCCCTCTCATAAGCTTGCTTAATATCCTCTTCAGTATGTGTGTTAAAAGCCTTAGAAACGTTAGCTAGATGGTTTCTTACCATTTTATCCTTTATGGAAAGTCTATCGACTTCGCTGATGACACGGTCAATATCCCTTTTGAGGTTTGCAAGTTCCGCTTTAAGAAGATCATATTCTTCTCTGGCAGTCTCAACAATATCAAGCAATTGATCTCTACTGTCGTCTATCGCCTGTATGGTCTTGTTCATAATATTCTGCACTTCATCCATATGAATTACCTTGTTTTCCATGCCTCTCACCCCATTAAAATCATCTCACGCCAATTACATCAATGAATCTCTTAATTCCAATTTTTCTATTCTATACCCGCTCTACTGCAACCTAAAAACAGCTCCCCCAGTATTACACTATGTAATCATTGAGGAAGCTGATACTTTATATATAAACTTAATTATATCATACGCTCTATTTTTATATAATCAAGCCCCAGTTCTATTTTATCTAGGCCTATTGAATAAAAACTATCCCTAAATGTAAGACTGTCCATTTTAAAGTTTGCTTAATAGATGTCACCTCTGATGATTGTTTGGCTTCTCTTTGGTCCAACAGAGATGATTTTAGCAGGAATACCAACCAGTTCCTCAATGCGCTTAATATAATTTTGAGCGTTTACAGGTAACTTCTCAAACGTATCACATTCAGAAATATCTTCTTGCCATCCTGGAAGTGTTTCATAAATAGGTTTACACTGACCAAGCACATTAAGACTTGCTGGGAAATCATTTATCACTTCGCCGTTATATTCGTAACCCGTACAGATTTTAAGTGTCTCAAAACCCGAGAGCACATCCAGCAACATCAGAGCAATACAAGTCATTCCGTTGACACGTTGTGAATACTTCACCATAACCGTATCCAGCCATCCGCATCTTCTCGGTCTACCTGTGACTGTACCAAATTCTCTGCCTCTTTCTCGGATCAGATCGCCTACTTCGCTATCAAGTTCTGTAACAAATGGCCCCTTCCCAACTCTTGTCGTATAGGCTTTAGTGATGCCAACGACTTCGTTGATCTCATTCGGTCCAATGCCCGAACCGATTGTAAATCCACCCGATGTAGGATGTGAACTGGTGACATACGGATAAGTTCCATAGTCAAGGTCAAGTAAAGTGCCTTGAGCCCCCTCAAGTAAAACTTTTTTTCCTGCTCGAAGTGCTTCGTACACGATTACAGAAGTATCTCTGACAAAGGGCTTAATGGCCTCTGCATAGAGATTATATTTTTGGAGGGTTGCATCTATGTCAAGGGGTTCACCACCATAAATTTTAGTGATGATTTCATTTTTGTTTTCCATTTGTGATCTGAATATCTTTTCAAAGAAAGGGGCATCTATAAAATCACAGATTCTAATCCCACTTCTTTCAACTTTGTCCATATAACAAGGGCCAATGCCATTTTTTGTGGTCCCGATCATATCGGCACCTCTTGCCTCTTCAGCAAGTTTATCTATTTCTCTATGATACGGAAATACCACGTGTGCTCTATCTGAGATTCTAATTGAAGAAACATCAACACCTTTTTGTTTTAAGCCTTCAATTTCGTTTAAAAATCCCTCTGGATCAAACACGACGCCATTGCCAATGACATTAATCGTATCTTTGTTTAGAATACCTGATGGAATTAATCGCAGTGCATACTTTTGGTCTCCAACAACTACAGTATGTCCTGCATTGTTTCCACCTTGACCGCGTACAACAACATCAGCCTGTTTTGAAAGATAATCAATAACTTTTCCTTTTCCTTCGTCGCCCCACTGTGCGCCTACAATAACAACAGTTGACATAAAAACACCTCACTTTATATAATCAGTCATTTTCAAAGCATAATCGCTTCAAAGGTGTGACTTTAATAGCACATCAAATTATTCCATAGTCATATTAACAGAATGGTCCCGCAAAGTCAATTGAATTCCGAATTATTTCAGAACATAAATATTTATAATTCGTCATTATACGAATGCAATTTATCATGAAAGACTTGTCCAAGTGCTTTCTCAATATGAGGTTTCACAGAAAAGTAATTTCGATAATCCACGTAGGTTTTCACTGCGACTTGCTCATCTGCCTTGGTTTTGTCTTTTAAATAGGCCCTTATGAGTATGTTTTTCGGCGTATGCTCTAAGTCTATGAACTCAAGCATCTGAGTTTCATAAGACATGACTTCAAGCGCGGTCATTCTAAGGGTGTCTGTCACTAAAGTTGCAAATTTATCTCTGATAATACCATGCCTTAAAAGCGGCTCTAAATTGGGTTGCTCAATCTGATTAAAGAGTTCATGCTGACAACAAGGCACCGCAAAAATCACCTTGGCATGCCAAGCGCATGCCTTTCCAAGCGCTTCATCTGTAGCAGTATCACAAGCGTGCAGTGAAACCACCATATCAACATTGCCTTTGTACTTATAATCTTTTATATCACCCAGTTCAAATCTAAGCCCTGTATATTTCAAATCCTTTGCCACTTGATTGCAGTATTCAATAACATCCTCTTTTAAATCAAGGCCAATAATCTCTACCTCAAGCCCTTTTTGAGTCACCAAATAGTGATAAAGCGCAAAAGTCAAATAAGCTTTGCCACATCCAAAATCAATGATCTTAATAGGACCATTTTCGCTTTTAAGAACATCCAGTGCATCTTCTACAAATTCTAAATATTTATTGAGTTGTCTGTATTTATCATATTTTTTCTTATAGACTTTCCCAGAGGCATCCATCACCCCAAGTGCCTCTAAAAAATCACATGGCGTGCCCTCTTTAAGAATATAGTTCTTTTCTCTATTATGAGATAAGTTTATTCCAAATTTAGTCGGTGCCTTTTTGAGCAAAGTGCCTTTTCCCTTTTTACTGAAAAGAATTTGATAATCCTGTTCCGATGTAAATATGACCCCCTGTTTAAAATATGCGCCCAAGAGTTCACTGAGCACGCCCATCAAAGCCTCTCCATCTAAATTCTCGTGCTTCACCTTCTGCTCATAAAAATAGGAAACATGATAGAGATATCTTTCTTTAATGAGCACTGGCTTGATCTCTACTTTTTGATAAGTCTTTTCAACGCCCTTCTTAACATTACTCAATACCATCTGTATTATTTTTTCTTCATCAATAAGGGTTTTACAAAGTGCTGTGATAGTCTCCATGATCATCCTCTTTTCCTAATTTTTTTAGCCGTTATTATTTTACAGCGATTCTTTTGGAAACACAAGTTTTATGATTTGGTGTATAATATGATGAAGTGAATCAAATCTATTGTCGAGGTGATTGTCTTGCCAGATTTTTGGAGCCATCATATTGCCGCTCAAAAAGCATACACGCGTTACTTACAATTTAAGGACTCAAAACCAAGCTTTGAAGGTGATCTGATGAAAGATTACTGCTTCGGTGCGCAGGGTCCTGATTTTTACTATTATATCCATCAGATAAACCCTTTTTCAAAAAGGCATTACAGTGCACTTGGGACACATTTTCATCACCATGATGTCCATAGGACACTCGAACTGTTGATTGACTGTGCCATCGAGAGTACACATCCCCCAATAAGGGCTTATGTTGCTGGCTACCTAACACATTATATTCTGGATGCTGAGTGTCATCCACATATCTGTTCGCATGCCCCTGAGCCACGCGCTCATAAGGTTTATGAACTCGCTTTGGATGCATTGTGCGTGACCTATTATGAACAGGTTCCTATTCATACCCTGACGGTAACGCCTTATAAAAATCATGCCACGGCATATTTAAAGCATTTATGGTCTCCTATACTGCATTCACTCTCTATAAATTCCAGTATTTTGAGTAAGGATTTCGATTCTGCCTATGATGACATGTTCGTCATACAAAAAGTGTTGCTCTCTGATCTCATTGGCAAAAACCCATGGGTTCAGAATTTTTCAAAACTCTTTAAGTACGATTTGTCTCAGCTCATGTATCCCAATCATTTTACAGAAACAGACCTCAAATCACTTAAATTTGATGCTTTCAACATCCATTTTAATCAAGGCATTGAACAGTCCAGTACGATGTTAAAAAAACTCGACGATTTATATGCTGAAGATTTATCCAAAGAGGCTTTCCTGAAATGGCTTGTGAAAGGTGATTATCTTGGCAATCCTATAAAAAACGGAGGTAAATAACATGACTTTTGAAAAAACGGTTCAACTCTTTAAAGATGAGGTCATTCAATCCACACGAGAACTCATCCAAATTAAAAGTGTCAAAGCGCCGGCTCAGGGCGATATGCCATTTGGAAAGGGCATTCAAGACGCACTTGAATACACCTTGTCCCTCGGTGATGCCTTAGGTTTTAAGACGAAAAATATGGAGAATCATGTCGGTTATATCGAATTTGGAGAAGGCAAAGAAATGGTCGGTATCTTATGTCATCTTGATGTGGTCCCTGAAGGCGATCAATGGACCTATCCACCTTTTAGCGCCACAATCGCCAACGATAGAATTTATGGGCGAGGCGCTATAGATGATAAAGGCCCTGCAATCGCCAGCTTATATGCGATGAAAGCACTTAAGGATATTGGCATTGAACCTAAGAAAAGAGTACGCCTCATTCTCGGAACAGATGAGGAAAGTGGCAGTTCATGTATCAAACACTATTTAAAACACGAGGAAGTTCCCACCGTTTCCTTTAGTCCTGATGCAGATTTCCCAGTAATTCATGGTGAAATGGGAATCATCGTTTTTAAACTTGAAAAGACCTTCACGGATAAATGTGAGGATGGCGGCATCAAAATTCTAAGCCTCAAAGGGGGCAATGCCCCTAATATGGTGCCTGATTATGCAGAAGCGCGTCTGATTGAAAATCATCCAATTAAAGAAATCTTAACGGCTTATAACGCCACAAAGGGCACTCAAATCGAGTATATAAAAGAAGATCATGTTACCGTTTTAAAATCCTACGGCGTTTCAGCTCACGGAAGCGCACCTGAAAAAGGCAAAAATGCCATTTCTGCACTGATTCAGTTTTTGGACTTAATCGATATGGAAATTGGAGACCTATCAAACTTTATACGCTTTTTAAGCAGAACCATTGGCATGGAAACCAACGGTCAAAGTTTTGGTATTGGCCTGAAAGATGAGTACAATGAACTCGTTTTCAATCTTGGTCTCATAGAGCTCGATGAGGATCACGGCTCAGTCGTTGTAAATGTAAGATATCCCATTACGACAAAAGAAAAACTTGTAAAAGCCGGTGTGGAGAGTACACTTCAAGACACAGGCATCCAAATAACAAAATGGCGTGGTGTGGATCCTTTGTTCTTCAAGCCAAACCATCCTCTCGTTAAGACACTGATGAAGGTCTATCGAGATCGCACTGGTGATCTAGACTCTAAGCCGATAACCATAGGGGGTGGCACTTATGCTCGAAGCATGCCCAATTCTGTGGCCTTTGGCGCATTACTCCCTGGTAGAGAAGACACGATGCATCAGAGAGATGAGTATATTGAAATTAAAGATCTTCTAAAGATCACCGAAATATATGCATCTGCCATTTATGAGCTCTTAATGTTGTGATTTTCACTGTTGTGATTTTTATAAAAATCAAGCACATTCATGAAATTAATGAAGCAAATTAAAGTCCATTAAAAAAGGGTGCTGAACATACAATTATGTGTTCAGCACCCCTCTTTTTATATAATTGTTCTTAAATACGCTCTAAAGTCCTCAGACAGTTCTTCATTTCTCAAGGCATACTCAACAGTGGCCTTTAAATAACCCAGTTTATCGCCTGTATCGTATCGCTTGCCATCAAATTCATAAGCATAAATTTCTTTGTGCTCCAAAAGCAATTTAAGCGAGTCCGTCAATTGAATTTCATCCCCTTTGCCCAGAGGCGTTTTTTCAATCATCTCGAAGATGTCCGCTGTCAGAATATAACGTCCCATAATCGCAACGTTAGAAGGCGCTTCATCTATGGCAGGCTTTTCAACCAAATTTTTGACTTCATATAAATCGTCATCCACTTTGATTCCCCCCACAATGCCATATTTATTGACTTGATCTTCAGGGACAGATTGCACGCCAATTATGGTGCTTTCATACTTTTCATACATGTCTGCAAGCTGTTTAATGCATGGCGTCTTAGAGTAGACGAGATCGTCTCCCAATAACAGTGCAAAGGGCTCGTCGCCAACAAATGTCTTTGCGCAGTACACCGCATGACCGAGTCCTTTTGCATCTCTCTGACGCACATAGTGTATGTTGGCCATATTTGAGATGCGCTCTGTTAAATCAAACAGATCTTCCTTGTGCTTATCTTTTAAAAGTAATTCGAGTTCTGGTGAACGATCAAAATAATTTGGAATCTCTTCTTTATTTCTGCCAATAATAATGAGTATATCCTCAATGCCGGCGTCAATGAGTTCCTCAACATTGTAGTGAATTGCTGGGCGATCTACGATGGTCAACATCTCTTTAGGCATTGATTTTGTCGCTGGTAAAAATCTAGTTCCAAATCCTGCTGCAGGTATAACGGCTTTTCTTACTTTCATCGTTTGGTCACTCCTCCCAAAAATTTTGAATGATTTCCTTTGAAGTTTCTCTACGAGCTGTGGTATGTCCCCAGTCTCTTGGTAAAAGTCTCTTATAATAGCGGTTGGATAGTCGTTTATCGAGCAAGATGATGACACCTCGATCCGTCTCACTCCTTATAACTCGGCCTGCGCCTTGCATGACTTTGTTAATGCCTGGATACTGATAAGCATATTCAAAGCCTTGCTGATTGTAATCGTCAAAGTAAGCTTTAATGAGATTGTTTTCGAAATTCATCATTGGTAGCCCAACACCTATGAGCGCAACGCCTATGAGCAAGTTCCCAGTGAGGTCAATGCCCTCTGAAAAAACACCCCCAAGAACCGCAAAGCAGATAAGTGATTTGCCTCTACGAACTGCCGCCGTACACTCATCTGTATTTCTGAGGTTATGATGGTGTTCAAATTGATAGAGAAATGCCTCTTTGTCTTGATCATCCATTTCACGCTCTTGAATAATTATATCAAATTCAGACGCATATTGGGTTATAAATAAATCCGTCACATGTTTCAAGTATGTGTATGATGGCAAAAATACCATATAATTACCCTCTTTACTCATACCCATATTATAAAGATAATCACAGATCGGCAAAAGTGCTGCCTCTCGATCTTTATATTTCACAGAAACATCTTCACTGAAAAGCACTAGTTTTCGATTTGGATCAAAAGGCGAAGGCAATTTCAGCTTTTTCGCATTGTCATCTCCTGAGAGAATCTTTTGATAATAATCTAGTGGCGATAAAGTCGCCGAAAAAAAGATTGAGGCCTTGCTGTTGTTGATAAATCGCATCAGTTGTGACGCTGGGTTAATACAAAAGAGCTTAAAGGTCGTTTTAGAGCTATTGCCCTCTGTGATATAAAAGAGAAAACCATCATCATAGAGTTCGCTAATTCTCAAATAAGTTAAAATCTCAAAATAAAAATCAAGTACCAGATCATAAATTTCAGAACTTTGGCTTTTAACAAGCCATTTTTCAATCACAGAAGCCCTTCTTTTAAGTTGTGTATAAATATCAGCGACTTCCTCTTTATCCACATAAATGCCGTCTTCATCACATCGCTTACGAATCTCCAGCATCATCTTATTGATCCCTTCCATCTGTTTCATAAGGGATTTGTCATAAGCTTTAATCTCATTTTTAATAGCCATCACTTTATCTTTGTGGAGCTCTGCTGAATACATCGTTCTTGCCCGATCCACAAGATTGTGCGCCTCATCGACCAAGAATGCAAAACTCTCTGTGGGCGCATCGAAAAAACGTCTTAAATAGACTCTGGGATCAAAGGCATAATTGTAATCACAAATAATCACATCTGCAAAGAGCGCCACATCTAGTGAAAATTCATAGGGACATATGTGATGCTTTTGGGCATAGATTTCAACGGTGTCCCGACTGAGTACCACATCGTTGTGAAGCAAATCCCAAAGCGCATCATTGCATCTATCAAAATGACCTTTTGCATGGGTGCATTTATCTGGATAGCAAGTCGCCTGATCTAAAAAGCATATTTTATCTTTTGCAGTCAGCGTCAGTGCCTTGAGTTTAAGCGCATTATCACTGTGATTATAGAGGACCTTTAAAGTATCCTCAGCAACTTTCTTCGTAATTGTCTTGGCACTTAGGTAAAAAATTTTATCTACAAGCCCCTCATGCATCGCCTTCAACGTTGGAAAAAGAGATGAAATGGTCTTGCCTATACCCGTTGGCGCCTCAATAAAAGCATTCTGTCCATTTTTAAATGCATTATAGACGCTTACTGCCATTTCTCTTTGTCCCTTGCGATAGTTTGCAAATGGGAAAGTCAAGTCGTTTAAGCTATTATTGCGTATTTTTTGCCAGTTTTTCCTATAAATAACCCACTTTTTATACTGTGCCACTGTGGTCTCAAAAAAAGAGACCAGTACATCGCGCTTATAAGGCACTTTGATCCGCTTGACGCTTAAGGATTCAAAATCAGCATAGGTGAGCTGTATGGTAATTGCATCCAGCCCCTCTTCTTCACAAAATATCGCACCGTAAATTTTAGCTTGTGCCCAGTGAAGCGGGTATGTATGCTCGTCAATATCCTCCAAAAAAGTACTTGTGCTCTTTATCTCATCTATTGTAAAGCCTTCTTCTGTCTTCAGTATGCCATCTGCTCTACCACTGACCACAAGTTTAACAGGCACCTGGTCGTGGGGATCATCAAATTCAAAGGACTTTTGTAAAAAGACTTCTTTATCATAATCCATTCCCTGAGAGTTTTGTATGCGTTGATGAATGCGTGTGCCTTCAGCCGCTCTGGACTTGCCTTGAAATCTCAAATCCAAATCGCCACTTCTGTACACAAACTCCACAAGACCTCTTACAGATATTTTGCTCAAATATTGATCTGCCATATCTAGTCCATCCTCATCAGTTTAACGCATTTCGATGTGACTTTGATTAGAAATACATTAAAATTTATCATTGAACATGTGTTCTTATCCATTGTACCAAAAAAAGTGAAAAAGAGCCATAGCTTTAAGCATGGCTCCCTGTTGAGCAGTTGCATTATTAGTTACACTTAATGATTTAGAGCCACGTACTTTTTCTCTTTTCTGAGCACAGATCTTGAATAAGTTGTGGAATATGTTTGATTCAACGCATAATACTTTTCTAGATTATATGGTCCTCGATTGTACTCTGACAGAATTCTCTCAAAGTTTGATCCATGCGAATTCATTAGAATATCAAGATACTTTACACCCAAAGCGATGTTGTAATCAGCATCAAAGATGCGATCTGGATCGTATTTCAACCCAAGTTCATCGCCATACTCTGTTGCCAGCCATTTTTCTGTACCGGGTATAATTTGCATAAGACCTCTATCTTGATCTGCACCGACTAAATGCTCGTCAAAATTGCTTTCAATTTCCATAATGGATAACACCAATGACACAGGGACATCATATTGATCCGTGTACTTTACAAGTGCAAGTGCACTCTCTGAATCCAGAGGCGTCTCATTTGCTATCTTTTGACTTCTTTCCAGCTGCGATGAATCAAATTCACTAAAATTAATAAACTTGGACAATCGTTTAAACTCATCAACCATATCGGATTGATCTGATAAAGTGCTTTTTGCATTTTCTAATGATGCGGTTAGGGTTTCAATTTTATCTTCTTGTGCTGTTATTTGAGATGTTAATAATGCACGCTCGTTTTCATAAGCTTCGATTTTTTGTACTGCTTTGATCTGCTGGAAGGCCAGCGCGATCACAATGAGTAGTAGCATAGCAAAAGCACTATAAAAAATCTTCTGACTTGCTTTCATGTTTTATCAACCTTTCTAAAAAAAATGAAACATAGCTACGCGCTATGTTTGTTTTGACTTTTCAAATTATAACACACTCCAAAAGTCTGTCAATTAATAAAATGTAACTTATGTTGTTAACCACTAAACAACTAAACATTTTTCCTTAATTTTACACCTTCGAATCGGTTGATATTACTGAGTACTTATGAAATTATTCAAAATAGTTTATTTTTGTATTGTATATTTTACACAATACTATTACCGTATTTATCCATTTCGAAGCAAAAGAGGACGCCCTTTGCAGTGTTTTCAACACCATAGATTGCCTGATGTTGGTCCAATATCTCCTTCACAATGGAAAGACCAAGGCCACTTCCCCCCAGTGTTTTGGATCTAGATTCATCAGCTCTATAGAACTTATCCCAAACCCGATCAAGCTGTTCTTTAGATAGGGGTTCACATTCATTTTGTATTGTAAATCGAATACGTCTCTCTGAAACACTTGTTTTAACTTCGATACGCGTATCCGGTTGCCCATAGCGTACTGCATTTGAAACAAAGTTGGACACCACACGCTCCATCTTGCGATAGTCCCCAAAAACTTGATCATATTCACAGCGTTCAAAGGTAAAAGACATGCCCTTCTCTGAGGCAAAGCGCGTTTGTTTTAAGATGACGTTTTCAATGAGCACATTGATTTTAAAAGTTTCCAGCTCAAGCTTGTAAGCACCTGTTTGAAGTTTTGAGAGTTCAAGCATATCTTTGACCAAGGCTTCTATTGTGGTCACTTCTTCCAATATGACACCCGAATAATAATCCACATCGTTTTCCACAATGCCGTCTTGCAACCCCTCTGTAAATGCTCTAATGACACCAAGGGGTGTTTTGAGTTCATGTGAAATATTGCGAATAAACTCTTTTCTCATATTTTCAATTTTTCGATCTCTTTCAAGATCATCGAGCAATTTTTCATTTGCATCATTCAGTTCTTTAATTGTTTTTTCCAAATTATAAGAAAGCTGATTTAAACTTCTAGACAATCCGCCAATTTCGTCATTATGTTTGATCTCAATGTACTCATTAAAATCAAAATCTGCCATTTTCTGAGCTTTTTGCTCCAGCTCAATCAAAGGACTTGAAATCATTTTGGAGAATATAAACAAAAATATGGCTCCAAGAAGCAAGGATCCAGTAATTAGAATGGGTGAGAAGTCCGATAGTGCCTGAGTCGCCTCAATAATAGGCTGTTGCTGAGTCATGATAAAGATACTTTTAAGCCCTTTACGATTAGAAGGGAATACCTTTACAATTTGCTTCTTTCCAGTGTCCTCTTCTGTGTAAATAAAGCTCTCATCTTTTTTTATGCCATTTTTAGGTGTAAAGTAATAGTAATCCACCACACCTGCAATCCCTGTGTAATCCACACCAAAGATGAGATCTTGCTGATCCGGTAGGTTAAAACGGATGACAGTGCCTTCTACTTCATCCACTTTTAAGCGATCGTTAAGTCTCGGTTCAATCACGTCAAAAACCATGACGTCGTTTAAAACCATCTGCATTAAGGAAATATTCTTCTTCTGTTCTCCCCAAATATAACCTCTTACCGTAATGCGATCACCTGTATGAACATCCAGTTTCATATAATCAAATTTCGTCAAGACGTTATTTAATTGAACTTCATAAACTCTTCCATCATTATTCAGTATAAAAATCTTATATTTGCGTTCATTGATAATGCTATAATAATTGTCGATCATGGCAATTTTGATATCATTTTGATTTTCAAAATATTGAATATTTTGCTCTAATTCGGTCTGGTTCCAATGAGAAGACTCATATAACGCCATAAAGTCAAAGTACTTTTCATCAATATCATTGATCTTACGTTCAAAATAATATTCTTCAAAAGACTTTAATTGAAGTTTAAATGCTATTGATACAAAGATCACTAAGAAGAGCGTCGTCAAGATGAACAATCTAACAACAACACTTGAACGCTTCATCTATTTCACCTCAAATTTATAACCGATTTTAACGATTGTCTTAATGGCATCACTGCTGTGCGGCAATTTTTTTCTCAGTTTCTTTATGTGAGTATCCACAGTTCGATAATCCCCATAATAATCGTATCCCCAAACTCTATTGAGTATAACTTCACGCGTGAGCACTGCATTTTTATTTTCCACAAGTAAGAGCAATAAATCAAATTCCTTTGGGCTCAATTTGATTTCATCCTCATGATCATATACTTCATAGTTGTCTTTATTAATTTTCAGTTTTCCAAATTGAATATAGTTCGTACTCTCCACAGCGGTGTTCAATCGTTTAAGCAGTGCATTTACACGTGCTACAAGAACCTTGGGACTAAATGGTTTCGTCACATATTCATCCGCGCCGCAATCAAAGCCCTTAATTTTATCTTCATCGTCATCTCTAGCAGTGAGCATGATGATGAGTGCCTGAGAAAACGCTCTAATCTGCTTGCAAGCCTCAAACCCATTGATTTCAGGCATCATAACATCCATTAAAATGACATCTACATGTGTTGTTTTTACGTGTTCAATGGATTCTTTTCCATTCTCGGCTTCAATCACTTTAAAACCTTCTGCTATAAAGTATTTTGCAATGATTTCTCTAAGCCGCCTTTCGTCTTCCACTACCATTATGGTATGCATCTCATTCACCTACTTTGCAATATGCTTAATGTATTCTCTCTCATAGGCCACAATCAATTTTTGAAGTGACTCTGTTTCGATGCGATCGACGAGCCAATCATAATCTGCCTGTGCATAATACTCGCCTAATGATTCTTTTATTTTATCAGATAGGATATCGTCAATATACGCTTTAACGATGGGATTTATGATCTCATTCAAGGTATCATCATCTGCTCCAGCACTCACTTTGGATTTGATCTGTTCATAGAGGTCATCATGATACTCTACGACATCAAAAACCCTCATATCCGCTTGAATTTTTTTTAAAATAGCGTCTAATTGTTCTTCAGTGACAGGTTCCTCTTTTCTTTCCTCAACAGTAGGTTCCAATGTCACCGTTTGAACTTTACCTGTTTCTTTTTGGCAACCGGTTAAAAACACCACTAGAATCACTATAGATAAAAAGAGGATCTCCCACCGTTTAACCCCTTCTTTATGCATCATTTCCCCCATTTTACACAATTATCTCCGTTGATTTTTATAGGCTTGCATTTTCATAATGCGACTGGTATTGATCTGATTGTTTTCCAGTTCCACTTCTTCTGCCTTTATAACTGCAGAGTCTTTTTTCTGCAATTCGTTAATCAATACACTAATGGTATCTGACATCTGTGACAATTTCGCGATTTTATATTTCCTCTTAATGAGTTCGAGATCATTACTTGCAAATCCAAGTATGATATTGGCTTCCTTAAAGCTTATTTTTTCATCTACTATACGGATCACTTGGTCCACTAGAGACTGTTTTGACTCTTTGACACTGACAAAAGGTTTCAATTCACCAGCTTTAAATTCATCACTACCCATCAGATAAGCCGCAAGTCTTTGACGTCTTTCCATTTCTTCATCCGCTTCAGAAATGGGTACTCTATCTGAATTGGACTCTGCCATCGATTGAAAGTCTTTTGAGTATTCTGGAGGACGCACTTCTTTCGTCGGTTTAAAAAAGCCCTCTAAAAACTCTTCTGTTTCCACTTTCAAGGGTTCTCTAATATCCCCTACATCAATCGCCTCTTTACTTGGCGATATGATATTGCTCTCTCTACGCTGGATAAATTCGCCTTCATAACAGACGGATTCACCCTTTAAGTACCCCTTTTGATTGAGTGATTCAAAAGCGAGTTTGGCCCTTACTGTGGAGCACCCCATATAATTGCCAAGGGTCTCTGAAGTCAAATTGATTTCACCTTCCATGTTGAGCAGGATTAACAGACACATTTTTTCGTAGATGTCTAATGTATCCTCTTTGAGTACAGTTTCCAGTATATCTTTAAATTCTATCGCCACGGTTATCATCCTTCCGTTTCAATTGCAAAATCCTCTTTCTTCTTCAAGACATTTATTGCCTTTATACCATTATATCGGGAGTTATGTACTTTATCTAGGTTTAATCTCATTTAATTTTATAGAAAGATTATTTTGACCCCCTAGACCCATAAAATAAAAAAACTCGGAAACACTCTAAATTTAGAGTGAATCACCGAGTTTTATTTTAAACCTTGTTGACTGCTTCGCACCTTGTTTAACACTTAGCGCCCTATTTAATCCGTCGCTCAATACCTAATGATTATTCCACAATCACTTTATGGAACACTTTTTTGCCCTTGCGAATCATAAGCGCTTGATCTTCAAAAAGATCCAAAGTGATATTCATAGCAAAATCACCTACGACTTCATCTTTAACAGAAATCCCCTTTTGTGCCACAAGTCTCTTGCCTTCTCCTTTAGATGCAATGAGTTCTAAGCGAATGAGTAGATCTAAAAGAGGCATGCCTTCGCTAAAATCACTTGCCTTTAAAGTTGTAGATGGGATATTATCACTATCGCCACCACCTGAAAACAATGCTTTTGCCGCCTCTAACGCTTTTTGAGCTTCTTCTTCGCCATGAACGATCTTCGTGAATTCAAATGCCAAAATTTCTTTTGCCTTATTGATCTCTGCACCTTCAAGAGCACCTAATCTTTTAACTTCGTCCATTGGAATAAACGTCAAAAGTCTCAAGCAGTTTTCAACATCTGCATCTTCAACATTTCGGAGGTATTGGAAGAGTTCGTAAGGTGATGTTTTATCGGGATCAATCCAAATCGCACCATTTTCTGTTTTCCCCATCTTCTTCCCTTCACTTGTGAGTAGAAGTTTAAACGTTAGGCCATAAACGGGCTCTTGCTCCATACGTCTCACAAGGTCTACTCCAGCGATGATATTAGACCATTGATCATTACCACCCAATTGCATTTTACATTTATAACGTCGATTAAGTTCTAAGAAGTCATAAGCTTGCATGATCATGTAGTTGAACTCTAAAAAAGTTAATCCTTTTTCTAATCTTTGCTTATAGCATTCTGCCGTAAGCATTCTATTCACAGAAAACTTACTGCCAATCTCTCTGATGAAAGGAATATAGCTGAGTTCGTCCAACCAATCTGCATTGTTGGCAAGGTAGCCATTTTCGCCATCCAAATTCAGGTATTTTTCCATTTGCACTCTGAGCTTATTTCCGTTTTCATTAATTTGTTCTGGTGTAAGCATTTTTCTCATATCGGTTTTACCAGAAGGATCACCGATCTTTGCAGTTCCTGCGCCCACAAGTGCAATCGGTTTATGTCCAGCCTTTTGCATATGCATCATAACCATGATTTGAATAAAATGCCCTAAGTGCAAACTATCTGCAGTTGGGTCAAACCCAATGTAGAAAGGGACTCTTTCATTGCTCAATATTGCCCTCACTTCTTCTTCATGCGTCACTTGCTCAATATAACCGCGTTCAAGTAAAATATCATATACATTTTCCATTTTATCACCCCATCATTTATTTACACTTCGTATCTGATCAAAAAACCTGTGTATAAAAAAACACGGACTATTCTCTCCAAAGGACGAGAATACCCGTGTTACCACCTTAATTCATGTTGCCAAATTCATATAACAACACCTCAAACTGTTTAACGCTCAGCATGCGTAGCAATTTCTCACTATGGCTCATGATCCGTAATTCGAATATAAATCTCTATGATGCTCCCACCAAACACACCACTCTCTTAAACAAAAATCTAAATTCTACTCTAATCACTCAAACACCTCTATGAAATTATAATGCAATTAACAATAATATAAACGAAATCTTTTTAAATGTCAACCTTCACATACACATCTCATATAACGTCGTTTATCTACTCTAAAATTTCAACATTGATACTTCTATCTTTGATAAGATTTATAAAATCATTACCCACCCTTACAAGTGGTCTCGTTGGATAATTCCCATCTATAAAGACGATTGTGCCCTCTTGACCATTGGACAACTTAACTTTTTTACCCAAATAGTATTCTGATAATTTCTTAATAAATATATAGCACACTTTTGAATCAAAGAGTTTTCCACTTGACCAAGACAAGTAGTCTGCCGCCAGAATCGGGGATATACCCTTTTTATAAGGTTTGTCCGTGATCATAGCGTCGAATACATCACATACCATGATAATTTTAGCATAGTCGTGAATTTGATTTTCTCTCAGTCTAAGTGGATAGCCGCTGCCGTCCATTCTTTCATGGTGATGAAGTGCCGCATACTTAATGTTGCTTGAAACCCCTTTTGTCTTAAGTAAAATGCTATATCCAAACTGAGCATGCTTTTTAATGAGCTCGTACTCCTCTAAATCAACTTGTGTGGGCTTCTTTAAGATAAAGTCAGGAATGTTTAACTTGCCAATATCAAAGAGCAGACCCGCTTCTCCAAGTTCTACAAGTTCCTCTTGTGAGTATCCTAGCCATTTGCCTATCATTGTTGCCAATATAGAAACTCTCATAGAGTGCTCAAAAGTATAATCATCTGAATTTTTTAACTGATTAAGCCGCCTTAGAACGTCATTGTTTCTGACCATATCCGGCAGGGTCTTTTCAACATTTTTCCGAATTCTATTTAAATCTAAAACACCATCTTCTTGGATTTGAGTAAATATCTTTTTATTATCTTCTATGGTTTTCTCATGTCTCACATCTATAGGCAAATCAAATTCCCCTGTGAGAATGTTCACTTCCATATTCGCATTTACAAGACTTCTCTGTGCAGGTTCATAGATATGTTGATCGATTTCATCAAGGTCTTTCATGAGTTTTTCGAGGTCGAAAGCTTTGCCATCGGCTTTTGCTTTTTGGGCAAGGTCTTCAACATTCATCTCAATCTCTTCAAAAGCTTCATCTTCATGTTCCAATATGAAAATGTCCATAGGTCCCATCTGAGTAATCAGTGCAATGTGTCTCTTCGTAAGCTTTGTCCCTCTGCTTAAAAGTTCCACAACCCCTTCTGAATCCACAATCGGAGCACCTAAAATCATACCTTCTTCAAGTTGATTAACATCTATTTTTCTCACTGTACACCACCCTTTGAGTATTTCTTCTATTATATCCAAAACTGTCTCTATCTTTCAACATAATATGACTCGATTTCCATCACTAGACTTTCAGGAAAATCCTCTAGAAATATGGTAATTTCATATAATCGGCCTTCAATCGCTCTAAAACTTTTAATTCTGCCAATAAGAGAGTACTTTAAATCGGTAATGACCAAATCCAAGTTCACAAACTTATTTACGGGATATATGCTACGCGTCGTCACGATAATTTTGCCTACTAACAATTTCGTGACATCTACAACTAATGGCATTTCAAGTTCTATAACTTCTGATGCTTCTAAATAGAAGACTTTACTCAACTTATCAGGAAGCTGGCCTTGAATTTCTTGGGGCAAAACATTTTGATCTCGCAACATATAATCACCCACTTTCTATCAAAAGTAATTTTCTGAATATTCCAACATTTGTCTTCTGATATTATTATACCCCTAATGATTTTAATAAAGCAAGAAAAATAGGCCTAAAAAAAGTGCCCTCCCCTTGTTCATATCATTACTGCACTGAGATGGCACCCCGTATAACTCATATGGATTTCATTTATAGATTTCATTTGTAGATTTCATCTTACTTAAAGTTAAAGTTCTCCCTTAAAAAAAATAGCGATAACACCAGGACCACAATGCGCACCTATGACACAGCCCAGTTGATTAATAATAAAATTTTGAGTGCCATACTCAGATTCAAAGTGAGATTTCACCAAAGACGCCTCTTCCATGTTAAGCGTATGCGCAATGCCAATCGTTTGAAACTCACTGCCATGATCACTGACGTAATCCAGCATTTTCACCAGTCTTTTTTTCCTGCCCTTGGCTTTATCTATAGGGACTAAAAAACCATCCTGAACATTTAAAATGGGCTTGATGTTTAAAACACTGCCAATAGTCGCCTGTGTTCTACTGACTCGTCCCCCTTTGAACAAATATTCTAAATCGTCCACTGAAAATAAATGTATGATTTCATGAGTTTGATTCGAAACGGTTTGGATGAGTTCTGCCTTACCCATACCTGCCAAGGCTTTTTGGGCGACTTCCACAACTAATAACCCCAATCCCAAGGACACATACTTGGTGTCAATAATTGTAAGATCAAAATCAGGATAATCTTCTTTTACGGCTTCCATAGCCAGTAACGAAGTTTGATATGTACCAGAAAGATTTGATGAAAATGCCAAGTAGATGTAACTGTCTTTGGTTTGAGCATATGTCTCAAACTTTTCTATGAATGTTTTTAGGGGGATTTGTGCTGTTTTAACAGCTTTCCCTTGAATCATATGCTCATAAAGTTCGTCCGAAGACAGATTGACAGAATCTAAGTATTCTTTATTATCCACGTAAACCGATAGTGGAAGTACGTCAATGTTTAGAGATTGAATAACCTCAATGGGTAAATCACAAGCGCTGTCTGTTATAATTTTAACTGCCAAATCAATCACTCCTTACCTATCATTATGTCCAATATTCTATTCTACATCTATTATACTCTATTTTATCTCTAAACGTCATCTTCATTTAAAATAACCATATGATAGTGATCTTCCCAAATCCCATTAATCTTTAAATATTGCCTTGCAAGACCTTCTTTGACAAAGCCACATTTTTCAACGACCTTTATGGAGCGTTCATTACGCGGCATAATATTTGCTTCTATTCTGTGAAGTTTCATGTATCCAAATGCAATCTTGACAACCGCTTGGATGGCTTCTGTCATATACCCCTTATTAATTTCATCTTTGTCCATTTTATAACCCAAAAAACACGATTTAAAAACGCCTCGAATGATATTAGTAAGTGCCAAGCTTCCAATCGGTCTTTCGAACTGTGTATCCTCTTTTTTAAAAAGCCAAAATCGCACCATATTCATTTTCAAAAACGCTTCCTCTTCGAGTCGTAAAGTCAATTTATGATTCTCCAAAGTGTAAAAAGTTTTCGATTTAGTGTGCTCAAAAGGCTCTAAAAAATCCTTGTTCTTGATGTAAAACTGCATAACTGATTCAGCATAGGACTCATCTAACACTTTTAATATCAATCGCTCTGTTTCATAAATACGTTTCATTCCAAACTCCTAATTTGTTTTCATCACTTTAAATATTTCATTTGAAAGCGTTGCAAATTGGTCAATATCAAGTGCTTCTCCCCTCAGGTTCTCCGACAGGCCACTAGCAGCTAGGGCTGTTCGCACTTGATCTTTATTCATGCCCAAGATGCCGCTTGATAACGCATTTAATAAAGTTTTTCTACGCTTGCCAAAAGCATCCTTAATGGTCTTAAAAAAGATCGCCTCACTCTCTAAAATAACAGGGGGATTTGCTCTCACCTTAAGTCTGATCACACTTGAATCCACATTGGGCATGGGCATAAAAGAACCTCTAGATACGGTGGTCACTATAGAGGGTTCTGTAAAGTATTGCACTGCCACAGACAACGCACCATATGCTTTTGTGGAGGGAACAGCCATCATGCGATCCGCCACTTCTTTTTGTATCATGACAATTAAGTCTGATACAGGTACGCGTTCTTCTAAAAATTTCATAATAATTGGCGTGGTGACATAGTACGGCAAATTTGCAATGAGTTTTGGCTTTTTCGCCCTAAACTCAGATTCAAAAAGCGCTTTCAAATCTAATTTCAAAACGTCATTGTGAATCACTTTTAAATTCTCAAACGCACCAACGGTTTCTTCTAGAACCGGAATCAGTGCACTGTCAATTTCCACAGCAACTACTTTTTCACAATTTTCACAAAGCACTTGCGTCATAACCCCTATCCCTGGACCAATCTCGAGAATATGATCTGTCTCAGACAGTTCCGATCCATCGATAATTCGATCTAAAACGTTAGAATCGATGATGAAATTTTGACCAAGGCTCTTGCTAAATCTAAATCCATATTTCTCCATAATATATTTAATGGTTCTCGGTGACGTCAATCGATCCATAAAGACTCCTCTTTCTCCATAGTTTCAAGTGCACTTGCAAATTCCATCCTTGTGACACCATATCTGTTCAAACGATTTAAAAATTGTTTTGCATTACAATAGCCAATGCCCAATATCTTACCCATGAAAGCCCTTCTATCAGCCGCCTTGTCATTCCCAATTAAATCCGCAAGTACGAGATCAGACCGCATAAATTCATTTACCGCTTTTATTTCAAGCGTCCTCACTTTACTGAGGGCTTCTCTAATAGCAGAAGGTGATGCGTTTTCAATACCAACATCACCCTTCTTAGTCGCTTCTTGACGGTCTAAAAAGGCATGCTTACACCCTTTTACCCGCTTTTCAATTCGATTTCGAATCTGTTCACCCGCATAATCAGGGTCTGTAAATATGATAACCCCTTTGGTCTGTGATGCCCTCTCAATCCGCTTAAAAGTCTCCTCGCGAATGCCAAATCCATGTGTAATGATGATTTCACAATCCACTGCTCTTTTCACAGCAGACTCATCATCTTTTCCTTCTACGACAATGACTTCTTTTATTTGATCTAACATGAATCTATTGCTCCGTTTTTTTATTTTTTAGAATAGCCCACAAGCATCTCTTCTGGAATCTTCTCATCGAGTACATAGACCCTCACACGGTGTACGCCATAGCGCAAAGCTTGTGCTCTGTTACTGATAAAAAGATCAATTCGATTACCTTTTATGGCGCTTCCCGTATCCTCAGCTGACGCAAAACCATAATCCGATGTCCCATCAAGCGATTCCACATAGAGTTTAGAACCTAAAGCAATAACCCTTGGATCTACAGCCACTGCACCAGGTCTCGCTTTTGTACCTGATCGAGTGATACCATAACCCGGATCTCCTGGATTCTTACCGCAACTTTCGTACGACAAGTCATAAGCTGTTGCTCTAAGAATTAAAACTTCCCTATATCTAAAGGGCATCCCTCGACTGGTTACATAGAGCTTATCTAAGCCTTCTTCTATAATTTCAGTTTCCGGCGCCAATACAACTTTATCTGAAACCATCTGCCTAGAAACCTCCGCGTTGTTTTCATAGACGATTTTAAACCGACACTCCAAGGTGCCGTCTTTACCCTCTGATAAGATTTCATGTTCTCCAGGCGATTTTGAATCCGTCATCTTGTAAACTGTATTATAGGGAATTTTCTCAGAAACGGTTTCATAAGCGACCTTGACTCTTACAATCTCTATAAGTCTATCCCTTGCAACAGCATCGTTTAATCTCGGATAAACCTGATCATCTTTTCCAAGTGTAATCCCAGCCGATTCAAGTACTGCACCAACTTTGCTTTCAGTGCTGTATATCGTCGTCTGTTTTTCTCCCTCTACAAGGGTAATCGGTTTTGCACGTTGTATGACTATTTTGCCATCTTTACCGATGGCTTCATCTAGATTTGGCTCAATTCGATCTTCTGTTCTCAAATTGATATCTGCAAGCTTCAAAATTTTAGGTATTTTACTTTCAAAGGTGCTTATGGTGACCGTTTTGTCTTCATCTATGATGACGACTTCATGCTTAAAGACTGTTTTAATACCGAAAATAATGACTAAGCCAAATATGACGAGTAGAAGTAGTGATTTTATACCTCTAGAACTCATATTCATACTCCCATCTTTGGTCAAAGTGTCCAATAATCATTTGGCGTAACCCCTCAATCCTATGCCTTTATCAACAAAATCATGGGACAAAAGGCTATCCTATTCTTTGACTTTTAACACTCTGACACGCTTTATATTTTCTATTCTATTTTAAAATATGCTTTCGCATTATTAAGCGTGATTTCTGCAAGTTGTTCATAAGAGATACCTTTGATATCCGCCATTTTCTGGCATACGTATTTGACATACATAGATTCGTTGCGCTTTCCTCTAAAGGGTTCCGGCGTCAAATAAGGCGAATCCGTCTCAATCATCAACCGTTCAACTGGAACTGTCTCAACGACTTCAACTGCCTTGCGTGCATTCTTAAAAGTCAGCGGTCCCGCAATGGAAATATAGGCGCCAAGTGCCACATATTGTCTGGCAAGTTCTTTACTACCCGAAAAACAGTGCATTAAAACACCCGTTTCAAAAGCCTGTTCTTCTTTTAACAACCTAAGCACATCGTCATTGGCGTCCCGATCATGAATAATCACGGGCATATCAAGAGCTTTTGCAAGTCTAAGCTGTGCCACGAACCACTTCTTCTGGAGTGTCCTCGGTGACAAATCTCGATAGTAGTCGAGTCCGATTTCGCCAATTGCCTTTACTTTTTCCTTTTGAGCCATCGTCTTAAGGCTTGCCAACATTTGATCATCCATCGTTTCAACATCGTGTGGGTGCACACCCACTGCAGCGTAGATAAAGTCATATTTTTCAGCGAGTGCCACAGCCCTTTCACTGGACTCAAAATCCGCACCGGGGTTCATAATATATGAGATATCATTCAACTGCGCACGTCTGATCACAAGATCTCTGTCATGATCAAACTGCTCTGAATCTATATGTGCATGTGAATCAAACAACATGACTTGCCTCCTAAAAACACCATTAATCTTTTAAGTCTCCTGTATAAAAAACACGGTTTATTATACCATACAAAAGTCATAAAGACGATATTTAGCCACTCATTTTCAAATAGCAAGGCTCACAATCCCCCCTCAATAAGGTCCCAGTCCGCGGCGGATGTCTGCGGAAGTCCCTTCATAAGGTGTTTAGTTGTGAGCCTATTTGCATTTACATTAGCATTATTAAGTTTAAAACGAACCTTTAAGCGATAAATAATGATCCAAGATCAATCGACTTACTTTGGGCCCAAACTGGTAGGATTCATGTTCTGAGTAGTACAGTGGATCTCTGAAATCTTTTGTTAAAATTGTGATCACATAGCCGCCGTAAGGGGTGTAGAATAAGCCGCCATCATTCCTACATGCGTTCATACTGCCACTTTTAGAAGCAATTGAAAGGAGTTCTTCATCCCCGGTATCCTCTGAATCAAAGTAATACGGTGTCAGGTCTTTGGTCAACATGGTGTTGTAATGCTGTTTTTTGAGAATTGCCACAAATAAGTCACTCATCTCGGCACTCCAAAGTTTCTTTTTGTAGGCGAGTTCAAAGATCACAGCATACTCACGTGGCGTTGTCGTGCCCAGCTGTCTATAGGCTTCAAAATCAATTTTGTTGTGAAGCCTTGTCTCTTTAAGCCCTAAGATTTCACAAGTTTCGTTAATGGCATCTATACCCAAAAGTTCGATGAGAGTGTTGGTGGCTATATTATCACTTACAATAATCATCAGTGTGGCAAAATCCAAAATAGACAGCTCTAATCCTACGCTAAGCGCTCTTAAGATGCCACTGCCATCGACATAGTTTTCTGGCGTATAACTGATCTTGTCATCTAGATGGATCTGCTTTTCATGCACACGTCTTAAAAGCGTCGCCAGAATAGGCACCTTGATACAGCTTGCCGTTTCAAAGTGTTCATCTGCATTCAGTTCAATGGTGTTGCCCTTAAAGTCGTTTGCATAAACGCCCATTGTGCCACTAAAACTGTAATTGATGGCATTTATTCTTGAAGATAGTGTCAACTTTTCCATTATACCTTCTCCTTCCACATTACGATTGTCCATGATTATTTTATCTCTTCAACTCTATCTTAATCTAATTCTATCTTAATCTTTTTATATCTAAACGACAATCTCAATCATTTATAACTTGTCCACTCCAAGACCAGAAGAGAGGTTCATGCTTTTTTCTCACAGCATGAACCCCTTCTGTTTTAAGTCGTCTATTTTTCAATTACAATATTGTAAAAGGATTGATCAGACCAACCATTCCATGCCACTGTATAGTTTTTAACATAAGGTTGGACAACGAAGAGATGATCGAGCTCAAACAGTGGAATCCAAGCAGCGTCGTCTTGCACGATAGTCTTTTCAATTTCTTGATAGAGTGCAATGCGCTCTTCAGGATTAGTCATAACGCGTGCAGCATCTAATTTAGATTGAACAGCGTCATTTACATAATTAAAAGATCGACCAATTGCATTTTCTTTATCAAAGAATGTGTACACAAAATTATCAGGATCATTGTAGTCTGCAGACCAATTATTAAAGTAACTTGGCAATTTACCCGTTTTTCTAATGCCAAAGAACGTTGAAGAATCCAATTGTGTAATTGTAAGTTTAACCCCTATTTTCGCAAGATCGGACTGTACAATTTCATTAATCTTCAAAGTTGACGCATTGTCACTTACTTGAGTAATTTCCATATCAAAGCCATCTGGAAAACCAGCTTCTGCAAGAAGTGATTTTGCTTTCTCAGGATCATACGTGATTTCTGGCAAATCTTTATTGTAGCCATATAAGCCCGGTGGTATAATCCCATTTACTAAGACGCCTTTGCCATAATACATTTGCTTGAGAATATTTTCTCGGTCAATGCCCATCTGCAAAGCTTTTCTTACAGTAACGTTGTCTAGTGGTGCAATCGATTCATTTAAGCAGATATAGTAAACACCAACCCTTGGTCCAGAAACGATATTATTTTTCCAAGTCTCATTTTCTTCAAAATAAGGAATTTGACTTCTCGCCATATCACAATCAAAGACATCTATTTCGCCATTTTCAAACAACATTCTAGCCGTCTCCGCATCTGGGACGATTTTATAAATAAGTTCATCGTATTGTGCTCTTCCACCCCAATAATCCACAAAGGTATCGAGAACAATTTTATCATTGACAACCCAATCCGTCAGTTTAAACGGACCACTGCCAACAGTCAGTTCAGGATCTACCCCAAATTGATCACCTGCAGCTTCTACTGCTTTTTTACAATAAACAGAACCTGCTGGTGTCGCAAGACCTGCAACGAATGGTCCAAAAGGTGCCTCTAAAGTGATTTCTATCGTATAATCATCGACGATTTTTATCCCAGTGGTAGTATCCGCTTCACCATTCATTCTCGCCTGAGCCCCTTGAATCATGTCAAAGAAATCCGTGTTAAGGCCTTCAGTCTCTGGATTGAGCATTCTGTCAAAAGTAAAATACACATCTTCTGCTTTGACTTCATCTCCATTATGGAATTTGGCACCTTTTCTAAGATTAAAAGTGTACACCAATCCGTCCTCACTCACAGACCAAGTTTCTGCAAGCCCCGGTACCAACTTGCTTTCGCCAGGACCCACTGTTACAGATTCAACTAAGCGGTCAAAAACATTAAGCGGCAGTCCATAGTATTCTGTCGTCTTGGCAACATCAATTGTACCTGGATCTTTTTCATAAGGTACTGTAAATACAACCTTTTCCTTTTCTGGTGTCGCTGAATCCGCATTTTTATCACCACATGCTGTCAGTGTAAAAATCATCACAAATACGAGTACCAGTGTCATTAACCTTTTATTCATTTTTTCCCCCTCTTATTTTATGAGTTTTATATAGAATGATTTTTATTGTATGAAAGCATGACAACAAAAACCATTTTCCACATCATTTTTGTATCGTTTTCTATCCCAATGGATGATGGCAGGCAAATTTTCGATCGTCCTCAGTGACGAGCTCTGGGCATACATTTGTGCAAATTTCAGTTGCATAAGGGCATCTTGTGTTGAACCTACAGCCCTGTGGCGGATTAATCGCACTTGGCAAATCTCCCTCTAAGATTAGTTTTTTGCGATCCCTCTTCTTGGGATCTGCAATTGGCACCGCACTGATTAAAAATTGTGTATAAGGATGTATCGGTTCTTCAAACAATGCCTTTGGCTTACCTGCCTCCACAATTTGCCCAAGATACATGACATAGACTTCATCACTTACATAACGGACAACACTTAAATCATGCGATATAAAAAGGTAGGTTAAATTAAATTCTCGCTGTAACTTCTTAAGCAGGTTTAAAATTTGTGCTTGTATGGAAACGTCCAGCGCCGAAACCGCTTCATCACAGACAATTAAGCTCGGGTTAAGGGCAAGAGCTCTGGCAATACCGATTCTCTGTCTCTGGCCACCACTAAATTGATGCGGATAGCGATTGGCGTACTCCTCTTTGAGCCCTGTTATCTTCATCAGCTCATATACACGCGCATAGCGCTCCTTTTTAGCTTTCATGCCATGTGTTAAAAGAGGCTCTCCAATTAAATCTTTCACTTTCATACGTGGATTTAGAGAGGCATAGGGATCTTGAAAAATAATGGAAACGGACTTTCTAAAGGCTTTCTCTTCCTGCGCATTAAAGGCATGTATATTTTTACCATTGAAGAGAACTTCTCCACTTGTGGGATCAATTAGATTAATCAAAGTCCTCCCCAGTGTACTTTTTCCACAACCCGATTCACCCACCAATGAGAGTGTTTTGCCCTTTGGAATATCAAGCGTAATGTCATCAACAGCTTTAACAATCCCCTTGTTGGCATTACTTGAAAATAGAGTATTGTTAGAAACTTGATAGTATTTTTTTAAATTTTTAGCACTTAATAAGATCTCACTCATTTGACCACGCTCCTTCATCGTATTGCCAACATAAAACTTCATGTTGTTTATCAATTAGTATGCGTGGTGGCAACGCGTCAAAACAAATGCGCTTAGACTTATCACAACGCGGTGCAAATCGACATCCTGTGGGCACATGAATCAGGTTTGGTACCATGCCCTCAATGGAATAGAGTTCCTCTACATCATCGTCAATTTTAGGCAGTGACTTTAAAAGGCCAATTGTGTAGGGGTGCATCGGCGTCTCAAAGAGTCTATCTGCATCACACTTTTCCACAACTTCTCCAGCGTACATGACGCAGACATCATCACAAAGTTCCGCTACAACGCCCAAATCATGCGTTATAAATAGAATGGCGGTATTGAGTCTTACCTGTATATCCTTTAAAAGTTCCAAAATTTGAGCTTGTATGGTCACATCCAGTGCCGTGGTCGGCTCATCTGCAATGATGAGCTTGGGTTCACAAGTCAATGCCATTGCAATCATAACACGTTGTCTGAGCCCCCCAGAAAGTTGGTGCGGATATGAAGCAAAACGTTTTGCCGCATCTGGAATGCGCACTTGCTCTAGATATTTGAGTGCCAAAACCTTGGCCTCGCGTTTTGATAAATTCTTATGAAGCCTGAGAGGTTCCATTAATTGCTTTCCAATTGTATAGACGGGATTCAAGGACGTCATGGGCTCTTGAAAGATCATTGCTATTTTATTACCCCTTATCTTAGCGAGTTCTTTTTCACTTAACTTTGTCAGATCATCACCTTCAAACAGAATTTTACTCTCAGGCAATATTTGACCAAAGGGTTTTGGAATCAAGCCCAATATGGACATTGCCGTCATGCTTTTTCCAGAACCGGATTCACCCACAAGCCCCATAATTTTACCGGATTCTAGGATCATAGAAACACCGTCCACAGCAGGATTAAAGCCTTTTTCCGTCTCGAAATAGGTTTTGAGATTTTGAATCTCTACCACAGTCTCATTCATCATCACGCCTCCCTTTCTCAATGTTTTGTGTACGGGTCTAATGCATCTCTTAAGCCATCACCAATAAAGTTAAAGGCAATTACAACCAAGAAAATTGCAACCCCAGGTGTTATCGCAACCCATGGCGATGAAAAAAGGAATTCTTTTCCTCTTGAAATCATCAAACCCCAACTCGGCGTAGGGGGTTGAGCACCAACACCTAAAAAGGATAAACTTGCCTCAGACATAATTGCTTCTGGCACACTCAAGGTAAACAAAACAATTAACGATGGAATGCAATTCGGAAATATATGACGCCATAAAATTTTGAATTTGCCAACGCCAATAGAGCGCGCTGCTTCAACGAACTCTTTTTCTTTTATCGAAAGGGTTTGAGCTCTGACGATTCTCGACGTACTTCCCCAGTTCACAATACTCAATGCAATAAATATATTAAAGAGTGATGCGCCCAGAGTATACATGACAACCATGGCAAGTAGTAGTGAGGGAAAGGCCATGCAGACATCTGCAAGTCGCATGATCAAATAGTCTATCTTACCTCCAAAATAGCCGGATACCATCCCCAAAAACGTCCCAATTGCAAGAGAAATCAGTGTTGGCACCAGGCCAATTACAAGTGAAATTCTCGCACCATATATGATTCGACTCAAAATATCTCTGCCCAGAAAATCCGTGCCAATGACATAGGTTGAATTTGGCGCAATTAAAACTTTTTCCATGTCTACAGCATACGGGTCATGTGGTACGATCCAAGGTGCTAATAAGGCAATTAATATAAAGAGAAATACCATGACCAAACCAACCAATGCCTTTTTATCACGATAGATGCCCTTAAAAAGCGATTGCCAAAAATGCTCTTCCGTTACCAAGTCCTCTGCATCTCGCGGCGACTTTCCGTTGTTCGGTATTTTAGAGGATTTTGAAGATTCCGAAGTTGCCAAATCACTTTCATTTTTTGCTTCTGTGGCTTCAATTGACATCATATATTTTAAGCGCTTGCGACCAAACCCAAAGGGTGACCGCCTGTTCAATTTGCTATCCATTGCGATTTCCTTAAAAAACTGTGTTCTCTGTATCATGAATCCCCCTAATTGTATTTAATTCTAGGATCTATAAAGCTGTACAAAACATCCGCCACTAGATTTCCCAAAATAATTAAAATAGTTGTGAACATGACACTCCCTTGCAACAGAGGCATATCACGTGTTTGAATCGCACTGACTGCTATTCGGCCGATTCCCGGAATCCCAAAAATAGTCTCCGTGATCACGGCACCCGATAAAAGTGAAGCGATTTGAATCGTCATCACAGTGAGCACAGGTAAAAATGCATTTTTAAGTGCATGTCCCATAATCACTTGATATCTTAAAAGCCCCTTTTCTCTAGCTGTCCTGATATAATCTGCACTCATGACCTCAAGAAGGCTTGATCGCGTCAATCTGGCAATCGTCGCAGCGGAACTCCACCCTAAAACAATGGCAGGCATAACAATATACTTGATGTTTAGTCCATCAAAACCTGAAATCGGCAACCACTTTAATTTAAGTCCAAAGAGGTACTGAAATAAAAGACCTGACCAGAATACTGGCATGGATACGCCAATCAAAGCGAAAGTCATAACGCCGTAATCCACTGCTGTGTTTTTACGAACCGCCGATATTACGCCTGCTGGAATACCAATCATCCAAGATACCAGAGCACCGGCAACTGCAAGGATCGCCGTATTCGGAAAAGCTTTCCAAATCAATGTTGAAACCTCGCGCTTTAATTTATAGGAATAGCCCAAATCACCCTTAAATGCACCTAATACATATTTAGAAAACCGCACTAAAAGTGGGTCATCCAAATTCATTCTTGCCCTCACTCTTTCAATGGTATCTGCATTCACATGTTCTCCCATCATCAAAGCAACTGGATCTCCAGGTACAATATTAAGCATGATATAAAGCAACAAGCTTACGCCTATGACAATAGGAATGGTCCCCAATAAACGTTTAATAATATATTTCATCTATATCGCTCCCCCATATTAAAATTAAAGGACGACTTCAGTAAGCTCATCCACTGAATCATCCTTGTCTGCCATGGTATTCACTTATAAAAGAGTGATCTCAGTATTTCTTAAATGACGCCATTGCCACCTATTTAACTGTCCTTTTCTTCTTAAGATGTACCATTTCTCAAAGTACCAAAAGTTCAAAGTTAAACTCCCCTATGCTCTCCAATTTGATTTATAGAAAATATGCCATACATCATCGAGTATAGGGTTTATGTAAAATTATCTTTTGACCCTAAAAGTATTGTTTTATATAAAAGGGTTTATATAGATATAATTCTGTGCCTTCCTATTGAAATTGTCAATGACAATATTAATTTTTCTTAATCTTTTTTTGAGATTCAAAATAATATTCATTTTAATATAACAGGATTGCATTGGAGAAATATCAATGTTCACACACAAATTTACAATTTATAATATACATTTTATTACATGGCGCAATTGTTTTTCTAGTACGGACTATGGATAAGACGTTTATCGTTCAGAGTATACTAAATACCCCCTCATTCAAGAATCTTATTATGGACTCTGCCCTCGACTAAAGTCTGAAGAAGGCCCTTCATAAGATATTGGATAAGGGGGTGCTTTGTTAATTTAATCATGCCTTGTTAGGTTAATCATCATAAGAATTTCGATTATTATCAAGTTCTTATTTCTCAAATTCTTATTTCAATTTTATTCAATTTATATTATCTAAGAAACGATGTTACCGTCTTCTATATCTGCGGTCACAAGTGTCAAGAAGTCCGCATCATCTGTTGCCGCTAAAATCATGCCTTGAGAAAGCTCCCCGCGTAATTTAACGGGTTTAAGGTTTGCCACGATGACCACTTTTTTACCGATGATCTCTTTGGGTTTATAGTGTTTAGCGATTCCCGAAACCACTTGACGCTCATCGTTACCCACTTTTAAGGATAAAATTAGAAGCTTATCCGCATTCGGATGTGGCTTTGCATCAAGGATCGTCGCCACTCTTAAATCAATCTTTGAAAAATCATCGATTGTGATTTCAGGTTTGATCGGTGGAAATTCTTTTACATGCTTAGCGGCTGCCATTTCCTCAAGGGCTTCAAGTTCTGCTTTAATATCAATTCTTGGGAAAAGAGACTCGCCTTTTACGACCTTTGTGCCCACAGGATAGAGGTTTGCTTCTTTGACTGCATCCCACTGTGTTGCTTCACCTTCAACAAGACCAATTTGATTCCAAATCCCTCTTGATGTATGGATCATAAACGGTTGAATTAAGATTGAAATCAATCTGATATTATCGATGAGATTGTAAAGTACTGAGTCCAGTGTAGCCGCATTTGCTTCATCCTTCGCAAGTGCCCAAGGCATAGTCTCATCAATATATTTATTGGTTCTTCTGATGACTTTCCAAATTTCTTCAAGCGCACCTGAAAAATCTAAATTATCCATTTTTTTATCCAGCGCAAGATATGCATTGGTCGCCACTTTCTTTAAATCTTCATCAAACTCAGTTGCAGTTCCAAGAGCAGGAACAACACCACCACGGTATTTTTCCACCATTGAAATACTTCTTGAAACGAGGTTACCAAGATCATTTGCGAGATCTGAATTAATCCGATTGAGTAATACTTCATTTGTGAAAATACCATCTTGTCCAAATGTGTATTCACGAAGCAAGAAGTATTTAAGTGCATCCACGCCGTAGCGTTCAATGAGAACCACTGGATCGACGATATTGCCTTTAGATTTAGACATTTTTCCGCCTTCGAGCAGTATCCATCCGTGGCCGAATACCTTTTTAGGCACTGGAATTTCAAGCGCCATTAAGATTGCGAACCATATGATCGTATGGAATCTCACGATTTCTTTTCCCACAAGATGCACATCTGCAGGCCAGTACTTCGCAAATTCACCATCTTTGATTTCAGGATAGCCAAGTGCCGTGATGTAGTTGCTCAGTGCATCAAGCCACACATAAATGACATGTTTTTCATCGATAGGGACTGGAACACCCCAGTCAAAGGTCGATCTTGAAACACACAAGTCTTCAAGACCCGGCTTGATGAAATTGTTTACCATTTCATTCACTCTTGACTTTGGTTCTAAAATATCTGGATTGTTTTCGAAAAGTGCCAACAATTTATCTTGATATTTAGAGAGTTTAAAGAAGTACGCCTCTTCCTTAGTCACTTGTACATCTCTGCCACAGTCAGGACATTTGCCATCTTTAAGTTGCGATTCTGTCCAGAAGGATTCACATGGCGTACAATACAGTCCTTCATATTCCCCTTTGTAGATATCGCCTTTGTTATAAAGCGTCATGAATAGCTCTTGAACACGTCTTTCGTGGTAATCATCCGTGGTTCTGATAAAGTGATCATATGAAATCTCCATGGTTTCCCAAAGTGTTTTGATCTCACCCACCACCACATCTAAAAATTCTTTTGGTGTCTTGCCTTGTTCGTTTGCCACATTTTGAATCTTTTGACCATGTTCATCCGTCCCAGTTAAGAACATTACATCATAACCCGTTACGCGTTTATATCTTGCAATCGCATCTGCTGCCACAGTGGTGTACGTATGCCCGATATGAAGTTTAGAACTCGGATAATAAATTGGTGTTGTTACATAATAAGTGCCTTTTGACATCATAATACCTCCCATATTTTTTTATTGATACTTCAGTTAGATTTTTAAACAGAAATTTGTAAACAAAAAACAAAAAAACCTCGCTCCCCCAAAGGGACGAAGTCAATGTCGTGTTACCACCCTACTTTGATATCACATCACTATGATATCCTCGTGCTGATCTAATCTATCAGCTGTACGTTAACGTGTACAAATCCGTAACACACTACTCTCATTTCATGTGTTCTGTTCAAGGGCCATGTTCATCTGCTTCAAAACACTGATTTTCACCAACCATCAGCTCTCTACGCCTTCTCTACAAACTACTCTTCCTATCCATACATTTAGCATTCAATTAACGAAATTGTACCATATTCGGATTTGCGAATCAAGAGGTAAATTCGTTGATCATTCACTAAATTTGCTATTATGCTGACCATAAAATCTCAAACTTTCTTTTTTCTCTCAATATAAAAGCATTTACTGTGGAAAATGCCATGGCCCAAAATACCGTTTTATTCATTTTATTAATGAAGAGCATAAAACACGCTAAGATTAGACAGGACACTACAAAATTATAGACAAATTTGTTGTTGATCTGTTTTCTATTCGCCTTAAATAGTCTGTTTTTTTCTGAAGATAGTACCAAAGTGACGTCATCACTGTAACCGTTAATATTAATAAAAGCATGTCCATTTAATCACCATCCCTATATAATCACCTGCATATGTATAACCGCAATTTTTTACAATTAAATTAGATGCATTTCCATTAGAATTATATCAATATCTCAAATATCATTAGAGTTTCAAAAATCAGTTTTGTATAAACCATCTATTGTATAGAAAGAAAGGATACACTATGGAAAACCCAAATTTATTTCAAACTTTTTCAAAAGGTCACCTTGCACTGCCCAACTCAACAGTTGAATTTAATATGCTCCAGTGGCATGCACACAAGCAATTCAAGGGTGTGAGCTTAAAGCACATCATCACTTCAGAGCAAACAGATGGTCTCTTTAGTTATCATCTTGTGAAAATTGAACCCTTTATGAAAATTGGTATGCATATCCACGAATCACAACTCGAAACACACGAGATCATCTCCGGCACAGGCATTTGCCTAAATCAAACCACCCAAATTTCTTATGCGCCTGGCGTCATCTCTATTTTTAACAAGGGCGAACAACACGAAGTCACCGCAGATGCTGACGGTCTCTATCTATTTGCAAAATTTATACCTGCTTTGGTTTAGAATCTATCACTTCAAGTTCTATATAAGCATGCTTATAATCTGTCGGCGTGAGCTTCAATATCTTTTTAAAGTGTTTCGTGAAGTGACTTTGATCAAAAAAACCCACATTATGTGCCACTTCAGAAATTGATTTTTGCTCTAATAATTGCTTTTGTGCTAATCTAATTTGCCTTTGAATCTTAAGATTATGAGGTGTTAATCCAAATTCTGCACTAAATTTTTTTATCAAATGATATTTGCTTAAAAAAGCCACTTTTGCCAAATCATCTAGACTCAAAGTTTCAGTTGCATTTTCACAGATTAAAGCCTTCACGTGATCCAGTTCTCTATGCTTATAGGTAGCTGGATTTGTTTTTTTCAACCTATAGATTGCTTCAATATGATTCAGAATCAAATCTAGATTCACATCACTCAATCGACCGCATAATTCAGGTTGTTGTTTCATCAGCAAAATAATCTTTTTAGCCTCTTCCACAGAATAAGTGTTAAAAAAAGTGTTTTCTATGGCGAAAGTAATCAGTGAAAAAGGTGTTAAAGCTCTTACTGAATGCCATTTATTAGGCTCAACAACGAATGTATCTCCAGCGCCAAGCGTATAGACCTCTTGTTTCTTCTGAAAGTCTACTTGCCCATTCAGCATAAGACCAATCACATAATGCGAGATATGATTATGACCGGGATAGTACTCATTGGATTCATCAATGGCGATGACTTCTATACCTAAAGGCCTATGCCTATAAAAATGGATCTTCACTTTGATTCACCTCTACTCATCTCAATACAATAGACCCTTTCTATTTGTACCCATGCAATTCTTCACCTGTATTCGTTTCTTTTAAATCTATTATAAGCTCAATTTAAGAGAACCGCCAGTTTCAATCAAATCTATATTGAAATTACAACTCCAATGATCTCACAATTTTTTACCCTAATCCATGTATATTTCCCCCATTATAAGGTGGCATTTTAGCACTATTTATGATATGATGTCGTTGGTTGCATTTTCGTTATTTTTTTCTCAACGCATTTGCATATTTTGATAATTAAATGTTGTCATTGGTCCTTTAAAATAGGATAAAAGGGAATGAGGTCAAATGCCTCAGCAGCCCCCGCTACTGTATGGGAGTACGAAGTTTCTAAACCACTGTGAACAAAATTCATGGGAAGGAGAAGCTGTAGACTGATCCCCAAGCCAGGAGACCTGCCAATGATATTCAATGATCAAAGCTTCGGAGGGAAGTTTGCGCATTAGTGATGTTCTATTGACTCATTTCAGTAACCCGAGTCAAAAACTAACATAGTCGCACACCTTTTCGGGTGTGCTTTTTTAATTTAAAAATAAGGGAGTTTAAAAAGATGAGAAAAGATGCTGTTTTAATTATTGCTCACGGGAGCAAAGTGAAAGAAACGGATGATATTATGAAAAAATATCAACAAGAGTTAGTGCTCAAAATGCCTGAAACTCAAATTGAGTACTGTTACTTACAACTTATGGAGCCTTCTATCGAAAGTATCGTTAAATCTCTATATGAATCTGGCGTCAGAAACATCAAAGCCTTTCCTTTTTTCATATTCAATGGCAATCATATCAAAGAAGACATTCCAGAAGTGTTAGATGCCATAAGAGCCGAATATCCTGAACTCAACATTACTTTCCTTGAAAATATTGGTTACGATGAAAAAGTACTTGATCTTATTATAGAAAGAGTCAGCTTATGAAGTTTGAATACAAAAAAGATCCTATGGGCATAGAACGAGAGAGCTTCGAAATCATAGATGGTATTGTTGCAAATTCATCTAGAATCTATCCTTCTGCCGATCCGCTCATTCAAAATATCTACCGCCGTGTGATTCATACCAGTGCCGATTTTGATTATTTGGATAATCTTAAAATCGAAGATGATTTTATAAATGCTTTTTCAGAAGTGATTACAAATGAAAATCCGGCGCTTGTGACGGTTTATACGGACACCAATATGGTCCTTTCAGGGATTAATAAAGCGGCTTTTAATCAAACAGGCTGGCAACTGAAGTGCTTTGTTGCGAATGAAGAAGCTAAGACACTTGCCAAAGAACAAGGTATTACGCGCTCAATGGCATCTATCCAATTGGCACTTAAAGAACCCGGTAAAAAAATATTTGTATTTGGCAACGCACCAACAGCCATCTTTCAAGTTCTTGATCTACAGGATGCGTTCAAAGACAGTTTAATTGGCATCATCGGTGTTCCTGTTGGCTTCGTCGGTGCAGAAGAATCCAAACTTGCACTCTACAATTCCACGATTCCATGTATAACAGCACTTGGTAGAAAAGGTGGCAGTAACGTCGCTGCTTCTATTGTCAACGCACTTGTTTACCATTTTAAAGAAAGAGCATAGAAGATGAATACACCCTCTAAAATTGATTTTACAAAGACAACTGATCGCGTGTTAAATTCAGAGGGCAAACTTCTGAAAATGGGCTATACCACAGGAGCTTGCGCCACAGCTGCGGCAAAAGCGGCACTTTTAGTGATGCTATCGCCAGAAGAAAAAACACGCCTCCTTCTTGAAGGTGTGGAAATTTTCAATACGGAGGGCACATCGCTTACTCTGCCGGTGTCTGATATCACTCTGCATGAGAAAGATTATTGTTCCTGTAGCGTCATTAAGGATTCGGGAGATGATTACGACGTCACAAACGGTCTTGAGATCGTGGCTGATGTGAAGCTCACAACCGCTTTTAATGCAATTCAAATAGAGGGAGGCCACGGTGTTGGCAGAGTCACCAAAGCAGGGCTTCGATGCCCCTTGGGCAGTGCTGCCATCAACCCGACACCACTTCAAATGCTTAAGGAAAATTTATCATCTATAAAACCCATCGCCCTTGGCATTGAAGTCCTTATTCGTGTGCCCAAAGGCGTTGAAATTTCTAGAAAAACTTTTAATGAGCGCCTAGGTGTTCAAGGGGGCATTTCCATTATTGGCACAACGGGTATTGTAAGACCCATGAGCGAAGATGCTTTTATGGCATCCATTTATGCTGAACTCAAACAAAAATATACGCTATGTCCAGAACAACTCGTCTTAGTTCCCGGAAAACATGGTGAAAATTTTTGTTTTAATGTCCTTCAAAACAGTCGCATGAATTTTAACCAAGATCAAATTGTTCAAATGAGTAACTTCGTTGGCTTCTCAATCCAATCTGCCGCTTCGTTGGGATTTAAAAAAATTTTGATCGTCGGTCATGTGGGCAAACTCATAAAGATTGCCGGTGGCATTTTTAACACACATTCCAAAGTAGCCGATGCAAAATCCGAAATCATCTGCACCCAGCTCGCACTTGACGGTGCGCCACTTGAACTGATTAGAGCTTGCTTTGATGCCAATACCACAGATGAAATTTCAGATCTACTGTTTGAAACGCCTTATTTCAAGAGCTTTCAAACATTGACTCAACGCGCGAAAACAAAATGTGAAGTCTATATCCATGGTGAAGCCCAAATCCAGATCATCATGTACGATATGAAAAATAGAGTCTTAGGAGATACAAATGATTAAAATTATAGGCATAGGCCCTGGTGATGCCAAATATTTGACACAGCAAGCCACGGTTGCCCTGTCCAAGAGTCCATGCATCATCGGCACTCAGAGACAACTCGAAACAATAGAAGCCTTCAGTGAAGGCACCTTACTGGTCTACAACGGTAAACTTTCGCATCTGGAAGAGTTGATGCATAATGCCCTTAAAGCACATGATCATGTGGCACTTGTAGCTTCTGGAGACCCCAGTTTTTATGGCATCAGTCAATGGGTGCGACGTACATTTGAAGAAGAGCAAATCGACATTTTAAACGGCATTGGCAGCTATCAAATTCTATTTTCAAAGACGGGCTACCCCATGCATGATATTTACCTCACAAGCCTTCACGGCCGAACACTTGATCCCAAGGAGTTGACTGCCTATAAGCGATTATGCGTATTGACGGATACAACACATACACCCTATAAAATCGCAAGGCTCATTCTAGATCAAGGTCAAAATCCAATGATGATCATAGGCGAATCTCTCTCCTATGAAAATGAAAAAATCGAAGAACATCGTGCAAGTGATGTGGCAGATAGAGAATACGAAATGAATGTGGTGATCATAGACTATGAAAGATAATAACTTTATTCGGGGCAAAAACCCCATGACTAAAATGGAAATTAGAAATACCATTATCAGTTACCTTGAATGCGAAGAGGCTTCCTCTGTGCTGGACATCGGTGCCGGCACCGGTTCTGTGAGCGTTCAAATCGCAAAACAGTTTCCACACCTCACGGTGGATGCCATTGAAATGACTGAAAGTGGCATAGAGCTCATAAAAGCGAATGCTCAAAATCATGCCCTGACAAACGTGACACCCATACTTGGAAAAGCACCCCTTGATCACTACCCACCCAAAATATATGACCGAATCTATATTGGCGGAACAGGGTCAAATCTAAGTACAATCATGGCTTGGCTTGAAAAAAGTCACATGAGAACGGGGACTATTATCGTGTTTTCTGTAATCACGCTTGAAAGTTTAAATGGGATCATGTCTTATTTAGAAGCCCACGAGCAATACACTGAACTGGAGGGTTCCATGATTCAAGCCAGTCGTCTTGAACCCCTTGGCAGATATCACTATTTTTCGCCACTGAACCCTTGCTATGTGATCAAATGCACTTATGGAGGTCTAAATGTCTAAATTTTATGGTATTGGTGTTGGCCCTGGAGATCCAGAGCTACTCACCTTAAAAGCCGTTAACTGTTTAAAAGCACTGGATATACTTGTAGTGCCGCAAGGTCGAAAAGGCGGTCAGAGCGAAGCGCATATCATCGCCTCACCTCATTTACCTTCCTCCGTGGCAGTCATCGCGAGGCATTTTCCCATGACTGCCAATCAAAAGGAAATGGATGATGCCATTGATCCAATTGCTGAGGAAATCAAAGCACTTGTGGACTCGGGTAAATCCGTTGGCTTCGTCACACTGGGTGATCCAATGCTCTACAGCACTTACATCTACTTACTCAAGAGATTAAAAGATCAAATTGAAATCGAAACCATTGGGGGTCTATCTTCATACAGTGCCATGGCATCTGGTTTTAACAGACCCTTAGTTGAAGGCGATACGCCACTGCTCATATACCCTTGTACAGAGGACTTATCTGATCTTGAGCAAAAGCTCATGACACATGAGTCTATTGTACTCATGAAAGTTTATCGCAATTTCGATATTATCAAATCATTGCTCATGAAACATAATCTCATTAAAGATGCCGTTGCAGTCAGTGATTTTTCTAAACCTAATGAAAAAATATATGACAATCTTGAGACTGTCAATTTCGAAGATATCAGTTACTTCACCACTATACTCATTAATAAAGGATGGCAAAAATGAAAGTATATTTTGTGGGCGCAGGCCCGGGAGATCCAGAACTCATCACCGTCAAAGGACAAAGAGCACTTGCCACAGCAGATATCGTGATCTATGCAGGCTCACTTGTGAATCCTGCATTGCTCGACTATTGCACCCCAGAATGTGTGATTTATAACAGTGCCACCATGAACCTCGATGAAATCATCGACGTTTGCGAAACGGGCACTAAAGCGGGCAAAAAAGTCGTGAGACTTCACACTGGCGATTTTTCAATCTACGGTTCATTGAGAGAACAAATTGAAAGATTGGCACCGCTTCAAATTGAATATGAACTCATACCAGGTGTGAGCAGTTTCTTAGGCGCAGCCTCTGCACTTGAAATCGAATACACTGTCCCTGAAATTTCACAGAGCGTCATCATCACAAGGATGGAAGGTCGCACACCCGTCCCTGAAAAAGAAGCCCTTAGATCATTCGCTGCGCATCAAACTTCAATGGCAATATTTCTGTCCACTGGGATGCTGGAAGAGGTCATGAAAGAACTTCACATCGGTGGCTACCCAATGACGACACCTGTTGCCGTGATCTACAAAGCCACATGGCCAGAACAAATCATTGTACGTGGCACACTGGAGGACATCGCAGAAAAAGTGAAAGCAGAAGGTATCACCAAAACAGCATTAATCATCGTAGGAGAATGCCTTGGAAAGTCTTATAACGATTCAAAACTCTACGACAAGGACTTTAAGCATGAATTTAGATCATAAACCTCACTTCGTCTTTTTCGCTTTAACTGAAAAGGGTCAACACGTGATGACAGATTTAGAAAACCTTCTCAAGATTCATTTTGTCAATTGCGATGAAGCCTTTCTGCCCACTTATAAAGCCTATTCGCCTGCTGAATTAAAAGCACTTGGCGGGTTAAAAGAGGTCGTGGCTCAAACTTTTGAGGAAATCATACCGCCTTCGCATTCAGCTTATGACAATCGGCATCAGACGATTTTAGTTTTCACATGCGCAGTGGGTATTGCAGTGAGAATGCTTGCACCACATCTCAAGGATAAGCTTAAAGATCCTGCTTGTATTGTCATAGACGATCACGCGCGATTTGCCATCAGCTTACTTTCGGGACATATTGGCAAAGCCAATGCTTATACAACCCTGTTTGCAGAGTGCTTAAAAGAAGCCTATCAAACCGTGCCTGTAATCACCACAGCAACAGACATTAGGGGGATACAGGGCTTTGAAGAAGTGATGTCCTTTTTCAAAATTAGTCTGGAGAAAAACAGACCCGCTATAAAGGTCTTAAATACAGCATTGGCAAATGATCAGACGATTGGTCTTCTATTAGATCCCATGCTCCGCATTTCAAAGTCCTATGACAGCAATGCCATCACTGTCTATGAAGAATCCCGTGCATTCTTTGAACACACTGGCCCTAAAGCCATCATAACCCTTCGAAAACCTGAGCTGTGGATAAATCCACTATACGATGATGATTGCTTTATTTTCTATAGTCAATCTTTAGTCGTTGGAACAGGATGCCGAAAAGAACTGCCTTTTGAAGATTATTTTAAACAACTTTTAAAGGCATTGAGTGCCGAAGGGCTCTCGATACAGGCCATCGGCGTCATCAGTTCAGTGGCTTTAAAGGCAAAAGAAAATTGCCTTTTAGTGCTTTCTGAAGCGCTTGAAGTGCCTTTTATAACACATAGCACAACACAGTTAGCCCCTTTTACAAAATACTTTGAAGGCTCTGATTTTGTTGAAAAGACAACAGGTATTCGATCAATTGCAGGCCCTTCGGCCTATATACTTTGTGAAGATGCACTTACTTTTAAAACATTTAAAAAAGAAAAATGTACTTTTTCCTTTGGGAGGATTGAATTATGATATATGTCATTGGCATTGGACCAGGCGCAATTGAAAAGATGTCGGAAGAAGCAAAAATCGCAATTAACCGTTCTGATATCATCGTAGGTTACAAAACTTACATCAAACTCATTGAATCTTTGTTGACGGAGCAAGAAGTCATAAGTAACGGCATGCGCGGTGAAGTTGAACGCTGTAAGGAGGCGATAGAACGCTCTAGAACGGGTAAAACCGTTTCAGTAATCAGCAGTGGTGACGCTGGCGTTTATGGTATGGCAGGCCTCATTTACGAATTGGCAAATGCAGATGACGTCATCAAGGTAATTCCAGGCATCACCGCTTCAAGTGCAAGTGCAGCTTGTTTAGGTGCACCTTTAATGCATGATTACTGCCATATTAGTTTAAGCGATTTATTAACCCCATATGATCTCATCATGGATCGAGTGAAGCACGCTGCTCATGGCGACTTTGTCATCTGCTTTTATAATCCGAAGAGTCATGGTAGAAAAGATCATATTAAAGTGGCGCTTGATCATATTAGAGCCATTCAAGGGGATCACATCTTAGTGGGCGTTGTGAAAGACGCCAGCCGCGAAGAAGAAGCTTCTTATATTTTTAAAATCGATGAAGTAGACTATGATCTCATAGACATGACTTCTATGGTCATCGTCGGCAACCAAGCCACTAAAGTCATCCACGGTAAAATGGTGACGCCGAGAGGTTATCACGTATGATTTTAGTACTCGGCGGCACACATGAAACCACTGAAGTTTGTACGCTTTTAAATCAACTGGGTTTAGAACATGTTTTATCTGTCACCACTGACTTTGGCGCCAAACTCTATGGACATCTCTCAACCGAGTGTTTAATCACTCGGTTTGAACCAGATACTTTGGAAGCTTACATCACCCAAAATGAAATCGGGCTCATCATAGACGCCACGCATCCACATGCCAGTGTGGTTAAGGCCATGGCAAGTTCAGTAGCTCATAAAATGAACTTACCCTATATCCTCTATCAGAGAGCCGTCGATCTAGAAATCGACTTAAAAATGGCAATGCCCACTTTTGAAAGTATGGCACAGGCGATTGCCCATGTAAGATCGTATTCAGATGAGAAAACGCATATCCTCATTACGGGTATTAAGCACATTCGCGAATGGAAAGCAGCGTTTGATGTGAACCAGCTCTACTTTAGAATTATGCCCTCGCTGGAATCTTTAAAAATTTGCTTGGATGAAAAAATACCTGCTGGCAACATTGTGGCTATAAAAGCGCCCTGTTCCATCGCTTTCAATCAAACACTCTTTAAGGATTTTGAAATTGACTATTTCGTCTTTAAAAATTCAGGCGCAGGCAGTGCCTTTAAACAAAATATTGATTCACTTGAAGGAACTGACGTCATCCCCATTTGTATTCAACCTGTTGTCAGCAAAACAAGTGAAAGCTGTGGCGATTTAAACGCGCTTAAAAGTAAACTTGAATCCTTAAAACTATTTTAAAGGCCTTTGCCTTTTAGTTTACAGAGCCATATCCTGAGAGACAGATTAGCCTCTAATTTGTCTTTGATGATATCGCTTTTGACCAAATGAGTTCACAAATTGATTGGATATATGATCTATAATGAACTCGAACACTGATCTTTAGGAGGTTACTATGCAAATTGGGATCATTGGATTAAATCATCACTCTGCTTCTGTTGCAGAGAGAGAAAAAATTGCTCTGACAGACAATCAAAAAATTGAATTGATGCAGACAATTATAGGTCTTGGAGCAATCGAAACCGTTGTTCTGGGCACCTGTGGTCGATTTGAGATCTATTATGTCACTCAAATGGATCATTTCCAACCAATAGAACAAAAAATTCTTAAACACCTTAAAAACAACTTTAAAATAGATGCCGATCTCTACCAAAAGTCTGGATTTCATGTGATTGACCACCTTTTTAAGGTCTCTTCAGGTCTTGATTCTGCAATTATAGGAGAAGATCAAATCCTTGGACAAACTAAGAATGCACTGACACTTTCTTCAGATTGCCTTTGCAGCGGCAAAATACTCAACAAGCTCTTTCGAGAAGCGGTGTCTTTCTCAAAACGCATCAAAACAGAACTGAAAATATCTGAAACACCCCTATCACTGAGCTACATTGGCATAAAAAAAGCCAAATCAGCCATGACACTTACAGAAGACACCATCATCACCATGGTCGGTTTAGGCAAAATGGGCAATCTCGCAATAAAATATCTCTTTGAAAGCCCTTTTAAGACCATCTATATTGCTGTCAGGAATCCTGAGAAATTGTCACAAGAAATTTTAGACCATGATAAAATAATGATTGTGCCCTTTGAAGAACGCTACAATGCAATCAACAAAAGTCACCTCATTATCTCTTCAACGGCTGCACCACATCCAGTGATTCGAAAATCCTCTTTAAATTTTAAAACTCAAACACCTGTGATTGTGGACCTTGCCATGCCTAGAGATTGTGAACAAAGCGTTTATGAAATGCCTGGCATTACTGCTTGGGATGTGGATGCATTGAAAGAAGTCTCTGAGGAGAACTATCACAAGAGACAATCTCTGATAAAGCAAGTGGATGATCTCATCTTCGATAAATCCAATGAGTGTTTAAAGTGGATTGAAGCAACTAAAGTAGATGATCTCTTAAAATCTTGGAATAATTCCATCAATGAGATCAAGGGGCAAACACTGGACATTTTATCACGAAAAATGGACTTGAATGATGAAGATTTAAAACAACTTCTAGATAAACACTTGGAATCTGCGCTCAAAAAAATGATTAAAAAACCACTTGAATCTTTGAAGACTATGGACAATTCCGTAAAACGTGAACACAGTGTCCAGCTTTTAAAGGAGCTTTATGGCTATGAATAATAAACCTGTTTTATTAAAATGTGAATCATTAAACATATTAATCATTGGCGGTGGTCACATTGGATTTCGAAAAGCTTCTGGCTTTGTGGATAAATGTGCCTCTTTGACGATTTTATCCCCGGAATTGTGCATAGAATTCAAACCTCTCGTGGATAAAAATAAAATCAACCACATCCCCATGACTTATGACGCTTTTTACAAGCAAAACAGTCCTCTTCTAATGTCCATGCATTTGATCTATGCATGCACTGATCAACCCATCGTCAATGCTAAAATCAGTGATGATTGCAAGCGCTTTGGGAAATTAGTGAACCGAACCGATCAGTATGAACTTGGCGATTTCTCCGACATGCTTTATCAAGATCACGAGACACATTTAATCGCTGTATCCAGCAAGGGGTCCCCTTGGGGAAGTAAAATTCTCATGAATTATTTAATTCAAAATCTACCTGAAACATTGATCCGAAAGCTTTCTCTTTTAAAAAAGGGAAGAAGACAGTTCCGTGCAAAAGGTCTAAAATTTGATGAAATCAATAAAATGCCCATAGAGCAATTAGAAAGGATCTTAAAAGATGAAAACCATTAAAGTAGGTACGCGTGGCAGTCGACTTGCCAGAGCACAGACAAATTGGGTCATAGACGCCTTAAAAGCACTCGATGCTTCTCTGACATTTGAAACCATTATTATCAGCACCAAGGGCGATGAAATTCAAAATATTTCGCTGGATAAGATTGGCGATAAAGGTCTTTTTGTTAAAGAAATTGAACAACAGCTTCTCAATGGACACATTGATATCGCCGTCCATAGTATGAAAGATATGCCCAGTGATCAAGGCTCGCCACTTGCCTTTTCAAAAGTACCTAAACGAGAAGATCCAAGGGACGTTCTCTCTCTGAGAGAAGGCTATACATCCCTGGATGATCTCCCTCTAGGGGCACGCATTGGCACTGGTAGCAAGCGTCGGCTTTTTCAGCTTTTAAAAGTCCGTCCTGACATCGTTCCAGTGGCCATCCGTGGTAATGTCGAAACACGTCTTTCAAAAATAGAAAAAGAAAATCTTCATGGGGTTATACTCGCAGCCGCTGGTCTACATCGCTTGGATTTATCACATCGAATTACACAATATCTCGATCCTAAATTGATGATCCCAGCACCAGCACAGGGGGCTTTAGCACTCCAGTATCATCAAGAGCGTGAAGACCTAAAAGCACTTTTAAATCAATTATCTGACGAAGATTCAGACCTTTGTGTACGTGCAGAACGCGCTTTTTTAAAAGGTGTCAATGGCAGCTGCCACATCCCTATGGGTGCCTATGCTGTGCTTTCTAAAGATAAAGAGACACTTGAAATGACCTGTGTTTGGGGCACAGAAGACGGCAGCATCTTAAAAAATGTAAAACTTTCAGGTTCTAGTGATGCCCCAGAGCTATTGGGTCAAAGATGTGCCGATGCCATAAAGGAGGCCTAAATGAATTCAAAACAGTCTATTGGAACCGTTTATCTTGTGGGCGCCGGACCTGGTGACATTGGTTTATTAACCCATAAGGGTTTATCTCTCCTAAAATCTTGCGACTGTCTCGTTTACGATCGACTTATACAAGATGAGATGCTGGCACTTGCGCCAGCTTCTTGTGAAAAAATATATGTGGGCAAGGCCGCTTCAAACCACGCCATGCCCCAAGAAGATATCAACTTACTACTTTGTGAAAAAGCAAAACACTTTAAAACAGTGGTCCGCTTAAAAGGTGGCGACCCCTATGTCTTTGGAAGAGGCGGCGAAGAGGGCGAAGTCTTAAGAGCGCATCAAGTGCCTTTTGAAGTGGTCCCTGGGATCTCTTCTTCTATTGGTGGTCTCGCCTATGCGGGTATACCCATCACGCATAGAAATCATGCTTCCTCGTTTCACGTCTTTACTGGACACTTTAAAGATGATTCCAAAGACCATGATTGGTCCGTGGTGGCCAAAATTGAAGGCACGCTGGTCTTCTTAATGAGTATCAGCAGTATTCCCTACATCACTTCACAATTGATTCAATTTGGAAAAAAAGCATCTACACCCGTTGCAGTTGTTTCGAATGCCGCATCCAGTGACCAGCAAGTTTTTGAGTCCACTCTTGAAAAAGCACTGGATGAATTGCCAATTGGTCAAATTAAGTCACCTGCACTCCTCGTGGTTGGTGAAGTCATCCATATGAGAGAAACGCTTAACTGGTTTGAAAGTAAACCGCTCTTTGGTAAAAAAATAGCAGTGACACGCGCCACTGCACAGAGCAGTAAATTTTCCGCTATGTTGAGAGCACAAGGTGCATCTGTGATAGAGCTGCCCATGATCGCCATTGAAAGCCTACCCCATAAACTTGAGCAAGATCACCTCGCAAAGAGCACACAGATATGGTTCACCAGTGAAAATGGCGTCCATGAATTTATGAAATCTCTTTGGGCGCTAGACTTAGATACAAGAGCACTTTTTGGACACAAGATACTGGCAATTGGACCAACGACCTCTAAATGCTTAGAGCAATACGGCATAAGACCGGACTTCATGCCCACCCGATACACGCAAGAGGGTATCATTGAGCTTATGAAAACGAAATTGAATGCGTCTGATTCTATCCTTATACCTGGAGCTGCCGTCATGAGATCTCTTTTAACAGACTGGCTTGAGGACATCTGCACCTATGAAAAATTAGCGATTTATCAAACTATTAGACCTATTTACGGTAAAGATGAGCTCGTGCCGCTTCTCAACAAGATTGACGCACTTGATTATGTGACGTTCGCCAGTGGCTCTGCTGTACGACACTTCCATGAGTTTCTTGAGCAACACGATATTTCACTCCATTCAAAGGTGAAGTTTGCCTCCATTGGGCCAATCACTTCTGACACTTTAAAAGCACTTGGATATCATGTTCATTTGTCCGCTGAGCCGCATACTCTAGAGGCATTACTCACACAATTGATAGAGGATGCGCAGTCATGCTAGAGGATGCACTCTGACCATTCACGATGTGCCGTGGCAATTTAGGATATAAAGTTGCAATTCAGGATATACAATAATTTCAAGATCCTATTGAAATATCAACAGCAATTAAAATAAGGAGAATTTTCAGATGAAACGCTTTAGAAGACTTAGAATGCAAGATAATTTAAGACCGCTCATTAGAGAGCACTCACTTTCCCTTCATGATTTAGTCTACCCTCTATTCATCGTAGAAGGGGAGGGCATTAAAGAGGAAATCCCTTCTATGCCAGATGTCTATCACTTCTCTATTGATAAACTCAAAGATGAGCTGGATGAACTGGACGCACTGGGTCTTAAAACCCTGCTTATTTTCGGTGTGCCCGATTCAAAAGATTCACATGGACATTCTGCCTATGATGAAAAAGGTATCGTCCAGAAGGCTGTAAGGGCAATTAAATCACATAACGATTCCTTCTATGTGATTACAGATGTCTGCATGTGTTCTTATACAGATCATGGGCATTGTGGTATCATAGACGACAGTGGCAATGTTATGAATGATATCACCACAGAATATCTCGCTCAAATTGCGCTCAGTCATGTTAAGGCAGGCGCAGATATGGTGGCGCCATCTGATATGATGGATGGTCGTATCAAAGCCATGAGGGATCACCTAGATGAAAATGGTTTTGAATATGTACCCATTATGTCGTATGCACTCAAATACAGCTCAAACTATTACGGCCCTTTTAGAGTTGCTGCCGATTCAAGTCCTAAATTTGGAAATCGCAAGCGCTATCAAATGGATTACCATAATAAAAGAGAAATTCTCGATATCGTCCACGAAGATATTCAGGACGGTGCTGATCTCATCATGGTGAAACCTGCAATGATGTATTTGGATTTGATTCAAAAAGTCAAAGAAAATTGTTCTAAACCAGTAGTTGCCTACAATGTCAGTGGTGAATATTCGCTGATCAAGCAAGGTATCATTTCAGGGCTTGTGGATGAAGCCATTATTTATGAAACCATGATCGGTTTTAAGCGTGCCGGTGCAGATATCATCATCACTTATTTTGCAAAAGAAATTGTTCGAAAATGGCTGTCAGATGACAACAGTGCCATATAGGAGGTCTTTATGTCAAATCAAAATACAAATTCTAGAGCACTCTTTGAGCGTGCTCAGGCCGTTATTCCCGGTGGCGTTAACAGCCCTGTGAGGGCTTTTAAATCCGTTGGATGCGACCCCATCTTTATTGAAAAAGGACTGGGCTCTAAAATATACGATGCAGATGGCAACAGCTATCTAGATATGATCTGCTCTTGGGGACCATTGATTCTAGGCCACAGTCATCCAGCACTACTTGAAAATATAGAAGAAGTCTTTTCAAGAGGCACCAGTTTTGGCGTGCCCACACATCAAGAGGTCACAATGGCGGAACTCATTGTCAGTGCATACCATGCCGTGGATATGGTACGCATGGTCAATTCAGGTACCGAAGCGACCATGAGTGCCATTCGCGTCGCTAGAGGCTATACGAATCGCAACAAAATTCTCAAATTTGAAGGCTGTTACCATGGTCATTCTGATGCACTTTTAGTAAAGTCGGGTAGTGGCACACTCACCTATGGCGTCCCTACGAGCCCTGGCGTACCCGAAGCCACTGTGAGAGATACCTTAACTGGACGTTACAACGACATCGAAATGGCACGTCAGATCTTCGAAGAAAACAAAGATGAAATTGCATGTGTCATTGTTGAACCCGTTGCAGGCAATATGGGTGTTATTCCAGGAACCAAAGCTTTTCTGGATGCATTGAGAGCTCTTTGCGATGAGTATGGCTCACTTTTAATCTTCGATGAAGTCATCACCGGTTTTAGGCTCGATTTTGGGGGCGCTGAAGCGGTTTATGACGTTCATCCTGATCTCGTCTGCTTTGGTAAAATAATCGGTGGTGGGCTTCCTGTGGGCGCGTACGGTGGCAAGAAAGAATTCATGTCTATCGTCTCACCACTAGGTCCTGTTTATCAAGCGGGGACGCTTTCTGGCAATCCACTTGCCATGCATATGGGCATTCAAACGCTTAACTATCTTAAGGCACATCCAGAAGTTTATATGCACATGGAAGATAAAGCAATCCACCTTGAGAATGAATTGAGTGCATTTATTGAAAGCAACAATCTGCCACTCTCATTTGTCCGATTTAAGGGGATGACATGTCTCTTTTTCAAAGCGGGCGCCTTTAGCAGCTATGACGACGTCAAAGATTGTGATACTGAAAAGTATGGCGAATTTTTCAGAATAATGTTGTCTGAAGGCATTTTACTGCCACCTGCTCAATTTGAAGGATGGTTCCTCTCAGAAGCGCACACCATGCAAGATATTGATTATTTAATTTCAAAAACCAAGACCGTACTATTATCCATGTATACAAGATGATTTCTTTATAAAGATTAAATAATCATTGAATTTTAAGGAATTTGCTATATTTTTTAGGGAATTTGCTATATCATTAATGCAAGTTCTCTTTTTTATACTCTATTATTTGCAATCCATATTTAGATAAGTTTCATTTAATAAGAAATTTTAACTTTTCAAAAAAACGTTGCATCCGGTTCAAATATATGATATTAATATATGTGTTTTAAAAGTTATACAATTTTAAGCGACATTAATAGAACAAGTCCCTATAGCTCAACAAGCTTTTGAAACTTGTTTTGAATTAAGGAAAGAGGTGTCTTATGACTAACAGTTTTAACCCCATTTTAGATAACTACGCTAAAGGTAAAATTGATGCCATTAACTTTGATATGGATTTTGATAAAATTTCAATAGATATAATACGACATGACTATGACGATAATGCTCTGATTGTTTTTGAAGATGTAAAGGCCTTTTACTTTATCGATCACGATCTCAAAACAGAGCTTGAGCTTTCAGATAAGAATCTGAATATTATTTCTTATGACACGCTGGGATTTGGTGAGTTTACTGCGGTGGATACGCGATCCTCAGAAGACCTATTCGTTTCTGTTCCAAACTTTGCTGTGAATATCAATAACTCGTCACTTTATATTGATGCGCATCGCATCCGAATTAACAATAAAGAATATGCCGTGAAATTATAATTTGATTTATTAAAAATATTCCAATTACAAATTAGAGAGCCCATCGAAAACTTTTATGCTTATTAAAGTTCTCGATCTGCTCTTATTTTATTTTCTGTTTTTTTCATAAATTTAAGGTATAATATTTTTAGAATCCAAACATCTAACGACTGAATTCAAATTTATTCAACTCATAACTAGGAGGTTAATTCATGAATAGTGAAATTGTCATTTCTTTAAAAGATATACTTTTATTTGTACTTTGGGGACTATTAGTAGTGATCTTTACATATCTCATTCTAATTTTAACCAAGGCCTTTAAAATTATTAAAACGGTTAATCATGTGGTGGAGGATAATCGCACAAAAATTGATGCAACGCTTGACGTTATTCCTGATTTGACAAAGAATATCGAAGTCATCTCTGGAGAATTTGCACATGATGTAAGCGCTTTTAGAGGAACGGTTGACAATGTTGCTGAAACCTCTGAGTCCATAACGGAAACACTTAAGGAAAATCAGTCTTTCATGGATGGCATTGCTTCTTTTATGCATACGGTTGCCATTGGAAAGGCCATTTATGATAAATTTTTTGGGGAAAAACTGGAAGATTTAAAAGAGACGATCAAGGAAACAGAAAAAGAATTGAATGATTTATAGACTTGAATTTCAATGCCTTCGCGCAATATAATTTTTAAAGCGCAGTTATCAATTTTTAAAAAACATTCTCGTTTTTTACTACATTTGTTGACTTATGGAAAATTATAAGCTATTATTATATCATGGAAATGTTTAAAATTGTCTCAGGAGGTTTACAATGAAATCAACAGGTATTGTAAGAAAGGTCGATGAGCTTGGCAGAGTGGTTATTCCAATTGAATTAAGACGTACACTCAGCATCGGCGAGAAAGATGCTCTAGAAATTTTCACTGAAGGTGAAACAATCATCTTAAAAAAATATGAGCCAGCTTGTATTTTTTGTGGTCAAGCAAAAGGTGTTAAAAACATCAAAGGCAAAAATATTTGCCCTGCTTGTGTAGATGAAATTAGAGTATTATAGTTTTGTTCTAATTTTATATGGCACAATGTTTGTAGTTTATTTGCTGTAAAATAAAGCCAACGCAAAAGCGCTGGCTTTACATATTTTTTGTGCATAAATAACTTTTAGTTATGTGATGTCATTTTATATGATTTGAATTCAACTGATTTGAATTCAACTGCTACTTTTAAATTATTAGAAGAAATTTGGTAGCACGAGCAATCCTATCGAGGTCACAATGAGCCAGAATAACCAGATAAAGGCCATATATCCCCAAACATCTTTTAATTTCATTCTGACAATTGCAAGTGCTGGTATAACATAAAGGGGTTGAAGTAAATTTGTCGCTTCATCACCGTACACAAAGGCATTGAGTACATGTGGGACATTCGCCTTTAAAGATAATGCCGCATCAATTAATATTGGTCCCTGAACAATAATTTGTCCCCCTTGTGATGGAATGAATAAGTTGACAATGGATGCTGAAATATATGCAAAAAACGGAAGTGTTTCAGCTGTTGCAATAGCTGTAAATCCACCCACTATAACTTGACCAAGTCCAGAATCTATCATCATCCCAGATATACCGCCATAAAACGGAAACTGTATCATGACATCTGTCGCAAGACTCATGTTATTTTTGTAAGCGCCTACAAACTTTGCTGGCGATCCATATAAAAAGAAATTTGCTATTAAAAAGATAAAAATTACAAAGTTTAGGCTTAAAGAACCTAAAAATCCTTTTTCAAATATAGTTGTTCCAATAACCACTAATCCACCTAAACCGATGAGATACATAATCAATCTACTGCCATTCATTCGATCTGCAAAAGATAGTTTTCCCGTTGTTTTTGAGACTTCTTCTTCAGATTCGTCCTCATCGTCAAATCCTTTAAATTCAACGATTTGATCCTTTGGAGGCATTGCCATAATTGTCAATATGATCGTTCCAATGGCCAATATAAAGAACAATATCGTATTGAGCGGGTTGTATACAGATACATCCTGTGTTATAACGCCGATCTTATCCACCAAAAAGTGGTCTTGTCCAGCAATTAATGCGTACACGGATGCACTGGGACCAAGACATTGCCCCAAAATCATAGTTGAATAGCCCGCTGCAATAAGCATCGGAAAGTGGAGTCCTTTAATTTTTTTACTCAAAAGCATAGCGAGTACTGGTGTCGCTATCGTACCAAATGCCCAGTTCATAAAACTTGCCACATATCCGAAAATCATGAGTAATATAATAGCTGTTACTGGTGTTTTGGCGAGACCAGCAAATTTAGAAAGCATACCTTTAACTTGTTTCGATCTTGCTGTAACAGAACAAGTTACAACCATAAATGACATCTGAAATGCAAAACCAATTTGGGACCATATCCCCTTAAACCATGAGTTAACCATATCGGTTGGCCCAAAATCTGTAAATAAAACGCCAGATACAAATAATATTAACGTTAAAATTAGGCAGAAAACAAGTGGATCTGGAATAATATTTTCTGCAGCAAATTCAAACTTTTGGCTAAAGCGCCATAACAGCGAACCATTACTTTTCTTTGCATTTGTATTCGTAAACATATTCTCCCCCTTAAATTAAATATAATTTGAAATAATTTTTAACTGCGTAATTAGGCGCTTATTAAAGGCCTCTTTCTTTTGGTCCATTTGATCTTGAGGATATTCAAAAAAACCTTTCCCTGTTTTGATCCCAAGGTCTCCTGAATTCACTTTTTCCCTCAATATCGAATTGGCACACAAACTATTATCCATTACTTTTAAAAGATTATCTCCAACGGTGCACCAGATATCTAGTCCCCCCATATCTGCAATCTCCAATTGCCCTGCTGTTGCATATCTAAACGCAGGACCAAATTTTAAGGCCTTATCTATATCTTCTGGCTCAGCTACCCCCATCTCCATAAGAGAAAATACTTCTCTTGCAATGGCTTGTTGAATTCTGTTTGCAACAAGTCCTGGTACATCTTTTAACACTTTTACAACCTGTTTCCCTGAATGCGTATAAAGTAATTCTACCTGTTTATAAATTTCAAGAGGCATATTGCCAAAGAAAGAAAGCTCTGCTATCGGCATTAAATGTGCTGGGTTATACCAGTGACAGACCATCATTCTCTTTTTTCTTTCTTCGCTTACATCTCTCATCATATCTTCTAGTGCCAAACTTGAAGTGTTGGATGCAAAAATGGCCTCTGGTTTACAATAGCCATCCATTTCCTTAAATAACTTTTGTTTGAGTTCAATCACCTCAGGAACAGCTTCAATAACATAATCTGCGTCTGCAACAGTACGCTGTAAGTCATCGAATACTGAAATTCTTTCAAGTATTGAACGGATCTCTGATTTTTTAACAACATCATGCTCTGCCATAAAATTGAGTTCTGTTTCAACAGCCTCTAAGAGATGATCACGGATTTCTGAATTGAGTTCATAAACATTGACTTGGAAACCGTGCATTGCAAAAGTTTCTGCAATGCCATGCCCCATAGTGCCACCACCTATTACTGCAACATTTTTGATCATAATTAACTCCTTTTTAATCCAAGGATCTCTCTTGCTTCATCCGGTGTTGCCACTTCGTATCCTGATTCCTTTATTAAGTTTGCCGCACGCGTAACGAATTGAGCGTTTGACTTTGCCAACTCATTTTCAGAATACATCACGTTATCTTCCATACCAACTCTAACATGACCACCTAAGGCAATTGCTGCCAGTAAAATTGGAATATGACCTTTTCCGATGCCAAGTGCAGACCATGTTGATTTTTCTGGCAACAACCCTTTCAAATAAACTAAATTTTCAACAGTTGCAGCAGAGCCACCAGCAGCTCCTAATACAAATTGAAAGTGCATATTGTTTTCAAGGAATCCCTTTTTGTTATAATACAGCGCATTATAAAGCATACCCGCATCAAAAATCTCAATTTCTGGTTTCACATTATTTGCTTTCATTGTAACAGCCAATGTCTCTAAAAACTTAGGGTGATTAATAAATAATGAATTATGCATCCAATTCATAGAACCACAGTCATAAGATGCAATTTCCGGTTTAATCATTTTAAGATGTGCTTGTCTCGTCTCATCAGTCGCCTCTAAATCTCCTGACGTTGTCAAGTTAATGACGATATCGCACTTTTCTCTGATCAATTTAACCGTCTCAGCAAAGAGCTCCTTGCGCATTGTACCTTTGCCATTTTCATCACGCATGTGAAGATGTGCCACTGCTGCCCCAGCCTGATAACACTCATACACATCATTCGCAATTTCCTCTGGCGTCATTGGCACATTGGGATTGTTTTCCTTTGTCGGCCAAGCACCTGTTGGTGCCACAGTTATAATTCTCTTCTTCATAAAAACTCCTTTCACTACGCTCTACTTCTTTTACTACAAATTACTTTTGTAGATTGCACAAGTATATATTGCAAAAGGCATGCCAGTTGGCAAATTTGATTAGAAACGCTTAAATTCCAACAATACTGAATGATTTATCCGTTTTGTTGCTCTATGGCATAACGCATTTTATATAACAAAAGTTATAACTATGTATGGATACAAATAATTTATGCTTTATAAAGCCGTATTTAAGTGACAAAGTTAAGAATAAGCGCATTATAACTATAGTTATAATGCGCTTATTCTTAATGTTATAACAGATAATCTTTATAATTAACGCCTATGCGCTTACATTTTTTTGAAAGCGCTGGCTGGCTAATTTTCAAAGCTTTTGCAGCTTTATTAATCGAGCCATGCTGCTTTAATGCCTTTTCAATAATTTGAGTTTCAAATCGTTCAACTTCATCTTTTAATCCTGAAGTATTTTGACCCTCATCTTTATCAGAATCAGATAGATGGAGTAAATTTTGCAACATCTTGACTTTAATAACGGGCTCTCTGTTGACAACAACAATACGCTCAATTACATTTTCCATTTCACGGATATTGCCCGGCCAATCATAGGCCTCTAATATTTTCAACGAGCCCTTCTCAAAGGTCAAATTTTTTCCATATTTTTTATTGTATCTCTCTAAAAAATAATTTGCAAAAACAATAATATCGCATTTACGCTCTCTGAGAGATTTTAAGTGGATTGGAACGACATTGATGCGATAGTATAAGTCCTTTCTAAATCTGCCTGCTAACATTTCCTTATGAAGATCCTTATTGGTAGAGGCAATTAAACGGATATCCAAATTTATCGTTTCAGTGCTCCCAAGTCTCATAATTTCTTTGTTCTGCAATACGCGCAATAATTTTATCTGTAGCTTCGTTGGCATATCTCCTATTTCATCAAGTAAAATCGTACCTTCATTGGCAAGTTCAAATAAACCGATTTTACCTTTCTTACTCGCATCTGTAAATGCACCCTTTTCATATCCAAAAAGTTCTGATTCCAACAATTCTGCTGGTATTGCAGCACAGTTAATCTTTACAAAAGGTTTATCTTTTCTGTTGCTTTTATTAAAAATTGCATCGGCAAAAACTTCTTTTCCGGTTCCAGATTCTCCAGTGATCAATACAGAAACATCTGTTGGCGCTATGGTCTCAATAACATCGAAAATCGCTTTTGTATCTACCTCTTGGCTCTCTATAATTTCATTGGAGAGTTGCTTCCTCAGAAATTTAATTTCTTCAGCTGCTTTGATTCTATGAGATTTGAGATTGCAAATTTCCTGTTCAAGGTCTCTTAACTCCGTGATATCTCTGTTGTTGATGACCACAAGCCTTATTTCACCGTGCTCATCCATAATAGGCGATCCTGTAACGAGATGTTCTCTGTTATTTAAGAGACTTTTCCCAATGGAACTGATCCTTTTTCTTTCTTCTAGAACCCTCATCGTAACAGCGCCTTGATAAATTTTACCTTCCTGTGATATCTCTTTTACCGTTCGGTTGAGTACCAAATGCTTGTCAATTCCGGTTATTCTAGAATAAGCTTCATTTACATAAATCGTTTTGCCCTCGCCATCTGACACATAGATGCCGTCAAAGAGATGATCACTGATTTCTTTAAAGTCTAGATAATTTTCAATGAGAGTTTCATATAATTCATTGTAGGTATCCACCAGCGATTTTATCTCAGTAACATCCGCTTGTTTCTGCTGTTTCTCATATATTTTTCCGACCAGTTCATGAAGTTTTATAATTTTTTCTCTATCCGTCATCTTATACTTTATGATATTCTCCTTAGAAAATCATTTCCTCCTCTCCATGAACGCTCTTTTAAAATCATATTAAGTCAAACAGAATCCTTAGTCAATCAGAGAGGCTCTTTAATTGAAATGGCATATACTTCAGATTTTTTGACCTGTTTTTCTCTAGCAACTCTTTTAATTGCTTCTTTTTTATCGATGCCCTGCTCTATATAATGATTTAGCAATGCCTCCACAGATAAACTTTCTATCACACTCTCACCCTTTGGCGCTTCTTCAAGACTGCCTTCAATCAGCAGTACAATCTCGCCTTTTACCTCTTGCTCCTCAAGTGATTTTATCAGAGTTAACAAAGGGCCTCTTTTATACTCTTCATATTTTTTTGTGAGTTCCCTTGCAATAACTGAATTTCTATTCCCTAACACATCGTAAATAGCTTTCAAAGTCGCCTTAATTCGATGCGGTGACTCATAAAAAATCAACGTGCCTTTCTCATATTGAATGGATTCAAGATAGGTTTTGCGCATCTTTTTATCTCGATCCAAAAACCCTTCAAAGATAAACCGAGAAGTATCCAGTCCAGATCCCACAAGTGCAGTGGTAAATGCTGTGACACCGGGTATAATTTCAAATTCATACCCCTGTTCAATACACAGTTTTATCACATCGTGACCAGGGTCTGAAATTCCTGGCATCCCTGCATCCGTCACAAGTGCCACCATATCTCCAGCATCTAATTTGCTTAAAATTTCAGGTCCCTTTATTTGCTTATTGTGTTCATGATAACTATAGAGCGGTTTTTTAATTTCAAAGTGATTCAGCAACTTCAAACTGTGTCGAGTATCTTCTGCAAAAACCACATCACAAGTTTGTAAAATTCTAAGTGCCCTATAAGTGATATCCTCTAAATTGCCAATGGGCGTCCCACATATATATAACTTACCTCTCATGATCCATCTCCTTAAATCTGATGCCATAGATCTGTTCATAATAATGCATTTTATCTCAATAACGACATCTGAACTCTATCTATTCAAAAACCGTTATATTCTCCATCCCATAAATATCGTAAATTGCCTTCGTGTAATCCCCCTGATTTGTTCTCACAATCAAAGGATCATGAAATTTAAGATCTGAACGCCCACCTTTGGCACATCGGATTAAAAAGATATTGGGTTTTTTGTGCGCATAAGGCTGAATCATTCTAATTTCTTTGGGCTCTAGCTTATTCTGCTTGCAAAGATATATGAGATCTGCCAATCGATTTGGCCTGTGAATCATATACAGATTTCCCCCAGGTTTTAAAAGACTGCTGGCATTAACGATGATATCTTCAAGTGTACAGAGCACTTCATGTCTTGATATGGCCTTCTTATCAGAAGGATTTTTAATACCGCCATCTGTGCTCATATAAGGTGGGTTGCTCACAATCGTGTCCATTGTGCCCTTATCAAAATATTGAAGTGCCTCTTTTAAATTGGCTCTTATAATTTCAATTTTATCCTCCAAATGGTTTAATTTCACACTCCTGCTGGCCATATCAGCAACTTCTTCCTGAACTTCAAATGCATAGAGATGTTTAAATTCTGTCTTACCAGCCAATAATATGGGAATAATCCCAGTGCCCGTTCCAAATTCAACAATTTGATGTGTGCGCTTCACCTTTACAAAATGACTTAGTAATACAGCATCTATACCAAAACAAAAACCCTTTGGATCTTGAATAATTTTAAGCCCATCCAATTGTAAATCGTCCACTCGCTCATGCGGCATGACCAATTCTTTTTCAAGATCTCTCTCCAGTCTTTTCATACATCTCTCTCCCAATTTCATTTTTAAATCCTCGATCTCCACCGCTACCCTCGTAAATATAGAAAAGAGCTTTAATGGGAATCGCCACAAAGCTCTTTTAAAATTCTAGTCTTCTAATTTTTTTAATGCCACAAAATCCACAGGCTCTGTTTCAGTTGGAATCGCTGCCACATGAGAATGTCCATGACTTTTGTTAACTTCAATCACTTTAATGTTCGCTTTGTTATAAGGGACTATATCTTCACTAAGTTCTTCATGAGGACTTGTTTTTATGATATGTCTAACTTTTACTTGTTCAAGTAAAATATTGGTGTCCACAACATATGCACTGCCATCTGGTGTTTTGACTTTATCGCCTCTATTTGGCATGCCCACTCGAATTTGTACATAAGTCTCGTATTCATATTTCAAGCAACACATCAAACGACCGCAAAGTCCTGATATTTTAACGGGGTTAAGTGACAGATTCTGATCCTTCGCCATTTTTATAGAAACCGGCGCAAAATCGCCTAACCAACTCCCACAACAAATCTCTCTCCCACAAGGCCCTAATCCTTTTACCATTTTAGATTCGTCACGAACGCCTATTTGTCTAAGCTCAATCCGCGTTCTAAAAATAGCTGCCAAATCTTTTACAAGTTCTCTAAAGTCAATCCGGCCATCTGCTGTAAAATAGAAAATAACTTTATTGTTATCAAAAGTATATTCCACATCTATGAGCTTCATATCAAGCTGATGTAATTGAATCTTTTCAATGCAAACATCAAACGCTTCTTTTGCCTTATTTTTATTATTTAAATGGATTTCATCGTCTTCAGATGTTGAAGTTCTAAGAACAGGCTTCAATGGACTTATGATCTGATCTTCAGTGATTTCTCTTCTTCCAATGACACATTCGCCATATTCCACACCTCTAGCAGTTTCAACAATCACATGATCGTTTTTATTAACGTCTACATCACCTGGATCGAAATAATAAATTTTGCCAGCTTTTTTAAATCTCACGCCTACGACAGTGATCATTTATGCCTCCTATTGTATACATTTGAACAGCAATTGATCAATTGTAAGTTCAAAGTTCATATTATTTTTAAGTTTTAATTCGACATCATCTATAATGAAGATCAACTCGACCAATTTTTCAGTGGTAAAACTCTTATTGAGTTTTTCAAGTTGATCTCTATAGTCCAGTATAGTGAAATTTTCAGAATTTATCAATTGAAGATTTTCAGTTTCACGGAAGATCATGACGTCCCTGAGTATTTTAGCAACTCTGTTGATCACAACTTGAAACCTTGATTTATCTTCTTTGGCATATAGGGCAAATTCGAAAACCCGATTTACATCCTTAAACTCAATACTTTTAACAAACTCAATTGCCTTATTTAAGATTTCTTGTTCAATTTCTTCTCCCTGTGATTCCAAAGCATGATAAAACTGAATCACTTGGCATCTTGAAACAACGGTTTCAAGAACAGCTTCTAAATTGTATGTCATAAAAATAAAAAGAGCATATTCTGGCGGTTCTTCCAGTGTCTTAAGAATTCTGTTTTGTGCTCTTGGCGTCATCAAATCCAAATCTTTAAAAATGACAATCTTAAATTTGCTCTCGAAGGGTTTAATATAGATATACTCTTGAAAAGCTTCTACTTGTGCATTTTTAATTGAATTGCCATCTGGTGAAATGATCATAAGATCCGGGTGATTGTTCGAATTTATTTTTAAACATGACGAACAGGAATCACAGCCGGTGTGTTCCTGTTTGCACAAAACTAACTTTGCAATTTCAGTTGAAAACTTGATATCATCCGTTCCTGAAAAAATATAACTATGTGATAGCTTGCCACCTAATATGGCCTTTTCTAAAAAAAGTCTCTGTGTTTGATACTGCATACCGCTACCCTTTACATTTTAATATATTTTTCCACATCTACTACAAATACAGTGGCACCACCAACAGTGATCTCCAGTGGCATTCCCATAACTGAATTGTCTCCCAATAATGAAGTTGTCGTTGTAATCTCTTTTCTCGTCTGACTTGTCTTTTCAATAATGGCAAGTGCTGATTCAACACGTTCTTTGGGTGTTCCTATAATCAAAGTGGTATTACCGGATTTTAGAAAACCACCAGTGGAAGCTAATTTAGTCACCCCAAAATCAGCTTGTGTTAATTGTTTTACGAGTGCATGTGCATCTTCGTCATGGACGATTGCAATAATCAATTTCATAAATAGGCCTCCTTTCAAAAGTAACTTCTACTCACTATTATACCACAATTTCGAAAATTAATTCACCTTACCTATTTTACTTAATGGCATAAACCTAAAAACAACCTTGCCAATCATGTCATCTCCAGAAATTAAACCAATCTCTCTACTGTCATAACTGACAAATCGATTATCACCCATACAGAAGTACATGCCCTCTGGAATCTTTTCATAATAAGCGGATTTATTGGTCACTGTATTGATATATGGTTCATCCAGAATAATACCGTTTACAATTACCTCACCATCCTTGACTTCAATACTATCTCCAGGAACAGCGATCACCCTCTTTATAAGATTTTTACGTTCCCCTTCATGATGTAGCAATTTCTGAATAAAATTAAGACTATCAATATCTCGTGCTGACAAAGTCAAATCTGATTTAAAAGAGACAATGTCGCCTGCTTTAAGCTCTGAACGTTTAACCATAAAAAGCATATCTTTTTCAACTAACGTTGGAAACATAGACGTATTGTAAACCGTTGTCGTCGCAAAAAAGAAATTATAAATTAAAAAAATGACTAATGTAACCAGTATTGCTTGTCCCCATTCGAGTAATTCTTTTTTTATTTTATCCATAATATTTATCTTGAGGATTCCTCAAGGCTCCTTTCGAGAATCTTAATTTTTTTCAGCTCTGCACCCAACAGTATTTTTAATAAATCCACTGCACCTTGTGTAATGCGCTCACCAGGAACTAAAATAGGAATTCCAGGTGGATACGGTGTTATAAAATCAGCACTGATCTCACCTATTGCGGCCTCAGCCATCACTTCTGTATATGTTTTGCGTTTCACTTCATGAGGTAGATAAATTTGAATCTCAGATTTAATCAATCCCTCATACAGTTTTACAAAATTGAATTTTGAACTTTGCTTTAAACGTGCTTCTGATTTAATAGATTCACTTGAAAGCTCAAAAATTCTCAACTTATCCAATGTTTTTAATGCGTTTGCAAGAGCTTCAAAATCAGAGTGATCATTACAGATACTCGTCATGAATAAAAGAATTGTTTGGGTTTCATACTCCACTTGAATATGCGCCATTTCCCTTAAACACTTTGAAAGCACCTCACCATCCCAAACGCCTTCTTCATAAAAATCCGGATGAATTTGAAGCAATAACTTACTTGGATCTTTTTTAACTTTCGTATGATAAAAAGCAATGGTTTTTAAATCTTGGGTCTCTTTATACAGCCATTCAATCTGTGATGTAAGTTCTTCACTCCAAAGCTTTCCCTCTTCAAGCATTAGATCAAGCATGGCATCCACTGATGCCATTAAGACATATGACGGACTACTTGTCTGGAAAGTCTTTAAACAATCATCCACTTGCTGTATAATCTGCTTACCTCTCATGCTTTCAGTCAAATGCTTGCCATAATGTAAACATGCAGTCTGCGTCAAAGCCGGTAGGGTTTTATGAAAACTCTGAACTACAATATCAGCGCCTAAATCAAGTGCAGATATTGGCCACTCCGAATTAAACTTTAAGTGAGCACCATGCGCCTCATCTACTAGAACTAGAATATTGCGTTCATGAGAAAAGTCTATAACACGCTTCAACGCCATACAAACGCCCTCATAAGTGGGATATGTTAAAATGACGGCTTTAATATGCGTGTTCTCTTTCAAAATAGAACAAATCCGCTCTACATCATAATCGACAACTATACCCATATAATCATCATATTCAGGGAGATAATAGTAGGGTTTTAGCTTAGCAAAAGTTATTGCATTATAAACAGATTTGTGTGCATTTCGATTTATTAAAACAGCGTCCCCTTCGTCCAAACTGCCTATGATCATACTCAACAATCCCACAGTACTACCGTTGACCAGAAGTCTAGACGCCCCTGATTCATATGTGGAAGCTATTAAATTCTGAGTTTCAAGTATACAGCCCTTAGGCTCATGAAGATGATCTGCTTTTGGAATTTCAGTAATATCTAAGTGAATCAAATTTTCAAGTTTTTTTATAAATTGGGGATGTTTTTTATGACCTGGCATATAAAATGAATGCAATTGTTCTGATTCAATGGCACGAAGTGCTTCTAACAGTCTCATCTTTTAGCCTTTCCAGAATTTGAAACGGGCTTCTTCTGCTTATAATCGGACATTTTTTGAATATTTTTAAGCTTATCTTTATAAAATTTACGATCTCTAAAGAGATCTCCAAGCGCAAAAAAAGCTACCCCTGTAAAAAAAAGAATGATTGCACCAATTAAAATCCAATCTAAAACAGACATTTTTAACCTCAGTCTTTGTGTTTTTGCAATAAATTGCTATAATAATTCTAACACATTAGAATGCTTGTTTCATCAAACAAATGTAAACTTTTTAAAATTACACTGAAAGGCAGGTGTTTTAGCACCTGAAGGTGACCTTATTATGAAATTATCTCAAAGAGTTCAAACCATCACACCCTCTTATACCATTGGTATAAGTACTAAAGTAAAAGCCCTAAAATCTGAAGGTAAATCCATTATAGATTTGAGTATAGGAGAACCTGATTTTTTTACGCCTGAAAAGGCAAAACTAGAGGGCATTGATGCGATTGCAAGAAATGAATCCAAATACGACATGGTTCCAGGACTAATGGCGCTTCGAAAAGCAATTGTCAATAAATTGAAAACTGAAAATGGCGTTGACTATGAAGTGACAGATATCGTCGTTTCTTCAGGCGCAAAACATGCCATTACAAACACTTTGCTTGCAATTTTAGATCCCGGAGATGAAGTCATCGTTCCAAAACCTTACTGGACAAGTTATCCAGAAATGATCAAACTCTGCGGTGGTATTCCCGTACTCGTAGACACAAAGATTGAAAATCAATTTAAACTTACACTTGAAGAGCTTAAAAATGCCGTTACACCAAAGACTAAAATGCTACTCATCAATAATCCCTCTAACCCTACAGGTGCCGTGTACACAAAATCTGAACTGGAACCACTTGTAAACCTTTGCATCGAAAAAGACCTTTTCATCTTGGCAGATGAAATCTATGAACGCATTTGCTACACAGATGATTTCACATCCATTGCTTCTATTTCTCCTGAAGCAAAAGCAATTACAGTTGTTATCAACGGCCTTTCAAAATCTGTTGCAATGACTGGATGGCGCATTGGCTACACCGCATCTTCTCCTGAAATTGCCAAAGCGATTTCTACGATTCAAGGCCATTTAGTATCTCATCCAAGCATTGTGTCCCAATGGGCTGGCGCTGCTGCACTTACAGATTGTCTAGACGATATGACCCAAATGGTTTCTGAATATAAATTGAGAAGAGATCTCCTCGTTGAAACACTTCGTAAGATTGACCATGTGACCTTTATACAACCCGATGGTGCTTTTTATCTTTTCATGGATCTCTCGTACTACAAGGACAAATTTAATGCTGAAGACAGTCTTTCCCTACAAATTTGTGATGATCTGTTAACACAATACGATCTTGCAGTTGTGCCAGGGATTGCGTTCGGAAATGACCATTGCATTAGGCTCTCTTATGCAACTGAACTCAGCCTTGTTCAAGAGGGATTAAGTAGAATTAAAACCTATTTGAGCCAGTTATAATCTTTCAGAATCTCACTCCATTCATCTTAGAAAGGACTTTTCATGTTGTACTTTAATGCGACTCATTCACCTGAAGATTCCGATAAAAAGAAACATCAAATTAAAATGTTAATAGCCATAGCCATTTATTTTATAGGCATCGTATTTATGCCCAATAAATTGATTCAGCTTTTGATGGTTGTATTGATGCCTGTTGAACTTTATTTCGTTCAAAATCAAGCATTTAAACTCTATCCAAAGCTCATTTCGTATAAATCTGATTCTCTGGAAACATCCAAATCGATTCATAAAAGCAATCTCATCGTCACTGATATGAACCATTTAGTGGACTACAGTAATTCGAGAATTGCTCACCTTGAAACATTTGATTTAGAAATTGCGCTTTCAGAGCATTCAGCTGTAAATGATAAGACTTTACTGGGCCGTAAAAATATGACCAAACTGCTTCAGACAGCACTCTTATGTGCTCATGAAGACGAACGACTTGTACCCTCCAAGATTCAACTGCAATCCCTTTTTCCAATTGACGAAATTGCCTTGTCTGCACAGTGGCCTAAAATAAGAGCATGGCAAAATGAAGGTCTCTGGCTGACTCAACATCAAGAGATAAAAACTCATATGACTCAACTCATGTGTATGGGCGACTTGGATCAACTGCTGGAGAGATGTACTCACGTCTTAACACAAAACGGCATCGATATTCTGAAAAAAGAACATGTTGCCAAAATCATTGCCTCTGAACACAAACATGGACACGCACTTGAGCGCGTTTGGGGATATGCTTTTAAAATAGATTCCAGAGACAACGTCATTGACGATATCCCATCGGATCTTATTTATATCGGCGCAATCAGTATTTTTGCACCGATTAAAACGACCCCTAAAATCGCTGAGAAATCGGCCAATTATTTTGAAAAAATCCATTGTGATAAACCCTATAAAGTGATCACATTTTCTCAAGAATCACCAATTTATGTGAATGCCATTGCCAAACATTTAAATCTACTAAACGAGGAGAGCAGAGTATTTGATCAGAGTAAACTCATTACTTTTTCAAATAAGACACTTGCCCCTGTTCTACATCGATATACTTTTATGACTCGTTTTAATGAAGATCAAGTACATCGAATTGTATCACTTTATCGAAAAAACACTGCCGTAATTTTAAAAACAGCTTGTGAAAAGTCGCCTCTAAAGCAACTGGACGATACTTTATTTGACTATTTTGTGGATAAGACCTATGAAGAAAAATCATTTTCTGAAGTTTTTGAAGAAAGCAAAACTCTGGTTATAAGATTTGATAAATTGAAATCATTCATCATATCATTGCATTTAGTGGAGTTAATTACGCTTAGAATGCTTTTCACCGTTTCTCCATATCTATTGCTCTTACTCAATTTAAGCCTATCCGGCTTACTGGGATTAGCTCTTTTTGTAGAAACTGTGGATACGTCAAAGCCCGTTAAATCGAAATCCATAAGCTATTTTAATTCCAACATACTGCACATTGGTATATGGGTCGGCCTTTATTGTCTCATGATTTCGTACAGTAATTATCACCCTGAACCTCTATTTTTTATGGGACTTGTCTTTGTGGGGATGGCTTTTATCTTTCAATATCCCGTTTCTATCTCGTTGAGAAAAATTGCATTTCATCAAACTGCGTTAAATACCACCTCGGGCATTTTAATTCTCATTTTCATGATTGGTGCCTTCTGGAGCATGCGATTCGACTTTGAATTCACTCTTTTAACTCAGCTGGTTATGTATGCTATGACGCCGATGATTTTACATGACTTAATAAAACTCAGTCGCTCATACCTCAATAAAATCTCAAAGCGATTAAAAAGTTAAGAGATGAGTGTCCAAAGTAGAAACTTAGCCGTTCATTAAGGATGGCTCTGAGAAAATGTGATCAAGCATTAATATAGAGAATAAAATATCAAAAGCACGCTTAATCTAAAGAGACATGCATAGGTTAAGTGTGCTTTTATTTTAGTTGCTATTTTAGTTTAGTTATTATGTTAGTTTAGTTATTAGCTTCTATCCACAGCCGTTATGATTGGCTCCATTTGATCTTCTAAGTTCGATTTAGATCTGCTCAAATAAATCATGCTAGATCTGTTCAAACAAATCATGCTTCTTTAAAATATTAAATACTTTATTGTCAATGCGATGCATCTCCAAATGTAATTTCTTCATGGGCACTTTAAGTGTCTTCGATATGTTTTTAGGAACTTGAATTTGACAGTCAATACCGTAGCGCATTCTAAAAATTTGTTCAGCTTTTTCGTCAAAAATAGCCTCTTCTAAAATCAATTGCAATTTTTCATTCACTAATGCCATCATTTTAACATCGACAGCTGAAGGTTCATTTATGGCCATCTTGTTCTCTCTTTCTCAAATATTGATACAGATTTTTTGACTTTTCAACAAATGCACTATCTCTCGAATTAAAAATACTGATTTCACCTTCAAAGGTTTCATCGCTTAAGAGCTCTAATGTGTGAAGTACATTCCTAAGTTGACTTGCCGTCCCAAAATTGCCATCAAAGATTTCAACCTTGTGATCATAGTATTCATCAATAAAATCTTTTAAAAAAATAAAATGCGTACATCCCAGAACAATGCCTTCAACATGCTCACTTATTGAATCTAAGTAATTTGAAATAGATTTTTTTATATATTCGATATCATCCATGTGATTTTCAACAACGTCAACCAATTCAGGTGAAGGCATTTTAATAATTCGATGCGCCTCTTCAAAGGAGTAAAGCAAATTATTGAACTTTTCTTCCTTAAGCGTCATTTCCGTAGCCATCACCACAATAACACCTTCTGTTCCCGTTATTGCCGGTTTAATTGCCGGTTCCATTCCTATGATTGGTATATTATATTGGCCTCTCAAAATATCCACTGCAGCACTTGTCGCTGTATTGCAAGCAATGACAATTGCCTTTACATCTTCCTTTTCAATAAGATGATCACAAATCCGCTTTGAAAGTTCAACGACCTCTTCTTTAGTTTTTATCCCATAAGGTGCATTTCCAGAGTCTCCAAAATAAACAATGGATTCATTTGGCATGAGCTTATGAATTTCATAAAGCACCGAAATGCCACCAAGTCCAGAATCAAATACACCGATTTTACTATTTTTATTCAATCCAAACACCACCATATTTTAAATCATTCCAATTATATCATATTTCCTTTGAAATATCATCTGGAGGTCTCGTTGAAAAAACTCTTGTAATCCAGAAAAAAGGATCTTCAACGCCATTCATGAATTTGATTTGAAAAAAAATAGATCCTCCGTTACAATAGAGTTATGTTTCTCAATACAATCCGTTATGCAAGGAGTAGTAGAATGGCAATTGACTGCAGAAAATGTAAATATTATTATGTGACTTGGGACCCCAATAATCCTCATGGCTGTCGCCAGTTTGGATTTAAATCAAAACAAATTCCCTCTGTTGTTGTTTTTAAAAGTTCTGGTAATCCATGTATTGGATTTGAACTTAAAATAAAATCAAAATGAGCGATTTCAATTTTATATTGTCATCGCTCATTTTTTTAAATTTATCATCTATTTGTTTTTCGCACGGGGATCCATAGCCTATTTAGCTATTTATGCGTTCCCTCAAGGCTTAAGTCGCCAAGTTTGATCCAACCCTTTTTTCTCATCCATTCACTTATTATAAATGTGATCACTGCAGGCAATATAAAATGCATCATGCCTATTAATAACAACAGACTTGACATGGAGGTGGTTTCACTCATGGCGGCAAAAGTCCCAAATTGACCTACAAGGCCACTTGTTCCCATACCTGCACCGATACTATTGCTTTCAAGATGAAGCACAGCAGTACTAATAGGACCCAATATTGCACTGGCAATAATGGGCGGCATCCAAACTTTTGGATTTCTTATGATGTTGGGCACTTGCAGCATTGACGTCCCAAAACCCTGAGCAATGAATCCACCAATGCCGTTTTCACGGTAACTTATACATGCAAAGCCAATCATCTGACAACAACAGCCCACAAGTGATGCGCCTGCAGCCACACCTGATAGTCCGAGAGATATCGCCAACGCTGCACTACTTATTGGAAGTGTTAGTACAATCCCCATAATGACCGCTACAATGATTCCCATTGGCACCGGTTGGAGTTCTGTGGCTGTATTTATAACAGCGCCCAACGCCTTCATTATAGAAGCTATAACAGGACTTAATGTCATGCCCACAATGCCTCCAACCACAATCGTCAGCGCAGGCACTAAAACAATGTCCACTTTTGTCTTGCCAGATATCAATTTCGAGAACTCTGCTGCAACTAACCCTGATACAAATGCACCCATGGGTTCTCCGATGTTTATAATCATCTGACTGGTTTCATTTATTTTTATACTACCTGCACCAATAGCCCCAGCCACAATAGATGCAAAAATACCAAGTGGTGAGGCACCTACGCTGTATGCAACAGCTGCCCCTATAGCTGGTCCCATCATAACCTGTGCAGCTTTTCCAAATGTAACAAGCTGTTGAATTCCTACCAAATCACCAATCTGCTTAAGAATCAATCCAATGATCAATGACGCAAATAATCCCAAGGCCATACCGTTTAATGTTTTTATCAAATAATTTCTAATCCCCATCATATCCCTCTTTTCCTTTAGAATCGAATCATTTATTATCAATACTCTAGAAATCAATCTCTGTATTGTCATCTTATAAAGACATATGTCTTGTCAGTAAATATTAAAAAAATTACTGCTCTTTTATAAAGCCTTTTTCAAAAAGCTCAGCTTTGATCAATTTAAATATTTTTTCACTTGGAACTTCTATCGTATGAACATGTGCACCATCTGTTAATAATGAAAGTGGTTGTGCGTTGGTTTCTTCAACACGTTTAATAAATTTCTCAACGTCATCCATATTAGATATTAACAGCGTACCTACGATTTCACCATATACCGGATGCTCAACGATAACGTCTATAACTTTGCCACCATATTCAACAATAATTCTAAGTTCTTCCTCCATGCGTTCAAAACCTTTATGCTCAGACACAAATGTTTTAATGATTCGATTTTGCCCATGAATTTTAGGAATTATATAGCCATTAGATGTGGCTAAAATACTGTACCCTTCTGCGCGAAGTATTGCAATATCCTGAACAATCACCTGTCTTGAAACTTCAAAAGAAGAAGCTAATTCTGTCCCAGTGATTGGTTCTGTATTTAAATTCAATTTTTCAATAATCAGTTTTCGTCTATTTTCCGACATAACCGCCCCTCCACGCATATTTATTAAAATTAAGCCATTTCAATGAGAAATGGCTTAATTTATAGCATTAATTTAACTATATCAAATGCTTAATGTTATCATTAGATGCACTTATATGTTTTGTCAATGCTTTTCGTGTGTTCTCTTGATCGTGCTTCTTTAATGCGCTTAATATCTCTCTATGTTCTTCCAATGCAAAATCAATTCTGCCTTCGGCTTTTAATGAATTATTTCTGGATTGTCTAATGAACAACTGAAAATCTTTTAACACGCCTTCTAAATATCTGCTTTTTGTTGCTTTATAAAGCGTTTCATGGAATCTCGTGTTGAGTTCAAATATCTTTTCAACATCTCCTTTGGAAGTGTAGAATTCCATCAAATCGAAAATTTCTTGTAATTCTTTAATTTCGAAATCCTCAATACGTTCAGCAGCCCATTGACCAACCAAACCTTCAATACACAGTCTAATCGTTAAAATATCATCAATATCTTCAGAAGTAATGCCTTTTACAACTACCCCCCTATTAGGTATGTTGTCTACCAAGCCATCAAGCTCTAACTGTTTGAGAGCTTCTCTAACTGGTGTTCTACTTACACCCAATTCATCGGCCAACTTTATCTCAACCAATTTATCACCAGGGGCATATCTACCATTTAAGATGTCTTCTCTAATTCTTTCGAAGATCAAAGACGTTAACGATTTGTTTTCTTTTTTCTGATCAAAAAGATCCATTTCATCCTCCAAGATAATCTATTCTATTTCATTCTATACAGAATTTTGGATAGTGTCAAATTATTTAAAACACTAATTTTATAATGAATTTCGAATCTTAAAATCCTTCAAAATTCAGCATTTAGCCCTGTTTCATTTGATTTCGTTTTACAAATATTTCAATTAACCCTAAGCATATGATCATCAACACTCCTATACCCATTTCAACTAAAAATACACTGTATTTATCAATTAAATACCCAAATAATGGTTGCAAGATTATGACACCCACATTGCCAATTAAACTATTGAAGGAAATAACAGTTGCCCGATACTCAGAAGGAATATTTTTATTAATGTACTTACTAAATACTGGATTACCAAGTCCGCGTGTAATTTGCTGAAGAAATATAAAAGAAAAACTGATTAAAACAGGAAATAATCCCAATAATAGATATGAAATTGCAACAAGTCCACCCACGCTGAGCATAGAATAAGGTTTTGTTTTTTTAATAAAAAAGTCAATGCGCTTAGCAGAAAATCCTGCCACAATGTTAAAGGCAAAAAAGATAAGTCCAAAGTACTTTACGTCCACACCCGACGCTTGCATATGCGGCTGATAAAAAGAATATGCCATTCTCATAAATATAAATGTAACCGTGCTAAACAAGACGACATTTAAAACCTTTCTATTATTAAGAATCAATCCAGCACTGTTTTTAATAACTTGTGTATATTTAATTTCACTATGCACCTTAAACTCATGTAGCTTCGGCTCTTTAAACAAAATGGCAATTACTAAGGAAATAAAAATGAAACCTATTGAAATCATAAAAGGCAAATAGATATTATAACTATAGACAAAACCAGCAACTAATGATCCAATTGCAGAAGCGTATAAAAAATAGGATCTACCTTTTCCAACAATCGTTTGAAATTCATGTTCTCGATCTTCCAATTTTAAAGAATCATACAAAATAGCCATTTCAGCGCCAGATTTAAAAGTCATACCTATAGAAAATATAATTTCAGCAATAATAAAAGTAGCAAAGTTCTGTGCATAAATATAGATGAAAAGTGAAATTATCCACATGATGCACCCAATTATTATGGATAACTTTCTGCTATACTTATCCGCTACTGCTCCTGTGGGCACTTCAAATAAAACAACAAAAAGACTATTCACCGCACCTATAGTGAATATCTGTGTAAAATTGAGACCCTTCGCCAAAAAGAAAATTGTCAGTATTGGCCCCAAAATTAACAAATTGCTAAATACTGAATACAAAATATACTTATGTATATTATGTTCTGCTAAAGAACTAAGTTTATATCCATTTCCTTGTTTTCTCCACATTTTATTACCTCATTCATCTCCGATCCACTTGCTCTAAATCTATTGAGTACATGTGCTTATTATAGAAGTCTCTTAATTCCATTTAATCTATACAACTTTATTGAAGCCACTTGCTATACTCAATTCATGTGATTAAACTGAATTCATCTAATTCTATCTAATCATGTGATCACAATAAATTCATCCACTTCTATCTAATTTGTGTGATTTGACTATTCTAGCATAATGCACATTAGTTGTAAAGGATACGCTCCGTACAGCAACCCTCACACCAAGAGTCCTCGAGTACTGCGTACTCTGCGGATTGGTTTTCGGATTCCTGTACTCCGCTTTGTGGAAGTACTATTTCAATAGATGCTTCTAATGAACATGAGCATATAAAATACAGCCTTGCGCTGCTTTAAGCGCGGAGAACGTTGCGTCATGTAACAGGTATGATCTTTCAAAAAAGCAAAGAGACCTGATTATTCAATCAGATCTCTTTGTAACCAGCAACGTTCTACTCTCCCAGGCAGCTGCCCGCCAAGTACCATCGACGCTGGAGGACTTTACTTCTGTGTTCGGTATGGGAACAGGTGTAGCCCCTCCGCCATCATCACTGGATTCGTACGATTTACAATCGTACTCTATATAAACGTCAAGTTTTCACTTGTACATTCAAAATTGCATATATCAGATCAACCGTTTTGTTGCGTGGTCTTAAACCTTATACTGTGTTTGCACGTGGACACTAGGGTTCTCGGCGTTTACTTCGTAAAAGCCTGCCACCTTCTGTGTTTGTTCCAAACACTGGTCATTGGTCAAGTCCTCGATCTATTAGTACCTGTCAGCTGAATACATTACTGTACTTACACCTCAGGCCTATTACCATATTATCTACATGGGATCTTACTCCATTAAGGATGGGAAATCTCATCTTGAGGGGGGCTTCGCGCTTAGATGCCTTCAGCGCTTATCCCTTCCAAAC
>NZ_JADKNH010000004.1:82012-403834 GCF_015352425.1 Fusibacter ferrireducens | reverse complement strand
TGGTCTAATAAAAGAAACTGATATTTCCGTGGCTTAGACTAAAGCTTCATTTTTGTAGGGCCTAAAAGACCTTTATTAAGTATGCCCTTTTTTACTTTGAGCTACTTTATTTTTCACGCTAACTATCCTTGTTTAAGTCGCATTTTTTATCCTCTATCAAAACAAACTTGACAAACTAACCAAACAAAACAAAAAAAAATGGGAAATTGTCTCAACAGACACCTTTTGCACGATTACTCTGCTCTTTCAGTTTTGAGCACTTGCTCATCGTAGGCTTTAATAAAAGGATAACATATGATAATATCCACCAGCAATAGAGCAAACCAAAGTGGAATGGTTTTAACATCCGCGGTTGACAACCATGCCTGAAGTGGTCCTGGTGTGGTGAACGGCAATTGTATGAAGAATTTATTTATAAAATTCGATTTCATTAAGAAGTAAACCACTGTAAAATTCAAATTGTTGCAAATCAACGCTGGTATATACGTGAAAATATTTAATACCGTCGGCAAACCAAAAATCAAGGGTTCATTGATATTGAACAAACTAGGTATTGCAGCAACCTTACCGACGGACTTAAGTTGAGAAGATTTAGCAAACAACAAAATTATAATGACAATTGCCAAATAAGAAATCCACCCTCCAAAAGTGCTGTTTACATATCCTGCGAAAACTTGCGGCATCACATCACCTTTTGCATATGCCTCTGCATTTACGGCAAGTCCCATAGTCACAATTGGTGTCGTAACCACGCCAACCATATTGGCACCATGTATACCGAAAAACCAGAATGTCGTCATCAAAATATTGATTAGAATGACTGAAGGTAGGGAATCTGTAGCTCTGAGAAGCGGTTGGAATAATTTATAGATCAACGCTGTCAATCCAGCACCTGTAGCAGATGTCACCATCGCATTGAGTATTAAGAAAAAGATCACATTAAAAATCATAGGTAATAAAACATTGAACGGTGCAGCGACATTAGGCGGCACTGAATCTGGAAGTTTAAAGCCAATGTTACGTTTCTCAAAGAAATGATTGATTTCTACAACTGCAATTGCAATTAAAATGCCTGTAAACATCCCTGCCGCCCCCATATTGGCAGTTGGCATAAAATTTCCTTTTTCAAGTGCTTGCGGTGCGGCGGCGATAATCATAAAGATGAAAAGTGCTGAAAGCATGTTCATCATGCCATTCATCTCATAAGATTTCGCCAGTTGATAGGAAACTCCACACACAACATAAAGTGCAATAATCCCTATAGTCAAATTGTATGGAATCATCAAAGTGCCAATATTAGCCGTTGCCCATGCTTTCCATGCGAGCAAAAATTTGAAAAAGAAATTTGTTGCTTGAAGGTTTGTACTGACAGGTGGAACCGCTAACAAAACCGAGAAACCACCAACGATTGTAAATGGAATTAGAACCGTGAGTCCATCCCGAATAGATGCCAAATGCCTTTGAGAAGCGATTTTTGTAGCCACCGGCACAACAGATCTTTCCATCACTGCTTGAAATTTTTCTATAGCTGAAACATTAGAACGCCCCATCTTACTTTCTCCTCTCGTTGCAAAATTGTTAAATTCCCACACTTAATTTAGAAGTAAATGTGGTTATCAAATCCTATCTGAACACAGAAATATCGGCCGAATCAAGGTGTATATTACCCCCTCTTTTTTCAATGTTCACTTTAAATCTGAAAAAACGCACAATCCCTAAATTGAAGAACTTAGCTTAAATTTAATGTACCATACAATGAAATTCATTTCAATATTTTTTATTTATTTATGAAATGTATTTCATTTTTATTTCAAATCCATTATAATGAGTTAAGGAAACAGCAATCACGTAGAAAGGAATACACAAAATGAAAGTAGGTTTTAACAAGTTAGACATCACACCTAAAACACCTGTCTCCATGTCAGGATATGGCATTCGACCTAAAAGCAACGGTGTGCTGGACCCAATTGAAATCAACACCATTTTTATCCAAAATGACACTGCCGTGCTGCTCATCATTGTGCTTGACTCACTCATTCTAGAGGACCAATTCGTGCAGGACATGCGTGCCAAACTTTGCGCTCAAACGCAAATATCAGACAACAACATCCTTCTCTCCTGTATTCATACACATGCCGCACCGACTTTTTTTCAGATTTTAAAATCTTATGAAGATGAAGTTGAAGGAGAGCTTCGAGAAAAATTATTTGACCAAATGGCATTTTCCGCAGACTGTGCCATCAAAGGTACCGTTGAGGCCACAGCTCATTTCGGCAAACGAAAAATCGAAGGCTGCTATGGCAATCGCAATGACATCAATGGTCCTGCTGACAAATATTATTACGAAATCCAATTTTGTGATCTTTGCAATAAGCCCATAGGGAAACTTTCAAATATTTCCGTCCATCCGACGATTCTTCATGCGGATAATTTAAAACTGTCGGGTGATCTCATTGGACGACTGAGGCACCGCCTTAAAGCCGTTTCTGATGTTGAGACGATTGTCTTTACCAATGGCGTCTGCGGTGATGTCTCCACACGGCTTTATAGAAACGATGCCACAAGCGATGAATTGACGGTTGTTTCAGAAGCCGTGCTGACTCAAATCACTCAAACAACACATCCCTCAGAAGTGACATTTGAAACTTTTCGAAATGGTCATATCGAAATGACACATACTTTCAATTTCGAAGAAGAACCTTTTCATTACAGTGAATGGCAACGCCTTTCTGAAAAGGGCAAAGCGGGCATGCTCAACCAATACGAAGGCTACCTTTTAGACAAGCTCAATGCACAGAAAGAAGTTTCGCCTTTAACTGTACATTTTGAATCCAGACATTTTGTCATTGATGATCGCTTAATCATCTGTACATTACCCGGCGATATGAATTCGGTATTTGGCTTTTCAATCAAAGAGGCCTTCCCCAATTATGAAGTTATCCTGATTGGCTATTCTGATGCTTTTGTCGGATATTTTGTTGAAGAAGCTGAATATGGCAAACACTTTGAATCATACAATTCTAGAATTGCACCTGGTGTTGCAGAAAAATTCATTGAATCAGTCAAAGGCTCCATACGATGTATTTTATAATACAACCTTATTATGTGATCACCAATTTACCGAATCATCTGCATGCAAATACTGGCATTCATTTTTTTACCAGTGTATAATAACATTAATGCAAATTGCGCACAGAAATTCTATAACAGAGGTGATGTAATGAACAATCCAAGCCCTTTTCCACAAATACACAATTTGAATCCCTTTGAACAAATGGCTATTAAACGCAATACTTTTACAAAAAAAGAGTTGGTTATATATGAGATTTTCACTAAAGATCTTGCTTCTGTTTTTCGAGATTCAATGGCAGATATCGCTGAAAAATACAACGTATCCCAAGCGACCATTACACGCTTTTGTCAGAAAGTCGGCTATAATGGCTATAACGAATTCAAATACGATCTGTACCGTTATCAGAAAAAGGGAACTATTATTCAACAGGGGCCAAGAGAAGAAAGTGTTTTTTCACTTTATGCAAAACTTATAATGAGTATTGAAGCCGCCATAGACGATGACACCATGCGTCAAATTTCCAATGAGATTCTTTGTGCAAAACACGTCGTTATTTCAGGGACGCATAAAAGTGCTCTCCCTGCACAACTGCTTCAATTCAATCTCTTTAAATACTCCATCGGCGCCTTGTTCATAGGCAATGACGCCATGCAAGACATTCGTTTTTTTCTCAATGATCCATCCTCCATTTTGATTTTATTTACGATATATGGCGGACACTACAAAAGGCTGTTTGACGATTATCTTTCGGATGCAAAGGGCAAAATTGTCGTCATCACAGCAAATAATAAATTCACTTATAAATCCAGAACTGACCATATGATTTGGCTGCCAACTGCCGAAAATCAAAATTATTCGCGTTATCTCGAAAATCAGATTAGTCCCTTTGTTTTCACCGATATTTTGTCGTCATACATTGCCGATGCTCTAAATCGCTAAAAATAACTTATCCATTTTAAAGACAGATCTGCAAATCTAAGATCCAAAACATTTTATTTATAGGAGGTCCCACATGATTGTTATAAATTGCGCTATGATGCAAGATAAGTTTACGGAAGCCATTCAAGCTTCTTCACTAGACTTGAAATTCATAAAAAAAGAGGGCATGCAACTCTGCTTTGAAACATCTGGTGATGAAAAAAGTGTTGCTGCAGCTGCCAAAGCTTATCTTAAAAGTTGCCCTGACTTCAAAGCACTTTATTATCAAGTCAATGTCAAGTAGTAAACGTTCCCATCAACAATATTTGAGATAGTACTCACGGTCACCAAACCGTACTAAATATAATGACATTAAAAACGCCCCAATCCATCTTTTTTGGGGCGTTTCTATATGCCCATCGCATAAGGCAATCTTACTGACTGTAGCCCCCTTGCTCTGCCTACGACCTATCCTCACTTAGTCCTGTATTTTAATGTAAAAAAACCACGGATACAATCTTTGATTATATCAGTGGTCCGTTGTCTTAATAGATTTAATTAATTATTTACAAACAAGGTGCCTGTAGTGCCCTCAATCCCCTCTTTTGATTTTTCAAGAGAAGTGATCAGAGCCTTTCTACCCGGCTTAGATTTTAAGAATTTAAGTGCTGCTTGTACCTTTGGCAACATACTGCCTTGTGCAAAGTGACCCTCTGCAATATAGCGTTCTGCCTCTTCTGCAGATAAACTGGACAACCATTTCTCTTCAGGTTTTCCAAAATTAATGGCCACTTTTTCAACTGCTGTCAAAATGATGAGATAATCCGCATTGAGCAGTTCAGCAATTTTGGCAGAAGCAAAATCCTTATCAATAACCGCTGGAATACCAACAAGTGCATTTCCATCTCTATAAACAGGAATCCCACCGCCACCAACAGTGATCACCACATGACCATTTTCAACAAGCGTCTTTACGGTTTCTTTTTCAGCAACATCAATTGGCAGTGGAGATGCAACAACCCTTCTATATCCTCTACCAGCATCTTCTATCATATTGTAACCCTTTTCAGAAATCATTTCTTCAGCTTCTTCTTTAGAATAAAACGCACCAATTGGCTTCGTAGGCGTCGTAAATGCAGGGTCATTCTTATCTACAATAACTTGTGTGATCACTGTAGCCACAGGGATGGACATCCCCCTATTTAAAAGTTCTTCTCGGATGCCATTTTGAAGATGATATCCAATGTAACCTTGGCTCATGGCCCCACACTCTGGAAAAGGCATTTCTGGCGTTTTGAATTCAGATTGAGAAGCCGTCGACATTGCCAGATTGATCATGCCAACCTGCGGGCCATTACCATGCACTATGATTACTTCATGCCCTTCAGCAATGAGATCAACAATTGGTTTTGCCGTATGTTTAACAAGTTGTACCTGCTCATCTGGGTTCTTCCCAAGTGCATTGCCCCCCAGAGCAACAACAATTTTATTCTTCACTTTCATAAAAAAGTCCTCCTATAGCTCATATCATGTGTAAGCGCCTCTCACAGAGGCGCAACATAATCGTATAAGTTGTAGTAAAATACGATCAGATTACAGGTTACCAATGGTCGATACCATGACTGCTTTAATGGTATGCATTCTGTTTTCCGCTTCATCAAATACAACAGAGTACTTACTTCTAAAGATTTCATCGGTAACTTCCATCGCTTCAACGCCATGAGCTTCATTAACTTGTACACCCACTTCGGTCATTTGATCATGGAATGCTGGTAAACAGTGCATGAAAATAACATCTTCATTTTCCGTCTTCTTTATCATTTCCATATTGACTTGATAAGGCATTAATTGCTTAATTCTTTCAGCAAACATATGTTCTTCGCCCATGGATACCCAAACATCTGTATAGATCACATCAGCACCTTTAACGGCATCTATGGATTCACTCAATTCAATTTCCCCACCTGTCTCTTTACAAACAGCTTTCATTTCAGCAACCAGTTCTTCCGCTGGCCACAATGCTTTAGGTGCAAGTGCAACAAAATGCATGCCCATCTTAGCGGCTCCAATCATTAAGGAATTCCCCATATTGTTTCTCGCATCGCCTGCATAAACAAATTTAACTTTATTAAGCGGCTTTGAAACATGTTCCATAATGGTTAAAAAATCAGCTAGTATTTGCGTTGGATGATACATATCTGTTAAGCCGTTCCAGACTGAAACACCAGAATACTGTGCTAATGCTTCAACCGTTTCTTGTTTAAACCCTCTAAATTCAATACCATCGTAAAATCTACCTAAAACTTTAGCCGTATCTTCTATACTTTCTTTTTTACCCATTTGGCTGTTTGTTAAAAAGGTGACTTGTGCACCTTCATCAAAAGCAGCTACTTCAAATGCACATCTCGTTCTCGTAGATGTTTTTTCAAAAAGAAGCACGATGTTTTTTCCGTCTAAAAGATTGCCTTTAATACCAGCACGTTTTTTTGCTTTTAAATCTTTTGAAAGGTTTAATAAATATCTAATTTCCTCAGATGTGAAGTCTTTCAAAGTTAATAAATGTCTTCCCTTTAAATTTACAGGCATGAGCTGTTCCTCCTTAAATTGGACTAAATATAATTTAAGCATTGTGCTTAAGTGCAATTTAATACTTACAAAATCATTTTACCCTATGTCGGACTATTATGCATCTCAATTATCGAGATTTAATATTATTCTTCTTACTTATAGATGATAAACCTTAGAGTAACTCCAAGGTCAATCCCTTTTTAAAATTTTTTGAGACCCTTAATTCTTTACAACTTTTCTCTATAAAGCGGCATGGACATACACCTAGGACCGCCACGACCTCTAGACAATTCTGATGATGGGATAACATGAAGTTTTACCCCCTCTTCCTCTAGCAATCTATTCGTCACATGGTTTCTTGAATAAACAACAACCTCACCAGGTGCTATCGCAAGAGTATTGGAACCATCATTCCACTGTTCTCTTGCAGCATCGATGCCTCTTTTGCCACCACAACGGATTAACTTAACTTGATCACCACCCAGATATTTTGTCAAAATATCCTCTAGTTTTTTGGTTTCCTTTTCAATCACATATTCGCCTCTTCCATCGCCCCTTTGGATCGAATATACAGTTAACGGCCCTTCAATCTCTGGATGTATTGTAAATTTATTATGATCTACCATTGTAAACACAGTATCTAGATGCATAAATGCACGTTCTTTAGGAATATCAAATGCCAGTATCGTTTCAAAGGGTTGTCCATCAGCGAATATACGTTTAGCAATTATGTCAATAGCAGCTGCATCCGTTCTTTGAGAAACACCAATTGCAATGACTTTATCACTTAAAACGAGTTCATCGCCGCCTTCTATTGCATAGGGCTGATCTCTATCATACCAATAAGGGACTTCAACATCCTTAAACAAGGGATGATACTTAAAGATATATTTGGCAAAAATCGTTTCCCGTCTTCTGGTCACCGTTCTCATTTTATTAAGGGATATGCCCGTGCCCAGGGTTGCAAATGGATCTCTTGTAAAATAAAGATTTGGCATTGGATCAACTACAAACGGATAATCCATTTCAATCATATCCGACAAAGAGTGTGACAAGCCTATTTTAAATTCTTCGCCTCTTATGCCCGCCATCATCTTGTCCACTAAAATCTGATCGTCATTAAAACTTTGATAGTACGCTCTCACTTGCGCCATCCTTGTTTTGTTGATAATACCTGTTTCGCTTACAAATTCATCTATAAAGAGTTCTTTTACAGAGTTATCTTTTATTGTTTCAGCCATTAACTTTTCAAGATAGAAAACTTCAACATCATTCTTCCTAAACACCTCTGCAAAGGCATCATGCTCTTCACGTGCTACTTTTAAGTATGGAATATCATCAAATAAAAGTCTCTCCATTAGGTCAGGTGTTAAGTTTTCTATTTCTTCACCAGGTCTGTGTAGGAGTACCTTTTTAAGTTTTCCGATTTCTGAATAGACTTGCAATCCATTGTAATTCATATTACCCCCTCTTTCAACAGTTACCAAAATATTACATATTATTCATCTTGTTAACTTCTTGTCTAGTATAGCACTTCTATTCTAAATTTATCAAGCCTATATTTTTCAACGCATACATGCTTTTATTGTTTTATATACGCATTCTGTATATTCATCCATTGAATAAAATTACATCTTTTTACAGCTCCGATTATTGCTTTACCCGTTCACTGACTTATACCTTTTTTAGGGATCTAATTGCCACATTTCCAATTGTATATTAATTAATGAGATTTAATAAAATTGTTTGCTATTTTTTTTAATTTTCTCACAATTTCAAGAGGTCTATTTTAACCCATTTCGATATGCCGATTTCAAATTATTGCCGTTTTTCACCCTCGTTTGAGTTCAATACTTTCTGAATTTTGGGCAAAAAAAAAATAAGGTTCCCAGCCTTATTTTCACGATACCTTTATTCTATCGGTCGTACCCAAAATCGTAACTTCAACAGACTCTGTCAATATGTCTGAGTAGCTAAATGACACTGTCCTCTCCGAATCTCTACCTTCATCAACACGAACGGTGAAAACACTTGGAAAAGCATCTTGTATTATGCCCTCTCTCACTTTAGCTTTACGTTTTCCCTTATTCGTTCTTAGGATGACCTTTTTACCCAAACAGTCTTGTACATTTCTTTTGATATCATCTAATGTCTGTCTAGTTGCCAAATCTACCACCATCCTTATACTATAGCTAAGATTATTGTAACATCACAAACATAAAATGTCAAATATTATACAACGTCTTATAAACATTGTCAATACTCATTTTCTTCATTTTTCTTACTTTTTTTCTAAGAAGTTAACAAATATTTAACAATTAGCGAAGTATTTTACGAGACTTTCTATCCCTGCTTTATAGTATTTTTCCCCTCTATAGAGGGGTGCAGCTTCTATTATGATCGGTTTATCTAACTTTGAAATCAATTCTAAGACTTCCAACGTATTAAAAGCCCAGCCCTCTTCTACGCGCTGATCAATGTGAGGTACAATATGCTTAAAGTTCAAATAGCTTTCACTACTCGCGTAAACGCCATTGCCTCTTGTTGTCCACAAATGAAAAGCCTCAGCAACTTTTGAAAATTCTTTCAGTACAGTCATGAAGTCAAAACCCCAAATTTGAGACGCAAAATAAAGATGCCCTGTATCGACGAGAATTCCTAAATTTGAAAAAGCAGCAATTTCATCCATCCACATTTGAGGCTTATAAAAATTCACATTAGAGCCAAAATACTCTAGAAGTAATTTAACTTTATACTGTTTGGCTAAAGTATCTATCTTAAAAAGTACTTTTCGAAGTCTGCTTAAAAAAACAGACTCTTCTTCAAGTACTGTCACTATGCCTGGGAAATGTACCACAAAATATTCTATATCATATTTTGACAACGTTCTAAAATTGAGTTCAAGCATTTCCAAAGCAATGTCGCGCTGAACCGCATCTTGTTCCAAAAAAAAAGCATCTAAGTAGTCTCTCGTAAATCGCTCTGGCAATTCAATTGGTAAATGTACCGATAAGGGTACTTTAAGTCTATTGGCACGTTCGATTTCATCATAAATTCTATTTCGATGCATCTGAAAAGTACCTGCTCTTCCCAGACAAACTTCTACGCACTCCAATCCATACTGGCTTAATGCATCTATATCAAAATGAACTGTATTCGTCCCCAGCATTGGTCACCTCTTGATTCATTATTTAATGCTTTTTTAATACCTAACTTCCTCTAATCTTTGCTAAAATAGAACTATGGAGATCACTTAACCCCCCTATTATTTTATCATAATTTGATGCAATATTAAATGTGTCAATTGCTCTACGAAAGGACCGATTTGCTATGATTAAAAATTTGAGTATCGCATTTGTTTTCTTGCTCGTATGCATCATGACTGCCGCAATCTCAACAATATTTTTTCCTGCCGTACGTTTGCTGGTTGTCGTTATCAATGCAGCTGCAGTGGGGCTTTTAATCATTGGCATCACATTAATCATCAGTCTAATCATCGATCGCTATCGCGATTATAAAAACGAAAATGATGATTACAAAAAATACTGATATTTTAAGCGTTTTTTTAAAGGAGGCATTTTTATGTTATTGGTTAACACACCAAATATTCCTGGTAAAACTATCATTCAAACCATTGGATTGGTAAGGGGGAGCACCATTCGTGCCAAACATATCGGCAAGGATATCACCTCAGTATTCCGTCATCTTGTAGGTGGTGAAATGAAAGAATACAGCGAAATGCTCAATGAAGCTCGACAAATTGCAACCAAGAAAATGGTAGACGAAGCAACGAGTCAAGGGGCAAACGCTATTATCAACATTCGATATGCCACTTCCAGTGTTGTTCAGGGTGCCGCTGAAATCTTAACATATGGCACTGCCGTTATTGTGGAAGACTAATTTCCAATTTCATTTTTTAAATTTTTTCGAAGAAATCTTCTGAAAAAAAAGACAACTGTGTACTGGACTCTAAATTTTCTGCTGAAAATTTTAGAGTCTTTTTTAGGTCGTAATGAAATAAGTATTTTTTAAGTTGTACTGCTTTAAGCCATTGATCTTGTTCTGTTTCTTCGATCACTAGTGGCATTCGATTGTGAATCCATTCCATTTCCGGTGTCGCTTCAGTTGTGATGATACTAACAGTATTACTGTGTAAGTCAAATAATCCCGCTAAGTTTATAATTTTAGAATCTGCTGTGATCTTCATTTTACGCTTGTGTATATTCTCCCACTCATAATAGCCCGATGCTGGGATAATACAAGGTCTAAAACGATCATATAATTTTGAGTTCAAAACGGTTTCAATTCTAGAGTTGATCAGTATTCTTTTGGGCGTGAACTTCAACCCCCATATAAATGAGCGCCTTTCATTAAACTCCCCATTGTGAGTGATTGCAAGTATTGATTGTCCAGGAAAGATTTCTTCTTTCTTTTCATAAAGTGCATTAAAGTCATCTAGAATCCCATAGCGTTCTATAAGCGCTTCATAATCCGCCTCCAATAAATATCTGCCACACATTTTAACACCTCTCCATATCTACTATATGATTAAACCTACGTCCATACAGGCAATCACATATGCGCTCTAAAAAAAAGAATCTTTTTCAAAATGATTCAAAGTCATTTCAAAACGGATTCTTATAGCGCTTTGCAATCTATTGACTTAATTCGAATCTCCACCATCTGATTTTAAAAGTTCAATTTGTGTAATGTGTTTGAGAAATAAATCAGTGAGTACCGGATCGAATTGTTTACCTTTAAATCTAACAATCTCCTCTAAAACCAGCTCTCGCTTCATAGCCTGCCTATAAGGTCTATCATTTGTCATGGCATCATATGCATCTGCCAAAGACAGTATGCGACATTCCACAGGAATTTCTTCTCCAGATAATCCCAATGGATAACCACCGCCATCCCAGTGCTCGTGATGCATCAATATAAGATTGGCAATGTGAGCAAGTTCAGTAGATGCACTGGCAATCCTCTGTCCAATTTCACAATGCGTCTTCATAATGGCCATTTCATCTGCTGTAAGCGGTCCAGGTTTCATCAGAATATGGTCTGGAATACCCACCTTCCCGAAGTCATGAAATTTAGCAAGCAATTGAAGGCTTCCAAGCTGATGTTGAGGCAATCCAAGCTTTTGCCCAATAAAGAGCGCAATAAACTCCAGCCTTTCAGCGTGTCCTTCTGTAATATAATCTCTCGCTTCTAATGCACTCATCATAGTTGTTACAATTTCATTCCTGACACTGCCGCTTTTAAGCAATTTTTTTTGATACATCATGCGATCTGCCTTGGCAAAAAGCAAATGCGTTTTATTCACAGTTTCAGAATGCATCGCATAACCTGTGCTAACACTCATTTTAATTTTTTTATCGAGCTCATAAAAATATTTGAATTTTAAATCTAAATCACGAATCAACCGATCTAAGATCTTCTCATCGACATTCTCCAGTATAACGCCAAAGTCATCGCCACCCAATCTGCCTATAATGCCTCGATCTCTAAAATGACTTTTTATAACTTCTGCAATTGCCTTAATCATATGGTCTCCAGTCAAATGACCAAAGGCATCATTTATAAGCTTCAAACCGTCAATATCAAACAGAATAAGGCCAATGTCTTGGACGCCACTTTCACACAGTTCTAGGAGTCTCTCTTCAAAGAAGGAACGATTATAGAGACCCGTTAAATAATCCCGTGTTGCCATGTATTCCAGCTTTTCAAAAAAATACTTTGACTCGGTGATATCTCGAACAATCATGAGCACTTCATCTTTACCCGTGGGCACAATCCGCATCTCAAACCATTTTTTTGCAATTTCAAGCTCAAAGCTTCTCGTTTCAGATACAGCTAAAACGGCTTCAACCGTTTGGTTAATTTTATCAGACCACTTCGAATCAAATATGGCCTCAAATACCATCTTCTTTATGGGATCTTGGTTGATTTCATTTAACAGAATGAGCTCGCCATAATACTCAAAAAAATTGCCCTCGGAATCCCGCAAAATGAGTAAATCTGGTATCGCCTCTAAAAGTGCGGAATTTCGAGCATTTATCTTTTCAAGTTTTTTTATGGTTCCCATCAATTCAGGGTAATAGTTTTTCCGATTCGAACTTTCTCCAAGACCAATAATTTTTTTCCTCAACAGCTCATTATTTTTTTGATTCATCGCATAAAACCCTCTCAAATACTTTTATAACATCTTCTTTTGACATCACAGTTGGATTCGTTACCATACAAGGATCTTGCAGTGAAAATTCAGCTAACTTCTGAATTTCATCAGACTTAATGCCCAAATCTATTTTAGCTTTTATGCCCAGCGTATGCCTCATGCCACTAATAGCTTCTATCAGAGTCTCTTTACAGGGATTTTGAACCCCAAGGGCCTCGGCAATGGTCATATAGCGCTCTTTAGCGAATTCAAAATTATGATCAATCACATGTTCAAGTAAAATACTGTTACACTCACCATGCGGCAAATCAAATAGGCCACCTAAGCTATGCGCCATTGCATGAACACCTCCTAGACTGGCGTTTGAAAAGGCAATTCCCGCGTGTAAACTTGCAAGCATCATATTATTTAAGGCCTCTTCATCATGCCGATCTCTGTAGAGGGGGAGCAAATTCTTGCTGATCAATCTAATGGCTTCAAGGGCGTGCAAGTCAGTAAACGAAGACGATGCATTTGAAACATATGCCTCTATGGCATGTGTAAGCGCATCCATACCTGTACACGCAGTCAAATAGTCATCCATCGTTGTCAGAAGTTCCGGATCAATCAATGCTAAATCTGGCACGACTTTTTTAGAAATAATTGCGATTTTCACAAGGCGCATTGTATTTAATATAATGGCAAACTGTGATACATCCGCTGAAGTTCCTGAAGTGGAAGGGATACAAACAAGTGGTGGCCCAGGATACGGCACTGAATCAACCCCTTCATAATCGACGATATGCCCACCATTAGTGGCAACAATCGCAATCCCTTTGGCGCAGTCCATAGGACTGCCACCACCAACCGCCACTATAAAATTACACTCTTGTTCCAAAAAAATATCTGTGCCCACCATGACATCAATATCTCTTGGATTTGGAAAAATACTGCTGAACACATGATACTTTATGTCCGACGCTTCTAAACTCTCAATAATTTCTTGAACCCATCCAGAACTTATAATACCTGAATCCGTTACAATCAGAACTTTTTCAGCTCCTAAATTCTTAGCATAGGATCCAATAAGCTTTCTAGAATTAAAGCCAAATATAAACTCTGGAATTACTATTTTTCTAAGCTCTTTAGTCATAAAAACACCTCTTTGAGCTTTTATACCCGTAGAAGTGCTTTTTAAAATTTTATTTTGTACTGAATACAAATTCTTTTAGGTTATAATTATTATTCGTCAGACTAAAGACCGATTTTGTACCAGATGTCCCATAAATTGAACCATCTTCCATAATGAAAAGGGCGTCCACTTGGTCTAGTGATTCCACATAAGCATAACCGGCTTGAAGCCCCATGACAAATACCGTTGTGGAAAGCGCATCTCCCACCACTGATTTCTCAGAAATAATAGAAACGGATTGTAAATGATTTTCTTCTGGATAGCCTGTTTTAGGATTCAAAATATGATGATATCTTTTGCCGTCTTCTACAAAAAAACGCTCGTAGGTTCCAGAGGATACAATTGAATTGTCTTGCAATTTTAAAATGCCCACAATATCCTTGTTTTCACCTTTTGGATCTCTAACACCAATTGACCAAGCCTCACTATTGGGTTTATGACCCACAGTCAAAACATTACCACCTAAGTTTATGATTGCACTTTGATGGCCTTCTTCTTGAATCAAAGTCTTCACCTGATCAGCAATGTAACCCTTTGCAATTGCACCCAAATCAAGCGACATGCCCTCTTCTTTTAAAAATACTGTTTGGTCGGTTTCATTTAAAAGAATATTGCGATAGTCAATCTTAGAAAGAGCTTCTTGAATTTCAGATTCAGTAGGGACATGTGCGCCTTCTGATCCTATACCCCATAGATCCACCAACGGCCCTATGGATATGTCAAAACCGCCACTAGATATTTCTCCGTATTGAATGCCCATTTGTATGAGTTCAAAAATATCCGATGAAACCTTTACAGGTGCCTTACCTGCATTTTCATTGATCATAGAGACTTCCGAAGTCGTTATATTCTTAGAAATCAACTTTTCAAATTGATCGATCTCTTCAAAGATGCGGTCAAACTGTATTGCAGGCACTTCTTTATCTGAATAGATGCTGATTTTAATATAAGTCCCAATTTGAAAACTGTCTTGAGATGTGATCACACGATTCGTCTTAGAATCCTTAACCACAGTAGATGCACTTCTGACAATGCCTTCCGTGTTGGATTGCCCATTTTTCACTTCGTTGGCAGACGCTCTTTCTGAACTGTTGGCGCCACAACCCACTAAAATAAAAACAACCACCATATTCAATGTTAAAATCCATAAAAATTGAATGCTTTTCTCTATTCTTTTATTCAATTTTACCTCCTTGTTCATTTCCTCGATTTATTATAACATGCTGACATGAAATTAACGATACGATATAATGAATATTAAGGAAATGAAAAGGGAGGGCGCACAGATGAAACAACTTTTTTATAACGGCAAAATTCATCCGATGACTATGCCAGAGGCTTATTACGATTACATGATTGTGGACGGTCCATATATAGCAGAACTTGGCCATGGCATGCCCAAATTAAAAATGCCCTCATTTGATCTCAAAGGCAGATTCGTTTGTCCAGGTTTTATAGACACTCATATGCACTTGCTGAGCTATGGTGCTTCACTCACTCAATGTCAACTTGACGACTGTACAAGTATAGAATCCCTTCAAAATAAACTCAAGCAATTCACTGACACCCACGCCGAAAAATGGATTATCGGCCGTGGCTGGAATCACGACTTCTTCAAAGAACAGCGCTTGCCCACAAAACAGGACCTTGACAGCATCTGTCCCGATCGACCTGTGCTGCTCAGAAGAGCCTGTGAACATATTGCCGTTGCCAACTCAAAAGCCCTTGAAATATGCAATATTGATTGTAACTCATTCGTTGAAGGCGGTGCTATTGACATTCAAAATAGCTCTCCAACGGGCATTTTGCGTGAAAATGCCCTGTCGCTGATCACAGACCATATGCCCACACCAGATCAAGATACATTGGTTCAATATCTTAAAGAGGCCCAGTCCAAGTTGCTCAGCATGGGTATCACTACTGTTCATACCGACGACTTGCTCTTTGTCTCAATTTCTGAACACCTTAAGCTTATTGATCTCATGAAATCGATCTCTGATTATCCTTTGAGAATCTATGAACAAGTACAATTGCTCACTCCTGAAAATATCAATTTGTTCTCAAATCTAGGTCTTTGCACAGGTACTGGCAATTCACACTTTAAAATTGGTCCTCTTAAAATACTGGCTGACGGCAGTCTCGGTTCAAGAACCGCACGCCTCTCCGTTCCATACCAAGATGATCCCAAAACTCAGGGCATCTCTACTTACACGAAGTCTGAATTGGACACGCTTATCAAGAGTGGTTTGGATCATGGTTTTGATCTGGCGATTCACGCCATAGGCGACTACACCAATGCCATTGCTCTTGAAACAATTGAAAAATATAGTGAACCCAACAGACATCGTCACAGCATTATTCACTCTCAAATTATGACTTTGCCCCTGATTCAAAAAATGGCTTCTCTCTGCGTAAACGCTCTAGTACAACCTGTTTTTCTAGAGTATGATATGCTCATTGTTAAAAATCGCGTAGGCGAATCGCTCTCTCAATACTCATATGCCTACAAGTCTATGAAAGACGCTGGCATCAAACTTGGATTTGGCTCGGATTGTCCTGTTGAATCTCCAAATCCACTTAGAAGTCTTCATTATGCAGTAACGCGAACAAGACCTGATGGCATCTCATTTAACACGAGCGAGGCCCTTACACTATACGATGCACTTTCGGCATTTACACGGGATGCCGCTTATTTCTCCCATGAAGAACACTTAAAAGGGCAATTAAAAAAGGGATACCTCGCCGACTTTGTTATTCTCAGCGAAGATCCCTATAAGACACAATTACGCGATATAAAAGTGGATCAAACTTATATTGACGGCACCTGCGTCTATTCACGATTTTAAACCCACTTTTTTGAACCAGAAATCGTATAGCCTACTTTTTATCGAATAAAATTTTTCCAGAAACTGTGGAAGCTTTGATCCATCGATCTTCTGAGCGGTTCGAAACATTTACGCGGCGCTTGCCACTTATGTCTTTATCCACAACTGCAAAGCCACTAGGATCGATTCCACCGGACAGTGAATCCATAGAAAGATTGTACTTTTCAGGCGTCTCAACTTTAATGTCAATTTTACCTGATACCGTTGAAAAATCAGCTTCCTTGATCTCATCACCACCATCAAATTCAATGCTGCCTGAGACTGTTTTCCCCTTTGCCGTGCCATGCTGACCCGTTATTTTTAAACGCCCTGATGTGGAACCGTAGACGCCGCTTTCACATTTCACATCTTCTGATATAACCGATCCTGAAGTGGACTTGCCCTTGATCACTTGAGCTTTTACCCCTGTCATATACACTTTGCCACTCACTGTTTTAAAGGTGAAATCTACGCCATTTAAGCCGATAGCAGAGAGGTTTCCAGAAACACTTGAGAACTTGCCCTGATCAACCACAAGATTCATTGGCAACTTTATATTGATGAAAATTGTTTTGAAGAGATTGTTCTCACCTGGGTCTTTGAAAAAGTTGATCAAATCTCCAAAAGAACCGCTTCTCTTTTCTTTTATGGCAATATAGTTCTCTTCTTCGTAGAATTGTAACCAATCTGGTTTTTCCACAAGTTCACGCGTTTGAGGATTCAAAAGTTCAATTGTCACATCTTCAACATTTGATCTTTCAATATTGAGCTTGCAAGAAACAAGTGCCACATCAAAATTTTTTAAAGTCTCACGCTCTGTTCGGCCATAAGTATATTGCTCTTCTTCATTTATGGAATCCGATTCAATCCTTTCTGTTTGCTCAGCTGCTTCGATGAGTTCAAGCCCTTCCTCAACACTTATTTTCCCAGCTTCTATCATTTTCAATATTTCAAGTTTATGATTCATCTTTACCCTCCCCTACTCTAAACTGATGGATACCACGTGCCCATCATCGGTTGTTATATTCATAATTTCACCTTCTTGGCCCGATTGAATCATCTCAAGAATGGCTTCCATATCAATATCAGTATCCACATGTTTGACAATTTTAGAACCAAATACTCTGAACAGCTTTGCAGGCAACTTGATATCTACTGATTTCTCTGCTTCATCACTTGTGACCACTAATCTAACCCATTTGACACTTTCCACAGGCTTCTTCTCTTCTCTTTTTTCTGAAACAGCATCCAATAATTTTAGTCCCTCTTCAGAAGAGATCGTTCCATTCTCAATCAACTTTAATATTTGTAATCTGTCTTCACTCATTTTTATTCTCCTTTCAATCGTTTCAAAGCTTCATCAGAAGTAATTTCCCCTTTGCTCAATTTCTCCAAGATTTCTTTTTTACTGAGTTCTTCTTCACTTGGTTTCACATTATATCCAAGTGCGCCAATAACTTGATCCAAGTTCCGTCTGACCGTTGGGTAAGAAATACCCAAATCTTTTTCGATCTCCTTGATATTGCCTCTGTTTTTAATAAAAATCTCGATAAACAACTTATCTTCTTTTGAGAGATAACTGAACTTATCCAAAACAAAATCGCCTTCAATGCTTGTTTTACAATGCTCACAATGCAACTTAACGACTTTGAGCTTAGATTGACAAACAGGACAATTGCCCAAAACTTCTTTCTTCAAAATATACACCTCTTTTCAATTGCAATTTTAATCTAAAAACACTTCTGAAAATTACCAATATGCTTTAATTTCTTTATTGACTAAAAATACTGAAGATATAATCAATGATAATATGCCACAGATGAGAAACAACAGCCAAGAGGCCACTCGGTCTGCCAGTAGTCCCATAATGATAAAGCCCACTGGTACTGCTGCTTGAGCAAGTGTCGTAATCATTGAAAGTACACGACCTCTATAAGCATCCTCAATTCTTGTCTGTAAGATCGTAAATAATGGAATGTTTAAAAGTGAATTGATAATAGCAAAGGTTATTCCCACTACAGCCCATGCAGCTAAAATCTCAATTCCCTTAAATTGATTTAAAACCCAAGGCATCAACGGAATGGCAAACAAAACGAATACAAAGCATTGACTGATTAAGGCAATAGATATCAATTTAAAATAGGATTTTTTCACAGGAAGCATGGAAGCAATGATCATGCCCAGTATTGACCCGCCTGCAAAGATCGCTTCGAAAATACCAAGCTCTCTAGCGGATAATAACAAATCAAATTTAATTACTCTCGGGAAGACAACCATATAAATCGGATTGGCAATCAGATTTAACAGTGTAAAAAATATGACGGTCTTCAACAATGCTGGTTGTTTTCTAATATAATTGAACCCTGCTTTCATATCTTGCTTCATTTCTTTGAAATCGATATTTCCAGTGGCCTTTTGCTCTAGAACTATAAACATTTCGGATAAACCTGAGAGCATAAATGAAATCACATTTATAATCAAAATACCCACAATCCCAATATAGTAGTAGAGAAATCCAGCTGCAGCCGAACCGACTATGATCATGAGTTGTCTTGACATGCCATTGTATGAATTTGCTTTATTCAGCTGACTCTCATGTACAATGTTCGGCACACTTGCATCTACCGCTGAGTTAAAAAGTGAACTCAATCCATTGCTTATAATTGTGATGACAAAAATGCTTGCAATAGGATAAAAGTCTGCGTAAATTGCCACAGTCAGAATCGCAAAGAGCACGCCTCTCATAAAATCAGTGCCGTATATAATCTTCAGTCTATTAAATCGGTCTACAATGACACCGCCCATCGGCCCTACCAAAACATGTGGCAAGATCATACAAATACCAAATCCTGAAACAATTAACCCCACATTCTGAGCAGTGCCTTTACTCATAAGATACCAAATAATTGATATTGAATAAAGTGCATTCCCCAAGTTTGATACAATCTGTCCTAACAATAAAAGCATGAAATTTCTATTTTCTAAAATATTTTCTGATGTTGTTTTTTCTGATGTTGTTTTTTCTGATGTTGCTTTTTCTGATGTTTCCAATGTATTTTCACTCATTTATCTTCTCCTTAATGATCTAACCCCTATCGGTTTCTTGTCTTAAATCTAATATAGGCTTCCAGATCATCAAAGTCAATATTGTAATTTATATTCTAACCTTATTCTAACTTTTAGATTAAAATAATTAATTTAGAAGTTAAATGTATTAATCTTTGCTTTAATATCTTACTCTTTTGATCACTCTTGTGACACATCAACACCATTTTCAATAATATGGGGTAAATTGAGCTTGAATTTTCACTGATAATTTGCCTGATTGATACTTCAGAGAAAATAAAAAAAGCTGTGTCAAAAGTCGTTTTTTACTGACTTCAACACAGCTTCTATCTATTCATTTCTGGGGTCCCTTTGACTGATAATCTGTTCAATTGTCGCAAACGGATGGGCGTATCTGCCATTGTTTTCAGTCATTCCACTGATCTGAGAGGCTTGCATCTCACAAAAGTTTAAGCAAGCAGAGCACCTATAGCATTCTTTATCCTCAGGCCAGACAGGTCTTCCTTGAATCATTTCGATTCGCCTACTTGGACAGACGCGTTCACACTTCCCACAACCAATACAATTTAAATCTGAATACATTTTTTGAGGTTTAGAGCCCATTGTACTGAGCATAAATCTGAGCACGTTGACGAATGGCACTTTCCGATTCGCCGTTGAATCCTTGACCAGAAATGGCTTCTGCTCTAGGATTTTGAGGCATATGGATTCGAGTTCTAACTCCCATTTGTTTTCTAAAGCCTTCATTTGATCCTCAGTCAAGCTCTTAAAGTCAAATTTGGGATCGTTGCTAGGCATGTTAAAAGACCACTGTAAATCCAATTTTTTATTTTGTCTCTTGAGAATTGAATTGATTTCATTAAATGCCGAATGCGTTGTGCCAATACGTGTTGCCAGTGCAAAGAGATACACCTGTTCACTGATAGCGAGCCTTTTGATAAAGCGCCTCATAGGCACTGGCAATGTGGTCATGTAAATCGGAAAAACAAACCCTATTTGCGTTGCCCCATCATTGTGAATTATGGTTGTGTCATCATAACTCAGTATTGGGATCAACTCGCAATCTCCAATAAGGACTTTAAGTCTATCGGCAATATGAAGCGAATTTCCCGTTCCAGTAAAATAGTAAATTAAAGTTTTACCCATTAAAAAAACTTCCTTTCTGAGCGCCTTTTTATTGTGAGCAAAATGAATTTAGAAACGGATGTGATCCACAAAAAAAGGAAATGACAATTCTGAAATTCGAACTGTCATTCCCTTTTTATGTCATCTATTTCTTAGCAATTTCAGTTAAACTTGTTACTAAATTAGCAACACCTGCCAAATCAGATGGTACAATGATCTTAGTTGCTTGTCCATCTGCAACGCGTTCTAATGCTTCAAAACTTTTTAATGTGAGCACTGCTTGATCCGCGCTAGCAGCTTTAAGCATTTCAAGACCTTGTGCAGTTGCCTGTTGAACTTTTAAGATAGCTTCAGCTTGACCTTCTGCTTCTCTAATTTGAGCTTCTTTCTTAGCTTCAGCTCTTAAAATTGCCGATTGTTTTTCCGCTTCTGCATCCAAAATAACAGATTCCTTTTTACCTTCAGCCACGAGAATTGCCGAACGTTTCTCACCTTCTGCTCTTAAGATAGATTCTCTTCTTTCCCGCTCTGCTCTCATCTGTTTTTCCATTGCTTCTTGAATATCTTTAGGCGGTAAAATGTTCTTAACTTCCACACGATTAACCTTAATCCCCCATGGATCTGTGGCTTCATCAAGGATACTTCTCATCTGTGTGTTGATAAGATCACGTGAAGTGAGCGTTTCGTCCAATTCAAGTTGTCCTATGATATTTCTAAGTGTTGTAGCTGTTAGATTTTCAATTGCTACAATGGGCTGTGCAACGCCATAAGTAAATAATTTTGCATCTGTAATTTGATAATAGACAACTGTATCAATCTTCATGGTTACATTATCTTTTGTAATAACAGGTTGTGGTGGAAAGTCCACTACCATTTCCTTTAAGGATACTTTTTTTGAAACTCTGTCCAATAATGGAATTTTAAAATGCAATCCTGTTTCCCAAGTGCAATTATAAGCACCTAGACGTTCAAGTACATATGAACTTGCTTGAGGTACAACTCTAATATTACTGACAACCAGTAGAAAGGCAAGTACAACAAGTATTGTTCCTAATATAAAACCACCCATATAATCCTCCTATAATCTAATATGATTTATCTGAATCTCAAAGATCAAGCAAACAACATTTGACGATCATGAGTTTTCATTTATTTTTTCTTAACAATCAATTTAACGCCCTCTACCGCTAAAACTTCAACTTCTTCATCTAAGTCAATTTCTTCATGCTCTGGACATTTTGCCGTCCATATCTGTCCATTGACTTTCACAAGTCCAGTTTCTTTCATCTTGATTGCTTTGGTTACATAACCTGTTTGCCCTATAATGGCATCAATATTCGTTTTATTGTGACCAATTTTGAGCACTTTTTTGGCAATTGGTCTCGTATAAATTAAGAGTACTGCTGCCACGATGATGAAAACCACCATCTGAATCACAATATTGAATCCCATTGCGGATGTAATAAGTGCTGCCAAAGCACCCACAGCGAACCATATTGATGTAAGTCCTAGTGTGGCAGCTTCAATCAGAGTGAATACCACAATAAGAATTGCCCACATTATTGTAAAATAGTTTAAACCCATGCTCTCACCTCCTAAAGCAAGCCACTCTATACTACCCTATAGATAGTAATTCATGTATAATAGAATTATCTTAATCTTATTATATCCCTTTAGCTGTCATAAAGTATTAAGAAACTCTTAAAAATCTAAAAACCTTGGGTAAAGGAGGCCTTTAAATTGAATAAATTTAATTATCATATAGTTTTGCACTTTGTTATGATTTTGGCTTCTAGCATGGTCTTTGTGTTTATCGTCTCAAAGCTCATTCAATGGTCTTTATTATTTGCAGTTTTTTTTCTCACCATTAGCCTATTTGGACTTTACCTTTTATTAGTCATGCGTTATACTCGATTTCAACGTTTGATCAATAAGACGCTGGTAAATATACGCGAGGAAATGGTCGATACACCCATTTATGATAAAATTCTCCCTGCCACTTCAATAGAGGATAAAATCGGATTACTCCAATCTTACCATCTCAGTTCTGATGAATTTGAAAAAAATATTCAGCTCGTTCTTGAATATATAAAACAGAGTCACAATACCATACTAGAATTGAATCGATTAAATTATTGCAAAGAAAGTACTTTGGATACAATACTTGCCGTCAGCAACCATATTTTGGACCGCAACGCTGATGAAGCCTTCTATACACTTATCCTCGAATCTGCAATTGATGTTATAGAAAATGCCACTAAAGGCAGTCTACTGATATTAAATGCCGAAACAAACAGGTATGAATATCAAGCTGCTGTAGGATTTGATCTGGAATATTTAAAAAATATCGACTATGCTTTAGAAGAAACATTTTTATACCAGGGTGAAGATAATAAAATTTACAAACCATTGGTGGTTTCAGATGTTCAAAATTTTAGTAATACTACGCTCTCTGAAGAAACCATCGGATGGCTTTCAAAAGCAAATTGGCTGGAGGGCAAAGAAGCGCTTTCTTCACCCATTATAATCGATAATAAGCTTTACGCCATTTTGAACATAGACAGTAGCCAGAAAAATGCTTTTGATGAAGTGGATATCCAACTCATTCAGTTTTTCAGCGCACAAATTTCTATAGCAATTCGCAATAAATTATTGGTGGATGAAACCATTAAATTATCCAAGTTCGATAAGCTCACAGGCGCTTATAATCGCAATTATTTTGAGAAAATATTTGAATCTCATAATGAAATATCACTTGAAAATCTTGAACCTTATGCCATTGTACTCTGTGATTTAAACTTTCTAAAATCTATTAACGATACCTTTGGCCATACTGCAGGCGACCTTGTGCTTTCAGAGTTTTCAAACATTATTCAAAACTCTATTAGAGATTCCGATATTTTTTCTAGAGTTGGCGGCGATGAATTTGTACTTCTTCTGAAAAATATCCGCTATTCTAAAGCTGAGGAAAAGATGGCCTCCATATTCGACAAATTTGAATATTATACGATTAATTTTAGTGGCCATAAACTACCTGTTAGCTTCAGTTATGGTCTAGCCGCCTCTCCTGATGATTCTATGGTTTATGATGTTCTCATCAAGATTGCTGATATCAGAATGTATGAATTTAAAAAGAATTATAAAGAAACACATCAAGATATTTTAAATTCCATATTGAGCTAGAACCGTTTTTTGAAAGGCAACACACAGTTGAAAGAAAAATTGTCGCCACTGGAATTATGTGAAGCAAACAGACGTTTGTCAACAGTATCCACAGACTTATCCACAATTTCAGTTTTTTCCTGTTGAAATCCTGTTAATTTTAACCGTTTACAGTGTGGATAAGCCTTTTTTATGCATTTTTCAAATTTTACTGAGCTGAATTGTCCCATGTGGCTGTGAGATAAATATAAAACGGAAGCCCCTCAATTGTTATTCGAGAGAGCTTCCGTTTTTACGGTTTCACTGTAATGACATCCAGTAACAGATACGTAGATTAAAAAATATTCAATGACATTAAAAATGTCTATCCCAGATGGTTTATATGAATTAATAAATTTTCTAATATCGTTGGCACCGTCTCCTCTAAATCTTTCTTAAAAACGCGTTCCGTCTTTTGATGCAAATCCTTTCCCCAAGGTCCAATTATAGAACATGGGATATTCAGCTGATTCAACTTCTCAAAATTGATACTATAGCGTTTATTCAAAAATGGCATGTTATTTTCTATCACTTCTGCACTTGTTTGCATGCCCTTAAGATAGCTCATATCGCAAATCTTCATAAAAAAGGGTTCATTTGCATATGAAAGTCCAAAATCAGAACAAATAGATTTAATCAGATCATTGAATTGTGCCATATGAAACTCCGTTGAATCCACAGCAGGATAAAAAGGTGCCATTAATCCAATAACCACCACCGGATGATCAAACTCTAGATACTCTATGATACTCTTGACGAGCATAACTGCAAGTTTCTGATCATTTTTCTCCGTGTGCTGTTCTAAAAATCGACTTACGAACGCTTCTGCATTTGTTTTCTGTGCCAGTAAATCTATTAACTCTTCATAGAACAAGACTTTAGTCTTAAATTCTTTGACACATTCAAATGATTTGAGACCCTGTTTTCTCAAAAATTGATTTTGAGAATAATTAAACTGATTAATTGCATCTTCTAAAGACCAGACACATAACTCCTTGAGTTGTAAAAGCTTTACATCCAAATGATCTTTTAAAAACATCCAATTAAAAAATGCACTGGCAAACTCTGGCGTCGTTACATCATATTGCTCTTTCAGATCCCTTAAGCACAAAAATGTAGGTGGCGGCGTCATTTTTTTATACATGACATCTCCCATTTCTGTATTGAGTTCAACCGCCTTAACAATTTCTGTTAATATACTGATTGGATTAAGGCCTGAAAAAACATCTCCTGTGTGAACCGGAATCCCTTTTACCACAATAAAAGGCATCATCTTACCCGCAGACCCCGAGTAAGTGGTGAACTCGTCCGGGCATCTACGCTCATGAGGTTCTGTCAAAAAAGCACTATGGTAGTTGAGCTTATATTGAGTCTGCAAACTTTCGATCAGCTCAATGCAATGTCTCATACCAGCAGATAAATTTTCTTCATCTGGTACAGCAAGAAATAGAATGTTGGGATACGCCTCATTTAGAGTTGCCCTTTCCAGAAGTTCAAGATTTATGGCAATCCCAGCCTTCATATCACAACTGCCTCTCCCATAAATCCACTCATCAGGATCTAATTCCAAATCCTTAAATTTAGTTCTCAAAAAATCAGAATCAAATGCATGTGCTTTAAAATCGCCGTATTGCTCAATACCAACAATATCATGATGTCCAAACAAAATAACAGTTTCTCTAGCGCCTTTATCTACCAATGCCCAAATACAACTTCTCCCCAAAACATCATTGGAAAGATTTGATCTACCATATAAGTTTTTATTTTTTTTAAAGTAGTCCATATCTTCAATTAAATCAATTAAAAGTGTTTCAAATTCTTTTTCATAATGAGAATCCGAATCACTTCTACATGACATGAGTTTGTAAAAATTATCTAACCTTATTTTTAGTGACATATTATATTCATCCTCGATTATCGTGAAAATTTCAATTATACATTCCATTATATTTTAACATAACTGATCTTAGATAGATACGATAATTCAAGGATCAATATCAAATTTTTCCACATTTGTCTCTTTAAATACGTTTTCTCTTATCGATTGGGGTCATGCTATGTTATACTATGTTTGAAAGAAATGAAAGGATGTCCTTATGAAAACTGTAGAAATTTTTTGCGATGGTGCTTGTTCTGGAAATGGAAAGGAAACAAATGTAGGGGGCTGGGGTGCAGTTCTGGTATATAATGGTCAAAAGAAGGAACTCTTTGGTGGCGAAGCTTCAACAACTAACAATATTATGGAATTAACAGCTGTTATAGAAGCTTTGAAAAGTTTAAAAACAACTTCACTTGAAGTGCATATATTCTCAGATAGTGCATATGTTGTCAATTGTTTTAGAGAAGGTTGGTATCGTAAATGGCAATTAAACGGCTGGCGCAATTCTAAAAAAGAGCCTGTTGAAAATAAATTGCTTTGGGAAACTTTAATAAATCTTGTGGCATCTTTTGCCAAAGTTGAATTTTATAAAATAAAAGGCCATTTGAATTTAGATGCGCCTGCGGATATTCAAAAGTGGTATAAAAAATTTAATGCGAATAATGATTTGCAATTTTCTCTTGAAGAATTTATTGTTGTGAGTACCTATAATCATCTGGCTGATGAACTTGCTAACAAGGGCATGGCGCCATATAAATGAGTTCAAATCTTATCATTCTAAAAAAAGCCCTTGATTCAACATCAAGGGCTTAGCATTTTTGTTTTATTAAGTGATTAAGTTCGACTTAATAGTTTGTTTCTTTAAGTTCAAAATGAGCTTGTGGATGTAAACATGTTGGACAAGTTTGAGGTGCTTCTGGGCCTTCATGAACATAACCACATTTATCGCATTTCCATCTAACAGATTCCTCTTTTTTAAAGACGAGTCCTTTTTCGATGTTCTCGGCAAGTTTATTATATCTATTTTCATGCTCAACTTCTGCTTTAGCAATAAATTCAAATGCTGCAGCTACTTTTGGGAAACCTTCTTCTTTAGCCACTTTAGCAAACTCAGGATAAAGAACTGTCCATTCTTCATTTTCGCCCATTGCTGCTGCTTTTAAGTTTTCAAGAGTAGTGCCTACTTTACCTGCTGGATATGTTGCAGTAATTTCTAAATCGCCACCTTCTAAGAAGCTAAAAAAGCGTCCTGCATGAACTCTTTCATTATCAGCTGTTTCTAAAAATAATTTTGCAATTTGCTTGTAACCTTCTTTGTCTGCCTGACTTGCAAACATTGTGTATCTGTTTCTTGCCTGTGATTCACCTGCAAACGCCTTTAATAAATTTTGTTCTGTTTTTGTTCCTTTGATAGACATTAGTTTACCTCCCTATTTAAATCATTATTTTATTTACCTCACACACCTGATTAAACAACAGGCGGTGTAAACACCCTTGCTCCAAGTTCACGGTCTAACATCAACATACCATGTCCTTCGCCATTGATCATTTTCAACTCGTTAATAATTTTCTCTGCAGTGCTTTCCTCTTCAACTTGCTCATCAATAAACCAAATCATTAAGTTCTTAGTAGGTCTATCTCTCTCAGCCTCAGCTATATCAGCAATATTGTTTAAAAGGTTCGTGACATGTATCTCATGTTCTAATGTCTTTTCAAAGACTTCAATCACATTGTTCCATTCGAATTGTGGTTTCTCAATAGCCTCTAAAACAACTCTTCCACCCCTGTCGTTCAAGTAAGTGAAAAATCTCATTGCATGAAATTGCTCTTCTTCAAATTGAACACGCATCCAAGTTGCAAAACCAGGCAAATTCAAACTTTCTAGATATGCCGACATTGAAAGATACAAATATGCCGAATACAACTCCGCATTAATTTGCTCATTAATCGCTTTTTCCAATTTTGGGTTAATCATAGCAACCCTCCTTTTCTTTCTAAATCCATGTTGAAAGCATCTTTACTTCTCTAAAATTATGCTTTATCAAACCTGTTCTCGCCTAATTGAATAGAACCCTCTGAACACGCCTCTACAAGTCTTTAGACATAGATCGATTAGTATTCATAAAACGAGAGTTCAGCACAAAGTGCTAAACTCTATAATAAACTTATTTCAATTCATTCTTCCAAAGACCGTGAAGATTACAGTATTCTCTAGCCTTGATTGCCTTTTCATCTGTTTTAAAGATGGCAACTGGCTCATCACCTGGGTTTAAGAAAGTAATTAACGTCTCTGTTTCCGTAATCAATTCAATCCATTGAATATAATGTTCTTCCTTCATTGGATGAAGTGTAGAACCTACTGTAACCTTATAACCACCTGCAATGCTTTCAATGACAGGTACATGTTTCTCAGTTGCAGAATCTGCAGATTTTTCTTCTAAAAGATTCATCTCCTGGCCACAACATACCAGCGTGCCACCGCCAACGAATTCAACTTCCACAATATTGCCACAAACACCACACTTATAAACGTCTAATCTTTTCATGTCTTCTAATACCTCCTAGGATTCCTGTTTACATTTTTTACAGATTCCATAGTAAAACATTTGCTTCTCTCTAACTTCAAATCCCTCAAGAGCTTCATGGCTGATTTCATCCGCCTTCACGTCAAAATCATATACAGAGTGACAAACCTCACACTTAAAATGACCGTGAAGACTTGTATCAGCATCAAATCGCGTTTCATTTTCATCGATGGTAATCACCATTGCGATTTCCTTCTCTATAAAAGTTTTGAGTGTATTATAAACTGTTGTTTTAGATAGAGTTGGAATTTCACCATTCAAGGCCTTATAAATATTTTCAACGGTAGGATGTTCGACGGTGTTCATTAAAAACTCATATATTTTAACTCTCTGATATGAAGGCTTAATGCCATGAGCCTTTAAAAAATCACCTACATTTTCAACATACATACGTTCACCAACTTCATATTTTAATTTTACTGACTTCATAGCTCAACTTTATTTTACAGGTTCAAACATATCCTTGCCTACGCCGCAAAGTGGGCATACCCAATCTTCAGGAATGTCTGCAAAAGTTGTACCTGGCTCTACGCCACCATCTGGATCTCCTAATTCAGGATCATAAATATAACCGCATGCTACACATTCATATTTCATAATTTTCTCCTCCAAAATATTATTTTGCTGAATAAAAGCATTCCTTTGAAAAATTATTTTCTAAAGATTGCTCCAATACTGTGATTGCTTTATCCTATTTATTCAGGATATGCCTAGTTCTCAGCTCTGCCAGGTCTTAAAGTTGTTTTTTAAGTATGACAAATGTCATCACTTCTTTCCAAATTTGTACTGATTACAATTTGATAATACCATAACCCTCTTGTTGTGTCAATGAGTTATTACTACTCAAATAAATAAAAATCTAATACGGAATCTGATTCAGTCAACTTATACCCCACTAGTACCTATCTTTAAACTCTATATTTCAAAATAAATATATTTTTTTGAGACCTACAGAATCTAGAGACACATTAAATGTTAAAATTCTAACGTTTTCCCTTTCAACATTTGATTGCTGCCTGTATCTCCGTACTTTTTATTTGCCTAAATTAGGTACGATTTGGAATAGCACTCCCAGTACGGTAATGCTAATCACCACAATACTTGCTCTTTTAGTTGAAAAGACCTCAATCGTTTTTACAGCAAGAATCATAACGCCAATCCTCCAAATATTAAACACATCAAATGTAGCCAAAAGTGAATAAAGTGGTTTTCCAAGTTGATCTGAACTCAATAAAATGGCTGGCGAAAAAGTTAAAAAATCTAGATTCAGCACCATGCTCACCAATCCTGCAATTAATGAGCCCAGTAAAGGAATAAAATAAATGTATAATGATGCACTCCAAATCTTCTTTATAGAGCCTTCACCATTCATAAAAGTGGAGACGCCATGAAGAATCAACGCCGAAACCAAGCTTACCACAATAATGCCAACTCCAGAGAGTGCCACAGATGCAGTTGCCATGGTTTGGCTTAGTCCCGCAAACCCATCAAGGGGTATATCTTGCCCCTGTGTCCTAGCTGCATTTACCATTGCCATCCTTGTAGTTTCCAAAAGCGTATCGTAACTCGTAAAAGTAACTAATGCTGTTACTATGGCAACCAAGAGCATTGGCACAAGCAGTTTTGGACTTCTATTGATATCTTCAATTACTTCTTGTGGTTTTGTAAATATCCCTATAACACGCTGTAAATGCCCCATTTTAGGTCGAATATTTGATTGTTCTTCAAGAATCAGTTCTTCTGTTTGTCGATCATTAAATTCACTCATTTTACCCTCCCAAAATAATAAAGTGACCTCTTATCACCCAAGTTAATTTTTTACTCATATCTCAATGCATCAATTGGATCTAACTTAGCAGCTTGATTTGCTGGATATAAGCCAAAGAATATCCCCACACCTGCAGAAAATACCCAAGCAATTACGACTGCATTCATAGGCACAATTGGAGGCAGACTGAGTTTTGCCGCCACAAGCATTGCCACACCTGCACCAATCAAGGTGCCGATGATGCCACCTATTAGTGAGATGATAATCGCTTCCACAAGAAACTGCATCAATATGTCCTTGCGTCTAGCACCAAGGGCTTTCCTAATGCCAATCTCTCGGGTTCTCTCAGTAACTGAAACGAGCATAATGTTCATAACACCAATGCCTCCAACTAGAAGCGAAATTGCTGCAATAGCACTGATGATACCTGTGAGTACACCGGTTACTGTGTTAACAGCGGCCATTTCACTCTCTGCGCTGTAAAGGCTATAGACATCTGGTTTGTTATGGTGTCTTTGAGCGAGCAGATTTTTGACATTCTCCTGGAGTTTGTCTTTATTGACATCCTTCTTCGTATTGATTTGCGCCTGATAAACCAAGTCGCCTAATCCATTTATTTTACTTAATGTGGAGTAGGGAATATAAATCGTTGGGGTGTCATTTCCACCTGAGAATAGTGAACTCTTTGGCGCCTCTTGAATGCCTATAATAACAAATGTCAATTTTTGATTATAGAAGCTTAAAGATATTTTTTCACCGAGCACATCTGTCTTACCAAAGATATCCTTCGCAAACTGTGCATCAATTACAGTGACATATCTTGAGGTAATCATATCATTTTTAAATATAAAACGACCTGCATCTAAGTTTATCTGCTGGATCTTATTGTAATCTTCATTGACACCAGATACATTTACGACTTTGCCTTTGTCATTCTTCTTCTGCATCTTTTGAATCAATGTCATCGATTCAGTATAATTTGGAGATATGCCTTCAATATCGTCTGAAAGTACTTTTCTGAGGGCATCTAAGTCATCCACATTTATCAAATCTCTGTAATTAATTTCTTCATCCCAATTGTGATAGAGGAACATCCTGTTCACACCAAAAGTTTCAAATTCTTTGTTAATGGCAACTTCACCACCATTGCCGATGGCAAATACTGCAATTACAGATGCTATCCCTATAATAATGCCCAACATTGTGAGTATGGACCTCATTTTATTGACAAAAATAGCATTCAGGGCAATTCTAACACTTTCTAAGAAATTCATATGCTTGCCCCTTTCTGTTCATTTCTGATGTCATCGATAATCTGACCATCTTTGAAGGTGACAACTCTCTTGGCTTGTTCCGCGATATCAGGCTCATGTGTTACCAGTATAATCGTTGCGCCTTCATCATTCAAATCTTTAAAAATACCCATGATCTCTTCTGTAGAGTGTGAATCTAAGTTTCCAGTCGGCTCATCTGCTAGAATAATCGCTGGATCATTTACAAGTGCCCTAGCGATGGCTACTCTTTGTTTTTGACCGCCCGATAGTTCATTGGGTTTATGATGTATCCTATCCTCAAGCCCGACTCTTTCCAAAGCTCTTTCTGCTTTTACCAATCTTTCTTTTCGAGGATATTTCGCATAAATCATGGGAAGTTCTACGTTATGTAACGCAGAAGTTCTCGGTATTAAATTAAAGGATTGAAACACAAATCCAATTTTAAGGTTCCTTATTTCCGCAAGCTTTTCAGGATGCATGGTCTCTGTTTGGACACCATCTAACACATAATGTCCAGAAGTAGGTTTGTCCAAGCACCCAATAATATTCATCAATGTGGATTTTCCCGAACCAGATGCTCCTACTATGGCAACAAAATCGCCTTTCTCCACATGTAAATCCACTTCATTCAGAGCCTTTACCTGTATAGAACCTGTGTCATAAACCTTGCTAAGGTTCTTAATTGTTATCATCTATTTGCCCTCTCCTAATAAGTTAACCGCCATGCCTTCTTCAATATCCATAGATGGACTTAAAATTAATTGATCTCCTTCTTTGATTTCTTCTGATTTAATTTCAACAGATAGGTCTCCCTGCACGCCTAACTCAACTTTTACTTTATGTGCTTTTCCATCTACCAATTTGATCACAAAAATGTCTTTGTCTATATTCAACAATGTCTCATAAGGGACAACTGTTGCCTCATCTGCTTTGGCATACTCAATTTCTAGATCTGCGGTGAAATTAGGCTTAAATTCTGTTTTCTCATCAAATTCTACTTTTACGAGAACACTCTTTTCTGTAGATTGACCCGCTTGTGTCACTTCTGCTGAACTGCCCACAAAGGTAACTTTGCCCTCATATTGCTCATCTCCAACGCCGTAACCCGTAATCTTGGCTGGCATGCCCACTTTAATTTTATTGATATCGTATTCACCGATATGTGCCAACACTTCTAGATCATCCACTGTTTCAATAATTGCTATAGGTGTCCCTTCAACGGTCATATCGTATTTTTTAATGTCCACTTTACTAACGGTTCCAGCCATAGGTGTTTTGATACTCGCTTTTTCCTTTTGCAAAAGCAAATCATCATACTCGTTCTTTGCTTTTTCTGCCGTTAATTTAAGGACCTTGCTGTTGCTTGATTTATTGCTCTTCGTGTTAATGGCTTCCATATAAGCATTGTATGCTAAATCAAATTTTTGTTTTGAACTATCTAAATCTTTCTGACTTAAAGCACCATTTGCAAACATAACTTTTGAATCCTCATAGTCATTGCTTGCATTCTCATAAGCTGTTTTGGCACTTTTTACAGAGGCATCTAAACTGCTGTAATTTGTTGCATTTTCATAATTAATTTGAGCAATTTCCCATTGAAGCTTGGCATCCCTTATCCTCTGGTCTAATCGTTCAGTGTCCATTGCTACAATTGCCTGCCCCGCTGTGACGACATCACCTTCCTCAACAAATACGTCCGCCACAATGCCAACGACTTCAGAATAGACTTTAGCACTTGCCTTTGCTACTACAGTCCCCTTTGTTGTAATTGTCGATGACAAATCCGCCTTCTCAACCGAGGCTACATCAACATAGATAGACGCCTTGCTCGAATCTTGATCTTGGGATTTAGATTTAAAAGTAGCTGCAATTACAATTGCCACTATGATAACAATTCCAAGAATCACTAAGTATTTTTTCTTGCCTTTCATTGTTTTACTCCTTCCAAACAGCTCACATGATTTTTTATTATTTCTCTTTTATTATTGCTACCCTTAAGTTTATCTTATTTTTAATAAAATTTCATAAACGCAACATTAAAAATGTATTAAAACTCATTTCCAGATAAGAAGCTATTTTGATGCCGATTTTCGCTGACGCTGTTTGAGGGTGAACATCCCTCAGCACAGCTTTCGGCTCAAATCTTGCATACAACAACATTTGTGTCATCTTTCGATGCCCCAAAACGATTTTCGCTGACGCTGTTTGAGGGTGAACATCCCTCAGCACAGCTTTCGGCTCAAATCTTGTTGTTTAAAAAAAAAAATTGCCAGGACATATTGTCTTGGCAATTTTAATGAATTGATTTTACATCATCTCAGTGCTTTTACAGCACTCTTCATAAACTTCTATTTCGTATAATTAAACATCAGTTTAATCAACTCTTCCATTTTTTCTTTATCTACTGCTTCATCTTCCATAAAGCAGTGCGATGCATGTTCTTCCATAACGGCTAATCCGACTTTATGAATAGACTGCTTTATAGCGGCTATTTGGATTAGGACTTCATCACACCCTTTATCGTTTTCAATCATATTTTCAATGCCCTGAATATGGCCTTTAATCGTCTTAAGTCGATTGATGATTTTTTTCTTAGATTCTGGTGTTGACATTATAATCCTCCATCTCATTATTCATAAAATTTATTATAACAGATTCCTTTGCTTTGTCAAAACTAGATGAATAAGCTCATATTCGAATCTTCCGCTGCACCCAACATAGATGCAACACCACCAAATTCAACGCCGTCAATTAACTCTTCAGCAGAGATGCCCATGAGGTCCATACTCATATTGCACGCTACCATTCTGACACCATTTTCTTGCGCCATTTTGAGCATATCTTCAATGGAATCCACATTGTGTTTTTTCATGACCATTCGGATCATGTTTGACCCCATACCCATCATATGCATTTTAGACAACTTCAGTTTCGTCGTGCCTCGAGGCATCATTGCGCTGAACATTTTGCTGACAAAATCTTTCTTAACAGATACTTTTTCAGATTTTCTCAGTATGTTGAGCCCCCAGAAAGTGAAGAATAAGGTCACCTTTTTGCCCATAGATGCCGCACCATTAGCTATGATCATAGTGGCAATGGCCTTGTCTAAATCACCACTGAACACCACCATGGTTTTATCATCTCTAACAGCCGTTTCCGTATTTACATGTGCTACAGCTTTCTTTTTCCCTTTTCTAATCTTTGCAAAAAAGGCTTTGTCTTCTTTTCCAGAATCCATAAGCGTATTGCCTGTCTTTTCACACCACACGCCAATATCATTCATAAAGCCTGGATCAGTTGCCTTTACTTCTAAAATATCTCCTGAGGTCATGCTTTCGATGGACTTATGAACCTGCATGATCGGGCCTGGACATTGAAGACCACATGCATTGAGTTTAATCGTTTCTGCATTTGGGTTTGCAATTTCATCTAAATCCTCAACATCGCCAAATTCCGACACGTGAATATCTTCACCGAGCAGGGTTCCACCGCATTTTGTGGCATCATCTTGGCAGAATACAACTGAATAAGTTGTGTAACCACCCATTAAGTTGTAAACTTTATCAAATCCATTTTGTTCAAGGATTCTCTGCGCCGCATATCCTCTAATACCCACAGCACAATAGACAACTATTTTTTTCGATTTATCCAGTTCAACCATTCTTTCCCTGAGATCATCCACAGGTATATTGATAGAGTTTTCAATGTAGCCCATCTCTCTTTCAAGAGGCGTTCTAACATCTAGAATAATGACATCTGAGTCTATATTTTCAAATTCATGCCATTGGAACGGTTTGGTTATGCCCTTTAGAATGTTCTCGCCCACAAAACCTGCCATATTGACAGGATCTTTTGCAGAAGAATAAGGCGGCGCATAAGCGAGTTCTAGTTCAGTTAAATCATAAACTGTACCTCCAAATCTAATTGCAGTTGCAATGACATCTATTCTCTTTTCTACGCCATCATAACCCACATTTTGCGCACCAAGCACCTTGCCATCCATACCAAAGATCAGTTTCAACGTCATTGGAATAGCGCCTGGATAGTACCCAGCATGTGAATTTGGATGAATAATCGTCGTATAGTAATCCTTGCCGTAAACTTTACCATCACGCTTTAAGCTCTTCTCATTAACACCCGTTGATGACACGGTTAAATCAAATACTTTTGCAACAGAAGTCCCTTGGGTCCCCTTATAAGAAACATTTTTGCCTGCAATATTATCCGCACAAATTCTTCCCTGCTTATTCGCTGGTCCAGCAAGAGGTATCATGGTCTTTTGACCGCCAATGAAATCCACGACTTCTACAGCATCTCCTATTGCATAAATGCTTGGATCAGAAGTAACTAGCGTATCGCTTACAACAATCCCACCACGTCCATTGATCTCAAGTCCAGCAGCTTTCGCAAGCTCACTCTGAGGTCTGACGCCAATAGAGAGCATCACGATGTCAGCCTCCACGATCTTGCCACTTTGAAGTTTTACTTTTGTGAGTCCATTGTGATATTCAAAAGACTGTACACCATCACCGAGATATAGATTTACCTTCTTTTGTTTCATATGACGGTGAACAATTTGAGCCATTTCAAAATCAACTGGTGCCATCACTTGATCCGCCATCTCGACAACAGAGACTTCCATACCACGATCGTGAAGGTTTTCTGCCATTTCAAGCCCTATGAATCCACCACCGATAACAACGGCTTTTTGAGGTTTGGTATGGTCTACATATGACTTAATGCGGTCCACATCTGGAATATTCCAAAGCGTAAAAATATTTGGTGAATCAATGCCCGGAATGGGTGGTTTAAGTGGTGTTGATCCCGGTGAAAGCACAAGGACATCATAGGATTCGTCATACTTTCTATTGTTTGCAATATCATTTACCGAAATGGTCTTCTTCTCACGATCAATTGAAAGCACTTCATTTTGTACTCTTACATCGATATTAAAACGCTCTTTCATGCCCTCAGGCGTCTGCACTAAGAGAGCACTTCTTTCTTCGATAGCCCCTCCAATGTAGTAAGGCAATCCACAGTTTGCAAAAGAGATGTATTCACCTCTTTCAAACATGATAATCTCTGCACTCTCATCCATCCTTCTCATTCTAGCAGCAGTACTCGCGCCACCTGCCACACCGCCAACAATTAAAATCTTCTTCATGTTTAACCTCCATATTTTAAGTTGTTATTACACTATGTTAACGCACATATGCATTGAAGCTATGTACCTCATTATTTATGCATTAAAGATACTTGTTTTTATTTCATTGAGTTTTCTTTATCTTGATTTGAAAAGTGTCCTTATTCTGTATGTGACCTATAGGATGATCGGGTATCTAATATAACTTGTCCTAAAAATAATTTGATATATTCTATTTCACATCATACTTTGTGATAAATATAACAAATTGTTCCGCAATTCATTTCCCCCACCCCACGCAAAAGGGGGTTGAGATTAAAAATAAAAAAGAGTCTCTAGGACTCTTTAAAGTTTCTTAGAGCCCTAACAATTCATCTAATTTAGCTTTATTAAAACCTTGGATCACTTCGTCTTCCACATAGATCACAGGAACGCCCATGAAACCTTTAGACATCAGCTCTTTTCTGGCTTCAATATCGTTGGATACGTTTCTTTCTTCGTATGCAACGCCTTTTTCAGTTAAATACTCTTTTGCCATGGTGCAGTAACCACATGTATTACTAGAAAATACCACTACTTTTTTACTCATAATTCTTACCTCCAAATCTTATTTAACACTTAGAGCCATATCTAAGTGCTCTAATATAAAAGCCACGTGTCAATATGAAACTTGAATAGTCAATTTCAAAACCACCAAATTTCTCGATATCCTTCTGACTTACAAAGACCTTTATACCCTCAATGATTTCAATATAATCATTTTCATATTGTTCATCCTGAACAATGCCAAAGACTGGACCACCTCATCCAATGCCTCTGATGCTAAGACGAAATCCACTATTTTCTTTCTTAAGAATTTCGCCCTTAAGTTTTTGTATTGCTTTTTCTGTGACTGTGATTCTCATCAAAGCCTCCAATCATTCCCCCTGCTAGGGGGTGGTTTACCTTTATGATACTCTGCTACCAATTACTTGTCAACCTCAAAATATGTATCTTTTTTGTAAACGGGTTATACACAGCTTTTCCACAATCTCATTTACAACGAAAAATAGTTTGAATCGACGAAACTTTCCGAATGTTTCGCCTTTTGTTAACTTATTGTAAAGTTTTAGCGAATATTTCTTAACATTGAGCTTCTTTTATTCATATCTGGACGCTATTTCAACAATTAAAAGCTCATTAGAACACCTCCTCAAAATTATAAAGTTCGGTTATGCACATTATCCACAATTTTATCCACAAGTATCCTTTCAATTATTCACAAGTTGATTTTTAATAAGTCTAACGGTATGATAGAGGTAACGATATTAGGAGGTCACCATGTGGCGAAATAGAGGTCATCGAGGAGATGCACTTGAGGAGTTACTCAACATGACTCACCAATACTATCATCAGCTTAAGCTCTGCAGGATTGATAAAATTAGTACCCCTATAAAAGTGGTTGCCATTGATGAAACTGGGATGATCACGAAAGCCTTTTTTGAAAAAAAATCAACGGTTGACTTTCTGGGCATCATACAAGGGGTTTGTGTGGCTTTTGATACCAAAGAGACCAATCTGAAAAGTTTGCCTCTTAACAATATACACACGCATCAAATTGAATACATGGCTGATATAGAAGGACAAGGAGGACTTGCTTTTATCATTGTCCACTTTAAATTCAATGATACTTTTTTCTTAGTGCCCTATGACATTATTAAAAGCTATGTAGAATCTGACAAGAGACGTTCCATTCCATATAAGGCCATGATGACAAGATTTGAAATCAAGCGTGAACGCAGTGGCTCCATTTTAAATTATATGCCTACATTAAATGAATACGTCAAATACAAAACCGAAAATTCAGGAGGTTATAGCAATGAAAGCTTATAAAGTAAACAGTTTTACCCATCATGAAATGGGTGGCAATCTCGCAGGCGTCGTTTTATTGGAAAACCCTCTCGACGATATCTCCAAACAAAAGATCGCTTCTAAATTAGGCTATTCGGAGACTGCCTTCGTTCTAAAGTCTGATGAAGACACTTCAGATTTTGTGGTCACCTTCTTTACGCCTACTGAGGAAGTGCCTCTCTGTGGTCATGCAACAATCGCTGCATTTCATGTGCTCAATACATTACACCTACTCCCTAAGCGGCACCTCGTTCAAAAAACCAAAGCGGGTCTGCTTAAAATAGAAATCGAAGAGGGCTCCCCTATGATCTATATGTCTCAAACAACGCCTAGAGGTGAAACCCTCTCTGAACTTTCAAAAGAGACTTTAGGACATATTTTTTCGATCTCGGCTGAAGACATGACCTGTTATTACGATGCTTATTCTCATCAAATCCAGCTTCCAGTAGAGATTTGGGATACTGGGCTCAGAGATATCCTCTTGCCCATAAAAAATAGAGCACTTTTAAATGCTCTATCCGTTGATTTTAAAAAACTTTCAGCACTGTCTGCCTCAGAAAACGTCGTTGGCGTTCACGCTTTCACCTATGAAAACAATCAAATTTATGCACGTAATTTTGCGCCGCTTTATGGCATTGACGAAGAGTCTGCAACAGGTACATCCAACGGTGCTCTCACAGGTTACCTCTACCATCACATCAGACTCAACGGTTTTGGCAAAATGAAATCACTGGAACTTAAAATCCTTCAGGGCGAAACTATGGGACTTACCAGTGAAATCCACACCAAATGCCATGTTCATGAAAGTAGCTCTCCTGAAATTTGGGTCGGTGGCTACGCTCGAATAGAAACCACTATCGACGTTTAGGTGTAAGTCTAAATTCATACATGGGTTCAAATTTTTTTGAATCCTCAAAATAGACAAGCCCCATATAATTAAAGCCAAGCTTATCTAAAATTCTAATCGACCTAATATTGCCGCCCTCAACACCAGCAATTATTCGGTCGGTTTTTATATGCTCATGGGCATAATTGAGACATGCCTCAGCAGCTTCCGTGGCATAACCATTGCCCCATGCCTCGGGCATAAAGTGAAAGACCAATTCAATTGAACGCTCCTGTTCTTTCACCTGATGAAATGCATTAAACCCACAAGCGCCAATAATTTCACCACTCTTCTTAAGTGTGACTGCCCAGTGTTGATAACCATTTCGAATCTGATGGTCTATGCCCTTTTTAATGGACTCTAAAACTTCTTCACGCGTCATGGGTTTTTCAAGACCAATGTGCTTGATGACTTCAACGTTACCCCAGAGCGACATGCCATAAGGCAAGTCTTCCAGTGTCCATGTTCTTAAAATCAATCTATCCGTCTCTGTAATGATCATATATTTCACCTCATCCATAGTTAGAGTGTCAAAATCCAGTTTCGAACGAACCCTCTAGCATATGCTGTATCGCGTACTTCCCGTAAACGACATCATATGCTAGAGGGTTACTCAGCTTTTGACTTTTGACACTCTAAGCATCTATGTATCTTTAATTAATTTTAACATGCTTTGGGATTGATTTATACTGCAGAATATGTTTTAATGTTGATATCAATTGAATAGTTTAGCTAGGAGTGCTGCTAACCGGGCAGCTGAGAAAAAGAACCCATTCTTTTATCCTTGTACCTGATCCAGATAATACTGGCGTAGGAAAGCTCGCAGATCTCTTGTTTAAAGAGAAACCACAAGCATTGACTACGGTCAATGCTTTTTTTAATGATTCAAATTTTACTTCAAATCAAATTCTAAATGATTATTTTAAGAGGAGGCACTATTACTATGATTAACAGAAAGTACACGACGCAAATGGACGCTGCAAAACAAGGCATATCCACACCTGAAATGTTGGCAGTTGCAAATGATGAAAATATCAAAGTAGAAGACCTAATGGCACTTGTTGCCAAAGGCAGAATTGTCATTCCATCTAATATCAACCACAAAGCTCTGAAACCTGTCGGCGTTGGTGAAGGCTTAAAGACAAAAATAAACGTCAATCTGGGCATTTCTAAGGATTCAAATGATTATGCAGTGGAAATTGCAAAGGCAAAAAAAGCCATTGACCTCGGGGTAGAAGGCATTATGGATCTCAGCAACTACGGTAAAACTCGCGAATTTAGAACGGAACTCATCGGATTTTCATCTGCAATGATTGGCACGGTTCCTGTCTATGATGCGCTCGGATTTTATGACAAAGAGCTTAAGGACATTCAAGCACATGAATTTTTAGAAGTTGTTGAACAGCATGGCAAAGATGGTGTGGATTTTGTTACAATTCATGCCGGTATCAATCAATACACTGCGAAGACTTTTATTAATAATCCACGCCTTATGAACATCGTCTCAAGAGGCGGTTCACTCATGTTCGCATGGATGAGACTCAACAATAGAGAAAATCCTTTCTTTGAGTACTTTGATGATCTACTGGATATCTGTGCAAAATACGATATGACTCTGAGCCTTGGGGATGCCATGAGACCAGGTGGACTTGCAGATGCCACTGATGCCAGTCAAATTCAAGAATTACTCATCCTAGGCGAACTCACGAAAAGAGCTTGGACTAAAAATGTTCAAGTGATGATTGAGGGTCCAGGGCACATGGCCATTGATGAAATTGAAGCCAATGTCATCCTTGAAAAAAAACTATGTCATGGTGCGCCATTCTATGTGCTCGGGCCTTTGGTAACGGACGTAGCTCCTGGATATGATCACATCACAGGTGCTATCGGTGGTGCAATTGCCGCAAGTAAGGGTGCTGATTTCCTCTGTTATGTTACACCTGCAGAGCATCTGAGATTGCCAACACTTGAAGATATGGTCGAAGGCATTATGGCCTCTAAAATCGCCGCACATGCAGGTGATATTGGCAAACGCGTCAAAAATGCTAAAGCATGGGATAACGCAATGAGTCATGCGCGTCAGCAGTTGGATTGGGATAAAATGTTCGAATATGCTCTTGATCCTGAAAAGGCACGTCTCTATCGTCAAGGCACCAATCCAGAAGATGAAAAAACATGTACCATGTGCGGTAAAATGTGTGCTGTAAGAACACTTAATAAAGTTTTAAATGGCGAAGATCTCAATATTTTAAGAGCTTGATGGAGGTTTTACAATGAAAACAACTCAAAAATTGACTTATTCAGGTGTGCTCATTGCATTAGGCGTCGTCACTGGCTCACTATTCTACATTCCGGTTGGCACAGCAAAAGCTTTTCCCATACAGCATTTAATCAATGTCGTTTCAGCGGTATTGCTGGGTCCTGCATGGGCTGTTGGCAGTGCCTTTTGCATCTCTTTACTTCGAAATATCATGGGCACCGGAAGTCTTTTGGCATTCCCCGGCAGCATGATTGGCGCCTTGCTTGCAGGTCTGCTCTTTAAGAAGACCCATCAAATGATCTATGCCCTTGCAGGCGAAGTCATTGGCACTGGCATTCTGGGCGCTCTACTCTCTTATCCCATTGCGAAAGTCCTACTGGGCATCGACAAGGGCGCTTTCTTTTTCATCGCACCATTTATGCTCAGCACGCTTGCTGGAAGCATCATCGCCTACGCCATGCTAAAGACACTTTCTTATACGTCGTTACTCAAGGTGCCACATGGAAAAGCCTAAGTTATTAATCATTGCCGGATCAGATCCAACCTCTGGTGCAGGCATTCAATCAGACTGTCTCACGGCTTTTTCATTGGGTGTATACCCCATGACTGTTACCACTTCAGTCACAAGCCAAAACGATCTCGGCGTTATAGATCGGTTTGATCTCCCAAGTGAAGTCATTGCCTCTCAACTCGAGGGGCTTTTGTCCCGCTTTCGTTTTGATGCCATTAAGATTGGCATGATCGGTTCTGTGACTTCCTTAAACACAATTGTAGAATGCCTAACTCAATATAAGCACTCACATCCCTTCATACTATTGGACCCTGTATTAAAGGCTTCTAATGCCGCTTCATTAAGTGAGCAGGCCCTTGGCAAAGCCATTCGGCAAAATCTTATGCCGCTACTCTCACTTATAACACCAAATCTCGATGAGTATGAAGCCCTTTTTGACATAGTGCCCTCTGAAGATCAAAAGAACAGGAGGTCGCAAGATTATTTAAGCAAGCAAACCCTGCCCTCTTTTGAAAATTACAATTGTGCCATTTTGTTGAAAGGAGGCCATTTTACAGATGAGGCCACAGATTTTTTAATAAAATCTCAGAATGATCGCCCTTTAAAGTTTTCAGGTTCTCGTATTGAAGCCCCTTTCTCTCACGGCACTGGGTGTACACTCTCCACCGCTATTTGCGCTTATATTTTAAGAGGTGAATCCTTAGAAGAGGCTATTCGAAAGGCCAAGGCCTATTTGCTTTCAGGACTCACAAATCCTGTGCACCTTGGTGACAACTATGGTGCCATTAACAAATGGAGGTAGACCTATGATCACCTTAAAAAAAAATATTCACTTAATCACAAATGACGTTACCAAACAGTTTGTTGCAGATACTGTCGCTGCTGTGGGCGCTTCGCCAATCATGTCTGAAACACCAGAAGAATACGCCGCGATTTATTCTAAAATAGATGCTGCTGTGATCAATCTTGGCATGGTCAATTTAGAAAAACAAAAAGTAATTCACGCGGCTTGTTCTGAAGCACAAGTGCACGGTGTGCCATTGGTGATCGACCTTGTTGGCATCCATTTCAGCGCTTATCGAAAGACGTTTGCATTAGAACTTTTAAGTCAATATGATTTTCAAGTTATAAAGGGCAATTATGATGAGATTACTGTCTTGGATTCAAATGCACAGTTTGAGTCCTTTGACGCCTCAAACCCCATTGCACTTAAAACCATACAGCTGATTTCAAATCAATATCCAAAGGCCATTATTGTGGCCACTGGCAAAATAGATTACGTTTGTCAAAGAGGACACGTCCGCTCTGTCTCTGGGGGGTCTCCTCTTTTGCCCAAAGTATCGGGCACAGGTTGCGTCCTTTCAGGATTATTAGGGGTCTGTATTGCCAATGCTTCCCATACGAATCCCTTCTATGAATCACAGTCGTCAAATGCTGATACTAATGTTTCCTTGATGACATTATCGCAAATTGAAGATATGTGCAAAGCCTATAAGTCGGCATCCATCAGAGCAGAAATCTCCTCTCAACACAGGTTGGGACAATTTAAAATAGATCTAATATCTGAAATATCTGAAATAGAGGTCTCAATATGAATACAAAAAAAATCTACTTAATCACCAATTCAAACCCCTTTGATCAACAACTGAAAATTTTGAAAAAAGTATTGCCACTTGGCATAGAATACCTTCAATATCGTCAAAAATCACTCAGCTGGGAACAAGCACTGGATGAAATCCATCAGCTTTCTATACTCTGTAACTTGTTCGAAGTCCCTCTAATCATCAACGATCGTCTGGATGTGGTCACGATCACAGACTGTCAAGGCATTCATCTTGGAGAAGATGATTTACCCGTTAAATATGTTAGGCGCATTGCACGCCCTAATTTAATCATAGGAGCCACTGCTAAAACACCCGAACGTGCTCAGTTATGTGAAAATGCCGGAGCGGATTATCTCGGTGTAGGGGCTTTTTATCAGTCCTCCACAAAATGCAATGCCAAATTAATTTCTCATGAGACATTAAAACAAATCCGAGCGTCCGTTAAAATTCCTATTTTTGGCATTGGCGGTTTAACCCCTTCCAATATTACTGAAGACATATATGAACACGTGGATGGTTTCGCCGTATCTGATGCGATTCTTTCAAATGCTGATCCCGTGACGGTTGTGAAAAATTTTAAAGCATTATAATTACATCTCTTGTAGTCTAGTTGAGCCTTTGAAGGTCTTTTTTCAAAGGCTTAATGATATGGTATAATGAGAGTACACTTTATCCAAAATATACACTAACGATTACAATAAAGAGGTTTTAAGATGAAAAAAATATTTGAAAATGACTGGCAAGAGCTGCTATCACCCGAATTTGAAAAAGACTACTATCAACATTTAAGACAATTTTTAATTCATGAGTATCGCACACAAAAGATTTATCCATTAAAAGAGGATCTCTATAATGCCTTTCGTTTAACGGCTTATAAAGAGGTTAAAGTGGTCATCCTCGGACAAGATCCCTATCATGGTGCTGGGCAAGCACACGGACTTTGTTTTTCAGTTTTAAAGGGTGTTAAGACACCGCCTTCACTCGTCAATATTTACAAAGAGCTTGCACGCGATCTGGGCTGTAAAATCCCAACACATGGCAATTTAACCGCATGGGCTGAACAAGGGGTATTACTGCTCAACACGGTTCTAACGGTTCGTGCCGGCGAAGCCAATTCACATCGCCAAAAGGGTTGGGAGACCTTTACAGATTCTGTGATTGCCTTGCTGAATAATCGCGAAGAGCCAATTATCTTTATGCTCTGGGGAAATCCTGCACAGACTAAAATTAAACTCATTACCAAGCCACAACATCTCATATTGAAGTCAACACATCCCAGTCCGTTATCCGCACATAGGGGCTTTCTCGGTTGTGGCCATTTTTCAAAGGCAAATGCTTTTCTGGAAAGTCGAGGACTCACGCCGATCAATTGGCAGATTGAATAACCTAATGCTAAAATCTCGTTTTGGTTTAGCTTTTTTAGCGCCAATGCGTGTCCTAATTACTTCCAATCTATCGTCTAGTATTCACATGAGTATACTCATGTTACTCGCTGAGCGCCATTTATGTTCAAGCTATTTATCACAACTAATGATTTATAAAAAAACGTGGCATTTGAATAAAACTTCAAATGCCACGTTTTTTAAATCTATTCATGTAAGGATGCCTTTAGGCCCTACCCATTACAAAACTCTATCCGCTTATAATACTCTACCGTCTGATGAAATGGTCACTTCTTTATATGGCACGATGCATTGTGCTTTGAGCATCGCCTGTTTGACCGCTTGAATCATGCCACCACAGCAAGGTACTTCCATTCGAACGACAGTGATGCTCTTAATATCATTTTCAGCAAGGATTTGTGCAATCTTATCGGTATTGTATTGATTGTCATCTAATTTTGGACAACCAATTACGGTTATTTTGCCCTTGATAAACTCTCTATGGAAATCGCCATAGGCAAACGCCGTACAGTCTGCTGCGATCAATAAATCTGCATTCTTGAAATAAGGTGCATTTGGACTCACAAGTCTAAGTTGCACTGGCCACTGCATGAGTTCTGAACCGATGACGACATTCGATGCCGCGTGTGTATTACTCTCAGGTTGAATACTATTTTGAGAATTTGACTGTACGTGCGATGTCACCACACCAAGTGGTTCTATCTGAGCTGTCCTTTGAATCGATTTGGATGCAGTTCCTGGGCATCCACAGGCAAGCGGTGCAACTGATTCAGATTGAGTTTCCGTTTTCATCTCGCTATTTGATTTGGCTTTAATATTCTTTCTAGAAGCATCAAATTGGTCGGTCTCTTTTTCCACAACATGAATTGCGTCCACTGGACACTTCGGCAAGCACATACCGAGACCATCACAGTAGGATTCACTTACAAGTTTCGCTTTGCCATCTATAATTTCGATGGCACCTTGCATACAAGCACCTGCACATAATCCACAACCAATACACTTCTCTTCATTTATCTCAATCACATTTCTTTTCATTTGCGCCTCCTAATAACCTCTAGGTTTTCATCCTCATTTTCAGATCATTTGATCCAGTTCCATATCTTATACCCTTATTATATTAGGAAGTTCGATTTAGGTATGTAACATGTGTTACCTTTTAAAAAAATTTCTCCTATTTATCACAGATAACAAAATGAAAGCATACAAGTCCCTTTCGAACTCCTATGCTTTCTTTGATTTGGGAAGATGCCTAGCTTCTTCTAATTTGGATACTCGGTCCGCTCCGCTACCCTCGTAACCCGCGGCAAGCCTGTTGCCTTGCAATCAGTGGCAATTATGCCACTGATTTAGGAAGAAGCAGATGCATCTTCCCGCGGGTTATATGCTCATATCGTTATAAATTTCATATTTTTTGGTTTGATCATATTGTTCTCTTTTTATTCTTACGGTTTCAATCGGAATGATGGCACGATCAACACCACCGATGACTCTGGCTGGGATACCCACGGCGGTGGATTCTGTTTTGGTATCTTTTAAGACGACTGAACCTGCGCCGACTTTACTGCCTGCCGCTATGTGAATAGGGCCTAGGATTTTCGCACCTGCACCAATCACAACTCTGTCCCCAATAGTAGGGTGTCTCTTGCCAGTGTCTTTGCCAGTACCGCCTAAAGTAGCACCCTGATAAATGGTCACATAATCGCCAATGATTGTAGTTTCTCCCACAACCACGCCCATGCCGTGGTCGATAAAGAGCGCATGACCGATAGTTGCTCCTGGATGAATCTCAATACCTGTAAAAAGTCTAGAGGTTTGAGAAATCAATCTTGCCATAAAAAAGAGTTTATGTTCATATAGAAAATGGGATACTCTATAAGCTGCCACTGCATGTACCGATGGGTACAGCAACAGTACTTCTAAATAGCTTCTTGCAGCAGGGTCACTGTTTAATATATTATCCAGGTGACTCTTTATTCTTTTAAACATAATCTACCTCTTTCCTAAAATACATTACTGGAAATATATTTTTCTCCTCCATCTGGTGATAATGTCAATACCTTTTTACCTTGCCCTAGTCTGGAGGCAACTTCAAGTGCTGCAACCACTGCTGCGCCTGAAGATATACCAAGGAATAGTCCCTCTTCTTCCATCAATCTCTTGGTCATTTTAAAAGCATCTTCACTGCTGACTTTTAGAACCTCATCATAGACATTAACTTCTAAAACATCGGGTACAAATCCAGCACCGATCCCCTGAATTTTGTGTGGACCAGGTTTATCTCCCGATAATACTGGCGATTCCACCGGTTCCACAGCGAATACTTTCAGCGATTCAAAATGCTCTTTTAACCGTTTGCCAGCGCCTGTAATCGTGCCACCAGTGCCCACTGTTGCCACGAAAGCATCCAGCTCATCAAAATCATCTATGATTTCAGCACCTGTCGTTTCATAGTGAATCGAACTGTTATCTGAATTATTAAACTGTTGAGGCATGTACACATTGGCGTCTTCCGCCATTAAAGTTGCCTCTTGAATAGCACCACTCATCCCCCTTGTACCATCTGTTAAAATGAGCTCTGCGCCATATGCTTTTATAATATTGCGCCTTTCCACACTCATGGTATCTGGCATGACAATTTTCACATCGTAGCCTTTCATTCTACCAATATAGGCAAGCGCAATACCAGTATTACCACTGGTTGGTTCAACGATGACCATCCCTGGTTTTAAATCGCCTCGCCTCTCTGCTCCTTCTATCATGCCCAATGCTGGCCTCACTTTTACACTTCCAGTTACATTGAACCCTTCAAGTTTGATGTAGACATCTGCCATATGCTCTGAAGGTATTCTTTCAAGTTTAACAACAGGTGTATTGCCTACAAGTTCTTTTACATTCGATTTGATCATTTTATTCATATCCTTTCTCATAAGATATTCAGTTTAAAGTGAGGTGTCTAGATCCGCTTTGGATTAAGACTACTGATTAATAACAACATTTGCGACATCTCACGATGCCTCAAACCAATTTTCACTGATGCTGTTTGAGGGTAAACATTCCTCATCACAGCTTTAGGTTCAAATTTTGTTGTTTATATCATTGTCCGCCAAACCTTTGTTTTGCCTGACCCGTTCTCGTCTAACCGCTTAGAGCAGGCTAAACATTCCTGACTCTATGCTGGACGAAAACTAATGATTAATAATTAAAAAAACTCCGCCTCTTATATTTCTATAAGAGACGAAGTCTATACTCCGCGGTTCCACTCTAATTGGCTGATAGCCCACTTTCAAGCACTCTAATGCTCTATCTCTATAACGGGAGATCCCGATGTAGCCTACTGTTAGTTCGGTACATTGCTCCGAAGGGCACTTCAATCAAATTTCCCTGAAAATCTTCCACCAATGACTTTCTCTCTGTGAGTTTCCTTTGACTTACTTTCCTTCTTCAACACATTTAAACTGAAAATTTAATTCCAACTAATTTAGTCGGTTATTATTTGTTGTTACTAGTTTACAGCTATAATAAATTTCTGTCAACCCTTTTTTTATAAATAAATTATGAACGCAAAGGCCAACAATTAATGCTCATATGTGTTGCAAATCCCACTTAGAGAAGGCGATCAGTCTAAAAGGAGATTAATCGTTGTAGTCAAAACTCTCGTCTCTATGGGCTTTTCAAGTAGTCTCAGCCTTGAATACATTTTAACAAGTGCATAATCTTCTTCTGTGAAGTAACCACTTATCCCTACAATACTCAAATTTGGGTATCGTTTGAATGTCTGTTCCAAAAACACATGGAAATCAGAATGCACATTTCGATCTGTGATCAATAAAATGATATCATCCAATTTGAGTTGTTGCGTATCATTGAATATTTTTACATTGCTGTAACCACTTTCAAATAACACCGCCTCAATGATTTCACAGACAATTTCATCGTCATCTAAGATCATAATCGCGTGTTTTCTATTCACTTGATTCTTTTTGATAATGGGTAAGGCCACTGTAAATTTAGTGCCCACATGGAGAACACTTTCCACTTTTATCCCGCCGTTATGCTTTGTAATCGTTCCATATACCGCTGAAAGACCCATGCCATGACCTTCTCCGAAAGGTTTCGTAGTATAAAAAGGTTCAAACCATTTTGCGATTTCGCTCTCCATAACACCCTGACCTGAATCTTCTATTTCAACAATGCAGTACTTACCGGGCTCTAACTCTTGATAGTAAGTCGCAAGGTCCTCATTACCTAAGTTTTTCTCGTAAACAGATATATTTATAATCCCTTCGACTTCAATGGCCTCAAAAGCATTTTTTATAATATTTAAAAATGCGCTCTCAATAAACGTCTCGTCTCCAAGGACATAACAGTTCGGAGCTTCCATTGACTTTTGAATTCGAATCAACTTGTGATCAGAATCGTGAAAGGCAGCAAGCGCATGTTCTACAACTCTTTGCACATTGATGAATTTCTCAAAATGAATATTTTGATTTGAAAAAGTGAGTAGTTTATGTACCAATTCGGATGCCACACCTGTTTGATGTAATATTTTTTCCACCTGAACTCTAGAGTTGCCTTCAGAATTTGCCAATAGAAGACTCGCATACCCAGCAATCCCCATGAGTTGATTGTTAAAGTCATGAGCAATCCCACCAGCAAGTTGACCAATCGCATTCATTTTATCAGACTGTAACACCTTTTTTTCAAGATGCCTATAATCAGTGATATCATTGACCACAATGATTCTAATATTCAAATCACTAAAGCCTTCAATCTCAATTCTTGATATTTGATAAATCCGCTCTGCACCTGTGGCATCTTTATAGATGCCCTCATATAACGGCTTTTTTTCATTCACATTCAACGACTTTAGGATTTCAAAGTCTTCAAATTTAAAAATATCTCCAGAAAGCTTGCCAAAAGCCTCTTCCTTCGAAATTTTAGTATTATCTGAAAGCCACTGATTCCAATAAGTGATCTCACCAGTATCAATGTCCTCAGTCAATAGACCAAAGGGCAATTCATCGAAGACCATTAAAAGCTGTGTGTTCTGTGCCTTTAAGTATTGCATTATTTTCTCACGTTTTATGATTTCGTATTTGATTGTAAAAACAAGTCCACCAACGACCAAAAGACTTAAAATATGAAATATGTCTCTAGTAGGTCTAAAACCTGAAACAATCATCAAAATACTGTACGATAGCGCTGCTACCAAAACCAATAACAGCAACCCCAGAATAAAGTTTCTCCTCTTTTTCTGCCCTTTCACCCAATCACCTCTTTAATTAAAATTATACGCCCTATTCTTTTAACTGAAAAGCTCTTTTTCACGGACTTAAGCGGTGACTATCCAAAAAATAATATGTATGATAAAATACTTTAAAGAGGTGATTTTAATGGATTTCAGACAGTTAGAAGCTTTCGTAAATGTTGCGAAATACAAAAATTTCTCAAAGGCTGCCAAAGCACTTTATCTATCTCAACCCACCATCAGTTTGCATATTTCTAATCTTGAAAGAGAATTGTGTTCATCTCTTTTTGATAGAACATCTAAAGAAGTCAATTTGACGCCACAGGGAACAGAATTTTTAAATTATGCCCTTGACATGATTAATATGAAAAATAAGGCTCTGCACCAACTGACAGCATCGGATATTAAAATAACAGGATCTCTACATATTTCTACCAGTTCAACGCCAAACGTTATTTTACTGCCACGCGCCATAAGTGATTTTCAAGCCATACATCCTGAAGTCAGCTTTGTTGTGGAAGAAAAAAGCTCTAATACCATCATTGAAGACGTCTGTTCTTTAACTGCAGATTTAGGTATCGTCGGTATGAAAGTTGAAAATGACCGTTTTCAATGTTTGCCGCTCTTCCAAGACGATCTCATTTTTATATGTTCGGAGCAGTCGGATATTAAAGAGACTATGTCGTACTCTGAACTATTGCAGTTCAATTTAATCTCCAGATCTGAACAGTCTGGATCTCGACTGGATTTTCAAAGACATTTGGTAGAGCAAGGTCACGATGTTTCTCTCCTAGAAACTGTGGTGGAAACAGATGATCTCAATCTCATTTTGTCCTTAGTTTCACGAAATATCGGTTTCACATATATCTCTCAAACCGTTTTTGATGTTTACAGCAAGCATCTGCCCATTAGAGCTTTTAAAATCAAAGGCATTTACATTGAACGCAGTATTCACCTCTTGATTAATAAAAGACGTACACTATCACATGCTGCCGAGGACTTTAAACAGCTCTTACTTTCTTACTATTGAAAGTTAAATTTATAAAACTAAAAACTCAATTTATAAAACTGCGAGTCATCGTAATCATCTTTATCCATTACGGCAACTCGCAGTTGTTTTTTGATCATTCTTCTATTGCCCTTGAAAGCATCCCTCTAAATACAATGATGAGTAGCAAAGGCATTATCGCCACAAATCCATAAGTGCCATATAAAAATGGATATCCCAATCGATCTGCTAAAAAGCCCCCAAGAAGTGTAAAGCTAAATGTCGCAATCCCACTGGAAACCGCCGAATAAATGGAGATTGCAGATGTTGAAAGGGCTTTAGGCGTAATACTTGAGACCACCTCAATAAAGAGTGGAATAAATATGCCCACAATGACCCCTCTTAAAATACTGGATACTACAAAAATGCCCCATATATTTCCGAAACTTAAAATGCCCATTCTAAGTATAGACACACAGTTCATTATAAGCATCAAAGGCACAATGCCAAAAGATCTAATGAGCCGTTTGGAATAAAAAATAAAAGGCACTTCAATGCACACTGCAATAAATGTCAGAATGCCAATCTTAGAAACTGGAATACCATGCCACCTGAAGTAAAGTCCTAGATACTGTTCTCCACCAAAAAAAGAGCCTGAAAAAAGAAAACTGTATACTAAAATGAAAACATATTCTTTTCTCTTAAGCAAATCCCCTAAATCCTTGAGGTAGTTCACTCTATTTACTTTAAGCTTGTATTCTCTTATGTGACTCAGTAAGAATAAACTCACAAGAAAACACAATGCTGCTACGTAAAATATGGATTTCAGCCCTGCATAAAAGACAATTTGTGCAACGATTACAGATCCAATTGCATAGCCAACTGAACCCCATGCCCTGATACTCCCATAAGAACCTTGCTGTGTTCTATTCACATACGCAATTGACATGGCATCTGTCATAGGACTTTGAGCGCACAAAAAGACTGTATAGAGACAATAAATCAGTATGATGGCCATTTTGCTGGTGAAAAAAGTCATCATAAGTGCCAATACTACATTGACACTTATGATGCCTATAAGAAGTCCTTTTTTACGCCCGGTACTATCACTAAGTGCACCCCATATGGGTTGAAATACCAATGTAATAATAGGCAGAAAAGACATCAATGTACCTATTTCTGCCAATTTAAAACCTGCTTCTTCACTAAGATAAATGGCAATCAGTGTGTATACAGATGACCAAGCGAAAAAGAGTATAAAGTAAAAGGGATAATATTTTTTATTTTCGTTCACCGAGTTGCTCCTTGAATCGTCGTATTTTCGACATCAGTATAACATACCCCTATGGTGAATACCATCACAAAATGTTTTAGTGTGTGAAAGTCGCCTTTAAATAAGTTTCTACTTCTTCAGCAGTGCCTAAACTCAATACATGTGCCAAAACCTCATTTAAATATTCAAGCGTATAGAGGCTTGCTATTTTTCTGGATTTTAGAATTTGGCCTGGACTCATACTGAACTCATGCAATCCCATAGCTATAAGAATTGGGAAAATAAGTGGATTTCCAGCCACAGATCCGCACATGCCAACCCATATGCCTCCTGCATTGCCATTCTTAATCGTCGTGTGAACAAGGCGAAGTACAGCTGGATGATACGGTGTATAAAGTGCCTTGATATTTTCATTCATACGGTCCACTGCCGTGGTGTACTGAATGAGGTCATTTGTACCAATACTAAAGAAGTCCACTTCTTTTGCAAGTACATCTGAAATCACAGCAGCTGCAGGAATTTCGATCATAATCCCCACTTCTACGTTTGGATCGTAGGCAATGCCCTCTGCATCCAGTTCCGATTTAACCTCATCTAAAATCTTTTTAGAATTTCTGATTTCTTCCACAGATGAGATCATAGGGAACATGATTTTAAGATTGCCAAATACACTTGCACGCATAAGTGCTCTCAATTGTACTTTGAATAAATCAGTCTCTACAAGACAGTAACGAATTGCTCTATATCCAAGGAATGGATTCATTTCTTCTGGAATATTGAGGTAAGGGATTTTTTTATCGCCACCTGCATCTAATGTTCGAATAACCACGGGTCTTTTTCCCATGCCTTCAAGAACCGCTTTGTATGCAATGTACTGCTCTGTTTCATTAGGTGCCTCTGTACGATTCATGAAAATAAACTCGCTTCTGAAGAGGCCCACACCTTCAGCACCATTTTCAAGTGCTGGCTCTACATCGTCTGGTGAGGCAATATTGGCGCCGATTTCTATATGATGTCCATCTTTTGTAACGGATGGTTGCTCTTTATAGATCATAAGTTCTTTCTTTTTAGCTTCGTATTCCACTTTTTTGAGTTCGTATTCATGTAAAAGCTCTTTAGTTGGATTGATAAACACATCTCCTGTAAAACCATCTACGATGATGATGTCACCATCTTTTACAGCTTCCACAATACCAGAAACACCCATAATCGCTGGTACACCAAGCGTTCTAGCTATAATTGCACTATGAGATGTACTGCCGCCAATTGCCGTTATAAAACCTTCAATTTGCTTTTTATCAATCTTGGCAGTATCAGAAGGTGTTAAATCCTTTGCAACAATAACAAGCCCTTCCCCTTCAAATCCAGAATCAGATATGTTTAAAAGCTTTTTAAGAATGCGCACGCCAATGTCCTTGATATCCAGTGCACGTTCTCTAAAATACTCATTATCCATGCTTTGAAAAACAGCGACAAATTGATCTATTGCCATCTGCGTTGAATACGTTGCAGTCACTTTTTCTTTTTCCACTAGATCGCAAATCGTCTTCTTAAGTTCTGGGTCCTGTAGCATGGCAATATGTGCTTTAAATATTTCCCCATGCTCTTTGCCAAGTGTTTCTACTTTTTGTTCGTATTCGCTTTCAAGATCTTTTTCAGCTGCTATAAATGCATTTTCGATTTTTTGAATTTCTGCTTCTACATCTTCAATATAAGCTTTCTTTGGAACACTCAATTCTTTCTTAACGACTACTTTACCGATCCCATATCCATCTGATGCGCCAATGCCTCTCATAATATACACCTATCCTTCTATTATTTTTAATAACAATTTCTCAAATTCAACCTGATTTTTCATGGGCTTAATGTATTCAAGGGTGACAATGTCACCTTGCTTTACCCCCATTTGCATTAAGCCAATGACACTGCTGGCTGAAACGCTTTTATCCCCTACGACAAAGTTGAGTTCTCCTGAATAGAGATCCACAAGATTGACAATCCGTGTTGCAACTCTGGCGTGAATACCATAAAAATCATTAATTGTAAATCTCATAACAAAACCCTTTTCTATAAAAGACGTGCAGCAGCTTCATCACAAATAACCGTCACGTTTGGATGAAGTTGTAAAACAGATGCTGGTAATTCCGGAATTATTTTCCCGTAAATCATTTTGTACACAGATTCTGCTTTTTCTGCTCCAGAAGCCAATAAAACTATTTTTTTTGCATGCATAATGGTTTTAACACCCATACTGATGGCCATTTTAGGGACTTGATCAATAGACTCAAAGAATCTTGAATTGTCTTCTATCGTCTGCTCATCTAACATTACCACATGTGTTCTCGCTTCAAATTTTAAATCCGGCTCGTTAAAACCAATATGTCCATTTCGTCCAATGCCCAAAATTTGTAAGTCAAGGCCACCTGATTTTGCAATGCGCTCTTCATATTCCAGACACTCTTTTTCTATATCTTTAGCCAACCCGTTTGGCATGTTGATATTGCTGAGCGCAATGTTAATATGATTAAAAAGATGCTCTTGCATATAGTACACATAGCTTTGATCGCTTTCCTTCCCTAAACCAATATATTCATCTAGGTTGAAACTCGTCACTTTTTCGAAGTCCACGATACCATTTTGATACATTTTGATAATTTCTGCGTACATGCCCTCAGGTGTTGAGCCTGTCGCCAAACCTAAAATGCTCTCTGGTTTTAAAATCACTTGGCTTGCAACGAATTGAGCTGCCTTAAAACTCAATTCTCTATAACTCTTTACTTTTATAATCTCCATATAAAGCCTCCTATAGATCTCATATCAGGATCGTTTTTATCCAAACTCTTCTTGATCTAATCCGTCTGTATTGCTTGATCTTAAAAGCCATCCACAAAAGTTCTAGTAATATTAAAATGCTCATCGAATATATTGATATCGGCTACTTTGCCAATGCCTAAACTGCCATAGTCAGTATCCATGCCAATCACTTTTGCAGGATTTAGAGAAACCAAATTGACAATCTCATTTAAAGGCAACTCCGTATGTCTCGCAAAATTTCTAGCGGCTTGATTCATTGTCAAAACGCTGCCTGCCAAAGTGCCATCTTCCAATCTGCAAGCACCCTCTTTTACAATGACATTCTGTCCGCCCAGATCATATTGGCCCTCTTCAAGGCCACCAGCTCTCATGCTATCTGTAATCAACACGAGCTTATCCTTATCCACGCATTTGATCAACCCTTTAAACAATCCTTTGTGCACATGAATGCCATCCGCAATTAGCTCTGCTGTAAAAGGTTCACTCATTAGAGCACCGATAACACCTGGCTCTCTATGATGAAGTGACGGCATTGCATTAAAGCAGTGTGTAATATGCGTAACACCATTTTCAAAAGCAGACATCGCCGTTTCAAAATTACTGTTCGTATGGCCAATGCTCAATTTAACTTTTGGATACGCTTTCATTTGTTCTATAAATTCAAAATGCGCATCATTTTCTGGTGCAATCGTAATAATTTTTATAAGATCCAAATACGGTTTAACCCATTCAAAATCTGGAGGCACAACATATTGACCATTTTGAGCGCCTTTTTTAGCCACATTGATAAACGGCCCTTCAAGGTGAACCCCTAAAATTTGAGCTGTCTTTTGATTTTTTTGCCTTTTGACCCGCTCTCTTATGGCTTCTAGCGCCGCTCTAATCTCATCACTTGCCATCGTCATCGTCGTTGCCAAAAATCGTGTCACGCCACTCTTCAAAACTGTAGTTGAAATGATTTCTAGGGCTTCCTGAGTACCATCCATAGTGTCGCTGCCGCCAGCACCATGTATGTGTATATCTATAAACCCCGGGCCGACAAACCGACCTTCACCCTCTATGATTTCAACAGTATCACGCGATAACTCTAAGCGACTTAATGTCTCCTCAAAATCAGATATGCAACCATAACCTCTAATTTTTTCATCAAAGAGCAGATAACCCTCTTCAATGATCTGATCCTCCAAAAGAATTTGTGCGTTGATAATTGCTTTCATAAATTTCACCTCCTCATATCTGTTTTTATAAAGTTCTGACCTTCAACTGATTTCAGATTTTCTCATAGATGCTTCCTACTTTAATTATCTCTCCCTCAATCATTATCTTCACCTTAATAGTAACTCTTTCAGAAATGAAAATAAACCTTTTTAAGGGCATTCATCCAATAAAGGACGCTACCCCTAAACACGGTTGTATAAATGGATTTTACTCAACACCCTGTTCAATAAGCCTTATTGCATCATCTAAGACCTTCTCACCATTGATCGTGCCATAGTCTCTCGCATCAATTAATCCAACAGGGGTTTTTAGAGGCTTATACTTACTCTTGGTTTCTTCATAAATAAATCTAACTTGTGGTCCTATTAAAATGCAGTCTGGAGGTTCAGCGTTATATATTTCGTCTATTTCAGTTAGGGGGAAAGCTTCAACTTTCACCCCTAAATCATGAACATCTGCAACTTCCTGCATTTTATTAGCAAGTATATGGGTTGACATGCCCGCACTACAAAATAAATATATTTTCTTCATTGCGTGCTCCCTTTCAAAACGGCTTGATCAGTGTGTTCACCATTTTTTAATTTCATGTAATTTTTAATAGCGTTCTGAATACGCTCTTGATCGGGTTTTAAATACGCTTTAGCCATAATTTTAAAAGATTCTGCATTCATCAATTAAATTTACGACACCTTTAATCAGATTATAAACCGGATTCAAATAGAGCCTCTAAAGCTTTAATCGCATCATGTTCATCAGCACCATCAGCAGTGATACGCACTTTATCCCCAGTTAAAACACCCAATCCCAGGACACCCATGATACTTTTAGCACTAACCGATGTTTCGCCTTTAATCAATTTAATTTCACTTTGGAATTTAGAAGCTTCACTTACCAATTGGCTTGCGGGTCTTGCATGCAATCCCGTTGCACTGTTCACCGTTACTGAAAAGTCTTTCATACTAACACCTCCTTTGCACACTATTTTGCACACTATATTAACGCATATATCATGCCAAAGTTAAATCGATGTTAATTTTTCGTTCGACAAATTCTCTAATACGTTGATTTTGTAAGCTATTTTTTTTTGAAGACATAAAAAAAACACATAAAATATCTGTATTTACCGTGTAAAAACTGATGTTTTTGTATGCTTTTTCATTTGTTTTAGTGTGTATTTTATCTTTAGTGTGTAGTCTTTTTAAATCAGTGTGTAAATACACACTAAAATTTATTGTTCGTGAATATTTACATGCAATTCGTATAAAAATAGTTTTGCGCTCGCATCGCACTTCTTTAAAAAAGCACAATTATCATTTATTTCAAATGATAATTGTGCTGAGTGCACACCAACTACTTCGTATTCGTCATTGAATTTAAATTATCTGCAAGAATCGTCATCTCCATGATGCTCGCAGTGGCTTCTTCAATTGCCGCAGTCTGTTGTTCCGTCGTGAGAAGCGTCGCATTTGAAGTTTTAATCGTACTGTCTACAGATACCTCTATACTCTTTGTCAATTCTTCAATTTTTATGGCTGTATCCTTTGAGTTCATGGATAAGGTTCTAATCTCAGTGGCTACTACGCCAAAACCTCTACCTGCCTCACCTACTCTGGCAGCTTCGATTGCAGCATTTAGACCTAACATTTTCGTCTCATCTGCAATACTTTTGATTGAATCCAATATAGAGTTGATCTCATTGGATACCTTTTTAACATTGAGAATCTCCTCACTTAGAGAATGTTGATTCGAAGTAACTTCCACAGAAGATGCTGTTAACTCTTCCATAGTCGCCGCAATCTGTGTTACGTTTTCAGACAGTTCCTGTGACATGTGACTCAGTCTGAGCTGTTCATAGCCTGTTTTCGAAAGCGCATTTGTGACAATATAGAGCACTTCTGCTGCTGCAGTTACATTTTTTTCTTCTGTCTTGTAAACTTCCTTAGAGGCATTCACATAGCCTTCTGGATCAACCCCTATTTCAATTGCTGTTTTTCTAAACTTTTCTTCCCCAGGATCTGAAGTTAAAATTTGTCCACCCAGAATAGTGCCCAGCAAATGGCCTTCCACCATAATGGGTGCAGCAAAGTCTATAAGACCCGCATGACATGTAAAAACATAAGGTTTACCTGTCTGTGCAGCGACTTCACCTGCTTTTCGATGCGATTCAGCACATCGATCATCACCAACTTTAGTGGAATGTGTGAAATCCATACAGAATTTTGTATATGAACTCTCTTCGGTAACAGGCGTTCCATTCTTATCAACGGTTACACTTGCGATGTTCATTCCAATTGCAAAGTTATCCTGAAACATTTGAAGTGTCTTTATATCGATAACATCTTTAATTTCTAATGCCTCTATATCCAAATTGCCATTTCTCAACATCTTAATCATGTTTCTGCCTCCTAATTTAATATATCTTATCGAGTTGATTCTCATTTAATAGCATGACGACTCTCTCATTGATATTGATTACAGAAACCGCTCTGGCGTTATCTACGAATTCAACGCCTTGTTCATCAACATCTATGACATCTTCTATATCTGTAACCGCAAGTGCTATTTTCTCTCCTCGTACAGTAATGATAATCAATTTTTTAAGCTCCTCTTGGTCGACCTTATGCATGACGAGCTTGCTTGTATCAATAACAGTAATGACGTGACCACGACTACTTATGAGGCCCATGATTTCTTTGTCTGATTTTGGGATATAGGTCATTGCTTCCAGCTTTTCTATGGTGTCTACACGATTAATTTCAATCGCATATTCCTTATCTTTTATTATGAATATTAATACTTGCATATCCACTTTGTATGCATAAATTCAAAGGAATTTATCATACACCCTCCTCCCTAAGCATTCTTGATTAGGAATGGTACATCCAGTACAAGTGTTACCTTCCCATCTCCTAATACGGTCGTCCCACGAAACTCTTTGACGTTCTTTATCGTTGGTGGTTTTGCCTTTACCACCATATCCACTTGATCAATAACAGAGTCCACAAGTAACGCCAGCAATTCATCTTTGACACGAACGATTACAATTGCAGATAATTCGCCTGAAGCTTCCACGCCTAAACGCTCTGCTATATTTTCAACGGCTATGACTCGATCTAAATACAAGATCATATTTTGATGAAAGGCTTCTTGTTGTTTAACATTTTTTGTATTTATAATCGTTTCAATAAATTCTGTTGGTATCGCGTATGATTGATCGTCGCATTGGATGAGCATCCCTGTCATGATAGAAGATGCAACAGGTATTACTATATCGAGGCGCATAAGCTGATGTTCTTCTGATTCGAAATTAATAAGACCACCAGAATACTCAAGTTGATCCCTTAACTCAATTAAATCAGAGAGTACATTTTTACAATTGTTGTTTTGGAGGCTCTCAATTGCCTTATCTTCGCTTAATGCTGTCAGTTCAAGCATATTAGCAGAAGAAACCGTACTGATGGCAGTGCTGTTCGTTTGCGCCTCATGCCCTTCAACACTTATTGAAAAATTCTTATTATCTGAATGAGCACTCACCCTGATTTGATTCAAATCACGACTAGAGTGATTTTCAAATATATCTTGGATAAAACCTGCTAGAATATTATGAATATGATCTAATTGCGACGCTTCAATTTCCGTCTTTGCCCCTTCAAAAACAAAATCAACATTCATTTGACGCTGAGAAGCTTCTTGCTTAACAATCTCTTCCAAAGAAGCGTGAATGGTTTCTAGTCTTGCCAAGCCAATGTTCTTTACATTGCTCTGAATTTCTGAAATAATTCTCAATTCCTGATCTAATACTTTGCTGTATGAAATTTCAGTATCTCCATTTTTTATTTTTTCGATACTCACTTTGTTAATCACAAGTTCTTCAACTAAGCTAAGAATTTCAGTCAAGTTTTTCCGGTTTACCGTTAATGTTTCGGATACATATCTTTCACCCATTTTTTTCCCCCCCTTCAGTATTATATTTATAGAAATTCGATGCCCCTAGTATCTCATTTCTACAGGTAAAATGCGCAAATTTTGATCTTTTCCAATTTAAATATTTGTGGAAACACAAATTTATACATTTTCATAAATATACCCTTAAATTGTGTTTTTTAAACTCTATCCAATATAAATGAATGCCTGATTCGTAAATTCATTTCAGTGCGTCTTCCTTATCTTTAAAACACATTTTCTATATTTGAATTTAATAGAATATAATGCTATATTTAATTGTATTCTTATGACGCTCTCCGAAATACATCCATTATTTTCAGATGAAAATTAAATGATCTACAACAAGGAAAAGGTGTTTTTTATGTATAAAAGATTTAGAAAAAAAATGAATAAAAATGATCTCTGTTGGTGCAAAAGTGGTATCGAATATAAAGACTGTCACGAAGCATTCGACGAAAAAATAGCCAGATATAAAGCACAAGGGTGCATTGTGCCACCACGAAAAATCATCAAAAATCAAGTACAGATTGACGGTCTCCGAGAGAGTGGCAAAATCAATATCGCCATTTTAGATTTTATATCTGATAAATTACACATCGGCATGACAACAAATCAAATTGATGCTCTCATTCATGAAAAAACATTGGCATTAGGCGGCATTCCAGCAACACTCAACTATGAAGGTTATACTAAAAGCGTTTGCACATCCATCAATGATCAAGTATGTCACGGCATCCCCTCAGATGACGTGATTTTAAAGGATGGCGATATCATCAACATCGATGTTTCCACCATATATAATGGCTATTTCTCAGATTCTTCTAGAATGTTTTGCATTGGCAATACCAGTGCAGAAAATAGACGCCTTGTGGATGTGACAAAGGCATGCATTGAAGTCGGTTTAGCACAGGTAAAACCCTGGGGATTTTTAGGCGACATGGGACAAGCCATTCATGAACATGCCTTAAATAACGGTTACACTGTTGTACAGGAAATTGGTGGTCACGGCATTGGATTACAATTTCACGAAGAGCCTTGGGTGAGCTTCGTCTCAAAAAAGGGAACGGAGATGCTCTTGGTGCCTGGAATGGTCTTCACAATTGAGCCTATGCTCAATCAAGGTTCAGATGAAATTTTCTTAGACGAGGCAGATGGTTGGACGGTTTATACGGCAGACGGCAAACCCTCTGCACAATGGGAAGTCATGGTCTTAGTGACAAATGAAGGCTATGAAATCTTAGCCTATTAACGGCTATGCATTGTAAAATTAATTTGCCTCTCTACAAGAATTTCATACAATATGGTAAAATAAAAGTGCAAGTTTATTTTTAATGATTTTAAAGGAAAAGTAGGTGCTAAAAATGGGTACAAAATATGGATTTGTCAAAGTAGCGACAGGTTCTTTTGAAGTTGTTGTGGGCAATCCTGAGGCAAATTCAAAAGAGATAATTAAAATTATGAAGCAAGCTATTGAAGAACATGTTGAGGTTTTATTATTTCCTGAGTTGTCCCTAACAGGATATACCTGTGGTGATTTATTCCTAAAGCCTTATATTTCGAAGGCAGCTGAATCTGAAATACAAAAGATATGCCAATACCTTGGAGAAAATAATCATCAAATAATCACGATCATAGGCTGTCCGGTAAAACAAAGAGGGTTGCTCTTTAACGCCGCAGTGATCATACAGGGGTTTCAAATATTGGGCATTGTACCGAAAACGTTTTTACCCAACTATTCTGAGTACTATGAAAAAAGATGGTTTAGTCCCGCCTCATCACGTATGGCAGATCAAATTTCATTTTGCAATCAAGAAGTGGCGTTTACACCCGACCTTATCGTTGAAACACCTGACGGTTTAAGACTTGCCTGTGAAATCTGTGAAGATTTATGGGTTAGCAATCCACCCAGTGGTATCCATGCCATGTATGGTGCAAACATTATTGTCAACCCCTCTGCATCTAATGAAGTGGCCACCAAAAGCGAATACCGAAGAGACCTCGTCAAAATGCAATCCGGTAAATGTATGGGCACCTACATATATGCATCCTCTGGTTTGGGAGAGAGTACAACCGATTTGGTGTTTAGCGGTCACAACATCATCGCCTATAATGGCGGCATCGTTGCAGAAGAAAAAGACGGCACTGGTCTTATGACCGCTATCTTAGACCTCGAAAAACTCGAAAATGACCGCGTTAAATTTAATAGTTTTGCCGAAGGCATTAAAATAAATGAAACCCAAGCTTATAAATACAACTTTATCACCGCTGAAGCTACAGCCCAAGAAGAGACCCTGCCACACTATGTCAATCCATTCCCTTTTATTCCCGTAGGTGATGAAAAGGAAGAACGTTGTAGAGAGATTCTACATTTGCAAGCACGTGGTTTAGCACAACGTCTTAAAAAAACAGGTATCCAAAAGTCTGTTATTGGCATTTCAGGTGGTTTGGACAGTACATTGGCCTTACTGGTAATTGCCGATGCGCATGAAATGATTGGATTACCTCTTGAAAATATCATCGGTATCACCATGCCAGGATTTGGAACAAGCGACAAAACAAAGTCCAATTCAGATCGTCTAATGGCGTTAATGGGCATCACTGCAAGAACTATTGATATCAAACCCGCCTGTGAGCAACATTTTAAAGATATTGGTCACGCTTCTAACTGCTATGATGTCACTTATGAAAACGTCCAAGCAAGGGAGCGTACACAAATCTTAATGGATGTTGCCAATCAAGAAAATGCTTTGGTCATAGGGACAGGAGATCTGTCGGAATTGGCGCTGGGTTGGAGCACTTATAATGGCGATCACATGTCCATGTATGCTGTAAATTCGGGTGTTCCCAAAACACTTGTAAGATATCTTGTATCGGCTTATGGTGATATGCATCCCAAACTAAAAGAAGTGTTGACATCCATATGCAGTACTCCTATTAGCCCTGAATTACTGCCTTCAAAGGATGAATCTGATATGCAATCCACTGAAGAGACCATTGGCAAATACGATCTACATGATTTCTTCTTGTATCACTTTGTCCGCAACGGCTTCTCAAAAGAAAAAATTGAGGTGCTCGCACGTATTGCATTCCCTCAAATTAACGCAGAGGAAATAGATAAGACACTGAATAATTTCTTCTATAGATTCTTTACCCAACAGTTCAAACGTTCTTGTCTTCCAGATGGTCCAAAAGTGGGTACAGTATCCTTATCCCCACGAGGAGATTGGCGTATGCCTTCCGATGTCAAATATCCTTTTTAAATGATCCGTCTTTCAAACTTAGATATCAACATCTTCTTACTTTAAGATGTACATGCGAGAAAACTAAGCCTATTTAAAATAATTTTAAGAGCACCTGATCGGCGTTTTGATCAGGTGCTTTTTTAAATAACAAGATTTGGTCGGAGTATTATTATTAGCTGGAGCATTCCATATGAAATGCCTCTTCTCATTTTCAGCTTTCAAAGAAATCCATTTTGTGGTACTTAAAAAGACCATACCATTCATCTAGCATTTTAGGTGTCCATACCGCCAACGCTTTTAAGACCTGAACCGTAAATTCTAAGGCAGCGATTCCAGAAGCGGTTATCAGTTGTCCATCGCTCACACACGGTTCATTTTTATAGAATTGCGAGCATATTATCATATTTTGCCATTTGGTTTACTCCTTAGGTATATTAAGTATAGCGGCCACGGAGAAAATTTTTTATCTCACATTTCGCTATTTTAAAAAAGAGCCAAAATCCAATTGAATTTCAGATTTTGACCCCCTCTTCTTTCTCTAAGTCAGTATTGCTCTTGTGCCTTGTCAAAATGCTCTTGCACTGCTCTATCTGCTCCACCAGTGATTATGCTTGCAATAATTGACACGATCAGTGCCACGATGAATCCCGGTACGATTTCATATAAGCCTGTATCTAACGCCTTAAACACAATAGTTGTCACGCCACCACATAGTAGACCTGCAAGTGCACCCCATTTATTCATCTGCTTCCAATAAAGTGACAGTATAATAATGGGTCCAAAGGTGGCTCCAAATCCAGCCCAAGCATATGATACTAAATCCATAACTGAATTATTTGGATTTCTGGCGATTAAATATGCAATGATTGCCGTGATCATAACCGTCAAACGGCTGACGAATACCAATTCTTTGTTGCTTGCATTTTTTCTAAAGATCACTTTATAAAAATCTTCTGAAATCGCAGATGCCGTTACTAAAAGTTGTGAATCCGCAGTACTCATAACTGCGGCCAAAATAGCTGCTAATAAGATGCCAGCAATTGCAGGATGAAAAACCAAACCCACTAAAGTCATAAAGACAGTTTCTGCATCTTCAAGTGCAGGCAATAAAGCTCGACCAATGATCCCCACAAATATAGCGGCAATCAAGGATAAAGTTACCCAAACCATTGCGATTAGTCTAGCTTTCTTGATTTCATCTGCACTTCTAATCCCCATAAATCGAACTAAAATATGAGGTTGTCCAAAGTATCCTAACCCCCATGCCAAACTCGATACAGTTGCCATAAAAGTTATATTTTCACCCTTAGCATTCATAAATAAGTTTAGTAAATTTGGATCAACATTTTGAATAGCTTGTATGGCACCTTGTAAGCCACCTAACTGAATAATCCCTGCAACAGGCACTATAATAATTGCACAAAACATCAATGTACCTTGGAAAAAGTCCGTCCAGCAAACCGCTAAATAACCACCCAAAAATGTATAAGAAATCACGATGACTGCTCCAACAAGTAGTGCCACTTGGTAGTCCAAATGAAATACATTTTCAAAAAGAGTGGCCCCAGCAACAAATCCTGAAGACGTATAGATTAAAAAGAAAAATAAAATAAAAGTAGCCGATAACACACGTAGTATTTTAGAATGATCTTTGAAACGATTTTCCAAATAATCAGGTATTGTAATGGAGTCTCCTGCATACTCTGTATAAATTCTGAGCTTCTTTGCGATAAATTTCCAGTTAATAAAAGTCCCTATTAACAACCCAATGGCGATCCAACCCGCTTCAAGTCCACTTAAATAAGCTGCCCCAGGCAATCCCAATAAAAGCCATCCACTCATATCTGATGCTTGAGCACTTAAAGCAGTTACCCAGCCGTTTAAACTACGCCCACCTAAAATGTAGTCTGATAAATTTTTGGATTTTTTATAATAGTACAACCCAATGCCAAACATACAGATAAAATAGAATATAAAAGTGAATAAAATACCACTATTCATAAATATTAATATTCCCATCTAATTTTAATGCCTTTAATTATAACATATGATTGTAACTTCAAAAGATCAAAATTGCATATTTATACATTTTGAATATAAAAACGCCTAAAACATTAAATTTCAAATGTCATAGACGCTTCTATATAAAAATGAGGGGGGATTACTAAAGTTCAATATCCTGGAATACAATTTGACCATCTTTTACCGTAAGCATTGTCTTCAATAATCTGTTTCCAGTTAGATTATCACCATCCCAATCTTCAAAATGGACTTCTCTTTCAAGACATTTGATAATGGTTATGTCGGCACATGCACCTTCACTCAGGCAGCCAATTACACCTTTCATACCCATTAAATCAGCAGGGATACTTGTACAACGCGAGATAATTTCATATAAATCCAATCCCATATTCAAATATTTAGATAATAAAAACATCATATTAAAAATTTGAGGCTTTTTATACAAACTCTTAGTGGTCAAGTCTGTACTTATCACATCTGGCAAGAAGCCTTCGCTTAACGCCGCTCTCGCTGTCTTAAAAGCAAAGTGAAACCTTGCATTTGCAACATCAAAGATTACACCTCTAGCTCTGGCATCTTTAACCCCAGATGAAACTTTGCCATTTTCATCTAAAATTGAGTTTCCAATACCATGGTATGCGTGTGTTAAAACATCACCAGGTCTCAAATAGGATACCAATCTATCTATAGAAATTGGGGCGTTTGTACTATGAACGACTATCGGAACATCTATTTCATTCGCAAGTTCAATTGTTTTTATTAAGGGATCAATGCCTAAATCATCAACAATTTCTTTTGAAAAACGTATTTTTAATCCTAATAACTCATTAGGGTATTTATCAAACAGCCATTTAATCTTTTTTGAATTGAAAAATTGAGGATCAATATTTTCATGGGAGCTACTAGAAGTCAGCCCACTTGATGACATGTTAAGAAAACATTTTATCCTCACTTTGCTAGTATTTATGAATCCACGATAGGATTCATAATTCGCACAGCCAGTGCTACCTGCATCTACAATTGTGGTAATCCCAGAAGAAAAACATGTAACCTCCGTCGGGATACCAATCTCAGCCAATGGATAAACATGTGCATGAAAATCAATAAGACCAGGTGTTACAATACAGTCAGTCGCATCAATTTCTTTTTGGCATTCTACATCTTTAAAATTACTAATACTTTTGATCTTACCATCTTGCACAAGCACATCACATATTTTATCAACGCCATTCAACGGATCTATGACTCTCCCATTTTTTATTATTAAATCCACCATTTTCTCATCTCTTTTCTAGTCGATATCACTCGAATTCTCAAGATTTTAGATATAAATTTCTTCAGTGCTTTTAATAAGTTTTGTCAATAAACTCACATTCTTTTTTCACTAACTTTTCATTCACCCAATTTTTATTGGCTGTCCCATGGATAGCAGCTTGCACTTTTTCCGCATCTTTTTTACAGACAATTTTTGCTTCTGCTAATACAGTCTCCGCATCTGCTTTAGGAATAACAATAACACCATCGCTATCACCTACAAGAATATCACCCGGCATTACTATTACGCCACCAATCGCAATTGGTACATTTACTTCGCCTGGGCCTTCTTTGAATGGACCACTTGGCGTATACCCAGAAGCATAAATCGATAGTGGCATTTTTGAAATCTCATCTATATCTCTAATAGCGCCATCAAACACAAGTCCAGCAACTTTTCGTGTACATTGTGCATACTGTGCCATGACTTCACCGATCAAAGCTCTACTTCTATCGCCTTCATTTGAAACGATAATAATATCACCTTCACCCGCCATTTCCAATGCTTGATGAATCATCAAATTATCACCTGCACGTGTTTTAACCGTCAATGCTACCCCCACCATATTTTGCTTAGGAGTTGACATTAATTTGATTTCTGGATTTAATCCGAAAATTCTGTTCATGCAATCTTCAATATTTGCAGCTGGTATTTCTTTAAATGCCTCAACAAGTTCCTTTGAAGGTAAATCTCTTTTTAAAAACACTCTATTGCCTACACTCATTTCCTGCCTCCACTATTCTTTAATAAATTGTTTATTTACAACATATTTAAATTTATCTCCACTACCAAAAGCAATTATATTCTCTACCATTAAAGGGACCATGTGTACCAACAGATCCGCAGATGTACCCCCAATATGTGGCGATAAGGTAACATTTGGAGCCTTTAAAATTGGGTTATCTGGTTGAATGGGTTCATTTTCAACACAATCCAATCCAGCACCTAGAATTACTTCATTCTCAAGTGCTTCAATCAAATCATCTTCTTTAATGATGCCGCCTCTTGATGTATTGACAATAATAGAGGTTGGTTTCATAAGCGCTAATTTTTCACGATTTACAATATGCTTCGTTCCTGCATTAAGCGGAAGGTGAAGACTTATAATGTCTGATGTCTTAAAGAGTTCATCCATTTCAACATAACGCATGCCAAGACTTTTTTCTTCCTCTTCACTCATACGAAACATATCGTAATACTGGACTGAAGCACCAAATGCCTGTACTCTTCTAGCAACTTCTTTTCCAATATGGCCACATCCAACTAAACCTACAACCTTATTCAGAATACAAAAAGAACGGTCTAGATAGTTTATTTTTGTCCAAATCCCTTTTCTCATTGCTTCATCCTGAATGATAAGATTTCTATAAACCGCTAACATTTGTAAAATTGCAATCTCAGATACTGCATAAGCATTTGCACCTGGCGAGTTTGCTACATAAACGCCTTGTTTACCTGCTGCTTCTATATCAACAGTATCGTAGCCAGCACCCCATTTTTGAATAAATTTCAAATTCGGATTTCTTTCAATATCTTCTTTTGTGATTTTAAACAATCTTAAAACCATAATTTCAGCATCCGTCAATGCTTCGTATTTTTCTTGAGTATCAATGATCTCAATTTCAAATAAATCTTTTGGTATCATTTCATCAAACATTTCATAAGTACCACTTGGAAATATACCAACTAAAGCGATTTTCAAATTGTTCACTCCTTTCAACATATCATTGTCTTTTATATGTTGCAATTAGCGTGCCAATTTAAAAAATAGGTTTTTTACACTATTTCTAGGTTTTTTTTTTCTTTTTCGTGAATATTTCAACAACATATTTCGAATTTGAGATTTTTGACATTTCATTTCCGTAAAATTATTTCAATATTGAAACTCTATTCTATTAAAGCATTGTTTAACTACAGAAGATCAAACTTTTTCATTTTTCTCCATAAAGTCGCCTTGCTAATGCCTAAATACGCTGCTACCCGCTCACGATTGCCACTGCATTTTTCTATTGCAGCTTTTATAATTTCAGCCTCACCTTTTTCTAAATACTTATCCATATCAAGGCCCTCTTCAAAATCAGAAAATATTTTTGGTTCCTCAGTTTCATCCTCTACTTTACCATTATAATTTTCTCTATGGCTGCATTTATCGACGCTGTCCCTATTCAGCATATTCTCTATAAGCCGAATAAGTTTTAACTCCATATCTGTTACTGGTGCGTCAAACTTGTCTTCTTCAGGTTTTCTAAGTTTAATGTCTTTCAGAGCATCTGCAGCTGATTTTTCAGAAATAACACCATCCTCGCTAATAACGATCAAACGCTCAATCACATTAGACAGTTGCCGTATATTGCCAGGCCAATCATATGACTCAAACAGTTCTATCGTTTTCTTTGGAAACTTGATTCTCTTTATTGTTTTTTTATCAATAAAATGCATCATCAGTTCTTTAATATCTTCTTTTCGATCTCTTAACGGAGGCAGTTCCAATTCTAAGACGCACAATCTAAAATAGAGATCTTCACGAAATCTTTTTTTATGAATCTCCTCAATGAGATTTTTATTCGTTGCTGCCAATATTCTAACATCAATGGGAGTAACTTTGTCATCTCCAATTCTTGATACTTCTTTTTCTTGAATAACTCTTAAAAGCTTAACTTGAACATTTGTCGAAATTTCTCCTATTTCGTCTAAAAAAACTGTGCCATTATGAGCGAGTTCAAAAATACCGACCTTGCCTTCTTTGCTAGCACCTGTAAACGCCCCTTTTACATAACCAAATAATTCACTCTCTAGTACAGCTTCCGGTAATGCCGCACAATTTATTGCAACAAAGGGTTGATTGCTTCTTCTTGAATAGTTGTGTATACTTTGGGCAAATATTTCTTTTCCCGTTCCAGTCTCACCATAAATCAAAACAGTGCTTTCTGATTTAGCATACCTAGAAGCTTGGCGTATTGCTTGATTTATCTCTTGTGATGATCCGACAATATCTTTAAATGTTTTTTTAGCAACATATCCATCTCCAAGTTGCTTTTTCCGAATTTCCCGGTCAATCGACTGGATTTTAATTTCTTCTTGAATGGTTGCTACAGCGCCAATCGTTTTATCTTCAATTTTAATGGGCACACTGCTGACAACAATTGCATCACTGCCGAATTTTATAAAATCATTAAAATGTTCTACGCCATGCATCGCTGAATCTAAAAGTTTAGAATTAGGGATTATCTCATTAATATGTTTTGCATTATTATAGGCAAATATTTTTTTGGCAATCTCATTAATATGCAGTATTTTCCCACTATTTTCTATTGCAATAATACCATCTGAAGTACAATTTAGTATGGCATTAATCGTTTCAAATTTTTCTCTTCGCTCATGTTCAATTTTTAAATAATGAAGCGCTTCATCAATGGATTTATTGATTGCTACTGGATCAGCCTCTCCCATAATATGAGTCACACCATTTCTTTTTGCTGCTTCAAAGAGTTGAAATCCACCAATAAAAACTTCGATGCCTTTTTCTTTTTGCTCTATAAGCCTCTTTTCGATTTCATCATCTGTATCGACAATCGATATTGGTATATCATCTCCCATTATGTCAACATAATCTGAGGCTGCATCACATAAGTTACTATATCCAACAACGCCAATATGTTCTGATATCTGTTTTGCTTGTTTTACAGAATAGTAAATATCAATAAACCCATGCCGGATATCTATAACAGGGACATCAACTCTCTCTCTTAAATATGTAGCTGTACCACCTCTACATATAATGACTTTAGTACCTCTTGAAATTTCCCTATTGGATATTTCTAAAGCATTTTCCATTGTAGCTTCAATGATAGGGAAATCCATTTCCCTGGATTCTATAACTTCTTTAACTTTCCGTGTCACCGCAGCAGTTGTAGAAATAATAATAATTTCATTATCCATTTAAAACATCCCCCATCTTAAAAATCGACTACTTCAAACTCAATTTCACATCTTATAATCAGATGATATCATATATTTATCCAACAAAAAACGACTATAAGCACATATAGTCGTTAATCTCTTTTCAATCTTTCTGATATCTCTGAGCGAAATCTATGCTTCTCTCTCTTTTTCAATGATGTCTAGCATTTCTTGTTTTTTAGACAATAGCATTCTTAACCATACACTAGAATCAATAAATTTACGTTTGTCACCACTTTTGGCAATGCCTAAAAAATCATGATCCACAAGGTGACCAACATGCGAAGGTAAAACCACATCTACCTTTTTATCGACAATTGCATCGATACTTTCTAAATAAGTCGTTTGGAGCGAAAGTGGCATGTTACTCTTCAATAAATTTTCTTTTCTCATCACATAAGAGCCAAGACCACCATGTATCCCGCAAGTTAACACGCTATCATCCTTCTCAATATCAAAAAATAAACTCGTTGTTCCCTCAGTATGCCCTGGACAATGAACAGGCATAATGCTTATTTCGCCCATTTTAATCGGTTTAGAATAATCATAATAATGGTCAATTCTGAATTCAGGGACATGATCTTCAAATACGATCAAATCTCTTCTTTCAGTAAAAAAGTAAGCATCATCTTTACCTATCCAAACTTCACACCCGCTCATTTCTTGAATCGCACGTACTGCACCACAATGATCAAAGTGCCCATGCGTCAATAGCAATTTACTGATATTTCTCGGATCAAATCCAAGTCTATGGATTGAGTCTATTAATAAATATAAGGTCTCTTGCATTGCACAATCAATTAAAATAAGACCCTCATCCGTATCTATTAAAAAAGAGGAAACCCAAGATGTGCCTACAAAGTAAACATCATCGATAACTTCAAATGGCTCATGCTGTATCGTCCATGGATTATTCATCATTCTAAGGGCACGCGCAGAAATATCTTTAACTTTGTTTACGTCTTTTTTTTCCATTATGCATATTCCCCCTTTGCTTTTTTACTATTTTTCATTGGCAGTATAATTTGAACCCAAACAGTTCTAATAATTATGATAAAAGTCACAGCCAATAACACCACAGTAAGCGGTCTAGTAAAGAACGGCATGATGGATCCTCTACTCAATTGAATAGCACGTCTTAAATTTGTCTCTACTAAAGATCCTAATACAAAACCCAATACAAAACAAGCACGCGGTAATTTAAATTTTGACATCATAAAGCCTAATATACCAAAGACTAAAAGAGTCCATAAGTCAAACATATTGCTATTTGCCGCATATGCACCAACAGCACAAACTGTAATAACGACTGGATATAATATTTCACGGGGAATATTAAGTGCTTTTACAATAATTTTGATCCCATAAAATTCAACAACAACCATAATAAAACTACATATAATTAAGGCAGCAAAAATCAGATATACTAACTCACCACTTGTCTTAAATAACATTGGTCCTGCAACCAATCCATGAATCATAAATGCACCAAGCAACATAGCTGTTGGTCCATCACCTGGAATACCTAGCGCTAAGAGTGGAATCATTGCCCCACCAATGGATGCATTATTTGAAGATTCAGAAGCAACGACACCATCAATAATACCTGTTCCAAATTTTTCAGGATACTTTGAAGTTTTTTGTACGGCAACATAAGCCACCTGATTTGCAAGCGATCCCCCCATACCAGGTAAAAATCCAACAATTGTTCCTATTGATGATGCTAAAATTAAATTTTTTGTTTGACCTATCAATTCTTTGAAAGAAAAACCAAAGCCTTTTATATGTTCACGTTCCTGTTGTACAACTTTATCCGCAGAAACTGGTTTAACCACTGTTAAAAGAATTTCTGTAACGGCAAACATACCGATTACTGCAGGTAATAAGGTGAATCCATTCATCAATTGTATATTGCCAAATGTAAATCGAACAACACCATCAATAGGCGCCATACCAATTGTAGAAAAAGCAATTCCCATGAAACCTGCCATTAGGCCCTTAAAAATATTTTGACCACTGACACTTGCTATTAAAGACAATGCCATAAAAGATAACGCAAAGTATTCATAAGGCTGCAATGTAATTGCAAAACGCGCAAGAGCAGGCGCTGCAAATATCATGACTGCTAAACCAAAAAGTGTCCCTAAAAATGAAAATACAACTCCAACGCCCAATGCTTTATGAGCTTGGCCATTTTTAGCCATTGGATGCCCATCATACGTTGTTGCAATAGACATAGCCGAACCTGGGATATTGATCAATATCGCAGATACCAAGCCTCCTGATACACCGCCTATATATAAGGCAACTAAAAGTGCAAAGGATTCATAAGTACTAAGCCCAAATGTAACTGGTAGAAAAAGCGCAATTGCCATGGTAGAACTCAAACCTGGTATAGCCCCGAAAAGAATGCCAACAATTACGCCCACAAACATTAAAAGAACATTTTTTACCGTTATTAGTGCCATTGCACCGCCAATAAGTGCTGTCATTATCCGATCACCCCTTTCAAGAAACCAAGTGGCAGTTTGACATAAATGAACCGATTAAACAGATAATATAATGATATTGAAACAATCACTGCAGTAATAAAATACGTTTTATGTTTCCAGCCTCTACGTTCCACCATAAAGTACATATTAAACATCAAATATAAAATTGCTGCAATTATAAAACTAATTCGAGTCATTAGGAGTATAAATAAAGCAATACTAGTCAAAGCAATTGTTGCACGTTTAAAACCAATAATAGCAGCAATTAACTGTTCTCCTTCTGGTAAAGCTTTTTTATTTTCTTTAATCTTTTTAACACCTTGAAGTAATATTATAATGCCTAAAAAAATCAGTATACCAAATGTTAGTTTGGGTACGAACTGTGCACTATCCATCGGGGTAATTGACTGAGCTGATACCTTTAAATGACTTGTATTCATATATAATCCCGCTGACACTGCTACTATAATAAAACCAAGCACTATGTCACTATACGTATAAAAACCGCGGATGATTAAACTGATAAATACATCGATTTTTTTTGTCATAAATTAGACCTCCAAAAATAATAATTACGCGTAACCATAAAACATCCTACAATTACAACTCTTGTAGGATATTTTATGAATTATAACGCCTCTTTAAGACTTATTTTCGTTCAATTAAAATGTTTACTTTGTATATTTTTCAAAAGTCGCTGCCGCATCGTTAAGTTCGTCTAATGTTTCCTGAACAGATATACCTTTCACCACACCGAAGCTCATACTGGTCATTTTTTCTATAAAATCTTCTCTTGCTAATATTTTATCTAATACGCCATTGAATTTTTCAATAACTTCTGGGTCAGTGCCTTTAGGTGCCACTAAATAAATAGCTTGGCCCGGGAATACTAAATCATAGCCTAATTCAGTAAATGTTGGCACATCCGGAATGAAAGCATTTCTCTCCTTCGCTGCAATTCCTAGATATTTAAAATCGCCTGACTCAAGATAAGGTTTTGTAACAGCTGCATTTGAGATAATATAGTCTACTTGTTCGCCTAATAATGCTGTGTTACGTTCTGCGGAGTTACCTGCATCTACGCAGTATAGATCTATATCAAGGGCATCTTCAATCGCAAGCATGTAAAGGTATGGATAACCTGTCATTGAAATACCACCTACTACAGATTGAGGATCCGCTTTAATTGCATTAAAAAGATCCTCTACTGTTTGGTAAGGAGAGTCCGCACGAACGATAATTCCTGTTGAAGTTTCTGCACTGATCATTCCAACTGGATCATATGCCTCATGACCATAGTCCAAATCGCCTTGTGCTTTGGAGATTAATAGACCTGTAATCGCCATTGCATAATTGTAACCATTTGGATCTTGTGTACGAACCATTTCATATCCTGCTAATCCTGATTGATTTGTTATAACCACTGGAGCACCCGTTTCTTCTGTAATAAACTCCCCTAAAGTTCTAGAAAAAATGTCTGTTCCACCGCCTGCTGAAGCAGGTACCATAATATTTATTGGTTGGCTTGGCCAATCATCCGCCTCAGATGCAGTGCTTGCTGCTGCCTGATTATTTGTATTGTCTGCAGCTGCTGGTGCCTCATTTTCTTTTTCTGTTGTTTCTTGACCACAAGCAGTAACTGACATCATTACAAGAGCTAGGAATAGAACCAAGAATTTTTTATTAAACATTTTACCCATAATAAACCTCTCCTTATATTTTGTATACTCCATCGTTAAGTGCCCGCATTAGCAAACTTTTTCAATAGCATACTTGAAATTCCAGCGGGATTAAAATTATACTTAATCATAAATCAAATTATTATAACTAAGTCGTAAATTGCGTCACTTATTACCTTTACCATAAATTGTGCAATATTACTCAATAATTGAGCTATTGAATTCCCCCTTTCACATTAGTTATCTTTAATAGTTGCAAAATTGATGCCAATTAGGGTTCTAAAGGAATGTATTGATTTTAATGCATTCCAAGAAAACTCATGTTAATTTTATATCATTGTGACTTCAACAATGAAACCAAAAAGATTTCATTGTTGACATACTTTTTAAGTTTTAAGCAATACTTTAACAAAGGCCTTTTCTAAATATCTATTTATGAGACATCATCCATACATTGAAAACCGCCCTAAAAAGGCCTATATATATCATAGCATTTTAGGACGGATTATCGGTCAAATTATCTTTACCATTTTTCTCTAAAGATTCAAAATTGGATTTCCAATTTTGACACTCATAATCTGCATAATTACAGGACAGAGTTCAATTTTCTGATCAAAATAAGGAACTTATCTTCAAGTTTATTTGAAGGAAAAATTGCAAATTCAACATTGGAAAACTGTTTTCTTAATTCTAATATTTTTTGATGAATTGGTGTGGAAATACCTTTATATTTATCAAATCCATCCTTTTGTCTATCTCCAATATTTCCATAAGACTTTACTGGTGAAAAATTAGAGTTACCTTTAATCATAATATTTGTAAAAAAATCTTCAAATTGCTGACCCTCGTAATCAAAGTCCTTCCATCCTGCCCTCATCCCGCAACAAATTACTCTCCCGTTTCATTATATACATCTATTTCATATCCAAGACTCCACCAAACACAAAACCCCAATACACATCTAAAAAGCTATCCGCGGTACCTGCCGAGGACTCTAGCCCTTTGGGTATATAGTGGAGCGGGCCGATATTGGGGTGAGGCACTCCCTTTCACTCGTTATTTGCTAAAAACATCTTTAAAATATAAGTTTGATCGCTTGTGGAAAATCGAACCTCATAGGCTTGCTCAATTGCTCTCAATTCATTGCGTACAAGCTCTATTTCAAGAGAATATTGAGCCATGAAGTCATTCAGTTCTTTCTTGGGATTCATCACAATTTTCTGTATTAAATTATCCACTAGAAAACTCAGATGTAGTGCAATACCCACTTTCACATCTTGATGGAGGTTGATCTTCAAAACTTTTTCTGTACGATCTATAAAATGTCTCACTTGACTCAACAGGCTGGTACTGTTCACCGATTTAATGTGCGCTCCCAACGACTGTTCAATTCTATAAAACAAATCTTCTCGCTCTATAATTTTTTTGAGCACATCGATCCCTGCACCTGAGAGTAAATCCACAGCAGAAATATAAGGAATGCCATCCACTTCTATTTCAACGGTTCCCACAATAGCAAGCACGTCATAAGCCTCTTTATAGAAATCGAGCATGCTGACAAACTCGCGTCGATCTATTAAGTTGAGGCTGATGACCTGATAGATATCATCCAGTTCAAGATGCTCTTCAATAATCTGCCTCAATTTTTCACTTGCACCTTCTCCGGTAAAACATGCTGTGATAATCAAAGGTTTTTTTGGATTTTCACGCGCCTTAACCACCGTTCCACTCAGATCTAAACACGAATTGTAAATCTCTATAAGATCCCTTCCCAAAACGGCTTTTCGGCAGGCATCTAGCACCATCGGCGTGCTGGCTTTATCCAGTGTTTTGGTGAGAATGCCCTTTTCTTCGTAGATCATATCTCCAAAACTCGTCAACGAGCCCATATCCACTAAAATCAGTACACCACGCCCATTGTTGATCTTCTCAATTCTTTTTTTTGCCATTTCATACATTGCTTCTGGCCGCATACTCAGGGGCATATCCAACGCTTCGCAATGTTCTATACCCACAAGATCATTTACAACCTGAGCCATACTCGTTGCTGTGGAATTGCCGTGCATGATCAACAATATCCCCACTAAATCTTCTGGCTCACCTTCCATCGTATAGGGATTAGATGATAAAAACATGGCGAGATAGCCAATCTCATCCAGTGGGGTTTCGATTTCAAAAGCCTGATCAATTCTTTTGGCAACTTCCATTGCCACCACAAACTCATCTGGATAATTGACTCGAATCACATTGAGCTTAGGGTGATAAATTGATTGATGGCTTCTAATCCTCTCTATGCTGCCCTGTAGATGAAGTGCTAAACCAAAATAGATTTTTTCATCATAGATTTTGTCAAGTCGTTCCTGTGCATAAGTCAAAATTTCTCCTGTGATATCCACAATTTCACTGTCAACAACCTTGCCGATTTCTTCTTTTTTATATTGCTCTGGAATTTCTACGATATATTTTTGAAAGTGCAATTCAATATCGAGACTCATAATTTGAGTGATCTCTTCTTCTGTTTTGCCCTCTGCTCTGAGCGCTTCAAGACGGTTTTCAATACTTTCATAAAAGTGCGGTTCTCTAAGCGCACCCTCATTGAGGTAGGTCTCTTCTTCATCATAATAAAATTTATAGATATCTTCTTGATGCTTGAGCAATTTTTCAAGTTTTTGTCGATGTTCTTTAATTTTCATAGACCCTTTTTTAACTTGTTGCGGCAAATCCGATTGCTCTATTAAAATATAATTTTTACGTTGAGACTTAAAGTTGAGAAAAGCTTTTGCACATGCCAATTGAATATCGCTTTTAAGTTGCCCTATATTGCTTGGGCACTCATAGAGCAACATGGATTCAAGTGCATTTCTGTTAATATAAATACTCTTGGAAAGCCGTTTGGACTCCTCTTTGATAAAATTTTCTATGAGCTTATAACGATCTTTAAGCCCACGTTCTTTGAGAGGTGGTAATTTAATCGTCATTGGGATGCGTCTCGTAAATGTTTTAAGCAATGCAGATTCAGGTTCTTCGGTGGTTGCCGCTATAATTTGAACATCCGCTGTTTGCCTTTCTTCACTATCCCCTAATCTACTGAACTGCCCCTTATCGATGAAGGTAAACAGCATTTCTTGACCTTGGTTGGAAAGTCTATGGACCTCATCTAAAAAAAGAATTCCATGATCTGCTTTCTTTAAAAGACCATCGCGATCCTTCTCAGCACCTGTGTACGCGCCCTTTTTCACGCCAAAGATTTGAGCCATGAGCAGTTGCGGATTTTCACCATAGTCCGCACAGTTGAATCGTACAAAAGGCGCATCCGGACTGAGCATCTGTGCTTCCTTTGCAAACTGATACATGAGTTCTGCAAACATGGATTTACCGACGCCTGTTTCCCCTAAAATCAGTGTATGCAACCCTCTTGGAGGATATAAAATCGCCGCCTTTGCCTGTTGAATCGGGACATTTAAACTCTTACTTGCGCCAATGAGCATATCCAGAGAAAACTTTCGCCCCAAAAGACTGTGCTCTGATTTTAACTTAGACGTCTCTACAGTGGGCGATTCTAATCTGCGAGGTGATTTGCTCTTGGACTCACGTATTTTATCATCTTGTCGCTCATCACTCGCTTGATTAAGCTGCATGCCAACCAACACATACTTCACAGGTCGTCCCGAAAGTTTCGTCAACTTGCCCTCTTGGCAAAGCAAGTTGAGATAACGACTGGCATTTGTGCGATCGAGTTCAAGCACTTCAGCAATTTTAGATGCTGTGACGCCTTCATTATGATGTTGTTTCATATACTCATAAATTTGATCCACTTTTTTCATATTTGACTAACTTCCTTTATCTCTTCACGGTCATCCATTGGCTTTTCTCAATTATACCTAACCCCTACTTAGAATTCAACGCACAATTGTTGTTACCATTGCAGGAAGAATCGCTTTGTCAACGATCTAAACAGCTTACTCCAGCAAGATATAAATAAAATGGCCTCCTAAATGCTTTTGTGAAGCGACGTCCTTTTAGCTAAAAGCACACATAAAAAAACCAGCCTGTGGCTGGTCAATTTTGATTATATATTTTTATATTGGGGGTTCAATGTTCATAATTTAGTGTTCATCTTTCATAATTTTTATGAAATACTTGCGTTTACGCGGGCCATCGAACTCACAGAAGAATACCGACTGGAACATACCAAGCTCAATATGCCCATTGCTGATGATCAAAGTGACGGAACTGCCAAATATAGAGGCCTTAATATGTGCCGCTGAATTGCCTTCTATGTGTTGATAATGACCATCCTTTGGAATCAGCTCATTCATTCTATTCATGATATCTTCTTCAACTACAGGGTCGTAATTTTTATTGACAGTGATCCCCGCTGTGGAATGTGGCACGTATACGACAATAATGCCATGTCTAACACCACTCTTTGTGACGGCTTCTTTTATACTATCCATAATATCAATCATTTCAATTTTCTCTTTTGATTTGATTTCAATAGATTCAAACATAAACCACACCTCCTAAATAACCTTGTTATTCTATTTATACGGTTATCTAAGCGTGTCTAATCACTTATTTTATAGGCAAGCATGCGTTCAGCTAAAACCATATAAACGCAGCCCATCAAAAACAGGATGCCTACAGCTATAACCGTTTGTTCAGAAGCACGTCCTGTGATCATAAGCGTTTCAATGCCATGAATTGCCCATCGATGTGGTGTCAAGTTCGCCAAGGTAAGAAGCATTTTGGAACTTATAATCTCCAGAGGCCACATGCATCCGCCAAGCATCCCCATGCCTGTCAATATAATGGGGGATATCGCTCCAAGTTGAGACATGTTTTTCACAAGACTCACAATGAAGAAACTCAATGCAGTCATCGTAAAAATATACATAATGCCTATGATGAGAATTAATCCCACTTGTGTGCCCCACTGGATGCCAAATAAATATTGACCGCATAAGATCATCACCACAATCTGAAAAGCGCCAATCAAAAATGCAGGGATCACATTTGCCGTTAAAATCTGAAATCTGGATATCGGCGACACCATCATCCGATCCAACGTGTGCAATCGTCTGTCCTCTAAATAGTCGCCCACTGTAAAGAGCAATGAATAAGTTACAAAGAACAAAGTCATGCCCACCATATAGTGAATTTTGGCGTCAAAATTTGAAAGCAGATCCGCTTTGAAGATCTGATGATCCAGTGTAAACACTTTATCATTTTTCTCAGAAACTTTAACTTTCACTTTTACCATTTGAACCAGAGACGCTTTATCCACTGCAATTTCAGAGTTCTCTGAAATAATCTGATAAACCTTTTCCGAATATTCTTCTAAAGTATTGCGCGATGACACAGCATCATTTAGCAGCTTTTCAATTTGATAGCGTTCCACAGTGGGTTTCAGCTCAAAGATCTTGATTTCATCACTCAGTTGTATGAACATCAACCCCTCTCTTCCAGAGACTTTTTTCAGTCCTTCTTCATGGGAAACCAACTTGATGTCGAAACTGCCTTCCTGCTCTAAGGTATGAATCAAATCTGAATTTTCAACACTGTTTGTCGTATCTTCTATAAATATTGTCCCCTTATAGTCGCCGTTAAAAGCGTTTCCAAAGACTGCCGTAAGCAAGAGGCTCATCAAAATCATGATCACATACAGCGAAGTATTGTCTTTTAAAAGTCTCAATTTAAGTCTAAGCATAATCTTGCGCCTCCCTCTTGCTGACAATCCAAATTGCAAGTGATGAAAATAGGATGCTTATAAAGGTTAACATGCCAATCTGCGGCAGGAGATTAGATATTTCAACCCCCTTATAAATACCCAAGAACAAATCTAGTACCGCACTGTTTAGAGCGATGAACTTCACTCTAGAAACGATGCTCGGCAATACTTCCAGCGGCACATAACTGCCGCCAAATAGTGCAAATATATGAATCAATACAGTCTCAAATATATTGGCAACTTTATAAGAATCCCGTGTCAATGTAATGGCACTTATGAAAATACCTAAGCCACTCACTGCAATTGCACTGAATAAAATACCGATTGCCATCATTAAAGGTCTTTCCCAGTCTACTTTTAAAACGATTTTGGCATAGATCAAGAGCAACGACATCTGAACCATACATAAAATCAGAGTCATCAAGAATTTGCTGACGAGTACTTTAACCTTGGTTACACCAGCTACTGCGGCTCTACTCAAGGTTTGCATTTTCTTTTCTCTCAAAAGCGCTCTGCCCACATAACCAGAGGCATAGAGTATGAACATTGACATCATAGCGATACTGTAGTAAGTAAAGCTGTCGATTGCCTTTTCACCGCTTATGGTTTCATGTTGAATCTGCATGCCAGCTGTCGCTTGCATTTTGCCCGAATTAGGATTTTCCACACGATTATCCAGTATCTCTCCAAGATGAGCAAAAAGGTCTTGAGTATCCAAATAAGATGCGCCAACCTCTATAAAAACATTTTTTTGAATCACTTTTTCATTCATGAGATCAAAATAACTCATCATGACAGATTCTGCTATTTGAGATGCATATTGATGTTCAGAGCTGGAAATCATTCTAATCTGAATTTCATTGCGATAGGGCATTGTAAAATTGATGAGTTGGTTATAAATAAAGCCCTTCGGCAAGTAAAAAATAGCCACAATTTCATCATTTAAAAGTGCCTTTTGAGCTTCTTCGTCTGTCATCACTACACTAGTCATAATAGATTTGACATCCTCATTTTCTAAAAAGTCCTGAAAAAATACTTTTTCAAAGTCCATATTATTTTGATCTGCCATTACTTTATCGAAATCCACATATGCAGATAGCTTTGTTCTGAAATAAGAGAGATCTTCTTCTGAATCATAGGCTTTGACAATGGCTACTTTAAACGCATTAAACTTGCCCGTCTCTTGAAAAGTGCCCTTAAGTGAAAAACTCAAAATCGTGGTTAAAACAATAGGCATTATAATAAAGATTATTAGACTTTTGCGTTCAGAAAAGAGGACTGCTATGTCTTTTTTGAGCATTTTTAATATCATTTTCTCCTCCTAATCTCTGAGCCCTCTACCCGTCATGTGTAAAAATACCTGTTCAAGGTCCGGTTTTTGAATATCAAATGATATGAGTCCTGAATTCATGGCCATAAGCGCATTGAGAATATCTTTATGACTACTGCCATTGCCACTTGAACGTATAATCATTTCATATTCATCCAAAATTTGAACCTGAGTTACCCAAGCCATTGCCTTAATCTGATCTACAATCTGTGCCACAGGCTTCTCAAATTTAAGTTTCATGCCGCTTTGTATTTTAGACTGTTCAAGCAGTGCTTCCTGAGTTCCGTCTGCTATGATCTTGCCATGATCCATGATGTAGATGCGCTCGCAGATCGCCTCAACTTCCTCCATATAGTGGCTGGTGTAGAGCACGCTAATGCCTTCTGACTTTAATTTGTTGACCGTTTCGAGTATGTGATTTCTAGACTGAGGATCTATGCCCACTGTGGGTTCATCCATAATGACGAGCTTTGGATTGTGAAGAAGTCCCACGCCTATGTTGATTCTCCTTTTCATTCCTCCAGAATAAGTGCTTACCCGATCTTTAAGCCGATCTTCTATCCCGATAATTTTAGAAATTCTTTGAATTTGCTCTTTAATTGCCTTGCCGCTAAGGCCGTATAGTGCACCAAAATATTTAAGATTTTCATACCCTGAAAGCGTTTCATAAAGTGCAATCTCTTGAGGCACATAGCCGATAAAGGGTTGAATCACTTTAGGATTCTTGACGATATTCTCCCCCTCAAATAAGATTTCGCCTGAATTCGGTTTAAAGAGTGTGGCGATCATGGAGATCGTTGTGGACTTACCTGCACCATTGGGTCCTAAAAGCCCTACAACTTCCCCTTTGTTTATATGAAGTGATATGCCATCCACAGCGGTGAATTCACCATATTTTTTTTTGAGTGTTTTTACTTCTAGCATCATATGAGTCTCTCCTTTTTCATAGTTATATTGCTTACGCGAAACTATCGTTTAAACACTATTGTTTAGAAACTATTGCTTAAAAATTATAGCTTTTAAACTATTGCTTCATGCCACCACTAAAATCAAACCCCTCCAATGACTTGCTATTGCTCGCGTCAATCTCTGGAAAATCAAATTTTTGTGTTTGTTCTATACCCCAGTTTTTAGAATTGATGACAATTTCCTGAGATCTAAACAGTGGGGTAAATTGATCCGTTTGCGTATATTCAATCCCAATAGCAGTGCTTTCTTCTATTATATAGCCATCTAAATCCACATAGGCCATCTCTTCGTAATGTGTAATATTCATATTGGACATTGAGTTTTCGATGAGTTTTCTGACGCTATCTGAATCCATCTTCATCATTTCTCCAGAGTTATTGGTGCTTGCTTCACGATCCATCGATGTGCCTGCCATAGGTGTTTCCTGCAATAAATATGAATTAAACACGTTTACAAGCTCATCCGAGTGTGCTAAAAGACTGGTTTTTATATGATTCTCCATGAGTGCTAATTGTTCAGTTGTGGGTTTAATCGTAAACTTTGTCGCTTTCACATTGCCATCTTCATTCTTAATCGTCGTTTTTTCACCTACGAAAATATTTTCCTTTTGAATCATGGCATGCCACTCAGTATGAATTTCAGAGATGATATTTTTAATGACATCTGTATTGCCATTTACAGGAGCAGTTTTGTCCATACCTTCATCTACATTGGCTTGAGTATCGAGTTTTAAGTAGTCTTTAAAGAGAGGCATTTTAATGTACTGTTCTGACTCTGATTTTCTAATGTATTGGATATCGCTTCCAAGACCATTATAGTAATAGTAGATATCATACAGTGCTAAGTTTTTTTCATAATCAAATTGACCAGATAAATCAAACTGAACATGCTCTAGACCATTTAATGCGTGATTACTTAAGGCTTCTGCGAACAATGCCTGATCCATACTAACGCTCAGAGATTGACCTCCTCTTTGAATTCCAGCTGTTTTGAGGGCCGCCTCATGATAAGCCTTATAATCTGACTCTCCAAGACACCCTGTAAGTGTCAAAGATAATAACAAGAGTAATATAAATCCCTTCACGTATTTTCTATGAAGCGTTGTTTTCATTTTCATAGTGATCCTCCTAACCTTTCCTATTATCCGATTCAACAGTTTATCCTATTCAATAGTTCTATTGATCCATTCACTATAAATCCATTATAAACTCTAACCAGATTTTACACACGAGACCTTTGTCATGAATCTACGGATTAAATCATGACAAAAGTCATGGTTTATCCAAGTATTCAAGTTTTTATCCATAACTTCCAGCGCCCTAGAGGCATATATGTATTGTTCCAGACTTAACCGAGAAAGAGAAACAGCCCTTGTTCTCTCGTTTAGAGCGAATGAGGGCTGTTTCAGTGTATAGTAACATCCTATGCTATGGTACAATATTATACTTATTGATTTTTCGATAGAGCGTCGCCCGACCTATCCCCAGTTTATCTGCCACAATGTCAATCTGGTTTTTGACACCTCTATATTGATGTAGCGCTTTTTCAATAAAATCCTTTTCATATTCATCAAATGTTAAGATGCATTTCTTGGACCGATCCACTTCATGAATTCTATCCAGCTCATCTTCAATCATATACCGTGTAATCAAACTTTCATTACAATTACAGACGAGCTGTTCTAAAAACTTTTCAAGACCCGTCAAATTATCTTGCCAAATCTCCGCTCGAAGCACTCGTATAGCTTCACTTTCAATGGTAAAACTCGACTTCGAAAATATTTTTGCATAAATATCTAAGAACTTGAAGATGAAGCCTTTAAAATCTTCATAGCTTCTCTCTCTCAATGGCGGTAAATGTATGGCATGCATATTTAGCCTATAGTAGAGTTCTTCATTAAAATAACCCTGTTTGATTTTATCTTGGATATCATACTGAGTTGTTCCAATAATTCTAACGTCGATATCTTTAATGACAATCCCCGTTTCAAGTTCAATCTCTCCAGAAATAATGTAATTCAGTAAATCCATTTGGATGTTCAGCGGCAACAGCGTAATTTCGTTAAAGACAATCGTCCCCTTGTCCGCCAGTTGCATCATCCCTGGATTGATCATACTCTCGCCGATGCCGAAGAGTTCAGACAAGAAATACGTTCTCGGCAGATACTTGCAATCAATCGTAATCACATAATTGGATTTTCGATCTGAAAAATTGTGAATGCTGTAGGCCAACGTCTTTTTACCCGTGCCTTCTTCTCCTGTTATTAAAACATGCTCATCATAAATAGCCACCTTTTTGGCTTTTTCCACAGCACGATAGGTCGTCTCATCCTTGCATATGAGGTGACTCATTTTAATGCTTGACTTATTGTTTAGCATCTCATTCATCACTCGGAAAGTTTCTTCAATCTTTCTAAATGTAATCACACTGCCCAAATACTCCGAATTCAAATTCGTATTGACGCAACTGATAAGCCCCTTAAAATTCACCTGACTATTTTGCAAAACAAAGACTTCATCCGATAAGTTTTTCTTGCTAAACAAGTAATTTTTAATAATCGTATGATTAATCACTTCGTCAATATTCCGATTTTTGATATCTTCTTGAATATTAAAATAGGCTTTAAACACATTATTATAGTAAGAAATACGATCATCCTTGTCCAAATAGATGATGCCATCTTTGACATTCGTGATAATGTGCTCAATTTTATGATTGATCACCTCAATGCGATTCACCTGATCGACACTGATCAGTTTACTGATGAGTAATTCAGACATGTTTTCCAAGAAAGTCGTAATGCCTTGTAAATTTTCAGAGAATTTTTCTTGTTTTTCATAACTTTCAAGCATCAAGCCAATTGCACCGAATAAATTGTCTTCGTGGATAAGTGGTATGGAGATAACCCCTCTGATTTTACAGATTGCATTATTTTTACATATGCGACATTTCTCAAACTCATTGATGTCCATAACAATTTTATTCTTCCGCTCTAGAATGCTGGTTGCTATGATTGAATTACTCGTCACATCAATTTCATTTTCAAACATGTATTTATAAGTGTTGCCTATAATCGTCAAATCTTGATCCACCACAATAACATCCACATCTAAAACGTTTGCAATTGCTTCACATATGTTAGACACCGTATGTCCTATGAGCTTTAGATCCATTTTATCTCCCCCAACCCGAATGATTTATATGTACGCTTTTAAAGCCTCCACAATCAGCAATAGGTGCCACCTTCTGATGACACCTTAATTGCTTTTAAGCCTATGATTAGAGTGTCAAACGTCCGTTTCGCATGACGTCCCCATCATATGCTGTATCGCTAACTACCCATAAACGACATCATAAGATAGATGACTGCTCAACTTTTGACACACTAACGCTCTATTTTTTATAAAAATTAACTTCGCAAATATCATCTCCAGCAGCAATGGTTTTACCTAATTTAAACTCATATCCATTTGCTTTTGCGATACCTCTATCGCCATCCATTGCACAATCACACATGAGCTCAATCTCTTCATTTGAAAAGCCTTGCTTTTTCCACGCAGCAACCAGTGGGCAATAATTAAATTCTACTTCAAGCTTTTCTTCATTGCAAGTTTTCACTTCCATCTCGAAGATCTTCTTTGTGTTTTCTGGTAGAAAAGTCTTTTCAAAGTTTACAATGCCTTCTCCAACTTGACGCGCTTTTATATCTTCACCGTGAAATCCACCTGTTTTAAAAATAGCATCTCTTGTGAATTTTTCTGAATCAAATCCCGCTTTTTTAGCTTCATCCATCATCAAAGCCATCCATGTTGCTCTATGTTCAATAGCACTTCTTAAGCCATTGACAACCTCATTATCCGTATGTTTTGCAGTGTTTTTGATCTCTTTCATCTCTTCTCTCCATTGATTTATATTATTTAGATTTTAAATTGAAAAATCTATAAAACAAATGCTTTAATACGCTGAATCAAATCTTAAAATTTAACAGATTTATTTGGCACAGTGCCTTTGGCTGTTCATTGGGTACGTTCACTTAAAACGTTTATAGATATTACTTACAAATATGTTTTCCCAAGATGTCCAGTTGATAATACATGGTCGCTGCACCTGCATCGATATATCCAACGCCCTTATCTTCTCTATAAGTTGCTCGACCCTTTTTTGCAATCATTGCTTTGGTGTCCAGCATCCCTTGTTCAGCAGCCCTTGATATCGCGGCACCCAGTTCCTGCTTCGTAAGTGCTTTTTCAAGTCCATCACCATATGCTTTTACCACACTGAACAGTGGATCGATCATGGTTTTGTCCCCTGGACTTGCCTTGCCTCTGCTCATCATGGCATCCAGCGCCGTCTCTAAAAATTCATGTCCTTTTTGTAAGTCCATGGCTTCTTGTCCTTTTAAGGTCATGGAAGCTTTTAAAAAAGCATCGCCATATAAAACACCTGATGACCCGCCGACCACACTCATAATGCTCATGCCAACTTTCATAAACAATTCACTGAGCGGTAGCCCCCTTAGGGTGTCTTCCATTTTAACAATTTCTTGATAGCCCTTATTGATATTGACCCAGTGGTCGCCGTCGCCAAGAACGGAATCAAGTTCTGTGATATAATCCTTTTCAGATTCTATTTTTTCAGCAATTTCTAAAAACATGTCCACTATATTGTTGCTATTCATAATGACCTCACTTTTAATCCCGGCGTATTGGCTTCATAGTCCAGAAGTGTTTTCAATTCATCATCCAGTTTCAACAAGCTCACTGAACAACCTGACATTTCAAGTGCCGTCATATAATTGCCCACGAATGATCTATAGACTTTAATATTTTTTTCCTTTAAAAGACTTTCCACTTCATTGTACATGATATAGAGCTCCATCAATGGTGTTGAGCCCAAGCCATTGATCATTACTGCCACTTCCGAATCCGAGTAATCGTAATCTGCCAGTATTTTTTCAACCAGTATCTCTGCAAATGCTTTTGCGGACTTGACATTGGTATGAAACACACCTGGCTCGCCATGTATCCCCATACCGATTTCAACTTCATCTTCTCCCAGTGTAAATCCGGGTTTCCCCACACCTGGTAAAATACATGGTGCCATCGCCATACCCATTGAACGCACATTTTGAATCGTCTTCTCTGCAGCTGCTTTGACTTCACTTAAACTGCCGCCCATTTCAGCTTTTGCACCTGCAATTTTATGAACAAAGACAGTGCCTGCAATGCCTCTTCTGCCAGCTGAATACGTGCTATCTTCCACAGCCACATCGTCTTTTACAACGACATAATCCACTTCTATGCCTTGCATCTCTGCAATATCTTTAGACATTTCAAAATTCATAATATCGCCAGAGTAATTTTTGATAATTAATAGAACGCCTGCACCTGAATTCGCTGTTTCTATGCCCTTCACAATTCTGTCTGGACTTGGAGATGCAAATACGTTTCCTGAGACAGCTGCATCGAGCATACCGTAGCCAACATAGCCTGCATGAGCCGGTTCATGCCCTGAACCTCCGCCAGAAACCAAGCCCACTTTGTTTGTTTTCTTATCTTTTCTAGAGATGACTTCGAATCCTTCGTGATAAGTCAATTCAGGATGTGCTTTTTCAATCCCTCTGAGCATTTCTGTAACCACATGATCTGGGTTGTTAATTAGTTTTTTCATAATCACTCCTATAAATTTCCAAGATAGGCTTGTTTGACACGATCATCGTTTAACAGTTCCTTTGCATTGCCCTCTATGATAATCTTTCCGGTTTCTAAAACATAACCTCGATCTGCCACTTTTAAAGCCATCTTTGCATTTTGTTCAACAAGTAAAATGGTCATGCCCAGTTTATTGATATCCTTAATCAATTCAAAGATCAATAGGACCAAGTTGGGCGATAATCCAAGAGAAGGTTCATCTAAGAGCAAAATTTCAGGTTTGGACATCAAAGCTCTGCCAATGGCAAGCATTTGCTGTTCACCACCACTTAAAGTCTTAGCAATCTGTGTCTTTCTTTCAAATAATCTCGGGAACAATTCATAGACCATTTCATAGCTTTGATCGATCTCTTTCTTGTCAGAGCGCGTATAAGCTCCAAGTTTCAAATTGTCGAAAACAGTTAATTGCGGGAACACTTCTCTGCCTTCTGGAGATAAACTGATGCCCTTTTTAACAATGTGCCCTGGTTGAACACAAGTTATATCTTCATCATTGTATAGAATCTTGCCCTCTTTAGGCTTTAAAAGACCTGTAATGGTACCAAGCGTCGTGGTTTTACCCGCGCCATTGCTGCCAATAAGTGTTACAATTTCACCCTTATTGATGTTTAGATTAATGCCTTTTAGAGCATGGATGTTATCGTAATACGTATGAATATTTTGCATTTTAAGCACAATCTTCTACCTCCTTACCGAGATACGCTTCAATTACCAATTTGTTATTGGCAATCTCTTCCGGTAAACCTTCAGCGACTTTCCTACCATGGTCAATCACATAAATACGATCTGAGACATTCATAACCACACTCATATCATGTTCTATTAAAAGAATCGTGTACCCTTTTTGGACAAGTGTCTTGATAAATTGTAAAAGTTCTTCGGACTCTTGAGGATTCATCCCTGCCGCTGGCTCATCTAAAATGATGATTTTGGCATCTGTGGCAATTGCCCTTGCAATTTCAAGACGTCTCTGGTCACCATAGGGCAAATTCGATGGATAGTCACTTATTTTATCAGCAAGTCCAATAGAATCTAAAATCTCTATCGCCTTCAGCGTCTTTTCCTTTTCAATCGTCCTAAACTTTTTAGTTCTAAAGAGTAAATCCACAAAATTATAATCGGTATTGATGTGCATGCCCGTTAAAACATTTTCAATCACACGCATTTCTTTAAAGAGGCGTATATTTTGAAATGTCCTTGCAATGCCTGCTTTAACAATTTCCTGAGGCGTTCTATTTTGAATTTCTTCGCCATCAAAAACAACCTTGCCGCTATCCGATTTATAGATGCCCGTCAGCAGATTAAAAATAGTTGTCTTTCCAGCGCCATTAGGCCCGATAATACTTACAATTTCACCTTCATGCACCTTAAATGTCACTTCATCCACAGCTTTTAAACCGCCAAAACTTATCGATAAATTTTGCACTTCTAAAAGCAATTTATTCTTTGTCTTCATTGATAATCACCTTCAATTCCACTTGGCATTTTATATGGTTTTTTACTTTGACCGCCTAAAATACCCTCTGGTTTAAATCGCATCATCAATACAAGGATCAACCCATAGATTATAAAGCGATATTCGCTGGCGAATCTCAAACATTCAGGAAATGAGATCAAAAGCGCAGCGCCCAAGTAAATGCCTTTCATGGTTCCCATGCCCCCCAAGATGACAATACTTATGATGAGAATGGAAATATCAAAGTTGAAGGTATTTGGATCAATAAACCTAACCATATGCACATAAAATGCACCACCAAGCCCAGTTAACATTGCCGAAATAACAAAACTGGTGATCTTGTAACGTGTTGTGTTGATGCCCATTAAAGTTGCTGCAAGTTCATCATCTCGAATCGCCATAAAGGCACGACCCATCTTTGAACGAATGATCATATAGATGGCTAGGCTGACGAGCAGCAATAAAACTAGGACCAGATAGTATAAACCTCCATTGAAAGTTGTCAGTTCAAATCCAAAGATTACAGGTCTGGTGATCCCTGAAACGCCCAATGCGCCTCCAGTCAACCAATCCCAGTTTAAGGCCATCATCCGCACGATTTCACCAAAACCCAGCGTTGCAATGGTCAGGTATGTGCCTGAGAGTCTCAGTGTTGGTGCCCCAATCAGCAGGCCCAAAATGCCTGCAACAATCATGGCACATATCGCACTGAAAATGAATGTCATGCCAAAATGAACGTTTAATAGCGCTGACGTGTAGCCTCCAATTGCACAGAAGCCTGCATGACCAATGGATACCTGACCTGTATAACCCGTTATCAGATTTAAGCTCAATCCCAAAATAGCGTATAATGCAATCATTGTGAAAACGCGAATGATGAATGAGGATAAACCTATTTTAGGTAAGGCAATGGCCACACAGAGCAAAAGGCAAATCAATGCATACTTTAACTTTTTATTTTGATTTATCTGATCTACGAAATTATCCATTATATTTGTTTTCTTATTTTCTTTTTTCATAGCTACACCTTTTCAATATGCTTTTTGCCAAAGAGTCCTGTCGGCTTTAAAATCAACACGATGATCAGTATTAAAAATGCAATTGCATCTCTATAGCCACCGCCCAGATAGTTTGCCGCAAAACTTTCCGAAAGACCCACTAACACGCCGCCTACAACGGCACCGTGTAAAATACCAATGCCACCAAGTACAGCTGCGGAAAATGCTTTTAGACCGACAATAAAACCCATTTGAGGATTAATTACTTGATAGTAGCCACTGATTAAAGTCCCTGCTATAGCCGCTGATGCCCCACCAAGAAAAAACGTAAAGGATACAACTTGATTTACATCAATCCCCATTAAACTCGCCGCTTTTGAATTTTGTTCAATTGCACGCATTGCCAGCCCAATTTTGGTATAGTGGATGACATAAGACAAAATCAAAAGAAGTGCAAGTGATGTTAAAAATATACCAACTTGTGTCGATTTTAGAGATACACTTCCAATCTTGATTATGCCCAAGTCAAAGATCTTGGGAAACCACTTGCTTTCGCTCCCAAATATGATCATCAAACTGTTTTGAATAATATACGAAATACCAATTGTCGTAATCAGAGCTGATATTTGTTTAGATTTCTTTTTTCTTAACGGTTCTAGACTGATCTTGTCAATTGCTACTCCTAAAAGACCTGTCACAATAATGCTGGCACACAATCCCCAAATCAAGCCATATCCCATGGTCACTACAACGACCATGGCAATATGTGCTCCAAAAGCATAAACTGAACCATGAGAAAAGTTAACAAGTCTTAAAATGCCAAAGACAAGCGAGTATCCTACAGCAACCAAAGCGTATACCATTCCCAAAGTCAATCCATCAAATATTAATTGAGAAATCATCGTTCCACCTCTTTCATAAAAGATATTTAATTAAGGCGCATATGTCATCACCACTTCTTAATTATATTCAACGAATTGTCCATCTTTGATAATTAACCAGTTAAAAGTCTTAAGTGCATCCCCATTTGAATCAAATTGTGTCAAACCAGATACGCCTTCGTATTTCAAATCATAAAGTGCCTCTTTGATTTTAGTTCTATCTGTGGCATTCGATGCTTTAATCGCTTCAATGATCATGCCCATAGAGTCATAAGCTTGAGCCGTTAAACTACTTGGTACTGAACCATAGGCTTCTTCGTAAGAACTCACAAAGTTTGCCACTTTAGGTTCTGTGCTGTTATGGAAGAAGATAGCAGGTAACGCAATACCTTCAGCATCTTCTTTAGCAAGTTCAATCAACTGTTCTGAATAAGCATTTGAAAAACCAACTAAGTTAATTTCCGGATTGATGTCTTTGTACTGTGAGGCAAAAGGCCCTAAGATATTATACATAGCACAGACGATAATAGTATCTGGATTTTGAGCATTTAACGCAGTAACCGTAGGTGAAAAATCCACTGTGCCATCCACAATTTCTTCATGTGCTACAATTTCAATATTAGGAAAATCTTTTGAAAGCTTATTCATTAGAATATCTGCTGTTGATGTGCCCCAGTCTGTTTTTACAGATAAGATAGCCACTCTTTTGGCATCGAATACTTCTGAAGCAATCGTCAGAGTTTCCTTGGCTTCTACATTGATCAAACTGTTGTTTCTGAAAATGAAGTCCCCTTCACTCGAGTAATCTGGATGAGATGCTGATGGTGAAATTTCAACGATACCCACTTCTTGATAGGTTGGAGATGCCGCCATACAAACACCACTTGCAAAGTGACCTACAACGCCTACGATAGAGTTATCGCTTGCAATTCTCTCTGCAATAGACGCCGCTTCTTCGCCGCTATTCTTGTCATCATAACTTACGATTTCAATCTCTTTACCAAGTACGCCACCATCTGCATTGTATTCTTTTGCAATCATCTCAACTGCGTTTTTAAACCCTGTGCCATACTCTGCAAAATCACCTGTCAAAGGTCCTGCAATGGCAATTCTAATTTTACCTGAATCCGCACTCTTACATCCTGCTAATGACGTCGTTACTAAAAGTAATACCAAAACTAATATCAAATTTTTTTTCATTACTTTGTCCCCCTCGTAATCTATATTGCATTACATTGCAATCACGGTTACCACGAAGTCATAATATCCAAAATGACTTCATCTGTACTTTTCATACCTTTGTTGCCAATTTCACCTACAGCCGATATGGTCTTATCGACACTCTCAAAGATAATACCACATCCGTTTTCTGCCACGATGCCTTTAAGCGCCAAGTCGGAAGCTAAAAAAGCACTGTCAAGACTTGAATAAATCTTATAAGCACAGGATGGCTTTGCCCCATCACAAATCACACCCGGTAAATTGGAAAAGGCATTCTTGATACTGTTTTCAATCGCTTCAAATGTGCCCCCGCGTAAATAAGTAATTGCGCCACTCACTGCGGTAGCTGCACTTACTGCCCCACAAAATGCGGAAAGCGAACCAATCTTAGATTTGATATAAATCGCTATTAGGTTGGCAAATATTAATGCTCTGTACATCTTTTCTGTTTCAATCGCTTCGCTAATGCAATAGACATAAATCGGCAAAGACACAGTCATGCCTTGATTACCCGATCCTGAATTGATCACCACCGGTAGAGATGAACCACTCATCCTAGCATCTGATCCTGCTGCCGCATAAGCAACTGATTTCTCCTTGGCGGATCTGGCCGTTTTAATAAGCGTTTTCCCAATATTCATACCAAAATCTTCTGACAGTCCTATTTGAGCTATACCATAATTTTTTTCAATTTGTTGATCTAATATGTCTTTATACATCAGATAATCGCCCGAAAAAGCAAATTCAGTGATGCCTGAATAAGACATAAAAGTGTAATCAGTCCCCTTGTTTAATACTTCAACTTCCAAATCGTGTAATGTGAGATCATTCTTTTTTATTGAGGTCACATTGGTATGCTTATTTTCAATCACGACGCACACCTTTTCATTTTCGGAATATTCTGTTATTTCAACGTACAAATTGCTCTTATTCTTGACTTGAATAACCCTTATTTCTATTGTTTTTAAAAGATCCTTAATCTTAGAGATGTTTTCTTCACTAACATGCTCTAAAACCTCTAGTTTGCTTTCGGGTTTGGATGATAACAACCCCGCTACCACAGCGACTTCTATGCCACGCATACCGCTTGTATTCGGCACAATAACGCCTTTAACATTCTTGATAATGTTACCACTTACAGAAACCTCAATTTTTTTAGGCATTGATCCCAGTTGACTCTTAGCCAGTGCTGCGGCATATGCTATTGAAATAGGTTCTGTACAGCCTAAAGCCAATATCAACTCTTTTTTGAGTATTTCTCCGTATTCGTTTTCCATTCATTCACCTCGTATCATTTTGATACTTTCGTCTAATGATTCCAGCTGGATTACAATATGATACTAGCATTAAGAACGTTTCATGTAAATAAATATTCAGTATCATTTTGATACAAGCGTTTATTATTTCGATCCGTTTTTTGCTGTAGAGGTTGTCTCATCTATGCTTCACCAAGTGAATAATATGAATTTTCTGTTTTTTTAAAAGAGCTGCTTTGATAAAAAAAAGTGTAATGATTCACTTAAGAAATCATTACACTCTAATTTAAAAATTTATTTTGAACCCTATTTAGATCATATCTTAAAATAATATTCTAATCGATTTTAGTATTGTTTTTTGAAAAATGCCAATAGGAGATGTTTAATCAAAATGCTTTGAAAACCACTCTATGGATAATTGAATCACTTTGTCATACGCTTCAACAAAACTATGGCTACTACCTTCTAAAATGACTAATGTCGAATCTCCAGAAACCAACTTTATCGCATCTTTAGAACACGGATATAAAGTGGCTTCCATTTCACCTTGATCACCATGAATCATTAAAATAGGACAATTGATCTCTGCAAAGAGTGCCTTTTGATCAATTTCTGCTATATCTGTGGCCAACTGCGAGTCCACCATCACTTCTTTTCTGATCCGATTCTCATTTTTTATTGTAAAGTAACCTTTCGCCTCAATCTCTCGGCGCTGTTCTGCAGTATAAAATTCATCCGCCCTGAAGTCTAATGGCCCAGTCAATGGTCCAAGCAGCACCATTGTCCTTATTATTTCAGAGTAAGTCCTAAGTGAAATATAAGCCCCTAAACTGTGCGAAAAGAGCGCTATCTTCTTGTAGCCCAATGTCTTAACATAGTCAACTGCTGAAATTAGGTCATCTGATAATTTATCTGCTGTAAGCGTATCATCGTCACTTTCTCCACAGCCGCTAAAATCAAAAGATAGAGCACTTATGCCCCGTTCATTTAATGCCTGTGCAAGTTTTCCAAATCTGTCATTTGCGTATTGATCAGATGCAAAGCCATGACACATAATCACCATTGCTTCATCTCCTGCACTATAAAAATTGCCCACTAATTTTAAATCACGTGAATTTTTAAAAGTTATTTTCTCCATTTTATCTTGTATACGCTTTTTAAACTTCTAATCTATCGACATATATCCTCCTTCCATAATTGGATTTGAGTATTTATATCCAACCTGTTCTTCTGAAGTACATATGAAATATATATAAACAGATTCATATTCACTATCACTGAGTATTCTAATGAGATCTCCTTGCTTACATCTGATTTTTGAGCATCAAAATGGCAAGTTGAGTCCGATCTCTGAGTTTCAGTTTTTCAAGGACATTGGTTAAGTGATTCTTGACCGTGCCTTCTGATAAAAATAGAAGTTCACTAATTTCTTTGTTGCTCAATCCCTCCGAAATCATTTTCGCAATTTCAAACTCTCTTGGTGTGAGCTTCATCCTAATTTCATTTTGAGTATTTTCATCAATGCGTGAAAGGTTTTTTACCATTTTTGAAGCCACATTGGGTTCTATGACTGTGCCGCCTTTAATCGCTTTTCTGATGCCATCCAATAATTCTTCCGGAGGCACATCTTTGAGCAAGTAACCGCTTGCACCTGCTTTTAATGTCTCGAAAATATAGTCATCTTCATTGAACGTCGTCAAGACTAGGACTTTGGTTTCAGGATAGTCTTTTTTAATCAAAGCTGTTGCTTCTACCCCATTCATTTCTGGCATTCTGATATCCATGAGAATAATATCAGGCTGCGAGGAGGCGACCTTTAAAAGTGCTTCTTTACCGTGATCCGCTGTCCAAACAACTTGCATATCAGATTGCAAGTTGACCATCATAACAAGTCCGTTTCGAATGAGTTTTTGATCATCTACAATGGCTACTTTAATCATGGCGCCCTCCTCTAAACTTAATCATGATTTGAAATCCTAAATGTGCATCGCTTATAATTTCAGAAGTTCCACCTAACTTTGAGACGCGTTCTCTGATAAAGCGAAGTCCATTGCCCTCCTCAAAATCGTTATGAGCATTTTCCATTCGCTCATGCTTGCTGGTCGATTTTTTGCCCATATTTTTGCTTTTACCATTGTCTATAATTTTCAATAACAGCTCTCCAGATGTGAGCACATTTAGCATCAGCCAAATTTCAGTAGCATCCGAATGTCTAGCCGTATTGGTCAATGCTTCAAGGACCGTTCTGAAAATCATTTCTCTGTATTCAGCATCCAGCGTATCTATATTGACTTCAAATTCAAAATGTGTTTTGATCTGAGTTTGTGCAGTAAAGGCAGCCACTTTTTGTTTGAGTTTGACCATAGTGGAGTCATCCATAGGACTAACTTGTAGCGTTTCTACTGTTTCTCTCATTGCGCGAAGGATCTCACGCGCATGATCTGCCGCTTCCTTTGCAAGTGGATCTTGATATTGCATGTTAAGCATTTCAATCTGCATAATAAGCCCTGTGATTTCATGTCCCAAGGTGTCGTGTAAAGCACTTGCCAGTTCAGCACGTTCTGCAATTCGTGTAAGCCTAATAACTTCTGTTTGAGTACGTTCAAGAGATTTATTTTGAGTCGAAACCGTATCCAGCGCTTTTTCAAGCGAAATCCGTTTTTGTTCATTTTCATCCAGCAGAGAAACGACTTTATTGCGCTCTATCCAATATGACTTTGAAAAATAAAGTGCAGTCATCACTAGAATCAATATCATTTCTAGAAAACACATTTCTGCAATGAGTTCATAATTGATTCCATAAGGTACAATCAAGTAAAAATTAATGCCGAGTAGCCCCATGGATAAAAAACCCACTTTCAATGCATCTTCACGGCTGAGCACAAAAAAGCTCTCCACAATAAGGATCAGATAGAAGGCAATAAAGATCATATTCAAATTAAAGCGCGATATGTAATTAAGGCCTAGAACCAAACCACACTCTATGAAATAGAGGTTTCTACTCTTGGTTTTAATCCCTATGACAGCACTCCCTAAAAACCCAACTAAAAGAAGCATCAGATAGGCCAATCTCATACCTGATGCTTTCTCAAAGTAAAGTGCAACAAGGGAGAGCAATACGCCTGCGAACAATCTTATTCCTATAATTTTCTTGTTCTTAGCCATAGTCTCACCCCGTTCAACTCTATATCCTATTCTTGTAGCTCTAACTAAAATAAAGTGTTTCCAGTTGGTTAATCATTGTAGGGTCATCCGATCCCATAAACACATAAGCAACAATAGCAATCACAATTAATGCCGCCAATACTGCCAGTGTGATTTTGATGACGCTCTTTGGATATTCCCCGATGACTTTTCCGGACTGCCCATTGATCATAAACTGAAAGACCTTTTCATGATAGTTAAAACTGGAAAGCCATACTGGCAGCAAAATATGCTTAAAAGTAACGTCGTTATACTGTGTCTTTATATTTAAAAAGCGTATTGTATCCCCACCAATTTTCCTCTTGATCTCAGCGTTTAAATCACGATCTATTTCTATTTTACCTTCTTCCCATCCCTCTTCTAAAGCAACACTGTAGCGCTCTGCGTAAAAACCTGATAAATACTCGGGTTTGTAGCCTTTAAGTTCTCCAAGCGTAAAAGGTTGAATTTTATTGATCAACTTGTCATCCACTTTTTTAGAAGCTCTAATGAGCACATCATCAAAAAATCTACTGTAGTCACCACTTACAGGTGTCCATCGCGTTCTGCGTTCTTGATAAGTCTCCGTTTTACCATTCACTGTTCTCGTCCGAGTGACATAGTAATAATCTCCACGTTGGGCGGTATAATAAGAATACGTGTTGGAATCATACGTCCAATGCGGGATGTATGTCCCCAATAATTTATTGTTTTTATACGAATTTTTCAAATCATTTGGTGCGAACCAACGCTTTGTAATCCATTCTTTAAAGTGATCTCCTGCCAATTTTTCAGTGACGGAAAAGGGTACCAAATATTGAGGAGGTATGGTATTTTCAGCTTCTTGAAAAGTGATATGCGAAGATCCACAGTAATTACAAAATTGCGCCTGGGTATGTGCATCAAAGATAAGCTCGGCGCCACAGTTTTTACAAGAGAAACTCTTGATATCATCGTCATTCCAAGTTCTAGCACCCTCTGCAAGCGCAGACTCAAAGCATCTCTCTTCAATTGCCTTGTTATCCGAAGCAATTTCCTTCTCCGTGCCACAGTAAGGACATTTGAGATTGCCCGCTTCAGGGTTAAAAACCATATTACCTGCACAAGCTGGGCATTGGGTGACCAATGAGTTTTCAAAGTTGGACTCATATTCACCAGCAACTGGCTCGTCATCGTCGCTTTCCGCACCACCTTCATGCCCTTCCATAAAAGAAGTTGCTTGATCTTCTATTTCACTGGGATCATGCTTCAATCGATCATCTATTCCAAGATTATCTCTTTTCTTCATGAGTCACTCCTTAAGCTTTCGTCGATTGGCCGCAATGCGGACAGAATTTTGCATCGGCATCTATACTCTCGCCACATTTAGGACATTTGCTTTCAACGACTTGACTTGCACCGCATTCCATACAGAATTTCGCGTTTGGATCAATTTCATGTCCACAGGAAATACACTTCTTGATAAAACTAAAGCCACATTCAGAACAGAATTTTGCACCTTTCCTGTTTTGCGCGCCGCACTTGCCACATGCCACAGTCTCCATATGCGGTTGAGCTTGTGGTTGAGTCTGTGCTTGATTTGGTGATGCCATAGCATCTGCCATCACTTTACCAATCCCTGCCCCAGCACCCATACCAGCACCCATACTTGCAAACCCGCCACCTTCGTTTTGGGCAGCATCTCTTATGGCTTCTGCGGTTTGGAACTTCATATATTGGTTAAGATCGCCAAGAGCGCCCATTTCAGTTCTTTTATCGATGGCTTTTTCAACTGATTCTGGCAATGATAAGTTCTCTACTGCAAAATCAGAGATCATCAACCCGTAGATTTCAAATCGATCGGTGATTCTCGCCATGGCAAGTTGACCAATTTCATCATACTGTGTCGCCAAGTCCATCGCTGGAATTTTAGCTTCTGCAATCACATCCGAAACACTGGACACAATTAAGCTCTTAAGATGTTCATTGATTTGATCCACTGTAAAAAACTTGTTCGATCCAAAGACTTCTTTTAAGAATGTAACAGCATCACTCACTCTAAATGAATAGACTCCAAACCCTCTAAGTCTTAAGATCCCAAAATCTGCATCACGCATCATAATCGGATTTACAGTACCCCATTTTTGGTTCGTAAACTGTTTCATGTTCACAAAGTAAACATCCGTTTTAAAATGATTCTCAAATTTAAATTTCCAGTTGGAAAGTGATGTGAAAATCGGCATCGTTGCTGTATGTAGCTCATATTTACCAGGTTCATAAACATCTGCAATCTGTCCTTCATAGACAAAAATCGCCACTTGCGAAGGTCTGACGATCAGTTGTGCCCCTTCTTTGATTTGTTGCTTATCTGTCATCGGAAATTTGTAGACCATCGTATCTTGAGAGCTGTCCTCCCAATGAACGACTTCAAGAAATTCACCCTTAAGAAAATTAAATAATCCCATTTCATACACTCCTTTGATTTTAATCTATAAATTGATCCTGCTGTACACATCATTTTCAAATGTCATTTAACGATTAACTGCTCAGATACAGCAATAATGAGTTGCTCTAGTAGCTAGACTTTATACTGTCCCCTTTATTTTAACATTACAGAGATTATAATTCTATAAACATAGGATTAAATATTACTATAACCCTCGGGGAAAATACCCCGCTTAAAAAAACGGGGTATTTTCCCAAATCAATGTGAGTCAAGACTCACATTGATTGCAAGCTGACACGCTTGCGCGAGGGTTACAAGGGTAGCGCGGCGGACCGAGTAGTTTGTTGATTTTGATGATATGCCTGAGTATCTATATATTTTGTGTAACTTTATTGGTATTGCCAATATGCCTTAAAGACAGCCATATCCCTCTAATAACAAAATTATTGATATCCATATGCGTTGGTATAATCAGCGTCTTAACGCTCAATCATTTGATGGGAAGACAAAGAATATTATACATATACATCATCATGTTCTTCATAACGATTCTATACAGTGTCATAGAAAATTTCAGAATAAAACGCAATTAGCCAATTAAGTATCGCCGAAATAATCATTGTGACATCTAGACGATTCAATTACGGCGTTTCCACCCTAACACTAAGATTAGAATACACATCAACAGAATCAATATCAATAGAAATCCATTCATAAGGTTGGTCTATATAACCCAATATATTGTACTTTTCTGTTCGATCCGCGTTGATAACATGCCTCATGTTCAAGGCATTTTCATTGAAATTGCCCAAACTATATTTAAAAGTAATTGCTGCATGTGGTTCTATACATTCAATCTTATAGTCTTCGCCGTCATTTGAGCAAACAATCAAATTTTTTATACTCTCATTAGAATTGTTTCTTATCATGATATCTGTTGTATACTCTTTTCGGGCACCAAATACTATAAAGCAAATTGCAACCAACAGCACCAAGGTGAAAATCACTTTTATTGTCCTTTTGTCTTTCATTAGATTAAAATCCTTCCTGATCATCAAACTGGATAAAAATTATACACTAATTTTACAAAGTCCTCTCTCCTCAAAAATAAAGCCTACCAGACACTGAGACTGAACCATTAGACTCATTTTGGGGATGAAATGAAATCCTTTAATACTCTATTTCATATTTTTCTTTTACATCATTAAAACGATCATATGGAATATAATTTTCCTTTTGTAGACGGCCTAAAACTATCCCTGGCGAAATACTTATTTTATTAGCAAAAGAAAATATAGATTCTTTTGAGAAATTACCAGTCTTAACAAAGTCATCAAAATCGGTTGGTGAAATAAGTGTGTCTTGGGCAAAAATATCGGAATCATTTTCTTCTATAGGTGTGGTTTCTTCGACATTGCTAATATGACCTGAAATAATATGATGTAACTCATGAAATAAACTAAACCAAAATTTATCCGCATACTTGCCTCTTACAGTTAAGCCCATTACGATCTTTTTGCCATCGTAAAAAGTTGCCCCATGTAAAAAGGAACCTCCGATATGTGGTAGAAAGATTAGTGCAATACCACACTCAGCTAAAGTATCAACTAATTCTTTACAGAACACCTCTGGTTTTTTAGTGGTCATTTCCCTAATTTTAGGGATTTCACTTTTCAATTTACTTATGTTTATTGGCAAAACATTATATTTTCGAGCCTCTAATCTCGCTTTTTGAGCCCATACTGCAAGGCTATAATCACTAATACCACTTTCTCCAGTTTTTCGATATGCAATCCCGAGAATTCTTAAATTATCAAGTAATTCAAGCTTTGCTACTTCAAAAAAACGTCGTAACTCAAGCACTTTTTTTTCAGCATTTCTTGTCTTTTCCACCCATCCTAGAGTAGCAATCTTCGCATAGGGGAATAATCTTGCCACCTCTATATCCTTTTCCATCTCCTCTTCTGCAATAACACGTGCCAACTTTTCACGATACATAACTTCAAGATTACTCCAAAAAGTTGCTGGCACACCCAAAACCGACTCCAACCTCAATGCAACGTCTTGTGTTAATTCAACTTGACCATTAATTAATCTACTCACATGCTTTTCCGACAAACCCATTCTAAGAGCAAATTCCTTCTGCTTTATGCCTCTATTTTCAATCTGCTCGCGTATTGTCGCACCTGGCGGAATAGCAATTGTACTCTTGCTATACCTCATAAAACATTCCTCCTTGCCACTTCTTCTAGTGGTAATCCTCTATCTTGATAATTCTAACGACTTGAATCTTTTTATCTTTTTGCTCAAAGATCATTCGATAAGGCTGTACCAAATCCATTGCATACTCACCTTTTCTATTTCCACGCAACGGATGACATCTGCCAATAGAAAACTGAACAAGCATTTCTACAGAAGTTGCTGACCTTATTTGATCTATGCGTTGATGGATGAGAATTGCCATTTGATCACCATATTCTTTTTTAGCAAAAGAGTAATTTGTACACACTCTTTCCAATTTATTAGACTTGTATTTCACATCGATCAACGCATCACCTCTTTACCTGTAAGGTTAATTTATTATACCATTTTCAGACTTGAATATCAACGAAAATTAACCTTATAGGTAAACTCACATTAGGAAGGATAAAAATCGTATTGATCTAACAACTTTTATTAGAGCATCTCTATTACAGTATCTGAAGATTATTAAGATAGGATCAAAGTGTCGAAAGCCATGTTAGCATTCCCCCTTTACTCTATAAATCGTTGCGCTCTTCCGACAACCGACACTACAGTGTAAAGGGGGATTCTCAACTTTTTTAGCCTTAACTCAATATATATATATAAATGAAGAGCAGTGCATCACAACACACATGCGTCATTGCATGTGCAATCATGGCATATTGTATACCCAACTTTCTATAGAGCCATCCAAAAACCAATCCGAAAACACCATTGAGCAACATGCACCTGAAAACGATCAAAAAACTGAGTTCTCCAAATAAAATAAGCGTTGCCGGCAAGTGTCCTAATGCAAATAGTAAAGCTGCCATCACATTTGCAACAACAAATACCCACTCAGGTATTTCAGCCTTCGCATATTTGCGAGCGAATATCTTCCATACTATCAGTGCAAAAAGAGACATTAAAAACCATCGCAATAAAATTTCTTCCACGACGCCACCATATGTGATTTCCGAAATCAGATATTCAGGTGAGAACGGATAAGTGTTGTAATATAGTGCAACCTGCGGCAACATTTTTGCGAAGATAAAATAATCAAGCACGAAGAAGAGTACGCCACATGCACTCCCCCAGATAATAGCCACTTTCACAGATTTTTTAGAAAAATTGAATTTACGGACCAGCCCGGTCTTATCTGCAATCAGATAGCCTATGAAGCCAAATATCAAAGCATATATAAGGGTTTGAATTGTAACCATTATCACAAAGTAAGTTGGAGTCATTTCCACCTGAATGGCGTCGGCAAGCCCTGTGCTCAGTTCATAAAACCCAACTGAAATGCCTGCAACTATAGAAAATGGTAAGATGCAAAGTATAAATTTCAATGCTTTTTTAAGTGTATTTTTCATTTCTGCACCTCATCCGAATACGTCTCTACGCACCAGCCTTTATGCTCGCACGCTGTGCAGGTAAGCTTTCTCATCTTTGGCGTATGCTTTGAAAATACAAACTCTCTAAATTTGGGTTTGAATTTTACACCACATTCTGGACAAATATAGGCTGTATTTTTATAATACATTTTCAGCAGTAGGATCGCTATCGCAATAATAATCACCATGCTAATAGCAAAAGGCCACCAAATGCCCTTTGTAATCCAAATATAAATTGTAGCAATTTCAATAATATCCATGGGAATTCCAACTGCAAGCATCGTCCTGTAAGTTTTTTTAAGTTTTCTCTCGCCATTCATAATGTGATCTATGTCATTTATTGAATTGACCTGGATGGTTTTTGAGTTGCGTAAGTTTGTCATGACAACTTCAATGGCTTTTATCTGATTTTGTCCCTTTTCAATTTCTGCATGAATTTGCCTTGCCTGTTCTTCAAGTAACAATAGCAATACCTTATTCGGTGTTTCACTATTAAGCACATCTTTAATGGCGTCCAGTGAAAGCCCAAAGGTCTTCAACAGACAAATTAGGTGCAGCTTTTGCAGATCATCATCAGAATAAAGGCGCCTACCACCCTCAGAAAGCTCGGCCGGCTTAAGCAACTCCTTTGTATCATAAAATTGAACCGTCCGAACCGAAACATCACACAATTTAGCCATTTCTCCGGTCGTATATTTTGACATAAATTTCACCTCCTTGGCATCATCTTACTGCATTACGCTACGTCACAAGGAAGGGGTAACGTAAGAGGATTTTTCAAAAATACACTTAATAATGGCTTTCTTCACAAGGTTCACGCCATACACTATTATTCACTTGCGTCCAATCCCAATATTTTGATATAGACATTATGTATTTCTCCTAATTCAAAATTCTGCACATTTTTTTAACTCCACTCTTTTACATTTCATGAATTCATATTATTTCCCTAATTATACTATTTTCTTTTCAAATTCTAAAACAAAAAAACTTCTCCCCTCCAAACTTGGAGATGAAAAAGTTATTTTTCTATAAGATAAAGTGCAGTTCTCAAAAATCAAATGGCTATCAGTGCGTATTTTGTATATTCCCTAGATGGCAGGGTGTAGTCCAGCAAAGAGACCATAGAGATGCTTGAAAGTAAGTAGTTACATTCCCTACATGGTAGGGTGTAGTCAGCTTTCAATAAAACAGAAGCTGAATTCAATTCGAGTTACATTCCCTACATGGTAGAGTGTAGTCGGCGAAGAAAATGTGGGAACTATGATTAAAGTGTTTAGGTTACATTCCCTACATGGTAGGGTGTAGTCTCTTCAAAAATCACTTAATAACTTTATTAGATCCTTGTTACATTCCCTACATGGTAGGGTGTAGTCTGATGGTGTTGCTGTTCTCAACGTGGTTTGTATGGAGTTACATTCCCTACATGGTAGGGTGTAGTCGAAAGTTATGGTTGCTGATATCGATGGATTTTGCATGTTACATTCCCTACATGGTAGGGTGTAGTCTTATACAGTACGATGAAACGGGATATCCACTCAGATGTTACATTCCCTACATGGTAGGGTGTAGTCAATGACGCAAGAAGAAAAGGATCGGTATATTAAAACGTTACATTCCCTACATGGTAGGGTGTAGTCTATAATATAAGAGTAAGACCAACCACAAGCTATGATTGTTACATTCCCTACATGGTAGGGTGTAGTCACTTCACAACCTTGTTGTAAAACCGCTTAATGATGGGTTACATTCCCTACATGGTAGGGTGTAGTCTCTATTGTCATTCTTACTGTTCTTATGTTTGTCCACGTTACATTCCCTACATGGTAGGGTGTAGTCTATACCCACTTGTTTGTAACCTATTTTATTCCATTTTGGTTACATTCCCTACATGGTAGGGTGTAGTCTTTTGTTAGACGAATACGCAGACACAATGCATTTTAGTTACATTCCCTACATGGTAGGGTGTAGTCACTGTCGTCTTCGCACCTAGTAACAACAATGTAAGTGTTACATTCCCTACATGGTAGGGTGTAGTCCCGTTGATTTCTAGTTGCCTATTTTCAACGGCTAAGGGGTCTTATTTTGTCGACCACCTTCATTTTAACAGAATTAGCACGTCTCATCAATCCACTAAATATTAAAGTGAGTCAAATGAATCCATACAGAGCTTGTCGATCCCCAGTCCTTTTTACGTTACTCGAGGTCGACAAACTTTTATATCATTACTCTACGACTTTAATATATCGCATTTTAAAAGACGACTTCTGATTTGTGTCTATCTCATATGAGCGTTCATTAATCCTAATTTCTTCCTGATTTTTATCTTTATAATCATAAATTACTGTTAATTCATTTTCATAAAGCCCATTAAAATTTATCAATACCAATTTATTATTTCCTAATAAATACTTTATTGAATTTAAAAAGAAATAGCGTTCTAATGTTGGCTTATGATTATTACAAATTCTAATGTCACCATCACTTGCTTTATGAGCACTCTGGACATGCACATTAATCATTATTACTCGATCTACATCTAAAATACGAGTGAGTTCACTTTTGACTTCAAAATTTATTTTGTGCAGAAATCTACCTCGTTCATCTGAGATAGTGCTCTGAAAAGTTCGATTAATTTGATACTCATAATCTATAATCTCAGCTTTGGACATACTTCCAATTCTTTTAGGAAAAGTTTTGCCTTTTGCGTTCTTAACATCAATCTTAGATTCACAGATAGCCTCTGGTAAATTACTTATGTCCCCACTCTTTAATGCCAAGTCCCACCCTTCTTGTTCGAATGCTTTCTTTAAGTCATTGTATGAGTTTAATATCGTTTCTATTTTGCGTTTGTCTTGATCACGGTCTTGTTGATTTTCACGTTGTTCTATCAAGGTCTTTCCTTTCGGTTTAGAAAGAATACTTGATTTCTTAAGTGAAAAGAGGATTTGATCATATCGCATCAAATAATCATTATAGGAGTCACCACCAATAAGAATTTGATCAAGTTTTAATCTTTCAGAAATCAGAAATAGATTCATTACTTCTCTTTGAACAGATGAATTTTCATCCGTATTTGTAACAGAAAATTGATTTTCAAACCATTCTTTAGGGTCTAAATGCAGTATTGTATTTCTAATTCCTGATCTTATTTTATAATATGATTTTTTACTTAAATCACCAGTTTTTGCATATTTCAAGCAACAGTTGAAATTATAATGAATTTCATTTTTCTTATTTTTGCTTACTCTTTCTTGTTCCTCTTTTACAGCTTCAATCGATTCTGCTACGGACTTAAGACCTTTTTCCTGAGCTATCTTAATCAATACTCTCAATTCAATATGCGTTGCCAAATGGAAGATGTTTTCATATGTTTTCATAATCGGACGAACGATTAATCCAATTAATTTCATATCATCAATAACTTCATCTGTTAAATAATCAGCTTTCAATAGGTTTTTGACAATCCTTCTGTAATAAAACGGATCTACAGGCGCATCCGTCGCTTTACTGATCTTACTCTGAAGAATATCCTTTACTTCATAATGAAAAAGATCATATCGGCGAGCACCTTTTTCAAATAAGCGCATGTGATGGAAAAATTGATCTTTAGACGTTTCTGGTGTGTTATCTTCTTCGCCAATGAATTGAAAATCTACATTTTTCAGATCATAGTAGTGATGTTTTACAAATCCTAAAAAATCACCTTTGATCTCTCTAGGTAAAAACAGATGAATTAAGGCATACAATTTAAAAAGTACATTGCGGTTATTAGACTCAAATATATTTTCATCTAATTTTCTAACTGCATTGATTTGATTCTTTATCGTTCCAAAATTAAATTCACTTTCCTGATTTTTGCCTTTGGAAATTTTAGGTACTTTGACAGCAAGCCATTTTTTAACACAGGCTGCTCTATTCTCATCTGTATTTATGAGCCCCCACTTCTCTTGAAATTGCTCAGAATCCAAGTTAAACTCATTTTTAAATTGTCTCATATCCATTCTAAATACATCTTGAAGATACCCAAAAGCAATTCGCAATTTATATTCTAGGCGATACATTGAATTTCTCTTTGTAATGGATTCCATCTTATCTTTAAGGCACTTAATTTCTTTATTTTGTTCTGTGATTTCAGCTTTAATCTTGTTATCACGTGGCCGAACTAAGAGGGTATTCATCCTTTCAACAGCTGATTTATGTTTATTATATAAGTATTTATATTTAGGATTAAGCTGAATATCTTGATAATAAACTTCGCCATCACTTTCAAGAAGCCATTCTTCCAACGTCTGACTCTCTTTTTCTTTCCCTTTTAACTTTTTAAGAACATCAATGCGCTCATGGTAATCTTTCTCTATAATTGCCTTAACAGCTGAGTTCTCTATACCATCTTGTACCAATAAAGTATTTATAAAACCATTAAAGCCATTCTTACTCTCACAGATCATTTGATACAATTCATATGTCTTTTTCAAGTCTTTTGTCACGTCCAGAATGTGGAATTTTTCATTACCATCAAGATACATTGCCGTATAAGTTTGCTTCACTTTTACATAATGATTCATGACTTTAAACAGTTTCAAATCTAATAGTTCTATCAAAGCTTCATTATCCTTGCCATTCCCTGTGAATAAGCGATCAAAATAATCATATTCAAAATGTGCGAGTTTATGCCTTAAATCTGAGAAGATCTTTATAATTTTGATCAAATCAACCCTTAAGTCCACTTTTTTGTAATCCTCAATAACCGTCGGCATATTTTCTTTTTGCCTTTTTATTCGCGCTTCTAGCGCTCTCTTTTCATTGCCATATTTAAGGTTTAATAGTGCCTCTTCATCATTTTTTAGCTTTAATTTCAATTTATCCACATACTGATTGTGATTGCCAATAAAATCATTGACCCTTAAAAACAAGTAGTCATTAATCTTGTCGATTACTTCATCTATGTTTTCCTCTTGATTCTTATAATCCTTTTCAATCTGCCACACTTCATTATATCGCTCTCTCACTGGCGCAACCATAAAGTGATTGATAAACGTGTAGTAGAACAAAAGACCGCTCCTATATTCAAGAAAGCGATTCATTTTATAAATGTTTCTAGAATCAATTTCTTTTCCATCCGATGAAAGGACGTACTTATAACTTTGAACCGTCTCTTTTGAAAGCAGAACTCTACTCGTAGATGTCTTCTTTTCTCTACGGCCTAAGCGATCAGCTTCTGTGGTTATATTTCTGATATCCTCTAAAGATACAGTTATTTCCTTTTGTCGATTATCTTCTTTATCGTCGGTTACATTGCTAACATATCTCCAACTGCCCGTAATCTTATACTTTCTAAGGATATGCTCTGGTATCTGACTATCTTGATCATGTGAGGCATACTTTGTAGCGATGATTCCATTACCACCATTAGGTTCATCTATAAGTTCAAGTGAGGGTGTTCTGTAATGCATCACCTTATCTTCAAGGCTACCTAGTTTAACGGCTTTTATAGTCTTAAAAATAAGCTGTCCAAATGCTTCTGTGTGCTCATTTTCGAAAGCCATTTGATCAATTTGAATTGTATCCACGCCACCCTGCTTATGATACAAGACCTTGAGTTCTTTTATTTGACGATCATCAAAATTTGAAATGATTATTCTTACAATACTGCTTTTGTTGCCCTTTTCCCTCGTAGTAGATGCCATATAGATCCCCTCCCATGAAAACGATTTCCCTTTTATGTAATCTGATTCCATTTTACAGGACTTCAATTCAACTGTCCAACAGAGATTCCTCTAAACCCTCCTATACCTCATCTTTTTCCCAAGTACTATGTAATTAAGCCATAGTACCGTAGACACTATGAGTTCATATAAAATCGATTGTCTTTTATTCGACAAATGTTTTCAAATTTTCGTTGTACTGCTCGTAAAGTTCTAATAAATGATTGCTTTTTTCAAAGATGACATCATGAGGCTCTACCTTATCATTAGAATAAACATAGGTATCCTTATTTTCAAGAAGATCTATTTTAGCATCCATAAGCTCATAAGATGCTGAAATCATTTCATGGACCAAATTTTCAGCCTCATGTGTTTCGGAACTGGTCTTAACTTTACTTAAATTGGATGCCAGAGTATCTATTTTGTCCCTATTTTCAGCTACAGTTTCTAGGTCATCGCTCTCCATTGAACCATAACTTGCAAAAAAGAGCTCATGGACATCAGAAACTGTTTTTCTGTAATAGTTTTCTTCTGTTTGTCCATTATTCAAATTCAAAATAAGCGCTAGAGCAATTACAATTGACCAAAAAATAATTTTATGATGTATTTTCATAAGTTACCTCCCAATATAATATAGCATAAAAAAAGGACTCACAGAACATTTTTTCCTATTTAACCCATTCTGTGAATTTGCTATAATAAACACAATTCACAAATGCTAAAACTCTAATAGCAAAAAATGTCGAGTGTTTTTTTCTTTAAAACAATATACTGAATGCATAAGGTGGTGATCAAGAATGGAGGACCAAATTGAAGCGGTGCAACGTATGCAGAATTATATTCAAATGCACCTATATGAAAATATAACGCTTTCAGATTTAGCCAATGTATCCCTTTACTCACCGTGGCATTCCTACCGTCTGTTTGTAAAGTGGCTCAACCGAACACCTGCTGACTATATTCGCCGCTTGCGCCTGTCAAAGTCTGCATTGAAGCTTCGAGACACACAGGGCAAAGTGATTGATATTGCATTTGAAGTGGGATTCGACAGCGTTGACGGTTATCAAAGAGCATTTTTCCGCGAATTTGGCTGTAATCCGCATGAATATGCCAAGAACCCCATTCCAATTTATCTTTTCATCCCTTATGGCATTGAAACTGCTACTGTTAGAAAGGAGAAAACCATGGAACCTGTAAAAAGTGTATTTATTCAAGTCTTGGAAAAACCAATTCGTAAAGTGTTGATTAAACGCGGTGTCAAAGCCACCGGTTACTTTGATTACTGTGCAGAAGTCGGTTGCGATATTTGGGGTCTGCTTAAAAGCATGCCTTCCATAAGTGGTGAGCCCGTGGGCCTTTGGCTTCCAAAAACGTACATCAAACCCGGAACCTCAGAATATGTACAAGGTGTGGAAGTGCCCATAGATTACAATGGCGCTATTCCAGAAGGACTGGATATCATTGAACTGCCAAAGAGTAAATATCTGATGTTTCAAGGAGAACCCTTTGAAGAAAAAGATTATGCCGAAGCGATTGAACAGGTCTGGAACGCCATAAAAAAATATAACCCATCTACCATAGGTTATACATGGGATCATTCAAATCCACGCATGCAATTAGAACCCATTGGCACAAGAGGTTATATAGAACTTTTAGCCATCCAATAAAGAGGGACTATTAATAAATGGGCGCAACCCTTTATAGGCGTTGTCGCTCATTTTTCTGTTAACCTGAACAAGTCTTTTATCAAGATAAATCACATTCAATCTGTAAAATGCACACTTTGATGAGCATTTTGATGCCCCCTTCAGTCTAAAAGCATTTCTTCATACACACACTCTCTACCATCCCAACATAGGGTTCGTAATTGGGAATGATCTCATAGCCCATACACGTATACAGCCCCTTTGCTTCAACTTGCCTTATACCGGTTTCAAGTACTGCAAATTTATAGCCTTGCGCCTTGATCATTTCTTCAAGTTGACGGATCAGTACTTTAGAGATGCCCTGACCTCTAAAATCACTTTTGACAAATACGCGTTTTATTTCCGCTGTATCAGCATCCAATCGCTTAAATGCACCACAAGCCAGTGGCGTATCATCCTTATAAATAACCACCACATCTTTTATATAATCAATCTTATTGTATTGAGCATACTCTTTTTGAGACTCTCCATTGCGCTCGCGAAGCGCTTGATCTAATAACTGAGTCAGTTCTATAAAGTCTTCGTTTTGATTATCTGTTTTGAGTATTTTAAAAGTCATTTTCACTTCTCCATCTTATAAATTTTTCTCAATTAAAGATTATGCTTTACACTTTAAATAAAAAGTATTATATCATAATCTGTAACCTAAATGAAAACGATTAAACTTAAGGAGAAGTCTCTTTATATCGTCAAGCTATAATTCGCAAAAGGAGACCCCTTAATATTACCATATATTAACAATATCTTGCAATGCATTTAGATAAAAAATATTATCCCCTACTCCAATTATGATATGGTATAATATTTTACACATCTACAGAATTATAGAACAAAGGACGGCACATTATGAAAAACATCAAAAAATTTTTATCACAAAATAAACATTTTTATTTCTGTCTCTTGTTAATTCCTATCCTCGTATGGTTCAAATATTTAGAAATGACAATAGTGCCTCAATATATCATACATACTGCATTGGATGATAAAATTCCCTTTATTAAGGAATTTGTCATTCCCTATCTGCTTTGGTTCCCCTATATGATCTATGGTGTTATCTATGTGGGCATCCATTCTAAAAAGGATTTTTACAAAGTCATTATATTTATAGGTGGCGGCATGTCCTTTGCATATCTCGCCTATATGTTTTTTCCCAATGCTCAAGATTTAAGACCTGTCATTACAAATCATGATCCATATTCTTTGTTGGTGCAATTCTTATATGCCACAGATACACCTACAAACGTATGTCCAAGCATTCATGTTATAAACTCAATCGCTATAGACGCAAGTCTTCACAATTCAGAAGCGTTTCAAACAAAAAAATACGGCTTATTGGCATCCTCTGTTTTGACTGTAATGATCTGCCTTTCAACGCTATTTATTAAACAACACGCCATCTTAGATGTGATCTGCGGTGTCCTAGTTGCAGCCGCATTTTATATGCCGTTGTATTTACTGCCAAAATTAAGAGCACCTAAAGACAGTCAAGACTCAGCGGCATTAAATGAAGCTTTGTCCACAGAGGCTATATTAGAGCAACAAGGTGAACTCTAACAAAGGTATTTAAATTAACTTAGAGTTTCACTCGGGCATATAAAAACCATCTGCTATTTAACTCTAGCAGATGGTCCATCATCTCATCTTATAATCTGGGCTTAAAAACAAATCTCTTTATTCTAACCTCATTTTCAAAAAAAATAACATCATTAATTCTTAATTTCATATCCTGATGCCTCTAGAAATTCAAGTATTCGATCACTGGGCATCATCATGCCTGAAATAAATCTTCTAAATGTATTTTCATTGCCACCGAGCTCAATGCCCACGATTTCTAAATTTTGATTCAGCAAAGCACCGCCGCTACTGCCCTGATCACAAAAAGCTGTGTGTGTCATCATTGGATATTGGTTTTTACCCGCATCATCATTGAACCTAACCCGCTCTCCACGTTTGATTTTCCCTATGGTAATTTCATTGTGTTCACCGTTTGGATTACTCATAGAGGCAATCGTCTCACCGGCCTTTGGGGGTTCACTTGCAATTGGCAGAGCCAAATACTCTGCCTCACTTGTAAAACGAATTAGGACCAAATCGTATGAATCATTTGAGTATACAATTTCAGCCTTAGGAAAAGGCTGATAGTATTCTGTTGAACCGATGTACTTTTCCCCTGAATTCAGAAATGTTTTCATATCTAAAGCATCATAGCCTATAATGATATATTCCGTATCTTCAGAATCGTTCTCTTCCAAAATAGCGTGTTTGGCTGTAAGCGCATAATATGTATCACCTTCATTTCCTATAATCACACCACTGAAGCCTGTTGAGAAAGAAGTCCCTGTTACATTATCTGATTTCGATTCAACACTTTCAATAATTTCAATATTTGCCGGAAGCGCTTCATTTCGCACCTTTGCAATAAGCGTTTTATACACTTGATTATTAAACTGCTCTTTTATAGAAGATCCCATCACCAACAAGAAAACTATGAGTACACACATTGCAATAATTGCTGCTAAAAATTTTTTTCTTTCCAAAATGAGCTCACTTTCATATTTGTATTTGGCTATATTATATCATAAAGTGCAAACCTCATTATGCAAATTAAGGGGGTCTCTCTAAGATAAAGGTCACTGATCCATCTCTTTCTTTTCAGATGGAAATGGTGTTAGAGCGATTACTTGTTTACCGTTTTCATCTAGTTTCACATTATAGACACCAGAAATAGATTTTTCGTCCGAGGTAGTTTTTTCATCCGAGTCAAGTTGTTTATCACTACGCGTCAATTTATCAAATTGATTTTTTTCAGGTGCTTTGTCCTTATCTATAACCACTGCTTGTCTCTTCTGACCATCAGCTGCCATTATTGTTTTTGCTTTCAACTGTTGGATTTGCTTGTCTATTTCTTTTATTTTTTTGTCTATTTCAGCGGCTTCTTTACTGGGTGCTGTAGAAAAAGGACTTTCTGCCTTCGCCTTGTCTTGTTCAAGTTTTATTTTTTTCTGCTCTAACTTTTGGATAGCTTGTTCCACGTCTTTTGAACTATTGCCTACTGAATTCTGATGGGATATTGACCTTAAACCGTTTATATTCACTTTCAAACCTCCTTTATACTTCTAGTTGGTTTAAGTATATTTAACAGTGTTTATCCATTCAATGGTTTTGTAATCAAATGTAATCTGAATGTCTCTAAATGAGCAAAAGAACGTTCAATTTAAAATTTTCTACTTCATGATCCACACTTACTGCACCATTATATTTTTCGGCTACAGCTCTGATGTTTTTAAGTCCAAGCCCTGTTCCAGTGCCCTTTTTATGCCCTTCATTACAACTGTTCTCAATTTCAATCATAAAAAATCGGCCTTTTTGGACTGCAGAAATTATAATATAAGATTCTTTCTCTTCCACAAACTCACAAGCATTAATCGCATTATCTATCGCATTTGAAAAGACAATGCACAAATCCATGTCATCTATAATGCTCTCAGAAGGTATTGTCATATTACATTCAACTTTAATGCCCTTTTGCTGGGCTAACCCTAGTTTGTCACTTAGCAAAAGGTCAACGACCATGTTGCCCGTTTGGCAAGGAAAAGAAAAGGTATTCTTTGCAACGTCTAACTTGTTCAAATAGGCTACCGCTTTCTGATTCTCCGTTCTCTCTATAAGGCTACCCAACACCATAAAATGGCTCTTAAGATCATGTCTAAAAGCACGCGTTTGATCGTAACGCATTTGAACTTCTTGCATATAATGCGTTTGCGTATTAACTTGTTGCTCAAGTAGAGCATTTTGGGTCTGTAATTCAAAGTTGTCCTCTAATTTACGATAGGCAAATACGACTGCAAACAAGCAAAAATAAGCCGAAACTTGTATCAACAGCATCCCCCAATCATTTATATTTGGGAAAATTCTTCTGCCATCTGAATTTACAATTATGGTACTGCCATAAGTCATGAATATATGTTGAATTACAAGTAGAATAAATAAGATCGGGAGCAATAAAAGCCCAATATAATGTGTTGATATGCTCTGTCTTATCCTAAAAGTTTTGATTACATATCGATAAGAAAAATAGATTACTGCCAACGCCATTAAACTACAGATAACTAAAACCAAAGTTACATGTGGAAATGCAGCTTCGCATAAAATACTTCCTATTGACTGGAAAATACCATTTACAACTTGCATGATACTTATTGCAAGAATTGCTGTAACTGCTGTTAGCGCAAGTGGACACTTTAAAACTAGATAGCCATATCCCAATAGAACTAAAAGCTCTAAAATAGTGGCCACAGGGAATGAAACCCTAAAATTCACTTCTACTGAACATATAAAGTAAATCGTGAATACATAAAAAAAATAGTGGTATGGCTTAAATGCGCTTTGTGAAAATTCACTGAAAAAAAACAGCTCTAAGACTGCTAAGCAACCATTAAGAAAACAAAAAAAGAAGATAAAATCAAAATTTATACTTTGAAAACTCAGATTGCCCATATTATTTTCGCCCCGCTTTCATATAGTCTAGAACTACTTTTGCAAATGCCTGTTGTCTGAGTCTTGAAACTGGAATTTGATCACCATTTTCTAATATTGTCATGCCATCTTCATAACCACACACATACTTGAGATTAACCAAATAACTCCTGTGACATCTAAAAAAATCACATCCCAATTGCTTTTCGAGTTCCCCAATTTTGAAGTAATAATCAATTTGCCCACGCTTCGTGTGAACAAAAATCTTTCTACTGATTGCCTCACAATATAAGATATCTTCAAACCGGACGGTCTTTAACGAAGATTCTTTTTTTATGATGAGTCTATTTTCGCCTCTTCGTTCTATGTAATTTAAAATGCGATCCATTGTACGAGATAAACGAGCAGCCCCCACAGGTTTTAGTAGATAATCAGATGCTTCCACTTCAAAAGCATTGTAAACATAATCATTAAGTGCCGTAATAAAAATGATAAAACTTTCAGAACCCCTCTCTCTTAATTTCTGAGCTGCTTCCATGCCCGTAAGGCCTCCTAATTGTATATCCAAAAAAATGATGTCAAATAGGATATCACTTTTAAGCAGTACTTCAGCACTTAAAAAAGAGAACACCTGAAACTTATCGTTTTGGTGTTCCATATAGATATTGATCTGAGCTTTTAATTTTAAAAGCATCGTTTCTTCATCGTCACAAATAGCAATTTTAATCAAAAGAATCAACACCACCATCGTCTTTTATTTCCATTTTAATTTTATAGAGAATTTTACAACTATTCAAGTGGATTGATATGAAATGTTAGCTCATTGTATCCAACTGTATATGGCATTCACTTTTATAAAAAAAGCCTGCACTTTAATGCAGACTTTTTCTCTAATCTAAAATACGCTTGAGTTCTTAATACATTTTACGAATCGTTACTGAATAACCACTCCCCTGTCCTGGCAAATTGTTATTTACAATCCCCAAGGAGTATGTGTTACTATAGCAACTTGCTGCATTTACATTGACCATAAAAGTATGTGAGCTGTTAGACAAATTCCAGGATTGTGAGTTATTAGAATCTGTTGAATCCGTGTATACAGCGTAAGCATCGCCAGAAAATGATACTGAAATTGCATACAAACCGCTACTTTCAAAACCTAAACTAAAGAATTCCCTCTGACCACCTGATGTCATATTTTTTTCTATGACATCTTGCGACCCCACATTTACTAGAGTTGAAGGTCCTCCCTTATTCATGTCTACCATTATTGTTACAGGTCGAGATGCATCTACTGGTGTTACAGTCAACATATATTGTACATAAGGTATGAAATGACATCCATACAGATTAGAAGGATTACTTATACCAGAATTCAACCCTATATATTTTTGAAAGTAATCATTCCCTATTGGCTCAAGTTTTGATATTACAGCGCTATCAGTGCTACGCACATGAATTGCTCTTTGGTCTGGATCAGGTACGGTAAAAATGAAAGTTGCTTCTCCACCAGGTTGTACAACTTGTCTTGATTGAACGTCATCCACTAACGTATAATCTTCTGGCGCAGCAAATGTAGGTCCCATATTGAATAACACGATAATTGAGCACATTAAAACCAGTGATAATTGTTTTCTAATTAACTTAAACATATCTTTCTCCTTCCATTTTGTTGACCACACTCATATTGAGCTGGCCAAACTAAGTATACTTTGATCTTTACTCTATTTTGTGTAAATAACCTTTGAAACAAATGATTCATAAATATATTGCAATATCATTATGTAATTACTATTTTATCAATAACGACCAGATAGACAACCCAATTCAAATTGGGTTATTTGTGTAAGAAAAAGCTTGTTTGCAAAATCTCCAAAGTGCATAATTGCAAATGGTATTGCTTTTAGTATCCTCGAAACATCAATACCATATCTCACCCTTACCGTTTATGAATACAGTTTGTCAATGCCTCTACTTGTTCATCCGTTAAAAACACTGAAAAACTACCAAATCTACTTTCAATTTCACTACCCATTCTGGTTACATCAATCCTGCTGCGGTTTACAACATTGCTTTCTTCGTCCACATTTAATAATATTCTGTAACGCATTTTAAATTCATTAGATTCATTCATGTTATAACTCGTCAGTTCATAATCAATTTCGTTCCTGCTATAGACATGATATAAGGGTTGTTTAAGATAATACTTTTCCGTGATAATTGAATTTATTGAAGCAATAAACGCTTGATCTTCAACATTAGTTTCTAAACTTGTTATTCCAGACTTATCATTTACTTTTATTTCAATAGAAAGAGCCCCAAAGTTGTGTTAAAGTTTAAGTACCACTTTTTCATGTCGTCTGTATCCCATACTTCATTTATTTTAAATGCAGTGAAAACCATAATTAAGGCTTTAACGTATAATCTCATTAACATTATGAAAAGAATTGTACTTCCAAAAGATAGAAGAGGGTGCCGAATGCTCTCGATTAGAGCTGATCTCATTAAAATCGCATGTAAAAAACAGATAACAATATTACAAGAAATTGACTCAATATTGCCCAAGGCTTCTTAAAAAAAAGCTTCTTTTTAGCATTTTGATCAATTACCAAGAGTTCGTGAATAATTCAGGGTTAATAAGATAAAAGGGACTGTAATTTGTTACAGTCCCTTTTTATTTTGAGGGGTATTTTGCAATAACACCTTTCAAATTTGACATTTACGGCATATCTGCTTTAATATAATCCATTTCTATTAATTCAGAAATCTCCAATTGCAGTGTATGAGGAATAATAATCTATAGCTTTTTTATAAGAATAGCAAATTACATATTCTTTTTCTCTAAAAAAGCCTTCTTTCTATTTAAGAATATTGTAAAGAATACTTGCTGTAAACAAAGCTAAAACAATTGTTGATACAACAAGTGAAATCTTCACAATATTGCTGTGTTTTGCAGCGTTATCTATTTGGCCTGCAAAAAGACCAACAATAATACCCGCAAAAATAAGAACTAGAGCAATATCTTTCATTCAAACAACTACTCCCCTCTTCATATAATATTCAGTATTAGCAATATCCTAATGTTTAGATGTAAATTGAAGATTGATTTTTAATATCAATATACCTTGAAAGTGTGGTATCTTGTAACTCACCAATATAATTTGATTTTTGCTGTGCAGTAAGACCAAAACCTGCAGCTGCAATATATGCCGCTAATGAAACTCCAAATCCAGTTCCACACGAACCAACAGCAAATCCAGTAGCAAATCCTGCAAAGAAAGTTGAGGTTCCAACCAGTGCAATGAGTTCACTTTCAGCAGAACTTATAGAGTTTACAGTCTTTCGGAATTCATCTAAATTGTTCGCATTTGTAGTCGTTTGTTTTGTCTTAAAATAGTATCCACCAGGGTTGCTCTCGTTTGCATATTTTGCCCTTACCAATTTCCATTATTTAGGATCATCATCGGTATATTCATAAGAGTATGTACTTTGAGTGTATTTTGAAGCAACTACAGACCGAGTACTAGCAGCCATACTAGTTCTTTTGTCAGTAATGGTTTCCGCTTTAAGATCAACAACAGCAGAAGCCTGTAAGGTTCCTTTGCTGATAGAATATCTTTCAGAAGTAATGATATTATTTGCTTTATCAAGAGTTGAAACATATCTCTCATCGCCACTAATAGCTTGAGATATACGGAAATCTTTATTATCTAAAAGAATAGCGAGTATCTCCACTAATAAGGAACTCTAATAATGCTCAATGCTTATCTCATGATATCAAATTTCAAATTCAATTCAAATTGGATTATTTGTATACCCATACAGTTCAGCTGCCTTATCTATATATATTTTCTTCAACACTTCATGTTCCATCACATTGAGTAATTCAATAGACTTTTTAAAATCACTTTCTGAATCTGGACATCGAAGATTCTTTTTAGAAACTGCTCGTCGGAATAAGAGGCCACTCAACAAATATGTGGTCTCATTTTTTAAACATAACTCAATCCCTTTTGTTGCATACTCTAAAGAATTTTCAAACTGATCCAATTCATGATAATTATATGAAATATTAAAAATTATTTTGATGTACATAAACAAATCCGTTTGTGACATGAATTGATTGCCATTGCTGATATTCATCAGAAAAATAAGCAGTTCATTTGAAAATTCGTATTCTCCAAGCTCTGCATAAGTAACTGCTAATAACAATAAAATCCGCTTTTCTATTTGATTGTATTTAAAGTATTCAAATCGATCCACTTTGAATCCTTTCAAAGTTTTATGTATAGCCTGATTCAAAATGTCTAGAGCGTCTTGATAATGATTTGATCCCAAATTTAAAAATTTAATACCCTCAGTAATCAGTTTCAATTGATCGATCTCGTTGTTATTGAATAAAACTATTTTTTCATTCCCATTTTCAATTGCCTTCAAGTTATCCTGAAAATCATTGAGCCGCTCAAGTTCATTAGAAACAATAATGTAATCCAAATCTTTATAAAGGCCATACAGTTCTTGATCTTTTCTAAAAAAAGTAAATACTGCCAAAACATCTTGTTTATATGCCACAGATAAATACTCTAAAGTTTCAAATTTGGGAATTGTCATGCCGTTTTCCATTTTTCTCAGTGTCTCACTATTGATTCTCGTTAATCTACTAACGTCCTTTTGCGTTAACCCTAAAGAAATTCTTACATTTCTTATATAGACGCCAAATGACTTTGTATCATATGATTCAAACATATCAAGCACCTTTCTACCAAATTTAAATTGGGTTTCAATATACAGAACTTCATATAAAATTAGAATAAATGGTTAGAGTGTCAAAAGTCAGTTTTAAGGAGGTTCCCTATGAGACAAACAACATTACTCACTATTTCATCTATAATTCTAGTCCTTTTCTCTTCGCTTTCATTTTGTGGTGAGAACGACATTCCAAGAGTCTATGCACCCAAAAAAATGATCGTCCTACACGCCCATAACGATTACCTTGACAATTTAAATTTATATTAGCAAAGTATCTTGTAAAGAAGCGTCGCCGTTAATAATACAAAACAATCACGAGCACAATAAGCACAATTTTTATGATTTTACTGTGTCTTGCAGCATTATCTATTTTTACTTTTTACAACCATTTTCATATATGGTTTCTATTTATTCTCAAAATATATGTAATAGTATATCTATTATTTCATCACTCTATCATATAATTATACTTAATTCTATCCACTTGGCCTATTTGGCACAAAAACCGTCCTATTTAGCCCAAATAACATCCTATTTTAAATCAAACAAATTAAAAAGGGCTGTTCGCTGATTTTGTTTTCCGGCAAGCTGCAATCTGCGATTAGCAGTTCATTGAAAAACTGAAGTAACGTCTGAAAAGCCTGAACCCATGTTATATCCGAAAGCTCATCTGAGAGAAGCAGGAATAGTTCACCTAGTGAGCGTTCATCCTTAGATTCGCGGTTTTCTACGGACAGCATCATGTATCTTGTGAAGATGAGATAAAAAAATGCTAGAAAGGACTCAACGTAAGCCTCATTTCTAGCATTTCTTCATGTTTATTGTTTTTCAGAGGTTAATTAGGTATTTTCCCGACAGCCCCTTTCTCTCTGCTTATTTTTTATTTTTTTGAGCGAGCTCATCAAACACCATTTTAAATTCTTTTCGTGCTAAATTGCAAGCTTCTGATCGCTTAACCACTTTTTTAGGCATTTCCTCTTCTTTAAGGTTTTGTTGATGACTGAAATCACCCACATGAATACCCTCGCAGATAATTGTACTCTCATTTTCAAAAGCTAAACTATAAACCTTATCATTATAAGGTTCTACACGTAAGTTTACAATATCTTCTTCGCCATCTACCGTAACCAGCTTATCCCCTGCCGTCAATTGAGCTGCCGCTACAAAGCCGCGTGCTGTACACACGGGATGCCCAGCCGTAACACGGATCTTCTTGCCCTTCATAGATTCGACAAAGACCATCATCTCCTCGTGGCCTGTATAGATGTCCTTAACTTGAACGATCTCCATTTTTTCATTTAAAACCAAATCACCCACTTGGATATCGCTGACGATTTTATAAGTTTGGTCAGACATAAGCACTTGAGTTGCCTTGCTAAGACAGCCCCATTGAATCATTATAGGTTTTGACAAAATGGATGATTTATCTTGACTTTTGGAACCATTACTCTGGAATACCACAGGAACGGTCATGATCATTCCCGACTTATGTTTTACATCGATGCCCATGCGATTATAGATATTGACTGTTGTCTTAGCCCCGAAATTTGAGACATTGAGTTTATTGTTCCAATTGTCTAAAAATCGCCATGTAATGGATTTCTTATCTGTGGAAACCGAACTCGTAACTGTGTCAACACCAGCATAATAGAACACAACGCCTTTATTCAAGTCTTGAATTTCAAGACGATAGCCATAATCTTTATTAAGTGACAACACTTCAAATTCACTGCTCACCGTAACCGTCCCAGAAGTCGGCAAGAAAACTTTGACAAAGTCGCCCTCTTTGTTATTGTTAAACGCGTAGTCATAGTCATCTCCAACTTGTGCCTGCCTGTTGTATACCACAACCACATGATCCCTCGTTGGCTTATGTTTAGGCATTGGGTCATTTACCACAAAATTTGAAACAATCGTATTGGTGCCATATACTTTCAAATCATCGTACATTGCGGTTGCAGATGCCATTGTAGGCGCTCCATTTTCATTTTCATTCATCCAATGGAAGTCAGCAACAACTTTAAATTCTCTATCTTCCGACCGAATCAATTCAGAAGTCAATTTTTTCATAATACCTTCAAATCTACTGATTTCATCTTCTCCATAGACATTGATAACATCTTCCAGTCGATCATTTGATTTATCAATCAACTGCGCTGAAATAGCGATGATGGGTTTATCTTCAATAAAGTCTGCTTTTGCAATGGACATAACATCCACAGGATCGAAGTTTACACAGTCTACACAGACATTATCTCTAAATCCATCTTTTTCACTCAATACAGCTACCGCTTGATTGCCACCTTGCCTCATAAGTGTATGCTCCTGTTTTGAGGCCCTAAGCATTTTTAAAAACGCAGGATATTTTTCAGAAAGATGTTTTTCGCCTCCAAAAGACTCTAATATATAATCATAGTGTAAAGGATTGCTATAATCATGTTGAAGAACGCCTGAAGATTTATCGATTTCGTTTACTAATTTATTTTGAACCTGTGATATACAAGTCAACATAGATCTATCTCCCTTCTGAATCTAGTATTTTATCTGCTTTCAAAGTCAATTCCTCTTTATACTTCATAAAATCTTCATCACCTTGATAAGCTGGATCAACCGCTCTTCTAATATGATCGGCAATCACATTAAACCTAAAGAAATCATCATTACTCCCACTGATAAGGGTATCACTGATCTCAACATTATTAAACACCGCCATGAGCCTTTCTGTTGGATCTTCAATTGCATTCAATCGCTCATCGGAGGAGGCTTCCACAGATAAATTACTCGTCAATAAATCCGTTTTGCTATATTTGAAAGTGATTTCAGGAAATATAGATGCCCAATGTGCGCTGAGCTTTTCTGGATTTTTCTCACTTGTTAAAAAACCTTTTTCCAATTTTTTTGAGAGAATCTCCCACTCATCATCAGAAATTGGACCAAGTGACCTGCAATCCCTTAAGTAGTTGAGTATAACTCTTGAACATTTTAAAAATTCTAGGACATTGCTTCTAGAGTAAGTTGCCTTATAAGGAAAACTTTCTTTTTCTTCAAACTTTTGTTGTATTGTGAAGCTGACATTACTATCGTCAGGGGCCGTGTTTACATTAGGATGACCTATCGAAGGCACATAATAGTATTTATTTGGACTGTAAGATGCTGTAATGGTCTCATAGTTTATGTTGTTCACAACATTCTCTAAATAGGCGTGATTTTCCCAGTTCCAAAACCCCGAAAACCTTTGATGTGCGTATGTATCTGCAAAAATATGAAGTAAGGTTCCGATTTTTATGATGGCTTCTCTATTTAAAAATTCTTTATAGGCACTGGCCGCATCACGTAAGAGTCCCTGAAGCAAGCTGCTCTGATCTAAAGTTACTGGTACAACACGGTATTCTTTTCGATCTTCAGGCACATAACTCAAATCAACTTTTGGTATAAAATGAAACGGAATCAAAATGCGTTTTTGATTTCTTTGAATAGAAAGCCTCGCGTAATCAAAGAAACTATTAAATCCCGTAGTCACTGGATTAAAACACCATCCATAAGGTAATTTTGTAGCCAAATACTGTGCATACTGCGGTACATCTGTAAAATACAAATAGCGATACGTATCAAAATCGTCCACAAATTGAGAGTAGCTTGATATGAGTTGTGCATCACTTTCCTTAAAACCCGCATTCACAGTCAAAGCTTTTACTGCAAAATAATGAAAATTGATATCCATTTTTTATCCTCCTCTACGTTTTTTAAAAATACTCTAAAATGCCACCACATGAGCGATCATTGGCGCTGAGTACAATCTTGGAATGTCTTCCCCATTTGCAAAAGCAACACTTGTCGTCATCAACATAAGCAGACTTATCGCCAGAACTTTCTTAATCATTTCTTTTCACCTCCTTTTAGGCTAAAATGTCAAAAATCAGCTTCGCATAAATCATCAGCCCTATGTTATATTGCATACTTTCCACAAACGACATCATAGGGATGACCGTTGATTCTCTTTTGACTGTTATCGCTCTAACTTTCTTTACATTTTACGATTTAATTGTATAATAATGGTTATACTTATCAATATGATTCAAATCATAATTCAGGAGGATTACATGATTCCGGGAATTGACTTCACTTGCTTTGGTATGAAACTTCAAGAAATAAGATCTTCTTTGCACCTTACGAGAATAGAAGTAGCTGTCCATACAGGACTGAGCAAAGATACGATTTATAAAATAGAAAAGGGCATGGTCATTCCCAAATACGATACCCTCGAAATATTGGGATATCTCTACAAAGAAGACTTATTAACCCTGCTCACATTTTATCGGGAATCCCGACACGTTTATGAATTTAATCAAAAAATCGACGGCCTCATCTATAATAATGATGTTGAAGCGCTCTCAAGAATAAAAAAACAGTTCGATACTTTAAAAATGGAAATGGACACCAACTCCATTCAACTGATTCACGGTCTCATTGAACAATATGAAATGTTTATTACAGGCATTGAAACCCTCAATTGTCAAAAGACATCGGAGAGTCTTGGCTATTTCCTCAAAGCGCTTTCGATTGATCGGCCTACCTTCCGTTTTGAAAGCTGGCGACAATTTAAGTATTCTCTATTTGAAATCCGAATTATACTCATGCTCGGTATTGTGGAAAGTATGCTTTCCGAATACGAGCTCTCCAACGAAATGATACGCTTTTGCTTGAAAACACTCAATAATATTGCTCACAAAGATACTGAAAAATTCTTAATTCTCAAATGCTACTACAACCTGAGTTACAATTATCACTGTTTAAACGAGCATCGAAAAGCGCTTTTTTTTTCAGATAAGGGCATTGCATTCTGCCAGACACATTATCTTTCGTATGCACTGCCGCATCTCTTGTATCGAAAGGGGATCGCCCAATTCCTCATTGGCAACAAACGCTACTTGACTTCTCTGAACATGAGCATTCAATTATTAAAAATCACTGGGCATACCACCCTTGCAGAAACCTTTATTCGAGTTACATATGACAAGTATAAGATTAAACTCTCATAATCCAACACAAATTTTCATAATACATCACAAAGCGCCCCATTGTCATCGATTAATCGGTCATGACAAAGGAGCGCTTTAAAGTAAAGTGGTTAAAGAAAATCTATTCAAAAGCCGTTTCTGTTTGCTTGCTTTTAAGTTTTTGAACGACAATTAGAAGGATGAAAATAGAGAGCCCAATGATGTCCTGAGTGACACTTTCTGTAATCAACAAAAGAGAACCTGCGAATACGACGGCACGGATCATTGGATTGAGCTTGCCCTTCAAGTATCCCTCTGCTGCAATACCGATCATAAATACGCCAATGATTGCCGTTATGGTTACCCTTATTGCTACAAATGGTGTGGTCTCGATCAATAACAAGCCCGTATTATAGACGAACATGTAAGGCACAATAAACCCTGCCAATGCTAATTTTACAGATTGAATCCCAGTCTTCATAGGATCTCCACCTGAAATACCCGCTGCTGCAAAAGAAGCCAGCGCAACTGGTGGTGTAATGTTGGCAAACATTGCAAAGTAGAACACGAACATATGCGCCGCAATTGCAGGTACGCCAAGTTGGATAAGTGCAGGCGCTGCCATGGTTGCTGTGATCAAATATGCTGGAATGGAAGGTAAACCCATGCCAAGAACCATACAAGTGACCATAGTCAGCATAAGTGTTGCCAAAAGACTGGTGTGTCCTAATTGAATGATTGCATTTGCCATGTTGAGGCCAAATCCAGTCAAACTTACAACGCCGATGATAATACCCACCACCGCACATGCAACTGCAACGGATACAACTGATTTTGTCCCCTCTTCAAAAGCGTCTAAAATGTCTCTAAAACTCATACGTGTTTCTGCTCTAAACATGCTCACCACAATCGTTACGATAATCGTGCAGAATGCGGAAAAGATAACGGTTTTACCGCTGAATAGCAACATGTAGAGCAAGAAAATAATCGGAATTAGCAAGTGTCCCCTTGCCTTCATAACTTCTTTCACCTTTGGCAATTCCTCTTTTGGAATGCCAACCAGATTGTTCTTTGACGCTCTGAGCTGCACTTGAACAATGATTCCCAAATAGTATAGAAGCGCTGGAATTGCAGCACTGACAACGATTATACTATACTTGACACCGAGCATTTCCGCCATGATAAACGCAGCTGCTCCCATGATTGGCGGCAAAAGCTGTCCGCCCACTGAAGCAGTGGCCTCAACTGACCCTGAAAACTCATCGCTGTAGCCGGTTTTTTTCATAAGTGGAATCGTAAACGCACCTGTGGTGACGACATTCGCAACTGCCGAGCCATTGATACTGCCCAAGAAACCACTTGCTATAACCGCTACTTTAGCTGGACCGCCTTTAGTATGCCCTGCAAGTGCAAGTGCAATGTCATTAAAGAACTGGCCCATACCCGATTTGTTCATGACAGCACCAAATAAAATGAATAAGAAAATATAGCTTGCCGCCACATTTACAGATGTACCGTAAATACCTTCCGTATTGATAAATACATGGTTTACAAGTTTCGCCCATGTATAGCCTCTATGCATAAAGATACTTGGCATATGTTGCCCGAAGAGACCATATGCTAAGAACAGCATACTTAAAATCACAAGTGGCCATCCTGAAATACGTCTGGAAGCTTCCATGACGAGGAAGATCAGCATCGTTCCTATGATAATGTCCATAGTGTTTGGCATCCCCATGCGATTGATGAAGTTGATATAATCTGACCAAACATAGACCGCCACTACGATTGCCATCAATGCGAGAATATAATCATACCAAGGAATGGTTTTGCGACTTGATTTTTCAGTTGCCGGATAGAGAAAAAATGCCATTACAAGCATCATGGCCACATGAAGTGATCTGTGCAAGTGTGTTGCAGGATAGCCTATAAATGAAGTAATAAAGTGATAAAGTGCAATCCCGATTGCCAACCAGTAAATTGCTTTTGAAATGGATCTATTATCAAACTTACGCGTTTTAGATTCCTTGTCAAATTTCTCTAATAGTTCTTGTTGTTGAGCGTCCATAGCACCTTCGAGGTTTTTAACCGATTCAGGTGATGTTTTTTTCTCTTTCTTTATTGAGGCTTTCGCCATAATTGAAACCTCCTCTCAATTTTCAGTTCTATGGGTTCATGATGGGGCAAATCCGTACCTCTAATAATGGTTTCATTATTAATTGCAATATATTGATTTGCCGTTTGTGAATTAATCCACTCGATCTTTTGGAAGTGCTCGTGGATGTCCGACATATAAACCATGCCCTCTTTTACTGTAACAATCCCCTTGTTTTCTGGGATTCCTGCCCCAAAACCAGCCACTCTGATCTCTTCGAGATCGAGACTGGATTCTCCTAATATTCTAAAATCTTCGTACCAAGGAATATGCTCAAAAGAATGAATCCATTCATAGGTCAATAAATCGCCTGTTGCCACAGGCGCAGTCAAATAAACCTCTCCAGTTTCCTGATGAGAGATGACGAGCTCTAATGTCTGATGAGTCCAAATAAAAATACCTAGTATAATCATCCCTATGAGAATTAATGCAATGCCTTTTTTTAGAGATGGGAAAGCCCTTTCAGGCTTTCCCTTCATATCCTTCTGATTCATAATCTAGTTTATACCTTGTTCTTCGTAATATTTAAGTGCCCCTGGGTGGAAAGGTATGCCAACGCCTAATTTGGCGTTTTCAAGAGAAATATTTTTTTCAGCAGTTGCATGAGACGCTTTGATATCCGCGATATTTTCGAAGATACCCTTTGTCAAGTCATAGACCACCTCATCCGGTAAGTCCTTGCTCACAAGCATGATATTTCTAACGGTTGCAGTTGTAATATCTTTCTCAGTGCCGTAGACATCTGCTGGAATTTGAGATTCAACAAAGAATGGATATTTAGCAATTAAATTTTTAAGACCTTCGCCTTCGATTGGAATAATCACGATTTTAGCAGCTGTACCCAGTTCCATAACCGTTGCGTTTGGAATACCACTGGTTACAAATACGGCATCCACTTGATTGTTTTTCATTTGATCGATAGCTTCACCATAGTTTAAGTAATCTACGCTACTGTCTTCATAAGTCATGCCGTGCGCTTCATACATCATTCTCGCATTGAGTTCAACCCCTGAGTTCGGTGCGCCAATGCCCACACGTTTACCCTTAAGGTCTTCAAATTTAGTAATCCCGCTTTTATCTGTTGTTACCAGTTGTACATAGTTTGGATAAAGCGACATCAAACATCTTAAATCTTTTGCAGGTTCTTTGCCTTCAAAAGCGCCAAAGGCATCATACGCTTGAGCAACTGAATCCGACATGGTAATAGCCATCTCAGCGCCACCAGTGAGAATCAAGTTGATATTTTCAACAGATGCACCTGTTGCCTGAGCAGATGATTTATAACCCAATTTATTTTGGAATACGCTTGAGAACGCACCACCAATAGGATAGTAAAGACCACTGGTTGCACCTGTCGCCACTGTGACGAAATACTTGCTTCTATCCAGTGTTGGTTCGCTAGTAGCTTGTGATTCAGTTCCTGCTGCTGGTGTTGCTGCTGGTGCTGGCTCCGCTGGTTTACTTGAACACGCCGTCAACACTAACGCCCCCGTTAGAATTAAGACACCTAATTTAGAAATTTTACTTTTGAACATGGAAGTCCTCCCCATAATTTTTTAATCAAAACTATATATCGCAAAGATGATGCCAACGCCCCATTTACATCACATGTCATAGACATTTCAGAGATTACAAGCATTCCATCGATTTTAATGATTTACGCATCTGCAAAATATGCCAAAAAAAAAGCGGCAATTTTTGCCGCAAGGCATTTTTTGCCGCTTTTTATGTCCTCAATAATTTTAATTGAGACCATAATCTTGAATTTTATTTCTAAGCCCTCTTTCACTGATGCCAAGCATCGTCGCCGTGGCTTTTTTATGCCCCTTGTTTAATTTTAGCGCAGCACTGATGAGCTCTTTTTCTGCTTCTTGCAGGGTTAAACCCACTAAGTTTTTCGTCCCTATTTTCATCCCCAATGTGAGGTCTAAAGTGTCTCTACCACGTTCCTTTTTCTCTCGGAGTTCCATCGGCAGATTTTCGACTTCTATTATCTTGTCTTTAGATAATAACACTGCACATTCCATAATGTTGGCCAGTTCTCTTACATTTCCAGGATAATGATACTCCAGCAAAAGAGATTCTGCTTTCTTAGAGAGTCCCTCTACATTTTTGGACATGTTTTTATTATAAAGCTGAATAAAATGCTGTAATAAAAGGGGGATATCTGATCTTCTCTCTCTGAGAGGAGGCAACTGAATTTCAATCACGTTGAGCCTAAAATAGAGGTCTCTTCTGAATTTGCCTTCTTCCACCATCTTTTTAAGGTTTTGGTTGGTCGCTGCTAAAACTCTCACATTGAGACTAATGGGTTCATTACACCCTAAAGGGGTATATTCCTTTTGCTGCAAGACTCTTAAAAGCTTAGCCTGTAAAGGATAGGGCATATCCCCAATTTCATCTAGGAAAATCGTGCCACCATTTGCATATTCGAATTTGCCGATTTTATCGGTTACTGCACCCGTAAAAGTGCCCTTGACATGTCCAAAGAGTTCTTCTTCGAGAAGGCCTTCTGGTATAGCTGCACAGTTGATTTCTACAAATCTCTTATCTTTCCGTTTGCCCGCGTAATGGATTGCTCTTGCAACGAGTTCTTTACCCGTGCCACTTTCACCATTAATCACCACACTGGTATCTACATCTTTCAATTTCTCTATATAGCTAAAGACATCTTTCATAACAGCACTCTTGCCAAGAATACTGTGATAGGCATATTCGCCGCTACCATCGTATTCAAATCGAACCGTTTCTCGATTTCTTTGAAGTTCTAAAGCCTGCTCAATTGATTTGTAAAGCAAGTCTAAATCCAGCGGCTTTGTCAAGTAGGTAAAAGCGCCTTTTTTAATCGCATCCACTGAGGAAACAATTGTGCCATATGCAGTCATAATGATCACTTGAATCGTCTTATCGATGTTTTTAATCTCTTCTAGAAGATCAATACCGTCTACATTGCCAATTCTCAAGTCTAAAAGCACCAAGTTAAAGTTCTCTTTTACTAAGTATTCAAGCCCTTTTTGAGGCAGTACAGTGGTCTTCACCTCATAGAGATCTTCCAGTGCAAACTCAAGAGATGAGCAAATATCCTCTTCATCATCTATTATCAATATCTTCTTGTTCATCAAACGTCCCCCTAAATAACAACCCTATTTTTGTACCTTCAAATTTTTGACTTTCTATTTTAATTTGTCCCCCATTGTCTTCAATCATTTGCTTTGAGAGTGGCATGCCAATCCCACTCCCTTTGACTTTTGTGGTATAAAAAAGTTCAAATATCAGCGAAACTTCCTCTTGGGTCATCCCCACACCGTTGTCCATCACATTTATGCTCACAAGATCATTTTCTCTGTGTGCTTCTATTGTGATTTGATTTGAAAATTCTATGTGCTGTATACGCGCTTCAATAATGGCATCAATTGCATTTAAGATCAAGTTGATGAACACTTGCTTCATCTGGTCTTTGTCCGCCATAATCATCAGCCCCTTCTCAATTGAAACGTTCAGCTGAATATTGTTTTCATTTAATGTTGGCGAAAATAGAACCGCACAATACTCCACGAGCAATCGAATATTCACACGTTCTACATTTTTAGATTTGGGTTTGACATAGTCGATTAGATTCTCTATGAGTTTATTCACGCGTTCCACTTCATTTGGAACCACACTTGCGATCTTTTTTTGAAATTCAATATTGTCTTTTTTACGTGGCAATAATTCAACATAGGTTTTGATAGATGTCATCGGGTTTCTAATTTCATGTGCAATACCAGAAATCATGCGCAATAGAACACGATTTTTTTCTTTTTCAACCACTTGTTCCTTTAACAGTTTTTCTTCAGTAATATCTTCAATGGTAATGATGCCACCACTGGAGTTCATCAAGGGATAAATCACGTATCTGTAGTAGAATTTGATCCCCCCTGTTATCGTTTCAAATTCTTTTTCTGAATAGGACTCACCATAATTGATGACGCGCTCAATACCATTTTTTATCATCTCACTTAGTGGCTTTAACGTAAAAATATCTGTACCCACTGGAATCTCCGTCAATTTGCAAAGTGCCAAAGCCGGTTCATTCATTGCAGAGATCTTATAGCTCTTATCAAAGATGGCGATACTTCTAGGGCTACTTTCAAATATGAGATTTTTGAGTTCATTGGAGTTTTTGATTTCAACGATTTTATTTTCAAGTTGCTTATTGGTCTCGCTCAATTCTTCTGTCTTCTCGTCTACTCTTTTCTTCAGTTGGATACTGATCATCCCTGCTATGAAGATCACAAATAGTGCCAGCACCAGTCCAAAACCCATGATTTTCATAAATCGTTCAAACTTTTTTTGATTTGCTAAATTCTTATCATCAATCCAGACATTATACATTTTTTCATATTCGCCATCCAGTTTGAGACGCTTCAATGCTTCATTAAACCTTACTAACAGAGTATCTTCGGACTTATTCATGGCGAGATAATAGTCAATGGGCGTTTCATAACTGTTGTTAAACGAATACATCTCTGTCAAATTGTTTTTTTCAAGTAAATACTCAGCCACATGCCTCACGCCGATCATCATATCAGCACGCTTTAACATCATTAGATCCACAACCGCTTCTTGATTAAATGTGTTGTTAAAATTGGCCTTTTTGATATTCCTAACGTATTCAAATTCTGCTGAGTCTCTTTCCACAGCAATAAGCACGGTGGATTTGCCTATGATTTTTTGAATGTTGGCTTCATTTGCCTTGGGCACGACAATGGAAATTGTTGAATTCACAAGACTGTCACTAAAATTAAGCAATTCATCTAAATCGCTGTTATACCTCAATCCCAAAATCATATCAATCTCACGTGCTCTAAACTTCTTTAGGCATTCTTCATAGGGCAGTGGTACAAAGGTGACACTTACATCGAGTTCTTTAAAAATCGATTTTGTCAAATCAATTAGAAAGCCTTGATATGTGCCAGCTTCATAAAATTGATACGGTGGTAAAGCCGGGTCAAACCCTATTCGAATCACCTTTTTTAGATCACTGCGCTCATCCTCAGAATATGTTAAGACAGAAAGATGTCCTATTAAAAAAGAAAGCATCAATATATAGATTATAAAATGTTTAACCTTAATAGATTTCACTTTAACCACATGCCCCTCAAATGATTTTAATTATACTTTTACCATCCCATGAACTTACCTAATAGTATAATTTAATCCATAGTTGATGTAAAGTTCCTTCCTAGTCAAAAGCAATCTCAATTTTATTGGCTTAAAAGATAAAGTCCCAACACCTTTCTTTCGATCACAAGTCCTCAGCGAGACGCCTGCTGAGTGACCTGCATAAGGTGTTGGGACTCTAGTTTATACTCTAGTTTGACTTTATTAACGCTATGATCTTTTAGAACATCTTAGAAAAAGCAATCTCGAACTTGAAACTACGATTTCACTCTAATGAATCTTCTTCAACTTCACTTTCCGAACCTCTTTTTACTACCATTTCCAGTGCCTTTACCCTCAATTTAAGATCGTAAATGCTTGTGTTAATATAACCTATGTAAAGCATAATACCTACAAATCCGCCTAAATAGAACACAGCTTCTAACGGAAATATTGCTTGTACTTTATTGACGATCAAAAATACCACTACGACTAAAATCAACAGAATCCTATCTCTCAAAGCAATTCTACGCCACTTCTCCATATGTCTCATCCTCCAAATGATTGATTTTACTTATTATCTCAAAATGGCGTTTAGATGACAAGGTTCAGTTCACAATTTGTCCGAAAGTCATTGACTTGTCCGAAGGTCTTGATTCGAACATGGTCTTCAAATTATATAAATTACTTGCTTCTAATGGTAACCATGTAAAATCGATGTAAAATTCTCTATAAAGTGAACAACACGAATTGTATTGATTTCAGTACAATGGTATAATGTTTTTGTACACGAATTATACGATTTAACATCTTCTCAGGAATAATTTCCCTAAATCACATCCGAGGGAGTGAATGGAGGTCACTATGGAACAAAGGTACATAATATCAATCCTATTCAAAAAAATATCCAAACTGAGCGTACTACTGCTCTTAATGAGTTTAGCACTGCTTGGCAATCACATGACGTTATCATATGCTATCGAAACATACCTTGAAGTCGATCAGATAACGTTTGACGAAAATAGACAAATCCGAATTGTCTTTAACCAAGCATTGGATACGTCGTATGCTTTAAATCCAGATTTATTTAGTGCATCCTACAACGATGCTTCGGGGTATACCAACTATGTGAATACTTCTGTCAACAAAGTAGCCGCTCAATACGACGGCGATAGAACCGTTGTTTTAACACTCAATAGCACCGTTGGCACTCAAAGGACTTTCTACACTTCTGGGAAAGTAACAGCGGACATATTAGAAAATGCTGTCAAGAGTAGCGCGGGCGAATTGTATTTGGGAAATCAATGGATTGTAAAATCTGCCATCGAACCCTATGATGTTGCCGTTAAAATCATGGTCGGCGGTCAAGAAATCAGCTCAGATAGTCTCATTTTAAGCGAGGACCAAATTGGTTCAAGTTCAATTACAGCAGATGTCACATTAACTGTTAGAGATCCCAATACTAATGCTGTGATTCCCGGCGTAGACCTTACCGTGAAAAATTATCAACACACGGTGGTCGCTTCTGCAACTACTGACGCAAATGGGGAAGTAACTTTCTCTAACCTTGTCTTGGATGGTTCGTTGAAATATTTGATCTCAGATTCTATTGAAACCAGTGTGATCGTGGTCATCCCAACAGGAAAGGCAATGGTCCATATGAACCTGACGAGCCGAACCAGAGTTACTTCAACCAGTATCTATGATGGCAATGGCTCTAAAGTCACCCTCAGTTCACCAGAATTCCTGTTCATTGGATACAGTGACTCATATTCGATCACAACAACAGATGCTAAAAAACTTGTCTTTTACGCTGATCTCGGTCTCATAGGTGATGATCCATGGAAGTGTACATCTGTTATCAAGACACTTGACCTTGAATCTGGTAAAATACAGATGATACAGATGGATCTCAACAATCGAAATTTATACACGAGGATCAAGAAAACTAAAGATGATGCATCGACGACATTGAGCACTATTAAAAAGCTCTATGTACTAGATCCGACAACTGGCAATAGTATATATGATATCGACGCCAACACGAACGTTCCACATCCTAATGAAGTTGAATTCTGGTTGGATAATGCTCAATTGCCAGAAGAGTTTGCAATAAGCATTAGCGGTGAAATCGGCGGTGATGAGAATATCTATATTTATGCCCCTGATAAATTATTTACCAAAACAGTTGCAGATAGCTTTACTATGCCACATTCTGACCATTTGAGTAAAATCTATAATGTGGGACAACCCACAATTGAATACGGTGATACCGTATTTGACTACCTCTATCTAAGATCCAATCCAGCAACTGAGGTACCCATTGACATGAATTTGTATTTGCTTACGTTTTACAATGATTATAAACCACTTGAGAATAAAACTGCCTACAGACTTTATGAAACAGATGACGATGTTTTACTGATGCCTTATAAAGTCGTGAGCATTATACGTGACAAACCCCTTTCTCATTATTTCTACTTTGAGAAAAATTGGACCGATTCAGACAGCTTACCACGTGAAGCTTCTATAGCGACGCCTCTAGCACTTAAAGTGGATAAAACGTCTGTTAAAAAAGAAGAAACGCTCACTTTTAATTTTGAAACGCAAAGCGGATACAAGCTCACCACCATTAGAAATTATTCGACAAATGTCAAATCTTTTCCTGAGGTCACTATATCAAAGGATTCAAAGACCGTTGCAGTGACATCAACAGGCAAATGGGAAACCACATTGACAACAGCCCCTGGTACCTACACAGCAACAATCACGGATGCTTCCAGTATGGCTCTTGACAGTTCTGAAAAAATTAAAACTTTTGAAGTGCTCCCATTCAAACCTGATGCACCAGTCATTCAATCTGCAGCACCTGGAGATGAAAAAGTAGAAGTGTCTTGGCTTCCAGTTTCAAATGCAACTGGTTATAAGATATACGTCAGCACAGATACGATAACCACAACTTCAAGCGCAATAAAAGTAGTCGATGCCACTGTAAATCAAACAAGTGCTTCTATTGATGGACTTACAAACGGTCAGACTTATTACTTTAGAGTTTCAGCAAAGAGTGTAGATCTTGACAGCGAACTCTCTCAAACCGTTTCGAGCAAACCGATGCCACCACTTCCAAATGCACCTGTTTTGAGTGCGCCGACCATTTCTGATAATGGCGTTACGCTATCTTGGACAGCAGTGGATAAAGCTGAAAACTATAAAATCTACGCGAGAACTGAGACAACCTCCAGCCAAGCCATTCAGGTTGTGCCATCAACGCAAACGACAATTACTCTACAGAACTTGGATAAAGGCAAAGGTTATACCTTCCAAATAGCTGCAACAAATATAACGGGTGAAGGCCTTAATTCCAATGAAGCTTATTTACTCTATGTAACCGTTCCAAGTGCACCTAATAGCGTCGTAGCACAAGAAGGCAATAGCACGGTGAGACTTGAAGTTGGAAAGCCTACAGATGACGGCGGCAGTCCATTAAAAGGTTATCATGTGACGATTTTACCGACAAATGAAACGCGCACTTATTCAACGACAAGTTCTGCCATAGTGGTAGACCAGCTCTCCAATGGCGTAGAGTACTCTTTTAAAGTAAGTGCTTTTAACGCTGTGGGCACAGGTGCTTCCACAGTTTCGAACAAGGTCAAACCATTTGAGGATAAAGATGATCCAGATGAGCCTGATCAAACGCCTTCTGACCCTGCGCCATCTGTGCCTGATCAAACAACTCAAGAAGAAGATGGTGCAAGTGTTTGGGTGGATGGCATAGAAGAAAAAATCGGCAATCAAAAAGTATTGATTGAGAATGATTTAAAACAAACCACCATAAGTGTGAACGAAGCAGAACTCAAGAAAAAACTAGAACAAAAGACAGAAAATCCAGTAGTAACCTTGAAGGACAGTACATCCAGCGACGTATTTATAGGCGCCTTTAACGGTTCGACAATCAACTTGTTACAATCTTACAAGGGCACAATTGAGATGGATACAAATTTTGCAAATTACAAGTTACCTGTAGATGCAATTGACTGGTCAAGTTACAATATGGACACTGTAAGAGCTCAAATAGAGGTTAAAACCGTTTCAAAACCTCTCCCAGAGCAATTGAAAGCATTTGGAATCACTGAAGTCATTGGAGAACCCGTTGAATTTTCAGTACATGTCTACCAAGATGACAAGGAAGTTGAAGTCAAAAGATTTAAAAAATTTGTCGGCAGAACTATAGAAACACCAGATAGCCGTCAAATTACAACTGCTATTGTGTATGAAGATGACGGCACCTATCGTTCAGTGCCAACAGAAGTCAAACTTCAAGATGGCCAATATGTTGCAAAGATCAACAGCCTAACCAACAGCCAATATACGTTGATTTGGAATCCAGTAACTTTTGACGATATGGTCAATCACTGGGCTAAAGCAACCGTAAATGAATTGGGATCAAGATTAGTCGTCAGTGGCATAGGCAATAAAAAATATGCTCCTGATGATACAGTTACTCGAGCAGAATACATCACTGCCTTAGTCAAAGGACTCGGTCTGCCAATCCAGACAAAAACCGTTCATTTTACAGATGTCAGTATAGACAAATGGTACAATCCGTATATCTTTGCAGCAGATGATTTCGGCATTATGGATCATTGGGCTTCTGAGAACACATTAAAGCCAAATACGGCAATTACAAGATCAGAAGCCGCTCAATTGATTTCAAACGCATTCCAATGGACCACTCTTGATCCATCTTTAACAGAAAGTGAAATCGTGGCGTTATTATCAGGCTACGATGATTATGCTCTAATGCCTGCAAATGAAAGAAAAGCAGTAGCACTTTGCGTCAAATACAATATTATCGTTGGACGTTATAATGCCATTGCACCTCAAGATCAAATGACCAGAGCTGAGATGGCCACCATGATTCTTAAGTTTTTACAAGTGGCTAAGCTGATTTAGTTTTGATTTTGAGATATAATGTATGAATTTTATTAGAAAGTGTGTATGATCTGATCATCACATCCTCTGATGACTTCGATCAAAACAACGTTGCCAAAAAGCTTTAGACATAGACAAAAGCTATTATCTGCTCTTATGAAACAGATAATAGCTTTTTGAATGTTAAAACTTTATAATTTAAGCATTTATTCAATACAATTAACAGTGTTCGAACCTATCCAATGCAAACTTCAAGCAACAGCTCACCGGATTTCACAAGCTGATCCTGCTTCACATAGATTTTTTCCACAACACCACTTTGCTTCGCGCTGATAGTCGTTTCCATTTTCATGGCTTCAATGATAAATAGTATATCATTTTCATTGACCTCATCGCCTTCACTCACCAATACCTTAGTTACCTTTCCCGGTATTGGACTTCCCACTTCACACGGGTTTGAATCATCTGCAAACACGGTTTGAGTCAGATTGCTTCTAAGAGATGAACTCATATCCTTAATAGCAACTTCTCTTCTGTTGCCGTTGACTTCATAGATAACCGATCTTGTACCATCGTCCAAGATTTTGCCTATCTCGAGTAATTTAACATTTAGTATTTTACCCGATTCAATTTCAATTTCACAAGTTTCACCTTCAACGAGGCCATGAAAGAAGATATCACTGCCCATTCTACTGAAATCACCGTGTTTCTCTAGATATTCATAATAGTCATCCACTACTTTTGGATAGAGTGCGTAACTGATTAAATCAGATTTACTTGGCTTAATATTGTATTTATTTCTAAGGTGTGAATCTATCGCACCGAAATCCTCAGGTGGTAATAAATCGCCAGGTCTACAAGTAATCGGTTCTTGATTCTTAAGCACCATTTTCTGAATTTGCTCTGGAAATCCACCTTGTGGTTGTCCCATGTATCCTGCAAAATAGGAAATGACTGAATCAGGGAACGCGAGATCTTTACCCTTTTCTAAAAGGTTCTCTGGACTGAGTTCATTTTGCACCATGAAGATTGCCATGTCGCCCACTGCTTTAGATGATGGCGTCACCTTAATGATATCGCCGAACATTTCATTCACAGATTTGTACATTTCTTTCACTTCACCGAACTTGTGTGAAAGGCCAAAACTATCTACCTGCGGTTTAAGGTTTGAGTACTGTCCACCTGGAATCTCATATTTATAAATTTCTGCACTGGAAGTCTTCAAATCGGATTCAAAACTTTGATATACCGGTCTAACATTTGCCCAATAATCAGATATCTGTTGAATATTATCCAATTTAAGCCCCGTATCTCGTGACGAATTAGAAAGTGCTGCCACAATACTGTTGAGCGCTGGCTGACTTGTAAGTCCTGACATACTGTTAAACGCCGTATCCACTATATCCACGCCCGCTTCTGCTGCCATGAGCAGTGTTGCCACACCATTTCCAGTTGTATCATGTGTATGAAGATGAATTGGGATTGAAATTTCATTTTTAAGTGCTGTAATGAGTTTTTTAGCCGCATACGGTTTTAAGAGTGCAGACATGTCTTTAATTCCCAAAATATGAGCACCCATTTTCTCAACTTCTTTTGCCATTTTTATATAGTAATTGAGACTGTATTTATCTCGCGTTTCATCGAGTATATCCCCGGTATAGCACAGTGCACCCTCAGCTATTTTACCCGTCTGAAGCACTTGTTCCATGGAAACCTTCATGCCTTCAAGCCAGTTGAGAGAATCAAAGATTCTAAAGACATCAATCCCTCTCATAGCTGCCTCATCAATGAGTGCTTTAATCACATTATCTGGATAATTCTTATAGCCTACGCCATTTGAACCTCTAATGAGCATTTGAAGCAACACGTTAGGCACTCTCTCCCTAATGCTGTCCAATCTCTCCCACGGATTTTCTTTTAAGAAACGATAGGCCACATCAAAAGTTGCACCACCCCACATTTCGAGTGAAAATAACTCCGGCGCAAGTACCGCAGTTGCCTTTGCAATCTTCTTCATATCCACTGTTCGCATGCGTGTAGCCATTAAAGATTGATGTGCATCTCGCATTGTAGTATCTGTTAGAAGCAATCTATTTTGGCTTCTAATCCAGTCCACAACGCCTTTTGCACCCTTCTGATCAAGTATTTGTTTTGTGCCAAATCCTCTAGCCATGCCCTCAATATTGGGTACATGAGGCACATCAAATTCTTGTTTTCTGCCCTTGGTCTCATTGACTACTTTTTCTCCAATGAAATTGAGAACGCGTAACTCTTTATCTGTCTTGGATTTAAAATCCATCAAAGACTTATTATCTGCAATAAAGTTCGTATCACAAAGCCCTTTATGGAAAGTTTCGTGGTTGAGCACATTAATAAGAAAATCTGTATTAGTCTTGACGCCACTGATCTTAATTTCCTTAATGGCCCTTATGGACTTACGAATAGCATCTTCAAAGCTTCTCGACCATGTTGTACATTTTACCAGTAAACTATCGTAATAAGGCGAAATGACTGCACCGGTGAAACCATTGCCACCGTCAAGTCTCACACCAAATCCTGAGCCTGTTCTGTAGACATCAATTTTTCCAGTGTCAGGCATAAAATCATGCTTTGGATCTTCTGTGGTAATACGACATTGAATGGCGTAACCATTCACATGAATATCTTCTTGTCCCTTAATAGCGATCTCCTTAGAGTCAAGGGCATAACCTTCTGCCACCAAAATTTGAGCTTGTACAAGATCAATGCCTGTGACCATCTCAGTCACAGTATGCTCCACTTGAATTCGAGGATTCATTTCAATAAAGTAATGCGCACCCGTCTGGTCTACTAAGAATTCACAAGTTCCAGCGCCTCTGTAGTTAACCGCCTTTGCAATTTTAATGGCATCTTCACAAATGGCTTTTCTCTGCTCATCAGATAAGCAAAGTGCTGGTGTAAACTCAACAACTTTTTGATGTCTTCTCTGAATAGAACAATCTCTTTCAAAGAGATGAACGATGTTGCCATGTTTATCTCCCAAAATCTGAACTTCAATATGCTTAGGCGCTTCTAGATATTTTTCAATAAAAATATCGTCATTTCCAAATGCTTTAAGAGCTTCAGAGCTCGCAGCATGAAACTCTTTTATGATATGCTTCTCATCCCTTACAATGCGCATACCTCTGCCGCCACCACCTGATGCTGCTTTGAGCATGATGGGATATCCCGCTTTTTTTGCGAATTGTTTTGCCTCTTCGTCATTGGCAATAGGTCTTTCCACGCCTGGAATTATAGGAACACATGCTGCAGTTGCCACAATTTTGGATTTAATTTTATCACCCACAGAAATCATCATTTCTGGTGTTGGACCTATAAACTCAATCCCAGCTTCTGCACACTTCTTTGCGAAATCTGGATTTTCTGATAGAAACCCATATCCTGGATGAATTGCATCAACGCCTTTTTTGATTGCAAGTTTAACGATTTCATCGATATCAAGATATGCTTCAATTGGTCCCTTATTCTTTCCTATAAGATAAGATTCGTCTGCCTTCGTTCTAAAGAGCGAATTTTGATCCTCTTTAGAATAGATTGCCACCGTTCTTATACCAAGTTCATGACAAGCCCTAAAAACGCGAATCGCAATTTCACCTCTATTGGCTACCAGTACACGTTTAAATTTCTTCACGTCTTAGCCCTCCTCACATTTAATTCATACCAATATATCAGTCTTCACATAAAAATACAACCCATTTTGTATATTTTCATCGAACTTAATGCTTTTTTTTTTAATTTCTCATACTTTTTAAAGTTTTTTTTGTATTTGCTTTATCAAATTCGATTTATAACGTCCGCACAGAGCGATCAACTTAATTTTTTAAATACACAAGTTGTATATTTATGCATTTAGTATGTATATTTTTATTGGTATCCATTTTGACCTTCATCCACAATCTCTATGGGTTTCTTCTATTATATTGTCACTCGTATTGTAAGTAGCTCTTTTAAAGCCATATACGCCAGTTTCAATTAACTTGTTAAAAAAAACAGCGGTTGTGTGCCTACATTTCCTTTATTAACAATTTATGCTCAATTATAAACAATTTATAAAATGCCTTGATTCTTAACTTTAGGTGACATATACTTTGGTTGTCAAATGATTACAGGCGTTTCAGGCGCCACTATTATTCGGAATAATGATGCAATAATAATATGAAATGAATTTTAGGAGGAAATATAAAATGACTTTTGAAAAAGTAAGAGATATTTTAGTTGAAGAATTAGATTTAGATGTAGATGAAGTGACAATGGAAAGCGACATCAGAGAAGATTTAGGCGCTGACTCACTGGACATGGTGGATTTGATTATGTCTATTGAAGATGCTTTCGAAATCAAAGTTGAAGAAAATGACGCTGTAAATATTAAAACAGTCGGCGATATCGTCAGCTACATTGGCAAATAATATTAACGATCATCACAATTACAAAAATCAATTTATACCAAAAACCTTTAAGAAAATCCTTGGCTTGTGCTTGGGATTTTCTTCATAAAGAAAACAAATAAACTTTTTATAAACTTTTTGTAGTCTTCAAGGAGGCAATATGTTTAGAACAAACATCTGCGATTTACTTAATATTGAATACCCTATCATACAAGGTGGCATGGCATGGATTTCTGATGCCGACTTAGCAGCAGCAGTTTCTAACGCAGGTGGTCTTGGAGTGATTGCTGGTGGTAATGCTGAAAAGCATATCGTCGAAAAACAACTCAATAAAATTCAGACCTTAACTCAAAAACCCTATGCGCTTAATATTATGCTTCTCAGTCCCTTTGTGGATGATATCATCGACTTGGCAATAGAAAAACAAGTCCCAATCGTCATCACAGGTGCTGGTAGCCCGGGTAAATACATCGAACGTTTAAAAGCTGCTAACATCAAAATCATTCCAGTTGTTGCATCCGTTTCTCTTGCAAGAAGAATGGAATCACTGGGTGTGGACGCGCTTATCGCTGAAGGTATGGAAGCAGGTGGCCATATCGGAGAACTTACGACCATGTCGCTGATTCCTCAGGTCATTGACTCCGTGAGTATTCCAGTTGTAGCTGCTGGCGGCATAGCCGATGGCAGAGGTGCAGCGGCTGCATTTATGCTTGGGGCCAATGGTATCCAAGTGGGCACAAGATTCCTTGTTGCGCATGAATGCAATGTCCATTCTGCTTATAAGGACATGGTGATCAGCGCGAAAGATACATCTTCCGTAATCTCGGGCAGATCTACAGGTCATCCCGTCAGAATCTTAAAAAACAAACTCTATCGTCAATGCGCTGAACTTGAAAAAAACAATGCTCCCGTTGAAGAGATTGATGCACTTGGCGTAGGCGCACTCAGAAAAGCCGCAGTTGATGGCGACATCCAGTTTGGCTCCGTCATGGCTGGTCAAGTGGCAGGTCTTATAAAGAAAGAAGAATCCTCTGAAGAAATCATAAAACAAATTTTTAGTGAATGTGAAACAGTCATACTCAAGAACTTTAAAATGGTTGCTGATAAATAGAAAGGACGGTACGTTATGAAAATTGGTTATGTGTTTGCAGGACAAGGTGCACAAAAAGAAGGCATGGGAAAAGAGTTTTTCGAGGCTTACGAAGTCAGTCGCGTCATTTATGATCAAGCAAATCTCGCTTTAGGTTATGATTTAAAATCACTTTGCTTTAACGGTCCCCAGGAGGATCTAAATAAAACTGAAATCACCCAACCAGCGATTCTAACGACTTCTATCGCTATGCTTAAAGCCTTTGAGTCCAAAATAGATATCACACCGAGTGCCGTGGCGGGTTTAAGTCTTGGCGAATATAGCGCACATGTTTGTTCTGGCTCTTTAGCCTTTGACGAAGCAGTACAGCTCGTCAAAAAAAGAGGGGCTTTCATGCAAGACGCAGTACCACTTGGCGTAGGTGGTATGAGTGCCATTGTAGGATTATCCCCGGATCAGACAGAAGAAGTTGCTAAGCTCGCCAGTGCCCACGGTATTGTGGAAGTTTGCAATTATAATTCTCCAAAACAAATTGTCATTGGCGGCGATCTTAAAGCGCTTGAAATCGCTGGAGAAATTGCAAAAGAAAAAGGCGCAAAACGCGTACTCCCCCTTCCTGTCAGTGCACCGTTCCACACCTCTATGCTGATAAGAGCTCAAGAAAACTTAGCTATGGAACTGGAGAACGTCAATATTTCTGATATGAATGTACCTGTTATTTCCAACGTGGACGGTCGAATTGTGTCCTCTGAATCCCTGATTAAAGACACTCTTGCAAAGCAAGTTACAAGTTCCGTGAGATGGATTGAATGTATTGAATCTATGAAATCCATCGGCATTGATACCATCGTTGAATTTGGTCCTGGAAATGCGCTTTCTGCTTTTATCGGCAAAATTGACAGAAGTATCAAAGTCGTTTCTATTCACGATCTAGAATCTTTAAATAAGGCCATTGCTTACTTCAATGAAACCTTTATTGAAAAAGCTATTTAATAAGCCTATTCTTTGATCTATTGCTGGATGACTCTCAATAGTCTTTTCATTTTGAAAAGGCTATTTCTAAGTCAATCGTGTCATATAAAGATCATCCGTACACTAACGCGACAATACAAAGCTATAAAATGAGGTGTCTAAATGAAAGTTGCAATCGTTACAGGTGCTAGCCGAGGCATTGGAAGTGCAATCGCAAGCGCACTTGCCAAAGAAGGCTACAATTTAGTTCTTAACTATCGAAATAGTAGAGAAGAACTCGAAGCACTTGCAAATACTTTAACAACAGAAACGATCCTAGTACAAGGAGATGTCAGCAATTTTAAAGAAGCTGAAAACATCATCAACACTGCTAAGTCCACTTTTGGACAAATTGATCTGCTTGTAAATAATGCAGGCATCACTAAGGATAACTTAATTCTAAGAATGAGTGAAGCGGATTTTGATGCCGTTCAAAACATCAATTTAAAAGGGACATTCAACTGCACGAAGCATGTGTCCAGAATCATGCTTAAGCAAAGATTTGGCAAGATCATCAACATATCTTCCATTGTTGGTATCACAGGTAATGCGGGTCAGTCCAATTATGCCGCTTCAAAAGCAGGGATTATTGGCTTTACCAAATCCATCGCCCGAGAGCTCGCATCCCGAAATATTACAGTCAATGCCATCGCCCCTGGATTCATTCAAACCAAAATGTCGGAAGCGATCAGCGAAGAAGCTAAACAAGCTTCGCTTGCCAATATACCGTTAGGAAAATTTGGTAGACCAGAAGATGTTGCAGATGTGGTCGCTTTCTTGGCGTCAGACAAGGCAAATTATATTACAGGTCAAGTCATCCAAGTGGATGGCGGTATGGCCATATAAATCTTTATCGAAATTGAAATTGAAAATGGAGGAATTTTATTATGAGCAATAGAGTTGTTGTAACTGGAATGGGTGTTGTATCTCCTATAGGATCTGGGAAAGATGAATTTCTAAAAAATATTAAAGCGGGCAAATGTGGCATCAGCTTAATCGAATCCTTTGATACAGAAAATTTCAAAGTAAAATGTGCTGGCGAAATTAAAGATTTTGTTGTGACAGACTATATTAACAAAAAAGATGCAAAGCGTATGGACCGTTTTACACACTTTGCCATTGCAGCTTCAAAACTTGCAGTGGAGGATTCTAATTTAACCATAAACGACGATAATGCACAAGCAGTTGGTGTTTATTTAGGATCTGGCATTGGTGGCCTGATCACCATTGAAGAGAACAGTGAAAAACTCTTCCACAAAGGTGCTGAGAGGATGTCTCCTTTCTTCATTCCAATGTCTATCTCCAATATGGCAGCTGGAAATGTATCCATTGCACTTGGTGTTAAAGGCTCTTGCCTCACTTACAACACAGCATGTGCTTCAAGTGCAAGTGCCATTGGCGAAGCCTTTAAAGACCTAAGATGTGGTTACCATGACGTCATCATTGCTGGCGGTTCTGAAGCTTCTATTTCAGCACTTGGCATTGGTGGTTTCCAAGCCATGACTGCACTGAATGAATCACACGATCCCATGAGAGCCTCTATTCCCTTTGACAAAGACAGAAGTGGTTTCGTCATGTCAGAAGGTGCTGCAATGCTCGTTCTTGAAACGCTTGAACATGCTCAAAAAAGAGGTGCAACCATCTACGCTGAGATCGTAGGTTATGGTTCAACAAGCGACTCTCATCATATCACGACACCTGCTCCAGGTGGTGAAGGTGGCGCAAGGGCTATCAAAATGGCTTTAAAAGATGCTGGGATCGCACCAGAAGAAGTTGGCTACATCAATGCTCATGGTACGAGCACCCCTTACAATGATATCTTTGAAACTGCAGCCATTAAAACTGCATTTGGCGATTATGCCTATAAAGTACCTGTATCTTCTACTAAATCTATGACAGGTCACTTGCTTGGTGCTGCCGGTGCAATTGAGTCCATCGTTTGCATCAATTCGATCATGGACAGTTTTGTGCCCCCTACGATCAATTTCACTGAAGCAGATGAACTCTGTGATCTCGATTACGTTCCAAATGTGGGTAGAAATCAAGAAGTAAATTATGCACTTACAAACTCATTGGGATTTGGTGGACATAATGCCACTTTAATCTTTGGAAAGTTTAAGGGCTAAACACGCCTATACGGTTGATATAAGGAGACTTTAATGGAAACCCTATTGAATAGCAATCAGATACAAGAAATTATTCCTCATCGCTATCCTTTTCTTCTGGTGGATAAAATCGTCGCACTTGAAGAAGGCGTAAGCGCTATGGGCATTAAAAACGTCACAGCAAATGAATATTTTTTCCAAGGCCATTTTCCTCAGGAGCATGTCATGCCTGGCGTGCTCATAGTAGAAGCGCTAGCACAAGTTGGTGCAGTGGTTCTCTTGAAAAAAGAAGAAAACTTAGGTAAAATTGCTTACTTTGCAGGAATTAACAATTGTAAGTTCAGGAGAAAAGTCATCCCTGGCGATACTTTGTACCTTGAAATAGAAATCATAAAATCTAGAGCCAATTTTGGTGTGGGCAAGGCCGTGGCAAAAGTTGACGGTAAAGTTGCCTGTCAAGCTGAACTCTCATTTATGATTGGGGCATAGTTGGGAAAATTATCTTTCAGACTAACCTTGCTGACATAAAAAGTTCCCCTTTGTGGGAACTTTTTTCAGCTTATACCGTTTTTTTGGAGCGTTTTTTGAGCGTACGGGTTTACTAAAGATCATTTTTTTGATATAATGCGTCGATACATTTGTTACATTTTCGAAATTTTCTTAACTTTAAGGGGGCATTATGCGTCAAGAAATTATTACTCAAAACAAACTGGTGATCAAAATTGGATCTTCATCAATCACTCATGAAAATGGATTGATTGATCTTTGGAAGATGGAGTCCTTGGTCAGACAAATTGCCAATATTCATAACAGTGGCAAAAAAATCATCGTTGTCTCTTCTGGTGCTATACCCGCTGGCATGGGCAAAATGCATTTGAGTGAACGCCCCAAAACGATCCCTGAGAAACAAGCTGCTGCCGCTGTTGGTCAAAGTACACTTATGCACATGTACGAAAAATTTTTCTCTGAATACAGCATCACAGTTGCTCAGGTACTCTTAACTAAAGAAGATATGTATGAAGAAACGCGTAGAGAACACTGTACTAACGCGCTGAATACTTTAACCGAACGCAATATCATACCCATCATCAATGAAAATGATGTGGTTGCCATAGATGAAATAAAAGTCGGCGATAACGATACCCTTTCAGCAGAAGTTTGTAAAATGATTTCTTTTGAATGTCTCATTATCTTATCGGATATCAACGGTGTATATGATAAAGATCCAAGACAAAATGCCAACGCAATTCAAATATCTGAGATAAACAATGTCAAAGAACTTGACTCAATTGATGCAGGCGATTCTAATTCCTCAGTGGGTACTGGAGGGATGATTACGAAATTCAATGCGGCAAGATTGCTTGCGCCTTCAAAAATTAACATGCTCATCGTGAACAGTCAGGTCGATCATATTCTAGATCGGTCGCTGGACGGCGAAGACCTGGGGACATTTTTCCACTTTAGCAACTCATATTAAGTAGACTATACTGGAGGCTCATTATGATAAAAGATTACAAAAAAATGTTGGAACAGATGGGATTTGAAGCAAAGGAAGCTGCTATAAGGCTTAGAACGCTCAGTTCAGCAGATAAAAACAGATTGCTACAAGCTATAGGCAAACAACTTCTGGCTTTTGAATCCAAAATTCTTGCTGCCAATGAACTTGATATGAAAAATGCCAAGCAAGCAGGCACCTCAGATGCTATGCTCGATCGCCTTAAATTGGATTCTAAAAGGATTCAAGATATGATTAAGGGCATCGAACAAACTGTTGCTTTAAAAGATCCAGTGGGATCTCTCGATAAGATGTGGCTTAATGATGCAGGCCTCAATATAGGGGCTAAACGCGTGCCTCTGGGGGTCATAGGTATTATTTACGAATCTAGGCCAAATGTTACTGTGGATGCCGCAGCGCTTTGTTTAAAAACGGGCAATGCAGTCATCTTAAAAGGCGGCAAAGAAGCTGTCAATACGAACATTGTCTTGATTGAAGCCATTCAAGAAGCACTAAAGTTTAGATCACTTCCCGTTTCATGTGTTCAGCTTATTCCAAGCTCTGATCGAGAACTGATCAAATTATTTTTAGGGCTTAAATTTTTGGATTGCGTCATTCCAAGAGGGGGCGCAGGACTCATTCAATTTGTTCTTGAAAATGCTAAAGTTCCTGTGATTGAAACGGGCACTGGCAATTGTCATATTTTTGTTGATCATCAATATCCTGTTGATAATGCAAGAGATATTATCATCAACGCAAAAGTTCAAAAGCCAGGTGCTTGCAATGCTGTTGAAACCGTGTTGCTTCACGAAAAGAATTTGGAATCTCACCTGATTCCAATTATTGAATCGCTCCGTCTTGAGAATGTTAAACTAGCAGTTTGCGAAAAATGTTATGACCATCTCAGCAATTTGAACAAATTAGGAGATGATATCAGCTTGGCAACAGAGTCGGATTGGGAAACAGAGTATTTAGATTATAAACTTGCCATAAAAGCCGTTTCCAATATCAAAGAAGCCATTGAGCACATCGAAATATTTAGCACTCATCATTCAGAGGCGATTCTCACTGAAAATTATGCCAACTCTGAGTATTTTCTAAACCATGTGGACTCTGCTGCTGTTTATGTAAATGCTTCCACGCGTTTTACCGATGGCAATCAATTTGGATTTGGTGCTGAAATAGGCATTAGTACTCAAAAATTACATGCTAGGGGCCCTATGGGACTTGAAGCCTTGACAACAATAAAATATATTATTTATGGGCAAGGACAAATTCGGGATTAATTCTATTATATGGAAATGTCGTTTTCTTTGTTATTGTCTAATCAAATTATAAATATTTAATAAACACTACTTGCAATTAAGGCTTTAAAAATTTATAATCTATTATAAGGAGTGATTTTATGAATGATAACAAGATTAACAGCATACTTAAACAAGTCATTATTTTCAATGATATCTACGAAGAAGTTATCCACTCTAGCTTTAAGAAAAATAAACATCAAGATGTTAGTAAGCTAGAATTTAAAATGCTTCAAACCGTATATAGACACAAAAAGCTAATGATTTCAGAAGTTTCTGAATTGCTTGATATTTCTCTACCTAACTGCAGTAGATATATTAAGACAGCAATTAATGAAGGCTACTTTACAAAAGAGATTGATGCCTTGGATAAAAGAATCTATTATATTTCTTTAAGTGAAAAGGGAAAAGCGATTGTTGAAACGACTTTGGACCGTTTCTCAAACGAAATGTTCCAACAATTAGAAGTCTTAGATACAAGTGATTTAGACAGACTAGATGAGTCTTTTGCAAACCTTAACTCCGCATTATCAGATACCTTACTTAACAAGAACAACTAATGTTAATCATGTGTTCGTCATTATGTTAAGACCGCTTAACAACAAAAAACCTCTAATGATTTTTAACATCATTAAGAGGTTTTTTAAAATTCAATTTAAAATTTAAAATATAAACGATGAAAGACACCACCATCACAAATCCAACTGGAGGCCTCTATGTCAATTGACCTATCCAAAAGTATTAGAAAATCAATAGGACTCACACTTATCTTACTACTTATTTTGAATACATGCTCTTTTGCTACAGAACATCCCACTCAGTGGCATCTTGAAAAGATATTTGCTGATACAACTGAATTTAACGCCAATGCAGAAAATCTCAACAGAGAACTTATTCCAAAACTCATGAATTTTAAAGGTCAGCTCTCTGATCCAAAACAGTTAGAAGCGTGTTTAACGCTATACCTTGAAGCCTCCATCCTAAGTGATAAGCTCTATGTTTATGCCTCTATGCTCCAAGATACAAATACGGCAAATTCAGATTATCAAGAATATGTTTCCACAGCGATGGATGCTTATGCGAATTTGGAAGAAGCTGCGGCTTTTATTAACCCTGAGCTTATGACATACACGGATGATGAACTCATTCATTTATCAAAAAAACGACAATTTCAACCTTTTGAAAGCTTTTTCCTGTCCCTTGTTGACGAAAGAGCACATGTGCTTACTGAAGAGGCGGAAAACGTCTTAGCTTATGCCACTGAATTTTCTGAAATGCCTAAGAAGATCTACGATCAGCTCACCACATCCGACGTTCACTATGATGATTTTTTAGATCCACTTGGGGATACGCGTCGTTTTGATTTTGATATCGATACCATTTACTTTTATAGCAATCAACTTGACGATCGGGTTAAGGCAAACGATGCTTATGCCAAACCTTATAGTCAACACGCCAACACGATTGCAAGCATTTATATCGCAGAGGTTCAAAAAAACATATTTCTCGCCAAATCACGCGGCTATGATTCTGTGCTTGAATATGCCACTTCCGGCATCATAGAACCTGATCAGTATAGAAATCTCATTGAGACAACACGTGCAAACGCTCAGTTAATTCAACAGTTTAATCACATAAAACAAAAATCCCTTGGTTATGAAGAGTTCCACAGCTCAGATTTTCATCTGCCCTATGCGAGTTCTTATTATCAGGAAATTTCTTATGAAGACAGTATTCGTTCGGTCATAGATGCACTTGCACCACTTGGAGATCAGTATACTGCGAAGCTTAATTTATTTTTAGAAAGCGGCAACATCGACGTCTATCCCGATGAGTTTAAAACCAATTCGCAATATACTTGGGGCGCTTACGATGCTCCTGTATATATATTACTCAATTACAGTGATGATTTTATAAGCGAATCCACCTTGGCTCATGAGCTCGGACATGCCATGCATCAGATGTACACCATAGAAAACCAAAATTATTTTGATACAAACGTGGGTTCTTTTCCATCAGAAGCCACGTCCACTTTAAATGAATTATTATTGCTTGAATCTTTAAAGAACAAAGCCGATGACGATGAGCTCAAACTCTTTTATTTAGAAAAAGAAATTGAACTCTATTATGAAACCTTCTTCATGCAAACGATCCTAGCCGATTTCGAAATGCGTGTTTATGATGAAGCTGAAAAGGGCAATCCCCTCTCTCTAGATCGTTTAAATACGCTCTGGCTTGAAACTTCAGAAGACTATTACGGCAATAGCGTTATCTTAGATGATGCCTATCAGTATCAATGGATGCAAATTCCACACATGTACCAAACTTTCTATGTCTATTCATATGCCATGAGCCTCGCCGCATCCACTGCCATTAAAGATCATTTAATCACCGAAGGGGATGCTTATCAAAAAAAATATTTGGATTTTTTGAAAAGTGGCAGCTCGCTGTCTCCAGTGACACAAATGGCAAATCTTGAAATAGATTTGGACAGCACAAAATTTTATTCGACGCTCTTTACACATTTTGAGGGATTGCTCGGTGAAATGGATCAAACGCTTGAATCCCTTAAATACTATGACAAGCATCCTGCTCTAGATTATCTATATAGTCCAAGTGAAATTAAAATGGCTTACAAAGAATACTACGCCACTCAAAAGGCCAATGCTGATTCTGAGGCAAGTGATGATCCAAGCGATTTAGATGCAGGTGCTTCTGAAGACTTTGACGACGATTTCTATGTAGCACTGGGAATAAGCATTATCATTTCTATCATCATCCTCTTCCTGTACTCGATTTTTATTACAGTGCTCTACGTGTCAAAGTCTAAAAGATTAAAACGCCTAGAGCACGAACTATTACATTCACCAAGACGATATGAATCTTTTGATGATCGCTATTAAAAGCTGTTCAATCTAAATAGAGACAAGTATCACTGCATACTAAACCTCAATTCTGCATTTTTAGAATTGAGGTTTTTTATTTAAACAACAAGATTTGAGCCGAAAGCCGTGAAGAGGGATATTCAACCTCAAACAGCGTCAGCGAAAATCGGTTTGAGGCATCGAAAGATGACTCAAATGTTGTTGTACAACAAGATTTGAGCCGAAAGCCGTGAAGAGGGATGTTCAACCTCAAACAGCGTCAGCGAAAATCGGTTTGAGGCATCGAAAGATGACTCAAATGTTGTTATCAACATTAGTATTCGTCCAGCTTAGAGACAGGAATGTTCAACCTGCTCTAAGCGGTTAGACGAGGACGTGTCCGAAAAAAAAAAGTTTTGACGGACAATGATTAAATAGTTAGAGTATCAAAATCCAGTTTAGAGTGCGAGTCCCTATTCGTTTAAAAAACAATTTACATGCTCAAGAAATTCATTTGGCACTTCCATATTGATACCATGTGAAATATGCTCAAACATAACTACCTTTGTATTTTCACGCTTTTCCCCTATTTCAATGACGTGCTCATCCGAAACAACCCACGAATTTTGTCCATGAACCAACAACATTGGACAGCTACTGGAAAGCAATACATCCCAGTGGTCTCCATTTATACTTTCATGTATTTCTGCCATATGTTCCTTGTCAAATCTGAATCCCCAGCCCGCTTCATCATTGAACGCACTTTCCATAAAGTAACTAGGCTCTTTAATCCCAAACTTTTTAAGACTATCACTTAACATAAGCAGAGAGGAAGTCCGATGCGTTATTTGAGATGCAAATGATGCATCGCCCTTTACAATTGCGCCAATATCTTCTACAACTAGCTTACTTATATTTGAACGTTCTGCTGCTGCATAGTAAGCAATAATGCCCCCTAGAGAATGTCCAATGACCATTACGGGATTCTCTTTACTAACCTTATCTAAAAAACTTAGAAAATCGCTCAGTAAATGTTCACAAGTGTATTGTCCAGTTGCGGCATGCTGACTAAAGCCATGCCCTCTTTGATCCAAACTAAGTACATGGTATTTTTTTAGTTCAAGGAAATTTGAATAATACCTTGCATTTCCAAACAAACCATGTAGACAGAGTATCATTGGCTTTCCTATTTCTTCGTTATCAAGATAGGATAGCTTTAATCCGTTAGATTCAAAATATTTTCTTTTCATGTGTATGCCTCCTTGGGGATTGATGTTTATGATAACTTGTAGTATTATCATATCATTATAAGGTGTCAGAACTTGATACCGTTGGAGGTATAAATTATGAAAAAAAGCGAACGCCTAAATAGCATGTTGCGCTATCTGTCCGATAAAAAGCACTTTAATCTTTCAGATCTCATGACTCAATACAGCATTTCAAAAAGTACTGCACTTCGAGATATTGATTCTTTAGAAGAAATCGGTTTATCTTTTTACAGCGAATCTGGCCGCTATGGTAAATACGTCTTACTGAATAATAAGGTATTACCCGCAATTCATTTTACCGATGATGAGTTATTTATTCTGTACTTATCGCTTATGACTGTTAAAAACTATAAATCACTTCCCTTTAATATAGAATTTTCAAGAATACAACAAAAGTTTTTAGATAATGTCTCAACCTTATCTCAGAATAGACTTCACGAATTAGAGCGTATTATTCGTTTTGAAAACATAAGTCAGCCCTACGAAAGTCATCATCTTAGCGATATCATTCAAAGTATATTAGCCAATAATGTTGTCACCATTTTATATCGAAGTAAATCCTATACAATTCAATTTTATAAAGTTTCATCCAGCTTTAATCAGTGGTATGCAACAGGTTATGATCATTTGTCAAAATCCATTAAAGTCTTTCGCTGCGATAAAATAGAGACATTAGAAGTTGCAACACACCTAACACCAATTAATCAGGACATTCTCAAGCAAAAAAGCTCAAACCATTATTCAAAGCAACATGAATTTAAAATTGAAATTGCGCCTAATTTGGTTGATGTCTATTATAAAGAAAATTATCCCACGATTAAACTGTGCACTGAAAACGACCAAGTCTTTTTAAAGGGTCATTATGATGATCATGAAATCCGATTTATCACAGCCTATTTGTCTAAATTCTCCGAAGGTATTTTAAGCATTCATCCAGAACAGTTGAGATTTGATCTTATCCTATACTTAAAAAAGCAACTGAAACAGCTTGAACAGCTTTGAATCCAATTTTTTAATTCATCATTGCCCACTAAAAGGTTTTCTAGATTGAAGCTTCGTAGAAAACCTTTTAGCTCAATTTTTTTTATTTATAATGACAAATCCTATTGATTTTTTTTTAAAATTAAGTTAAACTACATATGAGCAGTTGTTCATACGTTCAATTGTTCATGTGTTCTCTATTAGATCACGAAAGGATAAAAGGTATACCTATGACTGAACAAAAAATTTGTAAATGTTCTTTAGTATTGGATGAAGCAATCCGCGACGGCATAAACATCGTACTTGAAAACGATATGGCCAGTTCCGTAGCTGATATCTTCAAAGTGTTTGGAGATCCTACTCGTATAAAAATTTTGTATCTCCTGATCACATCTGAACTTTGTGTTCAAGCCATATCCAGTTCTCTGGATATGACACAATCTGCCATTTCACACCAACTACGTGTATTGAAACAGGCAGGACTTGTTAAAAATAGAAAAGAAGGAAAGGTTGTTTATTACTCATTAGATGATGATCATGTTCTGACCATACTCACGCAAGGCATTGATCACGTTATTCACAAGTAGGTAGGTGAACCCATGACAAGAGTAGATTTATATTTAGATGGCCTTGGCTGTGCCAATTGCGCCGCAAAAATTGAGACCAAAACAAAAGGTATTCACGGTCTTAGTAAAGTTAATTTGGATTTTTCTCAATCGAAGTTGACATTTGAATACGATGAAAAGCATATCTCAAAACAAGATTCTTCTTTGAAAATAAAAGAAATCGAAAAAATCGTCACGGATCTTGAACCCGATGTCAAGGTCGTTTTAAAATCGGATTTGGATTCTAAAGTAACTGCTGATGCACATAAATCACACACAATTAAGGAACTCATTCGATTAGGCATAAGCTTAGCGCTTTTCTTCAGTTCCTTTGCGGCGCCAGAATTCGAACTCAAATTGGGCTTGCTCGGTGTTGCATATATCATTTCTGGGCATCGCGTCTTATTCAAATCATTTAAAAATATCTTAAAAGGGCGCGTGTTTGATGAAAACTTCCTTATGTCCATTGCAACTTTTGGTGCAATTGGTATTGGCGAGTATCCAGAAGCCGTTGCCGTTATGATTTTTTATGAAATTGGAGAGTTTTTCGAAGATTTAGCTGTTAATCACTCCAGAGATGCCATCAAATCGCTCATCAACATCAGACCGGATAAGGCCATACTTGTGGGAGAACATTCACAAAGAGAAGTCTCACCTGAAGAAGTTAAAATCAATGACGTCATTTTAGTTAAACCCGGTATGAGAATTCCACTTGATGGTACCATCATTGAAGGTCGTACCATGATTGATACCTCTGCACTAACAGGTGAATCGCTGCCAATGAGTTATGGCATCAATGACAGTGTACTCAGCGGAACGGTTGTTATCAATGCCGTAATCAAAATAAAAGTAACTAAGGTCTACAAGGATTCTACAGTTGCTAGAATACTCGACTTAGTTGAAAACGCAAGTGGTCAAAAGGCAAAAACAGAACACTTCATCACAAAATTTGCCCGAGTTTATACGCCTATTGTAGTTGGGATTGCAGCATTTATTGCCATAGTGCCACCTCTAGTGATCTCAGGCGCTCATTTTCACGAATGGCTTTATAAGAGTTTGATCTTTCTTGTAATTTCATGTCCATGTGCCTTGGTGTTATCTGTACCACTTGGTTTCTTCAGCGGTATTGGTACGGCTTCCAAAAACGGTATTCTTGTCAAAGGCAGTAACTATCTTGAAGCTTTAAGTCAAATTGACACCGTTGTATTTGATAAAACGGGCACACTCACCAAAGGTCGCTTTGAAGTAAGCAATATTGTATTGGCTAAAGACGCCTCTAATAAAGATCTTATTGAAAGCGCTTATTTATGCGAAAGAAATTCAACACATCCTATAGCAAAATCCATTATTGAGTATATCTCAAAACTTGAAAATGTGTCTGAATTTGAGACCATAACAGGTGACGCTGTGGAAGAAATCAGCGGTAAGGGCGTTAAAGTTGAATATGCCGACAATGTCTATCTCGCTGGTAATGCATCTATTGCCAAGCTATATGACCTCAGTGTTCCAGAGCTTGAGATGAGCGGGACAATCGTATATATCTTTAAAAACAAACAATATCTAGGTGCCATTGTCCTTGGCGATATGTTGAAACCTGACAGCCAAAAGACCATTGATGCCTTGAACAAAATGAATCATGAAGTTTGGATGCTCACAGGGGATCGCGAGTTACAGGCAAACGAAATCGCCAAGACACTCTCTATTAAGAATTACAGAAGCGCCCTTTTACCAGAAGATAAATTCAAACAAGTTCAAGATTTAAAAGATAAAGGTAAGAAAATTGCATTCTTGGGCGACGGTATCAACGATGCTCCAGTATTAACGCTTGCAGACGTGGGCATCTCCATGGGCTCTATCGGTAGTGATGCTGCCATAGAAGCTTCTGATATTGTTTTTATGACAGATGAACCTTCAAAACTTGTCACAGCGATCTCAATTTCAAAATTTACTAAGCGTATTGTCTCACAAAACATTATCTTCGCACTTGGCATCAAAATCCTAATTATGATTCTAGGCGTCATTGGTTTTGGTACAATGTGGCTTGCAATATTCGGTGATGTAGGGGTTGCTTTACTGGCAGTACTCAATTCATCACGTGTTTTAAGATTTAAACATCAATGAGTAAAAAATATTCAATAAAGGCCTGAAACCATTTAATAAAGCCACGGGGTTGAGCTCGCTTTCGAGGAAAGTTAAGTTCAAATCCGTGGCTTTTCTTAATTCGCGTTTTTTTAATTGTGATGATTAATAATTTATGTTTTGCATAGGCTGTTTTTTACAAACTATTCTTTTGTACAATATTTTTTGCTCCAATAATGCATTCTGGTGAACATGCCTTTAAGAGCTTCTCTAGCCGATCCAGTGTCCTTTGAAGCTCTTCCTCCAATGGATTTGTTTCATACAGCCCGTAAATGATAAATAGGGCATCTTGCGTGCTTTCGGTGATGCGTGTCCTGTAGTCAGGACCTCTTAAGACACTTGAAATGACAGCTTCTGTATCTCTAATGTAAAAATCATTTATACCTATCTTTTGATTACGTTTACTGATGCCAACATATTCAATTTCTGTATCTTGTGGTCCTCTATCTAACGTCAGTGGCATTTGGATAGCATTCATATCATGACCAGCCATCAAAAGCATGCTCTCTAATTCAGTAAGGAGCAGAATTTTCAAAAGCGGTATATCCTCTTCTAATTGTTTCTCGCCCTTGAGAAAAGACTCCAATTGCCCTAGAACGGGATAACTGTATCCGTATCGTTTATAATATTCTGCATATTCATCTATAGGTGATTTCTTCTTTAATTGCTTTCGACTCAACATCCCATAATCTTGGTTGATCTTCGCAATGGTCTGATGGACTAAAAGATTAAATTCATCCTGATCTGCCCTAGCCTTAAAATTTTTTACGCTTAATACGCCAATCTGTACCTGTTCGCTTTTTACATTTATCTGCACGTTCTTGCCCCTTTCTCATCTCAGTAGAATCCTCTTATTCGCTATAGAGTCCTCCTCTAATCTGATTATATAAAATATATTGGTATTGTAAAGATCCAGTAAAAAGGCATTTTTAGGATACCAGTTTTTTTATTGTAGAGTAAACGCGTATCAAGTCATTTAAAGCACCTATTGGACATTCAATTCAACTGGCTTATCGGTTGACCATTCGTGAGAATAAGCAGGTACTAACCAGACTTCATCATAAGGATAATTTTTTAATGATATTTCACACTCAAAATAGTTTTGATCTGCTTCTGGCTCTTCCATAGCTCCACTTGTAATCCAACTGTGAATTTCATGCTCATTGCCATCAGGATCATAATAATTACTCATAAAAATTTGATGGAAAGATGGTCTTTCTTCCATATGTTTATGATGTTCTTTAGCCAACACTATAATCGTCCAATTATTATCTTTTCGAGTAATTTTAGAAATTTCAGTGCCCTCTGGCATTCTATCCACTTGCCCACTTATTAAATCAAGATGAGTGGTTTCCATATCCTTATCCAACCACTCCGCACCACTTATGACAATTTTAAAGCGATCCGCTTTATAGAAATAAGGGCTGTCTGCACGATAAGATACCATCATCGGCGAATCTATAGAGCCTACGGCGGTAATGCCGTTTGTGATTTTATCAAAAGTCAGTCCATCACCCGTTTCAACAAAAAAATCTAATCGCTTTAACCAAGCTGTGTTCTCTGAGACATCGGCCACATTCAATCTCAAATGTGTTGGGTAGACTTCCATATTGGTCAGTTTAATCTGTTGATCACCCAATGTTACAATCTGATTGATTTCAATTTCTTTTTTGGGTGCTGTAAAGGTTGGATCAAAGGTCAAAAGAAACTCAAAATGTGCAACATACTCTACTTCATGCTCAGACTCATAATCAGACTCATAGTCATCCTCTATTGTATCCACTTCAGATGCTGTCATTTGAGAGTCTTCACTGCCAATTATATCTAGTTTCAATAACAACTGATCGGGTACGTCACTATTAAAAAAATCAATGGTAATACTCCCTAATGGATCCTCCTGAGCATCATAGCCCCCAAATGCAAAGCTGCAATTGGCATGCGTTTTTCCGTCAGGTTGATACACCTCTGGTTTTATATTCATATGAGCATATAAGTCAGATTCCAAATTGAAGAATACATTGACTTGCTTTTGATCGACGATTAAATATTCAATCCGAGCTGTTACACCATTATCGGTTTGCTGTAGTGCCACAGGCTGAACATATTCATTTCTTACAGCTTCCGTTAAAGATCTTGAAAAGGTCACCGCTTCAGCAAGATCTTTTAATATAGGTACTCTAGAAAAGGCATAAGCCACTGGCGAGTAAAAATTCACTAGCATAATAAAACAAGCAAATACAGATACTAGGCCTACTGCAGGACGAAAAAGCCATTTCCGACGAAACCTTTTCGCTTTAGCCCTTGTCAACGTATACTCCAAAGCGGGAACCGGTATCTCCAATTCTTGAATCAACCGTTTGTATTCTTCATTTCGATTCACACAACTTCCTCCTCTCCAAGTTCAATCCTCAGCAATGCCAGAGCTCTTCTTTGACGCGTCGCAGCAGTTCCCAGAGGTATTTGGAGCGCATTTGCCGTATCCTTAAGTGTATAACCAGAAAAGTAGCGCAAGATGACAACTTCTTTTAACGCTTTGGGTAAGCAACCAACTGCCTCTTTCAAAGGAAGAGCATCAAAATCTTCAACAGCGGATTCAGGTAGTTCTGCCATAGGGCTACAACGTTTGAGCCTTTTACGCTCATTATGACATTCATTGATAAGTATACGCGTGATCCAAGTATCAAAATATTCTGGTTGGCGCAGTTTTTTATACCCTCTCAGCGCTTTATATACAGTTTCATCCAAAATATCAATTGCAGCAGACTCGTTTCCAATATAGAGCAAAGCGGTCTTATACAGTTTCATTCTGATTTGTTCGATGTGTTTTGCAAACTCCTCTGAATCCAACAGCGTTCACTCCTTTCAAAAAAAACTCCAGATTCATCTATCGTTAAAATGTCAAAATTCAGCTTCACACAAACCTCTATTTGTACTATATCATTTGCTTTACGTGAAAGACATAGTTCAGATTTAGAATTTGATTCAACTCTAGCATTTGGACACTCCAACCATCTATTAGACTCTGGAGAAAAGCATTTTTATTGCTTTTTAAAAATTTTTTTCAGTTAATCCCTTTATAGTTTCATATTATATTATTATCTCATCATTTTTATATTGCCAGTTAATTTATTGACCATTTTTTTTGGTCCATAAATGCATAATCCCAAAAATCCCACATCAGCGTATTTTGTACGCGCAAGTTTCATCTCATAATCTTCATAGGAGAGCGATTTTTGAGCTACATCCACAAAAGCATACACTTTTAATTCTGGATTTTGATTCTCCAACAAGACATCATATTTGGCCTTGATCTCATCACCCTTCAGCGCTAATATTGGAATAGGCACATTGGTAATACCTTCATAAATATGACCTTCTTGGTCTACCACACTTTTCCCAGTGAGTCCTTCTACTGCACTTGCCAAGCTTATACCAAGTGCCGCCGCTGTATTCATCTGAATACCCAGTGGCAATTCTAAATCAATTATCATTACACATTTCATATGCATCACCTCAGAATAATCATATCGCAAAATGAATGTTGATTCTTGTATATAATTGACTCTAAAACAATGTATCATGATGCTATGTAAAAGAGAAAAGAACTCACTGTCCTGAATGAGTTCTTTTCTCTTACTTATTGGAGTTTAAACCTATAGCTAAGCTATAGAGATTTAATAATGTTATCGTGTCAAATACTGGTCAATGGATTTTCCAGGCGGCACAATTGGATATACATCTTCATTCTTGTTGATTTTACATTCTATAAACATCGCTTTTCCACTTTTCTTAAAGCGTTCCACACTCTGTTTGAGTTCGAAAATGGACCTTGCCTTAATACTCTCTATGCCATAAGCACTGGCAAGTTTACAATAATCCATATGCGTTGAAAGCGTTGTTTCTGCATATCTGCCCGCTTGAAACAATTTTTGCCATTGCCGAACCATACCCAGCACGCTGTTATTGAATAAAATGATTAGCATAGGGATGTTGTAATCCATCACTGTGGCAAGTTCGTTATTATTCATTCTAAAGCTGCCATCCCCAGTAATCAATACCACATGTTTATCAGGATTCCCCATTTTAGCACCAATGGCAGCACCAAGGCCAAAACCCATTGTGCCAAGGCCACCTGAGGTAATAAATTGCCGTTGATTTTGAAATTTAAAGTACTGAGCCGTCCACATCTGATGCTGGCCCACATCGGTGGCGATAATACTGGTGCCTCCAAGACTCTCATGAACAGTTTCAATCACATCTTTAGGGGGCAAGCCCTCGCCCATGGTTTCTGAAATCTGTTGTTCAACACAGTAAACTTTAATTTCTTTAAGCCACGGTCCACGATGCCTTTCTTCAACATTTTGATTAAAATGCTCTAAAATCACATTTAAATCGCCACAAATATCCACATCAGCATCAATATTCTTACTGAATTCAGTAAGATCAAAGTCCACGTGAATGACTTTAGCATGTTCTGCGAAATCCTTGGGATTCCCGATAACACGGTCACTAAATCTTGCGCCGATAGCAATAATCAAGTCCGATTTTGTAATGGCCATATTGGCTTCTGGGTAACCATGCATGCCCACCATGCCAAGAGAAAGTTCGTGTGTTCTCGGAAAAGTGCCCAAACTCATCAGTGTATTTACCACAGGGATTTCTTTATCTACACAAAACCGTCTAAGTCCTTCATGTGCCTCAGCAATTCGGATACCGCCACCTGCATAGACAATTGGCCTTTCCGATTGATTGATCAGTGCACATGCGTATTGAACTTTTTCCAGATCAATTTTGGGTTGACTCATCTCATATTCATAATCCGGATACCTTGGAAATTCTACTTCTTTGATAAACAAATCTTTAGGAATATCTATTAAAACTGGACCCGGTCTACCGCTCGTTGCTATCTTAATCGCTTTTCTAATAATTTTTTCAAGGTCTTCAATTTTTCTCACAAGAACAGAGTACTTGGTAATCGACATGCACATCCCTGTGATATCAATCTCCTGAAATGAATCTTTACCTAACAATGCTGTTGGCACTTGACCTGAAATCACTAAGAGTGGCGATGAATCAAGATAAGCGGTTGCTATACCTGTTACCGTATTGGTAACACCCGGTCCGGAAGTAGCAAAGCAGACACCCAATTTACCTGTAGAACGCGCATAGCCATCTGCAGCATGCACTGCACCTTGCTCATGTGAAGTTCTAATATGGGTAAAGCGGTCATATTGTGCGCCAAGTTCGTGATATAGAGGAATCACAGCGCCACCTGGGTATCCAAAAATTGTGTCAATGCCACTTTCATATAATAAATCTAGTAATATCTGAGCGCCATTTTTCAGCATATACCCCTGCTCCTTTATCTATTAGATGTCCATATTTTTATAAACTTCTGTCAAACTTCTATTTTTTACTAATCGCACCTTCATCTGCAGATGTTACAGACTGACGGTAACGTGTTAAATACCCTTTTACTGGCTTTTCAAAGATTTGGTGTGTTGATCGTCTCAATTCGAGCTCGTCTTCTGAAACCTGTAAATTCAAAACCCCCTCTGGGATGTTGATTTCAATGAGATCGCCCTCTTTAACCAATCCAATGACGCCGCCTTCATAAGCTTCGGGGGAGACATGTCCAATAGCCGCACCTCTTGTACCACCAGAAAATCTACCATCTGTTATAAGCGATACCGCTTCATCTAAGCCCATCCCTGATAGTGCAGAGGTCGGTGTCAACATTTCACGCATACCTGGGCCACCTTTAGGGCCTTCATAGCGTATAACCACCACATCACCTGGCACAATTTGTCTGTTTAAAATCGCTTCTGTTGCAGCTTCTTCAGATTCAAACACGCGTGCCTTGCCAATATTTTTTAGCATTTTCTCCGAAACTGCTGATTTTTTCACCACAGCTCCATTTGGCGCTAATGTGCCCTTTAGAACCTTTAAACCACCTGTCGGGCTATAAGGTGTCTCTATGGATGCAATAATCCCCTTTGATTTTCGTTGAGCAGATTTCAGTTTTTGACTTAAAAACACACCTTCTGAAACAGTTTTAACGTCAAGGTCCAAAAGATCTGCCTTAGAAAGTTCTTTCATAACGGCATCTATACCGCCGTCTTCATGTAAATCTTGAATATGCCAAGGTCCTGCTGGGCTCAATTTACAAAGATTTGGCGTCTTTTCACATACCGCATCAAAGTCCGAAAGTCCAATAGGCAATTCCAGTTCGTTGGCAATTGCAGTTAAGTGCAAAATCGTATTTGTGGAACATCCCAATGCCATATCCACAGTAAGTGCATTTTTAAGTGCTTGAGCCGTTACAATGTCTCTAGGTTTTAAATCCATCTCGATCAGCTCAACAATGCGTTCTCCTGTGTCCTTAGCCAGTCTAACACGATCTTGATAAACCGCTGGAATCGTACCGTTACCGGATAATGCAAGCCCCAAAACCTCTGTAATACAATTCATTGAGTTGGCAGTGAACATGCCCGAACACGATCCACATGTTGGACAAGCCGAGTCCTCAATTTCTTCAAGTACATTCAAATCGATCTTCGTATTTTGATAAGCCCCTACAGCTTCAAATGCAGTGGTCAAGTCAATAGCAGTATTCACAGCACCTTTTCTAATTTCATTTAAAGTGTCCATAGAACCTGAGAACTTCCCTGCAAGCATTGGGCCACCACTGACAAAGATAGAAGGTCTATCAATGCGCGCTGCCGCCATGAGCATCCCCGGTACAGTCTTATCACAGTTCGGCACAAAGACAATGCCATCAAAGGCATGCGCCTTCACCATGATCTCAATACTATCTGCAATCAATTCCCTTGAAGCAAGTGAATACTTCATGCCCTCATGATTCATGGCAATGCCATCACAAACTGCTATGGCAGGGATTTCAAAAGGCAGTCCACCTGCCATTAGAATGCCCTTCTTAACGGCATCTACCACACGCTTAAGCTCAACATGTCCCGGTACAATTTCATTGTACGAATTCACCACGGCAACAAAAGGTTTTTTCATATCACTGTTTGAAAGTCCAAGTGCTTTTAAAAGAGAACGGTGTGGCGTTTTTTCCACACCGTTCACAATATTGGCACTCGTGTATTTGTCTGATTTATAATCGAATTTTTTCATTAATCTCCCTCACAAATCTTAAATCACTATTGGAGAATATGCCTATAGAACCTCTAAATTATTCTTCAATCCAAGACATCATGCCTCTTAATCTCTTACCCACTTCAACAATTGGATGCTCGAGTTCAAGCGCTTTAACTCTGTTGAACATTGGTCTATTCAATTGATTTTCAAGCAAGAATTCTTGTGCAAATTTTCCCGTTTGAATTTCAGAAAGCACTTTTTTCATTTCTGCTTTAGTTTCATCTGTTATAATTCTCTTACCTGTTGCATAATCGCCATACTCTGCTGTATCGCTAACAGAATATCTCATCTTCTCAAATCCGCCTTCATAAAGTAAATCTACAATAAGTTTGATCTCATGAAGACACTCAAAATATGCGATTTCTGGTTGATAACCCGCTTCAGTCAAAGTCTCAAAACCTGCTTTGATCAATGAAGTTAAGCCACCACAGAGAACAACTTGCTCACCAAATAAGTCTGTTTCTGTTTCTTCTTGGAATGTTGTTTCGATGACACCTGCTCTTGTACCACCAATTGCATTGGCATACTCGAGCGCTAAATCACGTGCAGTGCCAGTGTAATCTTGATGAACAGCAAATAAGTTAGGCACGCCTTTACCCTCTTGGTAAACTCTTCTCACCAAATGTCCTGGGCCCTTAGGTGCTACCATAAACACATCGACATTTTTAGGTGGATGAATTTGAGTGAAGTGAATGTTGAAACCATGTGCAAACGCCAACGCTTTACCTTCTGTTAAGTATGGTTTAATTTCTGCTTCATATACCATTCTTTGTTTTTCATCTGGAAGCAAAATCATAATGACATCTGATTTTTTAACGGCTTCTGCCACTGTAAATACTTCAAGACCACCAGCCTCAGCTTTTGCCTTAGATGGGCTACCTTCATATAAACCAACACATACATCTACGCCTGAATCTTTCATGTTGAGCGCATGTGCATGTCCTTGTGAACCGAATCCAATTACCGCCACTTTTTTGCCTTCTAAGTGTTTTGTTGTCACATCCTCTTTGTAGTAAACTTTCATTAGTTCTCTCCTCCATCAATTGTAATATTTTGAATATCTATAATTTTTTCAAGCTGATATTTAGCATATTCAGCATTGAGTTTTTCCTTTTCTCTTAAGGTTATGCATATGTCTGCACGTTCCTCATCAAAGCAGTTCATGTTGACACCCACTACATCAAACTCTTTTCTCCTCAATGTTGCCACTACCTTAATCAGTGAATGTACCCCGTAATCAGTACTTGCATAAATCTTTCTTAGCATAATCCTCACTCCTCCCAAAATTGTCTGCGACCAGCGTCTTTTTCGTATAAAAAAGTCCCTATAAACAATCTCATATGATTGTCTATAGGGACGAATTATTATCCGCGGTACCACCCAATTTCAGCTTAAAAAAACTGCTCTCATCAAGTCGATCTCACCCTTTTACGATCTTCACACATCAGATCCATATTTACTCATCTCATGCACGTCGTAAAAAAATTCAATGAACTCCAGTCTATTAACGGTGACAGCCGGAATCATCTACATTATCGAATCATCAATTCAGGAGTGATTTTCATCCCAACACTGCTACCACACTTGCACCCTCTGTGGCTCGCTTTGAACAGTTTCCTTTAGGAATCGTTCTCCATCACTATCTTTAACTTTTTTTTAGTTGATATTGAAATTGATTATAAACATTTTTAGGGATTATGTCAACACCCAAATAGATTTTTTTCTGATAATTCTAATTTATTAACATACCGTCGAAATCAATATCACATCATGTCCGCGAATCAAAGACACTTGCGCCTTTTTTTCAAAAAGTTCTGTTTTTTGAACATATCCAGCGCTTCTCTTTCACCACAATGAGATTGATTTTCAAGGCATTTTTGGATAAACACCACTTGGAATAGGACAAATGTATGGATTGCCAGATAGCTTTTCTCGATGTTCTTCCTGAGCGCGTTCAATATAGGCCGGATGTTCTAGCAATTCAATAACTGTAAGTGCCAATGTCTCAGCTGCTGCCATTAAACCTGCATGAGCAGTGGAGGTACGACCTTGCGACACCATTTGCCAAGTATGCATGGAGGTTCCAATTGCAGCACTTGCTATATAAAACTGCGCTGTTGGAACGATCCAGCTCACATCGCCAACATCAGTCGATCCATAGAGCCTTTTCTGCCTTGCACTATAGGGCAAAGCAACATCGGCCAGAACCTTTTGTCTATAGGCTTTTTTAAATTCAGAGGTGGTTTCACCCATAATGCCTTCAGCCATGACAATGTCATTTTCAATCTCCTCAGTTTTAAAAGTTCCTCGAATGCGTTCTGCTCTTTTATAGTCTTCATCTCCAAATTTAGGCACTTGCATTTGCTCTGCGATAATCTGTCCCAATGTGTCATTGGGCATATAGTTTGAACAAGCCTTATCAAATGTTATTTCAACCTGAGTCCCTGTCATTAGAGCAGCACCCTTAGCAATATCACATACGCGCTCATACAGCGCATTTACTTCTGCTATTTTAGGTGATCTAATCAAATAGAGCACTTCCGATTCAGCTTGTACAACATTAGGCGACCGACCACCTGTATCCGTAATTGCATAATGCACTCGAGCCTCAGGCGGCATATGTTCTCTTAAAAAATTAGTACCTACATTCATAAGTTCCACTGCATCTAGCGCACTTCGTCCGAGATGTGGCGTCGCTGCCGCATGAGCGCTAACGCCCTTAAACTTGAAATAAGCCTGACAATTTGCCAAGGTTTCTGAACCAAACACGGCATTATGCGTCATAGGATGCCAAGTCAACGCCACATCCAGTTCATCAAAAACGCCTTCTCTCGCCATAAAAGTCTTGCCAGAACCACCTTCTTCACCAGGGCAACCCAAGACCACAATTTTTCCTGAGAGTTCATGCGTTTCCATGTAAGATTTCAGTGCAATTGCAGCTGCAATAACAGCACTTCCAAGTATCTGATGACCACAACCATGCCCATTATCCGTTGTGCTTATCTTCTCCTGATTTATTGTATCTGCACATTGGCTCAGACCAGAAAGTGCATCGAATTCTGCCAACAACCCAATCTGTGGTTTTCCAGAACCATATGTTGCTCTAAAAGCGGTTTCCAAGTAATCTACTGGCTTTTCCAATATGAAACCATTGGCCTCAAGCATTTTCATCAAAAGCGATGCCGATTTCACTTCTTTGAACCTAATCTCAGCAAAATCCCATATCCTATTTTGAAGTTCAATAAATTCATCAGCCCTTGATTCAATAAAATGAGATACCCATTCTCTTTTGTCCATGTTATCTCCCTTCCAATTCATCCAAAATACCAGTGACAATTTTCGCTGACGTCCTTTCCAACTGGTTTCTGAGAGGAAGCCTTTAGCCTCAAATTCTGTTATTGTACAATAATCTGTCGCTTACAATAAACTTAAGACAATACCTGTAAAGAGCTTTATAGATTCTACTAAAGCGTCTTCTTTAAAGTCAAAGTTTGAAGTATGGTGCCCAATGCCACCGGTACCATCAGGCGATGCCCCCACCATAAAAAAGGCTGCTTTGCCGCCCTGCGCTTGAACAGCTGACATCATGTAAGTAAAATCCTCACTGCCACCTGCATGATCGTCAGATGCCACAATTTCATCGAACACATTCAAACGTTTCGCAACAGAGCCAATGATATCAATCAATTGTTCATCTGATTTTCCGCCAACAGCTTCCCCGACAACTTCTATTTCTGTTTCCACTTGATGCATTAATCCCGCATGTTTGATCACTTGATAAGCATAATCCTTGACATAGGCGTTAATAGCCGTATTGGCACCACGTGTTTCAATCTTTAGTCTTGCCTCATCTGGAATAACATTTCGATCTGTGCCCGCTACGATTGTGCCCACATTAATTCGAGTTTCACCTGCGCTATGTCTTGGAATTGCATGTAAATTGAGCACTGCACTGCAAGCAGCCAAAATGGCATGATTGCCTTCATTAGGTGTAGCGCCTGCATGCGCTGCTTTGCCTTTAAATCTAACATCCATTTTAGCGGTGGCCATAAACCCATTGGCACCACAAATAAGCTTTCCAAAGGGTTCATTCGCCATGATATGGCAAGCTAAAACATAATCAACCCCTTGAAGCACGCCCGCTTCAACCATTGACTTTGCACCTCTAACACCTTCTTCAGCGGGTTGAAATATCAGCTTTATGGACCCCTTATTTAACTGATGTCTTACCTTGGCTATGCTCTCTGCCACGCCAAGGCCTATGGCTGTATGTCCATCATGCCCACAACCATGCATTTGACCCTTTATTTGACTTACAAAGCCCTTGTCTACAGGGCCACGTCCTGTGGATAAAGATTCTTCCAGACCAATGGCATCCATATCAAATCGAAGTGCAATTGTCGGTCCTTCTCCAAATTTCATTTCGCCCACGACACCTGTAAATCCATCTTTAAAGGGTTGAAGTTCTGCCTCAGAATAGCCAAGCGCCAAGGTTTCAGCATAATGTTGATCTAAAATATATTGATTTGGAACACCCATACGCGCCTTCGAACTGATCACAACATCACCCTTAGAAACTTTAAATCCCAGAGATTCTAGTTCGCGAGCTACCAACGCTGCTGTTTTGATCTCAGTCCATCCAACTTCTGGATATTGATGAATAAGCCTTCTATTTTCTATAATTTTATCTTTTGATTTTTCAATTTCCTTAATCATACTGTCATGTAATTGCATAAAACCTCTCTTATTGTCATCCAATCTATTTGTACGGTAATTTGTTGTTCACCAGCAATTAATCTCTGGTGAACAACAAAAGATAATTCATTTATCCATTACAAAGATTTCTTTAGAATATAGATTTCTTTAATATAGATTCCTTTGATGAATTTTTTGAATCGTAGTATTGTCTCAAAATATTTTTTATAAAAATGATCTACTATAAAAATATGCCTACTCCAGGTCCTAGTGGAAGATTTAAAAAGAACCAAACCGCTAACAACAAGATCCACACGATTCCAAATCCAATGACATATGGCAATGCTAGCGAGAAGAAATTTCCCACGCCAATATTTTTCTTATATTTTTGCATAAACCCAAGCGCAATTGCAAAGTAAGGACTAAGTGGCGTAATTGCATTGGTAGTAGAGTCTCCAATACGGTAAGCCACCTGCGCAAACGCTGGTGAATAGTCAAGCATCATAAACATTGGTACAAAAACAGGTGCAAGAAGCGCCCACTTTGCTGAACCACTGCCTATAAAAAGATTGATGAACATCGTTATAAAGATCACAGCCACAACCATGCCAAATCCTGTGAAGTGTGCCGCTTTGAGCATTTCCGTAAGGGATATAGATAGTACAAGTCCCATATTAGTCCAATTAAAAAAGCTGATAAATTGAGCCATGACAAACACGAGTACTATATAAGACGACATGCCTTCTATGGCTTTTGCCATGAGTTTAGGGATATCCGCACTATTTTTAACCGTTCCAACTTGTTTCCCAAAGGCAACCCCTATGGCTATAAACCAAAATAGTAGAAAGGGCACAATGCCTTTGATAAATGGTGATGAAATAATACTGCCGCCTTCGCCTCTCAATGGAGAACTTGCTGGTATGAGTGCTATGATTACAATGCCCCAAAAGATTAATGTTGTAACGCCTGCATGTCTAAGACCTTTTTTCTGTGATTCAGTAATTGTGAGGTCTTCTGAATGACCGATCATGTCTCCTTCTGGTATATATTCGCCAGCAACTTTAGTGACAATTTTAGACGTGATCCACGTTCCCACAATTGCAAGTACGATTGTAGAAGCAAACATAAAATAATAATTAGCCAGTGGTGAAACTTCAATGCCCGAGTTAATAATCTTAGCAGACTCCGTCGTCATGCTTGCAAGCAAAACATCTGTACCAGCAATTACAAGATTTGCTGTAAAACCTGCGTTTGCAGCAGCATATCCAGCAATTATACCCACAATCGGATTTTTCTTTGCACCATAAAAAATGGCACCTGCCAACCCTGGAACAATAACTGCAGCAGCATCTGAAGCAATATTACCACAAATACCAATTAAAAAGACTACTAAAATGAGTATTTTTTCTGGCGCGCCTAAGATAAAACGTTTCATAAAAGCGTCCATCAGCCCAGATTGTTCTGCAAGGCCTATACCAAGCATCATTGACAATACCAATCCAAGAGGTGCAAACCCAGAAAAGTTTTTGACTAAATTTAAAAGCACATAGCGAATCCCCTCTGTTGTGAGCAAGCTCTTTATCGCCACAGGCTCACCTTTGATTGGATGTATTACCGTGACCCCCATTGTGCCTAATATCGCTGATAAAATCACAACGATACCAATAAGCCACAGAAACATGGTAAATGGATGCGGCAGTTTGTTGCCAGCGACTTCTACCCATTTAAAGATCCTCATCATCAATGTGCTTTTTTCAGCAGTACTTTTTTTTGACATAGTTCCCTCCCATTATTAATAGATTATTGCGTTTTACCCCAAGTAAAAACACCTCAACATATACGGTCTTGTTTCGGACATGACCATAAAAGTTAGTTTCATTATATCAGCTTTTATAAAAATGTGAAGTTATTTTTCTAAATATTCACTTTTTTTTGAATGCCTATCAACATTTTTCGCTTGCAAAACCAAACTTTGGGTAAAAATAAAGATAAAATACAGTCTTTTTAAAATAAAGGTTATAATGATGGAGGTTTTATGAAAAACATACGCACACGATACGGCATCGTGCTCAGTCTAATTGTTCTTATCATCTGCTTAGGTGTTGGCTTAGTTGCATTTCTCTCCTCAGTTGAAGCACTGAAATTTAATTCTGCAACCTTACTCATGAAAAACGCCGCATCATCCGCTGATGTTGTCAGCGAAAGGGTTAACCTAAGATTCACAGAACTCGAGGCCTTTGCCAATACGGAACTGATCAGTAGCGCTCAAATCTCTATGTCTGAAAAACAAGCCTATCTTGCAGCTCAAATTGAAAGATCCGGTTATTTTTCTTTTGGCATTGGCGATATGAGTGGCAAAGCACTTACTTATGACAATGTCTCTGTAGATCTAAGTGCCAGACCCTATTATCAACAAGCTTTAAAAGGCATTCCTGCAATTTCAGATCCAATAATCAGCAAATCCGATGGGAAGACACTCATTGTGTCTTACGCCGTTCCGATCTATAATAATACTGGCAAGCAGACCGGTGTTCTTCTCGGTGTAAGAAACGGCAACGAACTTTCTAACTTGACCGATGATATCTTGGTTGGAAAAACCGGAAGGGCTTTTATGATCAATCGTGAAGGCATTGTTGTTGCTCATGAAAATCCAGAATATGTAGCTTCTTCTATGAATATTATTCAAATGACTCAGGAAAATCCCGATTTAAATGAACTTGGAGATATTACCATACGCATGAGTCAAGGTGAAGAAGGTTATGGTGTCTATACTTATGAAGGCATTACAAAAATAGTTGCCTTTTCTCCAGTTAAAGATACTCACTGGTCTTTAGCCATAAATGTTCCCGAGAATGAAGTTTTATCCGTCTTATCCAGTATGACTTTTAAGATGGCTCTCATCTCTCTTTTCTTTTTGGTTATAGGTATAATAGGTTCCTTTTTATTCTCATCCCACATTTCTAAAAAAATTAACAAGCTAAGTCATAGCCTAGAGATCATTTCAAAAGGTGATTTTAGACACTCTGAAAATCAACTTGAAATCAAAGGACAAGACGAAATTGCAACCGCATATCTCTCTTTGAAAACCATGAGAGAATCTATCAGTAATATGCTCAAATCCGTGCATGATGTCTCGAGTAAAATTGACGCTCAATCCGAAGACCTTGTTCAAACTTCAAAGCAAATGTCTAACCTATCTTCTCAAGTAGAATGTTCTGTTCAAGAGACTTCAATTGCAATTAATGATCAGTCTGAGAACCTTATGGACATCAATGACATCATCGTTTCGTTTGGCGCCAAACTGGACGATATCAGCAAGGATATTAAAGTGATTGACCAAAGTGCAAAACAAGTCAACGAAATGTCTGTAGAGGGCAACCAAAATATGAATGTCATGAAGGACTCCGTCAATGTCACAGGTCGTATTTTTAATGACTTTTCTGGCAAAGTTGGTGATCTTAGAGATAATATCAACCACGTAACTGATATTACAACACTTATTAACAATATTGCTGAACAGACCAATTTGCTCGCGCTCAATGCAGCTATTGAAGCTGCTCGTGCTGGCGAGTCCGGAAAGGGCTTTGCAGTCGTTGCAGATGAAATTCGAAAACTCGCGGAACAATCTAAAGAATCTTCACTCAGCATTGATAAACTCATTGAAGGCATTGCCGAAGATTCAAAAAAAATTATCGAAGCCACCGAAGCGCTCAATAGCGAGCTCAAAATGCAAACAGATGCTGTTAATACGGGCATCAGCGCTTATCAACGTATTGTGGATGCACTTGAAGACATCAGTAATAAGATACAATCCGCTTACCATTATACCCTTGAGATTAATCAAGAGAAGTCACATGTCTTGTCTAAAGTATCCGATGCATCTGCCGTTTCCGAAGAAATAGCTGCATCCAGTGAGGAAATAAATGCTGCAAGCCAAAATCTTAAGGATGCAACTGATCGTGTGGCCCACGCTTCAGAACAGCTTGGCAACGATATTAATGAAATGATGGATGTTGTAACTCTATTTAAAATAGATTGATTAGATAGAGTCTACAAATCTAATCGTTGAGCAACCCTCTAGCTTTAATGGACTGTTTTACTTTTTTAATTGCCCATCAAAAAAACACCCTAAAAAATCAATCGACCTTCTGAAGTTAGATTTTAAAATCTAGCTTTCAGGAGGTCGTTTTTTTACGGTGTCTTCTCCTTTTATTTAGAGTGGCTGCCTCTATGCCAATATGTGAAATCACTCATCAGCTTAAACCAGTAATTATATCCATTAATATTTATAAACTCAACGTATACATCTTTCGAGGTCTTCCCGTTTGAGCCTTACTCTCAGAATATTCAATCTGAGCATATCCTGTTTCGACCAGTGCCGTTAAAATTCTGCGCCCACTCCTTGGGCTGATGCCAAGATAATTTGCAACGGTGTTGACATCCACTACTTTTCGGTCAATTTTATGAATCAACCCCTGAAGTTTGGATACATAAGCTGGGCTCAATCCCGATTTTTCAGAGATTTCAGATATAACACTATCACTGCCTGAAGTCAGATTACAGGAAATCCATTGATTGGATTCACTTGTAAAAGGTCCTGTCAGAATACCAGCTTCGTCCTTGAGATATATGCAATGATGCTTTTTCTGCATCGCATAACTCAGTGCATTTCGCGCATTCATTTCAGCATCATAAACAGTGTGGCCAAATCCAATCCCAGAAGATACAATCAAATACTGTAAGCGATCTGAAAACGGGTTAAATTGCTTTTCAAAGATTTCTCCAATATTTTCAATTGCACCACGATTGGTAAAGATTAAATACTCATCTCTTCCAAATGGAAAGAGTGCTCCAAAATTTTGCTGGGTATATTGAATCAAAATTTTTTCCAGTTGATTTCGCATTAACATAAAGTTATAAGCTGATGACGCATTTTCATCGCTTACTCGAAGCCGGACCACTTGAATTGCCATTTGTGCATCTTTTTCTTTTTTTACCTGTCCAAGTAAAATAACTCTATTTAATGATCCTCTAATCAATGATTTTGTTGGATAGACTTTATAGACGGACACACCATGTGCTTTAAGCGCCTCGTAGACACCCGAAAATCCAGTGATAGCAGCATCAATCTCCCCAGAATCCCAAAGCTTTTTATGATATTCAATAAGCGTGTTGTTGTCTTCAGCAAAGTTATGGTTAATGTAGTGCGTTTCATCATAGGGTATCCCTAATTCTTCCATGGTCTCCTTAATTTCTTCTGCAGAGACAACATCGGAACTCAATCTTTTAAATAATTTCTGCTTGTTTTGAATCTCCCATACAGTTCTGTAAAAACTCGTACCCCCTCTTGGAATAAAAACAGTCGGTTTTTCCAGTATGCCTTTTTTTAAGGCAACACTATAAGGCCCTTCACCAGAAAAAAGCAAGACATCACATTTCTTTTGGATTCGTAGAGTCACTTTCTCCACATTACTATAATCAACATAAACCTCAGTTACAAAATCTGCAACAATATCCAGTGATCTTGCAACTTCCATTATTTTATTAATACTATCTTGAGGCCCTATTATACCTACTCTTATTTCCACAAGTACCCCCTATGGTTCTACTGTTATATTTTACTACACATTGGTTCAAATCACAATCAACCTTCAATTTAGACAATTAAATAGACATTCCTCAGATAACCCAGTAAAATAAAATTAATAAAAGACTTAGATAGAGGAGAAAAGCATGGCACTTAGAACAATCAGATTATACGATGATCCCATCTTGCGTAAAATTTGTAGAGAGGTCAATGTAGTGGATGAAAAAATCAAGCTCATTTTAGATGATATGGCTGACACACTTTATCATACAGATAATAGCGCCGCATTGGCTGCGCCACAAATAGGCATCTTGAAACGACTTGTCGTTATAGATTTCGGCGAGGGGCTAATTGAGCTCATTAATCCCGTTATTGTTGAAACTCAAGGTCTTCAAGAAGTTACCGAAGGCTGTCTTAGTATCCCTGATAAATGGGGTAAACTTAATCGCCCCCATTTCGTGAGAGTATCCGCACAAAATCGTCATGGAGAAACTTTCGAAATAAAGGGCGAAGGATTTTTGGCAAAATGCTTATGCCATGAAATTGATCATTTAGAGGGTATTCTCTTTATCGATAAAGTAACTAAATTTATCGATTAATACTTGCCGTATCATGAATCCACTCGCACGCATAGCAACTCTAATGATATAGAAATCAAAAATATTTTTTATTTTCTTGTTTAAAGACTCCTTTGACGGGTATGATAGAAATACCCTCAAATCAATTTATTAAAATACTTACAAAGCCAAATGAAATAGTAAGCTATTTCAAACTCACATGAATATCAACCCTGGAAAAGCCCCTCTTACTGAGGGGCTTTTCCTATGATTAAAACTGTAAGAGTTGCACTTTATAACGCCTAAAAAGTTTGTCAATGCCATTTATATAACTTAATATTTTAAACTAAATTTTGTTAAAATTGCTTACTTTTTTTTATTTCAAAAAAACCTATAAAACACTAGCAATTATAATTTTTTCTGCTATAATTATACTTGTGCAAAAATAGTATTAGTATACTTAAAGGTTAATATTTTAAGTATTATTCGTCGCTTTTCGCCCTGATAAAAGCACTGTTTTAAACGAGGAGGATCATCTGTTGAAAAGTTATAAAAAAATCAAACTTCACGGGTTTAACAACCTCACTAAGACTTTGAGTTTTAACATCTACGACATCAGTTATACTAAAACTGAAGCAGATCGTAAAAAATATATAGAATATATTGATGAGCAATATAATTCAGAACGTTTGACACATATCTTGAAGGAAGTTACTAAAATGATTGGTGCTCATGTGCTCAATGTTGCTAAACAAGACTATGATCCTCAAGGCGCAAGTGTGACTATCCTGATTTCAGAAGAAGAAGTTCCAGACACTGCCTTGGACGATTCTTGCAACAAGGGAATTCTTGTGAATATACCTCAACACGTGGTGGGACACCTCGATAAAAGTCATTTAACTGTACACACATACCCTGAATACCATCCAGATAATGGTATTAGCACTTTTAGAGTTGACATCGATGTTTCAACTTGTGGCCAGATTTCGCCGCTTAAAGCACTCAATTATCTCATTAGCAGCTTTGATTCAGATATCATCACCATTGACTACAGAGTAAGAGGCTTTACACGAGATGCTTCAGGCCAAAAGCTATTTATTGATCACAACATCAACTCAATTCAAAACTTCATAGCAAAGCGCACTTTAAATAAATATCAATTAATTGATGTCAATGTCTACCAAGAAAATATTTTTCATACAAAAATGATGCTCAAAGATTTCGAACTTGCAAATTATCTCTTTGAAATTAATAAAGACGATCTCACGATTAAAGAGCAACGTGAAATTATTGCTAAACTCAAAAAAGAAATGGCTGAAATCTACTACGGACGCAATATTCCGAAGATGTAGCCCACGAAAGGAGCCCTGCGAATGGATCATTTACAAACCCCCATTTTTACTGCCATGAAGGCATATCACGCAAAAAAAGTATTCCCCTTTGATGTTCCAGGACACAAACATGGTCGTGGTTTACCAGAGTTTGCAGCCTATTTTGGTAATACAATGCTCGAACTGGATGTCAACTCCATGAAACCACTGGATTTTTTAGGTAATCCCACAAGTGTCATCAAAGAAAGTGAAGCGCTTTTAGCAGATGCCTTTGGCGCTGATCGGGGATTTTTGATAGTGGGCGGCACCTCTTTTGCCGTTCAAACTATGATTATGGCTACTGTAACCACTGGAGATAAAATTATCCTACCTAGAAATGTGCATAAGTCCGCCATCAATGCACTTATTTTATGTGGTGCCGAACCCGTTTATATGGCACCGGAAATTGATAACGAAATGGGCGTTTCTCACAATATTACACTTGAGAGCCTCAAGAGAGCTTATGAAGACCATCCCGAATCCAAGGCTGTCTTCATCATCAACCCCACTTATTACGGTGCAGCCTGTGATTTAAAAACAATTACGGATTATTGCCATGAGAAGGGCATGATGGTTCTCGTCGATGAAGCTCATGGCTCCCATTTTCATTTTCATGAAAAATTTCCAATGAGCGGTATGGACGCAGGTGCTGACATGTCTTCTGTCAGTCTTCATAAAACAGGAGGGTCTTTGACCCAAAGTTCTGCACTTTTAGTCAAAACGGATCGCATTGATGCACAATATGTGCGCAAAGTCATCAACACCATGCAGACCACGAGTCCTTCATATCTACTTATGGCATCCATTGATGTGGCGCGTAAAATGCTTGCAACCGAGGGACATAAAATACTATCGCATATTATTGAAATCGCTGACTATGCAAGGGCTGAAATCAACAAAATCCCGGGCTGTTACGCTATTGGCTATGAAGCCGAAGAACAACCTGGCATTTATAAATTTGATCCCACTAAACTCAGTGTCAATACACGCAATATGGGACTTAATGGCATGGAACTCTACGATATTTTACGTGACGATTACAATATACAAATGGAGACTGGAGATGTTTACAATTCACTTGCAATTTTAAGTGTTGGTGACGATTACGACAGTGTCAATACGTTAATCGACGCGTTAAAATCGATTAGTAAACGTTTCCATTCAGCGCGTATAGATTATAAAAAAATAGATTTACATTATCCAGAAGTGGTATTAACACCTAGAGAGGCCTTTTATGCAGATAAAGAAATGGTAGCTCTTGAAGACACACTGGGTAGAATCAGTGGTGAATCGCTTATGAGTTATCCCCCTGGTATTCCAGTGGTGAGCTATGGTGAGCGTATTAACGAATCTGTTATTGAACAGATTAAACTCTTTAAAGCTTCCCACGGGGTTGTCTCTGGCATGGAAGATCCAGAAGCAAATTTCATCAAGGTCATAAAGGGCTAATATAGAACTCAAAAGAATTCCATCTGTGATGGTACATTGATTATATAGCTGAGGAGGATTCAACATGGAATTATGGTATACAGAAAAGCATACGAATACAGTCAATTTTTCAATTCAAGTGAAGAGACATTTTTACTCTGAAAGCAGTCCTTTTCAACAAATCGACTTCTTTGAATCTAAAGAGTTTGGAACATTCTTCACACTGGACGGTCTCATGATGGTCAACGAAAAAGACGAATTTGTCTATCATGATATGATTACGCATGTGCCCATGGCAACTCATCCGGACATTAAGCGTGTCCTCGTGATTGGCGGTGGCGATGGCGGTACAGTTAGAGAACTTACACGGTACAAACACATCGAAAAGATCGATATGGTGGAAATAGATGAAATGGTCGTTAGAGCGTGTCAAAAGTACTTGCCCATCACTGCAAATCAACTCACCGATCCACGTGTTACACTTTACTTTGAAGACGGCTTAAAATTTATTCAGGGTAAGGTAGCCGAATACGACCTAATTCTCGTCGATTCTACTGACCCCATTGGTCCTGGCGAAGGTCTTTTTTCTATGGCATTTTATACAGATTGTTTTAAGGCACTTACCGAGACTGGTATCTTAATTAACCAACATGAAAGCCCGTATTATCCAAACTATGCAAGAGAAATGAAACGTTCACATGATAAAATAAAAAAAATATTTCCCATTAGCAAAGTTTATCAATTTCACATGCCTACTTATCCATCTGGACACTGGCTTTTTGGTTTTGCTTCCAAGTCACTGGACCCAATAAAAGATTTTAAGAAAGAAAAATGGGAAGCTTTTGGCCTTGAAACAAAATACTACAACACAGATCTTCACACAGGTTGCTTTGCACTGCCAACTTTTGTGAAAAAACTGTTAGAGGAATAATGGAGGAACTCATGCATTCAAATATTCACACATTCATCGGTTGTGATTCTGATTTTGACGATGCGGATCTCGTCATTTTCGGCGCTCCGTTTGACTCGACGACTTCGTTTAGACCGGGCACTCGATTTGCGGCTGATTTCATAAGAATGGATTCTTATGGTCTGGAAACATATAGTCCCTATCAAGATAAAGATCTTGCGGATTACGCCTTAACAGACGTGGGCAATCTCGACTTACCCTTTGGAAACGCTCAAAAATCCCTTGATATCATCGAAGAAACCACGCGTACGATCTTGAGATCTGGAAAAAAACCTTTCTTAATAGGTGGAGAACATCTAGTCTCTCTTGGGGCAATCAAAGCTTCTTATGAGGCTTATCCCGATCTTGTTTTACTTCACTTTGACGCACATACGGATTTAAGAGAGCACTACATGGACGAACCCCTATCTCATGCAGCTGTGATCAGACGTGCTTGGGACTTCATGGGAGATGGCAAAATCAATCAGTTCTGCATTCGCTCAGGTGAAAAATGGGAATTTGAATGGGCTAAATCACACACCCATCTAGAAAAATTTACATTTAATACCCTTAAAGAACGTATCCATGCAATTGGCCCAAAGACACCTTGTTACATCACTATTGATCTGGATGTTCTAGATCCATCAATATTCTCAGGAACGGGCACGCCAGAACCAGGCGGCATCTTTTTCAACGAAATGATGACGATCCTACAATCCTTTAAAGACTTAAACGTCATAGGGGCTGACATCGTGGAGTTATCTCCACACTATGACCAATCAGGTGTAAGCACTGCAACTGCCTGTAAAGTCATGAGAGAATTCCTCTTGGCCATTCTGTAAAACAATTTAATTTTATAAAATATGTCAATCATGAAACTTGAAAAAACGCTGATTATTTAAATGAACCGACTCCAATAAGTTAGACCTAAATCTAGTCTATTGGCGATCGGTTCACTATTTAAATCAGCTCTTTTTTATTTTCATCCTAACTTGTTTATCATGAGTTTGTTTTCTAAAGAGCATTCTCAAGATAGAATCTCTTTCTGCACTGTTGATATTCGTAAATTTAAAAACGAAAACCGTTACATTTTGAAAATTGAAAAATCTTAGAATTCTCCCAGTTAATGAAAGGCGATTATGAGTATGATCAATTTCCAAATCAAAATCTATCAGAGCTGTTTTATCAATACTGGATATCAAGATCTCCTTAAAGTATTGATCCACCACTTCAAAAACTAAAGTATCTCCACCCACTTTGATAATTTTTACATTGCCTTTCCTATTGGATGGCGTCTTTAAAATGCCTATCAATTCCCAAATTAAAGAAAAATATTTATCTGTGGGCACATACTTAAATCCCGTCATCAAAATCTGATTATTTAACCTTCCCAACAATTTAACTTCATATTCTAAAAAGTCATTTAACGCAAAAAAACTTATGGATGGCTTATAGATACGATTTAATTCAAATTCTTCGAATGAATCTCCACTATGTATTATCAATTTTCCAGTCTTTTCATTCATAATTAAATTGCCCACATACGAACGTTGATTTTTAAAACTATCATAATAAAAATTGAGAGAAGTTTGAGGAATAAAATTCGTATCTTCAACAAAAGATTTGCCCTTATTCTTATGCTTGTTTCGAATGAGTCCAATCATTATATTGACAATTTCAGGATCAAACTGCTTGCCACTACCTTTTAAAAGTTCTTTTACGACAAATTCCTCTGAGAGTAAATCCCGGTAGGCCCTCCTGGACAGCATTGCATCAGTTGCATCTGCCACTGAAACAATTCGGCTTAAAAGGGGAATATCCGTACCGCGCTTATTAAACGGGTAGCCACTGCCATCAAACCATTCACGATGATATCTTATAACTGTTGGCACATTTTCAAAAAAATGCATCCCATAAAGTGTCGTTTTTGTGATCTCATAACTCTTTTCTGGGATTTGCTTCATCAAGTTATATTCTTCTTCACTTAGTGGCGTCGACTTGCTCAGTATTTTTTCTGGAATATACACAATGCCAATGTCATGAATCAGTGCCGCCACATATAGTGTCAGCTGGTCTTTATAATCCAAATTCATCTCATTGGCAATTAGCATGGCCCAGTTGGCCACATTTGTCATATGATAAGGCATAAATCGATCTTTTATGGTTACAATTTCAGAAAAAAAATCAATCAAGTAATATAATTTTTCATAATTCTCAATGTTGATTCTTATGCTATTGATTAAGTAATCTACTCTCAAAAAAATTTTTTTTTGCAACTGTAATTTGTTCAAAAGGGCTTCATATTTCTTGTCAATGGTGAAATATACATATCCAATCCATTGTTTATCCTCTCCAACCGGGTCAAAAACAATTAGGACAATTTCATAAAACTGTGCTCTCAGCACATCATCAGGTAAAACGGCGTTAAATATCATATATTTCACATTACCGGTACCTGCCTGAGCTTTTTCTATGTTCTCCATGGTTAAATTCATCTCTATTCTTTGGAAGAAAGAGTGCTCACATTTTCTATATATATATGCATTTTCTCCACTTGCAGGTGTATTGATATTAAATACCAGCTGATCTGCATAGACAAGAACATCTGAATTTTCAATCATTGTTTGAATCGTCTCATCAAACTTCAGCATATCATCATATAGTAAAGTGGTTTTCATTACTCATTCCCCCTCACCTCGAGAGTGTCAAGGCTAAATTGAGCCATCATTTAATTCTTACCCACTTTTATTTATAAATAACATTATAATTATATTTTTTTAAGTTATTTTAAATTCGAAACAGGTCCTAAGAACTATTAGATCAGGATTTATTTTGATTATATTGCATTTTATAGTGCTCTATGCTCGTTTTTTCCGATATGATATATTCTAACAAATTCCTGACTAAAGCAATGCTCTGGTTTAAAACAAAAATATAATGCGCTCTATAAACTAGACCTATTTTAAAGAGATAATGGTCTGGTTTATAGAGCGCATGTCCTTTTTGTACAAGAAATGCATTTGACCTCAGTCAAGCACAACGTGCTCGAGATTTTCTATGGTTATTATTATAATTTTCCTTCTTCCTCTTGGGTGTTAGAGATTCAAACTTATCACCCAACAATCTTTTTGCTGCCTTCATCATATAAGGCGATGTTGGCATTAGGCCATGTTCTATGAGTGTCAACAAATGATATAGTGGCTGAATCGACTTAAAATGTGCATGGTTTTCATAAGCTAGTGCCATGTTGATGACGACATAATCTCTATTTGTCGCTAAAATCTTATAATTTCCTCTTACCTCTAGAACCTTTGACATATGATCACTCCTTTGCTACTCTTATGGTATCAACGGTTTGTTATATCATGTTTATCGTTAGGTAAAAAATGCGCACTTCTTTTGTAAAACCTACAATATATTAGATTCAGTAAAACTTTTCTTCTATATATAGTATATCGGATGAAATGGCCGTTGGCTTTAATCGTTTCTAAAAATTTATTGCATGAGAGGTCTTCATATGAAAATAATCATATCCCCAAGCAAAACCCAACTTACGCCATCTTCGGCAACGCCCTTGCACTACATCCCTAAAAAACATAAGACTTACTTTTCACCAGAACAATCTACACTGACCCATGAAGTGGTCTCCGCACTCCTTTTGGAAGATCTTTCTCTTATTTATAAGGATAAAGCCAATGATTATGAAACACATTATAAAAACTTTGATGCGCACGAGCAGCTTTATGCGGTTCAATCTTATACAGGTCTTGTTTTCAAACAATTGAACCTTCAAAACTATGATAAAAGTGACCTAGATTATTTAGATCAGCATCTAGTCATCTTAAGCGCACTCTATGGTATGACCGCCCCCTTTGATCCCATTAAGGCTTACCGTCTGGATTTTCAGATGAAGATGAAAAATTTGAATTTGTATACGCATTGGCACGATCACATTCTAACATCTTTTAAGACAAGTGAACTCATCATCGATCTCGCTTCTAATGAATTTTCTAAAATGGTGGACCGCCCTAAAATCACAATTCACTTTAGAGAAAATCACCAAGGCAAACTCACCAATAAAGCCACTTTCGCTAAAATGGCTCGTGGTAAGATGCTTCACTTGATGATCAAAGACCACATAAAAACAATAAAAGCACTGAAAGCCATAACCTTTGATGGCTATGTTTTCAATGCTTCTATGTCCGATTCAAATAACTTTTACTTTATCCGATCGGTTACATCCTGATCAAGTGACTGCCTTCACTTGATTTTACATAAAGTATGCTGTTTCCCCATGAAGTACCACATCAAGACCCGTTTCTTGATCATGGGCATCCACTCTCACTGGTGTGATTTTATCGATTAAATGAAGGAGTCCATATGAAATCACAAATGCATATATGGATGCAAACGCCACTGCGCCCACTTCAACTAAAAAGAAGTGAGTTCCGCCATAAATCAAGCCATCCGAACCCGAGCCATTAATCGCCGAACTTCCAAAAATGCCAAGCAAAACGACACCTGCAATACCACCAACACCGTGGACGCCCCAAACATCGAGCGCATCATCCCAGTTCATCTTGTTTTTAAGACCTATTGCTTTAAAACACACAATTGAAGCAATGCATCCAATAAGTGCCGCTGTTTTCATATCCACAAACCCGGCCGCTGGCGTAATCGTTGCCAGCCCTGCAACAGCTCCCGTCAATAGGCCTACAAATTTAGGCTTCCCAGTTGTCTTCCACTCCATTGCAAGCCAAACGATTGCAGCAAATGAGGCAGAAATATCTGTGTTTAAAAATGCCAATGCGGTTACAGAATCCACTCTGAGTTCACTCCCTGCATTAAACCCATACCATCCAAACCACAGAATAGCCGTTCCAATTGCAATGAGTGGCACACTATGAGGCTCAGTGGCTTTCATCTGTCTCTTCCCGACAAAAAAGACAGATGCAAGTGCTGCCATACCTGCTGTTGCATGTACAACAATCCCCCCTGCAAAATCAAGCACACCCCACTGCGCTAAAATGCCACCACCCCAAACCATATGTGTGAATGGGAAGTAGACAAGCAATAACCATGCGATTTGAAAAATGATGTAAGCTTTAAACCGCACACGTTCTGCAAATGCACCTGTGATTAATGCAGGTGTTATCACAGCAAACATCATTTGATATGCTACAAACACAAGCACTGGAATGTTGTTAGTTGGCGATAGTGAATCGTGAATGGATATGCCCCTTAAAAAGGCCATATCCAGATTGCCAATAATGCCGCCAATATCCCCACTGAAACAAAGTGAGTATCCAACTGTAACCCATAAAATAGTGGTAATCCCCAGAGACACAAAACTTTGCATCATGATGGTCAGTACGCCTTTTTTACCAACCAATCCGCCATAAAAAAATGCTAAGCCCGGTGTCATAAACATAACGAGACTTGTAGCAACCAGCATAAATGCTGTATTACCTGTGTTGAAATCCATAACGCTTCCTCCTTGTTAAATATGTGACAATGCTATTATACGCAATTCACATGCCAACCCAAAGATGATGGAGAACGCTTCTATTTCAAGGGCATCTCTACCTTGCGACCTTTATCCATCTCCATAAAATAAGACAAGTTTGTCTTACTGCGACAAACTTGTCTCTTTTAGAGTTCCTGCCATTTGAAATTCGTGCTAGTTTCATCTGCTATAATGACTCTTTTTGCCAGAAACCACACTCTCTATGTGTTCAAATTGTATTTATTAATTTTGCGATGAAGAGATCGTCTACTAATGCCAAGTTTTTCAGCTGCCTTTGTGATATTGCCACCGCAATGCTCCAGTGTCCTCTTTAAAACTTCAGCCTCCACAGATTCTTTGTAAGCTTCAAGTGATTCCGTCGGAACATTATTCTTTTTTAAAATCTTAGGCGGCAAATCTTGCAATTTAATGGATTCCCCTTCGCTGATAATGAGAATTCTCTCTATTATGTTCTCAAGTTCTCTTACATTTCCAGGCCATGAATACTGGACAAGAGCTTCTAACGCTTGTTGCTCAATCACCTTCGGTTTTGTCTGATAGAGCGATGAAGAGATCGACATAAAAGTTTCAATGAGATCACGAATATCTTCTACTCGCTCACGTAAAGGCGGCACTGTCAATGGAATCACGTTGAGTCTATAATACAAATCTTCTCTAAAAGCACCTTCTTTAACTAAGGTTTCTAAATTTTTGTTCGTAGCTGTTATGATGCGTACATCCAGCGAAATCGTCTGTGTTCCCCCAAGGCGTTCAAGCTCCTTTTGTTGTATGATTCTGAGCAATTTCAGTTGAATTAAGGGAGAAATATCTCCAATTTCATCTAAAAAGATCGTGCCGCCATTTGCCAGTTCAAAACGACCCAATTTTCTAGCGAAAGCGCCTGTAAAAGCCCCTTTTTCATAGCCAAAGAGTTCGCTTTCAAGTAACGTTTCCGGTAATGCCGAACAATTGACCTTAATAAAAGGGCATTCCCTTCGATTGCTGAGTTCATGAATCGCATGTGCAATGAGTTCTTTACCGACGCCAGTTTCACCTTGAATGTAAATGTTAGCAACACTTCCCGATACTTTTTTAACCATTTTGATCAGTTCTTTCATCTTTGGGCTGTTAGCCACTAAGGTTTCGCTAAATGCAGATTGTTCAGCACTATTAAAGGTTGCGTTTTTAACAAGCAAACTGGTCTTGTGAACAGCATCTACAATTTCCTCAATATCAAAGGGCTTTCTGATATAATCTCTAGCACCCATCTTTAGAGCATTGATAGCCGTATCAATCGTTGCAAATGCGGTCATGACAATGACCTCTATCGCCATGTCCATCTCTTTAATTTGCTTTAAGAGCGCCATACCCTCCACTTTGGGCATTTTAATATCGGTTAAAACGATATCTATTTTGTTCACCTTAATGATCTCAAGTGCTTCGTGACCATCATAAGCCAAAAACAATTCGTATCCTTCTTTCGTTAACACACGTTCCAGCAAATGAGCAAGATTCTTCTCATCTTCAACAATTAAAACAGATAATTTTTTCATACGACAAATTCCCTTCTACGGATTGGCAGTTTAATGGTGACTTGCGTCCCTATACCTTCCCTACTTTGAATTTCAAAACTGCCTTGATGACTTTCGACAATTCTTGAACAAATAGAAAGTCCTAATCCAGTGCCTTGTTGCCTCGTGGTAAAAAAAGGGGCAAATATTTTTTCAAGTATTTCCTCTGGGATACCTTCTCCATTATCAATAATATGGATTTCACAGACATTGTGAAGTCTACTCAGGCTGGTATCAATTTTTAAATGCCCCCCTTTGGGCATTGCCTGAATCGCATTGATCAAAACATTAATCAGCACCTGTTTCATTTGATCATAATCCATATAGATAGGTTCCTTTATATGGAGATTGGATTCTACTTGAATCTGATTAGACTCAATCGACTGCATCATTAGGTGTAAAACTTCATTTATGAGTCCATCAAGATCATTTTTCTTGCGATCAGGTTGATTGGGACTTGCAAAGGTCATAAAACGATCTATAATTTTATCAAGTCGTGCCACTTCGCCTAAGACAATTTCTAGATCCTCTTTTGCTTGTGTATGATCTCCAAGCTCGCTAAGCACAAGCTGCACATAGCCTTTTATAGAAGCCAATGGATTTCTAATCTCATGAGCAACACCTGCTGAGAGCACTCCAAGCTCAGAGAGACGTTCTGCTCTCATGACACTTTCTTCAAATTTTAGTTTTTCTTCAAAATTTTGAATGACCACTGTCATCCCAATAACGACTTCATTGATATCCATCTGCTTCAATGTGCTGACGATAATTTTTTTGCTAAATTTATTTTCATCTTCAAAAGACAGTAACTCGTTTTGAGTTGAGTCGTTGAGCATGCTTTCTTTAAGATAATCCAATAGAACTGCGTAATGCGTTTCAGATCGCCTAAAAACATTTTGACCCACCCAGTCCACATCTAGAATCTCTTTGGCAGCAGGGTTCATCGAAGTGATTTCGCCTTTGCCATCTATGGTCACGATCCCATTGGGCATATGCTCTATCAAATTGGACATACTGCTTCTGATTTCTTTTATATAGGCCACTTCACCCGACTTCTCTAAAACCTTCTGCATCATGAAATTCAATTCCTCCAAAAGGAAGTCAAAAGTCGATGTCAAATGCTTAACCTCGTCACTGGTGACAATCTCAGAAGTATAAAGTTTTTGATCATTCATGATCTCGCCAATTTTCTGCTTCAACTGTCTTATAGGCTTTGTCACGCTTTGTGAAACAATCCCTGAAAAGATGTAGACAATTACAAAGAAAATCAACATCACAATGGCAAAATATTTTTCAATATCTCTTATAATAGCATAGGCTTCATCTGCAGGCTGACTTATCGTCAACACCCATTGGTCCCTTTGCGTCGCATATTTAATCACGGGATAAGTGGCTGTCAAAATCATGCCTTTTTCCAGCTCAGAATAACTTTCCTTTGTCCCTACAATATTTGCAAGCGTTTGGCCCTCTTGAAGCTTTACAAGATCCGCATGACCTCTTGTACCTACTCTTACATTATTGATAATTTCTTTAATGGAGTCGAAGTTCATCTTCTCAACCACTATCCCCAATTGGATGCCATTTTCAACAACGGGTGCTGAAAAGAAAATATAAGAATCATCCCCAATGATATAATCAGATACAAAAGCATCATTCGATATGAAGTGTTTTTTGTAAAAAGAAGCTGTTGTCTCTCCAGATGCCTTATTGGTGGTAATTTTTAAATCACCTGAATTATCTAAGACAAATATTTCGTCATAAGTCTGATAGGCCTTCACTACATTTTCAAGATAATGCGATTGAACTTCTCTACTCACATTTTCAGCATTGAGAATATTAGATGATGCTAAAACTTTCACATCAGCGGATCTCTCAAAGAGAAAACGCTCTATTTTATTGGTCGTTTCTATAGCCAACGTGGTCATTTCACGCTTTTTTGAGTCTTTGATTCTAGAGACCGTATTATTATAAAATACAAGTCCCAACGTCAAAATCAAGGTCATGGACATGATAATCAAAAGCCTCATGATCTGTGACTGTATGGATCTATTGTTAAAACCTTTAAAATCCATTTTCCCCTCCATTAGGCAGAAAGATTACTTACGTGCTCTTTTGGGTTGATATTTTTTCTTTGATATCTTCTGGATTGTTAATATGCTTTCGCAATAAGCACTCACTTCATTATAAGCTATCAGCCATAATTTTAATATGCCTATTACAACATTTGGAGCACCGCTCAATACCCCAAAACGATTTTCGCTGACACTGTTTGAGGGTGAACATTCCTCAGCACAGCTTTCGGCTCAAATCTTGCATATAACAACATTTGGAGCACCGCTCAGTACCCCAAAACGATTTTCGCTGACACTGTTTGAGGGTGAACATTCCTCAGCACAGCTTTCGGCTCAAATCTTGTTGTTTAAAAAAACACACTAAATCCACAAAATAGGGGTTAGTGTGTTTTTAATTGGTTTCAATTTGAACTCAAATGAGTCTCGATTTTATCTCAACGTGATCTTGATTTCGTCTCAAATTAATCTGGATCAATTTTGCTCTAATGTACCTACTACAGGCGCATTATCTGTAAGATTTTTAGGCGAATGTGGTGCCACATTGTTGAGAATGTCTGTCAAATCTTGTCCAGCTTCGTATTTGCCCTGATGAATGCCATTTTTCCACGCTTTGATCTTGGAGACGTCGTAAACTTTACCTTCGTAACCGACATACGCTGCCATGCCATCTTTCCCATTGTATTTTGATAATTCTTCAGGTGTAAAAACAGGTAGTGCATCCGCAGGTTGAGCATCAGAAGCTTGATCTTCTACAGCTTGTGTATCGGCGCTCTGAGAATCCGTTGGTGCAAGATCTACTTGATCGGCTGACTTATTCTCAGTCGCATCACTTTTTGGGGCCGTGGTTTCAGCTGTACAAGAGACTATTGTCAACATTAAAATTACCAATATACTCATCAGCCCTAGGGGCGCTTTTTTCATAGTGTAACCTCCTTAATATAAAAACAATTGGATTGACTTTCTAGTCCAATCCAAGCCAAATGCATTAACACTTATTTCATACCCAATTTCATTTTTTTTAGTCTTTAATGATTTATTTTATGATACAATGTCATTGAAAACCTATGCAATTGAATTACAAATGAAAGGAGTGTGTGATGACATCAATAATGACATCATACAAAGCTTAAAATGAAGAAAATTGAAAGTTTTACGGTGAATCATATTAAACTTAAAAAAGGCGTTTATGTCTCTCGCATCGATCACTATGGCGCAGAAACATTGACGACATTTGATATCAGAATGAAACTCCCGAACAGCGAAATGCTTGAGAACGGCTCTATCCACACCTTGGAGCACCTTATTGCCACCTTTGTCAGAAATGATGACGAGTTTAAATCAAGTATTGCCTATTTCGGTCCAATGGGCTGTCTCACAGGGATGTACTTAATCGTAAACGGTGCTTATACCTCTAAACAAATTCTACCACTGCTCATACGTGCTTTTGAATTTGTCTCAACTTTTGAAGGCGAAATTCCAGGCGCAAGTGAAATCGAATGTGGCAATTACAAATTACACAATTTAGAAGGTGCAAAACAAGAAGCACTAGCCTATCTTGATGTTTTAAAAAATGCAACAGATGAAAATTTAAATTATCCAGAATAGGTTCTTTGAATAGGCAACCTTTTTATTGTTCCAATCTATAAATAGACTCAAATGATCGTTTGAGCGTCACAATTATAAATTATAAAGAACGGAGAACAATATGAAATTAGGCATTATTGGCGCTATGGACTTGGAAACAGAAATACTCAAAAGTAACATGAGCGTTGAAAATACAATAAGCATCGCAGGGATGACTTATTATACAGGCACACTGCAAAACAAACCAGTGGTAGTTGTCACTTGTGGTATTGGCAAAGTCAATGCAGCAGCTTGTTCACAAATTCTCATTTCGAACTTTAAAGTTGACGCAATTGTGAATACAGGTGTTTCAGGCGCCATTCACGAGGACCTCAATGTGGGCGACATCGTGATTTCTACAGATTGTATGGAGCATGATGTGGACTGCACTGGATTTGGATATGAATACGGTATTATTCCTCAAATGGAAACTTCGACATTTGTCGCTGATCCCTACCTCATAGACCTCGCTTACAATTCCAGCATTGAAGAGGTTAAATCTCATAAAATTTTCAAGGGCAGAATTGTCTCAGGGGACCAATTTGTATCCTCTCCTGAGCGCAAAGTATTTATTGAAACAAACTTTGGTGCACATACTACTGAAATGGAAGGTGCCTCAATTGCACATGTTTGTCATCTTAACAAATTGCCATTTGTCATCATAAGAGCTATGTCCGACAAGGCCGATGGTTCTGCTCATGTGAATTATTCTGAATTTGCAGAAGAAGCCGCTAAAAATTCAACCCAAATCATCATGAATATGGTGGGCAATATGAAGATGACGCTTTAAAATGATAAGGATATATAAATATAGAGTCGGATCTAAAGTCTTAATTTGACTTGAACCTTGATTTGACTTGAATTTTAATTTGAATTTTGATTTGAATTTAAAAAAGGACATATCTCAAACAGTTGCTCTTAGAGCCTGTAAGGGACATGTCCTTTTTCTATTTTCATTTTTATACGCTTTATTTTCACATGCTTTTTTAAGCTTTACTTATTATCCATTGCTGTCAAATCTTCTTTCGTAACGACTTTAGTCATAAGCATCATCGCTGCATAAGCGATAATTGCCACAAATATGCCCACAAGTAAACTCAATCGATCCCCAAGATGTGCATGTGCTAAAATGAACGAACCTTTGGCAGCTACAATCATCACAACATTGGACATCAAAGTCAAACTTGCTTTCTTAATGAAGGACTTTGGCATTTCAACATGTTTGAGCAATACTAACATATTGAGAGTTGCCGCCACTGCATAAGCCAACAGTGTAGAAATGGCAGCGCCTTTGATATTTAACGTAGGGATGCCGAGTAAAATATAGGCTGTAATTACTTTCACCACTGCGCCCACAAATAAGTTTCTAACGGGCTTTTTATAGTGATTTATCCCCTGTAGAATCCCTGTGGTCGCTTGATATAAGGATAGGAAGGCAACCCCTAGCCCTAAAATGCCAAGTACTGGTGCCGCACCTAGGATCATCTCAGCCTTGTTGGGATATAAGAATACAAGTATTTCCCTTGAAAAGACTGCAATACCCAGACCCATTGGAAGCCCCAATAATAATGATGTCAAAACACCAAGATACACTTTCTCTCTGAACTGTTCACTTTTTTGAGTAAAGGCACGTGTGATCATTGGTAGCAAGCTAACTTGAAGTGCTGTAAAAATCACTTGTGCAAGGTTGATGATTGGCACTGAGTAGAATGTGATGAAAGTGTACATTACACCTGCCTGATCACCAAATCCAGTCTGTCTAAGTCTCCAAATGATCATGGTTGCATCTATTATGGTGAGTAATGGCATAATGGATGCCCCAAGTGCAATGGGGAATACCATTTTTAAAATCTTTTGAATTAAAGATTTATGCGCTCTCAGAACTATTTTTTGTGAAGGTACTGTTTGCATTTTCTTATACTTATAGGAAGCATAAATCCAACTGATCAATGCGCCAAATGCAGCTCCAGATGTACCCGCTGCGGCAAGCCATGAATCCGGTGCAGCCATCTTACTCAAAATCCACACGAGCAAAAGTCCTAAAATAACACGGCCCATCTGCTCAAAGAGCTGAGATAATCCAAAGATTTCAAGTCTTTGTGTCCCTTGGAAGTAGCCTCTATAAGCGGCATTCGAAGCTACAAAGTAAGATGCAATTGCAAGGACGAAGAAAGAATAAATACTCTCTGGATAGCCCGATGACTTCGACACAACAAAGGCCATTAATGATAAAAATACCACTGTCATAATGCCGAAGACCTTCATGAGACGTCTTGAAACATCAAATACAAGTGCCTGTTCTGCTAGATCATCTTTCGCACCATACTCTGCTGTGAGTTTTGCGATAACAGCAGGAAGTGCACTGGTGGAAATAACAATTAGAAAGGTGTACCAAGGATATGCAATGGAGTAATACGTCACTGCATTTTCTGGCATGATATAAGCTAGCGGCAATCTGTAGAGTGCCCCAATGATTTTTATAACAAGGCCAATGATGCCCAATAGCCCAAGTTGCTTTGCAAATTTATTTTTCATAATTTGAATTTTGCCTCTCTCTCGATGAAATATGGTGAAAAACACCTATTATCATTATATTGTTTTTCAGTGAAAATTCAACAAGAAAAAGGATGAGACGCTTTTATCGCGTTAGCAGGGTACCATAAATCGATCTTTTCAAGTAGATAGTGCAGTATTTTTTTGCGTTTAGTGATGATTTGACCTTCTAGTGTCATGCCAACTTTTATCGTGGCCGTCTCGCCTTTATAAGAGACAAGCGGTCTACTGTCTACCTGTGCCTCCACTAAGTAATAACTGGTTCTTGTTGAGGCGTTATAACTTGAATCTGCATTGATGTGTATGATTTGTCCCTCAAGCATGCCGTACTCTTTATAAGGAAGTGCTTGAAATTTAAACTTAACATCATCTCCCACATGGATTTGACTTATATCTCTATTTTTCACCGAAAGTTGAATTTTAAAATCCGTATCATCCGTGGGGACCACTGTTCCCATTGCCATACCAATACCGATTTGATCACCCACAACATAGTTTTGTTCAATATTGAGAATGCCCTCAATAGGACTTCTAATAGAAGCATTTTCCACATCGAGATCTATGCTCTGTATGGACTCATTTAACCGATCTATTTGCGTGGCATAGTAGTATAACCCCTATCGAAATCACGTGAAGCGAGTTTAGTAAGCCATAAGGTAAAATATCATCCAGTAGAAACTTGAAGTAGAATGCTCCTAATATCCCTAAGAATGTATAGAGTAGAGATGCTAAAAATACATGTATTACTAAGTTCTCTTGAGATACAAGCAATCCAAGAAAACGTTTAAAAATACCTTGCGTCATGTCTCATTTTTCAAATGTCCATAATTTCATAAAGTCATCAGGTTCGTAGGTTATCAATCCTCTGGCAGGATCTGCTACGATTATTTTATCTTTCGTAATTTTATGTATAACCATATAGTGTAGCAGTGAACCATCCACGACTACGTGAGCGATTGCAGGTAATGGGAACTCAGAAAAAAGTACTTCTTTATCGCCTTTGACCCCTTTTGCTGAAAAGCCCAATTCTTCTGCTGCCTTAATGACACCATAGGCATTTCTCCCCTGCTTATCCGTTCCAGCGGTTTCTCTAATTCTCGTTATCGGTATTTTAAGACCATACGGTTTTGAAACTGTAGCAAGACAGGCTGCACCACAGTCCGTTGTATCTTATTGCTTGACGCAATGAAACTTTTCTTTTATAAAAAACATGGAATCCTCCAATGTGATTTATGAAAATTTTAATGCTATGAACACTTGTTGGACACATAGAGATTATAATATAGTGTAAATATGTATAGGTTATACCATTTTTAAAGATAACACACTTAGTTTGTTTTTACAGTAGATCTCTTGTAACATATTCATTTTTTTACATTTTATCCATATATACATTGACAAATCACTTTCCGTAAAGTAATGATGATCCAAATGAGTTCGTCAAAGGAGCAATCACATTTGAAGCAGCTGCTGCATCAGGACTTATTGCTGTTTTTCGCCTTTTTTTAATATATACCATCGTTTTTATTGTTGAGTATAAATATAAGCAAAAGAAAGAACAGTAATTCACGCTTATTAAAAAAGGGGGCATTATATCTTGAGCATTTTTACTTTAGGTTTATACCTTGGACTCTTTGTAGCCAACTATTTCAAAAAAAATACATTAGGACTATTAGTGAAGCAAAGTATGCTTATTAAAGGCTTACTCCTTGTAGCTATCATTGCTACTGGACTATTCGTCGGTCATTTAGAGTTTGACAACGTATTTGTATTAAGTGCCTATCTACATTTTTTCATGGGGTTGGTTATGGGCATCACCATGCAGTTTTCCATATTAATTGTTTTCAATTTGCGCAAGGAAGGCCAATAGCATTATAATTCATTTTCTAATTATTTTGCACGATTTTATCAACACCTACTTAAGCTGGTAACTTATATGAATACCAAGAGACACTGGAAAATTCTGATGATTACGATGTTATCAAGTTACTAAAACAAAACCCCCAAGAAATTGGCATTGTTTATAATTGTCTTGACCCTCAGTTGGCTGTTAAGACTGATTTTAAAACTCATATCATATAGGAGCTTTTTATGAAATTTAAAACCAAAAACCTACTCTATCTTCTAATTGTAATCCCCTTCCTCCCCATTTTATTCATCTTCATTGCTCTTTTCTCCTCAGGATCAGGCGTAGATCTTCTTGAAACAATTGGTCTTAATCTTGATTTCTTTCAGAAGCAGAAAAGGAAGTAAATATATGCATTTATAAAATGAAATCAGAATTACCGGTATTATCAACTGTTAATATGTAACTTTACAACATTTAAAAAGATGTTATTTCCCAAAATAAAAACTTCTAGCTCGGGCTAGAAGTTTTTTTATATAATGCTACTCAGGGGGGGGGGAATCATGTGAGTGGGAATTTGGGGGAAACCCACTCAGAATTCATTTGGGGGTTTGTTATTAATTGGGGTTAATCATGTTTAGGAGTTTATGGGGTTGTTAAGCTTTCACTTAACTTACGTTTAGTATATAAGTTCCTTGTGACTACACTATGAAGCAATTGAAAACAAATTGTAAAAGAGGTAATTTGTTACAAAATAAAAACTTCCAGCTCGGGCCAGAAGTTTAAGGGGAAAAAATATGTTGCTTGGGGGAATCATGTGAGTGGGCACTTGGGGGAAACCCACTCAGAATTCATTTGGGGGTTTGTTATTAATTGGGGTTAATCATGTTTATAATTTATGGAGTTGTTAAGCTCTCGCTTAACTTATAAACAGTATATAACGCGCTTATGTATACACTATGAAGCAAATGCGAACAAATTGTTAAGTCGAATTTTAAAGTTTAATTTGTTGTTTTAATTTAAAAAATACACCGTTCATTCATGATAAATCATCACTGAATGACGGTGTATTTCTTTGAACTTAGAATGTCCGCTGACTTGCAAAGATGACTTCACTTTTAAACAGCCGTTGAACAGCAGTGCGCCATCTTCCGGTTAAACTATAACGTAAATTGATCCTGACCACACAGCATAAATCCAACTACTAAACTAAAGAATTCCGTTGGCTTTTCATACATAGCTGCGTGACCACAGTGCTTTATTATCACTAATTTGGAATCACTAATGCTCGCATTAAGATCATTTTGACACTGAGGTGGTGTGATCACATCCTCTTCTGCACTGATGATTAAGACTGGCATTTGAATCTCACTTAACTTTTTGCGTTCATCATGCGATTCTGCACTTCGAACGAGTCTTATAAAACCCTGATACCATTCTGGCTTAAATGCTTTTTTGAACTGCTTTTCGCGGTCGTTGAGCCATTCAATGCGGTCGTTGTAAAAACCCTTCGAATAGATCGGGGGGATTGTCGCTTTAAAAAAAACGGATCCATCGAAGGTCTCTGCTGCATAAACCCAACTATCGCCAATCGCTGTCAAAGTTTGATCAGTATGCGCCGTAGTGTTTGCCAAGATCAGTTGACTCACACGTGATGATCTACATTTCATGGCAACTTCGCCACCATATGATATGCCTAATAATGTCACCTGCTGAAGGTCAAGTGCATCGAGAAGCGCTTCAACCAATTCCACTTGAATAGCTTGCGTATAATTTTCCGTCATATACTCTGATTTGCCTTGGTCAAAGAAATCCACCAAGACAACCTGAGCTGTCCTCTTAAGCATTGGTATGAATGGCAACCAGCTGGAAGTACTCATCATAATCCCATTGAGAATCACTAAAGTCCTATCACTTTCACCATGTACTTCATAATACGCTTTTTTACCATTCAAATTGAAATAAGCCATTTTTCTCTCCTCGCAATTATCGTCATAAGCATTTTTAGATGTCTTTTTTCGTTATCGTTTTAAGATTTTATCCAATGATAATGGATGTCACTTTTTCAAGTTGATCTACCATCGGATTGTGTCCGCTATTTTTTAATACCTTTAATGTCTTTTCACACTCTAAATGATCTAAGATTTCTTCTGCCATGGACATGGGCACCACGATGTCTTTTTCACCTTGTACCACAACCACAGGACATTTTATCTTTTTCACATCACCAGTGCCTTTGCCATAGACGTTTTCTAAATTCGTCATGTTAAATCTTGAAAGCGCATAATCAATATCTACTAAATTACGCTGTAATAGCATCTCAGAAATATACCGCACATAATCTTCTACTGCTGGTTTTTTAGCACCAGTATAAATCGCAGCATCCCAAAGTGCTCTATAAAAAGCTGAATCGCCCTTTGATAAAGCCTCCAGTACTGGTGCCACTTGTATCGGATCTGCTGCAATTTCACTTTTGGTCATAAGAGGTCTTGATAAATCTGGTTGTCCCGCTTCATCTTTTAAATATAACGGATATCCTGTTACGCCCACACTCTCTAGGAGCACCAATCGTTTAGTAATATCCGGATTGTCTGCTGCGAATTGCATGGCAATACCACCACCTGTTGACCAACCCACAAGTTCTATATCTCTTAGTCTGAGTTTATCTACGAAATATTCTAAATCCTCACTTAGTGCCTTTAACGAATCAAATGATTCATGATAGGAAGAATGTCCAAACCCACGTAAATCAGGTGCATAGATTTTAAACTCATCCGATAGAGCATTCATCAAATGATCGAAATGTAAGGAAGATGACATATTTCCATGAACTAGCAAGAGTGTACGATTTCCTTCTCCACATTCTCTATAAGCTAAAATCTCGTTACCCACTTGCATTTTTTTAAATTCCATCTCAATCATATTTATCACCTACTCTTATTTTAAATCGTCTATACCGAAAAAGCCAGTAACAGAAACCCATTTTGAAGGACTGTTCACATCTACTTTTGATAGAACCATTTGTTGTGTACCTGTTCTCATGCCATCTGCAAAATTGATCGAACCACCAAATGGATTTTGAATTGGTGCAGACTCAAGCGCATCCATATAATTTTTAAAGTTTAACACTTGACCATTATCTGCAACTCGTCTTACACCTTCTGTAAAGAAACTACCTGCGATCCAACCTGTTGCTGAATAAGCATTGAGTTCATCTTGATAACCTAATTTGGTCATATTCGCTACAAACTCATCCCAAACCTTAGGATTGCTTTCAAGATCAACCCAACTCAAACCGTATAAGTTCTCCATCACATTTGAAGCCTCGTTGTAATTGCTATCCACAAACACGCTAGAAACGTTTGAATAAGTTGTGACAACTGGTACACCTATTAAGCCTTGTTGCTCCATTGTTTTAAGTACTGGTGCAAGTTCTGCTGAAAGCGATGGAATGATAAGTACTTCCGGTGCTGCTTCCTTAACTTTTAAAACTTGAGCAGTTGCATCCGTAAGTCCTGGTGATACAGATTCTTCTGCCACGATTGTAATGTCAGGATATGTGGCAAGTTGCTCTTTAATACCTTCATATGTGTTGATACCTGCTTCGTTGTTGGTATAAATGATGGCCACTTTTTTTGCTTTAAAATAGTTTATTGCATATGCAGACATAATTTTGCCTTCATAGGAATAAATCGGTTGTACTGGATAAATCGTACGATCTGGATCATCTGTACTATATAAATCTGCTACACCACCTGCAAAGTAAACTGCTGGCACACCGCTGTCTTCAAGGTCCATCAAAGTTGCCGCGATACATGGCGAACCAAAATGACCAACGATTGAAAATACTTTGTCTTCATATAATAATTTTTCTAGATATTGTGCTGTTGTTGCTGGATCAAATTCATCATCATAGTGAATAAATTTGATTTTTCTACCATCAATACCCCCTGCTGAATTGACAGATTCAAGATAAGCTTCTATCCCATGAATAAATGGAAGACCGATAGGTGCAAATGCCCCACTTGTAGCGGCACTGTTTCCAATGAGAATCTCTGTATCTGTCACACCTTGAGAAACTTCTTCTTTAGCAGGTTCTGCTGTAGGGGTTACTTCTGAACCCGACTTGCTTGGCTCTGGATTCGTCGGTTCAGTTGCCGCCTTTGCACAACCTGTAAACATCCCCATAATCAAAACAAATGCTAGTAAAATGATTAAACTCTTTTTAAATTGCATCTCTTTCTCCTCCTAATTTTATTGGGTTAGAATGTAAAAGTTAGTTTCGTGTAAGCCCTCTACTCTAAGCTATATCGTGTACTTCCAGTAAACGACGTCAGAGGCTAGGGGGTTATTACACTTTTGACTATAGACACTCTAACTAAGATTTATTCCCACCTAGATAAGCTTCAATAACACGCTCATCTTGGAGTAAATCCGAACCCTTACCTTGCATGATTACTCTACCCGTCTCTAAAACATAAGCATAATCTGCAATTTTTAACGTTTGTAGTGCATTTTGCTCTACAATCAAAATAGTGACCCCTTGTTGATTTAATCGCTCAATAATGCTAAAGATATCTTTTACAATTAATGGCGCCAGTCCAAGTGAGGGTTCATCTAGCAAAAGTACTTCTGGATTCGCCATAAGCGCCCTTCCAATGGCAAGCATTTGTTGTTCACCACCAGAGAGCGTTCCCGCCACTTGATTTTGCCTCTCTAATAGTCTTGGAAATATATCATAGACAAACTTGAGCCTTTTTTGAATAATATCTTTACGGCGTTCATTAAATGCGCCTACTCTTAAATTTTCCGCCACTGTCAGAGAGACAAAAATTTGTCTGCCTTCAGGGGATTGAACGATGCCCTTTTGTGCTATTTTTTCAGGTTTCAAGTTTAAAAGAGATTCCCCTTTAAATTCAATTCTGCCCTGATCCACTGGCAAAACGCCAGAAATTGCTTTCAGTGTAGATGTCTTACCCGCACCGTTTGAGCCAAGAAGCGCCACAATTTTACCTTCTGGAATATGAATGTCTATGCCTTTAACTGCCATAATACTTCCATAAGAAGCCTTTAATCCCTCAAGTCTAAGCAATGTCATCCTCCTTTCCAAGATATGCTTCTTGAACATCCTTATTTTTTTTGATCTCATCAGGTGTTCCCTCTGCCAATTTCTTACCGAAATTGATCGCACAAATACGTTCGCAAGTATTCATAACAAGTCCCATATCGTGCTCAACCATAAGGATTGCACAGTGATAAGTATCTCTAATCTTTCGGATCATAATTGCAAGTGCCTCTGTTTCAGTTTCATTTAATCCAGCAGCCGGTTCATCAATAATGATGAGTTTAGGATCACTCATCAGTGTTCTGGCAAGTTCTACATTTTTAAGCACACCATAAGGCTGAGAACCTGCAATCTCCTCTGCTTTATCTTCGAGACCCAAATCTTTTAGAATATTCATGGCCTTTTCACGCATAAGTTTTTCTTCATTACGCGCTTTTTTTAACATAAATGCTTGTGCTATAACAGTTGATTTATACTGAGAATGTGCTCCAATTAAAAGGTTATCGATAATGGACAAGTCCTTGATGAGCTCCACATTTTGAAAAGTTCTCACAAGTCCTAAATTCACGATTTCATGTACTTTGTAATCCATTAGTTCAACGACTTTATCTTCAATTGTCTTGAACTTCACACTGCCCTGATTTGGCGTATAGAATTTAGTGATACAGTTAAATACTGTGGTTTTACCTGCACCATTTGGTCCAATAAGACCATAAATCATTTTATCTTCGATTTCAAAACTGAGGTTATCTACTGCTTTTAACCCTCCAAAACTAATAGAGAGATTATCAATCTTCAACACGGATGCCATCCTTACCTCCTTCTTTTCCTCTCTTCATAAACCGTACGTAGATATCATTTGGGATGTTGATAAGGCCTTTAGGATAAAACATGATAAAGATGATGATACTCACACCTGTCAATACGAACGCAAGACCATCTATATCTCCAAGGATTGGCAAGCCCTGCAAAAAGGTTGGTAGAAGTTTTAAAAAAGCGACCCCTACCACAGCACCGCCTATGGTGCCAATACCTCCGATGACTACACTTGCAAGCAAGTCAAGTGATAAGGCGATCCCCCATAATTTGGGTTCACAGAACCTGAAGAAGTGGATATAGAGACTCCCTGCAATCCCTGCATACATGGTACTCAATGAAAATGCCAGCAATTTGTACTTAAACAAACTGACGCCCATGGCCTGTGCCGCGTGTTCACTTTTCTTCATAGCAATAAGTGCTCTACCTGTTGATGATTTCATAAAATTATACGTGGCAATCATCAACCCGACCAGAACGAGAATTACTAGAACATAAACAGATTCCTTGCTGAATTTATAGCCGAAGATCACGGGAAATCCTGCTTTTGTTCCCGACCAACCACCTGTGAAATCTGAAAACTCTGCAAATATTTCCTCGATAACCACTGCAAATCCCAACGTTGCAATGGCAAGGTAATGGCCTTCAAGCCTTAAGGCAATAAGACCAAGTACAAAACCCACAAGCAATGGCACAATCGCTGCCATGACAAGCCCCACAATAAAGGGCAATTCCATCCTTGCGACTAAGTACGCTGACATATAAGCACCCATTCCCATGAAAGCCCCATGACCTAATGAAATCTGCCCCGAATAACCGAGTAAGATGTTAAAACCAAGAGCTGCAATGGAGATAATGCCTATGGAGGCAAGCAATGTATAAGTGGAGCCCTTTGCATTTAGTAGCATTGGTAAGATAATGGCAATAATGCCAAATAAACTGTATTGTAAAGGTTTTCTTTTTAATAACTGCACACGGACACCTACACTTTCTTAATGAATTTTTTACCAAACAACCCAGTTGGTTTCAGGACTAAGACAATGAGTATGAAAAAATATAAAATTGCTGTTGCCCATTTTGAAGAAATATAAAATCCAATAATATTGTTGAGCATTCCAATAATAAACGCACCCACTACTGGTCCATAGAAGGTTGCAAATCCCCCTAAAACTGCAGAGATAAATGACTTGAGATGAATATCAGCCATCATCGAGACATTAACCGTTGTCAACGGTGCTACCATAATCGCTGCAAGCGCACCTAAGACAGTTCCCATCATCCAGATCACAAGAGAAACCTTCTGTGTTGGAATGCCCATGAGTCTAGCTGTGTTTACATTTTCTGCAGTAACTCTAATGGCAAGTCCCCATCTAGTTTTTTGTAAAATATAGAAGAGAATACCCATGATGGTCAATGTGATGGTGATAATTAAAAGTGTATTGGGCAGTATAGAGATTCCCAAAATCATAATTGGATCGCCTCCAAGTAATTTTGGAAAATAAAGTGGATTGTTCCCAAATAACATAGGTGCCAATCCCTGTGCAACCATAACCAGCCCCATGGTCATGATCATTTTACCGAGTGCATCAATTTTAATCGCATGGCGCATGATGCCCCATTCAATTAAGAAACCAACAGCACCTGCTATCAGTAATGTCACTAAAACTGCTAACCCCACAGGAACACCTGCGGCTAAAAGTGCAGCTGCAACAAATGCGTGGAACATTCCAAGCTCACCTTGAGCAAAGTTGATGACACCAGTTGTCTTATAGATAAGTACAAGACCTAATGCTGCAAGACCATACATACTCGCTGATTGCATGCCTCCCACGATATTTTGAAAAAATAATGTCATTCTTCCCCTCCTTAATGCAATGTGATAATAGTTAGTTGCAAATATAATGCCAATTCAACTTTCTAAAAAAGTGATCCGAATACCAGCCTTTAAATTAGTTTTTCCAACACTTACACGACTTGATCACAATCACACTCCAAAAACAGACTAGTACACAAAAAAAGAAATGTTCATTCTTTGTACAAATTTCTGTACAAAGAATGAACATCTACTCTAAAACCATCCTAATATCTTGATAAAGTTTTCGTATATCAACAGGTATCTCTGGAAACCATAATTTATCCGCATACAAGGCTTGGACAACCAACATCATCAGGCCATTTGCCTGTGGAATTTGAAAGCTCTCAGCCCATTTCAAGATTGTCGTCATTGGTGGTGCATAAATGAGATCCACAACGCTACCTTGACGCTTGATCACTTGCTCACTTACAGGTGAATCTCCATCTCTCCCCACAGGTGTACAATTTATAAGCATATCACTTTGAATCCCTGTATTTTCTAGCGTTTCATAAGTAATACAGTGTTCATCTTCAAAAATGGTATGTGGTTGCCTCGAAACAACCCAAATATCTTGAACGCCTAACTCTTTGAGCACATGATAAACAGCCTTAGCAGCACCACCAGTCCCTAAAATAATAGCGCTTTTTAGCGTCTTAATAGGAAGTGCAGACACGGTTTCTTTAAAACCGTGATAATCAGTATTGTATCCAAACCATTTACCCTCTCTCTGGACCACTGTGTTCACGGCACCGATCTTTCGAGAAGCGTCATCTTGCGCAGTGAGATAAGGGATAATCTCTTGTTTATATGGAATGGTAACATTGAAACCATCCAATTGCTTAAGTGATGTCAGTTGTTCTTCAAGGATACCATCCACAATCTTATAATCACAATCCAAATCGAGATCTTCATAGACATGGGTGTGAATCCTTGGAGACAAGCTGTAGGTAATGCCCTTTCCAAGCAATCCAAATCGCTTCATACAGGTTCCCCCATCTTATAGTTTCCCAACAGCTTAAATGCATTTGAATAATGTTTGATATGATCCAGCACTCTAAGCGTAGCCTCATTCTCAAGATTGCCTTCAAAATCAATATAAAAAGTATATTCCCAAGTTTTATTTCTAATGGGTCTAGATTCGATTTTGAGCAAATTGATATGTTCAGTTTCAAAACAGCTGAGCATTTTATAAAGCGATCCCGGTGTATGACTTACTACTGATTGAAATGATACTTTATTTGCCTTTGAATTCAACACCGTTTCTTTGCTCACTATGATAAATCTTGTAAAGTTGTTGACTTGATCATTGATGTTTTCTTCTATTATATGGAGACCAAATTGCTTTGCAGCAAGCGTACTTGCCACAGCTGCTTGATTTCTCTTTTTTTCTTGAGCTACTTTTTGTGCACTAAGTGCCGTATTTTTAAATGGAATTCGGTGCATGTCACCATACTTTTTAAAGAAAGTTTGACATTGATCAAAACCTTGCTGATGCGAATAAACGACATCTATCTCACTGAGTTGAACAGGTTCTGTTGCCATCAAATTATGTTTAATGCGAAGCGTCGTTTCTGCAACGATTTGCAAATCGTATTGATTGAGCAAATCATACACCGCTGAAATGCTCCCTGTGGACGAATTCTCAATGGGAAGAATCCCCAATTGACTTTGTCCTGTTATCACGGACTCAAAGACCTCCTCAAAAGTATCATAACAAGTATACGGTTTTGGACCATATAATTGAAGCATTGCCTCATAGCTATATGAGCCCTCAATGCCCTGTAATGCAATTTTAGCCATTTGACATCTCCTTTCTTATAAGGTCATAAATTTTAATAGCCGTAACGGCTTTGACCACCACTGCACCTCTAAGTGCTACACAGGGATCATGTCTCCCTACAATTTCAAGTTTTTCTTCTTTTAAAGTTTCCAAGTTCACAGTATCTTGAGGTTTTGCAATGGATGGTGTTGGCTTGAAAGCACATCTAAACCAAATTGGCATACCATTGCTGATCCCGCCATTGATACCACCATTATGATTGGTTTTGGTCTTAATCATATCTTCCTCCATTATAAACGCATCATTTGCCTCTGATCCCCTCATCTTAGAAATATCAAAGCCCTTTCCAAAGCTCACGCCTTTTACCGCAGGAATGCCGAACAACCCATATGAAAGTTCGCTCTCTATCGTATCAAACATTGGATTTCCAACACCAACAGGCATATTCAACACCAGCGTTTCCACTACACCACCCACCGAATCCAGCGCATTTCGAGCATTTTCAATCTCTTCAAGAACTGAGGCCTCATAATCTGAATGAATCAAAAGTGGTGTCTCATCAAATTGATTTAACAAGGGTTCTATATCTGTATAGTCTGTAAGACTCTTGCAGGTAACCGTACCCACAGATGCTACTTGAGATATAATTTTAATATTTTGTTCACTGAGAAGTTGTTCAGCTATGGCACCTGCAAAGACTAAAGGTGCCGTCAGACGAGCTGAGAAATGCCCACCACCACGAAAATCATTTGCACCGTGCCATTTTATGGCACCTGTGTAATCTGCATGAGAAGGCCGCAAAAGCGATTTCGTCTTTTCATAGTCCTTAGATCTTGTATCATGATTTTTGATCATCATGCATAATGGGGTTCCAGTGGTGTGATCGTTAAAAAAACCACTTAAAATTTCAAAACGATCACCTTCTTGTCTCGGTGTTGTAAAAGAGCCTTGCCCCGGTTTACGTTGAGCCATTCTTTTACGAATCAAGTCTAAGTCGAGTTTTGTGCCTGCAGGAATCCCTTCGATCACACAACCTATTGCAGTACCATGTGATTCACCAAATATGGATATTTTAAAGATTTCGCCAATCTGACTCCCCATGAATCACACCTCCTAATTTCTCATAATCCACCCAGAACATTGGATAAGATTTTTTAACTGCCTCGAACCCAGTGATTTCAACTGGTCCATCTGCCCTTGTTGCTGCTATTGCAAGAGCCATTGCAATTCTGTGATCATTCCACGAATCTACAACTGCGCCTCTAAAACCCTGAACACCTTTTATCTTTAAGCCCTCTTCGAGTTCCTCCACTTGACCGCCCATTTTATTGAGTTCGGTGCAAATCGCCTTCAGTCGATCCGATTCTTTGATACGCAATCTGCCTGCATTGGTAATTTCAGAGGTGCCATTGCCCATACTGAGCAAAACAGTTAATACAGGCACAAGATCTGGACACTGAGACGCATCTACTACAGCAGTAGCTAACGGCGATTCTGTGGACTTAACACCCTCAGTTTGCCATGTTATTTTACCACCGAGTCTTTCAACGATCTCTAAAATAGCATGATCACCCTGTAGCGATGTCTTTTGCATACCTTCGAGAATAACGTCATTGCCAAGACTACCTGCCACAAGCCAAAATGCCGCTTGCGAGTAATCGCCTTCCACAGTGTAGGTCGTTCCTTTATAGTATTGATTGCCATTTATCACAAAGGTTTGAGCATCTGGCATCTCCACAGAAACACCAAATTGTCTACTGGTATCCAGAGTTAAGTCCACGTACCCCTTGGACTCAAGTGGCGTTGTGAGCTCAATCTTAGAGGTCTCTCCCAAAAGTGGCAAAATGAGCATTAAACCACTGATAAACTGAGAACTCACGTTACCTGCCATTTGGAAACGATCTGGTCTTAAAGTGCCGTTTATCGTTACAGGCAGAAAACCGCCTGTTGTCTCATATGAAATATTTTGACTTCGTAAAATCTTATAAAATGTTTCATATGGCCTCTCACCTAATCTACCTTTACCCGTAAAAGTCATGGGTGCGCTGGATAAAGTAAAGAACGGCATTAAAAATCTAATTGTCGTTCCAGATTCGCTACAATGAACCGTCATGGGTTCAGAGATCATTTTATAATTTTGTTCTTTGAGTTTCGAAATAGATTTGTTTTGTAACGTCAAGCGGTAACGCTCTCCCACTTTTTCTTCACTTAAAACTTGCATTCCAAATTGCTTCATCGCTTCAATGGTGGTGACAATATCATCTGAATAAATCAAATTATCCACCACAGAGATATCTTCTGATAAACCTGCACACATAATACCTCTGTGACTTAAGCTCTTTGATGGCGGTACATTAACCTTGCCAGCTAATTTTTTAGGTTCGATTATTATGCTGTTTTTCTTCATCTTTCACATTCCCTATTCTATATTTTTAATTTTTCGAACAATTTCTTCGTATTGTGTCCCCTCTATTCTACACTTTCCAATGGCATCCACACAAATCCATTTGATTTGAGATCCCGTTGATTTTTTATCCAGGTGAATGGCTTCTAATATAGTAGAAAACATTTTAGGATCATCCAGTTCAAGAGGTAAATGATACTGCTCAAATAAATTTTCTATGCGTTCACAGGTCTGTTGATCAATTCTCTTTTCCAAAAGGGCAATTTTGCTCTTTACCACCATGCCGATGGCGATTGCCTGTCCGTGCGTATATTTTTTATACTGATAGAATTGCTCAATGGCATGTCCTATGGTATGCCCTAAATTGAGCAATTGCCTCATAGCAACATCTCTTTCATCTTCATGTACAATCTGAGCTTTGATTCGACAACAAGTCTCAACAATATCCAGTACAGTTTTTTCATGCTCTGAATCATTCAACTGATCTAAGTTCAAAGTTTCCAACTTATCAAAAAGATGATCGTCAAAACCCAATCCATATTTGATGACTTCTGCCATGCCATCAGAAAGTATTTTCTTAGGCAATGTTTTTAAAAAATGAATGTCAATATAGACCGCTTCAGGTTGGTAAAATGCACCAATCAAGTTTTTTGCGCTGGTATGATTTATAGCGACTTTTCCGCCAACACTGCTATCGACCATAGCCAACATTGTCGTTGGAATTTGAACGAAATGAATGCCTCTCATATAAGACGCAGCCACATAACCCGTAAGATCGCCTATGACACCACCACCAAAGGCAATCAATACACTAGACCGATTAAATTGCTTATCTTGTAGCATATCGATGACCTTTTCAAAGTACTTAAGGCTTTTCGTACCTTCTCCCACAGGAAGGACCACACATTCAAACGGATTTAAGAGTTCTTCATAATGTGAATAGACTGTTTCATCTGTCACAATTAGGTACTTTCGATTTTGAATAATTTCATTTAATTTCTGTGTATCAATCCACCCAGCATCAATGGTGATATCATATTCTGTCTGAGGTGTTGTAACCGTAATGCTTCTAGCCATACTATGGACTCCTTATTTTTTATTCAGTGAAATAATTGCTTCTAAACGCTCCGAGTCCCAGATTATCGAATACCATTTAAATTTATAAGACCGCTTAAATCATCCATACTTTGATTTTTAAGTGCTAATTGCACCGCCTTGATTTCAGTTTCAAAAGATTCCAAAATCTTAATGACATTGGATTGATTGCACATTAAAAGCTCTGTCCAAAGTGCCGTATTCATATGTCCTACTCTTGTGGCATCTCTAAAGCTCCCCCCCACAAGTGAGTTAATAGAATCATTTGGCTTGTTTTTTAAAAGAAGGGATGCAATAATATGTGGCAAATGACTTGTGTATGCAATCATTTCATCGTGTGCCTTTGCTTCCATACAAGTTACAGAACCAAATCCAATCTGCTGAATCAAAGTAGTCAACTGTGCAATTGAAGATTCTCGATTGCCTCTATGAGGCGTTAAAACGTAAGATGCATTTATAAATAGACGATCTGATGAGTTTGAAAAACCTGACTTTTCACTACCTGCAATGGGATGTCCACCTACAAAATCCACGCCCTTTTCATTATGAGTGAGTTTGCTGTAAAATTTGACAATATCCTCTTTCAGACCTGCTGTATCTGTGACAATTGAACCTTCTTTGAAATTATTGTAGTGTTGTTTAACGAATTCAACGGTTTCAAATGGATAAAGACATAAAAATACGATATCACTTTTGCCAAGTGTTTCTTCTATAGATTCAGGTGCTTCATCTATCACACCTTCTGATAATGCTGACATCATCACATCTCTCTGAACATCAAAACCTATAATATGATGATCTGTATGGGTTCTAACTGATTTTGCTAAAGAACCTCCGATTAAACCTAACCCGATTATTGCAACTGATACCCCAATTGGATTCCCCCTTTGTATTTTCACTGAATTCATATTCATATCACATCATCTTTCCTGTAATTTCTGCAATTTGTTCCACTTTAACCATCAATGCTCTAAACGCCTCTGGTGTTAATGACTGCTTGCCATCAGACACGGCTTTTTCAGGATTATTGTGAACTTCAATCATCAAACCATCTGCACCTGCTGCCACTGCCGCAAGCGACATGGATTCAACATACCTTGCATCACCTGTTGCATGTGATGGATCAATAACCACTGGTAAGTGAGAAAATCTTTTAATCACAGGTACTGCACTTAAATCCAAAGTATTTCTCGTGTATTTTTCAAAAGTTCTGATGCCACGCTCACATAAAATCACTTGTTGATTGCCTCCGGCTAAAATGTATTCTGATGCCATCAGGAATTCTTCTATCGTAGCTGACATGCCTCTTTTGAGAAGTACCGGTTTATTGATTTTACCTGCCGCTTTTAGTAGATCAAAATTCTGCATATTTCTCGCACCAATTTGAATCACATCAATGATATCTGCGTAGTCTTCAAGTTGCTTTACTGACATGATTTCTGTAACCACCGGCAACCCAGTTGCCTTCTTAGCCGCTCTTAAAAGTTCTAATCCTTCACCTTGGAGACCTTGGAAATCGTAAGGAGATGTTCTCGGCTTAAATGCACCACCTCTTAAAAACTTAGCACCCGAACCATCAATGGATTTGGCGATATCAATAATTTGCGAATGACTTTCCACAGAACACGGTCCAGCGATTACTGCAAAGTGACCATTACCAATACTTCTGCCTTCTACGGTAACTACTGAATCAACGCCTTTATATGCTCTACTTGCCATTTTAAAAGGTTCTTTAATTCTCGCAATCATTTCGATAATTTCTTGTTCTCTTTGTTCTTTCTGAATGGCACTTACCATCTCATTACCTCCTTGGTATAATCTAACAGTTTGCTTCTACTAACATAAAAAAAAGAGACTCCTATGAGTCTCTACTAGTTCTTGGTTGTTAATTCCAGCATGTGTGTAGTGCTATGCCGTTCCTAAACTCATTAGGTTTTTCTTCAATATTCCATTGCAATACAAATAGTCAGCGCTAAAGTAAAAATAGCTCCAACCGTAATAAAAGTAAAATGTATTGTTTTTAAGGAATTTTTTCGAAGATAACATAACAACACCGCTTTCATAATTGATGAGATTGCTCCCAAATAGTTCATGTTGATTTGAGATTGATTATAACACTCTCAAAGTTCCTGTCAACAGCTTTTTTGAAATTTACTTTCAATTTTTTTGACTGCCAATTTTTTCGTAATTGTGTTTCACATTCCAAAATAATTCAACTCAACTCAAATTAAACATGATAATATAGACATATAAAATAAATTTTATGGAGGCTCTATGACTATAAATCTTTTAAAAAAATACGCTGAAGTTGCCATCAGAGTAGGTGTAAATCTACAACCGGGACAACCTCTAATCATCAACGCACCTGTGACGGCACTTGAATATGTCAGAGCACTTACGGAAGTAGCTTATCGCTCTGGAGCAAGTATCGTTAAATGCGAATACCATGATGAACTGCAAAATAAGATGCGCTATTTGTACTCAGACGACGAACACCTTGACTATTTTCCAGCTTGGAGAGCCCATTACATGGAAGGCTATGCACAAGATGGCGCCTGCGTCATTTCGGTTTTGGCTCCTAATCCCGACTTACTTGCAAATGTCGATCCGATTAAAATTGCTCGTGTTAACAAAAGTACTGCTGTAGGCATTTCAAAGTATCGTGAAATATTCAGCAAAGGAGGTGTGAGCTGGCTCGTGATCGCGGTCCCTTCACCAGAGTGGGCACAAAAAGTCTTCCCAGAATTGTCAGAGGCAGCGGGCATAGAAGCTCTATGGCAATTGATTTATAAAGTAAACCGCATTGATACTTCAGATCCTGTTGCGGCATGGGAATCACACGTGAAGACGCTTCAAGAGAAAGTCGATTACCTCAATCAGCTGAAGATCAAGTCATTACACTATGATGCACCTGGTACGAATTTAACCGTGGCACTTCCTGATGGTTATGTATTTGAAGGCGGCGGCAGTGTCAACACCTTAAACAACGCCTATTATGTCCCTAATCTCCCAACTGAAGAGGTCTTCTCTGCACCCAATAAGTTGGGTGTTAACGGGACGCTCAAAGCTACCATGCCCTTGAGCCACAATGGTGTCCTTATTGAAAATTTTGCATTTACCTTTAAAGATGGGAAAATTGTAGAATTCACTGCCGATAAAGGCTATGAGACATTAGAGGCCTTGCTTGACACTGACGAGGGTGCACGCTATCTTGGTGAAGTTGCTCTCGTGCCTATTACCAGTCCCATTTATCAAAGTGGTAAAATATTCTACAACACACTGTTTGATGAAAACGCCACTTGTCATTTCGCACTTGGTCGTGCGTATCCAACCACAATTAAAGGCGGTATGGATGTTTCGCCACAAAATTTAGAAAAACTCGGTGGCAATTATAGCTTAATCCATGTGGATTTCATGGTGGGCTCTAAAGCGCTTAACATCACCGCAACCACTCATGAAGGTGAAAAAATTCAAATTTTCAAAAACGGAGATTGGGCATAAAATGAAAGACCCTATTAAGTTCTCATGAAGCACTTAAAGGGTCTTTTTTTACGGATTCAATTGAAAATAGTTCAATGATCTTTTTTGCCACAGCGTCTTCTGAATGATGTCCCACTTGCGGATTATTAGGCAATCGCTTTTTAAGCTGTTCATTGGCATTTGCCATGAGGTAACCCGTGCCCACAACACTCAGCATCTCAAAATCGTTCATGCCGTCTCCAAAGGCAACACTTTCATCTAATGTAATCCCCAAATGTTTTAATGTCTCAATGAGTGCCTGGCCTTTATTAGTGCCTTTAGGCATAACTTCAAGACATTCTGGCACAGAAAAAGCCACATCCACATGCTCGCCATAGCGCTCAAGCACTTGTTTTTCAATTGGTATCAAAAGCGAGTGATCTCTGGATGTAAAAAATACTTTGTTGATTGGCTTAGAAAGCTGCTCTTCAAACTTACAAAGAGTATAGACAAAATCACCTTCTTGATGATAGTCTTCAAAAACACGGTCAATCGTTTCCACCATCCATCGATCCTCTTGATAGATGTTTTTAAAAACACCTGCTTCAATTTCCATCGACAGCAATTGTGCAACAACTTCGGGGTTCATCACCGCCTGATGAATGATTTCACCCGCTGGATTTAGAACGGTAGCACCATTGGCAGCAATAATAAAAGCATCTACATCCAATCGTTCTCTTATATTCTTTGCATCACAGTGATGTCGGCCAGTTGCAATCAGAAACTGTACATCATGCGTCTTTAACGCTTTAATGGTTTCTTTACTCAACTCACTCAATGTGTGATATTGATTTAAAAGTGTTCCATCTAAATCAGAAATAACTGCCTTGATTTTCTTGTTGTTCTCCATAAAATATTCACCTCCTTCTACAGATATATGTCTCTTACAATTATGCATACCATAAGAGTATGCATATCGTACAACTAAAGTTAGTATAACTAAAATAACTTTATAATTCAATCAAGGAAATGTTATATTTTCTTGAACGTTTCTATTTATGATATTTAAAGTTAGGATACTTAAAGGCCTCTAACCATGAACTTTTTAAAATCCTCCACTTAGCAACACTTTAGTCCAACATACGATTCTCAATTTAAATTATTAGTTTTTTTTAAATTTTCTCACAATTTGTATTGACAGATGATTCATCTCTTGCTATAATACCTATTAATATAACCGTCTGGTATAAATATACCGACACTTTGCAATCAGAATTTTAACCACGATGGTTGCAAATTCAACAATTATTTTGGGTAGTTCCGTTAAAGACTTTAGTATAAATAAGTGGTTCCGCAATTTGCCTTGTCCTATTGTAAATATGGATGAGGTTTTTTATACCCAAAATTGCATATTTATGCTGAAATAAGAATAAATATACTGCTCAAATGATTAATCCAACTATAAATTATGGAGGTCTTATTATGAAACTAGAAACTGGCACTGTCAAAAATAATGAACCTGAAACCATTCAACAAGTTTCAGGTAAGATTGTAGCATTTGAGAGAGAGGATACATCCTCATATGACTATCTAAAACCTTCTGCCAACTATTTTGGTGCAGGTTTAAATAACTTAACTTCCTATCTTGATGATTAGAGAGCTAGATCCCATCAATCTAGCTCTTTTAAGCTAAAAAACTCTAAACTTCAGTGGTTTAGAGTTTTTTAGTTTGCAATTGCTAATTAAAATTTTTTATCGATCTAGGGTTATCCTTTTAAATCTAAGGCTCCAATTTAATCGTAAATGAAGCATCTTTGATTACCTCTATGTCTGCCATTGTATCTGTTGCAAAATAAAGTGCGCTCTTTGGATCATCTTCAAAGACCAGTGTCAAAATACCATCACGGCTTTCATCACTGTAAAAGCCATCCGATTCTATGCTTTGCTCCAGCACTTCATTTTGGTCATTGTATAAGTACAGCCTATACCTGTAAATATCATACAAGATGCCCTCTGTTGTAAAGGCCACATACACTTTACCGTCTCGTCGTTCCACACTGTTAATGGTAAGTACATTTTCAGCGTCAGGCTTTAATACCAGAGGCAATTTGCCTTCATATTTTAGAGGTTCTGTCCTTGGGCTTTGACCCATTCTTCTTTTCTCATAATAAGGTATCAAAGTGAGTGCTTTAACGCCTTCTTGCACTGCCGAAAAATTGACCTCACCTCTGTTCTTTTTAAAGAGAGCATCTATTAAACTGCCCGTGCCATACCCTGACATTTCTTCTACCAATGCATTGCCTCGGTCATCCACGATCAATATTTCCAGCGGCTTTTCTCCTTTACATTTGTATTTTAAATATGTGGTGAGAGGCGTTATGGTGATATCCTGAAAATACATTTTTATATCCTTATAGGTTATATTTTTATTGATCTTATAAGTGATCGTCTCGCTTTCAATAGCCGCCTTCGAAATGGCAAAGTCAAAGACCCAAGGCCCTTTTATCACCTTGTTCTCTCCATTGTTATCTTGATATGAGAAATTTTCATATACAATTTTCATATTAATTTGTGAAGGGATTTTAACGTCATGCACATCTATGGTAGCAATATCCACTAAGGTATGTGCATCCCTATACGATCCAACACCACTGCTGCTATAAGATCTCAGCATACCACCATTGACAAATACCGTTGGAGGTGTCGTATAAAAAGTTTCATTGTATGCCTTTTCACTTTCTATTGTGGTTGCTATTCTAAGCTGGTTACTGTCTAGCATTACCTCATTAAGCGTAATTTTGATGCCCTCTTTTTCTGAGGACTTATTGATCACTGCCGTGTATTGATCAAAGAGGTCGTTTCCATATCCTGTTATATCTTTAATAATACTCCCCACCACAGGGATGCTCGTCGCAAAAGTTGGATTTATTTTAAAAGAAATAAATGTTGCAGTGAATACAATGCACAAAAATACAGCGGCGATTTTTGAACCTTGAATAAATAGGCTTTTTCGTCTTCTAATCTGCCCATGTACACTTCTTTTAATCTTTTTTCTATAAAGTTCATCTAGCGAATTTTCTTCAAACTCATCTAAATCTATTTCGGCTTCATTAAGAAGTTCATATATATCTTTCATCTATTTGTTCACCTCTCCAAAAACAATTGACTTAAGCTTCTTTCGCCCTCTGCTCAATCTGTTATTTACAGCCGCTCTATTCATGCCCACATGAGCTGCGATTTCTCCTGTGCTCTCTTCCTCAAAGTATCTTCTGATAAAAATTTCTTGATCTTCTTGATTTAAATTAGAAAGCAATTGGATCAGCTCGGCCCGCGTTTCTTTTTCTAAAACAGGGTTTGAAGTTAAGTCCTCTTTTCCAATCTCAGATGGATTGTCCAGTGTCATTAAGTCTTCATTGTGTAATTCTCTTATTAATCTACGCCTATAATCTATCGCCTTATACTTTGAAATAGCTGCGATCCAGCTTTTAAAGCTATTGGTTTTATTGAATTTATAAATGTTATCCCAGATCGCCAATAAAACGTCATTGATACATTCTTCAACACGCCCACTCCCTTTAAATTCTAAAAGTGTTTTCGATACAATAGAATAGATTAGACCACCATACTGATCAACTATGTAGTCCAGTGCTTTGGGATTTCTCTTTTTAAGCTGTGAAATCACATTCTGTTCATTTACTTTCATTAAATTATTTCTCCTCTCAATAAGAGCTCTTATATGTATTAAGTCGAACTGAAGCTTTATTTTATATCCAGATTTTATTATTTTATACGAAAAATTTTTAAATAGAAACCTTTTTTAAGTGTCAAACGCGCAAAAAGAGCAAGCCTCAACTTATCCCCATTGATTCTGCTCTGATCTTATGTGCTCTTATTCTGATCTTATATGCTCTTATTTTATACACTCTAAAATTGATCCTCTAAAAATTTATAAGATATTATCATCTTCATTGATTTTTTTTGCCCTCATCTTCCTGAATTCTACAATAGGTAAGTCTCCTTGTATCAGCCTCTCATGCATTCGGTATTCGGAATATTTCGGTTCTTGTGTGAGTACCACGCGTTTATCTTGTCTCAAAATAATGATGCTCAGCCAAATCCCAAGCTTATTGACGAGCTGCTTCAACACAGGCACTTTTATAAAACGCTGATAATACCTTATGTATACCACCGTGTTTTCTTCATCCACCGGCACAAAGGCCGCAAATATGCTCAGCTTATTTGAAATAATATTATGCCACAGGTTTGGAAGTTGAAATTCAAGTGCATTGAGATTTCCCAAATCTTTGACTTCGCTGGGTTTAAGGGGGCTATTTTGTCCATTATCCACATCTGCTTTTACATAGAATTTCATATAATCATCGGTTGATTCAACCACAGGGCCATGAATCACAGTTTTTTGCCCCCTACCGATGGTCGTACGATGCACAAAGGGTAAATGCACCACATCCAATTGATTTTCTATTGCTCTCGTGTAATGAACAGACCATTGATCCTTAAATTCACTATAAGAATAATCTGCTCCTAATAAATCTTTAAAGACAACGGGTTCACAGTCAGGTTCAAAGAAATCCGATCCCCACCACAAGTAAACCATGCCGCCAATTTCACGAGTTCTGTAACTTTTAACCTTATAGACATCAGGTACTTTAAAATTCGAACCATTTGCTGGTATCTTGATCACTTTGCCATTTTCGTCATAGACAAACCCATGGAAGGGACACGCCAAGCAACCCTCATGAACTTCTCCCAATCCAAGAGATGCCCCCCTATGACAGCATCGATCTTCTAAGATGCAAATTTTTCCTTCTTTATTCCTAAAAGCGACTAACTTTACACCCAATCTCTTAACGGTAATTGGCCTCCCATCAGGAACTTCATGTGCACTTAACACTGCATACCATTCATTTTGGATCATGAGACACCTCCTAAACTTTCCATTTCACTTAAGTAATACCCTTTGATTTTAATTTCTTTCAGTTTTTCTACAAAACACTTTTTTTAGTGTTTGTTTTGACAACTGACCCGAATTAAAGGTATAATATTACAGTTGAGAATGGTTTTCATTTGTAGTATTTTTTAGCGAGGAGCGTTATCCATGCATAGATTTTTACAAGACTTTCAGTTATTAACTCAAGTTCGCTTATTCCAATATCCTAATGTGACGCTCAACTGTGAGTTGCCCTATGACGACAAGACGAATACAAGAATTGTTTCAGATGTAAAAAATACTCAAAATACCAGTTTAAAAGGCATGTCTTTTATCATTTACGCAGTCTATCCGCAATGCTATTTTTTGATCTGGCCCAATTTATTTGACTCTGATAATCCTGTCATTGTTTTTTCAGAAGTTTTCCATGTGATTGAAAGCAATCAAGACCATCAAGTTATATGTTGTGAAAAATGTAACCGTATCATTGACACAACAGTGTTTAAATCTGCTTCTCATGATTATTTGCGTATTTTAGGTGAACAGCTCATCATCATGTTCCAGAAAAACAAGCCCCCTATTAAATTTAATTATGACTCTAGAAGCCACCATTCAAACCAAAGCTGTGATATGCTCTGTGAAAATGTTATTTTAAACGAAGTTCACAGTGAAGATCATCCTGAGACAATTGATAATCTCATCAGAAAAGTTACAAAAGCAATTGTTGGCGAAGACTATGATCATGCACGAAATTACTATTATAAAATTCTCCATCAAATTAGATCTTCTGTTAATGGCCTTTTGCCACATAAAACATTACAAGGTCGGTTTGCATATATTATGACGGCAATGATCTATGAACTCGTGCGGTTACGGCCCAATCTCAGTGAGAATTTATTTCAGTTGCATCAAACGGCTCTAATCCAGTTTATAGAAAAAGAGCATTATAGCAATCAACTTATCTTCGCACAAAGTTTTTTAGAAGTTTCTATCAAACTGTTGTCCACTGTCCAAAATACAGATACTTCTTACAACATCCAACAATTGCTTCAGATCATTCATAAAGATTATGCTCAAGACATAAAACTTAAAGACATTTCTGTTAAACTCCAAGTTCAACCGTCCTATTTGTCGAGACAATTTAAGAGAGAAGTGGGTATTACTTTTCGTGATTATTTAGTGGCCTATAGACTGAAACGTGCACTTTTGCTCATGGACATCACCAAGCATTCTTTAACGGATATTGCGCTCACAGTGGGATTTGACTCCAGCACTTATTTTTCAACCTGTTTCAAAAAAATTTATAAAATGACACCTAGCGAATATAAAAAGAAGTGTATTACATAGCATACACTTCTTTTGGATGATCCATTTTATTTTCAACTTGAGTCGTTTTTAAATTCAATAGTTTCTGATCAATAAGAGTAGCACTGTTGCCATAAGCTTCAACGATACCATTTTGTAGCAATAATGTCCTATCCGAAATTTTCCTTGCTAAATATAAATCATGCGTAATATAGATCATCGAAAAACCAAACCGATTTTGCATCCCTTTGAGCAGTTTCACAAGATTAGCCGCACTGGATGGATCTAGCATTGCCGTAAATTCATCCGCTATCAAAAGTTTGGGGGACATCAACAGTGCCCTTGCAATTGCTATACGCTGCTTTTCGCCGCCACTTAACGTGCCCGCCTTTGAGCTTAAAAAAATTTCATCATTTGGCAAGTGTACGTTTCTGAGCATTTTTCGGATGCATTTATGCGCTTTATGCTTGCACATCGTGCGATTCTTGCGCATGGGTTCAAAAAGCACCTCCTCAATACGCCAATCTGGATTCATTGCCGATGAAGGGTCTTGAACAACAAGTTGTATGCCATTCTCCATACTCATAGCTTTTTGTGGATTGATCTCACACCCTTCAAAATAAACCCGCCCTGCATCGCTCTTTTCAAATCCGGAAATGAGTAAAGCCAGTGTCGACTTTCCTGAACCAGAAGGTCCAATTATCGTAAGGACTTCACCTGCATTCACTTCAAATCCCACATTGGAAACCGCCAAGACTTGACGTTTGCCCACATTATACTTTTTAGACAAGCCTTCTACATTTAACAAGGTGACAATACCACCTCGACCACACGACGTAACATGCCCCTGATTTAATTCAAGTGCCTGTGGTACAAACGATTGACACGCCTTTTGAGCTTGAAAGCACCTTGAATAAAAGGGACATCCCGTGGCACCTTGCTCACGGATTAATTCAGGAATTCCCCAGATGTCTTTATAGGCATCCATCTCCCAAGATGCACCTAATAAGCCTTTTGTATAAGGGTGTTTAGGCTGTTCCAGAACGTCTTCAGTTATCCCATATTCCAACGGATAACCTTTGTAAAGAACATGAATTTCAGAACACAATGCCTTGATTATATTCATCTCATGTGAAATGACAATCAATCCAAACTGTAATTTTGCCTGTAATCGCTTCAGTAATTCAACAACCTGATATTTGGCTTCTGGATCTAAAGACATTGTGGGTTCATCTATAATCAAAAGTTCAGGGTCGCAAGAAAGCGCCATTGCAATGAGAACCTTTTGCCGCATTCCCCCAGACAGCTGATGCGGGTAGGCATCCCACCACATTTGATCCAAACCTACTTCTTCTAATAGCAAAGTGGCCTTTCGCCGTGCATTTTCTCTGGATAAGTTCAAATGTTTTACAATGGGTTCAGAAACTTGCTTATATACTTTCATCATTGGATTCAGAACATTCAGTGCGTTTTGGAATACTAAAGCTATCCTTTTCCATCTTATAAAGTCCCAATCGTTCATTTCATCCCAGGATAAACTCTTATTTTGAAATATGATTTCACCCTCTATATGCGCTTTTTCGTGTAGAAGTCCCATGATTGCATGTGCAATGCTGGACTTTCCACTTCCCGATTCTCCCACAAGGCCCACGGTTTGGCCTTTGAATACTTTTAAATTAAAGGATTGGACCGCTCTATTTTCTTGTCCATTATATTGAATGGACAAGGCATTAACCGTTAGAATACTCTGTTTCATTTCACCACCTCAAATTCTTTACTCAATATCATTAATGAGAGAATCAACCCCATCAATGCAACCAGCGGGGACAGCACCCACCACTTCCAAAAAGGAGTAAAATAAATCCCTGGAAACGCCATTGCTCGATTCAACATCATCCCCCAACTCTTTGAAGTTGGATCACCTAGCCCCAAATAAGCCAAACTCGCCTCCATTACAATACTCCTACTCATAATCTTAATAAAAGATAAGCTCAACAATTCCCTTAGCGCAGGGTAAAAATGCTTTAAGAGAATTGTCATAAACGAAGTTCCGAACAGGTTGGAATACGTCATGTAATTTTGGTTCTTTATAAAAATCACACGTGATCTTACCATCCGAGCGATTTGCGTCCACGATAAAAGTGCGAGTACTAAAACCATGGAAAAATAGCTTGCGCCTAAAAAAGCGCCAAATAAGATGAGTAGTATCATTTGAGGCATGCCCGTTATAATATCGCAAATCGCCATTAAAACGCGATCCAATGCACCGCCAAAATAACCTGATGAGACACCAACCATCGTCCCCAAGACAACTGCAAATAGAGCGCTTAATCCTCCTAGCAAGATACTGTAGCCACCGCCATGACATAATTGTGCAAATATGTCCATACCCAAATCATCCGTCCCTAAAATATGCTCTAGAGAAGGTGCCGCTAAAGAATCATTTGTTACCACACGGTGAACATTGCCGCCAAATATTGTATAAGTCAAAAATAGGACTATAATCAATAAGAGATATAACCTATAAATTTTCATGATTGCCTCGCTTATTTGTCCTCTTATAAATCAAATCTGCCAAAATATTAAAAAATAGAACTAAAATTGCAACATAAAAGAAAACACCTTGAATCATAACATAGTCTCTTAGCGATACGGATTCACGCATTAATCTCCCCACACCTGGGTAAGCAAACACATTTTCCACTAGAACTGCACCGCCAATCATCATGCCAAGCCGCATAAATACCCGCGCTATAATTGGAGAAAATGCATTGACCAACACATGATTTATCATCACACGTCTCTTGGATAATCCCTTTGCCTTTGCAGTCTCAACATATGGCTCTCTAAGCACGGCAATCATACTCTGCCTTCCCAGCAGGAAAAAATCTCCAAGACTTGATAAAATGAGCACAAGACAAGGCAGTGCCGCATGCGTCCCATAATCAATAAACCACTCTAGCACATTATCATATTCAGCAAAGGCCGTGGCGCCGCCGGATAGAGGGAACCACTTTAGCTTTGCTGAAAAAATAAAGAGCATCAATAACCCAAGCATAAAATCGGGCACTTCAGAAAGAATCGTCATAATACGTATGAGCATACCATCTAAAAATTTTTTTGTTCCAGTATAATATGCCGAAATCATCCCAAACGCAGTTCCAATAATACAACTTACGAATAGAGAAATGACCACTAAGGCAAATGTCCAAGTAATTCGCTCAATAATCATTTGGCGCACTGGCCTGTTATAATAAATACTATTTCCAAAGTCTCCCGTAATAGCTCGTCTTACATAATCCACAAATTGTTCTCCCAGTGGCTTATCCATTCCATAATAAGCTCTATAAAATTCAATTTGATCTTCTGTGAGTGTCACAGTCACGTTGCCCTCTTCCACAGAAAGAAAATCAAAAGGATCTCCTGGCATGAGCCTTGGTAAAAAGAAATTGATGACCAATACCACTATAAGTGTTCCAATAATTTTCCTAATCATTATTCTCTTACAACATAGGACAACTTATTGTGATCTAACTTGCTATGATCAAACCGCGCAAACCATCCATCATAATATTCTTGACGATACACAAAATTGTCATCATTACTATATAGCATAATCATAGGCACATCTTCTGCAATAAGCTTTTGCATTTCAAAAATCATTTCTTTCCGTTCAGCGCCGCTTTTTACAGTAGCTTGTGCTGTGGCAAGCCTTGAAACTTCTTCATTGTAGTAACCTTTAAGAGTAGCCGCATTTAAAGCTGCTGTATTCGAAGATGCATTTCCATAAATACTTCTCAGATAATCTGGATCGCCACCCATACCGCCTGAATTAATAAGCAACAATTCATAATTCCCTTTTTTTACGGCTTGGTCACGCGTCTTACTCTCTACACTTTCAATAGTCACTTCAACGCCAATCGCTTCAAGATCTATTCGAATAAGTTCGGCAAGTTTCACCTCTGCCGGTGCATTGCCCGTTAAAAGTTTAAAACTCAATTTTTTGCCCTCTAAAAGGCGCTTACTTTTTGCCATATCATAGTCGTAGGCTTCAATGTTGGGATTATACCAAGAACTCGTACTTGGAACATAACCCATGCTACTGATCTCCGCTGCACCTCTTGCAATTTTATCGATAAGAGATTTGCGATTGATGCCATATGCTAAAGCCTTTCTAACTTCTACTGATTTCAAAGCATCTACAGCATCCATGTTCATCATGAGGCGATAACTGTGATAAGATGGTAGATTTTGAATGGTGTATTTAGCATCACTTGAATATCTCGCCAGTAGATCGGGGGCAATATTGATCAAATCGATTTCTTCGTTTTCAAAGGCCAACACCGAATCACTTACAGGCACCCATTCTATTGCCTCAACAGCGGGTTTTAACCCCCAGTACTCATCAAAAGCTTCATATCGATATTCGCCTTTGACAGCATCATAATAGGTCATCTTATAAGGTCCAGATCCCACCGCTGCATCTTCCGCTTCATACGCAATTGGATCCTCTACGCTTTGCCAAATATGTTTTGGCAAAATTCTCGCACCGCCAAGTCTGGATAGATACGTATTATCATGAGTATTCACCTTAACATCAAAAGTCCAATCACCCGTTTTTTCTACAGATTCTACAATGTACGTCCCATTTACAATTAGATTATTTAAAACCGGCGTATGCTCTCTATAATAATCAAAAGTAAAGATCACATCCTCTACCGTTAATGGCTCACCATCATGCCAAACCGCATTGTTCACAAGGTCAAATGAATAAGTCAAACCACTTTCATCGATGCGCCAAGATTTTGCAAGCCATGGCACATAGTCATCCGCACCGCTTTCCAGAAGAGAATCATATAAAATTTGCATTTTAGACATACCGGGACCCCGCGTATGATGTCTAAAGGGATTTGGTATGCCTGTGTCTGAACCTGCTAGCCTAATCACTGGACGCCCTTCAGCGCTCTCTTTATCTTGATCCGTCTCTTGTACCGTTGACGCTTCTTCGGATGCAACAAGTTGATCCGTTTGAGTCACTTCTTGCGCTTTATTACTACAGCCAACTGCCATTAATAATATACCAACTGCTATTAATACCATTTTAAATTTTTTCATTGATAGACTCCTTCTCTAACTTCCAAATAATAATAGCCGTTATATTTTTTCTCGTAATTTTACAAATCCCCTCTTGGCTAAATTTCTCGATTACATCATATTGAAAGTTTCTTTCATCAGAGGGCATCACAGTATGATCCACATATTTTTCTCTTGCTTGATTGACAGTCATTTCAATATTTTTTTCTTCAGAGAACAATTTGATTTCTGGAGAAAAGTTTCTTGACCATAGATCGTTAAACAATTTCTGTACAAATTCTCGATTGTTATGGGGATCTCTTTTGCGTTCAAATTTTTTTCCTTTCTCTTGGTTGTAATCTTTCATCTCCCTCTGAATAAAGGTCTTCAGTGAATCTGTCGAAAGGATATACTGATTAATGGCACAATACTTTTTTGAGAACTGCATCATTTTATTAACCCCTTCAATAGACTGCGTGGCAGGGCACATCGATGAAAATACTAAATCGAATTTTGCTTGAAGATTCACTATTTCAGTATGCTTCCCCCAGTCTAATTTTGAGAATTCAATATTTTTAAGCCCCTGTGCCTCTGCATTTTCACGTGCATACCTGAGCATATTACTTGAGATGTCGGTCATGAGCACATGTGCCATTCGCGCTCCAAATAATAAAGCATAACGTCCTGAACCGCCACCAACATCCATAACGGTTTCAATATCAACAAAGTTTTCGCCTAAATACTCAACAATTGCTTCTGGAATGACTTGGATCTCACTTAACTGGTTTCTGTTAAATTGAAAAGCTCTTTGATCCCATCTTTCTTCTTGACTGTTTTCATATGTTTTTTCTGATTGATTTACCGATACCATTTATGTGTTTTCCTTTCTTCTTTTGTATCGATAATGATAATCCTTCTCAACAAAATGTGCTTTAAATAAAATGCACTTTCTTTAATTTTATTGCAAAAATGCTTTTAAAATTATAAAAAGCTCACAGTCTTTTACAACTATGAGCTCTCATAAATCATATTTTTTATCAATCATTCAACTGCTGTGCCCACATTCTGAGCACATCCAATCTTGCACCTTTAGGATGATCACTGTGTTCTGAATCGCCACAAGAATAATCTTTCAAATTGTCGCAAGGCATTTCATCACATTGTCCACAGTGCATGAGTCCTTTCTCTTGTGCACAATGTGCAATGGGGCATTTCCCATAGAACGGGTTGCCATTAGAGGCTATACACCCTTTGCAATCGTTAGGTTCTTTAAAATCGCAACTGTTGCACATCAACCCACATCGGCTCGTAATTTCTGTGATTTCATCGATACCAAATTTATAAACCTTTCTGTCCACCCACATGGAAACCCTCTCTGTAGTAAACTTGATCACGCAATATTCTGGATCTTCAATACCACTAGGGAAATGATCGATAAACCAGTCAAGCCATAATGCTTTTTTAACTGCCATATCAGTGATGATCTCGCTCTTACCCACTAGTGAAATATTATCTCCATCCGCTCTAAAACAGACCGATGATTTTGCATTTCTCAGAATTGAACTCGCCATATTGCCACTGGTATCTGTGGAAAAATAGATTTCCATAATGCCATTTGATTTGACTCTAGATCTAGTGGCCACATTAGGATAACCATTTTCGTCCAGTGTGGAAAAATAGCCAACCTCGCACACATCGACGATATCCGATGCTTGCTTAAAAATATCCGTATACATCTTTTACCTCCTCAAATTGAAGTACTTTGCATTTAACTCCTAAGTCATTCTTATGATCAGTTTATCATACAGAACATGACAGCTATATGTCATGTTTAAAAAGATTACTCAAATTGCATCACATTTTCTTTGAGTTTTGCAATAAGAGACTCTGGTTTGATCACTTTTGCCTTATTCCCAAAGCTGAGGAGCCAACTGATGATGTAGCTTTCATTGGTATAGGTGCCTTTAAAGTGAAGTTTACCTGCTTCTGTTTCCACATAACAATCCGGTCCATAACTTTCCACCAATAGATAGGCGACACTTTTATCAAATAAGACTTCAAGTGCGTTATGATCCGATAGATGACCACCCAGTTCCAGATCTTTTTGGCTGATCTTTCTGGGTTCAAAGGTTTGATCGAGTACCCTAATCGACCATAACCTGTTGAGTTTAAACACGCGCATGGCCTCTTTTTCTATACAATAAGCCAGAAGATACCATCCAGACCATTTGTACATGATCTTATAAGGCTCTACCTGCCTAATTTCACACCCTTTAGGACTATAGTAGTCAAATGCTATGAGGTTGTGTGCTCTGATGGCACTCTTGAGATTTTCGATCTTATCTGACAAACTGTTTTTGTAATGTGATGCCAAATCTATAATCATGTCGCTTTCATCATCACAGAGTCTTGATTGTAGATGCTTATGTACATGTTCTTTGCTAATGCTCTCTATCCCTTTGAGGCCTGCGACAATATCCTTTAATTCTTCCTTCTTAAGGATGCGTTTATCGATGGTGTATCCCTCCATCAACGAGATGCCCCCATTTTTGCCCTGAGTTGTGACGATGGGAATACCCGCTAGACAGAGTTCATCAATATCGCGATTTATGGTTCTTCTGGACACTTCAAAGCGCTCAGCTAACATAGGAGCGGTGAGGGTCTTATACTCTGTTAGAAGGTTTATAATGGCTAGTTGTCTGTCGCTTTTCATCGTTTGACCTTTCGTTTACATAAGAAAATGCTTTTTTACAGGCATGTAGACTTCACTTTCACATCCATAAAATAAATAGAAGAAAGAAAATCATAGTTTCTCCCTTAAGTTTATCACAATAGAGGACAAACCTAAAAACTAAACTATTATTAGAGTGCCAAAAGTCAAAGTTGGGCCCTCTCTACTCTATGATGTCGTTTACGGAAAGTACTCGATGCAGCAGATGGTAGAGAGGACTGACTTTTGACACTCTAACTGTGATTTCTGGATAGATCTATTGGTTATAATCTTTTACTTCAAAGTATTGTAAATGATCGAAGTTGATATAGTCAAATCGATTTAAAAATGGACTGACATTGTAATTCTTATCGATGATGTAGAAGGGCTTGGTATTGGCAACACTGCCACTCTTAGCTTCATACCAATTGATAAAACTGTAGATTTCATCAATCGGCATATCGTATTCTTTTTCTAACCCATCTATTCTCAACATTAAAATCGCTCTATTGCCTTGGAAGGTATTCGGATTACTAGACCCCATAGGTGTTGCCATCACTTCATTTGAATTCGTTTCTACGTCATCATTACCCATAGAAGAAACCACATAATAATACGTCACCCCGTTTGTTGCTGTTAAATCCACATAGCTTGTGGTTTCACTGGTATCGATCACCGTGTATGGTCCCCCAGCAGTCGTGCTTCTTTTTACATTGTATGCAGATGCGGTTGTGGTCGCTATCCATGATAGTGAAACTTTAGAATCGCCTGCTTCCGCTTGTAAAGTGATTTCTTGAGGAATTGGTTCAGCTGATGGAGTGTATGCTTTTGTCGAAGTGCTCTCAACAAAATATATTGTATCACCTACTACTGCAACCTCATAACTGTAAGGGGGGATAGGCATCGATTTAGTACTTGTCCAAGATTGATTTATAGTGTCATATTCTTCTATATTTGTGGCATTAAGACCTCCTACTATATAAATTTTCTCATTTATCGTTACACATTTAAATTTTGACGCTTCTTAAACATAGACGCCTTTATTGTCCACTCATTTTCACTTGGGTCATATTCTTCTACTGAGTTTAGAACAAGTGAAGCATTTGCATCGTTATTCCCACCCAAAACATATATTTTATTTCCTAATGTAACTGCTTCAAAATTTCTTCTCGCTATATTCATAGATGCTTTTATTTCCCAAATATCTGTTATAGGATTGTATTCTTCTACAGTATTTAAATATTGACCCCCTATTCCACCAATCGCATAAATTTTCCCATCTAATACAACCACTTGGTGACTGATTCTCTGAAAATGCATCTGCGCCTTAACTTCTCAAGCACTCTCTCCTTCCGAATACCCAATACCATTTACCATTAAAATCAGTGTTAATAAAATACTCCATACGATCTTTTGTTTTCTACTTCTAATGTTCATACATGCCCTCCTCAGATCCAATTCATATTTATTGACTCTTACTGAAGACTTAAACTCAAATATGTATTGTAAAAGGCTTTCAATAATGCCAACATTTATTATCTTGCTATAAATAAAAAAGAAACTCAACTTAGGAGTTGAGCAGCTTATAAAAATGACTAGAGCTTAAATTTGATGCTCAACTGCGAATTCTAAAATGATTAATATAAAGTCCTTCATATTAATAAACTCATAGAAAAACTGAAGTTGAAGAGAACATTCAACACTTAATCCTATTTAAATTTAAAAAGGCCTCTTGATAAATTAGAAGTAAATTACTTATCAAGGGGCCTTAAATTATTCAAATAAAAACGCTGTTGAAATTCCCTCTTTCGTCCACCCTCCATTCCTACAATTGAATATCTAATTTCAAGCTATCCTTCGACATATTTAAGATATGGGATAAATTCACCATTGCTCTCTACTAGTAAAATATCCGAACAATTTGATGTGTATATATTGCAGCCAACGTCTCATACAGTCGCATCCCAATCGCTAAAATTTGATGTTGCACCTGTATTTTTTATCGTCCCAATCAGAGTCCCTTTTTCAAGGGCCAATTCAATAACCCAGTCAACATCTTTCGCATTCACGTAAGCCATTTTTTCATAAACAAATAAATCAATACTTTTATCTACATTGTACAAAAACTCCGGTTTCGCATTTTCGTCTGTATCATCTGATTGACATCCAATCAATACGAGCAGTAACAAACTATACAAAATGTTTCTCGTAATTTTTTTCATAAAAGTGATCCTCCTTAATTTTGTCAATAAATTATTAGTTAGGGTACCAAAAGTCAAAAGTTGATCAACTCTCTATTCTATGATTTTGTTTGCGGAAAGTATGTATTGCATCACATGTTATATGGTATACACGAAACTAACTTTTAACACTCTATCCATTATAGTTTTTTAAATAAAATCTGCTGCCTCCCTTTCAATCTTATCATTTACATTATAACAAGCAATCTCAAACTCAATGTGATTATATCATTTTTTTCTATTTTTAATATGCATGGCCTATTTGGAACAAAAAGCGTCCTAATTGGAACAAAAACATTTTTTATACACTATTTGTAATATATCTTGCAAAAAAACAACCCCTCACAAATCCATGCATTTACCGCATGATTTATGAGGGGTGTTCTACCTTACCCAATCTCAATCTCTCTATTTTGGAGATCACTTATATTTTAAATACAAATTAACCTAAGAATTGAACGATATCTTCTTGAACAGTTCCAATACCGTTGATGCCAAAAGTTTCAACTAAAACATTCGCCACATTTGGTGACAAAAATGCTGGAAGTGTTGGTCCGAGCTTGATATTTTTAACGCCGAGGTATAAGAGTGCTAACAGCACGATAACTGCTTTTTGCTCATACCATGCGATGTTATAAGAAATCGGCAACTCGTTGATGTCATTGAGTTCAAAGACTTCTTTAAGTTTAAGAGCAATCACTGCTAGTGAATACGAATCATTACATTGACCTGCATCTAATACTCTAGGGATACCACCGATATCGCCAAGATTTAACTTGTTGTATCTGTATTTTGCACAGCCAGCAGTTAAAATCACAGTATCGCTTGGAAGTTCATTTGCGAACTCGGTATAGTAGTTCCTTGATTTCATTCTACCGTCACAGCCTGCCATAACGAAGAATTGCTTAATTGCGCCTGTCTTCACGGCGTCAACCACTTTATCTGCAAGTGCGATCACTTGATTATGTGCAAAGCCACCGACGATCTTACCTGTTTCGATTTCTGTTGGTGCTGGTAATTTCTTAGCATGTTCTATGATTTGACTAAAATCTTTCGCTTTGCCATCAACTCTATTTGGAATGTGGTTAAACCCTTCAAAACCAGCTGAACCAGTGGTATAAACTCTATCTTTATACGAATCTGCTGGTGGTACGATACAGTTCGTTGTGAAGATGATCGGTCCGTTAAACTTTTCAAATTCTTCTTTTTGTTTCCACCAAGCATTACCATAGTTGCCTACGAAATGGCTGTATTTCTTAAATGCTGGATAGTAATGTGCTGGAAGCATTTCAGAATGTGTGTAAACATCTACGCCAGTGCCTTCAGTTTGTGCCAAAAGTTCTTCCATATCTTTAAGATCATGACCTGAAATTAAGATTGCAGGGTTTGTGCCCACACCGATGTTAACTTCAGTGATTTCAGGATTGCCATAAGAAGTTGTATTCGCTTTATCAAGAAGGGCCATCACATTAACGCCGTATTTACCTGTTTCAAGTGTCAATGCCACAAGCTCATCTGCCGATAAGCCATCATCGAGTGTTGCAAGAAGTGCTTTTTCGATGAAATCATAAATCGTTTCGTCTGCAAAGCCTAAGTTCGCCGCATGTTCAGCATATGCTGCCATACCTTTTAAGCCATAAGTAATGAGTTCTCTAAGACTTCTCACATCTTCATTCACTGTGGATAGAACACCCACGCCACTTGTAGATTTGGATTCGAAAGAAGCTCTATCGCCTGTCCATACTGCTGAATCATGATAGGCCTTAGCTGCAAGTTTACCATTTGAATCTAAAGTCGCCTTAATCGCATCTCTGACCTTAATTGCATTTTCAATTTTAGCTGAAATCGCATTTTTATCAAAATTTGCATTTGTGATTGTTGCAAACAAACCATCTAATAATACTTGATCTGCCTCTTTCGTATTCAATCCCGCCGCTCTTGCTTGCTGATTGTATTCAGAAACCCCTTTTAATGTGTAAATCAATAAGTCTTGAAGATTAGCCACATTGTCCGTTTTTCCACATACACCGATTTTAGTACAGCCTTTTCCGCCCGCTGCTTCTTGACATTGATAACAAAACATACTCATTTTAAATCTCCTTTCAAATTTTATAATCATTCCCATAGCTTGAATAACAGCTTCAAGCTATTACTTTAATAAACACCTTTTCACAGTTGAACTCATTTCAAATCAGCAACAAGTATTCCCATTATTTCCCTTTGCAACTTATTTATATCCTTCAACCTTCTGTGCTAATCATATATTAAACTCAAAGAGAATTCGGTAACATGTGTTACATTTAACAATCAATAAGCTGTTATAGGTTTTATGTACACCACACTAGGGATGCCCCCTATGCTTTACACAAAAAAGGATACCTCATAGAGGCATCCTCACTAAATTTTTTGATAAAATTTTTCTTATAATAAGATCTGTAAAATTTATAATTTATTCATCTGCGATGCTGCATAAGCCGCACCAAATCCGTTATCTATATTCACAACCGTCACACCACTTGCACAACTGTTCAGCATGGTCAGCAGTGCGCTGATACCACCAAAACTGGCTCCATAACCAACGCTGGTAGGTACTGCGATTACAGGTTTATCCACAAGTCCTGCCACGACACTTGCAAGCGCACCCTCCATGCCTGCAACAACAATGACCACTTTTGCACCTCTGATCACATCTAGTCTTGCAAATAATCGGTGTATCCCTGCAACGCCAACATCAACAACTTTCTCTACGCGATTTCCAAAAGCAACAGCTGTTTCATATGCTTCTTCAACCACTGGCAGATCAGAAGTTCCTGCCGCTACAATAGCAATATAGTCCTCCGTCACAGGTATAGCTTCGTGAGTCAAAGTGATCACTCTGGCAGCTTCATTGTATTTGGCTTCCATATGAAGAGGTTTTATAGCTTCGTATAGTGCCATAGACGCTCGAGTTGCCAATATATTGACTTGTCTAGACACCATATTTTCAAAGATTTTAATCACTTGATCTATGGTCTTGCCCTCACAGTAAATAACCTCAGGATAACCCACTCTAAGGTGTCGATGGTGATCAATCATAGCGAATCCAAGGTCATCAAAAGGGAGTGAAGATAATGTTTGCATGGCATCTTCTATGGTGACTTCAGATTGCTTAACCTTTTGTAGCAATGACTCCAGTTGATTTTTATTCATAATTTACTCCTTTTCAAGGGTATCATTGAAACTGCCCATTTTATAACCTGACAAATCCAAAGTGACATAATTGAATCCAAAACTTTTTAAAGTCTCTGATATTTGAGACATGATCTCTGGTTTGAGCATTTTATGCATTTCTTTTTCATCCACTTCAACACGTGCTAAGTCCCCATGCTTTCTTACTCGGATTGCTCTAATGCCAAGTCCTATCACGAAAGCTTCTGATTTTTCAATCATTTTAAGTGCTTCAGGTTCCACCAGGGTATCATAGGGAATTCGTGTCAATAAACACGCATAGGGCGGCTTATCCCAAGTTTCAAGTTCTAGTTTTTTAGACCAAGCCCTAATCTCCGCTTTAGTCACTTGACAATTGAGTAGTGGACTTTCGATTTCAAGTTCTTTAAGTGCTCTCATCCCAGGTCTGTAATCACCAAGATCATCAAAATTTGAGCCATCACAAACCACATCGTATTTTTCTCGTTCAGCGATGACTTTGATCTTGCTAAAGATTTCATGCTTACATAGATAGCAACGATCACTTGGATTATATTTAATCGTTTCTGGAATTTCAGCTTCTAAAATGCGATGTTCCAGTTTTAACACCTTAGTCAAATCTACAGCCTCGTCTATTTCCCATGTGGCGATATAGGGTGAACGCACTGTAAGTGCCATAACACGTCTCGAAACCACAGAAGCAACTGCCACTAAAAAGGTGCTGTCCACACCGCCTGAAAAAGCCACTACAATTGAGGGTTTCTCTTCTAAATACTTGCACAACATTTCAAATTTGGGGTCATTCTTTCTCAGTTCATCTATTTTTGATTTTAAACTTGAATGGCTCATTCCTATATTCATCGAGCTGATAACCTTCCTCTCCAATTTTACCGTTTATTTACCAGTGAATTCCTTAATAAAGCCTCATTTACTGCTTTATAGATCTCAGAAAGCGCCACTTGATTTTCAAGTGCCAGAAGTTTGCATTCTTCATACTCTGCCTTTTGATTGACAATTTCACCTTCTAAAAAAGCGGTTTTAACCGTTACTTTACCATATTGCGTTTCAATCTGTTGATAAGTTCTATCAAGTTTTACTTTGTCCACAGGATACTTGCGTAAACCGATGCTTGTGGTTTCCGTAAAAAGTATTCTTTGAAGGGTTTCTATATCTTTAGTTTTTGCCAAGATACTCATTTTAATGGCTGGTCTGCCCTTTTTCATAATGATTGGCGTTTTATAGATATCCAGTGCCCCTTCTGTTAATAAGCGTTCTTCTGCAAATACAAGTTGTTCTGAACTCATATCATCAATATTGGCTTCTAAAATCCACTGTAATTGACTTTCTTGCTTCTCTACGATAATCGCTCTAAGACAATTGGGAATATCTAGATTCCTTGTCCCCATACCAAAGCCGATTTTTTGAGCTTTCATTTCCTTATGCTCTGGAAACTTTGTAACAAAAGCTTTAATAATTGCCGCACCTGTCGGTGTGGTCATCTCATATCCTTTAACTTTTGCAAGTGTAGGCACACCAATTAAAATTTCCGAAGTTGCAGGTGCCGGTACAGGCATTTTACCATGTGCACACTTGACAAAGCCCTCGCCAATTTCAATTGGTGACGCCATTATTTCATCGATTTCAAGCAGTTCCATGCAAATTGCTGCACCGATGACATCAACGATAGAATCAATAGCACCCACTTCATGAAAATGAACTTCATCCACTGTTTTGCCATGTATTTTAGCCTCTGCTTTTGCTATGAGTTCAAAGATTTTTAAGCTATCTTGTTTGACGCGATCTGAAAGCTTACTCTCTTTTATAATTGCTTTAATTTCACCATAGTCTCTAATATGCTTATGATCGTGCCCGTGGTCGTGTGAATGGTCGTGTGAGTGCTCATGTAAATGCTCATGCGGATGATCGTGCCCGTGGTCATGTGAATGATTGTGCCCATGATCATGAGCATTATTGTGATCAATCACATCAATTTTCGTCCCAAATATACCCAATTTTGAATCTCTTCTCATTTTCAAATCAAATTCATGATCCAAACCAAGTTTGCTCAATTCTGATTTGAGCATTTCGAAATCCACGCCAAGATCTACCATTGCGCCCATAAACATGTCGCCGCTAATCCCTGCAAAACAATCTAAATATAAAGTTTTCACTACAACCTCCTTAATTGCCAATCTGCTGACGTTCATAAATCCATATCTTCAACTTCATTGCTATTTCAAGTTCAATTATTTTGCCTCGCGAATTAATTATATAGAACCTTGTCCTATCTTGTAAAGTGTTAATCCTTGAGGGGGCGCAGTCTCTCCGGCGATACGCCTATCACCCGTTTCTAAAATACGTTTTACGCTTTCAGCAGTTCTTTTACCTGCTCCCACTTCTATCAATGTGCCTACAATAATTCTAACCATATTATGAAGAAATCCATTGCCCTCAACGAAAATTTTGATCTCTTCATCGGATTCTGAGAAGGTAATCGCATCAATTCTTCTCACAGTGGATTTCTTCGTCTTATCAGTGCAAAAACCCTTAAAATTATATTCACCTTCAAGAAATGTCGCCGCAGATTTCATCTCACCAATATCCAGAGGCACACCATGATATTGAGTCACGAACTTTCGTTCAAAAACAGGTGGGTAACTTGCTTTCCATATACGATAGAGATAAATTTTTTTCTTGGCGCCAAACCGAGCGTGGTATGCCTCAGAAACAGTTTCAATACTTTTTATGCAAATATCTTCCGGAAGATACTGATTCATATAAGTTATCAATTCTAAACGGTCAATAACTTGTTCTGACTTAAAATTTGCAATTTGATGAAGGGCATGCACACCAGAATCCGTTCTACTTGCCCCATTTATCTCAGTTGCTACGTTTAAAAAACGGGATAACACCGCTTCAATTTTACCTTGAATCGTCATATCTGTATTTTTAAGTCTTTGCCATCCTCTGTACCTAGTGCCCTCATAAGCGATTTCCATTTTATAATTCATAGGATGCGTCTCCCTCTAATAAAATGGGGACTGTTCCACACTTTAAAGCCTTAACGCCTTCCATGAAAAGAGACACATCGGTTTGAATCACTGGAAATGTGTTGTAGTGCATTGGCATCACTTTTATAGGTTTAATCATCTGGACTGCTTTCAACGCATCCTTTATGTCCATTGTGAAATTACCTCCAATTGGAAGCATTGCAAAATCAATTTTCTCCGATTCCAGCAATTGCATTTCAATAGAAACCCCTGTATCACCAGCATGATAAATGGCCTTTCCTTCTATCTCAATAAGAAACCCACAAGGGTTCCCACCCTCTTTTGGTTCACCGTCAATCATGATGGAAGAGCCATGCAATGCAGGAATCATTTTCACACTTCCAAATTCAAAACTTTTTTTGCCACCTATATGCATGGTGTGTGTCTTTACACCAACTTTTTGAAGATGATGTGCCAGCTCTGGATTTAAAATGACCGTTGCCCCTGTCTGTTTTGCAATTTCAACTGTACTGCCAATATGATCACCATGCCCATGTGTCACTAGAATATAGTCTATTTCAGGGAAATTTTCCACCTTCATTTTAGTGATCCCATTTTCCAAAAAAGGATCTATCATAAGTTTAAACTGATCTGTTTCTATTAAAAATGCCGCATGTCCTAAAAAAGTAATTTTCATTTTATGCCTCCTCGTTTTTAATCTAAAAAAAGCCAACGAAAAATTCTCGTCAGCATTCTCCTAATCTGTAACAAAATTCAAATCCAATCCTTTGTCCTGTGCAAGCTTTGTAAGGGAAGATTAAATTTCATCATGCTCAATTACAAGCAGATTCTCTCCTAATTTTTCATCAATTGTATTTAATACTTCCATGACAGATTTATCTGAAGAATAAGGAATTTCAAGTAATACAACTTCATAACCTTCCGATAAATATTTGAGTATATTTTTTTCATACCATTCCAAATAGATACAAGCTCTAGCATCCTGATTAAATTGTCTGCCATAGTTACAAAATGTAACTATATCCGAAGGTTCATTGATTTCTCTAATGCTGTGTTCTTTCACAATTGCTTCAATTTCTGGTGCAACATCCTTATAAGCAACTACAACAACTGAATATTTTATGCTCATCTTTATCCTCCAAGTCCATTACAAGATTTCGTGGGTGCTCTGTACCCTCTAATCTTGCCTTACTATATTATTTACTCCATTATACCAAATTAAATCTGAAAACAACACCTAAATCACTTGAAGTAAAAATTCAAGTGATTTCAATATACTTTAGTATATTACTTTCCAGCTTTACTCCCCTTTAACGGGATACAAAAATATACTCTTCCAAATCCAATAATTTATCGATATCTTTTTTCTCCAGTTTCTTATAGAGTTCTTTTCTGTAGTGCAAACTAAGGGCTTCCTTGCCTTTGATCCCCTTAATTCTAATCTCATCCCAATGGACTTTTTTCTTCTTATAAAAGAGGTCGTAATCAACAATCCGTTCGCCATTTTCTAGATATTCAAGCGCAAGCAATATCGCCTTGATCTCATGTGGCGTGAGGTACGTAAAAAGTGTCACCTTGTAGACGCCCACAATGAGAAAAATTTTTGCGGCATCTTCTCCCCATCCTTCTCTTAGAATAATCCCTGCACCAAGCTTGTCGAGTACGTGAATCAATCGATCATATTGCAGTTTATAGGCCTCATAGCTATCGTATATTTTAATCGTCAAATCATACCATTGCTGTTTATCCAAATTTCTATTGATATACTTCAAAGAGTGATTGTCTAATGTTTTAATCACTTCAGAAAAATGAATCTCTGTAAATACAGCACGCTCATACAAATCACTAAATTGTACCTTTTGATTGATATTGGCCTTAGTGAAGCAAATCACAGTGCCCTGAGTGTGCCCATTGAAGCTTTCCTTGATGGGTTCAATCACACCGTCGAAATCATCTGCGACATTTTCTATAGTCGAATCCATATTGCTGATAACTTGCATGATGACAATTCGTGAAGCTTTCCTAACCTGTCTAATCTCAGAAGCCATATTCTGATTAATGGCAAACATAAGAAAATTTTGGGCCCCTTCATTGATGATGATGCACTTCTCACGATTAAATTTTTGAATATTCTCTTTTGCATTATCTGCGAGATAAACAAGGGTTTGGTGCTGATTCATTTCTGAGATCGCATCATTGAAAGTTAAAACCGTTTCATGTAACAACTTACTTTCAAAATGTTTTATAATGAACTGCTTAAAATGCATTTCATTTTCAGGCTCAATAATGAGTACCTTAGGACCACTTCTGACAAATGACATCATATGATTTTCTCCTTCACTTCATTATATTGTGCGCTTCATTACACTTCTATATACCAATCCTCATTCGAAGCATTCTTGAATCGTCCGTCCCAATGGGATATCTTAAAAAAAAGTACTGCTTATTGGTAATATCCATCACTGTAATTTGCTCTAACCCATTTAAATAAATTTTCCCATCATTGTTCACTTCTGTTTTTTTATACTTATTGTGCCCAAAGAGATAAATATTCGCCTCATAATCGTTTAAAAGTTCAATATAATGGCTATAAGCTATTGTAAATGTTCCCAATTTTAAAGTTTCTGCCTTTTTACAAATATGAAATGGGGTGTTAAGAGCCATTATGGAATCATAATGATCGTGATTTCCCAATGATATATATACCTCACTGTTGGACATTTCTAACATTCTTGTTAACTTCACAAGGTGTTTTCTATACAGATCAATTTTTGAAAAGGACAGTTCCAGTTTGATGTTATCCACCAAATCTCCAGTATGAATAATCCATTTAGGATTAAGTCTCTTTAAAAGATGACTGATGGCAGCATAACTCATTAAAGGCGTATCGCTTATATGTACGAGCAACTCCCCTTTGGTTTCCAATAGTGCCTTAGGCATATAAATGCCTCCAGTCATATATTGCCATTTTTCTTTAAGTGCTTCTTTGATGGACCTCTTTTCAACCGCAATTGACATTTTATCAACCTCAACTCACCCTAGAATTCATCCTATTATTGAAATCATTATACCACAGCCTAAATTAAATGTCTGAAATCAAATTTTAACCCCCAATCTTAAAATTCAATTAAAACGCGCCTATTGAATCTAAAATTCAGTATAATACTACTAAAGACCATCCCTCAAATTTGTTTTAAATATCAGGAGGTAAAAATGTATAAAATCATGGTAGTAGAAGACGATTTTACAATTGCATCCACACTTAAAAATACACTTGAAAAATGGGGTTATGAAGCTTCTATTGTCACTGACTTTGACAATGTCCTGGAACACTTTATCACCTTTTCACCGCATCTAATTCTTATGGATATCACACTTCCTAAATTTGATGGTTATTACTTTTGCCAGAAAATCAGAGAACACGCCACATTGCCCATACTCTTTATGTCCTCTCGAGATAGCAACATGGACATCATCATGGCGATCAATCTAGGCGCAGATGACTATATCACAAAACCTTTTGATCTCAATCTGTTACTGGCCAAAATTACCGCACTGCTCCGAAGAAGTTACGCGTATCAAGAGAACACACTTGCACTCCTTGAATACGACCATCTCATACTCAATCTGGATCAAATGACCGCAACTTACTTTGATGCCACAATCTCACTCACTAAGAACGAACTCCGAATCTTAAAGCGTCTCATAGAAAAAGCACCACAAGTGGTCACAAGAGAAGACATTATGCGCACCTTATGGGATCACGAAAGTTTCGTCGACGACAACACGCTCACCGTTAACATCAATCGTCTTCGAAAGAAATTAGAATCATTGTCATTAACCGATTGGTTACAAACCAAGAAAGGACAAGGGTACGCCATAAATGCTCAAAAACTACTTTAAATATCGTAAAAATCTATTATTACTTCAACTGGTCATCGTCATTACAATATCTTCTATTTTTATGCTGGACCCCCTTGTAAAAATCACAGTTTCCAGTATTGTCTACATCAACGGACTTGTAGGCTTTTGGACGATTTTATTTTTCCTTTGGGATTATCAAAAGTTTAAATCCAACCTCAACTGGCTAGATCATTTTGACTTTGATCCTCCTGCCACACTGGACCCCGTCACCAGCAAGGCCATATTGCGCATGCAAGAAACCGCGCGTCAAAAAGATGATGCCATCACTAAACATCAACTGGAACAGCTGAACTTTAGAGATTTTATAAACAGCTGGGTCCACGGTATTAAGACACCACTCTCAGCAGCAAAGATGCTCCTTGAGGAGTTGCCTTATGATACCGCACATCAAAATTTAAACAAAGAAATTGACAGTATGGCATATTACATTAATCAAACGCTCTTTTACGCGCGCCTTGAAAGCTTTTCAGATGATTACCACATCAAGCCACATGCTTTAAACAATGTATTTAATCGTGCCTTTAAGCAGTTCAAATCTTCGTTCATTTTAAAAGCTCTACAGCTTGAACTTAATATAGAGCCTGTCGATGTACTCACAGATGATAAATGGCTGAGATTCATTTTGGATCAACTGATTTCAAATGCAATTAAATATGCAGATCCAAAGTCTAAACTCACAATTAAAACGACATGTACAGATCAATTCTGTGTTCTCAAGATTCAAAATCAAGGCGTAGGCATTGCACCTGCTGATATCCCTCGAATCTTCAACAGAGGTTTCACTGGTTCAAATGTGCGCTCTCAAAATCAATCCACGGGAATGGGACTCTATCTTGCAAAAAAATCTTGCGATAAATTAGGCCATGATCTATGGATCACTTCTGAAGACGATCTTACCACTGCCTCTCTGAGATTTAAACTTCCCAACGATTATCATGACATCTCTCTTTTTAAAGCTTAAAATGGCATATTTACTATTTGGATTTTGAATCTTACACAAGTGTAAGATAGCACAACTATTTGTAAGTTCATTCGATGGTTTGAAACCCTGTATACCTTTATACTGAAAATAGAGAATAACAAAAATACAAATATCGTCATTTTATATTTTGAAAAGGAGCAAATCATGACCAACATACTGTGTGCGGAAAACATCACTAAAATTTATGGTTCAAAAAACAATCAAACTTTGGCATTGGATCATTTTTCGTTTGAAGTTCATGAAGGTGAATTCTTAGGCATTATGGGCCCTTCAGGTAGTGGAAAAAGCACTCTTTTAAATGTAATTTCCACCATTGATACACCCACGTCTGGTAGAATTCTCTACGAACAAACAGATATTTCTACCATTAAGAAGAAAGCGCTTTCAGATTTCAGACGCGAAAAACTCGGTTTTATTTTTCAAGATTTTAATCTCTTGGATACTTTAAATGTAAAAGAAAATATTTTATTGCCACTTGCCATTGGCAAAGTTCCTTCACTTGAAATTAAGACGCGCATTGAAAATGCCTCTAAATTACTTGGTATAACAGATATTCTTCACAAGTACCCAAGCGAAATCTCTGGAGGTCAAAAACAAAGAACTGCTGCTGCAAGGGCGATGATTAACAGACCCAGACTTATTCTTGCAGATGAACCCACTGGGGCATTGGATTCCAAGTCTTCTCAAAAACTGCTGGAATCCATAAGAACACTCAATACGACTCAAAATGCAACGATTTTAATGGTAACCCATGATCCCTATGCTGCAAGTTATTGTGATCGTATTATCTTCATCAAAGATGGCAAAACATTCACGGAAATCTACAGCGATGGCAACCGAAAGCCCTTTTACAACAAGATTATATCCACATTAGGGGCTCTTGGAGGTGGTATCAATGACCTTCTCTAGTTTAGCGCTTAAGAATATTCACCGTAACTTTAAAAACTATCTACTCTATATTTTTTCAGTTACAATCGCCATCACTTTTTACTACATTTTCTGTTCCATTAAATACAATTCAAAAATCATGTTTGCCTCAGACACTTCTTTGAAATTTCTAGTGATTATGAACATGTCCAGCGTAGTTCTTGTCTTATTCTCCGCTGTTTTCATATGGTACTGTAATGCCTTTTTCACTAAGAAGAGAAAAAAAGAAGTGGCACTCTATACTTTACTTGGCGTTCCGAAAAAGAGAGTTGCCAGAATGCTCTTTTTCGAAAATATGCTCGTAATGGTTTTAAGTCTTACTTTGGGCATCTTAATCGGTATCCTCTTTTCTAAATTCTTTATGATGTTGGTCCTAAAGCTTATGGAGATTCCTGTTGAAGTGGGCTTTTCAGTGCCTTTTCAAGCGGTCCTGGACACAGGTATTATATTTGTGATTCTCTTTGTGATTGCTTCATTTCACAGTGCATCACTCATTTATCGATTTCAAATCATAGAACTCTTTTCTGCCTCTAAAAAAGTGGAACAGGAACCCAAGACGAGTTTTATTTTATCCATAGCTTCTATTCTATGTTTAGGTGTAGGGTATTATCTATCTCAACATATGCTCAATCAACATTTAGCCCTTATTGCACTTGCCGTTTTAATTCTGGTGATCTTAGGCACTTTTGGACTCTTTTCATCAGTGGTTGTGACTTTTACAAAAACACTCAAAAGATTTGAAGGTTTTTATTACAAAGGTGATCACCTCATTGCGGTTTCAAACATTGTCTATCGCATTAAAACACATGCACGAACATTGGCTTTAATTGCCATACTCAGCGCCACGACTTTAACCGCTTTTGGCGTCTGCTATTCATTTTTCTTTAATTATGATCAAAGTACGCATGAACGTTATCCACATTCATATATCTATCAATATGATGATTTAAGTCAAGATAACGAAATCGCACCTGCTTTTATAAATGCAATCGAAAACTCTGGTCATCCATTGGTTTATGATTACCAAATTGAAGTTTCATATGTTCCAGTTGAGATTGTCTCCGCAGGTTCGAAATCAGATGCAGTCGATAATTTTGCTCTCGATGCACAGCGAGATGCTTGGTTTATATCTGAATCCACTGCAAATCTTTACCTTAAAAGTCACCATCTCAATGAAATTTCTGTACCCCAAGGTGAATTTATTGCGATGGACCCATATGCTGCAAGAGGTTGGTACAGTTATAGTAGTATTAAACAAATCTACACGTCTAATCAGACTACACATGACCTTAAAATTACCGATGTATTGCCTTATTATTTGACCTCACAGATGGAACCACCCATTTATATTATGAACGATGAAAGCTATAATCATCTCAATTCGCCTTTGAAGACCTATTTCCATGCATATACCGTACAAAATGACAAAAGCGTCAAACAACTTGAGGCAGATTTAGGGACTATCATCAATAAGTATGATGGTGTAAAACTTCATAGCTTTTATAGAACATATATATCTCTTGGAGATATGAAGGGTCTTATGCTATTTGCAGGTATTTTTATGGGCATTGTCTTTTTGATTTTAACCGGTTCCATCCTCTACTTTAAAATGATCAATGAGGCTGAGGAAGATCAACCCAAGTACACGATTATGAGAAAAATTGGCTATAGCCACCCCATGATTAAACAAGCGATCTATAAGCAAATGGCTGCGATGTTCACTTTGCCGATCATACTCGGTATCTTGCACTCACTCTTTGCACTGCGTGCCTTTGAATCCCTTATGACATCTTCACTTATAACACCTATCCTCATATCGGTGGGCATGTACATTTTCATTTATCTGTGTTTCTATTTGTTAACCGTGCAGTATTACTATCGAACAGCCATTTCTGGAAAATAAAAAATGACCCATTATAAATTTAAACGGCATCCATAAAAATAAAACGGCATCCAAGTTTCCTGCTTTGGGTGCTGTTTTCATATTTGTATCAAAATGAGCTCTCTAACAATCAAAAAGAGAGATCACAATAATTTGTGCATATTTTTTTGTATGAACGCCTTTTTTTTGGGTAAAAATAATTTGTGATCCGTCTAAATTTTAACGAATTGCAATCATTTGTGTTAATTGAGCAGCGAAATTAGAAAGGATGGTTTATTTATGGCAGATGTTTTTAGTCTTGACAACGCTAAAGAAAAACTTGAAGCATTAGATGCTTTCATTGATGCACAGGTATCAAAGAAAGATGGCCTTATTGCGGTGCTTCATAGAGCTCAAGATCTATTCGGGTACTTACCAAGCGAGCTACAACTCTATGTTGCTCGTAAGCTCAACATTCCTGCATCAAAGGTTTATGGTGTTGTTAGTTTTTATTCCTATTTTACGCAAGAAAAGCGCGGTGAATTCACAGTTAGTGTCTGCATGGGAACAGCTTGCTTCGTCAAGGGCGTTGATAAAGTTGTCGATGAATTTACAAAACAACTTGGTGTCAAATTTGGCGAAACGACACCTGATGGTCTCTTCACAATGAACGACGTCCGTTGTATAGGTGCCTGTGGACTTGCACCTGTGGTTATGATCAACGATAAAGTGTTCGGTCATGTCAAAGCTTCTGATGTGGCTAATATTATCGAAACCTGTAAAAATAGCGAAAGGAGCGAATAAACATGCCCATTAAATCTTTAGATGAACTCAAAAAAATCCGCGATAATCAAATCAAAAAAGTAAAACTTCGTGAATCGGGTGATTCCGAAGACCAAACAATCGAAATTCTCGTAGGCATGGCAACTTGTGGTATTGCAGCAGGTAGTCGTGAAGTGCTCAACGAATTTGTGAACATTATCAGTGCTGAATCCATCGATCATATCAAAGTTGTACAAGTTGGATGTATGGGGTATTGTCATAGTGAACCTACTGTTCAGGTTAATATGCCTGGTAAGCAGCCTATTATCTACGGTAATGTCGATAGAGCAACGGTAAAAGACATCGTGGAGAAATACATTAAACAAGGTATCATCATCGATGATCATGTGCTTATTAAAACGTTTAACAGTGCATTGTAAGGAGGGGAAACTATGGCTATAGAAAGAACGCACATAATGGTCTGTGGCGGTACGGGTTGTGTTTCTGCACAGAGCCTTGAAATGGTAGATTTGTTGAAGAGTAAATTAGTAGAGAAAGGCTATGATCAAGAAGTCAATGTGGTTAAAACGGGGTGCTTCGGTTTTTGCGGTCAAGGCCCTATCATCAAAGTTCATCCGGATAATGTCTTTTATGTTCAGGTAGGGCTTGATGATATCGATGAAATTATCAACGAACATATCATAAAGGGCAGAACCGTTGAAAGATTACTCTATAAAGAACCAGAAACTCAAGTTAATCTTGCTAAACATGATGAGATGAGCTTTTATAAAAAACAATATCGAATCGCCCTTAGGAACTGTGGTCTAATCAACCCAGAAGATATCAATGAATACATCGCCTTCAATGGCTACGAAGCACTTGGCAAGGTTTTAGCTGAAAAAACACCTGAACAGGTTATAGAAATCGTTAAAGCTAGCGGTCTTAGAGGCCGTGGTGGCGGCGGATTCTCCACAGGTCTCAAATGGGAGCTCACACGTAAACCTGTTGCAGATCAAAAATATGTTATCTGTAATGCAGATGAAGGTGATCCTGGTGCCTTTATGGACCGTTCTATCCTTGAAGGTGATCCACATTCTGTCCTTGAAGCCATGGCAATTGCAGGATACGCCATTGGCGCAAGCAAAGGGATCATCTATATCCGCGCTGAGTATCCCCTTGCCATCTCCAGACTTCAAGTGGCTATGGAACAAGCTAAAGAATTTGGTTTGCTCGGCGAGAACATCTTTGGTTCTGACTTCAACTTTGACATCGAGATCAAATTAGGTGCAGGTGCATTCGTCTGCGGTGAAGAAACAGCACTTATTCACTCTGTGGAAGGCAGTCGTGGTGAACCCACTAAAAAGCCACCTTACCCATCTATCCAAGGTTATCATAAAAAACCGACAAGCGTTAATAATGTAGAGACTTATGCCAACATTGCTCCTATTATTTTAAAAGGTGCTGAATGGTTCAGCAGTATTGGTACAGAGCAGTCAAAAGGCACAAAAGTTTTTGCCCTTGCAGGTAAAGTGAACAATGTAGGCCTTGTGGAAGTGCCAATGGGAACGACCCTAAGAGAAATTATCTATGACATCGGCGGAGGGATCATCGGCGGTAAAGAATTCAAAGCGGTTCAAACAGGTGGCCCATCTGGTGGCGTCATCACCAAATTGGATTTGGATACACCTATTGATTATGAAAGTTTAAAATCCATCGGCTCCATGATGGGCTCTGGTGGCATGATCGTCATGGACGAAGATGACTGCATGGTCAACATTGCGAAATTCTACTTAGATTTTACACAAGATGAATCCTGTGGCAAATGTACACCATGTCGACTAGGCACTAAGAGAATGTATGAAATTTTAGATAAAATTACCACTGGTGAAGGCACTATGGAAGATATCACTAAACTTCGAAACCTAGGTATAATGATTAAAGACAGTGCATTATGCGGTCTTGGTCAAACTGCGCCAAATCCTGTACTGAGCACACTTGAATACTTCTATGACGAATATCTTGCACATATTCAGGATAAACGTTGTCCTGCTGGTGCATGTAAAGCTCTTGCCAAATATAAAATTGATGAAGAAAAATGCATCGGCTGTACGGCCTGTGCGAGAGTTTGTCCAGTAAGTTGTATCGAAGGTAAGCCAAAGCAAAAACACGTCATTAACGAGGAACAGTGTATTGCTTGTGGCGCATGCTATACAGCGTGTAAATTCGACGCAGTCATCAAACCATAAAGAAGGGGGTATTCTTTTGAAGATGCTTAATATCAAAATAAATGACCTAGATTTACAAGTTTCTGAAGGCACTACTATTCTAGAAGCAACCAAACAAGTTAACATAAAAATACCGACGTTATGCCATCTCAATCTTCATGAATTTGGCATTGTGAATCAAACGGCTTCATGCCGCGTCTGCATGGTAGAAGTCGAAGGACGGCCGGCTCTTGTGCCATCATGTTCAGAGCTATGTACAGATGGCATGGTCATCAGGACGGATAATATTCGTTCTATCACGGCAAGAAGGATGGCTGTGGAACTCTTGCTCTCAAATCATCCTTACGATTGTCTCGTTTGTCCAAAAAATTTGGAATGTGATCTACAGGCATTGGCCTCTGATCTCGGCATTCGCGAAATCAGATATAACGGTGAAAAGATGAACTACGCTAAAGATACCTCTTCTTTCTCGCTCGTCAAGGATCCCAATAAATGCGTCATGTGCCGTCGCTGTGAAACCATGTGCAACGAGGTCCAAACCTGCGGCATCTTGTCTGCTGTGAACAGAGGATTTGATGTCTTTGTCGGTCCTGCTTTCAACCTAGATATGGTGGACACTTCCTGTACTTACTGCGGTCAATGTGTGGCAGTCTGCCCTACAGCGGCCCTCACTGAAGTCAATAACACCGATAAAGTTTGGGATATGCTAAACGATCCTAAAAAACACGTGGTGGTTCAAGTGGCTCCAGCTGTGCGTGTTGCCATTGGGGAACTCTTTGACATGCCTGCGGGTACCATTAGCACAGGCAAAATGGTGAGTTCGCTCAGAGGTCTCGGCTTCGATGCTATATTTGATACCGATTTTGGGGCTGATCTTACCATTATGGAAGAAGCTTCTGAATTAATTCACAGAATCCAAAACGGTGGTCGATTGCCAATGCTCACAAGTTGCTGCCCTGCATGGGTTAAATTCTTCGAGCATCAATTCCCTGATCTTCTAGATATTCCATCCACCTGTAAATCACCACAGATCATGCTCGGTGCCATTGTGAAAAGCTACTATGCTGAAAAAATGAATATGGACCCTGAGGATATCGTCGTGGTTTCCGTTATGCCTTGCCTTGCCAAAAAAGCAGAAGCTGCAAGACCAGAACTCACTAAAGATGAGAACAACAATGTTGACATCGTCATCACCACACGTGAGCTGGGCCTTATGCTTAAAGAAGCCGCTGTTGATTATGCAGGATTGCCTGAAAGTGATTTTGATTCCATCCTCGGCGAGAGTACCGGCGCTTCTGTCATCTTCGGTACAACTGGCGGCGTCATCGAAGCTGCGGTTAGAACTGCTTATGAATGGATTACCAATGAAACGCTTGAAAAGGTAGACTTTGAACAACTAAGGGGTTTTGAAGGGATTCGTGAAGGCCATGTACAAATTGGCGATCTCAATCTCAGAATTGGCATTGCTCATGGTCTCGGCAACGCTCGAAAACTCCTTGAAGAAATTCAAGCTGGCACCTCTCACTTTGATGCCATTGAAATCATGGCATGCCCAGGAGGCTGTATTGGCGGTGGTGGTCAACCATACCATCACGGGGACATGGAAATTATCAAGAAGAGACAGGCTGCAATTTATCAAGAAGATCGCAATAAGGTGCTTAGAAAATCACATGAAAATCCTTATATTAAGAAACTCTATGATGAGTTCCTAGGCAAACCAAACAGTCATAAAGCACATGAACTGCTTCATACGCATTATGTGCCTAAGGAAAAAATTTGATTCATCCGCTGCAAGTTATGCTTTTCAATACACTTTCAAGTTTCTAACACCATTTAAAAAGATGATTTTGAATAAATCAAAATCATCTTTTTTGTCATGTAAAGAATATATTATTTTGCATAGTTTGTTCTCGCCCAACGAGATAAAACAGGTTGAACAGCATTGCCTAGAACAAAACCATTTCCAGTAATAAATCCGTTTAACGCTTCCCTTTTCTCCATTCATAAATAGAATAGACAATCCCTGCCAATGAAACAATTAAACACAAGTAAAATCCGAATCCAGTGTTGGTGACGTTTCCAACGAGTTCTCTCATTTCTGCATTGATGTTAGTCACAATAATGATCGCTATAAATACGAAGAGTGCAAAGGCATACTGAATTAAATGCAATCGGTAGCCCCATTTATGTCTCAATCCACTCAGTATAATCGCTATGACGCCCAATAGAGGTATCAACAACAACAAATAGCCAAGATAGATCACATTTGCCGATGCCGGAAAATTATATGCCGTCCCAAAGGCATTGATCATCTGTACCGCAAAATTAATCCCCATGACAAGGCTCATTCCTGAAAAACCCGCTTTTGAAGTGGCAAACATACTGAAATTGGGGTCCATTGTAAACCAAGGCAAGAAAAATCCAATAATGAGAATTAAACTCATACTCATCCGTATGGTTTGTTTATGCTGAAGAAAATTTGATTGTCTCATACATACCTCTCCTTTTGATAATAAGTCCTAATATGACTTTATTATAGCATATTTATATTTCTTCAATATGACATTTAAATGATAAATCTATCTTTATATTTGATATATTGTCTGATATGATTGATGTGATAACTATGATTTCTTAAGGAGGCACAGACATGATTAATGTAATGGATCATCTCAAATCTTACAATGAAGCGCTTTGGATTAATCCAAACTTCAAACCTTTTTCAGAAGCAACTTCAGTGATAGATAAACTGCCCGTTCATTTTCCTACTCTTAGCGAAATTGAAGATGCAGATGCAAGACTTAGACGATTTGCACCTTTTTTTGAGGCTGCATTTGAAGAGACAAAAGCATCCAACGGTATTATTGAATCACCTCTGGTTTCTATAGAAAACTACCAAAAATCAGTCATCACTTTTATCGGCGGTCGCATCTTAGGCGATTGGTTTCTAAAAGCAGACAGCCACCTGCCAATTGCAGGGTCTATCAAGGCCAGAGGTGGCGTCTACGAAGTCATCAAATTCGCAGAAAAAGTTGCACTTGAAGCTGGGCTCATCACTTTGTCAGACTCCTATGATAAGTTCTTATCCGAACCCGTCAAAGCGCATCTTTCAAAGTATTCAATTGCAGTGGGCTCCACCGGAAACTTAGGCCTCAGCATTGGCACCATCAGTCGTGCTCTGGGCTTTAAAGTCAACGTACACATGTCACATGATGCCAAACCGTGGAAAATCCAGATGTTAAGAGATAGAGGCGCCAATGTGATTCTCTATGATTCTGATTATTCAAAAGCGGTTGAAGAAGGCCGTAAAATGGCTGATCTTGATCCATATTGTCATTTTATTGATGATGAGAATTCACTGGATCTCTTTACTGGATATGCCGTTGCTGTGCTTAGACTCAAAGAACAATTTGCTAAAATTGGACGTCTCATTGATGAAGATCATCCACTTTTTGCTTATTTGCCGTGTGGCGTTGGTGGCGCTCCCGGTGGTATCGCCTATGCTCTAAAGCTCATATATGGCGATGCTGTACACGTCTTCTTTGCAGAACCTACACATGCTCCATGTATGATGCTAGGGATGTCCACTGGAAAATATGATGCCATTTCAGTAAACGACATTGGCCTTGATAATAAAACCATCGCAGATGGATTGGCTGTTGGCAGACCTTCAAAACTTGTGGGCAGAGTTATGAGTCCTCTTCTAAGCGGTATCTACACTGTTTCAGATGAAAAACTTTATCGTATGCTCTATCTTATGGCTGAGTCTCAAAAGCTGAGTCTAGAACCTTCAGCACTGGCAGGTGCCATTGGTCCGATTAAGCTTTTCTATGATACGCCTGGTTTCAATTATCTAAAAGACCATAATTTATTAGACAAGATGGAAAACTGTACACACCTCTCATGGGCAACAGGTGGTAATCTTGTTCCAGAAGAGATCATGAAGGCAGATATTGCCAAAGGTCAAAATTCTGATCTCATGACGCTTTAATCTCATGACACCATAGACTTATAAAATAAGCACTCAATAAACTAACAGAAGCTGAACACATCACTTGCTTTGGAGACCAGTCCTCGGCGTTACGCCTGCGGAGCTCCTGCAAAAGTGAATGGTTCAGCTTCTCTAATTTCACATACCTATAAATTGTTTTCTAATAAACCTTTATTGTTTATTATTTTAAAGCCATCAATGAAATGCACACACGACTAAATTATTTTATCTGCCCTCTACGAGAGTTCAATTTTAACCTTTTGATTTTCTAAAATCGCTTTTAGAGTCATGCCATCTTTGATGAGCTTGCGGATGTAGAGTTCTGCAATTTCATCCTCAATAAGTTTTTGAATCGTCCTTCTAAGCGGTCTTGCACCATATTTCTCGTCAAAACCTTCCGATAAAATAAGCGCCTTAACTTCATCACTGACTTCTAGAGTCATATGCTTTTCACTGACTTCTTCTCTTACCTCATTAAGCTGCAAATCGATAATCTTTCTGAGTTCTTCTTTCTTAAGAGTTCTAAACACAATGATGTCATCGATTCGATTCAGGAATTCTGGTTTAAATGTTTCTTTAAGCATTTCTCTGATTTTATTTTCCGTTTTAAGATCGCTTTCACTTCCAAAACCAATACCTGTGGATTTAAGATTAGTGCCCACATTAGATGTCATAATCAAAACCGTGTTTTCAAAAAATACAGTTCGACCCTGACCATCTGTCAATCTACCGTCTTCAAGTATTTGCAGCAACACATTGAAAATATCGGGATGCGCTTTCTCAATTTCGTCCAAAAGGATGACCGAATAGGGATTGCGTCTCACTTTTTCAGTGAGTTGTCCGCCTTGCTCATAACCCACATAGCCTGGAGGCGCACCAATTAATTTTGAAACCGTATGCTTTTCCATAAACTCAGACATATCCACTCGAATCATAGCATCTTCAGTGCCAAAGAGCTCTTCTGAGAGCGTTCTGGCAAGCTCTGTTTTCCCAACACCTGTAGGTCCCACAAATACAAACGATGCAGGTTTTCTCTTCTTACGGAATCCTGAACGGTTACGTCTAATGGCCTTGGCAATGGACTCAATCGCATGTTCTTGCCCAATTACGCGACGATGTAATCTGTTTTCAAGTTCTATAAGTTTTTCTGCTTCTTCTTCCGTTATTTTCTGAACGGGAATCTTGGTCCATGCTTCTATGACATATGCCACATCTTCAACTGTTAAATTGACCTCATTTGAAGCTTTCTTAATGCGATCTATCTTTTCCTGTAGTTTGAGTTCATCCACTCTCAACTCAGCTGCCTTTTCAAAGAGATCGCGCTCAATGGCATCTTCTCTAATATCTTCAAGTCGTGCAAGCTCGTCTTCAAGTGCTTTCACTTCCACCAAACCGTGATTTTTGAGATTAGCTCTCGATCCAGCTTCATCGATAACATCAATGGCCTTGTCGGGTAAAAAGCGATCCGTAATATAGCGTTCTGAAAGCTTCACAGCGGCTTCAATGACTTCATCAGAAATAATCACTTTATGAAAACGCTCATAGTAATCCTTAATGCCCATGAGAATTTCTATGCTATCCGCTATATTGGGTTCCTCTACAATTACAGGTTGGAAACGCCTTTCAAGTGCTGCATCTTTTTCAATATGCTTTCTATACTCTTCCATAGTCGTAGCACCGATGATTTGAACTTCACCACGCGCAAGTGCAGGTTTTAAAATATTAGCGGCATTCATAACACCACCATGAACTTCTCCTGCGCCCATGATGTTATGCACTTCATCAATCACCAAAATCACATTGCCATGTTGATTGGCTTCATTGATAATCGCCTTCATGCGACCTTCAAATTGCCCTCTAAATTGTGTCCCTGCCACGATAGCAGTCATATCCAAAAGATAAATTTCAGTATCCAGCAATTTTTCGGGTACTTGCTTATCGACAATTCTCACTGCAAGACCTTCTGCTATGGCTGTTTTGCCCACGCCTGGTTCTCCCAATAAAATTGGATTATTTTTACTTCTTCTATTTAGTATTTGAACTACTCTATCTATTTCTCGATTGCGACCGATAATGCGATCAATTTCACCATTTTGAGCTTTCTCTATTAAGTTGGCACCATATTTTGATAAAGATTTCAATTTGATCTTCTTCGCCTTGCGTCCGGATTTGCGATTGTTTTGGGCCTCTTGTGGTTCTGAATCTTCCACATCTTCTGCCCCAATATCTTCACCACGATCGTAATCATCGATCCCTTTTTCATATTCATCATCTTCTTGAATTTCATAATCTTCGTAAGTCTCGTCAGCATCCAGACCTTCTTGATCAAAATTCATCAAATTCATAAGCGGATTATCTTCATCCTGTGAGATATTATCGAAGAGCTTATTCATTTGTTTAGACAGATTATCCATTTCTTCAGGACTGAGATTAATTTGATTCATGATCTCGTCCATAACAGGATAACCCATCTTCTCAGCGCATTCGAGGCATAAATCTATATATTCAGTTTTGCCGTTTTCTATTTTAGCGGTGCGCATCATCGCAACATTTTTATTACATACAGAACATTTCTTCATGAGTTTTCATCCTTTTCTATAGAGTTTACACCTTTTCACAAACTCATTATACACTATTTTTATATTGTATTCGCTCATAAACCTTAAATTTTCTATGAACACTTATAGCGGTTGCTTTTCTTTTATCAATTGCTTACAATAAAGATGATAAACTATACCACGCGATTCTATTGGAGGTTCTTATGGATCATAATACAAACAAAATCATGTCGCTCAAAATTGATCGTACACTTAAAAATCTTGAAAAAAACCAAATGAAGGGACATTACATCGAATCCATCGCTGAGTTAAAACCGCTCATAAAGTCACTGCTCTCCCCTGGAGATCGTGTTGCAGTGGGTGGCTCTCAAACCTTGTTTGAAACCGATATTTTTGAACTCTTGCGCTCAGGTGAATATGAGTTTCTGGATCGATACGCACCTAATCTGACACCGGAAGAAATAAAACAAGTTCATAGAAGTGCGTTTTCTGCAAATGCCTATCTCATGAGTACCAACGCACTTACGGAAAATGGAGAACTCTATAACGTAGACGGCAGCGGTAACCGTGTTGCTGCGCTCACTTATGGTCCAGATCGAGTCATCGTCATCGCTGGTATCAATAAGCTCGTTAGAAATCTGGATGAAGCCGTTCATCGTAACAGGCAAATTGCAGCGCCATCCAATTGTTCAAGACTTAACTGTAATACACCTTGTGTGGTCACAGGCGAATGTCAGGACTGCATGAGTCCAGGCCGTATCTGCTGTCATTATGTCACCACCAGATATCAGCGTACTAAAGACAGAATCCATGTGATTATCGTTGGCGAACCCATTGGCTATTAAGCCTCTCAACCTGAACTTACAGCAATACTCTTATTTTAAGAGTATTGCTTTTTTTAATAAAACAACAAGATTTGAGCCAAAAGCTGTGATGAGGGGGTGTTCAACCTCAAACAGCGTAAGCGAAAATCGGTTTGAGACATCAAATGATGACTCAAATGTTGTTATACAACAAGATTTGAGCCAAAAGCGGCGTCAGCGAAAATCGGTTTGAGACATCGGATGATGACTCAAATTTTGTTTCTCTTCTCTTTCAATTTGGGCGTTTAACATCTGATGCAATATTCTGTGAAGCGATAGAATATCACTCATGGGCAGATCCAAACACTTGGCGAGTTTTGACGGGATATCTGCCACCTGCGCCCTCAATTGCCAGCCTTCTTCTGTTAAATATATCAAGACAGTTCGTTCATCTTCTACACTTCTACTTTTAGAAACCCAACCCTTTTTCTCAAGTTTTTTTAATAAAGGCGTCATGGTTCCAGAATCAAGATATAATGTTGCTCCAAGCTCATTTACTGTGACACCATCCTTTTCCCAAAGAGACAGCAAAGTGATGTATTGTGTATATGTGAGTTCAAAAGGCTCCAATAGTGGCTTATATAAACGCGTGGTCATTTTAGATGCCGCATATAGTGGAAAACACAATTGATTTTCTAATTTTAATTGATCATAGTCCATAAAACCACCTCGCTATTTTAAACACAATTAAGTTTTGTACAATTTAATTATATGTAAATTCTAAAATCTTGTCAAGATCAGTAAATTAATCAGAGTTTTAAAAACTGTTAAAATTGGGTTGACAAAATAATGTCCCATCGTTATAATGATTTTATACAATTCAATTGCACACAATTTATATTTTGTGTGATTAAAAATCTAAGGAGGATATTATGTCACTATATGATATTAATGTAAAAGACATCGATGGAAATGAGGTCGATTTAAACCAATTTAAAGGCAAGGTTATGATTATTGCAAACACTGCAAGCAAATGTGGATTTACACCACAATATAAAGATCTTGAAAAAATTTATAACCAGTATAAAGAAAAGGGACTCGTTATATTAGGAGCACCTTGTGATCAATTTGCAGACCAAGAATTCAACACAAATGATGAAGTTAAATCCTTTTGCGAACTCAATTATGGCGTTACATTTCCACTTTTTGAAAAAATGGATGTCAGAGGCACATCAGCACATCCACTCTTTAAATACTTAACTGAAAAAGCACCCTTTAAAGGTTTTGATCGCAGCCAAGCAAGCCATAAGATGCTTGAAAAAGTCCTTGAAGAAAAATATCCTGAAATGTTGCATGGTGACAGCATCAAATGGAACTTTACAAAATTCTTGATCGATCAGGAAGGCAATATCATCAAGCGCTTTGAATCTCCAGTTGATCCACTGGACATGATCGACGACATCGAAAAGTTGCTTCAGAAGTAGTCTGCGAATTCTTCTAAATATTGGCCTGATCATAAGTCTAAAAAAACAATCAAACTATATCAAAAACATATAACGCCCCACTGTCAAATACTTTAATCAGGGTCGTTCGCAGTTCATGCGAATAGGGCCTGAAATAAGGCATTTGACAGTGGGGCGTTGTGAGTCATAAAATCAATTTTGTTTTATTTTTTCTGGTCTTTTAAAGAGAGATACATAAGCTAACTGTGTCATGATCACCATGACTATGAGGACCAGCAATCCCATGAGTACATTGTTTTTAACAAACAGGAATTGTGCACCTGCAACTAATGCACATAAGCCCATTAGTCCAAAAACGGGGGCTGGATTTTTATTGCCTGAAGAACTGACCTCTTTAGAAAATGGCAACTCCAGATGTGTCATTTTGTATCTGAGTAAAAGTAGGAAAAAACTCATGACATCTATAATCAACAACCCTACAAGTGATGACATGCCACATAAAAATAAGAATAGAACATTGATGAATATCATTCCCGGCAACATGTATTTGATGTAATATGCCTTAATTGCACCAATGAAAATGACGCGTTTGTCTTCAATTGGAAAACTATCATAAATGAAAGACGCTTCGAATTTTTCACTGTATTGCATAAATTCAAAATTGGAGGTAAACATCACAATTGCCCAATACGCATTCATATAGAGCAAAGACCCGTTTAACTCAGTAAGTAATCCCTGTATGCCGTTGCTTCTGCTTATGAACGGTAAAATCATGATCAAAGGGAATACATATCCAAGAGCTTGGTTGGGTAAAATCATGAGTTTCAATTTTCTATCCCGACTTAAATTGGCATCTGCAAATTTCATAAAAGCACGCTCTTTATGATCACGCGCTACTATATTATAAAGAGATTGTTTTAGCCTTTCTTTAAGTGAGTTCTTGGGAATAAAAACCCCATCTTCTATTTGAAGTTTCGAAAGATAACTTTCGTATTTTGGTAAAATCCATTTGATCAAAGCACTTCCAGAAATAATAGGCACCAATACGGATAAAATCGCCATGATCACATAAGCCCTTGTAAAATCTCCTTCTACTAACACTTTAAAGAGCGATGCATACCATGCTGGCGGTAGAAGGTATGTCCACCACCTGATGTGGATCACCATTTCAAAATCGACGAACTCAAAGATTCTCCCCACTAATTGATAGGATATAATGGTTACAACTGAAAGCATAATCTGAAAGGCATTGATGATATCCTTTAACTTTTCACCACTAAATTGTTCCAATAAAATACTGTAAAGTATTGTCGTTACAAATACAATGAAAAGCGATAGCAATACGAGCATTATCACAAACCCAAGCAAAATCTTTACCCCATATTGATAGGTTAAAATACATATTGAGATTGCATTGAGTGCTAAAAACAAGCTGATCATATAATAGATGACGTGAATCAATCTTGCCACGTTCATGGTCTCAAGGCTAACGGGCTTGGTCAAAATAATATCCTTGTCCCGCGTGTCCAATAGAACACTTGAAAAATCAGAGATCATAAACATAACCATGAAAAACAAATCCATAGCCGTTATAATGGAGATTTTGTAAAAAAGATCAAAGGGGACAAGCATGACCAGCCCTATAAAGAGACCAAAAAAACCCTGCATGAGCAAATTGGACTTCATACCAGTCAATTTTTGCTTTTTGGCCATGCCCATGGCACTGGATTTTCGATCATCCAAAGTCAATTTTAAAGATAAGATGGTTATGAGATCTTCAAAATTAACAGATGTATTCTTAAAAACACCTCGAATTTTAGTCAAAATTTTAATCAATAAAAAATCTTTTTTCATGACTACACCTCTTGTTGTATCATGGTATCAGCTGAGTCATGTTCGCCAATACTATTGAGCCTTATTGTTTCCACAAGAGACTTTGCAATGATCTCGTGTTCATTAAATCCGGTCAATTGATTAAATATATCTTGAAGCGAACCCTCTTTGCTCTTTTCTTTAAGCATCTCAAAATCACCATCTGCTGCAATAACACCTTTGTTGAGTAAAATAATTCGATCACTGATTTTCTCAACGACTTCCATAATATGAGAAGAATAAAAGATGGTTTTTCCCTGCTCTGAAAGCTGCTTAATCATCTCTTTAAAGACCATGACGCTGTTGGCATCGAGACCACTAATGGGCTCATCAAAGAAGAGAATATCCGGATCGTGAATAAGACTTGAAATAATCAAAAGTTTTTGTTTCATCCCCTTAGAGTAAGATGAGATGCGATTATAAAGCGCCTCTTGAATTCCAAATAATTTGAACATTTCTTTAGCCTTATACTCCACAAGTTTGAGATCCAATTTATAAAGTTCCCCAATAAAAATTAGGTATTCGTAACCGGATAAACTGTCATAAATCACAGCAACTTCTGGGACATAGCCAATACGTTGCTTATACATCACTGCATTTGTTTTAATGTTCTCACCGAAGATCTCCACATCGCCTTCATAATTTTGAATCATACCGAGCATGATCTTCACCGTGGTGCTTTTGCCCGCGCCATTTGGCCCAATATAGCCAATAATCTGTCCAGGCATAATTTCAAGATCAATTCCTTTCAAAACATAATCTGCTTTATCGTTATAACGCATTCTCAAATTAGTCATTTTTATTACTGCATCCATTTGATCACTCCTATGTAATATCGTTTGATTTCATTGTAGCATTTATTGATTATGAATTTAATTCATTTTGATTAAAAAACTATTAAGATGACTCAGCCTGATTTAAGATGATTTCTAGTGAAAATTAATGATATTAACAACATTTGAGTCATCTTTCGATGCCTCAAAACGATTTTCGCTGACGCCGCTTTAGGCTCAAATCTTGCATACAACAACATTTGAGTCATCTCTCGATGCCTCAAAACGATTTTCGCTGACGCTGTTTGAGGGTGAACATTCCTCATCTCAGCTTTCGGCTCAAATCTTGCATACAACAACATTCGAGTCATCTCTCGATGCCTCAAAACGATTTTCGCTGACGCTGTTTGAGGGTGAACATTCCTCAGCACAGCTTTCGGCTCAAATCTTGCATACAACAACATTTGAGTCATCTCTCGATGCCTCAAAACGATTTTCGCTGACGCTGTTTGAGGGTGAACATTCCTCAGCACAGCTTTCGGCTCAAATCTTGTTGTTTCAATTAATAAAAGGGACCCAAGGCTATGCCTCAAGTCCCAAATTGTCATCCACTTAAATGTCATATTGCTCGTCAATTTTTTTTGTTATCTCGCTCGTTAAAATGGCTATTTCTTAAAAATTCCAAGTGGTTTACCCACTGGCAAGAATTCTCTTCCAAATGTATGGTTTAATACATTTGCACCAGAACCATAAAAACCAACTAAAGAGATAAAAAACTCACTCCAAGCCGCAATTTCATGACCTATTTCAATCCCCCAAATGACGCTCATGCTCAATCCTAAGAATAAGAAGTCAATGAGAACAAAAATGATCATCAATACTTTGTTTGTTTCTAAAGAACCAATTGTCATGAAAACTGAGAAAATTAAATATCCTAAAAATGCAAAACCCAATTGTTTTGAATCAGCACTTTGAGCCATTGTACTGCCGAAAACACCATTTGATATCATCCAAGACATTGCCACTGCAAGCCAAAAGAAGCTGTAAGCCCCAAATGCAGTTGCTCCGAATACGTTTCCCTTTTTCGCATCGTTTACACAAGCATATATTTGTGCGCAAGCGCCTAAAAATATAGCCCAAGGAATGATAAATGATGTGCCAGTGGTCCAACCCAATTTCTGTGTCGATGCAACAAATGTAATCATTGCAAGTCCAAACAATCCCAATGCAGACGGGTCTGCTGTAAAAATTTTTCTTTCGTTTTGATTCACGAATGTTTCCTCCCTAATTTAAGTTTCCATTAACAATACTGCCCGACATAGATTACCATATACAGGTTTAAAAATCAATGCTTACACTAGATATTTTCAATGATAATAGTGGACTTTTTGAATAAAAAAGCGTATATTGGAGTATAAAATGATTAAACCTTACAGAAAGGATGTGAAAACATGAATATAGCAGCATTTTTAGACATAGATGGCACACTTTACCGCAACTCATTGATGATAGAACATTTCAAGAAACTTGTCAAATACGAAGTCGTTGATCCGGGTTTATGGCACACAAGCGTCAAAGATGCCTTTATCGAATGGCGCAAGCGCGTTGGTGAATACGAGGATTACATGTTAGAGCTTGTGGACATCTATTATGAAGCGCTTAAAGGCAGACGTGCCGCTGACCTAGAGTTTATCTCTAATCAAGTAATCACCTTAAATGGTGATATTGTCTACAAATACACTCGCAATCGAATATTATGGCATCAACGTCAAGGACATAAAGTGTTTTTCATCTCGGGTAGTCCCTCATTTCTTGTGGGCAAAATGGCACAAAAATATCAAATTGATGGTTTTAGAGGTACAGACTATCTCGTGGACGAAAAAGGTCGCTTCACTGGCGAAGTTATTCCCATGTGGGATTCCATCAGCAAAAACAAGGCCATTGATGATTTTGTGAGAGAATACAATATTGACTTAAGCCAAAGCTATGCCTATGGTGATACCAACGGCGACTTATCCATGTTAACTCGTGTCGGTCATCCTGTTGCCATCAATCCTGCAAAAGAATTGCTTCTCAACATCAAGCATTCCGATAAACTCAAAGAAAATGCAACCATCATCATTGAACGCAAAGATGTCATCTATAAAATGGATGCAGACGTTGAAATCATCTCAGAAAGTGATTTATTTCTATAAATCTTCGTAAAAAAAGTTGACACCTTCCAAATTCATATGCTAAAATACATTTCGACCCCCTGTGATAGGGGGTATATTTTTAGGGAGGTCTCCACTTAATATGATTACAAACATTAAAAGCCACATGAAGTGGTCTTGGATTATCATCATCACTTTCTTTATACTCAGCACCTTAGATATCAGATTTGGTATTTTGGGTATTTTATGTATGACAACGCCTTTAATCCATGCGTTAAGAGGACATGGAAAAATACACTGTATTAAATATTGCCCACGGGGTTCATTTTTAGGACGCTTTCTAAAAAGAGTGAGTTTAAATCGCTCGCTTCCAAAATTTGCGAAGACCAAGCTTTTTAAAAACATACTTTTAATGGTCATGGTCAGTATACTTTCATATGCCCTTTATCATACTCAGGGTAGCTTGCTCAAATTATCACATGCCTTTTATCGATTTATGGGCATCTCCTTCATTGTTGGCATAATACTTGGCATCATCTTTAGTCCTAGAAGTTGGTGCGTCGTTTGTCCCATGGGGCATGCAACGACATTGATCAAAGATATTCAAATTGCGCCTCTTTCCAAGCAAAAATGAAAATAGAAAAACAGATAAAAAACACTTAAAAAATGTTTTTTATCTGCTTCTTTTTTTGAGATACAAATGGCATACTACTAGCAATTACCTTGACTTACTCCACAGTATAAACCTTATAAGAAATGTCATCTCTTACATCATCCAACGTAAACTCGACATTTTCATACGTACCATCACCTTTATGGACTCTGCCATACACTTTGACAAAAGACATGTCATTTGGGAGCGACGCGGCAATCAAGACCAATGCATCCTTAATGCGCCCCACTTCTTGCCAAAGTCCTTCTTCTCCCATGTTAGCTACATAATTGATCTTAACATCCTCCAACTCACCGAATACGGAGAAAGATAACCTCGGTTCTTCATCTGAAAATTGGACTGGTATCAGATGACCAGATATGACATCCAGATTTTTAGATGCTTTCATAGGCACCACAACACATCTATACTTAGAATAGTCCACAAAGAAATCTCCATTGTCCGTCAAGAAAACCTCATTTTCTAACCCCTGTAAAATCTGCCCTGTGGCGTTATTATTGTCTTGGGTGCCACCGCTCTTCTGATTGAGATCGGTCAACACTTGGATGTCTTTAATTTCAATACGACTACCGCCTTCAGTACCATCTTTTGTAGCCATACTGTATTTGGAAAATGTAACATTGACTTTTATATCCTTATTTTCTTTGACGTATGCCATTGCCTCTTTCGAGAGCAGCTCTTGATCAAAGGCAACATACTCGGGCTTATAGAATGAATAATCATCTATTTGTATTGGACGATTAAGCATATTTTCGTGACTTGTAAATACAAATTCATACCACATCTCATCATACTCTATGACGCCTTCTAGAGTTACTTCTCCTTCTAGTTCAAATGAGGTACTTTCATTTTCTATATAATTTATATTTTTAATCGTAAATTGTTCTATTTTCTGACCTTCTTTTAATGTTTTTATATCGTAGCTCGATGTCGAACCATTATTGAGGTCATTATTCACAACTTCATTCTGATTTGAATTTGTATTTTCTAGCTCAGTAATCTCAAACGTATAGGTACTTGGATCATAAACGTATTTCGTTTTCTTATAAGAGTGCTCCGTACCTGTCGTCTCGACTTCATGAATAAAACGTGTATAATCTTCTGAGGCATCAAACTGTGTTGTGCCCACTGTCTCTGTTTCATAATCCGGTGCTGATGTTCTGGCATTTTGCACCAATATGACACCAGTAGAAATAACTTTTTCACCATTATAGACTAAGAGTTCTCGCGTTTGAGTATATAATCCTGTCCCGCCGCCGGTGGCATCTTTAATAATAAAAGGCCCATTGAGATGATATGCTTGCTCATATTTTGCCCAGCCATAATCACAGGGCACTAAAGTAATCTCGCCTTCTTTTACAGTGAAAAAAGCTGTATTATTGAAGCCATTGCCACTAGGCGAATAACAGATCACATCTGCTATGCCATCAGACGTGAAATCATAATAGTCATACCTTAACTGGTCTATAATCTCTTGCTTACTAAGTGATATATCCTCAAAATATTTTAAGATTAAATCTGCCAACAGCGATTTATTAAAAACGATAATCTCAATATCTGCAGTTGAAAAGCCTTCAGATTTATAGTAAATTGAATTCGTATAATTTCTTATATTGCATGTTACCTGTATCTGTTCCCCATTGTCCAGCTTTGCAATGGCATCATGCCCCATAACGCTTATAATTTGTGCCTTATCCATTTCGATCAATCCACCTGGCGGCGTCACTTTAAACGTCTCAAAATTGCCATTATCGGGAAATGAGATCTCAAAGGATTCCAGCGTATCATAATACCGATCTGCCATTGAAAATCCATACCCATCATTCAATTCATCCTTAATCAGAACACCTTCAACCGCTTCATATATTCCATCCATTACAATATTAAAGGATGTATCAGTCTTTTCATATGATCGGACCTTATGCCCTCCTAACGCTTCTGGTATATTGGTTCTATCCACAGAACCCAATACCTGGTTTGTCGGATCTGGTGTGGTCGAATCTGGTGTAGTCTGATCCACTTCAGCATTTAAATCAGCTGCAGAGGTATTCTGCTCATCAGTTGGTTCTTTTTTACTGACTTCATTCTCATTGACTTGTTCTAAGTTCGCCTTATTATCAAGCTCTTTTTCAGGTGGCGAAACACTCTCTGTACCACAAGATGTTAAAATTAACCCCAAAATTAATAATATGACTATAATTTTTTTCATAAAAGCCCCTTCCCTATTTTTTATCGTCTTTATTCTATAATAATTATTTAAAAGCTGTCAACCTATGAATATTAAAAGTAGCTTATTCACTTGAAATCAAAAAAATATCTCCGCATCAAATACATGTTCATTTGATGCGGAGATATTCTGATTTTCTTGCTATCTAATTTGCTTTTTAGTCCACTCTAAAAATAATTGATATTGATTAACCTCATGTGTCGCGTCTTCAATCTTTAACTCGGACCTTTTAAGCGTGCCTAACCGTTCAACCTCTGCTTCAAATGCAAATTCGTAAGAAGCATTGCCTACAAATTTAGCATGATAAGTATCAGGGGCCACTTCTTCAACATTACATCGGATCATGCCACCATCATTAAAAACCTCTATCCACTTCTGAAACCGATTCTGATCTCTTGCATATCTCGTCACACTGGAAGTCATACCTGTCCCACAAGATTTTGTAATCCCAACGCCTCTTTCAAAGGTTCTCACATAAAGCTTATCCTCATCCAGCACGGTACAAAAGTTTACATTTACACCTAGCTCAAAAGGTGAATCGGAACTATTGGCATATCCCCCGATTTCTAATAATGTCGTATCATTTGGAATTGCTTTTTCCTGTATGCTCACAACATGTAGATTGGAAATCGTAAAAAACTCAAAATCATAGGCGTATTTCAAGTCAAATTGTTTTTCAAGCGCTTTTGACTGTTCTGTTTTCCCAAATGCTTTGACATTATTCAACAGGATTTCAAAACCCTCCAGATATGGATTGAAATCAGGAACACGTTTGACGGAATATTCAGCTTTTGCCGTTTCAACTTTGATTTCATCTAACCCCAGATCATCTAATACGTATCTGCCAAAACATCTTAAGCCATTGCCGCACATCATTGCCTCTGTGCCATCTGCATTGAAAATACGCATTTTTGCATCCGCAATTTTGCTTTCAAGTACAAACATGACGCCATCTGTCCCGAAAATTTCGCAGAGATTTTGCGCAATCTGATGACGCGCTTCTGAATTGTGTTCATAGAGTTCTTCAAATTTTTCAACTGCCCTGCGTTCATCAATGATAATGAAATCATTTCCAGTCCCTTGCATCTTATAAAATTTCACGCTTAGTCCTCCTTTAAAATCGTTTTGAGCTCATAGACATCATCTCTGATGGATTGATTTAAAGGTAACTGAGCCCTAATTTGACTCACTTCACTCAGGTCAATTTCTCCAAAGAGATACCCCTCTTCATCATTTAATCGTCCGATGACTTCACCCCACGGGTTGACAATAATAGAGTTGCCATATGAAATATAATTGGATTCATAGTCTCGTGCAGGTGCACATCCCACTGTGAAAACCTGTTGATCAATCGCGCGTGATCTAAAAAGGAGCTCCCAATGCGCAGGGCCAGTGGTCATGTTAAATGCAGCAGGATAAATGAGCATTTCAGCCCCTTGCTGGGCCATAAGTCTTGCAAGTTCTGGAAATCTGACGTCAAAGCAGATTGCCACACCTATTTTGCCGAACTCAGTATCCACCACGGTCACAGATTTTCCTGCTGTTAGCGTTTCCGCTTCTCTAAAATATTGTCCATTGACGATATCAATTTCAAAGAGATGCATTTTTCTATGTTTGCCAATGAGATCACCACTCGGGCCAAAAATATATGTTGTATTATAAATACGATCCGCCTCTACTTCTGGGACAGAACCCGCAACAAGATAAACTTTTTTTTCTTTTGCTATTTTAGAAAGTCTTTGATAAGTATCCCCACCCTCTGCTTCTGCGTAAGCTGGAAAACGGTATGTCTCATATGGACAGTTAAACATTTCAGGCAAAACAACCATATTCGCACCCTTATCTGCCATATAGGCAACATTCTCAATCGCTTTATGGACAGAATCTACTTTAGATTCACTAATTTTCATCTGAATAACAGCTAATTTAAATTTTTGACTCATTTTTGATCACCTCGTTTACAATGAGTTCAATTGCAGCATCAACTTCTTCTAACCGTCCTTCAAGTGTAACATGGTCTGTTCCACTAAACTGAATATGTTTTTTCAGAGGAAGGCTCAAATTATTGAAGATTAAGTCAAGCGTCAATTCGCTTCCTACATATTGATTTTCATATGATCTAGCACCACCCAATGACACGATGATTCCTGTGCCACACCTGTTTAAATGAGATTGCTCTGAACCCTTTAATGCCTCATGCGCTGTCGTCACATGCGTATCCAAAACGAAAGATTCATTGTGTGCGTATTTACACATAAAAATCATTTGACACCTATCCACTAATAATTTAAGCTTACTTGTAATATTATTCATGTACACTGGAGATACAAAGATCACATGTTTGCTCGTCTTGAAGGCCTCATAAACCGAATTCATATCATCTTCAAAAACACATTTTGAAAAGTGCTTGCTACAGTAACCACAATCTGTACAATGTTCTATTTTAAGATCGTTGACATCAAAATAAGAGACCTCAAATGCACGTTCTTCAAACGCAATTCTTAGGCGTTCACTAAAAAACGCCGTATTCTTATGCTTACGATGACTGCCCATGATGAGCATAACGGATTTGCCCATGTTTAATTCTCCAAATCTACAAGCTCTTGGATTTGGGCAACTAAATGCTCATTACCAGTAATCACATTGTACATTTGCCCTTCTTCTATATAGTAGAATGTACCCCCAGCTTCCTCAATAATCAACATGCCTGCTGCCAAGTCCCACTGAGCCAAACGGAGTTCCCAAAATGCGTCTAGAACACCCATTGCCACAAGACAAAGGTCATATGCAGCAGCACCCAATCGACGAGCACCCTTGATTAATGGAATCATCTTTTGAATATTCTCTCCGTTGTTATTCCGAGCCGTGGCACGATTATATGGAAATCCTGTGCCGACAACCGCTTGATTCAATTGATCACAATCTGAACGCTGTATGCGTTCATGATTGTGATAAGCACCACGTCCTTTTTCAGCATAGAAGAGTTCATCCAGCATGGGCACATAAACCACACCAAAAACGGGTTTATTTTCACACCATCTTGCAATGGACACAGCGAAAATAGGAATGCCATTGCTGAAATTTGTCGTACCATCCAGTGGATCTATGATCCATTTATAGGCGCTCTTTTTAGTTTCAGGCACATAGAGCCCTTGCTCTTCAGAGAGAATTTGATCCTCTGGAAACAATCGCTTAAGTTGTTCCACAATATATTGGTCACATTTAACGTCCACCTCAGTGACGAGATCAACTGCACTACTTTTCGTCTTAATTTTAAATGAGCGGGTTCGAAAGTACTCTTTTTGAATTTCACCAGCTGTTTTTGAAATCTGAATCACTTCAGCATATTCTGAATGAATTGCTTGATTTAAAATTGAATTCGACATTTTAACTCCTCATTATGCCTGCACAGGCATATTACTGGACTTTCCAGTGATGTTTTGTGGTTTGATTTCTATGATCATAGTCTTCATAAAACTGCCTTCCGCATACTTATATCCACTTTCAGTATAATCAGAAGCATATTTATCAATAAACGCTTTAAGTGGTGCAATCGTGTCTTCACCTTCCACAAGAAATGCATTTCCAAAAACGGTTACACTCTCATAAAAACTTGTGAAGCGCTCAGCGATGACACCATGTGTCTTAACGATGTTAAAACTCACCTTGGAGTGCTTCAATATGGCTTCAAGCTTAGCACCCGCTTTCGCACAATGAACATATATTTTATCCTGATCATAGACATAATTCACTGGAACACCATAAGGATATCCCGATGCATCCAGTACGCTGAGAACGCCATATTCTCCTGTCATTAAAATTTCTGTAACGCGTTCTTCAGTCATTTCTTTTTCTTTCCTTCTCATTTCTTTAAACATGTTATCCTCCTATATATGAATGTTTATCCACACTTTTAACCTGTTTACACACATTTTCTGTGGATAACATAATAAATTTACGCTTTTAATCCACAATTATCCGCCATCATACACATTTAATCCCCAGGGGCGAACCTGTATTAATGATACACTCAAATTTCTAACATTTCAACATTTTAATAAATTGTAAATAATCTTATAGGGTGTTTAAAATGCATTTAAAATGGAATGAATATAAGGAACAATACTTGTTAAATATAATAACACTAAACTTACTTGGAGGCAAAAATGAGAGAAAATATTACAATGGGCGGCAATCCAATCAAATTGTTGGGAAATGAGATTAAAGTCAATGATAAAGCACCTGATTTTTCGGCAGTTAATAAAGACATGACACCTTTCAATTTTTCAGAACTAAAGGGCAAACTTAAAATTATTAGCGTGGTGCCATCTGTGGATACAAAAATTTGTGAGTTCCAAACGATTTCTTTTAATGAAGAGGCAACAAAACATCCTGAAGTTGTGGTACTCACCATCAGCGTGGATCTTCCTTTTGCGCAACAGAGATTCTGTGTGGCAAATGACATCGAAAACTCAATTGTTGTATCAGATCATAGGACACTTGACTTCGGCATGAAGTATGGTTTTGCTATTGAAGACCTCCGCTTGCTTGCTAGAGGTATTGTCATTGTAGATAAGGATGAAACCGTAAAATATGTGGAATACGTCAAGGAAGTTGCTACGCATCCTGATTATGATAAGGCGCTAGAATTCGTAAAAACATTACTTTAAACAATAGTATCAATCTCTTATAGATTAAAAAGGCAATCTCACTTTGAACCTATGAACCGACTCCCCTCTGATAAACTTGATGTCCAGTAGCGGGAAGTCGGTTCGATATTTCATTGAGATTGCCTTCTTTTAATATGCATTTCATTACGCGACCTATACATGCCATTGTACTGCCAAAGAAATGCATTTTATAAAATGCCTAAATTCAATATAAACGGTACCAGTATAGGCACCAGCATCGAAAGAATCAATCCTGTCGTAAAGGATAAAATCGCGGTTTCGGCATTTGTATTTTTTGAAACAATGGGGAGCGTTGTATCCATGGCTGTGGCACCACCAGGTGCAATCGCCTCAGCAAATCCAATGTGTTTTGCGACAAAGGGGATGATCATAATCGCCAATATTTCTCTGATCAAATTGGTTAAGAATGACAGCACTGAGAGTTCAGAACTATACGGTGCTATAATGATTGAAGACAATGAATACCACGCAAATCCTGCACCGATGGCACCGGATTCATTAATGGGATAGCCCAATGCAAACCCAAGTATGATGGACCCCAAGATACTCCCAGCTGCAACTCCCATGGGAATGAGTATAAAAAGCGGTCCTGATCTTTTAATATTTTTAAAAATATCCTTATTTTTACCGATATCCACCCCTACGAAAAAGAGCAGGAAACAAAGGCCTATATTCAACATGTGGTCTGTCATACCATAGTAAGTTTCTGGAATAAATAACCCTAGGATCATCCCAAGAATAACTACGCCAATAATCTTTAATGTCATGATTGCACCTCTTTTTTCGTCAGAAGTTTTAATAATGTTTTCCTAAAAAGCCATACGGTTAAAATACTGAAAAAAATAGATACAAGAGCAAATAGTGTCGCATGAATCCCCAATTTTAAAAAAGCATTGATCACGCGATCATCCATTCCAATTCTCAACCCCATTGCAAAAAGTAAAATAAAGAGACAAATGAGCTGAATATGTTCAAGTTTATCAAAGAGCTTTCGTGGCACAACGCCCCTATAACTCAGAAAACCACCTACTATAAGCAATAGCAAATACAAAAATATACTACTCATATCGTTTCTCCTTAATCGGTAAAATGCCTTTAAATGTGAAGGCCTGCATCTTATGATCATATAGAATTTTACATGGATAAATCTCCACACCGCTCTCTAAAGCACTGTAAAATGTATGATAAAACTTGGGATCGGTTTCAAAATTGGGCTCAAATGCCGTTGCTTCACTTAAAACAAGAATTAAAACCGCACACCGTGTATTGGGTGCCGCCTCAGACAACAAAGTCATCAATTCCTCCAAGTGTCGACGCCCCCTATCCGTTGGTGCATCTGGAAATTTAGCAAGTCCGTCTTCTGAAAGTGAACATCCTTTGACTTCAATCCAAACGGTTTCCTCGGCTTCACTTTGAACTTTAAAATCCAGCCTTGATTTGCCAACTTTGACTTCTGCTCTCAGATCTTTAAGTGTTCCAAAAGGTTCATGCCCTCGCCTTAAAAGTGCTTCAGCAAGATATCTGTGGTATGCCGAATGAACTAGAATCCATTCATCACCTTTTCTAGCGAAAACCATATCCCACTTCGTCTTGCGCTTCTCACTCTGAACAGGTTTAATTAGACAAGCATTATCTTCAAATAACAACTCTTTTAAACGCCCTGGATCGTGAACGTGTACAAGTTCCATATGACCATCTACCTCTACTTCTGATAGATAACGATTGGGCCTTTTCTTAAAAATTCCCTTTTGGAGTCCTTCTATTTGAATTAAAGGATCTGAAAATTTTAAAATTGAATTCATTTCATCCTCCTAATTATAATTCACTCTATTATATCAAAAAAATATATAAATTAGGCATTTCAATCAATTATTATAATCTGTACGGGGTATAAGATATTTATTAACCTAGGAGGCCTTTATGAAAAATCATATTCGTCGAAATTATTTTTTAGTAGGTAGCTTATTTGGGCTTATGTTCCCTTTAATGGCAATTACATTAGAACTCATTTTAAAAAAGCAACCTCTATCCTTTGGATCAATTGCCCTTATTCATGCTGAAAACAAACTGCTCTTCATGATAGATAGTGCTCCACTTTTTTTAGGCATATTCGCTTGGATTGGTGGTATTAGTAAAGACCATGCCGTAAAATTACTTCAGGAAAATCAAAAATTACTGGGTGAAATGGCCCTTTCAAAACAAGCCATTCAAAAAGTTTCTGAAGATCAAGCTCAGTTGTTGAAAGCCTTGTCCAAATATTCTCAAGAGCTCATGCTCAATTTTAGAAGTACACAGGAGACAACTTCACAAATACAAAAAGAAGATCAAAGCATAAATCTTCATAATATTGAGATTTCAGATGCCATGATCAGTTTATCGGATCAAGTAACACGTGTGAATCACACACTTAAAACTTCTAAAAACGATTTAGAACATCTCAATTTAAGATATGGTGATACTTTAGCCTTTATGAATTCAAATAGTAAGACGCTTGAAGCACTTACTGCTGGTCTCCAAAGTGCCCTTGATTCCAATGAAAAGTTGTCTAAAGTCTCCGCTGAAATTGATACGGAACTCTCTGCCATTTTCCAAATTTCAAGTCAAATCCAATTGCTTGCACTCAATGCTTCTATTGAAGCTTCTCGTGCAGGAGAATACGGTAGAGGTTTTGAAGTTGTTGCAAATGAAATTCGAAAATTATCATTACATACAGAAACGATTCTCGGTAGAATTCAAGCAATTCAATCAGAACTCAATGTCGAAATAAAAGCGAATAGCCAACTGAGTAAATCACTTTCAACGGATTTAGAAGACACGCTTTTATTTTCAAAGAAAAATGTCGATCAACTGGCTGAGATTTTATCACTTATCCAACAGATCATAGATGGCATTGAACAATTGGATCATGAATCCAGTCAACAAAACGAAATTTATCAAGATATTGTGCAACATACTGAAAAACTGCGCGCCCAATCTGACGCACTCTCAAGCCTTCTTAAAAATATCTTTGATCAAATTCAGGAGGATACAAAAATTGTAGACAAGTTATTTCAGACGCATTAGTCATCTGATCTCTGCGCATAAAAACCTCTAAAAAAGCCATATGAGTCCCTCAGGAAAGCGCTTCTGCTCTCAAAGCCCTCTTCTGAGGTATTCATATGGCTTTTTCATGTGGCTTTTCATGTGACTTATAACATCGTGCTAAATGCATTTCACAAATAAATCATGCCGTTTATAGACCCTGAAATTTCATACCAAAATATCATGCCCCCATCTTTATTTTTCTAAAAAATCACCATATCGCGTCATATCAAATTTGCGCTCAAGGCCAGAGGCATTCATATAACGGATCTTTCCGAATTTTTGACGCTCTCTCCAAGCCCTATCGTGTTTTCCGAATATCCAAGCTATACCTGTGTATCCATTGGCATCTCTACCATCCAGCTCGTACTTGTCATTCAAATACAGTAATCTTTCAAATGCTTCAGTGGGCGTCTTGGACCATTCTAGAATTTTCTTGCCCCAATACATACGCATATAACCATTCATGTGACCTGTATACACCATTTCATGCTGGGCTGTGTTAAAATAGCGATCATCTGTTTTGCCCATTTCTATGTCTTCAAGCGTATATTGGACACTTGTGTCTGCTTCATGTGCTTTAAGGGTGTTCCACGCCCATTCTGGGAGTATTGCCTCTAACGATGTTCTGTAGTGATCATTGTAGTACACGAAGTTTACAGCAAGTTCTCTTCTAATGATGAGCTGTTCCAGGAAATCATCATTCATTTGATTGCGTTTAAGCATCTCTAAGTAAATGGTCAAAGTGCTAATCTGACCAAAATGCAGATAAGGACTGAGTTTTGAGTCATTATTTGCATCTGGTCGACTGCTATAATGCATTATATTTTGATCTAAAAACCGCTTCAAGCGCTTTAAAGCTTCCTGCTCTCCACCCAGAAAATACGCACTTACATCTGGCAGAGATTCCAAATGACTAAGATACCTATCCATGAAATTTTCTAGATCGCTCAATGCCCCAGAAATATCTTTTTCTAATAAATTGGCTTCTATTAAATGTGTTCTCTGGTTTTTATCATCTTCTGTCCATGGATTTTTGACTTTACACAAGACAACCTCTTGAGTAAAATCATTTAACTGCTTTAAAATAGCAGGTCTTATGGCATAAGCTGCATACGCTTCTTTAGGATAAGCCCGACTCACCGGCACCACACAATTCGTATCGACCATCACAACACAATGCTGTATTTTCTGAGCTAGAATATCACGGCTCTCTCTTTCATGTTTAAGATAGCCCATATCCAACACTGTTTGTCTTGCCTCTTTTGAAATTCTGAGAACAACTTCTTCAGGTGACCCCATCTCCATATGAAAATGACATCCAAGTCTCTTAAGTTTTGGCATGATATCTTTAAGCCCTTCAAGCATAAACTGATAGTGCCTTAAATTGGCATTGGGATAATGTTTTGAAACGACAAAAAGCACCACTAAAGGGCACTTTAAATTGTTTGCACACTCTATTGCATAGCTGAGTGCATGATTATTAATCGTTCTTTGAGCCTGTTGCATCCAGTAAAGCACATAATGTCCCTCTGTAATGGATCGATCATTTAGGAAAGTTATTCTGTCTTTAAACATAGGGTTCTCCTCAATTTACAGATTTCATAGTCTTATAGTCATTTCTACTAAACAACCTTTATCTTTATACCCTAGTTTTGATTTATGCACTCATTTTTGATTTATACATTCATTTCTGACCTACGCACTCTTTTTAGATGCTGCTAATTTTTTTTCTGCATAAGCTTTGGCCTCATGTACGGAATCAAAGAAAGAAGACTCGCCTATTCGTTCTATAAACCCATCTTGTTGCATCATTTTATAAGGTTGTTCATTGACACCGGAAAAAAGAAGCTCAATCTTATACGTTTTGCAAAGTTTTTCAAGCCTCTTAATGCCATGATAAGCGGTGGCATCCATCGCAGGGACATTGCGCATTCGAATAATCAAATATTGAGTATCATATTGTACTTCATCAAGTGTATTGATGAACTTATCTGCAATTCCAAAGAAAAATGGCCCGTTGATCTCATAAATTGTAATATTCTTGGTTTGTTCTGTAAGTTCTTCTGCCGTTAAATCATTTTCTTCACCAGCCTCGTACATGAGGTGATTGACCTCTGCCACATCTGACATCCGCTTGACAAATAGAAAAGCTGCCAGTATGATGCCAAATTGAATCGCAACGACCAAGTCCACTGCCACGGTCAAGAAAAAGGTCACCAAAAGCACAATGACATCACTCTTCGGTGCGCTTAGAAGCCCTAAAAATTCACGCCATTCGCTCATATTGTAGGCAACAATAATAAGAATGGCTGCCAATGATGCCAATGGAATCATCTGAGCAAGTGGCATAAATATGAGTACAATCAACAGGAGCACAACTGCATGTACCATGCCTGCAACCGGTGTCCTCCCGCCATTTTTTATGTTTGCTGCGGTTCTTGCGATTGCACCTGTAGCTGGAATGCCACCAAACAAGCCCGATGCAATATTGGCAATCCCCTGTGCCACAAGCTCCATATTCGATCGGTGTTTTCCACCGATCATACCATCAGAAACGACACATGCGAGCAGTGATTCAATAGCCCCTAGCATTGCAATAGTAAATGCCGGTTTGAGAAGCAACTGCAACCGCTCAATTGATATTTCCGGAAAATGCGGTGCTGGAAAACTGGATGAAAGAACTCCAAATTTTGAACCGATTGTGGGTACATCTAAATGGCCTAAAGTCACGATTAAAGTCGTTACAATTAACGCAATGAGCGAACCAGGAATTTTCTTGTTGACCTTTGGCCAAAATATAATGATCAAAAGCGCAATGATTCCAATAAGAGCACTTTCCATATGAAGCGTATTAAAGTTTTCAAAATAAACACGCCATTTCTCGACAAATTCAGTTGGAACTGTTTCTATTGTAAGTCCAAAAAAATCCTTAATTTGAGAAGAAAATATGACCACTGCAATGCCGCTTGTGAACCCTGTCGTTATGGGGTATGGCATGAATTTAATCAGGTTACCCAATTTCAAGACACCCATTAGAATTAAAAACACCCCCGCCATCATCGTGGCCAAAATTAAGCCATCAAGGCCATACTGCATCACAATGCCATAGACGATCACCATGAAAGCACCTGTTGGGCCCCCTATGAGAACACGACTGCCGCCGAGTAGTGAAATGATAAAACCTGCTATAATTGCAGTAAAAAGGCCTCTTTCTGGCGTGACACCTGATGATATGCCAAGTGCGATTGAAAGCGGCAATGCTATAATTGCAACGATAATGCCTGCAGTGACATCACTGAAAAACTGTTCCTTATTGTATCCTTTTAAAGTTGTAAATAACTTAGGTATGAATGTTGACATATGTCCCTCCTCTAATACATCCTCATTTTAGCACTAACCTTGTACTTTGTATACAATGTTTTCGTGTAAAACATCTTTTTTAATTGTTTAATTAGATGGTATATAATATAATGGTAGGACGTTCAGTATACGTTAGCATAGGAGGCAATATGAAACATAAATTTCTGGAATTAAAGATTCACCAACGCCATTTAGATAAATATAAAAATCAGTACCCCTTGCTCTTTAAAGAAGCGGTTATGGGCAATCATGTTTTTGAAGACAACAGCATCCAAGAAGGTACACTTCTTAAATTAACGGATGAAAGAGGCCATTTTATTGCCACCGCGTACTATGGCATCCAAAATAAAGGTATTGGTTGGGTATTGAGTCGTATCGAAAAGGAAAAAATAGATGCACTTTATTTCAAAAAGAAATTGTACAGTGCGATTGAAAAACGTATAAAACTCTATAACAATCCTAAAACGAGTGCTTTTAGAGTTTTTAATGGAGAAGGGGATGGCATTGGCGGTTTAACCATAGATTTCTTCGATGGCATTTACCTCATCAACTGGTACAGTCAGGGGATCTTCAGTTTTAAAGATAACATTGTCAAAAGTTTAAAGGAAATCGTCGAATACGATGCCATTTACGAAAAATTGAGATTTGATCATGATCTGATTGAAGAAAATGACGGATTGATCGCTGGAAAACCAGTGACATTCCCAATTATTATTAAAGAAAATGGAGAACGGTTTGCTGTTTACTTTAATGATGGTGCCATGGTTGGCATTTTCCTTGATCAGCGCGAAGTGCGTCGCACCATTAGAAACAACTACTCGAAAGGTAAAAATATTCTAAATTTATTTTCTTATACAGGAGCCTTTTCAGTATTTGCTGCCAAAGGCGGCGCACGAAATACGACCAGTGTTGACCTTGCAAACAGAAGCCTTGAACGGACCCAAGAGAACTTCAGACTCAACAATATAAATCTTGAAGATCATTCGATTGTCGTTGAAGATGTCTTTAAATATTTTAATTACTGTGATAAAAAAGGTCTCAAATTTGATATGGTTATTCTAGATCCACCAAGTTTTGCTAAGTCAAAAAATTTTGTTTTCTCTGCAGAAAAAGACTATCCTACTCTACTTGCAGAAACCATAAAAATTACAGTGAATAATGGCATCATAGTGGCTTCGAATAATTCAAGCACCATTGACCTAGAAAAATTTAAGCAGATGATTGGCAAGGCCTTTAACATGGGAAAAGCGCGATTTGAAATTCTAGAAATCCATCAATTACCGAAAGATTTCAGAACAAACCACGCTTATCCTGAGAGCAACTACTTAAAAGTTGCCTTTATTAAAGTCATAAAAAAATCCAAAACGGTCAATCCTTAAAAGTGTTGGCCATTTTCAAAATAATACGTTGGGATTAAGTCCGTAAAGATAACGGCATTCTCAGCGTATTTTTTTTGAATAAAAAAAGTATTAAACAATTCCGCAATCTGCTTGCAAGCCATCTCATCTCTCTTAAACCACTGAATATTCACAAAGGGATAAGCCCCTTGCCCAGCAACACCGTTTTGATAAAATACGGTTGGCAGATACTCAATGGTAATATGATCTTCTGGACATTTGATAATTTCAGACATTGGCTTTACAAGTGTCTTGCTAATTTCCTTCACATGTTCTTCTGAAGCACCTTTAATGATAATATGTGGCATGGTCTTTTTCTCCTATAAATGTATTCTAAATTCATAATCTTAAAACGATATGACCTCACCACCATTATAATCTATTTCCGATTAAATTTGGCTGCAAATAGGTCATTTTTTTAGAATTGTTAAAAATATAAATACATACGCAATGAGATCGATACCCAAACCAACCATAACAGCAACAACATTCGAGCTAATTATTTCCCGACATCCACATTATTTTTCTGTCTCAGAATCTTTTTTGGTTTCTAAGGGTTCTTTCCCAACCACAATTTTGTGCCCAAATAGATATGGTGTTGCTAAAACGAAAATAGACACTGGCATTGTGACCAAAGTTGCAATCGATGCCGTCAATAAAGACACATCTACAACGTCTTTTTCCTTATTTTTAATTTTAAATCGTGTTTCTTTGAGATCATTGAAAAAGGATTTGCTTTTAGATTTAATCGCTTCTTTTGTTGCTCTATTCTTTTCTGATGCTGATTTTTCTGGTTCTAAAATTTTTTCAGCTTTCTCTAAGCGAATTAATGCTTCAAGCAAATCGCCATCTGTCTCTTCCAGCGTTTCTTTTGCCTCTTTATAGGACACATTTGCACGCTCCATTAACAAATCAATTTTTTCTAGTGATAAACTCATGTGTTACCTCCTCTTAATCTTAATCTATGTTCTCATTGTAGGCTCTTAAGATTAAGATCCTCTTTTAGAAAGATTAAAAAGAAGCTAGAAGCGGGTAAGTTTTTAGACGATTATTTTACTCTACTTTGAAGAATTTGATCTCATCTGCCAGTTTCTCCATGTCAGCCGTTAAGGCATCAATATCTGCTGTATTTTGGTTAAGTGATTTTGCAATGCTCGCAAATGAATTATAAGAGTCATTGATTAATGTCTCAATTTCCACTGAGTTACTTGCAATATCGCTAACTGCTTTCGTAATTTCCTCTGATGCTTCAATCTGTTCTTTCGAAGTCAATGAAACTGCCCTGATATGTTCCAAATTGACTTTTGCCTTTTCTAAAATTTCGTTGATGCTGGATTTCACTTGATTTGAGATGGAAATACCATCTTGAACGCTTAGACTGACTTTCTCGTTTGCCTTTTGTACCACTTTGACTTCTTGTTGGATGTTTTCAATGATATTCTTGATTTTATCAGTCTCTGAACTCGTCTGTTCTGCAAGTTTACGTATTTCATCAGCTACCACTGCAAAGCCTTTGCCAGCTTCTCCAGCTCTTGCAGCTTCAATTGCTGCATTTAAAGCAAGTAAGTTCGTCTGTTCTGAAATGGAATTAATTGTCACCAATATTCCCCCAATATCTTCGGATAGTTGAGAGAGTTTGACGATTTGAGTATTGGCATTGGCAACATTGACATCAATTGTTCCCATATTATTATTCATTGTTTCAATGCTCGAGTAGCTTGAAGTTGCAATCTGACTTGTTTTCTCAGAGTATTCAAGTGCTGCTTCTGTCTTATAAAATGAATCTCTTGTGGAAGCTAAAATCTCTTCAAGCCCCGCCAAAGACTCTTCTGTCCCTGCCACCTGATTTTTGACGTTATCCAAAACTTCACTTAGACGCCTTTGAAGTTGATCTATGCCAAGTGTAATTGGCGCTTTGATTTCATTTTTATAAATGCTCTCTTCACCATGAATAACATTGTCCATGCCTTTGTGTATGCGATCGTTACTCTCTTCGGCTCTGAGAATAACCCTGCCAATTTCTGAAACCACTTGATGTGTTTTTTCAATAAAACTATTATAATGGTCCCCCATGATCCCAAATTCATCCTTCTCTCGGATATCAATTCGGGCTGTTAAATTTCCACTTGAGCCAATTTCAAAAGCCGTTCTAAACTGTTCAATTGATTTTGCAAGTTTTTTCCCGATAAAAAGTGCAATTAGAGCAGCACCTGCAACGGCAACAATTCCTATGATGACAAAAACAAAGGTCAACCTATTTAAATCCGCATAGATTTCAGATAAGACAGGATTTGCAGTTAGATACCAACCATTGCTGAGCTTATAATAGGACAAAATTTTCTTTTTGCCTTGATACGTATAATTTATCAAGCCAGATGTATCCCCGCTTTGGATTTCATCTGCAAGGTAACTGAGATCACCACCAGCAAGTTCTCTTAAATTAGTTGCCTTTTCATCTGGATGATAGAGAAAGTTAAAATCTTTATCCATTAAAGTGGCATAGCCCGTATCATAAATCTTAATTTGACTTAAACGCTCTTTAAGAGTGTCAAAAAAATATTCTGTCCCTGCAACACCAATGATTTGACCATCTTTTGAAACGCTTTGACTATAGGAGATCACCATAGCATCCCAAGGTTCCCAATAATACGGTTCCGTCCAGTTGCTACCATTCTCAATAGCACCCTTAAACCACGCATCTTCACCGTATCCAGATTCTCTAGCATTGTATTCTTCATCTTTCTTATAAGTGCCATCATCTGATTTTGCAAACGAAACGATGCCAGGATTTTTAATGACAGCATCATCAAAGATAATCCATCCACTTTGTGCTGAAAGCGACTGGATCGAACCCTTTAGAACAGTCTCAATACCACTTTTGAAATTTTTCATTTCAGTTTCATTATTTTTCACTTTGTCAAAGTCCATATTGCTGACAACAATATTTGAAATTTGATTTGTCAAAGTAACAACACTCGTTATGGACGCCTCGATTTCGCTTGCATTCTTATCAACAATACCTACTAAATTTTGTTCTGCATCCGAAATAAGAATTGACTTCACACTGAGATAACTTACTGTCCCCATAACAAATACTAAAATAAATGACGTTAACATAATTGCAAGAATGATTCTAGTCGATATTTTTTTCATGTACTTCACTCCCCTAACAATAACTAACAACATGTCCCACTACTTCGCAATTTATATATACCTTTTTCAAATCAAAAAAAACAAAAAGTCCAGTACATTTTCATAATGCACTGAACTCTATCATTCTAAATCTAATTCATAATTCTATTAATTCTTTACTGTTTTTTTAACACGCACCCTTTTTTTATCGCCATCGAAATTACCTTCTTTACTTCTGAAACCTCGATGTTCTTTCCCACGATCTTTGCCGCGATCTTTGCCTCTATCATTCGTTCTGCCCTTAGCACGTTCAATCGAAATAGGTTTTCCTTTAATCTGTCTTTTGTCCATTCTTTCCAGAACACTGTCTGCATGGCTTTCAGGAATTTCAACAAATGAGAATGAATCATAAATATCCACACTGCCAATGAGACTGCCATCAATTTTGGCTTCATTGGCAATAGCACCAACAATATCTCTTGGACGCACATGATGATTGTTACCCACATTAATGTGCATACGAATCATCGGTCCAGAGTTTCTGCCTCTGTACTTAGACCCCGATCTTTGGTCTGATCTTGAATCAGATCTTGAATTACCGCTTCTAACTTTCTTTTCGTTGTCTATTGAATCAATTTCTTTTGTCTTTTCCATTTCAAGCTCCATTTGAAGTAATGCAGCTGCAATTTCAATTGGTGAAAAGACATCATCAGAAAATTCTTCAATGATCTTAATGAACTTGGCATCAAGACCTTCTTCAATACGTTCTTTTACCTTTCTAAGGAACAATTCGCGTTTCATAGCTTCAATATCTGTAATCTTTGGAATTGGATGATGAACGATATCTGACTTTGTATACTGCTTAATATTTCTAAGCAAATGATACTCTCTGTAAGTTACAAAGGTAAATGAGACGCCTTCTTTACCTGCTCTACCTGTTCTGCCGATTCTGTGTACATAGTATTCTTCATGGCTTGGCATATCATAATTGAATACGGCCTCGACATTTTCAACATCAAGTCCTCTTGCCGCAACATCTGTCGCAACTAAGAGATCAATATCACCACGTTTGAATTTATTGATAACGTTCATTCTCAACGCTTGCTTCATATCACCGTGGATCTTATCACATTGGTAACCTCTTGCCTGTAGCATATCGGTTACTTCGTCCACACGTTTCTTTGTGTTGCAAAATACGATAGATAATTTATAATCATAAATGTCCACAAGCCTACTTAAAATCTCAAGTTTATCCTTATCTTTCATTTCCAAATAAACTTGCTTGATATTTGGCGTTGTCAGTTCTTTATGAGCTACCTTCAAAATTTCTGGATTTTTCTGGTATTTATTGATGATTCTCATGATTTCCTTTGGCATTGTTGCGGAAAACAGCATGGTTTGGATTTCATGATCTACACTGTCCAGTACGAGCTCAATATCCTCTCTGAAGCCCATGTTGAGCATCTCATCTGCTTCATCTAATATAAGCATCTTTAAATCTGCTAATTTAAGTGTTTTTCTTCTAAGATGATCTAATACTCTACCAGGTGTCCCAATTACAATATGAACGCCCTTTCTAAGACCTCTAATCTGTCTTTCAATATCTTGTCCACCATAAATAGGCATAATGCTAATGCTTCTTCTAAACTTTGCAATTTTGCTTACTTCCTCAGAAATTTGTACGGCAAGCTCACGTGTTGGACAGAGTATAAGTGCTTGAACACCACGATTTGACACATCAATCGTTTCAAGCATCGGAATTGTAAAGGCTGCTGTTTTACCTGTACCCGTTTGTGCCTGACCTACCAAATCTCTACCTTCTAATGCTACGGGAATCGCCATTGTCTGTATAGGAGTAGCTTCCTCGAATCCCATAGCTTCAACGGCTTTCAGAATTTCTTCTGAAACTTTCAGTTCACTGAATTGAATCTTATTCATTTAATTGTTCCTTTCTCAATCTTACATCCACAGAATTCTGGATGCCTTACGATCCAGAAAGATTTTCTGCTAACAAAATGGTTAAAAGATGCGCATTCGCACATCTTTAATAATCATTTACGTATTATCAACGGGTTGCGAAATCAGGTGATTTCATCAACAAGTCATTATATCACACTTCTTGCTGCCAATCCATGTCTTTTTAATTTGTTTACATTTTAAAAACATAATTCTAACCGTCAATAAAGACATTTAATTTAAAAAAATGCTCTAATATCAACGCCGATCGTATGCTGATTTCTTCATGTTCTAAAATTTGATTTGCTTTTTCACGGTCTACAAAGATAATTTCAGCCTCTTCATGCTCAGTTTGATATGCCGTACTAGCAGTCCCAGAATAGTAACCATAGGCGACATTGACACGCTCATTCACGATCCCAACGGATACATACCTCGGTGTTGAAATACTCACAGGGCTGAATGTAAGGCCTGTTTCTTCTTTAAATTCCCGAATACTAGCCTGCTCAATTTGTTCTCCATCGTCTATGAGGCCCGCTGGAAACATATATAGATATTTCCCAGCAGATACTCTGTATTCTCTGATCATAACGAGATGCTCTCTTGCCTTGTCAGATGCCACGATCATGGCCCCATCCGTATAGACTTTCCCTTGAAATATTTCTGATTCAAGACGTTCAATCCCAGCTCTAGAGACAAGTTCCCAATATGCAGAATTGCCTTCTTTCGTGATATAGTCAATGCCATAGCCCTTTAAGTATTTCAATGAGTCCAATTCTGTTATCTTTTTTACCTTCATGTGAATCTATCCTCTCTTTACATCTTCTATCTTCGAGTTATTCTATACTGATTAAACATATTAAAAATTATTTTTGCTTTTTTAACATCTTTTATTATATAATATCAAAGGACTATTGGGACTTAAAGAAAGGATTTTATATGAGTATTTTAACAGTAAAGAACTTGAGCCACGGCTTTGGCGATCGAGCAATCTTTAATAATGTATCTTTTAGACTCTTAATGGGGGAGCATATCGGCCTCATTGGCGCCAACGGTGAAGGTAAATCCACTTTTATGAATATTATCACCCATAAACTTGAACCTGACGAAGGGACGATTGAATGGTCTAAACGTGTTAGAGTCGGTTATTTAGATCAGCATACGGTTCTTGAAAAAAACATGACCATTAAAAATGTATTGGACAGCGCTTTCAAATATCTTTTTGATCTAGAAGCGGAAATGAATGATATGTATATGAAAATGGGCGAGGTCGATGAAGAAGAACTCAATCAGCTCATGGAAGAAGTCGGCACGATTCAAGATATTTTAAATCACAACGATTTTTATGTAATCGATGCAAAAGTAAACGAAATCGCCAGAGGTCTTGGGCTTCTGGATGTCGGCTTAGATAAACCTGTGGAGAGCTTAAGCGGTGGACAGCGCACTAAAATACTTCTGGCCAAATTGTTGCTTGAGAAACCAGATATCTTGTTGCTGGATGAGCCTACAAACTATCTTGATGAAGAGCATATTGAATGGCTTAAACGCTACCTTCAAGAATATGAAAATGCCTTTATCTTAATTTCACATGATATTCCATTTTTAAACAGTGTGATCAACTTAGTTTATCATATGGATAACAAGGCCCTCAATCGCTATGTTGGCGACTACGACAACTATATGCGCATTTATGAGGCCAAAAAGAAACAACTCGAATCTGCCTATAAGCAACAGCAACAAGAAATTTCAGATCTTGAGGATTTTGTAGCTCGAAATAAAGCACGTGTCTCTACCAGAAATATGGCCATGTCAAGACAGAAAAAATTAGATAAAATGGACGTCATTGAACTTGCCAAAGAAAAACCAAAACCTGAATTCAACTTTAAAATGGCACGTACCAGTGGTAAAATGCTTTTTAAAGTCACTGATCTTGTGATTGGTTATGACGAACCTCTATGTAGCCCATTGAATCTTTTAATGGAAAGAGGACAGAAAATAGCCATTACTGGTGCCAACGGTCTGGGGAAGACCACCTTACTCAAGAGCATTATTGGTGAAATCAAAGGGCTTTCAGGGCAAGTCGATCTTGGCGAATTTCTTCATATTGGTTACTTTGAACAAGAAATCAAGGATGCCAATTATAAAACTTGTATTGAAGAAGTCTGGGAGTCCTTCCCTGCATTTACGCAATACGAGGTCAGAGCAGCACTTGCAAAATGTGGTTTAACCAATCAGCACATTGAAAGTAAAGTCGTTGTCCTAAGCGGTGGTGAACAAGCTAAAGTAAGACTTTGCAAATTGATTAATCGTGAAACTAACTTTCTCATCTTGGATGAGCCTACAAACCATCTGGATGTAGATGCAAAGGCAGAGCTTAAACGAGCATTGCAAGCTTACAAAGGTTCTGTATTACTCATCAGCCATGAACCCGAATTCTATAGAGATATTGTTACAGATGTCTGGAATTTGGAAGAATGGACTACTAAAATTGTATAATATCAAAAGCACACTCATGCGCATTTTATTGCTGCAGTAAGTGTGCTTTTTAATTTGAAATCATCGTGCTTTAAAAGATGCTCAAAACCTAGATTTTAACCCTTAAACTATACATTAAATCGACTAATAATTTCTGTCAGTATGCCTGCAATCTTACCCACCTCTGATGCATTATCTTGAATATGTCGCATAAGTTCTGCCTGAGTATCCATCGTTGCGTAGATTTCCTCAGAGGCCGCGGCATTCTCTTCTGTAACGGCCGATATCCCGTTGATGGATTCAATTGCCCTATCCTTGTTTTGATCGACGTTATGGACATTTTTTGTGATATTATCCAATTGCAGAATAGTGTCCACCATGGATTTTTCAATTGCATCAAATGAGAACTGTACCTTTTGAAGTACTTCTCCTGAAATTTCAACCGCTTGATTTGCATTTTGCATATTGATTTCAGTTTCATCAATTTCGCCAAGAATTTCCTGGATAATTTGATCAATTTGCAAAGTGGATTTAGAAGTTTCCTCTGCCAATTTACGAATCTCATCTGCCACAACTGCGAAACCTCTACCTGCTTCGCCTGCTCTTGCTGCCTCAATAGCTGCATTCAATGCCAATAAATTAGTCTGCTCTGCAATTTGTTGAATGGTGTTGGTAATTTGAACAATAGAAGACGATTTTACAGTCAGTGTGCCTACATTTTCATTCAAACTGGCATTGGCCTCTTTCGTGCCCTTAAACTTTTCATCGAGTTCTCTGATGAGTTTAACACCAGAAGCGTTATTTTCTGTAACTTCACCGGTATAGCTTCTGAGTTGTTCAGCACTCCTAACGCTTTGATTGATCTCATTTGCAAGACTATCCATATTAATTGCCGCTTCCTGTGCATCCTCCGCCTGCTCATTGGCACCCTTTGCAAAGTCTGCTACAGTTTGCGTCACCGCATCAATCCCTTCTCGTCCTTGTGTCACAATCCCACTGAGCTCATTGTATGCACCTGTCAACCGTATGGAATCCGCATTCATTTCTTTAACCAAATCTCTAAGAACCGCTCTTAAATTGGCTATAGAACGTGCGATGACACCGCGTTCGTCTTTATACTCTACCAAGTGGTCATACCCTGTATCATCTTTAATATTGAGATTGGCCGTCTTATCCACAAGTTCCGCCAGCAACAAAATAGGTTTTGATATGGAATTGCTCATGACAAAAGAAACGAGAAATCCAATACCCAATCCACCGATGATAAAGGTGCTGAGTAATAAAATAATGCGACTGACATCTTCTGTAACAATCCCTTTTTCTTTAACAACAAAGACATCAATATCATCTATATAATTACCTGTGCCAATAACCCAATTGAAAGGTTCGTATAATTTCACAAATGCACGCTTAGGAAGTGCCTCTGTCTCACCTGGTTTTGGGAAATAGTAGTCATAAAAACCTTCACCATTTGATGTGGCTATTTGGATCATCTGCTGAACAATTTTATTCCCCAGTTTGTCCTCAAGGTCAAGTCTATTGCTGCCCTCAACATCTTTTTTCCCCAGCAAGACGACATTTACGCCATCTACTGTATCTGCCCAAAAGTAACCATTTTCACCATATTGAGCGTTTCGAATCACATCTGCTGCAATCTCTTGTCCCTCAGCCAATGTAATCTTTTTCTCACTGATCTGCTTTTGTATCCCGTTTAACTCAGAAACAATAATTTCAACTTGACTCTTGATATTCAGATCATAGTTTTCTCTCAATTTACCTTCAAGTTGATTTAATCGACTTATATTACTTGAATGAATAAAATAAACTGCCGTTGCACCAACAATTGCGGCTATAAGCAACATATTAATTAAAACCATCAAAATCAATTTCGTTCTTATCTTTTTCATATTGCCCTCCTAGTATCCACACCCCGTTTATTTATTCAAATAATACTTTCTATTTAGATATTATAACCTCTACAACCCCATATAATCAAATTTTTTATAACGCCCGTTCATGAAGAAAAAAAGGGGTTCGATACTGTCAGCATAGCTTTTTTTATATTCATGTATTTTTCAGGCTCGAAGCCATCAGTACAAAACAGGATTGAATTTACCCGCTATTGTCTCATTATCCAAGCAATGGTCAACATGCTCTTCCAATTCAAATTCTATGATCAAAGAATATTTATACAATCTATATCGCATTTATATATTTTTTTTGTTATTATAGATTTAATTATTAACAAAGAGAAATATTTAAAAAACTATTGGAGGTTTTCAGTGAAAGATTATAATATTTTTGATATTATCGGCCCCATTATGATTGGGCCTTCGAGTTCGCACACTGCCGGCGCCTGTCGAATCGGATATGCTGCACAAAAGATCATCAAGTCTCCAATTGTGGAAGTTCGTTTTGTGCTCTATGGTTCGTTCTCTAAAACCTATAAAGGTCATGGTACAGATGTGGCTTTACTGGGTGGCATTTTAGGATTTAAACCTGATGATGAGCGCCTTGTAGATGCCTTTAAGATTGCAGAAAATAGAACATTAAAATATGAGTTTATCTCTTCGGATGACGATTCTGAACACCCTAATACCGTTTTAATACATGCAAAGACCAACTTGCTAGAGACCTGGGAAATTACAGGTATTTCAATAGGTGGTGGCAAGATGATCATCAAGTCAATCAACGGTATTGATGTCCACTTTACAGGTGAGTTCAATACGCTTGTGACGCATCACAAAGACAGTTCAGGCATGCTCGCCAAGATATCCACTATACTTTCTCAAAACCGCATTAACATTGCTTTCATGAAACTCTATCGAGAAGAAAAAGGCCAAAAGGCCATTGGCATCATAGAAGCAGATGAAAGAATTCCCAAAAATGTCGTGGATGAACTCACCCAAATTGATGGTATGATCTCGGTAAATGTCATTCAAAAAATATATGAATAGGAGGGCGTATGAAACTAACAAGTGCTTTAGACATTATAGATTATTGTCACAAAAGTAGTGTCAGCTTGGATGCTCTTGCACTGGCCTATGAAACCAAAAAAACTGAAAAGACGCCAGAATATATTGAAAGCTATCTTAAATCGGTCTTAAAAGTTATGGAAAATGCCGTAGCTTCAGGCATTAACGATGTGGACAATCATATTCACGGTAAAATCATAGGCAATGATAGCATTCAACTGAAAAAGCGATATGAATCCCAAAAGACTGTCTGTGGCGAAACCATTGCCAAGGCTGCTGCTTACGCTCTAGGTACTATGGAAGTGAACGCTTCCATGGGCAAAGTCGTCGCTTCACCCACAGCGGGTTCATGTGGCGTATTACCTGCTGTACTAGTCACTGCAAAAGAACGCTTTGATCTCACAGAAGCGCAACTTATTAAGGGCCTTCTCGCTGCGAATATGGTGGGGAGCATTGTCGCTAGAAACGCGACGATCTCTGGTGCAGAAGGAGGTTGTCAAGCAGAAGTGGGCACAGCATCTGCCATGGCATCTGCTGCCGTTGTTCACATGATGGGAGGCAGTGTAGAACAAGTCTTCAATGCTTCTGCAATGTGCTTTAAGAATCTTCTTGGACTCGTCTGCGACCCCATTGCAGGATTAGTTGAAAGTCCTTGTGCCAAACGCAATGCCATTGGGGCTGCTAACGCTCTGCTCTGCGCTGAAATGTCTCTTGCAGAAATTAAGAGCATCATTCCATTCGACGAAGTTGTGGACGCCATGTATCGCGTGGGCAAATCCATGCCTTCTTCACTTCGGGAAACGGCCTTAGGCGGACTTGCGACGACTAAGACCGGTATTCAAATTGCGACGGATTTGTTTTCAAAATAAAATGAGATAAACCATCAAAAATCATCTCCGTTCATGAATTGAGATGATTTTTTGTGTTTATTTGCTAAGAAGCCCTCTTTTTAAGAACATAATTTTATAAATTAAAGACAAAAATTTAAAGAATACTAGAGCCGGATTTGTTTACTTAACCAAATTAACTTCAGCGCTTATCTTTACGTGTTCTCCTTCAAATATTTTGACAGATTTTACTTTTTCCATATTGGTGATCAAAACAGGCGTAATCTCTGAAATATTTTTTTCTTTTAACAATGCTAAATCGACTCTGACTAAGGGATCACCTGCTTTGATCTTTTTGCCCACTTCACATAACTGCGAGAATCCTTCCCCTTTCAACGTCACCGTATTCAGACCGATATGGACTAAAACTTCCAAGCCCTCTTTTGTTTCAATGCCGATTGCATGTAATGTTGGAAACACTTGAACTATCGTACCAGATACTGGTGCTGAAATCACGCCTTCACTTGGAATTACAGCATACCCATCACCCAGCATCTTCTGCGAAAAAACAGCATCTGGGACTTCCTCAAGACGAATCGTCTTGCCCTTTGCAACCGGTAAAAAATGAATACATGTCCTTTTATTAAAACCAAACATATGCGAATACCTCTCTTTCAATGCATCATTGACTTGATTGTATCATTAATAAATTTGGACAGCCATATACAAATGTCAATTTATCATCCAAGATTTCTGATAAATTGGCATATAAAAAGTCATTGTATGAAATTTTATTTTATTAAAATGCGCATCTATTTACAACTTAATACCATCAGATTATACTGAAATCATGTACTGATTCACGTACATGATTCAAAGGAGGCCTCCAATGAAAAGTGTTTTAGTACGACTACAAGAATATAGAAATCAGGCAAGTGGTGCCGAAAAATCCGTTATTAAAATTTTAATTGAAAATCCAGAAGCTGTTTCTAACTACAGTATTCACGCGCTTGCAAGCGAATCTTATGCCTCCGCTTCAACGATCATTAGGCTATGCCAAAAATTAGGGTTCAAGGGGTATAGGGAATTGCATACATCTCTAGTTTATGAATTGGCCTTGAGGCAATCAACTTCTGATGAAAAGGGCAAAGAAATCAGCAAGGATGACGCTCTTGAAACCATATTAGATAAAGTGACCTATAAAAATATCATTTCTTTAGAGAATACGCGTAAACTCATAGACCTTAACACCTTGCAACAATGTATTGATCTATTAATCAACGCTAGAACAATTTGTCTTTTCGGTATGGGGTCTTCACTTTTAGTTGCAAAAGATGCTTATCTAAAGTTTTTAAGAATTAACAAACCCTGCAACCTCAGTGAAGATTGGCATGCACAACTTTTACAGTCAAAAAATATGACTCAGGATGATATCGCTATTGCAATCAGCTATTCTGGTCTGACGGAAGAAGTATTGCGCTGTGTGGAGATCGCTAAAGATAATGGTTCTCCCGTAATTGCCATAACACGATTTGAAGACAATCCCCTATCTCGACTAGCAGATTATACCTTGAGTGTGGCTGCTACAGAATTTATCTTTCGCAGTGGCGCCATGTCTTCGCGAATTGCTCAATTAAACATTATAGATATACTTTATACCGCATTTATCAACAAAGAATATGAATTGAGTGTAAAGCAATTCGAAAAAACACATATTGATAAAACAGCACACGAAGAGAGTGACAACAGGAGGAAAATATTTTGATAGATTTAAAAAAACTCACTACAGAAACAAGAAACCCAAGAACAATGACACTAGATCATATGACCCCTATCGAGATTGCAACCCTCATGAATAAGGAAGATCGTCACATTATTGAAGCTGTTCAAGAAGTGCTCCCAGAAGTTTCTACACTTATTGAATGGTGCACATATGCTTTAAAGCATCAAGGTAGGATCATCTATATTGGTGCAGGTACCAGCGGACGGTTGGGGTTGTTGGATGCTGTAGAATGTCCTCCAACATTTGGCATTTCTCCCGAGAGAGTTGTAGGTCTAATTGCTGGAGGCGAAAGTGCTTTTATTACAGCAGTTGAAGGTGCCGAAGACAGTACTACGCTGGGAGAGGACGATTTAAAGAAAATTGCCTTAACCGCAAATGATATTGTGATTGGCATTGCTGCTAGTGGTAGAACCCCTTATGTCATCTATGCTCTAAAGTATGCAAAAAAAATGGGTTGCAAAACAGCAATCATTGCCTGTAATAAAAACTCCGAAATGAGTAAGGAAGCTGATATAGCCATAGAACCTGTCACTGGACCAGAAGTGCTTACAGGGTCCACTCGACTAAAAGCTGGAACGGCTCAAAAAATGATTCTCAATATGATTTCCACAGGAGCCATGATTGGCATCGGAAAAGTCTATCAGAATCTCATGGTCGATGTGATGCAAACCAATGCCAAACTGGTTACACGTGCAGAGAACATCGTTATAGATGCCACCCAATGCTCACGCAGTCAAGCCCAGAGCACACTAGAAAAGTCAAAAGGCAGTGTAAAAATTGCCATCACTATGATTCTCCTTCAATGTTCTTTTGAAGAAGCCCAAAACTTATTAGAAAAATCAAATGGGCATATTCGAAATGCATTAGAAGGTAACTATTCACTAAAGGAGGAAAAACATGAATAACACCGAACTTGCAAAAAAATTAGTAGAACTCATCGGTAGTAAAGACAATGTCCTCAAAGCCACAAATTGCATGACGCGTCTGAGAATTACAGTAAAAGATCCCTCGCGTGTGAAGGAAGCGGAGATCAAAACAACGGAAGGTGTTTTAGGTCTTGTCAAAGAAAACAACGCCTATCAAATTGTATTGGGGCCCGGTAAAGCAAAAAAAGTGGCAGATATCTGTACAGATGAACTCGGTCTCACAAAGGTGAATGACAGCTTGGGCAATTGGCAAGACAATAAAGCTGCAATGAAGGCACTCCAAAAAGAACATCCTGTAAAAAAAGCGATCAGGACCATTGCAGAGATTTTTATTCCTCTTATTCCAGCCATTATTGCTGCCGGACTTTTTAACGGCTTTTCATCGCTCATCTCCACACTTCAAGGTCAACAGGTTCTTGCAAGTGACGGCTTCTGGAAAGTATTGCAATTGATTTTTTCTCTAATTGGCAGTGGTTTCTTAGGCTATTTCGCCATTTATACGGGTATCAACTCTGCAAAACAATTTGGCGCTACCGAAGGTATGGGGGGAATGATTGGCGCTATTTCAATAGGCGGAAATATTGTTGCAATTTCAACTATTTTTGGCTTATATAATGCAGAAGTACCGCTAAACTCCATTCTAACAACGGGTAAAGGCGGTATCATGGGGGTAATCTTAGGGGTTTGGATTTTATCTAAAATTGAAAAAGCAATTCGAAAGCGCGTACCGGATGTCCTCGATCTTATTTTGACACCTTTTTTATCACTTTTTATTACCGCACTCATTTTTGTTCTTGTGATCATGCCTGTGACAGGGTTTGCCTCTGACCTTTTGGTTTCAGGTCTCAGTGTCATTATCGACTCTGCAAATCCTATTGTCAGCGTTATCAGCGGCTATGTATTGTCGGCATTATTCTTACCAATGGTACTTCTTGGACTACATCACGGTCTAATTCCTATTTATGCAATTCAACTTGAAACAATGGGGGGTGTATCTCTATTCCCAGTGCTTGCAATGGCAGGCGCAGGTCAAGTGGGCGCTGCAATTGCAATATTCCTAATTGCCAAACGTGTTGACAATAAAAATATTCAAAAGGTCATTGCAGGTGCATTGCCTGCTGGCTTCTTAGGCGTTGGAGAACCTTTGATTTACGGTGTTACGTTGCCACTCTTCAAACCCTTCTTCACAGCAGGACTTGGGGCTGGATTTGGTGGTGCATACATTATGCTTACAAAAGTATTGGCAAACGCATGGGGGCCTTCTGGACTCGTGGCAATTCCAATTATGAAACCAGAAAGCATGTTGAATTTCTTCCTCGGTCTCGTCATCTCTTATATTGGCGGTTTTGTAATCACTTATTTTGTCATCAAGGATGAGGATGTTGCAAATGTTTAAACAAATTGGATATGCCATCTTTCCCACCACATGGCAGCAACAAAAAAATCAGCTCTCTTCTCTTTTTAGAGAAGGGAGCACTATTTTTACTTCGTTGCACATAGCAGAAGAATTCTGTGATGATTACACAGAAAACGTTCTTGAAATGTTGAGTTATTGTACCTCTTTAGGCTATAAAATAATGGCAGATGTATCCCCACGGACCTTGACGATTTTCGGATGTCACTCTTTGAAAGAACTCAGTGAATCCCTTAATTTACAGATTATTCGTGTGGATTATGGCTTTACACTTGAAGCAATCGTAGAAGCTTCTAAATCTGTTTCCATTTGTTTAAATGCATCCACCCTTCAAGAAGATTGGCTACAAGTGCTTCATGGTCTACCGCAGCAATTTTATGCCATGCACAACTATTATCCTAGGCCGGAAACGGGCCTAGATGTTCAGCAATTTCATAAAAAAAACCTCATCCTAAATGCTTTCGGCATCAAGGCAATAGCGTTTATTCCTGGAGATCTGATCAAGAGAGGACCGCTATTTGAAGGCCTGCCAACACTTGAGTACCATAGAAATCTAACACCCTATGCCGCATTTGTAAGTATGTCGCTTACACATAAAGTAGAGTGGGTCTTTGTGGGCGATGGCACGATTTCAGATCAGCAATCAGATTGGATTCATGAAGCATGCGTTGATCAGGTCTATTCCATTCCCATTGTCCTTGATGCAAATTATAATCATCTTGACAATACCATTTTTACCATCCGTTCGGACTCGCCTTCTACTCTTATTCGATTTAAAGAGTCCAGAGCATACGCCACTCAAGGTATGACGATTCCACCGTACAATTGTCAAGATCGGCATAAGGGAACCTTGACCATTGACAATATAAAGTACAAACGCTATTCTGGCGAAATTCAGCTGACAAAAGCCAACTTTCCCAGTGATGAACGTGTCAACGTCATTGGAAAAGTCCCTGAAGCATATCATGTTCTTTTAGAGGCACTTCCCAATGGCACTAAAATTAAACTGCACAAATTGTAATTTTAAAAGACTAAAAGGCGTAGCACACCCCAATGCTTATGGGATTGTCTACGCCTTTACTCACATTTCTAGTCGAGCTTAATATGACAATAGCCACCTGGATTTTTCTTTAAATACATCTGATGGTATGTCTCTGCTGGATAATAATAGTCCAGTGGTAACACTTCTGTCACAATTGGTTTCTCGTATTTTTTCTGCTCTTCATCTCTAGAACGTTCAATCGTTGGCACATCTGCTTCATCGACGAAGTAAATACCTGTTCTGTATTGCGAACCAACATCGCCGCCTTGTCGATTTAAAAGTGTGGGATCAATAACTTTCCAAAAATGCATGAGCAAAGTCTCTAAGCTTATGCGCTCAGGATCATAATTTATATCTAAAACTTCTGCATGTCCTGTGGTATTGCTGCAAACTTCTTTATAGGTGGGTTCTTTTGTATCTCCATTGGCATAGCCCACCTCTGTTTTTACCACGCCATTAAGACGTTCAAAATAAGCTTCCATACCCCAAAAGCAGCCTCCTGCTAATACAATTCTCTTCATTTCAATCTCCTCTAATAGAACTAAAATTCGTATTTCAGATTTAAATATTTTTATCTCAATGTTTTTATAGCGGTTTTAGTAGAGCTCTTGCAGGTAGGCCTTCAACATTTGCTATTTTTATAGGCAAGCACAACAACTTATAAGGTCCTTCTTCTATTGCTTTTAATGCAAGACCTTCAATGATATAGATGTGATTGCCAAGAAGAATTTTATGTGTTGGATGCTCTGGCTGGCTTCTTTCAATGCCTAGTGCATCGATCCCAACAGATTTAACGCCTTGTTCCAACAGATATTGTGCACCACTTTCCGCCAAGAACACAAAGTCAAAGTCGAATTCATCTTTAAGGCAATTCTTTGTTTTCAATATGACAATTTCCCCTGCATTGATTTGCGCTTCATAAGGCTCTAAGTGGGCCTTTTCAATATGATTTTCTTCAATCTGAGTCAGATCAATCACAAAGCATTTGCCATTTACATAATCTAAACTAAAAGTATCTGATGTTTCCCCATCCTTGATCATATGAAGGGGCATGTCAATATGTGTCCCCGTATGCATATCCATAGAAATACTGCTTTCGTAATGTTCATGCGTCTCATAATTTGCTCTTGTGATAATCGTTGGTTTTTTGGCTTCTAAATTTTTATAGACCATCATATTAGGTTCTATTGTCATGGTGACATCCAGCCATTTATTTATTTTCATTAGAATTCCTTTCTGTCAGGTAAAGTTAAACCTCATTCATGCTGTAAGGTCAATTGCCACCTGCACACGCGTTTAATTTTATAAGTAAGTTAAAAAGTCACCCCACTCAGACTTTAATTTTGCCAACATCTCTGATTCATCTTCATATTGATATAAGGGCTCATAGGTCTTAAGCTGCTCCAGTTGATCGATGATCTTCCAAGAGCTTTCAATTTCATCCCATCTCGTGAAGAGTGACGCATCGTCGTGAATAACATCCAATATCAATTTTTCATAAGCTTCTGGCGTATTCCCAACGACATTGCAAAGATGACAATAGTCCATTTTCATAGGCATCACATAAGACTGAAGACCCGGCGCTTTACCATTAAAAGTAAGTGCCAGTCCTTCTCTGGGGGCAATCTCTATCGTAAGCGTATTCTTCGCGGGTTGCCCACTCTCAAAAAAGCAATTAGATTCTTTAAAAGTGATTACCACCGCTGCTCGTTTATCTTTCATTTTTTTACCTGTTACGAGATAAAACGGTGTTCTTGACCATCTGCGGGAATTGACGAACATTTTTAGGCCCACAAAGGTTTCTGTTTTTGAATCGCTTGGAATGCCTTTTTCAGAGAGATAGCCTTTATATTGACCAAAGATCATAGGACTTGAAAACTCTAATTTTTCAAGCACTTTAACCTTTTCATCCTTGATCAATCTATCATTGAGACCATTTGGAGAATCCATTGCGACCAGCGCCAATGTCTGAAATAGATGATTTTGGACCATGTCTCGAAGCGCACCTGAGCGATCGTAGTATCCACCTCTTTGCTTAACTGTTTCTTTTTCAAAAGCATATATTGTGATATGTTCTATATTCTCACTATCCCAAATGCTTTCAAATATTTTATTTGCAAACCTCACCATCAAGACATTCTGAAGCATTTCTTTGCCCAAATAGTGGTCTATACGGTAGATTTGACTCTCTTCTATCAACCCTAAAAGCAGTTGATTATAAGACTTCGCCGTTTCAAGATTCTCTCCAAAGGGTTTCTCAAAAATGATCTTATCTCTCATATTGCCCTTAACCACAAGGCCATTGCCAACAAGTGCACTTGCAATCATAGGAAAAAACCGAGGTGCTGTGGCCAAATAATAGATGCGCTCTTGCGATTCATAACCTGCTACAGACATCATATGCTCTGCAAATGCAACATAGGCATCAGGGTCCGTAAAATCCATTTGGATATAGCGAAGATGTGTTTTAAATTCATCCCAATTTGGATAATTGCCTTCTATTTGTGCCCTTATATGCTCTATAAAGGCCTCTTCTTCGTAAATCTGCCTGCCAATCAAGTTGACTAAAAAATGAGTGGGCATCTGATCATCTTCGTGTAGTTTATAAAGTGCCGGCATCAATTTTTTTGTTGTTAAGTCCCCGGTTGCCCCAAATATTGTAAAAATCATTTGACCACCCTATTCTTTATATATTTTATGTCCACCGAACTGATTTCTAAGTGCTGCAATTGATTTTTCACTAAATCGATCGTCATCTTTTGATTTGAATCTTGTAAATAGCGACTGCGTAATCACTGGGGCAGATACTTTTAATCTCAGTGCTTCTTCAACCGTCCAATCTGCTTCTCCAGAGGCATCTACAATGCCTTTAATGCCTTCTAGTGTCTCGCTTTCCATAAAGGCCTTATGCATTAATTTCATCAGAAGTCCCTCAATAATGGAACCATTGCTCCACACTTTTGAAGTCAATTCAAAATCAAGATCATACTCAGAAGCCTTTAGTATGTCAAAGCCTTCACCTATAGCCTGCATCATGCCATATTCGATGCCGTTATGAACCATCTTGACGTAGTGTCCACTCCCTGAAGCACCAAAATAGCCGTAGCCATCCTTAACTGAAATCTTTTGCAAAATGTCGCTGATATATTCCACCGGCTCTGGGTCGCCACCTGCCATGAGACAAGCGCCATAGCGTGCACCAGAAATGCCGCCGCTTGTGCCGACATCCACATAATCGATGCCCAGTTCATTTAATTTTGCGTAACGTCTCTGAGTGTCTTTATAATTGGAATTGCCGCCATCAATAATGATGTCCGACTGCTTGAGCATAGGGATGAGTTCGTCAATTAACGCATCCACTGTTTCTCCTGCTGACACCATAAGCCAGATCACCTTTCTGGACTCATCTAAGTGTGATACCAGTGTCTTTAGATCGTAAAAGCCCTGAATGCCCTCCTCTTTAATGTGATCCACTTTCTCCTTTGAACGATTGTAAACATGGACATCCACGCCTTGGTCCCTCATATTCAGAGCAAGTGCATATCCCATTTTACCGAGTCCTATTAAACCTATTTTCATATCATCCCTCTTTTCTAAATTTCGTTTAAGTACTTATTACCCAATTATTGTGATTTAAAAAGAAAAAAAGGAGTCTTTAATAAGAAACCCGAAAGTTAATTATTGCATCCCCCTTTTACAGCTTATTTTTGAGCGGCCAACAACAAAGGCACATACTCACGATCTGTTTTCACAATGTGTAGCACAAGCCAGTCCGCAATAAAATTCAAGAGATTCAGTAAAGTCTCCTTTTGATTAGAATCCACTGCATCTAAATCAGACATAAAGGTTTCTAATTTCTTGACAAATATCTTGTGCTCAAACTTATGTGCCATCGAACCCACGTACCCCACTGCATCAAACAGGGCCTCTTCATCTCTAAAGTGATTAACCGTGTAATTTTCAAGCTCTTTTAGCATCGCAACGATTTCATCAAAATAATCATCTCGAGTATCATCGTTTACGAGTTCGAACATACTGCCGCCAATTTCAATCAAACGCTTATGCTGATCATCTATTGCCGGGATTCCAAATTCGAATTCTTTTTTCCATACAAGCATAAAATACCTCCGCTTTCTCTCCTTGACAAGCAAGGTTCTCTCTATTCTTTATGCATTAAATCATAACTTATATAAGTGGTGTATTCCATAGCGGAAATATAAACTTTTTGTTAAATCGTAGTAATGATCTGCAAGCGTTTTGATTGAATGCTTATTTCCATTGGAAAGTTGACTCCCGCTTCTCCATCCAAGTCTGAACATATGGATTCATCACACATAATTTTCAGCCGTTCGGTCGAAAAATATTCGATATAGGGACTTTCAGGATGCTCCCCGTTCCAAACCTGAATCAAAAGTGGCATTATTTCAAGAACAGGGCATTTTTTGAAGAGCAAAACATCCAGAACGCCATCATCTATCCTCGATGTTGGCGAAATTTTTCTAAAACCACCCGCTGACTTGCCATTCATGATCAACGCAAAATAGATGGGTTCTTCATATACCATTTCATCTGTGAAGATGGTCACATCAAACGGTTTTAATTTTGGAAACTCCTCAATGCCTTTTAGATAATAGGCCAAAACACCAATGATATTCTTGATCTGCTCATTGACCTTTTGACTGATGTCAACCAAGTAGCCAAAACTGGCTACGTTGATAAAATACTGATCGTTGGCTACGCCCACATCGCAATCAACCCAGTTTTGAGAAAGCGCGTTATCAACCATGCCCTCTATAGTTTTTGGGATTTCGAACATTTGTGCAAAGTCATTTGCTGTCCCAACTGGAAAAATAGCTATAGGGCGCGTCCAATTAAGTTTAAGAAGCGTGTTCACCACTTGATGGATTGTACCATCACCACCTGCAATTATAACACGATCATACTGTGTTTCAATTTCTCCGCGAAGAAAGGTTTCTAATTTTTTGATTTGATTCAATCGATAGGGCATTACAAAGAGATCGCGTCGTTGAAACTGATCTATTATATAATCCAGTTGATTTTGAAATCCTTTAAGTCCCGCTCTTGGATTGTATAGCAGCAATGCTTTCATAATTACAGTTGTCTCCTTAAATATGACATAAAACCTGATATAAAATACTACATATTTCGAGTTTGAATCACGAAGTCATTTGTACACTTTTTACACGTGATTTTAACTTTGCCTTTGCCTTTAGGCACTCTTGTTCTATGGCTACAATGTGGACAGGTCTCAACCGTATAGTCAATTAAGGCATCAATCTTGAAACGATCCAAACCGACGACGCTCTCATTGCCAATGATAAAAGCTGGAACGCCCATCATTTTTCTAGCCATCATCTCTTGTCTCGCAAATTGATCTACTTGGACATTTTTTTCTATATACTTATAGCCTTTTTCGTCTAAATACGCTTTGGCAGATTTGCAATGTGGACAGGTATTACTGGTAAACATGATAATTTCTTTCAATCGACTCACTCCTTTTCTAAAATAGCTCATGCATTAGAGTGCCAAAAATCAAAAGTGGACCATCCCCTCTCCCGATGATATCATTTATGGGAAGTACACGCTTCAGCATCGTGTGGAAGGTTTATGCTAAACTGAATTCAGATACTCTAATTATAATTAACGCCACAATATTTATACCCAAATTCTCAGAAATTAGTCACATAAAGTGTGAGATCAACGACATTAAATCCCAGTGTTTTATAGAATCTAATCGCTATTGGATTTTCCACTTGTAAATATATTTCTTTTTGATTCGTATAAATGGCATTGAGCAAAATTTGAACGCATTTTCTAGACAAGCCCAAGTGCTGATATGCAGGATGCGTTGCAACACCTACAAGAATTCTATTTTCAAAATCCGTTTGTGCGGCGCTTACCAGTTTTTGATCTTTCCAAACACCATAACCCATGCCACGACCTGATTTGATTTTTTGTTTCATATAATCTTTACTTGCAAATCCGTTAAAAACCATTCTATACAGTGATTCAACTTCATCTAGATCTTCACATTGCAGCTTTCTAAATCTGTATGTGCTCTCAAAAGCAAGATTCATTTCATAGGGATGACTCATGATGAGATGATGAATTTCCGCCTGCTTTTCTATTTGCTCATGAGGAACGCCTGCCTCAATTTTTTTAAAAATACTTTTTGAGATAATCAGTTTTTGATAAGTGAAATGATTCAAATGCGCTTTTAATTCTTTTAAAACAGCTTGGCCACATTCATGATCAAAATTATAATCAGGATGGATGGCAATCTGTAAATTGCCAGACTTTCTATAAAACAGGACCATAGTCAATGTATGATGGTTATCCTCACAGAGCATAATCTCTCTAAAAGGTGAAATCGACATCTCAAATGCCATGCATATAAAATAATTTTGGGCAGGCATCTTATAGACCATTTCTCTAACGTTCTCATAATCACTTTCAAGTTCCATTTTACGAATCATATCTACTTCCTTAAGGTTAAGACTTATGCAAGTTTAAGCACTATAATCGAAATAATGCTTCTAGCATTTCAGTGGACAGATTTTTCTTGAATGCTGTTGGCAATGGAAATGCTTCAAGACTAGAAGGTTCTACCCATTTTATCTCAGGGTAATCGATTGCTCTAGGCGATTCTATTTGGACTACAATTAACGTCATATGCCACACTAAATGCGTAAAGACATGTTTTTTTGCAGGTACTCTTGTTACAATATGACCTCTAAAATCATAGTTCGCATGAATCCAATTCATCATCGCCTCATTTGATAAAACTTCTGATGTCAAATCGTCTTCTTTTTGAGACATTGCAACATGATGCGTTGGAAATCCCCAAAGGCCTTTGAGCAGCAAAGCATCATTTCTCTTTTCAATCATCACTCGCCCTTGATTCACAAACAAAAATACAGAGACCTTTTCATGTCTCTTCTTTATTTTTTGAGTTTTGATGGGATAAGTCAATTGAGAATTAGTGGATCGGGCCAGACAATTGGATGCAATTGGACAGACATCGCATTTGGGCATTTTAGGTGTACATATCGTTGCGCCAAGCTCCATAATGGCTTGATTGAAGTGTCTTGCATCCTCTGGCATTGTCTCAATTACCTTGGATTCAAAAATTGTTCGGCTCTTGGAATCCGAAATATCACATGACAGCTCAAAATATCTAGAATAAACCCGCATGACATTTCCATCTACAGCAGGTACCTTTTCATTGAAAGCAATGCTTAAAATAGCCCCTGCCGTATAGGGTCCAATTCCAGGTAATTTTAATAATTGTTTATAATCTCTAGGAAATTGGCCTCCGTGAATAGAAACAATTGCTTGAGCACATTTATGCAAGTTTCTAGCTCTGCTGTAATACCCAAGACCTTCCCAATACTTTAGAACTTCCTGTTCCTCTGCCTCAGCCAAACTTTTAACATCATGAAATCTTTTAATAAAGCGATTATAGTAATCAATTACTGTAACCACTTGAGTCTGCTGAAGCATAATCTCTGAAAGCCAAATGCAATAGGGATCGTGTGTCTCTCTCCAAGGCATTTCCCGTTTATGTTCTTGATACCATATCAATAATTTTTTATCCATTTTTACTCCTCAACCTTAGTCTAATCTGTTATGATACAAATGACAACACCCATCTATAAAATACCTTTGATTTTTAATTCTTCAATCGGGTATATAATCCATATATTTTGAGTATTAATTTCGAAAAGAGGTCAAAATGTCCCAAAATCGACAATCTCCAAAAAAATTTCATTTTTTTGAAAACAAATGGATGCCCTCTGCATCATCTCCATTGTGGGCATCACTTAAAATCACGATTACTTACACTATTTTTGGCGTGCTATGGATTTTATTGTCTGATAAAATTCTACTTTTTGTGAGCTCAAGTGCAGATCAATTTTATAGGATAAGTCTTTATAAGGGGTGGCTTTATATTATGGTCACTGCATTTTTGCTGTTTAGCCTTATTTATAAGCGCATCAAAACAGATTATGACCTCACCCGCAGATTGGACTTGCAATTTAAGTCCCTGCAGAAGGCTAAAACAACCCTTTCCGATAACATACTGGAACTTAAAACCCGAGAATACGAACTCAAGGCAAGCAAAGAGCGTTATCAACTTCTGCTTGAAGGTGTAAACGATGGCATTTGGGATTGGGATATTAAATCCGGTATCTTTATTGTCTCCAATAAATTCTTTGAGATTTTAGGTTATGAAGTTCTTGAAACACCTCATTTTACAATGGAGGAATTCGAAAAAATATTACATCCAAATGAAAAAAATACTGTTCTCAATCAAATTTATGCCTATTTAGATCAAAACATGACCCTATACGATACACAGTTTCGCTTGAAAACCCAATCCAATGGCTACATCTGGGTACAAAACACTGGTAAGGCCATTTGGGATAGCGAAGGCAACGCCATTAAGATGGTTGGCGCCATAAAAGATATTACCGACGCCAAGAAAACTCAAGATAAAATAGAATACCTTGCCTATTATGATCACATTACAGGTCTGCCCAACCGTGCAAGATTAGATGAGGTCGTCAACAATTTGATTGCTCAAAAACACCAAGTTGGGCTGATCTACTTAGATATCGATAATTTTAAAATGATCAATGATCTGGTGGGACACAATCAAGGTGACTTGCTTCTAAAACAAATGGCTTCCAAATTTCATGATTTAAAGCTTCACTATTACATGCTTTCCCGAATTAGCGGAGATGAATTTGGATTTATTATAATAGATTTTGATCATGAAGATACCTTGATCGAATTATCTGAACAAATCCTCAAAATTATTAGGACCCCATGGACTCTCATTGGAAGAGAGTTTCATCTCTCTTGTAGCATAGGTATTTCTTATACGCCAGATCATGGCGATACTTTCGAGACCCTATTTCGAAAAGCTGACACCGCCATGTACGCTTCAAAAAATAATGGTAAAAATCAAACCACTGTTTTTAGAGACTTGCTTCACGACGAAATTCTTGAATATGTAGAACTTCAAAGCAACCTGAAGAACGCACTTACAGCAGGAGAATTTGAGCTGTATTATCAGCCACAATTCAATATGAACACCAATGAAATGATTGGATCAGAAGCACTCCTCAGATGGAATAGTCCTGATAAAGGCATAATTCCTCCAGACCGTTTTATTGGCATTGCAGAAAAAACGGGCTTTATTATAGAACTCGGCGATTGGGTAATCAAAGAAGTTTGCCGTCATATACAAGAATGGGAAGAAAGAAAATTGAATTATGGTAAAGTATCGATCAATCTATCTGGTGTTCAGATACTGAGTTCAGCCTTTTTAAATCATATTGACGAAATTTTTGCTGCTTATGATATTGCACCCAAAAAAATCGTCTTTGAAATTACTGAAAATGTTGCGATTGATGATAGTATCACAACTATTGCCAAATTAGAAGCCCTAAGAGCGCTCCATTTTGAAGTTGCTCTGGATGACTTCGGAACCAACTATTCGTCATTGAGTTATCTCAAGAAACTGCCGATTGACTATCTAAAATTAGACAAATCCTTCGTCTATTCGCTTGGTCAAGATGATAAGACAGGTGCCATAACAGAATCGATCATCTACATGGCGCATCGGATAGGCCTAAAAGTCATTGCAGAGGGCGTCGAGAAACTAGAGCACATGGAAATTCTAAAAAAATTTAATTGTGATTTTGCACAGGGGTACCTCTTTAGCCGTCCAGTGAGCAAATCCGATTTTGAACGCATCTACCTTGAGGATTAATCCACAACATATAAGGGAGGTCTCAAAATTAAGAGAGATCTCAAAATCCTAGCAGATTTTGAAATCTCCCTTTGCTCATTTCAAGCAAACTCTGTTTTAGGATGGAGGACAACCTGATTTCTCCCTTGATTTTTAGCGTGATACAAAGCCTCATCAGCTTTAGAAATCATACTTGAAAAATCCTTATGAGGTATGGACCGATCCGACATGCCAATGCTGACTGTTATATGAATCTCTTGATCAACGCCAATTCTTATGGGCTTATTTGCCACTGCCCTCAGAATTCGATTTGCAATTTGCTCACCCGATTTGCGATCCGTCCTTGGCAATATTATTGCGAATTCTTCACCACCATATCTTGCGACCAAATCATACATTCTCATCTGCTCTTTAAAGATAGATGACAGTTGCTTTAATGCCTCATCTCCACTTTTATGTCCATAAGTGTCATTGATGACTTTAAAATGATCAATATCAATCAGCAATAATGTGAATTGAGCCTCTAAATTGGATTCAAAGAGTTTATTCCCATATTCCATGAAAATTCTGCGATTGTATAAGTTGGTGAGTTCGTCTGTCAAAGTCATTACGAAAAGGTCTTCTTTAGCCTGATCGATTTCCTTAGAAAAAAAATACATAATTATAATCAATGCAATAATTGTCCCGCCAGCAGCCGTATTATAAAACCATTTTTCCAAATTCGTCGACACTAAATTTTCATAGATCCCAAACTCCAAATTCTCAATGTAGATAAAAGTACTCATTGAAAGCAATAAATAAGCAATCAACAGACTATTTGCGTATTTTCGGTTATAGTTAAAAATCATCACCACAACGACTATGTGTCCAATAATCATAAACTGAAATCCATAAGCATTCCCAAAAAAAAGAATCGACTGAATACTCGTCACCAGAAAACTAGATACTATTGCCAAAACTTTTGCACTGACTTCCCACTCAGATTTCAATAAAAAATACGCTAAAACAAACAATCCTCCAGTAACCAATTGGATCACAGCTGGCACTATTGCCCCCAACAGCATGAAAACGATTGTATATGCAAAGCAAAAAAACATGCTCACAAGAATAAAAATCAACGCAAGTTTTTTTTTGGAATCATGCTTGCCTTCTTGCAAAAGATACCTATTAAAGTCCGTCATAACCTACCCCAACTTATCTTTATTTCATGGTGATATTATTGCCACCCTTTGCCTTACTCTTCTTAACGCGTTCATAACACCTTGTGGTCATTTTAAGCGCTGTATCATCCTGATGTACCAATGTCGCCCCAACAGACACTGTTACTTCAATATCCTTAAAAGTTTCTCCGCGTAGAGAAGAGTTTTCGGAAATCATCCGAATTCTTTCGGCAAGCATTTTAAGTGCCCCACTTTTAATGCCCGTAAATACAAATATAAATTCATCCTCTCGCCATCTTCCAACGAGATCAGCTATTCTAAAGGCCTTACTGTATGTTCTGCCCAACATTTGTATCACTTGGTCACATAAATCTTCACCATAAGTATTATTAAATTCTTCAAAACTGTCAATGTCAATCATGACAATGCCGAAAGGAATTCCAAGCGCCCTGTAGTCTTCCATCTTGGAATTTAAATAGTGATCAATCATCCGCCTGTTTGGCAAATTTGTGAGTGGATCTGTTAGGACTTCTTTCAAAATATTGCTGTCCATCATAAAAGCAGCGTTTGGTTTTTTATTATGATCAAAGCTCTCTGTGAAAACTTCAACAGATGCAACAATTTCATCCGCTTCATAGACAGGAAAGCTTCTAATTTTAACAGGAATTCTGTGCCCTCTTTTATGTTGAAGATAAACATTGAGTTCGAGTTTGCTCCCATCACTAAGCGTCTGATGTAATGGGCAACCGTTGAGACAAAGATTAATGCCATATTCGTCCACATGGTTGAGGATATTATCATGACAATACCTGCCGATAACTTCTTCGCTTTTAAAGCCTGAAATGCGCTTGGCGCCTTCATTCCAATATATGATGCGTTTTTCCTTATCCACAATGTAAACCCCATCAAATAGCTGATCTAAAATCTTTTTATAATTTAAATCGTCTAACATTTGCTCACCTTCTCTCTTCTGATCTTCCGTACCATATATACCCATTCTATTAAATAAAAATAACATTTTTATACAGAAATAAATCTTTAAGTATCCTTTGTGCATTTGATGTATTATAATAGTCATATGAATTATGTATATAATAACTTTATAATTTTGCATAAACATATATGCGATTCAGGGAGATCATATGAATTTAACAGAAAATCAAAAGAAAATCTATATTGTGTTTACCAAAACAGGTACATGGTTGGCACGTACGCTAAAATACTTCTCAGCAACTAAATATGTTCATACCTCTATCAGTTTTGATGCTTCTTTTACCTCTATGTACTCATTTGGCCGCTCAAATCCCAACAACCCTTTTTCTGGTGGATTTGTACGCGAAAACATATATGATGGCGTCTTTAAAAAATATGGTAAAAGTGAATGTCTCATATTTGAAGTCAATGTCACTAAACTCCAATATGATGGCCTACTAAAAGATGTGGAGCGTTTTGTGACCAATAAGCATTTATATAGGTACAATTTTTTAGGCCTCTTTGGTATTTTACTCAACAGACCTTTGGATAGAAATTATCATTACTTTTGCTCTCAATTTGTCTATGCCATGCTCAAAAAACATGGGATCGTCACTTTTGATAAAGTACCCGGTTTAGTGCAAACGATAGATTTATTTGAGATTGATAACAAGAGCATTCTGTACGAAGGTTTTATCGACGGCCTTAGAGAAGGCATTTCAATCGATCAGTCTTCTTTTGAGTTTTAGAAACCGTATTGATCCAAGAAATGATTAATTTGATTTAAATATTCACTTCTGTCTACTGCAATAGACATGGCATGTCTTGCTTCTGGTACTAGATAAAGTGCCTTTGCGCCTCTTTTTAGGTCATACATCTCTTTCGAGTGACTATAGGGAATGTAATCATCAGATAACCCGTGAATGAACAAAATTGGTTTTTGAACGTCCTTAATAGCCTCAATCGGTGCTATTTCATCATATGAAAATCCTCTTTTTATCTTATTCAATGCAGAAGCTAGTGTTAATATTGGAAATGCCGGCAGATGATTTTCCACACGCAGTCTGTAGGCAAATTCTGATTTCGCGTCTTTATAAGAGCAATCCGCTATGACAAATGAAATCCTTTCATCTATGCCCACATGTTGAAGCGCTATGGCTGCACCCATGGATTCACCATGTGTACCAATGATACTCGCCTCACCTGTCCTCTTGACGACATAATCCACAATCCGTTTGAGATCACTTTTTTCTTCCACACCAAATGAGGTGTATTGACCGCCGCTCTTGCCATGATTTTTATGATCATAGATCACCGCATTATACCCTCTGGAAATAAAGGGTTCTAAATACTTAAGCGATCTTATGAGATTGTTCGTAATGCCATGACATATGATAATCGTTTTTGAGGCTGTAGCTTCGTGTCCTTGAATCCAATAGCCTCTAATGACATAGCCATATTCTGATCTAATTTCAAAAGGTACTTTGAAAAGAGACTCAAAGTAACCTTCTGAAATTCTGCCATCCTCGATTTCTTTTTTTAGGGTTTCTTCGTACTGCCAATTGCGCGGATAGATTATTTTTTTATTAAAGTATTCTGCAACACTGTATCCTGAGAGGACAATCACTGCAATGCCCAATATTAAATAATACATCTTTCTGTTCTCCCTTTGGTTAAAGTGGTTCTATTTTGCTACGGTACAGCTTATAAAAAAAGGACACCACCATGATAACGCCGCCAATCTCTGAAATGATAAAGGCAAACCAGACCATTTCCAATGATCCAAAGTGCCCTAAAAGCCACGCCGATGGCAATAGTAAAACGATCTGTCTGAAAATTGAAACCATCATACTAAGATGCGCCTGCCCCATACCTTGGAAGGCTGTACTCAAAACAATGGATACTGCCGCCAACGGATATCCTAAGCTTATAATTCTAAATGCTCTTATACCAATTTGAAGCAATTCATCTGTCCCCTTAAACCACAATATGAGTTGCCTTGGAAATATTTGAAATACAATAAAACCCAATGTCATATAAATAATGGCCATGACCATGCCCATTTTAAGTGCCTTTAATAATCGATCTCTTGATTTTGCCCCATAGTTAAAACCAATAATGGGCATCATGCCCTGAGAAAGTCCAAATATAGGTAGAAATATAAAGGATTGAAGTCTATAGTAGATACCAAGTACTGCAACCGCAGTCGTTGTAAAACTTGCCAATATTAAATTTAATCCTGTGAGCATTACGGAGCCCACTGCTTGCATAATGGCAGCCGGTAGACCCACCACCAAGATTTTTTTTAGGATGTTGTGATTGATTCTAAATGAAAGAGGTTTAAATGCCAACACGCGTTTGAACTTGAAGACCATCAATAGTACAAAGATCATGGATATAATCTGCGCGGTGATCGTGGCAATTGCTGCACCCTTTACGCCAAGAGCTGGAAATCCAAAAAGGCCGAAGATCATAATTGGATCTAAAATAATATTTCCTATTGCGCCAATTAATTGTGAAAACATCGGAATAACCATCTCTCCAGAGCCTTGTAAAATGCTAACACCAGCTTGTGCAAATATTCGGCCGAACGCAAAGACCATGATAATTTCAAGATATTGAATCGTATACTCTATAATGATGGGATCATCTGTGAACATCCTCACAAATGACGGCATGACTAAAACACCCATTAAAGCCACAAATCCATACAATATACTGGCTATAAAGAAGCCATGTTCTGCCGCCAATGCAGCTTGTTCATAATTTTTTGACCCAAGACTTCTGGAAATCAGTGAATTGATCCCTACCCCCATCCCCACAAAGCATGCAACAATAACAAGTTGTACGGGGAATGCCAACGATAATGCAGTTATCGCCGCTTCACCAATCTGCGCCACAAAAATACTGTCCACAATATTGTAAAGCGCTTGTGTCATCATGGAAAAGATCGCCGGTAGAGACATCGTCAATATTAATTTAGGTATAGGCATATAGCCCATTTTATTCTTCTCCACATGTACCTCCAAAATATAAATTTCATGTTCCATTAATCATAGCATAAAAAAAGGAAACACCTCAACTGGTATTTCCCCTAATTACGATTTTATTCACCTCTAAAGAGCAATGCTGAAATAAATGCTTTCTCTTTATGATTGTGTCTTTCTGATTTCTTCTAAAAAAACATCCAGTGGTTGGTTGCCCACAAACTCATATTGATCATTGATCACAATTTTAGGGACACTTGAAACATTAAATTTATTCGACAACTCGCCAAAAGTTTGTGCCTCCACCATTTCAGCTGTGATAACTGGACTTTCAAGTGCAAGTTTATGCGCTTTTTGGACAGCGCCTGCGCAGTGAGGACAACTTAGAGTGACAAACACCTTAATGTTTACAGGCTTTGTAAGTGCTGTGAGCTCAGATAACAGTGCCTCTGGCAACGCTTCACCTGCACCTGCAACTTCTAAAATACCTGGTATAAAAGAGTTGATTTCATGTCCAGCAGGAATACCATTAAATTTAATGCCCAAATAAGCTTCTTGATCATCTAAAAGAACAATACTTGGTACCATAGTAACTTCAAATGCTTTTGCTTTTTCTGCATCTACATTTAGATCAAATTTTTTCAAGTGAATCTTGTCATTTAACGACTCAATTTCTTCCATAAAAGCTACGGTTTCAGTACAAGTATTGCATTCACCCTCTTTGGTGAATACTGCCAAAGTCACATCTTTTTTCATTGCAGAAAAAACTTCACTTAATTGTGCTCTTAATTGTTCATTTAATAATGCCATGTTTTCCTCCTTATTGCACATGCTCTGTGCATTCATATAATTGAGTTTCTATTTATTTAAATCTATAGTTAAAGTGTTGATTGGATATTACTTACCCCTATATTGCCAAAATTCACTCTTTCTAGTTATAAATGATTTATATAGTCATTGGCTGACAAGGCTGCTTTTGCCCCTTCACTTGCCGCCACAATGATTTGCTTATAAGGGGTATCTGTTATATCTCCTGCAGCATAGAGACCTGCCAGACTGGTTTCATTTTTCGCATTGACGATTACCTCACCTTTGTCGTTCAAGTCAACAAGATCTTTTACGAGCTCATTGTTCGGCAAATAACCTATTTCAACAAACACGCCTTCCGCAGGTATAAAAAAGGTTTCCTTTGTCTTCTTATCTATGACATTGACGCCTGTCACTAAATTTTCACCCACAACTTCTGTAATTTGAGTTTCAAGATGAATCTTGACATTCTCAGCTAAATTAAGTTTATCGATGACAATTTGATCTGCTCTAAACTGACTTCGATGCACCACAGTAACTGTTTTTGCGATTTTGGAGAGATCAATTGCAGCTTCAACAGCGGAATTCCCGCCGCCGGCTATGATGACATCCCGACCTTCGAATAACGGTCCATCACAAATCGCACAATATGCAACGCCACGACCTTTGTATTCATCTTCACCTTTTACGCCAAGTTCTCTCGGCTTACTGCCTGTGGCAACAATCACAGCTTTTGATTTATATACAGTGCCATTGCCCAAGGTCAATTGAAATTGAACTTCTTTTTTTTCAATGTGTTTAACATTTTCATCCTTGATAATAGGGACCTTTAAAGTATTCACATGTGCGATAAATTCATGCACTAAATCCTCACCTGAGGCGCCTTGAATGCCTAAATAGTTCTCAACCGATGAAGTATCAAGTACTTGACCACCCATTTTTGTGGATAGGATTGCAACTTCAAGCCCTTTTCGCTTTGCATAAAGTGCCGCATTTAAGCCTGCTGGTCCAGACCCTATAATCAGTAAATCATATAGTTTATCCGATTGAACGGAGTCACTTTTCTTTTGACTTCCAAAATTCAAATTCAAATTAAAATCCATCATGGGTATTCTCCTTTGTTCATATAATCTGATGACGTCTCAGGGACGGTTCTTGAATATCAGTTTATTTTTAATTGCATGACTCTGCCATGCAATCCATATCTAAAAATTTATTTCTGACTCAATATTTTACAAACTGTCGATTCGGTTAAACCATCAAACAACTGCCCCAGTTCCTTTAACGACAATAAGCTGTGTTTCCTAAAATAATGAATATATTGGTTTCGAATTGCTTTATCACTAAAAACTTCCGTTAAGGCATACCCTTCATTGGAAGCTTTTTGCAAAAGTGCATTTTGTGCTTCATCAAAATCTTTTATGCAGTTCTCACAGGGCTGTTTCTCTTGATTTCTGTTGCGATTACAGACTGAAATCGCATCTTCAATGTCAACCTGCTCATCTGTGAGGACGGATAAGGGTTCGATGTCGATTAACAAATTGGCATCCATTTGGCTTTCATAAACACAATAACTGTTGTACTCATTATTAGGCGTTTCTTTGTGAAGTGCTTCCATAATCCTGTTTAAAGCTTCTGGTGTCTCTATGACCTCGCTTTTATAACGATCTCTAAAGAGTTTTCCATCGCACTTAGCATACATGGCATAAGCAATGTTAATCGATTTCATCACCTTTGATAAATCACTGCCATTGGTATCCACAATCAAATGATATTGATCTGAGGTTTTGATACAATAGGCATAGAGTTTAAAACCAAATCGTTTTCTCGCCTTACTCAATATTTCTAAAAATTTCTGTCGATCTGCATGGGATTCAAAAAGCTTTCTATTTTGATTGCCTAATTGATAAATATGATATAACCCATACACCTCGGCATCCCTCGCTTTTCGTGCCATATCATCACCACTCAATCTCTTTTATGGTTTTAGTTTACCATATTCAAATCAAAATTCAAGTACCGTCCCCTATAATTCATATTTTATTTACAATTGAATTTAAGTGGGGATGAAAGTGAGTACTTTGTCCAAAAATCGTTTAAGCTCCGCACTTTGAGGTTGATCCAATATGGAGCGATAGCCATGCTCCACGATTTTACCATTTTCCATGAATACGATATAGTCTGCCACACTCTTTGCAAACCCAATTTCATGTGTCACAATGATAAAATCCTTTTGATCTTCCGCCAATTGCTTAATGGCGCTGAGCACTTCATACGTTAACACAGGATCTAGTGACGATGTGGGTTCATCAAGTAGTATCAACTCGGGTTGGATGGCAAGAGCTCTTACGATAGATGCCCTCTGGGATTGTCCACCACTGATTTGATGTGGCAATTTATGCGCGTGTTCGATCAGTCCAAATCTTTCAAGCAATTCTGAAACCGGTTTAATGACATCTGCTCTTTTCCTTTTATGCACTTTTTCAAGCACCAACAAAATATTCTCCATAATTGAAAGATGTGAAAATAGATTATGATCCTGAAAGACAAAGCCTACATTTTTTCTGAATTGATCCAAGGGTGAAGTCCTCATGGCATTATTATTGACGATAATATCACCACCTTGGAAGGGTTCAAGGCCTGCAATTAGCCTCAGCAAAGTGGATTTACCACTACCCGATGCACCTAATAGCGCTAAAATCTGTATGTTTTCCAGTTTTAAAGTGATATCATCTAAAACCGTTTTATCTTGATATTTCTTAGTTAAGTGTTTCAACTCTAAATTCATTTTGCCACCTTATAGTTCATACGTTTTTCTAAATATCTGACCAGTAAAATTAACGGTATCGTCAACAACAGATATCCCAATGTGACGATAATAAAACCTTCTGAGTACCTAAAACTTGCCGCTTGTACTGTTTTAATGGTGTTTAAAAATTCATCTGTAGACATATACGAGAGTAAGGCACTTCCTTTTATCGTAAGCGCAAACTGTCCTGCAAGTGGTGGTAAAATCGTCATTAAAACTTGTGGGAATACGACGTATCTATAGGTTTGTACCTTCGTAAATCCAAACATCTTAGCTGTTTGCCATTGATTGATATGAATGGATTCAACAGCCCCCTTATAGATATCTGCTATATAAGCCCCAATGTAAAGTGCAAGCGTGATGACACCAACCCAGAACTTGGACCTGATATTAAAGGCATGTCCAATATAGTAATACGCCACAATGGCGATAACCACTAAAGGTGTTCCAAAGATTATCATCTTGTGTATTTCTTGGAGATATCTTAAGACGCCAAAATGCGATATGCTCATCCAATACAAAATAAGTCCAACTAGGAGCGCCAAAATAAGTGCCATCAGGCTAATGGAAATTGTCGTTAGCCATCCATTAAAAATAACTTTTCGATATTCATAATAAACAGCGTAATCCACGCCTTTATCCAATGATCTCACCATGACAAAGTAAAAAAATAAAATATAGAGTAATAATGCTGAAAAAAAATTGAATGCTTTTCTGAGTAAGTTCATGTCGTACCTCGTTTTTAAAATTAAAGCTTAAAAGAGTTGCTTCTTTTAGTGAAGTCCATCTCTTTTAAGCTCTTTGCACTTTATTTTTTGCTTTGATTCTGCAATCCTCTTTTTGAAATCGTTTAGAAGAAAAACTCTAGATTGTACTGTTCAAATTCCTGCATTTTCTCTTTTAGATAAGTCTCTCTAATTTTATCATACGTGCCATCTGTTTTGGCTTTTTTTATGAATTCGTTAATTTGGTTTCTAAGTTCATTTTCACCTTTTTTCATGGCAATCCCCCACCCTTTAGTATTCGGTAGCGGTTCTAGAATCGTACGTGTGGTCTCCATGTAGTTCTCATGATGCCTAATGATTGAAAGGGGATCATAAATAAAGACGTCTGCATTGCCTTGTGCCACTTCAAGTACAGCACTGGCTTCTTCGTCAATGTTGAGTATTTTAGCGTTAGGCGCATTTGCTGCAGCCCAAAGCGCACCGATTGTACCTGTTTTAGACGCAATTGTCACATCACTGGAGTTCAAATCATCTGCAGACTGAACTTTTGAATCTTTGTAGACTAGCATCATCAGTTGACTGTTGGTGTAAGGTTCTGAAAAATCAACTACTTTTTCCCTCTCTTCAGTGATGGTCATGGATGAAATGATGATGTCAATATCCCCTTGCTCAAGTGCAGGAATCAGGCTTGGATACGCCGTATCTACTATTTCTACTTCTCTATTAAGATATTCACCCAATGCCTTTGCAAGCATTACAGATGCACCATCCGGGTTGCCATCGGCATCTTTGGTTTCAAATGGCGGGTATTTGAGTTCCATACCGACTTTCAGCACTTTGTTTTCTGGTGTCGCCTCAGTTGCTTTAGACGCACACCCCGATAAAACGAAAACAAATATGAGTACAATTGCTAATATTTTTTTCATAAATAACCTCCTTTTTTATTCAATTCCTCTTTAGAATTCTGTTACAGATACTTTTAGAGACTCCGGTTGGAATCATCTCATCACATTTTTTCAAATACTCTCAATGCATTCGATCTATTCTCTTTATTTCCAACCACTTGTATTACTTTTCATCTTCTGTTTGAAACAAATCCAGATACGCCTCATAACCCAGAGCAGCCATTTGAGATTTTGGGATAAATTTAATCGAAGCAGAATTAATGCAATATCGAAGTCCAGTGGGCTCAATGCCATCATCAAAGACGTGACCAAGGTGTATATCTGCAAACTGACTCTTCACTTCCACACGTTTCATAAAATGACTTTCATCCAGTTCATAAATCACGGCTTCATCTTCAATCGGCTTTGTAAAACTGGGCCATCCGCATCCCGCATCAAATTTATCCTTCGATGAAAAAAGGGGTTTTCCCGAAATGACATCCACGTAAATGCCCTCCTCTTCATGATCCCAATACGCATTGTGAAAAGGTCGTTCTGTGGCTTTAAACTGTGTAATTTGTATTACAGTCTCACTTAGCCCTTTTAAAGCTTCTCTTTTCTCTTGCTCAGTCATTTGCGTTCTATTTAAAGACTTGGATTGTTCGTCAAGAAGTTGCTTCAATGGTGTTTTCATAAATTGCCCTCCAATATTAATCTAGAATATCTATACCCTAATAAATGTTAAATCTAACGCTGGAAATAAGATATTTAAGAAATTTAACAACTTCTGTGCAATTTACTTCTCTTTTCTCCCCTTCATCGCCACGGATATCAAAAATGAAGCTTTTTTACTACTATATATCATATAAACTTGGGGTATAGAGAGTATATGGAGGTGATAAAATGCGTCATGTACCCAATTTATTAACTGTTTTTAGAATTCTATTGGTCCCTATTTTTATATTCACTTATTTACAAGATCATAATGCAATTGCGCTTACAGTCTTTATCATAGCGGGACTTACCGATCTTCTAGATGGCTATATTGCCCGAAAATATCATCTCATCACCACCATTGGAACACTTCTCGATCCACTGGCGGATAAACTTATGCTCTTGTCTGTCTTAACTTGTATGGCCATGAAAAATGTGCTGCCCATTTGGGTGCCTGCACTGATGTATCTCAAAGAGTTTTCATTAGTCATTGGAAGCACTATTCTCTATTTTAGGCATGAAAAAAAGGCAATCCCCTCCAACATTTATGGGAAAATTGCCACAGTATCTTTCAGTTCTTTTATATTGCTTTTACTTTGGTTCCCTCAACAACCATTCCTGCGCTATGGCATTTATTTTTCAATGTTGCTCAAGATTATTGCTATTATTTCCTACATCCTAATCTATAAAAATACGGCTAAGATTAAAATTTGATTAATTAGCAAAATATCAAATGTCTTATGTTGAATATCCTCCCAATTTACATTAAAATAGTATATGAACTAGGAGGGTAAACTATGAGTGTAAAAATTATCACTGATTCTTGCTGTGACTTACCACTTCACTATATTGGGGCGCATCAAGATATACTAGAGATCCTCGGTATGCCAGTGCATATAAACGGTGTTGATTATATAGACGATCTTGGACAAACACTTGATCACAACACTTTTTATAACTATTTAAGAAATGGCTTCATGCCAACAACTTCACAGATAAACGCTTATCGTTTTGAGGAAGCCTTTAAAAGAAATATAGAATTGGGTCATGAACTATTATATATTGGATTTTCATCCGGATTAAGCGGTACATACAACAGCTCGTGTGTGGCCAAATCCTTAGTTTTAGAAGATTATCCCGATGCTAAAATCGAACTTGTGGACACACTTTCTGCTTCAATCGGCCAAGGTGCTATTGTGGTGGAAGTTCTCAAACGTCTAAAAGAAGGTCACACCATTGATGAACTCAAACAATGGGTTGAACATAATCGCATGAACTTCAACCATTGGTTTGGTGTAGATGACTTGAACTATCTCAAAAGCGGAGGCCGTATTTCGCCTGCGTCTGCAATGGTCGGCAATGTATTAAACGTCAAACCTACTTTAATTGTGGACCATGAGGGTAAATTAAAATCTTATGGCAATGTGCGTGGTCGAAAAAAATCCATGTCATTCTTAGTCTCTAAAATTGAAACCCATTTGATGGACCGTGAAAATGGTACTGTCCTTTTAGGACATGGAAATTGTCCTGAAGACGCGGCACTTCTTAGAGATATGATCAAAGAGCAGATCAATCCATGCGAGATCATCATCTCAGAACTCTCTATGACGATTGCTTCTCATGTTGGCCCCAATATGATTGCGGTGGCTTTTTTGGGTGATCAGAGAGAAGATTAACAACCCGCTTTATGACTAAAACATAACCCCCCACAATATAAATTACTTCGGTTCCCAGTCCTCGTGCCTGCGGAAGAACCTACGTATGTTATATGTGGGGGTTTTAGCATGAATACAGTGCTTAATTAGCTTACTTATTTCTGAAATCATATATTTCATCTGGTAACACCAATCGATGACAGTGATTTCACTTATAAATCTGATACATATCAGATGCTGATACGAATCACTTTGCTGTCATTTTATATCTTGATCTATTATTTTAATTCAAATTCATCGTGCTATTTTTTTATCTTCTAAATATATTTGAAGAGCGCGAACTAAAACGATGACAAAAAAAGGCTCGATAAATTTAAAATAAAAACTATGTAAATTAAGTAAAATAGTCGCCCATTGAGTGTGCATTCCCAACCAATTACTTTCTGTTACTGTCAAAGTTGTTCCATATAATCTCATGAAAATAACCAGTATCACAATGATAAATAGCGTTCCCGAATAAGTATTAAATCTCAAAAATCTTTTAATCATTTTTACACTCCTAACATTTGGTAATTCGAAATAAAATTCAGTCGGTATAATGAATTTTAAAATTACACTATACCGACAAAAAAGCATTCAAATATATATCCATTACAACTGTAATTGCATTCGTTGTAACTAGAGTTGTTCCAGATTCTGTATGGGTATAACCCAAAACTAATATTGCAATTACTAAAATCAGACTTACTTTTTTCATTTAATTATTCTCTTCGTAGTTATATATGTAATCTGCGCAGATCCAACTCAACATTACCATTTTATATTCTTTTTAGGAAGTATTTTCATTTTTTTCTAATTAGACTTTAATTTCTCGTTCACTTCAAAAACACATTTTCATGATCACTATTCTATCGAAAGAGCTTATCTTTACACTAAATTTGAAAGCATTTTTGACTTTGATGTCTTATAATGTCTATTGGAACGTTAAAACACAACCCCCCCACATATAACATACTTCAGTTCCCAGTCCTCGTGCCTGTGGAAGAACCTACGTAATCTATATTGTGGGGGGGTTATCGTGAATATAGTGCTTAAATTAATGACTTCCCTTTAAAATAACATACTTCTTCTGGTAACACCAATTGATGCCCATTCATTTCTACCGTATCATCATTTGTTCTTCCTATTTATTTTTTCACATCAATCTCAATCCTAGTATTGTTTTTAAACCACACTAGAGAATAGTCTCTTTTTATGTTCTTGTTCCCATCGCAAATTCGGACATTCATTATATTAAGTGCTTTTTAAGCTTTCTTTCTAAAATAATCTACCAAAATACGCAATACACTAATATTGAAAAAAATAAGGGACAAAAAAATCACGAAGTTCTTAAAATCAAAAAAACTGTCTTTATATAAATCTATCGCATCCCTCATCTCGAAATTAGGTGTACTAAAAAATATAACAAAGTTTACAATCGAAAAAATAAAGAGCAAAATAAATGAAATCACCAAATTTTGAGTTACTTTTTTTAACACTTTTCTCCTCCTACTTTTCTTATCATGTTGAATACTTTTTTAATAATCAATTAGTATTAGAATACAACACCACACTCTGTCATTTTTATTGATCTATCGAAAAATTTAAAATCAACTTTTGACTTGGTTACCCCAAATGCTTTTGACTCTGCAGTGGCTTCAAGTACAATTTTATATGCGTGTCCATTTTGTAAATATACCGATAATTCATCATAGTAATTTCCAGTAGGATACTCAGCATCAAACATACCTGAAATATTTCTAGATAAAATCGTCCTCTGAGCGGCTCTCGCTCCTGTTTCCATATCATAAACAGATGCTACTATTGAAATTGCTGATGATGTACTTCCCGGCAGTGCCCCCAGTGAACCTTGTGATGTTTCAAGCATCCCTTTATAGTTTCCCTTTACATACACAGAAGCATTACGAGTACTACCGCTATAAATAAACGCCTTACCAACATATGCCCATCCTGTATTATTCTGAATAAACCCAGAATCCCCTTCAGTCTTTAGATATATATTTTGACCACTTGCATAACTGTATGAATTTGTTGAACTTCCTATTATCCCATAATCGGCAACATCCATTTGATTAAAAGTTGCACTAATTCCGCCATAAACAATAGTACCAGGATTTACTCTCATCACATTAAATACGTCGATAGTATCAGAACTAAAAATAGAATCTAATATCGCCTTTGCACCATCTTTTTACAAGTATCTTAAGAAGTAACTACACCATAAAGCACGGTAGGAGGCGTTTTAGATTGCGTCTCGTTCAAAAAGGATTTTAACCAAAGCCTTCTCATTCAAGGCCACTTATTATGTAATCTGCGCAGATCCAACTTAACATTACCGCTTTATACACTTTATAGGAAGTATTTTCATTTTTTTCTAATCAAATTTTAATTTCCCGTTCACTTTAAAACACATTTTCATGATCATTATTCTATCAAAAGAGCTTATCTTCACACTAAATTTCAAAGCATTTTTGTCCTTGGTGCGTTATAATGTCTATTGGAACGTTAAAAATTAAATTGACTTGAAACAACAGCTTGAACGTTTAAACACAAAACCCCCACCAATAACTCACTTCGGTTCCCAGTCCTCATGCCTGCGGAAGAACCTGCGTAAGTTATATGTGGGGGGTATCGTGAGTAAGTGCATCTACTGATTTAATTGCAACACAATTGATATATTTTGATTACACAAAAAATAAAAAAGAACCAGACGCATCCAGTTCTTTTAGGTGTAGTCCGAAGACATTCACCGCATTTCCTAATGTTATTTTACACCAGATTAACAAGTTAATCAATATTTTATACAAAGCTTTTCAATGCAATTATTTTATTACGAGAATTGGTTTCAAAAATTTTGTGGAAAACATTGATAGGCACTTTTGTTCTAAATGTATTTAGAAGAAGATCAAATTGATTTATAGAACGATTAAGTTCCGTCTTAGAAACTTTCAATAGTTTCTGTAAGTATACAACCAAGATAAAGTAATCTGTAAGAGTATTAAAGGTAATATTATTTATACCTGTGTCAAGCATCAAACATTTTTTCAATTCATTGCTCGCATTGCTATTTTTAAAACGAGTATCAAATATGACATCATTATGTGCAATTGCATTACGAAGGTCTTTAAGTTGAAAAATTATTTTTTCTGTAAGTCGATTATCTGTATCACATGATTGATTAAAACCAATCGATGAAGATAATGATTTTTTTATTTTTGAATCCAAGCAAGAAGTAAATGTTCCAAATTCACCCATACTGATGGATTCAAAGATAGCCCAAATTGGAATTGTTTTATTGGAATGATAATAATGTTTTACTATTTTTCTTTCATTACTATATTCTCGTGAAAGCACATTGTATATCTGATTTCTCAATCTTAATTTCTTTTGAAATTCTTTTCTATATTTAGGATCAGTTGCAGAAAATGCTTTATAGCAAGTTAAATTATCATCATAAATGGATTCAAAACTACTTGATTTAGCATTTTTTAAAAGTTCTTCAAGTACATAATTTTTTAATGCAGTTTCGATAAACATAATTGATGGATAAAATAACGTTTTTAACTCTAAATCAAATTGATTGAATGCTATTATTTCATCAAAACTTGAAAATGGAATTTTATTGGTTGAAGTCCTTATGAAGCGATATCCTTTATAACCGTGATAATAACCAAAGGTACGGAGTTTTTGCTTATGAGAAGAACCCACTATTCTGATATTATGCTTGGTTCTAAGATGTTTCATAAGTTTATTTGTTCCAATAATTTTCGACATATTAAGTACCTCCAATGCTATTATAACAAATTTACAAAATATTGAAATTAATTATTTTAATATTTACATAAAATAAGCCTCTTATGGGTATAAAAGAGTAACATTTGAAAGCATTTTTGGCCTTGATACGTTATAATGTCTATTGGAACGTTAAAAATTGAAATATAATTACATTAAAAAGGTAGGCTTCACATGAAAATTGCTGTAGGCATGAGTGGTGGCATTGATAGCAGTACCACTGCACTCCTATTGAAGACACAAAATCACGAGGTTATTGGGGTGACCATGTACCTCTTTGAACATCAACTTGAAGAAATTGAAAATGCAAAACGCGTTTGTGAGGCTCTTGGTATTGAGCATCACATCATGGACTATAGAAAAGATTTTGAAGAAGTGATTATCGGTAACTTCATTGAGACTTATGAAAAAGGACACACGCCAAATCCCTGTCTTCACTGCAATCGTATTTTTAAATACGGCAGACTCATAGAAGATGCCATCAAACTCGGTGCTGAGGCATTTTCAACGGGACATTATGTCAGAGTTCACTATAATGAAATTCAAAAGGAATTTGAACTTCATCGTGCGGTTAATGCTAGGAAGGATCAGTCTTATAACCTCTATCATCTGACACAAGAGACCCTTTCCAGACTCTACTTTCCACTTGGAAATATCTCTTCAAAAGAAACCGTGCGTCAGCTCTTTGAGAAAGTACACATCAAAACAGCTCAAAAGAAAGACAGTTTAGGCATCTGTTTTATCTCACATAAAGAACATACACGATTTCTCAAAGAACAGGGCAGCAGCGCCATGAATCGTGGATGCTTTGTGGATAAGTCTGGCAATTTCTTAGGTTATCACCAGGGTATCGCCAGTTATACACTGGGACAAAAAAGAAAACTTGCTAAAGAACTCTCTGGCAAGTTTGTGGTCATAGATATATTACCCGAATCCAATGAAGTGGTCTTGGGTGAAGAAAGTGATTTGCTGAAATACAAACTCACTGCTAAGTCCTTTAATCTTGTGAATTCATATCATACTTTTCCCTTGAAAGTACAGGTTATCGTCAGCCAATGGTCTGCTGTTTATGAGGGCATTTTGATACCCCATGCAAACGGTTCCGCTGAGATTACTGTTGAGTCCCCAGTAAGGGCACCCTCATGTGGACAAGCCATGGTCTGTTATCAAGACTCGCTCTTAATCGGCGGTGGTATTATGACTCAAGTAGAGTGAGTAACCATGCTTTAGTAGCATCATCTGCAAAGGCACCTTTAACGCTGTTTTTATAGATTTGAATATCAAATGCGGTGTCGTAGTCAAAAGCAGTGTGCACAATTTGGAACTCATGTGTCATGTCTGTCTCCGATACGGTTCTGTTATCCGTGTTAAGCGTTACCAATATGCCATCTTCGTAAAATTGCGCAATGGGATGTGCCTTTATATCTAAGATGGCTTTTGTCTGCAAATTACTTGTTGGACAACATTCCAAAATCACATTATTTGACTTTACACATTCGTATGCCTCAGCATCGTTCATCATGGCGACCCCATGACCGATACGCTCTGCACCTAGTAATAGAATAGATTCCGTCATATTTTGTGCGATTCCAGTCTCACCAGCATGTATCGTCACACGATAGCCGAGTTCTCTCGCATATGAAAATGCCTCTTTAAATCGACTTGCAAATAGGTCATGCTCTCCTGCACACAAATCCACAGCAACAACGCCATCTCCAAGAAGAGATTGACCTGCATCGATCATATCATAAATCCCCTGTACATCACTGTGTCTCAGATAAGATAAGATCACATTGCCTTTGATTTCAAACGCTTGTTCCGCTCTCTTAACCCCTTTGACAACACTTTCAATAATGGTCTTATGGTCGAGTCCTTTCTTCATGTGTTGTTGGGGTGCAAACCTAATTTCTATATACTTCACATTTTCCTTTGAAGCGTCTTCCATGAGCTCATAAGCAACACGTTCAAGCGCATATTCCGTTTGCATCACTTCTATTGGCAAATCAAACCGCTTTAAGTAAGTATCCAGTGAATCGCAATCACTTGGTGCAATAAGTGATTCTCTCACTGCTTCAATACTTTCATCCGGTAATTCAATATGCATCAGCCTTGCAAGTTCTAATACTGTTTCTGGTCTTAAACTGCCATCTAAGTGGCAATGCAACTCAACTTTTGGTATTTTTAATGCGTTCATTTTGCGCCTCCATTTCTTATTGAAATATTAAATCTTATTTACCCGAATGACATATGTCGATGTCATTTTTGATCAAATTAACTTTACTATATCTAAATTTCGTATTCAATTTTGAATATCCAATGTTTTTAAATCAAAACGTATACTCAGTCTGCTTCGCTACCATACGTAACCCTTGCACAATCCGATTGGATTGCATTCAGTAGCCCCTTAAACAGCCACTAAATGTGGAATATACCCCTACTTCGAGAAGTGATGGACAACTCAAAAGAGGATATAGAAAACGCCTGATTGCGAAGAAAATGCACACTGCATCTTCCTCGTAATCAAGCGTTTAAGGTGCTTGGTAGAGACCCCCATACCGTATTAATGGGGTTATACGACGATTTATTACTTTACATTCTACAAAATAACCGATCCCACGTCAATTCTTTTGTAAAAATATGCTGAATAAAATTTACTCGATTAAATCAGATTTTTTTAACAATTTTTCAATGACAACAGCAACTTCAGCTCTTGTTATATAGGATTTTGGAGCCACTGTAGTGCTACTTCTACCTGTAATGATTCCAGCTTTGAGACAGGCTTCAATACTTGGTCGGGTACTCGGTGTTGCTTCATCTAAATCCGTATATTTGGCATCAAATAGCTGACGATCCTCAAGTGTTACAGCTATTTGTAATCCTGTATTTTTCATGGCTCTTGCAATCATTACCATTACTTGCTCACGTGTAATCTTATCATTTGGTCTAAAGAGTGTGCCTATATCGATATCGCTGATGCCATATGAATGCGCTGCTTCAATATAGCCCGTGTACCACTCCTCTGAACTCACATCTTTAAAGGTGTTTTTACCTGCTTCTGGTGCAAGACCAAGTGCTTGTATGAGTATCGTCATAAACTCTGCACGTGTAATATCGTTTTCTGGTGCATAATGTGTCTTATCAACCCCTTTTACAACCATTCTTGATCCCATGTTATTGATCGCCGCTTTTGCCCAGTGGCTTACAGCATCTTCAAATTCAATTGGATGCCATATTAAAGTATATGTGCTGTTCGTCAAACTATTGATAACGGCATAGTATTTGCCACCAGATTCAAATACTTTTGTTGGTACATGGTAGGTCGTACCATCTGCTTTAACAATGACACCAGTTGTAATTCGAGTCGGATCAACGCCTTCTGGTATCGCAATCGTCCTTTCAATATATTCATTGAACTTCGAAATATCCACTGTTTTATCCTGATAAGTACATCTTATATTGAAATCCATTGCAGGGACCATAATTGAAAATTCACCTGCTACAGCGGCATTTTCAACTACCTTTACAGCATCTGCAGGGGTTTTCGCAATCTCTATTTGCACTTCAATATCGGCAAGTGAAATCTCTTGGCCAAATTGTTTTGAAATAAAGTCAATATCAATTTCAGATGCAGGCAACGTATACGTCGCAGAATTGGTCTCAACAGTTAAAGTCGCCTCTAAGTCTTCCATGTTTTTTACCATCCGGCCATTTAAGAGGCCCACAGCTATATCTGAATCCGTTTTAACCGGTAAAATAATTTTTGCTTTGTTGCCTTGTTCGTCCAATATTTTTTGGAGTCTTTCTGTATCAATTACTAAAGTGGATACAGTCTGTCCCTTTTCATTATTTGTTGCTTTCAGTATCCCAGTTGAATTTGAAACACCGTTAACAATAACTTCTGCCCCATTAGAATCTGTCTCAGGGATGTTGGTTTCTGGCGTTTTTTCAGGCTCAGGCTCATCTTTATCATTTTCACCACTTGAAGGCGCGCGTGGTATGATTGCGTTAGAATTTGAAGAACTAACGCTACTACCTACACCATTAACTGCCACAACTGAAAAGACGTACTGAGTTCCATTTGTAAGGCCTGTCACTGTAATCGGTGACCCATTACCCGTCGCCTTTATATTGCCCGGACTTGAGGTTACGATATAACTGCTGATAGGACTGCCGCCATCGTCATTTGGAATCATAAAACTTACTGTTGCCTGAGCATCCCCTGCCACAGCTACCACATGTGTTGGTGCCGATGGTATTGTTGGCGGTACTGCCACCGTAACGATATTAGATACGGCACTTACAACCCCATTTATAGTTTGATCCACATAATACGCTACACCAGCCATTAATCCATTAAAACGATAAGTGCCATCCCCATTCGATGTTGGCGTAATGGAAATTGAAGCCCCTGAAGTGGTATATATTTTTACAATTGAACCCGGATAAACATTGCTTACATCCACATAATCAACACCTGCGTTGATTATTGGTGTTCTCAAAGTTGGCGTTACATCATTCGATTTTGTCCCTTCTACACCGTCAAAGACTTGGGTGACGTAGTATTTTGAACTATTAGGGACAACATTATTAAAAGTATAAACGGGCTCTGTTATATTATTTACCGAGGCAACCATCGCACTGCCTGATGTCGTATAAAGTTTTAGATTTGCGCCTGAAATAATATCACTTACAATTAGACTTTCCACACCCGCGGTCACAGTTGGAGCTCCTGGCGCATCAGGTGATGCAACTGTAACGGTGTTAGAAACCGCACTTAGAATACCATTTATACCTTGTCGAACATAATGTGACGCACCATCGGTTAAATTGCTAAACCGATAAGTCCCATCTCCATTTTCGATTGGAGTGGTGGATATCACTGAGTCTGAATTTGAATATAGAGTCAATGTCGCACCTGTATACACATTGCTCACATCCACATATCTGATACCTGCTGTGGCAACTGGTGTCCTTAGAGTTGGAGTCGTTAAAGTTGTTTTTGCCCCTTCCACACCATTTACAGTTTGCGTTACGTAATACATCGCGTTATTAGGAACAACATTGTTAAAGACGTAGATGGATTTCGTTACATTATTTGCTGTTGCAATAATTGCACTGCCTGATGTCAAATACAATTTCAAGTCTGCTCCTGGTATAAAATCGCTCACAGAAAGACTCTCTAGTCCTGCAGTTACTGTCGGTGCTGATGGTGACGATACTGTGACAGTACTTGAAGCCGTACTGATGACATTATTTATGCTTTGACGAACATAATAGGATGTCCCGCCTGCCAGATCGTTGAAGCGATAAGTCCCATCTCCATTCGCTGTTGGCGTGATATCTATCGCAGAACCTGAAGTCGTGTATAAAGTCATCGTTGCACCTGTATACACATTGCTCACATCCACGTAACCAATGCCTGCTGTGGCAATTGGCGTCCTTAGAGTTGAAGTCGTTAAAGTAGATTTTGAGCCTTCCACACCATTTACAGTTTGCGTTACATAGTACATAGCGCTATTCGGCACAACATCGTTAAAGACGTAAATAGATTCCGTTATATTATTTGCTGTTGCAATAATCGCACTACCCGATGTCAGATACAATTTCAAATCTGCTCCCAATGTAAAATCGCTTACCGAAATAAGTTCTTGCCCTGCCGTTGCTGTGGGAGCTGATGGTGACGATACTGTGACGATACTTGAGGCTGCACTGACGACATTATTGATACTTTGCTGAACATAGTAGGATGTGCCGCCTGCCAGTCCGTTAAATCGATATGTGCCATCCCCATTTGCAGTTGGACTCGATGATACCAATGTGCTATCAGGCTTATATAGAGAAAGCGTTGCACCTGTAT
>NZ_JADKNH010000004.1:33503-81916 GCF_015352425.1 Fusibacter ferrireducens | reverse complement strand
GCTGTGGCAGCTGGCGTCCGAAGTGTCGAATTCACAAGTGCAGAATTACTGCTCTCAACACCATTGACCGTCTGGGTCACATAGTACTGCACTGAATTCGGTTCCACATTTGTAAACGTATAGGTGGCATCTGTCACGGCTGTCGCCGTGTCAATCAGCGTGTCTCCTGTGGTCAAATACAGCTTTAGAGTAGCGCCTGATGTGAAATTGCTCACCACAAGACTCTCTAGTCCCGCCGTTGCTGTGGGGGCTGATGGTCCTGCAGGTGCTTCCACCGTAACGCTGCTAGAGACTAAGCTTACAACACCATTAATGCTCTGATTGACATAATATATATCCCCAGCAGTCAGTCCGCTAAATCGATATGTACCGTCGCCATTTGCCGTTGGACTCGATGATACCAATGCATCAGAAGAATTATACAGAGAAATAGTCGCACCAGTGTACACATTGCTCACATCCACATACCCCACACCTGCCGTGGCTGTTGGTGTCCGAAGTTTAGAATTGACAAATGAAGAATTTTCACTCACCCAACTTCCCACAGTCTGCGTCACATAATACTGCGTCGTATTGGGTACCACATTTGTAAACGTATAAGTCGAAGCAGCCACACTTGGAGACGTTGCAATCAAAGCGTCTTCCGTTACTGAATAGAGTTTTAAAACGGCTCCAGATATAAAATCGCTTACTAAAAGGCTTTCTACACCTGCAGTTACAGTTGGCACAGGTGATTCATAATAGGCAGATGCGAAGGTGTAAGTATCCCAATTCGAAAAGTTGAAAACCAAGAATATTTCTGACTGGCCCTTGGCGCTGGCATCCGCTTTCATATCTGTTACGTCGTTTCCCGCAATTGTGTGTGTAAAATTTGAACCCACGAGTTCACACGAACTAAAATAATTCATATTTAGGGCATAATTTGTACCATCATAAACATAGTAAGCTACATATAATGTTGCATCATCGTGTCCTGTGATATGTCCCCCCACTTTAAAGGGCACACCATTGATCATGTTAGAAACATCCACTTTCATGATGCCAAACTTATTCTGATTCTCATCAATAGGAACATCTCTTACAGTATCAGATCCATTTAGAGATGCCGTGTTATCCAAGTTATCTAGAGCATATCCATACCACGCTCCCACTTGAACTGCAGCTTCAACAGGTATGGATGGTGCCAAAATACCACCCAATACCAATACAAGAGTCACTACTCTTGCAACCGCTTTTTTTGTTTTCCCCATAATACATTCCTCCACATCGATTTACACTTTCAAACCATAGCAATATGCAAATAAAAATTCTAAATATCTTCGTATTTTCATTTGATATTCATACCCTTTTGGCGAGAAATCCACGCTCATTTTCTTAGAAAAAATATTTTAATTCTGAATAAAAAAACTTGATCGCGAAGAAAAAAAGAGTTTAAATTTCCATCATGATCAAGTATTTCAATATGTCCTATTATGTCTAGATTTAACGGACAAAAGTATAATACATTTTATTCAATTATATTCTATACAATACAATTTTTTTCGTCAATGTATTTATTTCAATATTGTAACATTTGCATCGAGATTAATCATCTTCTAACACAATAACGGTATTAGACATGGCACTTACAACACCATTTATACTCTGTTTAACATAATATGAGGTGCCACTTTCTAGATCGTTAAATCGATATGTGCCGTCCCCATTCGCTGTTGGTGTGATGGCAATTGAAGCTCCTGAAGTTGAATAGAGTTTTACTGTTGAACACGGATAAACATTGCTCACGTCTATATAACCGGCACCTGCATGGATTATCGGCGTTCGCAAAGTTGGCGTTATATCCTTTGATTTTGTCCCTTCCAAACCATTTGCAGTTTGCGTTACGTAATAGTTAGCACTATTAGGAACAATATTGTCAAAAATGTGAATAGATTCTCTTACATTACTTGCTGTTGCAATAATCACATTACCTGATGTCAAATACAATTTTAAATCTGCTCCAAATATAAAATTACTCACTGAAAGGCTCTCTATGCCTGCTATTACGGTTGGTGTCTGTGGTGCAGACACAGTGACGACAGTTGAAGCCGTACTGATAACATTATTTATGCTTTGTCTAGCATAATATGAGGTGCCCCCTGCCAGACCACTGAATCGATATGTGCCATCCCCATTCGCTGTTGGCGTGATGGCAATTGAAGAGCCGGAAGTTGAATATAGTTTTATTGTTGAACATGGATAGACATTGCTCACATCCACATAACCGGCACCTGCATGGACTATTGGTGTTCTCAAAGCTGGTGTCATATCATTTGATTTTTTCCCTTCCACGCCATTTACGATTTGCGTCACATAGTAGTTAGCGCTATTGGGAACAACATTATTAAAGATGTAAGTGGATTCCGTTACATTACTTGCTGTTGCAATGATTGCACTGCCTGATGTCAAACACAGTTTTAAATCTGCTCCAGATGTAAAATTACTTACCGAAATACTCTCTATGCCCGCTATTGCAGTAGGTGCTTGTGGCGCTAATACAGTGACGATATTTGAATCTGCACTGACAACATTGTTTATACTCTGTCTAACAAAATATGGTGTTCCCCCAGCTAGATCACTAAATCGATATGTCCCATCCCCGTTTGATGTTGGCGTAATGACAATTGATGATCCGGAAGTCGTGTAAAGAGTTATGGTTGCACCAGTATACACATTACTCACATCCACATAATCAAAACCAGCATGGATTATTGGCGTTCTCAAAGATGGCGTTATGGCATTTGATTTTGTTCCTTCCACGCCATTCACAGTTTGCGTTACATAGTAGTTGGCACTATCAGGAACAACATTATTGAAGATATGAATAGGTTCCGTTACATGACTTGCTGTTGCAATAATCGCACTGCCTGATGTCAAATACAGTTTCAAATCTGCTCCAGATGTATAATTACTCACTGAAATACTTTCTATGCCCGCTATTACAGTTGGCGCTTGTGGTGCTGACACGGTAACGATATTTGAAGCCGCACTGACAACATTGTTTATGCTCTGTCTAACATAATATGAGGTGCCCTCGGTTAGACCGCTAAATCGATATGTGCCATCTCCATTTGAGGTTGGCGTGACGGCAATTGATGATCCGGAAGTCGTGTACAAGGTTATAGCTGCGCCAGTATACACATTGCTCACATCCACATAGCCAATGCCTGCATGGAGTATTGGTGTTCTCAAAGTTGGCGTTATAGCATTTGATTTTGTCCCTTCCACGCCATTTACAGTTTGCGTTACATAGTATTTGGCACTATCGGGAACAACATTATTAAAGATGTGAATAGGTTCTCTTACATGACTTGCTGTTGCAATAATCGCACTGCCTGATGTCAAGTACAGTTTTAAGTCTGCTCCAGATGTATAATTACTCACTGAAATACTCTCTATGCCCGCTATTGCAGTTGGCGCTTGTGGCCCTAATACGGAAACAATACCCGAAGCCGCACTGACAACATTATTTATGCTCTGTCTAACATAATATGAGGTGCCCCCGGTTAGACCGCTAAATCGATAAGTGCCATCTCCATTCGAGGTTGGCGTGATGGCAATTGATGATCCTGAAGTTGAATATAATTGCACAGTTGAACCCGTATAAACGTTGCTTACATCCACGTAACCAAAACCTGCTTGAACTACTGGCGTTCTCAAAGCTGGTGTTATAGCATTTGATTTTTTCCCTTCCACGCCATTTACGGTTTGAGTCACATAGTAATTGGCGCTATTGGGAACGATATTGTTAAAGACAAAAACAGATTCCTTTACATGACTTGCTGTTGCAACAATCGCACTGCCTGATGTCAAATACAGTTTCAAATCTGCTCCAGATGTAAAATTATTTACTGAAATGCTCTCTATGCCCGCTGTTGCAGTTGGCGCATTTGGCGCTAATACGTTAACGATACTTGAAGCCGCACTGACAATACCATTTATACTCTGCTTAACATAATATGAGGTACCACTTTCCAGATCGCTAAATCGATATGTGCCATCTCCATTTGAGGTTGGCGTAATGGCAATTGATGATCCTGAAGTTGAATATAGTTTTACTGTTGAACAGGGATAGACATTGCTCACATCCACATAATCAAAACCTGCATGGACTATTGGCGTTCCCAAAGTTGGCGTTATAGCATTTGATTTTATCCCTTCCACGCCATTTAAAGTTTGCGTGACGTAGTAGTTTGCGCTATTGGGAACAATATTGTTAAAAATGTGAATAGATTCCCTTACATTACTTGCCGTTGCAACAATTGCACTGCCTGATGTCAAATACAGTTTTAAATCTGCTCCAAATGTGAAATTACTCACTGAAATACGCTCTATTTCTGCTATTGCAGTTGGCGCTTGTGGCGTTAATACATTAACGATGCTTGAAGCCGCACTGACAACATCATTTATGCTCTGTCTAACATAATATGATGTTCCCCCTGCTAGACCACTAAACCGATATGTCCCATCCCCATTTGCTGTCGGCGTGATGGCGATTGAAGCTCCGGAAGTTGAATAGAGTTTTGCTGTTGAACACGGATAAATATTGCTCACATCCACATAACCAGCACCTGCATTGACTACTGGTGTTCTCAAAGTTGGCGTTATATCATTTGATTTTATCCCTTCTACGCCATTTATGGTTTGCGTTACATAGTAGTTGGCGCTATTGGGAACAACATTGTTAAAGACGTAAACCGATTCCCTTACATTACTTGCTGTTGCAACAATTGCACTACCTGATGTCAAATGCAGTTTTAAATCTGCTCCAGATGTAAAATTGCTCACCGAAATACTCTCTATACCCTCTATTGCGGTCGGCGCTTGTGGCACTTTCACTGTAACATTGCTAGAATCAGAGCTCTCAACGGTAATAATGCTCTGATCGACAAAATATGCGTTACCCGCAGTCAATCCTCTAGATTGATATGTATCAACACCATTTTCAATTGGCACAGGTAATTCGTAATGGGCAGAAGCAAAGGTGTAGGTATCACCCGTCGTAAAGTTAAAAACTAAAAAGATTTCAGTTTGTCCCTTATCAATCGCATCCGTTTTCATGGCTGTTACATCGCTTCCCGCAATGGTATGTGTAAAATTCGAATTAATGAGTTCACACGAACTAGAATAGTTATCGTTAAGAACGTAATTTACGCCATCGTAAACATAGTAAGCTACATTTAATGTTGCATCATCGTGTCTCGTAATATTTCCCCCCACTTTAAAGGGCACACCATTGATCAAATTTGAAACATCCACTTTTATGATACCAAACTTATTCTGACCCTCATCAATTGGAACATCTCTTACAATATCAGATCCATATAGAGATACTGAATTATTCAAATTATTAACAGCATATCCATACCACACATTTTCTTGAGTTGCCGCTTCAGCGTGTATTGAGGGCGCCAAAATACCACTCAACACCAATACAAGCGTGACTACTCTTGCAAACTTTTTTTTTATTTTTCCCATAATGATTCTCCACTCCTTTACATTAATTTAAGACATAATCAACAGCGAAAGTAATTTACTTTCTTTTACGGTTTTTTTACAAAAAACTCAATTTCAAAAAAAATGCTTGATCGTGAAAAAATATAAACCAAGTTTTCATCATGATCAAGCATTTCAATGTTCAATATTAATTTTATCCGTTCCAACTTTCACGAAAAAAATTGCAACATATCCCATTTGATTCCATTTTATAAAGTAATCTGACTTTCGTCAATATATTTATTTCAATACTGTAATATTTATTCTGAAATTAGTATGCTTTTGCCATGTAAACCATGTGTTTCGCTGGTTTACCACAGAATGGACACACATCACCTAAATTTTCCTGCTCAAACGGGATACATCTGATGCTGACGCCGGTTTCAGTCTTAACGCTTTCTTCACAGGCTCTATCCCCGCACCACATGGTTTTCGCAAAACCAGGTGTCTCCTCCATTTTTTGTTTAAACTCATCATAAGTTTCAAACGTAAAGGTCTTTGCATCACGGCTCTCACGTGCACGGTTTAACATATCATCGTGAATTTGATCTAATAATTTGACCATACCATCACCAATACCATCAAGTTCAACAGGGCCTTTTTCAAGGTTATCTCTTCTTGCCACCATTGCAACGCCATTTTCAATATCTCTTGGGCCAATCTCAATTCTAATTGGAACCCCTTTCATTTCGTATTCATTAAATTTCCAACCTGGTGAGTAGTTCACATTGTCATCTAACTTCACACGAATACCTTTAGAAGCGAGTTCTTTTCTAAGTTCTTCGGCTCTCTCAAGAACGCCTTCCTTCTTTTGTGCGATCGGCACGATAACCACTTGAATTGGCGCAAGTCTAGGTGGCAAAACTAAACCACGATTATCCCCATGAACCATAATCATACCACCAATCAATCTCGTAGAAACACCCCACGACGTCTGATGTGGATATTCTAAATCACCTTCTCGCCCTTGAAAATTGATATCAAATGCCTTTGAAAAGTGTTGAGCAAAGTTATGTGATGTCCCTGATTGAAGCGCTTTACCATCATGCATCAAAGCCTCAATTGTGTATGTTGACTCTGCGCCTGCAAATTTTTCCTTTTCCGATTTTTTACCCACAATCATTGGAATCGCCAATAAATCTTCAGCCATTTCTTTATAAACTGAGAGCATTTTAAGTGTTTCTGTTTGTGCTTCTTCTGCTGTCTCATGTAAAGTATGTCCTTCTTGCCATAAGAATTCAGAAGTTCTAAGGAAAGGTCGCGTTGTCTTTTCCCATCTGACCACAGAACACCATTGATTATACAGATAAGGTAATTCTCTATAAGATGTCAACCACTTTGAATACATCGAGCAAAAAATCGTTTCTGACGTTGGTCTCACACAAAGTCTCTCTGCAAGTTCTTCATCACCACCATGTGTCACCCAAGCAACTTCTGGTGCAAATCCTTCAACATGTTCCTTTTCCTTATTCAAAAGGCTCTCTGGAATCAAGAGTGGAAAGTAGCAATTTTCATGACCCGTTTCTTTGAATCTTCGATCTAAAAAGCTTTGAATATTTTCCCAAAGCGCATACCCATATGGCTTAATGACCATAAAACCTTTAACCGGCGAGTAATCTACCAAGTCCGTTTTCTTAATGACATCTGTGTACCATTGTGGGAAATCGTCTTCCATTTTAGTAATGTCTTTTACAAATTCTTTATCCTTATTTTTACCCATAAGATCCTCCTTATATAATTATGTGCGGATGCACTCAAATTTATACGACTTATTTTTTAAAATAAAAAAAGCCCTCATCTCTAAAAAAATAGAGACGAAAACTTCGCGGTACCACTCTAATTAACAAAGCAACTTACACCTTGTTCACTCAGCCATCATAACGGGATGTCCCGTGTGATTTATCATCACAAACTCCTGGGTAGGTTCAATCAATTTGGGGTTAGAAACCTTTCAGCCGATGAGTTTCATTCTCTTAAACATTACATTGATTTACTGGCCCATTCACAGTCAAATGCTTCTATTCAATTACATCTGAATTACACCTACTAATATATTACGCCATTAAATGTTTGTCAACACCATTTTAAGTTTAACCTTCTATATCATAAATGGATGCCCTTAAAATCACATGATCTCCTTTAAAAAGCTTACATCATTGGCGAGAATGTGTGGGAATCGAACCCACCTAAGCAGCTCTTAACTACTCAAACTGGTTTTGAAGACCAGAAGGCACACCAGCACCCATCCACTCTCAAAATATGTTTGGCATTGACAGAACGTTATCCCATTATACCTCATTTTACGGCACAAATCCATATACAATCTTCTTTGAGACCATGTGTCAAAAGTCTGTTACACATATCCACTCTTTTAAAATTATGGCACTCTAATAGTTCTTTGAATTTAGAAATATTAAAACAAAATCCGATGATCGTCTATTTTTTTAGTGATCTTTTGCTGATCTAGATACTCTAAGATTGGAACAGCATATTTTCTAGAAGTTCCCAGCATATCACGACATTCACCTAAAGTCATCCTTTCATTTTCTTGGATGTAAGCGCTTATTTTGTGGAGCGCCTCTTCAAACCTTTTTTGATGCAAGCAAATATTGGCATCTATTTTAATGAGTACAGAACGCTCTATCAGTGTTTGAATTAAAAGCTGCCCATTGATTCCTTTAGGGCACAATTTTGTGATTTCATCTATATAGGGGGGCATAAAAGCACTTTCAAAATACTGTGCTTCAAACAGAATCAAACATTTTTTTTCTTCATTGGTAAATGAAATTTCAAATCCTGCAAGTGCAACCCTATTTTGATTGACTTCAATCACTTTTTCACTCTCAAAATATTGGATCAATTGAGCTGACAGCCTATTCATTTCATCTTTAAAAACTCGACTTCTAAACTCCTCTTTCCCCATCCCTGCTCTCAATGGATTTTTTTGATGATACTGCATCAAAAGCGTGGTTATGGTCTGCCTGAGTTCATCCAAAAAGTCTATATGGACATAAATTGAATCTGAAAGTTGGACGATAATAGCCTCTTTGAGCAAATGTTCAAGTCCATATTGCAATTCTGCTCTTGTCTTTCCCAACTGTATGGCAATAAACTCTATCGGTTTCATCGCTTTGCTGTATTTTTTTATACTCTGCTCAAGTACGGACTCAAAATCGCCTGCTTCCTTGACATACAAGGCTTCAAGGACATCATCTCTAAACCGTTTGTGTTTGTATGGATTAGCATCTAAAACAATACCGCCACCAATCGTGTCCACGGGAGAATAAAACCTGAGTACATAATGATCCCCCGTTTTTAAAGCCACCTCTTCTTCTAAGCGCAGCTGCGCATAAGTACTCTCACCAGCTTTTAGACTATCTTCTTCAAGCAAGATCACACGACCCAATACTTCACTTGTCCCATGATGAAATCTAATACGTGCTCTATTTTTAAGGGCTCTTGGTACGCTTTTAAGCAAATTGAGCTTAACGTCAAGTAGCATGGTCACTTGTATGGAATCCTGTTGCGCTAAGACATCACCTCTATGGATATCCTCTGTTTTTACGTTGGACAAATTAATGGCAACTCTTTGCCCTGCATAGGATTTTTCAACATTTTTGCCATGCATCTGAATATTCTTGACCTTTGAAAGTCGCTCATGAGGATAAATATTCAAGACATCGCCAACCGTTAAAGTCCCCTCCACTTGTGTCCCTGTGATGACAGTTCCAAACCCATCCACTGTAAAGACACGATCTACGGGAATTCGAACTGCTGCTCGAATATCTTTTAACTCTACAGCCTGTGCCATCTTGTAAATTTCTTGTTTTAAGTATTCCAATCCCATGCCCTCTACAACCGATACTGGGACAATAAGCGCATCTTCTAAAAAAGTCTCTTTCATGTGACTGCGTATATCTTCTTGAATCATATCAAGCCAGTCTTCATCCACTAAATCCGTCTTTGTCAAAACGATGATGCCCTTCTTGATCTGCAAGATGGAAAGAATGTTTAAATGTTCCTCTGTTTGAGGCATAATACCTTCATCTGCTGCAATGACAAGTAAAACCATGTCAATGCCACCTACACCTGCAAGCATATTTTTTATAAATTTTTCATGTCCAGGTACATCTATAATCCCAGCACGTTCTCCATCAGGCAAATCCAAATAGGCAAAACCCAGATCAATGGTGATGCCTCTCTTTTTTTCTTCCTTCAATCGATCCGTTTCAATCCCTGTAAGTGCGCGAATCAAAGCTGTTTTGCCATGATCTATATGCCCAGCTGTCCCAATGATGATATTTTTCACTTTCTATACCTCTTTATTTCTTAAAATCTGTTTAATCGTATTAGATATATACTCAAAATCGCGTTCATTAATCGTCCTAACATCTAGTAAGATATGATCCTTCTGGATTCTGACGATAATGGGCATTTGAGATTGTCTTAAGTGCGTTTCCAACTGTTTTACGGAAAGGCCTACAGGATTGATTTTGACGAGAACCGTTGGCAACTCCTGAAGTGGCATGGAACCTCCCCCTACTTGTGATGCCCCTTCTTCAAGGCATATATGGTCTACTAGGTTCTGATCCGAGAGCAAGTCTCGTAAATGCGTCGCTCTTTCTCGAATGATTTCTAGAGGCATGGTCATCATTTCAAGTAACGGAATTTGAGAGATCACCTTATCTGTATCAAAATAGAGCCTCAGCGTGGCTTCAAGCGCGGCTAGAGTCAACTTATCTATTCTAAAGGCTCTTGTCAAAGGATTCAGTTTCATTTGCTCAATCCAATGTTTTTTACCAATAATGATCCCCGCCTGTGGCCCACCTAAAAGCTTATCACCACTAAAGCATATGATGTCGGCGCCGGAAGCGACACTCTCGTGGACTGTCATCTCGCCTTCAATACCAAATTTAGAAAAATCAATGAGTGCACCGCTGCCCAAATCATGAATAACGGGAATATCATGAGTTCGTCCAAGAGTTGCCAGTTCACTTAAAGAGACCTCTTCTGTAAAGCCAAGAATACGATAATTACTTGTGTGCACTTTTAAAAATGCACCTGTCTCGCCATTTATAATTGCCCTTTCATAATCATAGAGATGGGTTTTATTGGTAGTGCCTACTTCCACCAGATTTGCACCACTTTGCACCATAATTTCTGGAATTCGGAAAGCCCCTCCGATTTCAACCAGCTCCCCTCGTGACACAATGACATCTTTGCCTTTCCCCAGCGTGCTCAGTATCAATAAAACTGCGGCAGCATTATTGTTGACCACCATTGCGGCTTCAGCCCCAGTGAGTTTGGTGAGTATCTCCTCCACATGGTCGTATCGAGAACCTCTTTTACCAGTCGCTATATTAAATTCTAAAGTCGAATAGTTTTCTGCAATTTCCCAGAGGCTTTCTTTAATCCCACTATAAAGCGATGCACGCCCCAAGTTGGTGTGCAATATAACGCCAGTAGCGTTGATCACACGCCTCAAACTCATTTCATTTAACTTATACACTGCCTGGATCACATCTTCTACAATGGCCTCTACATCTATGTCAATCGATTTTCCTTTAATTTCAGCAGTTTCGGTATCTATTGACACATCTACTGACGCTGTAAGCGTTAAAATTTCATTTCTTCTCTGGTCAATAACTTTTCTGATGGCATCCATAATCACCTGTCGACTGCTAATCATCATCAATTCAAGCACTCTTTCATGGTTGGCAACATCGTCTACTTTTGGAATGGATCTCAATAAGGCCTGTTTCGTCTGCATTTTAGCACTCCTTGTCCTCAATCGAAATTTAATCGGATCTCTACATTCTCATTCTACCATAATTTCTAAATTACTTTCCTACTAAAAGACTTCGCTCAAACATTTATACTTTTAAATCTTGCATACAACAACATTTGGATCATCTACTGATGCTCCAAAGCGATTTTCGCTGACGCTGTTCGAGGTTGGACATTCCTCTTCACAGCTTTCGGCTCAAATCTTGCATACAACAACATTTGGATCATCTACTGATGCTCCAAAACGATTTTCGCTGACGCTGTTCGAGGTTGGACATTCCTCTTCACAGCTTTCGGCTCAAATCTTGTTGTTTTTTAATAAAAAAAGATGAATAATTGTTATTCATCTCAGGTTCTAAAGCGTATTATTTAACACTTTTATGCTGTATTATTCAAAGTGAATCATTTCAAAATCATTGAGGCGTAAATCCATTATAAGCATTTTATTTTGGATCAAATTCCCCCGATTCAATAAGAGCTTCACGGCTTCACTGACTTGTACAGATGCCGCAAGTGCTGGTGTAAACGCAGGATTCCCAAGGATCTGTTCATTGCCTCTACCCTCATGAGCTTTGTAAATTCGATCCAATGTGTTGTCACCAGGCATTATGGTACACACCTGAGCATACCAGCCTGCTATGGCACCATATACAAGCGGTGTTTCTAACGTTTTTGCCGCCTTCTGAAGGATGAATCTCGCCTCAATACCGTCTGTTGCATCCACAATCACATCATGATGCTTCAGTAATTCTAAAGCATTTTCTTCTGTCAAATAGCTTTCCACAGCATGGACAACCACCTCAGAATTTACTGCCGCTAATCTCTGTTTAGCTTCAAAAGCCTTGCTTTGGTCAAGATTATCTTCTAGAGAGAGCAGTTGCCTGTTGAGATTGGTCTCATCAAACACATCGCCATCAATCACAGTTAGTTGTCCAATGCCAAGTCTTCCAAGCATTTCTATGACATAGCCGCCAAGGCCACCACACCCTACTACACAGACACTTTTTAATTTTAAGAGATCACATTCTGCTTGGGAAAACATCGTTCTGTTCTTTTGATAACGATCCATCATCAACCCCCTCCTACTGGTGGAAAAATCGAAACCACATCGGTTTCTTCTAAAACCTTGCTCATACTGCCATCTCTTCCATTGATGAGCAGAATCGCCACATCCTCTGCCTTGATATTCAATTGATCAATAATCATCTGGGTCGTCGGATTATCACCAAGAGAAACCATGATTTCTTTACCTCTGCCTTCTCTCAATGTTGCAAATAATCTTACCTTTATCTCCATTCTGCACACACCCCCTCTTCAAACTAATTTGCGCTTGTCGCATTGTTTTTCACTATACCATTCAGCCTTTAAGGTCATTCAACCTTTAAGTTTCAGAATCGTTCCCATATTGTTTTAAATGCAGTACACTAGATTCCGAACCCATAAACAATCCCCGCATGAAGGCGCATTACCATAACAATCTCCATAGGTGTCACTTACCATGTCACAACCATCCACGAGATCACAATCCGTACAGGAAGGATAATGATTGTTATAAACCATATATCGATAATCCGTATAGGCTTTTGAATGCCATATACTTTCTAAGTCCTCTTCCAGAACATCTCCAAAAGTATGTGCTTGTATAGTCTTTAGCCTTCCAAAGACAACCTCAGTGCCCTCATGAGCGAACCGGTAGCAAGGTGCTATCTTCCCATGAGCGTTGATGACGATCGTATCATTGTCCACAAAACGACACCTGCGTTCCGTCTTTAAACGATTCTCAGATAATCTAATCGCAAGCCCTCGCCTTATTGCATATATCCTAACTTGATCATAGTACTTTGCCATCTGCTCATTGGCACTTATTGAGTATAAGCAGAGATCACTATCCTCTAAACTGACCGGTAAAATATTGGAAATAATGAGTTGTGATACCCCATATTCACTTGCCAAATCTATAATGCCAAAGACATCCTCTTTATTCGTTGCAGATAGGACCATTTGAAAAATTAATTGAAGCGACTGATTTGATTGCTTCTTTTTGAGCTCATTTATAAGTTTCACTTGCTCTAAAACGCCTTCCAAAGAAATGCCTCTGATCTCGTAAAAATGTTGCGCAAGACCATCTATGGAAATCACCAATTGATCCACATATTCAACAATGGCTTCTCTCATGGATTCTGTCAAACTTACAGCATTTGTAGTCAAACTCACTTTATAAGATTTTAATCGCTCTAACACCTCAATAATTTGAGGATGAATAGAGGGCTCACCGATTCCACCGACAACGATCTCGTCTATACTTTCAATGCCTTCAATTTGTGTGAGAATTCTTTCCACCATCTCTTTCGGCATATGCTGTGTCTTTTCAATCCACGAATGTCTATAACACATGGTACAATTCAAATTGCATGCATCTGTAAGCTCCAAGCAAACCTTTCGCATTGACATTTTACCCTCCTCATAGCCTATGAATTTCAGCTCAAATCTTGTTGTCTATAAAAGGAAAGGAGCCCAAAAGGGGCTCCTTATTGCAAGCATTAAAGTCCTAATATATCTTTGCGTGCTTGTGTTGGAATACCATCTGCACCCCAGCCTCTTAATTCATAGTATTCAGGTAAAAGTTCCGATAATCTTGTCACATTCCCTTCTGAAGGACCTGCTTCAATTGGATCTTCTAAAAGTCTCTTTGGAAGCGTATCTTGAGAGGCATCTATACCAGCCGCTAAATTGAAAAGTCTTTCAATATTCCAAATGCGTTCGCCTGCCAAAAGAACATCTTCCGCAGACCAATCCGTGCCAATGACATTGTTGATCATAGATGCATAATCGCCTGCGCCCATTGCAAATGAAGTGAATAGACAAAGACCTGATGCATCAATAAATGCCGTTAAATCTTGGAATATTTTAACCCAACCTGCTTTGCCTTCTAAAGTAAAGCGATCTAGTTTTTCTGGTAATCCTAAAATTTCAGGTGAAATCATATAACCTCTAACGTGACAACCCCCTCTATTTGAAGTTGCGTATTGCAAGCCTTGTCCTTGAATTCCTCTTGGGTCATATGCAGGTAATTCTTGCTTTTTAACAGTCATTGAGAATTCTGGAACACCATATGACTCTGCAAGGCGATAAGAACCATCCGCCATTTTATTTCCAAAACCTTCTCTCAAGCCCATACGCTTTGTCCATTCCACAACCGCATCGTTGTCTCCGAATTTAAGCGATACGCCATCAAGTTCTGAATCCTTGATATAACCTTTTTCATAGAGTTCCATTGCCGCAGCTATTGTTGAGCCCGCTGTAATCGTATCGATCCCAAGCTCATTACACCAGTAGTTTGCCTTAATAACAGCACCCATATCCGATACGCCACAATCTCCACCAAAAGCCCAAATCGTCTCATACTCTGGACCTCCGCCTTCAATATCATCTACTTTGCAATACCTACCACAAGCAATTGGACATCTATAGCAAGGATCTTTTCTAACCAAATATTGTTCTGTAAGTGTTTCACCACTGAGCTCTTCTGCTCTGTCAAAATGTGAAGATTGGAAGTTATTCACTGGGAAGACACCATTTTCATTGATAATATTCACGAGTACAGCCGTTCCATAAGTTGGCAACCCCTGTCCTGTGACACCATTCTCTCTGATTTTAGCATTGCAGTCTTTAACGACTTGCTTTAGGGCTTCTGCATCTGCAACTTCAACCTTTTTAGTACCTCTCACTGTAATTGCCTTTAAATTTTTAGAGCCCATTACAGCGCCAACGCCTGATCTTCCAGCTGCTCTATCTTTATCATTCATAATAGCTGCCATTTTAGAAAGTTTTTCACCAGCTGGTCCAATTGTCATGACGCGAGATTTCTCAGGTATTTCCTTTTTCAATATCTCAGTGGTCTCAGAAACGACTTTGCCCCAAATATGAGCTGCATCTCTGATTTCAACTTTATCATCTTCAATCATGATATAGACAGGTTTATTCGATTTACCTTCAAGGACAATGATATCATATCCAGCAAACTTCAATTCCGGTCCCCAGTAACCTCCTGAGTTAGAAGATGCAATTGTACCCGTTAGTGGCGATTTGGTAATAACCATATAACGGCCACCTGTAGGTGTTGGCGTCCCAGTAAGCGGTCCTGTGACAATGAAAAGTTTATTTTCTTCACTTAAAGCATCTACTGTTGGAGAAACTTCATTAGCGAACATCTTCGTGCCAAGACCTCTACCACCGACGAATTTTTTTGCCATTGCTTCGTCAAGCGCTTCCACTGTGCAAACACCTTTTGTTAAATTGACCCTTAATACTTGACCTTGATAACCGTACATAAATAGCCTCCTTTTAAATTTGGCGCAATGCAAAACATTGCTTATAAATGTGACATTTATTCCAAATCCTTTCCAAATATCGGGAGGCATCACAGTTTCCCGTTCTACCCATTGGTCAAAAATCATGGCACTGAGCTTTAGATATTTTGACTCGGATTTTGGTACCTATTCAATTAAAATAATTTGATCCAATGCGATAGACCCAATTGTCATATATTAATTTTATCGTATTCTAATCCGGCTGTTGCCTTTTGTGTAAAAACCACTTTAAGAACATTGGGCTACTCTATGACACCTAAATCATTGAGCACAATAATAGCATCACCTGTTTTGACAACACCTGACTTTAACACTCTTGTAAAAATCCCTTCTTTGGGCATGATACACTGACCCACTTGGGTCTTTATAGCACAGCCGTGATGGCACTCTTTGCCAATTTGAGTAACCTCTTGAAGGGTTTCACCAATCTTTAATTTTGTACCCACAGGCAACTCATACAAACAAATTCCTTCTGTGGTGAGATTCTCTGCAAACTTTCCACTACACAAACCTTCAACACCCATTTGGGTCATTTTATCGATGCTTTCTTGTCCCAACAGACTGACTTGTCTATGCCACTTTCCAGCATGGGCATCCCCCACAAGGCCATGACCTTCTCTAAATTCACCCTCAGGAATAGTATCCTTAACCACACCCTTCTCAGCACTTATATTAATAGCGATCACTTTGCCCTCAGCTATTTTCATAATACTTCCCCCGATCTTGTATAATGCCCCGATTTGCCACCCACTTTTTCCACAAGCCTAATACGATCAATGACCATCTCTTTATCCACCGCTTTACACATATCATATATCGTAAGCGCCGCTATATTCACAGCTGTCAATGCCTCCATCTCCACACCGGTCTTGCCAAAAGTCTTAACGGTGGCTTCTATCAAAATTCGGTCTTCTAGGATCTCAAAATCCAATGAGACATGTGTCAACATGAGGGGATGGCACATAGGGATCAAATCACTGGTTCTTTTAGCGCCCATCACGCCTGCAATTTGAGCTACTTGGAGGACATCACCCTTGCTTATTGAGCTCTCTTTAATCGCTTCAATGGTGGACGCCTTCATCAGAATTTCGCCTTTTGCCAAAGCCACTCTAAGGGTCTCCGCTTTCTCTGTAACCTCCACCATATGAGCTCTACCCTTATCGTTAAAATGTGTAAATGACATGAATCCTCCTAAAATTGAGTTCGATTTTTGCACACTCTATTGTTACCAGCTCATGAGTTCAATCTTGACAACCCGTTACTTCAACCTCCAACTTGAACCATGTTCCTAGCCACAGTGCTCGCCTTTCCAATTTCATGTTCAAGCGGTTTTTTTAAAACAGATTGTTGTATATACGTCGTTAAATCCAATTGATCTTCTAAAGCTTTTTTCAAATCAAATTCTATATCTGAATGCAGACAATATTTCAGTTTGCCTTCTGAAGTCAATCGAATGCGATTACAGTTTGTGCAGAATTTACAGGAAATCGGACTAATTAACCCCACTTTGCCTTTGCCATTTGGCAGTTTATAGTATTTCGCTGGCGACGCAGGGTCTTTGCTCTCAACGGGTACAAGCTCTGGTACTTTGTCCAAAACCGCTGTATTCGGCACATAATTTTTTATAGACCACTTTGCCACTTCACCTATAGGCATGAGTTCAATAAAGCGCACATCTATGGCCTCATCCTCTGTCATACGAACAAAATCTTCGATCTCATCATCATTAAAACCACCTATGATCACCACATTGAGTTTAATTGGCGTCAAACCCACGCGCTTTGCTTCTTCGATTCCTTCAAGTACATTTCCAAGTACCCCACCACGAGTCATCTGGAAGTACTTTTCAGGTTTAAGTGAGTCTATACTGATATTGACGCGATCGAGTCCTGCATCTTTTAGAGACTTTGCCATTTTTTTTAATAAAAGTCCATTCGTGGTGAGTGCAAGATCCTTAATTTCTGGATGCTTGTGAATCATTTCAACAAGTGAGACAATTCCATGTCTTACTAAAGGTTCTCCACCCGTTATTCTTATTTTGTCAATACCAAGGCTCACAAAGGATTCGACCATTTTATCAATTTCTTCTAGGGATAAAATATCACTATGTTTCAGTTTTTCGACACCTTCCTCAGGCATGCAATATTGACATCTCAAATTACAACGATCCGTAATCGATAATCTCAAATAATTTATTTTCCTCCCATACCCATCAATCATATGTCTCTCCGATCTCGATGATGTCACCGGTTTCCTCTAATGCATAACCGCCAATTTCAGTCATTTGCGTTTTAAAATAAGGGGACTTTATCAAATCTATAAATCTCTGAACTCTAAAATCTTCTAAAAGCGCATAAGGCACCAAAAAATCATAGGATTCATAGCCCACTTCAATAAAATCAAGTCCCATGGAATTTGCTGCTGAATAAACCCCGAGTCCTGCATCGGCCCCTTCAGATGCCACTGCAACTGCCACTGCCATATGTGTGACCACTTCTCGGTGATAACCGTTTATGTCTCCGCCACTGATGCCCAATTTAGAGAGTTCATAGTCCAGTAACTGTCTTGTGCCAGCACCTTTCTGCCTGTTGATGAACTCGATTTCTTTTCTCGCCAAATCTTGAAAAGTATAAATGCCTTTCGGATTGCCCTTTCTCACCATAAGGCCTTGTAAGCGTTTTACCCCTTTGATCAGCGCCATTTTTCGATTTGGAAAGAAGCGCTGAACAGTGCTGATATTATAAATACCCGTTTTTTCATCTATTAAATGAATTGGAGCCATATGGCATTCATCTTTTATAAGTGCCATAACGCCGCCAAGGCTTCCCACATGCGTCGAAGTCATCGGCATGCGATCTGCAACAATATCTAATAATAAGTCATGGCTACCAATCACCACGAGTCTCTCCGACAGTGTATGGAGTGGTTTCAATAACTTGACCTCAACACTTTCACCTCTTTCGATCCCTTCGGAAAGTCGCGGTATCGTCAAAACGCCATCTGCTTTCACAAGGCTCATAGTCGTTCCTGCTCCTCTATTAAGCGGCGTCACCACCCATTTGCCATTTACCTCACCAAGAGTGACTCTGACAAGCTCTTCATGTTTAAGAGACGAGACAACTCTCTGTGTCAAAACACCTTCGTGAATGGACATTTCATCCATTTGACCATGCCAACTTTCAATTAAGGGTTTCACAAAAGCTTCAAATGCAAAAAAAGCAGATACAGGGTACCCAGGAAGTCCAACTACGCTCTTGCCCTTAATCTTGCCTAAAATCGTGGGCTTTCCTGGTTTTATAGCGACGCCGTGTACCACGACCTCTCCTAGAGCTTCAATAGTGCTCACTGTATAGTCCTTTTCACCTGCCGAAGACCCTGCAATGGTAATCAGCATATGATTTTCGCCGAGGCCTCTTTCTATGGCCTCTTTTAGGGCATTCGGATCATCATGGCATGGGCTATAAACTTTTGTCAGACAGCCCATTTCTGTAAGCAATCCTTCAATGACACTTGAGTTAGAATCTATTATTTTACCTCGTGTTAACGCGTCAAGGTCTTGAACAATTTCGTTTCCAGTGGGTAAGATCCCCACTTTTAGTTTTTCAAAGACATCCACTGAGGAAACGCCTCCACTGATTAAAGCGCCCAAATCCATAGGCCTCACTTTATGGAATGACGGCAAGAGCATCTCACCTACAATGATGTCTTCACCCACTTGCCTCACATGTTGCCATGAATACGCTGCCTCTACGATCTCAATGACGCCCTCACTGACTGGCTTCACGTCTTCAATCATAATGACACTATCTTTATTTTCAGGTAATAAATTACCCGTATTAACGTATTCAAAATCCTCATGCTCTTTCAATTGCATTGGATTTTTCTCATTTGCCCCTTGTGTTCTTTCGGAAAGCACTGCAATGCCATCCATTGCAGAACAGGGATCACTTGGTGACGATCGATGTGCAAACACAGGTCCAAACGTAATGCGATGCAAAGTCGATTTCACAGGAACACTTTCTGATTGAAGTGGATTTTCAAGGTGCTCTCTATACTTTTTTAAAGCCTCATCAAGTGGCATATTGGAAATATAAACATTTCTTTGAGCCATTATAATTCACCTCTTTTGAATAGATAGACATTCACATCTTGACCTTTGTAAAGGCCTTCTTGGTCGCTTTCAATGTGAATATAACCGGAAGCCTTCGTCATCAATGAAATGAGCCCTGATTTGCCAAGAATCGGTTTTGCCCTTAACACATTGTCCTCATAAGCTAGATTGACCATAATAAAAGTGTCTTTGCCCGAGGCAGAGTGAATACTTTCCGTAATCTGAGCATTTACCTTTATCGATTTCATTTTAAGGTTACTGACACTTTCCATATACGGTCTTACAAGTATTTCAAACACCAGTGCAGATGCTGTAGGGTGACCTGGTAGACCAAAGATGAGCTTGTTGTGAGCTCTGCCAACAATGGTTGGCTTCCCTGGTTTTATAGATATACCATGAATTAAAATTTCGCCATCCGCAAAGGATTCTATCACTTGATGCGTAAAATCTCTTGTTCCTACTGAGCTCCCACCTGATAACAAAACTAAATCTGCTTTCTCAAGTGACTCTGCAACGCTTGCCTTAAGGGCATTCATATCATCACGGATAATGGCCTTATGAACGACTTCACCACCCAGTTCAGACACGAGTCCCATGAGTGCATAACCGTTAATATCTCTTATTTGTCCCATCTTAATTGGCAAATGACAATCCACAACTTCATCTCCTGTGGACAAAATTGCCACTTTAATTTTTTTATACACATTTATGGCATTGATCCCTGCGCCCGCCAACAATCCCATATCGTATGCGTTTATTCTCTTCCCTGCTTCTATGATGAGCTGTTCTTTTTTAAGATCATCGCCATGATAAATAATGTTCTCTCCAAAGGCAATGGGTTGACGGATAAGGATTAAATCAGATGACATCTGTTCAGAGTATTCAATCATAACCACACCATCTGAACCATGTGGAAGCATGCCGCCTGTGGGCACATATATGGCCTCCCCTTTTTGAAGGGTCTCAGACATGACTTCACCCATAACAGAATCGCCCTTGAGCTTCAACATTGCCGGAATACTCTCCGTTGCCCCCATCACATCATCTATTTTCACGGCGTATCCGTCTACTGTGGATCTATCAAAAGAGGGAATATCAACCTCTGAATATACATTTTCGCATGCAATAAAGCCATTGCAAGCACCTATGGAAATACGTTCTACCTCAAGCTTTAGTCTAGAAACCTCATCATGGATGATTGCTCGTGCTTCACTTAAAGATCTAATTTTGAAAAAATTCATTTTTTAAGATCCTTTCTCTTATACTTTGGTCATCTATATTTTGGTAATCTACGGCTTATTTATAATGCACTTATATTTAGATCGTTTATGCTTTAGTCATTGGTGTAGCACATTCAGAATCATCCCCTACGAGAATTTGAATGCCGTGAAAAACTGGACTCAAAATGTAGTCTAGAGTTTCTCTAACCGCTTTTGGACTTCCAGGCATGTTGATGATCAACGTATTGCCTCTGATCCCTGAAACGCCCCTAGAGAGCATGCCCTTGGGTGTTATTTGCAAGCTGTTATAGCGGATTGCCTCTGCGATTCCCGGTGCTTCTCGTTCTATGACGCTTATAGTCGCCTCTGGCGTCACATCTCGTTTGCTGAATCCCGTCCCTCCTGTTGTCAAAATCAAATTGACATGGAGTTCATCCGCCATATGGCGCATTGCTTTTTCAAGTTCATCTTTTTCATCTGGCACCATCATGTATTTTAGAACTTTATAACCTGCTTCAGTTACGATATCACAAATCACTTTACCGCTTAGATCTTCACGTTCTCCCTTTGAGCCCTTATCGCTCGCTGTGATTACCCCTACTGTATACATTATTCTTTCCCCTTTCCATTACGAAAATCTCTTTGCACATACGCTCAATTTGATCCAGATCATGTGATATGGTAATCACTGTCATAGACTGCTCTCTATTGCGCTTTGCGATTGTACTTTCAATGACTTTAATTGTACTCTGATCAATACTTGCTGTGGGTTCATCTAATAACAACACCTCTGGATTAAATACCAAAGCCCGTGCCAATGCCACTTTTTGTGATTCCCCACCTGACAGCTGAGTCGCTAATTGATCTGATAAAGGTTCAATCTGAAGCTCCTCTAAAATGGCATGGACCGCATTTTCAATTTGCGATTTAATAAAACCCCTTATTTTAAGTGGATAGGCAATATTGTTATAAACACTTGTCTGCATCATATACGGGGTTTGACTCAGATAAGTAATACGTCTATGGTCTGCATCTGCTAATCGTTTGCCATCATAACATATTGTGCCTCGCTCATAGGGTTCAAGTCCAGCAATCATTTTGAGCAAAGTAGTTTTACCCGCACCATTTGCACCTATGATACCACAGATTTGTCCACTTTTAAAAACCGCTTTTTCAATATCCACAACGACTCTGTTTTGGTATTTTTTGAGCAGATGCGTTAATTCAATGTCCATTTTAGTCTCCCACGGTGAAATGATAAAGGATTGAATTGACGATAAATGAAATGGTGAGCAAAACAAGGCCCATTGCAATGGCCATGCCATAGTTCCCCATGCTGTTATTCATCGCTATAAATGTCGTCATCACTCTTGTATGGCCTTTTATGTTCCCACCGACAATCATCACTGCGCCGACCTCAGATACAGCTCTTCCAAAACCCGTAACAATTGCAATTAATATGGTGACTCTCATCTCTGCAATCATTAAAAGCAATACTTGAAAACGACTTGCTCCCAGTGTTTTACCCATGTTATAGATGCTTCTGCCTTTTTCTTTGGACGCATTAAAAATAATACCCATTATAATCGGCGTTACCAAAATCACTTGAGCAATGATCATCGCTGTTGGCGTGAACATGAGCCCGAAAGAACCCAATGGACCCTTTCTAGAAAACAGTATAGCGACTAAAAGTCCCACAACAACTGGTGGCAAACTCATGGCCGTATAAAGCAATCGAGTCAACACTTTTTTGAGTCTAAATGTTTTCAGTCCAAAATACAAACCAAATGGAATGCCCATGATTGCCGCAAGAAGTGTAGAGGTTAAAGATAATCCCACAGAAAGCCCTATTATTGTGTATACCTCTCTATCAAAGCTCAACAAAAGCGCCAATGCCTCTTTAAAGCCCTCTGTGATAAAACTCATGCACTTAACTCCTTTAAAAAAGCTTATTTTGCATTTGGAAAAAAGAGCGGTTGACCATATTTTTCAACACCAAATTCACCAATTTTCTTTTGGGTTTCAGCAGATAAAATCCATTTTATGAACTGCTCAGCACCTTTTGAATTGATTTGATCATTTTTATTAGGGTTCACTGCAATCACACCGTAATAGTTGAGTAAGGCTTCATCTGCCTGATAGACGATTTCTAAGTCCAGCTTGTCTTGCATCGCCAAGAAAGTAGCGCGATCCGTCAACGTATAGGCTTGCATTTCACTGGCCATCATCAAAACATCTCCCATACCCTTACCTGCTAATATATACCAATCTCCACTGGGATTAAGCTCTAGCGTGTTCCACAGACTGATTTCTTTTTTATTTGTACCCGAATCGTCACCTCTTGACACGAATTTTAATTGATTCTCACTGACATATTTTAAAACATCTTCAATCGTATTCATAGCGGATAGGTTCAATTGATCCCCAGATGCTTTAGGACCCACAAGAACAAAATCATTGTACATGACGTCAAATCGCTCCACGCCATCGCCATCACTTACAAATTTTTCTTCGCTTGTCTTTGCATGTACAAGGAGCACATCAGCTTCACCATCCACACCCATTTGTAACGCCTTGCCAGTGCCCACAGCGACAACCTTAACTTCTATGCCCGTTTTCGCCTCAAAATCAGGTATGATCTCATCTAGTAAGCCGCTGTCCCGTGTGCTTGTTGTCGTCGACAAGATCAATGATTTTTTAGGTGCATTCAGTGTAATTATCGCAATGCCCAGAGCGACAATTAAGCAACCCACCAAAACTGATAAAATAATCGTTTTCTTACTCATGCTTTTACCCCTTTACGAACTCAAATTTACAAACTCAATTTTTTTCTTCTCTCTTAATGTAATGCTTAATCTTGTAAACATCATTTTAATAAAAATAATGGTTTCACTTATCATTATACAATATTTTATACTTCAAAAACTATCTGATAATTCAGAAAAGTATTCCTTTTTCCATTATGCAATTTTTAATAACTCAACTTTCATTTATTGATTCCTTTGTGTGCCTGTGTTACTATAAAATTAGTTATCTTTAATTATGTTTTTAGGGGAGGTTTTAACATTGATCAAAAACTTCGACAGATATTTCGAAAAAAATGATGGTCTTGAAACCGATTACATGAAAATTCTTTACTACGATTTGGATAAGGATTTTCAAGGAACTTATAATTCCTACCAATATACACGCCTATGTACGATTACGAGCGGTTCCAAGCATATTCAAGTTAACAATGGTCAAGAGTTTAATTATGCTCAATCAGACTTTATCATATTGCCGCCACACGCCAGTGTGCACATGAAAATACCTGAAAAAACCATCGCCGTGGTTTACGAGCTCAGCGATAAATTACTTGAAGACACTTTAAAAAAAGTAGAAATCAAACATGAGCTTGATGTGGACATGACTTCTGATTTTGTAAAAAAGAATTTGCTCATTCCACAAGTCAATACACATATTGAGCGCATTAAACAGTATGCACTCAGCGATGATCCCAATAAGCATTTTTTAATTGATCTATGTTCTCAAGAGCTTGCATATAATCTGATCAATCAATATCATCTGACTTTTAATGATCGCAAAAAGCAAGAGCCTGTGGAATATACCATACAATGCCTAAAAACAAATTTAAATGACCCCGACCTTACCGTTAAGGAAATTGCCTTTTCGCTCAACATGTCACCTTCAAACTTGATTTTAATTTTTAGACGCGCCACTGGCATGACGCCTAAAGCTTATCACAATCGCTTAAAGCTCAACAAGGCAAAAGAGCTTCTGCTCCATAAAAATGTTTCCGAAGTGTGCTATGATTTGGGATTTGAAAGTCTTTCTTATTTTATAAAACTGTTCAAAAGTCATTTTGGCATTACGCCAAAACAGTATTCGATGAAAATATTACAAGGAAAATATCAATGACAATAGAATCGCCTTATGAAGTTATCATTGACAGTGGTATTTTAATCAAGTATATTCAAGCTTACTTTCGTAAGATTTCACTTGAACTGACACCACTGCATTACAAGGGGTTACAATGGGAAGTTATTTTGACCCCAATATTTCAAGACTCGAATAAAATCACGCGTTCGGTTTATATTCCCAGAACTGAAATACGCTTTATTGGGGAAAGAGAAGCCGTTGAAGAAGTGGTCCATGCTTATCGACTTGAATTTTTGTCCGCAGGTGGTTGATCTAATTTTAGAAAAATTTAAGAAACAGTAAAGGTTTTCTTAAAAAACGGCGGTTATAATCACTTTAGTTTCAACATACAATTTCCAAATTGTATAACCCCGGAACTGCAAAACCCTTATGATCACCGTTTTTTACGGTGATTTTTTTTGGCTCATCCATCCTGTTCCGCTCAAATTTCATCTTGCCCCAATTTTGCCCTCCCCGAAAAAGTACAGAGCCATTTCCCCTTGTTATAAACAGCACGATCTCATGAACATACCCGCATTTCACGTTGTTATGACCTCAATACTTGTAGACGTTGGGCATCTACAATTGGTATAATAACATGAGATCATAAGTTGGGGGTTTTTATGAGAAAAGTATATCCTGAAATTCATTTTTTCAGAATAATAGCATGTTTGATGGTCATTGTGATACATACCACTGCAACACCCGTTGTATCCTTAATTCCCAATAGTATGCCTCAGCTTTTTTTCGCTGTACTCAATCGCTTTTCAAAACCTTCTGTGCCCATGTTCGTCTTCATGAGTGGTTTCCTACTCAATATGATGTATAAGGACAAACCGATACAGCCGTTTATTTTCTGGAAAAAAAGGCTTCCAAAACTCTTAATACCTTATCTGATATGGGGCACGCTCTATTACAGTCTCTTCGCCTTTAAAGGTATCTATCCTTTTGATTTCTCCTTCTATATCAAGGGTTTATTACAAGGCAATTTCATCTATCACCTCTACTTTATGGTCATTATCATTCAATTTTATATAGTCTATCCTCTATTGCACTGGATTCAGAAAAAAATAGGGGTTGCAACTTTATTTTTAATCGCTTTGGGCATTCAAATTTCAACGCTATTTTTAACGTTGCCGCTTCAAGATAGACTCCTGACCACATACTGCAGTTATTTTGTTCTTGGGATGTTCATGAATAGAGATGTACCGTTCAGGGTAAGATCACCCTTCTACTATCTAAGTGCATTTGTGATTGTGGGCAGTTTTTATACGCATCAATTCATCGGCTACACCAACAATGGCTTACAGATTGACGCCAAACTGTCCGCCTTGACTTACATTGTATTCAGCTTATCCACTTGCTTTACCATGCTGATGTTCTTTAAATCTTTTTCGCCAGTTTATGAGCGTCATAAAGAACGCGTCAACTTCTTAAGTCACTCCACTTTAACGCTATATTATGCACATCCGCTGATTCTGATATTAACAGGCACACTTTTAGATATTGGCGCTGTTACATCCATAAGTTTACGTGCTCTCATTGGATTCATTGCCATATTCGCCATTTTAATCCCCTTGCTCATTTTATATAAAGCTTGTTTTAAACGGTTCAAACTGCATCGAAATAATAGCCTCTAACCAATTGTAAATATTCAGTAAACCCTTTTCAATTCTGTTGACACGATTATGGATCAAGCGTAATATAGGGAATGGATATAGATATGCACATAAATTGGCATGTCGGTTGTGAATACTTATAGTCACTTACAAGAGATATTTTTGAAAAGTGCACTGGACAGGAGTGTTTTTATTATGGTTCAAAAGATTGAAATCGTACTTGTACTTGTTGCCATTATTTTGTTGACATTATTTAGTGCTTCATTTGCAGGTCCAACGGCGAATGCAAGTTCGTTTGACCAACAAAGCGCATTTTACGGGCGCAATATTTTAAAAGAATCCTCTGATTTAAGTTCTTTTTCTGATGATTCACCTTCTGATTACGACTTTTATTTCTGGGGAGTTCCTGATTTTAGTCATCAATAATAGCTAGAGTGTCAAAGGTTGAACAGCACTCTAATCAATAGTTGTAATAATAGCTTATCTTCTTTGACAAAATTTCAATGATGATAAGCTTTTTTTTTCAACAACAGAATTAAAATTGAATAACATCTACAAATAGATTAGAATTAAATATATCAAATCATTGGAGGTCCTATATTGAAATACTTTTTTGAAACTTTTTACCTAAAATTTAAAAATATGGACCTCGAAATGAGAATCCTAGTTACTTCAATGCTCTGTGGCATGCTTATTTGCTTTTCAGCAGCCATAGGCAATTTTTTGCTTGCTTTAGAGCCAATCACTTCATTAGTGACCTTTTCAATGGGCTTATCCTATCTTTATTTTTTGAACCAAGTCTTTCAAAAAAACAATTATAAATTAGCTTCCTACGTTTCTCTTTTTTTTCTAACCTGTATTGTATTTCCTATACTTTGGTTCTTTAACGGAGGCCTGTCGAGTTCGATCCCTTACTTCTACATTTTTATGGTATTTTTAACAGCCGTTATTTTAAATAACTTCAAATACGGATTTATGTTATTTCTGCAGTTGTGTGTTATGCTTGTCCTCATTTTAATTGAATTCTATCTTCCCGACTCAATTGTGGGGTACAGCTCAAAGCAAAGTCAAATTTTAGATATGGGTTCCTCACTTATGATCTTACTTATACTCATCTTCTTTTTAATTTTATATATTATGAAAGAATATCACCGCATGATCACACAGCTCAAGCTTACTCAAGTTGAATTAAAAGATGTCAATGCAATACTGAAACACGCCTCCATTACAGACGAGTTGACTAAACTCTACAATAGAAGATATATCATGGATTTAATAGAATCTCACTTAAAGCATCACATTAATCCCATGAAAGCTGTCATCATGATCGACATCGACTTCTTTAAAAAGATCAACGACCAATTTGGACATGGTACAGGTGATTTCGTATTGAAACGTCTTGGTGAAGTTTTTACAGAAGTGTTGTCAGGTAATCCCATTGCTCGAATAGGCGGTGAAGAATTTTTGGCAATTATCTATTCAGAAAATGCACCTCAACTTGCTGAGACGCTTCGAACGGAAGTTGAACATATCCATTGGGATATTCCTGATTTAAAAGTTTCCATCAGCGCAGGCGTTTATGAGCTCATGTCCAATGAAAATTTAGAAAGACTATTAGAACGTGCCGACGCTTCTCTTTATAAAGCTAAAGCCATGGGGCGTAACCAGGTCTATTCGTACAACGAATTTTAGCTTGCTTAAGCGTATATGTAAAATAATAAAACCCTCTCCATATCTCTCTTTACACAATCCACAGCCAAAGGCGAGGACTCTTGGGCAAAGAAAGGCATGATGAGGGTTTTTTCATTACACTCTATATGCAATCCATCACTTTAATCTTTTTAAAACTTCACAAAGAAATTCATAAACACGCCTAGTAGATGAAATGCTTAACTTCTCAAATGGCGTGTGCACATCAAAGAGATTTGGGCCTAAAGAAATCATATCGATATCACCCACTTTTTCTCTTAAGAAACCACATTCAAGTCCTGCATGAATGGCATCCACTTTGAGCTCTTTATTAAACATTTCAGCATAGACTGTTTTCATCAACTCTCTGATTGGTGATTCCAGTTTAAATTGCCATTCTGGATAATCGGACTCTATATAGTTTTTAGAATGCGTCATTTCGCTGATGATTTCAAAACGTTCATTGATTTCAGATTTTAAAGATTTGACTGAGCTTCTCACCGCATTTGTAAACTTCAAAGTCGATGCCGTTTGTTCTAAGACACCTAAATTACTTGAACTTTCCACCAAGCCTTCAATGCCACCACTCATAGTCTGAACACCAAACGGTATCAATCTAATGATATTGGCAATATCTTTTGCTGATGCTTCAGTCATAACCGTCTTAGGGATATCATCCACTTCAGTCAATACAAGTTTAATACCTCCATCCGTTGCAGAGAATTCGTTGACAAACATTTCTTGTAACAAAGGCACCAGTTGTTCCAAAATTTCAACATCTGATCTTTTCACCACAAAGGTCATTTCAGCTCTCTTTGCAATGGCATTCATCTTTTCTCCACCAGAAATCTTTGCAATTTCAAATTTAAAATGTTTTTCAAATGATTTTAGGACTCTACCCATGAGTTTAATCGCATTTGCTCTGTTCTTATTGATCTCAATACCTGAATGACCACCATTTAAACCCTGAATTACAAGTTTAAACCCTTCGTCTAAAGTTGTCTTTTGAACTTCAAATGGATATTCAATGATATTATTTGCACCACCTGCACAAGAAGCTAAAAGCGTGCCTTCTTCTTCTGAATCGATGTTAATTAAGATATCGCCCTTAACATTTTCTGGGTTTAAAGACACTACACCATCCATACCCGTCTCTTCAGAAACTGTAAAGAGCGCCACAAGTGCTGGATGTGCTAGAGTCTTAGACTCTAAAATACTCATCATCATTGCCACAGCAATGCCATTATCTGCACCAAGCGTTGTCCCTTTTGTCTTTATAAAATCACCTTCGAGTACAAGCGGGATCGGCTCACTGTTAAAATCAAATTCTAATTCATCCAGTTTGACACAAACCATATCTGTATGCCCCTGTAAGATCACAGTCGGCGCATGCTCATAACCCGCAGTAGCTGATTTCTTGATAATAACGTTATTGGAGTCTTCCCTGATCACTTCAAGGTCTAGATTCTTTGCAAACGAAACGAGATAGTCTGCAACTGCGGCTTCATTACCCGATTCTCTGGGGATTCTTGTGAGTGCTTCAAAATTCTTAAAAACACTTTCCGGTTGTAATCCATTCAATACATTTTCCATTAAAAATTTCCTCCTTGTACTCCATGATAAAATTTTCTGCCTACCTCTGATGATGGGTTTTGCCAAACGGCTCTGTAAAGATTATATATAGAATACCAGCACCATCGCTGGAACGATTTTTTATAAGCGGATTTCAAGTAAATGTTTTACATTTTCAAAATCTTTTCGTTACCCTAATTATCACATTTTTAAGTTGCCTTTTCAAGATGAATAACCGCATTGTTGATTCTAATTCACTTGGATACCCGCCATAGACATACAAAAATCACCTCTATTTATGGTATGAGGTGATTTTTAATCTTTTTAAACACTGTTAGAAGAGGATGGCTTAAACGACTTTAATAGTTATGCCTAAATGACTTTCATACATACAAAGGCGTTGCCCTCACAAAACACTCACAGTCGCCCATAGAGTTTTGTGAGCCCCTTTATCTTATCACTCAGCGCCTTGGTCAAATCTCTGTTCGAAATTCTGAAACGCCAATTCCCACCCAGTGTAGAGGGCGTATTCATTCTCGCTTTGGCATCCAGCCCTAAAAAATCTTGCATTTGAGCAATCGCCAAATATGCTGTTGAAGACCAAATACCTCTAATGAAACCCCAGTTATACCCTTCATGCTTATCCAGTTTAAGATATTCTATCGCAAAATCCCGATCTGATTTAATCACATTGCTCATCCAGCCCATTATCGTATCATTATCATGTGTTCCAGTGTAGGCAACACACTCTTTTTCAAAATTATGTGGTAAATAATCACTCTCTTCCCTTGTATCAAATGCGAATTCAAGCACTTTCATACCCGGAAATCCTGTTGCCTTTCGAAGTTCGATGACGCTTTCTGTTAAAAAACCCAAATCTTCAGCAATGATATCAACAGCGCCCAACTGTCTTTGGATCGCTTCAAATAGTTTTATTCCAGGGCCTTTTACCCATTTGCCATTTTCAGCGGTTAGGTCGCCATAAGGTATTTCCCAATACGCATCAAATCCCCTAAAATGATCAATTCGAATAGTGTCGAAAAGCTTTAGACTGTAATCAATTCGTTCAATCCACCACTTAAAACCATTTGCCTCCATAAAAGTCCAATTGTAGATTGGATTACCCCAAAGTTGTCCTGTTGACGAGAAAGCATCCGGCGGACAACCTGCAACACAAGTTGGTCTCAGTGCTGCATCCAGTTTGAAGTACTCTGGGTGCGCCCATACGTCAGCACTATCCTCTGCCACATAAATGGGTAGGTCTCCAATGATCTGAATACCCTTGCTATTGGCAACCGCTTTAAGTGCAAACCACTGTTTAAAAAAGAAATATTGTGTAAAAATCCAAAAATAAATTTCTGATTCATGTGTCTTTTTAAATTTTAAGACAGTTTCTGTGTTCTTATGTTCATAACCTTTTGCCCAGTTTGTCCAAGATTGATTGTCATTATAACTCTTAATTGCCATATAGAGTGCAAAATTTTCAAGCCAGTCACCCTCAGCCAATAAGAAGCGATCCAGTTCAGGCCTAATTTTAATTTTTGCATTTTCGTACGCTTCTTTCAAAAGAGGCATTTTTCGATTATACAATTTTTCATAGTCGATCTTATGCTTGTGTTTGCCCAAGTCCACTTTGGCAACATGCTTTCCATCCAAATACCCCAACTGAATGAGCTCATTAAGATCTATAAAATAAGGATTCCCCGCATACGCAGAAAAAGATTGGTAGGGCGAATCGCCATATCCAGTAATCCCTATCGGTAATATTTGCCAGTAATGTTGTCCTGAGTCTTCCAAAAAATCAATAAAATCATAAGCACCTTTACCGAAATCGCCAATCCCATATTCACCTGGCAGTGATGATATGTGCAATAAAATCCCACTACTTCTCTTTTTCATAGTATCTCCTTCTTTCTGTTTGAGATTTATTGAATAACAAAATATTAATACCCTAATATCGAATATATTCACATTTCATTTACATCGGTTTCTCTATTCTAGCATTACCATGATTTGCTCCAGTATTTTGCTGTTTTGAGCTACAACAACACCTTTGCCTTCAAGCGTCTCGCTCATGTCTTCTGACACATTTGTCACACACCCCGCTTCAAGACACAACAAGAGACCAGCTGAAATCTCCCAGATACGTTTTGAAAACATCACATGTGCACCAGATCTCCCTGCGGCAACAAATGCAAAATCCACTGAAGAGGCCCCTTGAATTCTAATTTTTAAAGCTTCTTCCATAAGTTTAGACATCATGTTGACTTGAACCGGTCTCGATATCGGATTGGACTTTGAAAAGTCGCCAAAAGTGATGATTGATTTCTGTACAGATAAATTTGGGTCCGATTTCAGCCGCTTGCCATTTAAAAAAGCGCCCTGCCCCTGTTCTGCGTAGTACATCTCATTCAAAATCGGGAGATAGATCACACAGAGCATTGGCACACCCTTTTCGTAAAGTGCAAGTTGCGTCCCAAAATAAGGCATGTCCTTTGTATAATTCAAAGTGCCATCTATCGGGTCCAATACCCATGTGCGCTTATTGGATAGTCCCTTTTCAGAATCCTCTTCCTCACCTATAAATCGGTCTTTTGGAAATCGCTCAAGAAGCTTTTGCTTAATGAACCTTTCAACAGCAATATCCTTGTCCGTTACAACATCTGACGCCAATTTATCTTTCACTTCAATATTTTGTCGATCCTTGACAACGATATCGTCCACTGTGGTCTTGATCAATTCCGTTAAAAAAAATCTCATTTTAGAAACGCTCCTTTTGAGAAGTTACTTTTTCTATAATCTTATGATATATATGAATCAAATAAGACTCATTTGAATGTGTCTCTATGGCTTCAATCGGGACCCACTTAACACCACTGTTTTCATCAGGTTTTACCAAAAGTGCTTGGCTTTCATCCGCAATGAGCACGTAAGCGACATTTAAATGTAAATGTGAAGACACATATCGGCCTCTTTTTTCATGCCCATAGACAGGCAGGATATCCACAGATATTATTTCTTTTGAAAGTGGTTTTATGCTACTAACCCCTGTTTCTTCCATAGCCTCTTGTATCGCAACTTCTAGAAAATCGCCATTGCCATCTACATGTCCGCCTGTCCATGTCCAAGTCTTATAAATATTATGGTGGACCATCAATACTTTATCTAATTTTTCATTCATAATAAAACCCGAACTGGTCAAATGCGCCACTTGGTTCTCTCGAGTGAGAATGGTCTCTGGATGATGCGCCGCAAAATCCAAAATAACGGCTCTGTCATTGGCTTCTTGTGCGTTTGTTGGATTAAATTTTTCTATGGATTCTAGGTACTTCATTTTTCGCTCCTTTACACAGATATCATTTCATGTCTTTACAAAATTGTCAAAGTTCGCAGGATGCTAACTTAATGCTAACAGTTGACAAAACACCATTTATTTGATAAATTATTAACAAGTAGTATTTCTTGTCTTTTGATTGGTGCCAACTTTTATTAGACGAGATTCATACAACATTCAACCTAAGAGCTAAGAACGTTCTGAACTCAAAGGAAGTAGTGACCTATAGATTGTGGATTACCATTACTTTCGCGTGCTCTTAGAAGCATTTTTTTTATTTTTTTGGGAGGTCCTATGAGCAATATTCGAAATTTAATTGATACTTTATACGATACGTCAAATTTGAGAGATGATCAACTCTTAATGTTGTTAGATGAAATAAAATCCTCTGAAGATCTCCAATATCTTTTTGACAGAGCCGTAGCCAAAAAAAAAACGCATTACAAAGATGCTGTCTATATGAGAGGTCTCATTGAATTTACAAATTATTGCAAGCAAAACTGCAATTATTGTGGCATAAGAAACTCAAATACCACTGTCGATCGGTATCGCCTAGATAAAAACGCGATTTTGAGTTGCTGTAAAGAAGGCTATCAATTAGGCTATAGAACCTTCGTGCTACAAGGTGGAGAAGATCCTTATTATACTGATGCACGTCTAGTGGACATCATACGCGCAATCAAATCTCAACATCCAGATTGCGCCATCACCCTTTCTATAGGTGAGCGCTCCAAAGAGAGCTATGTTGCACTCAAAGAAGCTGGTACTGATCGATATCTTCTAAGGCACGAAACAGCTTCTAAGGCTTTATATGAGTCTTTGCATCCCAATATGAGTTTTGAAAACAGGCGAGCGTGTCTTTACACATTAAGAGAGCTAAACTATCAAATTGGCGCAGGCTTCATGGTCGGATTACCCAATCAAACAAATGAAGATCTCGTTGAGGATTTGAGATTTCTAAAATCATTGTCACCAGAAATGATTGGTATTGGACCATATATTCCTCACGACGAGACCCCCCTTAAAGGTGCTCAGGGTGGCACAGTGGAAAAGACATTGATCTTGCTTGCTCTGACGCGTCTGCTTGTTCCAGAGGCCCTTTTACCTTCTACCACTGCAATGGGGACACTTGATCCAAATGGCCGTGAAAAGGCGCTTAAAGCTGGTGCAAATGTGGTAATGCCCAATTTGTCCCCTACAGATGTCAGAGAAAAATATGAACTCTATAAAGATAAAATTTGTACAGGTGATGAAGCCGCTCACTGTCGTCAATGCATTGAAGGTCGCATCAAAAAGGCCGGCTTTTCCGTAGATATGGGCAGAGGTGACCATACAAAATTTAAAATGGACTGTACTTCAAATGCACTGTTCAACGTCATAGCATAACGTCTATAGGCTATAGACAGGCACTAAGTTTGCGGACGTGTTTCAAGCATGCGTTGAGTTTTTATCGCATAGCCCAATTGTTCTGCTAAGAAGCCCATGATTGACATGTCTTCGCTTGAAAAAACATGATTTTGAAAGGCATCCATATTGATCATGCCATACAAAACACCATCTACTAAAATTGGTGTACACAGAGAAGATTGTATTGGTAAAGCCATATCATTTTCCAAAATATTGGTGAATCCTCCTGCAAATTGTTCTTGAATATCATTCACGATAATGGGCTTCGTCAAGTCCCCTTTTGCCACACTGTAAATAAACGATTGCTCCAACTCAATTTGGTATGTTTCTGATTTATCTTGATTATAACCCTTGCAAGCGAGTACTTTCATTTTAGAACCTTCTAATTTTAATATACAGGCGAGATCCGCATGTGTAATATGCCCCATCATATGGGTGAGCACATATTCAAATAGATCAATCATTTTCATATTTTGAATCATCAACGGGTTGAGTTTGATAAGGATATCTTTAACAGCTGATAATTTCTCAATCCGTTCTTCATTTTTTTTGCGTTCTGTCACATCAAAACCTGTAACCAATACACCACTGGTATCCACTGTGGTGAACTTTACATTCATCCAAAGTTGTGCACCGTTTGGGAGTACAAATGGAATTTCTCTTAAAATCGTACTTTCTGATGTCTTTTGTGTTGCCCTATAGGAAGCTTTTAAACGCCCATAAGTCTCTTCTGAAAACATTTTTTTAAAATCATTTATCGTCTGAACATGTTCATAATTGACACCATGATTATTAAAAAGCCAATGATTGGAATAAGTCACATTGTCTTCATCATCTATGAGGAAAATAGCTGCATTAATGGCACTGGTCAAGGCTCTGAACTTTGCTTCAGCCTCTTCTATATTCATGAGATGAACGGATTGTTTCAACAATTCTCCGTTTAGATTACAATTTACTGATTTGAGCTCTTCCATAAGTGTTTCCTGTTTTTGGGTAAGTTTGATATTCATATGCTGATTCAAATATCGATCTCTTCCAAAAAAAACCGCCAGAACTGAAAGAATCAACACTAAAGCTGTACTGAATAGAACATCGTGTGCGTTGGCACTGTTGTAGAGAATGCCCACTAAAAGCACACTGCAAAAAATGCCCACAGGTAGAATTAGCCTCACAAAGTCACGTACAAAATAGAAAAGCATAAATAACGTCAACACAATAACCAGCATCGATTGTATCGAATTAGGGGACAACACAAAATCAAGTGCCTTGGTAAGCATTAGAAATACAAGAAATGCATCCATCCAAAATGCCTTTTTAAAGATCTTTAAAGCGATCAAAAATAGAAAGATACCGCCAAAGACGACACTATTGTAGGGCATATTTTTCACATCTAGGTGAAGCCCACTTGAAAATAAATAAAAAAACAACCGAACAATCCAATAAAACACGCCGAAATTAAAGATCGCTTTTCGATCATGAATCATCATTTCTTTGTCAGTAGTTTCAAAGATTTCTATCCCAAGAATTGACCGTAACCTATTTATCATAAAGCCACATCCCTTCCTATCGCTTCAAGTTCTATGGCTTATTTATACCCAAATTTGATATAATAATTAATAAAATTAAAGAAAGAGAGCTATTCTATGAAAATCCCTTTTAAAAATCAATTTCCAGAGTGTCACGAGAAGAGCTATGTGGCAGAGGGTGCAAAAGTTATCGGTCAAGTCAACCTCGGCCTCTTCAGCAGTATTTGGTTCAACACAGTGGTCAGAGGAGATATCAATACTGTAAAAATAGGCAAGTACTCCAATATTCAAGATAATAGTGTCGTGCATGTTGGCGATCATAATCCAACGCTCATTGGAGATTATGTTACAGTGGGGCACAATGCGGTTATTCATGGCTGCACTATAGAAGATCATTGTCTCGTTGGCATGAGTGCCACGATCTTAAACGGAGCCGTTATAGGCGAAGGCAGCATCATCGCAGCCGGTGCCCTCGTCAAAGAAAATACGATCATTCCACCCTTTTCACTTGTCGTAGGCGTCCCAGGAAAAATAGTCAAAAGTCTTCCGAAAGATACGCGTTCCATCCACGCGCAAGCAGTCAAATATAAAACGCTTTGGACAGAACACTATGCTTTCCTTAAAGATGCTGGCGGAGAAGTTTACAATGGTGAAAAGATCATTTAAAATGATTTTCAAGCGATGTTGCCTTTAAAATCTATCACCACAGAATTGTCCGTGATTGTATGATTCAACTGAATCTTTCACATCCATATCATCATGAAAATTTAGTTCTCTTCTGACTAAATACATGTTAAAATAGTAGATGTATTAGCTAAAAGGAGTGTGCAGAATGAGTACAACTAGTATGATCATTATTGGTATCGTCTTAGTCTTAGCCATTGGCGGCGCTATTGCGTTATATCAATATCAAAAGAAGAATCTTGAAAAATTATTCACCCAAGTTTATGAAACATCAAAGCAAGTCCCAAAACAAAAGAAAACCAGTTTTCAACTATTGATGTTTAAAGAAGCCATGTCGGCATCACTTAAGAAGTCAAAAAAAGCTCCTAGTGCTAATCAGCTCAATAATCCTAAATACATTGAAATTCAGATGATGCACATGTCAAGAATTCTCAAAGACACTTCAAGTGTTAAGGATAAAAAAATTAAAAGAGCACTTCGTATGCTTAAGGACTATCAAACATGGGAAGCCTCAAAAAATGCTAAGAACAAACAAGCTTCTCAAAGTAAAGCGGCACCAAAGCCTACAAAAGGCAATCAAAAATCATCTGTCCAAAAATAAATGGCGCAAAAAAATCGGGTTACATTATCGTGACCCGATTTTTTATGCGCTCTTTTGTAAAAAAGATAGACATCGTATCTATATTTTCTAATTCATATCTACTCCATCAATACTTAAAGTAAAAACACTGCACTTACAATCCTTACTGCAATTGTATAACAAAGTGCAAAAACTAAAACAACCGCAGTGTTACCTACTCTTGTGATTTCCACTGGTTCTGTACCATCTTGGTTTACCGGGTAATACGCTTTATAGCTTAACGCATAATCCACTAAATTAGCCAGCAACATCAAAATAAACGTATATTTAAAGAGCTTGCCAATCATACTGAGCATTTCATTTAAAAGTGCTCTCAGTAAATCCGGATCAAACATCACATCTACAATAGTGCCTTCGACCACCTTAAGTCCAATGAATCCAAGAACAATAAATACGGAAAATAACACAAAAAGTTTAATGGCAATTGTATATAATCGTCTGCCAAATGTGCTTTCTGACAATAGCCCCTTTTTAATAGGGAAAAAATACCCTCTATACTCATGAGAGTATTCTTTCACGGATATCTTAGCTACATCCTGACTTAATAGATTACGAACACTGTCCTCATCCTCTACAATAATTGAAGTACCAAACTCTGTACAGAGTTTCAGGTAATTATCTTTTCTCTCCTTACTGATGTCATCAATATGCAAAACTTCACCATACTTCATATGTATGCTTAAGGCATGAAGCTTATGCTCTTGTTTTTTTACACTCATATCGACCTCCATTGTTGTTATTACATGTCATTTATAGCCAATCTGCAAACTCATAAACATTGAAGATATTATAACATAATATACTTGATATTCCTATTTAATTAAACCGTGAAACAAGGGCTTTGCAACGTTATGGATGCTTAAGAAGTCTTTTTGAAAGATTCGAGTTCCAAAATAAATTCTTGTTTTGTTTCAATCATTTCGATCAGCACGTAGTATGAAATCGAATTTGTGATAACTTCACTGGTTACCAATCGGCCTTTGATATCTACTAAGAGTGCATAAATAGACTTTTCAATTTCTATGGCATAATCTAACAAAAGCCCACGTTCTCTAATCTCTGGTGCAAGAAAAAGTCTCGAAAATTGATTCACAAGCGAAGCTATTTTATCATAGGTTCCAAAATCGATGGCCTCCGCCATTTCATCTGTAATATTTGAAATCATATTCTGATAATGTTTGATATCTGTGTCCACAGCATTGAGCATCACTTGCACCATCATTCGCACCCTAATATCGCCATTATCTTCTCTGATCTTCTCATAAATAGATCTTTTCTTTCTAGCCACTTCGATGCCTTTATTCAATATATCTCTAATGTCATACATAATAAGTACCGACCTTTTAAATTTCTATTCCAAATATCACTTTAACCGCAACGCCAACTAAGAAAGAAATACCGGATACGCCTAAACTGATGAGTGCCATTTCAATAAACCGTTTCTTAAAAGGCACATCCTTTGCCACCGAAATATAGTAATTGAATCCAAATATGATAACAACTGCTGTGAATAACGTCAATATGAGACTCACAAACGGATTTTGAATCAATAAAAAAGGCATGATCAGAAGCGCCACTGTGATCACATAGGCGATGCCTGTATAGAGCGCAGATTTCGCAGCCGTTTTCTGAGCCAGCTCATCTTCCTCTTGTCTCGACGATAAATACTCAGATGCAGCCATCGAAAAAGAAGCCGAAATACCTGTAATCAAACCTGTAAGCGCTATAATTTTAGTGTTTTGAAAGGCAAACGTATAGCCTGCAAGTGCACCTGTGAGTTCTACTAAAGCATCGTTCAAGCCTAAGACTACCGATCCAATGTAATTGAGACGTTCTTCATCAATCATCGCTATAAGCTCTTGTTCATGCACTTCTTCATCCGATAGTATCCCCTGAATAACATCTCCATTATCAAGCATCTGCGCATACTGATATTGAGCTTGATCCTCGCCCTTTTCAAGCAGTTTAATACCAAATGTCAACCCGAACACAAGACTGATAAAAGTATAAAGATGCACTTTAAAGAATTTTGGAGAAACATCTGTTTGAGTCAAAGACTTAAGCTGTTCATAATGCTTGAGTTCGTCATCACTAATGCGCTTTAAAATCTTTGCGTTGCTTTTGTCTTTAATTTTAACTGAAAGCTTTTTATAGATCAAATGACCTGTGATTTCATTTTTTTGCTCCTCTAGAAGCGCCTTCTTAACCTGTTTTTCATCAATCATATCCCATTTACTCCTTTATAGAACTTTCTATATATTCAAATTATATCATGAACAATTTGATATGGATATAAATACCCTAAAACAGCCACATATCCCAACGAATTTATTCGAGCAACATTTGAGGCAACTCGAAATGATTTTCGCTGTTTAAATAAAAATCCAACCTTTTTGGGGGCACTATTGAAAGTTGCCGCAAGGTTGGATTTTAAAACAGCTTCTAAAAGATTTCTCTTCAATCATCATAATCTCATTCCGCCTCTGACGTCTGCGGTTCTAAAGACTCCAAAATAACGCGCATACAATGCCAACCCAAAGTGCCACACTTTACACGGGCAGGCATGTTTTGAAGGGACTCAAAAATCTGAGCATCTTCTAGTCTCTCTAAGTCTTCATGTGCTATCTTGTGACCTCTGATCATCTCCAGATAAATAGACACCAGCTCTTGCGCTTCCTGAACGGACTTGCCTTTAACCAGATCGATCATAATCGACATGGCGGCAGTACTGATGGCACAACCAGTTCCCACAAAGGCCGCCTCTTTTATGATACCTTTTTCAACATTAACTTGTAACGTCAAATCGTCCCCACAATTGGGATTATGCCCACGTTCCACGTGTGAAGGCGCCTCTAATCTATGCTTGTTATGGCCTTCCTTGTTGTGATACATGATGATTTCTGTATAAATCGAATCAGTCGTCATATCCAAACACCTTCCTTACTTTAAAGAGCGCTTTTATCAATCGATCTACATCTTGCTCCGAATTATAAAGACTATAGCTGGCTCTACAAGTTGCTGTTAATTCTAAGTGTTGCATCAAAGGTTGTGTACAATGATGACCAGCTCTGATGGCAATGCCGTAATCATCCAAGATGGAAGCCACATCGTGAGGATGAACACCTGTCACATTAAAAACCACAAGCCCACCTCGATCTGCAAGCGTTTCAGCGCCATAAATCGTAATAAAAGGCAACTTTTTTAATTGCTCAACGATATATTGCGTCAATTTACGCTCATGATTCTGTATAGAATGCATGCCAATCGCTTCTATAAAATCAATCGCTGCTACCAAACCCTTCACACCACTGACATTTTGCGTCCCTGCCTCAAATCGCTTGGGCACCTCTTCATAAGTTGTTTCAAAGCAAGTGACATACTCAATCATGTCACCTCCTGTCAAAAAAGGCGGCATCTTTTCAAGCAATTCATATTTGCCATATAAAACACCTATGCCTTGAGGCCCAAACATCTTATGTCCCGAAAAGACGAGAAAATCAGCATCTAATTCAGCGATGTCGATCCGCTCATGTCCTGCAACTTGTGCTGCATCAATAATTGCAACTGCCCCCATCTCATGTGCTTTTTCAATCAGTCTTTTAGGCTCTATCCTTGTGCCAATACCATTGCTGATCCAAGGAAAAGTAACTATTTTTGTGCGCTCATTTATTTTATCGAGTTCAGATGCTGGCATTTTGCCTTCACTATCCACCATTAAGTAAACGAGCTTTGCACCTGTCTTTTGAGCCACCATTTGCCATGGTACAATATTGCTGTGATGAGAAGATATCAAAATTGCAATTTCGTCTTCATGCTTTAAAAAATTCATCCCATAACTATAGGCAATCAAATTCAAACTTTCAGTGGCATTCTTTGTGAATACAATTTCTCTAGGGTCCATCCCACCTATAAAATCAATCACTTTTCGCCGTCCATTATCGTAAATTTCAGTGGCTTTTACACTGAGTTTATGCGCGCCTCTATTGGGACTCCCATTCTCAAAAGTCATTTGGTCCTTTATGGCTTCAATGACGCTTAACGGTTTTTGACTTGTTGCTGCATGGTCTAAATAGATCAAATCAGGATGCGCCTCAAAAACTGGAAAATACGATTTATAAGTACCTTCTAAAACATCTTCATTCATAATTTACCTCCAATCCGCAATCTGACCTTCTTAATAAACCCTTTTATCCACTTCTTCAGAAACTGTAACCTTGAATGCTTCGTAAGGTACAGCACTTAAAATTTCTTCAAAAGAAGCTTTAATGATCAGTTTTTTGGCTTCCGTTTCTGAAAATCCTCGGCTCATCAAATAAAAAAGTTTGTTAAGGTCAACTTGTCCAACACTTGCAGCATGCTCCCCTATAACATCATCCTCAGAACACATTAGAGCAGGAATAGAATCCGATTTAATGGATTCACCAAGAAGCATCACGAACTCCTCTTCCTTGCCCACGGATTGACTTGCTCCAGTTTCAAAGAATAAATTACCTCTAAAGACTTTGAGCGCATTTGAATCCAAAGCACCTTTTGACAAAATACTTGAATTTGACTTTTGTCCTTGATGATTCATCGTGAATGAAAGATCCGATTTAGAATCCTTGTCGCCAAAATAGATGCTGTTTATATGTGCTTCACTGCGTCTGCCTTTTAAGTCTGTTTCATAGCTGATGGCTTTAAACTGACTGCCCACTTGAATATCAAAAACATCGACCACCGCAGATTCTTCTACACTTGCAAGCACCTGATCAAAATGGTGTGCCGTTTGATTCAAACGCTGTAATTTAAAAATTCTTACATGACTGCCATGCTTTGCAATAACACGCGTTAACCCATAATGGTTCATCGGTTCAAACGCTTTTTGGGGTGTGTTCTCATTTGCAGGTTCTGCATGGTAATCTATTATCACATCAAGTTTTGCGCCCGGTTCTGCAACAATCAAATGATTGTCAATAAGCGTTCGCGTTTCGCCACTTAAAATATAGTGTATATCCACCACTGGCACCTCTAAGGCTTTTGAAGTGGACCGAATCACATATCCCGAATTAAAATAACCATTGATAAAGTGAGAAAAATGGTCTCCCAAGTGCTTCTTAGCCTCTTTTTCCAATGGGCTTATGGCATGCTCTGTATCTAAGGCTTCTTGAAATGTCATAATATGAATATGTTCGGAATCACTTGTAATGGAGGCATCCATCTTGTAACTCGGGATTGGAAACATGCCCTTTGGCAAACTGACGCGATTCCAAACAGGCGTCTCCATTTTATTAAATGCCTCTTGATGATATTGTCTAAAATTCATGTGCGCCTCCTACCCTATGGTTCCTTCTAGTTCTAAATTGATCAAATTGTTGAGTTCTACAGCATACTCAAGAGGCAGCTCCTTTGTGATCGGTTCTACAAAACCCCTGACAATCATTGCCTTGGCTTCTGCTTCACTGATGCCTCTGCTCATAAGGTAAAAAATTGTGTCATCGCTAATACGGCCAATTTTGGCTTCATGACCAATGTCCACTTGCTCGTTGCCGATTTCTATGATGGGCAGTGTATCTGACTTTGAGCGATTATCTAGCATGAGTGATTCACAGTTCACTGTGGACTTTACATTTACAGCATTTGGCGTCACTCTGAGTAACCCTCTATAGAAGGCATGACCACCGTCTTTAGAAATTGATTTGGAATTGACAATAGAAGTCGTATTGGGTGCCGCATGAACAACTTTTGTGCCTGTGTCCAGATACTGTCCTTTAGCTGCGAAGGTAATCCCTGTGAATTCAGAGGAAGCCCCTTCACCTTTTAGTATGCTCATGGGATAGAGCATGGAAACTTTTGATCCAAAAGAGCCGGATACCCATTCGATTTTGCCGTTTTTCTCCACCATGCAACGTTTTGTGTTGAGATTATACATATTTCTAGACCAATTTTCTATCGTACTATATCTGAGCTTGGCACCTTCTTTCACAAAGAGCTCCACAGCACCAGCATGTAAATTTTGAACAGAATACTTTGGTGCAGAACATCCTTCAATAAAGTGAAGACTTGCATTTTTCTCCACAACGATCAAAGTGTGCTCAAACTGGCCCGCTCCCTTGGCATTGAGTCTAAAATATGACTGTAGAGGAAAGTCCACTTCAACACCTTCCGGCACATAGACAAACGATCCCCCTGACCATACCGCACCATGTAGTGCTGAAAACTTATGATCTCTGTTGGTAATCATCGTCATAAAATATTTTCTGACAATGCTCTCGTACGCCTTAACAGCTGAATCCATATCCGTGTAGACGACACCTTTTGCTTTTAAATCCTCTCTCATGGAATGATAGACCACTTCCGAGTCATATTGTGCACCCACGCCAGCAAGTGATTTTTTTTCTGCTTCTGGAATCCCCAAACGATCAAACGTTTGCTTGATGTCCTCTGGTACATCGTCCCAAGAAGTACTCATATCCGTGTTAGGTCTCACATAATGTACGATGTTATCCATGTCCAATTCACTTAAGTCAGCGCCCCAAGTGGGCATTGGCTTGGCATTAAAAATTTCAAGAGATTTTAAACGGTAGTCCAGCATCCACTGTGGTTCGTCTTTCTCCCTAGAAATTTCTCTAATAATATCCTCTGTAAGACCTCTATCTGCTTTGTATCTATGGTCTTCCTTATTAATGATGTCATAGACGCCGCGATTCACTTCTTCAATATAGGTTTTCTTTGCCATGTGTTCACCACTCTCTTTTCTCATAACCTTTAGACTCTATCTCCTCAGCTAAAGTCACATCACCACTTCTAACGATCTTGCCGTCCACGAGCACATGCACGTAATCTGGTGTGATGTAATTGAGAATTTTATTATAATGGGTAATTACCAAAATGGCGTTATCCGCCTTAGATAGCTTTTGAACACTTTCATAAACCACCCTGATGGCATCGATGTCCAGTCCTGAGTCCGTCTCATCTAATATGGCGAGTTTAGGATTCAAGACAGCCATCTGTAAAATTTCATTTTTTTTCTTTTCACCACCAGAAAAACCTTGGTTGAGATAGCGCTCTAAATACTTGGAATCCATATTGAGCATTTCCATCTTGCTATGAAGTTCTTTTTTAAAAGATAAGGCCATGGGCATAATGCCTGCGACTTCTTTCTTAGCGGTTCTGAGAAAGTTTTCCACGGTTACGCCAGGGACTTCTTCGGGGTATTGAAAGGATAGAAAGAGGCCTGCTTTTGCGCGTTCATCCACTTTCATAGTCAACAAGTCCTTGCCCATAAAAGTCACTTCGCCTGTATCTACCTTATGGGCAGGATGCCCCATCAAAACATTGGCAAGTGTGGACTTTCCCGCACCATTCGGACCCATGATCACATGAATCTCACCTGCCTTAATATCCAGATCAATGCCTTTAAGAATTTGCTGGCCTTCAACACTCGACTTTAAATTGCATATTTTTATAATTTCTGATGTCATATTTGACCTCCGTTTATATCCTAGTATTTTAATCGGATTTATTATTATCTACATCGTACTCCTTTTTAAAAAAGGCGTCAATGATATTTATTATCATTCACAAAAGTTTTACTTTTAAAATGCCCGCCACAATAGAGCATTTTTGCTCCTATCGTGTGTTTAAAACATAAAAAAACTCGAATGCTGGTCAAAAGTACTGATCCAGCTTCGAGTTTCCAAACTTGTAAATGATCCAATTTTCAAGTCATCAACATCTGCTTCTCTAAATTTAGTCATGTGGTCATTTTAATCACGCAACTTCACATTTCTTTTCTCTAATAATATCGTGAAGGTGTGATGCGGATCTTAAGACGTAGTCAGGTTGCAATCTCATGATGGCGTCAGCGCCTATACTGCTCCAACCAACGATTGCATTTGCAATCTCAGCATTTTTTGCAGCATATATGTCACCTGCCGTATCACCTATATAAATCAATTCATGATTCTGAAGATTCATGAGTTCCATAACTTTTTTAATGCCTTCTGGGGATGGTTTCGTCTCGTCCACATCATCTCTTGTAATCACATATTCAAAGTAAGTTTCAATTCCCAAGTGTTTGAGCCCCATATCTAGAGACGCCGTACTGTTATTGGACACGATTGCCAATCTTACCCCTTGCTCATAAAGTTCTTTGATTAATCTAATCATTCCTGGAAACGCACATGTTTTTGCATTGTGGTTATGTGCATACCATATTTTAAAATGATTACTCATCAATTGCCATTTATGTGGATTGATATAGGCCATCTGATCTTCCAAAGTTCTGCCAACAAGCATTCTATGTTCTTCTGTAACCAGTTTATAGCCTCTATATTTTTCTGCAAAACTGTTTAGCCCCTCTTTAATGAGTTCATTTGTGTTGATAATCGTACCATCAAAATCGAATATAACTGCATTCACCTTTTTTGCCTCCTAACATATGCTTTTCGTGTACATCTATCGCAATTGAGATTCTGGGACAAGTATATTCTCATCCACTCAATATCCTGTAATTGTCTATTGGAACAATTACAGGATAACTCAGCAACATCAAGAGCATATTAAGGACACTTTAAGTTTCTGTTTATTTCTTGCTAACTTTTAGCCAACATTGATAATAGTCAATGCCAGCCAACTCCCCTGTAGTCTTTTTGTTCCCGCTGATTTCGATAAAGCTAAATTCCAGTAAAAGCACTTCGCCATCCGATGCTTTAAACTCAATTATTTGGGTGTTTTCATTGGATACAGATGCCTTTTCAGCAAGGTCATCTACATTGATTTCACCCACAAATAACCCCTCTATTGTCACTTTCATACTTGAATACTCATCGTCTTCAAATGACGCTGTCTTTCCAGATGGACCTGCTTTTTCAAGTAGGATATGTGCATCATACAAGCTATAGGATCTATCCTCATATCGATTGAGTAACATCACATAATCCTGACCTTTGACATCCACTGGCGCGTTCTGATTCACAAAAGCTTGATTGAAGTAATTTACAGTATTATAGCGTGGATAGCTGCGTTTAATCTCAAACCCTAAGTATTGCTCTGCTTGATGAATTTCAAATCCCTCTGGCAATAACGTGATTTCACCGATCTCATAATGATCTGTCAAATAAATCAGACGATCTGAAATCAATTCTTGTTGTTCCTCAGAGACAGTTGTTGGTGCAATCCAATTCGTTTCATTTAAAGTATACCCAGCTTCAATCAAGTATCTTTCAAGTCTGTTCGTCTGTTCTTTAAGAACAACGCGATCCCAAGACAACACACCAAAAAAACTCACGGTAATCATGCATATGGCCATAATATAGAGTGGTACAGATACATCTCTTTTTCTCACGGGCAAAGTGACATAAGCAATCACAAGATAAATCATTGCCACAATTGAAAGGTACCTCGCCATGGTGAGTCCATAATGCTGGATTCTGATACCCATTGCAATTGCGAACATGCCCAATGGAACTACCATTGTCACTGAGAAAATTTTCGTATAGTTGTCAAGCCACGGGACGTCTTCACGTAAATCCTTGACACTGAATAAAGTCAAAAAACTCACCAATGCATACCAAATCACCAAGTCCCCAATAATGCCTTCAGGGAAAGTTTGAATTACCAGCAGTCTAATAAAATATGCATATAAAATCAAAGTGTAAATTGATTGAACTGGTATGAGTATATATAAGAACAAGGTTTTAAAAATCTTTGAAAAGCCTTCAGGCTTTTCTTGGTGTTGAATCTCGGGTAAACTGCCTAAAAAATATGGTACCGCAAAGAAGCCTAAAACACAAAAGAATAAATCTGCTGGCAGTTCAGATGGCAAATTGAGTTCAAATAATTTCTCCACAGAAAAAAGCACGGCATTCAAACCCAAGTAAAGCACGATTGAATACAAGGTCGTTAAAAAAAACTTACCCGCACGCTCAACAAGCGCAAGCGCGAAACCCTCTCTTCTTGGAAAATAAGGCACCAGAAAAAACACCGCATAAAATAGAATAAGCAATACAAAATATTGACCCCAAAACACATCTGATTTTGGCTCTGGAATCACAAAGTAATAGCTGATCATCAAGAGAACTGTCAAAATGGCTTGCATGCCTAGCTTGAGCTTGCCCGTCCGCTCATGCCATAATTTTAAAATCGCCGAAAAAGGCATTGCAAGCGCAAACACCATAAGCACATTCTGATAGTCATCTGGGTGCATTGCATGAATTATCATCACAAATATCACCACCACTGCAAAGGTTGCCATTAATGTAATTGGAAATCTTTCAAAAGACTGTTTAATGGTACGCCCTGAATAGCCCAACCACTTTCCTAATTTTCGAATCAAATGCATCATAACAAAGCTCCTTTTTCATAACAGTTGTATAAATCCTAAAAAGTGCTAAAATAAAATAGGATTATAGTAAAAACGGAGGTACTAAAATGCTCGAACTCTTTATTAAAAACATAAAAATTGATACTGAGGGTCGTATTGTCATTTCAATTCACGATCAATTTTCTGAGTACTTGATCAAAGACGACTCTAAAAAAATGATTAAAGAGACACTTGAAAAAATATTAGCCACAGATTTCATTAAGCTGGAAGTTGCCAAAACCAGTGCACGCATAACCGTTGCAGAGGGGCAGTCAGAAAAGTGTAAGCAGATGATTGAGACAGAAATGAAAAAAGCGGCAGAGATGGCAGCTGCATTTATGTCTCAAATGAATCAAAATGAAGCAGCTGAATAATCTATTCTCTTGTATAAGATTATAATCAAATATAATTAAAATACGATTAGAACACCATTTAACAACATTTGCGTCATCTTTCGCTGCCTCAAACCGATTTTCGCTGACGCTGTTTGAGGTTGAACATTCCTCATCACAGCTTTCGGCTCAAATCTTGTTGTTTTAACAACATTTGCGTCATCTCTTGATGCCTCAAACCGATTTTCGCTGACGCTGTTTGAGGTTGAACATTCCTCATCACAGCTTTCGGCTCAAATCTTGTTGTTTTAACAACATTTGCGTCAT
>NZ_JADKNH010000004.1:0-33406 GCF_015352425.1 Fusibacter ferrireducens | reverse complement strand
CATCTCTTGATGCCTCAAACCGATTTTCGCTGACGCTGTTTGAGGTTGAACATTCCTCATCACAGCTTTCGGCTCAAATCTTGTTGTTTTAATTAAAAATTGGCATACATGCTGTATGCCGATTTCACAAGGACTGTCTGTTTCCAGGCAGTCTTTTATATTTACAAATAGAATTACGAACCTAAATTTCTTCGAGTTCCACTTGATCTGTTCCCAATCCAATCTCAACAGCATGTTTAATAGTCGCTCTACCAGTTTCAAATACAGGATGTCCATGCTCTTTTTGAAGCATATCAAGACATGCAACATCAATTGCAACAGGATCATCAGATGCAAACACGCCAATATCTTTCGCAATCGGCTTCATATGTTCCCCCATGCAATCACATTCTTCAGTGACATTGATTAGGAAAGTAATATAAATATTATCTTTCCCCTTTTGAGCGCCATAAGCATACTCAGCCACTTTTTCTCTAAAATTCTTGCCACTCCAATCGTTTCTTATGGCTCCAACTGGACAAACGGCAATACAGCCTGCACACCCTACACATTTTTCTGGGTCTATAACCGCTTTTTCACCCAAATCAATTGCATTTACATCACATTTTTGAATACATAAGCCACAGGCAATACATTTGGAAGCCTTCACCGTAGGACTGATACCAGAGTGTTGTGCGAGTTTACCACCTCTAGCTGCAAATCCCATAGCCAGTTGCTTCATTGCCCCGCCAAATCCAGCCATACCATGCCCTTTGAAGTGGCTGGTCACTATAAATTGATCGTATTTTGAGAATTCATGCCCTATTTTACAAGCTTCAAAATAAGTTTTATGGATCTCAACTTCATCATAAGCCTCACCATGATCTCCATCAGCTATGATAATCGGAAGTGCTGTAAAACCATGTGACTTTGCAAGTTCAATGTGACTTTCTCGAGTCGTTCTTGAACCTCTATAGAGTACATTCGTCTCAATGAAAGACGGTTGTACCTTATTTTTCTTAAGCGTCTCTATGATCCCCTCATAACACGTAGCCGGTACAAATGTCGTATTGCCTTTTTCTCCAAAGTGAACCTTAATAGGCACCTCTTTTGAAAACACATGACCCTTTGTCGCCACGACTTTTTCAAGCAACATTTGTGCTGCCGAGCTCAACGCTTCAGACTCGTTGCTGGTTACTCTCTTAAAATATACTTTTCCCATTTCTTTCCTCACTTTTAAATGCCTTATCTCTTCTGCGCTTATGCTCTCTAAGGCTTACTTATTTTTATTGTCAACCTAATTTCATCAATTGTGCCACTCTGGATTGAAGTGCATTTGACCAATTTGGATCAGTGGCATAGCGTTTGCCAATGGCATCCACTGAGATGCCATTAAAATACTTTCCTGAGGGATTTGTATAATGCTCTGCTAAATATTGCGCCACTTTATCAATACTGTCTCCTCTGCTGTCAAACTGAGCAGCACTGCTGTATGGCGTAGCATCATAGGCTCTAAAGCCAAAAATATTGTTTTTGTCTTGAGCAATTCGGCTCGTTCCAAATCCAGACTCATGTATTGCAAGCCCAGTTAAAAACCATGCATTGATACCGTATTTTTGCTCTGCTGCCACAAAATCATTCCCCAAACCAGCCAAAGCAGTGCCTTCCAACTTTTCATTCAAAGCATCTGCTGACACGCCACTCTTAAGCAATACATTTTGAGCATCAAAACCCTGATCTTCTGTTTTTGCACGACTCACTTTAGACGTCTCCGTCACATCAGGCGTTGCTTTCACATTTAATTTGTTTTCCAATATAGACTGGAATCGAGCTTGAGTTTCGTAATAGCTCTTGCTAGGCCCGATCTGGCTCGGTCCACTTTGAACTGAAGGCATGTTAATTTTAAAACTCATTTAAATCACTTCCTTAATAAAAGTTAAATCCTCACATAAAACATATACTCTCCATACCATCTTCATAATTCAGCAGTATAGTAATCCCATAGAAGAAAACAACCAAACACATTTGAATGTGTCGATTAATTAAAGGAGAGTTCACTATGAAAAAGACAATGTTATTTATACTCGTTTTAACTCTAGTTTCTGCTATGAGTTTATCATTTGCAGATATTGAAAATTACGGTGCTACAGGCGCCCTAGAAAATGATACACATACACTGGACGAAATGCTCATCTATGCGATTCAAGACGAATACACCGCACTGGCAGAATACGAACTCATCATGAGTGAATACGGTACAATAAGACCTTTTTCAAATATTGCAAAGGCTGAAACAAATCACATAAGCTGGTTAGAGCCTCTATTTGAAAAATACGATATAGATTTACCTGTAAATGAATCTGATCAAATTGTAGTCCTTCCGAATAGCCTAACTGAAGCTTATCAAACCGGTGTGGATGCAGAAGTATTTAACATTTCAATGTATGAATCTTTCTTAAAAGAAGATTTACCAGCAGATGTTAAAACCGTATTTGAAGCTCTAAAAAACGCTTCTGAAAATCATTTAAATGCTTTTAACAATCAAGTGGATAGAAGTTCAAGATTTAGACGCAATCAAAATTAATCTTCCCTTTTTTTCTCATAGAGTCACAATTTAACTTTCCCAGTAAAGTTAAATTGTGACTTTTTTATTAAAATAACAAGATTTGAGCTAAAAGCTGTGATGAGGAATGTTCAACCTCAAACAGCGTCAGCGAAAATCGGTTTGAGGCATCCTGAGATGACTCAAATGTTATTATATAACAAGATTTGAGCTAAAAGCTGTGATGAGAGATGTTCAACCTCAAACAGCATCAGCGAAAATCACCTCATATGACATTTCAGCAACCTGTGAAATGGTTTGATAGATAGAACAATATTCGGTTGCAAGTTTAGCCGCTTGTGTGAGTCCTAACTCTTTTTCGGCATTTATGATTGTAAACTTTACATTGACCCATTTGAGTGTTGTCGGTATTTCCTCTCTCTTTTCTCCTTCAACATGCATTTCTATGCGTTCAAATCCAATGCGTTTTTTCTTTGCTATGCCTAAAAAAGTGGCATAAAGACAAGATCCCAGTGCACCCAAAAGCATATCATAGGGTGCTAGCATACCCTCCTCGCCACCAACGAGAGCAGTTCCATGAGGTGCAATGAGTTTACCTTCAAACTCATTCGAAAATTTTAAGCGTATTTCTTTAGTATCCATTTCATATCCCTCGCTTTTTATTTTATCATACCATATTTTAACGGTTGATTTCCACCACAAACCTATGATATACTGTTCATCAGATACCCCCTGCACAGGGGGTGAGATTGTAAAGGAGTTCCACATGTCAAAACTAATCCCCTATCGTCAATGGATACAATTCTTCTTTGGATTGATCACAGCTATTGCTATTTTTACCACAGGTATCAGTCTATGGGTTATCTTTGGTCTAGCAAGTCTACTCGGTGTTTTCATGGGAAAAACCTTTTGCAAATGGATGTGCCCCATGGGATTTATCATGGAATGGATGACCAAGGGCATGTCATCGGATCAGTCCGCTCAACATATGTACAACTATCATAAGTTAGGCTGCCCCATTTCATGGGCTCAGGGATTCTTAAATAAATACAGTTTCTTTAAGATCAAGACCGTCACGACTTCATGTACATCTTGTGGCGCTTGCGATAAAACTTGTTACATCACAAAACTTAATCCATCCTACAGTTTTTATAAACCCCAGAAAAGTAACCCTGGCGAGGCTTTCAACTGCTCTAAGTGTTTAAAGTGTGTCGATGTTTGCCCAACTAAAAGTATTGAAATCAAATCAGGCTTCCGTCTGTTTGATTAATAAAGGGGTAAGATGTTCTTACCACCACCTCATTTGAACGCTATATCCATTTTAGCGTTCTTTTTTTGATTATTTTCCTAAAAATATGATAAACTTTATATAAGCAAATTATATATTTAGAATTACTTGGAGGTTCAATTGCAAAACAAAAATAGAAAAAAATTTTTTGTGACAATAAAAAAACGTTTTTTAGTCTATTTGCTCATTATCGTCATTGGGATCATATCCATTCTCTTTATTTCACTCTACTCAGGAGAATTACTTAAAAACAATGCAAAAGCCATCAATATATTAGGCAAGCAACGCATGTTGACACAATCTCTCTCAAAAAATGCCAGTAGACTCTACGTCGTCAATGAAGAACTCAGTTCTGGAGATTCCATTCAATCGGATTCAGTCTTAACTCAAAAAATTGCAACCATAAAACAACATCTTGTAGAAGATGGAAGTACATATCAGGCTGTCTATGAAAACTTAGCTACTGGGACAATCCTATTCAATGATGAAATTATTAAAATTCCCGGTAAGCTACTCCAAAAAATAGAGCCGGAGCTGAACTACATTGTTGACATTTGGGGCGATTTTAATCTATCCATTCGAGAAATTGCAGAATATGATTACAAAAGTTCGACCTTTAAAAAAGCGCTTGTTTATATCAATGAGAACAACGAGTCACTTCTTTTGCACTCGGATTTAATACTAACTGTATTTGAAAATCACATGGTCCATCAATATGAGTTTTTTAGAAACCTGATTTTCTTCCTCGTGGCGTTTGTCGCTGTTGTCACAAGCTTTCTGATGTATCAAATGTATTCTGATCTGTTTAAAGCTTTGAATGTTTTTTACAAACATATTGATATGCTCGGGTTGGAGAGTAATAACACTCATGGAATGTATAAAGGCAATGCAATTGCCAACGAAGTGGAAGCCATGTTTTCAGGTTTTAAAGAAACATTGGAGCTCACTGAAAAAATTAATACTTACGATTCATTTACAGAAACGCTTGATTATATTTATAAATCCTTTAATCATTTTTTACCCTATTCCTATATTGGCATTGCATTGCTTAAAAATGGTAACCCTATGAAAGTCGTTGCCTCATATGGCATTTCAGAGATATCTCACCAAGGCCTTGCAGAAGCGCTTATTGGATACGAAGTATCTTTATCAGAGACGAGTTTAGGGCAGATCATGACACTTAAAGAACCTAGAATTATCAATGATTTCGAGGCCTATTTTGACAATAGACCCATAAAAAAATACAGTCAAATTTTGCTAGATCATAATGTAAAGGCATCTATAACCCTGCCACTTGAAGCCAATGGCAAACCTATTGGATTTATATTTTTTTCAAGCGATCATAAAAATGTCTATCATAAAAAGCACATAGAGTATTTAAAGATCCTCAGCAACTCAATTGCATTGTCCTTTCAAAAGAATATATTTGTGGACGATTTAGTTTACTCTAGCGTTCTTGCTCTGGCGAAATTAAGCGAAGCTAGAGATGAAGATACAGGCGATCACTTGGTGCGCATGAGTCGCTACGTGAGCATCATTGCAAAGAAATTAAAAGATTCGCCTAAATATAAGGATATCATTACAAATACTTATATTGTAGACCTTGTCAAATTTAGTCCGATGCATGATATTGGTAAAGTGGGAATTCCGGATTACATTTTGCTTAAACCGGGAAAACTCACAAAAGAAGAATTTGAAATTATGAAGACACATACCATTTATGGCGCAAATGTCTTGCGAGAAGCAGAAGAAAATGTAAAAAATAAAGGCCGCAGCTTATTCTCAATGGGCATTGAAATTGCTCAAAATCATCATGAAAAGTATGATGGTTCCGGCTATCCCTCTGGTCTTTCAGGCGAAAATATTCCGCTCTGTGCACGCATTGTAACCGTTGCAGACGTATTTGATGCTTTGCTTTCAAAAAGACCTTATAAGGAACCTTTTACTCTGGAGACAACCCTAAAAATTATTACAGAGGGCCGAGGCAAACACTTTGATCCCGATATTGTTGACGCTTTGTTCGAAAGTCTCGATGAGTTGCTTGTGGTAAAAAACAAGTTTAAACAGGTTCATCTTTAAAGTAGATGTATTGTCCCAGAGGTTCATTGTCCTCTAAAATCTTATAACCCTTTTCGCTTATGATTTTCTCGATTCAAGCCTCGAATAAAATCTTTCGGCTCAAATCTTGGTGTAAAAAAACCATCCCATCATTAAAGATGAGATGGTTTTTTCATGTGCCAAAGAAAGCTCTAAATAAACCCTGTTTTCTCAAAAAGAGATTTTATTTCTCTTTTTGAGAAAATAGATTTCTCAAACGCTTTCTTTTGCCCCGTTTTAGTCTCATTTCAAGACAAAATCGCCCCAAATGCGTTGGCATTATTCTTGCAATTAACTATAAATAATCGTGACGAGTATGCGTAACAACGACAAGTCTTAATTAAAGGAGCGTAAAAATCATGCGTACATTCATAAACAGTCCAGAAGAGATCCAAAGTTTAATCCTATCAACACTTCAAAAGGAAGTCGTCCCTGCAATGGGTTGCACAGAACCAGTTGCCGTTGCACTGGCAGTTGCCAAAGCAAAAGAACTTTTGAAAGAAACTGATCTTCTCAAAGAAATCCATGTGTCTGTCAGCCCTAATATCTATAAAAACGGTCTTTCAGTAGGCATTCCAGGAACAAGAGAGGTCGGACTTGCCATTGCTGCTGCACTTGGTTACACAAGCGGTAAAAGTGAAAATGATTTAAAAGTACTTTCTACAGTTACTGACCAAGATGTTACACTTGCCAAAGACATCATTCGCAAGGGGATGCTCATCTTAGATATTAAGGATACTGCTCACAAAATTGATATTGAAGTCTCTATAAAAACGGACACTCATACCGCTAAAGCAATCATTATGGACAGACATAATCAATTTGTTTTCCTATCATCTGATCAGCAAATTTTATTGGATCAAATAGATGACAACGTCTCCACTGTCGAAGAAAATCCACTTTTTAATTTATCCATATCAACCCTCATTGAAAATATCGAACTCATGTCTTTTGAGTCCCTTTCATTCTTGATGCAAGGGGCCACTATGAATCGCAGTATTGCAGAGTATGGTCTCACACATTCAGCAGGCATGCAGGTTGGACGTACACTTCAAAATTCTAAAGCACTTACGGATGATCTCTCCACACGCGCTATGATCTTAACTGCAAGTGCCTCTGATGCAAGAATGGATGGTGTAAGCCTGCCAGTAATGAGCTCTAATGGTAGTGGCAACAACGGTCTAACTGCTATCCTTCCCATTGTAGCTTATAGTGAACTCAATCAAATTGAAGATATTGATTTCGCCAAAGCCATTGCAATGAGTCACATTGTTAACAGCTACATCAAAAATGCTATTGGTCGACTTTCCTCTATATGTGGCTGTGGTGTCGCAGCGGGCACAGGTGCATCTGTGGGACTGGCTTGGCTTATGGGCGCAACACGAGAACAACTCGATAGCGCTATTAACAACATGCTTGCCAACACCAGTGGCATGATTTGTGATGGTGCAAAGATAGGGTGTTCACTAAAACTGGCAACCTCGGCTCAAGCAGCAGTTCAATCTGCAATTCTCGCCGCTGCGGGTATATGTGTTCCCGCTTTTAATGGCATTATTGGAGACACAGTCGAAAGATCTATTGATAACCTGCACACGCTCTCCAATGAGGGCATGATGAAAACAGATGAAATCATGCTCAGCATCATGAAACAAATGCAGACTGAAATATCAACTCAATCCATGTAAACAAATACCCAGTGTTCAGAACGCGAAGAACATATTAAGCATCTGAACACTGGGTTTATCTTTAGGATGTTAGAGATATTAAAATTATAGATGTTTTAGAGCGATCCATGAATTTCACCTAAAACTTGTGCCTGTAACAATTGATCTTTTGGCAAATCCAAATCAAAGAGTTCTTTTATGACTTCTTCGATTGTATCCATTGGTTTGAATACGATTTCATCTGTTACTTCACTAGGAATATCTTTCAAATCCTTCATATTTTCTGTGGGAATCAACACCTTTTTTACACCTGCTCTATGAGCAGCTATAATCTTTTCTTTTATTCCACCTACTGGCATCACCATACCTCGAAGCGTTACTTCACCAGTCATGGCAATATCTGAAGGCACTTTTCTACCTAAAACTAAAGATGAAATTGCACTAAAGAGTGCCACACCTGCAGAAGGGCCATCTTTCTGAATTGCTCCAGAAGGCACATGAATATGAAGATCTTTTTTTGCAAATTCAAAGTTTGTGGTTTGAAATGCCAGTCTTGATTTCACAAGGCTAAGTGCAATTCTTGCAGATTCTTTCATGACATCACCCAGTTGCCCTGTGAGAATCATTTGTCCATTTCCTGGCATAAATGAACCTTCAATGAACAGGATATCTCCACCCACAGGTGTCCATGCAAGTCCAGTCACAACACCACATGCATTGTTTTTACCGATCAAATCATGTCTTGCCTTTGGCCTTCCCAAGAATTCTTCTACCTTGAATTCATCCACTACAAGCGGCAAATCAACTTCTCCAAGCACTATTTTTTCAGTAGCAACTCTTGCAACACTTGCAAGTTCACGTTTAAGTCCTCTCACACCAGCTTCCCGAGTATAGTCACCAATAATTTTTAAAATGGCTTCATCGCTGTATTGAAGCTGATAAGAAGAGAGTCCATGTTCTTCAAGAACATTGTTCACCAAGTGATCCACAGCAATATGAAACTTTTCTTGGTTGGTATAACTGGATAATTGTATGACCTCCATACGATCTAATAACGGTCCTGGAATACCCCTCAAATTATTAGCAGTTGCTATAAAAAAGACATCTGATAGATCATAAGGCACCTCTAAAAAATGATCTGCAAAAGTATTATTTTGTTCAGGATCAAGCACTTCAAGCAATGCGCTTGCAGGATCACCACTATTGCCTACCATAAGTTTATCCACTTCATCTAATATGAATACTGGATTGGTTTGACCTGCTTTTTTCATGCCTTGAATAATTCGACCTGGCAAAGCCGCCACATAAGTCCGTCTATGCCCTCTGATCTCAGCCTCATCCCTTATGCCGCCTAAACTCATTCTCACATAAGGTCGATCCAGTGCATTCGCAATACTCTTGCCTAAACTTGTCTTACCTGTTCCAGGAGGTCCAACGAGTAACAAGATAGATCCCTGCTTTTCTTTTTTGAGTTTCATAACTGCAAGGTGCTGAATGATTCGATCCTTGACTTCTTTTAACCCATAATGTTCACTATCAAGTACTTTTCTTGCTTCTTCAATATCGATTTCTTTCGCTTTATGTTTACCCCAAGGGAGAGCCAACAATAATTCTAAATAATTGACAACGACATTTCGTTCTGCACTTTGAGGTGACAAGCCTTCAAATTTGGTAAGTTCATCAAAGGCAATCTTTTTGGTCTCTTCTGGCATCAAAGAAGCTTCAATGCGTTCTCTAAAATCTTGTTTATTAGAACCGCCTTCTGATTCATTCAGTTCTTCTTGAATGGCCTTTAATTGTTCCCTTAAGAATGCTTTCCTATAATTCTTATTCGCCTCTGTTGAAAACTTTTCAGAAATTTCCTTTTGAAACGCAAAGAGTTCCTTTTGCTTAATCAAAAGATCAATCATTTTCATCCCTTTGTCACTATAACTATAAGTTTCAAATATAGCTTGCTTGTCTTCTATTTTAACTTGCATATATTGAAGCAATACCCCGCACATTAAAGGCAAGTCATCCAACTCTTCAAGATATTGCACAAAAGGTTCAGAGCCCTTGAAATATACACTGATCTCTTTTACCTGTTTTTTAATGGTCTTCAGCATTTCATGCAGTGTTGCTTCATCCATGTCAACCACATCTTCTTCAAAGTTATAGGAAGCCTTAAGGTCATTTTCAAGTTCAAAAAATTGACCTACCTTAATTTTCTCAAGTGCCTTAACATCCAGCACATAAAACCCTTGTTCAAGTTTGATGCTCTTTACGTTTAATAGGACACCTGTTTTATAAAAATCACCCACCTGATATCGATGATCTGGCATCGTCTTTTTAACAGTGATACCCAGTGCATAGTAGTCATCAGCCATAAGGCTTTTCTCCAAGTCTTTATTCGGATCTTTTGCAATTCGAATGGTGATTTCAGTACCCTTAAACAAAACCATATCGGTTATACCTAGTACGTTCAACGTCTTATGAATCTCTTCTCTTCTCATATGAAAGCCTCCTCTCACAATTTCTCTATTGAACTCATATCATTAGCTTTTCAAGTAATGAAGTCAATATCTCAATTTCATTTGTTTCCAACCTCTGTACAATTTTTTCGACTAAATAACGATAGCTCATCTGATCTAATCGCGCTAGTTTTTCACCCTTGTCCGTAAGCGTAATATAGTAAATACGACCATCCAGAGAACATTGGTGCTTCATAACACAATCTAGATTTTGTAGTTTATGAACAGTCTCCGTAACTGTGGGTTTTTTTAAATCTAAAATCTCTGCCAGATTGCTAATCGTGGTTGCTTCAAATTCATCAATGAGTTTTAAATACTCAATTTGTTTAACGGTCAGTTGATCTGCATCTAATTCGTCAATCAATTGAAAAGTACATTGACCTTTCAACTCAGCCAATGCTTCTAAAAGTGTCTCAAGTTTTAAATAACCATTATCTTGATGCATCTTTTCATTCACTTCCTCAGTAATTAGTTAGGTGCTTACTAACAAAATACCATACTATTCGTCTTGCTTCTTACATATTTCGTGTCTAATTTGTTACAAATCATTTAACAAAACCTTTAATCGATCCGTTTCTCGATCTATGGGCTCCCTATTTTCACACAAAAAAACGTCTTTGATTGATTGTCATATCAATCTAAGACGTCTTTTTACAGTAGCATACCTTAAAATAGTACTGGAAAGTTTAAAATTGTAAAGTTTAACTGCTACTAAAAGATTAACCTATGAAATTCTTACAGAAGTCTTGGCACATCTTCCTTTTCACTGACGAAAATATCGCTGTTATTTTGAACATACAGTGTTGCAACACCCGCATTTGTTAAAATTGTAAGTGCCAACAAAGCCATAATCATTTTCTTTTTCATATCCGTTCTCCTTATAAAAAGTATTTTTTCAATGCTATTTTATAAGGAATATGAAAATTATAGTCCCGATATGAATCGGGATAATTATCAGTCAAAAAAGCGTGAACACTTGTTTTCATCATGGGTTTATTATAAACTAGAACTGTGAACTTTACCCCCGATATAAATCGGGATTTTGACAGGAGGGCTTACATGTTTGCTTCTTATAACCTTATTGACTTCGGAAATCGATTAAAAGAAATTCGTAAAAATCAAGGTATTTCTCAAGCACAAGTCAGAGATATTGTTGGCTTGAACGAAGATACACTTCGCAAAATCGAACATGGCAATGTACTCCCTAGATACGACACTTTAGAACTGATGTCACTTGTATATAAAGAAGACCTTTTAAAACTCCTCCAATCCTACAGAGTCAACCAAACATTGAACGATCTATACGAGTGCACAGATAAAATTATTACAGCCCATATTCCTGAAGATTTAGAAAAGATAAAAGAACAACTAGTCTGTTTTAAAGCACAAAATCAATCTACTAATATGCTCTATAATGCGCTTGAAATTGAACAATTTGAGCTTTTTTTGGCCAGCATTCATATTTATTTTGAAGGCAATATCGTAAAGAGAAATAAGGCTTTTGAATACCTGCAAGAAGCACTCAATAAAACCCTAACAGGTTTTTCACCCTTTAACTTTAAAAAATTCAAATATAATTTTTTTGAAATTAGGATTTTGCTTCTCTTAGGCACAGTTCTCTATGACGTCAAGCAAGAAACGCTGAGCAATCAAATTCTTGAATTTTGTCTAAAATATTTGCTTCAAAATTTTACACTTGAAGAAAAAATACAAAAACTTGTCATTAAGATCTATAACAATCTTGCCTATAATTATCATCTTTCCAATCAACACAAAAAAGTCATCCAAGTTGCAGATGACTGTATTGCATTTTCACTTTCACATAACAATTTATATGGACTTGCGAACATCTATTATCGAAAGGGCATTTCCGCTTATCGTCTTAAAAGTGATGATTATTATGATCTTCTTAAGAAAAGTGTCTTACTCTCTGAAATCTCTGGAAATGATGATCTGGCACTTCTGTATCGACGCATCACATTTGAATACTACGGCATTCTTATTGAATAATGTACTCTAGGGGGATTTATACTGATAACGATGCACTTTATGTTATTGGCACTATCCTCTATGCCATTCTGTCTTAAGCAGTCCCATATGAATTCTATCGTAGTATTGGTAATCAACCCTACAACCTCTTCTTATTCTACCCTCTTCCTGAAAACCAAGTTTCTGTCCAACTTTAATCATCCCCTGATTACCGCTCCAAGTAGAGAGGCTAAGCCTTTCCACTTGCATCGTTTCAAATATATATTGAATCCAAAGTGCAAGCGCTTCTGTGCCTATACCTTGCCCCCAATACCCCTCCTCCGGTATATCAATACCAATTTCTGTCATATGAGGATCTCCATCATCGTGATATACCACGACCCATCCCACATGTGTCCCATCACTGGCCTCAACTTCAAGAAATCTGTAGGGCGGCTTAGAACCTTCATTAAGCCACCTTTTTCGCCAATTTATAATTGCAGTCAAATTGTGATTAGCCCAAGGCGCATCCAACGACCACGCTTTTAAATTGGGATTTTTCCATTTTATATAATGCGCTATATCTGCTCGATTTGTCTTCCTCAACGCGACTTTTGCACCTTTAACAATATAACCACTAGACATTTTAAACCTCCAAAGTGAAGAAGTATCTCATAAGAGATACTCCCTCAGTAAATGAATTCATCTATCATAAACCATTCCAAATCACTATATTTTCAAATCAATTTCATGTATGGCAAGACTTTTTCCATCTTCTCTTACATAAGCGCTTGAACGTTTGATATCAGAAATTGTCTCTAGGCCTTCTTTGATATGATAAGAACTGTCTACAGCACCTAAGTATATAGCACCAACACCTGATTCTTTTAATCCCAACAACTTTGAATTGCCTTGTGCATCCACTTGCCAAATTTTTAAACTGTTAAAAACGTCATCATTTTCATCAATCCAACCATTATGATCTTGATCATAAGCCTCAAGTTCTCCAAAACCTGACCCTGTCCTCGGCCCAAAGAGCTCAGAACCGTCATCAATTATACCATTTTCATTTTGATCAAGTGCTAAAAACCCACTTCCGCTTGCAAGTCTTCTGAAAGTGTCCTCTTTACCATCCAAATCAATATCCAGTCTGATGGAATCATCGCCGAAGGCAATGCCTTTGCCATCTAGATTGAGTACAAGAGGATCTTGCATGACACCTCCAAACTGAACTATTGTCTCATTTTTTTCGTAGTATTCTCTTGAGTAATTCAGGTTCATTTGGAAATTGATCTTCCTACCATCCTCTGTTTTAATAACACCCTTTGATTCAAATGACATTTTTTCAGATTCATAGACCTCATGCGCACTTGAAAATTGAAATCCAAAGCTTGACGATACAGAATTGCCACTTCCAGCTTCTTGATCGAGTCTAATAATGCGTGAAAACTTAAATTCCCGACCTATCAAAGCCGTAATGAAACTTTCTAACAACTGAAGTCTCATGCGCTCTGCATCAGGCAATTCAAAGAGTTCATTAGTACTACTGGTTACATTGGCGTGACTAAGTTCTAGTGCATCCTCATACTTAAGTTGTCTGAGCATTATAGCCTTTGGATTTGATAATTCGAGCTTTGTAACTTGTCTTTCATGGTGAAATGATTTTGAAAAAGCACTTTGATTTAATGAATAATTTGAAATTCTCATTAAACACACCTCCCTGTGTATTTATGATTTCAGAATCCATTCCTTATTCTGTATATCGGTCAAAGTGCGGCAAAAAATTATATTTTTAAAAATTAAACCATAGTTTTTTTCTATAGTTTATACTATCATTATTGTTTAAAATTAAGTTCATCATCCTTAAATGCTTTCTGAAAATGTTGATAATCTTTTACGGATTTAAAATGACCACCCCAAGTCCATCCCTTCTCCGTAAAAAGCTTATAACATAAATCCTCTTCATCAATCATGCCCTTTTTTTTCAAACTACGATCCAAGTAAGATTCTCCATCGGCTGGAAACACCCCTTTACTTGTAACATATGGGTTTTGAACAGGATTGATATCTATGGCCATGCCATAACTGTGTCTGGAAAGATGTTCACTCCCACTCACTACTCTAAAGTTAAAACCAGATGTATTATTATCCGCCATGGATAAATCATCATCTGCATTGTATTCATCCACTAAGTTGATCTTTTCAATAGGATACTTTTTCTCATATAGAACTTTAAAAATCTCCAAAACTTCTTCAGCGACTTCTTGATTGACTACCAATTGGCCAATATGAGCTGACTCATCAAATCCATAATAAGTTAGAGTCAAAATCCTTAATGCCTCCACTTGAATCACATCATTCTCTTTGAATGACTTTCCCAACATTTGGCTGTAAAGGGTCTTATCAATCTCATCAATCTTGAATTCAACCTCTGCTGTTGCCATTTCATCTGTTTCTACCATAGGTGATTTAATTTTACTTGCTGCCTTAGATATAATTACTGTTGCCATTTCATCTGTTTCTACCATAGGCATTTCATCTGCTACAGATGCTTCCGAGGGTTCTGACGCTTCCGAGGGCATCCAGACGATGGGTGCCTCAATTGACAGCGATGTATCTGCCGCGCCTGAATCTACTATCGTATCAGAGCCCTTGTCAGCAGTGGGTTGAGCATCATTCATCTCTGCCTCAGAGAACATTGTCCCCGTTATTTTTTTCCCAATCCCCAAAAGGACACTTAACAGCAATATCACTAGTATTATTTTACTTTTCATCGTCATTTGCCTCATTTAGTTTATACTCTGCGATTTTTCGATATAGCTTTGCCCGACTGATGCCAAGTACTTTAGCAGCTTTTTCCGCAGACTTTTTATAAGGTCTATAGTACTCGAGTGCGGCTATAATAGATCTCTTTTCAAGTTCAGCAAGTGTTTCAAATTCAAACACAGTCTTCTGTGATGCTTTAAGCGGTGCCTCTTCAAATTCCAACTGTTCAACTTTGGATTCTATGCGGTGCTGAATAACATCACTCATTTCGCCATCATGTTTTTTTTGAAGTTTTTTTGGGAGACATTGCATTCTTAAAGTGTGGTCATCACACATATTAACCGCATATTCAATTGTATTTTCAAGTTCCCTGACATTTCCCGGCCAGTCATATCGGTTTAAATGATCAAAACAAGTTTCCTCAATACTACCAATAGACTTACCCAATTTTTGACTTGCACGCCTAACCATGGTCCATACAAGTTCTGGGATGTCTTCTTTTCGATTTCTGAGGGGAGGCACTGTAATGGGAATCACGTTTAACCTATAATACAGGTCTTTTCGAAATGCGCCTTCATCTACTTTTAACTCCAAATCCTGATTTGTCGCTGCAATGATCCTTACATCTATGGCAATTGGTGTTTTTCCACCTAATCTCTCCACTTGATTCTCTTGCAATACTCTAAGCAACTTCGCCTGCAAGTGTAACGGCATATCCCCTATTTCATCTAAAAAAAGGGTTCCTTTATTTGCCAACTGAAACTTTCCGGGTTTTCCCCCTTTTTTAGCTCCAGTAAAAGCGCCTTCCTCATATCCAAAGAGTTCACTCTCGAGTAATTGCTCTGGAATTGCAGCACAGTTTACCGCAACAAAAGGTTTTTTTTGCCTTTGACTTGCTTGGTGAATTGCCCGTGCAAAGAGTTCTTTTCCAGTACCGCTCTCGCCCAAAATTAAAACCGTCGAAGTACTTCCAGCCACTTTGCCGGCCATTGCCTTAGCCTGACATAATGCGTCAGAATGACCTATAATATGTTCAAATCTTGTGGTAACAACATCTAACAAAACTTCATTCACTGTATTTATAACATCTTCTATCGTCCTAAATGTAATGACATAACCTTTAATTTCAGCTCCAATTTGAATCAAACTCACATCGTAGAGGCCGCGTTCTTCAGCATTAAACCGATAAGACCTATTGGATAGAGCGCGTTTGGCATTTAAAACGATTTCAACCTCTTTGGGGTCCAATAGATCGCTTAGACTTTCGAGCCTCTCTTTATCAACCATTTTCAAAATCTTGTGATTGGCTCTGATCACTTTGCCATCGTTTCGAATCGCTATAAATCCCGAATCTATGGCATCTACCACGATTTCAAGTTCCTTCGCCAAAAGCGCCATTTCTTCAACCGCCTCTTGCTCATTCACCTTTGAAGCAATGAGTTCAGCCATCCGATTTAAAAACTGTAAAAGATTCTTTTGATTCTCAATAATATGATCTCTCTGAGTTTTCTCAAATGCAATCAGACCTATAACGCCTATGGTCTCATTTTCCCACTTTATTGGACAACAAACCTCTGCATGTTCACTGCATTTATTTTTGCAGTCGCACATTTTACAAGCGAGATGATCTCCGGGATTTTCGATAATAAACTCCGAACCCGTTTTTATAGCATAGCTAAAAGCGGAATGATCACTGACATTTTCTCCAATGCTCTCCTGATATCTACCCGTACCTGCTATCCGCATCAAAGTTTCATCCACAATCGTCACATCTATATCAATAACACTTGCAATTGCATCACAAATCATCTGAGCATTTTGAATCACTTTATCAAGTTTCATAAAATCCCCCTTAAACTTGTCTTATCTCACTGTGCCCATTTGAGTAAAAAAAATGCCAGAACAGCAAAAATTACAGCTCTAACATGTCTTAAAATTACTCTAAATAATGCTATACACACAAACCATCGAGCTAGCGACCTCAATTATGACATCTTTTTTAAAGTTTCCCCAGCCCATCTTACGGCCTCTATATAATCTTCAAGTAAAACGGTCTCATCTAATTTGAGTTTCTGACACATTTTAGAAGCGGCATCCCAATCGCCCATTTCATAGGCATTAATTAATATACATATTGGTAACAAAATGCCCTTTTCCCGAATCAACACATCCTTTATGCTGTGGGGTAAAGCAATGTCTTTCAAAGCCTCGTGCATGGGTTCATCCAACATTGCATCTAAAGTGCTGAACAATCCCAACAAGGATGCTTCATGTCTGTACATCTTTAATTCTGTATGCTTGGCAATCTTTTCAGCAAATCGTGTTCTCATGAGAGACAAGGTCATCAATTCTTCTGGCTTTTCACTGCATAGGTCTTGAATCATCAATATTCCAATCCATCTCTCTATTTCTTTGAGACCCATATATGTCAAGGCGCGCTTTATGGAATATATCACATCATCACCAGATCTTGAACTGACTACTTTCATGAGCTTGTAAGCCAGACTCACGTCTTGCTCGATAATTTCTGCAAGAACTTGATAGGAGGGCTCTTCTTTTTTGAGTTCGTTTAAGAGCCTAGCATATTGAATTTTAGTGCCTGTTCTATTTGCACTTGACTTGCCAACAATCATGGGTTTACTGAAAAAAAAACCTTGAAAGAGATGAAAACCCATCTCTTTTGCCTTCAAGAAAACAGCTTCTGTTTCCACTTTTTCAGCAAGAATAATTTTGTTACTCGAAAGTGCTTTATAAACAGCAGGACCAATGGTTTCAAGCGGTGTTAGCATGAGATCAAATTTGATAATATCAGCATAAGGCACCAATGGATAATCCTCATATCTTTCCACAAAATCATCTAAGGCAATTTTATAGCCGAGGGCTTTCAATTTCTTAATGCGTTCAACGAGCAGATCATCCACAACAACATTCTCTAAAATTTCTATGATCAATTTATTGGGTTCAATTAATTCAGAAATATCTCTCATCAAAAAATCTGCATCAAAATTCACAAAAGCTCTCTTATCATCAATAATTTGACTGAATCCAAGTTCGTATAAACCACCCACTACACCTGCAGTTGCTGCCAAAGATGACAGACCATCAAACTTCATAGAACGATCTGATTTTCTAAATAGGAGTTCGTATCCATAGACCTGAAGCTCATTATTGAATATAGGTTGTCTCGCTATAAACATATATTTTCTCTCCAAAATTATGATTTAAATGCTCTTTATTTCAATATTTGTCCTCCAAAGTCAACTGCCACTTTACCATTTTAATAAATTATCTACTATTCAGAGTATACCATTTTTTCTCATAATAATAAACATGATCTGTACAGTAACTTTCTCTATCCACGCCCTTAAATTTAGTGAGAATACTACTGCTAAAAAGTTGTTTCTTGGGTATAATAGTACTAGTAATCAAGGAATGGAGCCCCTTATGAAAAAATATACCCTTTATAAATTTATAGAAGAATTGCTCATAAGCGATTCCGTTTACAACATGCTTGACGATCACTTAAGAGATCATTCTCAATTTAGAGAAGCCCTCTTACTCAGAGGTAACCACATTCCTATTTCAATCTACACACTGAACGAGGCATACTCAATACAATATTCGGAGGTTAAAGGTGAATAGAGACCATGAATTTCGCGGGATCATCCATGAAATCATAAGAAATAAAACGTTTCAAAAGACAAAAAAAATACGACATCACAGCGATAGCGTATTTCATCATTCCCTTCAAGTCGCTTACCTAAGCTATAAGATCGCGAAAAAATTTAAATTAGATTATCATTCTGCTGCCAGAGCCGGCCTCCTACATGACTTTTTTCTATATGATTGGAGAGCGCCTAAAAAAAATCGTTTTTTTGAAAAACATGGCTTCACACATGCTAGAGAAGCACATCTTAACGCCAAAAAACATTTTAAACTCAATCCCAAAGAAGAGGATGCTATTTTAAAACACATGTTTCCGCTCACCATTTCACCACCCAATAACAGTATCAGTTGGGTTGTAACATTGGCAGATAAATATATTTCAATAGCAGAGTATGCTCAAAGACTCTCAAGAAGAAAGCACCGATAGCGAACGATTAAATCCATTCTATGACATTAACCCTATCTACCCTTATTTCAACCAGCTCCTTCTAACCATTTGTTAGTCCTTTGAGAGTTTTAAGAGTGCTTCAAAAGAAACTTCTTGAGATGTCACTTTAGGACGCGCCAGTTTTCTTGAACTGATAAACTTGCCATGATAATCAGAACCACTGGTGACCAACAAATCGTTTTTTTGACAATATTCTTTGTAATATGCATACTGCGATGCATCTTTATAGTATGGACTGTAGCACTCTATGCCGCTGAGGCCCCAATTTTTAAACGCTTTCAAAATTTCTTCAGATAAACATTCTCCTTTAAAATAAGCTGGTGGATGCGCAAGAACTACCGTATAGCCCATGTTCACAAGTTCTGGTAAAACCACTTCAAGTGGATCAAATATAAGTTGTCTCCCCATATCGCTAATAACCATAAAAAAATCTGATAAAGAGCTGGTCACCCCCATATCAAACAAATAGTTTTCAGCTTTCCAGCCACCACGACTTGGATCTCTCTCATAATTTTCATAGCCCTCAAGTGAAACCGCTTTATATTTCTGACTCACATATTCAATCACTGCCCTATTGTGAGTTTCTCTAATGTCCTGATTTTTAACCACGCGCTTAATCAGCTGCGGGTCCTCTGGATTTATGCCATACGTGAGCAAGTGAAATTCTCTACCCATGAAAGTAGCCGAAAGCTCAATCCCTGGAATAAATGAAATCCCTTCTCTCTTTGCAATGGCCTTCATCTCTAAGACGTTCGACATAGAATCATGGTCTGTCACAGAAAAAAGTTCAATATCGCTGTCCTTAATTTCAACTATGAGTTCTTCAGGGATTAAGGTCCCATCTGAAGCTGTCGTATGAATATGCAAATCCACATATTTCTTCGCCATGCACACACATCCTTTTCCATATATAAATATTAACCGCACAAACGTGTTTTAAAAACGCTAAAGAAGATTGTCCTTTTAAAAGACTCATTTTTCTCTATTATAATTTTTGTTCTCCCGTTTGCACCTTGAGTTTTGATTTAGAAGAAAAATTGAGTTCCACCATGAGAATAGCAATAAATATCAACCCACACCCCACCAGCATCATTTTGGACATGTGTTCTTTGAGCAAAATCACACCAAATAGCGCTGCAAAAACAGATTCTAGAGATAGTATGATAGAGGCGTGGGAAGATGTGGTGAATTTCTGTGCCACCGTTTGAACTGTAAAACATAGGAAGGTTGAAAACATCGCCAAATAGACGATTGCAAACCAAGCTCTTGGTGAAAGTGAAACAGGTATAGGTTCAGTAATAAATGCCGTAATCACAAACAAAATTGCCGCCACTGCTATTTGAACAAAAGCGAGTTTGATCACTGCCATATCCTTTGCAAAATACTCAATGGAAAGGATGTGCATTGCAAACAACAACGCACACAAAAGCGTTAAGCCATCACCTATATTAAGTACAAAACTCGATGTTCCCTGAAAACTGATGAGGCCTATGCCCGCCACTGTAATTAAACTCCCTAAAAACGCCTTCACACCAGGCATCTTTTTATAGAAGATCCAAGATAAAAAAGGCACCATCACAACATATGTTGCCGTTAAAAAGCCCTGTTTTGAAGCCAAAGTATATTGCAACCCAACAGTTTGCGCTGAAAAAGCTAAAAATAAAATAATGCCTACAACTGAACCCTTTTTAATATCTTGTAAAGATAGCTTGCCGATCCATTTAAAGAGAAACATATAGAGAAACAATGTCGCTAACACAAATCTTATTGCCATTAAGAACATTGGTGTCACCGTATTAAGCGCATCTTTTACCGCTACAAATCCACCACCCCATACTGCTGCAACGAATAACAGACTCAAATCCGATAAGTACTTTTGCTGATTTTTTGATAATCGACTCATGATTTTTCCCCCTTGTCTACATCCAATTATTATGTAGACGCCCTAATTTTTTCTCTAAGAGTATCATATCAATTTATGAGAATACCTTAAAGAAAGTTATTTAAATTTTATTCAGTTTTTTTAAAGTCTATTTTCTATTTCATCTGAGATGATTTGATCTTTTGTATCTTTTTTAGATCTATACAGAATATCGTCAGCCCTTGAAAGTGCTGAATCAATATTGTTTTCCCTTGTAAGTCGACTGATGCCACCACTTAAAGAAATTCTGATATCTGGGCTTACATCAATTGCTTTTACTTGCTCATTAATTTGATTTAAAATCGTCATAACACTTTCAATATCTGAGCCAATAAAGACAAGCACAAATTCGTCGCCACCATAGCGTCCTGCAAAGCCTTTATCTTTCATGCTATCCGCCATAATGTCGGCAATTTGTTTGAGTATCTTATCGCCAATGACATGTCCAAGCGTATCATTGACTCGCTTAAAATTGTCCACATCCACAAGTGCAAGCCTGATCGCTTCTTGAGACTCTAAAGATCGCCAAAGCGATTGAAGCTGATCAAAAATATATCTTCTATTATATAAAGCTGTAAGTTCGTCTTTAATGGTCATTTGAAATAGTGTCTGATTTTTTTGTACCAGCATCTCACTGTACTCATTTAATTTTTTTTGCTCTAGCTTAAAAGCATTTGAAAACATAATCAGCAAAATTGCAGATGCAGTAATCGTCGTAGGAATCTGTATCAAACTGTCCCAAAAGATAAGGCTTGCAGAATTATTAACCAGTATTTCCGGATGTAATTCGCCCCATACGAGCAATGTTAATATCACTGCGATTTCAGATAGCAGAAAAAATAGCCTGGTCAGACCCTCGCAGACAAAGCAAATTGCAATACAAATCAAAAAAATATACGCTATTGCCGATGGTTTAAAGCCTCCTATATTCATCCAACCGTTGGGTAAAAATACAAATATAATCTCGCAAAACAGAAAAAACTTGATGGGTCTTATAGCGCGTGCTCTAGCCTGATCTTCCTGCAAGGTATAGTATAAACCAATACCAGCGGTGGCTATCAAAACGAACCATTTATAATTTGCTATGAAATCAAACTTAATAATCATATTATTGATGATATTTAAACTGCCTAATACAATGGCAAATATCAACATGTACACGAATAGACGTTCTTCCGCTTCCAAAGATTTTATTTTCTTTATCATACCTTGCCTCTTTTTACCAATTTTTTAACAATTCAAGTTTTACTCAATATTCTAGACCTATTTTATCAGATTTATTTCTTTCGTGCATTATAATGTGTGAGTATTGGCTTAAAGTGGGGTATTTTATTAAAGTCTTGTAAATTCTTCGCTATTTTTTGTTTTTTTTTTGAAAAGCGGTTGATTTTTTGATCTAAAGGAATACAATGAATTCTGTGACTTTAAATAAAGGAGTGTTGTATATGAACCCTTTCATTAATCTTGGGTTAGCCTTAATTGTAGGCGTTGTTTGTGGCAAAATCATGAACAAGTTTAAAGTGCCAGCCGTTGCGGGCTATATTATCGGTGGATTACTTCTTGGCGCATCCGGTCTTAGAATCCTCAACGGCGACACCATTAACCAACTGGCTTTTCTAAGTGATTTTGCACTTTGTGTAATTGCTTTTAATATTGGGAGTGAACTTGAACTTTCCGTTATTAAACAACTTGGAAAATCTATTTTTATCATTGCTTTTTTCGAAGCATTTGGTGCATTCATTTTAGTAACAAGCATATCTTATTTTCTTACTAAAGATTTCGCTATTTCATTGATTCTCGGGTCTGTATCAGCTGCAACAGCACCCGCTGCAACCGTAATGGTTTTAAGAGAACTCAATGCCAAGGGCCCACTTACAAGCACGCTACTTGGTGTTGTGGCCGTGGATGATGCTATCTGTCTTGTGATCTATGCCATGGCGGCATCTGTAGCAAAAGTATTTGTAAATCATGAAGACATTACGCTTCAGAAAGTACTCATATTGCCAATTCAAGAGATTGTCTTTTCTGTTCTTGCAGGTGCTCTCCTTGGCATATTGATGACAGCTTTGATTCAGTATTCTAAGAGAGATTCAGAACTCTTGCCATTTGTAATTGGGACCTTGCTTCTTTTAGATGGTGTCGCAACGCTTTTCGGGCTTTCGCCACTGTTAACTGCTATGTCCATGGGGGTTATTGTAGCCAATGTTTCACCTCAAAAAATAAAGGCATTTACGATCTTAGAGCACTTTTCACCACCTGTCGTAGCCGCTTTCTTTGTCCTTGCAGGTGCGAGACTGAATTTTGCCTATATCCCTCAAATTGGGTTATTAGGTGTTGCATACCTTCTCTTTAGAATTCTTGGCAAAATAGCAGGAGCATCACTTGGTGCAACGATATCCAAAGCGCCTGCCAACGTTAAAAAATACATTGGATTTGGCTTACTTTCTCAGGTCGGTGTTGCCGTTGGACTTGCAATTACAGTAAGCAGAGAATTTCCAGGTACAGATATCGGTTCCATCGTTGTAACCATATTACTTGCCACTACTATTATCACAGAAATTGTTGGTCCAATCGCCACAAAATATGCCATTACAAGAGCTGAGGAAACACGTCTCTAATCATTTTATAAAATTTCGCTCAGTTAAGGATAGTTATCAGATTTAAAATATGTTAAAATCTTATTTAAGGAGGATGAATCCTATGAATTATGCATTATTCCTCGTATTAAATGATGTCGACAGGTTAAAGGATATTCACAAAATTTTCTATTCTTTAGGCTGTGGAGCGACAACTCTAGATAGTGAAGGTATGGGCAGGGTATTATTAGAACATAATGTTGATGTGCCAATCTTTGCAGGCCTTAGAAAACTTGTTGAAGGCGACAAGCCTTACAATAAAACAATCATAAGTATTATACACAGTGAGGAAAAACTCAGAAAAGTGATCGATCGCATTAAAGAAGAACTTAAAATGGATACGGTCAATAAAAACGGTATCGGCTACATTTTCGTATTACCCGTTCTAGAATGCCACGGATACCAAATACCAGACAAATAAAAAAAGATGTCTAGTGCTCTTTATGATTAAAGCGTGTTAGACATCTTTTTTACTTTTCCGAATTGACGCAGAGATAGGACATTTAATATACATGCCACTTTTAACTTGCAGAAAATGTTCTAGGTCAAGGAAAGAGAAAAGCTAGGACTCGTAGCGTATATAGACATACGTGAGAGGTCTAGCTTTATGAATTGACGCAGAGATAGAACATTTAATGCAAGTTAAAAGGGTACACCGTTTGGTGTACCCTTCGATAGCAGCTGGAGATTTGAACCTTAAAACAACTTTTAAAAACTTAACTCTGAAAATCTAAATATCTATCAAACACTTAAAACTTACCTTAACCTGTTACTAATTTTCCATTAATACATTAGTGACTTAACATACAGTTCTTGTTTGACATTAACTCTTTTCGAAAACTAATTTCTTAAAAACAACTTCAAAACTGATCATGTGCTTACAAATCTGCGTTTCAACTTGCAAGTATTGAAAAAAACTATCAATCTCCGCTCTATCTAAGAAGAGTTTCCTTCCTAGTCCATTCATACCCTTGCCTTTTAAAGTTAAACATTTTTTTGTTTCTTTTTTTAGATTTTTTTATCCTGCATTGAAAATTGGTATATGATAACATATTGTGTATATGATACAATATAATTTTGGAGGTTACTAATGGAAACTTATACCAATCAGTATCAAGAGAACCGAAATATCTCGGAAATTGTTTCAATGAAAGAATGGATTATCACTTTACTTATTCTTTGCATCCCTATCGTCAATATTGTAATGCCTTTCGTTTGGGCATTTAGTTCTGCCACTAATCCCAGTAAAGCTAACTTCTTTAAGGCTCAACTTATTATGGCTGTTGCCATCATTATAATTTGGTTTTTATTTCTGGGTTCAATCGTAGGCAACATCACAGGATCTATGTACTAAGAAACATTATAAACAATTTTCTTGATGAAGCTCTTCTTCATAAAGAAAATTGTTTTTCTTTTTGCAATAGCACTTGACAGGGCATTGCAAAAAAGATAACCTTTATAAGGTTAACTATATTGATTTTTTACAAATAGAAGGAAGAAAACCATGTCAAATACAAACAAAAGTTTTATTCACGAAGTTAGGCGAAGAAGAACTTTCGCAATCATTTCCCATCCGGATGCTGGAAAAACAACTTTAACTGAAAAATTCTTACTTTATGGAGGTGCTATTCGAGAAGCAGGCTCTGTCAAGTCTAGACGTGCACAAAAACATGCCGTATCAGACTGGATGGAAATTGAAAAACAAAGAGGTATCTCTGTTACATCGAGTGTGCTCCAATTTGAATACAATAACTACTGCATTAATATATTAGATACCCCTGGCCATCAAGATTTCAGTGAAGATACTTATCGTACGCTTATGGCTGCTGATAGTGCTGTCATGGTCATCGACGGTGCCAAAGGGGTTGAAGCGCAGACCAAAAAACTATTCCAAGTCTGTAAAATGAGAGGCATCCCCATTTTTACGTTCATCAATAAAATGGATCGTCAAGGTAAAGATCCATTCGAACTCATGGAAGAACTTGAAAAGGTTTTAGGCATTAGATCTTGTCCCGTAAATTGGCCAATTGGTTCAGGCAAGAACTTTAAAGGCGTTTACAATAGACAGAAAGAGTTGATAGAACTTTTTTCTGAGGGCAATCATGGACAGGCCATGGCTAAAACCATTAAAGGAGACATCACTAATGAAGAATTTAAAACGCTTCTTGGTGAAACCTTGCATCAACAGCTGTTAGATGATATTGAACTTCTAGATATCGCCGGCGATGATTTTAACTTAGAGCAAATTTTAGAAGGCAAGTTGACACCTGTTTTCTTTGGAAGTGCGCTCACAAATTTTGGTGTTGAACCTTTTCTCGAAGATTTCTTAGAGATTTCAACATCCCCTCAAGCGCGTGAAAGCAATCTCGGTCATATTTCTCCCGAGACAGAAGAATTCTCAGGCTTTATCTTTAAAATTCAAGCCAATATGAATCCTGCGCACCGCGATAGAATTGCATTCCTTCGCATCTGTTCGGGCAAATTTGAAAAAGGAATGTCTGTCAATCATGTGCAAAAAGGAAAGAAAGTGAAGTTGGCACAGCCACAACAATTCCTTGCTCAAGATCGTGTTATCGTTGAAAATGCGTATCCCGGTGATATTATTGGCATTCACGATCCAGGTATTTTTAATATTGGAGATACCCTTTCAGAAAAATCAACCGAACTCAAATATGCTGGGATTCCTCAATTTGCACCAGAGCATTTTGCCAAAGTTTCCATCAAAAACTCACTAAAGCGCAAGCAATTTATCAAGGGGATTACGCAACTTGCTGAAGAAGGGTCCATCCAAGTCTATAGAAGACCCAACATCGGCGTTGAAGAATTGATCATCGGTGTTGTGGGGGCACTTCAATTTGAAGTCCTTGAATATAGACTACAGAATGAATACGATGTGGAAATTTTAATGCAATCACTGCCATACCGCTATATTCGATGGATTGAAATGGATAATTTTGATGCTAAAAAATTCTCGATGACTATGGATACCATGCTCGTTGAAAATGAAGATGGACAACCTGTTCTCTTATTTCAAAATGAATGGTCTATTAGGCAAGTTGAAGAGCGCAACAAAAAAGCAAAATTACACGAGACTTCCATTTTCTAAAAATCATATTATTCTATATAGTAATAAAGCCAAACACCTAATTGTTCTCACTGGTGTTTGGCTTTTAAATTAAATTCTAAAATCTCATTTTCCAACTGAAATAATCATTGTCTTCATTTTTTTCATATCTCAAAAAAGCTGAGAATTTTGTACCCTTTTTATTGACAAAGTTGTTACTAAAAACTTCTCCTGTTTCCAACAGCTTGATAATTGTATTTCTGTGAGGCGTTACCCCCAGTGCCTTTAAGAATTTATCTTCTTTCCAGACGACAAACTTGCACCCAGCCTTCCAGTTCGTACAACCAAAACCCTTTTTACCTTCAATGACGTCTGAACCACAACTTGGACACTTGCCAAGCGATCCTTCATGTGGCACTTGCAAATCTTGAATCACATGAAAATCATCGTTCTTAATGTCATTAACTGCCACAGAAGTAAACGCAATAATGGCCTCTAAAAAATCATTTCTTTCGACTTCGCCTTTACCAATATCAGATAACGTCTTCTCAAGCCGACCTGTATATTCAAGGTCAAATAGCGATTTTACTGGAAATAACTCCACGAGTTTTCGTCCCATCTCCGTACAATAAAGCGATTTACCTTTCACACCAATATAACCCACACGTTTTAATTTTGTAATGGTTTCTGCCCTTGTTGCCGGGGTCCCTATGCTAAAGCCACTTAGGATAGACTGAATCATCTCCTGATCATCACTCTCATCGACATCTATGCCTTCGTCCACATCATCGGAGTCATCCTCTGAAGCTTCATTTAAATCCTCATCCTCTTTAGCTTTCTTTTTTTGATTTTTAAACTTTTTACCACAAGTTTCCATAATTCTAAGAAGTGTCTTCTCAGTATGTTTTTTAGGCGGTGAAGTGCCTTTGGTTTCAATTTTTAGCTTAGCGATTTCTACAATATCATCTTTTTCAACAATTGGCAGTTCATTTTCTTTTGATTTTATTTTTTCAATTTGACGCCACCCCTCAACGAGTTGCCTCCTGCCCTTTGAAATAAATTGGCCGGGGAGGTCCATGTCAACACTGCCAGTGAGGATGGTCATCTCTTCATGTTCAGCCACTGGCATAAACTGCATTAAAAATCGATTTTTAACCGCATCATATACAATTTTTTCATCCCCGGCAAGTCCTTTTGCCACCACATAAGTTGGCATAATGGCACTATGGCTTTCCACTTTTGAGTTATCAAAAACACGCTTATGCGTGTGAAATTCTATTTCCTTTTCATAGGGAAGACCTCTTTTGTGAACGTTGAGCACTTTTTGAGTCTTCTCCACCAAAGATTCTTCAAGTGCCATACTTGCAGTTCTAGGATATGTGATGAGCTTTTTTTCGTAAAGCCCCTGTGCCACTTTTAAGACTTTATCTGATGTCCAGCCCTTTTGCTTGCTGGTGACATAACCTTGTAATCCAGATAAGTTAAACAGTGTAGGTGGATATTCCCTCTTGAGTTCAACAATTCGTTCTTTAACGACGCCTCGCTTTTTTGCAAGTGCAGTCTTAACTGCTTCAAGCGATTTAATGTCTTCAAATTTATCATTGCCATCCACTGTATAAATACCGTCATAATTTTCACCGCTGGGTGTTTTAAACGTTCCCGTCAGTTTATGATACTCTTCTCTGACGAAGTTTTCGATCTCTAGATCGCGATCGTAAATAATTTTAAGTGTGGGTAACAAGACACGGCCGATATTAAGCGCTTTCCCTGATCCTCTTTGATATTTAAGCGTTGCAACTGAAGTGAGATTGATGCCTATAATCCAATCTGCCCATTGCCTGCTAATGCCCGCATCTTTAAGCGGAGTCATGACCTCATTGGACACCATTTTTTTAAGTCCAGACGCCACTTCATCTGGTGTCCATTCATTTAACAGCAAGCGCTCAACCGGTTTTTCCACCTTCAAATAATCCAAAATAATATCGCCAATAATTTGACCCTCGCGATCGTAGTCACAAGCCGATATAACGCCATCAACATCTGCACGTTCAATAAGTGCTTTTATGGTCATGAGTTGCTTTTGTGCGCCTTGATCTGGCTTATGCCGGTCTGATGGGTCCGACTTGACTTTATATTGAAAGGCCTCTGGCACAAATGGAAAGTGCTCCATGCGCCATCCTGCCATTTTCTCATCATAATCCTTGGAATCGAATAACTCTAGAAGATGACCAAATGCCCATGTCACTAGATATTCTGAGCCTTCATAGTAACCGTCTTTTCGCGTTTTTGAATTTGTGGCATCAGCAATATTCTTTGCAACTGATGGCTTCTCTGCGATAATGACTTTTGACATGATCTCCTCCTTTTAAGATTTATGGACACGCAAACACGCTGATAAAACTGTCCCTTAAAATTTTATCACAAATTGTCAAACTCTCAAAGGCAAGTCTGGGAAAAGATTGAAAAAAGCGCCCATAGAAGAACCCCTCCTCAGCAAGTCCAATTATCAGGTCAAACTTTTTGAGGTCCGTTCAATACTATTATGAGCGCTTTACCTTTTATTTAAAAACTTTCTTACATCCCATTTGATATTAAATGACTAAAGTATAGACATCAACAACTGCCTTTTCTACTCTAAGTGCGTTCAACTGGGGTACAATTCTCTTAACATGTGGCGTTTCCTTATGCTTTTGAAAAGTCTCTTCATCCTGCCATGTTTCAATCATTGTAAAAACAGACGCATTTTTTTGATCTTGATACATTTCATAACGAATACATCCGACTTCTTTTCTAGATTCTAACACCAACTCTTTAGATAGAGCAATAATCTCATCTTCCTTACCTTGAATTGCAACACTTCTTGCAACTACTTTTATCATGAAATTCCCTCCTGCATTTTTATTTGAGTTTGTAGATTGAAATCTCTACAAACTCGCCTTCACCCTTTTTTAAACTCCCCACAAATACACCACTTCGAAGAAACTTATACTTACTATCTTTACTCACTATAAATTTAGGCACTGTTCGAATATGTGGTTTGGGCTCCTCTTCATCTGAAAAACCTTCATTCTCAACCGAAATATATTCGCCATCATCTGTTATCAAAGTATACTTTGCAAATACATGTCGAATTTTACCATCCATCAGATTATTCCAATCTGCACCACCTGGGACAACTTTGCCACTTATGGAAGGGCCAGAAAAAGAACCGCCTGTTATTGGAATGACTTTTAAACAACCTTGAACGGTTTCACCAAATTCTTGAAATGTACCAATGTCTACTTTCAAATCCATGATATGTTCTGCTTCTAATTTCATCTTTTTCCTCCAAAACAATCGCTATTTTTTTCGATTCAATAAAACGCTTACCTCTACTCACAAGTTGTTGTCGAAGAAACTGCATTTTTTTTGGAATACGCTATGATCAGACCTAGCAGTATAGACAGAAATGCAGAAGCTAAAACCCTGTATTCAGAAGGCATTAAAAATACAATCGTATGGCAGGGAACCCAGACGAAAAGACATGTTTTCAACCACGAAAAACTCACTAGAGTATACCAGTCTGTGGTATCAACCATTTCTTTCAGAGTCGGTCTTTCGCTAGCTTTAGAAAAAAGAGATGCCATCAGCTTATCACCAAATATATGATAGACATACATCATTGGCCCAAAAGTTACGTTCATAATAAAACTGCCTAAAAAGGCTTGGGCTACAACATGCCCAGCAAACGGCAATCTTCCTATGGATTGAGCAAATGAAACGCCTCCCATATACACTGAAAATATCAAAGTTACCATCATACCTATTATACCCCATACAAAGGCTTTCTGGAGTACATTTTGGGGAATTTTCCAGCGATTATTTAAAATACGAAATCCCAGCAAATCACCCATTGAAGCAAGAATTGTAAATTTAAAAAAACCTCCCATGTAGGGATGTGCTTCTGTTACCTTTATAAAGAAAGAGCGGGCACTTGGAACTACCAAAATCAATATCCAGCACAAAAGGCACATCGCCCATATAAAATCTCCCAATATCTGACTCTGACCTTGGATTTGATTTTTTTGATCACTTTGGTCTAACTTTCTCATCACGAATAATCCTTTCCAAAATTTATTGAATAGTCTTCATTTTAAAAACATACTCACGGTACTTATTTTATTGGCATTTCAAAAAAAAAGCAAACCAAATTTCAAAAAAAGAAGCACTGAATTACTTCACTGCTTCACTCTTTGTTCTATTAACTTTGAAACTCAATACATACCGCTCTGTCGCTTCTTGCACTGCACTTGGCAAATCATAGCTTCCGTTGTTGTAGCACCAGTCTAGTACAACGCCATCATATGTGACGATCAGAAAGTGAAAAAAATGCTCAAATGAGAACTCTAAACTGACTTCACCACTTTCTTGAAGTTCATTGTATACTTTGGCATAGGTTTTTAAAAGCGGTCGATTTTGGGGATTATAAAAATCCCGCTGGTTTATATTCCAATGTTCAGAATCTAGATTGTTTCGAAACCTTTGCTTCATAATTTCAACCCCGCGTATCACAGTCATTTGCGCATAGAGATAAGACAGTTCTGAAAAAATATCAAGTGATGATGTCTTTTTTAGAATCTCGGGAATTCTTTCTTCAATTTGTTTATCAGCATCTATATGCAATCGATCTAATATGGACTCCTTTGACGGAAAATGGTGATAAAAGGCACCCTTTGTAACATTGCACTTCGCGCAGATTTCATCTACTGTAACATTTTGAAATCCTTTAGTTGAAATGAGTTCCAGAGCGGCACTGAGGACGAGTGCCTTTGTTTTATAGCCTTTAGCATATTTAGTTTTGGGCGTCAATGCCATAAATACACTCCTTACTTTAAAATAATTAAACACATCTATAGAATCTAACCTCATTTGAACAAAAAATCCCGATAAAGTCAAGCCTATAAAATAATATATCTTGACAAAGTATTTTAAAAAAACTAAAATTATATTAAATCATACTCACGGTATGTTTTTTATAGATACATTTTGCTAAACTCTACACATAATTGATTATAGAATATGGTTTAGGAGGGCTTGTATAATGAAATATCAACCACATCCAGGTTATGAAATGCTATGGGGTGTCCAAATGGGATTGGACAATGAAAACGAAGGTAATTTGGGAAAGGTCATACGCGACTTTATGTTGGATTTTAAATTACCTGAAGATATGGAAATGTTTGATCTAGCTGCACCAGGATTAAATGGCGCTCCAGATGTTCCAATAAGAATTTATAGGCCAAAGCATATAAAAAAAGCACCTTTAGTTCTCAATATTCACGGTGGCGGATTTATCAGCGGTGATCTAGACAACGATAATATTAGAGGCACATTAATTGCTCAAAACGTATCCTGCGTAGTGGTTTCTGTGGGCTATCGTTTAGCACCAGAGAGCATTTTCCCTGCCCAACTAGAAGATTGTCTGGCAGCACTTAATTATGCGTTGGAAAATGCAGATGATCTCGGCATCGACAAAGAAAAAATCGGCATATTCGGCACAAGTGCTGGCGGTTGTATTGCTGCAGGTTTGTGCTTGTATTTGAGGGATCACATGGGCCCTAAAGTGGCGGCACAAGTGTTAAATTTTCCTGCACTTGACTATTTACAAACTTCACTTTCTGCACAGCAAAACTTCGAGGGTGCACCTTTAATAAAAGGAGATGGTCTCTCTGCGGTTTGGGTCAAGTATCTAGGTGGATTTGACGGTTCAGTGCCTTCATATTACGCTGTTCCAGCACTCGCTAGAGACTTATCTGGATTACCTGCCACTTGTATGATCGTGAACGAATATGATCCTCTACGCGATGAAGGCATTGATTATGCGAGAAGATTGATGGCATTTTCTGTTCCCACAGAACTTTATTCAATGCCTCGAGTACCTCACGGTTTTGATCTTGTTCCCAATCCGTTGACAGACTGGATTCGCGAGGCCATCTACCGTACTTTCAAAAGAGAATTCGGGATGCTGTAACATCATAGGAAATCATTAGAATATTTATATATAATGCCAGTATAAATCTGCGACTCAAGTTAAAGGGTGAAGACAATCAAAATCTTCACCTTTTTTTATTAAAACAACAAGATTTGAGCCGAAAGCTGTGATGAGGAATGTTCAACCTCAAACAGCGTCAGCGAAAATCGGTTTGTGGTATCGAATGATGACGCAAATGTTGTTATATGCAAGATTTGAGCCGAAAGCTGTGATGAGGAATGTTCAACCTCAAACAGCGTCAGCGAAAATCGGTTTGCGGCATCGAATGATGACGCAAATGTTGTTATATGCAAGATTTGAGCCGAAAGCTGTGATGAGGGATGTTCAGAACTCACGGACAATGGCTCGTATCCATTTGCCTTCATACTGTCCAAAACCATAAATTATCTGAAAATATATTGACATACTCTATTTATATGTTATAGTTGAAAAAACAAATGTTGAGTTCCTATTTTATTCATTACATGGAGGAAAAAACAATGTCAGCGCATATAAATAATGAAATCGCTTCAAAATTTTATTATTTTAACCTTTACTGGGGCTTCTTTTTTAGCGCTGGTTTTGAAGCATGTAAAAAAATAGAGTAGTTTGGCTGAGTTTGAAATTGTTAAAAAATCTTGATCACAGAGAAGACTCAGAATAGGGTCTTCTTTTTTTATACTAAAATGCATAAATATGAGGAGATTAGCGTGAAAAATAAAGTAGCTCAAAGTAAAAAAGGGCATACTTAATAAAGGTCTTTTAGGCCCTACAAAAATGAAGCTTTAGTCTAAGCCACGGAAATATCAGTTTCTTTTATTAGACC
>NZ_JADKNH010000045.1 GCF_015352425.1 Fusibacter ferrireducens | reverse complement strand
GTTTTTACCGAAAACCCTTTTTGAATTAACACCGGAACTTGCTGAAATTGATCGACTTCTACAAAATCCTGTTTTTGAAGAACCGATTGTAAATAAATTCAATACTATGCTTGGAAGACCAACCGTTCCGGTCCGAGTATTCATACGCATGATGGTTTTGAAGTTTTATCTTTGCATCAGCTTTGAAGATTTGTCTGTTGTTGTAACCAAGACACCCATGTATAAACGATTTTGTCATATCCCGATGGATCTTGAAGCGCCAACAGATACTGCTATGATGAAAATCACTAAAAAATATGGAGATGAAATCATTGAGCAGCTTAACGAAAACTTTATTCTGGAGCTTAGAAAAAACAAAGTCATCAAGGGTAGAAAAGTGCGTATAGATTCAACTGTTATAGAATCAAACATTGCATACCCAACCGATGCAGAACTTCTTTTCAAAGGCGTTCAAAAACTTGAAAATCAAATGACTGCAGTAAGAGAGCAATGTGGTCACAAAGTTCGCAAATCAACTAAAAAAAAACGAAAAAGATGAAAGAAAAGCTTTTGAACATCAACAAAATCGTTAGACGCAGAACTAACGAAACAATCCAAGAAGTTAGAAGTATTACAGGTACAATGGCAGAGATGGCAAAGGATACCCTCGCACAAGCAAACAAAGTATTGAAAACTCTATTACCAGAATCCAAGAAGGATGAAATGCTAAAGCTAAATTTACTTGAAACAATTCAAGCAGTGGAAACTGTCATTGAACAAACTGAACTTGTAAATGCAGGAGGCAAACCTGAAAACAGGATTGTCAGTATTGCAGATACCGATGCAAGGCCTATTTCTAAAGGTAAACTGGGCAAGCGTGTTGAATGTTCTTCAATTAGAGGAAATAGCAGAAGGTCTTATCACTGGCTACAGCGTTCATAAAGGAAATCCATCAGACAAAGTACTTCTTGTTGATACCATAAAGCATCACAAAGAAATTTTCGGAAAAGCCCCTACAGAAGTTGCAACGGATCGTGGTTACTATTCTTCGTCAAATGAGATGGAACTCACTAAACTTGGTGTAAAGCATCTCAGTATCCCTAAG
>NZ_JADKNH010000044.1 GCF_015352425.1 Fusibacter ferrireducens | reverse complement strand
ACTTACACCTCAGGCCTATTACCATATTATCTACATGGGATCTTACTCCATTAAGGATGGGAAATCTCATCTTGAGGGGGGCTTCGCGCTTAGATGCCTTCAGCGCTTATCCCTTCCAAACGTAGCTACTCAGCAGTGCTCTTGGCAGAACAACTGATACACCAGAGGTTTGTCCATCCCGGTCCTCTCGTACTAAGGACAGCTCCTCTCAAATTTCCTACGCCCACAGCAGATAGGGACCGAACTGTCTCACGACGTTCTGAACCCAGCTCGCGTGCCTCTTTAATGGGCGAACAGCCCAACCCTTGGGACCTACTTCAGCCCCAGGATGAGACGAGCCGACATCGAGGTGCCAAACCTCCCCGTCGATGTGGACTCTTGGGGGAGATAAGCCTGTTATCCCCGGGGTAGCTTTTATCCGTTGAGCGATGGCCCTTCCATGCGGTGCCACCGGATCACTAAGCTCGACTTTCGTCCCTGCTCGAGGTGTCCCTCTCGCAGTCAAGCTCCCTTTTGCCTTTACACTCTTCGCGCGATTTCCAACCGCGCTGAGGGAACCTTTAGGCGCCTCCGTTACTCTTTAGGAGGCGACCGCCCCAGTCAAACTGCCCACCTGACATTGTCCTAGATCAGGATTACTCATCATAGTTAGAATAACGTTATACCAAGAGTGGTATCCCAACAGCGACTCCATGAAGACTGGCGTCCTCACTTCTCTGTCTCCCACCTATCCTGTACATGATATACCATTATCCAGTGCCAAGCTGCAGTAAAGCTCCACGGGGTCTTTCCGTCTTGCTGCGGGTAACCGGCATCTTTACCGGTACTACAATTTCACCGAGTCTATTGTTGAGACAGCGTCCAAATCGTTACGCCTTTCGTGCGGGTCGGAACTTACCCGACAAGGAATTTCGCTACCTTAGGACCGTTATAGTTACGGCCGCCGTTTACTGGGGCTTCAGTTCTGTGCTTCGATTGCTCTTACACTTCCCCTTAACCTTCCAGCACCGGGCAGGCGTCAGCCCCTATACATCATCTTTCGATTTAGCAGAGACCTGTGTTTTTGGTAAACAGTCGCTTGGACCTATCCTCTGCGGCCTCACTTAGCTCTGAACCTAGTGAGGCACCCCTTCTCCCGAAGTTACGGGGTCATTTTGCCGAGTTCCTTAACAATAGTTTTCTCGCTCGCCTTAGTATTCTCTACTCTCCTACCTGTGTCGGTTTACGGTACAGGCACCTGCTCCCTCGATAGAAACTTTTCTTGACAGTGTGATATCAGCTGCTTCGCTACTAAATTTCGCTCCCCATCACAACTTGTTCTTACAAAGAGCGGATTTACCTACTCTTCAAACT
>NZ_JADKNH010000043.1 GCF_015352425.1 Fusibacter ferrireducens | reverse complement strand
GGAGAGTAGAACGTTGCTGGTTACAAAGAGATCTGATTGAATAATCAGGTCTCTTTGCTTTTTTGAAAGATCATACCTGTTACATGACGCAACGTTCTCCGCGCTTAAAGCAGCGCAAGGCAGAAGTTGCATAAAAAACGCAACTTCTGAGAGGATCTAACTATTACTGGACTTTATTTTGAACAAAAAAAGAAAGGCACTATTACAAAAAGAAATCTTAGAAATGTAATAATGCCTATTATTTATTAATGTATGGGACAGTGATCAAACAAATAAATCTAATAATCTTGCACTATGAAAATTTATTTTTTTGTGTACAAAAATCTCTTGGCCTTCTTTTATACGTGTGAGGGCTTTGTCGCTCATTTGAGTCTCATATTTTTCAATAGCTCTTTTCATATTAACAAGTTGAGATCTTGCACGTACTTCTGCACTGATGATACCAGCAGAAATTAAGTCCTGTGGTGATGAATCAGATGAAGCTGCTGTTGCAAGTTTAAGCCTTTCTAACTCACTAATGCTATCTAATGTTAATCCATTTGGTATTGAAACACTGACTTGACCACCAATAATGTATTTTTTTCCATCAGGTCCATAAGCATAAATATAGCTTGCTGAACCAACATTGCCTCCGCCAACAATAGAATGTGCAAGTTCGTGATTTTTTACATGCCTCTCCCAATTTTGCATATCCTGTATTTGTTTTTTGATTCTAAAATCATCACTAGAAGATAATTTAACAAATGCAATATCCTTTGTTTTAAATTTTTCATTTTTTTCAAAGAGTACTTCATTGTCGGTAGTTAGGTTCTCCTCTACTTTTGATTTTTCAGCGATGTAATTTTTAAGGTTTTTTTGAATGCTAATTGGATAATTATTTGAATCAATATGCATAAAATCGCCTCACATAAGAAAAAAATTATTAATTTACAATGTATTTTATATATACCCTTAAATGATTTGAAATAAACACTTTGGACTTTCTAACCCTTAAAATGGCGAGGATCAGAATAAATAAAGTAAAAAAGAATATAAAAATTAGCAATTGAATAGAGATAGATTATTTTGATCACCTATTAACAAAGTGATTTAAAGTTGGGATTTTAATGCATTCATATACTTTATATGCTGATAAAAAGATAGGCAAAGAAATATAAATTAAGAATGAATAAAATAACTATTTAATATTTAAAATAACAGTTGACTCTGTACAAAATTTTAGGTATGATAGTAAAGTCGTCAATTGGCGATAGAAAATCTGGTTTTGCTTTTCACTTTGTTAAGCTAATGGAATATTTATTGAGAAGTGTAAAAAAGTGAAAATAATAGTTGACAGTTATGACTATAACTGATATACTAATATAGCTGTCGCACATTATTAAAGATGAGTTAAAAACATTTTAACAATATGTAAACAGCAATACAGGACCTTGAAAATTGAATAGCGCAAATGAATTAAAACACGCAATTCTTTGAGCTTACGGAAGCCATCTTGATGGCGGAAGTTGCTTAACAGAAACAAGTGATAAAGTCGAAAGACAACGGAAACGTTTTGTTGTAAAGACAAAACAAAAGAGCTAAGCGAAAGCTGAGCAAAAAAGGATTATAATTAAGAGTTTGA
>NZ_JADKNH010000042.1 GCF_015352425.1 Fusibacter ferrireducens | reverse complement strand
CAGATAACACGTCATTTTCCTACATTCCTTCCGATGTCACAAGCCTTGCGAGGCAAGTCTTGCGCCACTTTTACCGCTAAGGCGTTAAAAGGAAGAAACGTCGGAAACTGCGGGAACGTTATCTGAAATTCTAATCTATGAAAATAATTTCAACTCAATTAAATCAATAATTATGAACAAATTGGTGAAAACAAATAATGGAAATACTTGAGATGGAATCCATCTCAACTAAGGTGATTTTATAAAGTGTATATTAGTCTGTATAGAAATCTAAAATTTGACAATTACAAATAAAACTACTTTTGGGGGAGTGATTGTGAGAAAAATACGTTTAATATTAATGATGGTGATTTTATGTTGTAGCTGTAGTCAAAGTAATATTGAAAAAGAGACGGAAACAGATATAATTGATAAAAAAGTGGAAGAAAAAGAAAAATTTTTATCTGCAATACAAATTTCAGATATGTTCATTAATGCATATCAAAATATGAATATTGAAAAAATGGAATCATTTCTTAGTGAAGATTATTATATTGAGGATGAAAAAATTTTGAATAGCAATAATGATTTCAAAATACCCATAATTGGATATCAACGAGCAATTGATGATATTGTATTAAATGGATATTCATTAAATACGGATGATGGAACTATGTGGATTCAATATCATATACGAAGTTATGAAACCAATCAGACATTTTTATTAGGAATAACACTAGAATATAGATCTTATGATTGGATTATTATCAATTTGGAAGTTAGTTGATATTTTCATATTGATTATGGTAACAAACACACTGAAAATATAAGCAGTACAATAAAGAAAATAATTTAACGTTATTAGTGTTGATATTGATAAAAGAAAGTCTTGAAAACTTAAAGAGTGAGCGATTAGAACATCAGATAACACGTCGATTACCGGAAATTCATCTGATGTCATAGCCCTTGCGAGGCAAGGTCTACGCCACTTTTCCCCTAAGGGTGAAAAGGATGAACTTCGGTAATCGCGGGAACGTTATATGTAATAAGCTTTAACCGGCATAAATATTAAATTAGGAGTAAAACGTGATAAATATTAAATACTTTGCAGTAGCATTTATTGAAAATGATCAAAAAACTCTCATGATGAAAAGAAATGGTAGATCAGAGATCGCTACTAATCTTTGGGCACCAGTTGGCGGACACATAGAAGAGTGTGAATACAAGCAACCAGAAGTCGCATGTTATAGAGAAATATTTGAAGAAACCGGTATCAACAAGGATGATCTTGAAGATCTCAAATTAAGGTATATTGTAATGAGATTAAAGAAAAATGAAATTCGTGTTCAATATGTATTTTATGCTAAAACGGGAAAAGAAAAATTAGCCAATTGTGAAGAAGGCGAATTGTACTGGATTAGAAATAATAAAATAGAATCCCTACATACAACTTTTACAACAAGTGCAATTTTGAAAGAAAATAAAAAGGAAAATATGGAAAAGAATATAATAAAAGTTGGCGTAGTTGAAGTAAATGACAATGTTCCAGAAATGAAATGGTCAAATATTAAAGATTGGGATAATTTGAATTTTATATAAGAGTATAGAATAAAAGCTTACTACACATAACACGCCGATTACCAAAATCACTCTGATGACACAGTCCTTGCGAGGCAAGGCCAGCGCCACTTTTCCTAAGGGAAAAGGAGTGACTTCGGTAATCGCGGGAACGTTATCCTGAAATGGGAACCGACATGGTGGAGAAACAAACTTTAATTATTGAAAAAACTTGATCAGAGACGGTA
>NZ_JADKNH010000041.1 GCF_015352425.1 Fusibacter ferrireducens | reverse complement strand
GTAAGCGTCAAAACGCCCACACCTTGACAGATATGAGCGTACAAATTAGTCTTTTTTAGGAATCCTGCAATACTCAGGCAATTGATCAGACCATGGTAATAATTGATCAACTTTAATAGGATCATTGATATCGATATTGGGCAAGGTCTCAAATAAATACTCTAGATAATAGAATGGATTTAGATGGCTCGCTTTAGCGGTTTCAATAACGCTATAAATGATTGCACTAGACTGTGCACCATGTGGCGTCTTGCTGAAAAGCCAGTTTTTCCGTCCGATTACGAATGGTTTAATAGCTCTCTCGGCTCTATTATTGCTCAGTTCTATCTCTCCATTTTCAAGGAATGTTATGAGTTTTGACCATTGGTTCAAACAATAATTTATGGCTTTACCTAAGTTTGATTTTGGCAATACCTTCGGTTTATATTCTTCAAGCCACGCTAAGAAAGCATCAAGAACCGGTTTACTGAGTTCTAGACGTTTTAAATAACGTTCAGATGCTGTTAAATCTACAAATTGTCTTTCAATTAAGAAAAGTTTATTGCAGTATTCTCTACCTTCCATAGCAATTGATTTAGATGTATCTGCATCTATAGGAAGTGCTTTTAGGGCATCTACAAATCCTCGCCTTGCATGTGCGAAGCATCCCATAATAGAGACGTCATCTACATCGTTATATCCAGCGAATCCATCCGTCTGAATATGACCCTTAAATCCTTTAAGGAAAGCTTTAGGATGTTTTCCAGACCTAGAAGCTTGATATTCATAAAGAAATATTGGTCTTGAATATTTCCCAGTGGCGTATAACCACATGTATGACTTGCTTGTAGCAGATTTACCTTTTTCATCAAGAACTTGAACTGTTGTTTCATCTGCATGAATAAAGCGTTCATCTAACAAGTGCTCATGAAGTCTGCTATAGATTATTTTAAGAAAGTCAGCGCCTTTGATGGTCCAGTTCGATAAATTTTGTCTTGAAATATCCAGGCCGAAATTCATAAACTGTTGTTCTTGTCTATAAAGAGGCAGTGATTCATTATATTTTCGATTCATGATGAAAGCGATTAAAGAAGGAGATGCAAAACTTCCTTTTATTATAGGATTAGGCATTTTGGCTCTAACGATTGGTGTTGTCTCTTCATTTTTTTCGCAAGATCGACACGCATAAACATAGCGTATATGATGAACAACGCTTATTTTAGCAGGCACTATTTTAAGTTCTTTACGTATTTCTTTTTTCATAGGATGAAGTGGCTCATCACATACGGGACAATTTTTTTCTGAGTCAGGCAAATAGTATTCAATAACTTCAACTGGGAGGTCATCCCACGCTTCGTTAGTTTTGTTTTTAGATTTACTTCTCTTATAAGTGATTTCTTCAAGATTAGGTTCATCTAAATTTGCTCTTTGTCCTTTTTCAGCTTCATTGAACATAGAAAGTTGTTCTGCAGGCGTTTTCTCACTAGATGCACCATATTTTTGAGCAGCACCTTTTCGAATTTGCTCTTCGTACCATGCGACTTTTGCAGCAAGTTCCTCTTTTTCTTGTTCAAGCTGAGCGCATTTATTCTGTAATGCCTCAATGGCATTTTGATCGTTTTTTAGTTGTGGGACCGTTGTTTTTTCAATGTTTTTCATGATTTTATTATACCATTTTTGACTGAACAAAAAAAGCATTAAATGCTTGAAAACAAACATTTTCCAAAAGTTTTTTCAAATGATCAGACGCTCTAAAACTTCCTTATGACCTTGTTTTTCGTGGATTGTTAATCCATCAAGCAGCCAACGTAGTTCTCGTTCAGAAATAGAAAGGGATTTACCTTGTATTTGATCAGGCCATTTAAAAGTGTCTTTTTCAAGGCGTTTATAGTGAAGCCAAAAACCATTGTATTCCCATTCCAGTATTTTTATTTTATCGCGTTTTCGATTACAAAAGACAAACAAACTTCTTGAAAAAGGATCTAATTTAAAACTTTCTTGAATGATTAAGGCAAGACCATCAATCGATTTTCTTAGATCTGTTACTCCAAGTGCAAGGTGAACATGATCTACTTTTGAATTTCCTAACATTAGCGATCAAGTGACTCAAATATACATCTGAGCGTTTCTGAACTTACTGCCGTTGGAACCTCTATAAGTGCTTTTCCAATGTGGATTTTTATATACACAGGTGAGGTTGAACATTTATCTTTTTCTTTTGGTGACTCAAGAGTAACCCAATTTGTTTTTGGTACACTTAGCTTTTCTTTATTGAATTTCTGGATCCAGTATTTTAAAGTGTGTACATTTAAATCGTTTTGAATTGACCATGCGGATGCTGTAAGGCCACTGGATTTCCATTCAGTAATGCGATCAGACCATAATTGTCTTAGGGATTCATTTTTCATAGCGACAAGCTCCTTAATGTTTTTGTTTATTGTCGCATAAAATTTAAATGTTGAAAATGTGTGTTAGGTTTAACGCTTAC
>NZ_JADKNH010000040.1 GCF_015352425.1 Fusibacter ferrireducens | reverse complement strand
TGAATATTCTTTTCAAATAGACCACCGGGTCCGGTGGGTGTTGACCACCCAATCCGGAAAATGGAACCAGAGGTTCCGGTGGTGAGATCAATTTGATTATTTATTTTGTTTAAGCCCGTATTCCTCACGCATAGAATGATCATCTTTTCCTGTTTTATTGTGAATTTCAATGTTATAAGAATCATGAACAATTCTATCGAGTATAGCATCGGCTAAAGTAGCTTCACCAATCTTTTTATGCCAACCTGCTGGAGAAAACTGTGAGCAAAAAATTGTAGATGTTTTTTTATGACGAGCATGGACAATCTCAAGAACATCACGTGCTTCATTTTCAGTTAGTGATATAAGCATCCACTCATCAAGAATTAAGAGTTGAGCCTTTTTATACTGACTAAAAATTTTTTTATAATTACCTTCGCCTCTTGCAATAGCAAGTTCAGCAAGCAGTTCAGGTAACCTGATATATTTTACAGAATAGAACCGCTTGCAAGCTTCCATGCCAAGGGCACAAGCTAAATATGATTTCCCAGCACCGGTGGCTCCCATAATAATGACATTATGTGCATCATAGATATACTCACAAGTAGACAGCTTTTGAATTTGAGACTTATTGATCATTCTACTTGAATTATAATTAACATCCGATATTGAAGCGTGAGGTTGATCAAATTTTGCTAATCTAATCAATCTGTGGAATTTGTTATTCTTTCTACTTGTATATTCAATATCAACCAGCAGTCCCAATCTTTCTTCAAATGACATGTGATTTAAAGAGTTGTCACTGAGTTGGATACGAAAAGCATCAGCCATTGCTGTAAACCGCATTTCGATTAATTTATTCATTGTAGATTCATTTGTCATGGTTTTTACCTCCATAATAGTCTGCGCCACGGGTAAATCCAAAGGCATCAGGTTCTTCTATAACGTGTTTTGGTGTTTCATTGGTTAACTTATCCTGTCCTGTCGTAAGAATGGATTTAACACTCTTATAACTTGGATGAGGCGTATAATATAAAGCCCTGGAGCAAGCGGCTTCAAGTCTAATAACTGAATATTTATCAGCTAACTTTAGAAGTCCCATGCAACTTTTATAACCTTGTTCCTCTACACGATAGGAGGCTAAAATTGATTTGATGGTAATTGTAGTACTTGGGCCAATTTTCTCAGCCCAAGAAATGAATCTTTCAGAATTCCATTTGAGATATTTTTGATGATCTTCAGGCATATGTTCTTCTACAGTACTGTACTGGCCTATACGACCATGAAGTTTCGGATGAGAACAGAGCCGGTGATTATTATAAAAAACTTCAATGACATTTTTCGTTATCCTTACATCCACAACATGTTTAATGTACTCGTGAGGCACTGAATAGTGCATTTTCTCTACTTGTATGTGATAATTGAATTGAACTGTGGCTTGCTTTAGGGTTGCAAGTTCAAAGGGAGTGGCAGGTAACGGTAACAGCATAGATTTTTCTTCGCCAAGAAAGATGCTGAGTCTACTCCCTTCTTTCTTTTGGAATGGTTTGCTGTTAAAGCTTGTCAATTTTGTTTTTATAGATTTGTTAAGTTCTGCTAAAGTGAAGAATTTTTCGTTTCTAAGTGCAGCAATAATCCAAGTGGAGATGTTGCCAACTGTACCTTCAACGGAGGCTTTATCCTTAGGCTTTCGAACACGAGTTGGTATTATCGCAGTATTATAATGCTCTGACATTTCTCGATAAATCTTGTTAAGTTCAGGATTATGCCAGTCTGATTTCACTACGCCAGTTTTTAGATTATCCGGAACAAGAATCTTTGATACACCACCGAAGTACTGGTACATGTTAACGTGAGCTGCAATCCAACTTTCTTGCTTCATTGATGGAAAAGCTTCTACATAGGCATACTGACTAAATGGAAGCACTGCTACAAAAATATATGCGGCAGTGAGTTCTCCAGTATCTCGATCAACCAACATCGATGTTGTACCCGCCCAATCTACTTCAATCAGTTCACCCGGTTTTCTAGGAATGTGCATAGTCGCTCGTTTGACTTCAGCATGTTTCCTGTAAATTTGGCAAAACTGAGAGTACATGAGCGGAAGCTCACCTTGAATTCTACATGTCTCACAATATTCATTCCAAAGTAGTTTTAAGGATACACCGCTTTTAAGCAGTTCCTTATGAATGTGTTCAACATCAGGTGCTTTTCGTAAATTTTCATCATGTGCTTTTTGAAAAAATCTTTTGTGCAAATCTGTGTCTGTGATTTCAACTGGTAATGGCCATTTGATATCCAGTTCAGATGCACGATTTAAAACGCTTCGCACAGTATTTCTAGAACACTTTAAACTTTGTGCGATGCCAGTTTTGTTGATTCCGAGACTGTTAAGTCTTAGAATCTCTCTGTATTGGGTCATAATAGACCTCCTCAATTTATTTACGCCAGTATAAGCGTATGAGGATACTATACCCACATTTACTTTAAATTTATTAAGTGGTCAATGCCACCGTACCGAGTGATCTCAAAAATCGGAACCGGTGGTCTCACTCATCGGAACAAGTGGTCAATTTGGTCTGTAATACTCA
>NZ_JADKNH010000003.1 GCF_015352425.1 Fusibacter ferrireducens | reverse complement strand
TCATCGCCTTATCAAGTTTCTGTACGTAGGCTCAAGAACTTTGCTACACCACTTCCTTCATCCATACCATTACTGATACCAACTTGTGGTTCGCTACGCTTGGCGGTAAATACCCGCGACTCGACTTACACCAGCTAGATTAGTGCCATGCTTGGCACACCGCAAAAACGATATACGCGTCGTATATCGTTTGCCTAAGAACATATAAATTGTCAACAATCTTTTTTTACATTTGTTCCGGTGCCTCTAAGCACACGAGATTAAGTGCACTTTCGATGACAATTTTAACCGCTTTAACAATTGCGAGTCTCGCCAGTTTAACAGCTTCATCATCTACTAATATCGAATTATCATGATAGAATCTGTTGAAGTTTTGAGCGAGTTCAACGACAAATCTTGCCACCGTATGCGGCTCATAATTTCGATGTGCAATCACAACAATTTCATTGTACTTGCTCAATAAACGCACTACTTCTTTAGATGCTTCATCATCTAATTTAGAAAAATCAATTTCAGAGAGCATCAGATTTTCAGTATTGCCCGCTTTTCTTAAAACACTACAAGCCCTTGCATGAGTATATTGAACATACGGTCCTGTTTCACCATCAAAAGAAAGTGTTTTTTCCAGAGAGAACGAGTAGTCTTTGTTTCTGCTCGTATACAATTCTTGGAATACAACCGCACCAACACCCACCTGTTTTGCAACTTCTTCCTTGTTCATAAGATCAGGATTTTTTTCATTGATAATTGATCTGGTCTGTTCAATCGCCTTTTGAAGCACATCTTCAAGGAATACAACTTGTCCTTTTCGCGTAGATAAAGAACCATCTTCAAGAGATACCATACCAAATTCCACATGGATACAATCTTTACTCCAATCATATCCCATAAGATCTATAATTTTAAACCATTGCTGGAAATGAAGCTTTTGCGCCCCACCAACAACATAAATGTTTTTATCAAAGTTGTAATGATCTTTTCTGTATTTTGCCGCTGCCAAATCTCTTGTAAGATAAAGCGAAGAACCATCCTTTTTAGTGATCAATGCAGGTGGCAATCCATAGGGTTCAAGATCTACTATCTCAGCACCTTCTGATTTTTGAACAATATTTTTAGTTCTGAGTTCAGATAAGATTGCAGGCATTTTGTCAGAGTAAAAACTTTCACCTGCATATGAATCAAATGTCACACCTAAAAGGCCATATACTCTATCAAAAACCTTTAATGACATTTCTTTAAACATGGTCCATAATTCAACGGCTTCAGCATCCCCATTTTCGAGTTTAGTAAACCATGCACGTGCTTCATCATCCAGTTCAGGTTTCTCTTCAGCTTCATTGTGGAACCTAACATAAATTTTCAACAGTTCGTTAATCGGATCTGCTTCTATCACAGCCTTATCGCCCCACAGTTTATAGGCTACAATGAGCTTCCCAAATTGTGTGCCATAATCGCCCAAGTGATTGATTGCAACTGTGTCATATCCCAAAAATTTATAAATTCTATTGAGGGACTCACCGATCATGGTACTTCTAATATGTCCCATATGGAAAGGTTTGGCAATATTAACAGAGGAATACTCTACAATTACTTTTTTATGCTGTCCTATGTCAGATTTGCCATAATCCGCACCCAATGTCAACACTTCTGTTAAAATTGTCTTGACAAAGTGCTCTTGATTGAGTTTAAAATTCAAGAAACCTGCCACAGAAGAAACACTTTCAAAGAGTTCATTAGATTCTACTTGCACTTTTAGTTCATCTGCAATTTTCACAGGTGCTTTTCGATAAGCTTTTGCTAAAGTAAAACATGGAAAAGCAAAATCACCCATCTCTTTGTTCTTAGGGTGTTCCACTAAACCTAATATTTCTTCGTAACTTAACACATCAATATGCCCACTTAACAACTTCGCTATCGATATTTTATAATCCATAACTACCTCCAGAATTATTTTATTTACAAAATTAAAAAACGCCTCTTACATAAATGTAAGAGACGAAAAATCCGCGGTGCCACTCTAATTAGAACAAATAAACGTTCTCACTTGATGTCGGTAACGGGACAACCGTTCAGCTTACTCATTTCAGCCAAAATCTCATGGGTGCGCTTCGGCTATAATCCTCTACCAATCTTCCATCATCATTGGCTCGCTAAAAGATTTTTATAACTTACTCTCCCAGTCATCGAACTCTTTGTTCATTCAACTAATTTACGTGCTATTTTAACATATCTATCTCTACTTTGCAATGTTATTGAAGATTTTTTATTGTTTACAATTATAAGGTTTCATTTTAACATTTCAATGCTTATAATATAGTTATAACTATAATCACAGTGATTTTTTTAGGAGTAAATAAATGGCTAATTTGAACTACTATATTCGAAAGATTAAAACGGCAACACTTACTGAAATTCTAATTGGGATCAACATCATCATGTTTTTATTGACCACGCTTATTGACATAGCTGGTGGTGAAGCATGGTTGATCCTCGGTGCTAAAATTAACATCTTAATTGCCATGGGACAAGTATGGCGTCTTTTAACGGCCACATTCCTACATGCTGGCATTATGCATCTTATCTTTAATATGATGGCCCTCTATATACTCGGGCGAGACATCGAACGATTTTATGGTCCTAAAAAGTACCTCTTTATATATTTCATGTCCGGCCTTGTGGGCTCAGCATTCAGTTTCTTGCTCGTTCCCAATACAAGTGTCGGTGCCTCAGGTGCCATATTTGGGTTATTCGGAGCAAACCTCTATCTGTACTTTGTGAATCCTCATGCTTACAAGCGCATCTTTGGTACAGATTTTCTCATTCTGATCGGCATCAATTTAGTTATCAGTTTTGTAAGACCCAATATAGATGTTGTTGGACATATTGCTGGACTGATCACTGGCTTCATCGCCGCTTTTGGCGTGGGGATTTACCACGAAAACGCTTTTACACCAAAGCGCATCCTCATTCAAGCTTTTACAATTGCATTGTTTATTCTCCCCACTGTGGCCGGTTTTACAATAATGCGATCAACACCAGACTTTTATTTAAATTCAGCAAGCTACTACTATTATCAAGATAAACCTGAAAAAGCAAAAGAAGTCATTGAACAAGGCCTTGAAAAATTCCCCAACGCACTTCAACTCAAACAAATTCTAGTTGAGCTCAACAAATAGCGGTTAATGAATAGATGCCACCATTGAGCACTCCTCTTTCATAAACTCATCTGAGTATGTAGACTGATTTTAAGGTTTTTTCTTAAAACATCCTTTAAAATCAGTCTATAATCTCAAGTTACAACGTCTCTATCGTTATCGATTTCGATTGCAATGAATGGACCAATTTTTCTGCAATCATCCCTCCCTGCAATTGATCACCATGTATGCATATCGTGTCCCCTGCCAGTGTGATGTATTCCCCCGATACCGTGCGCATCAGCCCTGTATCCAGCCACTTGACCATGCGTTCTATCATTACGTCAACATCGTGAATAACCGCATTCTCGGACGTTCTGGGTACTAATCTGCCCTCAGGTGTATATTGTCGATCTAAAAATACTTCTGACACAAATTTAATCTTGGATTGGTGACAAGCTTCTTCTATGCAACTACTTGGCAATCCATAAACGTATAATTCAGGATCAAATGCTTGAACAATACTTATAAAATGTCTCGACAATTCCAAGTCTGATGCCAAATCGTTATACAATGCACCATGTGGTTTTACATGATGAAAATTTAAACCTTTAAAGTCACACAGTGCTTTAAAGGCACCCAATTGATATAAAATAAGCGACTCAAAATCAGATGTTGACATTTTTATACTGCGTCTTCCAAAATTGTGAAGATCCATGTATCCTGGATGTGCACCCACTGCAACCTTGTTCCTCTGGCACAATTCTAATGTTTTTCCAAGCACCATAGGGTCACCCGCATGCATGCCCACTGCAATATTAGCTGAAGAAAGCCAAGGCACAATCAACTCGTCTTGACCAACAATAAAATGACCATATCCTTCGCCAATATCTGCATTGATATCTATTTTAGTATTCATCATACACCTCTTTCCCAAATCAAAAGATCTCTTTGCTCATTGTAGATGAGCAAGGTATCATATACCGACATTATTTTCTCACAAGTTTTCCCAACGCCTAGGATTTTCTTCATACTGAATGTACCATCATAGATTTGATAACTGCCACATGAAGGACTTCCGTCTTTTAAAATAGCGGCTCTGATATTGAGCAGTTCAAGTATTTTTAACGTTTCCTCTGCGCCTTTTTCAAATGCCAAAGTGACATCTTCACCTTGCTTGGTAATCACTTTATAGTCTACGATCTCCGCAGGATCTCTCGGCGTAGGCAACCCACCCAACTGCTCCGGACAAAATGGAATCAGCCTGATCTGTTTCGAAAGCGCTATCACGCTATCTGAATTATTATGTCCCCCTGAATATTTAGCATTTAAACCCAATAGACAGCTGCTCACCGCAACACCATTTTCTAGTCTGTATTCCGGATATACAGAGGCGATTTCATTTACTTCAATTTGAAAGCTTATAAATTGATGATGCACCTCAACGATTTTAAATCCATTTTTTTGGAGCATTGCTTGCGACTTTTTATTGGATGGCTTCGTTTGTGCCTTTACAATTTTAATTTTCGGCTGAAAAAAGCACCACAGCAAAATGCCTTTAATTAATTCTGTGCCATACCCTTTATTCTGGTAGGCTTTTTCAATAGAATAACTGATTTCAATTTCACCATCATCAGGCATGCCATTAAGACTAAAATCACCAATGATGATCCCAGATGAGCTTTCCTTTATGAGCCATCCAAGGTATTGATCGTCACACCCCAGCGAAAGCATGGATATATAGCTATTGACAATCTTGGTGAATTTAGGTTCAATAAAACTTTTGGGCAGATCAATGAAATGATCATCAAAATAGCGCATATCTTTTCTTGCAAGTGCCTCATAAAATTCAGAAGACATTGGCAATAACGTCAAACGCGGTGTTGATATCATAAAAACCTCTCCTTATTTCAATTCAATTACAGTGGCACCATTTCCACCTTCATTATACGCAGCATCTTCAAATTTTTTCACATGCGGATGTCTTTTAAAGTGCGCATGCAGCCCCTTTCTTAAAACACCCGTTCCCTTGCCATGAATAATTCTAACACGCTCCAAATTTGCAATAGCCGCGTCATCCAAATACTTGTCAATAATCATCACAGCATCGTCTATGTTATGCCCTCGTACATCAATCTCTGTTTTAATATTTGCGCTCACCGCATTAAAAGCTCTAACTTTCTTAACAACTTTGTCATCTTGTTTCTTTTTACTGATTAATGCCAATCCCTTTAAATTGACATTCATTTTCATCAATCCGACTTGGACAGTAAGATCTCCTTTATCATTTGGAAGCGAAATAACCGTCGCCTCTTGATTTATGGAGAGCACAATGACACTATCCCCAAGAAGTAATGATTCTGGTGCGAACTCATTTGTCGCCTCAACATCAATTACAGAATCGGTAACTGAGCTAATAGAATCTGCAAGCCTTTTTCTCATGGCCTCAATTTCTTTATTTTTGCCTTGATCGGCGTTCTTTTTAATCTCACGAAGCGATTTTACGATTTCATCCGCTTCTTCTTTTGCACGCCTTAAAACTTCCTTAGCTTCATCTTTAGATGTTTTAAGTAATTTATCGCGTTGAGTCGTGATCTTTTCTTCTTTTTCCTTTAATGATTTCTTTAGTTTTTCTACTTCAAGTCTCATCCGAATTGCAGCATCACGCTCTTCCTCTACTTGCTTGCGAGTCTTTTCAATATTGGCAATAATTTCTTCAAACTCAATATTGTCTTTGTGCACGTATTCTTTTGCATAGTCAATAAGCTCTTGACTCAATCCAAGTTTTTTGGAAATTTCAAAAGCATTTGATTTGCCAGGGATGCCAATTAAAAGTTTATAAGTTGGACTCAAAGTCTCCACATCAAATTCAACACTTGCATTTTCAATGCCATCGTTTACAATTGCGTACTCTTTTAGCTCAGAATAATGTGTTGTTGCCAATGTTCTCACATGCCAGTTTCTCAACTTATCTAGGATGGCCATTGCAAGTGCTGCCCCTTCTGTGGGATCTGTGCCTGCACCCAGTTCATCAAAGAGACAGAGTGAGTTTGGTGTAACCTCATTGAGAATTTGAACAATATTCGTCATATGTGACGAGAATGTACTCAAACTCTGTTCAATACTTTGCTCATCCCCTATATCAGCAAAAATTTGTTCAAAAACACTGATTTCAGTGCCATAACTTGCAGGAATATGAAGCCCTGCTTGTGCCATTAAAGTAAGCAATCCCACTGTTTTTAAAGTGACCGTCTTGCCACCTGTATTAGGCCCGGTTATCAACAAGGTATTAAAACTTTCTCCTAGCCAAATATTAGACGGTACGACAACGTCTTTATGGATCAATGGATGTCTGCCATTTTTAATTCTAAATCTATTTTGCACATTGAGTTCAGGCTCTATGCCACGCATTGCCAGAGACAGTTTCCCTTTGGCAAATATAAAATCAATTTGAGATAACGCCTGAGTATTAGTAATAATGGCATCACCTATTTCTGCAACCTCACCAGTGAGCATCCTAAGTATGCGTTCAATCTCCTTTTGTTCCTCTACTTTAAGCATTCTCATCTCGTTGTTGAGCTCCACAACTGCCATAGGCTCAATGTAGAAAGTACTTCCCTTTGCAGACTGATCATGTACCATGCCTTTAATTTGATTTTTATGCTCACTCTTTACTGGAATTACAAAACGATCCTGTCGAATGGTTATAATCGGATCTTGTAAGTACTTTTGAGCACTTGGAGAGGCGATAATGGATTCAAGCTTATTTCTGATGGCGGCATTTTTGCTTTCAATGCCCTTTCTAATGCGCCTTAATTCTGGTGATGCATGATCTGATATTTCTTGATCACTGATAATACAAAGTTCAATATGTTTTTCAACTTCTTGATGAGCAGAAATCAATATGGCTATAGCGTTTAACAGCGGATATTTTTCATGTGCACTCTCAGAACCCGATATAAATTTTTTTATGGCTCTAGATGTTCTTAAGGAGTCACAAATTTCTAACAATTGCTTTGGAGAAAGACATCCACCAATTTGAGCGATTTTGATAGAATCCTTTAAATCAAACAACGGCCCCATTGGTATATTGCCAAATTGGATGAGCATCCCTGTAGCTTCAGTGGTTTCCCCCAAACCTTGTCTGATCATTTCAATGTCTATTTGAGGTTTTAAATCCCGGCATAGTGACTTCCCCAATCCCGAGGACGCGCAATCTGATAGCATTTCAATTATTTTTGGGTATTCAAGTACTCTTAACGTCTTTTCTAACATGTCTATTCACATCCTTTATTGAATTCATTAATTGCAGCATTTAAACTTTTTGTTAATCCAGCAGATGCCAATAATTCAATATTTTTCATTTTCTATTCTCCACAAAAAAAGCACCCTAGCACAATGTAAGGTACTTAAATGACCATGTCGTTTAATCTTCAAAATCAATTACTCTTAATTGACCTTCTCTATGAGCAAATTCCTTCTCAAGTTCAGCAACTTCATCTTTGGAGCGATTTAAGTCTTCTTCTTTATCCCTTAACTGATGATCTAATTTATCCATTCTCTTTTTTAATTGAGATATTCCAGTTTCATAAATACTTGAAGAATCGATTAATTTTAAAAATTCCTGAACCATCTGTTCATATGCCTTGCTTCTTCTATCGAATTCAGCTACTACTGCATTGAGCTCATCCCTAGCACTTTTAAGCTCATACTGTGGCGAATTAATACGTTTTTCAAGTTCAATTTTCTCACTGTTCACTTTATAAAACTCGTCTGCAATATTTAGAGCTGTCAATACGCCAATCATGGATGTACTCAGCTTTCTGTTACTCTCAAATGTCTCGCGCATTTTGTCGTCAACATAGTTAGCAACACTCTGCATATGCTCTCTAGAATCTTCGCTTACTATTGTATATTCTCTATCCATAATTTTGACAATTACTTTATTCTTTTTTCCCATCAAATACACCTCCAAGCAAGTTACCTACTTATTTATTATACTAAAATTTGCTAATTTTTCATACAAACTTTTACTTAATCATATGAAAACATTCTCTACCCGCAAGTTTTACAAATATTTCGGGTTCTAATACAAAGCAATTAATCATTGCCTCTAAAGAAATTTGCTTGATGCTCGTAAATATATAGCGCACTTGGGGCGCAATCATTATGGTATTGATTTTTAAAAAAATACTTTCCAAAGCCTCTTTTGTTATTTCAGTAGCCGGCGCATACAAGAACAAATAGTCTAGAGTTTCATATTTTTGAATCACTTGAGGATCGTAAAGCACTGCGCCGTAGTCAACATGTACCTTAAAGCCCTCTTCTTCTGCAGCATTTGAAACACTTGTCAAAAACCTCTGGCTGGAAAGACCGCCTGTGCACAACATCAATATGACTTTCACCATAATATCACCCTATCATTTCTGAATAATTTGGATACCTCTATCGGTAATCTCTATCTTTTTTTCCTTAAGCAGCTTGCCAACCGCGCGCTTAAAGGCACGCTTACTTAAATTTAATTCCGCTTTAATACGTTCTGGATCACTTGCATCATTGAGGAGTAATATCCCATTGTGCTCAGTTAAAGCTTGCATTACAATTTCAGCATCATCAAATATTTGAACACTGGATTTTTGTTTAATACTCAAATTCATTTTACCATCTTCACGTATTTTTGTAATTCTTGCTTCAATTGTGGCCCCTACTTTTATTTCGTTATATAATTCATGTTTTGGTATAAAACCGTGATACTTATTTTCAATTGCTACGAAAGCACCCATTTCTGACTTTATTTCATATACCATGCCCTTGACCTGTTGATTCACAGCATATTGAGCATGATCCAACAAATGATTATATATTTTCATGGTTGAAGAAATGTGTCCATTCTCATCCAGTAACAACATAACTAAGTATTTTCTACCTTCAATTAAATCGCCTTTTGACTCTCCATACGGCAAGAAGACATCCTTATCTATGCCATTGTTCAAAAAAAATCCCGATTTGATTTTACCAACACATTTTAAAAAACCGATCTCTTCAACCTGTAATATCGGTTTTTGATTGGTTGCAGTTAATCTCTGTTCCGAATCATGATAAATGAAAACCATCATTTCATCATTAACGGCAACATCTTCGGGTTTAAATTTATTGGGCAACAAAATTTCAGAGGTTCCATTTATTTCATCACTCATATAAGCGCCATACTCTGATAGTCTATTGACATAGGCTTTTTGAACCTTCCCCACATTAAACATCTTTACCTCTTTCATAATAACATTTTATATTTTAATACCCAAATAATTCTGAGTAAATCTTCACATCACTTTCTAAACATTATAGCATATTACAAGGATTTTATATAGAGGCTTGAAATGGATGAAAAACCTACGTAAAAAAAAACTTCAATCCATCAAATGAAAACACTGTCTCCATTATTTCAGGGCTGAAATTCCTTTTTGAATTTCGGTCAAAACCACTACATTACAACATTTGTGTCATCTCCGATGCCTCAAACCGATTTTCGCTGACACTGCTTGAGGTTGAACATGCCTCAGCGCAGCTTTCGGCTCAAATCTTGCATACAACAACATTTGTGTCATCTCCGATGCCTCAAAGCGATTTTCGCTGACACTGCTTGAGGTTGAACATGCCTCAGCGCAGCTTTCGGCTCAAATCTTGCATACAACAACATTTGTGTCATCTCCGATGCCTCAAACCGATTTTCGCTGACGCTGCTTGAGGGTGAACATGCCTCAGCGCAGCTTTCGGCTCAAATCTTGTTGTTTTAAATAAAAAAAAACCTCGGATCAACCGAGGTCTTAAGTAACTATCTGATTGGTGTAACGTTTTCAGCTTGAGGTCCTTTAGGGCCTTGAGCGATTTCAAAGCTTACTGCTTCGCCTTCTTCTAAAGATTTGAAGCCTTCTTTGTTAATTTGTGAAAAATGTACGAATACATCTTTTCCATCTTCAGCAGTAATAAAACCAAATCCTTTTTCTGAGTTAAACCATTTTACAGTTCCGTTAATCATGTTTTGTTCCTCCAAAATTTTTTTCCTTAAAACCTAATGCAAAAAAAACATACAAAATTTTGGAAGCCCAAGACAGACATCTTTACTGCATCCGATCTTTTTGATTAATTTTTTTTACTGGCGAGTCAAGGTACAACTTAATAATACACTGATTTCTAAAAAAAAGCAAGCATTTTAATTATACATGCATAGCTAAATTATGCATACATAGAATCTATTTGCTTTTGCAGTGTATCATCTTCAAGGAATTCATCAAAATCAATTTCTTTATCAAAAGTGCCTGTTGGCGTTAATTCTATAACTCGATTGGCAATTGTTTCTATAAATTTATGGTCATGTGATGTAAATAAAAGTGTTCCCTTAAAAGCAATTAAACCATTATTTACAGCCTCAATGGATTCGAGATCCAGATGGTTTGTAGGTTCATCTAGAAGAATAACATTCGCTTTTGAGAGCATCAATTTGGAGAACATACATCTTACTTTTTCACCACCTGATAATACACTGGATTTCTTAAGAGGTTCATCTCCTGAGAACAACATTTTACCTAAAAATCCTCTGATGAAAGTCTCCGTTTTTTCCTCTGAGTATTGTCTTAACCAGTCGATAAGATTGATTTCAACCCCTTCAAAATATTCTGAGTTATCTTTTGGAAGATAAGACTGTGAAGTTGTAACCCCCCACTTAAACGATCCAGAGTCTGGTTCCATTTCACCCATAAGAATCTTAAAAAGCACCGTTCTTGCCATATCATTTCTACTTAAAATAACAATCTTATCGCCTTTGTTTACTATAAATGAAACGTTGTCAAGAACCTTTACGCCATCAATTGTTTTAGTGAGACCTTCCACTTGTAAAATGTCTTTACCAGCTTCTCTTTCCGGCGTAAATCCAACAAAAGGATACTTTCTTGACGAAGGCTGTATATCTTCAATATTGATCTTTTCAAGCATTTTTTTCCTTGAAGTTGCCTGCTTTGCTTTTGAAGCATTTGAACTAAACCTTGCAATAAAGTCTTGAAGTTCTTTTACTTTTTCTTCTTTTTTCTTATTTTGCTCACGTACAAGTCTAAGCATCAATTGACTTGATTCATACCAAAAATCATAGTTACCAACATAAAGTTTTACTTTACTAAAGTCTATGTCGACCATATGCGTACATACTTTGTTCAGAAAATGCCTATCATGCGATACCACTATAGTAATTTTATCATAATTAATTAAAAATTCTTCCAACCAATTGATGGCTTTAAAGTCAAGATGATTTGTCGGCTCATCCATAAGTAAAATGTCTGGCGCCCCGAATAGAGATTGTGCCAAAAGCACTTTTACCTTATCATCTGCTGGAATATCTGCCATCATCTTACTAAAGTTTTCTGATCGGACTCCTAATCCATTTAAAAGTTTTTCTGCATTCGACTCAGCATCCCAGCCATCTAGTTCTGCAAACTCACCTTCAAGCTCTGCTGCTTTCATGCCATCTGCTTCCGTAAACTCCGCTTTCATATAGAGTTCATCTTTTTCTTTCATGATCTCATAAAGCCTTTTATGCCCCATGATAACAGTATCCATCACACTAAAATCATCGAATTGATAATGGTCCTGTTTTAATACAGCAAGTCTTTCACCTGGCGTAATAAAAACATCGCCCTCATTGGGTTCGATCTCACCTGAGAGAATTCTAAGAAAAGTGGATTTTCCTGCGCCGTTTGCTCCGATCACGCCATAGCAGTTCCCCGGTGTAAATTTTATGTTTACTTCATCAAATAATTTTTTATCACTAAATCTTAAACCAACATTCGTTACTTGTATCAAAGTTTTGCCACCTTTCAAAATTCTTAATATGCCGCACCTTTATCCAAATATAGATTATATCATTTTTTCAGTGAAGTACAATCCCCTTTTATTGTATTTAATCAAATAAAGACTGTATTTTAACAAAATTAATGGACATGTACCTCTTCATTTACTATTTTCGCAATAGAACCCGAGGCGTCATGTCCATTTATATCTTATTTTACTTTTTCAATCACTTCAAGTAAGAGCTTTTCTGCATCTTCATTCGAAACTTGACAAGTACCAGCATTCATATGGCCTCCGCCTCCATAGGATAGCATCACATCGCCTATATTCGTATGATTTGTTCTATTAAAGATTGATTTTCCAACAGTGAAAACTGTATTTTGCTTTTTAAGCCCCCAAATGACTTGAATTGAGATGTTACAATCTGGATAAAGTGCATACTTATAAAATCGGTTTCCCGGATATATGATCTCTTCATCTCTAAGATCCACAACCATTACATTATCATAAATCTTTGTGTGCGTTTGGATTTGTGCTTTAAATTCAGCTTGGTACTTATTATACAAGTCAACGCGTTCCTTCACATCTGGCAACTCAAGAATCTCTTCAATCGAGTGCGTTTTACAATAATCGATCAGATCCATCATGAGCTGATAATTGGATACTGTGAAATCTCTGAATCGACCAAGACCTGTCCTTGCATCCATCATAAAACTCAAAAGTTCCCATCCCTTTGGATGGAGAATGTCTTCTTTAGTAAATTGAGCGGAATCAGCCTTATCTACAGCCAAAATCATCTCATATGGAATGTTCTTAAAAAAATCTCTTCCGCCATAATATTCATATACCACTCTCGCTGCCGACGGTGCATCTTTATCTATAATGTGATTTTCTTTTTTCCCCTTATTACGTAAGGTTTCACTGAGATGATGATCAAAAGCAAGGTGCACACCCTCTACATAAGGCAAGTTCGTCGTAATATCTTTATCAGTAACTTCAATCAGGCCATCTTGCATATCCTTTGGATGTACAAATTTAATATCCTCGATTAATGACATCTCTTTTAATAAGACTGCGCACACAAGACCATCAAAATCACTTCTTGTTATCAATCTGTATTTTTCACTCATAAGCCCTCCATAATTTAAGTAATTTGTTTTCAGTACCTTAATCCTATCGATAACTATATTATACGACTAAAAGACTATAATAAACAGGAAACCCTATAAATTTCTATGATTTTTTTCCTAAAACGCCGTTTCTAACAAATTAGATGTGATAATGTCACGAAATATAATTATCATTTTAAAAATTTAATGACTCTATTCATATTACTTTAGAGTGTTCATACAAAATTAATTGAAAGACATATTCAAATAATTCAGAATATGATAAACTGTTTAGAGGTTATAAGATATATGAAGATATTAGCAATTTCTGACATTGAAAGTAAGTATATATATGATTATTTTAATCCCAAGAATTTTACGGATATAGAACTGGTTCTTGCTGCAGGCGATTTAAATGCAAATTATTTGTCCTTTGTGGCAACTGTTTTTACGTGTCCAGTGCTCTATGTTCATGGTAATCATGATAAGTATCTTATTGAAAAACCACCGGAAGGTTGTATCTGTATAGATGATCGTCTTTATAATTATAAAGGTCTGCGAATTGCAGGTATTGGCGGTTGTATGAAATATACAGGAGGCCCTTTTCAATACTCTGAGAGAGAAATGGCTTGGCGTCTTTATAAGCATCGCTTTAAGTTTAGAAAAGGATTTGATCTCTTGCTGACGCATTCACCTGCATATGGCTTAGGTGATGGCGGCGATCAAGCGCATATTGGATTTAAATGTTTTTTAAAATTGCTCGACAAGCATCACCCTAAGGTAATGGTTCATGGACACCAGCATTTAAACTATGGCAAAGGGCAACGATATCATCAGTACAAAGACGTCAAAATTATAAATGCTTATGGTTATACGGTTTTTGAAATATAATATTTTTTACGTTTACATTTAAAGGACCCCTCACTGATAAAATCAGTTTTGAGAGGCCCTTTTTTAGTCTATACACACTTAAATTATTTTTCTATTTCAAGAAAGTTCCGCACTCCAGCTATCGTTCTAATAAATAATAGATTGTTGGAATCACAGTCAATGTCAGAATAGTAGAAATCAGCAAACCACCTACTAAAGCAATCGCCATTGGTGTGAAAAAGGAGCTGTTCGCAAAAACAAGGGGCATCAAACCAAAAATAGTGGTTACGGAACTTAACAGGATTGGTCTCATCCGCTTTTCTACAGAATCAAAACAAGCCTCTTTCACAGTCATGCCTTCTCCTCTTGCACGATTGATATATTCAATCAGTAATATGGCATTATTGACGACTATTCCGATTAAACTTGCACCTCCAAGTCCAACTGTGAAAGTAAAGTTCGTTCTAGTCAAAACTAAACTAAACAGGATACCTATTGTTGACAGTGGGATTGTCGCCAAAATAATAAAAGGTTGTTTAAGCGAATTGAATTGAATCAGCAAGATTATATAAACGATCACTAATGCAAAGCCCGCGGCCACTGCAAGACCTGAAAGATACTTAGAAATCGTTTCCTTATCTCCACCATAACTGATCTTAACAGATGACGTGTCCACTTCGTTTTCAATAAAATTTTGTATATCATTTTGTATTGCGCCAGAGCCGAATCCTGCTTTAACTTTAGCAGTAACACTTACAAGTGATTCCCTATCATGTCGATTAATTGATGTAAGCTCTTCCTTGATCTTTACCTTTGCAAATTGTTTCACCAAAATCTTTGAATTTGTATAACTTGACTTGACGAGTAAGTTTTCGATATCGTCAATTTGGTCTATATTAGACTTTAATACCAAGTCATATTCTTTACCTTCCGATTTTAGAACACTTGCCTTAGATCCATTCAGTGCTAAATTGATTTGATACTGAATATCAAATTTAGAAAGGCCAAAGCTGCTTGCTTTTTCATCATCAACTTCGACAATGTACTGATACTTATAATTAGGTTGATTGTTTTTTACATTCATAGTGCCAGGATATTTTGCCAATTCATTGTAGATTTGATCGGCAACTGCATTGATATCGTCTAGATAGACGCCTGAAATCTTGATGTCTATTGTTGGCCCAGGAATATTAATTTCAAGCAGATTCACAGTACAATCTCCCCCCACGAAGATCCGATCCATTTTTTCCTGCAGATATTGCCCCAGTTCTTCTCTGCTCCTAAAGCGCCCTCCTTTGGATGAATCAAACTCACAAAACAACTGTCCTTTGTCACTAGAGGGCGGCACTAGGCCAGCAGTAATATAAAATCTTGGAATACCGCCGCCAATAGAACTTGTTATATTGAGAATTTCTGGTTCATCCAAGAGTATGGTTTCAGCTTGTTTAATCAATTTTTCCGTATACTCTGAATCTCCAGGTATTTCAGATTGAATATTGAAATAGATTACATTTTTATCTACAAAAGGAAACATTTTCACATCTATAATTTTAAATAGCCCTAAAGACATCAAGAGAATTGAAAAAACAACCAAAATGGATCTAACGGGATATTCAATGTTTGTTCTTACAAGTTTCCTATATAAATTTGTAATTCCAGACAAATGGTCTTTCGAAGTCAACTTTGGCTTGAAAAACTTACTTGCAAGTGCAGGCGTTACTGTCATTGCCACAATAAATGATGCAGAAAGTGCAATGATAACCACCTCAGGTAGTGATTTTGCAAATTCACCGGCCTCTCCCGGTAATGCCATCAACGGCGCGAAAGCCGCAATTGTGGTAATGGTTGATGAAAGCACTGGAATAGACTGTTCTTTAGTGCCTAGATATGAAGCTGTCACAGGATCTACACCTTCGTTGATTTTAACTTGTATCGCATCACTAATGACAATCGAATTGTCCACTAAAATACCAAGTGCTATAATCAACGCAGCTATTGAGACTTGTTGAACGTCTATCCCCAAAAGACTCATACTGATAAAAGTGGTTGCTATACATAAAGGTATTGTCATAGATACAATAACTGCATTGCGTGCACCCATTCCAAATAGAACAATAATCACAACCAAAATAATACCTTGAATTAAATTGTTGATGAAGTTATTGACTGAAACATCTACATCCTTTGGTAAAAAAAGGACTTCATTAATATTTAATTGCTCTGGAAGCTTTTTATTTTCCTGATCAATAACTTTTCTAACTTCATCACCAATCAAAATAATATTTTGATCTTTTTGAAAATAAACTGTAATCAAAACCGCTTCTTCTTGATTATATCTGTATCTGACACTGTTTTCGTTGTATTGAAAGTAAACGCGAGCTACATCTCCCAATCGGACAATGCTACCATCTTTTTCAGATATATAGATAATCATTTCTTTCAAATCACTTAAAGACTCAAAAGATTTAGGCACTTTGACATTGATCTTTCCCTGTTCTGTCTGAATTGCCCCAGAGGGTATAATCACATTTTGCGCCCGGATCAAATCAAAAACATCACTATTTGAAAGTGCTATGCCCCCAAGTTTATCATTATCGATTTCAATGATGATCTCCTTGTCGAGTTCACCATCTATATCCACTTCTTTAATACCATCCACTTTAATGAGTGATTCTTTATAAAGTTTTGCAAAACTTGCAAGTTGATCATAGTTGTAATCTTTACCCGTCAAAGCTAATATGATGCCAGCAGTCTTTGTGAGCTCTGTATTTATAGTGGGGTCATTTATACCGTCTGGCAAATCGTTTTTAAGATGATCTAATTCCGTGCTCAATTTAGACCACTGCTCTTTATAATCCACATTGTAAGTCAACATGACAACCACAATTGAGACATTGTCATAAGAATAAGATTCAATGTAATCAATGCCATCTAATTTGGCAATAGCATCTTCCACAGGTTTTGTTACAAGTTCTTCCACATCTTTTGCAGATGCACCTGGAAAAGTATAGATGACTTGTGCTGCGGGTCCTGTTGTATCTGGATTCTCCTGTTTAGGAACAAAATAGTAGGCATAAAAGCCAAACATCAAAATGAAAAAGGACAAGAGAATCGTCACTTTTCTCTCTTTAATTGCAATCTGAATCATTTTACTCATTTGCTTCACCTTCTAAAATGACCTTGTAACCTTCAATGAGCGCATTTTTGCCTTCCACAATGACTTGATCTCCTGATTCAAGGCCTGTAACTCTCACTTTGTCCTTGTATACTTCATGTGTCTCTATCTCTTTTCTAAAGGCACGCCCTGCCTTAACGACATAGACATAATCTGAACCATCATTCATAATTTCATTGATATTGAGCCAAAGACCTTCTTGGCTTTCGTCTTCAATTTCCACATGACAATCCTGCCCCAAAATAAAAGAATGATTTGTATCGATTGTCACCTCGACATTATAGGTCCTTGTGGATTGGTTTGGGACAAGATCAATATGCGATATCTGACCTTCAAAAGTTTCTTCTTGAATTTTTACTTGCGCCTTATCGCCAACTGCAATTTTTTTTACATCCTCTAGTGTTACACTGACCTTAGCAATTTGACTTAAGCTACGCACAGTCACCGTCGGATAGCCTTGTGGTACTAACTCACCCACTTTATAATGAATTTCAGCCACATAGCCTTCAATTTCAGAAATTAAACCCGTGTCTTCAACCGTCTTCGTCTTATAGTCAAAATCGATTTCCGCCTGTTCTCTTTTCTTTTGAGCTTGTTCAAGATCTTTTAGCCTGATGTCCTTTTGAAGCTCTGCTTCATTCAATTGATTTAATGAGACACCATTCGCATTGTAAAGCGATAGTATGTCCTCATAGGTTTTTTTATAGAAATCGTATGTTTTTTGAGCTTTTTCGGCATCCAGCGTTGCCATCTTTAGCTGTTCTCGAGAAGCATCCAACCCAAGATTGACTTCGTAAGAATCCAACGTCGCCAACAAGTCTCCTTTACTGACTGCATCGCCAACTTCTACATCAATATTTTCAAGTTTTCCACCTGATTTAAAAGCATAATTTTTAATTTCTTTTGGTTCTAAATGACCATAGTATCTTAGTATTATAGGATATTGGACCGTTTCTATTGTTCTTGCTTTTACAATTTTTTCTTTCTCCTCAATGGTGGTATCTTGACTTTTACAGCCCGTTATAATTCCCAAAATAAATAATCCCATTAAAATACTATAGACTAATTTTAATCTTCTTTTTCTGATTTTCATCGCTTAAATATCTCCTCATTTAATGATCATTCTCTCATAAAGTAAAATTGGATGTACGCCTCTAATCGATCGCTTAACTCTTTGTCATCATCAATATCTTCTGCAATTCTAATGAGACCTTCGATAAAAGCATAGGTTAAATACATCGATATATTACATGTGGAAAGTTTTCTTTTTAACGCTAAATGCACCCACTCAACAAAGCTGTATTTCATATCAAATGTTTGGTTGCCGCGCTCATCTTTTAAAAGAATTAAAAGCCTAATTCGATCTTCAGAAAACAGGCTGACAATTTCATCCACAATCATCCTTATATAGTTATGTTCTTTATCGTCTTTTAAATTTTGAACATCGGAGGGATCAATTTCTCGACTCATTGAAATATTCATCTTTGTGATACGCTCAATGGTGCTGTTTACCAATATATAAATTTTACTGATAACTTCTTTATACAGCTCATCTTTACTTTCAAAGTATCTGTATAGATTGCCCACTGTAATGTCAGCACCACTGGCAATATTGCGCATATTAGCGCCTTCATAACCAGCCCGATGAAATTCAATTTTTGCCGATTGAATGATCTGATCTCTCACTTCTTGTTTTTGAACTTGTGCCATTGCTTTCTCCTCTAATAATAAACATTGGTTTACTTTTAATATTATACGTAATTTCGCAATCTTTTTCAATCGTAAACAGATGTTTATTTATAAAAAAACCTCTACAACAACTGTAAAGGTTCTTTTGTAAATATCGCATCTAAAATATTCTATGCTACAATATGATTTGAACATTATCCACATACCAATTCATTTCTAAAATATCTTCTGGTGTTAAAATCTTATTATTTTGTACTCTCAAAATTTTATTTTGATCATAAATAGGACCTGTAAAGGGATGAAACTGGTCAGCCACAATCATTTTTTTCATAATCTCAACGAGTTTTGCCGTATCGCTGGGAACATGTACCTTAGAATAATAAATATCAATGACGCCAGACGTAATGCCCCACCAGAAGTTAATTAATCGACTCTCCTCAAAATACTGCGAGGTCACCCTTTGGTAGGTACCATTTAAAACACTGTTGATAATCTTTTCATAGAAAGTGCCCCAGTTCCAAATTGGTGAAGCAAGGTAGTGTTCCGGTTGCTTTGTTTCAGAATTGATATTACAAAGCATAGAATAAACACCATAATCCCAAGTGACACCTCGAGGAACAATCAAGTTCTTATTGCTGACAATATCGGCACCGCGCTCTATAAGTTTTTCACTGAGATCTGTACTCACTTTCGGATTATTCCATTCGCCTGTCCAAACGACTAACAATTTGGCATTTGGATTAACCATCTTTATGCCCATTGCAAAGGCGTTAATGCAAGAGATAACTTCTGGATTGGGTTCAGTGGCTGTATATCCAATAATATTAGCTTTTGTCATTGCACCTGCAATGATACCTGTTAAGAATCGTGGTTCATACGTACGTCCAAAATAATTTGTCATATGAACATAGGGCCGGTTTCCTGAACAATTAAAAAACTTTATTTCAGGATGTTCAAGTGCACATCTCAGAGTTGCCCTCCGATAGATTTCACTTGTTGTAAAAACAATATCATACCCTTTTGCTGCAAAGGCATCAATCACGCCAAATGCAGACTTGTCTTCTGGCACATTATCTATGAAATCCGTTTCGATTTGATCACTGAAATGTGATTCAATGTATTGTCTGCCCAATTCGTGCGAGTATGTCCATCCAGATTTCTCAATATCTCTTGCATAGACAAAGCCCACTCTAATTTTTTTGGGACTAATCAGATTTGTAATTGTATTCAATAAGGTACTCTTGCCAATATCCTCTGTGTTCGTGAATATATCAATTTCTTCATCTTCACCATAATTCTGAAGTTCCCGAATGAGAAGCGGCATTACCTTTTCAGCAGAAGCCTCATCTAAAACTTTGGGAATCTCGTAAAGTTTTGCATAGAGTAAAAAGGCATCTGAAGTGGTTATGTTGAGCTGGTCACCTCCAAATTGCTTATAAAGCCTCCTGAAGGGCTCATAGACATAACTCAAAAAATGCTGATACTTATCCTCATAAATAGAATCCCCTGGCTCATAAGCATTTAGATATCTGAGCATCCTCTTATATCGCGTTGCTTTAGAGAGCCAAATTTCTACTAAACCCGTTTCCTTAAAAAATTCAAGAAAAGCATAGTATAGCTTAATATCATCATCTTGTTCATCATATCTTGGGATCATTCGATAAATATGAGCCGCAACTTTCACACCATCAAAATATCTGAGAACACTTACACGCTTGTTGCCTTCCATGACATAATAGTAATTTAAATACTCATAAACCTTAATTGGATCCCTGATCCCCTCTTCTAAATGCGACTGACACAGATTGGTCCACTTGCTTCCAAATTCAGTGTTTACAGGCTCAAGGGGCATAAAACCTTTAGAAAAAGTCATCCGTCTCGAGTTAAAATAAGTGCCCACTACTTTTTTTAATGGAATTTCTCTCGTGCCCAAATCAACAGTTGCCACTATTTCAACATCCTTCAAAATACCATCTAGGCTGGTTAAATGACCTGAAACGCCTCTTGCCTTTAACCGATTGTATTCTTTTTTTCCCCTATTCCTTGCATCTATATAATATTCTGAAATATTACCTTCATAAATCACTATTTCACCTTCTTCATGCTGTTTAAAGCCTCTTCTAAAATGATTATTCTATCTTTCCGTCTGCTTTCTCTATCATTATACCCATTAAATACATTTTATTCTATAAAAAGAATGAAAGCCGTCTTTTTCAGTCTACAGATCTTAGAATTTTGCCTTCTGAGAAATATAGAAAAGTGCCTATTCTGTATGTAAAAAGGTCATTTTGCTCATAATGAATTAAGAGTCCCGAGTAGAACTGATTCATAAAACTGCTCTACGCTGGACTCTTTTAAATTCTACTGAATACTTTTAAATTTTAAAAAAAGTTCTAGATTCGTTATCTCAATTGTGCTTCTAATTTATTTTCAAGCGCTTTCAAAATAGTTGCAAAAATAGCATTGACATCTTCATCTACTAAAGTTCTATCCTCTGCTCTGAAAATAAGTTCATAAGCCACTGATTTGTAACCTGCTGGAATTTGTTTACCCTTGTACATATCAAACATTTTTACGGATTCCAATAAGTTGCCACCATTTGAAACGACAATTTTCTCGATTTGCAATGATGTGATTTCATCTTTTACTAAAATAGCTATATCTCTTTCAATTGCAGGATACTTAGGAATAGCTACAAACTTGTGATCCGCATTGGCCATTTGAATAATCATGTTGAAATCCAAATCTGCAAGGTAACCCCGCACTTGCAAATCATAGTTTTCTTGAACATGAGGATGCAGTTCACCTATAGTACCTATAACATGAGTTCCCCAAATGATATTGGCACATCGTCCTGTATGGAAAGTTGGATGATTTTCTTCTTTTTCAAAATAATAATCACAAATGCCCAGGCCATCAAGAATATTTTCACACGCACCCTTTAAAGTGAAGAAATCTTCTGACTCACCGTACATGCCAATCGTCAGCATTTTCTTTTCAATTGGCAAATTTACCACTGGAACTTCTTTAGGTAAAAATACACTCCCAATTTCGAATATTCTTGCTTGATTGACTTTTCGATTACTGTTACGCGCTAGAACATCTAATACGTTTGGAATCAAAGATGTTCTCATAACGCTATATTCTTCACCAAGAGGATTAATTAATTCCACTTGCTTTCTTAAAATACTATTTTCAGATAAGTTGATCTTATCTAGATCTTTTTTGGATACAAAGGAGTATGTTAGAATTTCATCAATACCACTTGATAATAGTTCAAGTTTTGCTTGTTCTTCAATCAATTGCGCATTGGTTCTCGCTCCCCAAGTATCTGTTTTAGGCAAAGTCATACCAATTTTGTCATAACCATATATTCTGGCAACTTCTTCGACTAAATCGATTTCCTTAGTGAGATCTAACCGATAATAAGGCACCTCAGCAAACTGTTGCCCTTCCTTTTTTAGAGTCTTGATACCTAAAAGATCCAAATACTTAATGATTTCTTCCAACGTCAACGTCTCACCAATTACTTTTGAAATTTTCTCAACTCTGTATGGAATTAATATTGGCTCTACAGGTGTGGGATATACATCAATTGCGCCTCCAACTACGGTTCCAGCACCTAAAGTCTCAATGAGTTCACAGACTCTATTCACCACAATCATAGGCAATCCTGTGCTGACACCTTTTTCATAACGTGAAGAAGCCTCCGTTCTAAGTCCTAAATCCTTAGACGTTTTACGAATACTCGATTTATCAAAGCTTGCAACCTCTATCAGAATGTTTTGAGTTGCTTTTGAAATCTCAGTATTTTCACCACCCATGACACCTGCAATGCCTATTGTACGTTCAGCATCTGCAATCACAAGCATTTCGCTCGTGAGTTCACGTTCCTTATCATCAAGTGTTGTGAATTTTTCACCATTTTCAGCACGCTTTACAATAATCTTGTGATCTTTTACAGTATCAAGATCAAAAGCATGTATAGGCTGCCCATATTCAAGCATTACATAATTGGTAATATCGACGATATTGTTAATTGGTCGCATACCTGCATTCATCAACCTCATTTGCAGCCATATAGGTGATTTTTCAATTTTAATTTCTTTAACAACTTTTGCAACATAGCGAGGGCATAAGTCAGGCGCTTCAATACTCACACTGGCATACTCATTCACATCATCCACTTGAGTATCAATTTTACCTGATGGCAACGTTAAGGCTCTCTCAAAACTAGCTGCTGTCTCTCTGGCCATACCAATCATACTGAGACAATCAGAACGATTGGGTGTAATTTCAAATTCTATAACGGTATCTTTGAGATCAAGCGCCTCTAAAATGTCCATTCCAAGCGGGTATGGCTTATCTAAAATAAAAATACCATCATCGAATTCTTTCGGTATACTTGCTTTGTCAAAGCCCATTTCTTCAAGCGAGCACAACATGCCATTTGAAACTTCACCACGAAGTTTACCCTTTTTGATCTTGATGCCGCCAGCAATTGTAGCCCCATGTACTGCAACAGGGATAAAATCATTTTCGCTGATGTTTGTCGCCCCAGTGACAATTTGAAGCACATCGTCGCCCACATCAACCATACAAATGCAGAGTTTATCTGCATTGGGATGTTGTACAATTTTAGTAATCTTACCAACAATTATATTTTCAAGGCCTTCACCAACAACATGACTGCCTTCATTGTTCGAACCTGTTAGAACGAGTTTTTCAACAAGTTCTTTTTCGGCAATATCATCTATATTAACGTATTCTTTTAACCATTTTACAGGTACTCTCATAATGCCCTCCTCAAGTCATCTTAAAATTGTTTAATAAATCTCACATCGTTTTCAAAAAGTGTTCTTATATCATCAATTTCATATTTCATCATTGTAATTCGATCTAACCCCATACCAAATGCAAAACCATTATAGACTTCGGGATCAATACCACACTCTTTTAAAACATTTGGATGAATCATGCCACAACCTAAAATCTCAATCCATCCACTGCCACCACAAAATCTACAGCCTTCACCACCACATTTAAAGCAAGAAACATCCACTTCACCACTTGGCTCTGTAAAAGGAAAATAATGTGGTCTAAATTTGGTTTTGGTTTGACTGCCAAAAAGCCTTTTGGCGAACATATCCAATGTGCCCTTTAAATCTGCCATTGTAATGTCTTTATCTACCACAAGACCTTCTAATTGGTGAAACATTGGCGAATGTGTTGCATCTATCTCATCATTTCTAAAACATCTACCGGGTGCAATCACTTTAATTGGAGGTGCAGAATTCTTCATTGTCCTGACTTGAATTGGAGAAGTTTGAGTTCTAAGAAGCATATCTTCCGTAATGTAAAATGTATCGGATAAACTTCTTGACGGGTGATCAATAGGCGCATTTAAAGCATCAAAATTATGATAGACAGACTCAACTTCAGGTCCCTCTGCAATCTTGAATCCCATTCCCAAAAAGATTTCTTTAATTTCATCAAGTGCCGTATTAATAGGATGCTTATGACCTCTTAAAGTCTTTTTGGAAGGCATTGTCACATCAATCGACTCAGCTTTAAGTTTTGCCTCTATTTCAAGTTTCTTTTTATCTTCTTTAACGGCCTCTAGCAACTCTTCTATGGATGCCCTAACTTCATTGGCAACTTTACCAATTAACGGTCTTTCTTCAGCAGAAAGATTTTTCATATCTTTAAGAATGGTTGTCACTTCACCCTTTTTTCCTAAAAATTTTATTCTAATATCTTCTAGAGCTTTAAGATTTGGGGCTTGTTTAATTTCTGTTTTTGCGTGTTCTAATAATTGCTCAAGTAAACTTTTCACTTTTCTACCTCCTATTATTTTGCGTATTTCCACTTGCTATTTCAGCAAAATGACAATAAAAAAAAACCTCTCCCAATCATGGGACGAAGGTTTTCCGCGGTACCACCCAAATTAATTACACAAGTAATTCACTTATGGCTTTAACGCAGCAAACGTCACTTCCTACTCAATTCAAAAGTGCATCTCCAGAGTGAACTTCAATGTATTGGAATGAAAACTTTCACCAACCGTTTCCCTCTCTAATTTCCATGAACATCTACTCTCTCCATCATAGATTTTATCAGATTTTTGATAAGGTTATCATAACATAATTCAAGAAGACAAACAACCTTTTTATTTGTTTTGTATACAATATTCATTTATTTTGTACATCATAATCCCTGCAGCCACAGAGGCATTTAAGGACTCTGCTTTACCGTATATTGGAATCTTTATTTTATGACTCTTTAAACGCATAATCTGCTCTGAAACACCGTTTGCCTCATTGCCAATAATCAGGCAGTTGGCTTGCCCATAGGCACTCTTATCATCATAAGCATACTCGGCATGTAACGCTGTCACCAGCAAGGTATAGCCCTGCTCGCTTAACCGATTTAACCAGAATGGAGCATCTTCCACTTCTATGATCTTGACATTTAAGATCGATCCCGCGGTGCTTCTGACCACTTTACTATTATAGGGATCCACCGTTCCTTTATTGAGAATAATATATTCTATACCACATGCATCTGCCGTTCGAATGATTGTGCCCACATTTCCGGGGTCCTGTAATCGATCTAAAAAGATGAGTTGGGGTAATACAGACCTCTCAAAAATATTCTCAATTTCAACTGGCTTGGGTAATGCAAGTACACCTATAATGCCCTGAGATTTCTCAGTATCTGCTAGTTCATCGAATAGATTCGGGGGCAATAAAATGACTTTAGACTTTTTTTGGTACAACGCCATCTTTTCATCATTTGAAAAACTCGCCATCAAGTCCTGTCTGATGCAGATATATTCTATTGCATAATCATGTGTCAAGGCATAATCTATAAACCTTTCCCCTTCAATAATGAACTGTCCCCATTTTTGTCTGTACTTTTTATTTATCAAAGATTTGATTTGCTTAAACAATTTGTTTTGATTGGAATTAATTTCTTGCACAATGGACCTCTTCTAATTTTTTTCAATCTTCTTCAAATCTTCGTTGTTGCCAATTACGATGAGAACATCATCTTTTAGAAGTATTTTGTCTGGGCCTGAATTGATGTCCAACTCATCACCCCTCCTAACAGCAATAACTGAAATTTGGTATTTTCTTCTCATATCTATTTGGACTAAGTTCTTTCCAATCCACTCATCATTCATGCTAATTTCAAGAATACTATAATCAGGTGCCAAATCGATAAAATCAAGTACGTTTCCAGAAACTAAATTTTTAGCAATCTTAATCCCCATTTCTTTTTCTGGGAATACAACTCTGTTGGCTCCGATTTTATAAAGAACTTTAGCATGAGAAGAATTTTGAGCTTTTGCAACAATGTGCTTCACACCTAATTCTTTAATCATCAAAGTCACTAAAATAGACGATTGAATATCCGATCCAATGGTGACAATGGCAACATCAAAATTTCTAATTCCCAATGCTTTAATAGAGTTCTCATCTGTTGCATCCGCCTGAACTGCATAAGTTACTTTATCAGAAATACTTTGTATGATCTCTTCATTATCATCCACAACCATGACTTCACAGCCCAGTTCTACCAGTTTTATCGCCACGCTTTGACCAAAACGGCCACATCCGATGACTACAAATTGTTTTTTCATGCTTCTTCCTCCATTAGCTTCATCTTTTTATAATTTCAAAGCCATTACCCAACAATGATTTTGCCCTCTGGATAACGAATCAGTTTTCGTTTCGATAGATCTCTGTTGCTCAGTGCCAAAACAATGGTCAAAGGTCCAAGTCTACCAAAGAACATTGCTATCGCTATGACGATTTTCCCCGCCAAAGAAAGTGACGGCGTCAATCCCATGGATAGACCAACCGTGCCAAGTGCACTCATTGCCTCAAACAGTACAGATTCAAGTGAGGCATTTTTTTCTGTAATGGTGAGTAGCACCGTCACAAGCACAAAGGCTGAACCTGCTATGAAGAAAACCGCAAGTGCCCGATTGATGGTATCTTTAGAAATTCTTCTATGTGCAAACTCAACATCATCAGATCCCTTGATCACAGCCCTCACCTTTAAAAATATAACGCCTATGGTCGTGGTCTTAATCCCACCTGCTGTAGATCCCGGCGACCCTCCAATGAGCATGAACAGAATCGTAAAGAGAAGTGTTGGCAGTGTAAGACGAGCTGTATCCAGTGTGTTAAAACCTGCAGTTCTCGGTGTTACCGAATGAAATAATGAAGCAAGTATTTTACCACCTAAATTTAAGCCTCCCAGCGTATCCGGATTTTTCATTTCAAATAGAAAGACAGCAATAAATCCAGTTATGATCAAGCTAAAAGTCATCGATAATGTCAATTTTGAATGCAGAGAGAGTTTTCTGATGTTTTTTGTTCGACCAATGTCCACAATAACAGAAAATCCAAGCCCTCCTAATATAATTAAAAACATGATCACAATAGAAATCAGCGGATCGCTCACATATTGCATTAAGCTCACGCCATTGCCCATAATGTCAAATCCAGCATTACAGAATGCAGATACCGAATGAAACACCGCATAATAGATGCCATTTTTAACGCCAAACTGCGGAATAAATCTTGTTGAAAGGAACACAGCACCTACTAATTCGATGCCAAGAGTCGTCAAGACGATGTACTGTGTCAATCTAATGACACCTGAAATGGAGAATTGATTCAGTGCTTCCTGCATGATCAGTCTATTTCTTAAACTTATTTTTTTACCTAATATAATCGCAATTGATGTGGCCATGGTCATAAATCCCAGACCACCAATTTGAATTAAGAGTAATATCACCGTTTTGCCAAATACACTCCAGTACGTTCCGGTATCCACAACTACAAGCCCCGTTACACAAACCGCAGAGGTTGATGTGAAGAAAGCATTGATAAAAGATGTGGGATGGCCATTAGCAGAGGACATTGGCAACATAAGCATAAGTGTTCCCAAAATAATTGTCCCAGCAAATCCTAACACCAGAACTTGTGCTGGTTTTAAACTTTTTCTGAGACTATTTTTTAATCGTTTCATTGTGTTCCCCCTATTGAATGCTGCTATTATTATTTCATGCCTAAAGGTACTTTATATATTATACATTTTTTTTTACAAAAGCAAAACCAAAATTGAAATATAAATAGACTAGAATATCTACGGACTTATAAATCTGTAGATCCTCTAGTCTATTTATAGAATACAAAAATAATTCATGCTTTAGATGATTATAGATTGACCATTTGAACAGCGCCCATTGGACAATACGCAACGCATTTACCACATCCGATACACGCCTCAGCACTAATGGAAGGTGCTGCGAACATACTGCCTTTTACCGCATTTACCGGACAAACCCTCTTAACTGGACAAAATGGAGATCGATCACATCTCCCCTTGTCAATTGAAGCTACTTTTTTACTCATGATTTACTCCTTTTACTATATTCTGTAGCCATTATACCCCCATCCACCCGGGGTGTCAATCGAGTTTGTCATTTTTATTTGTTAACGATTTGTAAATTGGTCTTCCAAATTCACTGATAAGGATTCAATACACGCTGGAAGTCATGTTCTCAGTGTCATCTCCAATGCCCCAAAACGATTTTCGCTGACGCTGTTTGAGGGTGAACATGCCTCAGCACAGCTTTCGGCTCAAATCTTGCATACAACAACATTTAGGGCACTTCTCAGTGCCCTAAAACGATTTTCGCTGACGCTGTTTGAGGGTGAACATGCCTCAGCACAGCTTTCGGCTCAAATCTTGCATACAACAACATTTAGAGCACTTCTCAGTGCCCTAAAACGATTTTCGCTGACACTGTTTGAGGGTGAACATGCCTCAGCACAGCTTTCGGCTCAAATCTTGCATACAACAACATTTGGAGCACTTCTCAGTGCCCCAAAACGATTTTCGCTGACGCTGTTTGAGGGTGAACATGCCTCAGCACAGCTTTCGGCTCAAATCTTGTTGTTTAAAAAAGCCACTTCAAAATGATTGAAATCACTTCAAAGTGGCTTTGTCTTAAAAATTCACTCTAATTTCTATTTATTTTGCATCTGAGCTTGTAATGCAGTTAATGCCACAGTACCAACGATATCATCGGCAAAACACCCTCTAGATAAATCGTTCACTGGCATTGAAAGACCTTGTATTACAGGACCATAAGCGTTTGCTTTTGCAAGTCTTTGAACAAGTTTATAGCCAATATTTCCAGCATCGAGGTCAGGAAAAATAATGACATTTGCTTGACCCGCTACAGTTGAATCAGGTGCTTTTTTCTTACCAATTGCAGCATCAATTGATGCATCAAATTGTAATTCACCATCCAGACTGATTTCAGGCGCCAATGCTTTTGCAATTTGAGTTGCTTCAATCACCTTGTCTACATCAGGATGTTTAGCCGATCCCTTTGAAGAAAATGATAAAATACTCACATGTGGTTCAGCATGGACTAAGGCTTTAAATGTATTTGCAGAGCTCACTGCAATGTGGGCAAGTTCTTCAGCATTTGGATTTGGGTTTAAAGCACAGTCGCTGAATATGAAAATACCGTTTTCGCCATACTCACAATCAGGTACTTCCATAATGAAAGCACCAGATGCCAGTTTAATACCTGGAGCGGTTTTCAAAATTTGAAGTGCCGGTCTCAATACATCACCAGTCGCATTTGCTGCACCAGCAACCATACCGCCTGCATATCCCATCTTAACAAGCATGACACCAAGATAGAGCACATTAGTCATCAAAATTTCTCTAGCTTGATCTTCAGTCATGCCTTTGCTTTTTCTAAGTTCAGCAAGCTTTGTCACCAATTTATCCATATCCTTAAAAGTTTTTGGGTTGATGAATTCAGCACCATCAATATTCCACTGTCCAGCAGTAGATTTAATTTCAGCTTCATCACCTATTAAAATAACCTTCGCAATGCCTTTTTCTAATACTTTGTGAGTTGCTTCTATTGTTCTTGGGTCAAACGCTTCTGGTAAAACAATCGTTTGAACATCGCTTTTAGCGATTTCTACTATCTTATCTAAAAATGCCATTTCCAAAACTCCTTAATTTTATTTATAGGTTTATTATATGACAATTAGATTTTGTATACAAGATACATGGGACAATTTCTGTCTAATAATTTCTTATTTTTTTTCCTTTGCTACTCTACATATTTCTAAATTTCTATTTTTCATCTAAATATTGATACACATTCATGGGAATTCTATCAATCATTTCTGTATTTATATAATATAAAATGAAGTTTCCTTGCCTTATTTTTCTAACAAGATACGCTCGATTTAAAATTTTTAATTGTTTGGAGATACCTGCTTCACTAATGGATAATTGCTCTGCAAGCGCCTGAGTACTCCAAGGTTTTTCATAAAGGCATTTGAGAATTTTAAGTCTGGTCTTATCACCTAATGCCTTGATGAGTATAATCAAGTCATCATGCACCTCATCATCCATTGGTTCTATCTTTGCTCTAATGGTCAGTCGTAAAAAATCCATCTCATATCCCACTAAGAGATGAGGATCAATAAAAGTACTAATGCCGATTTCAACTCTTTGAATGTCGTCATAGCTGTAATCAAATCTCTTAAACTTATGAAGTCTCAGATGCGTAGGCGTTGATTCAATCCTCGGGTGCAGTAGCTCTAAATACTTTATAAAATCCATGGATTCACTTAATTTTTTATGTGCCTTCAGTGTGCTGATCATAAAGGCCTCTGTTTCTATTTGAACCTCTTGGAAATGTAAATAAAAATACGCTTTTAGCGCAGATATAAAATCGTCTTTATAGCTTTCCACATCCAACAGGAACTCTACTTGCTCTTGTTGAAGGGATTCAATATGACATTTTTTAAGAACCAAAATTTTTCGAAGATCTGAGAGGGCTACTGTTCGATTTAGCATGAGGTCTGCAAATTTAAGATTTGGAATCGTCTCTATCTTTCGGATACCGCTGAGTACATTAAAATCAGCATAAGCTTCGTCTAAATGACTAATCTCCATGGCACCCATCCACCCCTCTGTGACAATATCGTAAAATGCCAATCGTTTATAGAGCTCAGGATCCATCTTCTTTTCTGTCTCTATTGCCCATTTTTTTCTCGCTTTATGATGTGCCGCATGGAACAGAACATGTAAGCTACAAAACATTTCAAAAAAAGGCGCATATACAAAATCTACTTGCCAATCTCTATAAGCCACTCTCGATATTTTCATCCTTAACTCCTAAAATAATGCCATATCCCCTGTAATGGCATTGTGTCTTTCGCCCCATTTCAGTATAAAAACAGTCGCCACAAACATTATAGTACAAATAAATATACAAGTATAGAACAGTGCACTGACTTCTGCTAGATTATGCCCTAAGAATACCACTTCCCTCAGTAATTTAATCACATAAGTAAGCGGAAATGCCAAACCAATCCCCTTTGCCCACAATGGAAAGAGTTGAACTGGAATTTTCACACCTGCAAAGAGTTCCATGGGTTCTTCCAGTACAGTGAACAGCATACCAGAATCTCTCGTAAATAAGAACAATGCATTCAAAAGCATGCCCCAGAGAATGGACATTAAAACCATCATGGCAAGCGCCAATGTTAGAACAGCGCCATTCATAAGAGGTACTTGATTAAAAAGAATATATATTCCTGTCATAAATAAGGCAAACATCCACACATTAATCGCTAAAGATGCAATGGCATTACCCAAAATGATTGCAATTCGGCTTGCAGGGGACAAATAGATGAGTTCTAGAGTGCCATAAATACGTTCCGATGAAAATTCCCATGCCGATTGAACAAAAGATCTAAAAAAGACCATGGCAAAATAACCTATCATGATGTAAGTTATAATGCTTTCATCATTAAGATAACTCACTTTTTCAGTGATCGCCTCAAATGAAAAAGGTTTAAATTGAAAGTAAGCCGCTGCAAATGCAAGAATAGGCCAAATTAACATGGAGAATACAACCCAAACGTTATGAATCTTATTTCTAAATTGTTTATGTGCTTCTGCTCGAACAACTTTTATAAAATGCTTCATGAGTTCACCCGCCTTGAGATTTCTATGATGGTATCTTCTAATTTAGGTGCTTCCACATAAAGCTTTGAAAGCGGTAAGTTTTCAGAGTGAATGCGCTTAACAAGCGCCTCGGTCAATTCATTTTTAGATTCAAAACGTATTAAATACGCGTCTGGGGATCTATGGATAATCGCATTTTCCTCAACTGCAAATCTCTGCATGGATGCTTCAATCTCTGAATTCATCTCAGCGAGTTCAAGCACTGTGATTTTCGTTTCGAAAGTACTTTCGGATAGTGTCTTTGCCGTCCCTTCTAAAATAACTTCACCATGATCTAAGATATAAATATAATCACATAATGCCTCAACTTCATTAATATAATGAGATGTTAAAAGAATACCCTTTTGCTCTTCAATAGCAAGTTTTTTTATATAAGTCCTAATTTCCCTTGCAATGGGAGCATCCAAACCTAACGTTGGTTCATCCATAAACAAGTAATCAGGATCATTGATGAGCCCTCTGGCAATTTGAAGCCTTTGCTTCATCCCTTTCGAGTAGCGTTCAACAGGGACATTTTGTTTTTCATTAAGCCCAACAAGCGTCAACAGGCGGTCAATGCGTGTTTTCAAGACTTTATCAGGAATGCCATAGAGTTGCCCATAATACCAAAGATTTTCTCTGCCAGTTAGTCTCCAATAAATCATACGCTCTCCACCGGCAATCATATTGACCTTTTGCTTGATTTTAAGTGGATTTTCGTTGATTTCCACGCCATCTACAAGTATTTCACCAGAAGTGGCTTTAATCAGTGTTGACAACATTTTTATAGTCGTTGTTTTGCCAGCACCGTTTATGCCTAAAAGTCCAATAATTTGACCTTTTTCTAGTTTTAAATGTATGCCTTTTACCGCTTCAACAATATCTTTCTCTCGTTTAAAGAGTCCTTTTTTTACTTTTGTATGATATGTTTTCTTTAGATTTCTCGCTTCAATCATTTCTACACCTACCCAAATATTTTTTCAAGCGCTATGCGCTCTATTTTTTTTATTGCACTATAGCCAACTACAAAATAACCTGTTCCCAGTAAAAAGAGTCTCAAATATATTGGAGACAAGGACTCTATAGTGACACCATCCATCACTGCAGCTCTGAGTATGACAATACTATCCCTCACAGGCAATGAAGCTCCAATGACGTTTAAATATTTTGGCAAATATTCCACTGGAAAAATCACCCCACTGACTAAAAATATGAACAAAAACAGGGTGTTTTGAGAAATGTACGTATCTCTCGTGTAGAGCATGATTGCCCCTAAACAAAGTGAAAGGCCGAAGTAGGCATATAGTGTCATCACTAAACTGACCACAAATGTAACCCCATTTATGGTCCCCACGGATAATCCAAAGATCAAACAAAAAATCATGGAAAGAAATACTTCACCAAGCGATGTGATCGTCTGCTGTAACATATTGCCTATAAAGTATCCAATCCGACTAAAAGGTGCTAGCATCAAACTTTCAAGTGTACCCTGTCTAAGTTCGGTTATGAGACTTCGACTCACATTGAGTAGCGTTCTCACGACTAGTGCATAAGCCAAACTGCCTATGATTACATAGGTCATATAATCGCTTGTGCCAGTGTATTGCTCAAACGAGGCTTTCAAATGTCCTTGAAATAGTAAATGGTACATAAAAAAAGCGCCAAGAACGGTATAAAAAACAGTCAATACATTTCCAATAAAAAAATGCATGGGATAGGCTCTTAACTGAGTAATCCAATCTCTTATAAAAGTTGCTTTAATACTCTTTATAAACATGTGTCTCCTTTGTTGATGCGCGCATTTGATTAACTAATTGGTTAATCAAACAGTGTTATTCCTTAAGGTACATGCATTATAGAGATAGAAAAGATAAATGTCAAGTGCTTATTTTCGCTGACGCTACTTGAGGGTGAACATGCCTTAGCACAGCTTTCGGCTCATTGAATCAGTTCGCCAACTGCTTGCGCTTACTGGCTGCTGCTAAAGCAGCTTCTTATTTTTTTGCCCTCTTCGACTTGCTTACCCGTAAACGGGTCAATGTATTCTTGAATACTTATTTGATCATTTGCGATATCTTCTTGTAATTGATTTTTTACATATTCTCTTATCGATTTTTCATTTCGTCCAACTGTATCTACATAATAGCCTCGACACCAAAAGTGGCGATTTCCATACTTATATTTCAAATTTTCATGACGATCAAATATCATCAAGGCACTTTTACCTTTTAAGTATCCCATCACACTTGAAATGCTATACTTTGGTACAAACACCACGTGATATTTACAATTCCAATGAGTATGTGCTAAACTATTCTTATCCATTTCGGATCCTCCTTCTGAGCTAATATGGTTGGCGAACCATTATTATTTTATCAGAAGGAGATGTTTTTTGACTCAAAGCTAAAGCTCTTTGGAACCACCGGTAGAACCGGTGGTTTTCTTTGTACAAAAAAAACCAAGTCCATTTGGACTTGGTTCATCTATTTAAAATTCTATAAATTTTCTTTAGCCACAGAAACTAATTTAGCAAAATCTTCTGGGTTGTGAATTGCCATTTCTGACAACATTTTTCTATTAATATCAAGATTTGCTTTTTTAAGACCATTCATAAACTTCGAATAACTTAAACCATTGATTCTTGATGCTGCGTTGATTCTAGCAATCCATAATTTTCTAAAGTCTCTTTTTCTTAACTTTCTACCAACATATGCTGATCTTAAAGATCTCATAACAGCAGGATTTGCTGCTTTAAATACTAAGCTCTTTTGGCCATAAAAACCTTTAGCTAATTTCAATATCTTTTTATGTTTTTTCTTTGCATTTATAGCTCTTTTAACTCTAGCCATTTCTTTAAACCTCCTTTTTCTTTTTCCCTATAAATATGGTAATAATGTTCTTACTCTTTTCATATCAGATTCACTAACAGTAGTAGCTTGTCTCAAATTTCTTTTTCTTTTAGAAGATTTCTTTGTCAAGATATGGCTTGTAAAAGCTTTGCTTCTTTTTAATTTACCGCTTCCAGTTTTTTTAACTCTCTTAGCAGCGCCTCTATGTGTTTTCATTTTTGGCATTGTAAAGTCCTCCTTCCGAATTTATATGAATTTATTTTTTAGGTGCAAGAGTTGCAACTAAACTTCTGCCTTCGATTCTTGCTGGTGCTTCAAGTGCTCCAATTTCATCAATTTCCGCGACAAATTTGTTAAATACATCGTATCCTAACTGAGTATAACCCATCTCACGGCCCTTGAATCTTAATGAAACTTTGACTTTGTCACCTTTTTCTAAGAATTTAATGGCATTTTTTGCTTTTGTTTCCAAATCATGTTTCTCAATATTTAGGCTCAGACGAACTTCCTTCACACTAACGTTTTTTTGTTTTTTACGTGCTTCTTTATTACGTTTTTGTTGTTCGTATCGATGCTTACCGAAATCCATAATCCTACAAACAGGCGGTTTTGCATTTGGTGCAATTTTCACAAGATCAAGCTTTCTCTCTTGTGCCAATGCCAATGCGTCCTTCGCAGACATAATGCCGAGCTGTTCACCATCTTCTCCAATAACTCTTATTTCACGGTCACGAATTTCTTCATTAATATCAGCTGTTTTGATAAGATACACCTCCTAGGTCTAGTTAGAATCGCATAGATACTGCGAGTTTACAATTAATGGTTTTATTTGTCCATTAAATTTATTTGGTATGTCACATTTTCGTCTACCCACTTTCAAAGACCAAATGTGTCTTATACAAGCGAGATGAAAACAAATGACAGACATAAAAAAACGGCGGATAGAATATCCGCCGTTAGCAACTTTTTAATCTATAAAGTAACACTACAAAAGTGATGCATTATATGAAAAGATACTATTTACCATATGAACACTGCGTTATATGGTGAGAAGCGGGCTTCTACTTGGTTGTCTTATGACCTTAATTACTATAACACGATGAATAAATCATGTCAAGTATTTTATTATTTTTCCGAATCATTTTTTGCATCAAATTTAGTTGCCAAAGAACGGGATTTGATTTCACTGAGTACTTGATCCGCAAATGTTTGGATCTCCATGCTACCAAGCTCTCCAATGTCTCTTGATCTAACAGACACACTTTTATTTTCAATATCCTTATCGCCTAAGATGAGCATATACGGATTTTTTTCAAGTTGGGCTTCTCTTATTTTATAACCAATTTTTTCAGCACGTTCATCTATTGTGACGCGAATACCACATTCAGCCAAATAGGATCTGACCTCTTCCGCATAAGGGATATGTCTATCCGCTATCGGTAAAATTTTCACCTGAACAGGCGCAAGCCAGGTTGGAAACTTGCCTGCAAATTCTTCTATCAGTATGCCCAAGAAGCGTTCAATACTACCAAAAGCAACTCTATGAATGACAATTGGCTGGTGTTTTTCACCATCTTTGCCAATATAAGAAAGCTCAAATCGCTGCGGCAACTGCATATCTAATTGAATGGTACCACATTGCCATGTTCTCCCTAGACAATCTCTCAAATGAAAATCTATCTTTGGACCATAGAACGCACCATCGCCTTCATTTAATTTATATTCAAGATTCAGTTCTTCAAGGGCCTCTCTCAGTGAATTTTCAGCATGTGCCCATTCTTCATCAGTCCCCATGGATTTTTCAGGTCTTGTGGAAAGTTCAACATGATACGAGAATCCAAATGTCTTGTAGACTTCATCGATTAATTTACAAACACCTTTGATCTCATCTTTTATTTGTTCTGGCAACATAAATATATGGGCATCATCTTGAGTAAAAGCTCTTACTCTCATAAGACCGTGAAGCGCGCCAGATAGTTCATGTCTATGCACTCTACCAATTTCACCAACGCGCATTGGAAAATCTTTATAAGATCTTAGATCTGTCTTGTAGACAAGCATGCCGCCTGGACAATTCATTGGCTTAATCGCGTAATCTTCTTCATCAATTAACAGCGAGTACATGTTCTCTTTGTAGTGAAACCAATGTCCCGATGTTTCCCATAACTTTCTGTTGAGGATGATAGGCGTCTCCACTTCAACATAGTTAGCCTTATCATGCACCTCACGCCAGTATTCTAAAAGCTTATTTTTAACCACCATACCATTGGGTAAAAAGAATGGGAATCCCGGTCCCTCTTCTAAAAGTGCGAAGAGCTTAAGCTCTTTACCCAATTTTCTATGATCTCTTTTCTTAGCTTCTTCAAGCATAGTCACATACTCTTCTAATAAAGAGGCCTTTGGAAAAGACGTCCCATATATTCTTTGAAGCATTTTATTTTTTTCGTCTCCACGCCAATAAGCACCTGCCAGACTTAATAGTTTAATGCTCTTAACAGCTTTAGTACTCATTACGTGACATCCTGCACACAAATCTACAAAGTCTCCTTGCTCATAAAACGATATGACTTCATCTTCTGGAAGGTCTTGAATTAACTCCACCTTATAGTCTTCACCTTTAGCTTTCATGAACTCAATCGCTTCATCTCTAGGAAGTTCAAATCTTCTGAGGCTCAAATCTTCTTTGACGATTTTCTTCATTTCTGCTTCTATTTTTTCAAGATCTTCTGGGATAAATTTGTGCTCTGTGTCAAAATCATAATAAAACCCATTGTCAATTGCAGGCCCTATTGCAAGTTTTGCATCTGGAAAAAGACGTTTGACTGCCTGAGCCATTATATGCGAGCTCGTATGCCTAAACGCATGAGCACCTTCTTTATCCTCAAACTTGTAAATACTGAGTTCACAGTCTTCATTGATTTCAAAACTCAAATCCACAGTATGACCATTGACTGCTCCCACAACCGCTTCTTTTGCTAAACGACCAGAGATCAGCTTTGCAACTTCATATACACTTGTGCCTTTTTCAACTTCTCGAATTGAACCATCTTTTAAAGTTAATTTGATCATCGACATTTTTTAGTCCTCCATTTAAATTTTTAACTTTCAATCATTCTGCGTTCAACATCTCCCACTGAAGTTTTCCTTGTTGATGCCTCAGAAAAAGTTTTAGGTTAAAAGCCTATTGTTTATAATAAAAAACTCTCGTCCTTAGCAATTACGCTAGGGACGAGAGATACACGCGGTTCCACCCTAATTGTCACGATATCAATCCACCTAATGAATCCCCTATCATGCCACTTAAAAACTTTTAACGCAGTCAAACGCTTGAACTTTCACATTGATTCACAAATCAATCCTACTCTTCAAGAGCTAGAAGGGAGTTTTCATCTCAAAAAAGGTCTAAATTGTATTTCAGCCTCGTACAATTCTCTCTAAAGTTTTTTTAAGACTAATAACCTTCATCATCGCCTGATATTAAAGTTATTCTACTCTGATTTCTATACTTTGTCAATAATGCATGTCTTCTATTTACAAACATTTTACGCTTCACTGCTCTAGAGGCAAAAATATTGATTTTAGCGATTTTGTTTGAACTTCTTCATGTAGCGTTGATTTAAAAGCTTCAAGTGATAGCTGTCCAATTATGCCTAAATCTCTTGATCTGACTGAAACACAATTTTTTTGCAAATCCTCATCTCCAATGATGAGCATATATGGACTTTTTTCATGTTGCGCTTCTCTGATCTTATAGCCAATCTTTTCTGCACGATCATCTATTTCAACTCTGAAACCGCTTGCTCTGAGTTCAGTTGCAATTTGATTGGCATATGCATTGTGTCTTTCTGAAAGTGTCAACAACTTCACCTGTGTTGGTGCAAGCCATGTTGGAAACTTGCCTGCATATTTTTCAATTAACATTGCAAGCGTTCTTTCATAACAACCAACAGATGTTCTGTGGATCACAAATGGATATTTTTTTTCGCCTTCTCGATCTGTATAAGTCATGTCAAACCGCTCTGCAAGCGCAAAGTCTATTTGGACTGTGATAATCGTATCCTCTTTACCATGAACATTTTTAAATTGAATGTCCAGTTTCGGGCCATAAAATGCAGCTTCTCCAATTGCTTCTTCATAGTCCATTTGCAAGCGATCCAAAATTGTACGCATTTTAGCTTGAGTTTCTTCCCATTGGTCCACACTGCCCACATACTTTGAAGCATTACTAGGATCCCATTTTGAAAAGCGATATGAAACATCCTCTATAATACCAAGAGTAGACATCATATAATTAATAAGGTCAACAACGCCTTTAAATTCATCCTCAAGTTGTTCTGGCATCACAATCAAATGACCTTCTGAAATTGTAAATTGTCTAAGTCTAATTAAACCATGCATTTCACCAGAGGATTCATTTCTAAAAAGAGTAGATGTCTCTGCATATCGCATCGGTAATTCTCTATAGCTTCTTGGTTTCGCTTTATAGATGTAAAATTGGAAAGGACATGTCATAGATCTCAAAGCAAACGCATCATCTTCAGAAACACCATTTGGTATGACGAACATATCCTCACGGTACATGTTCCAATGTCCAGAGATCTTATAGAGATCCGATTTGGCCATCATAGGCGTTTTTGTGAGCAAATAACCCCGATTTGCTTCTTCATCCTCAACAAATCGTTGTAACTGTTGTATGATTTTAGCACCTTTTGGCATGAGCAAAGGCAACCCTTGTCCAATGACATCCACCGTTGTAAAAAGTTCCAGATCTCTTCCCAACTTATTGTGATCTCTCTTTTTGGCCTCTTCAAGCTTTTCTATATGCGATTCCAATTGACTTTTCTTTGGAAACGATACCCCGTATATCCGCTGAAGCATCTTATTCTGTTGGTCGCCTTTCCAGTAGGCGCCAGTGGCACTTAAGAGCTTAATAGCTTTCACTGATCCAGTGTTTAAAAGATGAGGTCCCTTACAAAAATCCACAAAATCACCTTGTTTATAAACTGTGACTTGCTCTGTTGCCTCTAGTGCTTCAATTAATTCAACTTTATATGTTTCTCCCATTTCTTTAAAATAATGAATCGCTTCTAATCGGCTCATGACAGATTTTTCAATTGGATAATTTGCCTTGACAATGGCCGCCATTTCTTTTTCGATTGCAATCAAATCATCTGGTTTAAAAGATGATTCTAGATCAAAGTCATAGTAGAATCCTTTTTCAATGGCTGGCCCTATGCCCAATTTTACATTGGGATAAATCCTTTTAACCGCCTGAGCGAGAATATGAGCTGTGGTATGTCGGAACACTCTTTTGCCCTCTTCATCTTCAAAAGTATAAAAATTCACAGCGCCATCTGCTTCAAGACTGAATTGAAGGTCAACAAGAATGCCATTGTAGGTCGCTGCAATCACTTCTTTTCCCAGTCTACCCGATAATTGTCTTGCAAGTTCGATCATGGTGGTGCCTTTAGCCACCTCTCTAATAGAACCATTTTTTAAAGTTATTTTTACAACAGTCATCTTAATCCCTCCTTCTTTAATATAATTTTTGCTTTTAAATATAAAAAAACTCCCATCTCTAGCGCATGCTAGAGACGAGAGATTCCCGCGGTTCCACTCTATTGATCCTGCTAAAACATTCTACTTATTTTTAACAAGCCACTTTATGACCGATAACGACGTCACCCGTTTGAATTTCGAAAATAGCATTTGAGCTGTCTCACGATGCATTTTCTTAATCTTCAAAAAGCTAGAAGGTGGTTTTCACAAAATCATTGACCTGAATTGTCTCACAGCCTCGTACAATTCTCTCTTTTAAGCATCATTTTGCTACTCTTCTTCATCAGAGCTATCCAATTATTTTTGTTATTCGTGATTATACGCTGAACTTAGGTTCTTGTCAATCCTATATTCATTTTTTTTCACTTACCCCATTTAAGTTAATCCATTTAGGGCGACCATTTTATAATATAAAAAGAACCACGACACCTTGAATAATGCCAATAAAAAAGCCTATGACACCGCCTAAAATTTCTATTGCTTTTAATTCTGTTTTGGCAATTTTAAGTGTCATTTCCTCAAGCTTTTCAAAGTCATAGGCATTGAGTTTATCTTCAACAATTTTGGCAATATCAACACTTTCAATAACTTTATGGCTTAAGTTTTCAGTCATCTCTACGATTATTTGCTCTCCATTTTGATCAATAATTTCACCAATATTCGCAATGATACTATTTTTAAACATAGAAGGTATAATGGCAGGCATCTTTTCCTCTGCAATAGCCACTACTTTTGCCTTTATGAGCGCAATGACTTGATTTTTATCTGTCTGCTCTATTATGTGATCTAGAATTTGCTCAATAGAAATCAACTCCTGATCTACGATTTCACCAATGGATCTTGAAATTTCCGTTTTGCGCTTTGGAATCAGACCTTGTAGTTTTAAAGGCGTCAGAGGGATTTTAATAGGATTTATAGGTCTAAAGAGCAATTTTATCGCAATGACATTAGTCATCCAACCAATAACGCCACCAATCATTGCTAAAATCAACAGTTTCAATAACATTCTTAATAACATTTTGTACACCTTGCTTTCTTCTGACATGAGATGATCATTTAATTTTATTTTGATTATATGAGTATAACACATACCTTTTTAAAATTCATCAGAAATCAAATATGAAAATAGAACCACAATCTTTCAGTTGTCCTTGATGAAGTTCTATAATTTCAGTGCCTTGAGCTTTGATGAAGTTTAAAATTTCAGTTTTACATGAATGATGGCTTAAACTGCCATTTAGGAACAATTTATTTTTATATAAGCCCCCTGTGCCGCCAATAAAACCGTATTCAAAACCATCGAGTAAAATTTCTCCTTTAGAGATTAACAACGTCTCAATATGGACCGCTTTGAACTTCGAATATAAATTGTGATCCTCAGTAATCACTGCATTTTCACCAACCACCAGAGTTGCACATTTGGTATAACCTTGTTTTACAGAATTCATTTCATATCCAATAGCATCATATATCGATATAATTCCAGGGTCCGCTTTGACGTGATAAAAAAAATGATTCCCAATCGCCATACAGTTATAGGCAATATCAAACGGATATTTAAGCTCCAGTTCAGTTTCACCTTTATAAATTTGTGATTCAGAAAAACCAATGTCTATGAGCTGATCTCTCATTGCGTTAAAAATGCTAGGTTCTATTACAATGCCCTTTGGCGTCATGTGAATGCCCATATCCGTATGACTTCTCAATGGACATAAAACTGCTTCAATTTCAGGCATTTCAGTGAAAAAAGTTTGCTCATGAAAATAAGGAGCTATTTTGGAATGTAATATCTTTGGTGCAATTATAACAATCATCTTTACCTCATCTTGCCTCAAAATATGAGTTATACTCATTGAATTCATTCAAGGCCAAATACTACCTGGTGAACAATACTGGTGACCGATAAAAGAACAGTACTATAGTACATAGCACTGTTCCAGACAAATTTCCTTATATTGCATTTTTATATAGTGTTTCAAGTGCTTCTTTGTCAAAATAATATTGTTGGTTACAAAAATGACACTTTAATTCTGCTTGTCCATCTTCATCAAGTAATGTTTTGAGTTCAACACTTCCCAAACTGATAAGCGCTTTTTCCATTTTTTCTCTTGTACAATCACACTTTAGATTCAATGGATACTCTTCAAGATCATCTAATCCTAATCCCGCAAAGATTTGACCTGCAACTTGATGAATCGTTAAACCTTCTTCAAATAATTGAGTTACAGATTTTAGACCGCTCAAGTTTGCTTCTAGTTGTTCTATTGTGGTCTCTGTTGTTTCAGGCAACAGTTGAACGATAAATCCCCCTGCATTTTTCACATGACCTTCTGAGCTCAATGCCACACCCAATCCCACTGCAGTGGGTTGCTGTTCTGATTTGGCAAAATAATGTGCAATGTCTTCTGCAATTTCACCGGAGACCATTTCACATTGGCCGATATAAGGGTCTTTCATGCCAAGATCCTTAATGACAATCAATCCACCTTCTTTGCCAATAGACTCTGCCACAGCCAGCTTGCCATCTTCTGTAAATCTGTTTTCTGCATGTGGATTTGAAATATACCCCTTTACGTTGCCATGGATATCTGCAATGGCAATAATGAGTTTAATATCACTACTCCCTTTAACTTGAAGGGTTAATTTTTCCTGCTCTATTTTGCTCATCATGCCCATCATTGCAGCAGCTGTTATTGTTCTACCAAGTGCAGAAGTGGATATAGGCGATAAGTCGTGAATAGCTCTGGCTTGATCTACCATATCTGTTGTCTCTGCAACGTAAATTCTCACTTCGCGATTACTGGACATCCCTGTTATCAATTTATCCATATTTTCCTCCATATTCTATTTTCAAATTTATAATCTTTTGATCTTACTTAGTCTCTTTCTTACGGCATATAAAACAAATTCTCTGAGAAGTATTCTTTACATTTTCAAATGTATCGCCATCCACAATTTCAAGTATTTCAAAATATGGCTCACAAAGCAATTCAATCTCATTCACATGATATGCTCTTTGTGTATGAAACTCTTCATGCCGCTCATAAGCTGCTCCAACTTTATTGAAAAGTGTCAATTCAAACTCAAGCAAGTCGGATTCTTGATCATATTGATTTTCCCATATATAAGCAGTCTCTTCAAATGTTTCTGCAAAAGTCCGATCACCAATCACTTTTGAAAGTTTGTAGTGTGAACTGATGTCAAAAATAAAAAGACCAGATGCTTTTAAATGATTATTCACAGTACAAAAAGTACTGTTTAAATCATCATTATCTAAAATATAGTTGATGCCATCACACATTGAAAATATAAAATCGTATGCCTTTTTTGTCTGAAAGGTAATCATATCTTGGCAAAAGAAGCGAACCTTTTGCCTGCTTTGACTTGATTTATGTTGTGCAATAGAGAGCATTTCATCAGAGATATCAAGCCCTTCCATAAGAAAACCGCGCTTGCTAAGCTCTATTGCAAGTGTCCCTGTGCCACACGCAAGTTCAAGTCCACTTCTTGAATTTTTTTTAAATCGCTCTATTTTTTCAATCAGTTTATCAGACCAAAATGCGTAGTCAACATCGTATTGCATTAGGTCGTAAACACTTGCAAATGCACCATAGCTTGTCATTATCCAACTCCTTTAATATAAGCTAGATAGATAATATAACCATAAGCAATGACAGCACCCACCACAGGTACCATTTTCATCATATTTAATTGCAGCGGTCTATTGTCCCAAAGCTTATATTCAGTAGAAATACCTGCATTTTTAAGTCTTTCTGTATTCGTCGTCAACAGTTTTTCCGATTCTGTCGCTCTGATAATCAACTGTTCATCTGCCCTCTCCACAATTTCATAGGCTTTCTCATTGACCCAGATTTGATCACCGACTTCAAATGCCGCATAATCAGACTTCAAGCTCTTTAACAGACCACGAATGAGAAGTGCAAAACCAATAGCAAGAATACCATAAAATACAATAACAATCAATAACGTTCCTGTGGATTCAAACATTTGATTGCTCTGAGAAATTGCATCCATATCATCACTCATGAGGTTGACCAAAAAACCCATGGACACTGCTATACCATTATTTGTTGCATGTGCAATAACACCAGCAAATATTGATCCCGTCATCTGAACCAAATAGGAAAACATAATCCCAAGTACAAGCGGCCCTAAAAAATTTTGAGGATTAAAATGAAATATCGCAAATAAAATGCCGCTGAATATGGCGCCCCATTTCCGTCCAAGTTCTGTTTCATAAGCATCTAGTACCATCCCTCTAAAGAAACCTTCCTCGCATATGCCTGCTGTAATGGAAATAATAAACATCAATCCAAGGTACTGTACACCAGTCTGAGCTGTGGGGATATCCACAACAATGGCATCACTGAAAATTTCTATTATTAAAATAGTAATTAAATTGACCACTGCTATTGTCGGCAAAAGCAAAACGGCAATGCCCATGATCTTAATAACTTGTTTAATCGGTATAAGCTTCATTCTAAAAATGGCTTTAAAATCCTTTTTAGTAATTAGGGTGTACATTAAAATGGGAATCAAAATGATACCATATTCTGTAATCAACAATCCAGACAACACGTTCCTACTTTGTACATATGCACCAAATGTTAAAAATACACCTGCTAAGACTAAAAAGAGTACATTTGCTTCTAAGATATTATAATGCTGTGATCTTGAGTTCTGGCTTTCCATGAATACTCCATTCTTACCTATTTTCGACTCTTATTATAGTCTAATAAAACATTGACATATGATTTTATCCCATTTAACAATACGGTTTCATCAAAGTTGAACTTTGAATTGTGAAGCGGAAATGTATAACCTTTCTCTGCATTATAAGTTCCTACAAAATAAAAGAGGCCCGGAACTGCTTCTTGGTAGAAAGCAAAGTCTTCGCTGATCATTTGTTCTTCTAGTACCACGCACTGATCGGCACCCTGTATTCTAACGAATTGTTCAAATAGTCTATTGTCATTGATTACAGGTGGATACAAGTCTCTTATCTCTATCTTATAATCTAAATCATATGCGATTTTATAGCCTTCTAGTATTTCCACGATCCTCTTTTTTAAGAGTTCATAAACGGCTTTATCAAAAGCTCTCAAAGTGCCTTCAAGGCGCGCAGAACCCGAAATGATATTTCTTCTCTCACCAGATTCTAATCGGCCAATTGTAAGCACACTGGATTTGATAGGCGATACGTTTCGAGAGACAATAGATTGCAGTGCACTGATGAGCTGTGCCGCGATTACAATGGCATCTATTCCTTGATGCGGTTGTGCCCCGTGGGCGCTTTTGGTGATGATATCAATATCCAATTCACCTGTCATAGCCATCATAGCGCCGCTCTTAAGGCCAAATTTCCCCTCTGGTACAACTGGGTATAAGTGAATGCCATAGATTTCATCCACGTGATATTTTTTAAGATACCCACCTTTTACAATGGGGGAAGCTCCTCCTGGACCTTCTTCTGCCGGTTGAAAAATCAATAAAATATTGTCTAAAACATCATTTGAATTTTCAGAAAGCCACTTTGCAAATCCAAGCATCATCGCCATATGACCATCATGACCGCAGGCGTGCATATAGCCCTTATGCTCTGAGTGAACGCTACACGAACTCTCTTCCGTTACAGGGAGTCCATCCATATCGGTTCTGAAAGCAAGCGTTCTTTTGGGATCACGCCCTTTGATGTAAGCAAGGATCCCAGTTCCAAAAACGATTTCAAAATCAATATTCAATGATTTTAAAACGGTTTGAAGATATTGACTTGTCTTATGCTCCTCAAATCCATTCTCGGGAATTTTATGTAGTTCTCTTCTAAATTCTATGACGTCTGACGCCAGTTGGTCTAATTGCATTTTTCACCTCATCAAATCATTTCGTACAAAATCATGTCAAATCATTCCTAAAAATTCTAGTTTTGCTGTTGACGCGAGATAGACGTAATGTTAGTATATATATAATTATTTTGTAAAGTCTAGTTTTTTCAATGTTTTCACATCATTTATGATAATAGACTTTAATTTTCGTCGTCATTATATTTTATAATATATACGACCAGTATTCAATAGGGGGTGTATCCATGAAGAAGATTAATTTAGCTGTTGTTGGTGCCACAGGCATGGTGGGACGAACTTTTCTAAAAGTACTTGAGGAAAGAGATTTTCCATATGAAAATCTATATTGCTTCTCTTCAAAGAGATCAGCTGGAACAACAGTAACTGTAAAGGGAAAAGATTATGTCGTCCAGGAACTGACAGAATCCTCTTTCGATCAAGATATTGATATCGCTTTATTTTCTGCTGGCGGTGATATCAGTTTAAAATTTGCACCAATCGCTGCCAGTAAAGGTGTCATCGTCATTGACAATTCAAGTGCATGGCGTATGGACCCAGAAGTACCTCTTGTCGTACCAGAAGTGAATCCAGAGGCACTTAAAAATCACAAAAACATTATTGCCAATCCAAACTGCTCAACCATTCAAGCAGTGGTCGCTTTAAAACCTTTATATGATCAATATGGCATTAAACGCATTGTCTATTCCACGTATCAAGCGGTTTCAGGCTCTGGTGTCAAAGGCATGAAGGATTTAGAAGAAGGATTGAAGGGCAATGATATCATGGGATGTTACGCACATCCAATTGCACAAAATTGTCTGCCACATATTGATGTATTCTTAGAAAATGGCTATACCAAAGAAGAAATGAAAATGGTCAATGAAACCAAAAAAATCTTAAGTGACGATACGCTTAAAATTACAGCAACTGCGGTTAGAGTGCCCGTTTTTTATAGCCATAGCGAGTCTATTAATGTGGAGCTTTGTAAGCCGTTTGAAATTGCGGACATCTTTGAGCTGATGAAAAACGCTGAAGGGCTCATCCTTCAAGATGATGTTGCAAACAACGTTTATCCCCTTGCAAAGGTGGCTGCTGATACAGATCCCGTTTATGTTGGTAGGATTCGAAGAGATGAAAGTGTCAATAATGGCTTGAATCTTTGGGTCGTAGCTGATAATATAAGAAAAGGAGCAGCAACAAATACCATTCAAATTGCTGAAACGCTCATAAAAATGATGTAGAGGTATGATTTATGGAATTATTTATTGGGTCAGGTGTTGCTATTGTTACACCATTAAATGACCATGGGATTGATTTCGAAGCCTTAAAAGGGCTAATCGAATGGCATATCCTTAATAATACCGATGCAATCATTGTTAGTGGCACTACTGGAGAAGCCGCAACTCTATCGGATGAAGAAAAAAAATCACTTTATGAATTCACAGTAAAAACAGTGGCTGGCCGAGTACCTGTCATTGCAGGTACGGGCTCAAATGATACTAAAAAAGCAATTCAGCTCAGTGTTATGGCTGAAAAAGCAGGCGTTCAAGGGCTACTTGTTGTATCACCTTATTACAACAAAGGCACCGCAAAAGGTATGATTGCTCACTTTGAAGCGATTGCCAATGCGGTAAGCACCCCTATTATTATCTATAATGTACCCTCTAGAACAACTGTCAATTTAACCCCCAGCACGATTAAGGCGCTTTCTGCACATAAAAATATTGTGGGCATAAAGGAAGCAAGTGCTGATATTTCTCAAATTGCTGAACTGGCAAGCCTTTTACCAGAAGATTTTGCTCTCTATGCAGGTAATGATGATCATATTGTCCCTATTCTTTCTCTTGGAGGGAAAGGCGTTATCTCAACTGTTGCAAATATCTTGCCCAAAGAAACACATGACTTAGTCAAGGCTTACATGTCTGGTGACTTGAAATTGGCCCGTGAAATTCAATTTAGGATTAATCCGCTTGTGAGAACCCTTTTCATTGAAACAAATCCGATTCCAGTAAAAACTGCTCTAAACTTAATGGGTATGAATGCAGGACTTCTGAGATTACCTTTAACGGAAATGGATGAAGGACATAAAGAGCAACTCATTTCAATTTTAAATGCGTATCATTTACTTTAAAATGATCAAAAGCTTATTCGAGACAGGGGGAAGTTTCTCTGTCTCTTTTTTATGTTCTGTTTTCATTTACGATTAGAGTGTTTGTCAAAAGTAAGTTACTATCTATTCATGTGCTAAAGACCCATTATTTTAGAAAGTATTAACAATGATTAATCAAAATCGGTTATACTATGATTAACCGTTATTTACAAAGGAGGTCATTCAGATTCGAATTCTTTTAGCTGGCGCAAATGGCGCCATGGGACGCAATGTAATTGAAGTATTAGAAAATCACAGTACCTTAAAAGTGGTTGCAGGAGTGGATAGACTTTCTGAAAGCACTGCCCCTTTCCCTATTTTTGAGACAATTGAAGCTTGTGATGTCGCTGTGGACTGTATCATTGATTTTTCACATTATTCTGTGGTACCAAGCTTAATTCAATATGCTATGGAGCATAGAACACCTATCGTCATTTGTACAACTGGATTAACAGATGAAACTGAAAAACACATCATTGAAGCCTCTAAGGTTATTCCTGTTTTTAGATCTGGCAATATGTCATTGGGCATCAATTTATTAATTGCACTTGCAAAAAAAGCGGCAACGCTTTTAGAAGATGATTTTGATATTGAGATCATTGAAAAACATCATAATAGAAAGGTGGATGCCCCAAGCGGTACTGCTAAAATGATTGCAGAGGGTATTAATGATGTGATAAAATCACCTAAGACACTTCTATATGGGAGACATGGCAATGAAACCAAGCGGTCCACAAACGAAATGACAATTCACGCGGTTAGAGGTGGCACGATTGTAGGTGAGCACGATGTTTTATTCGCTGGCATAGATGAAGTCATCACGATTTCTCATAGTGCTCAAAGTAAAAAAGTGTTCGCTAAAGGTGCTGTTAATGCAGCCCTATTTTTGGAATCGCAAAAACCTGGTTTATATGATATGAACCATATTTTCAGCAACATATAATAAGATATAAGAAAGGATATACAATGACACAATACGATATGACGAATCCTTATGAAATTGCCAAATTCATAAAAGATGCTCAAAAAACAACGCCTGTTAAAGCTTATATTAAAGGCGTACTCGACAATATTGATTTTCCAGTGAAAATTTTTGGAGATTCCAGTTTACAAGTGGTATTTGGTGAATCTAAAAATGTACTGGCTTTAATTGAGGCAAACCAAACAAACATTGAATTCTATGAACTTGAAAACGATCGCAGAAACTCTGCAATTCCAATGCTTGATATTAAAGCTGTAAATGCGAGGATTGAACCAGGTGCGATTATTAGAGATCGTGTTAAAATTGGGGATCAAGCGGTTATCATGATGGGCGCTGTCATTAACATTGGCAGCGAAATTGGAAATGGCACTATGATTGACATGAATGCAGTCCTTGGCGCACGTGCAACGATTGGCGCTAACTGTCACGTTGGTGCAGGTGCCGTTATTGCAGGCGTTTTAGAACCCCCTAGTGCAACACCCGTTATCTTGGAAGATGATGTCCTCATAGGCGCCAATGCAGTGGTTCTTGAAGGGGTTAGAATTGGAAAAGGCGCAGTTGTTGCTGCTGGATCAATTGTGACAAAAGATGTCGCTCCTGGGATGGTGGTTGCTGGGTCACCTGCTAGAGTCGTTAAAGAAAAAGATGCCAATACGGAAGAAAAGACCAAGTTATTGGATGATCTTCGCAAGTAAAGCATGACATCATATAGGTAAACGATAAAAGAGCTATGCCGATCACTTAAAAGTTTTCAGCATAGCTCTTTGTTTATCAGTCTACAAATGCAAAGACGTGATCTATATTTCTGAAATAATCACCATAGTTAAGACCATAACCTACAATAAATTTATCAGGAATTTCGAAACCTACATAGTCCGGTTGATAAGTTGTTTTTCTTCTAGAAGGTTTATCTAATAACACACAAGATTTAATACTTTTTGGATTGCGTTGACTTAAAATGTCAATGACACCTGTCATCGTCAATGCAGAATCCGTAATATCATCCACAACAAGCACATCATACGCTTCTAAATCTACATTTATATCTTGAACCACTTTAAGTTTCCCCGTTGTCTCTTCACCATGATCATAACTCGATGTGGTCATAAATTCAATTCTCACAGGTAAATCAATCTTTCTAACAAGATCCGCTGTAAATATAAAGCTCCCCTTTAAAAGCGAAATCACCAATAACTGCTTGTTTTCATATGCTTTCGTGAGTTCAGCTCCAAGTTCAGAAACGCGATTTTCAATAGCTTCCTTCGATAATAATATTTCACGTCTCTTATTTTCAATACTCATTTAGTACCTCCCAGACTTTTCAATTATAAACACTATTTTATACCAGCAAGCTATTTTTTTCAAGTTTGTATGTCCACTATATTTCATTATATTTATTTAAATTCTGATTCCGTTAAATATCTTTGCATAAGGTTCACTGAGAAGAATCCACTTAATGCTTATATTGGACCCTCTCAGTATCTTTTACCGCATGAGCGGATTTATACAACATTTGAGCCATCTCCCGATGCCTCAAAACGATTTTCGCTGACGCTGTTTGAGGGTGAACATCCCTCAGCACAGCTTTCGGCTCAAATCTTGCATACAACAACATTTGTGTCATCTCTGATGCCCACAAAACGATTTTCGCTGACGCTGTTTGAGGGTGAACATTCCTCGGCACAGCTTTCGGCTCAAATCTTGCATACAACAACATTTGTGTCATCTCTGATGCCCCAAAACGATTTTCGCTGACGCTGTTTGAGGGTGAACATTCCTCGGCACAGCTTTCGGCTCAAATCTTGCATACAACAACATTTGTGTCATCTCCGATGCCCAAAACGATTTTCGCTGACGCTGTTTGAGGGTGAACATCCCTCAGCACAGCTTTCGGCTCAAATCTTGTTGTTTTAATAAAATACCAGCCAAAATAACGTGGAAGCGTCATGGCTGGTATCTTTATATGCTATACCTTGTGAGTAGGTTAGACATCTTAAGTTTCACGCATAATTCGATTCATAATTCGATTCACAACGGGAATCACCGCCATAGAGGATGGCACTGCTATCATATATCCCATCACAAATGATTTGAACCAAAGTAGTAAAAAATCATTTGATAAACCATTTGTCATTAAAGTCATAAAAAACGAAATTGAAAGCGAAATACCAAAAGATGCTAAAAGATTATAGATGACAAATTGTGCTACTTTGCTCACTTTCATGTCCATTCCCTTCATAATCTGATTTTGCTTTACAGAGTTATTCTCTGCCACAACTTGATCATAGTCGTTTTTATGGATCACTACAATTGATCGCGATCTCATTACTCTATCTAAGATTATACCTAAGAAAAAAGCAAGATCAAATTTTTTGTAGATATTCTCCAAAAAATTGAGCTTGCCTTTTAATTTATAATGAATTTTTCAACTATTCTATTTTATTTTTGTGGACACGATTTAATTTTCTATTAATATCTTTTAAGTTTAAAAGAATCTGATTGAGCGTATACTGGATCGAAATTAAAATCACAAAGAAAAAAATAATCGCAATAATATCAAATTTCAAAAGGAACCTCCTTATCGCTAATTGGATTCGAGTTCATAAAAGTAAAGTTCTCTTTCCCCTACTTTATTGGCATCTATTTGATCGCTATATTTTGCTGGAACTGAAATTCTTCCTGGATCACCATCACTGATAAATCGTTTGGAAGGTGACTTTAAGTAGTTGTCCAGCCACCATGTCAATTGCATTTCTCCATCACCGCTTTGAACTCTATAGACATACCTGTAATTGTGTTTGACATGATATGTTGGATAGTCAGGCTTCCACCCTACCGCGAGGATTGCCTTATTTTCATAATTATAATGCTCATATTGACCGGAATCAATATAGGCTCTGAGATTGTCGTCATCTGGACGCTTCCCATAGGGCAATGCCAAAGTATTCATGAGGATTTCTGGATTTAGTTCATGATATAAAGCGGCATTTTTTCCTAGTGCAGTTTGAATGCCTTCAGCATTAAGCGTAGACAAATCTTCATGCGAGAAAGTATGATTGCCTATTTCGTAACCGTTTTCAAGCAAATAAGTTATCTTCTGATCTAAATATTCTGCTTGACCAAATGCATTGCCATAATTAAGATAAAATATCGCATTTCTACCAAATCCGGGATGTGTTTTAGAAAATTCATCCATTATGCCCACAACACAATCTGGATCAATAACCAATTTGCCATCATCTTCAATATATTTAAAATTACTGATATGACCATCATCGAAAGTCAACACAACTGGCGTATAGCCCGCTTCAGTGGTTATATTATTTTCAATATAATCTTTCATGGATAGGGTTCTAAATCCCATGTCATATAATCTCTCCAAATCCTGTTTAAAACTTTCAACCGTCCTACCATAGTCCGTATTTTTTTCACCTAAATTATGGTACATTATCAACATGATTTCCTTGCTCTCATCTGGTTTAATCATTTGATAATCCAGTTCATTGGCAGTTGTTTTTACGGTTTCTGCTTCAGTGGCATCAGCCCAATCTGTTTTATCCGTTTGAGATGTTTGAGCTGTTTGAGTTGTCTGCTCCGCCTCAGTATCCTCTATATGATTTTCCGTTCCCTCAGGCGCGGTTGGCGTCTCCGTAGGTGAAGTGACATCGGATTCAGAATGCGCCTGAATCGGTTCATCTGAATTCACCTTTAAGCCAGTTGAAGCAGCACAGCCAGCCAATATAGATGCTGCTAAAATAATCATTACTAAAAATTTGCCAATTGATTTCATATTACCTCCTAGATGTCCTTAATTTATCGTCTCATCTATATTATATAATGAAACATTCGTTATATAAACGTTTTTTGTTTTGATATACGCTTATTTTGTGCTATACTAATTTTTGTAACATCATTTTAGGAGGCAGGCTTTGCTTAACCAAACATCAGATCAACAGTTAAAATTTAAGATTATTATTTTATATACTATAAACCAATTTTCTGTTCCGCTCACCAATCAACAACTGACGGATTTCATCTTAGAACATGATATCATGAACTATTTTGATTTGCAGCAATTTCTAACAGATTTAGTAGAATCATCAATGTTGGAATACAGTACGAGCGAAGGAGAAAACTACTATATTATCACTGAAAGTGGCAGAAATACGCTTGAGCTCTTTTCAGATAGAGTATCACAGTCCCTTCGAAGAAAAATTAATGACAGCGTAGATTCTAAAAAAAAATCATTTGTGATTAAAACAAATGTCACGGCGGATTACTTTAAAGAGGATGATAATGACTATGTGGTCAATCTTGTTGTTAAAGAAGGCATCTATACTTTAATGGACATCAAAGTAAATGTCGTTTCAAATAAAATTGCCAAACAGATATGTGAAAATTGGGAAAAGAAGGCTCAATATTTATATGGGGATATAATGAATCGCTTAGTGGATGATACAGAATAATCTGTATCATTTTTTTGATTAAAACAACAAGATTTGAGCCGAAAGCTGTGCTGAGGAATGTTCAACCTCAAACAGCGTCAGCGAAAATCGTTTTGAGGCATCGAAAGATGACTCAAATGTTGTTTAACGTTCGCATGAAACTTATGGTAAAATAGAACATAAGATAAAATAAAATATACCATTTTACATTCAATACAGCACATCCAATTGGAGGTCTATATGACATTTAAAAAGCAAATCATGAGCTTAATTTTTTTGAGCTTACTTCTATGTGTACAACTGCCAGCCTATGCTCAAATTGAAACGGTCAAAATAAACTTACCACAGTTCCCTATTACCATTAATGGTCTTGAAATAGAAAATAACCGTCTTGAATACCCTATGATTGTATACAATGATATCACTTATTTCCCAATGACTTATCAATTTTCAAATGGACTTGGTCTCAATACTCATTTTGATGTTCATGAGGGTTTTTCCATTGCTTATGCCGCTGCTAATTCAAATCCATTTACGGTGAGCTACCTTGACTTTGCGCCTTTAAAAAGAGATTTGTATGCAACACTGCCCTCATATCCCATCGAGGTTAATAATGTAATGATTCAAAATGAAAATGAGATCTACCCACTTTTAACCTACAAGGAGATCACCTATTTCCCAATGACTTGGCGTTTTGCCGTTGAAGATTTTGGATGGCAATATACCTTTGATATGCATAAGGGACTTGAAATAAAAGTTGCCAATTCTGCTAGCCCAGATCCAAAAGAAACAGTTGCAGATACCACACAGGAGGCAGCACCAATACTTCCAAACTCCAATGTTATACTCAACGCCTTGGATGATTCGGTTCCTTTGCCTGAATCCTATTCTACCTATCGTATTTTAAGAGATGACGGCAAATCCTTTTTCCAAAGAAATCAAGGTAATTCAAGTACCTGTTGGGCATTTGCTGCTAATACACTCTTCGAACTTTCATTGGCTAAACAAAAACAGGTCTATCTTGATTTATCAGAAGATCATCTGATTCTAAACACGCCTTTTAAAGTGAATTATGACTCTGGTGGCAACATGGAAGTTGCTTACCCCTATTATAACAACTGGACAGGCCCTGTTGTCGATCCAGAAGATACCTTTGGCGATGGCAAAACAAATACTGATTTGAAACCAGATTACATCATGACAGACTATGTCACCATTGAAAATAGTGTAAGCACAATTAAACGCGCCGTTTATGAGTATGGTGCCGTCTTCACTGCTATTGGCTATGATGATTCAAAAAAATACTACAGCAATACCACTTATGGATTTTACAATAACAATTACTATTCTGATCCCACACACGCAATTGTCATCGTTGGCTGGGATGATCACTATTCTAAATTAAACTTCCTTGTACCACCCAAAAGTAATGGTGCTTTCATCGTTCAAAACAGTTGGGGTGATGACTGGGGTGAAAATGGTTTCTTCTATGTTTCCTATGAAGATGTCCACATTAGCGAAAAAGCAACAGCCATAGCCGCTATTTCTAACCGCAAAGAAAATCAAAAACAATACTACTATGACGAAACTGGTACCAATAGATTAGAAGGTTACTCTGACCACTACCAAGCCACAGGTTTAAATGTATTTAATTCTAGTCCTGCTAAAGAAAGTGATTCAGAATATATCACTACTATTGGATTTTACACGAGTTTTAAAGACTCTAAATTTAAAATTTCCTATGCGGACAGCTCTGTGCCTGAATCTGGCTTTTTAGACCTTACTGAAATTGCATCCGGCGTTGCCAAACTTCCTGGTTATCATACCATAAAATTAGAGCACCCTATAAAATTAACGCCAGATCACCCCTTTTCAATAGCCGTTACGTACGAAAATGATGATTCGATCTTCCTGTTACCTCTTGAAGGTCCCTACCCTGGAATAGACTATACAGTTACAGGCAACCTCAATGAGAGCTATATATCACCTAATCCAGATCATGATGGTTTTGAGGATATTGGAATTGATCACCCTGAATCCAATGTGTGTATTCGCGTGATTACTGAATTTAAGTAGTACATGATCTTAATTTTTTATTTGTATGTGTCATTTATAAAAAAGCAACCTGCACTATTTTACTTTGCAGGTTGCCTTTTTTTACATCTATTCAATTTAATGATTTCCTTTGAGGATCTTCGTCCTGACTTCTCCAATCATATAGAGAGAACCAAAATAAATCATAATACCAAGTGATTCTTTGTGGGCTTCTGCGTAACGCACAGCATTTTCAATTTGATCATCCACATAGAGAATTTCCAAGTGTTCATATGCTCTCATTTTTTCTGCAAGGCGTTCAGCAGGCAATGCTCTTGGATTATTTGGACTCGTCACAATAACCCTATGAATATGAGGACAAATCTCAGCCAACATGCCATCTACATCTTTATCACCTAAAATACCTACTACAGCTGTTATCGGTTTCCCTTCAAATAATGTTTGAATAGCCACACTAAGGCCTTTTATGCCATGCAAATTATGAGCACCATCAATGATCGTCATGGGCTCTGCTCTAAGCACTTCCAATCGTCCCAACCATCTGGTTTCCCCAATGCCATTCACGAGCATCTCTTCATCCCACTTAAAGTTATAAATATTTTTTAACACCTTCAAAACTTCAATGGCGACAACAGCATTTTGCATTTGATAGGGCGCGATCATCTTGAGCACATATTGAATCCCTTCGTATTTAAAAGTAAGTCCACCGACTACATCTTCAATCATTTGAGCTTGTTCAACAGGCACAATTATGAGATCATTATTTCTTTCTTTACATATGCCCTGAATCACATTTATGGCCTCTAATGGCTGTGGATGACAAACCGTAATGCCATCTTTTTTAATGATGCCGCCTTTTACTTCTGCAATTTGCGCCAATGTCGTGCCCAAATATTCCGTATGATCTAGAGCCAAAGGCGTTATAACAGATACCAAAGGCGTATCAATCACATTTGTCGCATCTAAGTTCCCGCCTAAGCCCACTTCGAGAATGACAATATCACAGTGATGTCTTTTAAAGTATAGCATTGCAATTGCCGTAACCACTTCAAATTCTGAAGGATGGTTGCGGCCCTCTGCAACAATGGATTCAATGGTTACTTTTACTTCACTAACAAGCTCTGAAAGTTCGCTGTCCGAAATATAGCCCCCATCAATTCTCATGCGCTCATTGAAGGTTTCTATATAAGGCGATGTGTATAGACCTGTCTTATAACCTGCTTGAGATAAAACATTGGCTATAAAAGAGCAGGTTGACCCTTTGCCATTTGTACCTGCAACATGTACAAATTTAAGCTGCTTTTGAGGATGATCTAATTTTTCAAGTAAATAGCGAATATTATCAAGCCCTAATTTGATGCCAAATTTATGCGTCCCATGAATATAGGACAATGCTTCATCAATTGTCATTTCCATTTTTATGCCTCTGTTTCCAAAATAGTTTCTTCCATGAAGTTAAAGTTTCTTCGCAATCGCTTCAATACGCTCATTTACAGCGTTTAACATTTCTATAAATTTAAGCTGCTTGCCTTTTTCTTCCTCTATGAGCGCAGGCGGCGCTTTCTTTACAAAGCCTTCATTGGAAAGCTTTTTAGCAACTCTCTCTACCTCGGATTCAAGCTTGCTCTTTTCCTTTTTAAGACGCTCCATCTCCTTTTCAAAATCAATGAGATCCGCAAGGGGTAAAAACAATTCTGCACCATAAACCACTGTTGAAACCGCATCTTCAGGCACTTCTGATTTGGAATGGATTAATACTACTTCTGAACATGATGCAAGTGTCATCAAGTACTCTGCATTTTCAATCAATTGGCGACCTATCTCTACATCCGATGCCACAATCATGCATTTCGCTTTACGCGACGGTACCACATCCATTTCCGCCCTTACATTTCTAAGATTTTTAATAGCTTCCATGACAAGTTCCATTTGTTTTTCAGAATTCGCATCTAACCACTTTTGATCTTGAACTGGCCATTGATCCGTTACGAGTAATGACCCCGCTCCTGGCATGTGAGCCCAAATCTCTTCTGTTATAAATGGCATAAAAGGGTGTAGCAGTCTCAAAATATCTTTGAGCACTGTAATCAATACTTTTTGCACCGTTTGCTTCGCAGTCTGATCCTCGCCATAAAGTCTTTTCTTGGCAAGTTCTATATACCAATCGCAGTATTCATTCCATGTGAACTCATAAATTTTATTTGCAGCGAGACCAAGTTCGAATTTTTCAAGACTTGTTGTGATATCCTGAGTCACTGTATTCAATCTGGAAAGCATCCATTTATCTGCAAGCGTTAACTGCTCGTCACCTGTAAGCGCTAAGTCTTTTTCTTCAAGCCCCATAATGACAAATCTAGAAGCATTCCACAATTTATTCGCAAAGTTACGTGAGGATTCAACGCGTTCAATTTGAAATTTCAAATCATTTCCCGGGCTGTTACCTGTGGCAAGCATAAATCTAAGTGCATCTGCACCATATTGATCTATAATATCCAGTGGATCAACACCATTGCCAAGGGATTTACTCATTTTCCTACCCTGAGCATCTCTAACAAGACCATGAAGGAATACATGCTCAAAAGGCACTTCTCCCATCTCATCAAGTGCTGAGAAAACCATTCTGATAACCCAGAAGAAAATGATGTCATAACCTGTTACAAGGACATTTGTAGGATAAAAGTAATCCAATTCAGGTGTCTTATCCGGCCAACCCAATGTAGAGAATGGCCACAATGCAGAACTAAACCAAGTATCGAGGACATCTTCATCTTGTCTAAAGTGCGTCCCACCACATTTAGGACAAATATCTGGCATTTCAGCGGCAACAAACATTTCTGCGCAGGATTCACAATAGAAGGCTGGGATTCTATGGCCCCACCAAAGCTGTCTAGAGATACACCAATCCCTGATGTTCTCAAGCCAATGCATATATACTTTAGTGAATCGCTCTGGAACGATTTTCAAAATATTTTCTTTGACCACATCCATTGCCGGGCCTGCTAAAGGTGCCATTTTAACAAACCACTGATCAGATACTCTGGGTTCAATCACTGTGTTGCATCTATAACAAGTACCCACGTTGTGAGCATGATCTTTTATCATTACAAGATAGCCTTCTGCCTCTAAATCCTTAACGATTTCTTTTCGGCAAGCATAGCGATCCATGCCCTGATATTTTCCTGAATTTTCATTCATGGTTGCATCTTCATTAAAAATATTGATTTGCTCTAAATTATGTCTTATACCGATTTCAAAGTCATTTGGATCATGGGCAGGTGTGACTTTTAGAGCCCCTGTGCCAACTTCAAGATCAACATAATCATCCGCAATAATAGGTAATTCTCTCCCAACAAGTGGCAAAATGCAGGTTTTGCCAATGAGATGCTTATATCTTTCATCTTTTGGATTTACCGCAACCCCTGTGTCTGCAATCATTGTTTCTGGACGAGTCGTTGCAATTTCAAGCATTTCATCAGAGTCTTTAACACGATAATTAATATGATAAAAATGACCTGGTTTTTCTTCATGCTCAACTTCTGCATCAGATAATGTTGTCATACAATCTGGACACCAGTTAATCAACCGATTGCCTCTGTAAATGAGTCCCTTATTGTAAAGTCTTATAAAGACTTCTGTAACCGCTTTATTACACCCTTCATCCATTGTAAATCGCTCTTTATCCCAATCACATGATGAGCCTAACTTCTTCATTTGATTGACGATAATGCGACCATACTCATCACGCCATTCCCATGCACGTTTTAAGAATTCATCTCTCCCAAGCGCTTCTTTTGTAATACCTTCTTTTTCTTCTATACTTTTTAAGACCCTTACTTCAGTTGCAATACTTGCATGATCTGTGCCAGGTAACCACAGTGCCTCATAACCTTGGAGCCTTCTCCATCTGATTAAAACATCTTGAAGCGTCTGATCAAGGGCATGTCCCATATGAAGCTGCCCAGTGATATTAGGTGGCGGCAATACAATCGTATAGGGTTCCTTTTCAGGGTTTACCTTTGCCATAAAGCTTTTATTGTCTATCCACTCATCATAAATTCGATCTTCAAATTCTTTTGGATTGTATTTACTGTCCATATGCATTTCTCCTCCACAATTCTCTATTTTAATTTAACGATATCTTGCCATAATCACTTCATCTGCAAAAACACCGTTTTTCTTAATGGAATACTTCTTAAGTCCTTCTTTTTCAAAGCCGTGCTTTTCATAGAGCTTCATCGCTTTTTCGTTATCACTGAGCACCCCTAATTCAATGCGTTTAAGCATAAGCCAATCATCCGACAATTTTAAAATTTCAGTCATAAGTGCATTGCCAATGCCTTGCCCATGATAAGCTTCATGTACCATAATTCCGAGAGTTGCCGCATGATTCATCTTTGGATTATCAAAAACTTTTATGGAACAAATCCCTACTATGGTTTCACCTTTTTCTGCGACGAGAATGTAACCGGTGGCATCCTCAAGTGCCCTTGATAAAAACTGCTCTGTTCGCTTGACGGATTGATATGGCAATCCTAAGGTATTTTGAGCAACAGTCTCTTGCTTTCGAATTGCCACGATACCGTCAGCATCTTTCATTTCAACATGTCTGATCAATAAATCGCTCATCCCTAAACCTCCTTAGCTAGAAATGCTATTTTGACACAAAAAAAGCCACTCATCCCTTGAAAGGGACGAATGGACCGCGTTACCACCCTAATTTTATGACTTTCATCATAACTCTCAACAGATTTAACGATTCTCACCGGAAATTCTTACTCTTTTTTCAGAAAATCATCTCAAAAGCTACCTTCAACATTTGCCCTTTAAAGAACCTTACAGCCAGTGGATTCTCTTCTCTAGTAAGTGCACGATGTTTACTCCTCTTTTTCTCAGATATTAACACTATAAATATTTCTTATATAGATAACTCTTATTATAATGAAAACTAAATCCACTGTCAACTGTTACGAGGCGCTCTATTGTTCTTAAACGCTAATTCGCTTTTAATAGCGTTCTAACGCATTCTTAACTTTTTGGGCACATAATAGAGACATAAAGTTATTATGAATCCATAATTGATTTATGATATAGTTTATTTAAAGCTTATATTTTCTTAGGAGGGATTTCAGCATGAAAACACGCAACGGGTTTTTGGGACTTATCTTTATCATTTTAGGCGCTTTACTCATCTTTGATCATTATCACTTTATCCACTTTAGCATTTGGGAGCTTTGGCCTCTTATTATTTTATACATGGGCATTCAAGCAGAACGGAAGTATTTCAATGGCAGAGGTGGCTCTAAAAACCTTCTAACAGGTGCTACTTTAATTACTTATTCACTCATCTTTATGATTAGTAATTTTGCTTCTTGGAACTATTCCAGTCGAATTTGGCCACTATATATTATGGGACCGGGACTTGGATTTTTACAAATGTATTACTACGGTCACAGTCGCAAGTACAATTTTAAAATGGGCATTATTCTTGTAATCACCTCTAGTATTTTTCTAATTGATACAATCTTGAATATTCCATTTGATATGGCGCTTTACATTGGTCTTGTCCTCTTTGGACTCTATCTTATCACTAAAGATCGCGAGGATGATGATTTCGATGAAGCTTATGATGAAACATTTGATGAGCATTGCGATAAACAATACAGTGATGATGCTACCAGTTCAAAGTATTCAAAAAATACATGTCATTCAGATCGATTAAAAAAGTAAAGTCGTTTTAAACCACTAAAAAAACAATAAGACAACACATAAAAAAGGTCTATGTCAAATGATTAAAGTTAAATCATTTTGAGATAGACCTTTTAAGGCTCTTTTTATTTTACACCCGCTGCAATTCGAACTTGCTTTTGATGTCTTTCGTCAATCTTGTTAGTGGCATGCGTTCTGCTGTTTTTAAAATGCAGGTCACATACGCCAGCCATGCCATTATCACCAATTCTATCTAAAGTTGACGCCGCATGTGGCATTCCTGCAAGTGACCCAGCCACCACATGATCTAAGTAGTATACAAGAACCGGTCTCATCGTCCACTCATACTTGTAATTCCACAATTTCTTTATTTTCTCAGTATCTTCTTTCGTCAGAGGTTCTATATCCATATGATTATGACCATATGAAAAGAGTGCATTGATCTTAACACCTGTTTGATAATCCTCAATGACAATTTTAATTTTGCCTCGATAGTCTTCACCATATTTTGATTTTGCCATTGGCAAAACGTCTTTAAACCAATCTAAGTACTCACCATATCTCTGATTTCCTCTTGATACCACAGCTACATCACTCGTCAATATACCATAACGTCTAAAAATTGCGAAAGTTGAACTGCCAATGACGCCATCCGCTTCCAAACCATTTGCCGTTTGTAGCTTTTTAACTGCTTCAACGGTCTGATCGCCATAAAACGTCGTAAAATCACTTGTTTCAAGATACCCCATCATCTGAAGTGCGTTCTGAATAAGCGCCACATCACTGTTGTTATCGCCCTTTTTAAAAGAAGTCACTTGGACATTGCCTAAATAACTCAACGATTGAGGATCAATAGCATCTAAAACCACTGCATCTTCGATAGCAGCTTCGCTATCACTGTTATTCTCACTTGTCACTTCTTGTTGAATACTGTTTTTCACATATCCCAGAGCCGCAAATTTTTTAATTGTCGCTTCACCAACGATACCATCTACCGTCAGATCATATTTTTTTTGAAAATCTCTAACAGCACGCTCTGTCAAAGTTGCAAAATAAGTGGTTGGATGCTCTATCTCTAACAAGCCTTCTTGAATAAGTGCATACTGTATAAACTTGATTTCACTATTTTCATCTTCAAATTTGTATACCGGCTGAGATAAGAGTGGAAATAAATTTTTAGAAGCCATCTTATCAATTGTAGACTGTCCTACAATGCCATCTGCATCCAGATCATATTTTTTTTGAAATGCAATAACGGCCTTTTCTGTCTTGGGTCCAAATGTCGTCGTAAATTCACTTCCATCATAAGAACCATCCAGTGCGAGTGCAATCTGAATGAGCTTAACATCCTCAGAATCATCACCTTTTTTATAAGTGCTCTGACTCACTGGAATAACACTCTCCATAAAACTCACAGACAGAAGTGTAGAGAAGCATATCACCAACATCACTTGAATCCATATTTTTTTCGCCATAAATTTCCTCCGCAGAATTTCTACAATAATAAACCTTAAACGCCATGCACAGCTTATCTTACCTCGTATATACAAACAAGCTCTATGGATGTCTTTTCTCTTTGCTTGTAGTTTTTAATCACTATTGTCTAAATTTTATCACATTATGTCAACTAATTCAACCTCATTTAAGAAGTCATTAATCACAACTGAAGCCAAAATAAGCCCTGCGCTTGAAGGTACAAAAGAACAGCTGCCAGGAGGTAGTTTACGTCCACTAGATTTTATTTCATCGGTCCCTGAGTAATCTGGAATAATTGGTGTTTCATCTGAAAATACCACCTTTAATTTTTTAATCCCCCTTGCTTTAAGTTCTCTTCTCATCACCCTGGCAAGAGGACAAACTTCCGTCTTATACAAATCCGTTACTTTCAATCGAGTAGGATCGAGTTTATTTCCCGTCCCCATTGAAGCAATAATGGGGATTGCTCTCTTCTGTGCTTGGAGTACAAGCTCAATTTTTGAGGTAACCATATCAATGGCATCTATGATGTAATCCACCTGTCTAGAATCAAAAAAGTCATCTGCATTATCGGGTGTGATCATTCGGTTTACTGCATCCAGTTTTAGTTTTGGATTGATGAGCATTAGGCGGTCTGCCATTGCCTCAACCTTGATCTGCCCAATTGTATGATCATTTGCATGTATTTGTCTGTTAATGTTGGTCATATCAACTGTGTCATAATCTACAATAGTGAGCTTGCCAATGCCAGATCGAGCGAGTGCTTCCACTGCAAATGAACCTACTCCACCGACACCGAACACAACCACATGCTTTTGTTCCAATATTCTAAGTTTATTTTCGCCAATTAAAAATTCAAACCGTTGAAAGCGATGCTTCATCTAAACCTCCAACGAATATTGTTCATAGAGTTTCACAATCTCGGTTAAGATATCCACTGTTTTTTCCATGGATTGTATGGAGATGTATTCATATCTACCATGAAAATTATGTCCACCTGTACAAATATTTGGACATGGCAGCCCCATATAAGAAAGTCGTGCACCATCTGTGCCACCTCTAATGGGAACGATAAGAGGCGTAACTTCACAATTTTCCATTGCCTTTTTAACCGTCTCAATCAGATGAAAATGGGGTATGATTTTCTCTCTCATATTAAAATATGAATCCACTATTTGTGTTTCAACAATATCCCCACCATATTTTTGATTCAGAAAATGCGTCACGTTCATAAAAAGTGTTTTTTTCTCATCAAATTTTTTGAAGTCATGATCTCTTATAATATAAAGCATTTGCGTTTCTTCAACCGAACCATGAAAGTCATTTAAATGATTAAACCCCTCATAGTTTTCTGTAAATGAGGGCACATCAAATGCTGGTAGCATTTGATTAAATTCCATAGCGATCAAAATGGAATTTACCATTTTGCCTTTTGCTGATCCAGGATGTATATTGGTTCCATGAATAATCACTTTTGCTGATGCCGCATTAAAATTTTCAAATTCGAGCTCTCCAAGTTCGCCACCGTCTACAGTGTAGCCAAAATCAGCCTTTAACTTTTCGAGATTGAGCAGGTCAGCACCTCTACCCACCTCCTCATCGGGCGTAAATGCAATTTTAAGAGGACCATGAAGTACTCCATCATGTTCAAGCAAAAACTCGCATAAGGTCAAAATTTCAGCAATCCCCGCTTTATCATCCGCCCCAAGAAGTGTTGTACCATCCGTAACAATTAAATCTTGTCCTTTATAGTGTGCCAGATGATCAAATTCATCAGGTGACATTTTGATGTCTAACGTTTCATTGAGCACAATTGTTCCACCATCGTATGCTTCAATAATTTGGGGCTTAACATTGGTACCAGATAAATCTGGCGATGTATCCATATGTGCTATAAGTGCTAAACTCGGCGCCTTATCATTAGGAGAATTCGAAGGAATTTGGCCATAGACATAGCCATTCTCATCCATTTCAACATCTGAAATACCCATTGCCTTCATTTCAGAGACAAGAAATGCACCAAGTTTCTTTTGTTTATCAGTAGATGGGCAACTTTTCGAGTCAGGATCAGATTTTGTATCAACCGACACATATTTTAAAAAACGTTCATGTACTTTTGTCATAAGTACAACCTCCTTATTTGCATTAAATTTGCTTTTACAACATCATCATAAGCCTGTATTAATTTCATGATAACATGATTCGATGCAGAATTATATTTCATTTCGTTCACGAATTCAATTGGCAAGACACCTATTGAGGTTCCCGAAATAAAACAGCCCTCATATGTCGCCAGAGTTTCTTCGTAAATATCGAGTTCAACATACTTCAAACCTAATTTTTTAAACAAATCCATGAGTTCAAGTCTTGTAATGCCCATTAAAATATCAGCTTCCATAGCAGAGTAAATCGTATGATCCCTTAAAAAAAATAAATTGGATTTGCTGCCCTCAGCAATTTTTCCCACTTCATCTTTAAGGATGATTTCATAAACCCCTGAAGCCTCTTTTAATGCTTTAATCTGATCCAGATAGGACTTGTTAACAACTTTGGCATGGGGATTTTTTCTGACGATACAAGCGGTTTTAACTTTGACACCTTGCTCATAAAAGCACTTGTCCAAGTATTCAGATTTTACCATAAAACAGATCATGACCATGCCTAAATCCGTAAGACCATATTCAATCCTAATATTATTATTTTTCAAACCAGTTACTTTAACTAAGGTTCCAATTTGATAAAAGATCTCTCTGTCGTCATAGTCGCACTGATAGTGGACAAGTTCTAATGACTTTCGAAATCGCGCCATATGCTCTTGAAAAAATAAAGGTGTTCCGTCTATAATTCGAATGACTTCATAAACAGGAGATTGAATGTACTTTATCTCTTCATTTAAACCCATCAACTCGCCATTCTTTATAATCATTATATGACATTGATTATTCATATTCCCGTATTGTGATTGACCAAATGCCCCTCACAGCTCCCTTCCTGATAAATATTTTTCATGTGGTTCTGCAGTTCGTTCTCATCTCATAGGAGTAAAAAAGCCTTAAGCATATCCCAATGACTTTTACTTTTTATTAAATTATAAGCCTTCCCTTTAAAATAATAAACCCTTATCCATTAAATTTGCAACGATTCTACAAAAAAGAGATGCTCAGATCATTGTCTAAACATCTCCCTAACAAAATAATTTTAATCTGTTCTAATCGCTTCAAGTGCACTGAGTCTAGTGGCCCTTACTGCAGGATAATATCCTGCGAGGAGTCCGATTATAGTGGAAAATCCCAATGCCGATATTGCCAACCACACGGGGATATCAGACAACATCTGAGGCCCATAATAACCGGAGTCTCCATTCATACCTGAGAGCACCGTGTTGATTAAGAAGGAGGCCCCAAAACTTACGAGTACACCAAATACCCCCCCAATAAATCCAATCATAGCCGCTTCAAATAAAAATAATCGTTTGATATCCCTGAGCTCAGCGCCAATAACTTTCATGACTCCAATTTCTTTTGTTCGCTCATAAATGGACATCACCATAGTATTGGTAATACCAATGGCTGCTATAAAAAGGGACACTGCACCGATTCCACCTAATACGGCTTGCATGAGACCCGATGATTTCTTTTGCTGTTCAAGCGCGTCCGTAAGACTGTATGCTTCAAATCCCAGGGCTTTAACCTTTTCTTGAACTTCTTGAACATTGTCAATTTTATCTACATTGACTTTCATCTCATCGTACTTATTCTCTTTTTGTTGGCTCTTTCGTCTGCTATTGCCTTTATTGGTATCGTTATTATTATTTTTATTCTTGCGATCAAATTCTTTTTTTATTTTCTCAAAAGTGTCATAGTCCATAAAAATGTCCCATGCATAATCCCAATTCTTTTCAGAAGTGATGCCTGTTGGCGTAACAATATAACCTCTTGGTCTCTTGTCACTGTAGTTTGATGTTGGAATCATTTCAATCTTCGTATTAAAAATATCAATCTCAGGAGATTGTCCATTGTAATTTCTTGATTTAGGATCATAAAATTCCTTCGATGCTTGAAATCCAAATAGGACTTCATTGTGTCCTTCTAAAGTCGGCAAAACACCTTCGCTGAGTTCAATATCCATAAGCGCCAGCTTATTGAAATCCACTGCTTTGACATTGGACCAGCTCTCATATCTACCTGCAAAAAACTTAGAATCAAATCGCTTGAATCCAATAGCAAATTTTACATGATCCATGGATTCTACAGATTCTATCATGGCATCATCTAATACAACTTTATCCTTTTCACTTGAAAGGCTTGATGAAGAATCAGAGGAGGACACCATCATGCTTCCATAGTCTCTGTTCGCTTGGACTGTAATCATGGTCAAACTGCCGTATTCTTCAAGTTGTTGCTCAAAGGCCTTTGTCATACCAAGACCTAATGACACCATAACCACAATCGCTGCGGTTCCAATGATAACGCCTAAAACCGTCAGAACAGTTCTCGCTTTTCGCCTTAGCAGGTTTTTTATGCCCATAATTGCTAAGTCTATATTACTCATCGAGTGCCTCCAACTCCATCTTTAATTTTCTTTTTTTTCTTCTCTTCCTAATAATAAAGACACCTACAACAACTACAAGCGCAACAACACCGATGACAATTTTGGTCACAGGCAAACCTGATTGGGGCTCCTCCATAGGAAATTCTTCATTCATATTGAAATCCATATTGCCAAATTCATCAAATGCCGGTGCCGCAACAACTGTATAATTAAAAGGTTCTTCGTGCGTTGAAACATTTCCGAGTGCATCTTCAAAGGTATATACGAGCTTGCCTTCAAACGTTCCCTCTTCATTCGCAAAAGCTTCTGCGCTGTAATATTCGCTTCTTCCCGCTTCAAAATTGCCTACAAAATAACTGCTACTGCTACTTTCTGGACCTTCAAGTTTAACCATTGTGTTATACATGGTTGCTTTCCCCATGTTGTAAAATTCTTGTTCTATATAAAAGGGTTGACCTACATAATTTTCAAAAGGCACAATGAGTTCCGCGGTTTCAAGACGAACAGGTTGCGCCACGGCAACACTTAATGCTTCAGATTCTTCAAAAGGTTTTTCCTGTGCATCGTAAGCATTTCCCTTGCCATCTTCATATACCATTTTAATGGTCAGCGGATATATTTTTACGGAAGCATCAATTTTTGTTTTTAATTGAATATTGTGCTCATAAATTTCCCCAGCTGCAATTTTGGGAATAAAAAATGAACTTGATGAATCCACTGGTGTAAACACATTTTCTTCACTGGATAGAGTAACCTTTATATTTTTTGTATCACTTGCTGTGCTTGTATTTTTAATGAAGAGTTTTAAATTATAGGGTTCACCTGCTAAAACATGCTCCCCGCCATACTCATAATTTTCGATGATCAATTTCGGCTTGCTGGTTCCAGAGGAACCATCCACAATGAGTCCCACATAATCTTGAATGGTTTGCGCATTGTCTTCCGTATCACCATCGGCAATGTATTTTACACTGATATAGCCACTGTAACTATCCGATTTGGTATCGCTTTTTGCCATTAAATTAAAGGTCACAATACTTGTTGCACCTGGTTTTAAGTTTTTGACAACTTTTTTTGAAGTGGATTTGGAAGTAAACTCCGATGGATATTCAATGCTTGCCTCAGCTTTTTCTAGAAGTATATCGCCCTCATTTACAAGCTCACAAGAAACTTCAAAGGGTTCGTTTGGAACAATGACTTCTGGTACCTTTATATTTTTTATGGCCAGTTCCGCACCTGAAGTATCATTCCCCTCCACACTCATATATATTTCAAATTCCTTTTCATAAGTACCGCCGAATTCATCAATGTATTTCGCTTCCACCTTGTAAGGATAAATACCCGTCTTTGCTTTAGGGGCACAAACAACATTGAAATAAACAAATTCTGAAGATTCCTTGCCAATCATCACAACCTTTTTCGTATCAACATCTTTGTCTAACATTAAATTGTTCACACCAAATCCAGAAATTTTTAAAATGATATCTTTAGCAACCATAGTGCCTGAGTTCACTAGCTTGATCCCTATTGCATCAGAATTTCCTGGTTTAAAAACATATTCGGGGCCAACCGTTGTATACGCACCAAGTATTGGACCTACAGTATTATTTTCAATTTTAACGTATACTTTTCTTGTTTGCTTGTAAACCGTCCCAAAGGCATTTACATAATTTAAAACCAAATCAAACTCATACAATTTGGACTGAGCAGTCGGACTCACTTCCACATCAAATTCCAACTTCACAGATTTTTTTACCTCAACCGAAGGTACATACTGGGTTAAATTATTTAAATCTGTTCTAAATGGATGCTCCCCTGAAAGCTCAACATCCATATATAATGCAGTATTATAAGTCTCATTTTTTAGTGTAAGTTTAAAGGTTCCCTCCTCACCTGCCCTCATAACTTGAATCTCTTCTGTACCTTCTAATACAATATAAGGCTGGTTCATATCAAGAGCCATACTCACCGGCAACATCATATTAACTATTAAAATCATTATCATTAATAATACACTTTTTTTCATAAATTGTATCCTTCCTCTTTCTTTATAATTTCATTCCTTTTTTTAAATCAGGTGCTTACTTTTGCATCTTCCAAATGTTCATCATATTGAACTTCATAAGGCAAGATATATTTTTCATATACATCGTCATTTTCCCGATTGTCAATTTTCTGAATATCACCATCTCTAATGTGGATGACTTTATCTGCATACAGGGCAACTTCCGGATCATGCGTTACAATAACAATAGTCTGCTGCTTTTCCCTTGCCATTTTCCACATGATGTGCATGACTTCAATAGATGTCTTCGTATCTAAGTTCCCTGTGGGCTCATCTGCAAATATAATTTCAGGCGTCCCTACAAAAGCTCTAGCAATCCCAACACGCTGTTGCTGTCCGCCACTCATCTGTGTTGGTCTATGCTTATAACGGTCTTTGAGACCTACCATGTTTAAGTATTTTCGTGCTAATTTCTCTCTATTTATTTTTGAAAAACCTCTAAAGATAAGGGGCATTGCAACGTTTTCAAGGGCAGTCAATGCACCCAAAAGATTATAGGACTGAAATATGAATCCAATGTGCTTTTGTCTAAAACGAGCCAATTGCTTCTCAGTCATTTTTTCTATGCCGACACTTTTAATCTCAATAGAACCTTTAGTGGGTTTCTCCAGTCCTGCCATCATATTCAAAAGTGTTGATTTTCCAGAACCTGACGTCCCTAAAATACAACAAATTTCGCCTTTATAAATAGATAAATTTATCTTATTGAGTGCCACCACTTTCTCAGATCCAATTTTATAGACCTTTCTAAGATCTTTAACTTCAATAATCAGTTCTCCCACGAACACCCTCCTTTCTCTTTTATATCCACACAATTATTATAATTTAAAAACACTTTAACAGAGCATTCTAAATTTTGATAGGATTTATCCCCTTAAACATTTTTCCATACCCTTGCTAGCATATCTTTTTGTTATGTCCTTTGTGTGAACTTTTACAGCTGTTTTGAATCTATTTTTCTTAAAATTTCATTAGAAAAAATTATAAATCATTATTATAACGTTTAATCAGGTTGATTTAAATTTCATATGTGAATACATTGCCATCACCATTGAGACGCAAGATGATCGAATTAAGTTCCTCTTCATTACATATTTTAAAGGGATGTTTCCCAAACAATTCAAATTGATTTTAGAAAGCATCCCTTTTATGAACTCAGATTTGATGACTCAATATAAATTTTTCCTATATTATCATTTAACAGCCACGCTTCTACATTGAAATTGTTCTATCATAACCCTCTTTTTAAAACCACTGCATCCACTCTGACGCATTGAAATAAAGCGTTAGAATTAAAGCTAAAATACCACAAATCATTCCGAATAAGTAGAATCTATCTCTCCTTTTATCTCTTCTATAGCGCTCGAGTTCATATTCCCAAGCAAATTTCTGTGAATCCTCCCGGTTTAAAGCTTCCTCATAAACCGAAGACACATCTTTTCTAACTGAAGATGATTTTTCACTAAACGGTTCCTTGGCGGATACATTTTTTTTATTGTTTTGAGCTTCTTTTAAAATTTCTCTCTTTCTCTTCTCAAGCTCAAGTTGTTCCATTAAAGCTTTATTCATAAATTTGTCCTCAATTCACATTTTTTAAAGATGTTTCTTCTAACTTTATAATATGCGCTTTTTCGAAATATTTCAATTGATGCGCGTGACATGTCAATAAAATTACTTGACGTTCTTTAGAGATTTCTTCAATAATATTCTGGGTAGTATCCAGTCTCTGATGATCCCAATTTATGAAGACTTCATCCAACACAAGCGGCAATTTATCATCCCCTCCATTCAGACTGTCAATAACAGCCAATCTGAAAGCTAGAAAAAGCTGATGAATTGTCCCTTTACTAAAGGCTCTTGAAATCGAATAAATTTCTGAACCCATTAAAAATTGAAGTTCAAATTTTCCACCTTGCTCGCTGATCAAAACCTCTTGATATTTGCCATTTGTAATGCGTCTCATATAGTCACTAACTCTTTGTAGGATGTCAGGTTGATTTTCTCTCCTAAACTTTTCATCTGCAAATTTCACGACTTCACACATGACCATTAATCTATTGCGTTTCGCCATAAGACTTTCAACTTCTTCTTGTAAAAATAGCAACTGACTCTCGAGCTCATCCATCTGAAAACTTTCTTTGAGAATAGAGATATCCTTTTCTAGATTATTCTTTTCAATTGAAATTTCCTGAATTTCATGTGTAAGCTCAGAAACCGTCTTACTTATTTCCTCTAAATACATTGTGTTTATCAATGGCTTTGACTCATATGCCTCGTATGCTTTTACCAATTTATCAGAAAATGTCAATTCCTCTTCAAAAACTTTAATACGTTTTATAAGCTCGTTATTGTCATGATAGTTTTTAAATCCTTGTTCTAAATTGCCCTGGCCCAAGTTCAAAAAATTCATCTCAAGTTCTGATAAGCGATCGTTTTTAGCCGCTCTCTTTGTTGTAAGAGATTTTATTTGCTTGTTGAGTTCGTTAATTTCATATTCTATGAGCTCTTGCGCCTTTGCTTTTTCCATTACTTTTTCAAGCTTTAGGCTGATCATGTGCACAAAGAGCTTAATATTATTGCCCTGATCTAAAGCGACAAACGATAAAACTTCTCTTAATTCTGCTTCAATTGTCGACACTTCGCTTTTTATCATTTTAATGTGCACCTCAGTTTGCGTGCGTTCAAACAATAGAGCCAGAAGCTGTTCCAACTTTGAAATAAAAGAAAGCGAAGCATCTTGCCAAACGTATTCTGGCAAAGGCATAGGATCAAATAACGCTATTAAGGCAGACTTAATGGGTTCAGATTCATGCGCTGTACCACTTATGTTTCGATTAGAAATGTAGCGGCTTAAAGCAAATCCCAAGAGAGCAGTTCCCAAAAATCCAAGTGGCATTAGAGATGAGAAAATAAGAGCAATTGTCATCATCCCAATGCCAATAACAATTAAAAGGTAGTCTATAGCTCTTTTCTTCCCATTGAATTGAGGGACTGGTCGTCTTGAAATTTCAAGATATTTGTACAACTCTGTTTTTATCTCCAATGGATTTAACTTTGCCAACTGTTCTTCAGATTCAACCTGATACGGCAAATCAAACATCATTTGAAACTGATATTGAATGAGATCGCTTTTTTTACTGAGTTCCGTGGTGAAAATTTGAAGTTGACCCTCTAATTGTTCAAGTTTCGCCAATTGACCTTTTGCATATTGAACGCTGTCAGCATTCTTCAGTATCGTTTGAGATTCATCTGTAAACGCAATTATGGATTTTTCCAACTGGCTTTTTTCATTTTCCAGCGCTAGAATTTCACCGTCAAATTCTATAACGTCTTTTTTTAACATCATACAAAGATCATAAGCATTATCTGCAATAACTTCATGCCATTCAAAATTGACCAATTGTGTTTTTAAAAAGAGAATTTTTTCTATTTTTTCTTTAATTGGAATGAGCGCTTGAATCTCTTTATACTCACGCTCGATCTCTCTTTTTTGAAGCATGGCGCGATTCATTTTGCCTGTAAGTTCTTCAACTTGAACATTCAATTTTGAAATTTCATCATAACGCGCATCTAGTTCAATGCGCTTTTTCATAATCTCTCTAATTTCAGCTTGCTTTTGGTTAATGAGAGGATTCCCTCTCTTATCTTTGCGCCAAATGCTGTTAATTTCATGCTCAAGCTCGGACACAATATCGCTTGTTTTTCTAAGATAATCCATACCATAATTAAAAATTAAATTTTCTTGAATGCTCTCCCATGTTTCATCTTCTAAATTCGAAAGATGATCCGAGGTAAAATGAAAAACAGATGCATATAGAGATTCACTGATGCCAGAAGTCACTTTTAACGCATCATTCCTGCTATTTTCTGTAAAATTCTTTGACAGATTGGTGAGTACAGCCTTCGGTGAACTCATAAGGCGTCTATTGATCCAATACGAATCGCCCTCTGCATCAAACCAAGCAGAAAAATCCAAATCATTCGTATCCCAATTCACATAGGGGTGACGTTCTCTAGACTGCGGTGAAATCCCATAGAGCAAATTCAATACGCTATTAAAAATAGTGGATTTTCCAGCTTCATTCTCGCCATAGATCAAATTCAGACCCTTGTCAAAGCAAATGTCTTGATTTTTAAGTTTTCCATAAGACTTGTAGTGTATTTTTTTTATAATCATATTTTGCCTCTTATAAAATAATCAATGAGGTCATCTTCAGCAGATTCTAGAATACTTTGAATTTCAGAACATTTTTCTCTATATGTCATTTTAGCATCAAAAATAGGGAGTTCTAAAAGCCTTTCTAACAAAGGCTCATTTTCATTTAAATGCGATGCAAGACTGAGAGCTTCCGACAAAACCGTCTTCTCTTCTAATAGAGCTTGTTTATCCACTATGACACTCACTGAAAGCAACTTTATATCCACATTTAAAAGACCTATTTTTCTCTTGATTAAAGAGCTGAGATACTCTAAATTTTCACTTTCTTTCAAAACATGTGCTAAAGGCGTTCGTCCTTCAAGGTTAATCCTTAAAATTAACCGATTTGAACTTCGATCTATATCTGAAATCTCTTCTGAAACAAATGCCAAAAGTGCTGTTTCAAGATCATGTAGGGACTCTATGCCCTCTGAGAGTTCAAAATCAAACGCCTCCCATTGAACTTCGTTAAATGTTTTTGGCGTTATTTCAATGTAATCCTTCTTAAGTTCAATGAGAAGACCACCTTTATCACCAATTTCTTTGTAATTAAGCCCCTGAATATTGCCCGAATAAGCAATGCGTTCTGATAATAATTGTTGTATGTGAATATGGCCCAATGCAAAGTAGTCATATTTTAAAGCCTCTATATCTTCAAGTGAAGTTGCCATATACTGTTCTTTTGCCCCCACTGAAAAAGCCGAGGGTACACTGGCATGTCCTACACCAAGCCATAGATGATCATTATTTTTTCTTGGAAATTGTTTAATTAAATTGCGCTTCTCATTTTTAGATTTATGACCACAACCTACAATTTCAAGAATATCTCCAGAAGACATTTCCACTTGAAAATGCTTGGGTTCATCACTGTCAAAATAATAAAAAAAAGGTTCTTCCTCAAATTTTTTTAAAAATGGAGCCGTGTTCATCGGATCATGATTTCCAGTCGTGTAGAACAAATACTTTTTAGCGTGAAATAATTTTTCAAACAACATCAAAATAATTTGCTCGAGTTTGAAGGGCATTTTATCATTGTCCAAAAAATCTCCCGATAGTATAACACCATCTAAATCTTCAGAAATGGTATATTCAATTGCCCTCTCAAAAGATTTAACAAGGCCTTCTTTGAGTTGTTCTCTGACGACATTTTCTTTGCTGGCAAATCCTGTATTTAAATGTATATCTGAAATATGAAGTAATCGAATCATTTTGTATCACTCGCTTTCTATACTACGATTATAATTCAATTCCCACGACCACGCCATAAGATTTCAATATATCAGGAAGATTTAGTGCTTTTTTATCATTTTTCCACTACATCTTGAGTATTTATTCTAATTTTATTGAAATTGTATTGTTGTATTGCCTCATTATATTATATAATAAACTTGAGTTTACTATATTGGAGGCAAACCTATGAATCTATCGAATTTTAGAGTAGAAAAATTAATTCACGAAGATTCATTCCAGCGATTTTCCACAGGCTATCTAGATGATGAGCCTGCTGAAATAAATCTTATATCAATTAAGAATCCTGCAAGTATTTTAACAACCACGCGCTTATTGATTGCAGATCATCTATATAATGTCCTTGATGTCTTTGAAGAACAAAATGAACTCCATATTGTGTTGAGACACCCCTTAGGCATACCTCTTGAAACTTATCTTGTTGATCCTGATGGCTCATATGATCAACGCATTTATTTAGGGTTGAGTTTACTCAAAGCACTCAATAAATACGATACCTTTTCAAATGCAATTAAATATCAACTGCTGGAAGACGACCAAATCTTAATTCATAATGGCGTCATATGTTTTAAAGAACTGATTGACTATACAACAATTACACATCATAGTTTTAAGGATGTCATTTTTAGGAGTGCTCGATTACTGGAACGCCTTGTTCAGCCTGAAACAGATTTTCATCAGCAATTCATTGACAACCTTTTGATTGGAAATCATCATTACTATACGATCTCTGATCTATTGCAAGATTACAAAGATATCTTCATTTATGAGAAGCCTGAAATACTTACTAAAATTGCTTATGAGTATCATCTCGTTCTCGAGCAAAATAACCAAGGGAGTTCTCTCTCAAAGACTTCTGAAGCAATTACACATACGCAACCTCTTGATTCAGATTCAAATTCACCTGAATCTTTAATTGACATCGATATCGCTTCAACAGATCCTATTGAAAAGGTCCAATCAGAGGAAGCGAACGACGGAGAAGATGAATCCACACCATTTGATGCCTTAGCTTCTAGAGAGGACCCATTTGCAGAAAGCGAACTGCTCAGAAGTGAACTTTCAAAATTGCTTTTCACAGAAGAAGTTACACTTACGATGAATACACGTACATTGCCATCTATTGACGATATGGATGCTACTTTTGCCGAGGTCAGACGTGCTCATAAAAATGCAATGCCTGTGGAAAATACTAAGCAGACTGCAAAGTTTCCTGAATGGGATGATGAGCAACTGGTTACTGAAAGCGATACACTATTGGAAGACCTCTTTACTGAAGATGAACCGGAACCAAACCATTGGAAGAAGATTTTATTGTCCGTTGCAGTACTCCTCACTCTAGTGTTGATTATCTTCTTGGCCAACAAGTTCCTTTTCCACAAGGATACTGAATTAAGGGCCAGTTACGAAATCAATACCTTGGCAGATAATCGCGTGGCATTTGTGAATACGAGCTCAAACCTTAAAAATTTAGATCTCTGTGAATGGACCGTTTATTATGATGATAAGCTTATAGAAACTTACGAAGCGGAAAATTTTTACCCCATCTTTGATACTGAGGGTAAATACAAAGTTGTCCTTCGCGTCATGGATAAAGAAGGCAATTGGAGCAAAGAATATAAACAAGACTATGTGTATACATCCGATTCTAAAGCACCTTCAAATAGCAAAGGCAATTAATCTGTAAAGTAGAACTGATAGAAGTGGCGTTTTCTCGTCCGCCCTCTTCCTTCAGTTTTTTTATTTATGTCTCCTGCCCTTCCCTTAAACTGTTGAAAAAAAAGATTTTATAGACTATAATCAATGAAGTCGAAGAGAGATAGATAGAAATTAAAAATGAGGTTAATTGAAAATGAAAAGTTTATCAGGTGCTATGAGAAAGACAATAGAGACATACGGGTTAATCGCCGAAGGAGACCGCGTCGCGGTGGGCTTATCGGGTGGAAAAGACAGCATGGCATTATTACGTCTTTTAAAGCGATATCAAAGTTTTAGTCCCTTTAAATTTCATTTGGAAGCACTCACCGTAGACATGGGCTTCAATAATTTTGATTTAGAGGCAGCAAAGGCATTTTGTCTTGAACTGGATGTTCCCTACACAATTATTAAAACAGATATCGCAAAAGTCGTCTTTGAAATTCGGTATGAAAAAAATCCATGTGCACTATGTGCAAATATGAGGCGTGGTGCACTTGCTCAAGCGATGATCGAAAGAAATCTCAATGTATTGGCATTGGGACATCACGCTGATGATGCACTGTCCACACTGTTTCTGAATATGCTCTATTCTGGGAAAATGAATACTTTGGAATATAAATCCTATCTTTCGCGTACAAATATCCACGTGATCAGACCTTTTTTAGATGCTTCCGAGGCACAAATTGTCGGTACAATTCACTCAGAGAACATCCCTGTATTGAAGAGTCCGTGTCCCATGGATAAACATACAAAACGCGAAGAAGTTGCCGATATGCTAAAAGCACTCTACAAGGAAGTCCCAAACAGCCGCAAAAATCTTTTAACAGCCATGCGAAACGAAAATCAATGCAATTTGTTTGTGACGAAGGCACTTTCCAAATAAAGAACAGTGCTTTAGTGAATTTATGACATCATAATCTTTCTTAACATTGCAATAAGGCTATGCTGAAAACTTTTTTAATTTTCGACATAGCCTTATTTTGGGAGGTCGTTATTTTGAAAAGATCACCACACATCACTGTAATGATTCTATTCTCCGTATAAGTTTTTATTTATATCAGTTCCGCCAACGCTTCTCCTATCTGAATAAGATCAATACCCTTGGTAAAAGTAAGACAAGTTCCAGAAGGGAATCTTGTTTTTTCAACCCAATGCGTTGGAATTGCTTCTAAACCATACTTAGCGCCCAATATAGCACCTACCACTGCACCAATAGTATCTGCATCTCTTGCAAAATTTCCTGCCAAAATAACGCCTGTTTTAAAATCTTTATGCGCCATCTTGAGACATGCAAATGCAGCTGGAATTGCTTCAGCCGTAGTTGCCCAGGTACTAGCTCTGAGCGCATCGTGAAGTGGCATCCAGGCATCAATAATAGAACCTTCTGCCTGTTCCACAATTTCAAAAGCAGTATTCATAGCTGCAAAAAGCCATGAATCTTTTGGAATAACGGACATTGCAGCTGCAATAATCTCATCTATAGTCCCATCAACCATTGCCACTGAAACCGCTGCTGCAACAGCTTGTGCGCCCCAAATACCATCTGCGTAATGACTAATTGAAGCATCAATTTCAGCCATTTCAGCTGCTTTTTGAGGATCTCCAGCACAGATAACACCCACAGGTGCAATTCTCATTGCAGAACCATCACTCATATGAAATGTGCTGTATTTTCCTGATTCAGGTGGCCTTATGCCTCTTCTGAGATTATTAGCGGCTGAGACTTCACTTGCACCACCTCTTTTGAATTCATCCTGAACAACCACATCTTCAAACCAAGCTTTAACCACATCTTCTGTAGTTAAATTGCCTTTGCATCCAATCAATATTTTAGCTGTCAGCAAAGCAAACTCCGTGTCATCTGTACTCCACGTTGCACCACTGTTAAAATCCGTTGTAATGCCATAATTTTCACGATTACTCTGCATTCTAGAGGCATCTCCAAACGAATCACCAATTGCAAGACCACAAATGCAACCAGTTGCTTTACTTCTTGCCAATGTTTTATTTTGCTTTATTTCAGATATTGAAATCATATTCTTCTCCTTAAAATGTCTCTACTTCTAAATTGCCAAATCCACATCTTCCACACTCATAAAGCGCATAACCGACCATACCATATTTTAATACATGATCCACACAACTGAGTGCTTCCCTACCATCTATTTTAAAAATCAATTGATCTCCTATTGCACTAAATTCTATAGGATACTGCTCTTCAAATTCCCATGCATAATCCATGTAAGCAAGCACTTCTAATTCATGATTGTGTCTTAAAATGGCAATGCCTTCCTTATAGAGTCCTGCATAATAACCTTTTAAAGCCCCTTGAACTCTCAATGAAATGAAATGCATCTGACCAGTATGCGGTTTTATACTCCCTTTAACACAAATATCTTTAGAATAATAGTTGCCTGTCATCGCCTCTGCATGCTCCAAACACATGGCCTCCATAAGACCTGCCTCTATTTGCCACGCACCATGATTATGAGAAAAAGGCGTAATGGATGCCAATTCTGCCGACTGTTTAGAGATATCTATCGTATAATGCGCTTTACCAGAAATAGAAAACTCATCGATATAAAGGCAACCAAAATCTTTATTCTTTGCAGGTGAATTTGCCTCGAATAAGAGGCCAATCTCATCAATCATGCTCCCACCTAAATCAGGGATCACAAATTGGATTTCATGCCAGAGTTCATCTTTTAGAACTATGCCGCCTAGCAAGACATCTGCCTTCGTATCAGTGTTTCTAACATACGGATTGATGATAATACTCTCACCGCTGAACTGTTTTAAACTCACCATCATTGAAACGATTTGACCTGGATATGCTGTTGGAGAGAATACAGGCATATATCTTTCATCATCAAAGTCGAACCGCCTGTAGAAAGGCTTGTAGTAAATTTTTGAGCTTTGACCTCTAGACATCCTATCGAATAATATTTCCAATGAGCCAGTGCCCTTATAGGCTATTCGATCACTATGTCTTATACTGCAAAACGTTGGATTGGAAACTCTAAAATTGTGTGTGGCACCACTGAGCTCAAAATCAAAGTAGATTTCTCCCGCCCTATAACTTTCTAAAAGCGATTTTGGTGCCGCCACACCAGATTGTTCATATCCAATAATTGCAATCTCCTTCACATAAGTGGGTATATCCAAGATATTTAAATAGCCTGAAATACCCGACAGCACCACTGAGTCATTGATGGGTTTTCTATAATGCATACCCACTTGTTCAAGTCCACCTGCAACACCCATAATCGTGCCAACATTACCTGCGTTACAGTCTGTATCCCAGCCACACATGGTTGCAATCTCAACCGTTCTGTTAAAAGTCTTACCATAGAGCATGGAGAGTACACAAACACCTGCATTCGGAATAATGTGACAGACACCAGTGTATTTGTCATAGCCCCAGTGATCTTGTAAAAATTTTAAGCACAATCTAAAATCCTCCGGATGCGCCTCGTGAAATTGCATCACGGCTCTAACCACTTCAGCATAAGTCGAACTTTTTGGAATTTGTGAAAGACCAGCACTTACAATTTCCAATACATCAGAAGTCACATAAGCCTTAGAAATACACGCTGCAATAAAAGCGGCACCATATTTTCCATTAAAATCGTGAGAAACACTGGCGGCAATACTTGCAAATTCAGCTGCTTTCTCAATTTGATCTGGAAAGATAAGCCCCCAAGTGTCAATAAAGATTTGCCCGCCGATCTGTTCGGACATTACAAGACCATTTGTGCTTGCCGAACCCGAAAGCGGTGCTGAAACACCTCTTTTTAAGTTGAGATAAGCCGTATGTTCCGTACTGACGCCATATCCTCCCCACCAAAACATACCAACGCCCTCGCGCGTATAATTAAGCCATGCATTTGCAACATCTTGAGGCGTCAATGAGTTCTTGTTTTCACGATCTGTAAGTGCCCTTAAGAAGTAAACGGGCCCATTCACATCATCATCGGCTGCAAAATTCTTAAAGGGCTTGACATAGTCTTTAATGTCCCCATAAAAGCGTTCAATTCTTTCACTGGTCCATGCAGTGGGTTCCACAGGGGCACCCAATCTTATACCAATATTCATACCTAGAAATCCCGCATAGGTTTTTTCAAGATAATTTTCTGGAATCATAATTCACCTCTTCGTTATGAAGTACCTCCCTCTGAATCGTCAAAGGGAGGCACCGAGTTTACTGTAATTGCTCTTGTAAATAGACACTGATTTCATCGCCACCAGCATCATTCCATTTTTTAACGAATTCGTCAAAACTGTCAATGCTTTTTACGCCGCGAATGATGTCCGTAGAGTACTCCGTATACAACTTGTCCATACCATCTTTAAGGGGCAATAAGTCATTTGGCAACACGACATTGATATCGCCATAGTAATATTGACCTGCCGCCTCAAGAGAGTCCACTGCTGGTTTGGTTAAAACCTCACCTTCTACAACAGATAGGTCTAATCCGTTCAATGTCGGCCAGAATTTTGCCCACCATTCAGGGAATTTATCTGTTAAAACATATTTGCCATTAGACTCTTTGTAGTGAATATCTTTAAGGCCTAATTTATCTAATTTTCGACCTTCTTTACCTGCCATGAAGTCCAGAACTGCCCATGCTGCATCTTTAACGGTGGAATCGGCATTAATGGCAAATCCTCGTGATTCTTTAGTGACATCAATGGATTGATATGCTTGAGAAATGCCTTTAGCTGGTGGCAGTACGATAAGTTCTGCAGAATCGCCATTGGTTTGAATCATTTTATTGTTATAGACGTTTACAACATCCCCAGCAGTTCCCGATACAAACCCAGCTTTACCTTCATAAAATGCTTGTTCCATTGTATCCCATTGTTTTGTCACATATTCTTGATCCAACAGGCCTTCTTTATATAATTTGGCATAAAATGCAAGTTTATTTTTTTCAAATTCAGTTGCCTTAGAATACACAAACTTGCCTTCAACATTCATAATCGTGCTCGTTACACCAAATGCATGATTGAAAACACTGTCAAGTTTAGCAATACCGCCATCCGTTGTCACAGGATATTCTGCAAGCCCCTTGTCCTTAATTTCCTTAAAGAGTGCGTAGTAATTATCTGACGTTGGGTTTTCTAAAAGCACTTTGCCACTGTCAAGTTGATTAAACCAATCTGTTCGCATTACAGGTATCTGAACTCTTGCTGGTGCCAGCCAAAGAAGATATGGATAATTCTTAACCTTCTCTATTTGATGCATTTCCATAATGCCCTTAATATTTTTGGAATTCTCAATATATGATGTTAAATCCACCAGCATATCTTCCTGTGCGATTGGTAAATCGCCGCCTTGAAAATAAATGATATCTGGCGTGATTTGACCTGTTCTAAAAGCGATTGGCACAACATCAGCGTATTTTCCCGCAGGTGCTTCAAGCACTTCCAACTCAATATAGTTGCCCTCAAGTGCCATGCCCTTTTCAATTTCAGCCACTAAGCTCTGAACATTTTCCTCTGAAGGGACGACATCTTTACATAGAAATGTCACATGAACAGGTGCATCAGCTGTACCAATACCTGCTGTCTCTTTATTGGCATCAGTTGGTGCCGTCTCATTCGTTGCTGCTGGTGTTTGTTCAGGTGCCTTTTCATCTGTTGATCCACAGCCTATGAGCATTGATGAGATCAAAATCAAAATTAAAATCATACTAAATAACTTTTTCATCTTAAATCCTCCTTAAATCAAGTTCATCTTCTTTAATGCAGAAACTTTATTCCTTAACGCCACCACCCATTGCATCTTTTGCATAGTATTTTAAAACAATAGGATAGAGCAATAAAATGGGAATAATAGCTACTATAATCGTAGCACCTTTTAATGCAGTGTAATCAATTCTTGCAAGATCATTATAGTTAAAGAGATTTTGTTGTCCTACAATAGAAGTGGTATCCCCCAGTACGACAAATTGTCTCAGAACTACCTGGAATAAGGTATCATTTGCTTTTATAAGATAGATACTTGCCTTAAAGTACTCATTCCATCTCAAAACAGCATAGAACATCGTTATTGTTGCCATTCCCGCTTTTGAAAGTGGAAAGACAATAGAAAACATCATTCTTAAATGTCCAGCGCCATCCAATGTGGCTGCTTCGAAAATAGATTCAGGAATTTCTTCAAAATAGCGCATCATAATGACTAAGTAATACACATTCACTGCCGAGACCAAAATCACAGACCACTTACTGCCCATAAGTCCTAGTTTAGTTACAACAAGATATTCCGGTACTAATCCAGGTTCAAACAGCATCATGAATATTAAAAAAACCATAATGACCTTCTTAAAGACCAATTTGGGGCGTGTCAACACATAGGCAGCTGAAGTCGTCAGCATGATATTGATAAATGTGCCCACCACAGTCACAAAAATGGAATTCCAAAACGCCTTCATTAATTTGGGATGATTGAGCACTATTTTATAGTTGATCAAATCAAAATCCTTTGGAAATATCTCAAGGCCTCCCATCGTTGCAGACGCTTCTGGTCCCGATAAAGAACGTGCTAAAATATTTAAAAGGGGGATAATCATCGTAAGAGTGATCGCTCCTAAAACGACCATTAAAAAAATTTGACTCGGAGATAATTTTTTAAATCGCTTCAAATTACCACACTCCTTTCCCAGTCACTTTTTTGGATATTAAATGCGTCCCCAGCACCAGAAAGACGCCCACGACACCTTTTATTAAACTCACAGCAGTAGATAGAGAATATTGAGCATTCTGAATCCCCACCCTGTAAATGTAAGTATCTAGAATATCCACAACACTAAGGACGGCATCATTTGAAAAGTTTAAAACTTGATCAAACCCTGCATTTAAGAAAAATCCCAAATTCAAGATAAACATAGTCACTATCGGTGTAATTAAAGCCGGCAGAATAATATGCCTGATGATATTTAAGCGATTGGCCCCATCGATCTCAGCCGCTTCAAAAAGACTTGGCGAAATGCCTATAATGGCCGTATAGTAGAAGATAGAATCCCAACCGATACTCCGCCAAGCTTCAGACAGCATCAAGATCCACCTGATTTTACTCTTATCTGTCATAAAATCAATGGAGGGCAAGTTGAATATATTCAATATTTGATTTACTGATCCATTGGTAACAGAAAGTGCAGCAATCCAAATGCCAGCAATAACAACCCAAGATAAAAAATGGGGCATATAAGAAACCACTTGGACGTACTTTCTAAAACCAGAAACCCTCAGTTCATTCAGTAAAATAGCAAATAAGACGAAGAAGGGAAATAGGATGATGAACTTCATAAAACTTATGATTAGAGTATTCTTTACGATATCTAAAAATGCAGGTGACTTCACAATCATCGAGAAATATTTTAATCCTGCAAACGTCCATGGACTCCGCGCTTTATAATTATAGAATGCCAAACGCATTCCAATTATTGGCCATAATCTAAAAATTATAAAATAGGCTAAAGTAGGCGCTAGAATCAAATAGAGCATCCAGTCTTTTTTAAGTTGTTTTTTCATCTGGGGGGTTATTATTTTTTGTGTCAATGATTTCATTTTCAACTCCTCTTATGGAATTAATATATCCATGAGTGGCGCATGTTGTTGAGCGCCATACACATCACGGTCTCCAATTGTACCAGAAGAAATTTTTCTGCTATAAGTGATTTTTATACCAAGTGCTTTCTTAAAAAAAATGATATTTGTAATTTCTTCTTCTTGCAGCTGGTAAAGTGTCGCAATGGATTTTTTGGAAATGGCCCCACTGCTCTCAACACGCTTGTAGACATTTTGATCTTCAAATAAAATATCCAGTGTAATTTCAAAAGGACCACTATTCTTACTGCGTAAAACCTTCGCAAGGTCCACTAATTTTGTCATATTTAAGCACTCTCCTTGTTGATGTATTCTATAGGAAATAACGTTGTGCTATCTTCTACATCCATAAGATGATAAACTGAAAACTCGTAGACAGCGCCAAATTCAATATCACTTGGTGCAAATGGAAACGCTAAATTGCCTGCTGTGGATTTTCGGCCCTCATAGCCAAAATGCATAAAAGTGGACCTAACAGAACTGCAGATCATTGAAGCTAATTCTTGTGTTTTGGCCACAACTTCAAAGAGAATACCCAATTCATGGCCGGCCTTATTATGAGGTTCAAGAGCTCCCATAACACCATTTTTCCCATAATTATAGAAATTAATTTGATAATTTGCCTTATCCATATCGCTGTATTGCTCTAATACACTTTCATAAACGGATTTTTCGACTTCATCAATTCGATCTATGAGAATGGGATCTCTTACACCTGCCACCACAATCGTTCTATAGGCCACTTTTCTTGCGCCTTCAAGTTTTACTCTATAGGGTGATGTATGCGTCAACTTGGAACCATATACTTTGACGTGACCTGCTTCGGACTCAACGAATTCGCAGGATTCTAGATCCATCATAATACCTGGTCCATGAAGTAGAAAGGGATGATCCTTTTCATAAAAGGTATGTGCTGCCACACTGACAGAAGTACATTTCCTTATGGGATTTGTGGGATAAACTTCAAAGTGATCTTTGTATATAATACCCATCATACAATCTTTAGTGGTTCCCGGTTCACTGCTTAGAGCACCACATTCAAGCACCTTCCCAAGATGATAGGATAAAGCTTCGTCAAAGCCGTAATATACCCCCACCGCCGCAAATGGCGAAGGATCATATGCTCTGCCACAAACGATGATATCTGCATTTTGTGACAATGCTTCCAGTATGGGTTCGATGCCCATTTGTGCAACCACATCATTGGTCTCATCCAGAACGGATTCATTTAATTCAGGAACCGTTTTACCCAGTGGTGTCACTTGTCCTAATTGCATTTTTTCCTTAATCAATGTTTTGGGAATATCTGCCCAGACAACAGCAATTTTAGAAGGCATCAATGCCTTTTCCTCTAAAATTTCATTGATAATATCTAATGTCCAATTGACGTGCACTTTGCCACCACTGCCACCTGCAGAACCTATAATTACTGGTATCTTATGCTCATGGCCTGCAACAAGCATAAATTCAAGGTCTTTTTTACAGGCCTGTCTACTGACAATAGCCGTATTTGCGCCTAATTTATGAGGCCCTGCATCTGTTGAGCCTGCATCCACAACAATGGCATCCGGTTCATCCTCTATCCCCTTCCAAAAGGACGCCTTAGGAAACCCATATCCGAGAATGCCACAGGGGGATAAAATTTTAACATGATCCTTCATATTACTTTCCTTCCTCACCAATAACGGTCTTATCAACCATTTTCATATGATGTAAAACTGCATTTTTAGCAGCTTCTTTGTCTCTTGCGGAAATTGCCTTGGCAATGGCAAGATGTTCTTCTGCAATTTGATTTCTTCTCACTTGATCTCGATTACTCTTCACAGCAATTTCTGTAATGAGATCATAGTAAGTATCAATGAAATTCATAAAAAAAATGTTTTTTGATGCCTGTGCAAGTTTGTAATGAAAATAATGATCCATATCATGTTGAACCTTTTCATTATCTGCAACTCCAAGGCCTTCAATAATTTCTTCTATCTCTTCATCACTGGCTCTCTCAATTACTTTCTCCACCATTTTCAGTTCGAGTGTTTCTCTAAAATCAAGAAGGTCACTGTAAGTTGTCTTCTTGAGGAGCTCATTTACGGAATCATTCATCAACATGCTTTGAATATCATCTTGAATGTACGTGCCATCTTTAGGCTTGCGTCTGATATATCCCTGCGCTTGCAATTGGGTCAATGCTTCTCTCAAAATACCACGACTAACACCGAACTGTTCTGCCAGCATACCTTCATTTGGCAACTTATCACCCGACTTTAGATTGCCTTCTCTCATCATTTGAATCATCTGATTGACTATTTTATCCGAAAGTCTATCTGTTCTAATTGGTCGAATATCCATCGCTCACATTCCTTTCTTATTTAATATTTATATTTAAGCTCATTTAAAGTGCTTATTTATCTTGAATTTATTGTCTTATAGTTTAACGGTTCAATTGTTCAACAATACAACAATATAGTAACATGTTTTTCAAACGCCATCAACTCTTTTTTGAAAATAACAAAAAAATAAAAGCACTTCTCCATTTTCATTCTTTAGAGAAGTGCTTTTAAATAGATTCTTCAATTGTCATTTCTGGTGGTCTCACCCTTTCTCAATGTAAAACACAAATTGCTTATCGATTGTTAATTTCAATTATAAATCAATAATAGTAACTTTTTAAATACAGTTGTCACACTTGGTCTTAACAGTGCCTTTCATTGTTTTCTAAAGTCATCTTTAAAACTTAAAATCTTTGTGATTTCATACATAGACTTGATTTCGAGAGGTTAACGTAACTTTACGTTCACCATTAAAACCCTATCTTTAGTTCCTAAAAAAATACTTGAAACTAAATCATTACGCTATTTTCCTGGCGGTCTCACCCCTTCCATTGAAAACGTTTAATTGACTCAGTAACAACAGTTTTATATCTAACAAAATCTTGTTTTGTTACACTTATTATACCATATTGTACGAAAAATAAAACATCTTTTTTCAATTTTTTATAATATTTTCTTCAATCAACGTCACCACTTTGTTTACATAACTTGAAATCTTTTCGTCAATATTTAAAGCGTGATTGATCTCACCCGGGTCATTTGCAAGTGCCATAATTGAAAAGCCTGCTGGCAATCTAAACCCTTTATTGATGTTAAGTGCACCAATCAATTGTCTCGCTACAGAATCACTTCCCGAATTTCCAGAAACAATAACACTTAAAAGATATTTGTCTTTAAAACCCATATTTCTGTAGAGTGCTGTTAAACGATTGATTACGGCCATTAATTTAGCTGAAATAGCGTCATTGTAATTGGGACAAATCCACACCACAATATCTGCCTTTTCAAGTTTTGGATAAAGATCCTCCACCACAAAACCACCATAAAAGCAACTTTTTTCACGTGCATAATACATACAGGTTTCAAAGCTGCAACCATAGCAATCTGAAATTTTACCTTCTTCCACGTGAAGTGTATCCATATTTAATATGGGCACATCTTTCTTGGCATTATATATTTCTAACGCATTTGCAACAGCGTCCCAAAGCATTAATGTATTTGAGATTTCTCTATATCCCGCATGTAAAACGAGCATATTGAGCGTTGCTCTATTTAAAGCTTGATAGGTATGGAGTCTTTTTATCAACTGTTCAATTTGCTCAAAGCAAATTCTCTCTAATGGCTTTGAATCAACTTTCTGCCACGTCTTAAAGTTTTGGTATCCTTCGATTATTTCCACAAGAGGATGTCCAATAAAGGTGCCTCCCAATTGATTGATATGATAAATGCATTTTTTGGCAAATGTCTTCGTATAATGCTCACTATGCGACTTCACAATCAAGGCCAATATCTTGTCATTGAAAAAAGTAGTCTCTCCTTTTAATTGTTTTCTAGTCTCAGTTCTAAGGAGCTGATCAACCGCTTCATTCTCACCAATATCATCCAGTTCAATGACGAGTAGACACTTGTTTTTATCCTTTTCACTCTCTTGGCTTACCAACCCTTCGCAAAATGTTACAATAGGTTTCATATGTTTTGAGTAATTTATGATTTCAATGCCTGCCATAACGATTCCAGCCTTTCATAAGAAGTGATCATACGTTCCGATAATTGATCATCGAATATGTTTTGTTCGTATTCGATACCTGCAATTGTCTGTCTATTCAAAGCACCAAAGAAAGTCGAACCCATACAGGTTGCACTATAGTGCCAATTCCCGGATATTGCATCCAATATGGATTTTGCACCTGAGGATATTGCTGGGGCGATATAAGGCTTAACCCCTTCTTCACGCACATCGACATTCGCGCGAATAACACTATTCGTAAGCGCAAGAGATGCCTCATGATCATATCTGTTAATATGATTGACACAAATCAAGTCTTTGCCATGCGGCCCAAATACACGTCCGTTGGCACCATATTCAATGCCCAATTTTTTAGCATAGTAAATACTTCTGCCATGCATGACACCTAATCCAAAACCTCTAATCCTTTCGGCAGAAATGCCCAGACCATCATATTCGCCGGCTTCATTTTGATTGGATGCCTCTAAAACGCTACGACAAAGTAAATCTACCGGATCAGATACGACACAGAATAGACCTTTGAAACCCATCTTTCGTGCCATTTTAGCGTAAATTTCAATAATTTTCGAATTTTCTTCAAACTGGATCATTCGAACATCGTCTACTTTTTCACCGACTTTCGGCACATATTTTGAAGCACAAAATATGAACACATCACAATGGAAAAGATCATCTCCATTTAATGCTTCCACCTTTATTTCAGGATTCACAATCACTTGATTGAGTTCCATTTCATAACGTTTTCTCTGATGTTCATTGATATCATAAACGCCTAGTGTATGAATGCGTTCACCACCTAAAAGTTTTAGACCAATTGCCAGCGTACTACCTACATCTCCAAGTCCTAAAAGATGTATTCTCTTCTTACCGGTATCCAGTGCCGTCACCTCTGCAACAAAGCCCTTGAACCCTATGATAATCTGTTCGACATCTCTTGTATTTAATTGTGTGATCCAGGGATTTATATTGAGCCCACTCAAGAGCTCTCTGTCAGAGAGCACTCTCAATTCTTCCGAAATTTGATTCGTATGAGGGCTCATAAGCCACTTTACAGATTCATATGCTTCTAGAGATGTAAAAGAAGGTGTAATTTTAAAGTACTGTTTGCCTTTGTATTTCGGGCTATTAAACACCAAGAATGTACGCTTAAAATAATTCAAGCTCTCTATTTTAAAGAAATTTAAAACCTCAATGGGTTCGTTTGAAACCAGTTGCAGATCATCCATTTTGTAATAATACATAACTCACCCCTAATTTAATTTTTCTATTATAGATAAAATGATTTTAATTTTCTAAGCTGCTCCAAATCATCTTTTAAATATTCAGAAGGTCTGATGTTATTGGAGTAAAAAATATGTTTACCCTTGTCAGGATATCTAGGTGTGTTGAGCACTTCCCCTAGACGATCAATCGTCAGCAATCGATCATTTTGACTTTCATAGGCAAGCTCCACTGCACTCATAATATCAATAGAATTGAGCAACGCCACTTCCGAGAGATTGTAAATAGAAGCCTTGGATGCGCCCACGATATAATTAGCTGATGAATAAGGCAATATGAGATTAACCGAGTTAATCAAATTACTCTCTGGAATACTGCCTCTCCAAATCGCATCTCCATCAATAAATGGATAAAGCTTGCTCTCATAAAACCAAACTTTGATTTTAGGAATGAAATAGGCGGCGTCTACATTTATGTTCATGCGTTCAGCAATTTCTTTGCCGCTTCCAGACATGATACCCACAATAAATTTTTGAATTTCCACATTTTCCTTTTTAAAATGAGGTTGAAGTGCCTTGATGCGGTAACCCTTATTCAACAAATCATCTACTAAAATTAAAGGTCTGTTAAATGATTTAATCATTTTTATTTGATTGGCAATATCTAGATAAAAAGGATATTCCATAATGCGATGTTCTGTTAAATCCGTCGAAAAATATTTTTCTGCATGCAATGTCTTAGTCACTGTATTCGGCAAAATCCACCGTTTAAAAATCGCACCAAAAGGGACGCACATAGCCTCACCCACTTGCTTTGGCACAAGCGGCGTGGTGGGCATATTATTTTCATCACAGACCTTTTTAATCAAAGTCTCATAGATCATAGATCTGTCAAAATTGAGCACAAGATTGCCTGGGTAAAGTTCTGTAAATGCCTTTTGAAGCCTTGATCTCGTTTTATTCATCACTTGTACAACTTCTGGAATATGCTTGTATGGTTCTTTAAACATAGAGTGGATATCCAAATTTACCGTGCATGGCGAGGACATATTCACAGCATAAACCATCTCATTCGTTTTTGATGAAGAGATATTGATAAAGCCTTGATCTAAAAGAATTTCCGAAATTTCTCGACTCACCTGATGTCTAATCGATTCTTTATATACGCAGTAAGTGTAATCTCTAGAAAGTGCATTTGCAAGTGTTTCAGTCATCATGATCTGTTCAAGATTCTTGATTTCGCAATTTTTCTTTTTAACAATACTATCAATGACTATAATACGCCCTACAGAATGATCCCTGATAAAGTTAATAATTGCAGGGTCTTCAAATTCATTGTGAATGTTAGTTGCTCTAAGCCAATGAAACAGAGAATAGGCAACAATTTCATTATTTTTTTCTAGGCTTCTCAAAATAAGCATTCTAAAATTAAGCATTCCAGAAATATCTTTTAGTTTTTGATAAGCCTCAGGGAATTCGATTCCAGAAATACTTGCCAGCGATTCAATGACCATCAAATTAGGTTCTTCTAGTAATTCCAACACTAAAGATTTGGTTGTCATGACACTCTTATACATAGGTTCTCTTTGATACAAGCCCTTTTCATAAATATAATTTTGGGCAAGCGGATCAATAAGAGAAGAAATATCTCTCTTCTCATCTATATAGTCCCTGATCAGTGTTGAACTGATGCTCTCATATTCCTTAGGCAAAAGGACTTTAACTGTATTAGGATGCAATTTACTGATTTTATCATTGAGCCTTTCTGTTTCTTCTTGTGACAGTTCCAAACCGCCTCTTTGGTATATAACATGCGGTATTTCAAATATCTTGCTTACTTTCCCGCTACTGTATGCCGATGCATTCATAACAACATCACTGCCAACTACCAAATATATTTCTGAATCGGGAAAGAGCGAAACCAGTTTATCGAGATCTTCATTATTGGCAATATTAATAGAAATATCTCTTGGGAATGGATACACCTCAATCTCGCTTGCCACAGATCTCTTAATAATGTTTCTTCTAATTAAGTTCGGCTGCGTACGCTTTGACCATGAAAACTCATCCACATAAAGTAGCACTTCAAAACCCTTTTCTTTAATATCCATGGCAATTTGCTTGTGGCTTAATGTGAATGGATCAAAAGCACCTGGGAAAAATGCAATTTTTTTATTGGGTTTCAGCTCGATATCGCCATATTCGTGTTGAAACTCTGAAATAAACTGATAAATATACTTTAAACAAGACGAATTATTGAAGAAAATAAGATCCAGATCCTCATCAGTATTTACCATAAGGGACATAATTTTTTTGATAATCAATTTGTAGAGATATTCCCTCTTTCTCAGACTTAAAAACTGATCTTGGAAAATGTCTTTGGCAATGACGCTAAAGGCCATTTGATTGACATGACTTGAAGAATGAACAAATCCAGTAAAGAGAATGCCATACATTCTTAAAACACGCCTATTGTGCCCATCTGCTTCCTCTTTAAAAGCATATTTATAATCTGCATACTTGGTGATGGATACACCGATCGTCTTTTCAATCAACGATATCAGTCCTGAATTAGATGTGCTCATCTTTCTTTCAAAACTCTCCAATATTTCATCTAACTCTTTAGGCTTAATATGCAGTAAAATTTTTCCTAAATAAGGTGGAATGTACTTTGTGAATTCATAACTTTCCATTTCAAGCGCCCGGATAAGCTCTATTGCAATATCATTCTTCTGTTCGAAGTTAAGATGTGATATTAACTCCAACAGCATTCTGCCAGCCGTATTTCTTACGGATTCAAGCGCACTAACTTTGAGTAAATTGCAAAGATGCATTGCCATATAAAAACAGTTATCATAATCGTAAAGCAATGTATTTCTTATAAGTAATTCGATTTGAAATCGTTTTTCAATATCAAGCGTTGCCGATTTTAAGTTGCTCAAAAAAATATTAGAAGTGTACTGAAGATCATTTAAGCAAATTTCCTTTAAGCTGTTAATCCTATCGGGTTCCAGTTTTAAGTGCTCTCCGAGCTTTAAGCGCGCATAGTTCTCAGCAGGAGAATTTGCAGATTTAAAGGGTTCTTTAAAAATCCTATAAACATCACAACTTTTAAGCAGATCATCATTTGCATAAGAAATCAGCGTGTAAATCAAATTGAACGCACGTAGCCTCAATTTTAAATCATCGTTTGTCAAAAGCCTTGAGACGAATTTAAGAATCGTTGCCTTTTGCGATTCATCAAATTCTTTAAAAGGCAATATTCTCGCTGCCTTTACAAGATAAAATCTAATTTTATCATCTTGATCAAATGCTTTGAAATATTGAACGATCAGAGCGATACTCTTTTCTCGACTTCTTTTAATTTTTAAATGTTTAAAATACGAATCGATCATATCTCTAAGACTGTAGCTGATATACTTTTTATGTCTATCAATAATTTGATTTTCAGGCAAAAGAAAGCGCTCCACAAAGATATCAAAAAGCCGAACGGTATCCACTTCTGTCTCAACAAGTGTAACACTTGGCGGAATCTCCTTTCTGATCTCTTCATCGTATGAGGCGATAATGGTTCCAATCAACTCAGCACATTGCTTTCTAATATCCTCTTCTGGTAAAATCAGCTTTTCATATAAAAAATTGATCATGATTTGTTTTTGTTTTTGAGTTAAGTAGTTATAGTATTCCTCTAAAATCGAAATGTACCCTCTTAACTTAGTCATGTCGCGACTATTCCGAACGGGCTCTAAAAGCTTATTGAGAGAAGCTTCATCTCTAAGGCGATACAACAAATTGATATTGTGCTCTATAGATGAGTGAATGACATTTTCAGTAATTTCTTTACCTTGCATTAACGAAAAATATTTGCGTTTTTGAATACAATTTGGTCCTAATAGTTGATCGCTATCCGGACTCACTTGAATACCAAGATCCAATAAGAAGTGTTCAAAATCACTTAATTTCCGATATACCTTTCGGTATCTGTCCTCTTTAGCGGCATCTACGTTATCCAACTTGTCTAAAATGACATCAAAAGACGCCTTTAAATTGAAATACATCATCACAGATTTACCGTTGACTTTTTCAGCTTTTACTCTAAAGTCACTATAAATTAAAATGAGTGATTCGATTGGCAAGGCTTCCAGTTCAAGATCCCAAGTAGAATGGTTGAGAGCAACATTTCTGATATAGATAATATCTCTTTTTTCAAACCATTCACCTGTATAAAAGTAATGGAAATATGCAACGCGTTTCATCTCTTCTTGTTTACAGCCAAATTTACCGATATCATGGCCTGCAGCAGCACCGGATACCCGCCCTAAATCAATTGGAAACCCAGCATATTTTAGTTGTCTTGCAATTCTCATTGCCAAAAAATGTACCCCACAGATGTGGTCAAGCGTAGTAAAGCCAATCACTTCTTGGTTGAGTTTCATCATTTCATACACATATTCATTATTAAAATATTTTTTAAAAGTTAAAAACTCTTTTGAATCTTCGAGTTCTAGTACTTCTGCATCTGTTAAGAGTTCCAGAGCATATCTGCTTTGCCACGTGCCGTCATTCGATTTTTTTTGATATTGACAGACAACCTTTAAAACACGTAGATACAACTCAGCAATTCGATTATAAGATGCTGTCAATTGGGTTGTAACTGCATCCGGAAAAGAAAAATAAAGCGCGTAGTTGTAAAAATAGCTAAGCCAATGCTCTGGTGGTGTCCCATAGAAAGAGCGTTCAATTAAAGGTGCCACCATTTCAAACACCATCTTGGAATGAAATTGCTCTTTTTCAATAATTTCGTGGACCATGTGGAGAAAATGATCTCCCAACAGAAATTCATCTATCACTTTTCTTTCGAATCCATATTTTTTCAAAAAAGATCTATTTAAAATTTCCTTTTCAATATCCTCTATAAACTGCTCCATTTTATTAATCATTTCATCCCCCCACAAGCTCACTATTTACTCTATTATCCCATATTCTAGTGGGTATTACAATTGGGAGTTAAAACTCCGCCCCTCTAAAGAAATGTCCCAGAAATACCGATATATCCTATAGAGGAGGTGACAGATTATGTCTCAAATTTTAAAAACCAACCAAGTTTATAATTCTAAAAATCTTTCTGCGAGTAAAATTAAATCCACTTATAAGCCCATTGCTGTCACCATGCTCAAACCAAAATCTGAAGCACATAATAATCCTCACAAAAGTGCCAATAATGAAAGTGTCCTTATTGATTACTTCTATGAAAAAGTGCATAATCTAAAAGCTTCCTATCAAAGACTTTCTGATCAAAATACGGCAAAGAATTACTATAAATCCCATAAACAAGAAATTCTATCAGGAGGTAAAAATCTTGTAAAGGCAATCAATCAACTTATAAGAGATTCAAAAGAAGTAGATGCTTCTTATGGAACACATTTCTACTTTTTAGTTGAATCCTATCTTCACGATTACGAGAATGAACTTAAAAATATAGGCATTTACCTAAACAATGGCATGGTTCATTTTGATCGCAGACGATTCATAGACGCTTTTTCCTTCGATATTGCCGCTCTCGAATTTCTATATAAACCCAACGGTCTTGTGGAGCAATTGCTTAAAATCAATTATAGAGTGTTAACCATTGGTAATAATGATGAGTTTGAAGGTCAAATTATAGATTATCACGCATAAATTTAGTATAATGAAAAGAGGTCACATAATACGACAAAAGGGGAAGTTTATGAGTAAAAAAACGTCATTTGACATGATTGCCATTAAGGAACGTCTTGATGAAGCAAAATATGAGGAGGACAAAGCAAAAGGCTTTAAAGTAACACTTGGTGAAAAAATCACTCACATCATTGTGGCGCTCATTGCGTGTACCATTTTGATTTCATTCACTTTTTCGTACACTCTTGCACCATTATTGCACTTTATCATTATAGCCCTTCTTCTGTGCGGTTTATCTTGGCGTATTTATGTCGTTTTACACATGGATACACGACGCCATTAATTTAATAGGCATTCCAGAAAAAATTATTTCACTGAACTCAAGACTAAATTAAAATGCCTCGAGATATGTTGATTTTAATAATCTGCAATATCTTGAGGTTTTTTTATACAAAAAGAGGCTATTGCAAATCTAGTCCGTTTGATTTGCAATAGCCTCTTATGACGCTGTCCATTATCCGACAACCCATGACTCATTTTGGGTCCCGCTATTCAATTGCAATATAATGTTTTTCTTGTTTTGCTTCATATTTTGGTGCAGTGATTTTGAGAATCCCATCTTTTAGTGATGCTTGAATTTTATCGGAATTGATATCCTTCATGTAGATGCCTCTCCTCATGGAACTTACATTTCTCTCTCTATGAATAAATTTATCATTTTCTTCGTTTGTCTCAGTAACTTGATCTGCACAGATAAACAACTTCGAATCATGATATTCTATTTTAATCTGTTCTTTTGAATATCCAGGTAATTCTGCTTCTACAATATAGGCATCATCGTTTTCTTTGACATCAATCCTAAAATTATCATTTCCAAATCGATTCATCACAGGAAAGCTGTCATTAAAAAATTCTTCAAATACATCATAAATATTTTCCAATTCTCTTTTTTGTGATGGTAATGGTCTTAAACTTAACATAATGACTCCTCCTTTAAAAGAATAAAATATTTTTATCAGCACTCTAATCAGTTGAGTGCTAACTTCATTTATAATATACACCTTCTCCTCTATTGAGTCAATAGAGTTCACTTTTTTTTTACAGTTTCTTTACTTTAAAATAGATTTTCTTGAAGTGAATATATTCCTAGGAGGGAGTAACCTTTGACGCCTCTCACGATGCCTCAAAACGATTTTTACTGATGCTGCTTTCGGCTCAAATCTTGCATACAACAACATTTGTGGAATTCATAAAAAAAGAATTCTATGTTTACATGAACTTGTAAACGATAGAATTCTTTATATAAATTTGAGCACTAATTACCTTTAATATTGCTGACCGTCACTTTTTTATCAGGCATCAGGCCATCTAATTTATAGTTTTTAATGATAATTTCTCCTGGATCAATGCCAGACTCCACGGCAAACTCTGAATCGGTATCAATGCCCGTTTCAATTTTAAGTTGAGTCGCCCGCCCAGCTCTCACTGCATAGACATAAGAATCACCTTCAATTTTGAAAATAGAAGTTTTAGGAACTGCTAATGCGGCTTTTTTATATTCGGAGATGAATTTCACTTTGACTTCATAGCCTGCTTTTACCTCCTCTGAGAGTGCTTCCGATTGAATTAAAACCTTGATTCTTTGCTCAATCAACCCAAGAGATGAAATTTTTTCTTCAGCAGATTTGGCAATGAACTCTATTTGTCCCTTAAATTCATTTTCAATGCCATTCTCTTTGAGAATGAGAACAACTTCATCATCTACATTCAGATTAGAGATGTCATCCGTCAAAACATAAGTTTCTACACTATAACTTGATGGATCAATAATCTTGCCAACAGGCATCTGTTGTGACACCATTTCGCCCTTTTTTACATCAAATTCAGTCAATAGTCCATCAGCACCAGCAACAACATTGCAATCATTTAACTGTAACTCCAATGTAGCATACTGTGATTTCAAAGCTTCTAAAGTCCCACTGGCATTTGTCGTATTTTTGTATTGAGCATTCAAACTGTTTAAACTGCTCTGCATTTGTCTATAGGTCGATTCTGCCGTTTCATAAGTTTGCTTGCTTGTCTTCCACTCATTTTCGCTTAAAGAACCGTCCTCATAGAGTACTGTCATTTGATCATAGAGATTCTTTGCAAAATCTCTTTTAGATTTGGATTCATTGACTTGAATCGATTGACTCGCAATCTGATTTTTAAGCACTGAAAGGGAACTGTTTTTCTCTTCATCATAAGCAGTCATTTGAGCCTTTATGGTCTCCATTTGTTTTAAAATACTTTCAGAATCCAACTTTAAAATCAAATCACCCTTTTGAACACTATCGCCATTCCGCTTAACCCTTTCGATGACTTGCGCCGTAATTTTAGGCGTAATTACGACTTCATTCTCAGAGATAACTTTTCCATTTTCCTCAACATAATCATATAAGTCTCTTGCTTCAACTCTAAAGCCATCCACTTCAAGCGGTTTAAGTTTCGAATAAATCATGCTTGAAATGCTTACAATAACAATCGCCCCAATAATAATATTTCTAATCGACTTCTTCATGATTGCCTCCCCTTTAATGGTTTTGCTCGTCCTTGTCTACAATCCAATAAAGATTTTTATCGAAAAAATTCGCACAAGGTTCTTTAACCAACTATTATTCTCTTTCTTTTAAAACTTCCACAATATCCAATTTTTTAATTTTTCTTTTTACGTTTACCTGTGATAAAAATATAAAGAGTGCCGTCCCAAACACTGAAAGGATAAAAGCATTATCGCCTATAATTGCTGGAAAAGAATAGACATCTGTCTGATATGATGCAGCCATGGCTTGCATCATCCCATAGGAAACAGGAATCCCTATAAGTACCGATACAAATCCCAGTAACCATTGCTCAAAAGATACAATTTGCAGCACTTCATTAACACTCATACCGAGTACCCTCAAAGAGGCAAGTTCTCTCTGCCTTTCAGAGAGTGAAATGACACTGGAATTATAAACAATTGCAAAACCAACAATTATAGAAATTATTGCCATTATATAATTTGTAAACCCATAACTGTCTAGCAAATCAGTGAACTTCTTCAAAGTTTGTGCTTGAATTTCAACCACGCCGACGTAAGGTGATTGATCAAGTTCTTTTCTAATCGCATCCTGTTTAGACTCATCAATGTTAAGGTATGCCGTTGTTGCAAGATTATCAAGGCCCGTTTTCTCTTCCAAATAAGAAATGTTTGCATAACCATTAGACCCAATATACTGCGGAATTATTCCCACAAGTTCCATCAATATATAGTCATCAGATATGGGGCTTTCAATTCTCAAAATAGTGCCTATCCCAACATGCAGTTGAGAAGCCAAGTTCTCCGACAAATAGAGCCCTTCTTCACTGAGGTCAACTTCATTTTTATCTTTATCCAAAACTTTATAAAGTTGCGTATCTTCTGAAAGACCAATGATCACAGTCGTTTTTTCGTATGGACCATTTTTAATCTGTATAGGTAATTCTATCAAGGGTTCCGCGTATTCAACCCCATCGATATTATAAAGCTGATTAATGACTTCATCAGCTGGTTGTACGTTTAGAAAGCTGACTTTCATCTCATACAATTGCACCTCATTGAACTGATCAAACATCATGGTATCCACAAGATCATTGTATGACCACGCCACCACCAGTATACTAAAGGCAAAGATGAGTCCCAATACCGTAAAAGCACTTCGCCCCTTGCTTCTACTAATATTTCTAACGGCCATTCGTCCCTGCATGGTCAAACTTTCCCATATCATCTTAATGTGCTCAATTCGACTGCGCTTCACCCCTTTTGGAGATTCTGGACTCATTGCTATAGAGGGGGTCAGCTTCAATACTTTTTTGGAACCTTGTATCCCGGCAAAAGTGCTAAAAAAGAGCGATATCAGTATACCATATGCAAAATATTTATAAGTGTATTCATTTTTTAAAGTGGGAAAAGTAAAAAAAGTCTTATACATTTCCGTGAAGGATATTGAGAGCTGAGTCCCTAGTATGCCACCTACGATACCTCCTAAAATACCTATTGTGGTAGCATAGCCCAAGTAATGCAGCATAATTTGAAAGTTGTTGTAACCCATAGCCTTGAGGATGCCAATTTGCCCCCTCTGCATTTCTGTAAGTCTTTTGAGCATAATGTACAATATAAAACTTGAAATGCTCAGAAAGAGAATAGGCATGCTCTGAGCAGAATTAACCAATTGATCTAATTCACTTGAAAGCATAAAATTGCTCGTTTGATTTTTGAGTTCCACCAAATTGATCAAACCATGACTCTTAAGTTTAGATTCAAGAATAGGTTTTACATCATCATAAGCTACGCCCTCTTCAAGATCAAAACTCAGATAATTCACCTGTCCAGTTTTTGAGAGCAACTTCTCTATGAGATCCTCAGAAATATACGCAATATCAAAAGTCTTAGGGTCTGGATAGAAGTCTGCCTGATTTCGAGTTGCATAGACATATTCAGGGCTTTGAACAGCACCTGCCACAGTGAAAGTGTAGAGTTTTCCATTGATGATCAAATCCAATTTATCGTTGATTTTGAGTGCATTGGCTTCATAAAATTTTTGTCCAAGCCATATGAGAAACCCATCTTCTGTCAAATCATAGCCTTCTGTTAGGTAAACATCATTTAATCGATCTGATTCATGAATATCGTAAGCATTAACACGCAAATATACATTTTGAATTGTATCAGGCATTTGTACTCTAAAGTCTTGCTTTATGACACCATCTGCCTTTAAAATACCCGGTATCTTCTCAAACTCACCCAGCTGATTTTGAGGATAGGACTGGACTTGAGCAAATGCATCTGCCATGCGATACTGGCTATAAAAACTGTCCTTGGCATTGAGCAAATTTTCCATGACGATGGACATAGAAGAATATGTCATGAGTCCCATAGCCATAACAACAATACAGGCAACATAGGCAAGCTTGTTTTCGAGCATATCTCTTATCATCTTGCGTATGAGCATTACCAAGTCACCTCCTCAGGTGCAAGTGGCTTATCATTAACGACAACTTTTTCTATTTGACCATCTTTGATATAAAATACACGATCACCAATTTTGCCAATTCCAGCATTGTGCGTAATAATCACAACTGTTTTTTTATAGGTTTTATTAAATTTTTTCAGAAGGTTCAGAACAGACAACCCTGTTGAGAAATCAAGTGCTCCTGTGGGTTCATCACACAAGAGGATATCTGGATTTTTGGCGATTGCTCGAGCAATGGCAACGCGTTGTTGCTGTCCACCAGATAATTGTGAGGGAAAGTGATCGGATCGATCCAACAACTCAACTTCATTTAATACCATTTCAATATCCAGAGGATCTTTACTAAGCTCCACAGAAAGTTTTACATTTTCATACGCCGTTAAATTAGGTATAAGATTATAAAATTGAAATACAAAACCAATGGCATTTCGCCTAAACTGCGTCAGCGTTTTATCTGTTGCATTATGAAGTGCTTTTCCCCTGAAGTATATTTCACCTTCCGATGCTTGGTCCATGCCACCAATCATATTGAGCATTGTACTTTTACCACTGCCGCTGGGGCCCAAAACAACAACAAACTCGCCATCATAAATTTCAAAATTCACATCTCTTAGTGCACTTACAGTCACTTCACCCATCTGATACGTTTTACTTAAGTTTTTAGCAACGAGTATCGATTCCATAATTCAGCCCCCCTATTTATGCATTTTCTTTTAAAATAGCATTGATTTCTGCTCCCATAATAATAATGATGCCCCAAATATATAGCCAAACCATAAATGCAATAACTGCAGATAGTGATCCATAGAGAATCGAATAATCCGTTAATTTCGTCACCACTTTTGAAAAGACCAAGTTTGCCAATATGGTGCCTGCAATTGCAAATATCGCCCCTTTATAAGTCTCTTTAAAGCTCATTTTCTGACTTGGCAGGAACATATAAATAGATCCAAATACAAGGATGTAAATCCCCAAAAGCAACAAATTTCTAAAAATTCCAATTGAACCCAAAAGACCTAAGTCCACGTTAAAGTTAAAAATATGACCGATAAAAAGAATTAATCTCTTGCTTATGGTTGGAATCACTAAGGATAAAACAATGAGAATTGTAAACATTAGAGTATAAAACATTCCATAAATTTTAGTAATCAAAAAACTGTGCGCTTCGACAATTTCAAGTGAGGAGTTAAGTGCTCTTTGTAAAGCATTGACAGCCCTTGAAGCCGAATAGAGCGTCATAAGACCCGAAATAGACAAAAGTGCATTGCCCTCCATTTTTATGGACTCTTCTATAAAATCTGTGATCATCACACTGATGTTCGTCGGCAAAAACTGTTGCAATACATATATGGCCTCACTATAATTAATATTTAACTTTGAAATAATCGTAAAGATGAATATGATCAAAGGAAATATTGAAAGTACAAAAAAATAGGCCATCTGAGCACAAAATGCTGTAATATGATGATTTTTATAGCGTATGCTCAATTGTTCCGCATAGTATAATAGTCGTTCTCTAGTAATTCGCATTGTATTCCCCCATGATATAGATTGTACCCCACAAACGTTCAATTATCAATTTTATGATGTCCTTTTAATAAATTGATAATACTTTTTTAATACCCTATATACGAACACCCCAGCGCTTTTAATGAAAAGTTAAGTTGTATTTTACCAACACACAGGGTATCATTATTGTAAAGGCATTATTAATTCAACTTTTACGCAGATTTTATAGTTCTAAGTGAACAGTTTGAATATTCAGTAAGCCATTATGAAGGAGGGAAAACATGAAATCAACAAAATTCATCTTTTTAATCCCAATTCTATTAATCGTTGTGTTAACTTTACTTAATAGCTATTATTTACTAGACAATGCTGAGGAAGCAGTTGTTGAACGGTTAGGTAAACTCGCAAAGGTTGAATCAGAGGCCGGATTACATTTTAAAATTCCATTTATTGATACGATTCACACTTACAACACGAATGAAGTAATCAGTTTACAGTATGGTTACTTGCCAGTGAGTGGTCCTACGACTTCTGCACCCGCAACTTACCAAGATGTTGAAAGTGAAGCCATCGTGCTCACAAAAGGATCCTATTTAGTTAATATTGGGGCAATTATTCAATACCGAATTACAGATCCTGCTGCTTACTATTACAATGTAGACGATCAAGAAGGTACCATTCGTTTGGCATTTGAAAGTGCGTTAAGACGTAATGTACAAAATCAAGATCTCGACAATGCCTTAATCAGCAAGGACAGCATCTCAAGTGAAATTTTACCTGATATGACACGTAAACTTAACAACTACGGTTTAGGCATCTCTATTTCAGCTGTGAAACTCACAGATGTTTTATTGCCTGAAGATGTTCAGCCTGCTTATGACGATGTGAATATAGCAAGCAATGAAAAAGATTCAAATAAGAGTCAAGCTGAAAAGTATTCAAATGAAAAATTACCTAAGGCAAGAGCAGATGCATACCAACTCATTCAAGAAGCAGAAGCTTACAAAGCTGAGAAAGTAGCACAAGCCAAAGGTGATGTAGAAAACTTTAGTCAAGTCTATGAGAAATATAGAGTTTCTCAAGAAATCACTAAAAAACGCCTTTATATTGAAACCATGGAAAAAATCTTGAGCAATGTTAAAGAAAAATACATTGTGGATCTCAATAATGACAATGTTCTAAAATTCTTACCTCTTGAAACGAAAGGAGGCAACTAATATGGATATCCATCAAGGCGAACCAAAGCAAGAATCCATGAATAACGATCGCAAAAAATTCGAACAAAAATTTCAACAAAACAGTCAAGATATGAAAAAGCAAATCAAAAAGAATATGCGTTTTGTAGGTTTTATAATTGTTTTTATCCTTGCCCTGATCTTGCTCTCAAATTGTTTCTACATTGTTAGAGAAAATGAACTCGCAACTGTAAGAGAATTTGGAGATATTAAGACAATTGTCGTAGATGCTGGCAACACAGATGCTCAACTTCAAAATGATCTGGATTCACGATTTAAAAACGTTAAAATAGTGCATCAAAAAGGACTTCATTTTAAAGTGCCTTTCATCACAACTGTGGAAAAAGATACCAGTAAGTTATTAACCTACATTTCTAATTCTGCACAAATTAACACAAAAGATAAAATTAAATATCAAATCAATATGTATGCGCAATGGGAAATTACCCATCCGGGTCTTTTTAGATCTGCTCTTGGTACCGTGAACGGTGCTAATACAAAAATTGATGAAGTGGCTTATGCTGTTGTTATCGAAAAAGTTAACAGCCTTACAAGCCTAGAATTTCTAACAGACAAAGAATCTTTGAACAGTGTTCTCGCCGTTGCCGTGGAAGACCTCAACGAAAAATTGGCAAACCAAGGTATTGTGATTAAAGATATGGATGTCTACAGGACGATTTTACCAGCTTCTAACATTGAGTCCACTTACAAAAAGATGATTGCTGAACGTGAGGCAATTGCACAGCAAATCAGATCAGAAGGTTTAGAACTCTATCAAAACACTGTGGCTGATACAGATCGTAAAGTTGCTGAAATCAAAGCTTCTGCCATAGAAGAAGCTGAAAAAATTCGCGGCGAAGCTGATGCAACTGCTCTGGAAGTTTATGCACAAGGCTTTAGTAAAGATCCATCATTTTATGAGTATTGGAGAACGCTGATCTCTTATGAAAAAACCATTGATGAAAATTCAGTGATTTATCTCAACAGCGATAATGAATATCTCAAGTTTTTTAAAAACAATTGATTTGAGCTCAGAATTAAACTAAAAAAGCTATTGCAATCTATTTCCATAGATTTGCAATAGCTTTTTTTTACAACTCACTTATGAAAAACCACATTGTATTTTCCTAAATTACATATGGTTTCTATCACATTGGAATATCCATGAGTGCACTGAACCTTCCAGATTAAACAATGCGCCTCTATTGCTCCCAGTGTGGCTATTCTATTTTCTAATCATCCCGAATCCACCATAAATCGGTTTTTTATCTGACACTGTGATCACAGAGTTTTCTTGAGTCGCCTTAATCAAGTCCACACATTTCCTCACTTTTTTACGTGGCACATATAAAAGCAGTATATTGCGAGCATGATTTTTCCCCTCGCCCTGCATCACCGTCACTGCAAATCCTTGATCACGCAAGGCCGTTGCCAGTATTAAACCATGTTCAGCTTTTACAATTGCCTGAATTTCCGCAGAGCCAATGCCAATTTTCTCTTCAACAATGCTCCCAACATAGTTCCCCACAGCAAATCCAAATGCATATGCCACAATTTTTAATGGATTCTCCATGATATTAGTAAGTACTGTGCTGACGAGTACTAACCAAAGCGAAACCTCAAAAAATCCAATAATTGCACCAATCGTACGTTCTCCTTTGGTTATTAAAACAATTCTAACCGTTTGCATGGAAACCTCTACAATTTTGGCCAGTATAATGGCTATATAAATCATATTTTCACTCCTTATTCTATCTGCCTAAAATTATTTTATCAACTTATTTTGCATTTGTAAAAGTATTTGAAATCTCATCTGGCATATAACCTTTAAATTGAGCTTTATAGAGTCTTGCATACAATCCATCCATCTGTATGAGGTCATCGTGACTACCCCTTTCTGCAATACCTGTTTCTGCCATTACCAATATTTCATCCGCATTTTTAATGGTGGATAATCGGTGCGCTATGATAATAGTAGTTCTCCCTTTCGCCAGAATTTCAATAGATTTTTGTATAGCAAGCTCATTTTCATTGTCAAGTGCTGATGTCGCTTCATCTAAGACCAAAATTGGTGGGTTTTTTAGAAATACACGCGCTATGGCAATCCTTTGTTTTTGGCCCCCAGAAAGCTTGACGCCTCTTTCACCAACCATTGTGTCATAATCTTCATCTAAGCTCATAATAAACTCATGAATATTAGCTTGAATTGCCGCTTCAGTAATCTCTTCAAAAGTTGCATCTGGCCTACCATACGAAATATTGTCCTTAATGGTCCCATAAAACATAAACACATCTTGTTGAACAACACCTATGTTCTCTCTCAAAGATTTCAACGTAACCGATCTGATATCATGATCATCGATTAAAATACGGCCTTCTGTCACATCGTAAAAACGTGGTATGAGCATAGAAATAGTCGTTTTACCTACGCCAGATGGTCCCACTAACGCAATTGTCTTTCCAACCTCAATCTCCAAATTGAAATGACTTATAACATAGTCACTATTGTCCTCATATTTAAAACTCACATCTTCTAAATTTATTTTTCCCTTTACATGCTCAAGCGGCTGAGCATCCTCCATATCCATTATTTCTGGTGATATACTCATAATCTCAGTAAACCGTTCAAATCCTGCCATCCCAGATTGAAATTGCTGCGTCAATTGAATCAACGCTCTTATGGGTTTCGTAAAAAAGGCGATATAGAGCAAAAATGCCACCAAGTCCCCATAGTTGATCAATCCGTTAAATACAAATATGCCACCTACAACCATCGAAGACAAACTCATCATATTTAAAAAGAATTGATTCCCAGCAGTATAAGCTCCAATGGCCTTAAAAGCATCCTGTCTTGAATTTAAATGTGCATAATTGGTCTTATGAAATTTCTCAATTTCAAAAGCTTCATTGGCAAAAGATTTGGAAAGTCTTATTCCTGAAAGACTACTTTCCAATTGAGCATTGATGTCCGCTGTTTTTTGTCTTACGCTTCTAAACGTCTTCATCATAGATTTTCGCATTCGAATTGAGAACAGAACTGTCATAAGCACAAAAGAAAAAACAATCATTGTAAGACCAAAATGGATTTGAACCAAAATCGCAAAACTTCCCACGAGCATAACTAAAGAAATAAATAAATCTTCAGGTCCATGGTGTGCCAGTTCAGTCACTTCATTTAAATCCCCAGTGAGCCTATTCATGAGTTGCCCCGTTTTGTTATTGTCAAAAAAGGCAAACTCTAGTGTTTGAAGGTGCTTAAAGAGATCACGCCTCATATCAAATTCAATTCTAGAACCCACAATATGACCGTAGTAACCTACAAAATAATCTCCTCCAATTTTCAATATATATAAAAAGATCACGATACTAGAGAAGATAATAATGCTTTTCATATCTCTATTCGGTATAAAATCGTTGACAACCGCTCTTGAAAACATTGGAAAAACAAGATCGACTATTGTCATAAAAAATGCTATGACCAAATCCATTGTGAAGAGGAACCTATGCGGTTTATAATACTTAACAAAATTGCGAATCATACTTTCAACCCCTTTCGAAAATGTGGTATAGTAGAGAAAGAAATTAAACATGATTTAAAAGAGCTCATAGCATCTCAAATCACTAATTTCAAATAATATTCCGTATTACGAAATATTATTCACCACGAATTCTATTATAAATGATTGATTTATATTTTACATTACAATATGATGACAATTCTAAATATGAAACTTTAGTGAGGTTCCTAATTTTATGAAACAATATCTAGACATTATCTCAAAGCTTGAAAATACGACGCCCAATACATCTGGTGTCAACCGTACTGCCTCTATACTCATTCCCTTAATTGAACGCAATGGAGAAATTCATATTCTGTATGAAAGACGTGCACTTCACCTTAATAGTCAGCCTGGAGAAATTTGTTTTCCCGGTGGTAAAATTGAGTCTCTTGAAAAATCATGCGAAACTGCTCTTAGAGAAACCTGTGAAGAACTGAATTTAGAGGATAGTGAAGTCACCCTTATTGGGCGACTCGATTCGATTCTCACAAGTTTTGATATGATTATTCACTGCTATATAGGCAAAATTTCACGGTCCTTTGAGTCCATTCAATTCTCCAAATCTGAAGTGGATTCAATCTTCACAGTACCACTATCGGTATTGAGAACGTTGCCACCTAAAATATACCATGTCAAAACTAAAATGGAATTGCCTGCTGACTTCCCTTTTTCCAATATTCCCAATGGCAAGGATTATAATTTTAGAAATACAGTATATCCCATTGTTTTCTATTATTATGATCACTACATCATCTGGGGACTAACTGCTCGGATGACAAAAAATTTTATTGATATGATCAACGACATCGAATTCTAACAAAATTTTAAGCCAGCAATTGACTGGCTCACAGCAACACTTTAGACCATCTCGCATAAAATGAGCTCTCACATCTATCTGTGAAAGCTCATTAACTGGTTTCGGCACGTTCGATTTTGCAATATTCAATTTTTAAGTTCTGTCCGTTAAATATAAGCATTCCTCCTAACTGATTAGTATTAGAGTTAAAAAAGAGATACTTAATTTTGTTGCTTTTGTTACACTTTGTTACTGCCTATAGATCACTATCTACTATTACGTCCCGAGTCCCAATCTATTAAAAACCATATGGTTTTCTTATTATTATGTTACCCAATTGTATCGTATTTCAAACATTTTTTCTCAATTTACCTCCCAGCTCTGCCAAAGTTGACGTACTATGAGCCGCTTTATATAATCCTTCTAGTTTTTGTCGTATGTGCACCTTTCGTGAGCAACATATCGAGCTGCAAGCCTACTCAACTTTTGACTTTTGATACACTCACCGACTGTGATATAATGAAAAAAAGAGGAGGCCAATATGGAATTAAAAAATTTTTTACTGCCATCTCGTTCTATTGAAGTTGCTGTCACTATAGAAGACGAAGACCACAAACCTGCTTTGTTAAGGCTAAAAACAGTCATTGAAACAGGTTATGAAAATGGCTTTTTTAAGATCGTTGCACCCATGCATCACGGTCGTTTATACAGTTTCCGTGAAAATGAAATAATAACCGTCACATTTACAACACAGAATGATCAAAAAAGAGAGGCCTTTGATATCAAATGTAGTATTGTTTCAAGGGAGCATAAGGGAAATCTATATACTTTAACACTCAGATCAACTGGATCACCACAAAAAGTCCAAAGACGACAAGCTTTTAGAGTTAATATCTTTAACACGTATACTTTCACTTATAAGGATAAAACCCAGCAAATCGTGACGAAAGATATCAGTTCAACGGGTATGCGCGGCCTCACAACGATGCAAATGTCTAAGGGTGACATGTTTGAGATCCAGTTTAATGCCAATACCAAAGAACAACATGAGATTGATCCTGAACTCTATGCCAAAAAGATTTTCACTATAAAATGTCGTGTGGTGGACTGCATGCCGCAAACCGAGATACGTCGCTATATGCAACGGATCCAATTTTTAGAAATGACCTCCTCACAGAACAAGTATTTGATTCAATACCTCTACGCTAAGCAAGCCGAAATTATTTATACTGAAGGCAGCGACTCAGACCAAAGAGCCTTAATGGATCAATATTTTAATTCTCAATATGACGATGTTCCAGTTGAAGATGCCGTCACGCGACGCATTCAACTTTTTTCGCTCATCTCATTATTTGTGCTCTTTTTGTCCATTGTCTTTTTGCTCTACGCTCAACCAAAACCCGTATACGGATTAGACCGATTTTTTGATTATTTTAGAGCACAAGCTTGGAATTCAGCCTACTACCTATTATCTCTTTTCTCTAGTATTCTCAATTTATTCATTGCTATGTACGGGCTTATTCTCAATGCCACTAAAATTAAAACCAAAAAGGACCATTTTAACAGATTGTTACTTGTGACCCTAACCTTAACCGTTGTACTCATCTTTGTACTTCTTTATCTGTTTATCACAGTCCCTATATTTACCAGTAATAAGGTCTATTAATTTTTCTATTTGAAAATGTACAGTTAAAGATATAATGTTATGAATATCGTGTTGAAAATATAACGCTAAAAAAGAGATGTGCTCATTGAAAATCAGCACATCTCTTTTTTGCTCACCTTCTATTTTAGGATTCATCCCTTATTGCTACTATAAATGCCTTGATAGGTTCCCCGGCATCTAAGTACTTTATCTATATCATTGAGCACAGCTCTCTTATTTTTGATCCACTGCGGCGCGATCAAAAGTTCTTTAGGTCCATCCCCAGTAACTCTGTGCACCACGATTTCTGAGTCCAGTATTTCAAGAGCATCACAGACCAGCTCCACATACTCTTCTTGAGTCAATACATGAAACCCTGTTTCACGGTAAAGCGTTTCTAGATCACTCCCCTTTAAAACATTTAACATATGAAATTTGACACCAAATGGTTTTAATGCAGAAACATAGGCAACCGTATCAAGCATTTGAGCCCTATCCTCACCGGGTAAACCTAAAATAATGTGAAGGACAACATCAATATGCTTCTCAAGGAGCTTTTGATAAACAGACTCAAAAAGTGCCATGCTATAATGTCTTCGAATACACTCTACAGTTTTTTCATGTATGCTTTGAAGTCCAAGTTCTACCCAAAAAATGCCTTTCTCATTATAGCTTTCGAAGAGGTCGATCACTTCATCCGATATACAATCAGGCCTTGTTGCCACTGCAAGTCCTAAAATGGATTCATCTCTGGTCGCTGTCTCATAAAGCCATTTCAATTCGTCAACTGGCTTATAAGTGTTCGAATAATTTTGAAAATAACTCATGTATTTTGGAGCTTCCCATTTAGACTTAAGAAGCGTCTTTTGAGCAGAAATCTGAGCCTCTATAGAAGAATGCGTCCTTTTGAAAACATTTTCAGTATCTCCAGCAAATTCTCCAGAACCCAATTCCGAACAAAACAGACATCCTCTCGTATCCAATGTACCATCTCTATTAGGACACGTGAATCCACCATCCAAAGATAACTTTACTATTTTGGTATGAAACTTGTCCTTAAAATAATCGTTTAACGTATAATATGCTTTTTTCAATCTTGCTCCTTTTATTGTTCAATGAGTTCAAGTTTTCTCAGTACTTCCACAAATTTGTCAATATCAATTGGCTTTACAGCATACCCTTCAGCACCTATTTCAAATGCATTCTTTACCTTTTCAGTTGCATTAAGCGCCGTGGTCATAATAACCTTACTTTTTTTATCCGCAGGAATTTTCCGCTCATCTTCAAGTACTCTTATGGTCTTTAAAACATTGACACCATCAACCTCGGGCATCATAATATCCAGGCAAATCAAGTCATAATGTTGACCTTCATCAAGCGACATGATAAAGACTTCTAACGCTTCTATCCCATCCACAGTGACATCGCATTCGCCATAATTAGATAAAAACTTATACAAAAAAGTACGACTTACATAATCATCTTCTGCAATCAAAATTCTCATAATGTTCACCCTTCCATCTCTTCTAATAATTTTAGATAGTATTTTTCAAAAGCTTCAATTTCTTCTCGCCTCAAGGCCAACTCCATTTTTAACATCAATCTTTTTAATACTTTATTGTGACTCACTGTTTTTTTAAGCGACGCAAGTTGAGTTTCCGCATCTATCAGTTCCCCTTTATTAATACTATAAATAACTTCATTGAGCATTTTCTTTAATTGGATGAGTTCAATTTCTGCACTGCTGTCTTCAGTGCTTTTTATTCTATCAAGAATATCATGTGCCGATGTCTCAGATTCTACATCTAGTTTACCATGCTTCATAATTATTTCATAGAATAGCTTTATATCAATGGGTTTAGCAAGATAATCATCAAATCCCTCTTGAATCATTTTTTGCCGATCTTCTTTTAAAGCATATGCAGTCAAAGCAATAATAGGGATTGATTTTTTTTGAAGACTTTGTAGCTCTCTAATTTTTTTAGTGGCATCAATGCCGTTCATATTGGGCATCTGAATATCCATAATGACTAAATCATAGGTATTGCTTTCATATTTTTTTACGCATTCAACACCATCTTCTGCCATTTCAACACGGTGACCTTGAAGATTTAACAACTTTTCAATCACGATTTGATTGATCCTGTCATCCTCTCCCACAAGAATTTTGAGTTTTTTATTGACAGCTGGAACCACTAGTTCTTTCTTTTGAGAATCTTTTACAACTTCTTCTGTCAACATGTAAGGCAGTACCAATCTAAAAACTGAACCTTCGTTTATTTTTGAAGCAACTGACAACTTGCCCTTCATGAGATCTGCCATACTCTTAGAAATCGTAAGCCCCAATCCTGTCCCGCCATATTTCCGCGTTGCACTTGAATCAGCTTGATTGAAGCTCTCAAATATTTTCCCTTGATTTTCTTTGGAAATACCGATGCCACTATCAATGATCTCAAAGCTGACCTCAATTAATTGTTCACTCTTCTCCACATAAAAAACTTTAAGCTTTACAAATCCACTTTCAGTAAATTTGATGGCATTGTAGATTAGATTATTTAAAATCTGCCCCAATTTATGTTCATCGCCAATGACATATTCGGGGATGTCATAACTTATTTCCAATATGAACTCAAGATTTTTTTCAATTGCTTGAATTTTAAGAGGTTGAACAAGTTGTTGTACAAATTTTTTCAGATTAAATATACGCTCTTCAACCACCAATTTTCCTGCTTCAATTTTAGAAAAGTCAAGGACGCCATTGATGATTTTAAGTAGTGAAATGGCACTTTCTTTTACCATTTCTAAATTGCTCCTCTGCTGTTTATCCAGAGTACTCATCAACGTCAATTCCGTCATACCAATTATACCATTCATTGGCGTCCTAATTTCGTGACTCATATTTGCTAAGAACATGCTCTTGGCTCTATTGGCTTCATCAGCAAGGAGTTTGGAAGTTTTAAGCTCTTCTCGATATTTAACTTGCTCTGTGGAATCCCTTAAAACGAACACATATGCAATTTGATCGTTGAAATTGATCACATTGCCCACCGTTTGGAGCCATTTTAACTTGCCATCTTTTGTTTTTAATCTAAATTCTATTTTCGCTCTGTTGACAAAATCTAAGTTGATGCCATTTTCGGCGGTTTCACTCTGAAGATCTTCATCGTAAACAAACTGCCTAAAGTCTTGATGGAGCACCTCATCAATATCATATCCCGTCAATAATTTAACCGAGGGCGAAACGTAAGTGATCTGGTTATTGACGTCTATCTGTATAATGGTGTCTAGCATACTATCTGTCAATAGTCGCAAATTGCGTTCACTCTCCACCAAATCTTTTGACATTTTTTTATAGTCTGTAATATCCTGTAATGCAATAATAATATGCAAATTATTATCCACAATTGCTGGAGAGGCATTCAATCTCAAGCAACGATTCTCGTTCCTCATTTTATTTGGACTCTTGTATATGAGTTCCATGCCTCTTACGATCATTTTTTTTTCTAAAACCCTTCTGAGAGTTCTCTCTATAAGACAATCTTCGCAATTTAAGCACACTGGATTATCGGAATCCATATTGTATGTACATAAAAAAAATGGCACAAAGTTTTTGTTAATGAGCTCCTTTAACGGCAAATCAAATATTTTAACAATCTCTTGGTTTAATTTAATAATCTTGAATTTATCATCGACAATTGCAAGCCCCACAGTTGTATTTTCAAAGATAGCTTCCAACTTGGCTTTCTCATACTCTAAATGCTTCTCCGTTTCCTTTTTTGTGGTGATGTCGCTGAGCATAATAACATAATTCGTCGTATTGCCCTGCTCATCCCTAACCGCCTGCATTTGCAAACTTTCCCAAAAAATTTCGCCTGCACTGTTCTTCAACATAATCTCTGTATTCCACTTTGATCGGTAATCTATATAAAAATTAACCATTTCTTCAAAATCGGACTCTCTTCTAGAAATCAGTAAATCCAATGCATTTTTACCCGTAAGGATGTCTTCCTTCTCAAAATACTTGTTCAAAAAATAAGGGTTACAGTATTCAATCGCCCAATTGATATCCGTTATAATCATGGAGTTATTGCTCTGTTCCACTAGACTTGAGAACTTCAACAGTTTTTCTTCAGCTTTAAAAATGCGATCTATATCCCTAAAAATAATAGCGTATCCTGTAATTGTGCTCGCCTCATCATATGAAGCCGAAATACTTGCAGATATGTACTTATAGGAATCCTCTTCCAGCTTTAATAAGGTATTCTTTTGCAAGCCAATAGATTGATGTTCTTTGGTAAATTTGGTTAAAGGTAGAAAAACAGGTTTATGATTTATTCGGTTGATAATTTTAAAGACTTGATCTATAGGTTCACCTATTATCTCTTTTTTATCCCGCTCCAATATTTCGCAGGCTTTATGATTTACAAATGTAACGGATTTCAAGTCATCTGCAATGAGAATGCCTTCGCCGGCAACCTCTAATATTTTTATCAAATCTAAACGATCAATATGATCCATGTTATCACCCACTTTTTCAAACATATTCTACTATCTTATTTTTAACCACTCACTGGAAATCTAAACATAGATTTCAACGATTCAACAATTTAATGTGAAATTAAAAAATCACTCAGCACTCTATAATCTGCTCAGGTATTACCCAGATTATCATAAAATGCTAAGTGATTCACTTCAATAAGATCTTCCCACTGTATATTTAAATCCTGTCTAAAAAACTATGCCTAGGACTTAATAATTGGAAATGCCTTGCCACTTAATCCAGTCATGGAAAAACCCATCAGTTGAGATAAGGTTGGACAAATATCCAACAAATCTCCCGTTTCAATGACAACACCTGAAAGCACATCTGGACCAAATGCAATAAAAGGCGGCTTATGCCCTTTCGAAGGATGATGACCATGCATGCCTTTGTACCCTTCTGATTTTGTGGGTACAATTGCTTTAATAATCTCGCCTCTCAACTCATTATTAAACATAACACCCTCTGCACCTTCAATGACAAAAGTAAACTCTCCTGAAAGTCCCTCTTCAGAATTAACTTCTTCTTTATTGAAAATTCGGCTTATATATGCATCATATTTGCGTTCGATTGCTAAAAGCGCCCTATATACGCTTTCTTTTAGTACTTCATCTTCCGGGTTCTTTAACATGATATGTGTTGAGAACCCACCTGAAAAACTGTATGCATCATAATCTATAACTTTTCCATTTTCATCTAACCTTATCAAACCCATCTCTACAAAAATAACGTTTAGAGCAAAATGATTTCTGACGGCCAGTTGACCGTGATCTCCCAATAATATAAAGTTCGTCTTCTCAAAACTTCCAGTCGCTTTAGATGCATCCATTAAATGACCAACGATCTCATCAACACGATCGAGACATCGATGAATTCTTTCACCTTCAACGCCGCTGACATGTCTTTCATGGTCTAAACAGACGGAATGAATCAACATCAGATCTGGATCAAAACGTCGAATCATATCCGCTGCAATGGGAACAGAATAACCATCCATATCAATCTCTTTTTTATTAGACCAATCGATGGATTCAATATATTGTTCATAATACAGATCCATAACGGACTCTGTGCACGCACGCTTAAAAGTTTCTACTACGGGTTCATGCCTATTGGGCCAAATTTCAGCTAAATTATGAGTGGGTTTCTTGCCTGCCATAACTGGCCACATAACACTCGCCGTGGTTAGCCCCTCTTCATTTGCAAAATCCATTAAAGAGGGCACTTTCACGTAATCGCTGTACCAGTACCAATCAGAACCCATAATGCTCCAATCTGGATTTTCTGGTTCTATTGTAGGCAATTGATTATGTGGAATACCATGACGGTTGGGATGCATGCCCGTTATGATTGAGGTGTGTATTGGATATGTGAGCGTCGGATAAATTTCTCTAACGTTCTTAACCAATGCACCCTCTGAGAGAATTTTTGAAAAATTATCTTTTTGCTTTAAATAATCCAAATCTGTTGTCTGTAGAGCATCTAAAGAAATTACAATCAATTTATGTCTCATGCTATGTCCCTCAATTCTTGTCTAACTTCTCTCAACGATATTTATTCGTTCAATATTGTATTGATCGATTTTTCCAGCGCACCTAATGTTGAATCCACGTCCGCATTATTAATCCAAATTGCATCCAGTGCATCTACAATATCCTTGCTCGCTTCTGCATACCCTGGATTCATAGGACGACCCGTACTGTAGCTCAGTTGGTCAAGGGCCACTTTATATTGAGGAATCTCTTTATAGAGCGCATTCATAGCATCTGAATCCTTTGCACTCACACGTGAAGGTAAGTAACCTGTATTTTGACTTGCTTTAATGGTCTGCTCTTTAGAAGTCATCCAATTGACAAACTCCCATGCAGCTTGTTTTTCAGCATCCGTCCCGCTATTTGTAATCACTAGGTTACAGCCTCCTGTAGGAACGCCATAAGATTTTGCCTTTGGAATAAATGCGGTTTGAACTTTAAAGCCATTGTCTTTTGCAATTTGGAGCACATTGGTTAAATCACCTGTTGAACTAAACCAAAGTGCCGTATCCTGATTCATAATATCTGTTTTCACTTTATCACTCTCACCTGATGAGATTAAGTGAGCACTTTTTTTATCGCCAAGTTCTTTAAAGAATTGAATGATCTCTTTAGCCTCATTTGAATTCATATTTGTACTGGTCTCAGATGCATCCAAGACACTAGAACCGTGCTCCAACATAAATGCTTCAAAGGTCCAAATATAACTGTTTACTGAAATACCATATTTGCCTGTTTTCTCATGAACTGTATTCACATACTCTGCAAGTTCTGCCCATGTGGACGGCCCTTTTGGATCGAGCCCAGCTGCCTCTAATAGAGTTGTATTCATGTACAAAATCGGTGTACTTCTGAGATAAGGCAAACCATAGCAGGCATCATTATAGTAAGAATTTTTCATGAGTCCCTCTTGAAAATCCTTTAAATCCACATTAGACTGCTTCACATATGAATCCAATGGCAAGATGACATCATTCATCGCAAAAGTTTTCATAGATGCGATTTCCATAACTTCAACATTTGGTGCATTTCCAGCAATGTAAGCCGCTTGAAGCTTTTGATGTACATCGTCATAAGTCCCTTGATATTCTGCAGTTACATGAATATCCTTTTCCTTCCCAACCGTGTTGTTAAATTCTTCTGTAAGATCAATGTTGTTCTGTTGAATTTTGTCTGTCCATGCATACCAAAATGTGATTTCTGTCGGCGTTCCACTTGCTTTTGCTGGCTCGCTTGAATTTGCATTTGCCGTTAAACTGCTTGCATTTGCACATCCCGTAATACTCAAGGCTAAAATTGCCACAATGAGCAATGCCTTCATGGATCTTTTTACTTTTGAGTTCATAATCTTCTCCTTTTCAATGTTTGGTTTCCCTTAATGATTCGTTTTTGTCATTATTATTAATTGTTATTGCTTTAATCCAATGCGAACTTTCTGATTCTAAATACTATTTTTCCCCCATATAAGTAAAGGCATCGATAATATGGCGCTGAGCAAAAAAATAGGCAAAGAGTATTGGCAAAATCAAGATGACATTGCCTGCCATAACCAGATGATAATTGATACCGCTTTCTACCATTCTCAGAGAGGCGATACCCAAAGGCAAGGTGCGGACCGTATCATTCGTCGTCATTACCAGAGGCCAAAAATAATTATTCCATGTTTCAATAAAAGTCAGCAAGCCCAAGGTGAATACAGTGGGTTTTGCAATTGGAAGCATAATTTTAAATATAATTTTAAGTTCGCTGCTTTTATCCAATCTGGCTGCCTCTATCAACTCTTCTGGAACTTGCTTAAAAGTCTGTCTCAACATAAAAATGCCAAATGCACTTGAAGCAAAAGGTAAAATAAGTGCCCAGTAAGTATTGATCATGCCCCATTTGCTAAAGAGTAAAAATATGGGCAAAAAGATCAATTGTGATGGAATCATCATTGTGGAAAGTGTAAGTCCGAAAAAAAGATTCTTAAGCTTAAAATCATAACGCGCGTAAGCATAAGCAGCAGGCACTATTGTTATAAACTGAAAAATCATTGTACCAAAGGCAACCACGATGCTGTTAAAAGTAAATTGTAGAAAGGGAATCGCTTCAAATGCATTCTTAAAATTTTCAAAATGAGGATTCCAAACGAAAAAAGTGGGTGGAAATTGCAACGTTTCGCCAAGTGATTTAACGCTTGTTAAAAGCATCCAATAAAATGGAATAAAAAAGATCACAAAAATAATAAGATTTATAAACCATTTTAGGATCATTTTTATTGGATTTGAAAATATCATATAACCCCCTATCTATAATGGACGCGCTTGCTCAGCGTATTGAAATAAAAGAAGGTGACCGTGCCAATAATAACCATCAAGACGACGCCAATTGCAGAAGCATATCCAATTTTATGAAATGAAAATCCATATTGATATAGACTATATACAAGTGTATTGGTATTGTTCGACCCCATTGTCATGATATTTATAGTTTCAAATACTTTTAAACCACCTATAATACCAGTTAAAGTAATGAAGAATAATGTTGGTGAAATCATGGGCAATGTAATCTTAAAAAAAGTTCTATACCTATTGGATTTATCCAATTTAGCCGCTTCATATAAGTAAGGCGGTATACTTTGAAAGGCCGAAATAAAAATAATGGTATAATAGCCCACGCCTTTCCAGATATTAACAAGTACAAGTGCGTAGATGGCAACTTTAGGATCTTCTAGCCATCTCACTGTGGGCAAATGCAAAAGATTTAAAATATAGTTGAGTAGGCCTAAGTCACTGTCCATCATCCACATGAAGATAAAGGCAATTGAAACAAGTGATACGATATAAGGCGCAAAAATGACGCCCTGCAAAAAACGATTTATCGCTGTATTTTGATTTAAGTATAATGCAAGCAATAAAGCGAGAACAACAGACACACTCACAGTTCCAACCATAAATTTTACGGTGGTGATCATCACTTGATAGAAGTCCGGATCCACAAATAACTTGTCATAATTTTGAACACCGATAAATACTTTATCGCTAAGCATATTCCATTTTTGAAAACTCAGATAGATCATATACAGTATTGGATAGATCATAAAAATCAAAAAGATCATCATGGAAGGTGCTATCAGTCCATATGGAAAGACCACTTTCCCAATATGTTTGAGAAGGTCCATATTAAAACTTATGGACGCTTTATCATCAAAATGCGCCCCAACTTGAGAATGATTACTAACTGCATATTTTTTGATCACGTGGTACCGCCTTTTCATAAATTCTATTTTCATCACGATCAAAATAGCAAAGTTTATCGTTTGAAATAAGAATACTCACTCGACCTTCATAGACTTCTCTCATATCGAATGTCTTTAAATTGATCGAACCATATTTTGTTTCAATCTTATAGAGAATTTCTGACCCCAATATTTCATAAGTATTTATTTGACCTGCTAGCTCAAGTCCTTCTTGAGAAGGATTTACCGACCGAATCTTGCTAATTTGACCATGTTCTGGTCTAAAGCCAACATACTCTACCCGCTCATCAAAGCCATCTAAATAGGAGAAATCTTTGGCATGAAGAATGTTCATTGGAGGACTGCCAATAAATTGTGCTGTAAAAATATTCTGAGGATCGTTATAGATTTCAAGTGGAGGACCTTGTTGCATAATCTTCCCCTTATTGAGCAATACAATGTGTGTGCCCATGGAAAGCGCTTCCACTTGATCATGAGTTACATAGACAAAAGTCGTCTTTAGTTTTCGATGCAGCTCAATCAGTTCAGTCCTAATTTGGTTTCTAAGTTTAGCATCCAGATTGGATAAAGGTTCATCCATTAAAAAGACGGAAGGCTTTTTCACCATTGCCCTTGCCAATGCAACTCTTTGTCTTTGCCCTCCAGATAAGGACTGTGGCTTACGCGCAAGATACTCTGAAATGCCTAAGATATCACATATTTCTTGAATTCTCTGGTTTCGCTCTACTTTGGGGATCTTGTTGTTTTTAAGACCAAATTCTATGTTGTCCCTTACAGTCATCGTAGGATAAAGTGCATAATTTTGGAAAACCATTGCAATATCTCGATCACCTGGCTCAATATTGTGCATCGACTTGCCACTTATGAATATTTCACCGTCTGATTCTTGCTCTAAGCCAGCAATCATTCGAAGGGTTGTTGATTTACCACATCCTGACGGTCCAACTAAAATTGTAAAACTGCCTTCTTCAATTTTTAAATTGAGATTGTCTATGACTTGTAGATCTTTCTCGTACGCTTTATCAATACCTACGAGCTCAATTTTGTACATTTTGTTCTCCTTTCTGACTTTATAAATGAAGTTTACTCTCTTGGGATCAGTCTAATTCAATTATGTTAATATCACTTTAATTTGATGTAAAAAGCATGGTTCTTACATAATCTTTACATAAAAATAAAAGGCACTTCCCAAAAGTCTTTCAACTTCTGGAATATGCCTTTTATCTTCTGATTATACTTTACTTTATGATAATCCTTTACGATTATACGCTATCTATATCTCTAAATTTAAAATTTCAATGCTTCGCTCCAATATGCCACTGAAATAAGCCAGTGCCAGCCCATAATTCGTAATATACACGTTTTGAGTTTCACACAAATCAATTCTTGTTTGCATGCTCTTTCGATTCATCATACACGCGCCACAGTGAATAATCATATCAAATTCATTTGGATTTTCTGGAAAATCTTGACCCATGGCAAAACTAATATCCACTTGGTTTGATATTTTATTTCGAATCAACTTAGGAATTTTAACACGTCCTATGTCTTCATGAGAATAATTGTGTGTACAGCTCTCAGAAATTAAAATTTTAGCATTTGCCCTTAATGCCTTAAAAGCGTTTACGCCTTCAATCAAACGCTTTATGTCGCCCTTTTGACGCGCAAAAAGGATTGAGAAGCTCGTCAACTTAATGTGTTTAGGCACTATTTTACTCACTTCAGCAAAAGCCTGTGAATCTGTCACAACCAAATCTACTTTAGGAAGTTCTTTTAAAGCCTCTTCAAGTTCTGTATCTCTGACTACAAAGCTCTTTATCCCATGATCTAGACAATCTCGAATCAGTTGAACCTGCGGCAAAATAATTCTGCCCTTTGGCGCTTCAGAATCAATTGGAACGACCATTACAACCGTACTGCCATAAGGCAAGAGATCGCCTACTATGACAGGTTCTTCTTCAAGTATTTTCAATTGACCCATCAATTTTTGATTGAGGTCATGAATGTCCGACAACACTTTAGTGGATACAAATGTAACCTCTCCAAAATTCGAACGAATCACTTGCCGCTGAACCTCATCCATTAAATCCGATTTATTGACAACGCACATAAACGGTATTCTGTATTTTTTAAAAGTATCTGTCATGTCCCTGTATTCCTGAACATCAGGCGCAGTGCCATCCACCAGATAGATGGCATAATCTGTCCGACTCAGCATTTTTTTGGTCTTTTCTACCCTTAAATTACCGAGCAAACCTTCATCGTCAAGTCCAGCAGTATCTATGAAGACCACCGGTCCAAATGGGATAAGTTCCATTGCCTTAAAAACAGGATCCGTTGTTGTGCCTTCCACTTCAGATACAACTGCAATATCTTGACCTATAATCGCATTAAAAAGGGATGATTTGCCTGCGTTCCTGTTGCCATAAATGCCAATGTGAAATCGATTTGCATTAGGTGTTTTATTCATGTCTATCCTCACTCATCTATAAAAATATATCTCTTTTGCCCTCAGATAAATCTCTTAGGCCCTGTATCACCACTTGTTTGGTCTCAGGCTTTTTGATTTTTTCAATTTCTTGTGCAATAAAATGATCTGCCATTTCCCTTAATTCAGCGTCCCCAAAATCAAGGACATACTCTTTTAATGTCATTAGAGCATTAGGTTGACACACATGTTGAATCTCTCCTGATTTTGCAAGTTTCATAAATCGATCCCCAGTACGCCCCATTCTATAGCATGATGTACAATAACTAGGAATAAAACCATCTCTAATCAATCCCTTTAATACCTCAATTGGCGATCGTTCATCTGAAATTGCAAACTGTTTTATGTCATGGTTGCCTTCTTCTTCTTCCTTGTAGCCGCCAACACCAGTACATGAACCTGCACTCAATTGGGATATGCCATGATGAAGCAATTCATTTCTGATTTCTTCAGTCTCTCTTGTGGACAATATCAAGCCTGTAAAGGGCACTGCTATTCGTAGTATTGCAACAATCTTTTTAAAAGTCGCATCATCTATCAATGAATTGAATTCAGTCATTTCCATGCCCTCAGCTTTTTTGATGCGTGGCACAGAGATCGTATGGAATCCAACGCCATAATTGTCTTCAAGGTGCTTGTTATGCATCATAAGAGCCAATACTTCAAATTTATAATCTGCAAGCCCAAATAATACCCCTGCACCCACATCGTCCACACCGCCTTGCATAGAACGGTCAAATGCAGTTAGATGATACTCGTAATCACCTTTGATACACTTTGGATGCATATCTTCATAAGTGGGTTTATGATAGGTCTCTTGGAACAGTATATAGGTGCCAATATCTGCCGCTTTCAACTTTTTATAATTTTCAACTGTTGTCGATGCAATATTCACATTGATCCGTCTGATATTGCTCTTTTCGCTTGCTTCGCTATAGATCGTTTTCATTGCATCCAATATATAGTCTATATTGCAATTGACTGGATCTTCCCCCGCCTCTAAAGCAATGCGCTTATGTCCCATCTTTTCAAGGATTCTAACCTCTGCTCTGATTTCTTCCTCAGAAAGTTTTCTTCGGGCAAACTTATTTTCACGTTTATAACCACAATATTTACAGTTGTTAACACAATAATCACTTACATATAGAGGTGCAAAAATAACAACTCGATTTCCATAAATTTCACTTTTGATCTTCTCAGCAATTTTGTAGATCTGAGACACATGTGCCTCGGATTCAGCTTGTAATAAAATCGCAATTTCTTCATAGGTCAAGCCCTTTTTATCTGCGGCTTTTCGGATAACTTCTTGAATTTCTTCATTGGATACATTTTTTGCATTTTCTAAAATTTGACCGATCAACTCGTGGTTGATGAAATTAGCTTCAGTGTAATTATGGTCGTTGTATTTCATAATTTTGCCTCCATTTTCAATGTAAATTATGCATCAACAGACTTTTTCGAAATAGACGTTTTAACTGAAACATTTTTAAGATTCCCAAGTTTTCCTGTGAGCCCATTGATCTCATCCATTTCACCGATCACTATAATCGTAATGACCGATATGCCATATTGATCGAAAGGGATGCCCGTTCGACCTCTGACAATGTCTTTAAACTCGGATACAATTTCATTAAATCTACTTTGAACGCCCTGTGCATCTTCTAATATTGCGCTGATTACAGCTACTTTTTTAATCATTTCTACCTCCCGATAACGAACTAAGCCTACTCAAATTAATGCCAATATGCCTTAAAATGATTTTCCCGATTGATGCCTCGGAGAAAATCTTTTGGCTCAAATTTTATTGTATGAATCACTGTCCGCCAAAACCATGTTTTGTTTTTCCGGACTCGTTCTCGTCTAACCGCCCAGAGCAGGCTGTACATTCCTGCCTCTAGGCTGGACGAAAACTAGTGATTTCTAACAACATTCGAACCATCTCTCGATGCCTCAAACCAATTTTCACTGACAATTTTCCCGATTGATGCCTCGGAGAAAATCTTTTGGCTCAAATTTTATTGTTTTACTAAAAAAACCTTCTCAAAGAGAAGGTCATATCACAACAGAAAGGTTTCATACTCTTCCAATCAAACGGTGTTTGTGAAAAAGATGAAATAAATCATGATTGATTACTTCCTTTCAGATTAGAATCTCTGCTCTGTTAGGTCGGTAAAAATTATTAGACAAAATTCACAAGTTCAATTAAATACTCATAAATTTTGAATATGTTTGTTAATATCTTATCAATCATTTTTAAAACTGTCAAGTTTTTTATTCACAATTTAAAACTTGATGATTTGTACTTGATTTCTACCCACTCGTTTTGAACCATACAAGGCAATATCTGCATTTTTAAGCAGTAAATCCTCACTTGTATCCACATCATAGTGTTCGAAAATGGCCACACCAATACTAATTGAAACTCTTTTATTAACACCGACATCCTTGTGAAGAATGTTGAGCTCATTGACCCCAACTAGCATTTTATTTGCAAGGGTTTTTACCTTTTCATAGTCTGCGTTTGGTATAATCACAAGAAACTCATCGCCTCCAAATCTATAGACATATGGCGTAAATACCGATGCCTCTTTAAAAATCACATCTGAAATCGATTTGATAGCGTGATCACCTTCCAAATGACCGTATTGATCATTATATTCTTTAAAAAAATCAATATCACATAAAATTGTTGCAATTTCTAAATCATCTGCCCTAACGGTGTTCAATATTTTTTTTACATCTTCATTTAGTGCGTTCCTATTGAGTAATCCGCTTAGTCCATCTCTTCTAGAAATATGTTCAAGTGTTCTATTCAAAATTTTCATCTGTTCACTTTTAAGAGCATTTGTTATTGCAATAGAAATATAAGAGGAAAAAACCCTTATCATCTCAAGTTCGTAATAATCGAACCCATTGGGTTCATATTTTTGAAGAGAAAAAACGCCAATTACTTCGTTGTCATTTACAAGGGGGACATAAAAAACCGTCTCATAGGGCACTGTGATCTCTAAAAAATTCACATTTAAGGACTCAAAATCATATAACTTGAGTTGAGTATTCCGTCCAGTATAGACTTCTTTTTCATTTCTTATGGTCCACGCCGCAAGACTGCTTTTATTGGAAACACTAATATCATAAGTTGATGATATTTCTCCATCATGATACATTGTACGCCTTGTAATCAATGCCTTTTCCTTATCATATAATCCAATAACGATGGCATCACATGCCACGAAACTTTTAAGTTTTTGTATAATAAGCTCTATTAGAGTATCATAATCTTGTTCTTTTGAGATGTCTTTTGACACCTCATGTATGAACCTCATGTTTTCAAAGAGTTTTTCATTGTTCTCTTTTATTTTTTCATTTAACTCAATTTCTGTTTTTTCTGTTAGCTGAAAGATGCTTGCCTCATAAAGATTCTGCATCAATTTCTCATCATAATTTATAAGTTTACGATAATTTTCGAATCCAATATCAACTAACTCAAGTTTTTCAGTCAAATAACAGCACATTTTGAGTGCATTTCTTAAAATCTCATGATCATCTATCTTTTCAGAATTCTCGACGACTTTTTGACAGAGCACAAAAGCGTCTTCTACTCTTCCAGTCCTATAAAGCTGTTTAACGCGTTCAAAGATGACAGCGTTTAATCCAATCAGATCTTCCTCCGCTTCAAACAACAATTCTGCTTTTTTGAGTTCTGTTTCAGCATCTTTATACTGCTCTTGAATGCTAAGATATTTACTTAAAACAATAAAATATAAGCCTTCAAGATATTTTACAGATTTAAGGCAAACTGCCATCTTGTTTAAATACGTTGGGACCTCATTCAACTGCTTTTGTTCTAGATGAAGATCTACTATATTGTACGCAACTAAGTACTGCGACTTAATGTTAAATTCTTTTCTTGCAAGTTCAAACGCTTCATAATAATAATTAATCGCTTTTTCTTTCATGCCCATTGAATTGTACACGGTAGCGATATTATTGATTAAAGTGCTTTTGTAATTGACCTTTTGATCCTTGTATTCAGTAAGTCGCAGACCCTGATGATAGTAATCAAGAGCTAACGCAAATCTACCAGCCTGATTATGAACATTACCCAGAGTATTTATAGCTTTAAGGTTTAAATCCTTATCTTCCAAATTTCGAGCAAGATCTAAAGCTTTTAGCGCAGCATCATGGGCTGAAGCAACTTCTCCGACAAACAACAATTCTCTGGCATAATTTGCCAAAGTTCTCGCTTTTAAAGCATCATCTGAAATCTGATCCAGTGTTTTTAGAAGGCTCTTTAAAGAATTGAGTTTGACCCTATGAGTGATTTGATCTCCGTTTTCCGCCTCATCATTTATTCTATTACACATCGCCACAATAGAACTATACGTCGTCATCAATACTCATCCCCCTAAATGTTATACTATTGTAACATATTTTTGTCTATTTGACCAGCTCTTTCCTGTTGTGATTCATTTTGTGGATTACAAATACCGCCCTCAAGTAGTAATTGCGTAATTTCTTTTTTATCCAATGGTTTGCTGAACAGATACCCCTGAATCAATTCGACATTTAATGTCTTTAGATATTCAAGTTGAGGGATTTCTTCTACCCCCTCTACGACGACTTGAAAGTTCATATGGTGCGCCATATCTACTATTGAATCCATCAAATTGTACTCCTTGTTTTCAAAATCCATCTCGAGTAAAAAGTCTTTATCAATCTTTAGCTTGTCTATCTTTAAATTTCTCAAATAATTCAGTGAAGAATAACCTTTTCCAAAGTCATCTAAAGCAATCTTTACACCTAGATTTTTGGCATCTAAAATAATGCCATTCGCCTGATCAATATCTTCAATTAGACAGGTTTCAATAATCTCAAGGCAAATTTTTGAAGGATTAACATCCAATGATCTAATGGTATCATGTACAAATTTGATGAAATTAGGCGCTGTAAACCAAATCGGAGAAGTATTAATGGATACAAAAAAATCTGATTCAAAAATTTCTTCCCACAATAAGAGCATTCGACAACTCTTTTCAAAGACCATTTTATCAATATCTTCAATAATGCCAAGTTTCTCTGCAACTGGTATAAAAATTTCAGGTGAAATAAGCTGCCCCATTTTATTTTTCCATCTAACCAGTGCTTCAACACCTTCTATCCTAAAGGTAAACGGATTGACCACAGGTTGATAGACCACATATATTTCATTATTTTTAAGTGCTCTCTTCAAATCATTTTCCAGTTGCAATTGTTTTTGGTAAACCTCTTTCAATTTTTGAGAATAAAAAATGATGGTTTTGTCTAAATTGCTATGACTGGCAATTTCAATATTACTGATCAGTTCTGCACCACTCTCACCATGTTCAGGATATCGGGCAATAATAATACTGAGCTCGATATCAATGTTTGGAAATCGAGCGTTCATATATTCTTGAAGTTTTTGAACCTGCTCAATAATCCCATATTCTGAATTCAAATTCGATAAAGCTGCAAAGGTATAATCAGCCGTCCTGTAGACCGCATCAGAACCAAATGCAGTCCTTATTTGTGTCATAAAAGTACTTAAAAACATTTGTATATTTTCATTGGTTAACTGCTCTACAATTTCTCTATCATTTTTTAAATAGATGAATACTAAACTGATATATTCATTTTTATCGGATGCACCTAATAATAGATCCAGATCCCTTTCAAGTAAATAAATGTTGCCAGCCCCTGTAATCGTATCAAAGTATGCCATCTCTGCTATAAATTGTTCCCTCTCATTTAGGTGTACTTTAAGTTTTTTGTATGCAGCTATAATGGCGTCTACTTCAGAAATGCCTGTTTGATCAATAAAAAAGTCGCTTTGATCGGATTCGCTTTTTTCAATTTGCTTATTTAAAATGGCAATTTTTCGAATTAATCCCTTGTAGATAAACTTATAGTAGATTAAACTCGCTGAAAATATGGATACCAAAATTATATAGATTACATATCTAAACATCTGCTTTAATGGATTGGAAAGCCCAGAACGTTCATAAAGAATTGTTTTGAGCAATAAGGGGCGTGCCAACCACTTATTTTGATTTAAAGATACCAATTGATATACATAAATATATTCTGAAGCCTTTATCTTAATGAGATGTCCCTCTTTTAATTTAGAGAGATCTATCTTATCTTTTGCCCTAATCAATTCATCCGGTCCGATAAAATCCACTGTAAATTGTGTGTCATGATCGATATACTCACTGCTTACATTTAAGAGATATGGATAAAGCGACTCATAAACTGCCACAGGATAATGAATAAGTAACGTCTGAATCAAATCATGTACTTCAAGAATATATACCTCTGATGACTCAAAATACTGCTGTGAAACGATTTTAATTTTATGATCTGTAGGATTTAAATAATAGCCAAAATTATTGACATTGGATGACTTTGAGAAATGATCGCGATTTTTTTTGACCATATCTAAAAACGGCGTTTCAACACTTAAATCCACCGTAGATTCAATTCGATTAAAATTTTTGCCAAATAAATAGAGTCCTTCTGCATCTATTTCTGATTGAATGACCTCTAACTTATATTTTGTGAAATTTTCGTTAATCTCACTTTCTATGACATTACTTTTCTGAATTTCGCCACTGACAAGTGTGAGTATGATATCCAATCTATTGAAGACTTGGTCAATATACGCCATATCTCGTTTATAGACGATCTCTTCAATTTCAGATACAAACGTAGATAATCCCCACAAATTAAGCGATACACCTAAAATAGCAAAAAGCAATAATATGACTATCATCCTAAAGAAAATTTTTTTCATTTTGATCACCTTTACATAATACACGATAACGATATAACAACATTTGACCCATCGCTCGATGTCTCAAAACGATTTTCGCTGACGCTGTTTGAGGGTGAACATACCTCTTCACAGCTTTTGGCTCAAATCTTGTTGTTTGATAAAAAAAACAATGCCAAATACTGACATTGTTCTTATACCCACTATATTCTAAATTATCGAATAAATGCAATCCACTTAAGTTTAAGAAATATAATTTTCCCATTTTTGAAAAACAGCCACATATTTTTCTTCTAGCTCTGTTTTGCGTGCCATCAAGGCTTGAATGCTTTGATAATCATCAAATCGTGATTTTATAGTCTCCTCTATCGTTTCAATTTGATTTTCAATATCCTGCATTTCCCTTTCCAATTTTTCTATCATAAAAGTATTTTTCTTTTTGGTGCTATTGGTATCCTGTAAAAAATGGGATGCTCTCTTTTCTTCTACTATTGAAAGGGCCTCTTTACCCCCACTTCCAATGGCTTCATCCGCTAACTGGAGCATTTGCTTTTCCGCTCTATATTTTTCATAGTCCCCATCGACGAATGTTATTTTTCGATCTTTTAACCACCAAATCTTCTTGGCAAATTTATTGATGAAATGTCTGTCATGAGACACGAATACAAGTGTTCCAGTGTATTCTTCAATAGAATCTTCAATCCATTCTCTAGACTTTAAATCCAAGTGATTGGTAGGTTCATCTAGCAACAAAAAATTGACCTTAAGTTGCATCATTTCACAGAGTTTTAATCTTGTTTTCTCACCGCCTGATAAGGTCCCGATCTTCTTAAAAACCATTTCTTGTTGAAATTTATAACTGGCCAAAACAGCTCTTCCCTGCCCTTCAGTCAAAGAAAGCGCATCCATAATGAATTCCAATACCGTCATATTGGGATTGTCAAAATGAATTTCCTGAGGCAAATAGGCCGCATTGACACTCGGAGCAAACTCAGCAACACCTGAATCTAAATTCAACTGATCCATGATCAACTTAAGAAGGGTCGATTTACCAGAGCCATTGTCTCCAAGAATAGCAATTTGATCTTTATAAAATACTTTAGCTGTTAATCCATCCAATATCTTTTGATTTCCAAAAGACTTACAAACGCCTTCTAATGTTAACATCTCTTTACTGCGTAGCGACGACGCCGTAAATTGATTCTTAATGGCACTCTCCTTAAGCGGCTTTTCAATTTTGGGCATTCGTTCAATACGCTTTTCTATGGCGAACGCCTGTTTATGCAATTTGGGATTATCCGCCTGCGTCGCCCACAAATGCAATCTCTTAGCAGCTGCTTCCAGCTGTTTTAATTTTTTTTGATTTTGCTCAAAATGATTTAACTGTTGCTCATATCTCAATTCTTTCTCTGAAGCGTAAAAAGTATATCCGCCGCCGTACAATTCAGCTTTGCCCGCTTTGATCTCGACGATTCTCGTCACAGTTTGATCGAGAAAATAGCGGTCATGAGAGATGATCAGCACAATTCCTTTAAAAGTCATCAGAAAGGACTCTAACCACTCTATGGTGTCAAGATCCAGATGATTGGTAGGTTCGTCCAACAGCAACACATTGACGTCCTGAAGTAATATTTTTGCCAGATTGACACGCGTTTTTTCACCACCACTTAACTTCATGTAGAATTGTGCTTGCATCTCATTTGAAATACTAAGGGTTTTACAGATCTGATCTATTTTATCTTCAACCTCATATCCATTGCCAAGTTCAAATGCCGTCTGAAGCTTTCCATACTTCTGAATGAGTGTTTCATCTTGCTCAGTCATTAAGCGTTGTTCAAGAAATTTCATTTCTCTTTGAATATCGATGAGTTCATTAAAAGCAGATTGCAAGTACATTCGGACTGATATTTCTGGGTTCACTTTCGGAATCTGTTCAAGCAAGCCTATTTTAGCTTGTTTTGAAATAAAAATTTGACCGGATTCCCATTTTTCACTTCCAAGCAATAATTTAAAAAGAGTCGTTTTACCTGCGCCATTTGCACCAAGTATACCAACAACTTCTGATTCATGTACATCAAATGTCAATTGATCCAAAACTTTGTTTGCACCATAATATTTTTCTATTTCACTAAATCCTATTTTAATCATTTTATACTCCTCATTTTATAAGAGGTTTTATGAATGCCTATAAATTGGCACAAAAAAACCCGTGCAAGTAAATACACGGGTTAAAAGACTAACATCGCGATGTCTTACTCACATAAAAACCTCAATTTTGGACAGACTTCCCCTACAAGATATGCAGAATATGCTGAAATATTCGCAATATAATGTTCTAATCTATCCAATTGATTTCTGTTTTCATATAAGAACATACAACGCCTCCAAAAACACTATAGCACAATGTTCATACAACTTCAACATGCAAAGAAAAACATTCTAAGAAACTCATAATAATCTGTCGTTGAATATCTGATCGTACAGGCATCAACAAGTTCCACCTCTTTATATTGAGAAGCTCTGTAAGCTAGCGCGGCATTTGTGAAGTTGATTTCAAAAGTCATTTTTTCTGGTATAGAAAGCATACAGGCACTTGGTGACGCCTTAAATTTTTTAAGGGCAATTTTAGTCCCCTCTTCAATTGCAGCTAAAGCGTGATTGCCAGTCATTGTGGTACACGCCCCACCTTTACAGCTTTTAACGGCAATAGTCGTAATTTCTGGAATTAACCGTTTCGCCTCTTGGCAAATTGCTTGATCTCCTGTAATTACAATCACAGGAACCTTATAATAAGCAGCTGTATAAGCATTCATCATAAACTCACTTACAAGAACGCCATTCATCTTAATCCACTTCATACTTGTAGCGTTAATCGTATGCGCCAATGGATTGCCATCAGAATAAGCACCTGCATGATATCCAGTGAATATTACTGCATCATAGCCTTCATCCACACCTGACATCATAACGAGAAGGTCTCTAGACCACGACCTATTTATTAAAACACCCTTTGGCAACTCTGAAATATCAATATTGCGCCCTGTATCATGCGCATCTTTCAGCAATATCTTTTCACTGCCTAGTGCCATAGCCGTTTCGCAAACCACCTGCACTTCTCGAGTCATTTGCTCACATGCCCACACGTATTCACTTTGACCTTTATTGACCTCGTCCCAACTGACTACACCTGCAATACCTTCCATGTCAGAACTTACATATAGTTTCATCTTACGCCTCCTTTTTAAGTATTGAAAGACTCATCTCGCATTGCAAGAACACACCCACTGCCAAGCAAGACTCATCTATATCGAACGTGTCTGTATGCAATGAAGAGGTTATATTTTTCTCTTTATTGCCACAGCCTAAGTGATAGAAAGCACCCGGTGCACGATCTAAAAAAAAGGAAAAGTCTTCTACGCCCAGTGAAGGTGCCTCTTTCTCAAACACATTTTCTTCCCCTAAACATTGACTTGCGATCTTCTTAATTTGCCTTGCAACCGCCACATCATTTACCAGTGCAGGGTATCCTTCACTAAAAGACACCGCCACTTCACCATCATTTGAATGTGCTATGCCCTCTGCTACTCGTGTGATTTTGTCCTTTAAAGCACCCCTGAGCGTTTCATCTGAAGTTCTCATCATCCCTGACATGATCACCTCATCACATATGATGTTGTCTTTCACACCGCCTCTAATTTGATTAATTGAGACCACGGCTTGATCCAATGGTGATATCTGGCGGCTCATGAGATTTGCAATTGCAATCTGAATCTGAGCAGATATATTGATGGCATCGACACCTTTCTCGGGATACGCACCATGTGCTGATTTACCCTTAACCACAATTTTCAATCCATCGGAGGCCGCATTGAGTTTGCCTTCCCTTGTTTCAATCTGACCTACCTCTAGATAGGGCATCACATGTAATCCTAAAACGAAATCTACTTTCGGACTATCCATACAGCCTTCAGCAACCATTCTCTGGGCACCACCGATGGTTTCCTCAGCAGGCTGGAAAAATCCCTTAACTGTACCCGACCAGCTGTCTTGATGTTCTTTTAAGTACTTAAGTGTTCCTAGGAGTATTGTCGTGTGTGCATCATGCCCACAAGCATGCATAACACCTGGTTTTTCAGAACGATATGGCGACAGGATGCGCTCATTTATCGGCAATGCGTCTATATCTGCTCTAATGCCAACTACGCGCATATTTTCAGATTGCACGCCTCCCTCTAAAACAGCCACCACGCCTGTATCCGCATATCTTTTATGCGCAATACCCATTTCATCTAGCAATGCTTCAATAAACGCCTGTGTCTCCTGTTCTCGTTCGCTGAGTTCAGGATTTATATGAATTTTGCGCCTTGTTTCTATAAGCCAAGGTTCTAAATCTTTAATTTTTAAAAATGACGGATTTTCTAAATACATATTGTCCTCCTGCATAATAAGTGTTCTCTTACGATAGAGAATCATAGTAGATAATCGACAATTTTACAGATCTCCTGATCTCTATAATAAACTCTTGGTACGCGCATTGAAATTCTGCTGAGTATCTCATTGCGATTCGTTTTAGCCAGTGATGCCAAAACACCTAAAGGCAATAATGCGCTGCCAAACAAGATCACCTCACTGCCAATTTTGCAATTGGGGATAGCAGTGATATCCACCATGCACTGATCCATACACATTAGGCCTACAATCGGTGCTCTCATGCCATTTATAATAACATAACCTTGATTTGAAAGTGCTCTTGGAACACCGTCAGCATATCCCACAGGCAATGTTGCAATGAGACGCCTTTCATTGACCATATAAGTATAGTCATAACTCACGCCTTCTCCTGCTTCTATCCATTTGATTGCCGATATGTTGGTTTTGAGAGTCATTATCGGTATGAGTTCAAAAGGTGTCGGTCTACTGCAATAGCCATATAAAAGCGCCCCCATCCTCACGAGGTCGTATTGTCTTTCAGGATATGCAATTGTCCCTATACTATCACAAGCGTGCTTTATAGGTATTTTTATGCCCTTAGCCTCTAATGCATGAATGACATGATCAAACCGATTAAACTGAATCGCATCAGAATCACGATCTTTAAGGGCTAAATGCGTAAATAACCCCTCCACCATAATCGCCTGCATTTGTATCATTTTCTGAATGTCCTCAACGGCCAGGTGATGATCTTTATAACCTAGCCGATTGAACCCAGTGTCCAATTTAACATGGACCTTTGCTGTCTTTTTTAAACTTAATGCCGCATCATTGAGTAAATTTGCATCTTCTAACGTAAAAATCGTAAGCGTAATGTCAGCCTTTACAGCACGTTTAAAATCATCTTGTGTAGTGACGCCCATTACCATTATTGGCACCGATGCCTTTACGCCTGATTTTTCAATATGTGCTCTAATGCTAAGTGCTTCTCTCAAATTGGCAACCATGAGATAATCGCAACCCAGTGCAATCAGCTCATCAGACATCGTGTGCAGATCATGTCCATACGCATTTGCTTTAACGACACCTGCTATTAACACATTCGATCTTATATTTTTTCTGATCTCATCAAAATTTTTCTTTAAAAAACTGAGATTAATCTCAGCTCTAGTCCCTTTAACATCATATGTACTATTTGTATGCATTTTCGCCTCCTAAAATAAACCCTACTGATTATTGAAGCAATTTTAATGCCATTTTCTCTAAAGTTACAATCCTGCAAATGCGTGTTTTTTAAGTTCAATGGCCTTAAGCATTCCTACAATACAGAATATACTTCCTGTTTATAGGACATAAAGCACTTTATACATTTTCTCCTCTTAACGGTTTTACAGCAATCGTAGCAGTTTATCATAATCATCTTGCTTTTATGATAATCGTAGCAGTTTTCTCTTATTCTAACAACTCATTTTCGAGATGGCCCCTCAAAAAAGTCTATTTATTTTGATAAAAAAATGACTAGAATAAAATCCCGATGGATCTTGTTCTAGTCATTTTAATTTAAGGCTGCTTTACAACAGCCCCTTGGGTTCAATGTTACTCAACAGCCACAATCTCTGTCTTTGCACATAGTCATTAGATATTGATAATGTTTTTAATTTCTGCCAACCTTCCGGATTCTCTCAAATCAATAAATCGACTCGCAATGACAACCCCATCTACCACCTGATTAAAATCATTGATATCCTCTCTGCTTCTAATTCCAAAACCTGCAACTACAGGTGTTTGAGTATATTTTTTTATCTTATCGGTCATAAAGGTCACTTCTTTTAAATCTGGTCTTTGCGTACCAGTGATCCCTTTAACGGCAACTAGGTATATAAATCCCTTGCTCTCTTTGACAATTTCTTTAACACGATTTTCACTTGTTGTAAGTGCAATTAAAGGGATGATATTCATTTCATATCGATCTGCAATCCTTTTAAATTCAGCTGATTCTTCATGTGGTAGATCGGGAATAATAACACCCTGCACGCCTGCCTTAGAGAGCAATTCACAGGCTTTTTCGAAGCCAAATTGATAAATAGGATTGAGATAAGTCATAACCACCATTGGCATATCCGTCTCAGCATGGATTGTTTCAGCAAAACGGATGACATCCTTAAAAGTCGTCTTGGCTTTCAGCGCCCTTAGTCCTGCATTTAAAATGGTCTCCCCATCAGCTGCTGGGTCTGAAAAAGGCATGCCAAGTTCTAATAGATCAATGCCGCTGTCAATCAGAAATCGAGCGTAATCCAGACTTGCTTCAAAGCCACCATCACCTACCATGACATAGGATATAAGCGCTTTTTTATTATTCTCAAATACGGTATTAATTGTTTTCATCATAATACTCCTTTATCGTTTCGACATCTTTATCGCCCCTGCCAGATAGATTGACGACAATCGTCTCTTCTGGACTCATTTGAGGTGCCAGTTTTAAAGCATATGCAACTGCATGTGCACTTTCAAGTGCAGGTATAATGCCCTCGCATTTACACAGTATGTCAAATGCTTCTAAAGCTTCTCTGTCACTTATTGGATAATATTTGACGCGACCAATATCGTTTAGATGACTGTGTTCAGGCCCTATGCCAGGATAGTCTAAACCTGCTGAAATCGAGTACGCTTCTTCTATTTGCCCATCCTCATCTTGTAGCAAATAAGTCTTTGTGCCATGTAATATCCCAATTCTGCCACCGTTGATTGAACACGCATGTTCCCCAGAATCAATGCCTTTACCCGAGGCTTCAATCCCAAAGAGCTTTACCTCTTTTAAATCTATAAAGGGTTCAAACATGCCGATCGCATTACTACCACCGCCTACACAGGCAATGATTGCAGTTGGATTTTTACCTTCCTGCTCAAAGTGTTGAGCCATCGTTTCCCTGCCTATAATTCTTTGAAAGTACTTTACAATTTTAGGATATGGTGCCGGTCCAATTGCAGAGCCAATGATATAATGCGTATCTTCAATATTCGCTGCCCAATACTTCAACGCTTCATTTGTCGCGTCTTTTAAAACACGACTCCCTGATGTCACCGGCACCACTTCTGTGCCAAGCAACTCCATTTTGAACACATTTAATTTTTGGCGTCTCATGTCCTCTTCACCCATAAAGACCTTGCATTTAAGCCCCAATAATGCCGATGCCGTGGCAGTTGCCACACCGTGCTGGCCTGCACCGGTCTCAGCAATTACCTTTTCTTTCCCCATGTGCTTGGCAATTAATGCTTGTCCTATGGCATTGTTAATTTTATGGGCACCTGTATGATTTAAATCTTCTCTCTTTAAATAAACTTTTGCACCCCCACACTTTTTACTGAAATTTTCAGCATAGTAAAGCGGATTTTCCCTGCCTACATATTGCTTCATATAGTATTGAAAAGACTCTATAAACGTGCGATCCTCTTTAAGTTTTGTGAAAGTCTCTTCGAGTTCAATCACAGCTTCCATTAAAATTTCCGAAATATACTGACCGCCATATTCACCGTACTTCATAGCTTACGCCTCCCTTTATGCGTTTACATTCATCTGCTGAATGACATTTATTTATAAATTGATAGATCTTATCTTTGTTTTTCTCGCCCTCTTGTTCAACCCCCGAGCTGACATCCACAGCAAAAGGGTGATATGCATGGATTAATGTCCCTACGTTTTCAGAGGTCAACCCACCAGCAATAATAAGCGGCTTATTCGAATTCATTTGCTCTAAAAGTGTCCAATCAAATGTTTTACCTGATCCTGGAACCGTTGCATCTATGAGATAGTAATTCACCATTGGATGACCTTTAAGGTCTTTATGTTCAGCAATTATTTCTAGAACTTCCTCGTGGCTGAAAGCTTTTATAATTTCAACAGGCCTCATCAGTGCTTCATAATCATCAAATGTCCCATGAATCTGTATCATATCAAAGGGAACTGCCTCTATGACGCTGTTAATTTCCGCCACACTTTGATCCTTAAACACAGCAACACTTTTAATGTCTTGCTCTTTTATTGCACTTATAATTTCACCCGCTTGTGCCAGCGTAACTTTACGCTTACTCTCTGCCAACACAAGCCCAATATAATCCGCACCGCTTTCGGCAACAAGTCTTGCATCTTCAACATTTTTGATTCCACAAATTTTAATCCCAGTTGGCGCAATACTTTTAATCAAATTTTCACCCATGAGGACACCGTGAAAGCCTATTTTGATTAAATAATCCATCTCTTCAAGACTGGTAATCCCACTTTCGCTGATAATCGGTTTGTCATAGGATTCCAGTGAAAGCGCAGCATATAAATTCACCGACACATTAATATCTGTTTTAAAAGTTTGCAAATCGCGATTGTTAATGCCCAGTATATCAAAATCAATCCCCTGCACTTTTTCGAACTCATCTGCCTGATGAATTTCCATAAGCACTTCGAGACCTAACTCATGTGCCGTGTCGGTCAAATTTTGAAGGACTTCTGCAGACAACATTCTGGCAATTAAAAGAATCGTTGAAGCCCCTTTGTATTTGGCCATTTGAATCTGCGCCTCAGAAACGATAAACTCTTTGTATAAAATAGGTTTTTCAGTTAATTGACTCACGACATCTACATCATTTTCATGTGCATAGAAATATTTTTGATCTACTAAAACAGAAACGCCCACTACATTTAAAGTTTCATAATGCTGTATTACAGCTTCAATATCAAGCGCCTCTGTGAATTTGCCCTTTGAAGGCGAACCCCTCTTGATTTCCCCGATAATAGGGTAAGAACAATGATGCTGTTCTTTAAGATAGAGTGCTCTAGAGGCTTTGAGCAACGTACTCAGTTTTGCTCTCTTTTTTGTAGAATCACTTTGGGCCTGCTGCTCTGAAAGCGGTGTTATGACTTCAGAGTTGTGCACTTGTTTCTTATACTCAAATATTTCATCTAGAATGGTATTGGCTTTTAAATAAGCTTGTGTCTTCAAAATTGAATTCACCTTTGTTCTAACGTGTCCTTCGTCAATAAGTGTACGCGCTATTTTTATGCCTTCTTCTATACAATCTGCATACTCGTTGAGATAAATGCAAAATCCGGCATTTAGTATCACGGCTTCTTTATAGGGCGATTCTTCCCCTAATAAAAGCTCTCGCATTATTTTTAAATTAACTTCTTTAGTCCCCCCTTTCAGTTGCTTGTTCTCTATTCTCTCAAATCCATAATGCACTGGATCAATCACAAGATGCTCTTCTTTGCCCTCTCGGAAATATAAGATCTCATTTTCACCTTCTAGGGATAGCTCATCCATGCCACCGTATCCATGTACCACTGCACCTGATTTAAGCCCAATCATTTTCATCGCTTCATAAACGGGTTGCAATAATTCAGGTGTGTAAACGCCAATCATTTGATGCGTCACACGCGCAGGATTAGACAAAGGCCCTATGATATTAAAGATACTTGGCTTGCCAATCTTTTTCCGGATTGGCATAATTGTTTTCATTTTCCTATGATAGGATTGTGCAAATAAGAAACAAAAGCCCTCTTCCCTAAATAGATTTTCATTTTCTCGTGTGCTCAATTGCAAATCAATGCCCATGGCTTCTAGAATATCTGCACTGCCACACTTCGAAGAAACAGATCTGTTCCCGTGCTTTGCAACGCGAATCCCTGCTGCAGCAAGTACGAAAGCCACTGCTGTGCTGATATTAAATGTCTCGAGGCCATCGCCACCTGTCCCACAAGTATCCATGATATTGAGCCCAGCCGTTTCAAATGATTTCGCATTTTGTTTCATTGCAGTGGCAAAACCAGCGATTTCATGATAAGTCTCTCCTTTTTGATTGAGCTCTATTAAAACCGTCTCAATCTTGTCATCTGCCATGCGCTTATTCAGCACATCATCTGCAAGCAGAATGGATTCTTCATAGTTTAAAGATTCTCTACGCGTTACTTTATCGAACATATTTTTCCCCTTCCCTTCTACAATCTTATTTTGTCTTAAATGCTCTGAACACTTCAGAGTCATCAATCCTATACCACTGTTCAAATATTCACTTTAAAACATACAAACATTCACATATTGCATTTTATTGAAAAAAAAGAACCCCATCCTATGTTAAAAGGACGAGGTTTCTCGCTATGCCACCTTTAAGTAAAAAAAATCTCACACCTGCAAAAAGGTGTGAGATATATGCCAATCTCATGATTCTTCGAAGTCCATCAACTTCTGTACTCTATAACGGGAGCACCCGGCGTACCTACTCAATTTCAGATTGCACTCATAAGTCCATTCATTGCTATTTTCCCTATCAGCTTTCACCAATCGCTGACTCTCTAAAAGGTGCTATCACAACTACTACTCTTAATCAATGTTTTAGGTTATATTGTTACGTATCATTTTAACTTAATCCAATAAAATGTCAATACTTTTTTCTAAAAAAATTATTCTATATAGTTTTTTAATTGATCCACATTTAAAATTTTAAAAGTGGACTTGTGAAAATCAATCCACCCATCTTCTCGCATTTTACTCAATTCGCGAGAAATTGAGGGCCTTGCCACATTAAAAAAATCCGCCATTTCATCTCTATTCATTGGCAGTTCAAAGAAAACATCCTGTGTTCTCTTTTGTGTTTCCAGAAGATAGGCACAAAGTTTGCCTCTAAGAGTCTTTATCGTCAAATACTCAACTTTTCGATTTAAAAGCAGTGCTTTTTTAGCCATAATTGCAAGTATATTTTCTATTAATTTTTTATGTCCAGAGCACATCTTTTCGCATTGACTAATCACTTTTTCAGGTGAGATAAATATAATTTGGGATTGTGTTTGAGCCGTGACTGCTGCAATCCATGTCGTATGCATTGAAAAGCTCATCATCTCACCAAACATATCACCTTTTTTAAGTACAGTTATAATCATCCTATTGCCAGCGATATTCTCCTTGGCAACAATCACTTCACCTTCTAAAATAATCCCAAGACCCAAAAAAGGATCTCCTATAGAGGCAATGGGCTGGTTTTTTTGATATGAACTCATTCTTGGATTTAAACAGCCAAGCATATTGACAATGTCTTGACGATCAATACCTCTAAAAAGCGGAATAGACTCTAGTACACTTATGATTTCTTGATTAATGGATTTCATCGATACCTCTTTTATGCTTTATTCTATGGTTATAATAACATTTTTGGTTACAATTATGTATCCTAATCTCACATCATGATTTGGTACACTCTTGTCTTAGGCTATGCACGCGCATAAAAGCCCCAAATCATATGATCCGGGGCTTCCATTTCAAAAATTATTTACGCAATTTCTGTTTGAACCTCAGCATTTTCATCTAATTTTTCCATAGTAATCCCTGTGAAGCCATAGAAAATTGAAACCAATGGATTGACAAGATTTAGAATACAGAATGGAATATAAGTCCAAGGCGCAAGTCCAAGTGTGGCAATCATAAAGGCGCCACAAGTATTCCACGGAATTAACGATGACGTTAAAGTACCAGAATCTTCAAGCGCTCGAGATAAATTTTTAGGTGCTAATCCTTTGCGTTCAAATGCTTCTTTGTACATTCTACCTGGAATGACAATTGCCAAATATTGATCTCCTGCAACTAAGTTCATGAACACTGCAGATCCAATAACAGCAACAACCAATTGTCCAGTGCTTCTTGCAAAGTGTAAAACGACATTTGCAAGCGCTTCGAGCATGCCCGTTTTTTCCATAACGCCACCAAATGCCATAGCACAGAGTATTAATGCCACTGTACCCATCATGCTATTGAGACCGCCTCGTGTTAATAACTCATCCACAGACGCAACCCCTGTAGTAGAGACATAGCCACTATGAAGTGCATTTACGACATCTCCTATTGTGGAGCCTTGGAAGATCATAGCTGCAAAACCACCAATAATTGCGCCGCCAAAGAGACCTGGAATTGCAGGAACCTTCATGACAACAATACCAATTACGATTAGTGGAATTAATAATAACAGTGGATTGAGATTAAAACCTTGAGATAGGCCTTGATTCATTTCATCTATAATCGTCAAATCCATTGCATTATTACCAAATTGAAAACCCAAAACAAGAAATACAATGCCTGCGATAATATAAGATGGCCCTGTGGTGAAGAGCATGTGCTTAATATGATCAAATAACTTCGCGCCTGCCATTGCCGGTGCAAGATTAGTTGTATCAGAGAGTGGAGACATTTTATCACCAAAGTATGCACCTGAGATAATAGCCCCACCAATCATTGGCGAAGGAATGCCAAGACCCATTCCAACCCCCATCAATGCCACACCGACGGTTCCAGCAGTCGTCCATGACGACCCCGTCGATAGAGAAACAATGGAGCACATTAAAAGCGTTGCAAGTAAAAAAATCTTTGGAGACAAGATTTTAAGACCATAATAGATCATCGTAGGTACAACACCTGACAAAATCCATGTGCCGATAACCATACCAATAATCATCAGAATAAGAATAGCCCCCATAGACATTTTGATTGTTTCCACAATCCCTTCTTCGATTTCACTCCATTCTGCACCCAACATAAACATGGCTACCAAAGAAGCAAAAATTGCAGACGTCATCAAAGGAATGTGTGGCGATCCTTCAAGTATAAGAATCGTGTAAGATAACGTTACAAGTAAAAAAATTACTGGAATAAGTGCTATCCATGGTGATACTTTTTTCGTTTGCATGCGCAAATCCCCCCTTTTAAAAGATACGTTCATTATACGTAACCTGTTCAAAATAAATAAAAAAAATTCAAAAAGATTTGAAGTCTTTTTGAATTTTCTGACTTTTCGGAAATATCATTGCACATCATTATAGGACAATCTATATGAAAGCATTGCTAATACTCACATTTCGTCCACTAATAGAATTAAGTTATCTATGAATTTTTTTATATTTATTTTACCACCATAGGCTTTTTTACCGCGTAAATACTCCATTTCAAGTCTAACTTGTTCAAAATCAAATAGAGTATTGGAATATTTTACAAAAACTTCATTCAAGTAATCTTCAATACCAAGGCTTGCGATATTACTCAAGCCTCTATTAATGGCCCTTCTAATTCGCTGTTCCATGGCCTTTGGATTATCTGATATTTCATTGCTGATATCCTTGAGCTTATTAGAAGTTAGACTGATCTTGCCTTCCTTAATATATTTACAGAGTTTAATCATCTCGTCACATCCAGATTCCCCTAAAATACCGAGGCGACTAAAAATAACTTTAATTTTCTTCTCAAGGCTATCCTGTTGTCCAGTGACACTACTTGGTGAAACTGTAGGCTGATTGTGACTATCAAAATTTAACACTTTTTTTATCTTATCTAAATTCTGCTCAATCATAATGTTATCTGTTACATTTCTAATCACTGTGGCAACTTCTCTTTTATTGACTGGTTTGCTGATATAAAAAGTAATACCACGCTCATAGGCCTCTCCAATGATCTTCTTTGAAGACACCTGAGAGATCATTATAAATTTAGATTGGCATTCTTGCTCTTTTAAAATTTCTACCAGTGTCGTGCCATCCACTTCAGGCATCAACAAATCCAACAGAATAATATCGGGTTTAAGAATGGGGATTTCTTCAAGTGCTTTTTTACTGCTTAAACTCGAACCAATGAGTTCACCAAGCACCTCATCTAAAATGATTTCTTCTAACATTTTAATGACACTGATATCATCATCCACAATATAGATTTTCATAATACCTCCCTACTCAATAGATTCTTTAGGAATGGTAACACTAAAACGCGTGCCAACTCCCACTTTTGATTCTACTTCAATGTTGCCATTAAAGACATTTTCTACAATATCTTTGACCAGAGATAAGCCAATACCTCTATTGGAGTTACCCGTCTCATCATCATATTTGGTCGAATAACCTGGATTAAAGATATAGTTTTGCATTTCAAGCGACATGCCCTTACCATCATCAGTTATAACAAATTCATGCCTCATTTCATTTTCATTGTGAAAAACTTCAACCTTGCCACCATTTTCTATGGCTTCAACGCTATTATTTATTAAGTTTCTCAAAACAGACATCAACAAATTGTGCTCTTTAATCAAAGCTTCACTTTGAACATGAAAAGTTAAAACAATGGGCACATGACTCATTTCGAGTTGTCTCGTCAAGGATAAATGCAAAATTTTTGCTAAATCCTTCAAAGACAATTTATCATTAGGCTTTTCCTTTAAAATAATCTCATCGATACCTTCAATGACTCTAAAATAATTTTTCTTAATCTCGTGAACATCTTTTGCGATATTTAATGCCTTATTTTTTCGATTGGCCTCATCTAGTTTATCATACTCTCGGTACAAACTAAACGCCTCATCCATAACAGATTCCACATGCTCAGTATTACTGTGCAAGAAATAGATTTCACCCTTTAAGTCCGAAATAATATTTAAAAGCATCCTATATCTTTCATCATGTTCTTCCTTTCTCAAAAATGAATTGTAATAATTGATAGAGACACACAGCGTTACTGCAATGACGCCTCTAATTGCCGCCACCAAAAAAAGTGTTGCCATGACATTATTAGAGGTATACATCATGATCCCATATCTAGAAATAAATTCAGATGCATTACCAAGAAAGTCACTTGCCATTGCAGCCAAGTACAACGTGAAAAGGGTCTTTCGCGCATCTCTATAGAAAATTAGGTAAAAAATAACACCATACGTCATATCAAAAAAAAGAAAATTAAAATCTGCCCAAAATGCAGCTTCAAATGAGCCATAATAATAATAACCTGTAAAGGTTCTAAAAAGCAAGCCTATACTTGCAATAAATGTTGCCGTCAACACTGGATTTAAACGTCTATCAAAATAATAATAAATGGGTAAAATTGCCACCGCTAAATTTATAGTATATGCCGTTGGCAAAATATTCATGCTAAACCCAGATATAATCGCATCCACTGTGGCAATCACAATTATTTTTTGAATCTGAATAATATTAAATTCTTGCATCCAGTTATCATTCTTCTTCGATGCAATATTCATAAGTCCTCCGAAAAGCCAACAATTTTAAGTATGATATCTTCATAGGTCTCAACTGCTTCAGTGCCAGATTCAGTCAATCGATAACACCCCGTCGAAACGCGCTCAAACCATTCATAATGGTTATTCCTCAAAATTACACCTGCTTTTGCAGGCGCACCCACAGCCTTTAAAGCTTTTATCGTCATGGGCGCTTGCTCTTGTGATAAGTAATGTGCAATTAAAAGAGATTGCTCTCTATAAGCTGTCATCAATTTACGTTTCGTGGCGCCGCCATCATTTGAGTCCGTTATTCTCGAATGAAACTCTTTTAAAAGCGCCTGTTTTTTTTTATCTGCTAACCTTCTGCTCTTCTCGAAATCATATGGCTTTGCTTCTATAATCTCCGTGACATAAGGCGCAATTGATCTAAAATTAACCGTTAACAGACCTACGTTTAGTCGCCTCAATAGCAATTTTATTTTTTTAAACCGTGGGCTTTCCAAAACTTTGTATTCGTGGGGCACTGCAATATAGACATAATCCACGATTTTTTGTCTCTCAACCGCTTGCAAAATAAGTTCAAGGTTCAACTTGACTTTGAGCTCAATTGCAATTGAAATCTCTTCCTCTTCACGGGTATATATTCCTAATAAATCAACACTCTTAACTTCCGCCGATACGGCACATCCCTTTGACTTTAACCATGCTTTACACGGATCACTTAAAGAGGTCTCATAAATTTTATCCACTATACCTCCAAAATTCTCTTTGCTTATAATACTATTTTAATGTATATATGACATTTCTACAAATAAATAATATCTTTATTGCATAAAATAGCATTTAAATCATCAATTTACATTTCAGACCCATTTTCACAAATGCTTTTGCGATTTTCGCTGATGCTTTTTGAGGATGAACATTCCTCATCACAGCTTTCGGCTCAAATCTTAAAAAAAAACTGTTTTGGAGAAATGGCATCTCCAAGACAGTTTTTTTGCATATCAATTCACTATTCATTTAAAAAGGTTCAAAACCTTGATCGCTCCACCAATCTTTAATGAGACGATCATACTCTGCAGAAAATTGTTCCAAATGAACTTTTTCCCATTTTGCCAGAACTTCAAATATTTTTTTAGCCGTATCAAATGAAGTGTTATTCATTGCATCTTCATAAAATTTAACAGAAGCTCTTTCCATCTCAATGCCGATTCCAAAAACAGACACCGCCATACTCGCTTGTTTTATTCTGACATTATCCCATTTGAAAATATCCGGCGAAGGCGGGTTTTCAAGTAATGCCAGTGTTGTTTGGTCCTGTGGGTCTGTACTCAATTTCTTAAGTGCATCCTTTAGCCAATCAATGTGTTTTAACTCTTCATTTGCAAGATCTAAAAAGGTTTTCTTAGAAATATCATTTTCGGCGCTGTAAGCAGCCATTTTATAAAATTCATAACCCTCTACTTCATTTATAATCGCTTGTTTGAAAATCTCAATATCTTTTCCGATCATCTCATTCTCCTTTCTTATTTCGCTGCAAATTTTTTTGCAACATAGTATAGTGGCCTTGTGGCAACACCTGTACCGCCTTTTGTGAAAATGCCAGCTTGTTTATCTTTAAAAGCTGTCCCGGCAATATCAAGATGTACCCAAGGTTTATCATGAACAAATTCACCAATAAATAACCCTGCCGTTATCGTACCAGGAGACCCTGCCGTGTTGGTTAAATCCGCTTCGTGATGTTTTAAAAGTTCTTTGTACTCATCCAATATCGGCAATCTCCAAACATGCTCATTGGACTTGGCAAAACTCTTTTGCACCACTTCATAATAATCATCATTATTTGAAACCGCACAGGTGGCATCATGCCCCAGACAATGAATTGCCGCACCTGTGAGCGTGGCAACATCTATGACGGCAGAGACAGCTTCTTTCTCAATGATGTAGTGTACTGCATCGATTAAAGTCAATCGACCTTCAGCATCCGTATTGCCTATAAAGATACTTTTCTTAGCCATAGATGAAATAATATCGCCTGGTTTGTAGCTGGCACCGGAAATCATGTTCTCACAAGCAGCAACAACTGCTGTGACATTCACTTTTAATTTCAATTTAGATATCGCAATCATAGCGCCAATTACCGCTGCTGCGCCGCCCATATCAGACTTCATTGTCACCATGCCAGAAGTGGACTTTATGGACAAACCACCAGAATCATAAGTCAGTCCCTTACCGACAAAACCAAGTCTATGATCTGATTCTGGATGACCTGTATACCTCATTGTGATTAAAACAGGCGGTTGCGACGATCCCTTAGCCACTTCCAAAAAAGCACTCATTTCAAGGGCTTCAATCTCACTTTTATGATCAACAGTGACTTCAAAACCGTTTATATTTCCATAAGATTTCACGAGTTCAGCCAGATAGATCGGTGTGAGCTTATTTGCTGGTAAATTAACCAAGTGTCGTGCAATCTTATTGGACTCTCCCAAAACGATGCCCTCGTCCACAAAGTTTTTATCAAAATCACCCAAGAGAAAAATATTTTCCACTGCTTGGGGTTCAAAATTACTTTTATATTCCGAAAATTCATAATCTGCCATCACAAGTACTTCAGACAATAAGATACTCCTCTTTCTTTTGGAGTCCATGTAATGTGTCAACTGTTCTCCTATGACAAAAATACTTTGCGTATTCTTGGCCTTGAGATTTCTAAAGACCTCAGCCAGACTATTTTGCAGTTTAATCACTGAAAAAGTGTCATAATTACCGAGTCCTAAAATTGCAACATCTAGATAATCCTGCGCCACTTTAATCGTGCCGTAGTGGATTTCACCTATTTTGCCTTTATAGGTCTTTTTAGACTTTAACCGACTTACATAATGCGACAACTCCAAGCTCAAACTTTCAGGAATATCTGAAGAAAATGCCAACGTCTCATCCATAAATAAGACGATTGAATCTTCAATATGGGATATTTTATCCATGATTTCAAATTTCATATCGGGCCTCCTATTAAACTAATACATTACTTTATTTATTCCATCATATCATTTAATATAAACAGGATTCACTCAATTATTTTTAAACTCTTCTTAATATATTCCAAACAGCTTTCTTTGGATAACGGTTTGGAGTAGTAATAGCCCTGTATAAAATTGCAACCACGAGTCAACAAAAATTCCTTCTGTACCTCTTTTTCAATGCCTTCCGCCACAATTTCAACTTCTAAACTGTTGGCCAACTGTATGATTAAAGAAGCAATATGCCCATTGTCTTTTTCAGGAAAATCCTTTATGAAGAGCCGATCAAGTTTAATCCGATGGAACTTAAAGCGCTTTAGATAACTCAGCGATGAATAACCCATGCCGAAATCATCAATGGATACCCGAACACCTAATTCTATAAGTTTATCAATAACGGCTATTGCCTCTTCGCGTCCAGTTATGATGACGCTCTCCGTCACTTCAAGTTCTATATATTTGGGATCAATGGCATACCTCTCTATACTGCGCTTAATTTGTTTATAGATCAGTTCAAATTTGAGTTGCTCTACGGAAATATTAATTGCAACTGGGACCATAATATCTTTACTTTGGAGTTCACGTAAAAAGCATAGGGCTTCGTCAATGACAAACTCACCTATTGGAATAATGAGTCTTGACTCTTCCGCAAGTGGAATGAAGCGATCTGGTGGAATTTGCTCGCCATTGTGATGCCATCTTAGCAAAGCTTCCATACCAATAATTTCTGATGTCCTGCTGTCCACTTGCGGTTGATAATTTAAAGTCATTTCATTGCGCTCTAAAGCATATCTAAGTTCTTTTAAAAGTATATAATTTTCATTTGTAATTTCATTAATAATATTTTCATAATACATAATTTGATTCTTACCATTTGCCTTCACTTGGTTAAGAGCAATATTGGCATTTTTCACAAGCATCCACATTTCAGTACCACATCCAAGATAAGTGCTGGCACCTATACTCACCGTAATATATATTTCCTCTTCATTTATATCGTATGGTTGACACAGTTTCTGCTTTAATGCCTTTAGAGGCATCTCCTTAGGTTCATCTTGATCTCGCAAGTAAAATATTGAGAATTCATCCCCTTCGGTTCTTGCTAAGATACCACTTTTCAAATCCATTTGATGAAGCCGATTAGAAATTTCAACAATGATCTGATCACAATTTTGACTTCCCAGAACGCCATTTAAAAGCCTAAAATTGTCAATATTAATGACAGCATATTCATAACTTAAAGCACTGTTCTCTTGAATCATTTTTTCTGATAAATCCATAAAGAGCACTTTGTTAGGCAGTTTTGTCAACGCATCGTAGTATTTTAAATAATTTAGTCTTTGATCGCTGAGTTTGACATCTGTAAGATCTTTGAACAATCCCAGATAATAAACTTCGTTTTCAATAATACGTGTCATATAAATCTGCATTGGATAGACTTCACCATTTATTTTGAGCTGTTCAATTTCGTCTTGGAAGGAATTCTCAAGATTAATTTGATCGATTTGACTTTTTGTCAAATTGATGCCACACGACCCAAGAGTACTTAAGCCTCTTTGGACTTCATATCCTGTAATTTCTGTAAAAGTCTTATTCGCATAGATGATTTTATAGGCGCCATCCAAAACAAATACGCCATTATCTGACTGTTCTAAAATTCTAAGTATTAAAAAGAGTTGACTTTCTGCATCTTTGCGCATGGAGACCTCGTCAGCAATCTTTTCAGATTGGTTTTTAACTGTTTCAATATGCATTTGAATCTCAAAAGACATTTTTTCAATGGTTCTTGCCAAAGCGCCAATTTCATCACCTCTATTTGTGATCCCTTGACTTAGTTCAAGTGCATACATGCGACCTTTTGACGCCTTAATGGATGCCATTATGGCCAATATAGGATCTGTAATATAATCACTTAATTTAATGGCTAACAACGCAAAAATAACTTGTGCTAAGAGCATCACACTTAAAATAAAAATGCTGTAGCTTAATAGATTTTGATAGATTTTATAGGATTCTATCTCAATGCCAATTAACCAACCATTAGACAATGCCTTTAAAAAGATCAATTTTTTCCCAGATTGCGTTTTCATCTCTGTATAACCGTTTAAAAGGGCCTCATCAATAGCCTTTTTATCTAGATACCAATCATTCCCAGGTGTTGTTTCAGCCAGTGGCGTCTTATCATTTGCCAACATCAGAGAAGTGCCCAGCGCTCTAGCGTTATATAGAGTTAAACTGTTTTGAATAACATCATAATTCATATCTGTTCCTATGACTGCAAAGAGTTCATCATCTACGTATATCGGCATGGAGCAAGATACAAATTCATTGCTATTGCCATTATCAAAAGTCCATTCATAAGGCGCCGTCCAATAGGGTTTGTGCGTTTCTACAGGGCCAAACCACCATGATTTTGATTTATCTTCTGAAGGATCACAGTTAAAATATTCAATTGGAATATTCGTCTGTCTTTCAACACGACCATTCCCATCCTGATCCGCGTAATAGACGTCGAACGCCTCATGAGTCAGATTGGGATTAATATAAATATACGCCGTATGACTTTGCATATGATTTTGAGCTTCTCTTTCCACCTCTGGTGCAACTGAGTCCAAAAAGGTTTCTAAGTAATCCAGATTTTTAATTTCATTCGGATCTAAGTATTCCAAAGTTAAAGTTTCCAATGCACTCATAACATTATCTGCTTCAGCAATATTTTTCTCAAAATCGCTTTTCATAGAGTCAAGCACATATCTTGTTTTATCTATCGTTTCGAATTTAAGTGCATTAATCCCCGTGTATAAACTTGCACCGCCAATTATAGCAATACTTAAAAAACTCATTAAAATAAGCAGTACTAAAATTTGATGCCGAATACTCATACGGTTCATATGACCTCCTCTCTTTACACATCATAACATTTATGCTAATACCCTTATTTTATATTTAGAAACACGATTTTCCAAGTTAAATATATGTATCTCCAAATAAGTATTATGCCCCAGAGCATAATAGACGCATAAAAGATGCAAACCTGTTAGAATTAGCTTTGCCACAAAATAATTGTCTTGATATTATACAAGGAGCTCTCATGAAAAATTATACAAAACCGGATATGTCCAAATGGACTGGTCGAATTGATCATACAGAAAATTATGATGCTTTTAGATGGCATCAATGGATTCAATCACTTGATTTAAATAATACTTTAGAACCATGTAACGCATTTGAAGTTGGGATTGCCTTTATTGGTTTTTGTAGCGATGAAGGCGTTCGAAGAAATCTTGGCAGAACAGGTGCCGCAAAGGGCCCCAATAGTGTCCGCAAAGAACTCTGCAATATGCCCTGTAGTTTTGCACCTACACTCAAATTGTTCGATGCAGGAGATGTACACTGTATAGAAGGTGATCTTGAAACTGCTCAAAACGATTTAGCCTTAGCCATTTCTCAAATCATGTCCCTTGGGCTTTTTCCACTTATCTTAGGCGGTGGACACGAAGTTGCTCTTGGGACCTATAAAGGCATCGCACTTCTCAATCATTTTGATGCTCAAAATGCTCTTGGTATCATAAACTTTGACGCTCATTTTGATATCAGACCTTATGAAATGCAAGGTTCTTCTGGTACAATGTTCAGACAGATTTCAGACCTCTGTGTGCTCAATCATACACCTTTTAACTACTTTTGCATAGGTATTCAAAAAAGAGGCAACACAGTGGATCTCTTTAAAACTGCGGATAAACTGGGGATTCAATATTTAATGGCCAAGGATATCGGTGAAGGTGACTTAGCAAGCGCATTTGATCGATTAGATCAATTTATCGAATCAAAAAAACATCTTTATGTGACCATTTGTACGGATGTGTTTTCTTCAGCCTTTGCGCCTGGAGTGAGTGCGAGTCAACCCTTGGGCTTGCATCCTGAACGATTGTTGAAATTTTTTAAGTATATTTTTAAAAGCAAAAAAGTCATTGCCTTTGACATTGCTGAAGTTTCGCCACGTTTTGATCATGACAATATTACGGCAAATCTCGCAGCAACTTTTATCTTTTCAGCAGTCAACGCCATTGCACACAACCACAATATTGCATTGTAAATCATAAAATTATAAAACAAAGCAGGGTTTTCTAATGAGCATGTATCGCTATTAAAAAATCCTGCTTTCGTAGTAGGCATTATCGCCATTCCGTTAATTTCCAGTCCATTACTAGAATCGTTAAAAATCCGCTATCTCAATTTATCAACGATGTCTTTAAACACCTTTTCAGTTTGCTCTGGATCGGCTTTGCCCTGTGTTCTTTTCATCATTTGTCCCATAAAGGCACCCATGGCTTTAGCCTTGCCACCCAAGAAATCCTTTACAATTCTTGGATGCTCTTCTAAAATAGCCTCACCTTCTTTGGTCAATCTCTCAATGTCTTTAAGCACCTCAAGATCATACTTTTTAAGAATCATCTCAACAGAGCCTTCTTCCTCCATTAAATACCCCATCGCTTTCTTAGCTAACGCAGGATTAAGAGTCCCCTCTTCTATACCCCCTACGATTTCAGCAAGTGATTCTGGTGAAATTTTGAAGTTCATCTCATCTTCATCGCCACAACTGCTCTTAAAAATATCCGTCATCATGAGATTTGCAAGAATAGAAGGCGTTTTTACATGCGCCACACCCATTTCAAAATAATCTGATAGTTGTTTCTGAGCCGTTAACTGCTCCGCTGCATCCGCTGCTAGCGCATACTTTTCTATATAAGTTTTTTTACGCTCATCTGGCAATATTGGAAGTTCTGATTGAATTTGATTGAGTTTATCCTCGCTGATCACAATGGTGGCAAGATCTGGATCAGGGAAATACCTGTAATCATGCGCATCTTCTTTGGTTCTCATGGAATAAGATTCTCCTTTGATGGCATCCCATCTTCTGGTCTCTTGAACAATGAGTTCACCTGATTCAACTGCCTTTATTTGTCTCTTCGTCTCATGCTCAATGGCATTTTTAATAAAGGCAAAAGAGTTGAGGTTTTTCATCTCTGTTCGCGTTCCAAATTCAGGTTCACCCTTTTTGCGTACAGATAAATTCACATCACATCTAAAAGAACCTTCATTGAGCTTACAATCTGAAATCTCAGTATAGAGTAAGATGGATCTCAATTTTTTTAGATAGGCAATAGCTTCATCAGCACTTCTCATATCAGGTTCAGATACGATTTCCACAAGCGGCACACCGCATCTGTTATAGTCAATCATAGTCCCTTCATTGAGATCATGCATGAGTTTACCTGCATCTTCTTCTATATGAATTCTAGTAATTCCAATGCGTTTGTCTTTTCCTTGAATGCTGATATCCACAAAGCCCTCTTTACAAAGAGGCAAGTCGTATTGTGAGATTTGATATGCCTTTGGCAAATCTGGATAGAAGTAATTCTTACGATCCTGTTTGCCAATTCTCGTGATGTCACAATGCGTTGCAAGGCCAGCTTTTATGGCATAATCAACGACGGTTTCATTGAGCACCGGTAATGTCCCCGGAAATCCCATACAAATTGGACAGCACTGTGTGTTCGGTTTTGCACCGAAAACGGTGGAGCAACCACAAAATATTTTACTCTTTGTCTTCAACTCAACATGGACTTCAAGTCCAATGACTACCTCATATTTATTTAACATACAATTGCCCCCTCTCTTGAGCTTCTAGTTCGTAGGCGTGGCCCACTCTTAAAAGCATGCCTTCATCAAAATGCTTTCCAATAAGCTGCATGCCAATGGGCATGCCGTCACAATCGAAACCACAGTTGATTGAAATTGCAGGCAATCCTGCGATGTTAACAGGTACGGTATAAATATCACCCAGGTACATTTTAAGGGCGTCTTCTGAGCAATCGTCAAACCCATATGCCGTAGTTGGCGCCACTGGCGCAAGGACCACATCATAATGTTGAAAGAGCATTTCAAATTCATTCATAATCAACGTCTTTACTTTGAGCGCTTTTTTATAGTAAGCATCGTAATAGCCAGAACTCAATGCATAAGTGCCAAGGAGAATTCTACGTTTGACTTCATCTCCAAAACCATATCGTCTTGAACGCGAGTATAAAGTCTCAAGGGAGTCAAAATCAGGATGCCTATAGCCGTATTTAATCCCATCAAATCGCGCTAAGTTTGAGGAAGCCTCCGCAGAGGAAATAATGTAGTATGCAGGCAACGCATGCTTTAAAGACTTTAAAGAAACCGTCTCCACAATTGCACCCATGCTTTCTAAAGTCTTGGCAGATTTTAAAATTGCCGCCTTCACTTCTTCATCAATGCCTTCTTCCATGAAATCAACAGGCAATGCCACTCTTATGCCCTTAATATCTCTTTTTCTAATTTGATCCAACGAAAACTCTGGCGACTCTAAAGAGGTGGAATCCATAGGATCTTTTTTCATCAAAGATGGTAAAACCAGCGCCATGTCTTCAACAGACTTTGTGAAGGGACCAATTTGATCTAGTGAGGATGCAAAAGCGATTAAGCCATATCTAGAAATACTGCCATACGTCGGCTTCATGCCCACGACACCGCAAAAACTCGCCGGCTGTCTGATGGAACCACCAGTATCCGATCCCAATGTGTATAGCGCTTCATCACTGGCAACTGCTGCAGCAGATCCCCCACTACTGCCTCCAGGAACTCTATCCAATTTAACTGGATTTTTTGTCTTTTTAAAATAGGAATGCTCAGTGGTGGAACCCATTGCGAACTCATCCATGTTGAGTTTTCCTAAGATAACAGCCTTTGACGCTCTCAACTGTTTAACCACTGTGGCATCAAATGGCGCATGATAATTCTCGAGCATCTTGCTCCCACAAGTCGTTGGCATATCCAGTGTAGACATGTTATCCTTGATACCCATTGGAATACCGGCCAAGGCTCCTAAGCGCTCACCACTTGCCCTCAATTGATCCACGGCTTTAGCCGTTTCATTTGCGGTTTCAAAAGCATAATGCAAGTAAGCATTAATCGATGAATCATTGGCTTTAATTTTATCTATATAAGCGTTTGTGAGTTCTTCACTGCTGATCTTTCTTTCGTTTAGAAGCACACTCGCTTCTGTCAATGTGAGTTTAGTTAAAGTGCTCATGTGTTTCCTCCTATTCTACTGTTTTAGGGACAAAAATACAGTTTTCTGTCACCTGTGCGGCGTTTTTGAGAAGCCCTTCTTGATCGTCAAAAGCGATGACCTGATCTACTCTAAAGACATTTTCTGCATTTGAGAGACTCTCTTTCATGTGAACACTGGAAGTATCCACTTCACTGAGTTGATCTGCAAAGGCAATGATCTTCATTAAATCACTTGTAAGCATCTCTTTTTCCGCTTCATCCAGTTCAATCCGTGAGAGTTTCGCCACATGTTCTATGACTTCATGCGTCATCTGTGGGGCTTCATGTTTAGGCGCATGCGTCCCTTCAAGGTAGATAGAAAGTTCATCTAATTGTTCTCTTTTCACTTCTGACGGCGATTGCGTCATGGCACAAGAAGCATCCTTCATCTTAGGAAATGCAATGACATCTCTGATACTTTCAGCACCCACCATAAGCATAATCAAGCGATCAAGTCCAAATGCAAAGCCACCATGTGGCGGTACGCCGTATTCAAAAGCACTGAGTAAAAAGCCAAATCGCTCTTTTGCTTCCTCTTCAGAGAAACCAAGCAATTTAAACATTCTCGACTGAATACTGCTATCGTGAATCCTAATACTGCCACTGCCAAGTTCCACGCCATTGAGAACAATATCATAAGCCTTAGCGCGAACTTTCTCTGGTGCCGTTTCAAATAATTCTAAATCTTCATCTTTTGGCATTGTAAAAGGATGATGCATGGCCACATAACGTTTTTCTTCCTCTGACCATTCCAGTAGTGGAAAATCTGTCACCACCACAAAAGCATAATCTTTGTCATCCCTAAGGCCCATCATGTCTCCAACCATTAATCTCAAACTGCCGAGGACACTGAGCGCCAAATCCTTTTTATCTGCTGAAAAGATGAGTAAATCACCCGGTTTTGCTTCCGTTTTTTCTAAAATTGCATCAATATCAGCTGCCTTGAAGAATTTCGTGATGACTGATTTTAAACTGCCATCTGGTTCAATTGCAATCCACGCCATCCCTTTACCGCCTAACGACATGGCATGATGAGTCAATGCTTCAATCTGAGTTCTTGTAAATGAAGCCCCGCCCTTGATATTGAGCGCTTTAACGATACCACCACGGTTTACCACCGATCTAAACACTTCAAACTCACAAGTTTTACAAATCTCTGTCAGATCAATCATGGGAAAGCCAAATCTCAAATCCGGTTTATCCACACCATAGAGGGACATGGATTCTGCATAAGTTATGCGATTAAATGGCGTTTTAAGTGTGATGCCTTTGACCTTTTGGAACAAATCTGCAAAGAGTCCTTCCAGAAGTTCTATGATATCCTCTTCGTCCACAAAGGAAAGTTCCATATCAATCTGAGTGAACTCAGGTTGTCGATCCGCTCTTAAATCTTCATCTCTAAAACATTTTGCCACTTGGAAATAACAGTCTATCCCACCAACCATTAATAATTGCTTGTAAATTTGTGGCGACTGAGGCAACCCATAGAATGTGCCTTTTTTAACTCGGCTCGGCACTAAAAAATCACGTGCCCCCTCTGGGGTGCTCTTACTTAAAATTGGGGTTTCAACTTCCAGAAACTCATGGCTTTCGAGATAGGCCCGAGCCGTATTGGTCACTTGTTGTCTCAGTTTTAAGTTTCTGAGTATATCTGGTCTTCTAAGGTCTAAAAATCTATATTTAAGTCTCAATTCTTCCCTTACGTTTGAGTTTTCCTCAATCATAAAAGGTGGTGTATGCGCTTTGGAAAGGATCGTCAATTCATTTGCTCTAACATCGATTTTACCTGTTGGTATCAGTGGATTGATCGTATCTTCTGACCGCTTTTCAACCAACCCCTTCACTTGAATCACATATTCACTTCTGATGCCTTCAGCATGACTAAACATCTCCTCTGGTAAATCCTTTTGATCCAATATGACCTGAGCAATACCAGTCTTATCTCTTAAATCTAAGAATATGACACCTCCCAGATCTCTTCTTCTCTGAACCCATCCTGAGAGTGCCACAGCTTCATCAATATTGGATTCCCTTAACCTACCGCAATAATGCGTTCTTTCAAATTTTTTCATACACTGCCTCCTTTGCCTATGCTGTATCGAAAATCAGCCCAGATCTGATTCCACGTTTACACTTACGTCACTCCCGTTCATAGCCGTCCATAATCTGAAGCGGTTGCATTCAGAATTTACAACTAAGCTCTAACCAGATTTTACTGTAAAACAACGTAAAAAAAGCCTTCATCCCTATAAAAGGGACGAAAGCTACTTCCGCGGTACCACCCAGATTGATCTAAAAAGATCCTGCTCATCGATACGGACTTAAAGTCGATATCTACTGACTGTAACGTGCCAGATACGTCTAATCCTACTGCTATTTCGGTTAGAAACTCAGAGATGTTCTTCATTCAAAAATCCGTACTGATCTTACACCGTCATCAGCTCGCTTCAACTACCATTTTGAATTACTCTTCTCGTCCTCGTCTTTAGTTTACTCATTTGCTAGTGATTATAATATGTCCTGACGCACTTGTCAATATATTTCACAAAATTAATTTTTAAGGGATACCACCTCGCCATCTTTAATATAGCTCTGTCCTCTCACGATAATCTGTTGATCGAGAAGTTGCTGATCACTTCTAATTTCAACGAATTCATCCTTTGTCAGCCCCAGATCAACCGGAACTTTGACTGCCCTCTCTCCCTCTAATAAAAATATAAAAGTATTTGTTCCCTCATAAACAATCGCTGTATTTGGGACGAGATTGGCATCGTATTCATCCGTAATAAATTTGACCTCCACATAATCTCCAATGAAGATTGAATCTTTTCTATCTTCAAGTCTAATCTCCACAGGATAAAGCTTGTTAATTGGATCTGGAAGAAGTTCCATATTGACCACTTCACCTTCAAGCACATCCTTTTGATCATTGGTAAGCGTAATGAGGACTGGTGTTCCAATCGCAAGTTCTTGCAGAGTCGAGCTGGTGACCATTGTCTTCACTGAAAGCACATCTCTGTTGACAATGGTAATGGCTTTTTGATTAGAAATTTTTTGGCCCTTTTTCACGTAAATGCCTGCTATTTCCCCATCAATGGTACTCGAAAGCAAACGATCGTTCACAGCTTTTTTTAGATTCTGTACTTGATTATTATAGTTATTGCGTGCATCTTCATATTGTTTTTCCAATGTACTGAGTTGTGTCTCTAACGCGTCCACACTGGCTTGTGTCACAAATCCATTTTTTAAAAGTTCTGATTGTTTTTGATAGTTATCTCGGACGGCATCCAATTGTATTTTAAAGTTATCCCGAACTGTTCTGAGCTGACTTTCCTGTGCACTATACGTGGTTTTTACTTGATCTGTACTGAGCTTAATAAGTGGTGTATCCACCGAAACAGCATCACCTGCTTTTACTAAAATCGATTCGATCTCACCAGTACCATTTAAAAACAGATCCACTTGATTTTGTGGACTGATCTCTCCAAAACTGGTGTAAAAAGCTTGCACCTTATCTCTGATAATAGGGGCTGTTTCCACCACAGTAAGAGGCGGCGTCACATCTTTCACAACCTCATCTGCTTTGCTCTGGCATCCAGCTAACCCAAAAACCAGTAATATGAACATCATTACTCTTGCGTATTTACTTTTCATAGGTCTCAACCCCCTTCCTGTCTCTAAAGGATTCTATCAAATGATATATTGTCGGTATAAAAATCAAAGTCATCAGTGTCGTCATCATCAGACCAAAGATAAGTGCAAAACTGAACTGCGCATAATAGGCTTCTTTAAAGGCCAGCGGTAAAACTCCACTAATGGTTGTCAACGTTGTGGCAAGCACTGGATTAAAGCGTGTGAGTCCAGCTTCTTTAATGGCCTCTTTAAGCGTTGCGCCCTCCTTGCGTAAGTAGTTCATGTAATCTATGAGCACAATGGCATCATTTACCGCGATTCCAACCAATGCTACCAATCCCATAAAAGCATAGAATCCAAAATCATTCCCTGTGAGGATTAGCCCCCAGATAACGCCAATGATCGACATTGGAATCGTAGACAGTATAACGAAAGGTTGAATAATTGACTGAAATTGCACCGTCAGAATGATGAAAACTAAGAATACAGCTAAGATCATGCTTTGGAAAAGATATCCGAAGTTTTCCTGAATCCCTTCTGAATCACCTGAATATATAATACGGATGCCTTTAGGCAATTTGCTCTCATCAAAGTGTCTTTTGATTGTATTGGTAATATCACTGCTATTATAACCTGTTTTCAAATCTGCACTCACCGTGATGACGCGTTTGCCATCTTCCCTTGAAATATTAGATATGCCCTCTTCAATCTGGATATCACTTATACTGCGAAGTGGTACCATCATCCCATTTTGAGTGGCTATAAAGAGACTCTTAAGCGTGCCTAAATCATCGATTTCATTTGAATCCCTTTTAATGATCACATCCACTTCATCCTCGTTAATCCGCATGGTTGTCGCTTCGACACCACCTAGCTCACCTCTGAGTTGTAGTGCAACAGTGCTTACATTTGTCCCCAGCTGTGTCGCCTTGAGTTTATTGATGCCTATTTTGATTTGAGGTACGCCTACAGTCACCGAAGCATCTATATTGTAAACCCCCTCTAGATTTCTCAGGTAATCGCTCACCTCATTGGAAAATTTATAAGTGTCTTCAAGATTTTCACCCTCTACTTTGAGAACGATTGGCTTGCCAACAGGCGGGCCTGCTGCAATGCCGTTAATTGAAATCTCTGCGCCACTTACTTTTGCAGTTTGTTCTTGCAATCCCTCTAAAATCTCATAACCACTGCGCAAGCTATTGTCTATTGCCACACTGAATTTAACAAAATCAATTTCATTCCCACCAACAGTCACATTATACGATTTTACAGCCTCATGCTCTAATAGCATCTCTTCTATTTCAGAAGCGATTTGCTCATTTTGAGAAAGCGTCGTTCCCCCTGGTGTATCCACTAAAATTTCCAATGTATCGGGTTCATTTTTTGGGAAAAAGGAAACTTTTAAAAGTCCTGTTCCAAATGCCGACACGCTCATAACAAGTAGTAACCCCCCTACAAATAGAACTAGAAAACTGCGTCGTTTTTTATAAACAATCCATGCGACAATTGTGCCATAAAATCTCGTCACCCTTGTATCTTCAAAGCCTTCATCACCAATTGTAATTATTTTGAGCGCCATAAATCCTGTAAAAACAGCCATCATGACAAGTGCTAAAAGTCTATTGCCTGCAACACTGAAAGCATAATAACTGAGCCCTGCAACCAAAAGGATCGCAGCACTGTTTTTCAGCCATTTAATCTTACCTATGCTATGGTGTTTTTGATTTTTTAACAATCTAGAAGCAATACTAGGCGTGATCACCAGTGAAACAAATAAAGAAACTGTCAAGGTGATCATAATCGTAAGTGGAATCGTCGATACAAAGGCCCCTAATATCCCCGGTAGTATAACCAATGGGAAAAAGGCTGCCAAAGTCGTCAGCGTAGCCGATACAATCGGGAATCCCACTTGATTGGTCCCTAAGAAAGCGGCTTCCTTGCGATTAAATCCCAACTTCTTAATACGATCTATATTTTCCATGACAATGATGGAGTTGTCCACAAGAAGCCCCAGTGCAACGATTAGGCCCAAGATTGCAAAAGTGTTGAATGTAATGCCAAATAAATTCAAAAGACCCAAAGTGCCCAGCAAGCTTAATGGAATGGTAATCGATACAATTAAAGATTCTCTAATCCCTATAAATAAAAACAGCACAATAATAACGACAATTAGACCTGACAAAGCACTGGATTGAATATTGGCTAAATCATCCCCTACGCGCCTTGCCATATTATCTGAAATATAGATGACAGCATCTTCAGGATATGAAATTCCCTTTAAATCTTGTATCTTGTTTTCTATAGCCTCACTTGTTCCCAGAACGTCACTATTGACTTTGCGATTGACTTTCATAAAAATAGAATTTTGGGAGCGCGTCATTTGATCTCTTATGAAGGTTTTATTGATAACGCTCACTGGAGCAACACCAAAAGAGACCTTTGCCAAGTCCTTAATAAAGATTTGCTGACCGGATCGACCCACAACGACGACATCTTTAATTTCATCCAGTGCCTTAAAAGACTCATCTACTCTGAGCGTATATCTGACCCCATTGAGTTCAGAGTCCCCCACTGGCAAACTGATATTAGATGATTTAATGGCATTTTTAATGTCAGATAGTGTTATATTGTAAGTCAACATCTTGTTTTCATCTGTAATGATATGAACCTCCTTTACCGTGGTGCCAAAGAGGTCTATACTGTCTACACCTTTAATGCTCTCAAGTTCATTTTTAAGGTTCTCAGCTATTTGAGTCAGCGTTTCCACATCATAGTCGCCGTTGACACTGATGTTCATAAGCGGGATCTCAGAGGTTTTAAAGATGACACTTTTAGGTGTTAAAACACCTTCCGAGAACTCAATTTCCCTCAGTGCATTATCCACTTCTATTTTTTTATTTTCAATATTGACACTTTCCTTAAAAGAGACCGTGATCACAGAAAAACCAAAAGTGGAATCCGACTCAATCGTATCTATATCCTCAAAATCTTTAACTTTTTTTTCGATCTTTTCTGTCACAAGGCGTTCAACATCTTCAGGACTTGCACCTGGATAAACTGTCTGTATGGTAATGGCAGGAAAAACAATCTCCGGCAGTGATTCTTTAGGTAATGAAATCAGTCCCACGACACCGATACTGATGATCATAATCATCAGAAGCATTGACAATTGAAATTGATTTATGAAAACACTGGATAATTTACCAATGACATTGATCTTCATTTTGCTCTCTCTCAAGTCTTTATTCAAATTCATTTAATCACCTCCAAAGTTTCCTCATATTTTAAAACGATCTCAACAGCCATATTCTGGCTTAAAATCATATTTTTTTGTGCTGCTCTTCCCCCAATTACAAATGGCTTTTGTGATAAGACAGCATCCTCTTGAACTGCGTCCATATACCTTCTTAATTCATCCCAAAACGTCTGCATGGTTATGGATAATATCACATAATCAATTTGATTTTTTACGACAAATTCAGATAGCGCTTTAACTGGCACAGACGTGCCGATAAAAAAAGTCTCTATGCCTTCAAAACTCAATAACTGCATGACCATTTTTATGGGTATTGTATGAGCTTCATGGGGCGCTGCCATACCCACGACTTTGATACACTTTGTTTTTATAGGCATGGATTGCATCACTTTGCGATAGACATCATCCATAATCCTTTCTATCTGACGTGTTATAAAGTGCTCATCTGCCGATGTCATCATTCCCGTTTCCCAGAGCCAACCAATTTTCGCAAGCGCATATCGAATTACTTTTAAATAAATTTCTTTAGGTGAGATGTCATTATCAAGCATGTGCTCAAGGAGTGCATATGCTGCTGGATAATCGTATTTCATCACACTTTTGAGAAAGATATCTGAAATCTCAATCCAATCTTTTTTTTCATGAACCCTGCATAGAAGTGCATCCACAGACACATCAAAATAATCTGCAAGCTTAATCAAAATTTCATGATTGGGCACTCTATAGCCACTTTCATAGTTAGCAACTGCTGACTGTGCAATTCCAATATTTTCAGCTAATGTCTTTTGGCTTAGCTTGTATTCTTTTCTCAATTTTTTAATTTGTTCTCCTAAAGAATCCATAGCATTCCATCTCCTTTTTAACCTAATACCCATAAGCGTGATATTTAAACAAAAATATCACGAAACGAAATGACAATAAGTGATATGTAATCCATTTTGCAACACACCACTATGTCACAAATTTTTAATCATAAAAAAGCCCAAATAACAATTTAAAAAAATTATTATTTGAGCTTTCTCTAAATTTGCATACAGCCATTTATCATTTGAAAAATCAAGTGTCTGAAGTTGGATCACCTTATGCTATTATTCTGCTGTATAGGTTTTAAAATACTTATAGATCTCAATTTCGTCGCCTGCGCTTTGATTTTCAACCGCATCCACTCTAATGGTGTTCGCATCGATAACTTCAATCACCTTGCGTGTTGACCATGCTTTTGAGTTATTGCGCACCCAATCCCCTACTTTTAAATTGTGACCACTGATTTTAATAAGGGTTGAAGTCGTTCCAGATTCTGAATTAATTCGGCCTTTATACTTATAACTTTTTATAAGATCACCGGTGGATTGCCCATAGATATAAAAGGGTTGATAGACTAGATTGGCATCTATTCTTTCAATAGACCTAAAAATCCCGCCTCTGGTGACATTCTCAATTGCATCAAAGGTTTCGAGCATATGATTGCTTATTTTCAGTTTGAAAGTATTGGTTTCAAGTGCATCTAAATTCACATATTTTAAACTGATAACTGAATTAAATGGCAAAAGTGGCAAATCACTCGAATTAAATATGACGGAGTCTGGATAATTCCTCCAATCATAGCGGACCCCCAAGGGATTTAATACGTTATCATTCCAAACTTCAATGGTTTTTCCATCTGGCATCACTTTAAATGTCGCACCAACCCAATGGTTGGATTCATTCAAAATTTCAAATGCATGTTCCGAGTCGTGAACTTTGACAAGACCGTCACCTACATTTTTAAATTCAATCGTATAAACATGATCTAATAAACGGATGAGGATGGCTTCTGGACTCAACAATTCATTCGTATTATAAATCTCCTGCATGGCTAATTGGGCCAAGCGTTTCCCCAGTGGCCATTTGTGCTTTGGATGGATTTCATATGGATCTTCAGCAGAGAGATCAATCGACGTTATAAGGCCTATGTTTTTAAGGGTCTTTGCCGTACGCATTTGAATAGCCCTTATAATCGGCCAAGTATCACTGTCCGTTTCATAGTAATTATCACCATATCCTGATATCTGTACCAGAAGAATGGGGAGCTCACTGTCTTGAAACGCCATGCGAACGCCATTAATGTAGTTTCTCAAAAGCGGCTCATACGAGTATTTCAATTGGGTGCTGTTTTCCCCTTGATAATATATGAGACCCTTGATCTTATATGGGGCAACATAAGCCATAAAACCATTCCAAAATCCCGACATGATCGGTGCGTCAGGTCTTTGAACAAATGATTTTGGAACCCCTTCAGGAGGTATAAAATTTTCTATACTTGCACCACCATAAGTCAATCTTATAATGCCAATTTTGACAGTTTTGAGTTCTTCGTTTAACTTAACCAGTTCATTTGCAAAATAAGTGCCTATTGCTGGAGAGACTTCTAATCCCCATTGATCTGGATAATACCACTTGCCCCCTGCGTTTTCCAGTGGATTTACTGCAATAAGATGCTTATTATAAAAAAAGCGTATATTGTCTTGCGCCTCTAATTGTTCGACAAACTGAGTATTCCAATTTTGAGTTTCATTTAAACGCATTTCTGCATTGGATTGACCGGCAATAATAAAGACTTCCCCAATGTAGATCTCCTTGTAAACAATTTCTTTACCACTATCTTTTATGGTTAAAGTATACGGTCCTCCTGCACTTTTTTTAGGCAGTGTTATTTTCCACTTGCCATCACTGACAATCTTTTCCGCTGTGCTTTCAAATTCTGTCTCGTTTTCTTTTAACTGAACGGTTATCAAGTCACCGGACATGCCTGTGCCCCATAACTCAATCTCTCGATCCCTTTGAAGAACAGCATTATTGCCAATAATATCAGGGGTCGCCACTTCACCATTTGGAATCCTCAGGCTGGGATTAGAAAGTTTTGAAATCAAATCGATATAGTCGCTTCTTCTCAGAATCATATTGGGTATAAAATTGCGATTCCTATTGATACTGAGGTAACCATTTTGATAAGCATAATGCATGGCGTCAGAATACACTTTAATATCTTGCGGAATTTGTTTATAAGCCTCTTTGACCTCAGGTCTATTATGATAAATATAGAGCATTTCACTTGCAATCTCTTTGGTTAAAAAGGCTGATTCATAGGTTTTATACTGTGCATAAACGCCTTCATAATTTCCCATATCCAATGCCTTTAAAGAGAAGAGCAAGTCACTTACTTTTGCTTTTTCATCCAGATTGAGATGTCCTTCCAACGTCGTCAACAGATATCTTTGATTGATCATATGTCTCACTTGATCATATCGCTCTCCGAGCTCTGATTCAAAAATAAAAGTATGGGCATAGGATTTTAGCGCTTCTGTTCTCAATTTAAATTTTTCAATATTGTAAATCTTAATATCATCGTATTCCACGATGGGATTTTCACCCCATAAATCGTCATCAAAGCCCACACTGCCAAAGCTCGGTCCCTTTACACCTTGTATTATGCGATTTGGCGTATCATCCACATAAGACAACAAGGGCTCATACGCTTTTAAAGGTGATGTTGGTCCATCGATAAAGAACTCTATTTTAACAGTTTTATCTGGTAAATCTTCAATGGAAAACCGCCCTGTATAATCAACGCCCTCTTCCAAAAGATAGTAGCCCTCCACAAGAGGTTCCATGCCTGAAGGTGCATTTGTATTGACAATCGACCACTTACAGTAGTATAGATTCGCTATAATTTTTCCCATTTCCAAGTTTTCTAAATGATAAGTGATCGCATACTGATTTTTAAAATCATCATCTCTACTTCTTGGAGAAATCATTATGATAGGTCTTGTGGCATCACCGCCATTACCCATCTGCTTTATATTGACTCTGAACTCAACACCATAAGATTCTGTATCCCCTAAAAGGGCCTTATCAAAAGAAAACCATTGATGATATCGATAATCATCAAACCTTAAGGTCCCTTCATCGGTAATATAAATAGTCTGATCCGGACTGATCACATCATAGGCATCTAGCGCTCTGTCTGAATTAAAGTCCTCTTTAAAATCATATTCATATGACGGCGGGGTGAAAACAGAAGCCCAACTTGGTACTTGAATCCCTAAGCAAGCTACAATTGTAAACAAAAAAACAATTAATGTACGTTTCATAAATCACCTACCTAATGCTTTTTTTAAATCGAGTTGCGATCACAACAATTATAACGATTATTACCAGAAGCATTACCCCTAAGAAAATTAAAAAATTTCTGGAGTTTTCATAGGAAACACGCTTAATCTGTGTGGTCGGATTTTGATCGATTAAAGTCAGTTTACTAGAAGTTGATTTCTGCGTTGTATCGAAAATCTGGTAATAACCATTTTGGTCAACAAAGATCGTGTTGCCATCTAGTTTCCCAACGAATTCCAGATCCGTTAAATACGGCGAAATCCATTTATATGCTCGTTCGCCTTGATAAGCGATCATCAAATCCATAAAAGGAGAACCCTGATTTGAAATCAATTGGGCCGTGGATAAATTTTTATTAAAAGGGTCCAACAAGCGCCTGTTATTTTTACTCTCAAATTGTTTCGTCTCAAAATCATAGGATACATTGAGTTTCTCATTGATGCTTTTAAAGAGGTTACTGGTCAAACTTGTGATGAAGATATTATTTTTTTCAGGAATCCCTTGATCCAGCGTCAATGTGAACTCAGAAACTCTTGAAATTTCGTGTGAGAGATAACCTACCACATCCATGAGCATTTCTATATCTGCATTTGTGTAGTTGGCATCTAAAACAAAATTGGCATCATCCATATGAAAATCACTTACAAAAGGTGCTGGATAATGACTGAGATTATATTTTATCTTTGGCACATGCGGTAAATAAAGTGTACTCTCATTGGATATATATGCCCAATAGTTCGTATTGATGCTTCCGTCTCTACAATCAAAATCACCATCCAGATAGAGATTGACACTTATAGCGAAAGCCTTGGACTCTTTTAAGTCATCGGGAATATTAAAAGTGATAACATCGCTATCGGCGCCTTCTTCATGTAAAATTTCACTTCCAACAGGAATATTGTTGATCACTACAGAAACTGAAGAATTTTGATAGTCAATTACTTTTGAATATCGCAATTTCAACACAAGACTAGCTTCCTTCTCCAAAGTCCAATTGTCGGGTATATCTACAAAATATTGGGCAGAAGAGGACTTAGCACCTTCTAAAGTAAGACTCCCATAGCCTAACTCAGAAAACTCAAAAATATTTTTTTCATCAGGCGCCACTTCATAAGTCAAATCTTGAGCATCAAAGGTCACAAAATTATCCGAAAGTTGACTCTTCCAAATGTCATTCGCCAATCCACGCGCAATATTGGGAAGCTGTTTTGGATCATCTGAAATAATGGCCAGTATAGAATAGGGTTTATTATATGAACTCTGTGCAATGTATTTTTTTTCATCCGAAACTTGATTAAAATACGGTTTTAATTTTGATGGCATTGAAGTCCCCACATAAATATAGTTCGCATCAGGCTTCATGTCCTCCAATACCGTTATATTAAAATGAATATTTTTAAACTTTACGCGTTTTCCTGCATCCGATGCAATGGTCATAATCGTTTGAATGACATCTAAAGAAGGCTGTGCCTCCACAAGAAAATCATATTGAACCGGTTGATCTACATAGGATTTCAAGTATGGAAATGGGTAGGTACTTAAATCCAGTTTGGTCTGTTGATCATCATATTCAAGGTGTAGATACGACTTCCCAAAAATAGTAATCCAATTCGCTGGATTGGCATCATCTTCACAGATTAAGTCTGTAATTCTATGATATGATTTTATCCTTATTTCATTGAACCCTTGATTAATTGCAGTTTTAGGCAATTTAATTCTTCGAAAATGTTCACCGCCATCAAGTTGATCCACAAAAAAACTTTCAATCGGAGAACCATTTAATTCTACAGTTATTGAGGACCCATGATTGACACCCGTATAAGAATGCTGAAAGTAGAGATCAAAATAGGCGACATCTTTAACTTGCCAATATTCATTTACAGTAAAAAATATTGAACCTTGACCATATACGCCCTGTAAGAGCAGATCATTCCCAACAAGTTGATTAAAAGCCATTTCATTGGTCGCATCATCGTTCGAGACCACAGCTTCATCGTTCGAGGTCACCGCTTCGTCGTTGGCATTTATCGCTTTATCGCTTGAAGTAGTCACTTCGTCGTTGGCAGTCTGAGTTTCGTCCTTTAAAGTCATCGCATCGTCATTTGTGCGTGTTGGATCAACTGCTTTTGTTGTGGACACTGGCACATCAGATGATATCGATGAGGCAGAGGCTTCTGCGTTTTTAATTTTGACAATGTAAGCATCTTTTATATACTTTCTTGCTGTGGGCAGAGCCTTATATGCCGTACTGTAATCATCATAAATGCCATAATAGACCACATAGTTACCTGTTTTGACGATTACGGATTCATGTCCGGCTTTTGTCAGTTTCTCTAGCAGTCGCTCTGCATTTATTCGTTCATTAAAACGACCCATTTGAATCGCATATTTATCGCTCTCCTGAGCAAATACAAGAATCTGATTTGATAGTAACAGACTTACCAGTAAAATTACACCTATTGTTTTTATCCTTCTAATTAGTCTTGTTGGATTCACTCAATGCCTCCCTTAAAAACGTTCTGTCTTGTACCATTTTGTCTTTTGCCTCAAAATAGTATTCTTTAAAAATTGATACATGCCAACTATACTCACCACAAGCCATAACTGACAATAAGTGAAGTACATAATGCTCACCAAAAAAATATTTTTCTTATGTGCCTCACCTTTCTCCACCGATAGCGTAATAGTTATTTGAAGTAAAAAAATCAAATAGCTTAAAATCCATATGATAATATAATTACCTGTAATCTGTATTTGTACATCTGTAAATATGCCCAGTAAAAAGACAATATCCGAAAGAATTATGGAAGTTAAAAATAAAAAGTACACACTGAAATAGTAGAACAGATCAAAGAAAATACTCGGGTTTTTAATTTTATGAATTGAACCCAGATTTTTCACGAGTACATAGATATTGCCATTAACCCATCGACTTCTCTGTTTCATCCATACACTCAATGTCTCCGGCTCTTGTTCAAAGGTCTCAGCAAGTGGCATGAAAGCAATTTTATAACCCATATCATATATGCGAAAACTAATCTCTGTGTCTTCTGCAACCGCCGATGTATCCCAGCCTCCAATCCTCTCAATAATACTTCGCCTTACGATGAAATTCGTCCCAGGAATTGTGCACAGACCGAACAATTTCCAACGCCCAGCCTGAGCCATCCATTGAAAAGAAAGCGTCTCAATGTTTATAAACTGAGTCAATATATTTTTTTTCTTATTGCGCGTCCTGAATTTACCAATCACAGCGCCGTATTTTTCATTAGACAAGATTTCATAGACAAGATATCTGAGTGCCATTGCATTTGGGGTGTTGTCCGCATCATATATGACCAAGAACTCTCCTACAGCGTGTTCAAACCCCAGATTAAGCGCATTGGACTTTCCCTTGCCGCCCCTATCCCCAATGACTTCGACGTGTTTGATCAACGCCTTTGGATAAGTTTCAATCATGGATTCAATAATAGCACCTGTCTGATCTTTAGAATTGTCATTAATCACAATAATCTCATATCGATCTTTAGGATAATTAAGTGATACCAAGGCCCTAAGCGTTCTCTCTATCACAACAGCCTCATTGTGTGCCGGTATCATAATGGAAATCATTGGATAACGTTCTAACTCTGTTATAATCTCTTTTTTGCGTTTAATCATGTCTGTTGAAAAACGGTAACCAAATATGAGCAATATAATATTGGTGATGAGCAATATCCAAATTGAAATCATTGAAAATAAAAAGATGGTGTCAATCCATTTCATTGTCTACTCCTGACCTTCAACTACTGGACTATTTAAACAAATTGCGCCGTTGTTTTCGAATAGACCTTGTGAGAATCACCACGAATGCAATGAAAATTGCAAAAAGTACATATGAAAATACAAGGGCCAGTCTATCTATAAAAAGAGATAACGGCGATTTTGGCACTGTTTCTATATACGAATTGATATCAATTCTGCCGTTATCAATATTGACCTCAAAATCTCTTGAAGTAATCGCATGCTGATCTTGCAGCGGATCATAGGACATAATACCCTCGGACTTAAGGCGAGCGATCAAACTTTCTAGATAGAAAGTTTCCACTGAGCTGTGATAATAAATACCTGCAAAGAAACCATTGACGAGCTCTATCCGCTTTAGGCGCTCATCTATAATTTTAAAAGCGTCTTTATCGCTGGGATCAATATAGCCCAAATTTAAAGGATACAATTTATTGAAATTTACTGTATCATAGAGTTCATAAGGATAAATGATATAATTGTTCTCGGTGATGGCTATTTGACCAAAGGCCGTGGTAAAAATGGATTTTAAAGCATCATACTCCTCTTTTGACAAAAAAGCATGAGGTGCTTCATAGCCAATAGGCACAAGGCCATTTTGAAGACATTCCGAAATCGCTCTGTCAAAATATTGTTTGATGTCGCGAGCTTCCAGCTTGCTAATGGTCAGAGTATCATCTTTCATTTCATGGACATAGGTGTGCAAAACAATGCTGCCACCATGTCCTTGCATGTAGTTTAAAACGTCTATAAATGCACTTACCTCCGTAAAATCCGTAATATAATCTACACCTTCTTGTTGTACAAAAGGTATCAAACCAATTGTAAACGGCACTTTGTTCTTATATAAAACATCTGTCAACGCTTTTAACTGCTCATAATCACTAAACACATGAACATCTTCAATGCTGATCAAAAAATGATTTTCCTGATAGTGTTTTTCATAGAAAAGTTGATTTAAAAAGTCTGAAAAAATATAAAATAAAGGCTCATTGATATCCACCCTAGAGATATAATATAAATTTCCCGTATGCACAATGAAGGGAAATTCATCTGTCCCATCTGAAAGCCAAGCGTAAACTCTGTTTTCTGGACTCATACTTCGAACCTTATAAAAAGCCCTTTTCGTCCCTATGCTAAAAGTCTTTTCATCTCCAGTCAATGCCTTGCTATAACGTATAGACAGCAGATCATAGACTTCGCCTTCGTACATAAGAGGATATTTCTTGAGTTTGATCAACGGCTCTACACTTTTCCCAAGCCATATGAGTTCACCCTCATATTGAGCTAGGGCTTCATAAAATCTAGGGCTTTCAATTTCTTGATCGAGTGCAAGGATAAACACAAAGTCATACGCTTCAAAATTGTAACTCTTTAAATCGGAAATTTTGTGTTCCACAACTTGCGTTTGATAATGCCCCAACAAATTCTCCATAGCGGTAACGGTATCCCGAGTATCACCATAAAAATACCTTTCTTCATAAAGTATGAGCACTTTTTTTTCGAGTTTGCCCTCAGCGTAACTCAGGGACATTAGAATGCCAAGCATGAATCCTATGATCAAAACCCCTATACTTAATCTAAAACATTTAGACATCATACTCTAATTCCTTAACCGCCAAAGCTTTAAATTCCATCGGATTTAAAATATCATCTCTGTAGGCTAATAAGCCCACCTTCAACTCTATGTTATAACGCCCTAGAGAAGATTCATCCTCAATCTCAAGTTTAGACAAATTTTCTTTGAGCCTCATTTTAACCACTTGAGCATTTTCAATTGTTGTATGCGGTAAGATGAGGCCTAACATATCTTCGTCAATTCGAAATCTCAAATCTTCCACACGCGTTGCCCTATTTAACGCTTCTGCAATAACCTTGTAAATTTTCTTCGTATTATCTCTGCCATAAATGGTAATTAATTCTTCAAAATATTGAATTTCCAAAACGCCAATGGTCAATGGTATCTTGTGTCTTTTTGCCCTTGCCATCTCACCATCTAAATCTCTCAAAAACTCTCTGCCATTTCCAAAACCAGTGATTTCGTCAATGGTTACAATTCGGTCGGTCATTTTATCACATTTAGTACATTGTTCATTGGCCATTCTAACATTTTCTGAAAGCTGCCCGGCAAAAAAAGTGGTCAAGGGATATGCGATGAACCAGAGATAGTTTAAAGTCCATATTTGGCTTGTACCTGTGATCATTTGAAAGAAGACAACCGAGCCATATCCAAAGATCACAATGGCGCATATTAACAATCCAGGAATAAGCCCCAAAGATAACGTCAATGCTAAAACGACTAACAAAGCGCCATAGAGGGCATAATCATAAAAGAAGAAATTTTTCTGCATGAGTAATGTAATAAAAAACAAAGTAAAGAGCAATATAACTAAAATTAATATCGAGTATATTATTTTTTTTAAGTGTGATTTCATAGATTTCCCTCCTTTCTGGCAAGTGTATTTATAAACCCAATAAAGCCATCAAATGATCAAATGAATAACCAATATGCGTCTCTTCGTCTACAAATGCCCACGCATAGACACTCTCTCTTTCACATGCTAAGTGAATGATCTTTTCACAAGCCCTGCGATATAGAGATTCGTTTTCAGCCAGCTTTGCAACTTGTGCTATAATGCCATATATTGCTGGCGATTCAATATCATCTAACACCTCGCCATTTTGAGAATACGCTGCATAATAGCCCTTGTCTACAATCTCTTGTTCAATAAACACAAGTGCTGCATCATCCTTTAAGCCAATTTCATATAGATGTTGTAGAATCATTAAATTTTCAATACTTCTATAGGCCTCCGTTCCATTATATTTTTCATAAAAAGGTCTATCCGTAACCTTGTGCCGATACACTTCATTAAGCCCTTCTAATAAGACACTTTCCCACTTTTTATCCGCTTCAACCAAATAGAGCATTGCTTTAAAATCATAGTATGTCATCAATGCCAAAGGTGAATCTGGCATATCATAAGAAGTCAATCGGTTATCTCTCAAACAATACTGATAGAGTGATTCCCCAATGGCTATTGCCTTTTTTTTATAGGTGGGGTCATGCCACAGTTCTGAAGCTTCATAGAGCGCCTTGACAACCCTAAAATCGTCAATTGAAGCATTGACGATCTCAAGATTCTCCGGTTCAGATTGTACACGCCACTTTAAGAGACCATTTTCTTTTATAAACCTCTTTTCCAGGACAGAAATCAAGGCGTCCAATTGTTCTTTATCTTGTTCCTTAATTGCTATAAGCATCATTAATCCAAGTGATTCTGACAGTATATCATCTCCGGAAGCAGTGTCCGGCAGATCCAATTCCTGAAGATTTGTAACAGGCAATAAGCCTTTGAAAAAGAACAATTCAAAAGCTTCTCTAATCTGCTTGTATTCAAAGGTGTATTCATCATAGCGAACCCCCTTTGCCATATGAAGTTGTTCTATATCTTTTATTTTGTAGAGCTCCTGCTGAGATTTAGAATGAAAAAAAAAGACACCGATTAGAATGAGTACCAGAGCGCCTATGCACAAAAGCCCCCATACATGTTTTTGATTATCCATATTTTTCTTTACACTATTCACAGCAAAAACCCCTCTTGAATCCAATTACACCTATACATAATTACAATTTACTATTCAACATTCGATCGATTATTTGGTGTACATCTTTTCTAAACCAAGGTTTGGAAATAAAATAATCAATGTTCTGTTGATTGAAATTATGTATCAGCAAATCCATGTCGTCATGTGCTGACATAAGCACTCTTATAATATAGGGCTTTCTCTTCTTGCAGAATTGAATAATTTCTATGCCGGAGATCGACGGCATGCGTTGATCACATACGATCATCGAAAAATCGTTTTGCTCTATGAGATCCATTGCATACATTGGATTAATCGTTGTCATGACTTCGATAGGCAACTTTAACCAATCAATTTCCCTCTTTAATGCCGCACATATTTGTGCTTCATCATCCACTATTAAAATTTTCTTATCCATTTCTTCATCACTCGCTTTCATAAAAAAAATTCTGATATAATAACATTTTTACCCTATAAAAATGTGTGAAAACATCAAACTCTATTTTTATAAATTAAAAAATGAAGGCACTGAAGTCATTTTAATCCAATATATGCTTGCTTTCTCAAAACCAAAGTTCAAATTTTTGAATAAATTTTACAGGATGATACGATAGTTTAGATTTACGAAGACCTTCAATCCCCAAATCCTGTTCACGATTGATAAATGTCAGGTGATCCAGCTCATTGTATAAGGTATAACCCAACATAGAAAAAATACCCTCATACGAGATATCTGCCTTTTCAATATGAACGAGTAAACAAGATGTATTGACCACTTCCCCTATGATGAAGCCGGCAATATTTCCCTCCACATAAATCAGCCCGATTTTCAGATCAAAATAATGCCTATGCTTAAGAACATCCATAATGCCATTGTATTCAAACCGCAAATTTGGGTCCATATCGTTGCCTTTTTTAACCTCTAACCAGACTTGAAGCAATTCATCGACGCTATCCAAGTCAGATGCTTCATACCACTTAAATCGCCAATCCTCATACGTTCTGATAAATTTATTGATATGATTCTTTTTCTTATGATACTTTTTACCACTCAATTGCTTCAATGCTTCAAAGTCATAAATATAATCCTGCTCATCTATGGATGATTTGAGTTCAAAGGTCATATCATATGAATTTAATAAGGTCACAAATGCCTCATTGGCCTTTTTTATGACTAAGGGCTTCTGTTCATTTTCACAGAGTTCTTTTAGAACACAAACTGCTTTATAGACTGCTTTTGGGTCTGTGTACGCCCCTATTGGTTGAGAAAAATAGCGATGTGCCCCTTTGATATTTACAATGAACAAAAAAGACTCTATTTCAATAAAATAAAACTGGTATTTATCACGCCACATCATCAAATTAGTTAAGTTGATATCCGATACTTCTGAATTAAAAACCTCAAAATAGGGCCTTACAATGGCCAGTTGATCGTAATCCAATTTTTTCAATTCCATATGACACCTCTTTTTAGTCATCGTCTTTTTAGGGCATATTTTCTTTAATCATAATAAAGTGATTCAAGTCTTGAGAGCTTATAATCAATATCCTCCAGGGAAAAAAGTCTTTCAAATCGATAGGTTTCCTTGCCATCTACGTATACCAAAATCGTCGGATAAACAAGTACTAAAAACGCCCCCACCATGCTTTGATCTATTGAAGGATCTGCACTCATAAATGCAACTTTAGAATATTTTTTTTCAAGGGCTTCAATATCTGGATAGATAGAAAGACAGACATTACAGCCCATGTCACTAAACAATATAAAAACAATATCATGTACATCTATCATCTGCTTAAGTACATTCGCATCTTCAATTTGCTTCATAATCAACCTCTATTTCTTGTCAACCTCTATGCCTCTAAGATTCAACCGTAAGCCATTTCTTTGCGCCCCAATTGATGAGCATTGCGCCCAAAGGTGCAGTAACCACAATAGATAAAACTGCAATTGCCAGCATGACATCCCCAGATACCACTCCTAACATCAATGGAATGCCTCCAATTGCCGCCTGTACAGTTGCCTTCGGCGTATAAGCAATCACACAGAATAGACGTTCCTCGAAGGACAACTCTGTATTCAGCGTCGAAATGAAAACACCAATACTTCTACCGACAAGTCCAATTGCAATTATAATGAGTCCATTTAATCCCGCATGAGCCGCAACCGAAACATCAACTTGTGCACCCACTAAGACAAACAATAAAATCTCTGCAAATATCCATACCTTACCGAATTTAACTGCTAATCGTTTTGCCACAACAGGTCTCTTTTCAAGCAGAATAAACCCAATCGTCATGACCCCTAGTAAGCCTGCTATTTCAATTTTACTCTTAAGTGCAGTCTCAAAAGCGGTCAACAAAATAGCAACTCCCAGAATTAACAGCACTTTTTTTGTGTCTCTAATGTGATACCTCTCAAATATTTTAACCAAGATCAAACCCAATAGGATACCTGATAGTATGCCTAGAACTATGGAAAGTGGAATTGAAAAAAGCTCAATGCCCACGTTGACGTGTTGCCCACTATACAGTCCTAGAAATGCTGAAAAAATGGTGATGGCAACCACATCATCAATGGAAGCACTTGCCAATATTAAAGTGGGGATGGCCTTTTGTGTCCCCACTCTTCTCTCTTGAAAAGCAATCATTTGTGGTACAACCACAGCCGGAGATACAGCGGCAATTATAAAACCCAGTATCCCCCCTTGAATCCATGAGAACCCCAAGAGTAAATGCGACATCATCATAACCGTAAAACCTTCAATCACACCTGGGATGAAGCTCATTTTAAGTGCCGTCTTTCCAACTTGATTGAGTTCTTCTTTGCTAATACCTAATCCCGCTCTTAATAAAATCACAATCAGAGCAATTTTTCTAAAATCTGCAGAAACCAAAAGTAAATTATCATCTAATATATTAAAGCAATATGGCCCTAATAGAACACCTAATAATAACATGCCCAGTAATCCTGGTAATTTCATCTTCGTAAATAAAGCGTTAAACAGTAACCCGAACAGGGTGACTATGCCTAAACTTGTAACCATAAAAAATACTCCTTAAAAAAGAGAGTGCATGACACACTCTTAGAATCATACACTCATTATATCATTAATTTTTCAATTTCATCTATGGTTTTTGGAATCATTACAGAAAGATTCTCATTGCCTGCTTCGGTAATGAGGATATCATCTTCGATTCGGATACCTATATTTTCCTCTGCAATGTAGAGTCCCGGTTCTACAGTCAAGACCATTCCAGGTTGCAATATCACGTCCCGACGACCTAAATCATGTACGTCTAAACCGAGATAGTGGCTGACACCGTGATAATAGTATCGAGTAAGCTCTTCATCCTTTTGGATTAATCCAATTGCTTTGAGTTCTGATATAAGCGTTGACTTGCATACCTCATTGAGTGTCTCAAATTTCACACCAGGTTTCATGGCTTCAATGGTTGCTGCTTGCGCTTTGAGCACAATGTTGTAAATCGTCTTCTGTCTCTCGCTAAAGCGACCAGAAACCGGATATGTTCTTGAAATATCTGCCGCATATTGCTTATACTGCGCCCCTAAGTCAAGTAACACCATATCGCCTGCTTTTGCAGCCTTATTATTTTCTACATAATGAAGGATAACAGCATCCCCACCTGAAGCCGCAATAGTTGGAAAGGAATTGCCATCTGCGCCTGCCATGCGAATAGCATGTGCAAAAGTCGCCTCAATCTGATACTCCATCACATCTGGCTTGAGCATTTTAAGAATACTTCTAAGACCTTGGTCTGTCATTTGGATCGCTTCTCTAATATGCGCAATTTCTTCTGGTGTTTTAATCATACGCATTTCACTTAAGATCGGATGTATCGTTTTAAGTCGGATAAAAGGATACCTCTTTTGAAGTGCCATTGAGAAATCATGTGCCACACTATCCGATTCATCCCATGACAGTTTTTCAAGATCAAGATAGATCTTTTGAATTTGATTATTATAGATCAATCGATTCAATACGTCATGAAACTCGTCCAAGTATTTAACGGATTCAACACCCGAAATTGAAGTGGCCGTTTCTTTGGTCATCTTTCTTCCGATCCACTTTTCTATGTCATAATCTGGTTTTTCAATGAACAGATGAGATTCAAAGGCCCTTTCCGTTTTATGCATGAGTATGATGAAATTTTCACATGTGATCCCAGTAAGATAGAAAAAATTCTTGTTGGGTAAAAAGGTATAATTTGCGTCAGCTGTACTCTTAGGCGCCTTTCCCGCAAAGAGAACGACGGCATCTCCTGTGGTTAACTTTTCACCTAACGCATTTCTAAATGTTGTATGCATTTTTTAGTGCCTCCTTAAAGTAATCTATTTTTTTAGTTTATAGCCCACACCCCAAACCGTTTGGATATATTCAGGATTGCTGGGATCAAATTCAATTTTTTCTCTCAATTTTCTCACGTGCACTGTGAGCGTTGAAGTATCTATCTCCACTTCATATCCCCACACTTTTGCAAAGATCTCATCTTTCGAAAAAACTTTATTGGGCACGGAAGCCAACAAGACGAGGAGATCATATTCCTTGACTGTAAGTTCCACAAGTTCTCCATTTACAAACACTTGACGCGTTTCAAAATCAATGAGAATGCCGCGGAGTTCAAATCTTTTATGAGCCACTCCATTAGTGCCGTTTTTCAACATTTCATATCTTTTCAAGTGAGCTTTTACCCTTGCAACCAACTCATGAGGACTAAACGGCTTCGTCAAATAATCATCTATTCCAAGACTCAGCCCTTTGAGTTTATCCACTTCCGTATTTTTAGCTGAAACAATCATAATGGGAATATCCTTATAACTTCTGATCGCTTCAGCGATTTTAAAACCATCCAAACCCGGTAGCATTATATCCAAAACAACCATGTCAAAAGGTTCTTTTAATGCAGCTTCTTTGCCCTTTAATCCGTTTTTTTCAACGACGACTCGAAAACCTGAAATTTCAAGATAGGCCTTTTCCACTTCCCCTATTTCAATATCATCTTCAATTAATAAAATATTCTTCATCTGTACCTCCTAACTTAGGTATGAAGATGCGTATACCAAATCCCCCCTGTTCGCCCTTGAATGCTCTGATATAGCCATTGTGTCTGCTAATTATCGATCGACATATGGCCAATCCAAGTCCAGAACCAGCAACTTGTTGATTCCGAGCTGGATCAATACGATAATATTGTATAAACACATTTTCAAGTTCAGCATCCGGGATACCAATACCATTATCCACCATTTCAATTTCAATAAAATGACCTGTTGTCTTTAAAGCAATTTTAAAAACCAGATGTTCTTGTTTGGCATATTTAGTTGAGTTCGTCAAAATATTAGTCGTGACACGTTTGAACTTTGAAGGATCAATTAGAGCAAAGAGCGGTTCTTGCGCATTTACAATATAGTCAAAGTGAGTCGTCTTGTACAGCGGATCGAATTGTAGTTCTTCTATGACATCTTTAAAGAAAAATTTCAAATCCACAGTCTCAAATTCAAAACTCATGGCATCCGTTTCAAGTTCATTAAAGAGTTGAAGCTCATTCATCATTTTATCAATTTCAAGTAATTTCTTTTGAATGTTGCCATAGTAATGAACGATTTGGTTTGGTTCTTTCACAACACCATCATTTAAAGCTTCTATCTGAACTCTTATGGACGTCAATGGCGTCTTGATATCATGTGTAAAATTGGATATGAATGCACTGCGATCACTTTCTATTGACGCCCTATACGCCTTAGCCTCGGCAAGCTTTTCTATCATTGCATTTAGTGGATCGGTGATGTGAACAAGCGGTTCAGCCATTATATCCAGCCGATTTTCAAAATTCTCCTTACTGACTTCATCGATAATAGTCACCACTTTGTTAAAGTTCTTGGTGAGTTTATCTGCTGTGTATAGAAAAAAACCGATCATCAATATAATCAAAATGACAAAGAGCGCAATAAAATAATTGACCACAAATTTGCCGATTTGGCTGGGAATATTGATTACTTTTGCCAGAAAAAAGACACTGCCTTTACCACCATCGTCAAAGTAGAAATCGAATTGTCTTGCGACTATGTAGCCTGTTTCATTAAAAAGTTCTTCATTTTTAGTGATATAATAGCCGCCAAATTCAGGTAAAATGGGACCAGTTACTTTATTAAATCCCTCCACAATTTTTTGGCCTTCTTTATTCTTAAAGTTATTGATGGCTTTAACATCATCATCTTTTCGCACTAGAATAATGGCATCTCCCGGCTTAATGGCACTGTCGCCAATAATGGGCTTGTAAGTGGACTCAATAAATAAACGATCTGGATCTTCTAATATGACACTGTTAATGTATCGAAAGGCAAACTCATCTGGATTCCATTTTTGAAGCTGCCACACGCGTTCGTTGACCGATTGAGGATCCGTTATTAAATTGAACACCTCCGGACCAGAAATGATTGCAACATATATAATCAGAACGACTATCGGCAATAAAGTCATTACAAACCATATTAAGAGCGCCCTGTTCCTGAATCTATAGGCATATCTCTTTTTAGAAAAAAACATTTTTGCCTCCATGTGAACATAGGGGATGGTTTACACCATCCCCATTGCTTTTATTTTATCACGATTTTGTCATTTTCTGAAAGATATTCTTTACCCAATACAACAATTGAATCGCCTAGGCTCAAATTTTGAAGAATTTCAACTTTCTCATCACTTTCTGCGCCAGTTGTGACTAATATTTTTTCCACGGTGTTATCCGCTTTGATGCGAAACACATAATGATCGCTACCCTCTAAAAGAAGCGCTTTTTTTGAGATCACAGGGACTTGTTCAAGTCGATGCGTGGTTATTTTAACTTCGCTATACAGTCCAGACATTAAATCATCATCACCCTGAATGCTGAGTTCAATCGGATAAGTCCCCTGCTGTCCTACCTCAGAAACCGAAATAACTTCACCGTCATACGTTTTATCAAGCGTATTGACATAAATAGAAGCTTTTTGGCCCTTCTTAACACTCTTCACATATTTTGAGGTCACTGAAGCATTTACGATGAACTGACTTTCGGGAATAATGGTATATCCATTCTGTGATGTTGCGTAAATATCTTTAGAAATATTTTTGCCAACGACAATGCCATCCGTAGGGCTTCTTTGAATATAATTGTCGAGTTGTTCGTTAAGACTTGTCAAAGTGCTATTATAGGCTGCCTTTGTATTTTCATAAGCTCTCTGCGCGTTTTCAAGTGCTGATTTTGTATTGTCCAAAGCAGACTGCGCAATCGCACCCGATTCAAACAATTTCTTCTGATCATTATAAGCGTCTTCAGCTTGCTTTAAACTATCTTTTGACTGATCAAGCGCATTTTTCTGTTGTGTTAGAGTTTGATTTTTTGAAACATCAAAGGCATCTTGATTGATTTCAAATAAGACATCATCTTTATTGACATGATCTCCAATTTCAAAATAGGTTGCTTTGACGTCCCCTGGTGTTTTCACCATGACATTGAAGGTTTCAACAGGATTCACTGAACCAATTGTGAAAACCGTTTCATCAATATCTCCACTAACCACCTTTTCTGAGCTTACGGTAGTTGCAGTCTGCTCTTTTAACCCCATTTCAATTGGAAATTGTTCTGACTTTTTCCCCGGTTTCGGGTTTACCATCACTATGACGGCTATTATTGCAATAATAGCCACGCCAATTATAATCCATTTTTTATTTATCTTCATTTTCTCCACCTCTCCACCATTTAAGGGTTCTCTTTTCTATACTATAGTAAATTATTGGAATTATAAGCAGTGTTAAAAAAGTTGATGCAAAAAGACCAAATATCAGCGCAAAGCCCAATTGACTGAAAGTAGAATTGTAAAGTGCCAATGGCAAGACGCCGCCTATTGTGGTTAACGAAGTGGCCAACACGGGTTGAACTCTCGTTTTTACAGCATCTGCCACAGCTCTTCGAAGATCCACACCAGTACTTCTGAGATAATTTATAAAATCAATCAGCACAATCGCATCATTGACGGCTATCCCAACCAAAGCTACAATGCCAAACATTGCATAAAAACCAAGACTGTTCTGTGTGATAATAAGGCCTAGTAACACGCCAATTAACGCAAAGGGAATAGACAACAATATTATCATAGGTTGAATGAATGAATTGAATTGCAACACTAAGATGATGTAAACCACCAACAGTGCAATGCCGAAATTTCGACCCATATTGCCAATTTGTTCATTCAATTCACTCATGCCGCCACTTACTGTTTGGCTAATACTTGGAGGCAAATTGACATCTTTTACAGCCTCAGAATACGCCATGCTGACTTCTCGTATATTATATCCTGGTTTTAGTTTGCCTGAAATAGAGACAATTACCTTGCCATCTTCCTTGCGAATATTGCCAATACCCGTCTGCAGTTTAAGTGAAGCGACATCGTTGAAATATATTTTCTGTCCTTTGTTGTTCACAAAGAAAATTTTATCAAAATCTTTAACACTCTTGATTTCATCTTCAGAATAATAAACAGAGATGTCATATTCCTCAGATTTTTCTACATAAGTACCCACTGTTGATCCAGAAATATATTTTCTGAGTTCAGATGAGATTTGAGCAACTGTCAAGCCATAGTAAGAAGCTCTATTGCCATCAATGTTAATGACGATTTCTTTCTTACCACCATCTGTGGAAATTCTCGGTTCCACAACACCTTCAAGCTGAGATAGTCTTTCCAAATATTGTTCTGCCACTTGACTGATTTCTTCTAAATTATCGCCTTTTAGGCTTAAGCTCACGTTAGCACTTGACATGCCAGACATTGCACTTTGTTGATTGAGTTGAAATTCAGCTCCAGGAATAGTAGTAATTCGGCTTCTAATCTGATTTTCAATCTCTGAGCCACTTAAAATACGCTCTTCTTTATCGCGCAATTCTACAACAATTTGCGCTTTATTAGAACCATCCGAACCTACCCGAGACGTGAATGATTCAAGATCCACGATATCATAAAGATTTGCTTCCACTTGTCTTACAATGTCATCCGTATCATCAAGCGGTGTTCCAATAGGCGCATCCACATTAATTCTAATTGAATTAGGTTCTTCATAAGGGAATAATTCAACTTTTAATATGCCTATAGGTATTGTCATGACGGAACCGACGAACAGCACAAGTGCTATTAAAAGAATGATAAATTTTCGCCCTCTTGAAATCAGTACATCAAAGATGAATTGTCTGTAATTCTCAAGACTCCCGGATTGTCCACTTTTTTCAAGTCTCTTGGCAGCCAATATTTTCAGTGCATACACCAGCGTAAAGGCAAAAGCCAAGAGAACGCTAGCACCTGTAATTTCCCATTGATTTGAAAATGCAACTAAAGACAATAAAAAGATCACCACACCTGCTGTGATATTTCTCACTTTATCTGAAAAATGATGATGACTGTTTTTCTTTTTATATGGCGTCAAAAATTTAGATGAAAGCGTCGGTGTGATCACTATGGAGACAAAGAAAGAAGCCGCAATGATATAGATAATCGTTTTGGGAATGTTTGAAATAAACTGTCCTAAGATTCCTGGTGTCATTGCCACAGGCACAAATGCCCCTAGTGTTGTCAAGGTCGCAGCTAGTACAGCTGGCGCAACCTGATTTGACCCAAATTTAGAGGCGGTTATTCGATCGATGCCCTCATCTCTAAGTCGATCTATATTTTCCATGACAACAATTGCATTATCTACGAGCAGCCCTAATGCAATGATAAAACCTGCAAGGGAAAGCGTATTGAAAGTAACACCAGTAAAAGTCATAATCACAAAACTTATGAATAGAGAAATGGGAATCACAGTGGCTACAATCAAGGCTTCATTGAGTCCAATAAAAATGTAAAGCACAATAATTACACAGATTAAACCACCTAAGGCATTGTTAATTACTGTGCTCAAATCTTTAACCACATCTTCACTCATATCACTGGTCACAATAAAATCCACCGATTCAGGAATAGCATGTTCCGCTTTATTCTCTATGATTGCTCGAATCTCACTTGCTGGCCCAACAATGTCGTTTCCATCTTCACGATAAACGGTTAAATAAATTGCAGGCGTGGACACTTTTTCAGCATTTTCATGATTCACAAATACTCTGGAATAGTTATCCGGTATTTTGTGAGTATCTTCAACAATTGCAACATCTTTCAGGAAAACAGCGCTGGAAGGTGAAGCTTTAATCACTAAATTTTGAATATCTTCTATGTTGGTATAACGCTCATCCACACGAATATTAACAGTTGTATTGTCAATATTTTTTTCACCTGCCGGCATATTCATGTTAGAACTTTGAAGTGCCGAGATGATATTTTGGTAGGTTAAACCGTATTCAAGAAGTCTTACTTGATCCAGAATGACTTTTATTTCTCTGTCATAACCGCCGGATAATTCAACTTCTTTAATACCGGGAATATTTTCTATTTCTGTTTTAATCTGTTCACCATATTTTTTAAGGTCCGTTAAATCATAGTTACCTGTCATCGTAATTGAGAAGATAGGTATATCTCCCGTTTTGAGCACACCAACAGTTGCCTCTGATGAAGCCCCATCCGGGAATTTGATTTTAGCCAACTCATTTCTTATGGTTTGTTCTGCATCGTCCATATTGGTTTTTTCATCGTATTCCAATATGATCTGCGCGTAACCACTGTTTACTGTTGCAGTGGTTTTTTTGACGCCGTCCAAGCTTTTTACCTTTTTTTCAATAGGATCGGAAATCAATGTATTCACATCATCTGCGGATGCCCCTGGATAAGTTTTTAAAATATAGAGCATATTCGTAGAAACATCTGGCACAGTTTCCTTTGGCAAGCTAGTATAAGCATTATAGCCCAGCAAAAGGATTGCAAATATGATCAAAAAAACAATCTTATAGCGATCAATGAATGCGGATGCAATCTTGCCCAGCACATTCTTGGGCATTTTGAGCTCTGGTAAATCTTTCATAAAAAAGCCTCCTGTCTTATTCTTATTACTAGAATACAGGAGACTCTCTAAAATAGGCCTTATAAAATATTAAGTTTTTCCTAATTAATCGCTATCCTTTGTCGCTACAGATCCATATGACACCATTTTTTGCAAAATTGAGCCTTCTTTTGGCAGTGAACATGTTTTGAACCACACTTTGGACAAATTTGATGATCTTGTTTAAAATCAATTTCATACCGCTGGCCACAATCTTCACATATGAATTGGCATTGTTCTGTGGTATAGTGCCCTCCTTTTATGGAAATCGCTTTGCCCTCTAACAGGGCACCTGTTAGTTTAGTGCGCCCGGATTCAATAATCAGCTGAAACGTTTGTCTCGATACACCCATCTGTTCTGCACACTCTTCTTGTGAGAGTGCTTCAACATCTTTCAGGCGCATGGCTTCAAGCTCTTCAACCGTGAGATTGACTTCATCTAGTTTGCATTTTGGAATGCCATAGGGTACAAAATAGCTTTCTTTTGGAAACTGTGAAACGCGTCTGAATCGCTTTGGTCTTGCCATAGTGCCTCCTTGTAAATATCGTCCTATAAATTGTATCACAAAATGAACTTGAATTTATAGGACTTCATTCTTTTTTGTTAATTTCGCTTATCATTTTCACGCGTTTTGTTCATAATAGCGTTGATACAACACCTCCAAATCCGCCACCAAATCACCATATTTTTGATAGAACTCCAGATCATTCGCATCTGTTTCAGTCTGATCTAAATTTGCAATTTGAGCTTCTAAAGCCAATATTGCCTCTTCAATCTGCTCATTTTCTCTTTGCTCATTTTCATGTTGTTCTGATCTCTTGGAATGTTGTATTTCCTGAAATTTATTTGCTTTAAAACCATCACTTTTCACGCGTTCTTCTATTGATTTCGTCGCGTTTGAATTCTGTTCTACAACATTGGCACGACAATACTGATCGTAATTGCCGTCAAAGCTCAATATCTTGCCATCCCTGAGTTCAAGTATGCGTGTAACACATTGATTGAGATAAAAGCGATCATGAGAAACGGCAATAACAGTGCCCCTGAAACTTAAAATCGCATTTTCAATGGCTTCTCTAGATTCAAGATCCAAGTGATTGGTGGGCTCATCTAAAATCAAGCAGTGCGGTTGATTGAGCATAATCCTGGCAAGTGCAACTCTGGTCTTTTCACCACCACTGAGCACCTCTATTCTCTTATCCACCTCATCCCCATAAAAGTTAAAGAGCGCCAAATGCTTTTTAATCTCTTTGCGTTCTAACTTTGGAAATTCTACTTCAAAAGTTTCCAAAACACTTCTGTTTTCATCTTCAAAAGTAATCTCTTGTCCCAAATAAGCATAATCAACCCACTTTCCAAAATTGACATGGCCAGTAAAATCGATATCTTTTCCCAATATCACATTGAGAAGTGTTGTTTTGCCACAGCCATTTGGTCCAATCAGACCGATGCGCTCACCACCGTGTATTTCAAAAGAAATCTCTTTAAGAACTGTATAATCCGAAAAACGTTTTGTGAGATGTTCCACCAATACGATGTCTTTGCTCATATGAGTTGCAGGCTTAAAGCTCAATTTGGGTTTTGATTTTTGCATTAAATTTTCGCTCTTTTTCATTTCCATCATCAATTTTTGTGATTTTATCTTGAGTTTTTCAACTGCCTTCTCTGTGCTTTTAGATTGTTTTATCTTTTTATATTTTCTGAGTTTTTGAACCTTCTCTTCTCCGTCTCTGATCTGTTTTTTTAAATTAGAGTTTTCCTTTAAATAAAAGCCCGATATTTTTGTTTTTTGCTCAATATAGCTTGTATAGTTACACTTTTTTATACTCAAATGGCCATGACTGAGCTCTGCAATCCGCGTTGTCACACGATCTAAAAAGTAGCGATCATGAGACACGATTAAAACGCCTCCTGAAAACCTTTTAATATATTCTTCAAGCCACTCTATGGCTTTAATATCAAGATGATTTGTCGGTTCGTCTAAAATGAGTAAGTCCGGTTCGTCCAATAGAATCCGAGCAAGTGCAACCCGCATTTTTTCGCCTCCACTAAGCCGCTCCACAGGGAGTTCAAGCGCACCTTCTCTCAGTCCTAATCCCAACAGTATCCTTTTAATTTTACTTTGAATATTATAGCCATCCATTGCCTCGAATTTTTCATAGAGTTTTTCATAGCGGCGCATGCAAGCTTCATACGCCTTTTGATCTTGACTGATTTCATCGTTTTCTAGCTTCTTAAAGATCGCATTCAGCTGATTTTCCAGCTGAAAGAGTGCTTCGTGATGCAAGGCATTTTTACCTGTTTCCTGCTCATCGACATTTTGTGACAAGTAGCCTACTTTAATGCCACTTGAAAAGTAATGCTGACCTGAATCTGGCATTTCAAGACCCATGGCTATTTTGAGTAACGTTGACTTTCCAGAACCATTTGGTCCCACAAGCGAAACACATTCACCTTTCTCAACCATCAGAGAAGCACCCTCTAATACAACCTTATTTTGATATTCTTTACTAATGTTTTGCAATGTTAATAATCCCATTTTAATCCTCCATCCATTTAAATTATCACTTTAGGAGGTTAATAGTCTGTGAACATTTACGCTGCTGTTTTTCCCGATTAAAGCCTTGGAAAAAATCTTTAGGCTCAAAGGTTGTTGTATATAACAACCTTAATAGCAACCTTAATAACAACCTTAAAGTTGTTTTTCAACACCTCAAAACCCATTTTGCTATTTAAAAGAGCTCTATTCAAAATGAATAGAGCTCTTGCGTTTACAAATATTATAACGCCTTATTCTACACGCCTGTGACGTGTATCTATAAAGCCTTTAAATTTGCACTAAAATACAACCATTAAAACAGAATCATGGTCAAACATTATGGATACAGCAAAAACATTCTGTAAATTAACGCCATACAGAAATACATGATCCAATATAATATTTTCTCTTGATTCCGGCTACTGAGAAGTTAGCTCCGCCTAAAGCTCACCGAATATTAACCTATTGTCTTTATTCGAAGCAAACGCCGCTTGCAGCAACCGGTATATTATGTGCAACGCCTTTCATGACTGCCACTCCTATACCTTTGTATTTTATGCAACTAGATTGTAACACTTTATATGGGTATTTTCCATTACAATTGCTTTACAATCCATAGTCATTCTCTTTACAGGTCCATTATCTTATTGCCTTGATGCCACATGCGCAATTAGTCCACATGTTTAAAGAAAAATCCAGATGCAATTGCAGTTAATGGTATTGTAAATAGTATACCAATACTGCCCACCAAAGCTTGTAAAATTTCCACCACCACAAGCTCTCTATTGAGCACATCCAATAAGGAGGTATTGTAAGAGATGAGCAGGAGTACTACCCCAAGTGACCCCCCAATATAAGCTAAGACAAGAGTATTTGCCATGGTTCCCATAATATCTCTGCCAATAGTGATCCCTGACGCTATAAGCATTTTAAAGGTCACATTTTTTGATTGCGTTTTAACCTCATACAGTGAAGAAGCAATCGACATGGCAACATCCATAACCGCCCCAAGCGCACCAATAATAATCGCGGCAAATACAATCGCCTTTAAATCGATTGGATGTTCTTTATTGAGCAAAAGCAAGAATACTGAATCTTCATCCACCATCCCTGTAAGCTTTAAAATGCGATCCATGATTATCGTGAGTCCGCCTGAGACAAGAACGCCTCCAAAACAACCAATTCCAGCAGCTAAGCTTTTCTTGTTAAGTCCGCTAACCACTAAAAAAGTCATTAGTATAATGAATACACAGGTTAAAATAGACCAGTAGTATATATTTTTGCCCGATAGAATTGCAGGAATAAAAACGACAAATATAGCAAGACCTGTATAAATCAGTGATATAATCGTTTGAAACCCTTGTTGTCTTCCAAACAAAATCAATAAAATCATAAAAATGGCACCTAATAAAAGTAACGCATCTGTTCTGACGTATTCGCCAAGAGTCCATTCCGTGCCATAATCTTCATTTGGAATATTATAAAGCAAAACCTTATCTCCCACTTTGACTGGCTTTAATTGAGCCACCGCATAGGTGTTCAAATTTTGCTCTCCTTTTAAAATCTCACCTTTCTTTTCCCCGCTAATGGCCTCTGCGTTAAAAATAATTTCTTCAACTACCAATGTTTCTGTTTCGCTTAGCGGATGTTCTTCCTTAATATGGTCCACGATTTCAACAATCTTTGCCTTTTGAACCGCTGTATAATTTTTACCATCAAAGAGTGTCATACCTTGTACCGCTATTTTATTCCCCACAAAAATATAGAGTGTAGATAATAAAATAGTAATTAAAATAACCCATCTGCGTTTTGTACTTTCTTTTGGCTTTCTCTCTGCTATGTTCTTTTCTGCTATTTGCTCATTATTCATCATTTTCTCCTGAATGCACTTTGAAATGCATTTTCATTCTATTCTTTTGCTTTTTTCTTTCTATTGATTATTGGAGATGCACCAAATAAATAGTCTACTGACATTGCACCAAGTTCCATTTTTAAAAGTTCCTCTGCGAGTTCAGTCATGTTCCTGAGCTCTGTTGGTCTCTTAATCCCCTCTATTGTCTTTCCTGTGAGTTTTCTATAATGTGAATAGTGCTTCCAAAGTCTATTCTTAATCTTTTGAGGACTTGAAGGTTTTCTGAGCACATTGAGTATATCCACTCTAATGGCTTCAAGATCCTCTGCCTTAGGATGTGCCATATCAGCAAATTTTTTCCCAAGTGCCCTTGCCCATTTTTCATCGATCTCTTGGCATAAAAATTTAAGCACATGCCAGATGCCATAAAGATCTGCCATAGTGTGAAGCGGTTGTTTTTTTAGCCATAAAAAAGCGAGCATTCGTCTTCTCCAATCCCACCACTTAACCGGACTGGTTAAGTCATTAGCAGGGATCAAGAAAAAACCGTTTTCAAGCAATAAATGTCCAAATACGCCTGGGGGCTTTCCGAGTCTTTTGTTCTTTAGCGTCGTTCTATAAACACCACACGAAGGACTGCCTTCCATATAGATAAAAACAGCCACTTCTGCTTGAAGAAGCTGGTTCAAGCAGGCTTCTGAGCTCTTCATTAAAGCACTGGTCAGATTCTTTCCTGACCCTGACATGACCTTTCCAGCGTTCTTCCAAACAGCACTTCCACTCTCTCCGGTTATTTTAATTGCCTCTCTGGGCACGCCAAATCCAGCATTTACTTCTGGGCATACGGGAAACCAAATAAAACTAGAAGCATCTCTTCCAATGGCTTCTAACTGATGCCAGCCTTTGGCATTGTATCGAAATTTACAACCATACATACAGGCACTAATGCCTATTTTAATGCGATCTTCAAGATATACATCCATATGACATCTCCTCACTTTAAATTAAAGTAGTTTATAAGTCTGCATCGTGCGATCTAAAACTTCAGCTGCTTTGACAATAACATGCACACAACCCTCTTCTTCTGTTCTATAATTAACCTTAAGTGGTGCACATATAATGCTCTTCATTTCTTTTTCATATCCTGCTATAAAGGCTTGAACAACGGGTTTCAACGCTTCTGATTCATGAGCCACCGTTTCTGTAACTTTAAGTCCAATCACCATAACAGAGGCTGTAACAGCACCACATGCATTTTCAGTCATCATGCCACCGCCAAAACCTGAAGCGATCTTTAAAACCTGATGTGGCAGCCCCAAACCATACACTTCATTTGCACCATATAATATTTTTTCAGCACAATTATAACCTTCTGAATTACCAAATCCTTGTTCGATCAAATCCTTTAACATCTGTACACTCCTATCTATCTTTAACTGAATACCACCCAAACAAACTGCCTGCAATGCCGAGACATAAAGCCACCGCAATCAGCAATCCGTTGGATGCACCTATGAGCTGGCTCATTTTAGGCATGGGCACAAATGGCAAGGGTGAATCCATCCTTGAGTATAAAAACTGGATGCCCCCCATATTGGCAATCATTGCAATCAAACCACTTGACAACGTGATCCATAACCCTTCTATCAAATAGGGAATGATCATGAACGAAGCAGGTGCTCCAAGTAAAGTCATGGTTGTAATCTGCTCTCTATTATTGTAAATGCCTTGGCGAATAATATGACTGGTGAGCACCACGGTGGAAATGCCCATGGCAATGCTTACAAACGCAAAGGCAAAAGTGATGATCTGAATAAATCGTCTTACGCCTGTAAGAATATCTATATTATCTCTCACTGTATCTACATTTTCAAGAGTACTTATACTTTCTATGATGCGTTCAACTTGTCCCAAATCTATCTCTATTTCCAAAAATGCTAAAAAAGGATTCATCTCTAAGTAATTTAAGGCGGTTGAATCCTCTCCCAACACCGTTTTCATCCGCTCATAAGCTTCTTCTTCAGAAATACTCTGAACGGATTTTACCCCTTCTATACCTTTGATCTCATCCATCAATTGTAAGAGCGCTTCACTGGATAGGGCATCATCATAATAAACACTGACCTCTGCTTGCTCAGAAAGCGCACTTGCAAAATTTTTGCCCACTTCCCGACCAGATGCCAATACTGAAAAAATAAAAAAAATCAAAGCGAGACTCAATATGGAAAGCAAATTGGAAACCTTATTGGTTTTAAAAATAGTGATGGCCTCTCTGACGAAATAGCGACATAGTTCAATCTGTTTACTCATAATATCTTTTCTCCCACAATAATTGACCTTGATTCATGGTGATGAGATGATGACGCTCTCTAGTCTCAATAAGATGTGTCGCGTGCGTGGTGATCAACACCGTAGTCTCCTCATCTTTAAACGAGGTTAAAAGTTCCAAAATATTAACCGCATTTGCATGATCCAAATTACCTGTTGGCTCGTCCGCAATGATAAGTTTCGGATTTCTAGCAACTGCTCTGGCAATCGCTACCCTTTGTGATTCGCCCCATGACAAGTGATCCACATCTGAATTGATTTTATGCGCTAGCCCCACTCGGATCAGCGCTTTTTCAGATTGCTCGCGCATTTCTTTTACGCTATAATCTAAAAATCGCATGCTCATCATCACATTTTCCAAAGTCGTCCGACCCTCTAATAATCTAAACTCTTGAAAAACCGGCCCCATAGATTGTCTGATTTTTCGAATATTAGCCGATTGTACGCGTTCGCCCAAAATGAACAGTTCGCCCTGTGAAGGGTGTTCTATGCCCATCAAAAGTTTTAGAAGACTCGTCTTTCCAGAACCGCTTGGCCCCACTATGAAAACGATCTCCCCTTTATAACACTCAAAATTGATATCTTTGAGCGCAATATTGCCATTGGGATATTTTAATGTAATATTTTTTGCTTGAATGACTGGCTGACTCATATGCCTCCCTTAAAATAATCCAGATTTCACATAAAGTTCTAAAGTTTTTTCTTTAAGTGTTACAGTGCTGATCTTATACCCTTCAAGTAAATATGAGAGATCAATAGACATATAGCCCTCACTAAAAAGTTCGTCAATTGAATCTGGTTCTAGGGGCAACCCATAAAAAGACCCCTCAGTAACGATAAATTTTAAAATATGACCCTCTATGATTTCAAAAGACCCTGAAAGGGTTATTTTTTTTTCAGGAATACTGACGCTCATTAAATCCGTGTGAAATTCAAATATAAGTTTAGGCAATTCCGTCTGATCCGCCAATATGTCGTTGAAAACAGATTCACTGAGCCTGCCTCTGACACCTTTAAGTGAAAACTCTAAGTCAATGGCATCATAAGGCAATCGCTCAGACACCACCAACTTAGAAAACGCGTCCACGGTCTTTCGAAACAGAGGTTTTAAAGTGTTCCAAGTGTCTTGTACTTCTGTTAAATAGGTCTCATACTGAGCCCGCTCTGTCTTTAATGCCTCAAGTGTTGCCTCAAGAATCGCTTTGGTATCTCTTTTATTTTGAATTGCAATTTTTAAATTGGACTTATTGAGCTCAAGCGTCTGCATATCTTGCGTTTTTTTTTGTCTTGCCAAATCCAGTTGCTCTTTGCGTTCTTCTAATGAATCCAAAAGTGTCTTATTGCTGTTGGTGTAGTCTCTTAATATATTGAGTTTTTGAATAAAAGACTTCACACTATCGGAACTGAAAATAAGCTCAAAATAACTATTTGCACCTCGCTTTTGATAATCTCTAAGCGTTTTACTCAGTTTTTTCAACATCTCTTGATACGCCAAGTCATGTTTCTCAATCGTCTCATCAATGACTTTAATGTCCGCCATAATTTGCTGTATGTCTTCGCTCAATCTTTCTGCTCTAGTAGACAGATTGTCAATTTCTTGCGACAACAAAAAAAGCTGTTCTAAAACGATTTTTTCATCGCTGGAAATACCCTCTAATTTACTTTCAGCCTCTTCGACATTAACCTCTTGTTCCGAATAACCTATAGAGACTTGCAACCATAGGATCAGCACAATCATAAATCCAATTTTACTTCTGCGCATTATACCACACTCTCAATGTATTATTTGCTGACAACACCTCATACGGATAAATTAAATTTTATCTATCCATTAACTTTCTTCTATCCATTAACTTTCTTCTATCCATTAACTTTCTTCTATCCATTAACTTTCTTCTATCCATTAACTTTCTTCTATCCATTAACTTTCTTCTATCCATTAACTTTCTTCTATCCAACAACTTTTTTTCTATTAAAAAGATACAACCCAACGTGATGGTTGAATTGTATCTTTTAAACATCCGATGCTATTTTACTTCACTTCAAAATCACAGGTGACAACCGCTGTAATCTCCTTTTCATAAGTAGAAGTGTCATTGATCCCATAATCATCGATTTCATTGGAATAAAGTGATGTAATCTGAAATACGCCAACTCTTGCGGATTGAAGCATGCCGATTTGATTGCCCGTTACAGCCACCATCGCCTCAGCTCTAGCTTTTGAATCTTCTGTTGCAAGTCCAATCATCTCAATTTTTAAATCCGCCAATTTAGAATAAAAATACTGTGGATTGTTTGAAGTGAAGTTAATGCCTTGCTCTATCAGTTCCGTTGAATTTCTACCAATTTCAGCTACTTCAAGCACACGCGTCGAATTAATTTTAACCGTTTGCGATAAATTATAACTCTCTACAATATTGGTATAGACACCATTGTCCAAAATACGATTCCGCGTATACGTATCCACAGAAGAAAATGTAATTTCCTCTGGCTTAATGCCTTTTTCGCTAAAATATTTTTTGACCGTTTCAGCATTTTCCTTTAGAGCCACATACCCAGAAGTCATATCTGGCGCATCTACGCTAAAAGAACCCTGCCAAACGATGACATCCGATTTTATTTCACGCTTAGCCGAACCCGTTACAGTTAAAGATTTTGGGGCACTTTTTATACTCTTGACCCCTTCAACTGCCATATAGGATGACACTATCAATCCCAAGCTTAAAATGATGGAAATTGTGATTAATGTCAATCCATTGATTTTTTTCATATGTTCCTCCTCTTATAAAGTACATCTAATTTTAGATTTCGTAATGTCCTTTAAGGATTCACACCCAGTCATAATCATTGCATTTGCAAGTTCTTCCTTAATTTTATTCACATAGAGTGCAACACCCTCTTCACCACCGCCATAGACGGCTGTTACAAATGGTCTGGCTATGATCACCGCATCCGCTCCAATGGCCAATGCTTTAAAAACATCAATGCCGGACCTAAATCCACCATCAATTATGATTTTAATTTGACCTTTAACCGCTTCAACAATGTCATCTAATACGGCTATGGATGAAGGGGTTTCATCAAGAACACGTCCGCCGTGATTGGATACTATAATTGCATAGGCCCCAGCGTCTACAGCTTTTCTCGCACCTGCCACTGTCATTACGCCCTTAATCACAAAAGGCAATCTCGTGCTGGAAACAATATTTTTAAGTGTATCCACATTCATGGGTGAAACAGGTTTCCCCTGAGCCGCTAAAATAGATAGGCCAGCTGCATCTATATCCATTGCCACAGCAACGGCATTTGCCTGCTCAGCCATTCTTATTTTTTCTATAACTTCGCCTTCTCTCCAAGGTTTAATCGTTGGAATGCCGTGACCTTGTAATGTTTTGATGGCCTCAACAGTGCCACGGTATACCTCATCTTTCACACCATCTCCAGTGAAAGCAATACTGCCAGCCGTTTTACAACCTTTGAGCAGTGCCTCAGAAAACGTCATGTCGTCATATAGATCGCTGTAATGCATCTGTACTGCACCAATTGGTCCTGCAAAAACAGGTAAATCAAACTCAACATCGAACAAAACCTGCTTTGTGGAAGTTGCAATACTGTTGTGAATTGTATCCATATTCAAACTTATTTTCTTTAGATCACCGTAATTGCGAATAAACCCAAGACCCGTGCCCTTTCCACCAGGACCTGGGATTTTCCCTTTACAAGCAATCCCGTTACACTCTGGGCATACTTTACAATGTGGTCCAATCACTTCTTTTGCATTTTTAACAAGTTCTTGATAATTCATAACACACTCCTATTATACGCTTTATTTATTAAAATACACTTAAAGATCAAAAGAAACTCTCAAACATTTACCGATAACTTTCACTTTTTTTTGCTCTACAATTTCCGCTTCAGTAGCGCCACCCTGAATCAGAGATAATTCACGATTATTGACTTTCATCACTTGTCTTATGATGCGCTTATTTTGATATTCTAATAGATAAATGCCATTTTTCCCAATTTCATGAGACTCCAAAACAAACACCAGATCATTCATTTTAATTCTCAAGCCACTGACTTGATTATTAGTCACTTTGACATATAACAGCTTATCACCATTATAGCCTTCCACTTTATTGTCGATAACAGGATGTTCTTTGTAGCCTACATTCTCCCATCTAACAAGGTCATATATAGGGATTCTTTTGACGATTCCAGAGAGTGCATCCTGCCATTGACCCGTTGGAACAACATGATCCTTGCTTTTACTTTGTTCTTGCTGCTTGCTCGCAACTTTTTTATTTTCCATTGGTTTTTCCGAAGCTTTTTCTTGAGCTTCCAATTTTGGGTCAATAAACTCAATTTTTTCTCCTAAAGAGGATAAAATTTGATCTGCAATTTTTTCACTGATTACTTTTTTTCCAGATTCAACCTGCAATAAATAGCTGATTGAAACACCACTTTTTTGCGCCAATTCCTTTTCTGTCAAATTTGCAGCTATTCTTGCATTTTTAATTTTTTCTGCCAATCGATTCATGTGCTCACCTCTTTTATGATGTCATTTATAACAAATTCGTACCTCAACTTATTATATCAAATGTTTACAATAATCAAATGTTTTGTAGGCAAATACATTGACAAAATTTATGTTTTGGTTTATATTTTGCTTAATGTGTTAAGTCTTTATAAGCTTGACAAAATGCAAGTGATTTCTCTTTGTTTCAAATTGGAAACTTGTGATGAAAGGTATAGATGTGTCTGAAAGTTTACTCATAATGGAAAAACTCAAGGAAATTCAAAACCTTCTTGAGAAGGGCCTTAAAAGCTTCTACTCAGAATACGAGCTCACAGTGCCACAGCTCACTGTGGTTACACTGCTTGAAAGATATGGCGCTCTAAAAATTACGGATATCAGCACGGAAATGAAAATCAGCCCTGCCGCTGTGTCTGGCATCATTGATAGACTTGAGAAACAAGATTTGGTGAAACGCGTTCGAAGTGATATTGACAAGCGCAAAGTATTTGTTTCTCTCACCGAGCATTTCTGTGATGCGCATCAAAACATGGATCAAAATCTCTCGCGTTACTTACAATTATTACTTGCATCCAAAGATGCCCCTGATGTTCAAAAAATCATTGAAGGCCTAACGCTATTAGAAACACTTTTAAATTCTGATGATCAAATTTTGGCCAATTACAACGGAGAGCATATTTAATGGTGCTTGATTTACCATACTTAGTTGGCTATAAGGTATCGTTCAACGTATACCGTTCATCATGTATAATTCATTATATACATTGAGTTTATTACAGCGTAAGTTCTTAACAACATTTGAACATCTCTCGATGCCTCAAATCAATTTTCGCTGATACTGTTTGAAGTTGAACATCCCTCAGCGCAGCTTTTGGCTCAAATCTTGTTGTTTTAATAAGTCCGTCAAAATAGAATTTTGGCGGATAAAAATTCACTTTTAATGAACACCGTTCATTAAAGGAGGTTATTATGCTTGCTTTAGCAATTACATTTATCACTTCAGCCCTTCTTTTTTATACGGTTGGCGTCTGGGCAGAAAAGCTCCAAAGCGTTTTAAAACCTTGGCATGTTGTGATCTTTTGGCTGGGTTTGCTCTGCGATACCATTGGAACCCATGCTATGGGTGAAATTGCAGGCAGCGTTTTCCAGTTTAACTTTCACGGCGTCACTGGAATGCTTGCAATTGTGCTTATGCTATGCCATGCAGTATGGGCTACATTTGTCATCTTCAAAAAAGATGAAAAAAGACTGAAAACATTTCACAAATTCAGTCTAATAGTTTGGTTCATATGGTTAGTGCCCATGCTGTCCGGTATGTTTTTTGGCATGATTTCACTACAATAACCATAAACAACAAAATTTGCGTCGAAATTTATTATGAGATCCTATCTGTAATCTCAAACCATGTCAACGCAAATTCTGCAATTTACTCCTATAAATTTACATACACTCTGCATGCTCTTGATTTTTTTCAATACGTTGGATTTCAACCCTAAATTAACTACATCTTGACAATATGAATAGGTTTATCCACCGCACCATGAGCCGCTTCCATGACGATTTCCGACAAAGTTGGGTGAGGATGAATGGTTTTAGCCAAATCATAAATCGTGCCTTCAAGCTCTAAAGATACTGCAGCTTCGGCAATCATATCTGTGGCATGTGATGCCACAATGTGAACCCCCAATACCTCGCCATATTTTTTATCATGTACGATCTTGACAAAGCCAGTAGTCTCCCCTTCTGCCATGGCCTTGCCATTGGCACTCAGTGGAAATACACTTGTCCCCACATCAAAACCTGCCTTTTTAGCATCTTCCTCAGAATAGCCGATTACGCCGACTTCTGGAAAACTGTAAATACAGGCTGGCACTTTGTTGTAATCAATTTTAGTCTTTGTGCCCATAATGGCTTCTGCGGCTACAATGCCCTCTGCCGATGCCACATGTGCCAACATCATTTTACCTACCATGTCTCCAACGGCGTAAACGCCTTTGACGTTGGTTTCCATATGCGAATCGACTTCAACACCCTTCCGACCCACTTTCAAATTCAAGTTTTCGATGCCTTTGAGATTGGGCACCCGTCCTAGACTGGCCAAAATGAAATCACTTTTAACGGATTTTAACGCGCCTTCTGACTCGTAATATGTCGTCTGTCCAGAAATGGATTTCAGGGTTGTATTCGTTATTATTTCAACGCCTTCATTTATCAAATGTCTCTGTATTGTATTTCTGACATCTTCATCTAAATTTTTCAAGATCACATCTGATCTCTGAAGCATAGTCACTTTCGTCCCTAGGCTATTAAACAAAGTGGCGAATTCAACTGCAATGACACCCCCACCTAATATGGTCATACTCTTGGGATGCGCTTTAAGCTCAATAGCCCCTGTGCTGTCGATAACCGTCCCCTGTTTATACCCTTCTTCGATGCCTTCGATCTTTGGTAATTTCACAGACGAACCCGTTGCCAATATCAGATTTTTTGTAACAATCCTTTCACCATTAACTTCAACCGTATGTGGATCTAACAAGGTCCCAAATCCATTGATCACTTCTATGTTATTGTATTTCATGAGCTGCTGTACGCCACCCACCACTTTTTTAACGACAGTTTTCTTTCGATTCATGAGATTTTCCCAGTTGATTTCAACATGCTCCATTCCGGGAATATCTATGCCAAAGGCTTTCGAGTTCAATAAATCTTGATAAAGTTTTGCAGTTCTCAGCAGCGTCTTCGTGGGGATACATCCGATGTTTAAACAAACACCTCCCAACTGATCCATTTCAATTACAGCAACTTTAGCACCGAGTTGGGAGGCTTTAATAGCTGCAACATATCCACCGGGACCACCACCAAGTACGACAATATCAAAGTTTTTCATATATCTACCTCCAATGTTTCTCTATCTTTATAAAAGAATGAGCAATTTGGGATTGGATAGCAATTCTTTTACATACGCTAAAAATCGACCTGCGTTTGCGCCATCAATAATGCGATGATCAAACGACAGCGATAATGGTAAAATGGAACGAACGACGATCTCATCTTCCACTACAACTGGTTTTTTCACAATAGCGCCAACACCTAATATACCTGCCTCTGGATATTTGATAATTGGTGCTCCAAAGCTGGCACCCACAGCGCCATAATTGGTAATTGTAAAAGTGCCACCCGATAAATCACCTAGCGCAATGGTCTTTTCTCTTGCCTTTTGAGTCAGTTCTTCTATTTTTTTGGCTATTTCAAACAGACTCATATGATCTGCATTCTTAATGACGGGCACCAGGAGACCATCAGGCGTATCTACTGCAATACCTATATTAAAATCTTTTCTCAACAGGATTTCATCTCTTTCTGAATCCAAAGAGGCATTGAGATAAGGATATTTTTTAAGTCCCAAAACCACCGCTTTAATAAAAAATGCCAAATAGGTGAGTTTAATTTCTTGAGTTAAAGCTAAAGCTTTTGTTTCTGATTTAAAGGTCACAAGATCCGATACATCTGCTTCATCCATTACCAAAGTATGTGGAATTGTATATTTGGAAAGCGTCATATTTTGTGCAATGGTCTTTCTGAGCATGGTCATCGGTACACGTTGTACTCTATCTTCATCAACCTGTATTGGTGCTGATGGCGTTTGAATCGTGTGGGTTGATACATGATCAGGTATACTCGTTTTCAAATTGTTCGCTGCACTTGTTTCTAAATGGTCTGCAGCAGCCTTTATATCCGCTTTCATCACACGACCTTGAGGGCCAGTGCCAATTACAGTTTGTATGTCCACACCTAAATCTTTTGCCATTTTCCGTGCCACAGGCGTTGCCAAAATTTTTTTTGCGCTTTGATTTTGAGTCACTTCTTGCATGCGCCCTTCACCACTTGAAGCAATCAAGTCTGATGACACCTCAATTTGTCCCACAACACTGGCACCGCCGGCTTCTACAACAGGCTTCATTTCTGGTGGTGCTTTTGGTGGTGCCTCTGGTGGTGCTTCTGGTGATGCTTCTGATTCTTCCTGAATGAACTCGCCACCTTCCATATTACTGCGAACGCCCTCTTTACCATCATCTATGATGATAATTACATCACCTACATTTACTTTATCCCCTACTTTAAATCGTATGGATTTCACCGTACCCTCAGTAGGAGAGGGAATTTCTGCATTCACTTTATCGGTTTCCAGTGTAAATAAATCTTCGCCTTCTTTAACCTTTTGATTTTCCTGTACTAATATTTTAAGAAGAACACCTTCGTGTATGCCTTCTCCTATATCTGCAAATTTCACATGAAACATTATATCACCTCCTAATATTCAATAACTTGTCTAAGTTCACTTGTGATCAACTCTATGTTTGGAACATAATGATGCTCTCCTTTTGGAAGTGGAATAACGGTATCTACACTGGTGATTCTCGTTGGAGGTGCCTCTAGATATAAAAATGCACCTTCATTTATAATCGTAATGAGTTCTGCACCCGGCCCATATGTTTTAGCCGCTTCGTGAACAACCGCAAAACGACCTGTTTTTTGAACAGACTTAATCAATGTTTCCTTATCGATAGGCGAAATTGTTCTCAGATCAATTAATTCGATACTGTGACCTTCTTTTTCGAGTGTCTCTATAGCCTTTTGTGTCTCTTTGATCATAGCACCCCAAGCAACTACTGTGAGGTCTTTGCCCTCCTTAAGCACTTTCGCCTTGCCAATTGGAATGGTGTAGAATTCTTCTGGCACTTCTTGTTTAAACGCTCTATAAATCCGCTTGGGTTCTAAAAAAATCACAGGATCTGGGTCCATAATGGCTGAAAGCAATAGCCCCTTTGCATCATATGGTGTTGAAGGGATCACGACTTTTAAGCCAGGGGTATGTGCAAAGAGCACTTCTAAAGACTCCGAGTGATGTTCAAGCGCCCTCACACCGCCACCATATGGCATTCTTATAACCATAGGGACTGTGTACAAACCTCTTGACCGATTTCTCATCCGCGCTGCATGCGTTACAATTTGATTGAAACCCGGAAACATAAAACCAGAAAATTGCATTTCAACCACTGGCTTCAGGCCATTGATTGCCATTCCAATCCCCGCTCCAATGATAGACGATTCTGCAAGAATACTGTCAAAGCATCTCTCTTCACCGTATTTGGCCTGAAGTCCTTTCGTCGCTCTGAATACACCGCCTTCAAAACCCACATCTTCTCCATACACAACAACATTTTTATCCATCCCCATTGCAACATCCAGTGCATCAGTAATCGCTTCTATTAAATTAAGTACTAACATATTATTTACCCTCCTTTGCATAAAACGCTTTACGCTCCTGATATTGCGTCTCTAAAATAGGTGTTTTTTCAGCATAGACATAGTCAAAAACATCTTCAAGAGGTGTCAATCCAGATTGTTCGACGGCTTCAAAAGTCTGTTTAACAAATTCAGATTGTTCATTTACGAAAGCTTCCTCTTCAGCTTCGCTCCAAAAACCTTGATTGAACAGGTAAATTCTAAGTCGATCTATTGGGTCTTTTTTACGCCATTCTTCTACTTCAGATTCATCCCTATAAACCGTAGGATCATCAGATGTGGTATGTGCGCCCAGACGATAAGTATACGCTTCTATTAGAGTCGGACCCTCTCCATTTCTCGCACGTTCCACAGCTTCTTTTGTAACTGCGTACATGGCAAATATATCATTGCCATCCACTTGAATGCCCGGGATACCGTATCCTATTGCCTTCTGAGCCATTGTTTTTGCTTTGGATTGAATTGCTCTCCTTGTGGATATGGCAAACTGATTGTTCTGAATGACAAAAACATTAGGCGTATTTTTCACAGATGCAAAATTCAGTGCCTCGTGAAAATCTCCTTGTGAAGTGCCGCCATCGCCAACATAAGCGATTGTCACATCGTCTTCACCTTTTAATTTAGTTGCATAAGCAAGGCCCGCCGCATGTTGCATTTGAGATGCAATCGGTATAGACACAGGTAATATCCTCACCTCTTCAGGCATCTTCATGCCCAGTTCATTTCCGAACCAATATAAGAAAACATTATAAAGTGGTGCACCTTTATAAAGCCATACACCAAGTTCTCTAAAAGAAGGGGCTACCCAATCACTTTGACGAATCGCTGCAGCCGAACCCACTTGTGCTGCTTCCTGACCTAGATTAGGAGCATAAGTCAACATTCGACCTTGTCTTTGATACTGAAGTGTTTTCTCATCGATAATTCGGCTCAGCCGCATGGTCTTATACATCTTTAAAAGCATTTCTTTTGATAATTCTGGCATCCATTCCGGTTTGACGACCTCTCCCTCTGGATTTAAAATTTGAATCATTTCATCCACCAATGGATTCGCATTTTCTAAAAACATACTTAAACCTCCTTAAATTGATCATTGAATTTTATTGTCTTTTCTAATTGGATTAATCTTTCCAGTTTATCTCCAGTAACCGCTTCTATAATCCCGTTTCTCACTTTCAAGTAATTGATTTCATCGTAATGGTATATGAATGAAGGGGTTTCACCAAAGGTCCATTCCCATGATTTTAATCGCTTCACAATGGTCTCATATTGAAATTGAAACTCATCTTGAATTGCATCTATGGTCAAAGTTTCCACGTTATAATGATGCACCTGATAAAAAGTACTGACAATGGCATTTAGGACATGATCTATCCGAATCAGAGCATTTGAAGCCTTTAACGTCGTCACCTCACTGGTCACTGACCTTATACCCTTGGATTCTATCTTTTCATCACTCTTTTTTAACAGTTGCCACAGAGTTGCTTTATCCGTGTTTACGAGAAGTGTGCCATGATGAAGTCGTCGGTTGCCCTTGAGATAAAAAGCGTTTCCAGATACTTTCAACCCTTCTAAAAGTAAATCCTTGCGATTGTTTTTAGTCAACTCGATGCCAAATTCAAGAACTGAGTTACAGATGATATCATAGTGTAAAGCTTCATTATAGTGCGATTGAGATTCTAAAAAACTATAATTCAGATTGCCGAGATCATGAAACACTGCACCACCTCCTGACAAACGTCGAACGAGAGGCACACCCTCCGTTTGAGCTCTCTGAACGTGAATCTCCTTCCAAGGATTTTGATTTCTGCCAAAAACCACTGCCGGTGAATTAATCCATAAGAACAGTATCCTAGCATATGCGCCATATTCAGTTAATAAAAGCTCTTCAATAGCATGATTGACATAAGGATCATGCACTCTGGATAGAACCACAAGTATTTTTTCCATATTAACTAGACCTTTCTATTCTATTTCTACTCCGTATATACCCGAGTAATTTTGATTTATTCGCAAATGAGAATTGTTATCAATTAAGTTTTTGTAAACAAAAAAACATCTTTCTATGCTTTTAATAGAAAAGATGTTTTCTCTCTTACCATATGTTTAAGGTGCTTTTAACACATATACATGTACATTTTAAAATTTATGATTTTATTCTCTTTGTGCTCTGTCTTATGATCAGTCTGTGTTCTAATACTTCATCTTCAAATGCACACTCTGAAATTGTTTCATCTGCTTCTGATTCAATCATGTGAATTAGTTTTGCTATTGCACGTTCTCCTTTGGCTTCAAAGGGTTGATGTACGCTGCTCAAAGAAGGCGTGTAAATTTTTGCGATTTCAATATCATCAAATCCCATTATTGAAAGTTCCTCAGGAACATTAAGATCATTGTCAAGTGCACATTTCAATGCCCCCACTGCCATGACATCATTTGCACAAAATATAGCAGTCGGAATTTTGGAACCTGCAAGTAAATGAGTCATTGTTTGATAGCCATGTTCAAATGAATATTTACCTTCTTTAACTAGGTTTTCATCGTAAATACCACTTTCAACCAAAGCTTTTTTATAGCCTTCAAATCTCAAGTTACCTGAAAACCGATCTGTTAATGGTCCCCTTATCATTGCAATTCTTTTATGGTTTAGGTTGATTAAGTATTGTGTTGCCTCATAAGCCGCTTTCATGTTATCAATTTTGATGACAGGTATTTTTTCTAAATCGCAATCTGACCCAATCATTATAATAGGTTTGCTAAAATCCCCAAGTACTTCAGATAATTTTTGATTGACATCATCTGTTAATAAGATCAAACCTTCAACACCTTTATCTCGAAATAGATTGATATGTTTTATCTCTGTGCTTATATCATAATCTGTCGCCGTAATCATCAAAGAATAGTCATGTGCTCTTGTGTAGGATTCAATGCCTGCAATAATACGTGAAAAAACTGGATTCGAAAGATCTGGGATAATTACCCCAATCACACGCGTCTTTTGGAGGGACAACCCCCTCGCTAAGGCATTTGGCCTAAAATTGGTTTCTTCTATTACTTGTAGAACACGTTTTCGAAGCGACTCATTAACGGGTTTGGAATTGTTGAGAACTCTAGACACCGTTGCTTTAGAAACACCCGCTTTTTTTGCAATTTCGTTTATGGTGATTTTCACTTGGGCACTCCTTCCTCTGCTATCAATTAAATCTTTTTGTACTGTATTTTGGTACTGAGAATATATGACGTTAAATGAGAATGTATGACCTTAAAAATGAAGGACTGATTAAATCAGTCCTCAGCAAAATACATTTTTGAGAAACCCCTTAGAGTTAGTCCTTTTCTCTATTATAGGAAACCGCTTTCCTGAAATCAAGTCTTTTTTCTTTTTTTCTATTTTTAATCTTTTTTTCTTTAACAAGACCGCTATTGGGTATCTATTTAAAGGGACTTGTGATTTTGAGTCTATTAGAAGTATACATAAGGGGGACCACTATGAAAAATAAAAAAATAATCATTATCCTAATAGCTGTAGCACTCTTCGTTCTCATTCAATATCAATATAATAAGATCAAGGGGAAGCCTCTGCAAATTGGATTTGTATCTGCACTTTCCGGACCTTCTGCAGACCTTGGTTTCTCATGCCGAAATGCGCTTGAACTCTATATTGATGAAGTGAATTCTGCTGGTGGCATCAATGGACGTCCCATCGAAATAATCGTTCTTGATGATCAAGGAAACCCTGAAATTGCATTATCGTTGTTTAAACAACTCATTGAAGAGAACATCAACCTCATTGTCGGGCAAGTCACATCATCGTCTGGTGTACTATCCATCCCCTACATCAATGAACAGGATGCCCTTTTTATCTCTCCACTTATAAGTTCTAATGATTACAGAGGTGTAGATGATAATTTTATTGCACTTGCCCCTTCAGCTTCTGCTCAGGGTGTCGCCATTGTAAATTATATTTATTCTCAAAAGGAGTCAGGCAAAATTGCCATTATATACGACTATTCTAATTTGATTTATTCCAGTGCTGTCTTTAAAGGCGCTATTGAAGAACTTAATAAAAACAGTCAATTTAAATTTCAATTGTATCCATTGAACGACAGTTTAGAGATTCCAACCATTGTTGATAGCATATCCACTTTCAATCCTGACGATTTCATTGTCATCACAAGTGTATCGGACCTCATTCTAATTTCAAATCAGATTGATAAAGAGCTAGGAGATCTACCTGTGTATTCTTCAATGTGGGGCATGGCGCCGGAAATCATTTCAGGTTACGGCGAAAACATGGCAAATGTCTATGGCGTATATGCCATAGACCCAAATTCAACGTCACCTGAGTTTTTAAAATTTAAAGAAGCTTACAGCCAAAAGTACAAAATAGAAGCGAATTTTGGTGCAATTTATACTTATGATGCTGCTCGATTGTTAATTGAAGCTATAAAGATGACTCATTCTACCAACCCGGATAAAATAAAAACTTATATTAAAACCACGCAGTTTTTTGAGGGTATTAATATTCCTTATGAAATAACAGATACTGGAGATGCTATCCGAGAAATGTCCATTATTTATGCAAAAGACGGCAAAACAATGGATCTTAAATAATCAATAAGGTGGTTTTTATGCGCATACGTTATTCCCTTAAACAATCTCTAATTGTATATTTCCTTCTAATTTCCATTTTGCCTATAATGGTTGTGAGCATTTTTTTGAATGGCATTATCGTTAATTACATGGTTAAAGATATTCAGAAGAGCAACACCACACTTTCTAATTTTGTCATCAGTCAAACGCACACCTATTTCACAAAAGCCTCTGACTATCTGAGACTTGTTGGGTATATGCTCACGGATGACGAAATTAAAAATGATCAAAATACAAATAAAATCTTAAGTGAGTTGCTTACAAAACAAAATTATTTTGAAGCCATAGAGGTGTTGGATGAGAATTTAACAGTGCAATACATTGCACCTTACAATGAATCCTATATTGGCATTAACCTAAAAAATAATCCTTATTTCAGCAATGCCATCGAAACAGAAACGAAGAGCTGGTCCTCAACCTTTAACTCCGTTTACACACATAATTCCACAATCTCACATATACAAAAACTCAGCGACGGCAAATTTATCATTGGCTATTTAAACCTTTCAAATATAAGAGAAATAAACGAGCTCATAAATGACCCTTCCATTGGCATCACAATATTAGATGATAAGGGCGTCTACATCACTGACAATGACAAAGCGCTTGTTTCACAGCGTTCCTATAACCCCATGTTCGAGGAATTTAAGACAAATTTAAATAAGAACACCACATTTTTAGAAACACTTTATCAAGGCCAACAAACTTACATCACTATTGATCTCATCCAAGACACAAACTGGATAGTACTTGCAATTCAATCTGATGATTTTCAAAAAGATCTTTTTCGAGATATTGGTTTGCTGTTCATTTTGATTTTCTTGGGCATATTCATTTTGGTGATATTCCTTGCGATTTTGAGTTCAAAACAAATCATAATGCCTGTTGTGCAATTAAATGAACGATTCCTAGAAATCATTGATGGTGATTTTGCATCCCCTATTATCTATAACGGTTATAAAGAACTCCAAAATCTCATACTTGGGTTTAATCATATGATTGATATCATCAAGAAAAGAGATCACAATATTAGTCAACTCGCTTATTACGATTCATTGACTGGTCTACCCAACCGAGTACACGTCAACAACTTTATCGATGAAACCATCAGCAAGAAGAAAGTGCCTTTCTTTGGACTACTCTATATTGACATTGACAACTTTAAGAATATAAACGACACACTTGGACATGCTTTTGGCGATTCTTTTATCAAACAATTGTCCATTGAACTCAAAAAGCAATTACAACCTGATGATTTGCTTTCGCGGTACACTGGTGATGAGTTCCTCATATATCTCCAGAGAAGCACAAGAGACCACCTCTGGCAAGAAATTAAACTCTTTCTAGAAAAAATTCAAAATACCTTGCAAATAAATGATCTCAAAATTGAATTCACATTAAGTGCAGGGTTTGCGATCTATCCTGATCATGCGAGCACTAGAGAAGAACTCATCAAAGCTGTGGATATGGCCAATAACTACTCTAAATCTCATGGTAAAAACCAACTCACACTTTTCAGTTTTAAAATTTTAGATGAATTTACAAGTCGTATTAATTTAGAAAATGACCTCAAGAAGGCTGTTCTAAACGATGAATTAAGACTTTACTATCAGCCACAAGTTTTCTCAGCCGACGGCACAGTCAGAGGTGCAGAAGCCTTGATCAGATGGCAGCATCCAAACGGCAAGCTTATACCTCCAAATGTTTTTATTCCACTTGCTGAAGATATGGGTATCATTCATGAGATCGGCAATTGGGTTATATCAGAGGCTTGTTCTCAAATGCACTATTGGCATACGCAATATCATTTTCCTCTTACGATATCCATTAATATATCTCCCATTCAACTGCTCTCGGAAAACTTTATTGACATTGCTTTTAACTTAATTTCTGAAAGTCAAATCGATATTCGTTCTGTTGAGTTTGAAATCACGGAAAATGTGTTCATCTATTCCCTTGAACGCACGATCAATAGCCTAAAAAAATTATCGGATCGCGGCATTAAACTGAGCCTTGACGATTTTGGAATGGAATATTCTTCTCTAAACTATCTGGGAACACTTGATATCAACGTCTTAAAAATTGACAAAGCTTTTGTTTCCAGCATCATGGTTGATCCAAGACGCACTAAGATATTAGATGCCATTATCAAGCTTTCCCATCAACTCAATTTAGAAGTCGTTGCAGAGGGCGTGGAAACACAAAGGCAATTAGACTATCTCCGGTCTAAAAAATGTGATATTTTGCAAGGTTACTACTATGATAAGCCACTGCCATCAAGTGAGTTTGAAACCCTTTATTTAAAAAATAAAGATACCACATTTTAACCTTTGATCACATATTATATCTAAGTAAAACTCTGGATATATTGAAAAGAGTTGAGCGCGCTGTAGTGCCCCCAATAAGATACACCTAATTTCTATCACCTATTGGGGCCATTTCCTGCACTGCTTCAGCTCTATTTTATATGCTCTATAACTTCTATAATGCGCTCAATCCCTTGTGTCATTGATGCCTCATTCACATTCGCAATGGAAATCCGTATGGCATGACTTTCACGCCTTTGGTGCCAATAAAAGAAATTGCCATGGATCACATCAATACGCTCCGCCTTTAAAATTTTCACCAGTCTGAGCACATCAATATTTTCTGGAAACACCAACCATGCAAATATCCCTGCATCTGGTATTTCACACTCAATGCCCTTTTCTATAAAAAGTTTCTGATATCGTCTTAAGAATTTCATCTTTCCTCGAATTGCCCTTTTGACCTTCCGAATGTGTTTATCGTATATTTCGGCATCAAAATACTTCTGAAGGCCCATTTGAGAAAGTGTACACGTGTTTAGGTCTATCGACTTCTTATAAAATTTAAGCATTTCAACATATGTCTCTGGTGCAATTAATGTACCAATGCGTATCCCGGGCAAAAATGTCTTAGAAAAACTCGTCACATAAAACACTCGATTTTCAATATCTAGGTAATGAAGTGTTTCCACTTTCAAATCTAAATTGAGATCTCCTAAATAGTCGTCCTCAATCACATAAAAATTATATTGATTTGCCAATTCCAATAATTTCTTTTTCGCTTTACTGGATAAGCTTGTACCTAGAGGATTTTGAAAATTGGAAACCGTGTATAACCATCCTATCTTATTTTGCTTGAGTGTTATTTCTAATGCATTAAAATCTATACTATTACCTTCCCGATTGAACGTATAAACACTTACATTCGTCTTTTCAATAATTCTCTGAAAATCACCATAAGTGGGTTGTTCAATCATCAGCCCCTGTTTGCTTTCAAGAATCAGCTGCAACACTAAATAAAGTGCCTGCTGAGCACCTGTTGTCACAAGAATGCGATCAACACTTGTATAAAGATATCTTTTTTCAAAATGGGAGACTAAGCATTTTCTCAAAGACTCAAGACCTTCTGGCGGTGCATAGTCATAGTGCTCGCTCTGAAGCGCTTGTATCATGCAATGCTCAAAGTGCTTATGTGGTCTAAGCCTTGACTCCAAACCCGCTGAAACAAAGTCAATCCGATTTTGTGATTTTGCCCCTGTCATCTGACGTTTCATTAAATAAGTGCCACTCTGTGGTATCGTGTATGCCAAGTGCCTCTCTTCAAGAATCTCATAAGCTCTTATAACAGTGCCTCTGCTACAATTCATTTGTTCTGCAAGCGCTCTAATGGGTGGCAATCGATCTCCGTCTACATAGATTGGATCACTTAATAACTTATCAATAATCTCTTCGTACTTTAACAAAACGACCTCCTAAATCTACTAAATCAAGCCAAACTGAACTAGTACAATTTGATTTTTATTATATTGTACCATATTGATTTTTATTTTAATATGGCCTTAGATCAAATAAAAATTTGAAGGAGGCTCCCATGGCAGTATTTTATCCCCATCCCATTTTGGATATCCATTTAATTTCGGCAAAGGGCAATACCTTTACAGATGACAAAAATAGGACCTATTTAGATTTTGAATCCGGTATATGGTGTGCGAATATCGGGCATAATCCGGAATCCATTGCCAAAGTTTACGCAAGTCAATCTCAAAAAATCATACATCACCATACTTATTTTAAAAACAATGCTACAGAAAATCTCTCTGATCAACTCCTTGCCATTTCAAATTTCGATAATGGCGCCGCCCTATTTTTAAGTTCTGGTAGCGAGGCGGTTCTCTGCGCCATTACAATTGCAAAGACCCTACTCAAAAAAGCAAAATGCGTTTCTCTTGAGCATTCATATCTAGGTGCTTATCCCACAATGATCTCTAATACATCTGAGCACATCCAAGTGCCCTTTCTAAAATGCGATCCCAACTGTGATGGGCATGAATCATGGCACTGCGAACATTGTGCTCATGTCCCCAATGTTCTAAAAGAACTTCATGAACCCTTTATTTTTATTTTAGAACTTGGCACACAAGAGCACAAAATAATATTTCCTGCACGAAAGCTCATCCAGTATATCTATCAAAAGATTACAGAGTACAATGGATTGCTTGTCTGCAACGAAATCACCAGCGGCATCGGCAGGACTTCTGAATGGTTTGCCTTTAATCACTATGACCTTAAACCTCATTTGATAGCGCTTGGAAAAGGGCTAGGCAATGGCTTCCCAATCAGTGCAATTCTCATGGATCAACGCATTTACAGTGCTCCTGACTTATTGAACTTCAAATATGCTCAATCTCATCAGAACGATCCACTTGGTGCCGAAGTTGCTCGCTCAGTCATCGACTTTATCATTCAAAATGACTGGATTGCAAAAAGCAAAGAGATCAGTCATTATTTCATAAATCGCTTAACTCAACTGATCGATCAATACGATTCATTCATTGAACTCAGAGGTAAGGGCTTAATGCTCGGCCTCGTATGCGATAAGCCCGAAACCGCTATTGCACTTCAACGAAAGTTACTTGAGCACAACATCTTTGTTGGATGTTTCGCCATGCACGCAATAATTCGCTTTTTCCCGCCAATGACCATCACTGAAGATGAAATTGATACTCTAATCGACACGATTTCTCTTTTTTTTACGGATAAAAAGTGAGTACTTTAACGTTATTTTTATGACTCAAATTATGCCTCTAAAAACAAAGTAAAATAGTATATGATACTTCTTGTTGTGTTAAATCGCAAGATACTTGACATGTCAAGTATCTTGCTGTATAATTTACTTGACAAGTCAACTAAACAGGAGGTGTGCATGGAAAATCAAAAAACAGAAAGTGTCGGTAAATTGATTTCTATTATTCATAGGCAAGCACAAATTTACCTTAACGCTAAACTAAATCCATATGGTTTAAACTACTCAGAGTATATTTCTTTAGCTAATCTTTCTCCAGACAATAGCGGTAATAATCAAAAACACCTATCTGATATTCTTATTATCGATGGCGCTCTTACAACAAGAGCTATGAAAAGCCTTGAAAATAAAGGCTATATTATCAGGGAAAAAAGTAAGAGTGACAAAAGAGCCAATAACGTCAAATTAACTATAAAAGGTATTGAAATGCAACCCATCATTCTCAGTGCCCTTAAAGACTGGACGGATGTTATTTTAGAAGGCATGAATGAAGAAGAAAAAGATGACATAATTCAAAAACTCACTGTAATGTCTGCTAACGCACTCAATGTAACGAAAGGCACATCATATGAGAAAACTTAAAATTACCATCTTGTCACTATCATTGGTCACCGTGATGTCAGGAGCCACTGCGAGACTATTAGTAAGTCTTATATGGATTCCCGTTCATACTGGCGATCATTAATCCGACCATTTATAGATTGCAAAATTATTTTGTGCGAACATGTTATTAAAATAATAAAAAACCAGATTATATAATGATATGCAGGCGTTAGAAAGGAGAAAAATAATGAGATATTATGTATTGGAAGGCACATTTTCAACAAAAATCACGGATGAAACTGTGTTGCAAAAAGCGATTAATGAGCATCTTGAATATTTGAAAAATGGATTTAATGATGGCTCAATTCTCGTATCTGGCCCCAAGGTTGGAACAGGTGGTGGCATTATTGTTGTGAAATGTAAAGATATCGACAAATTTTGTAATGATGATCCACTGGTAAAAGCAGGCGTTCAGGAATATCGAATTTCAGAGTTTAAACTGCATGATTGTCAGAGCTATCTTAAAGATTGGTTTAAAGAGTAAAAAGCAGTTGAAGTTTTCGTTCAACTGCTTTTTTAGAATACTAGAATTCACTTATTAAGACATCCATCTATACAATTTCAAGGACTTCTTCAAGTGATCTTCTTGTTCTTCTTGGATAAAGCGCTTTTGTCTCATCGTAATGTCCCAACCCAATGAGCATAACCACTTCTTCACTTGCATTTAAATTAAATGCCTTTTTAATGCCTTCAAAATCCACGCCACTCATTGCATGACTGTCCACGCCAAGATCTTTAGCGGCTAACATAATGGACATTGCATAAAGGCCTGCATTGCTCTCTGCAAATTTTATCTTACGTTCTTCTGAACTGCCATATAAAAATCCAGCTGCATCTATAGCCCCTTGTGCTTGTTCATCGCCAATCATTGCTTTCAACTCTGCCCAAACAGAATTCTCTGGACGATAGCCTTCACGATCACCCACAACAATCAATGTCACAGGTGCTTCTTTAATCTTCGGTTGCTTATTTGCATTTTCGGATAGCAATTCCTTTTGGGCTTCCGATCTAACGGCAATAACTCTCCATGGTTGTAAGTTAAAAGCTGATGGTGCAAGGCCGGCAAGCTCTACAATCTCTTTTAAAGTTTGGTCTGTCACTTCTTTTTCTGGATTGAAAAAATTCACGGATCTTCTTTCTGTAAAGGCATCTCTTAATAACATAATGTTTCCTCCTTGTTCACTTTAAAAGCACTCTTGGCTTTATAATAGTTTAATAGTTTACTGATTTAACGATTCGATATTTTGATAATTAGGCGATTCAACAACATTTAAGTCTCCTCTGCAGCTCAAAACACTTTGCGCTGACGCTGTTTGAGGTTAAACACCCCTCATCACAACTTTTGACTCAAATCTTGTTGTTTATACAAGTTGAATATCACTAATTAGTGATATATGTTTAAAAAAAAGGAATTTGACCTTAAAACAAATTTTAGCTTAAGTCTCAAGTCCATTTACCTTTTTTAAAAGCAGGTGAAGCTGATGCTTCTCCTCTTCGGTCACTAATTTAAAGAAACGGTTTAATTCCTTAAGATGCAAATTAAAGACTTCCTGGATCAGAGTTTCTCCCTTTGCCGTCAAGTGAATCAAGAAAGCACGTCGATCCTCTGGATTAGATTGTCTCGTCACAAGACCTTCCTTTTCAAGATTCTTGATCACCACTGTCATGTTCCCACTGGTGGAAAGCGTTTTGTCAATCAATTCGCAAATCTTCATGTCCCCTTTATGGTACAGGGCTTCGAGAACACCAAACTGCGCTACAGTCAACTTATATCTCGTCAGAAAGGTTTGAAGCTCTCTGTTGAGCGATAACTGCGTCCTCGATAATGCAATAACCAATTTTAAATTGGTATCATTTTCTTCACCGTAAGTATTTATCTTCTTCATGAGTACAATATATCACTAATTAGTGATATTGTCAACTCGTTAATGACCTTTCTTTTTCTCTTTTTTTTGTTTTTGTTTTTTTGCAAATTTCAATTTTAATTGCTGTTCTCTAAACGCTTTGGATTGAGATAATCTTACTTTCTTTTGCGACTCTCTTTCTGCTCTTATAGCCTCTTGAGATTTGGTTGAAATACCGACCTGATTCATCTCTTTTGAAACCAAACGCTGTAATCGTTTCGGATTAATGCGCTTAGTTACGCTCTGAATACAGGCTTCATCCTCCGCATAAAAGTCACTGAACTTTAGTTTAAAATAGTACCGATCTACAAAGTTTAAAAGTTCTTCTCCTTTGGGTTCTGCGCCAAAGGTCACTTTGCAAACACTAATTTCCCCATCCCTTTTCTCTTCAAAAACACCAACCCAAAAAGAGTTTTCATAAAAAACGGTTAATTGATTCATAAGGCCTCCTGTTTTTTTGTGCATTTTTGAGAAGGGACAACCCCAGGAGGGCAGGTTACTGACAGCATCGCTGCATCCGGACTACCTACCGGATCGTGTTTTTATCTCTGCAATCTTATGTTATCTAATTTGATTTACTTTGTCCACATCAAATTTCAATAGACAAAAAACATGTAAGTGCCCATGCTACGAACGCCTTACATGCTTTAAGATGCGTTTAACGCCTCATTTTAAACCTTAAAAATCAATTGATCTAATTCAGCGTTTACATCAATTAAAATATTGCTATAATCTGAAACTTCACCAGCCAATAGTTTGCGACCAATTTGAGTTTCCAAATGTTTTTGTAAATAACGCTTTAATGGTCTTGCACCAAACTCTGGCACATAGGCCCTGTCAATGATATAATCCTTAGCCGCATCTGTAAGAGAGAGCTCAATGTGGCGTTCTCTTAAAAGAAATTGCAGTTGGAGTAAAGTCAAGTCTATGATCTTTCTAATTTGACCTTTGCTGAGCGGTGTGAATAATACGATTTCATCCATTCGATTGATAAATTCAGGTTTAAAATACCTAAAGAGCATTTGATGGACTTCATTTCTAGTGGCATCATCCAATTGTCCTTGTTTAATCTTTTCAAGCAGGAGCTCACTGCCAATATTAGAAGTCATAATAATAATCGTGTTTTTAAAGCTGACGGTTTTGCCCTGATTATCTGTCAATCTCCCTTCATCTAATAATTGAAGCAAGATATTAAAAACATCGGGATGCGCTTTCTCTATCTCATCAAAGAGTAAAACCGAGTACGGTTTACGTCTCACTGCTTCGGTGAGCTGACCACCTTCATCATAACCCACGTATCCCGGAGGCGCGCCAACCAAACGTGAAACAGAGTGTTTTTCCATATATTCACTCATGTCAATTCGAACGAGATTGTGTTCATCGTCGAAGAGGGATTCTGCAAGCGTCTTTGCAAGTTCTGTCTTTCCAACGCCTGTCGGTCCTAAAAATATAAATGAACCAATTGGTTTTTCTGGATCTTTGAGTCCAGCTCTGGCTCTTATAATCGATTCTGCAACTGCATTAACCGCTTCTTCTTGTCCAACCACGCGTTTATGAAGATGCGCTTCTAAATTTAAAAGCTTCTCTTTTTCAGTTTCGTTGAGTTTACTGAGTGGAATACCCGTCCACTTGGAGATGATTTCAGCAATTTCTACTTCAGTTACTTCTTCTTTGAGCAATGTCATTTCATGTGTTTCTGATTTATTTTGAGCTTCTTCCAACTGTTTTTCAAGCTCTGGTAGTTTTCCATACTTCAAGCTTGCCAGTTTTTCAAGATCATAAGCACGCTCTGCTTCGTCAATTTCTCGTTTTGTTTGTTCTATTTCTGCTTTAAAGTTTTTCTCTTTTGTGAGAATTTGCTTTTCAACTTCCCACTGAGCTTTCATATCCTGTGATTTTTCTTTGATGCTCAAAATTTCACGTTCTAGCTGTTTAAGCCGTTCCTTAGCACTTTTATCCGTTTCCTTTATCAATGCCTGTCGTTCAATTTCAAGCTGCAATTGTCTTCTATAAATCTCATCCAAATCACTTGGCATGCTGTCAATCTCTGTTCTAATCATGGCAGCTGCCTCATCCATTAAATCGATGGCCTTATCCGGTAAAAACCGCTCTGTAATATAGCGACTTGAAAGCACCGCACAAGCCACCAGTGCAGAGTCTGTAATTCTGACGCCATGATGGATTTCAAATCGATCTTTCAAACCTCTCAAAATAGATATGGTATCTTCCACCGTCGGCTGATCCACCATAACCGTTTGAAAACGACGTTCAAGTGCTGCATCCTTTTCAATATACTTACGATATTCGTTAAGAGTGGTTGCACCTATACAGTGCAGTTGTCCACGTGCCAGCAAAGGTTTTAGCAGATTACCAGCATCCATTGCGCCTTCGGTCTTACCTGCTCCCACTATATTATGAAGCTCGTCTATAAAAAGTAATATCTCACCTTGTGATTTTTCCACTTCATTGAGAACTGCTTTTAACCGTTCTTCAAACTCACCTCTAAACTTGGCACCAGCAATTAAAGCCCCCATGTCCAATGCAAATACTTTTTTATTTTTTAAGCTTTCAGGCACATCACCGCTTAAAATACGCTGTGCCAATCCTTCCACTATGGCAGTTTTACCGACTCCAGGTTCTCCAATGAGAACAGGATTATTTTTAGTTCTCCTAGATAGAATTCTGATAACACGCCTTATCTCTGCATCTCGCCCAATCACAGGATCTAATTTACCGGTTTTAGCAAGAGCCACTAAATCCTGCGCATATTGCTTTAGAGCCTCATAGGTTGCCTCAGGATTATCCGAAGTAATTCTTTGGTCACTTCGGATCGTCTGCAATGCTTCAAGGAAAAGAGATAGCGTAATGCCATATCGTGTCATGAGTTTTGAAGAAAAAGTGCTTTTTTCCTTTAAAAGTGCAATATAAACATGCTCCACACTTATATAGTCATCATTAAAATGTTTTGCCTCTTCTTCTGCTTGGATCAAAAGTTGATTTAACCTACGTGTTCCTGAAACTTGAACATCATCACCATAAACAGATGGTTGAGATTCTAAATAAGCTTCAATTTCATGGGTATAGGCATCCGTATTTATATTTAAGTAGGTCAGAATTTTCAGTATAAGGCTGTTCTCTACTTTTAAGAGTCCATAGTGGAGATGCTCACCATCTACCTTTGAATGATTGAGTTTTATTGCCATTTTATGACCTAAATCAATAGCCTCAGATGTCTTTTGCGTCATTTTTTCTAAATTCATCTTACACCTCCTAATTGCCATCAATCATTTTATCAGCACTCTATATCGTCGAGTGCTAATTTAATTATAGCGATTCTTCTTCCAAAATTCAATCTCTGATAGGCAAATCCAATTGTAAACTTTTTATGTATACTCCCATTGCCAAAGTCCAATCGTTTGGCACACCACTGCTCATTTATAATATCCTCTGATCCAGTAAAGCATTAAAAAAGGTGTTGTAAATCATCTGAGTCTTTTTAAGAATACTAATAAAAGAACTCATAACAAAAATACAACACCTTTAGTCAATTAATTATTGACAACATTTTCTGGTTTTAGCCACGCTTGATTGGCGTCTAGCTTAACTGAAAATATTCTACCATAATTTTCTTCATATTTAGATTGATGATATTTGAATAACATTTCATTGTTAAACTTACCAACAATTTCTATTTTTCCTGTTTCATGGCTCATGCAGAATTTGATTCTTTTGCTGTGACCATGCATTAATTTTTTTGCATTTTCCACGATGTCATATGCTTCGTCAAGAGGAACTTGAAATTGATTTTTCACACCTTTTACGGGTCTACATTGGAAAATGTAGTAAGGTGAAATACCATTTTTCACAAGTCTATTAATAAGAGTTGCAAGTGTCTCTGAGTTGTCATTGACACCTTTTAAAAGAACCGTCTGATTATTCACAATGATGTTGTGATCTAGCAGACTTTGGACAGATCGAACGGCTTCATCAGTCAATTCGTTTGGATGATTAAACTGGGTGACTACGTAAATACGTTTAAGTTTTGAATATTTACTTAGGAGGCCCAATAAATTTTGATCAGAATAGATACGTTCTGGAAATACCACTGGCGTACGTGTTCCAAATCGAATAAAATCGAGATGATCAATCGTTATCAGCTCTTGCAGATAGGCCTCAATCATTTCATTTTCGAGTAAAAAGGAATCGCCCCCAGTGATTAAGACATTATTAATTTCTTTATGATCCCTGATATACGCCACAGCTTCCTTGATGAAGTCAAGCGTTTCACTCGTGTTTGTGCCAACGAGTCTCTTTCTAAAACAGTGTCTGCAGTACATCGCACATTTATTAGTGGATAAAAGCAGTGCAGTGGTCGTGTATTTGTGTTGTAAACCTTGCATCTTCGTATTTTGAGATTCACCACTCGTATCGAAATCTCCATCCATATCAAATTCACCTATAGATGGTATTGCCATTTTCCTTATTGGATCACTGGGATCCTCTGGATCAATCAGATTTAAATAATAAGTTGTCGATGATATGGGAAAATGTTTTGTAATTTTTTCATAATCCCTTTCCTCCTCAGGTGAAATTCGAATGAATGCTTTGAGTTTTTCAACATTGTTGACGTTGTTCTTCAAAGAATCCTTCCAGGTCATTTTTACCCCCTTCAATATTAATTTATGTGTTAAATAATTAGCACTACTTAACTCACACTACAATTATACCATAAAAACTTATCAATAAAAAGGTATATTTTACCATAATATAACTATTACAATCCATAATTACTTCAATCTATGTAAAGTTGACGTTAAATTTTTCATTTAGTTATTTTTTTGTCAATCATTTCCTCATAATTATAAAAAATTTTCTCATCTTTAGAAATCAATTCATTTCTTTTTCGTAATATTTATGTCTTTTCCGTAACTTTTACATTGCTATTTTTCTTTTACTTCCCACTCGAAGCATTTCTCGAGATAAATATTACATCCAGTTAATAATTACTTCTATTTAATACAATTATATATTAATTTTTTATATGATTTCAGATTGATACACCACACCCTTTGTGATATTATTAACGCATAAATCAGCAGCGCATTTTCACCTGAGTATGGACATAAAAACGCGCTCAAATTGATTTGTTTACCAAGTTGGTAAACTGAGCTTTATGAAGCATAGAAAGTACACCTGCTAAAATCGATTAAATAGCATATTCTTATTCAGCAATAAAGCATTCTCCTTATCTAAATGATTATGATAATCCTATCAAAATTTATTTTGATTTAGAGCCTATATTCAAATCGTTAAAAGCTGTTTAAGTGCTTATGCCCATTTATTATTATAGCAGGTGTATCTATTTCTAAAAAAAACAATTTTACTTTAGCCCTATATGCCATAATTTATTTGGAGATCACTCTCAGTGTATCTGGCTGATCTGTTCTATAAAGTTGAAATCCAGTGTTGAAGACTTTTTAGATAAGTTGACGTTCCACCACTAGGTAAATTGATGTTCTACTATAATAAATTATCAAAACTATAAATTATCATAACTTTCTAAATTCAAAGAAAAGGAGAATCCCATGGAAATAAAAGTGTGTATCGGCAGTGCATGTCATCTAAAAGGCTCTTATGATGTCATCAAAAAATTTCAGGCGTATATCACGAAACATCAACTTGAAGAGACCATTATTTTAAAATCTTCATTTTGTCTTGGTAAGTGTTCAGAAGCCGTCTCTGTTCAGATTGATTCTGATGAAGTGATCTCTATGACGCCAGATGCAGTTGAACCTTTTATGGCAATGTTGAAAAAGAAGGTGATCTAATTGGAATTCATCAAATTTGACCCTGAACTTTGTGATGAATGTTTTAAGTGTCTGCGGATATGTCCTACAAAAGCCATCTCTTTTACAACTAGAGGCCGACACATTATCGATGACTTATGTATCAAATGCGGTCTCTGTCAAATGCATTGCACACAAGACGCTTTGACGATTCAGCTCGATCTCGAAAAGGTGCAACACGCCATAAAAAAAGGCAAGAAAGTGCTCGTTTCTCTTGCGCCTTCGTTTGCTGGTGTTTTCACTATGAAATCTCCAGAACAAATGGCAACTGCCTTAAAACAGCTTGGATTTGAAATCGTGGAAGAGACTGCAAGAGGCGCAGAAATCGTCTCCCTTGAGTACGAAAAATTCATCAGTGCAGGTCATACGGATAACATCATAACCAGCTGTTGCCCCTCTAGTAATTATTTGGTTGAACACTACTATGAAAAGACACTAAAGAGTGTCTTACCCGTGGTATCTCCCATGACTGCACATGGTCTTGATCTCAAATCTCGTTATGGCGAAGATCATATGACCGTTTTCATCGGTCCATGTCTTGCTAAAAAAGCTGAAGCAGTGGATCATCCCAATGCGATTGATGCGGTTATTACTTTTAAAGAATTGGAGAGGTGGTTTTCAGAAGCTGGCATTGTCTTATCCGATTTAAAAGAAACTGCTTTTGATACACCTGTAAGTCGTCGTGGCAGAGCTTACCCTATGGGGGGCAGTTTATGGAAACGCGATCTCCAAACTCGGATAAACCCAAAGTATAAATACATTCACGTGGATGGTATCGAGGACTGTAAAAGCTTTTTAAATGCTGTGGAAAATGGCGAAATAAAGGGATACTGTGCCGAACTCAACATCTGTTCTGGCAGCTGCATCAACGGACCAGACGTCCCATCAGATGCCCCCTCTCTCTATAAGAGAATAAGCCTTTTGACAAATTACGTTGAAAAAACACCTTTTTTGCCGACAGATATCCCTTATGTGGATGATCGTCTTACCAGCTCAGAACTGTATCAGACATTTGTGCCAAAATTGGTGAATAAAATTGCCATAAATGACCATCAGGTCTCTGAAGTGCTCCTTAAAATGGGTAAGTATACCTTGAAAGATCAGCTCAATTGTGGCGCTTGCGGATACAGCTCCTGTTATGAAAAAGCTGTGGCCATTACTAAGGGCTTCTCTGACATTGATATGTGCTTAGACACGCTCCGCAAAAAGGCAGAAAGCCTCCAAGCTATTATCTTTGACAACAGCCCAAATGCCATCTGTATCTTAGATTCTGAGCGCAGAATCCAAGAGGTTAATCCTTCTTTTAATCAGTTGTTCAATGCAACGAAAATTAAGCTCACTTATTGGCCAATTGCAGCGCTTGTAGATGATACGATCTTTGAAGAGATCGCTGACTCCAATCACCACCGGATGAGTAAAAAAATATATCTTCCATCCGTTGATCGCACTTTCTACTCCAATGTGGTCAAGATTCAAAATGGTAAAATTTATGTGGGCATCTTCACGGATATCACTGAAGCTGAGAACAATAAGGACGAACTTGAAAGGGTTAAAGAGGAAACGCTCATCACCTGCCAACAAGTCATAGAAAAACAGATGAGGGTTGCACAAGAAATCGCCAGTTTACTGGGCGAAACCACTGCAGAAACGAAAATTGGCCTCAACAAACTCAAGAAACTCGTATTGACAGAAGGCGGTGATTAGAATGCTTTCTGACTATTATATAGAAGTTGCACACCACTCGCTTAATAAGTACGGTGAGGAACTTTGCGGCGATAAGGTCGAAATCATTAAATCAAAGGATAGAATGATCGTGGTATTGGCAGACGGTCTCGGCAGTGGTGTCAAAGCAAATATCCTCGCCACCCTAACCAGTAAAATCATGATTACCATGCTTGAACAGGGTGCAGACATAAAAGACACAATTGACACCATAACACACACGCTTCCCATCTGTAACGTTCGTAAAATTGGCTATTCCACTTTTACCATTTTAGAAATTGATCATCAACTCAACGCAAGGATCATTGAATTCGATAATCCGCCTGTGTTCATCCTTAGAAATCATAAGATTTTGGAAATTGACAAGATCGAAATTTTATCTGCTGATAAATATGTATGGGTCAGTGAATTCAAGCTTGAAGTCAACGATGAGATTACGCTTTGTTCTGATGGTGTTATTCACGCTGGTGTAGGACGCCTTTTAAATCACGGTTGGGAATGGCGACATGTGGCTGAATTCCTAGAGCTTCAATCAACACCCTCAGCAGAAAAACTCAACAGACGCCTTATTGAAACATGTAAAAAACTCTATGATGACAAACCCGGTGACGACACCACAGCTGTCACTATAAAAGTTAGAAATCCTCAATGGCTTCAAATCCTCACAGGTCCCCCTGAATTAAAAGCAAAGGACTCAGAAGTCGTTTCTCAATTCATGTCGCAATTCGGCAAGAAAATCGTTTGTGGTGGCACTGCTGCCAATATCGTCTCTAGAGAACTGGACCGAGAAATCGTAACTGAAATTGAGTATATAGATCCTTTAGTACCTCCCACCGCTAGAATAAAGGGGATTGATCTTGTAACGGAAGGTGTGCTCACACTTAAAATGGTACTTGGCAAACTCAAACAAATCAATCTCAATGCCGATGAACCCATCTTTACAAAAGAAGATGGTGTCAGCAGGCTATTAAAGCTTTTGCTGGAAGAGTCCACACATATTCATTTTTGGGTGGGACGTGCCATAAATCCTGCACATCAAAATCCTGACTTTCCAAAGGAATTGAGTATAAAAAATAATATTGTTAAAGATATCGTAAACGAATTATCCGTCATGGGGAAATTGGTCACATTAGAATATACAGATTGATCAAGATACACCCCGTGGCTCAAGAAAATAATAAAGGTGATCCCATGAGAAAATATGAAAACCATGTTCAAAAAATTAAAAGCAATGTCCTTATTGAAGTGGCGCGTTTAGCATTTAAAGGTGATTTAGAAACTCAGATAAGCACAATTCCCTTTAAAGTCAATCCAGGACCTGAAGAGCAATACAGATGTTGTATATTTCATGAACGCGCCATCACCAGTGATCGCGTCCAAATGGCAATTGGCGGCAACCCGCATATGCCCGGCATTATTGAAGTATTAGAATCTGCCTGTGATCAGTGTCCTGTGAACCGCTACGCCATTACCGAGGCATGCCGTGGTTGCATTGCACACCGTTGCCTCAACAGTTGCCCGGTAGACGCTATAAAGATACAGAACAACAAGGCAATTATTGATTATAACAAATGTATCGAATGTGGTAAATGCAAAGAAAGCTGTCCTTACAACGCCATTGCCGATGTCATGAGACCTTGTCGTAGAGACTGTCCCACAAACGCCATAAAAATTGATCATCGCAAAAAAGCGGTTATTGATTATGATCTGTGTATCAGCTGTGGTGCATGTGTCTACCAATGTCCATTTGGCGCCATTCAAGATAAATCTGAAATCATTCCCGTCATCGATACTATAAATTCTGGCAGTAAACACCTTTATGCTATGGTTGCCCCTGCCTTTGCCACACAATTCGATTTTGTGGATTTAGGGCAAGTGATCACAGGCATAAAAAAGCTGGGTTTCAGAGATGTGGTTGAAGTTGCGCTCGGTGCCGACTTAGTAACCAAGCACGAAGCAGATGAACTGATTAAAATGAAATATCACGATAAAGTACTTACCAGCTCCTGCTGCCCCAGTTTCGTTGAATACATTAAAAAAAAGTTCCCAGAACTTCAAACACATATTTCATCGACTGTATCTCCAATGACAGCTACTGCGCGACTTATAAAGGCAATCGATCCAGAGGCAGTTGTGGTTTTCATAGGACCGTGCATCTCTAAGAAAAAAGAAAAACAAAAGACCAGCGACACCGATTATGTACTCACATTTGAAGAACTTGCGGCACTTATGGATGCCAAGGACATTCAATTAGAATCTCTTGAATCCACACCACTTAACAACGCCTCATATTATGGCAGAAAGTTTGCGGCAAGTGGCGGCGTCACACTCTCTATTTCAAATTATATGGCTGAACAAGGCGTCGAGGGTATTGTCTCTCTTGCTTGTGATGGTATTGAAGCCTGTGACAAAGCTTTAAAACTGCTTAAATTCAATAAACTTGAAGCAGATTTCATAGAAGGCATGGCTTGTAAAGGCGGTTGTATCAAAGGGCCTGTTACAATGCATCATGGACCAAAAGATCTCAAAGCACTGGATGCCTACTCTAAAATGGCCTTTGAAAACCGCACTGCTGATGCCCTCAGCGTATTTGAAAATATCAACATCTCCTTGGAATAAGGACACTATACACTATCCTAACACACGCACAAAAGCACCCAACCCCTGGGTGCTTTTGTGTTTAAAATATGTCGCATGTTCAAAAGAAATGTACAATCCATTCGATAAAGCGTGCCAATGCACCCGATCTTGCAAGTGAGCTGATCGGGAAAAAAGTCAACAACACGATTTCGAATATAAAAAGTCTTCTATCTTTTATGGCATGATTAAATTTATAATATTGAAACAGCATCTTTTTGAGATCATCTACCTTGCCCTCTAAAATAATATAACGGTCATTCAGCTCAAAATATTCTAGAATGTACTCATGCCATTCCTTTAAGGCAATGGAAGTGGAAGGTTTATCAAAGAGTCCAACCGATTGTGCCAATTTATATTTAAAAGAAATCATTTCACCAAGCACCCTTTTCGTGCGACGATCTACTTTAACGCGCCCGTGACTCATCTGAATCAGCAAGGGTTCCACTTGATCCATCAATTGCTGTAATGCCATCTCTATATGGGCAAGGCCCACGGACTTGGCTGTAGTTTCAGCAATCATCTCTGTGATTTGCTTGTGCGGAATCGTCTGAAGATCTTCATATAACGTCTCTCCAAATGCCCCCACTTCAAGTTCAAAGTGTTCATAGTTTTTAGCAAATCCAGTATAATCAATAGCTTCTATCTGATCAATCAAAGATAAAAAATTACGCATCTCATCTTCATAAAAATTGATGAAAGTAACGACTCCAAACTGATAGAGAATGACCTCATGTCCCTTAACCGTTCTCTTTAATGTCGATTCTAACAAATGATTATCCAGTACAATATAATCACTCCACTTCAAAGAGCGCGTCTTTTTAAAGTAATCAGCGATTTTATCCAGATCAAAAGTTTCCCTCACCTTGAAACTGTAAAAGCGAATCGTTTGCATAGACGTCCTCCTCTATTGGATAAACTCCAAAAGCATTAAGACCACTTCTGCCACAATCAATATAACAATCACCCATTCTATAAAGGTTCCTCGCATGGAATGAGAAATTGTCGCAAATCCATCAATGATATTATTGAGAATATCTGTTTTTGTTTTCATGATTTCATAGCGGTCAGAGAGCTCAAAGAACTCAGCCATCTGGTCATATAAATCGCTGTACAAATTACTTTCCCAAGTGAGATCTGGGCGATCTAAGATCATGATATAGGCAATTGTACTATACTCATGGCGCAACACCTGAGCAATTGTCTTGGCCAGCTTGCGATCACTCAATCTAAACCGCCCTTTTTCAAGGCGTTCCACCATGCTCTCAATCCGATCCAAAATATTTTTCATGTTTTCTTCAACGCGTTCAAGTGCCACTGATTTGGCAATTACAGTGGCTACAATTTCTTGATAAGCCTCCTCAAACCTTGCCACAACAAGTTCTTCATCTGTAAAACTAAAAGGGTTTTCTTCATCAAGACCTAAATCAACCTTGAGTTCATACTCATCCGAATAACGCGTCCACTTCTTAAGATCAATCTCTCTTTCAAACCCTTTTAAATATTGTAAAAGTCTGTTATCCTCATCTAAAGTAAAGTCAATCGTCACAAAAGTTCCAAAGGAAAAGATAAAAACTCTCTTATCCCTCATATCTAGGCCGCTAAAGATGGTATCTAAAATAATAGGCGTCAATATCAAGGGCTCTTCCCAAGTATATTTTTTAGGAATGCCACAATCCAATGCAATTTTATTCAAATTGATTTCATTAGCTACTGAGTAAGCTTTAAATTTCATGTAGTGCCTCCCTGCTTCACACATAAATTATGCTCTATTATACCATAATTTAAACCCACTTTTTAATAAGTGTCATCATGTTTAGAAGTGCTGGCGTGATAAATTTATTCTTGTGATAGGCCATGTTAAATGTACGTTTAAATTGGATTAAGTCTTTACCTATGACCTTGAGAATTCCTGACTTCAACTCGTCTTCCACCAATCTTTTAGAGATTGCCGCAACCCCATGCCCTTCAGCAACTGCCTTTTTGATGCTTTCAAATCCATTGCATTCCCAAGCTATATTTAATTTGAGTCCACGCTCTAAGAATGTGCGCTCAAGTAATTCCCTAGTGCCACTCCCCTGCTCTCTGACGATAAATGAAAAGGTTTGCAAAGCTTCAGCTGTATGGATTTGTCGTTCATACAAAGGATGGCTTTTCCCACAGACCATCAAAAGCTCATCTTCGCACACAGATTCCATTTTGATATGTGGATCATACATATTGCCCTCTACTAATGCCATATCAATTTGATTGTTTAAGAGAAGACTTTCAAGCTCGGAAGTATTCTTGATCACCACATGAGATTTAAGCTCTGGCATGACATGCTTGAACCTGGAAATGAGCTCTGGCATAATGGCCTCTCCAACCGTTAAGCTTGCCCCAATCTTTAGAGTATTTTCATGCGTTAGGGATCGTTCCATTTCTTCAAAGAGCTGCGTGATATGCCTTGCATAATTGAGGTATTGCTTGCCGCTATCTGTAATATAAAGTTTTTTTGAGAATCGCTCAAACAACTTGATGTTGTAATGCGTTTCAATTTCTCTTATTGCTTGACTTACAGAAGGTTGTGAAATATATAATTTTTTTGCAGCTTCTGTCATGCTCCCTAAATCCGCTACTATGGTCATAATTTTCAAATGTCTAAAGGTCATTCTGTACCTCTTTCAATTATACATAAGTATTTAGTTATCTATATCATTATATAATAGTATTTTACATATATAAAGAAATATGTGAAACTATAGGTATTGGAGGTAACATCAATGCAAACATTTAAACAGAAATTAAAACAGAATTTACCCGGTCTTTTACTGACCATCGCTCTGGCTTCAATTGCTTGGCCACTCGGCAAAGAGGTCCCGCTTGTGGGCGCGCCAGTATTTGCAATTCTTATTGGCATGATCATTAGACCCATCATTTTGCCCCATCTCGGCCTTTTCAAAGCGGGTATGACCTACAGCTCAAAAAAAATACTGCAATATGCGATTATACTCCTTGGTTTTCAAATGAACCTCTTCACAGTTTTTGAGGTGGGCAAGCAATCTCTCTCCATTATGGTCTTTACTTTATCCACTGCATTTATAGTCACCTACATCATGGGGAAAATCCTAAAAACCGATCCTGTAATGACGACTTTAATTGGCGTAGGCACCTCAATCTGCGGTGGATCTGCCATTGCTGCCACAGCCCCTATATTGAATGCAAATGATGAAGAGATTGCACATGCTATTTCTACGATATTCCTCTTTAACATCGTCGCCGTTTTTCTATTTCCAGCTTTAGGACAATTTTTAAATATGAGTGATTACGGTTTTGGCATCTTCGCAGGCACCGCCATTAATGATACCTCTTCTGTGGTTGCCGCTTCAACTGCTTGGAGTACTTTTAAAGGTAACAACACTGCCCTTGCCACGGCAACAGTAGTCAAACTCACTAGAACCTTGATGATTATTCCAATCTCTCTGGTTTTGTCCTACTTGCAATCTAGAAAGCGCAAAGATCAAAATTTAAGCATCTCAAAAATTTTTCCATGGTTTATTCTTGGATTTCTAGCAACAACCATTCTAAGCACCACGCTTCACTTGCCTCAAGATATTGTCATTGGAATGATTACTTTAGGCAAATTTATGATTGTTATCGCCATGTCCGCAATAGGTTTAAACACTGCATTGGTCAAACTCTTAAAAAATGGTTTTAAACCCATCTTACTTGGGTCTATCTGTTGGTTTTCCGTCACAATGGTTGCCCTTTTCGTACAAAAAACGATACAGCTTTGGTAGTCCAAACTGTATCGTTTCTAATTAGAATATTTAAATCCCTGTATTGACACTCTATCAATAAACATTGCCCAACTGAGCATATGAAAAAAACTTTTGAGCCACATACTGAATTTCACGCATCTTCGCCAGGTCCGTGGCAGGTGCTTTGTATAAATATCTAGGATAATACCGACTTAAATGAAGTGGTACATCACCTGCAAGTTGCCTTAAATCCTTAAAGAAAATTTCTATACGCCCTAAATCTTCGAATAATCCAGGCACCAGTAGACAGGTTACTTCCACGTGAATATTGTGAACGACAAGTTGCTGGATTGTACTTAAAACTGCATCTAAATTGCCCTCACAAACAGAACCATAAAGTAAATGATCATAAGTCTTTACATCCACATTGGCTGCATCTATGTAGGGCATTAATTGTGCAAGTGGTTCAGGATTGATGAAGCCATTGGTCACAAGCACATTTGCAATACCATCTTGTTTTGCCAACATAGCCGTTTCAAGGACCATCTCATAGAATACCGTGGGTTCGTTGTAAGTGTAGGCAATTGCTTCTAAAGAGAGCTCTTTTGCCTTTTGAACAATATCCTTCGGCGTCATCTCTGACAATGTGGGCTTGTATTGAGAAATACTAAAATTTTGACAAAATTGACACGACATATTACAGCCATAGGAGCCAACGGATAAAATCTGGCTCTCCGGCCTCCAAAAATGTAACGGCTTTTTCTCTATGGGGTCCACTGCAAGTGCAGACACTTGTCCATAGTTTAAGCTGTATAAAATTCCACCTATATTCTTTCGAACCTGACATTTTCCCGTTTCATTTTCTGGAATAATACATAAATGAGGACAAACTAAACAGGATACCCTGTTTGGGTCTAGTTTTTTGTAAAAAAGAGCTTCTTTCATGTACTGCTCCTATCCTAGAAAGCACTATTTATATGATGATAAACTGCTCCCAAGAGATTTGAATCGTTTGAAAATTCACATTGAGCGATTACAGGGCGCACACCACCATAATCAAATGAACGATAAATGATATCCAAATGTGCCTCCAGTTTTTCTAAAAAATCCGCTCTACTACTTATGGCCCCACCTAAAAGAATCATTTCAGGATCATAGTTAAACTGAATATTATGAAGTCCCAATGCGTTAAAAAAGAAAAAGTCATCAATTACTTTTTGAGCGATCTCATCTCCAAGCTCTGCACTCTCAAAAACCGCTTCTCCTGAAACGCCCTTTACGCCTTTTAGCTCACAATACTGATCAATCATGGCTTTAGTTGACGCAATATGCGACCAAGTTTTTAGATTTTTTCTATCTCGAGAGTCTAAAATCGAATAGCCAAATTCACCAGCATAAAGATGCTTACCTCTGTGAATCTTGCGATCTTTAATAATTGCACCACCAATGCCTGTGCCACACACCACAAGAGCGATATCTTTACAGGACTTTGCCGCACCCAGCCAAACTTCTGCCAAAGCCGCGCAATTGCCGTCGTTTTCGCTTGTAATTTTGAGATTATAAGTTTTCCCTAAAATTTGATTTAAACTCTCATTCAATAAAAAGGGCATACTGCCTCTGCCTAAAATTTCACCAGTTACCGCGTTTACAGGTGCTGGCACCGATAGGGCAATCCCCTTAAATGCTATGGATCTCGCTTTAAAATTCTCTATAATATCCGATAATTGCATCACTAAGTTTTCAAGACTGGTTTTATCCGTCTTCTCTTTATTTTTAAAGGTAATCTCTCCAGCACTCGAAACAAGACCATATTTAATATTAGTCCCTCCTATATCTATTGCAAGATACTTCATTTAAAGTGCCTCCCCATTTGTTTTTATCACTTCACGATACCAGTAAAAAGATTTTTTGGGTATCCTTTTTAAATCCGTGCTTTCAAAGTCTACATATACAAATCCATAACGTTTTTTAAAACCATTAAGCCAACTCAATAAATCCGTAAATGACCAAGTCATATAGCCCAGTAAGTCAACCCCTTCATTTATGGCATTGCCACAGGCTTCAATATGCGCTCTTAAAAAGTCTATGCGGTAGTCATCATTAATTGCTCCATCTGAACTCACTGTATCAAATGCACCCAGTCCATTTTCACTGATCAGTATTGGTAAGTCATATCTTGCCTTTAGTTCCACCAAACCATATCTCAATCCATCTGGATCAATGGCCCAATCCCAGTCTGTGTATTCAATGTTGGGATTTTTAACGGTTTTATATAGACCCGGTATGCCGGATTCCTTTTGGGTGCCTTTTTTACCCGTGGTGTTGAAGCTTGAAATGCCAACACCATCTATTGGATTATAGGCAACCATAGCGGTTTGATAATAATTGATACCAATGAAGTCTACTACTTCTGCCGCCGCTTTCATAATCTCGAAATCAGCTTTTTTAAAAGGCATCTCTATGTTTTGAGATGTATAATATTCGATTGCTGACTCTGGATAACTGCCCTTATAATAGCTGTCAAGATACCACCAAGGTCCTATGTCATAATAGCTTTTCAATGCCCCTTGATCCGCTTCACTGGATGTGCTTGAATAGGCAGGTGTAAAGGCTATGCTCGACCCAATTTGGCCTTCAAGTCCCATTTCCTTATAAGCCAGCACTGTATGCGCATGCGCCAATGCCGTATGATGATAAGTCTTTAAAAATAAGGCTTCATCATGTTTTCCCGGTGGATGAACCCCCATGATATAACCTAGATGTGTGAAAATGTTGGGTTCGTTCATAACAATCCAGTATTTAACCCGATCACCAAAGGCTTTAAAACAAATTTTGGCATACGCCGTAAAGTCATGGACGATTTGTTCGGATTCCCATCCCAAATACTTTGTTTGCAAAGTTTGAGGCAAATCCCAGTGATACAAAGTCACAAGTGGCTGTATATCGTTTTCGATAAGTAAGTTGATCAGGCGATTATAAAAATTTATCCCTTCAGAGTTAACTATACCTGTCCCATTGGGCAGAATTCTTGTCCACGATATTGAAAATCGGTATGCCTTTAGTCCAGCTTTCTTCATCAAAGCCACATCTTCTTCATATCGATTATAATGGTCCGTTGCAATATCGCCATTAGTGCCCTCATGTGTTTTACCTTCAAGGTGTGCCCATACATCCCATACAGACTCTCCTTTTCCGTCGGCAGCAACAGCACCTTCGATTTGATAAGCCGCTGATGCTGATCCCCATAGAAAATTACGATCAAATTGCGTCATCTAAAATACCTCGCTTACTTTTTTATATTTTTTTATGCTCACCCTATTAATATTATAGCACCAATAATCAAGCGATTCGTCATTAAAAATATATATCTTTTACGCAATTTATATCATTCTATTCAAATCCACACCAAAGCTCATATTGTTTTTCAAAATATATATAAAAAATGCCTTAAATCATTTTGTTTTTAAAATGATCTAAAGCATAAATCACAATCGTTTCATTTTCATTTGTATCCATCTCATCTTTCATTTACAATCGACTTAATTCTCATTTGTAATTGCCGCAATTTTCACTGAATACAGTTTTTTTTTTATTCATTCGACTTTTAAAATGCATTTTCTAAAAAAATATAAATCAATCTCAACCCGTAAAATACAATCACGATACCACAAACTCTATTGATGATCGTTAAGATCTTTACGCTCATTTGATACTTAAAAGTGGCAATAATACTGGATAGACTCACAAACCAAGTCATCGAAGCAATACAAACACCTACAATAAATAATAGTGCAAAATTAGGCGCCAACGAAGCTCTATACGCTCCCAATAAGAGCGATCCATCAATCAGGGCTTGAGGATTAAACCAAGTCACTAGACAAGCGGATACGATCACTTTTGAAATGGGTAAAGTCTCTGCGCTTTCTGTAGGGGCCTTGATCTCTGAATTCAATAATCCATGACCTATTTTGACGACGGCAATTCCTCCAACGAGATACACAACCATTTTCAATATATATGCATTTTCAAACAAGCTGCCAACGCCCCAAAAGCATGCCAGTGCCAAAGTGATATCAAAAAATATAACAATCAAAGCCGTCAAAAACGACCTCATACGCTTATCACTAATAGCAGAATTGATCACAAATATATTTTGCACACCTATTGGTGCCACATAGGCAAAGCCCAGCAGTAATCCGTCAATAAAATACTTCATCCCAATCTGTCCCCCTATAAAGATGTCTTTTTATTTTCCATAATACCCGAGAACAGGTTGTGATGCATCAATCACTTATAAACGTACATAATAATTCAAAAAAATACCCTAATTAGATAGATAATCTGCCTTGCTTCGATGTGACAAAGTGATGAAATAAGGGTATAATGTACTTAAATCAAAACATAAGGAGTATTGATAATGTATGAAGCTCTACTGACAGAAGAAATGAAACCCTGGCGAGATCTGCTTTTAGTGCATAAGTTTGCCGTAGATGAAATCAGAACACGACTTTCTATCTTAGACGAAGAATTTCGAAATATACACGATTACAATCCCATTGAACACATCCGATACCGCGTTAAAAAATTCAACAGTATTACTGAGAAACTTGAAAGACTTAATCTGGAGCCCACAGTCGAAAATGCAAAAAATAACATTTTCGACATAGCGGGTATACGTATTATTTGTACCTTTACAGCGGACATTTACAGTGTCGTTGAATTGCTCTCCAAACAACATGACTTTAAAATTGTAGAAATAAAGGACTATATTAAAAATCCAAAATCAAATGGTTACAAAAGCTTGCATTTGCATATTGAGTATCCTGTTTTCCTGAGTAGCGGCATTGTCCCTACCCGAGTTGAAATACAAATTAGAACCATTGCAATGGATTTTTGGGCAAGTATAGAACATAAAATTTACTATAAATATCGTGAAAAAGCACCTAAAAGCATCCAAAGGCAACTCAAAGAATGTGCCGACCTCATTTCTGATCTAGACAATCGAATGTACAGTCTAAAGCACTCCATCAATGATTTAGAATAATGCCGTTTTAAAATGCCCTTAATCAAATCGTTTGTCATTTTGAGAGTGTTTTAAGGCACTAGAGCTGTTCAGATAAACTTGTCAACTCTTCCACCATGCCATAGATGCCCTCAACTGCACTTGACAGCTCATTGAGAATCTTAGAGATATCGTGAGCGATTTCATTAACCGTATTGGCCTCTGCGTGTATGATTTCGCTATCTCTTTTTATATCTTGAGTGATTTCATTGATGCCAGCAATGGACTCATAACTTCGCTTTGACAAGTTGCTTATTTCTTCTGCAACCACAGCAAATCCTTTCCCCTTCTCACCAAACCTGGCGGATTCTATAGCGGCATTGATACCCAACATATTGCTTTGTTTTGAAATGTTGTGGATCACTTGGGTTATTTTATTAATTTCAGAGATCTTAATATTAAATAGATCTACAATTTTCAACAGTTGTTCTGAAAGGCCTGAAAATCGATTGGATTTCAAATGTATTTCATGAGTAAAAGCATTGACTTCAAAGATGTTATCTGAAAGCTCTTTTGCCATCGATTTCAACATTTCTTGTTTCTCTGTGCTTTCACCTAAAAACAGACTGCCAATCACCTCATTTGTCTCATCATCAACTATAGGGATTGCCACACCCACATAGGGAATACCAAACAGCAATTCATCAACGAGTGCATACTGTTTTTCACGTTTTTTCATTGCCAAATCCACCAATGAGCCATGCTTTATCAGATCTCCCTTAGAAACCTTGTGATCCAGCTGTTTTCCTGGCACATATTTTAAATATTTATGTCGATCTGTAACCGCTATTGCGATTTCTTTCAAGCTCAATTGGCTCAAATATGGTGCAGAGTGAATCAAATGCTCTAATATTTGTGACATAGTATTTCCTTAATTTGCGACATAATGACACCTCAATTATTGTTTTTTACATTAAATATCAAGCAATTTTAGTGCCAGAGAAAACGGACAAATAGAATAAACTAAATTGCCTTAAAATTAAAATAAGGGTCTTAAAAATAAAAAAAAGCGCCTTAAAAATTGAAATGAACATCAGCGAACGACAAAATACAGCTTTTCTTAGCCTCTATTGTAGACAAAAGTATACGATTTCCTATTTATCATTTATTTTGCACGCCAAAAAGTAAAGAAATATTGACAGATTTATTTCTATTTAATAAACCTGTCAATATTTCTTTACTTTTTCAATCTTATACGGCTCATTTTATTTTTTTATCACACCCTAACAAACCTTATTGATGCCTTCGATGGCGTCTTCTATATAGCCCGCCAGTGGTTTGGAAATTACACCTGCCACCGTTATATTACATTTGTGAATTGGAATTAGTATTTTACAAGCTTCTGAAGATGAAATGGCTTCTGCCATTTTAGGTGTGAGTTCGCCAAGTAGAGCATTGGCGCTTATAATGCCAATAGGTCCCATAATAATATCCATTTTTGGTGCGTTGACAACGATTGCATTTTCTCCAGTGGCGCCATGATGGGCCCCAGCTCTAAGCATCAGTGAAGTGGCAAGGGCATTAGTGCCCAATGCAAATATTTCAAGCTCATCAGCATTCAATACATTATTGGAATACGCTGCCTTGATGGCTTCAACAAGCGCTTTTCCTATACCGCCACCTTGTCCATCTATTACTGCTATTTTCATTGTAATCTCCCCTTATAATCCTATTAAATAAGCTGTTCATTTTTTATTTTACTATAATTTGAACCTTATTGTTCAAATACTTGCCTCTATTAAAAACTTTTTTAAAGCTTTTTTAAACTTTTCTGTTTTGTGACAATTTAGAATACCGTATTTCTTAAAACCTTGTCAAAGTGCATTTTTTCTGAATCGATAACCTGCTCCCCATAAAGTCTCTATATATTGAGGATCAGAAGGATCTTTTTCTATTTTTTCTCTAATCTTTCTGATATGCACCGTAACCGTTGCCACATCGCCCACACATTCCATACCCCATATTTTTTCAAAAAGATAATCTTTATTGAATACAATCTCCGGATTAGAGGCTAGAAACAAGAGCAAATCAAATTCTTTAGTGGTCATTGTGACTTCTTCATCCTTTAAAAAAACACGTCTTGTTTCGGGTTCAATCCTAAGGGTATTGTAATGAATTTCCTTTTGATGTGTCATATTATTCGACTTTAGCCGTTCATATCTCGATAGATGCGATTTGATCCTAGCTACAAGCTCTTGCGGTGAAAAAGGCTTTGTAATATAATCATCTGCACCAATGCCCAAGCCTCTAATTTTATCGATTTCATCCTTTTTAGCGGATACGACGATAATAGGAATATCCAACACGGGCCTCAACGTCTTACAAATTTTATAACCATCTATCTCAGGCAACATAATATCCAAGATAATGAGATCATAATGATTCTGTGTGGCCATTTTTAGACCTAAAGTACCATTGGGTATAATATCAACTGTAAAACCATTGATCTCCAGATAATCTCTCTCAAGTTCCGCAATATCGAGTTCATCTTCGATTATTAAAATATGTTTCATATACAGCTCCTATTCTACAATTGGAATGGTGATTATCATTTCAGTCCATTCACCAAATTCACTCTTTGCAATTACATTGCCTCGGTGCTTCTCGATTATTTTCTCAACAATAGATAGGCCAATGCCACTGCCGCCATATCCAGAACTTCTTGAATCATCAATTCTATAAAATCGCTTAAAAATTGCTTTGATCTCGGATTCAGGAATGCCCTTGCCATTGTCTCTAATTTTAATGATCGCATTGCCATCTTCAGAGGATAAAGTCAAATGAATCCACTTGTTCTCCTTGTCTAGATGGTGAATGCTATTTTGAATCAAGTTGATCACAGCGCGTTTTAAAGTCTGACGGTCTCCTTCAATTATCATTGGCTCATTAGCTACATGGTCATATTGGATTTTTATATCATGAGAGGATAAATCAAAATAGAAATCCTCATAGCAATCCGTTAAAAACTCAGATAGATCAAATCTTTCAAAATTAAAGACCATTTGATCTACATCCAGTTTCGACATCAAAAAGAGATCATTTATAAGTGCATCCATATCTACAGAATGCTTGTATATCGTTTTCGCATATTTTTGAATTTTCTCTGGCGTGTCTGCCACACCATCTATGATACCTTCCACATAGCCTTTAATGGATGTGATTGGCGTTTTCAAGTCATGTGTAATGTTGGATAACAGTTCATTTCTATTCTTTTCATATTGCATCCTGAGATCAGATGCTTCTTTGAGCTCATTTCTCATTTCCTCTATGGCATCAAAGACATCCCCGATTTCATCCTTCTTTGTATATTCAATCTTAAAATCCAAATTCCCTTTCTTGATTTCGTGAGCGGCAAGCTTTACATCTTCAAGTGGCTTTAGAATACGATTGATGAAAAACATAAAAATCACAATGAGCACAATTAAATAACCTACGAAGGAAAACGTTGCAAATTGATCTACTCTTCTAAAAGGTATCGGTATGCCCTTTCGATCATCCTCGCCATCGTCACCGAGTACTGGCCTCTGTTGAATCAGAATCATGTTTTTCCCCTCTATTTCGGTGGTAAAGATTTCTACCCGATCTTTCATTTGCACTTCGTTTTCAAGGTATTCAATATAAAAACTTCTCCCATAAATGACATCATCGTTGTAGACAATGGTCATTTTCATTTTATCTTCAAGGCTTGAATACAAAGTTAAGATGTCTGAACTCACAAGCTTGTCTGGGTCCTTTTCAACATAGAAGCGGATGATCTTTGAAAATTCACCACTGATAAAATCATTAGAAAACTCTCTATTTTCAATAAAAGTTGACGTGACATAGTCAATATAAATTCTTGAAGCCAGTGTAATCAGCACAATAAATACGATACTGCTCACCAAAAATGTTACAATTGCCTTTCTTCGAAGTGAATGTGATTTCATATCTGTTCCTTTCAAGTTGATATATCCATCCAATAAATGGTTCATATCTCAGAGCGTCATTCTAATATAATCTTCATATTTCAAGGCTTTAATCCAATATATTATTCATATCTCAAGGCTTCAATTGGATCTAGCTTAGCCGCTTTACTGGCTGGATAAACCCCAAATACAATCCCAATGGTTGCAGAAAATACAGTCGCCAATATAACCGTATTGACATCTATTGATGTTTCCAGTGTCATCAGACGACTGGCCGTTTTGGATAAAAAGCCGCCTAATATAGTCCCTATTATACCACCTAAACCCGAAACCACAACAGACTCGATGAGAAATTGCATGAGAATGCTATGGTATTTTGCACCCAGTGCTTTTCTAATGCCAATTTCCCTTGTCCGCTCTGTCACAGATACCAGCATAATATTCATGACACCAATACCGCCAACAACGAGCGAAATAGCGGCAATTGAACTGATCAAAAGCGTTAGAGAGCCCATTACAGATGAAATCATTTCTATTTGTTCTTCTAAGCTGTAAGTTGTGTACTTATGATCCTCGGCATTCCCTTTTTTGGCTCCGATGTAGCTTATGGCCTTATCTCCAAAGGCTGAGGGATCTACATCACTTTCTAAAGCAATTTTGATACTATTAAAAGTAACCCCTGCATTATAATTCTTTTGAAGTGTAGTGTATGGGACATAACCTTTTGCCGTACTAAAACCTGAGTTGGAATCCTTTTTTTCGTAAATACCTACAATTTTATAACTGTATTGGGAATTTAAAAAGAGTTGTTGTCCTAACGCCTCATCTAAACTTCCATAGATTTCCTCTGCCAGTTCATTATCAACAATAATATTATTTTTCATTTTCTCTAAATCTTCTAAAGTGAATTCTCGCCCATAAAGCATATTCACAGATTCCACACTGGAAAGTTGATCTCCAGATGACGTTAAAGTCAAACTTGTATCGTCAACATCTTCCATAATCGTAGCACTCATACTAATTTGTGGTACAACATCTAAGATTTCTCCTCCAAATTTAATTTTAAGCGATTCTACATCTGAAATATTCAATTTTTCAGTTGAAGACAAGCTCACACCTCGACTTGCTTGTAAAGTAATCACATTGGTACCCAAATTATCTAATGTAGATTTTATTGAATTCTGCGAACCATTACCTATTGCTACAATAGTAACCACAGAGGATATGCCAATAATCAATCCCAGCATAGTTAAGAATGATCGAAACTTATTGCTCATAATAGATGCAATGGCGATTTTAAAGGATTCAATCAAATTCATACCGCCGCCTCCACTCTAAATATTTTCCGATCTTCGACGATCTTACCATCTCGAATAACAATATTACGATCCGTTTGATGTGCGACTTCACTTTCATGGGTCACTATAATAATCGTTTTTCCTTGTCTATGAAGATCTCTAAACAAAACTAAAATCTCTTCTGTTGAGTGTGAGTCCAAATTACCTGTTGGTTCATCCACCAATATAACAGCTGGATTCATAACAAGAGCCCTTGCGATGGCTACTCTCTGCTTTTGTCCTCCAGAAAGTTCATTGGGCTTATGCATCATTCTATCCGTGAGTCCCACAATTTTAAGTGCCTCCTCACTGCGCCTTCTGCGCTCTTCTGAAGAAACATTTGCATAGATTAACGGTAATTCTACGTTATGGAGTGCAGACATTCTTGGAATCAGATTAAAAGATTGAAAAACAAATCCAATTTTACGATTCCTAATTTCAGCCAGTCCTTCTGATTTATAAGATTCTATGGATATATCATCTAATTTGTACGTTCCTGATGTAGCACGATCAAGACAGCCAATGATGTTCATGAGTGAAGACTTTCCAGAACCTGATGGACCTGTTATTGCTAGATACTCATTTTCTTCTACGATAAAATCAATATCATCAATCGCTTTTACAGAGAGTGATTTCTGCCCATATACTTTAGTCAAAGATTTCATTTCAATAATAGCCATTAAGCCACCTCCTAGTTATTAGAGCCTGCTGGTCTTCCCTTACCACTTGGTGGTACGCCGCCTCCCATTGGGATTATACTCCTTGAATTATTTGCAGTATTTTCAACTGCTGTGCTGTAGACGATTGTATCACCAGCGCTGAGTTCATCAGAAAGTACTTCCATATAGAGTTCATTTGTAATGCCACTTTCTACAACTACAGGGACATTTTTATCTCCAGATTTTTTCATGACAATACTTTCACCCTTTTTATTTTTAGAAACTGCCTCAAAAGGAACTACAAGAGCATTTTCTGAAGAATCTGTTAAAATTTCAATAGTAACTGTAAAGTTAGGCAAAAGCATTTGAACATCATTAGCTTTATCAAGTGTTAAAGTAAGGGGAAGTGTTACTTCAGAGCCAGAAATTTCACCTAAATAACCCAGTGCAGATACAGACGCTGTATAGGTCTTTGTTCTATCAGAAAGTGTTGATACGGTTGCAGGCATTCCTATCGTAAACTTCTGAAGATCATATTCACTGATACTCGCTTTTACATCCAAAAGCAACATATTAGTTATCCTGCATATTTGATCCTTCTCAACAACTGCATCCCCTTCATTTTTATAAACAGAAGTTACAACACCATCAAATGGTGCTAATATCTTAGTATCCTCAAGTTCATCTTTTAAATCTTGTAGTGAGAGTTCTAATAATTCTAATTTACGTTTTGAAAGTGTAATATCGTTTTCTGCATAATAAGCATCTAATGTTTTTTTAGCTTCTAAATATCGATTATTAGCATTGTTATATGCGGTTTCATAGTTGTCTAACTCCAATTGCGATAATGCTCCTGCATCAAATATCTGTTTGGCGTCATCCCAATCACTTTTTGTTGTATTAAGCGTTTTTTCAGCCTCAATAACTGCATTCTCTTTTGCTATACTGCCCACAATAGAACTGCTGTTAATGCTGCTATTAAGTACTGCGATATCGTATTCCATAGATCTAATTTGATCTTGAACATCAGTTGCATCTAATTCATAAAGCACATCTCCTTTTTTAACTTTTTGACCAAGTTCAACATATTTTTTATCAATTCTTGAATCAAATGGTGCAGCCAAAATATCATCTTCTTGTGGGGTTATAGTACCCGTAGTGGTATACGTTTCGGTCAATGGCATTTCAATAATAGTAAATTCGTTAAGTGTTGTTGACGTTATATTCGCACTTGATTCTTGACTTGCACCATTGCCAAATACGACATACGCTACAATTGAGATTGCAACCAAGATCATTGTAATGATCCATTTCATTTTAGATTTCATAATTGCCTCCATATTTTTTTTAATGCCCGATGCGCTTTTAAAAGCTTATCCATTTAGCCCTAGCATAAAGTCTATATGTAAATCCGAGTTAAATTGATTCTTAAAATTTTCTAAATACCAACATAAAAAGCGTCTGCAATAAATAATTTTTCAACTATTTATGCAAACGCTCTATAAATTTAAACGATATATTATAATTAAATTCTTTTACTACTAAAAAAGATTTACGAAAAAAGTAATCACACCTGCATTCACAAAATCAATGAACAAACTGCCGACTAAAGGCAAAATAAAAAAGGCTTTATAGCTAAACCCATATTTTGCAGAAACCACTTCCATGTTGGCAATTGCATTCGGCGTTGCACCCATTCCAAATCCACAATGTCCTGCCGCCAAAACCGCTGCATCATAGTTTCTACCCATGATATTGAAAGTGATAAAATAAGCAAAGAATGCCATAAAGACAACCTGGGCCAGCAACATAACCACTAGAGGCAATGCCAAATCAGCCAATTGCCATAACTTCAGTCCCATGAGTGCCATGGCTAAAAAAAGTGACAAAGAAACATTGCCAATAATATCTATTTCAAATGCTTTCAATGATGCTTTGCCGCTTGCATCTACTATATTCCTAATAATAGCAGCCGCAAACATTGCACCGATATATGGCGGAAAAGTCATGCCTGTACGCTCTAATAGCATCGACAAGATCGTCCCAATCCCCATTGCCACTAATATTACTGAAGCTGCCGATAAGAAGGTTGCTGAAGAAACGACAGGTGTTTCAACTGCTGAAACATCACTACCTTCATTGCTATTGGAATGTTCGCGATGCAATTCATAGCGGTTGATCAACCCATTTGCTACCGGACCACCAATTGTACTGCCTGCAATTAAACCAAATGTGGCAGATGCCATTGCAACTGTGGTAGCACCAATTGCGCCGAGTTCTTCAAACTTTGGTGCAAAAGAACCTGAAGTGCCATGTCCACCTGTCATGGGAACAGATCCAGTCGAAAGCCCGATCAACGGATTTAAATTGAATAATTTTGCGAGTCCAACCCCGATAATATCTTGAAATACAACTAATATAATTGCCAATATTAAGAATAGAAAAACATCTTTCCCGCCTGTCTTAAGCATTTTTAAAGAAGCGGTAAACCCAACCGTTGTAAAAAAAGTAATCATAAAAAAGCTCTGCAAAGTTGTATCCATTTCGAATTCAAGTATCCCTGCTATTTTTAACCCCAATGTCAATAATGCAAAAACAATGCCTCCAACTACAGGTGATGGAATACAGTATTTCTCTAAAATATGAAATTTTTTCTTGAGAAATTGTCCTAAAAACAAAACAACTACAGACAAAGCCGCCATTTGTATCATTGTTAATTTTAAAATCATTCTTATTCCCCCATAAAATTATTTTGAATGCTTACACATTCTTTTTATATTTTACGGGCATGCTACAAGTTGTAACAAAAGGTAACAAATTTTAAGTACTATTGCTGTGATAATTTATCAGAATAGAGTGTCAATAGTCTGTTTTGCACTTCAACTCTCTATTGAATTTTATTCATAACCGCAAGAACACCTTCGATAAATCTCTTAATGTTCACTTTGCCTTTGGGCTTATCGCGATCATCAATCCTTCGAATTTCCATCCTGACTTGTTTGAGATCGAACAAAAGACTTGCATACTCTTGAAATATCGGATGATAAAGATCATCATAACCCATTTCCACAATGTGCATAAAAGCCTTATTGATCACTCTTCTGATGCGTTGTTCCACAGTTCTTGCATTTTGACCTTTGGCAATATTTTCATAACTCTGCTGAAGCTGATAGAAACCTTCAGGACTTAAACTCTTTTGTTTCATAATATCCATTAGAACCGCTTTCAAATCCTCAGCGCCAGACTCTGAAGAGATCCCAAGTTCAACCAATATTTGATCCATCCTAGAATAGACATCTATTTTTCTCTCCTCAGTACTCTCTTTCACAAGAGGCATCAGTGCCCCATGTATAATCGCCACAGATCTTTCCAAATCAATAACTCTAGACACTTCTCTTATAAGACTAACCACCTCATTTGCATTAATGGGTTTAGAAATATAAAAAAGCGTTCCCTCCTTATACGCTTTGGATATCATTTGCTCATCTTCCACCTGAGAAATCATAATAAATTTGCCTGAATACTGTTTTGCTTTTAAATCCTGTATAATTTTAATGCCATCTTTTACAGGTAATAAAAGATCTATCAACAAAATATCCGGTTTATAAAACAGCACTTCATCCACAGCGTATTCGCCACTTTCAAGTGTTGCCGATACTTTCCCAAGTTGGTTGCTTTCAATAATCATGGAAAGCATTTTTATAATGGTGGTATCATCATCAATGATCATTATTGTCTTCATCTTTAGAACTCCTTATCAGCTGATTTTTAGGAATTTTAATTGTAAACAAGGTACATTTATGAGGTATAGAGCTAAATTCAAGCTCTCCTGACAAACTCTCCACAGTGCTCTTCACATGAGACAGTCCCATACCTGTAGAGGCCTTTCCTGTATTCAAATCAAATTTTGTCGTAAATCCAGGTTTAAAAAGATAGGACATCAAATCTGATTCTATGCCGATCCCATTGTCCTTTACGCTAAAATAGATAAACTCAGGATCGCTATATTCTTCGACGCTCACACGCACAGGTGCAGTGGCCGCTTCAATACTGTTTATTACCAGATTGTTGAGCATGGTAAAGAGCGCATAATAATTTTTCAAGCTAAAATCATCTTGATTGGAAAGCGCTAAATCGATCCATTGCTCTTTTTTAAGTTCAAGGATCAGCTTTTCAGTATTTGCCTTTATAATCCTAAAGGCATCTTTGAGCTTCATGGAATCTTCTTTTTCGAAATCCATAATAAAGTTGTTGAAACCCGCCAAAACCCTTGAATAGTCCTTTTTAATCTCATGGACACTTCTCGAAATTTCCAGTGCTTTTTCTGAATACTCCACTTGATCCGCAAGTGAATGATATAAATCATAACTCTTGCTCATAACATCTTCAATGTCCTTTTGAGATTTATTGAGATAAAACAGTTCCGTCTGAATATTAGAAACGAGAACATTGAGCTGTGCATAACGCTTCTGATGTTCTGAATTTCTTATGTAGAGTTCATTGGCCTTAACGGCTAAATAGATCCCAGAGGCAATTAATATTCTGATGCCACTGATTAAAAATATCAACTGTATCACGCGATATGAAAGATCTCCTCTAATTGCCGCCTCAGCAATATTGGCAATGCCATCTATACAGGCAAATAGAAACAGTTGCATCAAAAGTTTAGTCTGATCGAGATTTAGCTTTCTCAGTTCATGCAGCAAGCCAAAGACCATATAGAAAATAAGTGAAGGCACATGGCTTAAAAAAGCAACTTGAATGGTACTTCCCACAGCTCCAATCTCCCATAAAAGTCTCAATACGATAATTGCTCCACCAGATACCATTGAGAGTTTGACACATGAAAATTTGTTGTAGAGCAGATAGATTAAATTAAGTGCAATAATGCCGGCAGAAAATCTAAAATAGCCATTAAACGGATAAAAATACATTTCACTTAACAATATCGTTATCCCTACTGCTTTTAAAAATTGTACTCTGTCAGACTGCTTCATTTTCATCTTAGGTCTCCTTATCTTAAACAACACGTATTATTATAACGCTATAATTTAAGTTTAGCCACCTTGAATTTAGATTCTCTTCCTATACCATGAGAAAAGCGCCCCTTTAAAATAGCACATATCTAGTGCCCCAAGTACGCTAGATTTTAGGTCTAACCCATGGTGTGCACTTCAATGTCGCATTTTAAAGAGACGCTTTATTTTTACTTGTCGTCCTAATATTCAGTATTTAAATTCAATTGCATTGTGTTCTGCATCCACAAAGAAGGTTTCATAAGTGCCTTCAAATCTAGTTTCAATCAATGTTTCCAGTGCATTGACAGTCTCCTGGAGTTTATGAAGATGTTCCCCCTTAAATCCTACCATCTGGAAGAAGACATCCTTTGTATCCAGTGTCATCTTGCCCAGTTCACTCTGTCTCCAAAGCCATTGTCTGGTTTGAATCTTGTTACCACTTGTAAAGACGACTTCATCTGGCGGCACTTGTTCAAACGCTTCTTTCCCAAAGGGAAGAAATTCATCACCGACCACGGATTTTCGGACCATGAGATCGGCATCTATGTCAGCAAGATCATGGCCTCCTAATGAGATCATATTTTTTAATGACAATGTATTACAAAGGTCAACAAGTGCATTAATTCGTGGCAATTGATCTCCTTTAATGACCCTTTTGCCCATAGCCTCTACAGAGTTCATAAACTTGTTCGGATTAATCCCCACATTTGTAAGTGCGTTGCGATACACTAAAAAATCTGGATGTGTTTTGATCTCATCTATCGAAACGCGTTCTCTAAGGAGGCGCTCAGCTGCCTCTAGTTCTAAGGTATCTGATTCACTCGTCTCTGAATTTTTTAATCCCTTGCCAATTACAATGCCAAAGATAATATCTGGATTACATTCAAAAATCCACGGATTAACAGTATATTTCATCATTCGCCTCCTTCTGTATTAGCATTATCATAAACCTTACAGTAGGTGTAAAGTCAAGTCAGTTGTGTTACAATAAAGAAAAATATATGGAGGCCTTTATGAAATTACAATTATCTGTCAAAGAACTTTCTGAAATCGTTGGCATCTCAACACGAAACATTCGATATTATGATCAAATTGGTCTCTTTAAGCCCTCGGGACAACTTGAAAATGGCTATCGCTATTACACCATAGAAAAAATAGAAGAACTCCGCTTGATCAGTTACTTAAGACATTTGGATATTTCCATTCAAGAAATAAAGGCACATCTGGAAAACCGATCACTGGAGAACTATCTCAATATTCTTGCCAATCAACTTGACCAAACAAGAATAAAAATGAAACACCTTGAGTTTCTAGAAAAAAGACTAGAGAAAAGAATGCAATCTCTAGCCTATATACATCAACTGGAAGACATCGATAAAATCACGATCAAGCCACTCTCAAGGCGCCCTATCCTAAGGCTCAACGAAGACATCCGAGAACCACTGGATTGGGAAATTGCCATGCTCAAATTTGAGAAAGATGATGCCATGCCCCCAAGTCTTTTTATCGGAGATATTGGCTTTTTTGTAGATCTTTCGACATTAGACCGAAGACATCCCACTGAATTCACAGGATTATATCTTGATCTTTCAGAAGGCCATGACAGCAATTCCAGTTTGATTTCCGAATTACCTGAAGGCCTGTGGCTCACGCTCTACTTTAAAGGTGATCACTTTGATGCCCCTCAAAACTATAAAAAACTCATGCAATTTGCCAACCACCATCACTTAAAACTCGATCATTATGCACTGGAACGCGTTCTCATCGACCACTTCATTTCAAGCGATCCCAATTTATACATCACTGAAATTCAAATTAAAATCATAACATAAGATGCTATAGTAAAACACCATAGAATAAAATATTACTGTTTTTGAAAGATCATGCGGTTATATTTATGTTTAAATCCTAATTTCTCATATAGTTTTTTGGCCCCTTTATTGTCTAAATCTACATGTAATGACAGTGTTTCATTAGTTAAGTCCAGTGCTCTTTGGATCAGCTCCGTTCCGACACCTCTTCCTTTACTGCCCTTCTCAGTCCCAATGTAAGCCAAATGATATGTTGGGATGAAATCCTTAAAGCCCAGATTGACCACAACACAAATACCCTCATACTCTCCATTCCTTGAGGCCAATAGTATAAATCCTCTCTCGCTGGCATTTTGAATTGCATCTTCCGTTTCCAAAGAGGAATCTGAGTACTGTGCTAACCATTGGCGCGTGTATTCAACGAGCTCTTTTTTAGATACTTCTTCAAAATCATGGATATTTTCAATTTTGATATCACTTCTGCCCTCATTGAGGATAATGACATGTCGTCCCTTTTCAATTTCACCCGATTTAACTTGTTTGTAAAAAGCCGCAAAAGCATAGGCTTCATTTGCAGTGACCTTTAGATGTTCCATTTTTCTTAAAAATTTCACACTTTCATTGAGTTCTTCTGTTTCCACAGAAATAAGCCTGCCGCTTGTCTCCCAAACAGATTTTTTTAAATCCGAAAGTAATTTTTCATCCACAGGTTCCCATTTTGAAGGCTCCTTTGAATTGGCTTCCGCTTCACTATAAGACTCTCCAATCTTAGGCGTCCCACAAACAATATTTGGAATTTGTTCAAGCTTTCCGTCAATCCAATGTTTTAACAGAACGCTATAGATACTCGTAAAGGTATACCCATAGTTAAGCTGAGTATATATTGTTGTGACATTATGATCCAACCGATTTACAATTTCCTCTGAAATCTCTTCAAGTGCAGTCTTACTCAATTGCGTTCTCAATCTCCCCTCAACACTGAGATAATAATGAGATTCAAGTGCAATCTCTTTTAAAATTGCAATTTGGTCTTTTCTCATATGAGTCTTTAAGTCTAAAAGCATTTCGGATTTAAATCGTTTGACTTTCCACATTTCATTTTTAAATTGCGGTATGAATACTTTCACATCACTCAACTCGGCAAAATATATCAAAGATTTGATATAGTTAACGGAACCATTCACCAGAACGCTGTCGTAACCTCTTGCAACAGCATCTTTAATGACTATTTCACCTACTCGATCATATTTGTGTCCCGTTGGATTAGCGCCTTCCAACTTAATGTATATCTCGCCTACATTTAATACTTTTTCCACTTGTCTTGCTCTCAACAACGGTGTTTTACCACTCTTTTTCATAAATGTTCTCCTTCTCCTCTTTTATCATATGCGTTTCAAGATGAATTAAAATCTTAAAACTGAATTTATAGATCATTGTTTAAAGCTGACATTCTTCAAACAATGATAAATCAACCTCACTTTATAAAAAAAAGCACTCTAACCCTTCAATAGAGTTAGAGTGCCTAAGTTTCGCCAATTGACTCACTTTACGCCATTTTCATAGCATAGCACATTTCCTTTCGAACCTGTGCAGACCCCAGTTCTAGACTAGTTTTTCAAGTATGTTTTCTATCTTTTAAGACGGCTCATAATCATCTACCTTATTGCAAAGACATATGGTTACTTACAAGTCTATATACTCACATATTCTACTTCACACGTACTTATACTTTACCAAATAATTGGATATTAGTCAAATTGCCCTTGACTAAGTCTTCATATATGATATGCTTATCAAGTTAAAAAACAAATATGGAAACTGAGGTCACTATGAACAATTTTGAAACGCTTGGTTTGGACCCCTTATGGTCTGACAAACTTAAAAAAATAGGCATCACCATACCTACAGCTATACAGAACATTGCCATTCCAGAGGTTCTAAATCAGCGCAATGTCATTGCAGAAGCGCAAACCGGTTCTGGAAAGACGCTTGCATTTTTATTGCCCATTCTGCAAAACATAGATGCGCTTTCATCAACTGTTCAAGCACTTGTTCTCGTCCCAACGCGGGAGCTCGCCATTCAAATCACCGAAGAAGCTAAAAAAATCACCGGTGATCTCAGCATCAACGTGCTGTCCATATATGGTGGACAAGATCTTCAAAGTCAGTTAAAAAAATTAAATCACAGCGTCCATATGATCATTGCAACCCCTGGACGTTTAATAGATCACTTAGATCGTAAAACCATTGATCTTTCCAAAGTGAAAACCTTTGTCTTAGATGAAGCTGATCAGATGCTTGTCATGGGCTTTAGAAATGACATCGATAAAATCGTATATTTGGGTAAGTTTAAAGCGCAAGTTCTTTGCTTTTCCGCCACAATAGATGCTAAAGTCAAAAAGCTAGCCTATAAATATATGGAAAACCCCCTAATTCTAAGTGCGCACTCTGACTCTAAACCTTTAGACGTTATAGAGCAACGTGTAATTATGGTTTCAGATCGTTGGAAAATGGAAGCACTATTAAAGACATTGGATGAAACCAATCCATTTCTCGGCATTATCTTCTGCCGGACAAAAATCAGAGCAGATAAACTCGAAACTGAAATGAAGCGCTTAAAGTACACCTGCGAAAAATTGCACAGCGATATTTCTCAAAACAAAAGACAGCGCATCATGCGTCAATTCAAAGATGCCAAGTTTCAATACCTCATCACAACCGATGTTGCATCAAGGGGAATTGATGTCACCGGCATCACGCATATCTATAATTATGACATGCCTGAAAGTGTCGAAATATACGTACATCGCATTGGTCGAACAGGGAGAATGGGAGAAGATGGCATAGCGATTACTTTTGTAACGCCTAGAGATGAAGAGATGCTCAAAGCTATTGAAGAGAGACTTAAAGTGACTATATCTCAATCATTTCATGAACATCAAAAATAAATCATCATAAATGAATCATCAAATAACATCGTCAGATGTTCTATATTACTATAACGATTATCATAAATTTTAAAGAGACCCTGTGGGTCTCTTTTTTTACACTCTTTTTTATACTTTATTTCACATGAAGAAATCGCCTTTTAAAAGCGAGTTCTTCATGTTGCATTGCATTAAAAAAGCCCTGTGCATTCACACAGGGCTCCATTATAATTATCTTGCGATCATAATGTTCTCAGCTTGAGGACCTTTAGGACCTTGAGCAACTTCAAAAGTTACCGCTTGTCCTTCTTCTAATGTTCTAAAACCTTCTGCATTGATTTGAGAGTAATGTGCGAACACATCTCTACCATCTTCTCCTGTAATAAAACCAAAACCTTTATCTGAGTTAAACCATTTTACTGTACCGTTCATCATAACGCGTACCTCCTAATTTTTATTTTCCTTAAATCTTTGCAACAAATAACTTTAATTAGGATCATACTATACAATAAAATACCCAGTTAAATTCTTTACTACTAATTTAAGCAACGATTAATGATATCATGTTAAGCCTGTCTTGTCAAACTATTTCGATATTTTATTAATTTTATTGTGCCATTACTTGTATTATCTGATATAATAATCTGATGTCTCCACAATTGTGACTTTGTTAAAACAATGTTATATTCAGAGACTAATGCTATTTAAAGAAAGAGGTCCAAAGTGTCATTTTATAAACTCGGTGTCAAAGGCGATCTGGTCTACGCCCTATCGACTCAAAATATCATTGATCCCACACCTATACAAGTATTGAGCATCCCCTTAATTCTAAAAGGACATGATCTTATTGCCGAAGCTCAAACGGGAACTGGAAAAACATTAGCCTTCCTGATTCCTATTTTTCAACAAATCAATTTGGAAGATGATCATATACAGGCTTTGGTTGTCGCCCCCACACGCGAGCTCGCCATTCAAATCCGCAGTGTGGCCGATCAACTTTCAGAAATCATACCAGTGAGTGCACTTGCCGCTTATGGCGGGCAAGATGTCCTTGCACAAATTCATAAACTTCAAGGCAGAATTCAACTTGTCATTGGTACACCTGGGAGAGTCCAAGATCATTTGAGGCGTGGCAGCATTGATTTTTCAAAATTAAAAACAGTTATTGTGGACGAAGCCGATCAACTCTTTCACATTGGGTTTAAAAAAGATTTAGCTGAAATCTTTTCCTATGTCCCCGATATACATCAGACACTTTGCTTCTCAGCAACGATTGGCGACACAGTAGATCAGTTCTCAAAGGATTATTTGAAGTCACCCAAAACTGTGGTGGCACCTAAAGCCAAGGTTACACTGGATGCCATTGAACAATTCATTTTAGAAACTTCAGGGAGACGCAAGCTGGATGACTTCGTGGCTTTACTCAAGCAAACCTATCCTCAAAAGGCGATCATTTTCTGTAGAAGTCGCCGTGGTACACACGCCCTATATGAAGCCCTTAAAGAAAAAGGCTATAGCATTGAGCCGCTTCATGGGGATTTAACACAGGCTAAAAGAGAAGTGGTTATGACCGCTTTCCGCAATGATGAGATTCAATATCTTGTGGCGACAGATGTTGCCGCACGCGGACTAGATGTGGACGGTGTCTCACATGTATTCAATTACAACCTGCCAGATGATGCCGAAAACTATGTACATCGAATCGGCAGAACAGGCAGAGCAGGCAATATGGGGGTGGCTTACACAATCCTCACGGAGAAAGACGCTAAGCGGATGGAAGCTGTCGAAGCCTTTATCCAAATGAAAATCAATCGTTTTAGTTTTCAACGTAAATAGCTTCTTATTCGAAAAATATGTGGTATTTTGGCTGATATATATTTTCTATATTATGATGCTTTCATCATCAATTGATGTTCATTTTTTTCTAATATGGGTATACTCCTAAATGACGCATTTAATGTACGGTTATTTATAGGAGGCTCTTATGAATGTCAATTATAAAATGAAATCGCATAAGTCTTTTGAAGATACCATTGAGGATCTTGTGGAGAGTTTAAAAGAACATGAATTCGGTGTCTTATGGACATTTGACTTAAAAGGCAAACTCATTGAGAAGGGAATGGATTATGATAGGCAGTACACCATTCTCGAAGTATGCAATCCAAAACAAGCACGGGATGTTTTAAACGTCAACCATGAAGCGGGGTTCTTCTTACCTTGTAAGATCATCGTCTACGAAAATCATGGAGATGTTTATGTGGGGATGCCTAGACCGACTTCACTGATAGGCTTACTTGGAGATTCTGCTTTAGCATCCGCTGCCGAAACGGTTGAGAGTAATCTAAAAACGGCTATTTTGAAATCTTGCGAGGTTTTTAATGATAAGGATTTGAAACATCAATAGTACGTGGTAGATTGTTTTTTTAGAGAAATTTTAAAGCATCACAATGGCTTATGATTGGGCCGTTGTGATGCTTTTTGGGTTTTAGTTATACGCTGACGCTATTGTTGGGAAAAAATTATTCTCATGATTGTTACTATCAGATTCATTGAAATTCTCCCAAGAAACATATCCGCCCATTGGGAATCCGGACATTTCCTCTATCAGTTGATTGATTTGCGTATTTAAAAGCACATTTGAATTCGAATCAAAAATTCTTTCAATTTGATGTGATGCGCCATTAAACCAAGCACTTACTCTAATTAGATCATCAGAACCATATTTTATGGTTAAGTCACTCCCTTCTCTTTTAAAAGAAATATTATTGGAGTCATCTATAATTTTGATGTCATCTCTATTTTCAAGTAATGAATCATCTTCATAAATCGTATCGTAACCATCATTTATCTCAAACTCATACACATCATTACCCGTTCCACCATTTAACATGTCATTGCCTTTCCCACCAGATAACAAATCATTACCTGCATTTCCATTGAGTATATCATTTCCTCCATAACCTTTTATTTCTTCATCTCCATCATAACCATCAAGGGTTTCATCTGAATCTGTACCCTTGATATGTTTAAGTGCTTCCTCTATATCAGCTGCATTCCATATGGTTTCATGCAAACCATCATCATCATATACCTTAAAATGAATTTCTTCAATTCTATGATTGATATGCTGAATTTCGTTCCCTATAGTAATCTCCTCTGTCACAAAATGTCTATCTACGATTATTTTGTCTTCAGTTCCCTTTATAAGAACCTCTAAGTTTGACATATTGCGTTTCAATTGCACATCTTCAGTGTTCATATCTCCCAATATTATTACATCTTTATTATCAGTGTCCAAATTAGAATCATAAATGATATCAACACCATAATTTTTGTAAAAACAATATTCATCATTACCACTATTGTTAATATCATCTTTACCATTGCCACCCATTAAGATATCATTCCCATATCCACTATAAAACCTATCGTTGCCCTCTCCACCATATAATATGTTATCATCATAGCTACCATGTAATTCATCATCTCCGAAACCACCATACAACTCATCATTACCGCCATCACCACAAATCCAGTCATCGCCTTCATCTCCATAAATAATATCATCTCCAGCATCTCCATATAAGGTGTCTTTTCCAACATTTCCATGTAAAATGTCATTTCCATCACCACCCCATATAGAATCATTACCTACACCGCCATACATAATATCAATACCAGAGTATCCAAATATCTGATCATCACCTTCACCACCATATAAAGTATCATTGCCAAAATCATCAGAAGAGTGATCTCCAAACAAATGATCATTGCCAGCACCACCGAATAAAGTATCGTTGCCAGTACAACCATATAAAGTGTCTTCCCCATTATCCCCATAAAGAATATCATCACCATTGTCTCCCTGTAACAAATCATTGCCGTCTCCACCATGGAGAATATCATTACCGCCCTCTTCAACGCCGTAATTTTCATCGCCGTCTAAATAATCATCACCCTCATATCCATATATTACGTCATTTCCCTGTCCTCCAACTAGGGTATCCCGTCCTTTTCCACCATGGATAAGATCGTTTCCATTGCCACCAAGTATATAAGAGCCTTCATTTCCAGCGTACAAGGTATCATCATCATTATCACCCTGTTGATAATGTCCATCATCCGAATCACGCTTTTTCAACACAGCAGTATTATTTTCGCCATCCCAACTTACGTTTAAATTGAAAATCTTACTTAACACCCCCACATGTGCCATGAGTTTATGATCCTCTGTCCCTACTTCTTGAACCATATCAGGTGCTACGTCCATTTTTTCCTTTATTCCTTTAACTGATGCATCTTCTCCCTCTGGATCAATTATATTATCATCATAATCAATCCAACTAATACTGCCTTTATAGACAATTATGGCTCTCTTTTCTTTGTCATCCCATTGAACAACAGTCCCCGGACAAACTTTATCAGCAAATTCTTTTACAGATACCATCGTATGCCCATTCTTGTTATATGGCGTATATTTAAAATCTAAAACGTCCCCATCAAGCTTAATGTAAACGCTCGGATAATCTAATGGCGTTTTAGTCCCATCCAAATTGACAATACAATAGTCTTTTTCTATTCCAGTCAGTTCTTGAACAGCTGAAAGGTCCTTACTTATATCATATGTCTTCCTTCCAATTTTAAGCTTTTCTATAGGCTTTTTAACATCATCAAAATATGCTTTATTGTCATCTGCATAGTATTTTAAAACCCTTATAGAATCGCTTGTACTATTCTTAAATCTAAAAATCAGGTCTTCACCCTCTTTGTCTATAATTAGATCTTGGATTGATACATTTATGGACAGGGTATCTTCTCCCAAATTTTTATATTTTACACCTTTTACACCACTGTCCGGAAAATCCTCAAATTCTTTTATTGTATCGTTTCCATCGCCTCTTTCATAAATATAAGTATCGTTTCCTTCTTTGCCCTCTAAAGTGTCATCACCTTCACCACCAATTAATATGTCCTCACATATAGCCCCATTTAGGTGATCATTACCCCCTAAACCCCTCAATGTATAGATGGCATGGGGTGTTATAGGTAAAAATAATTTATTATCTGTTTTAGAATCAATAGTTTCTGATTTATATGTACCATAGATTTCTGTCGCAATATTATCATCTTCAACGCGGTCCGCCAATGATTCGCCATCTAACAAGATATCAGATTGAAATTCAGTTAGGAATCCTTTAGTCCCATCTAAGAAATAATCTTTTATAGTGATACTTGAATCCGCATTTGTATAAAGTATTAAGTCATCTTTCACGCGCTTCATACTGTTGAGTTCATCTACAACAATTTCACCCTCTACGCCATTAGGCATCCCCATATTGAACTCAAATTGTTCTTCAATGACATCATCACCATGTGATCCCTTGAAAATATATTTATCACGACCTTTCCCTCCGATTAAATGATCGTCACCCGAACCACCAATTATAGTATCATTTCCCAAGCCACCCACAATCTTGTCTTTTCCATTGGAAATGACCGTTGCATATTTCTTTTTCAAGTCACTGCCTATGAGTATATCGTCTCCACCTTCACCGTAGAGTTCGTTGTCATTTCCACCAACTACGGTGATTTCATTTCTTCTTCCGTTACCATGAACTGTATTCTTTTCAGTGCCATCTGCCACAATGTTATCAAAGCCATAATCTAAAGTCGCATCAATCTCAGTTGGAAGATTTGGTAATATATTTAAATCAAAGCCTTTAAATCGGTCTAATTCAGCAATACCAAGTTCTTTAGACTGTTGTGTTTTCAACCCTAACCCAATAAGCCCGATAAGACCTGAACTTGCCATGGCAATTGGTATCGTCGCAGGAGCAAAGATAGATAGAAAACTCATAATATTTTGAAGTACTTTAATTTGCATCCCATCTTCTTTTGAAATACCGTTTAAATTAATGGCACCAGATAAAGTTTCTATATTATCATTAAGCAGTTTGCGATCACTATCCGTAAAATGGGATGTTACATTAGAAGCTAAATACACTTCAGCACCAACTAAATTATCATCAAGTAGACTTAATAAGCTAGCAGTTTTTTTAATACTCTTACTCAGCACAGTTTTTAAGTCACTGTTAATTGTGTTTAGATTAATTTTTCTTAATCTGGATAGGTATCCTGTAATACTACCACTTATAATCATGTCTTGAAGAATGCTTATGGTTTCATGCGATGTATCCAACTGAGCATCTGGAATGTATGCAAAATCTATGATATGCAGTGGTGTTTCTTTCTTTACGTAAGATATCTCACCTGTTATTTCATCTATTACTTTTTTAGTATCAACTTCTACAGTTTCTCCATTGTTTTTATAAATTCCGACAAGTTTACCCGATGTAGCTTCAAATTTAGCTTCTGCTTCAATAAGTTTGGAGTAAACGTCATCATATAGTGAATTAATTTTGAGTACTGCATCATTCATATTCAGCCAAGTTGTATGCGTCTGTACTTGAATAATTTCTTTGATTATTGTCGACTTTTGATTTTCCGTCTTCGAAATGTCTATTTTTACCAAATGAATTGCATCCATCATTTTATCCACCCTCAAATACCTTACATCAGCATTCATAGTTGTACTATCAGGGCGTATCCAATCTGAGATATTTAATAATTTACATTTTGTTTCATATAAATTAGATAGATAACTGAATTCCGCTTCTAATGTGCGTCCACTATCTTGAATTTTCGCTCTCAAATCTTCTCTGATGTATTTAACGTCATAGACCTTTACGCCTATGCTTTTGTAGGTGTATAGTTTGGGATTAGATGCATTCAATTCTAATTCTTTTTTCAGAATTGAATTTAATCTTTCTAATTCTCCTTCAAGATTTCCTAAAGTTATTTTTTCGCTCGTAACTACCATCTTATTCATCCTCCTATTTTTTTCTAATTCGTCTCTCTTTAATAGATCAATCGTGTTGTTTTAACTCTATCTTCAAACTCTCTTTTAGATAAAGACATTAGAGTTTCAAAATCTCCAAGGGGATTTAAAAAAAATTCTGTCTTCTTCGCTCTCACATCCAAATAATGAAAACCTTCTGTTTCTACTCTTACAATGTACATATTGACATAAATATCCGCAATGCTCTCTGTCATTCCTCTAAAAAAGGTCTCTGTAATCCTATCTCTCTCAAATAAATCGACGACAATCTTCTGTTCAATCTTTGGCAATGTATAAAAGTAAATAAAAAGGTCTGACCGTTGCCAATTTTCTTCATCTTTTGCAACATTGGTATAAAACAAATCTTGTATTCTTGCACTTATCTTTTGAAGTTTAGCATAATCTATTTCTTCATCCTCCTCTAATAAAAGTAGCAAACTTGTGTCATAACAACCATCATATACCTCATTGACTATTTTGCGATTATCATATTTTCGGCTCATATCATAGTGCTTCTTTTCATCACCCATTTCTAAATTATCTTTATTTGGTATGGACATATGCGCAATTTGTCCACCATATCCTTCTTCTTCTATGATTTTATCAATTTCTTCATACATGGCACGTTGCGCCAAAACCGCAAGATATAGATCACCATAATCTGTTGCGGCGAATTTTAGACTGGGATCTGATACTGGATAATAATATTTTGCTCGGCCTTCATTAAAGCTGTATTCAAATAAGGCCGGTTTAAATTCTTGATTGTACTTATTCTTTAAAAAATTGCCCAACCCATTATCATCATAATAGCGAATATAACCACTCATCTTATCCGACATTACACTTGTAAATAATTTTGCGTTGCTATCAATAAGATATTGAATAGGACTTTCAGCATTTTGACTCTCTTCTATTTCCTTAAAGTTAATATTTTCATCAATGACACCATAAAACCTATAAATGTAACCTCTAATTCCTGATTCTTCTTGAATGGTATAATATTCAGACGCAATGTCACTATAAACAAAACTCTCTTCATCTGGACTTGTCATCCAGTAATACATATCAAATGAAGGTATTCGAATCGTCCTTGAAGGATCATCCAGTGCCTCCTCCACACTGAGTTTGCCATCTCTGATTTCTTTAAGCACTGGTAAATAGTATTGATTTTCCGTTTTAAGATAAAAAGGGAAATCTACTTTGGGTTTAAAATAAGCTTCTGTCATTCTATTTGATTTTTCATCAAGAGCCTTTTCGATATCGCTAAAATCTTCGTAATAGAGACTTGGATCGCCATATTCCCAGTTAATATCCTTTGCAAATTTCACTATAGATTCATCTACCTGAGCATCAGCCACGTCTTCCGCATGGTCCACCAATCCGCTGACACCGAAACCTTCACCTGTTGTATACAAAGCGTTTTGGGACTTTGAAACTTGCACGAATTGCCATACTCTTGAGCACATGATAATTACAGCTATTACCATAATGCTTATTCGTAGGATTTTAAAAATATTTTGCTTTTGTTCATCTGTCATGGATACCTCCTATTTTTTTTATATTTCATACTCATTTAATATATGTTTTGATCATTATACTGATTTGAGTATTCATATGTATGTGCTTTCTGTATTTTTAAGATCCTAACTTATAAGTCCAATTTTTGAAGCTCATCTCTCAAATCTTCTCTGACATAATTATTGTCAAAGACATTTACACCTATGCTTTTATAGGTGTAGTTTTTAGGATCTGTTGGATCTAATTCCATCTTTTTTCTTAATAGTTGATCTATAACGTATAAAGCTCCTTCTAATTCTTTTAACTCTTCTAAGCCAACGGTTTTACTTGTATAATTCATTGTTTCCCTCCATTTTATTTATCTTTTTTTGTTTTCTATCTATTAATTAGCGAAAATTGTATCGCTCGTGCAGTTTTTTTCAAACTCATCAATTGTGAATCTCCGTATTTCTTGACCAGATCCTAATACTCTTTGCAAAAAATCACTCTTCTTTGCTCTCACGTCTAAATAATGAAATCCTTCTGTCTCTACTCTTGTGATGTACATATTGACATAAATATCTCCAATACTCTTCGTTTTGTCTCTGAAAAAAGTCTCTGTGATCATATCTCTGTCAAATAGATCAATGACGATCTTGTGTTCGACCTTTGGTAATGTGTAAAAGTAAATAAAAAGGTCTGATCTTTGCCAGATTTCTTGATTGTCAAAGATAGTGGTATAAAATAAATCTTGTATTCTCGCACTGATCTGTTGAAGTTTCGCATAGTCTACTTCTTCACCTTCTTCTAATAGGAGGAGCAAATTCGTGTCATAGCCCCCGTCATATACCTCATTGATAATCGTTCGATTATCGTATTTTTGACTCATATCATAACCTTTTTCAACTTGTATAAAGGTTAAACCTATCGTCCTAGGTATAGATACATGTGCAATCTGCCCACCATAGCCTTCTTCTTCTATGATTTTATCAATCTCTTCATACATGGCACGTTGTGCTAAAACTGTAAGATATAAATCGCCATAGTCTGTTGCAGCAAACTGTAGGCTTGGATCTGATACTGGATAATAATATTGTCCCAGACTTTCCTCAAAACCATATTCAAACAATGCCGGTTTAAAGTCTTGATTGTATTGCCCTTTTAAATACGCCCCCAGTCCATTATCATCGTACATTTTAAGAGAACTCCATGCAAAATCAGATGCAACTCCCATAACTATCCTAGCATTATCATCTATTAGATATTGGATTGGCTCTTCTTCATTTTTGCTTTTATTAATCTGTTCATAATCAATACTTTCATCTATTACAGAAAAAAATCTATGAAAATATCGCTCAATTCCTAATGCTTTCTGTTCTTTAATATATGCCATAGTAATATCACTATTTAAAAAATATTGTTTATTCGGATCAGTCACCCAATAGTATATATCAGAAGAAAGTACACGAATCGTCCTAGCGGGGTCATCCAGTGCCTCCTCCACACTGAGCTTGCCATCTCTGATTTCCTTGAGCACTGGTAAATAATATTGATTCTTTGTTTTAAAGTAGAAAGGGAAATCTACTTTGGGTTTAAAAAAGGCTTCAGTCATTTCATTTGATTTTTCATCAAGTTCTTTTTCGATGTCGCTAAAGTCCTCATAATAAAGACTTGGGTCACCATATTCCCAATTAATATCTTCTGAATATTTAGCTACGGACGCCTCTACCTGAGCATTAGCCACTTCATTCGCATGGTCCACCATCCCGCTAACACCGAAGCCTTCACCTGTTTTGTACGTAGGACTTTTGGATTGTGATGCAGGTGAGGGTTGTGATACTTTTAAGCATATGATGATGACCACTACTACGGTTACGCTTCTTATTATGGTTTTAAATATCTTTTGCCATCTTTCTTTCGTCATGGATACCTCCTATGTTTTTTTATAGTTTTCCACCCTACCTCAGTTCAAAACTCTCCTTAATATAATCTGCCGCTGGCAGGAAGAACTCTATGATGCGACGTTTCCCTGTCTTGACTTCTATCTTCGTGGTCATCCCTGAACTTAAGTGCATTTCTTTGCCATTGATAGCCATGAACTCTTTATACGGTTTCACTTTGATCTTATAATAGTAGCCGATGTTTTCGTCTTGGAAAGCATCTGGACTGATGAAGATGATTTCGCCTTCTATGACGCCATACCTTTGAAAGGGAAAGGTATCCACTTTGATGTCTACCTTCTGCCCCACTTCGATAAATCCAATATCCACATTGGCAACATTGCCCTCTATGATGAGTGGGGTGTCACTTGGCACTATGGTCATTATCGGATTAGATGCCGTGATTACACTGCCGATGGTATTTGAACCCAAGCCATTGATTTGTCCGCTCACTGGTGAAACGATGGTATGCATTTCCTCTATATTTTTGGCTTTATTCATCACACCCTCTGCTTCAAAAATCTCTTTCTCCTTTTGAACAATCAAGTTGAGGAGTGATTCTCTATATGCCTTTTCTTCGTTGTAGATGCTGGCTTCACTTTGCTTGATTTTATCAAGAGTACTCTCTGTGGTATGAATCAAGCTTTGAAGTTGTTGCTTGGTCATATCCAGTTCGTCCACTTTGGCTTGATAATCGTAAGAAGAGGTCCCGCCTGTTTCAAAAAGTGCTTTTAAATCCTTAACTTCCCTCTCCAAGATGACGATTTTCTTTTCTGTTATGTTGTAATTGGAAATCGAAACATTGTAATCACTTTCCGCTGAGGCTTGCTGCATTTTTAAAATTTGAATTCGACTCTCTAGGCTACTGAGTGATTGCATTCTAAACTCAACAAAGTGGTTGATGAATGTGCTGTCCTGATTCGATAAAGTCGCCTCTATAGGAATCTGATTTGGCATTACACCCTCTAGTTCCTTTTCAAGGATCATTTTCTCAAGTTTTAAATTCTCATATTCTTGTAAGGAGATTCTTTCATCTATGTTGGACATGGTATTGTCCAGTGCTACTAAAACCTGTCCCTTCTCTACTTGCTCTCCGTCCTCCACAGGCATACTGATGATCACGCCACTTTCTGGTGTTTGGATGACCTTTACTTTGCCATCTGGGATCACCCTGCCTGTGGCGATGGCCACTTCATCCACTTGCCCAAGAATCGACCAGATGATCCCGATTATGATGATTAAAAAGATAATCCATATGGTCATCCAACCTATGGGTGACGGTGGCGTTTCTATAATTTCAAGTGCTGAGGGCAAAAATGCCTTTTGGAGTTGATCTTCTCTCTTTTTCATGGATTACCCCCTCCTTTCATCGTTTGATTGTTGATTAAAGAGATAATGGTATAGCCCTTTTCGAGTTAATAGATTCTGATGCGTACCCATCTCCACGATTTTACCTTTCTCTACCACCATGATGCCATCCGCACCTTGAATCGTCGAAAGCCTATGTGCTATGATGAGCACCGTCCGACCTTGACAGATCTTAGAAAGATTCTTTTGAATAATGCGCTCGGATTCATAATCTAGTGCAGAAGTCGCCTCATCGAAAATCAGTATCCTCGGATTTGTTAAAAGTGCTCTGGCAATGGCGATGCGCTGACGTTGACCACCAGAGAGTGCCGTACCTTTTTCGCCCACTTGTGTATCATAGCCCTCTTGAAGTTCAAGTATAAACTCGTGCGCACCTGCCACCTGAGCCACTTCCATGATAGATTCCATAGATGCCGTGGGATGATGTATGCAGATATTGTCTTTAACCGTTCCTGAGAACAAGAAATTTTCTTGCAAAACCACGCCGATTTGTCGTCTCAGCCATGAGGGATCTGCCATGGAAATATCCACGCCATCGATGAGAATTTTACCTTTCTCGGGCAAGTACAGTCTTTGTACAAGCTTTGAAAGTGTGCTCTTACCCGACCCACTTCTGCCGACAATGCCCACTGTGGTGCCCGCTTTTATGTTCACGGATAGATCTCTTATAATTTCTTGTCCATCAATTCGATATCTAAAAGTCACATTTTGAAAGCTGATATCACCGATAATCGCTGGTAATTTGACTTTCTGCCCATCTGTACTGGGTTCTGGTTTCGTGTTAAAGATATCGCCTAGGCGTTCTATTGAAACGCTGGTCTGCTGAAAGTCCTGCCACATCTGTACGATGCGTAGGATTGGGCCGCTGACCCTGCCTGAAAGCATTCTAAATGCAATTAATTGACCGATACTGATGGTATTACTCATCACCAGATGTGCACCTGTCCAGAGGATGGCTAAATCCATGCCTCTTTGAATAAACTGTCCGATCGCCCCTGCGTTTCCCGCTAGGATTGCCGTTTTAAAAGAAGCTGTGGTGAATTGGGAGATTTTATCTTCCCATCTTTTTTGAGATAGAGGTTCAAGGGCAAATGATTTAATCGTTTGAACCCCTGAAACAGCTTCCACTAAAAAGGACTGAGACTCAGCCCCATATGTAAACTTGTCTTCAAGCCTTGCTTTAAACATGGGCGTTACAATGATGGATAATAATATGAATAGGGGTAATGTCAGTAAGACGATCTTCGTCAGCGTGGCACTGTATAGCCACATCACAAAGAGGTATACGGCGATAAACATCACATCCAGTACACTGGACAGGGGAGCCCCTGTGAGAAACCGCCTGATGTTTTCCACTTCTCTAACGCGTGCGATGGTATCCCCAACCCGTCTACTTTCAAAGTATTTGAGGGGCAATCTAAAGAGATGATTGAATAACCGCGCACTTAAAATGACGTCAATCCTATTGGTGGAATGCGTGAACACGTAATTCTTGGCGATTCCCAGCACCATTTCAAAAAAGGCGATGAGCAAGAGTCCAATCATCAACACGTTCAGTGTGGAGAAGCTCTTATGCATCAATACTTTATCGATGATTACCTGAGTCACTAATGGTGCACCCAGTCCAAGCAGTTGAAGGGTAAAAGCACCTATGAGCACTTCAGCGAAAGATTTTTTGAATTTGATAATGGTGGGAATAAACCATTTAAGTCCAAAGACCACATCTCTATTTAAAAATTTACGATCTGCCACGAGAAGGGCTTTGCCCGTTATTTCCGAAAGGAATTGCTCTTTTAACATAACTTTAGGCATCGGATGATCTGGATCTAAATATAAGACCTTGTCATCTCTGAATTGAGCTAAAACCACATAAGTGCCATCGTTAAACTGTATGAGTGCAGGCAGGGGAATTTTTTCGATATGAGACTTGTTATAGTTGTGAAATTTGGCTTTTAAGCCATATTGTTTAGAAATGCGCAACAGCGTTTGATCTGACAATTCACCTTCAAGGGCAAATTGATGTACGATTTGATCATAGTCCATATAGATATTGTTAAGTCCAGCCACTACAATGAGGCTTTTTAGGGTCTTTAAAACAGGTTCTTGTTGAGTTTCCATTGGCTTTAAGTTCCTTTCAAATAGTGTCTTATAACATTACACTTATTCCAAAATGCCAACGAAAAACAGAGCTCATCGGGCTATGTAGACTTTATAATATAAGTCTACATAGCCCGATGAACTCATATAATATAATGTGTCCTATAATCCAAATAAGTTTTCGTATAACGTATGTATGGTCAGTACATCTAAAGTCATTTTCGCGTGAGTTGTCTCTATCTTGTTCTATATCCTAATCCTATGCTTCAGTTAAATGACACCATCGGGTTGAGGCATGCTCTACTTTTAACTTTTGATCTCCTAACAATATTGGAATAAATATAATAATTATATGTAATATATTATAGGACAAAAGTCTCGTTGTCAACATCTTCCATTTGTACTTAATTTTTTACAAAAAATATGGACACCCCTAGGTGTCCATATTTCAACCTACTTCTATATTCAGTTTTTAATTTTAATTATTTAACTTCCATAGTCCCAGTTACAGTTGAATCATCTGTAATGATTGCTGAATCCATATATTCTTTAAGCTCATAGTAGATGTTTCCTTCTACTGTTGCTTTAGAAACTTGGAATCCATTAGCTTGTACATAAATATCACCAACAAATGTGCCACCTTGGAACTTAAAGTTTTCGCTTTGTACAGTCATTTTAGGCGCAGTGATTGTAAAAGAAGCTGTGATATTATGATCGGCATCTTGAGTATAAGGCGCTAATTTTCTAGCAATTTTTTCTTTGTTCGTGAATTCGCCGAAAACTACTAAATCTTCAGTTAAAGTGATGTCATTTAATGTTGCTGCAATCCAAGTACCATTTGCGCTTAATGCATTTACAAGTGCTGGTCCGTCTGTTACGATTGATGCAGTTGTTACAGCATCTGTCGCTTCTGCAACTTCTTGTTTCCCTTCAACAACACTGTCTTCTGTGATCACAGCCGAGTCCATGTACTCTTGAGAAGCATAGTAGATATTGCCTTTTACAGTTGCCATAGAAACTTGGAATCCATTCGCTTCTACATAGATATCACCAACAAATATACCACCTTGGAACTTGAAGTTTTCACTTTTTACGATCATTTTAGGTGCAGTGATTGTAAAAGAAGCTGTGATGTTGTGATCTGCGTCTTGAGTATATGGCGCTAATTTTCTAGCAATTTTATCTTTGTTTGTAAATTCGCCTTCAACCACAAGATCTTCAGTTAAAGTGATATCGTTTAAAGTTGCCGCAATCCACGCACCGTTTGCACTTAATGCATTAACAAGTGCTGGTCCTTCTGTTACAATTGATGCTGTTGTTACAGCATCTGTTGGTTCAGCTGCAGCAGGTTCAGTGCTCTCTGGTGTTGTTTCAGCAGGTGCAGTTGGCGTTTCCTCTTTTTTCGCACAACCAGCAAACATTGATACCAATAGTGTTAATACAACTACTAATCCAATATACTTTTTCATTTTAATTACCCCTTTATCTTTCTTGTTTTCTATTTGTGTTAAATATATAACACTCAAATAATTATACCACAATTCCTACGGTTTTGCTAGGTTTTTTTAAAGATCTATTCTAAGAATTTACAAAAATACATTTTAATTGAATTTTCTGAAAGTGTTCCAATTACAGTTTTCTTGTTATTAGGACTTTATGTTCATGCTCTTTTAAACTTATAAATGGCTACTTTTTTAATGTTCCACTTAAACGCTCCACAAAACGGAATTGTTCTTCACTATTTACCCCTGAATGCATTTAATCAAACATTTTGCCATCAGAGCTTACCTACGTACCCAATTACACTTTTCTCTCAATTCACGCATTTTGACCTCAAATCACACATTTCTCGATACTGCATATACTGCATATAACTAAATAACTGCTCATATCATTTTAGTACATCGAATAGATACACAGTAGATATTTTGTTTTGGTCATTGAAAGATACTTATAACGGAAAAAAAGGCATACATTATCGTATACCTATTTTCCATGGATCGTTTATTATCAATAGACATTCTGAATCATTTGCAGTTGATTATTAAGTTTCTGTGGATTATTGAGGGCGTTTATGTCCGCGTTTTTTCAGTGCCAAGTATCGGCATAATCTGTTTATAGTTTGGACAATACTTGCCGACCAATCGCCAAAAGGAGCGATCATGATTTAGATGAACTGTGTGACAGAGTTCATGCACAATGACATAATCGATGACCTCAGGTTGAAACATCGCCAGCTGCCAATGAAACGTGAGGTGCTTTGCATTATTACAACTCCCCCACCTTTGAGGATGGGTTTCAATCGAAAAACCTTTATATTTTACTTTCATTAGCGACTGATAAAACTTCAATCTCTTATTGAGTAGTTTTGTAAGAGATCTCGTGTAAAATTGTTTAAGCAACTGTTCAATGGCATCATCTTGAGGCATTGCGATCTCCAGTATAAATCTTTCACCATCGAATTCTATTTTTTTACTTGATATGTCATCCTCAATACGTATATGAATAGGATAGAGTTGACCTAAATAATAACATTTTTTTTCGGTTTCTTTCATGTCCCTGTTCCTTTTTTTGACTTCCTAACATTATACCTTGAAAAGTCAACTTTGGAAATAAGAACTACCTTTTTTTGCGTTTTCGATCTTTCTTTGTTGGTCTTTTTCTTTTAGAGGTCTCACTTTGAATTTTAGCATTCTCCCCTTGCACCTCATCTTTCTTGCCGTCTTTCTTGCCATCTTTCTTTGCCTCTTTTTCCTTCATGGATTTTGCAATTTCACTTGCTACATCGGGCACATAAGTTTGAGAATCAATTGGAGGTCTCATGTAACCTGTATTTTCCTGTCGTTCTGGCAATTCCAGTTTCTTATGCGCCACTTCTTCATAAGGTATATGCGACAACAAATGTGAGATGCAATTAATACGTGCATTTCTTTTAATATCTGAATCAATAACATACCAAGGTGAAGATTCCGTATCCGTATATTGGAACATGACGTCTTTTGCCTTTGAATACTCAACCCATTTGGAGCGTGCCTCTAAATCCATATCACTTAGTTTCCATTGTTTAGTTGGATCATTTATCCGCGCTTGGAATCTCGCTTCTTGCTCATCATCGCTCACAGAAAACCAATATTTGATGATGATGATCCCAGATCGAATCAATTGGTTTTCAAATTCAGGCACAGACTTTAAAAATTCCCAGTATTGATCATCTGAACAGAATCCCATAACGCGTTCTACTCCAGCTCTATTATACCAGCTTCTGTCGAAGAGAACCATTTCACCAGCACTTGGCAGGTGTGCAACATAGCGCTGAAAATACCATTGTGTGCTTTCTTTTTCAGTTGGTTTAGGGAGAGCAACCACTCTACAAGTCCTAGGATTTAAACACTCCGTAATGCGCTTTATAGCACCGCCCTTGCCAGCCGCATCTCTCCCTTCAAAAATGACGACAACCTTCAAGCCCTCATGAACAATCCACTCCTGTAATTTGACAAGTTCCACTTGAAGTCTTGCAAGCTCTTTTTCATACGCATCTTTTTTTAACTTCATCATGCGCCTCCTTTATCGTTGTTGAACTATATATACCACAAAAAAAGTCATTCTAACATAGACATCTTTTATAAATTCAATTTAAGGAACATCTCTTATTATGATATCGTCCTTTTTTATATTTAGCATGCTTTTATTTATATGTGGCATGCCCTATCCATCGAGCCCTTTAGATTAAAATCTTGCGCTTACTTATAAACTTTCACTGCAACGGATTTAAAAACTGCAAAAAGAGTAGATCCCTTCTTGATTTCAAGCGCTTTCAGAGATGTTTTTGTGATTTCTGCCACCAGCTGAATGCCAATATCCAAAATGACCTTGACACTTAAATCCCCTTCTATAACTTCAAGGACTTCTCCTTTTAATTGATTGCGTGCACTACACTTAAATGTCCCCGTGCTCAAAATGACGTCCTCAGGTTTTATGGCGATCTTAACCGTACCCTCATGTGCTGTGATCACATGAATTTTGACTTGATCCACTAGAACATTGGTTTCCTGATCTTCAACGATAACCTCACCAGTATATATATTTTCCGACCCCTTGACTTTAAGCAGATAATAATCAAATTGCGATTGTGATATTCGAAGACTTTTACCGATCCGATGTGCTTCAAGTTCGCCACGCTTAATAATTTCATAAATTGTATTCTTTTTGAGTTTAAGAATGCTTGCAATTTCTTCTGGTGTGTATAAGATATCTGAATTCATGTTTTCCTCCGATATAAATGTTTTTGCGTTGAAAAAGCTTTATATTGCTTTTCATTATATAAAACTTTATAATGAAAGACAATGATATCATTTCATAATGAACAATAAATAACAATACAGAACAATTGGTAATTTTTATCTAACTATGGATCTACAACCATTAATCCTCAGGAGGCATTTATGAGAAAGACAAAGACACCTTTTTCAAGGATATCGTTTTACTTTTTTATGACATTTATGTTAGTTACTCTATTTATACTCACCAGTTGTCAATCTAAACCCAACACTGAAAATAGCGATTCCAAAGAACCTGCTTCAAATCAGATCAGCGCTGACAAAGCAAGTGGCACATCAGAGGAAGCAACGGTTACATCACAAGAAGTTACCCTTACGATTTCCGCTGCAGCAAGTATGACAGAAGCTTTATCAGAAATAAAAACGCTCTATGAAACAAAATTCCTTGGGAATACACTTTTATTGAATTTTGCGAGTTCAGGCAGTTTGGAACAACAGATTGAACAGGGTGCGGATGTGGATGTCTTTTTATCTGCATCTCCAAAATACACAAACCTCTTAAAAGAAAAATCTTTAATTATCGATGATTCGCTTGTCAATCTCTTAAAAAATGAAATCGTCCTTGTGACCCACTTAAATTCACCACTAAATGCACTTGAATTTGATGCTCTAGATACTGCTGATTATGATAAAATTGGTATTGGACAACCAGAAAGCGTGCCTGCTGGTCAATATGCGGAAGAAATTTTGACAACGCTCGGCATTAAAGACGCCGTTTATACACATGCAGTTTTCGCAAAAGATGTCAAAGAAGTGCTGACTTGGGTTGAAACAGATAATGCGGATTTAGGTATTGTCTACTCAACAGATGCAGCCAATTCTAAAAGTGTAAAGATCTTATCCAATGCCCCTGCAGATTCTCATAAGACCATTATATACCCAGCAGTGGTTATAAAGGAAACTAAACATATAGCAGAAGCAACTGAGTTTTTAAACTTTTTAAGCGAACAAGACACCATGAACGTTTTCTTAAAATACGGTTTTTTATCTGCACAATAAACCAAAATGGTTCGACTATAACGCGTACGGAGGCATCAGAATGTCATTTGATTTTACCCCAGCATTAATTTCTTTAAAAGTCACATGTGTTTCAACAGCCATTACTTTTGTCATTGGGCTTTTGTTGTCATGGTGCATGTGGCAATATAAGGGCAAATTCAAGGCGCTCATCGATGGTATTATCACGTTGCCTCTCGTTTTGCCACCTACAGTAGCGGGATTTATCATCTTACTCCTCATTGGGAAAAACGGCCCCATCGGCAATTTTCTAGCTCTATTCGATGTCAAAATCATCTTTTCATGGTATGCGGCAGTGATTGCATCTGTGGTAGTTTCATTGCCTCTGATGTATAAAACTTCTCTTTCCGCTTTTGAACAGCTTGATCCCAACATTGCCGACGCCGCCCGCACATTGGGCGTTTCCGAATGGACTGTTTTTGCCAAGGTTTCCTTACCCTTAGCTTGGCCCGGTATAGCCGCTGCAACTGCGTTATCTTTTTCTAGATCACTTGGTGAGTTTGGTGCCACACTGATGGTTGCAGGCAGTATTCCAGGTAAAACGCAAACAATTCCCATTGCCATTTACTTTGCAACTCAAAGCGGCAACATGAAATTGGCATTCGTATGGGTTATGATCATCTTCTCCATTTCACTTGTGACACTTGTCTCTATGAATTATTGGAACCAATATCAATTTACTAAAAAACTGGGGTCTAGGAGGTAAGCCTTTGAGTATTCAAATCGATATTCAAAAAAAACTACAGGGATTTCACCTCGATTTGTCACTTCATACCGAAGCATCCATTCTTGGCATACTCGGCGCTTCTGGTTCAGGTAAAAGCATGTTGCTCAAATGTATTGCCGGGCTCGTTAAACCCGATTCAGGTTGCATCGAAATCAATAAAAGGACATTCTTTAGCAGTCACGCTCACATCAATCTAAAACCTAGAGATCGGAAAACTGGATATGTCTTTCAAAATTATGCGCTCTTCCCGCACTTGACGGTTAGAGAAAATATCGCATTTGGCCTACATCGTAAACGTGACGATCAAGAAACAAACCTCATCACTCTAATTTCAAAACTTCACCTCAATGGTCTTGAACATAAATATCCCTCTCAAATTTCAGGCGGACAGCAACAACGTGTGGCATTGGCGCGTGCACTTGCCACCAATCCTGATATGCTTTTATTAGACGAGCCCTTTTCTGCACTAGATGAACACCTTAGAAAAGAAATGATCAAAGAAATGGCACAGTATCTCAGTCTTTTTAAGGTTAAAACACTCTATGTGACTCATCAAATGGATGAGGCTTATTATCTCTGTGATGATATTGCAGTGATTAAACAGGGACAAATTGACAGCATCAGTCATAAAACTACTTTATTCACCAATCCCCTTACACTTGAATCCGCTAAAATAACAGGGTGTAAAAACTTTTCTAAGTTTGACATCGCCGCATCCCAGAAAATAATTTGCAAAGATTGGGGCATTGAGCTTCCCATGTGCCTACAAGCGCCAGCAGCTTCCACTAAATGCTCTACTCTGGGTATTCGCAATCATCATCTAAAATGCGTGGATGCATCCACAGCCTCTAGAGCATCCAATCAAATTCAAGGTTGGATCTCCGACATCGTAAAAATGCCCACACAGTCAACGCTTTACGTTAAGTTCAATCGTCCCCCTAGCGGCCCAGAAGATTATCACGTTCAACTGGATGTACCGCACGAAAAAAGAGCACAGATAAAAGAAATGATCTTCGTAGAATTTCCAACGGATAGGCTTCTCTTTCTGGAGGATTAGGCTTCAAATAATACTCTAACACGCTTCAATTTTTCAACATCATGTATCGGAACGCTAATCAGGCTGATTCTGATACATTTTTTTTGACTGCCAAAGGAAGAGCCTTCTTTTAAAAGAATGCCCTCTGCTCTCAACTGTTCGATAATGGCATCCACTTGAACGGTCTCCTCAAACTCTCCCCAAATAAAAATACCACCTTCTGGAACATGCCATTGCACACCTTTAGTCTCGTTAATATTTTTATCCTCTTTAAAGATAGCTTTGGCCTTAGCCATTTTTTGCGTATAGTGTTTACGAATCTTTTGAATATGTTTTTCATACATACCCGATTTAATAAAGACCTCAAGAGCCGCTTGATTGGTCTTGGACGTCCCTAGATCATTAATGTGCTTTAAATGTTTGAGCGTATCACTATAGATTTTTGGAAAAATCATAGCGCCTATTCTAATTCCAGGAATAAATGTCTTCGAAAACCCTCTCAAGTAAAAGTGTTGCTCACCTAAATTATAATAAATTAGGGGCATCTGCCGCTTTTTAGGGGCCAATTCTGCCAAATAGTCATCTTCTATTAAAGTCACATTGTACGCATTGGCAAGTGTAACGATTTCTCTTTTTATCGGTTCGTCTAAACTATACCCGGTTGGGTTATGATGCCTTGCAATCAGGTAAAAAGCTGTTATATCCTCTCTCTTAAATAAAGTCTCTAGCTTTTTAAGATCGTATCCATCAACTTTCCTTTCAATCGTTTCAACAGTAATCCCCATAGAAACGGCAAGTTCTAGCGCAAGGCTATAAGTAGGATTTTCCATGAGCAACGTCTTTTGCCGATCTCCAAATAGCAATTGAAAAATCAAGTATATCCCCTGCTGTATACCATTTGTAATCATAATCTGCTCTTTTTTTACATAAATACCGTCTTCCTCATATAGCTTGGCAAGTAAATCTCTGAGTGATGTCAATCCCTGTATATCGCCCAGATGCAAGAGTGTGTTTTTATATTGAACCATTGCACTTTCCATAGCACTCAAGAAAAGAGTATATGGCACCATGTTATTTTCTGGAATTACACGTGTGAAATCCGTATACACTACAGTATTAGATTCAACTTCAAATGTCCTAGTGAGGTAATATCCGCCTCTTTCAACTGCATAGACCATATGATTTTGTTCCAGTTTTTTATAAGCCTTTTGTACAGTGAGTTTATTGACACCCAGTGATTTTGCCAAAACTCTACAACTCGGCAATTTTTGATTCAATTTATACTGATTCTCCTGAATTAACTTTATAATGTCATGATAGACCTGAGTATTTTTATCTTGAATCATCTGTTGTTCCTTTCTGTCTTAGTACAGAACCATTTTAATACTATTGTGTCGTTCTTTAAATACCTCTATAGTCATTATATAAGAATTTTAAGGAGGTACAACATATGAATTCAACTTATGCAATCCAAATCATAAAAGGCAAGACAAACAGCGCTTCTGTTAAGAAGCTCTTAGAGCAATCCTATTGGGCTAAAGATAGACCATTAGAACTCATTGAATCTGCAATGGCACACTCTCTCAATTTCGGCGTATTTTTAGAGGATGAACTTGTGGGCTTTGGCCGGGTCGTGACTGATTATTCAACGATTTACTGGTTATGTGATGTTATTATCGATGCAGAACACAGAGGCCAAGGGCTCGGTAAAAAATTAGTTTCCACAATCACCAATCACAAGACAATTTCGGGTATTCGAGGTATTCTGGCCACTGCTGATGCCCACGGCCTCTATGCGCAATATGGATTTGAAACACTACCAGATCGACTTATGTCAAAAAAAAGGCCTGATTAACGCACAAAAAAACAGATGAGTATCTTATGAACTTCATCTGTTTTTTTATTAATATCATTAGTTTTCGTCCAGCTTAGAGGCAGGAATGTTTAACCTGCTCTAAGCGGTTAGACGAGGACGGGTCAGGCAAAACAAGGTTTTGGCGGACAATGATTTTATAGACGACAGCGCCTGTAGACAACAGCGCGTTCATTTTAGAGTTGATCGGCAATATCAAGGATTAATCGCTCTGATTGATCCCATCCCAAACAACCATCCGTTATGGATTGACCAAATGTTGTGCCGGTAACGGGTTGTGAGCCTTCCACTAGATAGCTTTCAATCATAAGTCCCTTTATGATTTTGCCAATATTTTCGGAGTATCTCATATTTCTGAGGACTTCATGTGCAATTCTAGGTTGTTCTTTGTATTGTTTCATGGAATTTGCATGACTGCAATCCACAATAATAGCTTGATTCGCCAAGTTGCGCTCTTCATACTTTTTGGAGACATATCTTAAATCTTCATAGTGATAATTTGGGATATTTCTGCCATATTGATTGACTGCCCCTCTGAGTATAGCGTGTGCCAGAGGGTTGCCCGATGTTTTCACTTCATTACCTTCGTGAATGAATTCGTGTGCAAGCTGAGCAGCCTTTATTGAATTTAGCATGACACCAATGTCACCACTCGTTGGATTTTTCAGTCCCACTGCACCATCAACACCGCTTACCGTCAATCTATGCTGTTGGTTCTCCACAGATCTAGCACCAATGGCGATATAGCCCAAAAGATCTTCAACATATCCTAAATTATTAGGGTAAAGCATTTCATCTGCTGAGGACAAATGTGTATTTTCTAACACCTTAAGTTGCATGTTACGTATGGCTTTAATCCCTGCAGTTACATTGGGGGTTTCATTTGGATCGGGCTGATGCATCATGCCCTTATAGCCTTCACCAGTGGTTCTCGGCTTATTGGTATACACTCTTGGAATGATCAAAATTTTATCTTTGACCTTCTCTTGAATTTCAGCAAGTTTTGTAACATAGCTCATAACAGCGTCTTGATCATGTGCCGAACAAGGGCCAATAATCAAGATAAAGCGGTTGTCTTCACCTGTGAAAATCGACTTTATCTCCACATCACGTTGCGCTTTAACTTTTAGCAAGTGATTTGGAACGGGCAGTAAACTTTTTATTTCAGCCGGGGAGAGAACCTTATTAACTAATTCAAATGACATGCATGCCTCCTTGTATTGATTATTGTGCCTTCAGTCTTTTATTTTAAAACACTCTTGTCTTTTAATGACAAGAGTGTTTATATTAAGCAATTGTTGCTTGACTGATATCGTTGGTCTAACGTGTATGTGCATACGTATTCTATGGACATACAATGGCTTAATTTCAATAGTTTTAATCAAGGATACAACTTGTTCTAATAGATGTCAACCCTACGCCTTTAATTCTAATTAATTTACTTTTTAATTTTATGACCTAAAATTATTTGTACATAACTATATCCTAACTATAGCTTATGCGCTCACATCTTTTAGGCTCTATTTTGCTCCAAAAGTTCATAGAATTTAGATGGTGTTATAGGTAATTTTCTGACACGTATGCCCGTTGCATTGAAAATAGCATCCATAATGGCCGGTGAGGCTGTGTTGATGACAATCTCCCCTATGGATTTTGCGCCATATGGACCTGTGGGTTCATAACTTGGTGCAAACTCAACACGAGTGATCAATGCGTCTTTTCTCGAAGGCAACTTATAAGTTAAAAAGCTGGCATTTTTCTCATCACCATTTGTCGCACGTTCAGATTCCTCATAGAGTGCCATGCCTATGCCTTGGAGCATCCCACCTTGAGCTTGAACAGTTGCGAGATTTGTATTGATAGGTGTCCCGCAGTCGATGACACCGACGAAATCCACCACATGAATTTGACCGGTCTCCAAATCGATTTCAACTTCCACAAATCCTGCCTTATAAGGCGGTGCTTCCTTATCGCACACGTGGCTATCTGTGACGGTTATCTGCTTACGATTGAGCTTCCCACCCAGTGCTTCAAGTGTCAATGTGCTTTCTTCAGTACGGAACACACCGTTACTGTAAGTCACTTGATCACATGGCACAGATAAAATTGCCGCCACTTCACTTTTTAGCGTCTCAATCATTTTATCAGAAGCTTTACGCACTGCAGTGCCGGTTACATAAGTTGAACTTGAAGCGTAAGAGCCATCGTCATATGGTGTTACATCTGTATCTGCTGAGTACACATTAATTCGATCCAGTGGTACTTGCAAACTCTCGGCAGCCATTTGAGATAAAATCGTATCACATCCTGTGCCCATGTCCGTTGCGCTGATCAAAAGTGTGAAAAAACCATCGCTATTCAATTTTATAGTAGCACTTCCAGAATCTATATTGAGTACGCCAGAACCTTGAATGGCAAGTGCCATACCGACGCCTCTCACTTTTGTATCACTCACTTTGACCGAAGGATATTTATTATACCAATCGATCATTTCTCGACCTCTTTTGAGGCAATATTCGAGTTCACAGGTGTCTTGTCTTGTGACATCTTCATCATACACATGACTCGTCCCAAGTCGTAAGTGATCTCCTAGATGAATAATGTTCTTTTCTCTTAATTCAGTGGGATCCATGTTCAGTTCATGTGCCAATTCATTCATGATGGATTCAATGGCAAACCCACCCTGTGTCTTGCCGTAGCCCCTATACGCTCCTGAAGAAACATGATTGGTATAAACCGCTTTGCCATCAAATCTGTAGCCTTCCGTCTTGTAGTATGCCATGATCTTTTCAGCACAGGCACTCATTACTGTGCCAGCATGTTCGCCATATGCCCCAGTGTCAGAAGTGGCTTTAACATCAAATGCTTTTACGATACCGTCCTTAGTGGCGCCAATTTTAACTTCAAAGTAAAAGGGATGCCTTCTTGTGGTCCCCAGAAAAATTTCTTTTCTCGTGTAAAAGATTTTAGCGGGTTTACCTGTCTTAAGCGTCACAAGTGCTGGAAAGAATTCAGATGCAGATGATTGTTTACAGCCAAATCCACCACCAATTCTTGGTTTGATCACACGCACTTGACTCATGGGTAAATCCATTGCATTTGCAATCATGCGCCTCACGTGGAAGGGAATTTGAGTCGATGATACCACCACAAGTCTACCTGTATGATCTAAATAAGTATAGGTCGTTACAGGTTCCATCATGGCTGGATGTGTGGCTTGAGTTTCATAATTTCTCGTCAAAATGACGTCACTTTCCTCAAAGCCCTTCTCATAGTCGCCCACTTCTACAAAATAAGAGGATGCTATGTTCTTTTCTGGCTTAAACCCGAATTCAAAGTGCGTAAAAGCATCTGTTTCAGGATGAACGATGCTGACATGTTCTGTGGCAGTTTTATAGTCTAACACAGGTTCTAGCACTTCATATTCTACCTTGATCAACTTCATTGCCTTAATGGCAATTGCCTCTGTTGTAGCTGCAACAATTGCAACTTCATCCCCTTTATACCGAACAATTTCGTCGAGCATTTTCCAGTCCTGTGGCGATGGTTCAGGATAAGTTTGGCCTGCCCTTGTGAACCTTTTATTGGGTACATCTTTATAAGTAAGCACACAAGCCACACCAGGTACTTTTTCTGCTTTCGAGGTGTCTATGTGCTTAATTCTCGCAAAGTGATGCTCGCTTCTCAGCAATTTAATAATCAAGGATTCTTTAGGTGCCAAATCATTGGTATAAACAGGTGCGCCTGTTGCAAGCTTCATACCGTCTTTTTTCGGTGCAGCAGAATTGACAATTTTCATTATTCCACCCCCATGTATTTCTTAATCCCCTTAAGCTGTGCCACATAACCACTACATCTGCATAGATTACCTGTAATATAGTGAATGATCTCTTCTTCTGTGGGATTTACGAGTTCTCGCTTCATGGCTATTGCTGTAAGCGCAAGTGAAGGCGTACAATAACCGCATTGATCGCCACCTTCCGCAACGATCAATTGCCCTAATTTCATCGCCTCTTCTTGTTCCCCTTCAAGTGTTGTGATGGATTTGCCTTCAGCTCTTGCAGCCAAATAAGTGCACGATAAAACAGGCTTGTCGTCCACTAAAACTGTACAAGCGCCACAAGTGCTCTTGTCACAACCACGTTTTACACTTTTGCACCCATTATCCCGCAACACTTCTGACAAATAATCATCAGGGTTTATTTCAATTGACTTTATCTCACGATTTAATGTCACTTTAATCTTCATGGTTTACCTCCCTAATGGCACGCTTAACAAGCACTTTACTCATGGCTTGTCTATAGGATTGACTGCCGAAACGATTGGTTCCAAAGATGAGGTTATCGGAAACAGCAGATAATATGAGCTCTTGCCCTTCTATATTTTCAGGATTGACCTCTTTTTTATCATTTATAATTGACATTGCTTCCAGTGCAAAATTAGACACACCTGGTCTTGCACCTACCACAATCTTATATCGCCCATCCACTTTGCTCACTGCCGCATTGATGATGGCAAAGTCACTGCTCGAATTTCTAAGCATTTGAAAACTGCATTTTATAGGCTGTTTCATAATCTTAATTTTAATTAAAATATCCTTGGCATCACGTTTATGTGCACGAGGCGTTTTAAGGTATTCACTTAACGCTATTTCACCTTTTTTATAAAATACAAGTGATGTTTCGAGCACCATCAAAGCCGTGATCAGATCTGAAAAGCCGTACTTAGCAAATACTGTACCGCCAATTGTCGCAATATTGCGAAGCTGCACGCCCACAATATTTTCTAATGACTTCCTAAATATATTTTCAAAAGCATCATTTAATGATTTATTGGTTTCCAGTTGTCTCAGCGTCGTCATGGCCCCAATTTCAAAATGTTGCTCTGTTTCACAGATTTCATCCAGTTCCAAAAGAGATAAATCCACTGCTGTATCTATGGTTAAATCGTGTGCCAATCTTAAAAAAGCACCACCACCCAAAATGCGATTATTGATTTTCTCATTTGCAATCTGATAAGCTTCTTCTATGGTCTTTGGACTCACCCAATTTTTTATTTTAATCATAGTGCACCTCCTCACAAAGACTATATTAACACAAAACCCCTCCTAGAACTATCATTTCAACATGACTTAATTGAGAAAAGCAACAAAAAATTTTAAAATGACTTAACGCGGTACCAATATTGATAAAGCTCTTGAAACCCTAAATTTCCATAGAGCCTCTTTGCAGCTTCATTGTCCGCAACAACTTGAAGATAGGCAATCTCAGCTCCCATTTCTTTTGCCTTTTCAAGGAGTGTTCTCATGATTGCTTTACCAATGCCCTTACAACGATATTGCTCATGAACCGCTATATCAAATAGTCCCACATAACCCGCTTCAACCACTGCTTGACCCGCTCCAATCCACTTATCACGATCTCGAACACTCAAATAAAGGACTGGATTTGATATTTTTCCAAGACATGCTTGCAAGGCATTGCACTCTTTTTCAGATAAACACTTAAATGCTATATAATCCTCTAACCATTTCGGTTCCAAAGTCTCTTCAATGCTCATAGTAAGCGTCCCCATATCAATGTCCTTACTTTGAAAATTTAGGTTTGGCTCAAAATCTGTATCCAGATTTAGGATCATCACATTTGTCGGTGTCACTTTTAAATAACCTCTTGATGCCAACAGGATATCCATAGCGTTATGCGTCTCTCTATTGGTCATCTTAAAGGCAATTTCAGAATAACGCTCCTTAAAAAAGGCCTCACAATAATCTATTTTATGATGAATCCCCTCACCACTTGACGTCGTCAATACATTGACAGAATTAATGCGTCTGCTGGGATAATTTGGTGTTCTCCTAATCACCCAGCCATCATATAGGTCAACAAACGCCGCAGGAAAGGCGTTTAAAGATATCTCTTCTATATTTCTATCTATTCTTTTATCTCTATCCTTTTTTTTCATCCTACGAATACCTCACAGTTTATTATTGTTCCCCTTGAATATATTTTAAAAGCACAGCATATCCCAATTCTATTGCCTTTTGGTTTAAAGTGTAAAACACTTCATTCTTATCTTTATTTTGAATTTCTACAAATCCAGCATCCTTGAAGAGCTTCATATGTCTTGAAATTGTACTCGCATTCACATCCAAAATTGTTGCCATTTCATTGACACTATAGGATTTTTGATTTAAGAGCCTCAAGAGTTTTAGTCGCGTTTTATCGTTAAAAGCCTGAGTTGTGAGCAGTAGCATATCGCTTGGTTCCACTAAATTCCGCGACGGCTTGGTAAGTGCATAATAAAATACAAAATCAGAATTGTGATACCAAAAGGTAATCTGTCTACATCCAAACACAGAGGGCAGTAAAACGATGGTTTCAAAATTCTGTATTTTCATTTCCAAATCAGGCTTTATGTTAAAATGAATCGTTTCGTCATCTTTATAAAAAAAACGATCTGTACAACTTGTAAGAAATAAAAATGGATCAGAATGCTTTAGGGCCTCGCTTATTCTTATGGTTTCCCACATGATTTGTCCCTGATAGTTCGTAATAATCGTTGAGGCCTTATTCTGCCATATGTCAAAAAGCATCTCAGCCTCCACAGCTGAAAGTTCATACGCTTCAGGATGTGACAAGAGGTTCAGCCACCATGATTCATGATTTGTCAGCCCAAGCTTGATATCCATGATGATCTTCTCAATAAAATGAAGCCAACCACGTGATTGATCTCCATATTGCATCACAAAAGCCAATTGATCTGCACTTAACTTTGATTCCAAAGTTTCCAGAGGTTGATTAAAAGGTTTAAAACGGTCTTGACTATAGAGTTCTCTAAATGCCAAGACCATATCCAAAATGGGGTAATAGCCTATTATTGTTTCCATTTTATGTGTTCGCCTCCAGTTTTCTTGAGTATATGCGCTTCCATGATATCTATATGCTATGTATGTTATTAAGCATTTAAATATTATAAATTGCATATTTGCGCATGTGCGCAAATATCATGTTAATAATATATACCATCTATATTCTATGTGTCAATGCAATTTTATTGTGCCCCAAAGCGATTTTCGCTGACGCTGTTTGAGGTTGAACATTCCTCAGCACAGCTTTCGGCTCAAATCTTGTTGCATATAACAACATTTGGGGCACTGCTCAATGCCCCAAAGCGACTTTCGCTGACGCTGTTTGAGGTTGAACATTCCTCAGCTCAGCTTTCGGCTCAAATCTTGTTGTTTAAAATAGTCCTCAAATGGGGTTAGTATTTGAGGACAGAGGTTTGTTTTATAATAGATTATTCTGTTTTAGCCAATCTTCGATGGACGCTCTCACTTCTTCATGAGTGACAATATCCTTATTGCCAATTAGCGCTCTTGTTTTTAAAGTATATATGCCTAGGACTTCTCCGCCCCTATCTATTATTTTACTTTGCAACTTATGGATTACTTTTTCTGGTCTGTTTTCATCCGCACCTGTGAGAATAAGCCAAACTTTTTTATCCTTAAAGTCGGTTTGATGAATAAAGCTATTGATTGCAGGCGTTGAATGTCCTGCCCAAACTTGACCTGCAACAAAAAGTGTTGTCATTGCATTGAGATCAATTGTCAGAGGTTCTATTCTACTTTTGAAACCCAACAGTGCACTCAATGCTGCCAAGGGTATATTGCCACTTGCTCTCATTTTTTTTTCAACAATTGGTTCAATTGGAACATCTAGCAGCTGTCCAAAAACTTCTGCCACAATTTTAGTGTTTCCAGTCCAAGAATAATAGACGATTGCACTCTTTGCCTTATCCATCACTACCTCCAATAATTAGAATTTACTTTGGGTTGATCCACTTAAGTTTTACCCTAAAATCAAAAATATAATTATTTATTATGAGGAAGTTCTCTCATCGTTTGCTTCTTCACATCTAAAAAGCCACTCTTTCACAAGTGCATTAAATAAAACAGACTGTTCTGCCTCTAGACTATGCCCTGCTCTATCCAAAGCCACATATGTGCCTCTTGGATATAAATCTAGAATGCCCCAAGCATCTTTATAACCCACACTTGTATCTTGCTTTCCATTTAAAAAGAGGACTGGCTTTTCAAATACATCAGAGGCCAATGCGTCATCAAAGGTAAACCCATAGCCATCAGCCCTCAAACGCTCCAAAAAAACCTCATCTGCCTTCAAAAGTCCAGGCATGACATAGGTTTTAAAATGCTCCCATGTTCGCTCATCTTGAACCACAGCGATGGATTCGTACATTTCTCTTTTTTGATCTGATAATCGCGCCAATAGCTCTGGATTTTTTAAGATGATTTCTCTGTGAGGAACTACTCTATCATGTGGCTTAATCATAGCACAGATAAAAAGAGCACCTTCAATTTGATCTGGCATCTCGTGGATTAGACCGCGTGTTAGGTACCCACCATAGGATTCACCTGCAACTAAAAAAGATTCACTGCCAATGATTTCATTCACAAATGATCTTACGACCTCAAGCATATCATCGGAGTTCTTAATTTGGTCACTGCCCTCTGTTCGTCCCATGCCGGGCAAATCAATATAAACTCTCTTATAATTGCTCATGGCATCGAAAATAGGTTCCATACACCCCATCATCAATCTATGGTCTGGCGTGTAACCATGAATCATTAAAATGGGTTTACCTTCTCCGACAATTTCATAATTAACTTTGATATTTTTCCATTTGTACCACATCATAAGCCTCCATATATAATTTGAATTCTAACTATATCCTTTTAAAAAAACTTATAAGTTGAGCATGACCTTCGTCAATAGGGCATCTAACACTTCTCTTTCAGATTCATCAAGGCATTTCAAGGGATCATGTCTAACCATAGCTTCTGGTCCAGAAGCGCCTCCAAGTGCATTAAACTTTTCTCTGCCAATTTCCGTGATTTTAACAAAGTACTGCTTGCCATTCTCTGGGTCCTTCTCTTTAACAATCCACTTGTTCTTTTCCATATTCTTGATAATAACACTTGCCGTTGGGCGATCACAATAGAGCATGTCTGCAATCTGAGATGGCAAAAGATATTCTTTTTTCATCAATTGCCTTAAGACAAACTGCTGCTTAAGCGTTATTTTAAAGGGGACGAGATCCTTTTGAAGTTTTCTGGACCAATTCAGATAAATGATCCCCAATTTGGACATGAGATGTAGTTTTGCCATATGAACTCCTTTTAAATAGTTAGAATACTAACTATAATTTATATAAAAAAAAGAATCCTGTCAAGTACTCAAGATTCTTCTGGTTAATTATTTTTGTTTTCTAGCCGACGGTTTGTTCATATCACAGCAATCCAAACGCTGATTTCCAAACACAGCTTTATTTTGTTCTGCAATCTTATCCAATAGTTTTTTAATTGCACGCTTCAATCGATTCAATTCAATCCACCTCTTCCAAAACCATTGGTAACTTCACAATGAATTCAGACCCTTCGTGAGATTCAGAAACCACTTGTATTGCGCCATTTAGAAGTTTCAAATTTTCTTTAACCAAATACAAGCCCAACCCATCTCCTGATATTTGTACATGATTTGACCCTCTATAATAGGCATTAAAAATCTGTTCTTGTTCTTCTGCTGGAATACCGATCCCACTATCCTTTATATGAATCATCAATTGATCTTGAAAGGTCTCGTAGGACAAACTGACGCTTCCTTCAGTTGAAGTGTACTTGTAGGCATTGGTCAAAAGATTGTACATCATTTGACTCAATAGATGTCGGTCAGATTTTATTGTCTGCTTTTCATGCGTTAAAAGCTGAAGTTCAATCCCCTTGCGGTCAAATTGCGCTTTTAAGCCCGCAATCATCTGCCTAAAAAAAGCACTCAGTTCAATGCTTTCAACGGATGTTTGCAATGTCATTGTTTCAACGTCAATAACGTTGCTCATATTCTCTATAATTTTAGCAACATCTTCAATTTGGAGTTGAAGCAATGCATGCTCTGAACGATCTAGTTTGATGATTTCATCTTCAATGCCCTCTAAATGCGTCCTTAAAACAGTCATTGGTGTTCTAGTCTGATGAACCAATTGATCTACAAGCTTCTTTCTACTCTTTTGCTTCAACTTGAGCCGAGTACTTAACTTTTCAAGACTCTCTCGAATAATATTGACTTCTCTAATATTGGATTTATGAAATTCGAGATTTTCATCCATCAGCAAGCTTTGCGCAAGATCTGCTGTTTCTATTAAATTTTTAGCCATATGCTTACTGATAAAAATGCCTATTATGATCGATAAAAAAACGGATATGCCAATGGCTAAAAAACTATTCCGAATTAAATTCGCCTTAAATAGGCGTGCGACAAATCCATTCTCGGCAGAACTTTGGCGCGTGACATTTAAGACGGCTTTCAATTCACCATCTATTCTAATTTCATACTGATCCACTTCCGACGAATATTTCACTGAAGCATTTTTCATCATTTCTCTCATGCTTTTGCCATTCATCATCATGAAATTTGAAGTTTCGTTATTGTTGACATCCACCAATACAGTGCCGTCTTTGTCGTATAATTTGATGTGTGTTATTGGATCTATGATGTGTGTTTCAAGCTCAATCGCCATTTGTCGATAAGAAATTGAGGATTCACTCATCGCTCGCTTTGTATAGTTTAAAACCTGTTCCACATGGTTTGTATAACTCTCTGTCATGTAGGCTTTAAAATATTGATTTGTAAGTGAAGTCATAATAATCCCATAGATCAGAATAGACGAAATTGCAATGCCAATCAATGAAATCAGCCAAAGTTTTCGAATCGTCATCATTTTTTGCCTCCAAAGACATAGCCAATGCCGTATTTCGTATGAATGAACATAGGCTCTTTTGGGTCATCCTCAATTTTTTGACGCAATCTTTTAACATAGCTATCGATATTACGATCATAGCCATCATATGCTTCACCGAAGGCCAACGCCATTATTTGTTCTCTCGAAAGCACTTGTTCTTGATGTATTATAAATGTCTTGATCAGTAGAAATTCAGCTGTTGTCACCATAATTTCATGTTGATCTTTAAAGAGTTTCATACTTTTTAAATCCAATTCCAAATTTCCATAAGACAAGATCTGTGCGTCATGAGAGGGATACGTCCTTTTGAGAAGCGCCTTAATGCGTCTCATGAGCTCTCTAGGACTAAAGGGCTTTATGACATAGTCATCCGCCCCTTGATCAAATCCTCTCAATTTATCCACCTCTTCTTGTTTGGCAGTGAGCATAATAACAGGAATATCTGAAATTTTTCTGATCTCCGAGAGCACTTGAAACCCATCTACTCCCGGCATCATAATATCCAAGAGCACAAGGTGAAAGGTATTGCCATTAAAGTATTCTAGAGCTTCTATTCCATTTTCAGCAAGTGTCCCCTGATAACCTTCATTTTCAAGATATTTCAAAACGATATTGCTAATTTCTCTATGGTCTTCAACAACTAAAATTGAATACATCCTGCTTTCCCCTTTATGCTTAATCTATACCTTTCAATAGCTTCTGTTTTCAATTAGGGCATACACTCTTGGTCATCTGAGTTGATACCCATCATACCCTTTGAATAACCATTAACCCTCAGACCTTCACACTTGCCATAAACGCCTTCACTAACATACGGCATACACTATTTTCTTTCCAAAAGTTCCTTTCTACGCGTGTATTCTTCTTCGGTAATTTCACCCTTAGCAAACTTTTCCTTTAGAATCATAATGGCTGCATCACTTTTGCGATGTCCTTTGCCTTTTGAAATGAAGTACGCAATGACAAGAATCACACCAATGACAATAAGCCATTGCCACATGCCAAAATACCCAAAACCAAAACATCCTGAATGGCCTATAAAACCTCTATTAAACATCATTTTTACTGCCTCCTTATTTTCAATAATTATTGTCTTCTACATTTTAATCACTTGCTAATGACTTGCTAATCACTTGCTAATCACTTGCGCAAAGAATTCATCACTTTAACGTTTCATGACATTTTTCATATTTTCGTAAGTCTCAGAATCAATTTCACCCATGACATATCTCTTGCTCAAGATGACTTCTGGTGTATCCTCTGATTGATTATGAACACGATGAACGCTCTGTACCTCATGATGCTGATAAAAATAATAAACTATCGCTATAATCCCAATTGTAAATAAAAACATCATACGATAACCTCCTCTTTCGTTATTCTATACTTTAATTTTACAACTCAATTGTGGCAGGATTATGATCAAAAAATCATTTATTATGATTATTGGACTCATTTAAAAAATTATTATGCCGATAAGTCTTAATAAGATACCGGTTGTCTTCTGATTATTTGACGGCGATTGTCTCTTGAATTATAATTATATTACAAAAACATTTATGAGCTTTAATCTATGTACTCTAACTTAAGTGCACTAATTTATGCATTTTTAAAGGAGAAAACAACTTATGCGGTTTAAACCCATTGAATATTTAAAAGAAAATGAAGTGTTAGCAGAAAACATTGTGAATATTTCCAATCAGATTTTATTACGTAAAAATGCCATTGTGAATTCTAAAAGCATTGAACGCATAAAAGCTTTAGGATTCAAATCACTTTATGTCAAAAATCCTGATGAGGAAGAGATCCTGGAAGAGGAAATTAAAGATATTATCGATCCAGCCATTAGAAAGAAAGCTGTTTTCGACGTTAAAACATGTGTCGACGAATTTTTTTCAAGTCTTTCCAAGCAGAAACAGCAACTCGTCTTTGGCGATTCAGGTCAAGCGTTAATTGATACATTGGACCAAGTATCCAGCAGTCTCATAGACGAAATTCTAAATTCTCAAGATTTGACCATCTCCATTATGGATATTAAATCGGAAAGCTATTACCTTTATGAACACGCAATCAACACAGCAGTATTGGCTATTATGCTTGGCGCAAAAATCGGCCTCAATACAAAGGATATGAGGAATATTGCGATTGCTTCCATACTTATCAATATTGGCTATAAGAATATTCCTCAAGAAGTATATGAACATTCCGAGCCGTTGTCTGAGAGTCAATGGGCCGAAATTAAAAAACATCCTAAATACAGTTATGATATACTCAGCAACAATACGAGTTTCAATGCACACATCAAATCAATCGTGTTACAGCATCATGAACGCTTAAACGGATCTGGTTATCCAAATGGCTTAGTGGGTTCTGAAATTCATCCACACACTAAAATCGTCATGCTTGCAGACGTCTACGATGCCATGACATCCGATCGCAAACATCGACTGGCACATCCTCATCACGAAGTTGTTGAGTATATTATGGGTTCAGCAGGGACACTCTTCGATTTTGATCTTGCAAGCACGTTTTGCAGATGTATTATTTTATATCCAGCGGGTTCATATGTACTATTGTCCAACGGTTTAAAAGCAGTGATCCTCAAAAATCATGCTTCACACCCACTGCGACCTATCGTTAGAACTTTTAAAAACGGTAAACTCAACAATGCCCCTGACGGCTATATTGATCTCCTTGAAACTCATAACTTAACCATTCAAAAACTTATTTATGATTGATTCAGACCAAGTGTGATTGATTTAAAGCAAGTGGCGCAATAAAACTCTTTGTGTTATAACTGCTTAATGGGTCTCTTTGTACTATAACTTTTTTATGAACATAAAAAAAGGACTTTCTCATATAGAAAATTAAATTTTTCTTTTGAAAGTCCTTTTTTGGTTTGAGAATTCTGCTTTCTATTTGTATTTAAAGTGCTTTAAATGCTCTATTCAAATCCATTTGTCATGTGCTCGTCAAAATATTCTATTTATAAAGGACTGGCCACAATTGATGACAATGAAAAACCATCATTCAGATCAGATATCACCGCATTAAACCCTGCACGTGTAAAAATGCCCTTCATCTTTTCATTATAAACAAAGACACCTGTGATATTATTATATTCTGCCACTTTAAAAGTGCCTTCACCAGAAAAATCTAGATTTTTATTAATGGACTTAGGACAAAATTCTTGAATAATACAACCTTCATCTGCTGCTTTTTCCAGCAACGCAATCCATGCTTCTCGATCGAATTCCTTCCCTGCATAAACACCTTTTGAAGCGTAGTAATCAATTGGTTTGACAATATACATGTCCTTATTTTCAACATATTTTTCAAAAGAATCCGTTCCACTGAGCGAACTGGTATAGGGAATATGCGCGTCAATGTATTCGAGTTCTTCTTCTGTAAAATATTTTCTCACCAAGGGATGATGAAGTGCTTCAAAATATTTTTTTGTATGAACAACTTGGGACTTAATTGAACCTATGATACAGGTTTTATTCGCTTTAATCCCATTAATTAGAGGTTCTAAATCATCATAATGCTCCATTAAGTCTCTCGTTACAAGTCTTCTGTAAATGATGTCTATCTTTTCCCCATTATAGTAGAGTACGCCATCTGCCTCAGTGAGTTCATCAGGACTGACAATTTGACACTTAAAGCCGTTGGCATTGAAATATTTTTTAAAGGCTTCAAATTCATGCGGAGATCCTTTAGACATATAATCCATAATAATCAAATGGGGTATCTCAGTACGCGTGCCGCCATTTTGAACATATTCTTCATAAATGCTTTTAACTTCATCTACCCACGATTGATAGAGTTCATATCTCTTAATCTGATGATTTTCTTTGAACTTATTTAACACAAAAGTATTGGTCAAAATATCTGTCAGCGGCGTCTCTTCATTCATGGCTGAGGTGCCATCCGTATTGAGCTCACAAAACTTGTAACTGCCATCTTCATAATAGAAAAAGTCAAATCTACCCATAGGGACTTTGGCATTAAACCGATGTGGTAAGAGGATGAGTTCTTCTAAACGTGAGTCAAAACCCCAAACGCTTCTCACTTCTGGATGATTAAAATAAATGTCTATCGATTTGTTGACGATTTCAAATATCCTCTTTGTCAACTTCTCAAAATTGAGGACATCCTCTTCTGAATACACTGCTGGAAAATATAAATAAGGCAATTGTTTCCCTTTGTAAACCGCATCTGAATTGCCAACAGCTTCATATGTTTTTTTATAGTCCTCGTCTACCTGTGCTCTGTGCGCATTTGCAAGAGCAACAAGCTCTTCATTAAAATTGAACATGCTCTCCTCCTGATATAATGACTTCTTTAAATAATGTTTGATCTTTTAAATAGATTGTTTTAAGGTACTCCGAATACGATTCATGGTTTTGAATCAAAGCTTTGAAACGAAGCAAAATCGATTTTTCATCAGATGACAATCCCTTTGCCGCATCATCGATCAAGCCTTCAATAAAAGCATTGCAAGTCTGCGGTAAATGTAAACACTCCAATTCAAATGCATAACTTTTCTTCACATGATCATTCCATTTTGAAATGACATTGTCATCCAAATTTAGACTCCACTTAAAATATTTATTCAAGTTTTCCTCATTGTAAAAAATGCCCTTTATCAGAGCTGGCACAGCGAGGCTATGAGGCCACGGCAACGCATCTGCCACTCTGATTTCCAAAAAATGCTTTACTCTTATATCTGGGAACACCATTGTCGTTGCATGAATCAACTGTTCCTTGCTCAATCTATGCTCCTGATCTAAATCAGCCACAGTTCGATGATCCGTTCTATATGAATCCTTGTCGTCAATCATCAGGATTGGTTCAGAATTGAGAATATAATTGCAATAGGCTTCATAGTCAAATTGACCCTCCATAGTGCCTTTTGGCATTTTACATCTATCGACATCTGTGTGATCCCAAATCTTTACTCTCAAGTTTTTACTCGTATAAATTTCACCCTCAAATATAGGAGATGCATCAAATAAGCGTGCAATGAAAGGCGCTAAAAAATTGGCCACACGGTATTTTTTTATGAAATCCTTTTCGTTTTCATAATCAATCGACACTTGTGTTGAGGCAGTTCCCTTCATCATATTTCTTGCAAGCTTGCCGCGTCTATGCAGTTCATCATACATAAATTCATATCTTTTTTTAGGAAGTAAGGGTAAGGTTTCAATCTTTGTTTTAGGATGATAGCCAAGTGAAATCAAGCTTTGGTCGTCAGATAAAATGCCCTCAATTTCCTTTTTAACACTTAAATATTCAGCCTCTATATCTGCAATATGTTCAAATGGCTTTATACTGATTTCCACTTGTCCCCCAGGCTCAAAAGACACCATATTGCCTGCTTTAACGGCATTGAAGACATCATCACCTTCGGCATATGCCACCTGCCATCCCAACGAAATGAGGTTGTGCATCAATTGCTTTTGTCCGTTTTTTTCAAAGTATTCATAGCTTCTGAGATCTGCCTTTGAAACAAGGAAGTGCTCAAACTCAACACCTATTTTTTTACTTGCTTTCTCACCGGATTTAAAATAATCCATTAAAATTGTCTTGCTTGATTTCATAATCGATGTCCTTGTAAATTCCTTTTTTATTTTTGGTTATAACAGATTTTAACTTGCTCCATTTTAACGGCATCCCACGCGACATCACAGGCTTTATTGACACCATAATCGCATAATTTACTGCCACAGCAAATGTTTCTTTTGGCAAGTTGGGAAGCTGGATAAAATGTAAATGCAAATAAAATTTCATCTGAAATATCTTTAATGACTTTGCCTTTTTTACCTTTATCAAAGAGTTCGTATATTTTTGAAAAATAACACATGCCATAATCCGCGTGATAATCCTTTGAAAAAGGAGAATTTGTAAACTGCATGATGTAATCAAATTCTCTATGATAGGTTAAGCAATAGTGATAATAATTTTGCCATATTTTTTTGTAAGCGGCTTCAATACAACCCTCTAAATCTACATCAACAAGTACATATTCACTCATTTCTTTCCTTATCTTAAGGTAAAGTTTACTTATCAAATCCTCCTTATTCTCAAAGTGAATGTATATAGTTGCCGGGGATACGCCAGCTGTTTTTGCAATTTTAGCAATAGATGCATTTGCAAATCCATCCGACATAAAATGTTCCATTGAAGCGTTCAAAATAGATTCATATTTTTTCTCATCTTTTACTCTCATAGATATATAATAAATGAGCATTCACTTATCGTCAATAATAAAAGAATGATCATTCTTTTAATTTTTATCCTTTAGCTGAAATAGCAGTCCTCTTTTATCTATCTATATTTATATGTTTATCATTGTGCATATATTCTCAGTTGCGTCTAAATTTTCAGTTGTCCCCTTGACAAGCCTTCAATAATTATGTTATCATTCATCTTAATTTAATAGGCTCGGATGAAAATCGTGGAATTAATAATAAGTACTCTTATTTTTAAAACCGTTATTGGACGAACCTCTGGAGAGACTCTTTATGAGCACCGAAGGGGAAAGCTGTTTACAGTGAAACTCTCAGGTACAAGGGACAGAGGCAGATGATTTGATCATCTTATATACAATATTTATTTTTGTATTGAAGGATGGCTTAGTAATGTGCTCAAATTCTCCAGAGGCTAATTTTTTATTAGTCTCTTTTTTATACGTAAAAGTTATGTGAAAGTTATAATTATCAAGGATATTAGGAGGAAAAAAAATGAATGCTTATGTTTCAGTAATGGGTATGGATAAAAAAGGCATAATTAAAGAAGTGGCAACTGTACTCTCAAATAATGGCGTCAATATTCTAGACATTAATCAAACCATCGTCAGGGGTTGTTTCACTATGGTTATGTTCGTCGATTTGAGTGAGTTAACAACAGATTTAGCGGGTTTAAAAGCAGAGTTATCTGTTCCTGCAAATGCTATGAATTTGAGAATTAAGGTACAACATGACGCTATTTTTTCAGCTATGCATACCTTGTAAACTATAGGAGGAAACATGAACAATTTTAACAATATATTAGAAACGATCCATATGATCGAAAGAGATAAACTGGATATAAGAACCATCACCATGGGAATCTCTCTCTTGGATTGCTGTGATACAAACGGCGAAATTGCCCGTCAAAAGATTTATAAAAAGATCACCACACTTGCAAAAGATCTTGTAAAAGTAGGTGAAGAAATAGAGGAAAAATACGGCATTCCCATCATCAATAAACGCATCTCTGTAACGCCGATTTCAATTGTGGCACAAGCTTGTGATGATAAGAATTATGTGGCTTTTGCTCAAACGCTTGATGCTGCAGCTAAAGCTGTTGGTGTCAACTTCATAGGTGGTTTTTCCGCCCTAGTTCAAAAAGGCTACACAAAAGGTGATCAAATTTTGATCGAATCCATCCCTAAAGCACTTGCTGTTACAGATCGCGTTTGTAGTTCAATTAATGTGGGGTCCACTAAAGCTGGCATTAATATGAATGCCGTCAGAGATCTTGGCCGCATTATCAAAGAGACTGCGGCACTGACTAAAGATCAGGAGAGTATTGGTTGCGCTAAACTCGTAGTATTTGCAAATGCTGTCAACGACAACCCTTTCATGGCAGGTGCCTTTCACGGTGTCACTGAGGCAGAATGTGTCATACATGTTGGCATCAGTGGTCCCGGTGTGGTAAAGGTTGCTCTTGAACAAGTAAAGGGCCAACCCTTTGATGTGGTGGCTGAAACCATCAAAAAAACAGCTTTTAAAATCACGCGTGTCGGACAGCTCGTTGCCAATGAAGCTTCTGAAAAACTTGGCGTCCCTTTTGGCATCATCGATTTATCGCTTGCCCCAACGCCTGCGGTTGGTGACAGTGTTGCCAGAATTCTCGAAGAAATAGGTCTTGAAGCTTGTGGTTGTCACGGCACTACTGCAGCCCTTGCCATGCTTAACGATGCTGTGAAAAAAGGCGGCGTTATGGCCTCATCACACGTAGGTGGATTAAGTGGTGCTTTCGTTCCAGTCAGTGAAGATGAAGGTATGATTGCCGCTGTTAAAATGGGGGCTTTGACCATTGATAAATTAGAGGCTATGACTTGTGTCTGCTCCGTCGGTCTGGATATGATCGCTATTCCGGGGGATACACCTGCCAGTACGATTTCTGCCATCATTGCCGATGAAGCTGCTATCGGCGTGATTAACAATAAAACCACTGGCGTCAGAATTATTCCCGTCATTGGAAAATCCCTTGGAGAAGAAGCTGAATTTGGTGGCTTATTGGGCACCGGTCCTATTATGAAGGTCAGTCCGTTCTCCAGTGAAGCCTTTATCGCAAGAGGCGGTAGAATTCCCGCCCCTATTCACAGTTTTAAAAATTAAAAAGATAGCCACAAAGCATAAAAGAGACTAGAACAAATCTTTATCGACTTGTTCTAGTCTCTTTCAGTAATTGTATCCTTAAATGAATAGAATTTTTTTGATACGTTTTACCAATCGCCTCTTCTGATGATGCAAGGATACTTTTTTAAATGCAATCATGATTGACTTATCTATATAAATGGTATAATTATTTCATATGGAGGTAGCTTATGAATAAATGGATTGGATTAGATATTGGTGGTACTAAAATTTTAGGGGCTCTTTATGGTGAAGATAATAAATCCATAGCACAGAGCAAAAAGAAAACGAAAGCACAGGAGGGTGTTGAGATTGTCATGGAACAAGTCTTCAAGGTTATTGATGCCCTTTATGAGACCATCCCTAAAGATGAAACTTCAACGCTTTTAGGTATTGGCATAGGTGTTCCAGGGATCGTCACAACAGATGGAATTGTAAAATTCTCTCCGAATATCCCCTTTAAGGATTTTGAATTAAAATCTTTAATTGAAAAAAGATATCAGGTTCCTGTCTCCGTTGGCAACGATGTCAATGTGGCTATGTTTGGAGAGTATAAATTCATTTCTGATCCTGCCAACAAAAACGTCTTGGGATTATTTGTTGGCACTGGCATTGGTGGTGCCATTATTATTGACGGTGAATTATACGTTGGGCAAGGTGCCGCTGCAGAATTTGGACATATCGTTGTCAATGCTGATGGTGCCTTTTGCGGCTGTGGTGCACAGGGTTGTCTAGAAGCATATGCTTCTAAAACGGCCATGCAAAGATATGTTGAAACACAACTTTCTAAAGGACGTCTTTCTGTTCTTAAGGATTTTCATGAAAAAGATGGCGCTGTCATTAAAAGCTCTACTCTTCAAAAAGCCTATGAAGCCAATGATACTTTAGCGGTTGAAGTGATTCAGTATGCTTCAAAATACTTGGGCATTGCCATTGGAAGCTTAGTCAACATGTTCCATCCAGATCTCTTTATTCTTGGTGGTGGCATCATGGAATCCCTGGGAAAAGAAATGATGCCGCTTGTGTTAAAGGAAGCTGAAAGACATGCAATGCCAAGTCTATTGGATTCTGTGCGTTTTGAAATCAGTAAACTTGGTGATGATGCTGGCATTTATGGTGCATTTCAACTTATCAAAAGGGACTAATCAAAAGGGACTAAATTTCTTTTAGCTTGAACTCTGTTATGGACAGATTTTTGTATTACTCTAAATACAAAAGCGAGCGTTAACATTTTGTTCACATATTTTACTTGGTTTTAACATACACTTAACTTAGAATTAACTCAACTGCATGCTGTCTCTGTTAGAATAGATAGGTAATTATTTTTATCACATTATGTAGATAATTAAGATGTAGGTATTTAAAATTGAGATTTTCATAAGGAGGCATTGGGCAATGTCGATCGCTATTGGCGCAATAGGTGGATTAGGCCTATTTCTTTACGGCATGCAGATGATGGGAGCAGGTCTTCAAAAAGCTGCAGGCAAGAAACTTGAAAGAATTATTGAAATATTGACAACAAACCGTTTTATGGGTGTCTTCGTTGGTATGCTCGTCACAGGCATTATTCAGAGTTCAAGTGCAACGACCGTTATGGTTGTTGGGTTTGTAAACGCTGGCATTATGAATTTAACACAAGCAGTTGGTGTTATTATGGGCGCCAACATCGGGACCACAATCACAGGACAAATTGTCTCCATGTCCATTGAAGATATCGCACCAATTTCCATAGGTGTTGGTATGGTCATCTGGATGACGACAAAAAAAGATAGCCGAAAAACACTGGCTGAAATTTTGATAGGCCTTGGCATATTATTTTTAGGTATGGAGTTCTTAAAAGATGCCCTCAAACCCTTAAGAGAATTAGAATCCTTCAACACGATGATTCTCTCGTTGAGTCATCATCCTCTTCTAGGCGTTTTAGTCGGTTTTGCACTGACTTTTATTGTTCAAAGTTCAAGTGCTTCCATTGGGATGCTCATTGCACTTGCTTCTCAAGGTGTTTTACCACTTGCTGCTGCACTTCCAATTCTATATGGAGATAATATTGGCACATGTACCACCGCTCTACTCTCCAGTATTGGTGCAAGTAAAAATGCCAGAAGAGCAGCTATCATTCACTTGGCTTTCAATGCTGTTGGAACGCTCTTATTCGTCATTGTACTTTCAGGTCCAATTGCCAAACTGGTTACAATGTGGGACCCTTCAGATGTTGGCAGACAAATTGCAAATGCACATACTGTGTTTAACTTAGCAAACGTTGTCATTCAATTTCCATTTGCTTTCTTCCTTGTAAAAGTAGCCATGTGGCTTGTTCCTGATAAAGCTGAAGATCATGCAGATGAAAAAATCACACGTTTCATTGACGATCGTATTTTAGAAACGCCAACGATTGCTATAAAAAGTGCCATTAACGAAGCCATAAACATGGGCAACCTAGCAAAAGACAGCCTATCCTTTGCAATGGATGGCTTCTTTGAGGGACAAATCGATAAAGTCAAGAAAACATTTGAGCTTGAAAAAAATATCAATACGCTGGAAACCGTCATCACTGAATTCCTCGTAAAATTGTCCAATAGAGATATTTTGGATACGGATAGACGTTATATTGATGGTCTATTTAACAATATCAATGATATTGAACGCATTGGAGATCATGCAGATAATATTGCAGAGTTGATCCTCTCCGTTAATGAAAAAAATATTGTTTTTACTGAAAAATCTAAAAGCGCTCTATTGATTATGTACAATAAGACAAAAATGACTTATGAGCTCGCATTAAAAGTGCTCGATAAACCGGATCAAGCCATGATCAATCAAGTGATGGCACTTGAAAAAGAACTTGATACGTTAGAACGCGAAGCGCGTCACGACCACTTTACACGCCTTAACAATAATGAATGTAGTACTGAAAATGGCGTTTATTACCTTGAAATTGTCAACAATTTGGAACGAATTTCAGATCTATCTTGTAACCTTGTGAGAGTTGTTTCAGAAACAGTTGAAGTCGCTTAATCTCATAAAATAGCGTGTTCGTCTGAAACAGTATGTTCATACCAACCGATATGTTCGTATAAAGTGATTCATCTATTTTACTAAAAGAAATCCCATTCAAATGATTTCATAATCGATTGAATGGGATCTTTTTTTTATGATTTGTTTTCATCCAAGTAAGTGTCAAAACTGTCCAACTTGTTCTAAAGGTTTAGATGAGAGCACGACAAGGTTTGCACGACTGACTTTGCTTCTCCAGCTCAATAGTAAACGTCGCGTTCACTGCCCTTATCTTCTATATGCTGAAAGACCACCGGACAGATTTACAATTGTTTCTACCCCTAGGCGCTTTAAAATTCTGGCAGCTTGCATACTTCTATGCCCAGATGCACACATGAGAACAACTGGTTTTTCCTTATCCAGTTCTTTTGCCCTACTTGCTAATGATTGGAGCGGTATATTTCTAAAACCCTTAATATTATCTGCTTTAAATTCACTTTGAGTTCGGACGTCTATAAACTGCCTCTTAGTGGTTTTGTCCTTTAGCATTTGATTGAGTGTCTCACCATTAATTTTATCTACTTTGGGCTCTGTTATTTTTTTAAATACAAAGTAGGCCGCTATGGCAACTGCAAAAATGATTATATTGTTCATAAAACCTCCTATAAATACCCCTCCCGTAGGGGGTATTTATATTTTAACATAATCCATAAGCGAGATCAATCTTCTTTTTTATGTTTCAAAAAAAATGCCTTCTTGGTTGTTGGTAAACACCTACACTCACACTGACGGTAACCAATATGGTGTCCATTTTCAGCAAGGCCTCTTTATTTTCTTCTTTTACACGCCAAAAATGTGGTGTCATTAATAGCAACTGGACTAAGTCTTCATTTTTAAGAGTAATATCATAAGCGACATTTTTCACACTTATAATCTCAAGACCTTCTAAATCATTTAGGTATTGTTCATATTCTTTTACTTTTATCTCAGGATAGATCACTTCTTTTAACTGCATCAAATGATTGGTTTCAGGGAAGACTCTGATGAGCACCCCCTCTTTATCGAGCATTCTCTTGCATTCACCCATGTCAATTGGGCTAAATACCGATAATATGCCTGATAGAGATTGCGTCATAAAGGGTGTAAAAAAACTATTTGCAACAAGCCATTGCGCTGCCTTGTGGTGCCTACTCGCCAATTTGACTGCACTCTTTGAAATATCGAGTCCATAATACTTTGTTTCAGCATAATCTAAGCTCTCTATGAGTCTTTTTAAATAGTAACCTTCACCACAGCCTAAGTCCAAAAAGGTTTCAGGACACTTATTTACACGTTCAAAATAAGCTTTCACAGTTGCATTGATTTCATCTGATATGGGTTCATAAAAGCCCTTTGACAAAAAGGATTGTCGCGACGTCACCATTTCCTGAGAGTCTCCGGGGTTCTTGCTCTTTTTTTCATGACTCAATAGCAGGTTGACATAGTCTTCTTTGGCCATATCAAAGCAATGATTGTGATGGCATTTATATAATTTCATCGCTTCTACTGGATAGAGTTCACTGTCGCATACAGGACATTTTAGGCAACTCTTCTTTTGCTTCATTTTAATGCCTCAATCTTTCATATATATATTTGATCGCTCTATAAATATAGCATCACTATTATAACATAATTGATGTATGCCATGCCCAACGTTGTTTCAAAAGACGTTCCAAAATAAAAAAAATATAAAAAAGCACACCAAAGATTTTCACAGGATTCTTAAGTGCGCTTCATTAGACGAAATTATACTTATTAGAGGACCGACACCGAATATAACTAGAGCTAAATTCAGGTGTATTCAAAGACTTTAACTGTACGATATGGACTGATAGTAAGACTCTAAATTAAAGCCATGTGTCGTGACCGATTCAATGGCACGATTAAACACCTGACTCTCTGCAAGAGACATCTCAAGCGAATCGCTCTTAAGATTTGTAATCCATTTGTGAAAATCATCTACTTTAAGACCACTTTTGTTGTTTAGAGTCACAATGGCATTTTTTACGAGGTCAATTACAAGTGACTCATTATCACGTGGTTTGAGATGACTTAAAACATCAGATACATCTTTAGGCGCCCTGTTCAATTTGGAACTGAATTCGTGTAAATAAAAGAAAAGACCATAATTGTGCAGTTTACCAGTGTCCACATTGATGAACCACAAATCCTTATCGATACCCGTCGACGTCAAACCCATGTATTTTAATGCGGTCAAATCATAGAATATGCCTTCACATATTTTGCGATTGCCAAGCGGTTTTAAGTATCCCAAAACGGTTTCCAGAATGACAACTGGCTCAATGCCCTTTGCCTTCTTTAAAACAATATAACCATGACTTGTTGTGTCGAAAGTGTCCACGACCTCAGGTACCTCAATTTTAAAATAGCCCTCGCCCTTATTCTTTATGAGTTCAAGTGAATCCATAAATATTTTTCGTTTCAGCTTTGTAATCTCCAAGAGCACATATGTTTCTGAGACGTACATATACCCTAAATCAATCAATACTCTCTTTAGATATCTAAAGCGCACACATTTACCGTCAACACTTTTGAGTTCAATGCTTTTCTTACGTTTACTTCTTCTTATGTTTTCAGTAAAATCTTTATAGTTTACAGTCTCACTTGATTTCTCAGGCGCTTTATACGAATCTGTTGTCTTTTTGCCTCTGTTTATAATACGCTCTTTTTCATAGAACTTATTTTGATCAATTAAAGTCTGGCCTTCTTGATAGAGCGCATTAATCTTGCTCATTATAAAAAGTGCTTCCTTGACTTCTGAAACGTCAGGATGCCAAATTTTTGCCAATGCTCTGTACTCTTTCTTAATACCTTTTACAGTAAAAAGATCTGATGGCATGTCACAATTCATTATATAAAATTTATCATTAAATTTTTCTCTTGATGTCATAAATGCCTCCAGATTTCAATACCTTTTTTTCCTTATCATTATAACACTTGTTGTCAAATCAATTCAACAAACTCAATTAATAATCATAATTTTACATTGAAATTATTGACATATGCTATAAACGCGGTATAATCAATATGATAAATATATACCCAAATTCAAAGGAGGATTCACTATGAAAATTGCTTTACCAACAAGGAATGGTATGATTGATAGTCATTTCGGCCATTGTGAATATTATACAATCGTAGAACTTGGTCCAAACAAAGAAGTCGTCTCTAAAGAAGTATTAGAAGCACCCCAAGGTTGTGGTTGCAAATCCAATATTGCCTTTACATTGAGAGATCTAGGTGTAGAACTCATGCTTGCTGGCAATATGGGACAAGGTGCCGTCAATGTGCTCTCTGGTCAAAATATAAGCGTTTTAAGAGGATGCTCTGGTGACGTGGATCAAGTTGTATCTGACTACATTGTTGGCAAACTCACAGATAGTCAAATTTCATGTGATCACCATGATTGCAATCATTAATGCATTCTAATATAATAAGACCAAATGCAGTTTAATCATGTTGTTATAAGTTCTATTTGATAAGCTCTATTTGGTCTTTAGTATTTTTTGCATCACAAGAATCCTCAAGAGAATTCGCAATACATATTGGTCTACTCTAAGGTCAACACCATCGTATGCTTAGCCTTGACTTGAATGATGCGGTCATTTTTCAAATCCGAATATAACCGCTCTGTAATCTCATAATCCTCATTAAAATGAATGGGGATTAAATAATTCAAATGCTTTTCGCTTAAAAAATAAGCTGCCGATAGATTATATGCATCCTTCAATCTGGGATCAACTGGGATGAATGCGATATCAATATGATCCACTTGAATACTGTCCACGATTTCTTTAAATTGCCTTGCTTCATCTGCTTGAACCTCTTGCGTCGCATTTTCCCAATGCCACCAGTTGAGATCACCTGAATGAAACAGTGTCTTTTGATCCAATTCGATCAGAAAGGAAACGCCTAAATCCGTGGAATCATAAGTTGAAATTTTAAAGGGAAGTGTTTCATGTACTTCATTGGGTTTTACAAATAATGTTTGATCACAATCAATAAAAGCCTCTCTGATAACAGCTTCATCAGACAATATAAACTGGGCTTTATCCTTAAAAGATTTCAATATTTTCATGGAAAAGTGATCAGAATGCCCATGAGAGACAAAAAAGTAGAGTTTCTTTTGTGGATGAATGAGCGTATCTATATCTGTAATCACGTCAAAAAAAAGCTGCACGGACTCTGTTTCAACAAGTACGCCACTATGAAATAAATGCCATATTTTCATAGTCATCACTACAATCCGAGCAAGTCGTCAAGCTTGCCCTCAGCATCCAATTGATACATGTCATCGCAACCACCAATAAACTGTTCATCTATAAATATCTGGGGCACTGTTCTCCATCCGGTTTGCTTTTTGACTGCTTCAAATTGAGTAGGTTCCTTGTTCACATTAATATTCAGATAATCGACTTTTTTAGAATCCAGCAATCTGAGTGCTTTAATGCAGTAAGGACAAAATCTAGTCGTATATACCGTTACTTTTTTCATCTATAAACCTCCGAAAAATAATATTTATATTATACCATAGGTTCTTTATCATGAATCGTAAGACCTGTGATTTATACGTTAACAATTAGTAAACTCTATAAATAAAATCATTTTGACAGCTCATTTGACAGCTCATATGAAAGGACCCCCTCATGATTACCTTTATATTACTTATCGTAATCTATTTAGCCTTTATCAGCTTAGGGCTTCCAGATGCATTGCTTGGCGTCTCATGGCCTCTAATCAGAGCGGATTGGGCACTAAACTTAGATGCAGTGGGCATTATATCCATAGTCGCTACCTTTGGCACAATTTCCAGTAGTCTTCTAAGTGGCAAGCTTATTCGACACTTTGGTGAAGGACGCATCACATTTTTTAGTGGCCTTTTAACGGGTATTGCCCTGTTGGGTTATGCCTATGCGCCTTCGTATCTCTGGTTAATCGTACTGGCCTTACCGCTTGGATTCGGTGCTGGTTCTGTGGATACGGCACTCAATCACTATGTCTCTCTTCATTTTAAAGCGCATCATATGAATTGGCTTCACTCATTTTGGGGTATAGGTGCCACTGCTGGTCCCATTATTATGTCCAATATTCTATTGCGTACACATTCTTGGAGAAGTGGATATACAACGATCGCCATGATTCAACTCTCTTTGACCACAGTTATATTTTTAAGTCTGCCGCTTTGGAAAAGGCAAGCTTCTATAAATGCACAGGCCACTGAAAACGACATTTCCGATGAAGAAGATATGCGCCCTCAAGTTACAGGTTTTAAGATTATAAGAGTCCGTGGTGTCCCATATGCTCTACTCGTTTTCATATTTTACTGTGCAGCAGAATATGCTATGGGCCTTTGGGGTAGCAGTTATTTGGTTCAAGTGAGAGGCATAACTTTCGAAGTTGCTGCTAACTGGGTGGCACTTTACTATGGTGGCATTACATTGGGACGTATCTTATCAGGTTTCATTTCCTTTAAGCTCAATAATAAGCAACTTATTTTATCGGGTATATGCATGGCCTTATTCGGTTCCATTTTACTACTGTTAAACTTTAACAATTTTACAGTTATGCTTTCTTTTGCACTAATCGGTTTGGGATTTGCCCCAATTTTTCCTTCAATGATTCATGAAACGCCAAGACGTTTTGGTAAGCATTTATCCCAATCCATAATCGGATTTCAAATGGCATCTGCTTACATCGGTGTTGCATTACTGCCACCACTTTTAGGAGTAGTTATCCGACAAACTCAAATGATTGCCTTTCCCTTTTTCGTTGTTTTATGCATTGCAATCCTTTTGTATTTAACCACCACTTTAAATCGCATTCGACAAAGCTAAAGATCGAAAAATAAATCTTCCCAGAAAGTTGAATTCAACTAGATGATTGAATTCACTTAGAAAATTAAATCTGCCTATATTCATTTGTATCCAAAGAAAGAGACGCCAAGACGTCTCTTTTACAACTGTTTTTATGATCGCTCTATTATTGATGACCGACCGTCTTATAATCCCTTCCTCTTACAATCATTTCTCTTGATAATAGGATTCTATTATATATTATTTTATGATAGCTTCTTTTCTATTGATCAAGACTCATCATTAGAAAACCACAAAAAGCTGCATTATCAACCTGTAAAGCCTCGTTAGTGTGTTTTTTTATATCATTGATCAATGTTCTATACTGATTGTAAAACGCAAAGGTGGGTTTGGATACATATTTTAAATCCTCTTCAAAATATGCCAAGATGCCCTTTACCGTTGTGGGTTTGACGAGGACCTCAAAGTTTGGTTTCATGTAAACGCCAAGCACGGTTAGAATTGGCCATTTCGCCGTTTTATAACGTGTCAAAACTTCAATTTGAGCTGTGAACCCAGCCTCTTGATCCCCATAGAGGAAGTCATAAACACCTCCGATAAACTTTGCTTTTTCTTCCTGTGTAAAGGTCTTTGCCAAGTCCTTAAACTTCGCCTTCTCGAAAATAGAAACCAGTGAAGACTGCGAGATCAACTTGATATAATTTTCAAATACAAGATCCACGTCTTCAAAACATTCAACTTCAAAATGCGTATTCACAAATTCTCTCATTTTTTCCACTTTATGCTTTTTTGCGATTGCCATCATTTCAGGTGAATCAAAACCCATCGGATAAGCCATAAAAAAATAATTCTCAAGTGTCTTTAACTTTTCTACATTCATAAGCATTCCTTTCTGGTCAAACAATGTACACAGCTACCACTCATCCATTTTACCCTATTATACCAAATTTGAATCTCGCCTGCCACTCAACAATTTCCAACCTAAAAAATAGGTTCTTTAGGCAAATATCTGTCCAGTTTAGGATCTTTATCGTTACGCGATAGCATTGTCAGGTCTCTGATTGTATCCATTAAACACTTTTTTGGGCATCAAAAAAACTTTCCCTTCATACACTTTTAGTACGAAGAGAAAGTTCCTTCTACAGCTCAAAATAAATGAAACCCCTTACAAACACATCTTAAATATATTTACGATATCTTCCGCTCTTAACGGTTTAAAGCCTTCTAACACACCATCTTGACAAGCTTTTTTAGCCATAATTTCAAAATGTGTTTCATCAATTCCGATTTCAGTCAACGTGCTTTGAAGTTCCAAAGTGTTAAACAAGAAGTCTTCTAGCTTTTCAATACTCTGTTTTGCCACTACCATTGGCTCTAAGCTTTTATCAATGTCGAATACATTGACACCAAAATCATAGAACTTGGATACATTATCTTCATCTAGAGTATAGGTCAACCATCTAGGTGCAATAATAGCCAGTCCAAGGCCATGAGTGATATCATAATATGCTGAGAGTTCATGCTCTATCGGATGACAAGTCCAAGCTTGACGTTTACTGCCTTTCAAAAATCCATTAATCGCCCATGACGACGTCCACATCAAATTGGCACGCGCTTCATAATTATTAGGCTCAGCCATTGCAATTGGTCCGTATTGAATGATGGTTTTCATAAGCCCTTCCATCACACGATCCAACATAAAGAGATCATTTTCCCGATTAAAGTAAATTTCCATAATATGATTCAACATATCTGCCGCACCGCAAGCCGTTTGAAACTTGCTGACTGTATACGTCGTCGTGGGATCTAGAAAGGATACTTTCGGTTGCATCAAAGGTGATCCCATCCCCACTTTTTCTTTTGTCTCTAGATTACTGATCACGCCCATTGCATCCATTTCAGAACCTGTTGCCGATAATGTCAACACCGATATAATCGGCAAGCATTTTTCAACAGGCGCCTTGCCAATGGAAATATCCCAAGCATCCCCATCATAGAAAGCTGCTGCGCCTATGAACTTAGTACAGTCGATAACGGAGCCACCTCCAACAGCAAGCAATACATCAATGCCTTCACGCTTACATATCTCTGCCCCTTCAGTCACCGACGTTACTCTAGGATTGGGATCAATCCCAGCCAATTCAAAGATTTCAAGGCCTGCTTTTTCGAGTTCAGCAATCACTTTATCATAGAGCCCACTTTTCTTTATAGAACCTCCACCATAAGTCAAAAGGACTTTCTTGCCGTATTGACTGACTTCAGAGCCTAATTTTTTCAGATGATTTTCTCCAAAATAAACTTTAGTTGGTATATCGTATACAAATCTATTCATCTTGATCTCCTTTTCTCATCTATAAATGATATTATAAATTGTCGTTCACGCAGTAAAAGTGATACCCATAGTCATTCCATAATAATCAGTCGATTTCTTAACAAAAGCACTCGCATAGAAAAACAGTATAAATCACGTCATGAGCAGAGTATTCTTTTAGAAAATTTAATGACTCATTACGATTCTTTTTTATTGAGCGCACGATTACCGTAAAATTCTATTTTATAGTCTAATCTTTCAATGGTTTGTTTCATCTCTTCAACTTTATCCATTAATATTTTACGTTGTTCTATGATCAACTCCTGTCTTGCCACTTCCGTGCTTTCACCTTGTGCCACCAATGAAACGTATTCTATTAAAACCTCAATGGGCATCCCTGCATTTCTCATACATTTTATGAAATTGATGTTTTTACAGTCATCCTCAGAAAAATCACGCACGCCTGAAGATTTTCTCATGATGCTGGGGATAAGGCCAATACGTTCATAATATCTTATGGTATCTTGACTCAAATCAAGCATTTTACTCACTTCTGAAATGGTCATATTCATTTCCTCCTAATGTGATCTTATGCGCTCCATAATATATTATACACTTTTTATGCTTTTTTCGCTTCAAAATTATCTGCTACTCGGTTAAGCCACTTGATGATCTCTATATGCTGTGGACAGCTTTTTTCACATAGGCCGCATTTTATACAATCTGAAGCTTTGCCGTATTGGTTTATAAGATTTTTATAGTAGACATCTTGAATCGAAATCCCCTCTGTCTTAAATTGAGTCTTATCATTATAAAGTGCAAAATAGTTGGGAATCATGATATTTTGTGGACAATCTGCCACGCAATATTGACAAGATGTGCACGGAATTGAAATGGCCTCATTTATAATTTTAACTGCTTGATCTATAATCTCGTATTCTTCTGACACAAGGGGTTGCATTTCCTCCATGTATTGCGTATTGTCCAATAATTGATCCATTGTAGACATCCCACTTAAAACCATCATCACCTGCTCTTGACTTGCTGCAAATCGAATTGCCCACGAAGCCACAGACATCTCTGGATGATGTTTTTTGAACAGTGCCTCTGCTTTTTCAGGAACAGTGGCAAGCATCCCGCCTTTAATCGGTTCCATAACAATGACCTTTTTTTGGTGCTTCATAGCCACTTCATAGCATTTAGCAGATTGAATCCCCTCATTGTGCCAATCCAAATAATTGATTTGGAGCTGTACAAAGTCAACGTCACTGTGTTTCGTAAGTATTTCATCCAAGAGATCTGCTGTATCGTGAAAAGAAAAACCAATCTGTTTCACTTGACCTGTCTTTTTCTTTTGGCGAATAAAATCAAATGCACCTAGTCGCTCGGCAACTTCATAATTTGAAACGCCTAAATTGTGTAATAAATAATAGTCAAAATAGGTTACACCAGTCTTCTCAAGTTGTTCATTGAATATGCGTTCCATATCATCGACTTCTTTAAGGAACATCGTTGGCAGCTTCGTTGCAATTTCATAGGATGCCCTCGGATGCCTTTTAACCAATGATTCTCTCAACACCACTTCACTTGTGTGATTATGATACATATAAGCTGTATCAAAATAATTAAACCCTCTCTCTAGATAAGTATCTACCATTTGATTTAACTGTTCATAGTCTATAAGAGTTGGGTCATCCTTGTCTAAAACAGGGAGTCTCATAAATCCAAAGCCTAATTTTTTCTGTGTCATTTGCTCATCTCCATCTCTAAAACAATATGTTTATAAACCATCGTAATAACCATATCACTTAGAGTGAACTCCAAGTCAATACTTTTTATAAAAAAATCACACACTAAACTTATCAATCATCACTTGAAGGGATTGTGCCATATTGGCCAATTCTTCACTGGCGCTGGCAATTTCCTGAGCAGCAGCGGATTGCTCTTCAATAGAAGCAGCAGCTTCCTCTGTAGAGGCTGCATTTTGCTGTGCAAGCGCTGAAAGCATGTCAATATTCCCCACAACGGACTCTTTACTCCTTTTCATCTCTTCACTGGAACTGTCAATTTCTTGAATCATCTTTTCAGATTTTTCAACTGCAACAGCTATTGAATCAAATGTTTCAGCCGTCAGACCAACTCTTTGTTCCTGTTCTTTTACAATATCACTCGCTTCTTTCATTTTATCCACTGCAGTTTGTGCGTTTTCTACTAAATCATTTACAATTGCATTGATGATCTCAGTAGTACTTCTGGATTGTTCTGCTAGTTTTCTTATTTCGTCAGCCACAACCGCAAAGCCTTTTCCTTGTTCTCCTGCTCTTGCCGCTTCAATTGAAGCATTTAATGCAAGCAAGTTGGTTTGATTGGATATGTTTAAAATCAAATTGCTGGCTTCACCGATTTTATTTGTACTCTCATTAGTATTTAGAATACTTTGATAGACGACTTGGGCAGCATCACCATTTTCACTCGTTTTACGATTGAGTGCCTCTATCGTCTTAATACCACCTTCAACAAGTTTATTGATTTTATCAAAAGCCACAGAAAGTTCGTGACTTCTCAAAAGGTTGCTTTCAATTTCATCGCTAAGATGATTCAAAGCATTGGAAGCATCCAGAGTATTCTCAGCTTGATCTGTGGCTCCTTTTGCAATTTCTGTTACCGTTTGCGCCACTTCTTGAGAAGCAATTGCCGTCTGTTCTGAAGTTGCATTGAGTTCTTCAGAAGTTGCAGAAACTTGTTCTGATGTATCCAAAACATCTACAATCAAGGCTCTTACGTTTTGAGACATGGTTTGCAAAGATAAAGCCATACTTGCGATTTCATCTTCTCGCTTTTGAATTTTTTGAATGACCTCTTGGTCAATCAAGCTAAAATCAAGATTTGACTGTTTTTCAACAATTTGGATAAGCATTAAAACGGGTTTTGCAATTGCTTTACCGAGAATTGTAGAGATTATAACAGCAATTAAAAGGATCACTACAATGACTATTGCCAGCACCCAAATAAGGTGATTGACCCCTGAGAGCACTTCGGATCGCAATGCAGTACTTGCTAAAATCCAATGTGTCCCCTCGATGTTGATATAGGCATTATATAATTTTTGACCCTGAAAATTATACTGGCTTACACCTTTTTTGTTTGCGATCATTTCCGTAAAAAGAGTCGCAATGGAGACAAACTGATCATCATTTTTAGCGGCTTCAATCGGCGAAAACTGTGTCAAGACCTTCTCTCTATCAGGGTGGGCTATTGTGACACCTTCATCGGTTATAATATAAGCATAACCAGATTCGCCATATCCCATTTCGCCTATAATTTCAGACAGCACATAACCATCCTTTTCTGCGATTAAAGCCCCTACAATTTTATCGTCCTCTGTAATAGGCACTGCATACATGAGTACTGGAGAATTGGTGACTTTACTGATCAGTACATCTGAAACATTGGCTTCACCATTTAATGCCCTTTTTACATACTCGCGATCTGATAAATCAACTTCATTCTCATCAACTATGTAACGCGCACTCCCATCTGGCGTGACAATTGCCATATCTAAATAGCCTAATCTTTCCACATCTACGCGGAGTGATTCTCTTTGAATGTCAAACGCCATCGTCCTAGTTCGAGCTCTATTCGCTACTTCCTGTAATATGAGTAAGCGATCTTCTAAAATCGTTGCAATCTTCTGTGCCCCTAAAACGGTCTCTTGCTCGAGCATGGATTCAGTTTCTTCAATCATTGAACTGCGACTTATATAGATGGATATCCCCCCGACGAGGATACAAATTGAAACTGCAAATACACTCACATATCGTGCGATTTCCTTAGCAATACTCTTTTTAGTTCGCATATTTCCCTCCTTACGATCCCTTCGCATAACAAATGACAATATGTTATTTTTTTAACAGGTCCCATCAAAAAAATAAATATCTTCAATTTTATATTACCCTTTTTGGTAACAAAATATACATTTATTTACCTTATAAAATATAGGGGTTGACAAACATATCATTAAAGTCGTAAAGTTATATTAGAAATAATATTGTGCTGATGTGGCTCAGGGGTAGAGCAGCGCACTCGTAATGCGCAGATCGTGGGTTCAAATCCCATCATCAGCTCCAAAAAAAATCATGCCTATTGAATTTGTTCTCTTTAGGCGTGATTTTTTTTCTTTAACACTCTATTTGGAATTAGTTAGTTTAGAATCCTTTTTATCCTCAAAATTGCATCTCAATATCTTATAATCTCAAATTTGGGAGGTCTAATCCCTAACGCCGGTTTTTTTATCCTGCTTTATGATCCATCCCATTGGATCTTGATCTTTAGGGCTATAAGGCACACTGGGAATTTCAATCGCCAGTGACAACAATCTCTTATCAATGCTTATGATCAACTTATGTTCTAAGAGAAACCGAAATGCAACATCAATCTCATCATCACATGCGCCATGCTCTAAGCACAGTTTTCGAATTTCACTTGCTTTAGAAGCATTCTCACAAGCCATATAAATTACTTTAAAAATACCTTCAAGCTGAAATATATTTTTTACAGCTACTGGACGTGTATCTCTTATTATCAATTTTTCAGAGTGTACTTCCATTGTCAGTGTTGGCGGCTGTTCGCTTCGAGCTGCCTCTAGCCACTTCCAAACTGCAAAACCCAACTGCTCAAGCCCTGTTCTTGGAAACAACTTTCTCATTCTAGGATCTTCTCTCTTTAAAGTGTAAAAATCATCTTCAAAAGTATTGGCAAGTGCCGTTTGTTCATCCGATGTCAATGGATAAATATAAGTATTCACCTTAGACGGTTTTAATTTAAGTACATACTGATCACTGTGATCAAAGTAATGACTGTTGCGCTGATATTGGACATAACCCATACCCGCTGGCGGATATAAATGTGTAAGCGCTGGCACTAGCTCTGCCATTTCCCTATACCATTCATCACGATCTCCAGGATAGTCATATAAGATGCTCCAATAGCTTCGAATACCATATTGACAGCTCCATTTAAGCGTTTGAATGTTTTGCCAAGCTGTGACGCCCTTTTGCATCATTTTCAAAGCTTCACTATGAAGGCTCTCTATCCCTGGCTGGCACATAATAAAACCTGCTTCTCTCAACATCTTAAAGTGCTGCTTAGACATACTCGTTCTAATTTCACAAAACATTCTATAAGGAGCACCACGTTTTATAAGTTCTGGAATAAGATCTTCAAAGTATTTCATATCCAAGACATTGTCTAAAAATTCAAAGTGATTTACGCCGTAACGACTGCTTAAATGATCTAACTCAGACAATATTTTCTCGGCTGGACGTATGCGATAGGCTATTTTAGGTATGTTTAAGCCACAGAATTTACATTTGCCATACCAACACCCTCTAGAGGATTGTATGGGCAAAGTTGGCCTTATTCTTCTACTCACTTCTGGCAAAGCTTCGAATATCTTAAAATAATCTTCATAAGTGGGTTCTATCTGATTATGAAAAGAACTTGCCAAGGCTCTAAAGTCTTTTTCACTTTTAATCTCTGAATAGCCATATTGTCGATGCAAGGGGCCAATTACCCCTATAGGCAAATCCGCAACGGATACTTCCCTGCCATGCTTAAAGATCTGACGCGTCAACTGCACCATTAAATCTTCACCCTCTCCCGAGATCACGTAATCTACCCAATGAAAGTGTTCATGGGTGGCAATCCCCATGATGGCTTCACAATCTGCACCGCCCATTAAAGTGATTGTTTCCGGATTCAGTTCATGTATTTTTCTAAGCAGTGCCAGCGAAGGCACTCTCTGCGATAGACTTGAAGAACACCCAACGATTTTAGGAGACATTCTTAGAATTTGTTCCGCCAATTTAACTGTAAACTTTTCCGCTTCACAGCGTACATGATTGAGCTTCAGTTTGAGTTCAACCATGCTCATTTGTTCAGTTTTTCCAATCAGTGCATGTATTTTATGGATAAACTGCTCCTCGTCAGGTTTAAAGTTTGGAAAAGCAATAGATGCAAAAGACCATTCTGCAATTAATACCCGAGGGTCCGCATGATGACTCTGATCATACAAATCCAGTCCAATCTGCTCGCTGAAAAGAAGATTCGCATAAATGCTTTTAGCCTTGATCCCGCCTTCAACCAAAGTGGATTGTAAGAGTCCTAAAGCCAATGAGGGGATTTGCGGATTACAATAAGGCATGCACACGAGACATACCTCTGCAGAATCTAAGAAGATGGGATTTTCAACCGTGTAATTCAATTGCCAATCACCTCTGATTTCAAAGTGGATCTTTTTAAAGTAGGATCTTCCAAAAGCCCTTGATCGTAGAGTTTTTGAATAGATGATATGATGGCTAATACATCTAAATTTTCTATCATCAATCGGTCAATCACTTCTGATGCGGTCGAATTGCCTTCAAAAATCAATTGTCCCAGCTTAACCAAATGCGGTGCGCCCACCATCTTATGAGACCGATAAGGCGTTTGAAGGTGAAAACCATCATGTAATGCCGTAAAGTTTAAATCTTGACGGAAACGCAACAACTCGTCTGATTTGACTTGAAGCCTCATCAACTGTTCCATTGTGCTCTCCATAAAATCGTTCAATTCAACTGCGTTCGAGAATTCACCTTCAGCAAAGGTATAGTAACCAAGTGGATACTCATCTGAAGGCGGACATGGACTCACAAGTTTGATGGTTTTATCAGACATATTGACCAAATAGCCTGTGACACAGGCAATCGTATGATCTTTAACCACTTCAGCTGTAGACTCTGCTCTGCTTCTATTTCGACCAGAAGGTGCCAAAAAGGGTTTTCTCGACTCTGAATATTGCAATATAAGTTCTGTCATCGATAAATCTTCTGCTGAAAAGAGCGCATGGACTCTATCTAGTTCTGCCTTTGAGAGAATGGAGAATCGATCAGCAGCCGTTGGATGCTCGCGTCGAAAGGTTAAGAGCTCATTTGTCCAGTTCAAATTGCGCGTTGCTGCAGCAGTTGTCGTTTGTGGATATATACCTGTCTTTTGGCCAAAGTCAGACATAAATTTGAAATAGTCCGGATTGTCTGTAGGCTCTGTTCCCCAGTAACATACGCCTGTTCCAGCAGTAGTGCCAAGTTGATCAGATACCACCTCCAACACAGATTGCCATAATCTTGCATTTTCATCGGTATATAAAAATACTTTTTCAAGTGCTTCAGAGGCAAGGCCGCAAAACGGACACTGCATTGAGCACCCTTTACTGAGTTCAAACGCAATCGTTGCATGAACAATCCCGGCACTGGTGGCACTGCCCATTTGACTGGAACATCTATTGACCTGACGTTTATGCCATGCATTAAATTTTTGATGAGGCGTTTCTTCAGTTTTCTTGCGCCAAACTTCACGATAATCATGAGTTGCCTGACGCCAGCGTTTCCATAGAAGAGCCTGAGGTTTATCCTGTATTTCTGCTATTGTAATCTCTCGCATCAGTGGAAATTCAGGCACAAGTGCAAGCATCTGTATGGGATCAACGCCTATTATCCCTTTGGATTCCAAAAGTGGTGTACATGCATGTGGACTCGCCTTCACCCTTTCATAGAAATCCGTATCCCCCACAACACACTCAAAAAAACGTTTGATATGAGGTAACAATCTTTTTTCCTCTTGACTCACTTCATCACTAAACTCTCCGCAAAAATACAGTTTATCCATAACCCCTATTCTCTCCTCTATGTTCAAATCCATTTTGTTCAAGTCTTCTAAATTCAAGTCTCCATATACCTTTAAAGGTCTTGATGACAAGACTCAGGTCACTAAACCTGAGTCACAAAAGCGTTCATCTTGATTCATCTCCATTTCCACTTTTACATCTTGCCATGAGCTCTCTAACCGATTAAAAATACCACACCAGCCACTGTAACACCTTGAGCTATTGCAATACCCACAATACCACCCGCTACATTTTCCAAATCATCCTCGCTGAGTTCGCCGCTGGCTGCTTGGGCCTCTTGAACATCTTTTAATGTAAAATTAAAACCCTTATGATTTGCAAATTCTATAATCGAACCTACCTCTGTGCCAAGCGCCTTAAATTCATCAAGCATCTCCGAATCCTCTCGCATTGCTTGATTAAAGCGTTCTATTTCACCATAAGACATATTTGCTCCTCCTTTAAGAATTTACTTTAAGTAAAGACTACAATACAAATAGTGCATCCGCTATGCCACCGACCACATGGTCAAAGTCGCCTTTTCCACTTGCAACACACACAAGGCCACCAGCAACATCACCTAATTCTTCTTCAGATAACTCGCCGCTCTTATCCTTTTGACTATTGAGGTCTTCAAGGGTAAATTTATAGCCTTTGGCATTCGCAAATGCCACTATTTTTTCCACATCATTTCCTATGGCCTTAATGGCTTCGAGTAATGTCTTATCTTCAATGGCGTCTTTATTAAATCGTTTAATTTCATCCATTTTTACTCAGTCCTTTCTCGTGACCGATTATTTCACAACTTAATTCCATATCAACTTAGAGTCTTGGCTTAAAGCACAAATGCGGCTGCCACAACACCTGTAATAACACAGGATAGGCCACCTACAACTTCATCTAACTGTTCTTCAGAAAGTTCTGAATTTCCCTCATTTTGCTTCTCTAGATCCGCCACTGTGAATTTATAGCCCTTGGCATTTGCATATGCCACAATTTTTTCCACATCATTGCCCAGCGCTTTAATTTCCTCTAACATTTCTGGGTTGCCTAAAACTGCCTCGTTGAATTTTTTAATCGCTTCCATTTTTTTCTCCTTTTTTTTAAATAAATTGGGTTGTGTTTAGTAACATCGTATTTTTATAAACGCCTTAATTGTAACAAGCTATTACCGTCAATCCCCCCTTTCAAATCTATGCCAGTTGACGCTTTGCAAGCTCTGCAAATTTGCCCCCTAAACGCATGAGTTCCTCATAATTACCTTCTTCCACAATCTTGCCTTTATCCAGTACGATAATGCGATCACAATTCATAACCGTGCTGAGTCGGTGCGCTATGACAATCCTTGTTGCATTGAGTTTGTCTAGACTCTCACTGACAATTTTCTGAGTTCGATTGTCGAGTGCGCTTGTTGCCTCATCAAAATAGAGAATTTTGGGCTTATTGACAATCGCTCTAGCAATCATCAGCCGTTGCTTTTGTCCACCCGATAAAGTCCCGCCACCTTCAGATACAACAGTATGAAGGCCCATTGGCATCTTCTGAATATCTTCGTATAAACCTGACATTTTAGCGGCTGCTTCAGCATCTTGCATGGTGAGGTTCGCATTTGACCCTACGATGTTGGTATAAATATCACCTGACATCAATTGGCCATTTTGAAGCACCACGCCAAGTTGTTTTCTCATGCCCCTGATATCTATGCTGTCAAGATCTTGTCCACTGTAATAAACCTTACCGGTCTTTGGCTTTTCGAATCCCAATAAAATACGCAAAAGTGTTGATTTACCACAGCCTGATGGGCCAACTAGAGCGATGTATTCTCCCGGTTTTACCTTTAAAGAAATATCGTTGAGAATTAAAGGCCCATCGTCAATGTACTTAAAAAACACTTGACCGATTTCAATGGAACCATCCAGTTCACCGCAATCTGCCTTGTCCTCATCATATTCTGGTAAAGTCTCCAAAATAGGTCTTGCACTTTCAAAAATCGGTTTGATGGTGTTCAGAGTTAAAAAGATATCTGTAAATTGAAGCATGGCACTCAAAAAAATCGAAAATGCAGAATAAAAGGCGATATAACTGCCAATGGACATCGTTTGAAGTGCTGAATTTGCACCAATTATTGAAAAGAGTACCATAGACGTGATCACTGGAAATACCGTATTGAATGTGGTTGAAAAATTTTGAAGCGTCTCTTTTTTAAAAGCAATTTTGCGCTGTTCTGCAAAGGCAGTTGCCCATTTATAAAAAGCTCTTGTTTCTGAACCTGAAACTCTAAATTTACTCACACCACCAATGATCTGAAGCACGAGTCCGGAGATTTTATTGGTCACTTCAACCCATTGTCTTTCATAGCGTATTTGAAAAAAGCCAAGACCTATCGTAAAAGCAATGGCAATCACAATTAATCCCAGACCAGTCCATGCCAATTTAGAACTATATCTGAACATCAAAAAACCATTGAATATAGAAAATATGCCTGAAATAATCGTATTTAAAGTTGTCGCTGACAAAGTCTTTCTAATTTGATTGATGCTCATAGCGCGCATTGCCAACTCACCAGAGGAATAATCCTTAAAAAAGGGCGCTGGAAGACTTATTAATCGATCCCAAATTGCCGCCTGTGTTCCGCTGTCCATTCGGGTTTCAATGCGCATCATGGCAAATGACCTCGTCAAATCAAACAGGACTTTTCCCACGGCAAAGGACAATAACAACGCCCCAATTTGAAAGAGCTGATACCGATCTGCTTGTGGAATCACTCTATCCATCATAATCCCAGTTGCAATTGGATTGATCATGCCAATAAGTCCACCCAAAAGGCCCATTAAAACCACCATAAAAACATCTCTTTTGGATACGCTTTCACCACTGAAAATGAGGAGATCTTTTGGCTTTAACGCCTTAGAGGGAAAAGGTCTGTAAAAGGTATACGCCATGCCCTTAATATTGAATGCTTCCTCATGAGTCAAAGGGATGCACTGACCATTGGAAACGTCATGGATTTCATACTTGTCAGGAGCAATGGGAATAAGTGCAAGGGGCCTGTTATTCGCTTCTGAAAATGCCAGTAAAGGTCCACTGTCAGTTCGCCACCATTCTCCTTTTAATGCAACTTGTCGGTGTCTTATTTGAGAAGCTCTGACGATCTCCAAGAGCGGATCTTTTGAGTTTAAAAGTTTCTCTTTTTTAGGCACGATTAAGTGAATCTTCATTTTTTGAGCAACCAGCAGGCAAGCTGCAACTAAAGGATCTTCGGATCGTAGATTTTCATGCTTTGATTTATTTCCAGAAACTGACGCGAGTTCAAGCAGTGCTTTGTCCATATAATTTTGTTGTCTCTCTTGTCGTTTCTTTAATTGATTCACAGTCATCCCTTAGCCTCCTTTCAGTTAACCTGCCTTTATCAAATTGGCATAAAGGCCTCCAGCATCTCTCAATTGTTCGTGATTGCCACGTTCAAGTATTTTGCCATTGTCCAGTACAATGATTTCTTCACAATCTCTTATGGTGCTCAAGCGATGTGCCACGATGATACAAGTACAGCCTCTTCGGCGTATATTCTCACTGACTATTTTTTCAGTGTTTGGGTCTAGCGCACTTGTGGCCTCGTCCATGATGATGATAGCAGGATTTTTTGCAAGTGCTCGAGCGATCTCTATGCGTTGCCTTTGTCCGCCGCTAAAGTTAACCCCTGCTTCCTGAACGAGACTGTCGTACCCCCCTGGCCTTGAAATGATATCGTCGTGTATACATGCATCTTTTGCAGCTCTGATGACATCCATTTCTGATATTGAATCGTCCCATAGCGTTATGTTATCTCTCACTGTACCGCTGAACATGCAGATGTCCTGATCTACTGCGGACAGAGAATTGGTGGTGATAATCCTTGGAATCGTCGTTCTCAACTTGTCATCAAAATAAATTTCTCCTGACCAAGGCTGCCAAGTGCCAGAAATCAATTTGGCAAGTGTGGATTTACCACTACCTGATCCCCCAACAAGTGCAACCCTTTCACCGGCATTGAGGCGCATATTAAAGTTCTCAATAAGAGGCGGTTCGAGTAAGCTGTAACCAAAAGTCAAATCTTTCACTTCTACAATGCCCTCTAGTCGTTCTTGCCAATGGTCTGCATCCTCTATTTCAATTTGCTCTGTCTCAAGAATTTTATCCTCAGGATATTTCATGACATCGTCTAAGCGGCTCATATCCCCTGCCATCGTTTGAATATCTGACCCCAAATTCACAAGAGCGGTCACTGGGTTTAAAAATCCTCCCATCAAGCTTTGAAAGGCAATTAAAGTCCCCACCGTCATGGCGCCATCGATGATTCTAATGCCACCGATCATGAGGACCAACACTGTGGTTATGCCCGTCATTAACGCGGGTAATGACAACAAGTATTGTCCAGACACACCTATTTCTTGTTGAGCATTGATGGCCTTTGTCTGATAACCAGACCATTTTGCAAAAAAGTCTGATTCCGACCCTGTTGCCTTAAGGGTTTCTATGGTCTGTAGGCCTGACATGGCGGTGCCAATCATCTGGCCAGAATCCTTAAGTAATTTGCTGTTTTGTGCTTCACGTTTTTTTGCCACCATTTTTAAATAGAGCATATTCAATGCCGCTGCAAGAACGCCAATCATTGTTAAAAAGACATCATAGCGCAGCATCAATAAAAAGTAGAATATGATAAAAAAAACATTGAGCACCGCTTTCGTAAATTCTCCAGACAATATTCTCGCAACATTGTCATTACTGGTCATTCTCGAACTGATATCCCCCACATATCTCTGTGAAAAAAATTCCATAGGCAGTCTGAGTACATGCCATAAGAACTTACTCGATGAAGTTAAAGCGATTTTAGTTTCCAGTCTCAAGAGATAATACTCTTGCAACCAGATTAGAAAACTTTGAATCAAAACTGTTATTCCCATGGCCATCAATAAAACCTGAATCCAATCTGATCTACCTGCAAGTAAGATTTCATCGATGAATATTTTGGAAAAAGCAGGAATGATCAAACCGGGAATCACAAGTGCTAGTCCCACAAGCACAACATAGGCCAATGCAACTTCAGAACCTTCTACTCTTCGAATCAAAGCCTTAAACGTATCTGGTTTTTCGCCACCTTCTTCAAATGCATCTGTCTTTTCAAAGGTCAGTGCAATACCTGTAAAAGCCTGATCAAATTCTTCTTCAGTGATGACTCTTTTGCCACTAGCTGGATCGTTTAAGTAGACTTTATTTTTATAGAAACCCTCCAAGACAATAAAGTGATTAAAATTCCAGTGAATAATCATAGGTAAGGGCATCTCTTTTAAAAATTGAGGTTCTTTGCGATATCCTTTGCACTCAAGTCCATGTTTTCGAGCTGCCTTCAAAAGATTGACCGCCTTGCTACCATCTCTTGAAATGCCACATTCAAGTCTTAATTTTTCAAGGGGAACATACTTACCGTGGTAGGCTAGAATCATCGCCAGAGAAGCCGCGCCACATTCTACAGCTTCCATTTGGAGTATCGTCGGTGTATTCGCCGGCTTAAGTTCTTTTATCAAATGTACGCCCTCCTCTCGTCCTTGTTCCTAGTTTATACTCAACTTCTTTTTCACAAAGGGAATCACCATTTCAATAGGTCTTCTATTGTCTACGATAATCGTTCCACTGCATATATTGCCGCTGTCTATTTTCATATTTGGCCCCTTTTGAGTGGACCATTTATAGCCGCTGAAAGTTGAAGCATCTTGAATCAAATTTACATGTACCTCAATTGGCGATAATCCGCCTGTAAGCGTCTGGACAAGTTGTTCATTTCCAAAGGATTGTATCAGATATTGTGTGGAAACTGGATATTCCGATACGGAAGCCACCTCACCGATCATGAAACCGTAATCCTCAACATTTGCAATTGTTGGAGAGATGTGAACGGTCATGCCCTGATGAATTTTTTTACCCACTTCTGGTTTTACAAAGAGCACTGCTTCCAATGTGTTGGCTTCTCTATCGTCTCTTGCAACATTTATAAGTGATGTGCCTGCCTGAATGACATCACCCCTTTTGACATAGACTTCTAACACTTGACCATAGCTCATGGAGACAACTTCAGTACTCTCCTTAAGTGCTTTTACAGCTTTATCCAGTGCCAAATTCATTTCATTGAGCTTTGTGTATCTCAGTTCTTCCAGTTGTGCCTTAAGTTGATCTAATCTGAGTGTGGCTTCTGCCATCTGCGCAGATTCTATTTTTTTAGGGGGTGTGATCATTGCAAGATCATTTTCAATAGATGCCGCTTTACTCTGCGCAGTTCTCAATGCCAGAGCCGAGGCATCCATTTGCAGCTGGGCATTTTGAAACGCCAACTGGGCAGACTCTAAATCTTTCTCACTTAGAGCACCAGAGTTATACAGGACCTCTGCGCGTTCGACTGCCTTTTGAGCCTCATCACGATCTGCTGTGTACTGCTTGAGATTGAGATTGACTTGATCAATGCCAATTTGTGCTTGCTTGAGCTTAATTTTTGTCTGTTCCAGTTCATAAAGATTAGTGGTTTGATTGTCTGCTTGCGTGGCTTCTTCAACATTTAGAGATGCACTGACTTGCTTGATCTCTCTTGCCAAGTCATAAAAAGCTTTCAAATTTGCAGAAAGCGATGTCTTGTCCTCAAAAAAAGTATTGACATCAAAGGTCTCGATCAATTTAATTTCATCTCTGTACTGATTGACCACATCCACGAGGTCGCTTTGTTCAATTCTAGCAATAACATCGCCCTGTTTTACATAATCGCCTGAAACAACACTCACATCTGTAACTTGACCTGAAACAGGATGTGTCACACTGACAACACCTCCACTTGTGGTCAGTAACCCTGCCCCTTCCACTTGCGTGGAAACATTGCCTAAAATGCCCCAAATCAATATCGTAATGAGAATACAGCCTATACCAATCAATGCGAGCCATCCTCTAGGATTAGTAACCGTAATAAGCTGATCGAGCTCTTCTGGAGACGACAGTCTGTCCAATGCTACTTTTCTGAAAATTTGATTAGACATTTGCATCCTCCTCTATTTATGTCCAATAAACTGATATCGGCCATCTTTAATGACTTTCATCAAAATATCTTTCCCAGTCATATTACCTGCATCATCAAAACTGATTGTGCCTATGACACCATTCCAATTATTTGTATTATGAAGTGTAGAAGCCAATTTGAACGGATCAGTCCCTTGTGCTTGATCGATCGTATAGGCGATCAGCTTTATGGAATCATAACCCTGTACTGCCCATGTATCCGCTTTAATCCCGAATTTGGATTCATACGTTTCCCTAAAAGATTTTGAGATTTCACTTTCATCCTGATTGTTATATGTGGTTGCAACGTACAAGCCTTCCCCGACTTTGCCCAGCATCGTTGGCAAATCCTCCAAATCCAACCCATCAGCTGCGAATATAGGCACTTCTTCATCAACTTTTCTCAGTCTGGTTAAGAACACACCTGCGTGCGGCATGGAATCCACTATGAACACAGCATCATAGTCCAGGGCAATCCACTTCTCATATGCCTTTTCAAACTCGAGTTCATTGCTAAAATCGGTTACACGATCCACAATGCTTGCGCCGGATTCGATAAATTTACTTTCAAAAGCTTTTGCCACAGCTTTTCCATAATCATCATCTTCATAAAAAATAACTGCTCGGCTCAGTCCTTGCTTTGCAATGTATTCTGCCATTTGACTGCCCATCTCATAATCACTGAGCGTATTTCGAAATACAAAGTCATATCCTTGCTTGGTCAATTCATCACTGGATACTGCAGGTGATAAAAAGAGAAGTCCTGAATCGTCATAAATTTTAGCCGCTGGAATGGAGATATAGGGTTCCCAGTACCCTATAACCGCTGCAACATCCTTTTGTGAAGCAATCTCTTGTGCCGAGAGTATGCCTTCTCGGAAAGAGCGTTTTTCATCCATCACTTTCGCCTCCAAAAGTCTGCCTTGGACACCATTGTTTGAATTGATCTCTTCTATGGCCATCTGAGCACCATTTACAAATCCTGTATCCGATTTTAATTCTGAGATAGGCCAAACAACACCTATTTTAATATTGCCCGATGCTTTTTCTGCAAAAGATGCTCTTGCTTTAACCATATCCGTTTGACTAAAGCAACCCGTTAGTAAAAATGAAATGGATATGAGCATAGATATAAAAATCAAAACACTCTGGTCTTCCATCTCTTTTTTCATCCGGTCACCTCCCTTCCAGTTTTTTAATTCTATATTGTCAAATTATATCAATATTTTAACAAGAGATATATTATCTCATGCGATACTTTTTCAGAAGATGGCTTGAAAACTTACGTCTTGTCTATCACCGAATATCTGGATATATATTGTATAAATACTGCCTAAAATATGACATAAAAAAACACATCACTCTTGTGATGTGCCATTTTAATCTTCTTTTGCGCTAAAACATCTCTATTGAAAGGGTCTTATAGTAAAAATCCTTACATTTCTCAAAATCTTTCTCGCAGATTGAATTGTAAATTTCCACATGACCATCTGGCTCCTCATCATATTTCTTTTGAAGCCAAAGATCGTTTTTCTTTAATATAATTTCTGAAAGGTATTGTCGAATAAAGTTTCTAGTAAATGCAAATACATCCGCATATACAGAGTTATGACTCATTAGAGCAATTTGATAGTGAAAGAATAAATCCTCATCCACAAGCTTATTTAAAGTCTCTTCTGTAGCATGCTCGCGATAGACCTCCTTGGCTTCTAAATACAGATCTAAACGCAATTTTAGTTCAATTTTATCCTCTTTTGTGGCATTTATAATCGCCAATCGACAACATTCGACTTCTATCAACTCGCGAAGCGCATATATTTCTTCAACGGACTTCCGCTCATAGTAAAAATCCGATACGTTGTGAAACATATGCTCGATAGAAAAATCTTTTACATATGTGCCATCTCCAGCACGTGTTTCAACAACACCAAGTGTACTCAGTGTCTGCAATGCCATACGTACGGTTAATCTATTTACACCATATTGAGCTGATAAATCACTTTCAGAAGGTAATTTCGTACCAGTTGCCCATTCGCCTGACAAAATACCCTCTTTTAAATGGGCACAAACTTGATCCACAGCAGAAATGTGCGTAATTTTTTTACTTTTCATATTTTTCATTTTGCTAACACCTTCGTTATCTTTTATTTTCTCTTTTACTCCATCCATTTTTACATATTTATCAAAAAAAATCAATTTTTAATTTTTATTGACTCGAAGATGCATTTGATGTATGATTCACTTAGCGAACAAGTGAACAAATATTTTAAATGGAGGATAAATTCATGATCATTACAAAAGTAGATATTTTTCAAGTAAACGACCCAGAAAATCCCGTTTGGAAGCCTATCCTTTGCAGAATCTATACGGATGAAGGCATCTATGGAGATGGTGAAGCTGCCATGGCGTACGGTATTGGCTCTACAGGTGCCTATGGCATGGTGCAAGATCTTGCTAAACTCATCATAGGCATGGACCCTCTTGACAATGAAGTCATTTGGAATAAACTGTACAAACAAACTTTTTGGGGACAAAATGGTGGTTGTGTCTTTACTGCTGGCATGAGTGCTATAGATTTGGCACTGTGGGATATTCGCGGTAAGTTCTTTAATGTGCCCGTCTATAAACTCTTAGGCGGCAAAAGGCAAGATCACTTGAGAACTTATGCCAGTCAGCTTCAATTTGGATGGCAACCCTCTATGGAACAGGCACGCACCTTGGAGGATTACATTCGTCATTCCAAAAAAGCGGTCTCAGAAGGCTATGATTGTATAAAAATAGATTTCTTCACGTTTAAAGAAACGGTTGAAGAAGGCGCTTACACTGATATTGAACGCACAACTTTACTCACGCCAGATACACTTGATAAAATTGTGGCCAGAGTTGCCGCTGTTCGTGAAGCCATTGGGCCAAAAGTCGATCTTATAATTGAAAATCATTCTTTTTTAGATGCTCAATCCGCGGTTCAATTTGGTCGTCTCGTCGAAAAATATAATATTTTCTATTTTGAAGAACCCAATACGCCTGACCCGACGACCGCTAAATATATATCTGAACGATTGAATTTCCCTATTGCCAGTGGTGAACGCATTTATACCAGATGGCAATACGCTAAATATTTTGAAAATGCTTCTCTTCAGGTGATACAACCCGACTTGGGCACTTGCGGCGGTATCACAGAGGTTAAAAAGATTGCCGACATGGCGTATACCTATGATGTAGCTGTTCAAATTCATGCTTGCGGTAGTCCGCTCAGTACTGCAGCAGCGCTTCAAATTGAATGTGTCATACCAAACTTTATCATTCATGAACATCATATTGTCAATCTATGCGATTTCAACAAAAAACTGTGTAAGTATGATTATCAACCTGTTAATGGCCGATTTAAAGTACCTGATCGTCCTGGTCTTGGCAATGAATTATCCGATTTTGTACTCAATGGACCTAAAGTCACTATCAGTGGCGATGATATATTTTGGTCCATGTAAATTCAATTTTCAATAATGATTTAGGAGGGGTAATTATGAAAAAAGAGGCTACATTAAATGATGACGGTGTTTTGGGGTTCACTGAATTATGGGCACTTGGTGTTGGACAGGTAATTGGAGCTGGGGTTATCACATTGGTGGGACCTGCCATAGGCTTGACTGGACATTCCGCATGGTTGGCTTACCTTATTGCAGTTGTCATAGGTGCTGTTACAAATTTACCTATTATTATCTTTTCATCTGTAACGAAGTATTCCGGCGGTGATTATTCTATTATCACCATGCTTGGAGGCCAAAAAATTGGCGGTATGTACATCGTGGGGTTCTCTCTGCAAACATTGGGTCTATCTCTGTTTGCAACTGCTTTAGGTCTGTATTTGACATCTATGTTCCCACTGATTAACGGTAAAGTCATTGGCATAGTCTTCTTGTTTCTATTTTATGCGATCAATTTGATGGGGCTGGCAAATATGGCCAAAGTTCAAAAAATAATGAGTGCAATCCTAATCGCCGCTTTGCTCATGTTCATTATTGTTGGCGCCACAAAAGCAGATTTTTCTCAATCTTTTAGTTTTAAAAGTCCTGTCTTCTTCCCGAATGGCAGTAAGGGATTTTGGGCAGCTGTTATGCTTCTGGTCTACTCTTGTCAAGGGTATAAGTACAATGTTAACTATGGTGGACAAACTAAAAATGCCACTAAAAATTTGCCACTTTCAATGTTAGCTGTTATCCCAGTCTTGATGGTTGTCTATACTGGAGCGGCGCTTATTGATTCTGCAGTGTTGCCTTTAGAAGCTGTTGCAGGACAGCCTTTAACACTTGCCGCAAAAACAGTTTTGCCAAATGCGCTCTTTTATGCATTTATGTTTGGCGGTCCTATTATGGCATTACTGACAACAATGAATTCAAGTTACGCCGCAATGGTAGGTCCTTTTTCAAAGGCCTCACAAGACGGATGGTTCCCAGAAAAGCTGGCTTCAACAAACAGCCGCGGTGGTGCTTATATCATACTGACGATACAATTGATCGTGGGTTTAGTGCCAGTCCTTTTAAATTTTTCGGTAATCAAAATTGTCAGCAATATGATGTTGATTACTTCTGTTTATAACTTCTTGTTATTCTATTCGTTGTGGCAAGTCCCAAGAAAAATGCCAGAAAAATGGGCAAAAGCGACTATGCACACAAGCGATGGTGTCTACTACGCAATTATCATAGCAGCGTTTATCGTTCAAGGCATTATTGGCTGGAACTCTATTAAATCTTTGACCCTACCACTGGCGATCTTCAATATTGTAGCATTATTAATTTGCTTCATTTATGCCATTGGCAGACATAATGCACAGAAAACACATGTGGATACAGAAGGCATGTTGGAATTAATTTAGAGTAATAAGTCTTCAAAACTGAGCGTTCAAATCGTAATAGACATGAAAGGATGATTCAAAATGAAAATTACAAAAGTAGAAGTTTTCCACCTGAATACGGCCAACAATAAAATGAATAGCCCAATAGGATGCCGGGTCTATACTGATGCAGGCATCTTTGGTGATGGTGAAGCAGGCATGGCTTATGGCACTGGTGGTAGTGCGGCCTATGGCATGGTGTGCGATCTTGCTAAGGTCATCATTGGCATGAATCCGCTTGAGAACGAAGTGATTTGGGAAAAGATGTACAAGAGTACATTTTGGGGGCAAAATGGCGGTCCAGTTGTCTTCTCGGGCATTGCTGCAATTGATGTTGCACTTTGGGATATTAAGGGAAAATATTTTGGAGTCCCTTGTTATACTCTACTCGGTGGCAAAATGAGAGAAAGCTTACGTTGCTATGCCAGTCAATTGCAATTTGGCTGGGGAAAACTAGATGAACCACAAGTCTGGGCAACTTCTCTTGAAGATTATGCAAACAATGCACGTCTTGCCATTGCGGAAGGCTATGATGCCATTAAGATCGATTTTTTTGATCGAGATGAAGCCGGTAAAAGTTTAAATTCCCTTGATCAAACGGGTTTACTTTCACCTAAAAAACTAAATATGGTAGAATCACGCATTAAGGCTGTAAGAGAGGCCGTTGGCCCTGACGTGGACATTATTATGGAAAATCACTCCTACCCCGATGCCTTGAGTGCGGTACAACTCGGGAAACTTGCTGAAAAATATAATATTTGGGCTTTTGAAGAACCCAATACGCCTTCAGTTAAAACATCAGAGTATATTGCTAAAAACATTTCAATCCCACTTGCCAATGGCGAACGCATTTTCTCACGCTGGCAGTATGCACCTTTCTTTGAAAAAAATCTGATTCAATTGGCTCAACCGGATATTGGCAATTGTGGTGGCATCACTGAAGTGAAAAAAATATGTGACCTCGCCTATATTTATGACGTTGCTGTACAAATTCATGTGGCAGGTAGTCCACTTGCAACTCATGTTGCATTACACCTAGAAGCTGCCATTCCAAACTTTACAATTCACGAACACCATGTTGCAAATCGCATGGATACTTGTAAAAACTTGACAAAATACAATTTGCAACCTGAAAATGGCTATTTTACGGTACCAGATTTACCTGGTATCGGGAATGAATTCTTGCAGTCTGCAATTGATAATGCTTATGAGCACAAGATCATTGAATAGCGACTAAATCTATACTCTAATGATAATTGAATACGATTTCAATCGAAAAATTACGCTTAAAACGTCACTTCTACTGGATGCTATTCTCCTTGTAAAGTGGCGTTTTGTGCATTTTTTAGCAACGTTTTCAATAAGACTATCAATAAGACTCATTTGACAGCTCTGCATACGTTTAATATAATACTTCTATTAAGATAATATTAAGACAACATAAATTATGCGGTGATTTTAGCCCATAAAAAAGGAGTGTATGCTATGTCAATGATGAAAGTAAACGGTATCCACCTCAATGTAGAAGTTAAAGGGGACGGCGAGCCACTGATTCTTATACACGGCCTTGGTAGCGATATTTCAAAATGGGACACTGATTTTCTAAGACTGTCGAAAAAATACAAAACGATTGCATTGGATTGTAGAGGTCATGGTCAATCCGATAAGCCAAAAGAATATACTTTGGAAGATCATGTTCAAGATATTATCTCTCTTATGGATATCTTTAAATTAAAAACTGCAAATCTTTATGGTGTTTCAATGGGGAGTTATATTGCACAAGGCGTAGCCATAGCACAGCCCTACAGAATAAAAAAACTGATTCTTGGTGTTACCAAGACCAACGGACTTACTTCTTCAACTCAACGTCTCATGACGGAACATGCTGAGGCCTTAAAAATATTAAGTGAACAGGAACAGCAGAGGTTTCTACTCAAGTATATTGTACATAATATGCGCATTTTTTTAGAGCATCCAGATGTGCTCAACAGTTCTTTGACGCCAGAAGAAACCATTGCAGCAAATAAGGCCTTAGAACATTTTGATTATCGCGCTGAACTCCACAAAATCTCTGCTGAAACACTTGTCATAAGCGGTAAATACGACGGACTTAATCCACCAGATGAAGGCAAACTAAGTGCCGATCTCATTCCAAATGCCACTTTTATTGAAATGAAGCACTCTGGACATCTTCCGATGCTCGAAGAACAAGCGCTTTTCAGTCAAATTATAGATGACTTTTTAGCCAAGTAAACAAAAAAAATATTGAATGCGTTATGAATCGACTCTTAAAAGTTATTTTTTAAACCTAACTTTTGAAAGTCGATTCTTACTCTAAATTCAATATTTTTGCTCCCAACTTAAAATTTTGTATTCAAGACTTTAAATTTTCTATTCTACAAACTCCTTAAACCGAACCCCAATAACATTCATTAGAATATTCATCATGATGAAGTCTTGTTCGGTTTCTGTTCCCTTAAAGGTAAACCCATAATCACAGTCCAACGGCAAATGCTCGCCATTAGACACAATTGCTAATCGAAAAATTTTCTCCTTACAGGACAACAAGGCGTTTCGATACTGAACAACTGCCGATTTACAGTAGTGAAAGTAAAAGACAATGGTCCCTTCCTCTAATTTAGAAAGTGCCTCATAATGATTATTGGGATCTAAAAAAGCACTGCTTTCTATGCCATATAGCGTCAAATCCACTTGAAAGCGCCATACTTCTTGAGGCATGGGACAACCAATAAAAACAATTTTCTTACACTTTAATAGGTCCTTTATAAACTGATCCAGTTCTTTTTCAACAATACTTGAAGCAAGTACCTCTAAACTCTCATGTAGTTTGGCAAAATAATGTGCTATCGAACTGTCATATTGATCTCGATCTGCATTTGAAGCATATTTGCTCTCAAATCTGTAAGTCAATTTAGTTTGACTCACAAGCTCTGGCAACTTTGAAACGGTTTGTGGGTAATCCATTTTTTTAAAGAATCTCGCCAAAGTTGATGGTGATACATTGCATAAATCTGCTATTTCATTTGCAGTCATCTTATCTAGGTGACGGTAATGCTTTAGCAGACATGTTGCCACTTCATGATAGACATTATTCGTACTGTACGTATTAAACATTTCAATTAAGCCCAATAAGTTAATCATACTTCGCCCCCATACTTTATTTATGAACATCTTATACAGTAATCACTCATAAAATACAATTATTATAGCATTTTCAATCTCATAAATAAACACCACTGAAGCCATCTCGCGATGCCTCAAAACAATTTTCATAAACTATAAAATAAAACCTCCCGACTGAAGCTAGTCAAAGGAGGTTCTATCTATTTCAATTTCCTCTATTTTTTCTTATCTATTTACCATTTACAAATTCAGCTGCGTTGATCCCTGCCAATCTACCTGAGGTATAGGCAAATCCAAGCGTGCCACCTTCGAAGTCTACATAGGATAAACCATACATCCCGCCTGCATCAGCTCCAGCCACATATAACCCTTGAATCGGCATAAAGTTTTCATCTACTGCTTGAATCTTTTCATTGATTTTAACACCACCTAAGGTCGTCAGATTACGTGCCGAGTATTTAACCGCATAGTACGGCCCACTGACAACAGGTACTAAGCGTGTCACATCTGAGAAGAACAACTCATCTTTTCCAGATTCAATTGCATGATTGTATTGAGCCACTGAATTGCTAAAAGTTTCATAATCAACATTCATATTTTTTGCCAGTTCTTCAAGAGTATCGCCTTTGTATACAGCACCAGATCCAACTGCCGCATCCAGTAAAGGGACATAATCGGTTGGCGTTTTTTCTTTCTCTATAAGCGTGTCCGTATCATTGGGCTCGTTGAATTCCATATAAAATTGTCTATTATCTTTCCAAATACCGTAGTGATCTTCAACGGATACATATCCCTTGGTTGCAATTTGATTCAATACGCTGGAATCTAAAATAAGGAATTCCGTTTGTTGCGGTTGCATGTGAATTTGAGCACCATGAATTGCAAAATCTGAAACTGTTGTCTCATCAGAGAAACGTTGGCCAAAATTATTTACTCTGAGATGAGGATAGAACGAAAACGCGGTTAAAGAAAACCAATCATCGCCTAACGTGCTTATCAAAGATCCAAATACCTCTGGAGAAAAAGTCTGCCAAAAGTACTGCGTGGTCCCAATGCCTAATTCGTCTGCACCTGCATCCCAAGCCATTTTTATGCCATCACCAAGGTTTGATGAAACTTCACCGAAAGAGAAATTGGCACCCAAATATTTTCTGAGCATTTCTTCGTTACCGCCAAATCCACCTGTGGCAAGAACAACTGCCTTAGCATTGATTTTCAACTCAGTGCCATCTTCCTTTTTAGCCATAACGCCAATGATTTTGCCATCAGCATCTTTAATCAAATCTGTTGCTGGCGTTGAAAACATAACGGTTCCACCATTGCCTTTAAATGACTCCACAAGTTTCGAGACCGCCACAGCGCCTCCTTCTGCATAGCCATGCAAAGTTGCCGGCATGCCGATATGCTCATAACTTGCACCTGAACCCGCATCCACTAAGTTAAGCTTACAACCGTTTTGAATTAACCAATTGACGGTTTCACTGGATTCGTCTATAATCTTTCTGACCAATAATGAATTCATATAGCCTGAAGATGAGGTTACATATTCATCATAAAGCCATTCCTTGCTCACCGTTTTACCAGCCGCCTTTTGAAGATCACTTTCAGCTGCAAAAAGACCACCTGCAAGTGTACCAGCCCCCATAGGTTTAGCTGTTTTTTCAAGAAGCAATACACTTTGAGAGTATTCACTTGCTGCAAGTGCTGCCGCAGTTCCCGCAGCTCCAGCGCCAACCACAACGATATCGTAATTCACTTCTTCGGTTGGTACAGCCGCAGCCACCTCAGTTTTTACCTTTAATGCTTCAACATCACCACCAGCTTGTACAACACAGTCTTCAACTGCTTTTAAAATCGCCTCGCTTGAAAGTGATGCACCACTGACAGCATCAACAGCTAACGTCTGCCCTGATACAATTTTTTCTGGGATAATCTCTAATGCCCCTTCAGAAATCCCCTCTGTTTCATTTTCTCCATTTACCTTTACAGACTCAATTTTATCTGCAGTAAAAACGACTTCAACTTCGATAGGACCATTTTTCCCATTAGCAGTTGCCGTATAAGTACCTGCTTTATACTTGGATGCCGTTTCACTTTTTTGGCAAGCAGATACACTTAAAACCATAGTTAAGCAAAGTAAAATACTTAACATTTTTTTTAAATTTGTCTTCATCATTTCACGCCCCTTATTTTTCTGTGATTCTTAACGTTATTTCTTGCTTGTTAATTTTATCACAGTGTCAAATAATTTTTTCATCTGTTTCAGATTAGACTCGTCTGATTCAGACGAATTTTGAATTTAGGGCATAAAATCACTAACCACAATAAGTAATGCCATCGTTTTGAATTTTTAGACCAAGCTCATCTCCTCTGTGCTCAAATTCAGTAATGCCAACCAAAATCGCTCTAAACTTTGTATTTTTCACGCATTTTCTCAATCCATACATAGCTACATGGAATTACAATAAGCGTTAAAACCGTTGAAACAATCATGCCAAAATTTAAAGCTGCTGCAAGAGGCTGCCATAGCGGTCCTCCAGAAAGCATCAGTGGCAATAGAGAAATTACAGTGGTTACCATGCCGATCATAATCGGACGAAGTCTTGTCTTTGCACCATTTTTAACGGCATCATCAAGCGCAAAACCATTTTTCTGCAACAGCTTAATATAATCCAACAGCACAATGCCATTGTTAACCACGACCCCCATTAAACTGATTGCACCTAACATCGCCATAAATCCAATAGGATAATTCATGATTTTCAAGCCGCTAAATATGCCGATGAAAGAAAGTGGAATGGTTCCCATGATGATCAGGGGTTCAAGCAAGCTGCCAAATTGAAGTGCAATTACGAGGTAGATGAGTCCAACTGCCATTATAGCAGGCAATACCATTGAACCAAATGTTTCATCTGCAAACTCATTGTCGCCACCATAGCTTATTTGATAATTAGGAGGCAACTTATACTGCTTAAGTGCATTTTGAGTATCGAAAAGGACAGCATCAGAGCTAGCACCAGACTTAAGGTAGAGCCCCACTGTAATGGTCCTAATCTCGTTTCGCCTTACGATCTGATTGAAGCTGGCTTCTGTTGTGATTTTAGCGATTTGTCCTAGGGGGACATTTTCACCCGTTACTTGCGAGGTTAAAAATATTTGATCCAAATCTGAAACCGATTTTAGAGCTTCTTTTCCAATGCGAATATTCACAGGAATCGGATCTTGATCCACATCGGCTTGTTTGAGTTTTGTAATTTCAAGACCGTTTACTGCCATTCGAACAGTGGATGCCACATCATAGTTGGAAATACCAGATAGATTGGCCTTTGTTTCATCCACATTGACTTTTAATTTATAAGAATCATGTCCGTAATTTACTTCTGTCCGCAATACACCATTTAGAGGTTTGACGAGCGCTTCAACAGATTCAGCAATTTCTTTAAGTTCTTTGATATCCGAACCACTTATCCTGACTTGAACCGGTTGATCTTGCGGCATGTTGAGTTCTAGAAATTTTAAGGTAACTGTAAGCTCTGGGAATGCCTTTCTGACATTCTGCGCCATATCCTCTGCATGAGCTCGCTCCCCGTTGATTATAAATTCAGCCACGTTTGTGCCCTGTCTTGCTGCATCGAAGGTATCATAATACTGAATAAAACCTTCGCCGACCTGTGCGGCTACGCTTTCTGTACTTGGATCGGATTCAATCAGTTGGCTGATCCTTTGAGAGACATCTCTGGTGTAATTGAGGTTAACGCCACTTGGCAATCGTACACTCATCACATACTGATCTCTTTGAATCGGAGGGAATACTTGTATGCCTAGTGATGGCACCAGTGTCATGCTCATACCCAAAAGAATCAAAAATATAATAATCGTCGTTTTGGGTCTAGCCAGTGCTTTTGCTAACATGGCATCATAGAGCTTCATGAGTTTGTGCCCTAACCTATCTATTTTTAAAACGTGAACTAGACGCGCGAGTAAGCCGCCATTTCTTGATTTTACTTCAAGGATTTTATCGCCCAGCGCGGGTACAAGTGTCAAAGCGGTCAAATAGGAAGCAATAAGTGCCACTGAAACCAATATAGGCAATGCACTGGCAAACTTACCAGCACTTCCCTGCATCATGGCAAGTGGTAAAAAGGAAGCAATTGTCGTCAGGGTTGATGTCAATATGGGAATACTCACATCTCTAACGCCTTTTGTCATAGCCTCACTACGCTCTTTGCCCTGTTGAAGATAGAGGTACATATTATCATTTGCCACAATCCCATTTGCCACCAGTAAACTCAAAGATATGATCAAAGCCGCTATGGAAATTTGATGAAGCGGAATCCCCGTCATTTTCATATAGATCAAGACAACGGCTGTTACAATCACAATTGGCACTGACACGATTATCGCACTTCTCATGCCCATAAAAAGCCAGACTACTATAATCACCAAGACAACCGCAGATAATAAGTTGTCCACAAATAAATTAATGGCCTCACTGACATAAGCTGGTTGATTATTTAGAATCGTCAATTTCATATTTTTATATAACGCATTTTTCTCAAATGTCTTGATGGTTTCATCCACTTTTTTTGCAGCTTCCAGCACGTTTTGACCATTGCTGTAGCGCACCCCCACAATAATGGCCTTGTCTTGTCCCACAAGTGCATAGCTATCTGCTTCTTTCTCTGTTTGAGTGACAGTAGAGAGGTCACCAATACTTATGGGAATACCTGTATCACTTGATACCCCAACAATTGTATTTCGTAGCGATTCAATGTTCTTGTATTCTCCTGTAATCTGAACTGGAATTTTGCTCTTTTCCAGATTTAAATTACCGCCTGGGATATTGACGTTTCTAGATTGAATTGCTCCTAAAATCATATTTGGCGCAATGTGATATTGTCTGAGTTTAGCCATATCTACTTGAATTTCCACCGAAGGACTGATTTCTCCAACGATTTTAACTTCGGCAACACCATCTAAGACCTTAATTTTCTGTTCCAGATTTTTAGCAACCCGTTTTAAATCTTGATAGGTGTAATCTGATGAACTGATCCCTATAACATGTCCAAAACTGTTGGTTAATTCTGTATCAATCGTAGGCGCAAGAGCAGCTTCAGGCAAATCCGTCTTTACGGCATCTACCTTATCTCTTAATTTATCCCATCGCCTTAATATTTCAGCGTCACTCATATCTTCCAGGGTTACTTTTATAATGCCTACGCTGTCGAGTGAAAAACTTTCTATCGTTTTAATGCCTTCGATTGTGCCAATTTTATCTTCTATTTTTTTGGTCACTTCTTTTTCAATATCCTCAGGACTCGCCCCGGGATAAATACACTGCACAAGGGCAATCGGCGGCGTTATCGTCGGATTTTCCTGTCTTTCTAAATCCGTATAGGAAAAGACCCCTCCAGCAATTAGCAAAATGGAGAATAAAACGACGATAACTTTATGATCTACACACCATTTAATCATTGATCATCACCTCTTCACCATCACTGATTTGGTACTGCCCCTCTATAACGAGCACATCGCCTTCAGCAAGCCCTTTTAAAATTTCTATGCGATCATCCAAGAGGACGCCTGTGGTCACTGGGCATGCTTTTACCTTATGCGAGGTCTCATCATATAAGTACACTATTTCACCTGAAGACAGATGGACGACACTTAAAAAGGGCACATAGATTTTTCCAGATTTTTCACTTTGCAACTCAGACTTTGCAATCATGCCTGATTTTAATAAACCGTCTTTATTTTCAAGTTTTAACTTCACTGTAAACAATCTCGTTTTTTCGTCTGCAAGTGCGCCAATTTCATCGACAATGCCTTTGACTTCAACATCGGCACCATAAACATATACAGGCATTTCTTCACCTATTTTAAACGCATTGATCTGTTCATCCGTCACACCGAATTCTGCCCACATATTTTCGACTGAGCCCAATGCCACAACAGGATAACCTGCGCCTTGCACTTCTCCTTCAGAACTCATTTTTTTTAACAAAATGCCATCCATAGGACTATAGATAGAAGTTTCCTCTATATTTTTTTGCGCCATTTCATACGCTGCCTTTGCCTGTCCAAGCTGAACTGTGGCAATCTCGTAGGCATCTTGAGCTTGTTTATAAGTACTCTTATCCACAATGAGCTTTGCTGAAATTTCATCCCATTGCGATTTTGACACGGCACCATTTTCATAGAGCGCTTTCACTCGGTCATAGGTGAGTTGTGTCAGTTCAAGCTGTGCTTTTGCCTGATCTAATAAATTGGGGATATCTTTTGATATTTGCATCTTTGCCGCATCGTATTGTGCCTTAGCGGCGTCAAGTGCTAAATTGTAGTCACGGTCCTTCAATTTAGCAATCAAGTCGCCTTTCATCACTGCTTGACCTTCTTTAACAAAAATGCGCTCTATAACACCGTCAATTTTAAAACTCATTTTCACCGTTTCCATAGGTGTTACATTCCCTGAAAGGCCTTCAAATGTGCTCTGATCCGTATTTGCTATTAAAAGTGTCTTCACATTTCTATATTCTGTCTTAACCGCTTCATCAGTGTTACAGCCTGATAATAAAAAAATCATTATAATCCCGAGTAAGGCGATTGCCACTCGTCCCTTTTTATTTTTGATTTTCATGTCTGTCTCCTCCTAGATCCTCTAATAACCATAAAAGCATTTTAATGAACACGTGTTGATTTTTAAACATATGTACATTATACTTAAAGGAGATAAACTTTCAATATTCAAATTATTTGTCATTTGTTTATTAATCAACATAGCGAACCAATTCGTCTATTATCATGTTTATGGGAGGTGAATTTTTTGTGAACGAAATTAAAAAACACCCAGTCGACCGACGGGTGCGTAAAACGAGACATTTATTAAGACAGGGACTCATAAGCCTTTTGATGAAAAAAAGCATTCACGAGATCACTATAAAAGAGTTGGTGGAATTAGTCGATATCAACAGAGGCACTTTTTACTTGCACTGTAAAGATTTAAACGATCTACTCCACCAAATTGAAGATGAAATGATGCAGGAACTCACAACTATGTTAGAGACCAACAATGTAGGCGAACTACAAAAGCAAAGCTATCCGTTTTTTATAGAACTGCTCAGGTATATTGAAGATAATGCAGACCTTTGCCTCTTGCTATTGACCAAAACAGAGGATAGAGCATTCTTCAACAAACTCAAAAGGACCATTGAAAAAGATTGTTTCAATACATTTAGTCAACTCTATCGTCACTCCGATGCCTTTTCTTACGAAACATTTTCTGCGTTTACGGTCTCGGGTTCTATCGGTGTCATCCAACTGTGGCTTGAAAACGGACACAAGGAATCCATAGAGACTGTGGCCACGACACTGACTAAAATACTGGAACATGGGGCAAAGTTTTTTGAACTGCCATCCTCCTAATCGACTTTCACTCAAGATCATTTGCTCTCAATCGAACTCATCGGCTCTCAATCGAGAAAACAAAATAAGGTCTACAACGCCATGCCCTTTCCAAACGGTCCCTTGCCTAATAGTGCCTTCAACGGTGAATCCATTTCTGATGAGTACATTTTGAGACTTAATGTTTTCAGGCATTACAAAAGCTTGTATCCGGTTGATGCCAATGCAATTGAAAAGATAATCTGTCATGGCCTGAACCGCTTTTGATACAATGCCCTGCCCCCAAAATTGCTCATTTAATCTATAACCCACAGTGATCATGTTCACCACTTTATTGTAGTCAAAGAGCTCAAAAGTGCCTACCAAATCGTCAGGCGTTTTTCTAAACGCAATCCCCAGCATGATCATTTTGTGTTTATTAAAATCTCGTTCAAAGTGACCGATCATATTTGCAACGGTCTCTTTATTCTTTTTAAGCATCATAGGGGAATGTCTAAACAAGTTTTCATTGCTATAAATTTCATAAAGTCGATCAAGATCACTGGATACAATTTTTCGAATGATAACCTCTTCAGCTTCCACATGAGGGTATGCCTCATATGGAGATTTATATATTAGCTCATTATGCTTCATTGAACACACCTCAATTCAAGTTATTTGTGATGATACCTTCACCATCGGTAGAAATGTTTTACACTTTCTGTAGAGATTTTATATCCTCTCTATTTTATTCAAATTGGCATCATATTTCAAATAGGAAAATCCGAGAGCGTCTATTAATTCTAGATCAGCTGAATACTCATTGCGCTTTTAACTTGTTCAACGGTTTCATTGCCAATTTGGTTTGCCTTCTCACTGCCTGTTTCGATTATAGCACGTACTTCATCTCTATGCGATTCATAATACGCACGTTTCTCCCTAAATGGTTCAAGTAAGCTGTTGACGGCTTGAGACAATTGCTTTTTACACGCCACACAGCCAATACTTGCGTTTTTGCACATTTCACAAATATCATTATATGAACTTGGGTTAAAAACCTGATGATATTTGCTCACTGTGCAAATATCCGGGTTGCCTTTATCCTTTATGCTAATTCTATTTTTATCGGTTACTGCTAACTTTATTTTCTGATTGACTGCCTCTTTTGTATCTGACAAATAGATGGCATTGCCAAGACTTTTACCCATTTTAGAGTTGCCATCTAGCCCAATCAACCTCGGCGTATTACTGATGAACTCACGTGGTTCAGTAATGATGCTCTCGCCTTTGCCATACAATGTATTGAACCGCCTTATGATTTTTCTCGCTTGTTCAATATGGGGCACTTGATCTTCACCCACAGGGACTAAATCTGCATTACAAAAAGTCATATCCGCCGCTTGGCTGACAGGATAACCTAAGAAACCATAGCTCAAGTCATCAAAACCATATTGTTTGGCCTCTGTTTTGATGGTGGGATTATGTCTTAGTGCATTGACAGAAACCAGCATGGAATAGAATATGGTGAGTTCCGCTATTGCTTTTACCCTTGACTGCTGAAATAATGTTATTTTATTTGGATCAAGGCCTACAGATAAGTTATCAATAGCGACGTCATAGATGCTCTCATTGATGAGCCCTGGATTTTCAAAGTGTGTGGTCAAGGCTTGAACATCTGCTAAGATGATAAACGTATCATACGCGTCTTGTAGTGCCACTCTGTTCTGTAAACTCCCTACATAATGTCCAATGTGTAACTTACCGGTTGTGCGATCTCCTGTTAAAATGCGCTTCATCTTGAAACCTCCTAATTATGATTGTGGATATTGTGTCACGATTATGAAGGACATCAAAAAACCCCCATCCTATAAAGGACAGAGGTCTATCATCTGCTTAGCCACCTAAACTAAATCGTTTCACATACTAACATATGCTTCCATTATAACGGTTAGGATTTCCGTCAACGCCTACTCGCAATGCTTTCGGGTTGCCCTCATAAGTCCATTCAACATAATTTGAAATGCTATATTTTCACCAGCCATAGCTCTCTTTGAATTCAAAATTTGATGTTTACTTCTCTTACTCAACGGTTTTTAATATTATATTGGCTTTTATTTTACTGACATTTATTTTATGCTTTTAAAGCCAGTTTGTCAATTATGATTCTAGTTTGGAGCTCATGAAACCTTTCTACGGCCTGCTGATCATTATTATAGCTTTAAAAAAGTCTACCCCAGTGATTACAGACTAGGGTAGACCTTTTTTCATTGAGACTTAAGCGCCTCTTTTATGAATTAATTTTATGCATTTAATTTTATGAATTAAATCACATTGTATTGAGTAAGCAATTTCATAATATCAGTATTTTGAATTTTGCCGACTAATCCAGCCAACATCATTCTCTGTTCAGGTGTCATATTTAAATCCGTAATTTTTTTACCATCATTTATTTTGACCGTTGCATCTAAAAGATCTCTCACATCATAGACACTGCCCCATACTTCTGGAACGCCTCTGTCGATGTCAAGTAGTGTATAAACAGACTCCATTGCCGTTCTGACAGAGTATTCCGTCGTAAAGATCGTATCGCGTTTGGTTTCAGCAAATTGACCTAAGAATGCAAAGTTAACACTGCCTTCTGGCACAACATCTGGTCTATCTCCTTTTTTACGCGGCATGAAGAATGCTGTAATATAAGGCATCATGCATGGGATACAGTTTGCACTTTTTTCTGCCAAATCATCGATTTGATCTACAGGAACACCCATGTGATAGAGCCATTCCATACAAATTTCTTTACCTGTACATTCAAGCATTGTTTTCTTGACATAGTTGCCCGGTTTATCACTAAATAAGCCGTAAATCCAACCCACTAATTGATCTTTGGGTTGATTTCTAAACTGTGGCTGTCTGTTAAACGTCCAACTCAAGAGCCAGTTTGAATCTGTTGCAGTGACAATTCCGCCTGTTACCACTCTACCGCTGAATGGATCTCTTTGACAGATTTTTTCAACATATGGTGGAATGCGATCATCCAGCGTTGTAACAGTTGCTGACATCCAGTTGGTTTGGTCTGGTGCGCTACAGAATTTATCTGGATTTCCAAAGGATTTATCTTGTGCCGCTATTTTACGCCACATATCCCAGCCGCCGCCTTCTTTTAATTCTGGTGTATAATTAACAGGAGTATTTTGATCTCCTAATGTTGCATTTTCAACGCAACCACCGTTTGTGATAAAGACGAGATCGTTTTCCGTTAAATCTTGTTCCACTGTTTTGCCCGCTTGGATATAATGCAGTTTTTTCGCTACTTTTTTATCTGGACTAATGTCGAACTCCACATTGACAACTTGTGTATTGTAATGGAACTTAACATTGTGTTCTTCTAAGTATTTAACCATTGGCAAGATTAAAGATTCGTATTGATTGTATTTTGTAAAGCGAAGTGCCTTAAAATCAGGTAAGCCTCCAATATGATGCACAAATCGCTTAATATAGAGTTTCATTTCTAGAGCACTGTGCCAATTTTGGAATGCAAACATAGTGCGCCAGTACATCCAGAAGTTCGAGTCCAATACTTCCGCATCAAAGAATTCATCTATACGTCTATCCTCTAATACTTCATCAGGTGTGAAGAAGAGTTTCATGATTTGCATCGCACCCTTATCCGATAAGTTAAACTTACCGTCTGTGTGTGCATCTTGACCTTGATTCATAGTTGCACGCATTAGAGAATAGTTGGGATCACTTTTATTCAGCCAGTAGTATTCATCTAGGACTGTGACACCTTCAGTTTCAATAGAAGGAATGGATTTCATCAAGTCCCACATGCATTCAAAGTGATTGTCCATTTCTCTACCGCCACGCATAACATAGCCTAAATTATTGTATTCATAACCGTCACATGCGCCGCCTGATAAATCTGTTTTTTCTAAAATATGAACATTTTCACCTTTCATTTGACCATCACGTACTAAAAAACATGCTGCTGATAGAGAGGCAAGTCCAGCACCCACTAAATAAGCCGATTTATTATCCACACCCTCAGGTTTTAATGGACGTGCAAAAGATTCATAATTTCCACTGCTATAATACATAAGTTCCTCCTTGTAATGATAAATTTTTTGGATTCAATCACTTCATGGACTGTTGCCATATGGACTGTTTCCATACTTAAAATCTACCACTCCAAGATGTGCCACACAACCGACAAAAGTGGACATGTGTCTAGAAATTAGACATTTAGGATCAAATGTATAATTTCGACTTGAATATCACTTCTTCATCTGTTATAGTAATACCTAGTAATCCGATGCATTGAGTCACTATGTATCCCTGAGAAAGGAGCATTCCATGAACAAAGAACTTCTTAAGGGCACCACCGATATGATGATTCTCAAAGCGCTTGATCGTCAGCCAATGTATGGCTATGGCATGATTAAACATTTTGAAATCATGTCAAATGGCGTTTTTTCACTCAAAGAAGGTACCTTGTATCCAATTTTACATGCCTTAGAAAAGAAAGAACACATTGAATCTTATTGGGACAGTATTGAGGGCCGAAAACGAAAATACTATAAAATTACCGATAAAGGTAGGAAAAATTTGAATGAAAGGCAAAGTGAATGGCAAGATTTCACTGTTGCTATGAAATTATTAATGGAGTAACTGGGAGATAAGTCATGATAAAAAGTACAGCGGAAGTTAAATCCACTGAAGATCAACTTCAGATGACCGATATTACAAATCACAAGAGCGTGATTGCTTTTATACAAAAGGTACTGGATCAAGTTTATACAGAAGATGAGGGCAAAGTCATAAAAGATGAACTTCTAGATCACTTGTTCAGTCTCACAGAAGATTATATGGCTGCTGGACACTACAAGGAAGCCTCTATTCGAAAAGCATTGCTCCAAATGGGTGATCCTACTGAAATTGGTTACAGCTTTACGGATTATGAGGGCATGAAACGCAGAAAATTTCTACGGATTGGCTTAAAAGTACTGGCATCCATTCTCATACTTGCCACACTTGGAGCTGTCATGTTTTTTTCTGGTGCTTCTACAGAACCTAGAGTAGATGAACCCCGATCTCTTGGTGATTTGTGGAGCTTGTTATTCAATTGTCTATATTTCCCGATGCTGTTCTATTTCAATTTCCAATCACAAGGTCTCTCTGGGATGAATGGTATTCCTGTGCATCAACTTAAAATTTCACAAGATCCCCTATTGGTATTATGGGCCTATAAAAAACGTTTTCCATGGGAATACTTTTTTATTTCGATCTTCTTTCTCCCTATTGTTTTAGTCTTTATGGTTATCTTTGCCTACGAAGGTAACAATATTTTCTTCATAATTGGCTTCATTGCCATAATTGCATTTTCGATTTGGTTATTCATCCACAGTGAAAAATATAGAATTCCCAAGTATTTAATCCTGGAAGATGGCATTGTCATAAAAAATAGATTTTTCTCTTGGACCGCAATAGACCGGGTCTCTTGGTCTAGAGATTATATGGCCTCAAATGAAAAACACTATAAACTCATCATTGAACATATCCATAAATTATCCAATAACAATAAAGCGACTCCAATGACCATAAAAAAAAGCATCGATGTCAACGCCAACCAATACCACCAAGTCATCTCTATTTTAAGGGAGCGTGTATAAATGAACTATAGTGACTATTTGTTATCCTGTAAGATTTATAAAAAAAGAGCGTTTCGCTTCTTCCTACTCAATATATGCCTCATTGTAGGTGTATTTGTATTTTATAAAAAAACTTGGCACGATCGCTTCATTATGATGGTGTGGATTGCATTATTGATTATGACCATCACTTTTTTTATAAAAAAAATATTTAAAGCCCATCAAATGCACTTGAAAAAAATTGAACAGACTGTTGGCAATGAGCTCATTTATCACCGCGCGGATCATTTTGTTGGTATTACCAAAGGCAACATATGGAGCTATAAAGCTTTATTAAGCATTTATAGTTTAGTATTACTCGTTGTCATTTCATTTATTTACTATGAATTATTGTCAAACCTACTCCTCGTTATCCTTTTAGGGACAATACATCTATTTTTTACCGTCCCCATTATTTGGTCATTAAATCAACTGGACACTTCAGCCTGTTTCTTCACTTCCAAGACACTCATCGTGAATGGAAACACATTAATCGCTTATGAACACATCAAAAAATACCAATTTATCGAACTTATAAAAGGCGGTTACTATTTAGATATCAATTCTATTGACGGTTTTGCGAGACTCAAAATTGAAGAGGCTCAATATGTAGACATAAAAAACCTGATCTCAAATCACGCATGAGATCAGTTTTTTGAACGATTAATCTATAAACTCTGTTTAAGCTACTCGCTTCTCTTTAGCATTATTATTTGCTCTTGTTTCAGATTGCTCATCGCCCCAACACTCTACATTAAAAAGACCTTCGATAGATTTTGAATTGAAGACAGGCTCTTTGCCTGCTCTTTTCTGTGCAACATAATCTGCAACAACTTTTGAAACCACTTTTCTAAGCTTGAAAATAACCAGCAGATTCATAATGGCCATCAATCCCATAAACAGATCCGCCATGCTCCAAACGATATCCAGTGAAGACATTGATCCCCATAAAATCATGCCGAGTACGGCAAATCTGAATACGGTTAAGAGTGTTTTACTCCCATTTACAAACTCAATATTAGATTCTCCGTAGTAGTAATTCCCCAGTATAGAACTAAAGGCAAATAAGAATATGCAAACTGCAATAAAGATATTGCCCCAAGCACCTACTTGTGAAGTCAAAGCCCCCTGAGTTAATTGTATCCCTGTGAGACCAGCACTTTCTGGAATATCAGAAACGAATATGATGAAAGCAGTTGAACTACAGATTACAATTGTATCTAGGAAAACGCCAAATACTTGCATAATCGCTTGCTTTACAGGATGACTTACCTCAGCAGTTGCCGCCGCATTAGGCGCACTCCCCATACCGGCTTCATTTGAAAATAAGCCTCTTTTAATCCCCATCATAATCGTTGCACCTAGACCGCCACCAGCAACTTGTTTAAGTCCAAAAGCACCTTCGAAAATCATTTTAAACACATGGGGCAATTCTGTAATGTTCTTAAAAACGACGAAAAAGGCCACTAATACATAAGCAACTGCCATAACAGGTACAATGACTTCTGTCACTTTTGCAATCCGGCTGATGCCGCCGAAGATAACCAAAGTCGTCAATAGAACTAAAATACCTGCGCCCCATATTTTTTCTAAACCAAACGCACCTTCAAATGATGAAATAATCGTATTTGCCTGCACTGAGTTAAATACAAGACCAAATGAAACCGTGATTAATATGGAAAATATAATGCCTAAATTTCTCTTGCCAAGGGCTTTCTCCATATAGTATGCCGGTCCACCCCTAAAGCCATTATGATCTTTAACTTTATAAACTTGTGCTAAAGTATTTTCTACAAAACTTGATGCTGAACCCAAAAGTGCAATCACCCACATCCAGAAAATCGCACCGGGTCCACCCGTTGTAACTGCTATGGCAACACCTGCTAAGTTACCCGTCCCCACATGAGAAGCAACACTTAAACAAAATGCTTGAAATGAGGAAACACTCGATTTACCCTTTTCTTTAGACGCCTTATCTCCGCCACCCAAAATCTTAAAGGTATCTGCAAAAAATCTAAACTGTGCAAATTTAAGATATATTGTGAAATAGGTCCCCACTGCAATAAGTAAAAATATTAAAACATATGACCAAAGTATATTGTTGCTAAACGATATAAAATCATTGATAAAATCCAACATTGTATTATTCCCCTTTTTTTATTTATAATGTACTGTGTTTGATTTCACATCAGAAGATGCTCAGTTCAAGTGCTCTGGAAAGCGACTCCATCACCTTAATACCTGCAACACTGTTCCCGTGTTTGTCAAGTGATGGTCCCACAACTGCTATGCCCATGCGATTCGGCACAACTGCCATGATACAGCCACCTACACCACTTTTAGCAGGAATCCCCACATCCACAGAAAATTTTCCTGATGAATCATATAACCCGCAAGTGGACATCGTTGCCTTGACGATACGGTTGACCTCTTTGGGAATGAGCATCTCTTTTGACCACGGCGCAATGCCATTATTGGCAATTACAGAGGCTATTCTCGCAATGTCTTCAACATCCACCTCGATAGAGCAACACTTGAAGTAAGTATCTAAAATATCCTCTACATCTTTCTCAATGATTCCAGCACCTTTAAGAAAATATGCTATTGCACGATTCGTATTGCCCGTTAACTTTTCAGATCTAAAAACAGGATAATTGACTTCTATGTTCTCGTTATTAGCCAATTTTCGAATCATATTCAAAATTCTAGTGAATTTTTCTATGCCATTATCCCCTGCCACAAGAGAAGTGCATACAATGGCACCTGCATTGATAAATGGATTAAGCGGCTTGTGATTTTCTTCAATTTCAAGTTTTAAGAGTGAATTGAATGGATCAGAGGAGGGTTCATTACCCACCTTAGAAAATACGATTTCCTTGCCATTATCTATCAAAGCACATATGAGCGTTATCACTTTTGAAACACTCTGGATCGTAAATTTTGTCTCATAATCCCCTTCTAAAAGCAAATTCCCGCCTGTATCAAAGATACATGCCCCAAGCGCATCTCTATTCCCTTTTGCGAGCTCTGGAATATAGGATGCCACTTCCCCAAGCTTTGTCACATCTCGATTATTCTCAATTGCATTCCTTAAAGCTGTTTTTTCCATTACAACCTCCTATTAAATTTCTGGCACATTCTATATTTTGCAAAATATATGCCAAGATACTTCTATACTAAAATAGCGGTATGTGACAATTTTTTCCCATCTGCTTCACCTCATATGTAAAATATCGCACACAAAAAGTGCTCGAAATCAAACATCATGTTCGATATCGAGCACTTTTTATACGTAACTGGATTATGATTTCAAAGGCAAATCATCTTCAAAATACTTTTTGATTCTTCTGTTAAGGGCATGTCTTGAAATACCCAAAATTTTGGATGTGGCACTAAAATTGTCCTTCGATATTTCCAGTGCTTTCAAAATATAGTATTTCTCTAAGTCCGCCACTTCCTCTTCTAAAGAAAATCCTTCTGGTATGGGTGTATCCACTGCTTTTTCTCTCTGAACTTTCGTTGCTTTCGTGCTTTGATCTCGCACTTCACTTGGAAGCTGCTCCACATCAATATAGTCTATGTCGTTGAGAATCACAATTCTTTCTATGATATTTTTAAGCTCTCTAATATTGCCCGGCCACTGATAAGAACGCATTTGATTAAATGCATGATCGGTAAAGCCCTTGATATTCTTTTTAAACTTCAGATTGTAAACTTCTAAAAAGTATTTTGAAAGTTCTATTAGATCAATGGGTCTCTCTCTGAGAGGCGGCAAATGAATTGGCACCACATTTAGCCTATAATATAAGTCCGCTCTGAACGTCTTTTGAGCAATGGCATCTTCCAGATTCTTATTGGTTGCCGCGATAATACGAATATCCACTTCAATTTCCTCTAACCCGCCTATCCGATTAAACTTTCTCGTCTCCAAAAATCTGAGAATTTTAGCTTGTATGTCCAGTGGCATTTCTCCAAGTTCATCTAAAAACAAAGTGCCTCCTTGTGCCATTTCCAAAAGCCCCTTCTTCCTTGAAGTCGCTCCACTAAAAGCATTCTTTTCGAATCCAAAGAGTTCACTTTCCAGTAGCTGTTTGGGAATCGCAGCACAGTTGACACTGAGCATCAGAAAGTCTTTTCTAGAGCCATTTTTATGAATATAATTTGCCACAACTTCTTTACCTGTACCCGTTTCGCCACCGATTAGTGCAGTCACAGAGTCATTTTCAGCTAATATGGACATTCTCTTCTTAATGTCCTCCATAATTGGATCTGCACTGATAAATGTATTTTCAGATTTCATTTCTTTTTCTTCGTACAATTTCAACTTCTTTTTCAAACTTTGGCTTGCAATGGCTCTTGAAATATTCACTTGAATTTCGTCAAGATCTAGGGGCTTTTTTATATAATCCGTGGCACCCAATTTTATAGCTTCAATGGCTGTATTGATATCAGCATAAGCAGTCATAATAATAATTTCCACATATTCATCAGTCATTTTGATTTTTTTTGCAATCTCTAAACCACTTTCTGACCCCAATCTCATATCCAATAAAATGACGTCTGGTTCAAATTGCTTTAACTTTTGAATGGCTTCACCGCCACTGGCAGCCGTTTCTATATCATAACCAAGATCGCTAAGGCCTTCTCTAAGTGTCAATCTCATAATTTCTTCATCATCAATTATTAAAATTTTCGTATTCATTACGCACTCCTATGCATGGGTAAATAAATTTTGACAACTGTGCCCACAGATTCGATGCTGTCAATTTCAATATTGCCTTGATTGGAGACAACCAACTTATGAACCACAGAAAGCCCCAAACCCGTTCCCGCTTCTCTCGTCGTGAAAAAGGGATCAAAAATGGCATTCATATTTTCCTTCTTGATTCCAGAACCATTGTCTTCAAACGAAACCAATATATTTTCTCCAGTAGCACCTCTTGAATTTTGTACGGTGATTTCAAGTTTACCGTTTAAAGCGATTGCATCCAGCGCATTGGCAATGACATTTAAGAAGATCTGCATGAGTTGTCCCTTGTCAAAGAGTACTTGGACCCCTCTCATTTGATCCTTTACCTCTATAAGCGCCGCCTTTTCTCTTATTTTCTTTTCTGAGAATAGGAGTGCCTTGTCGATCACCTCAAACACATCCACAATCTGAGCCTTTGGAATTCTAGGCTTGGAAAAATTCAAAAGATCCGTCATGAGAAGATCCAGGCGATCCGTCTCTTTAATCATTGCCTCAAAAATACCTTGCTCGGCGGATTCAAGGTGTGGTCCCAGACGCTTGTTTAAAATCTGAGCCCCCATTTTTATGCCTGATAACGGGTTTCTTATTTCGTGAACTAACGCTGCAGTCAACTGACCTAGAGAAGCCAGTCTATCTATCCGTTCTACATTTTCTTCAATTTTCTTTCTATTCGTAATGTCGTTAAAACTGCAAATGACGCCTACAAACTCGCCGGAAGAGCGCTTCATTAAAGATGTGGTTATGTCTAGATAGATGACTGCTTTAGTATTGTATTCATTGAAAGAAGCAACGCGATTAATGCTGTCCATACGCTCTATGGTTTCATTGATCTGCATCATCAAAGCTCTGATAATCTTAGGTCTTTGTTTATCTAGGCACATGACACGCTCGATCATGTTCATTGCAAAATCGTTGCAATTGATAATTTCACCGTGTTCGTTGGTCGTTATGATCCCTGTTGAAATACTCTGTAAAATATCTTCATTAAATCTCTTCATTTGTAAAAAGCGGTTACTCCCTATGGCAATCTGTGCCTTCATTTCATTAAAAGCTTGGCCTAACATGCCCAGTTCATCTTCACGCTTAATCTCTATATCCTTCTTAAAATTGCCGGCTATGATGTCGTTGTACCCCTCAAGCAATATCGATACGGGCTTTGAAAGGCTATCAGATGTGACCAACACCACTTTCAATGCAATCAATATTGAAAGCGTGATTAAAATTAAATACGGTTTATAAAGCTCTAAAACACTCCAGAAGATCGCGCGCCTATCAATAATGACATATATAGACAGGTGAACATCTTCATAATGCCTTTTTTTTATTTCATATCTCTGTGTTGATCCATAACGCTTCTTCAGTTCTTCTATACTTAAATGGGTTGCCTCTCTACTGACATATATGAGTTCATCCCCATCGTAGACGAAAATATCCAAGTGTTCCAGTGCAGTCAACTCACTAATCAATCTTTGTTTCGTATAGAAATCTGATTCAACTTGATGGGTTTTCTCTGTGATCAAATTAAATGAATGATCTATTTTTTCCACTGTGTTTTCATAGGAAAACCGTTGCATGCTGACGAGGAATAAAACGCTCAGCAAAACTGTAGGCACTATCATCAGCACTAAAATTGGAAAGACGATTTTTCTTTGAAGCTTTAATTTCATATGAGTACACATACTTTCTGATTTGAATTTTGACTCTCTAACCCACTATAGATGAATTATATTGAATTGTAAAGAATGGTCACCTCTTAAGACTATTTATGTACATTAATTGAGATTCATAGATCCTCCATGTGTTATAATGGTTGTGCATTATTTCTTGGGAGGTGTTGGTGTGACCAAACGATTAAACAGCAAAGTTCTAAAAAGCTTGATCTACATGCTCATAACGGGGTTTCTTTTTTTCAATATTTACAAGCACACCTATCAAACCATCTTGCAAAACGATTATACAGAAGCTTTTGATCGCTCAGTACAACAATATAATCTCTCTATTAAAGATTTCTTTTCCAACATTGAAAGTGCCACTGAGATGCTCTCTAAAAATGAACTGATCCAATATGTCTCTGATGATCCAGAAAAATATTATGATTCTACACTGGATCTCTTGAAAAATTTTTATCAAGTTTATGACTCAACTGCATTTGCCTATTTTACACCTGAAAAAAAAATATGGGGTTCCCAAAAGCTTATTTCGTGGCCTGATACCTCTGAAACGCTTTCAAATACATCTTGGGAAGCACAGCAAAGACCTTGGTATATTAATGCAATCCGTTCAAATCCTAATTTTGCTTGGACTGAACCTTATGTAGATACTACAACGAATAAACATGTGATCACAGTGTCCAAAACTGTCATTGACAAAGAGAATGAATTTAAAGGCGTATTGGCTATTGATATCTATCTGGATGATCTGTCAGAGCAGATTCATGCTTTAAAAAAATACAATGAAGGTTCTGTCTTTATGATCTTGAAGATGGATAATCAAAACTATTTTATTATAGATAATCTCGACAATGATATCTCTAAAACGTTATTTACCAACGAACTCATTGATCAGATTTATCAAAATGAATCGGATGCCCTATATTTTGAAAATAAATCTGGTCACTACTATATCTCCTATGCGACAAACCCAATTACAGGCTGGAAAGCTATTGGCGTCATCGATCCCTATAAGTTTACTCGAGCGACTACACGTATCATCATCAATCTCCTTGTGGGAATCGTCACCCTCATCTCAATCAGTATTTTCAGTGTATTGTATATTAAAAAACAGATCGGAAGCACTATACAAACCTTAAGCGGCTCAATACTGGCCACTGAAGATAAGCCAATTTCTCAAATACCTAAGATGGACTTATTGAAACTGGAAACAGAAGGACAGACGTACGAAAAGACCACTTCACACATCAATCTTCTATTCCATATTGAAGCTGAAAAAGAAAATATCCGTACACATGCACATGATCTATCTGCACTTGATCTCTCAAAAATCAAAGCCATTAATCATTCACTATCAAAGCTAGCAGATTATAAAAATGCACTTAATCTATCACTTAAATCCCATGAAATCCAAGTCATTAGCATGCGTCATTTTCTATTGGAACTCAAAGAACAAATAAACCCTTTACGCCAAAACGCCAACACCTTAGCCTTTGAAGCAGAACTCAATCGATTGGATGAACTTATCAAAGACATCATGCCTGACAACTGATGCGTTAAAAAACCACTCAAAAGCGTCCATTTATTCTGGAGACGCATTTGGGCGGTTTTATATTTAAGGTTTACGTATCAATGCCTCAATCTTTTCTTTTTCACTTGCAGATAGGGTATCTTCTAGTGCCGTTTGCTCTGTATTATCTTGCTTGAGATAATCTGCCTTCAAGCGTTCACTTTGCAATTTAATTTCTGCCATGAGTTCTCGGGCCGATAGCAGCGCACATCCAGCGCCTCTGATGATCACTTGTTGCAAGCCGTCTGATGTGGCCACTGTAATATGGTATTTATCTTGATGGGCGTGCGCAAATTTTTCAATATAGTGATCCGCAGTTTGAGCCTCACCTGTGAAAACCACATGAATATTGTGATAAGCTTCAATGGATTCCCTTCGCCCTTCAAGACGATAAGCATCAAACACAACGATAATATGGTTCTTGCACATCCCTTGATAGTTACTTAAAATATCCATCAGCTTCATTCGGGCGGCATCCAAATTATCAGCGGCAAGGGCTTTTAAATCAGGCCATGCAAAGATGATATTATACCCATCCACGAGCAAGTAAGCTTCGGTGGTTGTCTTTGGTTTTTTAATCGTAGGGGGCGCCGTTGACTCATAAAAGTTTTTAGGTCGCTTCTTTTGTGCTTTCCAAGCCGATTTTTTGCCCTGATTGGCATTGTAGGTGCTATTGATGATCTGGTCAATCTCCTCCAAACTCAGCCATTCTGTTTCGCTTTTTACAGAAACTTCTTTTGCAATTATCTCCTGCTCCGTCTTAACGGACTTTAAATACCCTTCAACATGCATATAAGTCTTGACTTCATCCCACGGCACAGAAAACCCTGAACCATGAGCACAGAACACGGAACCCGTTGGATTTTGACTATCTCTTATGGGATCATATGCTATCTGATCTATGATCTCACTTGCATTGTGGCAGCTATCATAGCCTTCTAAATTTAAAAAGAGCAAGCCCTGTCCCTTAGAATATGCGATAACTTCCTTTTGATAATTTCTCATGGTGGCAACAGGTGCTCGACCTGATATCATGGCTATTTCACCATCTGAATGTGCAATCGTACAAGTACCATGCATGTTCTCTACATCTGTCATAGCCCTCCCCACCAAGTTTTCCGGAAGTTCCAACTGAAAGGCATAATAAGGCTCCAGCAAAATAGAGTCTGCTTCCATTAGGCCTTGCCTGACAGCGCGATAGGTTGCCTCTCTAAAATCGCCACCTTCAGTGTGTTTGTTGTGTGCACGACCAGCAACTAATGTAATTTTCATGTCTGTAATGGCAGAACCAGTGAGCACCCCACGATGTACCTTCTCTTTAAGGTGCGATAGAACCAATCTTTGCCAGTTTTTATCAAGCACTTCTTCACTGCAAAGTGAATCCACTTGAATCCCGCTCCCTTTTTCCCCTGGCTCCATTAAAAGGTGTACTTCTGCGTAATGTCTCAGAGGTTCAAAATGACCAACACCTTCCACCACATTGACGATTTTTTCCTTATAGACGATGCGGCCTTCTCCAAAATAAATACTCACGTCAAATCTTTCTTCAATAAGCGCCTGTAAGATTTCAAGTTGCACTTCACCCATGATCTGAACTTTTATTTCCTGAAGTTCTTCATCCCACATGAAATGAAACTCCGGCTCTTCTTCTTCCAGTAATCTTAATTTAGGCAACATCAATCGTTCATCCATACCTTCAGGAAGCACGATCTTATAGGATAGAACAGGTTCCAATATAGGAGCCATTGAAGAGGCTTCTATCCCGAGACCTTCTCCGGGCTTGCTCAAATTGAGTCCAGTCACGGCACAGATTGCACCTGCACGGATCTCATTGACAGCACTGAATTTCTGTCCCGAATAGATTCGAATTTGATTGACTTTTTCTGTCCATCCCGTGCCTTGCAGAGCCTCTCTTACTTTGAGAGCACCTCCAGTAAGCTTCATATGCGTCAAGCGATTGCCTTGATCATCTCTCGATATTTTAAATACCTTCGCACCAAATTCAGTTGGATAACGAGACTCTTTCACATAATCGTTTATGGCTTCCATAAAGACTTCCACACCCTGTAATTTCAGTGCAGAGCCAAAAAAAACAGGGAACACGCTTCGATTCTTAACCATTTCACGTATTTGTTCAATGCTCACGTGATCTGTTTCAAGATATGCTTCCATAACAGTTTCATCGCATAATGCAATTTCCTCGGAAAAAACTTTGAGATTTTGAATGCCAAAATCAATACAATTATCTCCTAAATTTTTTTTAACGTCTGCCAAGATCGCCTCTTGATCCGTTCCATTTTGGTCCATTTTATTGACAAATATAAACGTTGGTATTTTATAAATTCTCAGCAACCGCCACAAAGTTTTCGTATGTCCCTGTACACCATCTGCACCGCTGATGACTAAAATCGCATAGTCAAGCACTTGTAACGTCCGTTCCATCTCAGCCGAAAAATCCACATGTCCTGGTGTATCCATTAATGTGATTTCCGTATCCTTAATATTAAAGATTGCCTGTTTAGAGAAAATGGTGATGCCTCTGGTCTTTTCAAGTTCAAAAGTGTCCAGATAAGCATCTTTATTGTCAACACGTCCCATTTGACGTATTTTGCCACTTAAAAAGAGCATGCTTTCTGATAAAGTTGTCTTACCGGCATCCACATGTGCCAGTATGCCTATTACTAATTTTCTCATCTATTGTTTAAAATCCTTCATTCTATGTTTTTATAGGCTTATTTGTGTAAACTCAGCTCACTTAACATCATATCAGCTCAACCCGACTTTGACAATTACATCCACAGGATGATCGCGCTTTTTGGCGTTACTATATGCTTAGAGCTCTATATTTAATTCATAAAAAAAGAAAGCAAATCCTCCAATTGGACTCACTTTCTCAACTCATATTATGGTATTGTAAAAACGCGTAATCACGACAGTCACCACTTTTAATCCGCTCAAGTTTCTCAGACTTTCGCCTGATTCATACTTCCCTTCATTCTAGAATGCAATCGATGCTCTAACTTCACAGAAATAAACATTGTCAAACCCTTTGGACTGGAGCATCTTGACACTTTTTATGTTTTCATCCCCATCTAAATGACATAAAATCGCTTTTTTCACTTTAAGAACGTTCAACAAATTGATGACACCTTTAACGCCCTGATGCGCTTTCACACTGAGATACAATATACGATCTGAAAAAAACGTCTCTTGATATTTCAAAAAGTTTGCTTTCGACGTCAGATAAATTTGATGCCCATTATTTTGTAAAAAAGATGCCACTGCAAATTGCCTTTCTGAATTCAAAAGATCTTGTTCTAAAAAGATAAAATCCGCCTCTTTAAACCACTCCAATCTAAAACTTTCAGAGTGCCTATGCCTTTGTTCATCACAGAGATGAAGCCGCCTTTTTCTAGACTTCACTTGCCTGACAATCTCATCGTAAAGTGCTTCATCATAATAGAAACTATGATTTGGATATTGCTCACTTAGGCCTACTATGACTTCGATTGCCTTGCTAAATCGATTGACTATAAAGAGATTTCGCTTTCCAAATTCATGAGCCTCTTTTTTTGACTTGTGCTCTTCTAAGCCATTCGCACAATCTATAATTGCAAAATCAATTACATCTGAACCCATGGCCTTTTCAGGACTATGAAAGGGCAAAATTTGAACTTGATGATTATAGTCACCAGAGTAAAAGATCACTTTCCCGTCAATTTTGATCAAAAACCAAATGGCGCCGTACATATGTCCACTGGCACCATAGCAGAGTTCAATGTGCTCTGACAACTTAAACCATTCAAGATAATCCGCCATCTGATCCACATATTTAAAATCATGTGCACAATTGCTTAGTATGCTAGAATAGAGTTCATACAGCTGACGCCCAGTCTCTTCACTCATGATGACTTTTTTCCGATAACCCAATTTTATGAGCTCTATGAGCCCTTTAGAATGATCTTCATGAGCATGTGACAATAAAATATAATCCACTTTAGTCAATTTATCATAATCTATTTCTGGCATTTCTCCAGTGACGATATTTATGCCACAATCCAGCAAAATCGATTGATCACCAACACTTACATAGTAGCAGGCACGACCATGTTCTGTCGTCCCTCCCCACACTTCCAGTTTACCTTCCATCATTCACCCTTTTATCTACAAAAATATTGAGTAACATCAGAATGGTTATGGTAATCAACACGGAAACAACTGCCATTGCCATGCCCTTAGATGCTTCTCCTTGTTCAAACTGATTAAAAATATATGTTGAAGACGTCTGCATTCCCGGCGGTAAAATCATAATTGCCCCCACAAGCTCTCTAAAAGCAATCGTAAAGGTCATGGTCCATCCAGCTATGATTCCAGGCATCATCAATGGCAACATGATTTTTCTAAAATTATAAAATGAGCTGCCACCGCATATTTTCCCAGCAGATTGCAAGGATTTAGAAATCTGCGATAGAGCAGATTTTATATACTGCACCGCATATGGGATAAAAAATGTCACATATGTCACAACAATCATCCAAAAAGTATTGTATATGGGAATCATATGCCACTTGGCATTCCAAAAGAGGATAAGACCAATGACGAGCACAATGGTTGGAACCGAGTTGGGCAGTAAACTGAGTAAATCAATGAGCTTACTCAATTTGCCACTATGATTTGTTACGATAAGCGCCACTAAAATACCTATAAGTACACAAATTGATGCCGATAAAATTGCAATTTTTAAACTTGTTAAAAAAGCTTCTGCACTGCTAGAGCCTGTTTTAAAAAGCGTAAGATAGTGTTCTAGTGTAAAATTACCCTTTTGAAGGCCATAACCTCTAAGCTTAATCAAAGAAGTCGCTAGAATGGAAAAATAGGGAATCCCCACAGAAATCGTGAGTATGAGCCCAATATAGAAATAGCTGATTATTTTTTGCGGCTTGCTCAATGACTTCTTAATACGAGCCATACCTTTACCGTTAACGGTTTGATAACTCAGCTTTTTTGAAAATATCGATTGGATACACCAAATTAAAATACAAGTGAACAATAAAAAATAGGAAAGTGACGTTGCCCTACTTAAACTGATCGGCCAACTGGAGACGTACCTGTGAATTTCTGTAGTCAATACATTAAACCCAATACGTCTACCAAAGGTAACTGGTGTGCCAAATTCACCAATAGCTTTCACAAAGACCAGTAAACTGCCTAAAATAAAAGCTGAAAACAATAGCGGCATGGTGATTCTGATCAGCTTATAAGTTGAACTGGCTCCATGCACGACAGCTGCTTCATCCAGATTGCCGCTAATATTTTCAAGCGCATTCTTTATAATAAGATAAATAAAAGGAAACAAATGCAAGCTCATAATCATGACAAGACCAAAGAAGGAAAAAAACAGCTGCTCTTGCCCACTGATCTTTGGCAACAGTTGATTGAAAAAACCATTGGGTTGCAAAAAAAGTATCCATGCCATTGAACCAATATAAGGCGGCGTCATAAAGGGAACGAGTATCACCAAATCAAGCCATTTATGCTTGCCAATCTCCGTTTTAGCAGTTATAAATGCCAAAGGGAGAGCCACCACGCCAGCACCAATAACGACACAAAAGCCAAGTATCAACGTGTTCATTATGGGTTTAATCAAGTTGCCTTCCAAAATAATTCTAAAAGGCGCCATCACATCAAAACTGTGACCATCATACATACTTCTCGATAATATCTGGAAAATAGGTGCCGCAACCAGCACAGTCAGCAGTGTCAGTACAGCAATTTGTTCAATTTTTATATGCTTTTTTATAGCTCTTATCAAAACGCTCACCTGTTCTCTACTCCTGATTTCACTTTTGTCGCCCTAACGATTTATTGGAAAATAGATGCAAATTTTTCAATAATTTGAGTTTGATTTGACATCATAGTCGGCCAATCGTATTTCAACAAAGAAATTTCATCCATATTTGCTCTGTTATCGCATTTGATATCCGACCTTCCTGGAATGATATAAGCCTTTTTAACTAAATCTTGAGCTTTATCCGACAACAGAAAATCAATGAATAAGCGTGCATTTTCAACATTTTGACTTGACTTCAGAATCATAGCGCCTCTAGGATTAACCACAGTACCACTGGTTGGATAGACAATGTCCACGGGTTCTCCCTTAGCCTTGGCAGAATAAGCCATATAATCAACACCCATTAACACTGCACTTTTAGATCCAGTTAGTACGGTTTCAAGAGATGCTTTATTGGCCCCGTCTACACTGGCTTCATTGGATTTCAAATCATTAAAAAACTGCCAGCCTTCGTCACCACAATTGCAAATATAGCCCGATATAAAATCCATACAAGAGCCTGAGAGTGATGGATCAGGCAAGCTCACCTTTCCAGTCCAATCTGCACCTGTGTAGTCATTCCAGTCCTTTCCTGGATTCTTGACCAAGTTCGTATTATAAGTAATTCCCAAAGCAGACGCACTGTAGCCAAATATCTGTGAATCTTGATCTAAAAATTCAGGATATAATTTTTCTTTGTTTCTCGCCTCAGGATAGGCTTGAAGCATGCCAGCTTCTTTGAGACCTATAGCCGCCGACCAAGTTGCCAAGACCACCACATCAGCCACAGGATTTTCTTTTTCAGCTTCCAGCTTACTTAGAATTTTACCCGATGTCGCTTGAAGAAGTTCTACTTTTATCCCCGTTTCCTCTTCAAAAGCCTCTGCAATACCAGCGGACAATCCCCCGGGCCCTGCACTGTACACCACTACTTTATCCGACTTTTCATCTTTTCCTGATTGCGGTACCGGTTGTGTTTCTGGTTGTGTCTCTGGCTTTATTTCTGACTGCGGTGCTGCTTCTGATGCAGACTGCGATGCCAATGCTGTATTATTTGCATTTTCACTGGCAGCACAAGCCGTTAATCCTACTGATAAAATAACAATTGCTAACAGTACACTTAAAATTCGCTTCATCTTCTTGTCCTCACTTCTACTTATTTTTCTCCTCACCTTTACGGCTCTGTGATTGGCGTTTAACTCAGTCTTGCCAAAAGGCATTATTGCTGAGTTCTATGTTAAACTTTTCAGGTTCAGAAAAGCTTAATCAATCTGAAAAATGTATTACTTCTGAATGTTTGAAGTAGAGATCCATTTGATCACCAAGCTGAACACGCCTATTATGATAAATCAACCAATCTCCCTCTGCCTCAATATGAACTGTCACTTCGTATTTTTCCCCCAAATAGGCCACACTTTGAACCACTCCAGAAACTTTCTTATAAGGCCCTGTTGGATATAGATCAATTTTCTCTGGTCTAATGGCTTTAGTCCCACATCTAAACCAATTGCTTTTCCCTACAAAATCCAAAACCATTTTGTTTGCAGGTCTGTTATAAATTTCTTCTGGCGTGCCCACTTGTAAAATTTTGCCTTTATTCATGACGACAATTTGATCCGACATTGACATGGCTTCCATCTGATCATGCGTCACATAAATGCCTGTGAGTTCCATTTGCTTCACCATCTGACTGATTTCAAAGCGCATTTCATCTCTCAATACAGCATCTAGCGCACTTAAAGGTTCATCAAAGAGTACAATTTTGGGATTTGCAATGACAGCTCTTGCAAATGCAACTCTCTGTTGTTGTCCCCCAGAAAGTTGATCTGGAGAACGCTTTGACATCCCCTCTAGTCTGACATTTTTCAGGATGGCTTCCACACGTTTTTCAATACCATCGTGCATCTTTTTTGCTTTTAATGGAAAAGCAATATTTTCAAATACATTCATATGCGGCCAAAGTGCAAATTCCTGAAAGACCATGCCAATTTGCCTCTTTTGAGGCGGAACATTGATATTTCTTTCCTTTGAAAAAATACATTGATCATCAAAGTAGATTTCACCTTGATCAGGTGATTCCAACCCAGCTAAAATTTTAAGAAGCGTCGTCTTGCCGCATCCAGATGGCCCTAGAAGCGATGTGAACATGCCCGTTTTTACCGTTATATTGATGTTTTTTAGAGCGTGTACATCACCATACCATTTATTTAAATTGACAATTTTAACATTCATACGGTCACCCACTTTTTCTTAACTTCACTTGTTCTGGTTCATTATAAAGTTTGTACATTAACTTACTATTTACTCTGCGTTAATCCAAAGTTAAATAAAATTTGAAATAATCTCTATATCCATAGATTTTATCTATATCGAACTGTTGTGGAGGACAAATGAATTATAGAAAATTAGAAATATTGGTTGCAATTGATAAGTTCAATAATATTACAAAAGCTGCTCAATATCTAAATATTAAGCAGCCTACAGTTACCTTTCATATGAAGAGTCTTGAAGAAGAGATGAAAACCAAAATATTCCAAACCAATGCAGGTAAGACGGTCTTAACAGTTGAAGGCAAAGCCATATTCTTTTATGCACAAAAGATTTTGCAATTGGCTGAGGACGCCCAAAAGGTTGTCAAAGAGTTCAATGATCCAGGAGGCTATCACATTACAATTGGCTCCAGCAGTGTGCCATCTGTTTATGTGCTCCCCGAGATCATAAGTATCTTCAAAAAAAATTACCCCAACGCCATGATTACAATAAACGTGATGACGGCGCCTAAAATTCAAGCGTTAATTTCCAATTATGAGCTTTCTTTAGGCATTATTTCATCTGCGGATGTGTTTCTCGAAAACATACCCCATCAAAAATTATGCACTGACAAAATGGTCTTAATCTTTTCAAAAGAGAGTATTCTAAATCAATACGATGTCATCAACAAATCTCATTTAGAAAATGAAAAATTTATTTTGCATACTCAGAATTCCACAACAAGAATGCTCACAAATAAATGGGCTGATGACATCCATCTCAACATAAAAACTTCTGCTGAAATCAACTCAACAGAAGCGATTAAACGCGCCGTTATGTGCAACGTAGGCATCTCAATTCTCTCGGAATTATCCGTCCGTGAGGAGATTGCCTCTGGTAAACTTTCATACGCATATCTCCCTGGCTATTCGCCTTCTCGCAATATTTATCTCATTCGCAATGAAGATCGCTATATTCCTGAGATGCTTAAAGATTTCATCAGACTACTTGAAAATCACTTCATTGAAATGATGTAAATACGGGCACAAAACGATTTTCGCTGACGCTGTTTGTGGTTGAATATCCCTCAGCACAGCTTATGGCTCAAATCTTGTTGCATTAAAAAAAGCAGAGTCCCTCTTTAGGGCTCTGCCAGATTAAAAAAACATATTTCACAAATCCTCTTGATGCTATTTCATAGTTTCTACAATTTCGACCAATTCAGCCATCATTGCAGCTTCATCTTTTCCTGCAAGCTTGATTGTGATCTCAGAACCACATACAGCACCCAGTGTCAAGATCCCCATAACTGATTTGCCATTGACTTCCTTATCACCAAAGATAATGGAAACGTCGCCATCAAACGTCATTGCCTTTTGAGCAAAAACGGAGGCTGGTCTTGCATGAAATCCTGCTTCTGCTTTGAGAATTAATTTTTTTTCCACGTCATTAAACTCCTTTTATACTTTCTTATTTCCCTCTTCCCTTACAGTATAAACCCAATCGATCTTTCGATCAAGTCACATTCGGTTTTATACTATACTGTCTTTTTAAGTGCCATTAAGGAAAATGCTGTAATCGCCATTCCAACGAGAATTGCAACGAGATACATCGGTAAATTGACAACTGCATTTGGAATAAGAAGTACAAATATACCGCCGTGCGGCACTGCCAACCCACATCCAAATAACATGGACAATGCGCCTGTTACTGCAGAACCCAACATTATTGAAGGAATAACTCTTGCAGGATCTGCTGCTGCAAATGGAATTGCGCCTTCAGTAATAAAGGAAATGCCAAGGGCATATGCCGCTTTTCCAGCTTCGTGCTCATCCGGTGTAAATTTATTTTTAGCAAGCGTTGTCGCAAGTGCTATTCCAAGTGGTGGTGTCATACCAGCCGCCATTACTGCTGCCATCACAGGTGATGCTTGACCAGCAACTAAAGAGCCTGCGGCAAACGCGTATGCTGCTTTGTTCACAGGACCGCCCATATCCAGTGCCATCATACCGCCTAAAATCAATCCAAGAATAACCGAGTTGGCGCCACTCATACCTTCTAGCCAGCTGTTCAAACCATTATTGATTGCTGTAACAGGTGTGCCAATGATGTATATCATTGCAAGCCCCACGATTAGAGTACTGAGTACTGGCAAAATCAACACTGGCATAAGCCCTGCCAATGTCTTAGGCAATTTAATAACGCTTTTAAGTCCAAGAATGACATAACCCGCTAGGAAACCTGCAATAATGCCGCCAAGGAAACCAGCTCCAATTGAAGCTGCAAGCATACCGCCAACCATACCGGGAACGAGACCCGGACGATCCGCAATAGAAAATGCAATATATCCAGCTAAAATAGGCACCATTAAAGCAAATGCATTGCCACCGCCAATTGTCATAAGTGCTGCTGCTAATGTGCCTTCTTCTTTAAACGCTTCGATGCCAAATGCAAAGGAAATTGCAATTAATATACCACCAGCCACTACAAATGGAATCATAAAGGATACACCTGTCATCAGGTGCTTGTAGATGCCTTTTTGTTCTGATTTTTTAGTAGCCTTTATAGCGGAGACCTGATCTGTTAAGTCCCCCTTTTGTATTTGAGCGCTGTTGGCTCTATCGATCAAATCCCTTGCATCTTTAATAGCATCTTTCACTGAAACCATCAATACTTTCTTGCCATCAAATCTTTCCATAGGCACGTTTGTATCTGCTGCTACAATTACTGCATCCGCTTGTTTGATGTCTTCATCAGTCAATGCATTTTCAGCTCCCACAGAGCCCCTTGTTTCAACTTTTATGTCTACATTCATTTCTTTTGCAGCTATTTGGAGTGCTTCTGCTGCCATATACGTATGTGCTATGCCTGTTGGACATGCTGTAACCGCCACATATTTCATATTATTGACCTCCCCATTTTATTTACTTAAGATTTCAACAACCGTCATATAATTTGAAGCTTTCATCAAACTGTTTCTGACCTCTTCATGCATCAACTTTCTAGAAATAGTACTTAAAATTTTTAAATGTTCATCTCCGCTTTCCTCTGGTACTGCTACTAAGAAAAATAAAAATGATGGCTTTTCGTCCATGGAATCAAAATCCACACCTTCCTTGCTGCGCGCGAAGACAAGAGATGGTGTTTTTACCCCTGAACTTTTCCCGTGAGGAATGGCAATGCCCATCCCAATTCCAGTACTGAACTCTGACTCACGATTGAAAACCGCTTCGGTATACAACGCTCTATCTACAAGCTTGCCTGATTGCTCAAGCTTATCGATCATCTCTAAAATAACTTCTTTCTTAGTGCTTGCTTTTAAATTTTCAATGTATAATTCCTCTGTTAAAAGTGACTTAATCATATTGCCTCCTTTGTAATGGTCTAAACTCATGTAATGGTCTAAACTAACTTAACGATATCAACTTTCGATATATAGGTATTTAATGATGCCATATTGCCTGTCTTACTGCCCTCTGTTTCAATTACACATGAAGCCGCTGAAATTGCAACACGTAAGGTCTCCTCAACGTTTCGTTTTTCATTTAAAGACTTGGCTAAACCTGCTACAATTGCATCCCCAGCACCTACTGTAGATTTAACATCTACCTTTAAAGCCTCTCCCAAATAAACCGTATTTTCATCAATCCAAAGCAGACCCTTTTCTCCCATGGAGACAACCACCGTTTGAAGCCCCTTCTCAATAAGCTTTTGAGCATAGGATACAACTTCCTCAATCCTTGTTATCGATGTGTTAAAAAGTGCTTCCAGCTCGTGAATATTGGGTTTGATTAAGCTCGGTTTGCTCTCAATTACAGTCCTAAGCTTTTCACCTTCAACATCGACCATTGTATAGGCACCGACTTGATTGGCCTTTTCAACCATCTTGTTAAAAATATCATCGCTTAGACCTTTAAGTGATGAACCTGAAAGTACTAAAAAATCATTTTCACTCAGTGTAGAGCCAATAAAACTTAAAATTTCTTCTTCCACAGCTTCGTCTGCATCTGGTCCCGGCTCATTGATATCCGTATACGTTTTATTGACAACATCTACGATTTTAATGTTTTCTCTTGTGTTCCCCTTGTTTAAAATTACTTTTGTCTTCAGACCCATTTGCTGTGCTTCTTTCAGAATGAAATCTCCATTTGGACCACCGACAATGATGGTTGCTAGAGAATCACCCCCCATGGCCAAGATCGTCTTGGAAACATTTATGCCTTTGCCACCTATGTCTTTTCTAACTTTTAATGTACGGTTTACTTTGTCTACTTCTAAATTTTCAATTTCAATGGTTCGATCAATCGCGGGGTTTAACGTCACCGTTAATATCATTGTTATCACCACCTCCCATTAATACATCAACATCCATTGACTCAAAGTAATCAATAAAGTTCTCATCTATCCCAACATCTGTTATAATGCCATCTACATCTGACAGACTTGCAAATATAGATAGATTCGTCTTGCCAATTTTACTGCTATCTGACACAATAAATTTCTTAGTCGCCTTTCCTAACATCATGGATTTTGTTTCAGATTCTATCAAGTTAGGCGTTGAAAATCCTTTTTCCGAAATGCCATTTGTGCCTACAAAAGCAATATCAGCGTGAATGCCTGTCAAGGCTTTTTCTGTCATTGGTCCAACCATTGCCATGGTATTCCACCGCATTATGCCACCTGTGACAATGAGTTCAATATCATTTTTATTTTCAAGACTCTGCGCAACGTTAAGTGAATTGGTAATCACAGTGATGTGCTTTGCTGTAATATGTTTTGCAATTTCAACAGTGGTCGTCCCTGAATCCAATATAACGATGTCGTGATCTTTAATCAAGGATGCTGCAAGTCGACCAATGAAGTCCTTCTCTTTATGATATTTATCTTTTTTTTCTACAAACGTCGGTTCATCCTGATTTGCATTAATTGCAAGTGCACCGCCGTGAGTTCTGATGAGTAACTTCTGTTCATCTAATTCACTGATATCTTTTCGAATCGTTGGTTCAGAAACCGAAAAAATTTGAGACAGATTAAAATTTCTCACTTTGCCTTTTTCATTTAATATTCTAAGTATTTCTCTTTTTCTTTCTTCTGCAAACATACTAGGCCACCTCAGATCTTTTGTTGTACTTTCTTTTCATTTTGTTTAATACCCCTTTTTTATGCTATTAATTATTAATAATTCAATATATAGACAATTTAACTTTTTTGTATTTTCGATACTTTTCTTTTATCAGACGTTAACTTTCGTTTTCTTTTATTTTACTTTCATTTTCTTTCGTTGTCAACCTTTTTTTTATTATTGGAATAAAACCGCACAGAGTAATTATCTGATAATTTCTAAAAATATCTTTTTAAAAATCACAAAAGAGACCTTTCGGTCTCTTGCTGTTATTTCTTAATATACTATTGATTTTATAGGATAATACTATTGCGTCTGAAAAGTCAGTAGGGTTTCATCAATGAGACAATCCGTTGAACAACTCACCCATTTGACGGCTATATTCAAGTCATCTTCAATCATCTTACAAAAATAAATTTGATTATCAGAGTATAATTGATTTCTTAAATAATTAACCATGTTAACATTTTTCTCGTTTTTCATTAAATTTTTTTCCATGAGCGTCATTGCACCGAAAATGGTGATCATCAGTTGTTGATTATTGTGCTTGATATTGACTTCATTTGGCCCCTTCCCCATTTCTGATTTTATATACTTTATCAAATTTCGTTTTAATTGGTCTAAACCTTCTCCGCTAAAATTATTTTGCATTGCATCTTCTCTTTTAATGATTTCTTTTGCAACCTGATCTAAATGCTTTTCCAACTTATTGAGATCCACTGGTTTGATGAGATAATTGGTAATATTTAAATCTACCGCTGCCAAAATGGATTCCTTATCGGATAGTGCCGTTAACATAATAATTGGAACCAATGGCGCCCAAGATCTCAAGATACTAACCATTTTCAAACCATCCATTTTGGGCATTCTTATATCACAAATAACAATATTGGGTGCGCATTGCTTGTATTTTTCAAGACCTTCTTCACCATTTTTAGCAAAATATATTTTGCCAACACGCCTTTTTAGGTAATCCGACAATTCTTGCCTCTGCATTTCATCATCTTCAACAAACAATACTCTTAAAAATTTCAAATGCGCCTTTTGCATCATACTGTCCCCTCTCTATCCAATGATATTATCGCTTTTAATCCATCCTCATAATTCATTAGCGACAGCATTCCCCCAAAGTTGCGTTCAATAATTAATTTTGAAATGTATAGTCCAATGCCAGTCCCTTCTCCCTTATTCTTTGTTGAAAAATAAGGCGTAAATAAATGAATCATGTTCTCATCCGCTATGCCGCCACCATTATCTAAAATTTCTATTACCAAGTTGCATTCCGTTTCTATTACCCGTATTTCTATTTTGCGATGTCCCTTACAAAGTTTAAGTGCATCAATTGAGTTGTTTAACAAATTTAATAGGACTTGAGAGAATTGACTGTGATAGCCTAAAATCTCAATATCATTATCTGCTTCTATAATCGTTTCTATCTCATAGATGTTTAGCCTATCTTTAAGCATATCTATAGAGGTTTTAACCGTTTTTATAAGGAAAAAATGGTCTCTTTCACTATTGGGATTAAAGAAGTATAAAAATTCATCAATAATCGCTGACATCTCCTGAACAATTGTTTGTGTCTTGCTGATTTGTTCTTTAAAATACACTTCTTCAAGCTCATCATAGTTATAGGCGTCTTCAATATTGCCTATGATTAAATTCAATCTAGATAAAGGCTGCCGCCACTGATGCGCAATACTTGCAATCATTTCTCCCATAGCAGCTAATCTAGACTTATAAATCATAATGCCTCTATTTTTCTCAATGAGTTTATCCTTTTGTTTCTTTTCTGTAATATCTCTGCCCACAAACATGAGAAAGAGACTTTCTTCCATTATGAATTCATGTACATAAAGCTCAACTGGAAAAACATCATTCCTAGAAGTTGTAAAATTGGTTTCAATACAAATCTGCCTATTTTCAGTCATCATTTTTTCAGTTCTATTCTTTTCAATTCCTGTGATTAATTGATCTGTCATATTTTCTAGAATATCCGATAATTTCATTTGGAACAATTCATCACGTGTATAACCCAACCTTTCACAAGCATAATCATTGACCTCTAAAATTTCTAATCCACCCTCTTTAATCGAAGATGCATTCACGACAAACGTCAACTGCGTCCCTGTATTAAATAATTTAATAAATTTTCTTCGACTTTCTCTCAAATTATTTTCAAGTATAATTCTTTGCTCAATATCATTTTCAAGCTCACTATTTAGATCTTGAACTCGAGCTAAAAGGACGCCTACCTCATTCAATTTTTTTTGTTTCATCATCATAAAGACAATGTAAAGTGCTGATAAACTACAAGATAAGGCGATAATTGACATGACAATGATTGTCGTATAAAGATTGGTTCTAATGTATTTTGTCGCTTCATAATAATCGCTTGATACCGTAACAATCCAAAAGTCGTTTCCAAAATATGCAGGTGAATAGCCGTTAAATTTTAATGTCAATTTAGGTTTTTCATCAGTAACCCAAACCGACTTGTAGACACCAGTGCCGCGTTCACCATTCATTTGTTTATCAAACATCTCTTCAAGATCAGACCAGTCATAATTGGGATATTTCTCTTTTCTAATCTTGAGAACATCCTGCCCTAACTGGTCTGCCTTGGGATGCATAATAAAAACACTACTGCTCGTTTTAACCGATGCATATCCTTTTTTTTCAAATTTTATGGGTTGAATAAAATTTTGATATATTTTATTAATTGAAATTCTGGCTCTTATATTGCCAATAACCTTCTCCTCATTCCAGATAGGTTGATTTAGATAAAAATAGGGATTTTTTCCCTCATCGAAATAGACCTCACTAGCGGTTTGTAAATTTGTCCTGAACGCCTCTTTAACATCTTCTATATTATCATTAGCATTCTTTTTATAAGGCTCTAAATAGGTTCCAATGAGTGCTGAAGAAGTTCGGTAAAGTTGGATCCCTTCAAAGCCATTCTTTTGAGTGGAGAGAAACATCTGCATTTTATCACTTACAGCTAATGATTTTTGATCAGAGGATTCTTCTAGAAATGCACGTACGTCGAGATCGCGTTCAAGAATCATAAGGATACTTTGTTGATTAGAAATATAGCTTTCAATAGATCTCGCAATTGTATCTGCAATATTAAGGAGTCTATCTTGTTCATTTCTGATGAGATCATCTTTAAAACGGTTATAATTCGAATAAATAATAAGCGCTAAAACGGCAGATAAAAGAATACTTAACAAAATAATAAATACAGACCTTTTAACGAGATTATTATTTTTTTTTAAAGGATTGTTTTTCATCTTTTTCATTTCCTACCATCCTTAATTTATGATGTCGTTTTATTGGATTGTCTCAATTCTATTATACCGCTTACACGGTTCATTCTAAATACTATTTCCAAGAATGAATATTTTTATTCAACTTGAAAGCATCATTTCTTCGCTCAAATTGTTGATTTCACCTATCATAATTGCAATCGAATTTGTTGCAAGTGCCTGCTCTTGTGAAATTTGAGTTGTCATGTTTGTATTTTCAATAACGCGCGTCATAGAGGTCCCTAATTCAGTCAACAGTTCCTTTATTGATATGGCTGCTGAATTGCTGAGTTCAGCAAGCTTGCGAACTTCTTCTGCAACCACAGAAAATCCTTTCCCAGATTGTCCGGCACGCGCCGCTTCTATAGAAGCATTTAACCCAAGCATATTGGTCTGTCTCGCTATAGATTGAATTGTCTTAAGTATTTCCCCAGTTTTGCCAACACCATCTGATGCCTTTTCAGTTATCGTTTCAACTGCTTTCATCGTAGCTGCAAGTTCTTCTTGAGATGCATTCAACTGTTGCATCGCTGCAACAACATTTGATATCGAATCCTTGAGCTTTTTAGCTCTTTCTATCAATTCTCCTTGCCGATTTTGTTGATCAATGACTTCCATTACTTTTTTTGCCATTAAGCTGACTGATTTTGAGGTCGCAACTCTCGGTGGGCTGACGATTATGTTGAGCTCAGAGTTAAAATAGATGCTATACTTTTTATAAAAATCTGCGGTTTTCGAAAGATAGGCATTGTTTCCAATGATATAATTGACGCTTGAAAGCTTTTTCTGAATTTCTAATTCAGAAGAATCGCCGTATGTGATTGGCACATAATGAATATGACTTAAATTGGCTTCCATTAATGCATTTTGAAGAATCTGCACGCCACTGCTGCTAATACTTACAATACCAACTGTTGCACCTTTAGGAATCTGAGCAACAGATACGAAAAACTCTACTGGGGGAAGCATTTCCAGTGCAATTACCTTTTCTCGTCCAAATATTTTTATAAACGCTTCTTCACGATTTATAAATACAAGATATAAATCGCCCACACAATCTTGATACGCATTAACAGTTGTACACGTTGTTTCTACTAAATTTCCAAAAGTATGCTTTACCACATCTTCCAACTCTATAGCCGATGTCTTTGTTGCTCCAATTAATACCAGTCGAATACTCATGCTATCCTCCAATCATAAAAAACTCGTAAAGAGGTAGCTTTATAAACTACCTCTTTGTGAATATTTATTAAACTAGTGTGTACTCTTTTCAGTCTTTGCCTTCTTGTTCTTTTTATATTTTGAAATAATAGGCGAAAGAAACGTTATTGCTGCAACCATTAAGATGAACAGAGAAAGCGGTCTTTCTACAAAGCCACTCCAGCTTCCGTTTCCAATAATGATTTGTTTTCTCAAAGAGTTTTCAACAAGTTCGCCTAGTATTAATCCCAAAATAAAAGCTGAACTTGAATATTTAAACTTTTCAAAATAATAGCCAATAAATCCGAAAATAAACATAATGGCAACGTCATAAAAGCTATTTTTAAGAGAGTAAGCACCAACAACACCCAATGTTGCAATTAAAGTGCCCAACAGAGGATATGGCAATTTTAAAATTCTAGCGAACTCACGTGTGACAAATCTGCCCCCAACAAATAAAAGTAACGCCGCTATTAACATGCCAAAAAATATAGCATTTAGCAAAATAGGCTGGTCTCTAATCAATAATGGTCCTGGTCTGAGGCCCAAAATCATAAAAGCGGCCATTATAACTGCAGCTACAGGACTCCCTGGTATGCCCAGCACCATTGTTGGCACCATACTCCCACCAACAGCAGCATTATTCGCCGACTCCGGTGCAATGATGCCCTCAGGTATTCCCTTGCCAAATTCTTCTGGTGTATCACTAGAGCGTACGGCTTCTCCATAAGAAATCAAAGATGCAATGGAGCCGCCTGCAGCAGGAATGATCCCGATAACCGTGCCAATAATTGCCGATTTTATGAATGTCTTCCACATTTTTAGCATTTCAGAAAATTTCATAATCACTAAGGATACTTTGGAATTTGTAACCGTACTCGTGTCCCGATGTGATAACTCTTCAACATTTCTGTACACTTCGGCGATCGCAAAAGCGCCAATCATTACCGATATATAATTGATGCCGTTCAGTAGGAAAGGTTGCTTAAAAGCAAATCTTTCAATGCCGTTTATGGAGTCAATGCCTATGGTTGAAAACATCAATCCCAAAAGAACAGAAAGAATGGCTTTCATCTGATTTTTTGAACCTATGCTTGTGATACAACTTAAGCCTACAAGACCTAATGCAAAATACTCTGCACTTTGAAATTTTAAAGCCAATACAGCGAGTAAAGGTGCACTGATCACCATACAAATCGCTGAAAAAATAGTGCCAAATGAGGATGCAGATACTGCAAGCCCCAAGGCAAGCCCTGCATCTCCCCGCTGTGACATGGGATAACCATCAAAAGTAGTTGCAACCGCTTCTGGGGTCCCAGGTGTCTTAAGCAGTATTGCAGAAATGGAACCGCCTGTCGCCCCACCTACATAGACTGAAACCAGTAATAAAACACCCGATACGGGATCCATGGAATACGTAAAAGGCAAGCACAATATAATTGCCATTGAAGAACTTAACCCTGGTAACGCACCACATACCATTCCAAATAATGTGCCTAAAGTTATCAACATTAGATTGAAAGGCATTATGATCTGTGATAATGATTGAATGATAATATTCATTTTAATCCCTCCTAATATATGAGATAACTCAAGTCACGAAATACGCTGATACCTCTTGGAAGTGGTATAAAAAATATTTTGCCAAAGACAAAGACTAAAACAGCACTGACTAAAATAGTGTATATTGCCAATGCTCTATGTTCCTTATAGCCCATACTCTTGGCACTGGTAATTAAAAATATCGGCGTTGCTATTATGAACCCAACAAAATTTAACAGCACGACGTATAGACTCACCGCCATTACATTCAAGGTTACTGCCTTACCACCAGCTGTCTTTAAATTAAACATTGGGATATCTATCTTCTTCTTATTTTTAAGGATATCTCTTGTTATAACGATTAAAACAACAATGCCTAAAACTGCTATTACTAAAGGAAATCCACCTGCTCCAAATATGTCGCCTTCGGTATTTGACGCCCCTAACTGCATCGCAAAGAACATGTAAAGTAAAATAAATAAAGCCACAATCGAATTGAAAACAATTTCCATTTACCCTGACCACCTTTCAAATGATCTGGAGGATTCACATGAAATCCTCCAGAATTCAATCTACCAACTCTTATTTGATAACTCCCATGAGCTTGAAGATTTCAACATAAGAATCGAACTCTTTATCCCATGCTTTTCCAAAATCTTCAGAATTTAAATAACCTTCACGAACATTGGTCATTTCTCTTGCTTCCATTTCTTTATATGCTTGATCTTTATAGGCCTCTTCAAATGCTTCTATGATGATCTTTTTAACTTCTTCAGGTACGCCTTTTTTGATAACAAAACCTCTCCATGACCCTTGGGTAAAGTCGATGCCTTTTTCAACAGATGATGGGACATCTTTTAAGACTTCCACAGAATCCAATTTTTTATCATTTAAAACAACTAGCGGTCTAACATCGCCCGATTCCACTAATGGTAAAAATGAGATTAATTTATCTTGATAAACATCTAATTCCCCACCTAAAACAGCCGCTTTAAGTTCTGATCCAGATTTATAAGGTACATAAGTCCACTCTATACCTGCTGCAAGTGCAAATCCATTTGCAATATAATCATCTAAACCGCCTGGTGATAAACCACCTATTTTCAATTTTTTAGGATTTGCTTTTGCATATTCAATAAGTTCATCAATATTTTGGAATTGGCTATTTACAGAAACACCAATTGAAACCACATCCGATTGAACACGCATAATAGGCTCAAACTCACTTCTAAATTTGATACTGCTTTTACCTTGCGCTTCAACAATGAGTAAAGACGGTGTAATTTCTAAAACTGTATAACCATCTGCTGGCGCGCCATAAGCATAAGTTAGGCCCTCAATTGTGCCTGCGCCGCCTTTGTTTACTGCAGTCAAAGGTTTACCAAGATACTTTTCAACGATTTGCGCATAGCCTCTTGCAAAGATATCACTTGCGCCACCTGTTCCAAATGGAATTACCATTTCAATAGGTCTCTTTGGAAAATCAACTTTTTTTGCTTCTGGTGCTGCTTGCTCTGGTGCTGAAGCTTGTGCTGATTCTTTTGCTGGCGCCGGTGCTGGTGCTTCTGCTTTAGGTGCACATCCAACCATTGTAAATACCATCACGAAAATAAATACTAATGCTAAAATCTTTTTCATCTTACCCTCCAATTAATAATTTTTATGAGTGAACACATAGCCTTCCATGATTCTTCTGGAAGTTCGTGACACTTGCACAGATTGAATTTGTTCTCCACACATCTGAATCTGAGTCTCCATAACACCACCTGGATGTGCTATTCGAGTCTTAAGTTGATCACTGACCATTATCCTATTTACAATCGTATCTTCAATTTTAGAAGCTACAGAGATGCAAACAGCGCCTGTAATAGCAAGTGCTTGATGTGGTTTCTGCATTGACATCATTCGAATCATGACATCCATATCCCCAGATTCATATTGGATGCCTTTTATATCCTTATAACTTTGAGCTGCGGAAACGATGGTTGCCTTTGGAACTGCTGGCGATTTAACAGTTGCTTCACTCTTATCACAAAACCCGCAAAGTTCTGCTGCAATAGACCTAATTTCCTCAATATAACCCAGTGTCACTCCATCGAATTCACTAGGAAGCTCTATGCCTTTAAGACCCACGTCTTCAGCCTTTATGAAGACTAGCGGATTCGCTGCATCCACAATTGAAATTTCAATCTTGCCTCTTGATGTTTCAATTAAATCCCTTGGATTATCCGTTGGAAGCAACTTCCCTGTAACCGCACCCTCAGAGCCGTGAAAAATAAGTCCTATTTTCGAACCACTTCCTGGAACGCCGGGAATTTCCAACGTGCCTTGAGACACATAAGCACCATTTTCCACCACAACTTCGGCTTCAATAATTTTATTGGTATTTGTATTCTTAATCACAACCGTTTTCTGTTTTAATTTAGAATCAACTTCTATAAGACCTTGTTCAATTGCAAATGGCGCTACGGCTGAAGAGATATTACCGCAATTCCCATTCAGATCTACGACACTCTGGTTTAAGCTCACCTGCGCAAAAGTATAATCGATATCAATGCCAGGTTCTTCAGAACGTGCAAGTATAGCCACCTTGCTCGTTAAAGAATTAGCACCACCAAGGCCATCAATTTGCTTTATATCTGGACTTCCCATTACATCCAATAAAAATTCTGGCCAAACCTTTTCATCTTTTGGCATATCTTCTTTTTTAAAACAAACCGCCTTGCTTGTACCGCCTCGCATAATCACACATGGAAATTTATTCATATGTCTACCCTCCTAATCCCTTCACTATTTTTATTGTCTTAGAAATCGTCTGCTCAATTTTTGGCAACAAAAAAAGGCCAGCACAAAAAATTTAATTTTGTGTTGACCTTCTATAAAGCTTGATATTATCACTCTTTTTAAACCGTCAGATATATTCAATTATTTTACATTACTTTAACAAAATATTCACATACGAGCACTTTGTTAACACAATTATAACAGTATTATTTCTATTTAGTCAAGACTAAATATTCATTACCATATTCTGGATTGTATTTAACGTGACATTTGCGTCCTCTTTGAAGCTTCATTTCCCAACTACATTGCTATATAAGAAATTGCTAACGGCTTCCCTCCCCTTTTCAGTTGAATGAATTTTTCTTTTAAATAACCCATTTTCCACAATATACCCATTTCAGGTTAAGTGCGCAGTGACACTTGATATCTTTAGCGACTTCCAATTCTGATTTTTCACATATTTTGCGACGTCTTTTGATGAATGTGTTGCCGCTTCTATAAGACCCAAGTATACCCGATTAAGACCCTGAGCCATCATTTCTATTTCTTCAGTGCCTAAAGTTGGCAACACTTTACCATTGATCTCAAATCATTTCCCGTTGGATTTTGAAATATTCTAAGGTCAAATTCCAGGATAATCGCAAAGATATGATCAAATATATCCGATTGAATAGCCTCATAATTAACCCATGCATTGTCATTTATAAACCCATATATTTCAAGCGGCAAGCCCTTTTCATTTGGAGCGAGTTGTCTCACCATTAAAATCATATCTTTACTGATCTTTGGGTGATTCTTTAAATAAGTTTCAATGTAGACTCTTAAAGTCCCTATATTCGTGAGATGTCTTCCGTTGACAATATTAGAGCGATCAACTGAATTGGATTCATTATAATGAAGAATTTCCTTTTCCTTACGCTCTAAATAAGGTTTAAGATATTCAATTTTTTTATAACGGTCAAGCATCAATTCATCACAAAATTTGATGCTCGTCATATCAATATAAATAGCACGTTTAATCCGTCTACTGCCCGATTCTTGCATCCCTTTCCAATTGATAAATGATTCGGATATAAGTGCATAACTTGGGATCGTTGTGATGCTCTTATCCCAATTCTGTACTTTTACAGTATGTAATGAGATTTCTATCACCTCACCATCTGCACCATATTTGCTCATCTCAATCCAATCGCCAAGCCTGATCATATCGTTAGCTGAAAGCTGGACACCAGCCACGAGGCCCAGTATTGAATTTTGAAAAATCAATAAGAGAACTGCTGAAGCAGCACCAATACTGCCCAATAAAATCAGTGGTGATCGATCCATCACGACGCCAATCACAACAATGATGCCAACAATATAAGAAATAATCTTAAACACCTGAAGGTACCCTTTGATCGGTCTTGATTTTGAGGCTTCAAAATGACTGTATATGTCATCTATGACATTAAAGAACTCATCCAGTGCCAACAAAAAGAATACCAAAATATAACAAAATGCAATTTTCTGAATGATGACTTGATAACTGGGAAACATTGGCGCAAATGAGTGCACCACAATTGCTGGAATCATATGAATAAGCCGTTCGAACACCTTGTGTTTCAAAAGAATATCATCCCATTTTGTTTTACTCTTCTTAATAAAATTTTCAATAATTTTAAGGACTACCTTTTTAGCTATAAAATAAAGGCAGATACTGATCAAAGCAATCATCATAGCGACGACTGCATTCGTTGCAACATCTGTAAATTTCTCATTTAGACCATACGCAATCAACTGTTTTTCCACAAATTCTATCATTTATAAAGCTCCTCATTTGTATTCATTTAACTTGACATACTCATTATAACATACCTTTCTCGTGTTGCTAATCGAGCGCTTATCTTATAGGAGTACAAGTGAAGCTCTATAAAAATTCATTTCAAATTACTTTAACTATTTTTATGATATAATATTAGATGGTTTAGGCTTCTAGCCCACACCATTATTAAATTTGAAAAAATGAAAGGCGGTTTAAAATGCAAAGAAAAAAAATATTATCAGCACTCTTTATGTACATGGTTATTACGCTCACTTTATACATAGGCAATTTAATGCTATCTTACGGGAATGAAAATGAAAATACTATTGATACAACCGACCTCTATCCGGAAATACATACAATAAAATCTTATCTCTGTGATGATGACTAGCATGCATTTAAAGGGGGATGTAACTGGTATTGTGCTGCTGAAACACCTACTTTATCTGCCTCTTCTGAACTGAAGCCATACAAAACAATAAGCTATGAGGCACAAAACGCCCATGACTTTGATTTGGATACTGTTTGGAGTGAAGGTGTGGCCGGTTATGGTTTAGGTGAAACACTTACCTTGACAGAAAACACTGAATACAAAAGCTTAAGCATTACACATTTTGAAATAATCAACGGTTATGTCAAAAGCGAAAAGCTCTGGGCAGACAACTCAAGGGTAAAACAATTGGATGTATACAAAAGCATAATTAAGCTGTTCTTTTTTGTAGTCTCATAAGACATAATCTTACTCAACGATGGAGAGAGGATACCAAATGAACTATCACAAACTATTATGGGGATTTATTTTCTTTTTTGATTTTAGGATCTCCGAATTTGACATATTACCCGATTTTATTGGCTATATTTTTTTCTATCAAGGGTTATCCGCTATGAAAGATACCAATCCTTTTTTTCATAAAAGCAGAGGACCTGCTCTGCTCATGATTTTTATAGCTCTTTTTGATATGTTCCCACCGCTAATATCACTGAGCGATTTTTATAACAATCCACTTAGTATTTGGAGCCTCATTTTCGGATTAATAACTCAATTAATCCACTTATTTATCATTTATAACATCTGCTATGGTATTAGATTAGAAGCAAAACTTGCAAATCTCCAAGACTTAAAATCAAGTGCAAGAATCACTTGGTATTTATATTTGATATCAAATATAATAATCTATATTCATTTTTTATTCACTGAGTTAACACCATTGCTCTTCATACTTGTATTTGTTGTTCCAACAATATCATTCTTAATGATGCTGAGTTTACTGAAAAAGGCATCCGATGAACTCAATCAGGAGTAAAGGAAAACTTCTGAATCTAGTATTGACCCCATCATAGGAGGCACACATGATCAAAAGAAAACATTTTAAATTACTTGGAATCCTTTTCGGAGCAGGCGCACTTCTCAATCTTTTTAACACTATAATTATCCGAGTTATGTTACTCAAATCTACTGGATGGGGTGTTAAAGAGTCCAACATCCTTTATGGCTTTGATATCTGCTTATCATTAATCCTTTTAACCTGTATAGTATTGTTTTTCATTAGAAAAAAAAGTAAAATTTGAGTTTGCAGTTATAAGGAGCCCAAAATGAAATTAATCGTAAATATCATATCGCTTTCTCGAATTTTAATGGCATTATCATTGCTGAAGTTAGAGCCTTTCAGTACAGCCTTTTATCTGGTTTACATATTTTGTGGTCTCAGCGATATTGTAGATGGCTATATTGCGAGAAAAACAAACTCAACAAGCGAATTAGGGGCCAAATTAGATTCATTTGCAGATCTTATTATGATCTTAGTGGTTATGGCCATACTGATTCCAATATTAGAAATTCCTATGGCGTACATTATTTGGATCTTTATCATTATATGCATTCGATTCGCAGCTTTTATTATTGCTGTTATAAAATATAGAAAATTTGGGAGTCTGCATACGATTGCAAATAAAGCGACTGGTTTAATGCTATTTCTTTATCCACTAATACGCCCTTTTGACATACTAGACTTTGCACCCATTGGTCTTTGTTTAATGGGAACACTCTCTGCAATAGAAGAATTAATCATTCATTTAAAATTCAACAAATTAATATTAAATAGAAAGAGTCTATTTGATAAAAAGAGGGACCTTTAAAATAATTTCTTTAAGCTGAATCTCTTTTTGAATTTAAAAGTTCTTTTTCAAGCCCCTTTACATCGCTGACGATGCATTTGGCACCGTGAGCCTTAAGCCACTTTTCATCTCTAAACCCCCAATTAACGCTGATACAGTCAATCCCAGCATTTTTAGCAGTTAAAATATCCACTTCCGAGTCCCCTATATAAACCACTTCACTTGGAGATAGTGCCATCTGATTAAGACATGCATGAACCATGTCAGCAGCAGGTTTTCGCCTAATCTCTTTGGTTTCGCCTATTGCAATCTCTATCCACTTACTGAAATACTGCTTGTTCAAATCCTTCACTGCACTATCAATCTTATTAGAGACAATAGCCAAGTGATAGTTTTCACTTGATAGAGATTCCAATAACTCAAGTATATTGTCATAAGGTCTTGTCTTATGATTGGAATTAGCTTCATAATAAGTTATAAAAGTCTCTAATATAGCGTTAAAACAAGAATGATCCTCACCCATAGGCACACATAATTCTATTAGTCGTTTAACCCCATTGCCTACAAACTTTCGAACTTCTTCAATTGTCTTCTCTTCCAAATGATATTGGCGCATGGTATGATTAACCGCATCGGCTAAATCTTCTAATGTATTGAGTAATGTGCCATCTAAGTCAAAAATAATACCTCTATATCCTTTCAATTTAAAACTCCCTTCAATTTATATACAGTCTCTATATCCAATTATATACATTGTTTATACCTAACCCATGATCTTCTGTACTCTCCCCACCTGCCCATCTTCAAGCATTACTTTTATGCCATGTGGATGCGAACTGCTATTGGTTAGAATCTTTTTAACAACACCTTCAGTTAGTTTACCCGTGCGTTGATCTGCTTTTAATACAATCATAACTTTAGAGCCAATCTTAATATTAGATCTATTCTGTCCATTCATTTTATGCTCACTTTCTCCATGTCATCACATGTTCTATTTCATCGGTATTTTCTGCATCAATTCATTGTAATAGATCCTTTTTTGTATGTCAATTTCATGAAAAAAAGATATCTATCCTAACCTGTGTTTGCCAAAGCACACCATTAAGGTAACAACTAACTATCCTTTATGCTTATATGATTGACAATAATCATTAGAAAGTATATATTGTTCTATATACAACAGTTTTATATACAACAATTTGTTTAGAAAGGATTTATATTATGGAAGAAGTGCAAATTGGATTTGAACTGAGATCATTAAGCAATATGATCAAACGATACTTCGAATTTTCTTCACACAAAAAAGAGATTGAAACGATTACTGGTAACAATAGCTGGATTATAGGTTATCTCTCCAGAAATGCCGACAAAGATATTTTTCAAAGAGACATTGAAGATCACTTTAAAATTGCAAGGTCTACCGCCTCCAGAGTTTTAAGTCTCATGGAGCAAAAAGAGCTGATCTTAAGGCAGGCTGTCACCCATGATGCACGCCTAAAAAAGATCGTTCTCACCGAAAAGGCAAGTAAGATTCAGGAACTTATGAAGGCTGATATCATGCAATTGGAGCAAACGCTTATAAAAGGTTTTACAAGAGATGAAGTTGAAAATCTCTATACTTTTATCCAAAGAATGAAAGACAATATAGCTGGAGATTAAACGCTTCCCAACCTAAATCTCATAAAATTGAAAGGAACTTTTTTATGATTAAGAAACTGCTCTCTAGTGTGAGAGAATATAAAAAGGACATTATATTAACGCCCATATATGTCACTTTAGAAACCATTTTTGAAATCCTTATTCCTACTTTAATGGCTGTGTTAATTGATAGTGGTATCAACCCCAAAAATATGTCCAATATATTATGGATAGGACTCATCCTTGTGATTGCCGCAATATTAGCTTTGCTTTTCGGTATCTTGGCAGGGCGTAGTGCTGCAATTTCTTCATCTGGATTTGCAAAGAATTTACGGCATGACCTATTCTATAAGGTACAAAAGTTTTCATTTTCTAATATTGATAAATTTTCAACATCCAGTATCATCACAAGGATGACCACCGATATCACTAATGTGCAAAACGCTTTTCAAATGTTAGTGAGACTTGCCGTAAGGGCGCCAATGATGATTTTATTTGCCATGATTTTTTCTTTCCGAATTGATGCAGAGCTGTCTTTCATCTTTGTTGCAATTATCCCTGTGCTTGGAACAGGTCTATGGTTTATCATGATGAACGTGCATCCCATTTTTAAAAAAGTTTTTCGTACTTATGACACCCTGAATAACATCGTACAAGAAAACTTACACGGCATCAGAGTCGTCAAATCATTCACACGTGAAGCCCATGAAAAAGAGAAGTTTGAGACAATTTCGCAATCTATTTTCGATAATTTTTCAAAGGCAGAAAAACGCTTGGCATTTAATATGCCTCTAATGCAATTTTGCCTTTATACCAGCATGCTTTTACTTTCATGGTTCGGCGCAAAATCCATCATTGCAAGTGGTAATAATCCTGCAATAGGGCTTTCCACAGGAGAGCTTGCAAGCTTAATTACTTATGCAATGCAAATTTTAATGAGTCTTATGATGCTCTCAATGGTGGTCGTTATGATTACGATTTCCCGTGCATCCGTAGAACGTATTGTGGAAATTCTAAATGAAGAAGTCGATCTAAAAAATGCGGACAAGCCCATTTTCAATGTAGAAAATGGTGCCATCACTTTTGAAAAGGTCTCCTTCTCCTATACTAAAAATGCAGATAAGCCCGTTTTGCACGACATCAACTTTTCCATTAAAGCAGGTGAAACAGTGGGGATTATTGGAGGAACCGGTTCTTCTAAATCAAGTTTGATTCAACTCATTCCGCGCCTTTATGATGCCACTGAGGGCAAAATTACAGTCTCAGGTATCGACGTGCGAGATTATGATCTTGAATCATTACGGAATCAAGTTGCTGTTGTCCTTCAAAAAAACATTCTCTTTTCTGGAACCATCAAGGAAAACCTCAAATGGGGTAATCCAAATGCCACAGATTCTGAAATCATTCATGCCTGTGAACTCGCACAAGCAGATAATTTTATCAGAACATTTGAAAACCAATACGACACCTATATCGAACAAGGGGGCACCAATGTTTCAGGTGGACAAAGGCAAAGACTTTGCATTGCAAGAGCATTGCTTAAAAAGCCTAAAATCATAATCCTCGATGATTCCACCAGTGCTGTGGATACGAAGACGGATAGCTTAATCCGACAAGCATTTCGTCAGGAAATCCCTAATACGACAAAAATCATCATCGCACAACGTACTTCTTCTGTTCAAGATGCTGATAAAATCATTGTCATGGACGATGGCAGTATCAATGCCATTGGAACACATGATGAATTACTCAAAAACTGTAACATCTATAGAGAGGTCTATGAATCTCAAACCAGAGGAGGTGGTCTTCATGAGTAAAACTGTAGCACATCGCTTTAAGCCTGGGACCATAAAAAGACTGTTTTCTTACATGAGCGAATACAAAATTAGATTGGTTTTCGTCGTGATTTGCATATTTTTAAGTGCAGCTGCCAGCGCAGCTTCTGCACTGTTTCTCAAAACACTTATCGACCAGTATATTATGCCCTTAATTGGACAAGACCATCCTTTATTTAAGGCTCTATTGCATGCCATTCTACTCATAGGTGCTATTTATGCAATTGGTGTTCTTGCCACTTTATTCTACAATCAAACCATGGTCGTTGTTGCACAGAGTACACTGAAGAAAATCAGAGATAAAATGTTTGGACATATGCAAACACTCCCCATACATTATTTTGATACCCATAATCACGGGGATGTCATGAGCCGTTATACCAATGATACAGATACGCTTCGTCAAGCCATTTCACAAAGTTTGCCACAAATGTTTTCCTCACTTATTAGCATCATAACCGTATTTGTTGCCATGCTCTACCTGAGTATCGGCTTAACTGCCTTTGTTATATTCTTTACTTTTGTGCTTTTAAAAGTCGTTAAATTTCTAGTGGGCAAGAGCCAAACTTTCTTTGTAAAACAACAAAAATCTCTTGGAGATGTGAATGGTTATATTGAAGAACTCATCAGTGGTCAGAAAGTCGTCAAAGTATTCTGCCATGAAGATCAAGCGAAACTCGAATTCGATAAGAAAAATGACGAACTTTGTCACAGTTCAACTCAAGCTAATAAATATGGTAATATCACCATGCCTATCGTAGGCAACTTAGGTTATATGCTCTATGTCATCATTGCTATCATCGGAGGTGCCGCTGGTATTGCAGAGCTCCCTAATTTGAGTATCACGGGATTTAATGTGCTCACAATTGGTACAATTGTATCTTTTCTTACATTGTCGCGTAGTTTTATCAGTCCTATCGGTCAGATTTCCATGCAATTTAACATGGTGGTTATGGCACTTGCTGGCGCATCAAGGATTTTTGAATTGATGGATGAGATAGAAGAGCAAGACGATGGCTATGTCATGCTCGTCAACGCAAAACTAGAGAATGGAGAGCTGGCAGAGTGTACAGAACGAACAGATTTATGGGCTTGGAAACATCCGCATAGTGATGGCACCATTACTTTTACGCCAATGACTGGGCACATCCAATTCTTTAATGTGGATTTTGCATACGAAGAAAATAAAAAAGTGCTCCGCGATATCACACTTTATGCCAAGCCCGGTCAAAAAGTTGCTCTTGTGGGCTCTACAGGTGCTGGGAAAACAACAATTACCAATCTTATTAACCGTTTCTATGATATAGCTGACGGCAAAATTCGTTATGATGGCATTAATATTAATAAGATTAAAAAAGCTTCGCTTCGTCGATCGCTTGGTATTGTTCTGCAAGATGTCAATCTGTTCACAGGGACAGTAATGGATAATATTCGTTATGGTAAGCTTGATGCAACAGATGAGGACTGTATTGCTGCCGCAAAACTTGCAAATGCAGATGGCTTTATCCACATGCTCCCGCAAGGCTATCAAACGATTATCAAAGGTGATGGCAGTAGCCTTTCTCAAGGACAGCGACAATTGATCTCCATCGCCCGTGCAGCTGTAGCCGATCCGCCTGTTATGATTTTGGATGAAGCGACTTCATCTATTGATACCAGAACTGAAGCCATTGTACAAAAAGGAATGGATGCACTTATGAAAGGTAGAACTGTATTCGTCATTGCTCATAGACTTTCCACTATAAAAAATGCGGATGTCATCATGGTGCTTGAACAGGGACAAATCATTGAACGCGGCAGCCATGATGAACTGATTACACAAAAGGGCAAATACTATCAGCTTTACACAGGTGCTTTTGAACTGGATTAAAAACTAGATTAAATCTCATTTTAACACATCAAAGAGGGGCCATTTTAAAATGATATATTTTAGTCATTTTAAAATGGCCCCTCTTGATCCTCTATTTGGCTTTTAAAAAAACACGCTTCCTATTTTAAGCATCGCTCTCTGAATATTGACTTGCAACTTCTTCATTTCTTAAAACTCTCAGAGCGCCAAGTGCCAACGCCGACATTTCATTCTCACCTGGGAGCACGTAAACGGATGCAATAAAAGCCACCTTTTTTTCAATCCACGATGTCAGCAGTTTTGAATGCGCTATGCCTCCTGTTAGAATAATAGCATCTACTTTACCATCTACAACTGTGGCCAGTTCACCAATCCCTTTTGAAACCTGGTAAGCAAGTGATTCGTATATGAGCTTTGCATAAGCATCACCTTGTTCAATCATCTTTTCAACGGCTCTAGCATCTGCCGTTCCCAAATAACCTTTTAAACCACTTTGGGTTCTCATGACATTTTTGATATCCTTCAAACTATACTTTTCTGAATAACAAAAATTCACCAGTTGCTTGCAAGGCACTCTCCCAGCTCTTTCAGGAGAAAATGGTCCCTCATCATCGGCTATTATATCCACCATCTTGCCCTTTTCATGCACCGAAATGGAAATACCACCACCCATGTGTGCCACAATAAAGTTCATTTGATCGTAGGCTTTACCCAGTTGTTTGGAAAGTTTTAATGCCATAGCGCGCGAATTTAGGGCATGACTATTACTTTCTCTGGGGATATCGACCATTCCAGAAATCCGTGCCACATCGTTCATTTCATCCACTCGAACAGAATCGTAGATATAAGCTGTTACCTGAGCCATATTAGCTATTTCATAAGCAATCAATGCACCTAAATTCGAAGCATGCTCATAAATTGCTCTATTTTTTAATCTGTCCACCATGACTGCATTGACTTCATATGCACCAGATTTCACTGGAGGCAACATGCCCCCTCTACCCACCACAGCAGAGAGTATCGTGACATCATAGCCATTGGAATTAAGTGAAGAAAGAATGGCATCTTTTCTCATTTCAAACTGATCTCCAACCCTATCAAAAGCATTTAATTCATCAGCGGCATGCTCTATATTTTCAGAATAAATTTCATTTTCATCTTCAAATAAAGCGATTTTAGTCGATGTTGATCCGGGATTTATCGCCAGTACTTTATACCCCATTGCGCACTCCTCGTATAATGTATTTAGTTTTTAAAGGATATCCTATAACCTCTAAAGCGATCAAAATTTAGATGCTTTTCATTATTTATATGCTTTTCATTTCATAGACTTTCTATTTATATATAATACCCTATTTCTTGAAGTATTTAAGCAACGGATGCCGCTAAAACTAAAGAAAGATATTTTTCTTCTGAAGTTGAGCCTCTTGACGTCAATACAATAGGCACTTTGGCGCCAACGACAAATCCTGCCATTTTCGCCCCTGCCGAATAGACCAGTGACTTTCCTAAAATATTGCCCACCGTTATATTCGGCACTACTAGAATATCTGCATCTCCAACAATGGGACTTTGATAATTTTTTATTGCAGCAGAAGATCGACTCATAACCAAATCATAAGATATTGGACCCTCCACAATACAGTTCTCAATTTCGCCACTTTGATTCATTTTCTTTAAAAGATCTGCATCAACTGTCTCTGGCATCTTTGCATTTACAGTCTCTATTGCCGCGAGAACCGCAACTTTAGGACAATCATATCCAAGTATTTTCAATGTCTTTACAGCATTTTGGATAATTTGTTTTTTTTGTATCAAGTTTGGATACATGACCATGCCTCCATCCGTTGTCACCACTAACTTGTGATATTGAGGGATTTCGTTGATTGCAAAATGAGACATTATCGTGCCCATGCCAAGGCCATTCTCCTTGTTGACAACTGCTTTTAAAAGATCAGCAGTCTGTATCTTTCCTTTCATAATAAAGTCTGCTCTATTTTGATGAATTAAGCTAACTGCCAACTCTGCAGCTTCTACATCATCAGGCACATGGATGATTTCATGACCGTCAACCGTTTCGTCGAGTTCATGAAGTATGGCTTCAATTTTAGGTTTATCCCCTATCCATATTGGACTTAAAATACGATCTTTTTGAGCTTTTAAAACAGCTTGAATCGTATGTTCTTCATGTGCAGATACAACGACCACTTTCTTAATCTGCTCTGATTTTTGCACAGCATTTACGAGTTCGTCAAAATTTTTAAATACCATCCCTGTTCTCCTCATCCTTTTCACCACATATGTGCTTTAATAAAAATGATACCTCGAATACAATGATCGTACTCATAATTTATGAGTTTATCACTGATTTAGTGACAGTTGCCGCATTTGTTGCATGCATTGCCCGTAGCGCAACCCGGTACAATAAACTTGAGATTTCCTGTTGTCTCTTGCGCCTCTGGAGTGCTCTTTTCCGCCTCTGGAATCGCCTTTTGCTCTTCTTCTTTTAAACACAATTCTTTTGCGTGTTTCTCTTTTATATGCGCTTCTTTTGCCTCTTCATTTTCATCTATTTCAATTATAAAAGCTTTTACAGACAAAATTGCACCTCCTTTTTATCGTACTCTACGCTCTAACTTTAAAGGATAAATATAACTCCCGACAGAAGTACGTGCCGGGAATTATTTAATTTCGCGATAGCTTATTATAAGATTGGGGCTTTAATAAGCATCCACTTCAGCTCAAAAAACTCATTTTTAACTTGATCTATACATTCACTCTTTTATCTTGGCAAATATGTGTTTTGATCTTTTAATACGGTTTGGACTTTTTGAATATTAACATCTCTAACCGACGTGCCATCTTTTATTGCTATTGCTGCCGCAACACCTGCTGCATGCCCTAAGTTCGCACAATGTGGTATTAAGTTGGACCAGTCATTAGCTTCATGGGAGGAAGAGAATGAACGTCCTGCCACAAGTAAATTCTCAATTTTTACTGGTACCATTACGCGATACGGAATTTCAGTTGGCGTCTGACAAACACCAAAGTTAAATGGGGGTACAACAGAAATGGTGTCTTCATGCGCATAAGTGTTATCTAAGTCATCTTTAGTCAATTTGTACATGCCGTGAATTCTTCTACTGCCACGCGTTCCTGTTTGAGGTGCTATATCAATTAGAAATGCATCTTTAAAGCCAGGAATATTTTCCTTAAGATAGTCAATCGCTTCATACATTGTTTTTCTAACGCTCATATCGACGCTTGTGAGATCTTTAATATTGAGACAATACTTAGGAATCCAGTTATTGATCCAACATTGATCATTACGAGGTGTTGCGTGTGGAGACATTTTAAAGCCTGTAATTTTCGCCATATTTGCCATATGAACTTCATACCATTCTTTAAAATTTTTCACTTTCCAATCTGCAAAATGCTTAAAGTCAACGCCACCTAAACGATATACTGCTGCCATAGACGCGCTTCTTAGAGACTTATCACGATCCTCATCAAATCCACCCCCTGCAAATGCACAGATATCTGCATCACCAGTACAGTCGATGACAACCTTTCCCATAATCGCTTGACGCCCTTCCTTGCTTTCAATGATAACACCTTTAATGGCGTCACCATCCATAACTGCACCAACAGCCCATCCATGTAGATAAGTGGTAATTTTCTCGCCTTGTTCATTAATCATCTCATCTAACACGACTTTAAGTTGGTCGGGGTCTAAATATGCACCATAATTGATATTATCATTGAGTACAAATCCCCAGTACCCTGCCCATTTCTGGATGAGCTCTGGATCCACACTACCCACAGACTCTTTAGTAGGGCCAACAGCACCATAATTGAGTTTCTCCATGCGGTCAATCCATTCTTGCTGCAATCCACCCGACATAATTGTGCCGCCAAAAGAGAGATGTGGTACTAGAAGTACAAATCCGCCAGTTGCCATACCACCTAAATGGTTGTAACGCTCAACAAGAATTACTTTTCCTGCGCCGCTTCTTGCTGCTGCAACCGCTGCAGAATGTCCCGCTGGTCCTGAACCAATAACCACAACATCTGCTTCATCAAGGATTGGAATCTGCCTTGACGGTTCCATGATTACCTTACTCATTAATTACTCCTCCTTAAACGCTAATAATAAATCGGCTTTATGCCAATAGATTATTATAAAATTTAAAATAATCAAATATTTTATAATCAAATACTATCACAGTTGTTTTTTTCTTTCAATGCTTTTTTTCATTTTTAATATCATTTGATCTTATAACAACATTTGTGTCATCTCTGATGCCCCAAAACGATTTTCGCTGACGCTGTTTGAGGGTGAACATCCCTCAGCACAGCTTTCGGCTCAAATCTTGTTGTTTTAAAAAAAAACCTGATTCCATTAGTTGGAAACAGGTTCTATCGCTACTCTTTACATTCTTCAATATATCTACACTTTATTTCACTTTCAGTGTACTCAATGATCTTCGTTCTAATTTCTAGATATTCTAGCATTTCTTCAGTGGTAAACTTGGATAAGACGTTGATCTGCACCTTTTCCATTTCATCCATAAGCTTGCCCGCCAAGGTTTGTCCCTCTGGGGTTAACTTCACGTAAATACGTCTTCTATCCACTGGATGAGGAATTCTCTCTACAAAAAAAGAATTCTGCAAATTGTCCACCATATTCGTTACAGTTTGTCTTAGAATTGCTAGCTTATCTGCAATTACAGAAGGTTCCACACCATCAGGATATTTTGTCAAAAGTCTGATAATGCGATATTCTGAATAATTCACGCCATGATATTTCATCATTTCATTGAACCAAAAATTCATTTGAATGTTAATAGCAGATTGATTATCTAAAGTATCCAAGATTTTTTTTCTCAATTTTGGATCTACATTATCATTTACAGCATCTGGTTTTCTTTCTTTAATCTCACTCATTTTCATTCACTTTCCTTTAATCTCATTTAGTCATATCATTTAATCATAGTGTTTTTGAAAAATCTTATATTACCTTGAATTATCCATTAATTGACTATCTCCTACTCAGTATACCTATCCCTTTAAAAAAAGTCAACTAACCCTTTTGCCACATATTTTACTTATGGGGTTCTGCCTCCATTGAAACCTTTAGTGGCCCTTCGATTCCAATGTTCTAAGTCCTTTTGAAATAAATCTAAATTCTTTTATAATAAATATGTATATAGTAACTTTAATTATAATAAATTTTTGTATTATTAATCATTGAATAATTAAATATTGTATGATAAAATTCAATCAACATCAGAGATTATTTTTGTTGGGGCTAAAATAATCTTGCTTTTAAGCTATATGATGCTACTCATATTTAACACCATACTTCAGCTCAGCAAAATAAAAAAGTAAAATAAGTTTAAGAAAGGATGTATTTTATGTTTACAACCTCCGCAAAAAGCAAAAACACTTTTTACTATTTCTGGGTAATTGTATCAATTCTCTTAATGTTCGGATTTCGCCTTGTGGTTAAACCTTTTGCTGGAATCAACGAATTAGGAATCACAGTTTTGGGTACTTTTTTTGGTGTTCTACTTGCTACTATCACTACGGGTCAAGTATTTTGGCCTTCACTTTTGGGCCTGTTTTCATTAGTTTGGGGGGGATTCGATACTGGAGCAGGTATTCTAGCCACATGGTTTGGTAATCCATCTATTCAACAAATCATTTGGGTAATGGCACTTGCTGGTGCTGTTGCCGATAGTGGCGTTTTCAATCTTTTGGTTCCAAAATTATTAAAGTTTAAGTTTATAACAGGACATCCAACGCGCCTACTATTGACACTCTTCATGGCTATTTTAGGATTCACAGCACTCTTTATCACACCGACACTCATGTTGGTTCTAATGTTTCCTTTAATCGATAGTATCGCTGAATTATGCGGTGTCGAAAAGAACACAGATCTAAAACGCATCATGCTATTAGGGACTTATCTTGCCGCTATGGGATCATATGCACTCCCTTTTAGAGGCATTCATCTTTCTTCTATTGCAATCATTAGTGGTATTATGGCTGAAAATGGGCTTCAATTTGACAATGGAGCATATTTGATCACCACACTAAGCATCTTGACCTTATTATTAGTTACGTTTGTTATTTTTAGTAAGTATATCTGGAAAATTGATATGACGCCATTAAAAGAATTTAGATTTTCCAATATGGATATTAAAGAAGAAGATTTAAAATTAAACTCAAGACAAAAAGTTTTGCTAAGCTTTATGATCGTGTGTATTGTCTATCTCTTAGCAGGGCTATTCATTACCAACCCTGAAAGCACAATTTACGCTTATTACAACAGAATTGGTAATGTTTGGATTTGGATCGCAGTCTATGGCTTCTTGGCAATCTTAAAAACTAAAGAGGGCACACCTTTTATCGACGCAACCAAAATATTACAATCCAAAACAATGTGGGGCATCATTACAGTTGCCGGCCTCTTTACAATCTGCGGAAGGGCAATCGCATCAGATGCATATGGTATAAAACCAGCTATTATGACTGTTCTTGCGCCTGTGCTTGGATCCAATAGTTGGCCAGTATTAGTCATCCTCAGTGTTGTTTTATCGGCTACATTTACGAATCTAACCAATGGTATGCCAGTGAGCTTCACCATCAATGCTATTGCATTTCCAATTGCATGTCAAATGCAAAATGCAGGTATGGTCAATGCTACAGTATTGGCCGCAGCAAGTATCCTTGGCGCAATGTGTGCTTTCTTGACCAATGGTTCCATAGCCTATGCACCGTTATTGCTTGGCCGTGAAGAAATCACAACTAAATTCATTTGGACAAAGGGCCTTGCCACTTTGGGAATCTTCATTGTAATTGCCTGCGTCATTTGTATTTCTTTTGGATTCTTACTTGCTTAAATAAACGACTTGAAATAGCTTGAGCAACATTTGAGCCATCTTTCGATGTCTCGAACCGATTTTCGCTGACGCTGTTTGAATCCTCATCACAGCTTTTGACTCAAATCTTATTCAATAATATTAAAACGCTCTGACCATTACGGTTAGAGCGTTTTACTTTTATCAATTTATTTTACGCTTTCATTTTTCTATTTTTTAATAGGTACCAATTTAGCAGTGAAGTGTCTCAATACTGGTGGTTGCCATGTGATTTGGTATCCCGGAATTTGATCTGCTTTTTTCTTAATTTCTTTTAAAGCTTCCACAACCACATCGAAATGCGCTTGAGTATAAACTCTTCTTGGTATTGCAAGTCTTGTAAATTCCATTTCAGCTTCTAATTGTTCCCCGGTTTCAGGATCTAAATCAAGTAGATAAGAACCAATATCACAAGATCTAATGCCTGCTTCTAAATAGAGTTCGCATGCAAGTGCATGTCCAGGGAATTCATTATATGGAATATGTGGCAGCAATGCTTTTGCATCTAAGAACACCGCATGACCTCCCACTGGATATTGGAATGCAATGCCTTCTTCTTTCAATTTACCACCTAGATATTCAACTTGCCCAATTCTGTATTTTAAGAAATCCTTTTCAATGCCTTCGTATAAACCAATGGATAATGCTTCTAAATCTCTGCCTGCAAGTCCGCCATAAGTCACAAAACCTTCATATGGAATCGTAAGACCTTTTACTTTAGTATAAAGTGCTTCATCATCTTTCACGCCAATTAAGCCGCCCATGTTTACAATGGCGTCTTTTTTAGCACTCATTGTAAATGCATCTGCATAACTGAACATTTCTTTAATGATGTCTTTAATAGAAGCATCTTTGTAAGCTTCTTCACGTTGACTGATAAAGTATGCATTCTCTGCATATCTTGCAGCATCGAGAATCATTGTAATACCATATTTATCTGCAATCTTGCGTGTTTCTCTGATGTTTTCCATAGAAACGGGTTGTCCACCGGCAGAGTTGTTCGTAATAGTCATGATGATAAGACCTACATTCTCTGCACCTGTTTCAACGATTTCTTTTTCAAGTCTTTCTAAGTCCATGTTGCCTTTAAACGGCACATAAGTCTGTGTATCTTTTGCCGCTGCTACGACTAAATCCACTGCTTTAGCACCTAATAAACCCACATGACCTCTTGTGGTATCAAAATGCATGTTAGAAATACACTTTTGACCTTTTTGAAGCACGCATGGGAACAATACTTGTTCAGCTGCCCTACCTTGATGAACCGGTTGAGCATATTTGTAACCAAAAATATCCTGTACCGTTTCCATCAGTCTTCTATAACCTCTCGCACCAGCATAAGACTCATCACCTGACATTATACCAGCCCATTGAGTATCACTCATTGCGCCTGTACCACTATCGGTTAAGAAGTCAATATAGACGTCATCAGAATCAAGTCCAAATAGATTGTAATTTGCCTTTTTTAATTTTTCCTCGCGTTCTGCTCTCGTTGTCATTTTTAATGGTTCTACCATTTTAATTTTAAAAGGTTCCGCTACATATTTAACCATTTGTAAGCCCTCCATTCCTATTTGCCTTTATTGTAGCATTCATCGGCTTGACTGAATATTGTCTTTAAATGACTTTAACTTTGATCAGTTGCAGTAATCTTTTATTTTCAGCCATTTAGAATAGAATATCCCTTAAAACTAAAACCATTATTTATGTATACACTATACAAGTTTGCTTTTATTGACTTTAATATTTTCGCCTTATATAATGTTCTTATTAAAAAGTTTAAACAGGAGGCTATATGCTCAAAATAGGCATTATAGGACCACAAGACAGTTTGGTGCTCATGGATCAATATTTGCAAAACTTTTTCGAAGACGTCAAAACCTTTAAAATTGAATTTTCCATCTTCGAGCAAATTCCAAATATTATTCAATATTTACATGTTCAAGAATCCAACTTAGACGCCGTAATCTTTAGCAGTAAAGTCTCCTATGATATCGTCAACCATGCCATGCACTCAAAAAATCCATGGGTCTATGTGGATAGAAATCATATTCAATTGCAAAGATTATTGCTTAAAATAGCGGTTCAAAAAAAATATGATCCCCTTCACATCAGTGTGGATTGTTTTAATGAAAAATCCATTATCAACGCTTATTCAGAAATTGGTCTTCAAAAAAATGAGTATCAATTTTATGAAATAAAACCCGATATCTTCAATCCTCATTTTGCAAATGAGATCAATCATTTTCATCTCTACAACTATTATAAGAAAAAAGTATCCGTCTGTATCACTGAGTTCCCCAGCATTTATGCAGATTTAAAGAGCAAGGGCATTCCCTGTATGCTCTCTGAAACCACCTTTGAAGATGTGCATCAAGCGGTTCAAAAATTGGAACTCAAAATCAGATCACGCATTAATGAATCTAGCCAAATCGTTGTACTTGCAATCGAGATTGATCAAACCAATGAGTATTCAATTATCACTGAAAATGACTATCAAATGATGACAGAAAAGATAAAAGTCACCGAAAAAATCTATCTGTTCGCACAACGCATTCAAGCCACCGTAATTGAAATTGGAAAAAGAGGTTATTTGCTCTTCAGTACTAAAAACATATTGGAAAACGAAACTGAGAAATTGCAACATATGGCATTGCTCGATGACGTCTCTTCAAGCACTTCAAGTACCATAAGCGTTGGTATTGGCTACGGCATCACAGCAAGAGAGGCAAATTATAATGCTAATCTTGGAATGCTCAAAGCACAAAAGAGTGGCGGCAACCACTGTTATGCTGTAAATGAAGGCGTATATATCGGTCCCATATTAAACACCATTCCCTCTAAAGAAAAGCGCACTTTAAAAATAGACGATAAATTCTTAAAAGTATCGGAGTCCACCGGGATCAGCATTGATACTATTTTCAGGATTCAATGCTATATCGATCAGCAAAAGGACATTTTCACCCCAAAAGAACTGGCGACATATCTTGAAATCTCTAAGAGAAGTGTGGATAGAATCCTAGATAAGCTTGAGTATTCAGGCTACATGACGGTGGTTGGAAAGAAAAGTGAAACCGGCACAGGACGGCCAAGCCGAATTATTAAAATATCTTTTGATTATAAACTCGATCGTTGAACGAAACAACATTTGAGCCATCTTGCAATGCATCGAACCGCTTTTCGCTGATGTTGCTTGAGGTTAAACATTTCGGCCTCAAAGCTGGACGAAAACTAATGACATTAAAAAGCACCTGTGATTTAAATGAAGTCACAGGTGCTTATATTTATATAAAACGTATGCATTAAATTAATTTTTTTTTTCCTCATCAAATAAAAAGACAAGTGCTTCATATGGTTTTAATTTAAGTTGAACATCAAAATCTACATCTCCATAATTCGAAATCAAGCACTTTGGTTCACCATGGAATTTTTCGTCTTCTGGTACAGTAAAATCAACCGACTCACCTTTAAAATTACAAATCACCAGCAACTTTTGATTTTTTAAACTTCTCATATAGACGAAAAGATTCGTATCGTCTGGCATTAATAACTTATAATCTCCGTACACGATGACTTCATTCGATTTTCTGAGCTGTATTAGTTTTTTATAATAGTGAAAAATAGACTTTTTGTCTTCAAGCTGACTTTCAACATTGATCTCTTTATAGTTCTTATTCACATCAAACCAAGGGCTTCCAGTTGAAAATCCTGCATTTGGCTGTGCATTCCACTGCATAGGTGTCCTCGCATTATCGCGACTTCTATTGTAAATACAGCGCATCATTTTTTCATTAGTGAATCCCAATTCTTCTGTATATCTCTTATAGGCGTTTAAGGTTTCAATATCTTTATAGGCATCAATATGATCTAACGTGACATTGGTCATTCCGATCTCTTCACCCTGATAGATATAAGGCGTACCTTTGAGCATATGAAGACATGTCGCCAGCATTTGTGCAGATGCTTTCCAATACTGTTTATCATCACCAAAACGAGATACGACGCGTGGATGATCATGATTATTCCAATACAAACTGTTCCAACCCACGTCATTTAAGCCATATTGCCATTTTGATAAAATATGCTTTAACTCGATAAGTTCAAATCTTCGATCACTCCATTTAGAATTGCCTTCATTTTCAATATCCATATGCTCAAATTGAAATACCATGTTCAATTCATTGGCATTTACATCTGTTGTTTTTTGAGCTTCTTCAACTGAAATAGAAGGGGTTTCACCCACTGTCATAATATCGTATTTAGACAACACTTCACGATTCATCTCTTTCAGGTATTCATGAAAATGAGGGCCACATACAATAAAAGGTTCTTTCTCAGTATAGGGTGTTCCCTCAATCTTTTTACCGTTTGGAAAACCAGGTGTTTTGGATATAAAATTGATCACATCCATTCTGAAACCATCGATTCCCTTATCCAACCACCACTGCATCATCTCATATATTTTTTGTCTAACCACTCTATTATCCCAATTTAAATCGGGTTGCTTCTTAGAAAACAAGTGAAGATAGTACATATCTGTCTCTTCATGATGCGCCCATGCAGAGCCTTCAAAGAAAGAAGCCCATGAATTAGGCGGCATATCTCCGTTGCCCTCTTTCCAAATATAAAAATCTCTATATGGATTGTCTTTCGATTTACAACTCTCTTTAAACCACTGATGCTCATCCGAAGTGTGGTTCACAACCAAATCCATAATTATTTTCAGCCCACGCTTATGAGCTTCTTCCAATAAACAATCAAAATCTGCCATAGATCCAAATTCAGTCATGATCTCTTGATAATCACTTATGTCGTAACCATTATCATCATTTGGAGACTTATAAACTGGAGATAACCAGATTACATCTATTCCAAGGTCTTTTAAATAATCTAATTTTTGAGTAACACCTTTTAAATCGCCAATGCCATCTCCATTGCTATCCATAAAACTTCTGGGATAAATTTGATAAATGACACTCTCTTGCCACCATTTCTTTTTCATATCTAACTCCTTTATCTCATTATTCTATTTAATCGCGCCATCCGTGACACCTTTAACCACATACTTCTGACTTGCTATATAGAATACAATTATAGGGATCATGCCAATGATCAGAGCAGCAGTTCCAAGATCCCAACGTTTTGCAAATTGTCCAAAGAAGAGATATGTTTTAAGAGGCAATGTCTGCCACCCTGTTTTGTTAATCACAAGCTGAGGCAATAAAAAATCATTCCATATCCACATGGCATTGATAATCGACACTGTAACCATAATGGGTTTCAGCAAAGGCAGCACGATGTGAAAATAAGTCTGAAAAATGTTACAACCGTCAATCATTGCAGCTTCTTCTAGTTCAAGCGGAATGTTTTTGATAAATCCGTGGAATAAAACCACAGACATGCTACTCCCAAATCCTAAATACATGATTACAATCCCAAAGCGATTCATTAAATTCAAATGACTCATCAAATCCACAAGTGGTAACATCACACATTGAAAGGGCACCAAAAGTGCAGATGCAAACAGCATAAATATTATTGTGCTTTTTTTGCTTTTATTTCGAACTAATACCCACGCAGTCATAGAAGAAAACAAAATAATAATCAAAGTCGATATCACGGTTATCATTATAGAATTTGTGAATGATTGAACAAAATCAAGCTTTTCAAATGCTTGAGTATAGTTTGAAAATACAATTTCCTTAGGAAAAGCTAAAATGCTGATGTAAATTTCTTTCAAGCTTTTAAAAGAACTGTTTAGAAGAATGAACACAGGCGCAACCCAAGCAATGGCGACAATAACGCCCATTAAAATCATAAGACCTTTAATGCGATCCTTATATTTCATTAAAGTTCGACCTCCTTGCTCTTCCCAATTTTTAATTGAAACAGTGAGATGCCTGCAACGACTACCATGAAGATCACTGCCTTTGACTGTGCATATCCAAATCGACTCTCAAAAAAAGCAGTATTGTAAATATTGAGTGCAAGCATCTGAGTCCCATTAGCGGGTCCCCCATTTGTTAAAGCCACATTTTGATCGAATAGTTTAAAGGCATTTGAAATGGTAAGAAAAACGCCAATGGTAAAAGCGGGTGCCACTAAAGGCAATATAATATGTCTTAATCTATGAAATACATTGGCACCATCTATTTGCGCCGCTTCTAAAATAGAATTCGGAATATTTTGCAGCTGTGCAATATAGATCAGCATCATATAACCTGAAAGCTGCCAAGTTACCACAATTAAAAGCCCCACAAAACCTGTTTCAGTATTTGATAGCCATCCTAAAAGCCAAGATATACCTAATTTTTTACCTAAGGCACTAAAAATCTGTACAAATATAAATTGCCACGTGAAGCCCAGCAATATCCCACCTATTAAGTTAGGCATAAAGAATATGCCTCTTAATAGATTTGAGCCTTTAAATTTCATAGTAACCAGTAATGCCAATAAAAATCCGATCAAATTGACTAGAATTACTGCACATAGAGTAAATGCAAATGTGAAAATAAAAGCATGTAGAAATTTAGAATCCGTTGTGAAAGCTTCACTATAATTACGTAGTCCAATGAAGGTCTTGGATTTTCCAATGCCATCCCAATCCGTAAAGGAATAATAGATACCCGTAATTGTGGGAATCAATTGTACGAGGATAAACGCCAATAAGCTTGGTGCAATAAAACCCCAGAATCCCCAGTTGGATTTTTTCATGATCAGCCCTCTCTTCCTTGTATTATTTTTTAAGTGCTTTCCAGTCGTCTTTTAGAGCTTGAATACATTCATCCCATGTGGTCTCACCACCAATATAGGCCTGTATATCAGAAGCAGATTGACCTTCATAGCCTGATGGAAATCCACCAAACACCCAAGGCATCGTTTTACCTTCACGAACATATCTTTGTATAGAAGCTGACAATGGATCCGTAATTTCAACGCCATCATAATTTTTAAATGCTGGAATATAGCCGAGTTGATTTACAACAATTGATTTGCCTTCATCTGATTGATAAAGCCAGTTCATAAAATCTTTAGCTGCTTTTTTGGTAGCTTCATCAGCATTCTTATTGACACACCAATAAGCCGGTACCCCTACTGCAATGCTATCTTCTTTAACGCCTTTCAAAGGTAATGGTAAAAAATCAAGATTTTCATACACTTCTGGAGAAATACTTTTTACCTCAGGTCCAATCCAGTTCCCCTGTTGTACTGCGGCTACTCTCTCTATGGCAAGTCCGCCACCAATTTGGGTTGAATAATCAACTGCCAATAGTAATTTTAAATCTTCTTTAGAAGAAGTATATTGCGTTAGAAGCGTCAATAAATCTTTGAACTCATTTGAGTATTTTAATTCAATCTCATCTGCTTCCAGTGCCGCTTTCGCACTGCCTAATTCATTTGCCATTGGGATATTCAACGTATGAAGCCCCATTACCCAACTTTCCTTTGCAGCATATTCAAAAACAGATTCAAGCTGTGGAAATTCAGCCTTGAGTGCCCCGGAATCAATCTTTTGTTGTAGATCACTGAAAGCTTGATCAATGGCATCATAAGAAGTCAGTTTTGATGCATCAATACCTGCTGCACTAAAAATTGCCTTATTGTATGCAATACCATAACCTTCTATATTAACAGGTAATCCAACGACCTTGCCTTCAAGCTTTGCATCTTCTAACAGACCATCAGATACATTTGCAAGCCATGGTTGATCTGACAAATCTTCTAAATAGTCCTTATAATTATTGACAATATCATTCGCCCCCAGTGCCATGATATCCACCGCATCATTTACTAACATTTTTGCCTTCAATGCCGTGTTATAATCATTGCCTTGAACTGTTTCTATGTTGATAACGACACCTGGGTTTGCCTCCATATAGGTTTTTGCAGCGGCTTCTAGCTGCTGAGCCACTTCTGATTTGTTTTGAAAAATATCAACAGTCACACTTTCTAAATCTGATGCCCCTTCATTTTTTGCATTTGTTGAAGATTGGCCACACCCTGACAGTAGACTCATCATCAACATCCCACACAGTATTAAACTTAAAATTCTTCTCATAACAGCCTCCTCTTTATTCCCATTAATGCACTTTTATTTACAGGTTATGTATATAACCTACAAATTACAGGTAAATTCTATCACATCACAATAAACCATTCAATAGGTTATGTACATAACCTATTGAATTAACTAGATTTATTTTTCTGTTTTTCCGTTTTTCAAACTGTGATCATCCTTGTGTATAAACACCTTAAGTGCTATAATTGGGTTAAAATGACGGATAAAAATGGGTAGAATAAAGATTAGCCATAAACCAGTACGAATACTATAAAGGTAGGAACACACTTATGATCACCATTAAAGAAATAGCAGATATCGTTGGCGTTAGCACCACAACAGTCTCGAATGTCATTCACGGAAAGACAAAAAAAGTATCTAGTGATAATATTGAACGCATACAAAAAGTGATAAGAGAAAAAAAGTATATTCCAAGAATGGGTTTGAGTTCACTTACAAATAAACAGTCACATATTATAGGCGTCGTCATTCATATTACAAAAGAATATGAAAATACAATCCTTTCGGACCCTTTCTATGGCCAAATCGTTGGTTATCTGGAGACTTACATCCGAGAAGCTGGCTATTATATGATGCTGTACACTTCTAAAGATCTGAATGATATTTTCAAAATGGCTGCGGCTTGGAATGTAGATGGCTTGGTGGCAATTACTTTCACGTATAACAATTACCAAAAGATTCGCTCTCTAACTGAAAAACCAATTGTCGCCATTGATTTATACAACGAATCGGATGATGATTATATCAATGTGGGGTTAGATGATGAAGGTGGGGGATACCAAATGACACGGTACCTCATTGAGAATGGCTTTGAGAAGATATTACTTTTAGCTTCTCAAGATATTGGGGTGGATCATCACCGATTTATAGGCTATCAAAGAGCACTTAAAGAATATGATATTCCTTATAATGAAAAATATTATATACGATTGGGCAATGATCCTCAAAAAAGAGCAAGCAAGTTTAATGATCTATTAAAATATACCAAAAAAAATTATGCAATGTTCTTTCTCTCGGACTTACTCGCTGTTGAGGGCATGCGATATTTTATAGATCATGGCGTTTCAATTCCAAATGATCTATCCATCGCTGGTTTTGATGACAACTTATATGCTCAATTATTATCCCCACAGCTCAGTAGTGTTCACCAAGATGTCAGCCTAAAAGCAAAGATTACAATTGAAACGCTTATGAAAATAATAAACGATGAACCCTTAGAACAAACTCATATTTCACTCCCTGTTCATTTGGCAATTCGAGGCACCATAAAAACGATTAGTAGATCACAACCCAATAGATCAGAACTCGATAAATCCAAAAAAAATCTCTAGAGATATAAAAAAGACATCCTGCCTTTTCGCTTGAGGGATGTCTTTTCAAATACCGTTGTAATCACTTTATGATGCTTTTAAACTCTATCATTATCAAATTTTTTTAAACTCAATCGTCCAGTGGATACCTGTTCCAATACTATATGCCCTTGCAAAATTGCCTTGGTTGATGGCAACAGCAACTCTATAGAGTGAGTTCATATAGACGATTTGCTCTCCAATATAGACATCATCAAAGGATTTACCATAGATAATTCGATTGTTGTAAATAACTTTTTCTCTGTCTTTAATGAGCACTTCCACTCTTTCACCGCGTTCAAAACCAAGTTTTAAGAAGGCTTCACTTGGAATATTGGTCCATAAGCTTCCAAATCTAACATCTAAGATATCAATGCAGCCCTTAATACTCTTCTCTGTGCTGATCACTTCGCCAATTTCTGCCTCAATAATGTCATCTATTGCAATTTCTTGGCCTACTTCTTCGAAACCAATTTTGCCAGATGCAAGTTTCGCACCTGTGTAAGCGTAAACATCTCTTCCATGAAAAGTATGTGAATGCTCTGAATTTTTACGTCTGTGAAGGGCTTCTTCAATTTCTCTTACAGCGACAATGCCAATATATTTTTTAATGTGAGTCAAAGTCCCATTGTCTGGAGTTACAATATATTGATTGTTTTTTGTCTTGACGACAACACTCTTTCGATTTGAGCCAACACCTGGGTCCACAACCGATACGAAGACCGTTTCTTCTGGCCAATATTCAGCCGTTTGAAACAAGCGGTAAGAAGCTTCCCAAACATTATAAGGCGTTATATCATGCGTTAAGTTGTTAATCTTTATATCAACATCCACTTCATGTGCAACGCCGATCATTGCCGCCACAGCACCATCTGATAAACCAAAATCACTTTGTAATACAAGTAGTTTACTCATCTTTACCTCCTAATACAACCCATTGATCAATGTCCTTAAATCCCAAGGCAGCAAATAACTTTTGCGCTGCTTCACCATTATAAAACAAACAAGCTCTCTTCCCATCATTTATTACCTTTTGACAAATGGCCGAAACGACTGTTTTGGCATAACCCTTTCGCCTTTGATCTGGCAAAGTCATTACGCCGCCAATCATGGCACTTTGACTGGTCTCTGCTGCTGTATTGCCATGACTTACAATCTGACCATTTTCTTTAATGAACATGTGCACACCTTCATTTGAAACAATTCGATTTAAGATTTGCTTATGACGACCTTCAAAGCCACCCGGATAAAGATTTTCAAATTCATGAATATGGCCATATGCCATAGCAATATCGGGGGCATCTTCAGCTTTTGCAATGGTTACATTTGAAGTTGCTTTCACAAGCAATGCATCTGTCGAGAGCTCTGCAAAATTCATTTCTTTAAAATTATACTGATCACTCACCAGTGGATATAAACTATTTAAAACTGAGGCTTTGCCGCTGATAAGATCCACTTTATACGCTTTAAACAACTCTAAAATTTCAATGAAATTCATTTTAGCTTTGCTGTATAAGATGAAATTGTTGTGATATCTTAAGATAATGCCTTGGATAACTCCTGATGTTTCCTGTATCCATACTTCCTGAAACTCTGAATCAAAACCATAGAGTTCAATATCCCCAATGATAAAAAGATTGATACTGGGTTCATCCATACAGTATTCTAAAATTGCCTTTCTATCGGTTTCTTGGGCTTTAACGATCATAGGCAATCCTTAGACTTCTCAAATTTGACAACCCAATCTTTACCTGTTCCAATCTTATATAGCTCCGAAAAACTGCCTTGATTCACAGCGAGGCCAATTTTCATAAGTTCATTATTATATATAATCGGTTCACCCTTAGAAGCAAATCCAAAAGAATATTGGAACAACACCGCTTGGTTAAAAACAACTTCGTCCTTATTTTCAACGGTTAAACATAGGGTATCCCCATACTTAAACCCCGCTTCTGTGAAGAGTTCCAGTGGAATATTCGTCCATACATTCCCAAAGTTAGGATCATCAATTTCAAAGATGCCCTTTACCACGCCAGCTTCGAGTTTAGGCATTTGAATTTCATGTGAAACGATTTCTTCTACTGGATAAGCTGGTCCAACCCCCTCAAAATCAATAATGCCACTGGCAAACTTCGCTGCACAATATGCAAATAGATCTCTACCGTGGAAAATCCCAACACCTTCTGTATTCTTACCTCTTAAACGGTTAACCGTCTCGTCAATCTCTCTTATTTCAGTAATGCCAACCAAGTGTTTTAAATGTGTTAAAGAACCATTATCCGGAGTCACTACATAGTACCCGTTCGCCGTCTTTGCAACAGAAGCTCTACGCCCAGTGCCCACACCAGGATCCACAACGGATACAAAGATTGTTCCTTCAGGCCAAAATTTCATGGTTTGATATAATCTATACGAAGCGCTCCAAGTGTCATACTGTGGTATCTCATGGGTCCCATCTATGATTTCAAGGCCTCTATCCACCGTTTTGACGACACCGTACATAGAACTCACTGCACCTTCTTTGTAAGTAAAATCCGTTTGAAAAACTAAAATCGGTTTCATCTCATCCTCCTTTTGTTATATATGTTGATTTTTGACATTGTATAATTGCAAAACACCTCTAAACAACGATTATTGCTCGTCGTCACGCCCTAGTCTTGTTAATCTCTAACCGCTTAAATAAACGGATTATAAAATCTACTATGGTTGATAAAAAACGATACGCCGAGTGAAACGATAAATATAAAAACTGACACGCCTAGCGCCAAGTAATCATTTTTATTCAAATTTCTCATATTGTACCAAGTTCTCTTCTTGCCTTTGCCAAACCCACGCAAATCCATGGCGTTACTGATCAGTTCTATCCTTGAAAGCGTGGAAAAAATAAGTGGTACCATGATTAAAAGTGCATTTTTAAATCGATCTTTAAATTTCGCTTTATGAGATAAGTCAAGCCCTCTTGCCTGCTGTGCTTGGCTTATATCCGAGTATTCTCTCTGTATATCCGGAAAATACCTCAGCGTTAGTGCAACTGCATATGCTGCCTTATAGTTGACGCCTACACCTGATAAGGCAGAAGCGAGTTCACTCGGATTAGTAGTGAGTAAAAATATAATGCCAAAAGGGATAACGGATGCATATTTGAACAGCTTAGTCACTTGAAAAAAAAGTTGCTCATATGTCAATGATATCGATTTTGTAATCGCTATGATTTCATGCTTAGTCCCATAAATTTTCACACCATACTCAGGCGCAAAGAAAAAAGAAATAATGGCATTTGTAAAAATAAATATAGCAACATAAATGACCATGAGTTTTACTTGTTTAAACTTGATTTTAGAGATTCTAAAGACCACTAGAGAAAATAACAATATACTTAAAATCACTCTTATATCATAAGAAAACATCACTGCAAAAGTTAAAAATAGAAAACAGATTAGTTTTGTCAGACCAGACAGATTGTGCACAAAAGTGTTCTCAAAATTATATGAAAATAGCTTCATCTTCATCTATCTCACCTGTCTTTCGTAGTCAATAAAATTTTGAACGAACCGCGTTTCATCTTCAATCCCCACCATTTGTGCGAGGTTGTATAGGGATGTTTCTTTTAAATTGGCATCTTCAATAACTTTTCGATCTGTTAAAACCACTGATGAAGCTGTATCTGCGATTTTTTGACCATCAGAGATCACAATTGCCCTTGGTGTATATTCAAGCATCAGATGCATATCATGTGTGATCATGATCACAGTAACGCCAGTTTGATTGATCTCCTGCAAAAAAGACATGATCTCGCTATAGTGCTTATAATCTTGGCCTGCTGTGGGTTCATCCAGAATCAATATACTCGGGTTGAGTACCAATATGGAAGCAATGGTAACCCTTTTCTTTTGTCCGTAGCTCAGTGCCGAAATCGGCCAGTCTATAAAAGGCGCAAGACCGCATATTTTCAACACTTTTTCCACTCTTGCCTCTATCTCAGAAGGGTCAACATTTCTCAGTTTTAACCCCAGAGCCACCTCATCAAAGATCATGGGCTTAGAGATCATTTGATTTGGATTTTGCATGACAACACCGATGAGCTCTGCCCTTTCCTTTATAGTTTTATCTTTGATATCCTCTTTTAAATAGTAAATTGTGCCTTGATCTTCTTTTTCAAAACCACAGAGCAATTTCGAAAGGGTGGATTTACCAGCGCCATTTCTACCCACTACGGATACCATTTCACCCCTTCTAATCTCCATGTTAATATTTTCAAGGATCTTTTTGCGACCATCATACGAAAAGGTGACCTCATCCATCTTGAGAATGGGTTCATCTAACGTTCTCTTTGCCTCTTTCACCACAGATAAATGCCAATTCTTGACGACTTGGTTCACAGCAGAAGTATCCAATGTATAAATATGCCCCGGTTTCATCTCTGGTGTCACGGCTACGCCAGCATATTTAAGTGCCGTCACGTAAAGCGGTTCTCTTATCCCATTTTCTATTAGAATTGAAGAAGATACCAATTCATGCGCATTCATATCCGCTATAATTCGGCCCTCATTTACAACAATAATTCGATCTATATCCTTGTGAAGAACATCTTCGAGCCTATGCTCAATGATGATAATCGTTTTATTCGTTTTTTGATGTATATCGTCAATAATTTCAATGGCTGTCTTCCCTGTTGCCGGGTCCAAGTTTGCCAAAGGTTCATCGAACAAAAGAACATCTACATCGTCAATCATGACGCCTGCAAGTGCTGTTCTCTGTTTCTGCCCTCCAGACAGTTCATAAGGTGATGAGCTCAGCCATTTGTCCATATCCACCATTTTAGATACTTTTAAAACGCGCTCTTTCATCTCATCTATGGGCGTATTGTCATTCTCCATTACGAATGCGATGTCCTCCCCCACAGTAAGCCCGACGAATTGACCATCGGAATCTTGAAGAACAGTCCCTACAATCTTGGACAATTTAAAAATATCCTGTTCATTGGTCTCTTTGCCCTTTACTTTTAAAGAGCCCTCTGTAACGCCTCTATATGAAAAGGGGATCAAACCATTTAGACAGTGGCCTAAAGTACTTTTGCCACTGCCGCTTGGCCCAACAATGAGAATTTTCTCACCCTCGTAAATTTTAAGATTGATATCGTGAAGCGTTGGCTCTGATTGACTGTAATATTGAAACGAGAAATTTTTAAATTCAATGATTAGTTTATCATTCATATTTCATCTCCATCCATTGATTATTTTTTGCTTAAGCTGCCCTTTTTAGCTTTAGTTGCTGAATACGCAATGAGCAGCAACGTCCCCAATACACCAGCACTGATCGAGTTCATCACCGCTGCAATGGCACCTTGTGCAAATACTAAATTCGCAGGTTCACTATATATTGCAATATCTAAGACTGGGGCTACAATCAACCACGCAACTGCATTCCCAAGGATTTGAATTGCATTAAAAGTGATGATGCTCTTCGTTTTAAATTCTCCCTCTTCAACAGAAGTTCTCTTATAAGCGAAGCCGAAGATAAAAGAAGCCATACCACTTGCAATAACCCAGCTCCACCATGGAGAACCGTATTGAATGGAATCACTGAGAGCATGACCAATAAAAGCTATAAGTCCGCCAGCAATAGGCCCAAAGAGAGTAGCAAAGAATGCACTGAGTCCATATGCGGTTTGAAAACTTGTTTCTGGTACAGGTGAAGGGATTTTTACATACATAAATAATAAAGTGAAAATAGCGGCACCCAATCCTGTTGCGACAATCGTTTTCGTTGTAATCTTAAAATAATCTTTCATTATTACCTCCTCTTTTATATTTTTTAATAGCTAATAGATATCCATCTCATTTCAAGATCAGATTTTGAACTATTAAACTAATCATTGCTAAATCCATAAATCCAATTCATATGCACTGGGGATAAAATAGAATTTACATCTTCCAATCTTCTCATTATCCGCGTTGTATAAGATCTCCTCTAAATATAAGACGGGTTCTTTTTCTTTTACCTTTAAAAAGTGGGTGATGTGATCCTCTGCGAAAACCAGTCTTATGGAAACATTGGCGCTATAGGACATTTGAAAGATCGTCTTATTGAGCAGTTCAGAAACAGCTTCCGTTCTATTGAGATCAACTTGTAGGGCCTCTATGTGTCTCAATGGAATCTGCACAAATGAATGTCCAATGACTTTACCCGCAGAATAGTAAATATTATTGCTGGCTAAAAGCATCTCATTTTTATCTACGGCTAACTTTGTTCTTGCAATTTCAGTTGGCGGCCCAAAATTATAGTTAATTTCAATAGAATCCACTTCATCAATAGCATACTCAATCATGGGATTAAAAAATGCCTTTTGCAATCGATCGTATTTCTTTTTGTTTTTAGTGATGATGGAACCTTTCCCCTGCTGTTTTCTGATGAGACCATCTTCATGAATGATGGCCAGCGCTTGTCTCAGCGTATTTCTGCTGACACCATACTGTTTTGTCAAAATGGATTCACTGGGTAGATAATCACCATTTTTATAGATATCATTCATAATGTCTGAATATATTTTGTTGTAAATAGTCACGTATGAAGGAATCTTTTCACTATTATTGCCACTAATTTTTTGCCTAGCCATAAGATACTCCCTTCGTAATTTATTTGTTTTTTATTCATCAAATTTATAAGTTGTTCACCAAGTTCACAACTTGTTCAACAACTTTTTTTCTTTTTAGTATACTCTGTATTATCGTAAAGTCAATACAGGATTGACAATTTTCTGATAATTGTGTCACTATGTGCTCATTTTTCTCCGTATATACCCAGAAACTGTCTGACTTGCTCAGATTTATTGCGATAACAACACGAAAAAAAAGCCACCCATTGCGGGTGACTTCCGTTTAAAGTGCATATAAATTTTGATTATTTAAATAAATAAAAAAATCACGTAAGGATGATTTTGCAATTGCTCATTATGCCCAGCCAATGAGAACGCCCACTGCAATTGCCACTGTTCCGATTAGAGTCCACATACCGAATAATGGCAACTGGAATTTTAACCATTTATCCCATGGAATCTTAGCAACGCCCAGTGCGCCCATTAAAACGCCTGATGTTGGTATAATCGTATTAGAAAAACCATCACCATAGAGATAAGCTGAAACCGCTACTTGTCTACTCACATGAACGACGTCTGCTAACGGTGCTTGAAGTGGCATAACAATCATAGCTTGCCCTGATCCAGAAGGCACAAAGAAATTAAAGATCAAATTCACATAGAACATACACACTGCCGATAATGCTGATGGCAATTGTTGAAGTGGTATAGACATGTAATGGATAATTGAGTGAATGATTTGACCATCTGTAAGTACAATGGTAATTGATTTCGCAAATCCAATGACAAGCGCACCGAATACCATGCTCTTACAGCCTTCAATAAAAGATATAGACATATCATCTGGATGCATTTTAGTCACAATACCACTGATTAAGGCAACTGCTAGCATGGTAGCACTTAAATAATCAATGCCCCATTTCAGTTTGAAGGAACCATAAGAGTAAATTGAAAAACCTGCAACAAGTGCCACTAAAACAATTCCGTGTCTCCAGTTAAACTTAGGAGATTCCACATCAAACTCTGAGTGATCACTGTGTTGATAATCCTCGAGCACACTGTTATTGACATCTGATTTTACTTTCTTAGAATAGCGTAAGACATAGATTACTGTTACTACGAATACAATAAACCAAACAACAGATCTAAACGCAAACCCAGATAGAGGTTCCAGACCAGAAATCGTCTGTGCCAACATGGTGTTATAATACCCCATCGGTGTTGTTGTCGTCCCTGTAAAAGCACCTAAGTACATAATTGCCATCCCAGCCACAGGATCTATTTTCAATTTCTTAGCCAGTGCAATCCCTATCGGAATAAATGCAATAACGGCATTTACAATTATTCCTAGAGCTCCTAGTACAGACATAATTGCCATGACAATTGGAATTACTAAAAATGATTTATCCTGCAATTTCTCAACCAGAACATTAATAGCTGCATCTATGGCCCCTGTATCATTGATGATTTGGAAAAAACCACCGATCAAGAATACAAGAAAAATCATGCTTGCCGCACCCATCATGCCCTGCGGAATAGATAATAAGAATCCACTTATACCCACAGGTGTTCTCTCCACTTGATGATATGTTGTAGAATCCACCAATTTTTTACCTGTAACGTCATCTAAATAAGTGTCATAAACCCCTGCTGGTACGATAAATGTCGCTATCGCTGAAACAATTATAAACATAATGATCAGTGTATAAGCATTAGGCATTTTAAATTTTTTTTTCGCTGTTTTCATGTTTCCCCCATTGAATTTATTTCATTTTTTTCTGAATTATTTTTGTGAGTATTTCTTCTCCATACTCAAGTGCTTTTAAATTAAAAGCCATATCTTGTCTGTGAAGCCCCGGTGTTAAATCAGCACCAATTCCAACATATGCCGTTTTAATATTGAGCATTTGCATATAGTTATGAAAATCTTCTCCACCTGGTGTTACAATAGGTGGCATAGATTCGCCCAATGTTTCAACGATGACCTCTCTTGCAATCGCCACCATCTCTTCGTCATAATCAGCTGCTGGCAAGCCACGACTATAGGTCTTCTCAGCTTTAGCACCAATTGAATTGACACTTGTCATAATTGCGTGCTCAATCTTTTCTGTCAATTCATCCATAATGGCATTCGTCTGTGCTCTTAAATCCAATTTTATATGCACAGTCTCAGGAATAATATTGGTTGCTGTACCTTCGGAATGAATATGAGTCACTTTTGCTGAATGGGATACCCTAGAATCCACACGTACTGCATTTACTGCATTAATTGCAATTGCCGCTGCATCTATGGCGTTTACCCCTAAATGTTGCCTAGCACCATGAGCCGCCAATCCTTTAATTTTGAAAGCCATCATCTTGGATGCGCCATGCCATAATGCCGGTGTCGCTTCACCTAATTTCGCCTCTTGGCAAGGTCTAAGATGTATCCCTACCATTTCTTCAACGTTGTCTATCAAGCCACTATTACAGATCATAATAGCGCCTTCCCCTGTTTCCTCCGCAGGTTGAAAGACAAATAAAAGCTTACCTTTGTCAATACCCTCTTCCGCAATCCTCTTAGCTGCACCCAAAACCATTGATGAATTGGCATCATGTCCACAAGCATGAATTAGCTCCGTTTCATCTCCGAGTCCAAACTCCAAGGCATCCATATCTGCTCTCACAGCAAAAACGGGTCCTGGTTTGCCACTATCCAATTCTGCAATGACGGCTGTTCCAGCAAAATTTTCTTTGACCACATAATTGAAACGCTTGAGTTCTGACGCAATGTATTTTGATGTTTCAATTTCATTGAGTGCTTTTTCAGGTATTGAATGAAGCTGTTTATAGGTTTTTACAACATATAATGCCTCCATACTTTCACCTCCTCATATTATTTTTTAATATTTTTCTGCACATCCATGATATAAAGCAATTTATATGCCAAAATCGGGATTACAATCGCCAAGATAACAAAATCACTCTAAATATTACAAAAAAATAATCTTAAACGATTTAAATAGGCCATTTAGAACCTCATTAAAATCAAATAGGATTCATTGTTTAAAGCGCTAAAAGATAGGCTTTATCAATATTTCATTTACAATTCGATCCATCTTTTCAGGCGTTTTCCCGGTAATGTCCCGATGAATTCTTAATTTCAACCTAAAAAATTTTTATATGATTTCACTTTGACACTTTTTAATTTTAAACTTACAATTTACTTACGAGTACCATAAACTTTTTTATAAGGAGTGATAGATACTTTATGAAAGCTCAGGAAGAATTATACCAGAAACTGCTATCTCTTTTAGATCAATATAATCATTTGGGCGGCATTACCGCAAGTGAATTAGCGGAACACGTATCCCTTAAGCGAAGTGTTGTCAGCCTTTATCTCAATCAACTGTGCGAACAAGGACGTCTACAGAAAACTTTAATGCGCCCAGTGCGTTTTAACAGAATACAGTTTATTCCATCCAAAGACGTTTTTAAACGCTTCATTGGCTATTCAGGCAGTCACTTGAATCAAATATCTCAGTGTAAATCTGCAGTCATGTACCCACCTGATGGCCTCCCAATTATCATTACCGGAGATAGTGGTGTCGGCAAAAGCTATTTGGCTTCACTCATATACGAATATGCACTTTCAAAAGAAGTTATTCCCCCTGAAGCCCCCTATGTAGAACTCAATTGTGCGGATTACGCAAACAATCCTGAACTTTTATCTTCTATGCTCTTTGGACATACTGAGGGCGCATTTACGGGTGCCACTAAAAATAAAAAAGGGCTGCTCGATGCCGCAAACGGCGGTTATCTATTTTTAGATGAAATTCATCGTCTCTCCTCAGAGAACCAAGAAAAACTATTTCTCTTTATGGATAAAGGTAAATTCAGGCGTCTTGGTGAAAACGATCATTGGCATTCCAGTCACGTGAGATTTATATTCGCCACAACAGAAGACACAAACACACATCTGATCGGCACTTTTTTACGCAGAATTCCAATTCGAATTCATTTGCTGAACTACAAAAGCAGACCAATCATGGAAAAACTTGATCTGATCGAATCTCTTTATCAAAACGAAGCGATTCAAATTCAGAAAAATTTACTCGTACACGAACAACTCATCAACAAGCTTCTTTCTATGGAGGCTACTGGAAATATCGGCACATTGAATAATGCCATAAAAATCAGTATTGCCAACGCCTATAATAATCAATCTACAACCGAACAACTTATCTTAACCAAAGAACACCTTGTGTACGAAACCAACGAAATTAAAAGTTCAGAACTCATTCAAACGCCTACACATTTTTTTGGAATAGCCTTTCGATCTCATACAGAAAAACAGATAAGCACACAACTCTACCATGAATTCAAAGATAAAATATGGACCATCGCCAATCATACGGACTTTTTTGAGGCAGATCCAATAGCAATGATCAAACAGATCATAGATGAAATTGATCGTTTTATGACAAATTTCAGTTTCTATACCCAGGAAGTGGATAAAAATTATCTAAAACTTAATGAGCAAAAGCTTTTAAGTAAAATAGACACCTGTATCCACTTGGTCCAAACAACATACGGGATTGAACTGCACACCAGTATCATTGAGCTGTTAAAAAAAATTTGCATCTATATCATCTCGCATGATGGTCAGTTGACTTTTAGTGAAAGTCTCTTGGCAAAAATCGTTTATGCCAATAACACACAGTTTAGAATTTCCGAAAAAATTTCTGCCTCTATTTTAGAGAATACATCTGTAGATTCAAATACACTATTTGCACTGATCTATTATATACTTGAACCCCAAAATTTCAGTGTCAATACCATCGAAGGCATCATCATCGCACATGGCGAAAGCACAGCAACCAGTATTGCTTCAGTGGCAAATGTCCTCTGTAAAGACTATATTTTTGAACCCTTTGACATGCCTATTAACATTTCAAATGCCGAAATTATTAAACAAGTAAATGCCTATTTAAAAAATATTGACACTCGAAAAGGTGTAATCCTTCTGGTGGATATGGGGTCATTGCAAACTCTCTATGAACCCATAAAAAATCATCTCAATGGCGAATTATTAATCGTCAACAATCTATCCACTTTAATGGCTATAGATATCGGCCTTAAAATACAGACACATATACCTTTTCAGCAAATCATAGAGACCACGCAAAATGCTTATATCTCTGAGACTAAATTTTATGAAGGTTTGACATTGGGTAACAATGTCATCATATCTTGTATCTCTGGCATTGGCATTGCCCAAAAAATCAAATCCATTTTTGATGGCGTCCTCCTCCCCAATCAACTGGATATTCTCACAATAGAATATCAAGAACTCAAGCGTTTGATTCAAAGCAGTTCAAAAACACAACTTAATCATACCCAATTGATCATTACAACAACGCCTATTTCAACGCATCCAATACCCTCTGTAAATATTGAAAACATCCTCAACATGTCAGAAGTAAACATATTTAGAGTTGCACTTAAACAAATTCTATCCGCAGCACAGCTCGATCAAATCACTGAGAACATCATCAAGCTTTTTTCCATTGAAGGCATTAAAGACCATTTAAGCTTTCTAAATCCCAATGTGATCATCAGCGAAGTATCCGAAGTGATTAAAAAATATGAAGACTACTATCAGGTTTCCTTTGAGCATCATATTCGCTTAAACCTTTTGATGCATATTTCGATCATGGTCGAACGCTTAATTCTCCATGAACTCAAAGACATTGAAGACGATTACAAGCCATCCTCCGCTCAAAATAAATTTGTCCATTTGAGCAAGCGCGCCTTCAATACCATTGAAAAAAAGTATCATTTTACGGTACCCAAATCTGAACTGTTGTTGATTTTTGAAATTCTTGAGGATAGTTTGACCTATGCCAATTAAATAAATGTCTTTTTTAAAAATCATTATCGGCTCAAATCTTGCATACAACAACATTTGAGCCATCTCTCGATGTCTCAAAACGATTTTCGCTGACGCTGTTTGAGGTTGGGCATTCCTCATCACAGCTTTCGGCTCAAATCTTGCACACAACAACATTTGAGCCATCTCTCGATGTCTCAAAACGATTTTCGCTGACGCTGTTTGAGGTTGAACATGCCTCATCACAGCTTTCGGCTCAAATCTTGCACACAAACAACATTTGAGCCATCTCTCGATGTCTCAAAACGATTTTCGCTGACGCTGTTTGAGGTTGAACATGCCTCATCACAGCTTTCGGCTCAAATCTTGTTGTTTAAGCTATGTCTTCAACACTATTGTTGACATGGCTTTTTTGTGTTGAAAGAAACTGATTAGTGTTGAAGAATCTGTCTACTTTATTCTGAAATCAACGCTTCAGAGCTTTAAAAAAACATGGCATCAATTTTGCATTATTCTATCAGTGACAATACAAGTATAAGGAGGCCTAAAAATGAGAAGCATTTTAATTGCAACACATGGCTATTTGGCAGACGGCGTGAAGAGTCTTCTCTCTATAATTGGCGACAATCAAGCCAAGATCACTTATATCAATGCTTATGTTGACGACACACCCTATTCAGACCAACTCAGCTCTTTTTTTAAAACCACTCATCAAGATGATGAAATCGTCATTTTCAGTGATCTCTATGGTGGCAGTGTCAATCAAAAACTCATGCAATACATCGATTCACCCAATGTTTTTCTGATATCCGGCTTCAACATCTCCATCATTCTTGAAGTTTTATATCAACCTTCACCGCTATCCAATAAAATTCTAAGCGATCTTATTGAAAACAGCAGACAACACCTACAACTTGTAAAACCAATTGAAGTTACAGAGGAAACCAACTCAGATGATTTTTTTAAAAGCGAGGTGATTAAATGATTGAAATGTTGCGCGTTGATGAGCGCTTAATTCATGGGCAAGTTGCCGTCTCTTGGACAAAAGTTTTGAACATCACACATATTATCTTAATTAACAATGAAGTGGTTCAAAATGAAATGCAGAAAATGACGCTCAAAATGGCCGTTCCAAATAATGTGAAATTTTTAATTAAAGATGTTCCCTCAGGGATAAACCTCTTAAATGATCCACGAACTGAATCCATTAGATTGCTTGTGGTCGTTTCCAATCCATCAGATGCACTGGAAATTTCAAAAAACGTTAAAGCCATAAAACTTGTTAATCTCGGAAATTACGGTCTTTTCCCATCTAAAGACGGCCACCCTAAAACGGAACTGGCCACATGTGTTAAAGTCACTGAAGATGAATTTCAAATACTCAAATCAATAGATGCCCTTGGCTTTAAAATTGAAGCCCAATTGACGCCTGATGCAAATAAAAAGAACATAAACAAAATCTTGAAAGGAGATTAAGCGTATGATTTTAAAAGCATTTTTAGTCGCATTGGTTTATTATGTATCCATTTTTACAAGTATAGGGATGGGCCTTTTCCATTTTAACCGTCCTATCGTCGTTGGTCCTCTTGTGGGACTTCTTCTTGGCGATCTCACCACAGGCATTATCTTAGGTGCTACTTTCGAATCTGTTTTCCTCGGTGTTATTGCCATTGGAGGCTCTGTCCCTGCAGATGCCACTGTTGGCACAATCGTCGGTACAGCCATTGCTATTATTGTCGGCGTTGATGCCAATTCAGCACTTGCCATTGCAGTGCCCGTCTCCATGCTTGGGGTTGTCCTCGGACAAGTTACCACGAGTATTCTGGTGCCTTTGTTCATCCCAGTAATGGATAAAACGGCAGAAAAGGGAGACGTAGCAGGACTCAAGAAATGGCATTTTCTCATGACTCTTTTATTTCCTCTCTTAACTGCCATTGCAATCTTCCTCGCAATTTGGCTTGGTTCAAATAGTATTGGTGCCTTTTTAGACCAGATTCCATCGTTTGTGACCGGCGGATTTCAGGCCGCAGGTGCAATGCTCCCAGCAGTTGGGTTTGCATTATTGCTCAATATGCTCTTCGATAAAAAGGTTTTTGCTTTCTTCTTCTTAGGTTTTGTTATGGTGATCTATCTTCATCTACCAAGTTTGGCTATTGCCATTATTGCAACCGTATTTGCAATTACTCAATACTATAGAAGCGAACAATTAAAAATTCAATTTGCAAATAACTTTGCAACTGCAACTGTTCAAAATGAAGAGGAGGCGTTTTTCAATGAGTAAATCTAAGGTCAATTTGTCTCAAGATGAAGTCAAAATGCTCAAAAAAATGTATATACAATCGTGGCGATTATTCGGTTCATTCAACATGGCAAAGATGCAAGGTTATGGTTATGCACAAGCCATGATTCCAGCAATCGAAACCTTTCATAAAGGTCCTGAGGAGAAAAAAAATGCCCTTGTACGTTCTGCAAGTTTTTTCAATTGCACCTATGAGACTGCGCCCTTTATCATGGGGATTAACGCCTCACTTGAAAAAGCAAGAAGCGAGCACAGTGACTTTGATTCTGACTCAATCAATGCAGTGAAAGCATCACTCATGGGCCCACTTTCCGGTATAGGAGACTCCATATTTTGGGGAACCGTTAGACTGATCGCCGCAAGTATTGGTATTCCACTTGCCATGACAGGCAATATTCTTGGCCCAATTTTATTCCTATTAATTTATCATCTGCCATCTGCCTATACGCGGTACAAACTGCTTTACGTAGGTTATACAACTGGGGAACAATTTTTAACAACCGCTTTTAAATCCGGGGCATTTGAAAACATAACCTACTATGCTTCTATGATTGGTATGATTATGATCGGTGCCATGACCGCACAATTTGTAGGGATTAAAACGGTAATCTCCATTGCTATGGGCAGTGGTGAAACCCTTGTGCTCCAAACGATATTAGACAACATCATGCCAAGCATATTGCCACTTACAGTGATGTTGACCATTTTCTATCTCATTCGCAAGAAAATCAAAATCTCCACTCTACTTTTAGGCATTATTTTGTTCGGTATTTTCGGCGCATTCTTAGGTATATTTTAAGGAGGTCACTTATGAAAAGCGTTATTATCAATGCAGATGACTTCGGCATGTCAGAAGCTTTTAATCACGGTGTTATTAAAGCCTATGCCGATGGCGTTGTGAGCAGCACCTCTATCATGATCAATCTTCCAACTGCCGTGCACGCTTTGGAATTGGCAAATCATTATCCAGATTTATTTATTGGCCTTCATGTCAATCTCGTCCTTGGGAAACCCTGCGCAGATCCAGCATTGATTCCATCACTTTTAGATGAGCAAGGTAAATTCTATGGCTCAGCTCACTACCGCAATGGTTCAAAGACATTTGAATACGAAGCCGTTAAAATTGAAATTTTAGCTCAAATGGAACGTTACAAAGCACTTACAGGTGCTTATCCAAAGCATATTGAAGGTCATGCAGTCGGTGGTGAAGCTGTGGAGCGCGCACTTTATGATGTCGCAATAGCTCATAATGTACACATTTCGCCAATGAATCAATTTGTTGATTTACCACCTCTTGAAGGTTATAAGCCCGTCCACTCAGTCATATCACCCGAGTACATGTCAATGCTCAATAGAGGTGTGAAACTGGAAGATTTCTATGAAGATCGAATTGGTCTGTTAAAAGCTCCTGAAAACGCAATTGTTGAGTTGCATTTTCATCCTGGCTATATTGACCAATACATTTTGGATCATTCCAGCCTTACGCTTGGAAGATGTCAAGATTTGGATACACTTTGCAAACCTGAATTGAAAAAATGGCTCGCTGAGAATCACTTTAAACGTGTTCATTTTGGTAACTTGTAACCATTTTTAAACTTACATCTTATAAATTATATTCTATAAGTTATCGCTAAAAAAATAGAGGGATCATCCAAAAGATGCAATTATAAAATTGCGACCTTTGGCTGGTCCCTCTACATGTATCTTAGGGGTTGATTTCTCTTAACCTCTTTCGGCCCTTTTCAGATATTGTTGCGCCTTTTTTACCGGTTTCATAAACAATATAACCCTTTTTTCTTAAATACATCATCGTTTGTCTAACTCTATATTCCGAAGTCGTCAAACCCAATTTTACAGCTTCATCACAAATGGCCCTTCTTCCAGCGGCTTTGCCCTCTATAAAGGTCAAAATAAACGACGCAATTTGATCTTCTGTGGAAGATAAATCTTTAAAATTACGATTCTTAAGGGGCAATGTGCTTTCCATATCACTGGTGATAGATGGTGGCAGATCACTAATATTTAATCGTTGCTCCCCCATGAAAGTCATGTATTCAATACAATTTTTAAGTTCTCTAATATTGCCTGGCCATGAATAAGTCGTTAAAAAATGAATTAACTCAGGACTCATCGTTTTATCTGCTGCATTTAAATCCTTTACAAAACGGTCCACCAGAAATAAGATATCTTCTTTTCTTTCTTTTAGTGGTGGTATTAACAGCGGAAAAATACTGAGCCGATAGTATAAATCTTTTCTAAATTTCTTTTCTTCAATCAGTTTAGTGAGCTTTTTATTAGTGGCAGCAATCACTCGAACATCTACTGAAATAATTTCTGATCCACCTACTTTGATCAACTCTTTTTCTTGCAATATGCGCAAGAATTTAGCTTGTACACTCATGGGCAACTCACCAATTTCATCCAAAAAAAGAGTCCCTTTATCCGCGAGTTCAAACAACCCTTTTTTGCCACCTTTTTTTGCACCCGAAAAGGCACCTTCTTCATATCCGAACAACTCACTTTCCAATAGCTGAGGATATAGAGCTGAACAATTTATCGCCAAAAAAGGCATCTTGCTTCTTTGGGAAGCATTGTGTATGGATTGTGCAAACAATTCTTTACCCGTACCACTTTCACCTATTAGTAAGACGACATTATCAGAAGTCGCCATTTTTAGGGCTTTTTCCTTACACTTCATGATCACATCACTCTTGCCTAAAATATCATCAAAAGCATATTTGGTCACATAGCCACTTGAAATGGATTGACCCTTTAACCTAAATTCTAAAGACTTAACTTCCGTTTCATCCTCTATTAAAAAAATATAACCATAACTTTTGCCATTCACAATAAAAGCCTTTTTTGAAACTTCAAAAGTCTTGTTAAACAAAGGATGCTTTAACGAATACTTTTCCACTTCTTCCTTTTGAGTAAAGATCTCGGCAAATGTTTCAGGGATGATTGTGCCTATAATATTTTGACCTATATATTTTGACATCTGAATTATTTTGATCATTGAACCATTATAATCTTTTATATTCAAATGATCATCGGTATAAATAACACCTTCATTGGTCATTTCTAGAACCATGTTTGAATTTTCAAACATATACTGTAATCCAAGATTGAGCGATATGATTTCATTTTGACGCATTGCAATGGCATTGTTAATGGCCTTATTCATGATCCCAAGCTTTGTCACAATATCCAGCATCGTCGTCGTATCAATAACACGCCATCCTATATCGGTTACATGCTCTACACCCTTCGGCACATACTCCAGTTGTGCCGGTGTGATTGCATATTTTAAATCCGGAATTTCTGCCATTCCAGGATATACAGGGATAAAATTGATATGTTTGATCCCAATGGTATTTAATATGGAGATGCTTTCAATCGCGGAAACCATCTCATTGCAGACAAACATTGCTGTAATACCACTGGGCAAATCCAACATTTTTTTCAGTCCTTTTTTGGTGTATGTTCGTCTTAAATATATGATTTCTGCATCCGTAATAATGTGTTTTTTAAAGGGTTCTGCAACACCCATACCTGTTATAATAACCAAATCCGCTGAATAGATGTTTTCGATGCCCTCTTCCACACTATAGCCTTCAATTTCAACATAATTGCCTAAAAAATCGTTAAGCTTTTCTAAATAATGTTCTTTTGTAAGCTTCTTTAATGCAATTAATACTATTTTTTTCATAATCCCCCCAAGTCCCTTTAAAGCAAGTTTAAATCCAACTAAACACTTTAGAAAAATTTAGTTCTATTATAAATTTAGTTTCCAAAGAAATGGTCTCCCACCAAGATATCCTTACCCTCTTTATTTGTCTCAAGACCACCTAAGGGCATTTTCTCACTTGAATAATCTCTAAAATAAAGTGGCAATCCTTCTGCAAATAACAATATTTCATTGGGATTTTCTCGTTGATGATGTATATGAAGATGAGGTTCTGTGGTGGACCCTGTGTTCCCTATAAGCCCAATTTGTTCACCTGTTTTTACGCTCTGCCCCACATTTACCAGTGCAGAATTTGGCTTTAAATGCGACATCACCAAGTAAGTACCTGTTTCATCTATTTGTATAAAAATATAATTGCCCAGTGCAGATAAAAATTCTGTTGCATGGGGCACAATGTCTTGTTCTTGATCATAAACACCTACAACAACGCCGTCTACAGGTGCATAAAGTGCTTGTCCATAAATGCCATAAGCATCTAGATCATCACTATCTATCAGAGTCGGTGCCATCACTAAATCATAAGCCCAACGCTCACACGAGAGCCATGCATGATAGTTATGTTGGATATCGTCTCCTCCCCACGCTACTAGTATTTTGCCTTTGAGTGGTGAATCCACAACTACAGCAGGTGAAGCTTTATTTACATCTGAAGGATAAGCTATTGGCTTTCGCAATAAAAACCAAGTCAGAGGATAAGCCGTTAAAAGAGAGATGCCAATTACTATAATTTGAATCGCATGAATCTTTTTCTTTTTCACTAATCGGATTAATACGTTTACAAACATCCCCATAAGCATTATGCCACCTATGACAGAATAACCGATTACCCCCCACCAAGCATAAGCTCCAATACGTCCCCCTATAAATAATACACTTCCCCAGAGTCCAATTAAAATCAAACCCATCATCATCGTAATTGTTTTAATCATCTTCATTGTTAATATATACCTTTCTGCTCTTTTTCTTATTATATTAACAAGATTTTATTTGAATTTTATATAGAATAAAATTAGAATTTGATGAGGTCACAATTACATTTATACTGACGTATATAAAAAGAGTTCATTTAAGACGTCTGTTCCCAAACATCCAAATCAACTCTAAAGCAAATTTTGAAAATCTTATGTCCTTTTATCTATACGTTTTTTCTTATTGGATTTATTTTGATACATCCTTTGATCAGCCAGCTTAATGATGTCATCTAAGTCATAATCACTGGCTCTTAGCACTTCCACAATACCATAGCTAAAGACATGTTTATACGCGTCTATTCCCTTATTGTCATGATCTGTTAACGCTTCAATAATACTGCGAATAACAACTTCCGCCTCAGAATAACTGCACTCTGGAAAGATGATTAAAAATTCGTCTCCTCCAAATCGGCTGATTGAATCCTTTAAACTTATCTTTTCTTTTATCGTCGTAACGATAAAATTAATCAGATTATCGCCTTCAGTGTGTCCATATTTATCATTGACATATTTTAACCCATCAATGTCCATAAAGCACACAGATAGCGATTTACTCTTTATTGAAGCAAGTTCTTTTTCAAGAGTAAATAACCCCGTTCTGCGATTTAATACACCTGTCATGTGATCTGTGTAGGCATAATATTCTAATTTTTCATTTTGTGCTTTTAATTGTCTTTCAAACTCTAATCGATCTGTAATATCGCTAAAGGTCACAACTGTACCTGCATATCTTTCAGTAATATCCATCATCTTTTTTAACTTGATGACATACGTTTTCTGTCCCAATTTTGTGGAGAGTGTTTGCTCTATGGAGATCTCCTCTTTTTTTAGCTTCATAAACTGATCAATCTCATTTTTAAGCCATGTAAATGTGTTTTCCATGTCAGTATCGCTATAGTACTTCTTACCTGAGACATTTGTATCGGCGAAAGCAACAGCCGCTTGATGATTAAAATTTTCAATACGATTGTCCTGATCCACTAAAACTATGGGATCATATATGCTTTCAAATACGGTGAGATATTTGTTTTTTTCATTGGTTATATCACGATTTTGGGCTTGAAGGTTCTGTACTTTTGTGCTCTCAGATAATGTGGTCCACTCTGTAATAAACCCCAGTTCCACATGATCAAAATACCTTTTAATATACTGAGAAAAGAACACCTTTTCCTCAGTTGAAAAATCACTTTCCGCAATTAAGTCGATATAGGACTGATGATAGTATTTCATCAACCCCAAGAACATCTCAAGTGTAATGCCTCTTGAGCGATGTCTCTTTGCTTCCATGACACCAAATTCTGCAATTTTATTTTTTGAAAAATCCTCATCTGGACCTATCTCAGGAATGGATTCTGATCGATAACTTGCCTGAATCAAGGCTTCCGATAGGCCTGAAATTGAAAGACGCCATGCTTCTGCAAGAGTTGAAGTATATTTAGCATAGTCCCTTTCTTTTGCATACACGAGTATTTTTCCCATAAGAGTGACTTCACTGCTTAAAATTAAGTTCCTAAACTTTATAAAGTCAATAACCCTTCAACTCCTTTCAATAAAACCCATTGTCATCTCTATTATAAATCATAATGCTCTATTTGGATAGTTCGCTTTGCACATATTTATCGTTCGTTTCTATTCCAATATGCGCCCCAAACCCTCAGCATTTTCCCCAAGGCATCACTTGTCCACGACGTATTGCACATATTAAATCGCTCTCATTTTTTATGTTCTCTAAAAAGCGTGTGGCATAACTCCCGATTCGATCTAATGAATGTGCATCACTACCGCCTGTACAGGGCACCCCCAGCGCATGAGCCATTTGTTTTGCCCTCTCATTATTTGCTTTACTCGTGTTTCCATTTAAGCTCTCAATCGCATGTATGCCTTTTAATTGCCGAAGCGTTTCCCCCATGCCTCTATTGTTATTTCTAAAAGGGTGCGCCGCTATACAGGCACCCCTCACTTGATTGATGTGATCAATCAGATCCTGTGCAAAAGGTTGATTTGAAGGGATTTCATCAAGTCCAAAGCATAATAAATCCCCTTCTTTAGTGTAAATCTCTGTACCGACAATCACAAGAATGCCATATTTCTCTTGTAATCTTTGGGCTTTTTCTCTGCAGGCAAAAACATCGTGATCAGTGATACAAACCCCTTCTAGGCCCATCGCTTTAGCCTGTTCGATCCCCTCTTCCATATCGATCCGACTACAGGAAGAATACTGTTTTGTATGAAAATGTAAATCAATAATCATCTATGTTTACCTCTCTTCAAAAATGTGTATGGTTTTGATATCAAAGTCAATCCATACCGTCTGATTTTCACTATAAATCCGTTCTTTGACTCTGCGCAATCGATAAGCATACAGGTGCAGGTTTTTAACCGCGATACGATAGTGAATCAAAGCACCTGACAGTTCTATTGCCACGACAGTTCCCTGAATCAACTGCCCTTTATCGGTCTCATATATGTCCACTTCTTCAGGCGGTAAGAGCAATTGAATCGCCTTTGAATTAGAAGATGTCTCAATAGTTTTTCCCAAAAATGTAAATATACCTTGACTGTTTTTCTGACATTCAAAGACATTGACACGTCCCATAAAATCAGCAGTAAAAGCATTGACCGGCCTATAAAAAATATCTTCTGGTTCTCCCCACTGGACGACCTCGCCGTGACTCATCACCGCAATTTTATGCGCAATTGCCATGGCTTCCTTTTGATCATGCGTCACATAAATAGATGTAATGCCTGTCTCGCGCTGAATTCTACTGATTTCCTCACGCATGCTGACTCTAAGCTTTTCATCTAAGTTACTCAGCGGTTCATCAAAGAGCAAAATATCTGGCTTCGTAATAAGCGCTCTTGCAAGTGCAGCCCTTTGTTTCTGCCCACCGCTTAGCTCTTGGATTTTTCGCTTATTCAGCCCATCAAGCTGTACTTGCTTTAACACCTCATTGACTTGACTTCTAATTGCATTGCGTCTCATTTTTTTCAGTGTCAAGCCATAGGCAATATTTTCTTCAAGGTTCATATGGGGAAACAGAGCATAATTTTGAAAAACCATGGCCGTATTGCGCTTCTGTGCTGGCCACCCCGATATATCCGTTTCATTAATCCATACTTTGCCTTCTGTCTGCTCAATAAGGCCAGCTATAATGCGAAGCAAAGTGGTTTTGCCACAACCGGATGATCCCAGCAGAGCTAAGATTTCACCTTCTTTGACTTCTAAGTTTACTTTTTTTAGTGCTTGAAAGCCATTAAATGTTTTAGATACACCTTCGATTCTCAAACTCATGCTATTTCCGCCTTCCTATTTCAATTGCGCGTTCCATCAACTCTTTCATATTGAACAGCGTATAGTAACCGCTCATAAAAACAAAAGTCATCAGAGACAGCATTAGCGACATGGCAGCTGCATTTCCTGTATCACTGCTTGTAATAATTTGAAACACCTGTTGAACAGCTACCTTGTTCGATGGAATTAACAAGAGAATAATCGCCCCTAAAGTCACCATTCCCGAAGAAAAATTCTTCAAAAAAGAAGCCGAAAAAGCATCTTTCATCAAAGGTACTGTAATTTTTACGAAAGTCTGAGCAACACTGGCCCCGAGATTATATGAGGCTTTTTCAATATCTGGATGAATGTGTTCAAAAAGCGCATAACCCGACCTTAAACCCGTATTCATGAATCGAGCGATACATATCAAATAGATGATGATACCCGATCCCATGAGCACAATGCCCTTAAGATCCGTAAGCCACAGTCTGCCAATACCAAAGAGAGGATATTTAAAGGTCACCAGATAACTTATGCCAAAGAGTATCCCTGGTATAGCTGCAGGCACTGTCGCCAAAAAATCTGCCATTCCAGAAAATTTAAGTTGTTTGACTTGGATGAGATAAGCCAGAGTAACGCCTGTGGCAGACGCTATTAAACCGCTTATTGTTGCCAACTTGAAAGCATTGACAAAAGGTTTATACTGTCTATTGCCAAGCGCTTTTATATGTTCAAGCGTAAATGTATAGTCATGCCCCCATGACTTAGTCAAAGCACCAATGACAATAAAGAGATATTTTGCAAGCACAAAGCTTATAAATATGCCGCAAAACGCAACTAGGAATAGTTTGGTCTTCTTACCAATATGCTTGTACTCAATATCTATGGATATGCTGTCTTCTGAAAAATAACTATGCTTTGAAAAATAATACTTGTGCAAGATAAAAATGCCTATACAGGGCATTAGCAAAATAATACCGGAGACCGTTGCAGAGGTCATATCATATAACCCGGTTATCTGTATGTACAAATCAGACGCCAACGTCTGATAACTGCCACCGATTACAAGCGGTGTACTGAAATCTGCCATGGATTCCAAGAAGATTAAAAGCGCAGTCCCTAAAATTTCAGGGCGCATCATCGGCACCGTTACTGTTCTGAAAACATTGGCTTCTGTGGCCCCTAGATTTCTGGCCGCATCTTCCAAAGTGACATCAATCTTTCTTATGGAACTTGAAATCAAAAGATATGCATGTGAACTCAAACTCAAAATTTGAATAATTAATATGCCTTGAAGTCCAAAAGGGGATATGGTGAGTCCAAGCAATTGATGTGTAATCAAGCCGCGTTTGCCAAAGAGCATAATGTACGATATACTCCCTACAAAAGGCGGATTGACAAAAGGAAGAAGAACCAAGATTTTCATGATTCTTCTTCCAACAAAGGTCACTCTATTCAGAGTAAAGGACATGATCAAACCAATGACCGTTGCAATAACTGTGACCGACAGGGATACGACCAAGCTGTTTTTCAGGTAACCTAAACTTCTTTCTATGCCTTTTAAATTGCGCCACATACTATTTTCAGCACCAAATCCATACATCACAACACTGACGATGGGTAACGCCACAAAATAGAGTAAAAAAGCAATGATTAATCCATATGAGATTGTCAAGATCACACTTCTATTGTGTTTCATCGGTCCCTCTACATCCTATTTTTCTACATGTTTTTCCCATTCTACTAAAATAGCATCTCTATCAATGGCATTTGCTTGAAAATCCACTGGCAGAAGCTCAATATCGTTAATGTCCACAATGCCCTCTGGAATTGCCACATCATTTCTTGCAACTGCTGCATTTCTAACTTCTGCAATGGTCTCCATCCCTCTTTTAGAGATCAACCAATCCACAAACACTTTTGCTTCATCCAGTTTTTCAGAACCCTCTACAATTGCAACGGGTTGCGGCCACCAGCCAGTACCATCTTTCGGATACACGAGCTTAATATGCGCATTATTTTCTTCAAGTTCACGATCTCCATTACTTGCATTGATTCCGACAATGGCTTCACCTGAAACAACGTTCTGTGCAGGATCACTTCCTCTAGCAGTGAAAAATGGCACCTGGCCAATTAACTGATCAAGGTATGTCCAACCCGCTTCTTCTCCGCGCACTTGAAGAATGGCACTTACAGTGTTATAGGCCGTTCCTGACGATGCTGGATTTGACATAGAGACCTCTCCCTTTAAACCTTCTTGAAGTAAATCATCCCATGTCTCAGGCATTTTAAGACCTTTTTCTGCAATCAGGTCTGTATTCACCACCCAGTTCACTAGGGTCAATGAAGTGCCATACCAAAAACCATCTTTATCTTTCATAATATCACTTAAAATTTCACCTTCTGGCGAATGATAAGCGTGCAATAGACCTTGCTGCGACGCGCTGATAAAAGTATCTGCACCTCCTGTGAACCATATGTCGGCAATCACAGTGCCAGAATCTTTTTCATTGATCAGTCTCTGTAATATTTCACCGTTTTTCATGGTCAAGTTTTCAACAACAATCCCTGTATCCGCTGTAAATTGATCGAGTACAGGAATAATCGAGTCCGTAACGCCATACATATTGAGCACTACGCCGTTCATTTTCTCTGCATTATAAAATTCAGAATGCCATCCTTTTAAATCATCTTCAACCTGAGTTGTATCGGTTGATTGAGTTTCACCAGTTGATTCTACTGCATCCTTTGGTTCATTTGAGGCTTCTGCCGAACTGTTTGCCGATGAATTCGCAGGCTCTTCAGCTACACTACTATTACCGCTGCCACAAGCCATAAGCATCACAGCAAAAGCCACTATCATTATAACTAATACATTTCTTTTCATCCTATGCCATCCTTGATTTTTCTTATTTTATATGTTCCTACGATATTATAATATAGTTTAATCTGAATATCAAGCAATTCGGCATATGCCACTTATTGAACGAAAGAGACCGACTTTATTATGCTATAGAAGCTGAATAAGTTTTATTCAACCACAATGCCTAAAAAAGTCGGTCCACTTATATTGTCTTATTAAAAGAATTATCCATTTGAAACGGCACTTACAATCTGAGCTAATGCATCTTCAATTGGAGTCACTGGATGCCCCAATACCTTTTCAAAATCACTGTTTTGAATTTCTAAGGCACCTTTTCTGATATCTGATTGAATATCGATGAGCATTGGAACAACAAAATCTGGTATACCCGCTGCTTTCATTATATTGCCATAAGTGGCATCATCCACTTGTTGAACTTGCACAGACCGCCCTAATACGACTTCAAGTGCAGCAACCAGTTCTTCTTGAGTTCTCAGCTTTCCAGAGAGTTCATAAGTCATACACTCATGTCCAGTGCCAGAAAGCACTTTAGCGGCTGCTTCTGCATAATCATTTTGAAGTGCCCACCCCACTTTTCCGCTACCGGCTGAAGTGACCCAAGGCGCACCTGCCAACACACCTTGAATGCTCCCTATTTCGTTTTCAAGATACCAATTATTTCTGAGAAAAGCATACGGAATACCGGTTTTTAAAATAGCTGCTTCTGTGGCCTGATGCACTGGCGCTAGAAACAATGTACTTTCACTTGCATTGCCAAGGCTGGTATATGCAATAAACTTAACACCTGCGTTTTGAGCTGCTTTAACAGCGTTGGTGTGTTGACGTATTCTCGTTTCATTATCACCATCAGCTGATATGATCAACAATCGGTCTACACCTGAAAAAGCAGTCTCCAATGTCTCTGGCTTGTCAAAGTCTCCCTGTCTAACCTCTATGCCACGCGCCTCTAAATGTTTAGCTTTTTCGGGATTGCGCACACTGACTGCAAGATCATTTGGCGCCACCGTTTTAAGTAAATGCTGTACGACTTTTGTTCCTAATTTTCCAGTTGCTCCTGTAACTAACATTTTCATATATGATGCCTCCTTATTTTTTATTTGTATATCACACGTTCAAATGATACAATAGATTATACACTCATTATATTGTGTATGAATATTTTATACAAGTACGGTCTTTTTTAGTACTAAGTATCTTTTTGGATACTATAGATTTTAAATACCCATGACTTTTTTATATCTCATCTCATTTTCATTTCGTGGTTTTTATCTCATAGGTTTTATCTCGTAGGTTTTATACCCTATTTTTTATACTCAATTTTTAAGGAGGTTTTATGTTAACACAAGAAGAACTATTCGGAAAATGTCCCTATGCAACTTCACAAAAAATATTATCTGGAAAATGGGCTCTAATTATTCTATTTCATTTAAGAGATCACAAGTATCGTTTTAATGAATTGCAAAAGGCTTTACCTGATATTACTCAGACGACGCTTACCAAACAATTGCGTACTTTAGAGGCCTATGGCATGATCACAAGAACGGTTTATCCACAAATACCACCCAAGGTAGAATATGAATTAAGCGCTCTGGGAAACGATTTTTCAGCTGTCTTAGACAGCCTTGAAGCATGGGGCAATAAATACATTGAACATCAACAACATTTGAGCCATCTCCCGATGCCTCAAAACGATTTTCGCTGACACTGCTTGAGGTTGAACATCCCTCATCACAGCTTTCGGCACAAATCTTGTTGTTTAAAAAAAATACCATGAATCTGAATTACTGATTCATGGTATTTAACTTTAAAAAGCCTTATTCTTGCCACACTAAATTAATTCAAAGAGCGCATCAATATCGGTTGCCTTTGTGGCCCAGCTCGTGGCAAAGCGTACCACTGTATGTTCATCATCTAAAGTTTCCCAAAATCCAAAAGAGACTTTTTCAGATAATTGAGCCATTTTAGCATTGTTTAAAACGATGAATTGTTGATTGGTTGGAGATTCAAAATAGAATTCATAACCTTTTAGAGCAAAACCTTGCTTCAGCTTTTCTGCCATTTCAATGGCATGTCTTGAAATATCAAAATACAGCTGATCTGTAAAAAGCGTGTCAAATTGAATGCCTAAAAGTCTACCTTTGGCAAGTAATGCCCCCTGTTGTTTAATCATTGTGAAGAAATGATTCGTTAGATCAGGCTTTGTGATCACAACAGCTTCACCAAATAATGCCCCTACTTTAGTCCCACCAATATAAAAGACATCACAGTTCTTTGCAATAACCTCAAGGGTTACATCAGTTTGCTTCGCCATCAGGCCATATCCCAAACGTGCACCGTCTAAAAACAAAGGGATTTTATATTTTTTACAGACTTGATTCAAACGTTCAAGCTCATTTTTAGTATACAAGGTGCCATATTCTGTTGGATGAGAAATATAGATCATCCCTGGCCTAACCATGTGATCGTGATTGGCATCTTTAAAAAAAAGCTCTATATAGCGTTCTGCTGCTTCAGCATTTATCTTCCCAAGCGTCTGTGGCAATGTCAGTACCTTGTGTCCTCCAGCCTCAATTGCACCGGCTTCATGCGTACTGATATGTCCCGTATCTGCTGCCAAGACGCCTTCATACGGACGCAAAAGAGCTTTTATGACAGTTGCATTGGTTTGAGTCCCACCCACTAAAAAATGTATCTCTGCATGTTCACAATTACAGGCTTCTCGAATTTTAGATTTAGCACTTTCACAATAAGCATCGCACCCATACCCTGGTGTTTTTTCCATATTGGTTTCCATGAGTCTTTTTAAAATTAGAGGATGAGCCCCCTCTAAGTAATCGCTTTCAAAATGTTGCATTAATAGACCTCCTTGTTTTTAACCTTATTTATATAGTATATAGCATATGGCATTTTAGATTAGAAAATTTTAGCCTGTCGCTTTATTACGCTTCATACCAAAGCATATCTCTAACAACTTTACAAAAAATGTACGCGTTATAAAAATCTCAAATATTCAAAAGCAATTGTTGCCATTGATCGCAGACACAATTTGATATATTTCTCTTCAATCATAAAATCACCACTATGTGCTGGAGCTAAATTGCCCGTCCCCACCCAATAAAAGCATGAAGGTATTCTTTGAGAATAAAATCCGAAATCCTCAGCACCTAGCAAAGGTTTTTCCTGTCTAATTATTTGCGATGGATTCAGTGTATCGCTTAAAGCGATTTCACTTTGCCAGTCTTCAAAGTAATCCGTCATTTGTTTATATACAAAATTTGTGAATTCAACATTATTATAAACAGAAGGATAACCTTCAGTAAAAATAAAATCAGCTTGTCCACCCATGCCTTCAGCCACATGCTTTGCAATGGATTCTATTTTTTGGATCATAATCTGACGCGTTTCTGGCGTAACATTGCGCATCATGCCTTCAAGCATTACTTCATCAGCCACAATATTAGGTGCACTACCGCCACGAATTATGCCAATAGAGAAAGTCCCGGTTGCCATGGGATCCATATTTTTTGCCAAAATACTATTGAGAGTTACAATAATATGTGCAGCTATATTAATGGCATCGATACCCTTAGATGGATTCGATGAGTGCGTTTTTTTCCCTTTCACTTGTATATTAAATTTATCTGAATATGCCGTAATATTTTCCCATCCCACTTGGATACTACCTGGTGACATCGTCGCACTTGTGTGCAGGGCAAGTGCTGCATCGAATGACACATCATCTAAAATCCCTTCGTCGATCATTTTTTTACCGCCACCACCTCTTTCTTCGGCTGGCTGGAATACAAATCTAATGCGCCCGGACCACTTCGATCTCATGCGATTCATGATCATAGCAACCCCAAGTAAGTTCGCAGTATGGGCATCATGACCACAGGCATGCATGACCCCTTCAACAGATGATTTGAAGGGCAACTGATTGAATTCTTGAAGCGGCAGAGCATCCATATCTGCTCTAAGCAATAGGCTTTTACCTTTTCCATTGCCCTCCATATCCGCAATAATTCCAGTTCCAGCTATGCCTGTTTTCACTTTCACATCAAGGGTTTTCAAAATTTCCAGCACTGTTTCTGCCGTCTTAAATTCCTGAAATGAAAGCTCTGGATAAGCATGTATTCTCCTGCGAAGACCAATAACTTCATTTTCGATTTCATCAGATATTTGTGTGATTTCAGTAATAGCGGATATCATGTGCCCTCCTTTTATAAAAAATATTAAAACACTTAATTCAACCTAAAAATCATATAACAACCTAAAAATCATATAAATTATATATTTTTACTCGCCTCTCAATCTATTTAAACATAATTGAATTAAAATTTAAAGTAAAACACCTCCGGTATGTTCACATTTCAAAATCGAATATTTACATCTCCATGCCGGATCTATAAAACTATAAAAAAAAGAGCCTCACAAAAGGCTCTTAGAGCATTAAATTTAATAGTCATTCCACGATTCTATCTTACATATCAAATCACGATATAAGGCATCTCGATTATCCGGGGTTACACAGTATAGTTCCGTATTTTTATGGGCTCTAATTTCATTTAAAAATAACGTTTCTTTCTTTTTTACAACCGCTAAAACAGGTGTATCGCCATCAAATGCATTTAACACGGTTTGACAGAACAGTGGTGAATCAGACTCCATAAATCCCAACTCATCCATCACAATCAAACTTTTATTTGAGGTATCTGGCATGCTCAGAAGTTCAACGCCATAATGCTCGAATACCTCTGGATGTATGATGTTAAACCCAGGCCTATCACAAGTTGCAGCACAATTTTCACTGGTGCAAGAATACGTCTCAGCAATTGCCGGAAACAGGTACATCCCCGATTTGACTCTTTTTTCGGTAAACATCCATTTGGTAATAAATCCCTTAATATATCTTTGGTTGTGCTTAAGCAACCTCTGAACTAAAAAAGTCTTGCCTGCACCTATTTCTCCTGTAATCAATAAATGTAATGGCTTATTCATTGTTTGCCCTCATTAATTTCCGCTCTAAAGAGAATCATTTCAGCTGCGATACTCACAGCAATTTCTGCTGGTGTTTCTCCCTTAATGGGGATGCCTATCGGTGTATGAATCTGATCGAGGTCATTTTCTGAAATACCCGCTTCAATCAAACGCTTGAAAGTACTGGCTTTTTTACTTGCACTTCCTATAAGGCCCACATAAGCCACATCTGCTCGCATAACTTGTTCTAACACTTCATAATCCGCTTGATGACCACGAGTCATAATCACCACATAATCATTCTCTGTCAAAGTGATCTTGCTGAAAATGTCATTGAAAGGGCCAACAATTGTCCTCACCTCTTGTGGAAATAATTTGACATCTGCAAAGGAAGCCCGATCTTCGTAGACGACAACTCTAAAGCCAACATGTGCAATCATGGGGACAAGCTCTTGAGAGACATGACCGCCACCAAAAACATAAACTGTTGCAGATTGTGTCAATGGCTCCACATAATAGGTGGGTTCTCCCCGCTTCAATACGCCCTTGCTCTTGAGAAGTGGTCGGATCTCTTCAACGCAAATATCCTCTCCAAAAACCATACCTTTACCTTCTTCATAAATACCGATTTGTTTCATGCTGCCTTCGGTGATATGGTTGATGAGCCAAGTGTCACAAGTCCGATTAAAGACGCTCTCCATATAACGAAATAACTTCATTGCATTCTCATCATCACCTGAATAATACTGAAAATAGACAACAACTTGTCCTCCGCAAACCATGCCAATATCAGCAGTTTCGTTTGCAGTTAAATTATAGCTCTGCTTGAAAGCTGATTTTGCCTCAAATGCCTTTTGAGCCAGTTTGATGCTTTCAAATTCCACAGTGCCACCACCAATTGTACCTGCAATGCTGCCATCCTTGAAAACGACCATTTTTGCGCCCTTCCCTCGAGGCGTTGATCCTGAACTCGCTATGATACTACAGAGCACAAGTGCTTCGCCCTTTTCAAGGGTATTCTTAATCAAAGTAAATAATTTTTTCATCGAACACTCCTTAACCTTTTATTTAAGCATTGACTTAGAAACCAATTCTTGATACTGAGATTCTGTTAAATCCGCATGATAAAACAGCTCAAAATAATTGGCAACTTCCCTATAAAGATCATAGTTTGCCTCTTCTGGATAGAGCAGTTGAGACATCCAAAGCATCCCTAAATAACGTTGAACTGAAGGTGGAAATCCCAGCCAGTTATAAGGACCGTTAGGCACCTCATAATATGTCCCCTTTTTTATTGCTGTGATGTCTTGCCAAGCAGGATCATTACCCACAGTGTCATAAATGCTACCAGATGCAAATAAAATGACATCTGGATTCCAGTTTAAAATCTGCTCCATATCCACTTCATTACCCGTTCCTTTGGATACCGGCTTTTCTACAACTGCCAAGTTGTTGCTTAAAAGATCGATGAGTTCTGCATGATAAGATCCCTTTGCAATGACATTCTGTCCCTTATCTCCTAAACAATATAAAAGATTTGCCTTCTCCACATTATTGGCAATGGTTTGTGTGCGCAGATAAGTTTCCTCACAATAAACCGCTCTGATTTCAGCTTCATCCTTCATATCAAGCAGTGTGCCAAGCAATCTATAGGCATTCCCCATATTGTCGAGATTTGCTGTAATATGAACAAATGGAATCCCGGTTTGTTCTTGAAGTTGATCCAGATCGCTTACAATAGAACCTTTTGGCTCGCCTACATCGATAACGACTTGAGCCCCACTTGCCAAAAGCGTTTCAAGGTTGAGTTCTCCTTTACCGCCATAGAGTTGTCCTAATATAGGCAAGTTATAATACTCTGGTTTCATAATGCTTTCAGTGACATCACTCCACGGTGTTGCAATGCCAATCATTTTGTCTGGAGCCAATGAAAAAACCGCTATTTGAGCTAATGGCCCAGAAATGGCTATCTTGGTTATTTGAGCTGGCACTTCAACTTCTCGCCCAACAGAATCTGTAAAGACTACCGTCGATGAATCTGCCACAGTCTCCGTGTCATTTGTCGTTTCGTCACTTATGGGTTCACTGCTTACCGACTCAGTACGCTCTGGCTCAGCACTTACCACCTCTGCCTCTTGATTGGATGATGGATTGGATTGCGCCGATGCCGAAGAAGCCGTTTGAGACGCTTGCGCAGTACAGCCAGACATCAAAGATAACACCAATACACTTGATAATAAAAATGATAATGCTCTTTTCATATAAATCCCCCTCACAATATATCCTATTTAATCTATATCATCCGGTATATCCCCTGTTTTTAAAACGACCATCCCCACTTCTCTTGCCATGGGTAAATAATATGGGAATACTTCGGAAGTAGATCTGATCAACTTATCCGCGATCTCTGCTTCACCAATCGCTTCGGGATGTCCGTCGCGACAATATAATCTAAAGAAATCCACGGCATTCTCTATGGACTTAAAAGGTTGTCCCATTTCTACAGAAAATGATTCATAGCTAAAGGGCAATCCGTAGTGTTCTAGCTGTTGTCTCGCATTTTTGTAAGTGTGACTTCCAACCACCTGCTTTGTCAAAGAGAACCGATGAAAAGCACTGTTTTTTTTGAGCATAATCACAGTGCCGTCACACTGTTTTTTCGCTATTTTAAGAGTTTCATGCACCGTACCGAAAAAGCTAAATACCATGACATCATAAGGCTTTCGAGGTGGCTTCTTTAAAATATCACCCTCAATAATCTCGATATTATCATAGCCTAAATCAGCTATATTCTGCCTGAGTATTGCCAGTGGTGAAGGTGCAATATCTATGGCAGTAACATGCTCACACCGCGTTGAAAGCGCCAAGCTAAAGTATCCCAGCCCGCACCCTGCATCACATACATGTGCATTTTTCGGCAGATGATGTTGTAGCTTTTCTGCAAGTCTATCGTGTGCCGCATGAAATTCATAAGCATCCTTCATATAATCAATCATCTTTGGTTTCCACAAAAACATCATACACGCCGCCTTCCCCACAATGGTAGAATCAATTGTTCGCCCTTTACCTCTAAAATTTCCACATGCGTTTGGTAGAGTGTTTCTAGCAAACGCTTTGTGACGACTTCATTTGGAGCCCCCTTAGCTGTAATTTCACCTGCATACATTGCCATAACTTCATCAGAGAACATCATAGCCTGTTGTGGATTGTGGCTAGACTGAATGACGGTGTAGCCTCTTTCAGCCAACATCTTAATTTTTTCCATCACCCTCAACTGATTTCCAAAGTCGAGATTAGACGTGGGCTCATCCATTAAGAGAATCTTCGCTTGCTGTGCCAACGCTCTGGCAATTAAAACCATCTGTTGTTCGCCACCACTGAGCATGTTAAAATACCTCTGAGCATAATCCCGCATACTCATCTGCTCTAAGGCATCATATGCCTTCTCATAATCTTGAACACTCGGTGTGGAAAACTTGGAGACCCTGTGTGCAGTTCCCATGACCACCATTTCCACAACTGAATAGTTAAAAGTGGATACATGTGATTGTGGAATATAAGCCATTGTTTCAGCCATCTTCCGCGTTGTAAGGGTTTTGATATCAGCACCGTTAATTTGAATGGTGCCCTTGTAAGTTTTGTTTAGTCCCAACAGACATCGAAATAGAGTACTCTTTCCAACGCCATTTGGTCCAAGTACAGATATGAGCTTACCCGCTTCAACAGAGAAACTTAAGTTCTTTAACACCGCATGATTGCCATAAGAAAAGGATAATTGATTTACTTCGATCACGATAAGCGACTCTCCTTTCTAAAAATAAGGTAAATAAAAAAAGGGGCACCTATAAAAGCAGTCAAAATACCTATTGGAATTTCTGTTTCAAGTAGATTTCGAGAAATATTATCCACACCAAGCATAAAAATTGCCCCTGTAACCATGCAAGTCGGCATCAAATATTTATAGTCATTTCCAATCACTTTACGACACAAATGTGGGATCACCAATCCGACCCAGCCAATCATGCCGCTAACAGAAACACTGGCTGCGGTAATAATAGTCGATGCCAGAATTACAACTAACCGCATCTGATTTGCATTAACGCCCATGCTTTCACAAGCTTCATCACCCATAGCTAAAAGATTGAGCCGCCATCTCACGCCCATCAGGGGTATCATCCCCAGAAGCATTGGAATTGCAACAAAAGTAATTTCATGTCGCTTTGCACCTGAAAAACTGCCCATAAGCCAATAAGTAATCGATGGCAATTCGTTCATTGGATCTGCCACCAGTTTTATAAACGACGTTCCCGCTGTGAACAATGAACTTACCATAATCCCTGCGAGAATTAAATTGATCACTGGATTTCCTGGTGAGTATCTGCCAATTAAATAGACCAGTCCAACTGTAATAATGCTAAATAAAAAAGCGTACGCCGAAATCATTGCACTGGATAATCCAAGCAAAATGGCAAGCGCTGCTCCAAAAGCAGCTCCTGATGTGGCCCCCAAAAAATCTGGCGATGCCATTGGATTTTGAAATACACCTTGATATGAAACGCCTGCAACCGCAAGACACGAACCAACCATACAGGATAGAATAATTCTCGGGAGCCTGATATTAAAAACAACTGCCTCCATTTGATCTGTCCAAGTCTTATCCATATGGATCACACGACTGAATAAAATTTTAAATAGATCTAAGACGCCTATATGATATCTCCCAAAACAAAACGAACACGTCAACACAATACTCAAGATAATAGTCAACACAAAGAGTTTTATCAGTGGTCGATTCATTTTCATAGATTTTTTTTGCTTCATATTTTCCACAAACTCATAACTCAACATGGTTGCACCCCAATTTGTATTTTTTCCCTATTGTCTTGTTTCATTTTGTATATTTTATTTTAATTCTGTTTAGTTTGTTTTTATTCTAAATTCTATTGTTATCATTATATGATTTCTCAGATTAACATTCAAGGGAGATAAAGCTCTAATTATACTCCATAATTTTGTAAAGTAGTCCAAAATTCATAATGTCGTTTGATCATCTGAATTAAGCTTTAAAAATGAAAAAGAAGCCTTAAAAATCGAGCCTGCCAGAACGATCTTAATAAAGCTTCTTTTTCTATATATACAAAAGGGGGTTGTTGACATTGTTTTTAGCGGTATTAGTGCACAGATGCAATCACCTATTGAATTATTCTGCTTGACGCTTACGTGAAGTTATAACGCTCTGTAAAACAATGAAGAAACAGAGCAATGCTGAAAGCACAATTCTTACCCACCAGCTGGAGAGTGTACCCTGTGTTGTAATCAAACTGCCTATGGTCCCTTTAATCAGAACACCAAAAAGTGTGCCAATCGGATTGCCCACGCCGCCTGAAAGTAGCGTTCCCCCAATAACTGAAGAAGAAATCGCATCCATTTCAAGACCTCGTGCTTGCTCTACAAATCCAGCACCCGTGTTAAGACAAAATAGAAAACCACCGATACCTGCAAGGAGTCCACTGAGCACATATGCCATCATTTTAGAACGTTTCACATTGAGTCCCATCATCAGCGCACTCTGTTGATTGCCACCCACCGCATAGAGACTGCGTCCAAATTTGGTCTTTTTAAGCATAAAAACAATCAAAGCAACAATTATAAGTGCAATAATAACTGTGGGGTAGATATAGGAAGGTTGATAAATCCCTGCCTTATTGACTGTGCCAAATGGCAAATATATTTTAAATTCCGCCCAAGAACGAAAAGTCTCATTTCTTATGGTAAGCATTTCTTTACTGATTATGGCCGTCATACCGCGCCCAAAGAACATCCCAGCCAAAGTAACAATAAAGGGTTGGATATTTAAATACGATACCAAATAGCCTTGAACGATTCCAAATGAAAGACCAATGGCAAGCGAAATAAGGATTGCAGTATAGGCGCTGGTGCCCATCACTTCCATAGAGTAGGCTGAAGCCATGCACACTAGTGCTGTCACAGAACCTACAGAAATATCGATACCACCTGTGATCATGACCAAAGTTAATCCAGAAGCAATGACGATAAGACCTGCATTAGAAATCAATAAATTTAAAAACATTTGTGGCTTGGCAAATCCTTGATCATGGAAGATGATCATCCCGGCAATGTACATCACAATAAAAAGCGTCACTGTAACGAGAATTAGAAAAGTAGTATCGTTGATCATTTTCCGCTTTTCAGCAATTGTCTTAACCCATTTATTCATTTGATTCATGCTGAAGCACCTCCCTCTTCCATTACTTTTACAGACTTGCGCCTCATTTGAATACGTCTGAGTCGTTTCTGAACAATTGGACTTTGGAGAACGACGATGATTACCACCACCACTGCCTTATAGACTGGCAGTTGGTCTGCGGATACATTCATTGCATAAAGTGTTGTGGTCAAGCCTTGAATTGTAAAGGCACCGATTATGGAACCTGCAAAACTAAATTTACCGCCACTGAGTAAATTACCGCCAAGCGCAACTGCTAGAATAGCGTCCATTTCTAAATAAAGCCCTATGTTATTTGAATCCGCAGAGTAAATCCGACTGGCAGATATAAACCCCGCAAGTCCAGCAAGAAGTCCACAGATGACATAGGTTATAAATTTGATTCGAGTTGCATTTAGCCCAACCAATCGAGAGGCATTGCTATTAATGCCAACACTTTGAACATAGAGTCCCAGTGTTGTTGTTTTCAAGATTATGGCCATGACTATAACTGTCACGACTGATATAATAATCGGTGTTGGCACCGGAATTCCCGGCATAAAATTGCCAAATATTTTAAAACTATCTACCCTTACATATACATTTTGGCCTTTGGTAAAGAGTTGTGCAATTCCACGTCCTGCTGTGAAAAGAATTAATGTTGCCACCATCGGTTGAATTTTAAATTTTGCAACCAGTATACCGTTAAATGCCCCACAGAGGCCAGATACGGCAATACCTGCAATTGCCGCTACTAGAATCGGCATCTGTAAGACATTCGTCGATGCTGCCCCGCCTGAAAGTAGCGAACAACAAACTGCTGCAGATACTGCCATTACTGCACCCACACTGATGTCTTGACCACCAGAAGCTGCTGTGACCAACGTCATGCCTATGGCCAAAATCACAAGTTCCGAGCCACGATTGAAAACATCAATGAGATTGCCGTACAAAACACCGTGATTCATAGAAATCATAAAAAAATCTGGTTTCGTTATCAGATTGGAAAGCAATACCACCATCAGCCCCGCAATAGGCATAAATAAGTGATGATGAATGATTCTTGTGATGAGTTTATCCTTACTGTTTGATAAGCTCTGCGGTTGATCCTTTTTCATCTGTTTTTACACCTCCTGCGATTGTATTCATAATATGTTCTTGCGTCAATGCATTGCCATTGAGTTCCCCTACTTTCTCATGATCACGCATGACAATCATTCTTGAACAAGTTCTGAGCATTTCATCAATTTCTGAGGATATGAAGGCAATCCCCATGCCCTCTTTTGCCAGTTTTAAAATCAACTTTTGAATCTCAGTTTTAGTCCCTATATCAATGCCTCGTGTGGGTTCATCCAAAATTAAATATTCAGGATTGGTCAAAAGCCAACGCCCTATAATGACCTTTTGTTGATTTCCACCTGATAAGTTTTTGATGGGGGTTTCTCGACTGGCTGTTTTAATTTGAAGCAATTCGATATATTGATCTGCAAATTCCTCCATTTCTTTTCGCCCCATGGGCTTAAAAAGACCGCGCTTTGCTTGTAATGCAATGATGATATTTTCTCTGACGGACAAATCGTCGATGATACCATCCCTTTTGCGATCCTCTGGCAAGTAGGCAAGTCCTTTGTTGATGGCATCTTTTGGCGTTCTAAATCTAATTTCTTGATTATGCATTTTAAGTTTGCCACAATCCGGTTTATCTGCACCATAAAGACTTCGAACCAACTCACTTCTACCCGATCCCAAAAGGCCTGTAAATCCCACGACTTCACCGCTATACACACTTAAATCAAAAGGTTTTATGTGATTTTTCCTCCCAAGGCCTTCGGCTTCAATTAACGGCTCCATCTGTTGGTAATTGACTCTACGATCTGCATCATTTTTTATTTTTTTCAAATCGTCAAAGTCCTTGCCCATCATTTTGGCAACAAGCTGAATTCTTGGCAGTGCATCCACAGCGTATTCGCCCACCAGCTCACCATTTCTAAGAACTGTAATCTTATCACATATTGCATAAACCTGTTCCAAAAAATGAGTGACAAAGACGATACCAACGCCTTGATTCTTAAGTTGTGTCATCAACTCAAACAATTTTTCAACTTCACTGTCATCCAGAGAAGATGTGGGTTCATCCAATATTAAAACTTGACATTTCATATCCACTGCTCTTGCAATTGCTACCATCTGTTGAATCGCTATGGAACACTCATCCAACGGCTTTGAATAATCAACTGGAATATCCAATGCTTTTAAAATAACCTGTGATCGCTCGTGAATGGCTTTCCAATCAATAAACCCATGTTTTCTGGGTTCTCTACCGATAAACAGATTTTCCGCAACCGTCAAATTCGGGCATAAACTAATTTCTTGATAAACTGCGCTAATGCCCATTGCTTTCGCTCTTTGAGGCGAATCCATCACCACGGGTTTGGCATGGTCTCCTATAAAAATTTCACCACCATCCAGTTCATATACACCGGTTAACACTTTGATCAAAGTTGATTTACCAGCACCATTTTCACCCATAAGTGCGTGTATCTCTCCTTGACGCAGTGTAAAATCAACATGATCTAAAGCGACAACACCTGGAAACATTTTTTCGATGCCTCTCATTTTTAATATAACCTTTTCCGACACTTACTTCACCACCTTAAAATCGTTTGAAAAATCGAGATAAAAATAGCGTGGTACAGACCCAGAGACATATCTGGGTTCTCCGCACCACGCAAAATTGCTTGTACAGTTTACTTATTGGATTCCATTAATATGAGCGTGCATCTAAGATTTCTTTTGTCATCTCTCTGGCATCAAATGCTTTTTCTTCAACATATGCAAGTTTTTCAGGTATTTGACCTGCTTCGATTTGTTCAATCAATTTTGCAACGCGTGGTCCATGTAATGGATTACATTCGACGTTGTAGTTGATTTTTTGATCAAGTGTCATGGTCAATCCTGCATTTGTCGCATCAAATGAAACCACGACGATATCACCACCCACACCAGCTTTCATACCAGCTGCTTCAATTGCATCAATTGCACCAAATGCCATATTGTCATTTTCACAATAAACGACATCAATGTCTGTGGTTTGTTTTAGAATACTTTCCATAACTTCTTGACCTTTTGCTTGGGTAAATTCCCCAGTTTGTTGAGCTACAATCTCCCAATTTGAATGTGCTTTCTCGCCAGCTTCTAGGCCCTCAGTTCTTCCTATTTGAGCAGACGATCCAATCGTTCCTTGTAAGTGAACGATTTTGACTTCATCTTTGCCAGCAAGTTCTTTATCCATCCATGCAACGGCAACATCGCCCTCTTTTCTGAAATCTGAACCTACCCAGCAGTAGAATAAATCATCTTTTGCAACATCGATCATACGGTCAACGATAATCACTGGAATGCCAGCATCTTTAGCTTCTTGTAATACTGTATCCCATCCGGTTTCACCAATAGGTGCCACCACAATATAGTCTACCTCTTGTTGTATAAAATTACGAATTGCTGTAATTTGATTGTCTTGCTTACCTTGAGCATCATCAAATATGAGTTTGTATCCATTTGCCTCAGTGAAGGTATCCTTCATGGATTGCGAATTCGCAGTACGCCAGTCTGACTCTGCGCCCACTTGCGAAAATCCTACTACAATCAATTTGTTTTCACTGCCTCCCCCGGCAGCTGTGTTGTTGTTAGAATCCTTTGGGGCAGTTTGTCCACAAGCCGCTAAGCTCAGTGTAAGCACTGCCAAAAGTAAGAACGTTAAAAACTTCTTCATTTTTTTCCTCCCATTATTCTGAACTCACTCCGTATTACCTATTTCAAGTTTAGCTTTCATTTATCACTTTATCCATAGAATATTTTACGTAAATTTTACTTTTATTTTACATATTTTTATTTTTTTTTGAGAAAAGTGTGTTTTTTTACGATTTTCATATATCCTACTTTGGAATGCGAATTGTAACGGTCATGCCTTCACCATAGACACTTTCAAAATCAAGTCCGTAAGGCGGACCAAAATAGAGATTAAGTCTTTTACAAACATTTTCTAGCCCTAACCCCATATGCTGATGTTGATTCAATCCTTTTTTAAGTGCTTGAAGCCTCTCGGGATGCATACCTGCACCATTATCTTGAATCTGAATCATCAAATCATTTTCCAATTCACTTGCAGAAATTTTTATTTTCCCCTTTTGCCGCTTGTTTTTTATGCCATGATAAATGGCGTTTTCCACAATCGGTTGAAGTGTCAACTTGGGAATAGAGGTCGTTTTAAGGTGTTTTGGAATATCAATCTCATACTCCAATATATCAAAATATCTAATTTGCTGAATCTCAAGATAGCTGGTCACTTGGTGAATTTCTACTTCAAGGGTGATGAAATCTTGTCCTTTACTCAGTGAATTTCTAAAAAAAGACGACAAACTCGTTACCATCCGAATTACCTTATCATTTTGCTTTGCCTCTGCAAGCCAAATCACAGAATCAAAGGTATTGTATAGAAAGTGAGGATTAATTTGTGACTGTAACAATTCGAGTTCGGCTTTATGAAGCGCATTTTGATCTGCCTTGACACAAGCCAAAAGTTCGTCAATGCGATTGGCCATTTCATTGAATTGATGGTCCAATGTTTGAATTTCTGAACTGTAACTCTGGATGGGTTTTACATCAAAATTACCGCTTCCAAGTACAGATGCCTTTTCACAAAGTTCAAGAATTGGTTTTGTAAGCCTTGAAGACAAGCGCCATGAATACAACAGAATGGATATCAGGAAGGGCGCTGAAATAATAATTGTAATCCAAATCATAATGGAGACACGATTTATAATTTGCTTTTGTATGGCGGCAAGTTCTTTCATTTCGCTATAAGTATAATCGTTCATATAAGATTGAATTAAAGTGGTAATGGAATGCACATTGCCATTGAGCATTTCAATTCGAGCATCGTACCCTGATGTATTGCCAATATCGATAATCGCTTGACGTAATTTTTCTATGAGATTCAACATGACTTCCACACGCCATTGATTTTCCCCATGAGTCGTGGAAACCTCTAATCGTTCAATAATTTGCTTTGCACGATCAATTTCCTCCATAGGTAATTCTTCTATGGGTTTAGCACGAATGATAAATTGATAGGTATCTTGATCAATGTTATTTTTAAATTCATAATTGAGTTCGGTAACCGTATTGGCGTTTTGCAAAGATGCAGCGTATTTTTGATTAAAGCTCATCATGAGATAAAATAATATAATGATGACCACCACAAAGGGCACAATTACTGTAAATAGTAATTTTTGAATTTGCTGTGTCAAAGTGACACTTTTGTTGAGATTACTTTTCCTCTTTTTTAGAATCAATTTTTTCCCTCTTTCCATTTCGGTAGTTTCTTGGTGAACAGCCGTTGATTTTTTTGAAAAGAAAACTAAAATAGTGTGAATCGTTGTATCCTACTTTTGAAGCAATCTCACTGCCCGTTTCATTTGTACATCTCAGCAATTCTCGCGCCTTCTCCATGCGAAGTTCAGTTAAAGACTCCACAAAAGTTTTCCCAGTCTGCTGACTAAAAACTGAACTAAAATAAGTTGGGCTCACATTGACAATTTGTGCCACAGTATTTAGGCCCATTGTGCTGTCCTGAAAATTTTCTTTCATATATTTTAAAGCCTTTTCCAACATCTCAGAATGTCGGTTTTTCACAAGTTTATCACGCAACATAATGGCTTTAGAAAGTAATTGTATGATATAGGCTTTCACAGCCGCTTTGGATGCAATTGCCTCTTCAAGCTTAATTTCTCCCCCTAAAAAGTCACCAGGTCTCTCATAGCCAATTCTTTCAAGAAAAGCATTTACTGTAAATTGAATGCTCAAAACCATGTACTGACAAAATGAAGTGGAACTCATCCCCGCTCTTCCGATATCCTCAAAGTAGCTTTCTACAAAGTCCCTGACATCTTCTTGGATCCCATTGTTTAAAAATTTTAAAATAATGCGTTGATCTACTTTTCCAGGATCAAGGTCATTTAGATTAAAGTCTATAATATGAGAGGTCTCCAGTGGTTCTTCATTGGAAACAGATTCAATCCAATAGATTTGATTCGCTACCATGTGTTTTTTTCTGAAAAAAGTACGCCTAGCCTCTCGATAACAATCTGCTATGCCACTGAGCCTTGAGACAGGTTGCCCCACCAAAATAACCCATCGTATTTTATTGCCCAGAGTTTGAAATTGTCTTTTCAATGCTTCTGTGCACTTATGAGATTCCATATCAATTTCTGTACGATCCGCTTTAATAAGTATAATAAAAACTTCTAATCCGATGCTGAAAAGAAGTCTGTGAGGGTCAGTGGTGCACTCTTTATTTATGCGCTCTTGAATTTCCGCAATATCAAAAGTATTTTGCACTCTTTCGATGTTTTCTTCTAAGAAAAACAAGACGACATTATATTGCTCAGCAACTAAATCAATGCCTAAATTACCGGCACGTTCTAGAATTTGAGAAGTCGATGTCTTACCTGATGTAATCGCTTCGAATAGCCCTCTTCGAGAAGATGATAAATACTCTTGGACTTCATCACTAAACTGGCTATTATATCGATTCGTCGCTTCTTCCTCATCCTTTTGTTTCTTGACTTGCCTGAGTACATCGATGAACTGATCCTTGGGCAGCGGTTTTAGCAAGTATCGATTAACCCCTATTTTAATGGCTTCTCGCGCATATTCAAAGTCATCATAGCCACTCAGTATAATAATACTCGTATCAGGCAACTCCCTTCTAATCATTTGACTCAACTCGAGACCATCGATAAAGGGCATTTTAATATCTGTAATGACAATATCAGGTCTCTTTTTCTGAATCACAGGCCAAGCCAATTCTCCGTCAGCGGCTTCGCCCACCAGCTCGAATCCATGTCTTTCCCAATCCACCAGTTGCTTAATACCTTCTCTTATAACAAACTCATCTTCAACTAAAAAAACACTATACATTGTTTTGCAACTCCTTTAGTCGTCCACTTTAAAGTATCCCTATCCATACATACCTACTAAAATTATAGTATACTCTACCATGAATTACAATGATTAGGATATCTATTTAGTATTATATTGTTCAGCAAAACTTTGTTGAATTAAACAAAGGGACAGCCCCTTCTGGTCTGTCCCCTTACTTAAATATAATTTGAAATTAAACAACATTTGTGTCATCTCCGATGTCCCAAAACGATTTTCGCTGACGTTGCTTGAGGGTGGACATTACTCAGTCCGTTCATAACCAAAGACAGTGATCACACCCTTTTCATCTCTATAAAAGAGTGAGGCATTTTTTTCATAAACACGCACAACTTTTGAATAACCCACTTCTCCTAATTCAAACAACGTCTCTTCTGCAATAGTAGCAATCCCTGGACCCATTACAGTTTCATAATGATATTGAATTTCTCCTGCTGTATTCAATTCTACTTTTTCCTCAGAAATCAATGTCCAATCCTTAATAATCTCACCCATACTGATATCAGATGTACCCTCTAAGAGTCCATTCGTCGATCCATCCTGCTCAGTAAAATCTTGACGATTAGTCTCTGAATTCATTTTGTCTTGGTCTTCGTCATATGATTCTGGAAAATTCAATTCTTCAAAAGACTTCAAGTATTCATCTGCCTTGACTTTATCAGATTTCCCCTCATCTAATGGCAATTGGAACAATAAATTCATACCTTCGTAACTGCCATTCACGGAAATTATGCCCGTTCTTTCGTCATATAGATACGCCGCACGATCATAAAAAGCGGTATTGCTGACACATAAGTAGAGTTCACGATCTGCAAATAATTCTATATTATCACATTCGATAATTCGATACATAATGCCATCCGTAACGATTTCAGAATAGCCTCCATTCATAGTCACGATATTGTACTGCCAAGGATTAAGCCCTTGTATAAGCGGTGATACAAAGAAGGGTACTTTTCCATAATTATCATCAGAAGTCTTTGGCATTGGTGCGCCATCCGTTCTAGAGATGCCCACAACCGCATAAGTACGTTCAGAAACCACTTCTCCATTTGCACAAAAATCTGTTAGATTGCGCCCAGATATTGCGCCTAATAGCGTCACTGTATAGTCGCCATAAGACTGAGATTCATTCATAAAAATGGCATCATCGCTCTCAAAGGCAGATGCCAACATTTCATTACCTAGACCAACTGCAATTTCTTTTGGGGTCAAATACTGCCATGCTGCAAATGATACGATTGAAAAACACAATAAAATACAACAAGCCACTAGAATTACAGACATTTTATTTTTTTTAACATTTCTCATTTTATTTGCCCTCACTTTTTGAATTATTTTTGTATTGAGTTCAGATTCTGGTTCATAATTGCTTGAAAGGGCACTTTTTAGTAATCGATCCAAATTTTTATCTTCCATATCCGTTAACCTCCAAATATTGCTTTACCTCATGCCTACCTTTATAAAGTCTGCTCTTTACAGTTCCCTCAGGCAGTTTTAAAATTCGGCTAATTTCTTTCAACGGTATTTCAGCAGCATAACAAAGATACATTGGCACTCTATATTCTTCCTTTAAATGATTAACTGCTCTAATCACCATTTTTAAATTTTCTTTTTCCATTAAATGATCTTCCGGTGTTAAAACTAAGTCGGATAGACTAGGCTCAAAATCCACATCATCTCTATAATGCTCCATGTTTACAATTCTTTTGCGCCAAGCAAACTTACGTCGTCGATTACGCCACAGTTTTGCTGCAATGGATAAAAGATAACTTTTGGGATTATTTTCTTGATCTATTTTGTCACAGAGTTCTAATGCCTTTAAAAAGGTGTCCTGATAGAGTTCATCTGCTTCTTCCTTGTCCTTTGTCAAGTGTCTACAGAAATTATATATATCTTTTCCATGATCATTAATGAGCTGCGTTATGTCCTTAATTTCCAAATCGATTTCCTCCACATGTGGTTTTGCCCTTCATCTATATATGGTAACAACATCGCGTATGGTTCATCTATTTATGTAATTTGTTAAAGTTTTTTCTAAAGCTTTTTATAGCATAACATAAAAAAATGCCTCCATTTCCAGTATAGGTGAACCGCCCCCAAAAAGTTAGACCAAAAATCTAACTTTTTGGGGGCGGTTCAAGGAAAACAAGGCATTTATATTGCACTTATATTTTCACAGCATTGGTACTTGTATGCCTACGTTAAAGCCTACCATCATTAAGATGACAAACAACACCGTTGACGCCATTGTGATCAATGAAATCTCAAACAGAGTTGTATTAATCACAAATCTCATGAACACAAAGTAGTATATTGCCTTCCAAACAAGTAACATGATGAATAATGAGCTCAATATAAAGGCTAAAATATTGCTTTCTCTACCAAGCTCAGGCGCTATAGAGAGTAGATTGTATAAGATAACACATATTAAATTCGGCATATAGCTTAGCCCCCATATTGAGATAACTTGCCTGAATTCAAGGTCTTTGTTAAAAGCTTTTGACCACAACCAAAACGAGATGCACACAATAAGCCAAGTCCCAATGGTCACAAAAAAAGCAATAAACATGCGGTCTAAATGTAAGTGGATTTCATACTGACCTTTATTCATATAAAAACGGACTACAGGAGCAATAATCGATCCCAGAAGCGCTGTGATTAAAATTATGGCAATTGAAGCACTAAGCCTGCCCTCAATATGATCCTTTCTGAAAACTTCAAGTGGTGCAATAATTGATTTATATAAAACCTTTAATAGATACATTTAATCCCCCTATCTGATAAATCCAATTAACCAGTTTGCAAAGCTCCCCCCCATGACAGACCAGAGCATTCCAGAAATCGCGACAGAAATGCAGGCTGCAATCCTTAACGGCTTCTCATATACAAACCGTTCAAAAGGCATCAAATATGGGTCATGCTCTGATTCAGAGGCAAATACTCTTACGAGGATCTTCTCTTCTATACCTTCTGGTATCCTCACTTCAGATTCTATTGTTTTTATTAGGCCTTCCAATGCCCTCTCACTCATTATTTTCATCATTTCTTTTCATCTCCAAACTCAAATAGCCTTTTGCAAAAGTGATTTTAGCCCTTTGAAGCACACCGTCTATGGCCTTTGAAGTCTTTCCCAATACCTTTGATATTTCTTTTACACTCATACCATCTATATATTTCATAATAAGTGCATATCTGTACAAAGGATTCATGCTTTCTAAAACTTCCAATACATATAGCCGCGTTTCATTATCGATCACCATCTTTTCAAGATCAAAGTGATCTGCATATTCTTCTAGCTTATCGCGATCTGATAACTCAAGCTTTTCACGATATATCGTCTTTCTATAGCTTTCACGAAGTTTGTTTTTTGCAATTGAGCAAAGCCAAGTAGCATAAGTACTTTTCCCATTGAATCTATCAATGGCTGACCATGCCGCCGCAAATGTTTCTTGTACGATTTCCTCTGTCAGCTCTCTATTACCTGCTGTCCTAGCAAATATATAACCATAAATATACTCAAAGTTTTGAGTGTATATTTCAGTAAAGTAGGTTTTCTTATTATCCTTTTTTGACCACATACAAGTATTTATTCTAAAGAAAATGCCTTTTCAATGAGCTTGCTGTTGCCATCATATAACTCGAACAGGTATTGCCCTTTAGTAACACTTTTTCCTTCGAGTTTATATGAGATGACACCCTCTGGTCCCGTAGACAATATACCATTAGACTTTAGAATTTCCTCCCCATCCTTTATCCATTTTCCTGTGTATTTCGACCCTTTAGGGCACTCAACAAAGTGAATGATCACATAAAGATCCTTCCCTTCTGGAATATCAACATGATAATCTTCCTCAAATTTATTAAAAGCATTTGACACCACACTGTAAATCCCCTTGCCTTGTGCTTTAGTGGCATCAACATAGTTTTCTATACTATCGATCTCCCTATCTGCCAATACCATGCCGGCAATAGGGCCATCCCCTTTATTTATCAGCAGAAATCCCAAACCTAGTGCCGCTATAATTGTAATCACCAAGAATATAATTGTTGCTTTCTTACTCATTTTACCCCTATCCATATAAATCTCCTATCATTTTTCATTAACTATTCAAAACATAGACCCGTTAAGTCACTTCATACGATTAGTTGCATGAAACAAAAAAATCCCCTGATCCTATGTAAAAAAATATAAATTGTACCTCAAACACAAAATGCCTCATCTTCCACCAAAGGAAAACAAGGCATTTATACATCATTTTATTTATATATAATCTATTCATCTAATCCAAATTCATCCTATACGATGGAGCCACCACCATCTACGATAATAAGCTGTCCTTGAACATAGCTGGAAGCATCGCAAGAGAGATAGATCACGGTGCCGCTGAGTTCACCTCTTCTACCTGGCCGCTCTGCTGGGTTCAATGTATTGTATTTTGCTAAGAATTCTTCTGATTTAAACAACGTTTCACTAGTCATTTCGCTTTCAAAGAGCCCAGGGCCAATAGCATTCACTGTGATGCCGTATTTTGCATAGGAAGCTGCCATTCCTTTGGTCAAACCCACCACTGCGGCTTTAGATGAATTGTATGAATGTCTGATAAAGACATCAAATTTATCCGCCACCACTGCATTTACAGATGCCACGTTGACGATTTTACCATAGCCTCGTTCTTGCATTTGAGGGACAACATACTTGCTCACCAAAAAAATGCCTTTTACATTTGTATCAAACGACTTGTCCCAATCCTCAACAGACATACTGTCCACACCACCACGTACAGCCACACCGGCATTATTGAGTAAAATGTCTATATGACCAAAAGTGTCTAATACCGTCTGGATGGCTTCTTTGACGCTTGTCTCGTCAGTGACATCACACTGCACTGCAATGGCTCTTCGACCAATTGCCTCAATTTTCGCCTTCACTTCATTTAATTTCTCTGCACGTCTTGCCAATAGCGCCACATCTGCTCCATACTGCGCATAAGCAAATGCTGTATCTGCTCCGATTCCAGAACTGGCGCCTGTTACTACAGCCACTTTTCCAGCTAAATTAAACATGTTTTCCATTGTAAAACCACCTTTCAACAAAATCGCTTTAGACTTTACTTTTTTACTTATTTTCCAACTATTAGTTTACGCCTTTGAAAAGCGGATTACAATGCACAAATAGAGCTATGTGTCCAAAATTAGTAGTTTATTTTTTTTATGGTCTATTTTTTATGGTTCCATTTTTTTATTTTCAATTCTTATTTCATAAGGTCCCTTGAGCACATTCGAACTCCTGATCTCCACGGACAGTTTTGCGACATCCTCCTGCTCATCCAAGACGCAATAATAGTGACCTTCAGTTTGTTCTGGCATCCAGTAGGGGGCAATGCCCATTGAACTTGTACGCACATACTTGAAACCTCTTTTGACTTGAATATCTGGATGTACTTGGAATATGCTTTGTTTGGAACCCGCCTTGTAAGCAGCCGTAAAATCAAAGCGCAAGGCATCTTCGCCAATGGCTTTAAGAGTTACATCATTTTCTTTAGATACTAAGGTGAGTCCTTTAAATTCAAGATCTATTTCACCCATATTGTAGTGCTGATCGACTTTAATATATTCACCCCATTTAGGGCTTTTTACTTTAATTTCTCCCATGACTTTTGTATCAAAAATCATTTGAGGCACGATCACCTTCAATCCCGTTATGTGCTCAGGAATATTAAAATAGAAAGTATCGATATCGGCATTATTAGCTTCACGCTTCTTTTCATCAGGATAATACCGATTGCCATCACCATCCATGATTTGAATACTTGAATTATAGATTTTTTGCTCATCGTCAAATAGGTAGAATCTAAGATTTTGATATTCACTAGGTAAAACAGAGCTCATATTAAGCGTCGCCACATCGCCATCTCTTTCTAAATCTGCAAAGATGAGCAAATCTCCTATAAAGAGACTATTTCCCAGCTTATCAGGTGCGTCATCTGCTTTAATCTCCTCCAATTCAAGTTCAATGGATGCATCAAAATCATCAATCCCCAATGTCACTTTTGAATCTTCTAATACTTTCTCTAAATAAAAGGTCCCTTCAATTTTTTTCACGTCTGTTCCATTAGATGATGCCACTGTATAATCCGTTAAATATATTTTTTGATCCTCCGACCACAGATAAACCCCTAATTTTGATTTGCCTGATATGACGGTTTTCTTGCCACTACTGTCCATCGTCACCTTTGGCGCACTGTGATCAATATTAGTCAATGCTGAAAAAACCAAAGTTTTATTTTGAACATAGGCATATTTAATTTCAATAAATTGAGCGTTAGAGGTTACGCGATAGGCATGTGACGTTGCTCTACTAATGCCCATATTCTCTTCGCTTTTAACAATGCCAACACCTGGTATAAACTGAAAAATACTTCGATACAGTGCATTTACCGGGGTAGCGTTAACGAATCCCGATAAGAAAAGCAGTATAAAACAAGCTGCCACAAGAGATTTTCTCTTGGATTTAATCCACTTAGGGGACTGTCTTTGATATCTCAGTTGGTTCTCACGGTTTTCGTAGCTTTCTTGCTTCTCGTGACTCTGGTATTTCTGATCCTTTGTACGCGTCTCAATTTTATGAAGCGTTCTTTCTAGAATTTTTTCTTGAACATCAGCATCTATTGGATTTTTCTCAATTTTAGCGCTAAGGTGCTCTGAGTAGACATCAAAATATTTTTTATCCGCCATCACATTTCCTCCTTTGCAAAAATTGCTTTCAGTTTTAGACGGCCTCTGGCAATGCGTTTATAAGCATTGTCCTTTGAAATTTCATATTTGTCTGCAATACATTCCATGTCTTCACCTAATATAAATCGATCATAGAAGATTGCGTTATCTGGTGGCGGTAACTGTTGAAGCAATTCGATGATCTCTTCAATACTTAAAACTTCAAATGTCTCTTGAAAATCTAGGGTGGCCGAGACTGCCTCAATAGAAACTGTTTTTCTATGTTTCTTAACTTTTCTATAATAATCAATTGCCGCACTTCTTGTTATGAGAATAATCCATGATTTTAATGAAGATTTAGTGGCATCAAATTTTTCAATTCTTTGCCAAATTAAAAAGAGGACATCACTCACACACTCTTCCATTTCTTCTGTTGTCAGGTGCACAGTATTGTCGATGATGTATTTGAGCAATCCACCGTATTGATTAAGTATATCTGCAAGTGCTTGCTGATCACGCCTCAGCAGACGCTTATATATGCTTTCGTCATTCATCTCTTACCTCTCACTTTGTGTTGTGTCTATGATCGTTCGAGTGTCAAAATCAAGTTTCGCACCCCCCCCTCTCCCATATGCTGTATTGCGTACTTGCCGTAAACAACATCATATGGGGGAGGGTTGCTCAACTATTGAATTTTGACGCTCTAACCATGTATCCGTATAAATATATCATTTTTGGACAAATATTTTTGATTCAATTAGAAATTTGTGAATTATTCTCAAGCAATGCCCTTTATAGGCTAAATCCCAAATGTTATTTTCAAAAAAAATCACGGTTGACTACCGTCTTTTAATCTAGTATTATCTTAGTATATAACGGCCATGAAGGCTAAGATATTTATGCTCTCATCAAGGTAATTTTATCAAGATCGTCTCATTAAGGTAAATTTAATATAATAACTCGTAAATTAGCCACGAAGGCTATACGCATCACTTTAATGGTGCATTGTATAGCCTTCGCGGCTTTTTATTTGCCAAATTATTATAATTCGAAGCGCTATCATCGTAAAATAATGGATTGGAGGAAGTAGCGTGAAAAATAAAGTAGCTCAAAGTAAAAAAGGGCATACTTAATAAAGGTCTTTTAGGCCCTACAAAAATGAAGCTTTAGTCTAAGCCACGGAAATATCAGTTTCTTTTATTAGACCAAGGGAAATCAAAAGTTTTACAGCTTGC
>NZ_JADKNH010000039.1 GCF_015352425.1 Fusibacter ferrireducens | reverse complement strand
TCCTATTAAAGTTGATCAATTATTACCATGGTCTGATCAATTGCCTGAGTATTGCAGGATTCCTAAAAAAGACTAATTTGTACGCTCATATCTGTCAAGGTGTGGGCGTTTTGACGCTTACGGATTAGGAAAGTACTATGATGAAAATGAGGAGTACTTTGAACCTTATTGGTACAATGGTACTTGGGAAAATCCGCGGCAACAATATAATCTATTTATTGGATTAGATAATGTGTTCACATCTCTTCTGAAGGTTGGCGACACAAAAGGACTTTCGCTATTACTTGTGGAATTAGGTAAAAATATTAGTTCAAGGATTTTCTATGAAATCGAAGAAAATGAGGTATATGCAACATACCTTGAAGAACTGATGGCATTGTACCAATTGATAGGCTATGATCTTATTATGAATGTTAATAGCTTTGATGTTATTCCATTTTCCGGTAACAAAGAGAAAATAGTTGACCTATATGGATTAGAACAATGGCTAAAGAATAGGCATGAGGGAATATATGATTCTTATGAAGGCATCATAAATGCATATTCAAGTGGTAATTATGGAACTTGTATTGAAGCTTGTCGTACAACACTAACAGGGATATTTTCTAAATACAAAGGTGTTGAATCTTTTGCCAAATGGTTTCGTGGGACAGCTTCAATTGCAGGAGATTTAAATAATAATATGCCAACCATTAAGAACTCATTAGATGCACTCGGAAAGAGTGATTTGGCAGAATTTTTTGAAGAAAATGCTTCCGGCAATTATAAGAAAACCAGAGCAATATATAGCATATATTCTATGCTTTCGGATTATGGAACACATAGACAAGAAGGGACTGCAGAGATACCATCGAAAGAAGACGCTTTAATGATGCTAAGGATGACCGAAGATATATTGATATGGATTTACCAAAAGAAAAGGTAATCAATCTTTTGTTAGAAGCAAGAAGACAAGACTGTGATTTGAGAAAATTAATCATAATTGTGCCGAATAAAGCTTTCAAGTAAGGCATAATTATTTGAAAGTTTTATTGCGTACAATTCTTACTGACTGGTAAAGTTGTAGCAGCGCTAAAGTTTGCCGAACTAATTTGATTTGTCCTGATACAATGAAGTTGTAACACCTCGGTCTAGCTTGATGATATAATTCAAACAAGAAAAGAGTTACTAACATGTCAAATAAGAGATATCCAACAGAATTAAGAGACAAAATTCTTCGATTACATCTAGAAGATGGCCGAACGATAAAAAGTTTAACAAAAGAATACGATTTAGGTAGCGGAACACTAAAATACTGGCTTGACAAACACCGTGAAGAATGCAAATCTAATCCAGAACTACAATCACAAACTGATGCAATGAAAGAGATCCAAAGGCTGAAAAAAGAACTTGCCGAAGCCAAAAAGGAGAATGACTTCTTAAAAAAGGCGGCAACATTCTTCGCAAAGGAAATCGACTAAAAAAATATCAGTTTATCGACCAGTACCATTTAGATTTTGGAGTGAGATATCTGCTCTTAAAATTTAAGCTATACCCCAATCATTACTACAACTACCGTAAGAATCGAAACGCAAATTACCGCAACCAGAAGCAACATTTAAGATCAAGCATAAAAGAAATATATCATGAACGTGGTGATACCATAGGTTACCGCATGATTTGTGATGTACTGAATCGAAAAAAACTTTCATGCTCTTATGGGACTGTTTATCGGTATATGAAAGAAATGAATATTAAAGCAACAATCATGGTTAAAAAAAAGGGCGTACATTAGTAAAGGCAAGAAGCACCACATATTTGACAATCGAGTTGATCGAGAATTCAATACGACTGAGCCTAATGAAATTTGGTGTACAGATTTTACACAAATCAGCTTGAAAAATGGTAAAAAGCGTTACAATTGCACCATTATCGATCTATATGATCGAAGTGTTGTCGTAACAGCTAATAGCAAGTTTATTGATACAGAACTTGCAATAAACTACGTTGAAAAAAGCTATAAAAGCAAATCCTGTTAAAAAACCGATTATTTTGCATACAGATCAAGGCTCACAGTTTGCATCAAGAAGGTTCATTGCATTCTGTGAAGAAAATAGAATTTTTCAAAGTATGAGTCGTGCGGGCAACCCCTACGACAATTCTCCTATGGAGAGGTATTATAATACTTTTAAATCAGAACTCATAAATCAGTACATTTTTGAAACTGATGAAGATTTGAATAAAGCTGTGAATGATTACGTATTCGATTGGTACAATTATTGCAGACCGCATTCGTTTAATGGTGGATTAACACCTTTTGAAGCAAGGCATAAAACTACCCGGTAGTGTTACAATTTTGCTTGACTAGGACAATTTAAAAGTACAAGGATTGTAGGTGTAAAACAATTGGGCAAGGAAGTATCACAATCAAGAAGCATTTAGAGAGAAAGAAGCATTGTGGTAAAGAATGTCTTAGATTCAAATTGTTAGTGAAATCACCGTTAGGCGATTAGCGATATGGAGAAAACAGATTATGAAAGTGGTCTGTTTTTTTATGGTGTGCCAAGCATGGCACTAATCTAGCTGGTGTAAGTCCAGTCGCGGGTATTTACCGCCAAGCGTAGCGAACCACAAGTTGGTATCAGTAATGGTATGGATGAAGGAAGTGGTGTAGC
>NZ_JADKNH010000038.1 GCF_015352425.1 Fusibacter ferrireducens | reverse complement strand
CATAACACGTCAGTTTCCTACATTCCTTCCGATGACACGGTTCTTGCGAGGCAAGCACCGCGCCACTTTTTCCGCTAAGGCGTTAAAAGGAAGGAACGTCGGAAACTGCGGGAACGTTATACGAAAATTTTTTAGGAAGGGACGTTATTATATGGACAAAATAAATTTACCTGATGAATATGAAAATCCCAATATGAAATATTTTAAAATTCATGATCAAGGTTCAAAAAATAATTGCACATCACATGCAATCGCAGGAATGGTCGAACTTCAATTAAGCGAAATATTTCAAGAGTCTGTGACGGTAAATGTTGATGATTTATGGAATAAGCAACTTAGGTATGGAACTGCAACTGAAGAAGGTGAAAAATCAGTCGAAGGAGCGTTAGTAATTTTTGAAAAGTATGGAGTGTGGTTTCACACGGAAAGTGGAATAATTGGTACTTACAGTCCGTTGAATGGGATTAAATTTTTCAAAAAATATTAAAAAATCATCGTATAACACGTCATTTTCCTACATTCCTTCCGATGACACAGTCCTTGCGAGGCAAGCACTGCGCCATTTTTTCCGCTAAGGCGTTAAAAAGAAGGAACATCGGAAACTGCGGGAACGTTAAGCGACATGGGGAGTTTGATAGTGTAATCAGAGTAAAATTTAAATCATATAGAATTAAACTAATAGGTTTGGTTCAACAATAATTGACGCTGTCTAGGTGCAAACTTGAACCAAGTCTATACAGTTATTCGATTGAGCATACATGAGACTAACAGGTTGTCATCACAATAGGGACGACTAAGAAAGCCAGTTAGGCATTATCTTTTTGAAGTTAGTTGCTAGGTTTCATATCTGTTTGAATCTCAGTCTGTTTTTTGATTAATTGGAGGTCTAATGGTTTATTTTTAGATATGGGTTTAGGGACTTAGTTAATACATAATTTTATTAGGCAAGGAAGTCTGGCTTTCTTAGATCAGAATTTATGGCTAATTAATTTATGGTTTCAAACGGATAGAAAACATATCACGTCGCCTAACACGACATTTTCCGCCATACTCTATTGTCATGAACGTTTGCATTATTGGGGCAAAGTTCCTGCCAATTCCCTGATCACCGCTTGTCACTTTTCTTGTGAACCTGTATCAAGAAAAGCGCCAAGCGGAGACCAGTGAACGTGTACGGCGGAAACTGCGGGAACGTTATATGAAATGAAATTTAGGGGGATAATTATGAACAGAACGCATGAATTTCAAAATGAAGTTACAAACTGTATGAACAGATATTTTTATAAAATGTTTGAAAAACTTGAGAGTGAAGACGAGGATCTTTTTAGGGATTTAGAAATTAATTATTTTCAGGAATATAATCATGTTAGGAACTACAATCAAGAAAGAATAAGAGCTTTTAATGAGAGTTCTTTTTATGAGGTCCTTTTATCTGCAATATCAGAACCAATAACAAATTATAATCTTAGTGATTATAATGATGGGGATCGAGAAGAGTTAATTTATTCACCGCGGATTGATATAGCTTTCTCACCTTCAATAAAAACAAAACGAGGAAAAACTGAAAGTATAGGTGTTTATAAGTTGTCTAATAATGTAAAACTTTTTAAATTCCTACATAAACTAAATTTTGTGAAAGAAATAGAGAACAACATTCGAAATAAATCAAATGATAACTTAAGAAATTATGGCTTAGATTTATGTTATGTCGGATGCCAACTAGAACATAATGAAAATGACTATATAAATAAAAGACCACTACACTTGTTCGGAATAGAAATCGAAAATCAAAAGAACGCAAAACACCTTATGGGAGATTTCCTTAATGCAATAAGTTTATCAAGAATTCCTATAGTAATTGTTCCAGAATCAAGATTAGACCATTTAATGAAAATGTTAATGTTTAGCTCTACAATCAAAAACTTAAAGGAAGTGCCCATATATGACCTTTTGAAGACAGTAAATATTTTGACAATAAATCAATTCATATCTGTACTGAATGATCTTTTACAAAGAGAAGGACTTAATCAAATTACTATAGGTGATTAAAAGTAAATTTCACATCACATAACACGACATTTTCCTACATTCCTTCCGATGACACGGTTCTTGCGAGGCAAGTACCGCGCCATTTTTTCCGCTAAGGCGTTAAAAAGAAGGAACGTCGGAAACTGCGGGAACGTTATATGACAGGTAAGGCTAAAAGAATCAAAGAAAATTTGGAGGAGGCTCAAATGAAACGGTATGATTATATAGCAGCAGAATTATATGGTTACAGCTATGAACACTATCAAGGAAAAATTGATGTACATAGTAGAAAGTTTACGCATGAGCTACCTTCAGATGCAAAATTACTAGAACAGGCAATTTCGGAATCTTGGTCAGATGAAAAGATTGCGGAAAAATTAGAGATTGACCTTGATCGAGTAAATGATTTTAAAGAAGCGTTTAAAAGAGCAGTTAAAATAGTGGATAAGGGTTCTGCATATTCAGTATTTGAAGAAAGCATTAAAAACACAATAGATGTTGTATTTGAAGAACATGAAATTGATAATGAACTGAAAGAGTTCTTACTAGAGCAATTATTGTATAGGGCAAGAGATTACGGATTTTTGCTAAAAGAAGAGCTATTACTTGATTATGATGATGAGTTTTAGCATACGGCTTCAAAAAGAGCCTTACCCATCACATAACACGACAATTTCCTACATTCCTTCCGATGTCACATTCCTTGCGAGGCAAGCACTGCGCCATTTTTTCCGCTAAGGCGTTAAAAAGAAGGAACGTCGGAAACTGCGGGAACGTTATCAAAAATGATTTATAAGGAGATTAAAGTGATTAATTGGGATTATGTAATAAAAGTAATTGGAATTGTAGCGGCTATATTAACAGCAACTGCAACTCTATATAAGGCATTTGT
>NZ_JADKNH010000037.1 GCF_015352425.1 Fusibacter ferrireducens | reverse complement strand
TGAGGCAAGAATTACGCCAATTCTCTGCTCATCGCTTGTCACCGTTTTTGTGAACCTGGATCAAAACCGTCGCCAAGCGAACGCAGAGACCGAGACACTTCGAGAATCCCCGAAACGTTATCCTGAAATGGGAACCGATATGGTTGGAGAAACAAACTTTAATTATTGAAAAAAGTTGATTAAAGACGGTATCTATACTACGATTGAGAGTAGGTAAATGTTATTTAGGATCAGATGTTATCTAGAATGCATTAAGCATATAGGTTCACGAATGTACAATTTGTTAGATTGACAGGATTTAGCGAGAAGCCTAACGACTAAGAAAGCATAGACAAGATTTTTCAAAGTAATGGTTGTCTAGTGGTTTCAAAGAGGCCGGAAGGTGAGTCACATTTGGCAGTAGGTAAGGGATGTGCAGTTTTAAGTTGGAACCTTTCCAAACGGACTTGCATCTCAGTAATGTTTTTATTGAATTGGAGGTCATAAGTGTTATCTAAGCGCATGAAGTTTGGAGAGTGTGACGATACATAATTTTGTTATGAGCAGACTATGAACTTTCTTAGACCAACAAGGGATAGAGTCAGAGGCTTTTATTAATAAAGCACTTCAGATAACAGAGGATTCTCGAAATGCCTCTATTGGCATAACTCGTGCGAGCCTGAGGCAAGAGTCACGCCAATTCTCTGCTTATCGCTTGTCACCGTTTTTGTGAACTTGGATCAAAACCGTCGCCAAGCGAACGCAGAGACCGAGACACTTCGAGAATCCCCGAAACGTTAGAAGAAATTTTTAAGTAAAAATAGATATAGGAGTTATAATATGAAAAATACTGTATTAATTGGAAATGGTCTTAATAGATGTGAAAAATCAAATAAATCTTGGGATGATTTGCTTATATCGTTATCTTCAGAATATGGAATTAGAATTAATGATGAAATAAAGCAGAATTTATATACCTTCTTTTACGAAAGAGTTGTATTATCATCAAATCATAATGACGAATTACGTGCGAAAGAAGAAGATATTAAAAAGAAAATTGCAATTGAAATGGGAAAAATGGTTTCAAGTGACCTGTATGTTAAACTACACGAGTTAGAAATAGATAATTACATAACAACTAATTACGACTATTGTATTGAGAATACCTTAAAACTTAAAAAATTTGAAAAGAAAAATAGTGATGTAAGTGAAAATATCTACAGTATAAGAAGAAATATAGAGTTTGAAAATAACTCTGGAGAACAACGTAAAATTTGGCATGTTCATGGTGAAATAGATTATCCTAGAACTATTATGCTTGGTCTAGATCATTACTGTGGTTCTATTGGGAAAATGGATTCTTATGTAAAAGGAAATTATTCATTTAAGAACAATGGCGATGATAAAAAAACTGAGCATATTCTTAAAAAGCTGAAAAAGGAAGCTAAATATGATAATTTTTCATGGATTGAACTCTTTTTCAATTCTAATGTTCATATAGTAGGATTTGGACTGGATTATTCGGAAACGGATATATGGTGGATACTAAATAGGCGGGCAAGAATCATAAAAGAATTGAAAATGAAATCAGAAAATATAATTTACTACTATGGAAAAGTGGATGAGACTAAAGCTAATTTATTGAAGGATTTTGAAGTTGAATATATAGAAGTTGAATTAAATGGCAAAGCTTACTATGAACAAAATTTGAAAATACTTGAAGAGGTTAGAAAACAAATATGAAACTTAAGAACTACTTCTAACACGCCGATTACCTAAATCACTCTGATGTCACAGCCCTTGCGAGGCAAGGACAGCGCCACTTTTCCTAAGGGAAAAGGAGTGACTTCAGTAATCGCGGGAACGTTAGGCGACATTCACAAAAATATATTAAGAGGAATATTTTTAATGAAGATAAAATTGGGATTGGACAAAATAGATATTAATACAGAAAAAATAGATTTAAATAAATTTTATATTTCATATAAAAAATTTATTAATATAATAAATATTTCTGCAAAAATTATAGTTATATGTTTAATTTTAATTATAATTCAAATTTTCTTAAGCTACTTTAGTATCAAAAATGATTTTATATTTGGTGTTACGGAATTAGTTATGATGATATTTATAATTGTACCCTCAATTTATATTGGAGTAATTGGAAAGGATGATTATACTCGCATATATGATGGTGTTTTTCAAGATTATCTTAAAATTATTTCTGATAAAGAATCTTTGAATTTGAAGTTGTATTTTTATATTGTCGAGAATTTTATCCGTTTAATTGACAAATTATATATAAGTTCTAATAATTATTACAATAAGACATTTCAATATTCAATAATATGTTCATTCAGAGCACTGATGTACGAGGATGCGACCATTCCAAATTTAAAGAGAATAGCATTTTATAATCCAGGTATATTCATAGAATTTTGTAAACAGTCAAATGAATTTCTATCCAAAGGAAATGATGAGTTGAAAGACTTCGAAATATATGGGGAGATTGAGAGAATATATAATAATTTAATTCAAACTTACAATGAAAATACACAAAATAATAATTCTTATAGCGAGTATCCACAACAGGATAACTTAAAAAAGTTTAATGAAAAAGAATTTAAATCAATACTTCTAATTCTTGCAATTCTTGCTTTTATTTATATTTTTTTATTTGAGAAGTATGGGGTTTTAAGTCAAACTTATTATGGAGCTAAGTTGAATAAATTTATTAATATGTATTTTTTTAACGGAATGTCAATTGTGCTCTTGTCATTAGAAGTTATGAGGACTAAAAATAAAAGTTGATTATGAACATCGCCTAACACGACAATTTCCTACATTCCTTCCGATGTCACAAGTCTTGCGAGGCAAGCCTTGCGCCACTTTTTCCGCTAAGGCGTTAAAAGGAAGGAACGTCGGAAACTGCGGGAACGTTATATGAAAAACGGTTAAAATAATATTGTGTCACATGCATTGTCTAAAAATAGAGCATATGAGATAATATTTAAAAGAGAGGTAAAAGATATGAAATGGGAAAATATACGA
>NZ_JADKNH010000036.1 GCF_015352425.1 Fusibacter ferrireducens | reverse complement strand
CGTCCATCATATAACACGCCGATTACCTAAATCACTCTGATGACACAGCCCTTGCGAGGCAAGGCCAGCGCCACTTTTCCTAAGGGAAAAGGAGTGACTTCGGTAATCGCGGGAACGTTATGGGAAATGCCTTAAAGGAGAATTCATTTTATGAATATTTATCATTATACTTCAATAAAAAATTTGGCATTGATATTAGAAAGCAAAAAAATGAAATTTACTAGATTAGATAATGTAAATGATCCATATGATGGAACTGTTAATGATTATGAATCATCACAAAAACTTGTGTATGTATCATGTTTTACAAAGCGGGAAGATGATTCTTTGCCTATGTGGTCAATGTACACAAATAACATGAATGGAGTTAGAATTAAATTTGGTCACAATTTATTTGGAGAAATTGAGAATAAATTTTGGAATGGCACTGCAGCAAGAGAGAGAACAATAAATTATTTTGGCGGTGACGAAAACACAGTAATTTTCGGCCCCATTTTAATTGAATACAAAAGTAATGTAAATGACATTCAATGCAGTATTATTTCAGAAGGACCTGGATTGAAATTATTTGATCCGCTACGAATTGGTTTATATAAGCTTGATGATTGGAGTTTTGAGGAAGAAGTTCGATATAAGATTTTATCTTTTAATGCTATGATAGGTGGTCCAAGAGAAGGCTCTGTATTCGAAGAAAAAATGGAGCAGGTTAAAGAATATATCTATGAGGATATTAAATGGATTTTAGTTGACTTGTATGAACCAGCATTGAAGAAAGCAGAGATATTATTAGGACCTAAGGTAGATGAAGCTGATGAGATAATAATTCGAGCTTTGGTTGAGAAATATTTACCGAGTATTAAAGTAACTAAAAGCGAAAAAAAGGTCGTCTAAGCACTACCCATAACACGTCGGTTACCTAAATCACTCTGATGTCATAGCCCTTGCGTGGCAAGGACTACGCCACTTTTGACCTAAGGGTCAAAAGGAGTGACTTCGGTAACCGCGGGAACGTTATCCTGAAATGGGAACCGACATGGTGGAGAAACAAACTTTAATTATTGAAAAAACTTGATCAGAGACGATATCTATACTACGATTGAGAGTAGGTAAATGTTATTTAGGATCAGACGTTATCTAGAATGCATTAAGCATATAGGTTCACGAATGTACAATCTGTGAGATTGGCAGGATTTAACTAGAAGCTTAACGACTAAGAAAGCATAGGCAAGATTTTTCAAAGTAATGGTTGTCTAGTGGTTTCAAAGAGGCTGGAAGGTGAGTCACATTTGGCAGTAGATAAGGGATGTGCAGTTTTAAGTTGGAACCTTTTCAAACGGACTTGCATCTCAGTAATATTTTTATTGAATTGGAGGTCATAAGTGTTATCTGAGAGCATGAAGTTGGGGGAGTGTGACGATACATAATTTTGTTATTGGCAGACTATGAGCTTTCTTAGACCAACAAGGGATAGAGTCAGAGGCTTTTATTAATAGAGCACTTCAGATAACAGAGGATTCTCGAAATGCCTCTATTGGCATAACTCGTGCGAGCATGAAGCAAGAGTTACGCCAATTCTCTGCTCATCGCTTGTCACCGTTTTTGTGAACCTGGATCAAAACCGTCGCCAAGCGAACGCAGAGACCGAGACACTTCGAGAATCCCCGAAACGTTAGATGAAATAATAACTCTACTGACATAATTTGAAATAAAGTAAAAATTGTACATTAAGGAGGGACTTCATGCAGATTATAAAGAATTGTAAGACTTGTGAGTTTAATTTTGACCAAATTTGTTCAGGTGGTGGTAATTTACTGGATTATGGTGAAAAAATTTCTGAAGAACTTGAAGATACATGTGTTTGTAGTGGATGGGGAGCTTCATTGGAGTATTATGGTGAAATGATTGATAAAGCTCCATGGTACATTAAGGATTACTATCGAAATTCAAAAATAAAATATGATGAATTTCTCGATAAAATGGAAAAAGATTACAAATCAATTGGGTTTGAAGTGAACTTATATGATGCAATTGAGCATGTATATGAAATAAATTTATTGGAATTAGCTGATATACTTGGTGTTACTTTTGGTGTTGTTAGGCATGCTCGAGGCAAAGGAACTGCTTCAAAACGTGTTACAGAATTCTCGTCTAAATTATGTATCCCAACAGAGTATTTTGATAGTTTTTTATCGACAGACTTAGATAATTTGAAAGAATGTAGTAGAAAATTTTATTCGATTAAGAAACCTAAAATTAAGAATGGTAATAAGAGGGGAAGATCAACAATGTAAATGGTCTTCGTCGTTATTACATCATCTAACACGCCGATTACCAAAATCACTCTGATGACACAGCCCTTGCGAGGCAAGGTCAGCGCCACTTTTCCTAAGGGAAAAGGAGTGACTTCGGTAATCGCGGGAACGTTATCCTGAAATGGAAACCGACATGGTGGAGAAACAAACTTTAATTATTGAAAAAACTTGATCAGAGACGATATCTATACTACGATTGAGAGTAGGTAAATGTTATTTATGATCAGACGTTATCTAGAATGCATTAAGCATATAGGTTCACGAATGTACAATCTGTGAGATTGACAGGATTTAACTAGAATCATAACGACTAAGAAAGCATAGGCAAGATTTTTCAAAGTAATGGTTGGCTAGTGGTTTCAAAGAGACCGGAAGGTGAGTCACATTTGGCAGTAGGTAAGGGGGGGTAGTTTTAAGTTGGAACCTTTTCAAACGGACGTGCATCTCAGTAATGTTTTTATTGAATTGGAGGTCATAAGTGTTATCTAAGAGCATGAAGTTGGGGAAGTGTGACGATACATAATTTTGTTATGAGCAGACTATGAGCTTTCTTAGACCAACAAGGGATAGAGTCAGAGGCTTTTATTAATAGAGCACTTCAGATAACAGAGGATTCTCGAAATGCCTCTATTGGCATAACTCGTGCGAGCTTGAGGCAAGAGTCACGCCAATTCTCTGCTCATCGCTTGTCACCGTTTTTGTGAACCTGGATCAAAACCGTCGCCAAGCGAACGCAGAGACCGAGACACTTCGAGAATCCCCGAAACGTTATCTAAAATACAAAATCAAGGGAGAAAACATGAATAGAAGTCAATTATACTTATGGGATGGAATTAGGAACAAAAAAATTGATGAAATTAAACTATATAAAGATACATTTGACCA
>NZ_JADKNH010000035.1 GCF_015352425.1 Fusibacter ferrireducens | reverse complement strand
CTGAGGCAAGAGTCACGCCAATTCTCTGCTCATCGCTTGTCACCGTTTTTGTGAACTTGGATCAAAACCGTCGCCAAGCGAACGCAGAGACCGAGACACTTCGAGAATCCCCGAAACGTTATGCAAAATCAAATTATTAGGAGCGATTATGGATAGAGACGAAATAAAATATGAAATAGGACTAAAAGGGAAAATAATGATTGAACTAGACGATTGGAAGATTAGTTCTGATCCAATATTTCATAAAGAGTGCATGAAAACTTTTTTTAAAGGATACTGTAAGCATAATGGATACGACACAAATTTGATTTTTGAATATATTGATAATAAAATTATTGGGGCAACAACGTTTTACTTAGAATTTTCTAAGCATCACTTCATTTTATTTAATTTTAACACTATCCCTCTTTTAAAATCCTACTATTATACGTTAATGAAATATTATTTGCTTGGAGATATTAATGGTGTTTGGGATTCAATTTTTAAAATTGACACAAGAGTATCTAATGTCAATTATGAAACTGATTTTGATCAAAAGGTAATCACCTATAATGGAGTATGGAGTCACACAGATAAGGACTCGCTTGTCAATTTTTTGACTTTTATATCAACACAATTTTTGATGAATCATGAGATTGCACATTGCCTAAATGGACATACAAAATTTCTTGCTAGTTCTGATTTTGTTGAATATGTTAGAGATGAAAATATTGATAAAACTGTACTTATGAAAACTCTTGAAATGGATGCGGATGCTTATGCAGCAGGAAGTTTAGCAAATTACATAAATAATTTCAACTATGATGATTTGTGTATAATTTTTCCATACCTAACTACGATTAGTAGAAGTGAAATGAGTACTTTATGTGTATTTGCAATACTTTCAACATTTATGTGTAGCAGTGAGTATGTTTCGAGTAGTAATAAGTATTTAACACCACTTATGAGAGCTGTTTTGAGCATTGACGTATTACTAGCGGAATTTAAATTGCTATCTGATAAGGAGTTTAATCCAGAGGTATACAAAACACTCATTTTCATAGCCTACGAGAACTACTCAAAGATATTTGATAAGGAAATTGTTGATTTTGATAGAGTAAAAGCATTAATGAAAGAACATAAGGAATATGAGGAACATCTTAGAAAACTTTGGATTACAAGTTTGAGAAACAAGCTTGATAAGTTTGCATTTGAAGAATTAGCAAAATAATAATTTGACTTCGCATAACACGCCGATTACCAAAATCACTCTGATGTCACAGCCCTTGCGAGGCAAGGCCAGCGCCACTTTTGCCCTAAGGGTCAAAAGAAGTGACTTCGGTAATCGCGGGAACGTTAGACGCAATTATTATTATTAGGGGTGATTGTTATAGATATATTAAGACAGTTAGAAAATGAATTATTAGACATCAAATTTAAAGAATATACATTGTTATTACGAAATGCTGATACTGCTATGATACATATACTAAAAATGTATGGAGACTTATTAAGAGATTTGAGATGTGATACTGAAATCAATGTTTCATTAGATCAGAGAAAGTATTTTTTATGGCATTTAACAGATGGGTTAACTTGCTGTGTGAAATGGATAGCATCGGATTGTAAAAGAGTATCTGAGGAAGAATATTCTTATAAGCAGGTTGACGAAGAAGCATTGGAGTTATTGTTTTGGGGTTATAATTATTCTGAATTATGTATTGAGCATACTGCCTATTCAAAAAAAATGAGTAATGTGTGGATAGACGAGGAAAAGAAGATTGTTGAGTTTAAGCCAAAAGAAATAAATCCAAATCTTATTATAAGTCAGTCAGCCTTTGACCGATTATATTTATCAAAATTACAAGATTCACATCCTCATCAAGAATTGAACAAAGAATTTAATCTGTGGTTTAAAAAGACAAGTTTTTCATATGAAAATATTGAAATTCCTTGGGATTTAGTGAGAAACTTAAAGTGTTTTACTCTTTTTAATAATTGGATTAAAGATAATATATTTTGGGATTTGGAATCGACATGCAGTCTTGGTAAGTATACATTATATGAATATATAAAAATATATTCTATATTGTATATTAATTTTTCATATTATACGAAAGTTGAAGATTATATAGATATTAGAGATGGTTTAGAAAATGAATTAGGGTCATGTTCACTTTGTATAAATAATATAGAATTTATAAATTGGATGAGTGAACTTTCAGATATTGATAATAAAAAAGTATCTGAAATAGTATCTGATTTAACATTGGATTCCTATAATTTTCATTCAAAAATTGTTTTTCAACCTTTGATTTTAATAGATAACCATATATATATATCGCCTAGGTTATTTGTCAACATTGATTCCAGAAGAATGTTGTTTGGAGCGTTAAATACACAAAAAAAAGAAGTGTACGACAAGCTTATTAATAATATAGAACAGTATAATGTAAAGAAAATTGGAGGGTTACTGAAGTCTATTAATTGTGATGTCTATGTAGATACGAAAGTTAAAAAATCGAAAAAATATGTCAGACCAGATTTTCTACTTGTTGATCAAGTGCATAAGATTGTGTTAGTGGGTGATTATAAGCATTATCTTAGACCTATAGGTGTAAGAGATGTTTCAAATCGGACTATTGAACTAAAAAAAGGAATAAGTCAGGTTAATAATTATTGTAACTATTTGGAGAAAAGTTCTGTACAGATTGAAGAAAAAGTGTTTGATCTGTCAGAGTACACTATTTTCAAATTTCTTGTATTTCAGTATCCAATGCCACTCCCATTGGATAAGGTAGATATTATTATGTATGATTATGACAATTTTACAGAAATAATAGATAGTCTTAATAAGCCACAATTGGGAGATTTTATTCAACTTATGTTTAAAAATATTAGAAATTTAGATTTTGATTCTAATGAATATAAAATGATTCCATTAGAAACAAAAGTTAATGATTGGACTTATATTAGACATATCTATGCCAAGTAATCTAATAATAACTGCGTCTAACACGTCAGTTTCCTACATTCCTTCCGATGTCATGGTCCTTGCGGGGCAAGCACCACGCCACTTTTTCCGCTAAGGCGTTAAAAGGAAGGAACGTCGGAAACTGCGGGAACGTTATATGAAAAACGGTTAAAATAATATTGCATCACATGCATTGTCTAAAAATAGAGCATATGAGATAATATTTAAAAGAGAGGTAAAAGATATGAAATGGGAAAATGTACGAGAAAAATATCCAAATACATGGGTCTTGATAGAAGCAATAGAAGCTGAATCAAAAGATGGAGAAAGATTTTTAAATAAAATATCAGTATTGAATTACTATGAGACTAGCGAACAAGCAACAAAAGAATATGTGCTGATACACAAGCAATTTCCTGAGAAGGAATTATATGTGTGTCATACTCAAAATGAAAATTTACAAATTAAAGAAAAAATTTGGATGGGGGTCAGAAGTCGATGATTGAATTAAGAGTCGAAAAGGGCCTTCTTTTTTGCGATATAATGGTAAAAAATGATGAAAAACAGCTTAAAATGACAAACGTATTAGTTGATACAGGTTCAGCAGGAACAATATTTAAAACGGAGATATTGGAAGAGATAGGAATAAGACAAGAACCAAGTGATCCACTAGAAGTTATAAGAGGAGTTGGGGGAAGCGAGTTTGTTTTTATAAAGATAATTGAGGAAATCGAAATAGATGGAATGAAAGTGAATGAATTTCAAGTAGAAGTTGGAGCAATGGATTATGGTATTGAGATGGATGGCATAATTGGACTAGATATATCAATGAAACTAGGTGTAAAAATTGATTTAGGTGAATTAAAAATATTTTAACCGTTCATCACATAACACGTCAATTACCGGAAATTCATCTGATGACACAGCCCTTGCGAGGCAAGGACTGCGCCACTTTTCTCCTAAGGGTGAAAAGGATGAACTTCGGTAATTGCGGGAACGTTAGGCGAAATGCGAGTTTTTGGTTTACGCTATCGAAATAAATTTAGAGTAAAGACTCTATCGAGAAGTTGGCTTGGTTCAACATTAACTGACGTTATCTGGGTGCAAACTTGAATCAAGTCTTAGTAGTTATTTGATTGGATATGATATAAAATTGATATGATCTGATTACGATTTGGGAAAACTAAGAAAGCCAATTATGCATGATTTTTCTAAGTCAAGTTAATTTAGCGGTTTCATAGGAGCCGGAAGCTGAGTCTCATTTGGCAGTAGAGGTTCCTTGTTTAGTTCTATTGGTTTCATAAGAATTAGAATTTCAATCAGATTTTTATTAGTTGATCATAAGTGTGTTATATGAGCAGTTAAATTAGGACTGTGGTAGATACATAGATTTGTTATGAAGTGGATTTAAGCTTTCTTAGACCAAAAATTATGAGTCTATAGGTGTATTTTTCAAACAGGGTGTCGTGGAAAAGCACATCGCCTAACACACCGATTACCAAAATTCATCTGATGTCATGGAATATGCAGAGGAATTTTTTTATTTTCTGGACTGGAAGGAGATAACAATTAAGTGTCGAATTACATATATTATAGACGGCATATTTCATGCCACTTTTGCCCTAAGGGTCAAAAGGATGAACTTCGGTAATCGCGGGAACGTTAAGCGACATGGGAAGTTTTTGATTTACGCTATCAAAAATAACTTTAGAAAAAGTTTAATCGAGTAGTAAGCTTGGTTCAACACAGGTTGACGTTATCTAGGTGCAAACTTGAATCAAGTCTTGGTTATTATTAGATTGATCATAGCGTAAAACTGATATGTTTGATTATGAAATGGAAAACTAAGAAAGCCAGTTAAGTATTATTTTTCTAAGTAAGTTTGGTTTCACGATTTCAAATCAGCCGGAAGCTGAGTCTCATTTGGTAGTAGGTAAGTTATGTGCAGTTTTCAATTTGATAGGTTTCAAAAAAGCTTGCGTCTCAGTCAATTTTTATTTAATAGGAGGTCTTGGATGATATTTTTAAGAATGGTATTTAGGATTTTAGTTGATACATAGAATTATTATAAAGTGAATCTAGGCTTTCTTAGACCAACAATTATGGTTCTAAAGCTGTGGTTTCAAACGATAAAAAAAGCACGTCGCCTAACAAGCTGATTCCCAAAACCTCTCTATTGGCATGCCTCATGCGAGCCTGAGGCAAGAGTCACGCCAATTCTCTGCTTATCGCTTGTCACCCTTCTTGTGAACCTGGTTCAAGAATGTCGCCAAGCGAACACAGAGACCGAGGGGCTTCGGGAATCACAGAACGTTATCAAAAATGATTTATAAGGAGATTAAAGTGATTAATTGGGATTATGTAATAAAAGTAATTGGAATTGTAGCGGCTATATTAACAGCAACTGCAACTCTATATAAGGCATTTGT
>NZ_JADKNH010000034.1 GCF_015352425.1 Fusibacter ferrireducens | reverse complement strand
TATACCCACATTTACTTTAAATTTATTAAGTGGTCAATGCCACCGTACCGAGTGATCTCAAAAATCGGAACCGGTGGTCTCACTCATCGGAACAAGTGGTCAATTTGGTCTGTAATACTCACTATAGTACTTTTTTCCTCTATATTCTGATGGAGACTTCTTCTTTTTATGATATATCTCCCATGCAGTAACACGATCGTTTTTGGTTCTATTCTCTCTTTTTGTATATGCCCATACTTTCATTATTATCTTCCGTTTCTATAAGTATTTCATCTAACGTTTCCGTGATTACCGAAGTCGCATCTTTTCACCCTTAGGTGAAAAGTGGCGCAGCTCTTGCTTCGCAAGGGCTGTGACATCAATGCGATTTAGGTAATCAACGTGTTAAGTGAAGTTCTAGTCTTTCTTGCCTTTTTAACTCTATACGTGTATAATATACGTATAGAGCGTTGTTTCTTTCCATTAGAATTTGATGTTCAAATAACTAAATTGGAGGAGTTATGAATCACCGTTCTTACAACTCAAGGGAGCTTCTTAAAATTTTAACTGATGATGGTTGGTATGTCGTAAGAGTCAAAGGATCTCATCACCAATTAAAACATTCTACTAAGAGTGGTACTGTTACTGTTCCACATCCTAAAAAAGACTTACCTCGAAAAACATTTGAGAGTATTCTTAAACAGGCTGGTATTGAAGGTTAAGGTAGCTCCCTACCTTTTAATGATTTTATGAAAGAAGGTGCATTATGTTAGCTGACCGTTATATTTTTCCTGCTATTTTTCATTTCGCTGATGACGGTATATCAGTTGAATTTCCTGACTTACCTGGCTGTTTTTCATATGGGGATGATGAACTACAAGCAGTCACAAATGCAAAAGAAGCTCTTGAACTTCATATTTTTGGATTAGAAGATGATTCTGACCCTATACCTTCTCCATCACATATTAGAGAAATTACTGTTAGTGATAATGAAACTATAGTTCTGATTGATATTTGGATGAAACCAGTTAGAGATTATATGCAAAACAAAGCAATTAAAAAAACGCTTACAATTCCCAAATGGCTTAATGATATTGCTGTTGAAAATGATGTTAATTTTTCTCAATTGCTTCAAGTTGCTATTAAAAACTATTTAGGTATTAATACTCGAAATTGACCATTCTTTTGGATGGTTCTTTTTTTGACTAGAATTTCATTTAACGTTCCCGCGATTACCGAAGTCACTCCTTTTCCCTTAGGAAAAGTGGCACTGGCCTTGCCTCGCAAGGGCTGTGTCATCAGAGTGATTTAGGTAATCGGCGTGTTAGCTGAAGTTCTAATAGGTTTGTAAATTATTTAAAATATATTCAAATAAGTCTATACCATTTTGTGTTTCCAAAGTTATAAATTCATTATTACTATACTGATTATTTGCTTTTTCAACAATTTGATTACCACGTTCATCTGATAGTGTGATTTGCGTAAAAGGACTAAACTGTATATATTTATTTTCTACATTTCCTAATTCATCTCTGTATACAATATGTGCTAGATGGCTGATATTGTAATTAATTGTTCCCATATTATATTTTTCTTCAAATCGATTAGCTACTTCATTTTCTAGATTTCTTCTATTTAACGCATTATTATATCCAGATGAGGTTTCAAGAAGACCACTCTTTTTATTATTAACAAATGAGTTTGAAAAATAATCCGATATTAAAATATCCTGTTCAAATTTTTCATTTGGTTTCTCAAAAGTCGTCGCATGAACATTTAAAAAAGTATATAATTTAATATTGCTTATTTCGGCATAATGTCCAATATTTGAAATGTCTACTCTCTGTTCAAACACAACCCCTTTTTCAAGATCTTTAACATTATACATAGATAACTCAAATGACGGTTGCACTTCCATCTTCATGATTGCAGTCTGCTGTTCAACTAACTTTGTTTGAGCTTGTGCAATAGAATTTGCTTTAACTGACACAAATATTGCCATAAGTCCTAATAAGATTGATGTTATTACACTAATGATTTCCCTGTTTTTTTCAAGTTTGTACCGTAAAATTTGAATTTTAACTTTAATATTTATGTTCATCACTCTTCCTTTATTTAGAATTTCAGCTAACGTTCCCGCAGTTTCCGACGTTCCTTCCTTTTAACGCCTTAGCGGAAAAAGTGGCGCGGTGCTTGCCTCGCAAGAACCGTGTCATCGGAAGGAATGTAGGAAAATGTCGTGTTAGCCGAAGTCAATTTTTTACAAAACTGTACATTGAGGTTATCTTGTCTTCATCATTAGCATATTTATTAATTTCATTTATTTCCCTAAAAAACCATTTATCAAGTTCAATTATATAACTAAATGTTTTATTAATATCATCTTTCAAATTTTCTGTCCTTATTGCATGTCCTAAATTAGTATTTTCAGAATACAAATATATTGCTGGTCGTAACAAAATAGGTAATTGACCCACTAAAAAACTATTATTGCATAGATAAAATATTTTATAATATAAGTTTGAAGGTGGCATATCTTTATATCTTGTTAAAAAAACATTAGCATCCTTTGTAAAGCGTTCAATATCTACTTCTAATTTTTCAACCCAAAGAATTTTCCTTTCATATCCTTCTATTTCAAAAGCAGGTGCCAATAAATTGATATGGGGTAATATTTTACATAATGTTTCAAAGTTAAAATGTTGTTCTAAACTTATATCATCATTAATAATTCCATTTTGCTTAGAGTATAGAAAGATATCTCCCCATACAGAACTAAGATCATATAATAGAAGTTGTACTTCCCTATGTCTAGCTATTCTTAGGTATACATTTTCTTGTTCTTTTTCTATAGAATTTTGCAATTCTGGAAAGTAATTAACCATAATATAAAATAAATAGCTTATCACATATCCAATACTTAAATTCAAGAGTATATTATAATCTTTGTTTTTAACAAAAATCCAGTTCAAAAAATTAGGTGTAGCTTTCCAAATAGTTGCTTCACTTTGATTAATAATGAACAATACTACTACTATTAATATACTAGTAAGTAACTTAACATATTTATGTTTTTTTTTAAAAGTTTCCATAATATAAACATCCTCATTAAAATTGATTTTGGCTAACGTTCCCGCGATTACCGAAGTTCATCCTTTTTACCCTTAGGGGAAAAGTGGCGTAGCACTTGCCACGCAAGGGCTATGACATCAGATGAATTTCCGGTAATTGCCGTGTTAGCTGATGAACTGAACCTAACTATCCCGTTTTATAATAAATTTATAAGCTCTTTCAAGTTTTCCAGTTTTCTAAACAATAAGGACTCTATTTCTAGGCTCGGTTGTTGTATATCTGGAATCATTATTGGTATCATGCCCGCTCTTTTGGCTGCCAAGATTCCATTTTCAGAATCTTCTATAACAACGCATCTCTGTGCTATACAATCTAATCTCTTAGATACCTTAATAAATATTTCTGGATCAGGCTTAGATCGCTCTACTTCATCGCCACATAAAACATAATCAAAATAATTATCTACTTTTGCTAACTTCAATAAATCAGTAGCTCTATTCCTATTTGTTGATGTTGCAACTGCCATTTTAAACTTATTTTTTTTTAAATGTTCAAGTAATTCATAAAGTCCTTTTTTTATTGGAACACCATCTGTGTTTACAATTTCATTAGATATAATCACTCTCTCACTCTTAATTAAATCAAACGGAAAATTTTCACCAAAATATTCCATCAAAATCTCTCTAGTTCTAGTAAGATTAGTCCCAATAGTCCTATTAAAAAGCTCTTTACTCATGTGATAGTTGTAATAATCCGCTGCTTTAGCCCAAGCCTTATAAGATATTACCTCTGTATCAAACATCAGCCCATCCATATCAAATATAACTAATTCTATATCTTCCAATTTTCTCAAAATACAACTCCCCAATTAATGCTTTTGCTTAATTTTTAAATCCTTGACAATTCCGATGAATTAAACTTTGCCTTTTGTTCAGTTTTTCAGCTAACGTTCCCGCGATTACCGAAGTTCATCCTTTTGACCCTTAGGGCAAAAGTGGCGTGGAATATGCGTCTGCTCTATATGTAATTCGACACGTAATTGTTATCTCCTTCCAGTCCAGAAAATAAAAAAATTCCTCTGCATATTCCATGACATCAGATGAATTTTGGTAATCGGCGTGTTAGGCGATGTGCTTCTCCACGACACCCTGTTTGAAAAATACACCTATAGACTCATAATTTTTGGTCTAAGAAAGCTTAAACCCACTTCATAATAAATCTATGTATCTACCACAGTCCTAATTTCATTGCTCATATAACACACTTATGATCAACTAATAAAAATCTGATTGAATTTCTAATTCTTATAAAACCAATAGAATTAAACAAGGAACTTCTACTGCCAAGTGAGACTCAGCTTCCAGACCATATGAAACCGCTAAATTAACTTGACTTAGAGAAATCATGCATAATTGGCTTTCTTAGTTTTTCCAAATCGTAATCAGATCATATCAATTTTATATCATATCCAATCAAATAACCACTAAGACTTGATTCGAGTTTGCACCCAGATAACGTCAGTTAATGTTGAACCAAGCCAACTTCTCGATAGAGTCTTTACTCTAAATTTATTTCGATAGCGTAAACCAAAAACTCGCATTTCGCCTAACGTTCCCGCGATTACCGAAGTCACTCCTTTTTCCCTTAGGAAAAAGTGGCGCAGTCCTTGCATCGCAAGGGCTGTGTCATCAGAGTGATTTTGGTAATCGGCGTGTTAGCTGATGAACTGAACCTAACTATCCCGTTTTATAATAAATTTATGAGCTCATTCAAGTTTTCCAGTTTTCTAAACAATAAGGACTCTATTTCTAGGCTCGGTTGTTGTATATCTGGAATCATTATTGGTATCATGCCCGCTCTTTTGGCTGCCAAGATTCCATTTTCAGAATCTTCTATAACAATGCACCTCTGTGCTATACAATCTAATCTCTTAGATACCTTAATAAATATTTCTGGATCAGGCTTAGAGCGCTCTACTTCATCACCACATAAAACATAATCAAAATAATTATCTACTTTTGCTAACTTCAATAAATCAGTAGCTCTATTCCTATTTGTTGATGTTGCAACTGCCATTTTAAATTTATTTTTTTTTAAATGTTCAAGTAATTCATAAAGTCCTTTTTTTATTGGAACACCATCTGTGTTTACAATTTCATTAGATATAATCACTCTCTCACTCTTAATTAAATCAAACGGAAAATTTTCACCAAAATATTCCATCAAAATCTCTCTAGTTCTAGTAAGATTAGTCCCAATAGTCCTATTAAAAAGCTCTTTACTCATGTGATAGTTGTAATAATCCGCTGCTTTAGCCCAAGCCTTATAAGATATTACCTCTGTATCAAACATCAGCCCATCCATATCAAATATAACTAATTCTATATCTTCCAATTTTCTCAAAATACAACTCCCCAATTAATGCTTTTGCTTAATTTTAAATCCTTGACAATTCCGATGAATTAAACTTTGCCTTTTTTTCAGTTTTTCAGCTAACGTTCTCGCGATTACCGAAGTCACTCCTTTTCCCTTAGGAAAAGTGGCGCTGGCCTTGCCTCGCAAGGGCTGTGACATCAGAGTGATTTTGGTAATCGGCGTGTTATGTGATGGATGGCTTAGTAATAATAGCATGTTTATTCATAAATCATTCTATTTTGAGATTTTATAATTTTCTATATTGAATTTATTCAATAATTTCAAATTAATGTTACTAATCTCAAATTCTCCATCTAGCTCATGTTCAGTTAGACCATTATAGTCTATACGATCATAATTCATAATTTTTTCGCCGTTACTTACCGCCAAATTTTCAAGATATAATTTTTTTAATACTGGAAATTTATCGAATATTTCTCTCAAATCTCTAATTTTTATAGATCCATCACAAATCATAAAATCTAAAGATATAATAATATCTTTTTTCCTATCAGCTTTGTCCATTTCATAAGTAATGGATACACTGCTAGGGTCAAATTTATAAATAATTCCATAGCTATCTTTGAACACTTCCGTCTTAAATATGTCAAAGCCAATAAAATCTTGAAAATGAATTTCTTCAAATTGTTCGGTAATATATTTTGATTGTAATAATTGTATGCCTATTTTATTGCTTTTACATAATTGATTAAACGCAGCGTTATCTATTTCATACAAATCTCCAACAGTAAAAAAGTCATCATAATCGTTTTCAAATCTTTTGATATCATACACTGTCTGATTCATTATATTTCCCCCTTCACACGTTTTATTGTTAATATATATTATTTTAAGCCATCTTTCATATAACGTTCCCGCGATTACCGAAGTCACTCCTTTTGACCCTTAGGGCAAAAGTGGCGCTGGCCTTGCCTCGCAAGGACTGTGTCATCAGAGTGATTTTGGTAATCGGCGTGTTATGCGATGGATAAACAATTCCTTTATTTAAAACTATACTTTATTGGATTAGCAGAACCCTTCTTACGATATTTATCAGGTATTCTCTTTCTTAAATAGAGTAATTGTATTTTTTCTTCAGCAGGCTCACCAACAAATCCATATCGTCCTGGTCTGTCAATTGCTGTTCCTGGAAAATTTTCTGTATTAGCTTCTAACCATTTTATTGGCTTAAATACCCCAACTATCAAACCTTGCTTTACTGCAACAACATATTCAGCTCTTTTAGCTTTTGTTTTACTCAACTTCCATGCATACCTTGATGCTTCATATATCTCTCTTTCGGTAATTGATTTATTTATAGTAATCATCAAAACTCTATGTTCAAAGTTAGCTTCTTCAGCAGAGTATTTTTCAATTATTTCTTTTACATTCATAGTTCCACGATCATTGCTACCAGCGCCATTCATAATATTTGTAGCTCCAGGGTATGCATCAATCAAAGCTGCTTCTACTTCAAATGCTTCTTTTTCATCCATTCCATGCCTATGAACCACATGAATTACTTCTAAACCCTTAGAAATTATATCTCTAATAACTTGGATTTTATCTGAAACATCATCTAACTCTTCTATTTCTTTAGCACCTTTTATGTGATAAAATAATCGATTACCTTTTCCTTTACCGACATAAAAAGTTTCGCCATTTCTTGGATCAATTAATCTGTAAACATAATATTTGATCTCATCAATAACTTCCTGTGAAAATAATATATCATTGCTCATATCCCCTCCGTTGATAAATTATTTTTCTTAATTGTTTATCTTTTGCATAACGTTTCGGGGATTCTCGAAGTGTCTCGGTCTCTGCGTTCGCTTGGCGACGGTTTTGATCCAGGTTCACAAAAACGGTGACAAGCGATGAGCAGAGAATTGGCGTAATTCTTGCCTCAGGATCGCACGAGTTATGCCAATAGAGGCATTTCGAGAATCCTCTGTTATCTGAAGTGCTCTATTAATAGAAGCCTCTGACTCTAACCCTTGTTGGTCTAAGAAAGCTCATAGTCTGCTCATGAC
>NZ_JADKNH010000033.1 GCF_015352425.1 Fusibacter ferrireducens | reverse complement strand
ATCCTCATATGTTTTTACTAATGTTTCACATCTACTTATTGTCTTATCAAATTTATGTAGAGCTTTAGTTCCCATTTATATACTCTCCCTTATTTCTAAAAATGTCCCATAACGTTCCCGCGATTACCGAAGTCACTCCTTTTGACCCTTAGGGCAAAAGTGGCACTGGCCTTGCCTCGCAAGGGCTGTGACATCAGAGTGATTTTGGTAATCGGCGTGTTATATGATGGAATTTTATTTAATCAATGTAACTATAGAGGTAATGCCCGCAATGGTGTTTTTAACTTCTTCAGGGGCCTTATTCATAAATTCATTATAATCACTGGTATTTCCAAGAATAATATATGGTTGGCTCAGCGAAAATTCAAAATCTCCTTTTACTCTCCACTCTCGCTCATGAGTCCAATCAATGATATTTTCTTTATTACTCAAATCGTAATTGACAATTCTCCACCACTCATCCTCATGTAACATTTCTTTTGCCACTTCTAATTTTTCATAAATTACAGGTCTACCACCTTTTTTAAATACATAAGACTTCAGAAAAACTAAGCCATTATGCGAATACCTAACCTTATTCCCTAATTCTTCTCTGTACGTCTTTTCATGATTTATATTCTGTGCAACACCATACTGTGGCGCATCTTGAAAGCATACTGCTGTGTTAGAACCATGAATAAAGCCACTATTGCTGCTACCGATAATTTTTTGCTCATTTAAAATTTTAATTAATACTTCTACAGATGACATTTCTTTTGTCTCACGAGTAAGATGTGTTAACGTAAGTGTTATATCTGATCTATAGTTAAATCTCTTTCTCCATTTTATTTCATCATATGCCATATATTATTCCTCTCAATAAAATTCTTTCATATAACGTTCCGGGGATTCTCGAAGTGCCTCGCTCTCAGCGTTCGCTTGGCGACGGTTTTGATCCAGGTTCACAAAAACGGTGACAAGCGATTAGCGGAGAATTGGCGTGACTCTTGCCTCAGGCTCGCATGAGGCATGCCAATAGAGGCATTTCGAGAATCCTCTGTTATCTGAAGTGTTCTTTTTATAATGCCTCAGACTCTAACACTTGCTGCTCTAAGAAAGCCGACAACCTTCTAATAACAAAATTATGTATCGTCATACTTCCCTAATTTTACTCTCATAGATAACACTTAAGACCTCCAATTCAATAAAAACATTACTGAGACGCAAGCTTTTATGAAACGGTTCCAAATTAAATCGGTACAACCTAATACCTGCTACCAAATGCGACTCAGCTTCCGGCCTCTTTGAAACCACTAGACTACCATTACTTAAAAAAATCTTGCCTATGCTTTCTTAGTCGATAAGCTTCTCGTTAAATCCTTTTAATCTCATATCATGTACATTCGGGAACCTATATGCTTAATGCATTCTAAACAACGTCTGATCCTAAATAACATTTACCTAATTTCAATCGTAGTATAGATACCGTCTGTGATCAACTTTTTTCAATAAATAAAGTTTGTTTTTCTCACCATGTCGGTTCCCATTTCAGGATAACGTTCCCGCGATTACCGAAGTCACTCCTTCTGACCCTTAGGGCAGAAGTGGCGCTGGCCTTGCCTCGCAAGGGCTGTGTCATCAGAGTGATTTAGGTAATCGGCGTGTTAGAAGTTGGTTTTCAATATTCCATTTTGGCTCTTTTTTATGTACTCACTGATTATTGGTAATACGGGCGCACTTATATTCTTTGGAATATCATCAATCTTATAAAATTTAGCATCCCGCCCCTCAGATTTCTCTACTTTTATTTCACCTTTATAGGATGTACATAGATAGGTCACTGTCACATTATAAACTTCATTCCCATCTGGATATTTATAATATAGCTGTTCACCTGAATATACATTGAAAAGTTCTAGTTCAAGACACTCAATGTTTATTTCTTCTAGTACTTCTCTACGAGCTGTTTCTTCCATACTTTCGCCTAATTCCATCGCCCCACCTGGAAGTCCCCACCAATCTCTGTCAGTCCTATGATGAAGTAAAATTTCATTTTCTTCATTAATTATTATGACATTAGCTCCACACATTATGATCGGCTGCGTCCCAATATATTTTCTTAAACTCGATATATAGTCCAATTTTATGCCCCACCTCATTCAACTTTTTTCCGATTCATTTTCCTAAATATAAAACTGAAAGAATTTCTATATCAACTGCAATTTGTACAACCTACAATACTTCCGATAATATCTATAAGTATATTGAAAACTTTCTTCTAACGTTCCCGCGATTACCGAAGTCACTCCTTTTCCCTTAGGAAAAGTGGCGCTGGCCTTGCCTCGCAAGGGCTGTGACATCAGAGTGATTTAGGTAATCGGCGTGTTATAGGATGAATCTGTACTGTTTTAACCACTATTAATATCCCCACACTTCCATAATAGGTCTGAAAGCGTTCGCTTCTATTACTGCATTTTCTGTTATTTCTTCAAATGTAATCGTATTCATTAAATTTCGTTTGAAAAAAATATTTACATGCTTTTGACTTCCATCATTCTTAATTAAAGATATGCTCAAACATTCTCTTTTGTCCTCTACATTTTCAAGCGATTCTTCTTTGTTATATCCTACAAGATCTTGGCTTACCCATGTCTCAAAAATTGTAATTAGCGCTCTAGATTTATTATCCCTTACTAATTGAGCTAGTTTATGCATAATAATATATTTCGTGGACTTGTCATTAATCTCTAAACCAATCATTTGTGGAGATCCAGCATTGTCAAAGATAAATGCCATGGAGCGATGATACTTGTCCTTTTTTAATACAGCTTTTGATTGTTCAATAATCAATTGAAATAATCCATCTTCTGGTAACACTTTTTCATTCATCTTTTTAGTTTCAGTTTTAATCCCATATCTTTTTATAGCTTTTTTAGTTATAGTATCATTAATTTGCATTGACTCAGTCCTTACTTTACGAATCGATAAGTCTCCAGCCGAAAAAGAAGTTCTTCTAGCTTCGTTGAAATCTTCGATACACTTCAATCTACCATCTATAAATTCACATTCATGAAGCGAATCAGATATTGAACATTCATTTAATGATACTCCGAATTTCTCATGGGCATCTTCTACAAGATCGTATAAAAATTTGAAACAGTAATTTAGTACACTTACCAACTCTGTTTCGGGAAATGAATTCTCGACCCATTTCCGTTCAACTTCAACAATCATTTCCAACTTAGAACTTATCGGATTAATAAATTGGTTCTCTATTAGAAACTGTAATATTATATTATTTGGAAGATCAATCGGAATAGCACAATGTTCAACTAATACTTGTTCATATGTATAAACTTTTACCTTAGCAACACTACTAGATTCAAGGTCTTTCATATGCACTATTGTAACTCGCAAATCATTTAGCCATTTCATGATTTTATCTTTTTTCATTTTATTTTGCCAAGATAAATACCATTCATCAAATTCAGAACCAATGGAGTTTTTCTCAGCTTGTAATGCAAATGTTAAATTTCTTATTGCTTGAATTGCAGCATTTAAGTTCACTCTAAATGCTTCCGGATTAAAATAGTTATTAGCTACCTGATGAATAAGCATGTGTACCTCATTCAATCTCTTATGTGTATTTGGAATAATGCAATTGTTTTTATTCATTTTGAGTCTCCTCGTATAATGGTATGATTAATTGTGTACAGATTTTTCCTATAACGTTCCCGCGATTACCGAAGTCACTCCTTTTCCCTTAGGAAAAGTGGCGCTGTCCTTGCCCCGCAAGGGCTGTGACATCAGAGTGATTTAGGTAATCGGCGTGTTAGAAGTTGTGCGAAAATAGTTTGAACGTTATGTCTATCATAATTTTTGTATATGATTTAACGGTGCCCATGCTTTTAGCCCATCACTATTTTTCTTAATTCCATAGATCCAGCCGTTTAGTTCTTTATCAGAAATTATTATCTCACCTATTGTTAGATCAAATTCAGTAGCATCATAATTCTCTAGTACTTTTCCAATCTTTCCTTCTTTTTTTATTATTTGTGTTGGAACCCATCCTTCCAGACTATTCCCTTTGCAAAAAATCCACCCTGCCCAATCTCCATCTTCATCAGATTCTTCAAGACACTCAACTATATCACCTATTTCTAATTTAATTGGTGAGTTCATGTCGGACTTTCTCTCTTTAATAACTTTATATTCAATCATAGTTGTCTTCTTTCTATATTTATTCGTCTTTCAATATTTTTTGACTATTTCGTCAGCACATCGCCAGTATAACTGAGATTATCATTACCATTTTGATTATAATTACATGATATGATCAATAATTAAAGTGTCCTTGTAGCTTGTCCTGTTTGTTAAATCTAATCTCTGTATAGGTTGCTAGAGCAACGTTTATTCGTGTTTGTAGGCAATTTTGATACCTATATTAGGTTTGATGCTATTAGCATGATATAATCATTTGTATTGGTATTATAAAGATTTTATCGTCTTTTATTTTCGCATTTCTTCTAACGTTCCCGCAGTTTCCGACGTTCCTTCTTTTTTACGCCTTAGCGGAAAAAATGGCGCGGTGCTTGCCTCGCAAGAGCTGTGACATCGGAAGGAATGTCGGAAAATGTCGTGTTATACGATGGAATTGACGTTAACTATGAACGGCTGTAATACTCAGCTTTTACAAGTTGAACAGATATCCGCAACTCTTCAGTTCATCATTTCCAATTAAGATTAATTTATCTTTTATGTGTGTTCCACCCAAATGCTCATAAAACTTTCTTGCCCTAATATTGTCATTAAAGACCCAAACAATTGTCTTTTTAATGCCAATTTCTTTTAACGCTAGTATGGCAGCTTTCATCAATAGCCTACCAATACCTAGCTTTTGGTGCTCTTGTAAAATGTAAATCGCATATATCTCACCATCTACATCATCATCCTCATTGGGCACCCCAAATTGTATGTAACCAAATAGTTTTTTACTTTTTTCATCTTCATACACAAGCATATAATTGCTGCTTTCTATCAAATAATTTCGAAATCGGTTTGCCCTCTCTTCATAATTTAGGCTAGATAAAAATTCGTTATTTACAATTCCGCTATAGGCTGTTCTCCATGTATCAACTCTTATCTTTGCTATGTTCTCAACATCTGATATTTTAGCTTTTCTAATCACGGTTATCACCAATCCTTTAAATGTATAAAGCATTATTGACTTGTCAATTCTTTCGTATAACGTTCCCGCTATTACCGATGTTCATCCTTTTGACCCTTAGGGCAAAAGTGGCGGAGTCCTTGCCTCGCAAGGGCTGTGTCATCAGATGAATTTTGGTAATAGTCGTGTTATACGCAGTTAAAATTAATCTATATATGCTGTATCTCTTACTAAAGTTTTCAATTGCTCTTTTATACTACTAATTTCCGTCACTAGTTTACTTGACCATGGTTCTGTTAATGCTTGTTGTTCCAAAGCTTTTAATTTCAATACCATTAAATGCATCCTTAAAGTATTCGTGCGATTTGGGAAGAAGGTAACCATTTCCCAATCTCGGTATAAAAAAGGGTTCTCTTTATAAAATATTCTTTCATTAAGTTCGTCTTCTGTTTCACTAAATTCTTTCAGAACACTAATTAAATCAGAATTCATATTCTCATAACTTTCACTTATGTACTTGTGAAAATCTTCTAATCCTTCAAGTACTGATTCTATTTCATTAAGATTTTCCATAGAAGTAGATGGTTTCTTCCAATCTAACTTAAAATCAGGATAATTCTTATTGGAATCAAACGCCTCACTAATTTCATCCCATATTGTTTTAAAGTTTAATTTGTCTACATCAATATTTTTATCAATTAAGTAGTTTCTAAATGAGTTGTTTAATCCCTTAGAAAAAATCTGCTTATCTGAAAATAAAGAAACAAAATGTTCATTCATCAAATTAGTCCTAAATTCATCTAGCTTTGATGCACTTTCACCTTTATCAACAAACTTCGAGGCTATTTGGTAATTATCATCCATAATTAAAATAAGCCTATCAATATTATGTCTCTTAGCTTCTAGATATTCTAATTCTGTTATGGATTTATTATATTGCGGGGCTACATATCCATATCTATGTCCAATGATTCCAATATATAAGTCGGATTCTCGTACTTTCTTAAGACACCTCTCTAAAGGATTTTCATTAGATGCTCCCCAAACTTCCATTGTTTGAATACTTGAAGCAAATTCATTAAAATAATCAAACGTGATTTTTCTTAAATCTATCAAATCGATGTAAGTTGAGCTAATAAATATCTTCATCAAAATTTCTCCTTAATTTTAATTGCGTATAACGTTCCCGCGATTACCGAAGTCACTCCTTTTGACCCTTAGGACAAAAGTGGCGCTGTCCTTGCACCGCAAGGACTGTGTCATCAGAGTGATTTAGGTAATCGGCGTGTTAGACGATGTTATAATTACCATGATTGATAAGATTTGTTAATCAAAATCTTAATCAGGTCGTAATTATCTTGTAACTCTTTTGATGATAAACGAATTCTGTATCTTCTATCCCTATTGTCATATTCCATTAAATCTAATTCCGATTCATTTATTAAATCATCAATCTCATCAGTACGTTGGAGTCTAATCTCCATTCTTATATGTTTTTTCTTAACTCTAAATACAATAAAATTTTTCGGAACTCCATTTTCGGTTAAACCAATGTAAGCTTTGTTATATTTCAGTTTAACATCTTGATACTCTAATTGAATTATATTCAATAATTCATCAACTACAGCTACTGTTTCTTTTGTTCCTATCTCCTCCCAGTATTCTCGACTCGCACTTTCAAATGTATTTTCATCATCATCAATCAACCCCAAGGTCATTTCATCTATTACTTTAGTAAATATTAATCCTAATTTACCGTCCACCTCATACGCATTCATTTGAATTCCTATGATCGGAATGTGTCCATTAAATAGTTGAAGTATATTTAAAAATCGACTTGTAATATCTTCTGCTATTATCACTGCACAATGGTCATATTGTGGATATTTTCTTCTTTCTATATCCCAGTACTCTATTGTCCTAATAATATGACTTTCATCAAGTTTTCCTAATTGGATTTCCACTTCATATCTTTTATATGTCTCAAGATCCTGTAATAGTAAGTCCAATCTTCCTGCATTTGATTGAACACGCTCTATATCTTTTAGTATCAATTCACCTAAACCAAGTATTTTCGGATCACCAGCAATAATTTTTTGAATGGTAGATTCATTAATATCTTTATGATTTTTTAAACTTACTTTTTTGAAATCTATAAAATCTTTCATTATTTTCCTCCTTGGTAATTCTAATTTCGTCTAACGTTCCGGGGATTCTCGAAGTGCCTCGCTCTCAGCGTTCGCTTGGCAACGGTTTTGATCCAGGTTCACAAAAACGGTGACAAGCGATTAGCGGAGAATTGGCAGAGTTCTTGCCTCAGGCTCGCACGAAGTCTGACAATAGAGGCATTTTGAGAATCCTCTGTTATACGATGCCGCATGCTCTTAGTCTTAAATTTACATCGTGCATTAATGGTGGGACACCTTAGGGTCTCGCCATTACCTTGCCTTTGATCACAATTAACCAATACTTCTTTTTTCTTTTACAATCGTGATGATTTTTAGACAATTATACAGTCTTTCTTAGTATCATCCATTTGCTCATATTAAATTTTCAACTTTCTTTGTGCGGTTTCGTAATAACGTTCCCGCAGTTTCCGACGTTCCTTCCTTTTAACGCCTTAGCGGAAAAAGTGGCGCAGAGCTTGCCTCGCAAGGACTGTGACATCGGAAGGAATGTAGGAAATTGTCGTGTTATACGATGGTTTTAAACATTTATTATCTTCTAAGTTTAAATTTATCAATTTCCATTTTCTTCTTTTCATCAGCACTATAATATTCAAATATTGTTTTATTGTTACTAAACTTTCCACTCTTGATATAGTTGAATTCAAATGTGTTCATGTCAAACTGATGCTTATATCCATTTTGTAGTATATCTAACAATGTAAGTCTAACTCTCTCATATCTAAAATAGTTTTTAATGGCATCATACATATATATTCTATAATGTTGATACGGAACTAAACTATTACTCCTCTCAGTCCAATACTTTTCAAACTCTCTTTTATTATTTATAAAGTCAACCTCCTCTTTTTCACAGAGTTTGCAGAACTCTATCAGATCGCTTTTTAGATCAAATCCTATGTAAAAAAAGTTAGTACTATCAAAAGTGTCAACCGAAGGGTTTTTTCTTTCTATTGTAGTTCCAAGTATATTAGACGATAACGAATAGTTTACATTCAATCTTAGTACATCTCCAATCAAAGTTGTATATGCACCATTAGTATAATCAATACCATTCTTAAAATTCTCATTAAACCATTTTGTTTCAGTAATTGCTTCATTTTTACGTTTAAGCCTTTCTAGTTCACTATATGCCATGACAGTCTCCCTTTAATGCATTTATTTTGTATTTACTCCATCTAAACCTATAAAAATAATATTCTCTATCTTATTTCAGAATATTCACAGTTGAAAATCCAATTAATGTTTTCATTTTTAATTTGAAAATTTGTTCACTGATTCATCACAATCTGAACGTTTAAAACTTTCGTATAACGTTCCCGCACTTACCGAAGTCGTTCCTTTTGACCCTTAGGGCAAAAGTGGCGCTGATCTTGCTTCGCAAGAGCGGTGACATCAGAACGATTTCCGGTAAGTGACGTGTTATGTGATGAACGGTTAAAAT
>NZ_JADKNH010000032.1 GCF_015352425.1 Fusibacter ferrireducens | reverse complement strand
TACGGGCTTAAACAAAATAAATAATCAAATTGATCTCACCACCGGAACCTCTGGTTCCATTTTCCGGATTGGGTGGTCAACACCCACCGGACCCGGTGGTCTATTTGAAAAGAATATTCACTATAGTACACATCATAATATTAATGATGTTAAAGAAATGATACATTACAATGGACGGGATAATAGGAAACCAAATCCGTTCTTTCAATATTGCAATTTGGAAGATCGTAACGTTGGTGATGGAGAATCAATTACTCATGAATATATAAAAGAGATGATTTCAGAATTACATGAGCTCAATTTTATTGTAAATGATAAGGATATTAGAATCTTCGTAAAAGAGGCATATACAGAATACCGTATTGATACAGATAGTAATCAATATATTGTTGATATTTTTGTCGAATTTGAGAAATCTGAACCATTTTATTATTTTGAAAAATGGCTTGGAATTTTAGCAATAGAAATTTATGTAAGCCATAAGACTGAGTATCAGAAAAAGATTGATTTAAAGAAAATTGGAGTGCCAATTGCAGAAGTTTCAATACCTTCTTCTTGGGACTTAGAACAATACTATGGTGATGAGAATTTATTTAATAAAAAGATAAGTGAGATGAAGAAGATGTTTGAAAATAAAATATATGCTCAATTGATATCAGACCCAGAATCTGATTATTATAGAGTGAAAAAAGAAAATATATATCTAAAAGATGAAATAAAAAAATTGAAAATTAAACTTGAAGAAAAAGAGATTAATTCAACTAATGATAAAAAAACTCTTATGAGTCAAATTGATGGTTTAAAATCAGAGAAAATATTATTAAATCAAAAGATTGAGAATTCTAAAACAGAATTTGAATCTTTACGAAGTGAAAAAGAAAGTATTGAAAGTAAGTTAATTATTAATAAAATTAAAAGTATTTTCAAATGGAATAAATAAGTACTTCATCTAACACGACAATTACCGGAAATTCATCTGATGTCACAGCACTTGCGTGGCAAGCGCTCTGCCACTTTTGACCTAAGGGTCAAAAGGATGAACATCGGTAACTGCGGGAACGTTATGAGAAATTTAATAATTAAAGGAGAGCTTATGAACGACGAAATCATAAAACTTATAATTAAATCTGCTACAATAATATTTATATTAATAATATTTAAAAAACCTTTATCTCATATTCTGACAAAATTGATTAGCTTTACTTTTGAAAATGGCCCCAAAAAAGTTCAAGCGATATTTCAAGGGTCACAAATTCATGAAGAAAATAATTTTGAAGAACTCATAGAAGAGAGCACAGTTTATCAGGAAGAAACGTGGTTTGAATTGTTATTAGAAAAAAAATTTAGTGATTCTTTTAATAAAATATCCGAATACATTCAAACAATTGAAGATAGTTCTCAAAAAATTGAAACGGAAGCGATCAAAGGTTTTATATTATCAAAAATTGATTCTACAAAAATTAAAGGATATTTTGAAAATATGATTTTGAACCATCCAAATAACGCTGATATATATATTTGGTATGCAAAAAGTTTAATAGGCGTAGGCAGTGAAATAGAGATATCCAAAATTTTTGAGTCTGGACTAAGTGTGGCAAGCAATAAAAGACAAGTTGCTTTTTCATATTCAGAATTTTATCTTGAATTACATGAGATTGAGAAAGCAATAAAAATTCTTGAAGAGAAATTAGATGTTTCTTTTCAAAATTCTGAGTATTTTAATAAACTTGCACAATTATATAAATCAAAAAAGCAAATTGATAAAATGCTTGAAATATACTTAAATGCTTATAAATTAGGGAAACTTGAGTCAAGTCATATTGCTATATTTGCTAATGAGTTAAGTTTAAATAAACAATATTCTGAGGCAATTTACTTATATAAGACATTAATCAGATTAGACTATCTTGAAGCTACAATGACATGTTTGCTTGGAAATCAATATTTAATGTTAAACTTGGATGATTTAGCGTTAGAAGCATATAAGCGTGCACATAAACTTTCTGACAAAGAAGCATGGATTATTGCAAATATTGGGAATCTATATAATAACAAAGGTTTTTATTCCGAAGCAATAGAGTATTTAAAACTTGCAGTTAATATAGACAATAGTAGTGAATATAATTCTAATAGACTATCTAGTGCAATAAAAAATAGAGATGCTGAAAGAGAAAAAGAAAAAAATCTTTTGGATGAAGGTATTATGTATTTTAAATAATCATTAAACTTCTCATAACACGTCACTTACCGGAAATCATTCTGATGTCACATCCCTTGCGAGGCAAGGGATGCGACACTTTTGTCCTAAGGGTCAAAAGGAATGACTTCGGTAAGTGCGGGAACGTTATAGGAAAAATTTTGCGAAAAAAGAAAAAAACCGAGATTTACTCGATTTCGATTATTCCATATATGATATCAAATACTTCTTGCATTACATCGGCAGGCAGATGTTCAAAAAATTCGGCATTCCTAAAGTTAATGTCTAAGGCTTTAACCTGTTCACACATTATAAAACCAGAAGTTCTAGTTTTGGAATTTAGAGCTACATGCAACGGAAAATGTCTGTTTGTGTTTGTAATTGGGCAGACTAGAGCCATTCTAGTTAGTTTATTATATGTGAAATTACTAACAACAAGAGCCGGACGACGACCTTTTTGTTCATGCCCTGCTTGTGGATCAAAATCTAAATAGACTATATCTCCTTGGTTTGGAATATATGACATTACAGCACCTCTCTGCCGACAGATTCTCCAGTATCCCATTCGGAACATTGATAGTCACCGTCATAATTTTTAAGTCTCTCTTTTAGTGTTTTATGTCTTTTAGCTGGCTCTAAAATTATTTTTCCATCAACGACTTTAATGTCAATTTCTTCATCAGCTGAGAAATTTGCAGTATCAAGAATTGATTTAGGAATTCGTATTCCTTGGCTATTTCCCCATTTTTGGACTTTCGCTAACATATGGACTCCTTTCAAATTATATAATACTATTAGTATATACTATGTATATACCCAAAGCAATAGTTTATAATCTAAATAGGAATGAAATGCAAAATTCATCCTATAACACGACTATTACCTAAATCACTCTGATGTCACAGCCCTTGCGAGGCAAGTGCTGCGCCACTTTTTCCGCTAAGGCGTCAAAAGGAGTGACTTCGGTAATAGCGGGAACGTTATCGGAAAACCAGAACATAAAAAAATGTCTCCTTAAATTAAAGAGACAAAATTATAAAAGATTTAAAAAATCATCTAATGAAATATTTGCTTGTTCTAAAATACTTTTTAAAGTGCCTCTAGCAATTTCAGAATGAATTGGAATTATAACAACACGGACAGGGAATGATTGATTTTTATATTTGGCATGACTTCCTTTTTGGGAAACTTTTTGAAATCCTATTTTTTCTAAAGCTCGAATAATTTCCTTTGGAGTCAATATTGGATACTTTGAACCCATTAGATAGCAACCTCCAATGTAGTTATTAGTGTTTGATGATTTTCAATGATTGCATCATCATCTTCATAATATAATTGAACAGCTTCAGTTAAATTTGAAATGGCATCTTCAATAGTTTTTCCTTGTGAAGCTACATTATTTTCAACACATTTAGCAACGTACCAATCTTCTTCTTTTTGAATTATAGCTGTTATTTTAACTAACATAATATCACCTCTTTATATATGGTATCCCTATACACATTATATCATCAATGTATGAGAAAATGAAGATTATTGAAGAATGGTAATTAACATGATCTAGTTCAGAACTTCCGATAACACGTCAATTACCAGAAATTCATCTGATGTCATGGAAGATGCAGATGGATTTTTCAATGAGAAGCATGGAAGGAAATGACAAATAAGTGTCGAATTACATATAGAGCAGACGCATATTCCACGCCACTTTTCCCCTAAGGTTGAAAAGGATGAACATCGGTAATTGCGGGAACGTTATGGGAAAGAGCTAATAAGCAAACCGTTACATAAAATCCATAATATCATCACATGATTTGCATGCAAATTTACATGCAAATGTGATACAATAGTATTAGAAGAGGTGAAAATTATGATTGCAAAAAATTTAGATTTAAGAAATGCCCTTGACCATATTATATCAGTATCGGACTTAGGAAGAGGAAAAGCTTCAAAAGTTATTCAAGACGTGGAAAGAAACAAAGATCAATACATTGTTGTAAAAAATAATAGACCACAAGCAGTAATTTTATCAGTCGATGAGTATAATAATTTGATGGAAACACGTGAAGAATTGGAATTATTATTGATAGCAACAAAACGAATTAGTGAGAATAATCATGATGAATATACGAGTCTAAAAGTAGTTATGGAAGAAATTGGAATAACTGATTCTGAGATAGATGAACTTGTTGAAAGCGTGGATATTGAATAATGTGGGAAGTAAAATTTTGTGAAGAGGCGAAAAGAGATTTAAGAAAATTGGATAACAGTATTGCAAAGCAAGTTTTAGCGGGAATAAAAAAAGTGAGCCAAAATCCATTACCACAAAGTGAAGGTGGATATGGAAAACCGCTAGGAAGCCATAATGCAACTGAACTGACAGGATTTTTTAAAATTAAATATAGAGGAATAGGGATTAGAGTCGTATATACAATAGTAAGGCAGAAAAATGTAATGAACATAATTGTTGTTTCATTAAGAGCAGATGACGAAAGTTATAAAGAAGCAGAAAAAAGAAAACAAAAATATGGGAAAGAAGTTCATGAAGATATATTTTGATCGCTCCAACCCATAACACGTCGATTACCAAAATCACTCTGATGTCACAGCCCTTGCGAGGCAAGGACAGCGCCACTTTTGCCCTAAGGGTCAAAAGGAGTGACTTCGGTAATCGCGGGAACGTTAGAAGACATTAAGCAACTAATTGACAGAAAGGAAACTATATCAATGTTTGAAAAATGTATGATAACTGAGATAGAGAAATTTTACAAGGATAATAACATTTCATACAAAATAAATTCGAGTTTTAATGACAAAATCATTGACTACATAAATTTAAGGAAGAAGTGGATTTCACCAAAACGAAGGGAAATTTTAGTATCAAAAGAATTAAACAAAAAAATTAGAGAAAACTTAATTGATTTTCGTACAAAAGAAGCATTAGTTTATATACAAAATAAAATTAGAAAGGGGGAAAATATAAATGGACATCTTAGTAGAAGCATATACCGAAGTGATTTTTACGATGTACTTCTTTTGCAATGGGGTATTTTCCATGTTCACATAAATAAGAAAGAGGCAAAGAATTCTAGAGAAATGAAAAAAAATAGATCTGATGAGTTACTATTCATAATGATTGAAAACGATATAGTTTACTTGATTGATATTGAAAAACATGATAAAAAACATGTTTTCTCAATGTTCAGATTGCTACAAATAATATCGACTAATTGGATTGAACTAATTAAAAAATATGAGTTGAAAGATTGTATAGCAGGAACTATGAAACCACTAATCACATGTGACAAGGATATAGAAATGATGTGGAAAGCTAAAATTAACATTGGATTTGAAATAAATGGGAAGACATACTTACTATGGGACAAAGGAGTTAATAGTGCCGGGTCTGGAATGATAGATACTTTTCAGATTAAACAAAATTAAAAAAAATCTTAAAGAAATAGTCCCTAAGCCACCAATATATGTTCAAAACATCAAGTTTAAACTAGATGAGAATTATTATTCGAATAGAATTGGAGAATTGTCTTGGAAAGAAGGGGAACGGACCTTAAGTAGAGTCATATAGTATTTGCTTAACGATCTTCTAACACGACATTTTCCTACATTCCTTCCGATGACACGGTTCTTGCGAAGCAAGTACCGCGCCACTTTTTCCGCTAAGGCGTTAAAAGGAAGGTACGTCGGAAACTGCGGGAACGTTAGAAGAAAGTTTTCAATATACTTATAGATATTATCGGAAGTATTGTAGGTTGTACAAATTGTAGTTGATTTAGAAATTCTTTCAGTTTTATATTTAGGAAAATGAATCGGAAAAAAGTTGAATGAGGTGGGGCATAAAATTGGACTATATATCGAGTTTAAGAAAATACATTGGGACGCAGCCGATCATAATGTGTGGAGCTAATGTCATAATAATTAATGAAGAAAATGAAATTTTACTTCATCATAGGACTGACAGAGATTGGTGGGGACTTCCAGGTGGGGCGATGGAATTAGGCGAAAGTATGGAAGAAACAGCTCGTAGAGAAGTACTAGAAGAAATAAACATTGAGTGTCTTGAACTAGAACTTTTCAATGTATATTCAGGTGAACAGCTATATTATAAATATCCAGATGGGAATGAAGTTTATAATGTGACAGTGACCTATCTATGTAAATCCTATAAAGGCGAAATAAAAGTAGAGAAATCTGAGGGGCGGGATGCTAAATTTTATAAGATTGATGATATTCCAAAGAATATAAGTGAACCCGTATTGCCAATAATCAGTGAGTACATAAAAAAGAGCCAAAATGGAATATTGAAAACCATCTTATAACACGCCGATTACCTAAATCACTCTGATGACACAGCCCTTGCGAGGCAAGGACAGCGCCACTTTTCCTAAGGGAAAAGGAGTGACATCGGTAATCGCGGGAACGTTATATAAAATCTATTTTTAGGAGAAAATATGACTACTAAAGAATTAAAAGTACATTTGTACAAAATTGTATCCACTGAACTTAAGAGAAATAATATTAATAATGAGTACGTTTGTGAAAAGTTTTTTGAACATGTTTTTTTTGAAATTACGTATAAGTATTTTTTGGATAATGAAGAAACTTTCTCTTTGAGAAATCATACTCAAAATACTGTAGAGGAAAACCGGTATCGTGGAATAAATAAACTTTATAATAATACACGACAATATCAAGATACACATGCAATAAGTGCCGGTGGAGGTGGTTCTTTATATGCAGATCATAATATTAAATTAAACCATATGAATAATATTTCTGAAAAAGTTGAGGGACATAATATTAGCTCAATGGATTATAATCAATTATTGAAAAATGATAAATACTCATTATTTATTCAAATAAGAAAGAATAGATTGTTCAATAATCGTAAAGTGAAGAATGAGGAGCTTATAGAGTACTATAGTCAACTGGAGTTAATATATAACGATTTTGATTTATTGGAAAATAAGTTTGAAAGATGTATTGAGTATTATCAACTAGAATTACAATGCTGTTTAGAACGAATCTATAGGATTGGTGAGTTTTTATCAATTAATGAAGGGATAAATAATATTGAAAGTTACGTATTTTTACTTTTAGTATATTCAAACATATTTTATGGCCAGTTTAGATTCCTAAATTTATTTGAATACTATCTTAATAGAATTGAAGATAAGAATAGCTTAATTGAAATTGTATTTCTTCATAAGATAAGAAAGTCAATTATGGACAAAATTTTTAAACATTTTGTGGAAAACAATATGAAGTTAGAAATTGATACTAATCTAGAAGCTTGGAATTTATACCGAAGAGAGTCAATTGTAAATGATAAAATTTGGTATGGAGATAAAGATAAAATTAATTTAAAATTGTTTAGAAATATGAGAAAAATAAAAGAAAATCTTGATTTAGTTCCTTAATAAACATGAGAATAATTAGGTAATATAAATATGAAAGATCTTTCAAATAAATAATTTGGAGGGACATATGGATATTATCATGATGTTGATTGCAATGTTGAGTCTGATTGTACAAATCTACTCGTTGCAAAAGAAAAAATAGACTTCATATAACACGTTGATTTCCTACATTCTCCCCGATGTCACAGCGTCTGCGAGGCAAACGCTGCGCCACTTTTTTCGCTAAGGCGTAAAAGGGGAGAACGTCGGAAATCACGGGAACGTTATGCAAAAGAGGAAGAATTAATGAAAGTGTATAAGATTCATGAGAATGATATCAAGAGAGCAACTGAGAGAATTGTTAATAGAAAAATAGTATATCACCCGCAAATATCCCCAAATGGTAAACTTGATTTTACAAGTTATTATGGCAAAAATTATATTTGTATTTTTGATAGAAATATATATACAAACTTAATAGAATTATGCAAAAATGGTTATTTAAATAATAAAGAACTTCAAGTTGATATAGCTAGTTTGATGTTTTGGATGCAGTTCAATCGAATAAATGGAACTGGTGGATTAGCTTTACTAGAGTATTGTCACTCAAGTGGTAATAATACAAAATCAAATATTGAAAATTCAATATTTAAGAGTGCATTCAATAATTATGAACCAGATGACTGGATAAAACTTATAAATTTAGGAAATGTAAATCCATTAATTGTAAATGAGGATTCTCAAAGCAATTTCGAAATTGAACCTGACCATTATGTATTTCAATATTTAATGACTTTAAAAATGCAAAATATTGATCAACTTATGTTAAAAGGATATGAAAAATTTCTTGTTTATTTTAAATGGATGGAGGAAAATGTACTAATTTCTGGATTAACGTTAGTATATTCAGCTTTACTATTTTCAAATAAGATAAAACCTCTTATAAGAACCCAAACTGATAAGAAAAGTATAAAAAAAGCGTGTAAAAATCAAGCCTGGGATTTATGCTATTTATCATCTTGGAGTACCTTTTTCTGGAATGACTATAATGAAGAGGATATTTACTTGTTTTGTACTTTTGATAAAGGACTAAAGAGTATTATGGATCATTCTTTTATTGGACATAATCCAGAACTATTATTTAAAAATATATTTGGGGCAAAAAATGGTACTTATATAAAAAAACAATATGATTCAATATTAATGAAACATACAAAGAAAACACTTGATATGGATTTTATTAAACAACAGATCGAAATTGAAGAAGAACAACTTTAATATTCATCCTCCTTCGCATAACACGACATTTTCCTACATTCCTTCTGATGTCACAGCCCTTGCGAGGCAAGTGCTGCGCCACTTTTCCCGCTAAGGCGTTAAAAGGAAGGAACGTCGGAAACTGCGGGAACGTTATCCTGAAATGGGAACCGACATGGTGGAGAAATAAACTTTAATTATTGAAAAAACTTGATCAGAAACGGTATCT
>NZ_JADKNH010000031.1 GCF_015352425.1 Fusibacter ferrireducens | reverse complement strand
CGTCCATCATATAACACGCCGATTACCTAAATCACTCTGATGACACAGCCCTTGCGAGGCAAGGCCAGCGCCACTTTTCCTAAGGGAAAAGGAGTGACTTCGGTAATCGCGGGAACGTTATCTGAAATACAAAATGAAAGGAGTATTTATGAACCCAAGACTTCAAAGAATGATAAATAGACTAAAGGAAATTATCGATCAATCGATACATGTTCTTTCTACAAGTAAAACGGAAGACTATCATGAATGGATCTCTGATAAAGAACTTTTAAATGAATGGCTAATTAAATCACAAAATATTATAGCCCTAATCTTTGGGCAACAGAGTATACAATATAATAGATTAATATCACTTTTAGATACAAATATTTACAATTCAGAGGATGTAAAAATTTTCAGTGGTTTCTTAAAAGGTTGTTTGAGTGATTTGGAAAATGGATTTATAATCGGTCAAGAATTTATTATTGCTTCAGAAATTTTTGATAATGTTTTAGAAGAGTCAAAGCACCTACTAGAAACAAGTCATAAAGATGCCTCGGCTGTTCTTGCAAGAGTTGTAATTGAAGATGCACTTAAAAGAATTGCAAGAAATTCAAATATTGCAACTGACCAAAAAGCATCAAAATTGAATGAGGAATTGAAAAAGTTAGAAATATATAGTCAACCACAATGGAGATTGATACAAGCATGGCTAGATATAGGAAATTCTGCAGCACATGGAAATTTTGAAAACTACACTAAAGATGACGTAAATAATATGATTAATGGAATTGAACAATTTATAGCATCTGATTCATTTAAATAAAATGAACATTTTGCAAATCAGATAACACGACTATTACCTAAATCACTCTAATGTCACAGTCCTTGCGAGGCAAGAACTACGCCACTTTTTCCGCTAAGGCGTTAAAAGAGAGTGACTTCGGTAATCGCGGGAACGTTATACGTAATTTAAAATGAGGTGGACAATGGAAACAACAAAAAAATTAAACGTAACTTCAACATCACAAAATAGTGCCGAAGTGAATGAAGTTGTGTTAAGTGAAAGTGATTTGGTCAAAATTGTTTTTAAACCAATTATTGTGAAGAATCAACACGAGATTAATAAATCGGTTAAAGGAAAATTAGTATATCAAAAAAAAAGAAAATGTGATCAGTTTACCGAAGTTGATAAACTTTCAAAAAGCAGTATGAGAACCGGAGAGTGGATGGAAATATCATTAGATACAAGAGAGGTTTCAGAACTTTTTGAAGGATTAAAGAGCTGTTATTCACTATTTGGCTCAAATGGTATTGAATTTGGAAATAATGAATATTTAGTTGTATCAAGTGATTATGAAAAATTAATTAAATTATTGGAAGAAGAACCAGAGTTGATAAAAAAGTTGGCTGAGACGAATCCTAAAATCATTAAAGGAATTCTTGAGTTATTATCTGAAAAAGCATTTGATAACGAGATATTTGAAGACAATACTACTCTTACACTTAAGGAATTAGAGAATATTAGTTCTAGTTTAAATATATCTAGGTTGATAAAACTATTAAGCATTTGGGAAGAAAATTTCGAAAATACAAGTGAAGAATTTTGGCAAAATTTATTCACTGAAAATGCTTGGATTATTTCTCAATGTTTCGGAAGTCCAACTGTATTTTTGGCTGAAAAAGCGTTTATTGGTGGGAAAAATATTTCAAATAAAGGTGGCAATATTGTAGATTTTTTATATCAAAATGAATTAACAAAAAATGTAGCTCTTATTGAAATAAAAAGACCAATTACAAAACTGGTTAAAAAAGAATATCGACAAACATTTATTTTTGATGATGAGCTAAATGGTGCCATAAATCAAGTTTTAAATTATAGGAATGAATTAGTTCAAAACTATAAGAATTTGGTTGCTGATGATACAGAAGAATATTATGCTATAAATCCAAAATGTTTTGTAATTATTGGATTAATTAAAGGGCTATCCCCAAAAGAAGTAATATCATTTGAGAATTATAGAAATGAACTTAAAAATGTTGAAATAATAACTTTTGATGAATTATATTCGAGAATAAAAATAATACTTGATCTATTAAAATTTTAAACTACGTATAACACGTTGATTTCCTACATTCCTTCCGATGTCACATCCCTTGCGAGGCAAGGTCTGCGCCACTTTTTCCGCTAAGGCGTTAAAAGGAAGGAACGTCGGAAATCACGGGAACGTTAGATGAAATTGTTTAATAAACTGAACTTTGTAATTTGACAAACATAAAAGAAGGAGATGAAATGATGAAGGATATTAATGATCTCAAAAAAATTACTGTTCTAATTGATGCAGATAATGCACAAAAACAAAAGATTAGGTTTATTTTGCAAGAGATATCTGCACATGGGCATATTATTACCAAAAGAGCCTATGGAGATTGGTCTAACGAGAATCTGAAGTATTGGAAAAGTGAACTTAATGAGCTAGCAATTCAACCTGTTCAACAATTTGCTTACACAAGTGGAAAGAATTCTACAGATTCAGCAATGATTATCGATGCAATGGATTTGTTGTATACCCAAAAGTATGATGCATTTGCAATAGTATCAAGTGATAGCGATTTTACACGATTAGCTAATAGACTACGGGAATCTGAAATATTTGTTTTTGGAGTTGGAGAAACTAAAACTCCAGTATCATTTAGAAACGCATGTGACGATTTTATTCTCACTGAAAACTTAGGTAATGAGAGTAAAACTGATCAAGAGATTTCAACACCTATTTCGAGTATTGAAAAAATTGAAGATGATGACGTAGGTGTGGAAGTTAATAATGCATTAAAGATAGAGGATGTTTTAGATTTGTTAAAAAAAGCATGCGAACTTTATCAAGATGATGATGGTTGGTGTAACATAAGCTCATCAGGAACTTATATTAAAAGAATTAAACCAGAGTTTGATTCAAGAACTTTCGGATATGATAAACTTCCTGATTTAATAAAAAACCATAAGGACGTATTTGAACATAAAAAATATAAAGGAAAAGGGACTGTAAATATCTTCGCATATAAATTAAAAGGAAAATAAACAACTTCATCTAACACGTCATTTTCCTACATTCCTTCCGCTGTCACGAGCCTTGCGGGGCAAGTCACGTGCCACTTTTTCCGCTAAGGCGTTAAAAGGAAGGACCGTCGGAAACTGCGGGAACGTTAGATGAAATAGTTTGATTAAGAGTTGGAGGAGCTGAACATGTTTAATGATATTATACAAATGCTAAAACATAAAGGAATTGAATTTCAAAATGGATTATCAACCAAAGAAATTCAGAATATAGAATGTTTATATAATATAAAGTTCCCAACTGACCTTAAACTATTTTTAAGCACGAATTTGCCAGTATCAAAAGGTTTTATTAATTGGCGAGATATGAGTTCAGAGAACGTTCAAAGTATTAAAAGCAGACTTAATTGGCCCCTTGAGGGAATGAATTTTGATATTAAAAATAATTATTTTTGGTATGAAGGTTGGGGAGAAAAACCAGAGTCAGTTGATGAAGCAATTGCTATTTGTGAAAAGAATTATAGATTTGTTCCACAAATGATTCCTATTTATTCTCACAGGTATATACCTTCTGATCCCTTTGAAGTTGGGAATCCAATATTTTCAATTTATCAAACTGACATTATTTATTACGGAAATAATCTAGCATCATATTTTGAAGTTGAATTTAATAATAAGGATCAACAATTTATAGACTTTAACCGAATAAAGAAAATCAAATTTTGGTCTGAAATCATGGAATAATAAAATCAAACTACATCATCTAACACGTTGGTTACCTAAATTACTCTGATGTCACAGCCCTTGCGAAGCAAGGACAGTGCCACTTTTGCCCTAAGGGTCAAAAGGAGTATCTTCGGTAACCACGGGAACGTTATAAGAAATTATTTTCGAAGTAAACATGAAAATGAAGTATTGTTAACATAAAAATTATAAATTAACATGGGGGAACTAAAATGAAGAGATTTACATGGGCAATTACATTATTTGTACTCAGTCTTTTAGCAATTGGCTGTAGTAATACTTATACTGATACAAATGAAGACGTGCCTGTGCAATTAAGCTATGACGAAATCATTGAAAATGAAAATGCTACAAAAGGTGAATTACTAAAAATAATACGAGGTAACACTGAATATAAAAATAATGATGGGAGCTATATTGTTCTTAATTTTAATAGTATTAAGAAAGTAGGTGACTTTGTAACTAATAGAAATGATCAATTAGAAAATGTTATATTAATTAAAAATGTTTCAAATTTAAATAAAACAAAGAATTTCTTTAATGGTTCGGGATATATTTCTTTGATTGATGATTATGGAAATGAGACTTACCCAGAAATATGGATGCAATCAGGCGATGAGTTCACTGATATACTCATAGTAGTTGAGAGTATAGACGATTTTGAAAAAGCAAAGTATTTGAAACTAGGAGGATTAGATAGAGAGCTATATAAGGATAAAAGTGTAATGATTTTTAAAATGGATTAGAGTAATATCGAGATACAGTAATTATGGTTAAATATGTAAATAAAGTGATGTAGATTTATTTGGCAACACCGAAAATAGCATCTTATAACACGCCGATTACCAAAATCACTCCGATGTCACAGCCCTTGCGAGGCAAGGACAGCGCCACTTTTCCTAAGGGAAAAGGAGTGACTTCGGTAATCGCGGGAACGTTAGACGCAATCGCACGAACACATTAGGAAGTATAATCAAAACAAATGAATATATTTATAATGGAGTGCCATATTCAAACTGTTAGAACTAATATTGAAAAGATCAGAAAAGACGGTTTGGTCCATTGTGATTAAAGGCAAGATAATGGTGAGACTCTAAGGCGCCCCACCATTAATGCACGATACCAAATTAAGACTAAGAGCATGCGACAACGTCTAACACGCCTATTTCCAAAATCATCTATCGTCACAATCGTTGCGAAGGGAAGCAACGATTGCGCCAATTCTCACTGTGCGCTTGTCATCATTCTTGCAAAAGTGACTTATTTTTTTAGGGCAAGAATATCGCCAAGCGCTCAGCGAGAACGATGACTTCGGAAATAGCGAGAACGTTATCTGAAAGCTCCAAAGAAAAAAGGGTGAATATATGAAAATAGCTTTTTTAGATAGGGATGGCACTATCAATAGAGATTATCCCGATGAAAATTGGAAAAATAGAATTGAACCTGAAATTTTACAAGGCGCTATAGAAGGTCTAAAAGGTTTAATGAATTTGGGATTTAAAATAATCATTATCACAAATCAACACATTATTAATGATAATATTATTAGTTTGGCTGATTATCAAATATTCACTAACAACCTAAAAAGCAGGTTGAATGAGTATGAAATAGGAGAACTCGACATCTTTTATTGTCCTCATTCAGAAACAGAAAAATGTAATTGTAGAAAACCAAATGAAGGAATGATAAAAAGTGCGATATTGAAATACCCTGAAATTGAACTTGATAAGTCTATATTAATAGGCGACTCTAAATGTGATGAAGATTTGTCAAAAAGAGCTGGAATCAAATTTTATGGAATTAATGGGCACTATTTTAGTGACAATTATGCATCTATTGAAGAAGTTTATAAAGAAATTAATGAGCAAATGGAAGAATTATGAACTAGAATGCAATTTCATAAATGGAATTCTAACTAAAAAGTAAAAAAAGATTAAAGCCATCAGATAACACGCCGATTACCAAAATCACTCTGATGTCACAGTCCTTGCGAGGCAAGGCCAGCGCCACTTTTCCTAAGGGAAAAGGAGTGACTTCGGTAATCGCGGGAACGTTAGGCGAAATGCGAGTTTTTGGTTTACGCTATCGAAATAAATTTAGAGTAAAGACTCTATCAAGAAGTTGGCTTGGTTCAACATTAACTGACGTTATCTGGGTGCAAACTTGAATCAAGTCTTAGTGGTTATTTGATTGGATATGATATAAAATTGATATGATCTGATTACGATTTGGGAAAACTAAGAAAGCCAATTATGCATGATTTCTCTAAGTCAAGTTAATTTAGCGGTTTCATATGGTCTGGAAGCTGAGCCTCACTTGGCAGTAGATGTTCCTTGTTTAGTTCTATTGGTTTTATAAGAATTAGAAATTCAATCAGATTTTTATTAGTTGATCATAAGTGTGTTATATGAGCAATGAAATTAGGACTGTGGTAGATACATAGATTTGTTATGAAATGGGTTTAAGCTTTCTTAGACCAATAATTATGAGTCTATAGGTGTATTTTTCAAACAGGGTGTCGTGGAGAAGCACATCGCCTAACACGCCGATTACCAAAATTCATCTGATGTCATGGAATATGCAGAGGAATTTTTTTATTTTCTGGACTGGAAGGAGATAACAATTACGTGTCGAATTACATATATTATAGACGGCATATTTCATGCCACTTTTGCCCTACGGGTCAAAAGGATGAACTTCGGTAATCGCGGGAACGTTAGGCGAAAGAATTACTCGGAGGAGATTTGGAATGAAAATTCTAGATATAGATATGGATTTTTTTTTACACAGTGTTAAACGAGAAAAACCTTTTGATGGTATTCGATTATCTGATGAAGAATATATACCGTGGAATATCAACAATGTGAGAAACTTTTTAGAAACAAAATGTTGCTTAAGTACAGATAATAGAATCAATGGAGCTATTGTGACAGAACATGAAGGTGTTTTTCATATTTTGAAAGCTTTATATGATAAAGAATTGCTTAAACTACCATTAGAGATTGTGCATATAGATTCACATGCAGATTTGGGATTCGGAGATTGTTCTTGGAGTCTTATTTTTAGAGAAATACTAAATACCCCGTTGGAAAAGCGATTGGATAAAATTTTACAGGATCGTATTTTAGAGCGGGAAAGTTGTTTGAGTAGTGGGAATTATCTGCTGTATATGATTGCTTTAGAATGGATTTCGCATTTAACATATATTCCTCATATTTCTCTGACAGAGCGTGGAGATGATTTTTCACCTTTGATTATGAAAGATTTTGATGATTCATCTGGAATTATTCAATTGAAGCAATATGACAGAGATGTAGGATATGATGTTGAGAAATATGAATATCTTGGTCAGAAGGAAGTTGAATTTAAAATTGTTAAGGACTATGAGCAACTTTATTTAAGAAATGATTTTGATTATATATTTTTTAGTCAGTCGTTAAGTTATACTCCTAAGTCAGCTGATATATTTATTGACTTATTTAAAGAATATATTGAAATTGATAAATTGCGTAATTCCATCGCCTAACACGTTATTTTCCTACATTCCTTCCGATGTCACAGTTCTTGCGAGGCAAGACCTGCGCCACTTTTTCCGCTAAGGCGTAAAAAGGAAGGAACGTCGGAAACTGCGGGAACGTTAGACGAAATATTTCATAACTGGATAGAGGTGTAAATGGAAGAGAAATTTAATAGCAAAATAAAGAATTATAATATGATTTTCAATACAACAATGGGAATCGTAATACTATGGTTCATTTCTGGAATTCGTAAATTATTAATATTTTCACATTATGGTATAAGTATGAAATTTTTTGAGTTTGATATTCTAGAATCATTTATACCAATAGTATTTGTTAGCGCTCAGTTATTAATATTTACAGTATTGCCAATATATCTTTATCTTAAAGTGTATAAAAAGAATTCTTTTATTAAAACCATTTCTAAAATTTTAATATCTATTATTTTTGGCTTATACTTATTTATTATATATATGTTTCCTAATATCAATTATATGATTGATGGCCCATTAGATCGAAAATATGCATTTATTATACTTGGCAGTTTTATATTTTCAATGGTCGCATATTTTTCAATTCTAAATGTTGTTAGTATTATCAAAGATGAAGATTATAATTTTAATCTTCTAAAAATATCTTCAGTATTTATTTCAATGTTATATATTACCTTAATTTTCTTAATTGCTTTAAGCGCACTTTTTGTCGATTTTAAAAATTATGGATATTTTGACATTGTAGAAAAGGATGAAAATCAGTACTTGGTGATTGAAAAAATTAGTTCAGGTCTTATTGTTGCCGATTTCAGAGTAGAATTGGATGAATCTAGTGAAAATTGTTTTATTAATTATTCTGAATATAAAATTATTTCAGCAGAAAATGTAAAACTCAGCAAAGAACATTTTGATAAAGTAATTATTGTCAATAGTGAGTGAAATAAATCGTCTAACACGCCGATTACCAAAATCACTCTGATGACACAGCCCTTGCGAGGCAAGGTCAGCGCCACTTTTCCTAAGGGAAAAGGAGTGACTTCGGTAATCGCGGGAACGTTAGATGAAATGCAAAAACAAATTTGAGTTTATTTAAAAACAAGTAAACCTATGACATAGAGGTAATTTATGAAATTATATCAAATCAAAAGACGTATAAATATTGCAATTGAAATGCTTAGAGTCAATGACAATTATTTGTTAAAAAATGATGTTAACGAAAGAAGCATAACGCATAAGTTGGCAATGTATTTAGAGCAGACATTAGGCAAAGAATATGATGTCGATTGCGAGTACAATCGGAATGTAGATGATCCAAGTAATAGAAAAACGATTGATTTACTACTGGAGTCTGATGGTAATAGTAGAACTCAAAGCGTGTATCCGGATATTATTGTACATAAAAGAGGTCAAACCGATTCAAATCTTTTAATCATTGAGGTGAAAAAATCAACAAATCGAGATAATGGCGAATTTGATTTAAGAAAATTAGAATGTTATACAAATACTAATTCTATATCAAGCTTTTGTTATACTTATGGAGCTTTTATTAAATTATATACATCACAGGATAAATATCGTGCCCCTGATATCATATATTTTAAAAATGGAAATAAGATTTGAGATATGAATGTTTTTGCACATCATCTAACACGCCGATTACCAAAATCACTCTGATGTCACAGCCCTTGCGTGGCAAGGCCAGCGCCACTTCTGCCCTAAGGGTCAGAAGGAGTGACTTCGGTAATAGCGGGAACGTTATACGAAAACTTTGAGCAAAAAGAAAGTGAGTATGATATGAGTAATAATCTAGATAAATTGAATGTTCCTTTAAGTGTTAAAACTATATTGAACGATTTACAAATGGAATTAATAGAGACATTTAGATCTAAGATTTCTGCAATCTATATTCACGGTTCAATAGTAACGGGAAATTTTAGAGCGAAATCGAGTGATATAGATTACTTAGTATTACTATGTGATGAACTTGATGAAATTGAGATAGAGACTTTAAAAGAAATTCACAGCAAGTTAGTAAGTAAGCATGGTCATTGGGGCAAGAAGTTAGAAGGTTCATATGTGTTAAGGAATGAAGTTCTTAATGAGAATCCTCCAGTAAAACCTCGTTTGTATTATAATAATATGCTTTTAAGATATGAAGCATACGGTTTAGAATGGATATTCGAGCAGTATAATTTAAAGAATTATGGAGTAGCTATTTACGAGTCTGGTTTTAAAGTGTCTTTCAACGAGATTTCGCCTAATACAATACAAGAAACTTCAGTGAAATTATTGATGATGGAATGGTTACCGAAAATCAAGAATAATGATTACAACTGGACAAATGAATATCTAGTATATGGCGTTCTTAGTGTATGTAGGTTAATTTATAGCATTGAAACGGGCTCGGTTAATTCTAAATTAGATTCGGCATCATATGTAAGTTCAATTTATGATGAGTATGCAGAGGTAATAAAGAAAGCATCTAATTGGAATAATGGTGATGATTTTGAATATAAAGAGGATACTAGAAATTTTATTGCTAAAGTAATAAGCAGATATGAATAGGTAATGGCACTTGCTCAAAGTCATCGCATAACACGCCGATTACCAAAATCACTCTGATGACACAGTCCTTGCGAGGCAAGGTCAGTGCCACTTTTCCTAAGGGAAAAGGAGTGACTTCGGTAATCGCGGGAACGTTATCCTGAAATGGGAACCGACATGGTGGAGAAACAAACTTTAATTATTGAAAAAACTTGATCAGAGACGGTA
>NZ_JADKNH010000030.1 GCF_015352425.1 Fusibacter ferrireducens | reverse complement strand
AGAAGTTATAAGAGGTGTTGGAGGCAGTGAGTTTGTTTTTATAAAGATAATTGAGGAAATCGAAATAGATGGAATGCAAGTGAATGATTTTCAAGTAGAAGTTGGAGCAATGGATTATGGCTTTGAGATGGATGGCATAATTGAACTAGATATATTAATGAAACTAGGTGTAAAAATAGATTTAGGTGAATTAAAAATATTTTAACCGTTCATCACATAACACGTCACTTACCGGAAATCGTTCTGATGTCACCGCTCTTGCGAAGCAAGATCAGCGCCACTTTTGCCCTAAGGGTCAAAAGGAACGACTTCGGTAAGTTCGGGAACGTTAGATGAAATCCCTCTCTAGAAAAAAATTATTATCAGAAAAGTATAATAATTTTAAAGGATATAAATCTTATTGATTAGCAATTGCTTTAATGACATTCTCATGATACTTATGATAAATGATAAAAGATTGTAATTGACAAAGGAGAACAGTTATGAAAATTAAAGTAGATATAAATCAGCTGATTGAAAATTATGATCATGAATTTGATAATGAAGCGGATTGGCTCAATTTTCATATTAACTTAATGTATAATGAACTTCATGAAATTCAGAATACAATATATATATTTGAAACAGTAAAGAAGGAATGGGATAGAAGAATTGAAACTGGAGAAAGAGTTAACTATTCAGCAATAAGAACAGTATTGTATACATCATTACCATATAAAATTATCATAGGATTAAGTAAGATATTTGTTGGAAGAAAAGAGTTTTCATTATTAAAGACTATTAATAAAATAAGCCAGATGGATGAATATAGAAATAGAATTGAAGTAAAAAAAATAATTGATAACATTCAGAAGTATCTAGAAACAAATGAAATGATCAGAGATATCACAACATATAGAGATCAGTTTTTTGCACATTTAGATAAAGCATGTGTTATTTCCGATTGTAGAATAGATGCAACAATTGCAATGTCACCAATAGATACATCCGAAATAGAAAAAGGGATAAAATTAATTGGCGAGTTATATGAAGTGTGTTTTAACAAGTGTTTATCATATTCAGATAAAAAAATATTGAAAAAGGACATAATTTTTACATTTTTCTGGATGTAAATTCTAAAATAAAATACTCAAAATTATTTTTAATTGAGATGGATGGCTATTTACGAGAGGGACATCATCTAACACGCCGGTTACCTAAATCACTCTGATGTCACAGCCCTTGCGAGGCAAGGTCCGCGCCACTTTTTCCGCTAAGGCGTTAAAAGAGAGTGACTTCGGTAACCGCGGGAACGTTAACTGAAATTGGTCTACATAGATATTGTAATCAAATAAATATTACATGATACTCAAGAAGAGAGGGAGTTTACTTAGATGAACTTATTTATAATTGGAAATGGATTTGATAAAGCACATAATTTAAAAACGTCTTATGTAGATTTTAGAAATTACATTGAGGATCAAGATTGGTCATATCTAGAAATGTTAGAAAAAATGTATGGATTTTGTATCAACAGTAAGAAGGAGCATGTTGAAAATCTACTCTGGAAGGAATTCGAAAAAAATTTATCTGTTATATCTGAGGATGAACTAATTGACTCAGCTGTATCAATTGATATGGGGCTTGAAAGTGGAGATGTAGGAATAGAAGATACGCTAGACTCTTATTTTGAAGAGCAATATGGATTTATTAAATCGTTAAATGAGTTTTTAAAAAATTGGATAAATGAAATTGAAATCAAGGTACCGCAGAGAACTAATAAGTTTGATATAGGTGAAGAATCACTTTTTTTAAATTTTAATTACACTCTTTTATTAGAAAATGTATATGGAATAGAAGCTGAAAATATCCTACATATACATGGCTCAATTGATGAAAATACCAATTCACCAGTAATAGGGCATGGTGATAAGTTGAAAATTGATGAATTGAGACAAAGAGCAAACAGAGCTAGCGAAGGCTATTTTGAAAAAGAAAGTAGTATTTATAACGCTTTAGCAAATTATTACGAAAGAACACTAAAAGATGTAAATCATTATATTTCTATTAATAGTGGTTATTTTAATAGACTTAAAGATGTTGAGCAAATTTTTGTTATAGGTAATTCCTTTGGAGATGTGGATATGCCATATTTTCATGAAGTAAAAAGAAATGTAAAAAAGGATTCAATTTGGAATGTTTATTACTATGATGACGGTGATAACCTAGCTTTTAAAGAAAAAGTGAAATCAATTGGAGTTGATGAAAGTAAAATAAAAATGAATCATTCTAATAGTTTTTTTATTAATAGATAGTCAATAATTTTTAAATATTTGATTGAAGAACAAAGTGATTTTAAAATCGTATTCAAAAGACCAAAATCAGTTAACACGCCGATTACCAAAATCACTCTGATGACACAGCCCTTGCGAGGCAAGGACAGCGCCACTTTTCCTAAGGGAAAAGGAGTGACTTCGGTAATCGCGGGAACGTTAGCAGACATTTCACTCAAGTACATTTATTGTTGTAGTTAGGAGAGAAAATATGAGTACATTTGATACAGCTATAAAAGACGAAATATACGGGTTCTATCACGAAAACAAGATTTCATTTAAAGCTTCTGATAGCTTAGGAGATGTACTAATAGATTACTTTAATGTCTTGTCGAAGAGAATTTCAAAACATAAAAGATGTGTCCATATGTCGAAAGAATTGAAAAACAAAATCAAAAATTTAGAAATATCTAAAGAGCATGTAAATATCATCAATAAGTTTAGAGTATCATTTGAGCAAGGCAAAGATATGAATGGATTTTTAAGTAGATCTATTTTTAGAAGTGATTTTTATGATAAGCTTCTTATATGTTGGGGGATTCATCATCTTCATTTGAGTAATGTTGAAGCTACAACTAATAAAGAAATGAAATTAAATCGTTCAGATGTGTTACTATTTTGCATGGTTGTTGGAGATGATGTTTATTTTATTGACGTTGAATCTCATAACAAAGATTATGTTTTCTCAATGTTTAAGCTACTAAACATTATTCATGATAATTGGCAGTTTCTTATAGATCAATATGAGGTTAAGGATATTATTAGGGGATCTTTAAATCTAGTTGTCACATGTGATCGGGAACTTCATAATCTTAGAAAAATGAATATAAATATTATGTATGAAATTCGTGGCAAAGTGTACTTTCTTATAGATAAAGGGTTAATGGGAAATGGATCGAGCTTTGGAAACTCTATGAGAATGACTAACGTTATGCATAGTGTAAGATGCGATACACCTCAACCGCCTACATATGCGCAAAATATCAAATTCAAACTTAGTGGAAAGATAAATCCATTAGGTACTCTGTATTGGACAGAAGGAAATCAAATCAAAAAATTGATAATATAGTGATGATATAATGTGAAGTTGCAGTAATTTTATCGTTCAACGCTCTGCTAACACGCCGGTTACCTAAATCACTCTAATGTCACAGTCCTTGCGAAGCAAGGACAGCGCCACTTTTCCCGCTAAGGCGTTAAAAGAGAGTGACTTCGGTAACCGCGGGAACGTTATATGAAATATACTAACAATGTAGATAAGATATTGAAAAGCTATATAGGATGAGTTTTATACAGGGGGAAGAAATATGAACAAAGATATGATGGGGTATTGTGGTACTTATTGTGAAACTTGTGATTGGAAAGAGAAGTTCAAATGTCCAGGTTGCAAAGCTTGTGAAACAAAAGTATTTTGGGGAACGTGTAAAATAGCAGTTTGTGCTATAAACAAAGGATTTGAGCATTGTGGAGAGTGTCCAGATGTTCCGTGCGATAAATTAACAGACGCATATAACGATGCAGAACATGGTGATGATGGTGAACGATTAACAAATTTAAAATGTTGGGCTGATGGAAAAGTATCTATGTTGAAGGTTAGGAATTCGGAATCATCTACAGAGTAATTAACGTTAGTATACTTCATATAACACGTCATTTTCCTACATTCCTTCCGATGTCACAAGCCTTGCGAGGCAAGTCTTGCGCCACTTTTTCCGCTAAGACGTTAAAAGGAAGGAACGTCGGAAACTGCGGGAACGTTATCAGAAATGCTTATTGAGGAGGATTAATATTGGACAATAATTTAGGTAAATTGGAAATTTTAAAACCGAGAGATATATGGGCAAATGAAGAGTTCGACTTCACACCATGGCTTTCCGAAAATATAGAGTTATTATCAAATCTTATAAAGTTTCCAATTGAAATTTTACAATTAGAAAAAAAAGTTGGATCATTTGAATTGGATATTTACGGAAAAATAACAGGTAGTGATCAGATTGTAATTATTGAAAATCAGTTAGAAGTAACAGATCATAAACATTTAGGGCAGTTAATCACGTATGCATCGGGTTTAGACGCTTCAATTATAATTTGGGTTTCTCCTACTATAAGTGAGGAACATAAAAGTGCAATTGGTTGGTTAAATGAAATAAGTAATGATAAGATTAACTTCTTTTTGGTAAGAGTTGAAGTTATTAAAATTGATGAATCTTTACCAGCAGTGAGGTTATATCTAGAAGAGAGTCCAAGTAATTATGAACGAATGCTAAAAAATATTGTTGCTGGAAAAGATGGTCCTAGGCATGAATTAAGAAGAATATTTTGGAGAAGGTTTTTAGATTATTTGTCGACTAATGGCAAGACATTTGCAAGTCATAGAATAGAAACAACTGATAATTGGATGAGTTTTCCTGTAGGTAATTCAAATTACTCTATTACAGCTACTATGACGATTAATTCTCAAATTAGAATAGAATTACAATTTGGATACAAGGAACGAGAACGTAATAAAAATGATTTTGATGTTTTTCTTTCATTTGAGGATGAAATAAAAGACATTTTAACAGAAAAAGTAAGTTGGGAAAGATTGGACGAGAACATAGGTTCAAGAATTGCAGTATATAGAAACTACGATAAAAACCTATTAGATGATGATATCTATAGAACCGAGCTATATAATTGGATGATGATAAGTATTGAAAAATTTAAAAAAGTATATTTGAAATTCAATAAGCACATCCGATAACACGTCATTTTCCTACATTCCTTCCGATGTCACATCCCTTGCGAGGCAAGGTCTGCGCCACTTTTTCCGCTAAGGCGTTAAAAGGAAGGAACGTCGGAAACTGCGGGAACGTTATACGAAAGAATTGACAAGTCAATAATGCTTTATACATTTAAAGGATTGGTGAAAACCGTGATTAGAAAAGCAAAAATATCAGATGTTGAGAACATAGCAAAGATAAGAGTTGATACTTGGAGAACAGCCTATAGCGGAATTGTGAATAACGAATATTTATCTAGCCTAAATTATGAAGAAAGGGCAAACCGATTTCGAAATTATTTGATAGAAAGCAGCAATTATATGCTTGTGTATGAAGATGAAAAAAGTAAAAAACTATTTGGTTACATACAATTTGGGGTGCCTAATGAGGATAATGATGTAGATGGTGAGATATATGCAATTTACATTTTACAAGAGCATCAAAAGCTAGGTATTGGTAGGCTATTGATGAAAGCTGCCATACAAGCGTTAAAAGAAATTGGCATTAAAAAGACAATTGTATGGGTCTTTAATGACAATACTAGAGCAAGAAAGTTTTATGAGCATTTGGGTGGAACACACATAAAAGATAAATTAATCTTAATTGGAAATGATGAATTGAAGAGTTGTGGATATCTGTTCAACTTGTAAAAGCTGAGTATTACAGCCGTTCATAGTTAACGTCAATTCCATCGTATAACACGCCGATTACCAAAATCACTCTGATGACACAGTCCTTGCGGGGCAAGGCCAGCGCCACTTTTGCCCTAAGGGTCAAAAGGAGTGACTTCGGTAATCGCGGGAACGTTATATGAAATAATCAACAGAGCAAGGAGTATACTCATGAAGAATATTAGTTGTTTGTTAGATAAGAAAGTTCTTGAAATTAATGGGATTAATCCAATAATTACATTTGAAGGACAATACTATTTAACTATTGAATGCTTTTGGAGAATACTACATAAGGGATATGTAGTATTAAGTATCTCAAAATTTGAACAATCACAGGATCATAGACTAATGGTAGATAAGTTAAAAAATTTTTTTTATAACACAAGGGTAGTATCGGCAACTACTAAAATGCTACCAAGTGATTTATTGATAACATTTGATAATGGTTTTGAATTAGAGTTATTAGTAGATAGTGAAATATACGAAAATTGGACAATTTCTGGAGACGATAAAACTTTAATAGTCTCATTACCAGGAGGAGAATTAATGGGGATATAGCTGTGGCTGATTACATCATATAACACGTCATTTTCCTACATTCCTTCCGATGACACGGTTCTTGCGAAGCAAGTACCGCGCCATTTTTTCCGCTAAGGCGTTAAAAAGAAGGAACATCGGAAACTGCGGGAACGTTATACGAAATACCCTCAACAAAAACACAAAATTGTAAGTTCATAATTCAAAATAGGAGAATACTATGTTCAAAAAAATTATAAATAAAATATTCAGTGACAAGAATCATGAAACTCAAAATGAATGTGATGAGCTTTTCATTGTAGTTCAACTTAACGATAAAATAATGCCAATTGATCGTGGCAGTAGATATGAAGATCCATTAGATGAATTTATACGTAAAAAAGGTTATGGTGAGGTAACTGGTGGCGGAACAATGCAATCGAATAATAAAGAAATTCAATTTTGTGATATTGAAGTTCGAATCAATCAAATGTCAATTTCCAACAAAATCTTGAGTGAAATAATTGAGAAACTTGAAGGGTGGGGTGCACCTAAAGGTTCCTTTATTAAGTCGTTCAATAATGACATTATTCAATTTGGTAAAAAAGAAGGGATTGCAGTCTATTTAGATGGCAAGAATTTACCATCAAATGTATATCAAGAATGCGATTCTAATTATGTGATAGAGGAAATTAGTCGACTAATTGAATCTGAAGATGATATCTACAGGTATTGGGAAGGGGAGGTTGAAACAGCATTGTATTTCTATGTAGATTCATATGATGAGGCACATAAAAAAATTCAGGAGTTTATAAAATCATATCCGTTATGCCAAAATGCAAGAGTCATACAAATAGCTTAATAGTAAATTTCGGGTACTTCGTATAACACGACATTTTCCTACATTCCTTCCGATGACACGGTTCTTGCGAGGCAAGCACCGCACCATTTTTTCCGCTAAGGCGTTAAAAAAAAGGAACGTCGGAAACTGCGGGAACGTTATATGAAATACCCACGAAAAAGAAATGGGAGGAAGTGATATGATTAGAGGAATAGAATTTCTATTGCCCGATGGACATGATCGACACCTTTATCACATTTTAAAATCAATTAACCTTGAAAATAAAGTATGTTATATAGAATTTAACGAAGTCTATTTCAAAAGTAAAGATAGACATTTTGAAGACTTTTTTATTAAAAATGCATACAACGGTCAAGAATTAACAGCACATATTCATGCCCACGAACATTTTATCATCTTCTTTGAGGTATTTATTTATCCTGAGAAAGGTATTTATGAGCAGATTGAATCATATAATGATTTCATTGAAAGTGATTGTGAAATGATATTACTTATTTCGGATAGTGTTTACTGTGAGGTATACCATAAAAGTGAAGTTATATTGCAACGGTTGTTTAAAATTTTTGAGAAATTAGGATATGAGGGAATTATATATAAAGATGAGAATGACAGTCGATATAGAATGTCAGTGACATAGAAATCGCGAGTACTTCACATAACACACTGATTACCTAAATCGCATTGATGTCACAGCCCTTGCGAGGCAAGTGCTGCGCCACTTTTCCCCTAAGGGTGAAAAGATGCGACTTCGGTAATCATGGGAACGTTAGCTGAAATCCAAAATAATTAAAAGGGGATTGCTTAAAATGATAATTGAAGGAGCATTTTTAAAAATACCTGAAATACTAATAAATCACTCCGATCCTGATTTACTTTATGAAGCAAATATCACTAACTTATTTACAAATGCTGTTATTCTTGAATTAAATGCAAGAAATATAGATAATCCATTAATGAAGATACATATGGAAAAGAGATATTCAAAAAATGAGAATATAAGATGTGATATATATATGGATTTTTCGAGTTTTATCAACGATGAAGTATATAAAGCTTATGAAATAAAATCTAAAAATTGGATTGAAGCTAAATATTTTGGTGGAATCAATCGAAATAAAGGTTCTGAAACTAAATCTGAGAATGCGGGCTCAATAATATATGATATGTTTAGATTGATATATTACAACCATAATAACGAAATAAATGAGGAAAAGCATGGAAAGTATAGTTTGAACATGTTCAATGACAATCCACAAAAGTATCTTGCTTACTCTAGAAAAAATGGAGAACCAAGAACATGGATAAAAAGTTTTTTATCAAGTGGAGTTCACGAATTAAACTTTGATTTACTATCAGAACCAAATTCAATTAGAAGGATATTTGTAGGGGTTAATGATTTAAAAATGAAGTTGAAAATCAGAAATACAATATTTGAGCCAATTATTCAAAAGGAAAACTATATTAGTTTTTATGGATATTTGAGTCAAATAATTGACTATCAATTAATAGTTGATGGGAAAAACATCAATAAGGATGGTAGCAATTAACAGGATTTAGATTTTGGACATCAGCTAACACGTCATTTTCCTACATTCCTTCCGATGTCACAGTCTTTGCGAGGCAACTACTGCGCCACTTTTTCCGCTAAGGCGTTAAAAGGAAGGAACGTCGGAAACTGCGGGAACGTTATAGGAAAGAAATTCAAATAAGAAAATGGGCAATATGTATTACAAATACAGATCGTTAGAAAATTTAAAGTACTTTATTGATATACTATTAATGAACAGATTATATGCAGCAAAATATACTGATTTAAATGATCCGATGGAAGGTTTTTATTTATTTTCTGGTATAAGAAATACAAATATAATTTCAGAAGCTGTATTTAGTGAGAAACAAACTACTAAGATAGTAAGTTTATCTAGAAATTATACTAATCCACTTATGTGGGCTCATTATGCAAATGGTCATAGAGGTGTAGCTATCGGAGTAGAAGTTGACTCAACTTGTTATAGATGCATAGATATGAATTATATTAATGATTTATATCTTGTCGAAAATGCTCAAGTTAAACCACCATTTGAAATTGTTGAAGAAGTTTTTTCTAACAAACATCAGATATGGGCATACGAAGAAGAGGTAAGAGTTCTGACAAATTTTATAAGCCCATATGTAAACGTTATTGTCAAAAAGGTTATTTTAGGAAAGAGCATGACAGAGGAAGATGTTGATTTTATCAGTAAATTGATAAAAAAAATAAACGAAGAGATTGAAATAATAAAAATGGATGATTCGGATTTTATGTATTAGCTACATAGTTGAACTTCCATCCTATAACACGACAATTTCCTACATTCTTTCTGATGTCACAAGTCTTGCGAGGCAAGCCTTGCGCCACTTTTTCCGCTAAGGCGTTAAAAGGAAGGAACGTCGGAAACTGCGGGAACGTTAGACAAAACTATTTCAAAAAAAGCCAAATATATAAAGGGGGGAAATTATGGGAAAAATATCTAAGCAAATGGTTATATCTTGTTATGAAAATGGTAAAAAAGTCCATAAAGGATTAATATCTAGAACAGATGGAAAAGTATTTGTTAATCAAGAAACTGGTATGGACATAGGTTCAGCGAATGATTATATTACAGTTTTAATGGCAATGTTAGATGGAATAGAATATCACAGAACTATTAATGCGATGGCAACTCAATATTTTTTAGATAATATAAAAATAGACTTTGGTATTGAAGCCCAACAGATTGCAGCAAAAGCAACAATTTTACATACAAAGTATTATTCTACTTTGGGACATGGTCGGCAACGAAAAGTAGAAGAAATTGCGAATAGAGTTTTAGAAAAATGAAATAGCTTCGTCTAACACGACTATTACCTAAATCACTCTAATGTCACAGCTCTTGCGAGGCAATAGCTACGCCACTTTTTCCGCTAAGGCGTTAAAAGAGAGTGACTTCGGTAATAGCGGGAACGTTATGGGACATTTTTAGAAATAAGGGAGAGTATATAAATGGGAACTAAAGCTCTACATAAATTTGATAAGACAATAAGTAGATGTGAAACATTAGTAAAAACATATGAGGAT
>NZ_JADKNH010000002.1:446305-463478 GCF_015352425.1 Fusibacter ferrireducens | reverse complement strand
CTCAATCCTTTAAATTATTATCTAAGATAAGTTGGAATATAAGTTGTAGAGCCGTATACGAGACCCGTACGTACGGTTCAATGAGAGGGAGATAATTCTTGCAGTTATCTTTCTACTCTATTAAGGAGTGGTAATTTAAAGCGATTTGTTGGTTTATTCGCCGTTGATGAAGCGCATAAATAATTGACTATAAGCGATATTGGTGCTATGCTTAATTAATTAGGAACCCGTAATTATTGTGTTCAATAGGATGCTGAAAGAGGTGAAAATGGGGTGCGGGCGACTGAGCAATTAACAGCAAATTTGTTTTATTGGGAAAAGAGAGATCTAAGTGTCTTATAGAAATTTTTTTGGGGGCAAATTGATTATGAGTTTATTACAGAAAAATATTTTGTATCAGAGTAAGAAAGTAGAGAAAGAACCACTTTGGACAGATACCTTCATTAAGGTTTGTGTGATCGCTGTGGTGTCGAATATATGTTTTCAAGCTCTATTTTCATCATTTCCACTTTATCTGCTTCAATTGAAAATGGACACTGTGCAAGTCGGGATAATTGCCAGCGGTGTTTCAATAAGCATGATGGTTACACGTATACTATCAGGTGCTTTGAGTGATACGTATGGGCGGCGGACTATTGGGCTTTTAGGTATTTTGGTCTTTACATTACCCTTTCTTGTATTTCTAGCAACAAAGAATAACTTGCTTGTTGCCGTTTTTCGCATTCTTCAAGGTGCAGGTGTAGCCGCAATGTCCATTGCAACAGCTGGAATGGCAGCTGACGTCTTGAATAAATCAAGATTTAACGAGGGCATTGGATATTATGGACTTTCTTCTGCCATCTCACAAGCTATCGGTCCAGCTATTGGAATCTTCATGATTTCCAATCAACAAGCAAAGGGTTTTTTTAAATTAAATGTTTTGGTTTGTACATTATCAATTTTCATGTTATTGACGTTAAATTATGAGAAAAAAAACAGATTCAAGTTAAAAGATCATATTCTAAAAGAAGTTGATGCAGATAATGATATGAATATAGACATTAATATAGATATTAATATAGGTACTAATACAGATACTAATACAGATAAAGAAGACATGAAACAAAATAATAAAACAAGTTTTTTGTGGCGAATCTTTGAAAAGAAAGCACTCAATGCTGTCGTGATGACTATGTTTATTATTATTCCAGTGTCTTCTATTTTTGTGTTTTTAGCACCATTTGCAGATGCACAGGGCATTAAGGGGGTGGAATTATTCTTTACCATTTATGCGATTTGTTTATTTATTTCGCGTTTGCTGTCCACCTGGCTTTTTACGCGTATGAGTATTGAGATGATATTGCGTATAGGCATGGTTATTATGGCCTTTAGTTTTTTATTTTTAGTCACATTGCAAAACACATTCATGTTGTATTCGGCAGGAGTTCTTTATGGATTGGGAGGTGGCCTTTGCTATACTGTGCTCACTATTTTGTCGGTGGAACGCGCAGAGCCTAATGAGCGGGGACGTGCGTTTTCAACTTACTATGCAGCCAATGATTTGGCAGTTGGAATAGGTGCCGTATTTTATGGTTATTTGATCAATTTTGCAGGATATCGAGTTGCTTTTGGTACGGCATTTATCATTTTAGTGATAGGCATTATCGCTTTGCCCATGGTATTTAAAGATAAAAAAGAGGCATAGAAAATCAGAATGCAAATGCTCTGGGCATATGATATGATATTGGCGGATAAGAATGCCGTCAAAAAGAAAATAAAGGAAGTAAAATGCGATGAAATTTATTGATATGCACTGTGATACTTTGATGCAGTTATTGATTCACGATCATGATCGTGCCAATTTATTAAAGTCTGAATTCACATCTGTTGATTTTGAAAGAATGCAGGCAGGTGGGCAATTAGCTCAGTTCTTTGCTGTGTTTTTACCTCCGCCTCAATTTTATGAGTCGTTTGAGGTTGAGGGATTGACGGATAGCGAGTACATTAATATACTGCACGGCTATTTAATGAAAAATCTTGAAGCCAATGAGGCGTTGATCAAAATAGCTTATAATGCTCATGATCTTGTTGAAAATGAAAAACAGGGTGTGATGAGTGCCGTTTTAACGATGGAAGATGGTCGTGATGTCAATGGCAAATTGAGCCGAATAAAGACATTTTATGATATGGGATTTAGAGCGATGTCATTAACATGGAATTATGAGAATTGTTTTGGGTATCCCAATTCCAGAGAGCCTGAGATCATGCATCAAGGATTAAAGGATTTTGGCAGAGAGGCCGTTGAATATATGCAGACACTTGGTATGATTGTGGATGTGTCCCATTTGTCCGACGGTGGCTTTTACGATGTTGCTCAAATATGTAAGAAGCCCTTTGTTGCAACACATTCCAATGCGAGAAGTGTCAGCAATCATCCGAGAAACCTAACGGATGACATGATAAAGATCCTTGCAAAACACGGTGGCATTACGGGGATTAACTTTGCCCCTGCTTTTTCAAATGCAGATCTATCAGAGCATCATGGTTACGTAAAAGCATATGCTGAAATGGCACGACATATCGTCAATGTTGGCGGTATAGATGTCATCGGTTTGGGAAGTGATTTTGATGGCATTGGCGGTATTTTGGAAGTAGACAGCAGTGATAAAATGTATTTGCTTGAAAACGCTTTAAGAAAAGTGGGCTTCAACACAACCGAGATTGAAAAAATATTTTATAAAAATGTGCTAAGAGTTATGTATGATTGTCTATAATTCCTAAAAAATATAAAAGGTCGTTTAGCCCTGTTGATAAAAACTGACTAAGCGATCTTTTTTGATTAAAGCAACAAGATTTACGCTGACAATTTTCTCAGAGGCATCAATCGGGAAAATCGTAGGCGAAAATCGTATTCATAAGTGGATACTATATTTAAAGCATAAATTAGAGCATAAATTGGATTTAAATGGGTACATAAGTATTAGATTTTAGGTTGCTGAGGAAATGTAATGGAGGGATACTATGAAATCAATACAAATGAAAATAATTAGGACCATGTTTTTAATTACCATATCCTTGTTGGCTGTTTTGGGGATTATAGCCTTCACAATTTCGAAGAGTGCAATAAAATTGGAGGTTGAGGACAAGCTGATAAACCAGACAATCAATGCAGGGGATCAAATGGAGCTCATTACAACTGAAATAGAAACATACACGGAAGCGCTGGCAATGGCAGCTTCGGAATTAATCGATGTGAAAAAAATGGCTCTTGACACTGATGCAAGAGATGAATATGCGAGAAGCTACATTAAAGCTTTAGATGGATTGGTTTCTAATTTTGCTTATAAAATTGAAAATAATGTAGATGCTTATGTTGTTTTATCCACAGACTACAGCACTGAAAAAATGTATCAATCTGTTGCAATACTAGATGATACTGGCAAAAACTATTTCATGCTCAGCGAAGAAGATAAACCAGGGCCAGATGCCATAGCAGATTCGAGTGATCCCAGTTTTGGATGGTATCACAATCCAAAAGCGAATGGAAAAGGGATTTGGTCTGAAACTTACGATGACCCAGTAATTGGAGAAAAATTAATCACTTATTCAACACCTATTATAAAAGATGGTGCGTTTATCGGCGTGGCAGGAGTGGACATCACTTTTGATGTTTTCAGTGAAATTATCAGTAGCATTAAAGTCTATGATACAGGCTACGCTTACTTGCTCAATGGCAATCAAGATATTCTTGTGCATCCAACGTTGGAACAAGGTATAAATTTAACTGAAATCCAAAATGAGGATTTATCGACTTTGATAGATGGTATCAATCAAAACAATACTGGACTTGCTTACTATACCTTTAATAATATGAAAAAAATCAATGCCTTTAAACATTTGGGAAATGGCTGGGTCGTTGGGGTTGCACCGCCTTTAAATGAAGTGTTTGCATCATTGAATACACTTGTTATTTCTTTTATAGGTGTTGGTCTTGTGCTGATGATTATATCAATTGTCATATCAATTATTGTGGGAAGACAGATTGCGACGCCTGTTGTCGGCATTACAGAAATTGTTAAACGGATTGCCAATTTAAATCTTAATGAGGCACCAGAAGATAGCAAATGGTATCGGTATAATGATGAGACAGGGACAATGGCAAGGGAATTAGATCATATGCGATTGGCACTTGTTGATTTTATCACAACTTTGAAACATCAGGTGGACAGTTTAAATCAAGGCTCTACTCAATTGAGCGTATCTACAAGTGAAACAAGCCAGAGTCTAGTAAAAGTCAGTGCTACTGTAAGTGATCTTGCAGAAGGTGCTTTTAAACAAAGCCGTGATACCAATGATGGGATTGATAAATTGATTCAATTAACGGATAAAATCAATGATGTTACAGTGGATGCAAAACATATGCTTAACAGCTCTGAAAAGGTTAATCAGGTCAATATTCAGACGAGCAACACTTTAAATGATTTAAAGCAAAATTTGGTTAAAACGGATAATGCCATCGTTGAGATCTCAGAACTAATTCAAGGGTTAAAACAGAAATCTGGTGCCATTGGTGAGGTATCTAAACTCATTGAAGATATTGCAACTCAAACGAATTTACTTGCTCTTAATGCTGCAATAGAAGCGGCGAGAGCTGGGGATGCAGGTCGTGGCTTTGCTGTAGTTGCTGAAGAAGTAAGAAAATTAGCAGAAGAAACGTCGATCCTAACGGGTAAGATCAATACTTCCATGTCTGAGATTCAAAAGGATATAGATGGCACAAACACCCAAATGATCAGTGTGAATCAAGTGATTAAAGAGAATTCTGAAGCAACCGCACAAGTGGCAATATCATTTGATGAAGCAGTCAAAAATATCAAATTGGTCATTCAAGATATTCACAGTTTAGATGGCAATATCGTACAAGCAGTAGAGGATAAAGAAATCGTCATTACGGCACTTAATAATATTTCAAGTGTCACGGAACAAAATGCGTCTGCCGCTGAAGAAGTGTCGGCTTCAGTTGATCAGCAAAGTGCTACAATTGATGCCATAGCCAACATGGCAAAAGAGTTGACTGAAGTGGCTATGTATATTGAAGAACAAGTTAATAAATTTAATATTGATGCATAGCAATAAGTGACTTGTAGGGGGCCGCTTTATGATAATATAGTAGTAATCAAATGCAATAGCGTAAAATAAATATATGTTATGAGGTGAAGGGTATGAGTGAGTCAAAACCGAAGAAGGCATCTCCCTCAATGGATATGTGGCTGAGAGAGGCAAAGTTGGATACTAAGGTTTCGCAGGAAGGCATGTTTTTGGTTCATAATGGCATTGTTAGGCAGACGCCAAAAGCGCAAGTAAGAGAGGGCATCCATGACGGTTCAGTAGTGGTTGGAATGCACTTCAGCTATGATGCCGATAAGGTAGATGCCGCTGTTAAAGAAACTTATAGCATGGATGGTATTTATTATGTTAGGACATGGCTTAATGAAGGACAACTCAGTGTTGGAGATGACATTATGTATGTGCTCATAGGTGGAGATGTTCGGCCACATGTGGTGGATGCATTACAATTCCTCGTGAGTAAGATTAAAAATGAATGTGTCACTGAAGTGGAACAAAATTGAAAGATGTCATCTTACGATGATAACGTAGTCTTCTAAATATAAAAACGTCACCGATATGAAAGTGTATCCGTGACGTTTTGAGTTAAACAACAAGATTTGAACTGAAAGATTTTTTTCTAATCTTGTCTATAAATCTTTAGATTTCAGCATGGCAGAAGTGAATTGATCTAGTAAGCGACTTAATGCTTTAAAATCCTCTTCATTGATATCTCCGCTTGAAAGCATATGGTTATATAGTTCAAGAGGAATAGGCTTGGACAACTGTTTTAAATCTTTGCCTTGATCTGTCAATCTGATGATCACCTGTCTTTCATCCTCACATGATCGTGTTCTGGTGATTAACCCATTGGATTCCAATCTTTTCAATAGAGGCGTCAATGTATTGGTATCTAAAAAGATTTTTTCACTGATCACTTTAATTTGTATGGCATCCATTTCCCAGAGTATGAGCATAACTAAGTATTGAGGATAGGTTAAGTTGAGCTGATCTAACAAAGGCTTGTAAAGTTTGGTTGTCAAACGAGAGGCCAAATAGAATCTAAAGCAGAGCTGATTATCCAATTTTAAAGTGTCTATATTTTCTTCTTTTGCCATGACGACTCCCTTCGTTGTAACTTCAATTATATGCTCTCATGCGCTATATTAGCATGTTATGTTCGGCTTGTCTAGAGTGAGTACTCAATGTCAGAAGGGACTAAGCAGTTGACAATTGCCTATAAAAAGTTTAGACTGGAAAAGCGCTTTTATATCGCGCGCGATATAAAAGTGTGCAAAATGTACAAATCATTCAAGTGAGATTTGTAAAAAGTTTATTGAGGACGATAAAGGAGTAAAAAAACATGACAGTAGTAAACTGTGAGAAGTGTATTGGTTGTGGCTTATGTGTTAAAGATTGTATTGCAAGAGATATTAAAATAGTGGACCAAAAAGCAGTCGTTAGAAATGTGAACTGTATGAACTGTGGACATTGTATAGCGATTTGCCCACAAAACGCTGTAACCATTGAAGAGTATAATATGGAAGAGGTCAAGGCATACTCAAAAGAGCATTTTGATATTGAATCTGAAACTTTACTGAATTTTATAAAGTATAGGAGAAGTGTAAGGCAATTTAAAGCACAAGATGTTGAATCCAAGATACTTGAGAAAATCATTGAGGCAGGCCGATTTACACAAACGGGAATTAATATGCAGGATGTATCTTATGCCGTGATCAAATCTGGTCTGCCAGAATTAAGAGGTATGACGCTTGAAAGTTTGAAAAATACCGGAGAGTATATTTTGGCAAATCTGACTCCAGAAAACAAAATGTATGAAAACTATGCGAGAATGTGGATTAAAATGTATACATCATATCAAACAAATCCAGAGGGAAGTGACTTTTTATTCTTTAATGCGCCGGTGGTTATTGTCATCAGTGCCAAGTCAGAGGTAAATGGTGCATTAGCGGCTTCTAATATGGAATTGATGGCAAATGCGCTGGGGCTAGGCACTTTTTTCAGTGGTTTCTTGGCAAAAGCGGCACATGGCAATGCACAAATTAGAGATTTTCTTCAAATTAAAGAGGGCAAAGAAGTTGTGTGTGCTATGGTAATTGGCCATCCTGCGGTAAAATATAAGAGGACAGTGCCTAGAAAACAAGCTGACATCACTTGGATGTAAGACCGATTTTAAAATGCATATCATGTTAGGAAGCATATACAAAAAAACACCTTGGACGGGTGTTTTTTTATATGTCTGTGTTTGCAAAAACGATAGAGATAGGCGCTCTAGGGCGCTTATTTGTAAACGCCTCTATAATCTTCTGGTAATAATGCAGCTATTTTTTTCATCATTGTGTCCACAATTTGAGATTCATAGTCTTTTTTAGATTGTTCCTTTGATCGTGCTGAAATTTCAAACTGTTCCCCAATGTTAATATGAACATCGGCATGATTAAAATGCTCGGCCCCCATATCGCCTTCAGGATGAATTGGCAACAATTTTTCCGTGCCATATAATCCAATGGGTATAATAGGTGCTCCGGTCATTCTGGCAATTAAGACGACACCTTTCTTGGCTTCTATCATACGTCCTGTTCTGCTTCGAGTGCCTTCGGGAAAAATCAATAAACTTTCTCCTTTTTTTACAAGTTTAATAACTTTTTTGATCCCTTCTATGTCAGAGGAATTAGGCGTTATATTTGTGGTCTTTATCACATTTACCCCAATGTTGGTCAATGCATTATCCGATAACTTTACGCCTGCGATGAATGTTGGATCTATGGATTTTAAAGCTCTATCTAAAACCAAGCCATCGGAATTGCTCAAATGATTACACACAAAAATAGTGGGGGTTTTTATGCCTTCCAAATTTTCATATCCATTCACTTCTATGTTGGCATATTTATCGAGGTATTTATTGACCAGTTTTTTTGAGATAAATTTACTCATTTTTTTAGGTACAATATGAATCAATTTTGCGGTTACGCTACTTATCATTTTTATGTCCTCCAGTGCATTATATGCTTTACAACACCATTTTATCACACCACTGTAAACAGAACAAATATAAAGTAATGGTGATGTTTTATAGGGCACTTTTAAAGGTTTGATTTGCATATGAAGATCTTGTTTGATATCATGAAGAATGATACAAATGCAAAGGATAAGCATTAAGAAAATGGAGAGCGTGTGTGATTTAGTATGTACAAATATTTGGAAATTTCTCAAAGCATTGAGCAAAAAATTAAACTCAATAAGTTTGAACCGGGTAAAAGATTGCCTTCGATTCGATCCATTTCAAAAATGTTTGGATGTAGCATGTCCACGGCGATCAAGGCCTATGAGGATTTAGTGGATCGACATATTGTCTATGCGGTGCCTCAAAGTGGTTATTTTGTAGTTGAAGCCACGATGGTGGCACCTGAAAGAGATTTGGCGCAGATTGATTTTTCCACAGGAGTCCCTTTAATTGATGAAATGCCCAGCGATGATTTTAAACATTGTCTCAATAGTGCAGTGGATATTTATAGCCGCGTTGCCTTACATACAGATATTGAAGGCATAGCATCGTTAAGACGATTACTTGAAAAATATCTCAGGGAATATCAAATTTTTTCATCCTATCAAAATATTTTTATTAATTTAGGGATACAGCAAGTGCTTACAATCTTATCCCAAATGCCTTTTCCAAATAATAAGGAATGCATATTAATTGAAGAGCCCACTTACGCGCTTTACATTATGTTTTTAAAGCAAGCGGGAATCAAAACACTAACTATAAAAAGAGATGAAAATGGATTGGACCTTAAGGCGTTGGAACATCTCTTTAAAACCGGAAATATCAAGTTTTTTTATACTGTGCCAAGACATCATAATCCACTTGGAACATGTTATTCGAAAAAGACAAGAGAAAAAATAGCAATGCTTGCTGAAAAGTATGATGTGTACATTGTTGAAGATGATTATTTAGCGGAAATGGATTTTAATGTGAAATATGATCCCATATATGCTTATGGAGATCATTATCATCATATCTATCTAAAAAGCTTTTCAAAGATCATTCCTTGGATTAGAATTGGATTATGTGTTATGCCTTCGCATCTTATAGATCTTTTTAGAACGTATAAGCGCAATCACTACTATTATTCTTATGTGGCTTCGTCTATAGTGGCACAAGCTACACTGGAAATATACATCAGGAATGGCATGATTAACAGTCACATCAATCTTTTAAAAAAACAATACTCCAGCAAAATAAAATGTCTGAAATCAGAAATTGCAAAATTGTCAGATTTGCCTGACGGGTGCAAGTGGTCATATGGTTCCGGTTATTATGCTTATATATGGCTACCTGAGCACTTAGATGAATCTAGGCTCATCGATAATTTAGAGAAGCAAAACATTGTGGTCAGCTCTGGTATCCATTTCTATTTTAGTCCAACTTCGTATGAAAAAGGAATTCGAATATGTATCACGCGTACAAATAATGAGCAAATTGCAAGAGGCATTGCTCTGATCATGTCAGAGATAGAGCAATCTGTATGAAACTTAATGTAGGTCATCTGTCACAAATAGAATCGCTATGACAACAAATGAGGCATCAATTCAAAAGAATTGATGCCTCATTTGTTAAAATAACAAGATCTTGACAGATAAGAACATTTAGCTTCAGTTTATCTGTCGTTTTCTTTGGCCTATTTGAAGAAATTAGGGAGGTGGCGTTTGTGGGCTTCCAACATTTCTTCAAATATTTCTGCAGCCATTGTGTCAGATGGTACGAGTGGGTTGTTGTTCAGTGCTGTGATGGCAATATTTTTATCGCCAGTAACTGCGGCTTCACACACTAAGGTTTCAAATGCTTTTATGTTTTGGATTGTACCGCGAATAGTAGGCGGTAGTGTACCTATTGCCATTGGCTTAGGACCATCGGCTGTAATAACAGCAGCGATTTCCACGCCACTATTGTTGTCGATCCCAGTAACCGCACCATTATTTTTACAGTTTACATATTGTATATCACCTTTGTCAGTGTAAATAGAGGCGATTAAATTACATGCGGCATCGCTGTAGTGTGCACCACCACGTTTTTCAAGTTGAGGGGGTTTGATATTCAAATGCTCATCTTTGTAAAGCTCGAACAGTTCTGCCTCTGTACGTTTGACCACTTCAGCGCGCACATTGCCCTGCTTGTATTCTTCAACTTCCATTTCAAGCATTTCCTTGGTATGGTAATAATACATCATGTAGCCACAAGGCACCGCCTGAATACCGCGAAGAAAAGCTTCGCTGAATGGCATGAGCATAGGCGTTTTAGAAAGACTTTCTTCTGCCTTATGGCCTTCTTTGCCAATGTTTTCACGGCTGGCTTTCATCATAGCCATTCTCTCTTTGATGGCATATTCATTTGAAAATGCAATATATTTTTCGAGGACTTCAGGCATAACGCTTTTACCTTCTAAAAAGACGTCAGTTGCAAAGAAATGATGGTTCAATCCAGCGATCTGAAGACGTAGTTTTTCAGGTGGCACATCCAGCATAAGTGCTAGAGACATTTGCATGCCAATAGGCACATTGCAGAGTCCTACAACTTTAGTATGATCTGTGTATTTTAGAACCGCTTCGGTGACCATACCGCTTGGATTTGTAAAATTAATAAGCCATGCATCAGGACAATATTTTTTGATATCTTTAACGATGTCCAATATAACGGGAATCGTTCTGAGGCCTTTAAACATACCGCCGAGGCCATTAGTCTCTTGTCCAATGAGACCATGACTGAGTGGAATGCGTTCATCTTTAATTCGGGCATCTAATAATCCCACACGGAACTGAGTCGTTACGAAATCTGCATTTGGCAGCGCCTTTTCTCTATCCAGCGTCAAGAATATTTTCATGGGCAATCCAGCTTTTTCAACCATACGCTTAGCAAGATTTCCAACGATTTCTAGTTTTTCTTGACCTTCCTCAATATCTACAAGCCACAATTCCTTTACAGGGAGTTCATCGTATCTTTTGATAAATCCTTCTACGAGCTCTGGTGTATATGAAGAACCTCCACCTATGGTGACAATTTTAACGGGCTTTTTTGTCATGTTATTTCCTCCTACTTAAACAATATAATCGGCTTATCCGAATCTTATGTCTTAATGATATCCGAATTTTTTTTTGTAATCAATGCATAAAGAACACAACTGTACCGTAACAGTTGTGATCGTTTTAAAGCAACTCAAGTTCTCATAGATCTTATTACGTCTGATACAAATCATAGATAGAAATCATAGAGGGCAAAACAGAGAGAAAGAGTTATATGTAATAAAAAGAGGCCATCACGCATCTCAGTTCTTAGATTCGCAATAGCCTCGATTAATCTCATTTGTTTTCGTCCAGCTTCATGGGTTACAGCTGATCTGCAATTTTTTCAACTTCAAAAGCGGATTGTGTCAGTTCTTCCATATCATGAGCGACTTCGTCTGAGGCGCGTAATTGTTGCTCGCCTAAGATAAGCGCTTTATTAATGGCATTGATGATCTCATCTGTTTCTTCTCTAATGGTGTTAAGTGTATTTTTGATATTTTCAACTGCTAAAGTACTTTCTTCAGCCATTTTTCGAATTTCTTGCGCTACTACGGCAAAACCTTTGCCATGTTCACCAGCTCGTGCTGCCTCAATAGATGCATTGAGGCCCAATAAATTTGAATTTCGACCAACAGAACTTACAAAATCTAAAATTTCTCCCGTCTTTTTTGTTTCTTCAATAACGCGATTTCCTTTTTCTTTTAAATCGCCAATGTGTGATGATAAGATCTTGGCAGTAGAGGCGATTTCCTCCATCATAGCAGTGGTTTTTTCGGTTCCCTCTGCGATCGATTGCGAAGATTCGTGCAGTTTGTTTTGAATTTCTAAAGTCATGATGACGACAATAGCACCAATATAGGCACCATTTTTTTTGATCGGGTGTCCAACCGATTTGACTGGAAAACCGTATCTTTCTTTTGAACGAATACTCATTTGTTCTTGTCTTGTGGTCAGAACTTTGTGCATTACACCGTCAGGCGTAGCCTGTCCCCCAACTTTAACGCCAATATCGAATGTTTTGGCAGGTGTATAGCCAACGATAACCCCTTCGTTATCGCAAATGATTGCGCAACAATCTAAAGGAAATAACTTCAGATAAACTTCTGCTGCATCAACTATGTTCTTTAAATCACTTAAAATTTCAATGGTTCCATTTAAGAGTTCTTTTTCTGACATAATTAAATCGCCCCCCAGGTAATATAATTTAGATATATTTTTACAATTAAAGCTTTTGAATTCAGTCTAACATTTCTGAAATGTCTGAAATAGGCCTATTATTTGACTTGAATATCATCACATGTTTGAATTTGAATAGATAAAATGAAATTTTATTTAGATATTATTAAGGATTGACTTTAATAAAATTAAAGAGTATCATTAACTTTATTAAAGGAGGTATCATATGGCAATAGAAATTGTTCCAGATTGGATGGTAAATCTGGATGATGAAGATGTGTCTTTTGTAAAGAATTTCATAATGGCATCAGGTTCACTTAAAGAGATTGCCAAGCAGTATAATGTGACTTATCCCACTGTGAGATTAAGACTTGATCGGTTGATACAGAAGATTAAAATTAGTGATGATACGGCTAATGAGCCTTATATTGCACTTATAAAAAGACTGGCAGTAAATGAGAAGGTTGATTTTGCAACTGCAAAAATCTTGATAACGGAATACAAAAAAGCAATGAAGGAGAACGAATAAGATGGAAAATACATTTTTTGCGATTATTTTATTTTTGTTTTTAATAGGAGGCAGCATAGGTTTACAAATTTTTTTATCTAATAAACAAAATAAGTGGCTTGGATTGATAATCCCTATGATCTGTTTTATGTTTTCACTGTTAATGGTGGCTAATATTGCTGTTTTTACCACATTCACATCGACTTCAAAAACAGAAATTATCAATGGCGAAGCGGTTACTCAAGAAGTGTCACATTCTGAGGCTTCAGCAAGTTTAGGAGAAATACTTTCTACAGTGATTCCTGTGTTTATTATAAGTAACATCTCTACACTTATATTCTATGCCATCTACTTAGGCTGTCGTGAAAAGCGCAAAAAAAATCTGGAACTCGAAAAGATGAGTATCCAAGATTTGGAATAGATCCTTGAGTGCCAAAAGTCAGGGCCTATTTTATTCGCAAATTAAATCCAATCGCGGAAAATCGGAACTTTTTATGAGCTTTTTCGTCAAACGAAGTGTACGATGAGTAGAGTGTATATGCCATAAAATACCCCAAAAGTTATTTTGAAAGGATGAGTGCCTAATGAATAAAAAAGGAAACAGAAATTTGAGAAGTTTACATACGAGTGTGATTGTGGTGTTAATCGTATCTTTAATTTCACTAGTCGGCTGTACAAGTGACAAGGATGGTATAACATCTGTTGAAGGATTAGTCAAAGCCGAAGAATCTTTTAAAATCTTAAACACAGAAAATGAAGAAATGGATGATACTGTTAAAGCAAGCATTATGTCATCGAATCAAATGGGATTTGAGTTGATACAAGAAATGGCGAAAAGAGATCAAGAGAGCAATTTGCTACTTTCTCCAACCAGTTTGGCGTTTGCACTTGCAATGCTTGAAAATGGTGCAGAAGGTGAAACAAAATCAGGTATTTTAAAGGTGCTGGGTGAAGAAGAACTCGAAATTAATGAACGCTACAACGCATGGATGAATTACTTGAATGCGCTTGATAGCGGAGAGGACTTAGAAACGCCGGGGATTAAGATGAAGGTTGCAAATTCATTATGGTTTAGAGAAAATCTGGAACTCAAAAAAGAATTTGTCAATACATTGGGGATTTTTTATAATGCACAGGTCTATCGTTCTGACTTTAGTGACCCCAAAACAGTGGATCAAATGAACCAATGGGTTGAAGATCAGACGAACCATTTGCTCAAAGGCACCTTTGATAGAATAGATGCAGATACGATCGTTTATTTGATGAACACAGTATATTTTAAAGGCACTTGGATCGATGAATTTCACGAATTAGCAACCAAAGAAGAACCTTTTTTTAAAACTGAAACAGATAAGACAATGGTTAATATGATGCATAAGACACGTCGATTGGCTTATCAAGAAGATGCGCAGTACCAAATGACGCGTTTACCTTATTATGGCGGCAGTAGCTTGGTTCTAATTTTGCCCAAAGGGAACTTGAATGATTTTCTAAGCACTCTAAAATACGATGATTTAAAAAAAATGATTTATTCTGAACCCGATCAATGGCAGGAATTAGACTTGAGTCTGCCTAAGTTTGATTATGAGGTGAGCAATCCATTAGTGGACTTGCTTACGGAAAAAGGTATGGGGCGTGCATTTTCTAGAGAGGAAGCTGAATTCGGAAATATGGTTGAGATCAAAGATGAAAACGTATATATCAGTTCTATTTTTCAGAACGCACGTATTATATTAGACGAAAAGGGTACAGAAGCTGCTGCAGTGACAGTCGTTGAAGCTAAAACGACATCTGCAATGCCAAGTGAACCCGTGACTTTTAAATGCGATAAGCCTTTCTTGTACCTCATAAAAGATGACAAGACTGGCGCAGTGCTGTTTGTAGGTATTGTAAGAGAACCATAAACTTTACTTTTTAAGATAAGAAGGGAAAAGGTGAATTCATTTGAAGACAGATCGATTGTTTAGCATTGTTCATATATTGCTCAACAAGGGGCGCGTTACGGCTAAAGAACTGGCAGATCAATTTGAAGTTTCCACACGGACAATTTATCGAGATATTGATTCACTTTCCACGAGTGGTATTCCAATTTATACGGATAAGGGCACAGGAGGCGGTATAAGTCTCCTTGAGAATTATGTGCTCAATAAAACGGTCATTTCAGAAACGGAGAAAAACAGTATTCTATTGGGTCTAGAAGTTTTAGAAGCTACTCATTATCAGTCGTCGGATACGGCGATTAGTAAGCTTAAGCATCTATTTGATGGGGAGCAGAATGCTTATGTCGAAGTCGATTTTTCGGATTTTAGTCATGAAAGACAACCTAAAATCTTTGAAAACATCAAAAGAGCACTTCAAAAAAACCAAACCTTAAAAATGATCTATAAGAATAATAGTGGGGAGAAAACAGAACGTATCGTTGATCCGCTTAAACTCATTTTTAAGCAGCAGAGATGGTACCTAGTGGCCTATTGTCATAAGAGAAGAGACTATAGAACCTTTAGAATATCACGAATACTGGATACTGAAATCACCTCCGAAAGTTTTAATAGGAAAGATTATGACATTTCAGATTGGGTACTTAAATCTCATGAAATGAAGCATATGAAGCCAGTTGTTTTAACGCTTGATGCCAAGGCCTTATTTAGAGTTGAAGAGGAGTTTCCCTTGAGTGGGATTGTGCATCAAGAAGATCAAGGGATTCTGCTAGTCACCTTTGAAGCAGAGATGGATGATTGGTTACTCAATTACATCATGACTTATGCCGATTATTTGATTGATATTGAGCCCAGTATTTTAAAAGAAAGGCTTAAAGATAAAGCTCAAAAGATATTAAATATATGAAATTAGATATATAAAATAGATGAATTTAAAATAATTTCATATTAAATTATCTAATATGACACACTGGTGTCATATTAAGTCGCCTATAATAAAGATATAAAAAATCTAGTGAATGAATAGGAGATGAATGGTATGAATTATGAAATCGTAACACTTGAAGCAATTACAGTTGTGGGAAAATCCATCGTGACGACCAATGAGAATGGACAATCCATGTACGACATTGGCGCAATGTGGCAACAGTTTATCAGTGAAGGTCTTTTTGAACGCATTGAAGATCAGACCACGGGAAAAGGCATCGGACTTTATACAGATTATGAAGGTGATTTTACGAAACCTTATCGATTTATGTGTGGTGTGGCAGTTTCAAAAGGCGGTCAAAATGATTTTGAGACGAGAACCATCGCAGGGGGCAAGTATGCAAAATTTACGATCATAGGGGATGCTGTGGAATCCGTAGGCAAAGCTTGGCAAGATATATGGGCAATGGATCTGGATCGTAAATATGCCTATGACTTTGAACTCTATCACAATGATAATGAGGATATGAGTCAGCAAACAATTGAGATTTATATTAGTTTAAATTAGCAGCAATACGCCTTGATAAATATATAAAGAGGCGTTGTATAAAAAGAGGAGTTGATAAATATGAATACGGCGTTAGTTACTGTAGATTTAAACAATATTGACACAGAACATATTTGCTGCGCTATTTCAGAAAAGAAGGGTGAGAATTGCGTGGGCAGCAAGAAGGCTTGGCTAAAGGAAAGGTTTGAAGATGGCATGGTCTTCACAAAGTTAAATGAGCGTGGCAAAGTCTTTATTGAGTATATGCCAGCTGAAAGTTGTTTTGCCCCCATTACAGCGCCAAATTATATGTACATAAGTTGTCTATGGGTGTCTGGAAAATTTAAAGGACAAGGGTACTCAAACCAGCTTTTGGATGCCTGTATTGAAGACGCAAAGGCGAAGGGGAAAAAAGGTCTCGTGGCATTGGGCTCCAAAAAGAAAATGCACTTTTTAACAGACCCTAATTTTTTGAAGTATAAAGGCTTTAAAATTTGTGATATGGCAGAGCCCTCTTTTGAACTCCTCTATTACCCTTTTGATGCAATAGATGAAAAGAAGGATGTAGTGCCTCAATTTAAGCCTTGTGTGAAAACGGGGCAAATCGAGGATCAAGGGGTGGTTATCTATTACTCAAACGGTTGCCCGCATACGGATAAATATGTGCCTTTAGCGGAGCAAGTGCTTAAGGATAGGGGCGTTCCTTACCGCATCATTAAGCTGGAGACTGTGGAAGAGGCTCAGAATGCGCCGACGCCGTGTACGATTTACACCTTATTTATCCATGGCAAATTTGTTACAAATGAAGTGCTCACAGAAAAAAAACTTGTGATGCACTTGGAAAAATATGATTTATAGATTTTAAACCTAGGTTGAATTGAGTTAACCTAGGTTTTTTTTTAAACAACAAGA
>NZ_JADKNH010000002.1:171168-446207 GCF_015352425.1 Fusibacter ferrireducens | reverse complement strand
GATTTGAGCCGAAAGCTGTGCTGAGGCATGTTCACCCTCAAACAGCATCAGCGAAAATCGTTTTGAGTTATCGGAGATGACACAAATGTTGTTGTATGCAAGATTTGAGCCGAAAGCTGTGCTGAGGCATGTTCACCCTCAAACAGCATCAGCGAAAATCGTTTTGAGTTATCGGAGATGACACAAATGTTGTTGTATGCAAGATTTGAGCCGAAAGCTGTGCCGAGGAATGTTCACCCTCAAACAGCGTCAGCGAAAATCGTTTTGAGTCATCGGAGATGACACAAATGTTGTTGTACGCAAGATTTGAGCCGAAAGCTGTGCTGAGGAATGTTCACCCTCAAACAGCGTCAGCGAAAATCGTTTTGGGACATCGAATGATGGCTCAAATGTTGTTAATGCGTTAAAGATTAATATCACTACTTTGAAGCATAAATGATATAATGATATAGAACGCAAATCTACTCGGAGGCACTACATTGGGGAAAAGAGTCCAAAAGGGAAAAATAAAAATTCAAGCGATTAATACTTTTACAGATCGTGAAAAACCAAGAGCGGTTTTTTGGAACACGAAGGTTCCTCTTCATTATGATAATATTTGGATCGTTGGGTATACATCACCGAAAAAAGTGCCTATCCTATTTGAAAAGAAATTAAAGAATGTACCGGATATGATTATTTTTAACGATGAATTTAGAAATTTTAGTCATGGCAAACCTCAACAATTCTATTACGAGTAGGAGGCATATACAATAAATTTTGGAGGCGACATGGAACTGTCAGATATTCAGTTAAAGCTCTATAAATCCAGTTTAATAGTGGGCATCATTTTATCCATTTTGAGCATTATTGGCAATTTTATCTCTAGTTTTCCAATCTGGATTAGTATTAAATGGATTGTTCTTGTCTTTATATTAACCATCGCCCTAGTTTTCTCTAAAGACAAAAAATACACGACTCACATGATGTTTGGCGTGTTTGCATTCATGATATTTGGTTTCCTGCCTTTCTCATTTGCGAATTCAGGCGGCAGTAGTAATAATACAATCGGTTATATTTTTCTGTTTCTAATAGCGATTACCTATTTATTTGATGGCTGGAAGCGTTATTTTTTGGTCAGTGCACTGATTGTTATGTTTATGATTATGCATATCGTAGAGTATTATCATCCGGAATTGATCGCTGTTTACAGCGATTGGAATCAATTTGTCGATCGAATGATTCAGATTCCCTTGTTAATGATCATGTCCTTTTTAGTGCTTTTACAGTTTGCCAAGGCGTATGAAAAAGCAAATCAAAAGATGACTCAATATGCGACTTTCGATGAGCTTACGGGCCTGTACAACAGAAGAATGTTTGATAAATCCATGAGACTCGCCATAGAGAATGATAATAATGATGATATTCAACTCATTTTTATAGATTTGGATCATTTCAAACGCATAAATGATAGGCATGGACATGCCATCGGAGACGATGTCCTTAAAGAATTGTCTGGAATATTGAGAAATAATTTCAAGGCTGAAAAACACGTCGTCAGTCGTTGGGGTGGGGATGAATTCGCAATTATATATTACGGGGATAAAAATGAACTAACTCAAAAACTTGAAAATGTGAAGCAGTTGTTTAAAGACTATGTTTCTCTCTATGAAGAGACCGCAGGAGTGAGTATGAGCGTGGTATCGCTTAAGGATTATGATAACGCATCACAAGCTCTAATTGATGCAGATCTAGAATTGTATAAAGAAAAATTAAAGAAAGATACTTAGAGATTTCCATGAAGGATTATAAAAAAGCTACAATATCAGTGAGCCCACGAATAAGGCACATTGAAGTTGTAGCTTTTCTTAGAGATTATTGTGCACAAATTTGAAATTTATTGACATTATCCATAAGACTTTTAATATCTGAACTGACATCGGCCGTATTGCCGACAATTTTGTGAGATTCTTCAGCAATTTCATTGATTTGAGACACAGCAATTTGGACTTCCTTAGCAGATTCATTATTGGCTAAGGAGATTTCATTAATTGCTTTAGAAAGCACCTGAATGGAATGTGCCACTTGAATCGTTGAATCTGTAATGCGTTGAGTTGTCTCTGAAATCTGAGAAGCATTGTCATTAAAGTCCTCTCCGAAGCCAACCATTGCGGTGTAATCTGAGATGACCTCTTTACTAATGAAATCGATAACATTTTGAGATGCATTGCGAAGTTGCCCTACTGAGGTCACTATAATGTCTGTCAATTCTTGAATCGAATTAGCAGCATCTTTGGATTCTGTTGCAAGCTTTCTTATTTCTTCGGCTACAACTGAAAATCCCTTGCCTGACTCTCCAGCACGAGCCGCTTCAATGGCTGCATTGAGTGCAAGCAGATTCGTTTGAACAGTAATTTGCATGATTGTATCAGAGAGCATATGAATCTGATCTACAGCTTCAACATCGTGTAAAGCCTTTTCGAGTTCAGACTTAGAGTGCGTTAAAATATCTTCAGCTTTTTCTTTGGCCATTTTTGAGCTCATCACGATCTCTTTAGATTTTTTGGAGACATTGACAGAAATCGTGTTGCTCAATTTTGTATCAGAAGCGAGGTGTTCCACTGTATCGGCCAGCTCTTCTGAGATGGCATTCATTTCTTCAGCTGAAGCCGCAGTTTCCTCTGATACACTGGAAATAGCTTCGAGTGTGTTTGAAATTTTAGCAATATTTTCATCCAGTGTGAGCAAGCTCCGATCGATACCTTCAAATGAATTTTTAGTTTGAGTGGAAATATTCATAATGCCAAGAATGACATGTTTGACTTCAGTTACCATTTTATTGATACTGAGACTGATGGTATTGAGCTCATCTCTTGAATTGAGATAAACCTCATAAGTTAAATCACCCGAAGTAATTCGATCTAAACCAGAGTTGATCACTTTTGCAGCTCCCATGATGGATAAGACGAAAGCACTATAAATATAAAGCAGTATTGGGAGTGAAAGCATTAAGGAAACCACAACCATTTTATTTTGCGCACGATAGTCTTCTGTTCGGATAAAGCAAAGTTGCCAAAGTTTATCCGAAAGAGAGTCGTAAAAGCTTGAATTCAACGTAATGGCACTTTCCATTGATTTTGTTAATGCACTCATTTGATTTAAGGAGAGATCTTCATCGAGTTGTGAGAGCAATGTATCAAAAGCCTCTGAGAATGTAAGTGATTCCGCTTTTATAGGTTCTAAAATTCGAGTTTCTTTTGAATCGTTAAAAGCAATAGCTGTTTTCATGTCACCATTAATATTATCTACAAGCGTTGAAATTTGGGTTGTAAGAATGATCGCTTCTTTGCGAGTTTGATCTGAGATTACTTTACTTTGGATGGCATCATTTAATATTAAGTCTAAACGATATAATTTTTCAGTTAATGCCAAATTCCTGAACATGACGGTATCCATAAGATAGTAGGAGTCAAGATCGGGGTCAAGGGTTAAATTTGAATTGTCAGAGATGTTGGTATGAAGACTGTTGATCCCCTCAAACAAAGGTTCGTATTGATTGGCGAGATCATCTTTTGAGAGCGTATCTGAATTTGCGATGATTCCTTTATATAATGATAGACAATCCTTTATAGTACTAGATACCATAATGTTTGAAGCGGTGTTATCCAATGTATGATTATACTGCTGATCTATTTGATTCAGTGCATCAAAGTGGCTTAAAATATTTGAATCTAGACGCGATATATTAGTTTGATCGTTCTCAAGCCTAGCTTTTAAACTTTCAGCTACATCGTAAAGCAATTTTTTTGAAAGCGCGGCGTATTCGACGCCAATATACTCTTTTTCATTAAAAACAGTGCTGGATTGATTGTTTGAAAAAAATTGAAATAGGCTGATGCCTAATAAAATAAAAAGGATAAAACTGGTGATGATAAATTTTGTGAGTAAGTTAAATTTGTTAATCAGTGATATGCCCGGTTTTAGTATTTTAGTAAAGATCATTTAATAACCCCTTCCTGAATAAAATTTGTCAAACTGCTGTATTCAGCATTATCTTATAGTACATAATATGATATAAAAAATCCAAAGTCAATTTATATGTAAAATTCTTTGTAAGCATTGTCATTACTTGCTTGAAGTGAGACAAAACTGTCGCACAAAACATCCTTTTCTGAGTTGATTACTTCATGAAATTGTATGCATAAAAAATCCCTCAAATGAATTTTTTCACATTGAGGGATTCTCTATTAAAGCAACATTTGAGACATCGAAAGAGGGCTCAAATGTTGTTTTCTATATTCGACGATTATTATTTTTGATTATAATGTGCATCAAACGATTCACTGAAGAATCGACCAGACATGATGTTAGAAATCATGTTTTGCTTCTGATCTGCTGGAAGGGTTTGATCTGCATCAATCGCTTTGAAAACTTCCGACTCGATGATGTAATCAGAAGTCATTCTAAGTTTTACTTCGTTTTTATCCGCATCTAAGATCATCAGCTTGTCTGCGTTTTCGGCATTAGACCATGCATTCCAAACTGGAAGGTCACCACCGTTAGGATTGCCTGTATACAAGAAGTTTTTCAAGTAGGTGTGCATAGCAGACACAAGTGCATCTCTTCCTTTGAGATTTTCATCGGTATAATTGGTGGTTACAAAGGAATCGTAGCGCCCTTTTAAGAAGTCCATATCAATGCCGTGGAAAGCACCGAGAACACTGCCAAGTCCAGGACTAATAACATCTGGATCTGCACCCCATGCAAAGCGATAAGCGAATACATCCGGTTGTCCCGTAACATCGGCCATGATTTCAGCAGAACGATCCGCATTAAAACCGGTGTAAAGCATACTGCCATAAGTGTTTGCGAACGTATATTGCGGCAATAAAACTTCATCTGTTGCCAAAGTACCTCCAAAGAGTGCAGCGACGAACATTGGATCCGTTCCTGCGAATACTGAAAATTCATCTTTACAACTGCCAAGCAAAGTAGGCACTTTGTTGTAATGCCCAGTGGAAAGTACAGCAAATCCTTCTTTCGGTAGGACGTAGCCGTCTGCAAAGAGATGAGGAAATACAGTCATTCTAATGGCAGCGTTATTCATCAACGGTGCGATTCTCTCCCCAGATAGACCTCTGAGATAATTTTTAACGTCTTGTGCATCCGTGTTTAACCATGCAATAGCTTCTGCTTCTGTTGCTTTAACACCATCTTCCACCACTAAAGCGGCAAAAGCTTTGGCATCTATTTCTTGACCGACAGAAGGGTCTGTAACCGTCATACCACCGCTAATTGCAAATGCCTTTTGGAAATCGCCTTTGAAAATTGGTGAAATCAAGATAGCCATAACGTCACGACCACCAGCAGATTGTCCTGAGATTGTTACATTATAAGGATTGCCGCCAAAGGCTTTTATATTGCCGTTTACCCAATTGAGAGCTTCATGAATATCTAGTAAACCAAAATTCCCTGAATCGGTTAATGGATCACCTGTTTTTAGAGCTGGCAAGTTAACCCAACCCAGTGCAGCTAGTCTGTAATCAATGGAAACCACAATACAATTTGCATCTGCAGCCAATTTTTCGCCTTTAAAATCTTGGCTGGTGCCTGTTTGGTTGTTGCCACCATGAACAAACACAAGCACTGGTAGGTCCGTTGCAGCTGTATTTGGACGATATATGTTCATATAGAGACAATCTTCGCTACCTATAACGTCTTTACCGCTAAGTTGCATAGATTTTTCTTTATAGTTTTTTGTTTCAAGTACACCAGTCCAGCTTTTAGGGGGTTGAGGTGCCAACCATCTAAGCTCATCAACCGGTGGTGCAGCATAAGGAACGCCAAGCCATTCAATGCTTTGATCATCATTTGACAATTGACCTTCAACCTGACCATAAGCAGTTGTTTGTAAAATACCTTTCGTATATTTTAAATCTTTCATTGCAATTTGATCCATTATGGCAATGGCTTGTTCAAAGGTCAATGGTTCGTTAGGTCTAAAAGTGCCGTCTGGATAGCCATTTACGAGACCTTCTAAAGACGCCTTGATAATAGCACTTTTAGCATTTGGAGATATATCTGAATCATCTAGAAAGCCAGTCGAGCTTTTAGAAGATAACTCTGAGTAAAGTGCATCGGCAATCGTTTTAACAGCTGCTTCTCTGGTCACATGGATAGAAGAGTCTTCTAAAACTACATCCAAATTAAATGCATTTTTTAGTAGGCTTTTCAATTCAGCCCCTGTTACCAAGTGAGTTGGCTTGAAAGTACCATCTGCATCTGCTCTGATAATACCTTTTTCTGCCCATTTGTTGACAATACTGAAAGACCATCTCCCCTCAATGTCCCCAGTTTGAGGGGGTGTATCAGCGTATGCTGTAATGGCTGACAGCAGTAGCATGAGTACAAGTGTTAAAGTGAATATTTTTCTTTTTAACATGTTTAACGCCTCCCTAATACATATTTTTAAGCATTCATCGTTCAAGGAAACAATTCTAAAAAGGACACAAAAAAAGACCAACAATTTAAAGACAAAATAAATTGTCCTTAAATTATGGTCTTGCCCGCTTTTGCAGTCACAATCCACTGTTTCACGATGAACTTAATAATGAAATGATATCACATCAAATTTTGTGCGTCAATGGATATTAATGGCTATTTATTACTAAAAAGTCATAAATAAAAAATCACTAAATACATTTTTCTTCTATTAATATGTAAGAAGATTGTTTAATATATAGGAAGATCGTTGGGAAGATATTCACTCAAAGTCTTGTGAGTAGGGATAAAAAATGCTATTATTTATGAAAGCTATTATTCAAAAGTATGTATATTGATGCATAATGATGTGTATTTGAGATCAAATTATGCAAAAAATGATAATCGTTTCATATTGCAATCTTTTAGCGTATATGTCACAATGGACATCTAAGTATAAAAAATATAAATCGGTAAAAATAGAAAAATTAAAATATAAAATAAAAAATTGGAGGTTATTTCTTTGTATAGAATAGTGTTAAAAGAGACTCTGGCTACGGCTGTGGTTAAGATGACAGTAGAAGCACCATATGTTGCAAGAAAAGCAAAAGCGGGGCAGTTTATCATTCTCAGAGTTCATGAAAACAGTGAGCGCATTCCACTTACAATTGCAGACTATAATCGAGAAGATGGGTTGATCACCATTATATATCAAGTGGTTGGAAAGGCGACTATGGATTTAAATAACCTAGAAGAGGGTGACTTTATTCATGATTTTGTGGGGCCACTGGGAAAACCCTCTGAGATAGAGCATCTTAAGAAAGCCATTGTCGTAGGTGGCGGCGTTGGATGTGCCATTGCCTACCCTGTTGTGAAGGCTCTGGCAGAACAAAATACGGAAGTGTTTTCTGTTGTGGGCTTTAGAAATAAAGACTTAGTTATCCTTGAAGAAGAATTTGCCAGTCATTCTGATAAGATGGTACTCATGTCAGATGATGGATCGTATGGCACAAAGGGATTTGTGACCACCGGTCTGGAAACGCTTTTAGAAGAACACAAAGATATCGATTGCGTCTTTGCTATCGGGCCGATCATCATGATGAAGAATGTTTCAGCAGTAACTAAAAAGTATGGTGTTAAAACAGTTGTCAGCATGAACTCTATCATGATTGACGGTACTGGCATGTGTGGGGGATGTCGCTTGACAGTTGGTGGCGAAACTAAATTTGCCTGTGTGGATGGTCCTGAATTCGATGGTCATTTAGTTGATTTTGACGAAGCTCAAAGTCGCAATAATATATTTAAGAATCAACCTGTTCACAATTTGGAAGAGGATAAAGACTGTCGTTTACTGAAGGAGATTGAAAATGTCAAATAATATCCAGAGAACACATATGAAATTGAAAGATCCCAGAGAAAGGATTACTAATTTTCAGGAAGTTGCTTTAGGCTATACGCTTGAAGAGGCAAAACTTGAAGCGAGTAGATGTCTGGAGTGTAAAAATAAGCCTTGTGTAGCTGGGTGTCCAGTTGGGATTGATATTCCTAAGTTTATTCATGAGATTAAGGCAAGTGATATAGATAAGGCATTTGAAGCGCTGTCAGAATACACTTCATTGCCAGCAATTTGCGGACGTGTTTGTCCCCAAGAAACACAGTGTGAAGCGCTTTGCGTCAGAGGAATTAAAGGCGAACCCGTTGCCATAGGAGCGCTTGAAAGATTTGTTGCAGACAATCATAACAATGTTTTAGAGGTGGTCCCACAAGAGTCTAAGGGCATTAAAACTGCAATTATTGGGTCGGGACCTGCGGGGTTGTCCTGTGCAGGCACATTGGCTAAGCTTGGGTATGATGTGACCATTTTTGAAGCGTTGCATGATACGGGCGGTGTTTTGAGATATGGCATTCCAGAATTTAGGTTGCCTAAAGAAATTGTCGATCGAGAAGTTAATGCGCTTAAGACACTAGGCGTTAAAATAGAAAAAAATGTGGTCATTGGCAGGTCTTTGGATTTAAAAGACCTTGAAGATGATGGCTTTAAAGCGATTTTCATTGGGACAGGTGCTGGACTTCCGAGATTTATGAATATTAAAGGTGAGAATTTATTAGGGGTTTATTCAGCAAATGAATTTCTAACCAGAGTTAATTTGATGAAAGCATATGAAGCAAAAAGCGATACACCTTTATATTTGGGTCGGAATGTTGCTGTCGTAGGTGGCGGTAACGTGGCGATGGATGCTGCAAGATCAGCAAAACGTCTTGGTGTAGAAAATGTCTATCTTATATATCGTCGATCTGAAGAGGAGATGCCTGCGAGAAGAGAAGAAGTAGAACATGCCAAAGAAGAGGCTATTGAGTTCAAGTTTTTATGCAATCCTTTGGAGATCATTGGGAACGAGCAACAATATGTTTCTGGTATCAAGTGTATCCAGATGGAACTTGGAGAACCAGATGCCAATGGCAGAAGGCGCCCACATGAAGTGGAAGGCTCTGAACACCTTATAGAAGTTGATAACGTGATCATGTCCATAGGGACCTTGGCGAATCCTTTGATAAAAACGTTGGGAATTGACATTAATAATCGAGGGCTTATTGAAACCAATGAATCCGGGCGTACAAGCAATATGGCTGTCTATGCAGGTGGTGATGCTGTGAGTGGTGCTGCAACGGTTATTAACGCTATGGGCGCAGGTAAGCAGTGTGCTTATGAGATTCACAAGGATTTTATGAGCAAACGCGAATTGTAAGATGTAAATTAAAAAAAAACACGCGTCTAAAAGAATAGAGGCTGAATGACATGATCATTTAGCCTCTTTTTTTAAACAACAAGATTTGAGCCGAAAGCTGTGCTGAGGGATGTTCACCCTCAAACAGCATCAGCGAAAATCGTTTTGAGTCATCGGAGATGACACAAATGTTGTTGTATGCAAGATTTGAGCCGAAAGCTGTGCTGAGGGATGTTCACCCTCAAACAGCGTCAGCGAAAATCGTTTTGAGTCATCGGAGATGGCACAAATGTTGTTATGACTCTTATATTGTTTGATGTAGATTTTTTTGAATATTGGGTTTATTTAATATCAAGAGGGTAGAGTATCCCTTTATCGATTTTGAACTTCATGAGTTTGATTTTTATAATTCTGATTTTTATAATTCTGATCCTTATAATTCTGATCCTTATAATTTTTAATTAATGATCTTATACCGAATCCAATCAAGAATAACCCCGTACATAAATTGAGTCCCTTAAGAAAAAAATCAGATATGAATATAGATAATGAACTGCCTAATAGAGCGACAGAGCTCATGAAGATCAATGTAGCAGATAATGCGCCCAGTCCGAACTCATAAACTTGTCTGCTGTTTAAGTTTTCTGTTTCGAGACTTGCAGTAAACATTCCAGCCCAAAAGATAATGGTCAAGGGATTGGACAAAGTCATGAGAAACGTTTTAATCAAGATATTTGAAGTCGTTTTAGTGTTAAGGCTAAAGCTTGGGATCATGGCAATGCCAAAGATATTGATAACAGTGCTTAGCCCGAAAATAATTAAGATTGTACCACCTAAATAACCTAATTTGGATTTAAGGGATCTATTTTTTTCAAGAAGAGCCCCGAGTCCTAAAATAGCGGAGAGTATAAACAGGCCATCTACCAAGACAACACCGATAACACCGAGAAAAGCATTAAAGAAACCTGCGTTAACAGAAGTTTGAAATATGAAGAGACACACGGGTCCAATCGCCAATTGCAGGACCATCCCCAGTCGAAAGCCTTTATAAATCATTGTACATCACCCGATTGATACTTTCTTTTAGAGTCAATAGATTAATAGTCGTATTTGAGTTTTGAACGCCAGCAATGCATTTGAGTTTTTTGCTGATGAAATATTCAAGTGCCTCAGTATCTTCAAGAAGCACCTTTAGGAGATACCCGTATTCGCCAGTGATGTGATTGCATTCAAGGACTTCTGGAAAAGTGGTAATCACTTCTCTAAACTTTTCAGTATGATCTGGTGTATCGACAGAGACGAAGATAAATGCCATCAAATGCAGTCCGAGTGCCTTACGATTGATCTTCACAGCATAACCTTCTATGACGCCAGAGTCTTCAAGATTTCTTAAACGCTCTGAAACCGCTGGGATCGATAAATTGACTTGCCTGCTGATTTCAGTTGCAGTTGCACGACCATTTTGATTTAAAATCGCTAAAATATCAAAATCAATCCTATCCATTGTAACCCTCCTCACTTTTGGCTATATTATATGACTTGGCATTATATTTGTAAACATATTCGCAAATATTCAATTAAATGTGAGGAAAGATGGGATGAAAACCTAAAAAATTATTGAATTTATACTGAATGTGGGCAGAATTATATAAATTTTTAAGTTTGAAACTCTGGCGTTTCACTTTCATATGATTGAGAAATGCCTATGATAATCACCCCAAGTATGACAAGTCCACCGCCAATCCATTGTAAAGAGGTGATGCTTTCCGATAGAACCCAGTGCGATAAGATCATCGATGTAAATGGCATTAAACCGGAAAATGCGGCAGCGGTATGGGCAGTACACCTTTTAATACCCGCATACCATAGGACATAGGATAAAATTGTGACGAAAAGGCCATACCATAATAGTGAAAGCCACCCTATCCAATCAAGTGCAATTAATGATGAAACAGGATGTTCTGCCAGAGCAGGTAAAAGACAAAAGATAAAGGCAATTGCAGAAACAAGTAGGGACTGAACAACTGGAGGCATGCGATCCATATTGCCAGTAGCTTTATTTAAGCTGTGAAAGCGAGAGAGAATATTGAAGAGAGATTCACAAGCAGCTGCGCCTAATACAAGTATGGTTCCAATGGATTGGCTTAATGTAAAATTTGAGAAATGTGCCCCTTGTAGCAAGATGATTCCTAAAACAGCACATAAAATACCTATGATTGTCCTTAAAGTTACTTTTTCCTTAAGTAAAGTATACGCTAAAATACTTGTGAGTATCGGTGCTGTTCCGATCAAAACGCCTGCCTCAGTTGAACTGATTTTTTGAAGACCAAAAAGCAGGAAAGCTCTAAATAAAAAAATGCCAAAAAAAGCTTGCAAGCTGATCATAAGCCAGTCTGTTTTTTTCATGAGCTTTAGAGCCGCTTGAATTTTTAAATAATTAAATGGTACTAATATCACAAGTGCGGCAAGTAAGCTTACCGCTGTAATTGTAAAGGGCCCAAGAAAACCCGATACAAAACGTGCGGCGATGACGGCAGTACCAGCAAATATGAATCCAACGGCTAAATAGAATCTACCTTTAAATTTTTCCAAGTGTTATTGCCTCCTTTATTTTGGGTTGTAAATATGGTAGAATAATAACACTTAAAACTGGTTCGTTACAATATCCAGTTAAACTTTATAATTTACATACCAGTTGGAGGGCGTATGTGGCAAATCAAATTGGAAAGAGAAAATGAAATTTCATTGTCAAGACAGCTTTTTTATGCGATGAAAGATTTGATTCTAGAGGGCAAGATTCAATCTGGAGAAGCTTTGCCATCGAGTCGAGGGTTGGCTAAAGACATGTCGGTATCAAGAAGCACGGTTAATGAAGCCTATGACATGCTTGAAACAGAGGGGTTTATTGTGACGCGCCAAGGTGCGCCAACAAGGGTCAAAGAAGGACTTTACCTTGAAAAACATCAGAAGCATTATGAGGAAGTGCTGTTCCCAGTGATTCAAGGGAGTGAGCAAAGCTTTATTGTCGATTTTAAAACTGGGCAACCCGATGTGAGTCTTTTTCCACGTTACGTTTGGAATCAGATGATGTACAAGGCATTTGAGCAGTTAAGCGACAATGATTTAGGCTATTTTGGGACGGCTGGTTATGAGGCGCTTAGAGTGGAAATAAGCCATTGGTTATTTAGAAAAAGAGGCTTGTCTGCAAAACCGCAAGATATTTTTATCACTTCTGGCACGACACAAGCCCTTAGCATTCTGGTGACCATGTTGTCCAAAGAGGGTGTGCCTTTTGCAGTGGAAGATCCTTGTCACAAAGGGCTTCTGGAAGTGATTGAGAGTAGTGGCAATTCTATTTTAAGCATCCCAGTGGATCAAGAGGGTTTGAAGACATCTTTATTGAATGGTCATGATATTTCAGCTGTATATGTCACGCCTTCACATCAATTTCCACTGGGAAGTATTCTCACGGCAGAGCGGAGAATAGAGCTGATTAAACTTGCAAGACAAAGGCATTTCTACATTATAGAGGATGATTATGACAGCGAATTTCGATATAGAGGGGCAGCGGTGAGTCCGCTTTATGCTTTGGATAGTGAACAAGTACTTTATACGGGCTCATTTAGCAAGAGTTTGTATCCTGCATTGAGAATTGGTTTTGTGATATTGCCGCCAAAGTTACAGGCTAATTGGATGTATTTGAGAAAGCACTTTGATGTTCAAAACCCAATCGTAGAGCAAGCGGCATTGACGGCATTTTTAAGACAGAGAAAGTTAGACAAATATATTCAAAAAATCAGTCGATTGTACGAAAAAAAGCGTTTGGCATTAACGCAAGCTATTTATAAATACTTTGGAGAGCAGTGTACCATATTAGGTGATGAGACTGGATTGCATCTCGTTCTGCAAGTTCATGGTGCTAAGTTCGATGAAGTCTTCGTGAAAAAAAGTCAAGATGCAGGTATTCGCGTGTTTCCAATAGAGCACTATTGTATTGTTAAAGGCGATCACTTGGATCAGCTGATGTTGGGATATGGCCATTTGAAGATTGAAGACATTCCTAAAAGTGTCTCTAAACTCTACAACATGATTATGACATAGTGATTTTAAATAAAGGCCCCCTATTAGAATTGACGAATAATTTTTTTTATACTATAATAAACACGAGTTAGTGCAGATGCATTAAAAAACAAATGAATAACTAAAAATTGAATATTCTCGGGAGCTTGTATTTCAGGCTGAGAGGAAGTAATTGAACTTCGACCGTACCTGATTTGGATAATGCCAACGTAGGAAACTTGATTATATTTGAAACTGCAGATGTCCTTTTGAGGCATCTGTTTTTTTTATGTCAATTAGGTGGCGATCTGTCCGCGTTTCAAATGGAGAAGATCAATTTTAGAGAGGAGATCAAAATGTTTATCAATGGCACTTTACACCCATTAAGAGCATCGATGACACTAAAGGCATTTCTTGAAAGTGAAGGCTATGATCTGAACAGAATAGCCACTGAAATGAATGGTCAAATTGTTCCAAAGTCCGCATATGAAAATACATTAATAGAGGATTCCACACGGCTCGAAGTGGTGAGTTTCGTTGGAGGAGGTTGATTACATGCAAACTCAAATCACTTTAAACGGAAAAACTTTTGAAACAGGTTCGAGGACAATCCAGCAGTTGATCAGCGAAATTCAGAGTGACTCTGATGTCATCATTGTGAATGGGTTTAATAAAGAGGCAAGCTATGCTTTGGCAGATGGCGATAATGTCGTATTGATCAAAAGAGGTGAAATGCCAGACGAAAGCACTTTAGAATCCATGTTGATGGCGAGGAATACACCCGCAGTTCATCACAAAGTCAAGCAGGGAAGGGTCTGTATTGCAGGTTTGGGAGGCTTGGGTTCCAACGTGGCCATCATGCTTGCCAGAACAGGTGTGGGATATTTAAAACTCATTGATTTTGACATTGTAGAACCGAGTAATCTCAATCGCCAAGCTTATCACATACAGCATCTTGGACTGTCCAAATCTGAGGCTTTGAAACAAATCATCAAAGGGATCAACCCCTATACAAAAGTGGAATCCATCCAGACAAAGTTGACTGTAGAAAATGCGCTTTCGATGATTGCGGATTGTGAAATTGTCTGTGAGGCATTTGACAGCTCAACTGAGAAAGCAATGCTCATCAATACCCTATTAAACGAAAATCCAAATGTTAAAATTGTCTCAGGTTCAGGTATGGCAGGATTTTCAAGTGCCAATACCATTAAGACGATTCAAAAGTTTAAAAATCTTTATATTTGTGGTGACATGGTAACAGAAGCCACATTTGAAAATGGACTCATGGCACCGAGAGTTCATATTTGCGCAGGGCATCAAGCCAACATGATATTGAGATTGTTACTTAATTTAGAGACCGTATAGTATGACAAAAGTCGAGAAAGCAGGGATATTATGAAAGATAAATTGATCATAGGTGGACATGAATTTAATTCCAGATTTATACTGGGTTCAGGTAAGTTTTCACTGGATATGACCGATGCTGTGATTCAAAACGGCGGCGTTGAAATGGCAACCATTGCCGTGAGACGTGCCAACAAAAATGGCGAAGCAAATATCATAGATTTCATGCCAAAAGGGATTACGCTTTTACCCAATACTTCTGGGGCAAGAAGCGCTGAAGAGGCCGTTAGGATTGCAAGACTAGCACGTGAACTGGGATGTGGCAATTTTATCAAAGTAGAAGTCATCAGAGATTCTAAATACTTGATGCCAGATAATTATGAAACACTTAGAGCAACAGAAGCACTTGCAAAAGAGGGATTTATTGTCATGCCCTACATGTATCCAGATTTAAATGTTGCACGCGATCTCGTCAGTTCTGGGGCTGCAGCTGTGATGCCACTGGGCGCTCCGATTGGCAGTAACAAGGGTCTTCTTACAAAAGCTTTCATAGAGATGCTTATAGATGAGATAGAACTGCCAGTCATTGTGGATGCAGGGATTGGCAAACCATCTCAAGCCTGTGAAGCTATGGAAATTGGATGTGCGGCAGTTATGGCAAATACAGCCATTGCCACAGCTAAAGACGTCGCTTTAATGGCAACTGCATTTAAATTGGCAATTGAATCTGGACGTGCGGCTTATTTAGCAGGTCTTGGCAGAGTCCTAGAGCGGAGAGGAGAAGCCTCTAGTCCATTGACAGGATTCTTAGGTGAAATCTTATGATGAAGGCAAATTCAAAGATGAAGATAACCCAAAAGATGAAGACAGATCCAATGTCTTATCTTTCAAACATGGAGAAAATTGAATCCGATGTTTTTGAAAAGGTGCTTTCGATGGTTTCAAACTATGATGCTGAACAATATAAGGCGCATGATGTGGCATATGCACTCTCAAAAGATCGCTTAGATCCAAGCGATTTTGCGGCCTTACTCTCTCCTGCTGCAAAGCCCTATCTTGAAGAAATGGCACAAAAATCAAAAACCTTGACGCATAAACACTTTGGCAATTCAGTTCAATTGTTTACACCGCTCTATATATCCAATTATTGTGAAAATCATTGCGTTTACTGCGGTTTCAATTGTAAAAATAAGATCAAACGCGGCAAGTTGTCACTTGAAGAAATTCGTATTGAACTCAAAACCATCTCAGAAACAGGTTTAAAAGAAATTCTGCTACTGACAGGTGAATCGCGTCAAAAATCAGACATTCAGTATATTGGGGAGGCCATTAAAATAGCTAAGACTTATTTTTCAACCATTGGGATTGAAATCTATCCGCTCAATTCAGATGAATACCGTTATTTACATGAGTGTGGCGCTGATTTTGTATCTGTCTATCAGGAAACTTATAATCTTGAGAAGTATGAATCTGTTCATTTATCGGGGCCAAAGCGTGTTTTCCCCTATCGTTTTCATGCTCAGGAACGGGCATTGATGGGAGGTATGTATGGGGTTTCATTTGGCGCACTTTTGGGACTGGATGATTTTAGAAAAGATGCATTTGCAACAGGAATGCATGCTTATTGGATACAAAGAAAATACCCAAGCGCTGAAATTGCATTTTCCTTACCTAGAATCAGACCTTATATCAACCATGAGGAAAAGCAGACCCATGGCGTTGGAGAAGTCGAATTATTTCAAGTGATGCTCGCCTATAAATTATTTATGCCCTATGCAGGCATTACAATATCCACCAGAGAAAATGCACATTTTAGAGATCATACTGTAGGTGTATGTGCCACTAAAATATCTGCAGGTGTTGTCGTCGGCGTAGGTGGACACGTGGAGGAAGTTAAAGGGGATGAACAATTTGAGATCTCTGATCCCAGAAGTGTGGCTGAAATTCACTCTATGATTCTCTTAAAGGGTCTACAACCGGTCTATTCGAATCATATTGCTTTAGGAGGATTTAACACAGGAGATGACAGATGATTATCTGTGTGACGGATCAGGCATCAATGGGGTTTTCCTTTTTAAAACAATTTGAAAGCATCTGCAATGGCAAACCCGATCAAGTCATACTCAGGGCAAAGCATCTTGATGCTTATGACTATGAGCAGCTAGCAATTCGATGTCTAGACATAGCTTCAAAACATCATACAAGGCTCTTGTTGCATTCTCATATTCATCTTTCGAAAAAGCTTAACCATCTTTATATTCACTTGCCATTCGACCAATTTATCTCTGAATATCGCGTGCTGGATGAATTTAAAATCATCAGTGTGGCAGTACATTCAGTAAGAGAAGCGCAATTAGCTGCATTTTTAGGGGCAACCCAAGTGGTCGCTGGGCACGTTTTTCGAACGGACTGCAAGAGCTCTATTGCACCAAGAGGCCTTTCATTTATAAAAGAGATCAGTTCTAATGCATCTATTCCAGTTATGGCGATAGGGGGCATTACACCAGAGCGACATAAAGCTTTAATCTCAGCGGGTGCAAAGGGTGTTTGCATCATGTCCAGCGTGATGAACAGTCCTGAACCGGAAGCGTTGATTCGAAAGTATAAAGCTCTGTAATCCATAAATAAACGCATACAAAAAAAGATCTCTTTATTTCAAGGTATTGAATGATATAATTAAACGGTATGAGTTACATCATTTGATGCACTCTACTCTTTGTAAATGTCTTTGACGCAGATGATTTTACGTGTTCTATCGAGGCAATTGAATTCAATAGCAATAGGTGATCTTATGAAAAATAAAGTGACAAAAGTTGATATAGCGCAAATCCATTGGAAGCCGGATAAGCAATCTCTTGTCCCAATGCATAAGCAAATTTTTGATTTTATCAAAGACAAAATTGCATTGGGTGACTGGTCCATTGGGAATAGACTGCCCACTCAGATGGAAATGGCCAATGCTTTTGATGTCAATAGAAGTACAGTGCTTGAGGCTTATGAGGCCTTAAAAGCGGAGGGGCTTATAGAGAGCAAAAAGAGTGCAGGCACGATTATAGTCAATAACACATGGTCTGTTTTGGCTTCCAAAGCACCTCCAAATTGGGAAAAATATATTGAAAGCGGGTATCAAAAGCCAAATCTCAATGTCATTAAAATCATCAATGAGCTCAATTTGGATTCAAAGATGATCAGATTGGGAGCTGGAGAACTTGCCCCTGAGATGTCCCCAGTGCAATATATGAAATCCATCTATGATCATTTGCTGATGGATGTAAATTACATGGGTTATGAAGAAGAAAAGGGGCTCTTACAGCTGCGAGTAGAGGTCTGCAAATATCTAAAACCCATGGGAATCGATGTGAATCCCAATAAGGTTTTGATCGTTTCGGGTGTGCTCCAGGCTTTGCATTTAATCTCTATGGGCATATTGCGCAGAGGGGCAACCCTGTTAACTGAACAAGCCACATATATTCAATCTCTCACTTTATTTGAATCTCATGGCATCAATTTCACAGGTGTTGCAATGGATGGTGAAGGTTTAATTGTGGCGGATCTCCTTAGAAAAGCTTCTGTGAAAAAGCCAGAGCTCTTATATACCATTCCCAGTTTTCAAAACCCCACAGGCGTTTTGATGTCTGTCAAAAGGCGAAAGGCTATTTTGTCTTTATGTGAGAAAGAAAGATTGCCCATTATAGAAGATGACACCTATAGAGAACTGTGGTTAGATGAAGAGCCCCCTGCGCCTATCAAAGCAGGGGATAAAAATGAAACTGTTTTGTATATGGGGAGTATTTCAAAGTCCTTATCCGCTGGTATGAGAGTGGGATGGATTGTAGGGAGTGAAAGGGTCATCAATCGGTTAGCGGATATTAAAATGCAGACGGATTATGGCAGCAGTTCCATTTCTCAGTGGATGTGTTATGAATTTTTAGCCAAAGGCTATTATCAATCTTTTATTAAATCATTGAGACATGAGCTAAAGATAAAGCGCGATTTCACATTAAAGATTTTGGATCAATATTTTTCAGACATAGCCACATGGCAAAAACCTGCTGGTGGTTTTTACATTTGGCTCACACTGAACAAAAATATTCAAATGTATCGTCTATTTGAGTCTTGTTACAGACAGGGTGTTGTCATCAATCCGGGCAATATCTATGATGTTTCCAGCAATAAGAACATCAGAATTTCATTTTCTTATGCGAGTTTACAGGATTTAGAGCAAGGGCTGATGATACTCGCACGCATGATCAAATTAAATTTGAGTAACCGCTAAACTTAATCGGGCACTCAATTTAAGCCAACACTAAATTGGATTAAATACGAAACTTCATGAATCTATGTGTAAAACATTTGAGGGATCTCCAGAGAACCGAACTGTTTTATGTGTAGATTTTTTTTTGAATCTATTTTTTTGTTGGGCCGATATTTTTTGTTATGTGGTGTATCTTCTTTTCAAAGTGTAATATCATGTTAATCATAAAAAGTAGCTTAAATTGGAAACCTATTTATAAAGCATTTGAGGAGGCGTTTATGAAGGTTAAGGTATTGAATAAACATGAAGTTAAAGCATCTCTTAATATGATTTCAGTTTTGGAGAAAGTAGAGGAAGTCTATTGTTTAAAAGCTAGGCAAAAAGCTGGCTTATGGCCATTAATTTTCCATGAATTTCAACCGGAAATAGCAGATATGGATATAAAATCTGGTTATATTAATGAATATGATGTATACGGTCTTAAAGTGGTATCTTGGTTTTCTGAGAATAGAGACAAGAACCTTCCCATGTTATTTGGAACAACGTTGATGTTCGACATGAAAACAGGCGCACCCATTGGCATTCTTGACGCAGAGCATGTTACGGGAATGAGAACGGGTGCTGCTGGCGCAATTGGAGCCAAATTTTTAGCAAGAGCGCGTTCGGAAGATTTATTAATTGTAGGCACTGGACATCAAGCCGCATTTCAGATAGCAGCCACCTTAATTGCAATGCAAAATATTAAGCGTGTGCGCATTTGTAATCCTAGAAATGCAGAGCAGGGGGTAAAATTTGTATCCACCATTAAAGACATTTTGAACCTTGAATTCTTGAGCTCATTTCAGGCGGATGATGAAGTCTATGATCGCATTAAAGCTAAATTTGAAGTGCAGTTTATAGCAGAACCCTCATTGGAAAAAGCCGTTAGCCAAAGCGATATCATCATAACCGTCACGCCGTCAAGAAAGCCTCTTATTATGAAATCGTGGTTAAAAGAGGGTGTTCATATAAGCTGTATGGGATCTGATCTGCAGGGCAAACAGGAAATAGAAAGCTGTATTCTTAAAGACGCTAAAATTTTTGTAGACGATATGGCTCAGGCGATCAATGTGGGTGAACTAGAAATCGCATTAAAGACAGGCACTATAAGTGAAGACAACATCATGGGTGAAATAGGCGAGCTGATTTTATCTGAAAAAGTGGGTAGGACTAACGATTCTGAAATAACGATATTTGATTCAACTGGGATCGCACTTCAAGACTTAATAGTTTCGAAGTTGGCAATTGATATTGCAAAAGAAAAAAACATTGGCCAGGAGGTAGACTTATAATGAAAATTAAAGATTTTAAAGTTGAAAGATGGATGGATGCTTATGAGACAAAATGTGAAATTAACGTGGCAGAGAGCTGTGTGGACTCTCTGAGATTGGATGAATTGCTTGAAATTTGTGGTCGTAAAGAGGCGTTTACCAAACAGATTATGGAGATGAAACTCACATATGGTGCTATTGAGGGGTCTGATTATTTAAAAAGGGGCATCGCAAGTTTGTATAAAAATGTTTCAGCTTCACAGATTACCGTAACGCACGGCACCATTGGTGCCAACTATTTGGTGCTTATGAGCCTTATAGAACCAGAAGATGAAGTGATCACTATTTTACCAACTTATCAGCAACACTATTCTGTACCAGAGTCAATCGGTGCCAAAGTGCATAAACTATATCTTGATCCCCAAAATGGTTTTTTACCTGATCTTAAAGCACTTAGACGCCTTGTAAATGACAAGACAAAGCTCATAAGCTTTTCGAATCCCAATAACCCAACGGGTGCATCTCTAGATGAATCGATGCTTAAAGAAATCGTTGAAATCGCAAGTTCAGTGGATGCGTATGTCCTATCGGATGAGGCCTATAGAGGGATGAATTATGAAGGTGAAAGATTTACAGCATCCATTGTAGATTTGTATGAAAAAGGCATCAGTACCAGCAGTATGTCCAAGACTTTCGCTCTTGCAGGGTTGAGAATAGGATGGGTATGTAGCAATCAAGAAGTGATAAAAGGCGTCAATAAAGTGCGTGATTATAATCACATCAGTTGTTCGATGATTGATGATTATATCGCGGCGATGGCACTTGAAAATAAAGATAAAATCATAGACAGAAGCGTAGGCATCATAAAGAAAAATCTTGAAATTGTGGAGGCATGGCTAAAAGAGAACACCGGATTTAGTTTTGTCAAGCCGAAAGCTGGACCGGTTATTGTCCTAAAATATGACTTGGAAATGGATTCGAATACATTTTGCAAAAGATTGTTGGATGAGGCGCATGTACTGGTAGTACCCGGAGAAACGCTTGACATTGAAGGTCATTTTAGAGTGGGGATAGGCAATAATTCAGAGAATCTTAAGGAAGCGCTTAATAGAATTGGACGATTTTATAGAAACTTAAGTTCATAAAACAGTCTATAGTCATCATTTAAAACAAGTCTTTTAAGGAGGAACACAATATTGCAATATGTCTCTATGTTTCTAGTGATTGGTTCTAGTTTATTCTATCATATTTCTCAAAAGTCAATATCGGGGCAGTCCAATCCTGTGGTTTCAATGCTGATGACCTATATGACGGCATTGATGGCCACTGGACTCTTGCTATTTGTATTTCCAATGGAAAGAAATAGTGTTTTCGTGGAACTCAAAACTTTAAACTGGGCGAGTTATGTGCTTGGAATCGCAATAGTGGGGTTAGAAATGGGGTTTTTGTTGGTCTATCGATCGGGATGGGCGGTTAGTGTTGCCGGTGTATTTTCTAATGTGATCGTGGCGTTGCTTTTAATCCCCATAGGTCTATATTTCTTCAAAGACAAAATAGATATATCTACTGTATTTGGCGTTGTCTTATGTTTAATCGGTCTATATTTGATTAATAGAAAGTAAAGTGATTTAAATTCAGATAGAATCTAAAAGGCGTCAATGTGAATAGGTTAAATAGATTAACTAAATCAATAATATTCGCATACGAACGATTAGAGGCGGATTTGGTGAAATGACATTAGCAATAGGTTTGACAGCGATTTTAAGATTGTCAGGCTTTGCAAATCAGAGTATTGGCCCGAATTAAAATGCTAGTATTGAATCAGGAAAAACGTCAGAATGAGTTTCTGGTTATCACTTAGCGTGTAAAGAACAAGTGGTAGATTTGTCTGCACCTTTTGCTGGCAGAATTGCTTGTGATATTTGAAGCTTCAGATTTAACGGCACAAATTCATATTGCTCAAACGTCTTATGAAATAGCAGTGGCGAATTTAGACAAAGCCAAAGCACGTGCTATCTCGATGACACAATTAGAATAGGTCAAAGCTAAGCTTTCAAAACAAGCCTTAGACAAACTTCACTATCATAACGTGCATAAAAATGTAGAGCGTAAAGAAGTTAAATGACGAGGTAGACAAAGTACCTATTTTAATACAACTATTGTTGGGTGCAACTATATGCCTTAGGATATTTGCTGTTAATACTCATGTTGATTCTAGTATTGCAGAAAATGTTGTCCAGACCCTTTACTTCAAGCTATTTACTGTATTTTCTTCTTTGTTGTGACTTCTACAATAATTATGTAGCTATTATTAACTTATAATGTATGATATCAAAACCATTATGAAGGACTTTGAAATACCTTATGATTTATTTAATATGGGTTTTATTAAATAAATCATAATCAAATTAATTTTATACTCAATTCAGTGGGTTATGAGATTTAAGGAACGGAATTCAAATTATAAAATAAAATTTAATAAGTAGCTTTGCTTTTTAATTTCAACATTATAATTTGACATTAATAAATTTATGTGGTATATATGGAGTTGAATGGAAAAAATAAGAATAGAGAGGCGAGAAATATCAACAGCTTTAATTAAGATTATCTAGGGAGGATATGTTAAAATGAAAAAAGTTTATACTAATTTTTATTCACATTATTTTTTTACTAAGTACATTTGCATTTGCTGAATCTGAAGAACCTACAGAGGTTATTTCCAATTTTAAAAATGAAATTGCGAAGATTGAAGACTTTAGAATGTGGTCAGATGCTACAATTAGGGTTGATGCTGTTTTGTATGATTTAGATAGAAATGCAAATAAAATGCTCTACTCGGTAGTAAATAAAAATGGTATTATTGGTTATATTATCACAGATAACGGTCAAACAAAAGTTATTGAATTTGCATTAGGAGAGTCGCCATATCAAAATATATTACATAAAGATGTAGATATCAAGTCTATTAATGAAAAAGTGAATAAGAAAATAAATTTAATATACGATGCTGGTACTTATTTTTATTCATCAGACGATAATAGAACAATAACTAAAGTTGATGTCTTAAATAATGATAGTCTTAGCGCTGTGAATTCGACTTTGAATGATGGCATATTAGTAAGTCCAAGGAGTATTTGGCAAAATATAAACGTAATACCAGGTGTCCCTGCTGAAACTAACAATCCTCCAACAATTGGTTGTGGACCTGTGTCTGCAATGAATTTGGTCAAATATTGGGATTCTCATGGATACCCTAATTTAGTATCTGATTCTGATACTAAGCAAATACTATATAATAAATTATATAGTGCTCTGTCTTGTTTTCCTTTTTTAGGTGATATTGCCACTCTACCTGATAGTTATAAGGAAGGGGTGCGTAACTATACAACAAGTCACCTTGTGACTAATTTAATTGTATTACGATACAGTTCAATATCAAATTCAGATATAAGTATATTAAAAACTGAAGTTAATAATAATCGTCCAGGGACAATACTTTACGATGATTCATATCGCTATGGACTTCATTATGTGACTTTTGTTGGTTACGCTCAAGATTTAGTTGGTGATGATTTTTATATAATTCATGACCTATGGTCATCAACAAACGTTTATAGAAGTTGGTCAAATGATGTTTCAGATATGAATTTTTGGTCAATATTTACGTTCAGATTTAACTAGAGTTCTTTTTGTAGCTAGGGAATCATTTCCTAGCTATATTTATTTTGTGAATTTATGAGTTGTTTGTTATTTACGCTGAATTTATCAAATAAGAGGAGTTGACCATGAAAAAATGGATCATTTTGACTGTAATATTTTTTATTTTTTTGATTTCGTTTACCAAATGCCGATATCTTGCAGAGGATGTTATGTATTTTTCCAAAACGAATGAAATGTATGTGTCTTATAGATATGCTATTAGCATTACCAATCACACCTCTATTGGTAAAGATCATGCATTTTGGGGAAATGACAAGAAGACTGGAGCATTGAAGTATGTCATATTTGTTTACAGAAGAGGCACTTTTCTAGTCGATGGGAGTGAAGGTGTTACCTATGAAAATGTAAAATCAAGTTCTACTGCTGAAGACTTGGATGTAATATCTATATATATCATGACATTGCGTCCGTTTTATGCTGACAAGAATATTGTTGACTACATGTACTGGGTTGTTGAATATGAAGATAGTTCGCATAAATATATACGATTTAAGGATGGTGTTGAGGGGTCCCCATTTCCAAAACACTAGAAAATGCTGTTCTCAAATCATAAAAGCCTTTTATGTTTTTCAAAACTATGTTAAACTATGTGGTTAGTAAGTATCTATTGAGATAGAATGGGTTCATCAGGTTTGGAAAGAGGCTAGAACATGAGTGAAATAAAAGCAATAAATGAAGAACAAGAAATAATAAATGGAAAGCAAGAAACAATGAATGAAGCTCTGGGAAACGGTATTGAAAAATTCAAAGATTATCCACTGGATCACCAAATCAAACGCGCGTTGAGCGCATTGGGTTTTACTAGGCCTCTGGAAGTTCAATCGATTACAATGCCGTTGATTTTACAGGGACAGGATCTAATTGTGAAGGCACAAACAGGTAGCGGGAAAACGGCAGCTTTTGCCATCCCCATCTGCGAAAAAATAGATGTGGAGCTTGAGAGACCTCAGGCGTTAATACTTGCTCCAACAAGAGAACTTGCAGTTCAAGTTAAAGAAGACATCGTAGATATTGGCAAATATAAAGGGCTTAAATTTTGTGCACTTTATGGGAAACAGCCCATGGAGATACAGCGAAAAGAACTCAAGCAAAATCCACATGTGATCGTTGCAACACCAGGTAGAATGATGGACCATATTTTAAATAAAAATGTTAAACTGAGTGATATAAAATATCTCGTCATAGATGAAGCCGATGAAATGCTGATCATGGGTTTTAAAGCTCAACTGGAAGCGATTATCAAGAAATTACCCCTTGATCGGGTAACACTTCTTTTTTCTGCCACGGTGCCAGAAGAGGTCCATACTTTAAGTCAGATGTATATGATCAATCCACAATATATTGAAGTTGAATCAGACGTGCCCAATATAGAGAAAATTGAACAGATCTACTATGCTGTGGATGGCTTAAAAAAAGTGGATTTCATGAAGAAAATGATCAAGCACGAACGACCGGAGAAAACAATTATATTCTGTAATACACAAGAGCAAGTGGACAATTTATTTGAGATCATGAGAAAATGGGATCGATCCACATGCGCCGTACATGGCGGGATGGCACAAAGTCTTCGGATGGAAAAGATGAGAGCCTTTAAAAAAGGCGAATATAAAACCTTGATTGCAACTGACTTAGCTGCACGCGGCCTGCATGTGAGAGGCATTACGCATGTCATCAACTATGGTGTACCATTTGATCATGAAAACTATGTGCATAGAATTGGTCGAACAGGGCGTGTAGACGAACATGGGATTGCCATTACATTGGTGATTCCAAGTGAGATGGAGCGTTTTAATGCGCTAGAAGCATTTCTTGGCTATAAGATACCTTGCAAGGGCGGTCATGTGCAGAAAAAGCCCAAAATCAGTTCGGAAAAGAAAAACGCAAAGAATAGATATAAAGCAAGTCCACAAAAGAGCATTGAAGTCAGAATCCAAATCAATGCAGGTGTGGGCAATAGCAATCTTAAAAGAAGTGATATTTTATCTGCGATTAAAAGTATGAACGGCATAGTCAGTGAAGATATTGGTAAAATTGACATGAAAGAAAAGATTACAAGTATTGGCATATTAAATGGGAAAGAAAGACTTGTGATAAAAGGATTTGAATCCAAAAAGATGAGAGGTAAACTCTATCGTGCCAAACGCGGCTAACCCTCCATTTGATAATAATTAAAATCCATTGAAAGTAGGCAATACAACCTATTTCCAATGGATTTTTTTTAAAACAACAAGATTTGAGCCAAAAGCTGTGCCGAGGAATGTTCACCCTCAAACAGCGTCAGCGAAAATCGTTTTGTGGCATCGGAGATGATACAAATGTTGTTGTATGCAAGATTTGAGCCAAAAGCTGTGCCGAGGAATGTTCACCCTCAAACAGCGTCAGCGAAAATCGGTTCGAGTCATCGAGAGATGGCTAGAATGTTGTACGCAAGATTTGAGCCATTATTTTAGAGCTTCGTAGATCTTTTCTAGATTTTCTGTCATGCGCGTGATATAATCCTTACCATCTTCATGAGAAGCGATCGTGTAGATAACTTCCACTTTTGCACCCACTTCATTGGCAAGTGTTTCAGAGACTTTTGGACTTACCATATCTTCTACAAATATTGTCGTTATATTGTTTGCAATACAGTATTCCACGAGTTCTTTTAATTTTTTGGCACTGGGTTCACCAGTTGCGAAGACGTCTTGAACACTATTTTGTGTCAACCCGAAGTCTCTGCAAAGATAGCCAAATGCCGCATGTCCCGTCACAAAATTTTTATTGGATACAGTACTCAGTTTAGTGGCATAATCATCATACAGGGTTTCTAATTGAGCTTGAAATTCAGAGTAATTGGTCTCATAAAAGGTTTCGTTAGAAGGATCAATTTCTATGAGCGCTTTTTTGATATTACCCGCTTCTATCTCAGCATTTTTTAAACTGAGCCAAACGTGAGGATCGAATTCACTGTGATCTTCTTCAGCTTCTGCATCTGCAAATTTAATTGGGATAACCCCTTGTGAGGCTTCTACCACAACAAGATCGCTGTTTTCAACTGCATCCAATGTCTTATCCACCCAAGCAGATTCCATGCCCATTCCACTATAAACAAATAATTGAGCCGTATTTAAAGTTTCAATATCAGATGCTTTAGGTGAGAAACTATGCGGTTCAGTACCATCGGGAATAATCGATTGGACGCTGATTTTATCTTTGCCTACTGCTATGGCAAATTCTCTCATGGCATCAAAGGAGACGACTACGTTGAGCTTGCCTTGTTCGGTACTCGAAGCCTCTGATGGAGCTGGTGAGACATCTTTGTCGACATTGCTATTGCAAGCTGAAAGTGTGAGTAAAAGACTTATTGTAAGTAAAATAACAGCTAAATTTTTTAACATTTTTGAACTCCTTTCAATATTTTAGTTGCAAATGGTTCGCATTTGCAATTATAATATAATATATAGAGTGACCTGTCAACAAAATAGTTTTAAGGAAGGCATAAGATATGATCGAAATCCGAAATCTATATTTTTCATATTCTAATCAGTCGATGTATGTGTTAAATGATATAAACTTAGTCGTCAACAGAGGAGACTACATTTCAGTACTGGGTGAAAACGGTTCAGGTAAGAGTACCTTGATGAAATTAATTTTAAAGATGATTCCCCCTACTGCTGGCAATCTTAAAAATGACTTTTCAAGAATTGGATATGTTCCCCAATTGTTTGAATCTTTGAACACACAATTTCCAATTACAGTCTATGAGATATTGGACAGTTATCGCAAGACACTTAAGATTAAAGACAAGAACTGTATTGAAAACGCGTTGGCAATCGTGAATATGAGCGCCTTTAAAAACAAGCTCATAGGCACTTTGTCTGGGGGGCAGAGACAAAAGATCTTCATTGCACGTGCATTAATGGGACAGCCAGATTTACTGATTTTAGACGAACCGTCCAGTGGCATCGATATAAACAGCCAAGACGAAATCTATCGTTTGATTAAAAAAATCAATGTTGAGCAGGAAGTTACTGTGATTTCAGTTGAACACAATCTCAAGGCCGCAATGGATAATTCTTCTCATATCTATCATTTGAAAAATGGCGGTGGACATCTATGCAAACCCGTTGATTACATCAATGATTATGTGAAATCCAGCACAGGAGGTAGAGGCAATGTTTCAATATAGCTTTATGCAAAATGCTTTTATAATAGCGCTTTTGATTTCTATTCTTTGTCCTGTGGTGGGGATGTTTTTAGTTTTGAGAAGATATTCCATGATTGGAGATACTTTGGCCCATTCCTCTTTGGCAGGTGTGGCCATTGGATTGATGCTGGGTTACAATCCGATTATAAGTGCTTTTGTGACCACATCCGTATTTGGGGTATTGATTGAAATTCTGAGGACATACTATAAAAAATATGCAGAGTTAATTCTATCGGTGATTCTGTCACTTTCGGTGGGTATTGCCATAACGATTATCAGCTCTGGACACGCACATGCCAATGTTGAGACATTTCTATTTGGCAGTATTTTAACCGTAACACGTGTGGATTTGTGGACCGTTCTAGCGCTGAGTTTATTCTCGATAGCTGTGATTGCCATCTTTTATAATCAGTTGGTTTTTATCACATTTGATGAAGACGGTGCGAAAATTGCAGGTGTAAAAGTCAAGTGGATCAACTACATTTTTGCACTTCTCGTGGCGGCGACGATTTCGGTTTCAATACAGATTGTTGGCGTGCTTGTACTGAGCTCGCTTATTGCATTGCCACCAGCTACAGCTTTACAACTCAATAAGGGTTTTAAAGCGACATTGGCATTTTCGATTTTAATCAGCATGATCAACCTTATTTCCGGGTTGTTTATTTCTTACTACATGGATGCGGCACCAGGTGGTGTGACGGCAATCATGTCAGTGGTAACCTTGCTCTGTGTCATTGTCTTTCAAAAATTCAAAGATCATATCAGGCAGAAGTGATTTGAGCGATGTAGATGTAAAGTGATTTAAAGATGAAGGGAGCCCGTTCTATGAAACAAATGGAAACATGTAAAAAGGTTTTTATCAATGTTGGTATAAAGTACTCTAAACAGAGGGCAATTATTTTAGAATTGCTGAATGCCTCAGAGCAGCCTTTAACCGCTGAAGCACTTTATCAGAAAATATTGGAAGCAGAAGTTTCAATGAATTTGTCAACGGTATACAGAGTTTTGGAGCTGTTTACAGTTAAAGGATTAGCAACTAAAAATTATATTGGAGATATGAATAAGGCTCTCTATGAGCGAAATCGCATGGAGCATAAACATTACTTGATTTGTCTGAAATGTAAACGCAATATCCCTATCTATGAATGCCCAATTGAAAAGTTTGGAAAATATCTAGAAGAAAAATTAAATATTGATATCGTGAGCCACAAAGTTGAGTTATATGGCTATTGTTCAGACTGTAAACAATAAAGGGCGGTGCGAGCTCTTGTAAGAGACTTTCAAATTGCAAATATATTTGAATTCATATGCCATGCTTTGATAAAAAAGGTGACGCTTATGCCTGAGATAAATTGTATTGAGCCGATTAAAAATGTTAAAATAGATTGCAAGGTGTCGTTTAGAATTTTTTTTTCAATGCCTTGCCAATACAATTATATGAGGAGCAGACCTATGAATTTGGATCAAAATAGAGATCAAAATGGAGATCAAAATCAATTTTCACCAGACATTGTGGCAACTATGGAAGTGCTGAGAAAACACCCAAAGGTTGAAGCTGTTCTTGAAAGCATTAGAGCAACAGATAACGTGACGATACAAGATCAAATTGAGATTTGCGAAATTAATGCGCCATCTCATCATGAACAAGCTAGGGGCATCGATTTTAAAAGACGGTTAATAGAACTGGGACTTGAAGATGTTCAGATAGATGAAGTTGGAAATGTTTTAGGGTTTATTCATGGGGATAAAGAAGGTCCTGTATTGCTCTTGTCTGCACACTTGGACACCGTGTTTGACTTGGATACCGATACAAAAGTGCGCCATGAAGCTGAAAGGCTATGTGCACCGGGCATATCGGACAACACACGCGGATTAGCTGAAATTCTTGCTGTGGCGCGTGCAATAAAATCTGCATCCATAGAGCTGATGGGAACACTTGTGGTCTGTGGTAACGTATGTGAAGAAGGTGAAGGTGATTTAAAGGGCATAAAACACCTCTTTAGAGACAATGCACCTTTTGATGGGTACATGACGCCTGATGGAGGTTACATAGGCAGAGTCAGATATAAGGGGACTGGGAGTCATCGATATCGTGTGACTTATCAGTGTAAAGGTGGACACAGCTTTAATGATTTTGGAAATCCTAGCGCTGTTCACGCTATGGGAAGAGCAATTGCAAGCATATCTGATCTGGTGCCGCCTGAACATCCTAAGACGACATTTACAGTGGGCGTGGTATCTGGTGGTACATCCATCAATTCCATTGCAGGTCATGCAACGATGCTTTTGGATATCAGATCCAATGCACATGATGCCCTATTGTCATTGGAATCGGAAATTGTTGAAAAGATAAAGGCTGCAGTAGAACAAGAAAATAACAGGTGGCAACGTGATGCGGTTGCTGTACATTTTGAAATGATCGGTGATCGTCCTTCAGGAGCACTAGAGCCTTCGGAACCCATTGTTCAAGTAAGCTGTATCGCAGCTGAACTCTTAGGACATGCTTATGAAGTGGCAGAAGCGGGGAGTACGGATGCGAATTACCCAATTAGTCTTGGCATTCCTGCAATACAAGTGGGTTTTGGCGGCAGGGCAGGTGGTGTTCATACGCTCGAGGAATGGTATGAACCCAAGGGCTCTTACCAAGGACCTCAAAAACACTTTTTAACGACTTTGGCACTTTTAGGTGTCAAAGGCATATCGAACCCCATATTGAAAAAGAGAAAATAGAATTTATTCAGGGACATTGTGATCGCAATGTCCCTTTGTTATTAATGCAACAAGATTTGAGCCATAAGCTGTGCTGAGGGATGTTCACCTTCAAACAGCGTCAGCGAAAATCGTTTTGAGGCATCGAATGATGACTCAAATGTTGTTAATGCAACAAGGTAGCATTTTACAGACGCCAAGAAAATTTATGGCTAAAAATGGGCACATGAATAACGCAGACAGAGAGAAAAATGATATAATTTATGCATTATATAAAGTCTTTATGAGGGGGCAGTATTGAAAGCATATGGACAGTTTATAAAAAAACATTGGAGTTCTTTCTTAATGGCTGTGGCATTTCTTGGGCTTGAGACTTTTTCGGATCTGATGCAGCCCATGCTGGTGTCCAAGCTAATTGATCAAGGCATTGTTGAAGAAAATATGGCACTTATCGCACATTATGGGGGACTAATGCTCGGTATGACGTGTATAGGTATGGTTGGTGCATTAATGCGCAATTGGCTTTCTTCCAATGTTTCTTTTTCCATTGCAATGGAACTCAGAGAAATGCTCTATGAAAAATTATTGACTTTTCCCATGCTCAAAGTAGAGGGGATGGAAAGAGGGTCCTTAATTACCAGATTGACCAGTGATGTGACTCAAGTTCAACTCTTCATCAATGGTCTTATGCGCATTTTTTTAAAAGCGCCTTTACTTGCAATTGGCAGTTTTATTATGGTTTTAAATCTCAATAGGCGATTTTTAAGCGTGTATCTTGCGGTAATTCCCTTGGCAATTGTGCTTGTGAGCGTAAACTTAAAGATTGGCTATCCTCTTTACGCTCGAATTCAAAAGGTTGTGGATCGATTAAACCAGAACACTATGGAATTTTTAAGTGGCATTCGAACTGTGAAAGCCTTTAATCGCTTTGATTATGAAAATCAAAAATTTCACTTAATAAGTGATGACTTAAGACAGATTACCACGAGAACGATGCGAATCATGGCAGCTTTTGGCCCTGTGATTTTACTGATAGTCAATATGGCAATTGTGGCAGTGCTCTACAAGGGAAGTGCCTGGGTGCACTCGGGTGAAATTGGCGTTGGAGAGATTGTGGCTTTTATCAATTACATGACACAGTTCTATTTTGCATTATCTGTCATTACACGTGTTTTTAATGTGTTTGTAAGGGCGAAAACGTCTGCCGCAAGAATTTCAGAGGTGATTGCTTATGAGGATATAGAAGAGATGAAAGCCGTTCAAATGCCAGAAGCACTTCATCTGACATTTGATAACGTTTCATTTCGATTTGGTGAAGGGGAAGAGACTTTAAAAGATTTAAATTTTAATATAGAATATGGCGCGTCCATTGGTATTCTAGGTAGTACGGGATCAGGTAAAACGACATTGATCAGACTCATAAATGGGATTCTAAAATCCTCATCAGGAGCAGTTAAGATCGGCGGCATCCCTTTAGATCAAATTTCCAGTGATTTTTTGAAAAAGAACATTGCCTATGTCCCTCAAAACAATATGCTTTTTACAGGCAGTATTGCAGATAATTTAAGATATGGCTCTGAAAACGCCTCTGAAGCAGAGATGTGGCGTGCGCTTGAGATTGCAATGGCAAAGCCATTCGTCACTGCAATGCCTGATCAGCTTGAAACGCTTATTGGAAAGAATGGCGTCAACATATCAGGCGGTGAAAAACAGCGTCTATCCATAGCAAGAGCGATTATTCATCAGCCTAAAATATTGATTTTAGATGATTCCACCAGTGCGCTTGATGTGCTGACAGAGAGAGCGCTTAAGCAACATTTGAGAGATCTGGGAGATTTAACCTTAATTGTCGTGGCACAGAAAATCAGTTCTGTAATGGATCTTGATCGTATCATTATACTCAATAATGGTGAAGTTGAAGCTTTTGGAACTCACGAAGAACTTCTAGAGACATCTCCAATTTATCTTGCAATATATCAAGCTGAACTTGGACAAAATGGAGGTGGTGACCATGACTCAAAGTTCTAAAAAGGGCAATATGGGTGGTATGTCCCGAGCGTCAAGCCGATTTGGAAACAAAGTGAGGCCTAAATCACTCAAAGAGACCTTAAAGAGACTTTTAGAAACTTTTATGTCTGAGAAAAAAGCACTTGTTTCGGCTGTGGTTATGGTGATCGTTGCTACGACAGGCACAATCACCGTGCCTTATATGATCGGAAGGGCCACCGATGCCATTATAAACGAAGAGACATTATTGCTCACCACACTGGTTGTAATGTTACTGTGTACTTATGTGTTGATTTCATTTTTAAATTGGTTGGGTGAGTTTATGGTGACAAAAGCTTCTCAAAACGTCGTCCATAAGCTTAGAACTCAACTCTTTCAGAAGATGGAGTCTCTGTCTCTTGCCTACTTTGATAAGCACGCTCATGGGGATATCATGAGTCGTTTTACAAATGACATTGATGCAGTGAGTAGTGTCATGACTCAAGCAACAATTACTTTTCTGAGAAGTACCTATACGGTGGTAGGGATTACCGTGTTGATGTTCTGGATGAACTCTATTTTGGCATTGGCGGTACTCTTCAGTGTGCCCCTTATCTTTGGTTTATCTAAAATGATTTCTAAGAAAACCATCCATCAATTTAAAGGACAGCAAAAGGCATTGGGTAAAATAAATGCAATGGTGGAAGAAACGGTCTATGGCCTTGATATCATTCAAACCTTTGGCAATGAGGACAACATGCTCAAACGGTTTAAAATAGCAAATAAAGAGGCCTATCACTATGGTCGAGCGGCTCAAATTTGGAGTGGCCTCTTGATGCCGCTGATGAATGTCATCAACAATTTGACGTTTTCCATAGTGGGGCTTTTAGGCGGTTATTTGGTGATAAAGGGACATGTGACAGTGGGGGTAGTCACCAGTTTTATAGCCTATTCGAGACAGTTTGTACGTCCGCTCAATGAGCTTGCGTTTATTTATAATAGTTTGATGTCAGCTGTGGCAGGTGCAGAGCGAGTCTTTGAAATCTTGGATGAAGTTGAGGAAATAAAAACGTTCAGTACTGAAAAACCGCCAGTTGAAGGGCATATTGCGTTTGAATCGGTTTCTTTTAGATATGAATCAGATGTCCCCGTCCTAAAAGATATCAATTTTGAACTTCTCAAGGGTCAACGTGTGGCGATTGTGGGGCCAACAGGTGCGGGTAAGACTTCCATTGTCAATTTGCTTTCCAATTTTTACAGAGCAAATGAGGGACAAATCCGTGTGGATGGTAAAAATATATTAGAGTATGATTATGCATATTATCTAAGTCAATTTGGCATTGTATTGCAGGATTCATATCTTTTCAGTGGCACGATTTATGACAATATTCGCTATGGCAAGCTCGATGCCACTGACGCAGAAATCAAAGCTGCCACAAAGCTCACCGGGGTTCATGATATGATCAATAAATTACCTCATAAGTATGAGACCAAGTTGACTTTTGGTGGGCTGAATATCAGTCAAGGTGAACGCCAGCTCATTACCATTGCAAGGGCACTTATGGCAAATCCTAAAATCCTAATTCTCGATGAAGCCACCAGTAGTGTGGATTTAAAGACGGAAAAGGAAGTCACAAAAGCCATGACTGAGCTTCAAAAAGGACGGACTTCAGTGATCATTGCCCATCGGTTGAGCACCATCCGGGACGCTGATCTCATACTCGTTGTAAAGGATGGACAAATCATAGAGCAGGGCAATCATGAAAGTCTTATGCGTCAACAGGGGTATTACCATCAGATGCTGAGTAAAGCCTAGCGGTGATGGCATATAAAACGAAACACCTGGTATTGTATTTTATCAGAGTAGCGAGATTAAAAAGGGGTAAAAAATTTCATAGAATGGAGGTGTGTTATGGAAGTTTTAAAGAAACTACCGGAAATGGATTTGACGGATAATGAAACCGGCTGTTGCCCGAGATTTCACCCAGAAAAATGGCATGATCAAATCATGAACCTTGAAAATTATCAATTTGTAAAAGTGTTCACTAAAAGTATGCTGCATATGCCACTGAATATGGGCAAGGTTTTTTCAAAGACAATGAATGAGATTACAGCAGCTGGTGCAGATGTAAAAGACAAATATTTAATTTTATCTCGTGATTTGAGTGCGTGGAAAGCAGAACATTACTTTTTAGTCGAAAAAGAAGTTCAAGGACTGGAAAACACTAAACTTTCTGGCGATTTTTTTACAAGCGTATATGAAGGTGAATTTAAAGAAATGCCAACATGGATGAAGGACCTTAAAGAAAAAACGAATGGCAAAGGTTTAGAGACGGATGACTTTATGGCGTTTTACACAACCTGTCCCAAATGCGCAAAGCATTACGGTAAGAACTATGTGGTGTTATTTACTAAGATTAAAAAAGATAAGAATTAAACTACAACAGCGACTTGTGAATTGGCATTTAAAGTGGATGCTTACTATGGTATGATTTAGAGAGTATTCTGGATATAGCGTATTCGGTTTATAAAATCAAAATGAATAGCGAGGTTGTAAAATGCCAGATCAAAAAAAAACACATAAGAGACGTGTCAGATATAAAGGAACTCACCCAAAGACTTATAAAGAAAAATATAAAGAACTACAGCCAGAAAAATATGGAGATACAATAGCGCATGTTATACAAAAGGGGAGTACGCCTGCAGGGATGCACATTTCAATTTGTGTTAAAGAAATATTGGATTTCTTGCAAATTAAACCGGGACAGACAGGTCTTGATGCGACATTGGGTTATGGTGGGCATACCCTTGAAATGCTCAAGTGTTTAGAGTCAAAAGGGCATATGTATGCACTGGATGTGGACCCTATTGAACTGCCACGTACCAGAGAACGACTAGAAAAGCTTGGATATGGTCCAGAAATTTTAACCATCAAGCAATTAAACTTCGCCAATATAGATCAGGTTGTAGCAGAATCAGGTCCACTTGATTTTGTCTTAGCTGACCTCGGTGTTTCATCCATGCAAATTGATAATCCAGATCGAGGCTTTTCTTATAAAACAGAAGGCCCTTTGGATCTAAGATTAAATCCAAAGAAGGGGATTTCTGCTGCAGAGCGATTAAAGAAAATTTCACAAGAGGAATTGTATGGTATGCTGCTAGAAAATGCAGATGAACCCTATGCAGAGGAAATTGCACGTGCGATTGTTACTGCCGTTAAAAAAGGCAGGCGTATTCAAACGACCAAAGAACTCAGACAAGTGATAACAGATGCGCTTAAAGCAGTACCAGCGAGCAATCCAGAAGAAGCCGTCAAAAAATCATGTCAGAGAACTTTTCAGGCACTTAGAATTGATGTCAACAGTGAGTTTGAGGTGCTTTATGCCTTTTTAGAAAAATTGCCAAATGTACTTGCCAAAGGTGGGCGTGTGGCGATTCTCTCCTTTCATTCAGGCGAAGATCGTCTGGTCAAAAAATCATTTAAAAAATTATTGCGTGATGGCGTTTATAGTGAAATCGCGCAAGAGATCATTAGACCATCAGCAGAAGAGTGCAGTATCAACAGTCGAGCACGTTCAACCAAGATGCGATGGGCCATTAAGGCATAGTATACACGAGAAACAATCCGTGAAAAATGATTCATGAGCAATAATGCCTCAGAGATAATCTATGATAAGAAATTAGAGCTCTAATGGTTTAAGAGGTGTTAAAAGATCTCTCTTTATTGTACAGATAAAGAGAGGTTTTACTTTTTGATGTGGCGTATTATGAGATAGGAGGCAGGAGATGGAGTGGATTAACCGATTAAATGATGCTATAAAATATATTGAAGCAAATATAACAGGTGATGTAAGCATAAATGAAGCCGCGAAATTAGCTTGTTGTAGTACTTATCATTTTCAAAGAATGTTTTCATATGTTGCGGATATGCCTTTATCAGAATACATTCGCAGAAGAAAGATGTCACTTGCTGCTGTGGACCTTCAGAGTGGTAAGCAAAAAGTGATAGATGTTGGACTCAAGTATGGTTATGATTCACCAACCGCATTTAATCGCGCATTTAAAAGTGTGCACGGCATTACACCTTCCAGTGCAAAAGCATCTGGTGTAAACCTCAAAGCATATCCTCCAATCAGCTTCCGAATAACGATAAAAGGAGATTGTGAGATGAATTACAGGATTGAAAAAAAGGATGCCTTTAGAGTAGTAGGGGTTTCAGCACCACTGGATAGGGAGATCGAAAAGAATTTTGAAATTGTACCTGCCATGTGGGATAAAGCTGTAACGGAGGGTACAATTCCAAAGTTAGCGGCGATGATGGACAGCAAACCCAGAGGCCTCTTAGGGGTATGTTCGTGTAATGAACTTGAGGATTGGCGTTACTATATTGCAGTGGCATCTAATGGCCCGATAATTGGTGATTTAGAAGAATACACAGTGCCTGAGGCAACATGGGCGATCTTTGAAGGTCAAGGCACAAATCTATCTATTCAGGAATTAGAGAAGCGTATTGTAACAGAATGGCTGCCTACCTCAGGCTATGAGTATGGCAATGCACCAGATATAGAAGTCTACCTAAATCCTGATCCACAGGATGCTAAATTTGAAGTATGGATTGCTGTCGTTAAAAAGGAAGAACAATAACCAGTTCATTTTCAAAAAAAATTAAAAGCAAGTGTATGCCAATAAAGGCTGATCATCCTCTGTGACGTTTTGAGAATACCATAGAATGTCGACTTAAAAGACCTAAAATGGCATATTTTAAAGTTCGCATAATGTCCCTCATTTCATAAATTGATTGATTATAACATAGCATATTGTGTGAAGACGCTCAGGATAACGAAGTGCTTATTAAAGGGGAAACTGTGATCTGTGCACTTGGTCAAAGACCGAGAAGAGATCTTGTAGATGCTTTATTTGATACAGTACCACAAGTGGCAACAATCGAACTGGACTTTCTTTGATGGAAGGTCCAGTTTTTTTATAAACAACAAAATTTGAGCCAAAAGATTTACGCGGGGTACTAACCGCGAAAATCGTCAGCGAAAATAGTTTTGAGTCATGACATATGACTCAAATGTTGTTAGTATGATGGCGAAGCAATTATGAAAAAAAAAATAATACAATAAAATAATTAATATTATAACATTATTTTAGTTTGTTAATTTTATGTTAAATGCTATAATGTTTTATATCAAATCATTATATAGAATATAAAGGGGGTCAAAAATTGAATCTATCCATTAGGCGAAAACTGATTGTCATATCAAGTCTACTCTTGATCATTCCAGTGGTTGCCATAGGTGTAACAAGCTATTTTTTCGCAAAAAATCAGTTGACGTTAAAAGGTGAAACCATCTTAAAGAACGGTGTTAGGCAGGTGATGCAGCTTATTGATGCCAAAAAAGTGGAAGTTGAAAGAGGCACAATTTCACTTGAAGAAGCACAAGAAGAAATTAGAGTAATGCTCCTTGGCGTTAAAGATGCAGATAATAGCCGCCCCATCAGTAAAAATATTGATCTCGGGCCAAATGGTTATTTTTTTGCATATTCCATAGATGGGGTTGAAGTCATGCATCCCTCACTTGAAGGCACAAATGTATGGGAAGTTGAAGATAAAAGTGACGCTGGGTTTAAGCTTGTTCAAGCTCAAATTAAGGTAGCCGAAAATGGCGGGGGCTTTGTAACTTATGCGTGGACACTTCCAAACTCTGAAGAGATCGGGGAGAAAGTGACCTATCAGGAGTTGGATTCAGATTGGGGATGGGTCGTCTGTTCAGGCGCATATGTAGAGGATTTTAACAAGGGTGCAGATGTCATTCTCATGGTCATTTTCCTTGTGCTCATACTATCATTGATTTTAGGGCTCCTTGTGATCACGTTGTTCTCCGGGAGTTTTGCAAAACCAATTAAAGCGATTTCAACATCCCTCATGGAAGTTTCAAAGAATAATTTGATGGTTTCAGAAATTCACGTTGACACCAATGATGAAATTGGCATATTGGCATCTGCATATAATACAATGCTTCACAATGTTAGGGAGCTCGTAATTGCGATGCAAGCCTCATCTAGCGTAGTTACTGAACTTGCAGGTTCACTGGTTGAAGTAACAGACCAGACGACACATGCCATCAATGAAGTGGCCAAGACAATTGGAGAGGTTGCCGAGGCGGTCAACGAAGAAGCGACACTTACCGAGGAAGCCGTGGGCAAAGTCAGTGAGCTTTCAAGAAATATCGATGGCGTAAAACGCTCCACCAATACCGTAGATAAACTTGCATTGGATGCAGATGAGCAAAGCAAAAGAGGATTAGAAACGGTTAAAGAACTCATAAATGCCACTGAAGCTACCAATGTTGCCACTGAAAAGATCAGCAATGCGATTGCCAATGTTTCGGACAGTACAGGTAAAATTCATACGATTACAGATGCCATCACTGGTATTTCTGAACAGACCAATCTTTTGGCACTGAATGCTTCAATTGAAGCGGCAAGGGCTGGTGAAGCTGGACGAGGATTTTCGGTTGTGGCAGATGAGATCCGTAAACTGGCAGAACAGTCTGCAAATCAAGTGAGTGAAATCAAAAACATCATCAATGAGATCAATGCGCATTCACATCTTTCTGTGGAGACAATGAGCGAACTCAAGAAGGTGACGGATCAACAGAATCGCTCTGTGTCATCAACTCGAGTACAGTTTGATGCCATTGCAAAGGGTATTGGAGATCTGAGCAGTGAACTCGTCAATATTGATAGAGATGTGGAGCAGATGCTCAAATTGAAAGAATATATTGTAGACGCCATGACAGGTATTTCTGCGTCAACAGAAGAAACTTCTGCAAGCACAGAAGCTGTTTCTGCCAATACCGAAGAACAACTTGCCGGTATGATGGAAATCAGTGAACAAACGGCAAGTCTGGATATGCTTTCCAAGGAACTTGAGGAAATTATCAAACAGTTCAAAATTTAGAATTTTGGCCTGCTAAAAATTTGTAGATTTATTGAAGCAGGTAAATCAGGAGAAGAGATTTAATGGGAAAGAAGTGGATGTGGACATAAATTGTGCCAAATTTAACTTGTTCTTTTAGAGGTTTCATTGTAAGATAGATAAGCAATGTTGTCGGTATAAACTTTGAGATGCTGATGGCATTGCTTATTTTAAAGTGAACTTACAGGAGTGATTAAATAGATGCAATTTTATTATGCGCCGCTGGAAGGTGTTGTAGGCCATGTTTATCGAAATGCACATAAGGCGAATTTTAAGTATATTGATAAATACTTCGCTCCCTTTATTGTTTCTGATCAAAAGAAGGGATTCTCCACAAAAGACTTGGACGATATTCTATTAGAAAATAATAATGGGCTGATTTTGGTGCCTCAAATTCTTTCCAATAATGCCTCTGATTTTATCCATACAGCTCAAAAAATCAATCAAATGGGGTATTCTGAAATCAATCTCAATCTGGGTTGTCCCTCTAAAAAAGTGGTCTCTAAAAATAGGGGTTCAGGATTTTTAGCCCATAAAGAAGCGCTTAATGCTTTTTTAGATGACGTCTACAGTAGTCAGATCGCGCAGCATGTGGCATTTTCGATAAAAACAAGATTGGGTAAGACACATCCAGATGAGTTTTATGCGCTTATTGAGATCTTTAATCGCTATCCCGTTAAGGAACTCATTATTCATCCAAGAATACAGACGGACATTTATCACAATAAACCCAATTTGAAAGTGTTTAAAGAGGCGCTTTCTTTGAGTCAAAATCCCCTTTGCTACAATGGCGATATCTTTACAGTATCGGACTATACAACGTTTACAAATGCCTTTCCTGAGGTAAAAGCCATGATGCTTGGAAGAGGTTTGCTCGCAAATCCAGACCTAGTAAATGCGATTAAGACGTACTCCAAAATAGATAAAAGTGTATTGAAAGCATTTCACGACGATATCTATGCTGGATATCGACAAAGCCTTATGGTGGAGCGGAATGTTTTGAGCAAGATGAAAGAAATCTGGTACTATTTGATTCAGAGTTTTACAAATAACGAGACTTATTTGAAGGTCATTAGAGCGGCAATATCTTTTGTCGATTATGAGGCTGTCGTTGAAAGACTCTTTGAAGAACAAGAAATTGATGTTCACTCTGGATATTCGCAATAGTGCCTTATAGAAATAAGAAAGCATGCAAATGTGCCCTGTAGGGGTTAAAAGATAAACCGACCGCTTAAAAATTAGACTAAAAATCTAATGCTTAGGCAGTCGGTTTTATAATTTTAGAATAGAGCAATTCAAATTTAGATGAAAAGATTTTAAGCAGAATATATGGGTATCAAGGTGATGAGAGTGCTTTACAACATAGAGGGTGTACTGATGGCAATAATAAGCAGCATGCTAAGCACAGAGTGATGCGACATAAAAGTAAATTAAAAATACATATAGGGAGGCATAGCGTATGAAAAAAATTGAAAATAAAGTAATGCTAATTACGTATTCAGATTCCATGGGGAACAATTTGAAAGATTTGTATGCCATACTAGAGCAGTATTTCAATGAAGCCGTTGGTGGTGTTCACCTTCTGCCCTTTTTTCCGTCTTCAGGGGATAGGGGATTTGCACCGATAAACTACCATGAAGTTGATCCAACTTTTGGAGATTGGCGTGATGTTGAGAAATTGGCAGAGCACTATTATTTAATGTTTGACTACATGATCAATCACATTTCAGCTCAAAGTACATATTATCAAGACTTTCTTAAGTACAAAGATCAATCCAAGTACAAGGATTTATTCATCAGATACAAAGATTTTTGGGCCAATGGAGAACCAACACCAGAAGAAGTGGATGCTATTTACAAGAGAAAGCCCAAGGCGCCTTATGTGGACGCTCATTTTGACGATGGCACTGTGGAAAAAGTTTGGTGTACTTTTGGTGAAGAACAAATTGACATCAATTGTAAGTCAGATGTGGCGAAGCAATTTATAAAAGATAACTTGACAGATCTTTGCAGTCACGGTGCGGCGCTTATCAGATTGGACGCATTTGCCTATGCCACTAAAAAAGCAGGGACAAGCTGTTTTTTCATCGAACCCGATATTTGGGAGTTTTTAGACGAATGCGCAGACATTTTAAAACCCTATCAAGTGGAATTGCTCCCTGAAATACATGAGCACTATACGATGCAAAAGAAGATTGAAAGCAGAGATTATTACGTTTATGATTTTGCCTTGCCAATGCTCTTAATCCACGCAATATACTATGGGGATGCTCAATATTTACAGCATTATTTAAAAATATGTCCACATAAGCAATTTACAACATTGGATACACATGATGGCATCGGTGTGGTGGATGTGAGAGACCTGTTACCCGATGATGAAATAGAGAGAACAAAAGAGGCCATCTTTAAATTTGGCGCCAATGTTAAGAAAATATACAATACGGCAGCTTACAATAATCTGGATATCTATCAAATCAACTGCACCTATTACTCAGCATTGGGCGATGACGATGACGCTTATTTACTTTCTCGTGCAGTTCAATTCTTTGCACCAGGCATTCCCCAAGTTTACTATGTTGGTCTTCTTGCAGGTAAAAATGATTTGAAATTGCTAGAGACAACAAAAGAAGGGAGAAACATCAATCGGCATTACTACACACTTGAAGAAATTCATCAAGAAGTTAAAAGACCCGTTGTCCAAAGCCTTGTGGATTTAATGAAATTTAGGAATACGCATCCAGCATTTAACGGTACTTTTGAAATGGTGGCGTCAGAGCCACATCGGATTCATATTAAGAGAACATATGGTGAACACTCTGCGGAACTTATCGCAGATTTTGTGACGAAGCAATTTGAAATTAAGGCAACAGAATATTAATAGATATAGCTTATAAACAGGATTAAAACCACTTCTCAATGGAGGTGGTTTTTTAATGGATATCCTTAGAAGTTACTTTATGAAATTAAGGGCGAAATGAAGGCGCAAGCGTAGAATGCAAGTGGATGATGTAAGTTAGTGATATCAGTGGACGATGCAAGCTAATGGTACAAGTTATTTAATTGAAGTGCAATGGAGTATTTAAATAATGTGAGCGCATCCTTGAGATCAATATTAAAAATGGCCTCAATCTTTTGAAGTCTATAGCGCAGCGTATGTCTGTGGATAAAGAGCTTATCACTTGTGACTGACAAGTTATAATTATTTGAAAAGTAAATTTTGAGCGTTTCTACATAGTCACAATTGTGAATGGCATCATAGTTCATAATGGGGATGATGGTTTCATTGAGCAATCGAAATATATTTTCGCTTGCATTGTCGTGTCCCAGCATTTGAAACAAACTCACGTGCTCATAACTGCATACGCCTTTTTTGGCCTGAATGGTTTTTAGAATATCGTGTGACATCATGGCTTCAATATACAATTTTGATATTGAAGAAAAAGTATTGGTGTGACTGCTTATGCCCAAATTCATTGAGAAATTGGGATTGCTATCAGAAAGTGTAGAGATGAGTTCCTGCATTTTGTAGATGAAGCCTGAGATCATATCGGTCCTTATCAAAATCACATGATGATCTTGATACTTTTCAAATAAGTAATTAGAGGCAATTTTTGAAAGTAGGGAATCAAAGCAATCTAGAATGTATTCGGTATCAGATTCCAATATGAAACCATGATCTGCTTGCTCTATGGAAAAGATCATAACTGTCAAACTGTAGGGCTCATTAAAACCACACTCGATGAGCTCATTTAGTTTTGTTTCTGATATCATTTTATTTTCAATAAAATCTGCTAAGAGACTCTCTTCACCGATATTATGTTTTGCTTTACCATTGTTGATATTCTTAATAATAACCCTCGTGAAATGTGAAAAAGTTATTTTTTTAGGAATCTGTATAATGGGAAAATGATATTTCTCACCTTGTTGTTTAATGTAGTCTGGAATTTTGTCAATATAGTATCCAGGTTGTATAGCTAAGCCCGCAAGCTTTTTTTTATGAAGCGTGTAGATCAAATTTTTATGCAATTCTTCATTGTCTAAATTGTAGCCAGTGGTTATCAATAATTCGCCAACCTGCAATGAATTCAGTTCGTCAAGTATTTCCAACATGTTAATCCAAATTATTTCATTGTCCAAATGTTCATTGCCACAAATGACTTCCGAATCTCTTAGCATATCCAGTTCTAATAAATTTTTGATTTTAAATCCCATTTAGTCCAGTGCTCCCTTCTCTAAAGGCTGTATGAGTCTGCTTATTGGATAAATTATGAGAGAATCCAATTCTATTATACATATTGTACAACAATATTCAAATAATTCCGACAATTCGCAAGATGAAAAAAAATAGAAACTCCTATATGATTATTCTGAGAGCATTTAAACGATCTGAACACAAGGTATTCATGAAGATAGAGGTTTGTCCAATCTTTAATCTTTAACCTTTGGCATACAATCAACGATGAAAGGAGAAAAAATGGCTACTGAAATAATCGATCAATTAAAATCTGTCATATCGGAGGCTGAGATCATCCATATCATAAAAGAATTGGTCAAAAGACCTAGCTATCCAGGTGTTGAAAATCAAGAGACTTCTGTGGCGCTATGGATTCACGACTTCTTTGTGGCGGCAGGTATCCCAGCTGAAATCATCCCCGTAATAGATGGTAGATGCAATGTGATTGCGAGATTAAAGGGCAAAGGCAATGGTAAGCGCTTGATGTTAACTGGTCATTTAGATACAGTCCCCCCTTATGATATGCTCGGTGATCCCTTTGAAGTAATTGAAGAGGATGGCAAGCTAAAAGGGCGAGGTGTGGTGGATATGAAGGGGCCTCTGGCTTGTATGATTGCAAGTATGGTCGCATTAAAGCGGGCAAATATTGCTTTACAGGGAGATGTGATCTTTGCAGGTGTCATTGACGAGGAAAATAAAAGCGAAGGGACGATTCACCTCATAGAATCGGGTATACTAGCAGACGCGGCTATTGTGGGGGAACCTACGGAATTAAATATTTGCATAGCTCATAGAGGCCTTGAATGGTTTCAATTTGACTTCCAAGGCAAAACCGTTCATGGTGGCAAACAAAAAGAAGGGATTAATGCCATCGGTCAGGCCGTGAAATTTATTCAACGCGTAGATTCGGAACTGATGCCAAAGATCGAGAGTAAAACACATCCTATTATCGGCACGTCTTCTATGAATTATGGCTTAATACAAGGCGGTACACAACCGAGCACGGTGGCAGGAGCGTGTTGCCTGCAGGTTGATCGTAGATGGGTTCCCAGTGAAAGTTATGACCAAGTTGTACAAGAATATCAAGATATTCTGGATGCATTACACGATGAAGATAAAAATTTTCGATGTACGCTGAAAGTATTAGATGTGAGTCTCATGAAAAAGGGTTATGTCCATGAGGCTATGGAGATTGAAAAGGATCATCCCATTGTTGATATCGTCACGAAAGCGACAGAGCAAATCACTCAAAATAAACCTAAGCAGACGTATTTTCAAGCTTGGAGTGATGGGGGGCTATTGAGTCGTTACGCCAAAATACCAACAATTGTCTTTGCGCCAGGGGATTTGGAAAGCGCTCATTCTGCAAATGAGTTTCTGGAAATATCACAGATCAGACCTGCAGTTTTAATTTATGCAATGACGGCAATTGAATTTTGCAGATAACACTCAGGTCAATGGGTTGTAAATAGAGATGGAGATCAGTGAGATGTCATCTTTATTATAAAAATTTAAGTAGGGGGGAAATAATGAGTATTAATTCAAATCAAGGAAATGAAAAAAAGAAAAAGTTTAAAGTGCCACATGTGTATGCTATTTTATTAATTTTTATGGCTATTTGTACCCTTTTAACTTATATTATTCCAGCAGGCCAATACGATATGATTGAAAATGCCAGTGGGCGAACAGTGGTAGATCCCAATTCGTTTCAATATATTGAATCCACATCACTTGGCCTCTTTGATTATCTCAAATCTGTTCCACAAGGGATGGTGGAGACGGCTCAAATTATCTTTTTTATCTTCATTGTGGGAGGCGCATTTTCTGTTGTTCAATCGACAGGCGCCATTGAAGCCGGTTTAGGTAAAATAACCAAAACCATGTCGGGCAAGGAAAGAGCCATTATCCCCATCGTCATGGTTGCCTTTTCTCTTGGTGGTGCTGTATTTGGAATGGCAGAAGAAACCCTGCCATTTATTCCGATTATGGTCACCTTGGCAATTGCTTTAGGATTTGATTCAATAACAGGGATTGCAATGGTACTAGTGGGTGCAGGGGCAGGCTTTGCAGGCGCATTTTTAAATCCTTTTACAGTAGGTGTTGCACAAGGCATTGCAGAATTGCCTTTATTTTCGGGCATTGGCTTTCGCATTATTGTCTACATCTGTATGACCACTTTGGCCATCTCCTATGTCTATTGGTATGCAGGACGCGTGAAGAAAAATCCCAAGATCAGTATCATGCATGAGTTTGATCAAACGCGTGAAGACGTTCTCGATTTAAGTGTCCTCAAGGCCTTCACTCTAAAAGATAAGTTTATTCTTATGATTGTTTTGGCCACCATTGGTTTGCTCGTCTTTGGCGTTATGCAGTACGGTTGGTATATTCAAGAAATTTCTGCTCTTTTTCTTGGCATGGCCATTGTCGTTTCTTTTGTGGCGAACATGGGTCTAAACGGATTCTCAGAGAAATTTATTGAAGGTATGGCGAGTCTTGCTGGGGGTGCAATGGTTGTGGGATTTGCCAGAGCAATTTTAGTCATTTTAACACAAGGCCATATCTTAGATACGATTCTCTATGCGACGTCCACTGGCGTCTCTCAGTTACCTGCTACTTTAGCAGCTGTGGGCATGTATATATTTCAATGTTTCTTAAACTTTGTGGTGCCTTCTGGAAGTGGTCAGGCAGCAGTGACAATGCCGATTATGGCGCCGTTGTCAGATTTGGTAGGTGTAACGCGTCAAACCGCTGTATTGGCCTATCAATTAGGGGATGGTATTTCCAATATTTTCACTCCGACATCGGGTTATTTTATGGCTGGTCTCGCTTTAGCTAAAATTCCATGGAACAAGTGGGCTAAATGGATGATACCATTAGTTGTACTGCAGTATCTTCTTGGCGGTATATTAGTGACGATTGCACAGAGTATAAAATGGGGACCTTTCTAAATTGATGCAGAAAAATGGATGAGAATTATACAAGAAACGGTACTAGGAAGACAGGTGACATTGGCACAAGCACTTGCGCTCTACACCTATGAAGCGGATGTGGCGGGCCTTTTAATCAGTGCTACGGATGTGTACTCACTATATCCGCCCAATTTGACGCCTCGTGTCAATCGAGAAGTCGTCGGTATCGTAACACAGGTAGATCTACCAGATTCCAATCCCGAAATGGATGAAGAATGGCTTAAACTTTCTGGTTGTGATATAATCTATAAAGTGAGTGCTTACACTGGTGAAGGTTTATGGCAGATTTTTGAGCACTTAAGAGAGCCGGAAGATGTATTGGCATGGGATGAAGACCAATTTTAAAAGCAGGAGATTGGATGAATAGGTGGAGAATAAAATATGAATAAAGAGGCCTTGATCAGAGAAGCTCGGCAATTTATGGAGCAGACAGAAGCCAATTACATTACAAGTGAGATTGCGATTTCTGAAAAAGTAGTGGGATTAAAAATCTTTGAAGAACCTATTTTTGCATTTGGTGATGCAGAAGATGCCTACTTTTCATCATTTAAAGGGCCCTCGGTGATCGGTGAATCCTTTATGTCCCCTAAGGAGTGGTTGCCTGAGGCAAAAACGGTTATATCATTTTTCTTACCCTTTACGAAAGCCGTAAGAGAAAGTAATAGAGTGGATAAATTGTTCCCGTCAGAGGCTTGGTTGCACGGACGCATCGAAGGGCAACTTGCCGTTCGTAAGTTGTGTGAATATTTAAATCATAAAATTGAATCCGAAGGGTATATCAGTAGAATCCCCTCTTTGGACGAGCAATTTAAGATTTTTAAGAATTTTGAAGCCTCTATAACGCCTTTTTCAAGCAATTGGTCGGAAAGACATGCGGCATTTGTTTGTGGGCTTGGAACTTTTGGCCTTTCTAAAGGACTCATTACAGAAAAGGGGATGGCAGGCAGATTTGGCAGTATCGTTACCAATTTAAATTTAGAGAAAACTCAAAGAGCTTATAAGGATATTTATGAATATTGCACTCTGTGCGGTGCTTGTATTAAAAAGTGTCCTGTGGATGCAATTGATATTCAAACAGGAAAAGACCATATTTTATGTTCTGATTACGTGGATCAGATAGAAGAAAAATATAAACCCCGATATGGTTGTGGCAAATGCCAAGTTGGGATACCCTGTGAAGCTAAAATACCAAAGCCATTTACTAAAGGTTAAAGAAATTGCCTTTTTTAAATGGCTTTTTTTACATATACAACATCATTTTTTTAAAATCCTAATAGACCGTCCACTGTATTCTATATAGCCTTCACTCTGTAATTGTGTCAGAACTCTTGATAAAGAGGTGCGTTGGATACCGAGCTTTTCTGAAAGTGCTTTTTTACTAAGGGGTAAAATAATTGGATTTTGGTTTTGTCTTTTATATTCACTTTCAATAAAATCAAGACACATTTCTCTGATGCTTTTCGTTGAGAGTACCTTAATTTTTTGAGTCAAAATAAAAGATTTATCGGATAGGCTCATGAGAAAATTTTCTAAAAAATTTTGATTGGTTTGACAGAACTTAAGCACTAGGGCTTTAGAAAACTGCATAATGACGACATCGGTTAAGGCTATGATCGTCATCGGGTAAAAATTGGCCTGTGAGAATAAGACGTTGCCCCCAATGTTATCTCCAGCAGAGAATTCAGTCATTGTAAGTAAGTTGCCATTGATGTCGATCTGCTGAATAATGACTTTTCCTTCAAGTATAAAATCTAGGTGCGTACAGGTTTCAAGTTCTAGGTGAATTATATTTTGGGGGTTGAAACTTTTGATGGAAACGTGATCCTTTTTCATAATGCTTTCAAGTTGAGCGGTGCTAAAGTCACCGAAGAGATCAGACGATTTAAGGACATCAAGATAAGCTTTTTTCATATAAATTCCCCCTTGCTCAAAAGTGTATCATAGGTAACACTTTTCTTTTTAAGTATAGTATATGATTGTTTTAATAAGTAATCAATATTAAAGTGAGGTGTCGATATGACAGTAGGATTATGGAGTGTAAGTTTAATCGCATTACTTTTTTCGCTTTATAAAAAGCCTTTAGAGACAAAGAGTGCACTTGGCATGGCATCTAAAATGATTAAAAATATGCTCATTCAAATTGTGGGTATTTTATTTCTAATCGGTTTCATGCTCAGTATGTTGCCACCCGAGTTGATTAAAGGCGTACTGGGTTCTTCAAATCAGTTGTTCTCCACCGTTGCTGGTGCATTGCTTGGCAGTGTAACCATTATTCCCGCATTTGTGGCCTTTCCACTGGTGGCCTCTTTTCTCAAACTCGGTGCAAGTGTGCTTCCGGCGATTGCTTTTTTAACCACTTTAACAATGGTGGGAATTGCAACTTTTCCCATTGAAAAAGAAGCTTTTGGACTCAAATTTACATTAGTACGAAACGGTTTGAGTTTTGTATTTGCCATTATTATTGCATTTTCAATGGGGGTGATTTTAAGATGAAAAAATTTAGAGTGTTAATAGGCGTTGCTATTTTATATGTGAGCCTATTTGTATTATTTCCTGCAAAAGGACAAGAATCCCTGTTTAACACATGGTACTATATCAAGGAAATGCTTGAGATTATGCCAGTGATTCTTGTTTTGACAGCGCTCATAGAGGTTTGGGTGCCTAAGCCCTTTATAGAGCAACATCTTGGAGAATCATCGGGCTTAAAAGGAAATGTGATGAGTATAATACTCGGGAGTATCTCAGCTGGTCCGATCTATGCCGCTTTCCCCATAAGCCTGTCGCTCATAAAAAAGGGTACCAGTATAGAAAATATTGTGATTATAATCAGTGCTTGGGCTGTTGTTAAAGTGCCAATGTTGGCCAATGAGGCTAAATTTTTAGGGTTTAAATTCATGAGTATAAGATGGGCTTGTACGGTAATTGCAATTGTAGTCATGGGGAGACTTGCAAAGCGATTTGTATCCAAACAAGAGGTTCTTGAGCATATAAAAAGCCAAGAAAATGAGCGCGTCGTATCTAAAAAGATTCAAATTAACGAGCGAACTTGTGTCAAATGTATGCTCTGCGTAAAAGCAATGCCAGAACTCTTTGAATATAATGGAAAGGTGTTGATCACGTCGTTGCTTGACGAAATTGACACTAAGTTGACTGACAACGACTTCGTTCAAAGCCTTAATAACGTCGCTGATAGATGTCCTGTAAAAGCAATAGAGATGCAACTCAGTTTAGAATAAGACTGTCTTTTTAGTTTAAAAGCATAAAATACCGTTTAGAAACATAAAATACCATTCAGTTATCAGAGCAAAAGATAATTGAATGGTATTTTAAATCATTCGTATTTTTCGAGATTAGGGACGGCATGTGAGGTCATCTATAATCAGTAGGATGAGAACGGGTCAGGCCTGTCATCACAGTTTAGGTTGTCACCTTTCCAAGTGTATATCGACTGTACAGCTCTTTCGAAAAGTTCATGGCAGCAGATAAGATGAGGAGACTGATGACTGTACCTTCTCGAACATAAAGCGGGAGTGCAAAAGAAAAGGATACAATCAGTGAAATGGTAACTGAAAAAATATCGATAAAATATCTCAATTTGACAAAGGTAAACTTGGTTCGCTCAGCAATGGCAAGGCAAAAACTTTCAATTGGGAAAGTAATGGCATCATAACTGATAATCATGCCCACGGATAACCCGCCAATGGTTGTCCCAAGACTAATGAGCAAGAGCCGCAATACATAATTTTCCACTATTAAGTCTTTCAGAACCGTATAGGTGAAGCAATTAATGAGCATGCCAAATAAAATGACCGAGAGCGTTTGGATCATATATTTTTTCCTCAGTGTAAAATGCGTCAAGATCATGAAACCCAATAAAAAGGCCATATTGATAAAAGTCGTAATGGTGCCCACCTTAATGTCAGCGGCATTGGCTATGGCAATGTTCATGGAGTTAAAGCTACTCACTCCAACGTTGGCTTTTATGGTTAGACTGATCCCAAAAGCAGATGTGGTATAAAATAGATATGATTTGAATAGTCTGGCAATGTAATGGATAAAACCACCTTCTTTCTTAAAGTTTATTCTGATCAAAGTTTAACGCAAATTAAATAAAAAAAAAATGATATATCTCATATTTTCGGAAGACATAAATTTTTAAATCCGAGTATTGTCACATCACTGATTTCATCCGCTTATAAATTTTCAGGCGCAGAATTCGGAGTTTTGCGTAAAGATTTTTTTGCTGGTGATGTAATAAGACTTTACAGATTATTCTAAAAACAGTAAATTAAAAGTAACCACAAACCTTTAATGGATGGAATCTATATATTTGGAGAGAGCTAATGTGTGAAATCAGTAGAGAAAATATAGTGCTAAACTTGATATCAAACATGGTTGAAAATAGTCATGAGGGCATTATGGTGGTGAGCATTACAGGTGAGATTCTGTTTTGCAATTCATATTTTGAACGCATTTTGGAAAAGCCTGCTCCCGAAATAGAAGGAAGTTCCATAGAAACACTCATGCCTCAGTGCACTTTTGAATTGCATTTCAAAAGTGCCAAAGCACAATGGGGCAAAACGTTAACCATAGGGTGTCACCAGATCGTTGTTCATAAAACGCCCTTTTATGTTGAAGCAAAATGGATGGGCTCTATTTTGAGAACTGCTTTTCCAACTATGGAAGCGGCAAATCAGTTTGCAGAACGCATACTGCCAAGAAAACTGAGTCTAACAGATGGTAAGCTTCACACTTGTATGGATATTATAGGTGAGACAGAACCCATGCTACTCGTTAAAAAAATGGCGAGAAAAGCATCTCGGTCTATTTCAAATTTATTGGTCACTGGAGAAAGCGGCACAGGTAAAACCATCATGGTGGAAGCCATTCACAATCGTTCTTCAAGAAGTCATGCGCCTTTTGTAAAGGTCAACTGTGCCGCAATTCCTGAAAATCTTTTGGAATCGGAGCTCTTTGGTTATGCCCCAGGTGCTTTTACCGGAGCCAATAGAGAAGGCAAACCGGGCAAGTTTGAAGCGGCAAATGGTGGGACGCTCTTTCTAGATGAAATTGGAGATATGCCGCTCTATATGCAAGCTAAAATGCTTCAAGCCATACAGGACCGAAGAATAGAAAGGGTGGGGAGCAACACTTTTATTGAACTGGATGTTAGAATTATTGCGGCAACTAATAGAGATCTTAAAGCAATGATTCAAGCGGGTACTTTTCGTGAGGATCTTTATTACCGTTTAAAAGTTTTAGAAATCAATATGCCGTCACTTCGAGATATCAAGACGGATATTCCGAGGTATGCAGAAGGCCTTCTTGTGAAGATTACTCAAAAGCTTGGCACGACACATAGAGGTTTTACACCGGAGTCCATGGCTAAAATTATGGCTTATCATTGGCCAGGGAATGTTAGGCAACTTGAAAATTTTATTGAACAGGCGGCAAACTTCATTCAAGAGGACATCATAGATGTGAATCAATTGACTAAAGTGCCGTGGGATAAATCAGGTGCCGATGCACAAATTCTGCATCCTACAATGCGTTTAAATGATGATTCGAACCCCACAGATGATCTGAATACTGCTCTAAATAATTTGATTGAGGATACCGAAAAACAAATGATCTCCATGGCACTGATAAAATGCAATGGGAACAAAACAAAAGCGGCAGAACTGCTTGAAATTAATCGAACAGTGCTCTATAAAAAAATGAAGCGCTTGAATATGGCTTTGAAGTAAAAAGCGCTAGAGTGTCAAAAGTTGAACAATCCTTTGCTACATGATGTCGTCTACAGAAGTATACGTTATAGCATAGGGGAGAAGAGGTTGTGCGAAACAGACTTTAATCTAAATGGATTAAAGTCTGTTCCTTTTTGCAACAACTGTACACTAAAAGTGTTCCCTGTGGCAACATAAAAAGATCTTGATAATCTGATTTTTGTCTAAAAAAGAGCCTTATAGTGACCTTATGTCTTTTGGCATACATATTGCAATTTGATAATGGCAAGACTGAATGGAGGTGCTATATGAAATCAAAAGTAATGCCAATTGAAGAAGCTTTAAGTGTTGTCAAAGATGGCACAAGACTTATGTTAGGTGGATTTATTGATGCGGGTTCGCCCCTTGTCTCTATTGAGAAGTTGGTGGCGAGAAACGTTAAGGATTTAACTTTAATCGCAGTTACACCGGGGATGAGTGGTTTCGGAAAATCAATGCTGTATAAGAACAAACAAGTGAAGGAACTGATTTCCACACATGTGGGGACTTCAGCTGAATCCACAGAGGCTTACTTGGCAGGCGAACTGTTGGTAAAAGAATTTTTCCCAATGGGGACTTGGATAGAGAAGGTTAGAGCAGGTGCCATGGGGCTTGGAGGTGTTCTCGTGCCAGTGGGCGTCGGCATATTAGATGCAGAAGGGCTGTTTCCAGATTTAGAAAAACCCAAAGAAGTGGTTGAAGTGAATGGGGTTAAATGTTTTATTGAACCTGCTCTCACAGCTGAAGTTGCCATTGTAAAAGCGTGGCGTGCAGATACAATGGGCAATTTAGAATTTAGAGGGACCAGTCTCAATAACAATATGGATATTGCCATGGCGGGGAAATACACAATCGCTGAAGTCAATGAAATCGTACCAGTGGGCACAATAGCGCCAGAGCGGGTTGGTTGTCCGGGCGTTTTTGTCAATGCTGTCGTCCAAGGCCAAAAAATAGATGAACAAGATGAACTGTACAAGTCGGTTTGGCTTGATCGTGGAAAATTAGTGAAGGAGGATATCAATGGACGTTCGTGAAATTATTGCCAGAAGAGCAGCGCAAGAATTAGAAGATGGTCAAGTTGCCAATTTGGGATTTGGCATCCCCACTCAAGCGGTGAATTACTTGCCTGAGTCGGTAACACTCATTATGCACACTGAAAATGGTGCGTTTGGATTTGGTGCACGCCCTAGCTATAACACTTGCAATTCAGATATTACAAATGCGGGTTCTGAACCGGTTACACTGTTAAATGGCGGGGCCTGTATGTCGCTTGCGACTTCGCTTGGCGCCATGAGAAACGGTTATATTGATGTGACTATCCTAGGGGCACTTGAAGTGGATCAAGAAGGCAATATTGCCAACTGGGCAGTTAAACGCAACGGCATGTGGTGGCCTGGGATTGGAGGCGCCATGGATTTGACTTACGGCACTAAAAAGATCATAGCAACTTTGCAACATACTGATAAAAAGGGCAATTCTAAAATTAAGAAACATTGTGAACTACCACTGACGGGTAAGGGGTGCGTCAAGACCATCATTACAGAAAAAGCGGTCTTTGATATAGATGCAGGTCAGCTGATTTTACGTGAAGTCTACCCAGGATTATCTGTTCAGGATATTCAAAATATCACAGAGGCTGAGTTCATCGTATCCAGCACACTTAAAGAAATGACACTTTAATGGGCACAATGAGGGAGGTAATCATGTCTACAGAGGCATATCATAATCAAGTGAATGATTTAGAGGCGCAAATGATTTCAAATACAATTGAGTTTGTTCAAAAGTCATTAGCACCCATTGCCAAGGCTATTGATGAAGACAATCATTGTCCAGTGGAATTGTTTGAAGCCATGAGAAAACTAGGCCTATTTGGCGTTGCATATCCAACTCAATATGGCGGTAGTGGTTTTAAGGTGAGTACGGCCATGCGCGTCATCAGCGAAATTGCAAAAGAAAGCGCCGGGCTCAGCTTATTGCTGATCGTTCACTGGATGGCAATAGACGTTATCTTAAAGTACGGCACTCAAATGCAAAAGGATCAGTATTTAACACCACTGATTCAAGGGGACAAAATTGCTGCTTACAGCATTAGTGAAGCCACCGCAGGATCTGACGCCATGGGACTCAAAATGACAGCAGAAAAACAAGATGATCTGTGGGTACTAAATGGTGCGAAGTATTTTGTAACCAACGGTGCTGTGGCGGACTTATTTGTGGTGACATGCATGGAAAAGCCATTAACGGAAATGAAAAGTTCTAGACCACAGCATCAATTGTTTATCGTGAGTAAAGAAACTGAGGGCCTAAAAGTTACAGAAAAATTAGACAAGATGGGATGTCGAAGTTCCTCAACGACGAATTTGATACTTAATAAGGCCACTGTGCGACCTGAAGATGTGATTGAAGGTGGCACTAGAGCCGCTCTCTATGGTCTTGTGGGTGGACGGCTTGGCATGGCGGCTATGGGTATTGGGATTGCAGAAGCGGCATTTGAAGCCGCTGTAAACTATGCCAATGATAGAAAAGTCCAGGACAAACCCATTGCAACGCTGTATGCCATACAAGAAAAAATTGCAGATATGCATATTTTACTTCAAGGCAGTAAAGCGCTTTTAGAGCAATCTTGCGTAAAGCGTGAGCTTGGACAGGATTATGCCATTGAAGCTTCAGTTGCAAAAGTTGCCGTTGGCAAAACGGTCCAGAAAATCTGCTATGAAGCAGTTCAGATTATGGGAGGACATGGGTATTTAAAAACCAATCCAGTTGAACGGTACAGCAGAGATGCAAGACTTATGGACATCGGTGTTGGCACAAGTGAAGTCATCAAAATGGTGATTGGCAATTACATTTTAAAGAAGGGAAAAAGGGCAGAAGATAAATGAGAAAAATTGAATTGAAATCAGTCGAACTCAAAAATGGCGAGAGATTATCGTATAGACACTCTGAAGGCGGGGCAAAGACTATTTTATTGGTACATGGTAATCTTGCAAGTTCCATTTTCTATGAAGAAATCATTCAGGATTTACCAGATGAATTTAATGCGTATGCAATTGATATGAGGGGATTCGGGGACAGTACCTATAATCGTCCGATCGATACGTTAAGAGATCTTGCAGGGGATTTAAAACTCTTTGTGGACGCACTTAATTTAGAGCGATTTGATCTCCTAGGATGGTCAACAGGCGGTGCAGTAAGTCTCTATTTTACATCGAGTTATCCAAATCATGTGAATCGTCTCTTTTTAATTGCATCAGCAGGTGTTTCAGGATATCACTCTTATGAAGTGACAAAAGAAGGTGAAAAAAGACTTTTGACATCCAAACAAGAGATCATGTTAGAACCTTCAAAAATGGCACTTGAAAATGCATTAAACCAACATGACGAAGTGTACTATAAAAAAGTATGGCAAATGGCGATCTACAATAAAAACATGCCTGAACCAGATATTTTTGAAAAACATATTAGGGAGAGTCTAAAACAAAAAAATTTAATAGACATCTATCATGGCCTTAATTCGTTTAATATCTCAGATTATTACAACGGTGTTACTATGGGCACCAATGAGGCTTGGCGTGTTAAGGTACCTGTTACGATGATTCAAGGGGACTCGGACTTGCTTGTTTCTGTGCAAGAGGCAGAAGAACTCAGGGCATCTATTGGGGATAATGCGCGTCTAATCGTCGCTTCCAATTGTGGACATTCGCCAATGGTAGATGCCCATGAAATCATGGTTAATGCCATAGTGGATAAATCTTAAAATTATGATATCCGTTTAAAGCGAAATAAAAAGGGGGATAAGATGAGTCGAAAATTATTGAAAAGTGTATCTGTTTTAGGACTGATTTTATTGTTGTTGAGTCAAATTACAATGGCTAATGTGGCTGATGTTCTTGGGGAAGTTACAGAAGGGGCAACAGAAGTTTACTTTAACTCACCAGTGGCTATGGCGAAAGATAGCAGTGGGAATATTTATGTGGCAGATATGAGCAATCATCGAATTGTTAAGATGAACTCAAATGGCACCGTTTTACAAAAGTTTGGAACACTTGGCAGTGCTCCCGGTCAGTTTGATACACCTTTTGGTGTGTCAATTGACAACAATGGCAACATACTTGTGGCAGATACTGCGAATTATAGAATTCAAAAATTTGATGCCAATTGGAATTACATCACTTCATGGGGATCGTTTGGCAATGGCAATGGACAGTTTGGCCTTCCAAGGGAGATTGGAATAGACAGCCAAAACCGATATCATGTATGTGATGAATTTCACGATAGAATCCAAGTCTTTGACGAGAATGGCGCATTTCTATATCAGTATGGTACAAGGGGCACTGCTCAAGGCCAATTTCGACTGCCTCAAGGTATTGCGATAAAGCAGTCTACTGCTGGTGATCGCGTATATATCTGCGATACATTCAATAATAGAGTACAAGTATTGGATGTAAATGGAAACTTTATTGAGCAGATCGGAACGGGTACAGCAGGTGATTCAGATTATCAATTTCTTTATCCAAGAGGTGTTAATTTAGATGACAATGGCGATGTCTATATTGCAGATACTTTTAATCATAAGATCAAAAAATATGACGCCAATCATCAATATCAATACTCAACAACAATTGGACTGGTTAAATTAGAACCTATTTTTCCGTGTCAAGTGTTACCGCTTGGCGATGGGAAGTTTATCGTCTCCGATACGGGGAACAGTCAACTCTTAAAGTTTAGCGGTTATTCAACGTACGCTACTTTAGTGGATAATTTTGGCAAGCTTAGATCGAATGATGGTGTGTTTTCAGGTGCAACAGGTGTTGCTGTGGATGATGAAGGCTACGCCTATGTGACGGATACAGCCAATCATAGAGTTCAAAAGTTTGATTCTAGTGGCAATTTGGTGGATAAATGGGGTGGCAATGGTGGCGATGGCGGCCCTATGTCATATGGTATTTACTATTGGCAGTTCACAGTGCCAAAACAGATATGTTACGATAAGTATTATGATAATCTTGTGATTGCAGATACTGGTAATTCAAGAATTCAGGTATTTTCTAAAAATGGGACTTGGCTTTCAAATTTTGGATATGGGCACTTAACACTCCCTGTGGGCGTTTGCACAACCAGTGATGGTTGTACTTATGTGGCAGATACAGGTGGGAATAGAATTGTCAAATTCAGTCCATTGGGTATTTATGCAGACAGTTGGGGAACAGAAGGCATGCAAGACGGCCAGTTTAGACAGCCCTTCTTTATTGCCAGCGATTCACAAGATAATATCTATGTGACCGATAGAGCGAACAGTCGGATTCAGAAGTTCGATAAACATGGAAACTTCATAACAAAATGGGGTACAAATGGAGGTGTCCCAAATGTAGACCCGCTGGATAACTGGGGATTTGGAGATGGCGACTTATTTTTGCCAATTGGCATTACAATAGATGACAATGATTATGTCTATGTAACGGATAGCTCTAATAACAGAGTTCAAAAATTTACATCTGATGGAGTATTTGTGGAGAAATGGGGTATTTTTAGCGGTAGCTCGGGCAATTTCTTTTCACCTCAAGGGATTGCCTGTGGTGCTAATGGCGAAGTCTATGTGGCGGATGGTCTACTCAACAGAGTCATTAAATTTATCAAGTAACTTTAAAAATTATGCCAACCTTAAAAAGCGTGACAGCTTGTTTATAAATTGTTTTATAGCAAGTTTTTGCGCTTTTTTATGATATAATTTTTTAGATAAGGGAGGGATGCTTATGCCTCAATCGTGGAGTGGCATTAAGAAGAGGCTTGAAACAGATCTACTCTGTCCTGCACTTAGTGGACGTGTAAAATACTTTGTGACGAAATATAGAAAGGCACATGATGAATCGGGCAGAATGACAATCCTCGTGGATGATCAGGAGATTATTCAGGGTGATATCTTCAGATATTATAGGGGCCAAAGAGAAGTGGAGCAGCGCATTAAGGCGGAACGGCATGTATCGCGTCGCGTTTGGAATGGTAAAGTATTTTTAAATGATGAAGCCAATACCGAAGCTGAAGAATGTGTTGATGCCATAAGACTTGAAGAAGGTCTGTTTGATGTTTGGCAGTTTACAGATGCCATTGAATGCTATTTGAATCAAAATATTAGAGTAAGTTTGAATTCAGAAAATCCGTTGATCCGACTGTTGGCGATTTTGGACAGAAGGGTGGGCAAGAGAACGCTTATAGATGCATGTGATCGTTTAGAAGAACAACCGGAATGGCTCAGATACTTTTATGAATTGAGGTTGAAAGCAGAACATATCGTGTATTAATTATCAATCTTTTTTTGGACAATGCTCGAATATCTCATTGAAAACAAAAGTGCATTATGATAATCTATATAAAAAATTGGAGGCATATAGACATGGCAATTGATGTGGTAAAAAAATATTTTAGTCAATATGGACTTGAAGATAAGATTCAAGAATTTGATGTATCCAGTGCAACTGTGGAACTTGCAGCGCAAGCCCTGCAATGTGAAGGTGCGCGTATAGCTAAGACACTGTCTTTTAAAGTGGATGAAAGGGTGGTCTTAATCGTTGCTGCTGGGGATGCAAAAGTAAACAACGCTAAGTATAAACTCAAATTTGGTAAAAAAGCCAAAATGCTTGCACATGACGAACTTGAACCCTTAGTGGGGCATGCGGTGGGTGGCGTTTGTCCATTTGGGGTTAAAGAGGGTGTTGAAGTCTATTTAGACGAATCTCTTAAACGGTTTAAAACGGTTTTTCCCGCTTGTGGGAGTGCCAATAGCGCAATTGAACTGACGATTCCAGAGTTGGAGCAATACTCTAAAAGTTTGAACTGGATTGATGTCTGTAAATTGCCAGAGTAAGTTTGCGATTTTCCAAGTTTGTAAATTGCTAGAGTATACTTAGGATAAATAAGTGATTTAATTCATAAGACAATACAAAGCGCATTATAGTTACCATATTTCTGACTCAATCCAATCGGACTGAGTCTTTTTTGCAGTTGACAACATAGCGGTTTAATCATTCAGATCGCTTATCTCTATTGCATAAAATAGAATAGAGCGATATAATTCATCTTGTGAGTATTAACCTGTAAAGCCCAGTTGTGAGACACGCTGAGCAGATTATCATTAGGAGTGATTTTATAATGGAAAAGCTTATTATTTTAGATCTTAAATTCAAATTTGGCGAAATAGAAGATGTCATCCACCCTGTTGTGGTAAAAGGTGATGACAGCATGATTTTAATAGATTGTGGCTATACGGGATTTCTAGAAAAGCTTGAAGCAGAAATGAACCTTAAAGGTTTAAAATGTGATGATTTAACGCATGTGCTCATAACACATCAAGATCATGATCATATGGGTGCTTTAGCTGAACTCAAAGCCAAGTATCCTCACATTCTAGTGGTGGCAAGTGAAAAAGAGGCCCCTTATATCTCTGGTGAATTGAAATCCTTAAGGCTGACGCAGGCAGAAGAGATGCAAGCTTATTTGCCAGAAGAACAAAAGGCCTTTGGAGAAGCATTTTGCGATATTCTAAGGGCAGTTAAACCCGTGGCAGTAGATCATAAAGTAAAAGAGGGGGATCATGTGGCAGGCTGTACCATAATAGAAACGTCAGGTCATACACCAGGTCACATTTCGGTATATGTTCAAAACCTTAAAACCATAATCACAGGGGATGCAATTGCGCTCGAAAATGGAAAGCCAGTCATTGCCAATCCTCAATTTACGCTGGATTTAAAGGAGGCAGAAGCTTCTTTAAATAAAATTTTAGCTCGTGAGGCAGATCAAGTTATTTGTTACCATGGTGGCATTATAGCATAGGAAACTCTCTAGACTATGATTGCATAAATGTAGAACGATATAGAATCTAATAGAAATAGGGATAGGTAGACTTATGATTATTTTCAGTGCAACAATAACCTTACTCGTCACAGCACTATTGGGATATTTGTCAAAATTCAAGATTAAGAGTTCCAATGATTTTATAACTGCCGGTAGCGGTGTGGGCACATTTGCAGCAACGGGGTCGCTTATGGGAGCGATCATAGGAGGTGCATCTACTGTTGGTACAGCTCAATTGGCTTACACGAGAGGTTATGCTGCTATTTGGTTTATTTTAGGCCTTTGTACGGCGAGCATACTGTTAAGTTTTGTCTATGGCAAGCTCATAGAAGAAAAAAAAGTAGAGACGTTACCCCAGATACTAGAGATGGGATTTGGAAAAAAGGCCAGTGTTGTTGCAGGTATCGCCCTTTCATTTGGGATGTTTATACATATCAACGGTCAGGTTCTTGCTTGTAATGCGCTCTTTAGTACGGTGTTTAATATGCAGGGGTTACTGGTTACAATAATGGTGGTCGTTTTGCTTATCGCCTATGTGATCTTTGGTGGATTTTGGGGTGGTGCCATGGTGGGCACCTTAAAAATGTTCTTGTTATATGGCACCAGTATGATTGCAGGCGGCTATATCCTCTTCAAATTAAACGGCATCTCTGGTATTAGGCATACACTTACGGATGCTTACTGGTACAATCTTTTCAATGGTGGAGGCATATCGGATTTAGGTGCTTATTTATCCACTGTGGTGGGCGTTTTGGCCACTCAAAATTACTTTCAGACGGTAATGGCAAGTAAGAACAAGAAAGTTGCATACGCAAGTGGCGTGATCACAGCAGCACTGGTTTTACCCATTGGCATTGTCTGCACATTGGTGGGGATGTTCATGAGAGTTAATCAACCGGATATCGTACCGGCGAATGCCTTTCCGTTGTTTGTTGTGACTTACTTACCAAAGACTTTGGCAGGGATCACGCTTGCTACGATTCTCATATCTTCTTTAGCAACTGCTGCTGGATTGACACTTGGTATCAGTACAATTTTTACCCGAGACTTGTATAAAAAGGGTTTTTGTAAAACGGCATCAGATGGACAACAAATGAGATTTATGAGGATTGTCATTCTTTTGATTGGCGTTTTAACTGTGATGATAACGACCTTAAGTAAAGATTCTATGATTCTAAACTTTGGTTTTATGTCCATGATGTTTAGAGCAGTCCCTATATTTATTCCCGTCATGGTTGCACTCTATTTTAATGATCGCATTAATCCTAAAGTGGGCGTCTTTGCAATTGCACTGAGTCCTCTTGCGAGTCTACTTTGGATTGTACTTGGTTTCCCAATGCAAACGGCAGTTTATATCGGGATGCTTATTTCAATCATTATATTTATTTTTTATGGTAAGATTAAGAGTACAAATAATGACTAAAAGAGCATCACATAAGTGACGCCCCATATAAAGTGAAATGCCATCCGCTTATCGGCAACTTCAGATAGGTAGATGGCATTTGTTTTAGTGTGCCATTACAGCCTTTATGAGATCATATATAAGGTTTTTTTTATCACTTGAACATTGCTTTAATAAATTGTTAATTTCAAAATCCAAATAATCATGAGATTCCTGATCTACCCCCGTTAAGAGCATACCAATTGGCACATCTAAAATAATAGCAATTTTATAAGTCATCTCCAAACTTATTTTGGCAGTTCCACGTTCTAATCGGCTCACATAGACATTGGAAATATCTAGTAATTCTGCAAGCTGATTTTGTGTTAATCCCCGTAAATTTCTAAATTTTTTTATACGAATTCCAATTAGTTTATAGTCTAAAACCATAGTTCCCCCCTTATAGATATAGAATAACAATAAATAGTATAAATACCCAGTAATTGAAAAGTTAATATAGAACTTATAAGTTAAATGTGGTATTATTTTAGTAAGCGTATAATCATATTAAAATAACAATTTGAAATCAATCGTTAAATTCCAAAAAGCAGTTTATGTAAATCGAGATAGATAGAGCTATACATAATATATATGGCATAAGAATTAGAAAAGGAAGTTGTAGTTAATAGGGGGCAATAGAAAAAGACATAAGGAGAACAAAAATGAAGAATTTAAAGATGAGAACAAAATTGGGGGCAATATTTACTTTAACAGGGATTATACCAATAATCCTCATCAGTATGATGATTTTTAACACGGCTGTCAAGGAGTTGGAAAAATCTATACATCGTTCCAATGAATTATTTGCAACAACAGCAAAAGATGAACTCTTATCTTATTTTAAAAGCCGTCTGGGGGATGGCAAAGTACTTTCCAGTTCAGATAGCATTATCAAAAATGTGGAAACGATGACGAGTACGATTGAAAGTCAAACGTCTAAAATAGAAGCAGAGCAGAAGATAGAGGCATATCTCAAGCTAGCAGCAGATGAATATGAGTACACGGACATTTTTTTGACGGATGGTAAGGGAAAAGGCATCTTTTCCATAAATTATCCTGATGCATTGGTAAATGCTGATTTGAAAGAAAGAGATTATGTATTTGGTGCTTTGGCAGGGCATGAAACTTGGTCAGAACTCTTTTACTCTGATTTTATTGGCAATAATTCAATTGTCTTGGGTTGTCCTATCTTTGACACATCTCACAAGAAAGTCATCGGTTCTTTAAATATTCTTTTTGATCAAAATAAATTAAATGCAATTATTCATCAGGGAACAGAGAAAATTGGTACAAGTGGAAATGCTTATCTTATCAATCCAGAGGGATTGCTTTTGACTGAAATGCGTGTGGGAGAATATTCTGAGACATCAGCACTTAAGAAGAGCATTGCCACCAAAGCAGTGGAGCTCTTAGCACCAGCAATTCAATCTGGAGATTTAAATTATACTTATACAGGAGTATATGATAATTATTTAGGAGAAACGGTTTACGGTTCATTAGGCGTTGTGAACATTGGAAAACATTTTGCGGGTCTGGTTATTGAAGTCGATAAATCGGAGGTCTATTCAGACATTGAAGTGCTTAAAATGGTATCCATAGTTGCAGTGACTGTAATCACTTTGATTTCATATATCTTATTGCATTTTGTCTCTAAATCTATAGTCAAACCCCTTGAGAATATCGTTGTAAATGCAGGGTACATTGCCGAATACGATATATCTCATGACATCTCAGAAAAAGATTTAAGTCGAAAGGATGAAATTGGAGAACTTTCGAGGGCGATCAGCAGTATTAACGTAAATTTGAGGTCTATGCTTAAAAATATACTGGCAACTTCAGAAGAAGTTTCTGCCGCTTCTCAAGAACTCACAGCAACATCACATCATGCTTCTTCTGCTGCAGAAGAAATCGCACAAACGATAACAGAAATCTCTATCGGTGCAAATGAACAAGCACAGACAACTACAGTTGGAGCAGATAAATTGAATGTGCTTGGTAATTTAATTGAAGATGATAAGGTCAATATCGGACATCTTGTGGCAGCTTCAGACAATGTCACTGAAAACATTACTGAAGGCTTAAAGATCATAGACATGTTAAACAAAAATACTAGGGATAATAATAAAATTGCAGGTACCGTATATGAGAGCATTCTCAAGACCAATGTGAGTTCGGGCAAAATAGGTGAAGCAAGTGTTTTGATTGCATCAATAGCAGAGCAGACGAATTTACTCGCTCTAAATGCAGCAATAGAAGCAGCAAGGGCTGGAGAAGCAGGCAAGGGCTTTGCCGTAGTTGCAGATGAAATCCGAAAACTTGCAGAGCAATCTACGCGTTCCACGAGAGACATAGATGATATTGTCAATCAATTAAAAGATGACTCCAAAATGGCTGTGGAGAGCATGCAAGCCGCATCTGCAGTGGTTGAAAGGCAAGAAGAGAGCGTAAAACTAACAGAACAGAAGTTTATTCAAATCTCAAATGCCATGACAAAGGCAGAAAAGGCCATTGAGATCATCAGTGCATTGAGTCAGAAAATGGAGCAACATAATAAAGGGGTTCAAGAATCCATGCAAAGCTTGTCTGCAATAGCTGAAGAAAACGCTGCTGCAACAGAAGAATCAACCGCTGCAATTGAAGAACAAACTTCTGCAATTGAAGAAATAGCTCATGCAAATGAACAATTATCAAAATTGGCTCTAGAGTTAAATCAACTCGTAGCACAATTTAAAATTTAAAGGATGTGTGCAGTGATAAAAATTAATCTAATAGATAGAGACCATATATTTGAAATACCTGAAGCGCGTTCCGATATCAATAGCATTTCAGATAATTATAATCTTTTATTAGAAGACTCTGTGGATGATCTTTGGAATTGGCATGTAAAGGACCAACAAATTAGCGTTTCAGTAAGGCATCCATCTCATTTGGGTATTGAGATGGAGCGAGAACAGTTCACATTGGACTCATGGAAAAATAAGATTCATCCACAGGATCGAGAAGATGCAGAAAGAGTTTGGACAGAATTTATCAATCTTAGGCAAGAAAAATATAAAAATCTGTACAGAGTGATCAATCGTGATGGGCAATACAAGTGGTTGTTGTCGAGAGGCAGAGCTATAAAAAATGATCGCGGTGAGATTGTCCATATCATTGGTTATCACATTGATGTCACTGAAAAATACACTTTGAAAAAGGAACTATACTGTTTAGCTCATTATGATCAACTCACTCAGTTATCTAATAAAGATAAACTTAAGCGTGATTTTGAGCTCACAATCAAAAACTTGAAGCTCAATTCGGAAATTGCTTTTATACAGATTGATATTGACAATTTTGGCTATATTAACAACACTTTGGGGCATGAAATTGGGTATGAACTCATTAAGAATTTTGCAACATTTTTGTCAAAAAGGTATAGGCATCAGCATTCCGTTGCACGCATAAATGAAGACGAATTTCTGATCATATATGAATTTTCGGGAGGCATAAATGAACTTGAAAAAGAATTGGCTGAAGTCTTGTATGAAAGCAAAAATATGTGCTTTATGGAAAACAGTGAAGTTAGAATCTCCTGCAGCATAGGGGTTTCAATATATGAACATCATGGACAGACTTTTCATGATTTGATTGGAAAATCGAGTACAGCACTTCATAGCGCAAAAGAAAATCTGAAAGATCAATATGTGATTTACTCGCAACAATTGGGATCATCAGTATATTATAATATGCATATGATCAATCAAATTAGAAAGGGTTTGGAAGAGGAATCGTTTGAGATGTACTATCAACCGATTGTATATCTTAAGACAGGTAAGCTGACTTCATTAGAGGCATTGATCAGATGGAACCACTTAGGGAAAGGCTTCATCTCACCAGAAAGTTTTATTCCAATCGCCGAAAACTCAGGGCAGATCATAGCACTTGAAAAATGGATTTTTGAGAATGTCTTTAAGCAAATTAAAACGTGGACATTATCGGGATCACTTGATATCAAATTTTCAATAAACATGTCAGCAAAGGGATTGGTGACAGGAGATCTGATTGTCTTTCTAGAATCACTGCTTCGAAAATATCCGATTGATCCCTCAATAATTGATTTTGAAGTAACTGAAACAGCAGTATTTAAGAATATTGATTACACTTTGGCGGTACTCGAAAAATTAAAAGGGCTGGGCTTTGGATTGACTCTGGATGATTTTGGTGTGGGTTATTCCTCACTCAGTTATCTGAGCATATTGCCCATCGATAAGGTTAAATTAGACCGTAAATTCATATCCAATATAGAGCGAAGTAGACGTGATTTTTTACTTGTGAAATCCATAATAGACACAGCTCACAATCTCAACTTGGAGATTGTGGCTGAGGGGATTGAAAATAATAGTCAAGTAGAGTTGCTGAATGAACTGAATTGCGATTACATACAAGGCTATCATTTTGGCAGACCTCAAGATGCTGAATTAACGGGTCTTTTTATTCATAAGAAATGGGCTGATAAAAAACTCTTATAGAAAAGTTTGAAATTAGCGTGAATCACATGTGATAAGGCCTCAATGATTCTAGTGTGAAACAAGTATTTGGCGCTCTATTGAAGAGCTTAAAAAGATGTGCAGATTTACTTTTTCTATGTGTTTTTTCGTAAAACACAGCATGATTTGTGAAGAGATGTTCAAAATTATGTTAATTATCTGTATTAATTTGTTTTTTCGTGTATTTCCGAATAAAATGAATGAAGAATTGGATGACTAATGGTAGAATATAAAATGAGTATACTGTATAAAAGTATGCAAAATCCGTAAAGCATTGTGCTTGAATATAATTATAATTTAAGGAGATGTATTATGAGTAAACCAATTCTTTCCGCGCACTTTGAATCTAGAAAGCCGTCTGCTGTCCGTCTAGCGCAGATGAAGTATGAAGAACGCAAAGTTAAGCCTGAAGCCGTTATTAATGTAGGCATAGGCAACGTTTCGCTTCCAACAAATCCAGCGATGCAAAAAAGAATGTTTAATCTTTCTGCTGCTGAAAGTCCTTTCCATAAAGGTGTTGTCAGATATTCTACAACTGCTGGAACTACAGAGTGCCAAAATGCTTTTAAAAATATTTTGGAATGTGAAGGATTTGATATTAGTAAATTACATGTTCAGGTAACTGATGGTGGATCTGCAGGTATGGAATTGTTATTAGTAGGGGTATGTGGTCCTGCTGGAACTGGTGAAAAACCACTTATGATGATCGATCCTGCATATACAAACTACATTTCATTTGCAGAAAGAATCGGACGCAAAACTGTAACTGTAAAACGACATCTAGAAGAAAACGGAAAGTTCACGCTTCCTGAGATCGATAAAATTGAAGCTGTTATAAAAGAAAATAATCCTGGGGCGCTTTTAGTCATTCCTTATGATAATCCAACGGGACAATACTATGATTACGATACAATGTGTTCTCTTGCAAGATTATGTGTAAAGTACAATATGTGGATGATCAGCGATGAAGCTTACCGTGAATTATACTATGAGGCAGGTAAAGATCTTGTGAGCATCTGGGGTTTATCTGATGATATGGTTCCGGGAATCGAAGGCAGAAGAATCAGTATTGAAACAGCATCCAAAGTATGGAATGCTTGCGGTTTGAGAATTGGTGCTGTGATTACAGACAGCCCAGAGTTCAATAATAGATCGGTTGCAGAGTACACAGCAAATCTGTGCGCAAACGTGATTGGTCAATACATCTTCGGTGCACTTGCTCATGAAAGTAAAAAAGACATTATGGGCTGGTGTGATGAGATCAAAACTTATTACAAGGAACAAATTACGATGGTTTATGAAGGCTTAAAAGAGCATGAACCAGAGTTGATTGTTTCAAGTCCGGATGCATCCATCTATACAGTTGTGGATGTTAGAAATGTTGTTAAACCAGGATTTGATGCGATTGATTTTGTGCTCTATTGTGCAGGTGAAGGTGCGGTTCATATAGATGGTGTTGAAACGACATTATTAGTTGCACCTATGAGCGGTTTCTACAATATAAAAGCTGGAGAAGCAAATCCAGGCAGTACGCAATTCCGTATTTCATTTGTTGAAACACCAGATAATTTGGCTAAAATTCCTGAATTATTTGTGAAATTGTTAAGGCAATTTGAATCTCAGAGAGCATAAGTTTGTCCATGAGATAAAATTTAAAAAAAAGCGCGTCTAAACTTATAAAAGTGGGACGTGCTTTTTTATATACTATAGCTCTATATTTTTATTATGGCTATACATTTTCAAAAAAAGTGCCTTTAATCAATGTGTATGTCGTTTTGTAGGCAGTAGAGTATTTGATAGATATTTTGACGATACAATTTTTTAAACTCCGGGGGAGTATAATTGTCAAATAGACTACATATGGCTTCAAATTGAGTGTTACTTAAATGGCACATAGGGTATAGGCCTATTGCAAGTGATAACAAAGTCTCTATAAAATGGTCAGTTTGTTCCTGTGATGCTTTGGGGAAAAGTTGAGAAAACAAATCCAAGAGTACGCTTTGATAACCGAACATAGTGGTCTTAAAAGCAATGAGAGACTCTTTAGAAACGTTCTTTTCTATAATCGTAAATAAAATGGTGAAGAGCTCCACCAAACGCGAGGCATTGGATAAGGTGTGACTTAAAATTTCTGCAACTTCTTCTATGGTATAGAGTTTGTTTATCTTAAAAGAGGACATCAGCTGATCTATCCAATCTCCCATATCGCTAAGCATCAATTTAAGAAGGATTTCTTCCTTTGTTGAAAAATACTTGTATATGGTTGGCCTTGTGAATTGAGTATACTCCGAAATTTTACTAAAATTCAATGCTTCATATCCACCATTATCATAAATTACGGATGCAGCATTCACTATCTCTGAAATTCTCTTTTGAATTTGGTCCTCTGATCGAGCGCGTTGAAAGTTCATTCTTACCTCCGAATTGAATTTATAAACGCTTTACGGGTCTATCTAATGGCATTATAACATACAATGTGTAAAATAATATAGACGTTTTCCCGTGGAAATGTCACTTAATCAAATCTAAATGAGTTACATAGAGATAGATATTGGATAAATAGTTGACGTCGTGTAAGTTAAATGATATTATTTGAACATAACTTACACAAAGTAAGTTATATAGAAATGAAAAAATGATATTCTGGGATTTACAGTTGTTGATGATTTACAATATTTAATGGATCACAATAATTTGACGCGTTTTAGCATGATTTATAATAAAAGGAGGTCTAGATTAAGATGCAATATCGTAAGGTTCCAAAGACTGGGGATGAAATCTCAGCTATTGGCTATGGCTGTATGAGATTTCCAACGAAAATGGGTAGAATTGACGAAAAGAAAGCAGAAGAGCAAATGCGTTTTGCCATAGAGCAAGGCGTAAACTATTTTGATACAGCTTATCCGTATCACGGCGGTGGCAGTGAAAGTTTCTTAGGCAAAGTCTTTAGTGACAAAGCGCTCAGAGATCAAGTTAAAATTGCCACTAAGTTACCTCCGTGGTCTGTTAAAACGCGTGCAGATATGGATAGAATATTAAACGAGCAAATGGCGAAGCTCAAGATAGATTCAATAGACTATTATTTGGTGCATGGTATTATGAGTTTAGAAGATTGGGAGCGTATGAAAAATCTTGGGGTGTTGGCATTTTTGGATGATGCTAAGGCTCAAGGCAAAATAAAGCATGCGGGATTTTCCTTTCACAGTGATATCCATACGTTTAAAAAAGTTGTGGATGATTATGATTGGGCAATGTGTCAGATACAATATAATTATTTGGATGAAACCACTCAAGCTGGCATAGAAGGTTTAAGATATGCAGCTGAGCGAGATATTGCAGTATTTGTGATGGAACCATTACGTGGGGGCAATTTAGCTGGACGCATGCCCAAGGCCGCACAAGAAGTGTGGGATCAAAGTCACATAAAGAGAAGCTCTGCTGAATGGGCATTGAGATGGGTTTGGAATCATCCAGAAGTGACTTGCGTACTCTCGGGAATGAATGTAGATGAACACATTCAAGAAAATATTGATGCCGCTTGTACGGCGTTTCCAAATCATTTATCGGTTGAAGAATTAGGGGATATCTCTAAGGTGAGAGATGTCTTTGTTGCACTTACTAAGGTGCCCTGTACTGCATGTGCTTATTGTATGCCCTGTCCAGCTGGCGTCAACATTCCCATGTGCTTTGAAAAGTTTAACAGTAAATCTTATTTTGGCGGTATGGAGGCAAAGATCATGTATCTTGCGCAAGGTGGCGGCGTCATGGGAGATAATCCAAGTCTTGCTTCTCAATGTGTCAATTGCGGTAAATGTGAGACGCACTGCCCTCAGCATATAGAGATCAGAAAAGAACTTAAAAATGTATCGAAATCTTTAGAAGGCATCTTTGACAAACCGATTATATGGATGGCAAAAAAGGCAATGAAACGGTAGGCAATCACTGTAATGAATATAGGCTGCTTAAAGTGTAAACACACACTCTAAGCAGCCTATTTAATTAAACAACAAGATTTGAGCCGAAAGCTGTGCTGAGGGATGTTCACCCTCAAACAGCGTCAAAATATATATTGACATTTGAGTCTACAAGTTGTAAACTAACTACAAAAGGTCTACAAGACGTAGACTGGAAAGGCGGTAATTCTATTGAGCGATCTTAAATTAACAGATGCGGAATTGAATTTGGCTGAGATCATATGGCATCAGAATACGTTGACCTCTTCTGAGTTGATTAAGCTCTGTGAAGAAGAATTTGGTTGGAAAAAATCAACAACGTATACCCTGTTGAAACGCATGATTGAAAAGGGCGTGTTTGAAAATAGAGAGGGTAAAATCATCACTTTGATCTCCAAGGGAAATTATGAGGCAACCCAGAGCAAGTCGTTTGTAAAGAAGACATTTGGAGGTTCCCTGCCTAAATTTTTAGCGGCTTTTTCAAAAAATGAAAAATTGACCGAACAGGAAATAGAAGCGTTACAAAATTTGATTGATAAGTATAGAGAGGTATAGAGTATGGAAAAGATTTTTATTAATGTTCTCAATATGAGTCTTTCAGCGAGTTATGTGATCCTCGTGGTCATTGGGATTAGATTCTTGATCCAAAGATTGCCGAAAGTGTATGCCTATCTACTTTGGAGTGTCGTGTGGATTAGATTGGTTAATCCATTTAAAATTGAGAGTATTATCAGTTTGGTGCGTATCAATCATCAGACGATACCAGAGGATATTGGATACGCAAAAGTGCCAGCGATTCATAGTGGTATTCATCTTCTAAATAACTCTGTAAATAATGCTTTACCACCTGTACCGACTGATGTTCTCACAAGTGTTAATCCAATGCAAGTATATCTCTCGGTTGGCAGTAAAATTTGGATATGGGGTCTGAACTTATTGGTAGTTTACATGATTTTTACAGGTGCTAAAACATATATGAAACTGAAGACAGCTGTTCGATTATTTGACAATGTCTATAAAACAGATGCTTTTAAGAGTCCCTTTGTCTTTGGAAATCGTATTTATTTGACGGGATCACTGGATGCCATGGAAAGCGATTATATTTTAAAGCATGAGCAGATACATATCAATCGTGGAGATCATATTATCAAACCGATTGCATTTCTCGTTGCTTGTGTCCATTGGTTTAATCCATTTGTGTGGATTGCGTATATTTTGATGGAGAGAGATATGGAGCTCTCATGTGATGAAGGGGTGATTAATCATTCAGGAAATGATATCAAAGTCTCCTATTCTGAATCTTTACTCTCTTTTGCTGGGAAAAATAGGATTTTAGGAAGTTGCCCTTTTACTTTTGGAGAAAAGGCAACTGTAAAGCGCATAAAGAACATCTTATCTTATAAAAAACCGCCATTTTGGGCGATGATCGTCGCATTCATAGCCATTGGTGTGTTGGGGATAAGTCTTTTGACGACAGCTAAATCTCAAGAACAGGATTCAGTCTATTTGAAACCAGAGATGTTGATCACAAGTGTTTATGAACAAGAGAAGATTAAAATAGATGCAGTTGAGTACGGGGGCTATACGCGAATAAGCGGGACAGAAGTCGCTAATTGGATCAATGAAACGCATTGGAATGTGAAGAAAGTAAAATCACCTCTAGAATTGATCCCTTCATATAGCTTGATGAATTTAATGGATTCAGACAAAAGATCGGAGATCCGGTTATACGAAAGTGATCCTACTTTAGCAATGATCCTATATGAGGATCAATGGCGCTATTATGAAATAGAAGAAGCAGATTATGACGCCATGAAGTCCTTAATTATAAGTAGAAGCTATTTTGAACCTTACGGAGAGCAAGTTGAGGCTCAAAGTACTTCTGAACCTGTAAAAGCACCTGTCAATGTGGTGAACGTGGACATCGATATGCTCTTCAATGAGATGATGTCTTCACCTGCAACGAGCTCTAATCCCAATGACTATATAGAAGCGCATCCGGATGTGTATGAAAAGATACTCAGTTATGGCGATCTTGCTCTATCATACTGTTTTATCGAGTTTGAAAAGGGTGGGCAATTGGGTTTAAAAGGGCATTTGATGGCAAACGTTGGCAAAGTATTATGTAATGGTGAATTTGATGAGCATTTCGAAACGGGTCAGGCTTGGTATGATCACTTTGTCACTTTTGCAATTGCAAAGAGAGATGAACTGGGCGAGGCAGACTTTGAGAAACACATGCGAAGTGCTTATCTTTTGCTATCTCTCCGTGAAGGGAAAACAGTTGCCTTAAATATAACTGAAATACCAGATTTCGAATATCTAGGCGAAGATCTCTACTTAGATTTAGTTTATAAGACTGAAATACAAAATCAGTTGAATTACAAGAATCGTGTACAGTTTCTCATACCAGCAGTTAGAGTGCATATGGTGTCTGAAGAAGAAAATCAAATTAAAATTTTTACAACCATCTATGATGCATTTTACACCTTAAGTGAGACAGAAGTTAAAAATGATGCAGGCAGTGTCGTGCCAGTTGCATTGACCTATCAATTGGAAGAAGACGGCGGTTATAAACTGCTAAAATATGAAACAGCTCGTGACGGCGGCGAGTTTACAACTTCAATAGAGACCTTTTGTGTAACGCCGATTACCCATAAACCCATTAAAGGGCTTTCTGAAAAAATCATAAAACATTATAGTGACTATAGCGATTTAAGAGATTTGCAGCGAGAAAATCTCGTGGCACATCTGCAAAGATATGGCTTACATGGCATCTTTTTAATAACAGATTATGATGACACAAGAATACCGCTGACAGATTAAGACCCTTTTAAGTTATGACTCAGATATGAAACTGAAGCTATACGTGTGGACGTCTTATTCTATTTTCTATAAAAAAATCCCCAAGACGGTCATCTCAACTTCAGTTCGCTGATTGTAGAGGCCGGTTATGGGGATTATTTCTCGTCTTATTTATCTGTTTCTTTATGAATGACAATTGGCTTACCTTCTTTACGCCATTGTGCAAATTCAGAAGTTGCAGTAAAGATTACATCTGTGGAGGAGTTGAGAGCGGTTTCACATGAGTCTTGAATGACGCTGACGACAAAACCAACACCGACAACTTGCATGGCCACATCATTTGGAATCCCAAAGAGGCTACAAGCAAGGGGAATGAGAAGCAGTGACCCTCCAGCCACACCTGAAGCACCGCAGGCGCTGACCGCTGATAAAATGCTTAAAATGACTGCAGTGGCAAAGTCCACATGAATACCCAATGTGTTTGCAGCTGCAAGTGTAAGAACCGAAATCGTAATCGCCGCACCTGCCATATTAATGGTTGCACCAAGCGGTATTGAAACAGAATACGTGTCTGCATCAAGTCCCAATGTTTCACAGAGTTCCATATTGACAGGAATATTTGCAGCGGAGCTTCTTGTGAAGAAAGCCGTGATGCCACTATCTTTTAAACATTTTAGAACAAGGGGGTAGGGATTTTGATGAATGTTAAGATAAACAACAATTGGATTGACAATAAATGCAATAATGAGCATACTGCCCACAAGGACTGCTAGAAGATGCCAGTATGACCACAGCGATAAGAGCCCGTTAGTGCTGACTGTGTCAAAGACCAATCCCATGATGCCCAGAGGCGCGAAGTTTATAATCCACTTAACCACCTGGGAAATGGCATCTGAAATATTGGCAATGACCGTTTTAGTTGTGTCAGGGGCATGTTGAAGTGCTAATCCCATCACAAGAGCCCAAGCAAGAACGCCTATATAATTGGCATTGTACAGAGCTTTAATCGGATTGTCGACGATGTTCATCAACAGATTTTTGATGACTTCAGTAACGCCGCTAGGCGGTGTTATGCTGTTGATACTATCGCCTAATATAAGTGTGACGGGAAATAAGAAGCTTGCAATAACAGCCACAAAACCTGCTAAAAAAGTGCCCAATAGATAAAGTGCAATGATCTTTTGCATATTTGATTTATGACCTTTTTTATGCAAGGAAATTGCCGACATAACTAAAAAGAACACGAGAACAGGTGCAACTGATTTCAATGCACCAACAAAGAGTACGCCAAAAATGCCAACGGGTTTTGCATAAGCTGGTATTGTCAAAGCTAAGATAATGCCCAGAACAAATCCAATGATAATGCGCACAATGAGGCTGAGTTTATGCCAACGCGCCAATAAATTTTTCATAATATGCCTCCGACTTTTTATTGTATCGCTGTATTGAGCATGAATTTCGATCTAAATGCAGTTCATAGACAGCAAAATTATCATAGCATATTATAGAATTCTGAGAAAGAAAGATGTTAAGTTTTTTTAATTTTTTACGTGCTTGCCTGAAAGGTTAATTTGTTTGGCCTTGATGCCCCTGTATCGCGGACAGTGGTGGTAAAATTTAATAAGATTCATCGTGTGTTATATTGGCATTTATCATGTATTATATTTGTTGAGTTTTTTATAAAGTGCTGTCCGATGGATGCCTAGACGTTTTGCTGCCTCACTTCTATTGCCGTTGGATTGCTTAATGGCGTCTAAGATGATTTTGATTTCAATTTGATCGAGGATGGTCTTTAAATCGCCTTCTTCTGGCGTCTCTATTGGAATTACTTTTGGCTCATCTATTTGCACCAATTCAGGCAAGTGCGCAACAGTGACCGTATTGCCAGTGGCCTGATTAATGGCAGACTCAATGACATTTCTAAGTTCTCTAATATTTCCTGGCCAATGGTAATTTTCGAGACTATGCATGGCTTCTCTAGAAAAAATTTTTGGACACTTGGGATATTCCAGTGAAAAGCTCGTCAGAATTTGATTTGCAAACATACTGATATCCTTTTTACGCTCCTTTAAAGCGGGTAATTTCAAATGAACAACGTTTAGTCGATAAAAGAGATCGTTTCTAAATTTCCCCTCTTTAACAAGTCTTAAAAGATCCTCATTGCAAGCTGCAATAAAGCGAATATCTAAAGGCACTCTTTGATTGCCGCCAATGCGCTCAAGTTCACGTTCTTCAACAATGCGCAGTAGTTTACCTTGCATTTCAAAAGGCATTGAGTTGAGCTCATCTAAAAAGAGGGTACCGCCATTGGCAAGTTCAAATTTTCCGATTTTACCATGATTAGAAGCACCAGTAAATGCGCCAGGTTCATAACCGAATAACTCAGACTCTATTAAGTTCGCTGGAATGCTGGCACAATTAATTTTTACAAAAGGGCCATATTTTCTATAGCTGGCCTCGTGAATGGCATGCGCAAAATATTCTTTTCCAGTACCGCTCTGACCTTCAATAAAAATAGAGGAGTTTGTAAGAGCCGCTTTTTTTGCGAGATCAATTGTAGCTTGCATCTTTTTATCTCTTGTTTGAATTTGATCAAATGTATATTTCGCGACATTAAGTCTTTTTAAATCTTGCTTGTATTTTTTCACATGGCGTTTCATTTGGTCAATATGTTCTGCCATGTGTTGAACTTCTAAAATATCTTTAAAGAGAATCGTGCCCACAGCACCTACGGTGACACCGTTGCGAATAATTGGGATTCTAGAGGTGACCACATTATGACCCTTGATCGTTTGAATATCTCCAATTTCAGGTTGTCCTGTTTTTAGAACAATATGAAGCCGTGTATTTTCAATGACTTCAGTGACATGCTTACCAATAACTTCTTCTTCTTTAACATCCAAAAGTCTTTCGTATTTAAATTTTACAATTTTACCCTCTGGATCGACAATGATCAGTCCCTCATAAGCTTTTTCAATAAATTCATCAATAATATCCATTTCCCATTTTAATTGTTCGTAAGACTTTATCATAGAACCGCCTTTATTTGAATATATTAGTCCAAGAAAATTGTTTTATATAGATGCATAAAGATAGATTTATATAGAACAATACTTTGTTATTAGTTTAACTATATCATACATCTCCCAATCAGCCCATATACAAAATTAAATTTGAGCATAAAAAAACTAACAACATCGCTAGAGCTGTTAGTTTTTTAAAGAATTGATCTGAAGCCTTGTGAAATGGCACAAATGCTACTTTATATCTTTTGATTTTACTCAATTTGTGAGGTCAGCTTTAAATTAATAGATTGAAATTTTAAAAAAACATGAGTCCGATTGCAACAATGAAACCGGCATAAATTAAATCAATTAGGCAGAATCCCATAATATCTCTCGCACCGAGATTGGCAATTCCAAGTGCTGGCAATGCCCAAAATGGTTGAATCATGTTGGTCCATGCATCACCCCATGCGATTGCCATACCTGTTTTAGCAGCACTCACACCGAGTTCAGCGCCAGCGGGCATCATAATAGGCGCTTGAACAGCCCATTGCCCTCCACCAGATGGAACGAAGAAGTTAACCACGCCTGCACTTAAAAAAGTAAAGAGTGGGAAAGTTGTTGGTGTGGAAATTGAGACAAAAGCTTGAGAAATCGCACCAGCAAGCGAAACGTCAGTTTCTAAATTACCACCTGTCATCATGCCCATGATACCTGCATAGAATGGAAATTGAAGAATAATACCCGATGAACCTTTGGCTGCTGCTGAAATAGCATCTAGAAAATTTCTAGGGGTTTTATGAAGAATAATCCCTAAGAATAAGAATAAAAAGTTTACAATGTTTAGGTTGAGTTCAAATCCTTTTGTAGCAAAGTAGTAAATAATGTAAGCGACACCCATTAAGCCAATAAGCATGGATAGGATCATGCTGTTTTCCATTTTATCAGCAAAGGTATTGCCGTGTTGAATCGCTTCTGATTGAACTGCATCGTCTTCAAGTAGTTTTGGATCAATTTCCACAACAGCTTCTTTAGAAGGATGCATTGCTCGGTTTACAAAAGGTAAAGTAACTAATATAATGGCAACAATAATTAAGTTAAACGGTGAAAAAATAGTCATGGAAGTACTAATTGGATCAATGACGGCACCCTTCGTCACTTTTTCAAGGCCAGGGCCTGCTGTGGCAAGTTTTAGTGGAATTGAACCAGAAATACCCGCATGCCATACGATAAAACCAGAATATGCTGAAGCAATGAGCAGACGATAGTCAACGCCTTTAACTTCCTTAGCAAGTTGACGTGCATAAAGTGCACCCACCACAAGACCAAATCCCCAGTTGATCCAACAAGCAACAGTAGAGACGAAAGTAACTGCAACGATTGCTTGAAGTGGTGTCTTACACGGTTTTGCAAGCGCATTTAAGCCCTTTTTAACAATGGGTGTACTTGCAAGCGTGTGTCCTGTTACAAGTACAAGTGCCATTTGCATGGAGAATTCGAGTAATGTCCAAAAACCGCCAGCCCAATGGTTAATCATAGCCATAGGACCTTGTGCAGTAACGCCCATCCCCGCAACAAATACGATTAAAGTTAAAATAACTGCAAATAAAAAAGGATCTGGTAAATAATTTTGAACCAGTTTAACACATCCGCGTGTTAATTTTTTAAACATAAAAATCCCTCCTATGCCTTTAATGTGAAGTGTTTCAAAACATTTGGTAATTTGCACCTAAACATCGCCTTTTTCTTTTTTATATAGGTCGTCTGTTCATAACTGAGTCAAATTCCGAAGTAATGTTTTGACACTACAAATAGCGGAGCCATTCCTTGATGCTTCTATGAGTTGAATAAAACTGAACTCAATTGTATTCAACATCTATAGATCGTGCTAACAGTTGACGAAGAAAGCCCTCTGACAAACCCACTTATTGAACGTCAACTGTTTGAACCTCACACTCTTTATAAAAGCAAGAATGATGCCAAAATTGATGGTGCATTCAATGAAATTGAAGAATTGAGTAATTCCAATGGAAAGGCGTGCTCAAAATATAAAATAGAAAGGCAAGAAAAAGCAAATCCGAAGAGAAATTGATAAATAAATAACGAAAGTGTAGACAAAAGGGTACATTGTCGTGTTGGAATTAGCACGATAATTCTTTTGTGTACCCAATTTGCTACACGATTATTAGAAAAAGTGTTAATTTTTTTATACACTACAAGTTGAAGCTGTCAAACCATGTCCTTAGATCAGCGAGCATAGGTTTTAATGAGTCGTATTGTTCTAATGCCTCAAGGGCGGTGATCAAGGGCTTACTTTGGAGTTTTAAACCGTTAAACAGAGGTTGAAGCTGTTCAATAAATTGTGTTGACATGGCATCTGAATAAATTGTTGTCTCTTCTATGAGGCCGCCTTTTAATGTGAAGTTGAGAACGATTTCTCCCCATGTGAATTTTTCATCAAAAGTGACATCGAATTTGGGGGTTTTTCCAAATCGCCAATCCCATGAGGCATAGTAATGGTATCTCTTTAAAGCTTCTTTAGAAGCAGTTGTTTCTGAGATCATCGTAATTTCATCGCATTTGCCGTACTCTTTTTCAAAGGCATCGATAAGGGCATCGATGGTCATTGAAATGGTGAGGTTATCGTTTAAGTCCTTTAGATTTATGACGCGTGATTTTACAGATTCAACACCTTTGGCATTGAGTTTTTTTAGAGATACATTGAGATAACGTCCCAATTTTTTCATGTCAACATCAACAAGCAGTGTGCCATGATGGTAGTAATTCTCTTTGCCATAGTAAAAGGCATTGCCTGAAAATTTACGTCCTTCGGCTAAGATATCATTTCTACCAGAGAATTGTGCATCAATTCCTAAAGCTTTGACACCATCAAGGATGACTTTAAGTTGTTTTTCCAAGTTTTCATGAGATTTATGCATAACAAATGTAAAATTTAAATTGCCTAAATCATGAAAGACAGCACCACCACCGGAAAGTCTGCGTGCCAACTTGCCTTGATCATTTTCCAAATCTTGAATGAGTACTTCTCGCCAAGGATTTTGATGTTTACCAATGACAACGGTATTCTGATTTTGCCATAAATAGAGTATGATCTCATCTTTAGAAACACTATTTACAAGTTCTTCTTCTAAAGCAAGATTAAACCAAGGATTAGTGGATTGTGATCTGTAAATTTTAGTAGTAGTATTCAATTTAGACCTCCTAAACAGTAGTATAGATTATTTTAACACACATTAGAGTGCTTTTACTATATACCCATATTGAAAGATATGCCTACAAATAGACATCGTAAAAGCAATTTTTTTAGACATTTTGAGTGGCTTTTCAGACGCCTTTAGAACCCATGTAAAGTACTCGAATCACTATTTCAAAAGAAACTTTCTAATTGTGAAGTGAATGCAGTTACAAAAGGGTATGATGGGTATATAATTATAAAATAAAAGAGGAGGTCGTTATGATTAGATGGGGACTATATGGCATCGGGGCAATAGCAGACAAGTTTGCAAGTGATTTTAAAGCTGTGGAAGAAGGCCATATTGTTGCGGTATATGGCAGGCGTAAAGCAGCAGCAGATGCATTTTGCAAGACACATGATATTTTGAATTGTTATTGTGATGAGGACGATTTCTTTGCAGATCAGTCCATTGATGTCGTCTATGTTGCCACACCACATGTGTTGCATTCTGAGGTGGCGATGAAAGCATTGAATGCAGGGAAACATGTGCTCTGTGAAAAACCTTTTTCAATGAATGAAACCCAAACCAAAATGGTTTTAGAAACATCACAAAGGAATCAAAAATATGTGATGGAAGCACTATGGACATTATTCTTGCCAGCGGTAGAGCAAGCATTAGCATGGATAAAAGAAGACAAAATAGGTCGAGTACATTTAATAGAAGGCAGTTTTGGATTTCATGGCAGTGAAGATCCAAGTGGTCGATTAATGAACCCTGATTTAGGTGGGGGAGCACTACTAGATGTGGGCATATATCCGTTGTTCATGGCCAATGCCATAGCAGGTGGTGTGCCTGAAAAAATCAGTGCAGTTTCAAAATTTACTAAAACTGGCGTGGATGAGACGACTTTGGTCACGAGTTTATATAAAAATGGTTTACTGGCCGTCACGAAGACCTCCATTTATCTTGAATTAGAAAATGATCTGGTGATTTATGGTGACAAGGGTAAAATCAAGATCCCTTCATTTTGGATGGCGCAGGAAGCCTTTCTCATTTCTGCGGATCAAGAAACGCATTTTCATAAATCAGAGTCACTTTATACAGGCTATCAATATGAGGCGCGTGCAGTCTGTAAGGACATTCTTCAACATAAATTAGAAAACGATAGGGTGACACATCAATTTACTTTGGCGCTTACTCAAACATTGGATCGAGTAAGACGCGAAATTGGCTTAAAATACAATAAGATTGAATCGTAAAGCGACAGTTGTTTTTTATTGAACCTAAACTAAAAATCTAAAGGCTCTGTTTAATATATGTGGTAAAAATGTTTAAAAGAGAGGTGATAGAGATGCCAAGCCAAATGCCAGTGTTATTTATAGGTCATGGTTCACCGATGAATGCCATTAGAGATAATGTATTCACACAAAAATGGCGTGAAATAGGGGGAAGACTACCCACGCCCAAAGCCATATTGTGTGTATCTGCACATTGGTATACGCCTGAAACAAGATTTTCTAACCTTGAAAATCCAGAACAAATTTATGATATGTATGGATTTCCAAAATCACTTTATGAGTATAAGTATCCTGCGAAAGGGTCTCCAGAGATGGTGGAGATCACAAGAAAGCTATTAAAAATGGAAAGTGTCATTGACAATTCATGGGGGATAGATCACGGGACGTGGTCTGTTTTATCGAAACTCTATCCCAAAGCAGATATACCCGTCTATCAGATGAGTATAAATTCTCATTTAACGATTGAAGCGCATTATGCACTTGGACAAAAATTAAAATCTCTTCGAGCATTGGATGTGCTCATTATTGGCAGTGGGAATGTGGTGCACAACTTGAATCATGTGAATTTTAATATGCTGGGAGGATATCCTTACGCTGAGACCTTTGATGCGTATGTTAAAGCCCATATTTCAAATCGAAATATAGAAAAAATCATCCATTATGAACAGTCTGGAGAGTCCTCAAAGCAAGCTTTCTACACACTTGAGCATTATTTGCCCTTGATATACGCGCTGGGTGCCTCTGACGAGGATGATAGCCTTGAAGTGTTTAATGATCAATGTGTGGCCGGATCGCTTTCAATGACGTCTTATTTGTGGCGATCCATTAAAAAAAGCCAAAGCTGAGCATCCAAAAAAGGCTGAGCACTAAACGCATGCGAACATGAAATAAGCGCTATACACATAAGTTTACCCCCTGTGTATAGCGCTTATATATTTTGATATTTACATAAAATTAGCGTAAATGTTAAAAGGCAATGGTGAGACCACCTCGACTTGTATAGACACTACTCAATCCAGCTGTTGGGACAATGACAATTTTTTTGAAATTATATCGGGCTTCCACTTCAGCTTTGAGCATTTCAGCTTTTTCAAGCGCTTCACAATGTGAAATGCCTAAAATTCGGTCAGAAAAGTCATCGCAGTGCTCGCCTATGATTTCCACAAGTTTGCGGATGGATTTTTTTTCACTTCTGACATTTTCATAGAGTTCAACTTCGCCATGTTCATTGGCGTATAAGATCGGTTTAATGTTGAGTGCATTGGCGATGATGCCCTTTAATTTAGTAATGCGTCCGTTTTTTATCATTGTGTCAAGCGATCCCAGTTGAAAGAAGAATTTTTGCTTCTCTAAATAAGCATTGACATGTTCTACGATTTCCATTTCAGTGCGCTTTTCATCAATTAGCGCCTTAATGACCATTGCAATAAGCGTTTCTTTTACGGATGAACCCTTTGAATCAAATACATGGATGAATTTGTCGCCATACTCTTTTAAATATAAATCTTTCGCTAACATGGCACTGTTGTAGGTGCCACTCAGTGCAGAGGTCAATGTAACCACAAAAACAGAACCTGCATCTTTAAAAGCGTTCATAAATTCTTGCGGGGATGGACACGAAGACTTTGCCACTTCTTTACAATGCTCAATGGCGTTAATCATCTTAGAAACATCTAAATTGGCATCATCCTTAAAATGTTCTTGCCCTACTGTAATGGTAAGCGGGACTAAAGTTATACCTAAACTCTTTTTCAAATGTTCATTTAAATCACAACTGCTATCTGCAACTATTCTCATATGGCACTTCCTTCATCTAAAATATACGACTAGTATACCACATAACGCTCCAATATGAACCCTGATTTTATTGAAAGAAAGCCGTATGATGTGAAAAAAATGTCTTTGGGGTCAATTGGATGTGGTGATGAGGTGTTATCGCAACAGAGCCAACAATTCATAAAGGTCAGCAATTTTGTAAGTGGGCCTGATTTGCGTTTTGTTTTCACGATGATTTGGATTGAACCAGCAAGTATCAATGCCAAAGTTAATACCACCTTGTATGTCAGAAGTTAAACTGTCGCCGACAATAAGAACTTTGCTTTTATCCGTGAAATGAACAGAATCGAGCGCAATTTCAAATATTTTTCGATTGGGCTTTGCCGCTTTAACTTCTTCGGAGATGATGATGGTTTTAAAATAGGGCGCAATTACAGATTGCCCAATTCTGTTTTTTTGAACAGAGGTGAGACCATTGGTAATGATAACCAGTTGACATTTGGAATGCAGTGCTTGAATTACAGATAGACTCTCGTCATATAAAAAAGAGGCTTCGGAGAGATGTTTCTCATAGAGTACAGAAACTTTAGAAGCATCAATTTCAATATTGAGACGATCGGCATAGCGTCTAAAACGTTCTGTTTTTAGCAGAGATTGTTGAATTTTTCCCTCTTCAAGTTCTCTCCAAATGCGTGTGTTGACTTCTTTATACAAGGGCAAATGATACATCGCATCATAGGTTAACCCCAAGTCGGTAATCGTGTTTTCAAGTGCGACGCGTTCTGATTTTTTAAAATCAAACAGCGTTTCATCCGCATCGAATAAAATCAGTTCATATTTCATAGAGTCCTCCCAGGGTTAAAATTCGTATTGCCAAATAAATAGAGTTCATTTAACTTTGTCATTTGGACTATTTTGGGTCGTCGTTTATTTAGAGATACATTTATTTGGAGTTATAGTATATCATTTTTGACGCATCCTAAAAAGTACTCTTTAACCTTTCAAAGGGCATCACATAGGATGTTTTGATCAAGCAATTAAGACATTAAATTGACACAATGGGAAAATCATATTACCATTTATTGTGTATGCGTATTATAGAGAGCTAAAATATTGTGTTAATGAAAAATTTGGAGGTTATATGATAGATTACGTAAAGGGTTTAAAAGCATCTGATTTGGAGATTTATAAAGCTTTTAGTATAGGGTACTCAGATTATATGATAAAACTTGAAATATCGGAAGCCTTATTCTACGAAAGATTTTTTGGACCAGAAGGCAATCAGAGAGAACTTACAATAGTGGCCTTTGATCATCAGAATCCAATAGGTCTTATCATGGGTGGGATCAGAATGTTTAATGGGATTAAGACAATGAGGTGCGGCGCTCTTTGTATTGCACCTGAGTATAGAGGACAGGGGATCAGTCAGCAATTGATGGAGATGCATACACAAATGGCAAGAGAAGCAAATTGTCAACAGATGATGCTGGAAGTTCTCGCAGGAAATGATCGTGCTATAAAATTTTATGAAAAGACTGGCTATGAAAAAGTGAATGAGCTCTTATATTATTCGTTGAAAGATCCAACAATACCCTTGAATTTGAATCATGATGTACAATGTATTACAGATAAAAACATAGAAGATCTCGTTGGCAGAGACCATCTTGAACCCTTAAATTGGCAGAATGATTTTGCCTATGTGAGTACTCTTCCAGACAAGATGCACTTTGGAAACTTTGATGATAAAGGGTTATTGAGGGGATTCTTAACCCTAGATAAGAAAGGTAAAATTTATCAACTGTGGGTCAAACCGGAATATCGGCTTAAGGGGCTTGCAACTGCAATGGTTGCTTATGCACAGAAGCGTTTGGCTCTAGAGGTTATTCACATGAGTTTTGTGAGTAATCCAGAGACCATCGGCTTTTTAAATGCGCATCATTTTAAACGCCTTGATCTCTACCAATTTGAAATGTATAAAGCACTGACAAGGTAGTGCTGACCCAAATATAGCGTGATTGCTGATTAAATTCTTTGGAGAGAATGCAACATATAGTATAATTGTTCCCGATTTATATGATAGAATATGCCTATACACAGTAAAAATGTATTCTACTGGGAATTAAATCGTTTAGAAAGAGAGTGTGGTCACAATATTAATGACGAAAATAAAAAATGAATTACTGAAGAATAGAATCATACTGGATGAGTATATAGAGCAATTTGTACTTAAAGATTTTAGAAATCCAGATTTAGATGTCAATATTACTTTGCTCTATTTTGAGGGCAAAGCGATGCTGATCGATACAGGTTATCTATTTCAAGCAGAAGTAATTGCGGACTTTCTCTTAGAGCGTGAAATTGAAGTTACAGAGGTTCTTTTAACACATTATCATCCCGATCATTCTGCAGGGATTTCCGTGTTTAATCCAAATAAAATTTATGCTTCTGAACACTATCAAGATAATTTTAAACGATGCTCTGAGGAGTGGGACCCCAAGACGCACTATGTAAAGCCTACACATTTACTCAAAGACCAAGAAACTCTGTTTTTTGGACCTCATATGCTCAAAATTATGGATTCCAAGTCGCACAGCATAGACAGCATAATGATTGAAATAAATGATCAATATCTATTGGTCGGTGACCTCATCATGAGAGACATTGAACACACGACAACATATCCATACATCTCAATTGATGGCGATATCCAAGGCTATCTCCATAGTTTAAATTTAGTTCAAGAGAGAAGCCAGCATATTTTACTGTTGTCACATGGCATGCCCATAAGTGATCAATCGTTGTTTAAGACCGTGGTCGATGATTATCTTCTCTATTTCAAAAGCCTTGAAGCGTTTAAGGCAGATCGCGAAAAAAATATCCCGCAATTTGATTGGTCATTTGAAAGATGGCATAATAGCAATTTGAGATTTTTATTATAATTTTTAGAAGTTGAAATTGGGGGTTCAATGAGACGTAAAATAATTTTAATGGGCACAATATTAGTCAGCATATTTCTAATATTGTTAGATCAATATACGACATCTACCTATTATATGAATGTTTTTCAATATTTTTTTGGTGTGCATCATTTGACTCTTGAAGACAAAGTTTTTTTAAAGGCGCATAGCCCGCTTATTTATGCCTCAGATAACAATTCGCCACCGCTCAGATATTTTGACGAAGAGACAGGACAATATAAGGGGATTGGAATTGATTACCTAAGAGCGCTGTCCATTGAACTCGAGACAGAGATACAGTTTGAACCCATGATCTGGGAAGATGCGCTACAAGCGTTAAAAGAGGGAAGAGCTGACATTTGTGATATGTATCCTTCAAAGGAGCGCTCAGAAATCTATCTGTTTTCTGACCCAATCTATTATCAAAGAGGGGTCATCTTGGTGCCCAAAAGTGATAATAGCATTCACAACGCAGGAGACCTTGAAGGCAAACGCGTAGCGGTGCAAAAGGGCGACTATGTACATGAATACTTGAAGAGAAATGTAAAAAACATAAATTACTTTTTAGGTGCAGATTACGAAAAAAATCTAAAACCCTTATTAAATGGGGAAGTAGATGCCCTTGTGGGTGACGAGCCCGTTATCAGTTATTTTATGGGTTTGTATGACCTATCTGAAAAATTTAGAATTGTGGATGAACCGCTATATGAACTGCCCATGGTATTGAGTATGCCCCTTGAAGAAAAACGTCTCCAAATGATTATCAACAAAGGTATTTATGCGCTTAATCAGAAAAAAACAATCAATAAAATCCAACAGAAATGGTTCGGTATCTCCACGCCAATTGACAATGACAACAGCGTTAGACAATTTTCAATTATTGTGGTTGGCGTTGCAATGTTTGTGCTCATAATTGTCGTTTTGATCTTGATCTGGAATTTAGAACTCAAAAAAGCGGTGGATGAACAAACCAATGCACTTAAAATGAGTAAAAATAATCTACAGACAATTTTAGATGGATTAAGTCATTTGATTGTGGTTGTCACTAATGATTTGAGAGTTCTATCGGCAAATGCACTTTTCTATGAACTCTTTGGCATTGCAGAGACGACGTCAGACATAGAGCTTCGATCTCTGATTCCGGGCATTAACGCTCATACAAGAGAACAGTGGCTTGTTTTGAGGGAAGGCAATGAACAGATTATTAAAGGTAGGACCTTTTGGGTGATGCCATACCATATCCAATATGAAGATCAGCTTGAAGAGACTACTTTGCTCATGTTCGAAGATGTGACGGACAGAAAAGTGAATGAAGCAAATCTGCTTCATGACAACAAAATGGCCGCCATTGGACAACTGGCCACAGGCGTTGCGCATGAAATTAGAAACCCGCTGGGACTTATAAGAAATTACGCTTTTCTATTAAAGCGAAATCATAAGGATGAAAATTTAATCACTCAATCTCTTTCAGTGATAGAGGAATCGGTGGACAAAGCATCGTCTATTATAGACAATCTTCTCAATTTTTCAAGGTTATCAGACGATTCGGCACACTTGATTCACCTAAAATCAGTGATAGAGAATGTCATTCAATTAAATGAAAAGCTCATGAGTAAAAGTCATATGAACTGCCAATTGATCCTTGAAGATATTGAAATCAATATCCAAGAGGAATCATTGAAACATATACTGATCAATTTGATTAACAATGCCTTAGATGCCATGCCGCATGGTGGACAACTTACCATTTGGCTTAAAAATGGTGCCGCTGGCCCATCAATTCACGTTATTGATACTGGCATTGGTATTGAAGAAAGTACAAAAGCAAAATTATTCGATCCTTTTTTCACTACTAAGGAAGTTGGAGAGGGCACAGGTTTAGGACTCTATATTGTCTATAATGAGCTCCATAAAATTGGCGGCAAAATAGAAGTGAAATCAAAAGTAGGTAAAGGTACAATCTTTAAAATTCATCTAAAGAAAGATAATGAGGCGTAACCATGCAAAACAGTGGATTTAGAATATTAATTGTAGATGACGAGCAACATTACTGTGATGTTTTAAAGCTGATTCTCGAAGGCGAATCGTATCAGGTTAAAACGACAACCAGTTCATTGGATGCACTTGAAATGCTTGAACAGGAAAGTTATGATCTCGTAATAAGTGATTTCTTTATGCAAGATCTCGATGGGTTTGAACTGCTCAAAAAGATTCGAACGGATCATGTGGATACTGAGGTGATCATCATCACCGGTTATGGGAGTATTAAAAATGCCATAGATGCGATAAAAAAGGGCGCTTTTTCTTACTACATCAAGTCTCACGATCCTGAAGAACTCTTGTTTGAGGTCAAGAAGGTTAAAAAGATAGCAGAATTGTCCCTTAAAATGAGTCAACCGGCCGTCAAAGGGCAGTATTTGATGATGTCTAAGAATACAAAAATGAAAAAAATCATAGACATGATTGACAAAGTGGCTGATAGCAATGCCAATATTTTATTGTTAGGCGAGTCGGGTGTAGGCAAAGAAGCTTTTGCAGCTTATATCCATGAAAAGTCATTTAGACGAGATAAGAATTTTGTGCCTGTCAATTGTCATGCGTATTCAAAGACTCTATTGGAGTCAGAACTTTTTGGTCATGAAAAAGGCGCTTATACTGGAGCGACGGAGACGCGTATCGGCAAGTTTGAATCGGCTGAAGGCGGGACACTTTTCTTAGATGAAATTGGCGACGCCACACTGGATATGCAAGTGAAGATGCTCAGGGTATTAGATACTAAACGGATTGAAAGAATTGGGTCAAATCGATTGATTGACGTGGATTTTAGACTTGTATGTGCAACCAATCGCAATATTTCAGAGATGATTCAAACGGGGTTGTTCAGAGAAGACTTTTACTATCGTATCAGTACTTTTGCACTTGAAATTCCTCCCCTCAGAGAGCGAAGAGAGGATATTCCACAAATGGTTCATTTCTTCATTGCAAGACTTGCAAACGATATGAAAAAGACCATTAAATCAGTTAACGATGATTTGATGGATTATCTTTTGCAATATGACTATCCAGGAAATATAAGAGAGCTAAAAAATATGATAGAAAGATTGATCGTACTGTCTTCAGATGGCGTTCTCAAGAAAGAAGATCTCTATCTAGATCAAAAAAATAGAACTCAATTTCAAATTCATACTTTAAAGGCTTTTCGCAGTCAATCTGAAAAACAGTATATAGAACGCATTTTAAAACACACTGAAGGTCATCTCACTCAAGCAGCTGAGCTTTTGGATATCACAAGGCGACAACTTTTTAATAAAATTCAAGAACTTGAAATTGATACTGAAAGATTTAAAATCAAAAACGAGAAATAAATTTCCAAACGGGAAGTTAATTTCTCGTTTTTATATGACAGTTATATTACATAAATGTTGAAAAACCTTAATAAATTAAGTTGGCATGACAATTGCTCTTATATAATACGCAGGTTGCTATGAGAACTCATGGTGATTTGTAGACGTCATTCAAGAAGATTATATAGGGGGTAAAGAAATGTCATTCAATGATATCGTCGGTGTGCTTAATGATCTAATTTGGTCTAATTATTTAGTGTGGTTATGTCTTGGTGCAGGTGTATTCTTTTCGCTGATCATGTTTTTTCCACAAGTGAGACTTATTAAGGACATGGTAAAACAATTGTTCACAGACAACAGTTCAGAAAATGGGGTTTCATCTTTTCAAAGTTTTGCAATGGCACTGGGTGGCCGTGTGGGAACTGGTAATATCGCTGGTGTTGCAACAGCAATCGGGTTTGGTGGACCTGGAGCGATATTCTGGATGTGGACAATTGCGTTTCTAGGTGCAGGATCAGCTTATATAGAAGCTGCATTGGCACAGGTGTACAAAGTAGAGATGGATGGTGAGTTCCGTGGGGGGCCTTCATTCTATATTGAAAAAGGCCTTGGACAAAAATGGTATGCCGTTTTATTTGCAGTTTCAGCAATTATTTCATGTGGATTTTTCTTACCTGGCGTACAGGCAAATAGTATTGCAACTGCAATGGATACAGCATTTAGTATTCCAGCACCTGTAACAGGTGGTATCGTTGCAGCATTGTTGGGGTTAATCATCTTTGGTGGTGTAAAGAGAATTGGTAAAGCTGCAGAAGTAATCGTGCCGTTTATGGCAATTGCTTATATTATTGTTGCAGTGATCATAATCATCTTAAATATTAGTCAAATTCCTTCAATTTTCGCTTTAATCTTCTCTCATGCACTCAGTGCTAAAGCGGCAACAGGTGCAGTTATTGGACAAGCAATTATGTGGGGTGTTAAGCGTGGTATCTATTCCAATGAAGCAGGACAAGGTACGGGTCCTATGGCTGCTGGTGCTGCAGAAGTAACACATCCAGCTAAACAAGGTTTAGTTCAAGCGTTCTCAGTATATGTGGATACATTATTTGTATGTTCTGCAACTGCATTTATGATCCTAATTACAGGAATGTACAATATCTATGATGCAGCAGGGAACGTGCTTGTGGAAAATATTCCAGGTGTGACTCCAGGACCTGCATTTACACAAATGGCACTTGACTCTTTTATGCCTGGACTTGGTAAAGGCTTTGTTGCAATCGCATTGTTCTTCTTTGCTTTTACAACTTTAATGGCTTACTACTATTATGCAGAGTCAAATGTGGCTTACATCTTTAGAAATTCTAAAAATCATAAATTAATCTTTAATATTGCAAGAATAGCTTTACTTGTTATGACATTTGTAGGCGCTATCAATTCAGCAGGTGCTGTATGGGCTCTAGGTGATGTTGGCGTAGGTTTGATGGCTTGGTTGAATATCGTTGCAATTTTACTTTTGACTAAAATTGGCGTTGCAACACTTAGAGATTTTGAAGCTCAAAAGAAACTGGGCATGAATCCTGTTTTTAACCCAGAAAAACTGGGCATTAAAAATGCAGATTTATGGATGAAAAACTTAAAGAAAAATGAGGCGACTGCACAAAGACAAGTACAGGAGCAAGCAGAGAAAAAAGAAGCAAAAAAGAATAAAGTGGCATAATCTGTTAGAGAGACGGATGTCAAGCGTTAAACCCTATGTTAGGCAAATGTCTACTATGAGATCTCTTCTATGAACTGCATAAGATGGACATAGAGGAGAATGGGGATATGAAGTTGATTTCTGCCGCTAAGATTCATAATTAAACAATGTATAATCTCTTCTTTTAAATGGACTAGGTCAATGATATTCAGCATCATGACCTAGTCTTTTTTTAGTTTAATTTTGGGTAAATGGGTATAAAATTCACTGTAGGGTGAAAGTTGAGTTTAAAAATGGTAATATGTGATACATGGATAGATGAGGTATGATTATGAATAAAATAGATTTAGTGTGTCAATCTAAATTATCAAGTATTCTGAATGCATTTACTCAAACTATTGTAATCTTAAATGCGAAGGGTTGTATCCAATATTTTAATGAACACGCTGAAAAGCTGTTTAATAGCTACTCAAACTTAAAATTGGAAACGGGTCGTTTTATAATGGATTATTTTATGAATTCTGAAGAGTCCATCTTGATAGCTGAGATTGAAAATGTTTTAAAGGGCACAGCAAATACTTTTGAGCTAAATATTGATCTAACAGGCTACGGGAATACTCAGTGGTTTGAATTTTCTTTTACGCCTATTGTAGAAGGGGGAATGTTAATTGGTGCAGCTTTGATGAGCTGGTCTATTGAAAGTCGTAAGCAAACTGAAATAAAGGTACGTCATCAATTGGATTTTGAGCAACTTATCGCTTCATTGTCTTCAAGATTCATCACAATAAGTGATGTGGATCAAGTGATCAATGCCTCTTTAGAGGAAATGGGCCGTTTTAGCAATTCAAGTAGAGCTTATATTTTTGAATTTGATGCAGATAAAAACCATATGAATAATACCTTTGAATGGTGTAAGGAAGGTGTTGAGTCTCAGATAGATGATTTAAAAAACATGCCTGCCGACCTCTTCCCTTGGTGGATGGAGAAACTTGAAAAGAAAGAGATCATTAACATAAAAGATGTCAGTTTAATGCCAGAAGAAGCGCGTCTGGAGAAACAAGTATTAGAGCAGCAAAAAGTAAAGTCAGTGTTGGTTTTACCGATCTTAATGAAGCAGGAGCTCAAAGGGTTCATCGGTTTTGACGGCATAGATGACGTTGGCAAATGGACTGAAGAGGACGTGGTGCTTTTAAAAGTGACTTCAGAGATTTTTAGTCATGCCTTTGAAAGGCGCCGTGCTGAGGCAGAACTCCGAGAGTATAACATAGAATTAGAGACTACGCTTGAACTGCTTAGAAAAGCTCAGTCACAGATCATACAACGAGAGCAGCAGGTGGGCATTGGTCAGCTAGCCGCTGGTGTCGCACATGAAATTAACAATCCTTTAAGCTATGTTTTGAGCAATATTGATATCTTAAAGCAAAATGTTGGCGTACTTGGAGAAATATATCAATCCTATGAGGCGTTAAAAAACAGTGTCATTGGCAAAGCCAACACCGAAGGCCCTATAAATAGAATAAACGAACTTCAAGAAAAATATTTTATTGAAGAAATCATTGAAGATTTGGAAGATCTCCTGGGTGATATAGATGAGGGACTTCTGAGAGTTTCAAAAATTGTAAACAGTTTAAGAGCTTTTTCAAAAGCAGACCAAGGCGAACAATTTTCCCAATATGATCTTAATGAAGGCATTGAAAATACATTGATGATGGCTAATAATGAGCTGAAGCAATTCGTTGAAGTGAAAACACATTTTGAGAAGATCCCTCTGATAACTTGCATAGGGAGTCAGATCAATCAGGTATTGTTGAATATGGTTTTGAATAGTATATATGCCATTAAACACAATTCACAATCCAATACAGGAAAGCTATATATTGAAACAAAATCAGATCAATCAAATGTCTATTGTAAAATACAAGATACTGGCGGTGGTATTAGTATAAATGCAGAAAATAGCATCTTTACCCCTTTTTTCACAACTAAACCAGTAGGGTCTGGAAGTGGTTTGGGACTGAGTATGGCATATGATATTATCGTCAATAAGCATAGGGGAAAAATTGATATAGAGAATGAATACGGCAAAGGGGTTGCCTTTAACATAACGCTTCCGATAACACAGTGAATGCATTTTAAAGTTGTGTGCAAAAAAAAAATGATTTTTTTTTAAAAAAGACTTGCAAAAGATAAAAGTCTGTATTATAATCAGTAAATATTAAACCTGTATACAGTATAATTACTCATAAAATTAAACATTAAGGCAATGGCGTCTTCAAAAAAAAGAGAAAAATTTCTCTTTCATTGATGACGTCTTTTTTATTATTTATATGCAGTCATAGGCCAAGTCACAGTGATTTTATGAGCAATTAGGACAGCTGTCCATGTTATGAGCCAACAAATTAGAAAGTGGGGGATTCGCATGGATACATTAAGATCAATTGACACGATGTGGGTATTAGTTGCAACCTGTTTAGTATTTTTTATGCAAGCTGGTTTTGCAATGGTAGAAACAGGATTTACAAGAGCAAAGAATTCAGGCAATATTATTATGAAAAACTTTATGGATTTTTCAGTGGGTTCTTTAATCTTTTGGCTATTTGGATTTGGATTGATGTTCAACACAGACATATTAGGTTTTGTGGGTAAAGTCAATTTATTCTCAGGTGGCACTTACGAACATTTGGGACTTACAATCCCAGTTGAAGCTTTTATTATTTTCCAGACAGTATTTTGTGCAACAGCGGCGACAATCGTTTCTGGTGCCATGGCTGAAAGAACAAAATTTGCCTCATATTTAGTTTTTAGTTTTGTTATTAGTGCAGTTGTCTATCCCGTTGTAGGTCATTGGATCTGGGGCGGTGGCTGGTTGGCAGCTAGAGGATTCCATGATTTTGCCGGTTCCACAGTAGTTCATTCTGTTGGCGGCTGGGCAGCACTTGTCGGTGCTAAAGTTATTGGACCTCGACTTGGAAAATATGAAAAGGGAAGATCTAACTCTATACCAGGTCATAGTATTACTCTTGGAGCACTTGGTGTCTTCATTCTATGGTTTGGCTGGTTTGGTTTCAATCCAGGCTCGACATTGTCTATGGGGGACCCTACACTTGTGGGACACATCTTCATGACGACGAACCTCTCTGCAGCAGCAGGAGCCGTTGGCGCAATGGCGATCACTTGGATTAGACATAAAAAACCTGATGTAGGAATGACTTTAAATGGTGCACTTGCAGGACTTGTAGGTATTACAGCAGGAACAGATGCTGTAAGCATGGAAGCTGCAGTTGTCATTGGTCTTCTATCAGGGGTAATTGTTGTTTATGTTACAAAATTTGTTGACGAAGTATTACTCATTGATGATCCTGTTGGTGCATTTGCAGTACATGGTGCTTGCGGTGTATTTGGAACCTTGATGGTAGGTGTGTTTGCGGTTGAAGGTGGATTGCTTTACACCGGCGATTTCAGTCTTTTAGCAACACAAATTATTGGTGTTTCGGCAACAGCATTCTGGACAATAAGCAGCTCATTTGTACTCTTTAAGGTAATCGACATGACAATGGGACTCAGAGTAAGTGCTCGAGAAGAAACGCTTGGCCTTGACATTGAGGAACATGGCATGGTCGGATATGCAGACTTTGAAATCAAAAAAGAAAAAATGGTAAATCAAACGACAATTTAATTTGAAGTAGTTACCATTTTACAGGAGGCAAAATGTCATTTATTTCCGATGAAAAGAGAGAGTTGAAGGATTTGATTGAGGCACTTGAAGTGGATTTGATTCATCTTCAGTTTACAGACATCACAGGCATTACTAAAAATGTATCGATTATGGCACACCAAATTGACAAAGCACTTGATGGCGGGATTACCTTTGATGGGTCCAGTATCGATGGGTTTGTCAGAGTGGAAGAGTCCGATATGTACTTGATGCCAGACATTGCTACTTTCACGGTATTCCCGTGGACTTCTTCCCCAAGAGAAGCGCGTTTGATTTGTGATGTTTATAAAATGGATGGCACACCATTTGAAGGTTGTCCAAGATATATTCTAAAAAAGGCATTAAAGGATTCCGAAGGCATGGGATACACTATGAACGTCGGTCCTGAATGCGAGTTCTTTCTCTTTCATACGGATGAATTTGGCAATCCGTCTCTGGAAGTGCACGACCAAGCAAGCTACTTCGATTTGGCACCAATGGACATGGGAGGCAATGCAAGAAATGATATCTCCATGACTCTTAAATCCATGGGCTTTAAGATCGAAACCTCGCATCACGAGGTGGCTACAGGTCAGCATGAAATTGATTTTGAATATGCAGATGCCTTAAAAACAGCAGATAACATCATGACCTTTAAAATGGTTGTGAGGATCATTGCTCAAAGACATGGTTTACATGCAACTTTTATGGCGAAACCTCTTGTGGGGATCAGTGGCTCTGGCATGCATCTCAACATCTCATTATCTGGTGAAAATGGCGAAAATGTCTTTTATGATCCAGAAGATGCAATCGAGCTCTCTGATAAGGCCTATGCATTTCTTGGTGGGTTGCTGGAACATGCTCGATCATTTACAGCACTCACGAATCCAACCGTGAATTCTTATAAGCGATTGATTCCTGGTTACGAAGCCCCTATTCTGGTTGCTTGGTCTTTATCCAACAGAAGTCCACTCATCCGGGTACCTGCAGGTCGTGGGAAATCTACACGATTGGAGCTCCGTAGTCCTGATCCTAGTGCAAATCCATATTTGGCACTGGCTGCTACTTTAAAAGCAGGACTTGATGGGATAAAGAAAAATAAACGCCCACCAGAACCTATTTCAAGCAATCTCTACCATATTACCGATGAAGACATAGAGACGCTTGGAATGGAGCGACTACCATCAACACTTTGTGAAGCGGTAGAAGCCTTTTCGCTGAGTCCCTTGATGAAAGAAGCAATAGGCAAGCATGCCTACAAACGTTTTAAAGAAGCCGCAATGTATGAATGGAATGAGTATTCAAAGTATGTGTCAAAATGGGAACTAGATCGTTATTTGAGAAAGTTTTAAGCCATTATGAAGGCTATTCGCTCAAAAATCGTTGTAGCTGAACAGAACACAACTGTGAGAACTCAAATTTGTACATGGCTGATGCAAGAAGGATATGCGGTCTTTGAAGCTAAAGATCCATATAAGACAATTCGTCTGGCACGTCAAGTTCTGCCTGACCTGATTTTGCTAGATGTTGCGTTAAGGGGGATTAATACAACCCAGATGGTTCATATCATCGAGGTCGATCATTTATCAAAGGTCGTTCCAATGACGGACTCTGTAAATGATGATTTTAGACACCTACTTTCTCAAACGATGCTTGGTAGATATGTACAAAAACCCTTGGATCGAAATCACTTTTTAACTGTAATAGCGACTGCCTTATCGCAAATTAGAGAGGAAAAGAAAATTTCGGCTATCCGCGAACGGGAAAAGAAGGATATGCCGAAAGATGATGTGATTCAAAGAGCTAAAGCAATACTCATGGCGAAATGGCAGCTCAGTGAAGAGCAAGCCTACCAGTACATGAGAAAAAAAAGCATGGATCATTCTGTAAAAATAGATGCCATTGCTCGAGCCGTTCTCAAGAAATACTCAGGAAAGTCCTGACATCCTTACTGAGTATGACTTAAGAAAGGATAATTTAATTGAAACTTATAACAATAAACTTGATACACTTGATATAATAAAACCTCAAAATATATACAAATGAAGTTCAAACTCTTCAATAAGATGGAAACATCTTACTCCTTAAATCATATAATATAAAATAAAAGAACATTCTAAGATCAGAACCCTGACACCCTGATTTTAGGATGTTTTTTTTTGAAAAAGAATAAACGTATTAATTGTAAGTGAAAATCAAAATTCAAGGTATAATAGTATATAGGGCGTAAATAATTTAATATTTTGAATAATTAGTCCTTGACTCTCCAGTGCGCTGGAGGCAGTAAGCTATACATAGAGAGGAGCTGAAAAAATGAAGAGAGAATGGAAGAAACATGAGAAATCACTTTACGTACCAAAAACATCACCAGAAATCATCAAAGTACCTGCGATGAAGTACATGGTATTAAGTGGTGAGGGGAATCCAAATGATGCTTTTTTTTCAGAATACATCGCTGCTTTATATGCCGTATCTTACGCCGTTAGGATGTCGTATAAAAATTCGGATGTCCCTGAAGGCTATTATGAGTATACGGTTTATCCGCTTGAAGGGGTTTGGGATTTTATAAATCCTGAGTTAAGAGAATTTGATAAAAATAATTTGAAGTTTGATCTGATGATTAGACAACCGGATTTTTTGACTGAGAAATGGGCGCCAATCTATATGGAAAGTGCATTTAAGAAGAAAAAAAATCCTTTGATACCAGAGATGGCCTTTAAAGAGTATCCTGAAGAAAAATGTGTCCAAATGCTTCATATAGGTCCTTATGATAATGAGCCGGAAAGCTTTGAAAAGATGAGTGCTTTTTGCAATTTAAATGGACTGGAGCGGACCACACATGAACACAGAGAAATTTACATTACAGACGTTCGTAAAACTGCACCAGAAAAGAATAAGACGGTTTTAAGATACACTGTAAAATAGGCATCTTAAAAATAGTATTTTAGTGATGTTGAAAATAGGGAGTGACTTTTAGTGTACAAAATTGGAGAATTTTCTAAGATTACTTTTTTATCTGTGAAGACGTTAAGATATTACAATGAAATTAAACTTCTAGTGCCTGCGAAGATAGATGAAGCTACTGGCTATCGATACTATGATGATGAAAATTTTCAAAAGGCTATGATGATCAAAACGTTGAGACGGTTTAATTTTTCAATACAAGAACTGCTTGAAGTGCTTCCAAGGATTGATCATATGGATGACTTAGCAGATTTTTTACTTGAAAAGCATGAGCAACTGGAAACACAGGTGACTATGATCAAAAGGGATCAAAAGGCGCTGATAAAAGAAGTGAATTATATGAAGGAGGTCAAAGCGGTGTCCAAATTATATGAAGTTGAAATCGTTAATATGCCAGCAGTAAAAGTGGCTTGTTTAAGATATAAAGGACGTTATGAGGATTTAGGTATTTATATTGGCAAATTGTATAAAGCAGCTGGGATGAATGCCGAAGGCGCACCCTTCTCACTGTATTATGATGAAGATTACATGGAAGCGGATGCAGATATTGAAGTGGCTGTTCCAGTGAAAAAAGAGGTTAAAAAGGATGAGGTGAAAACGCGCATGTTGCCAGAGATCCGATGCGTGAAATATGTCCATGTGGGTCCTTATGAACACTTATCCAACAGTTATAAAATTATTACTGACTATATAAAAGCAAATAAGCTAGAAACTTACACGCCGAGCAGAGAAGTTTACCGAAAAGGTCCAGGCATGCTTATGAAAGGCAATCCTGAAAAGTATGAAACAGAAATTTTGATTCCCATTAAATAAGCCCTATTTGCGTCAGCTTGCATCATGTGGTATAATATAAGAAGTAATTCAACATGAAGTAAGCATTTGGAGTAGCTTAGATTACGAGCGGTGATATGCATTTATAGTTGTAGATTAGCGTAAGTCTTCTATACTAGAAGTGAAAGGATGCCTAAAAATGCTTGTAAGAACTGGGGTCTGTGCAGGTTCGCAAGGACATGCGCTATACTATCAATGATGGTATAAAGTGAGGCATAATTGTCGAAACTTAGACACTCTAACTCTTTGATTAATCAAAGTGTTAGAGTGTCTTTTTTTGTAGATTTGTGCAGTTGAAAAGATTGAAAGTATAGTTAGAGTGTCAAAATCCAATTTCGCATGAACCCTTTACCCTATGCTGTATAGCGTACTTGCTGTAAACCACATCATAGGGTCAACTTTTGGATTTAGACACTCTAACCAAGTGTGAAAGGAGCAACATTTTAATGAGTCAAAAGTTAAAAACAGTGGCTGAAGAGAAACTATTCAGTCGAAATTTCACTAAATATGGGCTAGATTTGAATCCAGCGGTCTCTATTGGAGCAGGATTGATCATCATTCTTTTTGCCCTTTTTGCCTTCGTGGATTTAGATAGAGCAAATACAGTGTTTGGCATTATAAATACAGTTATCGTATCCAATTTTGACTGGCTATTTGTACTCAGCAGTAATTTCTTTATTTTAGTAAGTTTAATTATGGCTTTTTCAAAACTTGGGAGTGTAAAAATTGGTGGAGTAGACGCTCAACCAGAGTTCAGTAATTTTTCTTGGTATTCCATGCTGATGTCAGCTGGAATGGGTATTGGACTGATGTTCTGGTCAGTGGGCGAACCCCTCTATCACCTGATGCAAAAGCCCCCTATTTTTAATAGCAACATGGGGGATACACAGGCAATGGCCACAACTTTTTTCCATTGGGGACTACACCCTTGGGGTATATATGCATTGATTTCTCTTTCGCTTGCATTTTTTGCCTACAATAAAAAATTGCCACTTTCTTTAAGATCGGTATTTTATCCTTTATTAAAGGACAAAATATTTGGATTTTGGGGTGACATGATTGATATCTTAGCAGTGGTATCGTGTTTATTTGGTCTTGCAACATCATTGGGTTTGGGTGTTCAGCAGATTAACAGTGGATTGAACTATTTGTTTGGAATCCATGTGAGTGTAATGACTCAGGTCCTATTAATTGTGGGGATAACAGGACTTGCCACTATAAGTGTTGTGACAGGACTTGATAAAGGCGTTAAAATTTTATCTGAACTCAATATCAAACTTGCAGGTTTGTTTTTAGCTGTGATTTTTGTTTTGGGCCCTACAGGTTATTTGGTGAAATTATTTAGCAATTCACTTGGACTTTATATGAATAATTTTATTAATGCCTCATTTTTTGTCAGCACAGATGGAAGTACATGGCAGGCAAGTTGGTCTGTGTTTTACCTTGCGTGGTGGATTTCTTGGTCGCCATTTGTGGGCATGTTTATTGCTCGAATCTCCAAAGGGAGAACTGTTCGAGAATTCGTATTGGCTGTCTTAATTGTACCTTCATTGCTTTCATTTATTTGGCTGACAGTATTTGGAGGGACGGCAATGCATATTAACGGGCTGACTTCAGGAGCTTTGTTTGAAACCGTTGGCAACAATCTACCTGTAGCAATATTTGAAATGATTCAGAACTTAAATGTGCCTCTATTAGAGGGCGCCATTAAAACAGGATTATCGTTAGCAGGTACTGTACTTGTCATTTCGTTCTTTGTTACTTCGAGTGACTCTGGATCACTCGTAGTGGATAACATTACATCAGGGGGAAAACTCAATTCACCAGTGACACAGAGAGTATTTTGGGCGAGTATGGAAGGCCTTGTAGCGATAGTACTACTGCTCATTGGCGGTGAAACAGCGCTTAAAGCACTCCAAACAGCTGTTATAGCAACTGGATTGCCTTTTGCAATCATTCTGATCATAATGAGTTTTTTATTGCTTCGAAGTGTCCAAAAAGCATATAAACGTCAGAAATATATTAAGGATCTAGATCATTTTGAAACAATGATGGAAGAATATGAGGATCAGGCAGTTGAGGATCAAGTGACTGCTTAGTAACTTGATATGAAAACTTTATTTTATAAAAAAAAAGGCGTATCCCAGTAGGAGTATATTCACACTGAGGTATGCCTTTTGTGCATATAATCCGTATATGCGCGTAAGGAGAGTTGATAGAAGCTAGCCTAAGCTTTTCATTACACGTTTTGTATAGAAGTAGGCGATGATAGTAGCACTCCAATTGTTGAGTACAATGCCCCACCATACACCTGTAATGCCCATATCTAGAACTGTGCCAAGAAAGTAAAAGAGTGTAATTGGAATGAATATTTGTCTGTAGATGCCAATGTATATTGCAAAATTTGGTTTTTTTATGCCCTGTAAAGCGGAAATCAAGATATTTAAAATAATATAAGTTGGCAATGCAAAAGCTTCAATTCGAAGATAATGGGTGCCAGCCATGATAACAGCTTGGTCATTATTAAAGAGGCTAATAATATGGGGTGCAAGTGGATATATTAAAAGTGCACCAAAGACCATCATACCAATGCCAATTCGAAGCGTTTTTTGCTTAGTTTCAAAGATCCGTTCAAAATTTTTAGCGCCGAAGTTTTGTCCTACTATTGTTAAAGTAGCAATATTGAGACCAAGCGCTGGCAATAGTATAAGTTGTTCAACGCGCATTGCAGCACCATATGCGGCAATGGTCACTGAACCTGCATATTTTAAGACATAGAAGTTGATTACAAAAACACCTAGAGCAATTGTCATCATATTGAGACTTGCTGGAAAGCCTTGCTTAAACAATTGAAACATGACTTCAAGATTAAAATGCGCATTTTTGAATGCTTGAAGTTCAAATGTGGGGCTTTTATTAAGGCGATAGAGCATATAAAGTGTTCCAAATACTTGTATGATAACGGTGGCAAGTGCAACACCAATTGTGCCAAGTTGTGGCAGACCGAACCACCCAAAGATGAAGAGCGGATCTAGAATTAAATTCATGAAGAAACCAATGATGAGAAAATTGCGATAGGATTTGGTGTCTCCTTGAGCATTTAACATGGCGTTGAGTACTGAATTGAGAATGAAAAAAATAGACCCCCAGAAGATGACATTTGTATACTGTATGCCAAGTGCTTTGGAGAGGCCAGTGGCACCAGAAAGCTCAAAGAGAAAAGGCACCATTAAAGGCGATGCCAGAGCAATTAATACGGCTAAAAATAAACCAAAGAACACTGCATTATAGCTCAAGCTGTGAAAATATTTTTTGTTTTTTTCACCTAAAGCAATGGCATTTAGAGCCGTGGCACCACTGCCAATACCTGAACTGAGCGCAATGATAATGAAAAAAATAGGAAATGAAATGGTCATGCCTGCAAGTGCATCTGTACTGAGTTTGCCGGCATAATACGTATCAACAACATTAAAAAGTGTATTAAAGAGCATCCCAACACTTGCAGGGATAGCAATCCTTTTCACATGTGAAATAATGGCACCTTGTGTCAAATCGACATCAGTCATATAATCTCCCTTCTAAATGAGAAGTTATCTCATCTTATACCCATAAAGAGGGCAACATAAGCCATAAACTTACAGAGTCTTTACATTAACCTAATACTTTTTTGCCGTTATTATTCTATAATCCTTGTATAACGTATACAAAGGAGAATTGTATGAATTTATGGAGAAAGATTGTAGCATTGTGCCTTGTTATAATGGTTGCAGTGGGCACATTTGGGGTGAACAACATTGTGATGGCAACTGAAGACAGCAGTGTATTTATCAAGAAAGATGCGGATTGGAAATACCTTGATAACGGTATAGACTTAGGCACTACCTGGCGAGATATAAATTTTGATGACACTTCTTGGAAAGTGGGAAAAGCGCCACTGGGATATGGCGATGATTTTTCAGAAACAGATCCAACTTTACCCCTTGAGACAAAAGTGAGTTTTGGCGATAATGCAGAATCAAAGTACATGACCACTTATTTTAGAGGGATTGCAAACATTGATCAAATTGAAAAATATGCTGCTGTGGAAGTCTATATACATGTGGATGATGCTGCTGTGGTTTATGTGAATGGGGTAGAAGCCTTTAGACGTGGCATAAAGGATTCAGAAAAAGTAGTCTATAGCACACCTGGTAAATTTAAACCTAAAGAAGAAACCTTGACACTTCCAATTTCACTTTTCAATAATGGCGTGAATACCGTTGCTGTTGAAGTACATCAAGACGGTGGCGATAGCTCTGATCTTTGGTTTGAAATGTCTATGAAAGGTATTCAAGCAGATAAAACGATTTTGAAAAAAGATGCAGAGTGGCAGTATTTAGATACAGGTAAGGCTTTAGGCAAAGACTGGATTTCTGAAAATTATGATGACTCGTCTTGGAAAAAGGGAAAAGCGCCATTGGGATATGGGGATGATTTTTCAGAAACAGACCCTACTTTACCGCTTGCAACTCAAGTTGACTACGGTAGTGATGCAGAAAATAAGCACATGACCACTTATTTTAGAAAAACAATTGATGCAGGCGTGATATCTGGCTACGCTGAACTCGAAACTTATATTCATGTGGATGACGGTGCAGTGGTCTATGTTAATGGAAAAGAATTATTTCGTAGAGGCATTGCCGATGATGTCAATATTGAATATGTAACACCTGCTAAATTTAAACCTAAGGAAGAAACGATTAAAATTCCAGTTTCGGCATTGAGAGATGGCAAAAATACCATAGCAGTTGAAGTGCATCAAGATGGTGGTGATAGTTCAGATCTTTGGTTTGAAATGTCCATGAAAGCTTTGTCCAGTGCTTCGGCAGGAGAGAAAGAAATTATTGTACCTGATCCTAGTGCTGTTAAAGGTGACGTTCAAAAAGTGGCAGTGACCTTTTTCGGAGATACAACGAGCGCGAGAGGTTTCACATGGTACACGACTTTGGCGTCTGCAAACAGTGATGTACAAGTAGTAGAGCAAACAAATGAGCATCCTAATTTTGAAAAGGCATTAAAATTTAAAGGCAATTACACCGTTTCTACTCATGCGCCTAATTTTCCAATGGCCGTTGTTCATAAGGCAAATGCCACTGGACTCAAAGCAGGTACGACTTACGCTTATAGGGTAGGCGATGAATCGCTTAATTTGTGGAGTGATATAGGAACTTTTGAGACTGCTAACACCACGGGTGCATTTACATTTATAGATATTGCGGATACTCAGGCAAAATCTGAAGATGAATGTATTTTATCGGGAGAGACCATTAAAAAGGCATTTGAAACCATTGAAGACGCAAAATTCATTGCAATTAATGGGGATATTGTAGACACTGGATTAAATGAAACGCAGTGGGATAATATGTTCAAGTATTCTAAAGACAATTTTATGAATACGACCATTTTGCCAGCGGCTGGGAACCACGAAGAGCAGAAAAATGCGTTTATTGAGCATTTTAATGTCCCTTCACCAGTAGGTGCATCAACAGAAACGGGTGCGTATTATTCTGTAGATTATGCAGGGACACATTTTATCGTCCTAAATACGAATGAAGATTCAAAAGAATTTGCAGATTTGACACCAGCACAAGTTGATTGGTTGAAAGCAGATGCTAGTGCAGCAAAAAAAGCAGGCGCTAAATGGATCATATTGATTATGCACAAAGGGCCTTACACAACTTCCAATCATGCATCTGATGATGATATTATGGGCGATAATGGTGTGAGAACTTTGATTGCGCCATTGTTAGCAAGTTTAGATGTGGACTTTGTATTGCAGGGACATGATCATATTTATGCGAGAACACAACCCATTGCTGATGGCAAAGCAGTCGCAGCATCTATAAGCAAGAAAAATTTGAATGGACAATCAATTGATTATTATAATCAACCAGAGGGCACAATTTATATGATTCCAGCAACAGCGGGACCGAAAGTTTATTATAGAAATAAAGAGATGGACTCAACTTATTATGATTTGTTTGCATTGGCAGATGAAAATCACGCGGCAACTTATGGTCCTGATGCAAGTGACTCAAGCCGACCTGTGCGCAGTCAAATTCAAAACTTTGTAGGCATCACTGTTGATGCGGATCAACTGACAGCAGTTGTCTACGAAATTGATCAAAGTAAAAATGAAGGCAAGCCATATATTGTGGATCAATTTGGTATTTCAAAAGCGACTGTGACCAATTTAAAAAATAGTCAATTGACGTACATCGTTGTGCCTGGGGATGCACTTTGGAAGATCGCTAAAAAATATGGCACAACTGTGGAAGCCATTTTGAAATCCAATATAGGGAATATTAAGAACCCTAATTTAATTCAAGTCGGACAAAGCCTTGTTATTCCGAATTAAGGGTGTAAAATAAATCTGATAATTTGACACTTCTAGCCATGATCTACAGTTTGTAAAAAACCTATCCGAGTTTAAGTGAGTTCAAGATGTATGATTTCATTTATTAAGGATAGGTTTCTTTTTGTGAAAAGAGGTATATTGTGGGAGCTTGAATTGTTATAATAAAAGAGGTGGTATCAAAATAAATAGAAGGTTGGTCTTGACGTGATTATTTGGATTAATGGTTCCTTTGGCAGTGGTAAAACAGAGGCTGCTTATGCGTTACATAAACGAATTGAAAACTCATTGTCCAGAAAATTATGACTTCATGTGAGCTTGAGTTGAAAATTGAGAAGGGCCTGAAATGATTAGTTTCATTAAAAATTGACTATTAAATGAAAGAGGTGGTAATGTGGCTTGTGTAAAGAAATTTTGGGAAGACCCCTATTTAGAGCAATTAGAGACAACTGTGACATCTGTTCAAGACGATATCATTACTTTGAAAGAGACGATTCTATTTGCCTTTTCAGGGGGACAACAATCAGATTCAGGGACCATCAATGGCTTAGAGGTATTGGAGGCCAGAAAAGAAGACAAGGAAATCTACTATAAACTCGCCAAAGATCATGGCCTTAAAGTGGGTGACCTAGTACATACTGAAATTGACTGGGACAAGAGGTACAAATTGATGAAGCTTCATTTTGCGGCAGAACTTGTTCTGGAATGGGTTTATCAAAATTATAACCATCCTGAAAAAATAGGTGCTAACATCAGTGAAGATAAAGCCAGAGTTGATTTCTATTGGGACGGCAATATCAATAGCGTATTTCCTGAGCTCAATCGGGCGTTTGCTCAATTAGTAGAAGCAAATTTGGAAATAGAGAGTAATTTTAGCGATGTTCAAAATGAAGTTCGCTATTGGCGTATAGATGGTTTTGCAAAAGTGCCATGTGGTGGCACGCACATCAAGCGGACAGGCGAAATTGGAGCCGTTCGATTTAAGAGAAGCAACACTGGAAAAGGTAAAGAGCGCATAGAGATTCTGCTCAAAACGCAGAACTAAAATTTTAGTTATATTGATTCCAATTATTATAGTTTCATTGCTTGCTTCATCGGGGATTGTCTATGAGATTTCAAAGACAAAAGTAAAAGACCATATTATCAGACAAAATGAAACTCAGTCACAACTTTTATCCAATGAAACTGGATTATGGCTTGGGACTTTTACACCATGATAGATATGAATTTAAAAACACAGTGAGCTCTATTGGCGAGAGATTGCTGTGTTTTTTAACAAAAAAATTGGAAACATACGATGTTTGACAGGGATTTTCATTGAGGCAATCAGCCGCATATAATTGTGACTTCTATGAGATTTTAGCCTTTAAAAGTAAAAATGAAATGACGATAGATTTGACATCGTTACAAACATGTGGTAATATTAGTTCGTACACGGACGAAATAAATGGAGGCTTTTATGGAAACTTCATGTTTGTTAAGTAAAATCAATGAAATTAATGCCATATCCGTTTCTTTTATCAAAAGTAAAATTAGGACAATGAATCTACCCGTTATGGTCAATCATATCCCTTTGTTTTATATCCTTTCAACAGCAGATCAACCGATGTATTTCACTGAAATCATGGCTGCATGGGGCATATCGAAATCATCTCTATCGGATATTTTAATCAAATATGAAAACATGGGGCTGATCGATAAGACTTACTGCAAGGAGGATAAGCGCAGCATTTACATTTCGCTTAAGCCAGAGGCCATGTATATTGTAGAGGCGCTTAAGAATATAGAAATGACATTTCTAGATAAAATGCTGAAAACAATTGAAGCTGAAGAAATTGAAAAGTTAACAAGGCAACTAGATCAAGTATTGATAAATTTAAAATCGGATAAGTCACTTTAAACATCTCAGTGGCCTATTATGAGGTCCATTGAATTCAAAAGGAGATCAATTATGAAAATAGAAGTATGGTCAGATTATGTGTGCCCGTTTTGTTATATCGGGAAAAGAAGGCTGGAAGAAGCAATCCAGCAACTGGATTTTAAATCTGAGATAGAGATTGAATTTAAAAGTTTTGAACTCGATCCCAATGCACCCAAATCATATGATGCTAATATTCATGAGCTTATTGCCAAGAAATATGGTATTACAGTCAATCAAGCCAAAGCTAATAACACACAAATTGCAGCACAAGCCAAATCAATGGGGCTGATTTATGATTTTGAAGCTATGAAACCGACGAATACGTTTGACGCACATAGATTGGCACATTATGCCAATGCAGAAGGCACACAGGATAAATTTTCTGAAAGGCTTTTAAGAGCGTATTTTACTGAAGGTAAAGATCTATCTAGTTATGAAGTTTTGGCTTCTTTAGCAAAAGAGGTCGGATTGGATTATGATCAAGCTATGAAAATTTTAAATTCGGATCAGTATAGAGATGCTGTTCGAAGAGATGAGTCCGATGCCAGAAGACTCAATATAAGTGGTGTGCCATATTTTGTGATCAATGGCAAGTATGCCATATCAGGTGCGCAACCCACAGCTGTATTCTTGCAGAGTTTAAAGCAGATTAGAACGGATGAAGTCAGGGTAGAATCGGAAATATCAGGCACTTCAAATAATGAGTCAAAAGGTATTTGCATTGATGGACAATGTAATATTTAAACGACATACACAGGAGGCAAGGCATGCAAGCTGTATTAAAAGGATTGGTTTTGTTAATTGCATTGGAACACTTATTCATATTGTGGATTGAGATGTTTGCTTGGACGACGAAGGGGCTGAATATTGTAAAAGATGCGACCCCAAGTTTTATGGAACAGACAAAAAGCATGGCTGCAAATCAAGGCTTATACAATGGGTTTTTAGCTGTTGGTCTAATTTGGTCACTCTTTATTACAGATATCGTATGGTCATATAACGTCGCCTTTTTCTTTTTGGGCTGTGTGATTGTAGCTGGTATTTTTGGCGCATTGTCTGCTTCAAAGTCTATTTTTTTTAAACAAGCTTTACCGGCAATATTTGTGGCGGTTATGCTGTTTATTTTTAAGTGATTTAAAAAGAGTAACGTGAATTCTGTTAATGGGCTAAGCATATCGACTTAATGTATTCCATTGAGAGTTAATGTATCCTCTATAGTTGAAGGTCAATGTGATTATGACCTGATAATCATATGAAAAAAGTTGAGCTGTGAGTATCTATCTCATAACTCAGCTTTTTTTGTCTATAAGTTTGAAGCATCACCAGTCTGTCCAAATGCACCACGCAGCGATATCAATAGCGTTTGGAGAACGTTTATACAAATGATATAATCTTAAGTAATCACTTAAAGAGAGAATGGAGTAGAAATATGCAGATGAGTATTATTTTAAGAGATTTGAAAGTAGAAGATTTAGAGGCCTATTTTAAGTTGAACCATCCTGATAGAGCTTTTCATAAATTCAATGGACCTTATTTTAAAAAGGATACCTTGGAGGGGCTAGAAAACTATATAGCGCTTCTTAGAAGCAAATTTGAGTCAGGTGAACAAAATCCATTGGATCAAAAAAAAATAATTGCAGATGCACAAACGGATGAAATCATAGGAACTGTCAATTGGTACTGGAAATCAGAAGAGACCAACTGGATGGAAATAGGGATTGTTATTTTTAATGAAGACTATTGGGGCAAAGGCATTGGCAAAAAAGCCTTGAGCCTTTGGATAGATAATGTGTTTGCAGATCATCCAGAGCTTGTTAGGCTGGGACTTACCACTTGGTCGGGCAATCACAGAATGATGAAGTTGGCAGAGCATTTAGGGTTTAAGAAAGAAGCGGTTTACAGAAAAGCGCGTATAGTAGAGCAAGAGTATTATGATTCAATCAGCTATGGGATTCTCAAGGAAGAATGGTATAACAACTTGATATAAAATAAGTGAAGCGGAAGACACATGATTACAATTTTATCAAAAGAATAATTTTATCATCAAGGGTGTGGACTCTTCTCATTATCCAAGCAGAGAAGACTTAGCAGGAGATACTGTGACCTTTATGAAATATTTTTTGACAAGGAGAGACGGATGATAAGCAAAATTATTTTAACAATTTTGGTGGCAATGACAATTCACACAAGTGTAGATAAGCCTTTGGAGACAGCTCATGTGGAGAGTGATGTGAACCTCTATGAGTCAGTGTATTCTGGAGATGAAAATAGGGTGGATTCATATGTATCGTCAGAAGTGTCAGATTTACTTTTAGATCTTGCCACGTCAGGTGCTAATCAAATTGCAATGGCAACTTCTGATGAAGAAATACGAGATGCATTAACCGAACTTGCCTTGAACGAGAACATTGAAGTTCAGTATGCATACTACGGGAGCCAAACAGGGAGATTCTATATGTATCCCGAAGAATCCTTCCCTGAAGATTATGATTTTAGAGAAAGACCATTTTATCTAAACGCAATGGCACAAGGGATCTATTATGCTGAGCCCTATACGGATTTAACAAACCATAGACTGATTCAGACAATCTGCATTACAGTGTATGATGAAAATGGTATCATAGGTGTATTGGGGATAGACGCTTATATAGAATAGTTGTTTTATTTTCAAAAGGCTTTTGTGATATGAGACTGATCTATGGGTATACTTATTTTGGAGGATCTAGAAAGGCGGTTTAAAAGGAGGACTTGGCGCTTTAAGGGGAAATGAAGTGATTTAGAGATGATTTTTAGAAAATTCAGTTAGTTTTTTTGAGTTGAAAAATATATAATTAAGATTATTGGTTAGAATTTCGAAATCTAATAGAATTTCAAAATCCAACTATAATGGTTTTATCACAAAAGATTTAGAGGAGGATTATATGAGTATCAACGTGGGGAAAAAATCTATATCCATTTTAACTTTGTGTTTATTACTGCTCTGTGTACCTGTATTTGCAGGCGGGGGTAATGGTACTGGCGGCGGTGGGGGCAATGCACCTTTAACACTTGAATCTTCAAATCCTGAATCAGGCGCTGTGGACATAAGCACAGAAGGTAAAATTGAAATGACTTTTAGCAACAATGTTGTCAATATGAAGGTTTCTGAAAACAATATGACATGTTTCAAACTTCTAGATAATGAAGGGAAAGAAGTTGCAATTGATGTGATTATGGGCGATGATCAAGTTGATCCTACGATTAAAAATGACATTACAGTTCAAAGCAAGGCTGCTCTTGAAGAAAATAAAAGTTATAAACTCGTTATTTCGCCTGAATTGACTGCAAAAAACGGGAGCAAATTAGGTGCTGAGACTGTAATTGATTTTACAACACTTTCAGCTCAATCTACGGAACCAGTTCAATCCAGTGAAGCCACTCAACCCGCTGAACCCGCTGAATCAACTGAACCTGCTGAATCAGCTGAAACCGATGAATCAACTCAATCCAATACGCCTATGATGATCTTTGGCATCATCGTGGTCTTGGGCATTGTTGGTGTGGCTATTACAAGAAAAAATAAGAAATAGACAAAGCGCACGGCGTTAAAGGATGGGCATAATGACAGGTGGCAAAACGAAAAAATGGTCTATTATGATATTGATATATATTTCGCCAGTTCTGCTATTATTGCTTTCATTAGCTCTGGGGCGATATCCACTTAATCTGATAGATGTCTTTCAATCGACGTTCTTTCATAAAACGAGTGCTTCAAGCGTGGAGACCAGCGTTGTTTGGCTGATTCGGTTTCCGCGTGCAATTATTGGCTTTTTAATTGGAGGGAGTTTGGCTTTAAGCGGTGCAACCTTGCAAGGCGTGTTTCGAAATCCCTTAGTGGATTCAGGGATGTTAGGTGTCAATTCAGGTGCTGGCTTTGGAGCAGTTTTGGCGATTATTCTCTTTAACCAAGGTTCTATTACAACACTTATATTTTCATTTGCATTCGGCCTCCTTGCGGTGGGGATGGCATTTGCCATTGGTGGTTTTTATAAACAATCATCGACAATTATGCTCATTTTGGGTGGTGTGATTGTATCATCTCTATTTTCTGCCCTGATTTCTTTTGGAAAGTACATTGCCGATCCGTTTGACGAATTGCCTGAGATTGTGTTCTGGCTCATGGGAAGCTTAGCCAATGTCAGTTATGATGAATTAAAATTTATTTGGCTGCCTGTTTTAATTGGTGTGCCTGTAATTTTATACTATAGAAGACAGATTAACATCCTTTCCATGGGCGATAAAGAAGCCACGAGTCTTGGTGTTCATACGAAGCGATTAAAAGGCATTTTAATTATTTCATGTTCTCTGATTACTGCGGCATCTGTTTGTATTGCAGGCACCATTGGCTGGGTAGGCCTTATCATTCCACATATTATACGGATGCTTATTGGCAATGATCACTCGAAGCTGATGCCGTTATCCTTTTTTTTAGGCGGGAGTTTCTTAGTTTGCATTGATATTCTGGCGAGATCATTAACTGCTGCAGAAATTCCGATAGGGATATTGACATCATTAATCGGAGCGCCTTTTTACATCCTTCTGCTTAAGAAAACGAAGGGAGGGAAATGGTGATGTCCATTATAGAAATTAAAAACCTGACTTTCGCATATGAAACTCAAAATGTGCTTAAAGATATTTCACTCATGATTAAAAAGGGGACGATTACTTGTCTATTGGGTAATAATGGCAGTGGTAAAACGACGTTGCTTGACAACATTCTTGGTATTTATCCATCTCAAAAGGGATTGATTAAAGTTCATGGGGATGAAATCAATAAAATTTCAATTTCAAAAAGGGCAAAGTATATTTCTTATATTCCTCAAAATCATGAAGAACATTTCCCGTATACGGTTTTAGAAATTGTGCTCATGGGCAGAAATCCATATCTTAAAGCCTATGAGAGATCCAAGAAGGAAGACTTGACCAGAGTGGATGAAGCACTTTCACTGATGGGAATTATGGCACTGAAAGATCGGCTGTATACGCAGTTAAGTGGCGGAGAAATGAAGATGGTTCTCTTTGCAAGAGCTTATGTGCAGGACACAGATATCATTTTGATGGATGAACCCACGGCCTCTTTAGACTTGAAAAATGAGCAAATATTGCTTGAAAGAGTGGCGTATTTGGTTAAAGAAAAACATAAGACCATCATTATGAGTTCTCACGAGATTAATCATCCACTGTATTTTGATCGGCATAAAATTGAAACTCAAGTGGCTATGCTCAAAAAAGGTCGAATTTTATATCAAGGTTCTGTAAAAGAAGTTGTTCTTGAGCAAAATATAGAGGCGATTTATGATGTGAAAACGAAGATATTACCTTATACGCTGGACGATGGGGATGAAGGCCGGACTGTAATCACAATGTGAGACAATTTTCTATTTTTTTAAAGGGGCGATAAAGGCATGAAAGCGAAACTTTCGATATTTATTTTGGTGGTTGTCATGATCTTGAGTAGTTGTAGCAATATTGTCAATACTTCAGATCTCAATGATGAAAACTCAAAAGTCATCGTGGATTCCATGGATAGAGAAGTACGTGTACCCTTGGAACCACAACGCGTTGCCTGTCTGTTTACCAATACGGGGCACATTATGACTATGCTCGGATCTGGTGATAAAATTGTGGCAGTGAGCAATGGCTTGAAGCGCGATAAATTGCTTCATGAGATTGCACCAAGTATAAAAGAAGCTGCTTTGGTAAAAGTCAGTGGAGCAGTGAACTTTGAAGAACTTTTGAAGCAAAATGTGGATTTAGTGATTATGCCAAGTGATATGTACGCAGATGATGCCCTGGTCAAGCAGTTTAACAAATATAAAATACCATTTATTGTCACGCAATTTGATTCCATTGAAACACAGCAAGATCTAGTGATGATGCTGGGTGAGGTCTTTAATGCACAGGAAGAAGCGGCCCTTTACAATGCAATGTACGATGAGATCAGGGCTCTCGTAAATGACTGTATTAAAGATATACCTGCCGAGCAGCGGTTGCGTGTATACCATGCTTTAAATGAAGCCACGAATACGGTACCTTTGGGCTCATTACCGGAAGAATTCATGAAGATTTCAGGGGGCTTAGAAGTTTCGTTAAAGGATCAACTGATACAGGACAACGATAAATACTATGCTTCTTTAGAGCAGATTATCGCATGGAATCCAGAGGTGATTTTTTGCAATGAAGATGGTGTAGATCAATACATTCTTGAAAAGGATCAATGGCAAATGATTGATGCGGTTAAAAATCATCGTGTCTATATCATGCCGACAGGTATTTCCAGATGGGGACATACCACATCCATAGAGACGCCATTGGCAATGATGTGGGTAGCCAAAACCCTATATCCAGAGGCGTGTGAAACTTTAGATCTAAAAGCGTATACCCAGGCATTCTATCGAGATTTATTTGAATATGAACTGACAGATGAAGCTTATGATTCCATTATTGATGGACGCGGTATGCGATTGAATAAGGATTTATCAGATCAAGGAGAGTGAGTCATGAGAATATACGTGTGTATTGATGATACGGATAATATAGATTCCATTGGAACGGGAACCGTAGCAGATTATATCAAGGAAAAAATTGAAGAAGAACTGGAATTGGTCTGTACACCGACCACAAGACACCAGTTGCTTATCCACGAAGATATCCCATATACATCCCACAACAGTAGCATGTGTTTTGTAGTAGAGCAGAGCAGGAGTGATATGGTCAATACGTTGGATATGCTTGACAAATCTGATACACAGGTATTTGAAAATGAGGCCAATCTATGGACTGAATCATACGAGCAAATTAAAAGGATTGCAACCGATACCATACTTGAGTACAGGGCAGAGGGTTCAGATCCGGGTTTATGTGTGGTGCTCAATCCAGATGAAGAAGTACATTCAAAGTTGATACAGTTTGGCATGGAGGCGAAAGTATCTATTAAAACCAAATCAGATGCATACGGCCTCGCAAGTGCATTGGGCATCCATCTTTCAGAACATGGTGGGACCGGCGGCGGTGTGATTGGCGCTATGGCAGGTGTTGGATTGCGACTTTCAGGGAATGATGGCGAGGTGAAAGCCAGCTTAAAATCATTGGACAAAGGGCTTTACAGTGTAGAAGCACTGATGGCGCTTCCTGAAGTTGATGTCATTCGGCATAGAGATAGCCTGTCAATTGTCGAGAGCGGCGATATTCTGTTTACAAGTAAGAGCAAGACCATTTTGAGAGATGGTCAATTCACTCTGTTCGTCTTGGGTTCAGAAGGGGCATATAAGGCGCTTGAAAAGAAGGCCATTCGCAAAATGGAAATCAAGCAAAAACAGGATGATGGGGAAAATAAACATTGTAAGCACTTTGTTAGAGATGTCTATGAAGAGTGCATTGATGAAAAAAAAGTCTGCGCAAATTGTAGTTATAGGCGTTGGACTGCACATGCTTTTAAGTGCCTTTTAGATCAACTTTAATTTGAATGCAATCGTTTTTTATTGAATAGATATTGGGTTGATATTGAATATATATTGACTGGATATTCAATATATCTTAAAGAAGCTTTAAACGGATAATGATTAGATTTATAGAAGAGCACCACCCAGTTTAGGGTGGTGCTTTTTTAAAACGATAAGATTTGAGCGGAAAGATTTAAGCCGAAGTATTCGTCGGGAAAATCATCCCTGAAAATGGGTTTGAGACATCAAAAGATGATGTGTATTCCTATTGTATCATGCTGCTCGTTCAGTCATTTTCATGTTATTGTCCGCTTAGATTCAAGACTTCTGCACCTGCTGGATAAGTGATATCGTCTGGCGTCACTGTGCCCAGTGATAAATCTTTAAAATAGAAACTGCTTTCAAATGAGCCGCTTTTGGTTTCCATTTTAATAATCATAGGATGTTCTTTCCATACATAATAAGTGGCTTCAAAACCAGGCGAAGTGTTTTCGAAGACGAGTACTTCTTTGTCATCTAGATCTTCTTCGCCTCTATAGGCGATCTCATCAAAAGTTTGTGCATCGAGTTCATCTACAAAAGTAAAGGGTGTTACAATAGGCATTTCTTCCATAATAGGTGTAATAACCACTTGATTTGTTTCGGCAGCATAGACACCCATTGTTCCATTTTCATGATTGTAATAGGTGATTAAGCCTTGTGTTTCAGCTTTCATGCTTTGACCGATCACCCATAATTTCATGGTTTCATTCAGTTGGCCTGCATTTGACATTTGAAGTTCAAAATAGTAATTGTCATAGGTTGAATCTGTTGTGATGGTATCCTTAAATGTATACGAAGGTGCATCTGGGACAGGATAAGTATAACCGATGGGATCAGATTCAATATGACCACTAACGGTAAAAGCTTGTGACGCGTTTGAGGTGGTAAGCATTAATCCTGGTGGCAATGAATTCTGTACAACACTGATGAGATCGTTGCCCTGTTGACTCTCAAGTATGAATTGACCATCTGAATCTGTGTGTGATTCGCTAAATTGATTTTTAATGGTAATATCGGGCAGTCCAGATTCGTCTGATTCCATAATGCCGTTTCCATTGGCGTCTAAAAATACAATGCCAGTTATGGTGTACATAGGGTTTAAGTCTGAGTTAGTTTGTTCAGTGGAAGTGGTCGATGGTTGATTTTGGGATTCATTAGAACTGTTTGAACATCCCCAGAGTAAGAGTGATGAAATGCCTAGAATAATAAGTAAGAGTAGATTTTTTTGATTCACATAAATTCTGCTTATCATTTTATGACCTCCCTTAAAAAAATTATGAGCCTTTTACAGATCTCTTTTAATAAAGTAATAGTACCACGGTCCAGAAATAATGAGAATAGTGCGTGGGTCATGTTTACTTCATATCCTATTTTTGATAGTATGAGACATAAGGTGGATATATATAGTATTGCAAAGCATTATAAAGTACTATAAAAGAAAGGGAGACAGCTACATGAAAAAAAGGGCATTATTAGATAAGATTACACTTGAAAAAGAAGAGAGGGAAACCCTCATAGCAGAGATCCAGACTTTTTTTAGTACGGAAAGAGAGGAAGAGCTGGGGACAATAGCGGCAGATATGATTCTTGATTTTTTCCTTGAAACGCTTGGAAAAGTGACTTATAACAAAGCTTTGTCAGATTCGAAATATTGGTTTGAAAAGAGGCTTGAAGAAATTTCTTATGACTATGATTTACTTTATAAAAAAGGACGTTAAAAATGAGTGGGGATAAAATCGCATTGCTTAGGCCAATGCAAGCTGATTTAGAAGAACTCGAGCAATTTTTTACACGGTGTATTCACAGTGTTCTAATAGATGAAGGTCTAAAGGATATAGAGGCATTTGTCACGGATGAAGTCTCTGAGAAAATGAAATTTGTGCAAAGCGATTTAGATTCTGAAGGAAGAACGTATTTTTTTTTGTTGGCTAAAAAGGATCAAAAAATTATTGGAACCATTGCATATGGGCCCGCTGGCGCCTTGATCAATGAACTTTCAAAAGGGGTCTACTCGACTTATGGAGAAATTGGAAGTGTGTTTGTACATCCAGATCAACATAATCGTGGTATTGGATCTTCGATGTTAAATGCAATGTATTTGGTTCTTTTAGGACGCGGTGTAAAGACTTTTACACTGGATAGCGGCTATACGAAAGCTAAAAAGATATGGACTGGCAAATTGGGTAACCCGGATATTATTGTGAAGGATTATTGGGGAGAGGGCTATGATCACTATATTTGGTGTAGAAGCATGGATGAAGTCTCAATTGCCTTCTGAGGAGAGTTAGAGAGTCGTGTAAATATAATTCATCGGGATTGAGCGTCTTATTTAAAGTATTTAGACTTGCAGGGGAGGTGTATTTGGTTGATAATGGAATCCAATTTGAAAACAGTCTTGTTTAAAATAGCAACGCAGTTGAATGAAGCAAAAGTCACATGGGCGGTGGGTGCGTCAATTGTACTTGACTACTACGATCTTTTAGATAAACCACCACGGGATATTGATTTGATTGTTCAAGTTGACGATGTTGAAAAAGTGGATCATATTTTGGAGACATTGGGCAAAAAGCAGTCTTGGGAGAAATCTGAACAGTATAGCACACCTTACTTTTACGAATTCATTATCGACGATATCGATATAGATGTCATGGCGGAATTGACGATTAATACAAGCCAGGGACAATTTAGATATCATTTTGATAAAAAGTATATTCACTCTGTTTGGAGTGAAATGGGTACAGAAGTACCTTTGACATCTCTTGAAGATTGGTTTGTCCTGTACGGGCTCATGGAAAATCGTGAAGAGAAAGTTAAACGGATTGGCGATTACTTTAAACATCACAAGCCTCAACAGATGAGCATTGAGGCGGAACTTAGGCGACAGAACGTCATGCCAGAACAGCTGATGCGGCAAATTGCTGAGATCAAAGAGGATGAAAAAGGGTGCTTTAGAGAAGCTAAGCCGGATGAGTTCTTAGAGCTCAATGAGTTGGCAGCTCAGTCAGAAGCGCATTGGGGATATGATGAAGCTTTTTTAAATGAATTTAAGACCTTTTATGCGATGGATGCAGAGTATATCTCTGAGAATCCAACTTACGTCTATTTGAGAGAGGAACAAATTGTCGCATTCTATAGTCTTGTACTCAAGGGGCGATTTTGTGAGTTGGAATTCTTCTATGTGAGACCAGATCTTATAGGGCAAGGCATTGGTCGTGTGCTTTGGAATCACATGTTAAAGCGCTGCTCTTTACTGAAGATAGAAGTGATTACATTTGTGACGAATCCAGAAGCTAAAGCTTTTTATGAAAAAATGGGTGCGATTTATAGTGGTGAAATTGCCTCGTTTTTGAAAACGGATAGAATGATTCCTAAATTTTACTATAAATTAGATTGGACGAAGCAATCTACTTATTGAGGAGGACAAAGTGAACGAAAATTATCTCTATATACTATGGACGAATGCAGATCCAGTTACAGCTGAAAAAATGGTGCTTATGTATGGCACAAATGCCAAAATTCATGGGTGGTGGGAAGAGATCACCATAATTATATGGGGGTCAACAGCATCGTTGATCGCTGAGAATGAAAATATTAGAGAACTTGTTGCTTTTGCAATTCAAAAGGGCGTAAAATTTTCTGCCTGCAAAGCTTGTGCGGATCAATTGAACGTTTCAGAAAATCTGAGTGCAATGGGCATTGAGATTAAATATTGGGGAGAAGGTCTAACTGAACTTCTCAAAACAAAATCTAATTTGTTGACAATTTAAACATGAGAAAAGAAAAGGAGTTTCCGATGTCTGTTGATGAAAAACGCGTTGAGCGATTAATTGAATATACAAAGAGCCTCCTTGATGGTGGAGACGGGAAGGCATTATATGATCAGTATTGCTCAGATATTGAGCACGTCAAACCCAGTGAAGTTTTTGATATTTTTTATCATCTCCTCCAAGAAGGGCGTAAGCCAAAATCTATCCTTTTATGTCTGGATAAAGTCATTAATGTCTTTTATAAAAGCTTGATTAACTATGCGTGGGAAAAGCCGAGTGAGGATGATTTTATCAACAATCTATTGGCTGAAAATGCGGCTTTAGTCATGAAGATAGAAGCGATTAAAAAAATTATAAAATTGGAAAACTGTGTTGAAAACAGAGTATTGCTTTTGGAGGCTATTTCTGAACTGAAGTTATTCAATGAGCACTATTTAAAAAAGGAAAATATACTCTTTCCATATCTTGAAAAACGTATGCCTAAATTTCAAGGCCTTTCTATAATGTGGTCTCTTCACGATCGCGTTAGACAGGAAATCAGAGAGACCATTGAAATTCTAGGAAATGTAACATCCAGTGAGAAGGATATCAACCAGAAACTGGGTATGTTAATTTTCAGCATGCTTGGCGTGCTCAAAAAAGAGGAATTGATATTGATTCCCGTTGCAAGCGAGGTTTTGGAGCACACTGAATGGAATGCGATGTATAAGCAGAGCTTTGAATATGATTTCCCTTTTATTGAAAAGCCAGAAGTTTTTCTACCAGATGCTGTGACATCTTTTTCCGTTAAAGATGGTATCTATAAAACTGAAACAGGCAGTTTGACTTATGAGCAATTAGAGTCATTGTTTTCAGCGATTCCTGTTGATTTGACTTTTATAGATGCACAAGACAAAGTACGCTATTTCTCGAGATCCCAAGAGCGTATTTTTCCAAGATCAACAGCGGTTTTGGGCAGAGATGTTAGACAGTGTCATCCGCCTGAAAGCGTGGATAAGGTGCTTGAAATTATTGAAGCGTTTAAATCTGGCGCAAGAGAAAAAGCCGTTTTTTGGATTAATTATAAAGCGCATAAGGTATGGATTCAGTATTTTGCTCTGAGAGATCAAGCGGGAGTGTATATAGGTACGCTTGAAGTGAGTCAAATTGTGGATGAAATAATCTCTATAAAAGGTGAGAAGAGACTCATGTAATCCGCAATTAATTAAGGACATTCTACGGGATGATCTGCAATAAACCCATTTAAGGTTAGAGTTTGGTTAGAATGGGCTAAAAGTGTTGACCTCGATCTTAAAAGGTAATATATTATCTATAATAGATCATTATAAATTTGGAGGCGAACAATGAGCACGTTAATATTATATACATCAACTTATGGGTTAACAGAGCGTATGGCAAAAAAGCTTGGAGAACAGATTGAAGACAAAGTGGAATGCCTTAATTTAATGCAAAATAGAAATGTTGATTTGACGCAATATGATAAATTAATCATTGGGGCATCCATTTATATGGGACAAATTCAAAAAGAAATGAAGCAGTTTTGCGAAGCAAATGAAGCTGAAATGATTAAACACCCTATTTTCATATTTTTATGTTGTGGCATTGAAGCCAATGTAGGCACTTATTTAGAGCATGCTTTCCCAAAGGCTATAATTGAACACTCTAGGGTTCGAGTTTCATTTGGCGGTGAATTGGATCTCAATAAGATGAAATTTCTCCATAGAACGATTACGAAGATGATGATCAAAAATAGTGAAAAAACGGGTCAACTTTTACCGAATCCTAAATATGAAGCAATTGAGGGCTTGGCGAAAATCATTAATACTGATATAATATAAAGAACTATTGAATAGAGGGCTTTGGTCTCTATTCTTTTTTTAAGAGCAAGACCATAGTCATAGGACAATAATGTTAACAAAGTGTAATATATTTAAAAATATACAGAAAAAATGTGAGAATAACAATATAAAGAACCATTTAGGTCAATTGACATAAAAGGATAAATCGAATATAATTTACATATATATCTAAGTCCCTTGAAGATGCATAAGACCAATAGAATATTTCGGTTAGACTATAAAAGAGGAGTAATTCAGCTTTTTATGTAAACCAATATAGTATACAACTATATTGGTTTTATTTTTTTTATTAGAATGGACTCTAATAGAGATTTTCAGATCCAAGGAGGGTAATTTGAACGCAAAGAGGGAGTATGAAAGACTGATTCTTTCTAAATATGTGGGACATATTAAGAGAGTTGGAGGGCGGGGGCCTAAAAATATTTATGTAAAGATTGAGGATAAGCACATTATAATCAATTTTGCCTTGGTTTTTTCACCACTTGAGAGGTTTGTTTATGAAAATTTGGATAATGCCTCGACTTTGTTGACAGATTTATACAGTCGTGTGGGCGGGATTGTCATTTATGAGTTTATTGATGAACTTGAGCAAGAAATGCAACAACCTATTAAATATGTGGATCATGTTATTGATATAGACAATAATAAGTTCCAAGTGATTTTAAAAAGTGAAAGCTCTATCCTTTAAAATGAATTGTGGGGAGAAATCTAATGCAATCGGTGCTTATAAATTTAAAAAAAAGATATGAACCCTTATTTGAACATATAAGAATTGTAGATTTTGATGAAAAAGTCACTTATACGCTGGACTGTCAAAATGAATTGGAGCGGAAACCCTGTAATCATTTATGCAGATTGAAAGAAGATTGCTTTTGCGCTAAAGTTCTGCAGGAAAATCGTAAAATGACTAGACTAGAATTTTTAGAAGGGAAAAGCTATATTATATATGGTTTTCCAATTCAAGAGGGTAATCGTAAATTTGTTGTTGAACTGACAGATCAAATTGATGGTAGCAATATCTTTGAAGAAACAGAAGAGCATGATAACAGAGACATAACTGCTATAATCGAAGGCATGAATCAGATGATCATTACTGATGAGATGACAGGATTATTTAATCGTCGATATATTACTCAGAAATTGCCACTTGATCTAATGCATAGTTATTATAAAAAAGGGACATTGGCTATTGTAATGGCTGATATTGATAAATTCAAACAAATTAATGATCTCTATGGACATGATGTGGGTGATAGAGTCCTTATTAATTTTTCGAATCTCCTCAAAAATACCATAAGAAGTTCAAGTGATTGGGTAGCTCGATATGGTGGCGAAGAGTTTTTAATTGTACTACAAAATTTAAATAGCCATAATATTGAATCCATCATGCAACATATTAAAAGTCAAATTGAGTTGGCGCATTTCGGCCCTAAATTTCCTGAAATTAGATTAACTTGTAGTTTTGGTGTTGTCGTCTGTGAGGGCCATATTGGAGATTATGAAAACCTCATTAGAATGGCAGACCAATGTTTACTGCAAGCCAAAAGCGAGGGTAGAAATAAAACGATCATAGCGTATTTAGATGAAACTTCTTGAAAATTCATTTTTCGAGAAGTTTTTTTAGTCGCATTATTTTTTTTTGTAATAATATGGGTACATATGGATAAGTAGATCAAATAAATCAACACGGGGGAAGAGATGAGTTATATTGAGTTAAAGGCAGATACTTTTCATGTGGGAAATATCGAGATGCATAACGGTTTGGATTGTAATCCGTATTTACTGATTGATGGCAATGAGGCAGTGCTATTTGATCCTGGATCAAAACTTGATTTTGAGCAAGTATTAGAGAACGTGGTCTCTATTGTGTCGTTAGATCAAATTAAGTATGTTGTTGTACATCATGAAGATCCTGATTTTTGTTCTCAGATTCCCCTACTTGAAGCAGTTGGCTTAAAGGCGGAAGTCGTAACGACTTGGAGGACGATGACTCTAATTCAATATTACGGAATTCAGTCCCCTTATTATTTAATAGAGGAACATGACAATCAATTGACTTTCGGCAATGGCAGAGTTTTAGAATTTATATTGACGCCCTATTTGCATTTTGCGGGTGCGTTTGCAAGCTACGATCGGGTCAACAAGATTTTATTTTCAAGTGATCTATTTGGTGCATTCAGCTATAATAGAACGATTTATGCAGATGATGATTACTTGGGAAAAATGTTGACTTTTCATGAACACTACATGCCTTCAAACTCTGTACTAAGACCTGTGATGGACACGCTGATGTTCTATGATATTCAAATGATATTGCCACAACATGGAGCAATTATAAAGACAAATATAAAAAAGTATATTGAAGCACTTCGAACACTGGAATGCGGTACACTTCTGAGTCCAATTAAAAAAAATCTGATGAAAGAGGGCGGCTATTTAATTGTATTTAATGAAGTCTATCAAAGATTGATTACATTGTATCCCCCGAGAGAAGTTCGAGAGATTTATGATGCAATGAAAGTATTTGCCTTGAATGATCAAAATGAAGTTGTTGCATACAGCGGTGATCCTAAAGAGGTGTGGCAACATATCTTTGTTAAAATCCAAGAAGTGAAAGGGATGATTTGGCTAACTGTCATTGAACCTTTTGTTCGAAATTTGTGTGTTATTTATGATCTTGAGCTGCCTAAAATTATGACTCATAGTTTGGCAGAGGTAGATGCTCAGAATAGAAAATTGATTGAGATCAACCAATCATTAGATCAAACTATAAAAAATGTCAGCGAAAAGCTTGTAAAGTGTCCCGTAACAGGCCTCTTTAATGAGCGATTTTTGATGACACTTTTACTTGAAGAGTTAAATGAAGAGGACTGGAGAAATGTGGGGGCATTCATATGCATTAGCATTGATGACTTTTCAAATTATAAATTGAAGTATGGGGCTAAAGAAGATGAGGCAGTCCTCACTAATATGACCTATATGCTCAAAGAAACTTTTGGAGAACAGGCTGTATTTAAACTTGATGAGACGGATTTTGGACTCTATTTAAAGGGTTATGATCCCAATGACTTAATAACCTTAGTAGAATCGTTTAGAAATGCAATAGAGCTCAGTGAAAATTTTTTAGGAAAGCTGACTGTTTCAATTGGAGCTGCATTTGCAGAAGAATTAGAACTAGATGCCATTTCCTATGAGCTCACCATTAAAAACTATATGGAGCAAGCTTTAAATCGTCTGCGCATTGCAAAGATGAGGGGCAAAAACTACTTCTGTTATACAGGTGGGGTACAGCAAGAGTCGAATCAAACTCAAAAAATTCTCTTAGTAGATTCAGACATTATAAATCTTGAAGTTTTAAAGAACTTTATTGGAGAACTCAATATCGAGGTGATTTCTGCAAGTGACGGTACCACAGGTCTTGAACTTGCGAGACTACATCTGCCTAAATTGATTATCTCAGATATCATTTTAGATAAGATGGATGGTTTTCTCTTGAGGGAAGCTCTTCAAAAAAGCTCTAAAACAAAGGATATAGACATGATCTATTTGTCACATCAAAAAGATGAAGAAAGTGTTGGCAGAGCCCTTGCATTAGGTGTGATTCATTATATCAAAAAACCGTATTTGCTGTCTGAACTTCTAGGTATTGTCAATAAAAAGTTGAAAGGACTAATGGAATGAGTATTCATGTGAATGGTTTAATCGTATTGATGCTCGTTATTCTTTATTTTATTACAGTGTTGATGATGCGGATCATTGGCAATAAGTTTTCGAGCTTAGAAGAAATTTATACAAGAAATAATAAGAGGCTGGCAACGGTATTGTCCCTTGTGGATCATTCTTTTGAAGGGACATTTGATTCTTTGCGCGAAATCAAGGAAATCAAACAAAATTTGATCATGGAGGATTTAGAGCAACATCTTCAAAGTAAAGAACTGATAAAAATTGAGAAAATTGAGATCAGGAAGTTGAAATCTATTTCTAAGACTAGGCGAAAAGAAGCTTGTACATATTTGGGACTCATTGGAAGCGAAAATGCGAGAATGGCACTTGAAAGCGCATTGATGCATGAAAAGGACTATTCAGTCAAAATATATATTTCAAACGCGTTAACAGATATCCGAAATCCAAAATCAATTGAGGTTATGACCAAGGCACTTATAGGCACACATAAATGGTATCGCACTAAGGCCATCTCCAATATTCTTGAGTTTGGTTACTTAGTTCAACCCTATCTGTTGGCATTGTATGAGACCAATGATATAGAACTTATTGAGTTGAATTTGAAATATGCTGCTGAAAACTTCAATGAAGACACCAAGAGATACCTATTCCGTTTTGTCGATGATTATGAAACAAAGTATAAAGCACTTAAAGCATACTATTTAGAACAAATAAAAAGCAACAAGACCAAATATAGAATAAGTTATCTGGATGAAGATTTTAATAAATTATTGACATTGTCCTGTAAAACTTTATCCAATTATTATTTCATTGATTTTTCGGAGGCCAAATATTATGAAAATGATCATGTCATAATCAAAAACAACGCATTTTGGGCGCTCTCCAAAGTGAATCGAACAGAGCATTTTAAAATATTGCTCGCTCATTTAAATGAAGCGGATTTTGAGAAAACTCTAATTGCAGTCATCACAAAGATGATAGAGCATAATCCGCGCTTTTTATACATATTGGAAGAGTCATTTTTTGCTGAATCCAATATGGATATAAAAAAGAGAATGGCACAAATTTTTTCTAACAAAATTGAGTACTATATTTTAAAACTCAACAGCAAGCATCCCCATTACGCTAAGGAGATTTTAGGGGAGATCATATTAAATGGCAAGATCAATGAGCTCATTGGTTTTATGAACTTAAATAGAGATTTTGATCTAGAGAATATGCTTATTGAAATATTAAAGGAAAGAGTAGATCCTGAATCTCAAATTGGATTGGAGTTAAGGCGATATCTAAATCGACGCATAATCGAAAAGTGGGGCACAGAACCGTTCGAACTCAATAAAATATCTGAGGTTCATTTAAAAGATAAGAAACTTGCCAAAGTGGTTCTAATGTTCACTTTAATTGGCTTTTTAGCTTATCCTCTTTTGTTCTTTATAAAATATTCAAATGAAATCGGTGTAGTGGGAACGAGATTATTCTTAAAAAAATATGTCATTGGCTTTAATTATATACTGGCATATTATTCGGTGGCCATTAATATTTCCTATTTGATATTAATGTGCTTTTCCTATGCTAACGTGAGAAAACAAGCAAAGCTTTGGAACTTTAAAAATATATCCATGCTTTTTAGGCATAAAATGATTCCATCTATATCTATTATTGCCCCAGCTTTTAACGAAGAAAAGTCAATCGTCTCAAGTGTGCGCTCGCTTTTGAATTTAAAGTATCCCGATTACGAATTGATTGTTGTCAATGATGGCAGTAACGATGAAACACTGCGTCGGTTGATTGAAGCCTTTAAATTGATCCGTGTGGATTATCAGTATCAGATCAGTTTAGATACAGTTCCAATTAGAGGTATTTATCGCAATGCATCATTGCCGAAGCTCGTGGTCATCGATAAAAATAATGGTGGGAAGGCAGATGCTTTAAATGCAGGTATAAATGTTGCCAATAAAGAATTCTTCTGTGGCATTGATGCAGACTCGTTGTTAGAGCCTGAGTCACTGTTGAGATTGGCCTCGCTAACGATTGATGAGAGTAAAGAGACACCTGCATTAGGTGGAAATGTGTGTCCTATTAACAGCTGTAAAGTGGATCAAGGTTTGATTACAGAAGTTGTTTTGTCCAAGAATATCTTGGCAAGATTTCAAACCATCGAATACATTAGAGCTTTTATGGCAGGTCGGTTAGGCTGGCAACAGATGAATAGTTTGCTCATCATATCAGGTGCGTTTGGCCTATTTAGAAAAGATCGTGTTATTTCTGTGGGAGGATACTTAACCACAAGAGGTAAATATAAGAAAGATACTGTTGGGGAAGATATGGAAATCGTTGTCAGAATAAGTCGAATGATGCGAGAAATCAATCACAGTTATAAAATATTGTATGCCTTTAATGCAAATTGCTGGACGGAGGTTCCTGAGGATCTGAAAAGTTTAAAGAATCAGAGGTTTAGATGGCATAGAGGATTGATTGATATTTTGTATTTTCATAGAAAAATGATGTTCAATAGACGGTATGGAAGTACCGGTATCTTTGTTTTGCCTTATTACTTGATCTTTGAAGCATTTGGCCCAATGATTGAAATGCAAGGCTATGTTATGGTTGTCTTGGCGGCAATTTTGGGCATACTAGACGAGAAGATTGCACTACTTTTATTTATAACGACTATCTTGCTAGGCGTTTTGGTATCCATTACGGCCCTGTTGATTGCGGAACGAGAAGAACACTATTATAGATTTATGGATGTTATGAAGATGCTCTTTTATGCAATTTTAGAGAACTTTGGAGTTCGACAATTGGTAAGTTTTTGGCGTATAGAGGGTCAATTCAATTTAATGCTTGGACAATCCGGATGGGGCAAGATCAAAAGAAAGGGGATTGAATCATGAAATACAGATGGATTTCAAAGGCAGCTCAAGGGTTTGTATTTCTAATTACATTTATGATTGGACTCCTTATTGTGATACCAATAATAACCTTTCAAAATAAACCGGATTCCCAAGTTGTCATCAAACAGTATGGTGAAAAAAAAGATGCTTCAATTTGGCTGCTGGATCATTTTAAAATCAGGGCAAGGGACTCAGATAAAAACCCCGATCTTTTGCTCATCAATGATTCGCAATTTTTAGAATTGGATCATAGCGAAGACATAAATCATAATATTGTCGTATTCGAATCTATTTATCAACAAGTGAATGCCAGTAAATATCTTTCTGAAAAACTCAATTATCTGACTGGTGTGAGAAGCAGTCGTTTTGTGGGAAAAACCTATCAAGAGTTGAGTGAAATTGAGAATATTCCTGCTGAGATCATCTCTCAATATCGCCAAAAACATGAAGGTCAATGGCCATTCTATGGTGAAGGCATCATTATCAGTAATGAAGAAGACATCATTGTTTTGATTAAAGGGCAAGATTACAGTGGTACCCTGATGGTCAGTTCAGATGAATTTGCCAGTGAAACACAAATCCCCTACTATGGTGTCTTTGAAATAACAGAAGGTGATGTGCCAATCGTTGCGCAATTCAATTTAAAGACAACAGATCAGGGGCAAGCAAAACTAGCACAATTCCAATTGACAAATGAATTTCCAGCAGGATATCACATTTCTAGAAATTATTTTAATGGTTACTATTTAGCGGGTAATTTTACTTCGAATTCGATTTTGGCAGAACCCCAATATGATTTAATCGTTTGGATGATGCAACATAAATTAATTTATGAGAAGTTCACAGGAGAGCAGGTATTTTGGCAGCTTACAGTGCCATTTTTTGAACACGTTATCGAACTAGCACAAGATCAAGAGCATGCAATACAAGTGACCTCTTCAGAATTTACAATTCAAGATAAAACAATCTTTAAATGGGATAATACAGGCGATACAAATCCGTTTTTTGTCAAAGGCGTTAATTTGGGAGTGGCACTCCCAGGCAAGTTTTTTACAGAGTTTCCACAGGATAAAGTCACTTATTTAAACTGGTTAAGCCAGATGGAGGCACTTCGCATCAACACCATAAGAATTTATACGCTTTTGCCGCCCAATTTTTATCAAGCGCTTTATGAATACAATCAAAAAGCATCGGAGCCCATATATCTTCTACAAGAGATTTGGCCAGAAGAAAATCCAGAGGATTTGAACTATTTAGCTGAAACATACAACCAAGTCTATAAAAGAGAAATTGAGTACGCTGTTCATGCCATCCATGGGAATATTGAAATTCCCAAGAGAGATTATCGAGCATATGGTCTTTACGCGTATGACGTCTCTCCATATCTTTTAGGATATTTAGTGGGACGTGAAATGGAACCTGAAGAAGTAATTGAGACGAATGCACTCAATGAAGGCTACCAATTTCAGGGCGAATATATGTATTCTGAGAAGAATGCATCACCTACTGAAGCATGGCTTGCAGCCTCATGTGACTATACTTTAAATATAGAATCTGAATTTTATAAGGGCAATCCCTTGATTGGCATTGTAAATTGGCCGACTTTAGATTCACTATCACATGATAGTGAGTGGAACATAAACGGCGATAAAAGTCTGCAATTTAACGATAAAGTGTCGGTGAATATTGATCACATAGGTATCCATACAGAGCAGGTTAACGGTTTTTTTGGTGCATACCATATATATCCGAATTATCCTAATTTCATGAACAACGAACAATTATATGCCTCTTATCACGATGACGAAGGTGTTTTTAGATACGGAGGCTATTTGGAGGCGTTTATGAATCAAAATCATCGTTATCCAGCTGTTGTAGCAGAATATGGCATATCAACTAGTGCGGTGACATCGCATTTCAATCCGGATGGCTTAAATCACGGTGGCCTCTCAGAGGCTGAGCAAGCTGATTTCATCATACGCATGACAGATGCCATTATCAATGAGCATTATTCCGGTGCAATTATTTTTGAATGGATGGATGAATGGGCTAAGAAAACTTGGACGACAGAATTTTACATGATCCCTTACGAGCGACAAGTATTATGGCACAATACTTTAGATCCTGAGCAAAATTATGGCTTGCTCGCCTATGAGGCATTGGCTCCAGAATATAAGAACATATTTACGAGCAATAGCCCGTATTTGGATTTAGAATATGTCAACGCAGGTCAAAATGCATCTCATATCTATCTAGAATTACAATTTAAAACAAAACCAGATTTAAGCCAAGGGATCCAAATTGCTTTGGATTTAAATACAGAGAAAGATTCGAGTGCCACAGCTGAGCAGAGTTTTGAATATCTCATAGAGATTAATACATCTCCCACTTTATCAGTTGCGCCGAGTTACAACTGGCTTAAAGGACATTATAAATCTATTCCAGAAGACTTTGAGACTTTTGAGCACCTCAATCAGCTTGTCAATCCTGAAAACACAGATAAAGCGGGTAATTATGTTCCAGAATTGACCGTGGATTTAAGCCAGCTCAATATAGGCGATTTGTCCATACCACAAAATAGCATATGGATAGAGGACCATCGAATTGTCATAAGAATTCCATACGGGCTCTTGGGGATATCTGATCCATCGTCGAGATCTATTCTCTGGGATTCACGTGTCTTTATACCAGACAAAATAGATCAAATAGAAACCACTCAAATTGAAATGATTGGATTGAGAGTTCAAAAGGACAAGATGCGTCTTGTGGATATGAACTTACCACTGGAAACTTGGGATGTGCCTAGTTTTAAAACGCGATTAAAGCGTGGCTTTATCAATATTGGCGCATACTTTGATCAAATTGAATAAAAAGAGATGTGTTCATGTAAATCTGAAAAAACGCTATACAAATTCTTTTGAAAATGGTTTGTATAGCATTTTTTTATTTTAAAAGGCTTGAGAAGTATTGACTCTTGCAAATGATTATGATAATCTTTATCAAGTAGAACGGTAAACATATTATTGAGTACATGTATTTAAACGGTTAATAGAGGCTAGAAAGAGGTGATTTGATGTTTCTAACGAAAGCAAAAGTAGGACAAACTGTCAATATTGTCAAGATTGAAGGCAAGGAAAAAAATCGAAGATTCCTGTTTAGTTTGGGGTGTTTTGAGGGGGAGTCGATTACTTTGATTTCTATTTTGGGAGGCAATTATATTATCAATATTAAAGAGGGTAGATACGCCATAGACGAATCTTTGGCAAAATCCATTATCATAGATTGAGAGCTGATAATGGATTTATGCACTTCAATAAAATGTAACCGGATGTAAAAGTATATTTTTTTGCCATTTTAATGATAATGATTATCGTTATCGCAAATTTATTTTGTCTAGAAAGTGCCCATTCTAGAATCGTGAGTTCTATTAAACTAGTATAAACATTTTGATCACAAATAGTATTTGCAGATGAAGTTGAGATTATTCGTAGTTAATTTATGAATATATGCTGACTTCATTGCTAAGAGGAGGGAAAAAATGAAAATCGCATTAGCAGGGAACCCAAATTCGGGAAAGACAACTTTATACAATGCCTTGACAGGTAAACGGGAGAATGTAGGCAATTGGACAGGTGTTACTGTAGATAAGAAAGAGTCTGATCTAAAGGCACAATATCAAATTAAGAATAATTCTATAAAATTGGTGGATCTTCCGGGGGCGTATTCCATTGCACCATTTACAGGTGAAGAGGCTATTACAAGAGATTTTGTGCTCAGTGCATCGCCTGATGTCATCATTAACATCGTTGATGCCACCAATTTGAGTCGAAGTTTATTTTTTACAACACAATTGATTGAGATTGGCATTCCAGTGGTCGTTGCACTCAACAAGATGGATTTGGTCAATAAAAAGGGGGATTATATTGATGTTGTAGGACTCCAAGAATCACTTCACTGCAAGATTATCGAAACAACAGCCACTTCAGAAAAAGGATTGAAACAATTGATTGAAGCGGCTTCTGAAGCGAGTATGCACTCCGATTTGGAGAATAGAGGAAAAAGCGTAAAGAGTTTTAGTAATGATCAGGATCGTCAAAAGTATATCAATGATTTAGTCGTTAAATTTATCGTTAAAAAAGTGGCATCCAGCCAAGTGACATTTGCGGATAAAGTGGATCGAATAGTGGCACATAAATATCTAGGTCTCCCCATCTTCTTTCTGGTGATGTGGGCAGTCTATGCCTTTTCAATTGAAGGTTTAGGGGGCTACTTATCAGGTTATTTTAATGACATTCTCTTTGGTGAAACAATTCCAACAGCGGCAAATCAATTGCTTGAAGGCATAGGGGTCCATCCGTTGATGCAGGCGCTTATTGTGGATGGGATGATCGGCGGTGTCGGTGCGGTTGTTGGTTTCTTACCTCTTATTATGGTACTCTTCTTTTGCCTGTCACTTCTTGAAGATAGTGGGTATATGGCGAGAGTTGCAGTGGTTATGGATCGATATCTCAAAAAGATTGGTCTTTCAGGTAAATCTATTATTCCGATGATTGTTGGATCGGGATGTGCGATTCCAGGCATAATGGCAACCAGGACTATAGAGGATCTCAACGAAAAACGCATTACAACAATTTTAACACCGTTTGTACCTTGTAGTGCAAAATTGCCAATTATAGCTCTATTTTCGGTTGCCTTTTTCCCAGAGTCTAGCTGGGTGGGGCCAAGCATGTATGTCATTGCAATCTTTATGATTGTCATAGGAGGGCTTTTACTTCGAAAATTATTCGTCTGGGAGAATACCTCACAGTTTATAATGGAGTTGCCAGAATATAAAATGCCTAGCCTTAAATATGCCTTTACTCAAATGCTTGATAAAGCAAAGGCTTTTATTTATAAAGCGTCCACTATTATTCTTGTGATGAATACTCTGGTTTGGTTTATGCAGGCTTACGGCTGGAATCTACAAGCAGTGGATGTTCAAAGTGCCAGTATCTTAGCGGGTGTTGGTTCTATAATTGCACCATTGTTGATCCCATTAGGATTTGCAGGCTGGCAATTGGCGGCGGCAACTATAACGGGTTTTATTGCCAAAGAAAACGTCGTTGCGACTTTTGCTGTGCTCTTGGCAGTGGGCAGTACAGATGCGCTGCATATGCCAGGAGGCGTGCTCACACAATTTTTTACACCTGTTACAGCTTATGCTTTTCTTGTTTTTAATTTATTCACACCCCCTTGCTTTGCGGCAATTGGTGCAATGAATTCTGAACTGGGATCAAAAAAATGGCTGGGGAGAGCACTCGGTTTTCAATTTGGCGTTGGCTATACCTTGGCACTGCTTGTTACACAAGTGGGAACATTGCTCGTGTACGGAGAGTTCGCACAAGGTTTTATCCCAGCAATGATAGTCCTTGCAGTTGTTGTTGGCGGTGTTTATTTGGGCATTAGAAGAGCGGATGTCAAGAGATTAGAATTGTCTCAATTAAGTGAGATAGGACAGGAGGCATAATATGTCAACCATAATCGTCGGGATTTTAATCGCTTCTTTACTCATATGGGCGGCTAAAAGAACACAGAGAGATTTAAAAAACAGTAAATGTGGCGGCTGTAGTGGCTGTGGTTTAAATAAGCAATGTCACAGCATAGAAGAAGCACCTGTTCAATTAAAACTATAGAGCATTAGAATTCTAGAACTTTGAAATTCTAGTGAATTAAAATTATGGGGACTTAATTGCATATGTATTTTTCGGTTATAGACCAGAGTTTAAAACGGTTATGAGTTGGGTATTCAAATACTGTCATAAAAATTATTTGGAGGTATTTATATGAGAGTTATTATGGGCATCCAAGTCGGGGATCGTGAACAGGAAGCGGTAAAAGTACAAGAGCTTTTGACAAAGCATGGTTGTATTATCAAGACAAGGTTGGGGCTTCACGAGGCTTCTGTGGAGGGTCAGTGCAGTTCAAACGGACTCATTATTTTGGAATTTATACAAAATAAAGAAGATGAAATCAAGGCGATGATAACAGAGCTAAGTGCTCTAGAGTCTATAAAAGTCGAACAAATGATATTTTAGTTTGATGCGCCCCTAAGTCTAAAACGGTTCCATATGGAGTCATTTTGAGCAATCACGAGCATAGAAATATGTAGTGATTGCTTTTTTGTAGCCTTTACAGAGTAACAACATTTGAGCCATCTCCCGATGTCTCAAAACAATTTTCGCTGACACTGTTTGAGGTTGAACATTCCTCTTCACAGTTTTCGGCTCAAATCTTGTTGTTTTAATAAAAATAGCGTACTCTAATAAAGTATTCGCTATGACGACATCAAAATGAAAAATAGGAGCACTCATATGAAAATCATTAAAGAACTCAAAAATAAAGATCATAAACCTAATTTTGGTATTATTGAACTCTTAAAATTTATCGGTCCAGGACTTTTGGTAACTGTGGGGTTTATTGATCCCGGTAACTGGGCATCCAATATTGCCGCTGGATCGCAATACGGTTATAAGCTACTATGGATGGTCACTTTATCCACTTTAATGTTGATTATGCTACAACATAATGTGGCACATTTGGGAATCGTCACAGGGGATTGTCTTGCTGAATCTGCAAATAAAAATTTAAAGGGATGGCTCGCAAAACCCATATTGATAACGGCGATTATTGCCGCTATTTCAACCGCTTTGGCAGAGATATTGGGCGGCGCAATTGCACTGGAACTCTTATTCAAAGTGCCTGTTAAAATGGGCGCAGTGGTTATTTTGGCATTGATTCTATATATGCTTTTTTCAAATTCATATATGAAACTGGAGAAGTGGATTATCGGTTTTGTCTCAATTATAGGGTTGTCATTTTTATATGAGCTCAGTTTGGTGCATGTGAGCTGGTCAGAAGCCGCTTATGGCTGGACGCATGTGCAAATCCCACAAGGCTCAATGCCAATTGTCATGTCTGTACTAGGGGCTGTTGTCATGCCGCATAATTTATTTTTGCATTCAGAAATTATTCAGAGCAGACAATGGAATTTAGAAGACGATGCAGTCATTAAGAAGCAACTGAAATATGAATTCACCGACACCTTTCTTTCCATGTTGGTGGGATGGGCTATTAACAGTGCAATGATCATATTAGCCGCGACGACCTTTTATGCACATCATGCCGAAGTAACGGAACTCGGACAGGCGAAGGAGATGTTAACACCTCTAGTGGGGAATGGTGCGGGTTTAATCTTTGCAATTGCACTTCTATTTGCAGGGATTGCTTCTACAATTACAGCAGGTATGGCTGGAGGATCGATTTTTTCAGGTATGTTCAATGAACCTTATGATATTAAAGATATGCATACCAAGGTGGGCGTGACCACTATATTGGGTTTGGCCACAGCGGTTATATTCTTAATATCAGACCCGTTTAAAGGTCTGATTTACAGTCAAATGCTTTTAAGCGTTCAACTGCCTGTTACGGTATTTCTGCAAATTTATCTGACCTCATCTAAAAAGGTAATGGGTAAGTATAGAAATTCTATTTTAGATCAAATTTTGCTATGGGGTATTGGCATTGTTTTGGCTGTATTGAATTTCATGCTTTTTATGAGTTTTTTTAATTGAAGCTTTATTAGGTTACATCTGGTTAATGAGAGATAAAAAGGATATAATAGAAATAGGTCTTAAAATGAAATAAAGTAGACCTCAGTTAAATAAGGGAGGCAAAGCTATGAATGGTTTAAAAACTGTCAGTTTCGAAGCTTTAGTGGAATGTGTTGACCTAGCTAGCGGGAATCCAGACGCATTAAAAAAACTATTGCTTGAAAGAAATGGTGGTCTGCAAAGGATCACAGTTACAGACAAAGGTAAACCGTGCTTTCTCATTCAAATTCAGAAGCCAATGGAGGGCAATGCACTTCAATGGATGGATGCATATGCTTCTGAACTCGATCTAAGAATGTAGTATTTCACAACTGGCTATGGTGTTTACATCATAGCTTTTTTTTGAGAAAATAAAAGAATATTATTAGTATCGGGAGGTTGTGATGGTCGCATTTGAAACTGTCTATGAACAAAATTATACGAAACTCTATAACTTGGCCTACAGGATGACAGGCAACCTTCAAGATGCTGAGGATGTCCTACAGACAGCCTTTTTAAATGCCTATAAGGCCTATGATCAATTCAGAGAAGAGAGTCATGTGGCAACTTGGCTCTACCAAATTGTATTAAATGAATCCAAGCATTACTTTAAAAAAATCAATAAAATGCCTGTAGATCAGTATGCTGAAAGCAATGACTTGACCATAAGAGAAGTGTATGGGTATATAAACAGTTTTGGAACAGTGGAGGATGAAGTGATGTATACAGCTACAAAAGAAGCGTGTTTGCAACTCTTTATGAGTTGTCTCTCTTCCAAGTTGCGTGCGGTTTTTACGTTGCGTGTGGTGCTTGATTTTTCAACTGAAGAAGTCGCAGAAATACTCCAGATAAAACCGAGTACAGTGAAAGTTTACTTGCACAGAGCGAGAACTTTTATCACGGACAATGTAAAGGGAAAATGTTCTTTGATTAATCCGGATAACCCCTGCAAATGTAGCAGTTGGATTAAATATGCGCTGGAGACAGGTCTTAAAATTGAGAATTCGGATATAAAAATTATTCAAAAGAAAGAAGCGCTTATCAAAGCCGCATTTAAAGAAGAGGTTTCGGCGCTCTATAAAGTCATGTTACTCTATAACACTGAAGTCGTTCCTAAACCTTATGAATCCTTTAAGGCACATGTGAAAGTCTTAATGGCTTCAAAAAAATACAAACTCTTAAATTATACAGCGGATTAAAATGTAACCTTTTTTCAATTGGAGACTCTAATTAAGTGTAAGGCTTAAAGAGACATAATTGAAAAGAGGTTTTTTTATGAGAATAAGTGAAGCAAAATCATGTATAAAAGCGTTGTATCTCCATACGAACAGTGTGGCGGCATTGATCAGTGAAAGGGGCGTAGGCAAGACATCCGCCTTTCAACAAGCAGCTGAAGAACTTGGAATTGGCTATATAGGTCTTTATGCGGCTGCACTTGAAGGGCCAGATTTTATGGGACTGCCAGATAAAAATTTGGCACATCAAGTGACTCAGTATCTGCCGCCTCGATTTTTACCCACAGAACAAGCGATACGTGCAGGGCAGTGTGCTGAAAAGGGCATTTTAGTCCTTGAAGAAATCAATCGCGTGCCAAGTGATACGATCTCAGTGCTCTACCCACTCTTGCTTGAAAAAAAACTCAATGGACATCAGATGGCAGAGGGCTGGTCAATTGGTGTTACGATGAATCCCGATGCACTGAACTACATGGTCAATGCACTGGATGATGCCATGCTGGATCGCTTTATTGCAATTGAGATAACCGCTAATTTGGAAGATTATATAAATTATTCTAGATTAAATTCACCCAATGCGCTTGTTTTAGAATTTTTGAAAAAAATGCCTGAAATGCTGTTAGTTGTCCAAAGAAATGGCGACAGCACGGTTTTTTCCAAGTCACCAACACCAAGGGGCTGGACACAAGTACAAATGCTTCTAAATCAGTCTGGGCTAGAAAGTCACCTGTTAAGAGAACTCATATCTGGCATTATTGGACCAAAGGCCACTGCAAGCTTTTATAGTTTTCAAAACAGTTGCATGAGAGATTTACCCAATGCTGAGGCGATTCTTACAGATTATAAGACGGTGCGCAGTGGAATATTAAACATCATAGAAAAAAGGCAGATAGAATGGTTGCATTATTTGATTAAAAGCTGCATCCAAAAGCTTCAAAGGGAAGTGGTAAGTGCATTGCCAGTGCAAATAAAAGCCATTATCTCAAACTTGGATGCGTTTCTTTTAGATTTGCCTGATGAATACCAGCTCATGTTTTTTAAGGCGATAATAAAGGATATGCCTCAAAATTATACGATATTAACTCAAAACTCCAGCGTGTTTGACAAGATAAGCGATCAAATGATGCATTTGGCATTTGAAGGATAGGTGAGTGAATTATGCATATGAATGAACCTATAGCAGAACAGATCCAAAAGGATCAAATGGTTTTGATTTTACGTTATCCATTTTATGGCCTGTTGTTGATGAAATTAGAGATACAAATAGGTGAACAAGCAACATCTATGATGCTTAAATATGATCAGCGTTTGGTTGTCCGGATCAATCCAATATGGTATGCAGAACAGTCGGATGAAATCAGATTAAAAAATTGGATACATCTACTAGGTCATATTATACTTTTGCATCATTTTAGACGCGGTGAACGTGACGAAGTACTTTGGTCAGTGAGTGCAGATTTGGCTGTGAATGAACTGATAGATACAGAAGAGCAACTTGAAAACAGCGTGACAGTTAGGCTTTTAAATGCGAGTTATAAGCTGTGTTTACTGGAAAAGAAATCTGTGGAGTATTACTATGATGCATTATCTCAATTGGATGAGCCCTTATTGTTCGATGACTTGGAACAAGAACTGATCTTAAAATTACCGACGAAGGAGAAACGCGTTATCAACAGGGTAAATGCATTAGAATTGTCAACGTCTGAGCAGAGCGCCATCGAATGTGAACTCTCCGAGTTTATGGATTTGCAGAAAGATCAAGATGAAGTGCCTGAAATGTTGAGCAAAGTACAAAATGAAATTTTCGACGCCTATCATATTCACTGGCGTATTTTACTTAAAAAATTTATCACTGGCAGGGGTAGGATTTCCAAAAGAAACACTTATAAAAAAATGTCAAGGCGCTTTGATATGATGCCCGGGAAGCGTCGACAACTGGGCATTGAAGCCTTTGTCGCCATAGATGAAAGCGGCTCTATTCCCATGGAGACATGGACGTCGTTTTTAAACGAATTGAAGTTACTTAAAAATATCACTAACGCGAAGTTCTGGACAAGTCGTTTTGACCAGACATGTTCAGAGCCTATATCATTGGAACAGTTTATTCAGAATGATGAGAGGCAAAAGCAAGGGAGCACGGATTATCGGCCAATATTTGAAGTCGCATGCAGATACCGCTATAAGCTCATTATAATTTTTACAGATGGAGAAGGGATTTTCCCAGAGAAAATCAACGGGCATGTTCTATGGCTTCTTACGAAGAAGAGTAAAATACCAGAACATATGGGGTATGTGATTCAGATGCAATAATCCCCTATAGGATGAGGTCCTATTATATAGACAGGAGTGCACGAATGATTTATCGAATAACTGGGGGATCTCTGATGATCCACAAGAGGGCCTTTGGAGAAATGATTTTGACGCCAAATCATCCCTTGATGACAATTATGAAGCATATGTCCGTTATTCCAGACCCCATTTCAACTGGGGAGGTGAAACTGGACTTTAACTTTAAAAGGACTTATGAATTCAATGAGGGCATGTATGAAAAATTTGTATCCCTTTTGAGGGCACAAGGTCAAAAGGTCAAAGGTAATTTGGTCATCAATTGCTCGACAACACACGCAAACCTCTATGATACCATTGAATTTTAAAAAATGATTTTGACTTTTATTTGAAATTTATCTTTACTAAATTCAAAAACGGTGTTACTATATGAGTATATTCAAATATACTCATATAGTAACACTGTTTTTGGTATAGACTCATGAAATAAAGGTGATGCCAAGAGCAAAAAAAATGGGAAGGTGAGCAATCTTGATGATTGATATTTTAAAAGCACTCAGCGATGAAAACAGACTTAGAATCATTAATTTACTGGCAAATCAAATGCTCTGTGTTTGCGAGCTGGAAGTGTTATTGGACATGAATCAGTCCAACGTATCCAGGCATTTGGGCAAATTAAAGTCAGCTGGGATTATAGTTTCGACAAAGGAAGCACAATGGGTGAGATATGTGATTGACGAATCCTTTAAAGCATCACATGGATTGCTTCTGGAGTACTTAAAATCACAATTTGAAGAGGAATCTGTTTATCAGATGGACCTCGAAAAACTCTCAACTTATAAAGACAGTGATCTTACTTGCCAAATGATCACAGAAGATAAACTCAATGTCATCAAAGTTTTAAGCGCAACTAAATTGAAGTGAGGACATGCATATGAAGAATGAAAAAGTATCACAAGAAATGGATCTCTTCGGCAGATACTTAACGCTTTGGGTGACGTTGTGTATCCTAGTAGGTGTGTTCATTGGGAAATGGGTGCCTGCTTTTCCGGCCTTTCTAAGCCGTTTTGAATATGCAAATGTATCTATTCCAGTTGCACTGCTTATTTGGCTGATGATTTATCCGATGATGCTCAAAATTGACTTTAACAGCATTGTTGAGGCTACTAAAAAACCGAAGGGACTTACAATAACCTGTGTCACAAACTGGCTTATAAAACCTTTTACAATGTATCTGATTGCCGCATTTTTTTTGAAAGTTGTCTTCAAAGTCTTTATTTCACCGGAACTTGCAAATGAATATTTGGCTGGAGCTGTTTTATTGGGAGCGGCACCGTGTACAGCTATGGTATTCGTATGGAGCCATCTAACCAAAGGCGATCCTGCATATACAGTGGTTCAAGTGGCTATAAACGATCTCATCCTGCTGTTTGCGTTTACGCCTATTGTCGCTTTTCTGCTGGGGGTTTCAGATGTCGTGGTGCCTTATAAGACCTTATTTTTGTCTGTGGTGCTCTTTGTGGTGATTCCACTTGCAGGCGGGTATCTTTCAAGAAAATATATTATCCAGCACAAAGGCATATCATATTTTCAAACGGTGTTTCTTAAAAAATTTGATCAGACGACAATCATGGGATTACTTTTGACTCTGATTATCATATTTTCATTTCAAGGAGAAACGATTCTGAATAATCCGGTGCATATCTTTCTAATTGCAATACCGCTTATTCTTCAGACTTTTTTCATCTTTGGAATTGCATATTTCTGGGCAAAAGCGTGGCGACTTAAAGATGATATTGCAGCACCTGCGGCTCTGATTGGCGCCAGCAATTTTTTTGAGTTAGCTGTTGCAGTGGCGATTTCTCTGTTCGGGTTAGAATCTGGTGCAACACTTGCCACTGTAGTCGGTGTGCTTGTGGAGGTGCCTGTCATGCTGACCTTAGTAAAAATAGCGAACAATACACAACATTGGTTTAAAAGCTAGAAAGCCTTAGAAAGTTAAAAGTGTTTGGAACTAGAAGATTTAACAATGTAAAATATTATCGGCATTAAAAGTTTAGGGATAAAAAAATAAAATCGATTGAAGAAAATAGAGGTGATCTTTTAAATGAAAAAATATAAAGTTGCATTTGTGTGTGTGCACAATTCATGCAGAAGTCAAATGGCAGAAGGCTGGGCCAAACAATTGGGAAGTGATTTGCTTGAGGTATATTCCGCTGGAACAGAAACGTATCCAGAAGTAAAACCACTTGCTGTGGCGGTTATGGAAGAAGCCGGAGTTGACATGAGTGGTCATCATCCCAAATTATTAAGTGATATTCCTGAGCAGTTGGATCTTTTAATTACAATGGGGTGCAATGTGGTTTGTCCTTTTGTGCCCAATCAATATTCAGAAGATTGGGGCCTTGAAGATCCATCAGGTGGCCCTATAGAAGATTATCGTGTAACAAGAGACCTTGTGAAGGCAAAGGTCCTAGAGCTCGTGGCTCGAATTAAATCTGGAGAAATACCATTGGCGTAGGAGGTCTTTATGTTTGATTGGTTAGATCAATTGGTAACGCTCCTCGTTGAAAATGTTTTTAAAGTGCCAGTGGCAACTCGACTTGGAGGCAGTATCCACTTTTTTATATATGATAGTATTAAGATTATAATTTTATTGGGTCTTATGATCTTTGCAATTTCTTATGTAAGAAGTTTCTTCCCACCAGAGCGTACCAAGAAGATATTGGAGCGATTTGGTGGTATTACGGGAAATATTATGGCGTCTCTCTTGGGAATTGTGACCCCATTTTGTTCTTGTTCATCTGTACCCATTTTTATTGGATTTGTCGAAGCAGGGATTCCCTTGGGTGTAACGTTTTCTTTTCTCATTACCTCGCCAATAGTCAATGAAGCGGCCTTTGCAATTTTACTGGCATCCTTTGGATGGAAAATCGCCTTGGTCTATGTGATTACTGGTGTTGTTGTGGGGGTTGTAGGTGGTATATTCATCGGTAGCTTGAAGATGGAAAATCAAGTGGAAAGTTATGTCTATGAAATGAGTTCGCGTGAAGTGGAACTTGAAGCATTGACGATCAATGACCGCATTCGTTTTTCAATTCAGAATGTAAAGGATATTGTGGGTCGTGTTTGGATCTATTTGTTAATTGGTATTGGCATTGGCGCACTCATTCATGGTTGGGCACCTGCAGAGCTCTTGGCGAAGTATGCTGGACCAGAGAATCCACTTGCCGTCATTGTAGCTGTTATATTTGGTATTCCACTCTATTCAAATGCACTGGGTACGATTCCAATTGCTGAAGCGCTTATAATGAAAGGTGTTGGTATTGGCACAGCTATGGCTTTTATGATGGCAACCACGGCATTGTCTTTGCCTGAAATGATTTTGCTCAAAAAGGTCATTAAACCGAAACTCATTATAACCTTTGTGAGCATCACTGGTGTAGCCATTATTTTAGTGGGGTACCTGTTTAACGAATTGGCGCATTGGCTCATTTGATAAGATATGGCTAAATCAATGATCCTATTCATTTAGCGATTTGTGATAAAATAAGAATAAGTTAAATAAGAAGAGATGGAGGCGTAAAAAAATGATTATTAAAGTATTGGGTTCAGGATGTAAAAACTGCAAGAAGCTCGAGGAGCACACAAAGGCGGCACTTGCTGAAACTGGCATTGAGGCAACTGTGGAAAAGGTGGAGGATTTTAAAGAAATTATGGCATATGGCGTTATGAAAACCCCTGCACTGGTCATTGATGAAGAGGTTAAAGTGATGGGGAGAGTTGCAACGGTTAAGGAAATTGCCAAAATATTAAAGTAATTAAGAAAATCAATGCAATTTGACTTAAGAAGAGCTTGCAGTCACAGAATCGAGGCTGTACAGAGCGCTTTAGATAGCACAGCATAGAGCCCATAATTGCAACGTATAGAGTTGTTTTTATGGGCTTTTTTAGATGTAAGCATTACAGAGATAAGAAGATAAATGGCAAATATTATGTGAATGAAATGTAAACAAACTCTTGACGATTGTAAAATAGGAATGTATAATAATAAAAACGAAAGCGGTTTCGAAAATGTGAAATAGATCGATGCATAGAGAATTTGTCTTAATTCATATTTTTTTTTGACTATCACCGAAAGCGATTTCGGAGATGTTTGAATAGGGTATCCTTTTTCTCTGTAATTATGGTAAAATTCAAAAAAAATTAGGGTTGGGAGAATTAACTATGGTTACTATTTACGATATTGCAAAGGCGTGTGGATGTTCCAGTGCTACTGTTTCAAAGGCTTTTAATGATTACGCAGATATCAATATTATGACGAAACAACGCATTTTGAAAACGGCGAATGAAATGGGCTTCATTCCGAACACACAAGCACGTGCACTGAGTACAAAAAAAACATGGACAATAGGGGTTTTATTTCAAGATGAAAGCAAGGGCGGTTTAACGCATTATTTCTTTGCTCAAATTTTGGAAGCTGTCAAAGAACAGGCTGAGAAGAGTGGTTATGACTTGACCTTCATCTCCAGAATATGGGGTGATAAAAAGCGAACTTACTTGGAACATTGCCGAATGAAGAAAACAGATGGTGTGATTATAGCTTGTATTGATTTTGAATCAGAGGAAGTTCAAGAACTCATGAAGAGCGAAATTCCTGTGGTTGCAATTGATTATTCATCACCTAATGTAAGCAGTATGGTCTCTGAAAACTATAAAGGATTGAACATACTAACACAATTTTTAATTCAGCTAGGACATAAAGATATTGTCTATATGAATGGGCATCTTACGGCAGTAACATATGAACGCATCAATGGTTATAGAGACGCTATTCGAAAAGAAAATTTACGTGAACGCATTATTAATTCGAAATATTATGATCGAAAGACGACGATAGCAGTTACTAAAGCACTTATTGAGTCGGGTGATTTGCCCACTGCAATTATATATCCAGATGATTATGGTGCATTATGGGGCATAAAAACATTGAGAGAAGCACATATAAGAGTGCCAGAAGATATTTCGGTGGCAGGGTTTGATGGGATTGAACTCGGTGAGATGCTTCATCCAAGATTGACCACAGTTAAACAAGATATGAGAGGTCTTGGCAGAGGTGCAGCTCTTAAATGTATCAAAATGATTGAAACCAAAAAGATTACGAAGACAGAAACGACTGTTGGCATTGAACTTGTGGCAGGGGGCACCTGTCGAAAGTTGGATAAATAGAGACGAACAGAGTAATAATCAGCAATATTTCAATAAGTCCATAATTTTAAGGGAGAAAGATATAGTGATGGAGAAATATCAAAATACCAAGTTAACACCACAAGAACGTGCAGAAGATATTGTTTCTAAAATGACGCTTGAAGAGAAGGTAAGTCAACTCAGATATGACGCTTTTGAGATTGAGCGATTGGGATTGCCAGCTTATAACTGGTGGAATGAGTCACTTCATGGTGTAGCACGTGCTGGAACAGCAACCATGTTTCCACAAGCCATTGGACTTGCTGCAACTTTTGATGAAAACCTCATTGGCAATGTGGGAGATATCTGTGCAACAGAAGCGCGTGCTAAATACAACGCGAGTAAGAAACAGGGCGATTGTGGCATTTACAAGGGTTTGACCATGTGGTCACCCAATATCAATATATTTAGAGATCCCCGATGGGGACGAGGTCAAGAAACCTATGGCGAATGTCCGTATTTGACTTCAAGATTAGGGGTTCGATTTGCAAAGGGACTGCAAGGGGATCAACCTGTTCTCAAAGTGGCAGCATGTGCAAAACATTATGCAGGTCATAGTGGCCCTGAAAATGTGAGACATCAGTTTGATGCGGAGATCAATGATAAGGATTTAAATGAGACTTATCTTCCCGCGTTTGAAGCACTTGTAAAAGAAGCTCAAGTTGAGAGCGTTATGGGTGCTTACAATCGTTTGAATCATGAACCCGCATGTGCCAGTGATTATCTGATGGACAAATTAAAGGCTTGGGGATTTGATGGTCACTTCATATCAGATTGTTGGGCTATAAGGGATTTTCATACACATCATAAAATTACAAGTACACCAGCGGAGTCCGCAGCATTAGCCTTAAATATGGGCTGTGACTTAAACTGCGGAAACACTTATCAACACTTGCTTGAGGCACTTGAAGCAGGTTTGGTATCCGAAGAGGTTGTCACAGCTTCTGCTGAACGATTGATGCGAACAAGGATCAGATTAGGCATGCTGGACGAAACTTGTGCATTTGATGACATTGGATATGAACAAGTAAGTTCTGAGGCACATAAGGCATACTCATTAGAATGTGCTCAGAAATCTATGGTTTTACTTAAAAACAACGGCCTTTTGCCGTTGGATCAAAATAAAATTGACAAAATTGCTGTTATTGGTCCAAACGCTTCGAGTATTGAAGCGCTGCGAGGCAATTACTATGGTACTGCAGATGAGTATTGGACTTTCTTAGACGGTATCAGAAACACTTTTAAAGGTAGAATATATTATTCAGAGGGCAGTCACTTGTTCAGCGCTTTATTGCAACCGCTTGCTCAACCAGGTGATGGCTATTCTGAAGCAGTGACGGCAGCTCAGCATTCGGATGTGGTGATTTTATGCGTAGGGCTGGATGCCACAATAGAAGGTGAAGAGGGCGATACAGGCAATGCCTTTGCCGCTGGCGACAAGGTGAATTTATATTTGCCTAAGAGTCAGAGAAAACTGGTAGAGCAAATTTTGGCTTTAAATAAACCGACGGTTATCGTCAATGCGTCTGGAAGTGCAATGAATGTGTTGGGTGATCAAGCAGATGCTATCATTCAGACGTGGTATCCTGGACAAATGGGTGGTAAAGCATTGGCAGATATACTCTTCGGCACAGTTTCACCATCTGGAAAGCTGCCAGTTACTTTTTATGAAAGCACTGAACTTTTACCAGATTTTGAAGATTACAGCATGAAAAATAGGACTTATAGATATGTAGAGAACAATGTCCTTTATCCGTTTGGCTATGGATTGACATATTCGGATGTAATTTGTAAGGATTTGAAATTTGATTTGGATTCTAAAACAGCTTCATTCACTGTTGTAAATCAAGGCAACTATGACACGGATGAAGTGGTACAGCTTTACATCAGGTGTGAAAATTCCGAACATGAGGTGAGAAATCACAAGTTATGTGGGTTCAAACGGATTCATATAAAGCAAGATGAAGTTTTGGAATTAGAAATTCAAATTTCTGAAAAAGCTTTTGAAGTTGTCAATGATGCAGGTGTAAGTTTTGTTGATGGCAATCTGTTTACACTTTATGTTGGCGTCAATCAGCCTGATGATCTGAGCGAAAAACTAACAGGTAGAAAGTGCTCAGCTTGCCAAATTGAATTGTAAGAAGTGGCGTTGTACAGGACGAGCAATATAGATTATAGGTAGTGTGTCAGCTTAGTAGAGTTTAGTTTCAACAATTAAAGGCGTGTGGATTTCTGAGTTTTAAGAAATAGAGTGGCAGAGTTGATTTTAGTGATTTTTATCTAAAGGATTCATCGAAAGTAAGAGTCGCTAAGATCATTTGTGCAGGCTTCATTTCTCAAAGATTCAGATTTACATAAAAAATTTATCTCAAATGACAAGGGGGACCTTATGAAAAGAGCATTAAGTTTATTGTTGATTGTTATGATGATGTTCAGTTTAGTAGCTTGTGGCTCTAACGATCAACCGACTAGTGAACCAAACAACAGTGAGACAAGTACACCGGCACCAGAGGCAAATGAGCCAGCGTCAGAACCAGCATCTACGGAAAAGGTTGTATTAAATGTCTGGTCATTTACAGATGAAGTGCCAAAAATGATTGACAAGTACATGGAAATGCATCCAGATTTTGCAGCAAAATACGAAATCAATTCGACAATTATTGCAACAACTGAAGGTGCATATCAACCGGCACTTGACCAAGCGCTTGCATCAGGCGGCAAAGATGCACCAGATATCTATGCAGCAGAGGCTGCGTTTGTGCTCAAATATGCAAAAGGTGATGCTGCACAATTCGCTGCACCTTATAAAGATTTAGGAATTGACGTTGACAAAGCGCTTAAAGAAGCTGATATCGCACAATACACTGTGGATATTGGAACTAATGGAAATGGTGATTTAGTAGGATTAGGTTACCAAGCAACTGGTGGCGCTTATATCTATCGTCGTTCAATTGCAAAAGATGTTTGGGGAACAGATGATCCAGACGAAATTGCAAAAATTATTGGACCAGGCTGGGATAAATTTTATGCTGCAGCAGCAGACTTAAAAGCAAAAGGCTATGGTATCGTTTCAGGTGATGGCGATATATGGCATGCAATTGAAAACAGTTCAGAAAAGGGCTGGGTAGAAGATGGTAAATTCGTTATGGATCCAAAGCGTGAGGCATTCTTAGACCTATCTAAAGAACTTAAAGACAAAGGCTACCATAACGATACACAAGACTGGCAAGATGCTTGGTATGCTGATATGAAAGATGCAGGCGAAAAGAAAATCTTTGGTTTCTTCGGTCCAGCATGGTTGATCAACTATGTTCTTGCAGGAAATAGCGGCGATACTTTTGGTGATTGGGCAGTGTGTGATCCTCCAGTAGGTTTCTTCTGGGGCGGTACTTGGGTTCTTGGATCTGCTTCATCAGAAAATAAAGATGCAGTTGGTCAAATTATCAATTGGATTACATTGGATACAACAGAAGAAGGCCTTCAATATATGTGGGCTAATGGCACACTAAATGGTCCAGGCGGTACAAAAGATACGGTTGCTTCTGGTACAGTTATGGCTAAATCAGATGGCGCACTTGAATTCTTAGGTGGCCAAGATATGTTTAAGGTATTTATCCCAGCAAATCAATTTGCAAATGGTAAAAACTTGACTCAATATGATGAAACAATCAATATGTATTGGAGAGATCAAGTTAGAGCGTATACTGCTGGCGAAAAATCTAGAGAAGACGCGATTAAAGATCTTAAACAAATGATTAGCGATAATCTTGATATCATAGTAGACTAATAGAAATGAACAAGTTGGGATAGGGGTTACATCCTATAGGGTGTACCTATCCCAATTATTTTAAGGAGGTGACCTGTCATTGAAACGCAAAAAAAGCGTCAGCTATGCAAAATACGGATATATTTTTAGTATTCCATTTGCAGCAGTATTTCTCATCTTTTCATTATATCCTATTCTTTATACAGCATTATTAGGTTTTACGGATTTTAAGGGTCTTGGCGCAAAGACGTGGCATATTCTCGATAATCCCTTTCATAACTTTACACTGATCTTGAATAATGGCTCTTTCAGACAGTCTCTATACAATACTTTTGTTATTTGGACTGCGAACTTCATTCCTCAGATATTATTGGCATTGGTTTTAACCGCATGGTTCACATCAAGACGTAATAAATTAAGAGGAAAGGGACTATTTAAAGTTATTTTTTATTTGCCTAACATCATTACAGCGGCAAGTATCGCTATTTTATTCTATTCGCTATTCGGATATCCAGTGGGTCCAGTAAATAGTTTACTGTTAAAGCTTGGTATCGTTGATGAACCTGTTTATTTTCTCATCAGTAAATCCACATCTAGGGCGATTGTTTCCTTTATTCAATTTTGGATGTGGTATGGTTATACGATGATTATTCTCGTTTCAGGTGTTTTAGGAATTAGCCCAGATATCTACGAAGCTGCAGAAATCGATGGTACTACAGGATTGCAAGCTTTTTTATATATTACACTTCCAAATTTAAAGACGATCTTACTCTATGTATTGATTACTAGTTTAATCGGTGGTTTGAACATGTACGATATTCCGAAAATGTTCATGCAAGGTGGACCAGATAATGCGACTTTAACAACAAGCGTATTCATCTATAACCAAGCATTTAGTGGCAGTTATCTCTACAATCGGGCCGCTGCAGCAAGTATGATTATGTTCTTAATCATAGCCTTTTTCTCAGCCATTTTATTCTATTTACTCCGAGATAAAGATGAAATAGAAAGACGTAAATTAAATAGAAAAATGAGAAAAGAATATAAAAAGAGTCAGGAGGCAAGAGGATAATGAAAAAGAACAAGAAACGTGAATCTATTCTTTTTAAGATTATTGCTTATACAGTATGCGGCATATTAGTTGTCTTGAGTATATTGCCTTTTTGGATTATGATTGTCAATGCCACAAGAAGTACTTTTCAAATACAACAAGATGCACTTTCATTTATACCTTCCAAATTTTTATGGAGCAATGTTCAAATTTTACTTGGAAAAACTTTTGATCCTTTAAGGGGTCTAATAAATTCGACTATTATTTCCACTTCATCGACAATATTTACAATTTATTTTTCAGCATTAACAGCGTATGCATTGGTAGCATACAATTGGAAACTAAGAGGTTCATTCTTTACTTTTATCATGGCAGTTATGATGATCCCAGCGCAAGTTTCAAGTATCGGTTTTTATCAGTTCATGTATAAAATTGGTTTGACGAATAATTTCCTTGCATTAATCTTGCCGACAATAGCAACACCAGCAGCTGTTTTCTTTATGAGACAGTTTATGTTGGCATCGTTGCCACTGGAATTGGTGGAAGCTGCACGCATTGATGGAGCGGGTGAATTCTATACTTTTAATAAAATCGTTTTGCCAATTATGAAACCGGCAATGGCTACACAAGCTATTTTCACATTTGTTTCAAGCTGGAACAATCTATTTTTACCTCTGATTTTATTGACTAAGAGTGAAAAATATACCATGCCTATTATGGTAAGTCTTTTAAGAGGAGATATCTATAAAACTGAGTATGGTGCTGTTTATCTTGGATTGGCACTGACGGTTTTACCTATATTTATTGTTTACTTCTTATTGTCTAAATACATTGTAGAAGGGGTAGCACTCGGCAGTGTAAAAGGATAACTCAGAAAGTCTATAATACAAGCTTATTAGAGGCTATTCAAAAGATTAATAATTCATATGAAAAAGAATCATATGCAAAAATAAAAAAAAGAAACATCACCGACGCTTTAAAAGTTGGTGATGTTTTTTTTCAGGTTATGAGGTCATATGTCTTTTCTTCTATAATATAGATTTTTTCTGCAATATGTGTTTTTTGAAAGAAAAACGCTCATGGACTGGATTTGAGAGGTGTAATCAATTTAACTGTGAGTTAAAACGATGTTGACAATGAAAAGCGCATAGTATATTATAAATATAATTTAACTCATAGTTAAATTGTTGTGTTTGTTTAATAAATTTGTTTAATAAATTCAACATTAAAGACGTTTTACCAAATGATCCGAAATAACTTGGGGGAGGGCAAAAATAGATCATATGAAGATAACAAATGTAACATTTGAGAAATTGCGGATAAAATTAATGGATTCATTTAAGATTGCTTTTACGGCGTTTGACTATGTGGACAATATTATCATAAAAATAGCCACTGATGAAGGTATCGTTGGCTATGGTGAAGCAGCTCCTTTTTTACCTGTAACGGGTGAAACTGCAGATGGTGTCATCGCAGTACTAGAATTGCTAAAGCCCGGCCTAATAGGGCAAGATCCTTTTGATATTGAATCCATTCACAGTTATATGGATAAGGTAGTTTATGGCAATGGCTCGGCCAAATGTGCAATAGATATTGCGGTTTATGATATTATGGGCAAATTTGTAGGTTTGCCAGTGTATAAACTCTTAGGAGGCAGTCGGCGAGCAATACAGAATGATATCACCATTGGCATAAGTACCCCAGAAGAAATGAGTACAATAGCAGAGCGATATGTCAAAGAAGAGGGATTCCATATTCTTAAGATCAAGGCTGGCATCAATGCGGATGAAGATATTCGCACAATGGCATTGATTAGAAAAAAAGTAGGTCAAAATATTCGACTCAGAGTTGATGCGAATCAGGGTTACGATGTTGCTCAGGCGTTGTATGCTATAGAAGGGTTTAAAAAATACGGTGTTGAGGCGGTAGAACAGTGTTTGCCATATTGGGATTGCGACGGCGCTGCTCTTCTAAGATCCAATGTATCGGGGATAAAATTGATGGTAGATGAGTCCATTCATAGCACTAAAGATGCTCAAAGATTTGTAAGCGCAGGCAGTGCGGATATCCTCAACATCAAATTGATGAAATGCGGCGGCCTTCTTCAGGGTCTTAAGATAAACAATATAGCTGAAGCCAGTGGTGTAACGTGCATGGTTGGCTGTATGCTAGAGACAAAGATTGCTCTCACTGCTGGCATAAGTCTGGTTGCAGCGCGCAAAAATATCACTGAAGCGGATTGTGATAGTTTTATGTTCTTTGATAATTCAAAGTTGGGAATTACTGGCGGATTTGAACGAGAAAAGGACAAATTTACATTGTTGGATAAGCCAGGGTTAGGTATTGAATTGTCTTTCTAAAATTGAAAGGGGTTGAAAAAACAGTGTTAAAATACATTTTTAAGCGATTGCTTTTTATTGTGCCTACCTTGCTTGGTGGCATCCTCATCGTGTTTAGTATTATGAATCTTACACCAGGAGATCCAGGACGTCAAATATTGGGCATGAACGCAAAACAGGAACAAGTGGATCAATTGAATCATGAACTAGGCTATGATAAACCCTTTTTTACACGTTTTGGGGAGTACTGTATAGATTTGAGTCATGGTGATCTGGGCACTTCATATCGTACGAGAAGGCCATTTACTGAGGAACTTGTCAGCAGAATTCCAAATACTTTAAAAATTGGTTTATCTGCTTTTGTACTATCCTCTATTATTGGCATTTCGCTGGGAATATTAGCCGCTGTTAGGCAATACTCTCTGGTGGATACATTCAGTTCAGTGACTGCAATTCTCTTTGCATCTATACCTGGATTTTTTCTGGGCATGATATTGATCTATGTATTTGGGTTAAAGCTCGGTTGGCTTCCAACCTTTGGGGCTTCTTCCTTTAAGCATTTTGTAATGCCGGTGGCAACTCTAACCGTTGCGACAAGTGTTTCCTTATTGAGGCTGACACGCAGTACAATGCTCGATGCAATAAGACAAGATTATATCCGAACTGCCACTGCTAAAGGTTGTTCCAAGAATCGAATTTACTGGAAACACGCATTGAAAAATGCTATTTTGCCTGTGATCACGGTTATGGGCATGAGTGCTGGAACCGTTATGGGGGGAACTGTTATCATAGAAAGCGTCTTTGCAATACCGGGTATGGGCACTTATATGCTCACAGCAATTAGAGCTAAGGATATACCTGTTGTAATGTCGTCTACGGTGTTGCTTTCTTTAGCTTTCTGTCTGATTATGATTCTTGTGGATATTCTATGTGCGATCATTGATCCTCGAATTCGTGAGAGATCAATAGGATAAGAGGTGAGGGATATGAAAGAAATTGAAAAGACGGAATATATTAAAAGTAAAAGTAAGGGAGAACGATTCTTTGAAAATTGGTCTCTTTATAAGAAAAATAAGGCTGCCGTTTTGGGGTTGATCATACTCATGATTTTTGTCTTAGTGGCGGTATTTGCAGATTGGATTATCCCCTATGATGCTGCAATTGATCAAAGCAGTGCTGAACGCCTTCAAAATCCAAGCAGCCAACATTTTTTTGGAACAGATAGGTTAGGACGGGATGTGTTTGCTAGAATTGTACATGGCAGTAGACGCTCACTATCTTTAGGCGTGTTGACAACGTTTTTTTCTGTTTTAATTGGTGGTTTTATTGGCATATGCTGTGGCTATTTTGGTGGGAAATTCGATACCATCGTGATGCGCCTGTGTGATGTGGCAGTGAGTATACCGCCATTGCTTTTTGCTCTGGCAGTGGTAGCCGCTCTAGGTGCCAATATGACGAATCTCATTATAGCCATTACAGCAATTAGCATACCTGGTTATATACGTGTGGTACGATCGGTGATTCTATCCATTGTTGAGCAGGAATACATTTATGCGGCTCGCATGTGTGGCAGTAGAAATGGCGTGATTATGTTTCGACATATTCTACCGAATGCAATGGGACCAATATTGGTTCAAGCGAGTATGAATGTCGCGAGTATGATGCTTGCTGCAGCGGGTCTTTCGTTTATAGGCATGGGCGTTCAGGCGCCAACGCCAGAATGGGGCGCAATGCTTAATGATGCAAAGGACTATATGTTTAAGCAACCCTATCTCTTGATATTTCCTGGTTCAGCTATTGCTCTTAGTGCTTTATCACTGAATCTAGTCGGTGATGGCCTTCGTGATGCTTTAGATCCCAGATTAAGAACTTGAGGTGTGTTATGAATACAATTCGAAAAGAAAATGACAATCAAAAAGAAGTATTGCTCAGTGTAGAGCACCTACGGGTTAACTTTAAGACGGATAAGGCGATTTTAAATGCCGTGGAAGATGTCTCTTTTAAAGTGTATCGTGGGGAGACTTTGGGCATCGTTGGGGAATCTGGTTGTGGCAAGAGCATCACATGTATGTCCATTATGAAATTGATTCAAGGGAATAATGTCATCTATGAAGATGGCAAAATATGCTTTGAGGATGTCAATACACTGTCACTGTCAGATAAAGCACTTCAAGAGATTAGAGGCAAGGAAATCGCCTATATCTTTCAAGAGCCCATGACGGCATTAAATCCACTTTATACCATTGGCAATCAAATGAGCGAGGCATTGAGGCTTCATGTGAAAATCAGTAAGAAGGAAGCGCTTAAACAATGTGCTCATTATCTTGAAAAGGTTAAGATTCCAAATCCCAATGAAGTTCTGATGCGGTATCCCTTTAGTCTATCAGGCGGAATGCGTCAGCGCGTTATGATAGCCATGGCGCTCATCACCAACTCCAAGTTGATCATAGCCGATGAGCCAACCACCGCTCTGGATGTGACCATTCAGGCACAGATTCTTGATCTGATGAAAGAACTTCAAGGTGAGTTTGGCTGTTCTTATATTTTTATAACGCATGATTTGGGCGTTATCAGTGAAGTAAGTGATCGCGTCGCAGTTATGTATGGTGGACGGATCGTAGAGTGTGCAGATACAGATACGATGTTTGAAAAAGCTAAACACCCCTATACAATAGGTCTAATTGCTTCTCGCCCTCATGGCGAAATGGTTGAAGACAGGTTGCCTGTAATTCCAGGAAATGTGCCTTCATTGAATAACAAACCACAGGGATGTCCTTTTCATCCGAGATGTGAGGCCGTTATGGACCAGTGTCGTAAAAGTTTCCCTGAGGCGATAACATATGCTCCGGGACATACCGTAGCTTGTTGGCAATATATAAAGGAATGAGACGTGGACTATGAGTGAACTTATAGAAGTAAAGAATTTAAAAAAATATTATCCTATTAAATCTGGATTTTTTAACCGCAATATGTACAATGTTAAAGCGGTGGATGGCGTAAGCTTCTCTATAAAAAAGGGTAAAACACTTGGACTTGTTGGAGAGTCAGGCTGTGGGAAATCAACAGTGGGCAGAGTACTGCTCGGATTAAATCCATTGACACAGGGAGAGGTCATCTTCGATGGTGAAAGTATGTCCACAGCGTCATCGGAAAGGCGTAGAGAAATGCGCAAGAGGATGCAAATGGTGTTTCAAGATCCGTTTTCATCGCTTGATCCAAGAATGAATGTTTATGATCTGATTTCTGAGGGCATGGTTGCCTATAACATGGTAAAGAGCCGTGATGAATTGGAGGCAAAGGTGAATGATCTCATGACGTTATGTGGTCTTTTCCCCGATCAGGCATATCGTTATGCGCATCAGTTTTCAGGCGGCCAAAGACAGCGCATTTGCATTGCCCGTGCGCTTGCAACGAACCCTGATTTCATTGTCCTTGATGAAGCCGTCTCCGCTCTAGATGTGTCTATACAAGCACAAATTATAAATTTGCTTAAAGATTTGCAAGATGAGATGGGGCTCACCTATTTGTTTGTTTCACATGATTTGAATATTGTAAGGTTTATCAGTGACGAAGTCGCTGTGATGTACTTGGGTGAAATTGTTGAATATGGCACGAGAGAACAGATATTTGATCGTCCAATGCATCCGTATACGGTGGCACTTTTATCTGCATCGCCTGCTTTTACAAGAGCAGAGAAGGCCAACAAAGCTCGCATCATCCTTGAAGGGGACTTGCCATCTCCATACGATATGCCACAGGGGTGCCGATTTGCCACGAGATGTCCCTATCGCATAGACAAGTGTGATCAAGTAAAACCTGACTTTTCAGATAGAGGCGAGGGGCACTTTTGTATGTGTCATAGAAAAGAGCTGTTTAATCAAAAGTAAGGAATGTTGAATCAGAACTGAGACAGGAGGGGAAAATGATTATTAGTGCAGATCGATTAATTGTAGGCGATCGGAAAACGGTTATAGAGGATGGTGCAGTGTACATCGTTGATGGCGTCATTGAAATGGTGGGTAAGCGTTGTGATGTGGAAAAGAAATATCCAGATGAGCCCATCGAACATTTTCCCGGATCATCAATCATGCCTGGTATGATTGACCTTCATGTGCATCTGGGATGGGCACAAGATCCTTCGTATATTGGAAAATATAATAGTGCTTCACTGTGCACGCTATATGCTGCCGGCAAGATGTCCGAAACACTTAAAGAAGGTGTTACAACGATTAGAGATGTGTCATCTTCCTACGGTCTTGGGACAGCACTTAAAAAAGCTTCAGCAGATGGACATATTAGAGCACCACGGATCTTTACAAGTCTTCAGGGCATTTGTATGACAGGGGGACACGGTGCAGATCCCAACAGTGAAAGCGTACTCGAAGTGGATGGTGTAGATGCCATAAGAAAGGCGATCAGAGTAAACTTAAAAAATGGTGCAGATTGTATAAAAGTATTGACCAGTGAAGGATACAGAGGGCAGGAATTGAGCCAAGAAGAGCTAAATGCCGCTGCAGAAGAATCACATCGGTTTGGTCTGAAGATCGCAGCCCATGCTGGATATGGAGATTCTATACAGATGTGCATCGATGCGGGTTTTGATTCTATTGAACACGGAACGCATCTCACTAAAGAACAGGCCATTCAAATGAAAGAACAGAACATCACATGGGTACCGACCGTTCTTGTGTTTAATTATCTATACAATCAGCTGATTGAAAAACCAGAGGCTGTCACAGATGAGATGTTAAAGGGTCAAGTGAAGTATTTAAAAGAGAGCGTAGAAATATATCAGAAAAATTTAAAGCAGTTATACGATACAGGTTTGAGAATTGCAACTGGAACGGATACAGATTGTATCCAATTTGAGGGGGCCTCACCGGTTTCACTTGAGTGCGCTTATTTGGTCAAATGCGGTCTTAAACCTTTAGAAGCAATTGAATGCGCAACAAAGAATGGCGCAGATTATCTAGGCATTAAAAATCTTGGACAGATAAAAGAGTCCTATATTGCAGACATTATCGTCGTTGATGGAAATCCTCTAGAGCATATTGAAGCGCTAACCCGTGTATCTGCTGTCTATCAAGATGGCAAACGTGTCAACTGACTCAAATGTGATCACGGACGCAAGCAGGATAACAGATGCAATTGAACGGATAGGCAAGAATAGATAAGGACTTAATCAAGAAATTAATATGAGTAAGCTACATTTTGGATTGAAATGCAAGGATGACAAGATCTTCATCGCCTACATTTAAATAGTTGTGAGGTACAAACCCCTTAATATAAAAACTGTCACCAGTGCTCAGTAGACAACTTTCATCGCCTATAAAGGCTTTCATCTTACCACGGATAATGTAGCAACATTCTTCGAAAGCATGGCGAATAAGTTGTTTATTGGACCATTCATTGGGTTTTAAAGTGCTGATCAAACCGTACATGGCATACTTCTGACTGCTATCAGCAGTTTGAGGTGTGATCAACTCATAGCCAGGAATATCGTCAATCGTAAACTTGCGGCGGTTATTACTACGAATGATGGCATAAGCACCATTTTCATTTGCTCTTTCTGCTGTAGATGTATTGTCATCTTCAAGAAGAGCAATGACTGTAGTGTCAAGAGCATTGGCGATTTTGCGCATGGCTTCAAGAGATGGTTCCTTTAAGCCCCTTTCAATTTGAGAGAGAAAACTTGGCGTATAGCCTGTTTTTTCACCTAATTCAACTAAAGTAAGTTTATTTGCTTTTCTAAGCTTTCTTATCAAGTCGTATTTCATATATACTCCGCCTTTTCATAATATATATATATAATTGCGTATTATCCTATCTTTGTCAAGTATTGTGACATTAAATTTAACTATAAGTTAAAAAACAGCTGACAAATGGCGTGTTATGAGGTAATATAAATATAATTTAACTTGTAGTAAAAAAATATACAATAAAAGTAAATGGAGGCGAATCATGAAAAAAACAAAGTTTAAGCGTATTTTAACCCTTATGTTGGTTATTGCATTGGTATTTTCTCTTGCTGGTTGTGGGGGTGATCAGGGGGCAGATTCAGATCAAAAGGGTTCAAACACAAAGACAAACGAGCAAGGCGAGGCTAAGAGAACGGATCTAAATATGCGTACGTCAGATACATTTACATCTGTTGATCCTCATAATACGACTTTCACCACAGAGGTCATTATCTGTGCTCAAATCTATGAGACCTTGTATAAAATAGACAAAGATATGAATGAAGTACCTGTGCTCGCCACAAGTTATTCAGTATCTGAAGATGGGTTATCTGCTGTTTTTAACATTAGAGATGACGTGTTTTTCACTAATGGCGATAAACTTACGGCAACAGATGTCAAGTTCTCTCTTGACCGTTTGCTTGCAAGCCCTTATATAGGAGAAGCATTGCCTACTTTTAAAAGCATCGATGCAGATGACGAAAATAGTAGTATTACAATCCATTTTACGGACCCAACCCCAGGGCTTATTGATAAGGTTTCAAGTCTCTTCATTGTAAACAAGAAATTCGTTGAAGCAAATCAAGATGAAAATGGCTTGCTTGGTTTTAACACCTGTGGTACAGGACCGTTCATGTTAAAAGAGTACACATTGGATGAATCTGTAACCCTCGTGGCGAACCCAGATTATCGTTTAGGTGAAGCGGCACTTAAAACCATAAAAATATATCCAATTAACGATGAAAATACGATTTACACGGCATTAAAGTCAGGTGAAATTGATTTAGCCATATCGGTAAATACCCCGAACTGGGATGATCTAAAGTCTGACTCGGCAATAGATACAGCAGAAATCAGCAGTGCACATGTATCCTATATGGTAATGAATACACAATCAGAGCTTTTCAAAAACAAGCTCTTGCGTCAGGCGATTGCTTGTGCAATCAATAGAGATGATATTGTCAATATGGCTATGGATGGCAAAGGCATTCCAACTTATTCGTCAGCATCTTCACTAATGTACGACTATGTTGATGTCGTTTCTGAATTTGCATATGATCCTGAGAGAGCTAAGGCATTATTGGCTGAAGCAGGTTATCCAGATGGTGTGGATATTGGTGAAATCCAAGCGATTGCCGGCAGCTATTTTGCAGACATCGCAGTAATTGTACAACAACAATTGGCAGATGTGGGGATAACCAGTACAGTATCTTCTCTAGAAGGAAATGTCGTTGTTCAAAACGCTTTTACAGGTGGTTTTAACATGTTGACGATGGGGCAAAACAACAATCTCAGCATGGATCATTTAGACAATTATTATAATTCTAAGTTCATTGGCAATTTAAATATGGCACAGTACAATAACCCTGAAGTCGATGCTTTACTTGCAGAAGCTAAAGTTTGTATGGATGGTGAAGAGCGGATTGCAATTTATGAGAAGGTCCTTGATATTGTGGATGAAGATTGTGCTTATATTTACCTCTTCAACAAAGTCAACATGTATGCTTGGAATAGTGATTTAAGTTTTGAGCCAAGTGTGAGAGATGATAGCTTATACAATTTAAAATGGAAATAATCCAAGATGATTTATAGCTTTTACACTGTGAATGTGATGTGAAATAGAATTCAACCCGAATTATTCAGGAAAAATGCTGAATAATTCGGGTTAAGTAAGGAGTAAAAAGAATGTTACAGATGAATGAAATACCAGCATCTAGTGAAATGGAAAGCAATGAAATCGCATCAGAAGTAGATATGAAATCGCTTAAGGCTTTACTGGATAAAGCACAGGAAAGATTCCAAATCCCTGCCTATAGCGTTACTCTTTATAAAGAGGGTACATACACCCATTTATCATATGGTTATCGTGACCTAGACGGACAAATAGAAACGGATCACAATACGCTTTATGCGATTGGATCATGTACAAAGTCGCTGACTGTGGGTGCGTTGTGTACTCTAATAGACAAGGGCATGCTCAGTCTAGAGGACCGAGTGAGAGACTATATACCGGAATTTGAAATGGCAGACTATTATGTAACAGATCATCTCACGGTTAGGGATATACTGTGTCATCGTTCTGGACTTGGAGGACATGATTTCTCATGGTATTCTCGATTGGACACTTTAACTGAAAAAGAAGTCATTGAGATGTTCAGATATTTACCTTTGACGCAGCCTTTTCGATATAAATGGCAATACAGCAATCATATGTATGCGCTTGCAGGCTATCTCATAGAGAGGGTATCTGGGGAGACATGGCGAGATGTGCTCAGAAAGAATATTCTAATGCCTTTGGGGATAGATCGTGTGGCGCTTTCAACCTCTGATGCCATATCGGATGACAACTGTGCAATACCATATATATTGAATGAAGAAAGCGATAGAATAGATGCTGTTGCGCATGCGGATATTGGCGTGATGGGATCGGCAGGATGTATTTATATGTCTTCTGCAGATTTGGCAAAATGGGATGCACTGTTATTGAACGGTGGTGTTTATGAAGGCAAGCAAATTATATCTAAAGCACTTTGTGATCAAATGATGTCTCCACAGATGTATCGTGATAATGCGATTATCGAACCTCTTAAGGACTTTACTCAAAATAGAGCTTATGGACTCGGTTTAGAAATGGAAATTTTTAGAGGGCGACGAATGGTTTATCACAGTGGTCACATCGATGGGTTTTCGGCGCATCAAACGATTGTGCCAGAGGAAGACATTGCTTGTAGTGTCCTCACTAACCTTGGCGATCATAGTGGAGCTACGATTATGAGCTATATGATTGTAGAATACTGTCTTGGTGGCGGCGAAGATTGGCTTGAAAAAATATCGACTTTCTTAGATGGCGTCACAAAGCAACAACTCGAAATGATTGAACAGGCCAAGCATTCGAAGCCGGACAACGCACCTTGTCCAGTTGAACTCAAACGTGCAGAGGGGACTTATCGTCATCCAGGTTATGGCACTATGGAGATTCAAGCGGATCTAGACAAATTGGTAATCCAATTTGGAACACACACTTTTAGTGCCGTTCATTATGCCCATCAACATTTCTTTTTAGAACCTACGAATTTGACCCCAAATACGTATATTGAGACCAATCTAGATATAGATATTCAAGGCAATGTCATTGCATTTGAAATTACTTTTGAAGGTATAAAAGAGAGCAAAATTAGATTTGAGAGACAGTAGGAGACCCAGATGGATTTGCAAAAATTAGAACAACATCTAGTGAAATTAAAAGAGAAAATGGAAATCCCTTCTTTCAGTATGACACTGTACGCAAATAACGAATATATGCACTTCTCCAGTGGCATGAGTGATGTATGTACTGGTACAATGGCGGATCAAGAGACACTATACGGAATTGCTTCGTGTACTAAATCCTTAGTGGCAGGAACTCTGTGTACCTTGGTAGATCAGGGGATGCTTAAACTTGATGACAAAGTGATAGATCTGATGCCTACATTTAGAATGTATGATGATTATGTGACAGAAAATTTAACGGTTAGAGATATACTTTGTCATAGAAGTGGCATACAGCGACATGATTTGTCTTGCTATCCGCGCATTGCGACGATGACTGAAGATGAAATCATAGGCATATTGCCTGATCTAAAACCCAATCAACCCTTGCGGTATAAATGGCAGTACAGCAATCATATGTATGTGCTGGCAGGTTGCCTGATTACAAGAGTTGCTGGGACACATTGGCAAGAGATTATGAAAAAGAATATCTTTGAGCCTTTGGACATTACTCGAGTGGCTTTTTCGACAGAAGAAGCGATTGCACTTGGCAATTGCGCTCGGCCCTATAAGCCAGATCCTATAACGGGAAAAATGGAAATGGTGCCTTACTTGAATATGCTTGGCGCTGTGGCCTCAGCAGGTCTTTATATGTCCACTTCCGAGTTAGCCAAATGGAACGTAATGCTTCTCAATAAAGGGCGTTATAATGGCATACAGATATTATCAGAAGAGATGTGTCAGGAGATGATGACAACTCAAATGGTCATTCGTCAACCTGTACCCAAGCCATTGGAAGGCATCTTGGCAGCAAAAGGGTATGGTCTTGGCCTGAATACAGAGATGTTTCGTGGTCATAGAGCAGTAGGGCATAGTGGTGATATAGACGGTTTTATGTCTTATCAGTTCATTTTACCAGATGATGGTGCTGCATGTGCCATATTGACCAATGCCGGTCAGTCCATGGCAGCGGTTATTATGCGCTTTATCGCTTATGAACATCTATTGGGGGGCAAAGAAGATTGGGGCACTATCCTTGAGGCCTATTTTGATCAAGAAATGCAAAAAAGAATGGCTTTTATAGAAACTAAATTAGCTGAAAAACCAGAAAATTCGGCATGTCCTATTGATCTTAAGAAAGCATGTGGACGCTATATCAATCCGGGATATGGTGTTGTGGATGTAGATACAAAAGAGGGTAATTTGATACTTGAGATGTATGATTGTATTTTTAAAGCAGAGCATTATGCACATCTACTATTTACTTTTGATCTGCCCCAGCTTTTGAAGGGCATTATTTTTGAAATGGAACTGCATACGAATCCACAGGGCGAGGTAACTGGATTCAGTGCAAGTTTTGATTATGAAACAGAGGAAAAGATTTATTTCGAGCGTAAAGACGCGTTTTAGAAGGGAGAAACATGAAGATTACAGATATTATTTGGGAAAAGCAACTGCTTGAACTCTATGAGCCCTTTAAAATTGCTTTTACAGAATGTTATTTTATGGAAAATATTATTATCAAAGTGACAACAGATGAATCGATAGTGGGATATGGTGAGGCCGCGCCTTTCTTACCCGTTACTGGAGAAACTGCTGAAAGTGTCATATCTGTATTGGAGATACTTAAACCAGGACTCATTGGCGTGGATCCCTTTGATATAGATTATATTCACAGTTTTATGGATAAAGCTGTCTATGGGAATGGATCGGCAAAGTGTGCAGTGGACACGGCGATGTACGATATCATGGGTAAGGCAACTGGGAAACCTATTCACAAGCTTTTAGGCGGTTTTAGGACGGTTATACAGAACGATATCACCATTGGTATTGATAAGCCAGAGATCATGGCAGACATGGCTGAACGCCATGTAAAAGAAAATGGTTTCGGTATTTTGAAGATAAAAGCAGGTCTTGATCCTGATCAAGATGTGCATGCGCTTTCATTAATTCGAAGTAAAGTAGGTAGAGATATCAGACTTAGAGTAGATGCGAATCAAGGCTACGACGTTGCCAAAGCATTGAAGGCCATTGAGGGGTTTAAAAAAAGTGGTGTGGAAGCTGTGGAACAGTGTCTTCCGTATTGGGATTGCGAGGGTGCTGCACTTTTGAGAAATAAAGTAACTGGTATTAAGCTTATGTTAGATGAGTCCATTCACGGCGTCAAAGATGCCCAGAGATTTGTCAGAGCAGGTGGTGCGGACATTTTAAATATTAAATTGATGAAATGTGGTGGCATGTTCCAAGGATTAAAGATCAGTGACATTGCAGAATCAAGTGGTGTTCAGTGTATGGTCGGCTGTATGATGGAGACGAGGATCGGTATTACAGCAGGACTTAGCCTGATTGCGGCACGCAAGAATATTACTGAAGCGGACTGTGATAGTTTTATGTTTTATGAGGACAAGACAGGGATCACGGGTGGCTTTATACGAGACAAAGATCAATTTACACTTCTTGATAAACCTGGTCTTGGTATTGATATATCGTTCTAATATAAGCCATTTTGAGTCAAATTAAATGGAAAAGTTTTTAGACACCAATCCATTTTTGAGAAGAAGGAGGCATGCAATGAAAGTATTTTTGAGTACAGATATTGAAGGCGTTTGCGGCACAACAAGAGCAGAAGAAGTTCTTTCAGGTCAACTTTCTTATACAGCGAGTACTAAACAAATGACTCAAGAGGTGAATGCAGCTTGTATTGGGGCAAAAAATGCTGGGGCAACTCATATTGTTGTGAAGGATTCACATGAGTTGGGGACGAATATCGATCCCAATGGTTTGATTGAAGATGCTGTGTTGATTAGAGGATGGTCAGGAACACCGGAATTTATGATGTATGGCTTAGATGATTCCTTTGATGCGGCGATATACATTGGTTATCATTCAGCGGCTATGGTGCAAGGCAATCCCTTATCACATACGGCAAATGGCAGAAAAATAGTAGAGACAAAGTTAAATGGAGAGATTTTTAGTGAATTCACATTGTGCATGTATACAGCGGCTTACTATGGTGTGCCATCTGTTTTTATCAGTGGCGATAAAGTTTTGTGTGAGGCAGCTAAGAGTCAAGTCCCTAACATCAGCACTGTGGCAGTAAAAGATGGCTGGGGTGGTGCGACGATTAACATGTCCCCTCGAAAAGCAGTGCATCTAATACAAAGTGAGGTTGAAAAGGTACTGAAATCAGATTACAAAGGCTCTATTCCCGATATGCCATCGGAATTTCAGCTGGATATAACCTTTAAAATGGCGGTTGATGCAGTGAAAATGTCACATTTTCCAGGCGCAAAATTAAAAAGTGATTTCACTGTGAACTTTACAACGAATGATTTTTATGAACTCATGCGCTTTTTCTTATTTGCGGCTTAATATCATTAAATAGACTTTAACAATGAATAGATACTGAAATCCAAAAGGATTTTGTGCTTGAAAAAAGGTGAGCTCCCAACTAAGTTAGATTTAAAATCTAGCTTGGTGGGAGCTCATTAAAGTATAAAATCCTTTTTTAAGGTGTTGACTTATATTGATTTCAACTGTAACGATTTCACAATGCTATTGCGAGATCGTGATGGTATTGCCATCTTCTAAGTAGGCTTGACCTGAGGTTACGATTTGATCACCTGGTTTTAAACCGCTGAGTACTTCGAATTGGTCTTCAAACGGTGAGCCGAGTTTAATGGTTTGTTTGGTTGCTGTTGTGCCATTTACAAGGTAGACGTAATCGATACCCTCTTCATGAAGGACTGCAACTTTAGGCAGAGCAATCACTTTTCGCGGTGCATCTGTGACGATTTTAAGTTCTGCGAACATACCCGGTTTTATGCTGAGATCGTCATTCTCAATTTCCACCCTTACAGGGTAAGTTTGATCGGAATCGGAGAGGGGGCTGATCCCTTTGATGATCCCTGTTTTTTCTATGCCCAGAGTGGGTAGATTGACGGATACGGATTGTCCGGATTTAAGCCGATTGATATCTTTTTCCGTGACACCGAATGCCACAGTGAGCGTTGTGATATCTACAATGTCGTACAGTGGTGTGCCAGGGCCAACCGACACGCCAAGCTGTTGATATTTTTTTGAGATCATGCCATCCATAGGCGCTTTTACAGTCATGTGATTCATATTATAATTGAGCTCATCCGTATTGACTTTTCCATTGGCATAATCCAATTGAGCTTTTGTCAGAAGGTCATTTACATCTTCAAATTGAGACTGAGTTGCGTTGCCAGATTTATAGAGTTCATCCGTTCTGTTAAAAGTACGTTGAGCCGAGTCCAAAGAGAGCTTATAAAGTTTGTTCCCAATTTCAGCTTGGCGCTTCTTAATTTGAAGAAGCGTATCATCAAGTTTTACAAGTGTATCTCCAGTTTTAACACGATCTCCGACTTCAGCTTCCATAAAGTTAATTTGACCGCTGACAATGGATACGACTGACTGAATTTTGTCTGCTTTGACCTGTCCGGGTACTGTCAGATCCGATACAATTTCTGCTTCTCCTATAATATCTGTTTCAACTGTAATGGTCTCAACCGTTTTTTCGACTGGTTCCTGAGAGACAGTATCAGACTGCTGTGATGAACATCCAGTCAGTGCAATCATTAATGTGGCAATGAGTAAAAAACGTTTCATATTGACCTCCTAAACTGTTGCAGCATTTTGAGCTGCATCGTTTCTTGCTTTTTTCTTTTCTCTTTTGTTCATTCTATTGAGTTTAAATGATTCTAACATCGTATAGAGTGTTGGAATTGCCACCAATGTCAATATAGTGGACATCATTAATCCGAAGATCAGCGCAAATCCCATTTGCTCAAAAAATTCTTGTTTAAGTGTGAGGGGCAAAATACCTCCAGCTGTTGTTATAGTTGTTGCAAGTACTGGCATAAACCGAGTTTTACCGGTTTCTCTAACCGCATCGAGGAGTTCGTAGCCATTTCTGCGGAGATAGTTGATATAATCCACCAGTACAATGGCATCATTGACTGCAATACCAACCAAGGCGACTACACCGATGAACGCGAGAAATCCAAAATTATTTCCAGTGAGATATAGACCCGGCATAACGCCGATTAACCCAAGCGGAACAGCAAATAATATGATAAAAGGCTGTGTCAGCGAGTTGAATTGAACGGCCAATATCAGATAAACCAGAATAGCTGCAATAAGCATGTTGGTAAACATATCTAAAAATGAATCCTTCATATCGCCAATTTCTCCACCGTAAGTGATTGTCACGCCACTTGGCAATTTGTAATCAGCAATCTTGGCTTTGAACTGATCAATTATTTCCACTGTGTTGGCATCTGTTTCTGTTTCAGCTGTAATATTCACGCGACGTTTTCCTTCCTCGTGGCGAATCATGGCTGAAACTTCACTCTCTTGGAAACGAGCGATTTGGCTAAACTTTATAGCTTGTCCAACGTTGTTGTAAAAGTAAAGTGATTCAAGATCCCTTTTAGTGTGGATATCATCCATACCAGAATAGATCATGACATCTATATCATCTTGATTGCTTCTATAAGTTGTGGCTTTAATGCCGGAGACCGTATTTCGGATTGTCGATGAAATGGTCAATTCATCAAGGCCAAATTTTGCCGCTTTTTCCTTGTCAATAAATATTTCAAGTTCAGGACCGCCACTGGAAAGGGATGTTCCAGTATCACGTGTTCCCGGTATGGTATCAAGAACGCTTTGGAAATCATTTGCGACGCCTTCCATTTCATTGAGATCTTCCCCAATGAGGCCAATTGAAATTGGACCGCCACTTGGAGGGCCACTTTCAAGTTCGATAATAGTGATCTCTGCACCTGAAATGGATTTGAGTTTTTCTCTGAGCTCCGCAGCAAGTGCCATAGAAGTCCGTGAACGTTCTTCTTCTTTACAAAGATCAATGGTGACTCTGGCGATATTTGGTGTGCCGCCGCCGGATGCAGCGTCAAAAGAATTAAAGCTATCAGCACCTGTAATACCTACATTAGAAACAAATGTCTTAATTTCAGAGTAGCCAAACAATACTTTTTCCACTTTATAGACCACTGCATTGGTTTGTTCAAGTGTCGAACCTTTTGGCGTATTAATATCTACATAGAGGCGTTCATAATCGGTTTGACTGAACATTTCCACTTTCAAGAGCCCAAGTGGAATTAGAGATAGACTTGTGACGAATGCAAGTATAAGCACGATGATAACAGTCCATCTCTTAGACCTTTTACTGACGATTTTATAGAGCCTTTCGCCATAACCTTCTATAATCGGATGATGCCCTTTATTCTTTTTGCCAAGATAAACTTTTGCAAACATGAGTCCTCCAAAGAGGATTGCAAATAGGAAAGACAATAAACCATAACTGTTGTCATCTTTAAAAGCTTGCATTGAAAGAACAACAATAAGGAGCACGGAAAGCACCTTGGAAATCTGAGATCTCGTTTTAGGCGTAGCCAAAGTCACCTCATGCTGCTTAGACAGTAGCCTAGAACAAAGGGCTGGCGTTACGGTAACCGCTAATAGAAAAGATGAGCCAAGTGCTAACATAACTGTAATCGGTATGGAGCGAATGAATTCTCCCATAATACCTGGCGTCAGTGCAATCGGGAAAAATGCCGCAAGTGTTGTCAGCGTGGATGCCATAATGGCAGGTGCAATTTGATTTGTACCCGCTTCGGCAGCCAGTTTAGCATCAATGCCCATGCTTCTAAGCCGGTCTATATTTTCCATGATGACAATACCGTTATCCACGAGCATGCCCACGGCGAGAACCATTGAAAATAGCGTAATGGTGTTCAAGGTCATATCAATGAGATTGAGAAAATAGAGCGTCATCATAATAGCTAATGGTATAACGATGGAAACAATGCCCGCTTCTCTAAGACCGATGAACAAGAATAATACGATGATAACGAGGAACAATCCCGAAAGCGCATTGTTTGTAACTGCGCCAAGAGAGTCTCTGACAAAGTCAGCCGTGTCACCGCTGACTTCAACTTGAAGATCTTCAGGATACAAAGTGCCCTTTTCGCTGTCGATAATTTCTCGGACAATACTGCTGGTTTTAATGATATCTGCAGATTCCTTCTTTTTAACAGAGAGTGCCACTGCGGTCTTCATGCTAGGTTGATTGGAATCAAGGCCTATGGACATTCTTGAATAGGACTCTACTTCTTTGTAACCGTCTTCCACAACGGCAACATCTTTGATGCGAATAGGCCCTGCACCGTGGTAAGCGATGATGACATCATTTAGTGCATCTACAGATTGCAATTCGCCCACAGTTCTGATGTTATACGTTTTTTCATCCAGTTTGGCGGTTCCCCCTGGATAGTTTAAATTGGCAAGTGCAATACTGTTCTTAATTTGGTTTAGAGAAATGCCATAGAGAGCCAGTTTTTGGGGACTGACATGTACTTTAATTTCTCTTTCAAGACCGCCAATGATGAGAACTTCGGAAACATCGCTGTTGGATTCAAGCCTGAGTTTAATATCTTCTGCAATGCTTTTGAGGGTGACGAGATCATAATCTCCTGAGAGATTGATGATCATAATCGGTGAGTTGTTGGATTCGAGTGATGAGACGACAGGTGTTTCTGCATCGGCTGGAAATTCCAAAGAGGCAGAATTTGCCTTTTCTCGAACTTCATTCATCTTCTTTTCCATGTCCACACCTTGTTCAAATTCAAGCCATACGCTGGATGCGCCTGAGGAGGAAAATGAGGACAGCATTTTAACATCTTCAATTTCTTCGAGCTTTGTCTCTAAAACATCTGTTATAAGTGTTTCAACTTCTTCTGGTGCAGCGCCAGGATACATGACAAAGACTTGTCCATAGGGCAAGACAATTTCAGGATTCAACTCTCTAGGGAGCCCAAAGTAAGCGCTCACGCCAACGATAACAATTGCAACTAAAATCAAGTAAACAATCTTGTATCGATCAATAAAAAAAGCAGCCCACCTTCCTAAAATATTCTTTGGCTGTTGAAGCTCGGGTATGCTTTGTAATTCTTCGTTTTGATTCATGTAGTGCCTCCCAAACATTAAATATTAAGTCTTTATGAATAATATGAATAATATTACCCCAAATTGATTAAAAAAAGATTAGAATGGTGTTAGAAAAATTCACTTTAGTCGATTTTTAACCTTTAGACATCCAATATCATAATTAGTCCCTTTAATATCTACAAATTAATATCCATAAAAAAGTGATTATGATGTACGTGATCTAGTGCAAATACTTTAAATGCATCCTAGAGGCGGCGTACTGGGCGCCTATTAAAAACTATAATAAAGAGTATACACTAAAATCAAAAAAATACATCAAAATCGCACCATTATGGCCATAAAAGTTGTGGAGAATCAAAATGCGCGTCAAAAGATGTAGTAAAAGCATGAGGAATAGCGTATACTAAAGGGTAACGTTAAATAACTCTCTAGAGAAAATCATGGTGAATCATATGAGTAATGGAACACAACAAGGAAATGGCAAGCCTTCAAGCAGAGGCATGGGATTTAATACGCCAAAATCGAGTAAGCACAAAGCATCGAATGTTAAATCTGGAAAAGGGAAATCATCAAAAGAAACCTTGTCAAAAGATCAATCAACCGGTGAACGTTCAGAGCGTTCAAAATCAGGATTTATAAAATCAGAAAAGCCACATCGTAGAAAAAGAGTTTCGGCTGGCAGAACGGGTGTGAAAGCATCAAATCAACCTACAGAGCAATCTGCGGATAAATGGGTGAATACGTCTAATGGGAAACCATCGGGTAAATCGGCAAGCAAACCAGCAGGTAAATCGGCAAGCAAATCAGCAAGCAGATTAGAAGATAAACCAGCAGATAAATCTAAGGCTAAAGGCTTCGACAAGAGATCAGGGCAGTCAGAACCTGGCTCAAACTCTAAAAAACAGGGTGGCAAATCGTTTAAAGGTCAGAAATCGGATGTTCAAAAATCAGATCGAAAGAATTCTGATTTTAAAAAATCAGGATATTCAAAAGATGTATATACTAAGAAAGTCAACCCATATAAAGCCAAAGAGGTGAAGTCTGGCTCAGATGCGAGTTCAACATCAGAATCTCGTCGGTCTATAGAGGCACCTCAAAGAGAAAAATGGAATCGCAGTAAATCCAAGAAAGGGCCAAGAAAGTCCAAAGGTTATGGTGCAACACAAGTCTCTGACGCATCCTTTCAAGATGATGAAAACAGAAGATTTATAGTTAAGTGTTCTGATATGACACAAGATGGCAAAGGCATCGTTACAATAGAAGGGGAGAAGTATTTTCTCAGTAACGTAATTGAAGGCGAAGAAGTTTTAGTGGAAATGATCACAAGGGGTCGAAAACGTTTTGTAAACCTTTTAGAAGTCAAAGAAGCCAATGCTTTCAGAGTAGAATCTCCTTGTGAGATTTCAGCCAACTGCGGAGGCTGTCAGCTTCAACATTTATCTTATGCGGGTCAGCTTCACTTTAAGCAATCTAAAGTGAATGCACTTTTATCTGAATATGGCGAAGTGTCGCCAATTATTGGTATGGAAAATCCAACCCATTATCGCAATAAGGTGCATTCTACTTTCTCGTTGGGTTTTAAAAGTAAAATCATATCGGGAATCTTTGAAGAAGAGTCACATAATGTGGTTTCAGTGAAGGATTGTCTCATTCAAGATGAGCGTGCTAACGCAATCATTGAGACCATCAGGAAATTGATGCCATCGTTTAAAATGATGCCCTATGATGAAGATGCTGAAAAAGGCTTTTTACGTCATGTGCTCATTAGAACGGGTCATGTGAGTGGTGAAGTGATGGTGGTGCTTGTCGTGGTGAGTCCGATGTTTCCAGAGAAGAACCACTTTGTCAAAGCGCTTACTGAGGCACATCCAGAGATCAAGACCATCGTTCAAAATGTGAATCCTAAAAAGACCAGTATGGTCTTAGGTGATAAAGAAGTTGTTTTATTTGGCAAAGGTTTCATAGAGGATACGCTCTGTGACACGGTTTTTAGAATTTCATCCAAATCGTTTTATCAAGTGAATCCAATCCAAACGGAAATTTTATATAATAAAGCAATTGAAATGGCAGATTTAAGGGACAAAGAAGTGGTACTGGATGCTTACAGTGGTATCGGTACGATCTCTCTAATCGCAAGTCGCAAAGCCAATCACGTGGTGGGTATTGAACTCAACAATGATGCGGTGAGAGATGCCATTTCAAATGCAAAACGCAATAACATTAAAAACGCAAGATTTTACAATGGCGATGCTGGTGATTTTATGAGAGATGTGGCCAAAGAAGGTGAGCATCTGGATGTGGTCTTTATGGACCCACCGAGAAGCGGCAGTGATGAGCGCTTTTTAAACGCATTGGTGACGCTATCACCAAAGAAAGTGGTCTATATTTCTTGTAATCCGCTGTCTTTAGCACGGGACTTAAAAGTGCTTGTGGCAGGTGGTTACAAGGTGGAAGAGATTCAGCCTGTGGACATGTTCCCGGGGACGTGGCATGTAGAGACGGTGGTAAAACTACAACGCCGAAACCCTTGATTTTACTAGAGTTCAAGCACTTTTATGAGTTCTTTAGTTTCAGTAAAAATAGCGAAAATTACCATCAAAAAGACCTAAAAAGTAGTATCAGAATTAAAGTCGTTATATGACATGGTACGTGGGAACACGTCTACCGGTAGTCGGTTTTGAGAGTTAAAATTGGAAATTTAGATAGTAAAATGCCCTAGATTCAGTGATTAGAATCTAGGGTTTTTTAGTGTCTAGAAAGCGAAATCATCGTTGATTTTTCCAGAAAAAGTATCTAGAAAAGTATCTAGCGCTAGTTGATGTCTATCACTTAATTTGCAATATTCATTAGACATTTTGAATTTTTTTAGTCTATTGTTGGCATCTTCTACATCTATGAAATCCTTTAATGATTCGATTCTGATATTCCAATTAACTCTTGCAACATAATCAGACATTCCTTGACTAGTAGTACGATATAATGAAGTTTCCATAAATTTGATTAAATCAAGGTCGTCATGTATTAATGCGCTTACAAATGCTCTTAAGTCAAGATCTGGTTCCCACTCTTTAAGTCTATACAAAACATAAGGAAGTCGTTTTATCCTAAATAATCCTGAATTGCTCACCCAATCTTTAACTTTATTAGCTGTTATTAATTCGAGTTGATTGAGAGCGTTCAAATCAATTAACTGATCGTCTATTGGTTTAGCGGGTTTGTCTGTAAACTTACCATGATCATGACCTAGTAGAGACACACATTCAACTATAACGCTTATACTGTTATTAGCTTCTAAGAAAGCATGTTCTAATAGTGAAAATCGATTATCTTTATTCTCTATACGTTTTAGAAGTTGCAATGTTATTCTAAAAATTCTTAATGGAATGTCAATCATCCCAAAGTGATGACTTTGATTATCTGGAATTGTATCACCTAAATCATAAAGTGCATCCAGTATTGGTCCAATACTATTTGTGTCAATGTCCTCTGATGTATAATCTTCAGTTCTCTCAAGAAAGCGAACTATCTCATTTGAGGAGATTAGATTTACAATATCATCGTGGAATTTTTCTTTTTTAAAATCAAGTAGTAAAATTCTTTCAAGCTTTGATATTGAAATATCACTTATTGGAATTTGTAGTTTGAAAAATACATCGAATATATCTGGACTACATATACGTCCTTCTTTTCTCCAAGAGCCAATCCAATCATAGCCATAATTCATATTGCCATATATAGCATCTAACTTTGGAAATAGCCTTGTTAAAAACTCTTGTGCAAATCCTGAGTAGATTTCATTGACCTCAGAGAGTAATTTATCACAAGTTAGTTTATCCCTTTCTTTCTGTCGAGAATTATCTCCATAACCTGAATATACACCAGAAAATATATCTTTGTTAGAACGAATGCCATTGTAAAGGTCTGGTGTAAATACTTGCAGGCAAGTTAATGCAATAAAATCAATTGGATTAACTTCGTGTTTTACAATACCAAATCCAAATCTGAGTGAATTTATATATCGGGTAACATCACGCAAATTCTTAAAGAAGTACTTAATACCACTATGATACATATTTCCCCAATATGTACTATTCCATTTGTTTTCCGGAATATCTTTAATTATTTTATCGATTTCAGAGAAGAGTAGTTTTTCTACATCGTTTTGTGAAATTGGTGGTATTTCAAATGGTATTTGAATCATCTTCTCCAAATATTCTTCCCCAGACCCTTCTTGGACTTTCTTGAGTGCATTAACAACGATATTTTTATCAAAAGCTACAACATATATTGTATTTGGAAAATCACCAAGAGATTTGATTAGTTGAAACACTTGCCGAATCTCAGTGTTATTAAGGCGATCAACATCATCAATAATAATTAGTATCTTGCTTTTAAGTGGTTTAAGCAAAGTATTTAATTCAGACCTAATCTCAAATAAGTCTTTTTGATTCCTGTTCCCCCAGCTAGCTGCAGATTTTCCAACACCACTAAAAATTTGGGAAAGAAGTAATGCGGGTGCTGTTACTTGGGGAATTAGAGATAGCGGTAAAAAGAACTGTGCATACGTTTCAAGTTTATTTCCAGCTTTTATGGCATCTTCAGCATGGTTTTTTCTTTTTAGTTGTAGCGAAAGCTCTTTGAAGAATTGAGCAATAAGTTGATTCTGATCAGAAAAGTTCCATGGATTGAATCTAATAATTATGGTTTGTTCGTTTTTACTTTTTTCTTGGTTACATTTTTCGGTTTCCTCAGTTATTAGATTAATCAAAGAAGTTTTTCCAGATCCCCAAGGACCATACAAACCTACAACAATGCTTTCATCAGAATTATAGGAAATAATTGACTGACTAAGTGCTTTTGCAAAATGGTGACGATTAAGCAAATCTTCTTCAGATGATTGTATTGGTTGTTCAGGATTAAACATTTTAACACCTCCTCATTTTAAATCATATCCTTTCTCCATTCTTATCAACAAAATACCCCTCAAATTCGCAATTCAACGCCTCTGCTATAGCATCCAATTCGTTCATCGAGAAGTTATCTCGTTTGAGCTTATTCGCCATGTTTTGATTCGTGGTGCCAAGCCGATTGCTAAGTTCTATGATCGTTACATTCTTTCTTTTAAGTAAAATACGGATTTTTTCACCCATCGTTAATTTCATTAATTATCACCTGCCTAAGTTAAATAATACACCTATTAGTGAACATCTGCAATTAAATCGTAGCATGAGTTGATGATTTGATGTAATGGATTAAAAATAATTGAAAGCTTGATTGGATTAATTTAAAAATGTATTATCACATTATAAAGTGAATATCAGAAAGGAGTAAAAATATCATGAGTAAAATTATAGCTGTAGCATCCCAAAAAGGTGGGGTAGCAAAAAGCACGACTTGCAGGAACGTAGCAACGATTTTGGCGAAGGAAGGTTACAAAGTCCTTGCCATTGATACTGACAACCAGGCATCTATGACTGACTGTTTCGGTATTGAAAAGCCAGAAACGCTTGATAAGACACTATACCATTTGATGATGGCTGTTATGAATGAGGATGATCTTCCGGCAAAAGAGAGCTACATACTAAATAGGGATGGCGTGGATGTTATTCCAAGTAGTATTGAAATGTCTGCGATTGAAATGAACTTGGTCAGTACCATGAGCAGAGAATATGTTTTAAAAACAATTACAGATCAGCTTCGAGACGATTACGATTACATCATTGTAGATTCAGCACCATCTTTGGGTTTGATGACATTAAATGTTTTAGCTGCTTGCGACAGTGTATTGATTCCAGCTACACCAGAGTACCTGTCGGTGAAAGGTCTTGAACTGCTGCTTCATACCATTATGAAGATCAAAAGAAGGATTAATCCAAGTATCATGTTTGAAGGTATTCTTCTCACGATGTTTGATGAAAGAACCAATTTGTCCAAGAACATGATTGAAATGGTGGACGAAGCCTATGGTGAACATATCAAAGTGTTTGATATTAGAATTCCCAAATCAGTAAAAGTTGGGGAAGCCAATCTTCAAAGCAAATGTATTGTAGATTATATGCCCACGAATAAAGCCGCTATTGCTTATCAGGAACTAACAAAGGAGTTGATTAACCATGGATAAAACGAAAATGAAAAAAGTTGAAACCTTTGCCTCCATATTTGGAGATGACTATAACAAGGAGCCATCAGAAAAAAAGGATGGCACTACAGCATTAAAACTTGCGGATCTTGTACCGTTTAGAAATCATCCTTTCAAACTTTATGAAGGGGAACGCTTCAACGATATGGTTGAAAGCATAAAAAATTATGGGGTAATAGTACCTATTGTAGTCAGAAAAGTAGATGATAAATATGAAATTTTGTCTGGACACAACAGAGTTAATGCTGCAAAAGAAGCAGGTTTAACTGAGGTTCCAACTGTTATTAAAGAGGGTCTTACTGAGGAAGAAGCGACACTCATTGTTACAGAAACCAATCTAATGCAACGTTCATTTACTGACTTAGCACATTCTGAGAGAGCCACAGTAATCGCGACGAGACATAATGCGATGAAAAATCAAGGAGTAAGGAATGACCTTCTCGAAGAAATTGAAAAATTGTCACAAGCCCCTGATTTAGCAATGGATGAAACTTGTGGCCCAATGGACCACAAGTTAAAAACGAGAGATAAAGTGGGTGAAGAATACGGACTATCTCCTCGTTCGATTACAAGATATATCCGTTTAAATTATTTAAATACAGAATTAAAGAATTTGGTTGACGAAGGCAAAATCGCCATGAGAGCTGGTGTAGATCTTTCATACTTATCACAAGAAAATCAGGAGATGATTGAAGCTATTATCTCAGAAGATACATTTAAGGTAGATATGAAGAAAGCTGCTCTTTTAAGAAGATATGAAAAAGAAGAAAAGCTTAACTGGAATACTGCGAAGCAGATCATTAGTGGTGATGTTTTAAAAAGCACTGGTAAAGTGAAACCTTTTAAGCTTCAACCGACAATCATTTCTAAGTATTTTAATCCAAATGATGACAAGAAGGCTATTGAAAAAACAATTGAAAAAGCTCTGGAATTTTACTTTAGCCAGATGAAAAACCGATCACATGACATTGAGGAGGGGGAGGAGATGATTGAGTAGACTGACAGAAATTAAGGAAATTTATGACTACATCTTGAAAGAAATCATGCAAGATGAGCAGTCCTGGAAAGACTTTCTATCCTTTCACGCAAGGATATATAAGCACAGTTTTAATAATGCCGTACTTATATATGCCCAAAGACCTGAAGCTACTTTAGTTGCTGATATGGAAATCTGGAACCGTCGCATTGGCAGGTGGATTAACAGAGGTGCTAAGAGTATTGCAGTCTTCGATGATCAAAGTGCTTATTTAAAATTAAAATATCTGTTTGATATTGAAGATACCCATGGCCATCCCCATACTATTCCAAACGTGTGGCAATTAAATGAATCAGTAGAATCACAATTATTGGCAAGCTTTAAAACGAATACCTTGTCAGAATGGATTGCAAGGCGGACCTATGAATCGGTCCTTGCCTATGCTTCAGATGTACAGCATGAACTTGAAAAAGAATTGGCTGAGACCAAATTATTGGGACTGCCCATTGAAGGCGTTAAAAAGCAGTTTATGCAGTCTCTTATGGACAGTGTAGAGTATATGACATCTATTCGAGCTGGTATTGAAGAACCTAATCTAAGTAGTATAAACCCATTTAATACAGTAACAGATTTTGATACGAAAGCATTAATCCTAAGATTAGGCTATCTGACCAGTAACATATCAGAACAGATTTTAAGAGAAATTGAAAGAGAAATAAAAAACATTAAAAATCAAAAAAGGAGTGTGAATGTTAATGAAAGCCGTGGAACTCAGTTATCAGGAAGTACAGGGGATTTATCATCCTCAGATTCAACTATCGAGGGAGGAAAACTACGACAAGAAACCGCTAGGGAAATACGGGCAGATGGCAATGAATTACCTGAAAGAAGAACACATCAATCGGTACAATTATCTATTGACCGAAGGGACACTACTTCCTCTGATGCATCAAGTGAATCAGCAAGCGTGGGAGAGGATGGAGATGCTTCAGGAGCAAATGCTACAAAAAGAACCGATACAGGACCCGACCAACACCTATCAGGCTTATCGTCACAGGGAGATGATCAGAACGAGCGTGGAAGAAATCGTTCTTCGGGAAATCATCTACAAGGAGAGATAGAAAAAGATTTAGAGCTGCCAGAGCGTAGCTCTTTTTTAATGGAGTTTACTGATGATGATCTGATTGAAACGGTACTATTAAGAGGATCTGGCTTTGAAGGTGGCAAACAGCGGATTGTTGATTTCTTTTCAGAAGAACATACAGCAAAAGAAAAGGCAGACTTTTTAAAAAATGAATATGGTACTGGCGGTAGTTCTGTTACATTCTCTGAGGATCTAAGTGGTTTTGAAAATCACGATAGTAAAGGGATTGCCATTGAGCTATACAAATCAGATAAAGAAATTCATTTGTCATGGTCTAGAGTTGCTTCCGGGATAGATGCCTTAATGCAGAATGGTAAATACTTTGAACCCCGTTATAAAAACGATAAACCACCAACTAGAAAATCTATTTATCAACCAACATTATTTGATATCAATTACGTTGAAAAAGATATTCGACATGAAAATTATAAAAAGTTAATGAAGATTGCACCTGGCATTTTAAACGGACGTTATCGTTATATGAAGCTGAAAGCATCTGGATTTATGGATCTTGTTATTGAAACGCTTTATGAGAATCGAATTTCTTTATCTCATTATTACGAGCAAAATGGAGATTTGATGAGTGATCCGGATATGGAACTCATTGTTGATCAGAATCAGAAGACATTAACAGCAGCCACTTTCAAACAAGATAATATGGCAATCTATCATGAAGCGTACCAGGGGAATGAATTGGTTAATCCTGATCTGGAAGATGAACTAAATAATTTTCTCAAAAATTGGTTATCGAATATTGTCAGTCAAGGCCACATTGTCTATAAGGCCTATTATTCAGAGGATATTGATGAAGAGAACATAGAACCAACATTTGATGATAAAGGTCATGAAATCAGTATTGAAACACTTTCAGAAATAGATGATTTATTGGACATAGAACCGAAGGAGATTCATGATCATTCTTTAGAAGCAGACATAGAATCTGATGGTGAGGGAAGTATAATTCAAATCGAACCTACTGGTCTAGTTGAAGATGAAAATCAAAAACAGGAACGTCCTACAAAAATTAATTATCAATTTTCACCTGAAGACGAAATCGGGATTGGAGGAGTGAAAACCAAGTTCAGAGCCAATCTTGAAGCCATTAAAACGTTGAAAGTTATTGAGGTAGAAAACCGTATGGCTATTGACAAAGAACAGTCCATCTTAGCCAGATATGTTGGTTGGGGTGGGATGCCTCAAGCCTTTGATATCGGTGCAAGTGGTTGGAGTAATGAATACGGTGAATTAAAAAAACTCTTGTCACAAGAAGAATACGAGAGTGCAAAAGCCTCAACACCCAATGCTCACTATACATCTTCTGTTGTCATTCAAAGCATTTATCAGGCACTTGATCAGTTTGGATTCAAGAAAGGAAATATCTTGGAACCTTCCATGGGCGTTGGTAATTTCTTTTCCCACCTTCCTGACTCTATGAACAAGTCAAAACTCTTTGGTGTTGAACTGGATGATATATCAGGACGTATTGCAAGACAGCTCTATCAGAATGCACAGATTCAAATTAAAGGTTATGAAGAAACACAGTTTGAAGATAACTTTTTTGATGTAGCCATTGGCAATGTCCCTTTTGGTAATTATAAAGTATATGACAGACTTTATGATAAGCATAACTTCATGATCCATGACTATTTCTTAGCAAAAACATTAGATAAAGTACGTCCTGGTGGCATCATTGCCTTTGTTACCAGTAAGGGAACCATGGACAAAAAAGATCAAGCTGTCAGAAAGTATATTGCTGAAAGAGCTGAGCTGATAGGCGCAATACGATTACCTAATACAGCTTTTAAGGAAAATGCCAATACCGATGTAACAGCAGATATCCTCTTTCTAAAAAAGAGAGAACGTCGGTCGGTGGAAATACCAACTTGGCTATCGGTAACAGATAATGAAAATGGGGTCCCCGTCAATCAATATTTCATTGACCATCCCCATATGATGCTTGGTGAGATGGTATTTGATGAAAGAATGTTTGGTAGAGACAGTCGTTATACGACATGTGTAAATACAGATAGTAACTTTAATCTGGAAGAAGCTTTATCTGAAGCAGTCTCTCATCTTCAAGCTGAAATCGGCTATTACGAGCAGGCAAAAAAAGAGGATAGCAATGACATCCCTGCTGATCCTAAGTATAAGAACTACTGTTATGCCTTTATTGATGACAAACTTTATTACCGTGAAAACTCTATGATGAGACGAATGGATTATACCGGTAAAACCCTTGAACGGATTCAAGGCATGATGGCAATTCGGGAGATTACAAGAGAAATCATTACACTTCAAACCGAAGGCTGCACAAAAGAATTACTTGAAAAGGCTCAAGACCAGTTAAATCAAACTTATGATACATTTGTTAAAGACTTTGGTTATATTACTTCAAGATCCAATGCCAGCGCATTCCGTGATGACAATGACTATCCGCTTTTATGTTCTCTGGAAGTGGAGGATGAAGATCATCATGTCACAAAGGCAGATATGTTCACCAAAAGAACCATTAAGCCTTATGAATCCATAACGGATGTAGATTCAGCATTTGAAGCATTAACAGCGTCCTTAAATGAAAAAGGTATGGTGGATATCCCATTTATGGCTGGGATTTATGATGAGGAACCTGAAATCATCATTAAGGAGCTTAAACAAGACATCTATCTAAACCCTGAAAAGTATCATGAAAATGATCCTTTAAGAGGTTGGGAAACTGCTGATGAATATCTCTCTGGGGATGTAAGGCAAAAGCTTAAATTTGCCAAGGTCTTTGCGGATATGAATCCTGAACTCTTTTCAAAGAATGTCCCTGCCCTAGAAAAAGTACAACCCATTGATCTTGAGGCCAGTGATATTGATGTCAGGTTAGGAACCACATGGATTGAAGCCACAGATTATGAACAGTTTATCTATGAAACTTTGAAAACACCAAGATATTATCACAATACAGGCGGAAGAAACGAAATAAAAGTGCATTACAATAATTACAACGCCAGTTTCGGTATTGAGAACAAAGGATTGGATGGATATTCTGTTTCAGCCAAAGAAACCTATGGAACTTCAAGAATCAATGCCTACTACATCCTGGAAGATAGTTTAAATCTTAGAAATTCTACGGTTAAGGATCGTATTGAAGATGGTGATACAGTAAAATATATCATCAACAAAAAGGAGACCATGCTGGCGAGAGAAAAGCAATCCCTGCTAAAACAAGCCTTTAAAGAATGGTTATCTAAAGATCCAGAAAGACGTAAAAAGTATGTGAGTTATTATAATCAGCACTACAACAATATCCGCCTGAGAGAATATGATGGCAGTCACTTAAACTTCCCAGGTATGAATCCAGATATTAAATTAAGAGACCATCAAACCGCTGCCATTGCAAGAATTATCTATGGTGGCAGTACGCTACTAGCACATTCAGTAGGCGCAGGTAAGACTTTCGAAATGATTGGCAGTTGTATGGAGCAAAAGCGATTGGGACTGATTAATAAAGCAGTTCTTGTTGTACCAAATCATTTAACACAGCATATTGGAAGCGAATTTTTAAGGCTTTATCCATCAGCTAATGTTCTAGTCACCACCAAGAAAGATTTTCAAAAATCAAATCGTAGACGTTTCGTCAGTCGGATTGCTACCGGGGCTTATGATGCTGTTATTATGGGGCACTCGCAGTTCGAAAAGATTCCGGTTTCTAAAGAACGGCAGGAAGAAATGATTCATAGGCAGATCAGTGATATCTCTGCTGCCATCGCTGATGCAAAAAGGAGCAATGGTGAGAATTGGAGTATCAAGCAGATGGAAAAGCTCAAACTGTCATTAACAGCTGAAATCAAACGGCTTCATGATAGTCCCAAGGATGATGTCATCAACTTTGAAGAGCTAGGGATCGATTGTGTTTATGTGGATGAAGCTCACTATTTTAAGAACTGTGCTGTATTTTCAAAAATAAGAAATGTTGCAGGGATATCCAATACGAGAAGTAAGAAATCCATGGATATGCTCATGAAAACTCAGTATATCCAAGAAATTAATCAAGGCCGTGGGGTCATTTTTGCGACTGGAACTCCTATCAGTAACAGCATGACGGAAATGTATGTGATGCAGCGATATATTCAAAATAAAGAACTTGAGTCAAGAGGCATCCACCATTTTGACGCATGGGCAGCTCAGTTTGGAGAAGTGGTTTCCAGTCTTGAACTAGCTCCGGAAGGAACGGGTTATCGGTATAAAAGCAGATTTGCTAAGTTTACGAATTTGCCAGAGCTCATGACAATTTTCAAAAATATGGCGGATGTAAAAACAGCGGATATGCTTAATTTACCAGTTCCAAAATTAAAAGGAGACAAGCATAAGTTGATTTCAGCTGAGTCCAGTGAATTTACAAAAGAAATTATGGAGAGCTTCGTTGATAGGGCAAGTGACATTCGAAATGGCATGGTTGATCCACGGATCGATAACATGCTTAAGATAACCAATGAGGCAAGACTTTTGGGACTTGATCCAAGACTGCTTTACGAGGATGTGGCCAATGACCCCGATAACAAAGTAAACCAATGTATTGAGAGGGTTTTTGAAGAATACAAGGAGAGCAATCCTTTCAAGGGAACACAAATCATATTTTGCGATGTAGGAACGCCTAATTCAGATGGGCGTTTTTCTATTTACCCTTACATTAAAAACGAATTGATCAAAAGAGGTATTCCTGAAAAGGAAATTTGTTTCATACATGATGCCAATAGTGAAGCACAAAGAGAAACCTTGTTTTCTGATATGCGTAGTGGTAACAAACGGATAATTCTGGGTTCAACGGCCAAGATGGGAACAGGAACGAATATACAAGACCGATTAATTGCCCTACATCATTTAGATTGCCCATGGCGACCAAGTGATCTGGAACAACGGGAAGGAAGAATCTTAAGGCAAGGGAATCAAAATGAAGCTGTAAACATCTATAAATACGTTACAAAATCAACATTTGATAGCTATTTATGGCAAATTGTTGAGAACAAACAACGCTTCATCAGTCAAATTATGACCAGTAAATCTGTTGCAAGAAACGCGGAGGATATTGATGAAACGGTACTATCTTTTGCAGAAGTAAAAGCCCTGGCAACAGGAAATCCTTTAATTAAAGAAAAGATGGATATTGATAATGAAGTCAGTCGTTTAAGTCTTTTAAAATCTGAATACAACAGCAGAAGGTATGCCATGGAAGATAATTTCACTTATAAATATCCAAAGCTGATTCAACAGGCGAAACAACGTCTTGAAGGATTGATTAAAGATATCAGCAGGCGCGGCATGAATAAGACAGATGAGTTTCAAATCAATATTGATGGCAAATTCTTTGATGAAAGGGAAAAAGCAGGTACGTATCTTCAAGTGCTTTTATCAAGACTTGAACCAGAAAAAGAAGCTCATGTGGGCACATTTAATGGATTTGATCTCTTAATCCTAAAGAATCATTTTTTTGGTCAGCATAAGATGATTCTTCATGCAGAGCAGAAATATGAAGTTGAATTCGGAGATAGTCCCCACGGGAATATGGTGAGACTTGAAAACCTTTTAGACGGTCTTGAGAAACGCATTGAAAAAACAGAAAACCAGATTGATGAGTATGAAAGGAATATGACTCAATCCAAAGAAGAATGGGAGAAACCATTTATGTATGAGGAAACATTAACACAGAAGCTAAAGCGGCAATTTGAACTTAATGCTGAACTAGACATGGATAAAGGAGATGACAGTATAGGCGTGAGTGAAGATGATTTCAGTGAAAATATAATCGTTGAAGATGACGAAGAAATGACAGTGTAGCAGAGGGGTAACCTCTGTTTTTTTGATGGAAGGAGTGAAATCTATTGACTAGACAATTGATCCCAAATTTAGAACAAGAAAAAGTTATAGAGCTGATGTGCGAGGTACTGGAACTTTCGGATAGATCTGAGCAGAACGTGATTGAAGTAATTGAAAAAGTAGGTATCGAGGCTCTCTTTAATAGTGTTGACGTTTTGGAAATTGAGGAAGATGAAAAAGACAGGATTAAAGCACTCAAAGAAGTGATTGAAACAAAGGCAAAATCAATAGCACTTATGGAAGGGGGACTGTAAGATGGCAACTCATGAAAATCATTCGGATAGCTTTTTTCAGAGTTTAAATAAACTGACCGGAATTCCAATGAGCAAATTGAAAAGTTATGCTAAAGAGAATAACCCATTCAATGTATTAGAACATCCAGGTGTTGTTGAACCAAGTGAAAGGCAGCTTGATAAAATCAATAAGCTTAACGAATTTATCGCCTCTTACAATGTGCTGAAGCTGAATCAAGAAAATGAGAAAATTACTTTTAAATCTCCAGACGATGCTGGTAAATACTTTGCTTCTTTACTTGGTGGAGTGAAAGACAAAGAAAGATTCTTAGTTGCTTTTTTAGACAACAGCAACAGTATTATCGAATTAAAAACAGTGTCGCAAGGATCAACTAATATGGCAGTTGTATATCCAAGAGACATCCTTAAAATGGCTCTTGCGAATGATTGCAGTAGTATTTTACTTTCTCATAATCATCCTGGAGGAAGTTTAAAAGCCTCCCGTGAAGATATTGCATTAACTCAACGGATAGTCGATATCTTCAAGCCACTAAATATCAATGTAATTGATCACATTATCGTGGGTGGTTATAGCTATAGTTCAATGGCTGAACAAGGGGTGTTGCCAGGCGATAAAATGGATGTTGCAAATTATGATCCTATTGAGCTGACAGATGCTGAAGAAAAACAAGTTGAATTTGCATCATTGGATGAAGAAATGGAGTTGTAGGAGGGGGAACCGATGAATCAAGAGAGGTTAGAACATATTCGAGAAAACAACGCAGACACCATTACCTGGATTCTTGGTACAAAAGGCAGATCAAAGTATATGATAAAAAGCTATATTTTAGATTATGGCACAAAAGATTTTTTGCTACATCATAAATCACTGGAACTTGCTAATGAAGAACATGAAAGAATAGGGGTATTAAAACGCATCATTAAAGCCTTAGATGGAGAAATTGAAACAATAAATTTTGGTGATTTAGATGGGGGTGCTAACCTTTGAAGCGTTATACAGAAATTGAAATTGATGAAGCTAACGGTATCAATCTCATTGCCTATGCTGAGCAAATAGGACTTACACTTAAAAAGGTGGGCAATTCCTATAAAGTCAAAAAATATGGTGGACTTTACATCGACGCAACCGGAGCTAAATGGAATTGGTTTTCTAGAGATGTTGGTGGGGGTCCAATTCAATTTGTTATGGAAGTGGAAGGAAAGAACTGGGTCGATGCAGTCTATACACTTCTTAGTGTAGAAAAAAGTGATTTTACACCAAGGCCAAAACCATTAAGTAAAGAAAGAGGACCATTTGTATTGCCGGATAAAAATGATACCTATAAACACGTCATAGCTTATCTCATTCAGTCAAGAGGAATTGATAAAGAAGTCGTCTATGATTTTATCATTCAGGATAAGTTATATGAAAATGCTCATAAGAGCTGTGTCTTCATAGGTTATGATGAAAGACATGAGGCTAAGTATGCCAGTGTACGTAGTACTAATACAAGGGGAAATTCCTATCGAGGAGATGTAAAAAACTCGGATAAGGCATTTCCTTTTTGTTATGAGGGAAGCAGTACGACAGTATGTGTCTTTGAATCACCTATTGATCTGATGAGCTATTTAACCTTACTCCAATATCATGGAATTGAATCTTTTGAACATCATATGCTATCGCTTGGAGGTGTTGCCGATCGAGCGCTAGATTATTACTTAAAGCAACATCCAGAAATCAATAGAATTATGCTCTGCCTCGACAATGATGAAGCAGGACATTTTGCCTGTCAGCAGTTTAATGAAAAATATCATGAGAAATATAAGCTACTAAGGCATAGCCCAACAGGTAAGGATTTTAATGAAGATCTGTTGATGATAAAAAGCAATTTACAACAAAGTCAATTAAGAGAACCGAAGACTTATTATGAGATAGAACGGGATACTGAAGAAGAAATGGGGCTTTGAAAGGAGGCAGCAATGTATTTTTTAAATGAAGATCATGCGTATAATTTTCAAAATATGATTCTTAAAGATCGAACCCATCCAAAGGATTTAGAGAGAATGTCGCTCTTTTATATCATTGGTGGTAACGAAGATCTATTTGTAAAACGGCAGCATATATATGATTTTAAGAATCATGAAATCAATCCAGAAGTACTATCAACTGACCAAGTGGACTTGTGTTCTAGCAGTAAGGCATTAGTCAGACTTGCTTATAATCTTTTTAATGGCTATGAAGATGAGTACACAACACCAAGAGATTTGTTTTATAACTTGGATCGAAAGAATTTTCTAATTGCCAAAGGTGGAATTGATATGAGATTTAACGGGGATATTGGAAAACAAATTTCTGGAGAGTTGGATGAAGATATGGAAATTGAATTTATATAAAATTACAGAAGTTTACAATAGTTGATGAATTAGTTTTATATTTATGAGAAAATAGTATTGGCTGAATTAAACTTAACAAAGGGGGCGATTTCAATAAAACTAGATATGAATCTAATCATGACCAAGTTAAAGTCAAAGCGACAAATATTTCATTCGGAAGCTGATTTTCAGTTTGCTTTAGCATGGGAAATACAACGTGAATATCCTGATGTTGAGGTTCGCCTTGAATATGCATATAAAATTGACGATAAGGTTTATCATATTGATATGCTAGTGATTTGTGAAGATCAATACATCCCAATCGAATTGAAATATAAGACTTTGAAAAAGAACGTTATATTTGATGCAGAAGAATTTCATCTGAAAAATCATGGGGCTCAAGATTTGGGGAAATATGATGTACTCAAAGATGTATTTAGAGTAGAAAATGTCCTTCATGATCACGACAAATTTGTGAATGGTCATGTCATTATGCTTACAAATGATCCGAGTTATTGGAAAAAGGACAGTAGAGAAAATACCTGTTGTGCCGAATTTAGTATTGCAGATGGTGGTGTTGTCACAGGCAGTATGGCATGGGCAGAGCATACAGGTGTTGGAACAATGAAGAATAGAGAAGAACCTATTGTTTTGACTGGAAGTTATAAACTGAAATGGCATGATTACAGCAAGTTTGATGACAAGAGAAATGGTCAATTCAAATATTTAATGTTTGAGTCAGAGCGTGATGACTTATTTTTCAATACCCCAAAGACCGAATAGGAAAGCTCTGCTTTCATGAGGGCAAGCTTCCACAATGTATGACATTGTGCTCGATGGGAGTCTCCCATGCCCTATAAGTACTTGGGACGATGTCCCAAACCCTGAAATTACAACACTGTACAATTAGAATGTTGACAAAAACCATATTGTTTAGTAGTATGGTCTTAATTTAATACAGTAAAAAGTTTTCTAGGGTTCCGTAGTATTTACTAGCAGGTCCGAGAGAAAACGCACAGCAATGTGTACACGGAAGGATAAAAGCCTGGGAGATATATTATTATATTTCCTAGGCTTTTTTGTTTTTATCGGACAATAATATATCTCCACAGAAAGAAAGGAGATTATTATGCACTGGTTTTATCTATTTTTAGCGGGTATATCAGAGGTTGTATGGGCTGTTGGAATCAAATATACAAATGGATTTACTAAGCTTATACCTAGCGTTCTATCCATAGTGTTTATGCTACTAAGCGTGTATTTTCTTACTTTAGCATCGGAGAAAATACCCTTAAGTTCGGCTTATGCAATGTGGACAGGAATTGGCACTATGGGAACCGTGGTATTGAGTATTTTGTTATTTGGAGAAGTGATTTCAGGATTCAAACTGCTGAGTATATTTTGTATTGTATTCGGCGTAATAGGTTTAAAAATATGTAGTTAATGGAGGTTTATTATGAGAAAATTTATTGTTGAAGATTCGTTTTGGGAGCTATTTCCTCAAGCTAAGATAGGTATAGTAATTGCAGAAAATTTAAGCAATGTATACGATAACAAACAATCTTATTCAGAGATGCTAATAGATGCACAAAAACAAGCTGTTAAGCATCTGAATTCTGATACATTAAGCGGAAACAGAGTCATAAAAGTGTGGAGAGAGGCTTTTCAGAAGTTTAAAACAAAAAAAGGTGCTCGATCATCCATAGAAGCTCTACTTAAGAGAGTTAGTAAAAGTAATGCAGTAGGAACAATTAATCCTTTAGTTGATATATATAATTCCTGTTCAATGAGATATGCATTACCCAATGGTGGAGAGGATATTGATAAGTTTGATGGCGATGTAAGACTTGCTTTTGCCGAGGGTAATGAAGATTTCGTTACACTTGGTAGTGAAAAGAGTGAGCCACCGTTGGAAGATGAGCTAATTTATAAAGATGATGCAGGCGCTATTTGCAGATGTTGGAACTGGAGAGAAGCCGTTCGAACAATGCTAACAGAAGAAACTAAAAACGCTTTTCTATGCATTGAATCCGTTGATTCTGAAAGAGAAGAAGATTTTAATTCAGCACTTGCTTATTTGCAGGAAAATGTTGCACATAAACTTGTAGCAAAGTGCAAAGTGTTTGTATTAGATATTAATAATCGATACATCGAGTTTTAATGAAGGAGATATTATGAACAAGTTTAAGTATAAAGATATTTATGTTGAGAACGGTAAAAATGTATTAGAAGTAAATATTCTTCCTGAAAAATATTGTAACTTTGATTGCATATTTTGCCCTATTGGCAGGTCAAAGAATCAAACTGACGAGGTGCAAGAGTTTGATAACACAAAAGAATGTATACAAGAACTGGAGCAGAAGATTGAATCTACAAATCCCGAGTTGGTGTTTATAAATTCTGCTGGTGAAGCCCTTGTTCATTCTAAGATTGATGAGATTATTGATTGTATTAAATCAAAAGGTATCAAAGTAAAACTATTATCTAACGGGTACTTACTGAATGATTCAAAATACAAAGTTATTGCAGAAAAATGTGATGAGGTCATTGGAGAAATAAAAGTAGTTAATGAAGCTGATTTTCAAAAACTGCAGCGACCGATAGATGGGTATACTCTGGAAGACCACGTTTTTAATATGGCCATGTTCAATAATAATTATAGAGGCAAGTTCATTTTAGAAGTAACAATTATAAAAGGGTATAATGATAACACTGAAGCTGTTGAGAAAATGTCTAAGATGATAAGAATGATTAAACCTGACGAAATTATTGTCATGACACTGGATGGAATTTTTGAGAAAAAACTTGGTATCTCGAACGATGTGTTGAAACGTATTGAAAATGAGTTAGTAAATGATAATGGATTGTACAAAAGATAAGTTAGTCGGAAAATATAGAACTATGAAAAGGTGCTTTGTTTGTATGCAATGCATCTTTTTTATCTTCATTAATTGGAATAAAAAAACCTATTTGGCACTAATAAAGGGATCTAAGGAGATCCCCCGATTATGCATATGAATATCTATATTTGTTGTTAATAAAAAATGCGATGGTAACAAGTAAAGCAGATAATTCAGAAAATATAATGGCCAACCAAATACCATTTACACCAAATAATAATGGCAATACGAAAATACCAATTACTTGAAATATAAATGTTCTTAAAAAAGAAATGGTTGCAGAAACAATGCCGTTGTTGAGCGCGGTAAAAAATGCTGAGCCCCAAACATTTATCCCCATAAACATAAATGCGATTGCGTATAGCTTGAAACCGTGATAAGTCATATTAAATAGTTCAAAATCGTATCCAGAAAAGATTTTTACAAGAGGAATAGCGAATAATTCAGCAATAAATGTAAGAACTAGACCCGATATAACGATTAACGTAAGACTTTTACGAAATAAACTTTTTAGCTCAGAATAATTGGCTGCTCCGTTATGATAACCGATAAGTGGCGCAGTACCAATAGAGAAACCTAAAAATATCGCCATAAATATAAAATTGACGTACATAATAATACCATATGCAGCAATGCCGTTTTCGCCAGCAATTTTCATTAGTTGAAAGTTATAGAGGATGCTTATTAGTGAAGTGGAGAGGTTTGTCACCATTTCTGAGGAACCGTTTGTACAAGATTTTAAAAGTATCATTTTAGAAAATCTAGTTTTTGTAAGTTTTAGAAGGCTATCATTTCTTTTAGAAAAATAATAAATTGGAATAATGCCTCCCACAAGTTGTCCCATTCCTGTAGCAATGGCGGCTCCAACAATTCCCCAATGAAAAACGGCCATAAATATGAAATCTAATACTGCGTTTGTAATTCCTGCTATAATTGATATTTTCAAGCTTAATGAGGGCTTTTCAGCGGTAATAAAAAAGTTTTGAAAAATATTCTGCAAAATAAAAGCTGGCATGGCAATAAATATAATTCGTCCGTAGATGATGCAATCTTCTAGTAATTGATCGGTAGCTCCGAGCAAAGTAGAGATAGGTCTGAGGAATACAATCCCAAGAATTGAAAATGCAATAGCGATAACTATAGCACTATAAACTAACATGGAAAAGTACTGATTAGCCTTTTTGGAATGACCTTCTCCCAAAGTCTTTGAAACAACTGCACTGCCACCTGTTCCAATCATAAAGCCAATCGAACCAATTCCCATTACTATTGGCATAATTAAGTTTACTGCAGCAAACGATGTTTTGCCTACAAAATTTGATACGAAAAAACCATCCACAATAGTATACAAAGATGTACACATCATCATAAGAATTGGTGATATAACAAAGCGCAATAATTTTCTATAAGTAAAATGATCGGATAATTGTATTCTCAATGATTGTTCCTCCAGTAGTTTTTTAATGCAATAAAAAGGGCGTTCGGTTATAAATAACCTAGCGCACTTGATATACAGCTTGATTGAATTATTTTGATAGTGTATTTGATATTTTTTGCATTTCAATATTTAGTAGATTAATATGTTCTTTTGTAAGTCGTAAAAATTCATCAAAGCTCTTTTCGCCCATTTTTGAAAGAGCACTTTCTTCGGCTTTCATTAAGGGAACAATTATTTTAGTAGCAAGTTCTTTACCAGATGGCGTTAAAAATATTTGTTTTTTCTTGCGATTATTTGGTGAAGGCGTTAATTTAATTAGGTTTTGGCTTTCAAGATTTTTCAAGGCGGAGTTGACGGTTTGCTTGCTATAAAACCAAATATCACAGAGTTCTTTTTGCGTATAGGCTTCATTTTGCTCCTGAATGAAATATAGAATCCAAAACATAGTATCTGATAATCCACTGTCTTTTGCATAATTTCGATACAATTGATCAAGTTCTTTAAAAAGTTGATTGTATAAAATTGATTTTTCAAATATTAAATTGTTCATAAGTCATCCTTTCTAATTCTCATAATCCGATATCGGACAATTCAATTATAGTCCGATATCGGATTAATGTCAATTGATTATTAATGGAGTTTGAATTGAATTTTTAATCGGAATAGTATTAGATAGGTACAAAGATTCAGTTTGTAATCTAGAATATACAATTTCTGATATTAAAATGAGACTAAACAAGAAAATTTAAATTTGTTGGGAGGAAGTACTTTGAATAAAACAAAACGCATTAACTTAAGAGTTACAGAAAAAGAATATCAAAAGATAATAAGGAAAGCGAAAAAAGCAAATTTGAGCATCAGCAGATATGTCTCCTTGTCCGCACTGGACAAGGAGATTATTTTTTTTGATGATATTAAAGAAATGAATCATCAGTTATCTAAAATCGGCAACAACTTAAACCAGTTAACGGTATTAGCCCATCAAGGGAAAATCAAGGAAGTTAATCTAACGAAGGCCAGAGAAGCCTTTACAGGATTATGGGATGAGTTATGCAAATTAGTAAAAGGGAAGAGGTGATGACGTATGAAATACCATGTTTATCGTTATGGGAATGGCTGTGAGTGGAAAGATGATCTTCAGGAAGCCGCTGATTATTTTAATCAATTGCCGACAGATGGAAAGTATACAACCATAGGCATTACTGAAGGTTCTTATGCAGTGGATGTAGTAATTAAGGGAGAATATGCTAAAGGTCAAGACTTTCTTCTATCTGAAGACATCAGGCAATCAAGACTTTTCAATGAGAATCCGGACAAGATGATTAAAGCATTATCTGATCTATATGATGCAGTAGGTGTGAAATCTGAATTCAGTCAAAAGATGATTGAGGAATTGAAAGATTTAGCCAATGAACTAGAAGATGCGTTAGATGAGATGTAATGCTTATGGCTGTTATTGAATTCATTAACGGAAAAAACAATACATTATCTGCCCTTGAAAGAGTTCTGAAATACATTACCAATCCAGCTAAAACAGAAGAAACTTTAAAAGGTGGTCATAACTGTGGTATTAATACAGCCTATAACGAGTTTTTTATGACAAAGTCAGAATACAGCAAATTAAAAGGCAGACAATATATCCACTTTACTCAGAGCTTTGCGCCATATGATAAAGTGACACCTGCAATGGTTAAGCAGATTGCTGATGAGCTGGTGCAAATGGAAGCTTTCAAAGGTTTTCAAGTTGCCTATGCAGTTCATACAGATCGAGATCATCTTCATACGCATTTTGTTGTAAATACCGTTAATATGGAGACCGGTATGAAATGGAAACAGAGTGCAGAACAGCTTCAAATGATGAAAGACAACTCCGATGAAATTTGCAAAAAATACGGACTGATTCTTACCCAAGGCAAATCAGGAAGTCGCGTTAATCGAGGTGAATACCGTTCTAAAGAAAACAGTCATAGTTGGAAGTATGAACTCTATTTAACAGTGAAAAAAGTGAAATGGATTGCCAGAAGTAAAGAAGAATTCGTAGCTAATATGAACGCACTAGGCTATCAAGTGGATTGGAGTGATACCAGAAAATATATCACTTTTACCAATTCGGAAGGGAAAAAATGCAGAAATAGAAAGCTGTATCCACCGGAACACTTTACAAAGGAAGCACTGTTAAAAGCTTTTGAATTGAACAGTCAAAGAATGGAGGCTAGAATATCTCGAAGTAAAATGGAAATGCTTCTATCAGCAGTTCAACTTGTTAAGATGGATAATCAGTTGGATGCGAGCAGGAGTAACTATCCTTTATCAACGATTGAAAGAGAAGCACTAAAAGAAAAAATTGAAGAATCAAAGAAAGGCAAAGGGCTTAACTGGGACAAAGAAAGTGAAAATAGTATGTAAATGAAAGGTGGATGATTGAATGACAAAACTAATGGAATTCTACAATCAACTTAAACCCTTGCAGGCGGATGGTTTAAAAGATGGATACCGTAAAATACTAGAACATGATGGATATGTTCTGGCGATGGGAGAGATGCAAGACGGTTTTGAATTTGTGACCTGGCAATACACATATGATGGTAAATCAGTAACATTGGGGCATTATTTTTCTAGTATTGAAACTGCAAAAGAGGATTTTGCCAAACGCACAGGACTTATTAATGCCAATCGTATGTTTGGTGAAACGGATTTAAAATTAATCCATTCAAGTTTAGTGAATTATGTTGGGCTTAATGGCAATTTGAATTACAAGGATGAAAAAGCCATCGGTTCAATTCTTGAAAAAATTGAATTGATTGTTCCGGAGATTTTGCGTCATGAGAAACTTGAAGATCTTGAGATGGTTGCTGATGATGGGATTGAACTGTGAGGTGATGTGATAAATTGAAATACAAACAATTGAAGCTGATGATATCGGCACTGATTTTTCTTGTAGGTTTATGGATGAATATTTACTTTTCCACGAATCTACATTTTTTATTGTCAGGAAAAATGAAAGTGCTCACCTTTATTCCAATTAAATATTGTTTTGAAAGTATGGCGGCAAGTGATCAACATTTGTCGCTATTTCTTTATTTACAAGGTTTTGTTCTTTTATGTTCTATATATTTTTACTTGGCAAATATGAAACCCTATCAGTCAGATTTAGATGCGATCACACCAGATATTGCAACGCCGGTCAGAGCGGGACAAATGCAATTTGGATCAGCAAGATGGCTGACTGATGGTGAAAAGAATAAAGCGTTTAAATCGACTAGGCTTAGGAAGTATGATCTACAAATATTAATGGAAAGGATTAAACAGGATGAAGAAAAAGAAAACAGTTCAAAAAAAGAAAACTTATCTGAAGGGAAAAACATTCAAAACCAATCAGAAGAAAGGAATGAAGCATCAAATGAAAAAGATTTGTCAGAAACCGATGCACAGGAACATCCGATATCCCAGCTAAATCAGGGCGGCATTGTAGTTGGATTTCAGAAAGAGGGAGATACAGAAAAGATATTTTATATTGATGAAGACACCCATAGTCTTTGTATTGGTGCTACTCGATCAGGGAAAACAAGATCAGTTGTACTTCAATCCGTCGGACTGCTTGGACTTTCAGAGGAGAGTTTGGTCATAAGTGACCCCAAAGGTGAAATCTTCACCTACACTTATCCATATTTGGTTGCTCTTGGCTATGAGGTGACTTGTATTGATTTTAAGAATCCTCTTAAGAGTGATCGCTATAACTTCTTGCAGCCAATTATTGATGCCATTGATGAAAATGATATTCCCAAAGCAGTGGATGCTACATGGGATTTGACAGCGGCACTCGTACCAGAGAATAGTCACAACGAAAAAATCTGGACTAATGGTGAAGCCAGTATTATTGCCAGTGCCATAATGGCAGTGGTTTATGATAATCGCAATGGCAAAGACAGAAGATACCAGAATATGAGCAATGTCTATTTCTTTATCAGTGAGATGTGTAAAGTGGTGGACGGCACAATGCCGATCGTCAAATACATGAAGAATATGCCGGCAAATCATCCGGCTAAAGCATTACTTGCCATTAGTGAAGTGGCTCCTAGTAAGACCAGAGGATCATTCTATACTTCAGCACTGACAACATTAAGGCTGTTTACAAATCCTCTGATCCATTCCATGTCAGAAGCCAGTGACTTTGATCTTAGGAAAATGGGAACAGTCAAGCAGGTACTGTTCATTATTCTTCCTGATGAAAAGACAACTTACTATAGTTTAGCCAGTCTCTTTGTGAATCAGTGTTATATGCAACTGGTGAAAAATGCAGATGAGAGAGGGGGACGCTTAAAGCGAAGAGTCAACTTCATGCTTGAGGAGTTCGGAAACTTTGTAAAGATTCCAGACTTCGCCAACAAACTGACTGTTGGTGGTGGAAGGGGTATCCGGTTTAACTTATTCCTTCAAAGCTTTATGCAACTGGATGAGAAATATGGCAAAGAAGTCGCTGGTACAATTAAATCCAATTGTGAAACTTGGCTTTATCTTCAAGCTGATGATCTAGGAACCCTGGATGAAATATCAAAGAAACTAGGGAATTACACGGTATCCACCTATTCGCTGAGTTCATCCCATGGCAAATATTCGAATCCATCGAGTTCGCACAGCGTAAATCTAACGCATCGAGCACTTTTAACAGTGGATGAAATTAGACGAATCAATAGACCTTACACATTAATCACTTCGAGAAATCATCCGGCAATGATGCAATTGCCAGATTTATCGAAGTGGTTTTTTAATGCCCTATTCGGACTTGGTGACAAAGAACATAACAGAAAGGTGCGTGAAGAAAGAGAAAGAAAAAGACACCAGAGAAAATCCCATAATGCCATTGATACATGGAATATTTGGGAGTATTACACCCAAGAAGAAAAATCAAACTTTGTCTATATGCGAAATATGAAAGGCGGTGAGAAAGATGAAGCATAAACCCCTAAGACAGAAAGTAACAAGACTTTTAAAGGTTATGGTTGGAACATTGTCAGCAATGATGTTGTCAACCATACCGGTAATGGCAGATACGGTTCAAGAAAGCCAAATTGTGAAAGGCACTGAAAATTTAATTCAAGACGTAACGACTTGGTTAATGGTTTTAGCACCCATTGTCGGTGTTTTGCTGATTATCTATTTCTTTATTAGAAGAAGTGCGGCAGATGAAATCGATCAGAAAAAATGGAACAACCGTATTGTAACGGTGATTGTTTCAGTTGTTGGAGCAGTTTTAGCTTCGGCGACACTGAATCTAATTATTGGCTATTACGTTTAATCGTGGGCAGGTCCTGATTAAAAATAAAAATGAATTTTAAATCTATGGAGGTCGTGAAATGAAAAAGTTAATGAACAGAGTACATTTGGAAACGGTAAAAGTGATGGTTAACGGAAGAACAATTCTTGCTGGAAATAGCGGAGAGGGCATGGTCGATTCTGCTGTTTTTTCTGTACTTCGTTGCTACGATAGAATTGCTACGCTAAGAAAGAGGGTGAATAATAAAATGAATAGGGTTAGATTTAGAGCAAACGAATTAATGAATAGAAGCAAAGTTGTGTTATTAGATCAAAGAGGTGAAGGAACAGTATCGCAAGCAATAACCATATTAACAGCTGTGGTATTGGGAAGTTTGCTTCTAATGGGTCTTTATAAATTAATAGGCGATGTTGTCTTACCTGAACTTCAAGAGAGAATTATGGAAATGTTTAATTATGGTAGTTAAATTGATTTTCTAATTAACAGTATTTGAATAGAGTATACCTATTGCCAAATAACACTCTTGAAGGCGCTTAAAATAACTCTGGCTTCAAGAGTGTTATTTTCTGACCAGAAACCTGTATGAGATAATCGTTTGCCATATTCGTTAATTCTCGTGAAACAGAAGGTCTAGCTACACCAATAATATCTGCAATCAAAGACCTTGAGTGTTGTAATTTGAAGGTTGTTAAGCCACTATTTTTATATTCTTTTGATAAGTAGAGCATTAGCCTTGAACGAACGTCTTTGTATTGAAGCATTTGTATCTTTTCTTTAAAATTTAGAACTCGAGACGATAGAAAATCAATAAAATTGTCATTGAATATTGGACTATTTTTTAAAAGTTTTCTAACTTGTTCAAAAGGCATATAAAGTACTTTACTATCTTTCATAGTCATAAGCGTAAATGGATATTGAGGGGCTTTTGAACTGTATAGAGCTGTTCCAAATGCATCGTTTGTATCGAACATTTTAATAGTCAGAACTTCTCCTGTAGGTGTAAACTGTTGAATTGCTAGAACACCAGAAAGAACAAAGCCAATAGAACTGCAAGGATCACCTTCTTGTACAATAAGTGATCCTTTTTTGTAGTTCCCTATGATGCAGTGATCAAAATCAATTAATTTTAATAATAAACTGGAATCCATGTCTTTGAATAATGGATTGTTTAACAAAAGTTTTACATCTAAAAACATTTGACCTCCTCATAATTTGTAACAGCTGTTACAGTTTTAACTTGCTAAATAAAGTATACTATAGGTAACTGTGAAAAGGAAGGTGATTAGAATGATCGAGCAGATATTTAAAATAACAATGGGAAATGACCGTTTGGTTGAAAAAGTAATTCAGGACGAAAATGTCCATTATATTCATATGGTATTTAACCAAGATGAAGGATTGCCAGAGCATTTTTCCAATTCTACTGTTTATATGACTGTATTAAGGGGTAAATTATCCATCGGGCTAGATGATCAAGAGGTTTGCCATTATGATACGGGAACAGTACTTAAAATACCATTTAACATTAAAATGAATGTTAAAAATTTGGATGCTGAAGTACTTGAACTGATTGTAGTTAAAGCACCAGCCCCAACAAAATAGAAAAATTTAAGGAGGAAAATTATGAGTATGTTTTGTTATCAATGTCAAGAAACAGCCAGAGGAACCGGGTGTACAATCCGTGGAGTCTGTGGTAAAACAGAAGATATTGCAAGAATTCAAGATCTTTTGATTTATGCCACAAAGGGATTAGCAGAAGTTGTCGTAAAAGGAAATGTAAAAGTTGAGGACATTCCAGAAGTAAATTACCAACTGCTTAACAGTTTGTTTATGACGATTACAAATGCAAACTTTGATGGGGAAGCACTCATTAATCAAATAAAAAAAGTAATTTCTTTAAGAGACGACTTACGTACTAAATTTCCAACAATTGATTTTTCTGATGCAGCGAAATTTACATACACCGATGATGATGCAATGCAAGAAAAAGCAAAAGAAATTGGTGTTTTGGCTACGGAAGATGAAGATATACGATCATTAAAAGAAATGATTGTATATGGGTTAAAAGGTATGGCAGCATATACTGAACATGCACTTAATGGCGATAAAGAGAATATAGAAATTTATCAATTTATGTATGAAACACTCTATAAAATAACGACTGATATGACAGCAGACGAGTTGGTTGCTTTAGTTTTAAAGACTGGTGAAAACGGTGTAAAGGCTATGGCACTTCTTGATGAAGCCAATACTTCAAAATATGGACATCCAGAAATCACAAGTGTTGATATAGGTGTAAGAAACAATCCAGGTATTTTAATTTCAGGTCATGATTTGACAGACTTGGAGCAATTATTAGAGCAAACTCAAGGTACTGGTGTTGATGTTTACACTCACAGTGAAATGTTACCCGCACATTACTATCCTGCATTTAAGAAATATGATCATTTTGCAGGAAATTACGGTGGATCTTGGTGGCATCAAGTAGATGAATTTTTCTCTTTTAATGGTCCGGTATTGTTCACAACAAACTGTATCGTGCCACCTAGAAAAGAGGGCTATAGAGAAAGAATTTTTACAACAGGTTCTGCTGGATTGCCAGGGGCAAAACACATAATAGGGGACGAGAAGGGCAAAAAAGATTTTACTGAGATTATTGAGTTAGCAAAAACAACTGAACCACCTAAAGAATTAGAAACAGGTAGTATTGTTGGTGGATTTGCACATAATCAAGTATTTGCATTAGCTGATAAAGTGGTGGATGCGGTTAAATCTGGAGCCATTAAAAAGTTCTTTGTAATGGCAGGTTGTGATGGTCGAATGAATGACCGTCAGTATTATACAGAATTTGCTGAAAAACTACCAAAGGATACGGTTATTCTTACAGCAGGATGTGCAAAATATAGATATAATAAACTGCCCCTAGGAGATATTGGTGGTATTCCAAGAGTTCTAGATGCTGGCCAATGTAACGATTCTTATTCATTAGCCATTATTGCACTTAAACTAAAAGAAATATTTGAATTAGAAGATGTTAATGAACTCCCGATTGCTTATAATATTGCTTGGTATGAGCAAAAAGCTGTCATTGTATTATTAGCTTTATTGTCACTTGGTGTTAAAAATATTCACTTAGGACCAACTTTACCAGGTTTTCTATCACCAAATGTTGCGAAAGTTCTCGTTGAGAAATTTGGCATTGCAGGTATTGGAACTGTAGAGGATGATATTAAACTTTTCATGGCTTAATTTTTAAAAAGCAGCCTCAGTGTCTGGGGCTGCTTTTCTAAATCGTAGGGGGACTTCATGAAAATTAAAAATCAATTGTTGATTACGCATGGAATTTTAGTTGTTCTAGCGCTTGTCATTGTTTTTATAAATATATCGACATACAAGAGCATGGAAAACGACGCAGATATTATTAACCAAGCGGGAAGATTGAGAATGCTGAGTTATAATATGGCTCAAATATCAAATCAAATTATATTAGAAAATGATCAAATCCAGAAAGATAATCTGGCTTCGAAATTAAAAATGAGAATAGATGAGTTTGATACAACTTTAACCTTATTAAATGGAAAAGATATGAACTCAAATTCAAATAATTATCCACGTTTTTCTGTAAGACTGGAAACTATATCAGATGAGTGGCATGTCTTACTCAAACCTGCATATTTTAGTATTGTAAATAGCATGCCAAAAGACAAGTCCTGTGAGAAAATCAATGGTGAAATTGATGCTTTTGTTAACGATATTAACGAGATGGTTTCATCTTATTCTATATATGCTCGAGAAAAAATAACAAGAGCCCTTATAATCAATGGTGGTCTGGTATTGGTCATAATTGTAGTTACCTTTTACTCTTTTATCTCTACTTATAAAGGCATAAGAAAACCCTTAAAGATTCTTATGAGAGAATTGAAGGCTTTATCACTTGTAGATGATGAAGTTTCTAAAAGACTTAAAAACATGGATACAGATGAAATATCTGAGATGAGTGAGTATTTTAACGAGATGATGTACGATCAGCTCACAAAGACATTTAACAGAAGGGCCGGTCTATCCAAACTTAGTCGGATGGCCCAATATGATAATAGAAGACATTTGAAACTGAGTCTTTGTTTTATTGATATCAACGGTCTTAAGGAAGTTAACGATCAATTAGGCCATCAATTTGGAGATGAACTGATTGTAAGCACGGTTGATGGCATAAAAGTCGAAATTCGTGAAGAAGATTTTATCATTAGAATGGGTGGAGATGAATTTCTTGTCGTCTTTAATGGTATAGATTGTGAAACGGCTGAAAAAGTATGGATGAGAATTAAACACAGATATGACCAAATTAACATAGAAGAAAACAGGAAATATATGATCAGTGTAAGTCATGGCATTGTTGATTATGGAAATGATGAAATATCAGAGGTGGAATTATTAATTAAATCTGCAGATGATAAAATGTACGCTGAAAAAAAATACATTAAAGAAGAACTCAATGTTCAAATAATCAAATCAGAAGGGCATTAAATTTAGAACAACATAATTAACAGACATGAAAGGTGGCAATTCAAAATGAAAATAAAGCATAAGTTATTACTTACATTCGGTCTACTAATAATTTTTACTATGGCAATCGTAGGGATCAATTATATGACCTATCAAGCCATGGAGAGCGATGCGAATTTTGTAAATAATGCAGGAAAGTTACGTGCTTCAAGTTATAAGATGGCTCAACTTGCTAATATTGTCGTGAGTACAAATGACCAAGAAAGCAAACAAATTCTTGAAGAGAGTATGAATCTTTTTGATGAGATTACCAACGATCTTATAGAAGGTAATACTGAAAAAGGTTTATCCGTCGTAACACATGAAGAGACAAAAAATTTCTTAACACAAATAGTAGAAAAATGGGATGATACTTATAAAAACGCATATGGGCGTATTTTAAGTAGTCAGGATAAAGAAGCACTGACGGTTATCAATTCTGAAGTTGCAGGTTATGTAAATTTTATCAACGATATGGTAACAGGCTACTCTGAATATTCAAGTTCAAAGGTCACTGCTGCTAAAGTTACCAATAGTATTTTGATGATGGTTGCATTAGCTGTTGGTCTAATATCATTTGCACTCTTAAATAAAGGCATTAGGGGCCCTATTAATGGTCTGATTAAAGATCTAAAGGCGCTTTCTGAAGGCAACGGGGATTTAACCAAACGGATTGATACTAAGAGCAAAGATGAAACCGCTGAAATGATTCATTATTTCAACATATTTATAGGTAATATTCATGAAATTGTAAAAGAAATCTCAAAGATATCAATCGTATTATCTGAGAATATGAGTGCTATCACAAATACAACAGAAGAACTTACAAAATCTACTGAGATGATTGCAATGTCATCTATGGATGTGGCAGAAGGATCGGTACTCCAAAATAATAAACTTGATGAGTTGAATGAATTAGTTGAAAAAATTAAAATGGATATTGAAAATGTTTCTCGCAAGGCAAATCAGACACTTAAATCTTCAGAAAAGTCTCAAGAGTCTGTTCTCAAAGGTGATCGACAAGTGTCAAATCAATCAGATGAACTCACATTATTTGTAGATTCCATAAAGTCAGCATCTAATACCGTTGAAGATTTAAATCAATCTTCAGAAGAAATTAAGGCCATTGTGGATTTTATTCATAACATATCCTCTCAAACAAATTTACTAGCCCTTAATGCATCTATTGAGGCTGCGCGAGCTGGAGAAGCTGGACGTGGTTTTGCAGTGGTTGCAGATGAAATAAGGAAACTAGCTGAAGAAACTTCGGTTTCGGCCAAAAAAATTAGTGAAATTGTTATGAATATAGGCGATAAAACCATTAATGTAAAAACATCTATGGACGAACTGGTAGATAAAACTAAAATTCAAGAACAATCTATGGATACACTAAAAGTTGAACTTAAAGAGATTTTGAATGTATCTACAATTACTTTGAATGAATCTCAGGAAATAATGGGGATTTCAACTAAGGTAAATGATGAGTTTAATATAATTACTCACTCGGCAAAGGATATTCAAGGTGTTGCTGTTCAAAACTCTGGAAATACTCAAGATGTAGCATCAGCTGTGGAAGAGCAAACGGCTTCTTTTGAAGAAGTTTCGGCAAACATAAGTTCAATCAATGAAATGGCAGATGAACTCACAAAAATTGTTGGTAAGTTTAAAATATAGTAATTTCAGTGTTTTGAGCTTCTAATAATATAGATTAGAATGAATAATTTTTAAAAAACAGGACTTTTTATGGAAGAGAATCTGTCGACTAATTTAATATTTTCTATAGTATTTATCAGTATAGGACTCGTAGAGTCCTACTTTTTTTGTACATAAAATGTGTTTTAGCTCATATTCCGCCTAACTAAATTTACCAAATGAAAAAATAATGAATTTCCAAATAATTCAAAAGGATTTTCTGAATTAATCTCGAATATATACAATATCAAACCAATTCGAGGTGTAACGTATGTTCGATTTTAGTCAAATAACGCCATATCATGATGGAAAACTCGGTTTTATAGTAGGCTTATGTGAACAAATAAATGTTGATCAAATTTTTAATGCAGCATTAGAAAAGCAATCAGGAAGACCAGCGGAAATTCCTTATGGCTCACTTGCAAAGCTACTGCTTATGAACATGGCAGATGAGCATCATCCACTTTCACGACTTAGTGAATACTTTCAAAATGCAGACTTAGAATCACTTTTAGGACATCCGATAGATGTACAAAAATTGAATGATGATCGGTTTGGTGGTTTTCTTGATGCCATGTATGAATATGGTGGCTCAAGAATACTATCGGAAGTGTCCTTATCTGCTTTCAAAAGATATGGCATTAAACTGACTAATGTCAACTTTGATACAACCTCCAAAGTGATGTGGGGAGAGTATAAAGTAGAGGATGGCTCACTTGAAAGTGTTGAAATCACGTTTGGATACTCAAAGCAAAAGCGTTTTGATAAAAAGCAAATCATGTTCTCACTCGGGACTACCCAAGGTGTCGCCTTTGAAGGACAAGTCCTCTCAGGTAATACCAGTGACAAGCAATTTAACAAAGATAACCTTGATCGTGCAAGCCAGCTTCGGAAAGATTTTGGACATATCGAAGAAGATTTTTTCTACATCGCTGATAGTGCTGCCTTTACCGAGGAATTCTTGAAAAAAGCCAAGTCCATGGATATAGATGTCATAACACGTATGACAGATCAAACTATCGAAGCTAAAAAAGTCATTGAAACTGTAGCAAGTCAACTTAAAACCTTGCCTATTATCGAGATTGAAACGACAACAAAGCCATCAGTCTATAAACTGCTCGACGCAACCTGTGAATACAAAGGTATTCCTCTTTCGCTAGGCGGTTGCTATTCTGAAGCACTTCGACCAAGCAAGGAGAAAACCGTTCTTAAACAAGTGACAAAAGAATACGATGCCCTTGAAAAGACACTTGCTAAACTTGAAAAACGGATTTTTGCATGCGAAGATGATGCACGCCTTGAAATAGACAAATGCTATCAAGAATTAGGTAGAAAGCTTAAATTCCACAGTATTGAACAAACCATTGAAACGGTTCAAAAGCGATCGGTAGGTCGTCCTAGAAAAGACGAAACACCAGTGTCCAACTACTTAGTGAAAAGCAGCATATCAGTTCATCAAACCTTGATTGAAGAACAGATCACGCGCGAGTGTGTTTTTGTTGTGGCATCCACAAAGCTTGGAATGTCAGCGCAGAGGATTCTTGAAGAATACAAGTCTCAAAGCGCAGTTGAGCGCAAGTTTCAGTTCTTAAAATCACCTCAGTTCGTAAATTCACTTTATGTTGACTCAATCCATCGTGTTGAAGCTATCGGTTATCTCATGCTGATTCTCATGGTGATTCTTAGTGTAGCGGAGCATGTGGTCAGACGCGAACTAAAAAAAGAGAATGCCATTATTATAGGTCCTGGTAAAGTAAAGATGGCAAAACCGTCACTGATAGCAATTTATCGTATCTTCTACAGTGTTCAAACCGCTGCAATAGCCATGGCTGATGTTACAGAGCGTGGTTTCACTAAGCCGCTTGATGATAACATCAAGACAGTTCTTAGGCACTTGGAAATCCCTGAAAACATCTATATTCGTGGTGTTTGCGATCGTTAAAAAAACTTAAATTTTAATTCTTAGAATGATGTGATATATTCAGCGGAATATGAGTTTTAGAAACCCTAGCCACTTTATTAGGAAGTTTGCAATTAATGAGTGAAATCTTACTGATGCTCCAAGAAAGGATTATTGAGACGTTTAATTATAGTAGTTAACATGAATTGATGGTAAGCTTACCTCCTAAAATACAAATTAGGAGGTAATTTTATGCAAAAAAAGAAAAAGTACAAAGTGGTAAGGTTTAGATTCGAAAGGAGCGATGGTGGGGAAGTCGTAAGACACATGGTTATTGAAGACTTGCTGCCTGTATTAGAAATCAATCAATTTATTGAAGCCAAAAGCATCAGAGCGGTATCCACCGGCAAGGAATATGCAAAGAAACTGGTTGGTTATCTTAATTGGTTGGATTCCTATGATATTACGTATGATGTAGCCAATAATAGCCATGTCAAAAAGTTTGTGGACATGTTAGTTTATGGTGATTTAACGGGCTTAAAGATTAGAAGTTTAGAAAGCAGTTTATCTTATAGCACCTTAAATAGTTATGTGACGGTTGTAACAGAATTTTACAAATGGTTAGACAACAATTATGAAAGCAATATGCGCTTTTTTAAAAAGAAAAATACCCAAAGAGCAAGGCATTCTTATTTATATGGACAGATATATGACTATGATTATAAGTACATCATTGACAGGTATTTGCCACGATTAAAGTTATCCAAAGAATACATAAAATGGTACACAGAAGACGAGAAAAAGCTGATATGCCGTGGTTTCAATACGCTTAGAGATGAATGTATCTTTAGATTAACATTAGAAGGTTTTAGGATAGATGAAGTGCTGAGTATGACCCTTGATAATTATGATGCCTTAGAAGGTTTAATACGGCCTAGTCGATCTAAAGGGAAACAAACCGTTATTGAAGGCGATAAAAGTCACTTAAGGATTGTTGCCCTTCCAAAGAAAACAGTGGATTTGATTGATCAATACCTATTTTTAGAAAGAATGGTCGCAGAAAATGAAAGTATGAATGTGAATGATTACGTATTTATCAACTTAAATAGTGGAAAGCATCAAGGTGAAGCCCTTAAATATAGGAATTACCTAAAAATACTAAAAAGATGTTGTGAAAAAGTTGGAATTGATAGCAAAAAAATAAGAACACATAGTGGTCGAAGCACCAAGGTAATGGAGTTACTAGAATATCAAGCAACACATCCAGAAAGTAATCTTACAGATGTACATGTCTTAGAAACAATGGGCTGGCGTTCTCCTGAAAGCATAGAGCACTACAGAAATCACAATAATGAAATTATTGCGAGAAGCGTTATGCAAAAACTGCACAAGGAGGATCAGTCAAATGATTAAAAAATTAAGCTTAACGACAGCATCAGCCATATGGAAAATAGATGATGTGAAGGTCAGCTTGTGGCACAAGCGTGAAATTTCTGATGACCATATGAAATCGAAAATACTGGAATATAAACAAATTTTAAAGATTAAATCATATCGATTGGATAATACCCCTTTATGCAGGATGTTTGATTACTTTGGGGGGATGTCGTTTGTAGAAATAGGATTTAATGCTTTCAGAGATGACTTTGTTGAGATGTTTAGGTATTTTTCTATAAGATACACAGAACATTGGTTTTATTTAGATGAAAAAATATTAAGCAAAGAAGTTGGAATTGCCCATGTTTTTGAAACCATGTTAGAGAATGATGAAATTGAAATAACGTATAATTTTATGCACATTCTTTCTGATTTAAAGGAGAGGAGACTTCTTAACGATGTTTTAGAAGATGAGTTTTCAAGCTTTTGGATAGCGAAAATTTCAGAAAAAATAAATGTTAGCGAAGGGCTAGGAGAAATAGCTTCAAGAATAGGTTTTGTGAGAACGACGAAATATGCTACAAAAGTTGGTCTTGAGGCGCTAAACATATACCTAAGAATATTTGCAGAGGGTTTTACTAAAAGACGTGAACGAATTAGTCAAAGACAAATGTGGAACTTAATATTTGACCCAACAACCGATTTATATAGATCAGGTACAGCTGACATGATATTTACAAAGCTATTAAAAGATGCTGTATCTGAAGAGTTTGCATTTCAGTACGATAAATTTCCGGCTGAAAATCATAAAGAGTTAAACATCAATAAGGATATATGGATCATCTATGCAAAACATGGTCCATCCCTTTATTTTAATAAAGTGGATTTTAGTGTTATTGAATCTCCGTCCCTAAGATTAGAAGTGAAGTGGTACCTAAAACATAGATTAAGCTTTAAAAAGAATATTAAGGATAGATTTATCACCGAAATTGCACCAGCTCTTAATATGCTTACAAAAGATAATCCAAGAATAAAATTTATGGCAGATCTTGATGAAATTGATGTAAAAAAACTACACAATAACTTAGAAAAAATGATGTATGAAGATAATGGTATCAAAGTCGGTACAACGAGAGTTATGAACACTTTTTCCCGATTAAAGGTCTTTAATGAGTACCTCATGTCAGAACATAGAGATGAGAACATAAAAAGTCCTAGACCCCATATAAACCACTTTAAAAGCTATGTATTTGTGAACCCCAAAAAGTATACTCAAAACACCCTCATAGTACCTAATGAAATCATTGTTAAACTAGAGCCACATGTTAAAGAGTTGAATCCATCCTACAAGTTAATTTATAAAATATTTTCAGAAACAGGATTAAGAACAAAAGAGGTGTTATTTTTAGAAGAAAATTGTATTGAAAGTTCTCGATATGAAGGATTAAAACAACTTAAATATTTACCACACAAAATATTATCAGCCAAGAAAAGGAAAGGGGTGCCAAGCTACCATAAAATTATGATTACAGAAACTTTAGCAGATGAGATAGTGGCCTTTGCTAAAGAAACAGAAAAGCTCAGAAGAGCCTGTGCGTTGCCGTATATATTCCTTGTTAAAAGACAGGGATATAAACCCAATATGATAAATATGAATTATTATATTTCTATGATTAATAAGTTGATCGAAATGTATGATATCCGCTCAAGTGAAGGAGAACTTTGGAACTTTACCAATAGACAATATAGAAAAACATTAGCAGTTACACTCATTGAAAACGGGGCTACTATTGAAGAATTAGCCTACTGGCTAGGACATCTTAATAGAAATACAGCAGCGACATATTATGCCGAAGTGAGGGCTAAAAAACTTGAAGAAATGAATACGGAGTTCTTTAAAAAACAGTTTGATTTGCTGATAGATCATGAACAACTTGAAGAATTTACAGAAGAAGAAAGAAGACTTTTATATATGGATTTTAGGCTAGAACAAAGACGTGTAGAGTTTGGCTATTGCATGAAAAAATTAGCCGATGGTGGTTGTAATAACAGAAGCAGTTTGTATAACTGTATAAATTGTAAAATGCTTTGTACCGGTAAAAGGTATCTCCCCTACTGGAAAGAATTTTTAAAGGAACAACAGACAATTGTTGACACATTAATTCATATTTACAATGAAAATCAAATCACTAACTATGAGAATTTTAAAGAGTACCAGAAAGAAATGAACCTACTAGCTGGTTACAAAAATATTGTAAATAAAATTGAAGAAAGTGAGGTTAAATAAATGAATTCAGTGGTAGTTGTTCAAAATTATGATGATGCTAAGAAAGAGCGATATAAAGATTTTTTAAGCAATGTTGGCACTGATATTGAGTTTGAAGCTGATTCTTGGAATTGTGATAAATTAGTAAGAATTGCATCAGAATATAGCTCTTCATATACTTTGGGATTTGAAGGTATTCCTAATAAATATAAAGAGATGGTGAAGTTTTTTTCGGTAATAAGAATGCTAAACGGGAAGTCACCTAAGGGAATCAGAGCCCATATTTATGACTTGGGATTATTCTTTAAAATAATCGATGTAGAGTATAAAAACTTTCATATAGAAAAATGCACACACAGCACGGCAATAAGGTATAAAGAATATCTTGATAATGAATATAGCAGCATGGCAACTAAAAGCACTAAATGGTCCAATGTGAATAATTTTTTAAGAACAATGCAAGGCTTTGATGGTAAAAAATATAAGAACCCATTTGATAACAATCCATACAGCTATTATAAACGATATGATGATAAATATATCCCTAAGAACATTACTGAACAATTAGATGTTGCCTTTAAGGATGACACTATAGATTTGAGGTTTAGGTGTATTTATTGGATTTTAAGGTTAATACCATCAAGGATTGGTGAAGTTGTTGGTATGAATATTGATTGTCTAAAATCATTTAATGGAGCTTATCAATTGTTTATACCTACATGGAAGCAAAATGGTGGACATAGAGAGCCTATCATTCGAACCATCAGATTAGAATATGAAGGTATGGCAGCCTATTTGATTGACTTAATTAAAGAACAACAAGCCTGCTCTAAAAGCATTCAAAAGCATATGAAGGAAGGCGAGAAAGATATACTTTTTTCCTATCAAGAGTATGTGCGATATGATGAGAGTAGGTGTTTTTTTAAAAACAATTATCGAACGACGAAAATAAGTCCTGTAAATCAGTTTTTAAAAGTAATTTGCAGAGAAAAAAACATTACAGATAGTAACGGGGAAATATTTAAATTGTCGACACATATGCTAAGACACAATGGAATAACGGATAGACTTATTCAAGGGTTTACAATACCACAAGTAGCAGAAATGACAGGGCACCATGGTAGTAAAATGATTTATGAATCCTATACACATATGGATCAAAATCCAGAAGTTATTTTAAGTAAGCAAAAGGATGTGCTGGGTGAAACGGATAATTATGATAAATACATTGTGTTTAATGGGCGTATTTTAAATATGGAAGAAGCATTAGAGAAAAAATTACTTCGTAATATTAGAGCGCATAGAGTAAATGGTGGTATTTGTACCGATATTATAGGCTGTAAAAGTGATATGTTTAGTTGTTTAGATTGCAAACACTTTGCACCAGATCATGAAAACCTTAATTATTTTAAAGGCCAGGTTATTTCTTGGGAAAAGAAAATAGAACATTTTGAAAACTTGCCCATGGTCAGTCAAAATGCTAGAAAGAATGCTAAGCTTTTCCAGGGAGTCGTGAATAAAATAATAGCTGTAACAGGTGGTGATCTGGTTGAATAAACTGCCACGAGTAATAGAAGAAAAACAAGCCTTACAAAGACAAGAAACCATGAATAAAGTTTTAAGAGCAATAAATGATTTAACCAATGAAGGTGCAAATATCAGAATCAAAGATTTGATTGAATATACAGGACTATCTAGATCAACTTTTGCCAAGCAACATGTTAGGGATATTCTTATTGACAAGGGAATTGTAGAATCAAAAAAGGAAAGAAGTAAAATTAAAACCAATAAGCCGACTAGAATATCTAATTTAATGAAAAAATCAGAGGATAGAGAGGCGTATATTAAGAAACTAGAAACAGAAAATGCAGAATATAAAAATGAATGCGAGCTTCTAAGGGGCAGATTATTTTTGTTGATGCAAAGGCTAGAAAACATAGAAAAATAGAAGATAAAAAATTGACACGATTATAGAAAACTATAGTCGTGTTTTTTTAATAAAAAGAAAGAGGTGTAAGTATGATTATTTCAATGAAAAACAGAGGTTTGGCAACAAGGATTAGGTGGCTTGAGCATTATAGTGTTAATCGGAAAAAGTACAGAAAAGCAGTAAAAATTTTGATTTCAATTGTTATTGGCGCTTTGCTATTGGCAGGTTTGTATGCACTTTTTGGCGATGTGATCCTGCCAACTTTACAAGAGAGAATTGAAGATATGTTCAACTATAGTGGTGGTGTGACGGTGAACTAATCGTTATTATACGAATTATGTGATGGTAGGAGGGGCTTTTAGCCCCTTTATACTTTATCGCGAGGGAGGTGCACATTAATGGAATACGTCATCATGCTGCTGATAGGAGCGATATTATCGGGTTGTCTGGCATATGTGAATACCCTTCTTGATGGACTTGTTCCCATTGCCCTTCATGCAGAAGACTATATGGATACACTCCTTGGAACCAGTGGCATAAGCAGCATATTTGATATTTTCTTTTCGTTTGGAGTTTCTCTTATTGTCTTAAAATTTCTAAAAAAAGGCTTTGAGCGATATATTTTATGGACGGAAGGGGATGCTGAGATTGACCCTCTTTTGCTACTGACAGGATTCTTCAAGTCTCTTGCTATTGCTGTTAGTTTTCCGACCTTATATGGCTGGTTAGCTGAAGTAGTTGAAGATCTGAGCAACGAATTAATTACCACGGTTTCTGATGACATGGCAACGGATTTTAGTTCCATTATTACAGGGATTACAAGTGCGGGGATATTTACAGGCATTGTTTCCATCATCTTTTTTATCTGCTTCTTTATGCTTTATGTCCAGTTCCTGACACGGGGACTGGAAATATTGATTCTTCGAATCGGATTACCACTTGCCTGTGTTGGCTTAATGGATCAGGACAATGGCGTGTTCAGAACCTACATTCAAAAGTTTTTTCAAAGTACAATCGCTGTTTTAGTGCAGATTGTTTTGGCAAAGCTAGGCGTAGCGTTAATGCTCAATGCCCATGTGTTTTGGGGATTGGCAGCTCTTTTATTAGCCTTAAGGACGCCGAAGTTCCTACAAGAATTCCTAATTGTTTCTGGTGGAAACGGTGGCGGCATGATGAACCGCATTTATTCAACTGCTCGAATCTATCAAATGGGAAAAGCGGTATTTAAAAAATAGAAGGAGGGTGAAGCCGTGGAGCTATTAAAAGAAATGGCGGATGCCTTTATCCTGTTGATTCGTGTAGGCGCAGTTTTAAGAGTGGTTTTCTGCTTTATTCATCTAGGCATTGATGAAGAACAAAGTGCTAGCTATAAAAAGAAGATGAAAAACGCAGTCGTTTTTTATGTTTTGGCAGAGAGTATCTGGCAGATTAAAGATCTAGTCATGAGTTACTACATGTGATGGAGGTGTGTATGGAAGAAAGAAGAAAAAATCCGTTGTATATTCCACAAGGACTTAAAACCAGGGTTGAGATATTTGATGGCTTTGGCAAAGAAGAACTGTTTAAAACGATTATGACAACCATAATCGTTGGTATTCTTGATGTCCTGTACTATCTGATTTCTAAGAATACAGTAGTTAGCGTTGTAACGATTCTTGTAGCCATTGCAGGGAGTGTCATGATGCTCACCAAAGATCGTTCTAACATCTCCGTTGTAGATCAGGTTGGATTTATGATTCGGTTCGCTCGATCACAGAAATTCTATCCATACAAATATCAGGATGAATGGAGATGAACCTATGGATAAGATGATAGAAAAGGTTAAAAAGTCATTGGAAGCCCTGATGATGGTTTTTAATAATCCGAGGCTTATAGATGATTTATCAGATGAAATCAATATCAAGTTGCTGGAAATCTCAGAACTCAAAAATAGGAATAGCAAATTAAGTGAAATGGTACAAGAACTGCAAGAAGAGGCTTACTTGGTTGAAGCAACAAAATGGGAGCTACATGAACAAAAACAGACAATATCTGAGCGTGTAGACAAAATGCTTGATGAAGCGATACGTGGGACGTTGGGATACGATGATCAAGTCCGGTTTAAACAACTTGAATTCATGGACCCTGAAGGATGGTGCATCTATAGAGCCAGTCAAGAAATCTTAAAACTAGATGTGTATAAAGAGTTTATTGTTGAGGATACGATGGGATGGTTTGAAGAATCAGATGGTCATGAGTTAAAGAACTATCTCGAAATCGCTGCATTCGGAGACTGTACGTACAAAGTTATTGGAAGTATGCATGAAGCGCTAGAGTCCTATACGATTGATTATGCTTCACAAGAATACAAGGTATATGAAGCTAGTCTGTATGCATTAACAGCCCGAAAGTTGATTGACAAGCTATATGAAGCAGAACCCCAAATAAAGTTACAATTTATACAGAATTATATGGCAATGCCAGAAAAAACATTGATTGAAGATAGAAATGAGCAGTCGCAAGATTCTATGAAAACAATCATAGGCGAGGTGTTGGATGAAGAAATGGAAATCTAAAAAAGTTATTCTGATCGGCTTACTTATGTGTATGATTTCATTAATAATCGCTTTTAGTGAATCTGTTTCGACGATCAAGATTGTTCTATTTGGTGCTGTTCTTGTTGTTGCAGGTTTCATTGATTTTAAGACAAGGACAATTCCAGACTGGATTCATGTGCTCGTTATAATGATTGCGTTTATTGGAATTGACTTGATGGATTCACTCACTGGGCTGTTGATCGTTCCGTTCCCTTATTTAATGATGGCATTTCTCAAAGAAAACAGCATCGGTGGTGGTGATGTCAAGCTCATGGGTGCTTGTGGCTTTTACTTAGGCTTACAAGCAGGTTGTGTGGCAAGCATATTGGGTTTGGTACTGGCAATTATCGGTCATTTTGTTTGTCGGGTGATTTTTGGAAAAATGCTGAATAAAAGCATCCCACTAGCTCCATATCTTGGAGCAGGCTGCTTGATAGCTCATTTCATAGTTAAATAACAAAGAAGATATGGAGGAATATCAGTAATGAAAAAAATATTAAGAAATAGAACTGTTCTAGGGATAGCCAGTATTGTGCTGTCTCTTATTATTTGCTTTGGTTTGACACCGCTATTCAATCGGGCAATTTCAGAGAAAGTTTCAGTTGTAAGAGTCACAGAAAATATACAAAAGGGAGAACTTATCACAAAGAAAGTGGTAGAAACAGTTGAAATTGGTGGCTACAATTTGCCAGATTCTGTTCTGCGACAAGATGAGAATATCATAGGAAAATATGCCTTAACAGAATTACATGCGGGTGATTATATTTTGAATTCTAAAATTTCTAATAAGCCCCTTGAAAATTATGAGTATTTGTCTGAATTTGACGGCAGTGAGCGTGCGATATCGGTCAGTATTAAAAGCTTTGCAGCTGGTTTATCAGGAAAGCTAGAACAAGGTGATATTGTAACCCTCATGGCTTCTGATTTTGGTGATATGCGAGAAACAGTAAGTCCCGTAGACCTTCAATATGTAGAAGTTTTAGCGGTAACAGCTGGCACTGGTCTTGATACGGATGAATATGAGATCGATCAAGAAGCCATTGAAAAAGACAAGGAATTGCCATCCACAATAACCCTAAAGGTGACAAATGAACAAGCGATGCGCCTTGCCGAAATGGAGGCAAAGGGCAAAATTCATGTGATCTTTGTGTATCGTGGTACAAAAGAAAATGCGGATAAGTTCTTGGATGAGCAGAGATTGATTTTATCTGAAAGTGAAGAAGCCCAAACAGAGATTATTGGTGCGGATGCCATTCATCAAGATAGAACGATGGAGAGCGATCAGGACGTTGATGGAAAGTTGGGGGTAAGTGATGAAGAATAATAAAATTATTGCCGTGTGGGGAAACCCTGATAGTGGTAAAACGACCTTCAGCATCAAGATGGCAAACGAGCTTATTAAAAAAAATAAAAGTGTCATATTGGTGATGGCAGATTCCTATGTGCCAGCGATTCATACAGTGCTTCCTTTTACAGAGACAAAAGATCAATCACTAGGGGCATTGTTGTCTTCTATCCAAATTTCACAAGAAAGCATCTTGAAAAAGTGCATACCGGTTCCAAACACAAAGAACCTAAGTATATTAAGTTATCTGCATGGAGAGAACATTAGAACCTACGCAGATTATGGAAAAGAGAGGGTGCTTGATTTTTTCATTCTACTCAAACATCTTGCGGATCATATTATTGTGGATTGCAGCAGCCAGTTTCATCATGATCTTTTATCAAGGGGAGCACTTGAACTATCAGATCAGGTTATTCGCTTGATTTCGCCAGATTTAAAGGCCATTAGTTTCTACGATGCTTCGCTTCCATTATTAGGGGAGAAAAAATACAATGTGGCCAATCATATCAAGGTATTATCGGATGTAAAATCAGAAATGCCTAAAGACAGTGTCGGGAATCGTTTTGGTGGTATTCAAAAGGAACTCGACCACTGTGAGGAACTTCAACGACAAATGCTTGAAGCGAGACTTTTTGAACCACTAACAGATAAAAAGAGTGAGGGATACAATACACAGCTTCAAAACCTTATGGACGCATTGTTCTTTAGTGAAGAAGTGTATGAGAATAAGGAAAAGAACCCACTTAAAAAGAATTTAAGAAAAATTGGCTTTTTCAAAAAAGAGGTGATGCATAAATGAGCGGATCATTTTTAGAATCAGCAAAGAATATCCGGGATTTTTCTGATATTCTTCATGAGGTACAGGAATATATATCGGGGAAGTATGCAATTTTAATATCCCATGACAGTGAAAATCAAAGAGAACAGATGAAGTCCTATATCACAAAATATTTGATGGACTATTCCTTAGCAGTTGAGGGGTTAAGCCTGGATGATTTAGTAGAAACCCTATATTCCGAAATGGCTGAATACTCATTCCTAACTAAGTACTTGTTTCGCAGTGACATTGAAGAAATCAATATCAACGCATGGAATGATATTAAGGTCACTTATTCAAGTGGTGAGATTCTGCCAATCGCAGAAACCTTTAATTCACCTGGACATGCGATTGACGTTATAAGGAGACTGCTTCATAAAAGCGGTATGATTCTTGACCAATCACAGCCTATTGTAGTGGGACATTTGTCGGAACGCATTAGAATCACTGTTTTAGGACAAGGTGTTATTGATCCAGCGATTGGTGTTGCAGTATCGATTCGTATTGTCAATCCAAAGAAACTGGTTAAAGAGGATTTCATCAAACAGAATACAGCAAGTGAGGAAATGCTAGACTTTCTGTCATTGGCACACCGATATGGTGAAAGTCTATGCATAACAGGCGCAACATCAAGTGGGAAGACGACACTCATGAGTTGGATACTTTCTACACTACCAGATGGCAAGAGATTGTATACCATTGAAAATGGCACAAGAGAATTTAACTTGGTGAAGAAAAATGAAAAAGGTGAAGTTATCAACAATGTTATACACACTGTAACACGTCACAGCGATGATCCTAAACAGAATATTACCATGGTCAAACTCCTTGAAACCGGACTTACGGTGAATCCTGATTATATTTGTGTTGCAGAGATGAAATCGGAAGAAGCCTTTTTTGCACAAGAGTCGGCTAGAACAGGTCATGGTGTAACAACTACCATTCACGCCAGCTCATGTATTGCCACTTACTATCGAATGGTTACCCTTTGTAAACAACGTTATGATATGGATGAAAGAACCCTTTATAATCTGGTTACGGAAGCATTTCCTATCATTGCTTTTTCAAAAAAGTTAGAAGATAATTCTAGGCATATCATGGAAATTACTGAATGCGAAATCATGGAAGATGGATCACGGGAGATTAGAACCTTGTATAAATTTAATGTAACTGATAATGCTTTTAGTGATGGCAAACTTAAGATCGTTGGAAAGTATGAAAAGATCAATGATATATCACCATCACTTGAAAAGCGACTTCTGGAAAACGGTATGCCAAGTAACCTTTTAGAACGGTTTAGAGGAGGTGGAAATCATGAATAGTTTATTATTTATTGCTTTCATCATAATGGCTGTGGGTTTCTTTGTAATACTGGACCTTTCGCCATTTGAAATGGCATCAGATGTTTTTAATAAGAGCATTACAAAAGAACTGCCATTAAATGAAAAAATTAAAACACTGACAAGCAAGAAAAAGAGCCGAGGGCTTAAAAAGCTCATTGATGAAACCAAACACATATTAAAAATGACCAATAAGGAAAATTTGTTTATGCTGATTGTCATATTATCTCTGGTATTTATGACCGTCGGCTTTTTTATGGCTATCACTTTGAGTAATATGTTCCTAGTGCCGGTACTAGCGATTGGTTTTTCACTCCTTCCTTTTTGGTATGTTCAATTCATAGCGTCAAAATGGAAAAAAGGACTAAATGGTGAACTTGAAACAGCTTTGTCAGTTATTACTACATCATACCTAAGAAGTGAGAGCATAATTACAGCCATTGAAGAAAATGTAAATTACATCAATCCACCCGTTCAGAACGTGTTTTATGCTTTTCTAACACAAACTAAATTCATAAATGCCAATATAAAATTGGCTCTTGAAAGCTTAAAACCTAAGATAGAAAGTGCAGTATTTCATGAATGGCTGGATGCCCTGATTGATTGCCAAGAAGATAAGAACCTCAAAATCACATTAACCCCAATCGTGTCTAAACTATCCGATATGAGAATGGTTTCAGCAGAGCTTGATTATCTGCTTTATGAACCCGTTAAGGAATTTGTAACCATGGCTATATTGTTAGTGGGTAACATACCGCTCATGTATATGCTCAACAAAAATTGGTATCATACCCTGATGTTCACGGGCATCGGAAAATTTGTACTGGCGATTTGCAGTATTGTCATATTCATATCATTGGCAGCCGTTGTGAAATTATCAAAACCTGTGGAATACAAAAGATAGAAAGAGGGGGATAAGATGATTCAGATATTATTGTTGTTTTCCATATTCTTTTCTGTAGGTGTGTATCTGATTTTGAAGGACACATTGAACTTGCCTTCAGGAAGAACGATTAAAGCTGTTCATGTCATAGATAAAAGAGAAAGAAAAAAGTCAAAAAATTTTGAGGTGCTCGTTAATGAATGGTCGATTCGACTATCAAAACTAGTCCGTCTTACAGACTATAGCAAAAGAAAACTGACAGCAACTTTAAAGTCAGCGAATATCAAGCTATCACCAGAAACATTTGTTGTAAGAGCGTGGTTAAAGGCAGGGATGATGCTGATTCTTATAATCCCTGCTTTATTTATTTTTCCAATGATATTTCCGATCGTGTTGTTTTTAGCAGTAGCTGTCTATTTTAAGGAAATACGAAGTGCTGATGAAGCAGTAAGACAAAGAAGGGAAGAGATTGAATTTGAATTACCAAGGTTTGTTTCAACACTATCACAGGAGTTAAAAGCTAATCGAAATGTACTGAATATCTTAGAAATCTACAAGAAAAACGCAGGCGTTAGTTTTAAAACCGAACTTGAAATTACAGTGGCAGATATGAAATCAGGAAGTTATGAATCAGCTCTTACAAGAATGGAAGCACGATTAAATAGTTCATCAATCTCAGAAATGATACGTGGACTTATTGGCGTATTAAGAGGTGATGATGGTGTGGTTTACTTTCAAATGCTAGCTCATGATTTGAAACAGCTGGAATTACAACGCTTAAAAACAATTGCCATGAAAAGACCTGCAAAGATTAGAAAATACTCTTTTGCGATGCTCTTTTGCTTTTTAATGATGTATTTATCGGTGATGTTTGTTGAAATAATCGAAACCCTTGGAAAATTATTTTAGGTGGTGGTGGAATGCGAGAAATTTGGAAGTCAAAAAAAGGCGAAGGTTATATTGATGTGGTGGTTGTCGTTCTTGTAGCCATGATGGTTATTGCTATGGCAGTTAAGGTCTATCCTGTTTTTATGGTAAAGAATGATCTAAATACATTTGCAAATGAGCTTGCACGTGTAGCTGAAATTGAAGGGTGCATTGGCTCAGAAACCACGGCTAAGAAAAATGAACTCAGAGCAAATCTTGGGGTTGATCCAACAGTGAGTTGGTCTGCATCAGGGAATATTGACCTCAACGAAGAGTTTAGCGTGATTCTAACCTTACCCGTAGACATTGGATTTTTTGAATTTGGTTCCTTCCCCATTACCTTGACCGCAAAAGCAACAGGAAGATCGGAGGTATATCACAAGTGATAAAAATCCTAAAAAACAAACAAGGCAATGCGGCGTTATATGCCATAGTCGTTGCATTGTGTCTGATACTTCTTTTCACAGTGATTAGCGAATATTTTAGATTACAGATGATAGCAAGTGGCGTTCGAGATGCTTTGCAATCCTCGGTTATCGCTATAGCCACTGAAAACTATGATGAAGTTTATAATGGGTTAAGAGAAGGGTATTCAGGTGGTTATCAACGTAATGAAACAGGGAGTTGGGAAGAACGCGTTGATTCTGGTGCGGTATTCATGAAATTGAGTAATAAACTAGGATTAATTAATGGAACTAAATATTCAGGTGGATATTTAGAATATCGTTTATACGATTTGGATGTTCAGATTAACAATGCACCTTTTGCGACAAGAGATAATGACAATAGATTTGAATCAGAAGCCTGGGTAACACTGTTAGTGCCTTTATCCTTTGGGTGGGAACACCTACCACCAATGAAGATTCGCCTTAAAGTCAATGCTGGATACAGTCCTAAGTTTTAAAAATCAAGCGATATATAGACAAATAGAATTCCTAATGATAATATGTATATATAAAACATGTATAAATTATACATATCGTTATTGGAGTTGGTTAACTTGAAAAATGAAAAATCTATAAATCTAAATGAACCAAGTTTTTATATCTTGTTGGCATTATCTAAAGAGCCAATGAGTGGCTATGAACTAACGAGAGAGATCTTAAATATAACAAAAGGTAGACTTGAAGTAAGAACTGGAACCATGTATCCAACACTTAAAAAGCTATTGGAAAACATGCTTATAGAACAGATTGATGGAAGCAGTCAAGAGAGAAACAAGAAGACATATCAATTAACTGTAGAAGGTAAAAATATTCTTCAGATTGAAGTTGATATGCTGAAAGAAAAATTAGAAGAAGTTAAGTTGATTATGAATGAAACCCAAGGAGGTCATGGAATATGAAAAAATGGAATTCAAAACAAGTTGCATTGCTTACAGGTACATCTTTAACCATAGCTGCATTGATATTTGGTGCTTTGATTTTCTCGAAGTTGAATACAGAGAACGTTACAAAAGACAATATACTATCTGATAATCAAGATAAAGCTCCTGTTGTAGAGGCGATTGAAGAAGTGATTGAACCTGAGGGTGTTGTTGCAGTACCTAAAATTCAGGACACTGAGACAAAAGTAAAAGATGATGATAACACCGTCGTTTCTATTGATGAGCCGATGCCTGAACCACCTGAAAAACCAAAGCTGGAAGCGCCAAAGGACATGCCGGAAACCAATGATGACTTGGAAGACATGAATAATGTGCCAGAGTACGAAGAAGAAGATTTAGTAATTGAATCTGAGGAAGTTTTTGTGGTCAATGAATCCCAAGAAACAACAGAAACAGAGTCAATAAAAGAAAGCGAAAGCAATCTGGTTTCACCGTCAGAAAATCCTTTTGCTAATCCGGAAAATGCAGGGAAGCCTGTAGAAATCGATGGATCAGACTTAAGTGATTTTGTTCCTGGTACAGGCGATAAATTTTAATTGAATATAATAACTTAGGCAGTCTCTTATAATGAGGGGCTGTTTTTTTTATGGAGGGATGAAACTGATGAAAAAAACTAAAAATTTGCTAGTGATATTCCTTGCTTTAGCAATGTTTGTTACTATGTTACCTGCATATGCCGATGATAATGCGGACACAGGTTCAGGTAATACTAACAGTGCACTAGATGAGAAAGGTTTCTACCGTGGCAGTGAATATATGTACAAAGTATCTGTGTATGTCGGGCTGACAGATAAAGCGGATAAGAATTCAAACATAAGCTCAGATTGGACGATGATTGGCAATAGACCTCTATATGTTAAACCATCTAATTTTTCAGTATCTGCAGGAGTTTTCTATGGTGTTGAAAACAAAGTCAATTATCAAAGTGGAAGTGCATTAGTACCAAACAGCAGTCCTATGGTTTTAGTAGATAATCCTCCGCCAATACCAATTACAAATGGTGGTAATATTGGTTCTGTGAAGTCCTACTTTGGCGATACCGCCACATTGAACTATTTTATTGATGCTTTTGCAAATCAAAAAGGGACTACTCGAGAAGGTTTGGTCGAAAGCATCACATTTACCATTGGTGGAGAAAGAAAGAGTTATCCTGCTGAAGAAATTCTCCCTATCAAAATAGATGGTCAATATCAAAACAAAGTGCCATGGTCAATTGTATATGAACCCGTAATCATTTCATATCTAAAGGACCGTACAACTACATTAGCCTTTACTGCCACAGAATATGCCTTAGCCCAAAAGCTAGGGTATTTTAATTTTAGGGGTGGAGCTGATGGACAGTATATATCTGGAATGACCCATTCTGATTTGCCAAATTCCATTTTCTTGGAAGAAAGTTGGTTTGGCTATCCGGTAACATCGGCACTCCCTGATAATGTGTATTGGGAGTTAGATCGCATTATCGCAGGTGGTGGTTGGGGAATGCGCTTGTTAAAATCGAATGCCATCAATGCTATTGAAAACGACACTGAATATGACTATGAATATCGTGTTGATACCGATGTCGTTACATCGGTAAGAATTTATGCAAGTGATGATATAACACCGGATAACCGTCATGAAAGCGAAGCTGCTTACAACAATCCTGTTAAGAATACAGCCACTGTTACTATAAGTGCAAACGGTTATTCCAAGAGTACAGAAGTCGTTATTCCAAATGGTGGTTCGGAACTTGTATGGTTGAAATGGCATACTCCCAGTGTACCTGGTGATGTAACTATCCAAGTAAATATTAGTGGAAACAGTGCAGCTAAAATTGATGGAACAAGTCGAAATGCATCTTTCATCGGTAAAGTTGTAGATCTAAGTTTGAGTGAGCCTCCCAATCCGAAAGCTGATGATCGAAACGAACATTTTACTCTACAAAGTCCTCCGGTTAAAGCAGAAAAAACCACCGCAAACTGGGGCATATATGATTGTAGCTGGATTCCTAATTGGGTATGGCATCCCAAATGGGAATGGGAGTCAGACTGGCATAGAGTCACTGAACATGGGTGGAAGGGTTCAGGAGAAAATAGACACTGGGGCGTTACAGGACATCATTGGGTAGATCGAGGGAAGTGGGTTGATAATGGACATTGGGTTGATGAAGGTCATTGGGAATATGACTATACAAATTATCATGCTAGTCTTACTGGTACGATGACCTTAGAACCGGACGAAAATTCGCCAACCGCTGATGGAGACACAATGAAATCTGGTTATGGCGTTAATGTCAATGTATCAACATTTCCAACAACCAATGCACCAAATTCGCACGTTACAAATGCTCAAAACGTGATTAGTTATTTTCCAGAGTTTGATTATAATACCTACTGGAGGTTATTGGATGCAATGAGTTTAAGTAAATTTGCTTTCAAGGAAAATAAATTCTCAACGTTTAATAGTAGAACTCATTTCACACCACTTTGGTTTCCAAATGGAAGGTACGCTGTCTATTCAGAAGTGATCGATATGTGGACACCGGACGGAATGCTTAGAATTAATTTAATGGATGATGTGACCATTGATGGAGATTTGTATATGGACTGGCACATCGGGCCTCAAAGGGGTGAGTAGTTTATATGGCAATAGATCCGGCAACATTGAAAGCGGCGGCAAAAATGGCTACAACCGTTTTATCAGATGAAAAGGGCAGGCGAATCATTTTGATCGCCTGCCTTATTCCATTTATTATTATTCTTTTAGTTTTATCATCTCCTTTTGCCATCTATTTTTCGGTACTTGATGGTCAAGAAGAAACGATATCCGTTGTCAGCGAATTGAATGAAATGAAAAGAGCTTTTAGATATCGCATTGAGCAAGAACAAGCTGATGCGTCTGTTGATCATATTCAGACCATCGTTGTAGGAAGTGAAGATGGGACGCTTATTGATAATACAGAAGATGTATTGATTGCGTATGCAGTGAAATACAATGTGACAAAAAAGGGTGCGGTGCAGATTGCAATTTTATCTGAAGACCAGGTCAATAAACTTAAACAAGTTTATCAAGATATGAATCTAATGACCATCTCATATGAAACATCATCAAAAAAAGTGGATTTCACAACAACTGATGATTGTGGAGAACCTGTCACTAAAACTAAAACAGTTACGACAACCACTAAAATTATTACCATTGATTGCTTAACTGCTGAAGAAATTGGTGCGGTATATGGATTTGATGATGTTCAGAATCGGATGATAACTGAAATGCGGCAAAGCGGTTATGGGATAATGATGGTATCAAGCGATATAAAAACGTTTCTAACAAGAGCAGAAATTGACGAAATTAAAAGTCATATTCCTGAGGGCATGGTCATAGAAAATGAAAAAGTTGTTGAAGCTGCTAAAAGCTTAGTTGGAAAAGTCCATTACTTTTGGGGAGGGAAAAGCCTTTCAATGGGATGGGATAATCGTTGGGGTAAAGATATGGAAGTTACAGCGCCAGGAAGCTCATCAACTGGAACAGTACGTCCATTTGGCTTGGATTGCTCAGGCTTTGTGACTTGGACTTTTGCTAATGCTGGATTACCTGCTGATTCTATTGAGTCAACTATGGGCCATGGCACAACAGCGCAGTGGAATGTGTCAACAAGTATTCCAGCTAATGCGGCAATGGCAGGTGATCTTGCTTTTCTTGCAACACCCGGAACAAGAAAAGTCAATCACATAGGCATTGTTATTGGCAGAAATGAGGAAGGACAAATCATGGTCATTCACTGTTCATCAGGTGCCAACAATGTTTCTATATCAACCGCAGAGCGTGTCGGTTTTCAATATTTTAGAAGGCCAGCAGTGTTAATCAATTAAAGTGAGGAGTTTGAATATGAATCCAGTATTTCCAATTATAATGATTCTAGTGTGTGCTATTGCGGGAGCAATAGCCTTTTTCTTTTTAAAGAGACCTAAACAACTGAAAAATGAACTAATCAGTCAGAATCAGAAGACTGCTCAGGAGTTTGTGAATGTGAAAGATATTCGTGAAAGCTTCTTATACACAAGAGATGGTCAAATTATCGCATACATTAAGATTCATCCCATTAGTATAGATCTATTTTCAGACAGTGAAAAAGAACAGATATCAAAGATATTAACAGCTGAATTATCTAGTGTCCAGAAGCCTTTTAAGTTTCTAGCAGTATCAAGACCTGTTGATATTACACCCCTGGTGAATGAGTATCAAAATCTTTTATCAGAGACTACAGATCAGAAGCAAAAAGAACTTCTAAGATATGAAATTATGGAGATCAGTAATTTTGCAACTAGTGGTGAAGTAATTGAACGTCAATTCTACATTATGCTGTGGAATAAATATAGAGAAGGAATTGAACCTGACTTACTGAAGGAATGTAGGGATTTTATCCAAAAATTTGAAAGTACCAATATTCATTGTGATATAATCAAAGAGCAAGAGATTGTTAGATTATGTAATTTAGTTAACAATCCAGCGGTAACTTTTTATGAAGATTATACTGAATATAAATGAGCTTAAGAAAATCATATTTAGAAATGAGGTGGATTTGAGAGTGATGGAAAATGAAGAAAAGAATTATAGATTTCAAAAGCTAACCCCAGTAAATGATGGTGACATAAACATATATAGCGAGGCATTAAATTTTGTTTTCAATGAAAATGATTTGAGAAACATTGCAATAACTGGACCATATAGTGCTGGGAAAAGTAGTGTTCTTGAAACTTACAAAAGCTTAAATGAGAAAAAGAAATTTATTCATATTTCTCTTGCACATTTCGAAATGGTTGATAAGAATGAGGAAAATGAAGATTATGACGAGTCCGTTCTTGAGGGGAAAATATTAAATCAATTGATTCACCAAATTGACTCAAAGAATATTCCTCAAACGCATTTTAAAATCAAAAGAAAACCTTCTAAGGCATCCATGATTATTAATACTGCCCTCATTATGCTGTTTCTAACTATAATATTCTATTTGCTGGGTCACGATGAGTGGAATCTATATGTCAACGCACTGCCAAAATCAGGCTTTCAATCGCTTTTAAACATTACCTTAAAAGAAGAATTGATGAGTATCGCAGGATTTTCAGGTTTTATGATACTGATGTACTGGATCTTTACATTCGTGAAAATGCAGAAAGAAAGGAACTTGCTTAGAAAAGTGAGTTTTCATGGAAATGAGATTGAAATATTTGAGAAAACGGATGAATCTTATTTTGACAAATATTTGAACGAAGTTTTATATGTTTTTCAAAATGCCAAAGTGGATGCTATTGTTTTTGAAGATGTTGACAGATTTAACAGCAATAAAATTTTTGAAAAGCTTAGAGAGATTAACTATTTATTGAATAAGAAATCGGAAAATTGTATCAGGTTTTTCTATTTGTTACGAGATGATATTTTTACAACAAAGGACAGAACTAAATTTTTCGATTTTATTTTGCCTATTGTTCCAGTCATTGATGGATCAAATTCATACGATCAGTTTATTGAACATTTTAAGAATGGTAGGATACTGGAAAAATTTGATGAAAGTTTTTTACAAGGTTTGTCCCTATATATTGATGATATGAGGATTTTAAAAAATATATACAACGAGTTTGTGATATATCATGAACGAATACAATCTACGGAATTAAATGCAAATAAGCTGCTTGCCTTGATCACACTGAAGAATTTATTTCCACGTGATTTTAGTGAATTACAGTTAAGCAGGGGATTTGTTTATAGTCTTTTTTCTGATAAAGATGAATTTATAAAAAAAGAGATTTCGAAAATTGATTCTCAGATTCAGCACATAACATCAAGAATAAATGATATTGATAATGAATTTCTCGAAGATGTTGATGAACTTGATGCAATTTTTCTACTTATTGGTAATGGTACTTTTAATGTAAACGGTAAAAACGAAAGACAATTTAGCAGTAGAACTGATTTTGTTAAAGCTATGAAAGCAACTCCAAATTCAGTTACTTGTTATAATGGTAGAAGTTCAGTACCGGTGAATATAAATCATGAAATAGGATTATTGTCAAATAAACCGGATTATGTATCAAGGAAAGAAGTGATTGAGGATAGAGCTGAAAATAGAAGGAAAACATTCCAAGCACAAATTACTGCATTAGAAAATGATAAACACGAGTTAAAAAACAAGAAACTACATGAAGTTATTACGAGGGAAAATATTAAGGATATTTTTAGCAATGTAGTAACTGATGAAGTTGGTAGAAAGCATCAGTTTATTGAGGTCAAATCGAATCCATATTTTTCGCTCATCAAGTATTTGATAAGGAATGGCTATATTGACGAAACTTATCCCGACTATTTAACATATTTCTATGAGAACAGTTTAAGTAGGATAGACAAAATATTTTTGAGGAGTGTTTCTGATCAGGAAGCAAAAGATTTTGGATATGAGCTAAAGGATAGAAGTCTAGTAGTTTCAAGGTTAAGAGATATTGATTTTTCTTGTGAAGAAACGCTGAATTTCAATTTGTTGGAATACTTACTTTCAACAGAGCATGAATTTTTAGGAATATTGCTGAAACAATTGAAAAATAATAAAAGATTTGATTTTATATGGCAGTTTACAGAACGGAGTGAAATGGCTCCAAAGTTTATAAAAGAATTGCATCATCAGTGGTCAGCCGTCTGGTCAACTATAGAGAATGAAGAAGTTTTTAATGTGGAACAAAAGAAACAGTATATGATTTACACGATTTATTATACTGAAAATGAAGATATAGTCGCTATGAATGAAGATCAGGTTATAACACATTATCTATCAGAAAATCCTGAGTTTCTGGACATTTCAGAACCAGATGTTGATAGAATTGTTACAGTTCTCAGTCTAGTAGGTACTAAATTTCGGAAAATATCATTTGAGAGTTCCAATATAAATCTTTTCAAAGGGGTATACGAATCACATTTATATGAACTCAATTTTGACATGCTATCACTCATTATAAAAGAAATATACAATGAAAAATCTGAGACTGCTTTAAAACACAGTAATTTCAGTATACTGGATGCCAAACCACAAGAACCGTTGTTGACTTATGTCAATGAAAAGATTAATCAATATATGGAGATAATTTTAGAACATTGTGACGGAACAATTTCTGACGTTGAGACAAGTGCACTCAAATTGATTAATAATCCTGATATTGATTTTGAAAAGAGAGTTGCTTACATCAAGTGCCTTGAGACAAACTTGACTAAAATTAGTGATGTGACCGAGGATTCTCTTTGGGAAGAATTAATGAAGGAAGGCAGAATGGAATATTCAACTGAAAATATCTTGGATTATTATTTCAGTTATTCCGGGCAATTTGATACTACTCTTGTTGATTTTGTAAACGGCGGGACTGGAGAGCTAGATTTCGATTATAATGAGATCCTTGTAAATCATGATTATATGAAAGTAGAGGATTTTATAGCTAAAATAGTTCAGTGCAATGAATTAAAAAATGAGAAATATAGGATGTTACTAAGAAATTGCAATACTAAGTACAACTCATTTGAATTTCCAGATGTCCAAAATAATAAAATTCAATATCTGATTGATTCAGGGATTATATCTTTCACTCAGGAAAACACGTTGTTTATTAGGGAACACTACAGTGATCAAATGTTATCTTTTGCGGTTAAGAATATCAAGGAATATGTTGATATGATAGATGGAGAGTTATTTGTGTTCGATGAGCTTATTCATTTATTGCGTTCTACCTCGATTTCTGATAAATACAAAGTGGATTTACTTGAGAAGACAACAGATGTTATATCAATTAGGAATGAGAAATTTTCAGATACTGTTCTTTTGCATATTTTACAACGTAATTTTGATACAGATGATTTAACTTATATCGTAGAGGAGTATAGCGAATATTCTGAGGAAATTAAAAACTCTGTAGATAAATTGACAATAGAAAATGTAGATAGGCTCATAGATAATCAAGTAAAAATGCTGTATGAGCAATTAATAAAAGTTCTCTCGACTAGCTCGATGATGGTAACGGATAAATGGAGCCTTTATGCAAATCAACTTCCGTATCTGAATAAAGAGGAAGCAATGGAATTATTGAACATCATTGAAGCAGAAGATTTTCTAAGTTTATTTACTGGAAAAAGACCAAAAATCGAAATTAGCCCAGTTAACGAAGCAATACTTGATTTGTTTGTCAAAAGGAGATGGATTACAAAATATAAAGTTGACGAGAATGAACCTGAATACTATCGTGCATATGGCAGAAAAAATCAAGTAGACGAAGAGAGGCTTTCTGTCGAATTATTGTAAATATGAATGAGCCATAAAAATCATCCACAGCGAAAGCTGTGGTTATTTTTTTGCCCAAAGGAGGAATTGGAAAGTATGAAGAAAGAACACATTCAACAACAATTTGAAAATCGTAATTTGCTTAACATCATTACACCAATCGGACTTGAACTGAAAAGAAATAGCATGATTATTGGCGAGAATACAGGACGAATTTATGGGGTTATCAAGTATCCGCAAAAAGTCGATTATGGATGGCTCGCAAAGATTACAAACATTCCAGGAACAGTCGTCGGTATTACATTCATACCGATTGATAATGGTGAATTTATTTCTGGATTATCGAAAAGTGTGATCCAAAACAGAAGCGCTGCAGAAACGGCGAAAGATCCCCTCATTAGGCAAAGAGCAGAACAAGCCGCAATGGATGGAGAAAAAATGATGCTGCAGATCGACAGAGAAGGTGAAACGGTTGGAACCATGATTATTTCTATTATGGCGATTGCAAGAGAAGAAAACAACTTTCAAAAGATTTGCAGAAAGACCGAAAGCATTATTGCCACAAGCAAGGCAAAACTAAGAATCATGGCAAATCTTCAAGAACAAGCATTTAAAAGCATTGCTCCCTATTATACCCTCGATGAAGCCATTGGAGAAGTACTTAAAAGAGTTATTCCAATGAGCAGCTTTGTTGGGGGTTTTCCATTTTCATCTTCAGGTTATAATGATGGAACAGGTTATTACTTTGGACGTGACTCTAGAGGTGGACTCGTAGTACTCGATCCGTGGAAGCGAGGGAATGACAGAACAAATACTAATTTTACCATTATGGGAGTTGCCGGGGTTGGCAAAAGCACCGTTGTTAAACATATTGCGCTTGCGGAATATATGAAAGGTACGAAAATCATCTTTGTTGATCCCGAAAGAGAGTATCAAGAAATTACAAAAGCTTTAAACGGTGATTGGATTAATACAGGCGGAGGCCTTAATGGTAAAATCAATCCGCTACAAATCAGACCCACACCAGTCGATGATGATGACAAGTATTATAAAGATGAAGGTCATGGCATGGGAGATATGGCTATTTATATGAAAAATCTTGAAATATTTTTCAGTCTATATTTGCCGTCTCTTTCAGACAAACAAAGGGCAATTCTCAAGAACGTGTTAATCGAATTGTATAATCAATTTGATATTACGTGGGATACCGATATCAATCAATTATCAAATGAAGATTTTCCGATATTTTCAGACTTGTACGCACTGCTAAGGGAAAAGGCCGATGAAGTTGGAGCAACATCAAGTAAAAATGAATATGATGATTTAGCGTTACTGTTACAAGATATTGCTCTTGGCAGTGACGCTTTTTTGTGGAATGGGAAAAGCACAATTCAGGTAAATTCAAGGTGCATTTGCCTCGATACTCATGATCTTCAAAATACCAGTGACAATATCAAAAGAACTCAGTATTTCAACATCCTTACCTGGTGCTGGCAGCAAATGAGCTTAGATAGGAACGAGCCCGTTCTACTGATTTGTGATGAGAGCTATCTTATGATTGATCCTAACGTGCCGCAATCCTTGGTGTTTTTAAGAAATGTTGAAAAAAGAGCTAGAAAATATGAAGCAGGTGTAGCGATTATATCTCATTCAGTGGTTGATTTCTTAGATCCAAAAGTTAAACTCTATGGACAAGCATTGCTTGATATTCCGGCTTATAAGATTCTGATGGGTTGCGATGGCATGAATTTAATTGAAACTAAGAAACTTTACAACCTAACAGATGCTGAAGAACAACTATTAGGTCAGAAAAAGAGAGGCAATGCACTTGTGATAATTGGATCTAAGCGATTACAAGTAAACTTTCAGATACCAGAATACAAATTTGAGTTTATGGGTAAAGCCGGTGGAAGATAGGAGCGTGACTTATGAAAAAGAAGCTTGTGATAGAATTGATCATTTATGTTGTAATTGTCATTGTGAGCATCGTAATGATGATTATATACCAGCCAAGAGAATTAGAAATAGTATTGCCGAAAGATTTTCAAATCGAACAGGAAGGTGGTGTGGGTGATGTTGTTATACCTATCCAGCAACGGAAATATTAATATGATTGATTTTCTTGAGTATTCCGGTGTCTTCTGAGCCTTGTGTCCGGTAACGATGAGCCACCATTCCGTCTTAGATTGAGCCATAGTTCCAAAGCCTTTGAGCCAACAATTGTAGTTCCTTTATAATTAGAATATGCATTGATTCAATGCAAATACTTATAAAGGAGGTCACATGATGACCAATTATCATGAGATTCTGAGGCTTAAAAGTCTTGGGGTCAGTGAGCGAAACATAGCTTTAAGTTGTTCTTGCTCAAGAAATACCGTTTCTAAAGTAGTAAAAAGGGCTTCTGAACTTGGACTTGCATGGACAGCACATGGTATTAAAACGAATGCTGAGTGGCAAATTTTGCTTTTTCCAAAAGAAAATGATTCAAGCTCGAAGCGCCCACCTAACTGCGAATACATTCGCAAAGAGCTCCTGAAGAACGGTGTCAGCAAGAAGTTGCTTTGGGCAGAATACATGGAAGAATGTAGGCTTAACAATGAAGAGCCCCTAATGTATTCTCAGTTCTGTCGTTACATTCAGCAAGATGAACAAAAACGTCGTGCAACTATGCATATAGCACGTAAACCTGGTGAACAGGTTGAGGTCGATTGGGCTGGTGATCCAGCTAAGATTATCGATCCCGACACTGGCGTTATTACAGAGGCATACCTCTTTGTAGGTGTTATAACATACAGCCAGTATGCTTATGTTGAGGCTTTTATCAATGAAAAACAACGCGCGTGGATTACAGCCCATGTTCACATGTACAATTTTTTTGGAGGTGTTGCGACGCTTTTAGTGCCCGACAATTGTAAAACAGCTGTTATCCATACAAAAGACTGGTATACCCCCAAACTCAATGCAACCTATCATGAAATGGCTGAGCATTATGGTACTGCCATTATTCCGGCTAGGGTGAGAAAACCGAAAGATAAAGCAAGTGTTGAAGGCGCTGTGGGTAATATTTCTACTTGGATTACCGCTGCGCTTCGTAATGAACAGTTCTTCTCACTCGAAGAACTTAATACTGCTATTCAAGAAAAACTAGAAGTATTTAACCATAGAACCTTTCAAAAGAAGGAAGGTAGCAGGTGGAGCCTCTTCCACCACGAAGAGTTGCCTTTCCTAAGCCCCCTACCAACTACCCCTTATGAACTGGCGGACTTTAAACAAGCCACCGTTCAGTTTAATTATCACATATCCTTAGATGGAATGCTATATTCTTGTCCATATGAATATATTAAACGCAAGGTAGATGTAAGGGTCACAGAGAGAGTCCTAGAGATTTTTTATAATCACAATCGTATCGCTTCACACAAACGGCTTTATGGTCGTAAAGGGCAATACAGCACAACCTTAGAACATATGCCCCCCGACCATCAGAAGTATCTTGAGTGGAATGGGGAGCGCTTTAAACAATGGGCTCAGCGAATAGGGCCCAACACACATCAAGTTATTATTGCGATACTTTCCTCCAGTCGCGTGGAACAACAAACCTATAAGAGTTGCATGGGATTACTCAAGTTAGCTGAAAGACACTCTGAATCACGTCTTGAAGCAGCTTGTGAAAAAGCTTTGAGCTATACAGCCAGCCCAAGTTACAAGAGTATCAAAAATATTCTTGCCACTGGGATTAAAGATATCTCAAAGCCCGAAACTGAGAAATCCAAGAAGAACACTTATGGCGTAACGCGCGGTGCAAACTACTACGGAGGAAAATACAATGATAAATAATCCAACAATCGACAAACTGATAGATATGCGACTAACTGCAATGGCTGAGGCATTTCTTCAACAACTTTCTGACCCCAAAATGAAAGACATTGACTTTGAAGATCGCATCGGAATGATGGTCGATATCGAGTATACCAGAAGAAAAAATAATCGCTTAAACCGACTCATTAAGAATGCTGAGTTTGAACAAGCAGATGCTAGCATTATTGGTATCAATTATTCTTCCGGAAGAAAAATCAACAAGGACTTGATTAAACGACTTTCCACTTGTGAGTATATCGCTGAATTTCGAAATGTATTTATAACTGGTGCAACAGGTTGTGGTAAAACCTATCTTGCAAATGCCTTTGGTATGGAAGCCTGTAAGCATTACTTCAAAACACGTTATGTTCGACTACCAGACCTACTCTTAGATTTAGAACATGCGAGAAATGAAGGGAGTTACAAGAAAGTCATGGCGAGGTATGCTAACCCGGTTTTACTGATTATTGATGAGTGGCTTCTTCTAAGACCAACTCCAAATGAAGCTAAAGATATCTTTGAGTTATTACACCATCGAAGAAAGAGGTCATCAACAATCTTCTGTTCTCAATACCGTCACGAAGGTTGGTATGAGCAACTTGGTGGTGACGATTCACCTCTGGCAGATGCGATTTTAGATCGAATTGTACATGATGCGTATAAAATCAACATAGAAAGCATTGATCCATCTAGAGACTTATCTATGCGTGAAGTTTATGGGTTGGAAAAACACTTAAGTGAATGATTAAACAATCAGCAGTGGCTCAGTAGTTCCGGACAAGTGGCTCACGCCACACCGGAACTGCGGCTCTGCCGCATAAGAATATTCATTTCTCCATGATGAGCATGGAATAATAATAAAGAAGCTATCGGGGTCATTTTCGCTAAAACAATTTGTGCTTAGTGATATGAGAAGTTTGGAGCATTTTAACTATGTATTTATTGACTTAAATGCATTGAAAGACTGTGACGAAGAGCTAATGGAGGCTGTAATTGGTTTTAAAAAGATGTTCTCTTCAAGGATGATATTCTATATAGATATGCTAAAGGAAAAAGAGAAACTCATTCTGCAGCTCATCGAAGCAGGAATTTATAACATTGTGATATCAGAAGAAATGGAATCGCTTAAAACAGAAGTACTCAAGTCTATTAGCGATCTTGGAATTAGCAAACGTGAAATTCAGTCAAAGATTTCTAAAGAAGATACCTTGGTAAGTTGCACTTTTACACCACATTCATTCGTAAAAAAGGATATTAAAATTGCTGTCGCAGGGGTACAGCATCGCGTTGGCACAACGACGATGGCTATTAATTTGGCGAATTACCTAGCAAATATTGGAGCGAGTGTATGTTATGTAGAAGCAAATGATCATGACCATTTGCGTAATTTTCCAGAGTTTTATCAGGGAATGATAATGAAGGAAGGTATTATTCAATATCATGGCGTGAAATACCTTTCACTTCATTCGGAGTGTCATGATGAATTTGATTTCATCATTTATGATATGGGTGTAGTCAACAATAGAATCATAGAGGTTGTAAGAAAAAAATGTGACGCTGCAATACTCTGTGCTACTGGGAAACCGTATGAAAATAATGAAATGACGAGTATTAAAAATTTGATGGGTGATAAGCGAATTGGTACAGTCTTATCTTTTATAGCTGATTCGAATAAAAGGAAGATTGAAAAAGAAAATGAACATGTATATTTTTCAAATTATACACCGGACTATTTTGATGGAGATTCTAATATTGAGGTTTGGGAAGATATAATCACTCGATTTATTAAGTGATATTGAAGGAGGAAAAAGTATGACAAACAAAGGTAAGTTGATTGAAAGTGTATATAAAGCGGATTTAAGCCAGCGTGCAACGCTGGTTATTTTTTATTTAATTAATAGAGCAGATATTGAAAATACATGTTTTCCGAGTGTGAGAACCATTGCTAAAGAATGTAACATAAGCACAAGAACGGTTCAAAGAGCGTTAACTGATCTTGAAGAGGCCGGTTTTCTTACACGCGAAAGTAGATTCCATGAACAAGGCGGACAAAGGTCTAATCTTTATCATTTGATTGTTGTAGATAATGATATAGAAAGGATGGAATCCATTGAATCTGAAATGAGATTTGATGAGGCTGCGAAAGAAAAAAGTTATTCTGGCAATGGAATAATGGGAAATATTGATAAAATTTCAACGCTGACAGATTATGGGAATGAGAACAAAGAAGTAGATTGTAATAATTTTGAGCAAGTAAGCTTTGAGTCATTTTCTTCAGCGATTAAACATGGAAGTTTACTGACAGGGACTCCCTGTCAAGAAGTCATGCCTTGAATTATTCACTCTAATCATTTAAGGGATATTGAAATAACACTTATTAAAGATCTATTTATGATTTAACATCCAACATGTCTTGAAGATGCAATACATTTTCTATTTTCTCTTCCTTCATCAATCTTTGGGTTAATTTCCTTATTTTACTTGTTTTCTTTGCCATGAAAAAATCCTCCATTTCATAATCAATTTTATACCATTAATTACTTCCATGGAAGATTTCTATTTTATCACAGATTTTTTTACACTATTTAAAAAACGGTGAACATATTATAATGTTTGATCTGTTTGTAATCTTCTTGTGTTATGATGAGTTTCTTTTTTAGATCAGAATCTATCTTTTGGGGCAATTTTGTAAAGAGCATCTTGATGGAAGCTGGCATTACTGGTCGTGTAGAGATTCCTGACCAAAGACCCCATCTAAAATCATTTTCTGCAAATGGAGAAAGTATGGCAATTGATGCTTTTTCTATTGGAGTATCACAATTTATTAAATCGATTCTTGTAATCATGTCATAATGAGTCATTAAACCATTATATGTATTTTCACACGCCTGAGGGAAACTTAAATCTTTTATATTCATGTACATTTGAATATGAGTTGAATCACTTTCATTGTTTTTTTTCACCAAAATATTTGAGCAAATAATACTCTTATTTCTTCCATCATAGTAATAAGAATAAAAGCTAGTATTGCCTTTAAAAAATGATGGTGCATTAACAATAATAGTTGAAGGATCATGAATTTCAAATTTGTTAGAACTTGGCAATAACTCATCAATACTTATTTTTAATGCCTGAGAAATATCATTAATTGTAAGAATGTCTATTGCTATTTCACCACGCTCATATTTTGATAGTGTTGACTTACTCTTTTGAATTTTATCTGCTAACTGTTGAATAGTGAGGCCACGAAATTTTCTCGCGTTTCTAAGTATTGCCCCCAATTCTATTAGATAATCTGACATAATAAATCACCAAGTTTCATAAAAATGTTTGAAAGTGTAAAAAAATATGTTTGGAATTGCTTTTTACATATATTATAGCAAAAATACATATAAAATTCTACTGTCATGAAACAAAATTGATAATAACTGTCTTGTGGTTAGAATTCTATGAGTATGAACTATAAAATTTTTCATGTTATAATTTTCGAAAATAATAAAGAAATAAAAGGAGGAAATTATGAGCAAACTTGATTTAGACAGAGAATATGATAGAAGAGGAACTAACAGCGTAAAATGGGATCATAAAAATTTTGTGGACAGTAGAGTAAGTAAGACTGCCTTACCACTTTGGCTTTCTGATATGGAGTTCAAAATTGCCGATGAAATCATTGAAACCTTAACGAAAAGAGTTGAACATGGATTTTTGGGGCATTCTATGCCAGGCGACAAATATTTTGAAGCAATTCAAGGTTGGTATAAAAGGCGATTTAATTGGGAGATTGACAAAAATTCAATCTTTTACTCTCCCGGAGTACTACCAGCTTTAGGGTTCATAATTAGAGCTTTCACTGAACTTGGGGAAGGGATTATTATTCAGCCACCTGTTTTTTATCCATTTTCTGAATTGATTAAGGGCACAGGCAGGGTGATCGTGAATAATACACTAACTAAGGATGACGATGGCTATAGTATCGATTTTGAGGATTTAGAAAAAAAAGTGAAAGATCCTAAGAACACAATGCTTATTTTATGTTCGCCACATAATCCAGTTGGAAGAGTATGGACTAAAGATGAATTAATTAAGATTACTGAGATATGTCGAAAAAATGATGTGTTGATTTTCTCGGATGAACTCCATTGTGATTTGACTAGAGAAAATTCAACTCATTATCCAATCAAAACACTAACTGATTATAACAAAATAATTACTGCTGTAGCGCTAGGAAAAACATTTAATGTTGGTGGTGTACCAATTTCCCAAATAATCATTGATGATAATGATTTAAAGCTAATATGGGAAAAAGAAACTATGGAAAAGCATTATATTAGCTTTGCTCCACCTTTAGATATTGAACTAACAGAAACTGCCTATAATAAGTGTGATTATTGGGTCGATGAGGTTATGAAATACGTCGAGAGTAATTTCGACTTTTTAGTGGATTATCTTGATGAACACTTACCAAAAGTAAAGTACAAAAAACCTGAGGGAACTTTTTTGGCTTGGATAAATTTAGGGGCATATGTAGAATCTGAAGAACTATTTGAATTGTTAATTACAAAATATGACGTACTTATAGAGAATGGTCGGGTGTTTGGTGAATCTGGTGATGGTTATTTTAGAATGACTGTAGCTTGTCCAAGATCAGTGCTTCAAGAAGGGTTAGATAGAATTGTCAAAGCTATTAAGGAACTGACGGAAAAATAGACTTGAGTAGAAATCAGCTTATTTTTATGACGAGCTAATAAGTTCAAGTGTATATGAAAATACAATTTGAGAATAGGTAATTTTACTTTTGGAGTGATCTTCAGTTAGGAGAAATTCAGAAATGTAAAAAGTGATAGAGATTCGATGGAACTTCATAATGGCAATTTCTTGCGAATGCGACATTTCGTAAATCAAAAAAATTTCATCCATGAATGTTAAAGAAATTAATCGTCTAGGCAAAAAATCCTGAAATGGTGAAACCACTTAATGCTCCCTTTTAATGAAATTTTTGATTGCATTCGGTCATATGGCATCAAAACAGCTAAGGCTCAAGCGATATAAAATTGTTCTGTTATTTTTGCTGGTACAATTCTGGCAAATGTCAAAGTGTAAAAACATATTTATAAACTAGAAATGAGGCAATGTGGTTTCAACATCCAAACTTTTCAATAAAAACGATGTTGTTTATGACGGTTATGTTTACTGTGGTTTCTGGTTTTTATGTAAGGATGTAGATTATGCAAATTCCTCAATTATAAAACAAGGAGGGTTTATGTTATTTTTAAAGAAAGAAGAGATAAGCAAAAGGATTGAAATGAGTTCATGTATTGACCTAATGAGAGAAACATTAATGGACTTAAACCAAGGGAAGTCGAGCATGGATTTAAGGTCAAACAAGTACATTAGTGAACAGGATCTTTATTTATTAATGCCGGCACACTTAATTGATAAAGGGTATTTTGGTTTGAAATTGATCACTATTTTCCCTAACAATCATGCTCAAGGTCTGCCGAGTCATCAAGGGGTTATTTTACTATTCGATGCAAATACAGGCAAGGAGTTAGCTTTAATTGACTGTATTGAAGTAACTGCGTTAAGAACAGCTGCAGTTACGGCTGTAGCAACGGATTTGCTTGCAAATAAAGCTGCATCAACCCTTGGTATTATTGGAGCTGGAGTTCAAGCACGTAAGCATGTTGAATCAATTATACTAGTAAGAAATATTAAGAAGATTAGAGTTTGGGATATCAGTGTGGAAGCTTCGATGAAGTTTGCAGATAATATGATTGAGCAATTTGATGTGGATGTTGAAGTCTGTAAAGATGCTGAAGAAGTAGCAAGAAACTCTCAAATTATTACGACTCTTACCTTTGCCAAGGATCCAGTTATTAAGGGTGAATGGATCCATCCAGGTACCCATATCAATGCCATAGGTGCTTCAGCGAAAGAATATCGTGAACTTGATAGTGATCTAGTAGCAAAATCAAAGTTCTATGTTGACAAAGAATCATCATGTAAATCGGAAAGCAGTGATTTTTTAGTGCCATTTGCTGAAAAGCGAATTACTGAAGAGCATATTGTAGGAGAAATTGGTGATGTTTTACTTGGTAAGGTCATTAGTCGAGCGAATGAAAATGATATTACGGTATTCGAGGGAATGGGTTTGGCAGTTGAAGATTTAGCTCTGGCAGCTTATTTATATGAAAACGAAATCAGATAAGAGGAATAGATATGAAGAATGTAGTAGAAACACAAAATGCCCCTAAAGCCATTGGACCATATTCACAAGCGATTACTGTTGATGATTATATCTTTACGAGTGGTCAATTGCCAATTAATCCAAGTACAGGAGAGGTGTTGACAGGCATTAAAGCTCAAACACGTATGGCGCTCAAAAACCTAACTGGCATATTAAATGAAGTAGGAGCAGAGCTTTCGGATGTAGTTAAAACAACTGTATATTTAAGTGAAATGAAGCATTTTGAAGCCATGAATGAAGTCTATAAGGAGTTCTTTACGGAGAATTTTCCTGCACGAAGTGCTTTCGAAGTAGCTGCTCTTCCATTAGGGGCTGATGTAGAGATTGAGGCTATCGCAAGAAAAAAATCAACATTAGGATTTAAAGAATCTCACGCGAACATAAAAGGTTATACAAATATTAATCCAACGCTTAATTTTGAATGATCCGAGTTTTCATTTCATAAAACATCAGGCATTTCTTACTCACTAGGGTCTTGTTTAGCGATTGCACATTTGCTGATCAAGCCACAACTATGATTTTATGAATTGATTTATACTAGAAAGATAATTTGCTTGGAGTTGACAATGTGATAATGATTAGGAGTTTGGTTTTCAAATAATTAGAGAAGATTGAAGGGAGAAATCGTATGACTCAAATTATTAATTTGCTTAATCAAATTATTTGGAGTAAAGCATTAATTTACTTATCTTTAGGTACCGGAATTTACTTTACATTTTCAATGAAGTTCCCACAAGTTCGTTTGATTAAAAATATGTTGGATCATCTATTTGCTAGTGACGATTCAGCTAAAGGGGTTTCATCCTTCCAATCATTCGCAATGGCTCTTGGAGGTCGAGTCGGTACGGGTAATATAGCTGGTGTTGCTTCTGCGATTGGATTTGGTGGTCCAGGTGCTGTATTTTGGATGTGGATAATCGCATTCTTAGGTGCTGGATCGGCTTATATAGAATCAGCTCTTGCACAAGTTTATAAAGAGGAAGCTGATGGGCAGTACCGTGGTGGTCCTCAATACTATATCGAAAAAGGGATTGGAAGTAAACCGTTCGCAATTTTATTTGCAATTTCAGCAATTGCTTCAGTCGGTTTCTTCTTACCTGGTATACAAGCTAATTCAATTGCAACCGCTATGGATAGTGCTTTTGGCATACCTCCAGTAGTTTCAGGTATCACTACTGCTAGCACACTTGCAATAATCGTTTTCGGTGGTGTTAAGCGAATTGGGAAAACTGCTCAAATTTTAGTTCCTTTCATGGCAATTGCTTACATCATCGTTGCAATTGCCATATTCATCTTGAATATCGATAAAGTACCAGAAATTTTTTCAATGATTATTATCAACGCTTTTAGCACAAAGGCTGCTTTTGGCGCAATCATTGGTCAGGCAATCAGTTGGGGCGTAAAACGTGGTATATATTCAAGTGAAGCTGGTCTAGGGACAGGTCCAATGGCTGCTGCAGCTGCAGAAGTATCTCACCCTGCAAAGCAAGGTCTTGTTCAGGTATTCTCAGTTTACATTGATACATTATTTGTTTGTAGCGCAACTGCCTTTATGATCCTCCTTACTGGATCGTTCAACACGTTTTTTCCAGACGGATCGATGTTATATTCAAACCCTGTTCTTAGTGGTGCTGAGCCAAGCCCTGTATATACTCAGTTAGCTGTTGATACATTAATGCCTGGATTCGGCTCAAAGTTTGTTGCGATTGCACTTCTTTTTTTCGCATTCACAACGCTACTTGCTTATTACTATTATGCTGAATCTAATGTAGCTTATATTACTAAAAAAATGAAAAATCAAAAAAATATATTTAACATAACACGTATCATTTTACTAATTATGATTATTATAGGTTCGGTTAACTCAGCAAGTACTGTGTGGGCACTTGGTGACGTTGGTATTGGCATTATGTCATGGTTAAACCTCGTTGCGATTATATTGCTTACCAAAACAGGAATCGCAACTCTTAAAGACTACGAGGAGCAAAAAGCTAAAGGTCTAGATCCAGTATTTGATCCCAGTAAGCTTGGTATCAAGAATGCAAATCTATGGATAGAGATTTCAGATGTCGAAAGATTACCAAAAGTAAATTAGGCGTTTTAAAAAGAAACTCGCAGACAATCCACGATGTTGGTAAAATACTCTGCTGGAAGATGGTAAATATTGAATTCTATATTGATTTATCAAGAATAATCTTTATATTCATGAAAAGGAGATAAGTAATCCTTATAAAAAGTAATGAGCGTAAATTGTCTTGTTGTTAGGATAAATGTAGGATTTTATTAATGTATAGCGTGAATAAATATTAGGGAACTGACTGACAATGAGGCTCTTTAAATTGTACATTTTAATCTATGAGGGCATTACTTTTTTTAACGATTCTATGATAATCCACTTATTGTTGAGATTCAATATAAAGTTTGTTGGGTTTAGACTATTATTATCAGTTGTTTGACTGTCGCCATTTTCAAGTTTTATGGCTAGCAAAGAGGTTCGGAACCCTTTTACCCTCATTAATACATTGGTTTAAGCAAAGCTATGGATATCTTAGAAACGTCAATTTGTTGAAAAACTTTCTCGAATCAGTTTCTTGTTGATATTCCACAATTTCATTGAAGGAGAACATTAAGTGGTTTCATCCTTGTCAGAATTTTGGGCTTAGAAGCTGAACATCTTCGACATTCGTGGGGAAGTTTAGAATATTAAAAAGTAGAGATACATTTTTTAGTTTGCTTTAAGTGATGTGCATGTAAATTGTATTGGAATGGTTTTTCTGAATTTTAAAAATCAAAATAGTATTATGAAAAAAAGCCAGAGGTCGTAATGAACCTCTGGCTTTTTTGTTTATCAATAGGAGGTTGACAATGTGTCAATTCTTCTTTGTTGTGATTCATAGCCCATAACATTTTGTAATGAATAGTTTACAAATTACACAATTGGAGAGATGTAATATGAAACAATCGGATGATGAGAAGAAAGAAAAACGTAAATATTTTATCTCTGTTGCTGGAGAAAAATGTGAAATAACGAAAGAAATATATGAAGTTTTCTATAGGATGGATCGGAGAGAGCGGTATTTAGAAGAACGTGATTTTAAAAAAGGAGTAATCATTTTCAGTGATATGAAAAGAAATTATTGCTCAGCGGAGGGAATTATACCTGATAAAAATACTGATATTGAAACAGAAGTTATAAACAAAGTGCTTATGGAAACAGTTCTTGAAGCAATTTCAATTCTTAATGAAGAAGAGAAATGGCTGATACAAGAACTGTTTTTTTTTGAGAAAAGTCAGAGACAACTTTCGAAAGAAACAGGTCTTCCATTGATGACGATTAGTAATCGCAAGAAGAGAGTGTTAGAGAAATTAAGAAAATATTTAAAAATTGAAAAATAATTTGGTACACCCCCCTTTATTTTTCGGCTTAAGAGTGAAGGGGTTTTTTAACTCCTCTGAACCTTGAAAAATAGTAAAGATAATTTTACTCATATTCAAAGCTTTAGGTACGTTACCTTGTGACCGAGAGGGCAGCGACATAAGCAGATACGCCACGACGGGAATACCAGAGCGATTACATCTGGCTTTAAATTATTAAGTGGTTATGATAATTCGCAATGATCCACAAGGGAAAATTTGAACGATACTTCTGCCAAGTCCTAAGTATCCTATGGATGGTAGCCTGACGATAATCAGGAGAATACAGCCTTTGCCTGGAAGCCAATGGCATAGGTTGCTTCTATGAGGTCAATAACCATTGACCGCCTAAAGTATTTATTAATTAGATTTTAACTAATCACTTAACAGAACAAACGTGTCTCTAAGTTGTTTTGACTTGGTTATAGGTTTGTTCTGTTAAGTGAATTAAATTTAACGGAAGGAGTAATGATGGATAATATTCAACCTAATTTTGATACCAAAGATATTTTAAATAGAATAATAGATGAAAATTGGATAACAGAGAATTCGACGGGCGTTTTCATCATAAAAGATTGTATTGTTGTGCAAGGTTTTACCGGGAAGAATTACACCTATCGTGTGGTCAACTATATGACTGGTGATAAAAAGTACTTGTTTTATAGAAGAGAAATATTGAAAAAGAAAGAATATGAGGATGTTATAAAGAAAGTCAGGGATTTATCTTTTTACGATTTGAAGCAGGTATCAGATGGACTTGAAATGATTGATCATATTTTCAAAGAGATTTTTCCTAAGTATGGATTCGTTGTACGTGAAGATCAGGTTCATTTATCAAAGCATATATATGAGAATATGAAGGAACAAAGGATATCCTTGAGTGATATCGCGGTTGGTCTTGGTAAGACGCATGCATATCTAATTGCAGCAATCGTATATAGTATTTTTCCAAAAAAGAATCGATCTTACAGGCAAATGCCGATTGTAATCACTACATCTAGTATAGAACTGCAACGTTCAATAATAAATGAGTATATACCACAGATTTCAAAAATTCTGATTGAAAATGGGATTATCTCAAGTCCAATCACAAGTGTACTTAGGAAGGGTAAAGAAAACTATGTTTGTGAAAAACGGTTAAAGGATTATTTTCAGTCATTAGATCCTAATCGCAAAAGGCCTAGTGAATATAGAGGGTTACAACAATTAATTCAAAGTAGAAATATTGATCTTGCTGAAGCTGAAAATATAAGTGGTTATGATAAACGAAAAATCAATGTCAAAAGTAGCCAGTGTATTAAATGCAGCGAGTTTAAGATTTGTGCTTTTCAGCGGTTTATGAAGCAAGCGAGAAAGAGCACCTATCATTTTCAAATATGTAATCACAACTATTATCTGGCAGATGTTTTAAAAAGAAAAGATGGTCGAATATCATTGTTGCCAGATTATCAAACAGTCATCATTGATGAAGCGCATAAATTGATGGACGCTGCAAATCAGATGTATGGAACAACAATTATTGAACATGAGGTTGCTAGTATGATGAAGAAGATAGCACCTGCTTATTCGAAGAAGAAAGACCAAAAAGAATTAAAGAATTTAACGAGTGAGGCGATGGCGTTAAATCAAATGTTATTTGATTTAATAACAGATCGAGTTCCAGAAAGATCACTTATGGATGATATAGAAAAATTTCCGACAGAAATCACTTTAAGAACTATGAAAATCATAAAAAAATTGTTGTTTACCATTCATGAAATTAGTAAGAAGATGGGTTACACTGAAAGACAATTTTCTATTGACCTTAAAGCTTTCATAGAGGATTTGAAGTTGTTCTTATTAGGAGCAAATATCTGTTGGGTGGAAAATCCTAAAGCTAGAGGACAAAGAAAGTTGTCATCCATTCCCAAAGTAATAAGTTCGGAAATAGGTAAGGATTTATGGACAGGTAAAAGATCTATGATTTTAACGTCAGGTACTTTAGCTGTTGATGGAGATTTCAGTTACATCAAACATCAGCTTGGAATGAGCTTTTTGGGTGATACTAAGGTTAAGGAACTTACCAAATCGTCACCATTTCACTTTGAAGAAAATTGCATGATTTATTTGCCACAAACCATGCCTTTTCCGAATATAGATAATGAGGTTTACATTCAGAAACTTAGTAGGGAAATATCAAATCTAATTGATGCATCAAATGGACATGCTCTTGTTTTATTCACTTCTTATAAGCTATTACGTTTGATATTTCAGCATGTTCAAGAAATACAACCAGAGCGTCAAATGATAGCAATGAATCGTGGAAGAAGTGCAACTATTGATGAGTTCAAACAAAGTCAAAATTCAGTTCTTTTTGCAACCGGTAGTATGTGGGAAGGTGTCAACATACCTGGAGATGTTTTGTCTCATTTGATTATTGTAAAGTTGCCTTTTCCAATACCAGATCCAATCAGTGATTATGAAAAGTCATTGTATCCAGACATGAATGAATATCTTAAATCGGTTTTGATTCCTAAAATGTTAATAAAATTGCGGCAAGGTGTTGGGCGATTGATAAGAAGTGAGACTGATACAGGTGTCATCTCAATACTTGATGTTAGAGCCAGTGTCAATGGGAGATATCATCAAGATGTTTTACATGCATTACCTAGGTGTAGAAAAGCGTGTTGCATTGAAAATATCAGGGAATTTTTAAGAGAGAAAAAAGATAACGCATATTTTGAATAGAAGAAATTTGGAGGAAGAGACTATGGATGAAAGATTGAAATTTAGCGTACAAATTACGATGCTGAATCACTTGAAGTATAAAAAGTTGATATCTACAACAGAGTATGACAAGATCAAAGTTTTTATCAAGAAGAAATACAAAATCGGCATCTATGCTTTAAATTAAGGTTTTTACAATTGATTTTTTTAGCATTACTTAAAGTTTAAATATGTAAATCAAGTATTCTCAATACAAGTAAATATTAGGAAGACCTGATTTTCCAATAAAGCGGATAGATGCTTCAATTTGAGGAATGTATGAAAATAAGCATAAGAGTCATAAAACCTACTTATGCAATTCAAATCCCTTTAGCAGACGGTCAACGTGATTTTTCTTACCTCGAATGCCAATTCCAACTAGATTTAATTCCTCCGTACCAAACTGAGCTACCATAGCACGATTATCTTCATCGCTATATGTCTTAAAAAGTTCTTCTGTATAGATTGAAATAACAACATCTTTCGTCAATGCCTTTTGAAGAAGCGTTTTCATTTGCTCACTGTTGCCTGAGTGAATCAAAATCGGTTGTTGAGACATAGGCAGATATTCAATGTTATCTTTGTCTTTATACGGTTGACCTATAATGTCTTGAGTACCAGCGATTCCACTCATTAGGAAAGCTGTGACATTAAGTTTTTGCCATGATTCGAGATCATCTCTTACAACAATTTTTATTTTAGTATCGAATTCCATTATATCGTCTCCTTATTATTAATGTTGGAAATGCCAAACAGCTGTTTACATGGCATTGCATTTCCTTTTATTTACTGATATTATATTTTAATAATCAATTCAGTCAAATTGATATAGTTGATGTGACGATTCGATATTATTGAATTTAAAAAGAGAGGTGCTCATGGAGCTTAAAAATTTAGTAACAGTAAAAAAGATTATTGAAACAGGAAACTATCAGAATGCTGCTAGAGCGCTCAACTATGCACAATCGACCATAACATTCCAAATGAAACAACTTGAAAGCGAACTTGGCATACAGATATTCGAAAAGAACGGCCACAAGATGGAGCTGACTCAAGCTGGATTAGACGTTCTTCCAATTATAGATAGAATACTTGAGGCAACAGAAGAGCTTGCTTATTATCATGATCGTATAGAAAAAATGCGTGGAAATCTTAAAGTAGCTTTGCCAGAGACTCTAATAACATATCAGATTCAACCTATTCTTCGAGCGTTTAAAGAAAAGGCTCCCAATGTAAAATTATCACTGCAAGTTATGAACTGTTACGCTATTCAAGAACAATTGATCAACGGGACTATTGATATTGCAATACATTATGATGTTGGGAGGTATCCTAAAAGTATTACAAGTCATAGGATTCATACCTATCCATTGGTTTTGGTCGCTTCCCCAGTTCTGGATGAAAAACAGCAAGACTTCGTAGGGGAGAATCAGAAAAAACAAGTTTGCCATATTCAGAATGACCCAAATGCTTTGTACTTGAAGATATTCAACAAGTACTTAAAGGAGAAGGAAATCGTATTAGAAACCGAATTGGAATTGTGGAGTATTGAGGCCATCAAGCAGAGTGTTATGAGCAATCTGGGCGTTGCATACCTACCGCGTTTCACAGTAGAAAGAGAGTTGGCTACTGGAAAAATGATCGCGTTAGAAACGGAGATGAATGACGGTGAAATCACTGCAATTTATGCTTATAATAAAAACAAATGGGTGAGTCCAGCTATGAACCTGTTTTTAGAATTACTTGAAGGAAATGAGGTGACTTCATGCCAGTAAATTCATTTGAAAATTATCCTATGAGTTGGAAACCTCGAAAACCAAACTCTGATAAACCATTATATTTGGCACTAGCGGAGCTTTTGGAGCAAGATATTGCTAATGGGGTCTTGTTGCCTGGGACAAAGTTGCCTCCATATAGAGAACTTGCTGATTATTTAGATGTCAATGTCAGCACTATAACCCGCGCTTTTAAAGTATGCAAACAAAAGGGCTTGTTGAGTGGAAGTGTTGGGAGTGGGACGTTTATATCGTATGATACGGCTTCCGACACGCGAATGGTCAGTCGTTATTATGCTTCTCACCTTATTGAAATGGGGCCAATAACGCCAAAATCCAATGCGACTGAAGAGGTTAAAGTACTGCTCAGTAGAATGATGGCAGAACCTGATTTCGGAAAGTTGCTACAGTACGGAAAACCTGACGGGAATCCGTGGCAAAAAGAAGCAGCAGTAAAATTAATTTGTAAGGCTGGATTTACAACTTCCCCAGAGTTTTTACTCCCATCCAATGGAGGTCAGAACGCCATTGCGGCTATACTGGCAGGTGTATTTAAACCGGGTGATAGAATTGGTACAGATCCACTAACTTATCCGGGGTTAAAAACAGCAGCGAAAATGCTTGGAATCGAGTTAATCCCCATTGATAGTCGGAATCATGAAATGACTGAAGAGGGACTCTTGTATGCTCTTAAAAATGAGCATATTAAAGGTATTTATATTATGCCGGACTACCATAATCCAACTACCCATATCATGTCGCAGGAAACGAGGCAAATGATTGCGAATATTGCAATTGATAACCAACTCATTGTCATTGAGGATGGAGCACACAGCCTATTGATGGAAAAATCTATGCCAGCAGTGGCGTCATATGCTCCAGATCAGACCCTTTATATTGCCAGCCTTTCCAAGGCTGTTGCACCTGGATTGCGTTTAGCGTATATTGCAACACCACAGAGATTTCTAACGGTCCTCTCGAATAATTTGTACAACATCAATCTTTCATTGTCACCATTCCTTACAGAGTTGGCTTCAAGGATGATTGCATCCGAGTCAGTAGATAAGATCATTCAAGATAATAGATCTCAAATTCAGTTGAGAAACCGACTTGTAAATGAATATTTTCCAGAAAACATGCTATGTGGTGATGATTCGTGTATTTTTAGATGGCTGAATCTTTCGGCAGAATCCAGTGGTAGTGAATTTGAAAGGCTTGCCAAAGAAGCTGGTGTTCAGGTGTATGCATCGGAGCGATTTGCCGTAGGGAAAGTCAAGCCTCCAGCAGCTGTACGCATTGTTGTGACAGCGCCTGAAAAAATTGATGATTTACGCCATGCTCTTGAAATTTTAAATCGTTTGCTACTAGATTAAGACTGCCTATTAAAGTGCTCAAAAGTTAGAAAAATCGTGCTGCACACAATACAAATATTGTGTGCAGCATTTTTTCGTCTTAAAATTGAATCAGGAATAACGTTTTAAGGAGGTCTGAATATGTACTCTGAAAGTCTAAACTCATACGTGTCAAAGCCACAAATGTTGAATGCACTTAAAGATAAATGCACATTGGGGAAGAAAACCATTGGAACATTTATGGAACTGGGAGGAAACGGAACCATTGAATGCCTTGCAAGAGGTGGTTTTGATTATTTGATTATTGATGCTGAACATGGTCCGTTTTCTGTTGAAACAACAGCAAAACATATTCTAGCAGCAGAGCAAAGTGGCATAACACCGCTAGTGCGTATTTGTGAAATATCACGATACAATATACTTCGAATGCTGGATGTTGGTGCACAAGGAATGATCATCCCCAATGTAGAGTCTGTCGAGCAAGTGCGTGAAATTGTACGCCATGCTAAGTTTGCACCAATAGGAAAGCGCGGCTATTGTCCGACTCGAACCAGTTGTTGGGGAGCAGATGTCTGGGCGGCAGATGGGAAATCTTATATGGAAAGCTGTAATCGAGAAACTCTGGTAATACCTCAATGTGAAACGGTAGGTGCATATGAAAACATAAATGAGATACTTGCAGTAGAAGGAGTGGACGGAATCTTTGTAGGCCCCTGTGATCTGTCAATCGCTCTGGGCATACCCTTTGAGTTCGAGTCGCCAGTTCTAAAGAAGGCGATTAAGGAAGTACTAGATGCTTGTAAGAAAGCTAACAAATTATCTTTTATATTTGCCGGTAATCCTGAAACTGCAAAAGAGTACTTATCCTTGGGATTTGATAGTGTCACGTATAGCTTGGATGCTTCAATATTCGTAAAGGCCTGTAATCAGGCAGTAATTGCCTGCAAGTCAGAATAGAGTTGGAAGTCATAGAAAGGATGATTGGAATGACAAAACGAATGACAGCTGAAGACAAGAATCATATTGCGAGTGCGCTTTATCACGCAGAAAAAACAGGAACACCAATTGAAAAAATATCGGCGCAGTTTACTGGCATGACAATGGAAGATGCTTATCAGATACAAGAAATCGGCACAGCGATGCGCCTAGGTGACGGCGCTCAAATCATCGGTCGGAAGATTGGGATAACAAGTAAAGGCATGCAGAAGCAATTGAATGCGACGACACCTGATTACGGATGCCTTCTTGATAATATGATCTTGCGTGAAGGTGAACCGTGCCAGATGTCTGAGGTTTACTTGCCAAGGATTGAAGGTGAGATAGCTTTTGTTTTAGATAGGGATTTAAAAGGCCCTGGTGTGACAGTAGCCGACGTTTATAATTCAACTGCATGGGTGTTTCCATGCTTCGAAGTATGTGATACACGGATTGAGAACTGGGATGTTACGGTTTTGGATACGATATCAGATAATGCCGGAGGATCAAAATTCGTTTTAGGGAGTGCTCCTAAAAAGCTGTCAGAAATCAATCCGAAATTGATTGGTATGCTGGTTGAAAAGAACGGAATTGCCATTGACTCGGCAGCGGGTGCAGAAGTCATGGGCAATCCGGTAGAAGCAGTTGCATGGTTAGCAAATAAGCTCTCAGAGTTTGATATAAGCTTGAAAGCAGGAGACATCATACTATCAGGGGCATTTCTATCAGCGATCCCTGCTGTATCAGGAGACGTATTTACGTTGAGCCTAGATGGATTTCCAAGCTTAAATTTGAGATTTGTGTAAACAAACTTTATTCCAGACCGAAACAATGGAGATGAAATTTGATTTATGAAAATTTGATTGGAGTGCCTAGCACTCTAAAACGAGGAGGAAGTAAAATGAAAAGAATTAGTACACTGAAAGCCCCATCGGCTATTGGTCCATATTCTCAAGGGTATGTGGCAGGGGATTTTTTATTCACATCAGGACAGGGAGGATTAAATCCTGTAGATGGTACAGTTGTAGAGGGTGGAATCGTAGCACAAGCAGAACAGACAATGAAAAACTTAGGTGAACTTTTCAAGGAATCTGGAACAGATTTTACGAAAGTGGTTAAAACAACGTGTTTTCTTGCAGATATGTCTGACTTTGAAGCCTTTAATGCGGTTTACGAACGGTATTTTACAGAAAAGCCAGCTAGAACATGTGTAGCAGTGAAGAAGTTGCCACTTGAAATCTTGTGTGAGGTAGAAGCAATCGCATATTTAGGATAACAATTAATGGGAGGAACGGTAAATGAAGCAATACGTTGTTGATGCATTTACAGATAAGGTGTTTGGGGGGAATCCCGCAGCTGTTTGCGTTATGGATTCATGGCTGTCGGATGAGCTCATGTTAAATATTACAAAAGAAAATAATCTTTCTGAAACAGCTTTTGCAGTAAAGGAAGGAGACAATTATAGGCTGAGATGGTTTACACCAGGTGGTGAAATTGATTTATGTGGACATGCAACATTAGCCACAGCATATGTTATTACCAGATTTGTTGAGCCTGATATTATAACCATTAACTTTGATACCCTAAGTGGAATCTTAAATGTAGAAAAAAAAGGGGATCTATTTGAAATGGATTTTCCTGCTTATGACTTGAAAAAGGTTGACGTAACAGAGGAAATGGTTGAAGCAATGGAGGGAAGACCACTTGAAGCCTATTTGGGAAGGGACCTGTTGTGTGTATTGAACTCAGAACAAGAAGTTCGAAATCTGACAGTTGATGAAGAAAAAGCAAAGGCACTGGAAGGACTACTTGTACATGTAACGGCGAAAGGTAAGGATTTCGATTGCGTTTCAAGATCATTTGCTCCTAAGCTAAATGTCAGCGAAGATCCGGTGTGTGGTTCAGGACATTGTCACATCATTCCATATTGGGGAGGTAAGTTGGAGAAGAACGAGTTAGTGGCTTATCAAGCTTCAGAAAGAGGGGGTACTCTTTACTGTAGATTAGAAAATGACAGAGTGAAGTTAAGTGGAAAGGCTGCGCTGTATTCTGTTTCAGATATCTTCATAGAGTAAAAAAATATGCTCAAAGCTTATTACTTTGAGCATATTTTGAATTGAAAAAAAAAGCGATAATAAATGGCATTCGATAGAGTGAAAAAATATTTTGAAAATGTTGGTCTCGGTGATCGCGTAAAAGAATTAGAAAATTCTAGTGCAACTGTTGAACTTGCAGCAAAAGCTATTGGCTGTGAACCAAAACAAATTGCCAAAACAATGTCTTTCTTTATAGAGGAACAGCCTGTACTCATTGTTACTGCAGGTGACGCTAAGATTGATAACAAAAAGTATAAACAAACATTTGATAAAAAGGCAAAGATGATTCCTTGGGATCAAGTTGAAGAGAGAATTGGACACTCCCCTGGCGGAGTGTGTCCATTTGCAGTAAAAACTGATGTTGAAGTATATCTTGATGTATCTTTAAGACGTTTTGATTACGTTTATCCTGCAGGAGGAAGTGGTAATAGTGCAGTGAAAGTCACTCTTGAAGAGCTTATAGAATACTCTGAGTCCAAGGGATGGATAGATGTTTGCAAAGATTGGACTGCCAAAGGAGAAGTTGAGGCGTGTTGAAATGCTTGATGTGACTTGTGTTAAGAAGAAAAAATGTATTGATTGTAAAGTGTCTAAAAGGACATGCAGTTTGACAACAATTATTGAATGAAAATCTATGCATACTGATATTGAAGTAATAATCACTAGCGAGTATCAGGTCTATAAGGAAAATTCAAAAATGGTGCCTTCTCAAGAACGGAATTAATTCTGAGGAGGTTTTTTGTAAATAAATTAAATGTGGTCTTAAATTATTGTAAATGGTGAACTTGTATCAAGTAGCGACAACTGCAAATAAGGAGGCTGTTGATGGGGAGGGTTAAGGTTATAGAAGTAAACAATAAAGAAAAAGTAAAAATCGGTATCTATAGAGTTATGCTTGGTTTACAAATATACCTATACAAACTATAATGTAAGTATATTTGTAATGGGGGGTGATAGCTATGAATTACTTAGAAAAAATCGAAGAGTTGATTAAACTGCAAAATGGCACAATTTTAAGTGCCGATCTCGATAAATATGGGATACCAAGAAAATATCTTCACGATCTAATCTCGGAAGGGAAATTAGAAAGGTGTGACCGCGGTGTTTATGTTGCTACCGATGCTATTGAAGATGAAATGTTTGCTATGCAGAAAAAATATTCGAAATTAATATACTCCCATGAGACAGCTCTATTTATACATGATCTTTCAGATCGAACGCCATTTGAATATTCGGCTACGGTTCCGAGCGGCTATAAGGTAGTCTCAAACGTAGCAGATAGATTTAAAATATACTATATAAAAAAGGAATTACACGAACTTGGTGCCATATCTGTTAATAGTTCATTTGGTAATGAAATTAGAGTTTATAATATTGAAAGAACAATATGTGACATTATAAAGAGCAGAAGTAGAATTGATATTCAAATTTTGAATGAAGCACTGAGACGCTACGTTAAGATAAAATCATCGGATTATTTCTTGCTGATGGAATATGCAAAAAAATTAAAGATAGAAACTGTATTGAAAAATTATTTGGAGGTGTTACTATGAGCGGAAAAACTATGAGCTTAAAAGCAAAAATTAGAAATTTAGCTCTGCAAAAAGATATGTCAGCTCAAGTAGTGCTTCAAAACTATATGTTCGAACGGTTTCTTGAGCGTCTTTCCAAGTCGGATTATAAGGACAAGTTCATATTAAAGGGTGGCATGTTGATTGCAGCTCTTGTTGGAATAGCTAATAGGGCAACAATGGACATGGATGCGACAATTAAGAACTATCCAATTGATATTAATTCAATTGTAAAAGCGATTAAAGAAATCTGCAATGTTTCAATAGACGATGATGTTGCTTTTACCTTTAATAGCATTGATTCTATTAGGGATGATGATGCCTATGGTGGATATCGTGTGAGTATTGTTTCACAGTATGACACCATTACTACACCAATGCAGATTGATATTACAACCGGGGATGCCATAATACCTAAAGAAGTATTATACCTGTTCAAAATGATTTTTGAAGAAGGAAATATTGGCGTGTGGGCTTACAACATCGAAACTGTCTTAGCAGAAAAAGTAGAAACCATTTTGAGAAGGGGAGAACTTAATACAAGACCGAGAGATTTTTATGATGTTTATATTTTGACAAAAACACAAAGTTTTGATCTTTTGATTTTTAAAGAGGCGCTTAAATCAACGGCAGCATATAGAGAGACTTCACATATTTTTAATGATATCAACAAAAGGATAAATGAAATTGAAAAGAGCGAAACATTAATCAAAAGGTGGCGCAAGTATACGAAAGATTACGGCTATGCTAAAGATATATTGTATAGTGATATCATTGAAGTCTTAAGAACATTAGTTTAAAAATTATAAAATGAATATAGCGATGGTACAATAATACTTATTCCGAATCTGAAATAAGTATATTTGCAAAGATGTTTTGCCTTCTCAAAATAGATTTTATTTTGGGAAGGCTTTTTTACTGGGTTAAAAAAAATAAACGAGACATGGTCTTAAATTACTGAAGGTGGTAAACTCGCATCAAACAGTGATAAATAAAAATAAGGAGGCTTTCGATGGCAAGGGTTAAAGTTATAGAAGCAAGCAAACAATCGAGAAGGCAGCGAAACGGTTTTATTGAGAATCAACTCAGAATTGCTGCTTATTGTCGGGTCAGTACAGATTCGGATGAGCAAAAGTTGAGCTATCAATCTCAAGTGCTTCATTATAAACAGTTAGTTGAAACAAAACCCGAATGGGAGCTTGTTGACATTTATGCCGATGAAGCAATATCTGGTACACAGATCAATAAGCGTGTAGACTTTCAAAGAATGATCAATGATGCCCTTGAAGGCAAGATTGATATGATTATTACAAAATCCATATCCAGATTTGCTAGAAACACTTTGGACACGTTAAAATATGTACGATTATTAAAGGAAAAGAATGTGGCCATCATGTTCGAAAAGGAAAATATCAATACACTGACGATGAATGGTGAAATGCTTTTGGTAATTCTAAGTTCCTTAGCTCAGCAGGAGAGTGAATCGATTTCTGCCAATGTTACGATGGGGCTTAAGATGAAAATGAAGCGTGGCGAAATGGTTGGCTACAATGGTTGCTTAGGCTACGATTATGATTCGGAAACGAAGACAATTTCTATTAATGAAGAAGAAGCTGATATTGTACGGTATATATTTAGAAGATATGTTGAGGGATCAGGATGCTTTGTCATAGCAAAAGAGCTTTCAAATCTGGGCTATAAAACCAGACGAGGAAGTACAAAATGGCACGAGAGCACGGTAAGGGGCATCATTAAGAATGAAAAGTATAAAGGCGATCTTCTTCAAGGAAAGACATTTACCGTTGATCCAATCACACATAGGCGTTTAGACAATATGGGGGAGAAAGAGCAGTTTTATGTAGAAAATAATCATGACGCAATAATTTCAGATGAAATGTTTGAACGAGCACAGGAAATTCTTAGAATGCGGAGTAAAAAACACAGTAAAAAGAACACGTCCAGAATGTACAGTCGCAAACATGCTTTTAGTAGCCTGTGTACCTGTGGCTTTTGCGGTAGTACATATATAAGAAGGATTTGGCATCATGGAACAGATCATGAAAAGCCGGCATGGCAATGTGGCAAAGCTATTAAACAGGGTAGAAAAACCTGTGGTCATTCAAAAGGGATTCATGAGAGCTTTTTAGAAGATGCCTTTGTAAATGCCTATAATAAGGTTCAAGAATTGAATTCTACAGATATTGAAGAATTCTTCAGTAATATTGAAGAAGCTTTAGATGTAAGCCATCTTAGAAGTGAAATAAGTGAATTGTCAGCTAAAATCAAAAAACTAGAATATAAATCACAGACGCTCCTGGATATGCGATTAGATGAAAAAATTACTGAAGCAGATTATGACAAGAAATACAATGATATTGAAGCAGAGCTTAATGCTCATAGTGAGGAACGAAATGAAAAATACGAAGCACTTCAGGGAGAGGAATCTATTACAACAAGAATTAACGAGTTTAGAAAAGTGTTTGCTGAAGAAATAGAGATCAGAGGATTTGATCGTGATATCATGGAGAGTTTAATTGATAAGATTGTTATTGGATCAACGGATGAAGAAGGAAATCCTAATCCATATGTGGTCACGTTTGTATTCAAAGCAGGAATGAAATTCAATGAGGAATTCTACAAGAAAGTTGCCAATTCATCTGCTATAATTGAAGAAGACAATTTGTCTACTTACGCAACTAACGAGAAGCAACTTGCGTGTACCTACGCCCCTAACAAGGCATGTGGAGTGCGTGGTGAGGCTGGAAAGACGATAAAAACGAGTAATATCAATGGATTAATCCACTGAGTGTATAGATGACATTCAGTGGATTTTGTATTTGGGAGCATATCCACTGGCATCCCTGCACCATCAATAAGATGCTCTCAAATGAAAAATTCTGCGGAGAGGCTTGCATAAAGAAAACATACATCGTCTACTTTCTTACTCAGAAGAAAGTGAAGAATTAAGGGTATACTTTAGTGAGCACGATGATCAATAAGAAAATCTGTAGGTAAATCTGATGATGATAAAAGGACAATAGAAATCTAGTAATGATAGTACTTTGAAGAAATGAGAGGCAGTATATACTACCTCTCATTTTTTTATTACTTTTTCCCGAAGAATCTGAATTTTACATCGATATGATTTTACTACTTGTCCATATAGTGTTATTATTGTAATAAGAGCTGATAAATGTTAGGAGGTAATATAATGTTCGGTTATGATTATGGCATTAAGCCTTCAGTTATGATTGTGGGAGATATCTCATTTAATGAGTACATACAAAAAGCGAAACTACATGGCTTGGGGTATATAAGTATACCACAGAACGAATTAGATAATATTCCGCTAAAAGTTGCATTGATATTTGAAAATGAAGTATATGGTAAAAGGGCTATGCAGTGTTTTATGAATTGGATTAATGCGTCAAATGGTAACGGGGACGCTTTAGGATTAGATATAATTGAGCATAAAGATGACAACGGGTATACACTTTGTTTTTATCAAGATATTGATTGTCTGATTAAGCGCACAGTACCAGAACATATAAGAGAGTGGGTTACTCCCTTATATGCAGGACTTACTTATTTTAAAGTAATTGATAATGTCAGTGAAAACTTCACAAAGCTTAAGAAAGCTTTAAAATTCTCAAAGTGTTATATTTTAGCAGGTTCTCGTAGTAGGGTTTATACCGAGTATCCTGCAATAGTGAAATTAAAAATGAATGTTTTTGAAGAAGGTAACATACCAGAAAATTCTCATTTGCAGGTTTATAGAGTTAAAAAAGGAATCGCTATAAAGAATGATAAAAAAGAATTTGATAAAGTAATGAGGAATGATGCCGAAGAAAACAGAGAAAAGAATATTAAATATTTTTACCCAATTACGTATCAAAAGGTAACAAATCAAGACTATCTAAACAATATTGTATCAGAGTTGGAAACGGACTATGATAGGGTTATTATACTTCAGGCAATATGTAATTTAACTTTATATTATAGACTGGAGAAAGAAGGGAAAACGGAAACACTAGGTAAAGACTATTATATGGAGACATTACAGTATTTACTTGATAGTTACGAATCAATTAGAAGCTATTTTCCAGATGAAAGCTTATACACAAAAGAAATGATTATTGAGCAAATTAAACTAGATAAAAAGGTTTTGATGAATGAGTTTAAGTAATTGGAGGAATGAAATGATTGATATGTCAATTTTACAAACATTTAGCGAATGGGTTGAGAACAATTGGATTGCATCTACAATTGCTGGCAGTCTATCATGGGATTTAGTTAAAAAGTATCTTTATGTCCCATTTAAAAACAAGTTAGGTAAGTATTTTGATGATGAGAATAATGTTGAACAGTACTTAGAAGTGCTACATACTGATAAGGCTATAAACAATAATAAACCGTATAGAGATGTTGAAGATAAATATGAAGAGATAGTCGGGAAATCAGTACCAGAAGGCTTTATTGAGGATTTGAAGCAATTAATAATAGAAAATAAGGACTTAATTGATGAAATGAACTCCCAAGCGAAGATAGTATTTAATATCAAAGAACAAAAGGCTGGGAGAGATATTAATAATGTTAATGGGGCTCAGATTATTATAAATAAAACGGTGTAGTGTATGAGTGAGAAAAATAACTTATATCAAGAAGCAAGCAGGGATATCTATAACATAAGTGGTTCACAGTACATAATTAATAATCCGATTATACAAGTGACTTCAGATAAGGCTGTTACTGAAGAAATGGAGTTAAAGTTTAAGGAACTTAAAAAAGTAGATTATTTAAGGATACTGAAAGAGTATTGCAGTGAGAAAAAGATTATTTCCAGAGAGTCAGTTGTTAGGGACATATATAATGCTCTAGATGGTGACAGCGAAATGTTGATATATGGGGAACCAGGTATTGGAAAAACTATAATACTTAGTGAATTAGCGAAAGACCAAGATGCAGTATATATATCGTTGCGGGACAAGTCTCTTAATAGAGTCGTGAAATATTTGATTGACTCATTTGAGATACAGTATGGGTATGGCGAAGATGATATAATGGCTGTTCTAGAAACTTTGCTACAAACAAGTGAAAAGCTATTTTTAATAGATGATTGCGAAAGTAATCCTCAGATACTGCATAAATTTTTAAGTATTGAAAAGTTTAGAAATATTTTTGTATATGCTTCAAGAATAAAGAGTATACTTGGTTCTTACAGTATTAAAAATTATGAAGTTAAGCCTTTTGTAAAAGACGAGACTGAAGCATTTATAAAACAGAATATCGGAGAGACCACAATTGTTGAATTTCAAGATTTAGTTAAAGTCTCTCAAGGCAACCCCTTGTATTTATATTATTTCTCAAAATATCAAATTAGTCCTTTACCTAAAGATTTAGGTGATTATCAGCAAGCAATTTGGAATAATCTTGGGACTGATGAAAAAGAACTTTTAAATTGTATAGCGACTACTACCTTTCCAATTGAGCTCACAATTTTAAAGGGTGTTTTTGATTCTATATTAGAGAAAAGTAATTCTCCGATGCAGATAATGGAGAAGATTAATAGGATAGAGTTTTTGCTTAGAATTAACGAGCGCAACTATGAAATTTTCCATCCTAGCTTTAAAGAGTATTTGCTTGCCGAGTTAGATAGGAAAGGTCTTATTGAGTATTACAAAAGTAAAATCGGATATGTTTGTCTCGAAAAAGATGATTATATTGAGGCAACTATTCTTCTGAAAAATATAGATAGTCAAAAGATAAAACCATATATATTTGAGACTTCACATTATCTTTATTTTTTAGGATATATAGAATTATCAGCACAAATACTTGAAGTTGGTCTTAGTTTGTATGATAGAGAAGTAGAAATATTTGAATTTGGCTATGCTAATTACCATTTAAGCAGTATCTATAAAGATTTAGGAGATAACGTTAGGTCTTTTGATTTCATAGAAGAAGCAATTGCCAGTTTCAAAACCATTGGTGATGAAGAGTTTCATACATTAGCCCTCACCTTTAAAGCTCAGTACTTGGCTGAGGAAGGTATTAAGGAGGAAGCTCTTGAAGTATTAGGCTTACTTTTAAGCGAGAAACCAAAGAGTGATTTAGTACAAGCTAGTATATATCTCAATGTTTCTAAGACTTATTTGTCCTTTAATCAGTACAAGCTTGCGGCAGCGTATGCTAAAAAGTCATATGAATTGTTTAGTAAGATGAAAGACAAGCGAGGTATGCATATGAGCATATTAAACTACTCGGCAAGTTTAGGAAATATCAATGAAGAAGATTTAGCATTAGAATATCTAGAAAATTTATTAGAAGATGAAGAAATCCAGGATATCCCACAGCTTAAAGCAGGAGTTTTAAACAATCTTACTATGTGTTATCGGAAAAAGGGCAGGCTAGGGGAAGCTAAGAAAGCTTGTCTTGAATCAATAGAGATATGCAGAAAGTTAAACCTGAATGTAAAAGTATCAATGAACTTATTAAATTTAGGTAATGTTTATAGGGATGAGAAGGATTTTCAAGAAAGCGAGAAATTATATAAGCAGGGATTGGATATCGCTAAACAGAGTGGTTGTAAGAGGGAAATTGGAAGAGCACAAGAATTGTTAGCAAATATTTATAATGCACTTGGTAAGTATGATGATGCAATTCTGTATGCAAGTGATGCAATAAATGAGAGCAGTGCAGTTAAGGATAGCTATAGAGTAGCAGAGGCCTATATTGAGAGAGCAAAAGCACATAAAAGCATGAGCTCTTTAGAATTGTATGTACAAGATATTGATAAGGCTGTTATTAACTACTTGGACGAGAGGTTTGTAGAATCAGCTTTATACTATTTGTTTGAAAGTAGTAAGACGCACTTCCTTCTTGGCAATTTGGAGTCTGTAAAGACTAATATTGATTTCATTGAGAAAGTAATTCAGAATGACAAAAATGTGGACTTCGAGAGCCTAGCTGATAATTTAGAAGATTTCAAAAGCATAGATGATACTAAATTGATGGAGTTATATTCTATAATGTTTGCTAGATACTTAGATATTGGTGATAGGGTTAATTTGATATTCCCATTTATAAATTTTGTGGATCTGTGTTTAGCAAATAAAGCCGATGAAGGAAAGCAGACTTTATTGAATGTGCTAAATAAAATCATTGATAGAGTACCGAACAATGATAGATTAATGAATTTACTAGCCTATGGGATTGAACAATCTGGAACGTTATTAGATTTTGAAGATGTTGAGGAAATAATTAAGAAACTTGTAGATGGTATAAATGGGTTTTATTATAGAGAAATATCTGATGGGACAGGGATTTTTACTGTTGCATGGGATAACGGTTTTATTGCTCAAATTAACTCAACAAAATTAGAGATAATGGAATACAAAATTGCATTATCAATTGCATTGGTTACTAAATGTAATTGTAGTTTGTTCTGTGAAAGGGCAGGGGAGCTAAAGGAAAGAAGTTTAGAAATATATGTTATTAATTATGATACGTTCAATAAAGAAGTCCAACAATTAAAAGAAGAAAGCTTCCCAGAACCAGTTTCAGCAGTGTTCAGTGCGGGGAAAGACTATGATGTACCAACAGTTATTATTCCGCATAAGAACTATGCTGATATGTGCGATTTCAGTAAAAACCCAGATAACAAAGCTTTCGTGTGGATACTTATGAATTTGTACAGAGTTATAGTAAGTCACTTATCACACCTTAGTGTTGAAGATTGTGATAAGATATTAGCAAAAGACTCAAGAGTTTTTGTAGAGAAAATCACAGGGATAAACTATAGCTTTATTAAAGAGGAGAATTGGAGACTAAATGAAATTAGTAAATAAGAGGAGAGGGGATAATGATCTGAGATTATAATAAGGAGTTTTTTAATATATTAAAGAATATTGTAGAATACCAAAGGTGAAAACTGAGATTCAAGCAATAAATTGTCCCCATACTTTTTATCAAAGTCACTTATATAAGTAGAGGTTTACAAGTTTGTAATTGTCTCCCAGCCAAGGAACCAACAGGTCTTTACGACATCATTTTTGTTTACTCAAGGCATGTGGAAACGGTTTGTCTTCTGGAGAAAAATAGATAGAGTTTGATAATTATAAGGAGAATGAAAAATGATATCGAGAACATGGCACGGCATTGTTCCAATAGAAAAGAAAGATGCATTTGAAAAATATGAATATGAGACAGGTGTAAAAGATACTTTAGCAATTTTGGGAAACAGAGGCGCTTTTTTAAAAGTTGTTGAACAAGGGGATTATGCTCATTTCTTTTTATGTACGAAATGGGATACGATGGAAAGTGTCATAGCATATGCAGGGACTAATCCTACAATTGCTGTGACATATCCTGAAGATGAGAAGTATGGTTTGATTTCTGATCCCATAGTAATAATTCAGGAAGTTTCAGATGATACTAATCCTTTTGAGGGGTAAGCATATTTCAACTATATGAGTTGTTTTCTGTAAAGTGTATTTGTTAATCTAAAAGCGGGCCACTTTATATAAAATAATCAGTTGAAAAAGGGGCCAATCAATCAAACTAAATCCTTAGAGGTTATAATACCTTTAGGGGGAATTGGAGATGATCACTTTAATGGATAAATACACGATTATTAAACTCAAACAAACCGGTATGTCTAACAGATATATTGCTCGGCAACTTGGTATTAACCGCAAAACGGTTAATCGATACTGGAATGAACACCTCGCTAATCTTAAATCATTAAAAGACTCAAACACTGACAATAAAACTGTTCAAGAAAAAATGACATCAGCTCCAGTATATGATGTTTCGAATAGAAGCGCTTATAAATACACATCTGAAATTGATCACGCACTTGATCAGATACTGGCATCTGAAAAAGAAAAGCTGAAGGTACTAGGGCTTAATAAACAACAACTCACAAATGTCCAAATTCATCAGGAATTAGTTAGCCAAGGATTTGATATCGGCAAAACTACAATCTCAACTAAAATCAAAGAAAAACGCAATCGAATAAAAGAATGCTTTATCCGCCAAGAATACAATTATGGAGAGCGTCTGGAATTCGACTTTGGTGAAGTCAAACTCGTTATTAATCAAGAAGTGGTCAAGTACCATTTAGCAGTCTTGTCATCACCTGCTGCGAACTTTAGATGGTGCTATCTCTATAATAATCAGACAAAAGAGGTTTTCCTTGATGCTCATGTCAAATTTTTTGAAATGGTAAAAGGTGTCTACCGAGAAGTTGTTTACGACAACATGAAAAATGTTGTGAGCAAGTTTATTGGCAAAACCGAAAAATTACTTAATGAAGATCTTGTTAAGATGTCGCTGTACTATGGTTTTGACATCAACGTGACAAATTGCTTCAGTGGCAATGAAAAAGGCCATGTAGAGGGCAGCGTAAAAGTCCTTCGTAACAAAATATTTGGACCTCGATATAAATTTGAGTCCCTTGAGGCTGCTATCAAATACATGGATGCTGAGCTGATAAAGCTAAACCAGAATACTGCCATTGAACTTGAAAAATCAAATTTGCTTCCGTATAAACCAATACTCGAACTTGCGGATATCAGAAAGCTCACAGTCGACAAATACAGCTTTGCAAGAATAGATAATAATTTTTACTCAGTTCCGGATTATCTCGTTGGGAAAACGATTACCGCAAAGATTTATCATACAGAAATTGAATTCTATTCAAATAATCATCTGGTATGTACACATAAAAAAATAGATGGTTCAAAGGAAATAAGTATCGACATACGTCATTATCTTAGAACCTTTGAAAGAAAGCCCGGTGCAGTACGAAATTCATTAGCCCTGAAAAGTATGCCTGTGCTTAAATCCATCTATGATATCTATTTTAAAACAAATCCAAAGAAATTCATAGAGATTCTAAAAGAAAACCAGGATAAAAGCATTGATGCAATAATTGAAGTGTTCAGGTTGATTACTGAAAATCAATTGATGACATCCTCGAATACAGAGCTTGCCAAAGTAACAATGAATCAGTTAAGACTTTACAATAACCTCACCTTTAAGGAGGTGAGACAATGAGTATTGAACGTTTAGCAATCCAGTTGAAATTGCCTTATATAAAAGCTTTTCATGAAGAAATTCTTGCCGAAGCACTACACACAAATATGACACACGAAGAATTTCTAACAGAAATACTCATAAGAGAAGCTGAACTAAGACGAAATAATGGTATTAAGACCCGCATTAGACAGGCTAAATTCCCGTATTTTCGTTATCTTGAAGACTTTAGTAGAAACAAATATCATAGGGAATTCTGGCCCAAGTTTGATGAACTTGAAAAGCTTGAATTCATTGAAAAAAAGGAAAACATCATTCTGATTGGTACACCAGGATCGGGTAAAACACATTATTCAATAGGTCTTGCAATGAAAGCGATCCTAGAAGGAAAATCCGTTTTGTTCGTTTCAGTACCAAACCTAGTCATCGAGCTGAAAGAAGCACTTAGTCAGCATCAGCTTAATTCGTATAAACGCAAATTTGAAAAATACGATCTGGTTATTTTGGATGAACTGGGTTATATCACATTTGATAAATCAGGATCAGAAATTTTATTCAATTTACTTTCAAACAGAAATGATAAAGGTTCCATCGTCATTACCACAAACCTTAGTTTTGAGCGCTGGAATGAGGTCTTTGGAGATACGCTTTTGACAGGTGCTCTTGTTGATCGATTGGCTCATAAAGCACACATCTTAGATATCTCACTGGAAAACAGCGTTCGCTTTGAAGAAACAATGGCATGGCTGAAAACAAAAGAATAAGTTGGCCCGTTTTTCAATCGATTGAGTGGACCATTTTTCAGTTGACAATACCATAAAGAACTCAATGGGTTTAAACAGCATCTTTATTGACTGTTCAATAAAACAACAAGATTTGAGCCAAAAGCTGTCAACGATAAATCACGCGAGCAGGATATTTAAAAGAGTGAGTTGTCAGAATTCTAAGAAAACACAAGCATCTCAAATGGGGCTCTATTGCTTGAGATAGCAGATGAAATTTAATTTAGAAAGTGCCCAGTGGGTACTTTTTTTTACCACTTTGTATATTGGCATTCAGTGGTTTCTATAGACAAAAGCACCTTCGTGCAAAATTGTAACGAAAGTGCTGAATGCGCTATTTACTTATAATAAAATTTTTAATTGCCAAAGCAACTTTTTCAGGTTGCTCCATAGCTGAAAAGTGTCCACAATGTTCTATAATGGCTGACTTAACATTTTTGAACCCATTTTCACGGAACCCCTTGATGTATGTTTCAATATTTACTGGCTCATCTTCGCCGCGCAAATAGAGAACAGGTATCTGGATAGCAACCTCTTTTTGGCTCATATTGTCATTTTCATCATTACTAAAATTTCTATATAATTCAAAACCAGATTTTAATGACTCCAAAGATGAATATGCATCTGAAAAACACTTTCTAAAATCATCACTTATTCGATTACCTTTACCTACCAAGGTATCATAAAAATATGAAAAGTATTCCAATTGCTTTCCGTGTACTAATTTTTCCGGCAAATCTGAAATAAGATGAAGTTTAAAATGCCAAATATAAGGATTATTCTTTACAGTTTCCCACGGCTCAACTCCGGGGATAGCAACATTCATAATAATTGCTCGGGAAGCTCTGTGCGGAAATTTTTTTAAAAAAGCATATACGACTTGTCCGCCACAATCACATCCCACAAGAGTAACATCTTTAATATCCATCGTATCTAATAAGCCAAGGACATAATTTGATATGTTGCTTTTGCGATATGACTGCAGTGGAATCTTTGAATCTCCTATACCAGGCAAATCCATAGCAATCACATGATAGTTATTAGAAAGTACAGTCATAACGGATTCGAATTCTTTCCAACTAGTTGGCCAACCGTGAATGAAGAGTATAGAGGGCCTCGTTGTTGGACTTGCTTCTGTAATATGAATAGGAATACCATTAACGGCAATATTTTGGTGTGTAAAAAGTGGGTGCGCTTTCTGATTCTCAGTGAACAATTGAATCACTCCTTTTTGATTTATTTATAACTATATTGTATACTCAAATTACGACAATTACTGTCATGATATTGAAAGGATTTTTTTTATGTCAAAAATGGGACGATTGATTGATATGTGGCTATATATCAATCGGAAAAAGATTTTTACAGCACAAGAATTGGCTGATGAATTTAACGTCAGCCTCCGTACAATCCAGAGGGATTTACTGGAATTAACCGAAATGGGCGTTCCGTTTTATTCCGAAGTTGGAAGAAATGGAGGATACACTATGCTTCATGGTGAAATGTTACCGCCTATTTCATTTACTGAAGAAGAAACTGCCTCAATTATTTTCACTTATGAATCTCTGAAACAATATCAGGACATACCCTACGAAGCTGAAATTGATTCGGTCATAAATAAACTTATATCCCAAGTATCCAAACCCTTACAAGAAAAGCTCAGCAGTATACAAAAGTATATATCTATGAAAATTCCATATCGAGTAGAAAAAAGTCCTTTTCTTAAATCTATTTTTCGTGCTGCTATTGCAAAGCAGATAATATTTTTTTCCTATGATTCTTTGGAAAGCAAAAAAGATAAAAAAGCAATTCCACTCGGAATATATTCAGAAAACGGCTATTGGTATTTTCCTGCATATGATCTCAATCATGAGAGAATTAATCTCTTCCGGGTAGATAGGGTTTTTTCTTTAAAAGTGGGGAACGCAGGAAGTGTTAAGCTCCCGACAATGGCGCAATGGATGGAACAGAGAGATACCATATTGCCGGAAGATTCTTGCCAACTCGTGTTACGTATCAGCCAAAAGGCAGTTAGGGATTTTTCAAATTCCTTTTTTGACTTTTCAAAAATTGTTTGGAATAGTAAAAATACAGGTATATTGTATCAACGCGTTTCTAAGAGAGAACTTTCTTATATCGCATCATTGATCGCAACCTTTGGCTCAGATGCAGAGATCATTGAACCGCAGGATTTAAAGGATATGCTTATAAAGAAAATGGAAGATACGCTTTCGCTATATAGAGATAATTGATAATTTACTAGCAAGGGGGTATTGGATTCTCACAAAATCATTTTTGTCTACTCAAAGCATGTGGAGTGCTTGGTTTTGATGACACGTAGTGGTTCTGAGCCGATTTTGGGGCCGAAAAATATCAAAAGGAAACACCGCTGTGTTACCTTCGTCGGATAAGAGCGAACATTGAGCCGGATTGTCGAGTATCTTGATGAGCATCAGGAAAATTTTCGCTCGATTTCGTAAGGAGGGCTTGAAAAGTACTTGTCCATTAGAACGGTTGTGTTGCTCAAATAGGATAAAACCGTATGTGAATTAGCAAAATTAGGTGTGTTGGCATCGGCACAAAAGAAAGGCGTGGGTAAGCAGCTGGTTTTGACAGCATTGTTGAAGGCATACGAAGTCGGCACCGGTAACAGTTTAATCGTAAGTTACCGGTGTTTCATATTTAATGAATTCTTAATGTATCAATAACGAGTTCTAATAAGCCTTTAGCAAATTCATCTTCAGATTTTCCTATATGTTTGGCATAATTACTGCCAGTGATAATAAGTTTGTCAAAAATGGCGGTTAAGAAGAATTTGAAATGAAGAGTCGTAGTTAAGGCATCTTTTGCATTTGAAATACTACCGTCAACCTGACCGTTTTCAATAATAACTTTTATAGAATTTGTTATTTTTAAGTCCAGTGACAGAAACTCGTTAATCTTAGGGTTAGTGGTTTGAGCTCTTACATTACCGATATCATACATAATGCAAAAGACTTCAGGATGGGATTTGTAATAGGCATACTGACCATAAATGTTTTGTGTTAAAATCTCCAATCCATTTTTCCCGGAATAACTGGTATTCTCAATAGAATCTACCATTTTCTGATAGTGGTAGAGCAATACCGAAAGATAAAGATCGGCTTTATCCTCGAAGTATTGGTATAAGGTGCGTTTTGTGAATTCCGGTGTTTGCCGTTTACACTAATTATCCTAATATTAATCAAAATGTTAATATTAAGATAATAAATCAATTCCTATAGGATAGAATAACTCTCTCAACGGACAATTTTTTTGACATCAACTTGTTAATTAAAATAACTACTAGCGTTATGATTAGCACGATTATGATAAAAGCGTTAGCAGTGCCTGTAGCGGTTTGCAGAATACCATTTTCAAATAGAAACCTTGCAGGAATCGAAAAGGCATTTATCAATATAATAGTAGTCAGAGTTAATAATGTCCTCATTCTTTGGGGATCTTTTAACAATAAAACAAGAGTGACCAGAAAGTTACTGAAGAAATATGCAAAAATGATCAAAATCAACAAATAGTGAAAAGTACTACTCCTAAAAAAGACTTCAATCATAGATTCTTTAACGAAATAGCAGACTATATAAGTAATTATATTAAGAAGCAAGACCGGTAAAATGACTAATACGAATGTAGTATTGCTAAAAACTTTTCCAATCTTGCTAAGACTAATATTATTCGCCATGTAATATTCGCATCTACCACTGGTTTTCTCAGATATAGCAGTAGAAGTCAATAGTACTCCCATCATTAATGAAACATTAAAGAAGTTGATAAGATAATAGCTATATATAGACATTACTTCAGACATCTTACCAGACACTAAACCATTTATTGAGTAAAGCGAAAGCACTAAAAGAATGCCTACCGTCAGTAAATACTGACTATCCTTTTGAGAAACTTTATATTTGTCAATAAAATATTGTGTAATTTCGGCTTTAGTTTTTGAACCATCTATCAGATCAATAATCTCATAGGCTGTTTTGTTGAGTTGCAATTTTCTTCGTGTTTTTTTCACGAGCGGGTTTGTCATTGTCATTTACAAAAAGAATTATGAGTTCATTTCGAAGAAGACGAATCTCCAAGCTTTTATCAAAATATAAATGCGTAAGATCCTCCTAAAAAAGAAGCCAACAAAAGCTGGCTTCTAATTTTATACTATTACGATGAAAAGTCAACTGCTGCTAAGCCAGCAGTACCCAAAACTACAGTTACGCCGCCGCAAATAGGACAACCTACGCATCCGGCACATGCCAAGCAGCCAATATCTTGTGGTTGAATGAGTATTCCAGACTAAATTGAGCAGTGGTTCCGATGAATGAGACCAGTGGGTACATTTTTTTAGACCACCCATTCTTGTCTATTAATCACTTCATTATTGAGAAAATTGAAAGCTACAAATACTATATGGAATATTGTTGTACATCTAAGCATGACCATTCTATAACGTTGCCTAACTAATAATGTTATCTGTATAATTAAACGCTTTCTCAGGTTATTCTGAGCAGCTCTTAAGCATTTTCAACTGAAGGGTCCCGTCAAGATCCATGTTTTATTATCGAATATTAGCGACATGATTCCCCCCATTATTCAAGTCAATTAAGTTGATACATTGCATACTGCTTTCAACTTTTCATCAGTAAATCTTGTTTGTTTTCACGTTAAATAACTATGAACTTAGTCAAAATTGTATGATACATCATTAATGATCAGTCCACCGGAACTACTGGTCCCATTTTTCAGATCGGGTGGGCAATACACATCGGACTTAGTGGTCTATTTGAAAAGAATATTCAGTTGAACAGTTGGTTCACTCATTTTATTAGCTGGTCTATAATTTTATTTTGTATCCAGAGTACTCATAAGTATAACGTTGCGCACATTAAGTATATATCCCTGTTATTTACATGTCAATACTTATATGTTAATACTTGTACTATTTTGTAATTAACAACTATATTATAGGCTATTTTGTAAATAGAGTAGAGAAATAATAACTCGTATTACTGTCCTCTCATTGACCCGTACGTACGGGTCTCGTATATGGCTCTACAACTTACATTTCAACACTTCTTAGATAGTATTGTAAAGTATTGAGTAAACATGCTCCATCCTTTACTTTTGTTTCAAGTAATTTTGGATTTAAAATAAAATTCACTATATTCATTCCACTTTTCTTGTACCAACCAAGTCTTGAGTTTGCAACTTTAAATATAGCTTCATGATTTAACCTATGGTCTTTCTTTCACCAGATTTTTTCTTATTCCGGCAGCATCATATATTTTTCCAGCGATATAGTATATTCTACGTCTTTTGGATATTCATTATTTTCATCAAATCGTTTGAGAATACCATAATACAACCGATAACGTCTTCTCATTTCAGATGATGATGTTTCATAGCACCGAATCTTACATGCATGTTCATTTCTGTTTTGAGCAATCGAATATAATGTGGAAAATATTCAGCAGCCGTCATATATTCGATTAAATGTGGACAAGTTATTTGTAATTTTTTTATATCCATTAAATCACCTCCTGCATAAAAGCATAGATGATTTTAAAAATATAATCCAAACGTTTGGATTTGTTTAGAAGAACAAGAACAACAAACCTTTACCAGAGGGACATTGAACTTGAATTGGTTTCCAGAAGACTTGGTCACGCATCAACTCAGGCTACCAGGATTTACGCTAACCCGTCACTTGAAATGATTAAGTCTGCCATGGATAAAAGCAACCCTGAACTGAACTCCGAGCAGTCGTTGTGACCGGATAACGAAGATCAGGATAAAAATATCCTGTATATAAAGCTCTATTATTTTAAAGAGAGCATTTTTTCATTTTCTTTAAGTCACATCCAAAAAGCCTCTAGCACAGACTTTGAAATCTCTAAGTGTTTTCAAAGCCGTTGCTTCGATTGTTAAGGCTACCGCAGAGGCAGAACAGAAGGCTGCTTTAAACGCCAGTACTGCAGTTGCCCCGCTGTTAAACAAGAAAGATGCGGGAGTCGCAAGAAGCTTATATGCTTGGACATACGATAATAGTGTTGCAATAGATTATGCGGAAGACTAATACAATAAATAATTTATTTGGGGAAGCATCTGAAGATTGCCAAAATTTTGCCTCACAATGTGTATGGGATAACGTATGCGGTTTTGCCGAGCTTATCGAACGCAGCAATAGTTCGATGATTGGCCCATATGGCAACCCTCATTACGGTAACCTGTCATACGCCTCTGAGGGCGATTCCTTAACTTTTAAGTACCGATAATAAAGGTGTTCAAATAGTACTAAATGATGCTCCTAAAGAAGATGTGAAACGGGATCGCGATTCGGACTATTTGTCAACACCACATATTTGCAAGGAGGAAAGAGCAATCTTATTCTGAATTAGAAAAAGAAAAATTGAATTATGCAAGTAGTTGCTAATTTTTGAAGCAGGTTATATGAGATTATTGATATGACTTTTAGCAGGCGATAAATTTCGTCTGCTGTTTTTATGGAAAGCTAGCTTGACATTTTTCTTTAATTCGATATAATGTAAATATGTAAAGCAAACTTTCCATAGAAAGGGGTGTAGATTTGAAAAACCGATTAGAAGAAATTCGAAAAGCGAAGGGTATCAAACAAGAAGATCTAGCCTCTGCGCTTGAAGTCTCAAGACAGACAATAGGCTCTTTAGAAAATGGACGATACAATCCATCAATCATTTTAGCTTTTAAAATTGCTCGATATTTTGAGCTGAGCATTGAAGAAATTTTTATTTATGAGGAGGAAGAAGTATGAAAAAGTCAGATATATATGTTGGGATCGGTTATACCTTATTTGGAATTGTATGTATTTCAATTGCTCTAATTACAGAATTCAAGCTTGAAGGTATTTTATGGGGACTAGGGGGAGCGGGGATTGGTCCTGGACTCGTAATGATTTTGAGATTTATACATTGGTCAAAGCCTGAAAATCAGATTGAGTATGAAAAAAGATTGAAACAGGAAAAAATTGAGATGTCCGATGAAAGAAAGATTATGCTCAGAGATAAAAGCGGTTGTATAACTTATCGTATCATGCTAGGCGTTTTTTGCTTCTTGATAATAGTATTTTCCATACTGAGTGTACTTGGGTATTTTATGCCATTTTCAAAATATGTTGTTTTCGGATTGATCATAATGCTTGTTTTCCAGTATAGCTGTGGGATTATAGTTTTTAATAATCTAAATAAGAGACTATGAGCATACCCCTATGCACTCAGCCTCTTGAGGCGAATTGAGAGATGATAATTTATGACAGTGATGATGACCAAAGTGATGAGGACAAGGTTCTGAATTATTTGCCAAAGGCATATTGGACTGACTTTGGTAAACCAAGTGAAAATGTCCTATTGATTAAAAATAATATACAAATTCCACCCAATAATATTCTTGAAATTAATCATCTAGGGTATTGGAGAGATAGATAATCCGAAGCAATCTATACGTAATTTGCAGATCAATATATTTATAATGTTCTAAAACTATAAACGGTAACTTGAGGATTAAACGGCAAGTGATAGGTTAATCAAACTGACCTATGAGCTTGTCGTTTTTTTTATACCCAAAACCAGAGAAAGAGAGGGAAAATGAAATGTCAAAACTATTTATGTATGGATCAGTGCTCCAAGAGCTTGAGCAACTGATGAGGCTGATATCAAATTTTTTACCAAGAAGAAGCGGGGTGATTGTAGTTCTTTGTTCTTTTGCAATGTCCGTTTTTGCGAGTTCAGTTCAATAAGTAAAGGGCGCTTTAGCGGGAGTAGATATTTAATAAATATCCTTATATTTTACTTGGCAAAAAATTACTTGTATCTTACGTAATTTTCTTATTATGTTACTGTTTCAACATAACAGATGAACGAAATATTTGATCTGAAAACTCAAACTTTACCTCTCCGTAATATTTATCAGATACTGCCTGAACAGAAGTAATACCAATACCTTTTCCGTCCCGCTTTGAAGAAAGGAAGACATCATTTTCTTTTAAAATGGAACCTTCATAACTGTTATCTATGGTTATAATGATATATTCTCCCACCAATGCGGCACTAACAGTGATGAATTTTTCTCCTGTTTTTTGACGAGTACATGCTTCCAATGAGTTTTCAAGCAAGTTTCCGAAAACAACACACAGATCACTTTCTGCAATTGTAATTTTCTCTGGAAGGTTTAGTAGAACATCAGCCTGTATGCCTGCACGTTTAGACTTCTCTATATAATGGCGGACGATAGTATCGACTGCATAATTCTTACAAAGTATGATTGTGGAATCTTCCGCAACGGTTTGCAGATACTGACCGATGTAGTCCTCAAGCTCCTGCTTTTTGCCCTCAGCTGAATACGCTTGAAGCAGAGTCAGGTGGTGTCGTAGATCGTGTCGTGCAGCTTTCGTTTCATCTATATGCGCTACAATCGCCTGAAAGTATTCACGTTCCAATGCAAGCTGTCGCTCGCTTAAGTTAGCTTTTTCTTCCAGATGGATATTTTCTCCAGTTTGTTTCAGTGCTACGGAAAAAATTACACTGCTCCCGATTATACTTCCAAAACAAAATATTCTAATCAGATAGTCATAAAGCGTATCTGAACGATCAAACCCCAAACCGCCTGTTGTAAGGAATGTTCCGCTGTAAAGAAGAATAAAAATAATCCAAACGATATGCCATGACTTTCCGGAGGCAATTTGCAATGCGGGTCTAACATTCTGTTTCATATGTTTAATTGCAAAAGGAAAAATGATGATAATTTGCAAAGCTGAGATGATATTAGTAAACGTATAATAAGGAACAGAATCTGTGAATCTTGCAAAGAACAGGCTTTCCACAAAATTTGCGTTTGTCATAATGAATCCAGCCAGTGAAAATGCAATGCCCCAAACAAATATCTGTTTTACTATTTTTTCACGGACCAGAAAAAAGGATAATATCGAATTAAAAATGGAAAATGTCAGCTGATAGCGTTGGGTCATAGATAAATCCCAAAAAGGTTGACGTGTAGCGAAACAAAAAAGGCTGGCCTGAACTAAGATGAGTACAAAATAGAGCAGCAAAAGTGTCTTAACAGAAATTCGGAGCTTATCCAGAAATGGATAAAATCGGAGCACGGCAAAAGGTGCTATAAAAATGACGATATATATAAAATTTATGCTATCAGTAAACACGGCTCCGCCTCCTTACTCTGCTAAACAGATAGTCAGAGTATTTTTGTCTCATCAGCTGCCTGTCTTTTTTTGGAATCGGGATTATCGCACCATCTTTTAGAACAAAGTCTGAGCCCTCCTGAGACGCGATAAAATTCATATTGACAACATAACTTCTATGACAGCGCAGAAAATTTTCCGCAGGTAGAAGCTTTATGAACGCATCCAGTGATACATAGGTCTTGACTACTGTGGAAACAGTATGAATCAATAGGGTGTTGCCGTACACCTCAGCAAAAATCAAATCTTTCAAAATAATGCGCAAAATTGTTCTTCCTGATTTTACCTCTATGTACTGTCTGGATTGTTCAAATATCTGACTACAACGCGCTAAACCACTTTGCACATTTTCATAGTTCAGTGGTTTTATCAGATAATGTACTGCCCCAACTTCAAACCCATCTAAAGCGTGATCTGGACTTGTAGTGGTAAAAATAATGATGCATTCCAAACCTGCATTCCTTATGGTGCGGGCTATTTCTATGCCATTTTTCCCTTGCATATAAATATCCAGAAACAAGATGTCATACTGTGTATATTTTAAATCTGCTAACAGATTATCACCGCTTTCAAATTTATATATCGTGCAGTCAATATTATGTGTATTCATATAAAGCAAGATATATTCTTCCAAAAGCACTAGATCTGAGCATAGATCATCGCAGATACCAATATTCAATGTACGTATTCCTCCATTCTGCAATATAATAATTCACGATTAGATTAACATATTTTTGTCAATTTTTCTATGAAATATTTGGTCAAGTCTATTTTTGTAGGTTCAACGTTTTTTTTACATCGAAAAGATGTGTTTTATATCGACTTCATTGAATAACTTTCTATTAAATCGTAATATTAAGGTGTTTGGATTCTGTAAGAATTAGAAAACAATTTGTTTTTAATAACAGACAGCTTTTTCTGATCCTTTTTAGGACAGCTAAGACACATAAATGAAGTAAGAAAGGGGATGACGATTTGGAAGGTGATGAAAGTAAAACAAGTACCAAAAAAAGAGATGTGGCTCTTATTCTTTGCATTTTTTTTGGTTTTTTTGGTGCGCATTATTTCTATGTGGGCCGCATAGGAAGGGGGATATTATACTTATTTACCTTAGGCCTGTTAGGTATTGGGTGTCTGGTGGATGCAATTATGATCGCCACCGATCAGTTTAATGATAAAGATGGCGTTTTGCTTCAGCGGTGAAAATACAGAAAAAACAAACTAATTATTTTATAATGGAGGATTTTAACATGGGATTTTTAAAAAAATTTAAGCAAGGTGCAACAGATGCTATCAAAATGTATGACAAAGTTAAGACTAACAAAAAACTTACCTACGATGAGCTATATGAAATCATGAAAGACGGTACCTATTCAATTGGTGTTCCAGAAATAAAGGGTAGTGGCATCATGAGGTGTATCAAGTTTCCACCGGTAGACAAATATTTGGTTCAGGTGGCCGTTACCGGAACAACAATTACAATAACACGCGTATATAGCGGTGTGGAAGGTTTTGCCAAAGAAGCGATGGGCAATGCCTTAACTGATGGTATGTATGATGTTCTAAACAAGGAGAATATAGACCTCAACCGTGCTACGCGAGAGGTTGGGGAAGTCCTAAGTGGTCTGCTTGGGGAAAAGGGGCTACTGAAGGATAAGCCGTGAGGAGGTATCAATATGGAAAAAACAGTTTTAGCAAGCCAGGATGTTGCTCATGATGGCTTTGTGGTGTTTTATGAGGATAGACTCATTGCTGTCAAGATAACAGATGGTTTTGTTAAGGATACAAACAGAAGTCTTAAGAAAAAATTCAAGGCGGAAAACCCTGGTTTTTTGGCAAACTTAATGTACACAGATGACATGGAATACTGGGAAGCATTTCCCAACAGTTTTCTTAACATGGAACCAGCGGAAATTCAAGAGCGGTTTCCAGATATTACACTTATTAAGTATGTCGATATTGATAAATTTAAGTTATCAGGCAGCTATTCCACTTATGATGAAGGCGTGCAAATCAATTGTCCGGGAACTCTTCTTATAAAAGGTAACGGCGAAAAAATTACAATAGATCATAACTATAAGGATAATGATCCTATTTATAAAAAGGTAGCTGCTTTAAAGGCTCAATGGATTGAAACATTATAAGATAACGGAAGGTAATTACAAATGGAATTATTAATAGTAAGATCTGGTACTACTAAAAAAAGTGGCATTTGGCATTGGAGGTGTATATGAAACTAAAACAAATTGCAGAACGCCTAAATTGTATCTCTGTTAAAAAAAGAGCAAAAAAATGGTTAGCGGTAATATTGGCAGCTTTGATGATGAACCCGGTTACAAGCTATGGCGTTGCTGTCCATGCACAGGAAGTAGAAACCATTACGGACTTTGAAGAACTGTCCGGGGAAATTGCCACTCAGCAGCTTTTAGTAGGCGCGAAGGAATCGGATATTGATCTGCCGGATACGCTCAGCGTAATACTTCGTGTTTATTCAACGGATACAGCGGAAAATGATGCAGAAGAGTCACAAGAGAATGACAACGGCGAGGTACCTTTAGCAGCAAATACGACCGGTTCTGCAATCCACATAGATTTCAACTCCCAAGAGCGGACACTAATGGATATCACATGGCAAATCAATGAGGATCGCAGCAATGCGGATACCTTTGATTCTGCTAATGCAGGGGCGGTATTTTACTATGAGCCAGTTCTCCCAGAGGGTTATACTCTTCTAGACAGCGTAAACCTGCCGCAGATTCAGGTACAGATTAAGGACAGCGGCAAGTGGGTATTCAGCCAAAGCACGATCATAGATGGCGTTGGAATCACCGTCAAGGCGGAAAAAGATGTGTTCCCGGAATGGGCTGTCCTTCATGCCAAGAAGATAACCGATGCCGAAGATAAGAAAAAGATTGAGGATGCCGTGACCAGAGAGGTTCATGAGCAGGATGCGACAAAAAAAGTAACGGAGATGATTTCCTTTGACATCACCATCACCGACGAAGACGGCAACGAGATTCAGCCAGATACAAGCAAGGGTGAAGTAAGAGTTTCCTTTGCACAGATGCCTATGGTGACAGAGGACACCATGCCCACACAGGAATTGAAAGTCTTTCATATGGACGACAGCTTAAGTGAAGCAAAGGGAATGGACACCAGTGTGGATCAGAAGACAGGGACGCTGGAAGTGCCTGCGGAGCATTTTACGGTGTTTACGACGATGCTTCTTACAGAAACTGGAGTAACTGAGCTTGCAGGCAATGGTACGATAGGCACCCCCTATCAAATTAAAAGTGCTGAGGATTTAGTTTTTTTAGCAAGCCAAGTTAACGCAAAAGCATATAGTAGTACCGTTTATTTTCGCTTGGAAACGGATATCGATCTTTCTGAGATTTCTGATTGGACACCTATTGGGAATTCCGATGACGCTCCTTTTAAGTCCAAGTTCGATGGCAATGGTAAAACGATCAGCAATTTAAAAGTTACCAATACAGCAATTAGCAATGTGGGGCTGTTTGGTGTTATTGCTTCAGGAGCCGAGGTGAAAAAAATTGGTCTGAAAAATGTCCAGATTGACGCTGGAGTTACCCGGTATAACATAGGAGGTATTGCGGGATCGGTTAAAGGTGCAATATCTGAATGTTATGTTACGGGCATTATCAATGCAAATTTTACCACCAGTGTGGGCGGCGTAGCAGGCGGCATGAGTCAGGGCAACCTAAGTAATTGTTATGCCGCTGTCGACCTTAAGGGTGGCATGATGTCTCAAGGTGGTGTGGTGGGCGAAGTATCTGGAGGCAGTGTCAAAAATTGCTATTCGACCGGTTCAATTCAAGGCTATGGACAGATTGGCGGCGTGGCGGGAACAATTTCTGCTAATGGTACGGTAACCAACTGTTTTGCAACTGGAGAGATTAAAGCAACGAATAGCAAGACAGGCGGCGCCGTAGGCTACATTACTGACACCTTTTCAGTTAATGACCTCGTAGCGCTGAATATCAGTGTAAGTGGTCCGGAAGATATCGGGCGTGTCGCAGGATTTGTTCAGAATGCACAAGTTCAGGGGGAAGTTGCCTTTGAAGGCATGCTGATAACTCCAAAAGGCAGCAGCAGAAAAGATGGCACCTCAATAAATACAGTAGCTATCCAAGCTGAAAACTATTTCAGTACTTTGTTTTCAAATGATTCTGCATGGTTTTTTGATACCCAAAAACTGCCTGTTCTCAAAAATGTAAGTGAAGAACAGATAAGCGCACTCCCTGTGCATTTGATCAGTTTAGCACCATCAGCGCCGCAAAACCTTAAAACCAGTGTCGGCAATCGGGAAATTATATTACAATGGGATATTCCTACTGGCAATGCCGATGGAATCACTGGATATGAGGTTTCAAGTGATAACGGAGGTTCTTGGATAAATGTTGGCAGCAATTTGACATATACGTTCATTGGGCTGGAAAACGGTCTTAGCTATACATTAGTAGTGCGGGCAGTTAGGGGGGATGAAAAAGGTGCTAAAGCAACGATAGAAGACATTTCAGGGCGCAAGCCGGGTGGACCTAAAACCCTTGCCATCACCACCTTCAGAGATGATGACGATAAGAAGCGTATCACATTGACTTGGGCGGCTCCTGATTTTTCGGGAGACAGCACAATTACAGAATACATGGTATGTATTGGCTCAATGGGGGTGTTTGTATCTGCTGGAAACCATACCAGCTATACCTTTACAGAAACGGATGTCAATTTCGATGTGATCAGCTGGGGTGACCAGCAAATGTTTCAGGTAAATGCACGCAATCGCTCAGGTGATGGTGAAGTCGTTTCAGGGTCATTTGATCTAGCTACTGTTCCTGCAAAACCTCAAAATTTTACCGCTACACCGGATAAGAACGGAAATGTTCTCCTGAAATGGTCGGAACCCTTGGATACGGGGGGATCAAGCATTACAGAGTATCAAGTTTCAAAGGACGGCGGCAGTAGTTGGACTGCGGTAAGCAACGGACTCACTCATACCTTTAGCAACCTTACAAACGGAACTTCGTACGATTTTGAAGTGCAGGCGCGCAATAGCAAGGGCTGGAGCACCTCAGCATCAAAAATGATAACGCTCGTCGGAAATATAGAATTTACAGATTCCAATACCAGCTTGATTGTCGAGAGAAAATCCAATGAAGCATGTACCTTCACTGCCACCGGTTCCGTAGCAATTACTTATAGCTTAGAGGGAACCATTCCGGCAGGCGTAGCTATAAATCCTGATACAGGGGAGCTGGCCATTGATGGTAACATTGCGCCTGCTGGAACTTATTCATTATCCATAAAGGCCACAGATCACATGGGTATTTTTGCCACCAAAACTTTTTATCTGACCGTCAAAAAAATAACTGTTAGCAATAGCGACGTTATTTGGCCTTCTGCTGCGGGCATTACCTACGGACAGCACCTTAGCGACTCTGAGCTGATCGGTGGCTCCAAAAGCGGAACATGGGCATGGAAGGATAGCAGTATCATGCCTACCGTAGCCAACAGCGGTTATGATGTGGTGTTTACGCCAAATGACGTTGATAACTATAACTGGTCCGGTGTGATCTTAACACAGAAGATAAACCTTACAGTCAATCAGGCAACGCCGGAAGCGGTTACATGGCCAACGTCGGCAAGCATTACCTATGGTCAGCACCTTAGCGACTCTAAGCTGATCGGTGGCTCCAAAACCGGCACATGGGCATGGCAGGATAGCAGTATCATGCCTACCGTAGCCAACAGCGGCTATGATGTAGTTTTTACGCCAAATGATACGGATAGCTACGACTGGTCAGGTGTGACTTTAACACAGAAGGTAAACCTTACAGTCAATCAGGCAACGCCGGAAGCGGTTACATGGCCAACGTCGGCAAGCATTACCTACGGGCAGCGCCTTAGTGACTCTAAGCTGATCGGTGGCTCCAAAACCGGCACATGGGCATGGCAGGATGGCAGTATCATGCCTACCGTAGCCAACAGCGGCTATGATGTGGTGTTTACACCAAATGACGTTGATAACTATGACTGGTCAGGTGTGGCTTTAACACAGAAGATAAACCTTACAGTCAAACAAGCAACGCCGGAAACGGTTACATGGCCAACGTCGGCAAGCATTACCTACGGGCAGCGCCTTAGTGACTCTGAGCTGATCGGTGGCTCCAAAAGCGGCACATGGGCATGGACGGATAGCAGTATCATGCCTACCGTAGCCAACAGCGGTTATGATGTGGTGTTTACGCCAAATGACGTTGATAACTATGACTGGTCTGGTGTGGCCTTAACACAGAAGGTAAACCTTACAGTCAATCAGGCAACGCCGGAAGTGCTCACATGGCCAACGTCGGCAAGCATTACCTATGGTCAGCACCTTAGCGACTCTGAGCTGATCGGTGGCTCTAAAACCGGCACATGGGCATGGCAGGATAGCAGTATCATGCCTACCGTAGTC
>NZ_JADKNH010000002.1:0-171070 GCF_015352425.1 Fusibacter ferrireducens | reverse complement strand
AGCATTACCTACGGGCAGCGCCTTAGTGACTCTGAGCTGATCGGTGGCTCCAAAACCGGCACATGGGCATGGCAGGATGGCAGTATCATGCCTACTGTAGTCAACAATAGCTATGATGTGGTGTTTACGCCAAATGACGTTGATAACTATGACTGGTCAGGTGTGACTTTAACACAGAAGGTAAACCTTACAGTCAATCAAGCAACGCCGGAAACGGTCACATGGCCAACGTCGGCAAGCATTACCTATGGTCAGCACCTTAGCGACTCTGAGCTGATCGGTGGCTCTAAAACCGGCACATGGGCATGGCAGGATAGCAGTATCATGCCTACCGTAGTCAACAGCGGCTATGATGTGGTTTTTACGCCAAATGATACGGATAGCTACGACTGGTCAGGTGTGACTTTAACACAGAAGGTAAACCTTACAGTCAATCAGGCAACGCCGGAAGCGGTTACATGGCCAACGTCGGCAAGCATTACCTACGGGCAGCGCCTTAGTGACTCTGAGCTGATCGGTGGCTCCAAAACCGGCACATGGGCATGGCAGGATGGCAGTATCATGCCTACTGTAGTCAACAATAGCTATGATGTGGTTTTTACGCCAAATGACGTTGATAACTATGACTGGTCAAGTATGGCCTTAACACAGAAGATAAACCTTACAGTCAATCAGGCAGCGCCAGAAGTGCTCACATGGCCTACGTCGGCAAGCATTACCTATGGCCAGCGCCTTGGCGACTCTGAGCTGATCGGTGGCTCCAAAAGTGGCACATGGGCATGGAAGGATGGCAGTATCATGCCTACCGTAGCCAATAGTGGCTATGATGTGGTGTTTACGCCACATGACATTGATAATTATGACTGGTCAGGCATAGTCCTAAAAAAGACAGTGGGTATTGCGGTAAGTAAGGCGGCGGTAAGTGTTCAAGATCCTACCGAAATCCCGGTGATCTACAACAATGTGGTATCCGGTAAATTCAATTTGAATAGCATTGCTTTTGAACCAAGTACACCCGGTACATCGAGTAATCGAAGCTATGAGGTGGGCGTGACGAGTAGTACTGATTTCTTTAGTGTACAGCCGGTCGTGAACCAAAATTTCCTCACATATTCCAGCAGCTCATCCAATACAAAGGATACAAAAAGTACCGTGGCAGTTACGATTAAAAGCGAAAACTACGAGGATGCGACTGTAACGATGACATTTAAGGCAGTGGATAAGCGCGATGCGGGTGTGAATTTCTCTAGCACAGTTCCCTCTGCCAAGACTTATGGTGATGGGACTTTCACCCTGACGGCAAGCGCGACAGCTCCTGGTCAGAATGGGGCATGGACTTGGGTAAGCAGCGATCCCACTGTCCTCAATGTGACCGGCAACGGCGCTAGCGCCAATGTGCAAATCTTAAAATCCGGCAAAGCGACTATTACAGCAAAGTACGAGTCCAACACCACCTTGAGTGAAGTAAGCACTGCAATGATTACGGTTTCGAAGACAGTCCTCAAGGTTCAACCTAAGAATTTTAGCATTGATACAGGCACAGCCATACCAACTCTGGAAGTGGTGTATTCCGGCCTCAAAAATAACGATACAAGCAGTATAATTTCTCTTTCTAGCGGTTCGTTGGAAATGGAAATCCAGAAAACAGACGGAACCTTTTTGGCAAACACCAACACAGCAGGCACTTATGATATTGTCTTTACTGGCTCACCAGTGTTTACTGAATCAGAGAAGTATGACATTGCCATCGACAAAGGCACTTTGACCATCAGATCGTCCGGCGGTGACAGCAGTGATTATTCAAGAGGCGATTCTTCCTCTGAAGGAAGCTCAACATCAACAACTACAACACCTACAACAACACTGGAAAAGAAGCCAAATCAGCCGATAATGGCAACGACTCCTGTCACAGCAACAACGAGAACGAATGGAACTGCAAGTGCATCTATTCCGGATAAAGCAGTAATAGATGCGATTGCCAAAGCACAGACGGATGCAAAGGAACAGGGCAAAGAAGGAACAGATATCACTGTTGCGTTGGATATAATCATGCCTGAGGGTACAGCTTCTCTAACGGCAGCACTGACACGCAGTTCTCTGGATAGCCTTGTGAGCGCAGGCGTAAGTAGTCTTGAAATAAACGACTCTCTTGTGCAGGTAAGTTTTGACCAAAAGGCACTGGCAGAAATTCAGAAGCAGAGTACTGGAGATATCCGAATTACCATTGCACCTAAGACAAACCTTTCCGCTGTAGCAAAACAGATGATCGGCACAAGACCGGTGTATGACGCTACTGTGGGCTATGGCAACGGTAAGAGCGTGTCCAGCTTTGGAGGCGGAATTGCAACGGTATCTATCCCTTATACACTGGGCAAGAATGAAGCAGTCGGTGGCCTGTATGCGGTCTATGTAGACGCAAAGGGCAATGCCACTCGCATTGCAGGCTCTGCCTATGATGCAAATAGCGGTTGTGTTGTTTTTACAACGACCCACTTCTCGCAGTATGGTATCGGATACACTGCACCGACAGCAAAGTTTACAGATATCAGTACCCATTGGGCAAAGGCATCTATTGACTATGTGGTGGGTAGAGGGCTGCTTTCTGGAAGTACAGAAACAGCATTTGCACCAAATTCTGCTATGACGCGGGGAATGCTGGTAACAGCTCTTGGCAGATTACCAGAAGTAGACACGAAAGCTTATACAACAAACAGCTTCATAGATGTAAAAACAGACAGTGTATTTCGTCCATACATCGAATGGGCGTACAGCAAGGGCATTGTTCAGGGCATTGGAAACAGCCAGTTTGCTCCGGACAGGGCGATTACTCGTGAGGAAATGGCAGTGATCTTTGCAAACTATGCAAAGGCAACAGGCTATACGCTGCCAATCGTCCGTGAAGCGAGCGTCTACGCTGATGCTTCCAGCATCGGCAGTGATTACAAAGAAGCCGTAAAAGTCATGCAGCAGGCGGGACTTATGACGGGCGGCAGTGACGATAAGTTTAATCCAAAAGGAAATGCTACCCGCGCAGAGGTTTCCTCCATTTTAGAGCGTTATATCAAGTTGACCATCAACCCAGCCACAGCGAAGGGCTGGGCGCAAAACGATGCTGGACAGTACTTGTACTACAAGGATGGCAAAGCTTTAACCGACACACAGACCATCGACGGTGTGAAGTATTTCTTTAACACCGACGGTACTCTGAAAACCGGCTGGGTCAAAGACAGCGATAACTGGCGTTATTATTCCGGTAAGACAATGGTAGTCGGCTTTTGGGATCTTGGTGCAAACGGAAACAACAAGACCTATTACTTTACCAAGGATGGTCTGATGGTATCCGATAAGTGGCTTGAGATTGATGGCAAAAGGTATTACTTTAACACCGACGGTTCTCTTGTCAAAAACATAAATTAACCGACATTAAATATTCGTGGCAGCCTTAACCTGTTTACCTGCTGTAGCACACGATCTTGCTTTGTTGAAGAATATTGAAAACCTAGTTTTAGAAAAAAGTCAAGTAAAGAAATATAATGAATAGCTATATAAAAAAGAAATACTCACTTGCGTCGTATGAACAATAGTGAGTATTTTTTTGTTGTACGTCTTGCCCCCTCACTTTAAAGGAACAATCCCCTGGTATGAGGCAACTATGACCGCCATAAAAAGTGTGATAGAAAATCAAGGTGAATTTGTAGGAACCTTCAGGGAAAATGTAATCAGAGTTATCGGAAGTTACTCCACTAGACATATCTCTTCTAAATACGATGAGCAAATAGAAAAACTACAGAGTGAAATGCTTACCCTTATTGAAGAAAATGCAAAGCAGGGTTCTGTGAATGAGAATTTTGACGAGTAGTACCTAGAGAAGTAGTTCTGATCTATATTGGTACAACTACATTTTTTTAAACTATTGACCCTTTTAGTGATGCTATATTTAAGTTAATGAGAGGGAGGTTGTTTTGTGGATGATTTAGAGCCATGCGGAATGCTTATAAAAAAAATTCACGACGCGCTGGAGAAAGAGGCAAACAATGAACTTCGTGAAAAGGGTTTAACCTTGGGGCAGATGCAGATGTTGATAACTTTGAATAATAGCGAAAATGGAACGGCCTTCTTGAAAGCGCTGGAAAGTAGTCTATAAAAATGCAATCTTATGAATATGGATTTGTAAACATGAAGGTGACGGGTATTGTAACCATCGACAATACATCATATGAAATTACAGATGGCCATGCTTGGTTTGATCGTCAGTATGGTCATATTAATAAAAAGAACGAACCACCTAAGTTCCTTCCAGGAAAGGCCTCTTGGTTATGGTTAGGTATTGACAACTTAAAAGATAATCGTGGTGCTGCGTCATTTGGAGACCTTTACAATCCGGGAGAGCGTTTGTGTTTTGCGACCTTCTTACACGAGGATGGCACTGAAGTGAATGTTGAGGCAGATATTACCTACGATAATATTTGGACGAGTAAGAAAACTGGATTCTCATATCCCGGTACTATTGTTATTGATGTTCTGAAAGAGGATTTTCATGTTACTTTGACGAGTCTTGGAACTGAGGATGTTGAGTTTGTCGTTGAAGGTGAAAATAAAGGACTTTCTGGATGTCAGTGCTTATTTCAAGCAATGGGGACGTATAAGGGGAATCCTATTAACCATGTATGTAATGTGGAGACTATAGGGGACCTTTGTGGGGAAGATTCCTAAAAACTAAATGACAAATAAAAATACAAATGCTTTTATTAATGTAAAACTGACGTATTAATAATTTACTGAATTGAGTTACTTACTCAAAGGTACAGGATATGTAGAGCGTAAATACGGATTTAAATGCATCACACATATAAAATAGCTATAGCCATGTAATAATAATGGTTATAGCTATTTCTGCTTTGAGGTTCTATTAGCTTTCGATGCATGAAAAAGGAAAAAGTGCAGCGCGTTCACTTCAGTATAAGTGACAACCTCCAAATTAGACAAATCAATTCATATTATGAGATGATCTAATTTGGAGGTTTTTCATGTTAATAGAGAATAAAATGTGTATAGATTAGTTAAGGGTCGCCTGTTTGTGGCTGGATTTTGAGATAGTCATAAAATATCTATTTGGCAGTGATTGCTGCCATTGTAACATAGTTATAAGGTTTATTGAAATGAGGCAAGAAGAACAAGTCAGTTAATGCGAGTTTATCAATGGTCACTTTTTCCTGGATGGCAAGTGAGAACAAATGAATGCCCATTGACATGTCATGTTGTGAAGCCATTTGTGCGCCTAAGATGATTCTAGTTTTAGCATCGTATACGATTCTGAGTTTAACCTTGTGATTTTCTTCTGTGATAAACTCCGGTTTTTGTAAGTCTTCAAAATCAGTATATAGCACGTCAAGTCCGAGCAATTTTGCTCTTTCTGCTGTTATGCCTGTTGATACCATTTTCAAATCATAGATGGCAATACCATTTGAGCCTTGTACGCCTGCAGAGTCGATATCGTTGCCGATGACATTATGTGCGGCTACAATTGCAGAACGAACCGCATTGGTTGCAAGTGCAATGTAGCTTGTATTATCAATTGAGTTGTCATAAACTGTAGCACAATCACCAATGGCATATACATTAGGGATTGAAGTTTCTTGTTTTTTGTTGACCAAATAAGCGCCATTTCTAAACTGATCCAAATGTTCTGCCCCAAGTTCAGTATTGGGTCTGAAACCAATTGCCATAACCACCATGTCCGCCTTGTGTGTTGCTTTATCTGTGACGACGCGCTCTACTTTTCCATCGCCTTCGAGTTTTTGAACGGTTTCACCAAATGCTAGTTTAATACCATGTGATGAAAGGTTTTCATTCATCATTTGTGTGAATGGCGCATCATAGTATGCAGGTAAGCTTGTTGTTGCGATATCTATTAGGGTTACATTTTTGCCATGACGTTCAAAAGCTTCTGCAAGTTCAACACCAATATAACCAGCACCAACAACGACAACATCTCTAATTTCTGGATTTTTGAGTTTCTCAATGACTACTTCTGCATGTTGGTATAATTTTACCTTTTGAACATTTTCAAGTTCCATACCTTGGATCTTAGGAATGATTGGCAAAGAACCAGTTGCTAGTATTAAATCATCATAATGTTCTTCGATGATCTCGCCGTGAGCGTTTTTACCATAGACTACTTTAGCATTGAAATCGATTTTATTGACTGGTGTTTCCATATATACCTTAGCACCCTTTGATTCTAGTGTTTCCTTGTTGGAATAAAATAGACCTTCTGGTCCGGCAATCTGATTGCCAATCCATAACGCCATACCACAGCCTAAAAAGCTGATGTTGTTGTTAGAATCAAAAACAGTGACTTGATGATTATTTGAGTTATCTAAAATAGTATTTGTTGCAGCTGTTCCTGCATGATTTGTGCCTACGATTACCACTTTTTTCATAATTAATTGATCTCCTTATTTGTATTTGATTCAAAATTGTAATTGTTACATTTTTCACAGATATTATACCACGAAAATATTACTTTTAAACATAAAAAATAAAATAATTTATAAAATTTAAAAAATGTTCATGGGAAACATGATTTTGGCGCATACCTATGACTTTAAAGTCCCCCTTCGTATATGACGAACTTTAAGTTGGCTAAGTGCATGGGTATCTCAGTTTATCCACTATGAATATGCAAATAATTCACATCCCGTTTCAATAACAAATCTTAAATTAATCATAAATGGCGTTAATCAGCTCTCTTTTCCAATAGAGATAAATTTCGAGTTAATAATTTATAATTGTCAAAAAAATTAATATTCTTAAGCTTTCGGATAGACTCTTCTGGAAAAGAATCTATTGAGTTGCCTGCAAGAATCTCTTTTGTTTCATGCTCATTAAAACTTTCGAAGGTTTTAATTTTCTTCATATGCTTATGATTTAATGGGCATACGGATTGACATCGAATACAACCAATCATTGAATTATGCCATTTGCGATCAATCCAAACGGGCGTCATTTCCAAAGACTCATTATGATACGTTAGACACTTATTAATTTTTACATAACTATGACTGGGATTCAAAGCACCAGTTGGACAATTATTTATGCATTTACTACAGTGCTCACATTCTTTCATAAACAACGAGGTTGGTTTTATGCTCTCTTTATCGACGTGTATATCCGTCAGGTACGTAGCAAACCAATAAAAACTACAGCCATCAATATAGCAAAGATTGTTTTTGCCCATCTTTGCAAGTCCGCTAGCAATCGCAATAGTTTTTGCAGGTAAATACACTGGAGAAACCATGTGTCCATAGGATTCTAATAAATTTTGAATGTCATTATTTATGGTCATTACACGTGAATTGCGATTCTGATCAAGAGGATCTACATCGTATAAATACATTGATGGTAAGACTCTTGTAACTTTATGACCATCCATATTAAAGCTTATTTTGGAATGCGGCTGATAGACTGCAATAGTCAAAATACTCTCCATTTTTATATTGTTATCATTGGTGAAGCGAATGTTCTTTAAGTATTTCTCATATGAATGAACATTGGCTTCATCTCTGTAAACATTTTGATGATATGTACTTTCTATTCTAGGGATATCATCAATACTTAAAAAAGATGATTTAAGCCCAAGATTTTTCAATTCAGTTTCAATCATTTTGAGTTTAGACGTCATATAGCCCTCCTTTTTTGTAACGTTCAAATTGTGATTTTGATAGTTACATCCATATAATACTATTGAATTCAATTAAAGTCAAGGCGTTAAGAGGATGAGCAATTTTCACAATTTGACACATTTTGAGCATATTTGAGTTACATTTGTTTTTTATACTTAGCATATCAAAACTGATTTGATCAAGTTAAGTTGATAAAAACAAATGGAGGCAGTTAAGATGAAAAAAAATATTTTAGCAGTAGGTTTGATAGGGTTAATGATAATGGGAAGTCGTATGGGGGCTTTTGCTGAGACGTCTATAGGGGAGGTGGATATCGTCTCTGCTGATGATATCAGAGGGTCAGCATTTGTGGCATCTGAGCAAAGTTACTTTGAAATTTCAGAGGCTCTATTTGATTTTTCAAATGTTGCTTTTGATTTTTCGGATGGTAAAGCTCTGGAGATAAATTATGTGTATGACTTGGCAGAAATGACTAATGTTGAAGAAAGCAAAATTGAAATCATGCAGATGGATACATTAGAAATTAATACGTGTGTTCCCCTCGATGCACTAGATCAAAAGAAAATCATCAATGGATTGAAGTTTCAATTAAAAAATGGAAGTCTATATTAGCATTACAGAAAGATATAAAGATACCTCTTAAAGGAGAACCTAATTTTGGTTCTCTTTTAAATGTGATATAATTGATCATTGTTAGACGAACAAGATCAATATTGTTAGATGAACAAGATCAATATTGAAGGTAAAAGCTTGGGAGAGAGAAATGTCATATTGTATTTATTTAGTTGAAGATGAAGAAAACCTAAATCAAGTATTGTCACATTACATTAGTGAAGAAGGCTGGCAAGTTCAGTCCTTTACACGTGGTATGGAAGCTCAAAAAAAAATCATGACACCCCCTGATTTATGGGTGCTAGATATTATGATTCCCGATTTAGATGGCATTCAATTGATAAAGGCCATTAAAGCTGAAACGCCTGAGATTCCAGTCATATTTATTTCAGCAAGAAACTCAGATATAGATCGGATAATGGGATTAGAATTAGGTAGTGATGACTATTTGGCGAAGCCATTTTTGCCTCGCGAACTCATTATTAGAATACAAAAAATCCTACAGCGAACTTACAGTGATGCACCCAAGACATATCATGACATCATCCAAGTTGACGGTTATCAAGTAGATCAATCTAGGCGAACAGTATGTAAAAAGGATGAATCGATTGAGTTGACCTCAAAAGAATTTGATTTATTGTTGCTCCTTATTGAAAATCAAAACAAGGCCCTATCACGAAATCATATATTAGATCAAATATGGGGCACAGAAGCTTTTTATTCTGACAGAGTCGTTGATAATCTCATCAAGAGATTGAGAAAAAAAATGCCCGATTTACGAATTGAAACGATTTATGGCTTTGGGTATAGGAGGCTTTAAATGAAAAAAAGAGCACTTTCTATCCAAATATGGTACTGGTTTATTGTAATCATCATTGGTTTTAGCATATGTCTTTCAACTGTTTTTTATGTGTCATTGGAAAGGTACTTTAAAGAGCAAATATACACTCAGATAGAGGCTCAACATATTAATCAGATGGTTTTAACAGATCATTTAAAGGGTGAAGCGAATTTCTCTGAATTTGAAATCACCCCCTCTTTTAAATTAAGCGATTCTCAGGTGATAACGGAAGCACCTTTAGAAATTACGAATATTGTGGTATCGCCAAACAGTAATAAGGGCGATGATATTGGAGAGTCTTCTGGTCCAGATATAGAATCAGGCACTAATCTTGAAAGGGAAATTGTAAAACTCGGAGATGCACAACAACTGAAGATTCAGCGCTATGAAAAGATCATTGATGGTGAAAGAGAAATGGCTGTTATATTCAAAATGAATATAGATGGTCAGCCTTACTATTTGTACTCATCAGTCAAAGAAGATTTCAAATATCTAATTCTATCTCGCTTTTGGATTGTATTTGTATCAATAGTCATATTATCCATTTTACTGTTGATACCCTCTAAGATGATAGCGAATAAAATATCAAGGCCATTAGCCGTATTGGAAAAAGATATGTACCGAATTGCCAATAGGGATTGGGAAGACCCCATTAAAGTAGACGGGCCCTTTGAGATTGAAAATTTGTCTAAATCTTGTGAAATGATGCGGAGAGAGCTGGTTCAACATGATAATAATCAACAATTTTTCATGCAGAGCATTTCCCATGAGTTGAAAACGCCAATTATGGTGATTAGAAGCTATTTACAAGCCATAAGGGATGGATATTATCCAAAAGGAACCATTGAAGATACCGTTGATACAATAGATAGGGAAGCCGTAAGACTTCAAAAGAGAACAGCAGATTTGATCAGCATAACGAATATCGATTATATGGCACGGCAAAGTTTACCCACTGAACCCGTTCAGTTGGAACGATTGATAATAGAAATTTACGATCTTCTCAAATATGAGCGGCATGATGTGGATTGGCACTTTCAAATGCATGGAGAAACTGTTCGAGGACATTATGAGTTGTGGAAAATGGTTTTTGAAAATATACTTCAAAATCAGTTGCGTTATAGTCAGTCAACTATTGATATCCAACTTTCCAATGATGAAAAAAATATAACCATAGCAATATCAAATGATGGACCATCTATCGAAGAGATACATCTAGATAAGCTGTTCACTGCGTTTTCAAAAGGTGCTGACGGACAAAATGGATTAGGACTGTACATTGTAAAGCGGATAGTAGATTTATATCAAGGGGAGGTCTACGCTCGAAATAAAGAGAGAGGTGTTGAGTTTGTAATGGTAATCCCCAATAATGAGTAAATCATATTTAAAAGATGCACTACTTGTGACCAAGTATTAGCATCTTTTTTTTATAAATATGAGTTGCTAAAAGATCAGTTTTTTTAACTGAGCTATATACGCTTTTTTTTCATCACTTTGAGAGCTATCAATACGTTCAATATACCCCATATCAAATTGGACTTTTTTGTCAAATGGAATACAGCGAAGCGAAATATTAATCGTTTTTAGCAACTGCTCTATGTTGTAAAACGACATATTTGTAGATAATGCAAATGCATTGGTTTTCTCTAATGTATAGAGAAGATGGAAAAAATCAGTAACTGAAACGCGCCTGTCAAACTGGTCATATTGCATTTCTTTAATAGCATGGGCACTATAAAATTCTTTTTGACCAATATCAAAATGAACTTGTGTATAATGATTCAAATCTTCAAAATTGAGACTTTTATGATTTGCAAGAGGGTGCGTTTTAGATAAGAGCACAGTAACATCCACGGCACTTATAGAGTGAAATTTGAGGTTGTTTTTTGCCAGTAAATTGTACATAAGTGTTTCTTGCATCTTACTAATCGTAATGAGTCCCATGTCGCTATCGCCCATTTTGACATCTTCGACTACATCAAAAAATGATTTTTGATAAAGTTTATAAGTGTAATTTTTATTTCCAGTTGATTTTATTAAGGAAACTAAGGGGAAAATACTAGAAGCAACAAAATGAGATGAAACACATAACCTGGTTTTGTCTTCTTCAATTTCGATAGGTTGAATCGTATCGATCTTATCTAAACTCTTTAAGATGTTTTCGGCGTAATATAAGAATTCAGCGCCATGCCGTGTAAGTTCAATGCCTGTGGTATTTCTTATAAAGAGTTTATAGTTCAATTCTGTTTCAAGTGATTTGACCATTAAACTGATATTGGGTTGCGTCACCATTAACCTCTGTGCTGCTTTGTTAAATGATCCTGAACGTGTGATCTCAACAAAGTATTTAATCTGATCTAAAGTCATAATACCTCCTCAATATCCTTTTCAGTACTTTTATCATATAGAAGTGTTACCTTTTTTATGAACTCACTTTTCAAATAATTGATTTCTTCCCCAATCGTATCTATATAACCTAAGATAACAGGTGCTGAATGAGATAGAGGGATGAATCGGATCGGTATATTCATATTTCCGATGAAGGTATTAAAACTATTGGAATTACTATAAGGGATAAGTGCAAAACCAGAGGTTTCCTTTAGGCATATCAACAAATGAAAAATATCATTGAGTGAAATGATTTTGTCAGATTGATTGTATGTGGTTTCCAAAAGTGTAAAGGATGCTGGTGATTCTCGACTGTCAATATCAAATCGAATTTGAGGATATTTTTTTATATCTTTGTGACTGAGAGATGCTTTGTTTGACAGAGGATGATCTTCTGAAACAACAACCCCCATGATGAGTTCCGAAATAATATGGAATTCAAGGCCTTTGTTTATAAGCATACCATTTAGTGATGCAACTTGTGATTTATGGATTGTAATAATGCCCAAATCAGCATGCTTCTTAAAAACATCCTCAATTACATTTGAAAATTCCCGTTGGTGATGTTTCAATTCAAAAGCGTCGGATTCAAGTGTTTCCATCATATGGATGATAGGCAGAATACTCGCTAAGCTGTATTCAGAGGATATGTTGAGTTTTTTAGGCTCTATTTTACTATGCTTGCAATCGATCTTATTGATATTGTCAATATTCTCTAAAATATGTTCTATATGATATAAAAATGCGTTGCCTTGTTGAGTGAGTTGAACCCCCGTAGAATGCCTTCTGAATAATTTATACCCGAGTTCATTCTCAAGTGTTTTAATTGTAAGACTGATATTGGGTTGAGAAATGAACAAATTTTTTGCAGCTTGGTTCATTGATCCAGCAGATACAATTTCTTTAAAATAGTTAATTTGATCTAAAGTCATATGATTCTCCTTATAAATATATTTTAATAATGATGTGACAAAAAGTAAATAATACTATTACTGAATATTATAAAATAGAGGCTATTACTGATTTAGAAGATTATGGAGAAAAACAGGATATTTATCTGAACTTATATCTACTTATAAATTTTAAACATTACAAAAAAACGGAAACTTATTTTAATATATTAAGTAAGTAAAAAGGAGAGGCATTCAAATTTTTTTCTAAAAGGGGGATTTATGAATTATTTGGAAATCGCAAACTCACCATTGTTATATGTGATAACAATCATCATTTTGACGGTTTTATCGGCACAAGCCATCATTTTTTATCGTCTTGCTCAAAAAAGAGCGAAAGAGCTGAATATTGATAAAAAAACAATTAGAAAAGTTGTAAAGGCAGCGTCCATAACAACTGTGATACCTTCAATTGCTATTATTGTGGGCTTAATTTCATTGGCACCTGCAATGGGTGTACCCATCTCCTGGGCAAGACTGGGCATGGCAGGCTCTTTGATGTATGAGCTGACTGGAGCTTCAATTGGCGCAAAAACCATGGGCGCACAGTTAGGTGCCGCAAACTATACACCACAAGCTTTCGCCAATTCGGTATGGGTGATGACGATTGGCGTTGTGCCCGCGTTTCTTTATGCAATCTTTTTCTTGAGAAAATATAAGAAGAGGGTAAAGGAAGCCGTTTCAAAAGATACGAGATTACAAAATGTCATTATAACGACAATTTTGGTGTGTGTTCAAATAAGTTTTGTATTACCTGCGTTATTTTCTGGGGGGAGCTCGGCCTATGCAGTAGGCATTGCCGCAGCGGTAATGGCAATTATGACCTTTATAATTGTTAAGTTCAAGGCAAAATGGTTAAGAGAGTATGCCCTATCTACAAGTATGCTAATGGCTGTTGTTGTCGTCATTTTATTAAACAAATAAGGGGGTTAATATGGACACAAAACATGAATTATATGAAAACAAGGTGTATTTTCTAGGCAGATTAACAGCGACAGTATTCTTGTTATTAACTTTTGCGATTCCGGTTACATTGTGGTTAAAATGGGGAATACTGCCCACAAAAGAGGGGTTTATTGCGGGGCTAATAGTGATTATGTCGTTGATACCGCTGATATCAGCAGGTGAATTTTTAAGTTTTGCTCCAATTATCGGATCAGCAGGTTACTTTGTCATGTTGCTTAGCGGGAATTGGATGAATATAAAAGTCCCTGCGTCAATGGTTGGATTACAATCTGCAGATATTGATCCTAATTCTGAAGAAGGTGAAGTGCTCTCAACGATGGCAGTTGCGGCATCGGCAATTGTAACAGAAATTATAATTTTAGTTGGGGTTCTTTTATTGACACCATTTACTTCTTTCTTTGCACAACCTTCTATTAAAATTGGGTTTGCACAAATTGTTCCAGCGTTATTTGGTGCCTTATTATTTGCTTCAGTGATTACAAATTATAGGACCGTTATAGTGCCTGCAATTGTCGGCATTGTCATTGTAAAATTGAATATTGCATCAGGGTTATATAATATTCCGATTATGATTGCTATATCCGTATTTGTCAGCTATTTTTTATTCAAAGTGGGTTTTTTCGGTAAAAAGGAAGAAGAGGTGAACCAACTGACAACGGAAATAGAAACTTAAGAAATATGAGTGCTGCAAGTGGATGCACATGATTTTTTATAAAAATAAGATTTATAGTGATCATACATTAAAGATTTGGAGGTAGATGATGGTAAAAACGAGACCGGTTTCATTGCCAAGAGATTTATCATTTCTTGCGGATGGTTGTGATGAAAAAATTAAAAAGCATGTTTTAAATTTGATAGATAAAGCAAGAGCTGAAGGGGTTTGGGATGAACCCGTAGATATGGTTGTGGATACGAATGACTTGAATTTTGTCGCATACTGGGTTGGTAAGACTCAAAAGCCAATTTTGAATCCAAGAAGTGGCTTTGGCTTAAGAGAACACTTTGAGAAGTTTAAAGCAACTGATTTTCAGTGGAATATCCAGGGTGAAGTGATGGAAAACATTACGATGAGCGCGTCGGGAGATTTGATGCAAGGAAAACATATTGAGACATCTGGGGATCATTTGTACAAATATGTGAGTCCACTGATTTTTGGTAGGGATCTCTCTTATGCGAACCTTGAATCGACATTATCAAAAGATGCACCTAGACCCATGGGGGTTGAAGGGCAAGGGGACACACCACAAATAAATATTACTAAAAATCAATACCATACGTTGGTGAAACATGAAACACATAAATATGATATCCTACAGATTTCAAATAATCATATTATGGATTGTGGGTTTGAAGGTGCTGATATCACTATGGATCAGTTGAGGAAGGATCACATTAAATATGTTGGTGCATATCGCAATGCGTCAGAGGTTAATCAAACCGTATTTACAGATACAAAAGGCATTAAGATCGGATGGGTTGGTCATACATTTAGTTTGAATGGCAAGGCATTACCTAAAGGTAAAGAGTGGATGATTGATGTAACCCCCTTTTTAGAAGTAGAAGATCCAGATTTGACAAGGATAGAAGCTCAAATTAAAAGAGCGAAAGAAGACGGCTGTGACTTAGTCGCTGTTGCTTTACATTGGGGAATTGAATTTGAATTATATCCCCATCCAAAGCAAATAGAGTTTGCACATAGAATTGCAGAAATGGGTGCAGACATGATTATTGGTCATCATCCACATATTGCTCAACCTTATGAGATTTATACACCAATGAGAGATTCAAATGTGAGAGTCCCTATTCTTTATAGTTTGGGGAATTTGATTCCTGTATTCAGTGGAGAATCTACTGTTCTCAGTTACGTTGCAAATATACAAATCTCGAAAATTAAATCGGGGGATCATATTAGAGTTTTTGTGACAGGGATGCAAGTAACGCCTGTTGCTTTTATGGAGGAAGAATCTGAAGAGGGCACATATGGTGTTTTGATACCGATTAAAGATTTGAAAAATAAGGTATGGGATCAAGAAACTCAAGCGTATATTGATACAATTTGTAGTCAAGCAAGTCTTATAATGGGCGATTCTTGGCGCTAAATTAAGGCTACAAAAATTTTAGATAGAATTCAAAATTGGATTCAAAATCGGATTCCAGCAATATATAGTCTGAGTAAAACCAAAACCAATGCTAAAACCAATACATCAAGCCACTGAGTGAATGGAAGATACTCAGTGGCTTTTAAATATTAGACAAATGCAAATACATGTAGCTATTATATCGTTAATAGATATGATAAAATATTAGGGAAAATGAGGTGGATTCGTTTTTTGAGATCTCTGAGGATGATTGTATGTATAGGTTGAATTGCCAAACCCAGCTGCCATGTACATACTTAAAATATGGAAAAGAGGTGAACTTCTATGAACTATAATTTAGAGCGGGCGATTAAGGTTAATGTTATTTTTATTTGGTTTTTTTCATTATTTTTGAGTTTGACAGCCTATGTAAATGGCGGTACGACGTATGCGGTTAAGGCTTTAGTGGCCACTATGGGCACGGCAATCATTGCTTCTGTGGTGCGTGTTTTACCACTGCCAAAGCTATTTCGGTGTGAGTTCATAATCTTTTTACCCTTCTTTGCATCGATTACATTATCCATTGTAAACGGTGGCGTAGCAAGAATGTTCAACATTTACATGGTTGCGTTAGTCATGCAAGCATTGTATTTCAGTTACAAAAAAATGTTGTATTCTGGGAGTGCAATGATTGGCATTTTAATTATACTGTACCTGATTAATCCTAACTTTTTGTTAGACAGTGGCATGGGGCTAGGCGATTATATACCTCGAATGGGCGCCTTGACGAGTGCTTTTTTAGTGCTTTTATTGCTGAATAAGTGGGGACAGGAAACGGTAAGTGAAGTTGATATGCAGTCTAAAAAAAATGAACTTTCACTTTCAAAATTAGAGCAAGTATTAGAAAATGTGAGCGTTTCTTCGGTTGAATTAAAGGATTCCACTCAAAGCTGTACTACTAAAATGAAAGATAATAGAGACAGCAACTTGGCGATAAACAACGCTGTTAGAGAACTCGCTGAAAGCGTTGAAAGTGCAGCAACAACGGTAGTCGATATAAACAATAGTGTCAGTGTTTCAGGCAATAACGTTGAGAAGACCAATGAAATTATGAAACTTCTGGACCATATATTCTCGAATTTAAAGCAGGCTTTTGCAGAGAGTCATTTATCGATGACGGCCATGTCAAGCTCAGTGTATAAGATGAACAATACGATGACAGAGAGCTTCGATACAATCAAAGCACTTTCAAAGAGCATGTATGACATTCAGAAGCACATAGAGGGCATTTTATCAATTGCAGAGCAAACAAACCTACTGGCCTTGAATGCATCCATTGAAGCTGCACGTGCAGGTGAACATGGAAAGGGTTTTTCAGTTGTGGCGGAAGAAATCAGAAAATTGTCTGTGGATAGCAGTACTTTTGCAGATGATATTCGCTCAATAACTTCAGAATTAATGCGTGCGACAAAAGAGGCTTTATTGAAAGCAGAGGTTGGACAAGTTGCAATGAATGAAGGCGTGGAAGCAATGAAAACGCTAGACACCAATTTCAAAATTGTAGATGAAAATTTTATGAATGCAAGCAATAATTTCAATGAAGAGTCCCAGCTCATCAAAAAAATATATGAAGAATTCGGCACTATAGAAGATTCTATTGCCAATATTGCTGCAATTTTGCAGGAGAATTCAGCGCATTTTGAAGAAATTGCATCTAGGGTCGAAGTTCAATCAGAGATCACTCATATTGTGACTTCAGAAATTGAGGCCATATCCAAGATTGGTTTACAACTATATGAAAGTGTTCGTGAAGAAAATTAGTGAATTAAAGTTGACAGATTTATAAAAGCACGTTAAGATTATAAATAACTAAATAGAACAGTAGAGGCGCACCGATGAAGAGTAGACGTGTTGATGTATAAGGGTACATATGAGAGACGTTAAAAGGCAAAGGTGCCGAAGTGAATACCACCCATTATGGTAGGATCTGGTTAAATGGTTAATAGCTCTTTGACTGTCATAAGTTTTATGCTTATGGAGTGCTACTTGTGATCAATTTTAGAATTATTTTGTTGCCCACAACTAGCGCTCTGCTAGTTGTTTTTTTATGTAAATCATTAGTATTTGAAGATTCAATAATTATGAGGCTTGTACTCTGAATGCGCGAGTACGCCAAAAAAAGAATAGGAGAAAGATATGGCATTATTTACAGGATCAGGTGTGGCAATTGTCACACCATTTAAAGAAGATTTATCGATTGATTTCGACCGTTTAAAGAGTTTAATTGATTACCAAATAGAAAACGGTTCTGATGCGATTATTATCTGTGGTACGACAGGTGAAGCATCCACTTTGACAGACGATGAACAAATCGCATGCATCAAAGCCGCTGTTGAATACACAGCAGGACGAGTACCCGTTATAGCAGGTGCTGGAAGCAATGATACCAAACATGGGATTAATTTGTCTAAAAGAGCAGAAGAGACAGGTGTAGACGGCTTGTTGCACGTGACGCCTTACTACAATAAAACCACTCAAAAGGGACTATACGAACACTTTAAAGCAATGGCTGAAGCCGTTAATATCCCAATTATTATATACAATGTCCCAAGTCGGACAGGCATGAATATTGCACCAGAGACTGCACTTAAGCTATCTGAAATTGACAATATTGTCGGCATTAAAGAAGCCAGCGGCAATTTTGCCCAAGCGGTTGCTTTGGCACACTTATGTCAGGGCAAATTAGATATGTATTCAGGCGAAGATGATAAAGTGGTTCCTTTACTATCTCTTGGTGGTGTTGGCGTTATTTCAGTGGCGGCCAATGTAGTGCCTCAAAAAATGCACGATATGGTTGCACTCTATTTGGAGGGCAAGCATCAAGAGAGTTTGGCGATTCAATTAGAACTTATTCCGCTTGTCAATGCATTGTTCTGTGAAGTTAATCCAATGCCAGTGAAAGCGGCTCTCAATATTTTGGGAGGTGACTTAAGTGTAGGCCCTTGTCGACCACCACTTACAACCTTAGAAGATCATAATCAAAAGGCTCTAGAGAGCATTATAAAATCAATTTAAGATGCCTAGAATTGAGATTGCGCTTCTATGATCTCAATTTATAAGATATAATCTCAATTATAAGATGATAAATTAAAAGAACTTTTGAAGGATGCCTTACTATGCTTTAATGTGGCTTGGTATCCGTTCAACAGTTCTTTTTTATTGTAAAACTGATTAAGTTTGTCAATTTTAAAGTTCACAAAAGTCGAATTGTCATATCTGACTTTACAAGCTTGCAGCCACTTACGAATTTAAATAATTAGGAATATAGAGTTCTAAGAGGCTTGGTTTTGGAAAAGGTTATCCATGAACTGAGTCTCTTTCAGTTTGGATAAGCACAGACATGCCTTTTGAGCAGATTATAGCCACTGTGAATTTAATTGCGAAATGAGTTTTTACTTACTCTGTTTTTTTTATAAGACCATAAAAGAACAAGTGGATCAACTCTTCAAAGGTATGATTATCAGAGATGAGTAATTCTAAGTTTGACGCGTTTTCCTTTAATCCTCTTCTAAAGGTTTCTACATACAAATAAATTATTTCGTTTGATAGATTTTTTTGGATATAGCCTTCACGTTTTCCTTGCTCGTAGAGTGCAAACATCAATGATTTAATTCTGTTTTTGTAATTTTTTTCTACATATTCTTCAATTTCGCGATCACTTTTAATAAGCTCTTGCAAAAAGGCACCTTTCATATAGAAAACGGAATTAGACTTGGTAGCTATAATTATCTTAAGTTTTTGAAAAAAAGTAAGGTCATCATTAATGACGTTTTGGATGGCATCCACATGCTCATCAAAAATCATCTTGACAATTTCAAGATAAAGACCATTTTTGCTATCGAAATATTTATATATGGTTACTTTAGAAACATTTGCACAGCTTGCAATTTCATCAATACTTACCTTGGAGGCACCATATTTATTAAACAATTCCAATGCCGATTTTTTTATATGATTTTGTTTGTTAATAGCGCGCTTTGTATGTCCATTCATTTTTTTCACCTTTTAAAAACTAAATTATTGTGTACTATTTAAACCATCATAGTTTAGGTTGTTAAAATTGTCAAATGCTGTTTTATGGAAATACAGCATTGACGAGATATATTTCGTGTGATAATATGAACTAAATAAACTGAAAAAGTACATAAAGTTTTTAAAAGATTGAGGAGGCTTAAAAATGAAATTTAAATCTGCAAATTATTTAAAATGGGATACTCATCACCATATTAATCCTAAAATTTATGAAGATGAGCTCAGACAAATGGGAATTGATAAAGTAAATGGTTTGGATCATCCAAAGTGGTCAGAAAAAATGATGATGAAGTGGATGGATGAAATAGGTATAGAGAGAGTTTTTATGTCTATATCCACACCCGGAGTTCACTTTGGTGATGACGATCACAGTAGGAGATTTTGTAGAAGGCTTAATGAATATATGGCAAGCGTATCCAAAAGGCATCCAGATAGAGTTGGTGCATTTGCTGTGGTGCCTTTGCCAGATGTAGAGGGTGCTATTGAAGAACTAAAATATGCTTTGGATGTATTGAAATTAGATGGTATTGGCCTATTAAGCAATCTAAATTTAAATTATTTAGGGCATGAAGGCTTCAGAAGATTCTATGAAGAGGCGGATAAGAGGAACACCGTAATTTATATTCACCCAACTGCACCTGAAATTGCATCGAAATATTATTTGTTAAATTATGTGTATTTCTTTAAACTGGACACAACTCGTACGATAATAGACTTTATGAGAAGTGGTTACCATAGGGATTTCCCAAATATCAAATTTCTACTTTCTCATGGTGGTGGTGTTTTACCAGCGATTTACCCAACACTTATTGAAGCCTTTAAAGCAGAAAATCCAAACATTGAAGCAGAGTTCGAACAATGGAAGTCACAACTATTCGTTGACAATGCACTAATATCCTATTCAGATGAAATGTTGCCAACTACATTTAATTTTTTCGGTGATAATCATGTTGTCTATGGCAGTGATTTATGTTGGGCGCAGAGGAGTTATAAGTATTATATGAAACAGTTTAGCATGTTCAATTTAAATCATGGACAATTTAAAAAGGTGTTTAAAGATAACGTTAAGAGTGTTTTTAAGTCCAAGGAATCGATTGAGTATTCTCCAGTTCATAATATCAAGCCCGAATCATATGGTGAAGAGAAGAAAAATAGAATAAAATATCATTATCACTGTATGCCGAAAAGCGTTATTGAACATTTAAAAAGTGTAAACACCTCTTTTTGCAGTGATAAAATAGAACCTTGGAATGCGAAAAAGGTCCTTAATTGGATGGACAAATCGCATTATGAAAAAGTGATGCTCTCCCTTGAGATACCCGACTTGTGGCAATTAAAGGACGACGCTATCACATCAGTTCTCAGGACCTATAATGAGTCAGTAGCAGAAATAAGAAACAAAAATCCGCAAAAGCTGGGAGCTTTTGGAGCAGTTGACTTTGAAAATGTAGAGCACGCTTTAAAAGAAATCGATTATTGTTTAAATATTTTGAAATTGGATGGCATATGCATTTATGTGAAAATGGTTGGCAAACTCTATGGAGAAATGTTTGATGACAGATTACTAAAGAAACTTATGTTATCTGGTGTTCCTGTTTTAGTTCATCCTAAAGCGTCCAGTGGCATGCCCATTTTCAATGTAAATTATCTTGATTCTGCAGTATTTGCATTTGCCATGTTGTACATGGATCAATATGAATATCTAAAGCATACGGATTTTATTTTAACTCATACAGCCGGATTAGTAAGATTTTTGGCAAGACCTGTAGGTGTCATGCATTATGTAGATCCGCACAAGCATAAAGCCAGAAAAGGACAGGCCCTGGTCGACATCTATATAACCCAAAAAGAGACGGGTGCTCATTATTTGAAAAATGTAAAGATTGATGATTAGCATTTATAAATCAATGAACGATGATGTTAAAAGAACTGTATGCACAGGCAGATTCAGCAGAAAATTGCAGGAAACGATCAATCCTAAAGATACGTTGAATTGTGTGGAAGCAGTGCCGGTAATTTGATTTAAAATCTGATTTGTCTATAATCAATAAATTGTAAGCAAGAGATCAATTTTCTAATTTTTTAGTAGGTGAGCATTTGTAATTCGATAGATAGTTTGTCGTTATAAAACATAGCAATATCTGAGTTTTCAATTTCAATTAAATGTCCTTTTAATTGAAATTGATTTTCTTTAGCATAATTAAAAAAATGTTCGATCATACGATCTAGTTCTCTTTCCTCTTTTATCAAAAATTGATAGGAGAGATATGCCCCTTCTTTAAGGATATAGTCTCTGATATTATCGGATTCGATGCAAATGTGCAAATGATTTTTGGTAATTAGCGTAATGAAATCATTGCGATAAACATGTTCTACTTTATTGGATTTATACAACAAATTATAGAGATTTCTGGCATTAAAAGAAAAACTTGGATCTGTCTTTTGTATGAGCGATAAATGCCTTTCAGGGAGATTTTTAATGGTAAACGCATTCATATACTTTTGATTGGACTTTGCTTTCTTGATGATTTTTGCAGTCGAATCTTTAAGCATTTGTAGTGCATCAATTTGTTTTTCAATGTCTACTATAGATTTTTCCAATGTATCTATATAATCATCGGGCAAAAAAGTAGCAAATTGCTTTTTTATATCAGAAACAGAAATGTTTAGCCTGCGCAACAACAAAATATGAGAAAGGATATATATTTGTTCAATACCATACATTCGATACCCGTTTTCATCGATATAGCTTGGGTATAAAACGCCTTTCTCTTCAAAATATCGAATCTGATGGGTTGAAACGTCCATCAGATTTGCAAATTCACCGATAGTAATCTCTCTTTTCATAATGATCGATTCTCCTCTTGACATTAGGTCAGACCTAAGGTTTAAACTCATTGTATAATGACGCATAAGATTAATCAAGTTGAGGGACTGCAATTTATGCGTGGCTAAGAGTATATAAAACCACAATTGAGCTCTATATTTAAGAGGAGGAAGAGAATGGACTTAAGTATTAAAATTAGAAATTTCGAAGAAGAGGATTTTGAAGCAGTTGTAAAAATATTGGCGTCTTCTTTTAAAAATAAATTTCATGCCTTAACCAATTTATCGGATGAAATGATTTTACAATTATTAAAGGATTCAGGCGTTATAGATAGACTACCTTTTGAGGGATATTTAGTAGGAGAGATACAAAACCAAGTTCAGGGCGTCATGTTGCTCAAATGGCAAAAGCAAATACGCCCTAGAAAAGAGCGGCTGAGTTTTATAAAACTATCTGAAAAATATGGCGTTTTAAATATCTGTAAATTTCTTTTTGGATTTATAATTTTACAAGAAGCCCTTGATGAAGGTGAATGCTATATTGAGCATATTGCCGTAAACTCTGAATTCAGAGGGTGTGGACTGGGCACGGTGCTTTTAGAATATGGGAAAGAATGGGTCAAAAAGACCCCTGATTTAGATCAATATACTCTGTATGTTGCAGCGCATAATAGAAGAGCGATTAACTTGTATGAAAGGCAGGGCTTTCGAGTTAAAAAAAGCCAAAGCAGTCTTTTAACAACTTTATTGTTGGGGGAAAAAGCGTGGCATTACATGATGTATATAAATTGATACACTTCAATCACTATGTTAAGCATTGTAAACAAATAAATGCTTGAATGATTCTCTATTTTACCCAAAATGAGCTCAGGTGCAAAAAATAAAAGATCGTGTTAAAATGAATTAATCAAAGTAATCTGAAATTTATAATAGCGGCGTGATTTTTTATGTACGTATATTTTATGTACGTACATTTTATGTAAGTCTAATTAAGCAGAATAATTCAATTATGGTTAATATGGAAACAAAAAGGAGTATATAAATGAAAATAGGAGTCATTGGGCCTAAAGATTCAATCGAAAAAGTTATAAATGTCGAGAAAGAGTACGGCGGAATTGAGTTTGTTTATTATGAAGCACATACTTTGAAAGATAGTATCGGCGTTGCAGAGAAATGTCAAGAAGAAACAGATGGTATATTGTTTACCGGATGTGGGATATACGATCATGTTAGCCAAATGATATCATTATATAAGCCTAATAAATTTACGCCTCACAATGAAACCAGTTTATTTACATTGATTCTTAATGAAAAAAATATAGAAATACAAAATTGCAGTATAGACATTATTGAAGAAAACATTGTAAGAGATATTGTTGCAGAATCAAATCTAAAAAAATGTTCAGTACTACCGCGAAATCCTAAGTTTACAGAGGAAGATTACATAAAATTCCATGATGAAAACTGGAATAGCGGTGATTTTGATGCAGTGTTTACTTGTTTTAGCGCCATCTATGACTATTATAAAAAAAGGGAAATTCCAGTTTATAGACTATACACAACGAAGTTTGCAATAAGAAATACGATAAGCCAATTGATAAGCGATATCAAAAATAAACAAATAGATGATTCAAAAATTTCTGTACAAGTAATAAAAATATACGTATCAGAAAACTACAGAAGAACAAAATTAGATGATCTGGACAAAGTATTAGATTTCGAAAAAGAATTGATTACTTATCTAAGAACGATAAATGGCGCTATTTTTAACTTTAGCTGGAATGAGTTTATAATATTTACAACAAAAGGATCTATAAAGTCTCTAGAAGCAAAGAGCATGTTTCATAAAATTATCACAAAAAGCAAATTTCGAATATGTTCAGGCGTTGGCATTGGCAACAATGCTTCAGAAGCCGAGTACAACGCTTTTGAAGCATTAAAGTACTCTGAGGAGAATAAAGAAAATTGCTTGTTTTTTATGAATGAGGATCAAGTCGTTGAAGGCCCTATATTAGAGCCAAATAATCTTTCGTATAGCAGTAACACAATGAATACTAATTTGGAAGAAATATCAAAAATAACAGAACTTAGCACTAACTTTCTCCAAAAAATCAGTAGTGTCATAAAATTATATGGAAAAGATTGTTTTACATCTGCTGAATTAGCAAATTATTTAGGAATTGGTGAACGCAGTGGCAGAAGAATATTAAAAAAACTAGTGGATGGAGGGTATGGTAGCATAGTTGCAAGTAAGAACAAACCAGGTGCAGGACGACCTACCAATATAATAAAAATAACTGGGTTATAGCGGACAAAGTACACCGGGCAAATTAAAATTGTCCGGTTTTTTAGTTGAATTTAAATGAAGTTATCAGAATTTTCTTGACATATAATTCTACCTACAGTATTCTTAATTAAGGCACATTAAGTACAATGTCCATAATTAAAAAGGGGGGATTTCAAATGAGTGAATCAGCAAAGAAACCATTGGGAAAAGTGAAAAATGCAAAAAAATGGTACAGTAAAATACCAAACGCTTATGTCATGTTATTTTTTATATTAATAATTATGAGTGTATTAACATTTATTGTACCGTCGGGTGAATTTCAAAAGGAAATGATGAGCAATGGAAGAATGGGGGTTGTTCCAGGGAGTTACTCAGTAATTGAAAAAACATCAGAAATGAAGGTTACGTTGTGGGGTCTGTTTAGAGCTATACCTGTGGGATTAGTTGAGGCAGGAAGTGTAATGATGATCGTATTTCTAGCAGGTGGCATGTTTGAAGTGTTCGAAAAAACAGGTGTAATTGAAAACAGTATAGGTATTGCGGTTAAAAAAATTGAAGAGAAAAATGTTTCAAAATCTTTAACTATAACAATACTGACGTTAGTTTTTGGATTTTTTGGTGCCTCAGTTGGTTTTGAAAATCTAATACCATTTGTGCCTTTGGGCGTAATGGTAGCACTTGGCCTTGGCTTTGATTTAATGGTTGGTGCTTCAATAGTTGTAGGTGGTGTTGGTATTGGATTTGCAACATCTCCAATAAATCCATATACAGTAGGTGTTTCACAAGAAATTGCAGGATTACCTACCTTTTCAGGCATGGGGCTTAGAGCAATGTTTTGTTTAACCGCTTTATTAGTCTTATCCCATCATACCGTTAAATACTCGAAAAAAATTACGAAAGATCCCTCAAAAAGTTTTGTTAAAGGCATTTCTACAGAGGGACTGAATATTGATAAGAGTAAAATGGACTCATATCATTTAGATAGCAGAGGAAAGCTTATATTTGCAATCTTTTCATCTTTTATTGCAGTCGTAATATTTGGTGTCGTAAAGTATAAATGGTATTTAACAGAAATATCGGCGTTATTTATATTATATGCAATTATAATAGGTATTGTTGCTAAATTTGATTCAGATGAAATCGTAAATACCTTTATAAGTGGTTGCTCAAAGATTGCTGGTGGAGCTCTTATTGTAGGTTTTGCAAGAGCGATCTCAGTCATTATGACACAAGGCAAAATTGCTGATACAATAATAAATTCACTGGCTTCACCATTATCTAATTTTCCACCGGTTTTATCGGCAATATTGATGACTTTAGTACAAGGTGTGATCAATTTCTTTATTCCTTCAGGAAGCGGGCAAGCAATGGCTACAATGCCAATTCTTATACCGCTTAGTGATATTATTGGTGTAAATAGACAAACAGCTATATTAGCATTTCAAATAGGTGATGGTCTGATAAATATGATAATACCAACTTTGGGCGGACTGCTTGCAATGTTGGCATTAGCAAGAGTTCCTTTTGATAAATGGTTTAGATATATATTTTCATTAATTTGCAAATTGTATATAGTTGGCTGGGTTTTCTTAGGCGTAGCTGTTGTGATTAATTGGCAATAAAAATTAAAATTGAGGTCTAGTTATGAGCGCTAAAATATTAGCAGAAAAAATAAACAAGTATACAAAAGAGTATAAAGATGAAGTCATTTTAATTAGAAGACAACTACATCAAATCCCAGAAATAGGAGATGATTTACCTAAAACAAGGGCGTTGATCTTAAATGAGTTGAAAAAATATGATGTAGAAATTCAAGAAAATGTAGGGAATAATGGCATCGTAGCAATAATAAGAGGTGGTTCTGAAGGTAAAACGGTTGCCTATAGAGCAGATATGGATGCACTTCTAATATTAGAACAAAACGATTTAGAATATAAATCTATGCATGAAGGCAAAATGCATGCATGTGGTCATGATGCTCATGTTGCAATCGCCCTGTCAATAACCAAAGTGCTATCTTTGTTAAAGGACGATATTAAAGGCAATATAAAAATCATTTTTCAGCCAGCTGAAGAAACCAGTGGTGGCGCGTTTAACATGATAAATGATGGTGCGCTAGACAACCCCAAAGTAGATTATATATTGGGTTCACATATGTGGCCCAGCATTGAAAGTGGGCAATTGGGACTTCGCAGTGGTCCCTTAATGGCTGGTACTGATATATTAGAAATTAATATTCAAGGGAAAGGGGGTCATGGGGGAATTCCACATAACGCAATAAACCCTATAGTCGTTGGAAGCAAAATAATCAATGAAATAGAATCAATAAAAAACTATTTTATTAATTCAAGTGAAAGAGCTGTCATTAGTATATGCTCAATTAACAGCGGAACAACTAACAACGTCATTCCAAATACAGCTACTATATTAGGAACTGTAAGATCATTTTCTAAAGATACACAGGAAATTATAATAGACCAACTCAAGAAAATAACAAATAATATATCCGATATTTATGGCGCAAAATGTGAGTTAATATATAAAAAAAATTTTCCGCCTACAATTAACAATGAATACGTAATAGATGAAATAAAAAAGGAACTAAAAAACCACGGTCTTGAAGATTGCATAAATCATGTGAAAGAAGCCTCTATGGGCGCGGAAGATTTTAGCTATTTCTTGAATCAGATTCCAGGGGCGTTCATATTTATTGGTACAAGAAATGAATCCAAAAACATAACGCACGAAATTCATAATCCCAATTTCAAAGTTGACGAAGATGTATTAGAATTTGCATCAGCGACTTTGTGCAAGATACTATTGGCATTTTTAGAAAAGTAATAAAAAATTAAATTTTATAAAAATAAGTGTAAAACTGAAGGCAAATATACAAGAAAAAAGAATATCCTTTAAACTAGAAACGCTACTGGTCATTGATTTAATGAAAAGTAGCGTTTGTCTATATTTTATTTCTTTTAAAATTCCAGTTCTATGCTTTTCTACCACGTTCGTCAGAGTGTTCATAAAAATATTGAATTCTTGTGATTGTGGCTGAAAATCCTTTTCTTTAGATAAACGTTGCCCTACAGGTTCTTTGGTACATGATAATGGCTGCAATGAAAATAATGACCGCAATGATCCAAGCTAGAGATATTATAGAAACAGGTAGCAACCAATGAAGCAAAACAGGCAAGGCAACTGTTGTCATGCAGACCATATTGGTGACAATGACGGGGAGACTTTGTTTTACCACGATCATCTCATTTCCCCACGCATAATTCGGATATTTCTTGTTAAGAGCAATGCCGAATACGGCGGTAAATACTGAATAGGCGATAGGAATGAGCAGCACGCTCACATTCTGAAATAGATTCATCTTCAGACGCACCATAATGGACGCCACGGCCAAAAGATAAGCAAATCCATGTAAAGTCAGATTGACTGCAAGTTTACTGTTCAAAATTTGTCTAACGGAAACCGGAGCACTTTGCAAAATCCAGATGTTTTTCCCCTCCAGCGAAATTGAGGATGCCGCAGGACAGCTTAACGAAAGCATCGCGGCAATTAAAATGGGGGCATACGTGGAAAGAAAACCATTCATATCCTCAATGCCGACATATTGGCCCAAGCGATCTAACGGCATGATGAGCAGACATATGCTGAAAAGACTTAGCATGATCACACCGAGCCCCGTATTTAAAACTGCCATGTAGGAATTGAAAAACCGCCCAAACTCTTTTTTGTAAAGTGCGGCAAATTGAGATTGCTTTTTGATCCCCGCTCCGCCACCGGCAGTATATTTTGAGGATGTGCTTGCAAGCGCATTGAGGGTATCGTACTTTACCGATACCAGCCTGATGAAAAGAACGAACACAAAGGCAGATATTGCAATAAATATTCCTAAACCAACCGAAGCCGGGAAGACCGTATGCTTCAGAAACAGTTTTGACAAGGGATACAGGCCGGTCACTTGACTTGCAAGCATAGCGCCAAGGTCTTCAATATTGTTTCCCGAATGCATGCCCAAATAACTGATATATCCAATTAGGCCTAGGGCTGCAAAGGAAAAAATCAAAGAAAAAATATTTCTGTTTTTAAAATGGGAGGAAGCAAGTACCACTAACAGCCCGATAAAAGAAGCAAGACACATAGGTATAAACGGGACAAAAAATATGGATATAAAATACAATGCAAATTGAAGAATATCCCACGGGGTATGCATAATCCACACAATTCCGCCTGAAACCATAAATAGAAAGCTAAAAATAAAATTCAGCAGGTACATAAACAAAAATTTGCTGCTGATGAGCTCATGCAGCTTTACAGGTAGAGCCAACAACATATCCATATCTCGGCTTCCGAATAGAATGCCATTGGAGCGAAGCATCGTTAAAATTAAAGTTGCAAAGCTGGATACGGCAACCATATACGCAGGTATTAAATCCTGTTCTCCCATACGCGCCAATGCTTGTGCAGTCAATACATTATAGATGCAAAAGAAAATTAGCAGCATTGCCAAGCTCAATCCCACAATGATGATCATCTCCTTTTTGTTTTTGGATTGCTTCATTTCATTGAGCGAAAAGTAGTTGATGATTTGCGTTCGGAGCAATAAATATATTCTGTTCATCAGCTTTCCACCTCCATAAAAAAAGCTTCTAACGATTGATTCCCTTTAATCTCTTCGATCGGGCCACTTGCGATCAGCTTACCTGTTTTAATAACGGCGACTTTATTGCAGAGTTTTTCCACCACATCAAGAACATGAGTTGAAAAGAAAATTGCTCCGCCGTTTGATACGCATTCCTTTATGACTTGTTTCAATAAAAATGTTGCTTTTGGGTCAAGTCCAACAAATGGTTCATCCAAAATCAAGAGTTTAGGCGAGTGAACTAAAGCAGAAATAATCGCAGTTCGCTGCTTCATTCCATGAGAATAAGAAGATATAACATTTCCTAGATTTGGCGTCATTTCAAACAAATCCCCATATTCTTTTATGGCCTGTGCCCGTTGGGAAGTCGAAACATTGTATAAATCCGCTACGAAGTGAATGTATTGATAACCTGTCAAATGCTCGTATAAATCGGGATTATCTGGAATATAGGCAAGCACGGCTTTACAAGCTAAAGGATCTTTTTTAATGGAATGACCGTCTATATTGATTTCACCTTCATCAAAACTATGGATACCCACTACCGCCTTGAGCGTCGTTGTCTTTCCCGCGCCATTTGCGCCGATAAATCCAAAAATATCTCCGGCTTCAATGGACAGAGTCAAATTATCAACGGCTTTCTTTTTGTTGCTAAAAGTTTTGGTCAAGTTTTTAATTTCTAAGATTGGCATAATAAGTTCTCCTTAACTGACAAAATGTCAGTATGTGTTCTGAAAAAACCAATGATAAAATACCATTGGCTTTTTTAATTGTTAAAGATGTCTGAATTTGCATTTAACGAGCATTCTAATAGATCTTTATATGCTGCTACATACTGTTTTTGCTGATCGACATCCAAGGAATTTACATCATTGGAAACAAAGACATAGCCGTGCATCAAAAAAGAAGCTGTTTCTAGAGGATATGTCACATGAAATACACCTTCTGAAATACCTTGTTCAATGATGTGTGCGAAATACTCAGTTACGATACCGGAAACCTTATGTGCAAAGCGATCCATTAAATAGCGGTTTTTATGCAAATCAACGGTTTTTTGCAATGCCATCATGTTGGCGGTGACTGTATTAGGCGAAATTAAAGTGGCTTCCACAAAGGCGCGAACCTTTTCTATAGCGGTCTTTTCATTATAGGCGATGGTAGACAATCGCTGCAATAATGGTTCTGAATACCTTTCTACCAGACAATAAAGTATATCTTCCTTGTCTTTAAAATGGTAGTACAGCAAGCCGCGAGATATTTTGACTTCATCTATAATATCCTGAGTCGTTGTTTTCAAGTAACCCTTTTCTGAAAACAAGCGTAATGCAGCTTCCATAATTTCAGTTCTGCGAACTTCCGGTTCTTTCACATCCCGCATACAATCACCTCTATAATGACATTATAAAACACGGACTGACACTTTGTCAATTGTTTTATAGACTTTTATTTTTCAGGATAAAAGCAAGTGATACAAATACCGTAAGGAGTTCGGCCAATGGAACTGCAATCCATACGCCCATCACATCTAAAAATTGCGGTAATATGAGCAAGGCAATGGAGATGAAGACAAATGTTCGCAAGGCTGAAATGATGGCGGATACTCTACCATTGGATAGGGCAGTAAATGTAGCGGAAGCAAAAATATTAAAGCCACAAAATAAAAAGCTGATCGGGAAAATTAGAAAGCCCTGGCGTGCAGTTTCGTAGACAGGTGTTCCGATTGGTGAAAAAATACGCACAAGAGGCGAACCAAGCAGCATTGCAGTGGCAAAAATAACAATAGATATAACGCAAATAAACAATAGGCAAATCCGGAAAATCCTTTTTAAACGATCATAATTTCGACTGCCAAAGTTATAGCTGATAATAGGGGCAACACCCATTGAAAAGCCAATGAACAGGGCTGTCAACAAAAATTGCGTGTAAATAATGATTGTAATGGCGGCAACACCACTTTCACCGAGCAGTTTCATCATCGTCCTATTAAACAAAAATGTGGTAATGGCTGTTGCAATCTGGCTGACCATTTCTGAAAAGCCGTTTGAACTACTTTCCCATAATACATGAAAATCAACAATGGGCTTTTGAAATTGCAAAGTGCCTTTTGCTTTCAAGAAAAATAAAATCCCTATTATGGATGGTATCATGTATCCTATGCCTGTGCCAAATGCCGCCCCAGCAATGCCCATGTTCATGGGAATGACAAAGATGTAGTCAATCAGTAGATTGATTATGCCTGCACCAATGGATAAGGTCATTCCAAAACCAGGTTTTCCTGCTGTTACAATCAAATTTTGAAAAAGCAGTTGCATCATACAGGCAGGGGTAAACATTAGCAAATTTGAAAGGTATTGTTTACAGTAGGGGAATAGCAATTTACTCGCTCCCAATCTCCAGATCATGTTGTCAATCAGCAGATGACCTGTTATCGCTACGATTATGCCGACAATAGCCCCAGCTAAAATAATCAATGTAAAATCCTGTGAAGCACGTTTGGCATCACCTTCTCCCATTTTTCTTGCAACGATTGCGCTGCCTCCAGTTGCCAGCATTGTCCCAAGACCAACAATGATATTGATAACAGGGGTAACGATATTTAAAGCAGATAATGCATCTGTGTTAACAAAACGAGCTATGATAATGGTATCACCAATGGTATACATTCCCATGAAAAGCATCATCACGATTGTTGGAAATGCAAATTGTAAAAGTGAGCTCAGGGTAAAATCTTTTGCAAGTGGATTATTCACAATCGTTACCCTCCAAGTCCGATTTTTGGAGGGTGAACTTTTGAGTGGGATAGCCAAATTCTACGAGTAGCTCCGCTTCGGCAAAGCCGAGTTTCTGAAATGCTTTTCGATAGCCGAGGTCAGCTTTATCACCCTCTCGAAAAGTCGTAATGCTTATTGGAACATCTTTCAGAAGTTCATCTAATGCCTTTTGCATAAAAGCTTTGGCAATATCTTTTTTACGGTATTGTGGGTGTATTCCCAAAAAATCAATACTCCCAGTGTTATTGTTAAATGTCATTGCACCAATGATAATGTCTCCATCTTTCATGATCATGGCTTGTTTTTTACAAATATAGTTTTTTAATCGCTCTAAATAGTCATCTTCATTTAAATATGGAAAACCGTCCACAACAAGTGAGAGCAAGTTCATCCACGCCGGAATGTCATTTTCCTCTGCAAAAACAATATCCTCTTGCCAATCAATTTCTGTGCTTATTTTTGTGGGATGATTGTTCAAAACATAGCGCAGCTGCAATGGATAAAATTCTCCGGATTCTCGATATTGGTTGGGAGACTTTTTATAAATCAACTTAAAAGGAGTTGTAAATGCTTGCTGGCTTTCGTATCCTGCAATCAGTGCAATTTCAATAATGGGTTTGTCGGAAAATACGAGAAGTTTAGCAGCTTCGGTTAATTTACGTCGTTGCACATAGTCATGAATAGTCAACCCCACCGTGTCTGTGAAAATACGATGTAAGTGATATTTAGAGTAGTGAACAGCATTTGCAACGATATCTAAATCAAGCTTGTCTGTTAAATGGTTTTCAATGTAATCTATTGCGGCAGTTACATTTTTAATATTCATATGCATTGCGACGGCCCCCTTTCTGGATATTATTATATCAAATGGATGTAGATGATTTTTCATCATTCTTGCTATCTTTCATGTACAAGATGCGTCGATCACTGCACCTGTTAATGTTTTGAAGGAAAACGCATATATATTTAGTTGTGGTGATTATGTGTATCCAGAATACAAAAATATATACTATTGATTTAATTAAATCCATTTACAAAAGGAAATCAAAAAGATATAATTTGTTTATGGAACGCAACTCCGCATAAAAGAACAATTATTGGTGAATCAAATTATCTACAATCGGTGTCTTAAAAAAGGGCTTTAATTTTGTAAATATACTGGACTGATATGCCGTTATGGATGTGTATGGCGATGATAAAAACCTAAAATAGAATTAGGGGGGAGATTAAAGAAAATGGATAAGATAATGAATAGACCCAATAATGAGAGAATGCTCTCTCGCTTTATTGAAATTGCAGGAATACCTGGCGAAAGTAAAAATGAACTTAAAATAGCGGAATATCTTAAATCAGAATACGAATCACTGGGTTTTACCGTGAAATTTGACAAGGCGAATGAGATCATAGGCGGAAATATAGGCAATCTTTATGCATATTGGGAAGGCGTAGACCAAACTGTTCCGCCAATACTTTTTAGTTGTCATATGGACACCATATTCCCAGTTCATGATTTGAATGTCGTTATTGAAGATGGAAAAGTCCATTCTGATGGAAAAACTATACTTGGTTGCGATGATAGAGGTGCAGTAGCAGCCTATTTAGAAGGCATTAAAATGATTCAGGAGACCAATGTGACATGTGGTCCAATAGAAGTAATATGCAGTATAAGTGAACAAAGAGGTCTTTTGGGCGCTCGTAATTTGGATAACAGCCTTGTACATGCCAAAGATGGTTATGTATTTGATCATGATGGTGACTATGGCAAACAGATCGTATACTGGAATGGGTACAGTTATTATGTAGATATCGAAATTTTTGGACCACAAAAACAGAATGGACATTTTGTACTTAACACAGGCGCTACAAATGCTTTTGTGATTGCAGCAGATTTTTTAAAATCAGTAAAACTGGGAGATGTTGATGAGTACACAAAGGCAAACCTAGGCTTAATAAACGGTGGTGAGGGTAGAACGATTGTACCGGCAAGTGTTAAGTTAGAGGGAAATGTAAGATCTTTAACTAAAGAAAATCTCGATAAACAACTTAGCCATATTAAAGATATTGCAGAAAGTGTTGCTGGAGGGTATGGAGGTCATGCAGTGGTTGAAATACGTAAATCATTTGACGGCTATAAGCTTGAAGAAAATAATCCTCTTATACAATGTGCGATTATGGCTTCCACTGCTCTCGATATAGAATATCATTTGGAAGAAACCATGGGTGGAGCTGATGCAAATGCTTTAAGAGAACATGGCATCAATGCCATGACTATGGGATCGGGTTTTCAATTAATACACACAACTGACGAATATGTTACATTAGATAATTTGTACGTGAGTGGACCTTATATATCTGCTTTAATACAGGCATGGTATCTTTTTCATAAAAAAATGACCTAAATGTGTAGTATGCTAAATTAGGTTCAATCAATAGGACTATCCCAAATCAGGCGTTAAATGCTGAAAGGGATAGTTCTTTTTTATTCAAAAATAAAAAAGGTGGACGCCAGAGAATCCACCTGAATATAACCGAGTTGCGATGCAAAATTATAGCGATGAGGTTTTGCATCTACAATGCATTGAGGCATATAGGTTAATATGCCTCAATGCGTTGGTAATTAATTGATTTGATAATAAAATTTTTTTGGAATACAATTTTGACTTCAGAGCTCAAAGGTTATTGATTTAAAAAATCTAATGCGAATTGGACTGTGACCGCTACGCCATTTTTCATAGCAGATTCATCAATATCAAATTTCGGATTATGATTATATTCTCCCGATCCCAATGCTTCATTATCAAGACCAATAAAACCATAAACACCAGGACATAAATCCAAGTACATTCCAAATGTTTCTGATCCATTTAATGGCTTACCATCTACTAATTTGTCTTCGCCCAGAGCTTTTTTAACTGAACCCGATGCAATATTAGATAATATAGGATCATTAGTTACTGGATTTAGAATTAGATTAAATAAAACTTCGGATTTACAGCGATGTGCTTCAGCTGTATGCGTCACTATACGAGAAAGCGCTTCTTTAAAGGCAGAAATTAATTCTTTTTTGAAGCATCTAAAACCACCTTTAATTTCTGCTGTTTCAGGAAACACATTACCTGTTTCACCTGCGTGAACTCTGCCAATATGCAGAACAACAGCTTCATTTGGATCTAGTTCTCTTGTGGTAATGGCGTTAATGCCGATAAGAACGTTGGCAAGACATTGAATCGGATCAATCGCTAAATCCGGTCTAGCACCATGTCCCCCTTTACCATGAATTAAGATGTCAAATACACATGCTGCTGCCATACGCGGACCGGGATCTACGCAAACGGAGCCACTAGGGAAATGGGGATGAAAATGGAGGCCCCATGCGGCATCTATTTTTTTGTTTTTTAAAACATGAAGCATAGGGTTTATTCCAGTTCCATTTTCTTCACCTTGTTCAAAGCAAAATAGTATAGTACCGTTTATTTGATCTTTCATTTCAACCAACGTTTTCATGGCGCCAAGCAACATTGCTGTGTGAGCATCATGACCACATACATGGGAGACACCATCAATTTCGGACACTACAGTTTTTTCTTGGACAAGATTACATTTATCTTCTTGTACAGGCAATGCATCAATATCAGCTCTTAGCATAACTGTTTTTCCATCATTATTTCCTTTAAGAGTGGCAAGAATTCCATATTCTCCAACGACTTCATAAGCCACATTCATAGATTTAATCTCTTCAATAATGATTTTTGAAGTTCTTTTTTCATTGCCACCAATTTCTGGATTTCTATGCAAATCGCGTCTTATATCAATTACATATTTTTCATACTTATCGCCAATCATTATACTTTCCTCCATTTATATCATTTTTACCATAACTCCAGCTAAGATTACAGAAGCTATTGTAACACTAACAAAACCTGCCACAAGCATTTTTGGAAGAATGGAATCCAAAATGGCCTTTCTTTCTTCTTCATTTTGTCCTTCTGCGGTAGATACTTCATTAGAAAGTATATAGGTTCCTGGAAAACCAAACAAAGCAGAAGAACCTATTGCAAATGAGATGCCCCAGCTATAGCCCAAAAACTTACCCGCGACAATAGAGAAAATTGCAATGCCAATAATACCTAATATTAAACTGCCAAATAAGGGCACTAAAAGAGAATATACAGCTTGTGGTGTTGCAGTTGAAAGGTTATTATATGCCAATAATAGAGCCAAATTTACAACAAACCCAAAGGTGTTTGCCTTAACCATTGCATTTTTTTCTAAAAATCCAATTTCGCTAAAAATGACCCCTGCAATTAAGCAAATTACCATTTTATTTATGACACCATTGAGTAGAGCGGCAATTTGAAAGCTCAACAAGGTAACAAGTGCTAGTTTAGCTAAAATAATGGCTGAAGTTTGTAATTCTACAGGAAGCTCTGGAATTAATTTTCGTTTTTCAACAGGCTCTTCAACTTTTGAATGAGATTTCTCTTCTGCATTGGTGTCAAGTTTATTCACTCTGAAAGCACTCGATATTTTTTTAGCTTCTGCTTTTAAGCAAATAGAAGCAATGGGATACCCAAATAAAAATTGCAAAGATAATAATAAAGTTGCAAACAAAGCAATTTCAGGTAAATTTTGTGCTTTTGCTGTTTCACTTACCAGAAGTGATGCAACAAGTCCGCCTGAAATTGGAGGTGCCGCAGATATTGCATAAACCTTCCCGATAAGAGGCGAACCAATGAGTATTAAAATAGCGGCTATTCCTATGATTGAAGCTAATGAGATCACGACTGTTTTCCATTGTTTTGCCAATTCTTTAATGCTTATAATAGTCCCCATATGAGTAATCATAACCCCTATCATAAGAGCTGCTACTGGTAACAAATTAGAATCAACAAATATGGTCTTTGGCAATCCGAGCCAAAAACCTACTAAAAATACGACTGAAGAGAAAACGATCATTGATATTATTGCTTTTGTTTTGTAGGCCACATAATCGCCTATACCAAGAACTACAAATATAATTGTAAAAGCCAAAGTACTGTCCATCTGTTATCATTCTCCTTTTAAATTTAAATTTTTAGTTAGTTTTAAATTAACTAGTAATCATTTGGACTGCTTAGAAGCTACCTAGGATGTTTTAACTGAATTTCTATTTGATGTGGGTATGGAATTTTGCTCACAACCTTTGAAAAGCAACAAAGCTGCTCTAAATTTAATCTATCTGGTCAATCGGTTTAAAGGTGAATCTTTTTTTCAAGAAACTTACTATTTACAGATTTAAAAAACTTAATAAACTTAATAAACTGTGAACTAATACAGTTTTCCCCTACAGTTTCCCCCCTCTAATTTTATTTGTAAACTTAAGTTTCTTTTATACGGAACGCAGTTCTTGTTATGTATTCTATCACTTTTGATTTTGTTTTGCAATAAATGAATGATTAATTATGGAGAGAAACTAAATTAAATGCTCAGATAGAGAAGACAAAAATGTATAAAAGATCTTAAAATGTTGAAGCTTAGGTTTAAATAGTGTATATTAATCTTAACCATAAAAAGTTTATCAATATTAGTAAACTGATTATGAAAATAGCATTGGAGGAATAATTTTGGATAAATATAAACTTCAATCAGTAGATAATGCATTAATGATTGTAGACATGATTTCGGAAGAAGGCACTGAACTCGGCATATCGGAAATTAGTAGAAGAACAAATTTAGGAAAAAGTACAGTTCATCGTCTTTTAAGTACTTTAGGGAGCAGAGGATATGTCATTCAAAATTCCGATACTGGAAAATATAAATTGGGTATTAAATTTGTAAATATTGCCGCAGGCATTTTAAATAATCAAAATATTATTAAAGAGTGCCGCCCCTATTTAGAAGAGTTGAGTTTTATAACAGGCGAGACTATACATTTATCTTTTTATAACAATGGAGAAATAACTTTTGTAGACAAAATAAAAGGAAAAAATCCTTCTGTCATGGGCTCAGTCATTGGTTCGGTTAAATCAGCTTATACGACATCAATGGGAAAAGTATTTCTCGCATATTTAAGCGAACAAGCACTGCATGACTATTTAGAAAATGTAGTTTTGCGACCATATACGCCTTATACCATTACCAATATTGAAGAGTTGAAAGAAAATATTGAGAAAGTTAGAGCTCAGGGGTATGGTGAAGATCAGCAGGAAGCTGAAGAAGGTCTTGTTTGTATTGCAGCACCTATTTTTGACAGAGGGGGCGAAGTTATTTCTGCCATAAGTGTATCTGGTGCGGCCAGTAGAATAAATGAGAATAAAGCGCATATTGTTGAACAAGTAAAAAAATATGCGGCTATTTGTTCAAAATCTTTTGGAGGGACTTTCAATAGCAATAGAAAAAAATTATAGGTCAAAGTTTAAGCAGCGAATAATGAAATCGTTGCTTTTGTTTTTTTTGAAATCACGCAGAGCATTGTAAAGCGTTGAAATATTATTTACAAATCAGATAATGACATGTATAATTTTATGAAAGAACGTTGTTCTTTATAAAAGAATCTATCTGTTTGAGTCTGCAAAAAAATCTAAAAATAATGTTGTAAAGGAGGATATGCTAGATTTCCAATAAATTTAGCAAAAATGATATGAAAATTTATGTAGTTGGTTCAGGCGCTATGGGGAGTCTCTTTGGAGGTTTATTGTTTGAAGGCAATAATGAGGTCACACTAATTGATGTTTCAAAAGCGCACATTGATGCAATAAATAGCAATGGTCTATTTTTGACAACGGGAATGGAAGGCTCGCGATCTATAGGCATTCCTGCAAAATATGCTCATGAAATTGATGAGTTTCCTGATCTCATTTTAATTTTTACAAAAACAATATACACTTCTTCAGCTTTAAATTCTGTTAAGCATCTTATAGGATCGGAAACCCACATTATGACTTTGCAAAATGGATTAGGTAATGTTGAAATCATTGAGGCATTTGTTAATAGGGAAAAAATCATTGTTGGTATGACAAATTATCCAAGCGATTTAACCAGTCCAGGTAAGGTAAGTTCTTTAGGTGAGGGTATTGTGATTGCTATGAATGCATCCGGTCGCATAGATGCCTTTTTAGAAAAAATTTGTAGTACATTTAACAGCTCCAAATTAAATTGTAAGATTACCCCAGATGTATTTAAATATATATGGGAAAAAGTTGCTTTTAATGCTGCACTTAACACAATTACAGCGGTTCTAAAGCTAAAAATTGGGGATATGTCTTCGACTGAGGAAGGGCGGCACCTTGTGTTCAAAGTTGCTGAAGAAGTTATTAAAGTTGCAAATAGAAAAGGTATCCCTGCAGATATAGAGGGTGTAAAACAAAATTTGGAAATGGCTTTTAATGAGCATGGAGACCATATGCCGTCAATGCTGCAAGACGTAATGGCCAAAAGAAATACGGAAATAGACTTTATTAATGGCGCAGTTTTAAGAGAAGCTAAGTTACTCGATATTGAAATTCCAGTTACCAAAACCTTATATGAATTGATTAAAGTTATAGAACAACGTTATGAAAAGAACTTATCTTTATGAAAAGAATTTATAATGTTAGAGCATTTGAATGCTGTAATCAGGGAGGCGATATATGTGAAAGACATTATTACTGTATCCGTTGTAAATTTCAATGCTGTGTGGGGGGATGTTGAAAATAATCGGAAAAGAATATTGAATTATGTTGAAAATGCAGGAAAACAAGGCGTTGATCTACTCGTTTTTCCTGAAACTGCTCTTACTGGGTATGATAACGATTGTAGTAATGAAAGAGCGGAAAAGATGCATAGAAGATTAGCTGAAACTGTTCCAGGTAAAACTTCTATGCTTGTTGCTGAAATTTGTAAAAACTATTCTATGTATGCTGCTTTTGGTTTGGCAGAAAGAGATTCAATTGATCAAACAAAGGTTTATAATTCTGTTGCAGTCTGTGGTCCAAAGGGTGTAATAGGCTCAAATAGAAAGATACATCTGCCGTTTACAGAAATGGAATGGGCAGATAATGGCAGTAAACCCATGCTGTTTGACACTGAATGGGGGCCAATAGGCGTTGGCATATGCTATGACGTTTACGAATTCCCAGAAATAACGAGATATTGCAGAGCAATGGGGGCTCGCTTGTTTCTGAATTGTACGGCAATTGGGACCATGGAAAGTGGTGGTGCAGGTGGTTATGCAGGCAATCTTTCACTTCAGTATCTTGTGCATTGTAACAGCATGTATATCGCATCATCCAATCTTTTCGGCTTAGATAAGACCACTTTTTTTATGGGTGGATCCAGTATAATTGGACCATCTAGTATATCGCCAGAAGTTTTTTATTACGCAGGTAAAAAATTTTTAGATGAGGGTGCAGCAGAGGGAACTGTAGAGACGGCTACAATTGATTTGTCATTGACAAATAGATCATTTATATCGCTGATTTTTGAAAATGAAAAAACAGGTGTTTGCGATTGGCGACCTGAAGCATATCAAAAATGGTATGCAGATGTCCTTAAAAAATACGCTTTGAGCAAGAGCTCTGAATAAAAATAGCAGTTAGAATCAATTTTTTTAAGAAGGGTGGTTTTATTGTGAAAATAAAAGATTTAACAGGTCTTTCAATTGTTGAATGCAAATATTGTGATGCCTATTGGTATGTTGAAACAGGTGAAAATGAACCCAAAATGATTTCTTCAATTAGAGAGTTTGAGCAGCCTAGAGATGTTGATTTATATCATCTTTGTGGCGTTTATCATAAGGCGAAAGTCCCCTTTGAAGTGCATGAAGTAAATTATGAAAATTATAAACAGTATGAGCCACATGTAGGATTGCCTTTAAATTTTTCTGATGAAGTATATGCAGGTATTAAGAAAGGCAATGCAGTCTTGGTTGCTGGAGGCTATTGCGTATATGCACCTGCTGTTGTTGGTGGCATACAACGAGCAATAGGTGAAGATAAAAAAATAGGTATCATTTGGATTGATGCGCATGCAGATAATCAGATCCCAGAGACAACTCAAAAATCGTCAGTGACTATGGTTGGAATTCCCCTTTCCACAATAGTTGGACAAACGAGCGATGAATGGAGAAAAGAAGCTTGCGGATTAGTGAAACCTTGTTCTGGTAAAAACGTTATTGCCAGTGATTTAAGAATATCTGATGAAGAATCGGATAGCAATCTAAAGGCAGCCCAAATCGTGCACATAGATTCAGCTTCTTTTGAAGACGAGTCTATATGGAAAAAATCGGTTGATGAACTCGCCAAAAAAGTAGATGTGATTTATATATCGATTGATGTAGATATACTTAAATCAGAATTTATTCCTGCATATGAGAAAGTCGTTCCGGGTGGACATGATATTAATGTCGTTATGAACAACGTGCGTCTAGTCATGGAAACCAACAAGGTTATTGCATTTTCAGTTTTCTGTGTGGATTTTGATCATTACGAGAATAATGGGGAATACACGTATCTTAGTGGTATGAAAATTATTGGAGCTGCCCTTGAAAAATGGGGAAAGATGCCTTGCCTTGATTAGAATTGTTAATTGATAGAAAATGTAGTATTTTAGACCGATTCAAACTGAATTAGAATATATGAAAAAACCTAAAACACATTAGAATAGTTGTGTTTTAGGTTTTTTTTTGATTAAAACAACAAGAGTTGAGCCGAAAGATGAGGCTTTAATCGGAAAAATCATAAGCCTAAATGTTGGTGACGCGCATTTTTTTCACCAAGCTTGGCAATTGGAAACTTATTAAAAAATGTTATTGAAATTATGAATTAAATGTGATATATTCTAAGAAAATTCATATAAAAGAATTAAGTTCTTTTATAAGGAACGAATTACATGTTGTTTTGGGTCTTTAAAATAAAATATTTAGCAGCAGGTTTTTACATCCATTCAAATTGATACATATTTGTAGATAAATAGAAGTCATAAATACCGTTAAAATGATGCATTAAATTTATGAATGGAACCAATTTCCTAGCGGGGGGTTCAATAAAGAAATGCTAGGAGTAAGTATATTAAAGCCTAAATATATTGAGGAGGGAACAAAATGAAGAAGCATATCAAAAAAATTGTAATGATCCTATTGACAATGTTTATTTTTACATCCTGCAGTAGTGGCGTCAAAGCTTCGAATGTTGCAAATGATGAAAATACTGCCGATGCTACTAATGTTTCAAAAAAGGCAACTCGTGACACCATTGTAGTAGCGCTTCCGAAAGAACCGCCAACATTAGACCCACATAACGAACAAAGTACTGTAGCGAGAACGGTTGAAAAAGTCGTTTACGATCGATTGGTAGAGAGAACTAATGGAGAAATTAAGCCAATGTTGGCCAAAAGTTGGGAAATTCTTGATGATCTGACCATACGTTTTCACCTTCGCGATGACGTGTATTTTCACAATGGCGAAAAAATGACGGCTGAAGATGTTCGTTACACAATTGAACGAGCGGAATCTATGCCTGCAAGTGCATACTTTTTCTCATCCTTTGACGGAAAAGGGACAAAAGTTGTTGATGAATACACTATTGATATAAAACTTCATAATGCTTTTGCACCTGCACTGAATTACTTGGCATCATCGCGAGGTAATATTGTATGTAAAAAAGCTGTTGAAGAAATGGGAGCAGATGCATACGGAAGAGCCCCTATTGGTACAGGGCCACTGAAATTTTCTAAATGGGTTTCTGGAGACCGTATTGAGCTAGTACAAAATGAAGCGTATTGGGGAAACCAAACGGCTTATAAAAAACTTGTTTTTAGGACTATAATTGATGCTTCTAGTAGAGCTGTTGAATTGGAAACGGGAGGTATTGATATTTCTTTAGATATTAGCCCAGAAGATATGGGCAGATTATCGGAAAATCCTGATACTCGCATCGTTGAAGGCCCTGGCTATGCCATGAATTATTTTATGATCAATAGCCTAAATTTCGACACACTTGCTGATGTAAAAGTTAGAGAAGCATTGGCAATGGCTCTCAATACTAAGCAAATAGTTGACGCAGTGTTCAAAGGAACTGCACGAGCTTCAGATAGTGTATATCCTAATACGGTTGATGGATATACGCAAATAGGTCCTATGGAATATAATCCTGAGAAAGCTAAAAAAATGCTGGTTGAAGCAGGATGGGATTTTGACACCGTTTTAGACATTGCAAGTGCTTCTGATGAAAAAGCTTTGATGGACATATGTGAGATTGCACAAAATATGTGGGCTGAAATTGGTGTAAAATCAAAGATTACTTCTTATGAAACGGCGACGCTGATGGACCAACAAATCGCTGGAAAAACTTTGCTTTCAATCGCTCCGGATAATCCTGCTACTGGTGATCCAGATCATGCGGTTATGAGCTGGTATCAAGCAGGTCTTGGCTTACAGGATTCACAACCTATATGGGATCTTATTAAAGAAGGAAGAGCAACCTATGACAAAACAGCACGTGCAGCAGTGTATGCAAAATTGCAAAAACTCTTGTGGGATTCTCATGGCACGATTCCAGTAGCGGATCTTAATGTGCTTTATGGCACGCGTTCGGATATTGAAAATATGGATGTCGATCCAGGGAAAATACCAAATTTAGCTTATATTACTATTTCTCAACAGTAGTAAATTCAAAGAAGTAGGAAGAGGTTGCTGAAAGGGTGTCAAGGTGATGCCCTTCTCTTCCTTAGAAAGGGGTTGAATAGATGAGTAGATATATTTTGAAGCGTATTTTTCATATGATACCAGTTATGTTTGGTGTGAGTTTGATCATATTTACATTGATGTTCTTTATACCTGGAGATCCTGCCAGACAAATATTGGGAGATAAAGCAACTGAGGCATCCATTTCAGAACTTAGAGCTGAGTTGGGGCTCGATAAGCCTTTTGTTGTTCAATATGTTAACTATATAGAGGGTGTACTAACTGGCGATTTTGGCATTTCATATACAACAAAACAGCCTGTATCTGCAGAGTTATTCGCTCGTTTTCCAACAACACTTCTCTTTGCAATTATAAGCATCTTAGTAGCCTGTATTATTGGAATACCATTGGGTATTATTTCAGCTACAAGGCAGTATTCTTTTATTGATAATATTTCGACCACGCTTACGCTTTTAGGCATGTCAATTCCTTCTTTTTGGTTGGGCTTAATGCTAATGTTGCTTTTTTCTCTGCACCTTGGATGGTTTCCTGCAACTGGATTTTACGGGCCTAAGTATTGGGTCTTACCATCTGTGACAATAGGTGTCACATCGGCAGCTTTTATTACCAGAATGACTCGTTCAAGTATGCTTGAGGTAATCCGGCAGGATTATATTCGGACTGCACGTTCAAAAGGACAGACTGAATTTAAAATTATTACAAAGCATGCGCTAAAAAATGCAATGATTCCTGTCGTTACGACTATAGGTCTTATTTTCGGTGCGAGTTTGGGCGGTCAAATTATCACTGAACAAGTATTTTCAATCCCTGGTCTAGGGAAGTTAATGATTGATGCAATTAGCCAAAGAAATTATCCTGTTGTGGAGGGTGGTGTTCTTCTGATCGCATTTTCATTTACGGTTATCAATCTTTTAGTTGATCTGATTTATGCGTATATTGACCCAAGAATTAAATCTCAATTTGTCATAGAAAAAAAGAAGAAAGAAAGTACTGCTCTGAAGGGGATGTGAAAATTGTGGAAAAAACGACTAAACTAGCATTAAATTTTAATACGAAAAAAACAGGTCAAGGCTATGATGTATGGATGCGGTTTAAAAAAAATAGATTGGCTTTAGTGGGCATGTTTATTGTGGGTTTACTTTTGTTAATGGCAGTTTTAGCACCCGTAGTGGCACCTTATAAATTTGATTTGCAAGATTTGTTAAGTACAAGTCAAAAACCAAGTTTGAAACATTTATTTGGTACAGATAATTTGGGAAGAGATATTTTTAGCCGTATTGTATATGGTTCAAGAATATCTCTATTTGTCGGATTTGTTGCCGCTGCAATTGGCACTTTAGTAGGCGGTGCTTTGGGTTCAATTGCTGGGTATTATGGAGATAAAATAGATACTATCATCATGCGTGCCATTGATATAATGATGGCAATTCCTGCTATGGTACTTGCAATTGCAATTTGTGCAGCTCTGGGTCCCGGTTTGCTAAATACCATGATTGCAGTTGGAATATCAACTGTTCCAAGATATGCTCGTGTTGTAAGAGGTGCCGTTTTAACTGTCAAAGAGCAAGAATTTATTGAGGCTAGCAGAGCCTGTGGGGGCAATGATTTTCATATTATTTTGAAGCATATCACACCTAATTGCCTTGCTCCCATTATAGTACAAGCATCTTTAGGCGTAGCAGATGCTATTTTGGCAGCAGCAAGTATGAGTTTTATCGGACTTGGCATACAACCGCCAGTTCCAGAGTGGGGGGCAATGCTTTCAGCTGGAAGAGGCTATATACGAGACAATCCACATATGGTTCTTTTTCCTGGACTTGCAATTATGATGACTATTTATGGGTTAAATCTTTTGGGTGATGGTCTGAGAGATGCACTTGATCCAAAGCTGAAGCGTTAAGTGAGGTGAAAAAGATGAATCTATTAGAAATTAAAGGATTAAAAATACACTATATAACAGATTCTGGGGTTGTTAGGGCAGTCAATGGCATAGATCTTGAAATCAATAGAGGAGAAACTCTTGGACTAGTTGGGGAAACTGGTGCAGGTAAAACGACAACAGCTCTTGGCATTATGTGTCAAGTGCCTGATCCACCAGGCAAGGTCGTCGAAGGGGAAATTTTTTTTGAGGGCTCTAATCTATTGGAAAAAAATGCACGTGAAATTCGTAAGATTAGAGGTAGCAAAATATCAATGATTTTTCAAGACCCTATGACTGCGCTTAATCCAGTAGTTACAATTGGAGATCAAATTTGCGAAGTGATACGATTACATCAAAAGACATCACATGCTGAATCCATTAAAATAGCATGCGAAATGCTTGAATTGGTGGGTATTCCCGCTGAGAGAATTAATGAGTACCCCCACCAATTTTCTGGAGGAATGAAACAACGTGTTGTTATTGCCATTGCCCTTGCTTGCAAGCCCTCATTGTTGATAGCAGATGAGCCTACAACTGCATTGGATGTCACTATTCAGGCACAAGTTTTACAAATGATGGACAAACTTAAAAAGGAACTTGGCACTTCAATGTTAATGATAACTCACGACTTAGGAGTTGTAGCAGAAATTTGTGATCGAGTAGCTATTATGTATGCTGGTGAAATCGTCGAATATGGCACATTGGAGGCTATTTTTAATAATACGGCTCACCCATATACAAAGGGGCTTTTTGGATCTATTCCCAGTTTGGTTTTAGATGTAGAAAGACTTAGTCCTATTGATGGTCTAATGCCAGATCCAACACAATTACCAACTGGATGCAGTTTTGCACCACGTTGTAATGAAAAAATGAGTGAATGTGAAGAGCGAAAGCCAGAATTATTTCAAGTATCACCAGGACATTTTTCAAAATGTATACACCATAAAAATGAAATGCATAAAGAAAGTCGAGGGTGTTAAATGAGCGCATTATTGGAAGTCAAAAATCTAAAAAAATACTTTAAGACACCTCGTGGCATGCTACATGCAGTGGATGACGTCAGCTTTGACCTCAATTCTGGAAAAACATTAGGCGTAGTTGGAGAATCAGGGTGTGGAAAATCCACCTTAGGAAGAGTTCTTATAAATTTACTTGAAGCAACTGATGGTGAAATATTTTTTGAAGGCAATAATGTTATAGGCATGAAAAAAAAACAAATAAAAGATCTTAGGCAGTATATGCAAATTATATTTCAAGATCCATATTCTTCTCTTGATCCTCGTATGTCAGTAAGTGAGATTATTGCAGAGCCACTTAGAATTTATGAGGTTTGTAAAAGTAATGATGAGCTGAAAAAACGCGTGCAGGAGCTTATGAAAATTGTTGGACTTACAGAACGTCTTGCCAATGCTTACCCTCATGAACTGGATGGCGGAAGGAGACAGCGTATTGGAATCGCCAGAGCATTGGCTTTGAATCCTAAATTTATCGTCTGTGATGAGCCCGTGTCAGCATTAGACGTATCCATTCAAGCTCAGATCCTTAATTTAATGCAAGATTTGCAAAAAGAACGAGGCCTGACATATCTGTTTATTACGCATAATCTTTCTGTGGTCAAGCATATTTCAGACGATATCATGGTTATGTACCTTGGAAATATGGTGGAAAAATGTAATACAAAAGCGTTATTTAAAAGAAATTTTCACCCCTACACCAAAGCATTGCTCTCAGCAATACCTATACCTCAAATCGGCATAGAGAAAAGGCGCATTCTTCTTGAAGGCGAGATTTCCTCACCAATCAATCCAAAACCAGGGTGTCGATTTGCATCGCGCTGTATATATGCAAAAGAAAGATGCAACTCAGAGCAACCTGTTTTGCGTGAAATATTGGCAGACCATTTTGTGGCATGTCACTATGTTGAATCAATTAATATTCTTTAAACCTTGAATAGCAGGAACTATTAATGCACAGACAGTATCACAATGATTTTTACCATGATTCGGTCAATTAAGTGCTTTCGGTGTGCCCAGTTTCTAATTAAAATCAGTCTTTAATAAAAATTATATAGGGAGAATTATAGGATGATTGATGATCAAATCAAAAAAAAAGCTGTGGATCTTGCCAGTAAAAACTTTGCAGAGGCACTTAGTTGCTCTGAATCGGTATTTTATGCGCTTATTTGTACGGATATAATTGACGTTCCAGAAGAATGTGTTGCAATGGCAACAGCTTTTGGCGGTGGCATTGCTCTTTCAGGTAATACTTGTGGTGCATTGATTGCGGCAGAAATGGCTTTGGGTAGTATTTGGGGGTTTAAAAATCCGTATTCAATGACTATGGAACAACGGCAATGGATTCCTCGCAATCTTAAGCTAAGACGCTTTAACAATTTAGTCCAAGATTTTAAAAGTGAATTTGAAAGTGTTAATTGTCAGGAGATCTGTGATTCCAATGGATTCTATGGCTCTGATAAGTGCAAAGATATTTGCAGAAAAATTGTGCCTTATATAACGGGTAGAGTTATAGATTATATAAATATAGATGAAAAAACAGGGGATACAATGCCCTATGGCTATAATATTATGAATCTTAAATAGAGAGATGTTTTGTGAAAAGCTATTTACAAAATAAAAATGACGGGTTATAATGTCTTTTATGAGGAACATCGTTCTTTATAAAAGAACGAAAAATGACTATAGAGTTCTATTTTTAGTATAAGTCAACTCTAAATAAGATTTAAAAAATAGGCATGTAAATCTATGGTCAAATAAAAATAAATAATATACAGAATGGAGTGAATTATTTGACGAAAATTAAATTTTACGGATTGGGTGGTCAAGGTGTTGTGACTGCTGCGAAGATATTTTCTGAGGCAGTTTCATTGTACGAAGGCAAATATGCTATTACGGTCCCAGCTTACGGTCATGAAAGAAGAGGGGCGCCTGTAAACACAAGTATAATAGTTGATGAAGAACCTGTGCTTTTGAATTCATTTGTGTATGACCCCGATATTGTTATGGTTATGGATCAGAATGTAATTCATAAGGGCGTAGACATCGCAGAGGGCATTCATGAGGAATCCATTTTAATACTAAATACAGAAAAAAAAGAGATGCTCTCAATATATGAGAAATTGGGATTTAAAGAAATCTATTATGTAGATGGCACACAAATTGCGATGGAAAAAATCGGGAGAGGTATTCCGAACAGTTCCATGCTTGGGGCAATTGCTGGAGTTGGTATTGTATCCATAAACTCAATTGAAAAAGCTATAAAAGAATGGTTTAAGGGAAAGGCGGGTGATAAAAATGCAGAAGCAGCAAGAACAACAAACAAGAAATTGCAAAAAAATTAATGTGTATGGCCCTTGCGCTAATGAATTTGTCAGTTCAAACACAGGAAGCTGGAGACTTGAAAGACCTGTAGTCAATTTTGAAAACTGTATAAAATGTGGCATATGCGAAAGCTTTTGCCCCTGCAACGTAATTACAATACACAAAGAACTTAAAGAAAGTGTAGAGATAGATTATGACTATTGTAAAGGTTGTGGCATTTGTGTCAACGAATGTCCTAAGAATTGCATTAAATTAGTAGCGGAAGGAAGTGTAGAGTAATGGCATATAAAATGTTAGATGGAAATTCAGCAGCTGTTGAAGCTATGAAATTGGCAAAAGTTCAAGTTATTTCTGCATATCCGATTACGCCTCAAAGTTCAATTTCTGAAAAATTAGCTGACTTAGTGGCAGATGGAACGATTAAAGCGGAATATATAAGAGTTGAATCTGAACATTCGGCTCTATCTGTGGCAACAACAGCATGTCTTGTGGGTGTAAGAGCTGCAACAGCCACAGCCTCAAATGGTCTTGCACTTATGCATGAAGTTGTTGGCATGACATCGGGGAATAGAGTCCCAATTGTGATGCCAGTTGTGAATCGAGGTATCGCTGCACCTTGGACTCTATGGTGTGAACATGGAGATGCAATGAGTGAAAGAGACATGGGGTGGCTTCAATTTTACTGTCAAAATGTCCAAGAAGTTTTGGATATGACTCTTTTAGCCTATAAGATATGTGAAGATTATAGAGTGCAACTGCCTTCTATGGTCTGTCTTGACGGTTTTTTCTTGTCTCATTCAATGCAAAAAATTGATGTGCCAACTCAGGCATCCATGGATCAATTTATAGGACCCTATATTCCTAAAAATGCTTTTTTGGATACCAGTGATCCTATGTTTATATGCGATTTGACTTCACCAGATGAGTACACGGAAATGAGATATCAACAGAAAAAAGCTATGGATAACGTATTTGAAGTTTTCGAGGAATATGCAAAGGCATATGAAGTCATCACAGGACGAAAGATTCAAATCATGGAAAGCTATAAAACAGAAGATGCAGATACGGTTTTGGTTGCACTTGGTTCAATGTGTGGAACGGCAAAACATGTAGTCAATAAAATGAGAGCAGAAGGCAGAAAGGTAGGCGTTATAAAGATCGTCACTTTTAGACCATTTCCATTTGAAGCAATAAGAGAGGCACTTAAACCGTTTAAAGTCATTGGTGTATTCGACAGAAGTGCAGGACTAGGTGGACAAGGTGGGCCATTATGGAGTGAAATTACTGCTGCTATGAATGGATTGAATGCAGATATAAGACATTTTGTAGGTGGTCTTGGCGGTCGAGACGTTACAGAAACAACCATTGAAAAAATATTTAATGAACTATTGGATATTCAGAGCGGTAAATCATTAAACCACACTCAATGGATTGACACTAAAGAAAATGCAATGACTTTAAGGGAGGTGACTGTGAAATGCTAGAAGTTAAACATCAATCAAAGGGTTTAGTGTCTCATGGAGTTAGTGCTTGTGCAGGCTGTGGACTTGAAATTGTAATGAGAAGTGCCATGAGAGTTTTGGGAGAAGACACCATGATTATCATACCTCCTGGATGCGCTGCATTATTTTCTGGATTTGGAAAGGAAACCGCTTTGAAAATTCCAGGATTTCAGGGGAATCTGGAAAATTCTGCTGCATGTGCATCAGGGCTGAGAGCGGCCCTCAATGCAAAGGGTAACACTCATACTAAAGTACTTGCTTTTGCAGGAGATGGTGCAACGGTTGACATAGGTATTCAAGCATTATCCGGAGTTTTGGAAAGAAGGGATAAAGTTATTTATATATGTTATGACAATGAAGCTTATATGAATACAGGCATTCAGAGCTCATCTTCAACACCTCAATTTGCTTCTACGACGACAACGCCTGCAGGTAAGAACACTGGAAGAAAGGATTTAGTTCAAATTGCAATTAGCCATGATATTCCTTATGCGGCAACAGCATCTATTTATAACATAAAGGATTTAGAGCGAAAAATTGAGAAAGCATCTGAAGTTGATGGCCCGTCACTTGTTCATGTACATGCACCATGTCCAACAGGATGGAGATATGACCCAAGCAAAACAATACAGGTTGCAAGAGCGGCTGTCGAAACAGGCTGTTGGATTCAATATGAATATGAAAATGGTAAATATACTCTTAATTATAATCGGAAGGCATTAAAACCCATTGAAGAGTACGTTGGTTTGCAGGGCAGATTTAAAAAAATGAGTGCAGAAGATAAAAAGACAATGCAGGAAAATGTAAAAGCACATTTCGATAAATACACGGGAAAAATGATATGAATTTAATAGGATACTCTTATCCATAATCTGTTTTAAAATGGGAGGCAACATGGCCTATAGATGTATGATAATTAACTTGGGATCGACTTCAACTAAAGTAGCTGTTTATGATGATTTAAATGAAGTTTTTAGAGAATCCATAGCCCATTCACAAGAAGAACTCAGTGAATTTGATTCCATATGGGATCAACAAATTTTTAGAAAAAATAAAATCGTAAAAACACTGGAGCATAATGGCTACAAAATGAGCGAATTTGATGCTATCTCTTGTCGTGGCGGCAATACCAAACCCATTCCTGGAGGCATATATATTTTGAATCAGGAAATGATAGAGGATATGAAAAGTGAAAAATATGGCGTTCACCCAACGAATGTTGGTAATGTAATCGCATATAATTTAGGATTGGAACTTAATATTCCAGTTATAGTTGCAGATCCACCTGTAACAGACGAGCTTTGTGATTTGGCTAGATTTTCTGGGATCAAAGAAATCCCAAGAATGAGCAGCTTTCATGCTCTTAATCAGAAAAGGACCGCTAAAAAAATAGCCAACGATTTGGGTAAATATTATAGTGAATTGAATTTGATCGTTGCGCATCTTGGCGGAGGCATCTCAATTGCTGCTCATGAAAAAGGTCTTGTGATCGATGTAAATAATGCACTTGACGGAGATGGTCCTTTTTCACCTGAAAGAGCAGGGACGGTTCCAGTAGGTGACGTGATACGCATGTGCTATTCAGGAGCATTCACATTGGATCAGATGATAAAAAAAGTTCGTGGCAATGGAGGGCTAATGTCTTACCTTGGGACTAATAGCGGTCTTGAAGTTGAGAAAAGAATCAAAAATGGCGATGTCTATGCTCAAAAAGTTTATGAAGCGATGGCATACCATATTTCAAAGGAAATAGGGGCAACATGTGCTGTAATGTCTGGAAAGGTAGATGGCATTGTTCTCACAGGAAGTCTTGCGTATTCCGAGATGCTTACGGCGTGGATTAAAGAGAGGACTGAGTTTATTGCCCCGATTTATATTTTAGCAGGAGAAAATGAGATGCTTTCTCTCGCAGAAGGTGCAATGAGATATTTATCAGGTGAAGAAGAGGCAAAAAGTTATTAGGAGGGTATTATGTTGAATAATCTAGAAGAACTGTTTATTCAAGTTAAGAATGAAAAAAAAAAAAAATTGCTGTGGCTGTAGCGGAAGACCCTGAGATTATAAAATTAGTAAAATTGGCAATAGAAGAAAACTTAGCCGATTTCGTTTTGATTGGTAACTTAGAAAAAATAAAAAAATTGATGAAAAATGAAAATTTATCAGGTAGTATGGAAATAGTGGATAGTTTGGATCATAAATCAGCAGCAGAATATGCTGTTAAAATGGTTAGGGATGGAGAGGTAGAAGCCATCATGAAAGGGATGCTTCACACTTCTACATTTCTAAAAGCTGTATTGGACAAGGAAAAGGGTCTCAATAAAGGGAAAGTTGTAAGTCAAATTTCAGTTTATGACAAGCCATTTGGTGAAGGCCTTCAGCTCCTCACAGATTGTGCCATGGCTATAGAGCCTACTTTGGAAGAAAAAAAAGGCATTATAGAAAATTCAGTTGAACTTGCAATAAAGCTGGGTTGCAGCTTTCCTAAAGTAGCACTGCTTTCTGCTGTTGAAGTGGTCAATCCTGCAATAAAGGATACTGTAGATGCAGCAATACTTTCAAAAATGTGTGACCGTGGGCAAATTAGAAATTGTATAGTTGATGGTCCTTTTGCGCTTGATAATGCGATATCTCCCGAAGCTGCAATTCAGAAAAAAATATCAGGTGAGGTTGCAGGCAATGCAGATGTGTTAGTTGTACCTAATCTTCAAGTTGGCAATGTCTTAACGAAATCTCTTACACTATTTTCAAAAAAAGAAGTTGCAGCAGCTGTAATGGGAGCATCAGCTCCAATTATTATGACTTCTCGAACGGATTCTAAGAAAAACAAATTACTTTCAATAGCGTTAGCAGTTTATATATCTGAGCAGGTGTAAAATGAATTTGAGGTTAGATAGAAGTTTGATTCTAAAAATACTGATGACATTAATTCTACCGATTTCGATTGTTATCGTTAAACCGCTGGGCATGTCATTATTTCAAAGTATTGTTCTCGGCACGTTATTTTTAACCGTAACATGGTGGGCAACTGGCTGTGTCAACAAGGAGTTCGCATCCATTTTAATGCTTCTTATTTTTAGCGTATTTGGGGATACATCTCTAAAAAATATATATTTTTTCCCGCTCTCTCATGATTTTGTGACTATTATAGCTTCTTTTATTCTGTCACAGGGCATTGTGAATTCTAAAGTTGCAGATAGATTTTCAAAATATGTCCTAAATAAATTTTGCAAAAATTCTAAAGCACTGGTTTTGATGAGTTTTGTCCTTGGTATTGTGTTCATATTTATAATACCTCAACCGTTCCCAAGAGTAATCATTTTAGCCTCTATATATGCGTCATTTTTAAAGAATCAAAATATCACGGAAGAAGAAAATCAAGTTTTAATTTTCAGCATTTTTCTTGGGTCAACAGTTACAAGTATGATGTTTTTAAATGGGGATCTTATTCTAAATTACATGGCAATAGAATTTGCAGGTATATCAATGAGTCAGTTGGAATGGATGAAGTATATGCTATTCCCCACATTTTTAACCTCAATTATCCTGTGTTTGGTGTATATCTTTACATTTAAAAATTTTCTTCACAGAGAATTTATTCTTCATGAGGCGGAACCTGAAAAAATAAGTAGGAAGGAAGCAATAGCTACTGCGATTATGATGTTGGTAGTTGTATTCTGGATAACAGAAAACATTCATGGCATATCAGCGATGTATGTATCATTAAGTGGCGTTTTGCTCATGTTTATATTTGGCGTTATAAGGATTAAGGATTTGTCGACGATTAATATCAATTTGATGCTTTTTCTTACAGCAGCATTCTCAATCGGCAAGGTACTTACGGGAAGCGGTATATCATCAATTCTAAGCAATTACTTTTTGACTTTTTTCCCGCCATTAGATAGTGTTATTTATCTCCCTTTTGTATTGCTGTTGATTGTCGTTATTCATGCAATGTTTGGGAGTACAATCACAGCGCTTTCTGTAGTTACGCCAACCTTAATCGGAATAACAAATGGCGTTTTTAAACCTGAATTCATTGCATTACTTGGATATGTGGCAGTGAGTATCCAATATCTGTTACCCTTTCATCACGTGACTATACTAATCGGTTTTGGCAATGGCTATTATAAAAATGCCCATGTTATAAAAATGGGTATTTCATTGACTATAATACTACCGCCACTCATATTTGGAATATTTATGCCTTGGTGGAGATTTATGGGGCTTTAAGTGGTCGCAAGACTGCTTGTAAGGGATATCATTGGCATCAGAATAATATTTAAAGTGGAAGAGAAGATTTGCGATTGTAAGTCTTCTTTTTTTGTATAAAGAAAAAAACGGGTTCTACAGATGGTTCTAAAGTGCTCTAAGTCAGTAAAATGTATAAGCAAGCCTGTAATATGTTTATTTATTTATCGGTATATTAATTGTATTATTAAATTAACGATAATTTAAGTAATGAATTTGGGGAAAGAAGGGCATGTCATGGATAATTGTTATAAAATAGAATCAATTGCTCAATTACATGAGTTAATCGGCGCTGAGAAGCCAAAACATCCACTTATAACACTTGTAGATCTTACCGAAATAAATCCAACAGTCTCAACAAACGACCTTCATATTTTCACGGATTTTTATACGATCAGTTTAAAAGAAGGCAATACTTGCAAAAACAAGTATGGTAGACAGTATTACGATTTTCAGGAAGGCAGTTTGACCTTCGTGGCACCTAGGCAAGAACTATATATTGATGAAGATAACTCGGAAGTAAAGGGTAATACTGGCTGGATTCTTTGCTTTCACTCTGATCTAATCGACAAGAGTGTACTGTCGAAAAAGATGAACCAGTACACTTTTTTTTCTTATGCCAGCACAGAGGCACTGCATCTTTCAGATCAGGAGAAGGCGAAAATCACTTCTTTAGCAAATGATGTTCAAGACGAATTCTGCCGAAACATGGATGTTTATAGCACGGATTTAATCATTTCGTATATAGAATTGCTTTTAAATCATTGTAAAAGATTTTATGGACGACAGTTCATCACAAGAGCCAAAGTGAATAAAGAAGTCATTGTAAAATTTGATGCATTGTTAAAGCATTGCTTTGAATCAGATAATTTAGAAAAAGTTGGGTTGCCAACTGTCAAATTTCTTGCGCAGGAAATGGGTTATTCCCCGAATTATCTGAGTGATCTCCTCAAAAAAGAGACGGGTAAGAACACACAAGAGCACATCTATATGTATCTGATGGATAAGGCTAAGAGATTGCTCATGGAGACTGATAAACCGGTGCAACAGATCGCTGCTGAGTTGGGATTTGAATATCCACAGCATTTCTCGAAACTGTTTAAAACCAAGACGGGCATGTCGCCTATGGCATTTAGAAATTAAAGGGGGGGTAAATGATGAAGATAAAAAGGAACATTGCAAGAATTGCTGGGCTTCTGTATGTCGCTGTGGCTATAACTGGCTTTTTTTCAAATAGTACAAATGGTAAACTTATAACAGGTGTGAAGGCAACGACAATTGCTGAAAATATGAATTATTTTGAATGGCTTTTTCGAATCAGCATTGTCAGCGATTTGATGATGGTGGTGAGCTGGATAATGCTGGCCTATATGCTCTACACTTTGTTCGAAACCGTGAATAAAAATCAGGGATTGTTGATGATCTCATTCGTATTGGTGGGGAGTGCAACCATCTGTGTGAACGCGCTGAACAAACTGGTGGCGCTGTTTATGCTCAAAGGCGTGGATGGTCTATCTGCATTTAACCTTGGAGGACCTCACTATCAGGCATTGCTGTTCTTAGATTTATTTAAGGGTGGGAATTATATCGCTCATATATTCTTTGGCCTCTGGTTATTTCCATTGGGATATTTGGTCTATAAGTCAAAGTTTATGCCTAGAATCTTGGCAATTCTTTTAACAGTTGCCGGCTTCGGATATTTGACTGATTTCTTTACGTATTTTTTACTGCCAGACTATGGACTAAGAATTACTCAATTTACTTTTTGGGGTGAAGTACTGTTATTGATCTGGCTTTTGATTAAAGGCATAAAGGTACCTCCAGAAGAGGTGGATATTGCTTGATCTGAGGTCAGTCGATGAGGTAGCAGTAAAATATGGGTATAATTCAGCGGCGGCCTTCTCTCACGTGTTTTATTCTATGCATGGTATTTATATTCGGAATCGAGAAGCGAAGGCGCACTTTTAAAAGCATATCCACGAATGATCTTTCAATTGTCAATAAAAGGAGAAAGTGAAATGAAGTATCACATAATAGTAAATCATTAGAGATAAGGTTTTCTTAAACCTTGTCTTTAGTGATTTTTTTTGCTCTTATGAGTATTGCAGATAAAGTGATGTATTTATTTTCACGCTTTTATATAAATGTGTTTTCTATGTGGAAGTGGGTAAATATGAATTATCATTACTTAAGTGCTTGGAGTACCTAAAGATATATGAATCTACTTTGATAAAGTTACAGTAGGATTAGAATGCACACATCAACTGAAGATATAAAGGGATAATTTGATGGAGGTGAAGGTTTTTTTTATTGCTGGTTAACATAAAATTATAGAAAAGTCTATAATTGTAAGAGGAGGTGTCTTAAAATAGGCCATAGGGGTATTGCTTTGTAAGTAAAGAAAGCACATAAAATGTATATCTGGATTATAGAGGATTATTAAAAAAGGAGGTATTGACTATGGGATTAAAATTTCAAACAAAGATTATTTTGATTACTCTTATTTTAATCGTTATAGTTGGTGGGGCAATTACCTATCAAAATGCAGTACAACTTAAGAAGACCATGTACGGAGAAATGCAGAATGAAGGCTATCAATTAGCAGATTCTATATCCGAAAAAATTCAAATATCAAAGGCTTTTTCTGCACGTATTGATTCATTAATGGCTGAACGTATTATCTTGGCAGCTGAAGCAGTTAATCTTATTCCACCAGAAGAGATGAGTAACGAAAAGTTGAAATCATTCTTGTCAAAAGTTGAGGTTAATGATATTTATGTAATCGACAAAGATAGAAAAATCCAGTACTCCAATATAGCGGATTATATTGGTTGGGAATATCCTCAAGGACATCCTATGGATCCAGTTTTTAATGGACAGGCGTATTCCTATATGGAAGCTATTCGAGGAGATTTAATTTCAGGAGAAATGAACAAATTTGGAGGCATATCATTGGACGATGATAGGTATGTTCAGATTGGGATTAATGCATCTATAATTAAGGAAATCCAAAAGCAGTTTAGCCCAGAAGTATTATTGGATCAATTATATCAGAATCCTAAAATTCTTCAGGCGCATATGATTTCTATGGAATTAACTAAAGAAGAGCAAGCTAAAAAAGATGCTGTTCAACCTTATGATGACACAAAGCGAGAAGCTGTCATATTGGCTGGAAACAAGTCAAGCACTGAACTTGTACCATATACAGATTCTGTTGGATTAAGTGTAATGAATAGTGGCGAAAGAATATCTCGTTTGGTAACCCTAGAGGACACTGGTGAGCAGGCCTATGAAGTTTTGGTTCCGATAAAGAATGACAACAAAGTTTCTGAAATTATTTCTATTGCCATTTCTTTGGATCATCTTAATAGCATTTTGAAGGATAACCTGATAAATTCTCTTAGTGTAACAGCTGTTATTTTTATACTGGCTATTATTGCAGGCATAATAGGGATTAGGACTGCCATGGGACCTCTTAGAAAATTAGGGAGTCAGCTTCATGAAATTGCTGCAGGTGATTTCACTGTGGAACAAGATAAGAAGATACTAGAATCGAAAGATGAACTAGGTGAAATTGCCAGAGATGTAAAATCAATGCGCCTTCAGCTCAGTGAGCTGGTTCATTCGTTAAAAACAGGCGTTAAAGAGGTTAGTGCTGGATCGGATAAACTGTCAAATATTATGAATGAAACGGCTGATGCTGTGGAGGAAAATGCAAAGGCTGTGGAAGCGCTTGCAGTCTCGGCTAATGAACAGGCAGACGAAGGCAGACGGGTGTCATACAGCGCAGAGCAGTTGGGTGTTGTGGTGGAAAAGGGACACCAAAGCATTGAAAACGCAAATGTTCGCGTAAAAACAGTTCAGGAACTCAGTCTAAACGGTGACAGTATCATAACAGATTTAGCTAAAATTACAAGTGAGAGTATTGATAAAACGGATAAAGTTTCTATTGGCATTAAGGAGATTGAGAAGACTGTTCAAGCGATGCGTGAATTCATGGGGCACATTCGTTCAATTTCAGAGCAGACCAACCTATTGGCACTTAATGCATCCATAGAGGCTGCTAGAGCTGGTGAAGCTGGTCGGGGATTTGCAGTAGTTGCAGATGAAATTCGTAAGCTTGCGGAAGAAACCAATCAGACTACGGAACAAGTTGAAGAAATCATAACGAATATCACTGATCGTACCAACCATGCAACTAATAATATTGTGGAAATTACAGGTGTTACCCAACAACAAACTCAAACACTTTCAAAAACCCTAGAGATTTTTGGTCAGATACAAGGAGCTGTTCAAGAATTGGTACAATCAATGAATGAAGTTATGGAAGTAACAAATTCTGTTGACGCAGGAAAAAATACGATTACAAAGGCAGTGTCGGTTTTAACAGGATTGACAGAGAGTCTCTCGGCTACTTGTGAGCAAATTTCCGCTTCTACTGAAGAACAAAGTGCAGCTGTTATGGAAGTCAATGAGCTATCAAAAAGTAATAAGGAATTGGCAATTAGACTGACTGAGCAAACTGCAAAATTCAAGACAACCGAACAATCTGAATAATTTAAAAAATTTGCAAGAAGTTGCCTCAGCATGAAATGAAATTTTGCTGAGGCAACTCTTTAATTTACGATGAGATATTGCACTGAATCGAGGATATCTTTCTCAACAATATCCAATGGGCTCGTGTTTAAGATATAAATTGACAGAACGAGTAAAAAATGATATGTTACAAATGTTAGACTGATCGGTCTATTGTGTGTAATAATCTATTTAGATTCTAGGGTCTATTGACGTATCTAAAAAATATTATATGAGGAGATATCAGAATGAATGCAAAGAAAGAATTTGAGAGAATTATGGCAGAACAGGCAGAAATTGCTTTGGCAACAAGTGTGGATGACATAAGCAATGTTAGAATCGTTAATTTTGTATATGATGAGGTCTTAAAAACACTCTATTTTGCTTCTTTTAGAGATAATGATAAGATCAAAGAGTTTAGTCAAAATAAAAATGTGTCTTTTACAACGATTCCACATAAAGGGAATGAGCACGTCAAGGCTAAAGCACAGGTTAATGAGAGTCAATTGAGTGTTTTTGATGTACAAGATCGATTTGTATCCAAAATTCCAAATTATAAAAATACCATTGAACAAGCAGGACAGTATCTTGTGCTTTATGAGCTTAAATTTGACACGGCGACTGTTACTTTGGATTTTGAAAATATTGAAGTCATATCACTGACATAGTGGCGACGCAATCGTTACGGCGTTAATGCGGTAGTTCATCAAAATAACTTCTTTCCCTTTAAGATATCAATCCCGAGCGTTTTGGCTCTACTGGTTTGTTTAAAAGGATTTATTTTTTCTGTGATGCCATCATGTTTGAAAAACGAGCCTGTATTTTTAAACCAAAAGGTGACATCTGCTTTAACGCATTGTTCGCGGATACTTAGAACCCAATCCAGATCGCATTCGCGAGCATCTCGACCAGTTTCGCCACCAACGGTAACATGGTCTACACCATGAAGATATGGCGTCAAATCAAGATTTTCTAAAAGCGGGGCACAGGCGATAAAACGTCGCTTAATTGGATAGGATAAGAAGCGAGGCAGTCGATCATCGGCTGTTTTTTGATTTTCAACAGTACATCCAATATTGACATTGTCGTATCCTGATCCCCAATCTGAGGGTAGAGATATTAAGAATCGGTCAATGCGCTTGGTTAAAATCAAGAAGTCAATGTCAGTTCTCTCTTTAATAATAGCCCAAGCTTCTTTGCGCCACTCATCTGCCTCTGGCAGAAAAAAATCGGTTGCAAAACAAGTGGGCAGAATCTTGTTTCCCTTGATATTATACTCACCCTTTGCAGTTTTCCGAATAGGCCAGTCGTATTTATCCGTTTTTTCAATGGTATTTTGACCATAGCGTTTCGCGTGTGGCCCATAAAAATAGCAGTTTTCACAACCTTCACTTACTTTATAACATCCTGTCCATGGCTCCCAGTTCATAAACTGCCTCCTGATTTCAATTTCATAATATTTTGTTCGTTCTACAATATGGTATTCGTTATTGAGTGCTCATCACATACATTATATCCGGAAATAAAAGTGAAATCAAAAATTTGAGATAACATCATAAAAAAAATCCGAAATATTGACAAATTCGATTTCTTTTATAATGATAGATATAAGAAGCAATAAAGAAAAATTATATCAGCAGTGTATAGGGAGTCCTTTGATTTAAATTGATTTTAGGTTATTGTAAGGCGAACTGGGCATATTTTAAGAGGTATAAGGCCATATAAAAAGGAGTAGAGGACATGAATATAAGAAGAATAACGGAAAATAAGAAAGCATATATCGACTTATTATTACTTGCAGATGAGCAGGAAGATATGATTGACATCTATCTTGAACGCGGTGATATGTTTATTTTAGACGACGATGGCGTAAAGGCTGAATGTGTGGTTACTAAAGAAGCGGATGGTATTTATGAACTTAAGAATATTGCAGTGTTGCCCAATTGTCAGCGAAAAGGGTATGGAAAAAAGCTGATAGCGTTTTTATTTACTTATTACCCTGAGTGCAAAACCATGTTTGTGGGCACAGGAGATTGTTATTCTAGTCTTTCTTTTTATAATGCCTGCGGTTTTGCAGAATCCCATAGAGTCAAAAACTTTTTTACAGATCACTATGATCATCCCATATTTGAAGATGGCGTGCAACTGGTTGATATGGTATATCTTAAGCGAGCATTCTAAATGAAGTGAAATTTCAATATAGTTATAAGTGATATGAGACATGTACTGAATTGGAGGTTAATTATGAAAAAGTGGTATGATGAGACGTATGAATGGGAAATAGAAGTCGTCGGATTTCTTCGCGGTACACACACAGAGGGCTATTGTAGAAACGGTGAGGAAATAGGTGATAAGTATACCTGTACCTATGGTTGTCCTGTAAATGCAAGTGGACAGGGTATTTGTTCCAAAGTAATGATGATGATGTTTCCAGTCATGGAGGCGGTTAGAAGTGGCGGCGATTTGATGAACATTGGTGGTAATAGCAAGTATAGTAAGGAAATTGTTTGTCCAGATGGTTGTGTTATTTTTAGCTTGAAGGCGAAAGCACTTGGCAATGAGAATTTTTATAAGGGGAAATTTAATCAATCCTACTGAGGAGGATACAGCGTGAATGGCATGAAAATTATAATTGGGTTGTTGATTTTAGTGGTTGTGATACTCGTAAGTTTAAAAGCCTATCTGTTTCCGAGATTCAGTCTACCAGCTGTTAAAGGACATTTTAAAATTGGTGAAATCAATCTGCAATTGGAAGATTTGGATAGGGCAGAATTATACACGCCAGAAACCTCGGACTATAGAAAAGTCATGGTGTCGATATGGTATCCAATGCAGGAAGCTATTGGGAAACCAAAGCAATATCCTGAAGCTGTTAAATTAAAAGAGCATTGTGCGACAAGCGCACAAGTTGTATTTGTGATATCCTTTGCTTAGGAGGTGTCATATGCACGCATGGGAAGCCATACAAGACTCAGTAAACTACATTGAAGACCATTTAGCAGAAGATATAAAAATAGAATCTTTAGCCAATATAGCATCATTATCACCCTATTATTTTCAGCGTTTATTTGGACGATTAGTCAAAAAGACTGTAAATGAGTATATAAAGCTGCGCAGGCTGGCAAAAGCTTCGGAAGCTCTTAAGAGCAAAGAAAAGCGCATCCTTGATGTGGCACTTGAATACGGATTTTCAGATCATGCCAACTTTACACGTGCATTTAAAGAGGCGTATGATATGACACCTCAAGAATATCGTGCTGATCCAGTCATACTCAATCACTTTATCAAGCCTGATCTGCTTTTAAACTATGTCACAGTTGATGAAGATGTTCCATTAATCTCTGATGGCATCGTGGTTGAAGTGACCCGTAGAAAATTGGATGAATCGCGCACGTTTATTGGAATTGAAGGCGAAGTGCCTGATACTGAAATATCAGGAGGAAAATCTACCGGCATTGCTACTGCTGGGGTAATATGGGATGATTTTCATTGCCGGAAGTCAAGTCTTTCCGGTTTACTGCCAGATGGCAATGAATTGGGTATTTTGTATAGTGGGGATGCTAGAGAAGGTTGCTGTACCTACAGGGTTGGCGCTGAAGCAAGTGGAAATGTAGAAGTGGAGGGATATGTCTCCTGTACGCTTCCATGTGGTGAATATGTCGTTTGTTGCTTTGAGGCAGAAAATTTTGCTGAACTCATTGGTTCTGCGATTTTCAAAGCATACTCGTTTATGAAGAGTTGGATGAAAAGGCACAGCCAAACTTGCGGTGACTTTATTGCCGAGATCTATTATGATACAAATCCTGATGCAAGCTATATGGAATTATAGTTGCCATTAAGTGCATTGCAAAAGCCAGTGCAAAATAAGGAAACTTGGGATAGGAATGATGGCGCGCGGAAACCAACTATGGCAGAGATCAAAGCCTATGTGAACAGTTGCTTATTCGAACGTTTGTGTACATATGTAGAGACTGAATTTCAAAGTAAGCCTGAGTTGGATTACAGTAGATGCTCTATGCAGTATGGATGGAATGTGAAATATAAAAAAGCAGGACGCACTTTATGTACGTTGTACCCAATGCAGGGGTACTATATTGCCCTTATTGTCATTGGTGAGCGTGAACGTACTGAGACCGAATTGATGTTGCCTCTTTTCACAGCATATGTGCAGCAGCTATATCGCGAGACCAAAAGCGGCATGGGTCAAAAATGGCTCATGATTAATGTAACAGATGAGGCCGTACTTGAGGATGTTAAACACTGTATCGCCATTCGAAGAGGCGGGAAAAGAAGAGGATTAAACAAAGTACAGCTATAGGCTACCTCTCATTTTTAATGGATAAGTAATAAGCCTCAAAATCCGACATTCTATGGATAAATGCTTCCACAAGCATGGGATTGAAGAGTTTTTCGGATTCACTAATTATAATTTCAGCTGTTTGTTGATGAGAAATGCCCTTGCGATAAGACCGATCAGAGGTCATCGCGTCATAGGCATCTGCGAGGGTGATGATTTGTGCGATCAATGGAATTTCATCGCCCTTTAAACCCTCTGGATAGCCTGAGCCATCCCAATGCTCGTGATGGATTAAACAATAAATTGGTTTTAGTGTAGGTACTCATGATACGTTTATGACAAAGAGTGTATCAAAATAACAGGAGGATTTTATTATGGCACACGTGAAAGCAAATGGCATACAAATTGAATATGAAACTTTCGGAAAAAATACAGACCCTGCAATAGTGCTTATTGCAGGAAATGGCGCTCAGCTCAATTTCTGGGAACCGGATTTTTGTGAAATGCTCGTCAAGGAGAATTTGCAAGTGATACGTTTTGATAACCGCGATGCAGGATTGTCTACAAAATTTGATGACGCCGGTATTCCCGATATGAAAAAAATATATCAAGCGGCACAAGAGGGAAAGCCAATTAAGACGGCATACACCTTGGAAGATATGGCGGACGATGTGGCAGGACTACTAGATGTGCTGAAGATCAAAAAGGCTCATATCTGTGGTGCTTCTATGGGAGGAACGATTGCTCAGGTCTTTGCCTATAAGCATCCGTCACGCACATGCAGTTTAATTTCGATTATGTCTTCTACAGGTAACCCAAATAATCCTCAAATATCACCGGAAACATTGGCTATTGTCACTGCAACACCGCCCAATGAAAGAGAGGCATATATTGACTATTCTCTACAAATGTGGGCAAAAATTTGGAGTAAGGGCTTTCCTTTTGAACCAGAACGTGCAAGACGATATTGTGAAGAAAGCTATGATCGTTGTTATTATCCACAAGGTGCGATACGACAAAATGCCGCATTGATCGCCAATGGGGACAGGAGACAATACCTTTCAGAATTAACAATTCCGGCACTGGTAGTTCATGGCACTGCAGATGTGTTGTTCCCTGTTGAAGCAGGAAAGGACACAGCTCGCACAATCCCCAATGCTAAATTACTCTTGATCGAGGGCATGGGGCACGATATGCCAAAGGGCACATGGAAAAGCATAGTTGAAGCAATTGCGCGTCAAGCAAACGGCATATCTCATCTGTGTTGATAAGAAAAAAGTTAATCCTGTTTAGTATGCAATTAGGAAAAATAAGGGTTAATTACATGAAAATATCAAACAATTACAATCCATGCTTTTCCATTTTTCGCTTTAGGGTAAATCGAGTGATACCGAGTATTTCAGCAGTCTTAGTCTGATTCCAAGAATATTTATCCAAGGCTTTTGTGAGCAGATGTTTTTCGACGCGATCAAGTGCTTCATTTAAATTACCAATTTCTTTTTCTGTGTAGGCATCTGAAACGCTGGCAGCTCCAGTGTCCACTTTGTCCTTATAAAATCGGATTTCAGGTGGGAGATATGAGGCGTCGATGACGTCCTTATCAGACAGTATGACCAAGCGCTCTATGACATTGCGCAGTTCTCGAACATTGCCAGGCCAAGGGTATTTTAAAAGTTGTTCTTTGACTTTCACATTGAGACAGGCAATGTCTTTCTGAGCATTTTGACTGAACTTTTTCAAATAAAAATCTGCCAAGAGAAGAATGTCATCACCACGTTTGCGAAGCGGGGGTATATTAATCGGGAATGTATTGATTCTGTAGTAGAGATCTTCACGAAATTCGCCTTTTTTAACAGCCTCTTCTAAATTTTTATTGGTAGCCACCACAATACGAATATCGACTTCAATATCTTCAAGACCTCCAATACGCCTAAAGCGTTTTTCTTCTAAAAATCTGAGCAACTTAGATTGTGTTTCAAGAGGAAGCTCACCGAATTCATCCAAAAAAACAATGCCTCCATCTGCAATTTCAAAAAGTCCCTTTTTCTTGCTGTTTGCCCCTGTGAAAGCATTTTTCTCAAAGCCAAAGAGTTCACTTTCAACTAAATTTTTGGGGATTGCACTGCAATTAACCCGAAGCAGGGGATCGTTTTTACGTTTGCTGTTTTTATGGATCGCTTCTGCTACCAGTTCTTTACCTGTGCCGGTTTCACCTCTTATCAGAACGGTTACGTTGTCAACGCTGGAGACTTTCTCTATTTTTTTATACACTTCCATCATAACAGGGCTGGAGCCAATCATATTTTCCATGTAGAGCTCAGAGTGCTTTTTTAGAGCAAGGAGTCGAGTGGTCATTTTGATGCATTCAAAAGCGCGGTGGATGACGATTTTGATATGATCCAAGTCAAACGGTTTATTAATATAGTCGAAAGCACCTAGTTTGATGGCAGTAATTGCGCTCTTGAGATCACTATACGCCGTCATGACGATGATTTCAGTATCATTGTCAATGGCTTTTAATTCAGGGATTAAGTCGACGCCATTGTCCTTGCCAAGGCGCATATCTGTTAAGACAATATGTGGACGAAAGACTTCCATCAGCCTAAGTCCCTCAGCTCGACTGTCTGCTGAGGCAACTTCGTAACCGGCATCTCTCAAACCGGCGCTTAATGACTTGCGTATAAGAGATTCGTCGTCAATGATTAAAAGTTTAATTTTCATAGGATACTCCTTTATAGCGAGGCAGATAAATATGGACCGTTGTCCCCACTTGATGTTTGCTTTCGATCTCCATTTTACCTTCATTTTGGATGAGTAAACTATTAACAACTGACAACCCAAGGCCAATCCCCTTGGGTTTTGTAGTGAAAAAGGGATCGAAGATGCGTTCAAAATTCTCAGGCGGTATGCCGTGACCAGTGTCTATGAAGCTTAATTTGATCCAAGAGGGATCATAAAGTTCTAATACTTTAATCTGAATCGTCAGGTTGCCATAATCATCGAGGGCGTTCACCGCATTTTTGATAATGTTGATAAAGACTTGTTCGATTTGATCTTTATCGATGATGCCGATGGGTTCTTGATCTGATTCTAGAATTCGTAGGTTCACATGCTTTTTACGAAGTTCGTCATCCAATATATCCAAAGATTTTTTTAGGAGTAATTGAAGATTCACTTGTTCTTTAAAGGCATGTTTGGGCTTTGAAAAATCCAATAGTTCAGAAACCAAGTTGTTAATCCGATTGATCTCATAGACCATGTCATCCGTCAGTTCGATGCCGGTGATATCACTTTTAGGCAATTGAGTCCGAATATACTGGATACCTGTTTTTAAGCCAGTCAGTGGATTGCGGATTTCATGTGCCATGCCAGCAGCGAATTGTCCCACGCTGGCCAGCCGATTTACTCTGATGATGTTGTTTTCAAGGATACGACGCTTAGTAATATCGTTAAAACAGCAAATAATGCCGACGAATTCATCATTTTTTTGCTGTAACAAGGAAATACTTACATCAAAGTAAAGTGTCTTGTTAGTGACTTCGCTGAGGGATATTGTGGTGTCCAATCCCTTTCTACTGTGTACTGCCTTGTCAATGTGCTGATTCAGAGCATCCAGTATATTTGCATTGTGATCATACTTGTTTAAAATGTCAGTACCAGCCCGATTCATGGTAATCGGATGTCCCAGAGCATCCGTTGTCAGGATGCCCACGGACGCATTCTGAAGAATATCTTCGCTATAGCGTTTCATTTCGATGAGGCTCTCAGCACTGGCGTTGAGTTGATCGATCATTGCGTTAAAAGCTTTGGCTAGAACGCCTATTTCATCGCTTCGATGAACATCTATTTTTTGGTCTAAATTATCAAAATCAATGGTTTTACAAAATTCAGCAAAACTTCGGATGGGTTTTGAAATACTGTGGGCTGTAAATATAATGGCTTGCATGGAAAGAATAAGGAACATGATGGAAATAAGCAAAATATATTTCTGTATATCAATCAAGTTGTCCAATAAATTGCTCTTATCCACAACGGTGACTAGCAGCCACTGCCATCTCTCGTAATAATCATAGACCATGAGCAAATCCTTGCCATCGTAGATGCCCGATGTCTTGTTAGAACGAATAGATTTTAGAGCATCTATTTCAAGATGGGGTTGATTTAAAAGTGGCATGCCGTCTTCTAAAATGACGATATCCCGTGTGTTAAAAGTGCTGAAGAACTCAAGGACCTTCTCTTTTGTTTCGTCAACAGGATCGCTTTGCTCCATTTCTTTAGCCATGCTATCGATAAAAGCAAGAGATTCTTGAACGGTCATCTCGAGGCTTTGTTTTTTCTCGTTCATAAGCAGATGATGACCATTCCAGTAAGAAACACCTGCTAAAAAGCAAATGGGGAGTATGGTAAATAGCATAAAGGGAATTAAGATGCGATTTTCGATATCAAGCTTCATAGGCATCTCCATTCATTGCTTTGCTTATTGTATTTTTGTCCTGAGTCTTTAAACTCACCACAAAGAAGGAAACCATTGCCATTATAAATCCCGGAAAAACAGGGTGGACGCTATATAAAAAATTGCTTTTTTGACTCAATGGATACCATATGGCCATGGTTAAAAGTCCGAAAAGAATAGACCATAATGCCCCTTGTGAGGTTGCTTTTTGCCAATATAAGCCGCCATAAAGGGGCATTAAGAACGTGACTGCAAAGATGCCCCAGATGTAACTGCCAAAGAGAAGTAAGCTTTCAGGAGGATTGATGGAAAGAATCAATGACATCGTGGCAGATATGAAGATGATGATACGAGCGACATAGATAAAATGATCATTGGAAAGATGAGGGCGCTTAAATTTGCTATAAATGTCGTGAGTGAAACTGCTTGCGATTAAAATTAATTGTGAGTTTGCAGTGGAAATGGCTGATGCAATGACACTGATAAATATCAGTCCGCCTGCTGGACTGTCTATGATGTATTTGATGATATAGGGCAGTACTTGATTGGTGGGGATGATGACATCTGACCCCAAGGCTATAACGCGCGATCCAATGCCGAGGATCATGAGAAATAAATAGAGTACGCCCATGACGATGACTGAATAGCTGATCATATGGAAAGCTGTTTTTTTATTCCTAGCGGATAAGATACGAGTGAGATACTGTGGATTTGCAGCTGTTCCTAGACCCCAAGCAAGTCCTAGAGTGAAGACTGTCATTGGTGGGAAGAGCGGATTGGAAGATAAATTTAAGAGACTGCCGTCTGAAATTTCAAAAGCCATTAAATGCATGGTTTGGATGCTACCAATATCTTTTATGATCATGGTGGCTGCCACGAGGAGTCCGAGTAAGACAATAGTAAAATTGAGAATATCCGTTTTAGAGACAGAAAATAGGCCACCGAAGCTGGTATAAACAATGAAGAGATAAATTGAAAAAATAGCAACATTATAGTGAATGTCCAAGAGCTCGGAGACAATAAATCCGAAACCAACGATTTGGATAATCATATAAAAAATATAACAGGCGATGATGATAACACCCCCAAAAATTTGCAGGATATTGCTGTCATAGCGCACTTTAAAAAACTCTGGAATGGTCATAATGTCATATTGGCGAATGCGGTTTGCGGCAAAAATGAGTATGGAAGCGCCTAGAAACCATCCGATAACCGAATAGAGAATCGTGATATACCCGTATGTATATACATATCCTGTGACGCTTTGCATAGAAACAGCGCTGAACCAAGTTGCTGTAAAAGTAAATATACTGGTAAAGATATCAAGACTATTATCTGCGACACAAAAGTCACGAATCGTGTTGGTTTTTTTAAAACCATTTTTACCCCAAAAGAGTAAAAAGAGAGTATAAAGGGTCAGAGACAGCATGTAAACTAGAATGTTATTCATTATTCTGATCCTCCCGTTTTCTCAAAAAGGTCACAAGTATTGTGGGTAGGAGCATGGATAATAGATAGAGTCCACCGCCTAAAAAGATGGTTTTTGCTGGAAGTCCAATAATGAAGTGATAATTATTCATACAAGTCTCCTGTGATCATAACTTTTATGTTAAAAAAATAACGTCTCTATAATTGTGCTGATGAGATTATGATATCCATTCTAATTACGATTGTCAAGGCAATCTGCTTCTAAGAGTTGATCCCATGACCAATATGCTTTAGATGTTGAATAATATCAAGTTTGTGCTAAACATTAACAATCATTAGAGGTTTATTTAAAGTATTATTTCAATTTATACAGGAATGGATGCAAGTTGTCTGTGAGTTGCCACACGAAAATTTCTTAGGGCATGAGCGATAAAGTATCAAAAAGAGCAAAAATGCTCACTTGGAGCGCTCACTTGGAAAATATGATTTTTAATCGGCCAAACCAGAAGAAACGTTGGCATGTTCAAATGCCTTACTTATAGACCTACTGTTTAGAATTGGTATCGTATTTGCTTTATATTTGGACATAAACAAATATGATTTAGGAGGAAAGTTTATGTCAATGAAACGCGTAAGTGGTCAAGAGCAACCTTATTTTCCCGCAGGTCCATTCAAAATTAGGATTCCGTTTGTTCATTATCGTTTTGAATGGCCTGATTATCTCCAAGGGTTACTGATGTGTGCCGTTTGTTTGGGGGCAGTGCCCATGCTTCAGGAGTATTTGGGAATGCCATTTGAAGTGGCCATGGCAGTTGTCGTACTCAATGGTATTTTATATTCAGCTCATGTGTTGTTGGGTGATCCTGTTATACCAGGTTGGGTGACGCCTGCTATTCCTTTGCTGATGCTATACGTATCCAATTTTGCCATGGGTCCTGAGCGCATGCAGGCATTAATTGCTTTTGAATTATCACTAGGTATTCTTGCTTTTTTACTAGGGGTTACAGGTTTGGGTAAAAAAATTGTCTCTATAATCCCCAATGCCATGCAGGCTGGGATCATTTTAGGTTCAGGGATTGCTGCAATTATGGTAATTTTCAAAGAAGGGGCTCGATTTGATACATTCCCAATTTCAATATCCATTTGTATTGGCTTAGGCTTCTACTTGCTGTTTTCCAATCACTTCAAGAGTATTCAGAATAACAATAAAATCTTGAAATTTATTGCAAATCTTGGTATTTTACCAGTGGTTCTGCTTGCGGTTTTTATAGGTCCATTATTCGGTGAAACACCGTGGCCAGCTATTGAGTGGGGAATTACGAGACCAGCGTTTGGCACTCTTTTTTCAGAGTGGACTTTTTTAGGCGTAGGTTTTCCGCCATTGAGCATGTTCATCAGTGGTTTGCCTATGGTATTTTCAGCGTATATTATCTTATTTGGTGATATGATTCAATCGGAAGCTTTGTTAAAAGATGCTGGGAATGCACGCCCAGATGAATTGATCGATTATGATCCGAATAGATCTCATATGATCTTTGGTCTTCGCAACATGATTATGTCTATCATTGGGCCTGATCTCACAATGTGTGGTCCCTTGTGGGCGGCAATGCAAGTGGTCATCTGCGAACGCTTTAAAAAAGGTCGTGAAACGATGGATTCAATCAATGGCGGTGCGGCTTCATTTCGTTTTGGAACGTTGACAGGTTATTTGTTGCTTCCAATTGTGACACTGGTTAAGCCGATTTTGGGGATAGCACTTGCTTTAACAATGTTGATTCAAGGCTTTGTATCTGTTAAGGTGGGCGTTTTGAAAGCACGAACTGCTAATGATTTGGGGATCGCAGGCATAATCGCTGCAGTTTTAGCAACGCGCGGTGCAGCTTGGGGATTGGCAGTAGGTGTCGGCTTATGTATTCTCATAAATATTGGGAATAAATCAGAGTTTGATCAATTCCTATTTGAAGAGCCTGAAACCATAAAGAAGGCAAGCTAAACCATGCGCTATTCGAGAGATAAAAAACAATGGCGTGTGTACGTGCTTACAATTTTCACCCTACTGCTCGTTATGGGATTATGGTCCATTGACCGATCGAATGCAAAAAGTGATGATGAAAGTCTGTGGAAATCTTTGTTTAATCAGGGACAGCTTCAATCCAAGCTGAAAGATTATCCTAATCTCTGAGGCAATTAAAGAAATCGGTCGATTTCGTGAAAAGAGGCAGTGAAAAGATCCTTCCAGCGAATCCGTCTAATAGAGTAGCCCAAGACTTTAAACGGGTTGTACGCATCGGTATTATAAATTAAACGTATAGAAAAAACAGTACAGATTAAGCCATTGAATCCAGAACTGACATTCAATGGCTTTTATTACATACAACAAGATTTGAGCCAAAAGCGGCATCAGCGAAAATCGATTTGGGTCATCGCGAGATGACACAAATGTTGATACATACAACAAGATTTGAGCCAAAAGCGGCATCAGCGAAAATCGATTGGGTCATCGTGAGATGACACAAATATTGTCAAAATCAATTATATCTTGACGAAGGCATCTTATAACTGTATATACTTAATAGTAGGGTAATAAATAGAAAAAAATTCAGGCGATGATTAAGCACAAATTGAAAATTGAGACATATGATTGCAGATTAAGAGGGATGATCAAGTGGAAAGAAGGATGTGATCGAAATGGAAAAGATTACGATAGACGCGTTATTATCATTTGGAGATTATCAGTGGCGTGTGCTCGACATACAAAACAATTCAGCCTTGATTATAACAGAATGTATAATCGAACAGCGACCATACCATGATGTTTATAAAGACATAACATGGGCAGAATGTGCCTTGAGAAAATATCTTAATGGGAAATTTTATGACAGCTTCAATAAAACAGATCAATCTAGAATCATCACCGTATTAAATAAAAACCTCGATAACCAGTGGTATGGTTCACCCGGTGGTGCAGATACAAAAGATAACATATTTTTATTAAGCCTTGAAGAAGTATGTACCTATTTCGGCGATAGTCGTTCTAATCTGTATAACCGTGGAAAAAATCAAAGATACTGGTTTGAGAGAAAAGATAAAAACAACGATAAGCGCATCGCAAGACTTCAGGGTAAAGAAGGGAGTTGGTGGTGGTGGCTTCGATCTCCTGGGCGCGTTAATGTAAAAGCTGTATACATCTTTGGGACGGATGGCAATATCGGTATTCAAGGTAACAATGTTTTAAAAGGCAATATCAGTGATGGCAGATGTACTGGCGGCGTTCGTCCTGCGTTATGGTTAAAACTCTAATTTGAATAAGAACACATGGTGGCGCTGAAGCAGGTTTCAATCTAATTAAACGATGTATTGACAAAAGCGACACAAGTGTCGTATAATTGAAAAAACGACACTTGTGTCGATAAAATGGGTGAAAACGATGATAAACAAGGGGAATAGAACAAGGCAATTTATTATAGAGAATGCCATCAGTGTATTCTCAAAAAAAGGGTACACAGCTGTCACTATGAAAGATATCTGTGAAAGTTGTCAAATGAGCCGTGGCGGTGTCTATGGACACTTTTCTTCTACAAAGGAAATTTTTATTGCAATACTTGACAACGACCTCAAATTAAATCGTGCAATAGTAGAAGAGAGTATTCAAAAAAAGGTACCAGCCATAAGAATTCTAGAGGCCTACTTTAAACAGGAAATTAAAATAATCTTCAGTGAACAAAGGGGGCTATATTTTGCAACACATGAATTTGCATTTGCTGAGGTAGATCAAAGAGAACGTATGAATCAAAGATTAAAAGAAAGTATTCATATTTTAATGCTCATTCTCACGTATGGTCAAGAAACACAAGCTTTTAAAAAGTTCGATAAATTTAATAAAGAAGTCGTTGCAACACATATAATCTATTTTATGGACAGTTTGAAGACATCATCTTCAATATTGACGATGCCTGAAAATGAGATCATGAAACAAGTGGGCTTGTTAAAAGAGCTCATCATATGAATGAAACCCGGTGTCGTTTGCTCAAAGATAAGGAAAAAAAGTAAGAAGTAAGGTAATGGTAAAGATGAAATCTAAAAAAGAATTAAAGGACAATTACAAAAACCATGAAATTATGGGTGGTGTGTACTGCATAGAATGTTCAGGAAACGGTAAGTTTTGGTTGCGGTCTGCTCAGGAAATAAAAACGGCCAAAAATCGGTTTTTATTTTCAAAATCGACAAATGCTTCTCCTGAAATGTGCATGCAGAAAGAGTGGAAGCAGTATGGACCTGATGCATTTACTTTCAAAGTGCTTGAAGAAATTAAAAAGGGAGAACTTCAGACGGCTCGTGAATTTAAAGAAGATCTAAATGTTTTGCTAGAACTTTGGAAAATCAAACTGGATTCCCTGTAATAGGTGCCTACTACAGGCGTCTTTTAACAACAGATGCATGCTTTTCTTGATTTGAGCATCTTCGAAATGGGTGTACTAAGCGCGGCATTAATTGAACCTTAGAAAACCTAAACTTTAGGGGAAGGCAACTGATTATATAGCAAAGTATATTAACAAGAGGCAATTTAATAGTAAAAAAAACAAAATTTACTTGAAAGCTTCCTAACTTGAAATATGTTGATGCCCATTATATAATGATTAACGTATACTTATGCTTTTATCGTTTGGAAATGGCAGTATAAATAAATAATAGGGTTGGATATATATGAGTTATACAATAGCGGATAGGCAATTGATAAAGAAATTAAATACGAATTCGATTTTAAAAGTTGTCCTTGAAAAAGGCACTATTTCCAGGGCTGATATTGCCAAAATTTTAAATTTGACACCAGCCACGGTTTCTAGTAATATTAACAATCTCATACAAGATGGCATCGTTCACGAAGTCGGTATTGGCACTTCAAGTGGTGGTAGAAAACCCGTGATGATCGAATTAAATGAAAATGGGAAGCTTTTTATTGGTGTTGATATTCATAAAGACGGTGTTGAGGCTGCTATTGTAAATTTGGCAGGCAAAATTCTTGCACGATCAGAAAGGCAATTTAGTGATCATGGAAATAAATTTGAAGATGATGTAGTAACTTGCATTGATGATGTTCGAGAACTGTTGCCAGACCTGAAGTTGGATGGTATAGGCATTGGCATGCATGGCATTGTGGATACAAATCAAAATATTTCTGTCTATGCACCAGCTATGTCGAGAAGGAATATTGCATTAAAAGATTACATCGAAAAGAAGGAATCTTTGCCTGTATTTATTGATAATGATGCCAATGCAATGGCCATTGGAGAGAGTTGGTTTGGCCAAGCAAAAGGCGTTAGAAATTATATATTCCTCAATGTTGGACGCGGTATTGGATCGGGGATTGTAATCAATGGAGAACTGTTTCATGGAAACCGTTATGCAGCAGGAGAGATAGGCCATATTCGCGTAGTTGAAAGTGGGATGAGATGTGTCTGCGGTAAGTACGGTTGTTTGGATACTGTAGCTACTGAGTATAGTATCATTAAGACTATTATCAATTCTATTCATACAGGTGTATCCAGCTCTATTACAGAGCTTTCAAAGGGAGATTTGAGTACAATCGATCTCAACATGCTGAAGGAAGCCGCACAGCTTGGTGATAAATGCGTTCTTGAGGCATTGGATAAAATGGGACGTTATATTGGCGTAGCGGTATCATATGCAATAAATATGATGAATCCAGGGATGATTGTATTTGGCGGCAGTATGTCTGTTTTAGGGGAATATATTATTGAATCGATAAGGTCAACTGCAATTAATTTATCTTTGGAAGAATGTGCAGATGGCGTATTTATTGTTATATCATCTCTTCGAGATAATGCCGGTGTAGTGGGTGCTGCATCTTTGGGGATGCAAAATTTATTTAAAGAGTAGATAAAAATAAGAGCCATGTATAATGCAAGTTTTGCGCTCATAAACTATGAATAAAACAGAGTTATTATAATAAAAGATTGGTACAAAAATCTACATATGTAAAAGCAAGCGTATTTTGACATTTTATTAATTTAATAACTAAATTAAGTATAGGCATAAAAAAGATGATTTGTGTTGAAAAAGTCATTTTTTTATGTTATTCTGGCAATGATAAGTATGGTTACTAAACAAAGATAATGACATAGACTTATAAATATTGGAAGATCCATTTAATAATTATACTGTCAAAAGTCAGTTTCGCATAGACCATCTACCCTATGCTGTATCGCTGACTTCTCCTAAATGGCATCATATGGTGATGGGTTGCTCAACTTTTAACTTTTGACTCTCTAACCATTCAATTATTTAAATAAATCTATGATAAGGAGTATGTGAAGATGAAAAAAGCAATTAAGATCGTAACCATTGGTGGCGGAAGTAGTTATACCCCGGAACTGATCGAAGGTTTTATCAAAAGATTTGAAGAATTACCCATCAAAGAAATTTGGTTAGTGGATATTGAAGAAGGTAAAGAAAAACTGGAAATTGTTGGTGCAATGGCACAGCGGATGTGGGATGCAACACCTTATGAAGTTAAAATACACACGACACTGAATAGACAAGAAGCTCTGATTGATGCTGATTTTGTAACAACACAATTTCGTGTTGGACTATTAGAAGCTCGAATAAAAGATGAAAGAATTCCTTCGGTGCACGGTATGTTAGGTCAGGAGACCAATGGCGCCGGAGGAATCTTAAAAGCATTTAGGACTATACCAGTTATTAAGCATATAATAGAGGATATGAAAATATATTGTCCAGATGCATGGCTCATCAATTTTACAAATCCAAGTGGCATAATCACCGAAGCTGTCATTAAGTCTTTTGGATGGCAGAAGTGTATTGGACTTTGTAACGTGCCTGAAATATCCATGATGAAAGAACCAGAGATATTGGGAAAGAAGAGAGCTGAATTAACATTTCGATTTGCAGGTTTAAACCATTTTCACTGGCATAAAATCTTTGACGATGAAGGCACTGAACTAACAGGAAAAATGATCTCTAATATCAACACAAAAAATAATGGCACCCCAGCCAATATATACAGTGCCAAGTTCTCTTTGGAAATGTTAAAATCTATGAACTTAATACCTTGTGGCTATCACCGGTATTATTACAATGCTAAGGAAATGCTAAAACATGCATTAGAGGAATTTGCAGAAGGTGGCACTCGTGCTGAACAAATGTTTGAAGTAGAATCAACTCTGTTTGCCTTATATAAAAACCCGGATTTGTGTACGAAACCCGATCAGTTGGAAAAACGCGGAGGCGCCTATTATAGCAATGCTGCTTGTGACTGTATTAGTGCGATTTACAATGATAAGAAGCTGCATATGGTAGTCAGTACTCAAAATAAGGGGGCTATCCCTTGCCTTGATCCCAAATCAATTGTCGAAGTATCTTCAATAATCTCTGCAAGTGGTGCAGAACCAATTGCATGGGGGGAGATGAGATCCGCTGAGAGAGGCTGGTTGCAATTAATGAAAGCAATGGAAGAGTGTACAATTCAGTCGGCTATCACGGGTGACTACGGTATGGCACTTGAAGCTTTTGCATTGAATCCATTGATTGAAAGCGGTGAAGAGGCCAAAGCCGTTCTCGATGAATTATTAGTCGCACATGAGAAATATTTGCCGCAGTTTAGAGACAAAATTATTGAATTAAAGCGTATGGGGATCGCTTCTAAGGATTCTGTCGTCATGGATTTGATGACAAATGGACGCTAGAAATATAACTAAAGTACTCTTATAGAAATTTGGAGGTAACATGAAGTATTTAATTGGCATTGATGTTGGAGGCACAAAAATTGCGTTTGGATTGTTTGATGAAAATAAAGCATTTATAGCAAATAAGAAAATAGATTCGGATGCTTCTATTTCGCCTGAGAATTTTTTTGATCTTATTGTTGACGTTATTCATAAGTTGTTAAAAGAACAGCAATTGACAATTGCTGATGTATTGGGGATTGGCATTGGTTTACCTTCATATGTGCATTTTAAAGATGGCTATATTGTAAAGACGGGTAGTTTACCAAAATTGCATCATTTTCCTCTAAAAAGTTATTTGCAAGAGAAAATGGGAAATGAGATTAAAATTGTGATAGATAACGATGGACACGCTGGGGCCTTAGCTGAATACAGGTATGGTGTCGGAAAACAATACGATAACTTTGTGTATTGTCCTGTAAGTACTGGGATATCATCAAGCTTTATTATCAATGGAGAGATTTTTAGAGGCAGTTATGGTTGGTCCGGTGAAAGTGGACACATGCTCACTGGGAATAATCTGAATAGCAAAAAGGTATGCGGATGTGATAATCCAGGCTGTTTCAATTCGTTATGCTCTGGCAAGATGATTGTCAACAGTGTTTTAGAGTGGATAGAAAGTGGTGAAGATACCATAATTACGGCGTTAGCCGGGGGCATAAATTATATAACCGCAGAACATATCGATAAAGCTTTTGAAATGGATGATATTCTTGCCAAAAGGGCTGTAGAACAGATGGCACAATATATGGCAATATGGCTATTTAACATATATATGATTTTAAATATAAATTGCTTTGTTTTTAGTGGTGGTTTACTGTCAATGGGGGACAAATTATTTGGTCGTGTGAAGGCATTGTTTAATAGTTATAACAACATTGATTATCCAGTGTATTTTTTAGAAGCAAAACTTGGAGACCAATCAGGCGTTATTGGTGCCATGGAATTACTTTTCTAAATAAAAGAACGGTTTTACAACAGGGGTGTATCTCTATGCTTGTATCATTATGGGCATTTGGATAAATATTATTTGATTAAGGGGAGGCAATTAAAATGAAGGCGAAAAAGATTAGATTTTTATCCGTAATCATGATCATTTTCATGATTGGCGTATTATCGGGTTGTAGTAAGGCAACTGATGGTACTGCCACAAAGGGCAATGATTCAACAAGCACTAATGGCACGACTGATGCGCCAGTTAAGGTAGCATTCATAGCACAAAACATGGCAACAGAAGCAATGGCTTTTGCTGCAAAAGAGTTTGAAAAATATGGCGCGGATTACGGGTTTGAAGTGATTATCCTGGATGCTAAAGGTGATGCACAAATTAACGTGCAAGCAGTAGATAATGCAGTTGCACAAGGTGTAAAAGCTATTTTTGTGACACCAAATGATATCAATGCCATTATTCCTTCGTTGCAATCTGCAAAAGAAGCTGGCGTTATAGTAGGCATGTTTTCTTCTGATTTACCTGAGGGGAATCATGATGCACGCGATTTCTTTGTCGGTGTAAACGATAATCAAGCGGGTGAAGCAGCAGCACAAGCGTTTATTAACCACTTTCCTGATGGCGCTAATATAGTTGAAATTGGTGGACAAGCAGGCCATGATGCCCAAAATAAGAGACATGATGGCTTTAACAATAAACTTGAAGGCACCAATATCAAGGTAATTGACTATAAGGCAACACAGCAATGGGCAACTGACCAAGCGATGGCCATTGCAGAGGATATGATTACCAAATATGGTTCAGAGATAGACGGCATATTTTGTCACTGGGACAATGGCGGCACCGGTGTTATTCAAGCTCTAAAAGCTGCTAAAATGGATAATGTATATCTTGTGGCAGTAGATGGTTGTAGAGCGGGATTTGAACAAGTAAAAAGTGGTGAACAAAGTGTTACCATTATGCAGAACTTTTCAAATATGACTAAGAAATCCTTAGAATTAGCTAAAGATAAATTGGATGGCAAAGAAGTTGAAAGCGTTAATTTTATTCCATTAGACATTGTTGATTTAGATAATATTGACACTTTTACTGCTCCAGAATGGTAAAGAGCCTACGAAATCCAAGCTCGTCTCGGATAAAACCGATTCGAGCTTTATCTTAAACTATTTTGAAAGAGGTATCTTAATGCAAAACATAAAACAGGATGCTATTCTCAGTATCAAAAATGTTAGCAAAAATTTTCCAGGTGTCAAAGCTCTAGATCAAGTATCAATAGAAGTTGAGCGGGGAACTGTCCATGGCATAGTAGGCGAAAATGGTGCAGGTAAATCTACTTTGATGAAAATATTAAGTGGTGTCCACCCTAAAGATTCTGGCACTATTATTTTCGATGGTGAGTTAGTTGAAAACACAACGCCAATATTGTCTATGAAAAGTGGCTTGAGCATTATCTATCAAGAGTTAAATTTGGTAAGTACGATGACGGTCGGTGAAAATATTTTTCTAGGTCGCTTTGGTGAATTGGGAGGTATGCAGCACGTTCATGAAAAAGCAAAAGGACTGCTGGAGAGTATTGGGAGTCATGTTACGACGTATAAACTGGTTTCTGAGTTAAGTGTCTCAGAAAAGCAGATGGTTGAAATTGCAAAGGCCTTATCTTTTGATTCTAAGTTGATCATTATGGACGAACCAAGCAGTAGTCTCACTGCAGATGAGATGAAAGCATTAGTCAAGATTATCCATCACCTTAAGGCGCAAGGTATTTCAATTATATATATCAGCCATAAACTGGATGAAATTTTTGAATTTTGCAGTGTGGTTACGATAATGAGGGATGGTCACATTATTGATACGAAACCGATTAACGCAATCACACGAAGTGAGATGATTACCAAAATGGTAGGGCGTACGATAGAAAATGAATACCCTAAACGGCCCAATTGTGTTGGCGAAACACTTATGGAGGTTCAATCTATAAATACAAAAAAACTTCATGATATTGCCTTTAAACTGCATCGGGGGGAGATTCTCGGATTGGTTGGACTCGTAGGTGCAGGCCGAACTGAAATCGTCAGGGCTATATTTGGTGCAGATAGGATAAAAGGCCATAAAATCATTATGGAAGGTAAACTAATAAAAATTAGAAAGCCAAGCGATGCCAAAAAGGCTGGAATTGCTTTGGTTACAGAAGATAGAAAAACTCAGGGGCTTGTTTTACCCTTTTCAGTGGAAAATAATATATCGATGGCGATCCTTGATAAAATATCAAAATACGGTTTTTTAAATAAATCAATGGAAACAGAAATCGCAGAACGACATGTAAAATCACTAGATATCAAAACACCTTCTATTAAGACGACTGTACAGAATTTATCTGGAGGCAATCAACAAAAATGTATCTTGGGGAGATGGCTTGAGATCAACCCAAGTGTGCTTATCCTTGACGAGCCCACAAGGGGAATTGATGTAGGGGCCAAATATGAAATTTACCTTCTGATGAAACAAATTGTCGAAAATGGCGGTGCCATTATTCTGATATCTTCAGAGCTTCCAGAGGTTCTTAATATGAGTAATAGAGTACTTACAGTATGTGAAGGGCGTATAACGGGAGAATTTGATCCAAAAGATTCAACACCAGACCAAATAATGAGTAAAGCATTTGCGTCTGAAAGAAAGGAATAGTACTATGACATCAAAATATGAATTTAAGAAAATATTTGAATCAATTTTCAAAGAATATTTGATATTAGGCGCAATCGCGGTGTTGGTTTTAGTCACTTCTGTAGTACAGCCCGCTTTTCTTTCAGTAGGCAATTTATCAAATGTCATTCGGCAGTTTGGACCACTGATCATGGTGGCTTTGGGTATGACTTTTGTGATCATCGGCGGTTTCATTGACTTGTCTGTGGCAGGGATCATTTCACTCGTGGCCGTTGTCACGGTTCATTTTATTGATATAGCTGGGCAAGGCCCTGCGCTTCTTATTGGCTTAGGTATTGGGCTGGCTTGTGGCATTCTGAATAGCGCTTTACTATTGACAAGTGGTGCTCTGACTCAAGCTGAAGCACTATTCATCACTTATGGTATGAGTTTGGTATATGGCGCTTTGGCACTCATAATAAGTGGCGGATCAACGAAGCATATATTTTGGTCAGAAAACAACACAAATCTATTTGAGATAATAGGATCAGGAAGTGTTGGTTTTTTCTCAACCTCCTTTCTCATATTTCTAATATGTCTTATGGTATTATATTTACTTCAGAATTATACGTATGCAGGTAGAGTGATGCGCTTGACCGGTGGCAATAAAACAGCAGCAGAATTATGTGGCATCAATATTAACCGAAGTATCATTTTTATATATGCAATATCAGGCTTAATGTCTGCCATTGGGTCCATAGTGCTTATATCCAGAGTTACAACGGCATCTCCTGTTATTGGAACGGGTTATGAAACAAATGCAATCCTTGCTGTAGTTGTTGGTGGGACAACGCTTTCAGGTGGTAAAGGCAGTGTAATGCGTACTGTATTAGGGACTATGTTGGTGATACTTTTGTCAAATTGTATGAACTTATTGGGTGTCTCTGTTTACTTACAGTATGTGTTAAAAGGTGCAATTCTAGTGATTGCCATTTGGATGGATAACCGCAAACAGAGTTAGGAGGAATGTATAATGAATATCTTGGGATACTGCAAAAAGATTTTATACCTTGTCAATAAACAAAAAGCTTTTCTGGCGTTAATTTTAATGTTTACGGCAATGCTCTTTTTTAAAACAAACTTTTATACGCCTTTTAACCTTATAAATCTAATGAAATCAGGTTCAGTATTGTTGATCCTAGCTTTTGGCATAACAATCGTCTTAGTCGCAGGGGGTGCAGATTTATCCATAGGTGGTGTTATGGTGGTGTCGGGAATCGTGGCAATAAAGCTTATGAATGTCAATGTACCAATGGCAATTGCAATAATTTGCGCGCTTTTAGTGGGCGTTGTTGTGGGCATGATTAATGCTTTTTTTTCTGTATATCAAAAAACGGAACCCTTTATAATAACATTAGGTATGGGCATGTTGCTCACAGGTATTGCTCAACAATTAACAGATGCTCATCCAGTAGCAAGTCTTAATCCAGAGTTTGTATTGTTGTCAAATGGTAAGCTGTTCAATCAAATTCCGAATCAAGTCATTGTAATGTTTGGCGTATTTGTACTCACTTTTTTTATACTTCGGTATACTTCTTTTGGGAGAAATTGCTATGCAATTGGTGGTGATTATGAAGTGGCCAAATATTCTGGCATCAATGTGATGCGAACAAAAGCATTAGCGTATGTCTATAGTGGTGTCATAGCGGCATTAGGTGGTATTATGCTTTCGTCTATGTTGAATTCGGGCAATTCTACTTATGGCGAGAATACAGCACTACTGGTTAACTGTGGCGTAGTCGTTGGAGGCACGTCATTTGCTGGTGGTATTGGAGGCGCTCAACAGTCCTTAATTGGATTGCTCGTATTTGCAGTGCTACAAAATTCTATGAACATGGTAGGTGTCGATTCTTATGTCCAATTGCTCTTCCAAGGCATAGTGACTGTTGGTATCATCTGGTTAGATTCCTATGGCAGAAAGAAAAGAAGAGAAACTGTGTAGTAAACCTCTGCATTTTTAGGAAAAGGAAATTAAATTGGAGGCAGTCATCAGGTAGAAGCTACGAGATTAAATATAATATAGATTTAGAATCAATTAAAAAAGAGCTGGAAATCAGTTCTTTTTTTTATGATGAGATGCCAATGGTTTTTAGCATTATGTTGTATTTAAAAATAATTGTTCATTTGAATTTAGAATCTTATCTTTAGTGAGATAATCCTGTAATGAAGTGAAAGCATCTTGAATGAACTGGCGCATCCGTTTTACACGAGGATTTGTTTTACTTTTTTTGTTATTGTCATGGCCTTACTGCCTTATATAATCAACATTAATGCATCTGTGTTGGCTATACAACACACTTTTTATATTGATGGTTGAGTTTGTCTTGCAATTATTATAACATACTATTACAACACATGTATGAAAAACAACGGATGTTTATAAAAAATATAAGGAGGCAAATATATGATGGATTCACAATTAGCTCAACCCTTGGATAGCCAATTGTTTCATGATGTTGTAAGGGGACGTCATGCCACACGCGTTTACAATTCTGAAATCAAGGTTGCTAAAGAAGAAATAACTGAAATAATAGAGCAAGCTACACTGGCACCTTCAGGTGGTAATTTGCAGTCATGGCGTTTTCTTGTTATGGATTCGCCAGAATTAAAACAAAAGCTGCTCCCAATTGCATATAATCAAAAACAAGTGGTTGAAGCTTCTGCTGTCATTGTTGTACTTGGAGACTTGGAATGCTATACGATGGCGGATAAAATTTATGGCAGGGCAGTAGATGCAGGATTCCTCTCGGAAGATATGGCGAAGACGTTTATCAAACGCTATACAGATCTCTATTCGAACATGTCATCGGAGGAAATTCGCCAAACAATATGCATTGATTGCGGACTGGCATCAATGCAACTTATGCTCACTGCCCGCAGTAAAGGCTACGATACAGGTCCCATGTCAGGCTTTGACAAAGAGAAGTTTTTGGAGGCTTTTAATATTTCTGATCGGTACTTTCCTGTACTGCTCATTACATTTGGCAAGGCAAAGGCCCCTGCATATCCAACGGTGAGACTTCCAATTCAAGATGTCACTTTCTTCAATGAAAGCCTTTCAGAATAGATTTTAATTGATTATCTTATATGGAACGTGCTATTGGACTTGAACAGAACATTAGAACAAGTTATAATAGTTGATAATATCAATTAATTAGATGAGAATCCATTTTTAGAATAAGAATTGGTGTTATCCAGAACCATGGCTATCATTAAGGAAGCCAACAGATTTGGCAAGACTTCACGGACTTGCCCATTATATACCGGGAGGAAAACAGATGAAGGCATTGTGTATTATTGGAAGTCCAAGAAAAAAGGGCTGTACTGAAAAAATTGTTTCTGCAATGGCGAAGGGAATGAGTGAAAAGGGCATTGAAACTAAGATTATTTTCATAAGCGATCTCAACATTAAGTATTGTATAGGATGTATGAAATGCTTGAGTACTCAGCGCTGTGTCCTGTCGGATGATGTAGGCGGCCTTATGAATGAGTTGATGGACTCCGACATTATACTCGTCGCATCTCCATCTTATTGGGGAGATATTACTGGTCAACTAAAGGTCTTTATTGATAGGAATACGCCTTATGGTAAAAGCTGTGATAATGGCAGTTGTGTGCCACCCAATAAGGTGGGTATTGCAGTGGCTCTTAGAGCAGGCGAAAGCAAAGATGAAAATCAACATATACTAGGCACGCTTAATAATTATTATAGGCATTTAAATATACGTCCAATTGATAGCTACACTGTGGAAGGGGTTACTGAGAGGGAAGATCTTAAAGAAGAACATATTCAAGCAGCGTATGAATTGGGGCTTCGAGTACCATTATTGATATAGCTTTAAGTAATTCTATCGGGTCGCTTCTGACTTTGAAGAGAGCGCAGATGAATAATTTCATCCCTGCGCTCTTTTTTCATTTTCTGAATTAACGTTTCTTCCGGTATATGTTTTTTTGTTTTTTTTATTATATCTGCAGTAATCTGTTCTGAAAGCATGTCAAGAAGTGTGGGCAGTAAATTACTATCAAAATCAGTTTGAAGCTGCCATATAAAAAATCGAAAAAACTCATATTTATCGGCGCAATGCTTATAAAATGTTGTTCTATGAATCATAGCTGTAATTGAATACAAAAAACTGTTTTACTCTTTGTGGTTATGTTGTAACTACTATGGTAAAATTAAAATAATGATTTCAAACATAGGCATCTTATGGTGAAGGACAAGATCGTAGACTTTGAAAGCGTCAGAATTGTTAAACAAAGTGGCATTGTGGATTAAATCCTGCCATTCTAATGAAGATAGAGTATTTTTCTAAAAATAATTAGAGACGACAAAATTTAGGAGGAAGTGTATGAAACTTTATAACACATTATCGCGAACGATAGAAGATTTTAAACCTTTATGTGGCAATGAGGTGAAGATTTATACCTGTGGACCTACAGTATATAATTATGCGCATATAGGCAATTTAAGAACTTATATACACGAAGACATATTAGTGAAATCATTAGAATTCCTTGGATTTGATGTTAAACGTGCGATGAACATAACAGACGTTGGACATTTGGAGTCGGATGCGGATGACGGTGAAGATAAAATGCTAGCAGGCGCTAAACGTGAGAACAAATCCGTGTGGGAAATATCCGAATATTATACAAATGTTTTTTTTGAAGATTGTGCTAAATTGAATATTAGAAAACCTAAACTTTTGGGGAAGGCAACTGATTATATAGCAGAGTATATTGAGTTTATCAAGGTGTTAGAGGCGAAAGGCTATACTTATTTTACAAATGGTAATGTCTATTTTGATATATCAAAATTTGATGATTATACGAAGCTTTCAGGGATGAATCTTGATGAACTGCAAGTTGCCCTGCGTGAGGGTGTCGAGATAGATGTGAACAAAAGGAATCCTCAAGATTTTGTATTGTGGTTTACGAAATCTAAATTTGATAACCAAGCAATGAAGTGGGAATCCCCTTGGGGCATTGGTTACCCAGGATGGCATTTGGAATGTTCTGTGATTTCATTGGATCTGCTTGGTGAAATGTTGGATATTCACTGTGGTGGCGTAGATCATGTGGCTATTCATCACACTAATGAGATCGCACAGACGGAGAGTTATACAGGGAAAAAGTGGGTTAATAACTGGTGGCATGGTGAATTCCTAATCGATCAATCTGGGAAAATGAGTAAGTCCAAGGGCGAATTTTTAACCGTGTCGCTACTAGAAAAAAAGAATTTCAATCCATTAGCCTATAGATACTATGTGTTAAATTCACACTATCGTAAACCTTTGGCATTCTCATTTGAATCTTTGGAAATGGCTTCATCAGCTTATAAAAAGCTAAAGAATGCAACCAAAGCATTCATAGATGAAGATAGAGAAGACGCCGTGCTGTCAGATACAGCAAAGGGCTATCTGGAAACGTTTAGAGCCTATTTATCTGAAGATTTAAATACAGCCAATGCGATCACTGTTCTCTATGAGGTGTTAAAGTCTAAAGGGATCAACAGTGGTGAAAAGTACTATTTAATCAAACAGTTTGACCAAGTGTTGTCATTGAATTTATTAGAAGTTGAAGAAACAATTGATGATGCCCTTAAAACATATGTAGAAGAGATGATTACTCGTCGGATTGAGGCTAAGAAAGCAAAAAACTATGCATTGGCAGATCAAATTAGAGATGAGCTAAAAGCCAAAGGAATTAGTCTGAAGGATACTGCCACAGGGACAGAGTGGGCAGTAGATTAATAAGCGATCAATTAAATAGTAAAAAGAGGTTGCAATCAGGTAGAAGCTGCGAGATTAAATATAATATAAATTTAGGATCGATAAAAATAGAACTGGAAATCAGTTCTTTTTTTATGATGAAATGCCAATGCTTTTTAGCACTATGCTCTATTATATTTATAGTAATTTTTCAAATCCATTCAGGATTAAAGGCATGCTTTGCTTAACAAAAGATTCTGCTGAGATGCGACGCCCCATATTGTTCCAGTCATAAGCCGCTCCATACAGTCCCCAGCTTAGCATAATAGATGCTGTATTTAACAATAATTGTTCATTTGAATTTAAAATCTTATCTTTAGTGAGATAATCTTGTAATGTTGTTTTTGTGATTTCTTTTATTGTGTGTTCAAATTGAGTGCCAAAAGCCTTATAACTTCTTTGACACAAAGTGCTCAAATCTTTGTGAAAATCACACACCGCTAAAAAGATGCTCTGAATAGTCTCCACATTTAGGATTTCATGTCCCTCTATTCTACGGCTTAAGATTGTCATAAAAGATTCTGTTATTTTGGACTCAAGGATGTCAAATTTGTCCACAAAATGCGCATAGAAAGTCGCTCGGTTAATGGTAGCCCTTTCGGCAATATCTTTAACAGTGATCTCTTCAAATGCTTTCTCTCGCATCAATGAAGTGAAAGCATCTTGAATGAGTTGGCGTGTCCGTTTTACACGAGGATCTGTTTTACTTTTTGTTATTGCCATGGTTTTACCTCCTTATATAAGCAACATTAATGCATCTGTGTTGGCTATACAACACACTTTATATATTGATGGTTGAGTTTGTCTTGTAATTATTATAACATACTATTGCAACACGTGTATGAAAAACAACAGATGCTTTATAAAAAATACGGAGGCAAATGCACCTGCATATCCAACAGCGTCAGCGAAAATCGTTTTGAGTCATCGGGAAATGACTTAAATGTTGTTTATTTAGTAAAAGATCTTGATATATCAAATTTGTGATAGGATTGTCTTTCTTCTTAATGGATTATCTTATATTGATTGTGCTATTGGACTTGAACAAAACATTAGGACAAGTTATAATAGTTGATAATATCAATCAATTAAGGAGGAAGATATGAATAAAGAAGAAATCGTTAGAAAGGAGTTAAGATTAATTGTAAGGGAATTAGGTTTATTAAATCACAATTGCTTTAATTCGGGCCTGACACTGGCACAATCACACATATTAAAATACCTAAAACAAAATGGCACAACGACATTTAATGAAATATTGATCCATTTGGGTATTGATAAGGCTTCGCTTAGTCGAATCGTCAGTAATCTAGAAGCTAGAAATTACTTAGAATCAAAGAGGTCTGAAACGGATAAAAGAATGAAAGATATCTATCTTTTGCCATCAGGTTTAGAAGCTATAAACAAGGGTGATTATAAAGCAAATGTATTTATGGATGAAATTTTAAATCAAGGAGATCGCGAGAATATAGATGATATTGTTAAAGCATTTAGAGTTTTTCGTATTCTTGCATTAAAAACCAATCTTAAAAAAAATGATTCTAGGATTTTAATTGAGAAAATTTCAGAAAATTATAGAGAAGATGCAGTAAGATTGGCAACAGAAGTATTTACTAACGAACAAGGTATTCCTACAGAATTGATTCCATTAGATCATAGCTTAAACCCAATCTGGTGGTGTGCGAGAGTAGGAGAGGATCTTGTTGGCGTGGTGGCTGCCTGGAAAAAAGATAATAAATGGCACTGGGGCAGATTTGCTGTCGATAAGGGCTTACGAGGCGTAGGCATTGGACAAAAGTTGGCTGTTTATTCTTTAAAAGAATTTTTTAGTCAACATACAGATGAATTATACAGTGATGCGAGAGATATTACTGTGAACATGTTAATGAGATTTGGATGCGAAATTATTGGAGAAACTGAAACATTTTATGGTGAAGCCATAACGCCAATAGTATTAAAAAAAGAGTCATTTAACAAATATTTTGAATGAAAGTGGTAAATTTAGGAGGAAAAATGCTAAGAAAAGGAATTATTTTTTTAATTTGTGTTGCTGTATCAATGGGATTAATGGCATGTGGAAGCAAGGAGAATGAACAAGTCAATATCAATACGGTCTTAGTAGATGATGAATATGTTACGATAACCTATTTGGGACTTAATAAAAGCAATGAAAACGTACCGACATTAAAACTGTCAATAGAAAATAAATCCGATGTCAATTATACAGTTCGAACCGATAAAGTATCTGCTGATGATAACATGGTATCTACATATTTCAGCGAGAGCCCTGCTCCGGGTGAAAAAATAGATGCGGCGTTAGAGATAGAAGATGTAGATCATTTTAACACTTTGGAGGGTACATTTGTACTGTCTGACAGTAATTATGATACATTAAAGGAGGCCCCATTTAAATTAACTTTGGATGGTACAGCAGAGCCTAAAAAAGAAGAGGCATCAGAAGAAACCGGTGTGGTGCTGGTGGATGATGATTGTACTAAAATAACATACTTGGGCCTTGCTGAAGAGAGCATCACAGGACCTACACTCATATTATCTGTTGAAAACAAATCTGATAAGACCATTATTGTTTTATCTGATCAATTCTATGTTGACGATCAGGAAATTGAATCCATGCTGGGTGGTGATCGTATTGTAGCTGGTAAAAAAGCAAAACAGGAATTAACCCTATTTGCAGATAAAGATTTTACAACTGTAAAAGGCACAATCGTCCTTAATGATGAAGCGTCTAATACAATTGCAACAGAACAAGTTGAAATTAATATTAAATAAATTTTGCAGATGAAATTAGAAAGCCAGTAAAACGATAAGCAGTTGCAAATCGTCTCAAATCCAATTCAATGTGTCAATCCAATTCTAGGTTGACAAAAAAAACAAATATAGATATTATGTAAGTGTAATATTTATATTTGTTGGATTGTGACTGTATGACAGGCAAGACCAAAATGAAGCCCATGTGTGGGTTCGTTTTGGTCTTTTTTTGTACAGTAAACCATGTATTGGAGATGAATAGGAGGCATGAGGATGAATCAAAAACAGGGGAAAACTTTGAAACACATGATTACACGTATGTTTTCAATGACACTAGCTATGGGCCTTTGCTTTAGCAGTTCAGTGGCATATGCTGCAAATGATGGCACTAGGGATTATTCGGGAAGATGGTCGGAGAAGGTCATAGAAAAATGGGCTGATGAAGGTATATTGGGTTTGGATGCGACTCTATTCAAACCGACACAAGCCATTACCCATCAAGAGATGAATGCAATGTTTTCAGCTATGCTCAATACGGAGACACAGTTATTGACAAACCCTAAAACAACGCGTTTTGACGTTGCAGAAGCGCTATCGCAATATCTTGGAGTAACAAGCGATGGCAAAGTTGCGTTTAAAGATAAGGACAACTTTAATCAAAAGCAACTTCAAGCGGTTCAAGCTCTGGTAAACTGTGGTGTGCTCAGTGGTTTTCCAGATGGTAATTTTCATGGGGAAGCTGAGTTAACGCGCGAACAAGCACTTGTACTTATAGATCGTGTACATCAGTATGTCAATGCTTATGACGTTGTGGCGAAAACTCAAGTAAAGGATTCTGGCCTTATGGTAAATGCTCTGTCCTATAATGTTCAGCAATCCATAACTGAGGCAGATATGGAGCAGTTGCACTTTGATATTACTTTTGTCATTGCGCCTAATCCTTGGCTAAAAGAAACTGAAAACAAGATTCAAGCGGCCAAAATTACGGAGATCACATTAAAAAATGGACAACTCAACGTCAATTTTGAGCCTACGAGTTATTCCAGCTTGATCAATGTCATCGTCGACTGTACCAATGACCGTTTGGATACTGTAAAGGGTCGATTTGCAGTGGAGACGCCCATAGTGGATGATTTTGAAATGAGCACGTATACCTCAAGTGAGGGCATCACAATCAAATATTGGCTGTACACACCTAAAAATCCAGAGGGAAGCGTGCCGCTGATGGTTTGGGAACACGGCGGCGGTGAGGTTCTCAGCAGTTCCTTTGAGGGCGCCAATCTAGTTGCAAATAGAGGGGCAGTTTCTTGGATTGAGAATGGCTATAACACGGCGGTTTTATCTGTTCAATATCCAGAAAATTACGCCTTTGAAATCACGGATAATCCTGAGCAGTTTAAAATGATGAAAGCCTATAATTTGGCCAAATTCGAATTGATCTCTCAACTCATAGATAAAGGCGTTGTGGACAAGCAGAGAGTCTACATCTCTGGTGCATCTTCTGGTGGCGGTGGGGCACTGAGATTTATCATGCAGTATCCGGATTTATTTGCCGGCGGCTTATTGATGTGTACAAAGGATACCTTGGTCCCTATGTCCTTAAGGTATGATTTGGCATATAAATTGGAAAATAAAGCGGATTTGAGAATTACTCAGAGTGAATATGATGCCAGCTATGCGGCGGCCATATCAGAATTAAAAGGCAATGATATCGTCGATGTGCCATTGTGGATTGTACATGCAGAAAATGATCAGGTGTGTACAAGCTATACGTCGTTGATGCTATATGATGCTCTTAATGAGCTAGGCGCTCAAAAAAATCATCTATCATTGTATTCAGATGATGAAATGGAGGCTCTAGGCGTGCATACAATTTATCATGGCGTGTGGACACCTACACTTCATAATTTAGAAATTATGGACTGGCTCTACAGTCAAAGTAGAGCATAAACCAAAGCAGAGCATAAATTAAAGCCCTTAGGTGTGATCATAAACACTTAAGGGCTATCTTTTTTAAAAGAACAAAACAGAAAAGAAGCGATCCAAAAACGAATTTATTAAAAACGAATTTATCATAGTAGAAAAGCTTAAAGGGACAATTTAAAAAGGATTTGCAAAACTCAAGATTCTGCCCCAATTTGAATTTATTTTAAGGTTTTGCAGATCGTTTAGATGAAGAGGCTGATCGTTTAAAATATCGTGAACAGAGCGGTTACAATAAGGCGCTAAATTGACGAAGTGATCATGAGGCGTTGCATTGATAACGACAATTACAGTGGTGTTATCGAATTGACGTTGAAAAATAAAAGGCTTTTGATATTCGATGGCGAGTTGTTTATAGGTGCCTACTTTTAGAGCCGGTGTCTCTTTGCGAATCAAACTCAATTTTCGAATGACTTTTTCTAAATCTCTCTCCTCAGGAATGACATGATCTATATTGATATAAGGTCTAATGCCCAAATCAGAATGAATTTCTTTAGCGCCCTTTATACCCCACTCACTACCATAATATATGGAAGGTATGCCAGGAATGGTGAACATTAAAATATAGATCGTATACAGATAAGCAGATTCATCCACAAGACTGGCCAAGCGATTTTGATCGTGATTATCGACGAAGTTGTAAGGCATAAAATAACGGTAAATGCCTGATGTAGAGTCAAATTCTCTTTTCAACGAATGTGCAATCTCAAACAGATTTTGGTCGTTATGACTCGAGTATAAGCCCTTAAAAATTTCATAGTTTGTGACGCTGTGCAGTTGTTCTTCACTGACCCAATCCCTATAGTCGCCGTGAACGACTTCACCCATAAGCCAAAAATCAGATTTTAGCGTATTTGTTTTTTTTCGAAGTGCTTTCATAAAGTTAGGACATAGACAATCAGCTGTGTCTAGACGTAAACCATCGATGTCAAAGTATTCAATCCAGTATTGGACAGCTTCTAGCAAGTAGGTGACAACTTCTGGATTATCGAGATTATATTTGGGCAATTCATAAAAGCCTCCTCAAGTGTCATAATCGAAAGCGTCCCCTAGTGGACTAGGCTTTTCAAAATTAACACCTGCAAACCAATTGCAATATTTTGAGCCTCGACCATGAGCTTGAAGGTCTTTAAAGGCAAAAAAATCGCGTCCACAGTGATTAAAGACGCCATCCAAAACAACATGGAAGCCGTTTTCATGAAGCTTTTTTACCAGATGTCTAAAAGATTCATTGTCGCCAATGCGTGAATCGATTTGATAATAATCTGTCGTATCGTAACCATGAGAACTAGACTGAAAAACAGGGCTGAATAGAACAGCATTACATTGAAGTTCAGTGAGATGAGGTATCCATTTTTCAATTTCGTGCATTCGATACTGGATGGAGTCATAGTCATTTTTAAAGGGAGCATTACAAACTCCAAAAGTGAAAAAATGATAAAAACAGGCGTCTTCATACCAATAATTCATAGTGTTATATTTGCATCAGCAGGGATTTGCCTGCAAGATGCGCCTCCTTTCAGATTTTGATGTCATTTATGTACCTACCGTTAGGTATATAAATGTGATTTGAAAAGACAACACTTAAGTTGTCTTTACGCATAGATGCCATGCATAAATTGATGAACCAATTGTTTCGCAAAGTCTTCAGATAGAGATAGGGGCGTGTCATTTAAATAAAGTGCAATGTAAGTGTTTATAATGCCAAGAAAACTCCAAGTAAAGTGTCTTTCTTTATCCGCTAGATTAGGATGTACTTTGGACATCTGTAAAAACAATTGAAGGATCTTATCGTATTGTTTGAAGTGATATCTTGCCATCACGTCATATACAGATGAAGAAGTTGGCATATAGAGATTGGATAAAACCAATCTGTAAAACAAAGGCTTTTCTCTGGCAAAGATAAAATATGAAATTGTCACTTGTGTCAGAACAGGATAAATATCTTCAAAATAGGATTCAGGTTTGGGTTCATAGATACAGGTCTTGGCTAGAATTTCATCCAATTGGCTGTAATTTTTAAGCAAAAGTTGATCATACACCCCTTCCTTGCTCCCAAAATAGTAATATAGCGTGGGTTTTGTAACATTAGCCATATTTACAAGTTCTTGAACGGACACCGCTTCATAACCCTTTTCTGAAAACAGCTGTAAAGCACAGTTTAGTATAGTTTCTTTGTTATTCATTAAGTCGCTCATGGCACGATTGTATACCGAATGGTATACAAAGTCAATAAGAAAAATATTTTATTGTGAAAAAAATATATTATGGCATCAAGCCATGACGCATAAACGCGTAATAATGTTTTAAAACGTCCTTTTTCTTCTGTAAGTTGTCATCCTCGAAATAAAAGATGCTGTCAAATTCATAAAATAAGTGTGTAAGGAGTTGGAGTGTGAAGTCTATTGGGTATTTATTATCAATATCACCTCTATCATAGGCCTCTTTAATCATTTTTTCCAAAATATCGATACCAGAGCCACCGACATGTTCTAAAGCCTTTTTGTAGATCGGTGTGCCCTTCTCTTTTAGAAGCATACCTCCAAGGCGATGGTATTTTGGATATTCATTGGCAAAGTTGATGCTGATTTCCGTTTGATAAAGGAATTGATCGAAAACATTGAGGCCAGCGTATTCTTGATTGTTTGTGTGTGCCTTAATGTATTCCCATTTTTTATTTGTGGCATCCTCAAGAAGTGCAATGTAAAGAGCCTCTTTGTTCTTAAAGTGATAATAGAAAACCCCTTTACTCAAATTTGCATTTTTAATGATTGTATTGAGTGAAGCCTGTTCATAGTTATTATCGATGAATTCATCAAGTGCTGATGCAATGAGTTGATCTTTGCGATCAAAAGTTTTCGAGTTCATAGATGCCTCCATTATATTTATTATCTAATATAAAACCACATTTTTAATAAATTGGATATGTGTCGTCATGCCTTTTTTAATGCGGGGATCAGAATGTATTTTAGACAAATTGAGTTTATCATAAATAACATCATTTGGCATCAAATATAAAATTTGAATTGACAACATTTATGAGAGGTGGTATATTTCTATTATAGACCATGTGGTCTATTTTGACAATATGAGATTTATCGAGGTGATTATATGAAAAAAATATGCTTTATAACAGGTGCTAATGCAGGTATTGGACGTGAAGCGGCTATACAAATTGCGAAAAAAGGATATCACGTTATTATTGGATGTCGAAATATATCAAGAGGAAATGAAGCCATAAAATACATCAAAGAAAAGAGCCAGTCGGAGAAGATTAGTTTAGCAATCGTCGATATGAGTTTATTTGCGTCTGTGAAGGCTTGTTCAACTTATTTGCACGAGCACTTTGACCATATAGACGTCCTCATTCACAATGCTGCTGTATTTGATATTTCTCAAAAAGAGGCGATTTACACATCAGAAGGTTATGAAACGGTGTGGATGACCAATCACATAGGCCCTGTCTATTTGACTAAGTTACTTCAAGATTTGATTGAAAAAAGTGATGAGGGTCGAATTATTACAATCGCTTCAAAAGGGCTATTGGCCATGCCAGGATTAAGAGTAAATTTAGATGATCCAGAATTTAGAAATAGAAAATTTTCGGTAACAAAGGCGTATTATCAATCCAAACTGGCTCAAATCATGTTTACTTATTGGCTATCCAATCAACTTAAAGATAAGCAAATCACGGTCAATTCTATTCGTGTAACGGCGGTAAAAGTGGATTTAAACAGACATCCCAATATTTCAAAGATCCAAAGGTTTGCCTATAAACTAAAGAGCAAGAAATCCATTGAACCAGAAAAAATGGCTGAAACCTATACACGCCTTGCGACAAATCCGTCGTCCAAAGGCATCACTGGAAAATATTTTGACGAACACAATCAAATGATCTCGTCTGGAAAGTACACTTGTGATCCAGAAGAGATCCATAAAGTCATGAAAATGACTTTCCGTTACGTAGAGAGGGGGATAAGGGGTGTTAAATAACGGCTCGAATGCAGTCAGGGGCAATCGAAATAGGGGTATTGACTATTTTAGAGTTTTCTTGATGCTTCTTGTTGTTTGGCATCATGCGACGCTGGCATACGGCACAACGGGATCGGGTGTTTTAATCACCGATGAGGACACTTTTCTTGGTTTTGATCTGATTGCATTATACAACGACTCATTTTTTATGTTTGCTTTTTTCTTTATATCGGGATTATTTGCTTATAAGTCCGTGTTGAAAAAGGGTGATAAAACTTTTCTCAAAGAACGTTCAATACGACTGCTCTTGCCGTTTGCTTTTGGTACGTTATGGATTAATCCCATTGCCCACTATTTTAGTCTGTTAAATAAGAACGGGGAATCCTTTTCAATCACTGCATACTTTCAATTTCTAATTTCAAATTTTGGCAAGATTGAAGCCAATCACCTTTGGTTTCTATGGGTACTGTTCCTCTTTTCGGGGATGCTCGTTGTGTATCATCAAATTCCAAAGCGCTTCAGCCAGCGTCATCTGGAAAAATATTTGACCAATTCGGGTTATTTTACATGGGTGATGATTCTATTGAGTCTTGTAGCTTTTTTGCCCATTCAAAACTTTGAAGCTGGTGGATTTGTGACAATTATTAAACCTTTTAATATGCAGGTTTCACGTATCCTAATCTATTTTTTATACTTTGTCGCGGGCAATGTTATTGGTGCTTATGGCATTCAAAAGTGCTTTTTATTTCAAGAAAAATTTCAAAAAAAAGGTTGGCTTTGGCTTGCATTATCACTTGTGGCAACTGTTATGAATTTAGGCATTCACATTATACGTGAAATCATGGAAGATAGTGCGTTAAAAGACGTGATTGTAGTGGTGGATCAGAGCATGATTGTCCTCATAAGTCTATTTGCGCTATACGGTTTTATGAGTTTATTTACCCTATATAGCAAAGGTGAACATAGAATCCTGAATGTGTTGGCAAAAGAAGCCATGGGCATCTATGTTATCCATTATGCAGTTGCCACAGGCTTGCAATATGCTTTGACTTTTGTTGAGCTACCAGGTCTTGTAAAAGGCGTTGTTGTAACAGCTTCGACTCTCATGATCTCTTTGGGGCTCATCATTGGGTTTAAAAAAATACCTGTGGTGGGGATTGTGTCTTATAGCTCTAAATACGATAAAATGCTTATCCTTGTGACGCTATTGATGGTATTGTTGTTGATTTTTTTGTAAGTGGCGTTGAGACATTTCAATTTCATGTGTGATTAATAAAAGAAAGAGGTTCAAAATGAGTACAATGAATGAAAATGAAAATAGAGTAATGAAACACTTTGATAGAAATGTAGCTATTTTGTTTGCAATTTTATCCTTGGCATTTATAGTGTTGATGGGAACGGATCATGTTTTCTTTGAATGGGCTTTCTCAAGACATCAAAATATATTAAGTTGGTATATACGACCTATTTTTATGATTCCGATTTGTTATTTTGCTTTTAAGAGAAATGCAACTGGTATAAGTGCCACCATTTTTCTAATGTTCATCAGCATGTTTTGGTTTCCAAAGCCAGTTGAAATCGACCCTAAAGTGGCAGATTTCTTAGCAATGGAAAGAGTCTATTTAACTCAAAACTGGACCATCACAAAGATGTTGGTTACCAGTATAGTCCCCATATCCATGGGATTACTAATACGGGGACTATGGCAGCGCAACATAAAAGCCGGAGTAGGGGTACTCATAGGCATAGCGGTTGGCAAAATAATTTGGAGTGTTGCTGAAGGCGGTGCATCAGGGGCTAAGGTCATTGTGCCTGCAATTCTAGGCTTGGGCATATGTATCGTGGCCATTGTTTGGTGGTATAAGAAGAGATATTTAAAGTCCTGAGATAAGATTTAGACACTTTAAGAGGGTGAATGGCTTTTATAAAATTAGATTTAAATGGTTAATAGAAGGCTTCTATTTGATTGTTTATGAAATCAAAATAAAAGGGTGTTCAAAAGAAAATTTGGATGCCCTTTTTAATTAAAACAACAAGATTTGAGCCGAGAGATTCTCTATGAGACAACAATCGGAAAAATCGTCAGCGAAGATATTCAAGAGATACTTTATGAAAAAAGATGGAAAAAAGTTGAGCACGAGACTTTATATTTGCGCGATAGATTACGATAATACATATATGGGCTGTGATAATCCGTGTGATAGGGTATATTTTAAAATGTATAGAATGAGCCATAGGGCACTACATAAAATAACTGAATTATTGCAGAGCACACTTGTAAAGTAGAGCATACTTGTAAAGGGGGATGAACAATGATACCATCAATTAGAGTGCAGAATACAACAAGGCCTCATCCAAATAGCGGTGATATAAATGCAGAGCAGTCTATTTCAGGACCAGATTTTTCCGAAACGTTGACACAAGTGACGACATCGCTTGAAAAGAAAGAGCAGGTGGATCGTTTTTCGCGTTCAGAGGCAGGCACGTTAACACGTGCAGATATGTTAAATATTATTCAAGGTAAAATATTCGAATTGAAAGATAAATTGGAAAATGGGGATACGGAACCCACTTATCAAATTGGAAGTAACGCTTTTACCAAGAAGGAATGGGATAACTTGATTTACAAAGTAGATCGTGCCCTTGAAAAGGATGAGGACAAGTTAGAAAATAAAGATGAATCAAAAGAGGACGATGCAATTCATTCGAATGATCAAAAGAAATCCTAGAATGCTTGTGGGTAATGAACCTTTAAAAGAAAAAGTGAACCTGTAGATTAAGCCCTGTCTTTGTAATGAAGGCAGGGTTATTTTTTGATTTACTCTGGGTACAATGATTTTATAACATACTTTTCACCCGCTTTTATAATTGTCAATACAGCTTCGTTCCGTGAAGTGCCATATAATTTTATGATGCCATCCTCAACCACGCCCTTTTTACAATTAAAGAAACCGGGTGCAAAATCACTTGTGAAATTATAATAGGCCTCTGTAGCATCCAAATAGATGATCTCATCAAATCCGACGCCAGTTAAGGATTCCAAATGAATATCCGCATAGGTGGTAAATACATCTTGAACTTGCTCATGCGTGTATCGATGAATTGGAACAGGCAGATTTTCCAAACTGTCCGCATATTCAAAAGGCCAGTGTTCATGTTTTTTTAATGCTTCAAACTCTGAAAGCGTTTTAAGGCTTTCGCCATCTGGAAAGTATCTTAAAAATTCTGAAAGATCAATATCTCGGATGTCTTCGTAATAAGAAGTAAAAAAGCAACTTAAAGGATTGATCTCAAATTGATCATTATATGAAAAGACCGGTTGCAATAAAAAGTTAATCTCTTCAATTTGTTCGGCAGTCAATGACCCCTGACTCTTGGAGATGGCATCCCATACATGAGACCAATAATGAGATAAATTATTATGTATTAAATCGTATTTCAAAACGAGTAATTGATCTTCTAATTGCCCACATTTTGTATCCAATGCTTTCAGCTCTAAACCAATGGCTTCATTCTGTAATGATAATTCTAAAAGCGCATCTTCTAGTGTGATGATCCTATCTTCTTGTAAAGCAAATTGTGCCTCATGGGTGTTCTTTTGCCATAAAACGAGTGCTAATGTCGCAAGAACAAGTAAAATGATGCCTAGATTTTTCTTCATTTTCTATCCAACCTTCCTTTTTATCCAATCTCTCTCATCATATGAATCCTTTTTCAGCATGATATGAATTGGTTCTAGTCGGAGGTGCTTTATTAAATTCATATGGGACTTTTAACGCTCATTATAAGGCTATCATATCATTTTTGAAATCATAAAAAAATAAATTGGCGTCATCTTCAGTAGAATTATCTATTCAAATATTTACCAAGTTCGTACATTGTTGTATGTGATTTTAAGTGATGTTATAATAAACAAGAGCATTCTCATAAGTATAATTGAAAGATTTAGAAAAAAGATTGTAGTGTATGTTTTACGGAGGGAGAGTCTATGGCAATCAACAACAGAATTTTCAAGGCAATTTTAATTTTAATTGCAGTACTCATAATAGCGGGCTATGGTCTAGTGTTTTATTTACAATTAGATGAGCCTATGTTTTTTTATCACAACTATGACCAAAGGGTTTTTGACAATGAGAGTAACCATCAGGATATCTCCTTTAATCTGAATTACATAACCAATGCGCGTGACAATAGAGTGGTCATTGGTATAGAGTTTCCTAAGTATCCTGACATTATAATTCAGGCAACAGAGTTTAGAGCGCGCAATCCGTTTAATTGGAATTTTAAAGCACCTAAGGTTCCAGGTGATATTTATGGACTATACAGTGTGAGAAGCGTGACCTGTAATCTGATGGAATGGCCCAGAGGAAGGGCGTTGGACGATGTCGTCTTGGAAAAGGCCAAAATTTTGTTTAGTGATGCAAGTGAAATTGTGGTTGATATTGGCACCATCCAGCTCTACACGGAACGGTTCGACACAATACCGCTTGAACCTGTTCTTTCATCGAGTTCGTCTGACGGTTCTGGAAAGACAGCATATAAAATTCTTGAAAATTTGACCATAGTAGCTGTTGATAGTGCTTCTATGGAAAAATTCAAAGATAGAGTTCAGTGGCAAATAAACACGAAAACCCCTGAGGATTCGGTGGGGATGACCTTTCAGGAGGGCAGTGCGTTAGAGGTGACATCAAGGGTGGACTCTACAGAGGATATTGTCAGTGAATATACCTTGTTTGATCTACATCCTAAAGTGATCTTCATGGATGATAATGGCGTGCAGTATACTCAAAGATTCTATAATATAGATAGCATATATCACAACTATAGCTTCATAGAATTGTATAGATATATTAGAGCAAGGAGGACAATTTAAATGACGTCAGGTTATAAGCGCATATTTTGGGGCATTTTTATTGCAACTTTTAACATAAAGATTGGCATGATGACGATACTACCTGCTTTTATAGGGTGGATTATTGTAGTAACGGGCATTTCAGAGCTTGAAAAAAAAGGATATGTAAGCACCTCTATAACGTCTAAGAAAGTCGCTATGACCTTAGTTGTCGTCAGCCTTGGAAGTGAGCTTTTACGCTTTTTAGGGGGAGAGCTTATTATGACACTTTTACCGTTACTCTTTTATCCGCTCTTTTTATTGGGCCTAGAATTTGTAGTTTTTCATAAGATTCTTGAAGCCTCTATTCAGTATTTTGCTATGAGCCATCAAGAAGAAACTGCAGATTTGTATACGGACAAGGATAGACTTTATTTAGCTTTAATGGGGATAACCATGGTGCTGTTCATAATAAGTTTGACCTTTAATCATGAAACAATTGGGCATGTAGGCGTCTTTGCGGCTATGATTTCAAGGCTATACCTTTTGATCACTTTCAATGCTCTCAGTAAAGAGACACATAAAAGTGAGCAGGAAATAATCCATGAATGAGCTTTAAGTTTTCATCAAGATCGGCTATAGGCTCAAAGTTGAATTTTAAAATATTATTAAAAAGTTAAATTTCGAAATAGGATTAATTTGTAGAATGTTATTACCATCTAGAGCAATAAGTGATAAAATAGAGACTGTGTTCATTTAATTCTATGTTCAATACGGGATCACCAAGTGGTGTTCAGATGAAATACAAATGGGAATAGAGTACATAACAAACAGAGCGCATAGTATTGATTTCTTAAAGATGGGAGCAACAAACATGATCAAATTAATTACAGACAGCACGGCTTATTTGCCCAAGGCGCTGATTGGAGACTATCCGATACATATAGTTTCCTTAAGCGTCTTAATTGATGAGACGATATTTATAGAAACTGAAACGGAGAATAAAGTATTTTATACGCACATGGCGCAAAGCAAGGCTTTTCCAAAGTCAGCTCAACCAAGTCTGGGAGTGATGATGAAGGCATTTGAAGAAGCTGTAGCTGAAGGGGATGAGGTCATCGGTATATTTTTATCCTCAGAGATGAGTGGCACTTATCAGACGGCTTGTATGGTTAAAACACAACTTTTAGAGAAGTATCCAAGCGCGCATATTGAACTGGTCGATTCTAGGACCAATTGCATGCAATTGGGATTCTGTGTGCTCTATGGTGCTGAGTTGGCTGCTCAGGGTATGCCTATGAAAAGTGTTGCTCAGGCCATGCGCAGCTATGTCAATCAAAGTCGGTTTATTTTTCTGCCAGAAACCTTGGACTACTTAAAAATGGGTGGTCGCATTGGTGGCGCTCAGGCGATTGTGGGAAATATTTTTCAAATTCTGCCGATTCTCACTGTAAAAGAGGGTTGTACTGAGGTACTTCAGAAGGTGCGCACAAAGAAGAAAGCGGTGGAAACCCTATTGCAAATTGCGCTGGATGACATGGCGAAATATGGTTTTAAAAACGTTGTTGTACATCATATTGAAGCCTACGAAGAAGGCCTTGCTTTGGCTCAACGCCTTCTAAGTGCCCTTGGTGTTCAAGTGCCAGTAGTAGACATTGGTCCAGTTATTGGCACTCATGTGGGACCGGGTGCGATTGGAATTGCTTATGATTTGCAAAAGCCTTTTACATAAAATAAAGAGGCGCATGAAGTAAGCGGATTATGAGTTATATGAAAACGTGTGAGGGCATGCAGAAGCATGCCTTTTGACGTTATCGTTCGGGGTGAGAAACTTGCCAGAGGTGCTCTGCGACTGGGGCCCAATTTTCAGCTGCTTTTTTACATTTTGCCGATAATTCAACGACATTTTCAGGATTTTGGAGATCCGTTGACTTTGCTTTTGAAAATTCGATGATATGCGTCAATTCACCGGGATTATCCAGTAGTGGACAAGGGCGTAGGTGATTTTCATTAAAAGGTTGTTGTTGGCGATATTTCATAAAGAGAGGCGATTGGTAGGCTTCCAGCAGTGTCTTCTGATAAATATTGGAATCTGAATAATGAATGAAGGCACAGGGTTCGATATCGCCATTTGCATTGATGTGAAGGTAGTTTCTGCCACCAGCGATACAGCCTTTTACATATTCACCATCGTTCCAAAAATCCATTGTGAAAATGGGTTTGGTCTCTCTAAATTTTCGGATTTGATGATACATAAATTCTCGTTGTGATGCAGATGCCATCAGCTCTGGAACAGCATCCATGCCCACTGGCATATAGGTGAAAAACCAAGCGAATTTTGCACCTTTTTCAATCATATCATCCATGTATTCTTCACTGCCAATGATTTCTGCGTTTTTTTTGGTATAACAGCAAGAAATACCAAATGGCAATTTTTTCTCTTTCAAGATTGCCATGGCCTGAATAATTTTTTGATAGGTACCTTTACCCCTTCTAAAATCGGTTTCTGCTTCGAAGCCTTCAATACTAATGGCAGGCACAAAATTTTTTACTCGGAGCATTTCATCCGCAAAAGCTTCGTCAATGAGTGTCGCATTGGTAAAAGCAAGGAATTCACAATCGGAATGCACTTCACAAAGCTTTATAATATCATCTTTTCGTACAAGGGGTTCTCCCCCTGAATAAATATACATATAAGTGCCTAATTTTTTACCTTGAGTTATGATATCGTCTAAGGTTTCATAGCTCATATTGGATTTATTGCCGTATTCAGCGGCCCAACAACCGATACATGAAAGATTACAGGCAGAAGTAGGGTCCATTAAAATGGCCCATGGAATATTGCATTGATGCTTTTCTCTGGATTTTGCTTGTCGTCCGCATCCAATCAAAACTGTATTTATCATAAAGTTATTGAAAAATTTTTTGCGGACATCAACATCGATATCTGTCCAAAGACTTTTTATCAATTGGTACCAGTTCCCATCCGGTTCATCTAAGATATTACGAAATATTTTTCTCTGTGAAACAAACAGATCGTTCATATCAAATCGATCTACCCAGTCCATCAATTTTGGGAGATTTTTATCGGGATCTTCTCCAAGATAATCCAGCACTTTTTTCCCAGCGAAAGACTCAGCATGTTCTTTTAGCGTTTTGTCATTCATTTTTAAATCCTTTCTAAGATGTATTTAAGCTTATTTCCAAATGTCTGAATTTAAGCTTCTGAATTTAAGCTTCTGAATTTAAGCTTCTGAAGTTGATTTTATTCTATTAATATCTTAATAATGAGATAGATGATTGTCATTGGACAAAAAGGGCAAACTGAGTAAAATTGTAACAATTAGAGAGAAGTGTTACCTTCTTGGACACGAACGTAAAATTGTCCCTATTTTAAACAGAGCAAAAGCGATATACTTTGAAAGCATAAAAAAAGCAGATGAGAAATTAGAAGATAGGCTGTAAAAGTAGATAGATTATAACAAAAGGCAGAATTCGAGAAAAGGTATGTCGCAAGGAGGGTTATTTTTTGGAAAGGGAAGATATTACAAGGACAATCATTGAACTAACCATAGATAAAGTGTTTGTTGATGTGGAGATAGATGCAGAACGGCGTATTCGAAACTTAGTAGATCTGGGACAAAATTTTTCAAAAGGTCAGTTTCAGAGGTCATTTTTTGAAATGGTGCAGAAAATGCTCGCAAATGATGAGAGTCCTTATTATCTTCACGCTAAAAATACGATTGCTCAAGTGAATCATGAGACATTGAAAACCTTTGGGATCAATCTCGGTTATAATGGGTGTACAAAGGGGGTTAGACAAATTAGAGAAAATAGAGCCACATATCATTTTAATATCCCTTGGTCGATTACTTTTTCGCTGACCGATACTCATAGAATATCCCAATATGATATTGAAAGGGTGATTTTGGAAGGTGAGCAATTAGGGGTGTATGTATACCTCATTTTTTGCACAACAGAAAGGATAAAAGAAGTTGTTTATCTATTGGAAAAATTTCCAGATTGCGCCTTTATTCTCTTTTTGAAAGGCACTTTTATAAAATCACAAGCTATGGGAGCACTCCATAAATATCACAATTTTATGATCTCAACATTATTTGAATCCAAGGATTGCAGTCAGACGACAGATTACTTGACTCAAAATGGATTTTTGCATGCGGTGCATAGTTTTTATAACGATGCGCATTTAGAGGAAATCATATCGGGCGCATGGATTAAAAATGCTCTAAGGACATCCAGTACTTTTGCATTTTTAATCCATGAGACTTCATGCAGTCATGAGGTTAAAAAAGAAGTCGAAAAGTATGTGATAGGCGTCCGTGAGCAACAGAGGTATCCTATTTTTCTGATGGAGTTCACTATGGATATGAATTCTATTGATCGGATTATTTCTGAGGAGAGTCATTCCATTGGCTTTAATTCGGAGGGGCAGGTCTATACTGCAATGGGGAAATTAGAGGGGGGAAAAAATAATTTACTCGCGGGAAATCTACAGGAAATTCTAGAGCATAATATGCCGATCCATGCATCAGGAGAATCGACTTCGTTATTTGAAAGTGATTCCCCAGTCATCATAGAGTGATCGAATGGTCATCATTCATATCACACACGATTTTTTTTGCTAAGCCACTTACAGAAGTCTTCAGCAAGTTGGTGAAATCATCTGGTGGCAGACATGGGGTTTCTTTAAGCCACCTTTCAATGGCAACAATAAAAGCATCGGCAAAAAAAATACTGAAAAATTCTAAATTTTCATCATTTTCATCAGAGGCCAATATTTCTTTTAAATAATTGAAGACAAAGGGATGCAGGACTTCTCTAAAGTAGTCTTGAAAAGAATTTTGTCCACTTACCTCAAATGCGTTGATATAAAAAGGCCGATTTTCATAAAAATATTTACAAATATCATTTAAGAAAATCCAACCGTCTACATAGAGTTGATTTTGGATGGTCTCAATAAATTCGGTATAATAGATCCAATTGACTAGATCGTATTTATCCCTAAAATGGTAATAGAAACTTTTTCGATTCAGATCGCACATATCGCAGATATGACCGACGTTGATCTTATTAAAAGGCATTTTTTCCATTAACGTTTTCATGGACATTGCTAACGCTTTTTTGGTGATGATTGAATCAGACACGTATTACATCTCCTTACACTGACAGACGAGCAACACTGAATAAGCGGGTTGGAATCTCAACATTGTCTAGATGCTTTCGCCCTAATTATAATATATTTTATTATAATGTACAACACGAGTGGCTTTAACAGGCCATTTTTAAGTTATATAAAGACTGAGATCAGAATTTCATGCGAAAATGGGTTTGGGCATCGGGAGATGAAATAAATTTTGTTATTTAAAAACAGAACATTTGTTCTTTTTATAAAATTCGGGTATAATAAGATTAAAACAAAAGTATTGCTGTGAATGATGAGATTATGAAAAGGAAGGGTGTGTAGATCATGGCAAATCGCACCTATATCTGTATTGACCTCAAATCTTTCTATGCGTCTGTGGAGTGCGTGGAGCGTGGTCTTGACCCAATGACTACAAATCTAGTTGTTGCCGATCCTGAACGATCTGAAAAGACCATTTGCCTTGCGATTACACCGTCCATGAAAGCTCTGGGGATTAAAAATAGATGCCGTGTATTTGAGATCCCCAAAAATCTAGATTATATCATTGCATCACCGAGAATGCAAAAATATATTGATTATGCTGCGGAAATTTACGGCATTTATTTGAGATATATTTCTAAAGATGACATCCATATTTATTCCATTGACGAGGCATTTTTGGATATTACTGAGTATCTTGCGACTTATCATATGGATGCAAAAGAGCTGGCATTGATGCTCATGGAAGAGATACTACATGAAGTCGGCGTTCGCGCCACATGTGGCATTGGTACAAATTTATATCTTGCTAAAATCGCACTTGATATTACGGCAAAGCATGCACCTGACTTTATTGGCGTACTGGATGAAGTGACATTTCAGAAAAAACTGTGGGATCACATGCCGCTTACGGATTTTTGGCGCATAGGGAAAGGCACCGCGAAAACGCTTGAACGCTATGGCATAAAAACGATGGGACAAATCGCCGAAATGGACGAAGATTTCCTCTACAAGTTATTTGGCATTGATGCGGAATTGCTCATAGATCACGCTTGGGGGCGTGAACCCGTTACAATTGCTGATATTAAGGCGTATAAACCCAAGACCAATTGCCTTTCCAGTGGTCAAGTGCTCATGAAGAATTACAGTTTTGAAGAAGGGCGATTGATTGTTCGTGAAATGGCAGATTTGCTCTGTCTAGATCTCGTTGACAAAGGCTTGATCACGGATTCAGTGACACTATATGTTGGTTATGCCAATGCGATTAAGGCAGAGCCTTCCAGAGGTACTGTGAAGTTGAATAGAGCCACCAGTGCAGATTGTCTTATTCTCCCAGCAGTAACACAACTCTACGAGCGTATTGTGGCTCTTGAAAAGCCAGTTCATAGAATCAATATCTCCTTTAATAATGTCATGGCAGATAACGATGATGGCGCAGCTCAATTGAGTTTCTTTGATAATGCGGTGGAAGATGAATGGCTCAAACGCAATCATAGAGTACAAAAAGCCGTTTTAGACATTAAAAAGAAGTACGGGAAAAATTCAATTTTAAAGGGCATGAACTTCAGGGAAGCTGCAACCACAAGAGAGCGCAACAGGCAGATAGGAGGACATAAAAGTGGCGAGTAGACCTAAATTCCCAATGCCAATACCTGAAAGAGCAAAACAATTTATGCCATTTTCGGCTCTAAAGGGTCTGAATGAAGCATTGGCAAATAAAGAAAAAGTGTCTGAATCCAAGGTGAACATATCCGAAGAGCAGGCAACTGCATTAAACGAAAAAATGAATTGTGTTCGGAAAGGTTCAATCGTAACCGTCACATACTTTTGTATGGACACCTATGTTCGAGTAACTGGAAAAGTAGATCAATTGGATCTCATTTATCGCACTCTGCAAATTGAGGATTGGACCATAAAATTTGATGATATTTTAAATTTAGAGTTGGCTGAGGAGGATCAGACCTGTGAGAATGATCGAACCTGTGAAGTAGATTAAGTAATACAAGGGATAACTAGAAAAATAGGATTGATCTGATGGATGTGCAGGCGGTGGATGCAATTAGCGTAAAGGTAGAAAAGTTCGCAGAGTACTTTAATTCAAAGAAGAAGCAAAGCGATGACATTGGCAACTCAATATATGCTGGAGTCCGCTTTAAAACCGACAACTGAATCCCCAACGGATGAAGGGCCTTTTTATCATGGGACTAAAGCAGAACTGAGCAAAGGCGATTTGATTTCTGCCGGGCATATTTCCAATTATGGCCAGAGCAATAAAGCTAATTATATATACTTCACAGCCACATTGGATGCGGCTATATGGGGCGCTGAGCTATCAGAGGGAGAAGGACAGGAAAGAATATACGTTGTTGAACCTCTAGAGCACTTTGAGAATGATCCTAACTTGACAGATAAAAAGTTTCCCGGTAATCCAACACGGTCATATAGGAGTAGAGGACCTCTAAAGATCGTCGGAGAAGTGAGTGGCTGGGCGGGTCATTCCCCTGAGGTTATTAAGCAGATGAGAGATCAGTTGGATGAACTTAAAAAGCTTGGCATACAGGCAATTGAATCCTAGAAAGGATACATTGAATCCAAAATGGGTATGGATAAAGAACGCACTGTCTCAAGAAACAAACTTCGAAAACGGGAAGATCATTTACTGTGAAAATATCTTTACGATGATAAGTAAAGGAAGAGTCAGTGCGCGTATTTCAACTATAGTAGATGCCTTTTAGGCCAATAAAATATATTGGATGATGGCGTAGAATCAATAGGAACGCTTGGTATAAACAATGCCATCCATTATTTTTCGTGCAGTTCTTTTAACGCTGATAACATCAATGGTATCGTCATCTGAGAGCGTATAGTAGACCGGCATAATGCCGCTTGGATGAACGATGTTGATTACCCCGTCCTGCAATGCGCTTATTGTATCGAATACCAGTGTTTCTGGAAGTAAAGCTGCAGTTGCTGTGCACACGGCCCCAGTTATGGCTAATGCTTGATGGGGTTTTTGCATTGACATCATTCGGACAGCTATATTTGCTTGGGGGGTGTCTGAATTGACTTGTTGTGAACCATTAAAATGATCTGATTGTGCAATAATGGTCATTTTAGGTACAGCTGGAGATTCAGCAGTTGCCCTTTCTTTTGATGCAAATCCGCAAAGCTCACATGCAATAGATCGAATTTCTTCCAAAATATTCAATTTATCATCACTAAGTGGTTCAAATATATCTTCATCACGGATTCCAATGCTCTTTGATTTGACAAATACCAAGGGGTTTCCAGAATCTACAATTGAAATTTCGATGTTTCCCAAGGTGGTTGAAATCATATTTTTAGTGAGATCGGTAGGTAATAATTTTCCAGTGACGGCACCAAAGGGATGATGAAAATCAATGTCAATAGGTGCACCATACCCTGGGACCCCTTGTATTTGATAATCTCCAGTGGATACGACTTTGCCTTGGCATACGGGGACATTTACAGAAAAAAGTTTGTTTGTATTCGTATTGCGAACCATAACTTTTGTAATGGGTTGAACGTTTTCAATCAGCCCCTTATCCACTGCGTAAGGACCGACAGCCGATAAGATATTGCCACAATTGCCGCGCAAATCAACCGTGGTATTTTTTATACTAACCTGTGCAAAGGTATAATCTATATCAATACCTTCGAGAGGAGATTTTCCAATAATTGCCACTTTGCTTGTAAGTGAATTGGCACCTCCTAAGCCATCAATTTGTCGAGCATCAGGACTTCCCATAACATCAAGCAAAAAATCATTCCAGTGGCTCTTATCTTTAGGCATATCTTCTACCCGAAAAAATATGCCTTTACTGGTGCCACCACGCATTATTGTACACTTTGTCTGGTTCATATGGCCTCCTTGTATCGCTAAGTATAGTATATAAAGACAATAACAATACTTGAAATTTCAAGTATTGTTATCGTAGCAACTTTACATTTAATTGTCAAGCCGATAAAATGAAATGAGTAACCATCGAATTGTAAAATGGCTTTTTATAAAAAATACAAAAGAGGTTTTTAATGGAGAATAAGAACAGGAAAATACTCAGAAACATACACACTGCTTCAAGAAGTATCCTTTACATCCGAAATATTTCTTTTTCCAAATATGGCTTACAAAGAGGGCAGCACACCTTTTTAACGAGAATTGTTGAGAATCCTGGCATTACGCAAGAAGATATATCTTTGCTGCTCCGAATTGATAGAACGACGACAGCAAAGGCTGTTAAAAAAATTGAAGCAAAAGGATTGATTATTAGAAAAAAGTCAACGACGGATAGGCGTGCTTGGTGTCTTTATCCAACGGAAGCGCTGATGGCTATTTATTCTGATATAGACAATGAGATTGTAACACTATCCGAAAAATGTACTGAAAACTTTAGTACATCAGAAATTGATATGCTGAATGATTTGCTTGAAAAATATATGACAAATGTAAATAGAGAATGGGCAAATACAAAAAACAACATTTGAGCCATCGTTGATGCCTCAAATCAATTTCCGCTGACGCTGTTTGAGGTTGAACATCCCTCATCACAGTTTTTGGCTTAAATCTTGTTGTTATAATAAAAAAGAGGTGGGAATGAGCTCCAAATAGCTCTCTCATCTCTTTTTTATAAGGTTATTTTGCCGAATCACAGAGAAAATTTGATTTCATCAAGGTGCTGAATAATTGTTGGGCATGGGTTTTGGCGTGTTTTTTTAAGAATTCAACAAATAATTCGGTAACAGCATTGGTTGGCGTCTTATTGCATACCAAGACATTCATTAATAGATAATTGGTGTTGTCGGGTGTAAAAAAAGGATAAAAATACAAAGATTTGTAATGGGAGATATGAATGATTGGCAACATGGACCAACCTAAATCCTGAGAAATTAGAGACATAATAGCTTCGGAGGAATCTACATTTACAATGGGACCATCGAAGATCCTGGAAAATTTATTCTCCCACCAATTTTTAAGAAAATCTATATTGGTGTAGTTATTGGCAATAAAATTGGTTTCATTGAGCTTTGAAAAGTCATTAATGGGTTTTTGGGATATAATGCCATAGGGTTCTTCAAATAAAATATCATTTTGCGTATATATTGTTGGGTCGGTGGTTCGTATAAGAGATAAATCAATGTTGTTCTCTTTTAATTTTTCTACGGTGGCATAGCGGCTTGCTATTGTAAAGAGATTGATCACGATATTTGGGTAGATATTTTTGAATTCTCTAATGAGTGGGGCTAAAAAATACTTAGCAAATGTTGTTCCCACACAGACATTGATATTGCCGCTAATGGAATCATTATCTGTATTCAGTTCTAGTCTTAGTGCCTCATAGGCCTTTAAGAACTTTTGTGAGAACTCATGGATTTGTGTACCTGCTTTTGTAAACGTTATCCCATTTGGATGTCGATTGATCAGCTTTATAGAAAATTCCTGCTCTAATCTCTTGATTCTCAGGGTAATGGCGGGTTGTGTCAAATATAAGTTTTCGGATGTTTTTGAAATGCATTTGGTTGTATAAAGGTTTTCGATGATTGATAAATCTTTTAAATCCATAAGTTATCCTCTCGTCCTACATCATGTTTATTCGAGATATTAATTTTATTTATATCTAGTTATAACTATTGCAAATTAGCGATGTGATCAGTTCTATAATATAATCTCACTAAGTAGAGAATTTTCTGTAAATTCTATGTATTAATAAAATATCACACGTGGTGTGTTTTGTCGATACATAGAAAATAACTTATATGGGAAGGTAAGTGGATGACTGGAAAGCACTATACAAATTTCAGAGATGATCAAATTATGAATTCAATTAGGAGAAATGTTGAGGATTTTTTGAAAACGGCAAGTAGCAGTAGCTTTGGCATTAATGAAATGAAAAGACAAATGAAAAAAGATATTCATCTATTATCGGCATCGCGCTATCGAGAGATCAAAGAGTTGTCTAGGAAGGCTAAAATTGAGCTGAAGGCACTATTGTGTTATAATCTCTACCATTCTGCTTTTTTTAGCGATGGTTGCACAATATTCTTTTCTTTAGGAGAAGCCAGCAAAAACGGAAACACTTTGTTTGGAAAAAATAGCGACAATCAAGGACGGAGTGGACTCGTTGGAGATGGGTATGTGGAAAATCGTCAAATTCATGTGGTGATGTACTCAGAAAATAGAGATGGAAGCCATGTTGTGGGTGTTTCTGCAGCAGGACTTTCAGGTGTGAAAATGGCACTTAATAGTCACGGTGTAGCTGGGAGCACAAACTATGGCAACACGGTATTTTCAAAAGAAAGCAGGGAAGAAACTGGGCATGTTTTTCCTTCTGACAGAGAAATGATTGTCAGAGAGGCATTAGAATATCCAACCGCACTTTTAGCGGCTCATCATGCAACAAAACTCCTAATGCAAATGCCAATGGCCACTGACGGGATGGTAACTTTTGCGGATTCAAGGGAAGCTTATGTGGTAGAGGGATCTAAAAAAATAATTTCCATTACAAAAGTTGAAAGTGGCACGGATTCTCGATCCAATATGTTCATTACTTTGGATAAGCTAAATGTTAAAAATGATACGTCCAGTTACTGTCGATATCATCGAACTCAAGATATTTTAAACGAGATTAGTGGCAATGTAACGGTTGAAGATATGAAGAAGATATCAATGGATCACTATTATGGTCCAGGCACAAATGGCATTTGCAGGCATACAGAAGGTTTGAACAGTTCTACGCTCTCTGCGGCCATTATGGAAATTGATAAGCAAGACCCATTGGAGTCAAAAATTCATATAGCACTGGGAAAACCTTGCAATGCTTGGAGGCATGAGGATGGTCATGTGACGATTTCAATGAGGGACAAAGTATCAGACATACCAAAAGCATTTTTAAGCGGTGAAGCATTTAAAAAATATTTTATGGCCGATCCACTATAAAAATAGGGGAAAAACAATGTAACTAAAAAGAAACAACAATATGTTGGGAGGGAACAAAATGAGTAATTTTATTAAAAGAAAACGTTTATTTTTGATCATTTGCAGTATGACAATTATGGTACTGATGAGTGGGTGCGGCAGCAAAGAGGCTGAAACCAGTCAGGGAGATGCACAGTCTAGCTCAACAGGTACAACGTCAGAAGCAGCAGCACCTACAGAAAATACAAAGTACAAAGAAGAGGTTGTTATTAATACGGGAGCACAAGTAACCACTCTAGATGTACAAGAAGTCAGCAATGTCGCTCATAATAGAGTATTTAAACTCACACATGATACTCTAGTAGATCTAGATATTGACACGGGTAAAATCGTTCCTAAATTGGCGAAGGAATGGGAATGGTTATCTCCAACAGAATTACAGTTAAAATTAAGAAATGATGTGTTTTTTCATAATGGCGAAGAATTGAAAGCAAGTGATGTTGTCTTTACTTTTAAACGGGCAGAAAATGGAAAGGCTTCAACAGGGAGAGTTTCAAATTTTGTTGACGTGGTTGCAGTAGATGACTTTACCGTTAAAATAACACTCAATAAACCTTTTGTGGATCTATTAGACAATATGACAATTCCAGTTTATTCAATACTTTCTGAAAAAGCGCTTATCGATGATCCAAATATGGGATATACAGTGGGTACAGGCGTTTGGAAGCTAAATGAGTTTGTTTCGAATGATTATGTGTCATTTGATCGTTTCGATAAGTACTGGGGTGAGCTTACACCAACTCAAAAGCTCAAAGTGAAATATGTGCCTGAATCTTCCGTATCAGTGATTTCATTAGAAAATGGTGAAGCGGATTTATGTACAGATCTAACAAGTAGTGATGCTGTATTTGTAGAAAAAAATAAGGATTTAAGCTTAGTAGAAATTGACGGCACAACTTGCCAGTTCTTTGGATTTAACGCAAGTAAGGCACCGTGGGACAATAAATTGCTTCGACAAGCAGTTGCACATGCAATTGTCAAAGAAGATATTATTACTGCAACAGAAAATGGTTATGGCAAACTGGCAACAACATTTTGGGGTAACTCACAATTTGGTTACTATGATGGTTTTGGAGACTATGAATACGATCTTGATGAGGCAAAACGATTACTTGCAGAAGCAGGATATCCAAATGGCCTTGATCTTGAAATAACAGTTCCTACCGGATACAGAGTAACAACTGCAGAATTGCTTCAAGCTCAGTTGAGTCAAATCGGCATTAATGTAACGATTAATGAAGTTGACAGTGCAGCATTGACCAGCATTACCAACGATGGTACTCATGAATCCTTTGTATATGGACTCGGATTCAATACAGCGGGTGATGATATTAGAAGAGCTTATAGCCCGAAGAGTACGACAAATCGATCTCATTATGCCAATGATCGAGTTATTGAACTGATTGATTTAGCAGTAGCTGAGTTTGATACAGACAAACGGTTAGCGGACTATAAAGAAATACAAGAAATCGCTCATGATGAAATACCAGTTATTCCATTATACTATCAGACTCTATTTTTCGGAACAAATAAAAATTTGGGTGGCGTAACATGGAATAGCACTTCAAATACAGACTTTTCAGGGATTTATGTAATAGAAAAATAGAATGGCAAGAGGGGGTTGAAATGGTTTTCTTAATCCGAAGAAGATTAATAACATACCTATTTCTACGCCCTCTTTTTTTATGAATTTGGATCGAAGCGGGAGGGAAATATGCTAAGGTACATTTTAAGAAGAATATTTTTAATGATATTCGTAGTTTTAGGAGTCTCGTTTGTCGTATTTTTTGTTATAAATCTGGCACCGGGAGATGTACTTTCAAAGATTGCACCAGAAGATGCTACTTTGGAAGAAGTAGAAGCGTTGCGTGTAGAATTGGGACTTGACCGGCCCATCATGTTTCGCTACTTGGATTATATGAAAGGCTTTGTAAAAGGGGACCTTGGAAAGTCATATATAACTGGAGATGATGTATTTAAAACCTATATGGCAAAATTACCAGCTACATTAAAATTGGCATTTGCTTCTATATTTGTCTCGATTCTCATTTCAATTCCCCTGGGTATTATGGCAGCAAAAAATAGAGGTTCATGGAAAGATAACGTCAGTATGGTTGCAGCACTCTTAGGTTTGTCAATGCCAAATTTTTGGCTTGGATTATTGCTCATATTGCTATTTTCATTAAAACTGGGATGGTTTCCAACAGGTGGTGCAATAGGGTTTAAAAGTTTGATATTGCCAGCTATAACAGTGGGAACTGGCTTAGCCGCGTTGCTGACGAGAACTGTTAGGTCCTCCATGTTAGAGGTGATTAGGCAAGATTATTTGAGAACAGCAAGAGCAAAAGGCGTTAAGGAAAAGATTGTCATCAACAAACATGCTTTTAAAAATGCTTTAATACCGACCATTACCATTGCTGGAACACAATTAACTCGAGTTTTGGGAGGTGCGGTAATAACAGAGACTATTTTTGCATGGCCAGGTGTTGGAAGGCTGATCTTGGATGCGGTATATTCAAGGGACGTTACTATGATTACAGGTTGTATTATACTCAAATCAATTACAATCAGTATCATATTGCTCATTGTTGATTTACTTTATGCAGCGGTTGATCCGAGAATAAGAGCACAGTTTGCAAAAGGAGGTAAATAATGGATAATCATAGATCAAAGCATAAATCCATTAGAACAGAAAAAGAGACGAGCCGTCAGCATCGAAATGAACTTTGGTATAGATTTAAGAAGAATAAGGGTGCGATGTTAGGCTTGTTTATCATTGTATTTCTAGTGCTGGTGGCATTATCAGCAGATTTTTTATTAGATTATAAGACGGATGTCATTGGTCAAAATTTAAAAGAACGATTGCAATCTCCTAGTCTGACTCATTTATTTGGAACAGATGAATTAGGCAGAGATCTCTTTTTTAGAGTTATTTATGGGGCGAGATTTTCTATATCGATAGGTGTTATTTCTGTTTCCATCGGACTTATTACAGGCACATTTTTTGGTGCAATAGCCGGTTATTTTGGCGGCTATATTGAAGAAGTTATCATGCGTATTACAGACATTATGAGTGCTATACCCAGCATATTGTTAGCCATTGCCATTGTAACTGCCCTTGGCGCGTCAACTTTAAACTTGATGATAGCGGTTGGGGTTGCCAGTATACCTGAATTTGTGAGAATCACTCGCGCTTCAGTTTTGATGGTTCGCAATCAGGAGTTTATTGAAGCGGCAAGAGCACTGGGCGTCAAAGAATGGAAAATCATTATTTCTCATGTGTTGCCTAATGCATTGGCACCAATTATTGTACAAACAACACTTACCACAGGTTCTTCAATTATTTCTGCTTCAGGACTGAGTTTTTTAGGTCTTGGTGTTCCAGCACCCGCACCTGAATGGGGAAGTTTGCTTTCGGCAGGCAGAAAGTTTATACGGGGATATGCTTACCTCACTCTATTTCCAGGGATGGCTATAATGTTTACTGTACTTGCTTTTAATTTAATGGGTGATGGTCTGAGGGATGTTTTAGATCCTAAACTTAAACAGTAAGGAGATTCGCATGAGTAAAGAAAATTTGATTTTAGAGATAGAAAATTTAGTGGTTAATTATGAATTGGAAGCAGAAACTGTTAGAGCTGTGAATGGGATTAGCCTATCTCTTGAAAAAGGGAAAATTGTAGGTTTGGTAGGCGAAACAGGTGCAGGGAAAACGACAACGGCATTGAGTATTTTAAAATTAATTCCAGATCCGCCTGGAATTATAAAAAATGGTAATATATCGGTAGATGGACAAGATATTATTCATGCTTCAATTGAAGAGATGGAGGTTATAAGGGGAAAAGATGTTTCTATGATTTTTCAGGATCCTATGACCAGCTTAAATCCAGTATTTACAGTGGGTGATCAGATTGCAGAGAGTATAGAAATACATGAGAAGATTTCCAGAAACGAAGCATTTAAACGTGCTGGTGAAATGTTGGAAATGGTTGGAATTCCAGCATCTCGAGCAACGGAATATCCTCATCAATTCAGTGGCGGCATGAAACAGCGTGTGGTTATTGCCATCGCTTTAGCTTGTAATCCTAAATTGATTATTGCCGATGAGCCGACAACCGCCCTTGATGTAACCATTCAAGCGCAAGTCCTTTCATTAATAAAAGATTTAATAGAAAAAAATAATGCATCCATGCTATTGATCACTCATGATTTGGGCATTGTCGCTGAAATTTGCGATGAAGTAGCAGTTATGTATGCTGGAAGAATTGTGGAAAAGGGAACACTGGAAGATATTTTTAATAATACAAAGCATCCTTATACAGAGGGCTTATTCAATTCACTGCCTAACATTGACGATAGAAATGCCATATTAAAGCCTATAAAAGGTTTAATGCCCGATCCTACTAATCTTCCAAGAGGCTGTTCATTTGCACCAAGATGTGATTATTGTACAGATATATGTGAAATACAGCCTGAAAATAGAATGATAAGTCATACGCATTCTGTGGCGTGTTCAGCTTATGAAAATCCAGAGTTTTCAATTGTTAGGGGGTCAAAATGAAAGACATTATACTGGAGGTAAAAAATTTAAAAAAATATTTTAAGACACCTAAAGGGATGTTACAAGCCGTTGATGATATCAGTTTTTCGCTTGAAAGAGGCAAAACACTCGGTGTCGTCGGTGAAAGCGGTTGTGGTAAATCCACAACAGGTAGGACCGTGTTGCGATTAGTAGAGCCAACTTCTGGTGAAATATATTTTGAGGGCGAAAATATTGCGGCGCTGAGCAAGAAAGCATTAATGAAAAAAAGGAAAGATATACAAATGATTTTTCAAGATCCTTTTTCTTCGCTAGACCCTCGAAAAACAGTCAAGAATATTATTGCCGAAGCCATTGTTGAAAATAAAATGTTGAAAGATAAAACGGCAATTGAGAAAAGAGTATTGCATTTAATGGAAACCGTTGGCTTAGCAGAACGTCTTATTAACGCATATCCTCATGAGCTAGATGGTGGACGTCGCCAAAGAGTTGGCATAGCCAGAGCATTGGCGGTGGAGCCAAAACTGATCGTATGCGATGAACCTGTTTCTGCACTAGATGTCTCAATCCAAGCACAAATATTGAACCTTTTAAAAAAATTACAAAAGGAGATGGATTTAACGTACATTTTTATAACACATGATCTCTCGGTTGTAAATTATTTTTCTGATGATATTGCTGTGATGTATTTGGGACAGATTGTGGAGAAGGCACCGTCAGAAGCGTTATTCGACAACCCGAGACATCCTTACACTCAAGCTTTGTTATCAGCAATACCAGTCCCTGTTATTGGCAAGAAAAAAGATCGGATTATTTTAAAGGGGGAAATATCTTCTCCGATTAATTTAAAGGATGAATGTCGATTTGCAAGTAGATGTATCTACGCAGATGAAAAATGCAAATCCAAATCGCCTGTCCTAACAGAAATTTCACCAAATCATTTTGTATCTTGTTATAAGCCTTTGAACTTTTAGACCGTTAAACTTGTAAACTGTTAAATCTTCTAGAATAGGAGGTTCGGAGTGATGAATATGGAAAAAATACATGCGTATTTAGAAAGTAATAAAGAGGAATTCTTAGAAATATTTAAAAGACTTGTAAGACAACCTAGTGTGAGTAAAAATTATGTAGATATATGTGAATGTGCAAAAACATTAAAAGATATAATGGATGAATTGGGAATAAAAGGCGAAATTTGCAAAAAAAGAGGAAACCCAGTTGTACTTGGAGAAGTAAGATCTAAAAATGTAAATGCTAAGACAATTTTATTTTATGGTCACTATGATGTCCAGCCTGTGGATCCAATAGACTTATGGCATACGCTGCCTTTTGAACCCTCTATAAGAAATGAAAGATTATATGGACGAGGTTCCGCTGATAACAAAGGACAGCTTCTCACTCATCTCTTTGCAGTTAAAGCATATCTTCAGTTATATGGGGATATTCCTGTTCATGTTAAATTTATTTTTGAAGGGGAAGAAGAAATAGGCAGTCCCTATCTATTGGATTTTATTAAAGCAAATAGAGACAAATTAAAAAGTGATATTGTCTATATTTCTGATGGTCCAATGGATTCAGAGGACATTAATAAAGCTCTATTTGGGTCAAGAGGCATCATCAGTATGGAACTCAATATTGAGACAGCTCTATACGACAATCATTCGGGCAGCAAAGGTGGTGTTATAAAAAATGCGGCTTGGGAAATGGTGAAATTGCTTCAATCCATGGTGAATGAACATGGAGAAGTTTTAATAGACGGGTTCTATGAAAATGTACGTGCACGAACAGACCATGATTTAGAGCTTATTGAAAAATTAAATTTTGAACCAACTATAATCGCGAAAGCTTTTGGTGTTGAGAAGATTGAGATGACAAAAGAAGCCTTTTATACAAACTTGATGTACAGACCGACACTTACAATTAATGGGATTTGTAGTGGTTATACAGAAGAGGGCAGCAAAAGCGTTATTCCTAAAGCGGCAACTGCAAAGATTGAAGTTAGGTTGGTCTGTGATCAAAGCACGAATGAAATCTTTCAAAAAGTTGAACGTCATGTTAAAAAAGTAAATTCAAATGCAACTATTTCAATGTTGGGACGTGGAATGGAACCTTCAAGATCCAATGCGGACAGCCCTATTGTAAAGCAAATCATGAAGGCGGTCAGTGCTTTTTCACCGCAAGAACCCACCCTTGTGCCTTCTTCTGGTGCCAGTCTGCCCAATTATATTTGGGCAAGCGTTATGGAGACGCCATTTATTATTGTGCCTTATGGTAATATAGATGAACACAATCATTCGCCAAATGAAAATATGAAAATTAGCCTATTTGATAGGGGCATGCACATTTCTGCTCAAGCGATTCACAATATTAGCACAATTTTGTAGGCAAGTGAAATAGGGGTGTGTTGAAAATTGAGTTGCTAAAAGTGTTTGAAATAGTCATAAGCAATGATTAGACAGCATAATAGAGATAAAAAAGAGAATGTATCTAAATCGTTTTGATTTTTGGGTATGTTCTTTTTTTGCATATCTAATCTATAGAGAAATTATTAACACTTTTTGTTGTATGCGGATAAAATCTTCAAAATAAGCTAATAAGCATAATGGCTTTTAAGCATTGAAATCAGTTTTAAACTAGATTCTGATAGCTCACTGAAGTTATTATAGACGATTGATGCAGTCCATATAAAATTCTGTTCTTTTTCAAGATGATAATAGTTGACTTTGGTTTCATCAATGTAGTGTTTGGGCAATAAAGTGACACCCATTCCAGATAGAGCAATATTTTTCATAGTCTCAATATTGCTAGAACCAAGATTAACTTTTGGTTTAAGTCCGACCTTTTTAAAAATAATATCATTGATCGTTCTAATTCTTTGGCCTTGAATGCCCAGATTAAAGGTGGCGTCTTTTGCATCCAATAAGTTAAAGTACATTTTGCCATCTTCGTGCTCATAAGCATACTTATTGAGATGATTGCTTGGACTCATAATAAGGACAAATTCATCTTTGAAAAAAGGCGTATACTCTAATTTATCATTTTTAAGCGGCAAAGGCAGTATGGCAATGTCTATGATTTCATTTTCGATCATTTCTTCAAGCTTAGTGGAAGTTGCCTCATGGATGCTCACTTTGATATCACTGTATTGTTTACAGAAATCACTAATGATGCCAGGCATCAGCAAGTTACCTAAATGATATGGCATTCCAAGATCCAACGTGTTTGTTTTTGCGTTTACCAGTTTTTCAAAGTCAGATTTCATATGATTGATGGATTGAATAATTTCTTTGCTATAGTGTATAAAAATTTCACCTTCCGTTGTAATCGTCACAACGCCTTTATCTCTATTAAAAATTTTAATATTAAAATGGGTTTCAATTTTTTTTATAGACTGACTGAGTGAGGGTTGAGAAATAAATAGTTTTTCAGCAGCACGGGTAAAATTTTTTTCTTCTGAAACAGTGATGACATATTCAAATTCTCTAATATGCATAATAAGCTCCATTCTATAATCGATAATGCAAAATTGATGGTAAAAAATCATTTGTTATTTCGTTGATAAAAGAATTTTTGGAAAAGATTATTTATTCTTTTGCTCTTTTGCTTTTTCTTAGTATAAGTGATGTACATTATTTTTTCTAGATGTATTTAATAATTCTTGTCCATCTAAGTGACAAGACGTCATGAAAAACAGGTGAAAAAATATTGTAATTCACGTTAAAAAAGCTTTAACGGGCTCATTTTCAATAAAACTGAAAATGAGCATGATAAGATTTACCTATTGGTCAATTTATATTACGTATTGGATACATAATGAGTTAATTGTTACAATAAATTTATTAAATTAGGAGGTAACATCATTGGACAGAGAAAAAACGGTTTCCCAAACAATTGCTGAGTATGCTCTTAACATGACAATAAGAGATGTGCCGATAGAAGTGATTCAACATGCAAAATTACTTTTACTGGATACTTTTGGTGTTGCTATGGCTTGTCAAAAGATGGATCATGCAAATGCGATCAAAAAAGCAGTAGTTGACATGGGATCTTCTGAGCAGTGCACTTTGTGGGGAACCGATAAAAAGGTTCAGTTGGCAGATGCGATTCTTTACAATGCTTGTCTAATTCATGGAGACGATTATGATGATACTCATGTTGCCAGTATTGTTCATCCAAGTGCATCGGTTGTGAGCACTGCAATGGCAGTTGGTGAATATGTAGGCGCAACAGGGCAAGAAATTTTAGAGGCAATCATAATGGGTTGGGAAGTGATTATCAGATTGGGATTGGCCGCAAAAGGCCGTTTTCATGATGCTGGGTATCATGCGACTGGAATCGTATCTCCGTTTGCCTGCGTTTGTGTGGCAAGTAAACTCATGGGCTATTCCAAATCCGTTGTGGTAAATGCTTTGGGGATTTGTGGGAGTCAATCGGCAGCGATTCAAGAATTTTTAAATGATGGCACAGGAACAAAAAAAATGCATCCAGGTTGGGGTGGCCATTCAGCTATTTATGCAATTGCAATGGCGAAAGCGGGATTCACTGGACCAAAGGAAGTCTTTGAAGGCAGATATGGGATGTGGCAAACGCATTTTGGTGTCAGAGATGGCTTTAAAGAAGCCCTTGATGATTTTGGAAAAGTTTATCACACAAAAGATATTACTTTTAAGATGTATCCAGTCTGTCATATGACACATTCCTTTATAGATTGCATCATCAAATTAAAAAAAGAGAATTATCTCATTGAAAGTGAAGTTAAAGAAATCGAATGTAGAATAGAGCCGAGATGTTTTCATATTGTTTGTGAACCTCAAGAAGCCAAAAAACGTCCGGTCAGCGAGTATATGATGAAATTCAGTTTGCCGTATGTGGCGGCGATTGCATTTATCAAAGAGCGTGTAAGTCCATGGGAAATTGATGAAAAACTTGCCGCTTCAAATGAAGTTACTGGCATGATCGATAGAGTAGTTTGTCATTCCGATGAGACTAAAAGTAATCCAGGATATTTCCCAGGATATGTTAAAATCACGACTTACGCTGGAAAAGTCTATGAAAAAACTCAACTGACGGAATTGGGCACAAAAGAAAACCCAATTGAATTCGAACAAGTTGTAAAAAAATTTGAAGATAATTTAAGTGTTTTTTATGGAGATGACCAGATAAAAGAATTAACGAATGCGATTCGAAATATAGATAACAGCAAGAATAATTCGGAGATCATTTCATTATTAAAACCAGAATGGAAATAAAAGGAGAGCATTATGGGTCAAACACTTGTTGAAAAAATATTGAGTAAAAAAATGGGAAGAGATGTAAAAGCAGGAGAAACGATTATAGTAGATGTTGATTTTGCGGCTTTACATGACGGATCGGGTCCGCTGCTTGTGAGACTGATGAACGAGCGAGGTTATCAAGAGGAACCCCTTTTTAATAACGAGAGTATCCTGTTTGCAAATGAGTTTGGGCCTGCACCAACAAAGGAAATTGCGAATGAGCATTCATTGTGCAGAGCATTTGCTCATAAACATAATTGTCATTGGGAAGAAGGCGGAACAGGTCATGTTCATGCACATGTTTACGAAGAGTACCTAAAGTGCGGTTCTGTTTGTATCGTTGGAGATTCTCATACGACAGTACATGGTGCACTTGGCGCTTTTGCAACCGGTTGTGGATCAACAGATATGGTTGCAGTGACTAAGCTTGGAAAAACATGGCTTAAAGTACCAGAGACTTTTAGAATAAATGTTACTGGAAAGTTGCCAGAGTACGTTTCATCTAAAGATATCATGTTGCATTTAGCAAGTATTATAAAGTCCGATCAAGCCATTTATAAGTCGCTGGAATTTAGAGGAGACACAATTAGCTCTTTAAGTGTAGATGCAAGGCTTACAATTACAAGTATGGGCGTTGATGTCGGTGCAAAAGCAGCCATCATGGAAACAGATGAAAATACGCGTGAATTTTTAAAAAGCTTTGGCAGAGAAGAAGATTATGTAGAAATCAAAGGTGACGATGATGCTAATTTTGAACGTGTGATCGATATCGATGCAACTCAGCTGGTGCCACTTGTTTCAAAACCACACAATGTTGAAAATGTAGACACTGCAAGAAACTGTAATGATCAAAAAGTCAATATGGTGTTTATTGGAAGTTGTACAAATGGGAGAGCAGAGGATTTTAGGATTGCTGCCAAAATATTAAAAGGTAAAAAAATTGCAAAAGGGTTGAAATTATTAGTAATTCCGAACTCGACACATGTTTATAAAGAATGTCTTAAAGATGGCACATTCTTGACATTAGCAGAAGCAGGTGCAATGATTGAAGCGCCAAACTGTGGACCATGTATGGGCGTACATCAAGGGATTCCAGCAGATGGCGATGTTGTATTGGCAACACAAAACAGAAACTTTAAGGGCAGAATGGGTAATCCAAATAGCAGTATCTATTTATCTGGACCGGCAGTTGCTGCTGCCACAGCATTAACAGGCTATATTACCGATCCAAGGGATTTATAAAAGAGTAGGAGCGCTGAGAAATGAATAATGAGAAAATAAGAGGCAAGGCATGGAAATTTGGAGACAATATCAGTACAGATTCTATAGCACCAGGTAGTTTAATTGGATTAAGATCAAATCCACCGGAATTTGCAAAGCACGTTTTAGAGACTGCTAGACCAGAGTTCTGCAAAAATGTGAAAAAGGACGACTTTATAGTTGCTGGCACAAATTTCGGATGCGGATCGAGTCGAGAAATCGCTCCAATCATCATCAAGATTGCTGGTGTCTCTGCTGTATTGGCAAAATCATTCGGACGAATTTTTTACAGAAATGCAGTGAACAACGGCATGTTGCTCATTGAGTGTGATACAGATCTGATCGACGAAGCGGATGAGTTGATATTGGATATAGAAAACAGAAAAATCCATAAGGCCAATGATGAAAATTTTGAAATCAACTTTGTGCTATCGGAACAAGAAATAAAAATAATTTCTGAGGGTGGATTGTTGGATTATATCGATAAATATCAATCTTTAGATTTTTAGTCAGGATTGATAATATGAGTGAGATAAGAAATTTAGCAAGATATGTGAACACTTTTAGTTTGGATCAAGTTGATGAAAAAACCGTTCAGAATGCAAAAAATTGTATAATAGATACTTTAGGTTGTACAATAGGAGCATCAAAATATAATGAGATTCCCAAAATAATTGAAGTGTTTAATGATATTTCAGGTGAATCCATTTACAATGCTTCTATTTTTGGACACAATCAAATGACTGGTGTAATGCGTGCTATCTTTTATAATGGTATTATGTCTCATGCGCTTGAACTTGATGATGTTCACACTGGATCTAAAGCACATGTGGGTGCAGTTGTGGTGATTACTGCATATGCACTGTCAGAGGCGTTTGATCTTTCTGGAAAAGATTTCCTTTCATCTGTAATTGTGGGTTATGATGTCATGTCACGGATAGGCATGGGCATGAATGTGGTGAGCCACAGAAAAAAAGGATTCCATGCCACGGGCATTATTGGAACTTTTGGAGCAAGTGCGGTTGCTTCCTATCTGTTGGGACTTGATGAAGATCAAACGGTATCTGCATTTGGAATGGCAGGAACACAATCTTCAGGGTTGTGGGCTTTTTTAGCAGAAGGTTCATCTTGTAAAAAACTGCATGTGGCAAGGGCAGCTGTAAATGGCGTTGAAGCTGCACTGCTTTCTAAATCAGGCATGACAGGACCTGAGGGAATACTAACAGCAACAGACGGTGGCCTCTACCGTGCTATGAGTGATGGCTTTGAAATGAGCAAGGTGGATGAGAATCTTGGGAAAGTCTATGAGATCAATCATATTGATAAAAAACCTTATCCATGCTGTAGAAGTATACATCATGCAATAGACGCAGCGCTTATCTTGGCGGAGAGCGATAAATTACATGAAGAAGACATTGAAAAGATAATTGTAGAAACATATGATGTGGCAGTTTTACAATGCGGTTTTGAAAATTATCCAGTAAATACAAATGAAGCAAAGTTTAGTATTGCCTACTGTGTGTCAGTTGCCATAATCAACGGTAGAGTCACTCAAACCGAGTTTAGTGATAAAGTACACCAAGATACTGCAACCAAAGCATTGTCAAGCAAAGTGTCGGTTGTTGAGAGTAAACTCTTTAGTGATCGATATCCTGAAAGATGGGGCTGTCGCATGACGGTTATTTTAAACAATGGTCGTGAACTTATTCAACAAATAGATGATATATCTGGCAGTGTTGCGAATCCGTTGAGTTTAAAACAACAAAAAGAGAAATTCTATGGACTTTTGGAGAACTTGTATCCAGAAAAGAAAATAGAAAATTTGTATGAAACTTTACTAAAAATTGATAAATTGGAGAAAATGCCAAAAATCTATTAATAATAGGGGGAACTATGATTTATAATTTTGATGAAGTCATTGACAGATATCACACGGAAAGTTCCAAATGGGATAATGTAGGTGTGAGAGTGGGCAATGGGGATGCACTACCTATGTGGGTTGCCGATACGGACTTCCCATGTGCTGTTCCGATTGTCGATGCAGTTAAGAAGAGAGCAGAACACCCGCTGTTTGGCTATTCATATGTTGTACCAGATTTTTTTAGAGTTACAAAGGCATGGGTAGCGCGTCGATACAATTGGGAAATTGAATCTGAATGGATTGTATATGCAACAGGAATTGTACCTGTTTTTAATACAATGATTCAAGCATTTACAGATTTAGGGGATGAGGTGATCATTCAAAGACCCGTGTATCATCCAATTGCACATGCCATTGAAGATAATAATCGAGTGATCAGTGATAATAAATTAATCTATCGAAATGGTCAATACAGCATTGATTTTGAAGATTTAGAAAAAAGAGCGTCTTCAGAAAAAGCAAAAATTATGATTATTTCAAGTCCTCATAACCCAGTAGGGCGAGTCTGGACGAAAGAGGAACTTACAAAAATAGCAGAGATTTGTTTAAAGCATCATGTCATTCTTATATCAGATGAAATTCATGGGGATCTCATCTTATTTGGAAATAAACATTATTCTGTGGCCGCGTTAGATGAGAAATATGCACAAATCACAGTCACATGTTATGCACCCTCAAAGACCTTTAATATCGCAGGGCTTAGAGCTTCTGGAATTGTTGTCCCCAACCCAGATATCCGAGACGGGCTACAAAAGCAGTTTGCTAGGAATAGAAGTATTCAACAAAATGTCTTTGCACTGCCAGCATATATAGCAGCTTATACAGAATGTGATGATTATCTGGAGCAACTTATACCTTATTTGGAAGATAATATTAGATTTTTGACTCAGTATATTCATACCAATATGCCTAAAATAAAAGTAGTTCCGCAAGAGGGTATGTTTTTGACTTGGCTTGACTGTACAGAAATGGGGATTGTCGGAGATGAACTTGCTGATTTCTTTATTCACGAAGCAGGTGTGGCAATTAATAGGGGGGATATGTTCAGCCCAGATGCTCACAATTTTGTGAGAATCAACATTGGCTGTCCAAGATCCACACTACAAAAGGGACTGGATTTAATACGACATACGTATTCTAAAAAGTTCGATTAAAAGTGTTATTGACTACTTGCAAATAGAGTAGTTTATAAAAAAAGTGAGGAGGAATAAAATGAGAAAAGGTTTAGTTTTGGTGGGGGTTTTAATTTTCCTGTTAACCACAGTGGGGTGTGCAAAAAAAGTAGAACCTGCAGCATCTGAAACACCAGCAGCATCTACAAAATCAGAAGTTCCAGTTGCACAAGAGGAAGTCAAAACATTAGCGTTTCCTGAAAAAGACATTACGCTTATTGTTCCGTTTGCAGCGGGTGGTGGCACAGACACAATGGCACGTATTTTTGCTAAAACAGCAGGTAAAAATTATTTAAATGGTCATCAGATTATTGTTGAAAACAAAGCTGGTGGCGGTGCGGTTATTGGCCAAAGTTATGTGGCAAATACTGCAGATCCCGATGGATATACGGTTATGATTTTTACAAGTTCAGCGATTAATAATACTTTATTGAAAGATGTGGACTACTCTTATGAAGATTTTAAACCTATTGTAGGTTGTAATCCAGATGCTGAAATTGTTGTTGTTCCTGTAGATTCTCCATACAATACTTTGGATGAGTTCGTTGCAGGCGCAAAAGAGAATGCCTTAAAAATCAGCACGCCTGGCCATTCATCTGGACACCATATCAGAGGGTTAAATATGGCAAGACTATTAGACTTGAAATTTAACTTCGTTCATAGTGACAGTGCTGCGATGCAGTTAACTCAAATTATGGGTGGACATGTGGATGCTGCATTTATGACCGTTGGCGAGACCGCTGGTCCAATATCAGATGGTCAAGTAAAAGCGCTTGGTATCATGGCTAAAGAGAGAAATGTTTTCATCCCAGAAGTTAAAACATTTTTAGAACAAGGCTATGAAGGCTGGATTGATGGTGCAAATAGAGGTATCGCATGTAGTGTTAATGTGCCAGATGATGTATACAATTATTTAGTAGAGGAATTCGGTAAAATCGCTAACTCAGAAGAGTTTGTCAAAGCGATGACTGATGGCGGTATGACAGCGGGCGCAATGACGCCAGCAGAATACCAAGACTATATTAATTTTACTGCTGAAGGTATAACTGCATTAAAGCCAATGTTACAACAAAAATAAATAGGTCATAAAGTGATGAATTGATGGATTTGCGTCAATTCATCACTTTAAAATTAGGAGAACTTATGAATAAAGATAAGAGGGTTACACTTTCAATGCCCATATTTTTTATCCTATTTGGGTTATGGCTCATATTTGCAAGCAGTTCAATGGCGAAAATTGAAGGTGCCTTCCCAAGGATGATTGGAATTTTCACACTGATAGTTGCCTTGTACCAACTCTATTCGGATTTAAGGGCCACTACGTATAAAAATAAATTTAAAGATGCCAATATTTTGAAAGTCGCTATGATCTTAATCGTGTTGATCGTATATACGGTTCTATTTGATAAAATTGGCTACATGATAGACACCTTTCTATTGTCGTTATTTACAATGATTACGCTTGGATACAAAAATAAGATGAAAGCAGCTATGTTATCTTTTTTGATAACAACAGGTGTATTTTTAATATTTAGTATTTTACTAAAGGTTCCATTGCCAACATTATTTTTAAATATTTAAAGGATTGAGGATTTTATGGAGAATTTAATAATTGGGTTACAACAGTTTGCTGATCCCATAGTTTTAGCAGCTTTAATTTTTGGAACATTTCTTGGGCTTACCGTGGGGGCTTTGCCTGGGCTCAATGATAGTATTACAATAGCAGTGCTAATTCCAATTACTTTTGGAATGAATCCACATGTGGCACTGGCTTTACTTGTTGGCATTTACTGTGCATCGTCATGCGGAGGGTCAATTCCAGCTGTTCTATTGGACATTCCTGGAACAGCATCATCCATGATCACTGCTTTAGATGGTCATCCGATGTCGTTAATGGGCAAGAGCAAACAAGCACTGAGCTTGTGTATGACAAGCTCTGTATTTGGAGGTATTTCAAGTTCACTAGTCTTATTGTTTTTTGCACCAATACTAGCTTCATACGCACTTAAATTTGGACCGCCAGAATATTTTATGTTGGCAATTTTAGGATTGAGTACAGTTATTGGAATGGCTGGTAAAAATGCAGCTAAGAATTTTTTAGCAATGTCCATAGGCTTGTGGCTTTCTTGTATCGGTATGAGTCCAACAACAGGTATTGCTAGATTTACATTTGGCAATAGCAATCTATTTGATGGTATCCCATTAATACCTAGAATGATTGGCCTCTTTGGGGTTCTATCGATTCTTAAAATGTATGATGCGCATAAGAAAAAAAGTCATATGAGTCAATCTGAAATAACGGAAACGGCAGCCAATGAGCCTGAACTGACAGAGATTAACTCTGAAGCAGAAGGGACATCTGCCTTCACTGATGAAGAAGATAAAATCGCTTTACCAAATCTTAAAATGACAAAGAGACTCTTACCTACATGGTTGAGATCAAGTTTTATTGGAAATATATTGGGCGTTATCCCAGGCGCTGGGATGACTATGGCAATCTTTGTCGCTTATGATCAGGCTCAAAAATCCAAGCCTGATTTGGAATTTGGGACAGGTGTTCCAGAGGGCATTGCCGCACCAGAATCGGCTAATAATGCAGTTGTTGCCAGCTCTATGGTGCCACTTTTATCTTTGGGAATTCCGGGCAATAGTACATCTGCTTTATTTCTTGGCGCTTTGACGATACAGGGCCTTCGAACAGGTCCAACACTATTTAAAGATTCACCAGATATAGCTTATCTTGTCATTGTCGGATTTTTGCTTGCAAACATTGTTATGTTGCCTATGAGCTTAGCATACTGTAAATATTTTGCTTCAAAAGTACTCAAACTCAATCCACATATTCTTGGGGCGGCAGTTTTAGTACTTTGTGTAACCGGTACATTTGCGTACGCAAATAATGTTTTTCATATCTATGCAATGACTTTTTTTGGACTCTTAGGTTATGTCATATGGAAATTTGATATTCCACAAGCACCTCTAATCTTGACCTCCATATTGGGAAGTATGATGGAAAGTAACTGGATTTCCACTCAAGCCTATGGTGGTGCTATTGCATTTATTGAAAGACCCGTAAGTAGAATACTGGTTATACTTGCTCTAATATTTGTTTTTTCACCAGTGATAAAATCTATTAAATCACGCTTTAAAGCTAAAGCGGCATAAAAAATGATAAAAGAGGATAAAAATGATACGGATTGATAATAAATCTCAGTATTTGATTAATGGAACCACATTCATTACGGATGATGAAGCGGCTGCTGGACGAATAAAAAAGATGACCGGGATGGATGTTGACAGATACTCTGCCCAACAGGGGACCATGGCTTACAGTATTTTGAGTGCACATAATAGAGGGGAAGATGAAGAAAAGCTCAATATTGTATTTGATTCGCTGACTTCACATGACCTTACATTTGTGGGTATCATACAAACCGCAAAAGCAAGTGGTCTTAAGGCATTTCCAATGCCGTATGTCTTGACAAATTGTCATAACTCATTGTGCGCTGTAGGCGGGACCATCAACTCTGATGATCAAAAGTACGGGTTGTCTGCAGCAAAAAAATATGGTGGTATTTATGTGCCAGCCAATATTTCTATTATTCATTCGTACAATAGAGAAATGATGACAAAATGTGGTAATATGATTCTTGGCTCTGACTCTCATACACGTTATGGTGCATTGGGAACAATGGGATTTGGTGAAGGCGGCGGAGAATTAGTGAAGCAGTTATTGAACAGAACTTATGATATAAAAATGCCTGAAGTTGTTGCAGTCCATATGACTGGAAAGCCCTCAGCAGGTGTAGGACCACATGATATAGCCTTACAATTAATTGGAAAGACCTTTGAAAGTGGTGTTGCAAAAAATAAAATCCTAGAATTTATAGGAGAGGGCATTCACAATTTAGATGTTGAATTTAGAAATAGTATTGATGTTATGACCACTGAAACATCATGTCTGTCATCCATTTGGATTACAGATGATAAAGTCAAGAAATATTATAGGGCTCATCATAGAGCGCATGATTTTAGTCGAATTGCACCTAAAGAAATTGCTTATTACAGTAACGTCATTCATGTTAATTTGGATGAGATAAAGCCTAGCATTGCATTGCCGTTTCATCCAAGTAATGTGTATACCATAGAAGAGGTAAATGCAGATCCTTATAAATACTTTAAAGCCATTGAGGATGAGTGTAAGAAATTGTATTCAGATACAGATGTTGAAATTAAAATAATGGATAAAATTGTAGATGGAAAAATTATGGTTGACCAAGGTATTATAGGAGGGTGTTCTGGGGGCGTTTATGACAATATCGTAGCGGCTGCAGATATACTGGAGTGCCATCCAATTGAGAATAAAAACTTTATGTTAAGCATTTACCCTGGGAGTCAGCCCACTAATTATGAGTTAACGCGAACGGGTGATATCTCAAAAATTATGCAATCTGGTGGCGTTATTCGGACCTCGTTTTGTGGACCTTGTTTTGGTGCAGGGGATACCCCGGCAAATAATGAATTTTCTATTAGACATAATACTAGAAATTTTCCTAATAGAGAAGGCTCCATACCAGCGGATCAACAAATTGCTTATGTTGCACTCATGGATGCAAAATCCATTGCAGCAACTGCTGCCAATGGCGGTATTTTAACAGCGGCAACAGATTTTGAAATTGAATATTCTCAAAGAGAGTACGTTTATAATGAGTCTATTTATAAGAATAAAGTTGTCGATTGTACTGGCAATCCAGATCCAAATACAGAACTCCTTTACGGACCTAATATCAAAGATTGGCCTCAGATGCCAGCATTAAAGGAAAATCTTTTGCTAAAAATTGTGAGTTATATTGAGGACAGTGTGACCACCACAGATGAGCTGATACCATCGGGAGAAACGGCATCTTTTAGATCAGATCCCTATAAGATTGCTGACTATACGCTCTTTAGACGCGATCCTGATTACGTTCCTAAAGCAAAGGCACTAAAGGATACTGAGGTTCCAGATGATGTTATGAACTCAATTAAGACACTATATGATGTCGAAGCGGATAATATCTCATATGGCAGTACAATATATGCTAAAAAGCCGGGAGATGGCTCTGCTAGAGAACATGCAGCTTCTTGTCAAAAAGTTTTAGGAGCATGGGCGAATCTAGCACATGAATATGCCACAAAGAGATATTGGTCAAATTTGATCAATTGGGGCATGATTCCCTTTATTATTCAAGATGAAAAACAAATTCAGCTAGATGATCATATTTTTATTCCCAATATTTTAGAGGTCATAGATAATAGCGAAGAAGATGTAACTGCGTATGTTTTACCAAGTAAAAAAGAAATAAAACTTAAAATTGGGTATTTGGATTCTGTTCAAAAATCTACTTTAAAAAGAGGCTGTTTAATTAATTATTATAATCAAACTCTATAATAGAGAATGATGTGCTTAATTCACAACCCCCAAAAAACTATTAACTTAAAGCCATAATTTAATGTTATAAAGGAGGCTTTAAATGATTGTTGTAAGTAAAAGTGAAGTACGAGAAATAATGACTATGTCTGAGGCGATTGTACTGATGAAAGAAACCCTTGCTGATTTAAATCAGGGCAAATCTGAAATGTCATTGAGGGCAACTAACCAGCTGAGAGATGGGAATTTTTATCTTTTGATGCCAGCTTATTTGGTTGAAAAAAAGTATTTTGGTGTAAAGCTGATTTCGATTTTCCCAACAAATCACAGTGTTGGTATGCCCTCACATCAGGGCGTTGTATTGCTGTTTGATGCCTCAAATGGAAAAGAACTGGCTGTTATTGACTGTGTTGAAATTACTGCGCTCAGAACAGCAGCGGTAAGTGCAGTTGCAACCGATCTATTATCTAGAAAGGATGCTAAAGTTTTAGGATTCCTAGGAGCAGGTGTGCAGGCGCGTAATCATATGGAAGCATTGATTCGTGTTAGAGAAATTGAAAAAGTACTGGTATGGGATATTAGCATTGAAGCTTCAGAAAAATTTGCTAAAGAAATGAAAGCAAAGCATGGTATCGATGTTGTGACTTGCAAGAATGCAGATGAAGTCGTAAATATGTCAGATATTATTACAACGGTTACATTGGCGAAGTCCCCAATATTAAATGGCAAATCTCTAAAACCTGGAACCCATATTAATGCCATTGGAGCCTCTGCAAGAGCATATCGAGAAATTGATAGCCTTGCTGTTTCTAAGTCGAAATTTTATGCAGATAAGGTTGAATCGTGTATGAGTGAAAGTAGTGATTTTTTGGAGCCTTTGGCCGAAGGCATTATCTCAAAAGAGCACTTATTTGCAGAAATTGGAGATGTGGTTTTAGGTAAAAAACTTGGACGTGAAAACGATGAGGAAATTACTCTCTTTAAAGGCATGGGTTTAGCGGTTGAAGATATTGCCACTGCAGCGTATATTTTTGAAAAAAAACGGAAATTGTCCCTATTATAAATGCAGATGGGATTTTATAAAATTGTCAAAATTGCATGTTAAATATCGAAAATTATCAGTATAAAGACATGGATCGTTTTTATAGGTTTTAAGTTAATAGCAGGGGTTGAAATTCTTTGAATCTCTGATTTAATGCTTTGGGGCATTATTATTGATCCACAAAAGGGGGAGGAAAATTAAGTATGAAAGTTGGATTCAAAATAAATAGTATCCGCACTAAATTACTCATCAGTATTATTCCACTTATAATGATCTCGTTTTTAGTTGTTTCCATAGTGGTATCTTTACAGGCAAAGCAGGTCGTCTCTCAAGAGATTGCGGATAAAATTCATACAGAAGTTGCACTTGCCACAAATCAGATAGAACTGCATTTAGGCCTACATAAATCTATTCCTATTATGTTAGCTCAAACTGTTGAATCTTTAGGCATTTCATCTAGCACTAAAGAACCTTTGATTGAACTTCTCAAAAACGCACCATTTAAGAATGAAGATACTTTTGGTACCGGTATTTACATGGCAGATGAATACGACAGCATGTGGTACTGTCCTTATGCTTACAAAAATGGCGACAAAATAGTATGTACGACAGATTACTTTGGTGATTATACGCAAAATGATTGGTATGTGATTGGTGACACAAAGGCGCCAATTGCATGGACAGAACCTTACTATAACGTCGTTTCAAATAAGACAATGATCACGGCAACAGCTCCAATTAGAAATGCATCCGGTAAAATGATTGGTGTAGCAACAGGAGATTTTGATATTGGCAATATACAAAAAATTGTTGGCGATATTAGTTTGGGAGAATCGTCAAAGGCCTTTGCCATGTTACTGACAAGTGATGGTAATTATATTTCAAATAAAAGTGAAGAAATGGCAAACATTGAAAAGGGCGCATTCCTAAATATTGCAAATGACGAAAATATTTCACTGGCTTCAATAGCGCCTAATATTATTGAAAATAAAAAAGGTGTGGCTTATTACGCGTCAAGCGATGGTGAAAATACACTCTATTTTGACAGCATTGATGAAACGGGCTGGATTGTTTGTATTTCAATTCCCAATAGCGAGATTTATCAACCTGTAAAAGATATTGTACTCAAAATTATATGGATTACATTAGGTGCTGTTATTTTGGCTATTATCTTGGTGGTAGTGTTAGCTAAGCGCATGACGAATCCTATTTTTGGACTTCAAAATGCAGTGTCTGAAATAGCCGAAGGCAATTTAACACATATTTATGAAACGAAAGGTTCTGACGAAATTGGCAGTATGGGTCGTTTAATTGAAGATATGCGACAAAATTTGAATGGCATGATCAAACAAATGACGATAATTTCTAGAAATGTTGCTTCTTCTTCATCAGAATTGAATTCAAGTGCTGAGCAAAATGGTGCTGCATCAGAACAAATTGCAGAATCTGTTCAAAAAATATCTGAGAGTACAGAAACCATAAGGAAAGTATCATCAGTAGTTTTCACATCTTCCAATAGTGTCACTGAAATGCTTAAATCTATGAATGATAGTATTAAGGAGATCAACCTATTGTTGGATGCGGTGACTATAAAGGTACACAAAGGAAACGATGTTGTCCAAAATGCTGTAACGAGTATGAATGAAACTGAAGATAGTCTTAAAAAATCAATGGTATCGATGCAACAGTTGTCAGATCAATCCAAAAAAATTAACGATATTATTGAAGCCATTAAACAGATTGCAAGTCAAACCAATCTCTTGGCACTTAACGCATCTATTGAAGCGGCAAGAGCAGGTGAAGCAGGGCGAGGTTTTGCGGTAGTTGCTGATGAAATCAGAAAACTTGCAGAAGAATCCAATATTTCTGCAGAGCGTATTAGTAAGATCGTTGGTGCTATACAAAGTTCCGTCGAGAGTACGGTGGATAGTTCCTTGGAGAATAGTAAGTCTGTCGTTCAAACGAGCCAAACGGTTCAAACCGCAGGTCAATTTTTTAATGAAATTGCCACGAGTATAGAGGCAGTAGTCTCTCAAATGGTTCAAGTTACAGAATTTATGACTACAGTGCAAGACAGTTCAGATCAAATGCTAGAGTCTGTGAATCATTTAGATGATTTGACAACAAAAACGGCTGGGGAAGCTCAAACAATTGCTGCAGCGGCAGAAGAACAGTCGGCATCAACGCTAGAAATGAGTACTTCATCTGAAGGCCTTACGACTATGGCATCTGATTTACACCACAGTATCCAGAAGTTTAAAATATAAGTATTTTACCGGCTAGTAATATCCTCCATATGAAGAGCCTATTGAGTCTGGAGAAATATTGGGGGCATCATTGCGCGTGAATATGAGATTCCCTGTGCGAGTGGCTTTATGGGCATCATGGCTATCATTAAAGATGGTGATCTTTTAGAGGTTGATGGAAAGTAAAGCATAATAGAGATGATGCACTTTGCATTTAAATACACCTACTGCAAAGAAAGCTTTTAAAAACTTTGGTATAATTCTAGCAGGAGGTGAGGTTATGGATTGGCAAAAGCAAATGAATCAAGCGATGGACTATATAGAAAATAATTTATCAAGTAAAATTGACTATAATTCAGTTGCCCAACTGGTGAATACCTCTGAATGGGAGTTTCGTCGTGTTTTTTCCTTTCTTGCTCAAATGTCATTATCTGAGTATATTAGGAACCGGCGATTAACGGTGGCTGTACTTGATATTCAAAATGGCGAAAAACTGATAGACATCGCTGGGCGTTACGGGTATGAGTCTCAAGCTGCATTTTCAAGAGCTTTTAGTAAATGGCACGGGGTAGCGCCTTCTTTGGCTCGAGACAAGGGGGTAACACTTAATGCCTGTCCTCGACTAACCTTTAAATTAGTATTAATGGAGGGCATTACAGTGGAAAAAGCTTCTGGTCAAAGAACAAATATTATAGGTGCAGGCGATGTAAATTATGCGATTTCAATTGATATGAATCAAAAAATGGTTCATAAGACGAATGAACAATTCTGGAACTACAAGGGCAATGACGTTTTAGGATCAATGGCGTTACCTTTATATGGTGCATTCATCTCAGAAGAAAAGTGTCAGCTTTTGGGTGATCTAGCAGGAAAAAAGGTTTTGGAGATAGGCTGTGGCACTGGACGGTCATTGCAGTATATTGGTGAACAAAAAGCTTCTGAACTTTGGGGCATAGATATTTCGGTAGAACAACTTAAAAAAGCAAAACAATATTTGGCAACCTGCCATTTATCAGCACATTTGATTTGTTCTCCGATGGAAGAGACATGTGGATTACCAACAGATTATTTTGATAGGGTTTACTCTGTGTATGGTATGGGTTGGACGACTGACCTTGTTGGTACCTTTCGTCTTATAGCGACGTATCTCAAAAGCGATGGCATATTCATCTTCAGTTGGTCTCATCCGATACACAAATGCGTTGCGGTTGAAGGTGAAATGCTCAATTTTAAGAAAAATTATTTTGATGAGTCTTGGTATTCGGTATCCAAAGATGGAGGTATGCTTTCGTTATCAGATCGAAAGTTATCGACTTATGTGAATGCACTGGCTCAAGCTGGATTTGTAATTGAGGAGATGATTGAGGCATCAGATGAGGACCTACTTGAATTAAAAGATAGCCAGTTCGCTCAAAAAGCAAAAATGTTGCCTGTTACTTTTGTGATCAAGGCAAGGAAACGATAAAAACTTAGAGAAAATCCTGAAAATTCGAGACAACTGATCACTAAAAGCGTTAAATACCATTTTCATCATGGTATTTAACGCTTCCTTTTTTGTTCATAACCTGGTCACTTATACTCGGCTATGGCAAAAGAAATGGATACAGCGTTACCAACCTCGGAAATGTGGAAAATCTAAATATTGAAGAAGCAGTGTTTATCCCACCAGCCTCTCCTGCAAACAAAAAAACAATGGGCGTATTGTCAGTCAATCGACGTATGAAAAAATGTACTGTTTGCTATGAAAAACGGACATAAACACAAAGCGACAGAAGCCTATCCGTTGTACGACTGCATGATTAGTTCCACCCAGCCAGTGCCACATGAGCGCAGTAATGGAAAAGTATTTTTAAGCCATCATTGATATAATGAAGTCAAATATTAAGTAAATGTGGAGGCGGATGATGAAGTGGGTTGAAATTGGCAGTGTATCTCATGGTAGTGTAAAGAGCGAAATAATTGTAAATCTATATGACGGTTATGGTAAAGCCTTAAACAAGCTAGACCTTTTTTCACATTGCATATTATTTGCCCTTATGAAAGATAAAGTGGCAGTAACTGTGGCACAAATTATAAAGATGGATGAATCTAAAGCACAACTCATTCTTAAAATGCAAAAAAATGAAATTTTTTTAGGGCAGCTTGTGGATATTAAACCCTATTTTCCCGTTGAAGAAGTGATCCTTGAAGCCAAAGAGCCTAGAAACAGATTTTACCTAAACTATTCAGAAGACAGCATTGGAGAGTATGTGGTACAGGGCAGGCGAACGTTTATCCAGCTTGGTAAGAACGTGCTTAATGAAGTCGAAAATGGCTTTAAGTCAAGTGATGACTATGACATTAAATCTAATACCAGTCCTATACAGCTGATTGAAAAGGGTGACTATCTTCGAGTATTGTGGTGGTTTCATCGATTTGAAAAGGATTCTTTTAGAAAGAACAGGATGTGTAAACCACCGTATAACAATGCGCCAAGAACAGGTGTCTTTGCATCGAGGTCGCCTGTTAGACCAAATCCAATTGGGTCAACGCTTGTACTTGTAGAACAGGTGGATTATCAAAGTGGGACTATTGATGTTTTAGGATTTGATGGTTTTCCGGGGACAAAGATACTCCAAGTGATGTTTTATCAACCCTCAGTGGATAAAATAGAAAATGCAGTAATGCCAAAATGGGTATCACACTGGACTGCGTATAGAAGCTTTGAAAGAGCAAAAGCGCTGAACAGTGAGCCAAAAGAAAAAGTACATGTCTTAGCAATAGATTTTGATGACAGTGACCTTTGTGAGGCGCTTGAAGTAGAAAAGAACATCGAAAATGAACAGGATCTCAATAACATCAATATACACAATGCTCATATTCACAATTTAAAAAACCTATCGGTGTCAATTCCTAAAAACAGTATTAATTTGATTACGGGCGTCAGCGGCAGTGGTAAATCCAGCTTGGCTTTTGATACTATTTATGCCGAAAGCCAAAGACAATTTATGGATTTGATCTTATCCAATCAGATGTTAGGAGATACTTTTACGGAAAGTTATGTGGACAAGATCACGGGTCTGCAACCTGCAATTGCCATTAAGCAACAAACGTTAGGCGCTAATCCGAGGTCCACAGTGGGCACAGTGACAAGGACAGCAGATATTTTAAAGCTCATATTTGCAACCATTGGTGAACGGGTATGCCCAATCTGTCATCAGATTGTGGATGAGCAGAATGTTTGTAGCAATTGTGGTCATATCTTATTTGATCGCACGCCACAGGTGTTTAGTTATAATCATCCCGATTATATGTGCCCTGTTTGTAAGGGGTTGGGGGTAGAAATGCGCATAGATACTGAAAAAATTGTTGAACATCCAGAAAGATCATTATTGGATGGCGCAGTTCCGTTTTATGGCGATTTGAGAAAACATCGCAAGAAGCCCAACGCAAACTGGATGCGCGGAGAAATACTGGCCTTGGCAGATGATTTGAAAGTGGATTTGGAGTTGCCGTTTGCGGCATTGCCAGAGGCGTTTAAGCAACAATTTTTTTATGGGACTGATGGGCGAGAAGTGAGTCTAAAATATGAGAATTCAAAGGGCAGAAGTGGTGTTATTACCAGACCTGCGGAAGGTGCAGTGCCTCTCCTTGAAAGGTTAAGCCACGGTACAAATTCATCCAAAGTGATCGATCAAGTGCAAAAATATATGTCTAAAAAGACGTGTAGCAGTTGTGGTGGAGAGCGCCTCAGAGCAGAGGGCAGATTGATTCATATAAGGGGACAGCGCTATGTTGAGGTTGTGAATTTAAGCATCGTAAAACTGCGCATGTGGTGTCACAGGACTTTTAGTCAATTGACTCAGGCAGAACAGGAAAAGACAAAGATGCTCTTTATCAAGTTAAATCAAAGATTAAAGCGCATTATCGATGTGGGATTAGGTTATATAGCTCTTGACAGAAGCATTCCAAGCTTGTCTGGCGGAGAAGCTCAGCGCCTTAAATTGGCAACACAGTTTGGCACGGGACTTACCAATATTCTCTACATTATGGATGAACCTTCAAAGGGCTTACATCCTAAAGACTATCGTTTTTTGATGGATGCCATAGTGGATTTGAAAAATCAGGGGCATACCGTTGTTTTGGTGGAACATAAAAAGAGTTTTCTCTCAATTGCAGATAGACATCTTAAGATGGGACCTAAAGCGGGGAGATACGGTGGCGAGATAATTGCCGTAGAAAATCGACTAGAGATACTTGAAAACGTTAATAATGATTCTGATTTAGATGCGATTGAAATTGTGGAAGATCTAATGGAGGTTAGAAATGAAGCGTTTCATGATGACGTCATGTATAAGCGTCACGAGCCCTTTATTCACATGAAAAAAGTCAGTACCAATAATCTGAAAAATATAGATGTCAAGATACCTGTTGGCAAAATAACAGCGGTTATTGGTGTAAGTGGTTCAGGGAAAAGCAGTCTCATATCTAAGACTCTGTATCCCTATTTGGTGAGGCAACTTGGAAAAAACATTGAAGAGCTGGGCACTTTGGAAACGGTGATTGGATTAGAGTGTTTCGAAGATGTCTGCTATGTCAATCAGAAACCCATAGGCAGTAATTCAAGATCCAATCCTGGCACATACACAGGTGTGTTTGATTTGATCAGGGGATGCTATGCCGATACTCAAGAGGCTAAAAGCAAGCAACTGTCGAAAGCACATTTTAGTTTTAATAGTGCCAAAGGTCAATGTCCGAATTGCAATGGCCTTGGTGAAGTGACTGTAGACATGCACTACATGGATGATCTTTATGTCCCTTGCAATAAATGTCATGGCAAGAGGTATTCAGAAGAAGTTTTAAAAGTTAAAAGAAAAAATTTGTCCATAGGTGATATTCTGGATATTGAGATTCATGATTTGCTAGAGGTTTTTGAGGGCGAAGAAGAAATCGTCGAACAGCTCTCTATGTTGGATCAAGTGGGATTGGGGTATCTTAAGCTAGGGCAAAGCGCCTCCATGCTATCAGGCGGCGAAGCCCAAAGAATTAAGCTTGCCAAAGAACTCTACAGAAAGAACTGTGATCATATCCTTTATATACTAGACGAGCCTACAACAGGACTCAATGATGAAGATATTGAAAAAGTAATTCGTGTCTTAATGCATCTAAAGGCTAAAGGGGCGACGATCATCGTCATTGAACATAATTACAAGATGATCACCTCATGTGATTACATTATTGAGCTGGGGCCAAAAGGAGGCGATCAAGGAGGGCAGCTTATGAGATCAGGGTATAGAAAGCAATAACGTCTAGGCATGTTATTGAAATCCAGAATTGATAAAAACATTTCCCTTGTGTTATGATGAATTAAAGCATTCAATTAAAGTATTTAATTAAAGCATTCAGGAGATGTGTTTATGGCTATAAACAGGGATCATCCCTATGTTGAACAAATTAATAATGTGCAAGATTATATTGAAACCCATCTGGATATGCCTCTGACAATAAAAGAGCTCGCTCAAATCGCCAATTTTAGTGAATATCATTTTCAAAGGATATTTGCTTTTGTAACAGGTGAAAATTTGTATGCTTTTATTAAGCGCTTAAGATTGGAAAAAGCAACCTATATGCTTTTGGCAGATAAAAAGCGATCCGTTATTGATATTGCCATGAGTGTAGGATTTTCAAGTCAAGCTTCATTTGCCAAAGCATTTAAAGCCAAATACGGGATGAGCGGCAGTAACTATCGCAAAACAATAGGTGTGTTGAGAGATAAGCGTTTTGTTGGGGAGCAGCTAGATCAAACCAATATGAGTATTGAACCGGAAAAAATTGATATAAGAAGAGAGCAAGCAATCCAGCTGATTTATACGCGATATACAGGGCCGTATAAAGGTGATGGCCAACTTTTCTCTGAATTATTTACCAAATTGTATCAATGGGCTGATGAAAGACATTTAATATCAGAAAATACAAGATGGTTTGTAATTTATCATGATTTTGGAAACGAAACAGATGAGAGTTTTTTAAGGCTCAGCGTATGCATGTCTATTGAAGGCAATGTCGCAGTCAGTGGCGATATTGGCACTCTAACACTTTCAGAAGGCCTCTATGGTGTGGGTAGTTTTAGAGTAGATCAAAGCGAGTACAATAAGGCATGGTATTATATGTATGCCAAATGGCTTCCAAACAGCGGCTATAGACCTGATGACAGATTTTCGCTGGAACACTATCCCCCTGTGGCAATACAAGATGATAAGCGATTGGTGGAAATTTATATTCCCATTGAATGAGCGTTAGATAGAGTTTTAGATAAAGAGGACACTGCAATTTGGCGGTGTCCTTTCTATTTAAAGTCATTAAAATGCATTAGATTCTAAGTCGATTTGGTCACAGTTTCTTCCTGTTCGAGACTTTTGATTCTAGAGTTGATACGCTCAATGAGCTTTGAGGGATACCGTACATATTCTAAGACCTTAATGGCATTTCTTGAATTTGCCGTCCCCGGATGTATTTTAAAATCAAAGGACAATGAGTGACTGGTTATATTTTCGGTGAAGTAGTAGCATTCGTATGCTTTGAGTTCTGGAATGATGTTCAAATCATGCGTTGTAACGATTACTTTGGCGTTCCCTTGGCTTAAAGTGTTGAGTATTTCCACCGATGCAGCATATCTTTCAATCGGATTCGTGCCTTTAAAGATCTCATCGATCAACATTAAGGTGGCATCACCTTTTTCATGGTATTCAATCATCCTCTTAATCGCCTCTGCTTCCATTAGGAAGTAGCTCTTTGACTCAAGTAGGGCGTCATTAAGACTCATTGATGTCACCACACGGTAAAAGGTGGACTCATACTTTTCAGATAAACTGGTGCAGATACTTTGTGCCAAAATAGCATTTATGCCTATGGTTCTCAAAAAAGTTGATTTGCCACTCATATTTGACCCTGTTATGGCAATATCTTGAGCTATTTTTATAGAATTGGGGACTGCGTTTTCAATTAAAGGGTGATAGCCTTCTGTCATATGAATGGCCTTAAATTGAGTGCCCAGATGGGGTTCGCAATAATGTTTAAGTGTCTTTCGGTAAGCGACAATACTCATAGCGGCATCTATTTTACCGATCAGATCGTAGAGCTCAATAATGACAGATCTCAAATTCTGAATTTTTCCAACAACGATGAAATAATTGATTTCTTTTAGCAAAAAGGTTATATTGATGTAATCGGCGAGGACATCTACGCCTTCTAACCTAAAGAGGATAAATTCTTTTTTTGAAATGGATTTGAGCTGAGTGGTCAAATTATGTATCTCACAAAATAAATCTGGATCGATGGATTTGACAGATGCTAAACTCGCTTCAGAATATTTGGTAAGCCTTATGGCGTATTGTAGAACTTCCAATTGGATGCCATACTTTTCTTTAAACTTGTAGTGTAAAAATATCTGAATGGGAAAGAGGGCAACTAAAAGGCCTGTAATCACAGAGATGCCACTCATAAAAGCATTGACAATTAGGCCTAAGCTGGCCAATGATAAAAATGTGTATATCGTGAGTAATTTCAAATTAGACACAAAATCAAACTGCATAGTTCGCTTTAGATCATGTTTGCAATAAGCAAGTTTTTCCAGAGATTCTCTCACATCTGAGATTTCAGCAGGATGTTGCTCAAAGGTTTGTATGTATTTTTGGCGATTCTCATACTCAATTTCATGATCAAGAGGATTGCGCAGCCAGGTATAGAGCAATTCTTCGCCAGCAGAACAACTCGTATAATTGATGTGCTTAAATACAGCATTCATATTCAAGTCGTTCCAAGTAAGTGTATCCACAGTCGTGCTGGTGTTTATTGCATAAGAACTCACTTTTTTCAAATATTCAAAATCCAGTTTTCGTTCTTTTCGAGCGATTACTTTCTTGCGGCATATATATTGCCATACGGCGGATATTTTATCAAACATAAGGATCTCCTAATGCATTCGTTTACAATAAGTGACATAAGTCTTCTATATTCTATATGGAAAAAGCTGAGAAAGCAAGACATCCATTCAATAACATCAAAAGAATGTTCAACGAGTCTTTAAATTTATTAAGAATAACAGTATACTGAGATATAGGCCGAAAATGGGAGGAACATTCAAATGAACATTAGATTAGAAGAGCTAAAGGATGCATTTGAAGTAGAAAATTTAACCCGAGAAGCATTTTGAAATTCAGAGTATCAGATTTACTATGCTGACTTGCCGCGCACTGAGGAAGCGCCTTTTTTTATGATTAAGGAATTAGCAGAAGGCTATCTTAGGGGTGTCAGTGGTAAACTTATAGAACCAGATGCTTATAGTGTCTCTGATGAAGAGGTTGAGGATTTTGATTTAAAATTTCCATATAAAGTTAGGGTGTCAAAATCCAGTTTCGCACGAACCCTCTACCCTATGCTGTATCGCGTACTTGTCGTAAACGACATCATAGGGTAGAGGGTTGCTCAACGATTGGATTTTGACACTCTAACCATATAAAGTTAAAGAAAAATGCCCTGGACAGCTTGTTTGATTTTAAATTATTTTTAAATTATATTCTAACGTAATATCTTTCAAAAAAATAAAAAGTTATAGGAGCCTAGTGTGAAGTATTTAACAAGTGAATGGTATGAGTTATGTCAGAAAACCTCACTCCATTTTGGTATGAGAGTACATAAAGGGGCAATTCATAAAGCTGAAGCTGTCTATCAACGCCTTAGAAAGAGAAAAGAAAAGGTATTTATAGAAGATCAACGTGAATGGGATCTTCTTCGTTCTTTGCGGGAGCAGGCACCAGATGGCCATATCCATGAATCTATCGACAAATATAAAAAAGCGTTTAGTGAGTTTCAGGAAATAATGTATACCAAAAAATATGAACAATTGCCTGCGACGATTCAATCACAAATCGCCGATCCTAGAATGTTTGCACTGGGATATTGTACGAAAGAGGTCAAACGACAACTCAAGCGTTTGAGCCTTGAAAACGATAGGAGAACACGGGCTATTTTAGAGGAATTTTTTAGAGTTCAGAAAGAAGAAAACATTCCAGAGGATATGATCACGAATATTGGTTTTCATGATTGTGAAGTGGCAAGTTGTCAATTTGCTCAGGATATAGCAATTCAAATGGAAGCAAGTAGTGGCTATACAGATTATAATAGAGTGATTTTCCATGAAGCCAAAGTCATCAAACAAGAAGAATCTCTGGTGGGAAGTACTTGGCTCTACAATGAATTATATCGCAATCAAGAGGGATATGAAGTTCATGTGCTCTTTTTGGGCCCAAATGGGTATAAAACACATGAATTTACACTGAGCTGCAAGGACATAACTTTCCATATCGTTTAGTCTTAAAATCGGATATAATTTATGAATACGGTATAAACAGAATACAAATTGGGGAACTGTTAGAGTTTTAAAATCAACATGAAAAGACATAATATGACCAAGTTAACAGGCCATGTATGCTATTTGGGAGAGAAATATGGAGATTGTAAAAGTTTTTGGGAACACTTATTGCATAGATACGGGGATGACGTATATACCTTTCTACAAGTTGAATGCAAGGGAAATTGTCTTGCTGGATTCAGGCTATGGTATTGGTGAAAGAGAGGGGATAAATGCCCTCATTGATGACAATGGCTATCACGTGTATGGGATTATAAATTCACATGCCCATATAGATCATGTGGGCAACAATATGTTTTTTAAGGAAAAGGATAAAGCTATAATCGCTATGACCAGGCTTGAAGCTGCTTTGTGCAGCTCAGAGGAGAGTGTTAAGGCTTATTTTGGCGGCCATACTCTAAAATCTGTAAGAGGTCATTTTGAAACCATGATCACTGAAACGGATATATTAATTGACCCTGAAGATGAATGCATAGAAATGGGTGGCGCCATTTTTAAAATCATCCCAACACCGGGACATAGTCCCGCACATATCAGCATCATTACGCCGGACGATGTTGTATATGTAGGCGATACGCTTATCAGTTATGAGGTTATGCAGGGGGCTAAAATGCCCTATGCTTTTATACTCAGTGTGGACTTTATGAGTAAGAAAAAACTCGCCAAGCTCAATTGTGAACACTTTATTGTTGCACATAAAGGCATTTATTCAAACATAGAAAATCTTGTGAATGACAATATTGCTTTCTATAAGCAGAGAGCTCAGAGAGTATACGATGTGGTCCACAAGCCAATGACACTTGAAGAAATTTTACGTGCGGTCATACGTGAATTTAATATTAATGTCAGAAGCATCCATAAGCAACGTGTCATTAATCGAATGATGTGTTCTTTCGTGGATTATCTCATAGAGATCGAACAGCTTAAAGCAGAAATAGATAATGGCTTTATAAAATATCATCAGACAGAAAGAGCGTCCTCAGAGTGAGTGCAGTTATTTTATATGCGATATTTTTATGTGCACTAATAGAGTGAGTATATTGATTTTTAAAAAGACATATGTTAATATAAATTGCAGTATAAATTTTGCCGAAGTGGCGGAATGGCAGACGCGTTAGTTTCAGGGACTAGTGAGTGAAAACTCGTACAGGTTCGAGTCCTGCCTTCGGCACCAAAACAGATAGTCCAAAGTATTCGCAATGGGTAAATCCTATGGGCAAATGCTTTGGACTTATTTTATAGTGAGTCTGTGGATTCAGTATATATGTGATTGGATCTTGATACTCCAATTATAACTTGATGAAAAATTGTATAAACAATAATTTGGGGGGAAATACATGAGCATTTTTCTTTTTATTTTAGTTCATAATATTGCACCGATTTTTATATTGGTGGGGCTTGGTTTTACGATTAGCAAAAAATTTAATCTGGATATTTATACTTTAAGTAAATTAAATTTTTATTTATTTATGCCCGCTTTTATCTTTGTAAATCTTTTTACGACAAAGCTTGAGCCAACCATGTTAAAAATTCTTTTATTTTGCATGGTCTATTTGATTATAAATGATTTGATTTCGAGAGTTGTATCGAAATTAAGGCATTTTGATACAGGAATGGCCAATGCTTTTAAGAACTCAATCCAGTTTAATAATACAGGCAATATAGGGCTTTCGCTGGTAACGCTTGTCTTTAGTACGGGTCCCTATTTTATAAATGGCGAAACCCCCTACCTTGTTGAAGCTCAGACAGCCTTAATAATCGTAATGGTATTTACCAACATCAGTACGAATACTTTGGGCTTTTATAATGCAGGAAGAGCCACGATGAAATTCAAGGATTCGATAATAAAAATTTTTTCAATGCCTTCTATTTATGCGATTCCAGCAGCACTGATTTTAAAACAGATGCATGTGAATGTGGCATCTTGGTTTGTTTGGCCTGCACTCAGCTTTCTTAAGGATGGCCTTGTGGCAATGGCGTTGATTACACTCGGTGTGCAACTTTCAAAAACAAAATTTGATTTTACAGATCTTAATGTGCCTATTTCAGTGTTCACAAGACTGATTATAGGTCCAATTTTGGCAATTTTATTGATCCCCTTATTTGGATTTGAAGGTGTTGTTGCACAAACCGTATTCATCGCACAATCGGTGCCAACTGCAGTAAATACGGCTCTTATTGCAGTTGAGTTTAAAAGTAATGAAGATTTTGCAACTCAGGCAGTGGTGATGTCTACAATTTTCAGTGCGTTTACGCTGACTTTTGCGATTTTTATTTCAAGAATTCTATATCCAGTCTTTTAGGATTTGAAGCGTAGTTGTCAATTTGGAAATTAATAACTCATGTTGCAGACATGAAGCTTTTTATATGTAGGGCATATTTTTATACGTAGGGCATAATAATATACATGAAAAACAGAAAATATGTATTGACAAAAAAATAACAAGTTTGGTACAATTGATTTGATCACCGAATTAATGGAGAGTATTCTTAATTGATTTGAGAAACAGATTATGACCTTACGGAAAAGAAATTTCTGATTCGAGAGGGAGTAGACTATATGGTGCTGAGCTATTTGTATGAGTGGAATGAAGATTTTTTGTTCCTATCGATGGTTTGGATGGAATTAAGGTTTTAATACTTGATTTAATATATAATCTTCCCTTTTGCGGAAGATTTTTTTGTGCTTAAAATGACGAAAGAGGAGGTAACCGTGAAAAACTATAGAGGCGTTGTCTTGCCTTTATTGCTTATTTTAATTTGGGGCATTGGGTCGCAATATGGACTTTTCAATAGCTTTATTGTCCCCAGCCCTTTGCGGGTTTTAAGTACCGGTTGGAACTTAATCGCAAAAGGCATTTTACTTAAACATCTCAGTGTAAGTTTGTGGCGTGTTTTTGCAGGTTTTGCTATTGCATTTTTTTTAGCTTTTCCTCTAGCAGTAATGGTAGGCCTGAGCAAAAAAATACATGCGTATTTAGTGCCTTCTCTAGAGTTCATTAGACATATCCCACCCATTGCAATGATTCCCTTATTGATCCTTTGGTTCGGTATTGGAGAAACGTCAAAATTATCGGTGATTGTACTGGCAACCTTTTTTCCAATCTTTATGAATACTTTCAGCGGTATTGTAAATAGCAATGTCGATCTAGAGGAAGTTGGCGTCAATTTTGGTTTTACACGGGCAGAAATTTTCTTGAAGATTACGTTGCCACAAGCGATGCCCTCAGTTTTTACAGGCATTCAATTAGGACTTGGGTACAGTTGGAGAGCATTAATGGGCGCAGAGCTTATTGCAGCATCATCAGGGCTGGGTTATATGATTATTGAAGCAGAAACACTCTCTCGGATTGATATTATTTTTGTCGGTGTCATGGTTATAGGTATATTAGGCTATGCCATAGACTGGTTTTTTTTTAAAATTGCAGCTTACTTTTTCAGATGGGAGGGGAAATCAAATGGCAGGGATACAACTCCACAATTTATCAAAAATATTTAAGCTCAAAGAAGAGGATGTTGTTGCATTAAATAAGATCAACCTAAACATTAAAGATGAAAGCTTTGTGACCATAGTTGGAAAGAGTGGCTGTGGGAAGACAACTTTACTGAGAATTTTATCAAGTCTTGAATCAAAATCAGAGGGGGAAATTGTATTTACTCAGGGAAACACAGTAATTACCTCACCTAAAATTGCAATTGTATTTCAAGAACCGAGATTGATGCCATGGCTAACGATAAGAGATAATATGAAATTGTCGCTCATTAAAATTAAGAATAGGCATGAAGTCAATAGGAGAGTGGATCACTATTTAGAATTATTGGATTTGTGGCGATTCCAAGATGCCTATCCAAATCAAATCTCTGGTGGTATGGCGCAGAGAGTTGCCCTTGGAAGAACCTTGTGTTATGAGCCAGATATTATATTGATGGATGAGCCCCTAGGGGCATTGGATATCTATAACAGAAAAATATTGCAAGACGAAATTATTAAAATATTTGAAAACTGTAAAAAGACGATTGTGTTTGTAACTCATGATGTGGACGAAGCACTCTATATGGGACAACAGGTGGTTGTGATGAACAATGGAAATCTTGTGAATCATATGCGTATTTCTGAATCACATAGTAAGGATATGAACAGTCACGAGATGAAGGCGTTAAAGAGAGCGTTGACCCATTCAATTATGGATTCGAGGATTATTAGAAATGATTTCAGCGCATAAGAAGAGGAGGCATATATTATGAGAAAAATATCATTAATAGTAATATTTACAATTTTGGCATTTGCGACTTTAGCAACAGGCTGTACAAACAAAGCATCTGAGATTGAGGCAAAGGAAAAGGTTTCAATTTCATATGTCAAGCTCCCCTTAAATGTGCCTTCAATAATAGAGAAAAAAGAGCAATTATTTGAGAAGGCTTTTGAAAAAGAGGGTATTGAAGTCGTTTTTTCAGAGATTACCGAAGGTTCAAAAATGACTGAAGCCATGGCATCGGGATCATTGGAATTCTCAAACGCACTTGGCGGCACTTCTGCCATTTTAGCGGCGGCAAACGGGTTAGATGTCAAAATTATTGGCATTTATAGTCGAGCGCCTGAAGCTTTTACTTTAATGGCTAAGGATTCAGCAATCAAAGAGATCAAAGATTTAAAAGGCAAAAAGATTGTCGGCCCCAAAGGCACTATTTTACATCAACTACTTTTAAGTGCACTGGCAGAAGCGGGTTTATCTGTGGACGACGTTGAATTCATTAATATGAGCATTGGTGATGGTCTTGTTGCATTATCTTCTGACAATGCAGATGTAGCCTTAGTTGCAGGGCCTGCTGTGACAAAATCGATTCAAAGCGGCAATCATGTTTTGATCACAGGGAAAGGGTTATTAGATGCAACAATTGTCATTGCAACTTCTGGAAAAATGATAGAACAATATCCTGAGATCGTGAAGACTTATATGGACGTTCACAATGAGAGTTTAGCTTATATGAAAAACAATCCAGATAAGACATATGAACTCGTAGCAGAAGAGACCGGTATTTCTGTGGAAGAAGTGAAATCAATGTATGCATGGTACGATTTTAATCCAGAAATTACAGTGCATGATATTTCAGAGCTGAAAAAGACACAAGCGTTTTTAATTGAAAATGGCATGCTCGAAAAAGAAATTGAAATAGAGTCTCTAATTGCGGATATGACGCACTAGAGTTAAAGTAATTTTCTTCTGAAGCATTAGATGTAATAATATGTTATAATAATGTGTTATCTGTAATATTTTATTTAAAGAAGGTGAGATCACATGAAATTAAGCTATGAAAAGCCAAGAGCAGAAGATTATGTGAGCCTAAGGCTCCGTTCTGGAATGGGCGATAAAGATTTAGAGAGAAGTAGAATGGCATTGACAAATTCCTTGTTCACAGTATCACTTTACGATGAAGAAAAATTGATTGGATTTGGAAGAATTGTAGGGGATGGTGGCATCACATATGTGGTGTCAGACATCATGGTCGACGAACACTATCGCAGGCGAGGTTTTGCAGATCAAATAATGCATGAGATCGATTGTTATTTTGAGAAAAATACCTTTGAGGACAGCTATATCTGTCTAATAGCCAATAAACCTGCTGATGTACTCTATCACAAGTACAAATTCGAGTATTTACCATCACAAAGATGTGGTATGTTACGCAACCAAAGAGGTTAGAATTGGACAATGAAGAGATTTTTTTTTGCTCATGTATTTACAATCCTTTTTGAGTTTATTTATGTAAAGTACAAGGCTAACAGTGCCAACGCTTTTTCAAACAAATAGATCAATATAATATAGGCCACAGTGAATAGCCTAGTAATATTATGCATGATTATTATGGAGGGTACAACCATAAAAAAATGGACTGTAAATAGGGTGCCTAAGTTATATAAAAATTTAGAGGTTATGTTTTTCGTTTTGAAAAACATAACCTCTTTTTAATGGACAATTATTTAGATTTTCTTCAGATTTTCAACTGTTCTTTCATTGACGACATTGCCTGTGTTTAAAGTGGTCTTTGACTCCACAAGCATTACGTGAACTTCTTCCTCAGCAACAGGCATATGCTCAATGCCCCTTGGAATTACAATGCATTCATTTTCTTTGATTTGTACCTCTTTTTCTCTAAACTTAATAGTGAGTACACCCTTGAGGACATAAAACATTTCATCTTCATTTTCATGCGTATGCCATATAAACTCACCTTTAAACTTGGCGAGTTTTATATAAGAGTCATTGACTTCACCTATAATTGTGGGGCTCCAATATTCATTGAAAAGACTCAATTTTTCTGAGATGTTGATTTTTTCCATTTTAAATACCTCCAATTTTCAAATGTGATTAAGGTTATAAATCGTATGAAAAACTTGTAAAGTTACAAAAGCGATCATTCAATTTGGGCTCTATTTTGATAAAATAGAAAAGTGGCAAGACCAACGAGTGTGATGGCGATCCCGATCCCTTGTTGTGTGGAGATTACTTCTCCTAAAATGAAATAAGCAAGGACACAAGTGCCCACAGTTTCGCCTAAAATACTCATTGAAATGGTCGATGTGTTTAACCATTTAAGGAGCCAATTAAAAACCATTTGCCCAAGGATTGTGGCAATCAAAGCTAATCCAATAAAGGATTTCCATGTGTATAGAGGATAGTCTATAAAAGAGACCTGCTGCCTAAATGCGTAGATTGCTAAAAAAAAGGTGCTGCTTGAATAACCTAATAGGGAATAGGGCATGACCGGTAATTTCTTTCTCATGTGCTGACCAATAAAAAAATAGATGGTTATGACACCCGCTGCTATAAAGGCAAGTACATCACCCAATAAAGCTTGATAACTGATTTCAAAGTCGCCCCAAGCGATGATGAAACACCCTATTAAGGCGACGAAACTCGCTATGAGTGCGTCCTTTCTGAAATGTTCTTTAAACAAGAAACGACCGCCAACAAACGCAAAGAGAGGCTGCAATGTAACAATAACCGTAGAACTTGCAACAGAAGTATACTTAAGAGATTCAAACCATAAAACATAGTGAATGGCTAGGAATAACCCAGATAATAAACCTAATCTCAACTGGTTCTTGGACAGTGTGAGGAGCGTTTGCCAATTTTCTTTTTTGAGTAAAAAAAATGGCAAGAGGATACACGCTGCGAAGAAAAGACGGTAAAATGCGGTAATAGAGGAAGGCGCATCTGCTAATTTTACAAATATAGCTGAAGTGGATAAAGCCAAAACGCCTAACACTAAAGCGAAATATTGAATTGTTCTGGATTGCATTAGGGTATCAGAGACCTCCTTGTTAGAGCAAACTAAATTTGAGCTGAGATAGTTACGCCGAAATATTGTTCTATTTTATTTCGTTAATTATATAGTACGTGATACAATATAATGTATAAAAATATTATAGTCTATTTTCATGATCTGTTATAGCACTATTTGAGATATGCATTATATTAATACAAACGTGTAGAAAAAGTTATTATTATGGCTGGGAGGTTACTATGAATCATAATCATCTGGGACAAACGGTTTTGAACTATCGGAAGAAAAAGGGTATGACCATTCGTGAGTTCGCAGACTTTTCAGGAATAAGTACATCGCTTATAAGCCAGATTGAGCGAGGACAGGCAAATCCGTCGCTGAGTGTATTGGAACTTATTGCAAAAGCTTTAAATGTACCGCTCTATACACTTTTTATCAATGAAATCGACACGGCATCTCTAATTTCTAAAAAGAAAGATCGCAAAAAAGTTTATAGAGAAAATAGTGATCATATTGTTTATGATGTGTTGACACCAGATTTTATGAAGGCGCATATTGAACTCTTAATGATGGATTTGAATGCGCATGCCAACACGACAGAAAGTCATTACGCTCATATGGACAAGGAAGAAATATCTGTGGTGATGAAGGGGCAGGTCTATGTTGAATTGGAAGGTGCCCAATATTTTCTGGAAGAGGGCGATGTCGTCCGTATTCCCCCTAATGTAAAACATAGATTTTTAAACAAAAGTGATCATGCAAGTCACATCTTGTTTGTCCTTACGCCGTCTCTTTATCCCGTATAATTAAATCAAACATAAAATCTCACATCGCTAAGGGTGTGAGATTTTTTACAGCATTAGTTTTTGTCTAGCTTAGAGGCAGGAATGTTCAACCGCTGAAAGACGTCAGCGAAAATTGGTTTGAGGCATCGAAAGATGGCTCAAATGTTGTTGTACAAAGAAAACCACCGGTTCTACCGGTGGTTCTAAAGAGCTTTAGCTTTGAGTCAAAAAACACCTCCTTCTGATAAAATAATAATGGTTCGCCAACCATATTAGCTCAGAAGGAGGATCCGAAATGGATAAGAATAGTTTAGCACATACTCATTGGAATTGTAAATATCACGTGGTGTTTGCACCAAAGTATAGAAGACAAACAATCTACGGAAACATCAAAGGTGATATAGGAAAAATTTTGAGAAAGTTATGTGATCAAAAAGGTGTGGAAATATTGGAAGCAACAGCGTGTCCAGATCATGTTCATATGGTGCTAGCAATACCACCAAAGTACAGCATTTCAAGTGTGATGGGGTATTTGAAAGGGAAAAGTGCCTTGATGATATTTGATCGTCATGCAAACTTGAAATATAAGTATGGAAATCGCCACTTTTGGTGTCGAGGCTACTATGTAGATACAGTTGGACGAAATGAAAAAGCGATAAGAGAATATGTAAAAAATCAATTACAAGAAGATATCGCAAATGATCAAATAAGTATTCAAGAATACATTGACCCGTTTACGGGTAAGCAAGTCGAAGAGGGCAAAAAAAAATAAGAAGCTGCTTTAGCAGCAGCCAGTAAGCGCAAGCAGTTGGCGAACTGATTCAATGAGCCTTAAGGCTCAAGCGAGTAACATGCCCTTATAGGGCTGAGCAAACTACCCGCTAAGCGGGTAGTTTTGATTTCTTAAAAAATTAAAAAGGTTGTTGACTAATTCCGAGCAATTTGATATGATTTAAATAGCAAATGAGAATAGTTATCAATTAGAAGAATTTACTTAAGAAACATAGGAGGTCTATTATGAAATTTCAATTACCCAATTTAACATATGCATATGATGCTTTGGAACCACATTTTGATAAGCAGACGATGGAAATTCATCATACGAAGCATCATGCTGGCTATACGAATAATTTAAATGCAGCCTTAGAAGGTAAATCTATTGATTTATCCATTGAAGCAATATTAAAGGACTTAAGTGCAATTCCTGAAGATATAAGAGTGGCGGTTCGAAACAATGGTGGCGGTTATTACAATCATGCATTATTTTGGACACTACTATCACCCAATGGCGGCGGAGAACCTAAGGGCAGTTTGAAGGATGCCATTGTCAAGCAGTTTGGTACTTTTGAAGCTTTCAAAGAGAGCTTTAATGCAGCTGCTTCCAAACGGTTTGGATCAGGCTGGGCTTGGCTTACAATTCAAAATGGGACATTATGCGTTGAATCCACCGCAAATCAGGATTCACCATTATCTGATGGTAAAGAAGTACTTTTAGGCCTAGATGTGTGGGAACACGCCTATTACCTTAAATATCAAAATAAGCGCCCAGATTACATTAAAGCATTTTGGAATGTTGTGAACTGGGATGAAGTTGAAAGCAGATTTGAAAAGTTCAAATAGGAAAATGATATATGGCCTCTAAATCTCTCACCAGCTGCAAAGCGAATAAGAGAGATTTGGAGGCTTATTTATTTGTAGATCACTATGAAGGCATTATGAAGTGGTAGCACTGTTGGTGTCACGCATGAGCTTTCTGTATCCGTTTGGCGTAGAGCCTACGTGATGATGAAAGACTTTTCCAAAATAACTGTTGGAAGAAAAACCACACGCTTCACTAATCTGAATAATGCTGTCTTCAGAACTTTCTAAAAGTTGCATGGCCTTTCGAATGCGAAAGTGCGTTAAATACATAAACGGGGATATGTGGAGGTAGGTGCTGAAACAGCGTAAACATTCTCTCTTGCTGACATTGGCGGATTTACCGATATCCTCCACACTGATCTTGTCCATATAATTGTATTCGATAAAGGTCATCATGGTTTTGATGCGGTTGTTAATGGGAAGTGAAAAGCCAGCAGAAGGGCTGAATTCGTCTTTAAAGGTTTTTATAATATAGAGTAAGCATTCTGAAAGCAGATTTCGAATGTATATTTCATAACCGAGATCATTTTGCAAAAAGAGGGTGTACGCAGATTCTAGAGAGGCAATCACGGGCAAATGATTAGAGTCATCTCCACTTAAAAAGAGCCCTTGAATGCATGGATTATTCGAAACAGATAAAATATATTTATGTTTAAAAACACTGCCTGTGGGGCCTTCTAGGAGTGTACTGCTAAATTGTTGTGTGTGATAGACGACTTCATCTACCCCTTCTTCAAGATCCACCATGTGTAGACAATTGGCATTGATAAAGACGGCATCGCCTTCTTTGAGCTCAATTGTCTGAGTGGGTGTCATAAAACGGCAGGTGCCCTTGATCACTCTACAAAACTCAAATTCTTCATGCCAGTGCCAAGGCACGACTTCCATCATAGATAATCGAAAGTTTTCTTTGGACTCACCAAGATCACCTTTGAGAAATTGGTTCATGTAGGTCTCCGCACTTTTCCTATCGGCTCTTTTCTTGAGAACGCCTAAAACTGCAAAATAGGGAAATGGCGATATCGTATTGTTGAAGTACTCTTGTTTAGAACTATTGACGGTGACTTGTGTCTGTAAAATCATAGTAGATATGTTCCTTTCAGTAGTGGCAGATTAAATCTGTATTTGGCGTTATATTACTATAATTATGGCGCAATTTATCTTTTTTGTCCATGATAATTGCGGTATTATGACATTAATATTAGAGAATAGTGAGGTATGCAGATATGTATAGATTATCCTTTGCCACTTCAAAGTATAGTATAATTCAAGGGATTTACTGGTCAACTTATTGCATGATGCTCAGTTTTTCAGCAGTTTATCTTTTAGCTAGACAATATAATAATTCAGAAATCGGCGTTGTTTTGGCACTTGTTAATATTTTGGCGTTTTTTTTACAACCTGTAATGGCTGCGTATATGGATAAAACAAAGAAAATTGTATTGAAGCATTTTATTGCCATTCTATTGGCTTTGGTTATTGTACTTTCAGTGGGCATCCTTTTAACAGCAGGATCAAAGTATGCAGTAGCGCTTTTTATGATACTGTCATTTAGCATTCTAGCCTCCATACAGCCTTTGATCAATTCAATTTGCTTTGAATATGAAAAGATGGGGATTCGCATTAACTTTGGTGTAGCTCGGGGGGTTGGCTCTGGAGCTTATGCGGTGACATCTCTCATACTTGGAAATGTGATTAAAACATTAGGGGCCGATTGGCTCCCGATTTACTACAGTGTGTCTACGCTATTATTGCTTGCAATGATTTTAAAATTTACACCTAAAAAGGGCGAGGTGAGTTTCAAGACAGAAGTAGCTAGCGCAATGGAGATTGAAAGTCCTAGTCAAAGCAAACCGGATGAGTCTTTAACCATAATGACATTTTTAAAGAAATATAGATATTTCACTATTTTTATATTGGGAACAGCACTGGTTTTTGTGCCACATATTTTGATCAATTCCTTCATGATTCAAATTGTGAGGCGTATTGGTGGAACCAGTTCTGAAATGGGCGTCGCAGCATTTCTCGCAGCGGGTTCGGAAATTCCAATTATGTTTGTGTTTAGTCGATTGATGAAGAAAGTAAATTGTGGCACTTTACTTAAAATATCAGCACTTTTTTTTACTGCTAAGCATCTTTTAACATACTTTGCACCATCAATTCCTATTTTCTATGTGGCTCAGTTGTTACAAATTGGTGCCTTTGGCTTGTATGTCCCTGCATCTGTTTACTATGTCAATCAGATTATTCACAAGGATGATCAGATAAAGGGGCAAGCGATGATAACCAATGCACTTACTTTGGGCAGTATTTTGGCAAGTCTAATAGGGGGCATACTATTGGATTATGTGGATCCCAAAAGTGTTCTATTATTAGGCGGTATTGTATCGATTATGGGAAGTACCTTGATGGTTTTATCTGTGGCACCTCAGGAAAAAGCAGAGCGCGTTTTAGAATAAGAGAAAAAGGAGCGTTGTTAAGAGAACTTGTAGTACATGCTGGAATAGATCTTTTGATGAGTAAAATATCGGTTATGTATATTGACAGCTTAAAAATAATAAATCATACTGGTTTAAGAACACTTATTTTAAACTGAGTTTAGAGGATAAATAAAAGGATTAAAACATTGAGCTATTTATGGACACATTGGCATGGAACATGGAGGTAACAACTCATAATGAATAATAATATCATGGATACCGCATTAATTTTTGAAGGCGGCGGCATGCGAGCAAGTTACACAGCGGGCTTTTTGAATAATTTACTTGAAAACAATCTTTACTTTGATTATGTGGCTGGTATATCTGCTGGATCAAGTCATAGTATCAATTATCTTTCCAGAAATACGGAACGCGCAAAACGCGCTTTTGTGGATATTGCTCTTGATCCAAATTTTGGAGGCTGGTCTTCTTTCTTGAAAGGGGAAGGTTATTTTAGGTCAAAATATATCTATGAAGAGACGCATTATGAAGGTGCAGCACTTCCGTTCGATTTTGATCTCTTTATGAGCAATCCAGCCAAACTTAGAATTGGTGCATTTGACAGGATGCTTGGTAAGATGCACTACTTTTCAAAAACAGATATGAAAGATGTCAATGATTTGGTTAAAATTGTAAGAGCCTCATCTTCTATGCCCATTTTTATGCCGGCAACGCATTATGGCGGTCATTGCTATGTGGATGGTGGCCTTGGCGGAGGCATTGCGCTGGATGTGGCCAAAGCAGATGGTTATAAACGTTTTTTTGTCATCTTGACACGTGAAAAGGGCTATCGTAAAAGGCCTGTGAAGTTTGATAAACTGTTAAGAGCATATTATAAAAAATATCCTGCTGTGGCAGAAGCCTTATTGAATCGACATAAGATCTATAACGAGACGCTAGATGAACTGGAGGCTCTTGAGCGCCAGGGCAAAGCTTTTTTAGTATATCCAAATCAGATGCCAGTTTCCAACCGTGAAATGAATTATCATAAACTCTCTGAAAGCTATCATCTTGGATATGCACAAGGGAAGCAAGATGTTGTCAAATGGAAAAAATTTTTAAATGTTGATGGCAAATGAGAAGACCATCAAAAGTAAATGTGCAATAAAATCTTTATGCTACCGGAAATCGGTAGTGTAGGGATTTTTTTTTTTGATACAAATTAATAGGTTGTAGGATATAGACGCTAAAAGTTTTACCTTATGGGTTGCAATCTTTAAAAAATTATATTACAATGAGCTAGAACAATATATTAACATGTTAACATATTAAGAAGAGAATATGTTTAATTACAAATAAAAATGGTCTGTACAGGGAGGTCAGATAAAATGGAGATTCTGAATTACAATCAAAGCTATGAAAGTGAAGTCGTAGAATTGTGGAATAAGACCTTAGTTGTTGATCCAATTACCGTTCATAAATTTAGAAAGCAAGTCTTATTGGATGATAATTTTGATACAGCACTTTGTTTTATTGCACTTGAAAATAATCGAGTCATCGGATTTTTATTGGGAACCAAGAGAAAATTCCCGTATCTTGAAAGAGGACTGGAACCCACTAAAGGATGGATTAATGTCATGTTTGTGGATTCAAATTATCGACAAATGGGGATAGGCAAAGCATTGATTCATCATGCTGAAGTGAAATTAAAGGCCATGGGTGCTGAAACGATTATACTTGGCGCCTATAGCCCCAACTATTTCTTCCCGGGGATAGATCGAGAAAATTATAAAGAGGCCATTGCCTTTTTTAATGCATTAGGTTATCTGTCTGGCCAAGAAAGTTACTCCATGTGCAAGTCGCTACATGGTTATCAAATGAGTAAAGAGGCTTTGGATAAGCAATTAAAAGCTCAAACACTGGGTTTCTCATTTGTCAATTTTGAGTACAAATATGCTTTGGACTTACTTGAGTTTTTAAAACAAGAATTCGGTGGCGGTTGGAAGCGAAATGCCTTGATCTCCATGCAAAATAATGAAGCAGAAGATTGCATGTTATTGGCTCTGAATCCTGAAAAAGAAATTGTGGGATTTTGTATGCGAAAGATCGATGGCAACCCAATGCGATTTGGCCCTATAGGTGTTAAAGAATCAGTGCGGAATTACGGTATTGGCGGTATTTTATTCGATTTAATGCAACTGGAAATGGAGAAGAGAGGCATTTATCATTTGTATTTTGTGTCCACCGATATTCCAGGGAGAAGGTTTTATGAGAGACATGGTGTTGAAGTTTTTAGAACTTATGTAAGTTATCAAAAAATAATTTAAGAGGGAGGTTATCATGAGTGAAATAAGAAGAGTGGTCAGTGTGGGTGCTCATTCAATGGATGCAGAAATTTTAGGTGGTCCCATTATGCTTAAATATGCAGCGCAAGGCGCTCATTGTACTTACATTCATGTTACACAAGGGCGTTTGGAAGATCCAGATGCAACTGAGGAAGCAAAAAGTGAGTACTTAAGGGTCTTGTTGGATCAAAATAAGCTTGCGGCAGAAAGATTAAATGGTGATACGATTTGGCTGGGATACGTGTCCAGTCAAATGCCGTCACTGGATGAGTTTGCCACACGCATGGAGCACTATTTTGAAGAAGAGCAAGTGGATCTTGTAATCACGCACTGGCGAGGGTCCATGCATCCAAGACATATTAACACCTATGATGCGGTGACGACAGCTGTGAAGAGATTGCGAGAAAAGGGCAGTGCCATCAAACTCGTCTATGGAGAAAATTTTGAGGATTTGGTGGGTTTTATACCTCAGGCCTATTTTAAACTGGATTCAAAAGAAGTAGAAAATTGGTTTGAAGGACTGCGGGCGTATTCAGTATTTAAAGGTGAGATCAATGATTTTCCTTATAAAGACTACTATTCTACAATGGGGAAAGTACGCCAAATTGAGTCCAATAACAGTGGCTATACGGTAGCTTATATGTATCCAAGTTTAATAGAACATAAGATATGGTGACGCATATGACAAATATTGATTTTTTAAAGACAGAGAGCCGCAATCCAAAAACATTAAACTTAGATACCATGTCAACATTGACATTGCTTCGGATTATGAATGAAGAAGACCAAAAAGTGATAGGGGCCATTAAAGAAGCATTGCCTCAGATTGAAAAAAGTATTCAATTGACGATTGAAGCACTTCGCAATAATGGTAGAATTATTTATATTGGGGCAGGAACAAGCGGCAGGTTAGGGATTTTGGATGCTGTTGAGTGCGTCCCTACTTTTTCCACGAACGATGAGGTCATAGGTCTTATTGCAGGAGGAGAAAAAGCCTTTGTAAGAGCTGTTGAAGGCGCAGAAGATTCTGAAGCGCTAGCGGTGGAAGATCTAAAAAAAGTAAATGTGAACGAAAATGATGCTGTTGTGGCCATTGCAGCTTCAGGGAGAACGCCATATGCCATAGGTGCCTTGAAATATGCCAAAGAAATAAATGCGAAGTGTATTGGCATTTCTTGTAATAAGGCTTCTGAGCTGTCAAAATACGCGGATGTTGCTATTGAAGTTGACGCAGGACCGGAGATTTTAACGGGTTCCACAAGACTGAAGGCAGGTACCAGTCAAAAGCTGATACTGAATATGATTTCAACAGCCTCCATGGTGGGCATTGGAAAAGTATATGGCAATTTAATGGTGGATATGAGAGCAACAAATCAAAAATTAGTTGAAAGAGCAAAACGTATTGTAATGGAAAGTACGGGTTGTGATATGACAGTTGCTTTAAAGACTTTAGAAATTTCAGAGTTTTCCATTAAAGAAGCAATTGTCATGATTCTGACCGGTGTTACAAGGGAAGAAGCAAAGCAAAAAATTATTCAAAATAAGGGCTTTATTCGAAAATGTATTTGATCACAGTAAAGCATAGTAAATTTTATTGAATCTTGTAATCGTTAATCTAGCAATAGTTTGAGCGGTTGCAACAAAGGAGTGGTGAAATGGGAAAAACATATGTAAGAGTGGATGACAGATTAATTCATGGACAGACCATTGTGGCGTGGTGTCCAACACTTTCTATTAAAGAAATCATTGCTATTGATGATGAAAGTGCAAAAAATCCGGTTCTTAAGTCCATTATGACAATGGGTGTGCCGCCAACTTATAAAACACATATTGTCACAACGGAAGAGGCGAAAGCGTTATTAGCTCAAGAGAGCAATGTGAACCGTCTGGTCATAGTAAGACTGCCGAGTAAATTGGAAATGCTCACCGAAGAAATAGAACGTGCTGAACGTATTATTCTAGGCAATATCGCCAAAAGAGATGACACCAATCATAAAATCAACGGGGCGACGGGCATCTTTTATTTGAGTGATGCTGATGTGAGTACGATAGATGCTTTGGTTTCAAAAGGGGCAGAAGTCTGTTTTCAACAATTGCCTGCAACGGCAAAAATGAGCTGGGAGTCATTTAAGAAATCGATCAAATAATCGATATAAATAATCAATTAGTCAAACAAATAGTCTATTAAATAGTCTGTCAAATAATCTATTAAATAATTGGGAGGAGAACAAGATGCATGTTTATCAAATTATTTTAATCGCAATTTTTGTGTATTTAGGTGCAATTGGTTCAATCGTTGGGAATACCATTGGTTGGTACACCTTGGGGAGGCCACTCGTGGCTGCATTTATTGTAGGCATCATATTGGGGGATGTTCAGACTGCAATTTTAGTAGGTATTTCTCTCCAAATCATGTATATGGGCAATGTCACACCTGGGGGCGCTGTGGCATGGGACTTGTCGTATGCAACCTATATTGGAACAGCGGGTGCACTTGTGTTTGGCAGAGGATTAGATGTTGCACAAGTCATTGGATTAGCTGTTGTGTTTGCAGGTATTGGTGGATTGGTAGGACAAATTATGTGGAATGTTTCATATGCTCTTAATCTGCCTTTGAACCGTGTGGCCAATAAATATGCGGAAACGGGCGAGACCAAAAAGATGTTTATTCCAAATCTGGTTTTAGGGCAATTGATTGGGTTTTCATGTCGCTTTATTCCAGCAGTAATCGTTTTAACTTCCATGACTGCAGCTTCAGCTCAGGGAGACTTTGCAACCTTAATTCCAGCATGGGTGACTACGGCACTGGGCGTCTTTGGTGGCATGATGGCGGCACTTGGGATGGGCATCATTATTTCCTTTTTATTCAAGAAAAAGTACCATGTGGCCATTTATCTTGCGGGCTTTATTTTAGTAACGTACTTTGGTCAAAGTACAATGGCAGTTGCCGTGTTAGCGATTATTATTTCTATTTTATACTATGTGGTTATAACAGGACTAGAGTCTAAGAAAGGCGAGGTGCTATGATGAAGAAAATAAGCGAGAAGACACTGAAAAAATCATTCCTAAATTGGTTTTTTTGGAATGGATGTTCACAGCAAGCAGAGAGCATGTTGGGGTTAGCTTTTGGACAATCGATGGCACCTGTAATAGAAGAGTTATATGACACAAAAGAAGAAAAAGCGGCGGCATTGAAAAGACATACCACTTTATTCAATACAGAATCTCAAGTGGGTTCTATTTGTAACGGCATTGTTTGTGGACTGGAAGAAGCAAATGCAAATGGCAGCTGTACGCCTGAATTGATCAGCGGTGTCAAAGTAGCCTTGATTGGTCCCACCTCAGCCATTGGCGACTCATTATGGGTTGCGACTTTTATTCCCATATTGCTCACGATTTGCTTATCCATTTCACAGGCATCTTCAGCTGTTGGATGGTTAGGACCGGTGGTTTATATGATTGTCTACCCAGTGGGCACGGCAATTTTAAGTTGGAATCTATTTAAACTGGGTTATAAATCTGGAATTGAGGGCATGCAAGGGTTTATGTCAACAGGTAAACTCAATGCATTGACAGATACGATGACTGTACTTGGATTAATCGTTGTCGGTGCTTTAACGGCCTCTTTTGTCAATTTTACTTTACCCATTCAAATCATCAGAGATGTCTTTGATCCAGCAACGGGTGAGACGTTGATCAATCAAGTGATATTTGATGCAGATAAAGTGGTTAATTCTATTTTTCCAAAGATATTGCCCTTGTTTTTAACACTATCAGTTTACTACCTATATACAAAGAAAAAATGGTCTCCACTTAAGCTTATGGGTTTAATTCTCGTACTCGCATGTCTACTTACATTTATTGGTTACTCAACGGGATTTTATGCGTAAACTGAACAATTGTAGAAGTGGAGGAAGTGAATGAAAAGAGTCATCGTAATGGGGCATGGTGGATATGCCAAAGGGGTAAAGGATAACTTAGAAATGATTGTGGGTGCACCACAACACATGTATTTTATTGATTTGACCAAAGAAGATAGTTTAGAAGACTTAAAAGATAAGGTCAATCATCTCTTGCTAGAATTCAATGAGGATGAAGTGCTCTTTGCATGTGATTTACTGGGGGCATCGCCCTTTAGAGTAGCAGCTGAGCTTTGTGCCAATCATCCGGGCCAATATTACACTGTAGCGGGATTAAATACAATGGCATTTTTGGAATTGAGCTTTAATGAGGACGATTTATCGATTGAGGCATTGGCCAATCGCGCTGTTGAGTCAGCTAAGACCGCCGTGGCGAAATTTCCCGAATAGGCTAAAAAAAAGAGTATTATGTACATTTTACACGGTACTATTGGTGTGTTATAATATTTTATCAGTTAGCATGATAACATATTAGGAGGGATTGCCAATATGGAATATAAAGTTCCAAAGTATTTACAGATAAAACAAGATATTATAAAGGCCATTAAGTCAGGGGATTTACGTCCCGGTGATAAGGTGGACAGTGAATCTGTACTTAAGAAAAAATATAATGTGTCCACAATTACTGTCAGAAAGGCGTTTAATGACCTGATCAATGAGGATTACTTGATTGGTGTGCAAGGTGTTGGCACATTTGTCACCAAGAAGCAAATGAATCGTAAATTGACCTCAATCAGTTTTAGTGATGAACTCCTACAACAAGGTTATAAGATTGACATGCAAGTCGATAAAATAGAAGAAATAGTCAACGAGAGTATTGCTGAAAAACTGATGATTCCACATACTCAATCGATTGTGTGTGTGCGCAGAATAAGACTTGCCAATAATGAACCCATTGCCTATCAAATTTCCTATATGGACAGCAGTCTAATCAGTATTGAGCAAGTACAGGCGATATACAAAAATAAATCTTTCTATAAAACACTTGCTGAATATGATATTGTACCTGTTTGGGCGAACGAAAACTATTCCGTAAAAGCAGTTAACGATAGTCAAATTGCGAAGCTCATGAACATCAAAAAAAATACGGATACTTTCTTTGTTAAGAGAAGCACAGTAGATGAGGCTGGTAAAATTATAGAATACGCGGAAACGTATTTCAATAAGGACTGGTATTCTGTTACTGTGGAAGTAAAAATGTGATTATATTATTTAAAGGAGCTGTTCTAATTTGAACTGCTCTTTTTCTTGCGCAATTATAAATTGTAGAGATCATGAATTCCTAGAAGAAAGCATGTGCAAGGTTACAAATTAAAAAAACTGATGAAACATTAAAAAAAATGCATAAAAATACATCTTTAATTGTTTATATTTAGTTCAATATGGATTATAATAATATGAGCTGATATAGCGACAAACTCATTAAAAGAGATTAAGCTACAGAAAAATAAAAAGTCTATATTATACGAGGAGAATCATTATGAAAAAATTATTAGTTGTATTATTGACCTTTGCAATGGTTATGAGTATCACAGCATGTAGTTCGGGGCCAGCGACAGAAACAAAAGCGGAAAAGACAAAATTAGTATTGGGTACGTCAGCAGACTATCCACCTTTTGAGTTTATCGTTTTGGATGAAAAAGGTGAGCAAACATATGCTGGCATAGACGTGTCTTTTGCAAAAAAAATTGCAGAAGATATGGGATTAGAACTTGAAATTGTCAATATGAGTTTCGATAACCTCATGGCATCACTTCAAAAGGGTGAGATTGATATGGTTATTGCCGCTATCGAGGCAAATGAAGAGCGTGCAAAAGTTGCTGATTTCTCAGAGCCTTATTATACGGATTTACCACCAATGGTCATCGTTAAAGCTGAGAATGCAGCAGAATATACTTCACTTGAAAGCTTCAGTGGTAAAACTGTTGCAGCACAAATGGGTACTACGAAAGCTGAAATTGTAACAAATGACATGACTGGAGCCTCTTTGGTGACTATGTCGTCGGTAACAGATCTTGTAAACAACTTAGTTTATGGTAAATGTGATGCGATTGTACTGGATGGTGCGGTTGCAGAGCAATATGCAGCAAATGACGAATCACTTGTAATTGCAGAAGTGAGCTTAGGAGAGGCATATCCTTATGCCGTGGCGGTTCAAAAAGAAGACCCACAAGGGCTTCTTGAATCCATCAATAAGACTATTGCTCAAGTGACTGGAGATGGTACTGTGGAGACTTGGATCAAAACAGCAGACGAACTCAGTGCCGAAGCTATAGAGTAATCGTATAAATAAGGAAGGGACGTGTAAGCTTATTTATGCAAATTTGCTTACACGTTTTTTTAATTTTGCATTTAAAGAAAGGATCAATATGTCACCTACAAGTTTTATAAACTTTACATTTTTACCTAAGTATATTTCTTTTTTTATACAGGGTATTGAATACACACTATTGGTATCCATTGTTTCCGTTCTAATAGCAGTCATTCCTGCTTTGATACTGGCGTTGATGCGTCTCAGCAAAAACTGGTTTATAAGAAGTTTATCCGGTATTTACATTGCTGTTTTCCGCTCAACGCCACTGTTAGTTCAGCTTGCACTGGTCTACTATGGGGTGTTCAACTTTATTAAAATTCCAAGTTATCATCTCTTTGGTTTTATCAATTTGGCAATGTTTATTCCTGGCGTTGTGGCATTGGCACTTAACAGTGCAGCTTATGTTGCAGAAATCTTTCGTGCAGGCATACTTGCAGTGGATTCCGGGCAGAATGAAGCCGCTAGAAGTCTTGGCTTATCCGCAGGGATGTCTATGGCATATGTCGTTCTGCCTCAGGCAATAAAAAACATATTGCCAGCACTGGCCAATGAAGTTGTAACCATGGTCAAAGAGTCCTCTATACTCTCTACACTTGGTATGGTAGAGCTCATGTGGGCGGCAAAAACCGTTTCTGCAACGACCTATATCACAATAGGCCCTTATGTACTTGCTGCACTTATGTACTTCTGTATCAATTACCCAGCAAGCAAGGTTATTGAGGTTATTGAAAGGAGAATGAGACGTGGCGACAAGCGATAAATTAATATCGGTAAGGCAATTGTGTAAAACGTATAATAAGGGGAAAATTCAAGCGCTTAATGACTGTAACATTGATATAAACCGTGGCGAAGTCGTCGTCATCATAGGGCCATCAGGCTCTGGAAAATCGACTTTGCTGCGCAGTTTAAATATGCTTGAAGCGCCGACTCATGGGGAAATTCTCTTTGATGGTGTCAATCTTGCGGATAAACATGTGGATATTGATGTTCACAGAAGACGTATGGGCATGGTTTTTCAGCATTTTAATCTCTTTCCACATAAAACCGTGTTACAGAACATCACAATGGTGCCTGTAAAACTCAGACTGAAAACAAAAGAAGAAGCAGATGAGATTGGCTACGAGCTTTTAAAACGCATTGGCCTTGTGGATAAGGCGCATGAATATCCGGCAATGCTTTCGGGTGGTCAAAAGCAAAGGATTGCCATTGTCAGAGCACTTGCCATGAATCCGGAAGTAATGCTCTTTGATGAGCCCACTTCGGCACTGGACCCTGAGATGGTGGGTGAGGTATTAGCACTGATTAAGCAATTGGCAAACGAAGGCATGACCATGGTGATTGTCACACATGAAATGGGCTTTGCAAAAGAAGTGGCGACAAGAGCCGTGTTTATGGCGGATGGCACTATTTTAGAAGAAAATACGCCAAAAGCATTGTTTGAAGAGCCGCAAGATCCAAGATTAAAAGACTTTTTATCCAAAGTACTGTGAGATCAAAGCATGAAGAATAATATTCTTTGTGCTTTTTTTATACTCTCAATAGAGCTTCTAATAGATAGACATATATCGATTCAGTTACATAAATAATTAAGTGTGTACTAGCCCGTTCGATGCATCTCACCCCAATCACACATGCTGATCACAAGTGGAACTAGACTTTGCCCTTTTTCTGTAAGGGCATATTCCACTTTAGGCGGGACTTGAGGGTATTCTTTTCGTGAGATTATTTTTTCAGATTCCAGTTCTTTGAGTTGTGAACTCAACATTTTATGTGTAATGCCATCGATGTTTTTCTTGAGCACACCATATCTCACGGTCCCCATACAGGCTAGGAGGTAGATGATCTTAAGTTTCCATTTGCCACTGATAATAGAGAGCGTATATTCAAAAGGTTCTTTACTGCCTACAAAGCAGATTTTTTCAGACATAGAAATCACTTTCCTTTTCGTTAGTATGTTACAAAAAAGTGCATACTTTTCTTTTGTTATAAACACATTATAATAAAAGTCAGGAAAAAGCTCAATTGTAAAATAAAATAGAAGAAAAGGAGTTCAATTTATGATTATCGATGGACATTCACATGTGACTTTACCAGTAGAAGCACATATAAAAGCAATGGATAAATCTGGCGTGGACAAAACAGTATTGTTTTCCACATCCTTTCATCCAGAAGTTGCTGAAGATGCACAAGGCGTGAAAGAGGCGATGTATTTCCTAAATGATTTATTAGCGGGTAAGAAAGGGTCCATGGTGGAAATTCGAGAAAAAGCCAATGCAGAACTTGTAATGGCTATTGAGCAACATCCCTCAAGGTACATCGGATTTGGTGGCGTGCCAGCTGGTTTAGACCTAGAGACAACGAAGCAATTTATTCACGATAATGTTAAGAAACATAATTTAGCAGGCATGGGTGAATTCACTTTTGGAACAGGCCAAGTTCACCTCATGGAGAATGTATTTAAATCAACTCTAGAGTTCAATAACATGCCGATTTGGATTCATGCCTTTTTCCCGTTAAACATGCAAGATATAAAGGCTATAGCAGAACTGGCAAAGCAATACCCGCGCACCCCTGTTATTTTAGGTCATCTTGGTGGGAGCAATTGGCTGGATACCTTGGCACTTGCAAAAGAAATCCCCAATTTATATCTGGATACTTCGGCGTATTACTCGACTTTTGTATTGGGGATTGTCATTAATGAATTGCCTCAAAAATGTATCTTTGGAGTGGATAGACCTTTTGGCGATATTCAGTTGTCTCTAGATGCCTTAAGAAGTGTTGCAAAGACACCTGATGTAGCCAAGGCTGTTCTGGGAGAGAATATGGCTAAACTGCTGAAATTATAAACAATATAACTTATAAAATGATGCTTTTTCAATGTATTGACAAGGGTAACTGAGCGTGAAATAATAATGGAAAAGAACAACTTGAGGTGGCGTTCAATATGAAAATACTCATAGCATCTGATTCATTTAAGGGCAGTTTATCATCAAAGGACATTGGCAGAATTGGCAAGAGTGCTTTAACTGAGGCCATAAAAGCGTGTGAAGTGGATACAATCCCTTTGGCTGATGGCGGAGAAGGGACCGTTGAAACTTTTGTGGAAAACACGGGTGGCAAACGGGTGAACATAGAAGTAACGGGACCCTATGGACAACCTATTATAGCGACTTATGGGCTTCTAGGTAATGGTAAAACAGCGGTTATCGAGATGGCAAGTGCATCAGGAATCACCTTACAACCTAAATCGCAATTAGAGCCACTTAAAGCGTCTAGCTTTGGGACGGGACAACTGATTATAGATGCTGTAAAGCGAGGGTGTACTGAGATTATCATGGGTATTGGCGGCAGTGCAACCAATGACGGTGGTATGGGTATGCTTGAAGCGATGGGTTTTCATTTCAAAAATGAGTATGGCAAGATTCTAAGAGGATCAGGAGAGCATCTATCAGAAGTCGCATTTGTAGATCGGGCAGATGTAAGTGATCTTGTAAAAAAAGTGAAGTTTCTTGTGGCTTGTGATGTGGATAATCCACTGGTTGGAGAAAGAGGTGCCACTAGAGTTTATGGCCCTCAAAAAGGAGCAACACCAGAACAGATAGAAATTTTAGAACAGGGCATGACGCATTTTGCTTCAATCATCGAAGATAGTGTGAATAAATCGCTCAGAAATCTTAAGGGCATAGGCGCAGCAGGTGGTTTGGGATTAGGCTTGCTGGCTTATTTTGATACCAAACTCATCTCTGGTTTTGAACTTATCAGTGAGAGACTAAAGTTAAAAGAACGCATTGAGTCAGGTGGCTACGATCTTATTATTACAGGTGAGGGAGAGATGGATCATCAAACCCTTCAAGGGAAGCTCCCCAGTGGCATCATCAAACTTGGGGCTGAAAATCAGATTCCAGTGGTTGCCATTGTAGGCGCTATGGCGACAGGCTATGAAAGTCTATATGAACACGGACTCTATGGTGTTTTTAGCATAGTGGATAGACCAATGCCGTTGGAACAAGCCATAAAAGAGACTGAGCGATTGGTCTATAACTGCTATTACAATGTGGGGAAGTTTATGAGTTTGAATCAAATGTAAAATATTGAATGGCATGTCCCAATAACAACGAACATTTCTTCACTATCTATCTCTAAACTGAGATTGAGATCAGCTTCTGAAAACAGCTCTTTAAAAACTTCAATTGTGGGAAGTCGATCTTCTCTAACAGGACCGTCTAAATCTTTATGAAGGTTATTAATGGCATCTCTACTTTGCGAATGGCAAATGACGAGTTTGCCATTTTTTTTAAGCAGTTTAGACAGCGTGGAGATGGCAACACGCTTATCTTCGAAATGTGGAAACATGGAGTAACAAACAATACCATCAAATTTATGGTCTTGAAAGGTTTCACTCAGCACATCGCCTATGACAAATTCAACATTGGGATGATTGAATTTGCTTTGTGCGACTTCAATCATTTTCTCAGCTTCATCTATGGCTGTGATTTTGCCGCGATCTCCAACGAGAGACCGCAAAACTGGAATCGTCACACCTGTTCCAGTTCCCACGTCTAATATGTGATCACCCTGACGAATTTCAATCAAATCCATGATCTGTTTGACTTTATCCATGTTATGTTTTACTTGATTGTCCCATGAATTAGCTTTTGAATTGAAATAGTCTTTATTTCTCAACATGACATACCTCGCTTTTAATCACATTTGCCTTCTTTAAAAGTAGAATGACAGGTGGTATGAAGAGCAGTTGAATGATGATGCCTGGTAGTCCTGTGGTGACTGCAGAAATGATAAAGACAACTGGACCTTGGAATTTTGCGCCAAAGAAAAGCACTAACACCCATACAGCAGCACCTGCAACGAGCCTTCCGGTAATCATACAGCCTATAAGTGCTAAATACATATTGAGTTTTAATTTTTGTCCTAAATAATACCCCATTGCAGCATAGGCACCTAATTCAAAAATCATATAAGGCATTACGGGAAAAAGGGGCGGCATGCCTGTGATTAAGCTGCTTAATAAAGGGGTCAACATGCCAACTGCAACAGCGTATGGGAATCCCAATGTAAAAGCGGCAATGAGTACAGGAATGTGCATGGGTAAAAAAGTGGACCCAAGTCCAAAGCTGTGAAAAATCATTGGCAGTGCAATGCCAATGGCGATAAACATACTGGCTAGAACCATTTCTTGAATGTAATTTCTTTTCATAATAACCTCCATTCCGCCGCTACCGCTGGCGGCACAAATAGTAATGAAAAAATGGTGTGCGGTTTTCACCATTCTGATATTATTAGACTAAGGAGAAGATTACACTACAAAGCACGGTGAGGTGAGTAGTAGACTGCTCTTCTCGGCTTAAATCAGTATAATAACTAGTGTAAGAATCATCTTTCAAGCACAAATAAGTGGTTCTATTAGACCGCACGCTAATCATTGTTTTAGCTCTTTGTTAAATGTGTGATGGTTCAGTCAATGTCTTCTCCTCTCAATTATGAAAGGAGGCTGTGCTATGAAAGTTGTTTATCCTATCTGTTGTGGCGTCGATGTCCATAAGAATTTTCTCGTTGCTACTCTCATTACTTCTGAAGGAATTACTCCCTATTATTCCAAGAAAAGATTCTCCACCTTCAACAAC
>NZ_JADKNH010000029.1 GCF_015352425.1 Fusibacter ferrireducens | reverse complement strand
TTTGTAGTGTAATCTTCTCCTTAGTCTAATAATATCAGAATGGTGAAAACCGCACACCATTTTTTCATTACTATTTGTGCCGCCAGCGGTAGCGGCGGAATGGAGGTTATTATGAAAAAAATAGAAACATTTCTTGTGATGATACTCATTGGAATCACATTTTTTGCGATAACCAGCTGTGGTAAAAAAGAGCAAGATCCTTTAGGTGATCCAGATGGAAAAAAGAATGCGGATGTGATCAATAACGAAGAAGTTAAAGTAGGTATTGAGACAGGCGCTAAAGCAGGTATTGAAGATCAAGTTGAAATTTCAGAAATGGCAGCCTTCATAAACGCAGAAGGGAATACACTGGAGAGCAGAATCAATACACCAGAGGGTTACTCTCGAATTGAATATCCACAAGAGAGCTTTGAAACTTATCTGCGCCATTTTCCACTAAAGGCAAATGGGTCAAAGGTCTTGCTTTATAATGGTGATGAAAAAGGCAATCAATCCGTACATTTGGCTGTGTTTGATATGAATATATCGAATAGAGATTTACAACAGTGTGCGGATTCTGTTATGCGCATTTATGCCGAATATTACTATGCAAATAAACAGTACGATCAAATTAAATTTTATTTTGTAAATGGGTTTTTATGCGAATATCAAAAATGGCAAGAGGGTTATCGGATTCAGGTCAATGGGAATGACGTGTCTTGGACAAAGACTAAGGGTTATGACGAATCCTATGAAACGTTTGAGCGTTATTTGGAGACGGTATTTGCCTATGCAAGTACGCTTTCTCTAGATCAAGAGTCAACGCCAATAGATATTGAAAATTTACAAGTGGGCGCTGTTTTTTTAAAGGCAGGAAGCCCTGGACATGTGGTTATGGTAGTTGATCTATGTGAAAATGCAGAAGGTAAAAAAGCTTTTTTATTGGCGCAAGGCTATATGCCAGCCCAAGAATTTCATGTACTAAAAAATCCTTTATCGGATACAGATCCTTGGTATTATGTGGAGACGCTCTCTTATCCGCTGGAAACAGGTTCGTACGCATTTGATAAGGGCAGTTTGAAACGATTGAATTATTAATTAGAGTGTTAAAACTCAAAAGTTGAGCTACCCTCCGCCCTATGATGTCGTTTACTTTCTCAAATAAACTTAGGCCTAAATGCCCAAAGTTTATTTTTATATTGCAAAACACAAGATATAGTGATAATATGATGTTAAAGAACTACATAAAGTATTTTGGTCATGAAAATGTAAAAGGGAATCAGGTAAAAGCCTGAGCAGCACCCACTACTGTAAGCCAGACGAGCATATAGAGCCACTGAGAAATCGGGAAGGTATATGTGAGGATGAAAGCGAGCCAGGAGACCTACCAAAATACTAACCAATTTCTCGGGGATGGAGATTTTTATTGGATTAGGCGATAGGATTCTGAATTTAGAATTTACAATTGTTCAATTTGAATAAAACACATCGAACACCCGAGAGGGTGTTTTTTATTTAAAACAACAAGATTTGAGCCGAAAGCTGCGCTGAGGAATGTTCAACCTCAAACAGTGTCAGCGAAAATTGGTTTGAGACATCGTGAGATGGCACAAATGTTGTACTTGGCTTATTTGGATGAAAGGAAGAGTGTAAAGAGGTTGGATTAAATTTTGTGGGAAGAAGACCTACAAGTTGCTCAAAATGGATTCAACTCAGCTCGCGGAGGGGAAAATGATAGACAGTAAAAGATTAGTAGATCTCTATTTAAAAAAAGAGGATTGGCAAGTTAAAGAAAATTCGAATTCGCCTTATTCCTTTGGTGCACTTAATAAATATATAGCGGGTGAAGTTTCAAAGGATTACTGGCTGAGCAGTGTCTATACAGAAGAAATTGCAGAAGGCTATGTGGTGGGCGATTACCACATTCATGATTTGGGTGGTATCACGCTTTATTGCTGCGGTTATTCTTTGAGACGGATCATTCAAGAAGGCGTAAAAGGCGTGCCCAATATTCCAAGATCTTCGCCAGCAAAGCATTTTGCCTCTATCTTGAATCAACTGGCGAATCTCATCACAGTATTTCAAAATGAGATTATGGGTGCAGTGGCATTTAGTTCTGTGGATACCTATCTTGCGCCTTTTATAAAAGAAGATCAGCTCTCTTATGAAGAGGTCAAACAAAACCTTCAGAACTTTATATTTTCAATCAATTCTAATTCAAGAGGGGGCGCAGAACCTGCGTTTAGCAACATAACACTGGATCTAACACCCCCTAAGGATTTGATTGACATGCCTGTATTTCATGGCAATAGGCTACTGGATTATAGTTATAGAGCTTGCCAAAGTGAAATGGATATGTTCAATAGGGCATTTTACGAACTCATGCAAGAAGGCGACGCCGATGGCAAACCATTTGCGTATCCAATCCCAACCTACAACATTCATGAACGGTTTGATTTTGACAATCCACTCAACGATGCGCTCTGGGAAATGGCAGGTAAATTTGGATATCCATATTTCGCCAATTTCCTCAACAGCGATATGAAACCTGAGGATGCAAGGAGCATGTGTTGTAGGCTTAGAATTGATGTCAGAGAGCTTGAACGTAAAAATGGCGGCTTGTTCGGTGCAGGAGAGAGCACGGGTTCTATTGGTGTAGTCACACTGAATCTGCCGAGATATGGTTATCTTTCAAAGAACAGAGATGAACTTTTTAAAATAATTGATAAAAACTTAGTGCTCGCCATGAAAAGTCTAGAGATTAAGCGTGCTTTTTTACAGGAAAATGTGCTTGAAAGAGGCCTTATACCTGCCTTTAAAACATACGTAGGAGGATTTGAAAATCACTTTGCCACAATAGGCCTTGTGGGCTTAAATGAGATGTGTGAAAATTTTTTAGGCAAATCTATTTTAACAGAAGAAGGCAAAATGCTTTCCATGGAAGTGCTGGAATACATGCGAGAAAGGTTGAGGGATTTCCAAGAGGAAACGGGCAATCTTTATAATCTCGAAGCGACACCGGCTGAATCTACAGCCTACAGACTGGCGTTAAAGGATAAATTTGTCTATCCAGATATTATCACTCAAGGGAATGAAAAAACACCTTATTATACCAACAGCTGTCATATTCCTGTAAATCAAATAGAGTCTATAAAACAAGTCTTTGAGCACCAAAATGACATTCAAGTTTTATTTACGGGCGGCACTGTGGTTCACGTTTATCTTGGAGCACCTATAACGGGTACACAGGCAAAACAAATTATTAAGACAGTTTGTGAAACGTATAAAGTGCCTTATGTGAGTCTTTCACCTGTAAATCATTATTGTCCAGATCATGGCTACTTGAATGAAGCTGTAGATAGGTGCCCTAAATGCCATAAGGACGTTGAAAAGTATCAGCGGATTACAGGATACCTCAGAAATGTGAAGTATTTCAATGAAGGTAAAAGAGAAGAGTTTTCAGATCGACATCAGCTTTAGCGTTTTGAAGAGTTGGAGGTGCAATATGGCAATCAGGTATAAACGGATTGAAAATGAAAGAATGGCAGATGCGCCTTTTGTAGGTGCTCTCATTTGTGCGCATTCGTGCTCTATTGGCTGTAAAGGCTGCTTCAATCAAGACTTGAAAAAAATGCCATCCAAAGTAGATTCGGCTAGTAATATCGTGGCATTGGTACTTGAAAATCCCTTCAATAAAGGGTTGATACTCGGTGGTCTTGAATGGTCTGAACAACCAGAAGAACTCATAGAGCTCGTCGAAGCGGCGATAGAAAAAAAATTGCCCGTGATTATTTTCACAGGACATACACTTGACGCTTTTTATAAAAAAGTGCCAGAGATCAAGAGGCTTCATGGCGAAATCTATATCAAATATGGGGGCTATAATGAGGCCTTGGTTGAACCCTCTAGGATCGTCTATGGCGTGAAATTAGCCACTTCAAATCAAGGCATTGTATTGCATAGGCCGACTGGGTAAAACTAAATTTAAATCAATATCGATTCAATTCATCGAATAGACTTGACATTAAATAGCATTAATGTTAATATTCAGGTGAATATAATACGTTTTTTTTAACGGGTTAGGGTGTTACTCAACTTTGGACACTTAATTGTAATTGAATCGCAAATTCTAATTGAATAGTAAAATTTTTGGTGTGTGCCTTTGGTACACTTAAAAGGGAAGTTGGTGAAATGCCAACACGGTCCCGCCACTGTAAAAGACTGTATTGCTCATAGCCACTGTGAATAATGGGAAGGGAGTAAGTACCATAGTCTTGAGTCAGGAGACCTGCCAAGAATGTTTGCGCTGTTAAACTCACGAGGATGAGGAGGTGTGATGTTAAGGCTTTTTAGCTTTATTGATCATGCTCTTTCTGGAATGAAAGAGCTTTTTTATGTCATTACAAATTTTTAGTGCGTAATGATATAAGTTATCTATCTAAGTTGGTTTAGTGGTGCTCGAAATGAGGACCGCTTTTTTGTTGCGGTGGGATGTGGCGCAACGTACCCTTTTGCGCTAATAGGCATTATCATTTATACCAATATCATGTTCTAAGGAGGCATTAAATGAATATACATGAATATCAGGCCAAAGCGATACTTAAAAGCTATGGGGTGGCAGTACTGGAGGGCTACTTAGTTGAAGCAGTCAATCAATTGGAAACTCAAGCGAGGAAAATACAAACAGATGTCGCTGTTGTAAAGGCACAGATACATGCAGGAGGCCGTGGAAAAGCAGGTGGTGTAAAAGTAGTCGATTCCCTAAATGCATGTATTGAAATTGGCACCGAGATGCTTGGAAAACCGTTAGTGACACATCAAACAGGCCCTAATGGTCAAAAAATCAGAAAGATTTATATAGAAGAAGGCTGCGAAATCGAAAGTGAATTTTATATGAGTATGGTACTTGATCGGACAACCAGTAAAGTCATGATTATTGCTTCTAAAGAAGGAGGCATGGACATCGAAGAGGTTGCCAAGAGATCTTCAAACTCAATTCTTAAGATCACCATCGATCCTTTAATCGGCATAAGAGCATTTCACATTAGAATCTTGACGGAATCTTTTGGATTATCGACAGATCTAATGCCTAAATTGGAGAAGATCGTAAAGGGTATGTACACTTGCTTTGTTGAGAAAGATTTAAATTTAGTTGAAATAAACCCATTTGTGTTGAGTAAAGAGGGACAATTAATAGTACTCGATGCGAAGATGAATTTTGATGATAATGCACTTTTCAGACATGCAGATATTGAACGACTTCGTGATTTTGATGAAGAAGATAGCAAAGAAATAGAAGCCTCATCTGTAGGGTTGTCATATGTGGCACTTGAAGGTGAAATAGGCTGTCTAGTCAATGGTGCTGGGCTTGCGATGGCAACAATGGATGCCATTCACTACGCAGGCGGCAGACCTGCAAACTTTCTAGATGTGGGTGGTAGTGCAAGTGCTGAAATGGTAAGCAAGGCACTTGATATTATACTATCAGACGAGCATGTTAAGGGCGTTTTTATCAACATATTTGGTGGTATTATGCACTGCAACACCATTGCTGAGGGTATTATTCAAGCGACGAAATCACTTTCTAGAAGTGTCCCTATAGTGGTTCGACTTGAAGGCACTAATGTAGCAGATGGCAAGCGTTTATTGGATCATTCAGGTCTGGATATTATTTCAGCAGATACCATGGATGAAGGTGCTGAGAAAATAGTGTCTTTAATTAAGGGTGAGGAGGCGATCGCATGAGTATTTGGGTCAATCGGGAAACGAGATTAGTGGTTCAAGGGATTACGGGTCTGGCGGCAAGATATCATACCGAGCAAATGAAAGCCTATGGTACAAATATCGTTGCAGGTGTGACACCCGGTAAGGGTGGTACAAAGGTAATGGCTATTCCCGTTTATAATACTATGAGAGAAGCGGTCAGAGAAACTCAAGCAAATACTTCGGTCATTTATGTACCAGCGCCTTTTGCAGCAGATGCTATTATTGAAGCCATAGATGCCAAAATAGATTTGGTTGTTTGTATCACAGAGCATATTCCAGTGCAAGATATGGTGAAAGTGAAGTATTATCTTAAAGACAGTTCAACACGACTTATAGGCCCCAACTGTCCAGGAATTATAACGCCAGATCAAGCGAAAATTGGCATTATGCCAGGTCATATTCATAAAAAGGGGACAATTGGTATTGTTTCTAGATCAGGCACTTTGACTTATGAAGCGGTGAGTGTCGTCTCAAATGCAGGTTTAGGTCAGTCTACAGCAGTTGGTATAGGGGGAGATCCTATAAATGGAACGGATTTCATCGATGTGCTAAAAGCATTTAATGAGGACTCCGAAACAGAGGCGGTGATCATGATCGGTGAAATTGGAGGAGATGCTGAAGAAAATGCTGCAACTTGGATAAAAGCAAATATGAAAAAGCCAGTTGTCGGTTTCATCAGTGGCAAAACAGCGCCTAAGGGCAAACGAATGGGCCATGCTGGTGCCATTATATCTGGAAATAGTGGTACAGCTGATTCAAAAATCACTGCAATGGAATCAGCTGGCATAGCAGTTGCCGAAAGACTTTCAGACATTATTCCTAAATTGCAGGTAGCACTTGAAAAACATTGAAGTTACTTCTGTCAATAAAACAATTTTGACATAACTGGATACACCCAAAATCATTTCAATTAGTGATGGAATGGTCGGACAAAGACTGCATGCTTATGATCCTGAGCAAAGTCCCCTTTATCATGGGCCATCCATCACTGATAAATATCGGCTAACCCCGGTATTTTTTTTATGAGCACTTGCTTTTTCATTTGAGGTCAAATTTATTTAGGGCCCTATTTTATTGTAATCTTATTAATAGTATGCTAATATTGTGAAAATATTACAATTGAAATTAAAGGAGATCGCTTAAATGATAAATCATTATTTGGGGAGAAAAAGGGTTATTATTTTAATCGCTATATTGTTTTTATTGACATCTTGTGAAAAAAGCAATATGGTGAATAATGCTAATACTGTCCCGATTCAAGATGTGGTTGAAACCAATGCCACATCTCAGGAAAGTCTTCAATGGGGGCATAATTATAGTTTATGGTTAAACGCTATTGATGCGCTATTAACAGATCATAGGCCATACTTTTTACCTGAAATTAAAGAGGGCAATTATGAATTTGTATACGAAATAAAAGAAGATGCCGTTTCATACGCTATTTTTAAGTATGATTATTTTACTGTATTAGACCAAAAAGATCATGATGGACATGTGCATACATTGTATGATCATATATTTAGTTTTGAAAGAGCTCATGATCACAATGATTTTTTTCAATCCATATGTGATGATTATTCAATAGACAAAAATAACGTGACTGTAGACCATGGTATTTATACTTATGACGAAAGGTTAACTCAATATACATTAGAAAATGGCTATACATTATACTTAATCAATAGCGATTCAGATCACACATTGTCCTATGATAAAGTTCTAGAGTATATCAGTCCGTTGGATTTCACTAATTTCACTAATGTATCGATAGCTGTGGCTGAATTAACACATAGTAGTATTATAAAAATATATTTCGAAGATACAGACTACTATTACGAAATGTCATTTCATGACGCTTTGGGTTCTGGCCTTATTGAATATAAATAGCATTTTAAACGCGTTTTGATTTCTAAAAAAATCTTGAACTTTAAAAAAATGATGATATACTCGTCTTGTACAACGGCGTACAAGTTTGTAAAGAGCATTGAAGCTCGTAGTGATCACACGATAACTACGGGCTTTTTTTATCGCAAATGGCATTGAGATTGCGAACAGATCTTGAAATTTACAATTGTACGGAGGCGGACATGACATCAGAAAAACAAAGAGTGATACAAGAATATGTGCCTGGCAAACAGGTGACATTGGCACATTTGACAAGGTCATAAAAATGGGGAAAATCATCTTTATGGGTAAAACAGGTGTAGGCAAAACGACTTTGATACAAAATTTAAGAAGTGAAACACAACATTATAAAAAAACACAGACTGTGGAATTTTATGGTCATTATATAGATGCACCTGGAGAATATATTGAAAACCCAAGGTTTTACAACACTTTGATCACATTGTCATTGAATGCAGGTGTCTTTATTGATTGTCCGACACGGGAATCCGGTGTGGCAATTGTGGTGGCTGAGGCAAAACTTACGAAGCATAAATCCATGTATAAGGAAACTGTTGTTGGAGAATTTGCCTTTAGACATATTGAGCCTGCAGCGGTACGAACACTTGAACTTGGCATGCCCACAAGAGATTTGAGAGCAATAACACAGGAAGATCAAATCGTTAAACAAAATGTAGTGCCCATTAAAAATGAACACGAGACTACAATTGCTTGTTTAATCGTAGAAACCGATGTTTACGAAAAAGAAAATGAAAATGCAAGAATGCAAATTCTTTCAGAGACCACAGAACAACTTACCGAAACACTTATGGATACCATGAATGAGAAAATTTTAATGCAGCCATATTTAAATGACGGCATTGTCATATTTGGTAAAAATGGATTGTCTCAAAGTTTAAATTGGGCAGAACAAGCATAGGCGATAATAGAATGAATAAATTTTTTTAGATATTGATCTGATTTCAGGAACATCATTTTAAATGAATTCGGGCGATCTACAAGCATGTCATATTGTAGATGGTCCAATTTTATGTGTCGATTTTACTGTTCTGTGAGTGCTTAATCGTATGGTCAATCAGGTTAAAGATATATTAGAGTCATCTTTTCCCTATGAATGGGCTAGCTTGGCGTTTTTAGGTCTGTTATACTGAAAACAACAACATAAAAAAGTAAAGTACCCCTATAATCATCATAGAACAGCATAGGGGAGAGGACTTTAAAACAGGAGGGTTCAATGAGATCGGAATATATTAAATTGGCCGAATATCTCTCAAAAGAAGATTATTCAAAAATAATAGAACTTGAAAAGCGCTGTATTGAAGAGGGCATTTCACTTAAGCTCGAACTGGATTATAAGAAGAGTCTTTCAGAAGAAGCGGCGCATAAAGCTTTAGAAAAGGCATCGCCAGAAAAAAACACTGCAACTATGGAAACAATCAATGAGTTTATGTATTTTATAGAAGATACTTTAGTGGGGTATATTGGTATTTGCGGCTTTGGTGGCGTAAGCAGCCAAATTGAAGTGAATGGCATGGTTCACCCTGACTACAGGAGAAGAGGATATTTTAAAGTTCTCTTTGAATATGTAAAAGCTGAATTTCATAAGAGGCAATCCAATGCGATGTTGCTTTTAAGTGATCGAAATTCACAGGAAGGTATGGCGTTCATCAAGAGTACAGATGCTGAGTACAAACATACAGAGTATGAAATGTACTTAGATCAATCGGTTTTTAATGCGATTCTTAAAGAAGGTACATTTAAGGTAATTGAAGAACGGGGTCAGTTGTCGTTAAGAAAGGCTTCAAACTTAGATGCAAGGGAAATTGCAAGGCAAAATGTCATTTACTTTAAAGAAGAGTTTGATCTTCAAGAAGATGAGAGCCGACCTTTAGATGACGCGGATCTATTGATGCCAGAAACAGAGGAAAAGCATGGCATGTTCATATACATGGGGAAAACCGGTGAATTATTGTTCGGAAAAACACATTTACAACTCTCAGAAGGCATTGGAGGCATTTATGGACTCGGCGTACTGCCAGAATACAGGGGCAAGGGTTATGGCAGATGGCTTTTAATGAAGTCTGTGATGCAACTTCTGGATTGGAATGCAAGTCGTGTGATCTTACAGGTTGAAGCGAACAATGCCAATGCATTAAGACTCTACGAATCGTGTGGCTTTAAAACCACTGCCACAATGGATTATTATAAGATAGGACAGGGTAAATGATCACTTTAAACGAGTGCATGAAATATGTAATGAAAAAAGCAACAAAAAAATGCAACGGAAAATTTGTGATTTTGAGAAACTGCTCTAATTTACCCGCGATCTCGATTTTTGTTCGCTTGGGATAATTTCAAATTCGTGCGCATGAGGTCAAAGATCTGGTAAAAACAGGTTAGCTCCTCCTGTATGAATTTGGCTGCAGTCAAGTCTATGCTATCAAATAGGCGTGTTTGATAGCTGTCTAAAGATATGAGCCATTTCAATTCCGAGTTAAAATAAAGTGGGATAATAAGTGACGATCGCAGTTTGCTATTTTCAATATCGTTTATAATGTAAGGGTTAGAACTGCCGACTCGGTTCTCCTTTCTCAAAAAAAGGGCATCATATTTAGTCGTCAAGAGTGTAGATTTATCTTCAATAGGGTGTGTATTTGTTAAAATAGATAGATTCTCTGAATCGTCAAATTTGAGAACGACGAATTCATCCGAGTGAGATAGAACAGATAAAACTTCTTTTAAGATTTTATTAAAAAAATCGATTTCAGTTTCAAAATTTGCAATAATTGCATGGATATGTCTAAAAATACTTCTTATTTCTAGGAGTATTTTTTCTTTTTTTTCAGCCAATTTGTTTTCTGTAATATCCTGTATAATACCGACTAAACCGAGGATGTCACCGTTTTCGTCAAGGTGCGCGGCCTTACTAAAGATGACATCATGATATGAGCCATCTGCATATTTGGCTTTGGATTCGTAAACCTGATGTCCTCTTTGTGCCATGAGTTCTAAGTCTGCCTTATAATAAATGTCAGCAAGTGGTTCTGGGGAGATCTCAAAGACATTTTTGTTAATGACATCTTCTTTGTTCATACCGAGATACTCTAAAAACGCAGCATTACAAAACTTATAAAGGCCTGCTTTATCTTTATAAAAAATAGGACAAGGCAACGCCTCCATTAAGGATTCAAAAAAATTTAAATACCTTGAAAGCTCAGTTTTAGCTGAATAGTCATTTGTGACATCGAGCATAGTGCCCATCATTTTTATTTTATGACCTTGGTCATCATAAATAATCCGACCATTAACTCTGACCCAACAAGGTGCATTTGTTGCACTGAGAACACGGTAATCTTCTTGAGGGACAACGCCTGTTTTTAGAGCAATGGCAATAGAAGTCTCTAATAATTCTTGAAATTGCGGATGGATAAAAGTTGTAAATATATGATCAAAATCATAATTGAAATCAGTTCTAGTGCATCCAGTAATCTCAAAAACTTCATCTGATAGAGTCACCTGATTGGTTGCAAGATCCCATTCCCATATACCGAGTTTAATTATTTTTATGGCGTATTTTAAAGTCTCTGAAAGTTCACTTTTTTCCTTGAGGAGATCGGTTAAAACGGGATCGCTTTCACAGTTGGGATTTGAAGTATATTTTTTTTTCATAATAACCTCCATTCCGCCGCTACCGCTGGCGGCACAAATAGTAATGAAAAAATGGTGTGCGGTTTTCACCATTCTGATATTATTAGACTAAGGAGAAGATTACACTACAAA
>NZ_JADKNH010000028.1 GCF_015352425.1 Fusibacter ferrireducens | reverse complement strand
ATACGGGCTTAAACAAAATAAATAATCAAATTGATCTCACCACCGGAACCTCTGGTTCCATTTTCCGGATTGGGTGGTCAACACCCACCGGACCCGGTGGTCTATTTGAAAAGAATATTCACCTTCTGAGCTAATATGGTTGGCGAACCATTATTATTTTATCAGAAGGAGGTGTTTTTTGACTCAAAGCTAAAGCTCTTTGGAACCACCGGTAGAACCGGTGGTTTTCTTTGTACAAAAAAGAGAACAGTCCAAATTATCGGACAGTTCTAAATTAGCTTTGAATTCCAATACTCCACATACTCTTCAAAACCTTCAATCATAAAAGGTATATGCTGTTCCATACAAACAATATATGCTTTTATTTTCTCAACGTCATTTTGTTTCGCCTTTACCAGTCTATGATGACCATCAATCAAATTATATCCCCTCGAATAGTAATCCTTTGAGATGGTAGGATAGCCATGGTGCAAGCGATCAGGAGCAATCTCAGCCAATATAACTGGCCTATTCAAATCTGCTGCTTCAACATATTCAGGATTCATTTCTTCATTGCAGAAATACCTAAAGTACTCATTGACATCTATTTCTTCAACGATGAATTCTTCACCATTCTCATCAATATGTTCATTTAACTTAGTGATATGAAACTTAAAAATTCCATTCGGAAAGAATTCATCTCCTGGCTCAATTTCAATGTGCTTCCTAGTTATTTTGTTATCCAATTTTCGTTTGCTTTTAACTACGTTTTTCTTTTTCACAACAATCACCTAAACTTTTTCCCAGAGATTTTTTTCATTAATCTACAGAATTTATCCCAACTCTCCGGATATTTATTACTACCGTGTTTGCTAATTTTCTTTCCTAGCATTTGAATTTCTATACTCCACTGAGTGCCATCCAGAATATCTAGATCAACGTATTTAGATTTCCAGTTCAATATATCAATAGACTTAAGCTCTTCAACAAAGCTATCAGCAGTAGCATTTCGTACTGTTTTCTGAAACTCTTCTTCATGACCGCAGCCAAAGTGCTTCCATTTCAGTTCTTTGCTATGCAAGTCTATTGTCACTTCGTAGTATCCATCAAAATAACCGCCTACAGTCGCTTTGATATGTTTTATCTGGTTATACGCGTAGTTCACACTGTCATCTCTATTCCATTCATAATTACAGTCACTGCAATAATATTCGGGATTATTGTCCCTGACAAGACAACCACCAAGTTTAATTTTACCTTCTTCAGCTTTGACAAAGGTATCATGTGTTGGCATGCCATAAATGATTTTTAATGTTTTCATCGAACCACAATTTGGACAAATCTTGTAGTTTACAGCCATTCGGCACCACCACCTTCTCATTAGTATCCAGGATATTTTCTCCACCACACGTCGCCATCTTCGTATACTTGATAAAGATCATTAGCAAGCTGTGTTATCTCTTCTATCAACTCTGTATTCTGAATCCATTCCTTTGGAATGCAATCAATGCCACAATATGCACCCAGTATATTTCCAGTTATTGCTCCTGTACTGTCACTGTCACCACTATGATTGACTGATGCTATTAATGCTTGCCTAAAATCATTTTGATACCTAATGACACAGAAAAGACCTATGCCTAATGCTTCTTCACTGATCCATCCTTCACCAATCATTGAAATGGCTTCACCATCAGATAAGTCGCTTTATGAAAGACTTATTGCGTCTTCTATCTTTGATATACATTCAATACTTTCTTTTTCTTTTTCATTTCTCAATTTATCAATTGTACTGAAAGCAGCTTCAATTATACTTTGACCCTCGATAATCTCAGCAATCATAAAAGCCAGCGCACCTGCTGCAAGTTGTCCTGTTGGATGTCCGTGAGTAAGAGCTGCCGTCTCAATAGCTATTTCAAATGCTGTGTCCTTATCAAGAAATAATCCAAAAGGGGCAGACCGCATAACAGCTCCACAACCCTTACTATTGTTTATTAGATTTTCCTTTGTACCTTTTTCACTCTTCAGCAAAGAAGAAACGCATGAATTCCCTGGAGCTCTTACAGCAAATAGTCTATCAATTTCTAACAACCAACCGTTATAAATAAAATCAATCTCCTTCTTTTTAGGATAACCCTGGGTAAACAGCCATCTCTGATATGCAAAGTAAACTACGGTTGGCGCATGACAAATCCCTTTATTAGTCAATCTTGACTCTGCCCTCAATAATCCTTCAGCTGTAAACATTGTCATTTGAGTATCATCGGTAATTTGAGCCTTTCCATCATCAGAAAGAATAAGATGCGTTAATCCATTTTCACCATAAGTTTTCTTAATCTCATTTAACTTCATGAATTCAATTGGCCAGCCTAAAGCATCGCCTAATGCTCCACCGATAAGACATCCTTCAAAATATTCAATCTCGTTTTTTATATAAATCACCACATTTCACATTGCATAATTAAGATTATACCTAATTTCTTAGATAACACATTTATTTTTAGTAACTATATTTAATTGGATTTGCAGCACCACGGATCCTATATTTTTCAGGAATCCGCTTGTTCACGTACATTCCTCTTACCTGACTCTCTGCAACATCCCCATAGAAACCATACCTATCTTCCGAATCAAAACTAAGTTCATTAAAATGGTCCACACTTGCAACTAACCATTGGACCGGCCTAAAAACTTCCACAATCATACCTTGTTTCACTGCTAATACAAAATCTGCTTGTTGAGCCTTGTTCTTATTTAGTTTCCAGGCGCACCTCGTAGCATGATAGATACTTCTTTCACTAGCTGATTTATTCACTGTTATCATAATCACTTTATGAGAAAACTCTGCTTCTACTGCAGAATACTTATTTATGATCTCAAGCACATTCATTGGACCAAATTCATTGCTTCCATATCCACTTGCAATATTAGTAACGCCAGGATACGCATCAATTAAAGCTGCCTCCACTTCAAGCGCTTGATCTTCTGTCATCCCATGTCTATGAATAACATGAATTACTTGTAGTCCAGAATTATGAATATCAAATATCGTTTGTAGTTTATCGTTCAATTTATCGAGTTTTTCAGTTTCAAGACACTTAACGTGATTAAAAACCCTATTTCCTTTGCCTTTTCCAACATAAAAAGTTTCACCGTTTCTCGGATCGATTAGCCTATAAACATAAAACTTCATTTTATCAATTACTTCCGTGGTGAATTTTTGTTCATTTAAAACATTACTCATTCGATTTTTTCTCCCTCTGCATTCCATTTGCCATCACTCTGACGATTATACAATCTGAATCGTCCATTTCCGATTGTATAATACATGTCGAGTTGGCCACCTTTATAGTGTTTTCTTGAACTATGGTTGACACAATCTGCATAAATCTGACATCGAATCGTACTCTGATTGCAATCTGGATACTGCTTTATCACTTGTGAGATAACCTCTTTACCTGTAAAGATACCATCATTCTTTATTTTAAGAACTTCATCCACAGCATTTTTTACAACTCGTTTTACGGGTACATCTCCATTCCAGCCATATGAAGCAGATGTCATACGACTACCTAAATGCTTTGATTCAACAGGAGAAGCTTCCTCAATTTCAGTGCTGACAAAGAACTCTCCTGATTCTGATCTAAACACTTCGTATTTCATACAACTTATATCAAGATTCCCTTTTCTATTTAGAAATCGAACGACTTCTTTTACTGACTTTGAAATATCTTCAGCAACGATAAAAAGCCTAAGCTTCTGATTAAAGTTCCGTTCAACAGCGCCATCTAAATCTGGATAGAAAATATTTTGATGAATTTCAGACAGTTCCATGCCGATATACATTTCATCTTTATCATAGTATTTCATTGTTAGAACATTCAAATCTTCATAGCTTAGGTTGTCAGCCCAAGCAGCATATTCCAATAATTGTGCTACAACATCTCTAGGTGTCCTGTTCTTTTTTAGCTCAACAAGAACCACATCTCCATTTGAGTCTATTCCCATTAAGTCAGGAAATTTAGTTGTTTCATATGTAGTTGTGGAGACTTGTCTTCCGATCCACATGATAGTTGATGTGTCATCCTCAAATAGTACGTGCGGGCTATTTTCTAGCCAATTTTCAAAGTCTTTCTCATAATCAATAGGTTCTTTATTTGCTTTTTCCATATAACCATCAGATAAATCTGTTTTATTGTAATTCAGTTTAAATAATCCCAAACTCCCACCTCCAATAATCTCAATTCTATCTTGATATCCACTTCTCAAAAAGTCATAATCTTTAATTGAACCATCTTGATTCAGAAGATCCAAATAAATACCGTCACCTTTTCCAACTATTCAAATCACATACTAAGAATAAAATAAGATCACACATTTCGATTAATCCACGTTTCTAATGCATCTTTTCTCTTTGATACAACAGGAATATTCAGCTCTGAAATATATCTGCTAGTGCTTTCTGTAATTTTTATTGCAACTATAGGCTTTCCAATACTGATTGCAAACTTAATTTCATCAAGTGACATGCCAGAATTATTTGCTGGCCGATTTGAACAAACAATTACACTTGCATATTTTATTTGCTTTTGGATCTGTGGATCAACGTTGAATCTTCTGTCTACATTGTCAAACGGCGAACTACTTGGCACAGAATAATCTCTAACACTATATTTTGTTCTATCTAATAATGCAGTAATATCTAGATAGTCATTATTGTTCCAACGATGTGGTATAAAAACATTTAATTTCATTATTTTTCCTCCTAAAATCGAGTATCTTTTGATAATTTCCAATAGTGAAACCCTAGCGCAGTCAATTTACATGATTTGCTTTTCATTGCTGCAAAATACATATGTTCTTCATCTACCGGTTCAATAAGCCCAACACTTTCAAAAAGCTGAAGCTCCTTAAAAATATTTACATTTTCTTGCTTAGCATGCGGTTCTAATAATTCATGCTCATATTCAGGACTATTTGTAAATTCAAACGATGGATCTAGTTTGTATTCATCACTAGGTGAACTAAAATATTGACCTAGCTTTCTTAAAATACTTTTAGGCACCCTTGGTTCAATATCTCGTATTGATATAAAATGAGATATATTAGTTTTGAAAATAGGTCGTTGCTGCCACGCTCCTAAAGATTGATCAATAAATGCATATATCCCTGCAGGAGTAATTTTGCCAGTAATATCCGCAGCACTCCCTCTTAATCCCTGCAAAAATAAACCAGTAAAAAGCCCTTGCCCTCCACTTTCCATAGCAACTTCATCTCTTGAACTCGCAGTCATAATTGTAACACCTTCACCAAGCGTGGATTCATTACTTTGAATAATAGGCGACTCACCAAATTTCCCTGAATAACAACAATCTAAAATGATTATCTTATTCTTACATTTAGAGTTATTTGCATATGCTAGTACTTCACTCATTAAAACACCCAAATCTTTACCTTTATAATCTGGTGTGACTAAATGTCCTTGCTCGCTCCCATGTCCTGAGAAATATAATAGCGATGCTTCTGCATCTCCACTAAATAAGCTTTCGAGCAAATCTAAGAATTCAGCTTTGGATTTAATATTAAGTTTTAATGATACATCAAAGTTTGGACCACCATCACCATTGGTCTTCAATAATTCTCCAACAGCCATTGCATCATTAACACATCCTGAAAGTGGTGCATTGGGATACTCATCAATTCCTATAATTAATGCCTTTTTCAAAATATCACCTCTCATTTTTATCTTTATCAGTTTTATTGAATGAAACGTTATCTGTTTCAATAAATATTGCTTATTTTCATTATTGTACTAATCATTTCTTTTCTTAAGCTTAGCGGTTCAACAATCTTAACCTTATCCCCAAACATAAATAGCCAACTTAAAAAAGTATTTGTAGCAACAACATCAACTTCAATCAAGAAAGCATTCTGATCCACTTTTTGAATCTCAACTTCCTTGCCAAACCTATCAATCACGATATTAATCAACGAATTATCGAATTGAAGTTTTACTTTTTCTGTCTCTCCACTGAACATTCTGAAAATTTTCTTTGAGTAATCAGCGACATTAAACTCCTGACTATCCCCTTCGAAAACTCGATCTTCATCAATTACCTCAATAGATGTCATACGATCAACCCTGAAGTTGCTTATATCTTCGTATCGTTCATAAAAAGCAATCATGTAGTAATTATCATCATCCCATGTGAAGGCGTAGGGACTAGCATAATACCATTCACCATTTCTTCTATATTCAACTTGCTTGTCCAAGTTATAATCAAAATATTTGAAACGAATCTGCTTATTCTGCTGAATCGCCTTGTTAATGTCATTTACGTTATAGTAGATGCTTTCATTCATCGTTTTAATCTGATCAGATATCACAACATGTCTGTGAAGTTCTTGAGCTTCATGAACGCTTGTTAGCTTTTCAAGCTTACTGATTAACTCTTCACTTTTCTTATAAGTAATAAATCTTGAAGATTGAACTGCATCGACCAAGAGCTTTAATTCTGGTAATTCAAAATCTCTAGCTCCGATGAAATACTGATTTGCTCTACCTTTTTGGCAAATGATGTCCAGTCCATATTCCGTTAGCATTTCAATATCAGCATAAATTGACTTTCTTTCTGCAGAAATATCAAATTTTACTAGTTCTTCAATAAGCTCATTAACTGTAATTGGATGTTGCTCATCTGTTTGTTCCATTAATATCTTCATGATATAGAATGGCTTGAGTTTTAACTTAGAATTTGCCCCCATGAACATCTCCCCTTTTCTAATCTATGAAAAAAGTTCCTTAATCCAGTGGTACGAACCACTAATCACCAATGCGACAACCAGCCATAGAAGCCTGCCGCCTCTTCTGCCAAACCATATACCTAAATTATCATTTGCAGACCTCATGATTATACCTGCCACTATATAAGCCAAAAATCCGATTACCAATACCTCGGTCCGATTATTCATTATAAAATCGACAACTACAGTTCCTATACAGCCCACTTCCTTTCTTTATATGGATTATTATTCCATCACATAGTTTCAAAAAAGGCACTCAAATAAAACTATAATTCATTAGAGTGCCCACCAAAGATGAAAATCAATTGTTTTTATAGATCCATACCATTCAATATTTCTTTTAACTTAATCATTTCATCTTTAGATAATGTTACACCTTTGCCCATCTTTTCATGCTCCGGTGCCCAGTCACGAATATCAAACTTCGCTTCTCTATCATTCCAGCTGATGAGATTTAACTCTTTTGTCCAGCCTTTGTTGTTTTCTGATAAGATTCCAACCGTTTCTTGAATCTCATATTTGATTTCTGCCATAATCTTTTCCCCCGCATTATTTCACTAAACGATTCCACCCACACCTTTAAATTTTTCTACGAATGCAGAAATCTTCTGAAAAACACTTTGCTTTTTCGTAAGATACTTAGGATTAAGTGGACTCATTTTGGGTAAAATTTCGTTTAACTCAGTTCCATTTTCACTAGCATATTCTCTTCTTAATGACACAAGAATATATCTTTTTGCTGCTTCTACATTAAGTTCTTCATCATTAATTAGTTCCTCTGCTTCTCGCTTTTGTACAGCTTGTGCAAATGAAAAGAATGCATCTATAATGTTTGCTTTATCGTGAATTTTATCCAAATCAGTCTGATTAATAAAATCAACTACTAAGCTTTCTTTTGCCCTATTTCCTACACTTGACCTAATTAAACGACGTACTTCTTCTACTAATAGATCTTTGTCCTTTACTTTCTTATTTTTATCAAAAATAAGTTCGAGAATATAATCTAGGTTGATTTCCTGTGATTTTAACAAATCAACTTCAAATACTACATCATCCCAGTCAATTGAAGACGGATCTTTTTCTTTGCCTTCTTTTTCTCGGCGAAGCCAATCGCGAATGTCATTGTATGTTGATCTGTAATCCTGAATGGTTCGTTCTTCAGGTATTTTAATTTCTTTCATAACAGCAATATCTTCATCAGTCACATAATGCGTAGCTTTGAATTCTTCTAGGGACTTCGGATCATCTAAGTCAACTAATTGCAGGGCTTTCAATCTTGAGAATTCATCATAGTTTTGAAGTACATTTTCAATGCGTAAGTATTCTCCAAAAAGTTTAGCGAATTCTTTTTTATCCTTTTCAGTAACGATGTCATCAATATTCGGGAACCGTGAATCAAGCTCATTGACAATATCTACATACCCACGTCTAGCTTCGCCTGTAGCAATGTCAGTAAAACCCTCCATATACTCTTTGTAACTTTTTTCAAGCACTACGTTTTTAGTGTTTTTGTCTCCAAAAAGCGTAATAGCATCAATTGTTGCCTGTTCTAGATTTCTAAAAGTAACAATATTTCCAAATGTTTTGGTAGAGTCATAAATACGGTTAGTTCTTGAAAAAGCTTGCATCAAGCCATGAAAACGAAGATTTTTATCAACAAATAGTGTATTCAATGTTGGTGCATCAAAACCTGTTAAGAACATGCCGACAACAATTAACAAATCAACTTCTTGCTTTCTAACCCGATTTGCAAGATCACGATAATAATTTTGAAACTCCTTGCTATCAACACCATAGTTTGTTTTGAACATTGTATTGTATTCATTGATAGCCCAAGTTAAAAATTCTTTTGCACTACTATCCATTGCAGATGGTTCGAAAGTTTCATCAAGGATTTCTCCAATAGAACTTTGCTCTTCATTGGCTGCAAAAGAGAAAATAGTAGCAATTTTGAGAGGTCTCTCATTATCTTTTTGCAAGTTAGTTAAAGACTCATAATATAATTTTGCTGCATCAACACTGCTCACAGCAAACATAGCATTAAACCCTTTTCCAGTAGCATGAGAACGATGAGTTTTTATCTTAAAATTTCTTAGTATATACTGAGATATTTCCTTTATACGTTCAGGATGTAGTAAAGCTTCTTTTGTCTCAGCAGCTGTTAATTTCTTTTCATCTTGCTCCATCTCAATTAATTTGAATTTAGGACGGACATCATTATAATCTACTTTGAACTTAAGTACTTTCTCATCCCTAATTGCATCAGTAATCACATATGAATGCAACTCTCTTCCAAATACTGTTGCTGTTGTCTCTGCTCCCAATGCATTTTCAGGGAAAATTGGTGTACCTGTAAAGCCAAATTGATAGTACTTTTTAAATTTTTTCTTGATATTTTCCTGTGCTAGACCAAACTGTGATCTATGCGCTTCATCAAAAATAAATACTACTTGTTTATTGTAAATTGGCAAATCCGTTTCGCTCTTAATAAGATTATTTAGCTTCTGGATAGTAGTTACAATAATCTTATTATCATCCTTATCAATATTCCGCTTTAATCCTGCAGTGTTTTCTGATCCATTAACACTATCCGGAGAAAATCGCTGGTATTCCTTCATTGTTTGATAATCAAGGTCTTTTCTATCAACAACAAAAAATACTTTATCAATAAAATCAAGCTCTGTGGCTAATCGTGCTGCTTTAAAACTCGTAAGTGTCTTACCTGAACCAGTTGTATGCCAAATGTATCCACCACCTTCAGTGGTTCTCCATCTTTTTGCTTGATATGAACTTTTAATCTTCCACAGAATTCTTTCAGTTGCTGCAATTTGATATGGTCTCATGATAAGTAAATTGTCGCTCGAATCAAAGACTGAATAATGTAGCAGAATATTAAGTATTGTGTTCTTTTGAAAGAATGTTGCTGTAAAATCTTTTAGATCTTTGATTAAGGAATTATCCGATTTTGCCCAGTTCATGGTGAAATCAAAACTGTTCTTATCTCTTTTAGTTGTATTCGCAAAATAGCGGCTATCAGTTCCATTGGAAATCACAAATATCTGTAGATACTTAAATAATGAGTTCTCTGAATTAAAGCTCTCTTTACTGTATCTATGGACCTGATTGAATGCTTCACGAATAGCAATTCCACGTTTCTTTAATTCCACTTGAATCATAGGTAAACCATTTACCAATATTGTTACATCATATCTATTAGCTTGAGTTCCCTTTTGCTCAAACTGAGAAATCACTTGAACTTTATTACGCGAGATATTCGTTTTATCTACTAGATAAATATTTTGAATACGTCCATCATCAAATACAAAGTCATATATATAATCGTTATGGATTTTACGAGTTTTATCAATGTGACTATCACTAGGTTTATCTAGGTATTGCTCACAGAATCTTATCCATTCAACATCTGAAAATGCCACTTTGTTTAAATCTTGAAGTTGTTCGCGCACATTTGCAAACATTTTCTCAGGTGTATTCAATTCCGGTAGATAGTCAAATCCTTGATCTTTTAAATCTTGAATAAACTCCCGCTCTAATGCCGCTTCTGTTTGATATCCTGCTGAGGCTTCATGCACTTCTGAATACTTGGTATATTTGTCTAGAACAATAAAGTTATTTGATTCTGCAATTGTTTTGTAATCAATCATCGTTGAGCCTCCTTCCAATAGCTATAGTTATCTATTAAATGATTATATAAATACTCCACAACCTTTTTTTCTTCTGGAGTAGGATCAGGTATGGTTTCAGTAGATAAAGTTGAATGACTGGTGAAATTTGTGATTCTAGTGTGATATAGTTTTTTGTCATCAGGTAATATTTCTGCCCATCCATTGTAGCCAAGAAAGTTAGCTGTTTTTTCATATAAATTTCTAATTAAATTGAAGTGAAATCTTTCAATTTGGTTATTTTCTATTGCATTTTCAATAATTCTTTTTAAATGAAGATGATAGGAAAAAGTTTTATTTGAATCCCCAAATCTCTTATCTAATACAAAACCTTCATCTTCATCTTTATCCAAAAAGAATCCAGACTTAACTTTTAACTCGTTATATAAAACATTGTAAAACAATGGATTATGCGTAGTAATAATAAACTTAAGTTTATCAGATTTACTTTTCTTTATCATAGTAGCTAAGTCCACACCAAGTTGTATTAGATGATTCTCATCTAGTGATGTTACAGGATCATCTATATAAATATATTCCAACTTATCAAACTGACTCGTTAAGTCACTTGCTAAATCACCCGCTTCTATAATCTCATTTAAGTCTTCAATAATTTGCTTAAATATGGCATAGAAAACGCACCATATAAAATTGCTTTCTTCACCTTTTGATATCTTTATATGGTCGATTTTTACATCTTCACTTTTATTATAAGAGAATATGACTTCTGAATAATTTGACTTAAAATTTGGTGTTAAATATTCATTTGTATAGTTTTTAAAACTTTGAATTATAGTTGCTTCTTGTCCTTGCGTTTCCAATATCCATTTTGTAAACTCATTTGAGTGTATTTTTAGCTTAGGTTCAGAATCATTATTTAAATCATTATCCCAATAAAATAAATCCTCTGTAAAAGCATTATAGTACAGAATTTTGCGGTCTGATATCTCTTGTTGTTCGTCATCTTCATTTGTTGCAAGCTGAGTAGATATTAATGCTTTGAACTCTTTTGACAATCTAGTTTTTCCAGTTCCATTAAAAGCATATATTAGTTGAACTTTGCTTGTATTCGCTTTTAAGTCCAGAGCAATTTTATTTAAAGACTTTCCCATTTATAAATTTACCTCCTCTTTCGAAAAACTTAGAAGCATATTTCGATAATACTCATATTGCTTTTGACGAAGTTCAATCTCAAATGGTAAGCCTTCGGTGATTGAGGATGTTATTGTATAAAATTTATCTAATATAGAAACTATACGATTTTGCTCTTCTAGTGATGGTAAAGGGATCACAAATTTCCCCAACTTTTCGCCATGTACTCGAATAACTTTAGTGCCTGTTCTGTTTTTCTTTTTATAGTCAAAAAACATTGGAGTTTGTAGATAATAAGCTATATATTTTGGATTTTGGTTATGCTTAAATACATACGTTTCACCACTAACACATACTTCTTCCTCGCCTAGCCAAACCAGTGGTTTACAAACATCTTCGATGTTTTCGCTAGTAGTAGCTATTATTAAATCGCCTTTCTGAGCTTTTCTTAACTTTACTGCCAATTCTGGTGAAACAAATGTTTTTGTTTCTTCTGCAAAACTACCATAGAAAGTATAAATTTGCCCGTAATGGATGCACCCTATCCCAGTCTCTGTAAAATCACTTTTCTGCAAGCCATTTCCACGTATGAACTCCCCTATTTCATTCAAGGCTTTCCACTCAACTTCACCATCTTCAAAAGTCAATAACTTATCACGATAATAGTTATATTGCTTTTTACGAGCTGTAAGCTCTGCTGTAAGCTCTGCTGTAAGCTCTGCTGTAAGCTCTGTGAAAGTATCTAAAATTCGAACTATTTCTTTTTGGATTCCAATTGATTTCTCTGGATTCTTCGGGCAAGGTACGGGAATTAATGTTTCTCTTGCAGAAGACCAATGTCTCTTATAATTAAGTTCTTTTTGATAATGATTTGTAAACGCATAATATATATATTTAGTCATATCATTAATGGGCTTTATAATTTTTAAACCATCCGCACCTTGAATGAATGAAAAATCAACATATTTTATATGTTCAGAATGATCTCCGAAAATAATATACTCATCAGCTTCCACTGACTTAATTTCTTCATCAGTGTAACCTGCAATATAATCTATCCCCTGATCAACGATAGGAGTCTTACCTTCTAATCTGTAAACTTCTTTTTTTACTTTTGCCGGCGCAGTAATAGTATTAACTAATTTATATAATGATATCCATTCAACTTCAACACCCTCAAGGAGTTTCGCCATATATCCCGAATTCATCATTGCTCAATCACCTCGATAATCTCGTCAATTTCAGTACGAAGCTTATCAATTTTATCTACAGTAATTTTTATTTCAGCATTAAGCTCATCAATGTTAACTACTTCTCTTGTATCTTTCGCTTCTACATATGAAGATACTGACAAATTATAGTCATTTTGTACAATCGCATTATAATCAACGGACTTTGTTACATGCGCTACATCTTCTTTGCTATCAAACATTTTCATAATCAAATCAATATGCTTATCTTTTAGTACGTTATTGTTTGTTTCTTTCTTAAAAAAATCTTCTCCGCTTGCATCAATAAACTGAACTGTATTATCTGTCTTATGCTTAGAAAGAATAAGTATATTTACAGCTATTGACGTTCCAAAGAATAAATTCGGAGCTAGTGAAATAACTGTTTCAACAAAATTATTATCAACGAGATACTTTCTAATTTTTTGCTCAGCACCGCTACGATAAAATATGCCTGGGAAAGTGACAATAGCTGCACGACCTTTACCAGAAAGGTAACTAAGAACATGTAGTACGAATGCAAAATCTGCCTTTGATTTTGGCGCTAATACACCTGCAGGTGCGAAACGCTCATCATTAATTAAAGTAGGGTCATCACTTCCTATCCAATTCACTGAATAAGGAGGATTCGAAACAATAGCGTCAAAAGGTTTCTCATCACCAAAATGAGGTTCTAAAAGTGTATTTCCTAAAGCAATTTTGAATTTATCATAGTTGATGTTGTGTAAAAACATATTCATACGAGCAAGGTTGTACGTTGTATGGTTAATTTCCTGTCCATAGAAACCATCCTCAATAATATGATCATCAAACTGCTTTTTTGCTTGTAATAGTAACGAACCAGAACCAGCTGCTGGGTCATATATTTTGTTAATTGATGATTGATTATGAGTTGCTAATTTTGCAATCAATTTAGATACGCTCTGTGGTGTGAAAAACTCACCACCAGATTTTCCTGCATTTGCAGCGTAATTGGAGATTAAAAATTCATAAGCATCCCCGAAAAGATCAATATGATTATCTTCAAATTTACCAAAATCAAGACCTTCAACACCTTTAATAACTGCAGCTAATCTACTGTTTTTATCCTTTACTGTGTTTCCCAATCTATTACTAGTCGTGTCAAAGTCGGCAAATAGCCCTTTAATATCAAGTTCAGATGGATATCCATTTGCTGAACTTTCAATCGCAGAAAATATTGCTGCTAAATCCGTATTTAGACTTTCGTTCGTGTTTGCTGTTTTAGCAATGTTAGAGAACAACTGACTTGGATAGATAAAATAGCCCTTTGTCTTAATTGCATCATCTTTTATTTCCTTGGTAATGATTTCATCTGAAAGCCCTGCATAATTGACGCTTTCATCGCCGCCTTCAATATAGTTAGAGAAATTTTCACTTATAAATCTATAGAATAACGTTCCTAATACATATTGCTTAAAATCCCATCCATCGACAGATCCACGTACCTCATTTGCGATTTTCCATATTTGATTTTGCAATTCCTTGCGTTGTGCTGCACTTGACATTTACATACCTCCAATTGTTTAACGAGCATTCTCAGATCATAGAAATCCAAGTTCACTCTATCTTTATTCATTTTCTTTCAAATTTTTTTGTAAGTTTTCGTGATACTTCATTGAATTTTGAGGCATTCCTAAAAGGAACTTTTATACGTCATATTAGTAATTGCACCTCACTAATTATTTTATATCTTTGCATCGCAATATGCAATCTTTACCAGCATTTTATTGTACTAACCATAGGACACTTGGTATGAAATGAATTCTATTTATTCTCCACAGTATCTAATGATGGTGTAAGATATTTTGTGTAAAGTGAAAAAACAAAGTATAATTCACTTAGACAAAATGGAGGTTTCAAATGGCAAAACAAAAAAGAAATAAGGCTCCTAAAGAACTCATGGCATATTTATTCGATAACTATGAACTAAAGAACGCACTTGATGTACAAGAAGCGCTAAAAGATATGTTTTCTGAAACGCTTGAAACAATGTTAAATTCGGAACTTGACGAACACCTAGGCTACTCAAAAAGTGAAAATACTATAGATCATACAACCAATAGACGAAATGGGAAAAGTGCCAAAACGGTAAAAAGTCAATTAGGTGAATTTGATCTAAATATTCCAAGAGACAGAGAAGCTTCTTTCGAACCACAGGTGGTT
>NZ_JADKNH010000027.1:19672-20224 GCF_015352425.1 Fusibacter ferrireducens | reverse complement strand
GTCTTTCGACTTTATCACTTGTTTCTGTTAAGCAACTTCCACCATCAAGATGGCTTCCGTAAGCTCAAAGAATTGCGTGTTTTAATTCATTTGCGCTATTCAATTTTCAAGGTCCTGTGTTATCGCCATCAACTTGTTAAGTGTTGCGGCGACTCTCTTATAATAGCATCAATACTTTTAAATGTCAACACTATTTTAAGATATTTCTTTACTTTTTTCAAACACAAACTTTACATTTACAGCTCTTCTGTTCTTGTAATCGTTCTTTGTTTTATGCGGTCATCGCTGACTGCTTAGTTATAATAACATCATTCATTTTCACCGTCAACCCCTTTTTTAAAAGAAGTATTATTCTGAAAATTCAAACCCTAATCCTCTCCGTATGAATTATACCATTTCATACTCAGATCAAACATTTTATTGAAGGCTTTAATGATTTTAATAATGCTTTACAAGCCAAATAAGTACCTTCCTGTGGCAACATTGGAGCCATCTTTCAATGTCTCAAAACGATTTTCGTTTGAGGTTGAACACCCCTCAGCACAGCTTTTT
>NZ_JADKNH010000027.1:0-19574 GCF_015352425.1 Fusibacter ferrireducens | reverse complement strand
TGGCTCAAATCTTGTTGCATATAACAACATTTGGGGCATCGCTCAATACCCCAAAACGATTTTCGCTGACGCTGTTTGAGGTTGAACACCCCTCAGCACAGCTTTTGGCTCAAATCTTGTTGCATATAACAACATTTGGGGCATCGCTCAATACCCCAAAACGATTTTCGCTGACGCTGTTTGAGGTTGAACACCCCTCAGCACAGCTTTTGGCTCAAATCTTGTTGTTTAATTAAAGTCCCACCAAATACTAGATTCAGTGGGACTCATTTCATTAGTAATAAGTGTCTATTTAACTTGATCCATACCAAGTTTAAATGCTTTTATATTGATATCTACGAATTTTTCCTTTACATTTGCCTTAATAACCTTATCCCAATCAATGCTCGCATCAAGCCCCATTGCCTTTACCAAGGCTCCGACGATTATGACATTCATCGTTTTGATGTTGCCTATTTGACTGGCTAATTCAGATCCCTTAAGTACAGTCGTATGAATTTTTTGACTGATATCTTCTATTATACCTGTAGGATACGTGGCAGCGCCTGATAAAATTGGTGCAGAAGGTATTTCATAATCATTCATAACAACTTGTCCCTGCGGTTTAACATAGTCGAGCCATTTGGATGTCTCCATCGTTTCAAATGATACGAGTATATCTGCTTGCCCCTTGCCAATAATAGGCGAATGGACTTTTTCTCCAAATCTGACTTGTGTTGTAACGCTGCCACCTCTTTGAGCCATGCCATGTACTTCACTCATTTTGACATCATATCCTGCATTAATTAATCCGTTTGCCAATATTTTTGAAGCCAAAATGATCCCTTGACCACCTACACCACACAACAATATATTTTTAACTTCTGCCATGATTATTCACCAACCCTTTCAATTGCATCAAATGGACATGCTTGTAAACAGACTTCGCAGCCTACACACATATATTTATTGATTTTCGCTTTCTTAATCGTTGGATCAAAGCTAATGGCAGGGCATCCAGTCTTTGTACATATTTTGCACCCTCTACACTTGTCCTCAACCACTCGACATAATTTTTTCTTGAGATCAAATTCTTTAATATCTTCTGGCGAGAAGTTTTTAAGCGCACATGGCCACCTTGTAATGATCACAGAAGGTCCCTCGAACGCAAAGGCATCTTCAATCGCCTTATCCATTTCATCCAATTTAAGTGGATTTACTGTAACAATGTGTTCAATGCCTATGGCTTTAACTAAATCTGGAATATTGATCACATTTGCAGGATCACCCTGTAATGTATAGCCACTTCCCGGATTTTCTTGATGACCTGTCATGCCTGTAATACGATTATCCAAGATAACACTCACTGTATTCCCACCATTATAAGCAACTGTAATTAACGAGTTAATGCCCGTATGGAAAAATGTTGAATCTCCTATTACGCCAACCACTTTCTTATCTACATTATTTTTCTTGAACGCCTGAGCTGCACCATGTCCCATTGAAATAGATGCACCCATGCATATTACAGAATCCGTTGCATTTAAAGGCTCTGCTGATCCAAGTGTGTAACAGCCAATATCTCCTGTGATAACGACATTTTTCTTTTTACTTAATGTGTAGAAGAAACCTCTATGAGGACAACCTGCACAAAGTGTTGGCGGTCTACTGACGATCATCTCAGGATTTGCTTTAATCGTTTCAAGCTCTTTACCCAACAGTGCTTTAGCGATGATATCAGGATTGAGCTCTCCAATACGCGGAATCAAATCTTTACCTATACATGGAATACCCGCTACCTTCATTTGTTCTTCAATAAAAGGCTCTAATTCTTCAACGACATATAATACTTCGACTTCTTTTGCAAATGCGCGAATTTTGTCCATTGGCAAAGGAAATGTAAAACCGAGTTTTAAGTACGAAGCTTCACTCCCAAAAACTTCTTTTGCATAAGTATATGCAACACCAGATGTGATAATGCCAATTTTTTTATTGCCCCATTCAATTCGATTAAGAGGGGTCTCGTTTGAAAACTTCTCTAATTCAACAAGTTTTGCTTCAACAACTGGGTGTAACATTTTTGCATTTGCAGGTGCAGAAATAAACTTGGTCGGTTTTTTCACATAAGGTATTATCGGAACATCTTTTCTGTCTTCAAAAGTTACCAGTCCCTTTGAATGACAAACTCTTGTAGTCATTCTAAAAAGCACTGGCACATCATACTTCTCAGAGACATCAAAAGCCGCTTTTAGATAATCTTTAGACTCTTGAGAATCACTTGGTTCGATGCACGCAATTTTCGCAAACTTCGCATAATAGCGATTATCTTGTTCATTTTGTGAAGAGTGGCAACCAGGATCATCTGCAGATACCAACACTAAACCACCTGTAATACCAGTGTAGCCAATTGTAAATAACGGGTCCGCAGCCACATTGACACCAACATGTTTCATGGCAGCTAGAGTTCTTGCCCCAGCCATTGAGGCGCCAATAACAGTTTCAAGTGCTACTTTTTCATTTGGAGCCCATTCAGCAATAAGATCCTCTTTGTATTGTGCCATATTCTCTAAAATTTCTGTACTCGGTGTGCCAGGATATGCACTTGCAAATGTGACGCCAGCCTCGTATGCGCCTCGTGCTACCGCTTCATTCCCTGTCATTAAATGCTTCATATTTAACTCTCCTTATCTCAACAATTACTCATTTAACCTTTATAAGATGCAATTACACTACCAAGTGCAATCGAATTTAATTTTGCCTCGTAGCTATCCGCTCTTGACACCAAAACAATGGGTACTTTCGCCCCCATGATAATACCAGCTGAATCTGCACCTGCTAAATAGGTCAACGTTTTACCGATACCATTCCCAACCTCTATTGTTGGCACAAGTAAGACATCTACATCTCCTGCAATTTCACTCTCAAAGCGTTTTGTAATCGCAGCTTCCTTAGAGACAGCCAAATCAAGCGCCAGTGGCCCTTCTATAATGACATCATTTCCAAAATGTCCTGTTTTCGAAAGTTCTTGCAATTTTCGAGCATCTACCGTTGCAAGCATCTTTTCATTCACTTTTTCTTTAGCTGCAATTCCAGCTACCTTAACCGTTTCAATCCCCATTGCCTTGCAAACCGTTATTGCATTTTGAGTGATTTTAACCTTTTCTTCGTATGATGGCTCAATATTCATGCCTCCATCCGTCAAAAATAATAGTTTGTGATAATGAGTTGGCTCATAAATCATCACATGACTCAGCAAGCTATCTGTTCTTAGGCCAATCTCTTTGTCTAAAACTGCTTTTAACAAAATAGACGTATCAATTAAACCTTTCATCAGAAAATCAGCTTTGCCATCAGATACTAATTTTACAGCCACCTTTGCAGTTTCTTTTAAATCCTCCACTTGAATAATTTCATAATCAGATACATCTAAATGGTGTGTCTCCGCAATCTGCCTAATTTCTTCTGCATCGCCTACTAAAATGGGTGTAATGATGGCCTCTTTTGCAGCTTTACATACTGCACTTAGAACATCTTCATCTTGAGCTGCTGCAACTACTAGTCTCATGGACTTTCCTTGCTTAGCAACTGCCAGTAGATCCTTTACACTTTTAATCATATACATCTCACCTTTATATGTTTTTTTTAATCGTTCAACTTTTTTAATAACTTCACATTCATTTTACTATATTTTTTTGAAGCCTTCAATAGTTTTTGTAAATTCAAATACCTCTACTGTTCTTTGTACAATAAAAAAATCTGCTGAATTGACTGCTATAACAGTTGATTCAACAGATTTCATTTACAGATTGACATTTTATATCGATTTATTGATATTGAGTTAATGAACTGTTTTTATGTGGGCATGCCACATTTGAATGACTTCATCCTCTGGATTGAGTTCAAATGCGCGCTCAAACTGACGCCTTGCCTCTTCAATATCACCCTTATTCAAAAAGACAATACCTCTATTGCAAATGATCTCTGCATTTAAGGGATCTAAGCGCAATGCCTCCTTATAGTATTTAAGAGCTTCATCATAGTCTCCCAGACTTAAAAGGCAGATACCAATTTCATTCATAGTCTGAATATGGCCGGTATTTAAAGTTAAAACTTTTAAAAAGTATTTAAGTGCGGTTTCATGCTCCTCTTGAAATCGATAAGCTAGTCCAATGAAGAAATTCAGATTCCACCAGTCACCATGTTCTTCTTCAATACTCTTCAGCAATTCTAAGCCTTCGTCAATTCTACCATTCAAAACAAGTTCATAACCGGTTTCATAAGTTGATCGATCCCTACACTTTCCTAAAAAAGTTACAATTTCTTCTTTAACATCCTGATCAAGTTCGAACGACAAGGCTTTCACCCATAACTTTTCAGCTTGTTTAAAATTCTCTCTATTGTAGAAAAAAATCCCTAATTGATAATACCCTAGACCAAAGGTGGGGTCAATTTCAACGGTCTTTTTAAAGTATGCGGCAGATTGTTCTTCATATTCAGATTCAGTGGTCTCTTGATACAAATCATGATAACATCTGCCCAAATTATAAAGTGTGTCTAAATTATCAGAATCAATTTTTAAACAGGCATTCAAATATAATATAGCCCTATAATACTCTTTTAAAGATGCAAAATTGAGCGCATCATTTAATATTTTAAGCGGCATTTCTATGTCAATATCCTTTATCAAGTCAACATAGTATGCCACATGCTTAAATTCAGGTTCTGCACCAAGTACATAGATCAAACCTTTTATAATGGCCAAAGGTGGTATAATTTCAATATTATTTTCCTTTATTGTTTCAGCTAAATTGTCTATACACACGGGAATTGGTATTGAAGGATTTAGTTCTATTGTTCTCAGTTTAATCTTTTTTTCTGCCTTTAATTCAATAAAGACAACCTCATCTAAAAATTTCTTTAAATATGTTTCTATTATATGCATTTTTACCTCACTAAATTATTCAAGTACGCGTCGGATATTTTTATCAATAATTTTTCTTTTGAATAAATCAAAATAATCGAACTCATCAGATCGAATCACTTTAATATCAAACTCGTCAGCCACCTTCACATGAATATCTTCTATATATTCATTGGACAATTTATTGCCATCACACGCGACAATAACTTTGCGCTTATGCGCTTTTATGATTTTAATATCCACGTAAGTGTCATTGGGAACAATCATAGTTGACTTCATAGGCCTGTTGACGCTGTTGTCATTCGGTGTCAACGGCGTAATTTGAAACACAGGAATGTCGCTATGGATCACTGCACCGCCTGCCCAGATCGCGTAACCTGTTGCACCTATTGGCGTGGAAAGGATCAACCCATCCCCAGTGAAGTAGTTAAAGGGTCTACTATTGAGATAAACTTTCGCTTCCATGAGTTTAGGTTCCACATGCTTAATCAAAATTTCATTAAAAGCATAATCCGTATAGACTTCCCCACTGAGTGTTTTGGTATTAACCATTAAGAGGGGATAAGTTATAATCCTATAATTTTTACGATCTAAAACGTCAAATATCTTTTCAAGATGGTTTGGCATAATCGTCGTTAAAAAACCCAAAGTGCCTGTATCAATGCCTACAAAGGGGGCTTTCAGATCTCGATATTTTCTGATGGCACTGAGCATGGTCCCATCGCCGCCGATCACAAAAATAACATCTGGATTTTCTGTTACAATTTCTCGATTCTGCGATTCAAGAAGTTTAATCAAGTGTCCTTTAACCGTCATTGAGTCCTTCTTGATATTATGATGAATCATAATGCGCTTCATTTGTCACCTTCTTCTTTTCTTTTATTGTCAAATTACTTGCTGATTTCAGGAAGCTCAACTCTAAAGTAAGTTGAGGGTTCAATTGCATGTTCAGGCCGTTTGTAATCAAACAGAACGATATTTAACCTTGTCTCTACAGATTCATACTGGCTCTGAATTAAAGATATTATATCATAATTAAGCGTAATAAATTCCACCGTTTTGAGAATTTGCTTGGATTGCATGCCCACATAAAAAGGATTTATTAGCACTTGATTTTCTAATGTTTTTAAATAGTATAAACGTCTGATATTAAATTGTGGTACTTCAGTCATAATAAAAAATGGTCTTACACCCTTCATATGAGCATAGTAGTAATCAAACTTCAAAAGATCATTGAAAAGTGCCGAATGATCATAATTTTCTAGATAGAATTCATACAGTATATCATACAGTTTTGCCGTTGAATGCGACACATACATCAAATTGTTTTTTCTAAAATAATCACATAGTTTAAGAAAGAATTCAGAGGGCACTTTGTTTTCGATTTTTAAAAGATATTCAATAGAATGTTTAAATCTACCCGAATTATAATAATACTCAAGCACTGCCTCAAGATTTTTAAGTTTAGTGAGTGCCTCAAACTGAATATATCGATTGTATAGCACCTCATAAGGCGCTTGTTCTCTAAATTCATAGCCATGTATTTCTTGTGTGGTCATAATTGGAGTACCCTTTAAAATTTTTAGAAACCCGAGTTGCAGCGCATGAGGTCTCATTTCAAATACATCATCAAACGATTTCAGGAATCGCTCATACCCTTCATAAGGCAAACCCGCTATAAGATCTAAGTGTATATGAATATTACCCATTTTAAGTAACTTCATACAATTTATTTTAAGTTTTTCGAACTCAATGGGTCTATTAATGGCAATCATAGTCGCATCATAAGTGCTTTGCACACCAATTTCAAATTGAAATAATCCCTCTCTTGCTTGCGAGAGCAAATCAAAATAGTCTTTGTCAAAGAGAGTAGCAGTCATTTCAAAGTGAAAATTCGTTATACCATTATCATTTTCTATCAGATATCCCAAAATTGAAAGCGCATGTCTTTTATCTACATTGAATGTTCGATCTACGAATTTAACTTGCGGCACATTTGCCCTTAAAAAAACATCCAAGTCCTTGAAAACGCGTTCTAGAGAATAGAAACGCACACCCTTTTCCGCTGCAGATAAACAATAACTACAGCCATAAGGACAGCCCCGTGAACTCTCATAATATAAAATCCTGTTTTCAAAAGGTTCAAAGTCATCGTAAACAAAAGGAATCTCATCCAAACACTCAATTGGATTACACTTAGAATTGACTGCTATGTTGTCTTCAACCCGGTAAGCAATACCTGGTAAATTTTCAAACGCTTCTGTTAACCGATTGATCCCATCTGCCTCTTGTAAATTTGCCTCTATTAATTCTATAACGGTTTTTACAGTGCTCTCTCCTTCTCCCATTACAATCAAATCTATAAACAAGTGACACTTCAGCTTATTTTCAGCATCATAAGAAACTTCTGGCCCGCCAAAAATGATGTATGATTTTTGGTTAAGCTTTCTATAATTTGAGAATAATATAACTAGCGATTCAATATTCCAAATATATGCTGAGCACACAATCACATCTGCATCTATTTCTACGATTTCTCTCAATATGTCGTCTTGTGACTGATTTATGGTGTATTCCCTAATAATCATTTGATTTTCTTGTCCATCAAAACATTTGGAGTGATATTTAACATATTTGCTTATGGAATGGATAGCAAGATTGGAATGTATATATTTTGAATTGAGTGTCATAAATAATATTTTCATTTGTCCTCTTCCTTCATAAAAGTTTTAGTAGATGTGTATCTATGAATTATATATGATATTCACTTTAATTTTAACCTAAAACAGCAAATTTCATTCTAAATATTATGAACATTAATTTTAAATATGTTATACTTGTGTTAGCAGAATGAGGAGGTAGACTATGGCTATAATGTCATCCCGATTAATAAGACATGAAATATGTAAAGATGAAATTAAAAATCTTGGCGGACACGTTATAGATATTCAAGGCATCATGTTTTTGGTTAAGTTTGATATCAATGGACATAAAATAACATATGCCTATCATTTAAATGAAGACAATACTTATTTGCTTGAACGTGTTAAACCTTACTTTTTAAGTATTGGTTTTTATAAAGATGAAGAAGATATCGTCGATTGCATCAAAGTGGATATCGAACAATTTCGAAACGCAATGTATTCATCTAATTTCGAACAATTTATAACCATTGATAATCATCTCAGTAAATTAGTGCGCTTGTTTGAAGATTTATATCTTTACTACAATATCAATAAAGAAGACCTCGCTATACTAGATCAATCCGTTGACCTCATATTAGACAACATCAAAGTGATCATGAAACATTCAGAACGTGTTTACACAAAAAAAGATCCCGATGTCCTATGTGAAGAAATTGAATTCTAAATCTCTACATGATCTTCATAAGTTCTCCACATTTGAGCAGTAAGATAGAGACAAATCTAAAGGAGGTCATCTTATGAAATTAAAAACAGTTTTTTTAACAGGTTTAATGTTACTGCTTACAGCAGGCATTATCTTTGCAGCGACACCATCGGAAATCATCACAGACTTAACCGGTATGACAGAGGCGCAAGTCGTTGAATTACACTCTACCGGTATCACTTATGGTCAAATTGCACAAGACAATGGCGTCTTAGAAGCTTATCAAGAAGCTATGTTAGCAGAAAAGATTGCACTTATCAACGAACGCGTTACTGACGGTACTTACACTAGGGAACAAGCTGATGCTTATATCACCAGAATAACAGATAATCAAGCAACTTGTGATCCATCTAATCCAGACAGAATTATGAGTGGCACTGGATTGAGATTTGGTGGTGGCAATGGTTTGGGCAAAGGCGCTGGCTTTGGTAACAACGCAAATTGTTTAACACCTGGAGCAGGTCTTGGAAATGGCGGATACGGTAGATCCAATGGTATGGGCTTTGGTAGAACACAAACAAATAATTAACATATTCTAAGCACATTAAGGATGAAACCTCGTGTTTCATCTTTACATAGAAAACTAAAGTAGCATGTAGCGCACCTGTGTTACATGCTACTTTTATCATGAAGTGTTATAATCCAATAAATTATGGGAGTGCGTTTTAATGAAAATACTATTGATAGAAGATGAAAAAGACTTACTGGAAGTCACAAGAGATTATTTATTAAAAGAGGGTTATGAGGTAACAACCGCAATGACAGGTATAGAAGCACTCAATAAATTCAAAACAGATACATTTGAGTTTGTTGTCATGGATCTTATGCTACCCGATTTGCATGGTGAAGAATTGTGTCGCCTCTTCCGTGAAACTTCGGATGTCCCCATCATTATGCTCACTGCAAAATCGAGTTTAGAAGATAAAATCAACGGATTGGCTCTTGGAGCAGATGATTATATCACGAAACCTTTTAGTTTAAGAGAACTCATCATGCGTATTAAATCCATCTCTAAAAGAGTTTACAAACAGACTTCAAATGATGCTCTTGCGTTTGACCATAACCGAATCATTATAGATAAAAATGCTCATACCGTCTTGAAGGATGATGAGGAAGTTTATTTGACTAAAATTGAATTTGATATTCTATTGGTCTTTGCAGAAAATCCAAATCGAACTTTTACAAGAGAACAGCTCATTGAAATCACAATGGGATATGATTATATTGGCTATGATCGTACCATTGATACTCACATTAAAAATATACGCAAAAAAATCGAAGATGATCTTAAAGATCCGCGATACGTTAAAACAGTATATGGTGTTGGTTATAAATTTATCTCAAAAGACTCGTGAGGTGTCCTATGCCTAATTCAAATCCTAAAAAACATTATCAGAACTATCTTAAAAATCACTTCCTCATAATTGCATTTTCTACACTCTTAATTGTGACCATCGTCGGCAACTTATCTGTAAAGTATTTTTTTAGTCATTACTTGAGCAAGCAAGTTATTGAAAACAATTCACAAATTTTAGAATCTATAGAAACACTCATCTCAGAAGATGCACTTACCAATCAGAATTTTCGCGCACTTTCTTCTTCAAACAGTGTTTATCTAAGACTTTACAGCAAGAGTACGAATGCCCTTATCATGGATAGTGAAACCACCAAGGGCTATGGCATGGGGAGCGGTATGGGCAAAGGCAATGCCATGTCAACGCTTCCCAAAATAGATGTGTCCTTGTTAGACTTTACTGCCTATGACGTCAATTCGCCTAACGGTCAATTGATTTACAGACTGGAAATAGGTCGTCGTCCTGACATTGTATCTTCTACAATTGAAGGTCAGTTTATATTTGCTCTCAACATCGTCTTTTTCATCACATTGCTTGTAACGGCTTTGTTCAGTGTTTTCTATGCCAATTACCAATCTAAAAAAATCACGACCCCTATTTCTACTCTCATAGGAAACACAAAACAAATTGAACTCGAAAAATACAATAACTTTAATAATATTGAAACCGATTTGCAAGAAATCGACGCCCTGAATCATTCTCTCTCAGCACTTAATGACAAATTAAGTGCTCAAGATGCACTTAGAAAACGGCTCACTACGGACATAGCACATGAGCTCAGAAATCCACTTTCCATTCTCAGAAGTCACATTGAGGCCTTTGTGGATGGTGTTTGGCTCCCTAGTGAAGAAAAATTACTCAAATGCAATGATGAAATTCTAAGGCTTACAAGACTCATTGATGAACTCAACGAATTATCTGTGGTTGAAAATTCATTGGTGCTTACAAAGCAACCTCATGATTTCGTGCATACAATTAACAAAGTAATTTCAAGTTTTGAAGTCTTACTAGAAGACCGTCATATTACTTTAGAGAGTGTCCTTCCAAGTCGCTTTCAACTTGAATACGATGAAGACCGAATGATTCAAGTTTTAGTTAACTTATTGACTAATGCCATTAAATACTCCCCTGATAACAGCCATATAAAGGTTAGCCTGTCAAATTTAGAAAATCAACCGACCTTTTGCATATCGGATCAAGGCATCGGTATTTCAAAAGAGGATTTGCCCTACATCTTTGAAAGATTCTATCGCTCAGACAGTTCCAGAAATAGGAAGACCGGAGGCCTTGGAATCGGTCTTGCTGTGACGAAAGCAATATGTGAGGCACATGACTTTAACATTAAGGCACAAAGTCAACTTGGGGAAGGCTCTGAGTTTTGTATTTATTTTTGTTGACAGAGTCGTTACGTTTTGATAATATAATCAGAAATATAGCATTTTATCTATAAAAGCATTGATGGAGACTTGATCTAATCTTTTTTATTACAGAGAAACGGAATTGCTGAGAGCCGTTGTAAAAACTTTAGAATTCATATCCCTCCTGAGCTTTATATCTGAAATCAAGTAAGGTATAACGTTTAGCCCCGTTAAAGGCTTAGGTTTATTAGAACCGAAGAGTGGTGTATGCAATTAAGGTGGTACCGCGAGTCAATCTCGTCCTTATTATAAGGATGGGATTTTTTTTTTAACCCGCAAAATGAAATTAAAAACTAAATCTGTGGAGGTAATGAAATGAACACACAAAACGGAATATCCCAATCAATGATTAAAGAAGCTGCGGATCGATTAAAACCGGTCATAAATGAAACACATTTAATTTACAGCGATATTTTTAGTCAAGAATTTTCAAACCAAATCTACATCAAACCTGAAAATTTACAGAAGACGGGATCTTTTAAAATCCGAGGGGCTTTCAACAAAATCGCACAACTCAACGGCGATAATCTTGATAAAGGCGCTGTCGCCTCTTCTGCTGGAAACCATGCCCAAGGGGTTGCTCTGGCTGCTCAAATAGCAGGCTGTAAAGCAACAATTGTCATGCCTACTGCAACGCCTCTCATCAAAGTAAATGCGACGAAAGCATATGGTGCTGAGGTCATTCTACACGGAGACTGTTACGACGAGGCTTATAAAAAAGCTTGTGAAATTCAAAAGGAAATGGGATATACCTTTATTCATCCTTTTAATGATTATGACGTCATTGCTGGTCAAGGGACCATCGGCGTCGAAATTTTAAACGAACTCCCCGATGCAGATTACGTACTCGTTCCTGTTGGCGGCGGCGGTTTAATCGCTGGTATAGCTTATGCGATTAAAACCATTAATCCAAACTGTAAAGTTTTTGGTGTGGAACCAGAAGGCGCTATGTCCATGAAAGCTTCATTGGATGAGGAAGCTGTGGTAAAACTTGAAAATATACACACCATTGCCGATGGCGTCGCTGTAAAAGAAGTTGGCAATTTGACTTTTGATATTGCTAAACAATATGTAGATGGCATTATTGCAGTAAATGATTATGATATCATGGAGGCTTTTCTCCTATTGATTGAAAAACATAAAATTGTCGCTGAAAACGCAGGCGTACTGAGCATTGCCGCGCTTAAAAACTTTAGAGTTAAAGATAAGAAAATTGTCTGTGTCTTATCTGGGGGTAATATTGATGTCGTCACGGTTTCCGCAATGATCAATAAAGGGTTATCCAGCCGTGGTCGCATTTTTTGCTTCTCTGTGGAATTACCAGATACACCAGGTCAACTCCTTAAGATTTCGCAAGTGTTATCCGATTTAAAAGCTAATGTTATCAAACTAGATCACAATCAATTTATGAATTTAGATCGTTTTATGCATGTTCAGCTTCAGGTTACAGTGGAGACAAATGGGCACGACCATATCCAACAAATTATAGATGAGTTTTATAAGATTGGATATCAAGTCACTAAAGTCTACTAGACAGCAGTACAGATCTATACGTTCAATTCCTTTGTTCAATCTGAACAGTTTGAATTCTTCTTCGAACTGGACTTAGAAGAAAGAGAGTCTCGAAAACAGTTTAAACTATTTTCTGGACTCTCTTTTTATCTTTTTAAATAATATACCTTTTTAAATCTATTTTGCCCTGCAAATCAAATTCTATGCCTTCGTCCTCAAGGAGACGCCTCTGTTCTTCATATCCCATACCGGGTTTTAAGGAAATCCTACCTTGTGAGTTGATGACCCTATGCCAAGGGAGTTGATATCGACTGCTCATTGTACTGAGAATTCTCGAAACCTGTCTAGAGGCTCTGGGGTTTCCTGATAATTCTGCAATTCTGCCATATGTGGAAATACGCCCTTTTGGAATTTTTGAGATATTTTCAATGACAGCTAGGGTAAAAGCATTCATAAAGCCTCCGCTATTAAATCTCCTATTTCTGATGTACTCAATGATTTTTGATCTTTGCCTGCCAAATCAATTGTACGATGCCCATTATTCAATACTTTTAATACGGCATTTTCAATTTGATCTGCACAGTCATGTCTTCCTAAAGAATAGCGAAACATCATCGCCACCGATAAAATTGTGGCAATAGGATTTGCTATATTTTGCCCTGCAATACTTGGTGCAGAACCATGTATGGGTTCATATAAGCCAAGCTTGCTTTCATTTATAGATGCGCTTGGCAAAAGTCCGATAGAACCAGTAAGCACACTCATTTCATCTGATAAAATATCACCAAATAGATTGCTTGTCAAGATCACATCAAATTGCATTGGATTTATAATCAGTTGCATTGCCGCATTGTCCACGTAAAGATGCTCTAAAGTCACTTCTGGAAAATCTTTTGACACCTCAATTACCGTTTTCCGCCAAAGTCTAGAACTTGCAAGTACATTTGCTTTGTCAACGCTTGTGACTTTCTTATCTCGAGTCATTGCCATCTCAAAAGCAATTTTTGCAATACGTTTAACTTCAGGTGCGCTATAGGCCATCAAGTCGGAAGCAGATTGGCCATCTGCACTTTCCACTTGTTCTCCAAAATAGATTCCTCCATTGAGTTCTCTTACAACACAAATGTCGAGTCCATCGCTTAAAATACTAGACTTGAGGGGTGAATGTTCTTTTAAAGCTTCATAGAGGCGCGCAGGTCTTATATTTGCAAACAGTCCTAATGTCTTGCGCATTTTCAAAAGTGCCTTTTCTGGACGAAGTTCTGGGGCAATATGGTCATACTTTGGATCTCCAACCGATCCCATCAAAATAGCCTCACATGTGCTTAAAACTTTCAGTGTCTCATCTGTTATCGGCACACCATAGGCATCTATCGCATCGCCACCTATTTTTTCATCGATAAAATCTACTTTAAAAGCATTGAGTGCTGCTATCTTTTGGATGACTTTAATACCTTCGTCAACGATTTCCGGACCAATGCCATCTCCTTTTAAAATACCAATTTTGTAAGATTCCATGAATTAAATAGCCTCCTGTTTTAAGGTCTTCTTCGTTGTGTTGATCAGTCCATCATTTTGTATCATGTTTAATAAGAATGGCGGATACGGTTGAAACTTAAACACTTTTTGATCACTTACACGTTTAATTTCGCCTTTTTCAACATCTACTACGATTTCATCTGCTTCTGTCAGCGCATCTACAGCAGCTTCACACTCAATGATTGTAAGTCCTAAATTTAAGGCATTTCTAAAGAAAATACGTGCAAAGTTTTTTGCAATCACGCAGCTGACGCCAGAGGCCTTTATTGCAATAACAGCGTGTTCCCTTGAAGACCCACAGCCAAAGTTATCTCCTGCAACAATGACATCACCTTCAATAACCCTTTCACAAAAACTCTGATCTATATCTTCCATGCAATGTTCTGCCAAATGTGCTGGATCAGTTATATTTAAGTACCTTGCTGGTATAATTACATCTGTATCTACATTATCTCCATATTTAAATATTTTCATGGTTATTCTCCTTTATAAAATAATCTTGGCGACGAAAGTTTTCCTTCAATTGCGGAAACAGTGGCTACTGCAGGACTTGCAAGATATATCTCTGAACTCTTATGACCCATTCTACCGACAAAATTTCGATTTGTTGTCGCCACAGCTCTTTCATTTGCGCCTAAAATACCCATGTGTCCACCCAAACACGGACCACAAGTTGGCGTACTCACAACCGCTCCTGCATTGATAAAGATCTCTACATAACCCGCTTTTACCGCATCCAAGTATATTTTTTGAGTGGCTGGTATAATGATCATTCTCACGTTTGGATGCACTTTATGACCCTTTAATATTTCAGCAGTCACTTTTAAGTCATCAAACCTACCGTTTGTACACGAGCCCACAATAACTTGATCAATATTAATTTCAGGAATTTCGTTAAATGTCTTTGTATTTTCTGGAAGGTGTGGAAAAGCAACGGTTGGCTCGATTTCACTTAGATTTATTTCAATGACTTGAGCATACTCAGCATCGGAATCCGCTCTGTAAACTTTTGCTGCTCTTTCACTGTGTGCTTCAATATAGGCGATTGTCCTTTCATCAACTTCAAATATACCGTTTTTAGCACCTGCTTCAATTGCCATATTGGCAATGGTAAATCGGTCATCCATGGTAAGACTGCTTAATCCCTCTCCAGTAAATTCTAAAGATTGATATCTCGCACCATCTACACCAATAAGTCCAATTAAGTGTAAAATCACATCTTTGCCACTACTCCAATCCTGAAGTTCACCTGTAAGAACAACCTTAATAGCTGTAGGCACTTTAAACCAGCACTTACCCGTAGCCATACCCACTGCCATATCTGTACTCCCAATGCCTGTTGAAAAAGCTCCTAAAGCGCCATAAGTACATGTATGAGAATCGGCTCCAATAACCACGTCACCTGACACAACTAAACCCTTTTCAGGTAAAAGAGCATGCTCAATACCCATTTGTCCAATTTCAAAATAATTTGCAATTTGATTATCTTTTGCAAATTGGCGCATTTTTTTCGCCAAATTTGCAGTTTCAATATCTTTGTTAGGTGTAAAGTGGTCTGGAACAAGTGCAATTTTATTGGTGTCAAAAACACGTTTAACTTCCATTTGGTCATAACTGTCAATTGCCACAGGTGCTGTGATGTCATTCCCAAGCACCATATCCAAATCAACATGTACAAATTCTCCTGCTGTTAAATGCGTTTTTTGACAATGTGCCGCTAAAATTTTCTGTGTCATGGTCATTCCCATTTTTTTCGTCCTCCTAGTTTAATTCTATATATGATTTATTAACTGCTTCTATATAAGCATTGATACTCGCTTCAATGACATCTGTGCTTATGCCGCGTCCTCGATAGCTTTTATTGTCGATTTTCAGAATCACAACTGCCTCTCCAAGGGCATCCTTGCCTTCCGACACAGCATTGATTTTATAGTCAATCAATTTAATTTTCTTATTAACCGATTTTTCAATCACCTTAAATGAAGCATCTACCGGACCGTCTCCCACAGAAGCCTCTGTCAGTTCATTGCCATCAATGACTAGAGAGATTGTTGCCGTCGCTGGTATATGTTTCCCAGAGTGAATCATAAAAGTTTCTAATTTAACCACTTCAGGTATATGAGTTGTTTCCTTATTTAAAATTGCATCAATATCTGCATCGTAAACTTCTTTTTTCTTATCGCATAAATCAATAAATGCCCCATATGCAGTTTCAAGTTCTGTAGAATCAAGTACATATCCTAATGCTTTAACACGATCTATAAAAGCATGTCGCCCGGAATGTTTGCCAAGTACAATTTTACTCGTTTCTAAACCGACCGATTCTGGCGTCATAATCTCATATGTTGTGCGCTCTTGCAACATGCCATGTTGATGGATACCTGCCTCATGTGCAAATGCATTATCCCCTACAATGGCTTTATTAGGTTGAACTTTAACACCTGTTATATTCTGAAGCAATTTGCTTGTTTTTATGATCTGTTTTGTATCCACATTGGTGTAGCAATTAAAATAATCCTTACGGGTATCAATGGCCATAACAATTTCTTCAAGCGCCGCATTGCCAGCTCTTTCGCCAATGCCATTTATTGTACATTCAATTTGTGTGGCGCCTGCATTGATTGCAGCTAACGAATTCGCAACGGCAAACCCCAGATCATTGTGACAGTGAACCGATATGTTTACATTCTCAATGTTTGTAATTTGGTTCTTTAAAGTCTTGATAAAGGCGTAGTATTCATCCGGTGTTGTATAACCCACTGTATCGGGAATATTGATCGTCTTTGCACCTTCAGCAATCACAGCTGTGAATATCTCTGTTAAAAATCCCAAATCGCTTCTCACTGCATCTTCCGCAGAGAACTCAATATCATCAAAGAATCTTTTGGCATATCTTACTGCTTCTACAGCTGATTTTAAAGCTTCATCCTTAGTCATTTTTAATTTGTATTTTAGATGGACATCTGAAGTGGCAATAAATAGGTGTATTCTTGGTTTTTTGGCAAACTGCAATGCTTCCCATGCTCTATCAATATCGAGTTTAGTCGTTCTTGCAAGAGAGGCAACACTGACATTTCCAACATTTCTCGAAATTTCTCTTATAGCGTTAAAATCCCCTGGTGATGCAATGGCAAATCCAGCTTCTATAACATCTACACCAAGCTTTTCCAATTGTTTTGCTATTTTAACTTTTTCAGATAAATTCATCGTGAAACCTGGCGCTTGTTCACCATCTCTTAAAGTTGTGTCAAAAATAGTTATCCTTTTCATTTCCATTTCCTCCATATTTTGTTTTTTCAAATTAAAAAAAGACTACGTCCCTAATGGGACGCAGTCTTTGTCTGCGCGGTACCACCCAAATTACATAAACATTGTCTATGTCACTTTGATCTCTTAACGTGAGTAACGTCATATCTTACTTGATTCAGATATGAAACTCGGGAGCGAGAATTAAAATTGCCTTTCCTGATTCACACCAAACATCAGGTCTCTTTAAAAGTTCATTCTAATATTCTCCGTCATCGTCTGTTTCCTATATTGAAGACTAATATAACAATGTTTTAACAGTGTGTCAATACATTTTATTAAATTTGTGAAATATTTTTATGATTTGCATGATTTTTAGATCATTCGTTTGTTATTTTTCTTTTTTTCGGGTATTATATTGTTATAACAACTCGTATATCTACAATAGTAAAAGGAGTGGCTATGAGAATTCTTCATTTTGAATACAGTGATTTTTTCAGACGCGTTGTCCACGATTTAGTCTTGAGAAGCGGTCACGCTTATTTTGAAACAAAAAAGGGCAGCGATTTATTTAGAATACTAGCTCATGATGAGATAGATGTCATATTTACAGGCATGGAACTATCTGATATGTCTGGTGAAAACTTAATTCAAGATCTCAAAGAATCCAAATTTAAATCAATTCCAGTGGTTATTTTAACGTCCTCTGAAGTAGATAACTTAAACAAGCGTCTAAAAGGATTGGACTTTTATGATTTTATTCTAAAGGAAAATTTAAATATCGATACTCTAAACAATATCCTGGATAGAATTGAAGATATGCTCGAAGCCCTTTAATACTTACGTTATAGCCTCAAATACCCATTATGTTTTAATAAAAATACAAAGTATTTCTACAAAGATCACTGCGATTTTTGAGGCTATTTTGTTTTTTTGTGCTATAAATTTTCTATTCATCCACGCGCTCGCCCAATACAGTCACTGCTCCATTTTCCATATCGATAATGTATATTACCGAGTTTTTCTCCTCAGCCTGCCAGTCCAATGCATACACAACATCATCAATTACATTGACCCAATGTATTCTTTCATTAAGAATTTGACGTGTTGCTCTCGTGTTCAGATTCAGAGCATACAAGTTATCTTTAAATATATACAGTAAATAATCTTCTTCTGAATTCGAATAAATATTGGCAACATTCCCCATCACCAATTCCTCAAATTCAGTGCCATCAACACGCATTCTACATATGCTTTGAGAGCTATCTATCGCTCCAAATCCTTTTCCATCACCTTCACGATTTGAATTATTAAAATATATCCAGCCATTATTTACTATGAAATGTGTTGTTACAACATATTCTCCTGTTTCTTGCCATAGAATTTCTGCTCTGTTTTTACCATTTAAATCGATTCTAAACAATTGTCCTCTCTGCTGTAGAGCATAATAAATGTAATCGGATTCATATTGCATGCAGTTTATACCACCCGATACCAGTCTCTTCTTTTGGGTACCATCCAAACGCATTCTGTACATACCATTTTGATCAGATGCCATATCGACAACGTTTGCGTAGATCATCTGATCTACAATGACCGCCTGCAGTGTATTTATATCCGAAATAATTTCTCTTTGCTCTGGATGCTCAATTTCAAGTCTCATAAGTTCTGCGCCTTCACCAAAATTCCTGTAATAAAGGTATTTATCATGGAGCAATAAGCACATCCCGTAAGTATTCTCAAAAGTGAGATCTCCTGAATCACTTAATTGAGTAATGTTATTTTCGTTTCTCCCATCTTGAAAATAAAGTCTGCCATCATCGCTTTGAGCAACAAATCCAATATTGACACTATTAATTGGATTTGAATTCACCGTATGATGCTCTGAAGTATAGTCTGTACATGCATTTAAACTCATTGCTAGACTTATGATCATAAATATTTTTATCACTGTTATGTATTTTTTTAAGCGTTGCTTACAAAAAAATATCATCTACACCCCCTCTTAACTTGTTAATAAATTGATCCATTCCATTATAACACAAATTAGAACATGAGCCTTTTTTTGCTATATATAATAGAGTAGAAAGATAACTGCAAGAATTATCTCCCTCTCATTGAACCGTACGTACGGGTCTCGTATACGGCTCTACAACTTATATTCCAACTTATCTTAGATAATAATTTAAAGGATTG
>NZ_JADKNH010000026.1 GCF_015352425.1 Fusibacter ferrireducens | reverse complement strand
ATACGGGCTTAAACAAAATAAATAATCAAATTGATCTCACCACCGGAACCTCTGGTTCCATTTTCCGGATTGGGTGGTCAACACCCACCGGACCCGGTGGTCTATTTGAAAAGAATATTCAATATCATGTGTGGTCGCCAAGCATGCCTATTTTGATAAAAAATATATGATCCCATTTTTTGTATTATTAAAAATATTTTTCCTGTTTTTTCTTTTACAAATTTCAAAAAAATGATATCATGTTGATAATGAAAAAGTAATTCCTTAAATGGAAAAGTAAACTCACACTCTGATTAAAAAGAATTCAAACAGGTGCAGCTTGGGATGTTCAAGTAACGATTATTATAGGAAATGGAGGTTGGCAATAAGCTATTGTGTCGTAGAGATATGAGTCTCATATCTCTTAACAGCCATTGGAGGTATAGGTCATGACATTATTCTTTTCTCTACTGCTAATTATTCAAGTATGTTTACTTGGGTATACAAATTATTTGGGTATTGGTGAATATGAAACGTTTGAATATACATTACAAACATTACATGTCTTGCAGTATCTTTTAATAGGTGGCACATTTAGTTATCTGATCACTCAACACAATAAGATTAGTAAAAAAATAAATATAATTCTAGTAGTGCCTTTACTATTCTTCGCTATGTTTCCACAGATATACAAAAATTGGAATATTATGAGCAAATTGACACCTTTTATTTCTGCTAAGGTCATTCACCTCATTTCTGTATCAAAGGTTACTATGGTTTCATGGTTATTATTAGGTGGATTAGCTTATTTATCTCTTAGTACTTTAATTAAGAACCGTCTCAAAAAATAACTTATACAATGGGGGCTGTTGCAAATCTAAGAAATTAGATGAGCAACAGCCTTTTTTTAATTATAAAGGAACTACAATTGTTGGCTCAAAAGCTTCGGAACTATGGCTCAATCTAAAACGGAATGGTGGCTCATCGTTATCGGACATACGGCTCAGAAGACACCGGAATACTCATCTAGAAAAATGCCTTCTTGCCATAAGTTATCCCCCATGTAATGGCATTTGAAATATAATTTGGCCAAGTTTAATCCTCTAAAAGGAAATCAATAATATTTTTATGCTCAATACCATTTCTAGATTGATTGACTTGATCCATTGAAATTACTACCTTAAAGAAATTGTCTTTGTCCTAGTCAAGCAACTATAATATATCAAGTTCTTCAATAATTTTCCTAATCAACTAAAGACTCTAAATATCCAATCTTTTTATTATCTAATGTACCGATTAATAATCCGCGATCTAATAAGGAATTGAACTCCTCACAACTAGTTTCTGAAACTAAGGAGCAAGAATAACACGAAGCAAGGTTAAGTGAATCTCTTCCCTGCCCATTAGATTCAATGCATACAGGATCATTCGAACACCATGAGGCATTTAATAATGCCTTTAATATAATCTGAGGTAATCGGTCAGGATAACCTTGTCTAGTTAGTCCTCCTAATGTTCCTTCAGCATCTCCAGAAGCCGTATAAATTAAAATACCACACATTTTTATAGTATTCTCATCATTATTAAAATAAATACGTTCTCTTAAAGATGCCGAAGAGTAGCCACAATCAAAGCTTAATTGCTTAATTAATAAATGCGCAAAAGTGTGTAACGCAATAAACTCTGGAGATATATTCCTAGCTTTATCTCCTCTCAATTTAATTTGACTATCTTTCCTTGTGTGTAATATATTCGCTCTATTGATCACATCAGGATTTTTTGCCCATTTTGATAATTTATCAAAATCGAATTCAATAAAAAGTCCTTCGCCTCTAACTTCATAAGCTGGATACCAGTTTTTTTGCTTAGTGCTAACCAGTTTAGCCTCCTGTGAATCACCATTCTCATTAAAATGTTTACTATCCGGTGGTAATATTCTTGTAAACCCAACTAAGGCTCTAACCTCTCTAAGTTTTTCAACTAATACAACTTGAGCAAGGAAATCCAATCCATACATCTCTATATCTGTATTTTTAAGCTTAAAGTCAGATTCGAGCAAATTTTCAATTTCAATTTGCCCCGTCATTGCTTTATATTCTTCAGCTTTATATATTAATTCAATATAACAATTACTCTCATTTTTAATGAGTTTTCTATATATGATTTTAGTTACTTCATCTAAATCAAATCTTAGATCTTCTGCTATTCTCTTAATTCTCCTCTTTACATTTTTATCATTTAGAAAATCTTCACAAGTCTCATTTTCATCTAAATCTTCAATATCACGGACAATCTCTCTATAAGTTCTATTTTTCTCCACATCTTGAGATAACTTATTTGAATACGGTGGTATAACAATTGAGCTAATCACTTTTGAATAATGAATATTCGATGCGCCTCTTTGAACTACAACTAATTCTTCTTCTAATTCACATTTCTCTTTAGACAAACTCCATGGCATATTACCATCGCATTTAAAGTTATTTGCTAGATCTTCTTTCCCTAATTTATTTAGATTGCTTATAATTTCTTTAAAAACACCTTTTTTAAATGAGCCTTGCAATGAAGCTGAAGCCTTACAATGCTCACATTCAACTCTTATCCCCTCTAACCCTGTAGTAGATCCTAATGTACTAATTTTCAATTGAGGTTTATCCGTACAAATCTGTTTATCAGTTTTATTTGATTTATAATGAACCCATGCAACCCAAGGAAAATCAGTAATATGTCCTTCTTTACAAACACATACAATTCTAGCAGGTACTAAATCAACATTCTTACAAGTTACACACTTAGGTTCTAGCATCGCTTCTGCTTTTTTATTCTGTGGTTTTATAAGAAACTCCCGTTCCCATTCTGATATAGGCTTAAACTTTCTACAACTGGGGCAAAAATACCACTCTGGGAAATTAACAAAAGGAAAACCATAATATTCATCCACATCTAAATTCTCGGGTATATAAAAAGTGTCAACATTTAAGACTCTTTCAAGTCTCTCATCATGAATTTCCCTGCATTTATCAATATTCCAGAACTGAGTTGATGCAGCCATTAATGACTGTTTTTTAAAATCAACAACTGCACCTACACCAAAAGGTGAGATTGCTTGAGAACTTCTCAATTTATATCCTTTCTTTAAAACTAAACGCTTATCATTCATTTCTTTAATCTCCTTAAATGAACTCTTGTTTCTGTATCTACATTCCGCATTGCGCGCAAGGTTTCATAGGCATTCTCATTCTCATTCTTTCCATAATCTCTTAACAATCTGGAAAATTGGCCATTTTTCCCTGTAAATGTATATCTTAATTCTCGCCCTTCTTCTAAACCTTCAATTTTATTTTTCCAAAACTCAAAGAATGAATCAATTTTCTCTTTAACTATTTTAGAAGCATCAGGGTCAATAATACTCACACGTTCAATCAATATTTTTTTGATCTCTGTAATGTATTCTCCATCCTCAATAAATTTGCCAGCATCTTCTTCTGAATTAAATCCAAATGAATGTCTCATCAATGTAATAATTAATGCATGCAAAGCTCTATCTAAAGCTGCTTCAGAAAAAGGTGTTAAACTTGTAGGTTCTACATAGTAGTAAAAAGAGTCATGATAAGATTTGAAATTTTCATAATGCGATCTATCTCTAGTCTTTGCAGAATCATATAACGTAAATACTAAACCTGGATCTCTTCGCCCCACTCTACTCGAAGCTTGTATATACTCTGCAGTGAGTTTAGGTTGTCCCACTATTACCATTAAATTTAAACGACTTACATCAACTCCTACAGAAATCATGTTTGTAGCTAAAACTATATCTGATGCATATACTTTATGCTCTCTGTTATCACTTCTATAAATTAATTCTAGTTTATCTAACGTCTTCAATATATCATTTGAAGATACTCTACTTGTTAATTCGTCTGCTTGATATACATACCTTAATTCATCTCCAGAACGATTTGACAACCTTCGCATAAAATCCTTTATGTCATCGTTAACAAGTGTCGTACATTTACCTAGTTCTCTTATGCTATTAAAATATCCAACCAAAGTCCAATATGCATCTTTTAGATCATCATTACAGTCTATATTTTTAATTGATTGTAATAATTTCCCCATAAGTCGTATTTCCACTGTAGTTTGAGTTTTTCCGGATGCCATAATACCTAAATATTTTCTACCAAATTTTTCGTTTAGTGAGTTAGATTTAATAAAATATGAGTCATCAATATCAATCATAGGAGGAGGAAACTGAGATACATCCCTATTATAAAGATTTCTTACTTGCTCCCTAGCATTACGTATTGTTGCTGTAGAGGCAATTATTTTAGGTTTTCTCCCCTTCTGTGAACAAAGATGATCTATTACCGTTTCATATAATCCTACTATTGTTCCTAAAGGACCTGAAATTAAATGCAGTTCATCTTGAATAATCAATTCTGGAGTAGCAGTGATATCATCTCCACTTGCAAAGATCTCAGATACTTCACCTTTCCAAGGTAAAGTCGCAAACTTATCAACCGTTGCAAATAGTAACGTTGGTGGTCTCTCATAGATATAATCATCTACTACAGCCACTGGTAATTTCCTGTGAAAATCACAATTTTTATTGGTACATTTGTGAATCACTTTTTTCTTGTCTGTTCCTAAACCATATTTTCCCTCTAAATGTCCTCCTATCTGTTTCTTCACTAATTTAGTTCCACACCAAGGGCATTCTAATATTTGGAATTTGTAATATTTATCAATATCATACTGATTTTTACTTGCCACCACCTTTTCATAATTTACTCTTGCCTCTTGATCTGTATTTGGGGTAACATTACTACCAATCCATAAACCAACTGTTATCTCTTCATCACCATATACCCCTTTTTTCTCTCTTCTTATCAATTCACATGCACATATTACAGAGGTGGCCCTTAAAAATTGTTGTGCAGCAAGAAGTCTCAATGTATATCTCATGATAACCGCTGTACCACTAGATTCATTAATTCCTCTCAATCTACGGTAGAATATCGTGAATGCAGTTAAAGCCAAGTAGGCTTCTGTTTTTCCACCACCTGTGGGAACCCATATTAAATCAACCAAATCTCTATGTTCTGATTTTTCATTAACTAACGACTCAATAGACATCACGAAAAATGCAAGTTGAAATGCCCTCCATTTCGCCTTTTTTATGTCCGTATTCTTATATATTTTAGCAACCTCGACGCTATCATCTGGCATTATATTTTTTCTTCGCTTGCTACCTTGAACACGTTGCATAAGCATAGCGTAATTGGCATCTTTAAAAGCTATTAATGCACTTTTGTTCTCTCGTAATGTATTAATCCCTTTTTTCAATCTTTCCAATACTATGGTTGCATTTTTATGGTTTTTCATAGCAGCTTCAACGTAGTTAGAGTCTAATATGTTAATATCATTCATCTTCTGATTTACCCAGAGCGAATAGGACTTGACCATTTTCTCTAAATTATCTAATATTTCATCATTAGCTAAGTCGGATACTGATGATAATTTTTCCATACTCAATACTTCTTCAGGTATATCTGCAATTTCAAAATTCATACTTACAACTTCATGTTCAGGTATGAATGTCGTTTCAATACACCAATGGTCCAAAGTCTTTTTATATTCAACACTTACACCATGACCAATCCCAAATTTCTGTTTATATCTAAATAATAACTCTAAATTTCTTTCTTCTTCTGTCATTCTATTTTCTAACATTGGTAAAGAGGAATACGATACTAGATTCCATTCATTATCTAGCGATGTAATCTTCAATTCAGGTTGAAAAATAATATTGCTTTCTCCATCCACTATGGATCCATTAATCATTACTACTGTGAAACTTGTTTTATTAATATTTTCATAATATTTACGCTTAACAAATATTTTAATATGATCATCATTGAAGTCTCTATAATTTTCATCATTATCAAAATAAAATTTCACCTTACTCGCCTTAACTGGAATCCGTTTATATGCATATTGATGATCAATCAACTTATTTAGTAGTTTTTTTAACTTCAAATTTTCTATATTTTTAACTTCTTCACGTAACTTTTTAGATTCATCTTTTGTTAGTTCTGTGATAAGCTCAATATTTCCATCTTTTATTTGAAAACTCTTACTTGACATTTTACTTCTAATCTCAGTAATCTCTAATTCCGTAAGTTTCTTTCTAATTTCAATTCTCTTGGCTTTTCTGTACATCCCATACTGATAAATTACAGATAAAGTCTTCACGTTCCCTTGAGCAAAAAAAGTCATTCCCATTGATGACGGTTTAAGTTGATTTGTTAGTGCTATTGTTTCATCAATATTATTATCAAAAACCGATTCTTCTCCCAAGGTATTATCAATTGTGATTACATCAATTTCTTTTTCTAATTCTTCATTTTCATTATTCGTGCTTTTTATGTCTTCCTGCTCACTATTAGTTACTCCTCTAGGGTATAAAATACCTGTAGAATATCTCTTTGAAGGCTTTTCCCAAATTAATTCTTCACTCTCATTCTCTGAAAAATCTTCAGATCCAGGACCAAGCAATTCTTTTTTTATCAGCTCTATCATTTTTTCTCTAACGTCAACTTTATCCATCCTAGGCCTCTTTCCTCTTAACAGCATTAACCATGTAATTTGCAACTCTAAACTCACCTTTATCAATTTTAGCAACTTCACAAATTGTAACTTTGCTCATAAAATCAATATCTAAATAACTCAAATTCTTAGAAATAACCTTATCATTAAAATAAGACTCAACAATCATCTTGCCAATGTCATGGCGAAGTTTTATATGTAAACTCCTCACCATATTACATGCATCAAATACAGTTTTCCAACTTGAGTATAACTCCGGATTTAATGAAAAAATTAGCTTATAATCACTTTCTTGATCTGGCCCAACTATATAATCATTAAAAATCCAATTTCTAAATGTTGTATACGTTTTTTTTAATCCTTTTGCTTTCAAAAGTTGATATAGTTGAGATGGTCTCAAATTATGATTCTCTAAATAATCACTTAATATTTTTTTCCACATTTTTGATAGCTTGATCTTTTTACTATATTTATTCTGGAAATCAAAATCTTGGAGTAGTGCTTCAATTATTTCTTCTAAAAATGATCCTGATTTAAATTTCTCATTCAATATTAATATCTCATCACCAATTGATAAAGTTGATACCTTTGCATCTTCTAAATTCTGTTCTTCCAAATTAACACGATAAACTTTATAATCTTTTTTAAATACTCCAATATATTCGTTGAAATTTACCAAATAATCACACTTCGAGCTATCTTCATCTTCGTTATTTCCAAAATAAATTCTGAAAGCATCTTTGTAATTATATCCATTTACTACTTGTGTTAATTCGGATATAAGATTATAATCAGCTTTTTTTTGCTCACTATCAGTTAATAATTCCTCATACATGATTTCAGATATTAATTCTTCCTCAAGCAAATTCAAAACATTATTCTTATATAAAAATTTTATATAATTCAAGTATGATTCATAATACACAAATACCATTCTCTTTGAACTCATTAAAGAGAACAATGTTGAACTTAATTTTGGATTCGGTACAACTCCTAAGATATACGTAATATCATAAAAAACATCCCTTTGTACTTTAGAAATTGTTTTGCAATGAACAATTTTATCTCTGAATCGCTCTTTGACATAACTGTCAAAGATTGATTTTACACGATTATTCTGAACGATAAATAATATTCTTTTACTTGTGCTGTATTTTAAAATTTCTTTAGCTTTGCTTGCCATTTTGTTCTCAGAAAAGACAATTTTTAGCAAATCCTTCTGCATTTCAAGAATCAATTGAAGCTTTTCAGCACTATAAAAACTATCATTCTGAAGTATTTCTAAAATATCCGTCTCGATATCTTTCAATTGTTTTTTTACATAAATAGAATTCTCATTACTATTTGGTGTATCAAAGGCCATATATGATTTAAGAGATGAAAGAAGCCCAAACGATTTACTAATTAAATCTCTTATTTTTTCATCAACACTAGGACCGGAAAGCAAAAAATTCAACTCCTTGTAGACTTTCAAAAAACAAATTTTTTCATTCTCTTTTATATCATCAAACTGGATATTTCGATCCACATAATTATTAAAAATAATTTGTTGATTGACTTGGATTGATTCTTTCGGAGAATTCTTCAAATATCTTGCTGCTTTTGATTTAGTAACTACGATTTGATCAAATTTACTTTTCTCAAAATACTCGGTAAAATCTTTGTATTTCTTAAATGGTAACAGTATAATCAATCCAATTTTCTCAGTAAGATCTACTATTTGTTCTAACAGATTAAAATCTATCCCTCTTAAATCAGCTAAGTCAACTATAACTAAATTAATCTCATTTTTATTATATAGAAGATTAATTGCATTTTCTAAGTTAGAAGTAATATTTACAACTGGAGTTAATCCTTGCCTATTTCCAGAATAATTTATTTTTTTACCATTATTAGTCCAATAAGCTAAAGGAGCAACGTTTGAAAGCTTTTCTTTTTTTATCGGCCCAAAATTTGTAGTCGTACTATTTACAATATTATCCGCTTCAATTTTATTTTTTATATAAAGTACAGTACTATTAATTAGTGTTGACACAGCGGTCGTTGATAGACCGAATTGCTCTATTAACACAGTATTTTTTTTATCATTATTACATTTTTCAATATTATTTAATCGTGTTGCACCCCCTTTGTATCTTGTGATTTTATAGAAATCTTTCTCTGTAATATATCCCGTATCTCCATGCGCAAATTCAATTTTTATTGCCTGACTATTTCTTAAATCCTCAGGTAAAGAATCAGCACACGCCCCCCATTCTTTATATATTTTTTTACCTTTAAATTTACCTAGACGGCTATCATAATAGATAAATTCATCAATTTCTAATGCCTTAGCTAGATCAGTGATATCACCAAAAAAATTTTTATATCGACTATAAAGCGCAATGTATGGAAGCAACATTGTATTTAGTTCATTTCCATCTGGATAAACTATTATAGTCGGAACATTAGCAGACTTTATTTCTAATAGGGTCTGTTCTACATAGGATGTCAAAGGGAACTCAATATCATTCATATTCACGGCAAAGTTGTTGTTAAATATTGGAACAAACTCTTTAAACATATCCATCCCCCCATTGTTAAACTAATTGTATCTTACATTCTGAATCACATAAAAATTATATCACAAAAATATGTAAAGACTTGGGAAATTAAATAATTATTTTGATCCTACATGATTTCCCATATTGATTTTGATTTTCTTGCATGCAAGGGTGAAGCCTGGTATGATATAGTGGGATGGTGAGGACTATGAATTTTATCGACTTATTTGCAGGTGCAGGTGGTTTATCAGAAGGCTTTATTAAAGCTGGATATACACCAATTGCACATATTGAAATGAATAAGCACGCGGTTATGACACTCGAAACTCGAGCAATATACCATTACTTGAGAAAATCTAATAAATTGGAGTATTACTATGAATATCAGAAAACCTATAATTTAACAGATAAAGAACGTGAAGTAGCAAGAAAGAAGTTGTTAGATTATGTCCCCAAGGAAAAATTAGAATTGATTATCAACAATGAAATATCAGAGAAAACAATTCATAATATGTTTAAACAAATTGATAAGGAAATGAACCTTAAGGATCATAATACAGTGGATGTTATTGTTGGAGGACCACCATGCCAAGCATATTCTTTGCTCGGAAGGGCTAGAGATAAAAATTCAATGAAAAATGATGACCGGAATTATCTCTATAAACTATATGTAAGATTTTTAAAGCATTATCAACCAAAAGCTTTCGTTTTTGAAAATGTCCAAGGAATACTTACTGCTCAAAATGGTACTATCTACAAAAACCTAAATAGATATCTAAAAAGAGTGGGCTACAGTTTACAATCTTTCACCCTAAATGCTAAAGACTTTGGTGTACCTCAAAACAGAAAAAGAGTTATTTTGATTGGATTTAGAAAAGATATAATCACCCCAGAATCTTTTTTTTATCACTCAGAGTATAATTTTTCTATTGATGAGCTATTTAAGGATCTACCTAATATACAAGCTGGAGAAAAGTATAAAAAATATAATTATGCATGCAAACCTACTAAAGCACAAACTTCAATAGATGTACGTAATAATAGCGATATTCTTACACATCATCATGCAAGAACACAGAATGCGAGAGATTTAAAAATATATGAAAAAGCAATAAAGAAATGGAATGAAGAAAGTTTGAGACTAAAGTATACTGATTTGGAAGAAGAACTTATGACTCACAATAATAGAAAGTCTTTTCTCGATAGATTTAAAGTTGTTGCAGGTAATCTAAATCACTCTCATACAGTTGTTGCACATTTGTCAAAAGACGGGCACCATTTTATACATCCAGATATAATTCAAACCAGATCTATTACAGTTCGAGAAGCTGCTAGATTACAAACATTCCCCGATAACTATTATTTTGAAGGTCCTCGTACTGCCAACTTTGTACAAATTGGAAATGCTGTACCTCCTTTAATGGCAAAAAAAATTGCATTTTCACTTTTAAATAATTTGTAGATTTTTACAATAATATATTAGAAAAATAAACCCACCCTATCAACAATTCGTGGAGTGGGTCTTTTTTTAACTTGATACAGACCCTCTCATCCAATTCTCTAATCCAACACCGACAGTCCACCCCCTTCCAACTCAACAACCAAGTCCGACACAAATTTCATAAGCGGCCCATAATTCATTGTTATATGTGCTAAATCAAGCACATCATAATAATCAACACGCTGATCAAGTCTAATGATGATCAAGTCCATAATGGTTGAGCGGCAAATGTCTTGCTCCAAGAATCAGAACTTTTTCTTTTCCATACTTTCCAGCATTTCCATTGTCAATGCGCTTTAGAATCAACACGTGAATATTCTTAATATTCCATTCAGTTAACTGCTCTTGATTTGAACCTATTGCTTCTAGAAATAAAGTCGCTCCCCGATGATTAATCGCTTCAAACTGTTCAATATGCGCTTTCCACCAATGGTTATCCCTTCTAAAACAACTTTAGTTGCCGACATGGTCAGAGTATTATCTTCAACAGCATTACGGTTATAAGTCCAAACCTATTCCTAAATATTTATTAGATTTTGATAAGTTCATTTATCCTTTCAGCGGTCTGCTCAATACTTAATGCAGAAGAATCGACTTTAATCGTATCCATATGCCAGTATGCTTCTAGTCTTTTTATACTCTCTTCAATTTTTTCTTTTGGTCGACCATCTTTCATCATACGCTGGCTCAACACTTCTTCAGAACTGATCAGCGAAATCTTTATAATTTTAACCCCTTCAACAGGTAATTTGCCTATAATTGAATTCATCAAGTCATCATGCGGGATTACCCAGTTGAAAATAATGGTTTCAATCGACCTATTGCCTAAGAAATTTTTTAGCAAATGGGTAATATTATCTTCAACCATGATCTTGTTCTCTTCTGTGACTTGAAAAGGGTTGATCATCCAGCACCAATCCCCATCTAACCAGACAGAGTTTTTAATTTTTTGATTCAATGCTTTGCAAACTGTGGTTTTTCCAACACCAGGTGCCCCGTTAATTATAACCAATTTTTTCATAGAACCATTCACTCCTAAACACAGTTTTTGCCAACAACAACTTAGTTTTTACAGATGTCTTCCAAACTCACGTACTTCTTCAAGTTGATTCGAATGCCTCATACTGCCTTTCTCAGTCATATTAGGCACTTTAATAATCCCTTTTAAATCCCATTTCAAGTATGAACAAATCGCCTTGATTTGTGCTTCAGCAGCATCAAACACATGATCTGCACCTGCGTTGAGTAGCATTGCAACTGAATTAATCCTGAAGCCTTTTTTAGCAAGGGCGTACATGCGATCTATGAAGCATTTTGTCTGTGCTGAAACATCAAACCAATAAATAGGTGATGCAATGACCAGTAGGTCCGTTTGCTCAACATCTTTCAAAATATCATTCATATCGTCTTTTTGTACGCAAACACCCTCATGTGAAAAGCAGTACTTACAATCTATACAAGGATTCACTTTGAGGCCACTCAAATGTCTCACCACCACATGGTGTCCTGCTGATCTTGCCGACTCTGTAAATGCATTTGCCATAATTTCGGTATTGCCGTCTTTTCTTGGACTACCTGTTACCACTAAAATATTCATAATATCAATGCCTTTCTGCTTTTTATATGTGACACTCTCAGAAACCTCTATTTAGGTTCAAATATTATACTTAAACGCATCGAGTTCTGGAAGCAGTTCTAAAAATCGCTTAACCACCTTGGCATTTGCCCTAGACTTGTTAATGGCAATATAACTGGAGAGCTTAAGCGGTTTAACGCCTTCGATTTCGATTTGCTTCATGCGTCCTGCTTCAATATCTTCCTTGACCAAAAAATCTTGTAAAAACGCACAGCCGTAGCCGCGCTTAATGTATTCACGCAGTTGTATACTGCTGTTAATATGTAGCCTTGGTCTATAATTGCCGGGCATAATTTCTTCAAACCACTCCATGATTAGTGCATCGTTACTGATCAATGCAAGATCAATATGCGCTAATGCTTCACGCGTGATAGTGCTTTCAATCTCATAATCAATTGGCGCCACCAAGATCATTTCATAATCTATATAGGACCGCACTTCAATTTTTCGCGAACTGGGTTTTCGGTTTAGAAAGCCTATGTCGATCTCACTTTCAAGCAACATATCCACCTGTATCTCTGAAATTTTAAACTCTATATCGATTTCATACATGGGGTATTTTCTATAGAATTCATTGATAATCCCAGCAAGTTTGCCTCTATAAATGCTGCCAATATTACAAATTTTAAGTTTGTCTTCGTAGAGGCTCATCGTTTTAAGCTTCTCTATGCCCACGTGTTCACTTTTGAGTATTTTCTCTGCATAAGGCAAAAAAACACGACCAGCATGTGTCAGTTCCACCGAGCGCTTGCTTCTATTGAACAATGTTTGATCCAAATATTTTTCGAGTTCTACAATTCGCGATGAAACCGTAGACTGTACCACATTGAGCTGTTCTGCCGATTTAGAAAAACTAAGCGTTTTTGCAAGTGTCACAAATGTTTGATAAGCTTCCGTATTCATGCCAATCTCCTTTATCGAAAAAATCGATTATTTATATCATATTTATTTGTTATACAATACAATAAAACTCTGCTAAAATCAAGTTCATAAAGGATCTCAATATTCGACACTTTTAATCCTATTCTAAAGATCCATTGCGGAGGTTGCATCATGTTTCAATTCATCAACGAGTACAAAGGACTTCCTAAAGAAATGTACGTCCTATTTACCGCCAATGTTATTAATCGCTTTGGTGACTTTGTCAGTCCACTTTTAGCCTTATACTTAACTCAAAAACTCGGCATGTCTGTCGCTTCATCTAGTGTGGTGGTCACGCTTGCACTGGTGAGCAGGATGCCCGGATCATTCTTGGGCGGTAAACTTGCAGATCACTTTGGCAGGCGAAAAATTTACCTCATCACACAGACCATTGCAGCACTTTCACTTTTACCCTGCGCTTTTATTAAAGCGCCACATGTGATCATTGTATTATTAATAGCCTCCACCTTTTTTAATGGTGCCGTTCGTCCGGCCTTGGATGCTCTGGCAATTGATCTCATGCCCATTGAAAAGCGAAAACTCGGGATCTCGCTTATGTACCTTGGTATCAACATCGGTGTGGCTGTTGGGCCAGCTTTGGCAGGTCTTTTATTCAAAATAAATTTGCCACTCTTTTTCTTGATCGATGTGTTTACTTCTCTCACTGCAGTGGCGCTCGTCCTTACGTTAATTGGTGAAAATTATGTAAATGCTATGGCAACTCATCATGCTCAAACAGAAACCATTAAACCCAAGCTCAATGCCACAACTGCAGATATTTTGAAATCCAACAAGAGATTAGCTGCTTTTTTATTGATCACATCTGGTTTCTCGCTGATCTACGTGCAATCCAAATTTGCGCTGCCTCTATTGTTAGCCCACGTTTTTGGCGATAACAGTTCTGCATTACTTGGAACTTTGTTCAGTATTAATGCCATTACAGTCATTTTAAGTACATCTTTTATAACCCTTAAAACGCAACACAATGCTACTTTTTTAAATGTTATTCTAGGAGGCGCATTTTATGCCATTGGATTTGGTTTATATGCCATTGTCTCTGGTTATTTGCTATACGTCATTGCCACCATCATATGGACCTTTGGTGAAATCCTCATGGCGACGAATATAAAAGCTTACATTGCAGACCACACCCCAGTTGATTTTAGAGGCAGAATCAACGCACTCTACCTTGTGCTAAAAGCTGGCATGGATGGGCTAGGTGTCTTACTCAGTGGATGGCTTATTCCAATCGTCGGGCCTATTCAAATATGGGGGTACATCTTTGCCAAATCACTGTTCTTAAGCCTTCTGATCTTTTTAGACAACAAAAAGGAACACGCCTAATCAGATCCTAAGATCCCTTAAGCGCTTTAAGAACTTCATATATGAGAAACTTGGATAGTGACATTTAGTTTGGGCCTAAAACGCTTAGATAATGCTCACTTAGATATATTGCCCGATCTCTATGTCACTAGCTAAAATTTCCAATCTCTTCTCATCTACTCTATAACCTTTTTTCTGTTTTACAATCAATCCTTCTTCTTGAAAAATCTTAAACGTATACAATAAATGCCGATAACTTACCCCTAAGAATTCGGCTGTTTCAGTATGCTTTTCTTGATAAATGCCCTTGTTAGCAGACATTAATAGATGTGCCGCAAGGCGATTTTTTAATTCATAATTTTGATTTTTTGTGTAATACCATGTGCGTTTCAAAAGTTTTTCACCTATATAACGACTTAAAGTCAATAAAAACTTGTCATCTTTCAGCAAAATTGCTTTTGCATCCGCAAAGGCAATGGAAATGCAAATACACTCGGAAATAGCAACCACATCTTTGGGTTGCTTTTCCACATCAATTAAGCTTAGCTCTCCTATAAATTCATCTGGCTCCACAAATTGAATAATCGAACGCCGCCCATTTTCATGTACAAGTGAAGTTTTCGCCTTGCCTCTAATGAGATAATGAAGATGATTAATTTCCCGATTGAAATACACGATATTTTCACGTGCTTCAAATATATCCACATGAATAAAGGCATATACAGATTCAAATATGTTTCTACATTGTTCAACTTTACTTTTTAAATGATCGTCCAACATTTCAATTGTACATCTTTTCATGAGCACTCCTTTGCCAGCATTTTTTTATCTATTTTGAATTGCTTCTCTCGCTTTAAAAGCTTGGTAAATCCCACCTACAAATAATCCAACAGATAGTCCTGAGAACAGTGCATATAAAATATTGAAATTTAATGCTTGATGTAACTCCGTATGGATCGCTAAAATAACATTCAAAGTATACTTGACACAAAAGTTTATCAATATAATCGTAAGTGGCATATAGCTTCCCGATCTATAGATCACCTCATCACGTTTAAAAACTCGGCGATTGCGTTGATATAAATTATAACCAATCATACTCCCTATGACTGCTGCAATTATATAAAAGGCTAAACTTGCACCCAAATAAGAGAAATCATTGAACAGTTTTTCAAGCCCCCATACTATAAACAGTGTTGGTACAATCATCATTTTGCGAATGTTTAATTCTGCTTCATTTCTTAATTTGAGACCTCGAACCACAAGTACTGCCAATAAAAACCACACATATGTTGGCGTGCCAACAATTATCGCTTTAATCATAATATCATCCTTTCAGTTGTGTTTGTTTTGTTTTTCTTGTACACAGCTTACACGAGATGATTCAGCGCATCAATACCACTTGTAGTAAGCGGTAAATTTCGACACCTAAGCGGTAGAGCATCAAATGCACACCTCTTGAACGTGTTTATAGTTATTGAGCGCATTTATGGATCGCTCTGCTCTTTTTTGTTTCTATGCTTATTGTTTATATGCTTATTGTTTATATGCTTCTTTTTTTATGCTTCTTTTTTTCGACGCTTCTTTTTAAGATAGTCGTTCATTTGATCCACCTCTATTTTATCTTGCCTATAATTTATAACTCTAATGATGCCATAAATGAAGAAAACCAGTAATAAATTCATCGCGGCATCTCCCAGCGTCATATGCCACTTGAAAAACATGCCAAAGATCAAAAGGCTCAACCATATCAAAAAAAGATATCCCAATTGATATGCCCAGTGGTAATTAAAGAGCGTCTCTTTAAACATAACGACTTTCATTAGTGATGCAATTAGAGCTACGAACAGCAATTGCCATAGCATTTGATTACTCACTTCTAATCCTGATAACATTCGGATCACAATTAAAATTGTAAAAATAAGTGTAGCCACTTGAGTTAATTTTTTTATCAAATGCATCATAGCCCCTCCTTCATCCCAAGTTGTTTCTTAACGCCAGAAACGTAACGCCTTGAGATACTTACTTTCTCATTGTTGCTAAGTTGTGCTTCTAGATTGCCACTTAATTTGGGAGCAAAAGAATCAATCTGATCCAAATTCAAAATCATAGATTTTGAAACACGTACAAGACTCGATCCAGAAAATTGCGCTTCCAAAGCATATAATTTTTCATCCGTCTCTAAAATCTGTGTATCTGTATATATGAACTGTTTTCGATCTACGGATTCAATATAGTAGACTTCATCTAATTTCAGCTTAAAATATTGATCGTTAGATTTTCCAAAGATAAAGGATTGCTTGGGTGTAGAATTAACGAGTGATTCAATTGATTTTATAGTCCCCTCATCCAATTTGTCATGCAATCTTATGAGCACTTCTTCTTCCTGATCTTCAGAAATTACAAAGACACTGACCTTAACCATTTAATAACTCCTTCTTTAACTCAAGTATGCTCTCATCATTACTTTCATTACCTGATAGCGGCATATTCAACGCTACTTTTATTGCCTACAAGTTTAATTTCTATGCAGTTACTTATCCTAAATTATACCCGATTCCTATGCACATTCATATGTAAATTGCGTTTTTCACTTCTTGGATAACCCAAATTGGTTTGACAACCTCGCTATTATGCATTACAATATAGCTTAGTATTATGTATTACATAGTAGCACTTAAAGGAGTGGCAAACTTGATCCCATCACAAATGTTAAAAGGCACTTTAGAAGGCTGTATTTTAAAGGTCATCAGCCATAAAGAGACCTACGGTTATGAAATTTCACAAGCGCTTCAGACCTACGGCTTTTCTAATATTTCCGAAGGCACCATCTATCCTATACTTTTAAGACTTGAAAAGAGTGGACTGATCATCGCACAACATAGAACCTCTCCACTGGGGCCCAAAAGAAAATACTTCTCTATTTCTCAAACAGGTCAATTAGAGCTTGAAACTTTTTTATCCAACTGGCAAGAACTCAAAACGGCTGTTGACACACTATTTTTAGACAGAGGTGATCCAAATGAATAAAAGAACGAAAAAACTCAATCAAATCAATAACGCACTTGATAAAAAGCTCAATAAATCAAATGACATTGTTTTGACAGATATCATGTGCTACCTGCGCGTTGCAAATATTTCTGAATACCATCAAGAAGTTGTACGTCATGATCTCCTGGAAATGGTTCTTTCTGCTCAAGAGAGGAATGAAGATATTCAAACTGTCATTGGTGAAGACTATAAAATCTTTTGTGACGATGTCATCACAAGTTTGCCTTCAAAAACACTTCAAGAAAACATTTTCGAGCTTTTCGATATATTTTTTCATTCAACTTCAATTTTAGGGGCAATCACACTTGCCATGGCAAGCGAAACTTATGCTCTCATTAAAAACACAATAACGAACAGTCCAAAAAATTTTCAGCTTTCAATATCGATATTTCAAGTAGGTGCCTATTTTGCCACTATCATAGGCGCATATATACTGGTACAAGTCGTTTTTGGAAATGCGCTTGAACACAAAGCTGAGGCTAAACATACTACCTTGAAAACTTTTGTTAAAGGCGCTTCATTCATGGCACTACTACTCTTTTTGGCTTGGATCGGTAAAAAAACACTCTTCACAATAAATATTGTCGTATTGTTACTTATCGTTATCTCTTCTTATCTGATTCACAAGTTGCTTTCTAATGCCTACTGAAATTTTAAAAGTGACTTTAAACGCTTGACGTGTATTTAAAATTCATATAATATAATCTCTGTAACAACGCAATTTTTTATTAACACTATAAAAGACATGTGCGGTGCCAAATATTTTTGGAGAATAGGGAATTAGGTGAAAGTCCTAAGCGAACCCATCACTGTAAAGCGGAGCGGCTTACACATGCCACTGAGTTTACTCGGGAAGGCGTAAGATTCGTGATGATGCTAAGCCAGGAGACCTGCCGACAAGCCAAACAATGAATGAAGGCAAAGTTCATTACTCTAGGAGTAATGGGCTTTTTTTGCTCTTACGCCATGTCATTGAAGGAGGATATTCATGTTAAATGAAGTATTAGCGAGTATCACCGAGATCGATCACAATATGATGACAACCGTCAGAAATCGGGTCGAAAATCTCAACAAGCCACAGGGTTCTCTGGGGAAATTAGAAGATCTTGTGATTCAAGTCGCTGGCATCACAGGGAAAGCCTACCCCATGACGGATAAAAAAGCACTTATTGTCATGTGTGCAGATAATGGGGTCTGTGATGAAGATGTCGCATCGGCGATCCAAGAAGTTACCTATATACAGACACTCAATATCCCAAGGGGGATAACGGGTGCTGGTGCCATCGCCAAGCAGATGAATGCCAAGATATATGCTGTTGACATCGGCGTTATGACAGATATTGATGACGCATATGTCATTAATAAAAAAGTGATGTACGGCACTCATAATATGACTAAAGGACCGGCAATGTCACGCAATGAAGCGATTAAAGCTTTAGAAGTTGGCATAGAAATAGCGATACAAGCAGTGGATGAAGGTGCCAAGATTCTGGCAACTGGTGAAATGGGCATTGGCAATACATCCACAACAACAGCCATTCTCTCCGTAATCACAGGGATTGATCCCAGTGAAATTACAGGCATTGGCGCCAATTTTCCACTGGAAAAATTAGCACATAAAGCGGATGTGATTAAACGCTCTATAGCAATCAACAAACCTGACGTCGACGATCCACTGGATATTCTGTCAAAAGTAGGTGGTCTTGATATCGCCGGCATGGCTGGTACGATGATTGGTGCAGCTTATAAAAAAGTACCTGTTGTGATTGACGGTTTCATCTCCACCGTTTCAGCGATTATCGCTTGCAAACTCAATCCATTGGTGAGAGATTACTTAATCCCTTCGCATTATTCACTTGAAAAGGGTGCAAAAATTGCAACAAATTATCTTAAACTCAATCCTTTTTTAGATATGAATATGCGTCTTGGTGAAGGCAGTGGTGCACTCCTTGCCTTTAACATCGTCGAAGCTGCCTGTTATATGAATCGCGAAATGATCACTTTTGAAGAAGCTCATTTTGATGCCTTATAAGATTGTAAAATATAGGTTAAATATACGATTTCTTTATTTTAAATAGAGGATTTATAACCAACCATATAGAATAAAAACAGTGAGTCGTTGGCTCACTGTTTTTATTATTTTATTCACTATTTTTATTCACTATTTTTTTAATGACACAATTTGATCCAAAAGATTTTCTCCGATGCATCAGTCGGGAAAAACATCAGTGAAAATCGGTTTGAGGCATCAGTCGGGAAAGTCGCCATGGGTTGGTTTGATCAAAAAAAACGATTTAGATTAAGGGAGAGAGGTTTTATCATGAATACAAAAGTATTAGCTCATCGAGGTTTCAAAAGTTTATACCCTGAAAACACACTGCTTGCATTTCGAAAAGCACTTGAAATAGGTGCCCATGGACTTGAACTCGATATCCACTTTTCAAAAGATGGCGAACTTATGGTATTTCATGACTTTGAACTTGAGCGCATGACAGGCACAAAAGGTTATCTCTATGATTTTACATGTAAAGAACTCAAGAAAATGCCTATCCATCAAGATGGACATGAAGAAAAAATACCTCTTTTGGAAGAAGTTTTAATATTGTTTTCAGAGTTCGAGAAAGAGAAACCACTTTCTGAACCACGTATTCTCAATGTCGAATTTAAAGCTGGGAGTCTATTCTATCCTGATATTGAAGAAAAAGCGCTCCATCTTTGTTTAAAATATCTCAATAAAAACCAATTGATTTTTTCTTCGTTTGACCACCAAGCACTCGTCAAAATAAAAGAACTCAATTCTGAGGTTCTAACCGGTGCATTAACGGCATCTGCACTTGTTGACCCTTGGCTCTATTTGAATCGTATTCAAGCTGATTTTTATCATCCTCACTACTTTACACTGGGTGGTGAGCACTTAAAACATATGCTAAAGCATCACCTCAAAATCAATACCTATACACTTAACGACCCTCAAGTTGCCAGACAACTCATTCAGCATCAAATCCATGCCATCATAACAGATTGCCCAGATAAAATATTAGAAATTTTGCATGAGGAGGTCCTATGAAACTCAATATCAAACAGACCTTTATATTGGGACTTGGCTTTTTTGCAGTCAGTCTCGTTTGGCCGCTCTATAATATCTATGTCCCTATTTTTTTAAGAGATTTTATCGATAGTCAATTCCAAATTAACGCCATCATGACACTTGATAATATTTTGGCTGTAAGCTTGATTCCATTTATCGCCTCATTAAGTGATCGCACTCATACGCGATTTGGAAGACGAATGCCTTACTTGATGATCGGTATCCCCATCTCTGCAATTGCATTTATTTTACTGCCACACTACTTCAATTTTCTATCCTTTATGATTATTATTACAATACTCAATTTTGCCATGGCTATTTACAGAGCGCCCACTGTGGCCCTTATGCCCGATATCACCCCTGCGCCACTCAGAAGTAAGGCCAATGGCATTATCAATTTCATGGGAGGACTCGCTTCAGTCTTTGTTCTAGTGGGAGGTTCTTTTTTGTATCGCGCCAATCCCAATTTGCCCTTCTTATTGACAGCGGTTCTTATGGTATTAGCACTTTTTATGCTTTTAAAATTTATTAAGGAACCCAACATCGGCGTTCCTTCTGAAGAAGAAACCCCAAGTCTTAGGCATTCAATTTCTGAAATCTATCACGATCCCAATCATGCCACAGCTTGGATTTTGGTCGCCATTTTCTTTTGGTTTGTGGGATATCAAGGTGTGGAGGCCACTTTCAGCAATTATTGTGTTCAATTCTTAGGACTTGATGTTGCAGATGCTTCATTGATTTTGGGCTTTTTCGCACTTTCATTCTTAGCTTTTGCCATTCCTGCGGGTTTTATCGGCAGCAAACTTGGCAAACGCAACACCATTTTAATCGGCCTCCTTGGAGATACTGTGGTTTTTATCCTCCTTGCAACCATCGGAACCATCGTGCCTTATTCCATGTTGATCATGATGATCTTAATGTTTATAGGCGGCTTCTTTTGGGCACTCATTAACATCAACTCCTATCCTCTCGTCGTAGAACAAACCAGTGAGGATAAAATAGGCACTTATACAGGTCTTTATTACTTTGCTTCATCACTGGCCGCCATTACAGGACCACTCCTTTTAGGCGCAGTGGTGGATCTTATCAGCTTTAAAGTGATGTTTGTCTTTACGGCACTTTCATATGCACTTGCTTTCTATTGTATTTCAAGAATACGCAGACAACTTTGACAACATTTGATCGTCCTCACAATGATTCAAATCGATTTTCGAGAACGATTTTCTCGATTGGTACCTTTGAAAAAATTTTTTAGCTCAATTCTTATTATTTTAAAAAAATAGCCGCTGAAATCTGTTAAAAAGATTTCAGCGATCTTTTTTATTGTCCCCTCTCAGAAATATTCCCCCTAACTGGCTCAATGTACAAAAGGTCATAGATATTGCCTGTGATGTCGATGTCATCTATCTCCATTTGGATTAACCCCTCTGTGGTGTAATCCCCATGCCAGTCCACACCTTTGGGAATCACATATAGTGTCGCTTTATAACTTGGCTTTAACCTTTGATTCTCATAGCTCTGTGTGGAATCTGCATAAGGCAAGGCATATTCAGACTGCCAGAGCACACCTTCTGCGGTTTGCTTTACACGTTTTAGATGTATGGGAAAGTAAACTCTCTTATGAAAATCGTCTTCATATCGATATACGTTGTTGTATTTATCCCAGTAGGTCATGGCTTCCAGTTCAGGGCTAAGTCTTAATAATGCCCCTTCGATCTCCCCTTGAATCACTGCTTCAAAGATCACGCATTCATGTGATAAAAAGCGATGCGGTTCTACAGTGGTGACTTCTCCCTTAAGTGTGGTCTGTCCTCTCCAATGATTCCAGTAACCTCTAGCTTCAAAGGTTTTAACCACTACGGGTTGGTATTCAAACGGCACACTGGCTACAGCCCGCTTACCTGACGCTGTCTGGGTTTCAAATCTCGCTAGGTATGTGCCTGAAGGTGCTGATGTACCCGTTCCTGAGACCACATCCGTTGCAGTTACCTGAACATCTCTGAGCCAGGTGGCTTCATCTAGCAAGTGGTTTGATTGGTGTGTTGTCGAGGTCTTGGGTAAACTGAAGGTCTTCTCATAGCTTGTGCCTGAAAAGAGTTTCACTGTGGTCTCTTTAGAATATCTGCCTG
>NZ_JADKNH010000025.1 GCF_015352425.1 Fusibacter ferrireducens | reverse complement strand
TCTGCCGGAGCAGGACAGGTGATCCCAGTAACCTTCACAGATGGTGTTGGGACGGCCAATCTGAAATTAAACAAGGCAGATGGACAAACCCTAGGCTTTAGTCTTGAATCAGTGACAACACTGACAACGAATACACTGACAATCACGCCGATTCATAGTACAGCTGCCTCAATTGTAGTGACACAGGATGTTATGGCGCCAACATCGAATGGCAGTAGCTTTGCGCAACAACCCAAGGTTGCAGTAAAGGATGCGTTTGGCAATGCTTGTACAGGGGATAACACAACTGTAGTAACAGCAGCTCGAGAAGATGGTGGCACATGGACGCTGACCGGGACCACAACGGCAACAGCAAATGCAGGTGTTGCAACCTTCACAGACTTAGGGGCCACCAATGCCGCTTTAGTCAATAATGCGCAACTTGGATTCACAGCAACAGGATTTACAAAGGTAACCAGTATGGCTGTGACCTTACCAGCACCTGCAGGTTCAAATGATCAAGGGGAATCAGAAAAAGAACAGAGCACGATAACAACACCTACTACACAGCCAAGCCAAGAGTCAGCCAGTGTAATTATCAATGGTAAAGAGCAAGAGGTAGGTAAGGAAATAAAAAAAATTGAAAATGGGAAATTAACCGTAACTATAGAAGTTAACAATACAGTGATGACAAGCAAAATTAATGAAACAATTAAAAATAATATAGCCAAAACTAAAAATAGTATACAAGTGATTATAACTGATACTAAGACTGACGTTGCAAAAGTAGAACTTACAGGAGATATTATCAAGAAACTTGAAGAAAACATCTTTAATGTATCTGTTAAGCGTGATAACGTGGAATACGTCATTCCTGCAGAAGAATTTACTATTGATAAAGTTGCGGAAAATCTTGGTGTTTTGGAAAAAGATTTGGAAAGTATTAAAATTGAAGTTCGAATTACCAAGTTAGATGAAACCATGGTCGCAAAATACAATGTAAAGGCTAAAGCAAATGGGGCGGAACTTGTATTCCCGCCAACTGCATTTGAGTTGGATGCAAAAATAACCAAAGATGATGGCACAACAGAGAAAGTTGAAATTAGTAAGTTTAGTAATTACGTAGAGAGAGTTATGGAAATCCCGGTGAGTGTGGATCCAAATAAGATCACTACGGGTATTGTATTTAATATGGATGGTACGTATAGTCATATCCCTACAGTCATCTTTCAAAGGAATGGGAAATGGTATGCAAAACTAAATTCACTTACCAACTCAAACTATTCAGTGATTTGGAATACAGTTACTGTGAGCTCTGTAGAAAATCATTGGTCAAAGGATGTCGTTAACGATATGGCATCTAGAATGATCATTTTTAATCCAAAAACTTTTGTACCAGATCAAAAGATTACGAGAGGTGATTTTGCGGAATATATAGTGAGAGCCTTGGGATTATATAGAGAAAATTCAGAGTATGTAAACAAGTATGTGGATATGAGTGTAATGGGTGATAGAACGTCAGCTATTCTCATCGCAAGTGAAATCGGAATCGTGACGGGATATACAGATGGTACATTTAGACCAGAGGCATTGATCACTAGAGAGGAAGCTATGACTATGTACCAAAAAGCCATGAAGATCACCAACCTTGTCGGAATTGACCCCAATAGTTATCAAAGTTATTCAGATTTTTCAAAAGTAAGTAGTTGGGCAACAAATTACGTTAAGGAAGTACTATCAGCTCATGTTATTAGTGGAACTACAGCTACGACTATTTCACCAAAATCAAATTTGACCTATGCTGAAGCAGCACAAGCGATCAAAAATTTATTGGTGAAGTCAGAGTTGATTAATAAGTAATCGTAGAAAAAGGAGTGCTATAAACAACAAAGCACTTCTTTTTTAATGGCAAACACGCCCTAACATCACATTACTGGCACGCGGTCCTCGCTGGGCTGCGGAGTGCCAGTAATGTGATGTTAGGGCGTGTTTTTTAGTATGATAAAGGGTTCATGTGAAAGTGAATTTTGGCACTCTGACGATACATATGTGGTATCCAAAGTTTCATTTTATCAAGAAGTTATGGCAATAGACTTTTGTCAAAACTCACAAAGGATATCCTTGATGATTTGGGTGTTAAATTATAAATAGAACACAAAGAGGTCGCTATAATTACATCTCTGGCACACAGTCTTTGTGAAACTGTGGAGTGCCTACAATGTGATATAGAGACCTCTTAGCGATCAATATGTAAAATCAAGTCATTCCGCTTCAATTGCTTGACTTATGCAATCTTCCAGCAACGACAAATCAAAATCAACGGCCAAGATTGTCGCTTTAAGAAGGGCATTTGAATCTATTTTATACCAGTTAATTTCATAGCCATTTTTGAGTGCCAATTGTCTGACGAACTCTCGGATGGTTCTGCCATTGCCTTCGCGAAAAGGATGAATTACATTTAGTTCTGACATATAATAAGCTATTTGCTTTATAAATGCTTCACGAGAAGAGTCCAAAAGAAAATGCTCTCGTTTCAACTTTCCAAGCACATTTTCAAGATTCGCCTCAATATACTGACACAAGCAAAATTGAGTATTTCCTTTGGATATATCTTCAACTCTAATTTTCCCAGCAAAAGGATAGAGATCTTGAAAAATATACTTATGAATATTTTTTAAGTGTGTTACTCCAAACCTACCGTTTTTCGCATTTAAACAGAGCTCGGAAAGGCGGATGGACGTCAGGTCGGCTTCAAGTTCAATCAATGTCTCACTATCCATAATTTCAAAGTGATTGATATAAACTTCTGTTTGTGGATAGCAATAGATTGATTGCACCTTTTCTTTATGATTGTATCTGCTATACATTGGATTTAACCTGAACATTGTAGTTTTTCAATATTTCAGCTCTGGCCTCTGTGCCAGTAATTTTTCCTTCTAATACCTGCTTGCTCATATTGATTGCAGTTCTACTAGGTCTTAAATTTTCAAAGGCTAAAGTCGCTGCCACATTTTTGAGTGATTTTTCAATCGACAATTTTTTTATACTCATAATGACACCCCCTCATATTCTCATTATACCATATAGCACATACGTTAGAAATAGAAGTACCAGCTCTATTTATCAAGATACCCCTTCAAGAAAATTTTAAGTTTTAAAGCTTTGGATTTAAATTATATCGTTATTTTCGATGGCTACCAATCGGTTGAAATCATTGTATAAGTTACGACTCAGTGAATGAGTACCAAGTTATACCATGAGCATAATGAACTAAATATCGTATTCTATGAGATAAATGCGGTAACTGCGGTCCATTTTTTTTATCGTAATGGTTTGAAAGTAGCTACCGGCACGATCTTCAATGTGAACTGAGAAAATTAAAAGGGTTTTATCCTTATTTTCATCGATTTGTACAATGCCGTCTGTCATGATCTTATAGGGTGCCCATTTATTTTTATAGAATTCAGTGTTGCTGAGAGTACTGACAAATCCGTCTGTATAGATGTCAGACAGAGTATATTCGGCTTGATTGTATTGAACTTCTAATGAGGCCTTGATAAGTGCCTCTACATTAGTATTATCCAGTTTTTCATAGCCCTTTAGATTGGACTCTATGGCGTAAACCAACACAAGTAAAATACCAATGATGACTAAAGCTTTAATGGCGATACCGCGTTGTTTTTGCATATGACCTCCTTTTTATCATGAGTGTTGTCATTTCTTTTAACCATAGCAATCGAAATCATTTCGCTTTTCTAAACAAATAGGTAAAGGGCGCTAAAGAAATTGCAATAGCAAGTACCATTAGCCGAGTCTCATAAAATATTTTGAGAATTAAAAAGCTGGATAGCCAAAAAGAGCTGAAATGGATAATTTTCAATATATTTTTGCTTAGATGAGTACGGATCAAAACATTGGCAGTTAATAAGATGAAATAGAGTATTATGTATATTGTCTGATTCATAGAGACTCCTCTGATTTATAATCGTATTTTGTTTGGTTTTATTATACCATATTATGGTGCTTATTTATTTTAAACAATATCCAATAAGAGGCAAAATATTGTATAAAGAAATGGGTTGGTATTGCTGATTATTTATAGGGAGATAATCGGTTGAGTGGATTATAAATTGAAATAAAGGTTAGAGGGTTCGCGCAAAACATGATTTTGACACTTTAACTCATAAAAAGAGTTACTAAATATGTAGTGAAAACTTTTCTATTTTGGAAGGTGTTTACATGTCCTGCGTGGAATATTACTATGAGGATAAAATAACTTAAAAAAGGGAGCCCAATTGACTTATGGGGAAAAAATTATTTAAACATATTTTCATATCCAAATTTAATTTTCAAATCAGTTCATTTATATTTTTTCTGTGTGCACTAATGACACTGGTAAGTACAAATTTTATATTGCATAATGTACCCAATTACGAAAAATTGCCAAATGAAAATTATATTGAATTGCTAAATATTGCTGAACCAGCTGCATCCTATATAAATGCCAGTGTCACTGAAGAAGCGTTTCAAAAGAAATATGCCAACGCAAATAATCGTCTTGACGTTAAAGAGTTAATAGAATTATCAAAGAAAAGTTATATAGACAAGGTCTATGTCATTGATGAAAAATATATGATTGCTTTAAAAGACAATAAATTCGCCTTACCGATTGTCTCAATCCCGAAGAGTATATCACAATCTCCAAATTATGAAAGATCTTATCCGGGGTTTTCAGGATTTTTAATATCAGGTAGATTGCCAAATGACAATGAATTTGAAGCCGTAGTATCTTATCCCCAAATGCAAAGTGAATGGCATTTCGAAGGTAATATGGACGCCATAATAGGCAGCAAGATTAAGATCAACCAAAAAGACTATACAGTTGTTGGTATTACCAATTTACCGATTGTTGCAATTTCATTTCAACATGATAGGACAACTCAATACGGTGTAATAGAAGTATCCACAGATTCAGAGGTTGCATTAAATGAGATTATAGCCTACAAGCTGGCAAATGGATGGTCAGATTCAAATTTATTTTTTGATAACGTGTTTATTTTATACAAAGCAGGAAGCGAAAATCAATTAATGCCCTATCTCGTAGAAAATGCCCCAAGTTATCAATACACTTCAAATTATGTTAATGAAGTGGTGAAGATGGACAAATTTAAAAGGATAATGCCTCAAATGATGGTATACACGATTATTCTTTGTATGGTTTTCTCACTAGTAATCATATTAGTTGCAAGAAAGTTTTTTGAGCAAATTTACAACGATGTCAAAGAAACCAGTAATCCCAATTTTCAGCCGGATAAAAATGATCTGGTCACGTATTCTGTATTAGCGACAGATTTTTTATTCGCATTGCCCATGATGTTTATTTGCTCATACCTTATATTGAGGAAAAATATCATATTTCAGTTACCATTTTTCTTAATATGTATACTGATGTTTGCATTATCCATAGGGATTTTAAAATTTATAAATAGAAAAGGGGATTAAGTTATATATTACATTTGCATTGATTCTTTGCGCATATGATATCAATGTGAGCTTATACACTTTTGATGTGAACGTATATTAATTTTTAATGATATAATAATCATAAAAAAACGGGGGGAAATAGTTTGTATTTTGAACTATGAAAAGGGCTATGAATTTAGAATTCTCAGAGATACTAGCAAATAGAACTATTATAGATTTTTACTTGAGTCATAAGTTAATATTTTTTATAATTTCAATTGCGGGTTGCTTAATATTTATATGGCTGACTAAAGTTACTTTTAGAAAGTTAGTGGACTTATTTATAGACAGTATTAAGCAAGCTTTTGTTGTATTATTTATAGGTCTTCTGTTCTATAAGTGGAATCTAGACATAGGTATAGATGAAGTGTTTTTTATTAATTGTATTTTTGGAAGTCTGATCATGACATGTATATCATTGCTTTATGGTGGAATTGTATATTATAAAGAACGTAGTAAGTATCTAAAAATGCATTCGAAGGTATTCAGATATTTACTATTGATAAGCATTTTGTTTTATTCAAGTTTAGGGAGAATCGATATTTTTGAATTGTCTATGGCAATTCTAGTCATATATTCACAAATTCTATTTGAAGAAGTAATGACTAAAAGAAATCGCTTACAATTAGATCAAGCTAAAAATCCGAAAAATGAGGATAATTCTCTTCGAGATGACAGTATCGTTACCAAAAAAGAGGATTTATTTAAAACAAGAAAAAATCAATTAGAGTCTTTTGTGAATCATTTGAATTCTATGAAAGATTCAACAGCTTCTATTGGTATCAGTGCAAAATGGGGGATGGGAAAAACCAGTTTTGTGAAAGTCTTGCAAAATGAAGTCGAAGGCAATTTTATATCTATTGATCCCAATATTGATAGTAGTTATGAAAGCATGACAAAGCAGTTAATGATTCAGCTAGAGCATATATTGGATGACAATAATATTTATTCAGGCAAATCCAGTGGGTTAGAGCAGTATTTTAAATCTATTTTATCTATTATTACAAATCCAAGAGAAAACCTCACAAGCGGATTAGCGACTATTTTTGAGCCTAAAATCAATCTCGAATTTAAATATTTTAAAGATGAGATATCATCCCAAATCCAATTGTTAAACAAAAAGAAAACTAAAAAGGAAGATGAAAAGCGACTTTATATAATCGTTGATGACCTAGATAGGTGTTCAAGTGATACGATAAAAGATACGATTAAATTTTTGAATACAATTCTCTTAATTCCAGGGTGTTATATTCTGTTCTTACTTGATTTTGAACAATTCAAGGAAAATAAAATCGATGATGGTTATATTCAAAAGTATTTTACTGAAAGATTTGAGCTGTCAACGATCAGAACGAAAGAAATTGTTCGGTTTTTCATAGATAGAGAAGTTTATTTAAAACCAGAATTCAGGAAAAATCTTGATTCTGTTTTAACGTCGCAACTGGATATTTTTCTAGAGAACGACGAAATAAACCTTGATAAATATTTAGATAGAATAAGAGCTGAAATAGAGCGAATTAAAAGTGAAAATCCTAAAAATAACAAAGAGAGAGTAGAGCCTTTAGAAAAAATAACTACAGTTCTTGAAAAGGCATTAGTTGATCCACGGAAAATGAAGAGGTTTTTTAGAGAGTTTGAGCGTGATATTGAAATTGTAAATCGTCTTTGGTTTGGAAATGAATTTAGAAGACAAAGTGATTATAGCAATGAGAATTGGATTAGGTGTATCTGTAACATAAATTTTGTAAAAATATATTTTGAAAATGAATATAAAGAAATAGTGAGCCAACTCTCATCAAAGGGGAGATTTTCAGAAGATATTCCTGATATAGCAAACTTATTTATGGAATTAAGATATATGGATAATAGTATGGTTAGGGCGATCACTAAAATTATTATTTTTGAATTATATAAGGAAGAGAGCGATAAAATTTTTCCGCAGACTCAACAAATCAAAATAGAATTAAAAAATGGAAAACTCGTAAAAAACAATATAATTCCTGCAATGGATCAGATGAGATGGGATAAAGGTAGAGATGAGTATATTCATGTGATCATTAACTCAACATTGAGTCCTGAGATCGGAGAAGAAGATCAAGATAAAATAATAATTCAATTGATTGCAATGTTAGAAAATTTTTATAATTATGGAGGTAATGTTAATTCAAATATTGCAAATAGCATGCTCACAAAGTTTAAAGATAAAATATGCAATTTTGATGGTGATAAAAAAAGTGAGATTAAGACCACGATTAGTTCTTTAAAAAGAAGGATTTTGATGAATTGTTCTAATCAAATGATTCCACTAATTGAAGTAAGCTTGTTAGGTAAAAAGAAATATGATGAAATTGAAAGTGTTTTTGCAGGAATCTTTACAATAGAACAAATGAGTTATCAATTAAATGAATTTTGGATACCGAGTATTGATAACTCTGTGTCTATAGATCATATTAATTCAATTGATATGATCATAAAATTTATAAAGGATATTAAGGGAAGAATACTAGGAAAATATCCTGTGATGGAGAGATTTATTAATCACACAAGTGAGCAAATTATTCAAGGTTTGGACATAGTGGATGTGATTTCTAGATTTGAAGTCATCATTGATAATAGTAGTGCCTCAGAAAATTCTATATTTATTAAATTTGCTCTAGAAGATTTAGATACGATTATAGAGAAAGTTGAATCTTTGAGTTCAAATGGGAATATAGAATCTAGGGAATACATTGAAAAAAATGCAACGAGATTTAAAGAGTTTTGTTTCCAACTTGCTAACTCTGAAAAAAAAATAAGTAGTACCTCAATTGATAAATTAGAAGAAATTTATACATTATTTTCAGGAGCATTGCAAGATAGCCCAGAGGAAAAATATTTTTTATATACAATAGTAGTCTTAGAGAAGCTTAGACCATCATCAACGGCATAATTCACCATTAAAACCCCCACCCTCTACACTCACATTGTAGGCACTCCGCAGCCTCGCGAGGACCGCGTGCCGAAGAGGTGAGTGTATAGGGTGGGGGTACTCTATGTGCAATAAATTTTATAATCCCAAATCCTTAAATATATTATCAATCAATCTCAGTCCATTACTATTACTAGAAGTCAGTAAAGATTCTGGATGGAACTGAACCGCAGAAATCGGCAGTGTCTTATGTCTTACGCCCATGACGACGTCTTCATCATCCAGCGCAAACACATCAAGGGTATCAGGCACTTTTTTAGCGTATAGCGAATGGTATAGGCCGACATTGATTTGATTTTCCATACCTTTATACAATGCAGGTTTATTTAAGGTGACTTTGAATTTTTTGCCATGTCGCGGATGGTCGAGAATGCCCAGTTGGCCTCCAAAGTGTTCCACGATGCCTTGTAGTCCAAGGCAAACACCGAATATTGGAATCTCGTTCTCAACACAAAGACTTATGGTTTCACTTAGAGAAAATTGCTCTGGATTTCCGGGACCGGGAGAGAGCACCACCACATCGTACGAAGTATTTTCCTTAAGGACTTTTCTGGCATGATGATGTCTTAACGTGACCACCTCAGCACCTAATTGCTTCATATAGTTTCCAAGTGTGTGTACAAAAGAATCTTCATGATCTACAATGAGTATTTTTTTACCTGTATAACTGTTAAAGGTTAAATGCTTCTTCTCAGTTGGGTCGAAAGCCACAATGCTTTTTAAGAGTGCACGGGCCTTAGTGTAAGTTTCCTCTTCTTCATCTGCTGGATTAGAATCAATCAATAAAGTTGCCCCCACACGAATTTGAGCGATTTGATCCTTCATTCTAATGGTTCTCAGCGTCAACCCAGTATTCATATCGCCGTTGAATAGCATGAATCCCACAGCGCCGCCATACCATGCTCTCGGTGTTTTTTCTTCATTTTCAATCCATTCTATGGCTGCCCTCTTAGGAGCACCTGTGATGGTTACAGCCCACATATGCGTTAAGAAGGCATCAATGGCATCAAAACCGGGCTGTAACTGTCCAACCACATGATCTACAGTGTGTATTAAGTGAGAATAGAATTCGATTTGTCTTCTACCGATCACTTCCACAGAGCCGGGAACACAAATTCTAGATTTATCGTTGCGGTCCACATCAGTGCACATGGTCAATTCATTTTCGTCTTTTGTAGAATTGAGTAAGGTTCTCACTTGATCGGCATCTTCCAAAGCATTGCGACCTCTTTTGATGGTTCCGGAGATCGGGCAGGTCTCTACTTTATCGCCTTCAACTCTGACGAACATCTCAGGGGATGAACCCACTAAGGATTCTTTTCCCAAATTCAAATAGAAATTGTAAGGGCTTGGATTGATTCTTATGGTATTTAAAAAGACCTCATAGGGGTTTAACTCAATTTTTTGTGCAAGTATATGAGAGGGAACTACTTCAAAGAGGTCGCCCCGTTTAAAATAATCAATGGCCTTTTCGACGATTTTAGCATAACTGCCTTTTTCAGAAGTTATATTTTCAAGTGCTTCTGACTCGATTTGGCAGAGACCGGTTGTTCTTTCTTCGCGACTTAAACCCAATGTGGTGCCTTTTTCAGTTGTGAAATCATAAGCTATTGTATATTGTTTTCCAAGTTGTCTGTCTTTGACATACAATTGATCAGGTAAAAATAGGACGAGATTTTCTTGACCTTGAGGTCTTTCTTTGTTAAATCTGATTTCCGACTCAAATTGAAAGACTAAGTCATAGCCAAAAGCACCATATAAGCCCAGTTTGTCATCCTCTTTTGAGTAAAACAAGTCTATAATATTACGAATGACTAAAAAGATTGAATTCTGTTTACTGCGTTCTTCTTCGCTAAAAATGGCATTGCTTTTTTCAATGTGGCCAACGATATAGGCTTCACTTTTTTCTATGATGTGGATGCCACTGAGTGCAGAAATACTGTTCGTAATGACGTCAAGCAGAATATCCCCCCTCGAATTTAGAGCTTGAATGATAAACTTGCTTTCAAAAAATCTAAGTTCTAGACAGGGGTCTGTAAAAGCGATTTCCCATCTTGAATAGCGACCGGGATATTCGTAATTGCTGGCAAAAACACCGCCTTTTTTATAAACCAGTTGTTGGGCAATGCTTTCGATAATATTTTCTTGCTCTAAGTATGCCTTGGTTTTGTCAATTTTGATATTGCCCTTAGTGTAATAAGTCTGTTCTCTTTTGTGCATGATTTTGCCTCCTCTAAAATCTAATTTGCAAACTGTCTTTCAAAGATCTCATGTTTCTGTTTCAAGAGGCATGAAAGGCGACCAAAGCACATGCATATTTTATAAGCGTTATTTTATAAAATAAAAAAACACTTAGCCCCAAAAATTGGGACGAAGTGTTTGCTTCATTATGCCACCCAATACTTAAATAAGTATCGCTATTCATACTCAGATACGGAAGTGATCTTCGATATCCTACTCCTGTAACGTGGAGAAACGGCATCAGCTACTTTAATCAATTTCACCTTGCTTCTCATGAACCCATTCCTTACTATCGTTAATATCGGACTTTTCACCAATCACCGACTCGCTATAAGTAACGCTTAATAAGTACTCTCTTCAATCTTAGAATTTATTTTATATTTTTTTGATTATAGCTTTATTCCATGACTTTGTCAATAAAAATACCTATTTTAAAAGTTAATTGGAAAGATTATTTTGCATAAAGGAAGTTATATTTTGTATGAGATTAAAAAAAATTTGTTTTTTTTGGATGTATTTGAATAAGTTAAAGGCTTTCAATACTGATGCTCTATCACGCTTCAAGGGCAAACGAAACTGCTGCTTTGGAATGGATTTCGGTGGTATCAAAGACGGGGATAGAGACATCTTGCTGCTGAATCAAAAGTGGAATTTCAGTACAGCCTAAGATAACACCTTCGGCGCCATCAGATGCCAGTTTCTCGATAATTTTGGCATATTGCAACTTACTTTCTGGGTTGATGATGCCAACAACCAATTCATTGTAAATGATATCGTGAACGATTTGTCTGTCTGATTCATTTGGAATAATCACGTCTATGTCATGCTTGTCTTTTAAGACTGCTTTGTAGAAATCACCTTCCATCGTGAATTTCGTACCCAGTAAAGCGACTTTTTTCAGATTTTTTAACTTAATGCTTTTACCCGTTACATCCGCAATATGTAGCACCTTCAAACCCGTCTCCTGTTCAATGTTTGGCGCCATGAGATGCATGGTATTGGTACAGATCACAATAAATTCAGCACCTGCATTTTTTAAATTTTGGGCCTGTGTAACCATTTCTTTTGTAAGTGACTCCCAATCACCATTGTGTTGGAGCGTTTCCACATCATGAAAATCAAAGGAGAACATCACACATTTCGCAGAGTGTGATCCGCCCAGTTTTAACTTAACCTCTTCGTTGATAATTCGATAGTACTCTAGTGATGATTCCCAGCTCATGCCGCCTAATAAACCAATCGTTTTCATAGTTGATCGCCTCCAGTTTAACATTATAATATTTTACATACAGTATACCAGATAAGCGCCAAAGTATAACGCTTTAAACAGATATTAGAATAAAAACTTTAAGAGGACTCTTGAATTTTAAAAAGATGTAACGCAAATGTATTTGTAATGTAATGGCAAAATGTTAAACTATGGACGTGTGATTGATATTAGAATAAGCATGGACATTACAAATAGGGAGGTTTATATGATGAAAAAATTTAAAACGAAGAGGCGGTATGCTGTTTCAAAATTATTGATTTTGATGATGCTGTTCTCTCAAGTTATGATGGTTAATGGGTTTGCTGGCACTGATGCGCCTCAGCTTATTGAGACGGTGAATGCTTCGATGCCTTGCTACATAATAGCTCTAAACGATGAAGTGTATGATAATACAACCGCTGAGTATCCTTTTATTACTTACAAAAATATCTTGTATTTACCGTTGACTAATCAAAACTGCGCATTTTTAGGTATTAAATCTAGCGCCTATTTTCAAATCCCAACGAAGTCCAATACACTTTTTATTGGAAATGCAGACCCTACAGTGGTCAAATTAGATGTTCTTTCAAAAAAACGAAAGAATCCACTTTCGGTAAAGGCCAGTATTTATGATTATAAAGTGGCTCTAAATGAAATCGCTTCTGATGAATTCTTTGAAAACAACTTGTCAACTTATCCTGTTATAACTTATAATGATATGACATATCTGCCTTTGACTTGGGAAAATGTGGTTGAAAAATTAGATTGGCAATATGCTTACGACTCAGAAGATGGATTCGTACTGAAAACTCAAGATGTTAACCGCCCTGTTCTCGATGATCACATTATTGGTGTACAATCACCTCACAGTATTAAACAATATGCTATTTTTGAGGATATTTATATGGAATACCCGCAATCGACACTTGGAGGGCACTATGAATTTGTTTACAAGGCAAGAGGTCAGAGTGAGGTTTCAATTAATCTCCAAGAGCAATTACGTGGTGGGGACTACAATTTTAATCGATTAGCTGACACCAATGGCTATGGGCACAACAAATCTAATATTGAACCGTCGTATGAAAATGGCGTATTCTCAATAGCTTGTACAGTGGGAACAAACGCTTCTGATGGTTCAAAGGCATCACCGCTTGTGTATAAAAATTATCTTCTAAAAATTGACTTGGAAAAGGGCGAAATTATTGAACGTAGGCCACTGGACCTTTTGGATTTTACAGTAGATTAGCTGCTGTAGGTATAGGCAAAGGCGCTCCTTGTAAAATAGATACAGCCCCATATGATCAGATAAAAGGCACGCCGCAGTCTAGCGAGGACCGCGTGTTTTTTATCTGACTATATGGGGCTGTTTTACTTTGTTGAGAATATTGAATCAAACTAATTACTTAGAATTTCTCAATTTCACCAATTTCGTAGCCATTGAGTTCAACGGTCATTTTTTCAATCACAACATCTTCTTTAGGACGATCCTGAGCGCCTGTTTTGACATTTGCAATTTGATCAACCAATTCTAAACCTTCTATGACCTTGCCAAACGCAGCATAACTGCCATCAAGATGTGGCGAGTTTTTATGCATGATAAAGATCTGGCTCCCTGCACTATTAGGCATTTGAGATCTCGCCATAGATAGGACACCTTCAGTATGCTTAAGATCGTTTTTAAAGCCGTTACTGCTGAATTCACCTTTGATGCCATAGCCGGGGCCACCCATGCCAGAACCGTGTGGACAACCACCTTGAATCATAAAGCCTTTGATAACTCTGTGGAAAATAAGACCGTCATAATACCCTTCGCTTGCAAGCGTTAAGAAATTATTCACAGATGTAGGTGCTATTTCAGGATAAAGTTCAGCAACCATAGTGCCAAAACCTTTTACTTCTATTTTTACTTGTGGATTCATTGTAAAACCTCCTTATTTTTCTCCTTACTATTTTAACACACTATCGAAAAGATGAACACATTTTTGAAGGTATGGTTAAGCGTATAAGTGCAACAAAAACGCCCCTTTTGGGGCGTGAGAACATGTAGGATAGCACTCACTGCTTAAAGAAGCGTTTTTGATAAGTCAAATTATTTATTCATACTGGATAAAAACCAAAGATTTTTTTCAAAGCCTGTAATATGCTCTTCAAACATATTTGCAGTGCTAAAATCGTCTTCTTCAATCGCCAATTGACGTATTGAGAGGGCCTGTTTTTTGAAGTGATTTAAATCGTCTAAAAGGATATTGAGGACTTCTTTGGTTGAGAAATTTTTAGGTTCTAGCTCTTCGATTGAAGTTATTTCAAGATAATCTTTTAAGCGGGTTAGGGGAGTGACACCTTTGATTTTAAGTTGTTCAGCTACATCGTCAAATTTTGAGAAGAAGTCATCATAGAGACTTTCTGTAAAATTGTGAATGGCAAAGAAGTTAACGCCAACCACATGCCAATGTAAATTGTGTAATTTGATGTTCATTACTGCTAAATCAGCAAGGTATAGGTTCATTTGATCTGTTTTATTCATGTTATCCTCCTTTAATTTAAATGAAATTAATTATCATTTGTTTAAGTATATGATAGAATAGAGATAACAAAAAGAGACAAAAATGTTTCTTAATCCAGTGGGAGGCAAGATGAAATCGACAAATACAATGACTGAGGGCTTTCAACTTATACATGATGTCTTCAGAATGAGGTGGATTCCAGAAATTATATCGGTTATTGGTCAGGGTTATCATGGGTATAACGAAATTCTGGGACAAATTGATTTTTTAAGCAACACGGAACTTAATCGCAAATTAAAACTTTTATTAGATAGACAGGTGATTGACAAAATTGAAAATCAGGATCAGCATGGGTATTATTTAAACGCGTTCGGAGAGGATTTGGATCATATTTTTAAGCACTTTATTGAAATGAGTGAAAAATATATAAAAAAGTAAATAACTCAGGAAGGTCCCTTGAATGGTCTCAATTAATGCTTTAGAATAGAGAACGAATTATTCATATGAATAGAGAGGACAGTTAGAAGCGTAATCCATATTTGCAGGACACGAATTTTTCGGACACGATTTTGAACATAAAATGAAAAGGCCTTTAAAAATTAAAGGCCTTTAACACTAGCATTTTTTTTATTTTTGATCGCAACCTAGTACATTAATCATTTTATGTTTTACCATACCGTAGATTGCTTCTCTAGCAGGTGCCAAGTATTTTCTAGGGTCAAAATTACTTGGATCTTTTGAAAATTGTTGTCTGATTGTTCCAGTAAGAGCAAGTCTTAAATCAGAGTCAATATTAATCTTGCAGATGCCGTATTTTGCAGATTCTCTCAATTGAGGCTCAGGGCAACCCTTAGCATCAACCAGTTTACCACCGTATTCATTACACATAGCAACATATTCAGGTACTACTGAAGAAGCGCCGTGTAATACAAGTGGGAATCCTGGAAGAAGATCAGAAATGACTTTTAATCTTTCGATGTCTAATTTCGGATCAGAATCAGCAGCAAACTTGTATGCACCATGGCTTGTTCCAATAGCAATTGCCAATGAGTCACATCCAGTTTTTTCTACGAATTCAACTGCTTGTTTAGGATCTGTGTATGTTGCATCTTCCGCTGACACATTGACTGCATCTTCGATACCAGCAAGTCTTCCGAGCTCAGCTTCAACAACAACACCTCTTGCATGAGCATACTCAACTACTTTTTTAGTGAGTTCGATGTTTTCTTCAAATGATAAATGAGAACCATCTACCATAACTGAAGTAAAGCCATCATCAATACATGCTTTACAGATTTCAAAATCTTCACCATGATCGAGATGGAGTGCGATATCAAGCTCTGGATGCTCGATTAAAGCAGCTTCAACTAATTTTTTCAAATAAACAGGACTTGCATATTTACGCGCCCCTGCAGAAACTTGAAGAATCAATGGTGATTTTGTTTCAGCAGCAGCTTTAACGATACCTTGGATAATTTCCATGTTGTTTACGTTAAAGGCACCAACTGCATATCCGCCTTCATAGGCTTTTTTGAACATTTCTTTTGTCGTTACTAATGGCACTGTAATCACTCCTTTTAATATATGGATTAAGTGCAAATTTTGGTTACAATTTTTATAAACAAAATACCTGCTATATATGATATTATAAAGCATATGTCATGAAATGGCTAGACTAAAATGAAAAGGATTAGTTAGAATGTCAAAAATCAAAAGTTGAGTAACCCTTTACCCTATGATGTTGTTTACGGGAAGTATACGATGCAGCATAAGGGGCAGATGTTTTATGCGAAACTGACTTTTGACACTCTAACAGTGGACTAGAAAAATGAATTTGCCGATTGCATTTTTAGATAGGATGAAGATAAAGTTAGGAACTGAATTTGAAGCGTTTTTAGCGTCTTATGATACACCTGTTTATACTGGGCTCAGAGTTAACACTTTGAAGATTTCAGTAGAAGATTTTCTTGAAATTTTTCCTTATCCACTCGAACCCATTGAATGGACAGAGGATGGCTTTTATTATAGAGAGGAAGATCCAGTGACTAAGCATCCTCTTTTTTATGCGGGACTCTATTATATACAGGAACCTTCAGCGATGTCACCTGTGACTGTGTTAAACCCTCAAAGTGGTGATAAAATACTCGACTTATGCGCAGCTCCAGGAGGAAAATCCCTTCAAATTGCTTCATTCACTAAGGACTCAGGGTTGCTTGTGACAAATGACATCAATGATAAACGCGTCAAAGCAATTGTGAGGAATGTAGAAAAATATGGTGTTAAGAATGTTTTGATTCTCAATGATGATCAGCATACAATAGCCAGAGTATTACCACACTATTTTGATCGCATACTCATAGATGCGCCTTGTTCGGGAGAGGGCATGTTTAAGAAGGATTCTAAGGCCGTAAAGGCTTGGGCATCTTATGCAAATGAAACCTGCGCGAAGATGCAAAGAGAAATATTAGAGGTCGTTCCAGACCTTGTGAAGGAAAATACCGAATTGGTTTACTCCACTTGCACCTTTTCAGAAGTTGAAAATGAGGCGCAGATGTTATATTTAGAAGCACTGGATGCAGGGTTTAAAAAGCAATATGTCACCTCCGATTTTTTTGATGTAAAGAATGGTGTGGCACATCTTTGGCCACATTTAATTAAAGGTGAGGGACATTTTATAGGTTCTATGATCTATCAAAATGGAGCTTGCAATGAAGCGGTTGGCATAGGTAACAATGACCAGTGCGTTGAGAGGAAAAATAGCAGGCACTTTGTAAAACCACAAAGACAGGATGAAAAAAAAGGATCAAATCGAGTGAAAAAAGACCGAAATGCTCGGGCTGAGATCGTAAATGAAATGCCAACAGTTCTTAAATCTTTCTCAGAGCAGTATTTAAATCAGGTGTTAAGCGGGACTTTTATGATCGAACGCGAAAAAATTTATTTGTTACCAGAACAAGAAGTAGACATCAAGGGCTTACATGTGGCGAGGTATGGATGGCTTTTAGGTGAAATTAAAAGGGATAAGTTTGTGCCGAGTCAAGCTTTTGCCATGGGATTGTGTATGGCCGATTTTAAAAATGTTGCCAATTTACCCGCTTCATCCGTTCAAGTGTTAAAGTTTCTAAAAGGTGAGACCTTAGACTATGATGAAGTCAATGCATATGGAACGCTAACAAAGGGCTTTTGTCTGTTTTGCACAGAAGGGTATCCACTTGGATTTATAAAAGTAGAACAAGGCCTTATCAAAAATTTATATCCAATATCGTGGCGAATGATGTAATGTGAGTGTTTCATCAATATCATTTTGAATGGCGATAATATTATTTTAATTGAGGAGAAAAATAAATGGGCGAGAAAATTAGGCTGGATAAACTGCTCTCTAATATGGGAAAAGGATCGAGAAATGAAATGAGGGATGCACTTAAATTTGGACAGGTCAAGGTCAATGGCTGTGTGGTGAAAAGTGGCAAGCTGAAAGTGGATGTGGTGACAGACGAAGTGCTTTTTCAAGGTCAAAAAGTCACGTATCAAAAGCATATCTACTTGATGATGAATAAGCCACAGGGGGTTATATCGGCAACAGAAGATCATCATCATAAGACGGTGATTGACTTGCTTCAAGAGGATGTCAATTTTTACAATGTCTTTCCCGTGGGGCGATTGGACATGGACACAGAAGGGCTGTTGTTATTGACTGATGATGGCGAGTTGGCGCATAATTTACTCTCGCCTAAAAAACATGTTCCAAAGCTTTATTTTGCAAAGATTGATGCCAAAGTGACCGATTTAGATGTCCAAAAATTTAAAGAGGGTATCACAATAGATGATGGCTACCAATGCAAACCTGCTGAACTTCACATTTTATCTTCAAATGAAAGCGAATCAGAAATTGAACTGGTGATTTATGAAGGCAAGTTTCATCAGGTTAAGCGTATGTTCGAAGCTGTTGAAAAAAAAGTGACTTTTTTAAAACGCATGAAGATGGGAACTTTGAAATTGGATGAGAATCTGCCTAAAGGTGCGTATAGAGAATTGACGCAAGAAGAACTAGAGGGTTTGGTCTCTGGTAAAGGAGAGTAAAGATAGCATAGACCATCTTTTTTTATAGAGATAGACCACATGCCTAAAATTTGACCTATAAACATCCTTATATATACAAATAGAATCTGTAAAAATACACGAGAAATCAAAAAATTAGCTATTTTCTATAAAATGACTAGGGGTGTATGATATAGTTGATAGTGGAAGAATACTTCATAGCTGAATGGGTAAAAACTATGAAGATACGAGGAAATCCAATGAAGCATGGCCATATCAGCAGTTGAATTTTCTTAATTATTAAATATGAGAGGGGGCGTAAACTGCAAATTAGTATTTGTAGTTCAATTAAAATGAATTTTAGACTGAAAAAAACAAAAAAAATATTAGTGATTATGTTGATTACTGTGATGATTTTCCCATACTCATTTTCAGGCATTTCGAAAGCTGAATCTGTAGGCGGTATTGAGTATGTGGCGGGTACAAATCCAATTTCAACAGCAGGTGCTACGGTAGATGATGGCACAACGAGATATTTAATAAATATTGATTATGATTCAGATGGTGATGAAGATTTTATAGCTTACAATGGGAGTCAATATGCTTTTTATAAAAACGATGGCGCTGGTTTATTTATAGAGGTGGAACCCAATGTGACATTGCCTATAAAGAATGCAGAAGACTATTTGGTGGCAGACTTCGATAATGACGGTGATGAAGATATCTACGCTGTTGGGGGGTATTTCAGAAATAATGGCGACGGCACATTTACATCCGTACCAAATCCAGTTTCAACAGCGGGTGCTACGGTAGATGATGGCACAAAGAGATATATAGTCAATATCGATTATGACTCAGACGGTGATGAGGACTTTATAGCCTATAATGGGAGCAAATATGTTTTTTATAAAAATGACGGGAGTGGTTCATTTGCAGAGATTACGCCTAATGTGACATTGCCTATAAAGAATGCAGAAGACTATCTTGTGGCAGACTTTGATAATGACGGAGATGAAGATATCTACGCTGTTGGGGGGTATTTCAGAAATAATGGCGACGGCACATTTACATCCGTACCAAATCCAGTTTCAACAGCGGGTGCTACGGTAGATAATGGCACAACGAGATACATAGTCGACATCGATTATGACTCGGACGGTGATGAGGACTTTATAGCCTACAATGGGAGCAAATATATTTTTTATAAAAATGACGGGAGTGGTTCATTTGCAGAGGTAGAGCCCAATGTGACATTGCCTTTAAAAAATGCAATTACCTATCTGATAGCAGACTTCGATAATGACGGAGATGAAGATATCTATGCGCCTGGAGGTTATTTTACTCAGAATGGGACGGCGTCAAATACCAATAATAGACCTCCAAAACTAACTCTTACGTCACCAACAGATGATGCGACAAATTTCCCTATAGGTGGGGACATTATACTTGATTTTGATGAGCCTATCTTATCTGCTGGAACTGGGAAGATTAGCATTTATAAAAGTGATGATGATTCACTTATTGAATCTATAGAAGGGACAAATGAAAAGGTCAGTGGTGTTAATAGCAATAGCATAGTTATCAAGCCAAGTGTGACATTAGAAGGAGAAACTGCTTATTATATTAAAGTAGAACCGAAAGCATTTTTTGATGAAGATGGTATGACTTTTGCCGGAATTTTGGATAAGACAACGCTTAACTTTGTAACAAAAGTGTCTTCAAGCCCAGAAGATCTGATCAATAAAATATACTTTACAGAATCGAGCTCAGGGCATTATAGAGTAGCTAGGACAGATTTAGATGGTACAAATTTGGAACAGATATATTACACAGATACAGGGAATCCAGCGAGCGTTGCAGTAGATTCTGAAGCGAGTAAAATCTTTTTCTCAGATCCCAAAGATGGCATTGCAAAAATTTATAGTTTAGACTTAGATGGCAGTAACCTACAAGTTATTTTAAGTAATGTATACGCTGATGATATAGCAGTAGATGCAGTCAATAGCAAAATCTACTTTACGGAATCAAAGACAGTATCAAGCGTAGACCGCTATAGAGTGTGTCGAATTGATTTAGATGGTACAAATTTGGAAACCTTGTATGATTCTCCTACAGGGACCCCAAAGAGCGTGGCTGTTGATCCAGTAGCAGGTAAAATCTATTTTTCAGACCCTCATACATCTGTTAAAAAAATATACAGCGCAAATTTAGATGGCAGCAATCCGCAAGCAATTATAAGTGACGTGTATGCTAATGATATAGCAGTAGATCCTATAAATGACAAAATTTATTTCACAGAGGGGGAAAATAGTCATTATAGAGTAGTCAGGACAGATTTAGAGGGGAGCAATCTGGAAATCATATATGAATCTGACTATGGAATGCCACAAGGCGTAACGGTTAATCCAACAGCAAGTAAAATCTATTTTTCAGATCCAAGTATAAATGTTAAAAAAATATATAGTGCAAATTTAGATGGAACAAGTGTAACTGAAATCGTAACGAATATGTATGCCAATGACGTTGCATTTCCATTTGTGGAATCTTCCAATACGTCTCCAACGGCTGCTAACTTTACAGTATCTTCAGGTCTTTTCCAAGATGCGACTTATACTTTTGGGACTGCGGATTTTGGCTATTCAGATGGGAATTCAGATGTTCTAGATCATCTGCGCATCACGGCAGTACCTGCCAGTGGAACGCTGTACGTGGATGCCAATGATAATGATCTGTATGATAGTGGAGAAGCTATATTAAATGGTGCAACTATCAGTAAAACAGACTTGGATGCAGGTAATTTACAATATATAACGGATAATAGAGCGGATACTTCTTTTACATTTGATGTAAATGATGGCACCAGTTATAGTGACACAACTTATACGGCTACTTTAAATATTTCAGCTGCAGCCACTGTAAGCACACAAGCAGTGACTTCAATAACGTCAACAACAGCAACAGGACATGGAAATATAACGGATTTAGGGAAACCAAATCCAACTGCGTATGGCGTATGCTGGAATACAACAGGAAGTCCAACAATCTCAGCTGATAAAACAGATGAAGGCGGCGCAACAGCAACAGGAGCCTTCACAACAAGTATGACTGGTCTAAGTGCAAATACAAAATACTACGTGAAGGCGTATGTAACGAATGCAGTCGGGACACGATATGGCGAGGAGGTTGTTTTTTCAACAGACACCACAGCGCCAGTACTGACCGCAGGCACAGTGAATAGAACCAGTGATACAGCAGGTAGTGTGAAATTTACCTCAGATGAAGCTGGGAATTATTACTACGAAGTCGTTGCGTCAGGCGATCCAGAGCCAACCATAGATACAAGCGGTTCAGGGACGGTGTGTTCACAAGGTGAGATCACAATCACAAACCCTGTTGGCCTCACAGCAGGTGCAAAATCCATCTACATTAAAGTTAAAGACAGTGCGGATAATGTGAGCAATGTTTTAAAAATAGATATCCCAGCATATGTAGCGCCAGACACCACCGCGCCAGTATTGACTGCAGGTGCAGTGAATAGAACCAGTGATACAGCAGGTAGTGTGAAATTTACCTCAGATGAAGCTGGGAATTATTACTACGAAGTCGTTGCATCAGGTGATCCAGCACCGACAGTGGACACAAGCGGTGTTGGTACAGCGTGTACCACCTCGGAGACGACGATTGATCTCAGTGGCCTCACAGCAGGTACAAAATCTATCTACATTAAAGTTAAAGACAGTGCAGATAACGTGAGCAATGTGCTCAAAATAGATATACCGGCATATGTGGCACCAGACACTACCGCGCCAGTACTGACCGCAGGTGCAGTGAATAGAACCAGTGATACAGCAGGTAGTGTGAAATTTACCTCAGATGAATCTGGGAATTATTACTACGAAGTCGTTGCGTCAGGCGATCCAGAGCCAACCATAGACACAAGCGGTTCAGGGACGGTGTGTTCACAAGGTGAGATCACAATCACAAACCCTGTTGGCCTCACAGTAGGTGCAAAATCCATCTACATTAAAGTTAAAGACAGTGCAGATAACGTGAGCAATGTGCTCAAAATAGATATACCGGCATATGTAGCACCAGACACTACCGCGCCAGTATTGACTGCAGGCACAGTGAATAGAACCAGTGATACAGCAGGTAGTGTGAAATTTACCTCAGATGAAGCTGGGAATTATTACTACGAAGTCGTTGCATCAGGTGATCCAGAGCCAACCATAGACACAAGCGGTTCAGGGACGGTGTGTTCACAAGGTGAGATCACAATCACAAACCCTGTTGGCCTCACAGCAGGTGCAAAATCCATCTACATTAAAGTTAAAGACAGTGCGGATAATGTGAGCAATGTGCTCAAAATAGATATACCGGCATATGTAGCACCAGACACCACCGCGCCAGTATTGACCGCAGGCACAGTGAATAGAACCAGTGATACAGCAGGTAGTGTGAAATTTACCTCAGATGAAGCTGGGAATTATTACTACGAAGTCGTTGCGTCAGGCGATCCAGAGCCAACCATAGATACAAGCGGTTCAGGGACGGTGTGTTCACAAGGTGAGATCACAATCACAAACCCTGTTGGCCTTACAGCAGGTGCAAAATCTATCTATATTAAAGTTAAAGACAGTGCGGATAACGTGAGCAATGTGCTCAAAATAGATATACCGGCATATGTGGCACCAGACACCACAGCGCCAGTATTGACTGCAGGCACAGTGAGCAGAACCAGTGATACAGCAGGTAGTGTGAAATTTACTTCAGATGAAGCTGGGAATTATTACTACGAAGTCGTTGCATCAGGTGATCCAGAGCCAACCATAGACACAAGCGGTGTTGGTACAGCGTGTACCACCTCGGAGACGACGATTGATCTCAGCGGCCTCACAGCAGGTGCAAAATCCATTTACATTAAAGTTAAAGACAGTGCGGATAACGTGAGCAATGTGCTCAAAATAGATATACCGGCATATGTAGCACCAGACACTACCGCGCCAGTATTGACTGCAGGCACAGTGAATAGAACCAGTGATACAGCAGGTAGTGTGAAATTTACCTCAGATGAAGCTGGGAATTATTACTACGAAGTCGTTGCGTCAGGCGATCCAGAGCCAACCATAGATACAAGCGGTGTTGGTACAGCGTGTACCACCTCAGAGACGACGATTGATCTCAGTGGCCTCACAGCAGGTGCAAAATCTATCTATATCAAAGTTAAAGACAGTGCAGATAACGTGAGCAATGTGCTCAAAATAGATATCCCAGCATATGTAGCACCAGACACTACCGCGCCAGTACTGACCGCAGGTGCAGTGAATAGAACCAGTGATACAGCAGGTAGTGTGAAATTTACCTCAGATGAAGCTGGGAATTATTACTACGAAGTCGTTGCATCAGGCGATCCAGAGCCAACCATAGATACAAGCGGCGTTGGTACAGCGTGTACCACCTCAGAGACGACGATTGATCTCAGTGGCCTTACAGCAGGTGCAAAATCTATCTATATTAAAGTTAAAGACAGTGCGGATAATGTGAGCAATGTGCTCAAAATAGATATACCGGCATATGTGGCACCAGACACTACCGCGCCAGTACTGACTGCAGGTGCAGTGAATAGAACCAGTGATACAGCAGGTAGTGTGAAATTTACCTCAGATGAAGCTGGGAATTATTACTACGAAGTCGTTGCGTCAGGCGATCCAGAGCCAACCATAGATACAAGCGGCGTTGGTACAGCGTGTACCACCTCAGAGACGACGATTGATCTCAGTGGCCTTACAGCAGGTGCAAAATCTATCTATATTAAAGTTAAAGACAGTGCAGATAATGTGAGCAATGTGCTCAAAATAGATATACCGGCATATGTAGCACCAGACACTACCGCGCCAGTACTGACCGCAGGCACAGTGAATAGAACCAGTGATACAGCAGGTAGTGTGAAATTTACCTCAGACGAAGCTGGGAATTATTACTACGAAGTCGTTGCGTCAGGCGATCCAGAGCCAACCATAGATACAAGCGGCGTTGGTACAGCGTGTACCACCTCAGAGACGACGATTGATCTCAGTGGCCTCACAGCAGGTGCAAAATCTATCTACATTAAAGTTAAAGACAGTGCGGATAACGTGAGCAATGTGCTCAAAATAGATATCCCAGCATATGTGGCACCAGACACTACCGCGCCAGTACTGACCGCAGGCACAGTGAATAGAACCAGCGATGCGGCAGTGACTGTGAAGTTCACTTCTAATGAATCCGGGAGGTACTACTACAAAGTCGTTGCATCAGGCGATCCAGAGCCAACCATAGACACAAGCGGTTC
>NZ_JADKNH010000024.1 GCF_015352425.1 Fusibacter ferrireducens | reverse complement strand
ACCTGTTCCCATACCGAACACAGAAGTAAAGTCCTCCAGCGTCGATGGTACTTGGCGGGCAGCTGCCTGGGAGAGTAGAACGTTGCTGGTTACAAAGAGATCTGATTGAATAATCAGGTCTTTTTGCTTTTTTTTGAAAGAATCATACCTGTTACATAACGCAACGTTCTCTGCGCTTAAGGCAGCGCAAAGCAGAAGCTGCATAAAAAACGCAACTTCTGAGAGGACCTAACCACCTACTACTCGACGCTTCGCTTGAGATAATAGGCTAGGAGAGTAGAACGTTGCTGGTTACAAAGAGATCTGATTGAATAATCAGGTCTCTTTGCTTTTTTGAAAGATCATACCTGTTACATGACGCAAAGTTCTCCGCACTTAAGGCAGCGCAAGGCAGAAGTTGCATAAAAAACGCAGCTTCTGAGAGGACCTAACCACCTACTACTCGACGCATTTTCCTATTGATTGATATTTCTGGTATAATTATTTGAAAGATACTTTAAGAATCCGATAGATACTGTAAATGACCAGCAGGACTATCATAATCTTAATGTGCGAGAAAATATACTGGAGGTTGTCCTATGAAGGCATATGGAGAAAATTATAAAAAAGAGTATAGAGATGAGCATATATTAAAGAATGGAGAAGTTCTGGTTATTCGAACACCTGTTGAAGATGATGCAGAGCACCTAATAGAACAGATGAAAACAGTTGATTGTGAAACTAAGTTTTTAGCAAGAGAACCTGGGGAATTTTCTTTCACAGTAGAGCAGGAAAAGAAATTTATAAAGAATAGTTTAACAGATGACAATATGCTTTTTTTATTGAGTGAAGTGAACGGATGTATTGTTGGGAACTGTTCAGTTGGTCGCATATCTACGCAGAAGAGATTTTTGCATAGAGCAACCATGGGAATTGCTTTGAAAAAGGATTATTGGCAAATGGGCATCGGGAAAAAAATGATGCATGCCTGTATCAAATGGTGTGAAAACAACGGCATAGAACAGCTTGAACTCGAAGTTGTCACACAAAATTTTAGGGCGCTTTCAATGTATCTTGGATTAGGGTTTGAAGTTTTTGGCACCAAGAAGCACGCTATGAAGTATTCAGATGGTACGTATGGCGATGAATATCACATGATTTACTTCCTAAAAGATAAACTTTAAAGAATAATAATCTTTAGCGCTCAAATTCGTAAGCGCTAGACATAGATGTTTTAGAAAGATTTTTAAGAGTACAAGAAGAATAGTATCTTGAAAAAACAGAACTAATGTTCTATAATAAAGTGTAGTGACTAAAATGATTTTAAAAGAAGGTTTTGATATGGATAGGCAGATTCTACATTTTGATATAGATGCATTCTTTGCTTCAGTTGAACAATTAGATCATCCGGAGTATCAGAATAAACCTCTAATTGTTGGGGGAGATTCAGATCGAGGTGTTGTAGCCACTTGTTCTTATGAGGCAAGAAAGTTTGGTGTTCGAAGTGCCATGAGTGCTGTTGTTGCAAAAAAGCTTTGTCCAAATGGCATTTTCGTTTCTGGAAATATGAAGAGATATCAAGAAGTATCCAGACAGATTTTCGAGTTTATTAAGAGCAAATTTGATCATGTTGAAATTGTCTCCATTGATGAAGCTTATATTGATATAACGGAGTGTAATCAGTCGGCAATTGAAATTGCAATGGATTTGAAGCGATCGGTTAATCAAATGACAGGTCTTACAGTTTCAGTTGGACTATCCTATAACAAGTTTTTAGCAAAGCTGGCTTCTGATTGGAATAAACCAGATGGGATCTTTGTAATAAAAAGAGAAGATATTCCTAGTATATTGTTGCCGTTACCTATTATAAGGATTCACGGTCTTGGAAAAAAGACGTGCGAAAAACTGAATAACATTGGTATTTTTACGATTGAGGATTTATATCAATATCCGCAAAGTTTTCTAAATGAATTTTTAGGTGAACTTTATGCAACCGAAATTTACCATAGAATACATGGCATTGACCACAGAACTGTCGAGGAACATCATGATCGAAAATCATATGGTAAGGAAACGACACTGCAGGAAGACACAACAGATAGAGAGATTATAAAGGGCATATTGGACCAATACCTCATAAGGATCAGAGAAGCATTGGAAAAAAGGTCTTTAATGGCCAAAACCATTACTATTAAAATAAAGTATCAAGATTTTGAACAGTTTACAAGAAGTTACAGTCTTGAATACTATACCAATAATCTAAAAATATGGCGTGAAGCTCTAAATAGCACTTTTGAATTGCTGGAACTTGATAAGCCCGTTAGACTCGTTGGATTGACGCTTTCAAATTTTGAAGATCAAGATTATAAACAGTTCAATCTGTTGGAAAGCATATGATGAGATATTTGGCGAAATCATCTTTTAAAAGAAATATAGATGTTACAAGAAATATGGATGTTAAATTGTAATATCACTTGATTAAAAAAGCGCCCTCTAGGGCTCTTTTTTTATTGTAAGTCCCTATAATAAGTAAGTAATATGCGACTCTTTATATTAAAGGTAGGACTGTATTGAAAATCAGGATAATAAATTATGGTTTTCACAAAAAAAGAAGTGTGGTATAATAAAATGGTAACGTTACCGAAAACGTTACCAAAACGTAAAATAAATTTATCTGCTCCTATTTGATCTAGGAGTGGGTGTTTTTACAGATGAGGCACTTGATGAGAAAGTAACGGCATTTGATTTGATTATGACCATAGGATGTCTCTTTTTATCTATGTTGTAGAAGATATAGGAGTTGAATCAGTATGAAAAGTATTAACATTAAGGATATTGCACGATTGGCAGGCGTGGGGGTGAGCACGGTTTCCAGGGTGATCAATCAACATCCCGATGTCAAGGCAGAAACACGAGAGAATATACTGAAGATTATAGAAGAATACAATTATATTCCCAACAATAGTGCTAGAAATTTAAAGCGGACTGAAACAGATGATGTCGGTATACTCATCAAAGGTTTGTATAACCCGTTTTTTGCTCAAATGTTGGGTTCGATTGAAAACATTCTCTCTCAAAATGGATATGGGTTGTTGAGTCACTACAATGGAGATAATTCTGCCAGTCAACTAGACAGTTTAAGAAGTAATGAACATATGAGAGATATTGATATTGCCTATGAGTTTATCATGGAAAAGAAACTGTGCGGTCTCATTTGTCTAGGTGGTGACTTCAATGATGTAACAGAGAAGGACCTTTTGAGATTAGGGGTACCCCTCATTGTGGCATCTACGAACATGGATGAATCCATTAATAAGAATTTGTATTCAAGTGTTGCAATAGATAATGAACGTGCAGCTTTTGATGCAGTAACGTATCTCTGTGATGAAGGCCATAGACACATTGGGATTATCACCACGGGCGCTGGCGATTTATCCATTGGAACTGCACGTACTAGAGGTTACATGAATGCACTGAGCAACGCAGGCATCTCAAAAAATGAACTCTATTTCGACATGGGGGCCTATACTTTTGAGACGGCATATGAAGCGATGAATAGACTTTTAGATAAAGCCCCAGAGCTCACAGCAGTGTTTGCAATTTCAGATATTATGGCCATAGGAGCAAGTAAAGCCATTTTAGATAGGGGATTAAAAATTCCAGAAGATATATCCGTAATTGGATTTGATGATATAGATTATGCGGCATTTTTTAATCCAACATTGACAACTGTTAGGCAACCTGTAAGAGAGATTGCCATCTCAACAGGGGAGCTTATGGTAGGGCTTTTGGAGTCCGTAGAAAATCATAAACATGTTCAATTTCCAACAAAGCTTATGATTAGAGATTCGAGTTGTTCGAATAGGGAAAATGGAGGTGAAAATAAATGAAAACTTTCAGAAATGAAAATCAAGTTAGAAAAATTAGTATAGGGACATGCTTCCCAACAGACACGATTTTAGATAGGTCTTTCAGTGAAGCAAGCTATGATACAGAGGCCATTTTAGAAATATGTGATTTAAAAACTAAAGTTTTGCTTAAATTTGAAATGAGTGATGCGGATTGTGTCTATGGTTTAGGAGAGAATTTGAGAGGCATTAACAAGAGAGGCTATCAGTATGAGTCTTTCTGCTCTGATGAATCCAAGCATTTACCGGGAAAGACTTCATTGTATGCAGCTCATAATTTTTTTATTATTCATGGGGAATCTAATTTGGGTGTATACATTGATTTTTCTGGTAAGATCAACTACGATATCGGATTTTCCTGCATAGACGAAATGAGTATTCTCGTTGCAGGTAAAGATTTTGATATTTATCTGTATGAGGGAACGTTAAACGAAATTGTAAAGCAGTTTAGACAAAGTATTGGTATGAATTATGTACCGCCTCAATGGGCTTTTGGATATCAGCAAAGTAGATGGAGTTATGAAAATGCCGATATTGTGCGTGAAATTGCAAAGGGATTTGAAACCTATGATATACCATGTGACGCAATCTATCTGGATATTGACTACATGGAACGATTTAAAGATTTCACAGTGAGCGATGAAAGATTTCCTGATTTTAGATCTTTTGTGGACAGTATGCTTCAAAAGGATATAAAACTTGTTCCAATTATTGATGCAGGTGTAAAGATAGAACCGGATTATGATGTGTATGAGGAGGGGATTGAAAACGACTATTTCTGTACAGATATTGAGGGCAACCCTTTTGTTGCTGCAGTCTGGCCAGGGAAAGTTCATTTCCCAGATTTCTTAAATCCAGACGCAAGAAAATGGTTTGGAAAAAAATATCATTTCTTATTAGATCAAGGCATTAAGGGATTTTGGAACGATATGAATGAACCCGCCATCTTTTATTCAGAGCAGAGGCTGAAAGAAACTTTTGAATGGCTGAAAGCACATGAAAACACCAATTTGGATATCTATTCTTTCTTTGAGATGATTGAAAAGGTCAATGGCTTGTCCAATGCTGTGGCAGACTATAAGAATTTATATCATAAAGTGGGTACTCAAAGGGTAAATCACTATGAGGTTCACAATTTATATGGCTACAATATGACAAGAGCAGCAGATGAGGGCTTTAAGCAATTTGATGAGAACCAAAGAGTATTGCTTCTAACGCGGGCATCACATATTGGGATGGCTAAGCATTCAGGCATATGGACAGGCGATAACCATTCTTGGTGGGAGCATTTAAAATTGAATATTCAGATGATGCCATCCTTGAATATGGTGGGATTTCTTTATTCAGGAGCAGATACAGGCGGTTTTCAAGATGACGTCAGTCCAGATTTAATGGTGAGATGGTTACAGTTTAGTCTATTTACGCCATTGCTCAGGAATCATAGTGCCTTGGGGACAAAAATGCAAGAGCCTTGGCGTTTTGAGGAAAAAATAAGACTACAGTTAAGAGATATTATCAGGTTGAGATATGCATTAATCCCTTATTTATATTCTGAGTTTATGAAGGCCTCTATCCAATTTGATATGCTTTTTAAACCACTCAGTTTTGAATATACATCAGCAGAAGCAGATGGTGTGGAAGATCAATTGCTAGTGGGTGAATCCCTGATGATAGCACCTGTTTATGAACAAAATGCCAAGGGGAGAACAGTCTATTTACCTGAAAAAATGCTGCTGTGGAAAGCAAGCGCTTATGAAAATATCAATACATCTCAATTAGAAGAAGTTGAAGCAGGATATCATTATATAAAAGCGCATTTAAATGAAATTCTTATTTTTATCAGACCAGGTAAATTGTTGCCACTTGTCGCACCTATGGATAGAGTTTCTAAACTCAAAAAAAATGAACTTTCTGTGATTGGATACGGCAGTGGTTATTTAAAATATGAACTTTATGAAGACGATGGCGAGTCCTTTGATTTCAAACGCGGTGAGTATCATTTGAGCATTTTGGAAGTAGACCATAATCAAGTTGTCAAATCGAACAATAGTCATCATAGCTTAAAAAATCAATGGATCGTCAGAGCATAAGTATATCTTGAAAATTTGAATGATCTGCGTTGAGCGTTAAGGCAAGTTCAGTGGTCAGAAACATTTTGATTTTTAGGAAAAGAAAGGAAGAAGAATATGAACACATATTTAGAGGATATAAAATTTATTTTAAAATCGGAGTACAGTAAAACACTTGAGACAGCAACAAAACAGGAGATTTATCAAGCTCTTTCTAAGACTTTAATGGTGTCACTGACAGATCAATGGGAAGTTTCTACCAAGGCTTACGCAAAAGGCAAGCAAGCATTTTATCTATCCGCAGAGTTTCTAATGGGAAGAGCACTTGGAAATAATTTGCTAAACCTAGGACAGACAGAAACTTTCTCGACACTTCTAGAATCTGTAAATCTCAATTTAAATGAGATTGAAGAGATTGAAGAAGATGCCGGTCTTGGAAATGGTGGATTAGGGCGTTTAGCAGCGTGTTTCTTAGATTCAGCGGCGTCCACAAGGATACCGCTTCACGGCTATGGCATAAGATATGACTATGGTATTTTTAAACAGCTCATCGAAAACGGATTCCAAAAAGAAGAAGCGGATGAGTGGTTAAAATATGGCGATCCTTGGTCTATAAGAAGGTTTGATGAATCTGTTATCGTTCACTTTGGAGACGGGGATGTAAGAGCTGTGCCATACGATACACCTATCATCGGCTATGAGGTTAAAAACATCAATACGCTTAGATTGTGGAAAGCAGAAGCACTTGTACCATTTGATTTTGAAAAGTTTAACGATCAGGAATATGATTTAGCGGTTAAATCTAAAAATAGAGCAGAGGACATTTCCAGAGTACTCTATCCGAATGACTCTGAAGATCAAGGTAAGATATTGAGATTAAAGCAACAGTATTTCTTTGTATCTGCATCTATTCAAGATATGGTAAAGCAGTTTAAGCAAACACATGGTGACGATTTTGAACACTTTTCAGACTATGTGGCTATTCAGCTCAATGACACGCATCCGGTGGTGGCAATACCAGAGCTTATGAGAATTCTCATAGATGAGGAACACTTGACTTTTAAAAAGGCTTGGCAGATTGCCAATAAAACTTTTTCCTATACGAACCACACGATTCTCATGGAAGCGCTTGAAAAGTGGTGGGAAGGTTTTTATAAAGAGCTCTTACCTCGTATTTATGAGATTATTGTAAAAATTGACAAGCAATTTGTAGCTGAGCTCAAAGCTTTAAATTATGATCCAAATGTCATTCAAAAAATGAGAATTATATCTGATCATATGATTCACATGGCTTATCTTGCGATCTATGGGTCCAAGGCGATTAATGGTGTGGCGGAGCTTCACACAGAAATATTAAAACATCAAGAACTCAAGGATTGGTATGCCCTTTTCCCTAATAAGTTTCAGAATAAAACCAACGGCATCACTCAAAGAAGGTGGTTGGCACTTTGTAATCCTGAATTGACAGCATTTATCACAGAGTTATTGGATAACCCAGATTGGCTAAAGGATCTTGAGTCTCTTAAAGGATTGGCTAAATTTGAAAATGACGATGCCGTACTCAATAGACTTATGGACATTAAACACACTAAAAAGCTTCAATTGGTTGAATATATTAAAGAAGTGGAAGGTATTGAGCTCAATCCAGACGCCATTTTTGACATTCAAATAAAGCGATTGCATGAGTATAAACGTCAATTGCTCAATGCATTTCAAATTTTAAATTTGTATTTTGATATTAAAGAAAATCCTGAAAATGAAATTGTACCGAGAACCTTTATATTCGGCGCAAAAGCTGCGCCAGGATATCAACGTGCAAAGGGCATCATTAAATTTATCAATGAGATCGCAGAGCTTGTGAACAATGATGCAGATGTGAATGGCAGAATTAAAGTTGTCTTTGTCACTAATTACAGAGTGTCTTATGGGGAGAAACTGTTCCCAGCAGCAGATTTATCAGAACAAATATCTACGGCTGGTAAAGAAGCATCAGGTACAGGCAATATGAAGTTTATGTTGAATGCAACACCGACAATTGGAACCTTGGATGGTGCAAACGTGGAAATCGTACAAGAAGCGGGTATGGAAAACAATTTTATCTTTGGTGCTAAGTCAGAAGAGATCGAAGCCATGAAAGCAGACTATGATCCCGTTGAAATTTATATGAGCCATCCGAGGTTAAAGAAAATAGTAGACACTTTAGTCGATGGGACTTTTAATGATGAAGGAACGGGTTGGTTTAAAGAACTTCACCATAGTTTGTTGATGGGTGCCTCTTGGCATCAACCGGATAATTATTTCATTTTGCATGATTTTGATGCATATGTTGAAGCGCAAAAAGCGGTCAATGAGGCCTATAAAAACAAAAAAGAGTGGGCTAAAAAATGTCTCGCCAACCTTGCAAATGCTGGTAAGTTTAGTAGTGATAGAACGATTTTAGAGTATGCAAAAGATATTTGGAATATTGTTCAGATTGATGTATAATTATGGGTGACTATTATTAATTGGAGGCCCGTATGTTCATTGGAATAGATTTAGGTGGTACGAATATCGCCGGTGGTTTGGTAGACGCATCCGGTCAAATTGTAAGAAGTATTTCGAAACCCACACTTGTGGAACGTGGTAGCGATGCTATTATCGCCGATATTGCTGAAATTATTCAAACTTTAAGAACACATTCAGAAGATGTGGAAAGTGTCGGCATAGGGATTCCGGGAATTGCGGATCCGCATACTGGTGTCGTCCTCGCGTGTGTTAATTTAAACTGGTATGATGTACCCCTTAGAGAAAAGCTAGAAACCATCGTTGGCATTCCAGTATTCATAGATAATGATGCCACTGTAGCTGGTGTTGCGGAGTTTCAAGTTGCGCAGAAAGGTCAATATACCAATGCGGTGATACTGACTCTTGGCACTGGTGTTGGTGGCGGTCTCCTTGTGAATGGTGAAGTTGTTTCAGGACATCATGGGATTGGGTCTGAAATGGGTCACATGATCATTGGTGAAAATTTTTATGATTGCAATTGTGGTAGAAATGGTTGTTTGGAAACCTTTACTTCTTCAAAGGCCATAATAAAATACACCAAGCATCTGTTGGAAAATGGTGAGGTATCAGATCTTATCATGACGGCTGCACATGGTGATATTAACAATATTAATGGTCAAATTATATTTGATGCGGCTAAAAAAGGTGATGCTCTTGCCAACAAGGTGGTTGATCGATTGGTCAAATATTTGAGCAGGGGCATTATCAATATTATTTGCGTGGTCGATCCTGAAATCATTCTTCTAGGTGGTGGTATTTCAAATGCAGGTGATTTTCTAGTGGATAAGATTAAATTGGCTCTAGAGGATTTAAAGTATTATAAAAATTCAGCACTTGCAAAAATTGAAATTGCTAAACTTAAGAATGATGCGGGCATTATCGGCGCTGCAATTTATGCCAAAATGCATCAATGATGACGGTCAGCATAAACAAATTGTCATGGACATAGCAGACGATGGATTTGAAAAATGGAGATGAGAAAATGAGTAAAATTAAATTTGATTATTCAAATAGCTTAACGAGCGCACATGAATATGAATACTTTAAGCCTCAAATAATGGCGGCACATGAACTTTTACACAGCGGGAAAGGCCAAGGCAATGATTATCTGGGGTGGTTACACTATCCTTCAAGTTATGATCAAGCTGAATTTGAACGCATTAAAGTCACTGCAAAGAAAATCAATGAAAGAGCAGATGTTTTAATTGTCATCGGTATTGGTGGATCTTATTTAGGTTCGAAAACAGTAATTGATGCATTATCCCATAGTTTTTACAATGAACTGCCTAAAGAAAAGAGAAAAGGTGCAAAAATTTACTTTGCAGGCAATCATATCAGTGGCACTTACCTTTCAGATCTTCTAGAGATTATAGAGACGCAAGAGGTTTGTCTTAACGTCATTTCGAAATCGGGAACGACTACAGAACCTGCAATTGCTTTTAGAATTTTAAAGAAGGCACTGGAGGCTAAATACGGTAAAACTGAGGCGAAAGATAGAATCTTTGCAACGACAGATGCTGAAAAAGGTGCTCTTAGAACACTTGCCAATAAAGAGGGTTATGAGACCTTCGTTATTCCTGCTAATGTAGGGGGCAGATTTTCTGTGATTACGCCAGTGGGGCTCTTGCCGATTGCTGTGGCAGGGATAGATATTGATGCATTGATGCAAGGGGTTAAAGATGGCGAAACGGAATACTCAGAAACGAATATCGATGAAAACCCATGTTATCAATATGCGCTTATGAGAAATGTACTTTATAATAAGGGCAAAGCGATCGAAGTACTGGTCAATTATGAACCTTCAATGGCCTTTCTAGCAGAGTGGTGGATGCAACTTTATGGAGAGAGCGAAGGGAAAGATGGCAAGGGATTATTTCCTACAAAGATGAATAACACAACAGATTTACATTCCATGGGTCAGATGATACAAGATGGTCCAAGAATTATGTTTGAAACAGTGGTTAGAGTAGAATCTGTTGAGAAGGACCTCGTGCTTGAGATGGAAGATCAAGATTTGGATGGTCTCAATTATCTTGCAGGTAAAAAAATGAGCTATGTCAATGAAAATGCTTTTAAAGGGACTTTAGAGGCACATGTGGACGGTCGTGTACCAAATCTAGTGGTGACCATTCCTCAAAAAGATGCCTACCATTTTGGTAAATTACTCTATTTCTTCATGAAGGCATGTGGTATCAGTGGCTATGTTCTAGGTGTGAATCCATTCGATCAACCCGGTGTGGAAGCCTATAAAAAGAATATGTTCAGACTGCTTGGGAAGAAATAGAATGTGATTTCACAGATAAAATGCATATGATATGAACTGAAAAAGCGGATCAATTGGTCCGTTTTTTTGTGTTTTTTTGATGTTCGATGTTTACAGTGGAATTGACTGATGGTACAATATATAGTGTTAGCGGCAAAGAGTAATTACTAAATATTGTGAAATGGTGGGAGAGAAGACCTATGAAAGTAGTAAAAAGAGATGGGACTATTGTCGATTTTGAAATCGGTAAAATCGTAAGGGCAATTGAGAAAGCAATGTTGGAAACAACAATAGGTATAGATGAAACGCTTTGCACTTCAATAGGAGATGCTATTTTAGAAGTATCTAATGGAAGAGAATTGCCAATTTCTGTTGATGAGATACAAGATCTTGTGGAAGATCTTTTGATGGAGAGTCCTCGAAAAGATGCCGCAAAGAAATATATTATTTATAGAAATGAGAAAGACAAGACCAGAACCTCGAGAAAGAAGGAAGATCATCGCCTACTGACGGATGAATTTATCAGTAAGTATAAGCACATGAATTCACCTATGGAACAACTGGGGAATTTTGTTTATTATAGGACTTACTCAAGATGGTTGCCGGATGAAAAGAGAAGAGAATACTGGTGGGAAACCGTAAGACGTGCAGTGGAATACAACTGTAATATTGTGCAGACCAATCGCTCAGAAGCTGAAGAACTATTTGATAATATATTTAATTTGAGACAGTTTTTATCAGGAAGAACCTTCTGGGTGGGCGGCACACCTGTTGCAAAACACTATCCAATGGCGAATTATAATTGCAGTTTTCAAATTATCAATTCATTTGATGCATTCAAAGACATCTTTTACTTGTTGATGATCGGGTCAGGCGTTGGCGTTAGAATTTTAAAAGAGGATGTGGCCTTATTACCTAAGGTGAGAACAGATTTTGAAGTGGTTCATAAAGATTACACCCCTCTACCTAGATCAGAACGTGAAGATAATACAAGTATGGAATTCTTCTATAATAACACCGTTAAGATCACTATTGGAGATTCAAAAGAAGGCTGGGTCCAATCATTAGATTTCTTCTTAAAACTCATCCATACAAATGAATACAGAAATATTAAAACGATTATTATCGATTATGATCACGTAAGACCAAAAGGTGAGAAACTGAGGACATTCGGTGGAACAGCAAGCGGTCACACAAGTCTTAAAAATATGTTCCATAAAATAGATCGCGTCATTAAAAAGTTAGGCCTTTTACATGAGACTAAAACTGTAAAATTGAGACCTATTGACTGCTTAGATGTGGCAAATGTAATTGGTGAAAATGTAGTTGTTGGTGGCGTAAGAAGAACTGCTGAAATCGTTCTCGTGGATGCAGATGATAAAGAATGCATCGAAGCTAAATCGAATTTGTACACAATGGAAGATGGCAAGTGGGTTGTCAATGAAGAAATTCTGCACAGACAAATGAGTAACAACTCCATTTACTACCGTGAGAAACCAAGCAGAGAAATGATAAAGTGGCAACTTGAAAAAATGAGATATTCTGGAGAGCCGGGTTGGGTTAATGAAGTTGCAGGTGCAAAGAGAAGACCTAATTTCAATGGTGTTAATCCATGTGGTGAGATTTTATTAGATAGTAAAGGCCTTTGTAATCTTACGACAATAAATGTTTTTGCCTTTGTGGAAAAGGACAAGCTAGATATCAAAGGGCTGTTAAAAGCACAGCGATTGTCTGCACGTTCAAGCTACAGAATGACTTGTGTGGAACTTGAACTACCACTTTGGAATAACGTTCAACAGAGAGATAAATTACTGGGATGTTCGCTTACTGGATGGCAGGATATGGTGAATGCAACGGGTATGTCTAAAACCGAACAAGCAACTGTTTTAAGACAATTGAGAGACGTTGCTCAGAAAGAAGCAGAAGTATATGCAGCTGAACTTGGCTCCAGTGCGCCAATTCTAGTGACTACAGTTAAACCTGAAGGGACATTGTCGCAATTGCCAAGTGTATCAAGCGGCGTTCACTACTCGCATTCACCGTACTTCATAAGACGTGTTAGAATAAATGCCCATGATCCACTGGTTAAAGTTTGTGAAGAGCTCGGATATCCAGTATTCCCTGAGGTTGGTCAAGAATGGGAAACCTGCACCACTAAGATCGTAGAGTTTCCTGTTAAAGCACCATACGGTAAAACAAAGTATGATGTGACAGCACTGGATCAACTTGAAAACTACAAGTTATTCATGGAAAATTACGTGGACCACAATTGTTCTATTACAGTTCATGTGAGACCTGAAGAATGGGAACAAGTTGAAGATTGGGTTTATGAGAACTGGGACGATACTGTGGCATTGTCATTCTTGCCTTTGGATGATAGTTTCTATCAAATGTTGCCTTATGAGTCCATAGAGGAAGAGGAATATAATAGACGCGTTTCTGAGATGAAGCCATTTAGACCATCGTTGATTACTAAATATGAAAAGGAAGAAATGAATTTTGATATAGGAACAGATGGCTGTGAAACGGGTGCGTGTCCTGTTAGATAATAAGCGGATTTTGAATCCATTCTTCTAAGAGAAAATGCTTCTAAGAGATTGTTCTTCTAAGAAATAATTGTTTTAATATGGAAAACTGTATTTGAGTCCACAGGATTTGAATACAGTTTTTTCATTAAAAAAAGAATCAAATTTTACAAAAAAATAATTAGGAACACTAATTTATTTTGTGATTTTACAGCCTAAAATTCAAAAATAGTAGTATCATATAATTAGTTGAGGAATTAAAAGGAGGCTATCAAATGACTACTAAAGAAATTATGGAAATTGCTTTAAAACTGGCGGGATTATCGGAAATGCCATCGGATACTTCGATAAACGTTGAAGGCGATTCGATTCAAAAGATATTGATCGGAATAGACATGGAAAACCCAGAGATTTTACTTGCTAAAGAACTGGGCTACGACCTGGTTGTAAGCCATCATCCAAAGGCAGATACGTCAAAGACGGACTTCTCTAAAGTTATGGAACGTCAAATAGATAAAATGGTTGAATTCGGTGTTCCGATCAATAGAGCCCAAAAGGCCCTGAGCAAAAAGATAAACACAGTGAGCATATCCAATCATGTATGCAATTATGATCGCGTTTCTTCGTTTGCTAAATTGGCTGGAATGCCTTTCATGAATATTCACATGCCAGCAGATATCATTGGAGAGCGATTTGTTCAAAAATATTTAGATGATAAGTTTGAAGGTCAAAATAAGAAAACACTGGAAGATGTTGTATCCGCTTTAAACGAGCTTGACATCTACAAGAATGCATTGGCTTCGCCTGTGATCAGATGTGGTTCTGGTAAAGATTATGCCGGTAAGATTGCAGTACTCTTTGCAGGGGGCACAAATGGAGGCGCTGATGTCTACAAAGCTTATTTTGATGCTGGGGTGGGCACGATTATCGCAATGCATGCGCCAGAGGATGTGATAAAAGCCGTAAAAGATCAAAATATTGGTAATATCATTGTGGCAGGACATATGGCCAGTGATTCCATAGGTCTGAATGCGATTATAAGTGCTTGGAAAGAAAAAGGTCTTGAAGTGACTAAAATGTCAGGTATTCTTTAATTCAATAGTTTATCATTGTGAAAATCTCAAAATAAATTTTATTTATTTTGAGATTTTTTATGCTCAGCAGAAGGATTTTGAGAAAGTTTATAGAATATTACAAATAGTGCGAAAATTCTAATAAATCTGCATAATGAGAGGAGAAATACTATTATGAAGAATTACACGGTAGATAAAATAAGAAATGTTGCATTTTTGGGTCATGGGGGCAGTGGAAAAACAACTTTAACTGAATCATTATTGTACACGACGAAAGTCACAAAAAGAATGGGAAAGGTTGACGATGGCAACACCGTTTCAGATTATGATAAAGAAGAAATTAACCGAAAATTCAGTATTGGAGCATCTGTAATTCCAATTGAATGGCAGGATCATAAATATAATTTTTTAGATACACCAGGTTATTTTGATTTTGTAGGCGACGTATTCAGTGCACTCAGAGTTTCAGGGGGAGCAGTCATCTTGATTGACGCTTCTTCAGGTATAGAAGTAGGCACAGAGAAAGCTTGGAATTTTACTGAAAAAAGGGACATGCCTAAAATTGTCTTTATCAACAAAATGGATAAAGATAATGTTTCCTACGTCAAGTTGATTAAAGAGTTAAAGGATACGTTTGGCAAAAAAATTGCGCCATTTTGCATTCCTATAGGAGATGGTGAGAACTTTAATGGTTTTGTAAATGTAGTAGATGAAATTGGTAGAGTATTTAATGGCACTGAATGTGTAGATGCTCCTATTCCAGAAGACATGTTACCTCGTGTAAAACCGATTAGAGATATGCTAATAGAAGCAGTTGCTGAAAGCGATGAAGAACTCATGATGAAATATTTTGAAGGCGAAGCTTTTACAACTGAAGAGATTCATGAAGGTCTTAGAAGAGGTGTTATCTCTGGTGAAATTGTACCTGTACTTGTGGGGAGTGCTGAGAAGAGAATTGGTATTCACACACTTATGAGTATGATTTTCGATTATATGCCAACACCACTGGATATGAATGAGGGTATTTATAAGGGCATTGAACCAGATTCGGAAGTGGAAATTGAGAGAAAGGTATCTGATACAGAGCCACTTTCTGCCCTTGTGTTTAAAACAATGGTAGACCCATTTGTGGGTAAGATATCGATTTTCAAAGTTTATTCGGGTGTTATGAAAAAAGACTTGGAAGTATTAAATGCCAATAAAGATCAGAAAGAAAAAATTGGTTCGCTGTTTCTTTTAAGAGGCAAAGAACAGCTGGAGTGTGACCGTGTCGTTGCAGGAGATATTGGTGCTACTGCAAAACTTCAGTACACTGAAACAGGAGATACGCTTTGTGATAAAGATCACCCAATTAAGTACGCAGGGATCAATTTACCTAAGCCGGCACTCTTCTTGGCAGTTGAACCAAAATCAAAAGGAGATGAAGAAAAAATCAATTCGTCTCTGCATCGCTTGATCGATGAGGACCCTTCCTTCTGTGTTGAGCGCAATTTGGAAACAAAACAAACGCTCATAGGTGGTCAAGGTACAATTCAGATTCAGGTAATCACGAGCAAACTTAAGAATATATTCAGTGTTGAAGTGGTCTTAGAAGATCCAAAAGTGGCCTATAGAGAAGCGATTAAAGGTGTTGCAACTGTTCAAGGTAAGCACAAAAAACAATCGGGTGGAGCAGGACAGTTTGGAGACATCCATGTGAAATTTGAACCAACTAGTGAAGCTTTTGTATTTGAAGAGAAAATATTTGGTGGCTCAGTACCACGTCAGTACATCCCTGCGGTGGAAAAAGGACTTCAAGAATCTTGTGAAAAAGGGATTCTAGCAGGATTCCCGGTGGTCAACTTGAAAGCAACGCTTTTAGATGGGTCTTATCACCCCGTTGATTCTTCAGAAATGGCATTTAAACTGGCAGCACATCTGGCCTTTAAGAAGGGGATGGAAAATGCTCAGCCGATTCTACTTGAGCCTATAATGCATGTTGAAATTTATGTGCCTGATGAATTCATGGGAGATATCATGGGGGATATGAATAGAAGAAGAGGTAGAATTCTCGGTATGGAACAAGATGAAATGGGTTACCAAAAAGTTATCGCTGAAGCGCCGCAGTCAGAGATGTTCGTGTATGCCACAGATTTAAGATCTATGACTCAGGCAAGAGGATGGTTTAGCATGAAAGTTGAGCGTTATGAAGAAGTACCTATGCAAATTGCAGTAAAAGTTATTGAACAGTCCAAAAGAGAAAATGAAAAATAGAGTATCACATTTAAGATGTGAACGCACAGAGAGAAATAGGTAGGGGAAGCTTGTACTAAGTTTCAAAGTGATCCGCGTATTTATTTTATAGAGGCATCACTCGCATTGGATGAATCCATTCCGTGTTGAGTGATGCTTTTATTTGAGTGCAATATTTGAATGCAATATTTGAGTGCAATGGATTCCTTGTTTTCAGAATGCAAAATGAATGATAAACTAGTATTAAAATGAATTGTAACGTGATGTATTTAAAAGGGGAGGCAGCTGATGTTTAAATATAATTTTGATGAAAATGCAAATGATGTCATCAATTTTGCCTTTGCTGAGGCAAGGGACCTCGGACATCGGTTTGTTGGAACAGAGCATTTGATTTTGGGACTATCTATTATAAAGAATTCCAAAGTGCACACGGTGTTTGATTACTATAAAATAACCACTGACGACCTGAGACTTGAATTGATAAAAAGGATAGGCAAAGGGGATTATAATGCTGGAATTGAGGATTATACCCCTAGGGCTAAGGCTTGTATAGAGAGAAGTTATCAATATTCTCTTGAAACCAATAGTGACGAAATCATGCCAGAACATATTTTAATGAGTATCATGCAGGATAAGTATGCCATTGGGTACAAAGTTTTGACAGCGTTGAGTTTAGATGTTCAAAAGATGCTTTTAAACATCTTAGATGCGCCCGCTGAGAAAGTTGGCCCTAAGATTATTAAGGGGAATAAAGCTTTAAATTATCAAGTGAAATTGGTAGATTTTGAGGAAGCCTATGATACTCAGGTGCCAAACGTCATCAATCGTGTAGGCATTAATCTTACAGAAATTGCTAAAGATTCGCCTTATCAAGAGATCATCGGTCGAGAGCGCGAAATTAATCGGTTAATCCAAATCCTGAGCAGAAAGACTAAAAATAATCCTTGTATTTTGGGGGAACCTGGTGTCGGTAAAACAGCACTGGTTCACGGTCTTGCCAATCGGATTGCATCTGGCAGGGTTCCAGAGGGCTTGAAAGATAAAGAAGTGATTTTGATCAATATCAGTTATTTGGTGTCTGGAACCATGTTTAGAGGTCAATTTGAAGAGCGCTTTAACGAATTGCTCAAAGTTCTAAAAGAGGAACACAAGTACATTGCTTTTTTTGATGAACTTCATAATTTAATCGGTGCTGGGGCTACTGGAGAAAAGTCACTAGATGCAATGGGAATGCTGAAGCCCTTGTTGACAACCGGTGAAATTCAAATGATTGGCGCGACGACCTTCTCAGATTTTCAAAAGTATTTGGAGACTGATGAAGCCATGATGAGGCGATTGATTCCACTAAAAATTGAAGAGCCGACAAAAGAAGAATCTTACACCATACTTCAGCAAACTAAACATCAATATGAGAACCACCATGATTTAATCATATCTAATGAAGCTATTGATGCGGCCATTAGGTTATCTCAGCGATACATTACAGATCGAAGATTGCCGGATAAGGCCATAGATATCATTGATGAGGCTTGCTCTAAAAAGCGCATTGAAAGTTTGAAGACAATAGAAATTTTAGATGAACTCAAGTATCGCTTACAAATGCTTAAAGAGCATAAAGAAGAAGCGATCTTGGAAATGGACTTTGAAAATGCATCTAAATTGCAAACTGAAGAGAAGCGCATTCTATCTCATATTGAAAAAAATGAGAAGGCGAAACATCTGATGCAAGCTAGAAAATTAACCGTTGACGTGGCGGATATTGAGCAAGCTGTTTCGGAGTGGACGAATATTCCTGTGACAAAGCTCCAGATACATGAAAAAGAAAATTTGAGGTTGTTAGAGAAACGACTTTCAGAAATGGTTTTAGGCCAGGAACAGGCAATCAACATGATCTCAAATGCTCTAAAACGTTCAAGATTGGGGATTAAAGATGCAAGGAAACCCGTGGGGACTTTTTTATTTGTGGGTCCCACAGGAGTTGGAAAAACTGAACTTGCAAAATCAATTGCAGATGTTTTCTATGGGGATGTCAATAATCTGATTAAGTTTGATATGTCTGAATACATGGAAAAATATTCTGTTTCAAAATTGATTGGTTCGCCACCGGGTTATGAGGGCAACAAAGAAGGCGGCCTTTTGACCAATGCTGTCAAAAAAATGCCTTATAGTGTGATTGTCTTCGATGAAGTGGAAAAAGCAGATTTTGAAGTGCTCAATATTTTGCTTTCCATTATGGATGAAGGTCAACTCAAAGATGGTAGAGGAAAGCAAGTTGATTTTAAAAATACATTGCTCATATTGACTTCTAATCTCGGTGTTGAAGAGCTTTCCATTAAAACCGTGGGCTTTGGAGGCAATACTTCTAAGTCCATTGCGGAAGAGAAAATAAGGGCGGCGGCCAAGAACTTTTTTAAACCGGAATTCATCAATAGAATCGATGAAATCATTGTCTTTAATGCACTTGAACTCAACGAAATAACGCGTATTGTCGAAAAAGAACTCGTTCTTTTTAAATCGCTTATGCAAGAACAAGGCATTCAAATTCACTTTGATTCAGAAGTATCGAAGCTTATTGCTGAAACCAATTTTGATGAAAAATATGGTGCAAGACCGATTAAACGCGCTGTGGACCGCTTAATTAAAGATAAAATTGCTGATTTGATGCTTAATGAAGAAGAGATAGAGGCAATAGAGATAACCGTTGAAGATTCAGATTTGAAATTCAGCGTAAATTAGAGGGGGATCTATGTCAAAAGCAAAGACGAAATTTGTATGTCAAAATTGTGGTTATATTTCTCCTAAATGGCTTGGTAAATGTCTTGAGTGTGGCGAGTGGAACAGCTTTGTAGAAGATGTTGAGATCAAGGAAACGAAGACGGCCAGTCTTAATATTAACAGTGAAGCTTATCCCCAGAAATTAAAGGATATTGCCTATGACCATGAAAGTCGAGTATCCACGAGAATGAGAGAATTAGACATTGTTTTAGGCGGTGGTCTGGTCAATGGTTCTTTGATATTGGTTGGTGGGGATCCTGGTATCGGTAAATCAACTTTATTGCTTCAAGTGGCGAATAATCTTTCAATGGATAAAAAGATAGTGCTCTATGTTTCTGGCGAAGAATCTATCAAGCAGACGAAACTAAGAGCCGAGCGGTTGTCTATGGCAACTGAAGAACTCTACATTATGGCAGAAAATAATATAGAACGCATCAAATATCATGTGGAACAATTAAAACCACATGTACTTATAGTCGATTCTATTCAGACTGTCTTTAATCCTGAAATTTCAAGTGCACCTGGAACGGTGAGTCAAGTGAGGGAATCCACCAACCAGTTCATGAACATTGCTAAGAAATTTGGTGTAACGACCTTTATTGTAGGTCATGTGACAAAGCAAGGTGCAATAGCAGGACCAAAGATTTTAGAACATATGGTGGACACTGTACTCTATTTTGAGGGTGAAAGACAAAGCATCTTCAGAATTTTGAGGGCAGTCAAAAATAGGTTTGGGTCGACTAATGAAATAGGTATTTTTGAGATGACTAATCTGGGGTTGATTGAGGTCGATAATCCTTCGAAAATATTTTTGACAAATTCATCGAAAAAAGAAGCTGGCTCGGTGATCATACCAACTCTGGAAGGTACGAGAACGGTTTTAGTTGAAATTCAATGTCTGGCTTCCCAAACGAATTTTAACATGCCAAGGCGCATGGCAATAGGTATAGACTATAACAGATTGGTCCTTTTAACAGCAGTACTTGAAAAAAAAGTGGGGATGTCGCTTTACAATCAAGATATTTATCTCAATGTGGTTGGGGGCATGTCGTTGGATGAACCTGCTGCAGATTTAGCAGTTGTAATGGCAATTGCGTCAAGTTTTAGAGAAGTCTGTATTTCAAGCGATATGGTCATCTTTGGGGAAGTGGGCTTGACCGGAGAGATTCGGACGGTAAATCAGGTTCAACAAAGGGTTAATGAAGCTTCAAAGATGGGCTTTAAAAAAGCCATTATACCCAAAAGTAATCTAGAGGGCATACAGCGCCCCGATCAGTTTACTATTATTGGGATGCAACATATAGAAGATGTCTTTAAATACTTCTTTTAAATAGAATCGATCGATGCTTTTATTAAATAAAAAGAGAGCTCTGCGAACAAACCTGTTAAGGGTATTGTCGATGAGCTCTTTTTATTTTTATCATATGTGCAGGTACGGAAGAACCCTAGTAAAGACTAAACTTGCCCAATGTGTTGATTTTTTTATACTCTTTTAACATCACGTCATATAAGCTGATGTCTAGTGCGTTGCAGAGTGCAGCAATATAGAATTCAAGATTGCCCAATTCTTCCTCTATCTTTTCACGACAGGTAGGACATAAGGCGCCTTTTATGTGGTCAGCACGATATTCCTTCAAAGATTCATAATCTGTGCCTTCCGGCAGCGGTGACTTTGAAGCATCCAGTGTTATGCAGCCGCAGTTTGTGATGGATTTGATAACAGCTCGATTGGACTTGGATTCAGCATCGTTGATTTTGCTCAAGATATCCAATAAACTAGCATGCCTGATAAGGACTTCATCAACCTTATCTTGAAATTCGTCATATATTACATCTTTCATAAAAACCTCCGATATTATAAATGGTTAAAGCATCAAATGAGCTATTTTAAGATCGTTTAGATTAATTACATTTTACCACAGATTATTTTAAAGAAAAAGGCATAAAAAAATGGAATGGGGTAGAGCAGAAACTTTAAAAAAAAATAATTTTGATCCCTGAAACAAAGGTGTTGACAATGATTAAGACAAATAGTAAAATATAGTTTTATTGAAACAACTTCAAAACTAGTGTATAATGGAGATAACATTAAATTATTGCATGGAGGTTGCTTATGTTTAAGATTGGTGATAAAGTAGTGTACCCTATGCATGGCGCTGGGGTCATCGAAGGAATTGAAGAAAAAGAACTGATGGGAGAAACGAGAGAATTTTATATTTTGAAACTTCCAATCAGGAACATGAAAGTGATGTTACCAATTGATAATGCTGAAAATTTGGGCGTTAGAAAGGTGGTCGACATAAATGCTTTTGGCCAAGTTATGGATATTCTTGCGCAGGATAAGAGCATTATGCCAGACAATTGGAATCGTAGATATCGTTCAAATCTTGAGCTTGTGAAAACAGGTGATATTTTTGAAGTTGCCACTGTTGTGAGAAACCTAGAAATTCTTGATAGAGAAAAAGGATTGTCCACAGGCGAGCGTAAAATGTTGAATAACTCTAAGCAGATCTTAGTGAGCGAGCTTATTTTATCCAAAAATTTAAAAGAGGATGAAGTAGTCACTTTGGTGAATGCGACGATTGGTAGTAATTGAGGGCGAAGCCCTTTTTTTTTTTTCACATAATTTGACTTTTTTGCTCACTATGTTACAATCAATATGATTGCTATAACAAAAAGAGAGGAGGAATTGAATGATTGAGAGAATAATAAAATATATCATTACTTTTGTTGGATTCTGCGTCGGAATCGGTTTTGGTATTTATATTGCTGATCTACTGTATTTAAAAAATATTTTTAATGTGGACAGAATGGTCTACACTGTGATAATACCCGCTTTATTAGGACTTATAATTGGCTTTTTAGCCTACTTTTTTTCCAATTTTATGATCAAAACAAGTAAACGAATGGTTCAGTATGCTCAAAGTGAGCTTGAGAAAATTCCGCCACAGGATTTCTTATTTGGATTGCTGGGATTGGTCTTAGGACTTGTAATCGCCTTTTTAATCAGTGGACTTTATGAGATTATACCAATTCCCATGGTTGCAAATGCATTGAAAATTTTGACGTTCATTTTTTTTGGCTATTTAGGGTCTTCTCTTGCACAGAAAAACATGAAAGATCCCACAAAATTGCAAGATTGGGCTAAAAAAGTCAATATGCCTAAACCCAATAAAAATACTGTAACTGAGGAATTTGTAAAACCAAAGATTTTAGATACCAGTGTGATTATTGATGGTAGAATTTCTGACATTTGCAAGACGGGTTTTGTGGAAGGGACGATTGTCATTCCTGAATTTGTACTCAGAGAGTTACGTCATATAGCGGATTCGTCTGATGGCTTGAAGAGAAATAGAGGGCGCAGAGGTCTGGATATTCTCAAAATAATCCAAAAGGAAATGCCTATAGAAGTTAAAATAGTAGATATAGATTTTGATGAGGTTTCAGAAGTCGATATAAAGTTGATTAAGTTAGCTCAAAAAATTAACGGTAGCATCGTAACGAATGATTACAATTTGAATAAGGTGGCGACGCTTCAAGAAATTCAAATACTAAACATTAATGAACTTGCAAATGCGGTTAAACCTGTTGTTCTTCCGGGGGAAGAAATGTATATCCAAATTATCAAAGAAGGCAAAGAATCCAATCAGGGCGTCGCTTATCTAGATGATGGGACCATGATCGTAGTTGAAGAAGGTCGTAAACGTATTAATGAGACGATCTATGTGGTCGTGACCAGTGTGCTACAAACAGCTGCCGGTCGAATGATTTTTGCAAAACCCAAATAGGATAGTATGAAAAAATAAAGTACCTTTTAAGTGATGAACCCACCGTCTTAAGTTAGAGCTGAAAATCTAATTTAAGGCGATGGGTTCATATTCTTGACTCAAAGGGTGCTTTTTTACATTTCAATAAGGCATAAAAAAACAAAAAAACGTAAAAAAGAATTGTTTTAAGTGTACCCGGCATGGGGAAATTAGTATTCAGAATGAAATAGATTTGATATAATTTATGTGGAATCTCCATAAAAAAACAGTTTCTGCTTGCAGACACAAATGCCACAATCTTTAATTATAACCGTGAGGTTTAGAATGGATGATGGCATTTAAAAATGAAGAAAGGGATCTGAGATGAAAATTGGCATTGGATACGATGTACACAGGCTCACTGGGGAGAGAAGATTAATTATTGGAGGCGTTGAAATTGCACATGATAAGGGCTTGCTAGGCCATTCGGATGCAGATGTTCTCTTGCATGCCGTTATGGATGCGATTTTGGGTGCGCTTGGAAAAGGCGATATAGGCAAACATTTCCCGGATCAAGATATGGCTTTTAAAGATATTTCGAGCATGATTTTACTCGAAAAAGTGGCGAAGACGATGCAGGATGAAGATTATCGAATTGGCAATATAGATGCCGTTATTGTAGCTCAAAAACCTAAAATGGCACCCCATATAGCCTTGATGCAAGAGAATATAGGACGCATTTTAAACTGTAGTTCGGATTCGATTAACATTAAAGCCACAACAACAGAGTGGCTCGGGTTTGAAGGTCGTGAAGAGGGTATTTCCGCTCAAGCAGTGGTTCTTTTAGAAAAAAGATGCTTATAAAAAGACTTCTTATAAATAAAATGCAAAATAAGAAAATGCAAATAAAATAATACCTGATATCACCATTTTTTTAAAGGCTTCTTCAGATTTTTTTTGACTGATTTGTTTTTGATTTTGATCAAAGTTTTGATCATGCCCTTGATCATGCTCTTGATCTTTAAAGCGCTTTTGATTGCGCTCATTGGCAATAAATTTAAAAGAGCGTCGATCGCGAGCTTTATATGCAGAGGCTGCAAAAACAGAGGTAATGAAAAGGAATCCTCCCATGAATACAAATGCCCCTTCAAGTGTTATTTGTGGGAAAAATGAAATAAGTATAGAAAAGAGACTTGAATATAAGACTATTTTTGCAATATCTTTAAAATGTTTTTTCATACTTTGCTCCTTGTGTTACTTGGTACCTATTGTATTCAAAAAAAAAATGATTAGCAACCATTTTGTTAATAAATTACGTGGTTTTAGAAAAAGATAAAAATTGAGGAGGCTTCAAATGAGCGAAAACTATAAATTTACACAGAATCGAGAATGCGAATATTTTCCATGTCATAAAGGCGCTGACCCGGAAACTTTTAACTGCCTATTTTGCTATTGTCCGCTTTATATGCTCAAGGACGAGTGTGGCGGTAATTTCTCAATTAATCATGGGATTAAGGACTGTAGCGGTTGTACAAAGCCTCATGTCGGTGAGAGTTATGATTTTGTCATGAGTAAGATTAAGCTGGTCATTGAAAGAGGATCGGATTTCTAGTATAATAGCGAAGAAGAAAAAGGAGGCATTCAAATGAGTGTTAGATTAAGATTTGCACCGAGCCCAACGGGATATGTACACATTGGTGGGTTAAGAACAGCATTATACAATTATTTATATGCAAAAAAAGAGAAGGGTCAATATATTCTTCGTGTGGAAGATACGGATCAGACGAGACTCGTTGAAGGTGCCGTTGAAGGTATGATAAAAGCCATGTCATGGGCAGGGGTTATGCACGAAGAAGGTCCAATGCTTGAGGACGATAAGATTGTTGAAATCGGCGAATATGGACCTTATGTTCAGTCCGATCGACTTGAAATATATAAAAAACATTCAGAAGAACTCATTGAAAAAGGCCATGCTTATTACTGCTTCTGTTCAAAAGAAAGAATGGAAAATGTGAGAGAAGCTCAGAAGGCAGAAGGTAAGACGGCTAAATACGATGGACACTGTAGACATCTTTCAAAAGAAGAAGTTGAAGCGAAACTTGCTGCTGGAGAGTCACATGTGGTGAGACTAAAATTACCCGAGAATCGTGTGATCGAGTTTGATGATCTTATCAAAGGGCATATTGCAGTGAACACAAATGACATGGATGACCAAGTACTCATGAAAGCAGATGGATTTCCAACGTATCATCTGGCAGTTGTCGTGGACGATCATTATATGAAGATTAGCCATGTGGTTCGTGGGGATGAGTGGCTTATTTCCACACCAAAACATATATACACCTATGAAGCTTTTGGATGGGAAGTACCACAATTTGTTCATTTGCCAGTTATATTGAGCCAATCTAAGAAAAAACTTAGCAAACGAGAAGGTGACGTTTCTGTTGAGGACTTTAGAAAAAAAGGTTACTTACCAGAAGCACTTATCAACTTTATTGCACTGGTTGGATGGTCGCCAGAAGATGGTGAAGAAATCATGTCAATCGATGAACTCATTGAGAAATTTTCGTTTGATCGCGTATCGAAGTCAAGCGGTGTATTCGATGTAGATAAGTTAAATTGGATGAATAACCATTATATCAAACAATATGATTTGGCTCAGTTGACAGAGCTTTGCAAACCTTATTTTGTTACTTCAGGATTTACGACCGAAGCAAACTTTGAGGCCAATAAACCTTGGTTTGAGAAAATTGTAGAGTGCTTAAGAGAAAGATTAAACAAGTTAGACGAGATTGAATCCTATTTTGGTCTTCTAAACAATAATCATTTTGAACTTGAAGATCAAGAGGCAGAGGAAATGATCTCTATGGCACATGTGTCAGCGTTATTAGAGGCGCTTAAACTCAAGTTTAGTGAAATAGAGGTTCTTGAAGTTGCCAATGTAAAAGCCACTTTTAAAGCGCTTCAAAAAGAACTTGGGGTCAAGGGAAAGAACTTGTTCATGCCAATTAGAGTGGCAATGACAGGCCAAGTACACGGACCAGATATCGCACTTTTGATTGAAATCATAGGTAAGGACAATGCCGTTGAGAGAATAGAGCATAGTTTAAAGACTTTTTGCAAGTCGTAAATCAAATTGGAAAATAACAACATTTTGGGGCACTGCTCAATGCCCCAAAACAATTTTCGTTGACGCTGCTTGAGGTTGAACATTCCTCAGTACAGCTTTCGGTTCAAATCTTGTTGTTTTAATAAAGGACCAAGTCACTCAGTGGCTGGGTCCTTTTTGCGGTGTGCCAAGCATGGCACTAATCTAGCTGGTGTAAGTCCAGTCGCGGGTATTTACCGCCAAGCGTAGCGAACCACAAGTTGGTATCAGTAATGGTATGGATGAAGGAAGTGGT
>NZ_JADKNH010000023.1 GCF_015352425.1 Fusibacter ferrireducens | reverse complement strand
TCAATCCTTTAAATTATTATCTAAGATAAGTTGGAATATAAGTTGTAGAGCCGTATACGAGACCCGTACGTACGGTTCAATGAGAGGGAGATAATTCTTGCAGTTATCTTTCTACTCTATTTACTCGGACTCTATTTAGATGCTGTTCACAGAGGGATTCATCAGTTGCCATAGAATAAGCTCGTGGATGAAAACTGCGGATCGCTTGTGAAGTCAATGCCGAGATTTCTAAGGGTGGCTTCATTGTTACTATGCATGATGACGGTTGTATGTGCTTGGCATTCTCGAATGCTTTCAAGTGCGTCCAAGGCAACTTGAGCAATTGGATTGAAAGCGGCGCTGATTGAGAGTGCAATTAAGACTTCTTCTAAATCCAAAAGGGCAGTCTTGTCGCCTAACGATTCCGTTTTGAGTTTGATGATTGGATTGAGTATGGCAGGGGATAGGAGATGCATCTCATCCGATATGCCAGTGTATTTTTTTAGTGCGTTGAGAATACAAGCTGCTGCGGCATCCATCACTTGATTGTTCTTACCCGTGACGATATCGCCGTTATGAAGAGCCAATGCCATGGTCGGCACAGCTGTGTCAAGACCATATTTTTCAGACAATGATTTGGAATATGCTCTGGCTGGATCGACGACAATTCGGTGGTTGGGCTTTAACTCAAGTTCTTCCATGATCATCTTAGCGTGATTATAAGTGTCTAAATCACAGAGACCTTTTTTGTATTCGCAACCGGTTTTAAAGTAGCGGCGAATAATTTCTTGACGTGAAGCCTCTTTGATGACTTCATCATCAGTGATGCCAAAGGCAATCCGGTTTACCCCCATGTCAGTGGGCGATTGATACATGGATTCCGTGCCGGTGATTTTTTCAATAATGCGTTTTAAAACGGGGAAGGTTTCAACGTCTCTATTGTAGTTGACAGTAATTTCACCATAAGTTTCTAAGTGGAAAGGGTCCACCATGTTCACATCTTTTAAATCCACAGTAGCAGCTTCATAAGCAATGTTGAGCGGGTGTTTTAGAGGCATATTCCACACTGGAAAGGTCTCAAACTTAGAGTAACCTGCTTTACGCCCCTGCTTATTTTCATGATAAAGTTGACTTAAGCAAGTTGCGAGCTTACCGCTACCCGGCCCTGGCGCTGTGACCACCACAATGGGTTTGGTGGTTTCAATGTAAGGGTTTTGGCCGTAGCCTTCATCGCTGACAATGGTATCCACTTCAGTAGGGTAGCCTTTTGTGGGGCTGTGTTTGTATACTTTGATACCCATTTGGTCCAGCTTATTGATAAAGACTGTTGCAGCAGGTTGATTTTCGTAACGTGTAATCACCACGCTGTTGATTTCAAGGCCGTTGCCTCTGAGATCATCTATCAGTTTTAAGACATCCATATCATAAGAGATGCCAAAATCGCCGCGAATTTTGTTGCGCTCGATATCTCCTGCATAAAAGCAAATAATGACTTCAAGTTTGTCTTTTAATTTTTGTAGTAATTTAATTTTGACATTTTCATCAAAACCAGGTAGTACGCGTTTGGCATGCATATCATAGATGAGTTTACCGCCAAATTCTAGGTAGAGCTTATCGAAATTATTGACACGCTCGAGAATAAATTTAGATTGTTCCTCGAGATACTTTTCTGAATCAAATCCTTTTTTCATTGAATCCTCCATGGGTTTTCTCTAATCTAACATGAAAAAGGTTCTGTTGTCTATGCTATTTAACCAATTTAGAAAAATGAAATAAGAAAATAAAATAAAAAAAGCTGGCAAAAAAAAGGTCCTAAAAGGGAACTCTTTTGAACTTTATGTCGTCTTACTGTGTATAGACATTTAAATTTTAGCGAGAATAAAGGAGTAAATTATGAAAAAAAGTTTATTAATCGGATGTGTAATTATAAGTGTTAGCCTCATGGGTTTAACCGGTTGTGCTCAAAAAGTTGAAGATTCAGATTTAGGGTCAAATGCAGGCGCACCAAACTCGCCTGTATCTCAATCAGCAAGCGAATCTGGTGATGAAACTTTAAATGAATCTGGAACAGATTCATCCAATCTTGCATCTGGGACAAGCCCTAAGATGAGTGAGGAGGCGGCAAAAGCAATGCAAGAGGCCAAAGCCATAGGCGATATTAAATCCATCACTCTAAGAGATATTGAAGGCAATGTGGTAGATCGAACTTTTACAGCAGAAGAAATTCAAGAGATTAAAAAGGCCTACAATGAAAGCTTTATCATGGATACTGCTCATATTGAAATGATCACTGGAATGTCAATGACGATAGAGCTTGAAGATGGGAAAACCGTCTTTATTTCAAGCTACGGTGAAGAAAAGTACATTGTTGCCACAATGGATGATGGCTCTTCTTATCACTTGGGATGTGAATTCATTGGGAAGATGCTTTTAGAAGGCAATGTGCAATAAGAAGCGATTACAATACAGGTCAAAACTGGCTTAAGAAGAGCGCTTGCAGAAGGTAATTACAAAAAAATGATTACAAAAAAGTGATTGCAAGCGTAAATGAAATTAAGGTAAAAGATAATAGCACTTAAAAGGCGCTGTACAAACAACAAAAGGTGTTGCTTGTATGGCGCCTATTTTGTATTGAGAGGATGGTGTAAAGTCGTGGACTAGCATATGGTCATGATGATGCCGCGAATATCCTCGTCTGTGAAATTTATAGGATTGCTTTCAGAACAAAAGTCCTGTTTAACCTCTGTAATGATCTTGGGCATGTTGCTGAGAATGACATCCATTGGTATATTGAGTTCATGCAGGTGTGTGGGTAAATTCAATCTTTGTTTGATGATACGGATGGATTCAATGAGTGCTTTGACATTCATATCAGGACTGTCTAAGACCAACCCCAGATATTGAGAGACCATGTTGTACTGATCTCTAACCTGGTGGTTACGACTATTGAATTTCATAACTTCTGGGAGTACCAAGGCATTGGATAAGCCATGAGAGAGATGGCAGGTTGCGCCGATACTGTGTGCAATACTGTGGCACAATCCGAGCCCTGATTGATTAAATGCCATGCCAGCCATAGTGGAGGCCAATTGCATATTTTTTTTGCTTTCCAAATGGGTACAGGTTTGATACGCAGGGATCAAATTTTCGAAGATCAGTTCAATGGCTTTAAGCGCATATGCTTCACTGAAGGGGTTGCTTTCTAAAGATACAATGGCTTCAAGTGCATGTGTCAACGCGTCAAATCCCGTTTCTGCTGTCAAATTGTCAGGGGCGCTTAATGTTAAGCTGGCATCTAAAATTGCCACATCGGGTTGTATGAGTTCAGATTGAATCACTTGTTTTTTCCCGTCAGATGAAGTGATCACAGCATAATTGGTCACCTCTGAACCCGTGCCACTTGTGGTGGGAATCGCCACGAAAAGCGGTTTGTGAATGTATTCAGACTGCATGAGCTTTTCTTTGATTTTGATGCAGTAAAACACGATGGCCTTGGCGAGGTCAATGGCAGATCCGCCGCCCAGTGCAATGATTAAATCCGGTTTGGTTTCAATAATGTGCATGAGGCCCTTTTGAACAAGTGCTTCACTGGGATCGGGCTGAACATCTGAAAAAATTTCGTATGCGATTTTTTGGGCCTTCAGATAATCTCGAATGGGATCTAGTATGCCTAATTTGAGCATAATGGGATCGGTGGTAATACAGACATTTTTTGGCTTTAATGAAGCAATATAGTCAACGGCACTGGTGTCGTATATAATTTGAGTTGGGTTCATAATTTTTTTCATGGTAACTCCTTAATAAATAATCTGCTCAACATTTTGCTGATCTACAGGGATATGATTCATCTATTGTTATCAACTATTGCTATCAACTTAAAGTATAGAAGCGTGTGGAATGGATCGGTTTAAAATAGCCTCCTGTAATCCGTGACATTAGGTCACAAGGGTGGATTCACAGAGGTTTTTTCATCAAAATCAAATGTTGAATAAAGACAAAATACATTTAGTACTGAATAAGCCTATAGGAATCTTAAGCAAATATCAAGCCAATCACAATTTGTTATACAAAAAGGTCAATATTTTACCTGATGGAGATTTTGGGAGAGGGTAAAATATTGTGATAGCGTGATAAAAAAATACTCAATTGAACCAAAAATGATTATCAATTGTATCCTAAATGATACAATTAGGATGATTATCCTATATTTATTTAATGTCAATTAAGTGATATGTTATCGTCTTGAGGGGAGGGAGTACCATTTTAAGAAGGGTAGGAATAAAGGATATTGTCGATATGGCTTTGTTGCAAGACATTCAGGACAATTTTTCAGATGTGACCAAAATGGCTGTCATCACTGTGGATTTCAAAGGGGAGCCGATTACTCAGCACAGTAATTTCACTAAATTCTGTCAGAAGTTTAGAGAAAATGATCAATGTAAGCGCATTTGTTATAAGTCTGATGCACATGGTGGTGTTGAAGCTGCCAGAAGCCAAAAACCTTTTATATATAAATGTCATACAGGTCTTGTGGACTTTGCTGTGCCACTCTTATTTGAAGGGCAGTATTTGGGATCGATACTTGGTGGTCAAGTCAAGGTGAAAGATGGCGAGTACGCCAATGCGATTCCCTATGACCAGAGCATTGTTGATGAGCGGTTAACAGATACTGAGTTAAGACAATTCTATGATGAAATTGAAGCCGTTACAGTCCAAGAAGTGGAAAGTGCCGCAAAGCTGATGTATATCATGGCAAATTATATTGTTGAACAGGCTTTTAATCAGAGGATTCAAGAAGAGCTCAACGAAAAAAACAATAAATTGATCGGTGAAATGGCCATGCGTGTCACACTTGAAAAGAATTTGAGAGAATCGGAGTTGCAGTTACTTCAGTCTCAAGTCAATCCTCATTTTTTATTCAATGTACTCAACACCATCAATAGTTTGGCCATGATTGAAAAGGCAAAGAACACATCTGATATGATCTATTCTCTATCCGATATGCTCAGGTATACAATTCAAAATAAAATGCACTATATGGTTACTCTGGCAGAGGAGATTGACTATAATGACAAGTACTTGCAGATTCAAAATGTGAGACTGGGCAATAAAATAGATATCCAAATTAGGATTGATGCCGCATTGAATGACCTAAAAGTCCCTTTTATGATTATTCAGCCTCTAGTGGCCAATGCCATAGATCATGGCCTCTTTGAAATGGATGCGTGTGGCAAATTAAATGTGTACTCTAAAGAAGATCAACAAAACGCTTATATTATAGTAGAGGATAATGGCAGAGGCATTCCAAAAGAAACGATAAAGGCCATTCAAGAGGGCAATTACAAATCTAAGACGAATAAATCCACTGGAACGGGTTTGATCACTCTGGAAAAGCGCTTGATCCACAGATTTGGAGAACAATACAGATTGCAAATTGAAAGCAGATTAAATATGGGTACGAAAATAACCGTGAAAATACCAAAGGAACAGAGCTATGCATAAGATTTTAATCGTAGATGATGAATATTTTGAGCGTCAGTCACTCAAGATTATTTTAAATGAAATGCCTGAACCCCTGAAGATATATGAGGCAGAAAATGGTTTGGACGCTTTAAAAATTATGGATTCAGAAAAAATAGATCTCATCTTTATGGACATCAAAATGCCCAAGATGGACGGTATTGAAGCTTGTCGACATATTAGAATACACAATAAAACCGTGGCCATCGTCATACTGACAGCCTTTGCAGATTTTGAATATGCACGTGAAGCTATAAAAGTCGATGCAAATGATTACTTGCTCAAACCCTCAAGACCAGAAAAAGTGGCAGAGACATTCAAGTATATAAAGCCTCATGAGATCATTGTCCCCAAAGATCATCTTCAACTCTTTAAAAGGGCGCTCTTTAAAGGGCAGGTTAAAGTTACTCGTGAACATCTGATGGCACTTTTTGGAAGTGCCTATGCAAAAGATAACGAAGTTGAAGTGATCAAAGGTATCTTGACGACGCTTCTAGAGGCAGCTGAGTGCTTCGAAATCATGCTGGACAAAAAAAGTGCGGCAGAGCTCAAAAATTTGTCTCAAAAAAAATTAAGACTTAAGGAAAGTTTTGATTTTATTGAACTTATACTGGATAAAATTTTTGAAAAGATGATTCAGAGAAAACTCAGCCCCTATGACCGTGAAATTGAATACGCACTGAATTACATCGAATTCTATATGACGAAGGATTTTTCGCTTGAAAGCGTGGCAGAGTACATGAACATCAGCTCTCACTACTTCAGCAAGCTCTTTAAAAGCGAAGTGGGGGAGAACTTCATTCACTATGTCACAAGACGTAAGATTGAGATTGCATGTGAAAAACTGTCACAATCAGATGCCCCTATTATCAGCATTGCCTTTGATTTAGGGTTCAATGAAGCCAATTATTTCAGCAAGGTCTTCAAAAAACAGGTGGGACAATCCCCAAATGAATACCGCAAGGCACAGCATATGAAACAGGCAGAGGCGAGTCCGCTACTTGTAAAAAATCATAGCATCTCCAATTCCAAATGGCTCATCTGACACTTGGGAAGTGCACAATAGATGTTCAGAAGGTGCACAATAGGCGCACAAAAGGTAGTGAGTGGAAGGTTTGAAAGATCATCATATAAAATTTATGTGCACATAAATTTATCAGAGCAGCATAAAAAAGTAGCCTTCATCTAATGAAGAACACAAAAAAGTATATGAATTTGAAAGAATACTATTACAGCCTTCGGGCTGTTTTTTTTTATGATGAGAGTATCCCAAAAACGATTAAGGAGGAAATGCGATGTCTAAAGAAGCCTTAGGTATGATTGAAACTAAAGGTCTAGTTGGCGCTATAGAAGCGGCTGATGCAATGGTTAAATCAGCAAATGTTCAACTAGTAGGTTATGAAAAAATTGGTTCAGGACTTGTAACAGTAATGGTAAGAGGGGATGTTGGTGCTGTTAAAGCCGCTACAGATGCAGGCGCAGCAGCAGCACAAAAAGTAGGACAAGTTATTTCAGCACATGTTATTCCTAGACCACATACAGATGTGGAAAAAATATTGCCATCACATGAATAAGAATTGGAGGGGACAAAATGTCAGAACAATTAATTGAAAAAGTAATGTCTGAAGTTATGAAGAAAATTGGCGACAGCCAACCAGAAGCTGAAAAGAAAGAATTGGAATCAAGTGTTTGCTTCAAGGGCAACAACTTAACTGAGTTCGTGGGCACTGCCATTGGGGATACAGTTGGACTTGTAATTGCAAACGTAGATAGAGGGTTACATGAATTTATGAAACTTGATCCTAAATATAGATCTATTGGCATCATTGGAGCACGTACTGGAGCTGGTCCTCACATTATGGCGGCAGATGAAGCTGTAAAAGCAACCAATACAGAAATTATTTCAATTGAACTTCCAAGAGATACAAAAGGTGGCGCAGGTCACGGTTGTTTAATCCTCTTTGGTGCGGAAGATGTCTCTGATGCAAAAAGAGCTGTTGAAGTTTGCCTTAAAGAATTAGATCGCACTTTTGGCGACGTCTATGGCAACAGTGCAGGCCATATTGAACTTCAGTACACAGCAAGGGCATCCCATGCTTGTAATGTTGCTTTCGGGGCACCTGTTGGCAAATCATTCGGCGTTATCGTGGGTGCGCCAGCAGCTATCGGCGTCTTATGTGCAGATACGGCTGTGAAAGCGGCAAATGTAGAAATTATCGGTTACTCTTCACCAAGCACGACTTCATATAGTAATGAATCCATTTTACTCATCAGCGGTGATTCAGGTGCCGTTAGACAGGCTGTTCTTGCAGCAAAAGAAGTTGGCGTTTCATTACTTGAAACTTTGGGCAATGAAAAAGCACCATCTTCAACAACACCATATATCTAGGCTGAAGGAGGCACAACATGAAATCAAAACGATTTGAAGTTTTATCAAATAAACCGGTCAACAAAGACGGATTTGTAAAGGAATGGCCTGAAGTGGGTTTGATCGCCATGAACTCACCGTATGATCCAAAACCAAGCATCAAAGTAGTCGATGGCGTTGTGGTGGAACTCGATGGCCGAGCAAGAGCAGATTTTGACATGATCGATCAGTTTATTGCAGATTATGCAATTGATCTCAAAAATGCAGAAAAAGTTATGGCAATGGATTCCAAAAAATTAGCTCAAATGCTTGTAGATATCAATGTACCTAGAGAAGATCTCGTAAAACTTACAACTTCAATGACACCTGCAAAAGTGGTTGAAGTCATCGGTCAAATGAATGTCCTTGAAATGATGATGGCACTTACGAAGATGAGAGCGAGAAAGACACCTTCCAATCAATGTCACGTCACTAATCTTAGAGATAACCCCGTTCAAATTGCTGCTGATGCGGCTGAGTCTTCGCTGAGAGGCTTTGATGAACAAGAGACCACTGTGGGGATCGTGAGATATGCACCTTTTAATGCACTGGCTTTACTTGTAGGTTCTCAAGTTGGACGTCCGGGGATTTTGACGCAATGTGCCGTTGAAGAAGCTACCGAGCTCGTTCTTGGCATGAGAGGATTAACAGCCTATGCAGAGACTGTATCGGTTTATGGTACTGAGCAAGTCTTCGTCGATGGCGACGATACCCCTTGGTCCAAAGCATTCTTAGCATCTGCTTATGCCTCTAGAGGTCTTAAAATGAGATATACCTCTGGTACGGGTTCAGAAGTGCTCATGGGTAATGCTGAGAAGCGCTCTATGCTCTATTTGGAAGCAAGATGTATCTATATTACTAAAGGAGCTGGTGTACAAGGCCTTCAAAATGGTTCCATCTCTTGTATCGGCGTACCAGGTGCAGTGCCTTCTGGTATTCGGGCAGTCCTCGGTGAAAACGTCATCACTTCTATGCTGGATCTTGAAGTGGCATCTGGCAACGATCAGACGTTCTCGCATTCAGATATGAGAAGAACGGCGAGAACCCTTATGCAGATGATTCCGGGAACGGACTTTATCTTCTCTGGATACAGTGCAACGCCTAACTACGACAATATGTTCGCAGGTTCAAACTTTGATGCTGAAGATTATGACGATTACAACATTCTTCAGAGAGACTTGAAAGTCGATGGTGGCTTAAAACCGGTTAGAGAAGAAGAGGTCGTCAAGATTAGAAATAAGGCAGCAAAAGTAATCCAAGGCGTGTTCAGAGCACTTGAATTAACCGAAATTACAGATGAAGAAGTGGAAGCTGCAACTTATGCGCATGGTTCAAAAGATATGCCTGAACGCAATGTTGTTGAGGATTTAAAATCGGCCGAAAACATGATGAAACGTGGGATTACAGGTGTAGATGTGGTTAAAGCGGTTAAAAAAGCTGGTTATGATGATGTTGCTGACAGTTTGCTTGGTATGATGAAACTCAGAGTTTCAGGTGATCACTTGCATACATCTGCAATTATTGACTCAAACTTCCATGTTATTAGTGCGGTAAATGATACGAACGATTACATGGGGCCTGGCACCGGTTATCAGATGTCTGAAGAGAGATGGAATGAAGTTAAATCGATACCGAATGCACTTGATGCCTCAGACTTTGAATAGGGGGAACTGGTTATGCAAATCAATGAAAATGTGATTAGAAGTATTATAGAAGAAGTGATTTTAAATTTAAGTAAAGAAAATGCAGAAAGCGGCAAATGTTGCACTGCTGAAGAAATAAATGGTCTTTCGCTGACCCCTATTGGAGAAGCAGAAGTGGGTAAGCGGAAAGATGAAGTGGTCATCGGTATTGCACCAGCGTTTGGGATTCATCAAACAAAGACGATTTGTAAGATTCCTCATGCAGATGTTTTAAGAGAACTCATGGCAGGGATTGAAGAAGAGGGCTTAAAAGCCAGAGTGATCAGAGTGCTTAAAACATCAGACGTGTCTTTCATGGCACATCATGCGGCAACACTGAGTGGTTCAGGTATTGGCATTGGCATTCAATCCAAAGGGACTACTGTGATCCATCAAAAGGATTTATTCCCCCTCAGCAATGTAGAGTTGTTCCCTCAAGCCCCCCTTATCGATTTAGAGATTTATAGAGCGATTGGCAGAAACGCTGCACGCTATGCAAAAGGAGAATCTCCTAATCCAGTGCCAACAATGAACGATCAGATGGCAAGGCCAAAGTATCAGGCAATTGCGGCACTCCTTCACATCAAAGAAACAGAATATGTGGTACAGGGCGCTAAATCACAAAACTTGAATGTAGAATTCAAATAAATCAGGAGGCAAAAATGGTTGATAATGCAGTACTTGAAAAAGTAATCAAAGAAGTGATGCAGTCGATGCAAACATCCACTGGAAAAACGACACAAAGTAAGGCTTCATGTGGTTCAGAATGCAGTTCAGATAAAATGACACGTAAGGATTATCCACTGAGTGAGACCAGAGTAAATGAGATCAAAACCCCTACTGGCAAATCACTTTCGGATATTACAATAGAAAACATTATGAGTGGCAACATCACAGCGGAAGATGTAAAAATTGCCCCTGAGACGCTTGAATATCAGGCGCAAATTGCTGAATCTGTGGGTAGAAATGCATTTGCAATGAATTTGAGAAGAGCAGCTGAACTCATAAGTGTTCCTGATGATCGCATTTTGGAAATTTACAATGCGCTTAGACCTTACCGTTCAACAAAAGCAGAACTTTTGGCCATTGCAGACGAACTTGAAAATAAATATGGATGCAAGATTAACTCCAACCATGTAAGAGAAGCAGCTGACGTTTATGAGAGAAGAGGCAGACTAAAAGAATAGATAGGTGGCGTTAAAATGAAACTAATTGCTGGTGTTGATATTGGAAATGCCACAACAGAGGTCGCTTTGGGACGCTATGATTCTGATGGGAAAGTACACTTTTTATCCAGTAGCATTGTAAAGACCACTGGCATAAAAGGGACACGCGACAATATACCGGGTGTTTTCAGTGCACTCAATATGGCCACACAAAAGGCGAATCTAACGATAGAGTCATTGGATCTTATAAGAATTAATGAAGCCGCGCCGGTTATTGGAGATGTGGCAATGGAAACCATAACGGAAACCATTATCACAGAATCCACCATGATTGGACATAATCCTGAAACACCCGGTGGTATGGGCATTGGCGTTGGTATTTCCTATCCCATAGAGGAGGTCGGTCATCTCAATTCAGGGGAAAAAGTGGTGGCACTTATATCCAAGCAATTCAATTTTGAAGCGGCTGCAACGCTCATCAACAGAGCAGTCAAACGTGGTGTAGACATCACAGCTGCCATTGCAGAGCGTGACGATGGCGTGTTGATCGTCAACCGATTGGATCGAATGATTCCAGTTGTGGATGAGGTGAGGCTATTTGATAAAATTCCAAAACATATGTTGACTGCTGTTGAAGTGGCACATATTGGTCACGTGGTGGAAGAACTCTCTAATCCGTATGGCATCGCCACTGTTTTTCAATTGAGCAGTGAAGAAACCAAATCCATTGTCCCCATTGCCAGAGCTTTGATTGGAAATCGATCAGCTGTTGTGATTAAAACCCCAAAGGGAGACGTGAAAGCGAAGCGCATTCCAGCAGGCAAGATCACAATTATAGGGGATAAGATCACACGTGAGGTAGATGTGGACATGGGTGCTGAATGCCTCATGGAATATTTAGGGACCTGTGCCCCTGTGACCAATATCAAGGGAGAAGCTGGGACGAATGCCGGTGCCATGCTAGAGCGTGTGAGACATGTTATGGCGACCTTAACAGATCAAAAGCATAACGAAGTCACGATCCAAGATTTGCTTGCGGTGGATACCATTTGTCCACAAACGGTGGTCGGTGGTCTTGCAGGTGAATCCGCTATGGAAAATGCAGTGGGGGTTGCAGCCATGGTCAAAGCAGACCGGCTTCAAATGCAACTCATTGCAAATGAACTCGAGAGACAATTAAAGGTAAAGGTAGAAGTGGGCGGGGTCGAGGCAGATATGGCTATTAAAGGTGCTTTGACGACACCGGGTACTGCCAAACCACTTGCCATACTGGATATGGGTGCTGGTTCAACGGATGCCTCTATTATGAATGCAAGAGGTGAAGTAAAATTAGTGCATCTGGCAGGTGCAGGCAACATGGTGACCATGCTTATAGACACGGAACTCGGTCTTGAAAATATGTTGCTTGCTGAAGATTTGAAGAAATACCCACTGGCAAAAGCGGAAAGTCTGTTCCATATTAGACATGAAGATGGCAGTGTGGAGTTTTTCAAAGAACCCCTAGATGCCAAACTCTTTTCCAGAGTGCTAGTTGTGAAAGAAGATGAACTCGTACCGGTCTATGGTCAACTCTCCATAGAAAAAGTAAAACATATCAGGCAAAAAGCCAAAGAGAAAGTCTTTGTGGTCAATGCGCTTAGAGCGCTTAAGCAAGTGAGTATTACTGGAAACATCAAGGATATAGAACATGTAGTTCTCGTGGGTGGCTCTGCTCTTGATTTTGAAATTCCTCAACTGGTGACAGATGCATTGTCCAAATACGGTGTTGTAGCAGGTAGAGGCAACATTAGAGGTTCAGAAGGACCAAGAAATGCAGTTGCCACAGGACTTGTGTTAATGGAGTGATCATATGGAACGAAATATTGCAATTGTGATCTGTTATTCAGAGCATTTACAGAATAGAGATTTGATCACGTCGCTTTGCTTGGGCATTGAAGAGGAAGGGTTACCCTATGAAATACAGGCAATGCCTTCAGAAGATGTCTATACCTTGGCAACGCGTGCATCATTTGAATCGGATTTAGATGTGGGAATAGGTGTGAACACCGCTGGAGATTTGGGCATTCATCAAACTAAATTGCCTGACGGGATGGTTTTGTTCGGTGAGAATATGGCTCATATCAACGGGCGTTCATATGGATCAAATGCAGCAAGACTGATCAAAGGCATTCCTTTTAAAGATTATGAAGAAAGGATGGAAAATCAGTGAAAAATGCTTTAGGAATTATTGAGACTGTTGGTCTTGCTGCTGCCATTGAAGCTGCAGATACCGCTGTAAAATCTGCCAATGTCAGATTGATTGGATATGAGCTTACAAAGGGCGATGGCATGGCCACAGTTAAATTCGAAGGTGATGTGGGTGCTGTGAAAGCGGGAATAGAATCTGCACGATCCTCTGCATCACTGGTGAACAAAGTCTTTAGTTTCAGTGTGATTCCAAGGCCTAATGAGGGTTTGGAAATGTTTATCGGCAATAGGGATACAGTAGGTTGTGCTGAAAATAAAACAGATGTTGAAATCGAAGCTGGATCTGAAGATGAAGCGGATGCTGAAACCGAAGTTGAGTCTAAAGATGAATTGGATACTGGAATCAAAACTAAAACTGATGCTGAATCTGAAAATGAAATCAAAATTGAATCTGAAATAGAGGCCGCACAAGATATCACTTTGTCAAAAGCAGAACGGCAAGATAAAGCGGTATGCAATCTTTGTCATGATCCCAACTGTACGCGTAAAAAGGGAGAGCAAAGGCGATTTTGTATTCATTATTTTGATCATGGCAGATAAGCGTATCATTTGTTAGTAGATCATAGAAAGGAAATATAAAAAATGGGAAATGCACTAGGTATGATAGAGACGAAAGGCTTGGTAGGCGCAATAGAAGCGGCTGATGCCATGACAAAGGCGGCAAATGTTGAACTTGTGGGATACGAGAAAATCGGTTCAGGCCTTGTATCTGTTATGGTAAGAGGCGATGTAGGTGCAGTTAAAGCAGCAGTTGAAGCGGGTTCAGCAGCAGCTTCAAGAGTGGGTGAAATCGTATCAACTCACGTGATTCCAAGACCGCATGCAGATACAGAAGCTTTAATTCCAAAAAAGTAAGGTGATCATGGTGAAAGAAGAACTCGATAAAGAGCAATTCTATAAAGAGTCATTCGACAAAGAAAAATTTAACAAAGAAAAAATTGGCAAAGAACAACTTTATGGTGTTATTCAAGATGAAATTATAAAGAAATTAGGTGTGGTACCGGTGGGCGTGTCCAATAGACATGTTCACCTATCACAATCCGATTTTGAAGTTTTATTTGGAAAGGGTAAATCCCTGACTTTTATGAAAGCTCTTAAACAACCCGGGCAATATGCTTCTCAAGAAACCGTTGTTTTGAAGGGCCCAAAAGGCGAACTCAGAAATGTGCGTATTTTGGGACCGTTTAGACGTGAAACACAAGTGGAGCTTTCCATAGCAGACAGTTTTGTGTTGGGCATAAAAATTGAAGTGAGGGAATCGGGGAAGATCGAGGGCTCTGCTGGCGTTAGTATAATTGGACCTTGTGGTGAGACGACTATAGATAAAGGCGTAATTGCAGCGTTTAGACATATTCATATGCCGCAAGCTTACGCTGACCAACAGAATTACGTAGATGGCCAGATCGTCCATGTGGCGTCAGAAGGCATCCGGAGCATGCTCTTTAAAAATGTCATGGTGAGAGTATCCGATCAATATGAACTCGAACTTCACCTAGATGTTGAAGAAGCCAATGCAGCAGGAATTAAAAACGGAGATTACTTGAAGATCATAAGGTAAAAAATGAGGACAAAGCAATGATAAATGACAGTATTAATCAACGTTTAATGGAAGTGCGGGAAAGAATAAATACGAAGCAGGCAATGCCTTACACAGGTGAACTCTACACAGGTGTTGATTTAGGCACAGCAAATATAGTGCTTACTGTTGTAGATGAAAAAGGCAATATCATCGCCGCAGGCTCGCAAAATGCCAAAGTTGTCAGAGATGGCATCATATACGATTATATCGGCGCGGTAGCTTGTGTGAGGGCACTTAAAAAGGAGTTGGAGAGCATTATTGGGAGACCGCTTATAAAGGCTGCAACTGCTTATCCACCTGGTGTTGCAGAGGGCGCAGTTAAGACCATTATGAATGTTGTGGAAGCCTGTGATTTTGAATTGGTCAAAATTGTGGATGAACCCTCAGCGGCAGCAATTGTACTTGAAATTGATTCAGGTGCAGTTGTGGATGTGGGCGGTGGTACAACGGGCATCAGTATTATAGAAAAAGGTAAAGTTTGCTTCACAGCGGATGAAGCCACAGGTGGGCATCATATGAGCCTTGTGGTGGCTGGTAATCTCAACATATCCTATGATGAAGCAGAACAGGTCAAAATGAGTCCTGAAACGGATGCATTTCCAATGATAAGGCCGGTCATAGAAAAGATGGGGACTATTGTCAATCAAAGTATTAAAGGGTATTCGGTATCTTCAATCTATGTGGTAGGTGGCGCGTGCAGTTTCAAGCAGTTTGAAGAGGTCTTTTACAAAATAACGGGCATCAAAACTTATAAAACTGTGGAACCGTTACTCGTAACGCCTCTTGGGATTGCACTGAGCTGCATTGAGGGAGAGATGCCATGTATGAAGCATTAGAAGTAGGTAAGATTGTCCAGTTAGTCTTACAGAAACTATATATAGAATTTGGCGTACGTGCCCTACTGGTTGTAGATGAATTTTCTGAGGGCACTTTAGATGAAAAAAGCGTTTCTGAAATGGCTAAAGCCATGAAAATTCCCTGGCTCAGCGTAGATATTTTAAAACTGAATACACATACATTGGACACGCACACCTGTGAAATGATTGAAGTACTCAAGGCACATGGTGTGGTGATTCACAAAATCTTTAATTTGGAAACATTTGAACAGAGCAATCAAGCTTTAGCGGCCTATATTTGTCTCTTTTTAAGTGATGTCAATATATTAGAAAGTGAAAAGTACGCTTATTTTAGTTTTCAGAACCCAAAGGATCAGTTGATTTATCAGTTCTTAAAAATGGGAAAAGTCGTCTATTATCAATCTAAAGATTTAACCTCATGCAATAAGGCTAAGGTGAAAGTGATCGAATTACAAAGTAGGCGTATTCAGGAATTACACGCTTTAGGCCTTGAAATGATTGGTCAAAAGATTCATACATTAGAGGGCTTTTGCGATATTAAGAGGTTGAAAGCATTTGAAGGGGAGACCATAATTTTGGCGGAAAATGTGATTTTGAGCCCACTTGCAAAGGATTTTATTAAAAGTGGTGCAGTAACAGTCGTGAGAAAGTAGGCAATCAATGAAATTAGGAGTTGTAAAGGGCAATGTCGTTGCCACAACTAAAGATGAAGGTCTTGTTGGTATGAAGCTTTTAATTGTGCAGCCGACAACAGAAGCATCGGACCCGTGTGGCGATGTGATTGTGGCAGTTGACACAGTGGGTGCTGGATTTGGAGATCGTATTCTATATGTCACAGGGAGTTCAGCAAGAAGTATGTTGACCAGTAAGAATATTCCAGTTGATGCTTCCATTGTGGCCATTGTAGATACAGTTGAAGTTTATTAGCGTCATTTTGTTAGGAGATAGAGATGAAAGTTTACACAAGAGGTGGAGACAGTGGTGAAACCAGTTTATACGGTGGCAGTCGCATAAAAAAAAGTGATCCGCGTGTGAGGGCTTATGGCAAAGTAGATGCAGTGAATTCACACTTGGGTTTTCTAAAGGCAATGATTACAGATGAAAAATTAAAGCATCAATTGACAGGCATTCAAAGGGATCTCTTTACGCTTTCAACCGAACTTGCCACAGATATGGAAAATGCCAAAAGACTTAAAAATCGGATTACAGAGGCTGATGTCTCTAAACTTGAGCAGATTATCGATAAATGGCAAGTTGATTTGCCAGAACTAAAAGATTGGATCATCCCAGGAGAAGATGTGGTTTCAGCTTATGCACATGTGACCAGAACAGCCGTTAGAGATGCAGAACGCTCAGCTTGTCTCTTGATAGAGGCATGTGATGCAGACACGTTTATGTTCAAATATTTGAATCGACTTTCCGATTACATGTTTACTTTGTCAAGATGGTTGGTGTATCAAACTCAAGTAGAAACCATAAAAAGAGCAGTATGCAAAAAGCTTGGTGAGGATCATAAAATGCAAGTGGCATGTCCAGTTCCCATTGGAAGCAAGTCGGATCAGATGAGTCCATTTATCTATAGCGTTACTGAGGAAATGAAACAAGCTTGCAGACAGAAAGCTGTGTCAATGCATGTGGCTGTGAATATTGCCATTGTGGATGAGGCTGGACATCTGGTGTTCTTTGAGAGAATGGCGGATGCCTTTTTAGGTAGTATTGATATTGCGATTAATAAAGCCAAGACAGCAGTGCGGTTTAAAAATAACACGCGCACTTTAGGAGAACTGGCAAAACCTGATCAACCGCTCTATGGCATCCAACTGACCAATCATCAAGAAATGGTTATCTTTGGAGGCGGATACCCCATTTGGCACAAAGGAAAGATTATCGGTGGTATCGGCGTAAGCGGCGGTACAGTAGAGGAAGATGAGTGCATCGCTGAAGCAGGTTTAAAAATATTAAGTGAGGTGACAGCGTGAATATTCAACAAAGTCAAATAGATATAATTGCCAAAATAGTGGCAGAAAGATTAAAAAGTCAAGATGAAGTCGCTTTGTCAAAAGGCATTTCATCAAAAAGCATTTCAACAGAAGGCATTTCAAAAGAGACTGTGTCCTCAGAAGGCATTTTTGAAGATATGGACACTGCTATAGAGGCAGCTTATCAAGCTCAAAGAACGCTTTTTGAAAAATCACTTGAATTTAGAAAAAAAATCACAAATGCCATTAAAGCGGAGCTCATGCTTCATGTGGAAGAACTTGCAATGCTTGCGGTTAAAGAGTCAGGTATGGGTAATGTGAAAGATAAAATTATAAAAAATACTGTGGCAATAGAGAAAACGCCTTCGGTTGAAGATCTCATGTCAGGTGTTTTTACTGGTGATGACGGATTAACACTTCTCGAATACTCACCGTTTGGGGTCATTGGCGCCATAGCGCCTTCAACAAATCCTTCGGAAACGGTGATTTGCAATAGTATTGGCATGATCGCAGCAGGCAATGCAGTGGTATTTTGTCCGCATCCAGGGTCTTATAAAACCTCTAACTTGGCGATTAAATACATCAATAAAGCCATTAAATCAGTGGGTGGTCCAGCCAATTTAGTGGTCACCATGCTCAAACCAAGTATGGCGGCAGTGGAGACTATGATGCATCATCCTCTAATCAATATGCTCTGTGCCACAGGCGGCCCAAGCGTCGTGAAAGCTGTTTTGGAGTCTGGTAAGAAGGCCATTGGGGCTGGAGCAGGCAATCCGCCTGTACTTGTAGATGAAACAGCAGATATTGAAAAGGCGGCTAGAGACATCATCAATGGTTGTTCTTTTGATAATAACTTGCCATGTATCGCTGAAAAAGAAGCTATTGTCGTAGATGAAATATGTGATTATCTCATCTTCAATATGAAGCAAAATGGCGCATATGAACTGACAGACAAGGTATTAATTCAAAAACTAGAAACACTGGTTTTCAAATCTGAAGGCGTTCTCAATCGAGAATTCGTGGGCAAAGACGCCAAATATATTCTAGATAAAATCGACATATCTGTTGGGGATGAGATCAAGGCAATTATCATGGAAGCAGATAAGGATCATCCTTTTGTTGTGGAAGAGTTGATGATGCCAATCTTGCCTATAGTGAGAGTTAAAGATGCAAGTGAAGGCATTGATCTCGCTTGTAAACTTGAGCACGGTCTCAGACATACGGCCATGTGTCATTCTAAAAACATTGATGTATTAACAGAGATGGCACATCGCATTCAAACCACAATATTTGTTAAAAATGGACCTTCCTATGCGGGTATTGGCGTCGGTGGCGAAGGGTTTACAACCTTTACAATAGCAGGGCCCACAGGTGAAGGCTTAACATCTGCTAAATCATTTACGAGAAGACGTAGATGTGTTTTGGTCGGCGGTTTTAATATCAAGTAGCGAAGATGTGAGCTGAGGTGAAAGCATGAGGTCTACAATGATTAATGCAATTAAAGTGGCTGGGGTGGTTGGTGCCGGTGGAGCTGGCTTCCCAAGTCATGTGAAATACGATACAGATGCAGAATATGTCATCGTCAATGGGGCAGAGTGTGAACCCCTTTTACAAGTGGATCAACAATTGATGGTACATGAAGCCAGTAAAATGGTTGAGGCGCTTTGGCATATCGTTGAAACAACTGGGAGTCAAAAGGGCATTATTGCGCTTAAAAACAAATATCATGATGCCATTGAGGTCCTGTCTGAAGAGATAAAGCGTTATCCCCAATTATCCCTGCTGATTCTAGAAAACGTTTACCCAGCAGGCGATGAACATTACATTGTCTATGAGGCGACAGGGCGCGTGGTACCTGAAGGTGGAATCCCTATCCAAGTGGGGGCAGTGGTGACCAATGTTGAAACTCTAATCAATGTCTACAATGCGCTAAAGGGTGAGCCAGTAATTTACAAGTATGTTTCCATCGTTGGTGCAGTGAGGCAGCCGAGCACTTATATTGTCCCAGTGGGAACTTCTCTTAAGCATCTAATGGATTTGTCTGGGGGATCTCTGATTGAGACTTACAAAGTAATAGATGGCGGTCCTATGATGGGAAAGGTTTTATCGAGTAATGAGAACTATAACGATGTATTTGTGAAAAAAACATCCAAAGGGTTTATTATTCTACCGGAAGATCACGATTTGATTCTCTCTAAAGAGAAGCGCGTGGAAAGGATACTAAAAGAGGCCCAAACTGCGTGTTGCCATTGTGATCTCTGTACCGATTTATGTCCACGATATTTAGAGGGACATCGAATTCATCCTTCTAAACTTATGCGTATTGCGAGTTATAACAGTTTAGGAGATGTGAATGCTTCAATTGAAGAAGCTTATTTATGCTGTGAATGCGGCTTGTGTGAGCAAGCTTGTGTGATGAACCTGCAACCTTGGAAAGTGAATATCTATTTGAAATCACTTATGCGAGAAAAGGGCATCCAAAATACTTTAAAAAATGCAGAACTCGAAGTACATCCCTTTAGAGCAGAACGGCAATTCTCAGCAGGAAGACTCATCTATCGATTAGACTTGAGCGATTACTATGGGACTGCACCTCTAAACCGCGAAATTGTAGAGGTCGATGAAGTTGTGATTTCAAATTGCCAGCATATTGGTGCATCTGGAAAACTTGTGGTTGAAGAGGGTGCTTATGTACAACAGGGAACATTAATTTTTAAAATACCAGAAGAACAACTCGGGGCAAATATTCATAGTAGTATCTCAGGAAAAGTTACGATTTTAAATCCAAACGAAATTAAAATTTGTAGGTAGGGGGAAGAAGGATATGAATTTTTTAATGATATTATTAGCGGTTTGTGGTGGTATTTTTGGTACGCTTATAGGGGCTTTGCCCGCTTTTATTTTCGCTGGTCTAGTAGGCCTTTCAGGGATTGCAATCACAGCTGCTGGAGGTTCACTTGACCTTGTGGGCACATTGGCATTTGGACCATTTTTAGGACCTCATATCGCCTTCGCAGGGGGGGTTGCTGCAGCGGCATACTCTCATAAAAATAATCAACTTGAATCCGGATGTGACATTGCAACGCCGCTTGCCAAATTTTCTGATCCAATGACTCTAATCGTTGGTGGACTCTTTGGAGGGCTTGGATATGTGATCAATTACCTATATGCCAGTGTTCTTCATTTGCCAACGGATACAGTGGCCATGACGGTGATCACGACGGCTATTATCGCTAGATTCATGTTTGGCAATTCTGGCATTGTTGGCGATACTTCGGTAAAAGATAGAGACTATTATCCAAAGGGCAAATCATTTTTATTCTTATCAATTGCAGGCATTGCTTTGGGTTTAGTGGTTTCTCATTATACGGTTGAAACGGGCATTGTAACCCTTGGATTCTGTATTAGTGCGGCATCCCTTATGTTTGCTCAGATGGGGCATCCTTGTCCAGCAACACATCATATTTCCCTAGTGGCGGCATATGCGGCACTTGCAACAGGAAATATTTGGATAGGCGCTTTGTTCGGACTTATCGCAGCTCTGTTTGGTGAATTCGTTTTAAAAACGTTCAATTCACATTGTGATACACATATTGATCCACCTGCATTTACAATTTTCGTATGGGCTTTTATAATATTTATCTTTCTATAAGTGAAATAAATAGGAGAATCTGATGATGAAAACAGCTTTAGGTTTATTAGAATTTAAAAGTGTCGCCAAAGGTATCGAGGTGATTGATGAGGCCCTTAAGTCCTCTAATGTGGAGCTTATGCTGGCCAACCCCATTTGCCCTGGTAAGTATATAGGTATTATCACAGGGGAAGTGGCTGCAGTGAAAAATGCCGTTAAAATAGCCCAGCGTTTGGGCGGCATCTTTTTAATAGAGGCTATGACGATTTCCAATGTACATGAAACTGTGATTCCGGCCCTCTTTGGAAGCAATATCGTAGATATCACAGACAGTATTGGCATCATTGAAACCATGTCCGCTTTAGGCGGCATTCAAGTGGCTGATGTGGCAGTAAAAGCGTCCAATATCAAACTGGTGGAAGTACGTGTGGCAAGAGGCCTTGGTGGTAAGGGATTTGTCATTTTCACAGGAGAAATTTCATCCGTAAAAATGGCTGTTTCAGCCTGTAAGACCGCTTATCAGGGCACTGGAGAAATTCTCTGTGCTTCAGTGGTGGCAACCCCTAATCAGAAATTGATTCAGAGTATATTGTGAATCCGCAACCTATATATGTGCAGCTTATTGACACGTATTACACAATACTTGAAATAGGGGATTGAAAATTACGATCGACGCATAAAATAGGAGAAACGCGGATCAATAGGCGCACACATACACATAGTTATTGAAGTTACAAGGAGGCGGCATTTAATGAATTTGATGTTGTTTGAACATGTCAGTATACCTGAAGGACTGAAATTCACAGACTTCGCAATAAAAAATTATCAAGTGACACTTGAAAAGCATGATATCAGATGTCCTGGCAGATATGTCTGCTTACTTTCGGGTTCGGAAGCCAATCTTAAAAATTTGAGTACGTTGATCGCTCAAAAAGAATCCCTCAAATTTTTAGACGTCAAATGCTTGTATCATCTTGAAGAGACCATATTGAGTCGAACCAATGAATCGATGGAACCTGAAGATGGCGACGATCTCTTGGCAGTGGAGACAAAGCACTTGATTGATGGCTATTATGTCTTAGACCTTCTTATAAAAAGAACTCAGATAAATCAATTTTCAATATTGAGCAGGTTAGGCCTATTTGGGAAGGGGATTATCTTGCTCTCTGGTAAGAGCAATAGTATCCAAATGGCAAACGCAATTTTAGGCGAAGATGAAATTGCTGTCCTTGTAAAAAGTGCTGAGATCATTCCAAAGTCAAGTCTTGAAAAAGTGATGTTATAATGATGATCAACAGCATACAAATCAATAAAAACGATTTTAATCAGATTCTAACAGACTTCTAATCTACGTAGGTGGACATGAATTCCTCAGTAATTTATAGTTATAAAATGGGATTTATCAGTTATAAAATAGGATTTATCTTGAATAGGACTTTTCTAGAATGGGATTGATCTTTTAAAGTATTCTAAAATCTTTTAAAGTGTTCTCAAATCTTTTAAAGTCTTTTAACGTATTTACAAGATAGGTCTGTTAATTTTAAGGAGCGCAGATTATGTCCATGAAAAAAGTGATTAAAGTCGTGATCGTTGCGATACTTTTGGCGACGATCCTTTACGGCGGGAAATATCTTTTAGATGTGAAAGCTTACAAAGCGGAAATGTCGGAAATGACCATTGACTCAGTTGATTTTGCTTCATTGGAAGATGGCGTGTATCAAGGGTCGTTTGATGCAAGCCTTGTTTCAGCAACAGTTTCTGTTAAAGTACACTCTGGCAATATCACTGAAATTAACCTTCTAGAGCATAAATTCGAAAGAGGAAAGCCGGCAGAGGCGATATTGGATACGGTGATTCACGAGCAATCTTTAGATGTAGATACTGTAACGGGAGCAACAAACAGTAGCAAGACGATTTTAAAAGCAATGGAAAACGCATTGAAGCAACCTCCAAGAGAAACGGAGTAGCATGTTGATGAGCCCTAGGTTTCGTGTTATGATTAAGTCACGATACTTAGGGTGTTTTTATACGATCATCCAAAGGATTAAAAGACTTGTTGAGGAATGTGGATAAAATGAGATCATACAAAGTTGTTTGTAAGAATTATGTGGTGACAGAGACCATTTGTTTACTGGCAAAACTGATTAAATCAGAGGACTGGTCAGAGCATGAGTCGATTAAACCTTTCGATAATAAATTGTCCTCCGCTGTGAAGGCTTTAAAGCTATACTCTGAATTTTACCTCCATGCTGGGAATTTCATGTTGATTGAAGGGGCTATGCAAACGCCAGAACAGTTTATGGAGGTTATCCATGCGCTTTCAGATGTGGATTTTATTTACTATGGTTTATCTGAAGCCGTAGATAAAGCACAGATTGAATTTGCGCTAACGGATTTGTCTGCGTTAGATGATTTGGATGAGACTTATAAGGGCTTGCGTCAAGAAGCTATCGATCTGATTCAGAATTATGCTACAATTAGATTTCATTTCATTTTAGCTTTTGAAATCCTCAATTTGTGGGTTCAAGAGACGGTTGAGAAGAGAACGGAACACTATTATCATTTTCAACAGATGATTAAGCATGAACTTTCCCATAATGCACCTCTTGAGGTGGCACAAATTTTAATGGGGAAGACTTTTAAGCGTATTTCTGATTATGAAAGCTATATTTTTGTACCTGTATGTGATGCACCGTTTAACTGTGTGCGCTATTTTGACGATCAAACACTGATTGTGGTTAAAAATGTGAAATTTCCTAAAGAAGCATTGGGATCGAACGAAATTGCTCAATTTATGAAGGTGCTCTCTGATCCCACAAGACTTGAGATTCTTCATGCGATTTCTAGAGAACCTTCATACGGGATTGCACTTTCAAAGCGTTTTAAAGTCAGTCGTCCTACAATTTCACATCATCTTGAGCAGTTGAACAGCGTGGGACTTGTACATGTGGAACGGGTTAAAAACACGAAGTACTACAGTATGAATCGAATTAGATATGAGGAAATTATGGATGCTTTTAACAAGTGGTTTTTGCAGTCCTAAATATAATCGCACGTGGCATTTAAGACTACTGAAGCATGTTAAAAGCATAGCATGTAAACCTCAAAAGTAGAGAAAATAAAGCGTATGGCATGCTAGAAGTACAGAAAACACAAAATATAAGCTATCAAAGGTATATAAACTATAAAAACTATCAAAGGTATAGAAGCTAAATCGTATAGAATTTAAAATTGCAGATGGATTAAAATTTGCTAGGCGCTTTTGAGCGTCTTTTTTGATGCGATGAATATGCAGATACAAGACATTTTCAGTGATGTTAAGCATTTGCTTTTTTACTCAAAAAAAGGGATCAAGCAGCCATAGTTGTACAAAAGGTCATTAAATAAAAAAATGATTTTTAGTTGATTTTAGATGGACAAGTGTTCAAGAAGTATGATATTATACATACAACTAATTAGATGCATATCTAATTAGTTGTATTGAAATTGTACTGGAGGTCCTTATGAATGATGTTATCGTAGTAGAAGATTTGCGCAGAGATTATATCTCAACAGTGGGCATTTTAAAAAAGTCGAAAAAGAGGGTAGAGGCATTGAAAGGCCTTTCATTTTCGGTTAAATCAGGTGAAGTCTTTGGCTTACTAGGTCCAAACGGTGCTGGTAAAACAACAACCATCAAGATTCTAACCACGCTTTTGATACCAACAAGTGGCAATGCAATGGTCCTAGGTCATAAAACTTTTGGAGAGGAAAGACTGTTGCGCCCGAAGATCAATTTTATATTTGGTGGAGAACGCAGTCTGTATTGGCGATTGTCTGCACTGGATAATCTCAAGTATTTTTCAGATTTATATCAAATTGAACCTAAAGTTCAACGAGAGCGTATTCCGATGTTGCTCAAAATGGTGGGGTTGGAAGAAAGACAACATCACAAAGTAGAGACTTTTTCCAAGGGGATGAAACAAAGACTTCAAATTGCAAGGGGGCTAATCAATGATCCAGAAATTCTTTTTTTAGATGAACCCACTATTGGTTTAGATCCCAGCGGAGCAATTGAACTCAGAAATATTGTAAAAAAGCTTTCGAATGAAGGCAAAACCATTTTGTTGACAACTCACTACATGCAGGAAGCAGATGAAATGTGTGATCGAATCGGCATAATTGCTAAGGGGCAATTGGTTGGATTAGGGACACCTAAAGCGCTGAAGGCCTCTTGTGGAAAGGACACTTTAGAAGAAGTTTATCTGGATTTGGTGGGAGCACAATATGAAAGTTAGTACAGAGCATAAAGCAGAAAATAAAATATGCGATTCATTAGATGTTTTGAATTGTGTGAATGGAATCGGTAAGGACACGAAAAGCATACAAGGGGCTAAAGTGAAGAATGCATATGGACCACATATAAGAATTATTTTGAGCAGTGCTCTTTTACAAATGAAGCAGTCGTTTGGGCGATCCATGTTTAAGTTTTGCATGTTGGCATATCCACTTTTTTATGGATTTACACTCTATATGCTCTACAAAGAGCATAGTTCGACAGATATTATGGCCTATGTGATGTTGGGCTCTGCAGTGTCAAGCCTGTGGGGAACGATTAGTTTTTCTTCTGCTGGTGATATTAACAGAGAACGTTTCATGGGTGCACTTGAAGTGATTTTTAATGCACCCTCGAAATTTTATTATGTAATGCTTGGCAAAGTACTTGGCAACACAGTGCTTGGGATAGGATCTATGGTAATTAGCATTTTATTTATCAGTTTACTCTCAGGATCAGCCTTTCAGGTTATACATGTTGGGCCCTTTATAGGAGTGACATTATTGGGGGTAGTTTCGTTTGTAGCAGTGGGCATGATGTTATCAGGGCTTCTTGCTATTTCCAGGAGTACGACGATACTTATGAATATTATGGATTATCCTATTATGATCTTGTGTGGCATTGCTTTTCCAATCCATATTTTACCGATTTGGACTTTGCCGTTCTCTTATATGCTTTCGCCAACACATTTCTTGGCCCTTGCTAGGATGTGCGTTGGAGGTATTTATTCAAAAGATGCTTTCTATCATCATCTTATTTGGCTGATGGGGTTGACGATTCTTTATGTGCTACTCTCCCTTTTTGCTTATAGAATGATTGATATCAATGCGCGAAAAGATGCAACATTGGGGGTGGTATAATGTGGATCGTATATGGTATGCGACGTTTTGTGATGCAATCTTGGATGTCTTTTAGAGCGTTATTTGGTTGGCTTAATCCCATGGCATATGCGCTTATTAAAATTATCAATCCTATTTTGCAAGTGATCTTTTTTTCAATCTTGTCGCAATATGTTTTTAAAACGAGCGATATCACACCTTGGATTATAGGTAATTCAATTTTACTTTGCAGTAAAAATGCGATTTATGGCGTGGGTTCTGTTTTAGGGAACGAAAGAAATATGGGGACACTAAAATTGGTAATTGCATCACCTGCGAATAAATTCTTTGTCTTTGTGGGGCGCGGCATTATGCATATCTTTGATGCCATGATCACTGTTGCAGTGGGACTGATCTCAGGATGGCTCTGGTTTGGGTTATCAATATCTCCAGATCGATTCCCCATATTCGTGCTGGCACTTTTAATTTCTCTGTATAGTGCCATGGGCATAGGTCAATTGATTTCATGTATCGGATTGGTCCATAGGGATGTTCATCTTTTTCTCAACATTTCGGAATATGTGTTGATGATTTTAACAGGCGCAAGTTTTCCGCTGACGAGGCTACCTGCTTTTATGATCTTGATTTCTGAAAAATTGCCTTTAACACATGGGATAAAGGCCGCAAGATTGATCGCAGTAAATGGTGCATTAGATCAAATTCAATTGTTGTTGGTTAAGGAATTTGTGATTGGTACGATTTATATATTGATTGGATATGCTTTGCTTCAGTATTTTGAGCATCAGTCTAGAGTTAAAGCGACACTGGATTTGTATTGATTAAATTTCTTTAAGAACTCGCCAAGAATTTTTTTGAAGATAAGATATCTTTTTTAAAGAAAAACACCTCTCATTAAAACAAAATCCCTTGGATTAAAAAAGCACTTTAACTTAAATTTGAATAAAATAATTTAGGTTAAAATAAAATGCCCTAAGTTAAAGTAAAGCACCTTAAGTTAAAGTAAAGCACCTTAAGTTAAACTTAAATTAAAACAAACACCTCAAATTCGATTGTAAAATTTGAGGTGTTTTGTATGTGTTGTTTTTAATCATTTTGAGTATCTTCTTCATTAAAGGTTTGAATTTTGCGTGTGATATATCGGCATAGTCTAATGAGAATGGTCCAGATAAAAGCATTGAAGACAAAAGCAATCACATTAAAATTAAAGCTTGGGAAAGATTCAAATCTACAGAGTTGAACATAGGTAAATGGAAAGCCAAGTTCGGCACATTGCATTGAAGTTGTTTTTTTATAAAAAAGCGAAAAAAGAGCTAAAAGTGTTCCGAAGATCAAATCTATTTTTTGGAAACGCTTTGCAAATCTAATCATCAAATAGAAAGCAAACGCGAGAACGAGTAAACTGATTGTGTTTGATAAAAGCAAGCTCATAAGCCACTCCTTTTGTGGTTAGTAAAGGGATTAACCTGTTATTGTGTATTTAGATGTTAATAGAACATCAAGGTTTTGTCAACGACTATGGCTTGTTTGGAACAAAAAGTGGCTTAAATGGATTAAAAGGTGTTTTAAAACAATGTAATTATACAACGATAAAGCAATGGTATGCATACAAAGTAGTGGTATCCGATAACAATTGAAATATGAAATAATGAAGGGATCATATGATGGAGATAGTAGAAATGAAAAAAGATAAATAAAGAGAAATAAAGAAAGATAAATAAAAAGAGATAAATGAAAACAATATAAATGATAAATAAGATAGTAATGACATCAAATAAAATGGCCACAAAATAATTGGAATGCAAACCAATAGCGATAAAATGGATAAGAGAAGGCGTTAGGGTTTGAAAATTAAAGAGATGCGTCAAGAGTAACACAAAATAGTTTCCATAATATGGGATTTATTGTATAATAAAATACATAGAATAGATGATAAAGGTAAAAGGCCGATTTATAAATAGGGTGGGTTCGAAGTAAAATTCAGCATGGATAAATAAATTCAGACAACACTAGTATATATTGTAAAAAGAGGCTTTAGTTTAGGTACAGTAGTTGATATAATGAAAGAGGTAGAAAATGAGAGTTTGGGTTGAAGATGGCATTGTGAAAGTTAAATTCATGTATGATCCTGAAATTGTAGATCATCTAAAAGAAATCGGATTAGGCAAGTGGCATCCAGAGTTATATATATGGACTTTTCCGATGAGCAGATATAAACAATTGGTCAAGCTCAAAGATGAACTTGAAAGAGAAGCTGGGATTAACGGAAATGGGCATTATTTGGGCAAATATATGAATTCGAGTAATGACGTCCCCGTTAAAAAAGTAGAGGCTATAAGTGAACGTAATGCATATTTGAAATCAAAAGAGCTTGAAGAACTGAAAGCACTTGAAAAAGTGAGACGGTATTTGCTTCAAAAAGGATATAGTCCAAAGACGATTAAAACTTACATTAATCATATAAAGCGTTATGTGTTGTATTCTACGGATGTGTTTTCAATAGATACAGCCAATGGTTATATCGTTGAGCTGCTTGAAGAGAAAAAGTGCAGTCATGCTTATTGCAATCAAGCCATAAATGCAATTAAGCTCTATATTAAGATCAATTCAAACGTAAGAGAGGATCAATTTTTAAAGTTGCTGCGTCCTAAAAAGGAACGTAAGTTGCCGAAGGTGATGAGTCAACAAGAAGTAAAACGGTTATTTGATGTGACGACGAACATCAAACATAAAACAGCTCTAATGCTTGCTTATTCTTGCGGGCTCAGAATCAGTGAAGTGATCAGTATGACTCTAAATGATATTGATACGGATCGCATGCTTGTGGTTATTCGACAAGGTAAGGGGCGTAAAGATCGCATCAGTACGCTTTCGGCTAAAATGCACAAGCAGCTAGTCGATTATTATCAGGTTTATAGACCAAAACATTTTATCTTTGAAAATACCAATAGAGATAGAGGATTATCAGAGCGGACTTTACAGAAGGTGTTTCATGCTTCTGCTGAGAAGGCGGATATTCATAAGTACGTGACTTTTCACAGTTTGAGACATTCCTTTGCAACACATTTATTGGATTCGGGTGTGGATATCAGGTACATACAGGAACTTTTAGGACACTCCAGCACTAAGACGACTGAAATTTACACGCATGTTTCCACAGCATCGCTACAAAAGATCATAAATCCTTTAGATCGATTGGATTAGGCTGAGTGGCTTAGACTGATTGGAGTCACTTTACCGAAATGTTTTTACGGGAACCCCCTCCTGAGTACAGTTTTTTTGCATTTGGGGCGGGAATACGATAGTTATCCTGAAATGGGAACCGACATGGTGGAGAAACAAACTTTAATTATTGAAAAAACTTGATCAGAGACGATATCTATACTACGATTGAGAGTAAGTAAATGTTATTTAGGATCAGACGTTATCTAGACTGCATTAAGCATATAGGTTCACGAATGTACAATCTGTGAGATTAGCAGGATTTATCGAGAAGCTTAACGACTAAGAAAGCATAGGCAAGACTTTTCAAAGTAATGGTTGTCTAGTGGTTTCAAAGAGGCCGGAAGGTGAGTCCCATTTGGCAGTAGGTAAGGGATGTACAGTTTTAAGTTGGAACCTTTTCAAACAGACTTGCATCTCAGTAATATTTTTATTGAATTGGAGGTCATAAGTGTTATCTGAGAGCATGAAGTTGGGGAAGTGTGACGATACATAATTTTGTTATGAGCAGACTATGAGCTTTCTTAGACCAACAAGGGATAGAGTCAGAGGCTTTTATTAATAAAGCACTTCAGATAACAGAGGATTCTCGAAATGCCTCTATTGGCATAACTCGTGCGAGCCTGAGGCAAGAGTCACGCCAATTCTCTGCTCATCGCTTGTCACCGTTTTTGTGAACTTGGATCAAAACCGTCGCCAAGCGAACGCAGAGACTGAGACACTTCGAGAATCCCCGAAACGTTATTACGAAACCGCACAAAGAAGTTGAAAATTTAATATGAGCAAATGGATGATACTAAGAAAGACTGTATAATTGTCTAAAAATCATCACTATTGTAAAAGAAAAAAGAAGTATTGGTTAATTATGATCAAAGGCAAGGTAATGGCGAGACCCTAAGGTGTCCCACCATTAATGCACGATGTAAATTTAAGACTAAGAGCATGCGGCATCGTATAACAGAGGATTCTCAAAATGCCTCTATTGGCAGACTTCGTGCGAGCCTGAGGCAAGAACTCTGCCAATTCTCCGCTAATCGCTTGTCACCGTTTTTGTGAACCTGGATCAAAACCGTCGCCAAGCGAACGCTGAGAGCGAGACACTTCGAGAATCCCCGGAACGTTAAGTGAAATTGAATTTTGGGGGAATAACATGAGCAATATTTATGACATTTTATATAATTTTGAAATAACCATTGATAATTATGCGGAAAAAATATTTGAGTTTAATGAAGATAAAATTTTCGAGATGCTAGATGAACTTTATGATGAAATTGGACCAGAAAATACTTCACAAAGCAATGGATATGTTTTTTCTACTAATTCGGACTTTTCTGGTTCAAGAAAAATTTGTGTCGAATTATCTTGTAGAAAAAAAAGATTGTTAGAATTGAGTAAGTTTGCATTGTTATTTGCAGACACAATTCTCATTGAATTTCCTTTAACAATATATTTGAGAGTTCGAAATATTGACGATGAAATTAAAAATATGATAATTGAGGATATTGAATTGATTTATTGGATGAGAGACTTTATTGATTCTGGGATATTTACATTTTCTGTTAATATCAATCACTTATGTCCAGATTGTTATATGAAAGTTGTTAACATAAATGAATGTAGACGATTATTAGATATTAAAAGTAATATAAACGAAGAGCTTATTAACTCAGTTGAGTGTTATATCGATAAAAATGATTATGGAAATACTATACAGATTAACGGTTTATCAAGTGTTAACAGTCATGATACAATGCTATTAATATTAGGCGACGATTATAAAAGTGATATTCTAAAGCTCAGAAATGGTCAAAAATTGAGCAAAAAATTGATTAGAAAATTTAGAGTAGTTGATGATTTTGTTGATGGAATTTTTGATGATTTACTCACGAGTAGCTGGCTAAAGTCTGAGTACAATACAAAATATGTGACGAATAGAAAGATGGATATTGATGTACTATCTAGGGAGAAACAATATTTAACAAATTCTAATGTATTAATGAAAGGCATTGAACATATTGTACCAAATATTTTTGATATACCTTTGGAAGATATGATTTATTTAAGGAAAGATGAACACTATTCTTTTAAAGTTTACAGAGATTCAATTATGAAAGTAGCAAATATGCAGAACATAAAAGATGTTAATGAATGCAGAAAAGCATTTGATGACGAAATACGTCCAAAACTTAATAAATTAGAATTGCAGATTGACCGGCATAAAAGAAGAACAATAAATAGGACTATTGCTGGGACTTTAGCAGGAGTTGGACTATTTAGTGTTGGCACAGTAACAAATCTCATTCCTCATAGCTTTGTAGAACAAATATTTTCTTTAGGAGGTCTGGAAGCGTTGATAAATTTGGGGTTGAAAGTAACAGATTTGAATACACCTGACTATAAAGATGATGATCTATATTTCTTATGGAGAATTAAAGAATTTCAAAAGAAATAATTCAACTTCACTTAACACGCCGATTACCAAAATCACTCTGATGTCACAGCCCTTGCGAGGCAAGGACATGCGCCACTTTTGCCCTAAGGGTCAAAAGGAGTGACTTCGGTAATCGCGGGAACGTTATAGGAAATTATTTTTGAGGAGGAATGATGATGAACATAGAATTTAAGAATGAAGTAATTGAAAAATCAAAATACAAAGAGAATTGGACATATTTTAGCAGTATAGCAAATGATGTTGTTGCACTTGATTCTATTTGGGAAATTGTGAAACTCTTAGCTGAAATGACAGATAATCTTTACATAGGTAATGATGAGTACGGTAAAAAGTTTGTAAAATTTGATTATTATTTGTTTGAGAAGGTAGTAATTTTATTGAAAGATTTCAAAAATAACCACGAAGTGTATAATCATATTACTGATTATCAATTACTATTCTTTCTTGCAGAGCATCAAAAAAAGAAATGGCACACTGATAATGACTACATTATTTCAATGATAAGTATTGCTGAAAAATTAGAATTTATTGAGACGATTGAAATTGAAAAAATTAAAGATACATTTTTATATAAATCTCTTTTTTGGGATTCTCATAGAGTTCATGCTTACAGAGAAATAAATGCAAAGAAAGATAATTTTGCTTATAAAATAAGTAATGAAAAATTACTTGTTTGCACAAGAAATGATAATGAGTTTAACTCTTATCAAATCAGTTCTTCAAATGAATTATTTCAAGATTATGAAAAATTGTTTGAACTTATAAAAGATAATAATGCTGAAGGGATAAAAAACCTGTATTATCAAATTTCATATAAATGTAGTAATCCATTTTCTATAATCTCTAAAGAACCACTCCATCGCCATATTGATAGTTTAAATCAATCTGAGATAGAAATAATTAATACAAGTATTGATGAATATAAATTTTTATACCGTAATTTTATTTATCAAAAATAACTTCCTATAACACGACTATTACCTAAATCACTCTATTGTCACAGCTCTTGCGAGGCAAGAGCTGCGCCACTTTTTCCGCTAAGGCGTTAAAAGAGAGTGACTTCGGTAATAGCGGGAACGTTAAATGAAATTGAAATTTAAGGGAAGTGAGAAATGGAAAAAATAAATATAATTTTAAATGATCTTGAAAACAGATTTAATAGCATGGATAACTTTATTAATAAACATAGACTTGGAGTAATTTTAGTAATCTATCCAATTTTATATATGTATATACTTTCATTTTTTATAGCTTTCCTGAATTATCCATTTGATTTTCGTGGAACTAATGGATGGAATTTAGGATTCCTTGGTGTTTTAGTGGTTATACCAAGCGGAGTAGGTTATGTTTTCTATAAAGTATTAAAAGTAATAAAAGTATGTGTGGATAATACATATGATTTTAAAGCAGCACTAAAATTATTAGTTATCAACTATATAGAAATTATTTTGATGTTTGCAATAGTTTTTTCAGTTATAAATCTGTACGATGATTTTTTTGAGGTTGTACAGAATGTAAACTGGATTAATACTTTAGAAAAGACTAATGAAGAATATGAGGCGATAAAGAAAACCGTAACATGGATAGAGTATTTAGGAAATAAAATGATTTTTGAAATAAGTGGAATGGAAATGGCTGACGGGTCTAGTGTTATTTTCACCTATCACAATGTGAATGAGAAATTAATATACAGTATATCAAATAGGAATGCTGTAAACAATTTATTGGATTCAATATATTTTAGCACTGTTACAATAACTACAGCTGGATATGGAGATATTTCACCAAACGGAATAGTACCAAAGATAATAGTTATATCAGAATTGTTAATAGGACAGTTTTTAATACTGATTGGGGTAGGAATTACATTTCACAAACTCAGTAATAAATAAATTTCAACTTCACTTAACACGTCGATTACCTAAATCACTCTGATGTCACAGCCCTTGCGGTGCAAGGACAGCGCCACTTCTGCCCTAAGGGTCAGAAGGAGTGACTTCGGTAATCGCGGGAACGTTAGACGCAAGTTTGTGAGGGAAAAATGAAAAAATGTATATATTGTTTGCAATTAAAAAAAGATTCTGAATTTACTATACCTGAACATGCTCTAAATCAGTCATTTGGAAAATTTAAGAACAACCTAACATCATATGATGTATGCCATGAATGTAACTCTTATTTTGGAAAAAATTTGGATAATGTATTAGCACGAGATTCTGTATTTGGTTTTGAGAGATTCATGAAAGGAATAAAAAAAGCGAATGAGTATAAGCATTTAGGAAGAAAAAGTAAAAATGTATATAAAGCAGATATTGGAATATTAAAAGATCTAAAATCATATCCAGTTATTGAAAATGGTGAAATCCGACTCATGATTGATTCAAATCAGGTTTCATTAAAAAATTTTGAAACAGGCGAATTCGATTTATTTCTTTTAGATGATTTACCTAAAAAAGAATTGCTGAATAATTGCTATAGAGATAAGGACAACCACATATCGCTTGTATATCAATTTAAAGATGGAGAAGTAAATCGCATTTTAAAAAATAAAAATTATATGGTTGATGCTTCTAAAATAACTAAAACATTTGAAGATGGGAAAGTAGAAATTTCACGAGAGCAAGATGTTATTTTATCTAGAGCATTATCAAAAATTATTTTCACAATATTTTCTTTAAAAGTGGGATTGGAAATATCATTATGTGAGGATTTTAATAAAATAAGAGAATTTATACGATATGGAAGAAATGAAAAAGAAATGATGAATTGTTTTGAAGTTTACAAAAATAGTAAAAAATATAATGACAATAACCAAATAAATGGTCATATCGTAACTTTAAAGAATGATAATGGAATATGGATAGGGGAAGTATCCTTTTTCGCTGATTTTACTTTCACTATTCCATTAGGAGTTGATCATGTTAACATTGGAGAAAGTCATTATCTGCTTTATGATTTAGATATACTAGAACTTCGAACCCCTCACAAACCAACGTCTAACACGCCGATTACCTAAATCACTCTGATGACACAGCCCTTGCGAGGCAAGGACAGCGCCACTTTTTCCTAAGGGAAAAAGGAGCGACTTCGGTAATCGCGGGAACGTTATCCTGAAATGGGAACCGACATGGTGGAGAAACAAACTTTAAGTATTGAAAAAACTTGATCAGAGACGATATCTATACTACGATTGAGAGTAGGTAAATGTTATTTAGGATCAGACGTTATCTAGAATGCATTAGGCATAGAGGTTCACGAATGTACAATCTGTGAGATTAAAAGGATTTAACGAGAAGCTTATCGACTAAGAAAGCATAGGCAAGATTTTTTTAAGTAATGGTAGTCTAGTGGTTTCAAAGAGGCCGGAAGCTGAGTCGCATTTGGTAGCAGG
>NZ_JADKNH010000022.1 GCF_015352425.1 Fusibacter ferrireducens | reverse complement strand
ACCGTGCTTTGTAGTGTAATCTTCTCCTTAGTCTAATAATATCAGAATGGTGAAAACCGCACACCATTTTTTCATTACTATTTGTGCCGCCAGCGGTAGCGGCGGAATGGAGGTTATTATGGAACATCTTTTTTCAGAACGAGTAAAAAAAGCTAAAGCATCAGAAATTAGGGAGATTTTAAAACTAACTCAGCAACCTGAGATTATTTCATTTGCAGGTGGATTGCCTGCGCCTGAATTATTCCCAATTGAAGAGATGAAGGCAGTAACGCTTAAAGTACTTGAAACTATGGGAAAGGATGCACTTCAGTACAGTCCTACTGAGGGTTACGATCCACTGAGAGAAAAGATTGCAATGAGGATGGCAAAACAAGGTGTTCATGCTCAAAAAGAAGATATTTTAATCACCAGCGGTTCCCAACAAGGGCTTGACTTTACAGGAAAAGTTTTCATAAATCCGAACGATTACGTACTCTGCGAAAGTCCTAGTTATTTGGGTGCTATCAATGCTTTTAAGGCATATGAGTGTCAGTTTAAAGAAATCGATACAGATTCTGATGGCATGATCATGTCACATCTTGAATCCATAATTAATCAAACAGAAAACGTCAAGTATATTTATGTGATTCCTGATTTTCAAAACCCATCAGGGAGAACATGGTCGCTCGAAAGAAGAAAAGCACTTGTTGAAATAGCGAATAAGTACAACCTTGTAATCATTGAAGATAATCCATATGGTGAATTGAGATTTGAGGGAGAGTCACAGCCAGCAGTTAAGTCGCTGGATACAGAAGGTAGAGTGGTCTACTTGGGCACTTTTTCGAAAACGTTTTCACCTGGATTGAGAATTGGCTGGGTATGTGCGAGTGAAACGCTGCTTTCCAAGTATATTACTGTTAAACAAAGTGCAGATTTACAGTCGAGTTCAATAAGTCAAAGAGAACTTGATGTGTTTTTAGAGGACTATGATCTTGATGCGCATATAGAAAAGATTAAAAAAGTCTACAAGCATAGAAGGGATCTTATGATTTCTACAATGGCCGATCACTTTCCAAGGCAAGCTCATTACGAAGTACCTCAGGGCGGATTATTTGCTTGGATTGAATTACCAGAGCAGATTGATGCAAAAGTGCTTATGGAAAAAGCCGTAGCGCGCAAAGTTGCATTTGTACCCGGTGGATCATTTTTCCCTAATGGAGGCCATGAAAACACAATGAGAGTAAATTACTCCAACATGCCTGACGACAAAATTGTAGAGGGCATCATCAGATTAGGTGCGTTATTGAAAGAAGAACTATAAATCAGAATGCCATCTGGCAATCTCCGTATTTGATTTAAAATTAAATCAGAAGTATTTTATGAAATGTGATACCTTTTATGAACCGACTCCAATGAGTTATGTTTAATAATCTAACTCATTGGAGGTCGGTTTTTTCGTGCGGAATTCTTTTGAGCGGTTATCTCATACCTTTTTAAGTTTCAATTGCCTAGAGATTGGTATTTTCAAAAGGCAAAATTTTAATACTTCTTTATCCGTTATAAAAGTTATATACATGGGTATAATCAAAGAAAATATGGGATTGGTGATGTGATGAAGTTGTTAAAAAAATATCGATACAGCTTAAATTTTAGAATTACTATGATCACAATTGTATTCATCATTTTGGGTATGTTATCCATGATACTCTATACCAACGCATCTGTTGCAAAGCTCACGGATAAGACCTTGGGAACGATGGATCGAGAGCTTTATTATTTGATCGATGAATACTATACAAACTATATCAACGAGATTAGTTTGAGGATAGAGGAAAACTATAATGGTTATATGGAAGAAATTCAAATATTGGGTCAAATTTTCCAAGAAGTATTTGATAAAGAAGAGGATCTAGCGAGGGTTTTATCCGTGATTAAGGAAGACCCATATTTTAAAGATCAGATTATCTTTAATGGTAAATGGGGGCAGAATACTTCTGATGAACCTACAACTGTATTTCTTGGCAGCTGCCTCTATGATGATAATGGTGAGATCAAGCCGGATGTACAAAGTGCCATTGATAAAACCGCTATCTTTGATTTGATTATGCCTGCATTTTATAAGCATGGTAAGGATAAAATGCAAGTTTATTACACCGGTGGAGAAGATGAAGATTACACTCGAATGGCACCGTGGGCTGATATTGGACACAGTGTTTATGATATCTATCCAGAAATATATGATCGGCCAATATGGGATGTTTTTAATCCTGGATTGATAGAGGATTGGACTGAAAGGATGCTTGAAAAGGGGATTGGAAATCCTAATTTGATTAGAGTTTCACATCCCATCCAAGATGGTATAACGGATGGTATTGTTTTGAGCCTTACTCACCCCATATGGGATCGAAAGACTCAAACTTTTAAAGGACATGTGGTTTATGATATCACGATTGAATCCGTTATTGAGCAAGTTGAATCCATTAAAATCAGCAATAGTGGTTTTGCAATGCTCATACAATCTGATGGCAATATTTTTGCCATAAATGAAAAAGGCGCTTCTGTATTAGGCCTTAAAGCTGTGGTAGAGGATACAAATTCCAGTGCATCAGGTACAGGGTTTAAGAGCTTTGGTAGATATATTCAAGATAGCACAATGGAATCCGTCCGAAATCTTAAATTTCTAGAAACCAATGAGATCAAGGAAATAGATTTAAATGGAGAAACGTATCTTTTTATCCACAAAAAGATGAACTCGTTTGTATCGTGGACACCCCAATCAGGGTTCTACGATGAGGCATGGACGCTTGCTTTTTTAGTGCCAAGGGATGAAATTTATAAAATGTATATTAATTCGGAGAATCAGATTAAGAATGACCAAGATATCGCCATTAGACAGCAAGTTGGTATAGGTGTTGTAATTCTAGGATTCCTAGTGGTCTTTATTACTCTATATAATACCAGAATGACATCAAAACTCAACGCATTAACTCAAAAAGTTAAACAGATGAAGGCCAATAATTATCAAGTTGACTTCGATATTCATTCTGAAGACGAGATTGGTAAATTGGCAAGTGCCTTTGAAGACATGCAACATGAAATTCAAGATTCACTTTCAAGGTTGAAAGTACAGAATGAACTTCTTAAAAATGAAATTGATGAGCGCATTAAAAAAGATCGTATTATTGACTATCTTGAAAACTTTGACTCTCAAACAGATTTGCTCAATAAAAAAGCACTTTTAAATATGTTAAAAGATTTAAGTTTGGATCACGATCAAACCTTTGCATCACTTATTATTATAGGGCTGGATGAGTTTAGAAAAATTAATGATGCCTATACTTTTAAAGTAGGTGATGAGATCATTCAGGCATTGGCGACTAAGTTAGACCAAGTTGCACAGAGTCATGAGCTACTCTTTAGGATTGGTGGAGATGAATTTGCAATTCTGTTTAAAGGCAAAGATCTCAATGAACTCATTTTAAAAGTAGAGGAGATTAGCGCTCTATTCAAAAAGACATTTAGCATTAGAATGCACGATGTCACTTTAAGCGCTTCAATTGGTATAAGTACATTTCCACATGATACAAGCGATACCTTGGATCTTTTTAAATATGCCAACATTGCGATGAATCACGCTAAAGAGACTAACCGTGGGGGTAGTGAATACTATAATGAAGCAATGAATTACAGTGCGCGCAATCGAATTGAGATGATTCACGAACTCAATCAAGCTATTGAAAATAATGAACTGAGTTTAAATTTTCAACCCATTGTTGAAATTGAAACCAACAAAATAGCAGGTGTTGAAGTTCTTTTAAGATGGCGATCCAAAAAATTTGGACATGTTTCACCAACTGTTTTTATCAAACTCGCAGAGCAATCTAAGCTGATTGTAAAGATTGGCAGTTGGGTGCTAGAAGAGGCTCTCAAAGCACTAGGCAGGTTTGAAGCTGCTGGGTTTGGGCACATAGAAATGGCCATTAATATTTCTGTGATTCAACTGATGCAACATGATCTTGTTGAAGAGACGAGAATCCTGTTTGATAAATATCCTGTTAAAGATAAACAAATCACTTTCGAGGTTACAGAAGGACTCTTTATCAATGACTTTGAAAAAGTACGCACGACTTTTGATGCTTTAGAAGCGCTAGGGGTACAAATATCAATAGATGATTTTGGAACGGGTTATTCATCGTTATCCTATCTTAAGAATCTTGCAATAAATAGACTTAAAATTGATCGCTCATTTATTTCAGAGCTCCATGATAAAGCAGGTGGAGAAATTACAAATGCAGTTATTGCACTTGCAAATAATCTAAATCTCAGGGTCATTGCAGAAGGCGTTGAAAACGTTGAACAATTAGAGCATCTTCGAGAACGGGGTTGCGATGAAGCACAGGGATTCCTTTTTTCGAAGCCACTGGATTTTGAACATTGTATTGAGTTTTTAAAGCAAGATCGACTATAAAATAGAGACTCTTATTCTAACCGATATAGAATAAGAGTCTCTCTATGTTTTAACCTAATTTTAATATGAAAATGTTATTTTAAGATAGAGAAAAAATAAAGGGTGAAGACAATGTATAATAGGGCTTTAAAAGAATTAATCAATGAGTGGCATCATCTCAAAGTCAGTTCCACAATAGAGGGCAAACGGTTTACTGCTAAAGAGCAACAAAGGGAGTATAAATTGATCATGTCGTTGATTACCTCTATCATGGCGTTGCTAAAACAGCCTTATGATCAAAAAGCTTTTGATCAGATGATTAAAGATTATATGGATGAAAGCAAAATTTTAGATACATCCAATGTGGCGCTGCTCTTTAATAAGGAAATGATACAAGCTACTATAGATTTTTATGAACAGGCAAAAGCTTTCAATAGCGAGATGAATATTGAAGATATAGGTCAAGCCATGAGAAATGTCTGGATCATCAATTTGATTCAGCAGTTAGAAGGCAAACCCTCTAAATTGAGCAGCAGTGCCTTTGGATATAGTATGCTTTACCCGTACACGGATAATTTATTAGATGATACGGATATGGACCTGTCTTATAAAAAAGAAATTATGACTCGATTTGGGAAACGTCTCGCGGGCCTTCAGAGTAATTCAGATGATGCTTTAAACCCCTATGAACAGGACTTGTTTAAGCTGATTGCAATGGTGGAATCCGAGTATGAGAGGGATGACCATCCAATGGTATATGAAAGCATGCTGGGGATACACCATGCGCAACTGATGAGTCAAAGACAGCATTGTCTTTCGATACCCTATGAAACCTCTATTTTGGAATATACTTTTGAGAAGGGCGGGACCTCTGTATTGGCAGATGCCTGCATCGTTTGTGGAAAGTTGACAGAAGCCCAGATGCTTTTCTATATGCAATATGGCATTGTGCTTCAATTATGTGATGATTTCCAAGATATGGTCGAAGATCAAACCCATAGGCATCAAACGATTTTCAGCCAATTGATGGGACATTATAAATTAGATCCATTGATTTTAAAAACACTGTCATTTAATGAAAAAATGATTCAGAGATTGCCTCAAAAAAAATGGGCCTCTATTTATCGCAATTGTATTTTGATGATGATTGCCTTTTCCAGCTTAAATTATAGAGCATACTTATCACGCGATTTTTATAAAAAATTGATTGCTTATGCGCCTTTGACCAGAAGGCAATACAAAAAAATAGAAAGAGAAGTAAAGCGTTCGCAAAAGGTATTGCTTTTACCGGATACAATCAAACTTTTTAAGACCTACATCTCTGAAATGAGCCTTGACATCTAAAAAGAGTAACGGTATTATTATGTAAAGAAATGCATAATAATGCCGTTTTGTTTTGGAGGTTAATGTGGTGAAAAATATATTTGTAGACGGACAACATGGGACAACAGGTTTAGAAATTAAACGTTATATAGCGAAGCATCCCATGCTTGCTCTGGTTGAGATTGATTATGAGGAAAGAAGAGATTCAAATCGACGCAAGACATTAATGAATGCTTCTGATGCAGTAGTTCTCTGTCTTCCTGAAGAAGCTAGTATTGAAGCTTTAAGCTTGCTCGAGAGTCAGAAAGTAATCGTAGTGGACACGAGTACTGCGCATAGAACGCATTCTGAATGGACATATGGTTTGCCAGAGATGAATGTCAATCAAAAGGCGCTTATTTCGGAGTCTTTTAGAATTGCCAATCCTGGATGCCATGCATCGGCAGCGTTATTGGCGTTGTTTCCATTGCAATCAAAGGCACTCCTAAACAAGATGATGCCATTGACTTTGATCTCACATACTGGCTATACAGGTGGTGGAAAAGAACTGATCAAAATGTATAAAAATACAAAAAAACCAATTAGTGCTCAACATTATGCACTGGGACAAATGCATAAGCATATTCCTGAAATCATGAAATTTGGAGCACTTGAAATTAGACCTACCTTTTTGCCGATCTTGTGTAATTACCCTCGTGGTATTTTGCTCAGCATACCGTTTCATCAAAGTAACTTTGCACATAAGATCTCTTTGACGGAGATCTACAACACTTATGTTGATTATTATAAAGAATCCGTATTTGCAGTTGTTCATGAACCCAATAGTACTCAGAAATACCTTCATGGAGAAACGTCGGAAACCAACCAATTTGAAATTTTTATCAATGGGACGGATGAGAACTTTCAAATTGCAGTGAGAATTGATAATTTGGGTAAAGGCGCTTCAGGTGCAGTGATACAATCGCTAAATCTGAGATTTGGATTTCCAGAGGATATGGGCTTATAACATATATTTGAGGCGTTTACAATTTGATAAATTGGATATAAATGGGGAAAGGACATAAGAAATAATGGGGTGTTCGCATGTATCAAATCTTATTGTATGATGAAGCTCAATATATCCGATCTAAAGTCAAAAGTATTGTAAAGCGCTTCCAAGTGGAAACTTTTGAAGCGGGTTCTATACTGCAACTCAATCGTGCTCTCAATGGGACTCAAGGTGAATTTGATCTAATTCTGGCAGATCTTAATTTTGATAATGAATCAGTTGTTATATGGTTTGAAAAATATTTAGAGTTGCATCCTTTTACGCCACTTATTATTTATACCAGCACAGTGACGAGAAGTAATTTGGCCAGCGGTCTTAGATTGGGTGCTAAAGATTATATACTCAAATCCAGTGAAGATGATTTCTTGATAGAACGCATTATGAAGCATTTACAAGCTAAGGCTGTGTCCAATGTGAAAGTAGACCAACCAGAGCAGATCGTCATGGACTTGCAGTCTTTCTTGACAAGTGAAATCAGAAAGGCTCAGAAAGGGCGTTATGAGGTGAGTATTTGTTTAAGTTCAATTCAACCTGAGGATCATTCAGTGAAAGATGAAAAATTAGGTCATAATGAAGGGTCAATTATTATTCAAAAATTTAAAACAGAATACTGGGAAACCGATGTTATGTTCCAATTTGGCGTTTATTCGTTTGTTAGCTTTTTTCCTTTTTGTGGACATGAACAGGTTTTGGTTGTAGATCAGAAACTACAGAATGTTTTTCAAGAGATCAAGCGTGATTATGTGAGTTTGAGAGGGTTTGGCTTGGTTAATAATTTTGTGACATTTCCACATGATGGTGAAAACAAGCAAGAAATTCTGAAACAACTTGAAAAAATAATGCAAACAGATTAAATTTGAAAGTGTGATTATAGATATTTTTCTGTTACAATTGTTATAATAAATAAAAAAGAAATGGGAGTAGGCATGGCTAAAAAAACCATTGAAGATTTATTGATTACACTATCTTATTTAAGGCTTGTCATCATTGTGACGACAACAATCATAATGTTGCTCATCACAATAAATGGTTCTGATACAAAGACTCTATTGAGTCAATATAAAATAGGGTATTTGGCCCAAAATTTTAAAGATCTCAAGGGGAGTCCGTCTATAGTGTCTTTTTTGAGTTCTATTTGGCGCTATTTTGTTGAATTTTTATTGGGGAGCTTGGGTTTAATATGTTTGTTAAAACAGCAATTTGTAATCTATTTTCTTTTGTTACTCGTATCAATTGCCTTTTCTTTTTCGCTACAAGCTGAAATTGCAATTATTATTGGAATGGAAATAGCGCTTCAAATGGTGTACTCTGTAAAATGTAAATATTCGTGAAAATGCAATAGAGAAAATTTTAAAAATCCAGAAGAGGTCAAGCCAAAGGTTTGCCTCATCTGGATTTACTTATGTTAAATATATAGGGTTTAAATGCGTTAAAGGCATGTGATTAGCCAATTTCTGACACGTGAGCATCCAAACTTTTAAAAGGGATGGATGAGTTGGTCAAAGACATCGCCATAACTTTCCCGAAGGACTAGACTTGCGGTGTGATCATAGGGCGTTTCTGTCTTGTTGATTAAAACGAGATTTTTACCCTTATAGTATCTTAAAAAACTTGCAGCAGGATAGACCACAAGCGATGTCCCTGCGACAATTAACAGATCAGATTCTTGAATTGCCTTTACGGTTTTAGACATTACCTCTTGATCCAAAGGTTCTCCGTATAAAACGACATCTGGTTTGACGAGTCCCTCACATAGAGGGCATTTGATCGTATCTTCTCGTGTATTGAGAATCCAGTTCATATCATAAAATGCGTGACATTTAGTACAATAGTGTCTATGGACTGATCCGTGCAATTCGATGACATTAGATGAACCTGCCGCTTGGTGTAGGCCATCTATATTCTGTGTGATAATGGTACTCAATCCCATAGCTTCAAGCGCGACGGTTGCAAAATGACCTTTGTGCGGTTTGATGTTTGGAAGCAGAAGATATTCTTTGAGAAATGCATAAAATCGATCTGGATGTTTGTAAAAGTAATCGTGGCTTAAGATTTCTTCTGGAGAAACATCGTATTTTTTCAACGAGTATAGACCATTTTCCGATCTGAAATCGAGGACATTACTCTCTGTGGAAGTACCGGCACCGCCGAAGAGAACGATATTTTTACTTTCATGAATGAGTTTTTTTAATGTATCTATAGACATAGGCCCTCCTTATTGGTAATTTTCTATCTATAAGTATATGACTTTAAATGTGAAGATGCAATGCACATGCCCTTTATCTTGGATGGATGCGTTTAAAATAAGTTCATCTATGAAAAACAATGTTGAAAGAATATGACTTTTTGGTTTAAAACAGGTAAAATAGTAAGGGAACTTGATAAATAAAAGAACGCATAAGATTCTTTTATTAAGTAAATATTCACTAAATAATTTTGTTTATTGATTATATATGGGAAAGGGAGTACAAATATGGCAACGATCAAAGATATTGCTGAGAAGGCCAACGTTTCCTCTGCTACAGTGTCAAGGGTGTTGAACTACGATAATACCCTGTCAGTATCAGATGAAAAGCGTCAATTGATATTTGAAATTGCAGAATCTATGGATTATATGCCGCCTAGAAAACGCAATATCAAGAAGACTCAAAAGAAGCTCAGAATTGGGCTCGTACACTGGTACACAATGAGCCAAGAACTGGATGATCCATATTATATGTCAATACGACTTGGAATTGAGAAGACGTGTTATGGAACGAATATTGATATTATAAAGATCTTTAGACCGGATGAGTATGATTTCGGCAGTCTTGATCGGATGGATGGTTTTATTGCAATTGGCAAATTTACAGAGTCTCAAATAAAAAAATTGGCGGAAGTATCTTCCAATATCGTGTTTGTGGATTCTTCTCCTATGGAAGAACAATTTGACAGCGTCATCATTGATTTTGAAAAAGCAGTCGTTGGTGCACTGAATTACCTTTGGGAGAATGGACATAGAAAAATTGGCTACATAGGTGGTCGAGAATACATTGGACACGAAAAAATTGCCCTTGGAGAGCGACGTGAAGCGGTATTTAGAGATTATATGAAAAGTCACGAAGCACTGGATGAAGATCAAATTTACATTGGTGATTTTCTGGCGGAATCTGGATATGAGTTGATGAAAAAAGCGATTAAGCAATCGGGAAATTTGCCAACGGCATTTTTGGTTGCAAATGATTCCATGGCAATTGGCGTCTTAAGAGCTGCTCATGAAATGGGATTAAAAGTGCCAGAAAACATGAGTGTTATCGGATTTAACGATATTCCAACGTCCAAATTCACAGCACCGCCATTGACCTCGGTTAGAGTGCATAAGGAATTTATGGGAGAAACGGCAGTTGAACTTTTGCTTGAAAGGATTTTAAAGAAGAGAGTCATTTCAAAAAAAGTGGTTGTCCCGACGGAATTGTGCATGAGGGCAAGTTGTCGGAGCATTTAGATAATAATTGTGACGGTTTCATAAAATAGGACAGTTTTATAGAAAAATACGAATCTAAAATTGTGACGAACACAAAATAATTTTAGGAGATCATTAAGATGAAAAGACGAGCAAAGATTTTATTAATCATGGTGATGATGGTAGTCGCATCAGCGTGTGTTTTAACCGCTTGTGGTGCTAAATCTGCATCCGGAGAGGAAAAACCGGTAATTGGCGTTATCCTTTACAAATACGATGATACATTTATGTCTTTTGTAAGAAAAGCGATTGAAGCAAGTAATCACAATAGCGCCACAATTGAAATGAAAGACTCTCAAAGTTCTCAAACGATGCAAAATGATCAAGTGGATACTATGATTGCCAATGGTGTCAAAGCTTTGGCCATCAACTTAGTCGATACGCAATCTGCATCAACCATCATCGAGAAGGCTAGAGCCGCAGATCTCCCAGTTGTCTTTTTCAACAAAGAGCCTGAAGCGTCTGCATTATCAAGCTATGATAAAGCTTGGTATGTTGGTACGACATCTGCTGAAGCGGGTATCATTCAAGGCGAAATGATGGCTAAAATGTGGCATGATAATCCATTCTGGGATAAAAATTTTGATGGTATTGTCCAATATGTGCTTTTAAAAGGGGAGCAAGGACATCCAGATGCGGAAGCTAGAACTCAATATGCTTTAGAAGCAATGGCCAATAAAGGGCTCATGCTTGAAGCACTAGAGCTTAAAGCAGGTAGGTGGGAGAGTGAGAAAGGCAAATCCATGATGGAAGACTGGATTGCTAAACATGGTGATGCAATTGAACTCGTTATTAGTAACAACGACAATATGGCACTGGGTGCGATTGAATCGTTAACGGCTCATGGCTATTTTGATCAGGGACAGTACATGCCTGTATTTGGTGTAGATGCCCTTCCAGATGCTCTAGAGCAAATCAAGGCTGGCAAAATGGCGGGAACCGTGTTAAATGATGCTAAAAATCAAGGAAAAGCTACTTTTGAATTGACTTATAATGTTGCAATGGGTAGAGAACCATTGGATGGAACAAACTGGAAATTTGATGAAAATAAAGCGATCCGTGTGCCCTATGTGGCAGTTACAATTGATAACATTAAGTTTGCAGCAGAAGCTTATAAATAGGACACAACTGTTATGTTTGGGTCAAAAGAACACGTCAAAAGCACAAAGTTTAAGTGCGCTTATAGGGTCTAAGCCCATAAGATACGATGCTCTTGAATTTATAGCGCAAAAAAAGTTGACATATGAATCTGTGTCAACTTTTTTTGTGAGCTAAATCTATATAAATGGGATTATATACTATAACTTTTCAAGTTCGGTCAGCAAATCTTTAAAAATTTCAGGCACCGTACTCATCTCTTTAACTTTGTAGACATTTTCACCTGAGAAAATAAGGCCTTCATCGATATTCCCTGAAACGGCATTGACAAGTGCTTGGGAAATGCAAAACGGTGTCGTCTTAATATCACATGTTTTAAGACAGTTCACACATTTCTTTATTTTAGGGGGATTATGTGCATTGACTTTTTTTAAAAATGGATTTTGTACAGCTCTTCCAGGGAGCCCAACAGGTGAAATAATAATTTTGACATCGTCTTTCACAGCGTCGATATAAGCTTGTTTATAGCGTTCATGTGCATCACATTCTTCCGTAGCCACAAAGCGCGTTGCCATTTGTACACCATCGCCACCGGCTTTTAAGACATTGGCGATATCTTCACCTGAATAGATTCCACCAGCTACAATCAACGGAATCTTCTTTTGATATTTTTCTTCATAAGGCTTGAGGATAAATTTGATCTCAGAAATCGTCTTAAAGATATCATAATTTTCATTGATGATGTCATCCTTGCTGAACCCTAGATGACCACCGGCTTTAACGCCTTCAAGGACAACTGCATCGGGTGCTATGTTGTGATTTCTATCCCATAATTTTGCAATTAAGCGCGCACCTTTAGAAGATGAAATGATAGGTGCAATTTTCGTACTTGAACCTTTGACGAGTGCCGGTAGTTCCGAAGGAATACCTGCACCTGAAACGATAAAGTCAATGCCTTCTTTGACAGCTTCACGCACATGTTCGGCATACATATTCATAGCTACCATGAAATTGATGCCAATAGCACCGCCTTTGGTCATTTCTTTTGCCTTTCGAATTTCATTCCTTAAAGCGCGTAAATTGGCCTCAAGTGTATTGTCCATAAAATCAAGTTCATCAAAACCAAGATTGACCCCTGACATAACACCAAGGCCGCCAGCATTTGTCACTGCAGCGGCGAGTCCAGACCTTGTAACACCGACGCCCATGGCACCTAGAACGATGGGATATTTTATTTTTAAACTTCCAATATCTAAAGTTGGCAACTTCATTTTTCCTCCTTGTATAATGAAAATGCAGTCAAGCTACAATAATTAAAATCATATTCTATGGCTATGATACATCAGATAATAAAGCGATTTCAACGCTTGTATGAAAATGCTATAAAAATGCTATAAAAAATTTATAAATATACTGACAGTATTCAAAAAAATAGAAAATGAAAAGCATTGACAATATGTTCTACTGTGTGTAGAATATAACTACTACAACGTGTAGAATAATGAAAAGGGTGATCAAAATGAAATTTTCAAAAATCTCTGAAGCTGAGATGGAAGTGATGCAAATTATTTGGGCATCTGATGAACCGCTGGCTTCATCAGATATTATAGAGCAAATGCCCAGTAAAAGAGATATTAAAATCACAACCTTGTTGACATTTTTATCTAGATTGACAGAAAAAGGTCTATTATCCCATGAAAAGCGTGGAAAGAAGAATTATTATTTTGCCATTGTCACCGAAAGGGAATATAAAAAATTTGAATCTAAAAGTTTTCTTTCAACGATACATGGTGGGTCCATAAAAAGCTTTATGGTGGCGTTGTGCGATGATGATGAAATCAGCCGTGAAGAGCTTGAAGAGCTCAAAAAATGGCTATCTCAAAAGTAGGAGAGGTGTTTTATGTTACAAACATTGGTGAACACAATATGGATCATGTCTGTGGTAGGTGCGATTGTCTATACGGTGACGTATTTACTTCGTCCTATTACTGAGAAATTTTTTGATTCAACTTGGCATTTATATATGACTTGCATGATACTCTTGGTGCTTTTAATGCCTACTTCGCTGGTCTGGAATACTTCAGATATTGATTTATCAGGTCTCAGGACATACTCTGAGAAGATCATCTTTCAGATTGGAGAGGATCATGCTTTAGAGAGCGGCATGGCGTCACTGGATGTGTTATCGGCTCCAAACACTCAGAACTCAGTTTATAAGGCATTGCTTGAAAACCTTGTCGCCTGCATAAAATATATTTGGGTCGGTGGTGTGCTCGTATTTTCAGCCATAAATTTAAAACGTTACAGAGCGTTTAAAAGACTTGTTAAGAGCAGTCGTCTTGTTGAAGAGCATTTGCTTCAAGAGGTATTGAATTCATGCAAGCGGGAAATTGGCATCAGAAGACACGTAGAGATTTTAGAGCACAAAACACTGAGCACGCCGATCTTGGTGGGGCTCCTTAAACCACGTATTATATTGCCCGAAGGAACCATGCAGAAAAGTGAGCTAGAGCTTGTGTTTTCGCACGAATGCATTCATTTAAAAAGAAGCCATTTGTGGATTAAGGCCCTGTTGATTTGCGTGAGTATTATTCATTGGTTCAATCCACTGTGTATGTTGTTGAGAAAAGATGTGAATAGACTTTGTGAACTGGCTTGTGATGAAGAGCTTGTAGAAAAAATCGGTTATGGTAAACGTAAAAAGTATGCTGCAACCATCATCGGGATGCTAGACAGAAAGATGGAAATGTCAGGTGTTGTCTATTCTGCTTTTAATGAAAACGCTAAAAATCTAAAAGAGCGATTATCGAAAATTCTAGACTACAAAAAGCCTAAAAAGGGCATTCAATTTTTATCTTTAGGTGTTGCGTTAAGTATTGCTTTGTTTATAATACCGATATCCAGTGCTGTGGCCTATGAGGGCATGAGTACTATAGGTAAAAACGCTTTAAAGGAGAACGAGGTTCAAATACCTGTTCAAGAGACTCTAATTTCAGCTCAGGGTGAGCAAACGGCAGAAATGGCAGATGTGGCAAAGCAAGATTCAGCATCGACACCACTCGATGAAAGCAACTCGAATATCACTTTGAGCTGGCCTTTGCCAGACCATAACATCGTGACGGCGCCTTTTGGGGAGAGACAACATCCAATAACTAAAGAGGCATTTGTACACTCTGGTATAGATATTGCGGCTCAAAGGGGCACGGAGATTTTAGCTGCTGGCAGTGGTGAGGTCGTATACTCAGAGTGGCATGACGATTTTGGTTACACTATTAGAATAAAACATGATGATGTATATTCAACGGCGTATGCACATTGTAGCAAACTGTTCGTAAAATCAGGCGATTTTGTGGCAATGGGACAGAAGATAGCAGAAGTAGGCAGTACTGGAAAGTCAACTGGACCGCATTTGCATTTTGAAGTCACTCAATCTGGAGAAGTACAAGATCCATTGACCTATATAAATGCGCAGGATTAGTGTAGAGACATATATTTAGGACATCCTAGAGGGGTTAGAAATGAAGCGTAAAAGGCGAAAAAAAAAGACAAAGCAAAATGGGATAGAGACAAAGCGAAATGGGATACGGTATTATATGATTTTGTTTTTGGCAATACTATTTTATCCCATACAATTATTGCTGATTCAGGTGAAAAAAAAGAAACGGATAAATAGGTATCGGCAATGGTTCTGTCGTTATAAATCACTTGTGTTTTCAAGCCTAGCAGTGGGTGTCATTTTGGCAGGAGGCAGTTTTGCTTTTGTATATGCTTTGGGCCTGCAATCTGAAGTGTTGAGTGTTGCAAATCAAACGAGTGCATTGAAGCAAGATATAGTGGCCAATTCAGTTGCCATAACCGTTAGTAAACCAAAGCCTTTGTTGGAGAGGCCCAAATTGGAAGGATTGAGCTTTACGGATGTGCCCGCCTATGAGATTACAGCTAATGGCCGTATTGTCGCGTCGTTTAAGACAGAAGACGAAGCATATTGCTTGCTGGAGTCGTTAAAAGAGAAATACATCAGCGCAACCCCTGAAGCGGTACTTGAAGTCTATTTTGGTGAGACGATAGAGGTTTCCAAAAACAATATCGACATTGCTGGATTTAATGGTTATGATACTATAGATGAAGCGATGGCCTACGTCGCAAATGGATTTAAAGAGAATAAAACTCATGTGATTCAAAAGGGTGAAAACTATTGGATCATTGCAAATTATTATGGGATAAATCCATCAGATCTTGAAAATGCCAATCCAGAGATCAAACCTGAATTGCTTCAAATTGGACAAAAAATCAACTTAACTGTGCCTAAATCGTTGATTACGGTTTATACAGTGGAGCATTCTGATTATAGTACTGAGATGCCTTTTGAGACGGTCTATGAGCCCTCAGCAGATTTGTATAAAGAAGAATTGAAGACGAAAACCAAAGGAGAATTGGGTGAGAAGGCGGTTACTGCTGAAATCGTAAAGAAAAATGGCCTTGAGGTCAAACGTGAAATCATAAGTGAATCGGTCATCTCTGAACCCGTGAACAAAGTCGTCTATCAGGGCACCAAGGACCCACCGCCTAAGATGGGCAGTGGCATTCTTTCAAAACCCACATCAAGAGGGAGTGTTTCTTCTGAGTTTGGCTGGAGATGGGGCAGAAGACATGAAGGCATAGACATAGGTGTTCCAGAAAATACAGAGGTAAAAGCGGCTGATGGCGGCACGGTCACTTATGCGGCTTATAGTAGTTCATATGGCAATTACATTATTATTGACCACGGTGGCAATATTTCAACGCTCTATGCGCATAATAACAAACTTCTGGTTAGAAAAGGAGATCAGGTCTACAAGGGACAGGTGATATCTTTAAGTGGCAATACTGGTCGAAGTCAGGCGCCGCACTTGCACTTTGAAGTGCATAAAAACGGTGTCCCTCAAAATCCTAGAGATTATGTCACCTTTAATGGATCGTAGGGATTGTGTGATGAAACAAAATAGAAAGCAAATAATACTGTTGTTATTCAGTATAAGTATAATGTTGAGTCATACGGCTTGGTGCGATGATGACGATGTAAAAATCAGAGTACGTGAACTGGAGAAGGTAAAGGCGCAAATTGAAGCTATGGATCAGAGCATAGATCAGAATAAGAATCTTCAAAATCAAGCAAGTAATCGCATAAGTGAAACAAATGCAAAAATCAAAACAATTGAAAAAGAGCTTGCTCAATTAGAGGGTTTGATTGGTGCTTGCGAGCGAGAAATTGAGTCTAAAGGGCAAGAACTTTTACAAATTAAAGCCGAAATTGAGTATAAAAATGAAACTTTAAACAGTCGATTGAGAGCGATGTACAAGACTGATGTAATCGGCTATATAGATGTATTATTAGGTGCTGAAGATTTTGTAGACTTCCTGACAAGGATAGATATGATACAAAAAATACTCCAGTATGACCAAGAATTGATTCAATTCATGGAAGAGAGCAGAGCGCTCATAAATTCTAAATGCCTTGAGCTTGAAACACAAAGGGAAGTGTATAAAAAACTGTCTTCAAATAAAGTCGAAAAACAGGCTGATCTAGAGGTTGAATTAGAGGCTATGAAACAATATAAAGCGCATTTAGAAAATGATGAAAAAGCGCTTATGCGACTAGAATCCGAATTCTTGAATGAAGCGAATCAATTGACTCAAGTCATAAAAAATATGGACACATCAGAAGCTTATATAGGAGGAGAAATGACATGGCCTATTCCCAATCATCATACGATTTTCTCGCAATTTGGCAAGCAACTTCATCCAATTTCTAAAGAAGAAGTTATGCATACGGGCATTGATATTTTATGTGAAAGAAATAGTAATGTTGTTGCGGCTCAGTCAGGCACTGTAATTTATGCGAATTGGTATGGCGGGTATGGAAAAGTTGTCATTATAGATCATGGCGGTGGATATACGACTCTATATGGTTATAATGATAAGCTAAACATTCAAGTGGGCGATGTTGTTAAAAAAGGTGATATGATTTCGAAATCAGGCGCCAGCGGCAGCACGATAAAACCCTGCCTGCACTTTGAGATTAGAATCAATGGCGAATATTGCGATCCACTAACATATGTAAAGATGGAATAAGTATTATAAATGTTATAAATCGCGTCACTGCCCTTCTAAGCCTTGGAAGATTATGCTATACTCTTTAAAATGAGATAAAATAAAGAGATGACGAGGGCCAAATGCAGATAGAAAATTTAACGAAGCAAACATCGGTACTCACAACGCAATTTGCAAATGTGGGTATCTTTTTTTTAAACGAAAAAGAGGTAATCTTGATAGATACCGGGCACATTCATGAAGCGTTGGATTTGTGTCAGTATTTTCAGTCGAATAATCTAACCGTGGTTGGTATCATCAATACTCATGGGCACATTGATCATGTGGGTGCTAATTTTAAACTGCAAGAAATATACCATTGCCAAATCGCAATGCCTTATGTAGATCATATTTTTTGTGAAGACATTTCGAGATATTATATGTCATTTTCCACGTCTGTGGTGGGTGGGTTATCCGTCTATGGGCATGGTACATTCAATATTGATCATTTAATAGGTGAGAATGAAACCTCATTTGAGTTTTGCGGGATTCGGTTTGAATGTATTGGCCTTAAAGGACATACTTTCAATCAGAAAGGGATTGTAACACCAGATGGTGTTTGTTTTGTTGGAGATAGTCTCATTCATATGAATGTGTTAGAGAAAGTTAAATTTCCAGTAGTTACAAATATCGAATGGCATTTTGAAACATTGAATCTACTTAAGAGACTTGATTATCATACCTATGTTCTAGGTCATGGACCTGTGATCGCCACTCTAGGACAGACAATAGAAAGTAATGTTAAATATTTTCATCAAAAAATAGAGGAAGTGGCACTGTTGATTCAAAAGGTAAGTCAGTTTGATGAAATCATGTATGAGCTCAATAAAGTCTATAATATAAGAAAGAATATATTCAAATACTTTGTTGCTGAAAGGACCATACGCGCTATTTTGTCCTATTTGGAGCAAGAAGAACGCATTCAGATTAAGATTGAACAAGGTGTTATGGTCTATAAACCCTTATAAAACTTATTGTCAAAGTGAATATGAATAATATATAATAAGGATGGGTAACCTTTTCCAAGATCGATTTTATAAAAAACGAAAGGAGCTTGGAAGATGAGCAAAAATGTAAAGATTGATTGGAGTAAATTAGGCTTTGAGTACATGAAAACAGATTTTCGTTATATTTCTGTGTGGAAAGATGGGGCATGGGATGACGGTAAGTTAACTGAGGATAACATGATATCCATCAGTGAAGCTTCCACAGCACTTCATTATGGTCAACAGTGTTTTGAAGGCTTGAAGGCGTATTCGACTTCGACTGGAGAGATTCAACTCTTTAGACCAGATGAAAATGCGAAACGTATGAATAGAAGTTGTAGACGTGTATTGATGCCAGAAGTTCCAGTTGAAAAATTTATTGATGCATGTATCAAAGTTGTTAAAGCAAATATGGACTATGTGCCGCCTTATGGTACAGGTGCGACGTTATATCTTAGACCATATGTGATTGGCGTAGGTCATAATATAGGGGTAAAACCAGCACCAGAGTTTATTTTTGGTGTATTCTGTTTGCCAGTGGGACCTTATTTTAAAGGAGGCATGGCACCTGTTAATTTCACCATTGCAGATATGGATAGAGCGGCACCTTATGGTACAGGCGCTGCTAAAGTAGGCGGTAATTATGCAGGAAGCATGTTACCACATAAAGAAGCAGTTGACAGAGGCTTTGCAGATTGTATCTATCTTGATCCAATGACGCATTCTAAGATTGAAGAAGTCGGCGCGGCAAACTTCTTTGGAATCACTAAAGACAATAAGTTTGTGACACCTAAATCACCTTCGATTTTGCCAAGTATCACAAAATATTCTCTAATGTATCTTGCTGAGAACTACTTAAAAATGCCAGTGGAAGAAAGAGACTGTGAAATTGATAAGATTGATGAATTTGCTGAAGCAGGTGCTTGTGGTACAGCAGCAGTCATTACACCAATTGGTGGTATTGATTACAAAGACAAACTCCATGTATTCCATAGTGAAACAGAAGTGGGGCCAGTTACTAAAAAACTTTATGATACGCTCGTGGGCATTCAATTTGGTGATATTGAAGCGCCTGAAGGTTGGATTGTAAAAGTGAAATAATCTATTAAAAAAATCCGTACACTTGTACGGATTTTTTAGTAAAAAGACAAAATCAATGGACGGTTAGGGCTAAATGGCCTTCAAAATGATAATGCTTATGCACTTTAATCTTTGGAAAGCAACTTTTTGAACGTTTCTTCATGTAAAAATGCTTCAAATATTTTAAAATAAGGATTATCCGGTTTAGGCATAGATATAAAAGAGTATGTGTTGATTTCCAAATAATATGCCCATAGCGCAAGAGATTCATTTTTAAGAGGACATATGCCATATTTGGCATCGCCCATAACAGGGTATCCCATTGAAGAAAGCTGGACGCGAATCTGATGTTGACGCCCTGTTTCCAGTGTGATTTCAAGTAAACATAATGGGCCATAGGCACTGTCTATATGGACGATTTTTTTATAGTGTAGAGTGGCTTTTAATGCGCCTTGGGAAGCCGTTTTAGAGGCTGCTACAAAATTACACTTTGGATCGATCGTCAAATAATGTGTGAGCGTTCCAGCACTGTCTAAATTGTTACTTGGATCAGAGACCACTGTTAAATAGCGTTTTTCAACCTGATGTTCAGCGAAACATCTATTCAATTTTTTTAAACTGGCAGGTGTTTTAGCAAAGATACAAAGGCCACCCGTGTGACGATCTAGTCGGTGAACGAGACCGATAAAGGGCTCTTCAATGCCACGACTGAACTCAAAGTAATCCTCAAGAAGTGTTAATAGAGAAACTGTAGAGTTGCGATCTGGTTGAACGGGCAGATTTTGAGGCTTAATCACTGCAAGTAATTTTTTATCTTCGTATATAATCTCAGGTATGAGATTTTTTTGTTTGGGTAAATTGGATTTTGGGGAATTGTAACGATTCATTTTTTAGCCTCTATTTCTTATTCTTGTAGGATATATTTTCTAGATCATTATATAAAAAGAAAAAAGCCATTACAAATGTAATGGCGTGGTCTACTTAACCTAAAATGCTGTTTTAAGATCGTAAATGTGATAGTCCATCGGAAGTTCATCCACAACGAATTTCCCTAAAAATCCAGAGTGGTTGGCTAATTTTTGCTCAATAATTTGAGTTTCAGTTTCCGATAGCGTTGTTTTCAAAATTGTACCGGTGGATTTGCATTTGATGCCGACTTGATGATTCATCACAACGAGTTCGCCGAATACATTTGATTCTGTTTGGCCTCCGTCAGCCATAAAATAAGTACCATCTTCGAGTAATAAGTAATTTTTCATTGCTTTCCTCCTATTCTTGTCTCTCAGGACAACATTAATAATTGAAAGTGAATTTTTATGCATTGAGTTGTATAAATATTTATTAGATTTATTATACCACATTGAGCGAACAATGCAATAGAAAATATCAAAAAAAGTATTGAATATAAAAACTTAAATCGGGTATAAGTTAAGATTGAGGAGGTGCTTTTTATGAGTAACTCAGTGAATAACCCAATTAAAAACGCCATGAACAACCTTAACCATTATAATGCATCTGTATCGGAAAGGGAAGTTAAATTTGATAAAAAAGATCAAAAAATTATGCCCGGAGATGTGGTTCAACGTATCGGCAATATAAAGGAAGGTAAAATTATAGATCCTGAGAATCGGATAGATAAGCTCAAAGCGATTTATGGTGAAAAAGTTTTAAAGCAAATGGGTATTTTAGAGTGCGAATCCTGTCAATCCAGAACCTATGTGGATGGTTCCAATGATCCGAGCGTCTCCTTTAAAACACCCACTAATATCTCTCCCGAGGCATCTGAAGCCGCTGTGGCTACTCATGAAGGTGAGCATGTTGCCAATGAAAAGGCCAAGGCTCAAAGTGAAGATAGAGAAGTTGTCTCACAAAGTGTCCGAACTTTCAAAGCGATTTGCCCAGAGTGTGGTAGGATGTACACTTCTGGCGGGGTAACACATACAACGACTCAAAATAAACCCAAATACAATGAACAAAAACAGAATTTTCAAGGACAATTGTTAGATATAAAGGTATAATGGAGCTAGACGCCCACTCCGATAGGATTGCATTTGCACGGGGGTTGCGAAGGTAGCGTAGCGGACTGAGCATACGCTTTTATAATGAATTAGGGGATATATTAAACGAACTAGGGGATATGTTAATGGATAAAACCAAAAGAAAGGCACACATCTTAAAAGTTGCAAAGACTTGTTTTGAGGAGCATGGATTTAATCAGACCTCAATGGACTATTTGGCGCAACAATGCGATTTGACCAAGAGAACAGTGTATAAGTATTATAGAAGCAAGGATGAACTCTATTTTGATTTAGTCTGTGAATCCTTTAAGAAATTTGAATCCAAATACCTCACCATAGATGCCTCTATGAGTGCCCTTGATCAAATCAACACGCTCATGGACTGCTATATAGAGTTTTTCGAAGAGAGTCCTTTTTTGGCGAACTTGATGGTGACACGCAAAGTATATGAGCAAGAAGATCCACTTGTCTTGGAGAAAATAGCGCGTATAGAGGCATATGCCAAAGGCATACCTTTACCTGAACTGATTGATAAAGGCATTCAGGAAGGGCATTTGCGCGATGATATTGATCCCTATCAGCAGGCTCTTATCATTTGGGGAGCGCTTCATGGTGTGATTGAGATTGCAGTGAATAAGACACGCTTAATTGAAAATAGAGATGTCAAATCTTTTTTACTTCGATCAAAGGCGATGTTGATACAATCCATGCAGCGGTAGTTATGATATGGAGAGTCACTTATTTTGAAAAAGAAATAGGTGTTTTTTTGTGAAAAGAGTTGCATGAATATTAAAGTTAATGTATAATTACTTAAAAATAATCCTATTGATGAGAGGAGTGATTGTGGTGAAAGAAAAAGTAATCGTCGTTTATAGTGAAGACGCCAATAGTACCTTAATGTTGGAGTGGATGGAGAGGCAAGTGAATACTGAAATCGTCGCTATAAATTTTTCAAATGATGATGCTTTCCTATTATCCAATACTGCAATGATCGTAGGTGCTAAAAGAGTTTATATGATAGATTTAGTTTCAGCCATTGAGCCTTCACAAACACTTGAAGAGTTGGTTACCAGTAAAGTGCTCAAGATAGCAGCTAAAGAAAATGCAAGCTCTATCGTGGCAACTGATGATACTTATCAATGGTTGATGAAACAAAATCCATCCATAAAGATCATGCCGTTAGTTTCATAGAAAAGTCAGATGCATCATTTTTGAATGGTGCATTTTTTTAAGCCATTTGGTTGAAAGTAGTAGAAACACAAGACAAAATGTCATAAAATAAACGTATTGTGTTAATTAATAATGTACAGTGATACATTAATTATTGGAGGGTGTATGAAAGGATATTTGGTATTAGAGGATGGTTTTGTCCTCGAAGGGAAATTATTTGGATCTCTCGAAAAGAGTATTGGAGAGGTTGTCTTTAATACAGGAATGACAGGATATGAGGAGATCATCACAGATCCGTCTTATTTTGGACAAATGGTGATTTTAACCTACCCGATCATAGGTAACTATGGCATCAATTTAGAGGATATTCAGTCAGGTGGACCTCAAATTAAAGGCCTTATTGTAAGAGAATTTGTAGGCAATTATTCCAATTGGAGAGGGAAGATGACACTTTCAGCTTATTTGGAAGCGCATAAGATCATCGGCATAGAACAGTTGGACACAAGGGCTCTTGTGAAGCATATTCGTGATAAAGGCACCATGATTGGTGTTATTGTCACAGAAAAAGTCTTTAAATCAGTGGATGGCGATCTTCAAAAATTGTTAACTGAAAAGGACAATTTGGTCAGCGGAGAGGCACTGCTTGAAGCGGTTTCAACTAAAGAGAGTTATGTGATGGATACTGTCACAGAAGCAAATGATTATAAGGTGGCTGTCCTCGATTTTGGTATTAAGCGCAATATATTAGAATCTTTAGCGTATAGAACTGGACACGTAAAAGTTTTCCCAGCTTTTACAAGCTATGAAGAGATCATGGCTTATAATCCTGACGGCGTATTTTTATCAAACGGTCCTGGAGATCCTGAAGACTATAAAAGTGTTGTGGAAGTTGTTAAACGATTGCTGGATTCAAAACCTGTATTTGGCATTTGCTTGGGACATCAATTGATTGCACTTGCGCTTGGCGCCAAAACTCAAAAACTTAAATTTGGTCATAGAGGTTCTAATCATCCCGTTAAGGATTTAATGCTCAATAAAGTGATGATTACCTCTCAGAATCACGGCTATGTCGTTGTGAAAGAAACGCTTGAACCTCTAGATGTAACCATAACACATTTAAATGTAAATGATGGTTCTCTTGAAGGCATAAAGCACAATAGTAAACCTGTTTTTAGCGTTCAATATCATCCAGAAGCTTCGCCAGGACCTGGTGATTCAGCTTATTTGTTTGATCAATTTATTGCGATGATGGAGGAGACTAAAAATGCAAAATAGTGTAATAGAAAAAAAGAGAAGAGTATTGATTATAGGCTCAGGACCAATCGTTATTGGACAAGGTGCTGAATTTGACTATTCTGGAAGCCAAGCTTGCAAGGTTCTTAAAGAAGAAGGTCATTACACAATTTTGGTTAATAATAACCCTGCAACAATTATGACAGATCGAGAAATGGCAGATGCTATTTATCTTGAACCTGCTCAAATAGATTTTATAGAAAAAATCATCATTAAGGAAAAACCCGATGCCATTATTCCTGGAATTGGTGGTCAAACGGGTCTCAATGTGGCTGTGAATCTGCACGATTTGGGCTTATTAGACAAATACGGTATAGAAGTTTTGGGGACTACCATTGAAGGCATTAAAAAGTCCGAGGACAGAGAAGGCTTTAAAAAAGCAATGGAGAAAATAGGTATTCCAGTACTTCAGAGTTATGCGGTGACCACTTATGTGGAAGCGGTTAAATGCTTAGAGCATTTAAAACTGCCAGTGGTTGCACGCCCTGCCTATACGCTTGGTGGCACTGGCGGTGGTATTTGTCATACCATGGAGGAGTTCGAGGCCATTGTCAAAAGAGGTATTGCATTATCACCAGTGAATCAGGTGCTTATAGAGAAATCCTTGATGGGCTGGAAAGAAATTGAATATGAACTCATGAGAGATTCTGCTGGCAACTGTATTACGATTTGTAATATGGAAAATATAGACCCACTGGGCGTTCACACAGGTGACAGTATCGTTGTGGCACCTTCACAGACTTTGAGTGATAAAGAGTATCAAATGCTCAGAAAAGCGGCGATTGATATTGCAGCTGAACTCGAGATCGTTGGGGGATGTAATGTTCAATATGCGCTTGATCCTAAGAGTTTCCAATTTTATGTCATCGAAGTTAATCCAAGGGTGAGTCGCTCCTCAGCACTTGCTTCCAAGGCAACTGGATATCCTATTGCAAAGGTGTCCACTAAAATTGCGTTGGGATATCAGATGGATGAAATTGTCAATGATATCACTCAAAAGACAAAAGCATGTCACGAACCAGCGTTGGATTACTGCGTGGTCAAATTCCCTAAATGGGCATTTGATAAATTCCCAGAAGGGGATAAGAGTCTTGGCACGACTATGAAAGCAACGGGTGAAGTTATGGCTATTGGCAATAACTTTGAAGCGGCGTTTTTAAAAGCAGTGCGTTCACTTGAACTCAATCAGTACAGTTTAATCTTTGAACCGCTCAATAAGATGGTATTGGATGAATTGTTTAATGAAATTGGAAAACCTAAAAGTGATCGTATCTTTTATGTGGGCGAACTCTTGAGAAGAGAAGTGAGCATACCGAGCATTCATGCACAGACTGGTATTGATTTCTTTTTCCTTCACAAACTCAAAAAAATCATTACACTTGAAAACCTAGTTAGAAAATCGACGCTTACGTCTATTGGAAGAGAAAAAATGCTTGAAATGAAAAAAATCGGCATGTCTGATGCATTTCTTTCAAAGCATCTGCTCGGCAATCCAGATGAGATGAGCATTAGAGCTTATAGAAAAGAACTTGGCATTTTACCAACTTATAAGATGGTAGATACTTGCAGTGGCGAGTTTGAAGCACTTACACCTTATTATTACTCCACATACGATCAATTTGATGAAAATATCAGAACCGATAAGAAGAAAGTCATCGTGGTGGGTTCAGGTCCGATCAAAATCGGTCAAGGTGTTGAATTCGACTACTGTTCAGTGCATGGCATAAAAGCATTGAAAGCACAAGGCTATGAAGGCATTATCATCAATAATAATCCAGAGACTGTGAGTACGGACTTTGACGTTTCAGATAAGCTTTACTTTGAGCCCATTACAGTGGAAGATGTCTTAAACATCGTAGATTTCGAAAAACCAGATGGCGTTATCATACAATATGGAGGTCAAACAGGTTTAAAATTGGCTGAAGTATTGAAGGATTTAATTATTGGAACCTCATTTGACAATATTGAGGCCTCTGAAAATAGAGAAGATTTCTATGATTTACTAGATGAGGTGAATATTCTTCATCCAGAAGGATTAAGTGCTACAAATGTGGATGAAGTGATGGAGATTGCAAAAGGCTATGGATTCCCGGTACTCATAAGACCAAGTTATGTTATTGGTGGTTTAGGGATGAAAATCATTGATGATGCAGAGCAACTTAGAACGTATTCAACGATGTTGTTTGCACTTGGAAATGATGAACTTCTAGTGGATCGTTATATACTGGGCATGGAGATAGAAATTGATGCGATCTGCGATGGTGAAGAAATCTTGATCCCTGGTATTATGGAGCATCTTGAACGCGCTGGGATTCACTCGGGTGACAGTATCTCCATATATCCTTCAAAGGCATTGACAGAGTCTCTAAAAGCGGATCTATGTACATTAACACAGAAATTATCGAAGACCTTTAATGTGCGTGGACTTATGAACATACAGTTAGTTGAAAAAGATGGACAGTTCTACTGTATTGAAATCAATTTAAGAGCTTCTAGAACCGTGCCATTTTTGAGCAAGATTACAGGTGTTCCTATGATTGAATTGTCAACGCGCATCATGCTTGGTCAATCCCTTTCTGACATGGGTTACGGGTTAGGACTCTATCCTGAAAAATCTGTATTTGCTGTGAAACTACCTGTGTTTTCAAATGATAAACTCATAGGCGTTGATGTTGAACTCGGACCTAATATGAAGTCAACGGGTGAAATGATGTGCATTGAAACCACTGTGGATAAGGCACTTGCAAAGGGCTTTATGGCCATTGGCAATTCTTTTGATCATCATGGAAAAGTTGTTTGTATCATCGATGCCATTGATAGTAAAACGGCAGAAGCGCTTGAAATCATGAAGCAGTTCCAACACATTGGTTATGAACTCGTTTCTGATCAAGAAACAGCGGATTTAATAGAAAAGCATCAGATTGATTTGAAATTTGACACGGTGGTTGAAGCCATTTATACAGTGTTTGATGAAGAAAATATAAAATTTGTTGTGACCAATTTATCTGGTGGTGAGGCTAAGAAGTCCTTCAACATCAGAAGATTTGCCACAGAAAAGAAAATTCCATGTGTAACAGCTTATGACACGTATTTATCGTTCGTCAATATTTTGTCTAAACCTCAGATTTTTAACAGCTTAGACGTGTTTGACATCAATGCTTTGGCATAGGTTTTACTTGATGAATATAAGATAGGTTCAAAGTTAATCGTTGGAGTGGGGATTCCGTGAATCCCCACTCCTTAATTGTTTTTGTGGACTTTTAATTACGATTTTTAAAATGAGAAAGGCATTTTTCTTTGATTATCGCTGTATGCAATAGATTTTTATTTAGAAGCCAATATCGTCACACAATTTCGGCCTTGATCCTTAGAGATATACAAAGCTCTATCAGCGATATTAAAGAGATCTTCAAAAGTTTGGTTGCTTCCAGATGGGGCGGTTACGGCGCCAATGCTGCATGAAATAGCGGTTCGATTTTCTACAACTGGAATCATACCTGTTGTGTTGAGACCTTCAATGGCCTTTCGGGTGTCCTCTAATTTGCTATAAGCTTCTTCATAATCATATCCAACAAGTGTGACGAGAAACTCGTCTCCACCATATCTGAAAATGTCGCCACGATCTGAAGAAAGATTTGTTTTTATTATTTTTGCAACTTCAACGAGACAGGCGTCACCGTGAGCGTGACCAAACTGATCGTTGTGTAGCTTAAATTGATCCACATCGAAAAGTGCAATTATTGTTGGATGTTCATTGTTGATTTCAGTCCAAGTATTCATATATTCTCGAAGCGCAAACCGATTAGATAGACCGGTTAAAACATCCGATCGAGACATTTTATTGAGGGTATCCAGTTGTGTATGGAGCTGTGCGAATTTTACCGCTGTCTTAATGCTTTCACTTCTATGCTGGAGATTTGCAGCTTCTTGGTTTTTAATCAATTCTATATATTTTTTATAATGAGTATTTGCAAGTTCCAGTTGCCCCTTTGCATCGGCAATTTTCGCCAGTAATTCTTGAATCTCTGGAATTGCAGAATCAAAGCTGAAGTGGGTGCTGTTTTGGAAAAGGCGCTCAATTCTAGATTTTGCACCGTCCAGATCACCTTTTGCTAACAAGGTCCTAGCATGATTGAGGATAAAATCTCTGTAGTATACGAGAATCGCTTCGTTTTCAGCGTAGCGTTCCCCCATTTCATAGTATTTAATTGCGGTATCATAGTCTTCTTGTACATAGGCTAAATTGCCAAAGGCATTAAAAATATATGCAGTACCTTCTTTTTTTGTAAATGTACTTATTTGTGCTTGCGACAGTTCAAGATAATGTTTGGCTGCGTCGTAATGGCCAAAGGCGGTTTCACATTCAGCTATATTGCTATAGATAATGGCAAGAAGGCGGAAGTTTAAAGGATCGTCAAAGGCTTCTTCTGCTTGCTTATAATACCTGTATGCTTCATGCATGTCTCCCATATCGCTGAATATCGAGCCAATATTATTGATGACTCTTGGAGATTGAACGCATTTAAGAACGGCAAGATAGTGTTCGACGGCCTTTTCGTAATTGCCTCTGTTGTACGCAATAAAGCCAAGAAGGGTATGTATCTGTTCTGAAAGGAAAACATCTTTTTCAGTTTCAACTATTTTTAGCGCCCGGTTGGCGTGATCGATGGCAATTGCGTGATTGTTGTTCAGGTTGTTTAAGCAAGCCAATCTAAAATGCTCAAACTGAGAACCCGCTGTCCGAGTCTTTTCTCTTAGAGCTTCAAGCTTTCTCTTCGTTATATCTATATCAACATACTCATTGCGTAAAATAGCCTTTAGTTCACTGTATATGTCGTGCATGGCATAGTCCTCCATATCGAATTTTGGGCACATATTTACAATATTATATCAAAATCTATCCTTAATTTGTGCTACTTTATACCTATATCGTTTATTCTGTAATTCTTTTTTCTTTATCTGTATCGAAATAATAATCACTCGAGCCACTAACGAACTCAATGCGTTTTTTCTTGCCATTTTACTGGGGGAAGAGGGGCAATCCCCTGTGATCTCCTAAAGGTTTATAATCAAACAGATAGGGTATGCATATCAATAAGTACATTTAATCTGCCTGTATCACTATACATATATTAAATCGCATGATGCGAAATTTTGAGTAGAAGCAGTAGACCAGTTGAAAATGGAGGTCGATATGAAAAAGAAATTGATCATTGCATTTATTGTTTTTACAACAATAGGCGTCAGTTTATTTTATTTATTAACGACTGGGAATATTGGCGTGAAATACAATACAGCTTTAGTGAAAAGTGGTGAAGTGAGCCAATATGTTCAAGATGTGGGGAGGATCAGCTCTAGAAACATTAGAAAGTATCATGGAGGGGGCGTAAAAAAAATTGAAGAGATGTCTTTAGAACTGGGCGATTATGTAAAAAAAGGACAACTGCTGGTTAAATACGAAGACCATGTGGATAATGAAGTTCAAAAAGTTGAGAAGCAGATAGAAGCTTTAGAAGCCGCGTACAATGATGCCCTGTCTGGAACGGATATGGAAAGGGTCAGTAGTGCGCGGATCGAATTATCTCAAATAAAAAACAATTTAGAGATCGCAATGATAAATAAAGAGAGAACAGAATCGCTTTATAGCGTTGGGGCCGTATCTCTCTCAGATTTAGAGCAAGCTGTCAACAATATGGATCAGCTTCAGAGCAGCTTGAAAATAGCGCAAAACACTTATAATCAACTTGCAAAAGGAATTTCTAAAAATACAAGAGCCAAATATGAGGCTGAAATAGATGTATTGCTTTTAACTTTAAACGGATATGAGAAAAGCAGAGCAGATTACGCGATCTACTCAGATATTGAAGGCATCGTAACAGAACTCAATACCTTTAAAGGTGATACACCATCACCGGGCACTCTGATGATTGAAATTCAGGATACATCAGAGAAAATCATATTGGTGGATTTCATGGTGGCAGATGCAATTCAAATCAAACCAGATATGATGGCAGAGGTTAAGGATTTGAATCTGGATCTTTATATAAAAGACTTAAAAGTTGACCGAGTTTATCCAAAAGCTTTTGTGACGTTATCAGAACTCAGTGTAGAAGAGAATCGGCAGACTGTGGAGATTGGTTTGCCAAAATCTGCGGATGCGTTGCCCTATGGGCTTGAAGTAGAGACGAAGGTGATGATTGAGGCCCCAAGAGAAGTGCTTTTAATCCCAGAAGGGGCTGTTGTATCACAGAATTCAAGACAATATGTAGAGGTCCTTGTAAACGGAGATGTTGTTCAAAAGGAAGTCAAAACCGGCATAAGAGTTGACGGTAATATAGAGGTGAAAGAGGGCCTAAAAGAGGGTGAATCGGTTATCTTGAACTATCAAGAAGATTAGCTTGAAGAACTTTGAGAGTATGGATGCATAAATGAAAAATTAAAGCATCATGGCTATATGAAAGAATTGAAATTAAAAACTAAAACTGAAGTTTAAAGTTAAAGCCAAAGTTTAAAGTAAAACTGAAGTTAAAGTTATAAAGGTTTTAGAAGTGTCTGTCATGAAGGGGTGAATAGGATGATCAAAGTCAAAAACCTGTACCATTCATACAACAATGATGATAATTATGCAGTTAATGATGTCAATTTTGAAATTAAGAAGGGAGAGATATTTGGTTTTTTAGGGCCTTCAGGTGCAGGAAAATCAACCACTCAAAATATCCTTGTGGGTCTTTTACAGCTACAGCAGGGTGAAGTTGAGGTTGCAGGTTATGACATCAAGCACATTAAGAACAAGATGTTCAATAAGATAGGCATGTCTTTTGAACAATCTAATGTTTACAATAAAATGTCCGGAATTGAAAATCTTGAGTTTTACAGAAAATTATTTGATGTGGAGACGAGAGATCCCATGGAGCTCATAAGACTTGTGGGACTCGATGGCAAAGAAAATGTGAAGGCGGAGCGTTATTCAAAAGGGATGAAGCATCGACTGACTTTTGCAAGATCCATGATTAATAACCCTAAAATGTGGTTTCTGGATGAGCCAACCACAGGCCTTGATCCTGCAATTGCATCCAATATCAAAGATATTATAAAGCGTGAAAATGAAAAGGGCGTTACAATATTTCTGACGACTCATAATATGTATATTGCAGATGAATTGTGCCACCGTGTGGCATTTATCGTGGATGGGAAGATAAGACTTATAGATTCCCCCAAAGCATTAAAGCTCAAATATGGTGAAAAATTGGTAGATGTCGAATATTTTAAATCGGGACAATTGATTAAGGCGCATTTTTCGACGGTTTTTGAGGCGGAAAAAGAGCGTTTAATTGAAGTGATCAAAAATTATGATATTCAAACGATGCATACCAAAGAAGCCACACTTGAAGAAATATTTATCAAGGTAACCGGAAGGGGTCTGGTATAAATGAAACTCTGGTACAATTTTTCAAAGGAGTTGAGCTTATCCTCGAAGAGCTGGTACTTTTATGTTGAGCTGGGCATGGCGGTGATTATTTTATTGATACTCCTATTTGTAGTGCCAGAAGACTTTGACAGTAAGGGTAAATCGTATTATTATCTTGATTTGCCCCAAGTTCTTAAGGACAGATATATGAAGACATTGCTGGAAGACGATCTGGATGATGTCATAGAAATTGTGGAAGTGGGAGCAGATAAAAACACCTATGACGCAAGGCTATATGAGACAGATGAATCCAAAATTTTCTTGCTGGACAGTATAGAAGCGCTTAACGCTATTTCTGATTCGAAGAGAGTGCCAACGGTGCACGTACGTGTAAGTGAGTCCAATCAGATGGTTTTCACCTATTATTTACAAGGTTATGAAACGCAAAAGCTCCAAAATCTTTTATTGGTCTATCATAACCGATTGGCTGGTCATGACGTCATTAAAGCATATTCTGATAATATAGAGATCAGAAGCTTATATCAGGAGGTTGCGCCATTAAGCGATAAGGAGAATATGATTCCCGTGTTTTTAACCTTCAATGGCAGTCTTATGAGCTTATTCGTTATTGCGGCCTATATCTTTTTAGATAAGAGTGAGGGCATTATCAAGGCCTATGCCATAACGACATCGTCAGTATGGCATTATCTGTTGAGTAAAATTGGCGTTATCATTTTAACCAGTATTTTATCAACACTCATTATAACGGTGCCGATTATGGGGGGACAGCCTAATTACTTTGCAATGATTTTATTTATTGCATCTTCAGGTTTTTTTGCGGCATCACTTGGGTTGTTTCTCACAAGTTACTATAAGGATATCGTTGAAGCTTTCGGTGCCATGTACATTGTCATCATGATTATGATCATGCCCAATATTTCATACTTCACGCCAAGCTGGGACCCAAACTGGGTAAAGGTTATCCCGAGCTATATCATGTTACAGAGTTTTAAGGAAATCATATCGGTGCGTGGCAATATGACCTATGTATTGGTGGCATCCATTAGCTTTGTAGTAATTGGCCTTGATATTTTTATTTTGGCAAATTATAGATTCAAGAAGACACTGTCTCTGTGAAGGAGTGTTTCCAAATGATTAAAAAAGTAGGCATTATTTTTTTAAGGGATTTAAAGGCGAGCTTTAGAAATTTTTTAACCTTGTACATCATCATTGTACCGGTTATTTTTGCCGTGATCATTAATGTGTTTTCTCCAGGTATTAATGATACCACAGTTGAGATCGTATTATTGAAAGGAGAGAATCAAGAGCAAAGTGCCTATTTAACTCAGTTTGCAAAGGTAGAATGGAGGGATTCTCTAGAGGCAATTGAGGACAGGATTAGGAAAAGAGATCATATTATTGCTATACTCCCAAATCAAAAGGATGAATACTATATCTTGACTCAGGGCAATGAACCAGACTATATTGTAAATTATGTGAAAAAGTTAGCCGCTTTTGACCACTTTGACATTGGTATGGCAGATTCAATGGCTGAGATTGTAGACTATGGCAGAGATATCCCACCGCTTAAAAAAATCATGGTTAACGGTGCAATGATTTTCACTTCAATTTTAGGAGGGATGATCATTGCACTGAATATTGTTGAAGAAAAAACGGATAACACAATAAGCGCGATTCATTTATCACCCGTGTCTAGAATGACATTTATAGCTGGAAAAAGTCTGATTGGTGTATTTGTGCCACTGGTTGGGAGCATATTAATTCTAATCATAACAGGCTTTGGCGGTATCAACTTTTTCCATGTGCTTCTCATGGTGCTTACCTCGTGTATCATAAGCATACTCATAGGGTTTATTGAAGGTATAAATAATGATGATGTCATGAATGCCGCAGGCAATATGAAGCTGCTCTTTTTACCTCTATTTGGATCCATTGCAGGACAAGAACTTTTGGAAGATAAATGGCAGTTTCTATTTTACTGGATCCCCTTTTATTGGACTTACAAAGGCAATGTTCTCGTACTGTCCAACCAAGGCTCATGGCTTGATATCATCAAGTATTCAGGCATTGTACTCGGCATAAGTGCAATGGTATTTTTGATGTTAGCACCTAGGATCAGAAAAGGATTGGAATAGAGCCAGAAAATAGAGATTTAATGCATGAAAAGGAGGACATAAAAATGAAAAGCTGGGCAATCTTATCGATATTATATGCAGCATTAGTTGTTGTAATTGCTGTTGTGAAACCACCCCAAATTTGGCGTATGAAAAAAATTGAGTTGTTCAAAAAATTCTTAGGGGATACAGGGACGGAAATATTTTTCTACATCTGGGCTCTGATCTTTCTCGTACTGGGTGTTTGGTTGTTTACGAGATGACTTCCTTCTCATAGCAACAAGTGTTGCAGTTATACACTTGTAGTCATACACTTGTAGTCATACACTTTTTGAACTTTTAAAGTGGAGTTTCCGGATGTCTGTTCTTTCTAAAGATGGATATAGATTTATGTTGTATATCTGCACTTTTCAGCGAAATCATTATGACAAACATGGACGATTAACATCCAAGGAAGTGATACTTATTGTGAATGTGATTGAAATTTCTTTGGAATGGATTTTGAGGGATTGCATAGAAAACTTTACAGAGTGAGCATAGGAATCCAAGAGATTAAGGTAAGTCAAATGAGCAGAACTGATATTGTGAGTCTGCACCTTCTTTTTTATGAGAAGGTGCTTTTTTGTTTGAAATATGTTAATTGGACAGAGTGTCTCACAAAATAAATGTAAAAAAATGTTAACGATATATTGATTTATTGTAACAATTTATGATATACTTTAAAAAACATAATTGTTATTAATCGACAATAATAATAGCACAATTATATGACGGATATAAAAAATGTGATTAGAGGGAGATTAAAGATGGCGAAGATATATCTAGAAGATAATTTTAAAATACACACCATGGAAAATATATGCTATAAAAGTGAGGATCGAATCGAGAATGAAGGTAAAGAGCGGTTCACAGATATAAATTCAGATATACATAAACAAATTCAAAAGGAATAGAATCTCATGGAGATGTTTGCATGACATCTCTTTTTTTGGTGTATCTAAAACGAGAATTCAAGAGAAGATAAAAAGACTATTATAATCTAAAGTGAGATGAAAGGGAGTATAAGACAAATGGTATCAGATAAAATGGCAAAATTAAAACATCAAATTGTGGAGATGAACGATAGAAAAGGTGTATATGAGGCGCATGATTCTGTAGAAAATGTGAGAACAGGATGCCCGAAAATCAGAAGTATGGCAATTGAGTGCATGAGAATGGAGTGGAAAATGAAAAAAAAGATAAGAGAAATAGGCAAGATAAAAATGACAAAAATGACAATGAAAGCTGATTTGCAAATGTCTGAAGCGCCAAAAAAACGTGTTTTTTATAGAGAGCACTTGATTTTACCAGTGCTCAGCATTGTGTTATTCATATCAAGTGTTATAGTTGTGGCGCCACAAAGTTATGCAGATGCATTGCCAACGGATATCCAAGGGCACTGGTCAGAACCCTTTGTGACATCACTTGTGAACCAAGGCGTGATCTCGGGCTATCCAGATGGCACGTTCAAACCTGACAAAGCGATCAGCAATGTTGAATTTTTATCCCTAACCCTTAAAGCCATGAACGAGACTGTAGAAGGTGCAAGCATGGGTGAAACATGGGATATGCCCATCATGAAAAGAGCGCTTGAACTTGGACTTGTGAAAACGGGTGAGCCTATGACTAATGCCACAAGTGAGATCACAAGAGAGCAAGCCGCTGCCATTCTTTATAGAGCATTACAAATCAAAGAGGGCATTCAGTATGACCAGTGCTATACATCAATACTGGATCAAGTGATTTTCGACCATGATCAAATTGAGAGTGCATACAGAGACAGTGTTTATAGCATGCTTCAAAAAGGCGTATTTACTGGTAATGATAATCACTTTGATCCTAAAGGTGTAATGACAAGAGGGGCATCTTGTGTGGTGATTGAGAGGGTGCTTGATAAAGAGAAAAGAACAGATCCATCTTTGCTCACAGATGGAGTCAGAGTTCAAATAGAACTTGTGCAACCAGTAGTGAGTGGTGATGTAGTTCAATTGAAATTTGGAAACGGCAAACCTGTGATTGACCGTGAAAAAGTCCTTGATGAACTTAGACAACATACAAACAATGTTTTCTGTGGTTTTCTTGAAGATTTTTACTACTACGAAGACCTAATCAATATGAAATGGTATGGTGCAGGATATGATACTTATGAAGCGAAGAAAGAACGTGTGGACTCTGAAATTGCCATAGGTATTAAAGCCATGAAAACCTTTTATAACTTTGACTACAGAGACGATTTAGAAGCCTACAAGAAAGACCTTCAATGGGTTTCTGCCACCAATAATGGTAAGAAAAATCGCATTGAAGAACTCTTAAACAACATTAAGAACAATCAACTCGTCATGGAAAGCGAATTTATAACGGATTCTTCCCTTTTCTATTATGCATCGGACCAAACAGATCGATTAAGAGGACGTTTGTATTTTGCCTTTAAATCACCAAGCCAAAAGGCAGAGGTCTATCAAACCCATTTTGAAGATGCAGAAGGCATTGTTAAGCTAGATGTTGACCAGTGGTATTACATTGACTGTGAAATATTACTCGGTGATTTTCTTGAAAACATCAACAACAACTGGGAACACAGCAAACCTAATTATGGTGTGAACTACTACATTACAGACTATATTCCAGTGAACCCATTGAACTAAGGAGTCAATAACCTATGAAAAAGAAATTCAGTATTTTTCTTATACTTGCACTTTTAATCAACCTCTTAACGCCATTGAATTTTCTGGCGGATGATGAAAAGGCAAATCCGTATGATGACAAAACCAACACTTTTAAATTCACCACGGATACCCCCATTGTATCATCGGGTATTGCATATAGGACGGTTGGCTTTAAGGCACACTTTAATTCTAATGGCAAAGATTATAAAGCCTATTTCACTATGAAACATTATATGACTTCACCTGAATACACGAAATTTAATAGACAATGGCAAATCAACTATTTCAGAGTGCCTTTAAGCTATGATAATGGTTATCCACAAGATAACACTGTACCAATCTACGAATCTTTTGACCGTTCCTATACCGACCCTGTAGACCGTGAAAATATCGCTGCTTTTTTCGCTAATGACAACATCATTTACTTAGATGGGGTATTTGCAAAAGTCTATAACGGCGTTGAGCAAGGCACTTTCACAGTGGGGACAGATGGCAAGCCAACCCCACAAGGTACTATATGGATGACCAAAGATGAAATCTTAGGTTCGGGGATTGATTGGACTAAGTCAACTCAATCTGCCATAGAAACCTATTACAACATCCCTCTTGGCTACGTGGCACAACCAGTGGGCGATTTGAAGCCAGTTATTTCAAGACTAGATGAAAACAATCGAAGCGTGGTTGAACCTAATGGCATTTATACCTTCAAAGAAGGTGAGCCAATCAATCTCGTTGGGGTAGAATCAACCTTCCCAAACAAGACCGTACCACTTGGTTTTAAATGGCGTTATAAAAAACAAGGTGCATCTACCTTCACAGCGATTGATACTGTAAGTACCCCATCTTCTGTAATCCCAAGCACACTTGAAGTGGGGACATATACCGTTGAACTTGAAACTACAGCGACTTATGAAAGACCGTGGGACTCAACACCAGTAACTAAATCTTCAAGACAAAATAAAGACCCCAATATTCCCAAAGTTGCCACAGCAACACTTGTTATTGAAAAGAATCTTGAACCGCTAGCAACGGCGGTTATGAGTCCACCAAGTGAAATCATGCTAGCAGCCACTCAAAACACAATCAACATACCAGTGACTTTAAACACAGCAGTCCTTAATGTAGAACCAACTGACATTTTATCAGTTGAACTTCAAATGTCAACGTTAGAGAAAGACCAAACGAGGTCGCAGTTCTTTTTCCCAAGCCTTAACCAAAGTATGTCTCACAGCTTCACTATTGCTTACAATGGTATGCCTAAAACACAGATATTTGAAGGTAAGGCAATTGTAACCCTAAAGGGTGGAGGTATTATTGAGTCGCCAATAGCGAGGACAATGACCTATCTATATAAAGCAAATAACAATTTGCCGCCTGTTCCAATCATCAATGCCCCCAGTGAAACACTTGTAGGAAGTGTTTATATTTCTGGAGCTCAATCTTACGATATTGATGGTAAAATCGTAAAATATGATTTCAGAATTCCAAGCATTGGATTTTACCAAGAGGACACAAAATCATTTTGTTTTCCTAACTTTAACAGAACAGGCACGTTTCAAGTGATATTAGGCGTCACTGATGACGACGGTGCAAGAAGTGAAACAGGCACTTTTATAAAAGTCACACCAGTGCAGCCGTCGATCGAATTATCTACTGTAGGATTTTACAAAGAAAACCGTAAAATTACGATTAGAGCTATGAATTGGACCGAGTCCATGAGTGCGGTTGGCGATAATTACAATTGGACAATTAAACCGATGGACGTTACAGCGTCACAAAGTAACGTTAAGATGGTGTCTACATATGGCAAGCAAATTGAAGTGCTCATGAAAGTAAAAGGCAAATATCTGGTCACATGTAAGGGAACGAATAGTTACGGTATATCCGACACTAAAACTATGATTCTCAATGTAGTTGAAGATCAATCGCCCATCATGGTTATTGATTCTACAACTCCTAAGTTCCGTGATGGTACGAGAATAGCTGTTGTTAAAGCTTATGACCATTCCTATTCAACAGATGGCGACTTTATAAAGCGCAGAGTGTGGTCTTATCGTTTTGACTCTGATAATGATGGTCTCTTTACAGATGAATCCAGCGTCACTTTAAAGACAACAGAGGATTATGCAGATAACCAAGTCGAATTCAATGTGGGTTCAGTGGGCAAATACGAGATTTCACTAGCTGTTACAGAAGCCTTTGGACAAGAGACGATCTCTCAGTTTATTACGCAAGCGGATTACAGAACTGGTGCAATAAAGCAAGTGATCACAGTAGACAATTATAAGCCCTCAGTAAGCTTCATGGCAGTTAATGAAAAGAAGATCGATATTGATGTAATGACGGATTATGAAGGTCAAGACCTTCTTGATCTTGAAACAAAACTTAATACGATGGTGAATGAAGGTTACGAGGATTTTTTAAACGTGAATTTCAACATCATATCGGGTAAAAAATATATAGGGCGATATATGAACCCCGAAGCTGAAAACTATTTTTGTGTTCTTGACAGTGAATTGTCAAAATACGAAGTTGCAGAATGGAGTGGTGGGTTAATAGAGTTTAGTGATAATTCTTATCATGTTGAACAATCGACTACTAGATTATACTCAAACAAGACAGAAGTAACTGATAGTTTTTTTGATTCACGAATTAAAAGTGCTTATAAGTTTAACTATGATAATGCCAAAATGTATTGGCTTGAAAACGGCGATGTTTATTTTTTAGGTACAAACTCCAAAAATGATGCTGGTGCTTACGGAAGCGGCAGTATATGGGTTATGAAACCCTACAAAATAGCATCAAACATAAAACAAATCGAAGGTGGGGATAATAAATATCTATTACTTTCAACAAGTGGTGATGTTTATTGGTTTGGTAGCACGATCCTAGCTGCTGAACAACAGCAATTCGGTCCATATTTTACAGCAGTACACAATACTGTAGATTTTGGTGGGGTTTTACCATATACCCAAGACCCATATGGTTTAAATCCTTATGCGTCGTCAACTTATGATAATTTTTCGGGATTGAAGAATACTCAAAAGTTAACTGCAATTAGTGATGTTGATTACATGTGGTCTAACGGTGTGAGTACTGTTTTTAGAAAATCAAATGGAGACTGGTATGGGTTTGGAAGTGGCCTTAATGCTTTTGGCTTGGATACAGGTTATGAAAATGTACCGAGACAAACATTGAATGGATATGATGGTTATGATTACTATAAAGACACAGATAAACCTTATACTACAAGTTGGTACTTTGATAACGTTAATACGATAACTTATATTCCCAACTTAACAGACTTAGACAAAACGTTAAATGGAATAGCTAAAGTTGAACCAAATATCGTATATGCTAAAAATGGCGATAAGTACTCAATAAAGCAAACTCCTTTTACCCTTCATGGCTCTGAATTTTTTGCGGATGAAACAACGATACCTCAAGACGGAAGAACTTATACAACTTTGTATCGCTATATTACAAGTTATAATCCTTTAACTTATGGAGTTACTGTTTATTATGGCTTTCAAAATATTTTAAGTAAAGGCACATTCTCATATTCTAAAATTGGAACGTGGGAAGAAAAGCCTAATTCAAGAAAATTATGGCTAAATAGATCAAGTGAATCTGATATAAATCTTTATGGTGAAAGTGTTACGCCTTATTATCTTTCAAAGATACCCGAGCCAGATACTGTAGAAATCCGAAGCACTTATCAGTCACTACCTTTTACACAGGTCTATTCAATCTGGTTACAAGACCCTACCTCGTTAATAAATGATTATCAGACATTATCTTATACTGTTAATTACACTTATAGTTCTAAAGTGCCAACAGATTGGTACGATGAAGATGACCATTACTATGGTTATAAATATTACTTCAAAGGAACAATAGGTGATAAGGTATTAATTAAAAAAAATACTTTTGTAAACGGTTGGAAAAGTTATGGTGTAGATGCATCAAAAATCACAACAAGCACTCATCGGGCTGGGGCAGCTAAATATCTTTTATATTTAGCTAAAAACGATTCTTTTAAAAAGGTTAGTAAAGATATTGAGAATTATATTAAAGACGAGGATATATCTGTCAGAGTATCTACAAAGGCATCTTATGTAGATGACTATGCCATTAATCCCGATTTAGAAACGAACCTTAGAAATTTGATGAATGCTAACACCAAAGGCAAGCAATATGGAGAAGATGCAATTGAACAGATGATCGCTGACATTTTGGCAGAGAATAAGGTCAAATTGGCTCCTGATGGCGGCACATATGTGATCTTGGGAGAAGACACAATCTCTTATGATAAATTTTACAGAGACCTTGAAAATGACCCGAAACTCTCAGAAAGCTCCAAAGTAATTCATGAAAAAGATTACTATAAAAACTCAATGGGGTTATCAGCATACCATAATCAAACGCTCTCTGTCCCACTGACCACCTTTGATAAGGTGGGCAAATATGAAATTGAATATAGAGCCACAGATAAGCCCAGTACCAATTACAGATTTGCACAGTACAATCGGACCTCAGACCCTGCAACGCTAAAGGTATACGTTCACAGGCGACCTATAGCAGACTTTGACATCAATTACAATTACCAAACTTCAAGCATTGGCATAAATATGAAGAACCAGTCTTACGATCCAGACCATCAAGGGGAATGGGGGAACGGTATTGTCAAATCCACATGGGCTTATCGTAAAAAGGGTGACATCAATTGGACTTCTGGGACGCCTTCTACACTTAATTACAAAGATGCCATTGAGATTGCACTCACTGTCACGGACCTAGAAGGAGCCACTTCAAGCAAGGTGAAAAGCTACACCATG
>NZ_JADKNH010000021.1 GCF_015352425.1 Fusibacter ferrireducens | reverse complement strand
CTCAATCCTTTAAATTATTATCTAAGATAAGTTGGAATATAAGTTGTAGAGCCGTATACGAGACCCGTACGTACGGTTCAATGAGAGGGAGATAATTCTTGCAGTTATCTTTCTACTCTATCTTATGATGAATGAAATGACGATAGGATGGTATAATAATGCTAGGGGTATGAATATGAAAAATATAAAAAAAATACTGATTGTTGAAGATGATTCTATTCAACGAGATTTATTGATCAAATGGATTGACGAAATGGAAGATCACTTTAGAGTCTATGCTGCCAGCTCGGATCAAGAAGCACTCTCTATTGCGAGAGAGGAAGCAATTGATCTTTTTGTCATGGACATTGATTTGAAATCGGAGTTGAATGGTTTTGAAGTGGCGATTCAGCTGAGAGCCAATCCCAAATATCAGCTCACATGGATTCTTTTTTTGACAGTAGAAAGCAGTTATGAGCTTAGAGCTTACAGAGAAGTACACTGTCATGCCTTTTTAGACAAGCCCTATCCCAAGGCTGCACTGCAAAGCATGGTTAAAAAATTGCTGGGTCATGTTCAAAGGCCAGAAATGATTACAGAGAGCAAATTTCTTGTTGCAGAGGCAGAACAGGTTTTGATCAGAATTAGGCACGCTGAAATTGTTTTTATTGAAGCCAAAGGCAGGGGAAGCGTTGTATATACAGTCAGAGGTAATTATAAATTACCCTACAAGTCCTTAAAAAACATTGAAGAAGATTTGGCCGATGACAAAGAATTTTTTAAAGTACACAGATCTTATCTAATCAACATACACTATGTCAAATCGATCCAAAGATTTGGACTTAAACAATACGAAATAACCTTTTATAATTGCCAGTGGAAATGCTTGTTAAGCAAGGCAAAAAAAGAGGCTTTAGAAGATATTATTGGCATGAGGAGGTGAGTGTATGAACAGTGCGATGGCTAATGAAATCATAGGCACTTTACTTGAATTGTCCATATTTTTTTATATATTTTACAAGCTGTTGGATTTAGATAAAAAGGATCTGAGACAGTATCTTTTGATCTATATAGGGATGACGACGCTTGTTATCGTATCCAACCATTATTTCTTAGGGTATGGTGCTTTTATTTATATCTTTGCCTTTATTTTCGTTTTGAAATGGTTTACACAAGAAAGCCTTTTTAAAGTGCTTTTCGTATTTGTATCCTCCATGATCGCTTTACTTTGCGTTGAAATTGTGTTGATTCCTCTTCTGGGCATGATAACAACGGCAGAGGTAGTTGTCACAATTATATCACTTGCAATTGCCAATATTCTGATGGTGGTATTGATTCAACTCTTCGAAGCGCCACTTAAAAGCTATATTCAGAAATATGAAAATCGATATATCAATTATATTGCAATTAATATATTCCTGTATGCTTTTATCTATAAGATTCTCTGGGATCATGACGAGTCCCTCGTGAGAGAAAATATGCTCTATTTTGGCATAGCCATGTTTTTGCTCCTCGTTGTGAATTACTTTGTCTACAGAGAAGTTGCTACTATAAGTGAAAGGAATAAGGCGCTTGAAGTTCAGGAGCAGATGCGGGAAACCTTGGAACAAATGATTCTGGAAATAAGATCGAAGCAACATGAGTATAAAAATAATCTGACCACAATTATTGGTATACTGGAGACCAACCCAGCAGATGAAGCTTGTTTGAAAATTGAGAATTTTTTGAATGATGTCTACGTGTACGATGGATTTGAGAGTGATTTACTGCAGATTGATCGTGATATTGTCAAGGCAGTGCTCTTTATGAAACGTTCAGAAGCGAGAGAAAAAGGTATTCATTTTACTTATGACTGTCAAGTTTCTTTGACGGCATTATCTGTTTTGGATTATGAAATATCGCTTGTACTCAACAATCTGATCAATAATGCTTTTGAAGCTGTCCAGTTTGATGACGAACCCTGGGTAAGACTTGAGATAGGATTTGACGCAAAAGAGAAGGCCTTCTATTTTCAAACAAAAAACGCTGGTCACAGTGTAGAACCAGCGCATCTCCTAAAATTATCGGACAAAAACTTTACGACCAAATCAGCAGAGAAAAAGACGCGTGGATTTGGCCTTTGGACAATTAAAAACATCGCGAAAAAACATAACGGACATCTTGAATTGTACTTTGAAAATGATGATATTGTTATCAAAGTCTTATTTTCTTGAAGGGGGTTCAGCTTCTCCTAAGAAAAGGAACGAAGACGTAGAGATTACAAGTCCTGCAATCGCAACAAAAAATAAACCGATTGTGTTATAAAAGTTTTTCATTTTTAAGGCCTCCTATAAGTAATTGTAGAGCAAAGACAAAAAGTGACAAGATATAGAGTTGAATTTGATTTGTGTAGAGTGAAGCAGCAAACAAAATCAATACCATAATGGCTGTCTGTGATCGTTTCTTGTGGATGGCATTTTTGTTGTATTCGTAGCGATTGTGTGGAATAACTGGTGTGAAGAGATAGAGTATAATCATTGAAGGGATTAAGAGTAGTATTTTGCTAAATGAAATGAGTGGGATGAATTGGGCGGATAAAAGTATGGTTGTGTACATGATAAACGATCCAAATAAGCACGATAGGTATGTGGAAAAATGAAAACCGCCTGCCACAACACGCATACAGCTAAAAAATATAAAGGCCATTAGAAACAAGTGATCCAACCGCACTAAGTAAAAAATGAGCCATAATAAAACAAATTTAGAGAGTTCGCCTAAAAGTGTTTCGATTGCATAGCGTATTGTGTCAATTTGATCTTCTTTCAGAATGCTTGCATGGCTTACAATATGCTTTGACATCTTCAAAGAAAGTCGATGCAACACTAGACACACATCCTTTCAAGAAAATTAAGATGATAAGCAACACTGTCTAGGAGAAGAAGTGGGTTAAGGGAAAACTCATCATCTTGATTTCTTAAATTCAGATTAGCATAATGCTGTAATATTACAAGTAATTTGTAACGAAAAGGCCTTATAGTGTAATGAAAAAACGATTGTGTATTGAAGTGATGTACTGAAGACATGGTGAGGAACGTCACAAGGAATACAGTGGCTGCAAATGGCTGTTTTAAAGAGAAAAATACTGTTCTTTAGATTATCCACTGAGACGAAATTGTGGACTTGCTATAATCTCTATATTTGCTATAATTAAATATATATAATTAAAATGAGGATGGGGAAGAGTAATCTGTAGGCATGATCTAAAGAGAGGTTCTTATGCTGAAATGAACTGGTCAGTGACAGATGAAGTGCACCCCTGAGTGAGACCTGAATACGAGTATGGGATCCGGTGATGCGTTATAGTCATATGAGTTGGACCTTGTCTGAGCAAAGTGGGACCGTGCATTGATGCACCTTTGCAGAGAGGTTTTTTTTATGCTAAAAAATAGAAGTGGAGGGTCAACATGAAACTGTACAATACGATGACTAAGCAAAAAGATGAGTTTATACCTATAGAACCTGGCAAGGTGAGAATGTATGTGTGCGGACCAACGGTCTATAATTTTTTCCATATTGGCAATGCAAGACCTTTTCTAATGTTCGATGCCTTTAGAAGGTATTTGGAATATAGAGGATATGAAGTCACATACGTTCAAAATTTCACGGATGTGGATGATAAAATTATTAAGAAAGCCAATGAGGACTCAGTAAGCAGTTTAGACGTCAGTGAGTTGTACATTGCCGAGTATTTTAAAGATGCAGATGCGCTGGGCATCCATAGAGCGACGCATCACCCAAAAGTTACTGAGACAATGGACGAAATCATATCTTTCATAAAGGATTTAGAGGACAAGGGGTTTGCATATGAAATTGACGGCAATGTTTATTTTGCAGTATCTTCTTTTAAACCCTATGGAAAGCTCTCAAGACAATCCCTTGAAGACTTAGAGGCGGGCGCTCGAATCGATATCAGCGAGGAGAAGAGAAATCCTATGGACTTCGCCCTTTGGAAGAAGAAAAAAGAAGGTGAACCGGCTTGGATGAGTCCTTGGGGTGAAGGCAGACCAGGCTGGCATATTGAATGTTCTGTGATGAGTACTAAATATTTAGGTGAAACCATTGATATTCATGCGGGGGGACAAGATCTCATCTTTCCACATCATGAAAATGAAATTGCTCAGAGTGAAGCCAAGACAGGTAAGCGCTATGTAAACTATTGGATGCACAATGGTTATATCAATATTGAGAATCAAAAGATGTCAAAGTCCTTGAACAACTTTTTTACAACAAGGGAAATATTAGAGTCATTTGATCCGGATGTCGTACGATTTTTCATGCTTTCTGCACACTATAGAAATCCAATCAATTTTAGCAGAACGCTTTTAGAGAGTGCAAAAAATGGTCTGGATAGGCTTTATACGCTCAGAAATAATTTGGAATATCTCATTGAAAACGCCAGCACTGTAGAATTGAAAACGGATGAAGCTGAAATCTTAAAAGTGGTGACATCGTATAAAGATAAATTCATTGAAGTCATGGATGATGATTTTAATTCTGCGGATGGTATCTCAGTCATCTTTGAATTGACTCGATATTTAAATACGGTGGCAACGCCGAATGCTTCAAAAGACTTTTTAGTAAAATCAAAGGCTTTGTTTGAAGAACTCACAAATGTACTGGGAATTGTGCAAAAAGAGAGAGCATCTATTGATGATCAGATTGAAGCTTTGATTGAAAAAAGGCAAAATGCTAGAAAGAATAAAGACTTTGCATTGGCGGATCAAATCAGAGATGAATTAAAACAGCAGGGCATTATACTTGAAGATACACCACAAGGTGTTAAATGGCATAGAGAAGCATAGGAGCAGTGGATGAATGAGTTTTTAGAAACCCTTAAAATAGACATGTTAAAGCAGATGGACGTACAAATGCTTAATCCGCTTAAACTCGCTTATTTAGGAGATGCCGTTTATGAGGCGTATATAAGGACGTATATTATTTCTAAATATACAATGACGCCAAATGAAATGTCAAAATTAGCGGTTAAATACGTGAAGGCTTCTGCACAGGCGAAAATTGTACTGTTTTTGCAAGATGAACTGTCTGAAGCTGAATGGACGATCGTTAAAAGGGGCAGAAATCAAAAGTCGGGAAGCGTTCCTAAAAATGCAATTTTGAGTGATTACAAATATGCGACGGGATTTGAGGCGCTCATTGGTTATCTTTATCTCACAGGAGAAAAGACGAGGATTTATCAAATTATTGGCAGAGCAATTGAAATCATTGAAATGCCAGAGGCACAAAATCAGATAAAAGATCAGATAAAAGATCAGAATACGTCAACAGAAGAAACCTAGAAAGTGTTTTAATGAGATCAAGGGAAGTGTAGATTAATGAAGATGAGTATGCGAGAAAAGATACTTTTAATTGCGGTATTGATATTGTTAGTGGCAATCAGTGTAAAATCTGTTGTCTTTGATGCGTATGAGCCCATGACAGAAATTGAAAAAGAGATGGTTGAAGAGGCACAGACTTTTATTGAAAAAAGACATAGTGGCATGCTTTATGACTCTCATCTATTATCCACACGGATTATTCAAGTGGGTAAGACAGAAGATGATTTAACCAAAGTACACTATCGTAAATATGTGTTATTTGTATTCCCGTTTGGGGATGAGTACAGGGATGTAGAATAGAGGAGGAAATTATGAATGTTGCAATAATTGCACATACACCAGACATTGAAAAAGTCATTGCTTCTGCAGCAAAGCTTTGCTATTCCCAGGTAGGTGTTGAAGAGATTTCTCAGGCTATGGATGCGGAACAGGCAAATGTCTTTTTAGAAAAGCTGATGACTTTTGGTCATTATTCACCTCTTGAGCACGCAAGTTTCACGTTTGCAGTTGAAGGGGTTAGTAGAGTTTTAACACACCAGTTGGTGAGACATAGAATCGCCTCTTATTCACAACAATCTCAAAGATATGTGAAATTGGATCAGTTTGAATATGTGATACCACCTGCAATAGAAAAAAATGAAACGGCCAAAGCTATATTTGTCAAAGCAATGCAATCAGATCAGGAAACCTATAATCAGTTGACTGAAGTATTGGAGGCAACCTTTGTGGAAGAATATAAAAGTTCTGGAATGAGCGAAAAGAAGGCGAAAGCCGCGGCTGAAAAGCGAGCAATTGAAGATGCTCGGTTTGTCTTTCCAAATGCTTGTGAAACAAAAATTGTTTTGACCATGAATCTGAGATCACTTCACAATTTTTTTGAGCACAGATGTTGTGAACGCGCACAATGGGAAATCCGAGAACTTGCCACAGAAATGCTCAGACAAGTTAAGGCGATTGCACCTACACTTTTTGAAAAGAGTGGCCCCTCCTGTGTGAAAGGTGCTTGTAAAGAGGGAAAAATGACTTGTGGGAACGCAGTGAAAGTAAGGGCATTTTTTGAATCCTTATGATGGGGTTAATAATAGAAAGGATCTTGAGATGGAAGATATTATTTTTGGACGCAATCCTGTCTTAGAAGCTTTAGAGGCGGGTCGAGATATAAATAAGTTAGTGATATTGGAAGGTTCAAGAGATAAAACGCTTCAAAAAATAATTAGTGCCGCCAAATCAAAACGCCTTGTCATTCAGTTTTCTGAAAGAAAGATTTTGGACAGGATTGTGGAGGGCGAAACACATCAAGGTGTTGTGGCGTATGTGGCGGCTTATTCGTATTTTGAACTAGAAGATATCTTAGCTGTTGCAAAAGAAAAAGAAGAGGTCCCCTTTGTGATCATATGCGACGAAATTAATGATCCGCACAATTTGGGCAGTATTATAAGAACCGCAGATGCCGTAGGTGCACATGGGGTGATCATTCCTAAGAGAAGGAGTGCGGCACTTAATCAGACTGTGGCAAAAACATCGTGTGGCGCAATTGAATACGTAAAGGTCGCCAGAGTTACGAATATTGCAACAACAATAGACAAGCTCAAAGAAATGGGATTTTGGATTGTGGGCACCGATATGTCCAATCAGACTTATTATGAAGCCAATTTAACAGGCAGTATAGGTGTTGTGGTCGGCAATGAAGGTAAAGGTATGAGTCGTCTTGTTAAAGAAAAGTGTGATTTTGTCGTTTCAATCCCCATGAAAGGTCACGTGGATTCTTTAAATGCGTCGGTGGCTTCTGGTATTGTCATGTATGAAGTATTGAGGCAGAGAACACTTCCTAAAAAGTAAACTGCTTGACGATGCGAATATTAATAATATATAATGATTTTGTGAGTTTGAGTATGTATTTTAATGTAAAATAGAATAGTTTAGTATGCGTTTGTAAGTAGTGGAGGATTTCTGAATGGAGCGACTAATAAATACAGACAGATCGAGTTTTGACTTTTTAAATGAAGAAATTCTAGTAGAACTTGCAAAAAAAGGGGATTCCAAAGCACAAGAGGCACTTATTAAAAAATATAAAAATTTCGTTAGATCAAAAGCGAGAACTTATTTTCTGATAGGTGCAGATCGCGAGGATATTATACAAGAGGGCATGATTGGCTTGTTCAAAGCGATTAGAGACTACAAACCTGACAAAATATCTTCTTTTCGCACATTTGCAGAGCTATGCATTAAAAGACAAATGATCACTGCCATAAAAACAGCCACAAGACAGAAACATATTCCACTCAACTCATATGTTTCCCTGAACAAACCCATTTTTGATGAAGAGTCTGATCGATCTATGTACGAGATGGTGACCAACAGTAAAGAGCTTGATCCAGAACATTTGGTTATTAGACGTGAAGAGCTTGACATGATTGAAGCCAAGATGGGTGAAGTCCTGAGCGATTTGGAATGGCAAGTTTTGAATGCTTACTTAGATGGCAGGTCTTATCAAGAAATAGCGGTTCAAATGAATCGACATGTGAAGTCTATAGACAATGCGCTTCAACGGGTCAAAAAGAAGTTGGAAAAATTTTTAGAAGATAAAAATTGAAAGATGTCTTTTCATATTACGCTGATTATGTTAAAGTAAAGTGTTTAAATCTTATGATTTGTTCTTGAATAAATGCAAGGCATTTATTTAATAAATATTAGAAAGTGCTTAATGATCTTAAAGTAGGATACATAATGCCTGATAAGGCTGAATGAAATCAATTTAAGCTATAAGCAATTTCAAAAAATATTATATAAATTAAGGGAGGAATATTCAAAATGGCAAAGCAAAAATTCGAAAGAAATAAACCGCATTGTAATATCGGAACAATTGGTCACGTTGACCACGGTAAAACAACATTAACAGCAGCGATTACAAAAGTATTATTCGAAAAATACGCTTTAGGACAAAAAGTAGATTTTGATAATATCGATAAAGCACCAGAAGAGAGAGAAAGAGGGATCACAATCTCTACAGCTCACGTTGAGTACGAAACACCAGCGAGACATTATGCTCACGTTGACTGCCCAGGCCATGCTGACTACGTTAAAAACATGATCACAGGTGCAGCACAAATGGACGGATCTATCCTAGTTGTATCAGCAGCAGATGGTCCAATGCCACAAACAAGAGAGCATATCCTTCTTTCTAGACAAGTAGGCGTGCCATATATCGTTGTTTTCTTAAACAAATGTGACATGGTAGATGATGAAGAGTTATTAGAACTTGTTGAAATGGAAGTAAGAGATTTATTAACAGAATACGATTTCCCAGGCGATGATACACCAATCATCAGAGGATCTGCACTTAAAGCGCTTGAGGGCGATGCAGAGTGGGCAGAAAAAATCATTGAATTATTCAACGTAATCGATGAGTACATTCCACAACCGGAAAGAGCAACAGACAAACCATTCTTAATGCCAGTGGAAGACGTATTCTCTATCACAGGTAGAGGAACAGTTGCAACAGGTAGAATTGACAGAGGTATCATCAAAGTATCAGAAGAAGTAGAAATCGTAGGACTTACTGAAGCGCCAAGAAAAGTAGTTGTAACAGGCGTTGAAATGTTCAAGAAATTATTGGATCAAGGACAAGCAGGCGATAACGTAGGTTTATTATTAAGAGGTGTACAAAGAACAGATATCCAAAGAGGACAAGTTCTTGCTAAACCAGGCACAATCAAACCACATACGAAATTCGAAGCACAAGTATACGTTCTTACAAAAGAAGAGGGTGGAAGACATACACCATTCTTTAAAGGATACAGACCACAGTTCTTCTTCAGAACAACAGACGTAACAGGATCAATTAACTTACCAGAAGGCGTTGAAATGTGTATGCCTGGCGATAACGTTGAAATGAGCATCGAACTGATTTCACCAATCGCAATTGAAGAAGGTGTAAAATTCTCAATTCGTGAAGGTGGTAGAACAGTAGGTTCTGGTAACGTTAACAAGATCACTCAATAAAATAAATCTTCACTTTTAAAATCTTTTATTGAAAAAGAATGAGAAGTGGTATAAAATACTATAGGTAATTAAAACTTAATCTGACTAAACTATATTTTCTAACAACTCAATTAGAAGATAAGGACTAGTGGCAACTAGTCCTTATTTAACTTAGAACAATCCAAAATGTTAATAATAATTCATACCTAAAATAGGTAAATGCTTTGTTGACAATAGAATGGTTTTGTGATAGGTTTAATTAGTAATGTTATAGTGGAGTATAGTGTGCATTGCCAGGCACGGACAATAGTCGTTGTAGGAGGTGTCAAAATGAGAGTTAATATCACATTAGCATGTACTGAGTGTAAAAACAGAAATTACAACACTACAAAGAACAAAAGAAACAACCCAGACAGAATTGAAATGAACAAATACTGCAAATTCTGTAAAAAACACACGCTTCATAAAGAGACTAAGTAGTTTCAAAATTAGAGTAAGGGGTTGAGATAAATGGCTTCTAGTAATGTGAAAGAAAAGAAACCAAGCGCAGGCAAGTTTTTTAAAGGTGTAAGAAGTGAGGTTAAAAAAGTAACTTGGCCAACAAGAAAAGACGTATGGCAATACACGCTTGTAGTGTTAGCGATGTGTTTTGTTTCAGCGGTTACAATTGGCGCTCTAGACGCAATCTTCAAGTTCTTATTTAACTTATTTGCTTAGGCTAATCAAATAGCAATGGGAGGAGGTTTGAGGTTCTAAAACCGAGAGAACATGGCGGAAACTGATCAAGCGAGATGGTATGTTGTCCACACTTATTCAGGACATGAAAACAAAGTGAAGGCAAATATCGAGAAAATCGTTGAAAATAGAGGCATGGAGGATGTTATCATAGAAGTTGTCGTCCCAACGGAAACCGTAGTTGAGATTAAAAATGGCAAAAGAAAAGATAAATCTAAAAAAATCTTCCCAGGTTATGCGTTAGTAAAAATGATTATGACAGATGAATCGTGGTACGTTGTGAGAAACACGCGTGGCGTTACTGGATTCGTAGGTCCGGGTTCCAAACCGATTCCTTTAACTGAAGAAGAAGTTTTGACGATGGGATTAGAGAAGAGAAGTGTTGAGGTCGACTTTGAAATCGGCGACTCAATCACGGTGACATCTGGGCCCTTTGAGAGCTTTATTGGAACAGTTGAAGAGATTCATTTGGAAAGACAATCTATCAAAGCGTTGATTTCAATGTTTGGTAGGGAAACCCCAGTCGAATTAGGATTCGACCAAATACAAAAGGATTAAATAAATCAAGGAGGTGCACTGTAAATGGCTAAAAAAGTTACAGGCCTAGTTAAGTTACAAATTCCTGCAGGAAAAGCAACACCAGCACCACCAGTTGGTCCAGCTCTTGGTCAACAAGGTGTGAATATTATGCAATTCTGTAAAGAATTCAATGCAAAAACAGCAGATCAAGCAGGTTTGATCATTCCGGTAGTAATTACTGTATACCAAGATAGATCATACACATTTATCACTAAAACGCCTCCAGCGGCAATTTTATTGAAAAAAGCAGCTGGCGTAGAGAGCGGATCAAGTGAACCAAATAAGAAAAAAGTAGCAACTGTAAAAAGAGCGAAAATTAAAGAAATTGCAGAACTTAAAATGCCTGATTTAAATGCTGGTAGTGTTGAAGCGGCTATGAGCATGATCGAAGGTACAGCAAGAAGTATGGGATTCGTAGTAGAAGACTAATATTGTTTTGAACCGTTTTTTGTAGTGGGAGGAATCACCGTTAAAACCACGAAGGAGGAAGAAAAATGCCTAAAAGAGGTAAGAATTATCAAGAAGCCGTTAAGCTTATAGAAAAAGATAAATTCTATGAACTTGATGAAGCGATAAAATTAGTGAAACAAACAGCGAAAGCTAAGTTCGATGAAACTGTAGAATTGCACATTAAATTAGGTGTTGATGGTAGACATGCTGATCAACAAGTAAGAGGTGCGATTGTATTACCGCATGGTACTGGTAATACTAAAAGAGTGCTTGTTATCGCAAAAGGCGAAAAAGCAACTGAAGCTGAAAAAGCTGGCGCAGATTTCTTCGGTGCAGAAGATATCATCGCTAAAATCCAAAATGAAAACTGGTTTGATTATGATGTAATCGTGGCAACACCAGACATGATGGGTCAACTTGGACGACTTGGTAGAGTGTTAGGTCCAAAAGGGTTAATGCCAAACCCTAAATCAGGAACTGTAACTTTTGATATCGAGAAAGCTGTTAACGAAATTAAAGCAGGTAAAGTAGAGTACAGATTGGACAAAACCAATATTATTCATGTTTCTATCGGTAAAGCATCTTTTACAGAAGCTCAACTTCAAGAAAACATGAGTGGATTGATAGAAGCCGTAGTTAAAGCTAAACCAGCTGCTGCTAAAGGTACTTATTTAAGAAGTGTTACTTTAGCAACAACAATGGGTCCTGGTATCAAAGTGAATGCAGCAAAATTATAATTGACAATAAGTGATTTCTCTGATAGAATTACGTTGTTGTAAAAATGAATGCAAACCGTAGACAGTAGGTGCGTGAGCTTAATTTCCTACCGAGGTAAGGATAAATAGTTTATTTCGATAAATTATAGCCTCTCTTGTCTACGGAAGAGAGGCTTTATTTAATATAAACAAGGAGGTGGACAAATGTCACAAAATCTTGAAAACAAGAAGATTGTTGTTGAAGAAATCAAAGAGAAATTTTCATCTGCTAAGTCTGCTGTTCTTGTAGATTACAGAGGTTTAACGGTTGAAGAGTCAACTGAACTTAGAAGTAAGTTTAGAGCAGCTGGCGTTGATTACAAAGTTTACAAAAATAACTTAGTAAAATTGGCGATTAAAGATACAGCATTCGAACCATTATCTCAAGATTTGACTGGTCCAAACGCAATTGCTTTCGGTATCGAAGATGCAGTTGTACCAGCTAAAATTGTTAAAGAGTTTGCTAAAGCACATAAAAACCTTGAATTAAAATCAGGTGTTGTTGACGGCAGCTATTGTAATCTCGAACAGATTATTCAAATTGCAGATTTACCATCAAAAGAAGTTCTCATTGGCAGATTCCTTGGCAGTGTCAAGGCGCCAGTTTCAAACTTCGCTTATTTCTTATCAAATCTTATTAAAGAAAAAGAAGCACAAGCATAAATTGAGTGCTTGTTAAAAATCCGGAGGTGTAAAACAATGACTAAAGAGCAAATTATTGAAGCCATTAAAGGCATGAGTATTTTAGAAATTAAAGAATTAGTAGAAGCTTGCGAAGCTGAGTTCGGTGTATCTGCATCTGCTCCAGTAGTAGCAGTAGCAGCAGGCGCAGGCGCTGAAGCAGTAGAAGAAAAATCAGAATTTGATGTTATCTTAGCAAATGCTGGCGCTAAAAAAATCGGCGTTATCAAAGTGGTTAGAGAAATCACTGGTCTTGGCTTAAAAGAAGCTAAAGATTTGGTAGATGGCGCGCCACAACCTGTTAAAGCTGGCGTTTCTAAAGAAGATGCTGAAGCAATTAAAGCTAAATTAGAAGAAGCTGGTGCAGCAGTAGAATTAAAATAGTCAGTAACTGAATATAAATAGCCACCAAAAGTTTGGTGGCTATTTAATTTAGATATTACAAAAATGAAAAACTCTATTTTAAACAAACCTATAAAATGATGTTGACACGTGTCTTGATGTGTGATATTATTCTATAATGCTATAAGTATGTTTAAAATGGAGTTTTTGCGTTTTAAAACTTTATAGTAGAGAAGGTAAAAAAGGATTAGTTCCTTTTATGATACAATATTTTTTATTACACAAGGGGTGAAAATTTTAATGCCACAACCTGTAATGCTCGGAAAAACGGAAAGAATGAGTTTTGCTAGAATTAATGAGCTACTTGAGAAGCCCAATTTAATTGAGATTCAACGCAAATCTTACGAATGGTTTCTAGAAGAAGGCTTAAAAGAAGCTTTCAAGGACATTTCTCCAATTGAAGATTACACTGGCAATTTAAGACTTGAGTTTATTGATTATGAACTTGATGAAGAAGCCAAGTATGACGTTGAGGAATGTAAGGAAAGAGATGTTAATTTTGCGGCACCTTTAAGAGTGCAAGTTCGTTTCATTAATAAGGAAACAGGCGAAATTAAAGAACAAAAAGTTTTCATGGGAGATTTCCCGTTGATGACTGAAAAAGGGACCTTTATTATTAATGGTGCCGAGAGAGTTATTGTAAGCCAGTTGGTTAGATCACCAGGACCATACTATGATGTGAAGATTGACAAGGTGGGAACCAAACTTTACTCAAGTACAATTATTCCTAATCGTGGTGCATGGCTTGAGTATGAAACAGATTCAAATGATATTGTTTCTGTTCGAATTGACCGTACTAGAAAATTACCCGCAACAACTTTGATCAGAGCACTTGGCTATCAAACCAATACTGAAATTTTAAATCTATTTGGTGAAGATGAAAAATTGATTAAAACACTCGATAAGGACAGTACTTCAAACTATGAAGAAGGCCTTATTGAAATCTACAAAAAATTAAGACCAGGTGAGCCGCCAACTGTGGAAAGTGCCAGCAATTTAATCAATTCACTATTCTTTGATGAAAAGAGATACGATCTTGCGAAGGTAGGTCGCTACAAATTCAATAAAAAATTAGGTGTCTCTAATCGTATTGAAGAAAAAGTTGCCGCGGAGAACATTATCAATCCTGAAACGGGTGAAATTCTCGTTGAAAAAGATGAAAAAATTTCTATTGAAATGGCAAGTATCATTGAGAATGCTGGAGTTTGCCGTGTTGATGTATATGGTGACGAAGACAAATTGGTTCGAGTAATTGGGAATCACTTTGTTGATTTGTGTGCTTATTTTACACATCCTAAGCTTAAAATTAAGGAAAAAGTTTATTATCCAGTGCTTAAAGAAATTTTGGACACTTATGAATCTGCTGATGAGCGATTGGTTGCAATTGAAGATCGTATGGCGGAGCTCGTGCCAAGACATATTACACATGCGGACATTATCGCTTCATTTAGTTATATCTTAAATTTAAATTTAAGTGTTGGACAAGTGGACGATATTGATCATCTTGGAAATCGTAGAATCAGATCAGTAGGAGAACTTCTTCAAAATCAATTTAGAATTGGTCTTTCTAGAATGGAAAGAGTGGTTCGTGAAAGAATGACCATTCAAGATATGGAAGCGATTACGCCACAAGCGCTTATCAATATCAAACCGGTTGTTTCTGCAATCAAAGAATTCTTTGGAAGTTCACAGCTTTCTCAGTTTATGGATCAAACCAATCCGCTTGCAGAATTAACGCATAAGAGAAGGTTGTCGGCACTTGGACCTGGTGGTCTTTCGAGAGAAAGAGCTGGTTTCGAAGTTCGTGACGTCCATCATTCGCATTATGGTAGAATGTGTCCGATTGAAACGCCTGAGGGCCCAAATATCGGTCTTATAGGTTCTTTGAGTACGTTTGCTCGCATTAATGAGTATGGTTTTATTGAGTCACCCTATAGAAAAATCAATAAAAAAACGGGTGTTATAACAGATGAAATTATCTATATAACAGCTGATGTTGAAGAAAAATATATTGTGGCACCTGCAAATGAACCTGTAACTGAAGAAAATAAGTTTCTTGCATCAAGAATTGTAGCGCGTAGAAGATCAGACATCAAGGAATTCCCAGCGTCTGAAGTAGACTTAGTTGAGGTTTCTGCTCAACAAATGGTTTCTGTTGCAACAGCAATGATTCCGTTCCTTGAAAATGATGATGCGAACCGTGCGCTTATGGGTTCCAACATGCAACGTCAAGCTGTACCGCTTGTTAGGGCAGAAGCGCCTATTATCGGTACGGGTATTGAACATATTGCAGCTAAAGACTCTGGTGTTGTTATAAAATCTGTAGTTGATGGTGTTGTGGAATATGTTTCGGCTGATGAAATTGTCATCAGAGGCAAAGAGGATAAGAAAAAATATAGACATAGACTTTTAAAGTTCAAAAGATCCAATCAAGGGACTTGTATCAATCAAAAGCCACTTGTTAAAAAAGGTGAAATCGTTAAATTTGATGATATTATAGCGGATGGACCTTCCACTGACAATGGAGAGATTGCTCTTGGAACGAATCTGCTCATTGGTTTCATGACGTGGGAAGGTTATAACTATGAAGATGCGATTCTTTTAAGTGAAGAACTCGTTATGGAAGATAAACTGAGCTCTATTCATATTGAAGAGTATGAATCTGAAGCCAGAGATACAAAACTTGGACCTGAAGAAATTACTAGAGATATTCCAAATGTCGGTGAAGAAGCGTTAAAAGATTTGGATGCTGAGGGCATTATTCGTATTGGTGCAGAAGTCAATGCAGGCGATATAATGGTTGGTAAAGTAACCCCTAAAGGCGAAACGGAACTCACTGCTGAAGAAAGACTTTTGAGAGCTATTTTCGGAGAAAAGGCAAGAGAGGTAAGAGATACTTCTCTTAGAGTACCTCATGGTGAATCGGGTATTATCGTAGACGTCAAGAAATTTGAAAGAGAAAATGGCGATGAGTTGTCTCCTGGCGTTAATAAACTTATCAGGGTTTATATTGCTAAAAAGAGAAAAATAAGTGTCGGTGATAAGATGGCCGGACGACATGGTAACAAAGGGGTTATCTCTAGAATTTTACCGGTTGAAGACATGCCGTTTTTAGATGATGGTACAGCGCTTCAAATCGTCCTTAATCCACTGGGTGTACCTTCGCGTATGAACATTGGACAGGTTCTTGAAGTCCATTTAGGACTTGCTGCTAAGAAGAATGGTTGGAAAGTTGCAACGCCAGTATTTGACGGTGCAAAAGAGTCTCAAATTATGGATATCCTATCCAAAGCGGGTTACCCTGGCAATGGTAAATTGACAGTAAGAGATGGTCGTTCTGGAGAAAGCTTTGATAATCAAGTTACAGTTGGTTATATGTATATGTTAAAACTTCACCATTTAGTTGATGATAAGATCCATGCAAGAAGTACGGGACCTTACTCTCTTGTTACGCAACAGCCACTTGGCGGTAAAGCGCAATTTGGTGGACAGCGTTTTGGTGAGATGGAGGTTTGGGCACTTGAAGCATACGGTGCAGCGCATACGCTTCAGGAGATCTTGACCGTAAAATCAGATGATGTTGTTGGTCGTGTTAAGGCATATGAAGCAATTGTCAAGGGTGAAAACATTCCTGAACCTGGCATTCCTGAATCGTTTAAAGTTTTAATCAAAGAGTTGCAAGCACTTGCGCTTGATGTTAAAGTTTTACGAGATGATGCAGGTGAAATTGAAATTGAACTTGCTGATGATGATGACGATGATGCACTAGACTACAATACAGCTTTAAGAGAAGCGAAAATTTCCAATGATGTAGATTCAGGCGCATTTATTGAGGAAACATCTGATGAAGAAGAATCATTAGAAGAAGTAGATGAAGTTTTCTTAGCGGATGATGACGACGACTATGAAGAATAATAGTGATTATTATTAGAAGGGAGAGGTAGCCCTTGATAGAATTCAATAATTTTGATTCCATTAGAATAGGCTTAGCTTCACCAAATAAAATCAGATCTTGGTCAAAGGGTGAAGTGAAAAAACCGGAAACGATCAATTATAGAACGCTCAAACCTGAAAAGGAAGGTCTTTTCTGTGAAAAGATCTTTGGTCCAACAAAGGACTGGGAGTGTCATTGTGGTAAATATAAAAAAGTAAGATATAAAGGTGTTGTGTGTGACCGATGTGGTGTAGAAGTTACTAAATCAAAAGTCAGACGCGAGCGCATGGGACATATTGAACTTGCAGCGCCAGTATCTCACATTTGGTATTTCAAGGGAATTCCATCTAAAATGGGTATTCTGCTTGATTTGTCTCCAAGATCTCTAGAAAAAGTACTTTACTTCGCTTCATATGTTGTAATCGATCCAGGTGAAACTAGCCTTGAAAGAAAGCAATTATTGACAGAAAGTGAGTATGGTCAATATAGAGAAAAGTATGGAAATGCTTTCAGAGCAATGATGGGTGCAGAAGCTATCAAAGAGATTTTGCAGCAAGTGGACCTTGAAGCGCTTGCAAAGGAGCTTAAAGCACTTTTGAAAGACAGTTCTGGACAGAAAAAAGTAAGAATTGTAAGAAGACTTGAAGTTGTTGAAGCGTTTAGACAATCTGGTAATGATCCTGAATGGATGATTCTAGACGTCGTACCCGTTATCCCACCAGATCTTAGACCAATGGTGCAGCTGGATGGTGGTCGTTTCGCAACAGCAGACTTAAATGATCTTTATAGAAGAGTTATTAATAGAAACAATCGACTTAAAAGGCTTTTAGAACTTGGCGCACCAGATATTATTGTTAGAAATGAAAAGCGTATGCTTCAAGAAGCAGTCGATGCGCTTATTGACAATGGTAGAAGAGGTCGTCCGGTTACAGGACCTGGTAATAGACCGCTTAAGTCTTTATCAGACCTTTTAAAAGGTAAGCAAGGGCGTTTCAGACAAAACTTACTGGGTAAAAGGGTTGACTACTCAGGCCGTTCGGTTATCGTTGTCGGACCTGAACTCAAATTCTACCAGTGTGGTTTGCCAAAGAAAATGGCACTTGAACTCTTTAAACCTTTCGTTATGAAGCGTCTTGTCAGAGACGGCTATGTTCACAACATTAAAAGTGCGAAGAGAATGGTTGAACGCGTAAAACCAGAGGTTTGGGCGATTGTTGAAGATGTTATCAAAGAACATCCAGTTCTTTTAAACCGTGCTCCAACACTTCATAGATTGGGTATTCAAGCGTTTGAACCCGTATTGGTTGAGGGTAAAGCGATAAGACTTCATCCACTCGTATGTACTGCATACAATGCCGACTTTGACGGTGACCAGATGGCAGTCCATGTGCCGCTTTCAGTAGAAGCACAAGCAGAAGCAAGATTCTTAATGCTCTCTGTTAACAATATATTGGCACCAAAAGATGGAAGACCAATTACAACACCATCTCAGGATATGGTCCTTGGCGCATATTATTTGACTTATGAAAAAGAAGATCAACCTGAAAAAATAAGAGTGTTTAAAGATTACGAAGAGCTGCAATTAGCTTACTTCAATAAGGCAATTGACCTTCATACAAGAGTGAAAATGAGACGATTCCTTAAAGATGAGAACAGAAGCGTTATCGTTGAAAGTACTGTTGGACGTTTTATTTTTAATGAGAACATTCCACAAGATCTAGGTTTTGTAGAAAGATCTGAAGAACCATACGCGCTTGAAGTAGACTTCCTGTGTAAGAAAAAAAATCTTGAAGAAATTATTGCAAGATGTTTTAACGAACACGGAAATACCAAGACTGCTGAGCTTCTGGATCACCTTAAAAATATGGGATTCAAATACTCAACAAAAGCGGCAATAACAGTTTCGGTATCCGATATGGTTGTACCTGAAGCTAAACAAGCACTCATTGAAAAAGCAAGAGAAGTCGTTGATAAATATCAAGTAGCTTACAGAAGAGGTTTGATTTCCGATGAAGATCGTTATGAAAAGATCATTCAGACTTGGACTAAGACAACGGACGATGTAACGGATGCCTTAATGATAAACCTCTCTACTTTAAACAACATCAAGATCATGGCGGATTCTGGAGCGAGGGGTTCTAAGAACCAAATTAGACAGCTTGCGGGTATGCGTGGTCTGATGGCCAATGCACTTGGTAAAACGGTAGAGATTCCGATCATATCCAATTTCCGTGAAGGCCTATCGGTTCTTGAATACTTTATTTCAACTACAGGTGCACGTAAAGGTCTTGCCGATACAGCACTTCGTACAGCCGATTCAGGTTACCTTACTAGAAGACTTGTTGACGTCAGCCAAGAAGTTATCGTCAGAGAAGTGGATTGTGAGAGTGAATCGGGTATTGAGGTTGTCGAGTTCCGTGATGGCAACGAATTGATTGAACCATTGCAAGAAAGAATTTTAGGTCGTTATCCTGTACAGGATGTTTTCCATCCAGAAACAGGAGAGCTACTTTGTTCTAAAGATAAAATTATTTCCGAGAGAATTGCAGATAAAATTGTAAAAGCAGGTTACGACAAGCTTAAGATCAGATCAGTGTTAACTTGTGAAACGCAGTATGGTGTGTGCTCTAAATGTTATGGACTCAACCTTGCAACTGGCAAACCCGTACACATTGGAGAGGCTGTTGGTATTATTGCGGCACAGTCCATCGGAGAGCCAGGTACTCAGCTTACAATGAGAACATTCCATACAGGCGGGGTAGCCGGCGGCGATATCACACAGGGTCTTCCAAGGGTTGAAGAGCTTTTTGAAGCTAGAAAACCTAAAGGACTTGCTGTTATTGCTGAAACGGATGGTGTTATTTCATTTAAGGAAACAAAGAAGAAGAAAGAGGTTGTCATTACCTCGGATTCTGGAGAACAGCACGCCTCTCAAATCGTCTTTGGCGCTCGACTTAAAGTAAAAGAAGATGACAGAGTTTATTCAGGTCAACCGATTACTGAGGGCTCAATCAATCCTCATGATTTGCTTAGAGCGGTTGGTGTGAAAGGCGTAAGAGAGTACATCATTAAAGAAGTACAAAAAGTATATCGTCTACAAGGCGTTGATATCAATGACAAGCATATTGAAATCATCGTTAAGCAAATGCTCTCTAAAGTTAAAGTTGACGAATCGGGTGATTCACTTGTGTTGCCAGGTAGCGTTATCAGCTTAAAAGAGTTTAATAGAATCAATAGCCAGATTGAAGAAGAAGGTGGCGTTCCGGCTACTGGATCGAGATCTCTATTGGGAATTACCAAAGCATCATTGGCAACTGAATCCTTCTTATCGGCTGCATCTTTCCAAGAGACCACTAGAGTTTTAACGGAAGCTGCAATCAATGGCAAAGAAGATCGATTACTTGGACTTAAAGAAAACGTTATTATCGGTAAACTGATCCCAGCAGGAACAGGTATGAGATATTATCGTGATATAGCAGTCAAGTCAAAAGACACTTTCTCATTGGAAATGGAGTAATCCTTTAAGAGTATTTAACATAAATTTTGTTGACAGCCAAAATTTATGGTGTTAAAATGATGAAGTGCATATTGGCGACTTCAAAGGAGGGACACCGTATGCAGATAAATGAACTATCCAACAATCCCAAATTGGTCATTGGAGTCAAGCAAACAACAAAGGTCTTGGCTAGTGGTCATGCTGAGTTAGTTTTCATTGCAAAAGATGCTGAACAGCATGTTGTGAGGCGGATTATTCAACTCGCCACAGAACAGGAGATAGAAATCATCTTTATCGATACAATGAAGGAACTTGGAAGGGCTTGTAATATTGACGTTGGTGCTGCGACAGCGGTTATTGAAAAATAGATAAAATAAAAGGAAGGAGGTGCTGTAAAGGAATGCCTACTATAAATCAGTTAGTAAGAAAAGGAAGACTTGCAATTGAAGAAAAATCAACTGCACCTGCATTACAAAGAAGCATGAATACTTTAAAGAGAAAGCCAGTTAAAATGAGTTCACCTCAAAAAAGAGGAGTTTGTACGAGCGTTAAAACTGTAACTCCTAAAAAACCTAACTCAGCTTTGAGAAAAGTTGCTAGGGTGAGATTAACGAATGGCTTAGAGGTAACTGCTTACATCCCAGGTGTTGGTCATAACTTACAAGAGCATAGTGTTGTTTTAATAAGAGGCGGTAGAGTAAAAGACTTACCTGGATGTAGATATCACATCGTTAGGGGAGTACTTGATTCTGCTGGTGTAAACAACAGAATGCAAGCGAGATCAAAATATGGTGCTAAGAGACCAAAGAAAAAGTAGTTAGTTAATCAGCCTCTTCCGAAAGGAAGGGGCTTTATATAGTAATATATTATCAAAAGAAGCAATAAAAAAATTCAATAAGTAAATCGCACAAACGGCATTAAATTGCCGAGTACCGATGAATGACCAAAACATATTATAAGGAGGGAAGAAAAGTGCCTAGAAAAGGAAATGTACCTAAAAGAAGCGTATTGCCAGATCCAGTATATGGAAGCGTGGTAGTATCAAAACTAGTTAATCAAATTATGTATGATGGTAAAAAAGGTGTTGCTCAAAGTATCGTTTACGGTGCGTTTGATCAAATTGCTGAAAAAACTGGCAAGAATGCACTTGAAGTTTTTGAAGAAGCGATGAACAACATCATGCCTGTTCTTGAAGTTAAAGCGAGAAGAGTTGGTGGTACAAACTACCAAGTACCTATGGAAGTAAGAGCTGAAAGAAGACAGACTCTTGGTCTAAGATGGTTAATTACGTACTCTCGTAAAAGAGGCGAAAGAACAATGCAAGATAGATTGGCAAAAGAAATCATGGATGCAGCGAACAACACAGGTGCGTCTGTTAAGAAAAGAGAAGACACTCACAAAATGGCTGACGCAAATAAAGCATTTGCTCATTACAGATGGTAAGTTGTTCTTTTTAAAAAGATTATTAAGCATGTGAAAGGAGGATGAATATGGGTAGAGATTATACTTTAGAGAATACTAGAAATATCGGTATCATGGCTCATATTGATGCCGGTAAGACGACTACTACAGAAAGAATCCTCTATTATACAGGTATCAACTACAAAATTGGTGAAGTTCACGAAGGTGCTGCAACAATGGACTGGATGGAGCAAGAGCAAGAGAGAGGTATTACAATTACTTCTGCTGCTACAACTTGTGTCTGGAAAGGTAAGAGAATTAACATCATTGACACACCAGGTCACGTTGACTTTACAGTTGAAGTTGAAAGATCACTTCGTGTATTAGATGGTTCTGTAGCTGTATTTTGTGCAAAGGGTGGGGTTGAGCCTCAATCTGAAACAGTTTGGAGACAAGCTGACAAATACAGTGTACCAAGAATGGCTTTTGTAAATAAAATGGATATCACAGGTGCTGACTTCTATAGAGTTGTTAAAATGATGCAAGATCGTTTAAAAGCAAATGCGGTTCCAATCCAATTACCAATTGGAGCAGAAGATAAATACGAAGGTCTTATTGACTTGGTCGCTAACGAAGCTGTATATTATAGAGATGATTTAGGCGAAAAGATTGAAAGAATTGCAATTCCTGAAGAGTTCGCCGAATTGGTAGAAGAATATAGAGAAAAAATGGTAGAGGCAATTGCGTCTACTGATGAAGATTTAATGATGAAGTATTTAGAAGGCGATGAAATAGGTGTTGATGAGCTTAAAGCGGCGCTTAGAAGAGCAACTATCAACAACGAAATCGTGCCTGTACTTTGCGGATCAGCTTATAAGAATAAGGGTGTCCAATTAATGCTTGACGCTGTTTTGGATTACATGCCTGCACCTACAGATGTAGCTGCAATTAAAGGTACTGATGAATATGGTAATGAAGTTGCAAGACCAGCAGATGACAGTCTTCCGTTCTCGTCACTTGCATTTAAAATCATGACGGATCCATATGTTGGAAAGTTAACTTTCTTCAGAGTTTACTCTGGTACTTTAGATGCGGGTTCTTATGTTCAAAACTCAACTAAAGATAAAAAAGAAAGAGTTGGTCGAATCCTTCAAATGCATGCTAATAAAAGAGAAGAAATTTCAAAAGTTTATTCTGGTGATATAGCTGCTGCTGTAGGTTTAAAATTCACAACAACTGGAGATACTTTATGTGATCCGGATAATCTGATTATTCTTGAAAAAATGGAATTCCCAGATCCGGTTATTCGTGTGGCAATTGAGCCTAAAACAAGAGCTGGACAAGAAAAAATGGGTATTGCCCTTGCAAAACTAGCAGAAGAGGATCCAACATTTAAAACTTACACAGATGAAGAAACTGGACAAGTTATCATCGCTGGTATGGGTGAACTTCACCTTGAGATCATCGTAGATAGACTTTTAAGAGAATTCAAAGTGGAAGCTAATATTGGTGCACCGCAAGTTGCTTACAAAGAAACAATTACGAAACCAGTTGATATTGATTATAAATATGCTAAGCAGTCAGGTGGTAAAGGTCAATACGGTCACGTTAAGATCAAATTTGCACCTGTTGAAGCTGGAAAAGGATTTTCGTTCGTGTCTACCGTTACTGGTGGTAGCGTTCCTAGAGAATACTTCAAAGCGATAGAAGAAGGTGTTGCTGGCGCTATGAAAGCTGGAATCTTAGGTGGTTATGAAGTTGTTGACGTGAGCGCAGACTTATATGATGGTTCTTATCATGAAGTCGACTCTAACGAGATGGCGTTCAAACTTGCTGCTTCCATGGCTTTCAAAGAGGCAATGAGAAAAGGTGATGCTATTTTACTTGAACCATATATGAAAGTTGAAATTACTGTTCCAGAAGAATATCTTGGTGATGTAATGGGAGACGTCAACTCTAGACGTGGTCGTTTAGAAGGTATGGAAATGGTGAATGGCGTTCAAATTATTAGATCTTATGTACCTTTATCGCAAATGTTTGGTTATGCTACAGACCTTCGTTCAAATACGCAAGGTCGTGGAACTTACTCAATGGTATTTAACCATTACGAACAAGTTCCAAAAAGCATTGCTGAAGATGTGTTAGGTAAAAAATAACCCGAGGAGGAATATTTAAAATGGCAAAGCAAAAATTCGAAAGAAATAAACCGCATTGTAATATCGGAACAATTGGTCACGTTGACCACGGTAAAACAACATTAACAGCAGCGATTACAAAAGTATTATTCGAAAAATACGCTTTAGGACAAAAAGTAGATTTTGATAATATCGATAAAGCACCAGAAGAGAGAGAAAGAGGGATCACAATCTCTACAGCTCACGTTGAATACGAAACACCAGCGAGACATTATGCTCACGTTGACTGCCCAGGCCATGCTGACTACGTTAAAAACATGATCACAGGTGCAGCACAAATGGACGGATCTATCCTAGTTGTATCAGCAGCAGATGGTCCAATGCCACAAACAAGAGAGCATATCCTTCTTTCTAGACAAGTAGGCGTGCCATATATCGTTGTTTTCTTAAACAAATGCGACATGGTAGATGATGAAGAGTTATTAGAACTTGTTGAAATGGAAGTAAGAGATTTATTAACAGAATACGACTTCCCAGGCGATGATACACCAATCATCAGAGGATCTGCACTTAAAGCGCTTGAGGGCGATGCAGAGTGGGCAGAAAAAATCATTGAATTATTCAACGTAATCGATGAGTATATTCCACAACCGGAAAGAGCAACAGACAAACCATTCTTAATGCCAGTGGAAGACGTATTCTCTATCACAGGTAGAGGAACAGTTGCAACAGGTAGAATTGACAGAGGTATCATCAAAGTATCAGAAGAAGTAGAAATCGTAGGACTTACTGAAGCGCCAAGAAAAGTAGTTGTAACAGGCGTTGAAATGTTCAAGAAATTATTGGATCAAGGACAAGCAGGCGATAACGTAGGTTTATTATTAAGAGGTGTACAAAGAACAGATATCCAAAGAGGACAAGTTCTTGCAAAACCAGGCACAATCAAACCACATACGAAATTCGAAGCACAAGTATACGTTCTTACAAAAGAAGAGGGTGGAAGACATACACCATTCTTTAAAGGATACAGACCACAATTCTTCTTCAGAACAACAGACGTAACAGGATCAATCAACTTACCAGAAGGCGTTGAAATGTGTATGCCTGGCGATAACGTTGAAATGAGCATCGAACTGATTTCACCAATCGCAATTGAAGAAGGTGTAAAATTCTCAATTCGTGAAGGTGGTAGAACAGTAGGTTCTGGTAACGTTAATAAAATTACTCAATAAGATACTTTATTGAAGTCGTTAATGTTTACAAAAAGTTTATAACAAACTTTGCAAATAACCCCTTGCATTATGCGAGGGGTTATTATATACTATTATGGTGCACTAATGCGATGAAGTGGAAAGTTACTTATACTGTGAGAGAATTTCCATGGAGAATTGTCCATACGCGATATGGGCGACGAGTCTGTTTTTCATTCAATGGTGAAACACCCGGCGCAGTGGACGACAAGAAACTCGGTCGTATGATCGCAGTCAACGTACGATAAAAATAAGGAGGTTAAACAATGGCTAACAAGCAAAAAATCAGAATCAGATTAAAATCATTTGATCACAAAATCCTAGACAACACTGCTCAAAAGATTGTTGAAGCAGCGAAGTTAACAGGAGCAGACGTGGCTGGACCTATTCCATTGCCAACAAAAAAAGAAATCGTCACTATCATAAGAGCGGTTCATAAGTACAAAGATTCTAGAGAGCAATTCGAAATCAGAACGCACAAAAGACTCATTGACATCTTAAATCCGCAACAAAAGACAGTTGACGCTCTCATGAAGCTTGAATTACCTGCAGGTGTAGATGTAGAAATTAAGCTTTAGGAATTAGAAACTAAGATTTCGGTTTAAATAGATAAACCTGATTTTTTAGTATGATTACAGAAGTAATCCGCTGTAAAATTATTAGGAGGTGCAAACGCATGGTAGGAATTATCGGTAAAAAAATCGGTATGACCCAAGTATTTAATGAAAAAGGCATCGTAACACCTGTTACAGTTGTTGAAGTTCAGCCTATGGCAGTAACTCAAATCAAAACTGTTGAAACAGATGGTTACAATGCGGTACAGGTCGCTTCAGGTGATGTGAAAGACAAACACGTGAACAAACCTAAAAAAGGACATTTTGACAAAGCAGGTGTTCCTTATAAAAAAACTTTAAAAGAATTCAGAGTTGAATCAACTGACGGGTTCGAAGTAAAGCAAGAAATCAAAGCTGATATTTTTGAAGCAGGTCAAATGATCGACGTAACGGGTACTTCTAAAGGTAAAGGGACTGCTGGTCTTATAAAAAGACATAATAAAGCAAGAGGCCCTGAAACTCATGGTTCTAAATTCCATAGAGGTCCAGGTTCGATTGGTGCGGCATCTTACCCAGCTAGAGTTGTTAAAGGCATGCCAATGGCAGGAAGAATGGGTAATGAGCAAGTTACGGTTTTAAACCTTGAAGTTGTAAAAGTAGATCTCGAAAGAAATCTCTTATTGGTTAAAGGTGCAGTGCCGGGACCAAAAGGCGGTCAAATCGTAATTAGAAAAGCTGTTAAGGCAATAAAATAATAGCTGATGAAAGGAGGAAGCACAGTGCCTAAATTAGATATATTGAACATTTCAGGCCAAAAGGTCAGTGAAATAGAGTTAAATGAAACTATTTTCGGAATAGAGCCAAATATACCTGTAATGCATGAAGTTGTTAAGAATTACTTAGCAAATCAAAGACAAGGTACGCAATCTGCTAAAACAAGAGCAGAAGTAAGAGGCGGTGGCAAAAAGCCATTTAGACAAAAAGGAACTGGTAACGCACGACAAGGTACAATTAGAGCACCTCACTATATTGGTGGTGGTGTGGCATTTGCACCGAAACCAAGAAGTTACAGATACTCATTGCCTAAGAAAATGAGAAGACTTGCGCTTAAATCAGCGTTAAGTGCTAAAGTAAGAGACAATGAAGTGATTGTTATTGATGAGTTCGCATTAAGCTCGCCAAAAACAAAAGAAATGCTTAAAGTTTTAGAAAACTTAAAAGTAGCTGGTAAAAAATCTTTACTTGTAACTTGTTGTAAAGAAGAAAACGTTGTAAGATCAGCAAGCAATATTGAAGGTGTTCAAGCTTCGTTTGTTGGACAAATCAACGTATATGAAATCTTAAATCATGACTTCTTTGTTGTGACTAAGAGTGCAATCGAGAAATTTGAGGAGGTGTACGCGTAATGAGAACCTCTTACGATATTATCATTAAGCCAATCGTTACAGAAAACTCTATGATGCAAACAGCAGATAGAAAGTACACATTTGAAGTTCACAAAGATGCTAATAAAACACAGATTAAAAGAGCTGTGGAAGAAGTTTTCGGCGTAAAAGTTGAAAAGGTAAATACTTTGAATGTGCCAGGAAAATTAAAGAGACAAGGCAGAAACCAAGGCTATACAAGAAGCTGGAAAAAAGCTATTGTTAAGCTAACTGAGGATAGCAAGACTATCGAATTCTTTGAAGGTATGTAATAAAAACTCGAAGGAGGTAAAACCATGGGAATTAGAGGATTTAAACCGACTTCACCTGCTCTAAGACAAATGACAGTGTCAACGTTTGAAGAAATTACTAAAAGACAACCAGAAAAGTCATTAATCATGACACTTAAGAAACATTCTGGTAGAAATAATCAAGGTAAAATCACTGTGCGTCATAGAGGTGGCGGAGCGACTAAGAAATATAGAATAATTGATTTTAAAAGATTAAAAGATGATGTGCCTGCAAAGGTAGCAGCTGTTGAATACGATCCAAATAGAAGCGCCAATATTGCACTATTATCGTATGCTGATGGTGAAAAAAGATATATTCTTCATCCGAATGGCTTAAAAGTTGGGGATGTTGTTGTATCTGGCGAACATGTGGATATCAAAGTGGGGAACTCAATGCCGCTTATGAATATGCCAGTGGGTACAATTATTCACAACATCGAGATGAAAGTGGGTAAAGGTGGTCAGTTAGTTAGATCTGCAGGAAACTCAGCTCAATTAATGGCTAAAGAAGGTAAATACGCACTTGTGAGATTGCCATCCGGTGAAACGAGATATGTAAGAAAAGAATGTAGAGCAACAGTTGGTCAAGTGGGTAACATCGACCACGAAAATATCACTGTAGGTAAAGCAGGTAAGAAAAGACATATGGGTATTAGACCAACTGTCAGAGGATCTGTAATGAACCCGAATGACCATCCACACGGTGGTGGTGAAGGTAAAGCACCTATCGGTAGAGCTAATCCTGTTACACCTTGGGGTAAACCAGCTCTTGGTTACAAAACAAGAAAGAAAAACAAACATTCGAACAAATATATTGTTTCTGCTAGAAAGAAATAATTTAGTTCTTAAATCTGAAAGGAGGACAGATCATGGGAAGATCTCTTAAAAAAGGACCTTTTGTCCACAAGGGCCTTTTGAAAAAAATAGAAACAATGAACTCGAATAATGAAAAGAAAGTTCTAAAAACTTGGTCGAGATCATCAACTATTTTCCCACAAATGGTTGGTCATACTATCGCAGTTCACGATGGAAGAAAACACATTCCGGTTTATGTAACGGAAGATATGATCGGACATAAATTAGGTGAATTCGCGCCTACTAGAACTTTTAGAGGACACGCAGGCGATAAGAAGAGTAAATAAACGTAATAATCCGAAAGGAGGCCATCAGAATGCAAGCTAGAGCGGAAGCTAAGCACATAAGAATTTCTCCTCGAAAAATGAAGCCAATCGCTGATTTAGTAAGAGGAAAAAATGTTAAAGAAGCACAATCAATTTTAAAATTCACACCTAGAAAAGGTGCAGAGATATTTTTAAAAGTCTTAAATTCAGCGATTGCAAATGCTGAGAACAATCATCACATGGATGTAGAAGCTTTAATCGTAAAAGAAATTTACGCAAATCAAGGCCCTACATTAAAAAGATGGAATGCTGGATCAATGGGAAGAGCAAATCCTGTTTTAAGAAGATCTAGTCATGTTGGCGTAGTAGTCGCGGAAAAAGAGTAAAAGGAGGGTGCACTGAATGGGTCAAAAAGTTAGCCCACACGGACTCAGAGTTGGAGTCATCAAAGATTGGGACTCAAAATGGTATGCAAATAAAAGAAACTTCGCAGATTTATTAATCGAAGATTTCGAAATTAGAAAACATGTAAAAGAAAGACTTTTTACAGCTGGTATTTCAAGAATCTATATTGACAGAGCGGCAAATGATAAAGTTCATATTAACGTATTCACTGCTAAACCAGGTATGGTTGTTGGTAAAGGTGGCGAAAACATTAAAGTTTTAAGAGAAGAACTTGAAAAATTGACTAAGAAATCTATTCAATTAGATATTTCAGAAGTTGACAATATCGACTTAGATGCTCAATTAGTTGCTGAAAATGTAGCGTTCTCATTAGAAAAACGTGTTTCGTTCAGAAGAGCAATGAAACAAGTTATCGGAAGATCTATGAAATCTGGTGCAGAAGGTATTAAAGTTCAGACATCTGGTCGTTTAGGCGGCGCTGAGATGGCAAGAACAGAAGGCTATTCTGAAGGTAACGTACCTTTGTCTACACTTAGAGCTGATATCGACTATGGATTTGCGGAAGCAGATACAACTTACGGTAAAATCGGTGTAAAAGTTTGGATCAACAAAGGCGAGATCTTACCAAGTGTCAGTGAAGAGACTAGACTTAGAAGAAAAGAAGCTAGAAAACAAACTGATAAACGTCCACAAAGAGGCGGCAGAAATGCACAAGGCGGACAAAATAGAGGACCAAGAAGACCAAGAAATAACGATAATTAATAAGAAAGTTTTGTGAAAGGAGGCAACTACCATATGTTAATGCCTAAAAGAGTAAAACGCCGTAGAGTTCACAGAGGTAGAATGTCGGGTACTGCTCAAAAAGGGAACACAGTGACTTACGGAGATTACGGTTTAGTTGCTATGGAGCCTGCTTGGATTACAGCAAATCAAATTGAAGCAGCCAGAATTGCTATGAATAGAAAAATGAAAAGAAGCGGTAAAGTTTGGATTAAAATTTTCCCTCATAAGCCGGTAACACAAAAACCTGCTGAAACTCGTATGGGTGCTGGTAAAGGTTCACCTGAGTACTGGGTAGCTGTTGTTAAACCAGGTAGAGTAATGTTCGAACTTTCTGGAGTAGACGAAGAAACTGCAAGAGAAGCAATGAGACTTGCAGCAAATAAATTACCAATTAAGTGTAAATTCGTTAAGAAGGAAGACGCTATCGAAAAGGGTGGTGAATAAGTTGAAAGCAAACAAAATTATGGAAATGACTTCACAAGAATTAAACGATAAAATTGTCGAGTTGAAAAATGAGCTCTTCAACTTAAGATTCCAATTGGCAACTGGGCAATTAGACAATCCTATGCAGATTAAAGCTATAAAAAAGGATATTGCGCGTGCTAAAACGATCTTAAGAGCTAGAGAGATCAAAGCATAAGCAGAGGAGGTTACGCTGTGGAAAGAGGAAGAAGAAAACTAAGAGTCGGATACGTTACAAGCGATAAAATGGATAAAACCATCGTTGTTACAGTAGAAGACTTCATTCGCCATCCACTCTATGGAAAAAGAGTTAAGAGAACAAAGAAGTTTAAAGCACATGATGAAAACAATCAATGTGGTATAGGTGATAAAGTAAGAATTATGGAAACTAGACCGCTTAGCAGAGATAAAAGATGGAGACTAGTTGAAGTCGTTGAAAAAGCTAAGTAGATTTAGCTAAGAGGAGGAAAAAAGCATGATCCAAAACGAAACTCGTTTAAAAGTTGCTGATAACTCTGGCGCGAAAGAAATACTTTGTATCCGTGTATTAGGTGGTTCAAAGAGAAAATACGGTAATATCGGAGATGTTATAGTAGCGAGTGTTAAAAATGCAACACCTGGCGGAGTTGTCAAGAAAGGTGACGTCGTTAAAGCTGTTATAGTTAGAAGCAACTATGGTTTAAGAAGACCTGATGGTAGTTACGTCAAATTTGATGAAAATGCTGCAGTAATTATAAAAGAGGATTTATCTCCAGTAGGAACTCGTATCTTCGGACCTGTTGCTAGAGAGTTAAGAGATAGAAAATTCATGAAAATAGTTTCTCTAGCTCCAGAAGTTCTTTAAACTTAGGAGGTGTAGTAATGCATATTAAAAAGGGCGATACAGTTATCGTAATTGCTGGAAAAGATAAAGGCAAAAAAGGCAAAGTGTTAAGCGCGAATCCAAAGACGGATAGAATTATTGTTGAAAATGTCAACATGGCGACTAAACACCAAAAACCTTCTATGAAGGTACAACAAGGTGGCAGAATTCACAAAGAAGCACCAATCCATGTGTCTAACGTACTTTATTATGATGCAAAAGCTAAAGCAGGTACAAGATTAGCTTCTAAAGTGTTAGAGAATGGACAAAAAGTAAGAGTATCTGTGAAAACAGGTGAAGTAATAGACTAATCCAGTGAGAAAGGAGGTTTAACTCATGGCAAGATTTAAAGAGAAATACAATAATGAGGTCAAAAAAGCCTTAATGGAAAAATTCCAATATGACAATGTAATGCAACTTCCAAAAATCGAGAAAGTCGTAATCAATATGGGTCTCGGTGATGGTAAAGATAATCCAAAAGTAATCAAAGCTGCCGTTGATGAATTGACAACTATCGCTGGACAGGCACCTGTGATTACAAAAGCAAAAAAATCAGTTGCAAACTTCAAAGTGAGAGCTGGTATGAATGTTGGCGCTAAAGTAACTCTTAGAGGTGAGAGAATGTATGAATTCTTAGACAGATTCATTACAATTGCATTACCAAGGGTAAGAGACTTTAGAGGTGTTAGTGCTAATTCTTTCGACGGAAGAGGAAACTATACTTTAGGTGTTAAAGAGCAGTTGATCTTTCCAGAAATCAACATTGATAAGGTAGAAACTGTAAGAGGTATGGACATCACTTTCGTCACTTCTGCAAAAACTGATGAAGAGGCAAGAGAATTATTGAGATTGATGGGAATGCCATTCGTTAAGTAAGGAGGGATTATAGTGGCTAAAACGAGTCTTAAAGTTAAACAGTCAAGAACGCAAAAGTACTCAACTAGAGAATACAATAGATGTAGAATCTGTGGAAGACCACATGCTTATTTAAGAAAATATGGAGTTTGCCGTATCTGCTTTAGAGAATTGGCATACAAAGGTCAAATTCCTGGTGTTAGAAAAGCTAGCTGGTAAGAAATCGGAAGGAGGTAAATACTCATGGCTATGACAGATCCAATTGCTGATTTACTGACACGTGTACGTAACGCTAATATGGTTAAACATGCTTCAGTAGATGTTCCAGCATCGAATGTTAAAAAGAAAATCGTTGAGATCCTTTTACAAGAAGGATACATCAAAGGATTTGATGTAATAGAAGACGGTAAACAAGGTTTGATTAGAATCGAACTTAAATATGGCGATAGCAAAGAACGTGTTATCACTGGACTTAAAAGAATCTCTAAGCCAGGCTTAAGAGTTTATGCAAAGAAAACAGATGTACCAAGAGTTTTAGGTGGATTAGGTGTAGCGATTATTTCGACTTCAAACGGTATCATCACTGATAGAGAAGCTAGAAAGCTTGAAGTTGGCGGCGAAGTAATCTGTTACGTATGGTAATACGAATAACTAGGAGGTGTGACAATGTCGAGAGTAGGTAGATTGCCTATTACAATACCTCAAGGAGTTCAAGTTACTGTTACAAGTGAAAATTTTGTAACTGTAAAAGGACCTCTAGGAGAATTGTCAGAGCAAATAGACAAAGACATTAAGATCGATATAGATGGTGAAACGTTAACTGTTGTAAGACCGTCTGATAATAAGAGACATAGAGCGTTACATGGATTATCTAGAGCGCTTATCAACAACATGGTTGTTGGTGTAACTAAAGGATATGAAAGAAAGCTTTTAGTCGTTGGTGTAGGTTACAAAGCGGCTAAAAACGGTAAAAAGTTAGAACTTCAATTAGGACATTCACATCCAGTTGTCATGGAAGATCCAGAAGGTATTACAGTTGAAGTGCCAACTCAAACTGAAATCATCGTAAAAGGTATCAACAAGCAAAGAGTTGGTAACTACGCTTCTAAGATCAGAGAGTGGAGAAAACCAGAACCTTACAAAGGTAAAGGCGTTCGTTACGCTGACGAAAACGTTAGACGTAAAGAAGGTAAAACTGGTAAAAAATAAGAAAGGAGTGGCATAACTAATGGCAAGTAGAAATGAAAATAGAAAAGCGCGTCATATGAGAGTGCGTAAGAAAATTTCTGGTACCGCTGCGAAGCCTAGACTAAATGTTTATAGATCTAATCTTAACATTTACGCGCAAATTATTGATGACGTAACTGGAAACACTTTAGTTGCTGCTTCTAGCCTTGAAACTTCCGTTAAAGATAAAGTTTCGAATACTGGAAATAAAGAAGCTGCTAAATTAGTTGGTGAGTTAGTGGCTAAAAAAGCGCTTGAAAAAGGTATTGAAGATGTTGTTTTTGATAGAGGCGGTTACCTCTACCACGGTAGAGTAAAAGAACTCGCTGAAGGCGCAAGAGAAGCAGGACTTAAATTCTAGATTAGGGAGGTATGCACATGAGTCGTCAAATGATTGATGCGAGTAAGTTAGACCTCAAAGAACAGGTTATCAATATAAATCGTGTTACTAAGGTTGTTAAAGGTGGTAGAAATTTCAGATTCAGCGCACTTGTTGTTGTTGGAGATGAGAATGGCCATGTTGGAATTGGTACTGGTAAAGCAAAAGAAGTACCAGAAGCAATTTCTAAAGCAATTGAAGATGCAAAAAAACGATTAATTTATGTTCCAAGAGTAGGAACGACTGTACCACATAACATTGAAGGTCATTATGGCTCTGGCTCTGTCAGAATCATGAGAGCTTTTGAAGGTACGGGCGTTATTGCTGGTGGTCCTGTTCGTGCGGTGTTGGAACTTGCAGGTATTAAAGACGTAAGAGCTAAATCATTGGGTAGTAATAACCCTAGAAATATGGTTAATGCAACGATCGATGGTCTTAATAATCTTAAAACAGCTGAAAGTGTGGCTAAATTAAGAGGTAAGACTGTAGAAGAAATTTTAGGTTAGGGGGTATGAACCTTGGCTACAATTAAAGTAAAATTAGTTAAAAGTACAATCGGTGTTTTGCCAAAACATAAAAAAACTGTTGAAGCATTAGGCCTTAAAAAAATCGGTCAAGTGGTTGAAAAACAAGACAATGCTCAAATGAGAGGTATGGTCAATCAAGTCAATCACTTAGTTCAAATAGTAGAGTAATCATAAAGGAGGTGTGACCATGAGACTTCATGATTTAAGACCAGCAGAAGGTTCTACTAAGTCTAAAAAAAGAGTTGGTAGAGGTACGGGTTCTGGTTTGGGTACAACTGCAGGACGCGGTATGAATGGTCAAAATTCACGCTCAGGCGGTGGTGTAAAACCGGGCTTTGAGGGTGGTCAGATGCCATTATTCAGAAGAATTCCAAAAAGAGGATTCAACAATAAATTCAAGAAACAATGGACGATCATCAATGTGGAGCTTTTAAACAGCTTTGAAGATGGAACAGAAATTACGCCTGAATTGTTGTTAGAAACTGGTGTTGTTAGCAAAGTGAATTACGGTATTAAAGTATTAGGCGATGGAGAATTGAATAAAAAGCTTACAGTAAGGGCTAACAAATTCACTCAGTCAGCGATAACTAAAATTGAAGCTGCTGGAGGAAAGGCAGAGGTGATCTAATTGTTTTCTACACTTAAAAACGCTTGGAAAATTCCTGATCTAAGAAAGAGAATCCTCTATACTTTTGCGATGATTGCAGTTTTTAGATTAGGATCTACAGTACCAGTACCAGGAATTGATAGTGCAAAGTTAGCAGCAGCGTTTGCTAATAGTGAAGATGGATTATTAGGATTGTTTAACTTAATGAGTGGTGGTAACTTTAAGACGTTTACCATTTTCGCATTGGGGATTAGCCCCTATATTACGGCTTCAATCGTACTGAACCTTTTACAGATTGCTTTTCCTTCTTTAGAAGCGTTGGCAAGAGAGGGTGAAGAAGGTAGAAAGAAAATTGCTAGATATACACGTTACTTAACGGTTGTTTTAGCACTAATCCAAGGCATTGGATTCAGCTTAGGTTATTTCCAGAGATTTTTCTTAAACCCAGGTGCATTTTCAACATTCATTTCTGTGTTGACCTTAACGGCTGGAACAGCGTTCTTAATGTACTTAGGTGAGAAAATAACAGAGAATGGTATCGGAAACGGTATTTCACTTTTTATCTTTGCTGGAATTATAGCAAGAGTACCATCTTCAACTTTTACGACGATTAACAATCTCAGAATTGGGCAAGTTCATCTCGTTCAAGTGATTATCTTTTGCATAATAGCGGTCGCAATTATATCAGGTGTTATCTTTATTCAACAAGGACAGAGAAAAATCCCTGTGCAATATGCGAAAAGAGTTGTAGGCAGAAAAATGTATGGCGGACAAAGCACACATATTCCTTTAAAAGTGAATCAAGCGGGCGTTATTCCAGTCATATTTGCAATTTCAATATTAATGTTCCCACTTACAATTTCGGCATTTTTCCCAGGTTCTGGGTTTGCAGTCTTTGTAAGCAAATGGTTGAATCAAACCTCGATTTTGTATAATGTACTCTATGCGATTTTAATATTTGCATTTACATTTTTCTATACGAATATTACGTTTAATCCGATCGAAGTTTCAGATCGTTTAAAAACGAACGGTGGATTTATTCCAGGCATTAGACCAGGTAAACCAACAGCGGAATACCTTGGCAAGTCGTTAAATAAGATTACAATTGTTGGTGGGTTATTCTTAGCAGCGATTGCGATTTTACCAAACTTCTTAGGAGCACTTACGAACACAAGCTTTAGTTTTGGGGGTACATCGTTACTCATCGTCGTTTCTGTTTCACTTGAAACAATGAAACAAATTGAAGCTCAAATGCTCATGAGACATTATGAAGGCTTTTTAAGCTAAGGAGGAAAAATGAGACTGATCTTATTGGGCCCTCCAGGCGCGGGTAAAGGCACACAAGCTGAATATATCACTTCTAAATATGCGATTCCGCATATTTCAACCGGTGATATATTCAGAAAAAATATTAAAGAAGGCACAGAACTGGGGAAAAGAGCTAAATCCTACATGGATCAAGGCGCATTAGTACCAGATTCGTTAGTTGTTGAAATTGTTGAAGATCGCTTAAAAGAAGCAGATTGCAAAGAGGGTTTTTTACTGGACGGTTTTCCTAGAACAGAAGTTCAAGCGGATGAACTGGACAAGGTCTTAGAAAATCTTGGCGTATCGCTAAATGCAGTGATCAACATTAAAGTCAATCCTGATGTTTTGGTTTCCAGAGCTGTTGGCAGACGTATTTGTAAGAACTGTGGTGCAACTTATCATATTCTTAACAACGCTTCTAAAGTTGAAGGCGTTTGTGACAAATGTGGTGGAGAATTGTACCAACGCACTGATGATGTTGAAGAGACTGTTAAAAACAGAATTGATGTATATATGAATGAAACAGCGCCATTAATCAGTTATTATTCTTCAAAGAATGTTCTTGTTGATATTGAAGGTGAACAAGATATTAAATTAGTATTTGAAGATATCGTAAAAGCATTAAGGGGCTAAGCATGATTGTTATAAAATCAAAACATGAAATTGAGCTGATGCAAGAGTCTGGACGTATTGTTGCATTAGTTCATGAAGCGATAAAAAATGCTATAAAGCCTGGTATTACAACAGGGGAGCTTGATCAAATTGCTGAAAAATTAATACTTGAGCATCAGGCAGTGCCTTCATTTAAAGGCTATGGGGGCTTTCCAGCTTCCATATGTGCCTCAATCAACGATCAAGTGATTCACGGCATACCTTCTGATACTGTGTTGAAAGAAGGAGATATAATCAGCATTGATGTCGGTGCACTTAAAAACGGCTATCATGGTGATGCTGCTAGAACTCATCCTGTTGGCAAGGTGAGTGAAAATGCTTTGAAACTAATTAAAGTCACTGAAGCAAGTTTTTTTGAAGGTCTGAAATATTGTAGGGTGGGTTACAGACTCTTTGATATCTCAAACGCAATTCAAAGGCATGCAGAAGCTGAAGGTTTTAGCATTGTAAGAGATTATGTTGGACATGGTATTGGAACTAAGCTTCATGAGGAGCCGGCAGTGCCGAACTATGGTCCAGCTGGGAAAGGTCCAAGACTGGTCCCGGGAATGGTCCTTGCAATAGAGCCAATGGTTAACGAAGGTGATTTTAACGTCAGAACTCTTGGAGATGACTGGACGGTTGTAACAAAAGATGGCAAGCTCTCTGCTCATTATGAGCATACAGTGGTCATCACCGAACACGATCCAATACTTCTAACGAGTTTATAATAAGCGAGGTGACTAGATGCTAAATTCATCTAAGGAACTTGAAATCGGTCAATTTGTCAAGTCAAAAGCAGGAAGAGATAAAGACAGAATCTTCATCGTCATCGAGATTGTGGATGAGCAGTTTGTAAAAATTGCAGATGGAGACATTCGTAAGCTTGAAAAACCGAAAATGAAGAAGATAAAGCATTTGATTAAATTAAAGTTTTTCAGTGAAGATCTTCGTGAGAAAATCGAAAATGATAAGAAGATAACAAATGCGATGCTTCGAAAAGAAGTCGAAAAAACAGGCTTAATCTAATCCAAGTTAGGAGGGATGATTCTAATGGCAAAAAGTGATTCAATTGAAGTTGAAGGTATAGTAGTAGAGGCATTACCAAATGCGAATTTTAAAGTTAAACTGGAAAATGGTCATATTGTATTGGCACACATTTCAGGGAAACTACGAATGAATTTTATTAGGATATTACCTGGAGATAAAGTAACACTAGAATTATCGCCATATGACCTTTCAAGAGGCAGAATTACATGGCGTGGTAAGGGATAAGGAGGTATAACAATGAAAGTTAGACCATCGGTAAAACCAATGTGTGAGAAATGCAAAGTCATTAAAAGAAAAGGTAAAGTAATGATCATTTGCGAAAATCCAAAACACAAACAAACACAAGGTTAATCTATCGTGTGTGACAGATATAAAGCGCGGCTGAAATACTTTATATTTGATATTTTATAGAAGACACATCACATTTTAATACACATTAGGAGGTGTAATTCAATGGCAAGAATTGCAGGTGTTGACCTACCTAGAGAGAAGAGAGCTGTAATTGGCTTAACTTATATCTATGGTATTGGAAAACCTACTTCTTTGGAGCTTTTAAAAAAAGCTGGAATCAGTGAAGATACAAGAGTTAAAGATCTTACTGAAGAAGAAGTTAGTAAATTAAGAGCACTTATCGAAGAAAGTGTCCTTGTAGAAGGGGACTTAAGAAGAGAAATTGCTATGAACATTAAACGTTTAAAAGAAATCGGTTGTTACAGAGGGATTAGACATAGAAAAGGACTTCCTGTTCGTGGTCAAAAAACTAAAACGAATGCTAGAACTCGTAAAGGTCCTAAGAGAACTGTAAGCCGTAAAAAGAAAAAGTAAGTAAGGAGGGATATAAGACATGGCTGTTGCTAAAAAAGCACGTAAAACTCGTAAAAAACGTGATCGTAAAAATGTTGAACGTGGACAGGCTCATATCCAAGCAACATTTAACAATACAATTGTGACTTTAACTGATACTGATGGCAATGCACTTGCATGGTCTAGTGCTGGAAGCTTAGGTTTTAAAGGCTCTAGAAAGTCTACTCCTTATGCTGCACAAATGTGTGCAGAAGCTGCTGCCAAAAATGGCATGGAGAACGGCTTAAGAACTGTTTCCGTATTTGTTAAGGGACCTGGTTCTGGTCGTGAAGCTGCAATCAGAGCTTTACAAGCATCTGGACTTGAAATTACATCAATTACTGATGTAACACCAATTCCACATAATGGTTGTAGACCACCAAAAAGAAGAAGAGTGTAATATATTTCAGTATTAGGAGGTGTTTTAATTGGCAAGATATACAGGACCATCTTGTAGGATTTGTCGTAGAGAAGGACAAAAGCTCTATCTTAAAGGTGATAGATGCTACAGCGATAAATGTACTTTAAATAAAAGACAAACTGCACCTGGTCAACATGGTGCAAGAAGAACGAAAATATCTGGATATGGAACTCAATTAAGAGAAAAGCAAAAAGTTAAAAAGTACTATGGTCTCTTAGAAGGACAGTTCAAATCTATTTATGATCAAGCAGAAAAAATGAAGGGGATCGCCGGCGAAAACCTTTTACAATTATTAGAATTAAGACTTGACAACGTTGTTTATCGTCTAGGGTTTGCAAATTCTAGAAAAGAAGCTAGACAATTAGTTGTTCATGGACACTTTACTTTAAATGGACATAAAGCAGATATTCCATCAATGACTCTTTCAGTGGGTGATGTCATCACTCTAAAAGAGAAAAGCAAATCTTCTGAGAAATTCAAACAATTAGCTGAAGCAGCTAAAACTGCTCCGGGTTGGTTAGAAGTAAACTTTGAAAAGATGGAAGGTAAACTTACAGCATTGCCTGTAAGAAATGATATCGACTTACCAGTAGAAGAGCATCTTATTGTTGAGCTTTACTCTAGATAGGATTAGATATTGTTTATTACCCTCAAGCGTTATTTGTATAGTTTAAAGAGAAGGAGGGTCTTAACTAGTGATAGAAATAGAAAAACCAACGATTGAGTGTGTAGAGCTTAGTGAAGACGGCAAATTCGGAAAGTTTGTTGTAGAACCACTGGAGAGAGGTTATGCAACAACACTCGGTAACAGCTTAAGAAGAATTTTATTATCTTCATTGCCAGGAACTGCAGTGCGCTGGATTAAAATTGAAAACGTTCTACATGAGTTTTCAACAGTTCCAGGTGTAAAAGAAGATGTCATTGAAATTATTCTGAATCTCAAAGAGCTTTTTGCAAAAATTCATTCAGATGAAGATGTTAAAATCTTGAGAATTGAAGCAAACACAGCTGGAGAGATTACAGCAGGTGATATTATTGCTGATGCTGATGTCGAAATTTTAAATACAGATTTACACATTTGTACACTTGACGAAAATTCAAGATTGTATATGGAAATAGCGTTAGGACAAGGTAGAGGCTATGTGACAGCAGAAAATAATAAAGAAGTCGGCTTGCCGATTGGTATTATTCCTGTTGACTCAATCTATACACCTGTTCGTAAAGTCAATTTCACTGTAGATAAAACAAGAGTTGGTAAAGTTGCTGATTATGACAAACTTACTCTTGAAGTATGGACAGATGGAACGATCAAACCAGATGAAGCAACTTCACTTGGTGCTAAAATCATGGCAGAGCATTTGAATTTGTTCATAGACATGACAGATAGCATTAACGGTGTAGAAATTATGGTTGAAAAAGAAGAGGACATTAAAGAAAAAGTTCTCGAAATGACAATAGAGGAACTCGACTTATCTGTACGTTCTTACAACTGCTTAAAACGCGCAGGCATTAATACAGTTGAAGAATTAACAAATAAAAGCGAAGACGATATGATGAAAGTTAGAAATTTAGGTAAAAAGTCCATGGAAGAGGTTAAGCATAAATTAGCTGAACTCGACTTGGGATTAAGACTAGAAGACGAGTAAAGGAGGGAAGACGATGGCAGGTTACAGAAAACTAGGACGTCCAACATCTCACAGAAATTTAATGCTTAGAAATCAAGTGACATCATTATTAAAAAATGGACGTATCGAGACTACTGTTACAAGAGCAAAAGAAACTAAGAAACTCGCTGAAAAAATGATCACTCTTGCAAAAAGAGGCGATTTACACGCAAGAAGACAAGTTTTGGCTTTTGTTACTGAAGAAACAGTTGTTAAAAGACTTTTCGATGAAATCGCTCCTAATTATAAAGAACGTGATGGTGGTTATACCAGATTGATTCAAACTGGCCCACGTAGAGGCGATGCCGCACCAATGTGCAAATTAGAGTTAATCTAATAAACTGTGAGGGACTTAAGTTTAATACTGAAGTCCCTTTCTTAAATACAATCAAACCACAGAGTTATGGCTCGTGGTTTTATTACATATTATATCGTATTGTTAGAGTGTCAAAAGTTAGTTTCGCATGAGTCATCCATCCTCTGCTGTATCACACATTTTATGTCAATGACAGCATGTGGCAGGCGATTGCTCAACTTTATACTTTTGGCACTTTAATCAATTTGTAGTTTTAAAAAAATATCATATTAAAAACCTAGAAAAGTTTATATTTAAGCGGTATACTGACATAGAGAAATAAGGGATGGTGATCTAAGTGATCAAAACAGAAAATCTATACTTTAGATATCAAGATGAAAAAGATGAAGAAAAATATGCACTTAAAGATGTAAATTTGCATGTTAAAGATGGTGAATTTGTTGTGATTATTGGTCATAATGGTTCAGGAAAATCAACACTTTCAAAATTGCTCAATGGGATTTTCTTACCGACAAGTGGGAAAATATATATAGATAAAATGGATACTTCTGACGAAGAACTCATTTGGGAGATCAGAAAGACTGCGGGGATGGTTTTTCAAAATCCAGACAACCAACTTGTGGCAACCATAGTGGAAGAAGATGTGGCGTTTGGCCCTGAAAACATGGGTTTACAGCCTGCGGAAATTAGGAAACGGGTGGATGAGGCGCTTGAAATCGTCAGTATGACGCCTTATAAGAGAAAGCCGCCACATCATCTGTCTGGTGGTCAAAAGCAAAGGGTTGCCATTGCTGGCATATTGGCAATGAAACCAAAATGTATTATATTTGATGAACCTACGGCAATGCTTGATCCTGCAGGGAGAAAAGAGGTTATCAAGACGATTGAATACCTCAACAAAGAAGAAAAAATGACGGTTATTCATATAACGCATTATATGGATGAGGCGGTCAATGCGGATCGCATTATCGTCATGGATGATGGTCAAATTGTGCTTCAGGGGACTCCGAGAGAAGTATTTTCAAAAGTGGAGCATTTGAAACGCATAGGCCTTGATGTGCCTCAGATTACACAACTTGCCTATGAACTCAATCAAATCGGTTATCATATATCCACTGAAAGTTTAACTGTGCAAGAGTTGGTGGAGGAATTATGTCAATTAGTATAAAGCATTTATCACATATATATGATTATGGTACGCCTAATGAAACTGTGGCCATAGAAAATATAAATTTAGAAATAGAACATGGTGAATTCATCGGATTGATTGGCCACACGGGCTCAGGAAAATCTACTTTGATTCAACAATTAAACGGCCTATTAAAACCATCAAAAGGCACTATTCTCGTCAACGGGCTCAATATAACAGAGGGTCTTTCAAATTTGGATAAAACGAAGAAAAGATCGAAAAGCGAACAGCGAAAGCTTGCTAAAGAGAGAAAGCGCAAATTGTTAGAGGTTAGGAAAAAAGTTGGCCTTGTCTTTCAATATCCTGAATATCAACTTTTTGAGGAAACGATTGAAAAGGATATTGCTTTTGGACCCACCAATCTGGGACTTGGAGAAAGTGAAGTTAAGGCTCGTGTGAAGGAAGCCATGATGCTCGTGGGCATAGATTATGATGCCTACAAGGATCGATCTCCCTTTGAGCTCAGTGGTGGACAGAAGAGGCGTGTTGCCATTGCAGGTGTGCTTGCGATGAGGCCAGAAGTGCTCATTTTGGATGAGCCTACAGCAGGGCTTGATCCTAGAGGTAGAGATGAAATCTTAGCTCAGATCAAAGCGCTTCATGATAAGAATAAAATGACAGTCATCATCGTATCGCATAGCATGGAAGATATGGCTAAAATTGCGAATCGACTTATTGTTATGAATAAGGGTAAGGTTGTCTTTGATGATTCACCGCATAAAGTTTTTAAAGAGATTGAAACGCTTGAAAAAATTGGTCTTGCAGTCCCTCAAATTTCATATCTAGCAAGGGCGCTCAATGAGGCAGGGTTTCATTTAAGTGATGAGATTATAACGATAGAAGAGGCCGTAGAAGCCCTTAAAAAACAACTTCCAGCTATTCATCCTAAAGCTCAAAATTCTAAAGGAGGAAAAGCTTCATGTTAAGAGACATTACAATTGGTCAATATTATAGTGTGGACTCAAGCATTCATAAAATGGACCCTAGATTTAAAATTATAGCATCAACGCTTTATCTCGTCTCTCTGTTTGTCATTCAGAATATATATGCTTATGTGTTGGTGATCTCTTTTATAGCAGCGGCAATTATACTCTCCAGAGTACCAATTGGTTTTGTGATGAGAGGTCTAAAGCCGATTTTTATGCTCATTATTTTCGCTTTTTTGATCAATATCTTTTTAACGCCAGGCGATCCCTTTTTCAAATGGGGGTTTATAAGCATTTCACTTGAAGGTGTTGAGCGGGCGTTTTTTATGGCACTGAGACTCATTTTGCTAATTATAGGGACATCTCTATTGACCTTGACAACGTCTCCAATAGAATTGACAGATGGTATTGAATATTTGCTTAACCCTCTTAAAAAAATAGGATTGCCAGCTCATGAACTCGCAATGATGATGACAATTGCGCTGAGGTTTATACCAACGCTGCTTGAAGAGACCGATAAGATCATGAAAGCGCAAATGGCAAGAGGGGCAGATTTTGAAAGTGGGAATTTGACGAGTCGGGCAAAGGCCTTAATTCCACTTTTAGTGCCTTTATTTATAAGTGCCTTCAGAAGAGCTGATGAACTTGCAATGGCCATGGAAGCTCGATGCTATCGTGGCGGAGAAGGTAGAACAAGAATGAAAGTGCTCAAATATACAAAGTATGATTTAAGAGGTTTAATTGTAATGGTCTTGTATCTGATACTTTGTATCGTTTTATAAAGGAGATTTTAGTGAAAAATATGTTGATGGTTATAAGCTATGATGGTTCAGCATATAGAGGATGGCAAAGACAATCTCAGGACATGAGTATTCAAGGAACCATTGAAAGTGCTTTGGAAAAATTGCTAAATGAAGCGATTTGCATCCACGGTGCAGGGCGTACTGATGCAGGTGTCCACAGCATTAAGGGGCAGACAGCCTCATTTAATCTGAAAACGCACATCGCAGGAGATCAACTAAAGTATGCACTCAACAGAGCTTTGCCATCTTCTATTCATATTGATAAGATCGTGGCTGTGCCAGATGCATTTCATGCAAGATATGATGCAACTGGCAAAACCTATCAGTATATAATTGATCAAAGTCCTGAAGCTAATCCCCTTAGAGCCAATTATGTACACCATTTGGATAAGCCGCTTGACTTTGAAGCCATAAAGGTTGCCATGACTTTTTTTATCGGCACCCATGATTTTAAAACTTTTATGGCATCTGGAAGCAAGATAAAAAATACTGTGAGGACGATTAATCGTTTCTCACTTGAAAAGGACAGAAATGAATATATTTTCACCATTTCTGGTAGTGGGTTTCTCTATAATATGATCCGAATCATCATGGGAAGCCTTATACAAGTTGGATATCATAAAATAAAACCGGATGAAATGCCTGCAATAATCAGGAGTGGTGATCGCTCCAATGCAAAGTATACAGCCCCTGCAAGCGGACTGTATTTGATGAATGTAGATTACGGTCAACGTATATTCTAATATGCATAAAAAAGATAATAAATAATGCAAAATCTATTGACAGTGCGGATGAGATGCTATACAATAGGTTGTGGTCTGCTAAGTAACAGACTCAAATACGATCGATAAAATCCTGCCCCGGGTTTTAAGATATAAATGGTGAAATAAATTCAAGGAGGTCATTCGATGAAGTCTTATGTTGCAAAACCACTGGAAATCGAAAGAAAGTGGTATGTAGTTGACGCTGACGGTAAAACATTAGGAAGATTAGCATCTGAAGTTGCTAAAATCCTAAGAGGTAAACATAAACCAATTTATACTCCTCATGTTGACACAGGAGATTTTGTAATAATAGTCAATGCAGAGAAAGTTAGATTAACAGGTAAGAAGTTGGATCAAAAAATGTTCAGATGGCATACAGGATATATCGGTCATTTGAAAGAAAGAACATACAGAGATATGTTGCAAAATAAACCAGAGACAGTTGTTGAAGCAGCTATCAAAGGGATGTTACCACATAACTCACTAGGTAGTGCAATGTACACAAAATTAAAAGTATATGCAGGCCCAGAGCACAAACATGAAGCTCAAAAACCTGAAGTACTTGAATTAAATCTGTAGGAGGGTAGCTGATGACTAAGACGATTCAATATCGAGGTACAGGTAGAAGAAAAACTTCAATCGCTAGAGTTAGATTATTACCTGGTACAGGCAAATATATTGTAAACGGACAAACACTTGATCAATACTTTGATTACGAAATATTGAGAAGAGAAGTTCAAAGACCTTTAGACTTAACAAAAACAACTGGAAAATATGATGTTATTGTTAGTGTTGAAGGTGGTGGTTTTACTGGACAAGCTGGTGCAGTGAGACATGGTCTTTCAAGAGCATTATTACAAGTTGATCCAGAATTTAGATCTACTTTGAAATCCGCTGGATTCTTAACAAGAGATCCAAGAATGAAAGAAAGAAAGAAATATGGTCTTAAAGCTGCGAGAAGAGCACCTCAGTTCTCGAAAAGATAGAGATTCATTATACAAAGTATACCAAAAGCCTTGCGAAATTATATTTGCAAGGCTTTTATACGTCATAAATTTCATAGATCATTATTTCATAAAATATAGAGGAAAAATCAATCTACATTTGACAAAGGGATTGTCGTACGATAAAATATACTCAGCACTGAGTATACTGGAGAGGAGATAGAATCTAAGGATGAAAGTGCCATTTTATATATTGGGCCTATTATTGCGTTATGGTCCACAGCATGGTTATAAATTAATGCAGTTGATAGAAGAACGCATCTCAGATTTTGCAAAGATTAAGCTGCCTACGCTCTATTACCACTTACAGAAGTTAGATGAGCAGGCGTATATCAGTAGGTCAATGGACAAAGAGGGCAACAGGCCAGAGAAGTTTATTTATACAATTACTGAAAAAGGCATTAATTATTATGATGTACTCTATAATCAAATGCTAGAGGAAGAATATTCTCCAGAATTTGCAATAGATGGTGTATTGTTTTACAGTGATCAGGCAGATCAGAGTGTACTGTTCAGTAAGCTCGAAAAGAAGAAAAATGATTTAGGTATCAAAATTGAGCAGATAAAAAACCATAAAATAACTTCGATGGCACATATCGATGATCAGGGGCAAAAATGCGCAGAGCTGATCTTTGATCACCATATTTGTCATCTTGAAGCAGAATATTCATGGCTTAACTCAGTTTTAAAGGGATTAAAAATATAATCCCTTTAATTTTCAGAGTATACTCAGTACTGAGTATACTCTGAAGCTAGAACATTAGCCAAATATTCGAGCAATAGTAGATCCCCTATATGGGATATGTAGAGAGGAGCATAAAAGTATGGAGAAAGTAACGAGTAGAAATTTTAAGGTGGATTATTATGAAAAGGAGCATGAAAAATGGCTGGTAAAGACGCAGTTAGCAGATGATGATCATGAGATTGAAGTTCAAGTGGAAGTAGATATGCGAGCAATGACGTTAACTGATGCTGAAATTACATTTAAAAGATATCCTTTAGAGCACTGTAGAATGGTGGAAAGACTTGCTTCAAAAATGATTGGAACAAAAATTGACTCCAATTTCTCAAGACAAATGATGACCCTATTTATGGGTGCCAAAGGTTGTCCTAATATTATGTCACTGTTGAATATATCTATTCCTGGAATTATATATTATTATTATCCTCACATGATAAAAACCGGGAAGATATCATATGAACAGTGGGAGAATATGGTTCGGACAGATCTCAAAAATGACTGCATTGCCCACACCATGCTGGGGTAGGGTAATATCACATCAATGATGATTGTAATGCGATAGTGGTAATTAAAAAAGAGGAGCGCTCAAAGAACAGATTTAAAAAGAATCTGATTTAGTTTGCACCTCTTTTTCTATATATTTCAGTCCTTCTAAATTGTAAAAATAAGTTAACTTGACGCAGCATCTACCTTGTATTACAATGTAGTAAAAGTTATGTATTCTAATAAGTGGAGGTGTAGCGTATTTTGGATAAAACACAAATGCTAAAAGGCATTTTAGAAGGATGTATACTTGAAATTATCCATAATCAGAATACATATGGATATGGCATACTGGAGATTTTGAAAAAATATGGATTTTCAGAAATTACGGAGGGCACTATATATCCTTTGCTTATTAGATTGGAGAAACAGGAAATTCTATTATCGGAATTGAAATGTTCCCCCTTAGGGCCAAAGAGAAAGTACTATACTTTAAGTGAAAAAGGTGAAAAGGAAAGAGCGTCTTTTCTTGCAGAATGGGAACAATTAAGAAATAGTGTAGATGCTTTGAGAGGAGGAAATAGATGAGGGAAATAAGTCGCATTAGAAGACAACTCAATAGAGAAAACAAAAACATCTTAGGAAAAGTTGTTAATTACATCTATGCCAACGGTGTAAATACAATTGTTTGGAAAGAAATAAGATTGGACTTAGCAGGAATGCTTTTGGAGAATCAGAAGCGTGGGGAAGATCCTGAGGCAGTAATCGGCAGTGATTATAAGGCGTTTAGCGATGACTTAATTGAAAATTGTCCCAGAAAGAAACCGATCGATATGATCGTAGAGATTCTATTTATCATTGGTATGTCGGTCTCAATTATCGTACCTTTGATTTATTTTTTTGGACATTTGACGCCTTCAATAGATCATTATGTAGAAAGGGGGATATATTATGTCACCCCTAGAAGTTTTAGCTTGTTATTAGCAGGTGCTTTTGGCGGTGGCATAGGTTCTTTTGCCAGCCATAAATATGCCTTTAACAAAAAAAGTATGGTGATCTACATCGTGCTCTATTTACTATCATATGTCATAGTAAGCGTAGTGGTTTCCTACTATTTAAGACAAAATATGACACATGATCATATTTTAAGTATGGATATGGTTAAATTAGAGTCATGGGCATTATTGATGAGCGCTGCACTGTTCGCAGTCAGGACGTTGAGAACGAGAATTCAAATTCGCAATTTTAAAAAGAGTGAAATTTAAAACAAAATGTGATAAGAAGCTTTTTTCATATGAGTCGTCTTTCTAAAATGCATAGAAGGGTTTGCTTTTTTAATCCTATGCTATAATAGAACTGTGGATAACGACTGGATAACTTTAAAAAAATACTTGATAACTGGTAGAGGCTGAGGAAAACTTGAAAAATTATTGTGGATGAATAGTGGACATAAAACGAGAGAAAGGATTGAAAGTTGGGGATTAAATGTGGATATTGTGGATAAAACTTATAGAATAGACAGAGAACCGAAAAGCACGGCTTAATTATCCCCAGAATTCAATGTTCTAAAAAGGGATTGTGTCAATATATTGTGGATAAACTGGAAAAGAAGAGAGGAGACTGAATTATGAAAAAAGTATTCAACGTACTTGCAATTATCTTTGCAATATCACTTTTGTTTATGGTATACATAACCTTTAGTATTGAAAAGAATATTCAATTTAGACATTGGCTAAGTGATCATTTTCAAAAGGTAGAAATAGAAAGCAACGCACCTGCAGTTTATTTTTTAGGGGTGGACCAAATTTATACGGATACAGCACCATTCCTTGTGAGTTCACCAAAGTTTATCAATTTGGAGTGGTTAAAAGAAGTCGATGCGACTTATCAATATGATGCATCAGAAGGTGTTTTATCTCTGATTTGGAATGGACATCTTTTAGTTGTGAACGCCAATGGTACAGTCACCTTAAATGGTGAAAATAGATCGGAAAAGATAGAGATAAAGGGTATAAAAGATGAAATATATATTGCTGCAGATGCCTTAAATACATTGGATGGATTTGATCAAATTGGGATTCACATAACCGCCAGTGAAGATCAGCAAACTCATGTGGTCACTTTCGACGCCATTCAATATCAAGTGAAACAAGTTAAAAATAAGTCTTACATCTTTGAAAGTGCTGACAAGTTAAAAAAATCTCAATTGTTCAAACCGTACCCGACAATAGGAGATATAAGAAAGCCCCTTGTCGTTGTAGATCGGATTGGGCCTAAAGATCAAATTGTATCATATGATATCAATTCAGAGATATCAATTATATATAATGGTAGGACAATCGGTTACGGACTCAGAAACCAGTTGACGGATTCAGTGGATGTAAATACTTATAAGTATAAAACGGAAGATTTTTATCTCGACAAGCAGTTGATAGAAGGCCCTATTTTTTTAGTGTGGGAAGCCGTGTATTCAAAAAATCCTAATACAGCTAATATTCCAAAGATGAATGGCGTAAATGTTGTTTCACCAACATGGATAGAGCTTAAGACGGCTCAAGGTGATATAACTGAAAAAATATCGACAGATTATCTCGATTGGAGTAAGCGCAATAATTTAAATACTTGGATATTGGCAACAAATGCGTTCGATCCAGATTTAACGCATGAGCTTTTGACGTCATATTCAGGTAAAAAACGTTTTATCGAACAACTTGTAAACTTGTGCCTAAAATACAATATAGATGGGATTAACCTTGATTTTGAGAATATCTATTTAGCAGATAAGGCCATACTATCTCATTTCGTGAATGAACTCGCTTGGCAATGTAATGCATTTGGAATCGTTTTATCTATGGATGTAACGGTTATGAATGGAAGTGATAACTGGTCAAAATGTTTTGATAGGCGCATGCTTGGAAAAATTGTTGATTATTTGGTCATTATGACATATGATGAACATTGGGCTTCAAGTCCGATAAGTGGTCCTGTATCTTCTTATGATTGGGTAGAAGATAGTATGAAAAAAATTATAGAAATAGTGCCAAACCGTAAAGTTGTTATGGGATTGCCGTTTTACACGAGAATTTGGACCGAGAGCTTGTCAAATGATGAGGCCAATAAGGTCAATGTTTCATCTGAAGCCATTAGTATGATTGCACAAAATGCCCTAATAGAAGAAAAGGCATTAGAGCCAATATGGAATGAACAAGAGGGTTTATTCTATGTGTCTTATATTGAAGAAAACAGTATTCATAAGATATGGGTAGAAAATGAAGTGACGCTATCTAAAAAAGCATCTTTAGCGAAAAAGATGGCTTTAAAAGGGATAGCGTGTTGGAGAAGAGGGTTTGAGGTGCCGTATGTTTATGATGCTCTTCTCAATGAAATTCAAGATTAGGAGGCCATATGGAACGAATAGGACTTGTTGTAAATTTGAATAGACTCTTTAAGTATTGGATCGCTTTGATGATCGGTATTTCATTGATATGCTATGGGGTCTTAGGCAGTTATGAAAATAGCAGGCAAACACATATGCGTCTTTCAGACGCTGAGATCGTCGAACGTGCTAAAGCACTCGGAATGGTTGATTTAAAGGAACAGTTGTATGAAAATGAGACTCATGAATAAACGAGGTTGATAAGAGGTTGATAATATGATAAGAGTTAATGAAGTCAAGTTTAGATTAGATGAAGCGTTTGATGATGCAAATATTATCAAAAAAATTGAACATAAATTGAAACTTAAACCCAATGAACTGGTGGATTTTAAAGTCATCAGAGAATCCATTGACGCAAGAAAAGAAATTATATTTTCGTATACGATTGATGTAGAAACGACCGTAGAAAAAAGACTGATAGAAAAAGGGTATACAAAAGCGCCAGAGAATTACAAACCGGCATATGAAGCCGTTCGGTTGAATGAATTGCCTCAAACCTCAAGACCAGTTGTGATTGGATTTGGTCCGGCTGGTATTTTTGCAGCATTGGTATTATCAAGGGCGGGTTTGAAACCAATTGTCATTGAACAGGGAGAAGCTGTAGAAGCAAGAACCAAAAGTGTAAATGCATTTTGGAATAATGGCACTCTTAATCCCTTTTCGAATGTACAGTTTGGAGAAGGTGGCGCCGGTACTTTTTCAGATGGGAAACTGACAACGAGAATTAAAGACAATCGCATAGAGTTTGTTATAGATACATTAATTGAAGCTGGAGCCCCTGATGAGATTCGCTATAAAAACAAACCACATATTGGAACTGATCACTTGAAGAATGTTGTCAAAAATATACGTGAAGAAATCTTGAAGTTGGGTGGAGAAATACTTTTCAGTCACTTAGCAGAAAAGCTTATTTTAGAGGCACAAGATATAAAAGGTGTTGTTGTTCGTAATTTGAAGTTGGCAACGGATAGAACCATTGAAACGGAACATGTTGTGCTTGCAATTGGTCATAGCGCAAGGGCGTTTTTCAAACATTTAAGCGATATGAATGTGCAAATGGAGGCGAAACCTTTTGCAGTGGGCGTTAGAATTGAGCATCCACAGATCTTGATCAATGCTTCACAGTATGGGACGGCACACACTAACAAAAGATTGGGTTCAGCAGATTATAAACTGACTCATAAGAGTAGTAATGGTAGAAATGTATACTCGTTTTGTATGTGTCCTGGAGGAACTGTAGTGGGCTCCGCATCAGAGGAGAATGGTCTGGTGGTTAACGGGATGAGCGAATTTTCTAGATCGGAATACAACGCCAATAGTGCCTTGCTCGTGAATATTGATCCTGTGGACTATGGTGCTGATCCGGATCAATACTCTGATGTTCTAAAAGGCATAGAGTGGCAGAGAGCGTTGGAGGCAAGGGCTTTTAAGTGCGGTGGTATGAATTACAATGCTCCGGTAATGACTGTAGGTGCATTTCTTGGCGAAAGGCAAAGTGAGACGGATTTTATTCAACAGAACCGGAAGTATTACAGTGCATTAGGGGTCTCTTATGAAGAAGCATTTGATCATATGAGCGCGACATATCAACCCGGAACGCAGATGAGTAATTTTGATGAAATCTTTCCTACCTATATTACAGAAGCTTTGAAAGATGCAATCTTGAGTTTTGGCAATAAAATAAAAGGCTTTAATGACCCGAGGGCTATTTTGACTGCTGTTGAATCTAGAAGTTCATCGCCTGTTAGAGTTTTGAGGAATAGTGTTTCTTTACAGTCTGTTAATATAAATGGATTGTATCCATGTGGTGAGGGCGCAGGATATGCTGGCGGCATTACAAGTTCGTGTGTCGATGGCATAAAAGTGGCAGAAAAGATAATGATAAGTAAGCAATCGTGAATAAATTTGAATAAAATTGAATATAAACGAATAGTCAGACAGCTTGTTGATTAATTTTAACGACTGTGATAATATTTTAATATGTTAATAAATTGTAAAGAAAAATGACGCTTTCAATATAAAAATGATGCTCTGTATTGAGAGAAATTTAAAATTCGTTACAATTTATTAATAATTAGAAAGATCTGTGCTCTAATCGGATACATGATATCTAAAGCTTGGGGAGAGAAAATGCTACGAGATATTGTGACTCGAATAGGGGATGGAGTCTTTAAACATCGTTAAACATTATATCAGGAGGGGGATTTATGGAAAACAAAAATCTTCAACAAAGAGATGGCTTTTCATCTAAGTTGGGCATTATCGCTGCAGCAGCAGGTTCGGCGATTGGCCTAGGCAACATATGGAAATTCCCATACATTACGGGACGTTATGGTGGGGCAGCATTTATTTTAGTTTATTTATTTTGTATCGCACTAATTGGCTTGCCGGTTATGCTCCAAGAGTTTACGATTGGACGTAGATCGCAGGCGAATGCAATTTCTTCTTTTAAGAAATTGAAACCAAACACACCGTGGTTTTTAACAGGATGGTTAGGATTTATAACTGCATTTGTAATTCTTTCTTATTATGGCGTTGTTGCAGGATGGACTTTGAGTTATGTATTTTCAGCAATTACAAACTCTTTTGCAGGACAAGATCCTGAGGCGTTAAAAGGTATGTTTGGCGGTCTGGTCACGAATCCTTTGAAACCGATTATATTCCAAGTAGTCTTTATGGCTTTAACAGCTGGCGTTATTTTAGGAGGCGTTAAGAACGGGATTGAAAAGTATTCAAAAATCTTGATGCCATTGCTTCTGGCTATTGTAATAATTCTGGACATCAGAGCGATTACATTACCAGGCTCTGGAGAGGGAATCGCATTCTTATTTCAACCTGATTTCAGCAAGCTTACTGCTTCAGCAGTTATGTCTGCACTAGGACATGCTTTCTTCTCGCTCTCTTTAGGTATGGGTACCATGATCACATATGGTTCTTATATTGGCAAGAAAGAAAATCTAGGTGTCACGGCACTTCAAGTAACTATCGCTGACACAGCGATTGCGCTTTTAGCAGGTCTTGCAATCTTCCCAGCAGTATTTGCTTTTGGCATTGAACCTGGTGCTGGTACTGGTCTTGTATTTATTACGTTGCCAAATGTATTCAATCAAATGCCAGGAGGTTATATTTTTGCGATTTTATTCTTCCTACTGCTATCTGTGGCGGCTTTAACTTCTTCGATATCAATTCTTGAAGTTGTCGTTGCGTACTTCGTAGAAGATAAAGGCTGGAATCGTAAAAAGGCAACTATTATTGCGACTGTTGCCATTACAGCACTTGGCGCATTTGAATCTTTGACAAACGGTACGATCAATTTAGTGTTACCGCTTCTTAAAGGTGGTGTGGTCAATCAGTTCGGTTTCTTTGACTGGATGATTGAAATGTCAGATTTACTATTACCAATCGGCGGATTCTTTATTTCAATCTTTGTGGGTTGGATTATGACTAAGGCTGATCTGGATGATGAAATTACAAATGGTGGCGAGTTAACGCACTCTTGGACAGGTATTTTTGAATTCCTAACTAAGTTTGTAGCGCCATTATTGATTTTGTTCACACTATTAAATTTGATCTTTGGTTGGTTCTAAAGTATATAATAACAGTAAAAAAGAGATGGTCGGATGACCATCTCTTTTATCTTGCATTCAATTCAATCAATTGCTGTATCGCGTACTTTCCGTAAATAAAATCGTGCGGTAGAGAGATGTCCAACTAATGGATTGGGCACTCCAACCCATTATAATTTGTAAGTTGTAATCTCTTCACAATAAGAACATTCGTATTTCAATCTACCGTTGACGCCAACGAGCTTAAACTCAGGAATAGCATAGTCATCTGTATGTGTGATGCATCTAGGATTAGAGCACGCAATGCCGCCTTTAATAACTTTGGGGATTTCCACTTTTTTCTTATCTACTAACTTGCCATTTTGGATAACGTTTACAGTAATGTTGGGATCAATCAACCCAAGAAGGTCTAAATTAACTTCAAAGGTGTTTTCAATTTTGATGATGTCCTTTTGTCCTAAAACACCACTTTTAACATTCATGAGTAGAACCACTGGATTTTCTGTGTCGGCAAATAGCTTGTTAAATACTTTTAAACCGTTGCCTGCGTGCATATGATCTATAACGATACCATTTTCAATTCCGTTAACCTCTAACATAAGGACCCACCTCCAATAATTTAGTGATTAATGCCATTCTAACGTAAACGCCTAATTCAGTTTGCTCAAAGTAGACTGCTCGTTTATCTGTATCCACATCATATGCAATTTCATTTACACGAGGGAGTGGATGCATTACAATCATGTCTTCTTTGGCATTTTTAAGTTTGTCTTTAGTCAATTTATATGAATTTTTAAGTTTCAAATAATCTTCTTCATTGAAGAATCTCTCTTTTTGAATTCGAGTCATATAGAAAATATCGACGACATCAATAACGTCTTCCATATAGTTCACTTCAATGAGCTCAACATCATATTTTTCAATAAGTTGCCTTTTTAAAGAAGAGGGTAATTTTAATTCTTCGGGAGAAATCAAGTAGAATTTTTTATTGCCGAAGCGTGCAAGGGTTTTAATGAGGGAATGTACAGTACGTCCATATTTTAGATCACCACAGAATGCAACACTGTGTCCGTCAATATGACCTTTATACTTTTTTATAGTGATGAGATCAGTAAGTGTTTGGGTAGGATGCTGATGACCACCGTCACCACCATTTATGATAGGCACACTTGAATATTGAGAAGCAAGTTTAGGAGCACCTTCTTTTGGATGCCTCATGACGATAATATCTGAATAGTATCCCATAACGCGTATTGTATCGGCAAGACTTTCACCTTTCTGAGCTGAACTGGTATTGGCATCGGCAAAGCCAATCACATTACCTCCAAGTCTCATCATAGCGCTATCAAAACTGAATTTCGTTCTGGTGCTAGGTTCAAAGAAGAGTGAAGCTAAAATCTTGCCATCACAAGCTTTGTTGTAAACTCTTGGATTCTCGTACATATCGAGACCAATATCAACTAAATCGCTTATTTCCTCTAGAGTGAGATCTTCTGGTTCTATTAAATGTCTCATGTTATCCTCCTTTTGATTTCACAGAATCTGATTAAAGTATGGAACTAAAAAAACCTTCGCGAGACGCGAAGGTATAAAATGCTTGTAAAAACATGGATACTTATTCCTTTTCAACCTCTCGGGTCAAATTAAAGGGCTATTCAATTTTCTTAGACAATCATATCACAATCGGATTCAAAACGTCAACGTCTAAAACAATTACTTTTTATTAAAAATTGAATACTATTGACAGCACAAAGAAGGTGTGATAGATTTAAGAAAATTAATAACCTTTAATCAGGTACGAGATACCTGCAAGGTCGACTATATGGAATTTATGGTGTCAGTATACCCTTTTGCAGGTGCAGAAGGGATTTTTTGTGCCCAAATTGAGATAGACTCGGTCGATTATTTGAATCAATTATTAAGGAGGTTTTACGTGAAAATACTCATAAAAAATGGGATGGTTATCAACCCAAAAACCAATTTGCACGATAAACGGGATATTCTCATTGAGGGTGGGATAATTAGTAGAATTGAAGCTTGTATCCATTTGGAAGATGATGTTGAAATTATGAATGCATCTGGTTTAATCGTTACACCTGGCTTTATAGATCTGCATGTGCATTTGAGAGAGCCTGGATTTGAATTTAAAGAAACGATTGAAACGGGTACTCTGGCAGCTGCAAAGGGTGGTTTCACAACAGTGGCATGCATGCCAAATACCAAACCTGCTTTGGACAGTGTAGAAACTATTGCAAATCTGATTAAGCGTATTGAAGAGACAGCTGTTATCAGTGTGTTGCCAATAGGTGCAATTACAGAGAATATTCAAGGGGAAGTACTTACAGACCATGAAGCTTTGATCAAAGCTGGTGCTATGGCCATATCCGATGATGGCAAAACGACAATGAATGATGACTTTATGCGTGTGGCGTTTGAGAATGCCCGTAAATTAGATATCCCGGTAATCACGCATTCAGAAGATCACGTAATAACATCGCAATATAAGGAAGAAGTGTATCCAATTGAAGCAGAATACAAAGTTGTCCAAAGGGATGTTGCACTTTGTAAAGAAAAAAATGGTATTTTGCACGTTGCGCATGTAAGTGGCAGTGAAGCGCTTAAAGCAATAAAAGCAGCTAAGCAAGATGGCCTGAACGTAACTTGCGAGGCAGCGCCTCATCATTTTGCGCTGAATACATCGCTTATAGATGGAAAAGACCCTTATTCAAAAGTCAATCCTCCTATTAGAGGCGTAGAGGAACAACGTGCAGTAATTGAGGGGATTAGAAGTGGCCTTGTTGATATTATTGCCACAGATCATGCGCCGCATGAAACGGCTTCTAAAGAAACCACGTATGGCAATGCAAGTTATGGCATAAGTGGGATTGAAACAGCATTTCAAATTGCCTATACAGAATTGGTTTTAAAAGAGAAGATCAGTTTGGATCAAGTTGTCTCTATGATGACAATTAAACCTGCGGAAATTGGAAGACTGAAAAATGTGGGCAGTATTGAATACGGCTACAAGGCCAATTTAACATTAATAGATCTTGAAGCTGAAAGTGTCATAGAACCTTCAACATTCTTATCAAAGGGAAAAAATACGCCTTTTAAGGGCTTCAAAGTAAAAGGCGAAGTAATCAAGACAATCTACCAAGGCAAAACGGTTTACTCAAAAATATAAAAGGGAGAATTTTGATATGTTAAGTGATAAATTAATTAAAAGTATAATAGAGAAGAAAAGTCCAATTGTAGTAGGATTAGATCCTCGGTTTGAAAGTTTGCCAGCGGACATTAGAACAAAGCATCTTGAAAATGATGGCAGTACACTAAAGGCCGTATCGAATGCACTTATTGAATTTAATCGAGGCATAATTGATGCCATTTTTGATCTTGTACCAGCAGTAAAACCGCAAGTTGCATTTTATGAACAATATGGTATTGAAGGCATGATTGCTTATAAAGATGCTTGTGATTATGCAAAATCTAAAGGATTGATTGTTGTTGCTGACGTGAAAAGAGGCGATATTGGTTCAACCTCAAAGGCGTATTCCAATGCACACTTGGGTAAGGTTGAAATCAATGGCGAAATGATTAGTGCCTTTGAAGCGGATTTTGCGACGATAAACCCTTATTTGGGAAATGATTGTATGGCTGAATTTATGGATGATATCAAAACGTATGAAAAAGGGATGTTCGTATTGGTTAAGACTTCTAACAAAACTTCTGGTCAGTTGCAAGATCTAAAATCAGGAGATGAAACCATTTATGAAAAAGTGGCAGATATCGTGTGTCAGTGGAATCAAGAAATATGCGGCGAAACAGGTTATTCACCTATAGGTGCAGTGGTGGGCGCGACTTACCCAGAAGAACTTGTAGCACTCAGAAAAAAAATGCCAAAGGCGATCTTTTTAGTCCCAGGATATGGTGCTCAAGGCGGTGGCGCTCAGGATGTGTTAGGTGCTTTTAATGAAGATGGCTTAGGTGCCATTGTGAATAATTCAAGAGGCATCATATTTGCCTACCAAAAATCAAATTTAGACTATAAATCAGCAGCACGTGAAGCCGTAATTAAGATGAAAAATGATATTAATCAAGCGCTTGAACAGGATCAAAAGAAATACTGGTAAAAAAATATTTTAATAAGTCATCCAAGAGAACTGAAAAATTAGGAATAGGAGAAATTGAATGAAATTTCAAGGGTTAGTAAAAATCATCCAAAAGGAATTTTTGTCAGATGATGTATTCAAAATCGTAATTGAGAAACCAAAGCAAATGGATGCAGTAAAACCAGGACAATTTTTTAACTTTAATGTTGAAAGGATGCTATTAAGGCGTCCCATATCCGTAAGTGCTATTGGCGAAGAGACATTGGAGTTCACAATTAAAATTTTAGGCAAAGGTACTGAAGAACTCAGCTTATTAAAAACACAAGATGAAGTGGACATCATGGGGCCGCTGGGAAATGGTTTTGATACCGCAAGCCACAAAAAAGTACTATTAGTTGGAGGCGGCATTGGGATTGCTCCAATAAAGGGACTCGGTGGGTTCTTTGATAAAGATGGCGTTGAAATAAAAACATTACTTGGATTTAGAGATAAACCGTATATGTTAGAGGCCTTTAAAGCCTTTTCAAATGAAGTGATCATCGTGTCAGAAAATGATGCAGACTATAGGCAAGGGTATATCACTCTACCGCTCGAAGAGACTTTGAAAAATCAAAATGAGCAATTTGATATGATTTATGCTTGTGGGCCTTCGATTATGCTCAAAAGTGTGCAGAAAATATGCGCTCAATTTAATGCACCTGTTCAATTGCTCATGGAAGAAAAGATGGCATGTGGCATAGGGGCATGTTTGGTTTGTACCTGCAAGACCAAGTCTGGTGATTTTGGATATAAACATTCAAGAATGTGTTTAGAAGGACCGATGTTTTTTGGAGATGAGGTGATCTTTGATGAGTAGTGTAAATATGAGTGTAGACCTCAACGGTCTCAAATTAAAGAATCCTATAACAGTGGCATCGGGAACATTTGGATTTGGAAGAGAGTACGCTAACTATGTCGATTTAAATGACATAGGCGCCATCTCAGTTAAAGGACTCACACTTGAGCCTCGACAGGGAAATGAAGGTATTCGAATTGCTGAAACCCCAATGGGAATGATCAACAGCGTGGGACTTCAAAATCCAGGCGTGGAAGTATTTATTAAAGAGGAAATTCCTTTTTTACGTCAATTTGATACCAAAATTATAGCAAACATCAATGGGAATAACATAGAAGAATACTGCAAAATGGCAGAGATTTTATCCTATGAAGATGTGGATTCGCTTGAACTCAACATATCGTGCCCGAATGTAAAAAATGGCGGCTTGGCCTTTGGAACGAACCCTTCCGTTGTTAAAGAAGTTGTGAGTAAGGTAAGAAAAGCATCTCGAAAACACCTTATTGTAAAATTGTCACCAAACGTCACGAATATCAAAGAGATCGCCATGATCGCTGAACAAGAAGGCGCGGATTGCATATCACTCATTAATACACTTTCAGGAATGGTCATTGATATTAATAAAAGAAAACCAGTCTTAATGCGAGGCAGTGGTGGTTTGTCTGGACCTGCTATTAAGCCAGTGGCGGTAAGAATGGTCTATGATGTCTATGATGCTGTCAAAATACCTATTTTAGGAATGGGAGGCATTTCCAATAGCATGGATGCTATTGAGTTCTTTTTAGCAGGTGCAAATGCAATTGCCATTGGGACAGCGAATTTTGTAAACCCTAAAATTACAAAGCAAGTGCTGGAAGGTATTGAAGTGTATCTTGCAGAGCATAAATACAATTCAATTAATGAATTGGTTAGAGACTTGAACGTTTAACAGCAGATGAAGTTATAAGATGGGACTATATCAGAAGTTGATTTGATAATGCAAACAAAGTATTTTGTGAACATTTCAAATCAACTTTTGTGTTACAGAGGATATGCCTTATAAAAAAGAGGTGTCCATTTATTATCAATAGACACTCGTTTGTTTGAACATAGATCGACAGATATAAACTGCATATAATGAAGACAAAATACAAAGGACATTCGAAATAGAATGGAATAAGAAATTGGAATTATCAGAATTATATTTCTTTTATAAAAAGGGTTGACGGTGAAAATGAATGATGTTATTATAACTAAGCAGTCAGCGATGACCGCACAAAAATTAAATTTTACTGTTGACAGAGTGTTGTTGAATGTAAAATTTTTGTTTGAAAGAAGTTTGAAAAAATTTAAAAATGATGTTGACAATGTGAAACATTGATGATATTATAAATGAGTCGCCGCAACACTTCACAGTCAAGCGATGACAACACAGGACCTTGAAAATTGAATAGCGCAAATGAATTAAAACACGCAATTCTTTGAGCTTACGGAAGCCATCTTGATGGAGGAAGTTGCTTAACAGAAACAAGTGATAAAAGTCGAAAGACGAAAACGGAAACAAAGCCAAATAGATCTTCGGATCGAAAATGGAAGTTAGCTCATTTATGAGAAAACAGGAGCGATAGTTTAAGATTCCTTCCTACGTTTTCTAAAGA
>NZ_JADKNH010000020.1 GCF_015352425.1 Fusibacter ferrireducens | reverse complement strand
CGTGCTTTGTAGTGTAATCTTCTCCTTAGTCTAATAATATCAGAATGGTGAAAACCGCACACCATTTTTTCATTACTATTTGTGCCGCCAGCGGTAGCGGCGGAATGGAGGTTATTATGACCAGAACAATGAATGTACAGAAAGCCACAGGACCTATGACTTTGCCATTAGAATTTAATCTGTTGAATGCTTCTGCACTTTATTTTGATGAACTCAATCAAATAAAAAAAAGCTATGACAAGCCCTCTGTTGCTCTAAACGCGAAAAATGAAAATTTGAGTGATGCTTTAGAAACCGTGTCTAAAGCCTACCACTTGAAAGGGAATTTTAGTGAAAAAATAACATTTGAACCTTCTAATGGTACTGAAAAAGTAAATCAAATTATCAATATTTTATGTAACTTTGATGTTGAAGTTCAGGGTATCCGATTAAATCAAGATCAAAGTATCATTGAAATGGGCTTTTCAAATTCAACTGCAAAATATAAAGCCCTATTGATTTTGGAATCTATAGGACTTTAAAAGATTTTCAAATTGTCTTATTGAATCCACTCGCTAATAATGGCCATCAAGGGAATTGTCATTATGCTCATCAATGTGGAAATACTCAGTAACCCCGCTGCATAATTAGAGTTTTTATCAAATCGCAGTGCAAACATAGTGCCTGTGGAAGCCACCGGACAAGCTGTTGCAATTAATATAATTGTTGGCACCATACCGGTTAAGCCCAATATTTTGAATGCTATAATCAAGAACAGCGGCACTACTACTAATCTTAAAAATGTGATATAGTAAAGCCTTGATTTTGTGATCATCTTTAAAAGATTGCTCTGAATTAAGGTGGCCCCAATAACAAGCATTGCCAATGGTGTATTGACCAAAGTAATCGTTTTTAAAGGGTCAAGGATCAGCTCTGGCACTCTTATTCCTGTCACAAATAATATGAGCCCAATAATAATCGCGATGATATTAGGGGATTTAAACACGCTTAGAATCCCTTTCTTATCTACCTTGCCCGTCATTAATATCACTGCATGGCTCCAGACGAATAGATTGAACACGGTTAAGTAAGCAGTTACGTAAAATACACCCTCAGCGCCGAATAGCGCGTAGAGCAGCGGGATGCCCATAAAGCCACAGTTGGAATAAATTGTCCCCATGCGTTCCACTTGGTAATCCGTATTGTTTTTTTTCTTAACGCCAATTGAAGCAATGACCATTGCAATGATATGGCTTAGAAACGACAAGCCAATAGCCAATAAGAGACCCTGTAATTTATCCTTGCTAAAATCCACTTGATATGAGACTAAAATTAAAATAGGGGTCACAATAAAAAGCAAAACATCTGTCATGGCTTTATTCCCCTCTTCAGTAATTAGCTTTGTAACAGAACCGATCATCCCCACAGACATCATTATGAACATTTTAAAAATCATAGTGCCTATTATTAATGCCAATGTCATCTTGCTCTCCTTCCAACCTAAGCATATGTACGCCAATTGGATGTCAATTCAAATTTCTATCCATCACGTCTCATATTTAAAAAAGTGTACACGAATGTACACTTTAAATCAAGTCTTTTTACTTGCCAAGACCCATTGCTTTAGAAATATCTTTTGCAAGTTTTATAACAATATCTATTTTTTCGTTAATAAACTCGTCCATAAAACGCACTGACGGTCCTGACATTGAAACCGCTGCTATAACTTTGCCCTTTGAATTCAAAATAGGGGCTGCAATGCCAATTAACCCCTCTTCTCTTTCGCCAATACTTAGGGCATAGCCGCTTTTTTTAACTTTTTGAAGTTCTTCTTTTTTCGGCCAACCTTCTTTGTCAAACGCCTTCCACTCTTCTGGTTCCATGAAAGCTAAGAACACTTTACCAATGGCGCCTTTACTCATAGTGACACGATCACCAATATCGATAACATGCCTTAGAGCCTTAGTGGACTCCATTCTTTCAATACATAATTTACAATCTTCATCTTGGATATATAACCCAATATTCTCATTTGTCTCTTGAAATACTTTCATCATATAAGGGTCTGCAATATTCTTCAAGTGTTCATTCGCATCAATATGATTTAAATTCACCAGTCGATTCAATTGACTCCCTAAATAGAACCGCTTACTTTCACTGTCTCTATACAAGTAATTTCTATTCATCAGCGTCATAACTAATCTGTAAACCGTACTTGATGACAAATCTATTTTTAAAGCAATTTCGTTCAAAGTTAACCCACCATCTACATTTATAAACGCTTCCAAAATGTCCAAAGTTCTATCTACAGATCTATTTTGAACAGACTTATCTGGCATAATTCCTCCATTTTCTTGAAATAAATTGATTTGAGTCCGTATTCGTTCCATCTAAAAAGTAGCATTGGTCAGAGTACTAAAAGATCATGTCGTATAAGCCAATTCCCATGCGATGTCGTTTATGAGAAATGTAATCTCATATACAGTACTTATCTATTCCATACTCTAACTACTATTTAAAATTCGTAAAACCATCCCTCATATATTATACTACAACTTTAATGATAGAACTCAATATTTGTTCATCGAGATCATATGAATATTACATATGGGCACCCTTTTACCACTAAACTCTAATTATTATTTTGTTTCGCGGGTTTTTCCCTAATCAAATCAGAAGATTTTCCCGCTTTAAGCATATAGCTGTCAACCTCATGTCCCACTAGAGACTGTACGTTTCTTGCAACTTCAATCGACTTATCCAAATCAATACCCGTCTCAATACCCATTAATTGGAGCATATGAACGATATCTTCCGACGCTACGTTGCCAGAAGCTCCTGGTGCATATGGGCATCCACCTAATCCACCAAAAGAGCCATCAAAGCGATTCATCCCGGCTTCCATTGCCGCAAGAATGTTCGCCAGTGCCATACCTCTTGTATTATGAAAATGAATGTTCCAAGTCACTTCTGGATATTTATCTTTAAAGTATTTACATTTCTCATAGACTTCTTTAGGACCACCCATACCCGTTGTGTCCGATAATGAAATTTCTAAAATGCCCAAGCTTACGAACTTTTCGACGATTGGCTCAATCTGGTCAATCGTAATATTACCTTCAAATGGACAACCAAATGAAGTCGCAATTGCACCGGAGACTTCTAAACCATTTGCCTTTACGAGATCATATGATGCTTTAAAAGAATCCATCGTTTCAAGTGGCAATCTATTAAAATTGCTCATATTATGAGACTTACTAGCCGATACAGTCAATTTCACTTTTTTGATTCCCACTTCTATAGCGCGTTCTGCCCCTTTTAAATTTGGAACGAGTACTCTTAAATCTACACCTTCTTTATGCTTGATTAATTTATAGACTTCTGTTGTATCTGCAAGGGCAGGAATTGCCTTTGGATGCACCATTGATCCCACCTCAATTACCTTATAACCAGCTTCGATCACCTGATCAATTAAACCTGCTTTTTCTGCTGCTGTCAATATTTTATTTTCATTTTGTAAGCCATCTCTTGGACCGACTTCGCAAATGATCACATTTTCTGGATATTTCATATTTAATCTTCCTCTACTTTCTTATACATTAATGGCAGTTGGAATGTCAAAAGTCAAAAGTGGCGTAATTATATCTTCATTAATATTGTTCACAGAAAGTATATGATACAAAATTGTGGAGATAATTTACGAGAAACTGACTTTTGACGCTCTGACCATGGATGACTCTCTAAATGGATTTCATCTATGTAATTTTCGTAGCAGATATAGCTCTTGAGTCTTGATTGTACACGATTAGAGTATCTGTAACATCTGTTGATGCTAACGCCTTTGAACAGATGAAGACTGTCGCCAATCTCCCAAAACATCAACAGATTTTACAGTTCTAAAATATTAATAGTTCATCTTTTTCAAATAGTCTTTTGCTGTTTCTAGGCATCTTCTTGCATGTTCCGCATACCCTAATTCTGCTACTCTCTTTATATGAGGCAATTCTATTGAAAAAACAACTTCTTTGGGAATTCTATTGATGATCTCATCAATATTAATGCCACCTTCACCCACATAGTAGCGTTCATCTCTACCTGTAAATATAAGACCTTCATTCGTCGTTGGAATCTCGCTCGGACCATCACAGAGATGTACAAAATGAAACCATTCAGCAGGTAAGCCATCAAGTTCTTCTAATGCCACTCGCGACCGATTAAAATGAAGTGTATCTACCATTAATCCCTTATTGGTTGCCGGCGTTGAATTTAAAAGTTCTTTTGCTTGTTTTAAATTTTTAACGCCTGACCATGTTACAAACTCAAGGTCAACATTCATACCATAGGGCTTTGTCAATTCACATAATTCATGAAATTTCTCTGTATAAAGCGCTTTGTTATCTGTCCAAACGCTACTCAATAAGCTTTTAGCTCCTAATTCAGCACCTGCCTCTATTGCAGGCAAATATTGCTTAACATCAATATCATCTACAATTCTTGCGAGTTCAATATCATGTACACCAATACCCGTTGTTTTAAGTGCTTTTTTGGTTTGTAAAAGCATCTCTTTTTTATGTGCTAAATCATAATTAGGTTCACCCGGTAATCCCATATAGATTGGTCTCAAGCTCACATAATCATAACCACACATCTTTGCCAAATAAATCATTTCTGGTGGAGCGCATCCTAACACCGTCAAGTGCGCTAAAGAAAATTTTGTTTCCATGATAGACCTCTCTTATCTCTGATTCTGTTATTTGCAATAAACATGTATATTCATATGCCCTACTTGGCATTTAAAGACTCTATTATTTCAGTGACTGTTTTACTCATATGCTCAACCGGTGCTTTTATACCCGTCCATATTTCAAAAGCTTTTGCACCTTGATGAATCAACATACCCACGCCATTGTGTGTCACACAGCCCATTTCTTCTGCTTCTTTTAAAAATCTTGTCTTCATTGGATTGTATGTGATATCACTTGCAATCATGCCTGGCTTGAAGAGACATTTATCAAGTGGTGTCACATCAATATTAGGAATCATACCAGCGCCTGTTGCGTTAATAATAACGTCGCTTTCTTCAATTGCTTTTTTCAAATTGGATTCACTAAGTGAAATATATTCTGCACAATGCTTAACCCCTGCGTTGATTTCTGTTGCCACTTTCTCACCACATTCTGTTGCTTTATCAAAGATCAAGATTTTCTCTGCACCTTCGCTTGCAAGTGTAAATGCAATGGCTCTACCGGCACCACCAGAACCTAACAAAACAAATTTCTTACCTGTAACTTCACCAATAATCGTCTTTAATGATTCCACATAACCATAACCATCTGTATTGTAACCAATCAATTTGCCATCTTCAATTTTAACCGTATTTACAGCACCAATTTTACTTGCCAATTCATCGATCTCATCTAAATATCTTAAAACTCTCACCTTGTTAGGTTTTGTAACATTACATCCGATAAAATTCATTCTACGGATGCCTTTGAGCACATCTTCTAAACCCTCTTTACCCACTTCAATTGGCAAATAAAAATTGTCCAACCCTAAATGCTCAAATGTGCTGTTATGCATTGTAGGCGAAAAAGTAAATGTCAATGGATATCCGAGCAAACCAACCAGTTTTGTATTTAAAGTAATCATAGTTACCCCCCTGAATTTTAAATTATGCATATTTGATGCACTATCTTATATTAATTATTGCCATTTTGGGTGATAAATATCTCCTCACGGCTTCACACTAAAAGGGTCCACTATGAGGAGATATAAATATTTGAGAACAGTCAAAACACTTAATTATCGTCAGTATTCAGAGAAGTCAATTTTAACGTTTAACGTCCTGTTAAAAACGCCCTCCTATGCATCACATATTCAGAAATAAACTGCTTTCGTCAACTAACTACAAGATTGTTTCTACACGCTTTAGACTATTGTGCTTTATCAAGAGCATCTAATAAAGAATTTACCAATTCTTCACCGATATCTTGACGAATCATATCGTATACAGGCTCAGCTGCTTCTTTCATTTGTCCGATTACTTCTGGGGATAAATCAATGATTTCTACACCTTGCTCTTTTAAGAATTCTACAGACGCTGCTGCTTGTCTTTTACCCTCTTCAATACCAAACTCTTGAGCTTCTGCACAAGCTTCATTAAGCACTGTTTTTTGTTCTTCAGATAGACCATCATATAGATCTTTATTCATTACAGTTGTTGCAATGAACATAATGTGGTTTGTATTAACAACATATTTTTGTTGTTCGTATAATTTTGAAGCTACTAAAGTTGCATAAGGGTTTTCTTGAGCATCTACTAAACCTTGTTGAAGTGCGATATAGAGTTCACTAAATGCCAAGGGCGATGGATTAGCACCAAGATTTTGCCAGAATGCCATATGGTATTTATTTTCCATAGTTCTAATGTCTATGCCTTTGAAATCTTCAAAGCCAGCAACTGGAATATTAGAGCTCATTTCTCTGAAACTATCTGGAGAGATCATTAATAATTTGAATCCTGCTGCTTCGTATTTTGCAGCGATTTGATCTCTAAAAGGTCCATCTAAAACTTTTCGAGCCATCTCAAGATCTGTTAATGCCATAGGCATATCAAAGACTGCTAAATCAGGAATGAAACTTACCATCGGTGCAGTTGTCAAAGATGACATGGATATACTACCTGCTTGAGTAGATTCGATAAGCTCTCTATCGCCACCTAATTGAGCGTTTGGATATACATCCACTTGGAAATTCCCATTTGATTTTGCTTCAAGTATTTCTTTAAGTTTCACAGCTGTTACAGCACCTGGGCTTGATTCTTGAGCACTTAAAGCTATTTGTAATTTAACGGGTTCAGCTGGTTTTGCAGATTCATTTGATTCTGAGTTTTGCGCTGGTGCAGCTGCAGGTGCATCTGATGCTTTAGCACCACATCCTACTAATCCAAAAGTTAATACAAGTACCAGTAACAAGCTCATTAATTTCTTCATAATTGTTTCCTCCTACAAATCAAATTCAATTTTGTGAAACGTCTACAATAACATTAAACTTAAAGCTGGAACAAAGGTAATAATCATCAGTGCAATTGCAAAAGAAATGATAAACGGAATTGCTTTCTTCCCTAAATCCATAACTGGGGTGTCCACCAGCGGACTCGCCACGAACAGATTTACTCCAAATGGAGGCGTTACCATACCGATTGCTAAGTTTGCCGTCATGATTATACCGAAGTGTACAGGATCAATTCCCACTGCCATAACTGCTGGCAACAAGATTGGTGCTAATATTACAATTGCAGGACCTACATCTAAAAACATACCTAGAATAAAGAACACGACGTTTATTGCAAGTAACAATGTGATCGATGATGAAAATGTACCTGTTAAGAAATCACCAATCATCATAGGTGCTCTCAATAACGTTAACACACGACCAAATACAGTTGCTAAAGCAATTAAAAAGATAAGAGGGCCATATGAATTAACTGTTTCTTTAAAAATTTTCGGCACATCTCTAAACTGAATTGTCTTATAGATGAACAGACAAACAATTAATGCATAGAACACAGATACGCACGCTGCTTCAGTCGGTGTTACCACACCACTGTATATGCCACCAAGAATAATGACAGGTGCTAAAAGTGCCCAAAAGCTGTCTTTCATGACACCAAAAAAACCTTTTGCGCGTAATTCTTTGAGATTCTCATCGATTTTCTCACGATCTTCCCCGTTGATCTTGCAATAAATGTATGCGTAAACCATAAGAGAAAATGCAATTAGTAATCCCGGCACAATTCCCGCTGTAAATAGAGCCCCAACTGATGTGCCAGTTGTCAACCCATACATGATAAAAGGAATACTAGGTGGAATAATAACACCTAAACTTCCTGATGTTGCTACTAAAGCAGCACTAAAAACCTTATCGTATCCAAGAGAAACCAAAATTGGAATCGTCATACCACCAACAGCTGCAGTTGTTGCAATACCTGACCCCGATATTGCACCATAGAATAAGCTCGTAATGATAACCGCAATTGGCATACCCGCAGTTCTCTTGCCCACAATGAACGCAAACACATCAAATAATCGCTTTGATATGCCCCCTCTTGCCATTAAAGAACCCGATAAGATGAACAATGGTATTGCAAGCATCGGCGTACTGTCTGAACCACTCACCATGCCTCTAATGACAAATTGCACATCCGCTGCGAATCCTGGATCAAATAAAGATGGTAAAATTGCAGCTAACCCAATTGCGATTGCAATAGGTATACTGAAAACTAAACTCGCTATAAACACTAGAAAGATAATTAAGATCATTTAGTTACCACCTTCCGCTTGAATTTTTTTATGCTTTAATGCTTTAGTTAGTTTAAATAAATTTTGAACACTTCTTACAATAGATAAGCCAAAACCAAAAACAGTGGCACTGTAAACATAGACCATTGGAAGTTCCATAGCAGGACTTCGCTGTCCACTAATCATTAACTTCTCTACAACTTCCACTGAATTGATCAACAAGAACCCAAAGAATATAAAGACCACTAATTCTATGATTATTTCTAAATATTCTTTTACCTTTTCAGGAAAAAAAGTCGTTATCGCATCAATTCTTAGCATATTTCTTTTCTTAATTGAATAACTTGTTCCGACAAAAACCGACCAAATAAAACAATACCTTGTTAACTCTTCTGGCCATGATAAAGATGCATGAAATACATATCTCATAATGATCTGACCCATCATTACAGTTGATATAATCGCTAGCAGGATCACCAAAAGATACTCTTCAAAGTACTCATCCAACCATTTAATTACCTTCATCCGTTTTCCCCCTTCTACTTTTTATTGTTCCCTTTTACTCCTACTCACTTTACCACATATCAATTTGTATTACATTTATTCACTATATATACTTTAATGACAGTTCATTACATTTTCCCATTGCTGACAAATGCAACCTATCTCAGGTTGCATTTGTCATTAAAAGGGGGATTACTTTGTTGAGACGTGCTTCGATTTATAGGCTTCACCATACATCAATTTGCCTTCAACGACATTATCTTTTGGTGTATAGATATCATTAATGTTCCAAATACCATCCGTAGGCACAGGAATATTTTCCATTGGTACATCAATCAGATAAGGTTCATTTGAATCTAGCGCCTCTTTGAGCACTGTTTTAAATTCATCTGCTGAAGTGATCTTCTTGCTTTTAATACCATATCCCTGTGCAACCACAGACCACTCTGGATTATAAGAAGAACCATCTTTGCGTTTGAATATCGTGCCAAAAGAATGCTCATAATGCGAAGCGGTTAAGCCTGCAATAGTGCCAAATGCACCGTTGTTCATCACGACCCAAACGACTGGAATATTTTGTTCAACAGCGGTAGCAATCACAGATGGGTTTGTACCAAATCCGCCATCACCAACAAGCGTAATTACCTTTTTATCTGGAGCCGCAAGTTTTGCCCCCAAAATTGCAGCTGGCCCAAATCCCATAGTAGCTAAACCACCCGGGTGAAGAATTGTACCTGGTATTGTGATTTCAAATTGTTGACCCATACCATTTTTATTCCAGCCGACATCCGTTGCAATAATACCATCTTCTGGGAATACTTCTCTGACATCTTTAAGGATTCTCTGAGGTGTCATTGGAAAACGATTATCATTTGAAATTTCAACGTTGGAAGCTCTAAAAGCTTCTTTATTTTTTGCAATTTCAGCTCTTAACGCAGGGCGATCTATGCCTTCTGGCTTAATCTCTTTAGCTGCTTCTAGAATGGCTTCAAGTGCTAATTTTGGATCTGCAACAGCGCCAATAGTTACAGGATAGTTTCTGCCAATTTCCTCTGGTTCTAAATCAATTTGGATCAATTTGCTGCCAGGAATATTGAATGTAACACCTTTGTACCACGAGCTTGAATCCGCTTCAGCAAATCGAGTGCCCACACCTAAAATCACATCTGCTTCAGAAGAAGTTTTATTGACATAGTCAAGTCCCCAGAAACCAGTCATACCAACATGAAGAGGATGGTTGTCTGGAATTGCACCCTGTCCCATTAAAGTTCTAGTCACAGGAATGTCTAAAAACTCAACAAGTTCTGTCAACGCTTTGGATGCATGCGTGTAGATTAATTGTCCGCCTGCATGAATCAATGGTCTTTCAGCCTCAATTAACATCTTCGCAATTTCTGTAGCAGTTTCTTTAGATAATGTTGGTTTTGCTGTGAATGAGGAATCATGGAAAGTTCGTTCAAAGTGTACAGTATCAATTGATCTTGAAAACATGTCCATTGGCACTGAAATCAAAACTGGTCCCGGTCTTCCAGACTCTGCTAATCTAAATGCTTTGTCCAAGATTTCTGGAAATAATTCTGGTTTGTCAATTCGCCATGCACGTTTGACAATTGGCTTATACAAATCGTATTGAGAACCATCACAATGCATATTCACTTCTTGATGAGGATGTTTTCCATAATAAAAACTTGGTACATCTCCAGCAATTACAACCATTGGTACAGAATCCAACGATGCATTGGCAACACCGGTCATAGCATTCGTAAGACCAGGTCCAAGGTGACAAAGAACAACACTGGCTTTATTGGTAACTCTTGCATAGCCGTCCGCCGCATGAGCTGCCAATTGTTCATGTCTCACTGAAACAAAATTAAGTTCAGAATCTTTTAAAGCATCCAGCATTGCGATTACCGTATGACCACATAGTCCAAAGACATTTTTTACATCTCTTCTCACTAAATAGTCCACGAGCTGATGTGAAACTAATTTCTCCATTAATAACTCCTCCTATTTACAACACAAAACATACTATTTTAACTTAAAACATACCAAACACTTGTACATATATTACTACATTACTCATCAATTCTCAAACATCAAATTACTTTTCAAGTTCTGGATCATAAAATTCGCCAAATAACTCTTCTAGAGGTGGACGATCTTCTGCAATCGGTCTTGAAACCCATGTTACATTCATATAATGTTTCAAGTTAACATTCTCTGAAATGATATTGCCGCCCCAAGTACCACAACCTAAGCTTGAAGTCATTGGCATACCATTTGTAAATGATCCTGCATTTGCTTTGGATTGAGGTTGTCTAACCATAATTCGGCTAACTGGTGCCTCTAGAGCAAGACGGTGAATATGTTCATCGTTGAAAGAATAGATCCCACATGAATGACCTTTGCCCATAGTATTGTAGATTGCATGCATCATTTTAAGTGCATTCTCGAATCCACTGTATTTATAAGTCGCAAATAATGTTGTTAGTTTTTCCAATGAATAGAAATGTTCTCTTCCAATACCATCACCTTCAACGAAGATAAACTTGCGATCTTCTGGAATTTCAAATCCTGCAATTTTAGCTAATTTTTGTGGTGCTACCGCCACTGTATCAGGTAATCTATGTCCTTCTTCATCCCAAATTACTTTTTTGAGCATTGCTTTTTCTTCATCATTAGCCATGTAACCGCCTACTGCTTGTAGTTCTTTTAACAAATCATCATAAATTGTTGCTTCAATGATTAAGTTTCCGTCTGCAGAGCAACCAGAACCAAAATCTGATGTTTTACTCATCATCGTATTTCTAGCAGCTTCTTTTAAGTCTGCAGTTTCATCGATAATCATTGTTGAGTTTCCTGCACCTACGCCATAAGCTGGTGTTCCAGAACTATAAGCTGCTCTTACTAAACCTTGTCCACCTGTTGCAATAACTAAATCTGCTTCAGCCATTAAAGTTTGTGTCATTGTCATATTTACATTTTGAACACATTGAATAATATCTGCTGGAGCGCCTTCTCTTTCTAGAGCTTCTCTCATGATTTCAACTGCTTTGAATGCTGTATTTTTCGATCTTGGATGTGGAGAGAAAATGACTGCATCTCTTGCTTTAATTGCATAAACTGCTGTGCCTGCAGGTGTTAACACTGGATTTGTCGTTGGCACAACTGATGCAATAATACCTACTGGTTTTGCATACTTCGAAATACCTTTAACTGTATCTTCTTCTATCAAACCAACACTTTTTTGTCTTAAAGCATCTCTTAAAATACCATGTACTTTAAATCTTTTGCCCGGACGTCCATTTGCATCGCCGAGACCACTCTCTTCAACACCCATTATAGCTAACTCTGTAAACACTTTTTTATTTGATATTGCTGCGGCAACTGCTTGGCATAATCTATCTACTCTCGCTTGATCATATGTTTCGAATATTGCCAAAGCCTTTCTTGCTTTTTCAAAAGCTGAATCTAATTCTTGTCTTTGAATACTGGTTAATTCTTTTGCCATGTCAATCCTCCAAATTATTTCACACAGTGAATTTAAATTTCATTCTGTGGTTTATTTGATTAAAGGTTACCATTATATTGTTTAAAAGTCAATATATTTTTCTCCGTATTTCGCCTTGCAAAACAGCTCATTTTATGGCTGAATTTTCAAATTTAAAACGGAAATTAGAGCTCTCAAAAACATGAATAAGTATTTAAATATGAACGTTTTAACATATAAGAAATTCGTGCGATTAATTGATTACAAATACTCATATTGACATTATATCCATTGTATATTTTTAAAAAAAGATTCGAAATTTGTCCCACCTAAATTTCCATTGAGTAAAAACAGTTTTCGAAATATAGGCATATAACAACATTTGGATCATCTGCCGATGCTCCAAAGCGATTTTCGCTGACGCTGTTTGAGGTTGAACATTCCTCTTCACAGCTTTCGGCTCAAATCTTGCATATAACAACATTTGGATCATCTGTCGATGCTCCAAAGCGATTTTCGCTGACGCTGTTTGAGGTTGAACATTCCTCTTCACAGCTTTCGGCTCAAATCTTGTTGTTTTTTTTTTTAAAAAAGATGATCCAAATTAAAATTCGGATCATCTTACTTTTTTAATATTTAACTTTCATTGTTTGAAAATTTGACTTTCATTAATTATATGTCTTTGATATTTGCTATTTAAGTTCTGAAAACGGAATTGGTCTCTTTTCTTGAGCATCAGGTAGAATGAGTCCCAATTTACTTGCAAGCAAACGTGCTGTCGTGGCCTGAATGAGCAGTGTAAAAAGAATTGTCATGAACACTACCGAGGATACCATATTTGCATTCGGAATTTTGAGACTTACCACAAGTCCTGAAAGTGCCGCTGGAATAACACCCGTTTCTCTAACCCACATCATAAATAGGATTTCATTCTTATGCCACTTCACTTTGCGATCAGGAAGTGTACAGATTAACACAGATAGCGGTCTCACAACAAACACAAGTGCTAAAACGATGAGCATAGACTCTTTCCAATACAACAGTAACGAATTAAAGTCCACATGCATCCCCAACAGTATGAAAATAGCAATTTTCATGATTGCGGTAACCGTATCTCGTACGTTCTTTTGAACTTCGAAATCCACCGTGGGCACCCAGAGGTGAAGTACTTTTTTATTGCCACAGATTAGTCCTGTCATAAAAGTAGACATATATCCACTGCCACCAAATGATTCTGCTAAACTATATGATATCATAACTGCTAAGATGGATATAATTGGAGCAAACTCAGTAAACAAGCCAAACTTGCCATCTGAAACACTCAATGAAAAGATAAATCCCATTAGAGTACCACTCACTACCCCAAATACAATCATCTTTATAAGAGATATTGCATTTTCTTCAATTGAGAACTTGCCAGACTGTATAATCGTTATAATTGTAAGTACTAAAATGGCACCCACAGCATCGTTAAAAGCAGATTCACTGATAACCGTCTGTTTCACTCTATCCACGATCTTAATCTTTGAAAAAACAGGTACAAGTGCTGCAGGGTCCGTGGATGCTATCACAGATCCGATTAAAAAGGCATAAATAAACTCTATATGAAAAACATTCATTGCCACAAAGCCTATAGAGATCGCGCTTATAAAAACCCCTAAAGAAGCTAATAGACCCACTGTCCACTTTACATCATTCAGTATTTTAAGTTTAATTTCCCTGCCGCCATCATATAAGATAAAAGCTGCCCCAAAAGTAAGAATAAATTGATTCGCACCGGAATGAGTATCTACATTCACTAAATTTAATACTGCTGGACCAATAAGAACACCTGCAAACAGATAAATTACAATATCTGGTATTTTTATAATTTCACTCAATTTGGACGCTAAGACACCCACAAACAAAATTAATGCAGGTACCATAAGCGAATTTGCTGTTTCTGCCACTATAAAACCTTCTTTCATTTAAATCATCTTATTATAGAACATACATCAGTATACGCCTATTCTAAAAAAATTCAACTTTTTTTTATGTTCGAACACGTTAAGCTCATGTTAAACTTCTGTAGCATTCCCATCAGGCTTTGAAAATTGTTCTTACGATCATGGAAATCAGTTCAATAAGAGGATTGCTCCAATAAGAATCTTGCTCTCATAGACATATGGATTTAATATACAACCCCTCAAAATCTTTAGGCGATACTATATGATACCCCAATTGCCTCAACTTAAAAATTCAAGTTTAAATAAGTTGAAATAAAGGATTCTACCTCATGCGTGCTTTTTCAAAATTTTGTGCGCTTATAACGAACAAATCTTCTGTTCTTCTTTTGAATGCCCGAGTATTTTCATTTTTTGTAATACCTATTCTCACTTTTTGCTATTTTAGACTTGACTATAAAATGTAGAATGGATATACTACCATTTAAAAACCAGTAGAAAGGATGATGTTATGAAGATCTTAGTAACAGAAAACATTGCCCAAGAAGGCATTGCGTTTTTAAAAGCACAAAACATGGACGTCACAGTCAATTACTCACTTACCCGAGAAGAGTTGTTGTCCTCCATCTCTGAGTATGATGCTTTGATCGTCAGAAGCGTCACAAAAGTCAACGAGGAACTTTATGCTCATGCTACGAATCTCAAGGTTGTTGGTCGTGCGGGTAATGGCGTCGACAATATTGAACTCGCTGGCGCAACAGAACGCGGCATAATCGTTGTTAACACACCAGATGCCAATACAGTATCTGCTGCTGAACATACCATTGCACTTATGCTCTCTATGTCGAGAAACATTCCAAGAGCCAATCAACATATAAAATCGAAACAATGGGATCGCACACTCTTTAGGGGCGTTGAACTCAAAGGCAAAACGCTTGGTATCATAGGTCTAGGTAGAATTGGAACAATGGTTGCCACAAGAATGCAGTCCTTTGGTATGGATGTCATCGCTTATGATCCCTATATTCGCTCAGATAAATTTGAAAAATTAGGCGTTGAAAAGATGGAACAGTTGTCTGACTTACTGGGCAAATCAGATTTTATTTCAGTTCATACGCCTAAGACAAAAGAAACCATTGGAATCATCAATGCAGACTCTTTTAAACTCGTTAAAAAAGGAGTACGCGTTGTCAACTGTGCACGTGGCGGCATTATAGATGAAGCCGCTTTATATGATGCACTTACCCAGGGCATTGTTGCAGGTGCTGCGATAGATGTTCTTAAAGATGAACCACATCCAATTTCGCCTCTACTTGATCTTGAATCCACTGTGATTACACCTCATCTAGGTGCTGACACTTTTGAAGCCCAAAAAAATGTTGGTGAATCTGTTGCCATTGAAGTCTTTGAAGCCTTAAAGGGAAAACTTGTGGCCAATGCCGTGAATTTACCAACGCTTTCTCAACAAGAGTTAGAACATATGAAACCTTATTTGACTTTGCTAGAAAGAATGGGAAAAATATATCATCAAATTCATCACGATGCCGTGGAGCGCATTGTTTTTACTTATAAAGGAGACTTCACACATCGCAACACTGATCCTTTTGTACTGGCTTTTATCAAAGGCCTTTATGAAACTGTATTAGATACCCCTGTAACCTATGTCAATGCCAAGTTGATAGCTGAAAATAGAGGTGTTACAATCGCCGAGAGCCGAGTGAGTACAACAGAAGATTTTAATAATTCTGTAAAAATTGAAATTCACTCTAAAAATCAGACTTTCGAAATGGAAGGCGCTCTTTTTGGAAAAAAAGAACCTCGAATTGTTTCTATTAACAGTTACCCTGTGGATATGACACCTAAAGGCAATATGCTTATGATTGAAAACAACGATAGTCCTGGTATGATTGGTACCATTGGTCTCCTTTTAGGTCAAAATAATATCAATATCTCTACTATGAATGTCAGTCTCTCTAAAACACTTAAGCCCGCGCTTATGTTATTGACAGTAGATTGCCCTGTACCAGATGATGTTTTAAGCCAAATACAAAATCAAAAAGGTATCTTAAAAGCTTGGACACTTAAAATGTAGGGATTCGCTTCTGAAATTTCGTTAAGGTTTTGATCAATCGCTACACATTAAAATCTAACAAAACGAGATGCCTTTACACTAAATCTAAGTGTAAAGGCATCTCGTTATTTACTTCAATATTCATGTTGCTTGAAAAGCTATGAAGTGATTATTCGCATTTACTAAAGATGAAAACTGCATCATTATCATAGTCAATCCCACGATCACAACAAATACTGACTTTGGGTACTTCCCAATCAAAATAAAATCGGAAAAATAAGCAATCAACATAAAGAGTAAGCCAATTATAATTGAAATTAATTCAAGTTCTAGCAATGACGATTTCACTGTATCTGAAAGTAAAAAAAATCTAATTAAAGCACCCATCATCACCATTGACATTGTCAATAATAATAGGCCCCACTGCGCTTTAGGTCTATGCTTTAGGTCTGCTGTGTCCCCACCATAATTGGGTCCCCCATTTGACGAATTGCGCACTCTGTTGCTTCATAGGTTTCCAGCCCATCCTCTATATAAGCATCTCTTTGATCCGTAATATGAGCTTCAATTTCTTTTAGAACGGGTTCATGTGCTTTTTCCCATCTTATTTGATCACATACAAGTTTTGAATATTCATGAATTCTGTCAAACGCTTGCATAACTTAAGCCTCCATTGAGTACTTGATTGACAGCACTTACATATTCTTTCCATTCAGCATTTTTATCAATAAGACGTTTCCGCCCCTTATCCGTGATGTGATAATACTTTCTCATTCTCTCACCTTCTATGCGATCCTCGTAAGACTCTACCATGCCCTCATTTTCAAGCCCATGTAAAATGGGGTATAGCGTCCCTGCCTTTAAATTAAACATTTCATTTGATCTTCTTGAAAGTGTTTCAATCATCTGGTAACCATACATATCTTGATCTTCAAGTAATTTTAATATAAGCAATGTCGTATTGCCTGTAAGCCCACTTTTATCCGTTGCCATATATGCCCTCCTATTTATAGATCTTTTTATTTATTAGAGTATCCCATTATTAGAGTGTCAAAGGCCAGTTTCGCATAAACCCTCTACCCTATGCTGTACCATATACTTCCCCTCATAGGGTAGAGGGTTACTCAACTTTTGACTTTTGACATTCTAACCCTTATTTTCTCTTAAAATCAATAACCAGCTTGCCCTCTTCAAAAGAAATAAACTGTTCTATTGGAGAAAATTTTTGCACATTATCTTTGACAATATCTCCCGTTCTAAAGACAGAAAGCATAATCCCAATTAACGCTAAATTGACGATCAATGCAATGTTTCCTTTTGCAAGTAATGGCAGGGTAAAAGGTGAACCGCCTTGAAAACCTAAATTCCACAAAATATACCAAAACACTTGAGTTGTATAGGTTAACATAATGGATAACGATACCAATAGACCCAAGCTACTCTTCTGATTAACAACACATTTAAAGCCTTTTATGATAAAGAAACCGATTAAACCGACGATACCTATAAACACAAGCCACCCATAATTATAAATCAAATAAGTAAACATAAAATCTGTATCTATATTTGGGATTCGAAACACCTCCGTTGATTCTACAGGTGGCAAATAACCATGTCCAATCCATCTTGAACTCATGATTAACTGTTTCACATTTGTGCCTATGTACCCATTCCCAAGTGCCATTTGAAATCTCAGTATGATTGAACGAAAATTTATAACGCCTATAAGTAAAAAAGGCCAACTCACCAAAGCAAATGAAATCATATAGGCAAATTGCTTTTTAACCTTGAACCACTCTCTATGAATTGCAATAAAAAGTGTAACCATACACGTAAAAGTGAAAATCAACAATCCCGACAATGACGGTATCTTCATTGTTATATAGCCCATGATACCAAATGCTAATCCACACTGGAAAAGTCCCAAATAACCTTTGTTTTTTGCATTGTAAAGGATGCCAACAAAGCCTATCTGGAAAAGCAAGGGCAAAGAAGCTGCGTAATATATTCTGCCGTTTAACATAGGAGACGTGTTCAGTACAACTATAGATAAACCTACTATCCCTGCAAAAATAAACTTTGGATATTTTCCAATCAAAGTAAAATCGGAAAAATAGGCAGTCAACATGCACAGTGCCCCAATTATTATAGAAATCAATTCCTTTCTTGATAATGATGTACTTAAAGGATCCGAAAGTAAAAATATTCTAATCAAAACCCCCATCATCACCATTGTCATTGTCAACAACAGCATACCCCACTGCGCTTTAGGTCTATGGGTTCTATCCAATTGCGTTCCAATAACAACAGGGTCTCCCATTTGACAAAGCGCATGCTCAATTGCTTCAGTTTCGTCCACACCATCGGCTATATAAGCATCTCTTTGATCCATAATATGATTTTCGATTTCTTTTGAAATGGGTTCTCGCGCCCCTTCCCACCTTATTTGGCTACACACGAGCCTTGAGTATTCACGAATTTTTTCAAACGGTTGCATAACTTACATCCTCCATTGAGCATTTAATCAATTACACTTACAGAGTCTTTTAATAATATACTATAGACTGTCTATGTATAGATTATCTATATACATGATATATCGCCTATCTATATATGTCAACAGTATTAATTTTAAAAAAATCGGCATACATTAAAGTATACCGATTTTCTATGTGCTGTCTTATCTCCAGACACTCTTTTTTTTTACCATTCTGCCATGGTCCCATCATCGTTTTTCCATTTTGGATTTGTCCAATGCAGACCTTCTGCAGATACTTCACGCACAATGTCTTCATCAATATCAATGCCAAGCCCAGATTTGATTGGAATATCAAGGAACCCATCCTTGTGTTGAAAAATCTCTTTGTTTTTTATAAAGTCTAAGAGATCAAAGCCCTTATTATAATGAATTCCCAAACTCTGCTCTTGAATAAAGACATTTGGTGAGCATGTATCTATTTGCAGTGTCGCCGCAAGAGCAATCGGGCCGTAAGGTGCATGTGGTGCCACACCCATATCAAAAGTTTCCGCCATTGCTATGATCTTTTTGGTCTCCAATATGCCACCGACCAAGGCAACATCGGGTTGAATAATATCAATAATACCTTCTCTGAATATATTTTTATACTGCCATCTACTCGTCAACCGTTCACCTGTTGCAAGTGGCGTAGAAACGTGGCGTGCTACTTCGCGAAAAGCCTCTTCATTTTCAGGCAGGACAACCTCTTCCATGAACATCAATTGATAGGGTTCTAATGCCCGTGCAAGTACTTTTGCCATGGGTTTGTGAACTCTTCCATGAAAATCCACAGCGATCCCAAAACTAGAGCCACAGGCTTCTCTAATGGATGCAACACGATTGACAACCGCTTCGATTTTTTCGTAAGAATCCACATAATGCAATTCTTCAGTTGCATTCATTTTAATGGCACTAAATCCCTGATTTTTTCTTTCTAAAGCCTGTTTTGCCACGTCATCTGGGCGATCTCCACCAATCCAAGAGTAAATTTTAATACGATCCCTTGCCTTGCCGCCTAAGAATTCATACACGGGCATATTGTAAGCCTTTCCCTTAATATCCCACAAGGCCATTTCGAGTCCAGACACGATTGTGCTATTGATGGGGCCTCCCCTAAAAAATGTTTTGTACATTTCTTGCCATAAGCGTTCAATTTCAAATGGATTCCTGCCTATTAAGTAAGCGCCCATTTCTTCCGCACCTGCCACAACGGCTCTTGTTTTAGTCCCAGAGATCATTTCGCCCCAGCCCTCAATACCCTCATCTGTTGATAGTTTGACAAATATCCATCGAGGTTTAACTTCGTAAACGGTCACTTTGGAAATCTTCATATAAACTCCTTCTATACAATGTGCATTCAAAAATATTTTCTCATTTTATTTTCCAATTTACAGCTAAAATTATTTCGCAAAGAAACGATTGATGATACTGAAAATATATTCGATAATATGTGTTCCAGCATCTTCCGTAGAGATTAATTTCATGCCATCTGCCAGTTTAAATCCTCCGGAAATAGCCAATTGTGTATGAATTTCCGCCATACCAGTAGAAATCAAAAGCATAATACATGTAAAAATGATACAGGAGATATAACCACGAATCACGTTACCCTTACCAAAAGCAACAGGCCATGCAGCTAGCCACATTCCCATGTATGCAATATCAGAAAGCGGCAATAGGCGATTACCAGGCACCATAGCGGCCAATAAAATTGTGGTTGGAACCATCAAGAGACCAACAGCAATAACAGAAGGATTGGCGATCGTCAAAGCGGCATCAATTCCGATATGAAAACGATTACCTTCAAATTTTGTGTTCAGAAAATCTTTAATGCCCTCTGAAAAAGGAATAAGCCCTTCCATCAAAATTTGCATCATTTTAGGTGTAAGTACCATTGCTGTTGCTGTACTCATTGCCACTATCAGCGTATCTCCAACAGAGTTTCCCCCTAAAATACCAATACCCAATCCCATGATAGAGCCCACCACCATAGGTTCACCCAAAACGCCAAAACGTTTTTGAATAGAGGTTGGATCTGCCTTAATTTTATTAAATCCTGGAATTTTATCATAAAGTTTGTTGAGTAGCCATGCCAGTGGGGCCCATCCAATACTGTTACTCGTTGGAAAAGAAACACCCGGTATCCCAAAGGCCTCCTCACAAAGCGGCTGTGTCCAATCTGCCAGCTTAAAGGTTATTGCAGCAATCAATCCGCCTGTAATCAGAGCTACCACAATACTACCACTCGTATACCAGCTCAATGCAGCTCCAAAGATAAAGTGATTATAACTCCAAAAATCAACCATCACACAATTTGTAAGTTTTAAAGCCAACATGATAATATTTACACCTAAGACGACAAAGACAACTATCGCTGCCATTGGAAATGCCCATGTTGCAGCCGCACGTGCAGGCCATCCCACATCCATGATGTCTGTTTTTAAGCCCCATGTTTGGACCATCGCCAAAACTGAAGGACTGACTTTAGCGATAAAAAAATTAATGGTCAAATTAACCCCTGCAAAACCAACTCCTGTTAAAATACACGATCTAAATAATGAACCTATTTTTTGTCGCAATGCCACCCCAATTACAAACATAATAATAGGCATCATGACCATCGGCCCCAATCCTGCGATCCAATTTAGTCCATTAATAACACTTTGCATACTTGTTTCCTCCAATCCCTTATTTTATAGCCATCCCAGTTACAATTTCTACATGGATCATTTTGATAAAATTTTTATAATTTCATCAATGGTTGCTTTTTCGTTGATGCCGGTTATAAAACTGGTTCCTCGAACAACAGGAATCCCCGCCGTCAATTTTTCGTCGAGAGATCCAGTTGGTACAATGACATCGGGTCTACTTGACTCAATTTTCCCAGAGACTTCAGAAAATTTGCACTGAACAAATTTTGCATCAATACCTGTTTTTTTCATCACTTCTGTTAACTTTTTAATTGCAATGGTTGATGTTACCATTGACGAACCGCAGCATACCATAATCGTCTTCATTTTTTGCCTCCATTTTTAAAAATAGTTTGAACTTCTTTTGGTGTTTTTGCCTCTAAAACTTTTTCCATGAACGCTTCATCTGTAATTAGAGCTGTAAGTTTTTGTAAAACCTCAACTTGCTTACCGCCATTTGCCAGTGCAATGTTAAAAATCACCTTGACCTCCACTTCCAAATTGACATCATCCATGCGATTGAAAATCACAGGTGTTTTTAATACCGCAATCGCTATTGCAGATTTTTTTACTTGATCGGGTGAAACATGTGGAATTGCAACATTACAACCTAGCAATTCAAGTCCTGTCGGATAGATTTTTTCTCTTTTTAGGATCTCTTCATAAAAAGTTTCTTCTACACAACCATCCGCATACAACATTTCAAAAAGTTGTTTGAGCACTTCCTCTTTATTGCTGCATACGACCCCCGTCACAATTAAATTTTCTGTAATCAAATCACTAATCATCATCAATATTTTATCCTCTCTTTATAGACCACATTCATCTGCAAACAGTATAATGCTTTTTTTTAATGCCTCCGTCCTTTTGGCTTCAACATCATTTTTTTTAAATAATGCTGAACTAATGCCTACAAAAGAAGCACCGCTTTCAAAAAATGTTTTTACATTTTCTTGATCTACTCCACCAACAGCCATTAGAGGCAAATGTCCCAAGGCACTCATGACGTTTTTAAAATAGGAGCTGCCTGCGTTAACTGCGGGAAATACTTTTACAAGATCTGCACCCTTAGAAAAACATGTATGAATTTCAGTTGGAGAGTATGCACCGGGTACACTGATCACATGATGTGCTTTACAGTAATCTAGCATCTCTTTTGTCATCATGATCGGAGAAAGGACAAAATCTACACCAGCATCAATCACATCTCTTAAATCGTTCATATTGGTAACCGTACCCGCTCCAATGATCAATTGATCCGAGTACTTTGGAATAAGCGCCCTTAAAATTTCTTTAGCTTTCGGTGTATTTAAAGCAATTTCAACGGCTTTAATCTTACTGCCACTTAAAATAGTGAGTAATAGTTCTGTTTCTTCAAAGCTGTATCCGCGCAAAATTGCTGTTATTTTGGGGAATTCTTTTACAGTTGTTTTCATTGATCTACTCCCTTCGTTTCAAATTATCTTTTACTTATAAAAAAAGACATGTGCAATTATCTCACACATGTCTTTAATGCAATATGGATGCCATTCTTTTGGCAGAATTTGTTTACATTCTTAATAAATTTAAAATTTCTTCTTTAGTTTCTGTCTTTTTAAGGCATTCTAGCCAATTTTCATTTCTTGTTTTCTCATAAAAAATTTCAACATATTTCGCACAGTTTTCATCAAAAGCGAATAAAAACACAAAATCTACCGCTATTCCTGCCGCCCAATCAATTGAATGCTCTAATTTAGCCACCGCAATTGCGGGTCTATTCACTTGTGCTGCATCGCCATGCGGAATGGCAATTCCCATATTTAAACAAGTGTCCCCAAGGTTTTCACGTTTATAAACACTCAATAGAAAGGCGTCTTTTACAAATGCCTCGCTTACCAGCTGAGCTGTAAGTTGATCAATAATCTCATTTTTAGAAGAAACTTTCGGATGCCATAAAATGAGAGCAGGAGAAGTTAAATCTGCAAGACTGTGCTTAATGATCGCGTTCTGCGATAAAAGATTTGTTAGTGCCAATGTACCATGTCCTGTGAGCACATAATTTAGAGAAAAAAACGGCACATTGGACAAATCTGGATTAATTGTACCTATAATTGCCAAAATTTCTTTGGTACTCTTTATTTTATTGACTTTTTCCAAGAGCTCATTTCTATTGAAAAGTCCCATCTCTATAATTTCAATATTGCCTTTGAGACCCGGAAATGACGTTTCCAAGAGCGTGCGTATGCTTCGAGCATTGCCTTCGCCTGTGATGCACATGGTGATCAGCACAGGCGGTTTACCTCTGGAAATACCTGTTGCCGATATGCCATACAGTCTTCCCGCCTCCAGTGCTTGTGCAAGTGCATCCACGGTGTATTCTTCTCCTAAATTTGCACGCCGCAACGCATCCAGCACCATCAACGTATCTACTCTTGCAACACACCTCACTTGAATCCCCGTCCGCTCGGTAATTTTCTGCCCAAAGGATACGAGCGATCCCATGTCAACCAGAAGAATACACCCTTGACCCTCGTCAATATGACTTATGAGATCACATACTCTTTCAAACGCCACATCACTGCTTTCATTTAGATCCATTGAAATACCCACGGCATTATTGACATCCAGCATCTTATTCGCCACATCTGCCATTGCTTTTCCCACTTGTCCATGTGTCAGCACAACCACTCGAATTCTCCCGCCACTTTGTTTAGAAGAATACGCTTTGAGATACATAGCGATGATAATCGCTTCTTCATTGGGGATATCAAGGTTCAATGCCTTTGAAATTTGTCTGAGCATCAATACTGCCACAGCATATTCCTCTGGAAAATTTTGACGCACACTTCCAAGATCTGCGTTCCGAATGTAATTGCCAACAGAAAGTGCATTGATCACGGCATCTATATGGATGGACAAAACACCCTTTAAATTGGGTTCCATTTCTGGAAACTGAGCTTGAACACTCTCTAAAGCGTGTTCGACTGCTTTCATTGTACTTTTGTTTACAATAGAATCCCAAATATTTTCTTTAGCCACAGTGCGCATATCTTTTATGCCTGACCGCAGGGTGCGAAGCTGTGCATCAATTTTCATTCTCACTAAGTGCAAACTTTCTTCATCATCGACACCATTTTTCACCATTTCATCCAATGCAGATTGTATCTCTTGATAAATTGTAACTTGTGAAGATTCAGACAATTCTTCATCATGCCATTTGGAGTTTTCATACAAGGGATCTAATATCAATTCTCTTGATAAATGATTCAATTCAATGTCATTCATCGCCCATGAATCAATATCGATTTTAAGCTTTTCAAGCAATTCGGCTGTAATCCTAATTTCATCCAAATTTTCTACAAGACATCTTAAGAAAGATTCAGCACAGCACACTTGAATATCACTTCTCAACTGTCCGACATTGCCAAAACAATGATATTGTAACAAAATCTTGATTGCATCGCCTTCAATTACCACTCTTCTATTAAGTTTTTCCGTTTCCTCAATAAAAAACTGTCTTATAATCGCATAGCGTTCTCTGAGCGGACGTGCCGTAATCGCTGGAATCATAATGACCATGGGAATTCTACGGCGAAAAGTGAGCAGAAGTGAAGATTCTGGAGAATTCGTCGTGGCCGCAATCAGCCTTACATTAACGCTTCTGGTGTTATTAGAATCTCCTAAACGTCTATATTCACCTTTGTCGAGCAAATAAAATAAAAGTTCCTGTCCCTCACTAGGCAGTCGATGGACTTCATCGAGAAAAAGAATGCCGTTATCCGCACTTTCGACAAGTCCTTTTTTATCTTCCACAGCCCCACTGTATGCCCCTTTTACGTGTCCAAACAACTGACTGATCAGCAACTGAGGATTGTCTGCATAATCCGCACAATTAAAAGCTATGAAAGGGGCATCTTCTTTCAAAAATTTCTTTTTAACAGCAAATCGATACATGTTTTCGGCTAAAAGTGTTTTGCCTGTCCCAGAAGGTCCAATAATTAGAGTACTCAATCCGTTTGGAGGATAGGCTATAGCCGCTTTCGCTTGATTGACTTGCGTGAGAAGGCCACCATTCCATCCAATCATATTTTCAAAACCATCACCATCAGGCCCAGTTGTCCTTTGCGACATATTGCTTTTCAAAGATATTTCTGGTGCCCGTTGCATCAACTCATCTCGTACTAATTTTACAAGATGACGAGAAATATCGTATCCCATAGAATTGAGCAAAGTCGTCAATGCCCGAACCGAAATGCTCGGCTCTTTACTAATCAAAACCTTACATTCCGTTATAAGTTTCGATTTAAGGCGCTCACGAGAATCTGGTATCCCAAGTGTCTTTCGGAGTTCAATCACACGCTCTCGACGTATGTGCATAACTTCAGCGATTTTTTCATCTGTATACGGTTGGCGAGGATTCTCATTTACTAAAACTGCTTGAATGCGATCTAACAAAACTTGACCCCCTTTTTCAACCTTTTTCTCCCGAAAAAAACCTGCGTGGATTGACAATCATTATTTGATTGTAATCTTCTCTCGTTATTTTTTCTAAAAGCGCCTCTTTCAAATCTGTCAAAATATAGGTAAATCCTGGAGCCCCACCGTAAGCTTTTAAATAATTAACCTTTCCCATATCCCCAGACAACATCACTTTATCGGCATATCCATGCCGCACCAATTCAGCAATCATTTCAACCCGAAAACAATCACGGTTCTCTAATGCTCTACCCACATGATCTATACAAATATGGGCACCTCGTTGGCATAATTGTATTGCATAGTCAATATCCATTTTACTGTCAATATGACACAAGAGAACATTTTCTGGTTTTACACCCAATTTTTCCAGCATGTCAAGCTGTTCCATGGCCATCGTCCCTTTGTCACAGTGAGTGCTGATCGGAATACCTGTTTCTAAATGTGCTTTTGCAACTATTTTAATGGCCCGCTCTTCCTGAACTGTGATTTGTTCATAACTGGTACCCAATTTAACCACGCCGGGCCGAATATGAGTTCCGTCCATGCCGTTTAGTATTTCGGATTTTAAAAGTTGAAATAATGCATCCTCTGTTTTTTCCCAAAACCAGCTCGGTAAAAAGACTTCCTTGTGAAATCCTGTACAACAAATGACATGTACATTTGCCTCTTCAGAGATTGTTTTATAAGCCTGCACATCTCGACCATAATTCATAGGCGTCATCTCAACGAGCGTTCTCCCACCCGCTTGAAAAAATGCTTGCGTTTCTTGCGTGGATTTTTTCACATCTTCAAGTGTGTAGTCCAAATATTTTGGCTCTTCTATTTGTGGCTTCACAATGAGATGTTCGTGAACATAAGTTGCTCCAAGTTCTTTTCCAGGCACAATGCCTCTTACAGTTACAGCACCCTTCCATAATTTTGTCATAATCACCGACCTCCACTTTATATTTTATGCCCAGTCAAATACTTGTGTGAACATATGTCTTCTTGGAATGTCATTGCAAATTCATGCTAAAAAAAGTATAGCACAAAGCAGTAAATGTGATAAGGGGTTCCCAATTTTAAAAATATCTTTACTTGCAAGAGCTGCATCAATTTATTCTAAAATACTTAATATTTCAAAAAAATAAAACAATGTGTCTTTTATAAGAACAGTTTATGAGAATTCAATTAAAATTCTATACAAATATTGTAATACCTTGAACCGTTTGTTATATTGATGCTAATGTTACGGTTTATACATATATGTTATTGGTGTAAGTAGATATTTTTATATTTACACTTTTTTTCATTGTATAAAGATCATCTTTTTCATGAAGGGAAATATGCTATTTTCGCAGGTTAAAGCAAGTGAATTCAATACTTGTGGAGTTTTGCAACAAGCTACTTAAAACGTAATTTAAGGGAGGATAATATGAACATTAAATTCAAAAGATTCAAAACCCAAAAGTACATGGGTTTATTGCTGGCTTTTATTATCAGCATCGGCACCACAATTATACCCGTTAGTGCCGCTACTACAGATAATTTAACCCCTATCGTTGCCACACCTAATTATATCTCACATATGAAATCTGGTCAGGATTACGTCATATCAATAACGGCTGAAGACAATATAGGTATCAAAGATGTTAAGATCAACTATTCTGTGGGAGGTAGTCAAATAGAAGCCTATATGACTAAAAACCCTATCAATGGCAGATACGAATATAACGTACCAAGTGCTCATATTCCTGAAGCAGGTTTAAGTTTTTCAAGTACAATTTTCGCAACAGATCTAGCAGGATTGGTGACAAAAGTAAGCTTTGCACCAATCTATGTTGCTGGCGATATCATAGGTTTCACGACTGATTTGTCACCAATCTATGCGAGTGACAATCCTAACGAATCCACTGACCCGCCTCGCAATTACTTTGACGAATCTACTATGTTTGGTGGTCAATACACTACTCTTGATGAACAAGCTCGTCAAATAAGCCTTAATGGCAGCGTGGACCATGCTCATCTTACGCCACCACCAAGTCCAAACGATGCTGATTTTGGCGAAAATAGTATCATTTATACGATTAAGGATGTCCTATCTTTTAAAAACGACACAAAGGATGTTGTTGTTATTGGAAATATTGCTTATTTTGCAACGGAATGTGCAAATCCCGTCATTCAATCCGTAATTGATGGCACCACTTATTGGCTTTATATCAACGGTTCAGTACCAAGTGATTACAAGATTGGAGATCAAGTAAAATTAAAGGGAATCTACTCTATTGATTACAGAGGAGTGCCAATGCTTAGAGCAGTCACTGCTAGAGCAAAAATAAGTTCTGCTAAACCTATGGCCCCAGAAATAGTTACCATTGCATATCTAAAAAAGAATGGTTTAAACATGATCGGTCGATTCGTTAAAATCAAAGGTGTCACTCTCGGCACTTATGTGGCATCTGGCATAACTGAAATTAAAGATGCAACAGGCAGCATGAACATATACAAAGCCGCATCTTATCCAACATTTGTCTCAAAAAATGATGTTGTTGACTTGTATGCTATGGTGACCTGTCATGGCTCCACTGTACAGTTATTAACAGGTACAAAAGAAGCAAATGGCTATAATGTCTATGATCCTATTACAAATACATCTTTACCTTTCATGTCATATAATTATGAAGACGAGAGTAAGGATAATCATGATGTTACCGTTACAAATACAGAACCACCTTCAATTGTCTTGCTAGATCATTACCCAAATGCTGAAGTGGGTCAAAATTACTATGTGCCTGTTACTGTTAATGAAAATAATGATATTCATGATGTTGCCATCACTTATACCATTGGTGAGAACACCATATCTAATCAGAAAATGATCAAAGATTCTTATACCGGATATTATGAATACTACATTCCAAATACTCCTTTTTCTACTGTTTCAAATTTTACATTTACAATTACCGCAACTGATATAGTCGGTTTAAAAACAGTTTCAAAGCCAACAACGGTTACGATCAATAAAAATCCTAAAATCACAGCTGTCTCACCAGCGCCAAATTCTAGCGCTCCTTTTAATCCACCTCTGATAGCTGTAACTTTCATGAATGCTGGATCATCACCTAAAGTCACATATACACTCAAAAATGATACTAAAACACTCTTTACTGATAAAGAAGTGCATACTATTCCACTGAGCTCAGTTGCTATTGATAATTTTGATGCCCTCCCGGCAGGGCATTATACTGCAATCATTAAGATAGTGAGAACAGAAGATGGCAATACCCTTGTTGAAGAATGGCAATTCACAGTCACTGAGTAATATTTAAAAACTTACCTTTAACTCACTATATCAGTTTACAGATAATCACCTTGACGCTTTCAAGCATATAAAAAGAACGCCTTTGTCTCAATAAATTTTATTTATTAAAACTTAGACGTTCTTTTTAATTAAAGCTTATGCTTATTTTTCAGTTTATATTATTTTTGATTTTCTTCAACCCATGCTTTTGCAAGCTCAACAGCTTCTTCTGAAGGGATGGAAATACAAGAATCCTTTTCATAATGATCTATATCAGCCCAAGCTTCTGTTGCACCACCACCAAGTATTGAAGATAATCTTACACCATTTGAATCATAAACGATGCTTCTGTTTTGACACTCAATCACATGTTTCACTATTTTCACTTCCCTTTTTTAATCTTTTATATATCATTGTTACCCCATCAAAAAGATATTAAACAGTAAATGAAAATAATTCTCATTTATTTTTATTTTTTTAACGTTCTTCGTTAAAGAATAAACTTGGCACCTTTGGCACAACCCATGTATTCTCCAAATCTGTTTTATGAAATATGAATTGCATATCTGTAAATGCTTTTGCATGCACTGGACACCGTTTGATACAAGCACAACATTTAATACAAATACCTGTAATTACTTTAGGATTGTCTTTGTCTATGGAACCCATTGGACAAACGTCGCTACATATACCGCAATCCGTGCAAGCATCAGTGGTCATAGGCTTAATGGGGCGAAAATCAAATAGATCTCCATTTGCATTTTGAGGTCTATAATAAGGTTTTAGGGCATCTCTAGTGTGAGCGCCTCCCAATTGATCTAACAATTTCTGATTAAAAAATACGTGATCCTGTTTTTCATCTTCTATCTCCATTTGAATGTATTGCGTTTTCTGTAATGCCTCAGCGAATTGTTCAATTACTCTAAAGTCCCGCTCATCCGGTCTTCCCTTGGCGAGCTTATTTGAAAAGGCGTGTTCTCCAACGAAAGCCGCAGCGCCAAGAAGCGAAAAACCCTTTTCTTGTAATATTAGTCCAAGCTCATTGAGCGCAGAATCATAATGCCTATTGCCATATACTACAACTGGGACTGCATAAGCACGCTTATATTCCGGAATCACTTGAAGTGCATTGAGTGATTTTAGCAAGACGTTTGGCACTCTGCCAGCATAGACAGGAACGCCTATGAATAGCACGTCTGATTCTTGAGCAGTATGCCCTATGCTTTCAAAAAAAGACGTTAATTTCAATCGTGCTTCTGGTAACGTAAAATCATAAATTTGAGTTTCTTCGTTATCTCTATATCTTGAAAAGGTACTGCATAACATTTCGACAACTGTTTTTGTAGTCCCTGTGGCGCTGAAATAAATACCTCTAATCATATTATTCTCCTCATCTGTATTGATTTCTTTAATTATCGTTAGAGTCACAAAATTCAGTTTTTCACAAACCCTCTAGCCATTTATATCTTATTTTATCATCTATTTCCTTTACCGACAAAGTTATTTGAAATCTAGGTAAACTTCTGTTAAGTTTTGATCAAGCCTTGTAAAATCTTAACAAAATAGCTGTCTGAATATTGTAAATACTATATTATTTTTATATCATAAGGGAGTAACCATATAAACTTTTTTATATACTTTCAGATACAGGTCTTTATAAGCTTTAAATATGGACTCATAAAAATCAAAGTATGAATCTAAAACGATTCATTTAGCTCAAAAGGTAGGTTATCCATTTGAAAAAATTAAAATACGAATACCAATATAAAATCATTTTCTTGCTTGTCATATCTTTTATCCTAATTGCCGCCATTTACATACTTAATATGCCTCAAAAAGGTGCGGTTCCCACTGCGGCAAGTCAACTTGTTTTTGAAAAAGCACATGTATCAGAACTTTTAACTGAAAATGCATCACCAGACTATTGGACTGAAGGCCTTAGATTGGGCACACAAGAAGTCATTGTCACCATAGATAGCGGCGAATATAAGGGTGAAGAGTTGCACGTCACAAATTATATGAATGCTTATGCAAATGTGGACCTTCAGCAAGGTACACCTATTATTGTTCGCCTTGATCTTGACACTCAAAAGCATCCCTATGTCGTCTATATTGCCAATTATGATCGAAGTTTTGTTCTAATTGCACTTGCATTAATTTTTGCGATGCTACTCATCTTTTTAGGGGGTAAAAAAGGCATTTCGGCACTGACTGGGCTGATTTTCACAGTTCTGAGCATCTGGTTTTTACTCATACCACTTGTGCAGCGAGGTGTTCCTTCTATTCTAGCTTCTATTCTAATAGTCGCCCTTACAACCATTGTTTCATTATTCCTACTCAATGGTTTTTCGCTTAAAACGCTTTGCGCAACTCTAGGCTGTATCGGTGGCGTAACAATAGCAGGTATTGTCGCCTACATTGCTGGTATTATGACGCCCATAAGCGGTTTTAACATGACCGAAGCAGAAGAATTAATTCTCAGAGCTTCCGACAGCGGTCTTAAAATCAGTGGCCTCCTTGTCAGTGGCATCTTAATCTCCTCTTTAGGTGCAGTTATGGATATTGCTTTAACCATCACTTCTGCCGTTTCAGAACTGCACGATATGAACCCAAAAGCAACTCAAACTGAGCTCTTTAAAGCCAGTTTAAATATTGGCCGTGATGCCATGGGCACCATGGCGAATACACTAATTCTCGCTTTTGCTGGTGCTTCTTTAAATACGCTTATACTCTTTAGAATTTTTGATTATCCTTACTTGCAGATTTTTAACAGTGACATGATTACTGTGGAAATCATACAAGGGCTTGCCGGTTCCATTGGCATTATACTCACAGTGCCTTTTGTGGCTGCCTTGAGTTCAGTGGCTTTTGAAAAAAATAAATAGGCGAATCTACATTTAGATGCTGCGTTGGGCTGACTACAAATCACCCGACTTACATAAATAAACTCCGGATTTTAAACTTGTAAAAGACGTTACTATGACAATATCACTTTATACCATCCTCGCTTAAGATTTTTTCTCAGTTGAATATGTCTGTCTTGTTAAAGCTTTATATTGCGTATAAATACGATCTACAATCATCAATGTTCCACTTTACCACCCAGACATAAACATAAAACACTAAATTGAAAAAGGAGGAAACATGAACACCCAATTTAAAAAATGGCATGCAAAAAGGATTCTGAGTTTGGTACTGGCTTTTATACTCAGTATGGGTACTGTAAGTATTCCCGTCAGTGCAGACAATGCATCCATTGCAAATCATGTGATCATCAGCCAAATCTATGGCGGTGGTGGCAATTCAGGTGCACTTTACTCAAATGACTTTATTGAGCTCTACAATCCTACCAATTCAGCAATTGATCTCAATGGATGGTCTGTTCAGTACAGCAGTTCTACAAAGTACACCTATGGCAGTAATATCACCACTCTATCGGGTTCTATTGGGGCTGGCGAATACTATCTGATTCAAGAGGCAAAAGGTGCCAACGATGCACCACTACTTCCGACGCCAGACGCGACAGGTAGTATTGCAATGAGTGGCTCTAAGGGCAAAATTGCATTGGTATCCAATTCACAGGCTATTGAAAAAATGACGGATGCCAATGTCGTTGATTTCGTCGGTTATGGCTCTGCAAATGAATCCGAAGGCGCTCATCCAACACCAAGTCTCAGCAACACCACTGCTGCTGTTCGAAAAATTATCGGTGTGGACACAAATGACAATGCCGCTGACTTTGAAGTTAAAGCACCCTCTCCACATAACGGGAGTACACCTGCTGAAACCAAATGTGCAACACCGACAGCAAGTATACCCTCATGCGCTGTAACTTCTGGTCAAGCCATTACATTTAAAACAACTACAGCTGATGCCGTTATTGAATACAATACCACTTCTATTAATGCGCCCGCTCCAAATTGGACCACTGGCAGCAGCGTTAAAGTGACAACAAGTGCCGCATATTATGTCCGCGCCACTAAATCCGGGCTAGATGACAGTGATGTCGCTACATTCTCTTATGAGGTGAATGACACAAGTCCTATAACACTTGAAGCGGCAAAAGCAACTGCTGTGGACACTGAAAATTTAAAAGTAGAAGGCGTTGTCACTTATATCAGTGGTAAAAATGTCTATATCCAAGATACCACAGGTGCAATTTGCTTATATTTGACTTCAAATTCTTCATTATTAAAGGTGGGCGATGAAGTCATTGCCATTGGTAAACGTGCCCTCTACAAAAATTTGATTGAATTATCGGGAGTTATTGAGCCTGCAATCTATGTTAAATCTCATGACAATGCGATTCCAGACAGAGGGACCACAACCATTGCAGATATCATTGCTACACCTACTGATAAAACACCTGGATACAATCATATGGGTGAAGTCATCCAAGTAAGTGAAGCAACATTGACAAATACATCACTTCTAACACAAAATAATTCAGAATTACCAATTGCTCCATCTATTGACGTATCTAAATTTCCTGGCATTTCCACAGGTGATTCTGTCGACGTAACTCTTCGAGTGTATGATGCATATGGCACTGTAAAAGCCGACATCATCAGCATGATCAGGCATGGCGCTGAAAATCAACTGTTTATCTCTGCTTCTCCGGAGTCTGGGTCTGTTGTCAGCAATACTCAGGTGAGTCTCTATTGTAATGATGCTTCTGCTGAAATCTATTATACATTAGATGGGACAGATGCAACTTCAAGCAGCACTCTTTATAAAGAGCCCCTCACAATCACAGGCCAAATTGGTGATAAAGTACTCTTGAAAGCCATTGCCATTGCAAAGGGTAAAGAAAACAGTGACCAGTTTAGTGCAGAATACACGATCAAAGATCCGAATTCGACTTTGACGATTAAAGAGGTTTTAGACCTTCCCGATAATTCATCCGGATTTAATGTTACAGGTCAAATTGCATATTTTGCAACAGGCTTTTCCAATCCTGTAATTCAATCTGTTATTGATGGCAAAACCTATTCGCTCTACATCTTTGGTGCCGCACCTGAGGGGGCAAAAGTAGGCGATCAAGTTCAATACACAGGCACTTATAGTATTTACAATGGTTTGCCTGAACTTAAAAGCATTACACATTCCAAAATATTGAGTTCTGATAAGCCCATGGGACCAGAATTAGTTACTATAGCAGATCTAAACGCTAATGGCATGGACATGCTTGGCAGATTTGTTATCATAAAAAATGTCACCCTTGGAGCCTACTCATCATCTGGTTCAACCCAAGTTACTGATGCAACTGGAGCCATTAATATCTACAAAGCCACTGCCTATCCAGCACTTGTGGAGCAGGGCGAAGTCGTTGATCTATACGCGATGGTTGCATGTTACAAATCAACAGTACAATTATACGTTGGCACAAAGGATGCGAACGGCTACAACGTCTACGATGTGGTCAATGACACAAAGGGCCCTCTAATTACCTTGCAGGATCGCTTCTTAGATGCCAAAGCAAATCAAGATTACAGTATTTCCGCAACGGTAGAAGATAATAAAGATGTCCAAGATGTTTTTATTACTTATAAAATAGGCGATAAAAATATATCCGATCAAAAGATGAAAAAAAATACCGCTGATGGGAAATATGAGTATACCATTCCAAGTGATCAGATTTTAGCAACGATTCCGAACTTTACTTTTACGATTACTGCAGTTGATGTAACCGGTTTGAAGACAGTTTCAACGCCAATAACTGTCACAATCGATGATAAACCTCAAGTAACCGCAGTGACACCTGTTCGCAATAGCAGTACTGGTGATGACAAAACGCCCGTTATCTCTGTAACACTTGAAAACGCAGGCACATCTCCAGCAGTTACTTTAACCTTAAAAAAGGATAACGAAACGATTTTAACCAATCAAGTTATGACTATCTCTAGTACATCTACTAACACTTATAGTTACACACCAAGTACACTTGTAGATGGCAGCTACACCGCAACTGTAAAAATCATACGATCAGAAGACGACAAAACTAAAGTGGATTCATGGTTTTTCACAGTGGGTGAATCCAAATATAAAGCCTATTTTGGACAACTTCACTCTCATACGGCTGAGTACTCTGATGGTTCAGGTACACTTCAAGATGGTTTAAACTATTTATCAAACATCACAGAGGACGATAATGTTGATTTCGTCTCATTTACAGATCACTCCAATTACTTCGACACAAAAAATGCACCAAATCCAGCTGAAGCGCTTAACGATAAAAGCAAAATGACTGCTGAAAGTCTTTCCAAGTGGGAAAACTACGTTTCTACAATGGATACCTTTAATCAAGAAAATGCAGGTTCATTACTGGCTTTTTCTGGATTTGAAATGACATGGTCTGGTGGTCCTGGACACATCAATACATTCAATTCAAACGGACTTGTGAGTCGTAACAATACCTCGCTCAACAGCAAGACTGACGATGCCGGCATGAAAGCTTACTATGAAACATTGATTCAAAATACAGATCCACTTGCAAATTTATCTCAATTTAATCACCCTGGAAAGACATTTGGTACTTTCTCTGATTTTGCCTACTGGTCACCTGCATATGATAATAAAATGGTGGCAGTGGAAGTGGGTAATGGTGAAGGGTCTATCCACTCTGGCGGCTATTTCCCAAGCTACAGCGAATACACCAAAGCACTCGACAAAGGCTGGCACGTGGCTCCTACGAATAATCAAGATAACCATAAGGGCAACTGGGGAAATGCCAATACTTGTCGTACCGTTATCATCACAGACAACTTCAACGATGAAGGTCTGTTAACGGGACTTAAAAACAGATCTGTTTATGCTACAGAAGACAATAATCTCAATATCAACTATACCGTTAATGATTTGATGATGGGTAGCATTATCGACGTAATTCCCGATACGCCTTTAAAATTTGCCATCCACATTGATGACAAAGACCCAACAGATACGATTTCTAAAGTAGAAATTATCACCAATAGCGGTCGTGTAGCGAAAAGCCAAACTTTCACAAGCAATATTGCCAATTGGAATTTTGAAATGCCAGCTGTTCAGGGCTATTACTATGTTCGCGTTACAGAAGCGGATAAAAATATGGCTGTAACAGCGCCTATTTGGGTAGGGCAAGCACCACTGGTTGGCATCAATTCCTTAACTACGGAAACTCAGATGCCAGTTACCGGAGAAGCACTCAAACTCAAGACGACATTCTTTAACAACGAAAGCAAAAATGTAACCCTTAAATCTGTCGAGTATACTCTAGACGATACGATTATTCATACAGAAACGCTTAACAAAGAAATCGTTTCAACGGGTACAGCAACTCACGAATTCAATTATACACCAACCCTTGCTGGTAAAATGACCCTTGTGGCAACAGCAGTTTTCTCAATCAACGGACAAGATCAAACATTTACTTCTAGCATAGATCTCAATATCCGTGCAAGTGAAACACTTGTTTATGCTGGCGTTGATGCAAGTCATTACAACGAATATGTAGACGGCAATTACAAAGACAGCATGGGGAACTTCGCTAACTTAGCAGCTGAATATGGTGTTCGAGTCGTAGAACTCCATACAAGTGAAGCGTTAATTGCTGCTACAAAAGATTCTAAATATAAAATGCTTGTTTTGACACCACCTACTCGTCGAAATGGCACTGCCTTCTTGAAAGACTACAAAAGCTATTCTGATGATGAAATCGCTGCCATTTCAGCATTTTCAAAATCCGGTAAAACTGTAATTGTAACTGGTTGGGGCGATTACTATGAGGGCTATGATAAATACGCCGATGGTACCGCATACACCTTACCAGCTGATGAGCATATGTCTGCTCAACAAAATAAATTATTGGCTGCGATGGGTTCAACGCTTCGTGTATCAGACGATGAGATCAAAGATGATGCAAATAATGGCGGGCAACCACAGAGGTTGTACCTTACCAACTACAATCTCTCTAACACCTTTTTAAATGGTGTTAAACCACAGGAACAAGTTTACTCAAATTACGGTGGTTCCACGATATACAGTATCGGGACAGACAGCAAGCCAAGCGAAACATTACCTTCCAGTGTGAGTCCAATGGTTTTTGCATTTGAAACCAGTTATTCTTCAGATGATGATAAAGATGGCACCACTGGCATTAAAGATATCTCAGTACCAAAATACGATAGCAAATATATGGTTGCAGCTTCAGAGACCATTACTCACGATGGTAATGCTAAGTCAACGGTTATTGTTGCCGGATCTGCATTCATGAGTAATTTCGAGATTCAAGCTAACATGGACAGTTATGCAACACCGCAATACAGTAACTATACTATTTTAGAAAATATCGTAATGGCAGTCAATCCAGTAATCGTCACAAGTATTGCAGAGGTTCAATCAGCCAATGAAGATGAATCTTTCACAATCCGTGGTATTGCCACTTCTAACGCTTCTGCATATGATAAAAATACTGCTTTCTTCGATTGTATCTATGTCCAAGACAGCTCTGCTGGCATCAATGCTTTTCCTGTCTCTGGTGATATTAGAGCGGGACAAACCGTAGAAATTACAGGTAAGACAAGTTCATATAACGGTGAACGACAAATTGCCGTTGAAAAAATTAAAGTGATTGATGAAACGATAAAGCCATTGCCAACACCGATCTATTTGACAACTTCAAAAGCTGCAAACGGCAGTCATTTGGGCAGCTTAGTCACTGTAAGCGGCGTCGTTGAATCCATTACAGCACCTAATGATGTCGTCGAAAGCATTTACATTAAAGATCGTTCAAATGTCCTATGTCGTATTTTCATCGATGGCTATATTACAAGTACTAAAACCATAGCGGATTTGGCTGTTGGAAAAATCGTCACTGCAACAGGATTATCCTCTATCGATACCGAGGGGACCCGTATTCGTATACGAGACCGAGCTGATGTCGTTGTTTATAACGGTTCATCTGAGGACGATAAAGATGATAAAGATGACAGCGGCAATAAAAATGATAACCAACCCCCTACAGATGCGCCTACAAACACACCAACAGACTCTAAAACTGAAAATGTTTCCGACAAGGAAACGACAACAACTTCAGCTACTGTACAGGGCCAAAGTGATTCACCAAATCATTTAAAAGCTTCTATGACTGATGATATTGCTGATGCGCTCATAAAAAAAGCTAAAGATGCCGAAACAACAGGCAAAAGAACAGTCATTGAAATCAAAATTGACCCTGAACAAAAAGAAAGTGCTCTGGAAGTGGTCATTCCAAAAGATGCTTTCAGCAAAATTGCAACCGAAACAAAGGCTGATGTCAAAGTAAACACAAGTGTAGGGATTCTTAAGTTCAGTGAAGATGCAGTAAATCATATAAATAGTTCTGCTGCCGAAGGCGACGTCAGCATTCATATTTCTAAGGTTGACCATACAACGCTTTCAACCGAAATACGCAATGCTGTCGGCGATAGACCCGTCTATGATTTCTCAGTCAATATCGGTGAGAAAAAAGTAGATTCATTTGGTAATGGTAATGCTGAAATCAGTTTGCCTTATACACTTCAACCCGGAGAAGATCACAATGCCATCGTCGTATATTACGTAGATGACTCTGGTGCACTTCAAACTGTAAGAGGCAATTACAACACCGCCACAGGCACTGTAGATTTTATGACAAAACATTTTTCTACCTATATGATTGGCTACAACAAGAAAACATTTACAGATGTCGCTATCTCCAGTAAGTATTATGATGCTATTTCAAGCCTTGCGGCACGTGGCATCACTGCAGGTACATCTGAGACCACTTATAGTCCAAGCGCTTCTCTCACAAGAGGTCAATTTATCGTCTTAATGATGAATGCTTACGGCATCTCACCAGACGAAAATAGCATAAACAATTTTGCAGATGCAGGTAACACTTACTATACAAATTACCTGGCAACTGCTAAGCGCTTAGGCATCGCAAGTGGCATTGGTAACAACAAATATGCGCCTGACGCCTCTATAAGCAGACAAGATATGTTCACATTGCTTTACAATGCACTGGGCACCTTAAACGAATTACCAGAAGTGACACCGACAATCAATATGAACCAATTTAGTGACACTGCCCAAATTGCCTCCTACGCACTCGTACCTACAAAGACATTTGTAGAAAGAGGCTTAGCTTCCGGACGCAATGGCTTAATTGAGCCAAAAACATTAGCGACAAGAGCAGAAATGGCTGAATTGCTTTATAACTTGCTCAAAATTCAGTAGGCAAATTGTTGACGTATAATTGGCTCTACGCGATGCAAAGTTTAATGTTATAAACAAGAAAATCACCCAAGCAGGATTTATAATCATCTTGTCTTGGGTGATTCTTTATTCTTATATCATCCTTGGCACAGATTAAAGTTCCGTTAGAGATTTGATTTGCTATTGTATACTATTTTTTATTTTGATATATTGACGCTATCAGGATAATTTATAACCATATAACATTATAAGGGAGGACAACATGAACCGTACATTTAAAAGATTTAAAACGAGACAATACATAACGAAAAAATGGGGCATTCTATTGTTAAGTTTTATCATCACTATTGGCGCAACAAGTATGCCAGTTAGTGCCGATAGTTTAGCTGTTACCAACCCTGTAGATAAACCATTTGACATCAATGATATCAACGATATTGAGCACCCTATAATAATCTTGCCAGTATCCTATCCAGTTATCCGACTCGGACAGGACTATCCCATTTCAATCACTATTAAAGACAACAAAGGCATTCAAGATGTTACTGTTATTTGCTACACGCGTACTCACGGCGGTACTAGTCATCAAGAACATAAAATGACTCTAAATACTTTAACTGGAAAATATGAGTACACCCTTCCTGCTGATCAAATTTCAAAAAATACTGTCAGTATGATGTTCTTTTTTACTGCAACAGATCTTGTCGGCTTAAAAACAACTGGATATACACCAGATATTGATATGAGTAGCGATCCAAATGCAAAGCCAATCACAACAACAATAGAATCATCATATGCACCGCATACTATGGACCATATTTTTGGTCGTAAACCTAATAATTGCTTCACTTGCTTTAATGATGCTAATTTAGAAGACTTTCGAGGCGAAGACATTCATATCATAAATCCCACAGATTACCCTGTTGTGGCTCTATCAACTTATGCCTCCCCTGCTAGATCCAATTACATTGCTGATTATCCTCTCTCCGTCATTGCAGAAGATAACAAGGGCATTCAAGAAGTCACCATAGATTATAGAATTGATGATAAAAACTTCCACAACCTAAAAATGTCCAATACTTGGAGTGCAGATGGGAGCTATGAGTTTAATATTCCAAAAGAGCAAATTCCCGATACGAATTCAACCATCTACTACACTATTACTGCAACGAATTTGGACGGTTTAAAAACAGCTACTGATGAATTAACAATCCCTATTATCCCTGGAGAACGTCTCGTTAAAGTTGATGAAGCAGGAATCCCTATTAACTTTGGAAAACCTCTCGCGACAGTAAACGATTTCAAAATGTCTCTTTTCGGACACTCAGATAAAGATACCTCTCAAAATTATAACGCTTTACTTCATTTACCCAGTGATGTTTCTACCATTAAAAAGGTCTTATCACTTGATGAAGATACACAAAATGTGACTGTCGCAGGGCAAATAGATTATTTTGCGACAGACTCTGAGCATCCTATTATTCAAGCTATCATTGATGGTTCCCTCCATTCACTTTATATCAATGGCTCACTGGGAGACAACATCAAGCTAGGACATCAAGTCATATTAACTGGTGATTACCATATCGAAAATGGATTACCCATGCTTAAAAACATCGCTTCTAACGAAATAATCGGTTATGCTACACCGAAAAAACCTGAATTAGTCAACATAGAGTATCTAAAGACACATAGTTCAAACAGACTAGGGCGATTCGTCAAAATCAAAAATGTCAAACTTGGTACTAATCATCCAAATGGTTTGACAGAGATCACAGATGAAACAGGTAGTATATCACTCTATAAATCAACTTATCCAGAACAAATAAAAGCCGGCGATACAGTTGACTTATATGCCATTGTAACTTGTACAGATTCAACTGTGCAATTACGCACTGGGACAATAAAAGCAAATGGTTATAATCTCTACGACAAACTAGATGGCAAACCAACTCTGTCTATTGTACCCAGTAATCCATTAAGTCCACAAAGGAATGAAGATTATCACATTCAAGCCTCGGCTAAAGACATTGACGGCATTCAAAAGGTTACTATTTCTTATACCATTGGAAATGAAACTATCTCTAATCAACAAATGACTCAAAATAACTATAACCAAAATTATGATTATACAATCCCACGCAATAGATTTTTAGGAAATATTCCTAATTTTACATTCACAATTACTGCAACAGATACAAACGGATTAACCACATCAAAAACAACAACAATATCCATCGATGACGAAATAAAAATTTTGGAAGCTTTACCGATTCAAAATACGATATCAAGTGGAAAATCCCTCGATATCATTATCCAATTTACAAATGGTGGCGCAACACCTAAAGTTACCTATATAGTTGAGAAGGATAACAAGATACTTCTTACCGAAGGAGAGAACATAACTGGGGCAGGCGTTTCCTTCTATCGTTTAGGCACCGTCTCTGCTGGCAATTATACTGTTAACGCCACTATTGTAAGAACAGAAGATGGCAAAGAACTCCATCACGAATGGCACTTTACAATATCTGAATAAAACGACAGACACAAAGCTCTAAACACTCTGAAATATAATGTCATAAACATACAAAAGATCACCTCATGCGAATTTATAAGTAACTTCCCTCGGGTGATTTTCTTTTGCATATAGCATCACCATCTTAAATTAAAATTTCATTAAAGATCGGATTTGCTATTGTATACTATTTTCTATTTTGATATATTGACGCTATCAGGATAATTTATATTCTTATAATATTTTAAAGGAGGACAACATGAACCGTACATTTAAGAGATTTAAGACAAGGCATTACATAACGAAAAAATGGGGCATTCTATTGTTAAGTTTTATCATCAGTATTGGCGCAACAAGTATGCCAGTTAGTGCCGATAGTATAACTGCTACCAACTCTGTAGATAAAGTATTCGACCTCTATGAAATCAACGATGTCGAGGCCCCTATAATTACTATGCCAGATTCCTATGCATCTGTTAAACCAGGACAGGATTATACCATTTCAATCACTGTTAAAGACAATAAAGGCATTCAAGATGTTTCCATTTTTGGCTATGTAGGTACCTACGGAACCCAAAAACTCCCTGAACAGAAAATGACTTTAAATACCTTAACTGGAAAATATGAATACACACTTTCCGGGGACCAAATTCCAAAAAACACGACTTTTATAAAGTTCTTTTTTATTGCAACTGACCCAGTGGGTTTAAAAGCAACTGCCTACACACCTCTGATCTATACGGAAGCTCAACAATATTTAACAACATTACCAGAAGATGTGGAATTCCAACGCGTTTTTGGTCGTACACCTGGTTCTGATATCTTTTCTGATCCGGAGATTTCGGAAGATAAAATTTACGGCGAGGATATTCATATTATCAATCCTACAGAGTACCCTGTTATTGCCTTACCAACTTATGGCGATCCCGCTCGGTCCGAGTATTTCTATCTTATTTCAGCCACAGCTCAAGACAATAAAGGCATTCGAGAAGTCACCATCGATTATCACATTGGCGATAAAAGCTTTCATGGTCTAAAAATGAACAAATCTCGTAATGGAAACGGAAGATATGACTTTTATATTCCCGAAAGCCAAATTTCAGATAAGGATTCAACTATCACTTATACCGTTACTGTAACAAATTTAGATGGTTTAAAAACAACGACAGATGAATTAACCGTTGCCATTAATCCAGAGTCATATACCAAAACAGCAAACAATTATAAAATGTCTCTTTTTGGACACTCGGATAAAAAGGAGGCTCCAAAATACAATACTTTACTTCATTTACCTAAAGGGGTTTCTTCCGTTAAAGAAATCTTGTCCCTCAATAAAAATAAAAAAAATGTCACTGTTGCAGGACAAGTTTCCTATTTTGTAACAGATTCTGAACATCCTGTTATTCAAACTACAACTGGCGGCAACATCTATTCACTTTATGTTGAGGGTTCACTAGGATATAACATTAAATTAGGGCATCAATTCATACTGACTGGAGATTATTATATTGAAAATGGATTACCCGTGCTTAAAAATATTACTTCTAAAGAAATGATTGGCTTTAATAAGCCTGCAGATCCAAAAGAGGTTACCATAGCCTATTTAAAAACTCATGGTTTAGATATGCTTGGACAAACCGTTAAAGTCAAAAACGTCAAACTGGGTACAAATCATCCAGAAGGTTTGACAGAAATCACAGATGAAACTGGGAGTATATCACTCTATAAATCAACTTATCCTGAAGTCATAAAATCTGGTGATACAGTTAATTTATATGCCATTGTAACTTGCACAGGTTCCACTGTACAGTTACGCACTGGGACACCCGAAGCGAATGACTATAACATCTATGAAACAATAGATGGCAAACCAACTCTATTTATTATACCGACGAGCCCAGAAATACCTAAACCACATCAAAGATATTTCATTAAAGCATTTGCCATCGACAATGATGGCATTCAAGATGTTACCATTTCTTATACTCTTGGAGATAAAACCATCTCTGATAAACTAATGTATCAAGAAAGCAATGACAGCTATTACAATTATTCAATCCCAACAGACGATATTTTAGCAAGTAGTTTAAGTTTTTCTTATACAATTACTGCAACCGATGTAAACGGTTTAAGTAGATCAGCAACAACAACAACGAGTTCAATGGATGATGAGAATCTTGACATCGAAATTTTAGGTTTATCACCGACTGCAGACAGTATCTCAAGCAATAAAAACCCTACTCTGGTTATCACATTCAAAAATGCTGGAAATAAGCCTAAAGTTAGTTATACACTTACCAAGGACAACCAAATAATTTCTACCGAAACATATACTCCACTTTATGATTCGTTTTCTTCTATTTTAGGCACGCTATCCGCTGGTAATTATACTGTTAACGCCACTATTGTAAGAACCGAAGATGGCAAAGAACTCCATCACAAATGGCACTTTACAATATCTGAATAAAGCTAAAGGGATGACCATTTAAAGCGTCATCCCTTTTTAATCTTCAGCATACTATTTTCTAACATAACTCAGTTCAACCATCCCATTTGTCGTATGAGTCTCAACAAGCCTGAGTTTAAGTTCTGGATTTTCATTTAAAAACAATGGTTTTACAATCCAATTTGTGACTTTTAAGTAATTGGTACACTTTTATTATATCTTTTTTACTGGAATTTGAAGTTCAGTAAGCCACTCGTTTTCATCTTCTTTGTTCCAAATGCCATCAATATAAGACTCACGTGGTAAGCCATCGATCACATAGGCATTTGCTTCTATCCATGAAAATGCAAATGCATAGGCATCCGGTAGTGTTGTGTAAGGCCCTTTATGCATCACACACAGTGCATTTTCCACAGCATCTATCTTTTTATACTTAACCTTTTCAGAATCTTCGCAGTAGTCCACAACGGCTTCACACACTTCTAAATCAATATCACTTTCTCTGTATTCTCCATCATGGTAAATGTTAAAACAATATTCTGGAACAGCACATACCGCGCCCTTCGCTCTCATCTCATCTCCCATTTTGGGAATAAAATCAAAATAAGACTCATAATTAGGGGCAATTAAGCGCATAGAAGCCACGATAACTTCTGGCAATGCTTTTATTACAGGTGAGTAATTCATATTCTGTTCTCCTTTTAAATATCTCGAATAATTTTGAAGTCGGCTGAGTTTTGAAGTTTCTTCTTTAATCCTGAGCTCAATTTCTTTTTCTTTAAGCGTCAAAAATATCTCGATCCCCTTTTGCTGATCTATCAATTCTTGAATTTCTTGGAGGCTGAGTCCTAATTGTTTAAGTGCAATAATTTTATTGAGACGCACGAGTTCCGTACTGCCATAATACCGATAACCAGTCTGCTGATCCACGAAAGCAGGTTTTAGAAGTCCAATCTCGTCATAATGCCTCAATGTCTTTGTGGTAACTCGATTCATCTTTGAAAACAGTCCAATTTGAAACATGTGAACACATCCTTGTCCGCTTAAGATTCATATTCGTATTTAAAAGTTTTAACTGCTATAATCATACCCAAAATTGCCGTAAAAATCAAAATCCAAACCGCATTCATAGAATCATTTTGCCAAGCTCCCAAAGAAGTCGCCTTCAGCAACTTTATGCCTTGAGTTAAGGGCATCACATCTGCGAAAAGTTTAAGCCCTTTGGGCATAAGTTCATAGGGAATGGTCGCTCCTGATAAAAAGAACATGGGAAAATAGAAAAGTGTACATAACATATTCGCTATTTTCTCAGACTTAGCCACACTGGCAATCATGGCACCCATAGCGTAAATTGCTGCCATTAATAAAAAATATGACAAAATGAACAGGACAGGATTTCCAATCATCCTATAGCCAAAACATAGAACTGCAATGCCTACCACTGCTACACTTGAAATAAGTGCATAAGTCATATTATTGAGAAATTGCGCTAAGATCAAAAGCAGAGGCGATGCTGGGGATGCTTTAAATCTTTTTAAAATTTTCTTTTCTCTATACCCAGAAAGCGTTATTGGGACGCCCATAAGTCCCGTTGCACAGATACCTACAGTGAGCACCGCTGCCACAGACTGTTGCAAAAGCGTATAAGGTGCGTTTTCATAAGCGAGCTTATCCCCATAAAGTATACCGAGCAAAAGCATAATCCCTATAGGCAATAAAATCCCAAAAAGTACGCCTGAAAATTCTCTAAGTGCCAGTTTGAATTCTGTTTTATAAAGTACTAAAAGCGACTTCACGATCAATCATCTCCTTCTCATCAATAAAATAGAGGTATGCCTCTTCTAAATTTTGCATACCCGACCTTAAAATAATCTCTTCTGGTGTCCCTGACGCTACCGATATGCCGTGATGGATAATGTTCACCTTATCGCAAAGCGCCGTGACTTCATCCATATAATGAGACGTCAAAAAGATTGTCAACCCCTTCTGATTTAATTGCTTTAACATTGCCCACACTTCTCGTCTGGCTTTGGGATCAAGTCCTGTGGTGAGTTCATCTAAAAATACCATTTCAGGATTTTGAATTAATGCCAACAAAACCGATAATTTCTGCCTTTCCCCACCTGAAAGTGAAGCAACATAATGCTTTGCACACTTTTCCAAATCAAATGCCCTGAGTAATCCGCGCCAATCATCTGGTTTCTTATAAAGTGCTGAAATCATTTCACAGATTTCATAGACCTTTATGCGCTCTGGATAAAAACTAGATTGAAATTGAACCCCTACTCGTTGATAGAGTTTCTTTCTATCTTTATTTGCCGATAATCCCAAAACCGTGATTTCACCTTCTTCATAATTTTTCATCCCTAGAATACAGTCAATTGTCGTCGATTTCCCTGCACCATTTGGGCCTAAAAGGCCATAAATTTTACCCTTTTCTACCTCCAAACTCAAATGATCTACAGCGGTCAAATCTTTATACTGCTTCACAAGTCCCTTTACCTCAAGTGCCTTTTTACTCATCATCATCACCTCTCAACTTAAGTCTAAGGGTTCCCCTAAGGTTAAGGTCAAGAGCAAATTTTAGACAAGTTCTATATAACAACATTTGAGCCATCTCTCGATGCCTCAAAACAATTCTCACTGACGCTGTTTGAAGTTGAACATCCCTCTTCACAACTTTCGGCTCAAATCTTGTTGTTTTAATAAAAAAACACTCCCACAACTGGTGTGAAAGTATTTTAGTTTGAGTTCATACACTTCATGCGATTCTATCTCAATATGAGTCCTTTAAACATTGTCTGCTAACACTTCTTTGAGTACATTGACACCGTTTATTGCAGAGGGAAATCCTGTGTAAACAGTCATCAAGTACATGATCTCTGTGATTTCTTCTTTTGTAAGACCTATGTTGAGTCCTGCTTTTATGTGAAATTTTAATTGTGGTTTCGCATTACCCATGGCTACAAGTGCTGATATGGTTGCGATCTGTCTGTATCTAAGGTCCAAATTGTCCCTTGATATCACATCTGCATAACTGTTTACCACCCATTTGACGAGATCGGGGGCAAAGTCATTATAAGTACTTTCCAGTGTAACCTGTTGTGTTTCATCTAAAATGGCAAGCATTTTACTGCCGTGCTCATATCGATCCGTCTCTGAGCACGTTTTGCTTGCGCGTTTTCCCTCTATATCCTGAATGCCTTGTGCTTTACGAGCCGCTATAACTTCCTTTAAAGCATTCATTGCATTGATTGTGCTTGGAAACCCTGAATAACCAGACATTTGAAGAATCACTTCTTTAACTTCATTGATGCTACTGCCCACATTTAAAGCGCCATTTATATGTACCTTTAACTGAGCTTCAGCAGTACCGATTGCGGTTAAAGCTGCCACTACTGCAATTTCTTTTGATTTTAAATCCAGTACTGGTCTTGCATAAATATCACCAAATGCATATTCCACAATATACTTCGCCAAATCTGGTGCAACTTCCATCAAACTCTCTTTGACCTCTTCGCCTGCTTTTCCATCTATTTCAGATAACAATCTTAAACCGCTTTCATATCTACTTACCTTTGTCATGAACTTTTGTCTCCATCTCTTCATATACTTTAATTTTATAAGTGACATAAGTCTGCATCTCGGTCAATTTCTGAATTTCAGATTCAATATTTTCAAGATGCTCTTTCAAAATAATTTTCCGTTCTGTGGCCGTTGCGTCACCCATATATCTCAACTTTGAATAGGTCTTCATCTTTTCTATTGGCATACCCGTCGCTCTTAATCTCATGATCATATCAAGCCAGACTAAATCCTTTTCTGAATAAGTCCTTTTTCCAGATGCATCTCGCTCTATATTTTGAATCAATCCAATACTTTCATAATATCTCAAAGTATGCGATTTTATCTTAAACCGTTCAGATACTTGACCAATTTCCATTTCATGTCCTCCTTTATACAGGCATCATATCACTTAAAGTGCACTTTAAGTCAAGCCTTTTATGATCTAATATGGCCTTTAAATAGAATTTTTGTACCACATACAAAATAAAAACGCTTTATTGCAAACGAGAACTTTGTTTTCAATTGACTTAGATTCAGCTTCTTACGTCGAAGTCTAAATTAAAACCTAAATTGAACCTAAATTGAAAAATAAAAGTCGAATGATATTAAACAATAAATTTTTATCGTAATTCAATAAATTTTTGTTGACGTTTTTCATACAAATCGATATAATCTAGATAATTAGTGAATATTAAAGTCAAAATGTCAAAAGTCAATATCGCATTAATCTTTTACCCTATGCGATATTCTATAAAGGAGGATTTTATGAATCAATTAGCACTATCAAAATGGCTTAATTTAATTATCATTATTGTCGGCCTATGCGGTTTACTCGTCTACGCTTGGATCATACCATCACTTGGACAGGGTATGGTGGCAAACTATCCAGAATTTGCATTTAGTTATTGGCCTTGGTTAATCCTAATTCTGATCACAGCTGTTCCATGCTATATCGTTTTAGCTTTTGGATGGAAAATCTCTAAAAACATAAGGCTTGACCGTTCCTTTTCATCTGAAAACGCAAAATTATTAAGATGGGTCGCAGTACTCGCTGCTGCAGACACAGGATTCTTCTTTGTGATGAACATCGTGTTTTTGTTCCTTAACATGAACCACCCGGGATTTGTGCTAATATCTCTGATCATATTAATCATTGGAATTGCCATATCTGCAGTTTCAGCTACGCTATCCCATCTTGTAAAAAAAGCTGCAGATCTTCAAGAACAAAGTGATTTAACCATATGAGGAGGCCGATATGAACGAAGAGATTATTTTCAACATTGATGTTATGCTTGCTAAGCGCAAAATGAGCGTTACCGAACTAGCTGAACGCGTAGGAATTACCATTGCCAATATTTCTATTTTAAAAAATGGCAAGGCAAAAGCACTCAAAATTTCTACGTTGGCAAAATTATGTGCTGCACTTGACTGTCAACCTGGAGACCTTTTGGAATATAGAGCAAAGGGATGATCAGATAAATGTATTTAAAGTAAGGAGAATTGATATTGAAACGATTAAAAATAATATTCATCATAGGTTGTATTTGTGCCTTGTGTAGTTGCTCACATAAATCAAATATAGATTACGTTTCTAAAGATTTAAGAATTAACTTACCTGATAATATTGAATATAATCTTGTTGATACACATGGTGGGTTTCATGGCGATGGCGAATTATTGGTTACCGTGAAATTCGATGAAGAGAGCAGGAAAAACTTACTGGAGGATATTAAAAGCAACAAGTCCTGGAAGAAACTGCCTCTTGCACCTGATTTAGAACTAATCATGTATGGCGGCGAGCGAAATGGGATAACATACAGTTATAAATTAGCGGAAAGCGCTGGCATACCAACTATAGAAAATGGCTATTGGCTATTTATAGATCGATTTAATGACATAAATATCATTCATGATTCTCAAAACCTTTTTGATAGAGGCTCATTTAATTTTACATTAGCTCTATTTGACACTGATAATAATGTCTTATACTATTATGAGTTCGATACATAATAGTCATATCACTTCTACCAATAAGGATTCATAAGCACACGTATTTCTTCAACTTTTTCAATGACAATATGTCGATCTTCAATGGAGATAAGCCCTTTATCCCTCATATAGCAAAGGCTGCTGGTCACTGTTGGTCGACTGAGACCAAAATTATTGGCGAGCTCTTCATGCGTATACTGGTGTTCAATCACCGTTCTCCCTAAGAGATCGTACCCTTCTTGCATAGAACCAATTCTCAAGAGTGCACTTGCAATGATCCCTATGGAATCATTAAATCTCGCGTCTGCAATTTGAAGCATTAACAATCTGTATTTGCGCGTGATAGAATGTATGAAATAGCGATAAATTTTAGGATTTTCTTCAAGTGCCGCTTCTAAAACGGCCTTCGGTACAATACTAATTTCTGATTTTTGAGTAACATATGTGATCTCACAAGTCCGATCACCATCAAAATAATCCATCTCTCCAAATATAGTGCCTCTTGTGAGTCTAAAAAACGTTCTCTCACAGCCATCCATACTAACAAGTCCTTGACGACATTCCCCTGAAAGCACAATGTAAACATGTTCTGCATCCAGAGGATCGATCAATGTATTCTTCTTAAAGCTTTTAATCAAGCCCCTTGGTGCAAGTATCTCTGCAAAATAATTGGTCATCATGTCCTGATTAACGGGGTCAAATAGTTCTCTATACATTGCTTCACCTCATTTAGTCCAATTTTAATCATCATATCATATTGGATTAGAGTGTCAAAAGTTAAAAGTTGAGCCCCCCTCTACCCTATGATGTCGTTTACCGAAAGTACGCGATACAACATGGGATAGAGGGGGTACGCAAAACTGACTTTTGACACTCTAACGCTATTACATGAACTTTGAATTAAGGATTTTATGGGTATATGCAAATTCATGCTTTAATTTTAATGACTTGACACACAACTGTATTAATTGTATGATACGGTTATACCGTATTAACACCATAATACAGTTTGAAAGGTTATTCTATGATTTCATTTGACCATTTTACAATTGAAGATGAAGGTCCTATATACGCTCAAATCATAAAACATATCAAGCGTGAAATCATAGCGGGGATCATTCAAGATCAAGATGAAATGCCCTCTAGACGTATGTTATCTGTCCTACTTGGCGTCAACCCAAACACGATTCAAAAAGCCTACCGCCTACTGGAAGCAGAAAATATCATAACATCACATTCGGGGGCCAAAAGTTATGTGACCCTTACAGATGTTCAAATAAAACAAATCAAGTCCCAACAACTTGAAGGCGATGCCAAGTCATTTGTTTTGGCTTTAAAACAAATGGGCATTTCCAAAGAAGAAGCCATCCAATTGATTTCAAGAGTTTGGGATTAGAATAAGGAGAAGCACAATGAAAAAATACCTATCTGTATGGATGATTGCATCGAGAAGTACGCTTTATAAGATAGTAGGACTCTTGTTTCTAATGGCTGGCGCTGAAATTGCTCTTTTCTATCTGACATTGCAGACCGATGAACTCTATACATTGGACACTCTCATTACCAAAAGCCACATCCCCATTATAAGCGGGGTTGCTTTTTTAATGCTTTGTTACATTTTAAGTATCGTTGGTTATGAAACTTCCGGCAGTAAGATTCGGTATAGCATAAAAAGACTCACGGTTCGTGAAGAAACCATTACCACTTTATGGTCAATTTACAACATGGGATGTTTCATTATTTTTTTGGCAATGCAATTACTTGTTGTTTTATTTTTATGTCATCAATATACCGTCATCATGGACCCTATGTACTGGCATAACCAAACCGTTTTCCTAGCTTTCTATCATAATCCCTTTTTACATAGTTTATTGCCTCTTGAAGAAAGCAGTAGATGGATTCGAAATGGCGCCTTTATACTTGCTCTCGGCACTACCTCTGCCTTTTTTTCTCTCAGTCAAAGGCGCGGTAAAAGAAGTATTTCAATCGTCGTGATGTCTTTTCTGGTCTTTGTGAGCTTCTCTCAAGACCTCGGCAACTTTAGTTCTGACATATTTCTTACACTTGTTGCTTTATCTTTTGCAGGTCATGCTTTTCACAAGATTTGGCGAGGTATAAATTATGATTGTTAAGATAGAAAACTATGTGCCCGTGGGTATTGATTATGAGCAAGAAATTAAATGGATCTGTATTGGCCTTATTATGAGTACACTCTACAGCTTTGGTTTTCTTTTTTCGCTTTCAAGAGAATACAGTGCGCTCTTTACAGGCAACGCCTTTAATCCTGTACTCAGAAAAGACGCTATTATGCCCGATTTCGTAGAACTGTTCGGACACTATTGGATTGGATTTTTAATCGTCGTACTCTGTATGATTGCATTGTTTGTACACCATTACACCTATCACTATCAGAATAGCAAGAGTATTTATCTCATGCGAAGACTACCCAAGCGTTGGGAGCTTCTAAAGCGATGTGTCGCTCTACCCCTTTTTTCATCAGCTGCATCTATGCTTATAGCGCTGCTTTTAATGCTTGTCTATTTCGGAATTTATTTGTCGGTTACCCCTGAGACTTGTTTGGCACCAGATCAGTGGCAAAAAATATGGCATTTCTACTAGGAGTATAATTATGTTGGAACTCAATCATGTAAGTAAAAACTTTAATGGCTACCGAGCACTTAAAGAAGCGAGTTTAACGCTTCCAAGGGGTGAAATCATCGGTCTATTCGGGGAAAACGGTGCCGGTAAAACGACATTGATGAAATGTATTCTCGGCTATTTAAATTACACAGGACAAATCACTCTGGATGGGCATCCCATAACCCACAAAAATATTGCACATATTTCCTTTGCAACGAGTGAGCATTCTTTTTTTCCAAATTTAACAGCATCTGCACATAAAGCCTTTTACGAACTTCACTTTCCCACTTTTCGCGAGAAGCGTTTCAATGGCTTAATGACATTTTTCGAATTGCCCACACATAAATCTATCAAACACTTTTCAGTGGGACAAAAAAATCAATTTGAAGTTATTTTGGCATTATCTCAAGGCGCAGACTACATACTCATGGATGAACCCTTTGCTGGCAATGATATCTTTAACAGAGAAGATTTTTATAAGGTTTTGTTAGGCATTTTGGAGCCAACAGAAACCGTTCTCCTCTCCACACATCTTTTAGAAGAAGTTGAAAAATTTATTGGGCGTGCTGTCCTCATCCGGAAAGGTGAAATTGTAGGGGACACTACCGTTGAAAAACTTGCCGATTCTGGAAAGACACTCATAGACTTTGTGAAAGAAACCTATCACTATAAATCAGACCGCGTGATTCAAGCACTTTCCAACTTAACGGATGAGCGATAAAGAGAGGATTTACTATGCGAAAAAGCTTATTTTTGACATCACTATTATTAATCGTGTCCATTGGAACGATTTATGGCACAAATCATTGGCTGAACACGTTAAAAGATGCTATTGAAATTGAAGAAATAACCTTATTGGGTGACAAGTCTGCTGCAAAGGGCATTACTGTAAAAAGTCGTACAAACAGTATTCGTCATTTATTCTGGGAGACACAGTTTATAGTAGAAGACCCCCTTGATCCTAAAACGACGTTTATTTTTTCTCAAGCAGCAAAAGAAGAACCTCGAGTTAGAGTCCCACAGTTAATGATATCTTCGAGCATTGATTTTAGTATGGGGGGAAATGGTCTAGATCTCGAACAAGAGCATGAACTTGCAACAAAACCGGCCATTGATGTTGCCACTCGAACTCCAAATGGTGAAAAGAGAACTGAAATCGTTTCACTGAGTGATTACTACCCCTTTTATCCTGTGACCATGGATGTGGAATTGCCCTATGACTCAAACTTTATCTCCTATGCTCCACACGTCGTCACAAATTACTTTAAGATTCCAATATCAAAGCAGCATAAGCTTGAAGTTTCTGTGACTAAAAATACTTCAGGAGAGATCGTCGACGTAGAAAGCAATACCATCTCTGACAACAAGTCCCTCCAATCTGAAGCAGTCATCTTAAAATCCGGTTGTTACTACATTATCTGTTTTTCGGATGCACCTATTGAAAACTCTTTGGAAATTCCAATCCAGGTATCTGGCATCCATTTTCTACCCTTTGAAATTAAAGACGGGTTTCCAGAGGCAAATCTAACGAAGATGAAATGTGTCTACCCCTTTGAAGATAAATCAACCAAGGCACTCAGTCTCACATATGATGAAACCGATGAAACGCTACTCTTAATCACAAGAGAAGACAATGCTGTAATGCTCTCTGTCATCGATAGGCACTCTATGACTTTAATCCAAAAAACAGAAATTACAAAGACGGACTCTAATGTATCCTTTTCGGAAATCAAGCAATTGGATAATGCTTTTGTCATATCCTTTTCAGATCAGCGTTTTTACTTATTCTCTAAGACAACAGGACGACAATATGATCTCATGATGGCAGATGCCTTGCCTGATCTGGAGCAAATAGGCCATGTTTTCTTTGATCGAACGCAGATGGCCTACAACGGCAATCGGCTTGTTATGACTTTTTATCCGCAATATTATGAAAGCAGCCTCTGTTTAATCGTTTATGATCAAACCGGACTTGCCTACGTGGGCCAATATGCTCAAAGTACAGACCGATCCGTGAAGAGCAGTATTCATCAAAACGTTAGACCTATGGATCAATCCCCACTGAGCATCCTATTTGAATCTTCATTTTAATAATGTTATAATGAAGTAACTACTTTCATTATCCATATAAACCCTAATGGTATATGGTACATGATAAATCACATCTATGTAAATAACTTAATGGAGGACTACAATATGAATCATCGAAAAATAAGAATCTCTTTTGCTATCGTCGTTTTTTGCAGTTTAGCCTTGCTGGTTCTTTATGTTTTTGCCCACCAAGAGCCTGTTTCAGAAAACTCGATTTCAAAAGAGGCCATTTCTAAAGAGGCTACTTCTAATCCTGAGCTTGAAGAAACTGAGGTCCCTTTAACATCCTATTCAAGAATTGAACCCTTTTCATCTGACGGGATGGCTGCTGTAGAAAAAGATGGCTTATGGGGCTTTATAGGCACAGGTGGCACACTTGAAATACTGCCGCAATACACTAAAGTTACAGGTTTCACAAATGGCTACGCCATTGTTCACACACAAGATGGTACTCAAATTATAGATACATATGGTAACGAGATATTAGATAAACCCTTTATAGGCGAAATTTTTAATAATGATAATTACTATGCTGCTGTTAAAAATGGGCAATATCAAATTGTCGATATCAACGCAGGAAAAATCAATGCGCCCGCATTCGATCGTATATCTCCATTTGGACAGAATTTATTCGTCGTAAAAGTAAATGAGAAGTATGGCCTAGTGGATATGAACGGCAAAGAAATATGTCCCGTAGAATATGATGAAATCGCATCTAACAGCTACAGAAAAGACGCCCTTTGGGGCATTCTTGGAGATCATGGTGAAATTATATCTGACCCATTTTCTGATTCACCGTTTGAATTTGTAAATGGCGTATCTTCCTTTTTAGATCAAAATCATCTCTTTGGATACGTTACCAAGGCGGGCATCTTAAAAATACCATCAAAATTTAATGAAGCTCGATTCTTTAATGAGGATAGAGCCGTTGTATCTGTCAATAACGATTTTTTCTTAATTGATAGAGACGGGCAAAAAATAGGAGATACCTTTGAGTACATCGGATTTGAATCTGAAAATCGTTATCCAGCGGTTTCTAAAACCAATCATCTATGGGGTTTTATTGATAATGAAGGGGCATGGCTAATAGAACCACAATACGCTGCTGCTATAGAACCTTTTGAACTGGGCTTGGCCGTTATACAAGACACCGAAGGGATAAGCTCTATCATTGATACAGGCGGTAACGCCCTATTCTCAAAGAAAAGTTTTATTCGAAAAATCACTTATTCAGATGTTGACATTAGAGAACCATTTACTTTGAGCGATAGAGCCTTCTTTATCGTTCAGGACGATAAAAAGATAGACCTCGTCTGTATAAAAGATAACAAAGTGCTTTACGAAATTGAGGCAATAGATGCTTTACAAATCTTAAAAGATGAAAAAACAATCGTCTTTAGCCGCGATCATAGAAATTATTACTATGATTTGGAGGGCCAAACAAAATTTGAATTCACTCAATTCGATGAAGTATCGCCTCATATAAGCAACCATAGACTGGCCGTAAAAAGTGACGGCAAATGGGGTTTTATCAACACGGACTCTGGTGAATTGGTCATAGAATGCATCTATAGATCTGTCGAAGATTTTATAAATGGCTACGCAACTGTTAGATTGGATAATCAATATGATAATGTCAATGCAATAGACACAGAAGGCCATCTGATTATAAAATAAGCGACGAAATCTAAATCAAATGCTGAAAATGTGAAAATGGACTTATAGAGAAATATGGCTCCCATAAACGCTTGTCAAGCAAAACAAGTTTTATGGGAGCCTCTTTTTAAATTTTCTTTACTTATGATGCTTTACTTATATTTTTCCTCATCAACTAACAAATCGTACCTTCTGTTTGTTTTGAATCCAACTCTACTGCGCATGCTGTTTTGACTGCAATGCCAAGGGCTTTTGAAATACTGTCAAGATTCATGGACGGCATATTCGGTTTATCCAGTACCTGCTCCTCTAGGAACGGCACATGTATAAAACCACCTCTTATCTCAGAAAACTGAGTATTGATCATGTGCATGAGGCCATACATAATGTGATTGCAAACATAAGTGCCTGCTGAATTGGATACAGAGGCAGGTATGCCCCCTTCCCGGATGGCATTTGCGATTGCCTTGATTGGCAATGTGCTAAAATATGCAGCAGGACCACCCTCAACAATTGCTTGATCTACAGGCTGATTCCCCCCATTGTCTGGGATTCTTGCGTCATCAACATTGATCGCAACACGTTCAACACTTACTGTGAACCTACCACCTGCCTGTCCAACACAAATCACGACTTCAGGTTTTTCCTTTTCTATATGATTTTTTAAAACCTCAATCGACTTGTAAAATTTTGTTGGAATTTCAACTTTAACGAGCTCAATGTCCTCAAATGTATCCGGGAGCATTTTCACAGCTTCATAAGCTGGATTTTTACTTTCATCACCAAAAGGGTCAAACCCTGTGATCAATACTTTCATTGTTAAGTCCTTTCTAAAATGATGTTTAACGCTTACACTAAACGGCGCCCTAGCCTCTAAAATGCTAGAAAATACATGAGTGCCACATGTGTCACCCAAAGAGATAGTGCTATAGGTGCTTGCGCAATAATAACTCTGTAAGGATTTCTTGTTTCAAGCACTGCCGCTGGAACGATATTAAAGTTTGCCGCCATTGGTGTCAGTAATGTACCACAGTAACCCGCTGTAAGCGCAAGTGCCCCTGCAATTGCAGGATCTGCGCCTTGGGACATGACAAAAGGTACGCCAATACCTGCTGTAATGACTGCAAAAGCTGCAAAAGCATTGCCCATGATCATTGTAAAGATCGTCATGCCTGCACAATAAGCAATCACCGCAAGCAACTTACTGTTATCTGTGATAACACTTCCGATACCGCCAGAAATGACTTCCCCAACTCCTGCCGCTGTGAAGAGTGCACCCAGCGCTGCTAGAAGCTGTGGTAAAATACTTGATGGCCCTACTTGTTGTAATAGTCTGCTGCCATCATAAGCTAGCTCTGATGCAGTTGCCTTTGTAAATATAACGCCCAAAACAGTGGCAATAACAGCTGCAAATCCAAGACCCACAAGCGCACCAAGCGATGGCACAAATTGTGCAACTAAAAATGCTACAACGCCAATTGCAAGTGCAGGAATAAACAATCTATTTTGAATCGCTTTTGCTTTTTCTTGTCTAAATTTCTCATCGGAGTTCTTAAGCGAACCAAAAGTCACCTTCTTGGTCGCTGCAAGTAGAGCCATAGCCACTAATATTATACCAGAAGCTGATCCTGGAATGTACTTGCCAAAGATAAAGACAATCCCCAAAAGTGTCCAAAATAATGCTGTAATTTTTGCAGAAGGATGTTCGTGATCCTTAATGGCATAAACAGCAGTTATAATTGCAACAAGTCCACAGAGGACATACATGATTTCAAGTAACATGTCTTTCATGGTCATCACGCTCCCTTCTCTGAAACAGTTTTTGACTTAGCTTTAACAGCGGATAATTTTTGATCCAATCTCCAATAGGATACACCCGAATAAATAAATGTTATAATGGCCACTGGAACAGATGCTTTAGCGACATCAAGTGGACTTACCACAGTTCCAAGTTCCTCTAGAGTCCCTACAATGAGTAGCACACCAGCTGATGCAACAAATACATTTTGTCCAAAGAAGTTTCCATAATTTTCTGATGCAGCTGCATGTCCTTTGATCACTTCTTCTTCTACTTCCCCTATCATTGGATTGCTATTTTTCGCAGCACCAAATGCCATTGGATTAATAAGTGGCCTAATAAATTGTACATGCCCCCCTAATCTTACGGATAATGCACTTGCCACTAGGCGCACCAAAGTGTAGATCGAAAGCACACGACCTGCCGTGACCTTTTTCATCGAAGAAATTAGGTTTGCTGCCTGTTCCCTCAATCCATAGCGCTCAAGTATACCAATAACAGGTAATGTCAATAAGAAAAGCGACATATATCTCGTTTTGACAAATGAGGTGCCAATCACATCAAAGATTTGCATCAAATTCATCCCCCCAACAAGACCTGTTGCAATACCCGCTGTAATCACAACAGCCAAAGTATCGTATTTCCTAATAAAACCAATAACAATAATTAAAATGCCTATGAGCTTTAACATATGACTTTCCTCCTTTTCTCCTGCGGTTATTATTACTTTATTGTAATTTTTCTAAAAAAGCTGTTATCATCTAGGCATTTTTTTGTCATCTGGATTACAAAAAAAATGTCATCCAGATGACAGAGCTGAAATACTTTTATACTCAAAATTTGAGATCACTTTTCAATGACCATGCAAAGCGTTTTGGAAGGCTCTTCATACGACTTTCCTGAAATATCAGAGTAATAATCCAGCTGTCTATATGGAAAAACTGATAATCTTTCTCCGATACTCTCCTTCGAAAAATAATGCGTCCAAACTCTTGCAGAACTCATATTTTCACACGCATCAATTATAAGATACTGAAAGAGCTTAATATCGTCGTCATAATCAAACTGCTGTGTCATACAAATATAAGGATGGGGTTTCCAGTAACCAGAGATCTCCTCTAGATTCCAAACAGCAGTATGCTCTTGATCTTCAAACTGATGTTTTGTCAAGACATCAAAGATAAACTTGCCACCTGGCTTAAGCCATCGATTGACATTCATGAGCAATTTAAGCTGTTCGTCCACTTTTAAAGCGCCAAAGTCGCAATAAATAAGTGTGATTACATCATAGGTTTGTTCTAACGCCACCTGCAAGTAATCCGAGCAAATATAATCAATTGCAAGTCCAGTTAAACAGGCATGTTTACGAGCATACTCAATGGATCGATTTGAAAAATCCACACCAGTTACCTCATAGCCCTTTCTTCTAAATCGTTCTGAATATAGACCTGGACCACAACCTAGATCAAGTAACTTAGGAAATGCCGCCACAGGTGCGATCTGACTGATCCATTCCACAGAAGAGTCTATAAATTCAGCATTTCTGCTCGCTGCCTCTGTGGCTTCCGATAAGTGCGCCTCAAGCATGCCTTTAGAAATATGCTCGTCTTTCCAAATGTGAAGATCACCATCTTCATAAAGTGCTGGTTTTACAAGTTTTGAAGCTAATGTTTTAAATGTGATCTCTGCCTTTTTATTTCTTTTCTCTTTTAACATTTTAGATTCCTTTCTCAACCTCTTTAATAGTAGTTTAATCTAATCATTTATAGACGACATTTATCTCTTTTGTACATAAGGAAAAACTTTGGCTGCGTATAAAAAAAAGCGCTATAGATTAGATCTATAACGCCTTAGCAACTTATTCTATGCTTAAAGCTGGAGATCTAAACTCAAAATCTTTCCAAATAAAAATGAAACCACAAACCAACCCAGTCTATTTTTTATAGACTGAGGCTGTTTCATTTTTATTGAGTTAAAGATTTTTTGTTCATCTCCATGCTTTTCTTACACTATTTGATAACAAGCATCAAGTAAAGCCGGATGGCATACCACCTTTCAGTTTTTCCTATTGGATTAGAGTGTCGAAAATCCGTTTCGCGCAGGTCCTTTAACCATGCTGTATCGCATACCTCACGTATACGACATCGTCTAATAGAGCGTTGCTCAACATTTGATTTTTGACATTTTAACCTTATGTACAATTTCATCATAATTCAGCAACTTTATAATCTCAAGAGAAAAAACAATTATAATTTTTCAGCCAATACTTTTCCAAAGTCTTCACAGCGTTTAATCGCATTTTTATCAGGGTTCCACAATACACTAAGACTCTCTTCTAATATTTCAAAACCACATTGTCTAAGTTCCTCTGTGATGATTTTAAGCGATTCACCACTCCATCCATAACTTCCAAAACCCGCTGCCTTCTTATTTTTAAATTCATGCGATTTGATACTCTCAAGTATTGAAGCCATAGGCGATAATATACCTCTGTTAATGGTAGGTGAGCCTACCACAACGAGTTTCGATTTAAAGACTTCTGCGATCACATCTTTTTCATCTGTCTTGCTCACATTGAATAGTTTAACCTCTAGAGTGGGATCGACAGATTTAATACCGGTGGCTATGCATTCAGCCATAACCTTTGTGTCATTCCACATGGTATCATAAAGTATTACGCCTTGATGTTCCTGATAATGTCCAGCCCATTTTAAATACTGCTCTACAATCTGCATCGGATTATCTCGCCAAATAATGCCATGAGAGGTGCAAATCATATTCAAAGGTATATTGAGCCCAAGATATTCATGCATTTTTTCAATCGTAAGAGCGTTAAAAGGCGTTAAAATATTAGCATAATATTTTAACGCCTCCCGGTAGAGCACCTCCTGATCTACTAAGTCATTATACATAAACTTAGAAGTGTAATGCTGACTAAAAACACCACTGCTAAATAGGATGGCATCTGCTGTGTAATATGAGAGCATACTCCCGGGCCAGTTCAACATAAACGATTCAATAAAAATAATTTTTCCAGAGCCTAGCTCCAGTGTGTCACCGGTTTTAACTTCAATAAAATTCCAATCTTGTTGATAATGTTCTTTTAAAAATTGTATCCCCATCTTGGTACAATAAATCAGTGTATTAGGCATGTGCTTCATGAGCTCCGGCAAAGCACCATTATGATTGGCTTCAGCATTATTGATTATAATATAATCGATTTTATCGAGATCAATTTCGAATTCTAGACAACTGATATACGCTTTTGAGTAGGGCATCCAAACGGTGTCGATCAGAGCCACTTTTTCATCTTGAATTAAATATGAATTATGGGATGTCCCACTATACGCTAAGTGTTCACTGCCGCAATGTTCTATATATTCCTGGTCACTTTTACCTACCCAAGTTATCCTATTATTAATTTTAAACATACTTACACTCCTTTAAACTTCCCTTATTGTATTCGTTTCTACCACTAACCAATTTATCTACCTATAGTTTAGTCGTTTCAAGGTCTCAGTATATTGATACCTCAATGTGACAACCTTTAATCATTTCATAATTTGGAAACCATTTGTTGCTACACATTTCCCAAAAATGCGTTCCTTTCATATGATTTTTCTATGATATTTCTCATCTATTCCAGTCATTTTCTTTTGACTATTGGCTCTAAAATAAATGTTGAGAGGCATATAGGCTAAATTAAACTGGCCCTTATCCATTAGATAAGGGCCAGTTTAATTTGAATATATAAATCAGATTGCTATTTATACCTTAGGCTGCAATAATTTTTCAATAGCTAAAATCATCTTTTCTGGAGGTGTTGAAGGCGCATATCGCTTAACAACATTACCCTCTGCATCAATTAAAAATTTAGTGAAATTCCACTTAATTTCAGAACCTAAAAGAGAACCTTTTTCCTTTGAAAGATACTTAAACAGCGGATGTGCATGCTCACCTTTCACATCAATCTTGTCAAACAACGGAAACGTAACCCCATAGTTAATTTCACAAAAATTTTTGATATCTTCATTATTGCCGGGTTCTTGATGTGCAAATTGATCACATGGAAATCCCAAAATCACAAATTTTTCTGGACCATACTGCTTATATATTTTTTCAAGGCCCTGATATTGAGGTGTAAAGCCGCACTTACTTGCCGTGTTGACAACCACTACAACCTTTCCTTCATAAGTCTCCATGCTCACCTTTTCGCCATCAATCGTCATTGCTTCAAAATCATAAAACTTCATGCTGTCACCTCTTTTCGCTAATGTTACTTTAATATATATCCATTCAAGAGCGCTTCAAGCACATATTGCATTTATTTAAAATAATATAAGTTTTATTTCGCCTGCAGCGCATTATTTTACGGTCAAGTAATAACCTTGCAATTGCCCACTTTCACTCATATAAAAAGGATTTTCAAAAGTCCCAATATAATCATCTCCGAGCATATCGGATAGTTTTGAGGTCACTGTAAATTCCGGCAATTTCCCGATAATTTTTTCTCCATCAAATAAATAGCCCAGTTGAACGGGAGATGCATAGTGTCCATCGGCTGTAAAATCTCCCCCCTCTGCCATAGCGACAATTATTGCAGGCTTGCCGTTGAGCACTTTTTTAATGTTTTCAGAATCATTTCGGCACCTTAAAGATGTCGCCGACAGCATTGGCATACTATCGTATTCACCAGTGGCACCACCCGTATGTCTTATACCATAGATTGCAGCGGTCTTCTTATCCGAAAAAACATCTTTCAATACACCATTTTCAATCAAAGCCAATTTATCGCCATTTAGTTTAACCCCTTCATGGTCAAAAAAAGGTCTCGCCATTTCTGTAGGATCAAAATTTTGTTCTATTGTGAGTTTGGAGTTAAAAATTTTCTGTCCCATCTTCTGACTAAAAATAGAACTATTATTTGCATAATTTTCTCCGTTTAGGGCTTTATTTAAAAAGATTTTCATCTTACTTGTGTCCGTCATAAAGATAGGTAATTTTTCACCTCTAGGCAAGAGAACCGCATTTCCTTGCGCTCTTAACAGCATCTTATTAAAACTGACAAATTTGTCCATATCTAGTGTTCTGCCTTGATAGCTGATAAAGCCATCAAACAAGTTGGAACTGCTCTTTTCTTTGAGAATCAACTCGATTTCAAAAATGGCGTCTTGATAACTGAGTTCAAGTCCTTCAGAGTTATTAAACTCTATCTGAGTCTCGTTGAATCCAATCTTTTCACTAAAATCAAATTCTGGAAATTCCATTCTAAAAAAAGTAAGCATTTGTTCCGTAATCGACACGAGTTGCTCAGAATCAATTGCTTTAACGCGATAGTCCCTATGATCCTCATCCTGCTTTGTCAGTTCATAAGGGTACTTTATGCCTACGCTCAAATTTTCCTTTGCCATTGCCACAAGAGCATCATCTGAAAGATTCCCTATGGCTCCTGAAATCCCAATTAAGCCATTCTCATAGACGCGTACACCTCTCTTAGTGAGGTCTTTCACTCTCACAGCATCTATCTTTGTATTCAAAACCTTTATGACAGTTTCATTTTGTCTAACCGTAACAAATTCTTTTTTCATTACTCTACCTCTCCTCATTTTATATGAATTCAAATCCGTTCTATGCCTTTATATCATTGGACATTGAGTTTTCTCACTTTCGTATAAGGACCACCGAAACCTACTGGCAACGGCCATTGCTCCATTTTGCCACATCCGCCTCCTACAAATCCGAGAAACTCAAATTCAGAACTTACGGCATCGACTTCAGATAATGTCTCAAATACGTTGCCCGTCACAACTGATATTCTCACAGGTTGCGAAATTTTGCCATTTTCAATCATATAAGCCCTTGAAGGTGCCAATGTAAAAGTAGATAAGCCAGAGCCGTGTATAATCGTATCCACAAAAATGCCCTTATCTATTTCACTTATGATCTCTTTGAGAGGTCGATCTCCTTTTTCCAAATAGGTGGTCGTCATTCTCACAATAGGTTCAAATTCAAAATTCATCGCTCTTGCATTTCCAGTAAGATCTTCTTGAAGAAGGGCAGCCGTCTGAGTACTGTGAAGTCTGCCTGTAAGAATACCATCTGTGATGATCATCGTTTTTTTGCCCTCTGTGCCTTCATCATCAAATGGCACAAAACCATTTCCAAGAATATTGCCATCATCAACAATTGTGACAATCTCATTTGCAACCGATTTACCGATGGTCCATTCCGCTTGCATCGTTTCGTCACCCACCATAAAATCAGACTCACTTTTATGTCCAAAACTCTCATGTGTGAAGACACCTGTGGCCATAGGACTCAATAGGACAGTATATTCGCCTCCTACAACAGGGACTGCATTTTTTACGAATTCAATGGTCTTTTGGATTTCGTTACGGAAATACTCTTCAGTCATTTCTAGAGCTTCAAAAGTGTCAAAGCCTTTCGATACGCTCACTTGATCTTTTGATTCGCCATAAGCTATATCAAAACTCATCCTAATCCCACAGGTTTGTTTATCAAAGATCACTTCGGTTCCCTTTGAGGTGTATATTTGCTTAACCGTTCTATTATCCACATAAAAAGAAGTGTGATTGACAATAATGGGATCATCGAGTAACTCAAGCCTACTTTCTAAAAGATTCCGTTTTCTAAGAACAGATAAATTTGTAATGGGCTCATTTGCATAATTGAGCTTTGAAGTTTGATTTACTTCAAATTTTTGTACCACTGGATGTTCTAAAATATGAGGATTTGGTGTTGCCATTTGAGCGAGCTTATCAATTTGCTCTTGGACGAGATCAACCTCGGAAATAGAACTATAATACCATCGTTTACCATCAAATACCCTAATAAATGCCCCCGTGTTTTTTCTGATTTTTTGTTCAATGAGGCATTTTTTCTTAAAACTGATCTTTGTATCAAAACTTTCTTCAATTCTGACGTCCACATATAAGTCTTTTGGGAATATGTACATTTTAAACGCTCCTTTATAGATTATTTTTTTATATCATCCTCTCTATAGTTTATCTTACCAAATTTCAAAATAATAGTTAAAATTTAGTGAGTAGCCTTATTAAAATGTTTAAAATTTAACCGCCAATGTGAATTGAGAGCAATGATGTGCTCTAGCGTTTAACAACATTTGAGCCATCTCCCTATGTCTCAAAACGATTTTCGCTGACGCTGCTTGAGGTTGAACATCCCTCTTCACAGCTTTCTGCTCAAATCTTGTTGTTTTAATAAAAAAAGAACCAACGGTTTATTCTATAACACATCCGTTGGCTCTATAATTATATCTATATGCTTTATTGTTTTATGATTTTAAGAGTATACAAGTTATTTACTAAAATTTGTTAATCCACTCAATAAATGCAGATTTGAAATCGTCTAGGAATCCTTTTAAACTATCCGCATTGACTTTTCCATTTTCATCTAGCGAGTTCATAATGTTGCCAATATAGGCTTCTGGTTGTGATAATATATAGAGATTCAAAAATCCCAAAACTTGTTTCAAATGATGGTATGCGCCAAATCCTCCAACAGAGCCAGGAGACTCACTCAAGACAGCAGCTGGCTTGCCATTCCAAACGTTTTCACCGTATGGTCTTGAAGCGATGTCCAGTGCATTTTTAAGTGCAGCTGGGAATGAGCGGTTGTGCTCTGGTGTAATAAACAATACAGCATCCAATGCTTTTACTTCATTTCTAAATGAAACGTATTCCTTTGGTGAATTTTCGTCGAAATCCTGATTGTAGAGCGGTAAATTTCCAATTTCAATAAACTTGAATTCAAATCCCTCTACTGGTTTAGAAGCAATGTAATCTGCGATAGATTGACTAAATGCACCTTTTCTTAAGCTACCTACTACAATACCAATTGTTTTCATAATAACCTCCATTCCGCCGCTACCGCTGGCGGCACAAATAGTAATGAAAAAATGGTGTGCGGTTTTCACCATTCTGATATTATTAGACTAAGGAGAAGATTACACTACAAAGCA
>NZ_JADKNH010000001.1:529789-635936 GCF_015352425.1 Fusibacter ferrireducens | reverse complement strand
TCTACGAATACAAATGGGTAGAATTTCTTTAAAGGCCTATTTCTAAACTCTTGTACCAATGGAACGATTTTATCAGTTACTTTTGAAACGGTTTCGTGGCTAACTTCAAAACCATAAATGTTCTCAATTGTTGCTGAAATATCACGCTGTGATTGACCTTTTGCATACATTGAAAGAATCTTTTCTTCTATCCCTGAAATATCCTTTTGATGTTTTTGAACCACCTGTGGTTCGAAAGAAGCTTCTCTGTCTCTTGGAATATTTAGATCAAATTCACCTAATTGACTTTTTACCGTTTTGGCACTTTTCCCATTTCGTCTATTGGTTGTATGATCTATATTATTTTCACTTTTTGAGTAGCCTAGGTGTTCGTCAAGTTCCGAATTTAACATTGTTTCAAGCGTTTCAGAAAACATATCTTTTAGTGCTTCTTGAACATCAAATGCGTTCTTTAGTTCATAGTTCTGAAATAAATATTCCATTAATTCTTTGGGTGCTGGATTTCTTTTTCTTTTTGCCATTTGAAACCTCCATTTTGTCTAAGTGAATTATAACTGATTTTTCACTTTACACAAAATATCTTACACTATCGAATGGTTATCAGATCAATGAGTTGTTAAGAGAATGGGGCTTTGAAAGAGTTTATAAAGTAGATATTGATAATAGGAATGAAAGCGTCGATGCTAAAGATGATAATGCAGACATAGAGATTAAAACTAGTGAATGGGTCATTCGTAAAACAGAATTTGGATTGTTAGGAGAAGAAAAAGCTTATAAGTTTTTATGCAATAGATATAAACATGTTACAAAAGTTTTTGACTACTATGGTTATGACTTCATGTGTGAGGCGGAAAGTAAAGATTTTTATGAAGTTAAAACAATTTATGAGGAAAATTTTAAAATACATTTATCAATTAATCAACTTAATACTATGATGGAATACATAGACAATTATTATATTTTGATTGTGAGTATTTCCTCGAAGGAAAATGTTAAATACTATCAAATTCCGAGTTTCTTGCTTACCTTAGATATTCAATATGAGTGGTTTAATAAAAAGTTTGATAATGGGAACTGTTCTTTTAAATCTACAAATTTTGAAATAATTATTGAAAATGATGTCATGAGGCTATATGAAGAAAACTTTTGAACCTCGCATAACACGCCGATTCCCACCATTCCCTTTGATGTCACAGCGTCTGCAAGGCACATGCTACGCCACTTTTTCCGATAAGGCGTTGAAATGAAGGAACGTCGGAAATTGTGGGAACGTTAGGCGTACTTAATTGCTTAGAGACTATAGGAAAATAGGGGACAAAATATGATTAGACGAATGAATAATATAGATAATGAAATTAATGAAGTAATGGATATTTGGCTGGAGTCAACAATTAAAGCACATGACTTCATACCAGAAGATTATTGGCGCAAAAATTATGATATGGTAAAAGACGTGTACATACCTCAAAGTGAGACTTATTTATATATTGAAGACGGTAAAATTTTGGGATTTGTAAGTATTATAAATAAAGAATTCATCGGTGCACTTTTTGTAAGTAGACGGCAACAAGGTATGGGAATAGGTAAAAAGCTGATTGAGTTTTCAAAAGCGCTTTATAAAGTATTATCATTAGCAGTTTACAAAGAAAATTATCAAGCGGTACGATTTTATGAGAGTGTAGGTTTTAAATGTATCAGAGAGCAGTTAAATGAGGACACGAATGAAGCAGAATATATTATGAGTACGGATTAGATCAAATCGCAATAGTCTACATCTAAAACGCCAGTTAGCGAAATGCCAGTGATGACTATGAGGTGTCGATGGAACACGTATAGAGAGTGATATACGAAATAGTTCGTGAATACTTTCAGGCACTCTGTGAACCACGGGAACGTTCGCTGAAATATTCCTTCGGTTTCGAAGGGGGAGATATTCAATATGAGTGACGATATGAGATGATGAATTATGATTAGTATTCACATAAAACCATTAAAACCACTAATATCAGAGGAGGCTATATGTTACAATCAATCGTTCACATCGCATTAGTAGTAAAAGATTATGATGAAGCGATCGCATTTTATACTAAAAAATTGAATTTTGAGTTGCTTGAAGATACTTATCAACCAGAACAAAATAAACGGTGGGTAGTTGTATCTCCTCCGGGATCATCAGGAACCACTATCTTATTAGCAAGAGCATCAAATTCTACGCAGGAAGAATTCATAGGTAACCAGTCTGGTGGAAGAGTATTTTTATTTTTGAATACAGATGATTTTTGGCGAGATTACAATGAGATGGTTAGTAAGGGCATTGATTTTGTTCGTGAGCCCAAAGAAGCTGAGTATGGAACAGTAGCGGTATTTAAGGATTTATACGGGAACTTATGGGATCTGTTACAACTCAATGATGATCATCACATAGCTAAAAGAATAAAATAAAGGAAGACAAAAGCTTAAAGAACATAATTCACAATTTTGGAAAACAGATAAAGAAGATCAATACACAATTTATACTATGGAGAATCAAGTCATGGTTGGTGGGATTGTATTTACGATTTTTGGAAAATAGCTTAAGCCATATGAAGCGAAAGTTTCATGTACGGTTCTTAGGGGAGAACGGGGGCAATCCTACGGACTTGCCCGACGATTAAAGCAAATGGAGAGTGAATGAAGTTGCAGAAATGGATTGCAGTTATAGGAAGTCCACGACGTGGAAGAAATACAGAAAAACTAGTTGATATAATTATCAATGTATTGAAAGAAAAAAATATTAGTGTAGAGAAGTATTACTTAGATAGGGCGCAAATGTCACCGTGTATAAATTGTGAGTATTGTATTGAAGCCGGTCAGTGCCATATAAATGATGACATATCTAATATACTGAATGAAATTAAAATGAGTGATGGCGTTATTTTAGCAGGGCCATCCTACAATTACAATGTAACTGCACAAATGAAAGTCTTGCTGGATAGGACTTTTTCGTTGAATGATTTTACGGGTTCCGTTTGGCGTTCTAGAGTTGGAGATGGCAAGAAAGCAATTGTAGTAGGTAATTGTAAAGGCAGTTCAAAAGAATCAATGGGTTATAATACTGAAGCAATGCGAAAGGTACTCGATGAATTAGAAATTGAAGTTTTAGATGTAATTGAGTATTTTGATACTAAATTTACTCCAGTAGGTGAGAATATGAGTAAAATCAATTGTATTGAAGATAGGGTTAGAAAATCAGAAGTGCTTTGATACTTCAACTAACACAACGGTTATCGACATTCCTCTGTTGGGGATTGATCGGGGATTAATGGTGGCGTATTAAGGCATAGAAGAGCAACCGTATACCATTTTTCCGCTAAGATATTAAAAGGAGAAATGAGAATGATTCGAGGCATTGCAATTATTGGTTTAAATGGTGCTGGGAAGTCAACATTAAATCACGCATTAGCAAATCAAATAGATTATCTTGAGATGGATTTGGAGGATTACTATTTTCCTGATCAAAGAGAATCAAGAAAAGGTGCTTTAGAAAATAATATTCAAAATTATATAGAGAATATCGGTGAACTCCCTTTTGCTAACCCCAGATCAAAGCATGAAGTACAACAATCGCTTATAGAGGATATAAGTGCTCATTCTAAATTTATTATTTCAGGCGTTACGTTGAATTGGAGTGATGAAATAATTTCAAGGATCGATATTGCCTTTTGGGTTAAAACGCCACTTGATTTGAGATTAAAGAGAATTCAAACTAGAGAAGAAAAAAGATTCGGTGGAAGGGTTCTTGATGGTGGCGATATGTTTTCGCAGCAATTGGATTTTCAAAATTTAGTGAAAAAACGAGATATAAAAACAGTTGAAGAATGTGCAAAGAAACTTAATTGTCCTATTATAGAAATAGATGGCACTCTATCTGTAAAACACAATCTGGAGAAAATCATGGATCATTTAAGACTTTATAACTGTGAATAAAACTATTAATACACGTTCTAAGGTCTGCAACTGCGCAAGGAGGCATTCGAGTGAATTTAATATTAGAAAATAGCAATCAAGTTGAAAATTATACATATTTAAATGATGTATTTAATGGAATTGATAATCAGCAGGTGAATTACAATTGGCTCATATCGGATATTGAATGCAATTACTATCCAACAGAGATTTTTAGAGATCATTTGGTTTGGATAAGTGGTGAAAAATTGACCGAGATCATTAATAAATTTAGGATTCAATTTATCTGGGCTGTTTTATCAGGAATTCCTAAGTCTGTTTGCAAAGAGAATGTAGATTTTTCTGTAATGCCTTTTGCAAATGGAAACGACAATTTATGGACTGGTGAAGTTACGCTTCAACATCCGCAGGCAAAAATTGAAATTGTTTGTTGGGATAGCGAAAGTACATTACTAATAACCGATGAAGCTGGATTATCAAATAAATATTTAGAGCAATATTCAGATGCAAAGAATCTTGATGAAATGAATATTTTGACAAGTAATCAAATAAACTATATTAAATCCGTTATTGATCAATATTATGAAAAGCATGAAATGAATATAGAAAAGTCACTTTTTATGGCTTTGGTTAATTCTTGTAGAATAGAATTGTGTAGAAACAATTATAGAAGCGTTTTTACATCAAAAGATGATAAAAAAATTATTGAAACTGTTTTTAAAATCTATCGACATAAAACTTCATCCAACACACTGGTTACCTAAATCACTCCTGTGTCAATAAAAAGGATGGGTTGAGATAAATCGTGATAACGAACGTTGTGATCATATAATAGAAGAGGAGGATTCATATGAATAAGGAAATCATTAGATTAAAAGATGGGGTCTTAGTAGAGATAGAGAAAAATGAGAACTTTTCTCAAGTTTCTAATATTAAAACGCGTATGGTAGATATTACCTTCGACTCCATAAAAGATACGTTAACTAGGATTTCAAAACCTATATCTGAGATGGTTGAAAAAGATGACTCTACACTAAAAATAAGCAAAACTGAGGTAGAACTGGGGTTAAGTTTTCAAGGTGAAGGCAACATTTATATCACAAAAATAGATGCTACTGCAAACCTAAAAATCAAAATGACTTTTGAAAAGAGGTAACACTGTGATTGGTTGTATTGAAGATTCTATAGTTCTGATAGAAGACAAAAGCAATGGGAGTTTTGGAACAGGTTTTGTCATTGAAAATAATGGCAAAAACACTTTTATACTTACATGTTCACATGTACTGAGTTCTCATCCTTCGGAGGTTACAGTTGATGGCGAGTTTGCTGAAGTAATATTGAACGGTGAAAATGGTATCGACATGGCAATTATTGCTGTTAAGAGTACTAAAACTAGAACTGCTATCCCGCTGATTAGTATGGCGTCTAAGTTAATCCATAATAATGCTGAGATTTGTGGTTATACTTCATTTGATAATAATCATAAAATCAAGAAGACAATTATAGGTCACGAGTTTGTAAGAAGCGATATAATAAATGAGCAAAAAATTAAGACATCTGGGTGGGTGTTCAAATCTAAAGATGACAAAATTGATCCCGGTTATAGTGGTTCACCAGTAATCATTGATGGGAAAGCCATTGGCATTGTATCTCATAGCAATCACGAAAGAAATTATGCAATCTCAATTGAAATGCTTTCAAAATTATGGAGTTCTTATTCGAACTATCTCATTAAATATTATAGTGATTTGACGGATGCTTCAGAAATAATCGAATCCCTTCCGGATCTTAAAAGTAAGAAGGATATACTCGGTTTCATTAGCGGCGCCTTATCCAATAATGAAATTTGGAAACCTGCAAAAGTAGGTGCTGACATGTTAGTAATTCCTAGGCTTTCTAAAATGCCAGATAATATCGATAGTTTGGTGTTTGAAGGGGAACTGGAGTATAATGACACTATTACATTTGGTGTTGAGTACATAGTAGACACAAAGGTAAAATATGATCTAATGGATCTATTAGATGATAATGGTGCACGTATTGCTTTTGATAGAAGTAAAACGGCTAATCCATTTGATGAGTATAGGGAGGTTACAGTTGATGAACCCTACATCATAAGCAATCCTCAAAGCGATTCAATTAGACTAAAAGAAGTCTGCCCGAAATGTCATGGAAGAGGCTATAGTTTTGAGATCAAAAGTCAAGACGGTAAAAAAGAGCTGATTTCTGTAGAGTGTGACAAATGCCATGATGGATTTGTAGGTAGGCATTCTAGGTATTATAGGAAGATCGAAAAGAAATCTAAGGCAATCGATACTATTACCAATCAAAATAGCGAGTCATTAAATACGGAAATCTCAAATTATGTCGGTCAACCGCTTTGGGCGTCAACCCCATCTAAGATTATAAGTATTGAAAGTCCATTTCAATTTAAGTCTCAAGAGCAAAACGAATCAATGGCGCAACATTACAAGGTTATAAGAAACGATCTGATACTAAAAATGCATGATACTGAATTTTCAGTGTCGGATAAAGATATTTTGAATTTAGACCAAATCCATTGGGGTAACAAGTGTTCAATAAAGATTAATCATGAGTCTAGAAATTTTGATCATTTTAATTTCTTTGTATCCTATAAGCGATTGTATAAAATAAGTTATACAAGAGTCTATGAAGATCAACATGGTTTTTTTAATAAAAAGTCAAAGTTGTTCAATATTCGTGGAGACATATTCATCTCAGACAATGGAAATCTTGAAATAGTAAGGCATACTGAAAGCTTATTCTGACAACATGATACATCTAAATTCAATAATCAATGAAATTGAGGTAATTTTTAATGATAGATGAGATTAAATCATATATTATGGCGTTTCCACTAAGGGGTGAATGGTTAACTCCAAATACGCCGGGAACTAAAGTGCCAAGTCATGGAACCAATAAATTTGGAACACGTTATGCTGTTGATTTTATACAGGTCGATTGGAAGAGAAAAGGATGGCCTTCATATAAATTAAGCACTATTAAGTATTTGATGTTTGGCCTACCGATGGAGGCATATTATTGTTGGGAGCAGCCCATATTCTCACCTTGTGATGGGACTGTAGTTCAAGTTTGCGATGGCTATAATGAACCAAAGCGAACGAACCTATGGCGAGATATGTATCGAGCATCTGTCCATGCACGATATTTTGATGCAAGTAAAAATGATATTCAATCAATTGCAGGTAATTTTGTAATTATTAAATTTGAAGAGCGAGCATATGTCGCTTTGATTCATCTTAGAAAAGACTCTATTAGAGTTAAAGAAGGGCAAAGCATAAAAAAAGGAGCAATAATTGGAAGAGTAGGGCATTCAGGAAATTCATATATGCCACATTTGCATTTTCAGCTGATGGATAGTATTGATATCAATAAGGCACAAGGACTACCTTTTGTATTTGATAAATACGACATATATGTAGATGGTGAGTGGCAAGAAGTTAGAAATTGTATACCTAAGGGTAAAGATAGAATACGATTCATTGAATGATTTGATACTCAAAATAAAACTAGAATTATAGCTTTGAGATGAGCCGAAGACAATTATTGCTATTGACTTTCGCTCATGCTCTGTGGTTGCGAGATCAGAGTAGACTCATTTAAGGCTGATACAGAGGCTTACTTCTTTTGATTTGAGAAGTAATACCTCTTTTTTATTAAAACAACAAGATTTGAGCCGAAAGCTGTGAAGAGGGATGTTCAACCTCAAACAGCGTCAGTGAAAATTGTTTTGAGGCATCGAGAGATGGCTCAAATGTTGTTGAGTAAATCTACAGATTTTCTTTAGTCATCAAAACTTAACAATCTTTTAAACGAAAAATAGAGGAATTACGGGTATCAATGTATAATACATACTCATAGAGAAAAAGAGGAAACGATCATGGTATAGAACCATGACGCAAAAATGTGACAAGGCATTGAATAAGACATTAAATATTATATTCATTTCCTTATTTTATTTTAAAAGGTGGTGACTAAATGATCAAGTTAAGAGAAGAGCATGAAAGACTTGAACACGTACAACTTGACCCCAGAGCACAAAAAGTATCAGATTCTAAAGGAAGAAGATTAGAAGAAGAACAATGTCCTATTCGAACAGATTATCAAAGAGATCGTGATCGTATTACGCATTCAAAAGCTTTCAGAAGGCTTAAGCACAAGACGCAGGTTTTCTTATCGCCTGAGGGAGATCATTATAGGACGCGATTGACGCATACTCTGGAAGTTTCCCAAATTTCCAGAACAATTGCAGCAGCACTTAATTATAATATAGATCTTACAGAAGCAATCGCTCTTGGCCACGATCTTGGACATACGCCTTTTGGTCATTGTGGAGAAGAACGTTTAAATAAAATACATTCGACTGGGTTCAAACATAATGAGCAAAGCCTTCGAGTTGTCGATTTCTTAGAACGCAGAAACAACAGTCCCTTTGGATTGAATTTGACTTTTGAAGTGAGAGATGGTATTTTAAATCACAATGGTCCCAATTTGCCGATCACTCTTGAAGGTCAAATCGTCAAAATATGTGATCGCATTGCATATCTTAACCATGATATTGATGATGCAATTCGGGCAGATGTTCTCAAAGAATCTGAAATACCGCAGGAATTTTTATCGTCTCTAGGGGAAACGCACGGCAAGCGTATCAATACACTGATTATGGATCTCATTGAAAACAGTTATGAGAAAGACGTTATTGCCATGAGTGCAGAAAAACAAGAGGCCTTTAGTCGATTGAGAAAATTTATGTTTGAACGCGTTTACCTCAATAAAGATGCGAAAAAAGAAGAAGCCCGTGCAGAGTACATTGTAGAATCGCTTTACAATTTCTATATGCAGAACCCGGATAAAATGCCTGAAGAACGCGCTGAAGATTATCACAGAAGTGAAGGCCCAGAAGCCGTCAAGGATTATGTGGCAAGTATGTCGGATCGTTATGCGGTTAATATTTATAAAGAGATTTTCATCCCTAAATTTTGGCTCTATTAGATAGGGTTGCTAATATTTCGTGTAGGGAAAAAAATTCTTGTTAAAGTTTCATAATTTAAAAGGATTTAATCATTTGACGTCGAATAATTAAAAGAGCATGTTTTATTATTAAGAAAGGGAAATGGATGAGCGGTAAATATGAAAACAATATCTTTGATGTGATTCTAGAAAATATCAATATCATAGATGTTATCTCAAGTTATATAACGGTTGAGAGATCAGGTAAAAACCATAAAGCATTGTGTCCATTTCATTCTGAGAAAACCGCATCATTTATTATATCTGAAGATAAACAACTCTATCATTGTTTTGGATGTGGTGCAGCAGGAAATGCGATTAATTTTGTCATGAACTATGAAAATTTAGATTATATTGATGCAGTCGAATTACTTGCCGATAGATATCATGTGGATATATCCAAATTTCAAAAGGGAAATGATCAAAAAAGTTCTAGCTATTATACACAGTTTTATGATATATTAAGGGATGCGGCAATTTATTATTATAAGAATTTGCGTACAAGTGATGCAGCAATGCAATATCTTCAAAACCGCAATATTACTTTTGAAGATATCAAACAGTTTGGACTGGGGTTTTCCAACGATGCTTGGCAAGATATAATCGGTCAACTTTCCAAAAAATATGATCTAAAGAGTCTTGAGAAAGTAGGGTTAGTTATTCCTGGAAAGGATGGCAAACGCTATTATGATCGCTTTAGAAACAGAATTATGTTTCCGATCATTAATCCCAAGGGGAAGGTCATTGGGTTTGGTGGCCGAGTGATGGACGATTCTCTACCTAAGTATTTGAATTCTCCAGAAACGGAGATTTTTAATAAAAGTAAGACATTATATGGTCTCAATCTTGCAAAAAATGCGCTACAAGAAAAAAAGCAACTGATTATTGCGGAAGGTTATATGGATGTCATTGCACTTCATTTAAATGGCTTTACAAACGCTGTGGCAACTTTAGGGACTGCGCTCACAAAAGAACATGGCCGATTGATGCGTCGTTATGCAGATGAGGTTATCATTTGTTACGATTCTGATATTGCTGGACAAAAGGCGAGTTTAAGAAGTCTAGAAGTTTTACATGGCGTCATAGAAAAAGTTCGCGTTGTTGTCTTGGGTGAAAATCTTGATCCAGATGATTACCTTAAAAAATATGGCATCGAACGTTTTCAAGCTAAACTTGATCAAGCCATGACGGCGACTGAGTACAAACTCAACCACTTAAAACAAGGATTTAATCTTAATAATGAGCAAGAAAAAATTGAGTTTTTGTCTAAAGCAGTTGTCATCATTGGAGAGCTGAGCAACGAATTTGAGAAGAATCTCCACATTGAGCGTTTGAGTGATGAACTCAACGTAAATTATGATCTCGTTGCCAAAGAAGTGTATAAAGAGAACTACAATGACAGAAGTCATTATGGCTTTTCTGGTGATCAAAAGAAAAAAGAGGCTGTTAAACTCACAACGGATCGGAATAAGCATTTAGAAAATCAATTGATTGCGTTCTACATTCATAAGTTCACTCTTTTGAACGAAGAGCAAAAAAAGTTGATTCAGCAATTTCAGTTTTCAGAAGCGACTCAAGATATTATTGATTACATCATGTATTATTTTTCAATACATGATACCTTTTCAAAACAAGAAATTATTGAAAATGCAGATATCACCATCTCAACGGCACTTATTGAAATATTGGACAGTTATATTGATGAAGTAGAAGAAATTGACATAGATTTAGTACTCAACAACATACTCATAAAAAATATTGATGAAGAACTGAGCATTATCCAGCTTAAGTTGAAAACACAATTTAGTCAAGAAGTACGAGATGAATGGAGAAGATTGATTGATCTAAAAAACACCATTTTACAAAAGGTAGAAAAAAAGTCAAATTTTAAATCTAAAGAATAAGAAAAATAGCGAAAGGAGGCACTTCAATTGAACAGTAAATTGAATGCCAAACACAGAGAAACCATAAAAGCGTTAATTAAAAAAGGGAACAAGCAGGGAACACTTACTTACAAGGAAATTCAAGATAAACTTGCTCAATTCGAACTTGATAAAGATCAAATTGAAGAAGTTTTTGAAGCATTTAACGACATGAATATTTCTGTTATCACGGAATCCGAAGACGATGATGAGGACGAGGATGATGATCTTGATTTAGATGAAATTGATTTAGAAGATCTTGAGGACCTTGAAGAAATTGAAGAAATTGATTCACTTGAGGATTTAGAAGATCTTGAAGACCTCGATAAGATTAAAGATGATGACGAAGACGACGATGAAGAAGAAGAAATTAAAATTGACTTGTCATTGCCTAAAGGCATCAATATTGATGACCCCGTTAGAATGTATCTTAAAGAAATTGGGGAAGTTGCTTTGCTTTCAAGTGAAGAAGAAGTGGATCTTGCTAAACGCATGGAAAAAGGCGATGAAGATGCTAAAAAGAAACTTTGTGAAGCCAATCTGCGTCTAGTGGTAAGTATTGCCAAGAAATATGTCGGTAGAGGTATGCTATTCCTCGATCTTATTCAAGAAGGTAATTTGGGACTTATCAAAGCAGTTGAAAAGTTTGACTGGACGAAGGGTTTTAAATTTTCTACTTATGCAACTTGGTGGATTAGACAAGCGATTACTCGTGCTATTGCAGATCAAGCGAGAACCATTCGTATTCCCGTTCATATGGTTGAAACCATCAACAAGTTGATCCGCGTTCAAAGACAACTCCTTCAAGAACTCGGCAGAGAACCTATTCCAGAAGAGATTGCCAAAGAAATGGATATGCCTGTGGAGAAGGTAAGAGAAATTTTAAAAATTGCTCAAGAGCCGGTTTCCCTTGAAACGCCAATAGGTGAAGAAGAAGATTCACATCTTGGTGATTTTATACCAGATAATGACGCGCCAGCACCAGCAGATGCTGCAGCTTTTTCCATGTTAAAAGAACAACTTATGGAAGTTTTAGAAACCTTGACACCAAGAGAGCAAAAGGTTCTTAAGTTGAGATTTGGTCTTGAAGACGGTAGAGCAAGAACACTTGAAGAAGTTGGAAAAGAGTTTGATGTAACGCGTGAGAGAATCCGACAAATTGAAGCCAAAGCACTCAGAAAATTAAAACATCCAAGTAGAAGCAAAAAACTTAAGGATTATTTAGAATAAGTATCATAAAAAGTCTCATAAAGAATTCGCTTAGGCGAGTTCTTTTTTGATATAATAGACTGGTCAGAGTAGATTAAAAACAATTCGTTTGACAGGAGCAAGATTTCGACTATACCATAAAAAGAAAAAGGAACTGAGGAGTATTAAATGAATAAATATAGATTATCCCAGCGGCTAAACCAAATGGCAAAATGGCTGGATCAAGATGTGAGTATTGCAGATATTGGTACGGATCACGGTTATCTGCCTTATTGTCTTTTTGAACAAAAGAAAATTAGTCATGCTATTCTATGTGATATCAACCAAGGGCCACTTGAAAATGCAAAAAACACATTCAAAAGTTCTGACTATGTGAAATCTGCTGAATTTAGGTTGGGTTCTGGTATAGAACCTATTGAGGATGGTGAGGTTGATTATGTTATCATTGCAGGGATGGGGGGAACTTTGATCAAAAAAATACTGTCTAAGGACATCAAGAAGACCAAATCCTTCAAAGGCTTTTTTCTTCAGCCGCAAACAGAACAAGATGTTTTAAGACACTGGCTTTTAGAAAATCAATTTCAGATCATAAGTGACTTTTACGCATTTGAAGATCAAAAATACTATGAAGCACTTTACGTATTGCCACAAAACGTCAATTTAAATCCTATAGGTGTACTGTCAGTAATCCCCTCTGGACAAAGTGCGTTTAAGGTTTATGAAATTTCAAATGATTTGGAATTCGGATACAAAGTGCATCCAGATAGTCTTGAAACCTATAGGGCATATCTAGAATATAAAGCGCATAAGTACAAAATGATTTTATCTAAACTCAGTGGGAGAAATAATCCTAAAGCGATGTCATGTCAATTCAAATTACAACAAATTGAACAGTTACTCAGACACTTAAAAAAAGTATAAAAAGGGAGGCCATTATGATTACTTCAGTAAGCAAAATACTTAAATTATTAGAGCAGATAGCACCTTTGACATTGGCAGACAAATGGGACAACTCAGGTCTGCTTATAGGCAATGGGAATCGAGAAGTAGATCGAATTCTAATCGCACTTGATCTTACAGAAGAGGTTCTAGAAGAAGCGCTCGAAGCAGGTTTTGATCTCATCATAACACATCATCCCCTAATTTTTAATCCAATCAAGCAGATTACAACAGAAACACGTATTGGCAAACTCATCATCAAGTTAATTGAAAATAGAATCAGTTTAATTTCTCTTCATACGAATATGGATCGCTCTTTTGAAAAGGGGATCAACCGATATGTTGGAGAACAATTAGAATTAGAAGATATGGATCTTCTTGTGAAAGACGATGAAGATGTCGGCTATGGTGTCGTCGGTAACATCAAAACCGCTCAGCCGCTAAAAGAAGTGGTTGAAGTTTTAAAAGAAGTTTTCAATCAAGACACGCTTAAGCTTACAAATGGTGCTTTAGATAAGTCTATAAAGCGCATTGCCTTTTGCAGTGGCGCAGGTGCCGATTTTATAGATTACGCCTTAAATGCCAATGCCGATTTATACATCACTTCGGATATTAAACACCATGAGAGCCAGCTTGTGAATGGATCCTCTATGGCTTTAATCGATGTGGGGCATTATGAAAGTGAGTCCGTCTTTTTAGAGCGCCTCAAAGCGCTTTTAGATGAACAAATCGAACTTAAGAATTATGATGTGTACACAATGGTCACTGAAACTGAAAAGCCGCAGTTCAAATATGTATAAAGGAGAGCAACCCATGATAAAATTTGAAGTTAATCGCCGTAAGCAGATAATTTATGCTGCAGTCATCGCTATTGTCGCACTTATTATCATAGGCAATAATATTGTAAACATTGTTAAGCTGACTCAAATTCCCCCACAGACTATGGATATACAAGTAGAAAACACAGTTCAAACCGTAACCCTTTCGTCTTCAAAATCCGAAATAGGTATGAATGTATTTTGTTTATTAATAACGCTTGTTTTTAGTGCTGTTTATTTCTACTATGTTTTTATTGTACACAGAGCCATAGAAATTGATGAGGACTTCATTCATTTGTACCCACGTTTTAATGTCATACATATTCCGTGGTGCTCTATTAAATCAGTTCATTTGGGGTATATGCGTGATGAAGGCAGCGCCGTAGCTTTTTATAGAATGAGGATCTTCTATATTCTAGAGGGAGAGACTTTAAAACCTATTTCCATACCCTTATTGCGATTTCAAGATCATAAAGAAATTGCTGATTTGATCCAAAAAAGGTGTCATGAAAATCACATTGATTTTTTTAAAGTTTAAATGGAGGCGTTTAAGTTTAAATTGTAAAGTTAATTTAATAAAGGCTAATAAATCTTTGTCCTATTAAATTTTGGGTATCAAGTTTACGATAGATCAAATGGATGTGTAAAGGGGAGGTATGCAAACAATGATAAAATCCGTTGGTAAAGGAAAGAGAACCTCGAAGAAAAAGCACAGCTTAAGGCGTAAAATAACGACTTTTATGTTTTTAAACAGTTGCATTTCAAATTTGATTTTAAGTGTATTGGTCATCTTAATCATTGTGACTTCAGTGACTTCCTTAGGCATGGGCATATCTAACATCATTGCCAGTGATGTGGTTGGAGAGCTTGAAAATCCAATGTCTTTAGGTAAATTTGGCAATACGTCCATAGAAAGTATTGACACCAATAGTGAGCATTTTCAAAAATGGCTCAATGCCATCGGCAATAAATTTTATTTTAATATGAGTTCTGGATTTGTCATTCATACAGAAGAAGAGCTTATGGATATGGAAATGATTCCTAATGGTGGCTTTGAAAACCCAAATCAAGAGGGGCTTGCAGAATTTGAATTCGTCTTTTTGGAAATAGATTTGAATGATACAAAAGTTTTTTCAACATTGCCTAAGAACATGAATATTGAAGATCCAGTAAATAATCCGTTGGGATCTCATTTTTTCTATGTTTCTAAAAAGGATTTCAGAAACACCTCCGGAGAAAACATTGGCACTGTAAAAGTGATGTTCAATCCCTACATTCTAGTCGGAATCACATTTATTTTAATCTGTATTTTTATTTTTGCCACATTGCTTTCGAATATTGTTTCTTTTTTTATGAGTAAAATTATGGCAAAATCACTGACAAATCCACTCCATGAACTTCAAGTGAAATTAAATAATTTAGCAGATGGCGATATAGAGTCTGCTTTCAATAGTGAAGTTATCTTTAAAAAACCGATGGTGGAAATAGAAAATCTTGCTTCGGCAACAAATATGATCATAGAAAAAATGAAGGATTATACAGAAAAGCTAGAAGATCATCGTATTGAGTTGACGGCACAAAATGAAGAACTTGAGGAAAAGGGTACTCATTTGATTTTAATCAACAATCAACTGGAGGCCATGAATATTCAAATGAAAGATATTTTGGATAATGTGGGACAGGGCTTTTTAAGATTTGATGAAAATTTGATTATTCACAGCGGTTACTCTCAAGAATGCATGGGCATATTCAAAAATAACATTTCAAATCAATTTTTTTCTAAACTAATTTTTCCAGACGATCCAGAACAAGCTGATTTTGTGGATGAACTTCTTTTGAAAATTCTCAGAGGAGATCCAACTGAGACCAAGCTCTATTTGCCATTATTGCCAGATGAGGTTCAACTTAATGAGCATATCATTAAGATTGATTATAGACTTTCCAAACAAATGACACATAAAAAGTCAATGGTGGTTATTCTAACAGATATTACTGAGAAAAGAAAACTAGAAGCTCAAATGGATAAAGAACAACATATTTTAAAAATGGTGGTTAAAGCTTTGGTTAACCGTTCTATGTTCGTTGAAGTGGCCGAGAATTTCGAACAATTTATGACCGAAGGCATTGAAAACAAATGGCAATTCACTCAAAACCAAGATGAAAACTTACAATACATCATGCGTCAATTGCATACTTTCAAAGGCAATTTTAGTCAGTTTGACGTGGTTCAATTATCGGAAGCACTTCACACTGCTGAAAATCAACTTTTGGGCATTATCCAAAATGAAGGCGTTTGCAATTTTGGTGATTGTTTAGATGCCAATGCACTTATAACAGCCTACCATCATGACGTTGACATCATAAAAAACTATGTTGGCGAAGACTATATGTTGCAAGAAGACTATTTTTTGATTGAGAGATCTCGTATTGTTGAAATAGAACACAAAATGCAATCTCTTTTATCTGAACAGGATTGTAGAATTTTATTGCCAGAGATAAGGAGTCTCTGTTATAAGCCCATTAAAGAGCTCTTTAAAATGTATCCCGAATATACACTTAAACTCGCTGAACGGTTGGATAAAACCATTCATAATTTTGAAATTGAATCCGAAAATATTTTAGTGGATGAAATCAGATTCCAAGATTTTATTAAAAGCATGGTGCACGTGTTTAGAAATGCTGTAGATCACGGCATTGAATTGCCTGATGACCGAGTTGACAGTGGAAAAGATATGATGGGGACCATCAAATGTGCCATTAAACAACGAGATGAATCTCTAGAAATCGTGATAGAAGATGATGGCAAGGGCATTGATTTAGAACTGATCAAAGAGAAGCTCTTAAGTTCAGGGGTAGATCAGGATCAAATTGATGCCATGAGTGAACCCGTTTTGCTTTCTAAGATATTTGACGATAATTTTTCCACTAAAAAGGAAGTGTCTTTATTCTCAGGACGCGGTGTTGGCTTATCTGCAGTGAAGAAAGAAGTTGAAGCACTTGAAGGCACGATTCAGATAAACTCTAAGTTTGGCATAGGGACTACTTTTGTGTTCACTCTGCCTCTACAAGAAAAAACAGATGTTCATACGATCATGCCAATGAATCTCATGGAAGCTTTAGCGAGCACATCAGCGGATTATTTAAGAAATCAAGTGGAGGATCATACCATAACCACTTTTACTGAAATAATGAGTTCTAAAAAAATAGAATTAAAGCAATTGACGGCACTTGTCAGTCTTAAAGGCGTCATCAATGCCCTCATTATGATCAGCGTTAATCAACCTTTAGCTAGGAAGCTGGCGCAGAGTTTCCTAATCAAAATAAAAGAGGATGAGGATATTGAGCCCTATATTGAAGATGTCCTTGCAGAAATTGCAAATACTGTACTTGGAAATACTCTGGGTCGATTAGATGATACAAGTGAATTCCTACACATGGGCATTCCAGCGATCATTTCGAACAAAGGGGCCTATGTCAAATATACAGAGGCCGAAATTTTAACTTCCAACCTGCACTATGAACAATACGAATGGAGTGTACACATGATCCAACTTGAAAATAATCATATTGAGGAGGAATCCCTATGGCAAGAATAATGATTGTAGACGATTCAACAGTAATGAGATTAAACCTAAAAAAAATACTGACAAGTGTTGGACATACCATTGTTGCTGAAGCGCAAAATGGCAAAGAGGCTTGTTTACTTTATGAAAAACTTAAACCTGAATTGGTGACAATGGACATTTCAATGCCTGTGATGACTGGTGTAGAGGCTACAAAGGCCATTATCAGCAAATTTCCTGATGCAACGATTGTTATGATCAGTGCTCTTAACCAAAAGAAAATGGTCTATGAGGCTTTAAAAAATGGTGCTCGACATTATATCATAAAACCCATAGATCAAGAAAAGGTCATCAGTGTGCTCAGCGAGGTTCTAATGACAGATAATACAACACCCGTTGAAGATATCGACGAAATTAGAAAAGAAGCATTGGAACAACACCCTAAGGAAGGTTTTGCAGTGGAAAATATAAACGGCAAATTTTTCATTAGAATCAAATCCCATTTCAATGCTGAAGACATGGATAAACTCAATATGACTTTACAGGGTATTAAGTATATAAAACCCTTAAATATATGTCTTGATTTTGGTCAATTAGACGCGCTTGACGACACTTTTTTGAACCAACTGGTTATTTATGCAAAAGAGGTCATTGAACTGGGAGGCGCGTATGAATCTATCGCAGAAAATTTAGAGTTTAAACGTCTATTGAATCAAAAAGAGGAGAATTTTCTGAAATGAAAAATAATGTGCTTTTGATATCTAAAAATCAATTGCTGTTTGAACAGCTTAAGACACGCATGGATCTAACTCAATATACTTTAACTCAAACAAACGTGAGTGATATTATGCAAAAATCTTTTTTGTTATCACCCTTTTATATTTTTGTTGACCTTGATGATCTCAGTGAGCAAATGATACAAGTCATTAAAACCATCAATGATCTTGATTTTATTCCAGTGCTTTATATTGGTGAGTTATCGTCGGCAAAGAGGATGGCACATTCTTTGGAAAACGAATTGATACTCTCTGTAAATGAATTTATTTTGCAATCCAATTTACTTTTGAAACAAGGGTTACAGTTTAAAAACCAATACGATAAAGTTTCTCAAGCTTATGATACAATGGACGCGCTGTCCACTGATACCAAAAGCATTATGGCACATTACTTAGAACATGATACAACTATGCCAGCAAAGCTTTATAATGACATCATCAATAGCATTTTTATGGACAATCCTCTTTTAAACAATAAACCTCAATATATTTGGATTTTGATAAAGAATAAAGATCTATACAGAGCACATTTATACGATAGAGCAAGACCAAATGATCAATACGTCCATAAGAATATATGTGAAGTTCCCATTAATCACTCTTTTGGATTTAATGTATTTGCAGAAAATGGCTTTAAAGTCAATATGTTTGAATCTCATTTATCTGATATTGATTCTACCTCAAAGACGCTTCCAGAAGAGATGCTAAATCAAATGCCTGCAATAGAAAACTTTGCAGGTTATGGTCTAGATCAAATTGTGGTCATTGGCTGTAATTACACTGAATTTGTAAGTAGTTACGAGACTTCTATTTTAAAATCTGCCACTGTGACCTTGGACTTATTAGAAAATATCCAGACAAAAATCGCAGAAGTAGAAGGCGCATTTAACTATACATTAGATGCGCTTGCAAGGGCGGCAGAAGCCAGTGATGATTCCACGGGACAACATATTAGAAGGGTTAATGAGTATTCAAAGTTTATTGCCATGGCATTGGGACTTGAAAGCAACTTTGTAAAAGAAATTTCAAACAGTGCGCAGATGCACGATGTGGGGAAAATTTATGTGGATCATAATATTTTGAGAAAAAAAGGACCTTTAAGCGAAGATGAATTTCAAGAAATGAAATTGCATACGATTTATGGGGAACGCATCGTGGGTGCATCAGATTACTTAAAAATGGCCTCGGAGATTGCATTGAATCATCATGAAAAATTTGATGGTAGCGGCTACCCGAATCACAAACGAGGAGAGGAAATACCACTTTCAGCGCGAATTGTTTCACTTGCAGATATTTACGATGCTCTAAGAAGTCCAAGATCCTATAAACCGGGTTTCTCACATGAAGAGGCTTATAACATCATCGTAAATGGTGATGGTCGCGTCGAGCCACATCACTTTGATCCTAATATCTTAGAAGTTTTTAAGAATAATCACTTGGTTTTTAAAAAAATTTTTGAAAGAGAATCACTTTGATCTGAAGTGATTCTCTTTTAGTAAAAACAACCTTTTTTATACTAAAATGATTTGCCATAGACTGAATAATACATAGCAATTGCCCTGATCTTGGCGATATAAAATGTCTAGAGCACAATTTGTATCGCATAAGATATCATGATAAATGATATACTAAATTTATACCAATCATCTAACAAATTTAATATTGAATGAATCGTCAGAGTGTCAAAAGCCAATTTTGAATCTATCTGCCATGGTATGATGTCGTTTACATAAAGTGAGCGACTGGGCATACTGTAGAGCATCCATTCAAAGTAAACTTCTGACACTCTAACCATACTCATGTCCATAAATAGCTTATAAGATTTTCTATATATGTTCTATGGATTTTTTTTTTGAATCAGATGAACCTATAGGGGTATAAAATTCTTACAGATCGATTGTGATCAAAAAGGGGGAAGTGATTATGTGGATTGGAAGTCAATATCATTTGAAGACAAAACAATTATTGAAGAAATGATCCAATTAAAACCTTATCCATTAAGTGACTATAATTTTACACATATGAATATTTGGCAGAATGCTTTTAAGTTATCTTTTACAATTACAAACGGCAACCTCATCGTCAGGGGTAAAGATCCCATCTCAAATGAAGATTATATTTATATGCCTATGGGCATAGGCAATTTACAAACATCTATTGACAGTATAAGGTCTGAGTTTAAACGTTGGCACAAGCCGTTGATCATCAAAGCTCTAACACCAAAAATGATGTCTGAGATAAGAACTTTAAACATTCCCTGTTCTAATTTTACGTTTAATAGGAATGAATACGAATATATATATAAGACCAAGCATATTGCTGAATACAGTGACAAGAATCTGAGGCGCAAGCGAGAGCTCTGTAGGCATTTTGAATCGAACTATATCTATGAATTTATCAGGTATGAAACTGAACACCATCAACTGGTGTTGGACTTAATCGAAAAATGGCATGAAAATAGAGAGGATGACGGGTTTATTGTAAAGTCTGAGAAAGAAGGCATTCTCAAAATATTGAATCGTTTTGACCAACTAACTTGTGAAGGTTTTTTACTCATCATATCGGGAGAAGTCGTTGGGTTTATCATCGCTGAATCATTGACGGCTGATATTTTATTGATTCATTATGAAAAGGGCCTAAGAGCTTACAAGGGCGTTTATGACATTCTAAAACGCAACGTATCTCGCTACTATCAATCTGAGTTTAAATACATCAGTTTAGAGGAAGATATGGGAATCAAAGGTCTTCGGATTGCCAAGGAACTGTATAGACCAAATCATTTAATTTCTAAGGGGACGATCACATTTATGGACTAGGGGGCGCTTAATTATATGAAACAATACTATTCTAAAAGGACTGTTCTATCATTTTTCCTTATCTTTCTCATTTCAATAATTGGCGTGAGTTTTACTTACTCCAATTTTAAGTTTAACCCTTTTGAAAGTATTCAGTTGACGAATACTTCTGCTGTGAGTTTGGGAGAAGACGACAGCATTTTCATCGTCAACAATTCTAACCGAGCCATCAGTAAAATAGCCAACAATGATCATTTAATTTATACCATTGAAGGTGGCAAAAGAAACGCAGAGAGCTTTTACACTGCAAATGAGATTGAAACAGATGAAAATGGCAATTTATATGTGCTTCACAGCAGATGGGATGATACCGGATCATACCTTGAAACTGAAACAATCAGTGCTTTTGACAGCACTGGTAAATTTGTAAAACAGATTTTTAAGTTACCTGATGAGACACAGTCGAAACTTACACCGACCATGCGTGGGTTAAAATATTTTGAAGAACATCTCTATTGGTATGTTCTCGTTGATGCGGGAATTGCACTTTATTCTGATGAATCAGAAGATCAAATTGGCTTTTATCCTCTTGAACGGGCAGATCAAATTGTACAGGATATAGATCTGATCGACAAAACACATTGGGTTTACGCTTCTAAGCAGGGCTTCATTCAACAGATTGATTTAGACACTATGAAAACAGAGATGCTCTTTGATGCAAGAGTGTCCAATCAGGCGCGGCCCTCTAGTATATGGGGGATTCAATATGATGCGTACTCAAAGTCATTGTATTTTAACGATCTTGGACAATTCGGCATCTTTAAAGTGAGTGAAGCTCACAGCGAAAAAGCTATAGAACAGATATTTGCAAGCGAAGACTATAGCACAGTCAATGATGAGGTATACTATAACTTTGATATTTCTAAAAAGAACTATATTGCGGTTAATGGGGATCATATTGTACTTAAATCCGCAAATGGGACTTATACCAGCGTTTCAGAACTCAGACCATCTAATTTTATTTTAACTTTAAGACTTCTATTATGGTTTTTTATCCTTCTTTTCGCTATGAGCACGTATTTTTTAATAAAGTGGCTCTTAAGAGATGTCTTAAAGGAAGGGATTCCAAAGCAAGTTAAAAAGACAACTGCTATTATCTTGGTCGTATTGATTGCAACGATTCTAACATCATCTCTTGCCATTAATTTCTACAACGAGATTTTAGTAGAGCAAGCGACCAATAATTTAAGGTTACTTGTTCAAAGTTCAAAATTTGTCATACACGGCGATGCTGTTGATGCCATTAAACGCCCATATGACTTTTACAGTGATGATTATCAAGTGGTTTATGATGATCTGCAGCGGATGGTCAACTATAACGAAGAAGTTTGGGATGAAAATCTCTATACAGCACTCTATACCATTTCAAACGATCGCTATTATGCACTTATGTACAACGATAACAGCATAACGCCTTATTATACATTTAACGCTTGGACAGATGATCCTTACTACAACTATTTTTATGATGCCTTTCAAGGCGAAATTACTCACGGCACTGAAACCGATGCTGACGGTGATTGGCTATTTGCCATGGGGCCTGTTTACAATTCAAAAGATGAGATCGTTGCAATCATTGAGGTTGGAATGAATAAATACATTTTTGATGAATGGAACAAGCATATTGTCAATAAAATCATTATAGATATCATTTCAATTGTCATTATCATCGTCTTGTTGATTTCTGAAATTACATTTCTGTCCACTTGGCTTGAGAAGAGGAAGGCAAGTCGGCTAGGTGCTATATCAACAAGTGTGGTTGATTCAAGTCAAGACTTTAATGCGCTGAATGCCATTAGAACTTTGGCGTTATTGACATATATTGTTATTTTCATGTGTACGGCATTCATCCCCCTAATGGCTAAGTCCATCTACAGCCCCATTGGTAATTTGTCCATGTCTATGGCAATTGGGCTTCCGATCTTTATGGAAGTGCTCTTTGCAGCGGTTACCATTGTCGTTGCTGGTTTCATTGCCGAAAAAAAGGGTTGGAAACTCATCTTCTATTTGGGCATTATCATCTTAATTGGAACAGCCATAGCCACTGCGCTGACGCGATCACTTTTGGTCTTTATTGTGATCAGAGGGATTGCAGGCATTGGCAATGGATTTATCCAAATGACTATGCATGCTTTTGTCAACACGGGCAAAACTGTTGCTCAAAGGAATGAAACTTTTGCAAATATGATGTCGGGTGCTATTGCAGGGGTCAATCTAGGTGTTGTCTTTGGAGCAAATCTAGTGGACAAAGTAGGGTATTTTAACGTTTTCTATGTTATGGCTGGGTTTGGCGTCGTTGCCATATTGTTTGAACGCTTATTCCTAAGACATTATGAAACCATGGAATTTAAAATTGAAGAAGTAGCAGATGGAACAGAAACGGACTCTATTTTACAAGAAGAGAAAATATCTGCACGCTATTATTTCTCTAGAAAGAGTATACTGGCATTTCTCACGCTGATACTTGTACCGGCATTGCTGTGCTACATGTATTTAGAATATTTCTTCCCATTATTTGCGGAAACAAAAGGTCTATCCACTTCAATGATTGGGATCGTCTTTTCACTTTATGGCCTGTTCATTGTCTACTTTGGACCTTCGATGAGCACCTTCACTGAAAAGACCTTTGGCGTCAAAAATGCCTCTGCCATTGCCAGCATCTTAACGGGTACTTCATTGCTTGTATATGCAGTTACTGGAACACTTGCAGGAGCCATATTTGCCGTATTAATTTTGGCAATTTCAGATAGTTTTGGAGATACGGTTTATACCACCTATTTCTTAGCGATTAAAGAATCTCAAAAAATAGGCAAATCCATTGCAGCAGGCTATTTAGAATTTTTCTCCCAGATTGGGAAAATGCTTGGTGCACTTGCTTTTGGGGTTGCAATTGGCTTTGGAGAGCAATTGGGGATTGGCATAATCGGTGTGATTACCGTTGGATTTGGATTGATATTTATCCCCATTGGTTCAAAGGTCGTCATATCCGATACAGAGGATTAAATGGCTTACCCGTGTTAACACATCAAAAAGACTCGTTGATAAGTCTGTCCGCAATAGACAGATGTCAACGAGTCTTTCTTTTTACAGCTAAAAGTGTTTATATGAGCTGAATTATGGTCTGCCCATGAGTTCATAAAGCGCCTCGATCTGATCTGGTGAAGGCAATTTAAGCGGGTAGTTTATAGGGAGAAAATCAGGATTTTCCAAACCATTGTAATTGGCCAGTGTATAGGCATATTTTTCATTGCCGTAGGTTTCAAGTGCTATTTTATATAAGTAATCTCCAGGAGGCACAATATAGATGGTATAAGCGTTGTGCATTTTTTTTTGGGGCTCAACTGAAACTGGAGGCGTGTCTATTACTGGAACGTAGACCGAAATGGTTTCTGTCTCTTCCACGACTTCACTGTAGGGATCATTGTAGTGGACAATGCCAATGGCCTTTTTAACATAGGGCTTATTGTGTTCTGCTGTTGTTCTCGAAAATAACGTCATGCCATAAATCATGATAATGAGCAGAAACGAAAAATACACTAATATTCTAAAGTGGCTTTTTATCCATAGAACAATCACCAACAGTTTTTCATAAATCCAAGGTTCTCTATGCTCGTTTATGGCACTTAAGAAAACTTTATAATCTGCAAGCATACTGACATAATCTTTATATAATCCAGCCTCGCAATTCATAATGAAAACATTGAGTTCATCATGATCTTCAGTTAACCCCTCAACTAAAGTCGCTATTTTTTTCTGAACCGATTTGAATTGATCAAAAGAATCTGGATTAAGTAAATCTAAGGTGACATTAAAATGCACGTTTTTATTTTTATCGACTCTCAAATTATCAGAGTTTATAAGTGTATATTTTATGAAATTGGGTAAAGTAGTATCAAGTGAGAGTTTTGCCAATAATTTCAGTATAAAATCTTTTTTCTCAGCATCATTAAAGTGAATATGACTAATTGCGAGTTCCTCAGTGTAATCTTTAAAGACAAGATAAAGATCGCCAAAATCAACGAAAGATTCAACAAAAGGTAGTATTTGACTAAAATGATCTATGCATTTTAAATAGTATTTGATAAGGGCTCTGTCTTTGATTTGATGAATTCTATAGTGAGCCTCTTGATCTTTAAGCGGTTCTAAACATCTGTATATCGTCACATTTGCATTTGAAGAAACAACATCCACAACTATGTATTTATCAGAAATAAGAGCACTTTGCATCAAATCACCTCCAAACTATATGTTACTTATATCACTTTATTGAAAAAATAAACGATTAAGTTCTAAATATCTACTTTTAGAAGGGGAGCGCACAACATGAGAAAAATTATAGTTTTAGTCTTATTGACTGTTTTGTTGAGTGGTTTTTTTACATATTTATTAGAAAATTTGGATCTTGAATACGTTATTGATGTTTTAGCAGCACCTGAGGATCAAATGGTGATCCTTCAAAAACAAACATCTGAGAGCATGATAGAAACCTTCATTAACGCTCTCAAACCAACCTATAACCTTATTCACATTTCTAAAGAAGGTCAAATTCTAAAAACCTATCCGCTGCCAAAAGATGCTCCATCCACCTTTTCAGATTATGATAATTTGAGTATGGATGATGACGGCAATCTCTATCTGCATAGATCAATAAAAAATGCAGATAATTATTATGTCTTTTCTGAAGAAATCATTAAAATTGCTCCTGATAGTTTGCAATCTCAAACAATTTATAAGGTTGATTATCAAGCCGTGGGCGCCGTAGAATACGCATTGATCAACAAAGCTTACTTAGTAGATCATCACCTATTTGTGATTCAAAAAAAAGCAGATGACTTGTCACGTGTGATCATCACTCAAATCAATATTTACAATGAATCAATCCATGTGATTAAGGATTTGAAGTTCGATCCAACGCTATATGTCAAAGACATTTTGTATTTGACAAATGGAAGGATTATTTTTTCAACGGTCAAGGGCACACTCTACCAATACTATGATGAAAACTTCGAAGTGCTCAAGTACGATACAATGCCAGAGCTGGTTCAGGTATCTAGGCTCAATTCTTACGATCATTCTACATTTGCCTTTATGAATGAGTTGACGGGCAATATTGTGAAAATGGATACGGATCAAAAGCGTTATGATGTCATTAGAACATCTATGACTGATATCAGTAAAATAGATAAGTTAAAGTACAAAGACGCCAATTTAGTAACTCTTAAAGACGCAAAAAGCATCTCCGGAAATATACGCCTTAACAATGCTGGCAAACGTTTTGTGTTTATAGATAGAGAAGGGTCTGTCATTGTGATGAACGATGTCGAATACAGTCGTTCGCATAATATGCGCACTTTTATTAAACATTTCTTCGTGATTGGACTATTTGCCTTGGCAATAGGTTTTATGATATATGCCTATGAAAAGAGCAGAGGTTCGCTTGTTATTAAGTTTCTAACGATTTTGTTGCCGTTAGTGCTTCTCATTCCAGTGATTTCACTTACAGTGAGTTTCGGCTATTTCACAAATTTAGCAAAAAATGACTTGTTTGCTGAATTGTTTAATTTTTCAAGAGAACGCGCTTCTAAAATATCTGCGGATCATTTATTGGCCATTGATGGTCTTGAAGATTATGCAAACCTTGAATACAATATTTTAACCCAAGAAAGAGCTGTAAGTGCAGACGAGTTTACGAATCTCAATTTGAAAACTTATGATCGTTGGTACTATTCGGTCATTTATAAGTATGAAGGCGACAAAATACACGTGGTTACAGGTGATGGCATTGAATTTTGGGCAACCACCCAATACCTCTATGGCGAACGTTCCAATCAAGCCTATGTCAAAGCAGTCACTGAAAATAGAACCATTTTATCCGATAATTCAGATGTCTCTGGTGAGTGGGTATTTGCGGTGACACCTATTAGAACTACAGAAGGACAGGTTATAGGTTTGCTAGAAGTGGGCACTGGTAAAAAAAGCTATACCTATCATATCCAAGGTTACTATGGCCGACTGGTCACCTTAAATCTTATAATTGTAAGTTTTATATTATTACTTATGTCGATTGTCATCTACCGCATGATATTGCCGCTTCGAAATTTAAACGACTCCGTTGACGAAATTAGCGGCGGCAACTGGGGCGTTACGGTTCCTGTACACACTCATGATGAGATCGGCGAACTGTCGGGCATGTTCAATAAAATGTCCTTGTTTATAAAAGATTATATTTCAGAACTTACTAAAATGAATGCCATTTACTTTAAATTCATTCCGCTTAAGTTCTTTGAGCTCCTTGATAAAAAGAGCATTACAGAAGTGGAACTGGGCAATTACTCCAAGCAAGAGATGACGGTGGTCTACATCAATACTGCCAATTACTTTGAACTCGTGCGCGGTAAAAATTCTAAAGAGCAATTGGATATATTGAATAAGCTCTTTGAAGAATATGCCAAAAGTATACACGCTCAAAATGGGCTAGTAGGGGAATTTAGAAATGCAGGGGTGCTGGCTTTATTTACTAAAGAAGAAGAGGCTATGTCAACAGCAGCTATGATTATGCAACATATTGGGGCGTTTGATCTGCCAGTAAAAACAAATATCAGCATTCATTTGGGAGAAATTCTTTTAGGCATCGTGGGAGATGAGAATCGCTTGACAACTTCCGTCATAAGCGAATGTGTTAATGAAGTGACAGAGATGAACAAGATTGCCACTAAATTTGATACAGGCGTCCTTTTAAGTGATGCAATGGTTTCCAAAATGAATGAGCATAAAGATATGATTAGATATATCGGTCAATTGGAAGATGCTCAGTCTCATAAAATGATCAAATTGCATGAGTGGTTAGAGACTTTGCCTATTTCCACACAAAAGGATTATATAAAGACAAAGACTGCATTTGAATCTGCTTTGCATTCTTATGAACTTGAACATTATGATGCGTCCAAGAGAGATTTTATAAGCGTTATAAAATCAAATCGACGTGATCTCGTTTCTAAAGAATATCTATTTAAATGTGAAAATTTAGCACTTGATCCAAATAATTTTGAAAAGCCACTTGGAAGATACTAACCTATAGAGGTGAGTTTGATGGGCAATTTGATTAAATATATGTTCAAAACTGCAAAGACTGCATTTTTAAGACCGCTTAAATTGCTTAAGCGAAAACTGAAAAAAAGTATATTTCTCAAAAGCAAAGTAGGGAAAGTCATTAAAACCTCTGTAAAAGATACCATAGGGGTTTTAAAGCGTGCACCGGAACAGAAATCAGACTATGTGCTCATTGGCAACAAATACTATGCCAAGAGATTGCTCATTGTATCCATCGTCTTATTTTCAGTGCTTATTGCCCTTAGTCAAACCGTGATCATCCCCTTCTTAAGGGGACGTCTTTACACGCCAACGCTCATGCTTGCAGATCCGCTTTTGGAAACGTATACAGGTAAAGTCAAACTGGTTAGCCGCAGTGGTGTCCTGGTCTATGAAGGTCGATTGGCAAACGGCAAATGCCAAGACAGTGGCATCCAATACGATGATCTAGGCAATTTGGTCTATAGAGGTCAATTTACAGATGATCTCTATTCCGGAGAAGGCGCATTGTACGCCCAAAATGGAGATATGATCTACAAAGGACAATTTGAAAACAATACTTTTAATGGCATTGGTACCTTACACCAAAGCAATCGATCCATACTCTATGAAGGGACCTTTGAAAATGGCCTTTTTTCGGGATCGGGCAAGCTTTACAACGATAAAGATCAGTTAATTTATGCAGGTGCTTTTTCACAAGGCCTTCAAAATGGCTATGGCGTATCTTATTTTGACAGCGGCATGGTGCAATACACTGGAAATTTCTTAAATGGCAAGTATCATGGTGAAGGTACTTTAATGACTCTGGATGGCTTAAAACTTTATAGTGGCCAATTTGCTGGTGGCGCCTTCGAAGGCACTGGCAAATTGTTTTTTAGTAATGGGCAAAGGGCTTACGAAGGCAACTTTTCAAGCGACCAATACGATGGTTTTGGACAACAGTACTCAGAAAAAGGCAAATTGATCTATAGAGGCGATTTTGCATTGGGATATTATTCAGGTGAAGGCAAGCAATATGATACCGTTCAAGATAACTTAGTCTATGACGGCACCTTTGATAAGAGTTTATTCAACGGTATGGGCACTTATTACATTCAAAATGAAAAAATATATACAGGTGAATGGTTAGCAGGTGACGCCGCATTGGAAGGCTTACTTGGACTCAGTAGTTCAGATGTGAGACAACATTTTTTAGAGTCTGGAGAAGTCATACAGTTAGAAAATTATTATGTACTTTCATATCCCAAGGCACAATGTGACTTCTACTTTAGTTATCCCACGGATGTAACAGAACCCATACTTTACAAGATAGTGGTTAAAGCATTTAACCTTACACAAAAATGGCACAAAGGCATGAGCCTTGACGATGTGAAATCCAATTTTGATCACTTTACAGCTTCTGCTCAAAATATCGATGGTCATACTTACTTTGTTTTACAGGTTTCTCAATCCAATGCACAGATCCATTTCTATTTTGATTTTAACACACTTGAATTAATCTATTATGAATATGAAACCCCTGTTGGAGGTTGATATGCTTTTCAAAAAAATTTTAATTCTGGTTCTGGTCATAACACTTTTGATGCCTCAATTCGTCATGGATTATACGAGTAAATCCATGGACATGAAAGCGGCTATTTCGCTTGCACAACAAAATAGCGATGCCATTAATTTGGTCAAGCTTGACCTCATCAAGAAAGGTGTTGAAAGGAGACAAGCGGTTGAAGGCCTACAAGACATAAGAGAAAAAGAAACCACGGTTAGATTTTCATTGCTCTTCGATATTTCTTTTCCTGAAAAGCACGCCATGCCAAAAGAAATCGAACTCATTATGAAATTGCCTAAAATAGACAATGATATCCAAAAATTAAATCATCAATATCAATTTGAAGTACAGAAACTGGAATTTGAAGTGAAGAGTGCTTTTTTAAATATCTTAGAAAAAGAAGCTGTTCAAAAATTTGAAATAGACAAGCAGAAGGATTTAGAGACGACTTATCAGCGATTATTTAAAAGCTATTTAGCTGGAAAGACAAAGAAGGAGGATCTAGATTTAATCAAGGCGTCACTGGATAAATCCAAGGACACATTAACTAAGGCAACTCTTGACTTTGAAACTTCAAAGGAAAAGTTCTCAAAAATCATTGGCATAGATGTCACAAGAGGCTATACCTTTAAAAAAGAACTCATTGAAGTCCCTTTGACAAGAGCGGATTTAGACAATTTAATTCAATTTGGACTCTCCAAAGATTATCAAGTTTACGTGGCAACACAAGATAGAAAACTTTCTGAAAAGGAAGTCCGTGAAGTCTATGATATTTATAAAAATTACTATGGTTCCAAAGTGAATATCCTTTCATCTGAACTGAACAAATCTAAAATTGACTATGCCGCTCTTTTCCAAAAATACGAACAAATGCTTCAGAATATTGACGCAAAATGGCAAAAGGTTTATGTGATTAATCTTCTGTTTTTCAAGATTAAAATACCCATGAGATGGTTTCAAGGTGAGTACACCGCACTCAGATACTTTGAAAATGAAAAATACCCTTTAATTGTTGCGTTAGGGGAGAGAGATAAAAAACGCGTGGCAGAGTCCGCTATGATTGCTTTGACAACTCAGAAAATTAAAGACAGTTATGATGCGGTTAAGCAAATGGATTTAGTGATCCAACAAAGTGCTGAAACCATTGCGCTTGCAACTGCCAGTTATGATCAACTCAAAAAAGACAACCTTGCAGGCCTAGTGGCGTTTGCAGAGGTACAACAAGCAAAAGACACCTTAAAAGAACTTGAATTGGCACAATTTTTATCGAGAATATCGCTGTCAAAATTTATCGCTGCACTGGATTTCAACACGTCTGGTGGTGTGGCTGACCTCGTAAGCAGTGCTGATTTTGCCACTGGCAACTACGATTCTGGTGTATCCAATGTGGAACATGCCAGTGGTGGGAGCGACCCGATATGGTACATTGAAACCCCATTTACCAGTCTTAAATTTATATTTGGCGTCAACGTTTCCACCGATCTACAGGTGACACATTATAGACTGTTTGATGCAAATGGATTGCCAGTAGGCGGCATGACGCCTATATCTGAAACGATTGAACATCTGCCGTTGACCTTCGAGTCTTCTTCAGAGTTGTCTGTTGTCTTATATACCAAAGATCTGCCTAAATACAGAGCTAAAATTGAAGGCGAAGGTTACCAAGGGGTTTTAAAATTAGAATCCATTGAAACCCATCCAAAAGATTTAAAATCGCCTATTGGCACTTTTCAGTTGATTCAATTAGATCTTCTCAGAAGCAGTCTCACGATAAAGATTGATGATCAAGTTGGATACGATCATTTTAGAGTCGTTAATGCTGATGGTACTGAACTCCATGGAGCGATTGAAAAAGGTGCGGCTCTAGAGGATTTGACACTGGTGCTTACAGATGTCACTCAGTATCAAGTTGAACTTTTACTCGGCGAAGAAAGTGTCGTCCAATTAAAGCTTGTCCCAGAAACCACACCGGTTCAGCAAGGTGTTTTAATCACAATTGAAAAATAGAGGGTGATCAGATGAAAAAAAACAAATTTCTACTGACTTTATTAGTCTTAATGTTGGTGTTCAATATGAGTTTTGCAGAACCTAGACCGGATGCAAAGGATTTTCCAACGCGTTCCATAATCATCGGTGCCTATGTGATTGATTATAGTGCATTGGACCCTAAAACTATTGCATTAGCTCAAGAGACTGTGGAAAGTTCAGGACAAAAGAAAATCTACTATAAATCGGATTTGACTAGCCAGAAGATATGGGTGGATATAACCAATGGCGAAAGCATCAGCGATATCTCAGATAAATCATCTAACATCATCTCTGATACCGTCATCAACGCATTGCCATTGACGCACTGGATAAAAGTTGACGGCAGTGTTGTCATCTTTGAAACTGGGGAAGTGAAGTCCATAAATGACATGCATACGCTTTTAGATCCCAGAGCAAACGAACTCTTACAAAAATTGACCATCAACTATGATTTGGCAAAAAATCTCTTTGATGCAGATGATGAAGATGCCGTTTCTGAAATGACCAAAAACATTTTAGGCCCTGTATTGCTGCCTTTAAGTCAAGCTACAATTGAAGGATATGACAAACTGCTTGCTTCTTGGGACGATTTATCCGATTATTTAACTGCCAACGGAGGATCAGACACAGCAATCGGTCTCGTATCTGCTGAAAAAGAATCAACTTTTACAAATCGAGAGATCGCTGTGAACAACGCACTTCTTGGGCGTCTTAACAGTGCGGCAGACTCGGCTGTTAAAAATGGCTTAAATGCGCTCAATGCGGATATTTGGGAATCCATCGGTAAAGTAGAATCCAAAATAACAGAACTTCAAGATACCCTTAATACGGATAAGAGTTCTCCTTTGGCAATTTATAGAGCAACTCAGGAACAAAAGCTACAACAGGCTATCATCAACAAAGACTTCAAAACTGCTGAAGATGCCCTTGAAACCATGATTCACGCAGATCATATTTCAGCGGGATTGATACTGGATAAACCCTCCGAATTGAAAATTCTCACAATTACTTTTGGGGAGAGTGTTAAAAGCGTACAGGCAATTGCAAGTGAAGGCAAAGGTGCCCCCTATTATAATGCGTTAAAAAACGGTGAACCTGCGGCAACGCTCAACACGCTTGCTGATGCACAAGCATCTAAATTAAAAGAAGCCCTCTCAGAATTGCAACTGATTGTTACCGATATCATAGCGAGATTAGATCAACCTGAAGCTCAGCAAGAATTACTGAGCCAAGCAATTGAGGCAATATCAAAAGCATTAGAGGCTGTTCCAAAAGAGAGTGATGCCATTAAATCTGCTGCGGCTGAGGCATCTAATACTGGTACTGGTACTGCTTCAGGTGCCACAGCGACCGGTACAGATGTAGATCAAGGCAATGAAAGTGGTGATGGCAGTGATCAGGATGCCTCTGGTACAAGTGCTACAGGAGGAACAGCAGGTGATGTATCCTCAGATGCTTCAAATGACGCATCAGCGGGCACTTCAGATGACACGTCCTCGAATGGCTCTGGTGACGTCACTACAAATGGTTCAGGTGATGCATCTGCAAATGGCACAAACGATACCTCAAAGGATACCTCGGGCAGTACAGCCACTACAACTGGTGCAGGAAGTGATCGCGCTGAAACAGATGGCACAGATTCTACTGAATCAGGAACCACAGATTCAACTAAAACTGGTGACACCATTTCAGGCACTGATACAGCCGATGCTGGTGTCGATGTCAATACAGATGAGGCTTCGCTCGTAAGTGCACAGTCGCCTTCGGATCTGCTTTCAAGCTTAAAAGCGGATTTGGGAGATCAACTCAATGCGAATAAAGCCCTCAACGATCCTGAAACGCAAGAGCAGCTTGAATATCTTGAAACGCTTAATGCCAAAAATGATAATCTGTACAAGACCTATTTAGGCGCTCTTGAGAACAATGATACCGCACTTGCTGACGAAATAAAAGACAACATGGCAGTTTTGGCCAATCAGCAAGATGCTCTTTATGGTTCATTTGCAAGCTTATATCAAGAGGCTCTTGAGAATATTGCAACATTAGAGGCAGAGATAAGCGACAATGAAAAACGCATGGATAAAACAGCAGAAGCCGATTTGAGTACATTAAGTTCAAAAAACAAGGATTTAGAGGCTCAAATAGATGAATTGAGAGAGGCTTTGGCTAAATATACGTTGTTGTTAGATCCTACTGACAAACAACTTCTGGACATGTATGCCGATGCACTAGCCGAAACAAAGGATAGCATTGCCACAGGCGATCCAATTACAATGGACGATGACTTAGAGCATTTATTGACACTGTTTGCAATATTACCAGATACATTGAAATCCGATATGGATATCAATGCATTGACCAGCCTTATAATCAAAGCTTCTAAAGAAGCCTACCTCGCTAATCTAGAAGACCAAGGGGATGCAATTTTAGCACTTACCGCTAAATTAACTCCCGATCAAATGGCAGCACGTCTTGCACTTGCAAATGACACTACAGCAGGCGCAAACACAGCAGGCACAAATACTGGGGCGGATGTAACCGCAAGTGTAGGTACAGCAGATGATGCCACTGGAAGCGTCGCAAGTGGCGACAAGGATACTGGCGCAGAAACAGACGTAACTGCAACAACTGGTACAGAGGCTACTGGTACGAAAGGTGGTGCGGGTGAAACAGGCACAATTTCGGGAACTGATCCAGTTACTGTGGCAAATGCCCCTTCAATGATGATCACTCGAAGCGATTCAGGACAGTATATTTTGGTAAGAGTTCCCACACGTGAAATTCAAGGGATCACCTATGTGCCTATTAAAACATTTTACAACCTCTTTGACATTGAAGTTCTATGGCATCCTGAAACTGTAAGCGTCGAGGTCAAGGGCCTTATGCAAACTGAAATTTTCATTGAAAACTCAATGATAGTCCAAAAAGATGACAGTCCTGCTGTTATGGACTATCCTATGAAAATAATAGAAGGTGTCAGCTATGCACCTATTGGCTATTACACAACGGATACAGCTAACTTCATCATGCCAAATATTTCCAAATTGACTTTGATCATCATACCTATTCATTAGAATTGTTATATCTGTCCACTGGAAGAATATTTTTGAACATTTCAATGATTTAAAAGGGTTAACGCTTTTGAAACCTCAATACACCATATAAGGAGGGTATTTATGGGAAAATATACCGTGATCGCTGAAGTATCTCAATCCATATTGGCCTTGCTCCGAAATGAATTGTCGCCGGAACTCATAAAAAAATACGAACAGATTAACCTATGTAATCCAAGCAAGCCAGAGGATGTAAAAGTGGGGATTCATCTCTATGACATCCAAGAAAACAGCGATTTTGTCCAGAGAAATATGATTCAAAAGAGCAATAATGAATTGCAATTTCCACCGCAAAGTTTGACTCTGTATTATTTGATTACCGTTTATTCCACTGCAGATAGACAATCAAAGGCTGTGGATGAACAGCGCATACTCGGTCGTGTTATGCAAATTCTTGGCGATCACCCAAGACTGGAAAACGAAGCGCTTGTGGGCAGCCTTCAAGAAGCAGGAGAAACTTTTGAAATTATTAGAGAGAATATGCCCTATGAAGATAAAATCAAGCTATGGCAGTTTCCAAACACGCCATATCAACTTTCCATGGTTTATAAAGTACAACCTGTGCGGCTTGAATCCACTAAGACTAAACCGATTAAACGTGTTAAAGATGTCTCTATTGAGCTGAAAGGGGAAGACCATGAGCATAAATCATCACGTTGATCTTGTGATCAAATTCATCGATAGCTTTACAGACAAGCCCTTGTTGCACGCATATGATAGGTATTATCTCAACGGATTGCCCATAAAACCAACTAAAAAAATGCTGCCTTATGTGATCTTCACGAACATATTCAATAATCCACATTACAGCAGACAAGATGATCCCGAAAATCCACAAATGATTTGGCAACATCCTTATTATGAACCCATAATACTTAATGTTGCCCCTGATGAAGAACAATTCATACGAGCGATTCCCAATGAAAACTATCCCTTTCCAAATGAACTGACTGCTGTTAAGGGGATCGCCACAAATAGTACTTTAATCGAAATAATACACACGTGTTCAAGAAATCAATTCATACTAAAATCAAATATTGTCGCAAACAAATACGTTGAAATAGCCCAGTCGTACGATTCTGAACTCTCTGAAAGAAAATTCATGTTTTCAGAAGCATATCATGATCAGATCGTCACGCTTAAGCATGATTCTATTGGCATCTACAGTGTTCCTGATTTTACATTTCCCTATACGGAGGTTTGTGAAATTTATGAAATTGTTGAAGCTATTCCAAGGTCAGATGGCAGATTTATAATACCACTTAAAAATTTTAAAAGTACAAATCAGGAAGGAATAGAGCTAAAAATGATTATTCACACGCATTTAAAGCAAAAGTCGACTCTCATTCGTATAAAAAAAGACGTCATAAATGACGTCGGAAAATTCTAGGAGGTTTGAAATGGGAATTGCAGTCTGTGGCGGCGCACTGCTAATGTGTTCATTTGGTGCTGCTCCAAGCTCTCTAATGGTAACACCTAAAAATAAAGTAATGACCAGTATGCCCCTTGCCAATATCATGGACTATATCCCTAATAGCAATATTATGCCCTTTGGCATGTGCATGTCCATGGCCAATCCACAAGTGGCAGCGGCAACCGCAGCAGCGTTGGGGGTTTTGACGCCTCAACCTTGTATGCCAATGACGGTAGCGCCTTGGGCACCGGGTTCGCCAACGGTTTTAATTGCCAATATGCCAGCGCTTAATAATTCATCTAAACTCATGTGTACTTGGGGAGGCGTCATACAAATCACATCACCTGGACAGGCTACCATAATGATTCCATAAGGTGTGCGCTTAAAACAAGTTTCTCAAATGGGCTTTTGGGAAAGCATCATTAAAGATTTAATAAATAAGCATATGCACCAAAATCAGAAGGCAAAACAACTTTACCAGTTTTAGAAATTTCACTGGCAACGCTGAGCAGTAAGTCCTTCATACTTACAGGGCGATCCTGTGATGCCGCTTTAAAAGCCGCATTAATGGCAATGTTTTTTATATTGCCACCAGAGAATTCAAAAGTATTTGCCAAGTATTCCATATCAATGGTCTCTGAAAGTGGTGTTTCCACTGGAAATATCGTCCTCCAAATCTGTCTTCTATATTCTGCCGTTGGAAATGGGAAATGAACCACAAATGAAAATCTTCTAATGAAAGCCTCATCGATATTGCCGAGCAAATTTGTCGTGACGATAGAGATGCCTTCGTAAGATTCTATTTTTTGCAATAGATAACTGGTTTCAACATTTGCATACTTATCATGGGAATCATTGACATCTGTTCTCTTAGAAAAGAGCGCATCGCCTTCATCGAATAATAAGATGGCACCGGAGCGTGCAGCTTCATCAAAGATCATTTTGAGATTTTTTTCGGTTTCACCGATGTATTTGCTGATAATCTGTGATAGATCCACACGGTAAATTTCAAGATTAAGCTCATTGGCAATAACTTGTGCAGCAAGCGTTTTACCCGTTCCAGGAGGCCCTGTAAAGAGTAATCCAAGGCCTGTTCCATAAGTTAGCTTTCTATTGAATCCCCACTTGTTAAAGACAATATGCTTAAATCTAACGTGATCGCAAGCCTCGTTTAAAAGTTTAAATTGCTCTTCAGGAAGGATGATATCTTGCCAAGTGTAGTGAGAGTTAATCAATTGCGCTTTATCTTTTAAATTATGTGAAAGTTGATTGTAGCTCGCTTTATGTAACATCTTACTGTCAATCATATCCATATGCTTCCACAACATTTCATTCGTCGCATCTTGATAAGCCTTTGCAATTTGTTTTGGCGTAAATTTAAACTTATTCGAAAGCTCGCTTAAGTCCACCTGATCGTCCATTTTAAGTTGGCTGCCCATATCATGCCACACGGTTAGTCGTTCTAAAGCATTTGGAATCTCAAGCTCAATCTCTATAATAGAAAATCTATTAAATTCGATTTGATTATACCAAGGGACACTTGATAAGGCAAAACTGATTTTAGCAAATTTACTTAGAGATTCAAGCAATGCTTCTAAAAAAATGGAGGTCGTTTTGTCAGCAGGGGATTCAATAAACACTTCAAAATTTTCAAAGACTACAGTTGCACGATGTAAAATGGCTTCTCGTGTAAATTGGTGTACTTCGGCAATATTTTGGCTCAATTTTTTACAGTCAATGCATAGAATCGTCTGGTCATATTGATCACAAAAATGATGGACGAGCTCATGTTTACCGATACCTTGTGGTCCATGAAGATAGAAAAGGATATTTTGGTTCAGTGTCTCTTCAAAATTGATTTTTACAAATTCATGTAAATTTTGTTCAATTGCATCAAATTGATGCACTGCATTTTGAACATTGGGCATGATGATGGACATAAAGGAATCTGCTATATGATATTGGTTAAAATTGACGACGAAATCTACAATACTCATATCCAATTTCATCGGAACACTTACAAGTGGTGAATACTCATGCTGCGAGAGGCTATTGATCAAAAAGTATTTAAAGAGTTTGCATTGACGGTTTAAAGCCATGCGCTCTTTTAAATAATCACTTGAATTCTTACAATATATCTTTAAAGCGAGTCCCAGCGTAGGGTAAGCTGAATTTAACGTCTCATTGAAAAAACGCACATTTTTTTCGAAAGAAGGGTCCAGTTCAACAGAGACTGACAAATAAATGCAAAAGGTTTCAAACTTTGACAACTTAAATGTTTCTAACAGATGTTCAAGAGGTATAAAAAGAGCAGTGGACAATGTTTCTAAAACGCGCTGATGCATTTGTGCGAAATGCGCCTCTGCTTCGGCATATCTGGCGTTTGCAGAATCCGTATAATGCTTAAGTTGCCACCCAAGTGAAGGTGAGGCATGGTCCTCAATGGTAGCTTCATAATACTCTGCTAATTTTAAGTCCACATATTTGAGTAAGTCTCTATAATATTGTTCCAGTGATTCGTAAGCTTTATACGATGAATCCATAATGCACCTCCGTCATATCGTTTAATGATAGTATAACCAAATTTACAACATTTAACCGTGATCATGATAAATAGAGGATGTGAATACAATGAAAATATACGATGAAATAAGTGCCAAACAAGAACCCTATAAGATCAAAGAGAAAGAATCTAATCTTGAACCTGAATTACCCAAATTCATCAGAGGGCCCACAGACTATAAAATCGGTCAATTTGGACATACCAGAGAAGGTCCTCAAAATCCCAGAGACGTTTTAAAGCAAATTACAATGCGCTCAGAAAGCGGTGAGAAAATCCCCGTTGAGTATGAGAAAACACTTGAATCTCCAAATGCGAGACTCTTTATAGGTCAAGTATCAGAAGATCAAAAAGTAATTCTTTCTACACAAAAGAATGACACGATCAGCCATAGCAATACATACAAACATGCCGAGATTGACTTGCAGAGAGCATCAGCACTTTGTAGGAAAAATTATTCGACATTCACAGAAAATATCGATGAAGCCTTTTGTCATTTTATTTCAGGAACAGATACATCTGACGATTTTATAAAGTATTTAGAACGTGCCTCAAGTATCTCAGAAACTGAAGATATTAGGACCATATTTCCCTTTTTGGGACATGCAAAAGCTGTTCAAAAATTAAACGCACTCTCTTTAGAACGGGAACGTATAAAAAGCAATATAGGTGATAACGCTCTACCAGTTATCCGCGAGGCTATAGCAAGGATCAACAGCCAGATTGATCAATTGAGACAAGAAATCTATGATAATCAATTTAAGAAAGCACAGTTTATGAAGCAACTGGATCAACTGTTCGAATCCAAACAAGAACAAGTAAATTTAACAGATGATGAAAAAAGTGATTATTGGCTATGGGTGATGCTGAAAAGAATTCTAAACATTTTAGAAGAGGAATCCATTTCGGATGTCTCATGAGAAAAATGGTTGTGAAAAGGAGTTGATCATATGTCTGTAGATAGCAATCAGTTGCGAAAAGTGCCTGATGCATCGACTGAAGAAACCACTGAACAACCTGCTGCAGTCCCTAAATCCAAAATGGAATCTTTAAATGAACAGACACGGGCGCGGCATAGTGCGATTTCAGCAGACAGTTTAAAAGGTATTAAAAATATGCACGAGGTCTTCAACGGTTACAAAATCGGTGATGAAGCCACTTTTTTAGCAGATGATCCCAAAGAATCCGAGGTGTTGGATCACACGCAAACAGTTGCCGAAACGGGTGTCACTGCATCAGGCGTCGTTGCATCCTCACTAGAAATGGCTGAAAATGCCCTTGATGGTTGGAGCAATGGCAATGGTATTGCAGGTGCGGCACTGACTTTTATCGGCTATATTAAAAATGCTTATGCCATTATGAAATCAGATGCCTCTGGTAAAGAAAAAGCTGCTGAACTCGGCAAAGAGACTGCTAACGCTGCCTTCGATATGGCTGGCAATATCGTCGATGTTATTGAAGGGTTCGGTGGCACCGTGCTCAAAGGATTCAAAGTCATACCAGGCCTCGGTATGGTCATAGATGCCATTGAAGCGGCAATTGCAGTTTATAAGGTTATTAAAGCAGATCGAGCAAGAGTTAGAATGAATGACAGCCGTCGGCTTTTCAAAGAAAAGTATATGAATAGACCGATTGAGTCCGAGGGAGAAACACAGGGCAAGTCCATGATAAAAAAAGTAGGCCGTTTTAACATACGCAGGCTGTGGAAGAAGACGGATATTACAGTTGATGAAAAAACCATGAAGGCAAGAAGAGATGAACTCAGAGGAAAGGCCAATCTCACGGACTCAGAGAAAGAGGAGTTAAAAGACATCACTAAATTTTTAATTCAAGATCGCTTAAGAAGAGGCAATCGCAATAAAGAAATAAAAGGTGCAGGTACAATTGTTGCCAAGATTGCCGCAATTACAGGCAAAATTGCATCACTTGTGAGTACCTTTGGCGGCAGTTTAGTGGCTGAGAGCATCGCAGGTGGCATAGATTTAGCGCTTGACTCTGCAGATGTGACCTCAACTATTGGAGATGCCGCAGTGGGCGCCTATCAAGGTCGGGGCGGTCGTGATAAAGGCTCTCAATATACGCAATATTTGATGGAAGTCATCGGTGGCTTGCCAAGCACTTATGACACCCCTGAAAATAAATCAGAGTATTCAGAAGCGAAAGACATGGTGGATGCAACAGGTGTGGATTCAGGCAAACTCAACAAAGTTGCAACTCAGGCCAAAACAGCTGCTAGCGATTCTGATAAGAAAAAAGGCAAAGCAAATGCCTACAAAATGTTTATAAAACTCTTTGAAGGCTAAAAAACTCAAGAATAGAAAGGATGGCTGAATAATGGCAATTGACAATGAAACACTCGCACTCCGTAAAATCCAATATTTACACGAAAAATTCGCAGAAATAGAGGTCAAAACCAAAGTTCTTGAAAAAAATCAATTGTTGGATATGTCTACGTTACTCGTTTCAGCTGAAAAGGACTACAAAGGACGAGAACAGCTTGTCAACTTAGCATATCTGTTAGAGCTTTCAGAGGAAGAAACCAATATCATGTTGCTTCAGTTCTTTACAGAATTGCCAATAGAACTGAATGCAACCCAAATCCCTTTAGTTGAGACACTGATCTCATTTATCAATACAAGAATGCCAATTGGTCACTTTGGTGTTCAAAACAGTAAAGTGCATTTTCGTTACGTCATGGTTGATACGAAGGATTCGGTTGACCATGCAATGCAAACTATTGAAACTTTCTTTATGTATGTGGACATCTTAGACATATTTCAAGAGTCCATAGAAAGTGTCATTCTAGGTACTATGACGTTAGATACATTAAAGACAAAATTTTAACAACCAATTTTGAAAGGAGGAACTGGTGTGGTTATAACCATCACCAGGACAAATTATGGCGGAATATTTATCTCCCGGTGTTTACGTGGAAGAATTCGAAAGTGGTCCTCGTCCTATGGAAGGTGTCAGTACTTCAACAGCTGGTTTTGTTGGTATGGCTCAAAGAGGAGCTGTCATAGGCGCTCCAGAACTTGTAACCAATATATCCGATTTTAAGAGAACTTATGGCGGCTATTTACCCGAAAGTGTTTATCATGAACACAGATATTTAGCTTATGCAGTAGAGCAGTTTTTCTTAAATGGTGGCGGCAGAGCTTATATTATGAGAGTGGCGCCAGAAGATGCAAAAGCAGCAGAAATTGAACTCAATGAATGGGTTAAGATCAAAGCTAAAAATCCAGGATTGTGGGGTAACAATATCCGAGTTAAATTGACACCTGCAAGCAAAGCAAAGACACAGATTTTAGAAGTTATTGAAGATGCTATGGGCGGTACTAAATACAAAGTTAAAAGCGCAAATGGCTTCAATGCTGGTGATGTGGTTCTTTTCAGCGATGGAGAGACAAAAGTTGAAAACGTCATAGAAACTTCTGTTGAAGGCGTGTTAACTTTTAAAACACCATTTGAAGGTGACGTTGTGGATACGGGGCTACTTGCAGTGAAAACATTGACCACATGTGAATTTCACATGGAAGTTGGTTTTCAAGATGTTTTAGAAAGCTACGAATTCGTCTCTCTAAATGTTGCTGGATTCAATTATATTGGCAAGAAACTCGCAAAATCCGTTCTCGTCAGTGTTGAAATCTTAAAAAATGAAAGTGCCGAAGCGTCACCTTACATGGCCTTATCTCAAAAAGAAGATGGCTCATTTGTATTTGGGTTATACAATGGTTCAGATGGTGATATTAGTGCTGTAACAGCAGCTGAATACATGGGTACTGATGATGGTCCTGGCAAACGAACAGGCATCCAATCTTTCCTTGAAAATGACAATGTAAGCATTATGGCTGTTCCTGGTAACGTCGATCCTAACGTTCAAATGGCTTTAATTGCACACTGTGAAAACACAAAGAGTCGTTTTGCGGTTTTAGATATTCCTAGAGATGCCGCAAAAGTAGCTGATGTGCTCACGCATAGAGATATGTATGATTCAGATTATGCGGCTATTTATCATCCTTGGCTTGAAGTCTTTGACCCACTGGACAAAAAAAATACTTACTTGCCACCATCAGGTGCAATGATGGGTATTTATGCAAGAACAGATAATTCAAGAGGTGTCTTTAAAGCACCTGCAAACGAAACTGTAAGTGGTGTGGTTGGCCTCAGTACCATTTATGGCAAAGGGGAACAAGACATCCTCAATCCAAAAGGCGTTAACCTCATCAGAATCTTTACAGGTCAAGGTATTAGAGTCTGGGGGGCAAGAACTTTATCTTCCAATTCCATGTGGAAATATATCAACGTTAGAAGACTCTTTATTTTCCTTGAAGAATCTATTCGTGTCAACACCAATTGGGTTGTCTTTGAACCAAATGATGAGGCCCTTTGGAGTAGAGTAAAACGTACGATTGATGTTTTCTTAACGGGTGTATGGCGTACTGGTGCACTGGCTGGAACGACTCCTGGCGAAGCATTTTTCGTGGATATCGGTAGGACGACCATGTCTAAAGATGATATTGATAACGGCAGATTAGTCTGTGTTATCGGTGTTGCACCTGTAAAACCTGCAGAGTTTGTCATCTTTAGAATTACTCAAAAAACAAGTGAATGATCATCCTAATCCCGATTGAGAAAATACACTCAACATCTTTAAATAGCTAATGTAAGGAGGAAAATACAATGGCTGAAAGTAAACATCCATATCGTAATTTTAGATTTAGATTGGAAATAGATGGGCTCGAAGCAGGTGGCTTCAGCGATGTAACCGGTTTTGACGCAACCATGGACGTCATCGAATACAGAGAAGGCGATGATGTGATCACACCGAGAAAATTACCGGGTTTAATTAAATATGGCAATGTCACTCTAAAATGGGGGACTTCAGATTCAATGGTGCTCTACGAGTGGTTAAATGATATCGCTGAAGGTACGGTAGAACGTAAAACAGTGACCATTACTTCTATAGATGAAGCTGGCGACGACGCGGCATCATGGCAATTGATCAATGCATGGCCTGTGAAATACACAGCTCCGGACTTTAATGCAAGTGGATCAGAGGTTGCATTTGAATCCATGGAACTTGCACATGAAGGTTTGACAAGAACTGCATAGAGTCTATAAAAGCAAAGTGAGGAGGTAAATCATATGGCATTCCAAACGGAATTTAACTTCGTACTCCCTAAGGGATTTATTGATCAAGATGGCAACTTGCACCGTGAAGGCGTTATGAGACTGGCAACGGCAGCTGATGAAATCTTACCGATGAAAGATGCGCGCGTTCAACAAAATCCTGGCTATTTGACCATCATTTTATTATCAAGAGTGATCGTCAAACTTGGGGATCTTAGAGCAATTGACACAAAAACAATCGAAAAACTTTTCACGGCAGATTTGGCTTATCTTCAAGATTTATACTCACGTATCAATCAAATGGAGGTGCCAAGCTATGATGCCGTATGTCCAAGCTGTGGTAAAAAATTTGGAGTACATGTTGATTTTTTTCATCAGGAAGGATAGCCCCTTATCCCGTTAAACGATTATACGAAGAAGTGGCTTTTATCGCATACTATTTTCACTGGGATCATGATCAAATAATGCACATGGATCATAGAGAGCGGCGAAAATGGTGTGACGAAATATCCGTGATTCATAAAAAAGTGAACGATGCACCAGAAAATGTATTCGATATTAGATGACTTGAATAAAATTAGATGTGTTGAATAAAGTTGAATGAATCTGATTCAACATCAATGGGTGAGGCTTATGGCAAACAATATTTATGATTATGGTATGAATTGGCTCTTTAAAGTGGAAATTGGCGACATAAAAATGAGTTTTAGCAAAGTATCTGGACTGGATATCGAACTGGAATTTGAGCCCTACAATGAGGGTGGCGTCAATGACTACGTGCTGGAATTTCCAAAAAATAAAAAGAGTGGTCATTTGGTTTTAGAGCGGGGGACTGGCGAAGTCACTAAACTGATCAAATGGTTTCAAGACATCCAAATTGGTAAATTCGTTCGTAAAAATGGCACCATTGAGTTGTGGAATGAAACGGGTGAAACCATTCGTACTTGGCAAATTGAAAACGCTTTGCCAGTAAAATGGTCTGGTCCCAGCCTTGATGCAGTGGGTAAAGAAATAGCTGTTGAAAAAATCGAACTCAAACATCAGGGGCTTAAGGAAAAGTAAGATCGGCAACCTAAAGTAAGATCGGCAATACTCTAATTACAAGATTGTAAGTTACATTCTATAAAATCTAAAGATAAGGGGCGCAATAGCTACTGCCCCTTATCTTTTAAAAAAGGTGAGCAATATGGTGAATGAAACGTTGAAACCAATGATTAAACCCTTTCCAATACTTTTAAAATCACAATTTGCCATAGAAATTCTGACACATTATAAAGGGCAGTCTATGATCTCTTGGCCGTTAATGGATCTGATCTACTTGTTAATGCAGGAAGCAGCCAGCGATGAACAGAGTGCAGCCATCCAAACCATCATAGAAAATAACCCTATGATTTATAATGCCCATAACACCGTACACGTCAACCGTCAATATATCCAAAATAGCGATGCTCGCAAACCGATAAATGTGATCCATCAGCAATTACAACTGATCAATACACTGATCAACACAGAGCATCTGAATCCCATCATCAATCACCAAGAAGTACAGAAACTCATTGATTTGAATATGAGTTTATATCCAGTTAAACAGTTTGCACATTCTATATCACAAAGTGAAGTTGGGAATAAGTATATAGACCGTTATACCATAAAGTATTTAGGAGCGCGCACTGAAAGTCAAAATAGCAAGTCACAAACTCTGGATAAATCCGATACCAATATGGAGAACGGTGTTGATATACCGCCTTACAAATATAATCCCAATGCGCCTGAATATGGCCAAATTATGCTACATCAAGATGCAAATTATTTTAAAAACAATTATGGTCATAATAATATAGCGGGATTAAATGCCTATGCCAAATTATATGCTATAAACGATGATATCCATGTGTTTGAAACCTCAACATCTGAACCGCACTTTTTTTCTAAACTCATCAATCGATTGTTGGGTCGAAATCAAAAATCGGTTCCATTAAATTCTGAAAACCACGCTACCGAGCGATATACTCAGTGGTCGGCAGTACAACTGCTCACCGCTACTGAAGTTTCAATGCCGCTAGCTCATTATATAAATCAGACTTCAAATCGCTTTATCTATAGAAGTTATGCAGATCACAAACGAGAGCTCTTTTATGATGAAGTGAATAGCCACATTCAATCGCCGAAATGGCTGAATATTTTTAAGCAAGATCAAGTTGTTCGTATGGACACAAGCAATAAGATGCTTAAAAACAAATACTTTATCACTCCCAATGACACGCTTATAAAAAATGAGCATTTTTTAAAAATGCAATTGAATGCTCATGAAAACCGAATGAATAGGATGTTTCAATACCCTGTCAATAGGGAGATGTATAATCAAGAAATTAGTTCAAAAATAAATGATGATAGCCATCTAACTGCGAACTCAAATTTAAATTATGAGATCAATTCAGATAATTTGAACTATTTAAATATTTTAAATACGTTAGATGCCTTAGATACCTTAGATACTTTAAATAAGTTAAATACTTTGTACAGTACTCAAAAGAAAAATAGTCGTTTTCTGAACAGTATGATTAAGTCTGTTCAAAATAATATTCAAGTGAATGACATCGTGAATATAGACAATTTAAATAGCCCTCTTAAAACAAATACGCGTATTGAAACAAATGCATTCACCAAAGCAAAAGGTTATACAAACTCTAATCTGAGCATATTCAACCATCCAAGTTTCCTTGAAAAAAACAGGGCTTTGGTTGCAACTCATTTGTTGAGAACACGTGAGGGATTATACCACATAGACATTCAGGAAAATTGGATGGATTCTCCTTACGAAGGATACGAAAAATATGAAGAGAATGCGCTCTATAGGAGCTTAAACCTAATCAACAGACAAATGCTTCTCAAAGAACAGTTTGTAAACAATGATGCTCAGATTCATCAGACCGTTATTAACAATAAAGTTATAGAAAATACGTTTATCGATCATATGGATAACCCCAATAAGATGCCATACAGCAGACTATACTCAGTTCAGAATATTAATGTTCAAAGCGGTAACACTCAAAATAGTGATACTCAAAAAAATCATATTCAAAATGTCAATACTCAGAGCAGTAATACGCTAAATAATTATACTCGAAACCGTTTTACTCAAAGCACTTATTCAAATGACTCCGTTGGTTATGATGCCCACACAACCTCTATTGAGAACATTTTCAACAGCCGTGTCAACGAAGAGCATTCGACGGCTATGGCTCATAGTGTCAACATGCGTTCTCAAAGTGCTAATATGCTTTCCCAAAGCATTAATATGCATTCCAAAAGTGATAGCATGTATTCTCAAAGTAATATACACTCTCAAAGCACTAACATATATTCTCAAACTACTGGCATGTATTATCAGTTAGATTTAGATTCAAATGCAAGCTCTAATGCAGTTACAAATACAAATTCTGAATATGGCGATCTCTATAACAGCAATCCAAAAAACAATGCCATATATCAAAAACAATTTTACACTAATTATCCTACAAAAATATTCACAAATTTAGGTCCATATGGCCCTACAAATCAATGGACAGATGAACCCGTATCCGAGGATTATTTTAGTAATAGCGCCTTAATGGTCTATCAAATACATCATAATAACTTGAATAGCAATTTTCAGGGGGCATTGAGACATATTCTATTGAGCACTTTAGAGACTGTATCTCGCTTCGACAATCTTGAAACTGTGTCTTTAAATAGTCGTGAGACTGTGTTTAACGAGTCCGTTCAAAGACTTGCAGATGGTTCCATAGAATCATCCAATAACTCTATGTTGAGTTTCACAGGTGATTCGATCAATAGCTTGCAGAAGATAAAAGCATTTAATGCATTCTATACGAATACGATCATCGAAAAAAAGAATGCCCTTGAAAATCTAGAAGCTTTCTCACAAAAGATTCTCAACCGTTTCTCCAGTATAGGGGATGAAAAAATTGATAATCAAATAAAGTACTATCTTGAACATTTAGAATCTTTAAAGTTTCTAAGTCAAGGCCGTTATCAAGATGCTCAAGAGTATATAAAACTTAGGGAAAGCACCGTTGATTTAAAAAGAAATCTTTCTCCAACAGATCTTTCTCAAAGCAGTTCACAACCTATGAATATACCTTTAAGCCTATATCAAAGTATCAACTCAGAAAATTGGGCACAGCATACCATTTTACCTGCGAATCTCTTTTTAACGCATAGGCTCCATAATTTAAATCATTTATCAAGAGATGATCGCTCCGAAGCTCAATTTAAATTAACTTCAACCAGTTCAATCGATTATATGATCAGTTCAACAACACAGGTCACAAACGGACCCCAAAGTTTAATTCATCTTGCGGCATCACTTGTCAACCAGTCCAATCGATTTTTAGAGCAACACCACTTTTACTATAAAAATAGATTCCAAGCAAATAAAGATTCCTTTTTACAGACTGAGATTAGAGAGGATGAATCCAATAATTTTACTTTGAAAAAATCCATTTTGAATCCTAGATATGAGCATAAATCCACCCAAACCGATTCAAATCAGATGTTTTCAGATAAAGTGTTTTCAAGCCAGATGAATTCAAATTATGCAATTTCAAAGCAGGCTATTTCAAATCAGAATACTTTGAATCCAAGTGTATTTGTTGAAGCATCGCATCATCAGGTTATTTTGAATTCTATTGCTCCTGAAAATGCTTTCAAACATACTTTTAAACAAACTTTCAGACATACTTTTAATATGCTTTATCGGTTTGAGCCCATAGCCATCCAATCAAGTGGGCTCTCATTAAAATCAAATCGGTTGATCAATCCAAAAGTACAAGCAAAAAGGCGCAGTGTTCCGAATTCAAAACCAAGAGCCATCTTTATATCTGAAAGTAGAGAAGAGGCCGTATCCGTATTTAATTTGAAAAAAATTATTGACAGCAAGCCTTTTATAGCTAATTTGGAACATAAGCAATTTCAATGGATAAAAGGAATTTTGACAAATGTACATCTATATTCAGATTATAGTAAGACATTATACAACACTGTGATTTCATCTGACATAGAAAAAGAAGTGCTATATGAGAACAGCGCAACAAAGCACTCAAGTTTTCCTTTACACAAGCGTCATCTTATAAATAATCAACGGATAAAGCAATTAACAGAACAGCTTGTAAATCAAACTACTGTTCATAAGCTTTCACCCATTACGATTGATGCTCAGCTGGATACTGTTGTAAATGTGAAGACCAATCTCAAACCGAAGATGGTTTCAAGCTATCAAGTGATTCAGCTAAGTTCAATGAATCGCAAAACAATGAATAGCAACTACAACAGTCAAAATCGTGATCATTATAATTGTTATCCTATTCATATCAGTGATCATGGTGATTTTATTAATTATGCGGATCGTAACGTTGTCAATAGTAATCACGCTCATCATAATTACAATCAAATTCATGATATCAATATTAACAACATTTACAGCAATCACATCAACAGGGCCTCTATTGATAACAGTCATAAAAGCGATTACAACACCGATGAGTTCAGTCATAACATCAGCAGCAACAACTTAAGGCCTATCCGCCTCATAAAAACAAACAATAATATTAAAGAGACTCAAAACCATGTTATCAAGACTCACAATAGTATGAGTATTAACCCAAAGATCATCACTTTAAAACTCAATCATCCAACGTTTAATCCAGATCAATCAAGCCCTGATCACACCCATTACTTTTCTAGTAAATGGCAAAATACTGTGATCTTAAAAAATGGCGATGAAAGTATCAAACTTACTTTGAATACATCGTATTTGAGACAAAGAATTGCCCCAATAAAACAAACGGAAAGTTCAAGTGTCGATTACACACACGAGATTTCATTGCTCATGGCCGAACTTGAAAACACTCAGATGTCATCTGATAAAATTAAAGGGCGAAAACAAAAAAAGGCAGCACGTAAAAATGCTGAAAAGCGAAAAGCCATCGAAAGAGAGATTGAACACATCAAATTTCAAAGCAAACTACAGCAACAGAGACAAAAAAAAGTGCATAATCAATATCCTGAACTGGTCCCCGCCTATGTCTATCAAAGTTTAGCTGAGGTGCATAAGAAATTAGACCATGCGCTCATTGTTCAAAGACAACTGCATTATAAAAATCAGTTTGTCAAATCTAAAGACGAAAACAAGCAGGGTTTGAATCTTTCTGAAAAAACAGTTCAAACGATTTCAAATTATGCAGAGCACATGAAGAAGAGCATGAATCATACGAAAGTACTTCACAATATGAAAACAGTTTCCTTAAACAATAATAGGGTTCAAATGAGCACTTATTTACTTCAAAAGCAAACACCAGTTAACCTGACACATCATACGGATCAAGTGATGTCGTATTCAGAAGTTGAATCTTCAAGACTTTCTCATAAAACTGTGACAAGAGAAGTCATTCGAGAGGTTATGACAGCGCCAGAAATGACATCCGTTTTACCAAAAGATCACCAAGAGAGTGCACAAGTGGTTGAAAACACTGTGGCACCTTCACCAGAAACGATCAATATCGATAAAATTGCTGATCAAGTTTATAAGCGCGTCACAGATCGTGTTGAACGCGAGCGCAGGAGACGTGGTTTATAGGAGGTAGCACATGGCACTTAAGAAAGCCAAGATATCCATCATGGGTGAAAAAATTAAAGAAGATTTTGACTGTCTCTTTAATCCAAGTGAATATAAAATTACAAACGAAAAAACCTACTCATGGGCGAGTCCGATCGGTGTCGATCAGCCTGTCAAGCAGTATAAAGGCAGTACAGTCCCAATACTGGATATCGAACTCTTCTTTGATACCTACATGACACCTGATGCAGAAGATAAAAAAGAAGATGTCCGCAAGTATACGGATAAGCTCTTAAAAGCCATGTCAGTGGATGCCGGTCTACATGAACCTCCAGAAGTGCGCATCGTATGGGGATCGCTTGACTTTAAAGGCGTGATCAGTAAAGCGGTTACCACATTTACCATGTTCTTAGAATCTGGAAAACCCGTCAGAGCAAAGGTATCCTTGACGCTAAAAGCCACTGAAACCATGGAAGAACAACTTAAAAAAACGCCTTTGGAATCACCCGATCGAACGAAACATAGACGCATCAATCAAAATGAATCCTTGTGGATGTTGGCGAGTCAAGAATACAAAGATCCAAGACTGTGGAAAATAATTGCGAAAGAGAACAAAATCGCCAATCCAAGACTATTAAAAAGTGGTCAAATCATGAAGATTCCTTCGATTGATTGACATAAACTATTTCGATTCGATATAGGGCTACGTTTAGAGCATTTAAGATTAACCTTAGGGAGGTAATATGGGGACTTTAAAATACGATGATCTCTCTAAAAAATATAGGGCATTTGATGTGCCCACCTATAAGATCAAAGTGGGCGGTAAAGAAATCCCTCAAAAAGATGTCACCATCAGCAACATCGAAGTCAATATCAGCACTGGATTTGAAGCCAGTATGTGCTCCTTTGAGGCCTATGAACTCTACGATATAGATGAACGCGCCTTTGACGCCAAACTCATGAAGGATTACTTTTCACTGGGCAAGGAAGTGGAAGTTTCACTCGGCTATATCGAAACGACATTAGTGTTTAAAGGCTATATTGAGACTGTGAGTGCAAATTTTTCTGAGACCAGTTTTCCCTACATTAGTGTGGAATGCTTGGATGTAAAAGGTCTTATGATGCATGGCAACAAGTCCACAGCGATGAACCTCGGCAGTTACACAGATGCCGTCAACAGCATTTTAGGCAATTATGGTTCACTTGCAGGGACCAAAACAGTGGATGCCAGTACAAAGTTGGAACGCGAAATTCAGCAGAACAAAGAAACCGATTATGCCTTTCTGTGCAGAGTCGCCAAGAGCATCAACTACGAATTTTTCGTACTACAGGGGAAAGTGTATTTTCGAAAACCCGCTTATGCAGATCAAACCCCTCAATTACTCTATGAATGGGGCCAAATGTTGGTCTCCTTTAATCAAACACGAACACTGTCAAAATACGTGAACAAAGTCACTGTCAAAGGCTATAATGATGCAGAGCATAAAGTCATAGAGAGTACCGCCAGTGCCGCAACTAAGGTAGGGGCAGGTTCACAAAAACCAGATAAGTTTTCATCACAGTTGAAATCTTCAACCACGGTGATCGTGGATATGGCCATTAATACCGTGGAAGAAGCCAAAGAAAGGGCAGAAGCAGAACTGAATCAAAGAAGCTTTAACTTTATTACGGGTTATGGCAAATCGGTGGGCATTCCAGAGCTCGTCCCCGGTAAATACATTGAGATCAAAAGCTTTGACAGCGATGTGGACAATAAATATTACGTGACCAAGGTCGTCCATAAACTTAATGATGGCGAATACAACACTGAATTTGAAGCAGGAGCGAATATGCTATGAGTATGTATGACTTATTCTTTGATACAAATGAGAGAGATGACAATCGCATGTATGGCTTAACCCTTGGGATTGTCACCAACACTGAAGACCCTGATAATCTTGGTCGTATAAAAGTCAAACTTCCGCTGAGAGATGAGGCTGAAAACGAATCTGCATGGGCTCGTGTGATCATTCCCTTTGCAGGTAAAGAGATGGGCGTTTACTTTATCCCTGATGTAGGGGATGAAGTGATTGTGGCCTTTTTAGGTGGGCAACTTGAAAAACCAGTGATTGTGGGTGGCGTGTGGAGTAAATCTGTAAAACCGCCCATGGCAAATGAAGAAGGTAAAAATTTGACCAAAAAGATCAAAACAAAGAGTGGGCATGAACTGATTTTTTTTGACGAAGAAGACAAGGGCAAAATCACGGTCAAGTCATCCAAGGGCTATGTCATAGAAATGGATGATGAAAAGGAAAAACTCACTCTAAAGGACCCAAAAGATAAAAATAAGGTGGAAATGTCATCTAAAGATGGCAAGATCACCGTGGAAGCAGAAAAGAAGATTGAGCTCAAATCAGGGGGCTCAAGCATTATCATAGATGGCACAGGCAATAAGATTACGATTAAATCCAATACCGTGGAAGTAAAAGGCCTTCAGGTCAACGTCAAAGGCGATACCACTGTGAAACTGGAATCCGGCGCAACCATGGAAATCAAAGCCGGTGCCATTTCACAAATCAAAGGCAATCCTGTATCCATCAATTGATACTTTGTTGCAAGAACCATGAATAAGATATGTAGTTCAAAGCAGATTATCTTTATAAATACAGTTTTTAATAAATCCAATGGACTTATTCAAAGAAAGAAGGGCACTTTTATGAGCGATCATTTTGAATCATTTCTAGGGCGTGGCTGGAAATTTCCTGTAACCGTAGATGCACAAACTGGTAAGGTTTTGACCTCGGAATACGAAGCAGACATCGTTGAAGCGATAAAGATCATCATTATGACACGAAAAGGTGAACGCGTCATGCGCCCTGATTTTGGATGTGATATTTTTAATCATCTCTTTGATGTCGTGGATTATACCTTGCTCAAACAGATGGAAACCACTGTAAAAAACGCACTTATCAGTTGGGAACCCAGAATCACAGACATAGAGGTAGAAGCCGTGGTAGACAGCAAGACAGCCGAAAGGATAGATCTTCACATTGCATATGTGGTCAGAACAACGAATAATCCTTTTAACTTAGTCTATCCTTTTTATATCAACGAAGGGAATATCTAAAGTCTTTATTATGGCTCAAATGTTGTTACAGCAGTTGTGAGAGAGGTTAACCATGAACTATTTTGATCTTAAAAACATGACCAGAACTCAATTGATTGAAACGCTAAAGACACTCAGTAAATCGTACACGCCTGAGTGGCATTTTGATGTGGAAAACCCCGACCTTGGCACTGCACTGGCACTGATTTATGCGGATATGATGACAGACACCATAAAAAAAGCCCATCAAATGCCGGATAAACATTACATAGATTTCTTGAATTTACTCGATCCTGTACAAAAACCATCGAAAGGTGCAAAGGGATATGTGACTTTTTCATTGAGTGAAGGAACCAAAGAAGGTGTCAGTGTGCCTCTTGGCAAGCAACTCATAGGCGAGAGCGATGCTGAAGAAAATCTGATTTTTGAGACCATGGATGACCTCATGATCGTCCCTTCAAAGCTTGAAAATATCATTGTTGTCAATCCAGAAACAGATGAAATCACTCATCATTTTAATCATCTAAAAAGTGAAGACATGGCACCACTTTATCTACTGGATACGCCTGCACCTCAGAATTTGCAGACGCATGAGCTCGTCATCAGACAAGATAACGCTCTGACTTTAAATCATGCGCACGGCATAGAAATTCATATAGAAGATGTTCAAAATAAACTGAGAAAAGCATATACACTAAGTCAACTTTCTGATCCTGAAAAAGTGGCATGGCTCTACTTAAAAGACCAAAATTGGGTGCCATTTGATCACTACAAACAAATTGAAAGCGGCATTTTATTAAAAAATAATCTACTTATAGAGTTGGAAACACCTGAGATCAAACTCAAAATGAAGAGGGCAACTGAAATGATCTGCGATGAAATCAAGATCAATCCAATTTCTGATGTCTTGAAACCAGATGCACTTTATTACAACGAAATGGAACTGCCAGAAAAAGATTTTATGATGTTTGGCACACAGTTTTTTGCCTATGATGCACTCTATATTTCAAGCGAAGAATTATTGACAAAGAAAGGCAGTCTCATTACGCTTTCATTTGAATACATCCTCGAACGGCATAAAACGCCGTTTGATGTGCCCCCACCAAATATCAAATGGAAAAATGTGTTGAAAAAGTCGGATTTAAAAGAACCGGTTATCAAAGAGATCTTCATATCAGATATAGTTCTAGAATATTGGAATGGTGTGGGGTGGTCCAAACTCGAGACGGAAACCTTTAATCGCAAAATGTTTGCAACTGATGACAACGAACCCATTGTACAAAAAATTATTTTCAGATGCCCTGATGATCTCATGAGCACCACCGTTGGCGCTTATGAAAATTACTGGATAAGGCTGAAAATTATAAAAGTGGAAAATGCCTATACCACACTTGGCGATTACATTGCCCCTAAACTCAGATGGCTCAAACTGCACTATGTATACGATGAGCACGGCGTTTTACCAAGTGCACTCAAAAGATACGAGTTTCTTACAGACCAAGAGATTGACCCAAAATCTAGACCACTTAGACTTTTCAGTGATTATGGTGCATTAAATGCCAAGGCACTCTATCTGCAATTTGATGCCCCTTTAATTGGTGCACCGATCAAACTGCTATTCGATGTGGGCACAGTGACGGACCTTAAGTCTAATCGCTTTAAATGGCAAATGCTCAAACGCATTGCCAATAAAGCCAAATGGGTGGATATCGACATTATCGACGATACCAACTCACTTCATGAAACGGGCGTTGTAACGTTTATTGGTGATGAAAACCATGCCCGTTCAGACTTATTTGGACACAGAGGTTATTGGTTGAGACTTGTTCAAACTGAAGCAGGCACTTTGCCAGTACTGCTTAACGCCATCTACCTCAACAGTGTCAATGTGACTCAAAAGGAAACTAAGCAGAGTCAATATTTCTCATTGAGACATCATGAATACCACAAAGAGATGGTCCTGAACCATGAGAATCTTGAATCCTTGGAAGTTTGGGTCAATGAACTCAACGTGGATATGGAAGAAATCAAGAAGGCCAACTGCGACTATAGACAAGTGCTTTCTGTAGACGGCACTCCGGAAGCATTGTGGGTCAAGTGGGATGCCTATGAAAGCTTCTCAGAAATGAACGCAACCACACGCGGTTATGTTGCCAACGCTTTCGCTGGCCGAATACACTTTGGCGATTCAGTGCATGGTTTTTTGCCAGATGGCATAAATGAGAACAACATCAGAGTTGATTACGAAGTCAATCTTGGCGAGTATGGCAATGTGGCTGCCTACGAAATCAAAAGATTAGCGCAGACAATTTCCAATGTAAACACTGTATTTAACCCAATACCATTTCAAGGTGGTCATGCACCAGAATCCAGAAAGAGAGCACTCAATAGAATTTCTGAGACCATTCACCACAGAGGGAGAGCGCGATCCACACGCGATTTCGACGCTTTGATTCTGTCGGCTGACTACGATATCAAAGAAGTGTTAACGCTTTCGAATACAGATACCTTTGGTAGATTTTCACTTGGTAAAGTGACCAGCATTGTACTCCCAAAATCGGAAACCTATATGCAAGATTATTTTAGAACGCTAAAGGCCAAAATAAAAAATCATTTAAATGGTAAACTCCCATGTACCCTTAAATACGATTACAATTACTTCATCATCGAACCGCTCTACATCATCATAGACGTTCAATTTAAGGGGAAAATTGCAGATGTCACAGATTATTTGGGGACTTACAACGCCGTTGAAAAAGCCATTAATCGCTATTTAGACACCTATAAAGGCAATAAAAACGGAGAAGGCTGGCATATAGGCGACTTACCAGATGAACAGTATTTGTTGAGTCAAATTCAACGGATCGATACATTAAAAGACATAAACCTCTTAGTGCTGAATGCCAAGGTTCAAGATGGGTATCAGTTAAAAGAAATATCTATAAATGTACTTAATCAATTTCCACATCTCGTTATCAAAAATGGCAATCATGCGATTTCACTTAAATAATCAAAGGGAGGGCCATCATGATTAAAAATCTTAATCTTGATGATCAAAATTTCGATCTCATCGTCGAAAACGCTAGAAAAGCCATACGCAAGTATGCGCCATACTGGACAGACGAAAATGCACACGATCCTGGGATCACTATGATTGAACTCTTTGCGTGGCTAAAAGAGATGCTTCAATATTACATGGATCAAACCACTGAACCGCTTGAATACCAATTTCTTAAGCTCTTTGGCATTCAAAGGGATTTTGGCAGTCCAGCAGAAGTCATCGCCAAGGTGATGCACATCAGTGATGTGGAAACGCTCCCTCATAAAACACAATTTTCCAAAGGGCGTTTTACCTTTGAAACTCAGAAAGCCTATGTGCTCGATCCAGCGAACATCTGTGATATCCTATTGGACTATGAAGGACATCCAAAGTCTATTTACAACGTCATTGATAACGGCCTGACGGTTTATCCCTTTGGACCTGATTCAGTGGTTGGAAGCAGTTTTTATATCCAGTTTGATGCGCCCCATGTACCCGATCAAATTTATGAACTCTACTTTCAAGTGTATGAAGCCTATGAAGTCAAGCGTAATCCTATTAGACGCGTACAATTGGAGAGGGGCTTTAGTCCGCTTGGGACCATTCACTGTACTTATAAAACCGAAGCAGGAGAATGGGAACCGATTGAAATCATAGCAGATGAAACCTTTGGACTCATCCAGAGCGGACTTGTGACTTATAAAATTCCAAGTTCGGGAACGCCCTCAAGTGAAGGTTTTCAAATCAGAGCGGAGCTTGTCTCTGCAGATTATGATGTACCACCGCGCGTGATCGATGTCTTTAACCGAATCGTAAAACTCAAACAAACCGAAACTGAACCCACGCTTTACTTCGATGCCACAGGTTTTCCAAATCAAGTGATTGAATTGCCTTTTGAAGAGATTTACTACCCTAGTATTGACCTTGAGGTATACGATGCAGAACTTGATGAATGGCAAAAATGGCGTGCCGTAGATGCACTCTATGAAGCGGGTAAAGAAGATATGTGTTATACCTATGAACCCGAAATACACAGCCTGAGATTTGGAGATCAAAAAAATGGCAGAATTCCTACAAAAGGGCTTAACGTGATCCGAGTCAATCATTTAGAAAAATCACTGCTCGATCTAGGGAACATCGCTGTGGATGAACTCACATCTGAGACCAGCTCTGTGGTCTTGAAGAGTTTAACCTATGCTGTGGGAGGCCGTGGTATAAAAACTTTAGAACAAATGAAATCTGAACTCTATGATCAAATGAACCATACCCAAGTGGCAGTAACCGAAGCCGATTATGAGCGCATTCTCAAGAACACACCGGGCTTAATGATAGAAAAAACCAAGTGTTTACCACTGTATCGCCCTGGGCTTCAGGACTATCCCAACAAGCTTGTGGACAACGAAGTCTCTGTACTGGTGGTGCCCTATGGATTAGGTGCTCAAAACCGCCTCAATAAAGCGTATATTCAAAATTTGAAAAATGAAATCGAAAAATACCGTATGATTACAACAGAGGTTCACATCCTAAATCCTGTTTACTATGATATTGACGTCTATTTGGAATTAAAATCGACCTTGGATCATGAGCTCATGGCTAAAAGGGTGATCAAAACCATCCGTACTTATTACCAAAATGATTTTGGACAAGATATTTCAAAGAGCCAGTTCTATAAGCTCTTAACCGACATTCAAGGCGTCGAAAAAATCAATAGTATTCGATTGTCCTGTTTGCAACCGCTTTCGAAATCAAAATTGGGCGATCTGGAAATCCCACCATACGGCATCGGGTATTTAAACCATATTGAAGTGGTTTGGCTTGAAGATTGATCCAAGGAAGGAGGCATCATTTTGAACGCGTTTCTTAGAGTTGATACAGAAAGAGAATGGCAAAAGGGCTATTATGAAGACTTGACCATTGATCCAAATGGTGTCTCGTTAAACAAAGGTAGAGGCTGTTATATAGGCGCTATCATTGATACCGAAGAGTATGAACACATGTGGTCAAGACTTCATGTTATGAGACGCTACAGAGTTGAAACGAAGCTGATTTTCTACACTGTGGCAGTGGAACAACTGATTATACAAGATGGTAAAGAACTGCTGGATCTTGAAAAGGTCATACTAGATCATCTGATAAAACCTTTTGATTTGATTGAAAAGCTCAAAGTGCTCAATCCCAAAAGACATGAGAATCTAAACGACATCTTGCTCAATGATCATAAAGGCCGATATCTCATCTACTGGTTTGAACTGATTTCGGAAGGTGAATCGGATTATATAGAAGGGCTTGAAATTCACTACGAGCCTTATTCTTGGATCAATTATTTGCCTCAAATATACGCTGAAAACAAGGACTTTTTAGAACGCTATTTGGCCATCTTTCAAACGGTATTCGACGATCTAGAAGGTATTGTGGACAATATGCCCGAGGTCTATATCCCCAAGAGGACAAAGGCATCGTTTTTAAATACATTAAATGAATGGTTGCCCATTGATAGTTTTCAGTATTTCACAGAAGCACAGAAGCGCGATCTACTGTCCAACTATCATGAGCTCAATCAGAAAAGGGGGACCAAAGAGGGGCTTATACAACTGATCACTCTTTTCACTGGATCGACACCCTTTGTGGTTGAATTTAAAGATTATAAACATTTGAACACTCAAAAATCACTTTATCAAAGGCTGTACATGAATCATCCGTTTGGTTTTACACTTCTAATACCATCGGAACTCATTACCAATAAAGCAAAATTCAACGCATTAAATCAAATTATCAAGAACTATATACCGGCACAAGTCACGTATAAAATCGCACCGATCAACACGTATATGATTTTAGACGACTACGCCTACTTAGGGATCAATTCCTATATTTATCACCAAACGGATATTAAACTGGATGACAATTCCATGCTCTCTATGGGTGTCATCGGCCATGAATAAGTGAGAAAGGATGATCGACGTGAATAATCATAAAATAATACCATTTGAACGCAATCGCTATTTTTACGGTAAATTATTAACCGTTCGAGATTTTGAAATTGAGCAGAAGTACTTTAACGACAAGCGCCGTCTTATGAACAGGATTCTACTGGGCCCCGGTATTTTAGCAGGTCTAAATGTACTTACCGTGGATGATAAGACCCTTTTAATCGAACCCGGTGTGGCTGTGGATTACCTCGGTAGAGAAATCGTCAGTGATGCGCCTTTTACCAGTAGACTTTCTGTGATTGAAGGGTTTGATCAACTCCCTGATTTTGGCGATGCGTATTTAAACATTGCCTATTTTGAAGAGCCCAAAGAAGCAGTACATAATATTTCTCAGAGTGAAAATGAATACAATCGCGTCCTTGAGGCTTATAAGCTTTCGCTTTCCACAGAAGCGCCAAGTGTTGAACATGCCTTATTGGATTTGATCGGTCTTAAACAATTTACGTTACTGGATAACGAGACTTATACGCTTTATCTTAAACTGGACCACGTCACCAATGTGGAAGAGGGCTTCAATGCCTATCTTCAGGTCCATAAAAAAAGTGAAACCGGCACCGTGAAGATCAACATCACTTTGACTTCACAGTACATCAACTACGGTCAGCCCATGGTGCTCACTTTCGATGAAACACTTGTGAAAAGTGCCGATGCCTATCAAATGTCATGGCATTTCGATGTGAGTAACGTTAAGCCTCAAGATGATCTCATTCAACTCAGTGGTTTTTCACTCTCATCGGAGAGTCTACAGATTGATCATTTGGACATTGCGTTAAAGCATGCCGTACAGATCAGTCCGCTACCAAAGCTAGAACAGATAGAGCACAAGTACAGAACGCTATCTCTTGATGATCTCATGGCAGCCTCTGCTGGTGATTCTATTTGCCTTGCGAAGCTCAAGGTCCTCAAGACGGACCGCACGTATGTGATCGAGTCCATCGTTAACGATCCACTAGATCAACTGCTGGGCAATTTACAGCTCTCCAAGATTCGCAAGTTAGATGCTTTTCAAAAGGCCATGAGCACGGAAAAACAAACCGTCCCATCTGGAGAAGACAAGCCCCAACTAGAAAAACAAGTGACGATCGCCGACACCAATACAACCACTGGTAAAATCACGTTTATGTTCAACGACAAGGTAGATGCCAAAGAGAAATTCTTCTCTGAGGAAATCGAGCATGGTTTGGGCACTGGAGATGTGTTTATCCAAGTGTCCATAGATTCTGAAACCAGTGAAGGGGATGCCGCCTTCGGCTATCAAAACCAAATGGTCTTCGGCGATTATGAAATCTTTGAAAAGAGCAATTACGAACCCGTGGTCCCTGTGGTGAAATCCGCCACGATTAACTATAAGAACAAAGGCACTTTCATCGTGGGCATTCAGTTCATGGAGAGCTATTCTCGAAGTGAACTCCTAGTCAAATGGTCTGCCACTAAGGTCAACAGGCATTATGAACCCATGATCAACCTCAAGAACCAATTGACCATAAAACCCGCCATGTCTAAAGTCAAAATCAGAAGCAAAATCAGCTACAATGTCTTCAAAGATGGCGAACCCGTACCATGCACATGGCACATCAAAGAAGAAGACGGCGGCGAAATCGACGCAAACGGCGTCTACATGAGCCCATCAGTAGAAGGTGTCTACGAGATCATCGCTGATGTAACGGACTACCACGAGAAGCTCTCGGCCTTTGTGGTGGTGGAGAATGAGGAGTAGGTGGAGATTGGTTGATGGAAGAAGAGAAGAAGAAAAGATAAAAAGAAAAGAAAAGAATAAAAGATAGAAAATGGTGAATGTTGAAGATTGAAGTTTAAAGAATGATAGGATAAAAGATATCTCTCATGATCTAATTTATAGATTATGGGGGATTTTTTATGAAGATTTTGGGAAGAACAATGATTTATTTTATGTAAAATATGAAGCAAATTGTTTTAGGGTAAAGATTTACCAATTATATATACCCATTTTACTGGGCATCGTGTATAATTGAGGAAGTAGTGGTTTCTTGAGCTAAAAGTACTAGGATTTGAAATAGAGATTGAACCACTCTAAGAGGTAAGGGATATGTATTAATATAAAAATTAACATTTTATGAGCATGAAGGAATATTTATGAGAAAGGTTCGGGAATATGGACGTTATGCAAAAGCAAAAATATTAAATACATAAAAAATACTAGGAGGATTTATGAATTTTGATGAACTGTTTTTATACCAAATAGTACCAAATGTCTTTTACATTTCGCTAGTGTTATATCTGGTGGTGATGTTCTATGCACGTTACTTAAAAAGTGAGAAAAAAAATAATATCGAAAAAATTAAAAAATATACTCTGGAATTTTGCTTTCAAGACAAGAATGACTATAATAGTATACTTAGTGATTTAAAATATAGTAATGAAATTAAATCAAGAGTATTGTTTTTTAATGTTTTAAATCATTTTGAAAAAATTGCAATTGGCGTTGAAAATCATGTTTTTGATGAAGAAATAATTTTTAGTTACTACAGTATCTATTTTATGTTATTTTATAAAGAATTTAGATATTTTGCAGTTGAAGAAAATTCTGAGGTGGCAATGAGATATTTTAGTTTGGAAAAAATTGTTCAACACTACTCAAACTATGACAATAAAAGATACTGGAGAGATTAGTATGGTTGATTTTAAAGCATATAATAAGATTGAAGAATATTGTAAAGAAAATAATCATCCAGCGATATACAAAAAACTACTCTTTTATAAATATACTGAAGAAATGAAAAGCTTGATAGATTCATATAAAACTAAAAATTCAATTAACCCTAATAGTGACATTTTAACTGGGTTTGATAATTCTTGTCTTAGCGATGATCGACTTCATAGTGATATTAAGCTAATCAAGGAAGAATTATATGAATTTACTTCCTTTGAAGTAAAAAAGTTCACTCAAAAACAGTCAATTAAAGCATTTGGAATTTCAGTAGGTGCCAGTGTTCTTGCTTCCTTTATTTTTGTTATTTTAGCTATCGGGATATACAAAGTTGGAGAAAATCAATTTAATAGTTGGTTCAGTAATGATCCAAGCACTCATATAGAAGAAAAAATTAATATTGAGGGGAATACACCATTAGATTAATTTTTGCCTTCGCATAACACGTCATTTTCCTACATTCCTTCCGATGTCACAAGTCTTGCGAGGCAAGCCTTGCGCCACTTTTTTCGCTAAGGCGTTAAAAGGAAGGAACGTCGGAAACTGCGGGAACGTTATATTGAATTCTCTTCTTACGTAATATGAGAAGAGGCAAGTATAAATCAAAGGAGGATAGCTTTATGCATATGCCAGCATTCTGTGATAATTGTGGGGCGATATTTAAATCAGGATTTGAATTTGAGAACTGTAGACTTATATCTCTTCGAGGAAATAAGTCGGGTCCTTGTCCTTCGTGTGGTGGTATGGGACATATTCCAGATGGAGTATTTAATTTTTTGGATGGAACCATTGAACTTCTTAGTGGCCCCTATGTATCACAAATGGAGTTGGAAAGGCTATCAAGCGTAATTCGAGCAAGTATAAAGAACAAAGAAGACATTAATCAGATTCAAGAAAGAATTGAAAATGAAAGTGGTGAAGTAAGTAAACTTGCTGATTTATTGCCGCATAGTAGATCCGAATTATACGCGTTTCTTACGTTAATACTAGTTATTATACAAATATTAATGTCTAATAATTCAGTTGAGTCTTCAACTGTAACGACTAATAATATTATGACAACAAAAAGTGAAAGCATAATTACTGAAATTTATAATGATTACACATTAATAACAAATCAGTATATTATTAATCAAGATGGTGGAATTACAGAATTTGAAGAAAAAAATATGAATGAGTATTAGCTATTGAATGTTAAAAGTGAAGAGAACATCATATAAACCAGCTAATTCTTGTCAAGTCTTGCGAGGCAAGCCTTGCGCCACTTTTTCCGCTAAGGCGTTAAAAGGAAGGAACGTTGAAAACTGCGGGAACGTTAACTAAAATGCAAAATAAGGAGACTAATATGAAAATTTTGACAATTGGATCGTTTTATGATCATGAGTTTTCTGAAAACATTGCTTTTAGGTCTGCAACCTCATTTTTGGATTATGATATTGCATTAATTGACTTTCAATATATTTTGTCAGAATATTCTTGCATTACCACAGGGAATGGTAATTATATGGGACACAAGTGCTTAAATAATGATGATTCAGTAAGAATTATGGAAGACATTAAAAGAAGAAAATTAGAAATCGATGAGTTACTTAAAATGGGAAGAACAATAATTGTTTTCACACCAATAAAGCAAATATGTTATATTTATACAGGAAAAAGTGAGTATTCTGGGAACGGTAAGAACACACGAACTACTAGAATAGTTACTGATATTGATTTACTTTCAATTCTCCCAATAGAAATTGATACTATTGAAGCGCAAGGATCAAATCTTACAATTAAAAACAAAGATATATTTAATGAGATTAACAAAAAATTTAGTAATTTTCTAAAGTATAATGCGTATTTTAGAGAGCCAATTGGAACTCCAATTTGGTTTATAAAGAATACGAATAAGGTTGTAGGATCATATTTAAATATTGAAAAGGGACATCTAATTTTCTTGCCCCAATTTGAAGATGATGAAGAAAATGAAGAAATCGAAATGAATTTTTTGAAGGAAATAATTTTACTTGTAGATAAACTCAAGCAAGATAATGGTGATTATACTTTACCCGAATGGAGCGAATCCTTTTTATTACCTAAAGAGTTAGATATTTCAAACACCATCAAAGATTCAGAAGTAGAATTAAATGCATTATTGAATAGAATTACTTTACAAAAAGAAATGTTATCGAAAATACAGGAAAATAAATTGCTATTCACTGGTACTGGCAGATCACTTGAAATCAAAGTTAATGAAGTACTTAGCGAAATTGGATTCAGCGTTGTTGAAGGAGAAACTGGGAGGGATGACTTAATTATAAAATATGATGATAAGATTGCAGTAGTAGAAATTAAAGGTGTATCTAAAAGTGCCGCTGAGAAACATGCTGCACAGTTAGAAAAATGGGTAAGTGGCTATATTGCTGAAAAAGAAGTATCACCAAAAGGTATCCTTATTGTAAATGCTTTTAAAGACTTACCACTTTCAGAGAGGATAGAAGAGTTCTTTCCAAAACAAATGATAAAATATTCTTCAAGTCGGAATCATTGTCTATTGTCAGGAATTCAATTGTTGGGGATATATTATCATATTTTAGATCACCCATCTGATAAAGAGATAATAATTAGTAAAATATTTAATACAAGTGGTGTTTTTGATGGTTTTTCTGAATGGGCAAATTTCGTTGATGAAAAAAAAAATAGATTTTCTTAGTAATGACAAGTAGTAATTTGCACTTCGCATAAAGTAATGTTTCTAAATCACAAAAAAAATAAGCCCTAAGTAGGCCTAAATTGTGAATTAGGAACATTGTGCCTAGCGAAGCCGCGTCACCAGAACCTTTGGGTATTCAATGATTTGCTCTTTATTCTTTTAGGACATATTTAGGGAAAAGAGCTTGTAAAATCCAAAAATACAGTTGTAGATCCATCAAAAAAATTGATACGATGACATAGATTCCCCCTCCCCATGAAAATACAATCATTTGAACAAGTAAGCAATATTCAGTTTCAGATGATTAACCGTCGGGAGAAGGCATTGCAGCATTTATTGAAAGTAGTTTGGAAGGTTCTAGAGGACATTTAGGACACTTATAAAAATCTACGTTCATAAATCTGCTTAAAAAATCAATTTTAGAAAAAGCATTTGATCTTTTAGAAGGTATGATTTTCATAATGCGCTGGCAGTGAGCAAGCTTAGAGTGTCTGTTTCTGCCAGCGAGAATACCATAATGTCTGATTTTCACAAAGCCTGAAGGCAGTACGTGCATTAAAAATCGCCGTATAAATTCTATACCAGTAAGGGTCATCGTTTTGGTTTTATGGTCATCTCGATAGTCTTTATATTTGAAAGTGACGAACTGATCGGTAACCTTAAGGATGCGATGATTGGCAATCGCAACGCGATGAGTGTATTGGCATAGATAATTAATGACATGTGTGGGTGAATCAAAATTACTTTTGCAGTTAACGACAAAATCCTTTGAATAGACAACGTCAACGATCTTTTGAAACTCTGAATCGTCATCAAAGTGCCATCCAATCAACTTATGCTCCTTAAAAAGTTTTTTCAATGCATTTATAAAAATTCCCTTAAAAGTAGAACTCATAATTTTAACAGGAATCAGATATTTTCTTCGTGTCTTTTTAAATTTCATGGTATCAAGACACAATCCACCCCCAGGCACAATAAAATGAACATGCGGATGATAAGAAAGTGTTTGTCCCCAAGTATGCAAAATACCAGTAAGTCCAATCTGAGTGCCTAAATGTTTTTTATCAGCAACAAGTGAGAGTAAATAGTTATTTTGAATGCGAGTAAAATAGTGAAAGCCATTATTTAAAAGTATTAGTCAATTTGGTGACGGATAGCAACTTCATCAAGGATATGAAAAATTTGAGGAGGAAAAAAGATGTATAGATTAGGTATTATTGAAGAAAGTTTAGATGACAATAAAATATTGGAAAAATATAAAGAATATATTTATTCCCGCAGAATAGAAGAAATACCAGATGATGAATTTCCGATCTGGCATATTGATGAGTATCGTGTACCTAATGAGAAAATGTCAGAATTACTTTCTATTTTAAAAGAACACATTAAATTAACTTGGTATATCCATGCTTTTGATGAAAATGAATTAATCATAATTTTCAAAGGAAAGTATTTTGAAATATCAACAGAGAAAGATGACAGTTGGAATGCAATGATTGAATATGGCGTAAATATAGCTCAGGTTGAAGGACACTTTTTAGAAAATATTCCTCTGAAAATTTAAAAGTTGTTTATCAATGATTACAAGCTTGCTGATGGTTTAGAAAGGTTCTCCTTCTTTTAACTCTTTTTGTTCACTAAACTATCTACTTAATAATAGGCCTTGATCTGCATCCTATTTATTACATATTTGGGCGGATTTTAGACTAATTGAAATTGAAATAAAGACATATCGCAGAATCAAGAGGGTATGAAGAGGATCGTCCACCAGAAGTGTCTATTCAAGATCATACAAATTTGATGAAAAAATGTGAACGAAGATTTTGCCTCTATTTTTTATTAGACAAGGAAGCTCGCAAAAAAAATTATATACCACTCCTTATTCATATATTATCCTATGAAAATGTAGCCTCTGACAAAGTATTAATTAAAATTGACATGCATTATGTCGGAGATATAGAGTGGGCAAAGCGGGGGATGGTAAAAAAATATCATATAGTGAAGAAACGGAGGTATGCCAAGTGGAATATTTGAAATCGTGTTTATGTAAAGCCGTAAAATTTAAGATAATTGGAGAATTTGAAGATAAGAATATGTGAAGACATTGAAGGTGTCAGACACCAAAACAGAAGTAAGTCGATGAACACCTTTTATTTCAGTATATTGGTATGATGAACTTTGAAGATAATGTGATCTTTAAAACAGAAATTTGATGGGCTGTATTAATGCGTATAAAGATCATTTATAAATGTTCATGAAATGCTTTAACAGTATCAAATTAAGTAATTGTAGTTATTATAATAAAAATGGAGCATATAATGATTGACATAAAAAACGCAGCAAGTAAAATTATTGATTTTTGGTATACGATTGAGTTATTGACTCAAGAAAAATTTCCACAGCAAGATGCAATGAGTAAGAAAATTACAGAAAAAATACGCGATTACTCTATGAATCAAAATAACACTGATTCTAAAGGCGTATCGTCAAACAAATTCACGATATATTCTACGTTGAACGATTCGTTTGAAATTGACGATATCATCAGAAAAGGGGAACAAAATTACAGATTTCATGCAGAAGTGAGTTCAATCGGTCATGTGTGTTATGGCAAAGTTTTTAGAGAAAACATCGTACAAAAATTATATAAATCGTTAAGAATAGAAGATAAAAGACAAGAAAGAGAAACCGATACAATCTGTCTGTTCTCATTCAAAAGAAATGCTGATGGTGATTACGAATCGGGTTCATTGCAGTTGTCTCCGTTGGTTTGGGGTGTCCATCAATGTCATAAGAACGCCCAGTTAGAAGATAAAGATATTTCACATACATCATACAAAACAGATGTAGAAAATTTAGAAAAAAGTTTGCCTGAAGATAAGAAGGTTTGTAACGAATTCATTGATGCACTTTATACCAAAATATATACTACATATATTGTCCCTTTAGAACTTCAGGATTATACCACGAAAAAGGGCATGTTTGTCTATTCACGATTTATAGATGAAAAAGTAAAAGAGAAGGAAGATGAACTTCTTGATGATGTGAGCAACTTAGCACGAAGCTTTTATGCCAGCGATCTTATGATGATTAGTGAACATTATAAGAAGGATTTTGAGTCATCCGGTATGAGCAAAGATTTGCTCAATTATATTACCCATAGACATCAGATGAAGCATGATCCATTAAGTCAGGCGACTCACTCTGGCAGAATTAACATTAGAGAATCTAAAGAGGCTCTAAGTTCAGTATTATCTGTGGAAAATATTGCTCTTGGTAAATGGCCTTCAAAATATAATCCTGCTTTAATGCAGCAAGTAGCTATAAACTACTTGTCAAAGGCTGAAGATAGCCCTAATATTTTCTCAGTAAATGGTCCACCCGGAACCGGAAAAACAACGCTTTTAAAAGAAATAATAGCCCATAACATTGTGGAACGTGCTATAAAATTAGTCACTTATGAAAAAGCGGATGAGGCTTTTGGTTCTTCTTATTTCCATGACTTTGAGGGTGAAAAAAAATATTATGATAAATTCATCACAAAATACTATTATTTTAAAGATGACGCCATTAATGATCACAGTATGCTGGTGGCATCAAACAATAATGCAGCGGTTGAAAACATTACAATTGAATTACCAAATGGAAAAAATTTGCTGGCAGGTATTCAAAGCAATGCTACAGGTGTTGATAAGGCATTGAATGAAATTGCAAACCTTTTTGATATTGCTAAGTCTCCACTGAAAGAATCTTATTGGGAATATCGTGAGAATCCAGATGCTCTAAATGATGAGAGTGCTCCGAAAAAAAAGAAAATAGAAGAACTAAAGCCTGATATCTTTTTTTCATGGTTAGCACATAAACGCGAGACAGGAGACAACGAAACACCTCCACACCTTATTAATACCTGGGGCTTGATATCCGCACCTCTTGGGAAAAAATCAAACATTAAGAACTATTATTATAACGTATTATCCCATTTTATTAATGATGCGTTAAAATACCCTACTGATTGTGTGCAATATGAAAGTAAGTATACGGATGCAAGACATCGGTTTAATAAACAACTTTTAATTGTTCAGAACCTGAAAAAACAGCTCATTTGTGATATGAATATAGAAGCAACTTTTGATGAAAAAAAATCAGACTACGAGAACCAAATTAAAAATCTAAAAGAGAAAGAGAGCAATACAACGCTTAAAATCAACAAACTTTTGAAGACTCTCAGTGATCATGAAAGTAAAAAGCAGGACCTTTGGAAGCAAGTTAATCAAAATGAAAGCCAAAAAACTGAGATTCAAAATCAAACGTCTTTGCTCAAACTTGATATTGAAAACTGCACAATAAAAATTGATTTAATTAAGACTACAATAGATGAGTTAAAACAAGAAATCAATTTTATAGACAAGATTCTGTTCTTAATCTTCAAAAAAACCAGTAAATATACAGTTATTGAAAACGAACGCATAAAACAGCTTAAGATTACGGATGAATTGCTCGCACATCATGATAAAATGACAGATCTTAAAAAAAATCTAAATGCGAAAGAGCATTATTATCATCAACTGAGTTCTAAGATGGCTGAATTAGATCTACAAATTGAAAAACGTAATGAAGAAATAAGTGAATACAAACATCAGATTAACAATATTAGAACAAGAGATTTAGCTTTAAATGCGGCACTTAAAGAAGCAATTGACAAATACCTAAAGGACCTCGAAGTAATAAAAAGCACACGACAATTGCTTGATGATAAATTCTGGACTAATTTAACTTCTTCTAACCATGAGTTATCAACGGATGCACAAATGACAAATCCGTGGGTTACAAGTGAATTTAATCGAGAACGCGAGAAATTATTTTATTATGCGCTTCAGTTGCATAAATATTTCATTCTCTCATCAAATGCTTGTCGTTGTAATTTCAACCTACTAGGAATGATGTGGGGTTATAAGACCAATAACGAGGGAGAAATACCTACTTTTTCATCAAAGCACAAGGATGAAGCTTATGCATCACTATTAAGCACCTTATTTTTATTAACACCTGTAATATCAACCACATTTGCATCAACGGCTACATTTTTAAAAAATATAAAAGCTCAAAATAGCATCGGTCTACTTATTGTGGACGAAGCAGGTCAAGCAACGCCTCAAATAGCTTTGGGGGCACTATGGAGATCGAGAAAAGCCATTATTGTTGGTGATCCAAAACAGGTTGAACCAGTGGTGACTTCAGATAGTGAAATTATTATGAAAGCTTTTTCAAATGATTTACTCAAATCTTATCAGGATAAAACTTTATCTGTTCAAATGTTCGCCGATGCGATTAATCCTATCGGTTCTTGGATTAAAGATCATAATTCTATTGAAGACAATGAAAGTGGCGTATGGGTAGGATGTCCACTGGTCGTTCATCGTAGATGTACAAATCCGATGTTTGGATTATCAAATGAACTGTCCTATGGCAAAACCATGAAGTATAAAACACAAGAAGCAAGTTCGTCTGCAAAAAAAATGTTTATCAAAAATAAGTCCTGTTGGCTAAACATTGGCGGACGTGAAGTAGGGCAAAAGAATCATTATGTTGTTGAACAAGGCAAGGCCGTGTTGGATATGGTTAAAAAAAGTTTTGAAATTTATAAAGCACACGCTAATGACTTATCTGATACAAAACCGAGCTTATATATCATTTCACCGTTTACCACTGTCGTAAATGGCATAAGATCGATTTTAAAAGCAAATCATACGTTAAAAAGTGATCCTTTGTTCGACGAGTGGTTGGATGAAAGTCTTGGTACTGTGCATAAATTTCAAGGCAAAGAAGCAAATGAGGTGATCTTTGTCTTAGGATGTGACAAAGATGCCATGGGGGCAGTGTATTGGGTAAGCAAAAATATTCTTAACGTAGCAGCAACTCGGGCAAGATATAGATTTTATATTATTGGCGATCAAAAGATATGGACTCAATCGAGAATATTTCTTTTGGCATCCAATTACTTTGAATGCGAGTAATTTGAAAAATCTAAAGAAGAATATCAATCGAAATCGTTGTATGGTAGTGTGATTGTCTCAATATCCAGAACATTTGAATACAAAACCAATTTAAGCATTTTATCAACAACAAGTTTATTATACAAAGGAGAATAAAATGGAACCAAAGTGGTTAACATGGTCAAAAGAATTGCAATCCATTGCACAAAATGGGTTAACGTATACAAAAGATGCTTTTGATAAAGAAAGATTTCAAAGAATTCGCGATATTTCTGTGGAAATTATTCATGAATACACAGACATGGATCAAAAGAAAATAAAAGACCTATTCTGTAATGAAAAAGGCTATCAAACCCCAAAAGTAGATGTAAGAGGTGTTATATATACAGATCATAAAATTTTATTAGTAAGAGAGAAATCCGATGGCAAGTGGTCACTGCCAGGGGGGTGGGCAGATTATAATCTATCCATCAAAGAAAATGTAATGAAAGAAATAGAGGAAGAGGCTGGGTTAGTTGTAAAACCGATCAAACTCATTGCTCTATTAAATAGAAATATGCATAATCAGCCTGTAACGGCATATGGCGTTTACAAGGCATTCGTCCAATGTGAAGTAAAAGAGGGTAGTTTTAAAGCTAACGTAGAAACCGAAGAGAGTGGTTTTTTTGAGATGGATAAATTACCAACATTATCTTCTGGTAGAGTGACAAAAGAACAACTCAAAATGTGTGTAGATTCTATAGTCAACGATGTAAAATATACCCTATTTGATTGAAAGTTCAACCTAAAAGATATTGTATCATCCACACTATTATGTTTTAATTATAATTGACTGATCAAATATGCAAAGGGGACAAGAAATGAATTACAAAAATATTCTAATGGGCGTTCTATTCTACATAGTTGTAAGCGGTATTGAAGAGAGCTTTAGCTTGAAATCATATAGTTTGTTAATCCCATTGACAATTGTCGTTATACTTTTAGTTTCTGTTAAGTTAAAAATGAAAAAGCACAGTGAATAGTTGGTACCCATAGAGCCAGTGGTTATAAAGCCATTGGCTTATTGTCTAACGGATCATATCATTCGTAGGAGGACCAAATGATTAGAAAAGTTAATAGAGGTTATTTAGTAGCTTCAGGCGTATTCTTTTTAGCAGCCATAGCTCAATTTATCGCAAAGGAAACAGTACTAGGGTTTTCGTTTACTGCATTAGGATTTGCCTTTTAGTGTTAGGCATTCAAAATAAAAAACCTACATTAGTCAATTTTGCTCTAGTAGATAAAGATGAAATCTTTTGTGAACTAATAAAAGAGGGTGAAAAGATAAAAGCGATCAAAAGATGTAGAGCGTTGACTAACTGTAGTTTGAAATCAGCAAAGGATTATGTTGATGGCAAATACGAAGGTCGCAAGGTGTTGTAGTGACAAATTTATCGAAATTGTAAGTCGCAGGAGAAAGTTATGGTAATATTAATAAGTGGCGCCAGTTGTACTGGAAAAACATTGTTGTCTCAAAAGATACTGGAGAATCATCATATTTCTTATTACTCTATAGATCACATAAAAATGGGTTTATACCGAGCAGATATAAACTGTGGGTTTACGCCATTAGATGCGGATGAGCATATAGGTGAGAAGCTTTGGCCCATACTGAAAGGGATCATCATGACCGCTATAGAAAACAAGCAAGACTTAGTCATTGAAGGCGCTTACATATTCCCTGAGTATTTAAAAGATTTGTCTCAAGACTATTGCGATCACATACTGCCTGTGTTTATATGCTTTTCAGAATCGTATATTCAGGCAAATTATAATTCTGGCATTATAAAGTACAGACATATTGCAGAATCAAGAGACTATGAAGAAGATCGTCCACAGGAGGTATTTATTCATGATCACACGAATTTGATGAAGAAATGTGAAGCTGCTGAAATAAGCTGTTTTATGATTCAAACACACTACGAAGAAGAAATGGCAAAAGTATATGACTTCATAAGTGACGCACTTGAATCAGCTTGAAATTTCCAAGACGACTTAGGTAATCCTCAACATCTTCGCGAACTTATGAGAAACTTTCCTAATTAAATGTTTTAGAAAGGCAAAAAATCACATGAAAGTATATCTTGAAACAGAAAGATTAATTATTAGAGATCCTATTATAGAGGATTTTAACTCTATATGGAAAATGAGAAGAGATGAGACTGTAACTCAATTTACAGGTGGTGTCACAAAGTTAGCGCGTGATGAAGCTTATGAAAAACACTTAAAGAGATGTGAAAATTTTGATGACACAGCAAAAGAATACGCCGTCGTTTTAAAAGCGACAAACGAGTATATCGGCTATTGTGGTTTTCAGTATTGCAGCATTTTAGACGGATTAGAAATATTGTATGGTTATGATAAGCAATATTGGGGAAATGGTTATGCCGTTGAGGCTGCAAAAGCGATCTTAGAATTTGGATTGAACCAGTTAAATCTTGACGAGGTCTTAGCCGCGGTTAACTATGAAAATGTAGCCTCTGATAAAGTATTAATTAAAATTGGGATGCAATATGCAGGAGATATAGAGTGGCCAGAGCAAGGAATGGTAAAGAAATATCACATTAAGTCATAATTGTCGTTCTATCACATTAGCACAGAAAATAGAGACAACACAATCATTGGAGAAATGGAGGTATGCCAAGTGGAATATTTAGGCTCATGTTTATGCAAATCCGTAAAATTTAAAATAACTGGAGAATTTGAAGATTTTTATTTATGTCATTGTAAATATTGTAGAAAGGATTCGGGGTCAGCACATGCCGCAAATTTATTTTCAACCCATGCAGAGTTAATATGGCTCAAAGGTAAAGAGCATGTGAAAACCTATCAATTGGAAGATACAAATCATGTGAAAGGTTTTTGCAGTATCTGCGGCTCAGCATTACCTAATTTACAAATGGATGGCTCATTGGTCGTTGTCCCGGCAGGAAGTTTAGATAGCAAACTAGATAAAAAACCTGATGGTCATATCTTTATGTCCAACAAAGCAAATTGGGATGAATCTTTAGAAAACGTAGATAAATACGAAAGATTTCCAACAAAAGATAAATAGTCAGTTGAAATGGTGACAGAATCTAAAGAAAGAATTATATAGGTTGCGTTGATTTTAAGTAAGACTTTATTAGAAACGGCATAATGGAGCGATTTTAATGAAAAATTATAAACTGTTTTTTAAGATTATCTTGGCTATTGTGGTTTTAATCGTCTTTTTCGTATTTGGACCCTTTAGCGCATTTCATAATGGAGCAATCGTATTAATTGATGATCAAAATAAAATCATCTTGAAAATTGAGCACACGAACCAGATAAGTATTTCCATTCCAAGTAGAGAGGGCATCCAAATAACAGATCCTGAAATTATAAATCAAGTTAAAGATCTGTTTAACGAAAATGCTTTAATAGAATGTACAGATTGTACACTAGATCGGCCATTGTATATTGCATTTTACAATGATGACAGAGAAATGGGTTTTCTCATTTCCGAAAATAACCTGATCAATATAGATGGCACAAAATATAAATTGAGTGCTGCTGTGTTTGATGAAATCAATAGGTTATATCTTACGTACAAGTATAACTTAACCGTACCGCAGAATTGACAGGAGCATTATTTAGGATAAAAAAATGGTTTACGTACAGACATTGATAAGTGGGGAGAAAATGAAATTATTAGAAATTGTTAATGAGATAGAGGTTGAAAAATACAAGAAGACATTATTAGACATTCGCTTAGATGAAGATGACGTCTATAAGCACTTTGCGTCTGGCATGATAGACTTATTTCCACGTATATTGACTCTAGAAGAGGTAGAACAACAGAATTTTGATTTTAGAGATTTGAATTTAAAAAACGAGCACAAGTACGTTGATTTGTTTTACACCTTGTTCAATATGACTCAGAAGTCCAAGTTAGTTGTTCAAATGGATTATAAGGCTTTAAAAGATTACGAGCATCTAAATATACTGGAAGAACTCGACCGATATGAAAAACATTTATGGGTAAATCAAATGCTACACTTAAATAATGCTGAAGTAACAGATTATTTTTTAGTAGATGATTTCGATTTATTGAAAATGCTTGTTCAAATAAACATCAGAGAGCAAGCCTTTATGCTATTTCATTTTATAGATTTAGAAGTGGTCGTTAGAGGTTCTTTTGACTGTAGTATGTCGATATACAGCAAGAATCGTGAAAGTATCGAAAATCTAAGACCATTAGTAGAGCGTTTTGGCTTACATATAAGAGCGTTTGAAGTTGGTGAAGACACATAGACCTTATTTCAGATAATGACCCTGTAAGAGATGATGTGATTAAAAGTTTGAACAGCTTTCCACAATTTGGACAAATCGTGGTGGAAGATACAATACGCATAGCATAAAGGGGGTAATCTTATTCTCATATTTTTATCGGCTATCGAATGCGAGGTAACGCGGACAAAATTGGAAGAAATGTACCACTTATATAGCAAAGAACTGTTCGCAATATCCAATAGTATTCTCAATGATCCACATGAAGCTGAAGATGTTGTTCAGAGTGCTTTTATTAAGGTAACTCCGTACATTCATAAAAATTTAGATGTAAAGTGCAACAAAACAAGAGGTTTAATTGTTATCATAGTTAAGAATCTTTCTTTTAATGTGTACTCTAGAAGAAAGCTCTATAATATGGCAAATATACAAGAACTAGAAAATGTTTTAGAAGACAATGATGATTTTTCACCTGAATCCGTGGTTTTAAGACTAGACCAAAATAAGGAAATTGCCCAAAAGCTTGCTCTAGTCAAAGAAGAATATGCAGAAATCATGACATTAAAATATGTCCATGAACTTACAAATACTGAAATCAGCGAATTATTGTCAATAACGGAATCCAGTGTGCGCAGTAAATTACATAGAGCAAAAAAAGCGCTTCAAAAAATTCTTGGTGGTGTAGATTATGAAAGAGAATAATCCAAATACGAATAAAGAATTAATGGAAATCTACTACAAAGCCATAGGAGAAGCCTATATTGAAAATCTCATTGGTACTTTAGAAGCGAATAAAGAAACATATCGTACAATAGAAGTGCCAGAATCTCTAGACAAATGGTTTCATGAGTACAATAAGAATTTGGAGAAATCTATAAAAAAGAAAGCTTTTACTCAACGGATGCGAAGGCGTTCATTTCGTGTTGCTCTAATTGTTGCTGCACTAATTACAGTGCTGTCAGTGATCACGTTTTCTGTTGAGTCTATACGAACTCGCGTATTTAACATGTTTATTGAAAACAAAGAAAAATATACGGAGATTCAAGTTATAGATGAAATATCCGCGGATAATTCTATATATGTGCCTCAAATTAATCGTGAAAGTTACTGCTACCCAGAATATCTTCCTAAAGGGTATACTTATAGCCATTTGGATGATCTAAGCAGTATGCTATATCTCTATTATGTCAATGACAATAAAACAATTATTTTTGCTCAATCTGACAGCAACTCATCCAATCAGATTGATACAGAGGGCGCTGAAGTAGCAGAGGTAGATATCAACGGCGTTAAAGGACTCCTCATCCAAAAAGAGGACAGAGTCATGATTGCATGGGTAGATTTTGATAGGATTTTAAATCTGAAAGGTTATGCAAGTAAAGAAGAAATGCTAAAAATAGCAAGAAGTTTGAAAAAAAATAATTAATTTCAAAAAACATGCAACAAAATCCCTCCATAATTTGTTATATATGATGAAAGGAGGGATTTTATATGAACAAAAGATCAAGAATGTCTTCACTGCTTTTGATTGTTATACTACTCAATGCACTGTCTACATCTGTATTTGCAGGAACGGAGTTGAAACAACCACTTGAAGTGACCACTAGGTTTGTGAGTACAAGTTTATTTAATAATAATTTTGCCATATCTTCATCAGGAAAAGCGCAAGCAGCTACCTACATAAACACAGAAGATGCAGACAAAATAGTCATTAACGGTTATCTTCAACAATACAAAGATGGTTCTTGGCAAACCATTAAGTCTTGGTCAAAAACAGAATATGCCCAAATAAACAGCTGGAATAAAAGCTGGTATGTTGTGAAGAACCATTCATATCGATATAAAGTATTTGGATATGTGTACAGAGACAGTATACTCGTCGATAACTTGTATTATATTTCTGACGAAGAGGTATATTAAAACCTGAAAACAGGCAGATGAATTGTGTAATTTCAAACTATAAAAAATGATGATCTCATGTATAGTAGCATTGATTATTGTCATCAAAGGAGAGCAAAATGAAAAGAATATTAGCATTAGTATTGATCACTTTTTTAATGATGAATTCAAGTTTGTTAGCAATAGCAGATACACGTGAAAATAATATTAAAGATTCTATCTATATTGATCTGGAAAAAGCAAGTGGATTAACAATGGATATCATTAACAGTTCAAGTGAAAAAGATATCGATCTCTATTTTGAATCTATTTTCTCGACAAAGGCCTCTATGTGGCGTTCCGAAGAAAAGTATGACGCTCTTGAACGGGTAATTGCACTAAATAATTCTTTTAAATCCCCAGAATACCAAGTCTTCAGCAGATACAGTCAAGAATTTGAATCTGCATCAGTCACTTCTAGATCGGCAATTAATGGTTGTACCTATACCGGTTCTAAAGGGGTTTCATGGGTTAGAGATACGACTTCAAATGGAACACCATTATCGTGGGGAGAACTGATATCTGGTGTTTATACGCTGGAAGTTGACTTTCTACCCTATAACGTCGTAGCCACTTTATATGCATTGTCTACTGATAAGAGCTTTTTCGAAATGGTTAAAAATGCAGGAACAACAGCTACGGCGTCCGCCCTCATTTGTAAAAAAGCAGGGATAAAAGGTGTCATTGGAGGTGGTGTTATCGGGTTTTGTGTCAGCCTCGGCTGGGATTTATTAAGCTTACTGGATCGTAATGCATTGAGAGATATGATGGAAAGTATGGTTCTATCTGATCTAATGCGAGTTGACTTTGTAACAGCAAGTAATATGGTTACAAAATGTTACTCAAAATATACGACCAGCGTAGAATGGATTGATTCTAAACAATGTTTTAAATACTTGAACATCGCTAATCCAACTGGAAAAGCTGGGAATTGGCATGGTGGAGAACCGGGATATTTATATTCATATTAGACGATTGGAGATATCATGAAAGGCAAGAAGTTATTTTTGGCGATTATAATCATGCTGATTGCTATTATTGCAATTGAGTTTTTCATAAATAAAGACATTCTGTTATTTGATAGAAATCAAGAGTATATAGAAAGTAATTTCCAAATAGATGTCAATGATAAATCCTATGACTTAGAACACAAAGAGGGCATCAAAGACATATTAGAAATATATAATGCATATTTGCTACAAATTGTAAAAAAGGAAACAGCTGCTGATGCTCTAGATTTGTATTCATCAACTTTGGCTCAAATACTGAGTACAGAGACTACTAACGTCTCTTTACGTCGTCAAATTGCTGATTTAGTACACGAACACAGCAAACCTTTTCTAATGCGAGATTATTCTAGAAAAGAAATTGAAGTGCATAATGCAAAAGTTAAAATCGCATTTGAGGGTATTATTTCAGAACTTAAAAAGATGGAGTAGAACGCTCTAAAATCATAAATGTTAAAAAACGCTCATGTCCTATTTATTAGATTGTGAGCGTTTTATTTGTAAAGATATGGTAAAAGCATAAACTGTCAGCTTAAAAAAAGAACGTATTGAGTACGAATGCCTAATTTAAATAAGGCTATGGAAGATCTATTTAATTTTTTCTTAATACCCGTTTCTAAATAAGTATTGTATAATGTATAGTATAATATTTTTGAGAATAGAGTGAGAATAACAAAGCATTGAGGAGAAAGTAAATGAAAAAAAAATTGATAACAACTCTGATGATATTGGTTTTACTGTTATGCACATGGGGAGGTTTATTTGCACAAGTCAGTTCAAAATCTAGTGCGGATTCAAAAGACTATTTTAAAACCATTGTGGATATTCAAAACAAAGAGCAGTATTCAAATGGATTATCCATCAGAACGAGTGAAATCCTAGATACATATATCATTGCATCTGCACTCAATTTAGAGTTTGACAGCCATATCCTACTGCCTGACACAGACAAAACACCTCTATATAAAAGTGCAAAAAAATACTTTTCAGCGTATTCGGATCATGAATTCATCCAAAAATGCAAACCATACATTCATGGTGAAGATATAAGTGGCGATGCCATCGGCGTTATTTTGGGCTACTACGGTTTGGACGCAACTGAAGTGGTCAACCAAAAAGTTAGACTGGATAGAATCAATACGATATATAGACAAGATCATTTTAAAGAAGACAAAGCAATTATTGAATTTATCAATGGGTTAGAGTCTTTTTATGCAGATACAGCAGCACATGAATTCTTTGAAAAAAACAGTGTTTTAAAGAACTCATTAGAGACTTATACAATAAAAAAATCTAAAGATGAAAAAGCGTTAAAACTGATTCATGAAATGGCAGCCTATATCGGCGTAAAAAAAGATAACGATTTCAATTATCAAGTTATTCTTACAATTTTTAGACCTTCCATGGCAAGTTTTTTCACTTATACAGAAGGGGATGAAATTCAAGCGATATCTTTCCAATCTCCAAATTCTTTCGATCAAAATCCATATAAATTTGACTATGATACTCTGCTGGAAACATTGATCCATGAATTACTTCACGTGCATATCAATGATACGGTTAAATCTATCGCAGATCAAATGGCTGATGAAGGTGTTGCACTTCCAAAGACACTCATCAATAGTCCTATGTATAAAAACATGCCTTTAAATAGACAATTAGATGAATATTTAGTAAGGGCTATAGAATGCCGAATTTATAAGCAGATATATGGTGAAGTTTATACTTTTTCTCATATTTTAGAAAAGGAAATGAACTTTGGTGGATTTGATCAATTGCTTGACGTATATGAATCATTTTCGAAGTATGAGGTTAATCGAGATCGTTATGACGATATTGAGAGCTTTTTACCTGAAGTTATTCATAATATCGTTGAAAACTTATGATAAAATACGAAGAAGCCAAGATCAAATATTTTGTGATTTGACACAACTAAAAAAAGGCCTTATTTTCTCAATAGAAGATAAGCGCCTTTTTTTTATTGAAATCAGATCAAAAGTGAAAAATTGTCTTCAAATGTCTTGCGCACATTAAGTATATGTTGTTTCATTTTAAACTCTGCCAGTTCAGCATCTTTTGCTTTTTTGACCATCGTCTATAAATTAATCATAAAAAGTTCTATATATCTATTCACTAGACTTAAGAGAATAGGTAAGCAGAACTTTTTTCTATACTTTTCTAATCCTTTTTTAATACCTATTTGTCAATAATTATTCTATAATAGTAGTAAGACAAAATAATCCCAATATCTATTATCTGTATTTGATATGGATTAAAATGAGTCATAAGTGTAAAGGTCGAAGCGTATCAGTAATTACATTCGAGCATTATCCAAAAGAAAGGAGCTCAAATGAAAAAAAAATATAATCAGATAATATTGATGACTTATATTGTCTTATATATGTTGGGCGTAGTTGCATTTATAAAAGGAGCGCCAAGAATTGGTCTGAGTTTTGCCTTAGGCGGTTCAATCATATCCAATTTAAATCATTTTTTAGAAGAGAAGAGAAATTGGATCATAATTGGTAGAGATGCCGTCATATCCATCTTGATCGTCATTCTGATCATTGTCAGATACACGCCATAGAGTCATTAAGTGGCCATAAAATATGATTTAAAACGGAGGCGACAATGATACACACCATAGGAGGCCAAAGAATACTTATAACAGAATCGCTTAAGAAAAGCATAAAAGAAACTGAATCACCTGCCGATCAAGAAATCTATGATCTATTATCAAACTTACACCATCGTAGCCCTACGGTCTTTAGAGAAACTTGCCTAAATTTTGATTTAGATGGAGAAGAAGCACAAGTATATGTCATCGCATTATTAAATGATTACGTTTCAGGTGGAAAGGGGCAGTTTAAAATAGATGATGACCTAAATCACGTTTATTGGTTAGATATCTGGATAAATGGCCAATTATTGATAAGAACCCTCAAATTAAGCGATTATGTCCGTATAAAGATTGATTTAGAAAATGTTGTGAAATTACAAGGACAAGTTGAAGACTTCGTCATTGAATTTAAAAATGGCAATTGTCTGCGATTTAATGAAAATATTATAATGAATTAACGATCACAAAGAGGTTTTTAAAACTGACGTAGATGAAGATATTCCAGAGGGGGAAATGATCAAATGTTTAACATACATAAGTTTTCAAGGTTTTTAGTCCTGCTCGTTATTGGGATCGGACTGAACGCATCGGTTGCATTTGCAAATTCTATGGAGCCGCCTTCATTGCTTATTTTAGTCAATAATCCAACAGATGACATCTCCATTGTGATGGTTTCAAACGAACATCAGCCAAAAGCCCAATTCAAAAGAACGGCATGGGAAGGCTACTTTATTTTCTATTCACAAGATATGCAAACAGATGGTCATTATACGTTTAGAGTGACAACACAAGATAAAACCTTTGAATGCACATTCGATAAGAGGCTAAGACGTTATAACGAAGTGCTCACTTTAGATATTTCTAAGGAAACATTGACCTATGGCAGATATCCATTTCGGTCGGCATTAATTGTATCGCTCCGTGTGATACTCACACTTTTAATTGAAGCCATTGTGTTTTGGTTTTATAAATTTAGAGAAAAAAGAAGCTGGATTGTATTTCTCGTTATTAATCTATTGACCCAAGGCGTTTTAAATATTTGGCTCATTAAGTGGAGTACCCTTTTAGGGGGCTATTTAATCCTATATCAAGTTCATGGTGAATTCTTCGTATTTCTTGCTGAAATAGTTGGATTTAGCTTATTCATTAGAGAAAAAGGGAAGTGGCCTGTAATTAAATATGTTATCGTCGCTAATTTGGTAAGTTTAATTGCTGGAGGATTCTTAATTACCCTTTTACCGGTTTAAAGCGATGAGCGTAAAGCGTTTTTACAAGCGGTGAACTTGTTGCCATTTGAGATCATTTCGCATTAAGTTACTATTTTAATCGTGGGGAAAAATAAATGAAAAAAACGACGCGAGAAGAAACACGCACGCTTTTAGAAAAAGAAATAAAGGATATCACCAGATTGCTCATTTTTTGCATTTTATTAGCTATTCTGTTGTTCATCAATGCCAAGGTCACACTTATATTAACCTTTGCATTAATCCCCATAGAGATTGGAGTCATCTATTCTAAAGTAAATACAATTGCGCGCTATGTGCATACATTTCATAGCGACGATTATGAAGCGTTTAAAAGTGCGCATTCTATAAAAGGAATATCGAGACAAAAATACTATACGTTTTTAAAAAGTGATTTTTACAAACCCACAGAAGTTGATGAAATCATTTTAAAGTATCATATTATTGCAAACAAAAGAAAGGCCATTTTAAGCTTTGCAACATTCTTGCTATTTGCATTTAGTTCAGTTAGATAACAATATCGTAACACAAAGGAGGAATCTATGCGTAAAGTCAATTTAGAAATACTTACTATCGTTTCAATTGTAGCAATCGTATTCATAATTTCATTTTTGTACATATCTGTATTTAGATTTTTATCACCCACACAAATTGAATTTTTAAAATCAGATCATACGGTTGCGGCCATCCTATTTCTGTTGAATCTCTACTTATTAATTAAGACCATAAAAAGTTTTAAAACCCGCAGAAAAGATACGTTAGAGATCGTCATTAAACGCGACATCGTCATCTTAATACTGACCTTATTAATGGTAGTGCTAACAGTAATTGTTTTCTATCTTGCATACCAAAAGCGCAGTCTTGCACTGACATCATTTGGCATAACAGTTCTATTAACCATTATAAATGGTCTTATGACGCACACATCATTGAGCGGAATAAGTGATACCTATATATTTCACGAGGGCAGGCGATTCCCAATTGAAAATATTGAGTCTTATGACATAAGTTCAGTCTATGTGTATGTTACAATCACCAAAACCTTTTTTTTCATGAACACGTTTGAAGTATTACGTTTGTCCATTGAAGATAACGATATAGAGCGATTTGAGCAGATCATGAATGCTCATGACAAGCATCGTGCGTACAATACCGGGCACGATCATACTTGACATCAAAACGAATCCATATACAGTCATTCTAAAGTCAGAAATGAGGTTTGAAATGCACCTAAATTATAATAAGAATCTATCATTAGCTTTTTCAATTATTTTAATTTTAAATTTGATTATGCACAGTATTGCGAGTCTTTTTCTAGGACCCGATATTCCAATTGTAGTAACTCAAGATCAGTTTATCTCATTCTTATGTTTTTCATTAGTGATCGTCTTTTTGACAATTGGGTATATTACCTACGAAAAAAAATCCCTCAATTTATGGGTTGTTTTGAGTTTAACCATTTGTTGCTTTTTGTATTGGAATGTTGAGCTATTTTTAAATACATTGCCGTACAATCGTCCAACTATGTTTGTGAATAGTATTCTGGTGGGCTATTTAGCGCAGACTGCATCGCTGATGTTAATATCAATCAAAGCCTTTATTATTCATAAATCAAATAGAAGCAAATCTATATAGATACACGATTCAACACATCAGACGCAGACTGACAGATCAAAAGCTAAATTAGAGGAGGTTATCATGAGTTTACATAGAAACACATACTGGATCGGTGGTTCGCCATGTAGTGGAAAGAGCACAATAGCTGAAAAACTGGTAAAAGACTTTGGATTTACCTATTACAAATGTGATGATCATCTTGAGCGATATATGAAGCTTGGCGCGACTATGGGTAAACCTACCATTGGCAAAATGGCCACTTTGAGTATCGATGAAACATGGTTAAGACCTGTTGCTGAACAAGTAGAGGACGAATTTAAGTTCTACGAAGAAGCCTTTGAGATCGTTATGAATGACATTGACAAATTACCATCCTCTGCGGGATTAGTTGTGGAGGGTGCTGCTTTGTTGCCACAAAATATGGCATCCATAAAAATCTCAAAAGAAAACTATATTTGCATAGTGCCATCCGCCGAGTTTCAAGTTGAAAAATATAAGGAACGTCCGTGGGTATCGCATTATTTACGCGAATGCAGTGATTCTCAAACTGCATTTTCAAATTGGATGCAGAGAGATATTAGGTTCGCTGAAATTGCCAATCAAACCGCCGCTCAATTGGGTTATAAAGTCACTGTAACAGACGGGAAAAGTAGTATTGATAAAATGTATAAAAACGTGCTCAAGCACTTTAATCTTCAAAAGACATTTACCCAAGGTGATTGATATGAAAATGAAAACAATATTTTTTTTGTTGCTTATGATCATATTATTATCAAGTTGTAGCAATGATGAAGAAATTGCAAAGCTCCAAAAACAACTATCCGAATCAGAAATGAAATACAATGTACTTCAAGAGCAAATAACACAGTCACAAACCGATGCAGTCGTTTCAACTCTCACAGTCTTTGATTGTAGCATTTCTCCTGATTCTAAGCTTGCAAGTATCCTGCTCATGGACAGTCAAACAGGAGATAGAACGGCATTTCTATATGATCTTGATCAAAAGACAGAACAAACAATTGCAAATGGGGCGCTATGTGAAACGTACTGGTCACCTGACAGTCGATACTATATTTTAGATAGCGGCACATTTGTCAGTAGAATTGGCACTTTATATGCGACCGATTCCATAACCCCTATAAAATCTTTTGAATACGACAACCAGTTGTTTTGGCTTGACTCTGATCAAATCGTCTATCCCAAGGAAAATGAAGCAATTACTTTAGATGCGATTGTTGATCCTCAATATACCACTGACATTGTTATTCAAAATGTGTTTACAGAGGAAACTGAAGTCATCTTAAGGGGAACTGACCAATATCTTTTTTCTGTAAAAAACATTGATGATGGCAAAATTAATTGCATTAAAAAATACATTGGCCAAGACGTTAAGGATAAAGAAGATGAAAATATTGTCTATAGTATGCCCTCGCAAGATCAAGCGATATCAAGTGATCCAGAAACCGCAGTTTTAAACTCTAAAGCGAGTACATCCGAAAACAAAAAAGTATCTTCAGAACACTTGATAAAATTGCGAGAAGGCAATTTTGATATCGAGTTGTTTTCAGATTATCATATTGAAGCTGACGAGGGCATTCTAATGCTCGGCAAACCCGCATATGGCCCTATCTGTTTATTAAATAGATTTGCAATCCATAATAGTGATCAGCTTAGAATTTTAAATAAAGAAAACGATTATCTCACACGCATTTCTATTGAGGGTGTCGTACCCACATGGACTCTTGAATCACCAGGTGAAGCAGGGGCAAGTTCCATTGAGCCCTCTGAAATGTATATAGTCAAAGAGGCTACTGTTTTCATAACGCCTGAACACAACAGCATTGCTGTCAATCACTTTCAAGTTGGAAAGGCCGTGAAGGTTCGTGATGCTTATGAAGATTGGTTTTATATTGAGGCGAATAAACCAATAGATGCTAATCGACTTGATAAGGGGTGGGTCAAAAAATCTAATTTGGGCTTCTATGAAGATTTAAAAAGCAATATTGGCGTTGAAGTTTTAATAAAACCAGAATTCGAACCAGAGTGGGCTCAAAATTTTCCTAACGGTTTATGGGGCGAAATACTTTCTGAGACAGAAGATTCATATTTTTTAGGTTTATATGGCACCGGCGAGATAGAGATCGAGAAGGAAAATGTAGAACCCTTTAGTAAAGCTGATTAACTAAAAGAAAGGTGGTTAGATCTAATGAATTTAGAAAACGATTTTAAAAAATATATTCTTGAGCTCGGTGCAGACCAAGTGGGCTTTGCAGATTTATCGGAAATTCCAGGTGAACATCGCCAGCACTTAAACTATGGTATAAGTATTGCGAAGGCAATTGATCCTGAAATTGTGCGTTATATAGCAAGCGGTCCAAATCAGAACTACTATAAAGAGTACAAGCGATTAAATGCTGAATTAGATCAAATTGCATTGCAGGTATCTGAAAAAATTAAAGCTATGGGCTATGAGGCTATAGCGAAGACAACGACCACTGTCGCTTCCAACGAAAGTCTACGCACTGATTTACCGCATAAAACAGTGGCCACAAGAGCAGGGATGGGCTGGATCGGTAAATGTGCATTGCTTATAACAAAAGATTATGGTTCAGCGGTGCGTTTAACCTCCGTTCTTACGAACTTAAAATTATCGACTGCAACCCCGATAAATGAATCCAAGTGCGGCAATTGCACATTGTGTACAGATGTATGTGAAGGGAAAGCGGTTAAGGGGATTAACTGGCATTTAGGGATGGAACGAGAAGCCTACTATGACGCCAAAGCCTGTCGAAAAGAAGCTAGAAAAAAATGTGATCTTGAAAATATCGAATCCACCATATGCGGTCAATGTATCAACATCTGCCCTTACACAAGAAGATATATCAAAATTTGAAAATAGCAATTTCTAATTGAAATCAGGGGGGAAAATGAAGAAAACAATTGCAGCCGTTATCGTTGTCATTATTGCAGGGATAATATTATACACCAATTTAGAATCGCGTTTATGTATAAAAGCTACTTTAGGCATGGAAATGTCTCTTGATGAAATATCAAATTCCAAACTTTATCAAAAATACTTAGAACTCGATTTAGAAGATACACGAGCTCAACTTGAAACAAAATTAGGCAAAAAAGGCACTGTAGATGACTGGGGGTTATTTTCAGTTTGGAACTTTCCCTACGGTACCATTAAAGTTGTCCTAAAAGAGGATAAAGCCGTTTACAAAATGATCGTCATGTCCATACAAGAATCCCCTCATATTATCGAAAATGAGTCCACCATCAAAATGAACGGTTATACGACATTTGAAGAGGTGATGGATGCGCTTGGAACATCTATAGAATTTGGCAAGTCCTATTATGATGAAAACTCTAAAGCAATTAGTACCAGTTATCTTTGGAAACTCACTTCTGGGAAAACACTCAAAATCAGTTTCACCGAAGGCACTATTGACGACATATCTTATTTGGGTTGGTAAACAAGAACCGTTATAATATCTCTGGAGTTCTATTAGATGACTTGTGAGCCATTTTGGTTAAAAATAATCTTTCATTATTTTAATATTTTTGGTTTTAGTGTATAATCTAGAGGTTATGTGCTCTTTTTCACATTCAATCAATAGTAAATTCCCAGGAGGGCAATCGTGGTATTTTCAAACTTGTTCTTTTTATTTGCATTCTTACCAGTATGTCTTGTATTTTATTACTTGATGCCTAAGCAAAAGTTAAAGGATGTTGTACTCGTTATTTTTTCATTGTTTTTTTACGCTTGGGGTGAGCCCATTTGGGTGTCTCTTTTAATTTTAAGTGCTACAGTTGATTACATACATGGCCGCGTCATAGAAAATACCAATAAACAATGGCAAAAAAGATTGGTACTCCTCTCATCACTTGTAATTAATTTAGGCCTTCTCAGTATATTTAAATACAGTGCTTTTTTCACTCAATCGCTAAATGCTGTTTTTAATCTCAACTATATAGCACCTTCATTTAGCTTGCCCATAGGCATATCTTTCTATACATTTCAAACGCTTTCTTACACAGTAGACGTCTACAGAGGTGAGGTAAAAGCACAGAAGAGCTTTTTAAGTTTTTTACTGTTCGTATCACTTTTCCACCAACTTGTGGCTGGTCCCATTGTCCGCTATAAAGATATTGCCAAAGAAATTGAAGTTCGCGTTTTATCATGGGAAAGATTCAACAAGGGTGTGCTAAGGTTTATTATAGGCCTTGGTAAGAAAGTGATCATCGCTAACACTGCAGGGGATTTGGCCAGAGTGTACTTGGATCAGTCCTTTTCAAATCTCACCGTGATGGGGTCTTGGCTTGGCATCTTATTGTTTGCCATTCAAATTTACTTTGATTTTTCAGGCTATTCAGATATGGCCATAGGGCTGGGGCACATGTTTGGATTTACTTATAAAGAAAACTTTAATTATCCTTATGTCTCTCGATCTGCAACGGAGTTTTGGAGGCGTTGGCATATATCACTGGGTTCATTTTTTAGAGACTATGTCTATATTCCCATGGGCGGCAACCGAAAAAGACGTTTATTTAATCTTGCAACAGTGTGGTTTTTAACAGGACTTTGGCATGGTGCGAGTTGGAATTTCGTTTTATGGGGCCTTTATTATGGTGTTCTTATCGTCCTAGAGAAACAATTTTTGCTTAGAATACTGGATAGAATTCCCCGATTTATAAATCATATTTACCTAATAGGTGCTGTTTTATTGGGTTGGGTGCTTTTCTATTATACAGATCTGAGCCAAGGCCTCGCCTATATGAAAACCATGCTTGGTATGAGCGGTGTAGAGCTCTTTCAAGCTACTGATCTCCTTCGAATTAAATCCAATGCAGCATTTCTTTTGCTTGCGATTATCTTCTGTATGCCAATTTCTAAACACTTGTATGAAAAAGCTCAGCATAAGTTAAGTACTTCTAGTTTTATACCGTTATTGTTGAGTGATGTGTTAAAAGGCGTTTTTGTTTTAGCAGTTTTGACGATTTCCACGGCACTTATCCTTGGACAGTCTTATAATCCCTTTATCTATTTTAGATTTTAGGGGTTAGATTTTAATGGCCTGTGCTGGCGTTGTCTTTATAAACTTAAGTCTTTTGAAAGGAATTCCAATGAAAAGATTTTATTTTCCAGCTCTATTTTTCTTAATATTTATCCTTGTTTTTAATATCATGAGTTTTTCAAACAATGGTGCTCTAATGCTCAATGCGATAAATAGCAGATCGAGTCTTTGGGATTCCATTGCAGATCGTTCATTGTTTGATGATATTGAAACCATCTACTCTGATGATTTCCCTTGGCGAACTTCGTTTTTATCTCTGTCTGCCCAAATGGATTCATTAAAGGGCTTTTCAAATAAAATGTCCATTATAGATACAGAGGGGATCAATGTTGCTTCAGATTGGAAACAACAAACGAACACCCATAACGATTCGGTTTCCGAAAATGCTTCTAAGCAAATGCCAGAATCAGATGGTGTAGAGGAAGATCTTGTGAACACAGTTGAGATGGGCTCTGTGCTCATTATGGATAACACAGCTTATGAGCTCAACATTTATAATCCAGATGCCATATCCCTTTATGCTCAAACACTTAATGCATTTAAAAGCAAATTACCCGAAACGGTTGCCGTGGATGCCATGTTAGTGCCAACACAAATAGAGTTTCTAGATGATCCAGAAGTAAAGGCACTCACGTATTCCCAGTCTGAAACCATCAACGAAGCCTATAAGCAACTTGTGAATGTCAATCCGATAGATGTTCTAGAGACTTTAAATGACCATGCCAATGAATATATCTACTTTCGAACGGACCACCATTGGACTCAGCTTGGCGCTTTTTATGCCTATGAAATTTATAAAAAAGCATTAAAAAGTGAATCAGATACTGAGTTGGCACTGGAACCTTATCAGACAGACGTGCACTATGAATTATCGAATTACCTTGGCAGTTTATATAGAGTCACTCAAAGTGAAGTTCTGAGGTCTACGCCAGATATTGTAAATGTCAATGTGCCTAAATCGGCACAATCTGCTGTTTTCTATTTTGGCAGTGACCTGATAGGAGAACCCAATCCTGTGGTAAGTGAGCTCTACAGTACACCTGAAGATGAGTACGCTGTTTTTTTAAAAGGAGATCACGCTCTGATTCAAATCGTCAGTAAAGATGCTTGTTCTAACGATAAATTGCTCGTGATTAAAGACTCTTACGCAAATGCTTTTATCCCTTATTTAACAGCCGACTTTAAAGACATCTATGTGATTGATCCTAGACTTTGGGAGGGCAATCTAATTGATTTTGTTCGTGAGCAAAAGGTAGACCGGGTGCTGTTCCTCAACTATGCTCTTATTAACAGATTCAACGGCTATAATGAATTGCTTGGTGAGATCTTTAATTAGCTCAAAGGGCTCTATATGGACATGTGTAATAGGTGGCATAATAATCGATTCACTATAGGAGGCATAAAGATATGAAAATGCACCATATTTGTATTCAAACGGATTGCTATGAAGCTTCAAAGCAGTTTTATATGACTATTTTAGGGTTTAAATTGATTCAAGAAACGCCAAACTTTCATATGAGAGCCTTTAATTCTTGGTTGGAACTTTCTGGTGTTATGATTGAGCTTCAAACACATAAAATAGGTGAAGCGCTGAGTGATTACAACAAAAACAGCAAGGGCATCGTGCACTTTGCGCTCTCAACAGAAGATATCGATTCTGAATACCATCGAATTAAAAAACTTGGGTTTGATCGATTTCAAAAAAAAGAAGGACAAGACATCTATGAAGTAAAAGGTGGCAAGCTGTTCAAAATAAAGGCTCCTGAAGGCACTATCGTTGAAATCAGAAGCAATTCCGGCCTTTAAAAGGACATCTGATAAAAAGATAAAGCAAATATAAAAACAAATGAAAAAGGCAATTAGTAGGAAGGATGAGACGATGAATCTCACAAGTGAATGGGCCAAATACGAAAATGAATCCACGTTTAATTTATCCATATTGCCAAAAGAAATTGTTGATATGGGCACATGGATCACATATGCACCAAAATCCTTTATTGTGACAAGAGGAGATTTTCCAAAATATCTCTATTTTATTAAGTCAGGTACTGCGCTTGGAACCAAGCACTACACAGATGGCAATGAATACAACTACTTTCAAATTGATAAAAGCAATGGCAATGTTGGCATGCTTGAGGTATTTGCCAAGAAAAACAGTTATGTAGCGACAGTTATCAGTGTTACAGAGCTTGTCGCCCTAAGAGTGGAATCAGCTGTGGTCTATGATTTTGTCATGACCAATCAAGAAATGTTGCGCCGATGTATCACGCTGATTGCTGAGGATTTATATAAGCGCTCAGGTGATGATGGCATCTTTTATTACCTTGATGGATTGAATAGGCTTAGATACTACCTGATCCACTATTATGACACACATAAAGACGAAGGCAAACGCGTTGTTATTGAAGCACAATATGAAGATATTGCCAAAAATATTGGTGTGAGCATTCGCACAGTGGGGAGAAGCATTCAAAAATTAAAGGCATTAGAAGAAATTGCATCTAAGAATAAAAAGATGATTATTACAGATGAAAAATATAAGCTCCTTCTCAAAAATCTTTGGAGCTGATGAAGACGAAGACAAGAACAAAAAAACAAGGCAACGCTCAAAATGCGGCCTTGTTTTTATTTTAAATTATATTTCAGGAAAAGGTCATGTGTCCTTTACATGAAATTGATTCACTCTTTATAATGAATTCAGAAAAACAACACAAAGAATTCAGAAAACCACACCAATTTTCTATAGGGGTTAGGAGCATAAGGATGACTAAAAAAAATACAAAGACGATTTTAATAGACACCGATTTAGGTGATGATGTAGATGATGCCGCTGCTATAATCATGGCACTGAATTCACCCGAACTCGAAATCATGGGGATTACCACAGTCTATCAGAACACATATAAAAGAGCAGAAATGGTGATGGATTTATGTAAGCAATACGGCAGAACTGACATCCCCATATATGCAGGTTATGGCACACCACTTATTGAAAGACCCGTACATGAAGAATCACCTATTCAATATGAAATTTTAAATAAAGGCGTTCACTATAATCCTAAAACAGATATAGATGCCGTTGATTTTATCATTCAATCGGTTAGAGATAACCCTGAATTAATTATCGTGGCAATGGGTGCCATGACCAATCTAGGGTTAGCCTTTCATAGGGCACCAGAAATTATGAAAAATGTCCAAATTATTGCCATGGGAGGTATGTTCACAAGTAGTGCACCTGAATGGAATCTATTATGTGATCCTGAAGCCGCAAGGATTGTAATGGATTTTTCAGAGTCATTAACCATGTTTGGACTGGATGTCACCAAATATTGTCTTATACAAGAGGAATTGTTAGATTCACTCTTTTCTAATAAGAGTGAACGCATGATGTATTATCGTAATGGGATAGAAATATTTAAAGAAAAGACAGGCTATCCCGTCACATTTCACGATGTGCTTTTAATCGCCTATTTAATTGATCCATCGATTGTTGAATTAAAACAAAGTGACTTCACCATTGAGCTTTCTGGGACGAGTACACGGGGCGCCATTGTATTTAAAGTAAATGCTTATGAAATTCATTCCAAGACGGATCGGAATTTTCGCTACGCCACTAAAATGGATGAAGCCAAATTCAGAGATCTTGTCATAAAAAGGATTTCATAAATAAAATACTTTGAAGTATATAAAAAGATTATGCCAATTAAAGCGTATAAGAAAAAAGGGAGGACTAAATTATGAAAAAAGCGTTTGCACTATTGCTTGCTATGAGTCTAATGATGGGGGTATTTTTCACAGGATGTTCATCGCAACCAAATACGAATGACACTCAAAATGCTCAAAACACTGAAAGCAATAAAAGTGAAGAAAGTACTAATGCCACAAATACCAACACTGAAAATGATACTTCAGACTATAAAGTTGCATTGATGATACCAGGTAACTTAGGGGACAAATCATTTTTCGATGCTGCTTTTAATTCAATTGAATTGCTAAAATCTGAACTAGGAATCCAAGTTGACTATGTGGAAAGTGGCTCTGATTCTTCTAAATACTATTCCGCTTATGTCGATTTATGTGAAAAAAATTATGATCTTATTTTAACGGTGTCAAGCAATGGTGACGATGCATTGACTCAAATAGCTGAAGAATACCCTGAGCAGAAATTTATCAATTTAGATGATACAATGGAAGAGATACCAGCGAATGTCTACATCATCTCACCTAAAAACAATGAAATGTGTTATCTCAGTGGTGCCGTTGCAGCATTAAAGGCAAAAGAACTTGGTGAAAATACAATTGGTTTCGTGGGTGGCATGGATATACCAGGCATCAATGAATTTTTGGTAGGCTATATTGAAGGTGCTCAACAAATAAATCCAGATATTAAAGTGGCGGCTTCATATGTGGGCAGCTTCACAGATACAGCTAAAGGTAAAGAAAATGGCCTATTGCTTTATAATTCAGGCGTTTCTGTTATATTTGCAGCAGCAGGACAATCCGGCCTGGGCGTTATCGATGCAGCTGTTGCCAAAGAAAAATTTGCAATTGGTGTGGATTCAGATCAAGCTGAGGCATTGAAAGAAGCACAACCGGATATGGCTAATGTCATCATCACTTCTGCAATCAAGAATATTCCTCAAACGGCTCTAATGATTGTAAAAAAAGCTATGGCTGATGATGTTGCGTATGGCACAAAAGGCTTCTATGGCCTTAAAGATGGCGCCGTTGGCATTGCAAATAATGAATTCTATCAAAAACTTTTAAGTGAATCCGATCGAAATACAGTGAGTGAACTTCAAGCAAAAGTTGTAAATGGAGAAGCTACAATAACGGATACAGCAGGGCTAACCACTGAACAAGTCAATACAATCAGAGATGCTGTACGTCCTTAGATTCATATTGTATAGTAGCTAAATTGTATGATCGTTAAAGATTAAGGTGGATATATGAGCAATTACATTTTAGAAATGAACAACATTTCAAAAATATATGGAAACGGCGTCGTAGCGAACTCGAATGTCTCCTTTAATCTAAAAAAAGGTGAGATTCATTCACTCGTGGGTGAAAATGGTTCTGGTAAAACAACATTGATGAAAATTCTCTTCGGGATGGAAGCGCCATCCCGTGGAGAAATCATTTTAAACGGCAAGCAGGTCCAGTTCTCGGATTCAAAAGAAGCCATAAAAAATGGTATTGGAATGGTCCATCAGCATTTTATGTTGGTTGAATCTTTTTCCGTCGCACAGAATATTGTGTTAGGCATGGAGATGAAAAAAAGACTGTTTGTCAACGAAGAAAAATCCATTCAGTTTACGGAGGCATTGAGTAAAAAATACAATTTGATCGTAGATCCTAAAGAGATCACCAAGAAGCTCCCAGTTGGGGTAAAGCAAAAGGTTGAGATCTTAAAAGCCCTTGCACGTGGTGCAGAAATATTAATTCTCGACGAACCCACAGCAGTTCTTGCACCACAGGAAACGGAACAACTTTTTAAGGAATTGATGCATCTAAAGGCACAAGGACATACGATTGTCTTTATTTCTCACAAGATTCCAGAAATTAAGCTAATATCTGATCGCATCACGGTCATAAGAAGTGGCAAAACAGTTGGAACTTACAATGCGTCTGATGTTTCAGAAAAAGAAATTTCTAATTTTATCATGGGTTGTGAGATGGATATTTCTATAAAGAAGAACGCACATCACTATAGCACCAATAAAATAAGTGTTGACCACATCACCTATAAGGATCAAGAACAGGTACAATTACTCAAAGAAATTAACTTCGGTGTTAAAGGCGGCATGATTTTTGGAATCGCTGGCGTGCAAGGCAATGGTCAAGTGGAGTTAATCGATATGTTGACGAGACGTATGCCTATTCAAAACGGCGATATCTCATTTAATGGTCAAACGATCAAAGAAGATACCATTGCTCAAATCCGAAAAAGAGAAGTTGGTTACATTCCAGAAGATCGTTTAGATCAGGGCGTCGCAGTAAAAGAGTCCATCAGCGACAACATGATTTCCAATCAAATCTACTCAGAAGATTTTTGTAAACATGGCCTTTTAAATTTTAAGAAAATCAGTGCTTTTGTCAATCGGAACATATCGGATTATGAAATCCGTTGTATGGGGCAGACTCAACCTATTGGCATGCTTTCAGGCGGCAATATGCAGAAAGTGGTCGTTGCAAGGGAATGTGAGAACAATCCACAAATTTTAATTGCCGAACAACCCACAAGAGGTGTTGACATAGGCGCCGCTCATATTATACACAAGAAAATAATAGAACTGAGGGATCAGGGATGTGCTGTCTTGTTGGTTTCTGCGGATTTAAACGAGATTCTTAAACTCTCTGATGTCATTGCCGTAATGTATGAAGGTGAAATTGTGGCCTATTATGATCATACAGAAGGCCTTAACGAAGAACAATTGGGCATCCATATGCTTGGAATAGAAAGACATACGCCAGAACAAATTGCAAAGGCGGTTAATAGAGATGAATAGAGAAAAGTCCTTTAATATTATTAGAACATTGTTTTCAATGGTTGCAGCAATCTTGGTTGCCTTTATCATCATTGTCATGGTGAGCAAAAATCCCTTTGAGTCGATCCAAATTTTCTTATTGAAACCTTTGACTTCAAAGCGCTATATTGGCAATATCATTGAAGCGGCAATTCCGTTGATTTTTTCTGGTCTGTCCATTTCTCTTCTGTTTAGAACAGGGCTCTTTAATCTAGGTGGAGAAGGGGTATTCTATTTCTCGGGTATTATAGGTTCCATACTTGCAATCTGGTTGAAATTACCGCCTATCTTATTACCCCTTGCCTGTTTTACAGCAAGCGCTATAGCGGGGACTGCCGTGATGTTGGTTCCCGGTATTCTCAGAGCAAAATATAATGCCAACGAAATGGTCACATCTCTCATGATGAACAGTATCGTATTAGGGATAGGCAGCTACATTTTAAACAATATTTTACGCGATCCAAGTGTTGCCAATCTGGTATCTTACAAGTATAATTCTGATGCATTATTGCCTGTGATCTTAAAAGGTACAAGAGTCCATGCGGGGTTCTTAATTGCACTTTTATGTGCCGCTTTGGTGTATGTCTATATCTATAAGACGAGAAGCGGCTATGAAATCAGAGTTACAGGAACCAATCCAAAATTTGCACAGTATTCGGGTATCAATGTCACTAAGGTCATCATTATGGTTCATGTGCTCGCAGGCGCCATTGCCGGTGTCGGTGGTATGGTTGAGTGTTTAGGCCTTCATAGACGTTTTGAGTGGACCGGTTTACCGGGCTATGGTTTTGACGGTTGTATGATTGCGATGCTCGCCAATAACAATCCTTTTGGTGTGGTTGGTGCCTCTTTGTTTGTGGGCTATTTGAGAGTCGGTGCAGACTTAGTAAACCGATCAGCAGATGTCCCAACTGAAATGATTGCCATTTTGCAGAGTTTGATTATTCTCTTAATTTCTGCTGAAAAACTTCTCAAAAAATACAGACAGAGATGGATAGAAAAAGATGTAAAGGAGGTTAACCATGAAGTCGCTTCTTGATTTAATCTCCACGAGTGATTTTATATATTCCATATTTCGTGTAACGACACCTTTGCTTTTTGCTTCAATGGGAGCAGTCGTATCGGACGTAGCAGGGGTACCCAATATTTCACTTGAAGGTTTGATGCTAATTGCCGCATTCTCAGGTATGTTTTTTAGTTATCTCAGTCAAAGTGCACTTATTGGTTTGATCATGGCACTTGTAATGGCTGTTGCATTCTCGGGACTCCTTGCTTTTTTTACTTTGCACTACAAAACCAATATCATCCTTGGCGGTATTGCCATCAACAGCTTGGCAAGTGGCGGTACAATATTTTTTCTTTACCTTGTTGCTCACGATAAAGGCACGAGTATTTCCTTGGCAAGTAAAGTACTGCCCACGATTAACATACCGATCATTCAGGATCTACCTATTGTCGGTCACATTATCTCCGGCCATAATATTCTAACTTACCTTTCACTTTTAGCAGTACTCTTCACGTATTACTTACTCAAGAAAACCGCCTTGGGTTTTCACATTAGAGCTGTGGGGGAGAAAAAGGAAGCCGCGGAATCTGTAGGCATTAACGTGACTAAGATACAGGCGATTGCAATTTTATTCAGTGGACTCATGTGTGGCTTTGGAGGCGCATTTATGTCTATGGGCTATGTTTCATGGTTCTCACGTGATATGATCAGTGGTAGAGGATGGATTGCACTTGCGGCTGAATCTATGGGAAGACAAACTGTTTTAGGATCTGCACTGACTTCATTTCTATTTGGCATTGCCGATGCATTATCCAATGCACTGGCATCCATGGGGTATTCATCGGATCTGGTAAAAACGATTCCATATTTCGCCACATTGATTGGCATCACTATATTCTCAGTTAGAATTTATCGAAAATCAAAAAAAATTGCTTAGATGTAAGTTCTCTTGTTTTTTCTAAATAAATGAAGGTTTTATCCATTCTGTTTTGGATAAAGCCTTTTGCTTTATCGCAAACCCTATGCTTAAGAAAGACGAATGATTTAAACAGCATTTGACAGCATTTTACAGCATTTGAGCTATCTCCGATGCTACAAAATGATTTTCGCCGGCGCCGCTTTTGGCTCAAATCTTCTTGTTTTAATAAAAAAGTCTTAAATCTATACGTTTAGACTTTTTTGTTATTCATAAAATGGTATAATCATTATGTCAGAAAAACTGCCTAGACATAAAAATAATAGGGATTTTTATAATGTTGAAGAAAATAAAATCATTGTGGATACGTTACAGATCATATTAAATACTATCAAACACGAAAGAAGGTACCTCCGTGACACAAATTACAATCGTCATATTGTTAACCATCATTATTCACTTTATCAACACGCTGGCCTATTCCGTCAGAATCGTGGGCGTCAGAACAGGCAAAATCGCCATATCTTTTGCACTGTTTAATTTGGTGGTACTGGTTGCAAGGACATCTAATACGATTCAGGCCCCTCTGTTAGCTAAGACTGTTGAGTCCAGTATAAAGAGTGGGGCAACTGTGGAATTGATCCTCTATTTTAGATACATATTATTTGCAGCCACACTGGGCACCTTATTTGCTGCTGTTTTTATACCGACATTCCAAAGAATGTACTCCAAAGCAGTGAATACTTTCAACATTTGCAAATCAATCCCTCGATTGCTCTTGTACGGATTTTCAAAAGCGGGTATTCGTCAATTTAAAGAAAATATTAAAGCGCCCTCGATCAATAATATCAAGCAAATCAAAACAGCAAGCCATTTGCCCATAAGAATTACAATTCTAAATATGCTTGCAGTTGCGTTGCTTTCTGTGGGAGTCTTGTCTGCGCTCTACGCAGGGGTGTTGGCACCTGAGTTTAGAACTACTGCGAGTACACTCAGCTCAGTTATAACAGGTCTATCAACAATTATCCTCTTCGTTTTTATCGATCCTCATTTATCCATCATGACAGATGCAGTGATTGAAGGTAAGACAACAGAGGGAGAGTTTAGACGCACCATCACATTTATGGTCTTTGGGCGCGTTTTGGGCACACTTTTAGCTCAAATATTACTTTTACCAGCTGCCTATGTGATCGCCACAATAGCTACTGAGATACTCTAAGTCATCCCATTCTAAAGGAGAAAAATTATGCGTTATAAATTATTAAGTAAAATAGGCATTAGATTAATTGCTCTATTCTTTATTCTGAGTAACTTTTCATATATTGTTGGTGCTGTCATAACAGTTGTAAACCATTTAAATCAAAGTAATATCATCGAGAATTATTCACTCTTCCTCCCCATAGCTACCATGTTGCTAACCTTTCTACTTGGTATCTGCCTCTGGATTTTTGCTGATAAAATAGCAGATCATATGATTGGTAAAATTCAAATTGAGGCTTCTAAGGAAGAACTCGATTATCAAAAAGTTCAATATGTTGCTTTTTCTGTAGCAGGCCTCCTAATCATTAGTGACGCAGTGCCAGATTTAATCAGTGCCCTTTATCAAATCGTCGCATTACAGAAATACACGATGAATTCACTCGATAAGGTCAGCGTTGCTTATCACAGTCAATTGATCACAGCCCTGTTGAAATCCATCTTTGGTATTTGGCTCACACTGGGCTCAAAGGGTATTATTAACAGTATTAAAAAGTTAAAAACCGCTGGTCTAAATGATATAGAAGAAGGTGAAGATGGTGAAGAAAGGTGAAAACGAATAAAAAGCGTTTATCCATGTATCTACTCATTATCTTACTCCTAGTTATGGTTCTGAGACTTGCAGGTTTTATAGACCTTAATTGGTATATGGTTCAGACACAAGGAGATCAAATGGGCTCATTTGGTAAAACAAGTGAACAGAAGAGCTACCAAATCAATTTTGAATACGACAATGAGATTATCCATAAGCATACAATTGTAAGTGACGGACAAGAACCAATGGTGATCACTGCTAAAATTGATCCCTATATTTATGAGGGCAACTATTTTATGCCGTTATACAAGGATTTTACAATGCAGTACACCTGTACTTTTACGACGTCGTCGGATGAACCAGAAGATGGGATCACAGAAAAACCACTATTACAAGGTCGTGTTGAAGGCACTATTAAAACAAAGATTACGGGCTTATGTACCATGAAAAAAGGAAAAACGCTAGTCACTGAAAAAGCGCTCAATACCATAACGGACTATGTTATTAAAACTTTGAGTCATTAATGATACTTTTATAGAGGCGATTTTGATAAGTAATATGGGAAAGCTCACACGAAAGGGGAAAACAATCATGATTAAAAATCAAGGCACTGTTGAATTAGAAACGAACAGAATTATTCTGAGACGCTTTACCATGGAAGATGCAGATGCCATGTTTAATAACTGGGCAAGTGATGAGGAGATCAGCCGATATATGAGATGGCCATTTCATCGCCAAGTGGCGGAAACAAAACAGATCATTAACTCTTGGCTAGAGCTTTATAAAAGAGAAAACTTTTATCTCTGGGGAATCGTCTTAAAAGAGACGAATACGTTGGTGGGTTCCATTAACTTATTTGCCGTAAATGAATTCGATGCTTGCGGTGATGTCGGCTATTGCATCGGAAGAGCATTTTGGGGCAAAGGTATTGCGAGTCACGCATTACAGGCCGTTATAGAATATGCTTTTAACACAATAGGGTTTAATAGAATAGAATCATACCATGCAATCCAAAATCCTGCATCAGGGAAGGTCATGTCGAATGTAGGTATGCAATTTGAGGGCTCTGCAAAACAAAAGTATAGAAGCAATCAAGGCTATGAAGATTGCAATATGTACGCTATTATTAAAGAGGCATATCATAGAGAATCGATTATTATCTCTAAATAGAGTTAGAGCGTTAAATAATACATTTAAAATTCAAATAGGAAAGGGTTTAAATATGACACAGATAAACAGTAGGGATACAATTATTTTCGATGCAGGAGGCGTATTATTTCAAATAAAAGCATTTAGAAATTCAATTGTCAATCGAGTTTTGCTTTCTATGGGCTATGATCAAACCAAGATCGATATAGCCCTTGAAAGAGCTAAAGAGATTGACAATATCTATTGTAATGAAGCGGACAAAATTGTTTCATGGTCTGATGAGAAAGAGTGGTTGACTCAGCGCTATTCAAAAATTGTTGAGTCCATAGATCCAGGGAATTTTGAATTGAGAGATAAGCTCTTTTTGCTTGCTTTTGATACCTTTCAGTATGAACTCTATGACGAAACCGTTGATGTTTTGGAAAGATTAAAAATGCAATACAATCTAGTCGTACTTTCCAATGCGACAGCTTCTTTAGACTGGGCCTTTGATCTCTTAGACCTCAGAAAATACTTTAGTGAGGTAATTATATCCTCCTATGAAAAATGTGCTAAACCCGATCCCAAATTATTTGAGATCACACTGAACAAAATCAAAAAGCAAGGTCATGAGTGCCTTTTCATTGATGACAAAGTTGAGAATGTAAATACTGCTAATGAGCTGGGGATATTGGGCTTTCATTTAGACAGAAAGCATGGCGCAACGTTAAGAGATTTTGAAACGATGCTTAAGCATCTATAAAGTATGGAGGATCCTATATGAGTAAAGAATTATCACAAATGTCCTTAGAAGAATTATGGACATTATTTCCAATCATCTTAAAAGAACATAATGAAAATTATAAACAATGGTATGATGAAGAAGAATCCAATATTCGAAGTTTTCTTTCAAGAAAAGAAATCTCACGTATCAGTCATATTGGCAGCAGTGCCGTCAAAGGGCTTTTATCTAAACCCACTGTGGATATTTTATTGGAGATAACCCCTGACACAGCAATGTCTGAAATCTCAAAAATCCTGTGCCAGAATGGCTGGACTTTAATGAATACTCAGATGACACCTTATTTAAGTTATGTTTTCAATAAAGGCTATACAAAAGATGGTTTTGCAGAAAAAGTCTATCATCTACATATGCGAAGTGCAGGTGATTGGGATGAACTTTATTTTCGAGATTACTTAATAGATCATCCAGAGGTCGCAAATGCATATGGCTATTTAAAACAAGACCTTTTATCTTCTTATAAACATGATCGAGAGGGTTATACTGAAGCTAAAACTGAATTTATAGCACACTTTACAAAAAAAGCACGTGAGTTGTACGGTAAAGAAAAATAAATGCAGTTGAGTATATTAGATGCTTGAATAGATGAATCTTTAATTTGAGCCAAAAAAATAATTTGAACTGAAAACATGTAGGGAGTTGATGCCAATGGAAACAAAAATAGATATAGACACATGGCCAAGAAAAGCTCAGTATGAATTTTTTAGAACAATGGACTATCCACATTTTAATATATGCGCAAATGTGGATATCACAAAATTCTATGCATATATTAAATCAAAGTCACTCTCTTTTTATACCACAATGATCTATATAACCACAAAAGCTGCCAATGAAATCCCCGAATTTAGGTACAGGCTCAGAGGAGATGAAATCATAGAACATGATATTGTACATCCTTCATTTATAATAATGGGGCAGCCTGAAGTATTTAGTTTTTGTGCCGTATCTTATTCAGAAAATCTCGAAGCCTTCACTGCAGCAGTAAACGACAGAGTTGAAGCATTAAAAAATACTATAAATCTCGTAAATGAGCAAGAAAGAGATGACATGCTCTATATCACCAGTATGCCCTGGGTCTCTTTCACAAGTTTATCGCATCCCATAAATATAAAATCAGTGGATTCCATCCCTAGAATTGCTTTTGGAAAGTATTTTAAAGAGCAGGATCTATTGAAAATGCCTCTCTCTGTACAAGTTAATCATATACTCATGGATGGCATACATGTGGGCAAATTTTACGAAATTATTCAAGAAATGCTTGACCATCCTGAAGAATCCCTTTGTTTATAATTTGTATTAAGCAACTGTATTTTTAAAAATAAATAAGGACGCCGCGTTCAATCATTTCACATGGACTTCACACAACATGCTTATAATTTGCATATAAAAACTAGAAAGGTGTGAAACATATGAAAAAGAGGTTAGGTATTTATTTATTAATTGCAACATTAGTGATTGGGAGTTGTATACCAACTGCTTTTGCAACTGCTTTTGCAACCACAAATGATCATGTGGTGAAAGTTATTTATAACGGTGAAAAGATAGAGTTTGATACTGAACCAGTCATCGCAAATGGTAGAACAATGGTGCCAGTAAGTGCTATATTTACAGCATTGGATATGAAAGTGACTTGGGATGCTTCAACTCAAAGCGTAACAGCGAAAAAGGACAATCTTGAAATTGTTTTGACCATTGGTTCAAATGAGGGCTTTGTGAATGGCAAGAAGATCATGCTCGACGCTGCACCTTTCATCGAAAATGGTAGAACGATGGTCCCTTTGAGATTTATTGCAGAGAGCACAGGTGCCAATGTCACATGGGATAGCGCTAATTATATCGCATCCATCTATACCGATACAATTCCAAATACAAATACAAATCCAAGTACAAGTACAAATACTGTCTCAACTGATTTAACGTATAAAATAGTAGACACCGGTGAGAATACACTCTATTCAGATAAAGCTATTTTAAACCAAGTTAATGTCGGTGACGCTTTTTATGGTCAAGATGGCAATTATGAAGGCAATCAACCAAGTTATACCGATAACCACGATGGCACAGTCACTGATCTTGTCACTGGACTGATGTGGCAACAGACGATGGCTTCTAAAATGTCTTACGATGATGCTGTAAAATACGCCAATGCAAGTCAACTAGCAGGCTATAGCGATTGGCGATTACCAACCATCAAAGAACTGTTTTCGTTAATACAATACACGGGTAAATCAGGTGGCGAAGTCGCAGATGTGCTTTATATAGACACACAATATTTTGATCAACCCCTTGGGGATACAAGTATTGGTGAAAGAGAAATCGATGCACAAGAATGGTCTAGTACCAAGTATGTTGGTCTTACCATGAATCACAATGAAACGGTCTTCGGTGTAAATTTTATAGATGGTAGAATTAAAGGCTATCCTTTGACAAAAAGGAATGGTGATGATAATATAGGCTATTTTAGACTCGTAAGAGGCAATGAGGCCTATGGCAAAAATAACTTCATCGATAATGGTGATGGCACTATAACTGATTTGGCCACAGGACTGATGTGGCAAATGGCTGATGACGGTGCTACAAGAGATTGGGAAGAGGCTTTAAGTTATGCTGAAAATCTCAGTCTTGCGGGTTATGAAGATTGGAGACTGCCAAATGTCAAAGAACTTCAAAGTATAGTCGATTATACAAAGAGTGTTCAGACAACTGGAACCCCAGCAATTGATGATCTTTTTACATTGACACCTATTAAAGATCCAAATGGCAAATCTAACTTTGGTTTTTACTGGACAAGCACAACGCATCAAGATGGCAAAAACATCTCAAGTAGTGCGGCATATGTGGCCTTTGGAGAAGCTCAGGGCAAAATGAACAATACATTGATGGATGTACACGGCTGTGGTGCTGTTAGAAGTGATCCTAAATCAGGTAATGCATCAGATTACCCGCAATATTTCGGACCGCAAGGTGATGTCAGATATGTTTATAACCATGTGCTTGCCGTGAGAAATGTAAATCAATAAAGTAAGTTTACTAAAACGCTTATAGTCTATTCATTTGACTTAAGCGTTTTTTTATATAATCAGTAATTCACTAGATGCATTATCCTAAAAATGAGTAGCAAAGAATGTGATGAAGAATCTTGTTGTGCGAATACTTCACAGTCACTTCACATAGATGCATTATCCTAGTATTATCAAATATCTAGGAGAGAAGACCATGAATAATTTTTTAAGAAAAGAAATCATTGGCGAAACGGACAAGTTTAAAGGCCCTTATGGGAAGCGATTTATAACATATGCTGACTACACTGCATCAGGAAGAGGTGTTAGATTTATTGAGCGTTGCATGGAAAAACTTTTGGCAAGCTATGGCAACACTCACACTGAAAACAGTTATGTCGGTCGAGAGACCACAACTCTTTATAAAGAGGCCAAAAATAAAATCAAAATAGAAGTCAATGCGAGAGCAGAAGATATTATTATCGCTACGGGAAACGGTAGTACAGGCGCTATTAATCATCTCATGAAATTACTCGGATTGACGCGTAATTATAAATATGAGAAAGCTTTAAAAACATTTATAGATGAGCATTCTGAGCATCAACATCTCATCCACACCGTTGAAGCCTTTGAAAATACTTATAAACCCGTCGTCTTCATCTCTTCATATGAACATCATTCAAATGAGTTGCCTTTTAGAGAGGGCTTTGCAGAAATCGTTAAAATAGGGCTTACCTCTGAGGGTCACTTTGATTTAAATGACTTGCAAAACAAGGTCAATTTGCCACAATACGCTTCTAGACGAAAAATCGGTTCGTTCTCAGCTGCTTCTAACGTTACGGGCATCCTCACACCATGTTATAAAATCGCCAAGATCATGCATGAGGCAAATGGTCTCGTATTCTTTGATTTTGCAACTGCTGGGCCATATGTTGAGATCGATATGCAAAAGGATGAACAGTGTTATTTTGATGGTATCTATCTGTCCATGCACAAATTTCTTGGAGGCCCAGGTGCCTGTGGTTTATTGATCATTAACGGTTCTATTTATGATGATACTCAACCACCGAGTACACTTGGTGGTGGGATTGTGGACTATGTCACACACGATGATCACAAATATATACTTTCACCAGAAGGTAGAGAAGAGGCGGGGACACCAGGTGTAATTCAAATGATCCGGGCAAGTCTCGCATTTGAACTAAAGGCTTTAGCACAAGCTGATCTCATAAAAGAAATCGAAGAATATTACTGTCAATTGGCATATGAAAAACTCAGTCAAATGGAAAATATTGATCTATATGGACCAAAGTCCAGTGATAATCGTCTACCTATCTTTTCTTTCAATGTCAAGCATCGTGACGGTTACTTACATCCAAGTTTCATTTGTACCTTACTCAGTGATCTCTTTGGCATACAAGCTCGTGCAGGTTGTTCTTGTGCAGGTCCTTATGGCATTAAGCTTTTAGCTTTTGATGAGGATGAAGTGACGCTTTATAAAGAGGCCCTTGATGCGCAAATCAATATCATGAAACCGGGTTGGGTTCGAATATCATTGCACTATTCTATGCCAGAAGAAACAGTCAATTATATTCTTGAAGCCATTGAATTCATCGCAAAGCAAGGGCATACATTTCTAGCGGATTATGAAGCATCCTGTGTAACAGGTGAATGGCGTCATGTTTCATTTGAAACAGAAAAAGCTTCAATAAATTTAGTGGATGCCATTTTTGCTGCATATATGCCAGTCCTTAAAAAGCGTATCAAATCGCTCCCAAAAGCGGAAACGTATCGCCGCTATATCAGAAAGGCAAAGCAATTATCTGAGAGTAAATCTAAAGATAAAGGCAAAATTAGAACTGAATTATATGCAAAAGACGCATTACCTAAAATAGCTTGGTTCTATACTGCAAAATTATAAATAGATCAACTTATCTTATTCAAATTGAATCCTTATAAGTCGCTAAAATATCAGACATTTCAGCGATTTTTTATTAAAACAATAAGATTTGAGCCGAAAGCTGTGCTGAGGAATGTTCAACCTCAAACAGCGTCAGCGAAAATCGTTTTGAGACATCGGAGATGGCTCAAATGTTGTTGTATGCAA
>NZ_JADKNH010000001.1:345375-529690 GCF_015352425.1 Fusibacter ferrireducens | reverse complement strand
AGATTTGAGCCGAAAGCTGTGATGAGGAATGTTCACCCTCAAACAGCGTCAGCGAAAATCGTTTTGAGACATCGAGAGATGGCTCAAATGTTGTTGTATGCAAGATTTGAGCCGAAAGCTGTGATGAGGAATGTTCACCCTCAAACAGCGTCAGCGAAAATCGTTTTGAGACATCGAGAGATGGCTCAAATGTTGTTGTATGCAAGATTTGAGCCGAAAGCTGTATTCTATTCATGGAAACTTAAGTTGATAGATGATAGAATTGTACAGAGATGCAAATGGCGAAAAATGCACGTGAAACAACTTATTGATCAATGATTGAACTACGATCAATTAATATATGATATGGAGGAAATTTATTCGTGAGAATCAACAATCAGTACAAACTTGAAATCTATCTCCCAAAAAATCTGATCAAAACTGTAATCGAAGAAGCTACAAAACTAGGTGCTTGTAAAGTTGGTGATTACGATCATGTTGCTTCATATTATGAAGTTGAAGGTTGTTGGAGGCCACTTGGTGAAGCGATGCCTTTCAGTGGAAAAAAGATCACGGCAGAGAATACAAGCTTGAAATAAGATGTGAAGAACCCTATGTAAAAGCCGTTTTGAAGATGATTAGAGAGATTCATCCATATGAGGAAGCTTTGATTAACGTCATTAAATTAGATAATGTTTTTTTTGAAGAAAACTAAGGCCTTCTCCTTAAGAAATAGAAACATCATTGATATTATTATAATATTCGTGTATGCTTAAATTAGACTTTAAACGCTAGGAGGCAATATGTATTTCACAAAATTAAGATTACATAGCCCTATAAAAATCGGTAACTGCTTGGTACAGTTGATTTAATCTGATGACAGATTGTATCGAGCTTAAATTTCATGTGATCAGTCAGCTGTATTGCCAATTATAGAGCTCTATTAAAGATAAGAGGCATATCAGATGAAAAGAGAAGCATTACAGAAAATATGGCAAAAAGAAGAAGAGTATGTTTTTAGCGGTTGGAATTTTTCACATTTAGAGGGTCGAACTGAGGAAGAAGCAATACCTTGGGATTATAAGAACATTGTTAAAAACTACTTAAAATCCACAGATTCATTACTCGACATGGGCACAGGTGGCGGTGAATTTTTATTGACACTTAATCATCCGCATCACCTTACCACAGTAACAGAGTCTTATCTACCCAATGTTAAACTGTGTGAAGAAAAACTAAGGCCACTAGGCATCAAAGTAAAACAGGTTAATGACGATTCTAATTTACCGCTTGATGACAATGCCTTTGACATAATCATCAACAGACATGAATCTTTTGACTTATCAGAAGTCTATAGAACATTAAAAAGTGGTGGCGTGTTTATCACACAACAAGTGGGAAGGCTTAACAATTTCGAATTTTCAAAGGTTCTTTTAGATAAGCCCGATAAAATGCCTAAATTTGAAAACGATCTTAAAAGTGAAATTTCAGAAGCACAATTGCTAGGATTTCAAGTCATTGAGTCAGATGAATGTTTTCCTTATCTGCGTTTTTTGGATATTGGTGCACTGGTTTATCTCGCTAAAATTATCGAATGGGAATTTGAGGGTTTTAGTGTGGAGTGCTGTTTGGATAAACTTATGGAAATGCATGAAAGCGTTGAAACAGAAGGGTATATTGAGAGTAAGGAACATCGTTATTTACTGGTGCTAAAAAAGCGCTAGTGATAGACCACGAATAATATAGCACAAATAAATTTTCAAGAACTCAAAAAAGAGTAGACCTTTGAAAAAGTAAAAAGATGCTTTTTCAAGGTCTATTTTCTATTTTCTCATGAATTCATATTGACAAAGCGTAACAAGTTCTATATATTTAAATTATAGACGACGTGGTTCGTTTTTTTTAGGACAGACAAGTTTAACGTTAAACCCTAAAATGAATTTGAATATGATCTCTCGCTAAATTGCAAATAATTTAAGACTTATCGAGATCATGATACCGAAAGGTATTTTTTTTAAACCGCTAGGTTTAACGATAAACCTATTGTAATAATATGAATAAATACTATAAGAAAATTCAATTTACTTTAAGGAGGGGTTCACTACGAAAGTCACGATTAAAGATATTGCAAAGCATGTAGGGGTGTCTGCAATGACTGTATCAAACGTCATCAACAAAAGAAGTAGTAAGGTATCCGCTGACACGGTGACCAAAATTGAAAAAGCGATTGAAGAACTTGGCTATGTTCCAGATTACTCTGCAAGGAGTTTGGTATCCAAAAAATCCAAGATGATTGGCGTCATCATCCCACAGACTGAAACGCATAAACAATTTTTACTTGAGAATCCCTTTTACAGTGAAATTGTAAGTGGCATTGAAAGTAAACTCAGGGAAAAGAATTATTATATGATGCTTACAGGAGTAGATAAAGATTCTAATTATCTCGATGTGTTGATCAATTGGAATTTAGATGCTGCAATAATCTTAGGCATTTATCAAGAAGGCTTCTATGAACAACTTAAAAAAATTAATATTCCAGTTTTGCTAATTGACAGCTACATCAACGATGGCTTTTTTTATAATCTTGGCATCGATGACCTCTATGGCGGTTACATTGCCACAAAATATTTGATCGAAAAAGGCCATCAAGACATTGCCATCATCACAGGACATCTCAAAAAAGAGGGTGTTGCAGAAAAACGGTTTTTAGGTTATAAAAAAGCACTCGATGAAGCAGGGATTCCTTTTAATATTAACTATGTCTATGCAGATTCCGTCAGCTACGAATGTGGTATCACCGCAGGGCAAAAAATAATAGAAGAGTGCCAAGCCGTCACCGCTGTATTTGCCACAGCAGACTTAATCGCAGCGGGTGCCATTGCAAGCTTCCATGCCGCAGATATAAAAGTGCCTGATGATATCAGCATCATTGGATTTGATAATTTATCCATCTCTAAAATGACATATCCTTTACTCACCACCGTGGATCAAAAAATATTTGAAAAGGGCATGAAGGCAGCCAATATATTGATGGATACGCTAAAAAGTAGCAATTCTAAAATTGAAAAAAGTGTCATTCTTGACATTGAAATCATTGAACGCAATTCTGTCAAAAATATGAAAAGTAAACGATAGGAGGGGATCATTTGGTAGGCAACAAAGGCATTAAAAAGTATCTAACCATTGCCTTTTTCTTATTACCCAGTTTGGTTGGCATGCTAATCTTCGTCATTATCCCCATAATCGCATCTTTTGTCTTGAGTTTTAGTAAATGGGATTTGATCGGTGATATCAAATGGGTAGGATTCTCCAACTACATTAAGGTTTTCAACGACCCAACGATTAGAGAAGCCTTTAAACACACACTTGTTTTTATTGCAGGCTATTTGCCGCTTGTTTTAAGCATTTCACTTGGACTTGCATTGGTTATGAATAAGAAGTTAAAAGGCATCGTCGTATTTAGAGCACTTTATTTCATCCCAGTTATTTCTTCATGGGTGGCCGTTTCAATGATTTGGAAATGGCTTTTAAACCCGGAATATGGACTTATCAATTACTTGTTATCTCTAATAGGCATCCTAGGACCAGGATGGCTTCAAGATCCAAAATGGGCCATGGCTGGCGTCATCATGACCAGCATCTGGAAAGATATAGGTTTTATCATGGTCATCTATCTTGCCGGACTCCAAGAGATTCCAGACCATTATTACGAAGCCGCTAGCATAGACGGGGTTAACCGCTGGCAAAAGTTTTGGTATATCACGTGGCCCTTGTTATCACCCACGACGTTTTTCGTCATCACCATATCGCTGATCAATTCATTCCAAGTGTTTGATCAAGTTTGGATTATGACAGCTGGGGGGCCTGCTGGTGCTACAAGTGTCTTGGTTGAACAAATCTACAGAAACGCATTTAGTTACTATAAAATGGGCTATGCATCCGCAATTTCATGGGTACTCTTTGCATTAATTTTCACGGTTACGGTTATTCAAAATAAGTTTCAAAAAAAGTGGGTGAATTATGATGAATAAAAGTCGATTTAAAAAACTCATTTTTTATGTGATTCTCATTTTAGGCAGTGTTGCCATGTTACTTCCTTTTTTATGGATGTTATCCACTTCACTGAAAACATCTGATGCAACGATGATTTTTCCACCCGAATGGATTCCAAAGGAAATTACATTGGACAACTATAAAGAGGTTACTACTGCCATGCCAATGGGGCGATTCTTTTTAAACAGTATCTTTGTCGCTTTGACAAGTACCTTTTTTCAAGTTTTTATATGTGCAATGGCAGGGTATGCCTTTGCAAGGATTGATTTCAAAGGCAGGGAAGTCCTTTTTTATATCTATCTAGGCACTTTGATGGTCCCATCACAGGTGACTTTAACACCACTTTTCATCATTATGAATCTGTTTAAGTGGACGAATACCTATCAAGCACTTATTTTACCTGGCATGTTTAGTGCCTTTGGTACTTTTCTTATGAGGCAATTTTTTAAAGGTATTCCTAAAAGTCTGGAAGAAGCGGCCTTTATGGATGGCGCCGGATACATCACCATATTTTTTAAGATCATCATTCATCTAGCAAAACCAGTATTTGCAACACTTTGGATTTTTGGATTTATGGCCTCATGGAATAATTTTCTCTGGCCATTAATCATAACCAGTGATACGACACATATGACATTACCACTGGGACTTGCAGCACTTCAAGGCAGATGGACAACAGATTGGAACGTACTTATGGCAGGCACCATGATCAGTATATTCCCAATTTTATTTGTCTATATCTTCACACAAAAGTATATTATCAAAGGCATGACTCACACTGGGTTAAAGTAATGGAGGGCAAACTAATGAAGAGCATTTTTATGAACGGTCAGTCTAACAAAAAATCTGATGTAAAACAAAGAACTCGATATCCAAAGCTTTTTATCGGCATCTTGATCTTAGCGATGTTACTTGGCATGTTATCAGGTTGTGCACAAAAGGCAGTGGAAACAAATGAACCTACACCAGATGCAAGTAGCTCAACCGCACCAGAAGCAACCGACACAACGACGACAAAAGAACCCGTCGAAATTAAATACATGACTTTTTCAGCAGCTCCAGATCATCTTGAAGATTTAGATGCCATGATTGCTGAATTTGAAAAACAGAATCCCGACATCAAAGTCACTTACGAAACCTACTCGTTTGCAGACTATTTTACAAAATTGCAGACAGTCGTTGCATCTAAAACAGCACCTGACACATTTGAGCTCAACTACGAAAACTTTGTCACATATGCATCTAAAAAAGCACTTTACAACATGGATGATCTCATGAAGGCTGATGCAGATTTTGACAGCAGTATTTTCAACAGTACGGCGCTTAATGCTTTTAAATATGACAGTAAACAATACGGCTTAGTAGAAAGTTTCTCAAATGTGGTTTTCTTCTACAACAAAGACCTTTTTGACAAAGCAAATCTTGACTATCCAAACGATTCATGGACTTGGAAAGATGAACTCGCTGCTGCTCAAAAATTAACAGATGCGGATGCAGGGATCTTTGGAACCTATGCACCTATCCAATTTTGGGAATTCTACAAAACCATAGAACAAAATGGTGGCAAAATATTCAATGATGATAAAACAGAAGTGGTTATCGATAGCAAAGAAAATATTGAAACACTCCAATGGATGATCGATAAAATCGAAAAATACCATGTGTCTCCAAGCGATGCTCAAATGAGTGGTCAATCGGATGGCGATTTATTTAAAGCTGGTAAAATAGCCATGCTCAGAACGGGTATCTGGATGTTTGACTCTTTCAAAGATGCCGACTTTACATGGGACATCGCACTAGAACCAGGTAATACACAAAAAGCACATCATTTCTTTGCAAACGGTGTGGCGATTTCAAAAGATACCAAAAATGCTGAAGCTGCATGGAAATGGGCAAAATTCCTTACTTCTAGCAAAGAAGCTGCCAAAATTAGAGTGGATTCAAGTTGGGAACTTCCAGCTTTAACAGATGAAAGTTTGTTAACCTCTTATTTAGAAAAAACACCGCCTGAAAGCAGAGCAGTGGTCTTTAAAGCACTAGATACTTTAGTGGTGCCACCAGTAATAGGCAACTGGAATGAACTCACTGATCTCGTCGGCAAAGAACTTGACCAAGCCAAATTGGGTCAAAAAACACCGGAACAAGCCCTTAAAGATGCTAAAACAGCCATTGAAGGCATCCTTGAATAAGAATTAAAATAACCATAAGGCTGTCAAAGACGTTGATGTCCTTGACAGCCTTTTTAACACAGTTAACAATCACGTTTTTACGGAGGCCTTTAAATGCATAAAACTTATTACCCAACAGGCAACGAATATGTTTCATTGCCCATGATTAATGCATCCTGTGAAATTGAAAGTATCAATTACCTGAGCATGAGAGATCGTGGTTTAATCGAAATCTGCGGTGAACCCTTTTTGAAACCCGTCATTTTGATTGGCGGAAAAGAACAAACGCTCGAAAATATAAAATGGGAAAGAGAACACTTTTGGATTCCCACTTTTACTGCAAATATAGGATCACTTAATATCAAAGGCGCGTATATCACACCTTTGGAACGAAAAGGCTTTATTTTGAGAATAACGGTTTTGGACGAGTATAGCCCCTTTGAGGGTCAAATCGGTATTAAAGGCAACTTCTCTAAGGTTCTTCATAGTATCAATGAATCCAAGCTCATCGAAGGCAAAAAACATGTCTATCGAAGCTTATGGAACCAAAATCTGATGTTCGATTTTAGAACAGGCCTTACTTTATTTTCATTTGGATTTATAACAGATGACGGTTTTGATCATATTCAGTATACGGAAGAACCTTTATATTCTCATTCTCGTTCTAAATCTGATTCTAATTTTGATTCTGATTTTGATTCTGATTTTGATTCTGATTTTGATTCTGATACCAATACGGATGCATATTCCGATTCAGGCAGTGCCATTCACTTTGAACTCTACAAGTCTATTGCTGTGGAAAAGGGCATCTCTAAAACAATTGATATTTATTGTGGACTAGGCCTTGAAGAAGTGGGCGCCGCAACACAAGCCATTGAGTTTCAAAGAGAGACGACAGATGTGCTCAAGTCAGAACTCTGCCAATGGCTAAAGACAAGAACTCAAGTCATCGAAGATGCACATTTGATGACACTTTTAAACTTAAATCAGTTCTTTAACTATTTTTATGCCTCTGGTAAAACCTTAGATACAGAAGAAATAATTTTATGCACTTCAAGAAGTCCTAGATATTACGTCAGTGCCGCTTATTGGGATCGAGACAGCTTAATCTGGAGTTTTCCAGCTTTTCTGATGATGGATCAAAAAGTGGCGAGAAATGCACTGGAATATGTGTATTCAAAACAAATTCGAAACGCAGGGATACACAGTCGCTATATAGATGGCACTGTACTCGAACCTGGATTTGAGCTCGATGAACTCTGCGCATTCATTTTGGCACTTGGGCAATATTTAAACCATACAGAGGATTTTTCTATCTTAGAAGAACCACCAGTGAAAAAGGGCATTCATATGATCTATGAAAAGTTAATGCATGAACGCCATCCAGAGATCGAGCTCTATAAGACTTTTCTCATGCCAACGGATGATATGCATACTTATCGCTATTTGACTTATAACAACGTCTTAGTCTGGAAAGTCTTTGGCATCTATGAAAAACTCTTTAACTACTATGGTCAAATCGATCGCGCTCAAGAGGCGACCACGCGCATGAAAGCTGTAAAAGAAGCGATTTTTAAACACTTAATCGTCACTAAGTCAGACCAAAAATACTTCGCGTGGAGTGGTGATCTCAGCGGACACCATGATTTTTACGATGAACCGCCGGGGAGTCTGACATTACTTGCTTACTACGGCTTTGTGGATGTCGAAGACAACGTTTTTAAAAATACGTTTAATTATCTCTATTCAGAAGCCTTTCCACACTATTTTAAAGGCACTGAATTTGAAGAACTCGGATGTTCACATGCAGATCATCCTTGGATATTGGCCATCAGTAACAGCATGCTCAACGGCAGAAAAGAACAAGCCTACCAAATGCTCAGGAAAACGAAAATGGACAATTATATAGCCTGCGAGAGCATTGACGAGCACACGGGTATGCCCACCACAGGAGAACACTTTGGCACTTGTGCAGGATTTTTAGCTTATACCATCTACAAATCATGGAGGACAACTAATGACAAAACGATATCCTGGAATTGGAATAATCGGGAGTGAGATGCTCTCAGGCATCTACGGCATGAATGAAGGGATTGTCGATGCAAAAGGCACTGGTATTCAACATCTTTTTTACGATACTTTTGATCTGGATTTAATCCATAGTGCATGTACGTTGGTTAAAGTAGGTGACACACTCTACTATGGCAACCGCAAGGAAACGCGATCAGCACATCAATCTCATATGCATCCCACAGTTTCTGAAATTCGTGAGGGTTTCATCATGACGGACATTTTTGATATGGATTCGAATCATCTCAATCCTCATCAGATTCAAATTGCCAATCAAGCCTTTGGATATGAAGATGCAAAATTGGGCTTTGAAATGTCCCTTTTAAATAAGGGCAACAAAGCGATAGACATCGAAGTCTACACGTACCTCATTTTGAGGAATTCAGCCCCTATATCTGCCCGCATTATTGACAATCAAGTTATTTCAAAAATTGGAGACACCTTTATAGGCGTTAAAACAAACACCAGCAAAGCTTATCTCATCGAAGAAAGCCCCACAGGCTTTTTATACAGAACGACCAATGCGGTGCATTATGATGAAAAAGCGACAGAGCCCCTTGAAACTTCAAATATGGTGGGCGTGCTCATTGGCCATCCTAAGCAAATCATGCCAAACGAGACCTATGCATTTAAATGGGGGATTATTTTTGGAAAAAACGAAGGTACATTACAAGAGACACTTGAATCATACGAGATTGATACTGCTAAAGAGGCGGCAAGGGCCTACTGGAAATCTTATTTAAATAGCGGCTATACCTGTGAAAACAAGACTTATGAAGACCTTGTCAACATAAATCAAATTGCAATCAAATCTGCAACGATAAAGGGTTTCGTCCCAGCTGATTTAACCGGTCATTATTTTTCAGAAGGTTTACCATCCTATTATGCAAGGGATTCCATGATGGTTGCAAGAGCTTTTCTACTCTCTGGACATCTTAAAGAAGCCAAAGAAGTCATCTGCTACCTCTTGGCTCGAAAACGCAAAGCATCAGGTGAATTTTATCAGAGATATAATGGCATTGGGATGCCTTCTGAAGGTGCCAATAATAGTGTCTTTCACCAACTGGATTCCATCGGCTATTTTATGAAGAACATCTATGATTACTATAAACTCACTGGAGAACTTTTAATTCATGAAGCTGATATTAAAAGTCTGATGGATGCCTTGCTAAATTGTGAAAAGAAAAAGGGCATGGTGGGACCAGAAGGTGGCGTCAACGAAGGCGTCTACGGTCCAGCCTTTATTACATCATCCAACATGTTTATCTATGGTGGCATCAAGGCAAGCATCGCTCTACTTGAGGATGAACATTACAAAGCAAGACTAAAAGACCTAAATCAGAATATCTTTGAAGGGATTGAAAGCACCTACTTGGAAGGTGAAGGCTACCAATACGGCTATGTGAATTATCATGATGATCTGGTTAAAAAATACGATACACCCGTATATTTTGGTTTACTTTATGGCTTTGAAAATACAGAAAACATGAAGCAAACACATCAATATCTTCTAAAAAATGCAGCTTACCATAAAGATGGCATCGGATACAGCGAACAGGAATACCACCACGGTCCTTGGATCTTTAACACAGCTGCATGTGCTGAATACGCTTTTTTAAATCAGGATTTTGAAACTTATGAAAAAAAATATCACTGGATTACACAGCATAGTAATCGCTATGGCTTGATGCCAGAAGCCATTTCAGCCGATGATGAAAATCAATGTTTTATCAACCCATTAATTTGGCCATGTGCCGAATTTGTATCTGCAAGCTTTATCCATAAAGATAGTGAAATACCGTTTGAACTGAAATTAGAGAAAGGGACGATTAGGTGACTCAATCCATGTTAAATAAACTCTTTGAATTTTCCTATTGCGAATGGCGTCATGACACAAAGAGCAGTGAAGTCATTCTTAAAGAGGTCTTAGAAAACATAAAAGTGAATCAGACGCTTTTAGACCAAGGGATTGTTCTGTTTATGCTTTCTGAATTTGTGAGAAAAAACAATCGAATGGACTATCTTAAAAACGAGAAAATCCAAGTATTAATTGACTCTATAGAGGCTAATTGGCAAGACCAATCTGCTGAATTACTAACCCTTGGCAGTATCTACGGTGGGTTGCGCAACCTCAACTTGTATTTAAAACAAGATACCATCAGTCTCACTTTAAAAACAATGAAAGCCTATGTTTTTAAAAACTACATTAAAAAAGGGCAACTCTGCAGTAATCTTGAAAAAACGCAGACAAAACCCGAAATGCTTTTGGTTTGCATCCCATTTGGTCTATTTGAACCCGAAGATTTAGTCTTCGTTGAAGCCGTAAAGCACATTCAAAAGCAAATGTACGATGGGTTGCTTAGCGAAACAGATGCGTTGCTTTTGGCTTGGTATTACTTGGAGCAGGGCACGCATCACATCACACGAGATATCCTCAAGCAGACCACAAATCAAGACGCCCTATACCAACTTATTTTTGGAAAACTCGAAGCCGTCAATGAAAGATTCATATTACACACACCCTATGGCAACGATAATCGATATGAACCCGGTGATGATGAGCGTTTCCCGAAACTTGTTAAAGCAGGGGAGCCAGTCACTTTTAAGGTGATCTCCTTCCCAATAAGCGCCGATGATCCCGTCATAATGCGCTGCAACAATAAAACCATTACAGGTCAAATTGTAGCGGAAAAATATTGGCAATTTAAGGCGGGGCCTTTTAATGCTAGAGAAACTGTAGAGTATCATTTTCAATTTGAAAATACGCCTGATATCCAAACAAGTCTCTTTGAATTTGAAGTCTCAAAGATAGGCGTACTTGGAAAAGTGGTGGGCGTCAGTTATACCAACACACAGGACGCGAACTTATCAGATGATAAATCGTTAGATTCAGAAACATATGATGTCATACAAGAAACTATGACCTTAATAACAAATGACTTAATACTCAAATTTCAAATAGATGCTCACGGCGTTTTAAGTGTGGCTGTAAATGCCCTTAGCGAAGAAGAACGCATATCTACAAAGTGGACAAAGCCTTCAGATAGCCAAGTACTGACACTTGAAAATGGGGATTATAAACTTGAGTATCCGTTAGCAACCCATGCCATCTCATACTTTCAATCAGAACGCAACCTCTTTACAGCCACTGATGCCAACTGGTTAAAATTCACTCAAGATCACGAGCAAATTAGAACATTCACATGTACATTTCAAAATCGCGGTGAAAAATTCTACGGCTTTGGAGAACGGTATAATGCCCTCAATCAATCAGGGCATACACCAGATAACTTCGTCTATAATCAATACAAAGAACAAGGGCTCAGAACCTATATCCCAATGCCATTTTTCACAAGCGATCGCGGTTATGGCATGCTTCTCGATACCACTGCTTATTCTGCATTTAATATGGCAGAAGAGAATCCAACTGAATATTCTATAGAAGTAGAATCAGACGTGATGTCTTTAAAAGTCATTCCAGGAGATATCAAAGCTGTCATAGAAGAAAATGCAAGGTTATCAGGTTATCCTGTGATGCTTCCCAAATGGGCGTTTGGCCCATGGATGTCCAGTAACAACTGGGATAGCGATGCAGAAGTTAGAAAGCAAGTTTTAAAAACCATGGAACTTGACATCCCCGCAACCGTCTTGGTCATTGAAGCATGGAGTGATGAAGCGACTTTTTATCTCTTTAACGATGCAACCTACAAAGAAACACCAGGAGAAAATCACCATAAATACGATGATTTCAAATTCCCAACTTGGGGCAGATGGCCTGATCCAAAGGGGTTGGTGAAGCACTTGCACGATCATAACCTCAAATGTATCTTATGGCAAATCCCCATCATAAAACAAATTTCAAGCCTTCATCATCTTCAAAAAGAAGCTGATGAGCAGTACTTCATTGAAAAAGGTTTTGGGGTATTAAATGCGGATGGAACGCCTTATAGAATTCCTGAGGGCTGGTTCAAAGACAGTCTACTCATGGATTTTTCAAATCAAGAAGCCGTGAACTGGTGGTTTAAGAAAAGACAATATCTCATAGATGATCTCGGGGTGGATGGGTTTAAAACAGATGGCGGTGAATTCGTATTCGGTAGAGACCTTAAATTTCACGATGGCAGAACAGGACATGAAATGCGAAATGCCTATCCAAACGACTATATAGGCGCTTACTATAAATTTGCTCAACAAAATAACGGTATTACGTTCTCAAGAGCAGGCTATCGTGGTGCAAATCAATTTCCTGCACATTGGGCAGGTGATGAACGCTCTAATTTTGATGCCTTTAAGAGAAGCATTCTCGCAGGTTTGTCCTCTGGCATTTCAGGACTGCCATTTTGGGGATGGGATTTGGCAGGGTTTAGTGGTGATGTGCCCACAGCTGAACTCTTTGTCAGAGCCACTCAAATGGCAACATTCTGCCCAATAATGCAATACCATGCAGAGAGCAAAGGAGAGCACAACCAAGATCGAACTCCATGGAACATCTATGATCGATCTGGAGATATGCGTGCCATAACCGCTTATCGCTACTACGCAAATTTAAGGATGAACTTGATTCCATATATTTATAGAGAAGCTTTAAAAGCATCGAGAACAGGACTGCCTCTTATGCGCGCTATGATTGTCGATTTTGAATCAGATCCTAATACCCATGAAATCTGGGATCAATATATGTTTGGTGATCAGCTCATGATTGCACCCATCATAAATGAAGGAGAAAATGAAAGAAATGTCTATTTCCCAAAAGGTGAATGGATCAACTTCTTTACAGGAAAGGTGATGAATGGACCAAAAAACGTTATCGTATCAGCATCTTTAGATGAAATTCCGGTTTACGTCAAAGCAAATACGATCATACCGCTTAATCTGGGGGAAAACTTCAAATGGGGCGATTCTATCTCTAATGAACTGAATGCGTATAAGCATTTGTGTTTTAGAATTTTTGGCGTACCTGAAACCGTTTATTATTTCGAAGATGATTTGAATACTGAAATCAGCATCAAGGTAAAAAAGAGCACATCACTTGAATTTGAGATTGAAATTGAAATTGAGTCTAATCTAAACCCCATTTATTTAATCTTCGACGGAAAAATAGACAAAGTAAGCATAAATGGCGTCATTAGAACCACTCAATTATTAACATTTGAAACTGATCACATAAGTCTCATTGAAATCTAACCTTTCAATTGAAATTCCCCCTCCCAATGAAGATATGCGTCTTTCTATGTAGACCGTTAAAATAAAAAACTGTTTACCTATGAAGGGCGCATATCAATGAACCAGAATTTGAGAGGGGGATTCTTTTTTTAAAGACTTCCACATGTTCAAACTTCAAGATTTGAGCCAATCTCTAGAAGATTGACTTTTATCTCTAATCCGTTATGATAGAATTAACGTATCAGGAGGACAAAACATAATGAAAAAAGAAAACATAAACCAATTTGAATCTTTTGTAAATGAAATCATGAAAACCTTTGAAGGACAAGGCATTGGCATCATTGGATTTGATCAAAATTCAGTCCTATATGAGTATTATCAAGGTTATCGAGATGTTGAAAACAACTTACCTATAAATAGAAATACCATATTCGGTATCGCATCTATTACAAAATCATATACCGTAATTGCCATCCTTCAACTGGTGGAAAAGGGCATCCTTGATCTCAACATGCCTATCACAACTTATATTGACTCTATAAAGCTCCCAGAAGGCCATATACCAACTGTAGCCCAGCTTTTAAGCCATGCAGGTGGATTTTACCCACAAGAGCGTTTTCTAATGAAAGATGCGGCAAAAGCACTGGGATTGGCAGAAACCGTAGAGCTGAGTAAAAATAGCACACTTGCATCTAAAGGCATTGAGATGGTTGTAAAGCGTATTAACGAAATGAAGGATTTCAACGGCACACCTGGCCAGCACCACAGTTATAGCAATTTTAGCTTCGGTCTTTTAACAGAACTTGTGCACCGTTATGGTGGCGAAAAGCATTACACAGACTACATGGAAAAACATATATTGAAGCCTTTAAATCTGACAAATACATTCTTTGAGTTTAATAGAACCCATAAGGAAAAAAACATCACCAAGCTTTACGAAAAAGTGATCGATCATATGAATGTCACTGATGATTATGAGGATATGGGCTTTGTCCTCCTCGGTGGTGGGGCGCTTAAGTCAACGCTTAACGATATGATGACCTATACACGTCTTTATCTCAATGATGGCAAGTGCAATGAAAAGACACTCTTGTCTAAAGATGCCATTCATAGCATGACCATCCCTAGAGTGGCGTATAAACCCTTTGAAGGCTATGGTTATGGACTTGTTTCTGGTAAAATCGGTGAAATTGAATACGCTGGACACAGCGGGGGCCTCACAGGCGTTTCCAGTTACTTTGTCTTTACAAAAGCCACTCAAAAGGGGCTTGTCATACTCTGCAATACGAGCAATGTGCCTGTATCTTCCATTGGCATTGCTGGGATAAAGCTCTTAAATGATCAAAAACCTGATTGGCAACAAATGGATATCATTGGTTCTGAATGGCCTCGCAATATCATCGAAAACACGCTTGGCATATATGAAAGTGATGAAGGCGCACACATAGAGATTAAAGATGATGTGACAGGCATCGCTTGGTTTTCTGGAGAAGAACGCCTTAAAGTCACCATAATAGATGAGCATGCCGTATGGGTTCACAATAAAATACTTGCAAGCTATACACCTATTTTACGAGATGCTCAGGGAAGAGCAACAGCCATTTATTCTGGTTCTCGAATTATCAAGCGTAAACTCTAATTTAACGTATGCTCTAATCAAACATAAAGTCAAGTTATCCGTACCTATAAATATAAGATCACGTTTTTTTATAGGTATAGATAGCTTCTAGACCATAGGAGAACGTAACCCTTCATCTACATGATAAAGGCATCAATCAATGGGATTACCATCTTTTTATGTATTCATAATACTTTTTTAATTTCTAAAACTCTAGATTACGTTATAATGAATTTAGAAATCTAAAAGGAGAATATCATATGACAGCAGTTTTACTCATTATTTTAATCATTGCAAATTATCCGCTCTACAAGTTTTTTTTCAGCTTGATGTTTGACACAACAGATGACTTCTGGGAATGTCTCAGATACTATTTTACACCCGATCTTTTTTCACTTTTTAGAGGTGAATATTTTAAAGATCGTGTCAGTGAAATGCGCATTGGCTCTTTTCTCGTGCTTTGTGGCTTATGTGTTTTTATTGAGTTTGCAGTAATTAAAAACATTTTTGGAATGTGATATATTATGGAGGAAAAACATGGCAATTATTTTAGAACATAGGATCACGCGTGAAAAGTACATATTACTCGGTGCTGGATTAGGTATGTTTAGATCAAGTAGACCAGGTGTTTTTGCGGGCAATCTTAATCCCGTCGTTGAAGAAGGAAGAGAAGAGGTAATTTCCGTCTGTGATATTGAAGGCGAAATCATATTTATTGACAGAGCCGAGCTTAAAGTAATTGAAGTTGATGGTAAAAAAATAAATGAGATCACCGGTCTTTCCAAATCAAAATTGAGCGTGGATACAGATTCGAATTACTACAAATGTCCTGGATGTGGTGGGGATGTAACCATATACGATGATGAATGCAACTATTGTGCTTTGAGATTAAAATGAGGAGACTTTCATGGCAATTATAGTTCTACATAAAAAGACATTAAGCAAGTATGTACTACTCGGAACAGGATTAGGCCGCTTTAAATCAAGTAGACCCGATTTTATAGGTGGTAATTATTTCCCAAAAGAAGAAGAGGGGCGAGAAGAAATTGTTGTAGTATGTGATGCAGAAGGCGAACTCTTGTTTCTAGATAAAACAACAGTTAAAGTAATTGAAATTGATGATCTAGAATTAAGTGATTTACAGGAAGTATTCATAGTTGAACCAGAGATCTTAAAAGCTTATAATTGCCCTGCGTGTGGCTGTAGTGTTACTACAAATGATATAGAATGTCCAGATTGCGAACTACGTCTAAGATAATAAGAGGAGGGTAAATCATTATGAATTCAAATGAAGTGGACATTGAAACTAAAGAATTTAATTTGGATAACCAAAGCTTCCGAGACTATTTAAAGGGTGCCATACGTGTTTGGTTAATCGTTGGCATCCTTATTGCTATTTTTGTTCTATTGCGTGGCATTTTGAACAGTCACATCAGCATACAAGTGAATAACTATGAATTAGAAAACATTCAAGCCTTCCTATTCATATGTGTTGGCATTCCCTTTGGAATGGCTTTTAACGGATTGATTTGGGGACTGATCTCTTATTTGCCTTATCTGCTAGTCAGAAAAGTCACAGCGTTTTTTTTCTAGATAAATCTATATGAACAACGTTGAAAACTGAAGAGAATTATGTAATTTATAATTTTTTTTATTTTTTCACTAATCTTGTACAAATTTATGCCGATATACCTATCAGGAAAGGACGGTGATATCATGAGAATCACAACGCAAATGCAGAATGATGGTATGTTGCAAATGCAAAATAGTAAGTATTATAAGAAGGCAACTGAATCTACACATGATACAACTGACAAAAACAAAAACAATGAAATCAGTCTTGGTAACGATCTGGTTTTAAAAAAAGATAAGGATACGCTTATTCTCTCTAAAGTTGGAAAAGATAAATCCAGAGAAGTTCTTCAAGAAATCCCTTTAGATTCTAAAGCAGGTGCTGCATTAAGTGAATACATAAATTCAAATGATACAGCTCATACAAAAACAGAGTATGAAAAGGCGCTCGAGGAAATTCACCTTGCAAATAGAACTATGAGCCTCGCAAACTATTTGTAAAGTAAAAATATAAAATCTAATGTTTAGAAGCAGGATCTATATGAAAGTATAGATCCTATTTTTCGTCATAGAGTCCCATTGTTCCAAATGTAAAATTATAGTATTATGTTAGTAAATTAGAATATAAGGAGCCCTCACATGCACAATGAAAGTAAAACAAGATGTCTGTATTTTTCAGATCGAATTATTTCGGCAATGAAAAGCGTTGTAGATTATCCACTTACCATTATTGAAGCCCCTATGGGATATGGCAAAACAACTGCTATTAAGACATTGCTCACTCAGACAGATGCTACTGTTCTATGGCAAAAGATACATGATAATTCCTTAACGAACTTTTGGAATACTTTCTCTGAATTATTTTCTAAGCATGACGTTCAACTATCTCGCAGGTTAAAAGACCTTGGCGTTCCAACAGATAGTTTAATGCTAGAGGCTTCTTTGAACATCATAGATTCCATGAACTTTGAGAATAAAACCATTCTTGTGTTAGATGATTATCATCTTATACAAAATGAAGTTCTCGATAAAATGATAGCCTATTTAGTTGAAAGTGATATCTACAATTTATCCATCATTTTATCCGTTCGCTTTACAGAATTCAATCGTCTTGAAGAATTTAAACTCAAGGGGTATCTCATGTTTATAACCAAGGAAACCTTTGAATTTAATCCTGAGGAAATTAGAGCTTATTTTAAGCTTTGTGGAAAGCCATTAAATCTCGAAAAAGCAACTCAGCTTTATACTTATACCGAAGGTTGGATCAGTGCCCTCTATTTATTAATGCTCAATTTTGAATCTGAAGACAATGACTATGATACAACGGATATTTATTCTCTTATGGATAAAGTTGTGTTTAAACCTTTGGATGAAAAAAGCAAGGATTTGCTTTTATCCATGTGCATATTTGAAGGCTTTACTGCACAACAAGCGCAAGAGATATGGGGAAGAGATAACGCCGAATCACGGATCAATCTTCTGGTTTCAAAAAATGCTTTTATAACTTATGATGCTAAAGAGAAAAAATATGATCTCCACAGCATATTAAGAAGCTTTTTAGAAGATGAACTCCATAAAAAAGCACCTGAATACAAAAGAAAATTATATAAAGCCGCATCATGGTGGACACATACTCAAGGTCAGTATCTTCTATCCATGCACTTTTCTGATTTAGCTAGTGATTTTGAATCTTTAATGAAATCCATCGAAATAGATAAAGGCCATAGCATCAACAGTGACCACAAGGATTTGATTATCAAATACGTGGAGAAGTGTCCTTTGGAGATTAAAGCAAAATTTCCCTTTGCCATGCTTATCTATCTCAGAAGAATGTTTACCTTTAACGAGACAGAGCTTTTTAAAAAAGCCAGTCAAGAATTTATGATAAATCTTCAAAAAGTTAATGATGTCCCCAAAACATATGTGAACAAACTTTTAGGTGAGTACTATCTCATTATGAGTTTCTCAGGATACAATGATATAGAAAAAATGTCTGAATTTCATCAAAAGTCATGTGCATTGTTAAATGAACCTTCAGAGATCATGGACAATAAAGCCAGTTGGACATTTGGTTCACCTTCAGTATTGTATATGTTTCATCGAAAATCTGGTAGCCTGCTCGCTGAAGTGGCTACGATAAAAAAAGCCATGCCCTTTTATTATGAACTTACTGAAGGACATGGGAGTGGTGCCGAATATATGATGGCTGCTGAACACTATTATTTTACAGGCAATTTTGAAGATGCTGAGATCGAAGTTCACAGAGTATTACAATTAGCAAGTGCTATTCAGCAAAACGGCATTATCATTTGCGCACTCTTTCTTCAAATCAAGTTGGCCTTTATGAGAGCAGACTTCCAACGTATTCAAGCACTCTTTAATGAGATCAGAACTCTTGTCAACGAGAAAAATCTATATCTTTTCATGCATACGTTGGATATGTGTGAAGCACAGTTTTATTCGAATATCCACGTTAAAAGGCTTATTCCTGCATGGATTTCAAAAGGCGAATTAACTAATACACGCTTGTTCTTCCCAACAATGCCTTATTTAAACTTGGTCTATGGAAGAGTTCTTTTGATAAATGAAGAATATCTAAAACTCATCGGCATAGCCGATCACTTTATGAAACTTGCCAATATTTTTCCAAATCTGTTGGCACAAATATACACGCAGATTTATCTTGCTGCAGCCTATAAACAGATTTTTAGGCAAACTGAAGCCCTCAGTGCTTTAAAAGTTGCTTTAGAAATGGCATTGCCCGATAAAATATTGATGCCTTTTGTTGAAAATGCGGATTACGTAAAGTCATTACTTGAAGAACTTCATATACAAGGATTATATCCTCTTGAAATTGAGGAAATTCTTGGAATTTATAAGACGTATCAAAAATCCACAAAGCACATTGTTAGGGAATATTTTACAGAAGATAAGCCTGTACTGACAGAACGAGAACTGGAAATAGCATTACTGGCGGCCAAGGGCCTTTCTAATAAGGAGATCAGTTCTAAGCTTTTTATTTCTACCAATACAGTCAAGACACAGCTTAAGAATATCTTTGAGAAATTAGGCATTCACTCAAGATCACTATTATCGCCTTACTTTGAGGAGCAACAGATCATAAAATCAATTTAATGATTAGAGTAAGAACTAAAATCACCCGATGGGTGATTTTTTTTTATAGAGAGGCATCATACAATAATAAATGTAGACGTATTCTGTTTAAAAGATATCTAATGGAGGTAAATTTGTGAGCTATATCAAGGAAATTTTCCCCAAAGAGGATTACTGTATTGAAGTAAGCCTTGAAAATGGCAGCCGTATTATTCTGAACTTGGAAAGCAGGTTGAAAACTGTGAGATTTGGTGCACTCTCTGACAAGACCTTTTTCAAAAAGGCCACAACAGATGGCAGTTATATTCGCTGGGATAACAGAGTAGAAATATCCGTTAATGAAGTTTTTCAGTTGGCACAAAAGTAAAATTAAATTGGAGGTATGGGGATGAACTATCAGAAATACAAGAAATTTTTATCCATTTATTTAATCACGATGATGTTAATCGGATTGTTTAGTGGCGTGGGATTACAACCTACATTTGCGGGATCACCTGAAGGCTATTTTGAGTTTGATTCAAATACGGGAACAATCATTTCGTATAAAGGTACAGGAGGCGATGTTGTTATGCCGTCTACTATCAATAGTGTGCCGGTATTAACAATTGGCAATAGCGCCTTTAGAAATAAAGACACTGTGACAAGTGTAACGCTTCCCAGTTCAATAAAAACAATTGGAGATAGCGCCTTTAATGGCTGTAGTAATTTAAAAAGTATTACCTTGAACGATGGCTTAGAAACAATAAATGCGTTTGCCTTTACAAGTTCAGGGTTAGAATCCATTGTTTTGCCAAACAGTGTCATTTCAATAGGAAATGATCTCTTTAACGGGTGTTCAGCTCTAAAATGGGCTCAATTATCTGACCATTTAACAGAACTGCCTTCACAAGCCTTTAATGAATGTACTTCACTTGAAACCATAGAAATTCCTGAGGGCATCAAAAGCATTGGCTCTTATACCTTTGGACATTGTTATGCTCTAAAAAGTGTTAAATTACCCTCAACATTAGAATCTATTGGCTATTGCGCATTTTCAACTTGCACAGCTCTTGATAAGATAACACTCCCAGAAGCACTTAAAACCATTTCAGGGAATGCTTTGACAAATACAACTGCTCTTAAATCTATCTATTTTAAGGGCAATTTTCCAACCCTAGAGGATGGCCCGTTTCAAGGGTTTGCACTTGGGTCCATGCGCTACTATCTAAATACTAAAACAGGTTTTGAAACACAAAACTCATATGAATACAAACCTTTATATCAAATAAAGACCCAAACAACAAGCGGCTCTAGTATATCCGTAAAAACAAACTGGGCGCCTAATATAGACCAAGAATGGTTTATGGCAGATACAACCATCGAATTAACTTTGACGCCAGAATCAGGCAAACAATTTAAAAGAGGATCACTTCAATATACGAATGGTATAACCTCTCAATTGATAGATTCATCCTTTAAAATGCCTAGTGAAAATATCATCGTGAAAGGCGAATTCATGCCTGAAAAAACGACCGCATATGACATTGTTTTAAGTCAAGCAGCAGGTGGTACGATTACAAGCAACTTATCAAGTGCCTATCCTGATGAAATTATAAATCTCGTTATAACACCTGAATCCGGTAAAAAACTGGTATTCGGCTCTCTAAAATATGCGACAGAGGGTAAAGAATATGTCATCACTGATAATCATTTTATCATGCCTGAAAGCGAAGTAACTGTCAGTGCAACATTCGAAGCATCAGATTTTGATTTTGACGCTTCAACGGGCACTATAACAGGTTATGTTGGCAGCATGGAAACTGTGGTCATTCCATCATCTATATCTGGTGTGCCTGTAATTGCAATAGGTGATGATGCATTTTTAGATCAGTCTAACATAACCAGCGTGACTATCCCAAGCAGTGTGAAAACAATTGGCGATTCAAGCTTTAACGGCTGTAATTTCTTAACTGAAATAACGATTCCAGAAGGCGTTACATCCATGGGATCAAATGTGTTTACAAACTGTTATAATTTACAAAGCATTGTTTTACCAGAAAGTCTTACTACTATTGGTGTTGGTACATTCTATAGTGATTCTCGTTTAAAATCTATAGCTTGGCCTGCATCGCTGACAACAATTCCAAGTAGTACATTCTCTTATTGTTCTACTCTTAAGGATATAACAATCCCTGAAGGCGTTACGAAGATTGAGCAAAGCGCATTTTATCATACGGGGTTTGAAAGCATTACTTTTCCTGCATCACTTACCACTTTAGAAAGCTATATTTTAACTGAATCCAATAACCTAAAATCAATTATTTTTAAAGGCAATGCGCCTACTGCCACTACGTTGTCATTTGATAATGTAAAATCTGGAGTAACACTTTATCATCTTGAATCTGCAAGTGGTTTTACGAATCCTTGGCTTGGACTTAACACGGATGTCTATAATCCAACGATTGTCTATACCTTAAATTATGATCTAAATGGCTCAATTGGTACACTTCCAGACACTGTTACATCACTACATTTTGGTGATACTGTAACAGTTTCAGCACAGGGAGACCTTACAAAGGGCTCTGATACTTTTAAAGGCTGGAACACAATGCCAGATGGCACTGGTGACAACTATACCGCTGGCACAATCGTTCCAATATATAATAAGGACATAACACTTTATGCAACATGGCAAACCAATTATGCGATTACCATAGCACCTACAGAACACGGAAAAGTGGAAACACTTCTTGATAAAGCTATAGAAGATACAAATATTTATGTAATGGTTACGCCTGAAAAAGGGTATCGACTCAAAGAAGGCTCTCTTAAATACAACGATGGCATTCATGATTATATCATTACAGAGTCAAAAGTGCCTTCAAAGCCAACAAAACCATTATCACCAGGCACCACAGCCCCACCAAGTGGATACGCATTCCAAATGCCTGCAGCTAATGTTACCATTTCGGCGGAATTCGAAGATGAAAATATAGCCTTTGCTTTTGATGAAGCCACTGGAACGATTACAAAGTATTATGGAAAAGAATATATCGTCATTATCCCATCACAAATCAATGGTGTGAATGTGAAAAAAATAGGTGAAAACGCCTTTGCTAATAATCACTTTTTATTGGCGGTCACTTTTTCAGAGGGCATAAGTTCTATTGGAATAGGTGCATTTTCAAATTGTATAAATTTGATGGGTCTTACATTGCCTGAGTCACTCATCGATATTGCACCTTCAAGTTTTCAAGGGTCTTGGGTATTAGATGCAGTTAAAATACCAAATTCAGTCGATTCAATCTACAGTTCAGCTTTCGCTAACTCCGAAGCATTAAAAACGGTTTACTTTGAGGGAAAGGCTCCAACTGATTTTTCTACAAGTGCCTTTTTAAATGCACATCCTGATTTTAAAATCATTTATGATTCTAATAATACTGGTTTCGATGGTACTGGCTTTGGAAACTATAAGCGTTATACTAGACAATCGTTTGAGGGTGCCAAAGCTGTTGCATCAGATTTAAATACTTTAGCGATTCGTTACTCTTTGGTATTTAATGAAAATGCTACCGACAAAAAAGATGCCTACTCACTTGAAACAAGCGACCATGTTCAGCAAAATGTTTACCTACCAGTAGTAGGTGTCACATCGGGTTCAAGCATTGTTTGGCAGTCAAGTAATCCTGATGTTATTGCAACTAACGGTAAAGTCACATGCCCATCATTTGAAAGTGGAGATGCTCATGTCACCTTGACTGCAACCGCGAGTAATAATGGTGCAAGTGACATCAAAACATTTGATCTAACTGTCATTAAAAAAGATCATGTCACTACCTATGTATCTGTTGGCTTTAATAGTAACGCTGGCACCACAGAAGCAACCCCAGAACTTATGACAGTTGAAACTGGTAAACCCATTGGATCACTCCCAACGGCACCGACTAAAACGGGTTATACCTTCAAAGGGTGGAATACGGCTTTAGATGGCACAGGTTCAGTCTTTTTAGCTGATACAATCATTACAAGCAATATGACTGTTTATGCGCAGTGGCAGGTGATTGATAATGGCAGTCCGGCAAATGATGATAAAGATGATAGAGATGACAAAAACGATAACAATACGCCGTCAAATCCTTCAACACCGTCTATACCATCTACACCGGCAACACCTTCTACACCAATAAGACCAACATCACCTGCAACGCCTGCATCGCCATCAACGCCTGCACCAACTACTGGAAAAAATCATGCGCCTTTTATCACGGAGACAATGACATCCGAAGCCAAAATGGATTCAAGTGGTAAAGCTACCGCATCTGTAACTGAAGCTCAAATGAGTGAATCGGTAAAAAAAGCAATAGAAAGTGCTACAAAACTTGGTAATGGTACAAGAGCACAGGTGGAAGTAAAATTGACAGCTACGCCTGATGCAAAAATGATCGAAACATCTATGCCTAAAGGTACTTTTAACAACATCATAAACAGTGAGATAGACACCTTAAAAATATCTTCTTCAATTGCAAATTTAACTTTTGATAGTCAAACCCTTAAGACCATATCTCAAAATGGAATAGGGGGTGTCAATGTTACAATCAGTAAAGTGGACACAAGTGCATTAAGTGAAAACGCTCAAAAAACAGTTGGAGATAGACCTGTATTTGACTTCAATGTTACAAATGACGGCAAAAGAATATCACAACTAGGGGGTAATGTCACAGTGGAAGTGCCATATACACCACGAGCAGGCGAATCGTCAGATGCATTAGTCGTTTACTATATTAACGATAATGGCGAACTGGAAATGATCAACAGTGGTCGCTATAATGCTGAAACGGGTACAATCAGCTTTACAACAAATCACTTCTCTAAATACGTCGTAGGCTATAATAAAATTGAGTTCACAGATGTAACCTCAGAAGCATGGTACTCTAAAGCCGTTGATTTTGTTACAGCAAGGGGCATTGCTTCGGGCACAGGAGACAATCAATTTTCTCCAAACAGTAAATTGACAAGGGGCCAATTACTCGTTATGCTCATGAAAGCTTATGATCTAAAAGCAGAAGAAAATTCTAAAGACAATTTTTCGGATGCGGGAAACACTTATTACACAGGTTATCTTGCAGCGGCTAAAAAACTGGGTATAACAAGCGGTGTAGGGAACAATAACTACGCACCGGAAAAAGAAATTAACCGACAAGAAATGTTTACAATGCTCTATAATACCTTAAAAATATTAGACAAATTACCGCAAGTGACCACAGAAACTGGACTCGATCACATGAGTGATCAAGCTCAAGTAGCGCCATGGGCGAAAGAAGCCATGACGTTATTCGTAAATGCAGAAATTGCAAGTGGTAGTGCCGGTAAAGTGCTCCCTAAAGAATCTACGAGTAGAGCACAAATGGCACAAGTCCTATACAATTTGATGACCAAATAAAGCATCCTTATAAGCTGTAATTCATTTTCATAAAAACGGCCACAATACAAATCAATTTAAAAAGTAAAAAAAAGAAACACTCATGATAGGATTCACTTCTAAATCCCATTTATGAGTGTTTCTTTTTTTACAACTTCGAAGGATCAAAACCGTCACAGAGTTTATATTTATTTTTAGGCCTACCCAAATTCCCATAAATCGGAATAATCTCTAAAAAATCATTTTTCTCTAGATATTGAATATAGCGATGCACCGTCTTATAGGCTAAATTGACACCCGCTGTTATTTCCTCAAAGGTGACCTCACAATTTTGTGCAATAAGAAAATCCGTCACATGTCTAAGCGTGGCTTCACAAATGCCTTTTTCCAAATATACTTCTTCTTTTTTAGCAGTCATCATTTTCTGTATCTCACAGATTTGGAGATTGACCTTTATTCTTGAAATCAAATCAGGTGCTTTGATGGGTTTAATCGAAAAATCCGTCGCACCAACGGCGATGAACTTGTCACAAGTCTCTTGTTGCTCATCCACGGTTAAGACTAAAATAGGTAAATCATTTTTTAAGCTTCTCAGTTTTTTTACTGTGGTCAACCCATCCCAACCGGGCATATGATAATCAACAATAGCCATATTTAGCAATTCACTTTTTACAATTTCATAGCCCTCTTGTCCACTGGTCGTGGTAATTGCTTCATAACCACAAAAATCACAAATTTCCTTTAAAGTAAATAGAATATCCGGTTCGTCGTCAATTATTAATATTTTTACAGATTCTACGCTGGACATGTTATTTCTCCTTTTTCTTTAATCGGCAACTTTACAGTAACTTGAGTGCCTATGCCATACTGACTTTCAATTTGTATGACACCTTCATTTTCATCAATAGTTTGTTTAGCAAAGGGAAGACCTAAACCCGTCGTTTTGTTAGTAGAATAACCAATTTGCCAAATCTTGTTAAGATCAGATTCAGCGATACCCATACCATTATCTTTAATGACGATGACAATATCGTTCAAAGCTCTATATGTTTTTAGTTCTATCCTTTTTTCCTCGGAAGCACAAGGTGCTAAAATTGCATTTTCGATGAGATTGACCAAGGCTCTTGAAACTCTAATTTTATTCACATAGAGCTCAGGTAAATCCTTTTCAATATCTGTTGTAAAGCTAATCTGTTCATCTTCAACGGGAATCTGCGCTCTAATGTAACCGATCAGGCTCGAAACATCCAGCCATTGTCTGGATGTGCCATATAAAAAACTGGAAATCATTTCACTCATTTTGGTAACCGCTTCATCAATTTTATTGCTATAACTTTCTATTTTATTGATATCCTTTGCCAAAGCCAATAGAGAACTGAGACCACGAATTGTTGCAAGCGGCGTTTTTAAATCGTGGGCAAGGGCATTGATTTCCTGATAAATGCGATTATCCATAATTTTACTTTGCATATTTTCCAGTGCAATTGCCTTTTGATAATTTTCTTCCATAATGCCGAGATTGGTGATATACATTCTGAAAATCAAGGCCGTCATAATAGAAGATAAAAGCATTGGCACAATAAAGGCAAATCCAATGGAGTTTAGAATATAAGTGTTGTTCAAATAATCACTGGCAATTTTAATACTGACTGGTATATCACTGGTCCCAGTATACAACCCAGAGAAGAGTGGCATTACATTCAACCACTGACTAAAGAAAAAAACTTGAAATCCTATAAAGACTCTCGGCATTAAGACTCTTTCTTTATGTTTTGTCAAATAGACCAATTCCAAGGTGATTGAGAGGGCAATCAATGAAGTCACAAGCTCCACAGGTTGATGAAAAAGGACTAACCACGCATATTTGCCAAGAACAAAGCAAAGTATTAAGATCAAGTTGTGTATCCTTAAAGAAAATGCAAATTTGCCGTTGATATACGCCAGCAAACATTCATAGCTTAAATAGAAGATTAAGTTTGGAATTGTGTAGAGAATACAGCTGGCCATTGCAGCCAATATCAGAAATCCACTATCACCTGAATGAATAGATTGTCTGATTTGAACTATGATATCAAATAAATAGGTCCCCGTTAATTCGGGTAAAATTATTCCAAGAGCAAGTAAGATGAAAAAAGCATGCATATATTGGGGAGACTTTGCTGTTTTGGTAGACATTATGACCTCCCATCATCTAAATGCCGCAGCCAGCGGCTTGGTCAAATCATTAATCGAATTAATATAGGCTATAGGCGTTTCATTTTGATTTGCTAGTTCTGTTAAAAACAGGTCATCATTGCCACTATTAGTAGTAATAATATAGTTTGCCGATTCACAAGTCAAAGTCAATAAAGCATCCGTTTCAGCATTTCGACGCGCCTTACCTCCAATATAGACTACGACTATGGGCAATTTTTGGCCAAATCCTTCATCAATCAAAGTTTTTACACGCTCATATTCATCGTCGATATTTTTATCATGTAATTTCAACCCAATCTCACTATAACCAACCACAATGACGATTGAACTGATTTCAGCTAAATCATTTGAGCTTGCTTCTGGCATGAACAAATTGTTAAACCTGAGTTCATTTGCTAAATCCTGCAAGATATATGTATCCGTGCTCTGACCAGCAGATGTAATCAACAACATATTATTGGAAAAGGGTCTTGAAAGATAGGTGCTGGATAGGGATTGCACGTCATGAGTAGAGTTTAAATAATAAATAGATCCCCATGCGATAACCATGCCAACAAACAGCATGATGAGTCTCCTAAAGACTTTGAATTTCAACATTTCAACACTCCTTTCAGTTCAAGAATCCTCTTTGCTTAGTGAGATGTGATTCAAAGGTTCTAAACCGCTGATATTCGTCACATATCCGCTGACCCTTCGATTAATGCCAATGGTTGGAATCGTGTGAACCAGTGGTATAGCAGGTGTGTCTCGAACAACAAGCTCCTGAATGTCTCTGTATATACTGTTTCTAAAAGACTGGTCTGTTGTCTGACGCGAGAGTCTGAGTAAATTGTCCACTTGAGGATTGCTGTAAAAAGCATAGTTGGTAATGGTGCCAGTCACTGCATTTTCTGAAGAAAACAAATTATATAGGAAATTATCTGGATCAGCAACATCGCCATTCCAACCTGCAAGAATCATTTCGTAATCACCATTTTGACCACGCTTTAAAACTTCTTCCCAAGGTCTGGTTTCAACGGTGACTTTGATATTGACACCAGCAAGGCTTTCCTGAATAAATCGCGCTAAAATTGCAGGTTTTGGAAAATAGGTTCTAGGTTCTTCCATTACAAGCAGTTTGATCTCAAAACCATCACCTTTTTCAACACCGTTTAACAATTTTTTTGCAAATTCAATGTCAAATGTTGCTGACTTGATACTCTCATTATAGCCCCATAGAATAGGGGGAACAAAGGTCGTTGCAGGCCTAGCAGAACCATCAAATGCAACTTGTACAAGCATTTTTTTGTCAATCACGTGTGATATGGCTTGTCTTACAGCTTTTATTTTCAGATTTTCATTATTCATATTCATGGCAAGATAACCCACATTAAAGAAAGACCTATTGATCAGAAGAATGTGTTCTGAATTTTTAATCAGTGATATATCTTCATAAGTTAGATTATCGGCTATCAATATCTCACCACTTTTGAGTTGTCTTATTCTTTCTTTAGGATCTGAAATCGTTTTAAAGACCAGTTGACTCACTTTTGCTTTTTCGGACCAATAAGCATTATTGCGTTCCAAAATAATTTCGCCATTTTCTTCCCATGATTTGAAGATAAAGGGGCCTGTGCCCACAGGCTTATATTTTAAGTCTTCGTTGTACTTCATAATGGCTTCTGGACTGGCAATTCCAAAAGCAGGCATTGCCAATGTATTCAAAAACGGCGCATATGGCTTAGAGAGCACAATTTCAACCGTATCACTTGATAGGGATTGAACACTTTCAACAATACCTGGAAAACCGCCAAAATTCATATTCCAATAGATAAAGCGGCCAGCATGATAGGGGCTGGTAGCATCCATCCATCGATTGAAATTAAAGACCACGGCATCGGCATCTAATTTGCTGCCATCATGAAATACAACATTTCTTCGAATCGTAAAATGCCAAACGAGGCCATCTTCACTGACGGACCAATTTTCAGCAAGGGAGGGTTTGAGTGCCACACCTGTTTTATCATAAGTTACCAAGTTGTCATAAATGTTGACGGTCACGCGAAGTGATTCTTGATCCGTAACAACAGCTGGATCTAAAGCGATAGAACCATTTGTACGTCCAATGGTCAAGATACTGTCTTCTTGTGAAAAACGGTTTGTGATTGAATTCATGATATTTGAAGCATCTTCTCTGACCATATGTCCCAGTGCATAAATGATCATAGCCGTTAGAATACCTATACTAATCCATTTTAAATCTTTCAATAGTGAATAACCTCCCGTATGATGAAACAGACATAAGGATCTCTATTATTTCTCTATTATTCTAACAGAGTTCAAATTTCTTTTAAAGAAATTTAATATTTTTGCAAATTATTAGAGAGAAATAAGTTATAAAAAGCCTTATTTATTAACAGATTGTTATAATCTCTTTAAGGCTTAGGCCAAGATCACATTAAGGGGGATTAAAATGATTAAAAGAATTTTAGCAATTACATTAGCTATGATGATGTTATTTAGCTTAACCGCTTGTGGCAACCAAACGCCAGCAGCAAGTGAACCCGCTAAGACTGAACCGGCTAAAACAGAAGCAGCACCTGCAAATGATGATGCTGCGGCAAGTACAGAAGCACCCTTCCACATTGGTATCGTAACAGGTACTGTTTCACAAGGTGAAGATGAACTCAGAGGCGCAGAAGCTATGATCGCTAAATATGGTGATGCTGCCAATGGCGGTATGATTAAACATGTTACTTATCCAGATAACTTCATGCAAGAACAAGAGACGACCATTTCTACGATTGTTGGACTTGCCGATGATCCGTTGATGAAAGCAATTGTTGTCAATCAATCTGTACCTGGTACAAGTGCTGCATTCCAACAAATTAGAGAAATGTATCCGGATATTCTTCTTCTTGCCAATTCACCTCAAGAAGATACTGCAATGATTGAAGCTGCAGCTGATATTGCAATTGATCCTGATAACGTCAACAGAGGCTATTTGATGATTCTTGCAGCTAAAAAAATGGGCGCGAAAACATTCGTTCATATTTCCTTTCCAAGACATATGAGTATTGAACTCCTATCTTTGAGAAGAAACATCATGGAAGAAGCTTGTAAAGATTTAGGTATTGAATTCGTTTCTGAAACTGCTCCAGATCCAATGAGTGATGTTGGTGTTCCTGGCGCACAACAATTCATCCTTGAAAAAATGCCTGCATGGGTAGAAAAATACGGTAAAGATACTGCATTCTTCTGTACAAATGATGCTCAAACAGAACCACTACTCAAAAGAGTCGCTGAACTTGGCGCAATCTTCGTTGAACCAGATTTACCATCCCCAATCATGGGCTATCCTGGCGCATTTGGTATTGACTTAAAAGATGAAGCAGGCAACTGGCCAGCAATTCTAAGCAAAGTTGAAGAAACTGTAGTTGCAAGCGGTGGATCAGGTAGAATGGGCACATGGGCATATTCTTACGGTTACACTGCAACAGAAGCTTTAACTGAGTTTGGTAAAAATGTTGTGGAAGGCACAATGTCAAAAGATTCATTTGACGATCTCATGGCATGTTTCGATCTCTATACACCTGGTGCAGAGTGGAACGGTTCTTACTATCTTGATCGCGTAAGCGGTGAAGAAAAAACAAACCATATCATGGTTTATCAAGACACTTACGTTTTCGGATTAGGTTATTTAGGCAACTCTAAAGAAGTTGTTCCAGATAAATACAAAGAGATTAAATAAGAAATACATCCAAATCATCGTTCAATATAGATGAATGATTTAGCATAACAGAGTGGCAATCGCCACTCTGTGTGTTAATTAAAACAACATTTGAATAATCAAATGATAACTCAAGTGTTGTTTGCAAAAATGGACAGGGGACGAGAGGTGAATACATTGTCTAACGATAACATCTTACTGCGTGTAGACGGCGTAGGCAAAGAATATGATGGTAACAGAGTTCTAAAAGATGTCAATTTCACACTTGAAAAAGGAAAAATTTTGGGCCTTGTAGGCGAGAATGGAGCAGGCAAATCTACTTTGATGAAGATCTTATTCGGAATGAATGTGATTGCTGAAACAGGCGGCTACGAAGGTTCCATTTATTTAAATGGAGAAATTGTCAACTTTAAAGATCCCGTCGATGCACTCAAAGCAGGCATAGGAATGGTGCATCAGGAATTTTCGCTTATTCCAGGGTTTACGACTGCTGAAAATATACTACTCAATATGGAAAAAACCAAAAGCAGTGTCATCTCAAAAGTTTTAGGCAAGAGGCTTGAAACCATAGACATGCCTGAAATTAAAAAAAGTGCTCAAAGAGCGATTGACACACTTGGCGTTAATATAGATACAGATACTTTGGTCTCAGAAATGCCTGTTGGCCATAAACAATTTATAGAGATTGCCAGAGAGATAGACCGTGAAGATGTAAAGCTCATCGTCTTGGACGAACCCACTGCTGTACTCACGGAATCTGAGGCGGAAATACTGCTTCACGCCATGAGAAAACTAGCAGATTCAGGTATATCTATTATATTCATTTCACATAGATTACATGAAATCACATCAGCTTGTGACAAAATCGTGGTTTTAAGAGATGGTATCGTGATTGTTGAAAAACCCACTGAAGGCGTTAACATCAGACAGATTGCAGAGTGGATGGTTGGAAGAGAAATAGAGAAAAGAGCTGAAATCGTTCATAGAGATGTAAAAACTCAAATACAAAGGGATGATGATATCATCTTTGAAGCGCAAAATCTGTGGGTGGATATGCCTGGCGAAACCGTTAGAGATGTTAATTTCAAAGTTAGAAGAGGTGAAATCCTCGGCATTGGCGGTTTAGCAGGTCAAGGCAAACTGGGCATTCCGAACGGTATTATGGGCCTATTTGAAACGGGTGGCTCGATGTTCTTTAATGGCAAGCCACTGGCTGTCAACAATACGCTTGAAGCATTAAAAGAGGGTATTGCCTTTGTTTCAGAAGATAGGCGAGGCGTTGGGTTGTTACTGGATGAACCCATCGACTGGAATATTGCTTTTAATGCCATGCAAGTTCAAAACAAATTTCTCAAACGCTATTTTAATGGACTGATTAGCATAAGAGATGATAAGGCAATGAAAGCAGTCGCTGAAAAATACATTCATGAACTTGAAATCAAATGTACAAGTGAAAAGCAATTATCTCGTAATCTTTCTGGAGGCAATCAGCAAAAAGTTTGCTTGGCTAAGGCGTTTGCAATGAATCCTAGTTTACTTCTCGTTTCAGAGCCAACACGTGGGATTGATGTGGGGGCTAAGAAATTAGTGCTAGACGCACTTCGAAAAGACAATGAGGAAAATGGCACCACAATCATCATTATCTCATCCGAGTTGGAAGAACTTAGAAGTGTCTGTGATCGAATCGCCATCGTCTGTGAAGGTCAAATATATGGTGTTTTGCCTCCTGAAGCTGAGGTTGCAGACTACGGTATGCTCATGGCTGGTGAGTATAAAATAAATGAAGTAGGTGATAAACAATGGCAGAGGTAAATAAATTCATCAAAAATTTTGGATGGCCAAGAATTATCATTGGAGGTTTCCTTTTAACTTTATTTATCGTTGCACCCATATTTGGTGTGAGGATTGATACATCATTGAACGATGTCATTGTCAGATTTGGAATGAGCGCCATTATGGTCCTCTCCATGGTGCCTATGATTCAATCTGGTTGCGGGCTCAACTTTGGTATTCCAGTTGGACTCGTTGCAGGGATGCTCGGTGCAGTTACAAGTATAGAATTTGGATTCACCGGTATGGCGGGCATACTTGTTGCCTTCCTAGTAGGTATTTTGGCTGCAGCAGTCTTTGGATTTTTATATGGTCAACTTTTGAACCGAGTCAAAGGGGATGAGATGATCATTGCAACTTATGTGGGGTACTCCTTTGTATTTTTTATGAATATGATGTGGCTGATCCTGCCTTTTAAAAATCCAACAAGTGTTCAAGGCTTTAAAGGTGAAGGATTGCGTGTGACAATCAGCATTCAAGATTACTGGTTCCACAAAATCAGTGATTTTTTAGCCCTTCCAATCAGCAGTAGTTTTATTTTTCCGACGGGAATGCTCTTATTCTTTTGCTTTATGGCATTTCTCGTGTGGGCTTTTTTCAAAACTAAAACCGGAACAGCCATGACTGCCGTGGGATCTAATCCAGATTATGCCAGAGCGGCAGGCATTAATATCAATAAAATGCGCACGATTTCAGTTATCTTGTCCACCATGATTGCTGCAATTGGCATCATTGTCTACCAACAAAGTTTCGGGTTTGTTCAAATGTACAACTCTCCGCTTGCGTTTGTGTTTCCATCTGTAGCGGCAGTATTGCTCGGTGGCGCCTCTGTGAATAAAGCAAGTATTGCAAATGTCATTATTGGAACGCTTTTATTTCAAGGCATATTGACAATGACACCATCTGTTATCAACAGTGCAATTAACATCGATGTTTCTGAAATCATTCGAATTATCGTATCAAATGGTATGATCGTCTATGCATTAACACGGAAAGCGAGGTAAATGATGAAAATGGATAAGAATAAAATTGGCAAGCTCTTGACGGCAAGTGCAGTCCCTATGCTTTTCCTATTGATATGCTTGTTTGCGATTCCGCTTTCACAATTCTCGGGTTCGTATTTATTAAATAATATTGTCACAAGACTTATAAGAAACTCATTCTTAGTATTGGCGCTCCTGTTACCTGTTATGGCTGGCATGGGCATCAACTTTGGCATGGTTTTAGGGGCGATGGCAGGTCAAATCGGTTTAATATTTGTTACAGATTGGGGCGTTCCGGGTGCGCCTGGGTTAATCTTAGCCGCCATAATTGCAACGCCTATAGCAATGCTTCTTGGCTATTTTGGAGGCAGAGTGCTCAATCGTGCCAAAGGTAGAGAAATGATCACATCGATGATGTTAGGGTTATTTATTTCTGGGATCTATCAGTTTTTTTTACTCTATGTATGCGGCTCCATCGTGCCTTTTAAAACACCTGGCATGCTCTTGTCCAGAGGATATGGCGTCAGAAATGCATTAACGCTTAACGTTGCAAAGGGATTTGATAAACTATTATTAATCCGCATTGGCGGCGTGAATATCCCTGTGGGGACATTCATGATTATAGGTCTCATCTGTGTTTTTACAGTATGGTTTAAAAAGACCAAAATGGGTCAAGATATGAGGGCTGTTGGCCAAGATATGCACGTTGCCAGCACAGCAGGGATTGCTATGGAAAAAACGCGAATCCAATCCATTATGATCTCAACTGTTTTGGCTTGCTACGGTCAGATTATATACCTTCAAAACATCGGAACGCTCAACACTTATAATGGTGCTGACCAAGCTGCTCTCTTTGCTGCCGCTGCATTACTCGTCGGTGGAGCAACTGTTTCAAAAGCAACCATTCCAAATGCAATCATTGGAACCGCACTTTTCCACTTGATGTTCCTTGTAATGCCAATGGCAGGCAAATACATCACGGGTCAAGCTATGCTTGGCGAATACTTTAGAATGTTTGTATCTTATGGCGTCGTCACGCTTGCACTTGTACTGCATTCATGGAAAAGACAAAAGGATAAGGAAATGGATCGAAGTCAATTTAGAATAGCCGTAGCCAATCCACCAGACAAATAGGTTTGAAATATAATCCATGAGACAAATAGAGTATTTGGCTTTGACAGCTAAGAGACATTAGGGTATACTGAAAAAACAGAGGTGCTTATAATGAATATTTTGTCCTATTTAACTCAATTGGTCCATCATCATTAATTAAGCGCTATACGTCAGTGTAGTGCTGGTTAGTTGCGCACTGATGGGAAAGAGAGAGATACCTGTCAGAAATGACAGGTTTTTTTATTTATGGAGGTGTTATAATGGCAAACAATAAGCCACCAAGTGGCATGCGTGACTTTTTACCAAAAGATAAGGCATTAAGAGAATATGTAATGCAAGTGATTCGAGAAGAATATTCACGCAACGGATTTACTGAAATTGAAACTTCTCAAATTGAAAATCTCGATAACATGGAGAATAGTGACGGTGGTGACAATACTAAGTTGCTCTTCAAAATTTTGAAGAGAGGTGAAAAGTTAAAACTCAATGAAATCCCTGAAACTGAATCCAATCTATCTGATTTGGCAATGCGATTTGACCTAACATTGCCCCTGAGTCGTTTCTACGCAAATAATAGGAACGATCTGCCAAGCGTCTTTAAGTCGTTGCAAATGGGTTATGTGTTCAGAGCTGAACGTCCACAAAAGGGCCGCTATAGAAGCTTTATCCAATGTGATGTAGATGTGATTGGCGATGAATCCAACCTTGCAGAAGTTGAACTGATCAACACTGTGGGAAAAGCTTTGACAAGGTTAGGTCTTGACGATTTGACGATTAAAATAAATGACCGTCGTATTTTAAAAGGCTTGGTGACTTCTGCAGGATTTGATGCAGATGAATTCTCAGATATCGCGATTACTTTGGATAAGCTTGATAAGATCGGGAGAGAGGGCATTATAAATGAACTCAATTCTAAAAATTATGATTCAAGCAAAATTAATCGATTGATGCAATTAAGTGATGCTCTGGAGTCGAATGGCATTGAAAGTGCAAAGGTGCTTTCAGAAGAAGGCTATACAAATCTTAAAGAGATCATAACGGTTATTGAAGCCATTCAATCCGGTTACAAAATCAAGTTTGATTATTCTCTGGTAAGAGGCATGGGCTATTACACAAGCACAATCTTTGAAGTTTACTATGGCGCACTGGGCTACGCCGTTGGTGGCGGTGGCCGTTACGATGAAATGATTGGAAAGATGAGCGGGGCTGACGCACCAGCTTGTGGCTTTTCAATTGGATTTGAACGCATTGTCGATATCTTAAAGGCAGAAGATCATAAAATGCCTACGGGTTCAAGACTAGCTCTTTTCTACGATGTTTCTGACGATTTAAAAGAAGTGATGAAAACAGCAATTCAACTGCGTGAGACTTATTCTGTCGTTTCAGTGTTCGTTAAAAAGAAGAAATTTGGAAAGCAAGTTGATCGCCTTAAAGAACAGAATTTTGATATGTTCACCGTCTTTTCTCCAGAGCTTGAGATCAAGAGTCTTTAAAAATATAACGCAGCAACATTTGAGTCATTTTCCAATGACTCAAAACGATTTTCGCTGACGCTGTTTGAGGTTGAATATCCCTCAGCACAGCTTTCGGCTCAAATCTTGTTGCATTAACAACATTTGAGTCATCTTTCGATGCCTCAAAACGATTTTCGCTGACGCTGTTTGAGGTTGAACATCCCTCATCACAGCTTTCGGCTCAAATCTTGTTGTTTTAATAAAATGAGTGCCATTTTTTTCTAATGGGGCTCATTTTCATTTATGGTATAATTATTCATAATAACATATTCTGCGTAGTTTTGTTTTTTTATTATTGCGTAACCAAAAACTATGATCGGGAAGCTATTAATTATATACATAAGGAGGCACTAATGAACAAAAAAGTAATTGTCATGACGATTGCTTGTATAGCAATAATATTCTTATTCTATTCCAGTATACAAGTCATTCTACAAGGGAGTCCAGAAATAACTTACGAAGTTCTAAAGTACGAAGAACTGCCTGAAGAGGTTCTGGCAAGACTAGATCTATTAGATTTTGATCCTTTTGAGAATGATGCCGCTAATTTAACCTTTAAAATTCGGACAGGAAAAGATACATACATTTTTTTAAAACCTCCTAAGGGCTTTACAGTTAAGGTCCTAGAAGTAAGAATTGATGAAATCTGGTTTAATACCCTTGAATATAAGTATACGAATTACGGGGAAGAAGGTATCGATAGCAAAAGTGCCATGCGGATTATCAAGATAAATAACTATCTAGGCGGCATAACGGGTATTTTTTCAAGCGGGGAATAAAAAGCCTATATTAAAATGATAACTCAAAATAGACAAATCCGCGCATAAAACCACAGGAAAATAAAAAAAGGCTACTCTATAATAAAAGTATCATATCGAATAAATTAATAGAGGAGGTCTTATGAAAAATAGAAGAACAACTAAAGCAGAGTATATTGAAATATCTGGATCATCATATGAAATAGGGAAGCAAATGGGGAAGATACTACCCCAAAACACAGGCGTCCTGTCGCCTGATCACGCTATGCCAAAAGTACTTTTAGATGAAGCTTTTGCACTATATGATCAGTTTTGTCCTGGACTTACAGATGAACTCAGAGGCTATGCAGATGCCATCGGTGTAGAACTTGTTCAACTTCAATTTTGTTCTATGACTTATCTTAGACCGAATTGTAGTGAAATGGTTTTAATGCCTTCTAAGACGGATAACGACCATATTCTTTTAGCGCGCAGTTATGAATTTGCGCCGCAATTCGAAGACTTTAGAGTTTTTAAACTTTCTCCCAGAGGGAAATATGCGCATATCGGCGGGTCAATTGCTGATTTTGGCAGAAGTGAGGGGTTAAATGAAAAGGGCCTTGGGATCAGCATGACCTCCTGCGGATTTCCAGTGAGTAATCAAAAGGAAATGAGATCGCCAACCTTTAAAGGTCTACAATTTTGGGCTGTGGTGAGAAGTTTACTCGAAAACTGCAAAGATGTTGGAGAAGCACTCGATTTTGTTCAAAGGATGCCCATTGCGTATAATATAAATCTATTAATTGCCGATGCATCAGGGAGAGCAGTGCTCTATGAAACTTTGGATGGCGCCTCTGCTTATAAAGAAATTCATTCGGGCAATCACTCTGATCCCAAATATCTTCACGCAACCAATCATCCTGTCTTAGAACCTCTACGCACAGCGGAGCCCTTTGCAATGAAAAACTCTGTTGTAAGATATCAGACAATAAATGATTTTATTGAAGAAACAAATCAACACAATATAGAAGAGATCAAAGCATTTTTGCTATCAGATTATCCACAAGGTCTAAACTGTAGAGGATTTGACGCGTTTTTCGGAACCATCAAAAGTGTCATCATGGACTTAAATGATCTCAGTTTTCACATTTGTTGGGCAGGTCAGGAAATCAACGGATGGCAAAAGTATGATTTTAAAACGGTTCATAGTGGTGATTCAGATCAACCGACTACCTATGAAATTGAATATTATGACGAACCTACTGCCAGTGGTTTTTTTGATCGAGTCTCTCTAAAGTAATTTGAATTTTAACTTATTTTTAAGAGTTGTTTAAGGTATAATAGTTATAATGAATTTAGTTATTATCGTGATTGTATGAAAAAAGATTTCTATGCTAAATTGTAGAAATCTTTTTTTATGGTTCTAAATTTACACCCTTAAATTCAAATGGAGATCAACTATGGAATGGATTCAATCACTAAACGCTGCCATTGACTATATTGAAGATCATTTACTTGAAAATTTCTCTATAAATGACGTCGCATTAAAGGTACATATTTCAACTTATCATTTTCAGAGAACTTTCAGTGTGCTCACGGGTATCAGTATGGGCGAATATATCCGAAACAGGCGTCTATCACTTGCCGGACAGACCATGACTCAGAAGGGCTCAAAGGTACTGGACGTGGCACTTACTTATGGCTATGAAAATGCAGAGAGCTTTTCTAAAGCCTTCGAACGCTTTCACGGCATCAAGCCCAGTCAAGCTAAAAAGCAAGGTGCTGTGTTAAAGTCCTATAACCGTATGCTGATTAAACTCGCCATAGAAGGTGGTAACATTCTCGAATATCGCATTGAAAATAAAGTTGCATTTAAAGTAGTTTTATCACCTCAAGTATTTGAAGCAGACACTTGTATGCTTCAAATTCCGGAAGTTTGGCAAACTTTTATGAGACAGTTTAAAGATCATGGTATTTGCGGCGAAATGGGTGTTCGTATATTCGATCAAGAAGTCACAAATAAGTTCACCTATGGGATTGGCTGCCATGAAAAATTTGTAGAAAGCGTCCCAAGCGGTTTTTCAGTTTATGAGATTCCCGAATTCACATGGGCTGTTTTTCCTTGTGTTGGTCCCATGCCAGAATCTATTCAAAAGCTATGGGGACGCATATATACAGAGTGGCTACCACAAGCTGAGTATCAGTTTTTTGATGAATACGATATTGAGTACTATACCGAAGGGGATATTTATTCTGAGGATTATAAATCTGAAATTTGGATTCCCGTGATCAAAAAACAAGATAAATAAAGTGATAAAAAAAAGTACATTATATTCGAGACGATTTACCAGTTTTTACAAATAATTAACCTAAAAAGGAGATGATATGACTGTGTATCATGTAGAAATTTTATTATTTGAAAACTTTGAAACTTTAGATGTCTTTGGTCCTGTGGAAATACTGGGGGGACTTCCAGACTTATTTAAGCTTCATTTTGTTTCTCTACAAGGTGGTCTCGTTAAAAGCACTCAAGGTGTCCCTGTCCAAACTGAAAAATATCATGCAGTAAAGGATCAGGACAATCACCAAAATACGCCACAAAAGATAATCAAATTGATTCCTGGCGGTGCTGGCACGCGTGACTTAGCCTGTGATTCCGAATTTATCGCTTTTATCAAAGCGTTCGCAGTTGATGCCACTTACATTTTAAGCGTTTGCACGGGTGCGGCGCTTTTAGCGAAAGCCGAGATTTTAGACGGTAAAAAGGCCACCAGTAACAAAAGAGCTTTCGAGTGGGTAACGACACAATCCAGTGACGTGAATTGGATTAAAAAATCGCGCTGGGTGCAAGATGGTCATATCTTCACATCTTCAGGGATATCCGCAGGGATAGACATGACTCTTGGTTTTATAGAAACACTCTTTGGCAGAGAAGAAGCACTCAAAATCAGCAATCGTTTCGAATATACATGGCATGAAGACTCAGAATATGACCCTTTTGCTGAGCTTTACCCTTTTACAGCATCACATGAATTATAACATTATAAAGATTCGTTCACATCAGGTATGAGAAAGGCAGGTATTGACTATGTTCCCCAAACGAATAAAGAGCCAAGGGCTGAATTACAGTGTGTCATCCAGAAAAAAATCGATTCTATCCCTAATGCTCCTATTGTCACTGATGCTTCTATTTTCAGGATGCCAAGCCGAACAATCCCATAAAAATACACCACAGGCTTCCATACCGTCTGAAACAAATCCCACCACTACAGTTGAGTTGGAAAATCCATCCGTTGAAGATAAGTCTATTCTAACTCAATTTGTACAAGGTGCCTTAGATAAAGAAGACTATCTAGAAGCATGTGATTTAATCGCCAAAAAGTATATATATTTAGAGCCTCAATTACATATAACTCCAGAAAAATTTTATAGTGACTCAAAATTGTATGCGGATCAAATGAGCTGGGCAGGTGAAAAAAGTCAACTGGTTTACGAAATTAGAAAGTTGATGTCAAAATTTAAAGATGGACATATCGGCTGGTTTCTATCAAGTGATTATAGGATTTCAAAATCAATGACTCTAGGATTTGTTGCCACCCTAACGACTGACGATCAGGTCATCATAAAAAAGGTGTACCCCTATATTGAAGATAAGCTCTCTCCAAACGATGTGATATTAGAATGGAACGGCATTTCCATCCACGACGAAATCCATAAATTAGCTCAATTGGCACCCAAATCGACACCAATTTCAACCCTTGAACATGCAGTGAGAAGATTGAGCACAGATTTTTCCTTTATGCCCCTTCAAGATACTTATGCGCCTGTGACTTTGAAAATCAAAAAAATAAACGGAACTGTTGAAACCCTAACTTTAGATTGGACTGAGTGCAGCGGCTACACGACTTATGATGAAGCTAATGATGATGCTGATGATCTGCCTTCGATTTTTTTAACGCCCTCTTTGATTCCATCTACCGAAGAGATTCCAAGTGATGCATCATATATCCATCCTTCGTTGATCTATTATACGAGAGCAGTTGGAGACGAAATGGTGGCCATTCTTCACCCCAGAGATTTTTATAGATGGTCACAGCAGGACTTAGATCAGACCATGAAGGCACTTCTTAAACAAGAACCCACTGTTTTCTTGATCGATTTAAAAGACACTTCTGGCGGTAGCTTCGATCAAGTACTTTTTCTTTCACATGCACTGAATATTACAGATCATTTTAAATATCTTCGCAATGCTATTTCAGAAGATACAGGTGAACCTCTGCTCACACACGATAATTTTGATTTTATAGAAAGTGAAATCAACCTTAAAAATACATGGGATGGTAAAGTCATCTTTAAGATTAATCCCATTGTGCAAAGTGGCGGGGACTTTTTTTCAAGGTGGATGCAACTTAAAAACAGCAATAACCGCTTTTTATTCATCGGTACGCCAACTGCTGGTGCGGGTGCAGGTACAGACTCTTTCGTGTTAAGTCATTCTAAAATTGAAATTTCGATTCCGATCAGAGATTACCAAATCTTTGATGATGATGCGCCTATTGAGGGGCATGGTGTTAAGCCCGATTTACTCACAGATATGAGCATTGAGGTTTTTCTAAAATCTGCTGATTTTGATTTATTTATAGGCACTGCCATTAAGGATTTAGTGCGTTCTGATATAAGTGCAAATAGAGAAATACCCTCGCTTCAAATCGCACAGGGGCATGGCATTTACTATGATGCCTCAGATGATTTTACTAAAAGGGTGATGCTTGCCATCAGACAGTATACCACCTTTAATCCAAGAGATCCCTTTGATTTTAAGGATAATGTTAAACTAAAATTTGAAGGTTATGCGCCTATTTTATTGGATACTAAACAAGGTTTATTTAAGTTTGAAAATGAAAAAAACATCTATTCATGTGAGGCACTTTCTAGTCAATTATGGCGTCGATATGTTATGAAAATTATCAATGATAGACCCATTTATGACTCTTTCGAAAAAGATGTCCTTTTCAGAAAGGACTTAAGGCGATTTGTGACTCAAAAAAATCTAGAGCTTTTACTCTTCTATGATGGTGCCGTCAGAATAAGTGTTGATCATGAAGTCTTCACAGTCATTGATCACCCCATTGAAGAGGCACTTGAAAGTGGAGACCCATCTAACCAATATACAACCAAAGTTTTGGTTAGAGACAGTTATGATAAAAACGAGAAGGATACGAGGTTGATCTTAGTCGGTATAGAATACCAATTTGTCAATAACTATGGCTCTACAGCATGGTTAAAAAGCTATCTCTATGAAAATCATAAGCTCAGTAAAGACCTTGATGTAAACGAGATTATATCGGCATCACTAAGTATTGTCGCATATGAAAATGGTCTCTTGACATTAAACCTCAATGGCTATGACCAGATATTCACGATTCCTTTAACTAAGGATGAAATTCAGAGAATTGAAAGTTATATATCTACTCTTGAATCCACTGGAATGCATTTTACAGAACAAGAAGAATATGAATTTTTATCTAATCTACAGTCGTACAAGCTCTATGATTATGATCAAGATGGAGAAGACGAAGTCATTGCCGCAGTGAATATGCGTGGTGGTGCCTCGGGTATCAGTGAAAAACTCTATTTTATTTTCAAATACAATGACGATAGGCTTCACTTTACTAAAATAATCCCTTCAAGAAGCGCTCAAAATTTAAATACTATTTTCGAATAATCAAAGGAGGTTTTATGCAACACTTTGGCATGCCCACACTGATAGAACTGGATACACTAGAAGACAATGTGATCCTTTGCAAATCCCTTGGACTCGATTTTGTTGAAATCAATATGAACCTGCCACAATTTCAGCTCAATCAGTTGACATCTGAATACCTCAATGCACTTCAAGATCAATATGATATCGCCTTCACCTTTCATTTAGCAGAGGATATAGATATTGCACACTTTAATGACGACATCAGAAACACCTATTTAAAAATTATAGAAGAGACCATTGAACTGATGACCAAGGCCGATATAAAAAAGCTCAACATGCACATGAGTAAGGGCATTCACTTTACTTTGCCATCCCAAAGGCTTTATTTATATGAAAAATATACTGAAACTTATATGGATCATATTAATGCTTTCTTAAACTTTATAAGGGCAGAGCTCAAAAGTAAAAATATTCAGCTCTGCATTGAAAACACGGGCATATATGATTCACCTTTCATTACGAAAGCAGTCAAGACTTTACTTGATGACGAAAATATTGTCCTCACTTGGGATGTAGGTCATGATCATTCCAGCGGGTTTGCAGATCAAGCCTTTCTTGAGGCTAATATTGACCGTATTCAACATTTCCATATTCACGATGCCATTGATAAGTCAAATCACTTGACGCTCTTTGATGGCGAAATTGATCTAGAGTACTTTTTAAATTTATCAAAACAAAAAGAGGCCACTGTGGTTTTCGAAACGAAGACCATTGAAGCTCTAAAAGAATCTATAAAACGCTTAAGGGCTATGGCATTTGCTAGAGCGCCAACTGATTGATGCTCAAATTGATTTTGTCATTTTAGCGTGTACGGATTTGAATGTCTTGTTTGAAAAAGTAGATGTAAAAATTAAAATCATGGATGCTTCTAAAAAACTCGCTCAAACTTTAGTCAAAAAATATCTTTTATTGGAGTGACTTTCTCAAAACTTCTTGGAAAGTAATATGCTTGAAAGAACAATTTAATCATTGTGTAACGATACGCAGATTTTCATTTGCTATAATATTTATAGTGCTATAGGCTTAAAATCCACTTGATTTCACAAAAAAAAATAGAAAGTGAGCACACAAATGACAAATCATAAGAAAATTAAAATAGGTATCAAAGCTTTTATACTGCACGAGGGTAAATACTTGATGATGTATAACAATGGTGTTAAAGAAGATGTGCGAGAACTGCCTGATGGGCGCATGGAGATTAAGAGAGGTGTATACGCTTATGGTCATTTTTAATGTTATTCTTTTTCTACTAGTTGTATTTGCACCCATCTACGCATTTGTTATGATTATTGAACGGTTTAATCGAATTGAGCTGCACATGAATAACTTGGAAACAAAATTAGATCAACTTTTGGATGTGAGGCATATTGATAACTCACTTTAATCAGTTTCTTATATCACAAGGAGACATTTTTTATGATCATTGAAACAAAACATATAAGTTCAAAATCTATCACATGGACACTTAGAAGTGCAAAGAAGAGTGATGCAGATGCTTTAGCAAAACTGCGTCGTCAAATTGATTGTGAGACAGAATTTCTTGATCGTGAGTGCGGTGAGGGCGTCTTAACAGCAACAGATTTTATTCAAATTATTGAAACAGATCGTTTAGAATCAGGGCATCTTTTTCTAGTTGCAGAGCATGAAGATAAGCTCATCGGCTTTACACGGTGTGAACGCAAACCACTAAACCGTTTTAACCATCAAGCCGATTTTGGTATTTGCATACTGAAAGAATATTGGGGGTACGGTATAGGTAGACATCTGATCAGTGCCGTGTTGACATGGGCAGATGAAACGAACATCGAAAAAGTGATGCTCTCTGTGGTTGAAGCCAATGAATCCGCTATCAAGCTCTACCAAAGTGTTGGTTTCAAACGAGAAGGTCTCTTACTTAAGGATCGAAAACATGCAGATGGCCGTTATCATAACACCGTTTTGATGGGGCGTATGAGATCGAGTGGATAGGCAATATAAGACTAGTTAAATATACGAAACAAGCATTTTGGGGGTTGATCAAAAGGATATATTCTAGTAACTCATCAACTTTGCGCAGCAAATAGTATTGAAAATTAACTGAGTAGGAGGATACGATAATGCGAAAGACTCGGATCATACTGATAGCTATGGTCATCATTTTGATTATGGCTATTACGTATAATACATACTCAAAAGATATAGAATTTGAGAATTATAATGGCGTAAATTTGAAGATCGGTATCTTTGGAAGTACACCTAAGATAAAAGAAAATCAGATAGAATTTATAAGTTTAGACTTTGATAACGAAGATATTGAAACTGAAATTAAACAGTACGATGCTGTTTTCATTAGTGAAGAAAATTTAGCAAAAGCTTCAAATAGCCAATATTTAAATTTATATAAAAATAGTAGAAAGCCATTCTTTTTTATTAAATCTACAAAAAGCTATATGCCATTTATTATTGAAGAAATAGGATATAATGATATTGACTGGGAAGATAATAATTATATTACTGGCATTTTATTTGAAGGTAAGGCATTAAGGTACTGGAAGTATAGTCCCTATAATGACATAGAAAACTCAAGAAACATAGAAGAAGTATATAGTCGCGTTTTCAATACCATTGAAGAATGTAAAAATGGAGTATATGTTCAATAACGTATGTATCCTTCGTCCAACACGTTTTGAAAATATAAAATGTTTAGAGTAGGAAAAAATAGGAGGTCAAAATGGATCATAAAATTTATGAATTGGGTAGGAAATATAAGCAGTTAAGTTTTTTTATGCTCATATATTTGGTTTTTATATTTGTAACCGGTTTTGTTATGGGGATTAGCTTCGGTAACAACGATATATGGGAAAAGGGCATTAAAAGAGCAAAAAATTCAAAATCTTGATACTAGATTAATACGGAGGTATTAAAATGATAACTTACAAAACAGAAATTAGCGAATTTGATTGGGAAAACCTTGTTGATCTTTATGATGAAACGAATATGTGCATTGGTCTTGGTCAAAAAAGGGAAACAGAGAAAATCCGCAGAGCTTTTCAAAACAGTTATCGATTTGTAACCGCTTGGGATTCAGGTAAAATAATCGGTTGTGCAAGGATGATATCAGATGGCGAATGCTACGGCTGGATTCATGATATGGCGGTGCTACCTGCTTATCGCAAACAAGACATTGGTCGAACAATAGTAGAAAAACTTTTGGAAGGTAACGAAGGCCTTTTGATTGGACTGACCTCATCATTTGAAGCCGTTGATTTTTATACCAAACTTGGATTCAAGAAACACAAAACTGCCATGGCAAAATATCCTGGTCGTTCAGACTATCTTTTCGATTAATCTGCATCCTGTATTAAACTATATTTGTAAATAGGGTTAAAGTGTCAAAAGCCAAGAGTTGAGCAACTATCCACCCTATGATGTCGTTTATGGGAAATACGCAATACGACATAGAGTAGAGGGTATATGAGAAACTGACTTTTGGCACTCTAACTAAATAAACAAAATTCAACGAAGGAGAACTAAAAATGAAGATAGAAGTCGTAAATGATGCAAGACTAATTGCTAAATTAAATGAACCCGTACAAACTTTACATCACGAGTTGTACCCTGAAAAATTTAAAAGCTTTGACTTTAATGCAATTTACAACTATTTTCATGAAGTTATGAGCATGGATCATCAACATTTTTTAGTTTGTTTTGATGGTGATGAAGCCATTGGCTATATATGGTTTGAAGAAATCATCAAAATAGGAAACGCTTTTAGCAATCCGTCACACTACCTCTATATTCAACACGTCTCTGTAAATGAGAACATGCGTGGCAAAGGTGTCAGCAAGCTCTTATTTGATGAAGTCCTTAAATTTGCCAATTCAAAATCAATCAAGCGCATTGGCTTAGATTATTGGTCTAAGAATACAGTTGCAAAACAGATCTATAAAAAACTTGGATTTATAGTGGAGAAAGAGACCACCTATCTCACTTTACAATGAGCCATATTATAATGTGACAACTAACTGTATTTAACCTAATTTGAAATTTAAAAAGAGGCTATTTATGTGCATAAGAATTGAACTTGTAACAGAAAATATGTATCCAGAAATACACCATTTTGAAATGAAAAACAAGGCATTTTTCGAATCGATTTTACCCCCCAGACCGGTTACGTATCAACAATTGGATACCTTTAAAACCGTTATGGCGAGTTTACTCTCTGAACAACAAAATGGCCTCTTTTACATGTATGTCATTCGTGATGAAAAGGACGCTTTTATTGGGCGGATTAATCTGCAAATGATTCGCTCAGAAAATTCAATAAAAGCTGAATTGGGCTATAGAGTGGATTTTAATGAACAGGGGAAGGGCTATACAAGTCAAGCCATCAAGCTTATTTTAAAGGCAGCTTTTGAGCTTTATAAAGTTGACGAAGTTATTGCAGGCACGTCAAAAGAAAATATAGCTTCACAAAGAGTCCTCGAAAAAAATGGATTCGAAAAAATTGGAGAAGAAGAGAACGTCATGAGGGTCAATGGTGAATGGGTTGATGGTATATTATATGCCATACGAAACATAGAATAACGTTATCAATGTCAATTCTAAAAAATAGGAAGGATTTTTTTATGAACAGTGAAAAAATTAAGTTTGAAAATCTTTATGAACGCTTTGGAAAATTTAGAGTTTTTATCGTTTTTCTACTACTCATGATTTTGATTGGAACAATAAGTGTACTCATTGACGATACCCTTGAAAAATCGTTTGTAATATCGGGGGCGCATTTTAAATTCACGGGTAGGGAAGACAATAAATATTATTTTAAAGGGCCTGCCCCCGAATATATTATCGCTGTTGATCTAGATTACACAACTGACTCAACACTTTTTCGTGATATCAGTGTGCAAGAGGGTTCAAAAGTATATAAGAGAATAAAAGATCTCGATACATTAACCAATACATTTTATGTAGACAACCAACCTTTACTTAAAGAAGATATCATAAATATAAGTGTTAAGGGGTCTCACCATATTACTTTTGATGCCATCCATCCCGAAAGGGATTCTTATGGCGTTCAGCTGATTAAACATATCGATACAGTTATAGATCACATACTCTCTAATGTAAGCTTACATAAGTGGTTTTTTGTCGTTTTCTTAATGTTGATTGGCATCAGTGAAATGATGTATTCAAAGTTTTTTTGGCAAATAAAATTCAGCTTTGCTGTAGAAAATGGAGAACCCTCAGAATCCTATTTATTACTCTCCAAACTTACTGGGGGCGTCTTTGTGTGTGCTGGTGTAATTTTCCCTTTTATAGAATTTTAATTGAGATAAATTGATAAAGTTGCTGTCAAGAATGCATTTTTTATAATATGAAAAACGGAAGGTGGTATTTATAGAATGGTCCATTCAGATTATGAAAAAGAAACTTATAAGAGCTTAATCCTTTTATTGCTTTACATGATCATATTGATTGTGCTTGGCGGAGGATTTTTAAGTCATCGCTTTACTCAAGAAATTGCCCTTAAAATCGCTTTTATTCACAGTGACTTTGTAATTGTATTTTTAGCTTATATTATTAAAATTAAAGAACGTATTTATTGGATTACAACTTATTCTTATAACGATGCTAAGTTTATGGAACCTGTCCAACGCAAGCATATAGGGGATGCATTTTTTAAAAAGGTAGTGAGAATACTTGGAGTCGTTATTATCTATATGATCCTAGGATTGGTACTTAAAACAGCGCTTATTTTAGATGTCGCTTTTTTTGCCTTAAGCCTTGTATTTTTAACGTGGCATTCGAATGCCCAAACCAAAAGATAACCTAATCTCTTGAAAAATCATCATTGTCAATAAAAAGGAGACCTAATAGCCCATGAGCAAAAGAAAATTTATAATACTCATACTTATAGAAATTCTAGCCATTTTACTTTTTAAAACCATCGAATACTCAAAATTCAGCATACCTACATATGATATCACTAAACTCAATATCCTGTTGGGGATTGTCATTGTGATATTGGGCCTCTTTTTATTACTGCATTTCTTTAAACGCAGAGAGGATCATTATATAAGTCATCTCAATCAAGCGGATAGAAGTTTTTATGACCTGCTGAGTACTGAACTGGACGCACGAGAACTGCCAGCAGATCTAAACAGCCAGATTTCAACCGATATGTTAAGGCTTCTGTATAAAAACGGCAAAGCATTGATGCACTTGGAACATCAATCGCCAAGATACTTTAAGGACAGAATCTATGATAATTATGAAGATCACAACTACAAGAGCTTAATAGATCAACTTATTATAAAATACAGCAAGAGGACAAAATTCATATCCATTCTAAATATGATCGCTTGTTTTCTGATTTTTTTAGTAGGTTTCAATTTTGCGTTAAATGGCTTTAATTTTAATGCAAACTACTTTAGAATTTCAATGCCATCTTCTTTATTTGTGCTCTGTCTCATCAATATTTTGCCCAGTGTGCTGAGCAAGTACTTTTCACAAGTTAAACATTGGAAAACGATACAATTTGGCGTCTCTTCTGCACTCAATCTCGGCGCCCTAATACTGCTGAAACGCTGGAGAGATGCTGATCCTTCTAGTCATGCCATTTTGAACTCTATCGCCAGTGGCAAAATTGAATTTATACCGAATTCATATGTCCTATTATCAATTATAATGCTGATTATCGTTTCATATGCTCTACAAAAGACAATGCGCAAGCAACTGCTCAATACTGTGCTCTGTGGCTCAAATCTTGAAGATGACATAAACATCTATAGGCACTCAAATTATTGATTCTAGGCATCACTTTTCTAATATATTTTTAATTTTCTTTTACACTGTAAGTTTGTTACAATCAATATAGACACCTTCAAATTAGAGCACTCTAAGTAGGTTGAGAGGGCTCTATTAAAGAAAGCAGGCCCATAAATGACAGATAAAAATTATAATAAGTTTATACAAATGGGATTAATCGCCTTAATCGCCTTAATCACAATCTTTATATATATGGCTTTTCAATTAGGGGAAGTTAAACGACATTCAAGGGATACCTATCAAACGGTAAATGAGCTCTACTATAAACTGGATACACTATCCACTCAAATGGATAGATTTGAAAAAAAGAATCAACGCATTAAAGATACGAGTTACAGCATAAATTTTATTGAGCTAGATCAAATGAGTCTTGCAAACGTCAAATTTACAGCAGAATTAAGTCAAACGGCGACTGATCAAGAAATAACACTTCTATATCGATCTTCAAATTTGTCTGATCAGGATCAAAATGAGCATTCAACTGAATGGCTCAAAATGCCTCTAATACATCACTACAATCAAATCGAATCTGAAATTGCATTACCTTATGCGAATGATTATGAAGTACAACTCATGTTTGAAAGTGATGGCGTGGCCTTCTATGAACCACTTCCTAATTTAGAAATACACTCCACATTAGAGCATATGTTTGCAAGGGCTATTCATCTGCACAAAATAAAAGGTAACAAGGTTGAATTTGATGCACAGATCGTCAATTTCAAATCCCAATATGACGTAAAGCTCAATACCGCATTATGCCATATATATTATGAAGATCAAATTCAAAAAACGTATGACGTGATGCAAGTGACTCAAGAGGGCACTCAAAAAGAGCCTCAACTGCAAATGGCAAATCAAGGTCAAGACTTTTGGTTTGTGAACACAAGCTATACATTTGAGAACATTCAAGACTTTGATCCTCAAAAGGTTCGAATTGAGCTTATACTAACGGATTCTTTAGGCAATGAATATAAGACTCGTTCTGGTTTATAAGGTGAGGTGAATCACATGAAAAAATTAGAAGTTACTCAAACCCTATTAATCGCTTTTGCAGTACTGTTTTTTATTCTATATTTAAGCAGCAATGCGGCTCTCAAGGAGGCACGTGCACTCAATGCTTCGTTAAATGAAGATTTGCTCATGCAAAAAAATCAGTACACCAGTGAAATAGACAAACTTAACACAACCGTTGTTAACCTGAAAACACTCATAGACAAACGCAAAGAAGAATATGACACACTACATGAATCCTATCATAAATTGGTTATGCAATTGCCTGTTATTGCTGATTTTGAGCTTTCCCTCATTGAAAAGGAAGGTATTACAGAACCTAGAGCTATCACAACTGATCTGATGAATCATTTCGAACTGATTCCATACGATGGCGTTCTAGGCGGGACCATGATGTTCACTCAAGTATATCTTTTAAATGATCAATGGGTCTTTGCTAGGTTCGAGGATGGTCATATTATGGGGAGTGCCATTTATCAATATGAGATCTCTAGTGATCAAAGCATTCAGTGGAAACTCATTAAATCCATGTTATATTGATCTCAATTAAACCTTTAAAATAATAAATACTTCATCTAGGAGCTCATATGAAACTTTTCATCATTTTTATAGTATTCTGCGCCATTGCTTATTATTATCGTTTTTTCAAGATGAGAGAAGAGGTTAAAAGTGATCCACTTAAAACCTTGTTGGATAAAAAAATCATCACTCAAGTAGGTCTGTTCAGTGTAACCATGTCCTATTTTGTGACGGATACATTGCTGGGCTTTATCATTGTAACGAGCACACTTTTTATTTTAATTGTAACACTGGGGATGAGTTATAGTGATTATTCAAGTCCTAGATTTAATATAGTTCTTATAGGCATTTTCACGTTATGCATACCGCTATTATTGCTACTTGAACGTCATATTCTCATAAGATCCAATGGCATTTTGTTGATGATATTCCCCTATGTCATGATCCTTTATGGCAGCTTTTTTGGGCTAGGCAGCAAAAATAAACCATTATATTTATTCATCCCCTTAATTTTAGGCGTAATACTTATTTTGTCAGCAATCCGATATTTTCCCGAAATTTGGGTCTCACCACAAGAAAGAGTTTCCGATGAATTCATTCATAATACGCTTCATGGTGAAATCATATCTCTTCACTACAATACGGGCTTAAGAGGTGAACCCCTTAAAATAACAACAACCTACAGCACCGGGGCAAACGATGATAATAAACACGTTGTCCTGATCTACAAAGATGCACAGATCATCAGTTGTGAAGCTCAACATGATTAATTCGCTTAAATCATATATTTAGTTCTTATCCAAGACTTTTTCCATATGACCAAGATGTATTCATAAATGTTAGAACTTACTTAAATTCGGGTAATATTATATTATCTACACACCTTGGCAAATCAGATGCCAAATCTAGGATTCAAAGAATCATCGCAGAACTATTCAAGATTAATCCCAGTATTTTAGTTTTCTAAAAGAAATTGAGGACGTGATGGTACGAGATCCTTTTAATTCATCGTCAAAATCGTACTATCACCATTAGAAACTGGAATACGTTGTTGAAGGTCTATCAAATCGCGTTGGAGGTGTCCCTATGAAACATAATCTTGTTATTACAGATCGGAAAATTCATAAAGTAAGCGTTATCAATCAAAGCATTGACCACTTGTGGTGGCTGTGGACGACTCATGAAGGATTGAAAAAATTATTTGGGGCCAATAACAAAATTGAACTTGAACCCTTTGGCGCGTTTGAAATTTATTTTAATGAAGATGAACCCTTGGGGAATCAAGGATCAGAATCGTGTCAAATTTTATCCTATCTTCCTAAAGAGATGCTTTCATTCACATGGAATGCACCACCTTACAATACAGTGGTCAGAAATCACGCCTATAAAACATGGGTGGTTGTCAAATTTAAAGAAGTCAATAACGGTCATACGGCTGTCTCGCTGACGCATTTGGGATGGCCAGCAGGTGAAGCATGGGATGAAGCACTCCATTATTTTGAAAAAGCATGGAGCACTGTGATGAAACGTATGGAAACAATTCATGCTGACACAGTAGATCCTTCTTCCTTTTTCATCAAAGATCAAGATGGAAAAGTAATTGCCATTAAGTGAGCTCTTCAAAATGAAAGGAATTTAAATGAATAACATACACAGTGCAAACATAAATGCAGTCATCGAAAAGTTTAAAACAGATATTGAAAAGGGCCTCACATCTCATCAAGCAAAGTTCAATCTAGATCAATTTGGTGAAAATAGATTAGAGGCAACTGCTCAAAGAACACTTTTAAATATGCTCTTGGATCAATTTAAAGATTTTACAGTTATTATTTTAATCATCGCCTCTTTTATATCCATTGCACTTGGGGAAACCATAGATGGCGGCGTCATCATTGGCATCGTCATTTTAAACGCCATATTGGGCACTTATCAAGAAAACAAAGCCAGTAATGCCCTAGATGCTTTAAAATCAATGGCATCCCCTAAAGCTAAAGTGATCAGAGATCAATCGACTCAAGAGATTGATTCAAGTCTCTTAGTGCCAGGAGATATTGTGTTACTGGAATCTGGGGATTATGTCCCTGCAGACTTACGTCTAATTGAAAGTATTAATCTTAAAATAGATGAATCCGCTCTAACTGGTGAGTCCGTACCTGTCGAAAAGAATGCTCATGCATCCATTCCTGAAAAATCTCCTATAGGTGATCGCGTCAACTGTGCTTATTCCGGTACGATTGTAACTTATGGTAGAGGTAAAGCAATCGTTGTGAATACAGGCATGCAAACTGAAATTGGGCACATTGCCACAATGCTCAATGAAGCGTCTGATGATTTAACCCCGCTACAACAGAAGCTTTCTGACTTTGGCAAACTCCTCGGGATTATTTGTATTGTCGTCAGCATAGTCATCATGGGGCTTGGCATATTGAGAAATGAAAATTTACTCGATATCTTTATGACGGCCGTTTCACTTGCTGTTGCCGCTATTCCTGAAGGTTTACCTGCAGTGGTCACCACAGTATTAGCTTTGGGGATGCAGAGAATGGTCAAGAAAAATGCCATTATGAAGCGTCTAAGTGCTGTGGAAACACTGGGGAGTACTACGACCATTTGTTCCGATAAAACAGGCACCTTGACACAAAACAAAATGACGGTTCAAAGCATTTACGCAAACCAAAATGAATACAAAGTCAGTGGAACAGGTTACACTTTTGAGGGCACAATAGAGGGGAATACTGAAAACCTCAGAATGCTCTTGTTGACAGCAACACTTTGCAATGATGCACTTATAAAAGATGCAGACTGTATTGGAGATCCAACAGAAGGTGCTCTGGTGGTTCTTGCCGAAAAAGCTCACTTTGGACATATATCACTTAGAAAAAATATGCCTCGAATCTCAGAGTATCCTTTTGATTCTGTGAGAAAGCTCATGACCACAGTGCATCAAATTGATGACCAGCTTATGATGCTTACAAAAGGTGCACCAGATGAATTAATTAAAAGATGCTCCGATATTTTAATAGAGGGGAAAAAAAAATCGTTTACACCTGCTCTCAAAACAGAGTATTTAGATCAAAATACGCATTATGCCAAACAAGCTCTTAGAGTGATTGCCTATGCCTATAAACCCTTGTCTCCGAGTTATTCTATAGAACAAGAAGAGCAAGATATGATCTTTTTAGGTCTTACCGGCATGATCGATCCACCTAGAAGTGAAGCCATTGAGGCCATTGCCACTTGTAAAAGGGCAGGGATCAACGTCGTCATGATCACCGGAGATCACATTACCACTGCAAGTGCTATTGGCAATAAACTAGGCATCCTAGATCAAAACCACAGCGCCATAGAAGGTGCTGAAATTGATTCACTTGATGATGCGGCACTCCTAGCGCTGGTGAAAGACGTCAATGTCTACGCACGTGTTTCACCTGAACACAAGGTGAAAATCGTCAATGCGATACAAAATGCAGGTCATATCGTTGCCATGACAGGCGACGGGGTAAACGATGCTCCAGCGCTTAAAAATGCGGATATTGGCATTGCCATGGGGATTACGGGAACAGACGTGAGCAAAGAAGCAGCTGACATGATCTTGACCGATGACAATTTTGCAAGTATCGTCAGCGCTGTGGAAGAAGGCCGTATCATCTACAGTAATATTCGTAAATTTGTAGGCTTTTTGCTCTCCTGTAATGTGGGGGAAATTTTAATTATTTTCATTGCCATGCTACTCAATTGGGGCGTGCCGCTTGTGCCAATTCAACTGTTATGGGTAAACCTCATTACAGACTCTTTTCCCGCCTTTGCCTTGGGTGTTGAAAGAGGTGAAAAGGGGATTATGAATAAGCCCCCACGTGATAAGAAAGAACCTATTGTGGATACCAAAATGGGGATTGCCATTGTATTTCAAAGCATAGGGCTCACTTTTGCCGTTTTATTGGCTTTTAAAATTGGCGGATTCATTGCACTGCACTCTGGGGCAGTTGATCCTTTAAGCCTTGCCAGAACATTTGCCTTTATGACACTCATATTCGGCGAAATGCTCAGGGCGTATTCCGCAAGGCGAGAAGATCAATATTTATGGCAGTTTAATCCCTTTGGAAATAAGTATCTCAATTTATCCGTCCTTGTGGCAGTGGTCCTTTTATTTATGGTGGTCTATATACCCTTTTTACAAACCATATTCAAAACCACATCAATCCATATTCAATACTTGCTTATGATCATAGGACTGAGCTTCATCCCAACACTCTTTGGAGAATTTTCAAAATTTATCATAAAGCGCATGAAGTAAACGTCTCGTAAACTGGCTTTGAGATCATAAAAATCTCAAAGCTATTTTAATGGTTTCTTACTACTTTTTTAAGAAATTAATGCGATTAAAAGATTATAATGATTTTATACATTGATTGGAGGTTCAAAATGAAAAAAATAATGCCTATATTATTAGGTCTCTTACTATTGGTGGTATCCATATATTTTTTTATGCCGGTATTATCATTTAAGTTTATACAATTACCACTGATACTCTTGGGTGTCCTCTTTATTTTTTTAATAACCACTTTTGTTGGTGTTAAGCAACCTGAAGATATCGGTATAAAGCAAAAAATAGCAAGTGGCTTGTTTATCATTATGCTTGCGTATATTCTTATTGCCTTCATCGGCTCCTCATCGTTCTTTACTTGGAAAACTAAGCTTAAAGAACTGAATATAAAGGAAATCAGTTCCTTTGACGAATCGGTGCCCAATGTGGATATGCAAAATTTAGTAATTCTCGACGAAGAAGATGCCAGACGTGCCTCAGAGAAATTGATCACGGAGAAAGATCCCTCCATGGGCAGTTTATTTCAAATAGGTGAGGGCACATTAAGCGTTGTCAACGATAAACCCTATTGGGTATTTCCACTTGAGTACAGAGGCTTTTTCAAATGGATTTCAAATCGAGGCGAAATTCCTGGATTTTTAAAAGTGAGTGCGACTAATTTTAATGAAGCTGAATTTGTATCCTACCAATTTGCAGTTTCACCTACAGGCTATTTCAGTGATGATCTAAAGAGATCTCTTTACTTCAAATATGCCCAATATGGTTTGACGGACTTTTCCTTTGAAGTGGACGATGAAGGTAAAGGTTACTGGGTCGTCACAGCTTACACACATGACACGTGGATTTCCACAATGAAAGTCACTGGTACGATAATTGTCGATCCAGTGACAAAAGCATCAACGTTTTATCCTGTCAATGAACAGCCAAAATGGGTAGACCGTGTCTATTCAATGGAAACCTTCAACGCTCAGCTCGATTGGTATGGGCGATATGTCAATGGTTGGTGGAATCCTTCTGACGAAGGAAAACTCACGGATACGGATGGTAAGGGCTACGTCTTTAAAGACGGTGAGATCTACTTCTATACTGGCCTCACAAGTGTGGGTAAAGATAGTGCTACAACAGGATTTGTGATTTACAATCCAAGAACTGGAGAAGCCTACTACAATCGCATATCTGGGTCCATTGAACAAAAAGCCGTTGGCCTCATGGAGGAACTGGTTCAAAATGCTGGCTATAAGGCAAGCTATCCCTACTTGCTCAACATCAATGGTGAAGCCACTTATTTCTCAACACTAAAGGGAAACAGTGGCAATGTGGTGGGTTATGCCTTTGCTTCTGTTCAAAACTATAAGGCTGTTGCTTGGGGTAAGACATTGAGAGAAGCCCAAACAGAGTACAACAGAGCACTGTTAAGAGAGGGCGGTACAAATGCCTTATCCGATCAAACGCTCGATTTAAAAAAGGAAAAAGGCACAATTTCAAGAATAGGAACGCTCACAGAAGGGTATTATATCATTAAGCTTGAAAATGATGATATGCTTTACGTCGTGAATTCTGAAGAATTTCCAATGGTCTCGCTCAGCCAATCAGGAGACCAAGTGACCATTTCACATCTTAAAATTGATGGCACGGGTAAAGTAGACGCCATAGAGTATATCAATCACAGTATCAAGTAAATTAATACTGGAGGTTTGCTATGAGTAACGATTTAACTAAGCATCATATAATCCCTACATTATTGACACCAAGACTCAGGTTGAGAGCATTGGAATCAAAAGATGCCCCTACTATTTTTAAAATACGATCTGATGTTGAAAATATGAAATTTGTCAAAGCATCTCCCTATGAAAATATTGAACGTGCACTTAAATTTGTAAAAAAAGCAGAAGAGGACATGGACCAAGGAAAGGTTTTTTATTGGATACTTGAACGTGAAGGTATACTGGATGCCATAGGCACGATGTGTTTATGGTCCTTTTCCAAAGACCGCAAAAATGCAGAAATATGTTATGAATTAATGCCCTCAATGCAAGGCAACGGGTATGCAGATGAAGCCCTAAAAGCAGTTATAAAATTTGCTAAACACGAACTCATGCTCAAGCAAATTGATGCTGTTACACACGAAGATCACGATGCTTCTATTAAATTGCTAACCCATAATCACTTTGTGCCATTGGGTTATCTCAATGAATTTGATCCAAATGTAAAAGAGGGCACAAAATTAAAGCTCTTTTCAATAACATTGTAATCCATACCGCGAAAAAAAGCCTCATTATGATCACCAGTCTCAGTATCTGTCGTGTGATCTAATAATGGGGCTTTTACTTAGGCCTACCATACGCGCTGATTATTCATCCTTTTTGCAATTACAATTATTCGAAAAAATATGTTAAACTAGTAAGGTGTAACACGATTATACAAGTTGCTATAAACATGTGTTATGCCCACTACAATAACAATAAAAGAGGTATATCTATGCGATATGAAGGCACTGTATACAGGCCCCCCAGTGAAGCCAATAGCTTAATTCTGCAAGTGACCATAGGTTGTGCTCACAATAAATGTACATTTTGCAGTATGTATAAAGATAAACAATTTAGAATGCGTCCTGAAAGCGCAATTATCGAAGATCTTGAAGATGCAAGACAAGTATATGCCTTCGTGGATAAATTTTTTCTGGCAGATGGCAATGCGTTGGTGATGTCTACCGATAAACTTGCGCGTATTATAAAAAAAATAAGAACACTTTTTCCAGAATGCAAGAGAATTGGGATTTATGGCTCGCCATCAGATATTCTTTCCAAATCAATTGAAGATTTAAAATACTTAAAGTCATTGGGTTTAGGCATTATCTACATGGGCATTGAATCTGGATCAGACCAAGTGTTGTCCCGTGTTAAAAAAGGGGCGACTTCCGATCAGATTGTTGCGGCAGGCCAAAAAATCATGTCAGTGGATATCTTGCTTTCAACAATGGTGATCTCTGGACTCGGTGGAGAACACCTGTGGGAAACACATGCACTTGAATCTGCCAAAGTGATTAACGCCATATCTCCTGATTATATAGGGCTACTGACGCTCCTCATTGAACCCCATACACCACTTGCAGAAGAAATCAAACAGGGTACGTTTAAGATTTTAAAGCCCTTGGATACTTTAAAAGAAACGTTATTAATGGTAAAACATATAGATGTCCGCCATGCGATCTTTAGAAGTAATCATGCGTCTAATTACTTGACTTTACGCGGGACTTTCCCAGAAGATCAAAAAAAAGTTTTAGGGCAAATTGAATATGCCATCGAATGCTATGAAGATGAAAGTCTATTGGATCAAAACAGAAGTCTATAGATAAAAACCAAGCCACTATTAAATGACTTATATAATTGAAATGACTAGTCTATCGACTTACCGGCAGTTTGTCGCCAAGGCAATCGATAGACTATAAGAATGCCTATAATGATTACAATGGAAACCGCAAAACCGCCCTCTGGACCGAATGCACCACCTGTAATGAGGTCCGGACCGATAAGCTTTGTCTGAAAAAGACTGGCGTTCATTGTGTTACCGCTGACTTCAAGACCAAAGATATTGCCCTGTGCCCAGTTCCATGCGCTGTGTGCGCCACATGCACCCCATAGATTTTCAGTCTTTAACGCATATAGACCAAAGAATACGCCAATGAGCACAATATTGAGTATTGCGATATAGCTTACATGTGTGTTGAGTAAATGCAAGAGGCCAAATAGAGTAGAAGAAAGTATCACGCCCAACGGCAAATTATATCTTGCAATTAATGTATTCATGAGCCAACCCCGTGTTAGAATTTCTTCACTTGCGCCTTGAATCATCCAAACGGGAATCATTGCTAAAATAATGGGTAATGCCAAAATCCCCACCCTAAAATGCGGTTGTGGCACAATGTACATTTGTCTTGTGACAAATAATAAGCACATGACCATTAAAAACATCAGAAATCCAATTGCAAAGCCTTGAATATAGTGTATAAGCATATATGATCTATACAATCCCAGTGAACTTAAAGAACGTCTTTCTATAAAATGTACCCAGATAAAGACCATGACAATCGTCATGCCGCAAGTCAGTGCCATAAACAGCATCATGGAAAGTGTTGGACCAGACAGATCTAGTCTCATCAGTAAAAAAAGGGCATAACCTGCAGTCTGACCCACGAATATAAACACAATCGCCAATATAGGAGCCAGTATAAAATTAAGCAATAACTTTGAACTCAAAGTACCATGAATGAGTTTTAACTGATTTTTGTCCATAAAGTCGCTCCTTTAAAATATATTATTTTTAAGCATTCTTGCTCTATAAGTATATCATTAGTTCAAATAAATTCGAATATGTTAGGAGAAAATATGAGTAAAACAGCAGTACTTGCCGAAAAACCTTCCGTGGGTAGAGACATTGCACGCGTCCTTAACTGCCATAAGAAGGGGAACGGCTGCATAGAAGGGGATAAATACATCGTCACTTGGGCGCTTGGCCATTTGGTAACACTGGCTGATCCCGAAGCATATGACTCAAAATATGCCAGTTGGAAACTTGAGGATTTGCCAATGCTACCAAGCCCGCTAAAACTAGACGTAATCAAGCAAACCAGTGGTCAATATAAAGCGGTTAAGCAAATTTTACTTAGAAAAGATGTCAATGAAGTTGTCATAGCAACTGATGCAGGTCGCGAAGGTGAACTCGTTGCACGGTGGATACTTGAAAAGATAAATCTTAAAAAACCAGTTAAACGCCTTTGGATTTCTTCAGTGACAGATAAAGCCATCAAGGAAGGCTTCTCAAAGCTCAAAGATGGGAAAGCCTATGAACTCCTGTACGCATCAGCAAGGGCACGTTCTGAAGCAGATTGGTATGTGGGCATGAATGCCACTCGGGCGCTAACTTGCAAGTTCAATGCACAATTATCTTGTGGCCGTGTTCAAACGCCTACGCTTGCCATGATTTCTAAAAGAGGCGACGAAATTCAAAACTTTAAATCAAAGCCCTATTTTGGTATAAGTGCTGTCTCAAATGGTTTAAAACTGACTTGGTTTGATGAAAAAAACAATGCACAAAGTTTTGATGAAAATAAGATTGCGACCATTATAAATGGTTTAAAAAACAAGTCAGCCACTGTTCAAAGTATTGATAAAACACTTAAGAAGACCTATTCACCAGGATTATATGATCTCACAGAGCTTCAAAGAGATGCCAATAAAATATACAGCTTTTCTGCAAAACAAACATTAAATCTCATGCAAAAATTGTACGAAGAACACAAAGTTCTGACATATCCCAGAACAGATTCTCGATATATTTCACAAGATATTGTCCCAACATTGAAAGACAGGCTCAGAGCATGCGGCAATGGCGATGTGGCTAAAATTGCATTCAGATTGACTAAAGAACCCATTAAACCCAATAAAGCCTTTGTGGATGATTCTAAAGTCTCTGATCACCATGCGATTATTCCCACTGAACAAGCAGTGAATCTTTCTAAGCTCACCAGTGATGAGCGTAAAATCTACGATCTTGTGGTCAAACGCTTTATTGCCGTTTTGTTGCCACCATTCGAATATGAACAGACAAGTGTTGTTGTAAGCATTGATCGCGAGAAATTTAGAGCCAAGGGGAAAGTAATCTTAAAACAGGGGTGGAAAGAAGTTTACAATAATGACTTTGAAGAGGATGACTCGGAAGATCCGTTAAAAGAACAGCTTCTGCCAAGTCTTAGAAAAGGGGATGCGCTTAAAATTAATGGCATCCACATGACAAAAGGGGCCACATCACCACCGCCACTCTATACTGAAGGAACACTCCTTACAGCAATGGAACATCCTATAAAAAATATGCCTTATGGCATAGGCACTGTGGCAACGCGCGCAGATATTATTGAAAAGCTACTGAGCAGTTTTCTCATCGAGAAGAATGGGAAATACCTTCAAATTACATCCAAGGGAAAGCAATTGCTTCACATTGTACCCCCTGTGTTAAAATCAGCGGAGCTCACTGCGGATTGGGAGCAAAAGTTAGAACTGATTGCCAGCGGCAAACTCAAAAAAGATCAATTTATAGGTGATATTAAAGGATTCTCTAAAGACAGTGTTAGAGACATTAAAAACAGTCAAGCAACCTTTAAACATGATAATCTCACCCGAGAAAAATGTCCTGATTGTGGCAAATACATGTTGGAGGTAAGTGGCAAAAAAGGCAAGATGCTGGTTTGCCAAGACCGCGAATGCGGCTACAGGAGAAGCCTGTCAAGAGTGACCAATGCGAGATGCCCTAACTGCCATAAAAAACTAGAACTCAGAGGCACAGGGGAGGCGCAATATTTTATCTGTAAATGCGGTCATAAAGAAAAAATGGCCACCTTTAATGCACGCCGTAAAGAAGCAGCCAATAAGGGCAGTCAAAAAGACGTACAGAAATACCTCCAAGAACAAAAGAAGAATTCCGAATACGTCTCACCACTTGCAGATGCGCTATCAAAGTTGAAACTTTAGAGACAGGTATTGATGTTCAACATTTTTAACATCAAAATCCAGTACTTTAAAAGTCCAGTGCACAATAGGACCAATGCCAACACCCAAAATAACGGTGCCAATCCCCACCTTTGCACCTAGCATAAAACCAATAAAGAGAACAGTGAGTTCGATGCTACCTCGAATGAGCCCAACCTTTTTATTGGTTTTTTTAACGAGTCCAACCATCAAGCCATCTCTTGGTCCAGTTCCGAACCCTGCACCAATATAGAAATAAGTTGCAAGGGCGATCACAAACATACTGAGAATAACCATAACAATGCCACCTAATAAAGTGGTCATTTTAGGCACGATATTATTTACGAGCAAAAAATCAACCAGTGAACCAATACCAAACACATTGATGATCGTACCGAATCCAATTTTTATATCCATGAAGTAGTTGAATCCCAAGATGATAAAGCCAACACCAATGGTGGCTTGCCCAAACGTAATACCCAGCAAATTGGAAATACCTTGGTGAAATGTTGCCCATGGCGCAACACCTATATCTGCCCTTATGGATAAAACAATCCCAAGCGCGTATAGGAAAATACCGAAAAATAATCTTAAAATTCTCATGCCTAATTTTTTATCATTCATATAGAGCCTCCATTTGATCGTCGTATTTATAATGACTCCTTTATCAGATTTGAATATTTCAAGTCTTCCACTTCTAAATTTCACTTCTAAATTTCACTTCTAAATAGAGTCTTTTATTTGAACTTCATCTCTAGCTTGAGTCTATTATATGAGATTTCATATAGAACAGTCAAAAAAAAAAGAGAACAGTTTATTTAATTAGGACTAGAACAGTAGAACAGCTTATACTATAATGGTACCAGAGTAGGCTATTGAAAACAATAAATTCATAAAGAGGTCCCTATGAAAATATTTCTCGATCGACATAGTAAAACAAGCTTAAGGCAACAGTTATACGACGAATTTGAAAATCGTATCGTCTCAGGCATTCTCACTGCAAACACAGCATTGCCCTCTATTAGAACAGTTTCAAAGATGGCAGAAGTCAGTGCTATGACTGTTGTAAAAGTTTATGAACAACTTGAAATGAACAATCTCATCTATAAAATTCAAGGCAAGGGTAGCTTTGTTGCAAACAATCTATTTGCAAACAATCTATTTGCAAGCAATAATGAATCTGTGGAGAGCCATGACCAATGGCAAGATAAAATTCAAGACTACGTCGTAAGAGCAGGCTTCACTCAGAGAACACTCCGATACAAAAATATGACCAGCTACAATCTGGGGATAGCTTCTTTGCATGAACGATTCTTGCCAACAGCCTTTATTATGGAGAACTTTTTGACACAATATGACATAAAAATGCTCTTAAAGCATCCCCCTGTGGAAGGCGATCCAGTAATGATTGAAAAGGTCTGTCAACACGTCATTGATAAAGGCATTGAATCAAACCCTGAAAATGTGATCATCACAAGTGGTTCTCAGGCAGGCATCAACCTCGTCGCACAAACATTCGTAGCGCATGGCGATGTGGTCGTCATTGAGTCCCCATCCTTTCCAGGTGCAATAGACGTCTTTAAAAGCAGGGGGGCAAAAATTATTGAAGTGCCTATGACATCTAAGGGCCTTGATGTCAATGCACTCTTGGAAGTCTGCGAAAAAAATCCTGTAAAACTCTTGTATACTATGCCCAATTTTCACAATCCTACGGGTTATTCGGCGCGTTTAGATGTGCTACAGGAGGTTATAATGCTCTCTAAAGAGCATAACTTTTTAGTCCTTGAAGATGACTCGTGGAGCGATTTATATTATGATCGCATGGAACGTCCTCTTAAGAGTATTGATGACGAGGGACGAGTCCTATACCTTATTGGACTCAGTAAAACATTAGGACCCTCGCTAAAGCTTTCTGCAATCATTACCGATCCCGTATTGAGACAAAAATTGATCAATGCAAAATCAAGCATTGATTCCAGCGCACCTCTGTTAAATCAAGTTATCGTTTCATCATATCTGGGTTCTGTTGCTCATAAACAACATTTGATCTGGGTTAGACATGAATTAAAAATGCTTATGAAACGCGTGAAAGCACATATGGATGCCATTGCGCCTCCTTATCTAAAAGTTTCTTACCCCAACGGCGGGTTAGTGCTCTGGATCACATTGCCATCTTCTTTTGATTGCAAACTTTTATACTATAAACTCATGACCGATGCAAGTATCACAGTACTTTTAGGTGAACACTGTTATAGCAGTATTAATGGCAATAATCAGTTTAGAATCTGTTTTTCATATGAAGAAGAGGCTCACATTATGGAGAGCCTCACTCGAATAATTCATATGATTGAAGATTTAAAACCCCTTATGCACCAATGCTCACAATCGCCAAACACTTAGAGAAGGATTCTCATTAGACCAATTTTTTGTTCACCTTATGTCCCTGGTACTGCGATATAAAGATAGAGAGCATGATCAAGGACAAGCCGACCATTTTAAGTGCCGTGATGGATTCATTTAAGAATAGACGTCCGATCAGTACTGAAACCAATAATTCAAGCGTGGAAATTATGCCGACAATAGAAAGGTCAATTTTCTGCCCAATCCCTCTAAAGTATGAGAAGTACGCAAATGCCGCTGGCACAAGCCCCATCGTAAAGGACAACATGATCATATCCAATTTAGAAAACATCATCATAAAATCTTCGTGAGGCACAAAAGGACTTATGGCCATTGTCCCAAAGAGGAAACTGTAAAAGACAACGGTCAATGGATCATAACGTTCAATTGCAATTTTACTTGTAATGGAAAGCATTGCATAGATAACTGCAGATAACAGTCCCAATAAAATGCCTTTTTGATCCATATTTAAAGTTTCCATTCGACCGCCTGTTATGGCCATAAAAGCACCTAGAAGACAAATGACAAGTCCTATTTTTTTAAATGGATTTAAAACTTCTTTGAAAATTAATCGTGACAGTAAAGTGATTAAAACAGGGGCCACATAAACTAGAACTGCTGCTGAAGCCACACCAATCACCTCAATTGTTTTGAAATAAACCAAATTGAAAGCCGCTTGAGTGAATACCCCCATAAACGCCAATAAAGCGAGCCCTTTTAGATCCACTTTGAAGTAAGAACCCGATTTCATGTACATAATAAGGGCCAAAATCAAACAGCCGTAAAAGAGTCTTATAAAGACAATGGCTTCAATAGAAAGGCCCATACCACCAAGAATTTTGACAAAGAGACCAATTGTCCCCCAAAATACAGCCGCTATTGCAACGCTTATATATCCATTATTAAAAGGCGTCATCCTAACCTCATTTCTCCACCAACATTTCTATATCTATGCTGTGTCAATTATTTTAATAACTTGTCAATGCTGTTGATAGACCAATTTGTTTGATGCTTACTGTGGCACCGATGGATGCTATCAATTTATGCTATTGATTTTTATAGCAAATAGAATGCCAATTTGCATAAGTTTAAAAGCTTCTCATATTTACAGAGATTTGGAGTCCTTTTCCGTCAAATGGCTTCAATAACACAAATGTCACACTAGATAATATTTAAATCCAAAATAAACACAAGCCATTTATATGATCCAATCAAGTCATTTTAGACTTATATTTTTCTAATATTATTTCCTTATCAAATATTTTGAGTTAATTTTAACTTGTCTAAACTCATATTTGAGTTATAATTGACTTATCGGAGGTGATCCTATGCAAAATACGACACAGCATAACTGTTTTTATAAAAAAATATTGGAAACATCACATGATGAAATATGGGTCTGTGATCACGAAGGTAAAACACTCTATTGCAACAAGGCATTTGAACGCAATTATGACATGAAACGCGAAGACATGATGGGCAAGACCGCTATGTACCTTGTGGAAAATGGGTATTCTGATCAAACGCCCATAACTAAAGTTTTAGAATCTAAAAAACCCTGTACGCTTTCACAAAAAACAAGTACAGGGAGAAATCTTGTGATAACGGCAATCCCTTTTATCAACGCCCAAGAGGAAATTGACTTTATCGTGGCAAACACACGCGATATAACAGAACTTGAACAACTTAAGCTGGACATGACAACACAAACAGATCAACTCAATCGATATAAGCAAGAAATTGATGTTATTCGTCAGCAAAATGTTTTTCAACCTGCACTTCATCAATTTAAAAGTCATACGATGACGAGATTGTACGAAACCGTAGAGCGTATTGCTTCGACAATGGCTACGATCATGATACAAGGCGAATCCGGTACAGGTAAAACTGAAATTGCAAAACTTATTCACCAGAGGAGCAACCGTGTGGAAGGTCCGTTTATAACCATTAACTGTTCTGCCATTCCCAATGATCTGTTCGAATCTGAATTCTTTGGATATGAATCGGGGGCATTCACTGGGGCAAAATCCAAGGGAAAGAAGGGGTTAGTCGAACTCGCTGACAAAGGTACGCTCTTCTTGGATGAAATAGGGGAGATTCCACTGCTCATGCAGTCAAAACTTCTTCAATTTATTCAAGAGCATAGCTTTACAAAAGTGGGGGGCGATAAATTGTGCTCCGTGGATACTCGAATCATCGTTGCCACCAATAGAAACCTTTTGGAACTTGTTCACGAAAAATTATTTCGAGAAGACCTCTATTATAGGCTCAGTGTCGTGTCTATAGAGCTCCCACCACTGAGAGAACGCAGAGAAGATATCGATAGCTTGGTCAATTATTTTTTGACCAAATACGCTGCGGATTATGGCGTTGAAAAACAAATGACTCCAAATGCATTAAAGCACTTAAGACATCATACATGGCAAGGGAACATCCGCGAACTGCAAAACTTGATACACAATCTCGTTTTAATGACCACGGGAACTGTCATTCAAGTTTCGGATTTACCACCATCAATGCTTGTGGACATTGCCCCTAAAATGGATGATATCGATTTAGATCATGTGGTTTCACTCTATGAAGGTTCCATTGTTAACGCTTGCTATGAATCTTGTAAAAGTTCCTATAAACTGGCCAAGGCACTTAATATTTCTCAGAGTAAGGCCATTAGACTGATTAAAAAATATGTCAAACCCACTGTGGAAGATTGAATAAAGCCACTAAAAGAGGCACTCCATTCGCAATAGCTTAACTTAAAGCTCATTCATGCGAAGAGTGCCTTTTCATCTGTTCATTATATTATTAATTCATGAGTTTTATTTTTTAAAAATCTAAGAGTTACAATGGATGCTTTAACTTCTAACCTCAATTTTAATTTTCCAGTTTAAATCATTGACTTTTAATTTTGTCATTAAGCTCTGATAGATATTCAAATCTTTCCATTTTGTCGAGCAATGCTTCTTCAAATTTTTCTTTTTCCGTCATTAATGTGCCAAGCTTTACAAAGTCATGTGCATTTGCCGCCATTTCTGTCTCAATGATTTCAAGTTTAGCTTCAAGTGCTTCAATTTCAGACTCAATGGTTTCAAACTCTTTATTTTCTTTAAATGTGAATTTGAGTTTAGCTTGTCTCGGCTTATCCTCAGGTTGTCTTTTTTCAGCACCACTTTTGGAGTTCTGTTCTTTTTCAACGTTAGGGAACTGTGCTTGATATGCATCTGTCTTTCTAAAATCCATAAAATCAGAGTAATTCCCCGTGTGTTCAAGTATATGTCCATTGCCTTCATAAGAAAAAATACGATCGCTTGTCCTATCCAAGAAATAGCGGTCATGTGAAATTGAAATCACAGCACCATCAAAATCATCAATGTAGGCTTCCAATACCTTTAATGTGTCAATATCCAAGTCATTCGTGGGTTCGTCAAGCAACAATACATTTGGCGCTTCCATAAGAATTCTCAAGAGATAGAGACGTCTTTTTTCTCCGCCAGAGAGCTTGCTGATATAACTCCATTGCAAGTCACTGTCAAAGAGAAAACGCTCCATCATTTGTGCAGCTGAAATCTTATATCCTGTGCTGGTCTCAATATACTCTGCATGTTTTCTGATGTATTCAACGGCTCTGAGATCGTCTTCAAGATCATCTGTACCTTGTTCAAAATAACCAATTTTTACTGTGGGACCTATATCGACATGCCCTGAATCAGGGCTTAATAAACCTGCAATCATTTTAAGAAGTGTCGATTTACCAGCCCCATTGTCACCAATAATCCCAATGCGATCATTTCTAAGAACGGTGTATGAAAAATCATTGACGACAATTAAGTCTCCAAATTGCTTGCTCAAGTGTTCGATCTCAATGACTTTTTTCCCAAGTCTGGACTGTCCAAGGGGTATATCTAGACTCTCCACGTCTAAATTTTTCTTATTGCTTTCTAAAATTTCAAATCTTTGAATTCTTGCTTTTGCCTTAGTGGCTCTAGCTTGAACCCCTGCACGCATCCAAGCAAGTTCAGTTCTATATAAATTTTGCCTTTTACGCTCTATGATATTTTCCATCGCTTGTCGCTCAATGCGTTTTTCGACAAAGTAACTGTAATTGCCCTGATAACTGAATAATGCACCTTTATCGAGTTCGATGGTCTTGTTCACGACCCGATCCAAGAAATACCGATCATGGGTAATCATTAAAAGAGCACCTTTACGACTGCCCAGATATTCCTCAAGCCAATCAATAGTGCTGTTGTCCATATGATTGGTTGGTTCATCCAGTATCAATAAGTCACAAGGTGATATCAAGGCGGCAGCCAGTGCGACTCTCTTTTGCTGCCCTCCAGATAAGATGGCCATTTTATCATGAAAACGATGTATCCCCAGTTTAGTGAGAATCATTTTGACTTTGCTTTCAATCTCCCAAGCATCATGAGCAGTCATTTCTTCTGTGAGCTTAGCAAGTTTGAGCTGATAAGAGACATCATCAGGCTGTTCTTCAAGAAATTCTATAACTTCTTCATACTGCTGAACCACTTTAAGTACTTTTGTGTCACTTTTAAAGACTTGCTCTATAACGGTCGCTTCAGGATCAAATTCAGGATCTTGAGGCAAATACTCAACCGTTAAGTCAGACTTCTTGAGAATATTGCCAGTGTCTGGTGTGTCTAAACCGAATAGAACTCTTAAAAGCGTCGTCTTACCCGTACCGTTTACACCGATAATGCCGATTTTATCGCCATCATTTATTGAAAAAGAAATATTGGAAAACAGTGATTTCTCACCATAACTTTTAGATAAATTTTCTATTGTTAAAATTGTCATTTTTGCCACCTTATCATAACATTATTATAAACTACTCCTTATTATAATCATAAATTCGAATAACGTCCATAAAAGAGCGCGTAAAATACTTGATGATTGTCTAACAATACGTTATGATATATATTAATCGAAAGTATGTTCTAAAAAACACTTATAGTAAGAATCTCAGTAGATGAGTTCCATGATTATTATTTTGCTGGGCGTTTTTCTCGTTCGGCGATCAAAGATACAAGTTGAAACTACATAGATTGGATGAATACAATTTTGGAGGTGTACAATGCAATATTCAGGACTTCACAATTACTGTAAATCAAAAAAAGGATGTCAACATGAATTCAAGACAGAGTGGGGCGTTGATCGCTATATGCTCAGTGGTAAGATGTTTGCTATGATCGGTGGTGATAAAGCTGGCAAACCGATCATCACACTTAAGGGTTCCCCGATGGAAAACCTTGCACTTCGCGAAAACTTTTCAGATATTATCCCAGGGTATTATATGAACAAAGAACACTGGAATTCAATTTATCTAGAAGGTCATGTGCCCGATGATTTAATAAAAAAAATGATTGACGCATCATATCATCTAGTATTTTCTGGACTCTCTAAAAAATTGCAGAAAGAAATTGAAACCTCATCTTGAGACTCTAAAAGAGCAGCGTCCAAAACACATTTGACATTTAAATTTAAAAGACTTCATTGCCACTAATTTGATATAATAAGGGGGATATGTGCATTAAACGTATACTTTATAAATGAGGTGATTTTATGAAACCCTTAAAATTAGACAATTACTATTGGCAGAACGATCAAGTCATATTACGTGCATTAAAAGATGAAGACTGGGAATTTCATTACTATAACCGATTCGATACACCAGGTAGACGCCTTGTAAATTATGAAGTAGAACTTCCGCCTACAGAGAATGAAGCAAGAGAATTTTTAGATAACTTTAAAGATTTTCCTGATAACTCAGAACGATTAATGTTTGGTATTGAAGATATGAAAGGCAACACTGTGGGGGCTATCAATCTGAATTCCATTGATGAGAGAAATGGTACGTTTAGCATCGGATTGCTAATTGATCGTGATCATAGAGGTATGGGCTATGGTACAGCAGCCATGAAAATACTATTGGATTATGCTTTTTACGAAAGACGGTTAAACAAATACTATGGTACTGTACTCGATGATAATATAGGCTCACCAAAAATGCTCAAAAAACTCGGCTGTGTCGAAGAGGGTGTCCGATCACAAATGGTCTACACTGAGGGGAAATATCATGATGTTCTGCTCTTTGGCATGACCCGAGAAGAATATGAAAGACATGACCACATGAGGTAACAAATTGCATTTCAAAACATTTGATTATGTAATGATACCGTAACGCAAAAGAAATCGAGGTTCAATATGAAAACTTATGTCCTAATCTATGAAGGCTTTGTACAATTCGAAGTTGTCCTTGCCAACTATTTTATGAAAACAGTCGGAGATATCATAACGGTTGGTCTGACTGATCAACCAGTGACTTCTCAAGAAGGGTTTATTACCATACCTCATATCACTTTAAATGAAGTCAATGTAGATAACGTAGACTTATTGATAATACCTGGTGGTGATCCTAAATCTTTTGAAAATAATAAAAGCTTATCAAATTTGTTGCAAAATTTACACGCGAAGAAAGTTAAAATTGGCGGCATTTGTTCAGGCACTTTAGCTCTTGCAAATAGTGGCTTATTAAAGGGTCTAAAATACACAACACCACTACCAATCACTGAGTTCAGCGTCTTTGATCCAAACAATTATTTAGATCAAAATATAGTTGTCTCAGGGAATATCATCACAGCGAAAGCAAATGGCTATGTAGATTTTGGGCTTGAAATTGGTAAAATGATGTCTATCTACAAAGATGATGCAGATTACGAAGAAACCATTCAATTTTTTAAATATTTTAAAGGATAAGTCTGTAAGCAATTATCAGGTTAAACGAATTTAAGCGGCCTTGAGTTAACATAAATATATTATGTCAACCCAAGGTCTCTTTTTAATTCATAAATAAAGGGATAAAGTAAACTCTGCACAAATTATTTGAGAAATGGTATACTTATGAATGGTACTATATAGAGAAATGTACAATTAAAGGAGTAGAAATGAGATTTTTTAAAGGGAGACCTCTTGAGTTGCTCGCACCTTCAGGTAATTTTGAAATTTTTAAAGAGGTCGTACAGACAAAGTGTGATGCCATCTATTTTGGTGGACAATCACTCAATATGCGGATGATCCGTAAAGGCTTTAACTTTACAAACGAGGAAATTACTGAGGCTATTCGAATAGCCCACGTAAACCATAAAAAAGTTTACATCACGGTTAACAATCTTATCGATTTTGATGAAATTGAAATTGCCAAGACCTACTTGACTTTTCTAGCTCAAGTCAAGCCAGATGCACTTATCGTTCAGGATTTTGCAATCATAGAACTCATCAGGCAATTAAATTTAGATCTTGAAGTACATGCTTCTGTTATGATGAATGTTCATAACTTGCCCATGATTGACACTTTAAAAGCACATCAGGTTACAAGAGTAGTGTTATCTAGGGAAGCAAGTCTTGAAGAGGTCAAATGGATTAAAACTCAAACCGATATGGAGATCGAGTATTTTACCCACGGAGATATGTGCATTGCACATGGTGCACAATGCTATTATTCATCCATGCTCTTTGGTATGAGCAGTAATAGAGGCAAATGCTTAAAACCCTGTCGCTGGTGGTTTTCCACATCGGCTGATGCTGAAAATATTCAAGATTCAAACAATAAAAGTTTTCCAATGGCTGTAAAAGATCTATGCCTATATGCCCATCTGCCTGAAATGATTCATGCTGGCGTAACCGCCTTTAAAATAGAGGGGCGCATGAGAGAGGCAGACTTTATCACCAAACTCATCAATTACTATGGTGATGCCATGGATCGATTTATAGAAGATCCCATAGGCTATGATCGGTTTAAGGATTTGGAAACCATCCAAACATCTCGTAAAAGAGATTTATCCACGGGGTATGCCTTTGGGAAACCGGGTGTCTCAAATATAAATACACGTTACGAGGGCACTGGCAAGTTTTATTCCACTGGAAAAATGTTCAGTACGCCCACAGCAGAAAAGAGCATCGCCTTTTCTCAGATTGAACAAGTCAAAACACGGCTTAGCAAAACGCTGAGTTCAGAAGCCATATTGAACAATACGCCTATAACCAACTCTCCTGAAATCAGCCTTTCAGAGCGTCCTATACCGAAGATTTCAATTAGGGTCAACAATGTCGCACAAGCTGAAAGTGCTATTAAAGCAGGTGTCGACAGAATCTATATCTCTGGTGATATCTATGAACCCGATCGCCCCATGAGTATTGAAACTCTAAAAAAATTGAAATCCAAAGCACAGACCACAGAAATCTATGTTGGCACACCACGCATGATGAATGAAATGCAATTGGATCACTATGAAGTATGGCTTTCAAAGCTTGCACCTCATATGGATGGTATCCTGATCGGCAACTTAGGCGCACTTAGTAAGTTCAAATCACTTGGCCTTCAAATCGTCGGAGATTATAGCCTCAATATATTCAATTCGCTCGCAGCGGATTTCTATAGGCATCATGGATTGAGTCAATTTATGCCCTCAGTTGAGCTCACAGCAATTGATTTAAAGCCTCTTCTTGATTCCAATCACAATCTGGAATTGCCTGTACTTGGGCGACTTGTGGCCATGTATTTTGAGCATGACTTTCACAATGCACTCAATTCAGACGTAATGGGAAAACTGACACTGCATAATGAGGCAGGGGCTTATGATTTGTATAGAGATCAGCACCAGCGCACACATTTACTCACTCAAAAATCCCTGTCACTTTTACCCGTTCTAACTGAAATCCTGTCTTACAGTTCAGTTAAAATGCTGAGAATAGAAGCGCAAACCATGACCACTGAACAAATTGAAGAAAACATTAAATGCGTCAAAGATTTTCTCTCGGCTCATCAGAAAGGGGAGGCATTTAATCACTCACGTCATCCATTTGAAGCATATACCTTTGGAGCATTACCCTTTGACAAGTAGAAAGGAGGCAATATGTTAACATCATCCGACATCATACAACTTAAAAAGGACTATTTTTTTCCCAATGCCATGCATTTTTATAAGAACCCGCCACATATTGTAAAAGGTGCAGGTCAGTTCTTATATGATGACCAAGGCAAATGTTACCGCGATTTTTTTGCAGGTGTCACCGTCGTCAACTGTGGACATTGCGAACCCGCAATCACTCAAAAAACCACAACTCAACTCCAAACACTTCAACATACTTCCATTATCTATCTCACAGAACCCATGGTTCTACTCGCCGAAAGACTGGCAAAATATTTACCTGGAGACATAAAAAATACGTTTTTCTGCTGTAGCGGCACAGAGGCCAATGAAGGGGCACTTTTATTGGCTAGACTTCACACTGGAAAGCGCGGCTTTATTGCCTTTGAAGGTGGCTTACACGGACGTTCTGCACTAACCATGAGTGTCACTGGCATTCCCATGTGGCGTATTGATCCCTTCTTAGATCCCAATGTTTATTTTGCAAAGGGGTTCATGGGGTCCGAAGCAGATATTAAAGCAATCTCTAATGCTTCACTTGAGAGTGTTGAGCATATATTAAAGACAAATGCAGATGAAATTGCAGCCTGTATCGTGGAGCCCATACAAGGGAATGGTGGGATCAATATACCTCACAGGACTTTTTTTAAACGTTTGAAGACACTCTTAGAGTCCTATGGTGTACTTCTCATAACAGATGAAGTACAAACTGGCTTCGCCCGGACAGGAAAAATGTTTGCCATAGAACATTTTGATGTGGTGCCTGACATCATAACTATGGCAAAAGCACTCGGCAATGGGGTTCCCGTGGGGGCATTCTCCGCTAGGCCACATATTGCCAAATCATTCAACAAGCCTTCTGCATCCACACTTGGCGGCAATCCTGTATCCATGAGTACAGGATTAGCTGTTCTGGATTTTATTGAAGACAATAAGCTTTGCAAGCAGTCAGAAGATCTAGGCAACTATCTTAAAGAAAAACTTTTACAGTTGAAAAACGAATTTAAGATGATAGAAGATGTCAGAGGTCTTGGCCTCATGGTGGGTATGACGCTAAGCAGCTCTGAAATAGTGGACCAAATACTTGAGAAGATGCTTCAAAAGGGCTTTATCGTGGGCAAGAATGGCATGAATCGTGATGTCATCGCCTTACAGCCACCACTTGTCATTCATAAGGCAGATATTGACTTGCTCATTCAGGCATTTAAAGAAGCCTTTACAGAACTCTAAAACAGATATTTTGCACTATAATCTTTCATATAACAACAAGTTGAGCGACTTCTCAATGACTCAACTTGTTGTTTAGCTTTATTCCGACTTCAGAAAAACTACAGTTTTATCTGCTAATATGATGTGGAGGTGATGCTGACATGGATATTAATATTTTAGTAGTTGAAGATAATAAAACCATTTGCGATACGGTTAAGACGTTCCTCCAAAATGAGGGTTTTTTAGTGGATACCGCCTTCCATGGTGATGTGGCACTTGAAATGTTTTATGATAAAAGTTATCAACTTTTGATTCTTGACATCATGTTGCCTGGTATTGACGGTCATGAACTCTTAAAGGCATTTAGAAAGATCAGCACTGCACCCGTTTTGATGATGACTGCTTTATCAGATGATTTGAATCAATTGATTGCCTTTCAAAATGAAGTGGACGATTACGTAACCAAACCCTTTTCCATGCAAATTCTCATCAAACGTGTGGAAGCGCTCTTGAGGCGAAGTGGCGTCCTTCAAAAGGAAATTTGTGTGGGTGGTCTCTTACTCAATATAGATTCATATAAAGCTATTTACGATGACACTGCCATTGCACTTACTCTGAGAGAATTTGAAATTTTACTCTTACTCGCACAGAATAAGGGTAAAGTGATTACACACCAGACCATTCTCACTAGAATATGGGGATACGATTTTGATGGCGAGGAAGGCGTCATACATACGCATATTAAAAATCTGCGCGCCAAATTACCTGTCAACATCATCAAGACCATCAGAGGTATCGGTTACAGCTTGGAGGACGTTCGATGACAAAACTTCGCTTTGGAATCTTTGAAAAAATTTTTCTGTATACATTACTATGCTTTTTCCTTACAATCACAGTTACACTTCTGGTTTTTGCACAACAGGCAAAAGAATTTTATGAGTACCTTCAAGTACAGCAATATACAGCGATTTTTGAATCTTTGAAAGCAAGCATTGATCAAAATGATGACATTATAGAAGCCGTAAAAATGGCAGACTCATTTCATGATAAAAATCAGTCCATTTCTTTTAGTGTGGAGACACAAGATGGTACGACGATTTATACAACGGTTAATAGCGACTTAATACACTCTGATCATACTCAAAATATAAACGTTCAGTCCAGTGTAAAAGACACTTCTGCTAATTCAAAAGGCGATACAAAAGACGGTATTACAATTGCCTTAGACGACAATCTATTGGTTCGTACTTTATCTGTGACAGTCAGTAGCGAATCCAACAAAAAATTTATAGAAAATGTTGTCTTTACTCTAGTTCTATTGCTGGGTGTAAGCATTGTCGGCGCTGTATTGTTTGCAAAGGGGATCACACGTCCAATCAAAAAACTTGCTGCGGATACGCATAAGATGTCGTGCCTTGAAGCAGTTTCATACCAAGAGACAAGAAAAGATGAAGTTGGACAACTCACTAAAGATGTCTACAATATGTATGAAAAATTAAAATACACGATTTCGGAATTACAATTGGAAATTATCCGTGAAAAAGAAATGGAAGAAAATCAGCGGTATTTTTTTTCAGCGGCATCTCACGAGCTCAAAACACCCATCTCCGCCGTATCAGCTTTGCTTGAAGGGATGCTTGCCGGCATTGGCGATTATGATAATCACCCAAAATACTTGAGAAAATGCCTCGAAATGACAAGGACACAAAGTCGGATTGTAAACGAAATTCTAGAAATTGTAAAGCTCTCAGACGAAAGAATCGTACCACAAAAGGAACAAGTATTTCTCCTGAAAACCATCACAACGCTCTTACTAGAATACAATACACTTGCAGACAGAAAAGAACAGAACATCATCGTCAATGTACCAGAAAGCATTTCCTGTTATACCGATCGTAAAATGATCAGTACAGTGCTCTCCAATGTCATCATGAATGCCATTCAAAACTCTTCTAAAAACGAAGAAATTCGAATTTGGACCGAGACACATGCATCAGATCAAGTACGCCTATGCATTCTCAACACAAATTCAAAAATAGATGATGAAACAAAAAATAAACTCTATGAGCCTTTTTATAGGGCAGATCAGGCGAGAAGCCCAAGTGATAAAGGTGGTGGATTAGGACTTACCATCGTAAAAAAAATACTGGATTCTCTTGAAATTACTTTTTCTCTTGAAACAAAAGGACATGATGTGATTTTTTTCATGGATTTACCCATTCACGATTGATGTCCGTGATGTTTTTTACGACAACTATTTTGAACTATAACTATTTCTCAGTATGTAAAACTGCCATAAGGGCAGTTTTTTTATGATCTCATATAAAAAGGTTATTCCATTACTAAAAAATATCCAACTACATTAAAACTACAGTTTAAGTTCAAGTGAAGTACAGATGTAACCCTTAATATAACAGTGACTATAAATCATAAAACAGATGGAGGATTATTATGAAGAAATGTATTTTGTTATTTTTTATTGTAATTTTAGGACTATTTACAACAAGCTGCGGGCAATCAAATGCACTCGGGACCTCTGAAAACGCTCCAAGTGAAAACGCCATAAGTCAAGCGACTTCTGAGAAAGACCCTTTAGAATCATTACTAACGGAAGACTTATCAGGTGAACTTACTGTATCTTGCTATGATACGATGTTTTACAAGGACACAATGGAAAAAGCTGCAAAGGCTTTTGAAGCCAAAAATCCAGGTACTAAAATCCATGTTGAAACCTTCGCCTCTATGCCTGTGATGAAGACACTTGAAAATGGCATTACAGTTTCAACAAGAGATAATGAAGAACAAGAACGTGCTGACTATATTCAAAAAATCAATACCGAATTAATGAGTGGGCAGGGGGCTGATCTGCTTGCAATGGATGTTTTGCCCTACAATAAATACACAGATGCGAATCTACTTGAAGATCTTCAGTTATACATGGATCAAGATAAGGACTTTGACATTTCAAATTATAGAGAAAATATAATTCATGCCCTAAAATATAATAACGGTCAGTATATCATGCCACTGGATTATATGTTTGATTATGTTGCATATGACAAATCACTCTTCACTGAAGAAGAACAGGAAAAACTGAAAAGTAGAGGTAAGTATACTTATAATCAATTATTCGAAGATGGCTTGTTGCCCTTTAATAGGGCCAAAGCAAATACAAATCAGCCTATAAAAATGTTTCACACAACTGCTGGCCCACAAACATTCAATGCGCTCTTTAACATGGACTATGAATCTTACATCGATATTGAAAACAAAAAAATCAATCTGACAGATGGCCGCTTTGCTAAACTTTTAGAATCCGTAAAAGCATATGGTGATAAAGCCTATTTGAATCCAGACTCTGAATCGGGTGAATTTACATTGGAGGACTTTGAAAAAATAAGAAGCGAACAGTTTTTTTATAAAGTAAAATCCAGCTTTTCACTTTTAGAAGATGTCACTCGAAAATTTGAATTAGAACCCTCACGTTCAGCCAACATACTTGTTGGAGACGATACGCACGATGAAGTTCTAGGGCTTTTATCCAATGCTGATGGCAAGGTGAATTTCAGATATACACAAGCCTTTAGCATTAACTCTAATTCTAAAAATAAGGCTTTGGCGTGGGCATTCTTAAAATTTATTATAAGCGATGCCAATCAATCTGATCAAACCATGTTCTTAGGTGGGCTCCCTATCAACAACCACGCACGCAGTGAAAGGGCAAAACTGGAGACTCTAGATATGATACAAAAAGAAGATGCCGAATCTAAAGAGAAAAGCCAAAAAGTATACGATTACTATGTGAACACCATTGAAGCATTTTCCAATGCGCTTAACAATGCCCCAGTTAAAGATGATCATATTGACATGATTATCTCAAATGAAATTGTTGATTTCTTCTCTGGCAATAAAACATCGGATGAAGTTGCAAATATACTACAAAACAAAATAGAGTTGTATCTCAATGAATAAATCCACTTTACATTCCCCAAAACCAAAAAATAGGGGGACTTCTAGTATGCCTTATCTCCTTATGGGATTTACAGGATTCACCTTATTCTATATATGGCCTTTTATTCTGTCTGCGAAGTACGCCTTTACCGATAAACCCGCAAATGGCATATTTGTGGGTTTAAAAAATTTTATTGAACTTTTCCATAGTAAACCCTATCTTTTGGGACTGGAAAACACCTTATATTTCATTTGCATTAGTGTACCACTTGCCATGTCTATTTCTTTGCTCCTTGCAATGCTCATCAATCGAGTGGAGAAGTACAAGGCTGTTTTTACACTGATTTTTATGATCCCGCTTGTTATGCCTTCAGGCTCCATGGTTTTTTTCTGGAAAGCGCTATTCTCCAAAAAAGGCTATATCAACTTCATATTATCTTCTATTGGCATATCAAGCGTTAACTGGCTTGAAAGCACATCGTCAATCTATGTGATCGTACTTATTTTTATCTGGAAAAACATGGGCTACAATATGATCTTATTCATGGTTGGACTCCACAATATTCCAAAAATGTACTACGAAGCAGCATCTATCGATGGCGCAGGTGCAGTTCAAAGTTTTTTCAAGATCACATTACCTGAATTAATCCCAACGACTGTACTCGTTACAATTATGTCCATCATTAACTCCTTTAAGATCTTCAAAGAAGTCTATCTGCTAACAGGCAATTATCCTAACGAACGCATTTATATGCTTCAGCACTTTATGAACAATATGTTTTATGCATTGAATTACCCTAAATTGACCACAGCAACTTGCGTGTTGGTATTGGTAATCACCCCTTTAGTCTATTTTTTACTCTGGTTTGAAAGGCGGCAAAGAGAATGAGATCACCCTTGTCAAAAAAAAGAGCGCAATTACCCAATAGGATCATTTCAATTTTTCTAACACTATTATGTATCCTGTTTTTAATGCCTCTTATCGTAACTTTTACAAATTCTTTTATGCCTCAAAATGAGATCCTCGCTCATTATAATACAACGCCGTCCATCTTTGATTTAATAAATGGTATAAAGGAGAAATTTGTCCAAATAACGCTTATTCCAAATCAGATTACAACTTCACAATATAAAGATGCGTTGATCAATCAACCCATATTCCTAATTTTATTAGAAAATTCCCTTAAGATTACTGTCCCTGTGGTCTTAGGCAATATCATTATTTCTGTGCTAACTGCATATGGATTCACCATTTGGCAGTGGCCATATAAAGAAAAAATCTTTTTTATCTATATTGTGGTTATGCTCATGCCATTACAGGCCGTTTTAGTCCCAAACTATATCATTGCCGATAAACTCAAATTTTCAACGAGTTATCTTGCCATTATACTCCCAGGGATTTTTGCACCCTTTGGAACTTTCTTGCTCAGGCAAGCGATAATAAGTATCCCTAAATCGTGTTTCGAAGCGGCTCAATTAGATGGCGCAAACTCATTTTATATGCTTTGGCACATTGTACTTCCGCAAATGAAATCCAGTATTACAGCCTTGTCCATGCTTGTATTTATCGAATATTGGAATGTTGTGGAACAAGTCATTATCTTTATAAAAGAACCTTACAAAAAGCCGCTTTCAGTATTTCTCTCTACGATATCTACTGATAATATCAGTTTGATTTTCGCGCTCTCTACCATTTATATGCTTCTGCCGCTCTATTTTTTAGGTATCAGCCAAAAGGATCTGAAAAAGGGCATCGAGTTATCCGGCATCAAATAGGAAAAAAAGAATAAGAAGAAAAGAATAAGAAGAAAAGGAAACCATTCATGCAAAATTCATATGATGTAAAAAAAAGATCCCCCTTTAAAAGAATTGGTGGCATACTCATCATCGCACTGGTCATATTAACCTTTGTTTCCAAGACCATCTATAACTATAATCTGCCTGTTGTGACAGGTACACTACCGCTAAATGGTACCCTCAATAAAATTGAAACCGTTCGTGAAGTCACCGAGTGGGCAAAGGAAATCAAGATCTATACAAGTGACGACGGTCACGTTGACGAGGTCTTCATAAAAAAAGGCGATTACGTCTTGAAGGATCAACCTTTGGTAAAACTGTCAGAAACTGAATCGAGAATGCTCGCCCGCAAGAAGAATGCAAATGAGCTCAAGCAAATAGATTGGGAAATCAATAATGCAGAGCTTGATCTAAGTAAATCTAAAGTACTCTATGACGCAGGGATTATTGCACAGGCTGAGTTTGAAAAACAGACCAGAGATATCGAGGCCTTGTATGCCCAAAAAGAAACGCTTATACTTGACAGTAAAAATCTTCAAAAATCAGGGGCCATGACTCTTTATGCGCCCAATAATATGCTGGTTTTAGACGTTCCAATCCACGAAGGACAAGAGTTAGCACGCGATGAATGTGTTGCTACTTGCGGTCTCTCAGGAAACTTCATACTCAATTGTCTTGTATCCCCAGACAATGACTTTATCATTGAAGGCGATACGTGCAAGGTGAAAAATTTATCGCATACTTTTGAAGGCGTTGTCACTGAGGTCCGTCCAGAAAAAAATAAAAAGAAGGTCATCGTTCGCATACAGTCAAACGATGTAAAATTTGGCGAAACCTTCGAAGTAGAATTTGAAAAGAAAGGCGTCGAGACACATATTCTTGTCCCCAACGGACTGGTACAAAAGGATTCAAACGGTTATTTTCTCTATCAGATCAAGCAGAGAGAAGGGATGTTTGGCAACGAATTCTATATTCAAAAGTTGCACGTTTATATTGGCGACAATGACCATGAATATACGATTATTACCAAGGGCATTACCTTTTTTGAACCCTTTGTGCTGTTGAGCAATAAGCCTTTAAAAGAAGGGGGTACCGTAATCCTTGAGAATGAAGGTGATTTTTTTGCAAAATAGAGTCCAGTTGATGTTGTGGATCCTTATCATCAGTTTTGGCATAGGTCTTCTGTCTATTTCTATTTTCAGCGACCAACTACACTGTGAAAATCTGTTGTTGGCAACGCCAACTTTATCCAATACTTCTAAAATAAGTTCAAAAGCTCTAGAAAAACTGACTCAAGAAGCTTTTCTATCGTCCTATGAAATCCGCTCAGCAGAAACCTTAAAAATTTTAAACCGGAGCTATCCTGTCGCTTTAATCAAAACAAACTATGCTTATCCCTTACTCTCAGGGAAAAATATTTCATCCGGATCATTTTTTTCAGAGCAAGATCAAAAAAAGCAAAAAAAAATGGCAGTTCTCAACAAAACTGCAGCGTATGCTATGTTCGGAAATGACAACATACGGGGTTTGCACATAGACTTATCAGAAGAGACATATACAATCGAAGGAGTCTTAGACGATAAAAACAAGGCGGAAAACATTATCTATGTGCCCGCCGTCTCAGATCAGAGTCCAAATGCTTTTATCGTTCATATGGAAGAGCGTTTTAAAAAAAGTGAAATTGAAAATAAGTGCATTGCGCTAGGGCTAGAAAGAAGTGACTATCATTTTCTTGAATCCAATCCCTTATTGACATTGATTCATGGTAGCTTTTATGTGGGATTGAGCTGGATCATAATTGCGCTCTTCTTATTGCGTCTCAGACAAAAAAGGATGTGTTTACGGGAAAATATAGAGCTTATCAAAAGTCTATCAAAACAATTTTACGTGGTTACATGGCTTCGATCTCATCCTAAAACTGTCCTAAAACTGTTTTTTCATTTAGGTGAAATTCTATTGATAATCGCCGTCATACTCAAGCTTATCCCGAGCTCTATAACCTTTTTTTTAGTTTGGCACAATACCCCAGAATTACCTGTGCTCAGCGATATTTCAGCCTTTACACAGGTCTATTTACAAATGAAAAATCTCTTTTTTATATCACAAACTTTACTCATCGGCCTTTTCATAAGCATCAGTTTACTTTTAATGGGGACCTTTTACAAAAGAGCATCAGCTCCAACGACAAAGCTTCGATTCAAATAAGTCCAGTAGGCTAAAGAGAGCGCTTCCCATAAAACTGATGGTGACGATTCCAGCGAACATCGAAATATAATCAAGTTTTAGCCAACTGTCCATGATGAAGAAACCAATACCATACTGCGTGGCAAAGTTTTCTGCAAAAAACAGCACTGAAATGCTGGTGCCCACACTGATTCTAAGCGATGTGAAAAGAGAAGGCAGAATTGCAGGCAAAATCACATGTCTATAAATTTGAGTTCTCGTTGCCCCAAGGGATTGAATTGAAATGAAGTAGGAAGGATGTATCGCTTTGACACTATCTCTAACTGAAATCACAATTTGAAAAAAGAGAATTAATGCCACAAGCGTAATCTTAGACGCATCACCAAGACCTAAAAAGAGCATCAAAAGTGGTAAAAAAGCAATTTTAGGTACCGGATAAAGCGTATAGAGCAGTGGTGTCATCGCGCAATCGACGATTTCATTTCTTGCAGTAACAATGCCTACCATACTTCCTAAGAACACAGTGATGACAATCGCCACCAATATTCTATATAAACTAATGCTCATATGTTTAAGCAATAAGAGCAAATGTGTCGCCATATATTGAACGGTTACAACAGGGGAGGGCAGGAAATTTTTCTGCACAACCCAAGTTGAAACCTGCCATAGAATCAAAATTAGAATCAAGCTATAGAGGAAGGGCTGTTTTTTCATACTGGTCCTCCTTTAAAAGTTTTCTAATTTCAATGCACTGCTCATAATAAGCTTCATTTTCTCTGGCGCGTTCCAGATTAAAAGTGGGATTTATAATTTCATGACTTAAAGTGCCTTCATCCGATAAGATCAAAATATGTCGTCCTAAGAGCACGGCCTCTTCTATGCTGTGTGTTACCGTGATCATGCTCATTCTAGATTGATTAAACAAAGTCAGTACATCTTCTTGAAGTTGTTCACGAGTCAACGCATCCAGTGATGAAAAGGGCTCATCCATAAGCAATAAATCGGGTTCAATAACCCATGACCGGGCAAGGGCTACACGTTGCTTCTGACCGCCACTTAACGTCGATGGGTATTCATCCAAATGCGCATCCAGCTTCAGATGTTTGAGCATAAACATAGCGCGTTCGCTTGCCTTGTCATCCTTACGGGTTTCGAGTTCGATGGGAAGCATCACATTTTGAAGCACAGTCTTCCAAGGAAAAAGGCCGTAATCTTGAAGGACAAGGCTTTTTTTAAGAGGCCGTGGCGCAATTCTAGACCCTTCAACACAAGCTTTATGTGTGAGCAAGTCTGCTATAGCGTATAAAAGCGTTGTCTTGCCACACCCTGAAGGCCCTAGTATTATATAGGCTTCATTTGCCAAGATCTCCAGTGAAATCTTATGCAGGGCAGATCTGTTTGGATAGTGAACTGATAGGTCTTTCACAACCATGAGTAAATCAGATTTCATTTTCGTTTCTCCATATCTTGTGATGTGGGTTTTCAACATTCAGTAATTCCAATATGCGCCCAACACTCATATCAACACTTTCAGCAAGCGTTTGCGGTTTGTTGTAAAATGCAGGCACAGGCGGCATAATCACTACGCCTAAACGACTGAGCTTGAGCATATTTTCTAGATGAATGGGGGAAAGCGGTGATTCTCGCGTCACTAGTACTAACTTGCGCTGTTCCTTAATCATCACATCCGCCGCTCTCGTCAGCAAACTTTCAGACAATCCCTGTGAAATTTTAGAGAGTGTGCCCATACTACAAGGAACCACCACCATGGCGTCCGTTTTATAAGAACCACTGGCAATCTGAGAGAATAGATCAGCATTATCATAGACAAAGCATTTGGAATGCCCCGTGCTTTCATTTGCAGTGAGGCTTTTATAATGGTTAATCAAAGTCTCAAAAGATTGATTTAACTCATAAGCACATACTTTTTCGCCATTTGAACTCACTACCAAATGCACCTCATGCCCAAGGGATAGCAAAGATTCTATGATTCTATGGGCAAAAATGCTGCCACTGGCACCAGTAATGCCCACAATTATTTTTTTCATGTTGCCTCCATTAAAATTAAATTCCGAAATATACATACCTGAAATAGAAGTACCTGAATTAGAAGTACCTAAATTATACATACCTCTAGAATATAAATACATCCACTGTTGTTGCTATTAATAACAACATTGAAATAATCTGATTGATATGATATGAAGCAAAATTCATCTTCTCACGATGTGAAGGCTCCACCATATAGTGTTCAAGAACTAAGAGTACACCACTTAGCATCACGCCCACTATATAGACAATACCCAAATTTGTTATAAAATATAGGGCAATCAATAAAATCCACATCATAAAATGAAATGCCCTGGCAATCCAAAGCGCACCTCTATAGCCAAAGCGCGCAGGTATAGAAAAAAGGCCCACAGCCCTGTCAAACTCAATATCCTGAGTACCATAAATGATATCAAAACCGCTCACCCAAAGCGTTACTATTGCTGCAAAAACAAGAGGTACAAGCTCAAATTGACCTCTCACTGCAAGCCAAGCACCCACAGGCGCACCTGCACATGTGATGCCTAAAATCACATGGCATAACCAAGTAAAACGTTTGGTGTAAGAGTACAAAGTAAAGAGTATAAGCGCAACAGGGGACAATAAAAGACACAGCGTATTGATCTGAGCAGCCGCAAATACGAACAAGATATAACACACAATTGTAATGTAGAGCGCCTCATTGCGTTTAACGCTTCCAGAGGGGATATGTCTCTGGGCAGTTCTTGGGTTTCGAGCGTCAAATTCCGCATCCACATATCGATTCAATGCGTTGGCGCCATTTCTACCGGCGAACAAGGCCAATAAAATCCATAGAATTAGTCCCAGTGACGGTAATCCGTCTGCTGCTAGAAACATTGCCATAAGAGCGAAGGGGAGAGAAAACAATGTATGTGAGAACATCACAAGCTCACCATACGTTTTAAGTTTACTTCTTATCCTGTTATTTAAAACCATATTCTGTCCACCTTTGATTTACTTTCTCTACTATTTCTGCACTCATTTCAATATCATCCGGCCAAGGTCTCATCAAGCCATCTTCTGGGCCTTTTTTAGTGGCATCCAATCCAATAAAGAGTGTCCCATCTATTCTGTCCATTTTTATCAAATCACGCATAGGATCAATATTATTGAAAATTTTCCATGACACCGTAGAATAATCTGACGGATCAATCCAATCATCAACGAGGATGACCACTGGCTTTGAGTTTAGATCATTAGCTCTTGAACTTAAATAGGCTTGAGCCTTTAACCCTTTATTTTTAGTGAAGGGCATAATGTCGACACATTTTGACATGATCGCCTTAAAAGTTATGCGTTCTAGAGATTCTTTAGTGGAATCTTTAAGGGAATCTTTAGTGGTCCCTTTTGTAGACCCTGCATCGTTTTGATTTGAAGAGTCTATATGACGCCGCGCTTCACTCATTTGTTCAAGCGGTAATTTTTTCGTCGCATCAATACCCAACCTAAAACCTTGAAAAGCTCTGTTTGAAGCATGATCTAGTGCGTCAAGCGGTCCTTCTGAAATCACCAGATGATTTGTCTTGGTAACATGGCTAGCCATGGCCTCAACAACGGCTTTATAATCATGTACATTCACCGTTTCATCCACCACGATAATCATCTTCGTATACATCATTTGTCCCAGTCCCCAAAGTGCATATAAGACTTTATTGCCATGCAATGGAAATGCCTTTTTAATAGAGACAATGGCACAATTATGAAAAACACCCTCAAGAGGGAAGTCTATATCCACAAGTTCCGGACATTGAATCTTCATAAGAGGTAGGAAAATGCGTTCAGTGGCTTTTCCTAAATAGCAATCTTCCATAGGCGGTTTTCCAACGATGGTAGTGGGGTAAATCGGATTTTTTTTACGTGTTATTTTCTCTATATGAAAAACAGGATAGTCATCAGACAACGAATAATATCCCGTGTGATCTCCAAACGGACCTTCTGTCCTGAGTTCTTCTAAATCCACATATCCTTCGAGTACAAATTCAGAGTGAGCAGGGACAAAAATATCATTTGTCAGACATCTCACAACTTCTATTGGTTTTCTTTTCAAATAACCTGCAAAGATCATCTCATCAATCATCTTAGGCAGTGGCGCTGTTGCCGCATAAATCGTTGCTGGATCACATCCGATGGCAACAGAAACAGGCATCTTCTTGCCCAACTTTCGATATTTCTCATAAATTTCCTTGCCATCTTTATGAAGATGCCAGTGCATACCAGTGGTTTTCTCATCATAGACCTGTAGCCTATACATGCCTACATTCTGTTGCCCCGTCTCTGGATCTTTCGTAAAGACCAGTGGCAGAGTGATATACTTGCCACCATCTTGGGGCCAACATTTTATGATAGGCAGAAGGTTGAGATTAGGTGCTTCCACAACTTCTTGACAAGGCGCATGCTTGACCTTTCTTGGGAAGATAAAAGGCAGTGGTGCCAACTTTGGAATGGATTTAATTTTGCCTTTTAAAGTCACATAAGCACTCAAATCCATATAGTCTTCAATCTGATCTGCAATCTCATCCAGTGAATTCACACCCAGTCCCAAATTTAAGCGCTCATATGTGCCCATTGTATTAATCACAAGTGGAAAAGGTGACCCCTTAACGTTTGTAAATTTTAATGCTTTACCGTATTGCTTTGAAATACGATCCGCAATTTCTGTAATCTCAAGTTCTGGATCCACTTCAACTTCAATTGTATCTATTAACTGCTTTGCTTCTAAAGCTTCTAAAAATTTTGGTAAATCTCTATATATCATACCAAACCCTCCAATTCACTTAAAATTGTAGCCATTTTAAGGTGGTGTGTCAACTAAACTATCATTGTGTGACGATTCTGTAAACTGGTCACTCGAACTCGAATATGCTAAAATAAAAAAGCAGTGAAACCATAAAAATAGAAATCATAAAGAACTGCACAGGAGGCATTGAATGAAACGTTTATTAGCTTTATTATTAATAGTATTTATGCTATTTGCTCTAGGGGGCTGTAAGGCACAAGATGATCTCAACGGTCAAAAGGAGAGTTTGGCACCCCTCTCAGAAAATGAACCTACCTCGGATCTCTTGCCAACACTCAAGATAGGTGTCATGTCCGATGTGGGTGCAATTCCATTTATCATTGCCAAAGAAAAAGGCTTTTTTGCTAATAGAAACTTACCTGTGGAAATCACCGTTTTCAGAAGCGCAATGGACAGAGATACGGCCCTTCAAACGGGAAATCTAGATGGCGTCATGGCAGATATGCTCACGATTCTTTTCTATAATGAGTCCGGCTTCAATTCGAAAATGATTGGATCGACTTATGGCAACTACAAACTGGTCACTTCGCCCTCTTTGGCAAGCGAGGATTTCATTGGTTCTCAATCACTCTCTATTGGGCTGTCTTCCAATACGGTTATTGATTTTGCCACTGAAAAAATTGCAGAATCAAAACAATTCTCGTCAAAGCTCAAGAAAATTGCTATACCACAAATGCCTGTAAGACTTGAAATGCTTAAAGCAGGTGAACTACAAGGTGCTACTTTACCGGACCCGCTTGCTTCAGCAGCAATGCTAGAGGGTGGTGCTTTAATCGGTAGCACCGAAGAGATGGGATTATATCCGGGGATTTTCATTGCATCAGACAGTGCAATAGCAGAAAGCTCAACCAGTATTCAGTTAATGTATGAAGCTTATAATGAAGCCGTTGATTATCTCAATGCAACGCCAAGCTCTGAATATTTTGACCTCTTAATAGACACATTGGGCTTTCCACCCGTTTTAAAAGACCAATTTGAAATGCCTGTGTTTGAGCATGTGAAAGCTCCAGATCAAAAAACATTTGAGGCGACATTGGAGTGGATGAAGAAGGGAAGTCTTATCAAAAAAGACTTAAGTTACGACGATTTAACGGATTTAGAATTTATTTCTAAACCTTAAGTTTTAAGTTCTACTAAAGATTTTGCTGAAGATTTTCCCGATTATCAACTCGGCGAAAATCTTTTGGCTCAAATCTTGTCGCAACGTCATTTTTAACGATCGGTGTAGACTATTTACATATTGGAGGTTATTATGTTTGACGATAATAGAAGTAAAAAGATCATTTTTGTATCACACTGTATATTGAATCAAAACGCTATATCTGACGGTACTGCAGATTTTCCGGGTGCACTGAATGAACTCATTCAATTGATCATTTCTAATGACATAGGCATTGTTCAGCTTCCGTGTCCTGAACTCAACTGTCTCGGACTCGATAGAGGCAATATTCATGGCGCTTTATCCCCCGTCACCGTTGAAAACACCCGAATTAGAAATTCATTGAACGCTGATCACAATAAAATCAAGCTTGCAAGTTTAGTTGATCAAGCACTTTATCAAATTGAAGAATATATGCGCTACGGTTTTGAAATCATTGGGATCATCGGTGTAAACCGTTCTCCAAGTTGTGGTATCGACACAACTTCTGATCAAGATAAAGAAGTCATAGGAACAGGTGTTTTTATGGCACTTCTTCAGAATAGATTAACAGAAAAGAATATTAAAATTCATTTTATGGGTATAAAAACATCAACTTATGAAGAATCTATTTTAAAAGTAAAACAACTCTTAACTCAATAAGTTTATTATTGCCAATGGAGGTCACTTATGCTCAAGCAAATTTCAAACACATCTCATCTATTTTTATCATCAGCCTTTTTAAAAGATGAAGTCTCATTCAATTTGATACATTTGATAAAAGAAAACAAAGATGCCATTCTGCTGTGCTCAGAAGAGGAAGATCTTATTGAGCAATTCGAAGACAAAAGGATGGCTTTGGACATCAGATTCTGTTCAAAAGACTTCAATAGATGCCTTAATTCGGTTTTTAGATGAACATTTAAAATCAGAACATGAAATAACCTTAATTTCAAAACCAACCCTCATAAATACGCTAAAATCACACTTTATGGATCAAAATCTTATAAATGTAGTTGATAAAATGTCCATGCTCACTTATGATTGTATACAAACAACCTTTCAAAAGAAGGTAGAAGGCACTTTAGAAAAACCGAGTTTAGATGATCTTATGATCATTGCCAGTTTCTTTAAAGGCTTTATGAAGGACTGTTTTGATTACGACCGTACGATGGCACAAATGGAAGATACCGCAAGGCACTTTATCAGTGCGGATGATTTCTATGTGTGGAAAAATCAAGGTGAAATCGTGTGTATGGGGAATATTGCACATCGATCTGAGCGCCATGTTCGGTTAAATGAAATCTATACACCACCGCTGCATCGAAAAAAAGGGTACGCCGGGGCACTTGTAAATGCCTTGTGCAAGCAGATCATTGAAAAGGGTAAAATCCCTATGTTCTATACAGATAAGTCTGTACAGGCTTCTAATAAAGCTTATTCTAACGTTGGCTTCAAACTTAAAGGTCAAGTGGATGAAATTCAAATCAGTTTACTTGAATAAACCATCCCCTTGTTTGAAAAATCAACATACCTAATGCCTTATTTAAAGATCGTTTTACTTAACATTTGATGTAGCTTATTCGCAAGAAAGAGGAGGGTATACTTACATGAAGAAATTATCCTTAAAAAGAAATAGCATTCAGTTTCGTATTCCTTTCTTTATCTCTATCTTTGCACTGATCTGCGTCTTGGTAACTGGTTTGGTTTTACAGCTCATATTCAGATATAAACTTGAAGACAATATTGAGTCTAAAAACATGATTATTTCTGAAATGATCTCCAATGAATTGACACTTTATCTTAAAAATGCAACAGATACAGTCATTACCGCTGCTAATTTTTCGTCTCAAAGCAGTGGTGATTTAGAACAAATCAAGAGTGAAATTTTTAGAATTTATGATAATTTTAACTATTTTGATTTGATTTTCTTTATGAATCAAAAGGCACAGATGGTCTTTTCAAAGCCCTCCAATGAAAATGTCCAAGGCAGACTTTACACGGACAGAAACTATTATTGGGATATCATGGGAAACAAAGAAGAGTCCACTATAAGTGAATTACTCGTCAGTAGCGTTTTAGGCAAACCGCATTTTATAACAGCTGCACCTGTCAAAAACAAATCTGATGAAATCGTCGGCTTAATTGGCGCGGGTATTCCCCTTGGCAATATAGAAAAAATACTCAAAGACGTCAAACTCGGTTTTAACGGCAAGCTTTGGATTACTGATGCCTATGGGGCAATTGTCATACATCCAGACTATGATATTGACCAAGAACTCATTGCCGTGACAGATCTTGGGATTAAGGCCTATGATCGCAATCCTGAAATTTTAAATATTTTAAAAAACCATCAAAATATAAATACAAAATATACAATAGGCGACGATGATTATTATGCATCCATTACCTTTTTAGAGGGCTACAACTGGATGATTGTGGTCGAACAAAATAAAGATACTGTAAATAGAGAAATTTTGAACTCCACTAATCAATTGGTTATTATTCAGACCATGGTTTTAATGTTTGCACTGATCATTGGCCTGGTTCTAGCGCGATGGATCACATTGCCTATCAAACAGTTGGTTCAGCAAGTTCGTGCACTTCCAACAACACTGAAGTACAACGAAGGCATCAGCGTTAGTTCAAGTGATTCCGACAGTAATGAGCTTTTAGAACTCAGTCACGCCTTTGTGGAAATGGGGCAGAATCTAAAAAACAACCTATCGGAACTTGAAAGTTCTGTCATAAGTGAAAACAGAATTCAGCAATATCTTAAAAATATTTTAGCCAGCGTGCACAGTGGCATTATTGTGGCAGATTCCAAATATGAAATTACTATTTTCAATGCGCAAGCTACTAAAATAACGGGACTTGGACAAGACGAAATGATCGGACACGACTTCTTTGAGATTTTGGAAATTCTCAAATTGAATATTAAACAGGAAGTTTTAAATGTCATTCATTATGATCAACATGTTACAGATTTAGAAACCACATTGATTGCATCACAAAATAAATATGTTTCCATCAGTTACACATGCTCTCGTGTTACAGATCCTTCTGGCAATTATCTTGGAATCGTGCTACAGTTCAGAGATATTACAGCCATGAAAATCCTTGAGCAAGAACTTCGAAAAGAGGATCGAATTCATACAATCGGCGAGTTATCTGCCTCAATTATTCACGATATTGGCAATCCACTTGCAGGCATGGCCAATCTCATTGAGCTTTTGAAAGATAAAGAAATCAGTGAGGATTCGCAAAGAGAAGTCTTGAATTTACTCAGCGAAGAGGTCAATGATCTCAATATTTTGGTTATTAATTTCCTCGATTTTGTGAGAAGTTCCAATGCGCAAAAGACACCTGTCGACCTCGTTAAAATTATTAAAAGTAGTCTTGACCTACTAAAGAGCGAAATCGACACCAATTGCATCAGATTGGTCAAACAGATTCCAAGCGATCCAATTATCCTAAATCTTGAATCTAGAAGCGTCAAGCAAGCCATAATCAACATTCTTAAAAATGCAAGTCAAGCCATTGAAAATAAAGGTTCTATTGTCATCACCCTTACAGAAAGTGAAACACATGTGACTCTGACGATTGAAGATACCGGAAAGGGTATGAGTGAAGAAGTCATTTCAAAACTCTTTTACCCATTCTATACCACAAGAGAAGATGGCACTGGATTAGGCCTATTTATTGCATATAATGCTCTAAAAGAAAATGGTTGCATACTCACTGTGGAATCCGAAATAGGTAGAGGCTCCATTTTTAAAATAAATTTTAAAAAGGATTGATCAAATGAAAATTCTTGTAATAGATGATGAAAAAAGCATACGTGTATCGCTTACTTTGGGATTAAAGAAGCTCAATGCAACCCTATTCAGTGCTGAAAACGGTATGGATGGCTTAGCGATTTTTAAAACTCAAAGTATTGATTTGGTAATCTTGGATATCAAATTGCCCGACATTTCAGGTATTGAAGTTTTAAAGCTCATGAAACAACAAAATGAAAATTGCACTGTGATTATGATGACACATTTAAGTGAAGTAAAGCTCGCTGTTCAAGCCATGAAACTGGGGGCACATGATTATTTTACAAAACCCTTCTCAATAGAGGAAATGCTCAATGCCATTAAGCAATTGGATTTTTATATAAGAGAAAAAGCGCTTATTTCCCAGTCAAGTGAAAATCCCAATCAAATGGTAGGCAAATCCGATGCAATTACAACGATTGTTGCAAAGCTTAAAAAACTGTCTAAAATACAGTTTAGCACTTGTGTTTTGATAAATGGCGAAAGTGGCACAGGTAAGGAACTTGTGGCAAAGCAAATTCACTCTATTTGTAAACCGGACAAACCTTTCGTTGCCATTAACTGTGCCGCCATTCCTAAACATCTGCAAGAAAGTGAACTCTTTGGACATGAAATGGGTGCCTTTTCAGATGCAAAAAAGCAGCGTATCGGGTTACTGGAATATGCAGAAAATGGGGTTCTTTTTTTAGATGAAATCGGTGATATGGACATTGATCTTCAGGCCAAATTGTTGCGCGTTTTACAAGAGAAAACTTACAGAAGAATTGGCGGCAATTATGAAATTACCTTTAATGCCATGGTCATAGCGGCTACCAACAAAGATTTAATTTCTGAAGTTGAAGCCAACACGTTTAGAAAAGATCTATTCTATCGACTAAATATAATTCCCATTAGAGTGCCACCGCTCAGAGAACGTAAAGAGGATATTCCAATCCTTATTGAGCATTTTATTCAGATTTACAATCAACTTCTAGGTAAAAATGTAAAAGGCCTTTCAGAAGATATGCTAGAACTGTTTTATAAGTACAGTTGGCCTGGCAATATCAGAGAACTTAAAAATATCATCGAGCGCCTTATGATCTTAAGTGATTCAGATATCTTATTCATGGAGGAATTGCCATATGAACTCACTGACGACGATCCAAGAGGGAAAGGGCAATTCAGCCATCTAGAACAAGCAGAGCACGAAGCTGTATTGAGAGCGCTCTCTCAATATAACTGGAACATCACTAAAGCAGCTGAAGCGCTTCAAATTTCAAGATTGACTTTAAGACGTAAAATAGATAAGTATGGCATTTCCAATCATTCCTGAATCCATACTGGAAATCATCATTATGATTCAAACTGGAATCTGAGGTTTCTCTTCAATCATTTTACTTAAGAAATTTAGCATCATTTTACTTTGAATCACTTAAATTTGAATTATTTAACTTTGAATTATTTAACTTTGAATTATTTAACTTTGAATTATTTAACTTGAAAAAGAAGGAGGACTGCCATGATTAGAATTCACGCAATCATACATGGTCGTGTTCAGGCCGTTGGATTTAGGTATTTTGCTTATCACCTTGCAAAGCAGTACGAACTTACTGGATGGGTGAAAAATTTATACGATGGCACTGTTGAAATGGAAATACAAGGAGATTCTAAAACAATTGAAACTTTCTTAACGGCATTAAGAAAGGGCAATGGATTTTCAAGCATCAGCGCTATTGATGTAGATCAAATTCAACTGCTCGAACGCGAACGCAAATTTGTCATCCTTTAGTGGCTATTTTAATTAAATCGGTAACATTATTATCAGCACTGGTAATAATGTTACCGATTTTTTATTTAAAAAATTATATCCATATTGAAATTTCAACCTTTAGCAATATAAAAACAATTGGCATTCATATTGCAACTTAACTAAAGGTGTACAAACAAATTTTAATACGGGAGGTATCACATGAAACAAGCATTAGAGGGATTAAAGATTCTAGATATGACAAGAGTTCTTGCAGGTCCCTATTGCACAATGGTCTTAGCCGACCTTGGCGCAGATGTCATTAAAATCGAAGCACCAAAAAAAGGGGATGATTCCAGACAGTTTGGGCCATATGTCAATGGAGAAAGCGCTTATTTCATGAGCATTAACAGAAATAAACGCAGTATGACCTTAGATCTTAAAAATCCAGAAGCAAAAACTATTTTTTTTGAACTTATTAAAAATGTGGATATTGTTGTAGAAAATTTTAGGCCTGGCACTATGGAAAAATTGGGCTTTGGCTACGATGTATTAAAAGAGGTTAATCCAAGATTGATTTACGCGGCAAGTTCTGGTTTTGGTCATACAGGCCCCTATAGCAAACGTCCTGCTTATGATGGCGTTGTTCAAGCTATGGGAGGCATTATGAGTATTACTGGTCAACTCGGCGGTAAACCAACGCGAGTGGGCCCTTCTGTGGGGGATATCACAGCAGGACTCTTTACCGCAATTGGCATCTTAGCGGCTGTAAACCATTTAAAGGATACGGGAGAAGGCCAAAAAATTGATGTGTCTATGTTGGACTGCCAAGTCGCAATCCTTGAAAATGCACTTGCACGCTATTTTGCAACAGGCATTTCTCCTAAACCTGCTGGCAATAAACATGCTTCAATTGTGCCATTTGAACCATTTGAAACCTCTGATGGCGAAATTATGATTGCTGCAGGTAATGATAATCTCTGGAAAAAATTCTGTATTGAGATTGGGCAAGAAGCACTTGCAGATGATGAAAAGTTTGCAACCAATCCTCAGAGAAATGCTCATTACGATGAATTGAAAACGATTCTTTCAGAAATCTTAAAGACGAAATCAACAGCAGATTGGTATGCGAACCTCACTAAAGCGGGTGTCCCATGTGGTCCTATCAACAATATCGAAATGGTGACTAAAGATGAGCAAGTTATCCAAAGAGAAATGGTTGTGGAAGTAGAGCATAGCGTCGCTGGAACAACACACATTCCAGGCGTGCCAATTAAAATGAGTAAGACACCAGGTTCTATTAAAAAAGCGGCTCCTATTTTAGGCGAGGACACTTATGAAATCTTAAAAGAACTTCTAAATTATTCTGATGAAAAAATAGATCAATTAAAAATGAATCAAGTATTTTAATGGGAGGTATAATATGGAGATTTATGGTTTGGGCATCGTCGCATTTTGTATGTATGTAGGCTCTTTTATAGGGTATTTTATCGGTAAGACACTCGGTATTTCGGGAAATGTTGGCGGCGTTGGTTTTGCAATGCTAATCTTGATTTTATTGAGCAATTATGTTGAAAAAAATGGCGGTTGGTCTGAAAGAACAAAAAATGGCATTTACTTATTAAGTGCTCTTTATATTCCTATTGTTGTTGCCATGGCGGGCATTCAAAATGTAGTTGCCGCTTTTAGTGGTGGCTCCATTGCTTTTGTCGCTGGCGGTGTTGCTACAATAGGTTCTATGTTCTTAGTACCTGTAATTGGAAAATTGGGCTCAGAGAAAACAGAAAAATAGGGAGGTGCTTTTATGATTTCAGAAATAATTTCAACGCTGTTTACAAAATATCCTTTAGTCGGCGCTTTTGGAGCCGTCGCACTTATTATGTTGGTTTCTTATTGGTTTGCTAATGTCATTGGGCAAAAGAGAATGGGCTCTGCTATAGCCATTGTCGTTGCCCTCATATTGGCTTTTATTGCAGGTAAGTTTACTGGAGGATCGAAAGGCATTTCAGATATCACATATTTTTCAGGATTTGCGCTACTTGGAGGCTCTATGTTTAGAGACTTTGCCATTATCTCCACTGCTTTTGGCGCCAAACTTGAAAATCTAAAAAAGGCAGGCCTGCCTGGAAGCGTTGCACTCTTATTAGGTGTTGTATTCTCATTTATTGTGGGCTCATTAATCGCATATGCAATGGGATATCATGATCCTGTTGACGTGGCAACAATTGGTGCTGGAACCGTTACTTTCATTGTTGGTCCTGTAACCGGAACTGCTCTTGGAGCAAGTTCAGAAATCATTGCACTTTCAATTGCTGCAGGCGTGGTGAAGTCCGTTCTTACAATGATCATCACACCTTTCATCGCAAAAGCGATTAAGCTCGACAATCCAACAACAGCTATGGTCTACGGCGGTCTAATCGGAACAACAAGTGGTGTTGCCGGGGGGCTAGCTGCAACTGATCCTAAATTGGTGCCTTATGGTGCTATGACTGCAACGTTTTATACTGGCCTAGGTAGCTTATTATGCCCATCCATAGGCTATATGTTCTTAAAACTTTTCCTATAAAAGGGAATTGATTAACTAAAAGTATATAAATACATTATAACGTATATAAATTTATTATTTTCTATATAAAATGATATTATATTCTATATAAATATGTTATATTCTATATGAATATGTTATATTGTATATAAATATGTTATACTGCACACACCTAGAGAATGGTACAATGCATATATAGTGATTGATTCTTATGAGTCAATCATTATTTTATGCTTTAACAAAGATAAAAGGAGGGATTCATTTGAGCGAGAAACTAGAATTGCTTAAAAAGAACAAAGAAAAATTAATAGCTGGCGGGGGAGCAAAATCCATTCAAAAACAGCATGACAAAGGTAAACTCACTGCAAGAGAACGTATCCATTTGCTTTTTGATGAAGGTTCATTTGTAGAAATGGATGCATTTGTTAAGCATCGATGTACTAACTTTGGCATGGAAAAAACAGATGCACCCACAGAAGGCGTTATTACAGGATACGGTAAAGTAGATGGTAGATTAGTTTATGCTTATTCACAAGATTTCACCATTATCGGAGGATCACTTGGAGAAATGCATGCCGCAAAGATTTGCAAAGCTATGGATGGCGCTTTAAAAGTTGGTGCACCAATAGTTGGTATCAATGATTCCGGTGGTGCGAGAATTCAAGAAGGTATTGATGCGCTTAAAGGCTATGGCGATATCTTTTTCAGGAATACCCTTGCTTCTGGTGTTATTCCTCAAATCACAGCGATTATGGGCCCATGTGCTGGCGGCGCTGTCTATTCACCTGCGATTACGGACTTCGTTTTCATGGTAAATAAGACATCTCAAATGTTTATCACTGGCCCACAAGTTATCAAAACGGTTACTGGGGAAGATGTCACCGCAGAAGCACTTGGCGGTGCAATGACTCATAACTCTGTAAGTGGCGTTTCTCAATTCATATCAGAAACAGATGAAGATTGTATCACTGAAATTCGAAGATTGTTGAGCTTTTTGCCATCGAACAATATGGAGTCAGCGCCTGTTTTTCAGACTGATACTGATCCAAACCAGATGGATGAACGGTTAAACAGTATCATTCCTGACAGTCCAAATAAACCATATGACATGTTCAATATTATTAAATCCTTAGTGGATCAAGAAGACTATATGGAATACTTACCACATTATGCAAAAAATATCATCACCTGTCTTGCAAGAATTAATGGGCGTTCTACAGGGATTATAGCCAACCAGCCTAGCGTTCAGGCTGGATGCCTTGATATTAATGCATCTGATAAAGCCGCACGTTTTATTAGAATGTGTGATGCCTTTAATATTCCTATACTCACTATAGAAGATACACCAGGTTTTCTACCGGGCACTGGCCAAGAATACGGTGGTATCATTAGACATGGCGCAAAAATGCTTTATGCTTATTCTGAAGCAACTGTACCACTTGTCACTCTAATCACAAGAAAAGCATACGGTGGTGCTTATATTGCCATGGGTTCAAGACATTTAGGCGCAGACCTCGTATTGGCATGGCCAACAGCAGAGATCGCAGTTATGGGACCTCAAGGTGCTGCTAACATCGTCTTCAGAGGCGAAATCAAAGAAGCCAAAGATCCTGTGGCAACAAGAGCAAGAGTGATTCAAGAATACACAGATGAATTTGCAACGCCATATAAAGCGGCAGAGAGAGGTTTTGTGGACGATGTCATCGAGCCATCGGCTTCAAGACCAAGACTTGCAGATGCATTTGATATGTTGGCATCTAAGAGAGAAACGAGACCTGCTAAAAAACATGGCAATATTCCTTTATAATCATTTTGTGATTATATAATTATAAAGAGGTGAAAAGATGCAAATTTTAGAAAATTTTAAGCATGCTGAAACCTTCGCTCAAATGACGTTAGGCGATAAAATGATGGCAACACTATACGTTATTTTGCTTGGCATGGGGATTACGTTCATTGCACTTATTTTGATATGGGCCTTAACAGCGCTGATGTCGAGAATAATAAGAGCAGTTGAAGGGGGCTCTAAGCCAGCAGTAACAGAGGCAGTTGCTCCAAAAGCACCAGCTCAAACGACTGTGAACGAAGAAGAAGACGAAGCGTTAATTGCTGTGATCACAGCAGCCATTGCAGCATCGCTCAATACCTCAATGCACAACATCATTGTGACCAATATCACACGTATCAATGATGAAACGCCCGTATGGGGACGTGCAGGTAGAAGTGATGTTATGAATTCAAGATTTTAACAGCTCAATAGAAGCGTTAATTAATAATTAATGGAGGAATCTTATTTATGAAAAAGTTTAATATCACCGTGAACGGGAAAACATATGAAGTAGATGTGGAAGAAATAGGTGGCGTGAGCACACCATCACCAAGACCAGTACAGAGAGCTTCTGCACCAGCAGCAACACCTGCTCCAAAGGCAGCCCCAGCACCAAAAGCGGCTCCAGCGGCAGCACCAGCGGGTGCAACGGGTGGCGAAACAATCACTGCACCAATGCCAGGCACAGTACTTGACATCAAGGTAGCAGTAGGAGATGCAGTAAATTCAGGGGATGTACTTGCAATTCTAGAAGCAATGAAAATGGAGAACGAAATCATGGCACCAAGTGCTGGAAAAGTCGTTTCAATCAATGTCAATAAAGGTGCATCAGTAAATTCAGGGGATGTATTAATTGTTATTGGATAGTATCCAAAGATAATTAATTGAAAGGAGATGCACTATGATTCAAACGATAAAAGATTTTTATATGAGTACAGGCTTTAGTGCAATCACTTGGGGTCAAGTCGGTATGATCTTAGTATCTTTTTTATTGCTTTACTTGGCAATTAAGAAAGGATTCGAACCATTATTACTTGTACCTATTGCATTTGGTATGTTTTTGACTAATCTACCACTTGCAGGGTTGATGGCACCACCGGTTGGACATGATCAACCAGGGGGATTGCTTTACTACTTGTATCAAGGGGACCACTTGGGGATCTTTCCACCGCTGATCTTCTTAGGCGTAGGCGGGATGACAGACTTTGGACCGCTAATTGCAAATCCAAAATCATTACTACTTGGTGCGGCAGCACAATTCGGTATATTTGTCACCTTTTTAGGTGCCATTGCTTCAGGATTGTTTACACCACCTGAAGCGGCATCCATAGGGATTATAGGTGGGGCAGATGGTCCAACCGCGATTTTCTTGTCCTCAAAATTAGCACCACATTTGATGGGATCCATCGCGGTGGCAGCATATTCTTATATGGCACTTGTGCCTGTTATTCAGCCGCCAATCATGAAGTTCTTCACCACAAAGGAAGAGCGTATGATCAAAATGAAACAGCTTAGAACCGTATCGAGACTTGAAAAGTTACTTTTCCCAATTCTTGTAACGCTGATTGTTTCAATGATCGTACCACCGGCAGCTGCACTGATTGGGATGCTCATGTTAGGGAACTTATTCAAGGAATCCGGTGTTGTAGCACGTCTATCTGAGACATCACAAAATGCCATGATGAATATAGTAACGATATTCCTCGGTGTAACTGTAGGGGCAACAGCAACTGCAGAGGCATTCTTAAATTTACAGACACTTGCAATTGTATGTCTTGGGGTTGTTGCATTTGGTATTGGAACATCCGCAGGTGTAATCCTTGCAAAGATTATGAATAAATTTACAAAAGATCCTGTAAATCCACTGATTGGCTCTGCCGGGGTATCTGCGGTACCAATGGCAGCAAGGGTATCACAAGTGGTTGGACAGAAAGAGAACCCAAGCAACTTCCTGCTCATGCATGCAATGGGCCCAAATGTTGCTGGTGTAATAGGTTCCGCAGTATCTGCTGGAGTACTATTATCCCTTTTCTCTGGATTTTAAAAATAGCCGTTTAAAAGCATATTAGAACCCAACAAATCTGAATCATACAGGGATTGTAAATATTTTGTAGTCATTATTGACATGAAAATATTTACAGTCCCTGTATTCAAATTTATTGGGTTTTTTCTTTTTTAGTTACGGATCAATCATAACCATATACTTGTTTTTCAAGCATTTTCTTCATTTTTTTCACTATGAGTATCTTTATTATGAACCCCTTTGTTGTTTATACTATCATTATTTACTGTGTCCACACTTACAGCACTCATTTTAGTTGCATCATCTTCGGTTACATCATCGTTCTTTTCTGATGTACTATTTTTCTTCTGTGTTGCATTTCTAGATTTTTCAACTAACTTATCGACATCTTTATGGCCCTGAGCAATCTTCGATGTTGTCTTATCGATATTCTCTTCCAATTTAGAGAGTTGACTTTCTTTAAGTTCAGACGACATACCACGACTGCGATCTGTTGATATTTGATTTTTTAAAATCTTTGCTTGACCAATCATCTCTTTTTTGATGGCATTCAATGTTTTCGTCTGTGAAAATGAAGCATCAGCAAGAATAAGATTTTGCAATGTCGCATATTTATCCGTTTCCAAAGATGCATTACTTTGGTTCTGAGTCATAACCTTTTCATCGGTCTTAGTCACTTGATTTTGACTTTCATTTGTCTTCATTTTACTTCTTACTATTTCATTTTGTCTTGCTATGAGCTTTTGATTTAAAGCATCCATTTCCTCCTGTAATGCCTTTTGCTTTTCAATTTTTTCCTCTGGATTCATCCTCTTATTTTCTATTAAACTTTGCATCCTTTTCTTAACATTTTCTATTTGGTTTTGAATGGCCTTAAGTTGTGAATCTTGTGCGTTTTGGGCAGGACTATATGTTTTCTCACTCAACTGAATATTATTTGCTATTTTCAATGAATTCACCATCCTTTCTTTTATCCGTTTGTTTCAACAAATTCCATCAGAATGCATTTTGGTTAAATAGCATATTTTCTATTAAACGCCATATTATAATACTTTTGCTCACATGTATTTCTCAACGGATAAACTATAACAACATTTGAGCCATCATTCGACGTCTCAAAGCGATTTTCGCTGACGCTGTTTGAGGTTGAACATCCCTCAGCACAGCTTTCGGCTCAAATCTTGTTGCATTAACAACATTTGAGCCATCTCCCGATGTCTCAAAGCGATTTTCGCTGACGCTGTTTGAGGTTGAACATCCCTCAGCACAGCTTTCGGCTCAAATCTTGTTGTTTTAATAACGATCAAGCCTTCTTTTGAAGGGCTTTAATTTTTTCATCTAAAATTTCTTGATAACTTTTTTGGTAACTCATGTTGTGACTAGAAGTACTTTCATTGACCATCATTTCATATTCATTATTCAAAACTTGATTCTGTCTCACAACGATTTTTTGGCTTATAACATCTAATTTATGTTGCAATACTTTTTGCTCTGCATCTTTTTCTTTTCGGGTTAAATTTTTATTGAGCACTAAATTTTGCATTTGCCTTCTAACTTTTTCCACTTTACCTTGAAGTGCTGCAACTTGAGAATCTTGTACTTTCTGAACAGGGTTGATGACTTTTTTAATTGCCTGAGTTGCATTACTTGTTTTCATTGGATCTATTCCTTTCATATGTAGGGTAGTGTTATAACAATGTAGGGTAGAGCTATACTAATAATCCACACCATTTTCATAAAAATGTGGTCTTCAAACATATTGATTTCTATTGGATGATGTCTGTCAACTGCATGTGTTTATACTATTGTGTCTCTCATCAATCTATATTTGCATATCCAATACCGACTGTCCATTATCATTTTCTGATTTTTTCCATTGTGCACCTTTCTCTTTAACTTTAGATGTTTCTTTTTGCTCTGGATTACCAGTGTCTGAATCTTCTTTTTGCTCTATGTCCAATTCACTTTTTTGAGTCGTCTTTGTGACCATTTTCTTTGATTTTTCGTTAGATTCTTGAATGTTAGAATAGCTTTTATTACTCATGTCATCCATTTTCTTGATTTTTTCATTCAATTTGTAGACGGCTTCTAACTTTCGCTCAATGGGCATAGAATATCTTTTATTTAACCTTATTTCTGACTTTATAATATCAGATTGATTTTGCATATCTTTTTTTATCGCATTTACTGCTTTGATTTCTGCCAATGAAGCTTCTACACCAATAAGATTATGAACTGCTTTTAATGGATTCATCTCTAAATTGTTTTCTGGTAGAGGTTCAGTCGCCTTACTATGGTTTGATTCCGTCTTGTTCATATTTTTTTGCTTTTCCATTTTTTCTTTAACAATTTCCTTTTGTCGATTAGAGAACTGCCATTTCAAATCCTGAAATTCCATACGCAATTCTTTCATCATTTTTTCCTTCTCTTTAAGGGATATGTTCTTATTTTCAGATAAGCGTTTCATTTCTTCTTGAACATTTTCCATTTGCTTTTGTATGGATTTTAATCTTGGATCTTGTTCACTTGCCTTAACTGATCCACTTGCTGGTTCATGTGGTTGAGTCGTACGATCTACCTTCATGATCAGATGCTCCTTTCTTCAAATTTATTTTTATTATATTGGCGCTCTAAAATATATATCGAAATATATTTTAAATAGTTTAGCAAATTTCACTTTTTTTTTAAATATCAAGGATTTTAATGCCTTCACCTTACGTAAATCTAAAATTAATGCTATTTAATCTTTAATAGCATCTTGACAATCTTAAAAAAAAGTCTTAGTATAGTCTAAACGAACACATCAAAACAGCGTTGACGAGGAGGAGTACATACACCCCTGAAAAGTAGAGAGAAGATGTCTGGTGAAAATCTTCATGAAGTGTGTATGGAAGTAGCCTTTGAGCTTTGAACCGAAAAGATGCGGACATGATCTGAGTAGACTTCAACGGCATTTTCCACCGTTATATGGAAAACGATATCGGACTGAAATGTACTTTATTTTGGTTTCCCGTATTGGTAGAGTGCAGATTTTTATAATCTGAATTTAGGTGGTACCACGGACGCATAAGCATCCGCCCTAAGAATAGCGAAAGTTATTCTCAGGGCGGTTTTTTTTGTGTTCGTTAAAGTCAATTCTAATAAGATCCATTAAAATTCAGGAGGTTATTTTTATGAAAAAGCACTATGAACATCAAGAAATTGAGGCCCAAATGCAGGCACTCTGGAAAGAACTCAACATTTACAAATTTGATCCAGACAGTAAAGCGCCTATATATTCCATAGATACACCACCGCCCACTGTTAGTGGCAGTCTTCATATAGGTCATATATTCTCCTATGCACAAGGGGAAATGATCGCACGATACAAGCGCATGAGAGGTTACAATATATTTTATCCCTTTGGCTTTGATGACAACGGTCTTCCAACAGAGAGGCTCGTTGAGAGGGAATCACAAATTTTAGCAAAAGATTTAACGCGCTCAGAATTTACACTAAAATGCATTGATACAACACAAAAGTATGAAAGTGAATTTAAAGCCTTGTGGCAATCCTTGGGGTTTTCTGTGGATTGGACACTACAATACGAAACCATCAACCCAACTTCCCAAAGAATATCTCAACGCTCTTTCATCGATTTATATGAAAAAGGGAAGGCGTATCACAAGGATTCACCCGTACTTTGGTGTACAGAGTGTCAAACCTCCATTGCACAGGCTGAGCTTGAATCTACTGAAAAATCAACTCTTTTTAACACGATCATTTTCAAAACAACGGAAGGTGAGGCACTAGAAATTGCCACCACAAGACCAGAACTTTTGTATGCCACCACAGCATTGTTTATTCATCCAGATGATCGTCGCCATGCTAAACACATAGGCAAAACAGCCATAGTGCCGCTCTATAACTATGAAATCCCCATTATTGCAGATGAAACTGTACAAATAGAAAAGGGCAGTGGCATCGTCATGTGTGCTACATTTGGCGATATAACGGATCTCGAATGGTATGAAAAATATGATTTACCTTATCGAAAAGTGATAATGAATGATGGCACAATTTCACCAGAAACACCTTTTATTGGCGGTTTACCACTCAAAAGAGGGCGCCAACTGATTATTACGCTGTTAAAAGAAAACGGCCTACTTACCAACAGTGATAATATCAAGCACCACGTTTCAGTTCATGAACGCTGCGGCACCCCGATTGAAATCATACCTTCAAAACAGTGGTATATCGACATTCTCACCGAAAAAGACCGATTCCTAAAGGCTGCAGATCAAATCAACTGGTATCCAGCCCATATGAAAAAACGCTATTTAAACTGGGTTGAAAACTTAAAATGGGATTGGTGTATCTCCAGACAGAGATACTTTGGCGTACCATTTCCGGTTTGGTATTGCGAAGCATGTGGTGAGCCGAAACTTGCAGATGAAAGTCAACTGCCTGTAAATCCACTTGAATCTAATCCAATATCACCATGTACTTGTGGCTGTAACACTTTCATACCCGAAACGGCTGTACTGGATACATGGGCAACTTCATCCGTAACACCACAAATTAATGCGCTTTGGGGCGAAAAGAGCAAGCGTATAAGACCAGATCAAACAAGTGCAGAGCTTACACTTCAAAGAGACCCTCTTATGCCCATGAGCATGCGCACACAGGCACATGAAATCATCAGAACTTGGGCATTTTATACCATCGTTAAAAGTCTCTATCATACAGGGGAAATACCATGGAAAGACATCATGATCTGTGGCTTTGTACTTGCGAAAAAAGGGGAGAAGATCAGTAAATCCAAGAACAATGCCACTTTATCACCTCAAGCACTCATCCAGACACATTCTGCTGATGTTATCAGATATTGGGCGGCTACAGCCAAACTTGGAACGGATACCTTTTTCTCTGAAGATGAGCTGGGAAGTGCAAAACGGTTTATCAACAAACTCTGGAACGCTTCTAAGTTTTCTATATCTCATTTAGGTGACTTTTCACTCGAAAATGAAATGAAACTTCTGCCAGTTGATAAATGGATCATAGAACGCTGTAAAGAAACCATGCTTTTAGCACAAAAGCACTTAGATCAGTATGAACTTGGTCTGGCTCGACATGAAATTGATCTCTTGTTTTGGCGAGATTTTTGTGATTACTACCTTGAAATCGTAAAAGAGAGACTTTATAAACCCGAAAAACATGGCGTACCAGAACGTGCAGGTGCCCAATACGCACTCTATATTTCACTGCTCATGATGCTTAAACTCTATGCTATTTTTACACCACATATCACAGAGTATATTTATCAAATTTTTTATAAAGATAGAGAGCAATTTGAGGCACTACATCAAATGAAATGGTGTGAAATCACGCTTCTAAAAGATAAATATTTAATTTTTGGCGATACTCTAAAGACAGCAATTGCTGAGGTGAGAAGGTATAAATCTGAAAATGCACTCTCTATGAAATCTGAAATTGATGAAGTAATTATCGGAAGTCCATCAGAGATTCAAGACCTTTTCTTTGAAAGTAAAATGGACATTATTGCATGCTGTAATACCAAGCGGTTAATCGTTAATAGCAGACCTATCACTTTGTAAATGAACCATTATTTTTAAGTAAGGCATTGTTTTTAAAAAAAATCAATGCTATAATAACTGCAAATAAATAATATGATGCTTATCTTTGTCCCCGGGCAAGGATGATAAAAGCACCAATTCTCATTCCGTTAGGGCCTATTTTTAGGAGGGATGAGCGTTGGTGCTTTTTCATTATTAAAAAAACAACGGAGGTAAATAGCATGGTTGAAATCAAAGTATTAAGCAAAGAGGCTGTTTCTAAAATTCTTAAAATGGATCAAGTCATTCACGTAGTTGAATCCGTTTACAAAGCAAAAAGTGAAGGGTTAACAGATGTTTGGCCTACTGTATTTTATGATTTTGAAACAAATAAAGCCGATCTGGACATCAAGTCTGGTTATTTAAAAAACAAACAGATCTTTGGACATAAAACCGTTACTTGGTTTGGTGCAAACGTAGAAAAAAATCTACCCACTCTATTTGGATTGATTGCCGTATATAGTGCTGAAACGGGGATTCCAATTGGTATTACAGATGCTTTTTATATAACCAGTATGAGGACTGGAGCAGCAGGCGCTTTAGGTGCTCTGTATTTAGCGAGAAATCATTCAGAAAATTTGTTAATTGTGGGCGCTGGTAACCAATCCATTTTTCAAATTGCTGCAATGTTAACGGTACTGCCTCATCTAAAAAAAATTCAGGTCACGGCTCTCGACATAGCAGAATCTGAAAAATTTGTTTCAAGTATTCAAAAGAGACTTCAATATGAATTTGATATTTGTTCAAAGGATGTTATTTTCAAAGCGACCGACCAACTTGAGTCTGCCGTTAAAGAGAGCGACATTATCATTACTGTGACCCCCTCAAGAACCCCCATCATAAAAAAAGAATGGATTCAAAAAGGCACTCATATTTCATGCATTGGTGCAGATATGAAGGGCAAACAAGAAATTGATTCTGATATTATGGCATCAGCTATTATCTTTGTTGACGATAAAATGCATTGTTTAGAAGTGGGGGAAATAGAAATACCGCTTAAACAAGGTATCATAACTGAGTCAAATATAGTTGGTGAACTCGGTGATTTGATACTGAATAAAGTCATAGGGCGAACTAGCGATGATCAAATAACGATATTTGATGCAACAGGAATGGCTCTATTGGATATTGCCACAGCAGAACTGGCACTTCAACTGTCAGAAGTAAATCATGTGGGTTTAAAATCAAAATTATAAAAAGGGGGACTTCTATCATGTCAAATTTCAATTTGAAAGATGTATCTGAAGCACATGAACGTGTTAAACACTTTATTCGTAAAACGCCACTAGAGGCATCTTACTTTCTTGGCAATGAAAACACCAATTATTACTTTAAACTAGAATCTTTTCAAAAGGTAAAAAGCTTTAAAATTCGTGGTGCATTAAATAAAATGTTAACCTTGACAGAAGTAGAAAAAAATCGTGGTGTTGCAACAGTCTCATCAGGTAACCACGGAAGTGCTGTTAGCTATGCAGCCTCACTTTTAGGTATCAAAAATGTTAAAATTATCATCCCTCAAAACACCCCACAGAGTAAAATAGATAAGATTAAGTACTTTGGTGGCGAAACGATTTTACTTGGCAAAGATTACGATGAAGCACATGCACTTGGTATGAAATACATTGAAAAATCAGGTTTGACCTTTATTGATGCGTACTATAGCGATCCATTGATTTATGCGGGGCAAGGGACTATTGCCATTGAAATTCTAGAGCAAAATAATGAAATTGACACCATTATAGTGCCAATAGGTGGCGGTGGTCTTATCACGGGCATTGCTGTGGCAGCAAAAACATTAAAACCAGAGATTCGAATTATTGGTGTACAGACCGAAGCCTGTCCTGCAATGATCGCCGCCTATAGAGATCGTATTTTCTATGAAGCATATCCCTCTAAAGAATCCATTTGTGATGCTGTGATTGGTGGTATTGGTAAATTGAGTTTTGAACTTGCAAAAGAGTATGTAGATGAATTTTTAACCGTTTCAGAGGTTTCTATTGCAAAGGCCGTCAGCTTTATGGCAAAAGAAGAAAAATATATCGTTGAAGCAGGCAGTTGTATGACTGTAGCAGCCATTATGGACTATAAAGAACAAATTGGCGGAAAAAATGTTGCTCTTGTTTTATCTGGTGGCAACATTGATGGCAAATTATTAGCAAGTCTTCTCAATCAATACTAGTTATTTAATTTTAATAAAAATAAGTTGAATCATTAAGCGAATATGATACTACAGAAATTTATATCCAGTGGCAATCAATGCGATTAGCAGTGGCACCATCAATGTTAAAAGTATCGTCACACATGAATTTGAATTCGATAAAATCAGCGAAGCTTTCGACTTTGTTACAGAAAATCCAACAGATTGGTACGATCAAAGTATTGAAGGTCTGATAAAACTCTTAAAGGACATCAATAAAGCTGAGGTTAAAGGCATTGGTTTTAGTGGTCAAATGCATGGACTTGTGGTTTTAGATCAAAACGACGAAGTCATAAGACCTGCCATCTTATGGAATGATCAAAGAAGCACTGTGGAAACGGATTATTTAAATCAAACCATAGGCGTAGATGCATTGACTCAATATACAGGTAACATTGCATTTCCAGGTTTTACAGCCCCTAAACTCTTATGGATGAAAACAAATGAACCCAATTTATATGCGCAAATCCATAAAGTTATGTTGCCAAAGGATTACTTGGCATATCGCTTAAGTGAGGTGTTTGCAACAGATTATGCAGATGCATCGGGAACACTATACCTTGATGTAGAAAATAAGAAATGGTCCAAAGACATGTTAAAAATCCTCGGACTGACTGAAAATCAACTACCAAAGCTCTATGAGTCTTACGAATCCATAGGTACTTTGAAATCATCTGTTGCAAAGTCACTTGGCTTATCTGATGAGGTTAAAATCATCATCGGCAGTGGGGATCAAGCATGTGCCGCTGTGGGTGGTGGCGTTGTGGCAAATGGTAAGTGTTCAATATCACTTGGAACATCAGGCGTGGTTTTTATCAACTCTGAAACCTTTCAAAAAGACCCCAATAACGGTCTTCATGCATTCTGTCATGCCAATGGTAAATATCATCTTATGGGCTGTATGCTCTCAGCAGCAGGTGCTTTGAAATGGTGGGTGGAAGATGCGCAAGACGAAAACTTACGATGATATTCTTGCAAGCGCTTCACAGGTGTCAATAGATAACGGGCTCTACTTTCTACCTTATTTGATGGGTGAGAGAAGTCCACATAACGATGCAGACGCAAGGGGCGTATTCTGGGGTCTTAACATGACACATGATCAAGCTGCCATGAGCAGAGCGGTTCTTGAAGGCGTTGCTTTTGGCCTTAGAGATTCGTTCGAAATTTTCAGTGCACTTGGACAACCTGTAGAAGAAATACGCATCAATGGCGGCGGTGCACAAAACGAGTTTTGGTGTCAAATGATCGCTGATATGCTCAATACAAAAGTGGTCAAGCTTGAAACAGATGCAGGACCTGCTTACGGTGCAGCGATACTTGCCGCAGTGGGAAATGCCGTTTATGATTCTGTGGAAAATGCTTGTGATGCGCTCATTGCAACAAGTATTTCATATGAGCCAAATGCAAATAGCGTATGCCTCTATGACGAAAAGTACAAGCAGTTTGCAAAATTATATCCTGGCTTAAAATCACTTTTTAAAGAGGTCAAGTAGCCTCAATTGAAATAGAATTTCCCGTGAACACCTCTGTTTAAGTCTCCTCCTTGAGCAGAGGTGATTTATATAATGGGAAAAATAATGTGATTTAAGAGGTGCCTGTATTGCAAATTCCTATTTTATACTATATAATGTGATAGAGTAAATCAGACAATCGCATGCTTTGGCATGAGGAAAGTCCGAGCTCCATAGAGCAGGGTGCTGGGTAATCCCCAGTGGAGGCAACTCCAAGGAAAGTGCAACAGAAATAGACCGCCTCTTTTAGGAGAGGTAAGGATGGAAAGGCGAGGTAAGAGCTCACCAGCGCATAGGCGACTATGTGGCTCTGTAAACCCCATCTGGAGCAAGACCAAGTTAGGGTATAAAAAGGATGCTGCTCGTATCCCCCAGTGGTAGGTCGCTTGAACGTATTGGTAACAATACGTCTAGATAGATGATTGTCTAATACAGAACTCGGCTTATAGATTTACTCAACCAGTTGAAAACACTAGCTTTAAAAGCTAGTGTTTTTGTTTTTTTGCAGTCTTTTTACCATAATTTAACGATCTAGTTTTTGTGTCTTTAATGTGTACTTGTGTCAGCAATGTGTATAGCAGATTAAAGATGAATTAGAAATTTGAAGATTTGTTTACAATTGATCTATCAAATGGTAGCATATGTATATGATTTGTACAGATCAAATAATGCCTCAAATCAGCATCTGAGTTTTTCATCATTCCATCATACTTGAGGCGATTTTAAATCACTCGTAATTTGACACAACATTACTCAAACGTTTATAAAAGGAGACAAAATATGACTAAATTATTACGCAAAAAAATATCAATGCTTTTAATGTGTTCACTTATTTTAGTGTTTAGTGTGGCACCTACATTTGCAGATACAGCTGATACTATAGTTGTAGTGGAGGATAGTTTTACAGATACGGGTTCGCTCGGATTAGGTGAATATATAAACTACAATTTAAATTTTGAATCTAAAGGTACATACAGAGTTACAGTATGGTCAAGTGCCAGTACCGCTGCTATACTATCTGATTTGACCGACAGTTCTTTTTCTGAATTAAATGAATTTGATGAAAATACAACAAATTCATTTGATATAGTTGTTTCTGCAGATAAACTGAACAGTTATGAGTTATTCTATATATGCCTTGGTCGTTCACTTGATCCAAATAAACCTCTAGTCACGCATGACGATTATACCATCACAATCGAAAAAATAGAATAAGATCTGACTATGATTCCATGATAAAGCACTCTAGCGCTAGAGTGCTTTATTTTTTGTAAAAAGAAAACCACCGGTTCTACTAGTGGTTCCAAAGAGCTTTAGCTTTGAGTCAAAAATACCTCCTTCTGATAAAATAATAATGGTTCGCCATCATTTAACGATCTAATTTTTGTGTCATTAATGTGTATAGCAGATTAAAGATGAATTAGAAATTTGAAGATTTGTTTACAATTGATCCGTTAAATGGTAGCATATGTATATGATTTGTACAGATCAAATAAAACCTCAAATCAGCACCTGAGTTTTTAATCATTCCATCATATTTGAGGCGATTTTAAATCACTCGTAATTCAACTATTAATATTTTTAAAAGGAGATAAAATATGACTAAATTACTTCATAAAAAAATATCAATGCTTTTAATCTGTTCACTTATTTTAGTGTTTAGTATGGCACCTACATTTGCAGATACACTTGATAACATATGGATCGTGGGAGATACATTTACTCAAAATAATACATTGCAATCAGGGCAGGCTATATCCTATACTCTAAATTTCAAAACTGAAGGTACATACAGAGTTACAGTCTCAGCTAGTGGGCATATTTTCACAATATTTTGTGATCCGTCAGACTCTTCCATGTATTATCCCATTGAAACGCTCCCTAATACGACAAGTTCATTTGATGTAGAAATAAGTGATGACACTTTAAAAGAATATATAGTGACTTGCCTATGCGTTGACTCATCAACAGATCCTACAGACTTAAACTTGACAATCGAAAAAATAGAGTAAGATTTGACTATGATTCCATGATAAAGCACTCTAGCGCTAGAGTGCTTTATTTTTTAAATAAAAACGTGAATGCAAATTCCACTACATTTCTCCTACATCATAGAATTAAAGATTCGCTCGAATCGCCTTAGCTATAATTTCGGAAAGCGCCTCCGGTGTTTTAGGTGTGTCTTCTTCCAACCAGAGTACAAGCATATTCCAAAACCCACCTGCACTATAAGCCAGTGCATATCTAGTACTTTCCACATCTCCAAATTCATAACGTTGCGTCTTAAAATAGTCATAAATCAAGGGGAGTTGTTTATTCATGGACAATAGTACGAGAAATAATAAATTATGCTTGTGAAGTAATCTCAACATATCAATATGTTGTGCCCAAAAAGTAAAAAGCACTTTTGAAATTGTAGGCAGTTTCAAATCATCAGCCTCCATAAGCATCTGCACATATTGGTCACTTATTGCCTCAAAGTGATAATTAAGAATGTCTTCTTTCTGTGTGAAATGTCTATAAAATGTACGCCTTGATAGTACCGCCTCGTCCGTAATTTCTTGTATTGTAATGAGATGGAATTCTTCTTTTTCCATAAGTTTGAGTAGGGCAGAAACCAACATTTGTTTGGACCGCCTTGCAGACGGATTTTCTTTAGAATGATTTTGCATCTTTAATTCACTCCTTTATCGTAATATCTCATTTCATATTTTAGTTGACTCATTTTATAATTTTATGGTGTCACACTCATGCCAATTTGTAGCACTTTCACTGGATGCATTGACCATTGGGGTAATTTCATTATACTAAATAATATAAAGTGTCTCAAATGAGACACTAAATGCTATGATACAAAAGGAGGTCTTTATGACTATAGAAACACTTATTTGGATGTTACCTCTCATTTTCATTGTTCATGACTTTGAGGAAATCATTTTGATCAAAACATGGAAAAACAAAAATCAAGATTTATTTCTTGCACCCACAGGTTTTAAACCCTATGACCATTTTAAGTCACAGGAAAAATTCTCTATGGCTGTTCTAGAAGAATTGATTTTGTTTATAGGCGTTGCATTTTACACGGTTATAAGTCAAAACTACCTTGTGTGGATTGGCACTTTCTTCGCTGTGACCTTCCATTATATCCCACATTTTATCTTTTGCTTTCATGTCAAAAGATTTGTGCCAGGTGCTTTCACAGCACTGTTAGCGCTTCCAGTTAGTATTTGGATTTTAATAGCAGTGATCCAACGAACACATTACAATGCATTTGAGCTTGTTGCATCTTGCATTATATGTTTATTGGTATTTATGCTCAATTTAAAAGGGATTCAACACGTAATGAGCCAATAAAGCCTGTTTTAAAAGAGTTTCTGAACGCTTTTAAAACGCTCTTAAAATACTTTTAAAGATGTTTTCACAATTGCCGCTCAAATTTAATGTATCTTATTTGATATCTATGCATTCTTTTGGTATAATTCTTGTGCAACAAAGCAATTATACAACTAATCTAATTTTCCCATGAGGATTATTTAAAAGAGAGGATTCAAAAAAATGCGATTTATATTCGATCTACACACACATACGACTGCCAGCGGACACGCCTATAGTACACTTAACGAAAATATACTTGCGGCAAAAAAAAGGGGACTTAAACTATTAGGTGTTTCAGACCACGCCCCCAAAATGCCGGGAAGTGCTCAAGAATATTATTTTGGAAATTTAAAAGTTTTACCTGAAGTTATTGAAGGCCTAAGAGTTTTAAAAGGTGTTGAACTCAATATACTCAATAGCGCAGGCGATATCGATCTATCGGATCATGATATGAAGCATCTGGATTATGCCATTGCAAGTCTTCATATTCCATGTTTTGAGAATTTAGGTGCCACAGAAAATACGAATGCTTTAATAAATGCCATGAAACATCCTAAAGTCCATATTATAGGACACCCTGATGATAGCAGATATCCTTTAGAACTCGAAAGACTGGTCATAGCAGCTAAAGAAAACAATGTCCTTCTTGAAGTAAATAACAGCTCACTTTCTCCTATTGCTGTCAGACAAAATGCTAGAGAAAACTATCTTGTATTGTTAGAACTTTGTGCCAAATATCAAGTTCCAGTGATTTTAGGAAGTGATGCGCATTATGTCAGTGATATTGGCAATTTTGAAAACGCTATAAAACTCATTGAAGAAGTTAATTTTCCTAAAAACTTAGTTGTCAACGATGATATAAACCGTCTATTTTCATACTTAAAACCTTCAAAAGAACTTTAAAATAAGTTTTATTGTAAAACAACTTACAGTTTGATCATAAAAGCATGGTTATATTGATCGTAAAATTATTGTTATAATTTTCAAAATACACCTATGTATTTGCGTATTTTCCATCATTTTAGGGTATAAAGTATATGTATCTTTTATTTTTTGACCATCGAAAGGAGTTACTACATATATGGACCGCTTTAAATGGGATGAAATTAACGGGGAAAAAATACTATATCAAGATTTTTCGAATTTAAAAAAAGAAGAAGTTGTCGTCTTACTCAATCAGTCACACGAAGTTATTGAACAAGAGGGGACAAAAGGTATTTATGTAATTACAAATATAAATTCAATATCTTTTGATCGCAATACAACAAGAGTCTTTGAAGAAGTATCTGCACAAAACAAATCCTACGTAAAAGCTTCTGCACTCTATGGTGTAGGCACTTGGCAAAGAGTTGCTATTGAAGCTGTGGGGAAACTCACTGGTAGAGAGTTCAGCATATTTAAAACAGAAGAAGAAGCAAAAAAATGGCTTCGAACACTTAATGCATATAAGTAAAATAAAGAGTTTCATTCAAGAATTCATTAATTTTAGAATTTGAATGAAACTTTTTAAATGTTTTTAACGTCTAATAGGTGCATATCGGTTATCATTTATGCTAAATTAGTATAAAGGTGAATTGAATCATCAAAAACTTTGAGCCGATTGAGGGGTATAGTGATGAAGAAAACATTATCTTTTATAAGCATTATCATTTTATTACTTGCTGCACTGACATGGCAGCAATTTCATATGAAAACTTTACTTTTGACCAATAAAATACTCCAAGAAAAAGTAGATCTGTATAAATCGCAATTTGATTTTTTAAATCATAAATTCAACAAAATTGATGAGACGCATAAAAAAACGATTGAAGATAATGCGGATGCGTATTCAAAGGCGCTTCAGTATTACACAGTAGCACTCACTAGACTTAATGAGGAGCTTGAACAACAAGTAGAAATTATAAGTCATGATTATAAGAAAGAATCTCTGCTTGTCTTTAAGCTTCTCGATGATGAAGGATTACCCTATATAGACCACTATGGCATCTTATCACCTAATTTAACCGATGAGGACAAGGTGAAATATTTAGCTTCCTATTTACAAAAGCATTATTTCGAAAACGTTTCCATTGATGTCAAATCGGTTGAGATCATTGATGGTAAGCGAACTGCAATTGTCAACTTAACCAATTTAGATTCTTCATTAGGAGATAAAACCACTCAAAATAAGTGGGAAAATCTCTATTTTCAGGGTTCTACAGGAGGCTCAATGACAGAAATAATTTTAATTGATGGTTTTTTACAAGATCAGCTTGTGGATTGGCCTTTAGATGCAGTTAGATTTTTATATAAAAATGAACCTATTCACTTTGAACATGTGCCACAATTAGAACATATTCATTATAGAAATTAGCAGGCACTTGAATGGGGGATCAAAATTGAAACTAAAGCGCGAGTTGGTAGACATAATTATGTTACGTCTACCAACTCGCGCTTTATACTTTTAATTAACTTTTAATAGTTCTAGGATGCTAATTTTGATATAATTAAAAGTGACGATTTATGTCTGCAAAATTAAGAAAGAGATTTCACAATGAAACCATCTGTTTTTGAAAATGCCATAAAAAAAAGTCATTACACCGATTTTTCAAAATCTAGAAATACAATTTGGTCTTGGATAGGCTTGCTTTTTCATGCAAAATTAAAGAACTTAAGAACAAAAGTACTCCCAAGAGTAGATAAAAAACTGCCTCATGTTCATTTCAAGCATCAATCTATATTGATACCTTCATATGAAAGGCTTGAGCCATATGAACTTCAAATAAAAGAAGCGGAAATCAAGTATCTTGTTACTAAATTAAATGGTCTTGTAATTAAACCCAATGCCATATTTTCGTTTTGGAAAAACATTGGATATAAAAATAAACTTTTTAAAACACCCAGTAATTTTGCGAGTCAAAAAATTAAAGGCACTACACCAGCAGTCAGTCAAGTAACCAATCTCTTATATTGGATTGTTTTACACTCTCAACTTGAAATAGTAGAGCGGTATCGCCATAACTATGATCTATATCCTGATGATTTAAGAAAAAGACCTTTTGGCACTGGCGCTACTTGCATCCATAATCAGTACGATCTCAAATTTCAAAACAAGACAGATTCTATTTTTCAGATTATTATGACCTATCAGAATGGTGTCCTTTATGGTGAATTGCGTTCATTAACACTGCCTTTATTAATTTACGAAGTATTTGAAGAGCGCCATCTGATTAAAAAAAATAGCTTCAATGAGTATATACGTCATAATGCAGTGTACAGAAGCATTAAAAATACAAAAACACAGAAAACTAGAGTAGAATACGTCACGGAAAATCATGCATTAATGGTTTATGAACCACTAGAAGATCATGATGTTACCGATATTAAAGATTTAAAAGCGGGGGACATAACGCTATGAAAGTATTGCTCCTACAAGTGGCAGATTTTTTTAAACAACTCATCTTTAGATTATTTCTGCTCATGATCATACTCACAGCAATTGCATACTATTTTTATTTTTACAAGCCTTCGGATACAGGTGTTATCACTGGCAAAATAAGAGATTTCAGACTAAATGAAATATCAGGATTGGTTGTCAGCGAAAAAAATGCCGATACACTGTGGGTACACAATGATAGTGGCCATGACAACATTATCTATGCTATCTCAAAGCGTGGCAACATAAGAGAAAAATTTGAAATTAATGGTATAGATCTCAGGGATATTGAAGACATATCTATTTATAAAGATGATCAAGGTGAAAGCTATTTGATTCTCTCAGATTTGGGCAGTAATACAAAAATGAGAACCAATTCAACCCCTAAGTTAGTTTTTTTCAAAGAACCCGATTTACTCGTTGATCTCTGTGAGTTACCATCAGAAAACAGTGGGCAAACCTATCAGATCAGCCAATTTGAAATTTATGAGTTAGAGTTCCCAGACGTTCCAGAAATCCAATACACTGATCAAAACGCCTTTATCAATAATATCATTAATAATATCGAAAATGCTACGCCTGATATTGAGGCCATAATTGTAGATACCAAGCAAAAGGAACTCTTATTTTTTTCCAAAACCTACAAGGGGATTACAGGCATTTTTAGTATACCACTAGATAATCTTAAATCAGATGGGATTAACAAGCTTTCTTATGAAGGCAGCATCAATATCAAACAATTTACAGAGGGCTATCACATCGATTTTAGGCATTTGCTTTTATCCCCAATCAATTTTCCATATGCTGTAACTGCTGCAGATTTATCAAGGGATCAAGACACATTGCTCATTAGAACGTATGGGAATACATGGGAATGGCATAGGGGATATGCTCAAAAATCATTTTCTCAAATAATTCAAACTACTAAACCCGAATATGTGATGTCTGCCTTCGAGCCTCTAGGTGAATCCATTGGTATAGACCTTGATAGCAAAGGTTTCTATACAATCTCTGAAGGCTTATTTTCAAAAATATATTATAATGAATTGCCATGACCATCAATTATGGCAATTTTTTTATTAAAACAATAAGATTTTAAAGATTTTATAGGTTAACGAGTATTTTCAATAACATTATTTAAATATCTATTTTTTAGAGACGCAAATAGCGACGACAGAAATATTTTTGATGATGAAACGTTAAATGTAACTGTCTGTATCGGTTATAAAAACACGTGCTATGCACTAAGAAGGTTGAGAAGAAGATTATGCAAATCCTAAAATCTATATATTACAGATCCTATAATTTTCATATCTTTAAAAAGCCTTGAAAAGACTCGAGAAGTATGATATCCTAATGTCAAGCACAACTATTCCTCAAATGTATATTTAGGGAATAGTTGTGAGCTGATAAAAAAATTGCTCCAAGATAAATTAATCCATTTATAAATTAATCCATTTGAGGTGAATTTTATGGCACGCAAAAAAATAATTAAGGATGATGGCTCCTCTCTTTCCAGAACAACGCCTCATAATAAAAAAATCAAAATTCATAACAAATCCGATGTTCCTGATAATATTGTTGAGAAACAAAATGACATGATCAAAAAATGTTTATCCATTGAGGCTCAATTACCAGATTTTTTATTTGATTACTTCTTGTATCTTAAAAATTCTGTTGCTCTGAGTACGCGCCTTGCCTATTTAAGTGATTTGCTTTTCTACTGTAACTATTTGATCAACGAGTCACCATTGATGGCGGAATACGAATTCAAGACACCAAAAGATATTCCACTTGAACTCTTTTCCAAAATTACTGCTCGAGATGTCAATCTCTTTATTGGAGATTTTTGTACAAGATATATTGTTGAAACCGAAAACGCTGATTACATTATGGAAAATCATAATCGTGCCTTAGCCAGAAAAAAATCCTCTATCAGTGTTCTGTTTAAGTTCCTTTACAGAGACCAGTTAATAGAGTCAAACATCACTGAAGGTTTTAATCCAATTAAACTGCCTAAGCCACAACCGGATGCCATTAAGCGCCTTGAAATTGAAGAAGTTGCCATGATGCTTGATACAGTTGAAAACGGTACTGGTTTAACAGATAAAGAAAAACAGTATTGGGAAAAGACAAAATATCGCGATAAAGCAATACTTGTACTCTTCACAACCTACGGCTTACGTGTTAGCGAAGTTCAACAATTGAATTTGAGCTCTATTAATTACGCACGTGGTGAGTTTAAAATCTATAGAAAACGCAGCAAAGAAGCCAATATGCCACTTAATAAATCTGCGCTTGCTGTAATTGAAGATTACATTAAGTTAGAAAGACCGCCTTGTATCGAAGATGGTGATCCTCTCTTTCTTTCTCTACAAGGCAGAAGAATGACTGTCCGAACGCTTCGAGAACTTGTAAAAAAATATACGGCAATAGCAATGCAAGCACCTAGACATGCTGGTTATAGTCCTCATAAGTTGAGAGCTACTGCAGCTTCCTCTTTAATTCAATATGGTTTCTCAATCTATGATGTTCAAAATTTGTTAGATCATGATAACGTGACAACAACTCAGCTCTACTCCGCTCATAAAAAAGATGCAAAGCGAGATGTGGTCAATAATTACGAACTTTTGGATGAATACCATAAAAAAGACTCTAACTCTAAAAAGAACTAACGTTCTCAAGAACCATTCAATAAAAGCCCATTTAAAATGGGCTTTTATTGAATTAACGATAAAGTTATCATAAAGTTAAGGTGAAATCCAAACATTTAATTTCACTTTATATAAGATATCAATCTTTATAGGATATCATTTTATATGGGACTATATGGAATATTAATAGTTCATATATAAATAGATCATTTAGAAATGGGTATCATCAATACTTGTCCTGGATAGATTGTACTGGATGTCATCTGATTGATATTCTGTATGTCATACAGCACTTGTCTAATATCCTCATTATAATAATTATATTGAGACGCAATGTCCCAAAGCGTATCTCCAGGAACAACTGTAATTTCTAAATACTCCTGATTTGTCGATGCTACCGACATAAAATTACCTGTTATATAAGAAAAAATAATACTTAATAAAATAAGTGCCAACATTGTAGCAACTATAAAGCGCATTTTATTTACAATTACCAAGCGACGTCTCTTCTGTCTTCTTCTATACAATCTGCTGTCAAATGTCACATGAGGTCTAGTTTGAGTCATAATCTACCTCCTCTAACTTGTGTTCATTATAATATATGAATACTATATAGGTACAAACGTTTGTTCTGTTAAATTTATTATATACGAACACACGTTCTTTGTAAAGATAAAAATCGAACTAATGTTTGATTTTTTTTTTTACTTATGATATACTCAATCTAAGATTTAAGCAAATTAAGGAAAAGGAGACCTAAATAATGAGTGCTACGATTTCTAAGAAGCAAAAGCAGATCCTTGATTTTTTAAAGGATGAAGTTTCTAAAAAAGGTTATCCCCCATCAGTACGTGAAATATGTTTAGCTGTAGGTTTAAAATCAACCTCCACTGTACATATGCATCTTACAAAATTGGAAGAGTTAGGCTATATTAGACGTGATCCTACAAAACCACGTGCTATTGAAATATTTGATAATACAGATCATGCTCCTACTGACAATGTTACTGATTTAGAAAGAAATACAAAATTTATCCCAATAATAGGTGAAATTACCGCTGGTCAACCTATACTAGCAGTTGAATCCTTTGAAGATACCTTCCCCATCCCTTCTGATTTTGTGGATGAAGGTAATTATTTCATGCTTAAGATCAAAGGTGATAGCATGATTGAAGCAGGTATCCATGACCGAGATCTCGTTCTCGTCAAGCAACAAAGCATTGCAAATAATGGTGAAATTGTTGTTGCTATGATTGATGACTCGGCAACAGTTAAAACTTTTTACAAAGAACAATCTAGAATTAGACTACAACCCGAAAACTCGAGCATGTTGCCAATTTATGCAGACGATGTTCAAATATTAGGTCGTGTGAGAGGCGTCTTTAGGAAAATGTAATCATACGCGTTGTATATGGATGCTATAGATAACTAGAATTATTTTTTATGGACCCTAAAAAGAACTGCCATTAATTTTGCAGTTCTTTTTTTAATGCTTTTAATGCTTTAAGTAACTTAAATTTTTTTTGGCAATAATGAAATACATGAAATGGCAATGAAAAATACAATTGTCATATAGCGGCTTTATTACAATAACAATATTTAAGCCAAAAAAATTTATTTCAACCGCGTGTAATTGAAATGCTTATAGGGTATCTATATAATACAATGTTAGTTTGATTACAATTTTGAAACAACATCAGTTTGAGCAAAGTCATTCAAATTTTATTTTAAAGGAGTGTTTTGTATGTCTTATGTCTCTAGCGTATTTCAACGCATAAAAGTGAGAAACGCAAATGAACCAGAATTCTTGCAAGCTGTAGAAGAAGTTTTCAAATCATTAGAACCCGTTTTAGAAAAACATCCAGAATATATTTCGGCAAATATTTTAGAAAGAATTACCGAACCTGAAAGACAGATTATATTCAGAGTGTCTTGGGTAGATGATCAAGGTGTCTTACAAATCAATAGAGGCTTTAGAATTCAGTTTAATGGCGCCTTAGGTCCGTATAAAGGCGGTTTGAGATTTCATCCGTCTGTATACATTGGGATCATCAAGTTCTTAGGTTTTGAACAAATTTTTAAAAATGCACTGACGGGATTACCTATTGGCAGTGGCAAAGGTGGTTCTGATTTCGATCCAAAAGGCAAATCAGATGGCGAGGTCATGAGATTTTGTCAAAGCTTTATGACCGAATTATACAGGCACATAGGTCCTGATGTGGACGTCCCCGCAGGCGATATTGGTGTCGGCGGCAGAGAGATTGGCTACTTATATGGTCAATACAGGAGAATAAAAGGCGTATTTGAAAATGGCGTCCTAACTGGTAAGGGTCTGTCTTATGGCGGCTCCCTTGTAAGAACTCAAGCAACTGGCTATGGTTTAATCTATTTTGTGGATGAAATGTTGAAACACAACAATAAAGTATTGCAAGGCAAAACAGTTGTCATATCAGGTTCCGGTAATGTAGCGATTTATGCTTGTCAAAAAGCGACAGCATTAGGTGCCAAAGTCATAGCAATGTCCGACTCAAATGGCTACATCTATGATGAGAACGGCATTGATTTACCTCTTGTTAGACAACTCAAAGAAGTGGAAAGAAAAAGAATTAGATCCTATTTAAATTTTCATCCAGAAGCTCAGTATATTGAAGGTTGCAAAAATATTTGGTCAATAAAATGTGATATTGCCCTACCTTGTGCTACTCAAAACGACATTTCATTAGAAAATGCTAAAACTTTAGTAGCAAACGGCGTTATTGCCGTGGGAGAAGGTGCCAATATGCCTTGTACCAATGAGGCTATTAACTATTTTCTTGAAAACAAAATTTTGCTTGCACCTGCTAAAGCTGCAAATGCAGGGGGTGTCGCAACTTCAGCACTTGAAATGAGCCAAAACTCAATGAGATACTATTGGACATTTGAAGAAATTGAAACAAAATTAAAAAATATAATGGTCACCATTCACTCAAATGCTGCCGCTGCTTCATCAGAATATGGCTTCGGATACAATTTAGTTGCAGGTGCTAATATTGCCGGTTTTAAAAAAGTTGCTGATGCTATGATGGCGCAAGGCAACTATTAAATTAAGTATTGGGTTAAACATTCCCCTTTCTAGGCCCTTAAGAAGTTAAAACATTCAAAGGACTATTGGCTCCAACTTGAAGCCAATAGTCCTTTTACATATTTTACAGACTTAGTATTAATCTAGACACCTTATTCTACTATAAATTCGCCCACTAGCTCATCAAATACAATCATCATATCTTTGAGTTCTTCGCTCATATGTCTAAGTTCTTCCACCGTTGCAAGTATTTCCTCAGCGGATGCTGAAGTTTCTTCAGTACTTGCAGCATTTTGTTCTGCTATAGCTACGAGTTGTAAGATAACTTCAAGTACCTGAGTTCTATTTTTTTCCATTCTTTGACTGAGATCATTCAGTTTTTCAATTTCATCCGTCATTTCATCAACAACAGTTACAATTTCATTGTATTTCTCTTCAGTAGAGCTTACAGATTCTGCTTGTCTCTTAACGACTTCTTTAACTTCACTGCTCTTAGTTTGAGCACTAGTGACATTTTCAATCAAATTATTGAGCATATTATCAATATGTGTTGTTGATGAAGACGTTTGTTCCGCTAATTTTCTGATTTCATCTGCCACCACTGCAAATCCTCTCCCTGCATCCCCTGCTCTTGCAGCTTCAATGGCTGCATTTAAAGCAAGCAGATTGGTTTGTTCAGAAATATCTGATATGAGTTTGCTAGCTTCGCCAATTTTAGTCGTGTTTTCATTTGTGATGTCAATAACATTGAAGATTTCATCAAATATGGTTACATTTAATCTCGTATCTTGACCAAGTTTCTTCACCAGTTCTAAACCTTCATTGGTAATTTCTCCAATAGAACTACTTTTCTTAGAAAGCTGATGAGCCACTTGACTGTTATCGTTGATGATCTCTGCGAGAACATTCACATTTTCCGTAACGCCTTGTGTGTCATGAGCCTGAGAAGTAGCACCTTTTGCTATATCATTGATAGCATTAGAAACTTCGTTCATTGCTGAGTTGATTTCTTCTGTGCCTACCAATATAAATTCAGATGTTTTATTGAGATTACTCACACTTTGTTTGATTTCCTTTATAATATGTTTAAATGTTTCCAACACTGACTGACTTGAATTAAATAAGATTCCCAATTCATCCTTTTTAGAAAACTCAACCTGACCAAAATCAACCGCCAAATTCTTCTGCGCCATTTTTTCAAAATTATGAGTCAATCCCAAAATTGAATTTCTTAAGAATCGAGCTATATTTGCCATGAAAAATGAAACTATTAAAATAGTAAGTAAAATAATACCACTTAATATAAGTGTATTCCGTTTAGTAATTTCAATCAAATTATGAGATTCTACGTCGGCATATCGCTCTAAAATCTCAGTCATAATGTTAATTTGCTCTCTGGCATTGTCAAAATGAACATAATTCTCATCAAGTGTCCCTTTCAAATTGCCATCACTAAACCCATCATACCAAAGTCTATACTCTTCGAAAAAAATAGTTTCTAATTCTGCAATGGTTTGGTTGGTTTCTTCATGTTTAAACTGACTAAAAAGTTTCTCATTAGATCTAATATTATCAATTGCATCTTTTACGCGCGTATAAGCTTGATCAGCATTTTCTTCGTAATCATCTATTAAGCTCTTTCTATTGCTCGAATTAACATTGAAGTCGGCAAGAATATCCGTTTGTGCAAGTATCGCTTGATAAAAATCTCGATCTGCATTTAGAATTTTACTCGTACTTACAAAGGTTTCTTCATAAATCGATTCATTGGCCGTATTGCTAATAAAAACCATTTGTTGTGCACTAATTGCTAAAATAACCACTAGAATAATCAATGGTGGCACCACCATAACCAGCAATTTTTTAGTAATACTCAAATTTCTAAACATAATACCATCCTCCTTTTATTGATTTACGATTCTAATGCTCCCCTTAAATAAACAGTATAAAAAATTATCTCCCATTTTTCTAAAAAATTTAAATTCAATATTTTTTTTAAATCTCCAAATGTGGCGACCTTTTTGAACTATTATTTCTATGATACCCCCAAATACATCATATTAATTAAAATATTTTTTGAATAGAATTGCTATAAATCGAAAATTTTTTTTCATCACAAAATAGTTCATTGTAATTATAAATTTTATGAGTGGGTTCATTGTAGCCATTCAAGATTTTTTTGATAAAAAAATGACTAGTACAAATCATAAAAGACTTGTCCTAGTCATTTTGAACTCAGGAAATATTATAAAACAGTTTCCCTATTTAGTTTATAACAATATATCGTCTATTATTTCAAGCTCTTGAACTGTAAATTCAAGATTCTCAATTGCCCTTGCAGAATCTTCTATTTGAGATTTACGACTTGCACCCACAAGAACAGAAGTAATTCTTGGATTTCTAAGATTCCAAGCAAGAGCCATTTGAGCGAGCGTTTGTCCTCGCCCATTTGCAATTTCATCCAAGGCATTAAGTTTTATCTGAAGTGATTTTGTGAGTTCATCTCTGTTTAAGAATATGCTATCACTTGCCATTCGAGAATCCTCAGGAATACCTTTCAAATATCTATCGGTTAACAAGCCCTTTTGAAGTGGAGAAAATGTGATGATACCAACACCTTCCTTATCCATCATGGCAATGAGTTCGTCTTCAATCCATCGATCTAGCATTGAATAGTTAGGTTGATGAATGAGACAAGGCGTACCGAGCTCATGAAGCACGTCAATGGCAAGCTTTGCTTCAGTTGGCTTATAATTCGATAGTCCAACATAGAGTACCTTCCCTTGTCGAACTAACAAATCCAGTGCTTGCATAGATTCCTCCACAGGTGTATCATCATCTGGCCTATGATGATAAAATATGTCCACATAGTCCAAATTTAATCTCTTAAGGCTTTGCTCTAAACTTGCTACAAGATATTTTTTTGAACCCCCATCGCCATAAGGTCCGTTCCACATATGATATCCGGCCTTCGTTGAAATAATCATTTCATCTCTATGCGAATTAAAATCTTGTCTTAGAATTTTGCCAAAATTCTCTTCAGCAGAACCTGGTATAGGGCCATAATTATTTGCAAGATCAAAGTGCGTAATACCTAAATCAAACGCAGTTTGAACCATTCCTCTTGCGTTATCGTATGAATCGTTACTCCCAAAATTATGCCAAAGTCCAAGAGAAACCAGAGGTAATTTTATACCGCTTTGGCCACATCTTCTATATTTCATTTCGTCATATCTCTTTGGAGATGGTTTATAATTTGTCATGTCGTGCGCCTCCTATACTTTGATATTGCAAACGACATCGCATTGAGATATCGTAACGACTTTTCTTCACTCAGATCAAATCCGCTGAGGGTAAAAAAGACACTCAGTCAAAACTCACTGGCATTATATTCTTGCAACACCTGATTTTACCGCAGCATCATAAACCGCTTTGGCAACATCGGCACCTATTTTCTTGTTAAGTGCTGATGGAATAATGTTATCATCTTTAAGTTCACTTGCATCAACAAGATCTGCAATTGCATAAACTGCGGCAATTTTCATAGCCTCGTTGATATCACTTGCTCTTGCATCAAGTGCACCTCTGAATATACCTGGAAACGCCAGTACATTGTTAATTTGGTTTGGAAAATCCGATCGTCCTGTGCCCACAATTCTAGCACCCGCTTCAAGTGCCAAATCAGGCATTATTTCAGGATCTGGATTTGCCATTGCAAAGACAATCGCATCGTGATTCATGGATTTAACCATTTCTTTTGAAACGACATTTTTAGCAGAAACACCTATAAAGACATCTGCACCTGAAAGTGCAAAAGCCAAATCACCTTTTAAAAGCTCATGATTTGTAAGGGATGCAATTTCATCTTGAACCCAGTTATTCTGAGGTACATCTCTTGACAAAATCCCCTCACGATCACAACTTAAAATGTTCTTCACACCTAAATCAAGTAGCATTCTTGCAATTGCATTTCCTGCAGAACCAGCACCATTAATAACGATCTTAATCTCATCAATCTTTTTATCCACAATTTTAAGTGCGTTGATAAGCGCTGCACAAACCACCACAGCCGTACCATGTTGATCATCATGGAATACGGGAATATCCAATACTTCTTTTAATTTTCTTTCGACTTCAACACATCTTGGAGATGCAATATCTTCAAGGTTAATGCCCCCAAAAACAGGTTCAATTTGCTTGACAACATTGACGATCTCATCCACATCTTGAGTGGAAACGCATATTGGAAATGCATCAACATCGGCAAAGGCCTTAAAGAGAATAGATTTTCCTTCCATTACTGGAATAGATGCTTCAGCACCAATGTTTCCAAGGCCTAACACTGCTGAACCATCCGAGACAACTGCCACAAGATTCCCTTTAGCAGTATATTTGTAGACATCATCTTTACGCTCTGCAATCTTTCGGCAAGGTTCTGCCACACCTGGTGTATAGGCTGTAGACAAATCTGCTCGAGTTTCAAGCGTTACTTTACTAATCACTTCAATCTTGCCTTTGTTTTCTTCATGCATTTTTAATGCCAGTTCATTATAATTCATCTTTGCACCCCTTCGGTATTTGAGAGATGATCATAAGTGATATTAATCTCTAAGTTACTTATTGTGATAGACTCATACTCTCAGTTAAACTATTTTTTCTTGCTGATAACATCATAAACTATTTTGGACCCTAAGGCAATAATGTCCTATTTCTAAGGGCAAAATTGCTTTAAGAATAACAATTGCTTTTATAATTGAACCAAACCTTTTTTATATAAAGCATCTAAAGATTTTATAACACCAAATTTTGAATGCTCATACGTTAATCCCCCTTGAAAATAGGCAATATAGGGTTCTCGAATTGGCGCATCTGCACTGAGTTCAATAGACGATCCTTGAACAAACGCACCTGCAGCCATAATCACCTCACTTGAATATCCAGGCATATCCCAAGGTTCTGGAGACACAAATGCGTCAACTGGGGATGCAGATTGAATGCCCTGACAGAATGCAATCACTTTGTCGGGTGAACCAAATTTAACGGCTTGAATAATATCGCTGCGAACACTATCCACACTTGGATTGATTTCATAGCCTGCTTTTTCATAGACACACGAACAAAGTGTCGCACCTTTTAATGCACCTGAGACTACTTTGGGTGACATAAAGAGCCCTTGCAGTATTGTTCGTGTTTGACCAAATGTCAATCCACACTCTTTACCGATACCGGGAGATGTCATACGCGCCGCCACTTGCTCAATCAAATAAGCTTTGCCCACCACATAACCGCCACTTAAAGCTAGGCCACCGCCCGGATTTTTAATAAGACTCCCCGCCATAAGATCTGCCCCAACATCTGTCGGTTCTTGATAATCTAAAAACTCACCATAACAATTGTCCACCATTACGATAGTATCTGGCGCATAAAGTCTGATCAGGGCTATGACATTTTTAATTTCACGAATTGTGAGCCCACGCCGCCAAGAATAGCCTGCCGATCTTTGAATATAGATCATTTTATATTGGATCTCAGCATTTTCAATTAACGCTTTGAGACCCTCCAGATCAAATCCGCCTTCATCTGTCAACTGGATTTCCTCATATGAAACGCCAATATCCATTAGACTAAGCGCATTTGAAGGCGATAGTCCAATGACTTTTTCAAGGGTATCATAAGGTCTCCCGGTGATGGATAACATCTTATCATTAGGTCTCAAAGTTCCCGTAAGTGCCAATGTCAAGGCATGGGTTCCAGATACAATGATCGGTCTCACAATGGCATCCTCAGTGCCAAACACGGTTTTGTAGACATTCTCAGTGGCATCACGCCCCATGTCATCATAACCATACCCTGTATTCCAATTAAAGTGAATATCAGAAATTTTGTTTTGTTGTAGTGCATTTAATACTTTCAACTGATTGTATTCAGCGATATCATCAATATTTGAAAAATGCGGCAAAATTGACTTTTCAGCTGCTTCAACATAGGCAATGACCTGGTCGGAAACACCAAGTGTTTTGTACATAGAATACTTATTTAACATGAATCCTCCTGATTCGAAAATTTCAACTATTTTAAAATGCCAAGCGCATGGATGAGTTTGGGAATAATCTGTTTTTTACGTGAGACGCAGTTCTCAATAAAAGTCCCCTGTTCAACTGTTTTTTCAAAAGCCAGCGACATAATGGAATCATTTTTAGATTCAAAGAGCATATAAGAGCCCTCTTTTATAATGTCCGTGACCACCATCAAAGTCAAGTAATGATCTCTATCATGATTGACTTTTTTGATCGTCTCAAAATAAACCAATTGATTGTCCAATATTTCTTGAAAATTCAAAGTAAAGACTTGAGATATGGCTATTTTACAGCCTTCTAACATAAATTCCTTGAAGTCATTAAAAAAGACATCCGAAACAGATTTTCCAACCAGTGAAGTGCCCTTTTTAAACATCTCAAGCGCAAAAGTGTCAGTTTTAATCCCTGTGATCTCTGTCAATTTTTCAACTGCCATTTCATCAAAAACTGTTGTCGTTGGTGACTTTAAAAAGAGCGTATCCGATATGATTCCAGACATCATAAGACCTGCAATGTCCTTGGGAATCTCAACCTGTTCTTCCTTGAACAGTTGATAGATAATTGTATTGGTACTGCCCACAGGCATATTTCTAAATGCAATCGGTAAAGAAGTTGAAATATCACCAATTTTGTGATGATCAATAATTTCAATTACATTGGCTTCGCTGAGTCCTTCAGCAGACTGAGCATATTCATTATGATCCACCAAAATAACATTTTTCTTGGTCGGATTCAAAAAATGTGTTCTCCCAATAATGCCTAGATATCGACCCTTCTCATCCACAAGTGGGAATTTAGAATGCTTGGAAGTCTGTATAATTTCACGACAGTTTTCTAAATACTCATTTTCTTTAAACCGAACCAGTCGATCTCTTTTCATAATAGAACTCACAAAATTAGTCTGATTTATAAGTTTTGAAGTGTAATAAGTATCATAGGGTGTTTTTATCATATTGACCCCTGTGACAGCCGCCTTTTCAATCAGTAATTCAGGAATCTTTTTATTGCCAGTGACAACGATCAACTGAACTTTGCGCTGGATGGCATAATCAATAATATCAAATCTATCCCCTGTTATAACGACGGTATTCATATCAAAGATGTCCTCTTCTATGATGGAACTATCGTGAAATGCTGTAATTGAAATCTTGCCATTCACGTCAGAATGAGCATAATTGAGTGTTTCTGCTTTGAGATCTGATTTAATATTGCTAAAGGTCGTATTAAGTGCATGAAGATCACCATGAATAGCGCTCATGGCGATATCCTTCATCGTGACAATTCCAATCAAGTAGCCATCAGAATCTACGATTGGAAGCGTTCTAATCTTATTATCATTCATATGTTTAGTTGCTGCCAAAATAGAATTAGAAGGCTCCAGTGCCATAATGCGATCATAGAGCAAATCCTTGAGCTGAATTTTAACATTATCAATTCGATGAGGATAAGTCATATTAAAGTAATCTAGAACAAATTCACTCTCTTTTGAGAGATCCCCTAGAACACATGGCAACGCTTCATATTGCGTTTTATTTTTGAGATACGAAAGTGCAATTGCACTGGTAACACTATCCGTATCTGGATTTCTGTGACCAAAAATCATGACTTTTTCTTTCATAATCATTTACTCCTTAACTTTGGTACAATTTACTTCCCTATTATAACATACGAATTAATAATTTATTCACAGACATTTGCATAACTTATGCTATAATCAACTTGTTAATATAGGAATTCGAGGTCTCGTTATGAAATTTTATAAACTTTCACTTATTGTCATGCTCCCCATACTCTTTATTTCAACAGTATTGGTCCTTTTTGGAATTCAACACACTTTCAAGATATCAGAAAGTGACAATAATATCTTTTATTCTGAAATGACATATAAAATGCTAGAGGAATATATAAATTACCAAATCGACCACACGAGCAACAGTATTTTTACCGATAAGGGATTCTATCAAATTCGCAACGAGTTAATCTATAAGAGCGCCCTGGAGAATACAGATTCTTCAGCATTTGGAAAAAATGCAATCAGATCCTTGGCAGCACAATATAATTTCGAATATTTTTATGTGGAAAACACAGATCAAGCGCCCTTTACGAACGCACCTTATGAACTCACAATGGGCTTTTTGGTCCAAGATCAGAAGAAATACACGACTCAAACGCTTTTTTACGAATATGAAAACAGGCTTTATATAGGCATTCTAAAAAACATATATACCAGCAACTCTGAAGACAAGTCCAAATCCTATCTTGTCATGACGCCTATTGAACACAAACTCAACATGACCATGATGAAATCATTTATTGGTATCCAAGATATTGAATATGTTTTTACGCCCCCCGTTCAAGTCACATCGTCCATTCATAATAAGTATGATTCAAATGGGATTATCAACATAGAAAATGATGATTTTAATCAAATTTTTGTGCCCATTAGAGTGGACTCTAAAAATAGTTTCTATTTGTCTGCAAGAATTGATAAACCTGAAATTATCAATAACCTTAAAAAGCAAACTTTCTTTATGCTGATCTCCGTTTTCTTCATATTGCTGTTTGCAAGTCTTATTATGAGTATGATCCTGAAAAAAATAGCTGCTCAAATTGATAAAATGGTCAAAATTATTGACCGTATTGCAAACGGGCACTACGATATTGATTTAGAGTATAATAAAATAAAAGAGCTGGGACAACTTTCCACAAGTATCAATAAACTTTCCTCAACAATCAACGATAAAATTAAAGAGCTCCACGATAAAAATGATGAAACCGTGAATATCATGATAGAAGCTCTAGATGCCACAGATTCTTACACAAAAGGTCACTCGGATCGTGTCTCGAAGTACGTACAGCTCATTGGAAGAGCCTTGAGATACGATGATATGGACACTTTAATAAAAGCGTCACTTGTACATGATATCGGCAAAATCACAATTCCAGAACAAATTTTGAATAAAAAAGGCCCTCTGACAGATTCAGAATTTAAAATCATTCAAGAACATTCCTTAACAGGCTTTCGCATTTTACATAAAGCCTCGGCATTTAATGAAATTGATCAACTGGTCTTGTGTCATCATGAAAAGTATGACGGGACGGGTTATCCACAGGGATTAAAGGGTGAGCAAATTCCACTAGGTGCTCAAATCCTCTCAATTGCAGATGTTTATGATGCATTAACCAGTCGACGCCCCTATCGAAAAGCACTCTCTCATGCTGAAGCCGTCCACATTATTACCGTAAGCATGCGCAGTCAATTCTCTGAGAAATTGTTACAAGTTTTTATGATCGTTGAGCCGGAACTTGAATTCATCAAACAAAATTAGAAAAGGTGATATTGCTCGTCTTAAATCGACTCAGCAAAATCACCTTTTTTTTATTAAAACAACAAGATTTGAGCCGAAAGCTGTGCTGAGGGATGTTCAACCTCAAACAGTGTCAGCAAAAATCGGCTTGAGTCATCGGAGATGGCTCAAATGTTGTTAAAAATTTTATAGAAGCTTTAGGCCTTCGTAACCGTGTCCAAAACTAAAGTGATCATGTCATTAAAAGTTCTCTCTCTTTCCTCTGAAGTCGTTTCTTCAGCGGTAATCAACGAATCACTTACGGTTAAAACACAAAGCGCCTGTGCTCTATATTTAGCCGCTAAAGTGTAAAGTTCAGCAGCCTCCATCTCCACTGCTAGAATATTGTAATCCATAAAGTTTTGATTTCGATTTGAATTATAGTCGTCATAAAAACTATCCTCAGATAAAATATTGCCCACATGAACTTTTAAGCCATTGCTTTGAGCTGTTTGATACGCATCATAGAGCAACTTAAAATCAGAAATAGCGGCAAAATTACACGTGCCAAAACGACGGTTGTTCATGTTTGAAGTCGTAGAAGCCGCCTGTGCCAGTATGACATCTCTAATTTTAATATGCGGTTGCATTGCACCGCAAGAACCCACTCTAACGAGTTTTTGAACATCATAAAATCGCAACAACTCATTGACATAGATAGATAGCGAAGGCATTCCCATACCAGTACCCTGAACTGAAACCCTTACACCTTTATAGGTTCCTGTGTATCCAAGCATGCCTCTAACTTTATTATAACAAATCGGATTCTCTAGAAAAGTCTCCGCAATATACTTAGCTCTCAAAGGATCACCTGGTAATAATACGATATCCGCAATATCACCAATCTTCGCGTTTATATGTGTACTCATAGCAAAACCTCCAACCTTTTTTTAATGCCTCTTCATCATTTCTAATTATATCATAAAACCGCTCAAAGTAATTATAGAGTTTTAACAAAAACTGTTAAAACTCTATAATATCAAGTGGTTTTATTCATCATCTCTTGAATTTAAATTTTCATATGCAGTGGCGAGCATCAGCTTAATACGATTGATCTGATTAACCTCACTTGCTCCTGGGTCATAATCTATTGGCACTATATTAGATTTAGGATAACTATTCTTAAGCTCCTTGATCATGCCTTTCCCAGTAATATGATTTGGTAAACATGCAAAGGGTTGCATACAGACTATATTGTCTACGCCACTATGAATGAGCTCAATCATCTCAGCCGTTAAAAACCAACCTTCACCTGTCTGATTGCAAAGAGATAAGTGCGGCTCAGCCAACTTTCCTAGCACTTTAATATTTTTAGGCGCTTCAAAGCGCTTGCTCTTATTTAGTGCGGTTACCATGGGCTTGCGATAATAATCAATGATTGAGATAAATGCTTCACTGGAAAGACGTTTTTTCATGCTGCCTGAAAGATATTTATTCTTGATGACGCCATTATACGCAGAATATGTGAAGAAATCAATTAAATCAGGCATTACAGCCTCTGCACCTTCATGCTCTAGAAGATCCACTATATTATTATTTGCCGTTGGATGGAATTTAACCAAAATCTCACCCACTAATCCAACTCTCGGCTTCTTAATGTCAAGCAATGGCAGTTCATCAAATGCTTGAGTAATCGCTTTAATGTTTGAAATAAATTCTTTTCTAGAGCCCTTTACAAGCGACTGTTTGCATCGATCCACCCAGTGATCATAAAGTTTATTGGCAGCACCTTTTTCCGCCTCATAAGGTCTGGTCTTATAAAGCACTCTCATGAATAAATCTCCATAGAGCATACTCTGTACTAATTTTTCTAATAAAGGCAACGTCAACTTAAACCCTGGATTTTCCTCCAAGCCGCCAGCATTAATACTGATTACCGGAATATGATCCAGTTTTAAGCTTTTAAGTGCATGTCTAATAAAGGCGATATAGTTTGTAGCGCGACAGCCTCCACCAGTTTGAGAGATGATCAAAGCCGTTTTGTCGAGATCATATTTTCCAGAATTCAGTGCTTTCATCAGCTGTCCAACCACAATAATAGATGGATAACAAGCATCATTATTGACATATTTAAGGCCTTCATCTATAGCGGATACATCCACAGAAGGCAAAATTTCCATATTATAGCCTTCTGGCTTAACTGCCGCTTGAACAAATTGAAAGTGTATTGGAGACATTTGGGGCACTAAAATCGTATGCGTTTTACGCATTTCTTCTGTAAAAATCACGCGCTCTGCCTTTGGCTTATCATACAGAGGTATCATCGTTTTCTTATCACGTTCTCTAATTGCTGCAATAAGTGATCTTATGCGAATTCTGACCGCACCGAGATTATTGATCTCATCAATTTTGAGCACTGTATAAATTTTATTTTTAGCCTCCAAAATTTCTTTAATCTGGTCCGTCGTCACCGCATCAAGGCCACATCCAAAAGAATTCAACTGAACAAGCTCAAGATGAGATTGCTTTGAAACATAAGTTGCGGCTGCATAGAGGCGCGTATGATAAACCCACTGATCCACAACTCTGAGTGGTCTGTCGATCTGATCCAAATGTGCCACAGCATCTTCAGATAAAACCACAAAACCAAAAGATTCAATGAGTTCTGGAATACCATGATTGATTTCTGGATCAATATGATAAGGGCGACCTGCCAAAACGATTCCTTTTAAGTGATTTTCCTTGATGTAAGCAAGTGTTTCCTCACCTTTTTTCATAACATCCAATTTATATTGATCATGTTCTGCATATGCCAAATCCACAGCTCTGCTGATTTCATTCTTATCAATGCCCCATTTACTGATTTCTTCAATCAACCGCTTCTTCATATGTTTCATAGAATCCAGCGGCAAGAATGGATGATAAAATTTGACGGCTTTATTCTTTATGTGGTCCACGTTGACATTAATCGTTTCAGGATAGGACGTCACCACAGGACAATTGTAGTGATTCCCCGCCTTTTCGTCTTCTTGTCGATTATATGGAATACATGGATAAAAAATTCGATCTACTTTTTTGAGAATCAAATCCTCAATGTGACCATGTACGATTTTAGCGGGATAACAAACACTTTCAGAAGGTATCGTTTCCATACCCATTTCATAAATCATTTTGGATGACCGTTTAGAGAGTTCCACACGAAATCCAAGTGCATTAAAAAAAGTAAACCAAAACGGATAGTCTTCATAGATATTTAGAACTCTCGGTATACCCACTGTACCACGTTTTGCTTCTGCTTTTGAAAGTGATTTATAATCAAATACACGTTTATACTTATACTTATAGAGATTTGGCAAATCCACAGTTTTCTTTTCAATACCTGCACCGCGTTCACATCTGTTGCCGACGATAAATTGTCTTTGATCTGAAAACACATTGACAGTGAGATGACAATTATTCCCACAAAGATTGCATCGTCTTGTACTCGTAGTTGTACTGAAGTGCTCTAATTCAGAACTCCCCAACATGTTGGTTTTATAATCTGCCTCGAATCGCTCCATTGAAATAATGGCACAGCCAAAAGCCCCCATGATTCCTGCAATATCAGGTCGAACCACTTCACGTCCAGAAATTTGTTCAAATACTCTCAGTACTGCATTATTGTAGAAGGTGCCCCCTTGAACGACAATTTTCTCGCCCAAATCTTCTGGAGATCTCATTCGGATTACTTTAAATAATGCATTTTTTATAACGGATGTACAGATACCCGCAGAGAGCTCACCAATTGTTGCACCCTCTTTTTGAGCTTGTTTTACACGTGAATTCATGAAGACGGTACAACGCGTGCCAAGATCCACAGGTTTTTTTGAAAACAAACCAATGTTGGCAAAATCGGCTACGGACATATTTACCGAACCTGCAAAAGTTTCAATAAAGGACCCACAACCCGATGAACAGGCTTCATTTAACATAATGGAATCAATAATGCCATTATGAACATTGAGACACTTCATATCTTGACCGCCAATGTCAAGAATGGTATCTACGCCTGGCAAAAAATGATCTGCTGCTTTATAATGCGCAATGGTTTCAATTTCTCCATGGTCTAATTTCAAAGCTGCCTTAATCAGATTTTCACCATATCCAGTTACAGTACTGTATGCAATATAAGCACCCTCTGGGATCAATCCATATAATTGCTTTAAAGCCTCAATAGTGGTTCCCAAGGGATTGCCTTCATTGGACCCATAATGTGAAAATAAAAGCTGCTTTTGCGCGTCCACAACTGCCACTTTTGTCGTCGTTGACCCAGCATCTATGCCCAAGAAAAGAGGTCCGCGAGCTTCGCTCAAAAGCTTTCGGGACACGTGATGTTTAGAATGTCGTTCGATAAAAACATCAAAATCATTTTGAGATTCAAATAGAGGCTTAATGCCTTCTTTTGAATCTGGAGATTCACAATAAATAGAAGGCATACGATCATAGATACAGTGAATATCTTTTGAATCTTCTTTGCTTGAAGAAATGGCAGCGCCAATGGCAACAAAATACTGAGCGTTATCCAACTTAACACTGTGTGCATCATCCAAATTTAATGTCAATTCAAATCTTTTTTTGAGTTCTGGTAAAAAAGAAAGCGGTCCACCTAAAAAGGCAACGTTACCTCGGATTGGTTTACCACATGCAAGACCACTAATGGTTTGATTAACCACAGCCTGAAGTACAGAGGCTGCTATATCTGCTCTGGATGCCCCTTCATTCAAAAGCGGTTGAATATCCGTTTTAGCAAACACACCACACCGTGAAGCAATTGGATAGATTTCTTTATGTTGACTCGCAAGATCGTTTAAACCATTTGCATCTGTTTTGAGCAATGATGACATCTGGTCAATAAATGACCCTGTTCCGCCAGCACAGGTGCCGTTCATTCTCTGTTCAACGGAGTGACCAAAATACATAATTTTAGCATCTTCGCCACCGAGTTCAATCGCAACGTCCGTCTGCGGTGCGTATTTTTTAATAGCCCTTGAACAGGCAACAACTTCTTGAATAAAAGAAACGCCTAAGCTCTCTGCTAAACTCAAACCAGCTGATCCAGTGACCATCACTTTGACTTTCGCATCGGCAAAAACGCTTTTTGCATCTTCAAATAGATTAGAAACGGTATTCTTAATATCAGAAAAATGTCGACGATAATCCTTGAAGATGATATTCTCATCTTCATCTAAAACTATCAATTTAACCGTTGTCGACCCAACGTCCAAACCAACGTTTAGTTTGTTCATAACAATGACACCTCGGTATAAAAAAATATAAATCACAAATCAATTAATGTCATAGAAATAATGGCATATAATAACAACCTTTTGATAATAATAAAAATAATAATGACTTAAACAATAATTTAAACAATTACATATAATAACAAATCTAATATATATTATAGTCCTTTTTCATGAGAAAGCTATTAAAAAGACGTTAAATAATAAAAAATTAATAAATTTGGAAATTTAATAACAACTCAAAAAAAATAAATTTACTACATAGAAATACATAAAAACTGCTTTGACAATCGATTTGACAAAACAGTTTAAATTTTTTTACGCTACTTTAGTTTATTTTCAATACGCTTTGCTAGTACAGACACTGCATTTTCCTTTGGATTAACTTCTTGTGGCAAACTGATCAAATCAAAAGAAAATAACGTGTCTTTTATATTATACGCCGTTGTAAAGTTCAGTATCAATTTATCAAAGTTAGTGATAAGTTCATCTTTCTGATTTAATTTATGCTTTGGCATTATAATTACAGCACCATTTGAACCATAAGTATAAAATTCGTCTTCCACACTTAGATGACTGCTAAAATAATGCGTCATTGATTTTAAAATTGCCATATCTTTTATATTCACATCCACCGTCGTTTCATTACTGGTATGATAGAGAATAAATAACCCGATCATCAATTCATAGCCTTCACGAATCGCTTTTTTGACAGCATTGTAAATGGCTTGATCAATGGTTTTCGGAGATCTATCTGGGATAGATTTTGCCAGTTCAATTGCATCAATATGAAAAATGAGTTTTTGCTTGAGATACTCATCTTCAAAAGGCTTGAGGATATAATCCAACGCGCCTACTTTTATGCCTTTTACAAAAGAACGCCTTGTATTTTGACTCGTAACAATACAGATGACGATATCATCCCTTATTTCTCTAATGTGACTAATCAGTTCAAACCCATCTTCAGGACCCAACTGAACATCAATAATGACCAAATCAATTTTTCGATCCACTGAAGAAATTCTATTGATCGTCTCCATGGAAGTTGTTGCCGTTATAATTTCAATATTCGAATTATCCAACAGTTTCCTAATTCTATATGAAGTTGTCGTATTGATATCAACGACTAAAATCCCAACCATTTAAATCCCCCACAATCTAAATCCCCCACAATCATTTTATGACTTAGATTTTCGCTTGGTTTTAATGTTCTTTTCCTCTAAGCCTTCATACCCCTTTACATACAATTTCTTCTGTATGTCATCTTCAAGAAGTGTTTTTATTAGAACTAAAACCGGAACCCCTAAAAACATACCCACAACGCCAAAGGTAGCCCCACCTATAGTAACTGCTAAAATGATCCAAAATGCACTGACACCTACTGAGTCCCCAAGGATCATCGGTCCAATAACCCAGCCATCAAGTTGTTGTATAATGAGAATGATCAAAAGAATCCATAACACATTAAAAGGTGTATGCGGCGAACCAATATAAGTAATAATGCTTGCTGGAATAGCACCTAAAAATGGTCCAAAATATGGAATCATATTCGTAACACCAATAATAATGGCAATTAAAAGCTTAAATTCAAAGTCAAAAATGGATAGGACAACAAAGGATAAAACACCAATAATAAAGCTATCCAATAATTTACCCACCACAAAATCTTTAAAAATATAATGTGCTTTCTTGGAAGTATTCATAATCCAATTGGATTGTTGATCATCAAAATAAGCAAAAATTAAACGTTTCAATCTTGCAACAAGGTCATTTTTTTCCGCAAGCATGTAAACGGAAATAATTAATGCAACAACAAAAGAAATTAGGCCTGACGTAATCTTTTGAATTTCATTCATAAGCAACAAGACCGCAGTTCCAGTCGCATTGGTTAGTTTTTGAAGCATTGGAGTAAGTGCATTCACTATACTTTTTTGAATTTCATTTAAATAAATGTTATTAAAATTTTGATTAAAAATATCATCAAGATTAATATCGACATTTCCAATGGAATTTATGAGTATACTTACCGTTTCAACGACTCTTGGAACGACCAGCGCGCCAAAGAGGACGATTATTGAAATAAAAATAGCAAATGTAATAATAATAGAAATAATTCGATTGATTTTAAATTTCTTTTCAAAATAGCGTACACTGTAATCTAAGATATATGCAATAATAAAAGCGTATATCACTGGTCGAAGGCCCTGTTCCACCATGTGCCAAATTGGCGTCTTCGTCAAAACGAGAACAACAATAGCTGCAATTGCAATCAATCTTGCATAGAGATAAATATTTATATCCTTAAAATTCATTTTCCACCTCATAATGTTATGCTTATAGTATTAATATACCACATCTTTTGGTGATTATGCTGAAAATTGAATTAGAATAACATTACAACTGCATGACATGTATAAAATAAGTGAAAAGTACTATACATGAACAGGATTATGGTACTAAACAGCATTGACCCAGCTCCCCACACCTCGCCCCCAACTTTACTACTGATTTTCCCAAATGAGATCTCGAAAAGAATTTTTTGACTCAATTTTGTTATTTTAAAAAACGGTTTACATAATTTTATTATGCAAACCGCAAATGTTTTTCGCTCATTTTGAATTGTAATGTATGACCATCTTTTATAACTACCTAGTAATCTGATGCCCCTGATGGATTGCCAGTGACAATCGCAACTGAAGAAGAAGCGCCTATTCTAGTAGCACCTGCTTCAACCATTTTAAGAGCAGTGGCATAATCTCTAACAGCACCTGATGCCTTAACTTCTAGGGCATTGCCCACAGTCTTCTTCATCAATTTAACATCGGCTTCAGTTGCACCACCAGTACTAAATCCAGTCGATGTTTTCACGAATTGAGCGCCTGCAGCTTTTGAAAGCTCACAAGCTTTTATTTTTTCATCATCTGTCAAAAGACAAGCTTCAATAATGACTTTGAGAATAGCTTTGCCCTTAATGACATCGACAACAGCTTCTATGTCCTTTTGAACATACTGATATTTGCCATCCTTTAAGGCAGAAATATTGATGACCATATCGATCTCATCGGCACCATCTTCCACAGCCTTTTTAGCTTCTAAAGCTTTGATTTCACTAGTACTCGAACCTAGTGGAAATCCGATTACCGACGTTACTTTCACATCGGTCCCTTGAAGTTCTTTTGCAACCAATGGTACAAAATAAGGGTTTACACATACAGAAAAGAAATGATATGTTTTGGCTTCATCACAAATTCTGATGACATCTTGATCCGAAACATCGGGTTTTAAGATCGTATGATCAATATATTTTGCTAAATTCACAGTTTTCACCTCACCTAATATTTTACTTAACTCATATAAGATTCCTATCCAATCATATAAGTTTCCTACCCAATCGTCAAATAAAAACACGTATTTTTATTAAATGTACACAACTATTTTGTATATACAGATTCCTTTAATGAGGCAATAAAAGGCAAATTTCTATATTTTTCAGCATAGTCAATGCCATATCCAACAATAAACTCATCTGGAATCTTGTAACCAATGTATTTGACATCGATATTTGCAATTCTACGCTCTGGTTTATTCAATAGAGTACAGATTTCGATACTTCTCGGATTTCTAGATTTAAAGTTTTTAATCAAATATTGAAGGGTTAAACCCGTATCAATGATATCTTCCACTATGATGACATCTCTGCCTTCAATGCTATAATCCAAATCTTTTAAGATTTTAACAACACCTGAAGATTCTGTGGAATGCCCATAACTAGACGCCGCAATAAAATCTATTTGAATTGGAAAGCTAATCTCACGCATTAAATCGCACATGAAAACGTTTGCACCTTTTAAAACGCCCACGAGCAAGAGATCTTTTCCTTGATAATCCTCAGAAATTTGCTGTGCCATTTCTTTAACTTTCGATCTCAATACTTCTTCAGAAAAAAGAACTTCTTTAATATCATTAATCATGGTTTACTCCTTATCTATTTATAGCCATCAGGCTCTACTCACTTTAATATGATAACATAAAAAGGTATTGGAGTTTGGTTAAATTTTTATAAAATATAAATTTAGTTTGCACCTCAAAAGTCACGTGAGAAATATAAAGTCACAGTGACCAATTCGCAGTTCATCCCCATGACTGATTACGGTTTTATTCAGGATCTTTTTATTATTGACAAAAGTGCCATTTGTAGAGTTCAAATCTTCAATTAAAAATGTAGCATTTTGAGTATATAACCTTGCATGTTCTCTACTGATGGAGGTTTCATCAATACTCACTTCACAGCGTTCATCACGACCAATTAAACAGGTTTCATAATAAATCTTATACTGTACTGAAGGCTGATCGCGTGAAATCAATATGGGATGTCTCTGTACATAAGCTGTTTTTTTTAGATTCAATCCCCCCTGAGGCGATTCTGAGTGTTTAACGCTTTGATGGGATTGACGTTTTCTGATATTTTTTTTAAAGGGCCATTTCGCATAGAGATCACTTTTAAACTGTTCCACTTTGCCCTTTCTCTGTTTTGCTTGATTATTTGATGGCACTGCTGCATTCACATGAGATAGATATTGTGCTTGAAGCTCGGCAATTGAAAAATTGGATTTTAAGAGCAACATATTCATGTTGATAGAATGGCATTGCTCCAACTCCATCAATAAATGTCTAAAAAAATAAAGTTGTTGCCTTTTAACATGCTGTTCTGCTCGGTTAAAAGGCAACAACAACCAGACAAATTGATCAACGGACGGATCAAAGTAAAGTGCATCTTCTCTATAGATAAACATATCTATAGAAAGCATATATTGTTCCAATTGGAGTGTCAAAGCATCCAAGTTCTTGAGCAAAAGTAAAAATAACCTCATGTTAAATTGGCGTGTATTTATTAAGGTTTCAACGGAGACAAAATTTGAAACGTTGTACTCATATTCATATTTTTCACCCACTCGCCGCGTTTCCTTTAAATAAGCTAGAGCTTTAAGTGGCACATTCTGTTGCATTTTAAAGAAGATAGGGTCAGGCGACTGACCCCATATGACTTCTGTGTGAAATTCATTATTTGTGCTCATAGTTGAACTTCCTTTTTTAGAAATTTCATTTTTACAGTGACTTCGTCCCTAGAGATTTTCTAATCCCTTTCCGTCGATTACAGCTTTTAACCTATCAAAAACACTTTTAATAAGATCCTTAAATAAAAATGCCGCGCCAATCAAAACAGCCATCAGCACTACCATTTCAATCGTGCCAAGGCCTCTTTCATCTTTTAAATTAACACTTTTAATAGCACAATATACGCTCTTGGGCAACAAGGGCATCAAATGACTCAATAACATAAGTTCTCCTCCTATAAATTTATATTTATCATAATGGGTGTAACAACCACCACAATGACACTAAACAGTGACAACATCAGTACGAAGGTTAAGTACAAACTCGCCCTTTCTGAAGCTGTTTTGACATTTTGTAACTTTTGATCCCAGAGCTCATCGTGAAATCTCTCCATTGCCGAATACGTGTTGACACTCCCTGTTAAAAAATTCTGATTGATGAGTCTGGAGAGTTTCCAAAGATCGTGAAAATTACATTCAAGCGCGAACATATTGAGTGCATTAATTGCAGAAATCTGTTTTTCGATTTTGAGATTTAAAGCTTCAAAATTCGGGTTCTCGCTGTTGTTTATAATTGCACCCTTTACAGCGCTTTCAATGGTCATATCACATGTCATATTGAGTATAATCTCTTGAATAAAACTGGGGAGTTCTACTGCAAAGGGGTGTGGTTTGAGTTTCTTGAGTTTATGCATATATAAAAAAGCGTCTACTTTCTTATTGTAGAGTTCTAACTTAATTTCTAAGTTAGATTTAGATTTCTGCTTTTTCTTCTGCTTCAATTTACTGGTCTTTTTCTTGCCTTCCCCTTTCTTAAGCTCTATTTTTAAGTCTTTATCTTTATCCTTATCTTCATCTTCATCTTTATCCTTATCTTTTACTTTTAGCATTTTAACTTTTAGCATATTGCCTCCTATACTTCTATTTGGATGATTTTTTTAGAGATTAACTTCATGGCCACTAAAAGTGAAAATGAAAATGTCATAATCATTCGCCCAATGACTTCCGTATACAGAGGCATTAAATATTCAGGAGACATCCCTCTGATCATGAGTATAACAAGCATAGGTGCCATACAAAGAATCATTTGCTCAGTCTTCTTTTGGTATAAAATCATTTGTATTTCGGACTCTGTTTTGTGTTTGATATAGAGTTTATCCAGTGTAATACTCACGATAAAAGATTGATTGGCACCCGTCTTCATACTCTGAATTAACATCGAGGCAAATCGCTTAGTATCTCTTATCGGAAATACAGTTTCCAAAACGCCTAATAATTGTTCTTGAGATACGCCCATCCTAATGGCATTGATCAGTTTTTCAAATCGCCTCCTCATGTTGTCATCAAACGATGAATAACGATCTTTTTCATAAGAGAGAATGGCATGTTCAAAACTCATCCCAATACTTAAATTGGAATTGATATAATTCAGGAATTCTATGAGTTGAAAACTGATTTCACTGGCATAATTTCGATCATATCGCCTGCTAAATTTTATGAGGATTGCAATGACAATCACTGGCAAAGGCAGCAATAAGAAACTGTTATAAAATGATTTAATTCCCAATATATAGAATGTTAAGTCAAAAAAAATAATTCTGAAATCCTTTGACTTTAAATATTTAAAAAAGTTTTCTGACTTCATACAACAGCTCTCCTAAGTTTGTGTTTGTTGACAAGTGCCTCTTTAAAACCTATTGGATTTGGACCTATAGGTTCATAAAAATCAAATATTTTATTTAAAACATAATCTGTTTCATTTTTAATCACTTCACTGACTTCTGTAATCTTCCTTTTGCCACTTGGCAAACGCTCGATAAAAATAATAAGATCAATGGCAGAAATAATTTGACGCCGAATCAAAGTGTGATTAATTTCAGAATGGCTGGATGCAATAACTTCTAGCCGCGTAAGCATGTCCATACCTGAATTTGAATGTCCTGTGGAAAGAGAGCCATCATGGCCTGTATTCATGGCTTGTAGCATATCCACAACTTCTTCGCCCCTTACCTCACCCACAATGATCCGATCGGGCCTCATCCGAAGTGCATTTTTAATCAAATGTGAAATTGTAATGGATTGTTGATTGGTATTGGATTTCTTAACTTCAAGAGAAACCAAATTTTCATGATTTTGGATTTGAAGTTCTGCGGCATCCTCTACGGTTATCAAGCGCTCTGATGATGGAATATAATGCGTTAAACAATTCAACAATGTCGTTTTTCCAGAACCCGTACTGCCACAGATGAATATATTAAACTTGCTTTGGATACACAACTTTAAAAAATCAGCAAGCTCTCTAGAGAGCATTTTATTCTGTATGAGTTCCTCAGGGTTGTTAAAGGACTGCTTGAATTTACGAATTGTCACCACAGGGCCATTTAAAGCCACAGGTTCTATGACAATGTTAACTCTTGAGCCATCCTTAAGTCTTGCATCCATAATAGGTGTGCCCGTATTTATAGGTCTGTCAATTTCAGTGGCAATTTTATGAACTAAACTCATCAAATGATCATGATTTGAAAACTTTAAATCGATGGCTTCCAACTGTCCAGATCTTTCTACAAAAACGTTCTCAGGGCCATTGATCATAATTTCGCTGATACTGTCATCATCCAGCAAAGGTTGAATCACATCATATTTGAAGATTGTATCCCAAAGTGTTGCTTTTAAAGCCATTTTTTCTTCTATGGTGAGATGGTTTAAATTTGCAATCTCCTGATGTATGGCTTGACTGACAAAGGGTTCCTCAACTTTAGGAATTTTCTCTAATATTTTATTTTTAAGTGTTTTGATCATCTCATACGATATCATACGTCCTTCTTTCAGATACAGTCCTTAACCAGATCTGCAAATTTTTTGGATAGGCCATTAGACCATTCTTCATTCTTTTTATCAAAAGCGGATAGATAAATATCATGTAATACCCCTTGCTCATTAAAATGCCTGAGTTGTTCCACGATAGAAACATTCAATTTAGTTGGCTCTGAAGCAATAAAGATCAAGTAATCTGAAATGCTGATCAAATTTAAATCAAATTCGTTTTTAATGGGCATAAGGTTTAAAATTAAATGGTATTTATCTTTTAAAAGATCCAAAATATTGATGATTAAATCTTTTGGAGGATGCGTCATATCCATGAGAGATTTAAAGAAGTTTAATTCCAAAAAAGTATGTTCTGGGTGCTTTCTTAGATAAGGCTCAATACATTCTAAAGTCAAATGACTTTCACCGCTCAAATCAAACAACATATCTGTCTCCGTATCGGGATTAAAACTGCATATAATAACAGGATTATTGGATATTATCGCCTTTGAAAGCAAGGGGGCATACATTGCATTCACCTCATCCGAAATAATTGAGAACACTTGTTTGTTCTGTCCTTTGATCTTTTTTATAATCTCAAAGTAACTCTGGTACATGTAAATGGTATCTTTTCCCCCTGGTTCCTCTGAAAGCAAAACAATTTGATTTTTTTTAACCCATTTTGGTATTTTATCACTTAGATTTGCTTCAATGATCAGCTTGTCATCGTCTGAAATCATTATGGATTCTAAATCCCAGCAAAGACTTGCATTGGGCATATACGCTTTTACTTTATTGAAGCACAGTTCCGTATATTGAGAAGCGTAAAAATAGTACATGCGAATCCTCCTAATATTTGGTATATGCTTTATTATAGTTTATTTTACATTAATTGTAAATATTATTTTCAAAAAAAAAAGAGCCTTGAGCTCTTCTAAATTATTTAGATTGCGCCTTGCGCCCGTATGGATATTTGGTCTTAAATATTTTTTCATTTCGATGCCACAGAATAATGCCATAAATAGAGCCCACTACGATGAAAAGCAAAAGCGTAAAAATAAATTGATACAAATTAAATGCCGCATTCGATTTTGTAATCAAGTTTAAAATCATCATCATTATCCAATAGATCACATAGGTACCAAGTCCCCAACTCAAAGCCCCAAATTTGAACACAAATTTTCGTTTACCCAACGCTCTATTCGCTGGCCAATTTTCATAAACCATTTGATTGTATCTGTCTTTTCGCGTCTGATTCTTGCTCGGCATTGGAGAAATCTTTTGTTCTTTCTTGCCCATCGTTGCCTCCATTTCTTTTTTCTTTGTCGCTGTGAAGCACTCTTATTATTGTATCATGCTTATTTCCATAATGAAAGCGTTACAACGTTTGGGGCATCGCTCAATACCCCAAAACGATTTTCGCTGACGCTGTTTGAGGTTGAACATTCCTCAGCACAGCTTTCGGCTCAAATCTTGCATACAACAACATTTGGGGCATCGCTCAATGCCCCAAAACGATTTTCGCTGACGCTGCTTGAGGATGAACATTCCTCAGCACAGCTTTCGGCTCAAATCTTGCATACAACAACATTTGGGGCATCGCTCAATGCCCCAAAACGATTTTCGCTGACGCTGTTTGAGGATGAACATTCCTCAGCACAGCTTTCGGCTCAAATCTTGCATACAACAACATTTGGGGCATCGCTCAATGCCCCAAAACGATTTTCGCTGACGCTGTTTGAGGATGAACATTCCTCAGCACAGCTTTCGGCTCAAATCTTGTTGTTTTAAAAAAAAGATCGCCTAGATTTTAAGCGATCTTTTGGGATATTTTATTTTGACTTCAGACTATACTGGATATGTTTGTTGTTCTGTATCCACCAATTCACCATCAATCTTATATTTTTCAGCTTGTCTATATTTAAAGTAGTCTTCAGCAACTTGTGGGAATAAAACATATGAGAGCACATCTTCCTCTTCTTCAAGATAAGCTTTCATTTTATTGCGTTCTGTTTCAAGTTGAGGCTCTATTATATCTGCTGGTCTACAAGTAATAACTTCTTGATTGCCAATTATTTTTTCAATGATCTCCTTGGAAATTTGAACAGTTGGTTTACCGTACATACCTCTTACGTATTCCTTGATTTCCTTAGGCACCATTTTATAGCGCTCACCCATAATCACATTGAGTACAGCTTGAGTCCCAACCATTTGGCTTGTAGGTGTCACAAGTGGTGGAAAACCTAGATCTTCTCTCACACGCGGTACTTCTTTAAGGACTTCCTCAAATTTATTAAGCGCATTTTGAGCTTTTAGTTGAGAGACAAGGTTTGAAAGCATTCCCCCTGGAACTTGGTAAACCAAAGTATTGATATCCACACCTAAAATTTTAGGATCCAGTAAACCCGTTTCCAGAGCATTATCTCGAATAGGCGCAAAATATTGAGTCACTTTATCCAGTTGTTTCAAATCCAGTCCAGTGTCAAATTCAGTGCCCTTTAAAGTTGCAACAAAAGGTTCTGTAGGCGGTTGTGATGTGCCACTTGCAAATGGCGAAATAGCCGTATCAATGATATCCACACCTGCTTCAATTGCCTTAAGATAAGTCATAGAAGCAAGTCCACTTGTACAATGCGAATGAATTTCCAGTGGTACAGATATATTGGCCTTAATCGCTTTGACAAGTTTTTCAGTCTCATAAGGTGCAAGAAGCCCAGACATGTCCTTAATGCATATGGAATCTGCCCCTAATTGCTCCATAGATTTAGCCAAATCAACAAAAGTATCAATGGTGTGAATAGGACTAATGGTATATGAAATAGCTGCTTGAGCGTGTCCACCCTCTTTTTTAGTGGTGATAAGTGCCTTTTCTATATTTCTTATATCGTTTAAGGCATCGAAGATACGAATAATGTCAATACCGTTGCCTATAGATCTTTTTACAAACTCTTCGACAACATCATCAGCATAATGCTTATAACCCAATAAATTTTGGCCTCTTAACAGCATTTGTAATTTTGTATTTTTAACATGCTTACGTAATAATCTCAATCGATCCCATGGATTTTCATTCAAGTAACGCAGAGAAGCATCGAATGTTGCGCCCCCCCAGCACTCTAAAGCATGATATCCAATGGAATCAAGTGTTTCTAATATTGGAATCATCTGATTTGTCGATAAACGTGTTGCAATCAGCGACTGGTGTGCATCTCTTAATATCGTTTCCGTGATTTTAATAGCAGTCATGGTAATCCTCCTTGCTAGTTATAAAAAAATGATATCATTGCTTCGAAAAACTGTACAGTTTTTTAAAAAAGTGATATGATGTATCTAGTTTATTAATTAAGATTAATCACTAAATTTCTTAATATAATTAGGGGGTTTTCCAATGGATACTACTGATTTAAAGATTATCAAAATTCTACAAGAGGATGGTCGGGTTTCTATGAAAGAGCTTGGAACGCGTGTAAATTTAACGTCTCCAGCAGTTTCAGAACGTGTGAAAAGACTTGAAGAAAATGGCATAATTATAGGCTATACCGCTCTTGTAGATCCTAAGAAGTTAAATATGCATGTTGAAGCGATTGTTCTTGTGGGTATGAAAGTTAGTGCCCATGCAAAATTTAAGAAACTTGCTATTGATGAACCCTCTATTATAGAATGTCATCATGTAACTGGGGATGATTGTATGACTGTTAAAGTCATATGTCAAGACACGCATGAGTTAGAGCGTATTTTAGACAAAATACAAACGATAGGAAGTACCAAGACATCCATCATACTCTCCAGTCCACTTAAGAGGAAAGCAATTTTGCCATTAGAAGAAAACTTATAATATACTTCTAATCTAACGCATCATTTATGGCAAAAAAAACCTCTAGCGACTTACTAGAGGAAATAGGGGGGAAATTTATTAATAACACCTAATAGACAAGCTACTAAGTTATTCATAATATACCCCCCTTTACTATTTTTACACAGTATTCTGCCAAAATCTTTTTAACATTTTGTGAATATTCTGACTATTTTGTAAATGGTATTTATAGACGATATTGAAATTGAGTTGGTGGCTTTATGAAAAAACAAAGACAGGACAATTGGTTTAAATTAGACAATGCTGGAAAACTCTATCCTTCGATAGCCTCTTCCCGTGTGTCCACTGTTTTCAGGTTGACTGCAGTTTTAAAAATGCCTGTTAAAGCAGATCTATTACAGCAAGCACTTGGCCAAAGCGTTCATCGATTTCCCTTGTTTAACGTAAAACTTAGAAGAGGTATTTTCTGGTATTATTTTGAAAAGACAACGGAACCGCCACGTGTGCACAGAGAGCGTTATTTCCCATGTACTTCCACTGATCTGAGATATAATCAACCTTCTCCGTATAAGATCCTTTATTTTAAAAATAGAGTGCATCTTGAAATTTCACATGCCATTGCAGACGGTGCTGGAGGTTTGATTTTCCTTAAAGACATCCTCAAAAATTATCATGCCCTACTCGATGAGTCTTGCAATCCAATTGCAGAGACCCCCATTTCTAAAGAAGTACTTGCTACTTTAGAAGAAGATGCCTTTAAAAAAAATTATGAAAAAAAAATTCCGAGTCCTCAAAAACTGGAGAAAGCTTACCACTTTCCCTTCAAACTCATTGAAAAAGGAGAATATCGAATTACAAACGGAACTTACAGCGCATCGGCATTTAAGGCGTTGGCAAAGACTTATAATACCTCTCCTACAAAGATGCTTCTATGCCTTTACTTTGAAACCATTCAAGATTTTATTCGCGAAAATGAGACGGTTAGGCTCAAGGATCTCAAACCGCTTATTATCAATCTACCTGTTGATTTAAGGTCCATTTTTCCATCAAAAACCATGCGCAATTTCTTCATAAGCATCACGCCCAGCATTGATCTTAGACTCGGAGAATACAATCGCTCCGAAATATTGACATATTTGGATCATTATTTTGCGCTTTGCCTCACCCCAAAATACCTTAAAAGGTATATTTCTAGAAACTTTAAAAACGAACTTTTTTGGCATGTCAGATTGATTCCTTTATTCATCAAGGACTTAGCAATGCCTTTTATATACAATTATTATGGTGAAAGCAGTTATACCAGCAGCTTATCTAATCTAGGTGTCATCAAAATCGATGAACCCTATGCTGAAATCATTGAAAAACTAGAACTGCTCCCACCTCCAAGTGAAGGTAATATTATAAAGGCCACTGTGATCACTTTCAACGATATTACAACCATTTCTTTTGGCAGTTTAACCGATGAGCGTGTGATCGAAAGATTATTTTTTAGAAAATTGAGAAACGAAGGGATTTCTATTAAAATAGAAACAAATTATTAAGGAGGTACCCTATGGCATTTTGCAGTAAATGTGGTGTGAAGTTAGAAGATCATATAGCAGTGTGTCCTCTCTGTCAATATAAGGTCCCTGATGATCTAATCCAAACTGAAAATACACAAAAGGCTTTTCCAGAAGCTCTAAATACACACGCAAGACAAAGCTATGCGACAAAGAATAAAATTTTTTACACTTATTTTATGATCAGTATCGCTGCTATGTCCATTTTAATCGTGCTGCACTCGTTGATAAGACCGACACATCGAATTTTTCAATATGCCGTTATCTGCATCATCGCGTCAGTCATCGTCCTATTTCTATTGCTGGGTTATATTAAAAGAGTGGATCGTATTTTCCTAGGTCTTGGTCTAATGACGCTGTTTTTAACATCGATGTTGGATAGCATCGACGCAAACATGACATGGTCTCTTACCTATGCACTCCCTATCATTGTCTTCAGCACAGCGGTATCCATGATTGTTGCAAAAAAATATGCCAAGAGTGCGCACACAAATCACTTTATTTTTATACCCGTTTATATTTGCGTCACTTTGGCAATTCTCTTGCCCTTCGTTGAAATTGTCATTGCATTGAACATCATTCATAGAGTACATTTGAGTTGGTCCTTGATCTCAACCATATCACTTCTAGCCTTTTCAGGTATTGTGGCTGGTCTTTATTATCAAATGCCTGAATATATCAAAGAAAGACTCATCAGACTTTTTCATGTCTAGTGATTTCTAAAAAAAGCCTACATTAATGCAGACTTAATTGTTTGGTAAAATAGATAACTGTAAATATGAGCGCCTTTTGAATTTAAATGCACGCCATCTATTGTGAGATTTAAACCGCGTTCACGACTCAACGCGTCTGCAGCAGTCTCAGTAATATGATTATGTGCATCTTTTATAAACGCACTAAAATAACTGTCCAACAAGTAGGAGGTTTGAGATTGTGCCTTTAAATAATGATCAAATGCTTCTGCAATCTCAATTATAGTGACTTGCTCATCCACTATAGATGTACTCGTATTGAATTCATCCACTAGTTTTCGAATTTTTTGATTGTACAATGTGCGTTTGATGTTACTTATCGCCGTTAAATCTTCATTTATACAAGACAGCGTAGATACAAACAACCTTGCATTTGACAATTTACGTATGGCACGAAGTGTTGAGAGATAAGTGCCCTTAAAAATTTCAGGATCTTTGATTGGAATGCTCCCACGCGTTCTAAGTGTAAATGCAGTCATTTTAAATAAAAACTCTTCTTCTTCTAAAATGGGCAATAAAATATCATTATGACCAGCTTCAACTATAATAATATCGTAGTTGGCATCTCCTTTTAAATGCTCTAAAATACGATTGCCTATGCCAATAATTGTATCTCCACCAAGACCTAAGTTCACGAATTCACAATCTGCCATGAGTTGCTTTAATTTCTCCAGATAGCTTACCCCAGTGATCCCTTCGGAAATACTATCTCCTACGACTAATATTCTCATATATTGCCCACTCCTGTTTTAATAAACTATACATATTCAAATCTTGATAAACATTTCTAAAAAAAGCGTATTGTCTCAAACACCCTTCATATTTAAACCCATTTCTCATGACGACTTGCTCACTTGCAGGGTTGTCAGGATATATGAGCGCTTCTATCCGATTGAGCTCAAATGTTGTAAAACCCCATTTGATAATAGCTTTCAATGCCTCACCCATCAGCCCTTTATGCCAATACAAATCATTGAGTTCATAGCCCATTTCAACACGAGAAGACAACTCATTAAACCCATGAAACCCACAAGTTCCAATCAGCTTATTATTCGATTTTAAAATAAGGCCCCAGCGAATAGAGCGCTTATTTATAAAACCCTCGTTAAACCTTTCAATAAGCCATACGGCATCATTGAGCTCTGTTATTGGAAACATGCCATACTTTTCCATGACTTTTTCCTTTGAAAATATATCAAAAAAAGCTTCCAAATATAAAGGCTCAATTTTACAAAGTCGCAATCTCTCTGTCTCAATAACCGGAAAAATATCTAATGCTTCTAATCTCATCTGATTCCCATCCTAATATGATTGACTTAAAAAACCTCACTCTTCATACCTAAATCCAGTAAACGCATACGTCACATCTGTATTCAATCTATTTTTAAATTTCATATAACCTTCTATCCCTGTACAATGATTGACATAAAAGTGCTTCACATTCAAACGCTCAAATTGTTCAATATATTGATCCAGTACATTGACGATTTTGCCGTTAAAATGCATCCCGCCAGCTACAAATTCCAGTGGCGCATCCTCTAAAAGTTCTAAAGACGATTTAATGATGTTCAAAATGCCTTTGTGAGAACAACCCGTAAACAAGTAGTGCTTGTCTTTTTCAGAAATAATCATAAAAAGCTCATCTTGAAAAGGGTCCATGATATAATTTTGATCTTCTTTTACAAAAAAAGAGTCCATTGAATCAAAAGTTTCTACGTATTTATTAATATGTCCAACCAATAAAATACCTGGGGCAATTTCGACATTATCTTCTATAAAAATAAACTCATTTGGATATTCAGACAGTGGCTTTTGAAGTTCAAATCCTACAGAACTGTAATCACGTCTATATTTCTTCTCCATTGCTTTTGACTTAAGATAAATCTTAGCTGTATGGTTTACTTTTAAAAAAGACTCAAGTCCACCACAATGATCATAATGACCATGGCTTAGAACCACTAAATCCACAGTCTCTAACTCTTCATTAAGATAGCTGGCATTGTGAAGAATTGCACCTGTCTGTCCCGTATCAAAGAGTATTTTTTTACCACCTGCTTTTATAAGAAATGAAAGCCCGTGTTCTGCAGTTAATACTTCTCCATAAACGATATTATCCATTAATGTTAGAAATTCCATCAGTGACACATCCTTTTTTATAGTCTTCTATCATTTTATCATATAACAACATCTGAGTCATCTTTCGATGTCTCAAAACAAATTACGCTGACGCTGTTTGAGGTTGAACATCTCACATTACAGCCTTAGATCCAAATATTGATATTAAAAAAGACCGTTCAAAATACAACGGTCTTTTAATGTTAGATTGGTTCGTTCATATTACAGATGAATTTTGAGACTTAAAGCTTATAAATCCCAATTTGTTCATTGAGTTCAAGCATCATCGTGTTAAGTGCATCAATGCTTGCCGTAATTTCTTCCACATTTGCACTTTCCTCTTGAGAAGCCGCATTGATATTCTCAATGTTTGAAGCATTTTTATTAGAAATTGCTCGAATGGTCTCTGTATTTTTAAATACCTCAGATTGCAACTGAGTTATCAAACTGATTTTATCCTCAAGCGACATTACATTCACAAGAATTTCATTGATATACTTTTCAGTAGATGTGTACTGACTAATCGTACTTTCTATTTCTTGATTTGAATCGATAATCAATTTGTGGTTTTTACTTGTAATATCGTTAGATGCTTTTATTTCATCTAACACAGTCTTAATAATGGCATCTATTTTAGAAACCGATTGATCAGATTCTTCCGCCAACTTCCGAATTTCCTCTGCAACAACTGCAAAACCACGGCCCTGCTCTCCAGCTCTAGCGGCTTCAATAGAAGCATTTAATGCCAATAAGTTAGTCTGTCCTGCAATACTTCGGATCGTTTCTATGATGCTCAGTATAGCACCCGATTTTTCAAAGAGATCTGTCATCTTTTGGTTGAGTAAACTAAAACCTTCTTCTGTCTCTGAAAATTGTGATTTCATGTGGTTCATCTGGTTACTTGAAATCTCTGTACTTTTTTTGACATCTTCACCCTCTTGGATAGCTTTTAAAATGGAAGCAGACATTTCCGAAACATGATCTGAAAGCATTTTGCTATCTCTAGAAAGATGGGCCATATTTGAAACTTGAACCTCTATATTTTCAGTGTTTTCACCAAGTGCAGCAGTTGTCTCTTCAATCATGCCCGAAATGATGTGGCTTGATTCTTGAACTGCAACAAAGTTTTCACCTATGCTATTTGAAATATTTTTGACCTTTGAGATGAGTGCCTTATTATTCGTTTGTAACAAATTCAGTGCATCTGCCAAATATTTAAATTCACCCTTATAATCCGTGTTAATCTCTTGTGATAAATCATACTCAGCAAGTCTTTTACAATCATTTGCAAGTGTCTTAATAGGTTTCAATGATCGATTGATGAGAAATGTCAGTATGATACCGATCAAGACCAAGGCAACTGCCGTTAAAATAAGAATTGAAACAAAGGTATCCAAAGTATCTTTCGCTTCATCAGTCACATCAAAACCAGCCCCTAAATAGGCAATTATTTGATTTTGACTATCGAAAATGGGAAAATAATTTGTAAACAGAATCATGCCTTGATGTTTTTCAAATTCGCCATATACAGGTTCTTTTGTACTGGTTACTTCGTCATATGAAGAAATATAGTCTGCTTCCACTGGTTCAAAAACTTTTGATGACCCTTCTGCCTCAGTAAGTGTATCCACTAGATACGCATATCCAGAATCCGTTTTGACGGCAATTCTTAAATACTTGACGGACGCTGCGTCTTTAATAGCCATGAGGTTTTCCTTGGTAAGCACATATTTTGAATTTTCTTTATCTTTTGTCTGAATTAACTGATTGAGCGTCTCCTCATTAAACCTTACTGAAACGGCAGTATTAATGCCATCTGCAATGTTGACCATTCTTTTATTGAGTTCTTTAGTCATGGAATAATAGGTAAAACCTGAAGTAGATACAAGTAATACAAGTATCAAAAGTAGAGTGATTTTAACGATCTTTGTACTGATCTTATGCTTTGTTTTCTCACGAATCATGGTCGAACCTCCTGCAATATTTAATAACACTTATCATATTAACATAAATATTTAGAAAATTCATTAACAAATGATTAGAATATTGAGTCTTTTGTATGAACAAACTGCTACTATCAGTCCAGTTCACCTCTCTTTTCATCCCAATTCAACCTATTTTAACCTTTTTTTCATTTATTCTTCACTTAAAGGGACTTCATCTAATAGAAATTTCACCGCTGACTCACCTTTACCAAGTAATAAACCGCTGGTAACTGCAGTAAATGGTGCCACAGTCACCAGTCCAAAACTCCCTACCAAAGTATGCAAAATTTCTGATGAAACATACTTCAAATTGAAAATATTGAGTAATGGGGTTCCCTGTGCCGTGAATACCATCAAGAGCGCCATATAGCCCCCTGAGTACGCCAGCAACAAAGTCGTTGTCATAGTACCCATAACAGATCGGCCTACATTTAAACCCGATTTAACAGCTTCTTTCTTCGACAGCATTGGATTTTTTTCCATGAGTTCATGAACCGCTGAGGTAATATCAACGGCCACATCCATCAGTGCACCAGAAGAAGCTATAAAAATACTTGCGATAAAAATTTGAGTGAGCTCTAAATTTTGATATCCAGAATAAAGCAAGCTCTCGGAGTAATTCATAATGGCACCATGAATTTTAAAACGCCCCACAAACACAATTGCAAGAACTGCCGTGAGTAAAGTGCCCAAAGAGGACCCCAATATAGCTGCAAGACTTCTTCTGTCCAGCCCAAAGACCATCGAAATGATACAAATGGTCAATGTAATTGTCGCAACCAATGCAACGATAACCGGATTATATCCTAATAAGAATAAAGGAACCAACACTTTCCAAATCATTAAGATGGTCACTAAAAAGGATAAAATAGACCTGAGCCCAATTAGTCCTGAGAAACCCACCAGTGCCAATCCGAATAAAATTGCAAGTATGAGTTCAAGATTTAATCTATAGTGATCAATTATATTGACAAATTTGATGCCTGTTTCATCGTAATTGATCACGCAAAAAACTTTATCCCCAGGGATAAAGACTTTGTCAAATTCTAATTTTCCCATTAATAAATTGCTACCATCAAAGACTGTGCCTTTAAACTGCCCACCTAGAATCTCTACTTTGCAAGATTGCTCTCCCGTTTGAATAATACCAGCACTTCTCATCATACTATTATCCGTCTCAATAACTCTAGCAGGAACGCGTTCTGTATTTGGATATAAATCCTGCTGAAAAGGATTGGGGATTAGCAATAATATTATTGCTAATCCCATTGTAAAGAGTGTGGGTAAAAAATGTTTATTTAAAAAGAATATCTTCATAGCTGACTATTTGACATTTGTTAAGGCTTTTAGCTTAACAAATATATCGGTATTGTTGTAGTATCCATTGAAAAGATGCGAGCCTTTACCATTTGAAAATACAGCCACCGGAATGCCCGTATGAGAGTATGAGGTCCAACCTATACCGGATTTATTATTTAAAAGATGTGTAATGGTCACCGTAAGAGGTTCATAACCGCCATAGAGCAAAGATTCTTCTTCACTTAATTTGCGATCTGATTTTTCAATCATACTCATCTCATAAGCGCTTTTCAATTTATTGTATTCAAAATCTGATAAAACCATTTCAGCATTTTTACTTGCATCAGCATCCTTTTCAGTCATAAGGCCAAATTGTGCCTTAATATCTTTGAGAACAGTTTCAAAAGGTGTTTTATGCGTTCTATATGAAGCAACAGATTTATCAAACACTTCATAAGAGCCTTCTTGATTTGACAAATTATCTAAATATGTGCTGTACTTAGTGCCTGCAAAACCAATCGTCAAACCACCTGTTTCATGATCTCCCGTAACCACTATAAGGGTGTCGTCTGGATATTTTTCATAGAATTTAACAGCTTCTGATACCGCGTCATTAAAGGCAATCGTATCCTTAATACTTGCCATAGCATCGTTCGCATGACATGCCCAGTCAATTTTACCGCCTTCAACCATCATGAAAAAGCCGTTTTCATTATAGAGCGTATCAATGCCCTTTCTCGTGAAGTCCGCAAGGGATAACTCGCCAGCTTTTCGATCAATTTCATATGGCAGAGCACCACCCACAAGTTCTGGATTGATTGCAATTACTTTTCCAGATGCAGCGGTTAAGCCAAGTATACTCTCCTTTGTGTTTGCCACAGTGTAGCCTTTTGCCTTTGCGATATCAAGAATATCTTTCTGATCTCCTGATTTGCCGGTTTGTTGAAGGAATCCACCACCGCCAAAGTAATCAAAATCACTGTTTACAAGTTCGAGAGCAATATCATAGTAATTATTTCTCGAAGGTTGGTGTGCATAAAAAGCAGCAGGTGTTGCATGATTAATAGGTACTGAAGAAATAACACCGATCTTATAACCCTTTTGCTTTTTAAGTTTTTCTGAAATGGTTTCATATGCAATTGATTTTTGTTCATCCATGTTGATAATACCGCTTAAAGTTTTAAATCCCGTCGACATTGAAGTCGCAGTTGAAGCTGAATCTGGACAAAATGAAGATGAATCGAATGTCATAGCCGCACCTGTCACTGGGAACTCCGTAAAACCTAAATTTTTACTCTCTACCTTCTTACCTTCGTAAGCCACAGCACCAAGGTAATCATTTGCAGATGTAAACTGCGGATAACTCATCCCGTCACCAATGAATAAAAAAACATATTTTGGCGCTGTACCGCTCCAAGTGTTATCAGTAGTAATCGCTTGAGCTGTTGGATTCATATAACTCAGCGCAAACGATCCCCCAATCATAAGTGTTAACACCAATAAACTTGCGATAATTTTTTTTGATAAAATTTTCATGTTTCCTCCCTAAAAAATAAGTATCCATATTGAACATCCATATCAGTTCGGGTTCAGTATAGTCAATTCTTGTTAGGAGAAAATATGCAAAATGTAAATTTGATGTTAGGATAAGTAAAATTCTCATTAATAGCCATCAAAGTACAATTCACAATTAACCTTCACCAGACTTTCAGTTCAGTTAAGATATCATGTTTAAGACGCGATAACGATCGCCTTCCAAACTCATTTGCCTCAATTTTCTTGCCAAAAATGCACTGCTTAATGAATTCATCAGAGAGATTTAAACCTTCAATGCCGTCTATAAGTTCTTCTTTCCTAATTTTTGAATAACTCTTTTCCAAGTCTATGAGTTCTTGTACATCAACATCATGAATTTTATACGCTTCAAGGATTTTCATTGCGTCTATATTGTTCTTTAAAGCGCCAGCTGAATTGATCTTAAGCACTGCACTTGAAGTTTCAGAAAGTGTATATGAAAATTTCAGATCTTTAAAAAGATCGACTGTCTTGTCGTATGGCGATGCAAAATCATCATCGCGCCTACTTTTTATACGGTTGCAATTACCACACACAGGGACTAAGTTGTATAAACTCAGCGCAAAAAAAGGATATTGATCTTTGGAATAAAAATGATCCAGTTGTGCACCTGAAGCTTTGTTCCCCCTTGAATTTATATAATCCCGATTGCAATATGGACATGTGAGCAAATTGCTTTCATTCACTAATCTGACATTCAATTTTTTATTGTCTTTTTGTTTATCAATAAGCTTATCATATAACCCACAGAATTTTTTGCAATCCGCTTTATACTTTACCTTTATATCATTCAACTGCTTTTTCTTTTTGTTTTTAACATACGTATGGCAACTTTTTAATTCTGAAAACGGCATGATCACAATTTTTTTAAAATCCTCATTGCCATCAAAGAAATCTTCTGGAAATAAAGTTTTACAAATTTCAACGATTGTCGATTTTAAAGTGTCACTGACAACATCGTCAACAGCCTCGTAATATATACCTATAAACTGGTCACTAAAATCTTTAATTGCGATCATAACGTTCTCTCCTATTTTTAAGCTCTATCATTTTCTGTTCTAATTTCAATTGCTCTTTTTCCAGTAAAGCCAGCTGAAATGCCACATCATTTTTTCGGCTTTCCTCTAGCATCATTAATAATTTTTCTCTATAGACGACCTCGCCAACATATAAAATTTGTTTTTTAATAAAATTGAACATATCTGTGGTCGTATTCGGTATGCCATATTTTTTGTGAATACCGTCACTGATTTTATTGTATTTTTCAGAGCAAGGCTCCACCTCATCATCCTTGGCATTATTTAAGGCATCAAAAGCGTTAATCCATTGAATGAGTTCACTGATTTTTGATTTCGAAAAAGCACCTATAGAACCTTCCATAAAAAATTTTTTCATCATCAGAGTATGAATATTTTGGCCAAATGTCAATTGCTCTTCTTCATTTTCAATTTCGGGCATATAAACCACATCAGAATGCATTAAATCAGATACGATGAAGGGAGAATTAGTCGTAATAATGATTTGTATTTTATTCTGATCACTGTATTGATTGATCATAAAAATCAATTCTTGCATATACTTTCGTTGCCACTCCGGATGGTAATAAAGTTCACCTTCATCTATGAAGATGACTGCAGTTTCACCAGGCTCAATGGTATCCAAGACACTAAATGAGTTTTCTATAGGTTTCGCATATTTTTCAAACAATTTATAGTATTTACTATAACCACTTAGACACCAATAGAGTTTCGCTAAAAAAGAAAACTTTGCATACTGCCCAGAAGAAAAATGACCTAACTTTGATGTCCTAGAGGTTATCGCCTGCTCAATATAGGTTTCATTTTCCACAAGAGGTAAAAATGAATCTATTGGAATAGAACGATCCGATAGATTTAAAACGATATGCTCTATAAAATGATCTCCAAACATTCCTGATCGTATTTCATTGTTCTCTTTGTATGCTTCACTTTTCTTTATTGAGCTGTAAAAAGCATCTAAAAAGGCCAAGTGATAGCATATCTCTTTATTGACAAATGCTTCTTCTGGTGCATCTATATGATCCAACATGTAGTTCAACGAATTCATTTCAGAATAGTCTGCACTTCTAAAATCACCTCTTAGATTCATTTCAGAGTTATTATTATTCAAGGATGGATTGAGTCTTTTTTCGAACGTCCAATGATTGAGATGAATCATACTTGAAAAATAGATAATTTTACTGTAATCTGAGCTCTTGAAAACACCTTTCTCACAGGCTGAAAACACTTCAGTTTCCACTTTAAAATTTGAAATAAAATATAAATTGTCATTTAAATTAAAAGTCACTAAAAATTGAATTTCATCACCATCAAGTCCTATCACTTTAAGATCTTCCGTGACAACAATGCCATTTTCGATTCTTATTTCATCAGCCTCAATGCCCATGATCATTGCAAAAAACCACTGATTCAAAAATTCAATAACACTGGTCTTACCCGTCCCATTTTTGCCGACTATACAAGTTACAGAATGGATGCTAGGATCATAAAACTTTGGATTTAAATCAAGCTCGCTTTTCTTAATCAATTTTTTGGATTTCAAATTGAAATCAGTGAGGCCATCAAAAGAAAGTGTTGAATTATTAAGTGTCCTATATTGATCGATATAGGCATATGAAAACGAAAAATCACTCGCTCCAAGGGCCACATTCATAATGAGCTCATGGATTTCACTATAGTATTCTCTAGAGATAAATTCATTTAAGTAGTAGTCATTTTCATTCATGGGAAATTTTTTGAGTTTCTTGTTGTATTTAATTTCTATGTTCTTGTTTTGATAAGATACTGTCAAAATCGGCACTTTGTTGAGCATAAAGACACGTTGCGTAAAAGGTGTATTCTCCCAATAGCCATATTTCTCCTCATCCTCTTCTTGCAAAACCATTATTTTTTCTTGTCCAATATGAGTATTGTAGTCAATATAATATCGAGAATACCGTTCGTTCTTATATTTTAAATAAAGAATTTCATTGAGTTTGTTGGCAATAATTAAGCTGTCTAAATAGAAAAATTTTTTTTCTAGAAAATCATCCCATTGACTATATCTTATGACTGTATATACCTGTTTCCGTATAATTGGATCTCCAAGAACATTTGAAAGGGATATCCCATCAAGTCCTCTTAAGATATACTTGATTGGAATATTAGAAATACCCTTTTGGATTGCGGATATCCCTTCATAGGCATATCCCCGATCACCTTTGCTGCCGGCATAGGAAATATGTTTAAAAAGAACAGGCGTAAGGCGTTCATACTCTTGTACATTCATTTTTCTTGCGGGAAAATAAGTGCACAACATGGTTATGGCGCGCTCATTGTTATAAAAAGGACCTGTATACATATCAAAGTATTCAATCAATCCCCTGTAACACAGATCTTCAAAATGAGTATCACTTAGGAGCTGATTAAATAACGTTTCATCAGAAGTCTTTAAAACATAGAAAGCGCAACACATATAACGATGTGTAAAAAGTTGCTCGAAATACTTATTGCCCTTAAGAACAGCAAAATAAGGTTTTAAAATACGTATCCACTTTTCCGCATATTCAAGGAGCAAATTGTTTTCAATATCTATGTTTCCATACTTTTCTATCTTTTTTATTCGTTCTGAAAAATAGACATTCACTTTAATCAAAATTTGATCATTTGTGTCCGATTCTGTAATATTAAATTCCCTTTGAATATTGTCATCTATGCTTTGAATTATGTTCATAGTCACCCATTGCCCCCATTGAATTTTACTGATTTTAACAAATTATAGCACATTTCAATAATCAATATAATAGCACAACTTTATTTTTATCTACAAAAAAAATAAGCATTTGCTGAAAAATCAGCATTTGCTTATCTTTATCATTTATATTTATTCATCATCACTATTAAGAGTCAACGCCATGGGATTTTCTCTTATTAAATAACTAAACGAACGCTCCATGACATCACTACGGAAAAAATCTGTACGAATAGCTCACAGGTTTATAACCCATTTTTAGATAGAGCGAGGCACCCATTTCTGATGCGTCGAGTATTGTAAAAGAAACCCCGTGATCAAATAGAGATTTAGACAATTTATAGACGAGCTTCGAACCATATCCACGCTTTCTATACGCCTTTGCAGTGGCAATCATATAGAGCCCACCTATGGTCCTTTGATCTTCTAATTCACTGATATACCCAATCCCTGCCGATACTGGCTCATCGTTTACCGTTCCAAGTGTTAACAAATAGCGTTCATCCGCAAGTGTAAAATTAAAGAGTTTGCGCATAGGAGCCAGTGACATATCTGGATTGTCAAAGAGACCTTCCGCAAGTACCTTACACCATCTCAACAGATCATGTTCCGTCTCAATGTTATAGGCTTTAAAATCCAAATTCTCAGGTTCTCGATTCAACAAAATCCCTTGCCCTACCAACACATCTGACTCTACCAACCCATCTGGTCCTATCAAAGCGTTTGGATTCGTCAAAGTTTCTTGAGTTGCAATCATAATTGGTAATTTGTCATATGAATCAACTCTGTCCAAAAGTGCCTGTATTCTGCTCTCATTGGATTGAGACTCTCCAAGAAAAATAGTTGCTGGCAACTTGTTGAAGTGAATCGATCTTAGCATCTCATCCGCATATGAAACTTCAAATTCACTGATTGAACTGCTGTATATATAGGGCCTTAAATCCATATAATGCACGGGATCAGTTTCAACCACGGTGCACTTATTTTTTTGGGCTAAATGTTTAAATAGCTCATTTCTATTGCGCTGAATCAACAATCCATAATCCATGACATATACCCCTCCTGCTCAAAAGTAACATTACCTTTCTTCTCTAAAATAAGGTAGACTAAGGCCTTGAGGCGGCGCACTTTCTTTGGACTGTTTTATAGAACTCAGAACCAAAACAATAATCGTTACTAAATAAGGCAACATATCCAGAAGATTTTGCGAAATGTTAAATTGTTGTAGACGGAAACCAATAATGCTTAGACCACCGAATAAATAAGCACCAAAAAGGGCTTTATAAGGATTCCACTTGCAGAAAATAACCAGTGCTATGGCAATCCATCCTCTACCAGAAGTAATGTTATCTTGCCACTGAGGCACTTCCACTATGGATAGATATGCACCACCTAATCCACATAACGCACCTCCAGCTAAAATATGAATATATTTATACAGATTGACATTGATGCCAGAGGCATCCGCAGCAGCAGGATTTTCGCCTACAGCCACAAGATTCTGTCCAAGTCTCGTCTTGTACAGGTAAACCCCCACCAAAATCGCTAACAAGTAACCCAAATATACGAAAACATCTTGATTAAATACAATTGGACCTATAAAAGGTATTTTAGACAACAAAGGAAATTCTACAGGTTTACAGAAATGAATAATGCCTTCTGATAGTTTTTTGCCCACAAAAGCAGTACCAATATAGCTGGATAATCCCGTCCCAAAAATAGTGAGCGAAAGTCCTGAGACAACCTGATTTGCCCTTAAAGTTACCGTTAAAAAACCATAAATTAAGGCAGAAGCAGCTCCAGCAAATATTGCCGCCCCCATTGCCAAAAGAGGATTCTCAGTATATAGACCAACGCCAAATCCTGAAACAGCGCCCACAAGCATCATACCTTCCACACCTAAGTTAAGATGGCCTGCCTTCTCCGTGACGATCTCTCCCAATGTTGCAAAGAGCAATGGCGTACCTGCAATCATCATAGCCGTTAGAAACGAAATAATCATACAGACCCCTCCTTTTTACTCGATTTAAGCACCAATTTGTATTGGACAAAGAACTCACTCCCAATGACGAAGAATAAGATAATACTTTGCAAGATATTTGCAGCAGCCTGAGGAATCTGGAAAGCAGTTTGAATAAAACTCCCCCCTTTAATCATGGCTGCAAAGAGAATGGAAACAGGAATAATTACTGCAGCATTAAGTGCAGATAACCATGTTGTTATAATTGCGGTAAAGCCATAGCCAGCCGATAGAGATGCCGATAAAGTCTGATTGACTGCCGACGCTTCTATCATGCCCACAATGCCACAAATGCCGCCACTGACAAAAAGTGCTCCGAGAATAACTCGGTTTACGTTAATGCCAGAATATTTGGCTGTATCCATACTCTCCCCTACAACAGAAATCTCATAGCCTTTTTTGGAATACTTCATCATCACAGATACGATGACAACAATAACCAATGTGATGATCCAACCCATATGAATCCCAAAAACTTTAGGTAAAATCGCGGCATCAGAAAAGTTGGCAATCTTGGGAAAGCCCATAGATTTTGGGTCTTTCCAAGGTCCGTACTGTAAATAAGTAATCCATTTGATAGCAATATAATTAAGCATTAAAGTAATAATGGTTTCATTAGTATCAAATTTTACTTTTAAAAAAGCAGGCAGCAATGCCCATAGACCACCGCCAATAAAGCCTGCAATGAACATCATTAAAAGCAATAGCGGTTTGGGCAAAGTATCAAAATTAAGCGCTATAAAGCTTGCAAAGAAAGCGCCCATTAAAATCTGACCCTCCCCGCCAATATTCCAAAACTTCATCTTAAAGGCAATCATAATGCCCACAGAAGTCAAAATTAAAGGAATCGCTATAATCAACGTATCTTTGATCCTAAAAGTAGAACCAAACGCACCCATAAACATAGCCGAATAGACCTTAATCGGATTATGCCCCATAATCGCAATGAAGAGTCCTGCTGTAATAAGTGCAAACAATATGGAAAGCACTCTAATTAAACTGGCTTTGTTAGACGTCATATCTGTTCGTTTAACCATTCTTAACACGATATCGCCTCCCCTGCCATCATTAACCCGAGATCTTCCTTGGTCACTGTATCTGATTTGACAATCCCAGTAATTCTGCCATCACATAATACCATAATACGATCACAAAGCTCCAAGAGAACATCCAGATCCTCACCAATAAATAAAATGGCAACACCCTTTTGCTTTTGATCGTTAATCAAATCGTAAATTGTATGAGAAGCGCCAATATCAAGCCCTCTAACAGCATAAGCCGTTATGAGTACATGCGGATTCGTCTCAATCTCACGCCCGATTAAGACCTTCTGTATATTGCCGCCAGATAATTGTTTTATTGGATGATGCACTCCAGGGGTCTTAATCTCAAGTTGATCAATCATGTGCTCACATTTTGTCATGATCGGCTTGCGCTTCAAAAAAACACCCTTCTGGTTATGGTGTGCTTTTAAAAGATAATTGTCCACCATATCCATAGAAGCAACAAGTCCCATGCCAAGGCGATCTTCAGGAATAAAACTCATGGTAATGCCGCGTTTTATAATAGCTCTGGGTGAAAGTCCCAAAATATTTTCGTCATTATATATAATGGACCCAGATTCTACTGTATAAAGGCCTGCGATTGCTTCACAGAGCTCTTTTTGACCACTGCCAACAACACCTGCAACGCCTAAGATCTCTCCTTCAAAGAGATCAAAGCTTACACCGTCAAGTACTTTCACCTTATCTTGGTCATAAGCCATTAGATCCGCTACTTTTAAAGCGGCATTGCCTCGTTTCACTTGTGGTCTTTGAATAGAGAGATTCACAGATTTTCCAACCATAAGGTCAGTCAATTCTTTAGGTGATGACGCCTTGGTCTTCACTGTGGCAACCGTTGTCCCTTTATGAAGTACCGTCACACGATCTGAAATTGCCATGACTTCGTGCAATTTATGTGTGATAATGATCACTGCACAGCCCTCTTTAGCCATATTTCTTATGATTTTAAAAAGTTTTTCTGTCTCTTGCGGCGTTAAAACCGCAGTGGGTTCATCCATAATGAGGATATCTGCCCCTTGATAGAGCACTTTTAAAATTTCAACGGATTGCTTTTCACCTATGGACATGTTATACACTTTTTTATCTGGATCTATTGGAATGCCATAGTTTGTAGATATGGCTTTAATTTCTGAACTGATTTTTTTCTCATTAACAAAAAGTGATCCAGCTTGCCCAAGAATAATATTTGCCTTGGCTGACTGCACCTCTACAAGTTTGTAATGCTGATGGATCATACCAATCTTTTGATTGATAGCATCTTTTGGGGAATTGAACTTAACTTCTTTACCATGTATAAAAATAGAACCGCTGTCAGGTTTATAAATACCTGACAGCATGTTCATAAGCGTACTCTTGCCTGCACCGTTCTCACCGAGCAAAGCGTGAATTTCGCCTTTATTTACACTAAAATTGATATTGTAATTAGCTCTAACCGACCCAAAAGTCTTGCAAATGTCATTCATTTGTACAAAAACTTCTTCTTGCATCGTGAGCTCCTATCTATTCTATTTTACCTTCTACACCTTTAACAAACCACATCATATTTAACATTTCTTCATCTGTTAAAGTTTTGCCTTCTTCTACTGCAACTTCGCCTGCTTGGTTTAAAATTGGACCTGCGAAAACAGCTAAAGAACCATCTAAAATTTTAGCTGTGGCAGCATCTACCGCTTCAGCCGCACCAGCAGGTGCATTTTCTGTAAGTGGCGCAAGTTTTACAACGTCATCTTTCATGCCACCCCAGTATGCTTCTGATTTAAAAGTACCATCTAATACATTTTGAACTTGTGCCACATAATATGGTCCCCAGTTCCAAACTGGTGCAGTCATGTAAGCTTTTGGTGCCATTGTGCTCATATCAGTATTGTAACCGATTGAGAAAGCGCCTCTCTCCTCAGCAGCTTGTTGAGGACCTGTTGTATCTTGATGTTGAGCTATAATGTCAACGCCTTGATCCAATAGAGAAATCGCTGCTTCTTTTTCTTTCGCTGGATCATACCAAGTCGAAGTCCAAACCACTTTTACAACGGCATCTGGATTAACCGATTGAACGCCTAACGTAAATGCGTTAATGCCTCTGATAACTTCTGGAATTGGGAATGCAGCCACATAACCAATTTCATTAGATTGTGTTTTCATACCAGCAACAATACCTGATAGATATCTTGCTTCATACATTCTACCAAAGTAATTGGACATGTTTTCAGTTGTTTTGTAACCTGAACAGTGGAAAAATGCTACGTCTGGAAACTCTTTTGACATTTTTTCAGTGTAGTCCATATGACCAAAGCTTGTTGTAAAGATTGCTTTAGCACCTTGATCTACCATGTTTCTAATTTCTTGTTCAACTTCCTGAGTTTCAGGAACGGATTCTTTATAAATGGTTTTCACACCTAATTTTTCTTCTAAATATAATCGACCTTGGTCATGAGCATATGTGTATCCGCCATCTCCGATTGGTCCAACATAGATAAAGCCAACGGTCATATCTTCAGGCGCCGTTTGAGTAGCTTCAGCCTCAGCTTGTGAAGGTTCTGCTGGTTTGTCTGCGGCTTTTTCTGGCTCATCTGGTTTTGACGAACAACCTGTCATTGCAAAGATCAATGTCAATACAACTAATAACGATAATATTTTTTTCATTTCACTCTTCTCCTTTACTCCCCAAAATTAACGCGTTTGATTTTGTTCGATAAATGTAATTTTTCCATCTTCAAAACGATTCACAATTGCCAAAGACTCCAAATGGATATTCATATCTCTCAAAATTTGCCCACCCTCTTGAAATCCTTTTTCTATCACAGCACCGACGCCTTCTAGCGTAGCACCCGCTTGATCGAGAATTTCAATCAGTCCAAGTGCCGCACGTCCATTTGCCAAGAAATCATCCAAGATTAAAATGTGATCATCACTTGATAAATAGCGTTTAGAAACTTTGACATCATAGTAAGCTTCTTTAGTAAAAGAATACACACTGCTTTTGTATGTCTCTGCATCTAAATTTTTAGACTGTACTTTTTTAGCAAATACCACAGGAACATCAAAATAAATCGCCGCAATGGATGCGATACTGATTCCAGAAGCTTCAATCGTTAAAATCTTAGTGATTTTATGATCTTTAAAGCGTCTGTGAAATTCTTTACCAATCTCTTGCATGAGCCTAATATCAATTTGATGATTTAAAAAAGAATCCACCTTTAAGATCTCAGGGCCCACTGTTGTGCCTTCTTTTAAAATTTTTTGCTTTAATAATTCCATTCACTTTTCCTTTTAATTGTTTTTAGATGTCACAAACTGATCTCCATAAACCCTTTTCTCAATTCAAATTACAGAGAAAATCTTCTATTTTAATATCAGTTGTATAAAAAAAGAACTCTGTCAAGACAGAGTTCCTGAAAAACTTGAGATATAGATACAGTAATAAGATAACATTGATCAGGTGCCAAATTACACTATAGCTATACACAAATTTTACCGAACTCGTAGCCTGTAACTATTTAAGGTAGCTTGTAGAAACGTTTGATCCATATTATCAAACTTATACGAGTAAATATAGTTAGAGTGTCAAAATCCAGTTTCGCACGAACCCTCAACCATATGCTGTATCGCGTACTTGCCGTAAACGACATCTTATGGTTGAGGGTTGCTCAACTATTGGATTTTAACACTCTAACCAAATATTCAATTTTAAATTGCAAATTCCATCGTTTTACTATAACATTAAAGTTCTAAAAATTCAATCCTATATTTGTACTTCGTTATATCTAAAACAATCCATTGTATGATCATTTACCATGCCCACAGCTTGCATATAAGCATAACAAATCGTCGTGCCACAGAACTTAAAGCTTCTCTTTTTAAGGTCTTTGCTCATGGCATCGCTTTCTGGTGTACTCACAGGCACTTCTTTCATACTCTTGAAAGTATTGATGATGGGTTTTCCACCGACAAACTGCCAGATATAGGCATCAAAACTGCCGAACTCCTCCACAACTTTAAGATAAGCCTCTGCGTTACTTCTCACTGAATAGACTTTTAACCGATTGCGAATGATCCTCGCATCTAATAAGATCGCATCCAATTGCTCGTCTGTGTATTTCACAAGTTTTTGAGGATCAAAATTTTCAAAGATCAAATTGTAATCATCGCGTCTTTTTAAAATCGTGAGCCATGAAAGACCTGCTTGAGCACCTTCAAGGTTGAGCATTTCAAATAACTTGCGGTCATCATGAACCGGTACGCCCCATTCCTTATCGTGATAATCATGATGGAGTTCATGAGATTGAGCCCATTCACATCTTACTTTTGACATTATTTTACCTCCGTTTAAAGTTCTAAATAGCATACAGTTAGACGCTTTCAAGTGAAAAATTGTCCTCGAAAGCAATTCGTTCTATAGCACTGTAATTTAACCTTTAGAGCATATGCACAAACGCCCGATACTCGTGCTCTAAAATGGACATAATCATCATGGAATCATATTGCCCATTATAAAGCACACTCTCCCTCATGATGCCTTCTTCGACAAAACCTTCTGATTTATAAAGATGACGGCCTCTCTCGTTGTAAGTCTTCACATCCAGCCACAAACGATGTGCCTTTAACTCATCAAATATATATTGTTTCATCAAGATAAAAGATTGGCGTCCATAGCCATGTCCCTTATCCGTAATGACAATTCTTCTAAGCTCAATATTGTTATTGTTGTTTTTTAGGCCTGCCACAAGCATATAGCCCACTTTTTTACCTGTTTTTACATCCTCAATGATAATATGCATTTGATTTTCATCGCCAATTGCTGAAAGATGTTGTTCTATAGTCCATTGACTGACAAATCTTGAATTCTCCGCATCGCTCTCAGCAGTCTTCACAAACTCTAAATCTGCCGACAGTGTTGCACGACATTTAATGTGCTCATTTTCTATAAAAATCATACATCTGCTCCATTCTCTCACAAGCCCTTCAGCTTTAATTTCCAACCTACTCTCATGATATCATAAATGTTCAATTTTGCGCAAAAAAAATCCCGAATGCCAGCCTTGTAAAAAAGATGGATTCGTGATATTATATAACATTATGGGATTAAGGAATTCTATAGTATTTCTCAACTATACATTAACACAATTCAACCCTGTTTGTCAATACTTTTTAGAAAATTTTAATTTAAGGAGGCTAAAATGTTTTCGCTTGAACTTTTATCACAAAAATTAGCGCTTGATGAAATCCTAGAACTCAACGACCTCTCTGGCCTTTTCGGCCTCAAATTGACACCACAAGATGCGCTCGCTCTAATAGAATCTAGAAATCAAGCTCTAATCTCGCATGGCCGCATCGAAATCGGCAGTGCAACCATAGGCAAAATAATCGAAGCTTTTCTAGACTCCCCCTACATCCAACAAGCAAACTATGTGGCAACACTTGATGAACTCATCGAAACTTTTTACTATATGAAAAACGAAATGTTCGAGGTCATCTCAGATGATGATCTTATTGAATTAATGGTGAAATACTTTAATGGCAAATCTGGTGGTTCGATTGAACTCCTAAGAGATCGTGATTTAGAAAAAGTCTTGCGTTATATTCATAAAAAATTTTAGGAGGTCTAAGATGATTCATACACTAGCGAAACACTCTCTTTACACAGATTTTATCCCAGATATTGAAAAATGGACATTTTCCATGTTGGAGTACAGTCTAAAAAATGGCATGATTACCCCAAAGCAAGTAGAACTCATACAGCTCGACATTATGAAAATCATGAGTGAAAATGTGCTTAAATACACCCAAGGCAAAAGTGCTTCTGTCAAAACAGATGTAGGCATCGATTTATATAATGGCGTTGTTTATACGCTGGATGCTTATTTCAGGTCGTTTAATGACATGAACGATGCTTTTGAAAAGCTCATGACTTTTGAAGTCTCAAGATTTTATCAAACAGGTCAAAATTGCATTAAGGCAAAAATGGCACATTTAGAACTTTCATATAAGTATCTAAAATCCATGCATTTGGCACTTGCTATAGACGCCTATATTGACACGATCTACAATGGATTAGAACTCTTTTTCAAAAATTACGATTACGAGTTCATGCCCAACCTCACCAGTGGCATGATTGATTATCCACTCTTTTATGATCCCATGAAAGAGATTGGCATATGGTATGTTGAATACTATATAAAAACGCTGAACCTAGAAAATGATTTTTGCCACAACTATGACGAAAACGATATCCTATCCATTGTTGCACTTTATGCAAGAAACTATGATATGGCACCAGAAAATCTCATCAACAATGTTTCCGAAATACTCCTTAAGCAATCTATTGCATCCACCTTGCTGGAAAGAGCTGTTAGAAATCTCTTTTTGAAGCCAAGCGACATTAAACTTCTCCATGAAAAATTCAAAGCGCACCCTGATCCTGAAGCATTGTTTGCGGATGCCTTTTATGAGGCCATCGACACCCTAATGCCAAGCGCAAAATCCTATTTCAGAAGAGGCTTTCCATCTCTTCTAACCCAATTTAAGCTGGCATTTGCATCTGAAAACTTAGCACATTTCTTCACATTATAAAGGGCCCAGCATATGCTGGACCCCTTGATGCCTAACTCGTTAGAGTAAAGGCCACCTCTCAATTTTCAAATTAAACGCCTCCTTTCGATTGGATTAACCGGTCAAGTTCATTATCTCACAACTGTCAAAATACAAATAGGGAAAGAATAGATTGAACTATTTTTTCTCCGTCTTTCTTTCATAGACAATTTTCTTGACAGCCGCTTCACTCATAAAATAGTGATTCGCTATGAGACCAACTGACTTACCCGCTTCAAATTCAGCTAAAATACTGGCATTGCGCTGATCTAATTCATCACGTATGCCTGATTTTAGTCCCCATGCTTCTCTTCGGGAGGACTTAGGAATATAAATGATCGTGCCTTCAGTATATTTCTGTAGTTCCTCGAGAAGATCTGCTGGTAAAATTTCCGCAGCATTTTTGTAGTTCAATAAATCTTACCTCCTGTGTTTTGACAATAATAGAATAACGGTTAGTCTTCATTGAACATCACTCCTCTCATAATTTATTCTCGCACATTGTACGACATTTTTAGTATACCAAAAACAAATCATTTATAAAATGATTCCCCTTTAGATGTAAGCATTTTGTAATATTATGATTTTTGAAGCATCTTTTGAAGATAGTTGTTAAACCACTCCAATTGATGTCTATAATTTGAAATGCCATAATCCAGTGTATCCTCTTCAAAACCATTTATATCACATAGTTCACCGTGCCCTTCGTGATTTTTTAGTTTTTTTAGGCCATCAAGTCTAGCTTCGATGCCAGCAATCACACACTTAATTTGCCCTATAGCTTCTTCATGGTCTATATTCTTAAAAAAGAATATCTTCGCTAGAAATTCATGATTAAAAGGTGAATATTCCGCAGGTGCTTTAAGCCACTTCAGAAAATGATCTTTGCCAACCGCTGTAAGACTATACTTCTTGATCATTTTTTTTCCTGTCTTGCCCTCATATGAACTGATCCATTTTTTAGATTCCAATCTCTTAAGAGCTGGATAAATGCTGCCAAAGCTTGCATCCACAAAATTGGAAGTACTGTGCGTCATTATCTTTTTAATTTCATATCCAGTTAAATCACCATAAGTTAAAAAACCTAAAAGTACATATTCTAACATTTTTACTCCTTAAAGTTCGGGATCATTTACTATTTTTTTATGTTGTTTTACCATTGCTGGTATCATTTGATTCGTATAAATTTCAGATCTCACTTTAGGTATCAGCATTAAGATGCTCATAATGCGATTGTAAACTCTTGATTTCACATTTTTTTGGGGAAAATCAAATAGATGCATTGCTTTATAAGCTTTATAGTCCGCTCTAAACGGAAATCTTAAATGGCCCCACATTTCGTCCCTAAACAATTTATGAGTGCTCACGGATAAAAAAGTCTCGTTTGCCTTCAGCTTGGATTCAGATGCACTCAAAATATTATGCATTAGCGACAGAAGCTGTTGATCTAATTCATCGGAAGTCTCATATTCATTTGAGACATACCCCGAATTATGACATTTTTGCCATTGAAAATAGGCTTCAAGAGTTTGCTTTAAATTTGGAATTGCCCTAAGAGGCCCCGAAATGATAAAGCCCACATGTTTATTCATAAGTGTCGGCGTATGCGTATTAAAAAACGCACGGTCTAAGTACTGCTTCCATTTAGAAGACAAATATCGATCCTTTATGGTTCCAGCAAACAGAATCACCTCTGCTCCTTTAATTTTTTCGTCATAAAAGGCTATAAAATCATCTTTACCTTTATATCTGCATTCATAATTGTGACCGCATTTTATGCAGCCAATACATCCGCCTTTAATATCTAATTTCGACAAATTGATGATTTCAAACGTATGCCCTGATATATGCAGACATTGATCTACCATTGCTTTCAATGTTTGATCCTCTAAATCGTCCACCACCAGTAAGGCTTTTTTATCTGCAAATGAAACCGTCTTTTCCAATATAGAAGGGACATAATTTAAATTCGGTTTTGTAAGTGGAGCGTGATTGACCTGTGTAACCTTTTGATCTTCAACTGCCCTTAAAAACCGATTGCCAAAGGTTTTTACATAATCCCTGCCCGCTTCTTTTGTTAAATCCCTCATGTGAACCGATAGAAAATCAACATATTTCATCTTTAAATCATCACAAATAGCATTCATGTAATTGACAGCACAATGATCATAAAAATGAATCGACGACAGAACGAGACAGGTATACTTTAAGTTAAAACTTTTTTCAAAGTTTCGCTCGAAGACCATTTCAATAAAACGCTTTAATTGTGAAGGCACAGTGAAAACATACACGGGAAAAGACCAAATAACAGCGTCTGCTGACGCCATGTTCGTCAGTGTCGTTTCAAAATATTCTATGTCTTTCTCTAAACGATGAATTTGCTGGGCAACGTTGTAAACCTCAAGTTGAACCTCTGAATGCCTTTTGAACATATACCGCGTATTTTGCAAGGTGACGCTGTTTTCGCCCTTTGGGCTACCATTAATAATCGCTATTCTCATGGAATTACCTCCTAATCTGAACCACTTCAGTCTATATGATGCACTCTAGAAACGATGTTTTTGTATGCTATTTTTATGTATTTCCTCACCTGATATATCGTACTGATATATCGATTCGATATATCAATATAATACGCCAACGTTTATCTTCTGTCAAATCTAGTCTCACACTTTTTATTCACTAAGCTCTTTATGGTTTTCGCTTTAGGTCGATCCCACAGCAAGCTGTTCTCACAGCTCTTTTCAACATAAAAAAGCCTTTCAAATTCAGCAATTGGACAACTCGCTGATTCTGAAAGGCTTTCCTATTTTTACGTTTAAATTTAGATCTAGGTCAATTTTTTAACTTTAAAAACCTACTATACTCAAATATGTACCATACTAAAATAGGCGATGACAATTGCACCTAAAATAATTCGATACCACCCAAATACTTTAAAATCATGTTTTTTAATGTATTTCATTAAAAATTTAATGACAATGATCGAGACTGCAAACGCAACTAACATCCCCACACCAAGCGTTAGCATTTCTGCAGTGGTATAGTGTATGCCAAACTTGATCAGTTTAATGGCACTCATACCAAGCATAGCCGGCACAGCAAGAAAGAAAGTGAATTCTGCTGCCGCTGTTCTAGACACCCCTATGACTAAAGCACCTATAATCGTTGTCCCAGAACGTGATGTGCCTGGTACAATGGACAATACTTGAAAGAGACCAATGAGCAATGCAGTTTTATAGGTAATATCATCCAGCACATTAATTACAGGCTTTCTGCCCTTATTCCAATTTTCTACTAGAATAAATATGACACCGTATAAAATCAACATGGAAGCGATCACCGTGGGCGTTTCAAAATGCGCCGTGACATAATCATCGAATAAAAACACTGCAACAGCACCTGGGATGCAAGCAGCCACAACTTTAAACCACATAGAAAAAATCTCTTTTTTTATGACTGGTTTATTCTTAAAATCAAACGGAAACATTTTGTCCCAAAAAATAACAACCACTGCCATAATGGCGCCTAACTGTATCACCATGAAAAACATGTCCTTAAAGGCCTCTGACATATTGATTTTCAAAAATTGGTCCACAAGCAACATGTGTCCTGTACTACTGATTGGCAACCATTCTGTAATGCCTTCAACAATTGAGAGTATTACAACTTTTAATAGTTCGACTAAATTCATTCTCTGACTCCTTCATTTACTACATACAGTGTATGTCATATTGCAGGAACACAACTAAACACCTTTTAAAGTATAATACTTTTCACGCCATGAATCCACTGTTTTAAGTGATTTATTTACGTTTTACGCCTTACACTTTTGTAAGGTATCACTATCAATATAGTGTTTTACAGAGCGTCCTATATAGGCTCAATTTAGATATTGGTCGCATTCACAGTTGAGTTGTTTTACACTTGTCGATCTATTTTTATTCTTAGAGTTCTAGTTGCCACAATATTTACACCCGTATCCAAAATATTTTCAACGACGACATCACCGCGCTTCACTGGCGCCTCTACAATCACTTTATTCAGGATGGACATGCATGGAAAAATCTTCTCTTTTGGAATGGGCATTTCTGTTTTAACTGGCAATCTGTCAAGCATGGCGTTTTTGATTTTAATGGTTGTCGTCAGCATTCTCGTCGGTGCTGTCAATTCTTTTTTAGCGTAAGCTTCGCCCCTGGAACATTTATTGCCAAATACCTTCATTTTTGAGTCCTCTATTGTCACGGTCAGGTGACATCCCAAGGGACATACGATACATATGAGTGCTCTCTCTTCCATGATTATACCTCCGCTTGGATCACTTCCACCGTAAGTGACTTTATGGTCTCATTTAATAAGGACTTCTCTAAAATCAGATTTTCCATTTCTCCTGGCGTTAAATGATTCTTTTTAAACGCTTTAATGGTCACGCCATCCGCTTTAACCACAATTTGAGCATTGTGATAAACCGCCTTAACACGTAGAAAGAGGCTAAATTGATCCTCTAAATTTTCGTGGCAAATGCTTTGAGGCACAACGTAAGCGATGCCTGCTTTAGAACAGATGTGAATTGAATTCATTTTTTTCTTGTGTGATTCAATTACCTTTTCATGTGTTGCACTTATATTTTTGTGTGATTCAATTACACATTTAGCTGCGCTTGTGCCTGCACGAATACTTTCAGCCGTTACAAAGTCCACGAGATCATGCACATGAACGACGTTTCCACAGGCGAAAATACCCTGAATAGTCGTTTCCATGGCATCATTGACAATAGGACCACGAGTTCTCGGATCTATTTCAATTCTTGCTTGCCTTGACAGTTCATTTTCAGGAATGAGTCCTACGGATAAAAGTAACGCATCGCATGAATATTCAACTTCTGTCCCCACGACGGGTTTCATATGTGCATCTACCTTTGAAATCACCACAGAAGACACTCGGTCTCTGCCTTTAATAGCCGTTACAGTATGACTCAAAAGAAGCGGAATGTCAAAATCATTTAAACATTGAACAATATTTCGGGTCAATCCACCTGAATAGGGCATGACTTCTGCCACCGCAAGCACTTGAGCACCTTCGAGCGTCAGGCGTCTCGCCATGATGAGCCCAATATCTCCCGAACCCAATATGACCACTCTTTTTCCCACCATATAACCTTCTATATTGAGATATCGTTGAGCCGTACCTGCACTGAAAATCCCTGCTGGTCTTGTCCCTGGGATTGCAAGGGCACCACGCGTACGTTCTCTACACCCCATAGCAAGAATAATGGCTTTCGCATGAATGATCATAAAACCATCTGTTTCATTCATCGCCTTGATCCTTTTATCTGTATCGATTTCAAGGACCATAGTATTCAATTTATATTCAATGCCCGTTGTCTCAACCACTTCAATAAAGCGCTCAGCGTACTCTGGACCTGTGAGTTCTTCTCTAAAGATGTGAAGCCCAAACCCATTGTGAATACACTGCTGTAATATCCCTCCAAGTTCACGGTCTCTTTCAATAATCAGTATATTCTCAACACCTTTTTTATGCGCTTCAATGGCACTTGCAAGCCCTGCTGGACCGCCGCCAATGATGACAATATCATAATTCATGATAAATCCTCCTACAACGATTTGGTCTTTCCAACGAGAATATAAGAGGATTGCCCCTCTTGGCAAACGGATTCCATTGCACAGCCAAGTTCTCTTGCTAAAATCTCCACAACTCTAGGACCACAAAAGCCACCTTGACATCTCCCAGCACCCGGTCTAACGCGTCTCTTAATGCCATTTAGCGTGGTCCCGCCACAATTTCTGTGAATTGCATCCAAAATTTCACCTTCGGTAATCATCTCACATCTACAGATCACACGACCATATGCAGGGTTACGCTCTATTAACGCCTTTTTTTGAAGGTCATTTAGATGCTCAAATTGGATTCTTATGCTTCTCTTGGGTTCAAACCTCGTTCGCCTTGCAGCATTTAACACGCCAGATATTTCATCAGCTACATATATACCTATTGCTGGAGCACTGGATAACCCTGGAGATTTCATCCCAGCAATATTATAAAAACCATCCACTTGGCTAAATCCTATGATAAAATCATCCGTTGAAGGTTCTGCCCTTAACCCTGAAAAGGTTGTTATATTCTCGCTAAAGGGTATATCTTTGATTAAGTGATTCGCAAGTTGTTTCACTAAATTCAGACGTTCTAAAGTTGTTTCAGTTGCCTCCTTTTGTGAAATTTCAAGATCCTCTGAATCTGGGCCAATGAGAATATTCCCATTGACGGTTGGAAGTACCAAAGTCCCCTTGCCCTTGTTGGATGGGCATGGAAAAATGATTCGCCTCACATGATCTTTTGCTGACTTGTCCAGTAAAAAGTACTGACCTCTTCTCGGCGTTATGGTGAACTCCGGCACATCACAAACCATGTGGTATATCTGATCTGCATAGACACCTGCTGCATTGACAACATACTTGGCTTCAACCAATGTATTGCCATCTGAAATTATGTAATGATCACATTTCTTTTCAATGGTTTTAACTTCAAAATTCAGTTTTAATTCGGCACCATTATCCATTGCATTTTCCATATATGCAATCGCCAATTCCCAAGGTTCTGTAATGCCTGCCGTAGGCGCATAAAGCGCTGCCACAGCATCATCACTGACATTGGGTTCCATCGCTCTCAGCGATAACTGGTCTACGATCTCAAGATTTGAAATGCCTAGCAGTTCCCCATTGTGTTTCAGGGCTTCAAGTGTCGCTAAATCCTCTTCAGAAAATGCACAGACCAGTGACCCTATGCGTTTGAATGGCACATTGAGTGTTTCACATACCTCGCCAAAGATTCGATTGCCCCATGCGTTGAATTTACCTTTGAGAGTACCATATGGCGCATCGTATCCAGCATGAACAATAGCACTATTGGCCTTAGTTGTACCACAGGCAACATCGTTTTCTCTCTCTAGCACCATCACTTTGATATCGAATTTCATAAGTTCTCTCGCAACTGCTGTACCAATCACACCAGCGCCTATAACCACTACATCATACATTGATCAAAAGCCTCCTTAAATTCTGCCACTCATGGTATCAAAAAGCCATCACAAATAAACCTGTTCTAAGGCTCTATTGTGATGACTTTCATGCTCTTGTCATTAATTTTCTATCCACTTCACTAAATCCTATTTAATTGCATTGTAAAAGAGAAATTAATTACTCGGCATCTTCCCAGCCCTTTGAACGTTCAACTGCTTTTTTCCAGCCCTTATAAAGCTTCGCTCTGTACTCTGAGTCTATATGGTGCTCAAAAGTTCTATCTATAGCCCAGTTATTCGCTATTTCTGCTTTAGATTTCCAAAATCCCACTGCAAGACCTGCTAAGTAAGCAGCGCCTAAAGCGGTTGTTTCCGTCACTTTAGGTCTATTCACAGTAACGCCCAAGATATCTGCCTGAAACTGCATTAAAAAATTATTTGCAGTTGCGCCACCATCTACTTTTAAAGTCGCCAGTTTGATATTTGAGTCCTCCTGCATTGCTTCTAGAACATCTCTCGTCTGATATGCAATGGACTCCAGCGTTGCTCTGATCACGTGATTTTTATTCGACCCCCGAGTCAATCCAACCAAACTCCCCCTTGCATACATATCCCAGTAAGGCGCACCAAGTCCAGCAAACGCAGGCACCAGATAAACACCGTTCGTATCGTCCACTTTTGATGCAAAATATTCTGTATCTGCCGCATCGGAAATCATCTTCATTTCATCTCTCAACCATTGAACAGAAGCGCCAGCCATAAAAATAGAACCTTCAAGCGCATATTCCACTTTACCGTCGATCCCCCAAGCAATTGTCGTCAACAAACCATTTTCTGACGGCACCATTTTTTCCCCCGTATTCATGAGCATAAAACAACCCGTACCATACGTATTTTTAGCCATACCTGGCTCAAAGCAAGCTTGACCAAAGAGTGCAGCTTGTTGGTCGCCAGCAATGCCCGCAATGGGTATTTCTGCACCCCCAAAGGTCTGAACATCCGTATGACCATAGACTTCTGAGGATTGCTTCACAGTTGGGAGCATAGAAACTGGTATATTAAGTGCTTCTAAGATTTCTGAATCCCAACAAAGCGTCTTTATATTGTAGAGCATCGTTCTAGAAGCATTAGAATAGTCTGTAACATGCACTTTGCCACGTGTCAAATTCCAAATCAGCCATGTGTCTACATTGCCAAATAGGAGTTGTCCTTTTTCAGCTCTTTCTCTTGCACCATCCACATTGTCCAAAATCCATTTGACCTTAGTGCCCGAAAAATAAGCATCCACAACAAGTCCAGTATTTTCACGAATATAGCTCTCATAACCCTTAATTTTGAGCTCATCACATATACCAGCAGTCCTGCGACATTGCCATACAATTGCGTTATAGATTGGTTTCCCAGTGTTTTTATCCCATACAACCGTCGTTTCCCGCTGGTTGGTGATGCCGATTGCCGCTATTTCATGGGGATTTACGCCTGCGGTTTCTAAAGCTTCCCGAGCAACACCGGATTGCGTCCCCCAAATTTCCATTGCATCATGCTCTACCCAGCCTGCCTTAGGATAGATTTGAGTGAATTCTTTTTGTGCGATTTTTAAAATATTGCCACTCTTATCAAAAATAATCGCCCTTGAACTTGTAGTGCCTTGGTCTAATGCTAAAATATACTTTTTCTCCATATGGATATGCCTCCTCAAATTCACCGTTCGATCTCATAACTTTATTCTATTATTTTTTCCACACATGCACAATACGCTTATGCACCTTCTTTATAAGGACTATGCGCTTTAACCTATAATTCTTTTCCACTGAATCATAGAACTGTTTGACTTACAACATACAATGCATCTCAAAACAGAAGCTTTAATCTGCCAATCTAATTTCCCGACGTAAAATTTGATCTGCTTCAAAGACGAGATAGCCATTACAAATTTTTTCCATAAGATAGCGATCATGCGTTATCAATAGAATCGTTCCATTGTATTGAGCAAGTGCAGTTTCAAAAGTTTCCTTACTCTTCAGATCCATATGATTTGTGGGTTCATCCAATATCAGAAGATCATATGTCCCCAATAATAATTTTAAAAGTTTGAGTTTTGTTTGTTCACCAAAGCTGCAAGAGGTCACTTTGTGATTCAAATCCAGCGATTTAAATCCCAGTTGGTAGAGTTTATTCGATAAATCCACGAGAGCTGCTCGGTCATAAAGATCAAAATAAGACTGAATGGTCTCTTCAGGAGAAGTATCAATGGCATACTGATCCATATAGGCGATCTTCAAAGCAGGACTCATAAGCAATTCTCCCGAATCCAGTGTCAGTTGCTTCATTATAAGTCGCACAAGTGTTGTCTTCCCACAACCGTTATTACCTAAGATACCGATCCGTTCACCACGTGTCATGTAGAAGTCACTTGGTTTAAAAAGTATTTTATCTCCAAAACTTTTGGAAATATTCTTGGCTTCTATAATGTTTTTCCCCCTTGCACCGGCATCTTTAAAATGCATCACAATCTCTCTATCTGCTCTGGGTTTCTCAATGCCTTCTATCTCTATTTTTTCGAGTCTCTTTATTCTGGATTTAATCTGCTTATCCTTTTTTTTAGCTTTTGCTCTAAAGTGTTCTTTTTTCCCCATGCCATTTCTTTGCTTCTTGGTGGCATCTCTATGTGCCTTATCAGACCAAGTTTTAAGCTGTCTAATATCCGCTTGAATTTGCTTTTTATAAGATTCTTGAACCGCATAAGCATTACGCTGCGCCTTAATGTGATCAGATTTTAAGCTAACATATTGAGAATAATTGCCTTCATAAGAAGTTGAAGTACCATTTTCAATTTCTATGATCTTTGTGCATATCTGATCGAGAAAATAGCGGTCATGTGAGATCACAATCACTGTACCGGGAAAATAATGGACTTCATTTATGAGCCAATCTATGCCATTATAATCCAAATGATTCGTGGGCTCATCCAATATGAGTACATTGGGCTCTGTGGCCCATATTTTTGCAAGTGCCACTTTTGTGCGCTCTCCACCACTCATTTCTTTTTCTGACACAAGGTCAATTTTCAGTTTGCTTTCAATTTCAAAATAGGTGCTATTAAGCTCTGGTACATCGATATTTAAAAATTCGTATGTGCTAGATTGAGTTAAGAGGCCCACTGTGACCCCACGATCATGCCACTCAACCGTACCTGAATCCGCTTTGAGCTTACCTGAAATCAATTGAATTAGCGTCGTCTTGCCCGCACCATTTTCACCGACAATCCCCACTCGTTCTCCATAAAATAATTCTATATTAATTGCTTCAAGAACAGATTTATAGCCATAGGCTTTATTTAAATTTTTACAAGTTAATATTGTCATACGATCACTCCTCACATAATGTTGCTCCAAAACTCAACACTCAATACGATTACAGAAGACATCTAAACGTTTAAAAAGATTAAAATACATCCATATCACATTCAGTTTAAGTTCAAGATACACAAAAAGGCTGTGCATTGAACGAACTCAATGAACAGCCTATCCTACGTAAGTAAGCAAATAACAGCAAGAAAACAACACTAAAGCGTTGTCCTTTAAATCATATTTGAAAGCAGTCATGAATGTTCTCAGCACAAAAAAAGTCTACTTGAAAGAATAATTATTATTCTCCTGTCATACGCAAAATATCATTTCCATATTGACATTAAACTCTCATTACTAAGAACTTACTTCATTGTACTCTCCTTATTAAAATCTTTAAAAGTGACTCTCTAAAGTATAAAATAGAATCTTAACCCAGTCAATGCCAACTATAAAAAGAATGTGAATTTAATCCATTCGTAACATTTGACGCCAGAACGTTTGTTTGGTATTATTTAAATAGCGAGGTGACTTATGAAACCAGAATATCATTTAACCGTCCAACAAGCACGCTATTTTATGTTAAGAAAACACGGTCTGATCAATGACTTTAAATTTACAGGTAAAGAGGGCATCCTGAGTTTTATCAGACAAGTTGGATGTATTCAGTTTGACCCAATCGACATCTGCGGCAAAAATCCAGAACTCGTATTACAGTCAAGGATAGAGCACTTTAAAAAGTCAATGCTCTCAGAATTGCTCTATGAAGAAAGAGCGCTTATCGACTACTTTGATAAAAATCTCTCCATCTTTGCCGTTGAGGACTGGCCTCATTTTGACTCTAAAAGAGCCTCTTATCAAAAGGTTTCTCTCAGCCGTGAAGCAATTGATCGCGTCATTGACGATGTGCTCTACTACATACACCAAAATACATTTGCCTGTTCAAAGGATATTCATTTAAGCGAAAAAGTAAATTGGTTCTGGAACGCTACTTCACTTGGAAGAGCAACACTTGAAACACTTTATTTTAGGGGAGAACTCGTGATACACCACAAGAAAGGCACTATAAAGTACTATGCTCTTGCAAAAGATTTTATCGATCAGGAGATTCTCAACTGTCCCAATCCAAACAGAACTCGGCAAGATCAAATTGAATGGCACATTCTGAGACGCATCGGTGCCGTCGGCATGCTTTGGAACAAGGCTTCTGATGCTTGGCTTGGCATCGACGAGATGAAAGCCGCCCAAAGAAATCATGCCTTTCAGTCACTTATAAACTCAAAGCAAGTCATCGAAGTTGCAGTCGACGGCGTTGAAATGCCGCTCTATGCGTTAGAGCAAGACCGCCTTTTGCTGGAATCGTGCCTTGAAACTTTTAAAAATTCGAATTGGACCGAAACACTTTTGCCGCGCGTTTCTTTTTTAGCGCCTTTGGACAATTTATTATGGGATCGCAATTTAATTAAAGCTCTATTTAACTTTGAATACAAGTGGGAGATCTATACACCCTCTACAGATCGAAAATTTGGCTATTATGTGCTCCCCATTCTTTACAAAGATGCTTTGATTGGTCGCATTGAAATGGTCAATAATAAAAAAGATAGAACCTTAGACGTAAAAAAAATCTGGTATGAAAAAACCTTCAAACCAGATCGAGAATTTAAGAAAAATCTAAGAGGGAGTCTAAAAAAATTTGCAACTTTTAATGACTGTACCCAAGTTAACATGACTAAATGACGCTTTATTTCATCAGAATCATGCTGCGTCTTCACATGATTACAAGAACAATTGCCAATTTGTCAAATCAACCCATTGGTTAAATTTAAAACCGGCTTCTTTAATTACAGCTACTTTTTTAAATCCAAATTTTTCATGGAGTTTTTGACTGCTTTCATTGGGTTGAGACACACCCGTAATAATGGAATGATAGCCGCTCTCTCTAAGTTGACTTATAATTACTTCATATAATTTTGAGCCTATCCCCTTCCCCGCATGATGCCGATCTACGTAAACAGAGGTTTCAATCGAAAAGCGATATGCAGAACGTTCTTTCCATTTCGTTGCATACGCGTAGCCAATAACTTTGCCCTCTTCCTCATAGACATGCCAAGGTAGACCTAATGCCTTTACCTTGTTTATCCTTTCAATCATACCTTCAATTGAAATAGCATCCTCTTCAAAAGTAGAGATGCTATTTAGAACATAATAATTGTATATCTCGCAAATCACTGCTGCATCAGATGTTTCCACTTTTCTAATCATATTAACCCCTCTTTTCATAAAACTTTTTATCATGATCTTTAATTGTCATCGGCCAATCTTGCATACAACAACATTTGAGTCATCTCCCGATGTCTCAAAACGATTTTCGCTGACGCTGTTTGAGGTTGAACATGCCTCTTCACA
>NZ_JADKNH010000001.1:118690-345277 GCF_015352425.1 Fusibacter ferrireducens | reverse complement strand
CAGCTTTCGGCTCAAATCTTGCATACAACAACATTTGAGTCATCTCCCGATGTCTCAAAACGATTTTCGCTGACGCTGTTTGAGGTTGAACATGCCTCTTCACAGCTTTCGGCTCAAATCTTGCACACAACAACATTTGAGTCATCTCCCGATGTCTCAAAACGATTTTCGCTGACACTGTTTGAGGTTGAACATGCCTCTTCACAGCTTTCGGCTCAAATCTTGTTGTTTTAATAAAAAAACAGCATATCTGTATGCTGTCTAAATTTTTTATATCATTATATGTCATTTTAAGGGGCCTGTCTAGCCTTTTGAGGGGTATATCTTGAGTTTTATGGGGTATGTCTAGGATGTGTCATTACAATTTCAACAGCTTCAGTCACTGTTTGAATCACATTAACCCTAAATTGCAGTTTAAACTCATTGAGTTTTGTGTATATTTCACCCTTTTCAGATGTAAAGTACAAAGGGGGCAATCTATTAAGACACATTGCCAGAATATCTTTTTTACATTTTTCACAACTACATAAACCACAGTAGTCCAATTTAACGCTTTCAAAAGTTTCTAAAACAATAGTTTCCATACAATTCTTCATAAAACACCACCCATTGAAATTTTAATGGTTGCGGAGGCAGGATTTGAACCTGCGACCTTTGGGTTATGAGCCCAACGAGCTGCCACTGCTCCACTCCGCGATGTTTTCCAATATTAATTTAAAGATCACACAAAGAAATTCAATGGTTGCGGAGGCAGGATTTGAACCTGCGACCTTTGGGTTATGAGCCCAACGAGCTGCCACTGCTCCACTCCGCGATATTACTTCTGAACAAGACTCATTATATCACATATAATCAAAATAAGTAGCTTAAATTAAAAAAAGTCTACTTTTTTTAGAATTACTCAATATAATATCAACAGAAATAACACTATGAAGCGCTCCTATTTCAATGCTTTAATCGCATAACCAAATACAACTACATTTCGAAAACTTCACATTTTGCCCCTTATAAAAGCTCATACCACTTGACTAATTTCTGCTAAAAATAGATGTGAAGGTTTTTTCCATAGTATTTTTTTACACGATCCGAAAATCTCATGGCAGACTCCATATCTAGAGTAGGCATTTCATCAGACTCCAATTTAATATAAATCGCACTTTCTCTTATATCTATTGTCAAATTAATAATATTGCCAATCTCCGCTCTGTCCAGCTGCTCGGATATTTGCAAAATCACAGCCAACTTAGTGTACTTATTAAAGAAATCCTTATCGATAAAGGGTTCATAAATTTTAAACCGATCTTTGATATTATAGCTTCTATGATTTCCTACTAAAAAGGCAACTGCAAGATGTTCAATGTTGGTCAGCCCATCCACTTTACTGTTCATAAGTAAGTACATGCCGTGAAGATGATGATCATAGTATTCAATGTGCATACCTATATCGTGAAGCAGGGCTGAAATTCTTAAAAGTTTTAAATCATTAGCATCAAAGTCATGCAGTGATGCTAAGCCTTCAAAGAGCTTAACTGCAATTTTTTCCACTTGGTAGGCATGCTCTTGATTAACAAAAAAACGCTTCATCATATTCTGAACACTTGCCTCTAACACATCCGGAAACACAGCAGATTGTTGTCTATCTCGATTTAAGTATTCTAAAAAATAACCATCTCTTAACCCATATGCACTAATGCGCATCTCAGGTGCCTCTACATATTTCATAATCATATTAACCGGCGTTGATCCCAACGTCATCAAATCTGCACGGCGCTTATTGATGCCATCAATTTTATCCAAGTCATCTGGATCTGTATCTTTAATAAGATCAATGACGCTGTTGACATCATTACTAGTCATCTTGTAATTGTGTAGATTTTCAATGGGATATCTATTTAAATTACGATGAACCTTGCCAAGAGATCTGATGATCCCTCCAAGACCTATTATAGGTAGTCCCTCACCTGCCTTTAACCAAGGTATGTCTTTAAGCTGATCTAATATAAAGTTTTCTGCATTCTCAATTTGCTTCTTTCTATTTTTTTGTTTTTTAAAGTGCTCTGTAAGTATGACAGAACCATAGGGCAAACTTATAGATTCTATCAATTCACGATTCTTCACCAACACGATCTCAGTACTGCCACCACCAATGTCCACGAGAATTGCATCTGAAAAAGCAATGGTATTCACAACACCTAAATAATCATAATAAGCTTCTTCTTGCCCTGTGAGCACATTGAACTCAATGCCGATTTCGGTCTTAACTGTTTCCAAAAAATACTTTTGATTCTCTGCCATTCTAACCGCTGCTGTGCTCAGTGCAAAGGTATTTGACACTTTATTGACATCCATCAATCGTTTAAAATATCTAAGTGCACTCAACGTCCTGTTTATGGGCTCGGGTTTTAAAAGATTATCTTGATCCAGTCCCTCACTTAAACGAACCATTTCCTTTGCTTGTTCAAATACACTGTAGCCTCCAAGCTCATTGATACCATAAATATTCAGTCGAACAGAGTTTGAACCCAAATCTATAACGGCTATTTTGTCGTCCACGCCACCACATTCTTTCTATCATAAATTTTAGTTTATAGTTTTTTTATAAATTCTTCATTGTCATTGTACTGTAACGTTTTTAGAAAATCATGTACTTTAAGGGCATCTTTGCTCTTACTGGTCTTTTTCTCATAGTTGCCATCCGGTAAAAGTATCCATGCCTTTTGATTATCTTTAAGGTATAAATCCAGTATTTTTTCGATTCGCTTCGCAATGATCTTATCCTCAATTGGGAAAAGTAGCTCCACGCGTCTGTCCAGATTTCTTGTCATCCAATCTGCACTGGACAGATAAACTTCTGAATGATGGTCATTGTAAAAGTAGAATATTCTAGAGTGTTCTAAAAATTCACCAACGATACTCACCACTTCAATATTTTCACTCAATCCTTCAACACCGGGAACAAGAACACAAATGCCTCTAACGATCAGTTTTATTTTCACACCTGCTTTGGAAGCCTCATAAAGCCGATCTACAATCTCTTTATCCACCAGAGAATTCATTTTAGCAATAATTTTAGCGGGTTTACCTTTCTTAGCATATGCTGTTTCGCGATCAATCAGCATATAAAACTGTTTTCTCAAATGATAAGGTGCCACTATAATGGAATGCGTAAAGATATCGTTTGAAAAGCCTGATACTAAGTTAAAGAAAATAGAAGCATCCGCACCAAAACTTTCCTTGCAAGTAAAAAGCCCCATATCCGTATACAATTTAGCGGTTTGATCATTGTAATTTCCGGTCCCCAAATGGACATATCGACGAATACGCTGTTTTTCCTTCCTTACCACAAGCGTGATTTTAGAATGTGTTTTCAGACCATATAATCCATAGATCACATGAACCCCTTTTTGCTCCAGTTTTTTGGCCCAATTGATATTGTTTTGCTCATCAAAGCGCGCCATGAGCTCTAAAAGTACAGTGACTTGCTTTCCTTTTTCAGCAGCATCTGCAAGCGCTTTGACAATTTCAGAATCTCCACTGACGCGATATAGCGTCTGCTTAATGGCAAGCACCTGAGGATCTTTACTGGCTTGTTTTATAAAGTCAACCACAAAATCAAAACTTTCATAGGGATGCTGTAAAAAGACATCGCCTTCTCGGATGGTTTTGAAAATATTTTTTTTGGACATAAAAGGTAATTTACGAGGCACATGAGGTTCTTTCACAAGATGCTGCAATGCTTTTGGCGGTTTAAACTTGAACCAAACTGTTTTATCCATCAGCCCTTTTATTTCATAAACTTGTGAAGCCTCCATGTGAAATGCAGAAATCAAAGTATTTTTAAGCCATTCATCTGGACGAAAAGAAATTTCAAGCCTGATGGCTTCACCCCATTTTCTGAGTTTAATCGCTTCTTCAATAACATTCAACAGTATATCAGAATCTTCTTGAATTACATTTAGATCACCATTTCGAGTAATTCTGAATTGACACGTGGTCAAAATCGTATTTCCAATAAATAAATCCGCTATAAACTCCTCAATGATATCCTCTAAGAGCACATAGCAATGATCGCTGGGACCATCTATACTCATGATTCTTGGCAATACAGAGGGCACTTCAACCAGAGCAAGACGCTCTATGTTATGCACTAAGAGTTTAACCGCAATATAGAGTCTTTTATTAGAAATTAAAGGAAACGGCCTGCTGAAGTCCACCGCCATTGGCGTGAGTACAGGAAAAATCGTAGTATTAAAAAGTTGCTTCAACGATTCTCTAATACTCTTCGTGTAATCATTTCGCCTTAGCAAATTGAATTGATTGTCTTTAAGTCCTTGCATAAGCTCATCACTGATTTTATTTTGAAGTTCAACGAGCTCACTGACTTTTTGATTAATGCTCGTAAAAAGTGGCCCAGGTGCCATGCCCGAAGGATCACTCTTTGTGTAACCAATATTCATTTGATCTTTGATTGAAGCAACTCGCACCATGAAAAATTCGTCAAGATTTGAAGAAAATATGGCATTAAACTTAATTCTTTCCAGAATGGGGAGCGTTAAATCATTGGCTTCAAGCAGAACACGTTCATTAAATTTTAACCAACTCAGTTCTCTATTAAAATACATACTATTTCTCCTTTAATTCTGGAATAATACCAAAAGTATTTATAAAGTTGGACAGTGTAAACTGAAAGCTCAATTCTTCAAGCGTAATATCCTGTTTGTATCGAATGTATATGCTCATGTAATCCTCAGTCACTTTGACTCTGTCTATTCTAATTTTTTGTTTTTTGCCTTTATCCAGTGCATCTGCAATGGACATGATGGATGAAAGTTTAAACACTGTACTGTAATTGGTCTCTGAAATACCTTCCAGCTCAAAATCTAAATCTTTGTGCTCTGAACTTGAAATAAGTCTGCAAACATGGGCCACTATTCGAATTTCTTCTTCCTTAACCCCTAGAATACTCAAATTACTGATTTTATCATAGGATGTAACCAGGTAATCCTTCATTCTGGTATACTTGCCAATCTCATGTAAAATTGCACTTAATCTCAGCAAGAGTTCGTCTCTTTCTCCGAATTCAAAGTGTTTTTTCAGTGCATTAAACAAAATAAGCGCATAGGATTCTATAGCCTTTAGATGCGCCTCTGAACTCTTATATCTTTTGCTGATATTTAAGGCTTGTGTCAATATATCTTGATTAAACGCATTATATCGATTTAAGTTGTAGTCTCTCTCAATAAAATTCGCAATAATCCCATCTCTCAGCGATATATCTGGAATCAGAAGAAATTCTGCACTTGTAAGATCAAAGAACATGTTATAGATGAGCACACTTACAACAAATTCATACCAGTTGAATCCACGAGATTCCATATCAAATCTCAGAGCTCTATGATCATTGATTAAATTCTGATAAATCTCTTTAAATTCCTTCTTGGGAATGACACTTTTGTTGTCAAAAAGCAATATTTTATAGAGCTTCGCCTCTCCACCCAAGCAGATAAAGTGCTTTATTTTTTTGATTTGAATATTCTGCCACATGTGTGAAGTTCTTGTCTCTAAAAGTTCCAAGAATACTTTTGGGTAAACAACAGAACGTTCTTCAAGTTCATGCATAACATTTTTAAGATTTTTTGTGCCCAGTTTAATCTCATCATTTTTAACCAAATGATTTCTATGATATATTGAAACATCACAACTACCTGAGTTAATCTCAACCACAAGTGCACTTTTTCTTATGTCGCGATAGTTGGGCATGTAGTCTCTCATGGACTTGTAAGTTAAAAATTTTTCAATGCTATCTTCTATAATTTCCACATCAATGCCCGTTTTAATTTTAAGCATCTCAACAACCATCTTGGAATTATTGGCCTCTCGCATGGCACTGGTCCCCACGGCACGATATTTTTCAACGCCATAACTCTCAAGCACTTTGTTAAAGTAGCTCAATATTTTTAAGATTTCTTTAACCGTCTGATGTTGTATAAAGCCGCATTCATAGACATCCTCCCCAATGAGGATATCATTTGAAATGTCTTCAAGTACTGTGATTTTATGAGAGACATATTCGATTATTTTCAATTTGATAGAATTTGCACCTATATCTATGGCTGCATATATGGGTTTCATTGGACACCTCTCTATTGTAATATCTCTATTATAATCTATGTATGTGAACATAGTCATTTTTACAGTATGAATTTACATGAATTTAACAATAGCAATACGCATTTATTTTAAAAGCGTTGATAGGCATCAACGCTTCTAAGCCACTAATCTTTTATTTTTTTGGGTTTGCACAAACGCCCTTCCTCATCAGCAACACGACCGCATTTTTTACAAATATATTTAGGCTTTTTAATGATTTCTATATATTCAGCTATGTGTGCCTCTAAATAATCCTCTTTAACAAGTTTACACATTTTTTTAGACATAAATACCTCCAATCCCAGAATATTTATACCACTATAAAATGATTTTATTCAAACGAATCATTTTTTTCAACAAAAAAAGTCTCTTTTTAATCTCTTTTTCTAAAAAATGTGTTTGATCCGATATGTGATTCATCAAAAGCTGCCTTTCTTCTGCCGACATCTTATAATGCTTAAAAAAGAGTGCCTGATCTTGCAAGTCATTGAGATCTCCTAAAAGATCATGAAGACTCAAAAGGGTTTCCTGAAATATGGGGTGCGTCATTTCAATAAGGCCACTTCCCATCAGATATTTCAGTTGCTTGCCTTCAATTCTAAGTCGATGAAGTGTCTCCTTATCCTTCAATGTCGCACTGTTAAGATATTTAAAATATCTTTTAATCAACCTAGATAAGGCGGCATCTTGAAAACTCAAATGCGATTTATTTGCAGTCAACAATTGCTCTAATCCTGTTATAAATTCACCACTTTGATGTCCTTTTAAATATTCCATAATCTTATGGTTTTCTTCTTTTAAAATCTTTTCAAGAGCGTTTCTGATGCCCTCCAAAGATTCAAAAGATTCCAGTGATTTATAAAGTACATAGAGGGCTCTACTCTTTGATAACACCTTAAAAATGGGCTTAAGCGCCGAAAAAGTTTCTCTCTTAAGTGTGGTGTTATCGTTAAAATAGAGCAGTGCTCTCAACTTGCGTATGGCAATTCGTATTTCATGAACCCAGTGATTCATATCCTTTGGTGTTGATTTAAAAAGCGCAAGAAAAGCTTCACTATACATCGTGTAAACTGATTGTATGTCTATCACTTTAGAAACAGAAAAGTTGACCTGATCAAGCGCCATCAAATCAAGCCTAATCTGCTCAAAATCACTGTCACTTGGAAAACCAAATTCATCTTGATGTGCCAAACTGTCTGCATCTTTTATGAGTTCATCAAAAGGACCATGAATTTTAGCCTTTTGATTATGATGTAAAATCGCCGAACATATGACTTTGCGCGTAGACTTTGAAAGCTTGACATTAGATATTTTTTTCAATCTCTTATTTGCAATTTCAGCACTTCTCTTGGCATGCAATTTACCATTTATGCCTTCTTTAATACGTGATATATCATGAAAATAGGCAATACATAACGCGATATGTACATCCATTTTTCTCTGTGAAGCCAGCACATGAATATGCCTTTCCACATCTAAAAAATGACTGTGCTCAAACAGGGAATGTTCTGTAAGGGGTAAAAATTCACACTTTATTTGATTCAATAATGTCAATGGCATAGATTCCAATTTATGTTCTAATTCATGCTTTAATTTAGGCTCTTTTTTATGTACTTTTTTGTGCTTACTTTGATCTTTTTTATGAGACATAAATACCTCCCAACCCATAAAAGAATCTCTAAATGAGTTGAATACATTTAATTCAACTCATTTGTCTAGATACTCGCACTTTGTCTAAATACTTACCCTAAAACAAGCACATTAACGCGCATCAATTTGAAAACTTAGCAGCATCATTTCAACCCACTCTGATTCTATTTTCACCAACCTATTTTTCTTAAGATTTTCTTTTAGGACCCATCTAATATGCTTGTTCTCAATTTTAGCCAGAGCTTCGAAATAGCGCTTTCCCATTTCGGGAGAAGCTACTATAGCCACACTCCAACCATAAGCAAGTGCCTTTCTGAGTGATTTTTCGCCATCCGTAAGCGAACGGGTTATTTGCTCAAAGGGATGAGTAACAGAAAGTAAATAATCAAGGACAATTGAATTCATTTCTTGATCCTTTAAAAGTGCAGGTTCACAAAGTGTTGCAACAAGCGCACGCTTTTCTAGTGCAGTCCCCGTACACCATTTTTTTAAAAAATGAATCACCGGCATTACACCACCGCTTTTAGCGACCTCCTGCAGACCGATTGCAACCGCTTCCCTGATCCTCCAACTGGAATGATTAGCATACTTTTTAAGCTCAATTTCCATCTTGCCAAGTCTTTCTGAATCTGCATCGTCAATTATAAAGAGGTGAGTCTGCCTTACACAGAAACTAACCACACCACACATCACCACAAATTCTTCTGGAGAATTGCTTAAATCATCACGATTATAGTCGAGGCATTCGTTGCTGATCTCCTCAGATGCCGTATGAGCAAATTTGTATAAAAGTTCTAAATTACCTCTTGGTCCAGGCAAATTTGAGTTTGTCATTAAATACTCTATGGTATATTGATCTTTCATCACAACATCTCCAATACTCTAATTTCACTTCCAAGTAACACCATTTTTGTCCTCTAATACATTACTTATTGTTTCTTTTGCGCTGCTATTATTAATAAAGCATTGCCTTATTTTATCGGTTTCGTTTTTTTGCCAATATGCTAATGTCCCTAGTGGATTTTGAACATACGTGTTGCCATCAAATTTCACGTTATAAAGTCCCTTCAACCCTTTTGCACCATAACAACTACTGACTAGAGCATATTTCCCCACATAGAATATATTATTTTTAACTTCAATATTCTGAGCGGCCTTTGGTGGATAGGCGAAGGTTATAGCACTGTTACCATTATTGACAGCACTTGCGTGTCCCCAGTCATAATCCAATTCTTGATGAGACCATCCATATCCAGAAAATAAAACAGTATTATCTCCAATGCAAATATTTTTAAAAATAACGCTGTGATCTAGACCTGATTGAAGCGCCTCCCAATCTCCAATAAGAAATCCGCCTGAACAATTTTCAACGAGATTACCTTTAAAAATTGTTTCATAAGCATATCTATCTTCTTCATTTTCGAACCAAGGACCCGTTTCAGCCGTTATGCCAAAGTCATACATATGATGTACATAATTATTCAACACATTATTATTTGAGCCCTTAGCACATAAAATACCATCGCCAAATCGCAGAACTGCCTGTGTATCTGTTCCCAGACCTGAACCATTGTATCCAGCTACGCTTCCGCCGATCCAAGCAACCTCACAGTTTTGTACTGTACAGTTACCACTGACACTGATGCCTCCCTGGCAATACAGAAAACACAGATTATCAATTAAACAATTTTCTCCAACCTGAAGTATAAAAGAGCTTTTCAAGTTTGCATCACCATAGGGTTTACTCTCAAATTCTATGGACTTAAAGACCTTTCCAGGATTACCAAGATCACAACGCATATAGATCTTACCAGGAATATTCAATTCACCGATAGCCTCTTCTGACGAATATCCCGAATAATCAACATCCTGAAAGAAAGTCATATCCTTTAATTGATTTATGTCTATTGGACGCTTCTTATCCACTACATTTACATATTCTTCCCCGTTCCAGAGAGCAGTCTCTCTGTTTGCCCACTTTTCACCATCATTAAGTACAATTACACCTGTCTCGTAGATCTCTCTATAAAAAATCCAAATATTTTTAGTGCCCGCCATCAATTTCCATTTAGCAGGGTTTGCACCATTCTCTGGAGACCCTAAAATTTTTGGTTTTTCGCCTTCACCATAAGCAGAATAAGTTATATTATTTCTAAACAATAATATACCTCTAAAAATACCACCGCATTCAAGAAAGACTGTATCGTCATCTAGTAATGCCATTTGATTTGCTTTCTCGATTGTTGCCCACGCTGTTTCGGGAGAACGACCATCATTAAAATCATTTCCAGAGTTTGAAATATAGTATACGTTACCCTTGGTCACTATACTTGTTTGACTCTCTAAAATGGCCTTTCGTCGAGCATCAGCTGCTTTCAAAAGTTCAGCATCTTGATCCGTCTTGATTCTCTCAGTTTCAGCGAGCCCAGAGTCATAGAGTCTAACGACTGCACGCAATGCTTCTTCATGAGTTAACGATTCGTTTAATCGCATTGAGTTGCTTTTTTCGTCATAGTCAAATATAAGGCTGTCACTCATTTTAGACATTCTGCTCATATTGTAAAAATAGGCTGCAATCATAGCGTTATCCCATTGATCATTTCCTAAAACAACACTCTTGTCCCAGCCTGAGAAATAAGGATAATGCCATGACATTTCATGCCATATACTTTCACCAAGAGTACCAAGCAAGACATCTCCATCTATATTATAGTTCTCATAGGACTCTCCCATCATTCTCGAAGCAAAAAAAATAGCAAGCATCCCTTCATCACGCTTCATAATTTAGGTTGACTTTCTAGCCTCAGAAAATGTCTTTTGCCACTCACCTAAAGCCTCGGTATTAGAGCGTTCAATAACTTTATCCAACATTAAAAAAAAGTTCTTATACGAAATATTTGAGTTTTTTTCATATGTACCAAAACCCAATTCAACAGCTCTTGCAAGTTCACTGTCACTATAAACCCCTGAGATTTTCAAATCAGCGGACAGACCATATGAATCTATAGGTACGCACACCGTCAAAAGCAAACTTACTAAAAGCAAATAAATTAAAAACTTATCACTCTTCATAAATACCCCCTATATTAATTTACACTTCTGGCTGAATTCAATTCACCAGAAAAAAGGATCATTACGATCCCTTCTTTCCCCTAGACGTCCAGCTAATTTTATTTTTTGGCTCTTGATTGACTCTCGTTTGATTTACTAATATTTAAAGTATTTTTCTAAATTTTAGCACTAATAGGCTACCTCTTCAATAGATATCTTTTGTATCTATTGCCCTTCTTGCTAGTTCACAAGCATCTTCAAGCAGATGGATATGTGAGCTATAATAATTTGCCTCATGTCAAACTGTTTAGATGCCTTGCTCATGTTGAAGATATTTAAAAAAAAGTTTATTGTTTGCGAAACCTCCAAAAGGCGCAACGGCAAATGACTTTCTTTTCAGTATTATTAAAACAAAAGCAAATACAGACTATGTTCTCTAAATCATTCAATTACTGATAAAAAGATGAGATTATGATTTTAATATAAATTCTGTCAATATTTGTGTCAAAATGATAAAATATAATCACCATCAAAATCCGTAAAATAACAAGGAGTTTAAGCATGTCAAATCATACCAAAGAACAACTTGCCTGCTGTCTAAAAAAAATGATGTCAAAGACCTCAATGGATCATATAACCGTTAAAAATTTAGTGACTACTTGCGGCATAAATCGACAAACTTTTTACTACCATTTTCAAGATATTTATGATTTGCTAGGCTATATTTTTAGATCTGAAGCGCTTGAATCCATCGTTGATTACAAAACTTATGACACTTGGCAACTAGGTTTTTTAAAGATCTTTCAATACGTTGAAAACAACCGTGCTTTTTGTCTGAGTACAGTTAACTCACTTGGTCGAGATCATCTGGAAATGTTTTTGAATCAACAGGTATTCGACTTGCTTTTAGGTGTAGTCAACGAGCTTGCTGGAGAACTTCCCATCAAAGAAGAAGAAAAACACTTTATTGCACGCTTCTATACCTATGGATTTGTCAATTTGATGCTTGAATGGCTCAAGTCTGGCACAAAAGAGGAACCAAAATCCATTATAGACAAATTGAGCAAACTCGTAGATGGTGATATTTCAAGGGCCATCGATAAATACATCAAATCTAAAACATAAAACTAAAATAAAAGAGAACCCAAAAGATGGGGCATTTACTACCAAGCCACTCTTCAGGGTTCTTTTGATTTATATCAGACTTTGTGGAATTGATTGTCTTTTAAAAGACAATCAATTATTAAACATACTCCCATAATTATAAATTTTCTCATGATCAATTTTCCACTGACCATTCTCCTTAATAATTACCGATTGAATCGTTTCTGTATAAATTTGATCATCACTTGCCTGTATTTGCAATTTATAATTGACAATGTACCGATTATTTTCTGAATCATATTCAAATTTATCGTATTTGATCCCTTTAAATTTTAAACTGACGTCTGGATTTGCTTCAACGTAGTCTCTATAGACAGAACCTCTTCTATCGCCAAAAAAGCCTTTAAAACCTTCTTCAGTAAAGTATTTTTTGAAGCTCTCCAAGTATGCTGTGAATTCAATCTGGCCCTCTTCGTTTAAGTTAGAGAAGCTTTTATCGTCACTAATATTTACCGTACACAGTTCCTGCTTGTACTCTTTTAACATAGATCGGATCAAACTTTTATCGATAATCCGAAAATACCCAATTGCACCTATAAGAATTAAAAGAGTAAAAATGAGAATCATAAACTTTATGTATTGCTTTTTTTTCATGTCAATCTCCTTTCATAATTAGGTCTTATCATAATAATTATAACATAGTCACATTAAAAGGCAAATTTATTTACTTTCTTATAATCATTGTCCGCCAAAATATTCTTTTGTCAGACCCGTCCTCGTCTTACCACTTAGAGCAGGTTAAACATTCCTGCCTCTAAGCTGGACGAAAACTAATGATATATACAACAACATTTGAGACTTCTCTCGATGACTCAAAACGATTTTTGCTGACGCCGCTTTCGGATCAAATCTTGTTATTTCAAATAAAAATCCAGACATGGCCTGGATTTCAATAAAAAATATATCATTCTATTTTTTTATATGCATTTTAATTCTACTAGAATCATTATTATCTCTCACTTCAGAAGTATCTACCGATTCTAATTCTTTTTTCAATCTACAGCGATCGCAGTACTTGCCAAAGCTAATTTTCTTACCGCACATATGACAGTGATTTCCTATCTTTTCAGTATTCAAAGTCAATCTGCCTTCATCAACATATTTTAAAATTTGTCTAGCAGTGATTTCAATGCCCATCTCTTCTAGAATATCTATAATGCCTTGTGGAGAAATATCTGGGTTATCATAAACCACTTCTCGAGTTGCTTGAAATTTATCACGTTCCGGATCACCTGTGCTTTTAAAATGTCGAGTGGATAAAGCACAAGCATTACAAATTTTACTATCACCTTCATCACCAAAAAATCGGCCACATTGTTCACATTTTCTAAGCATTTTATCCTCCCTTGATACTTTATTCAATCAGAACTTGACGCTATTTTGAATTTCAAATAAAATGATAATCATAGGTACACGCTAGGCTCTATTCTATATTATTATACCATATTTCGAGCACATCCACTTAAGCCTCCTTCATTTCATCTCTTATCCATTTTTGTGCTCACGCGTCTAGCCTAAAAGTCTTCTTTAAAATACGCGTTTTACAAACTTAAATTATTAAATATGAGAGGTATGTTATGCAATCCAAACAGGCTGTATATGACACCTTAGATGCACTTCATATTCATTATAAAGTTTATGAACATCCTCCTGTGTATACCGTGGACGATGTAGATAAACTCTCACTTGAATTTGAGGGCACAGGGTGCAAGAATTTGTTTTTAAAAGACAACAAAGGTAAAAAGCATTTCTTAGTGGTACTTGAAGATCACAAACGCGTCGATTTAAATTTACTTTCTAAAAATCATGATTTGGGACGCATTGGATTTGCCTCTGAAAATAGACTCATGAAATACTTGGGATTATTACCCGGTTCAGTTTCTCCATTTGGCATTATCAACGACACCAACGCTGAAGTCATTGTCATCGTAGACAAGGCGTTGCTTTCAGAAGAATTACTGACTTTCCATCCAAATATCAATACAGCTACAGTAGAACTGAAAACGACGGATTTTGTTAAATTCCTTGAAAGTAGGAACAACACCGTTTTTTATTGGACACTCTAATTCAATACTTTAATAAGATATATCGGTCTTTACATTTATACCCAAGAACGCCATAAAGTTATCAAAAAAGTATTAAAATAATCTTGATATTTTCATGAATTATCAAGATTATTTCTACGTTTAAATATATATGTATATTCATTTTAATGTCCATGCCTGATATCAATTTCTTTTCAAAGAGCAACATTCGAGCCATCTCCGATGACTCAAAACGATTTTCGCTGACGCTGCTTTCGGCTCAAATCTTGCACACAACAACATTTGTGTCATCTCCGATGACTCAAAATGATTTTCGCTGACGCCGCTTTCGGCTCAAATCTTGCATACAACAACATTTGTGTCATCTCCGATGACTCAAAACGATTTTCGCTGACGCCGCTTTCGGCTCAAATCTTGCACACAACAACATTTGAGCCATCTCCGATGACTCAAAACGATTTTCGCTGACGCCGCTTTCGGCTCAAATCTTGCATACAACAACATTTGAGCCATCTCCGATGACTCAAAACGATTTTCGCTGACGCTGTTTGAGGGTGAACATCCCTCAGCACAGCTTTCGGCTCAAATCTTGTTGTTTAAAAAACCGTTTGAGTTGATCAGCTCAAACGGTTATATATTTAAATGGTTGCATACTATTATAAATTGTTTTTACTTATTAAACTTAAGCAGTCTGACAACTCCGTCATTTTTTATAATCCAGTTGAATATGGGCACGCCTGCAAGTGTAATGACCACAAATTCACCAACAGCCACCATTACAGTCCAAAACCAGAAAGAATCTTCTGAACCAAAGACAACCGTAATTTCAAACGCAATAATAAAGCTAAAAATAGCCGGCCACAGACTTGCTATTACAAGGCTTTTTAAATTATTTCCAAACCATTTTCTGGTCTTGACAACCATCAATAGTGCTAAAAGTGAAGCGAAAGAACCGAACAAGGCATCAATGATGCCAAAAGGTCCCATCAAATTTGCCATAAAACACCCCAGTACAAGTCCTGGAATATAGAGTGGATCAATAAAGGCAAGTAAAACCATAATTTCAGATACTCTAAATTGTATTGCCTCATAACTTAAAAAGAATAATGAAAGTGTAATAACAACGTACAGTGATGCCACCACAGCTGTCCTTGCTAAAAAATTTGTTTTGTTATTCATGTGTTGCGCCTCCTACACCAAAATCAGTATTATGCCAAAGAATTTCAAGGGCTGCATTCGTTTCTAGATGCGAATAAGTTTCTTTAAACCACTGTATCAATTCTGGATCTGATTTGATTTGAGTCGAATTATCCTGATAGATATTGATACAGCCATGTTTAAAATACTTCAGAAGAATCTGAATATCACTTTGAATCATTTCACGAGTTTGTCCCTCTATGCCAACCATTAAACAGATTGAAGAAAAGTAGCTTGAAACTTCCTTGGGGTCTTTAAAAATTACCCCTTTTTTGAGCACTTTGTTTCTAAAATAATCATCAAATGTTTCTATGCCGCATTTAAAGGTCACCGGAATCTTAAAATAAGAACGCATTTCCTCTAATTTATGCCTGTACATATAATGACTTTCTAAATACAAGTGTTCGATTTTTTTTTCTTCAACAATCGCTTTAATGTCTCTAAGAGTTTCCTCTGGTAATTCAAAGCAACTTCCTGAATTGATCACTTCCAGTGCATGAAGCTTTCCTGTAATTTTTTTTAATACCGATTGATTAAGAGTCACTATTTCAAATTCATCGTTTGAATTGTCATGAATATAGTCACAAAAAGTACAAATCCCCCATTGACATCTCCTGGATTTTAACAGGACAATTTCACGGGGGTTTTTTTGATCAATAATACCGTAACGTTCTATTGACATATTTATCAACCCCTTGTTTTTTATAGTGGGTACCAAGGAAACACTCTTAAAGACGAATTTAATTATAACACATCTCTCAAACATGTAAAGTCTTTTTTTCTTGTACTTATCATAAAAACGGCCTCTTCAGGCATTTTTACCAAAGAAGAGACCGTTTGCTCTATCCTTTTACAGCTTACTCTATACTTTTAGAGCAATATTCGTTCCTAAATCACTTGCATGTGCCTCTCGAATAGGCATGACATGCTTTATAATAAACGCATCCACTTGTTCTGGGCTTCTCCCTATATAATCCGTTGGATTCAACAAACTCTTGATGTCTTCATCCGATAAATTGAAAGATGGATCTTTTGAGATGCGCTCTAAAAGATCGTTTTCTAGACCAAGTTCTTTTACCATCCGTCCAGCTTCCATGGAATGAACACGAATGGACTCATGCATGATTTGTCTATCGCCACCTTTTTTAACAGCTTCCATGATAATGTTTTCAGTTGCCATAAACGGCAGCTCTGCCATAACATGCTTCTCTATAACTTTTTCATAAACCACAAGACCAGTAGTAACATTGTTGGCAATATCAAGACATGCATCTATGGCTAAAAAGCCCTCCGGTATTGCCAACCGTTTATTGGCACTGTCATCAAGAGTTCTCTCAAACCACTGTGTTGCCGCCACCAGTTGGGGACTAGAAGCCAACGATATAACATATTTGCAAAGTGAAGAAATTCTTTCACTTCTCATTGGGTTTCTCTTATAGGCCATTGCAGAAGACCCAATCTGTTTCTTTTCAAACGGTTCTTCAATTTCTTTTAAAGATTGCAATAGTCTCAAATCATTTGTCATCTTGTGGAGGCTCATAGCAACACCAGAAAGGACACCAAGTACTTTGGCATCAATTTTACGTGTGTAGGTCTGTCCAGTAACTGCCAAAGTTTCTTTAAAACCCATCTTTATCGCAACCATTTCGTCCAATTGGCTTACCTTTGTGTGATCATTATCAAATAAATTGAGATAAGACGCTTGTGTTCCGGTTGTGCCCTTAACACCTCTCATTTTCATCTGATCCATAAGAATACAAACATCTTCATAATCCATGACCAAATCCATTAGCCAAAGCGTCGCCCGCTTTCCAACAGTTGTCAGCTGAGCTGGCTGGTAATGTGTAAATCCAAGTGTTGGTATCGCCTTTGTTTCTTCAGCAAATTTACCCAATTTATCTATGAGCACAGCCAACTTTCTTTTCACAATACCAAGCGCTTCTTTCATAACAATTAGGTCCGTATTGTCACCCACATAAGCACTGGTTGCCCCAAGATGGATAATCGGCATTGCATTGGGACATTGCTCACCAAATGCATGCACATGTGCCATAACGTCATGTCTGACTTCCTTTTCGAATTCAGCAGCGCGTTTAAAATCAATATTGTATATATTTTTTTTCATTTCTTCAATTTGAAGATCCGTAATATTTAATCCTAGCTCTTTTTCGGATTCAGCAAGTGCAATCCACAATTTCCTCCATGTTGAAAACTTCTTCATCGGCGAAAACTGTTTAAGCATCTCCTCACTTGAATATCTTTCAATTAAAGGATTTTGATAATTTTCGTACATGTTTTACCTCCAAATTGGACCCCAGTCGCATTAAAATCCGAACTATTTATCCAACATTATTTTTTTCATACACCTTCGCTATCAATTATAGACTAATTTTATTTCTGGTGCAACTTAAAAAAAGAGCACTACGGCTCTTTTCAAAATTAAGTCATCTATCATCGTTTATCTGGGTTGAACAATGAGTTTAATAGCAGTTCTCTCTTCCCCATCAATAATAATATCTGCAAAAGCGGGAATGCAGACTAAGTCTATTCCTGAAGGAGACACAAAGCCCCTCGCAATGGCAATAGCCTTTATAGATTGATTGATTGCACCTGCCCCTACAGCCTGTATTTCAGCACTTCCATGCTCTCTAATAACACCTGCTAAAGCACCAGCAACAGAGTTTGGATTTGATTTTGAAGAAACTTTTAATACTTCCATGAACATTGCCTCCTTTAAATATTGCGCTTTTCAATAATTAATTTTATAGCAGTACGTTCCTCACCATCGATCATAACCTCAGTGAAAATGGGCATAAAGCTCAAATCTACACCACCTGGTGCCATAAAACCTCTGGCAATTGCAATGGCTTTAACCGATTGATTGAGAGCACCAGCACCAACTGCCTGTATTTCTATAACACCACTTTCTCTAATAACGCCTGCAAGTGCACCAGCTACAGAACTAGGATTCGAATGACTTGCTACTTTTAGTACTTCCATTTCTGTTATCCTCCTTACTGCTAATAGAGTTCGATTCTTACAGTTTCAATGATGTAAAAAATATACCCGTTGTTATAAGCGCTAAACAAATACATTTTGTCAATGTCTATTCTTCAGAGTAAAATGCTTTGGAATCAAAAGCAAAAAAAACTTTATTTCAAGTCCAAAGGCAAAATGGAGTCTAAAAATTTTTCATAGTTTTCATTTAAATTATCAGCATATGATACCGTCTGTAAAAAAGCCATTCCATAAAATCCACTGAGCAGATTATTCATCATGGTCTTTATTTCTGCACTACTCACTTGCCATTCTGCCAGACCTTTTTCAAATAAATCTTGTATTGTGGTAAGTCTAAATCCTTGATTATAAGCATCTGAGTTCCATAAATAGAGTTCGTAGTCATCTATTGTCATCGGCTTATAATCAGATGTTTTAATGAAAAATAACATGATTGCATTTAAAATATGTTTGGAAGCCGGATGCGCGCCAACACGTCTAAACAACTCATATATTAATGCTCTTCCCCTTAATTGTGTTTGGCAGATCTGATAATCCAAATCATATTGCCAAAAGTGTATAAAATATTCAATAACTTGTTCTTTAGAAGTGAAGTAATTAAAAAAAGTAACTTTAGATATCCCTACAACATCACAAATATCCTGTACTCTTATTGCATTTAATTCATCCATTTCCAGCCTTTCTATGAAGGCTTTCATAATTTCAATTTTCGTTTCAGCCTTTTTAGACTCTCTCCTGCCAACATTAAACTGGTTCATTCGCTCCCCTTTCTAACGCTTTTGGCGATTCTATCTGCGATTTTGAGCATTAAGATGATCAAAATAATGCTATAGATCACAGTGCTTGACATACTTTTTAAAACCGTCATTGCACTTGAAAAGCCTATCATGAAATCACTGGCATGACCATTTAACATTAGATAAATGAAAATATTCTCTGTATAGTCAAAGAGCATTATAAAAATGGGCAGCCACCAAATTGCTTTTAAAATTTTATATCGATTGGATGCTTGCTTTAAAAAGGAAATACAAAACATCGTTATGCTAAACGGATAAATGAAATCAAGTGGCAGTTGAACATGGGTATAAAATTGTCTTCCACTTGGAGTTATTGTCTCTATAATTGCTCTTCCCTCTTCGAGAGAATATCCTAATGCCCTTAAGTCAAAAACTTCAATGCCATTCATCTCGTGTCTAAGCTGAGGGATTGTTACCAACATCATTACTAAATATACGCTTACAGCTAAAATCAGAAAAATATAAGTCATTTTAGCGTTAAATTTTAATTTGATCATTATATACCTCCTGTAAATATCTTTTTATATGGAAATAGTTTAACTCGAGTTAAGTATTTTGTCAATATTATTTAACTCGAGTTAATTTTTATTTAATATTTTATTATCCAATATGTAACAACATTTGTGTCATCTCCGATGTCTCAAAACGATTTTCGCTGACGCTGTTTGAGGGTGAACATTCATGGCTGCTTTCAAATCTTATTGTTTCAATTAAAAAGAAGAATTCCGAAGAATTCTTCTTAATATCCATCATAGATCTATTTTATCTTATTTTGCAAAGTCAGTTACCCTAGATTCTCTAATAACGTGTACTTTTATCTGTCCTGGGTAATCCAAGTCTGCTTCAATTTTTTTACTGATTTCTCTTGCAAGCAAGAACATATCATCGTCATTTACTTTTTCTGGATACACTACCACACGAACTTCTCTACCTGCTTGAATTGCAAATGATTTTTCAACACCTTCATATCCATTTGCAATGTTCTCTAAAGATTCCAATCTCTTGATATACGTGTCAAGAGTCTCTCTTCTCGCCCCTGGTCTAGCAGCTGACAATGCGTCTGCAGCAGTCACAAGAATTGCCTCAACTGTTTCAGGCTCATAATCTCCGTGATGCGTACTCATTGCATGAATTACAGCTTTTGATTCACGATATTTCTTTAAAATTTGCATTCCAAGTTCAATATGTGTCCCTTCAAGATCATGATCCACAGCTTTACCGATATCGTGTAATAATCCTGCACGTTTAGCGATTTTAACATCTGCACCAATTTCTGCAGCCATTAACCCAGCTAAATGCGCCACTTCAATAGAATGTCTTAATACATTTTGCCCATAACTCGTTCTAAATCTTAAACGTCCTACTAATTTTATAATTTCGGGATGTAAATTATGGATACCAATGTCGAAGGTCGCATTCTCCCCTTCGGTTTTAATTAATTGATCAATTTCTTTTTTAGATTTTTCTACCATTTCTTCGATTCTTGCTGGATGAATTCTGCCATCAATAATCAATTTTTCAAGTGCTACTCTGGCAATTTCTCTTCGAATAGGATCAAATGAAGATAATATTACGGCTTCTGGTGTGTCATCGATGATCAAATCCACTCCTGTGAGCGTTTCTAATGCACGGATGTTTCTACCCTCTCTACCAATAATTCTTCCTTTCATCTCATCGTTAGGTAAATTAACAAGAGATACCGTACTTTCTGCAACATATTCTGCTGCACATTTTTGAACCGCATAAGCTAAAATATCTTTCGCTTTCTTGCTAGCTTCTTCTTTTGCTTTTGTCTCAATGTCTTTAATTAAAACAACCGCGTCATGTTTAATTTCTTTCTCAACATCAGCAAGAAGTTGATTTTTAGCTTCATCGATCGTTAGTTCAGAAATTCTTTCTAATTCCTTGATTTGATTTGCATAGAGTAATTCAGCCTCTTGCTCTCTATTTTCGATAATTTTAAGCTTTGTTGCTAATTTTTCCTCTTTGGCTTCAAGAGCATTTACTTTTTTCTCTAAAGATTCTTCTTTTTGAAGATTTCTTCTTTCAAGTTTTTGAATTTCTAAACGACGATCTTTCGTTTCCTTGTCTATTTCTTTTCTAATTTGGAGTACTTCTTCTTTTGCCTCAAGGATTTTCTCCTTTTTAACGGATTCAGCTGATTTTGCAGCTTCAGCAATAATCTCTTTTGCTTTAAATTCAGCACTTAATATGACTTTCTCAGCTGTATTTTTTCTGACTATATAACCGACTCCAAAACCACCTGCGCCCAGAACAGCCCCAATAATTACAACGAGAAATGCTGGCACGCTAATGTCGCTCACCCCCTTTTTGTTTGTTGTAAGACCAGTGATCCAATCTTATCATATATAGGCCTTTTTTTGAGATAAACCTATACACTAATTTTATATTTTTTTTAACAAACTGTCAAGATGTGCACTATCCTAAAACGGTTGAAATGACGATTATTTCAGCATTTCTCACTTTAACAGAGGCTCATAATCATTTTATTCTCTTTGGGCGCTTTTGCAACATGATAAAAATAAAATAGTACTCTTAAGGCCATTCACTTTTTTAAAATGATTTTTTTCAGCCTTCTTATTCTATAAAAAATTACAGAGATGTTTATAATACAAGGTTTGAATTTCAGGATATTCTCCAAGTCCCTTCACAACACAAGTGACCTCTAAACCATTTTGACTGAATATGGATTTCCAGCTATCTGGTTCATTTGACGCCATATCATTCACAGCATGGTCCCCTGCCACAAACATGAGTGGCGTCAGAACCGCTTTCTTGTAACCCCTTTTTCTTACAAAATCAACAACCGCTTCAACTTCAGGATAACCTTCAACGGTTCCTACAAACACATGCTTATTGCCACTGGCTTTCGCCACATAATCAAGTGCAGGATATACAGCATTCACATAGTGATCGGTCCCGTGTCCCATTAAAACTAAAGCCGTTTCTGAATCCACATCAATTGCATTTGATAATATTTGAACGACTGCAATCATATCATCTGTTTCAGCAAGAAGTGGCGTACTTATCTCTATCCGTTCAAATTTGCCTTCAAAAGCTCTTAACGTATGCGCAATTTTTTCAAACTCATGTCCATAAATCAAATGTGTAGGTTGTATGACAACATTTTTTATCCCTTCCTGATACATTCTATCCAGTGCCATTGCCACGCTGTCGACTTCAATCCCCCTTTTTTTAAGGATGCCTCTGACCATTGAACTCGTATACGCACTATAAATAGTATAATCCGAACATTTCTCGCCGATAAAATTTTCAAATTGGACGATATTCTTTTGTCTGGTTTCCTCATGACTCGTTCCAAAACTGGTAATGAGTATTGCCTTATCTTTCATTTTTTTATCTCCTCTCTTTATGAACACTGTTAACACACCTATATACTTGCCACATGCATATGCATGAAAATGAGCTACAGGCCATCATTTTTATCCATGACGGCCCCTCTTAAGTGCAATCATACATATGAGCGATCCCATGCCGCTTCACTCATTGAGATCTCGTTTCACAGTTCAATCTCTGGATATAGCAACTCAAACATCATTTTATAGGATTCATTGTATTCTCGATTAGGTCTATTGTGAAATAGGCGTTTTGGCATATAATAAATCTTATTGTTCTTAACGGCTTCCAAACTATTCCAAACAGGATTATCTAAGAAGTGCGAATCCATGAGTTCACGTGCTTCTTCTTCCGATCCAATGCACTGGACGAATATCATATCAGGATTTGTCGCCAACATGGTTTCTAAGTTGATGTCAACTCTCACAGAAGACAAATCCTCGGCCAAATCATCCACAACATTTATTGCATGTAACTGCTCGATAATAACCCCCATGTCAGAAGCTGCAAGATTGGCACTGACAGCGTCTGTCTTAGGCAGTATTGAAAGCACTTTGGGTGTGTTTTCAACAGGTGCACTCTCAATAATATGTGCAATATCATCTACTGTTTTGTTCGCAATCGAATCCCACAATTCTGGTTTAGAGTTGATATTACAAAAGACTTTAAACCATTTTAAGTAATCACCAACGCCGCTGTAAGTAATTGCAATCACTGGAATGTTTGCCGCTTCAGCAGGAGCAGAAAGCGTGGAGTATCCATTCATCGCTGTAGAACAGATGATCAAATCCGGTTGCTCAGCTAAGATAGCTTCTATATCCCAAGTTTTAGCAGATGAACTCTTTGCAATTGTAACAACGCCCTCATCCTCTAAAAAGTTATGGCCTATTTGATCTTTATAGAGCGCCTCAGCACCTTTGCCTCCAATGCCAATCTTGATGTCACCCCCTGCTTCTTTCCAAAGACAGGCATGACTCCCATAGAGTACAGCCACTTTTTGCGGATTTTTTTGGATGGTGATCACATCTCTTCCTGAATCATCTTTAAAAATAACTTCTGTTTCAGTAATTTGAACCTCATCTGCTGATTTAAGCAATTGTCTCTTAATAGGACTGACTTCTGCCACATCAGCAACTTCATTTTCAGATTGCACGACATCCGTATTGTTATTTTGAGAGCTAGTCAATACGTTATCCGCAATGGCTTTTTCACTGCCACATCCAGCCAAAATCAATAATCCTATCGCAAAAGTTAAAGTTAATTTGCACACATTTCTAAACATTTTTATGCCTCCATTAAATTAAGTCTATTTCTATTACAAGTACCCTTTATGTTATGGTCTATTTTAGACCATGTCGTTACTTTTTCTCTGGAATTATAAATGGGCACGTATTCCGGTGATCTTCATGAATCTGAGAGTGGATATTAAAAATATCTAACAATTTATCTTCTGTGATCACATGTCTAGGCTCACCACATGCATAAATTTGTTTATCCTTTATGGAAAGTATATGATGAGAATAACGTGCAGCCAAGTTGATGTCATGTAGTACCATAATAATCGTAATATTCAACTGTGCTCCCAATGTACGTATTAACTCCATCACTTCTAACTGATAACCTATATCTAGATAAGTGATGGGTTCATCTAGTATGAGTATTTCTGGTTCTTGACATATGGTCATGGCTATCCACGCCCTTTGTCGTTCGCCACCGGATAGATTATTTAGCGTTCTGTCTTGTAAATGATCAAGTCCCGTTAAACAAATGGTCTTATCAATAATTTCATGATCTTGTTCACTTAAGCCCTTTCCAAATTTACGATATGGATATCTGCCATAAGAAATCAATGTTCTAACACTGATATCGGAGGGCGATTCATGGATCTGTGGCAAATAGGCAATTTTCTTTGCCAACGCCTTCGGTTTATAATGACCTATGGGCCTATTATTAAAGACAACTTTTCCGGTTTCTGGATGCACTGCACGTGAAATAGTTTTTAGTAAACTCGTTTTACCACAGCCATTCGCACCAATAATCGTGGTTGTCTTGCCCTTAGGAAAATCAATCGTGACATCTTGAACAATTTTCTTTTTCCCATAACTAATACTTACATTCTCAAATCCAAAATACATGTAAACCTCCCTAAGCGGTCTGCTTATTTCTGAGTAAATAGAGAAAGAAAGGTGCACCAACAAATGAAATCACTATGCTGACAGAAATCTCACCAACTGGTAAAATAATGCGTCCCAGAGTGTCACAGATCACGACTAATGAGTATCCCAGTGCAATTGAAGTGGGAAAAAGATATTTGTAATCAGACCCTATGAGCAATTTTGCAATATGTGGAACAATTAAGCCCACAAAGTTTATAAGACCCGAAACAGATATTGCAGCGCCAGCCAACAATGATGAGATCACTATTAAAAAAAATCTAAAGCGTTCTGTTCGCACACCTAAAGCATTGGCCATCTCATCGCCTAGCATCAAAACATTCATCTTCGAAGGCAGAAAGAAACAGATCACAATGCCAACAAGTGCATACGGCAGTATAAGAGAAAAGTTTTTCCAAGCAACGCCATTTAGACTCCCCACAAGAAACCCTGTTGCATTGGCAATTCTGTCCGGAAAAAAACTCCTTATAATATCATTGAATGCACCAAAAACAGCAGCAATAGCCATTCCAGACAAAATCATTTTTACAGGGCTCACACCCTTTTCATAAGCAATTGCATAAATAATTAAAGTTGTTAAAAAAGCCCCTGCTATGGCACCTATGGGCAATAGATAAAAAAGACTCGGGAACACAACTAGTGTAATGTATCCGACAAAACTAGCACCACTTGTGACGCCAATGGTAGAGGGAGATGCAAGATAATTGCGCATGACCCCTTGAAGAATGCAACCTGAAAGTGCTAAACAGCTGCCCACAAGACCTCCTGATAAAATTCTGGGTAATCTAACATGCCATATGATGAGCCTTGCCGCTGAATCGTCGGCAACCAACACAGCACTTAGCGATTCTTTCATCGTAAATGACATTGACCCCAGACAAATGGAGACAAGTGTAACCACAATACTCGCAATGAATAAAACGATAATCAAAGACACTTTATATAATTCAAAACTACCGTTTGAGTTTCTTTTCAATATGAAATCCCCCTATTAAAAAATAGAATTAATTTATGAGTGTTTAGCTGTAAGTGTTTCTCCGAAAACATACAGATTTATGTGTCTATCTTCAGTTGTCTATCTGTAGCTGATGTATTGAACATAATCCGCTTTATCGGGAAATCGGATCGCCTTATTTGGACATTTTTGCATACACCTAGAGCACAAAAGTACACATGATGTAGGGCTTTTGACAACTGGTTTTTGATCTGTTACAGCATAAACATTTTTGGGACAAAAATGAACACATATTTGACACCCATTGCATTTGCTGTAATCAATCGTTGGGTTCCAATCTATTTCTGCTCTTGGTTTAACTAACTTTTTATGTGCACTCAGCTTTTTACAAATTGCCATCAAATCATCAGGCCCAGCTTTTTCATCTGATAGAATCCTTGTCACTTCATCTCTTAGCTTATCCGACATCTCATAATTCAAAAGTCTTTTCAATTTGATCCTATAGCGTTCACTCATCCATTATCCCTCTTTCATCCATTTTATTCGCAAAAAAAACACACCCATAGGGTGTGTTTACTCTTTTGTTTTTCATAACCAATAAATAGCCTCCATCCCCGAGAATTGGTATTATTGACGGTAGGTCTCCTGACTTGCCTTCTCTCTCAAATACGCCTTCCCATTTTTCACAGTGGCAATGTATTCTCGTCTGGCTTACAGTAGTGGGTGCTGCTCAGGATTTTCACCTGATTCCCTTTTAACACCAAATTGGTGACCGCAAATAAAAATATTAACTTTTTCATTATGATACCACAAATTATGATATCACAAATAATGGGCATATGCAATAAATGCCGGCTGACTTTTATTGATAATTTTTGAAATATTATTTTAGGCATTCCTATTTTAGTGGCTCCAAGCACTTTTCTCAAATAGCTTCTACATCACAGCCTAAAAACGACCAAGCTCTTTATCTATTTATGCCCTAATTATGCAAAAGCCACCTTAATTAAATTAAAGTGGCTTTTATATCAATGCCTATATACGCTCTTTACCTATTCACTTTCCTTCGAAGCTTCCTCTTCAAGATTATAGAAACGTCGGACCTCTTTTTCAATTACATCACAGACTTCAGGATTTTGTATGAGATATTCTTTAACATTCTCTCTACCTTGACCAATCTTATTGCCTTCATAACTGTACCAAGAGCCTGATTTCTTAATAATCTCTGCATTTGTTGCCACATCCAGTATACTGCCCTCTTTAGAAATACCCGTGCCATACATGATGTCAAATTCAGCTTGTTTAAAAGGTGGTGCCACTTTATTTTTAACGACTTTGACTCGAGTTCGACTGCCGATGATTTCACTGTCTTTTTTAATTGTATCAATCTTTCTAACATCTAATCTGATAGAAGCATAAAACTTAAGTGCATTGCCTCCTGTTGTCGTCTCAGGATTACCAAACATAACCCCAATTTTCATCCTCAACTGATTTATAAAGATAACCGTACAATTAGATCGATTGATTATACCCGTTAACTTTCTAAGTGCTTGAGACATCAAACGAGCCTGTAACCCCATATGAGAGTCACCCATTTCTCCAGTAATCTCCGCTTTAGGCACTAAAGCTGCAACTGAGTCAATAACGACGATATCAATTGCCCCACTTCTGACAAGTGCATCTACAATTTCAAGTGCTTGCTCTCCAGTATCAGGTTGAGACACAATAAGCTCATCAATATCTACACCAATTTTAGAAGCATACACAGGATCTAATGCATGCTCTGCATCTATAAACGCTGCAACACCACCACGTTTCTGAGCCTCAGCAATCATATGAAGTGTTACTGTGGTCTTACCGGATGATTCAGGACCATATATTTCAACAATTCTACCTTTAGGTATACCGCCTATACCAAGTGCGACATCTAAATCAATTGATCCCGTAGGTATGCTTTCAATATTCATCTTTGCAGAATCATCACCAAGTTTCATGATAGATCCCTTACCAAACTGCTTTTCGATTTGTCCAAGTACATTATCTAATGCTTTTTGTCTTTCGCTCATCTAATTAAACACCCACCTTTTTGTAAGAACATTTGTTCTATTTCATTATAACACATTGTCTTCTTCTGTCCAGTCTTTTTGTAAAAATTTCATCCATCTATATAATATCCATTTTTTTACATTTTGTAAAGTCCTATTTGATCTACTTTACCCTTTCGGACCATCCAAAATATGTTCTCATCTATAATTTTGAGATTTCATCATAGAGCATTTTTAAAGCTTTGTTGACGGTTCTATTCTGTACTGTTAGTCGATCCCCAGAGAAGTGATTTTCAAAAGTCATAATTTTATGTCCAATTTTTAGGCCAATATACACAAGGCCCACAGGTTTTTCAGATGTTCCACCTGATGGTCCCGCTATGCCTGTTGTAGATATACCAAGAGTTGACCCTGTTTTCTCGCAAAGTCCCTTAACCATCTCAAAACAAGTTTCATGGCTTACGGCGCCATGTGTCAGTAGCGTTGCTTCTGAAACGCCGACTTCATCGATTTTGGCTTTATTAGAGTACGTTACAATCCCACGGTCTACGACTTTAGAAACGCCGCTGAATTTGACAATACTTTCAACCAATTTTCCACCTGTGCAAGATTCGACAAAAGAGATGGACAAATTCTTTTCGAGGAGCATAGATGCCACAACTTCGCTGATATCCTTGCCTTCTTCTGAAATAATATAACGTCCTATTCTCTTTTTGATTTCAGCCACCATCGAATTGACACTTTGTTGGCAAGCCTCTTCTGTATGACCAAACGAAGTCACACGAACAAGCACTTTGCCATCGCCTGCATAAGTGGCAATTGTCGGATCCGTCTGTTCATTGATAAGATCTAGAAGCGCATCTTCCGTACTGGACTCTCCCAGATCATACACGCTCAAATACTTGGAAAACATTTTAAGCGGATTCAAATGCATCAGGTAATCTTGAATATATTCGTCATATAACCATTTCATCTCTTTTGGTGGCCCAGGGAGAACGACAATATGTTTATTCAAAGCTTCTAATTTTATAATACAAGCAGGTGCCGTCCCCATATCATTGTCCAAAATCAGAGCATTTTCTGGAAAATAAGCTTGCCTCTTATTATTTTCAGTCATGACGCGATTAAAGTGCCTAAATCTCTTTTCAATGCGTTCCATGCTGTGTGGATCAAAAACCATTTCAAGACCCAAAGATTTTGCAATGATATCCTTTGTAATATCATCTTGAGTTGGCCCGAGACCACCAGTAGTAAAGATAATATCACATTCTGCTATGAGCAAATTCAACATATTTTCAATTCTCAAAGGATTATCGCCCACCGTTAAGTGATAATAAACACCAATGCCAATTTCATTCAATTTTTGACTTAAAAAAGTGGCATTCGTATTAACCGTCTGCCCCATGAGCAACTCAGTTCCAATTGCCAGTATGCCTGCTTTTAGATATCTTGAAGACTCTATCATCGTTTTACCCCCTCTAATTCTGAATTTACGCTGTACGCATTTCAACATATTATGTGCATTTTTTTTAATAATAGATAACACGCTAGGGTGACATGACTATTTTATGCCCCCCTAGCGCTTTTTATTTGAGTACTTGCTTATTTCTAGCAATATAATCATAACCGGATATAATTGTCAATATGGTTGCAACCCCTATCAGGATAGTATCCATCGGGAAAGAGACCAAAGAAAACGGAAAATTATTCATCAAGATCACGATAATCATAATCATTTGAGATATCGTTTTGGATTTACCCCACCATCCAGCCGAAATGACAACGCCCTCTGCTGCGGCAATCGCTCTAAAAATACTCACAATAAGCTCTCTCGATATGATTATAATCACAATCCACGAACTTATTTTGCCAAGCTCAACAAAGCATATCAATGCAGACATGACCAAAAGCTTATCGGCAAGCGGATCCATAAATTTGCCAAAATTCGTGATCAAGTTTAACTTTCGTGCCAAATGACCATCTAAAAAATCTGTAAAAGAGGCAACTGCAAAGACAACAAGTGCAAGTAGCATCATTTTATTCAACAAAAAGAAGATCATTACTGGAATCAAAATAATTCTCAAGAGTGTCAATTTATTTGCTATGTTCATGATACACCTCTCCAATGACATCATATTCCAACGCATCAATAATTTTCACCTGAATAAAGTGCCCTATTTCTAACGGCCCAACAGTGTTTATATAAACCACACCATCAATTTCCGGAGAATCATATTGAGTACGTCCAACATAAAGCTTGTTCTCTTCTACAACTTCTTCTACAACGACTTCATAGACTTTGCCCACTTTTGAATAACAGAGACTTTCAGAAATGTTCATTTGTAACGCCATAAGTGCATCTCTACGTTCAACCATGACCGCTTCAGGCACTTGATTTGGCAGTTTAAATGCAGGTGTGTTTTCTTCATTCGAGTAGGTAAAGGCACCTAGACGATCAAACTTAACGGTTCTCACCAACGTCAAAAGTTCATTAAAGTCTTGCTCTGTCTCTCCAGGAAATCCAACAATGCACGTGGTCCTGATCACAGCTTCTGGATCTCTCTTTCTAATTTTTTGGATGATGTTTAATATGTCATCGTGTGTTGTTTTACGGTTCATCAACTTTAATATTTTATCACTTGCATGCTGGATTGGAATATCAAAATAATTGACCACTTTGTCATTTGAGAAAAAGCCTTCCAACAGATCATCATCCAGTATGTCAGGATACGAATACTGAACTCTGATCCACTTTAACCCCTCAATTGCATTAAGTGCTGTCAAAAGCTTGGGTAAAGTTGGCTTTTCATAAAGATCTATACCATATCTAGAAGTATCTTGAGCAATCAAAATGAGTTCTTTGACACCCATTGAAACCAAATCCTTGGCTTCATCTATAATATCTTCAAGTACTCTTGAACGATACTTGCCTCTGAGTTTTGGAATGATGCAATACGTACATCGGTTATCACAGCCCTCAGCAATTTTTAGATAGGCTGAGTAACTTGGTGTCGTCAATATTCTAGGCAAATTCTCAGGAATCTGAAGATCCACGGATTCCATAAAAATCTTTTGAGTCCTATCTTGATCTAATTTTTTTATGACTTCGTCCACTTTGTAAAAATTACTGGTACCAATGATGGCATCAATCTCGGGTATTTCTGCCAAAAGTTCTTCCGGATATCTCTGTGATAAACAACCCGTTACGATTAAGGTTTCCAGAACGCCTTCCGCTTTCAGCTTTGCAAAATCCAAAATTACATTGATAGACTCTTCCTTGGCATCATGAATAAATGAACATGTATTTACAATTAAAATCTCAGCCTCTTCAGGTTGATCACACAATGTATAAGATTCATCCAATAGCCCCAACATCTGCTCTGAATCTACAAGATTCTTGGAACACCCTAAAGTTTCAATAAAAAGTTTTTTCATAATATCCTCATATTCTCTATTATATTCTATCTAGTGTCAATCTATCATTATATTTCAGAATCATCAACACTTTTTTCTTCAAAATCAGCAGGATCGTAGAGATCATCATCAGAAGGCATCTCTTGATGATCATCCAAATCAAACTCAATGTCATTGTCTTGATTATAATCGGATACATCTGAAATATTTAAATCATCATTCGATGCATCCTCAGAATCTGAATGATCGTACATCGCATCAAATTCCGCCATTGTCATGAGTACTTCTCTCGGTTTGCTGCCTCTAGAAGGTCCGATTAGGCCACGTTCTTCCATGGAATCGATCATTCTCGCCGCTCTATTGTAACCCACTCTAAATTTTCTTTGCATCATGGACGCTGAAGCTTGTCCAGAGTCTAAAACAACTCTTATGGCCTCTTCAAGGTATTCATCCGCTTCTTCAAAATCCTGCTCTACACTTTGGACATCATCCAAAATAGACTCATTGTAAGTCACCTCTACAGATTGATTTTTAATAAAGTTGACGACCCCTTCGACTTCATCGTCAGACATAAATGCCCCTTGAGTACGTTTAGGCTTAGCTGCACCAACAGGATAAAAGAGCATATCACCCTTGCCCAGTAATTTTTCTGCACCACTCATGTCAATAATCGTCCTCGAATCAATCGCAGAAGACACTGAAAATGCAATTCTAGAAGGGATATTGGCTTTAATCAATCCCGTTATGACATCAACAGATGGTCGCTGAGTTGCTACGATCAAGTGAATTCCAGCAGCCCTGGCCATTTGAGCAAGTCTACAGATTGCATCTTCAACTTGGTTTGGTGCCACCATCATCAAATCTGCAAGTTCATCAATGATCACCACAATTTGAGGCAATAGTTCTAACCCTTGTGGTTTCGCTTTTTTGTTGTATCCCTTCATGTCACGAACCGTTAATTCTGCAAACAGCTTATACCGTCTCGTCATTTCATTTACTGCCCAGTTCAATGCTATAGATGCTTTTTTAGCATCTGTGACAACAGGCAAAATCAAATGCGGAATCCCATTATACGTACTGAGTTCGACGACTTTGGGATCTATCATCAAGAATTTAACTTCATCTGGACGCGCGTTAAATAAGATACTGGAAATGATGGTGTTAACACAGACGGACTTTCCTGACCCAGTGGCCCCTGCAATGAGTAAATGTGGCATGCTCGCAAGATCACCAACAATTGCATTTCCGGATATATCCTTTCCAAGTCCAATCGTGATTTTTGAAGTTTGTTTTTTAAACTCCTGCGAGTTTAAAACCTCTTTTATGGTGACCATTGAAGTGACTTTATTAGGGACTTCTATGCCAATGGCCGCTTTTCCAGGTATAGGTGCAATTCTCACATGACTTGTGGCCAAGTTCAGCGCTATATCCTCACTTAACCCAACAATTTTACTGACTTTTACACCTGGGCTCAATTGAACTTCAAACATGGTAATCGTCGGCCCACGTTTGACAGAAATCACTTTTGCATCGACATTGAAGTTGACAAGGGTCTCTTCTAGTAATTTTGCCATTTCAATATACTCTTCTTGATTTTCTAAAAATTGAGCATTTTTATTGTCCTTCAACAAGCTAATTGGTGGCAAAACATAATGTTCCACTGGTTTTGTAATATTTTCTTTAATTTCATCATTGACGCTTTGTCTAACTTCTGGTTCAATGTCCTTCTCTTTGATTTTAACCACTTTTTTATCTGATGATTCAGTAGTTGTCGCCATGTGTTTTGGAACACTATCAGGTTCTCTGGTCGCCTCATCTTCATAGGACTCAGCCAGTTTTACTTCCGAATCCGTTTTGGAAGTCATAGTCTCTGTCACTGATGGTTCAGATTGCACCTTAACTTCTGGATCAACTTTGGGTTTAGCTTGCAAATCCCTTTGAAAAGCATCCTTTGAATCGCTCTTAAGATTTGACTTTGCACTGGACATAACCAACTCTGGCGCCGAGTGATGAACTGGTGGCACAACAGGCATAGGCGGCACAGATGATTTGTGCATATTAGCTGTTGGAATATCACTTTTCACTTCGTCACTCTGTACCTTTTGATCGTCCACCTTTTCATATGAATCATAATCAAAAGCCTTGACATCTTTTTTTCTTGAAGCTTTTCGATAATTATCTAGCGTATTTAAAAAATGTTCAGAGTCTGCTTCAACATTATGTTGAGGCACCACTCTTTGAGGCACCTCTTTCTGAGAACCTTTTTTTTGACCATTTGCATTTAATACAGATTCAGGTTGAGGTGGCTCGCTCACAGCTCGAGCTTCCATCAACCTAGCGATTTCTTCTTGTTTTATGCGTTTTTTTTCAAGTTGTTTTTTCCGTTTTTCTTCCCACAAATCATGAATCGAGATTCTGGTCCAAACGATGAAACCGGATACAAAAGAGACGATAATCAAAATAAACGCACCAATATTGCCAATCAACTTGAGTACTCCAAAGGTAATCAGCTCTCCAATAATCCCACCGCCTTTGAGTAAAATACTTCTGGCAAAAGTCGTCTTATACTGCTCAGCTATTCCAAAGTTTGAATTCAATTTGAATAAATCTCTTTCAACACCTGAAAAAACCATCATTGTCGTCAAAATCATGGCGCCGAGGAGAATCAATGACATGGCAATATAAATTCTTTTTTTTGCAGGTCTAAAATTCATATTGATGTGCACAAAAATATAAATAAAGATGAAAACAGGCAAAATAAAACCAACATATGAAAATAAACCTAAATAGATATTTTTAATCGCATGCCCCAGTTGTCCCACGGTTGTAGTATACAGACTCAACATTGTAAACAATGTAAATGCAACTAGAGCAATCATTTTAAGCTCATACGTAACTTTATATTGATGTTCTAACTCTTTAGCAGTTTTTTTAACGGGTTTTTTCGCAGTGGTTCTACTCCTACTGGTTGTGGTAGGTGCTTTTTTTCTTGTTGTATTTCTCTTTGTAGTCTTTGGGGTAGCCAAAGGATCACCTCCGTCTAGTTGTTTAATCCAAATTCATCATGTAATGCTTGTATTGCTCTTGTCAATTCTTGCTCCCTCACCAAACAGGAGATTGTCGTATAAGAATCTGAAGTTTGTAAAATACTCACCTTATTGCGCGTCAACGCCAATGCGACGCGCTTCATAACGCCTGGAACACCATGAATACCATGCCCTATTACGGTCACTTTAGAACACGATTCCGTAATGTGACTTGCAAGGTCAAGTGAATGCGTTAAATCGAGTATCGTCTTTTGATGTATATGATCCACCGTAAAGATCTTTTCGTCTTCAAGAAAACTGATGAGATCAATGGAAATGCTTGCCTTTTCTATCGCTTGAAGCAACTGTTCAAATTTAGGATCGTAGTTATCGACTTGAATCTTTACTTGTATAATATTATTCTTGTGAGCCACTGCTGTCACTATTTTATTGGCTTCAGGCGTATGCGCACCATGAATAAGCGTTCCCACGCCTTCTGAAAAAGTGTTTTTAATAAACAGAGGCCTATTGCTTCTCTTGGCAATTGCAACTGCCTTGGGATCTACTACCTTGGCGCCATCAAGAGCCATTTGATGCATTTCCTCATAACTGATTGTATTCAAAACTTTTGCGTTATTTACATGTCTTGGATCAGCAGTCATAACCCCGTCAACATCCGTATAAATCTCAATGTATTCAGCATTTAAAGCTTCTCCCAAAATAACGGCAGTTGTGTCGGAGCCACCTCTTCCAAGTGTTGTGATATCTCCTAATTCAGATATCCCTTGAAACCCAGTCACAACTGTTACATAGCCCAAATCTAAAAGGTCTCTGATTTTATCGGTGTTCACTTTTTTCACAGTGGCATTTCCAGCAATGCCATCTGTTATAATGCCAGCTTGATATCCCATCAGAGCCCTTGCTTTAATGCCCTTTCCCCGTAACCAATTAGAAATGTAAGCCGCTGAGATGGTCTCGCCACAACTCATCAATAAATCTAAATCTGCCGTGTTCATCTCATAATGAGGCTGTTGATACATGTGAATCAAAGTATCTGTAGCGTAGGGCGCACCCTTTCGCCCCATTGCAGAAACCACAATAACCAATTGATCACCACATGATATTACTTTCTCGGCATTTGAAACAATAATGTTTCTTCCCTCTTCTGTAGAGACTGAGGTGCCACCATATTTTTGCACAATAATAGACATTTTTACCTCTGTATTTTAAACCTGTTTATACGCCAGTAGAGCCAAATCCGCCTGAACCCCTATCTGTCTCGTCTACTGAATCCACTTGATCCCAAGAAATTCTTTCGTATTTTGTAATAATAAGTTGCGCAATGCGATCCCCTTTTACGATTTTAAAGGGCTCACTCCCCAGGTTGATGATTGGAACTCTCAGTTCCCCTCTGTAATCGCTGTCAATCGTGCCTACACAATTGACCAGTGTAATACCATTTTTTATAGATAACCCAGATCGTGCTCTCACTTGGCCTTCATATCCCACGGGGATTTCCAAATAAATACCTGTTGGCACTAAAGTTCTTTCCATTGGATTTACAATAATCTCAGTTTCATTATTAGACAATAGATCCATGCCCGATGAGCCAAGTGTCTGATAGCTCGGCAATGGATTATTCGATTTATTTACGATTTTAATGTTCATGATAACCTCCAGTATTTTATACTCATATGCTCTATTATATCAATTTATCCAGACAAACATCAAATTTTATATTTTAAATAATGCCCTCTTTCAGCATGTTGAACAACATTTCCGTCAAGTGTTCATCCACATCGCCAACAATGGCAAGCGCTATTTTTTCCTTTTCAAAACAGAGATCAATCAAAGCATTCACGGTCTCCCTTTTGATGTTGTCTATCTTCGCCATCATCTCATCAAAGTTTTTTTCTTTTTGAGTAAAGAGTTCCAAGCGTCCAATTAAGTCCATGTAATTGTCTGTTCCCTCTAGACCGAGTACAAAACTGCCCCTCAAATGTGCTCGTGCATGCTCTACATCTTCTTCAGAGAGCCGATTTTGTTTTAAAAGATTAATGGTCTCAATGATGAGTTTCATCGTCTGCTCAAGATTTTCCTTAGCAACACCAAAACTGATATTAAGCGTGCCTATATCGTCATAAAAGTTAGGTTGACTAAAAATAGAATAGGATAATCCGGATTCTTCGCGAATCTTTTGAAATAACATGCTGCTATTGTTGCCACCGAATATATTGGAAAGCAACATTAAATCATAACTTCTATGATCATCATAGGGAACGCCTTGCAGATCTATAGAAACCTGAACTTGTTCATTATCTTTATATTTATGTCCACATGCAGAATGAAACTCTGGTCTAACTGCATCTAGCCTCAATTGATCATTCTGAGGCATCTCTCCAAAATATTTTTCGCATAACATTTCGAGTTCAGATTCATCAAAATCGCCCGCTATTGAAATAACAGCGTTATTGGCCACATAGTATTTTGAATAATATGCCAAAATGTCTTCGCGCTGAAAACCAGAGACAGTTTCTTTCGTTCCCAATATAGGTAATGATAAGGCATGGTTTCCAAATGTAATACCCGTCAATATATCTTCAACCAGATCTTCAGCAGAATCTTCATACATATTGATTTCATCCAATATGACCGTTTTTTCAACTTCCATATGTTCCGTTTCAAATGTAGAATGTTGTATCATGTCAGACAACACATCAAACCCCACTTCAAGATCTTCTCCTAAGAGTTTTGCATAATAACATGTACATTCTTTGGCGGTATAGGCGTTTATTTCACCCCCTATACCATCTATAATCAGAGCAATTTCTTTTGCAGATCTCTTCTCAGTTCCCTTGAACAACATGTGTTCAATAAAGTGAGAAATCCCATTATTCGCTCTATCTTCGTTTGCCGAACCCGCTTTAATCCATACCCCTACACATACGGATTTATATCCTTCTAACCTTTGGTATACGATATTCAAGCCATTACTCAATTGCATTTTATTATGCAAAACTGCCACCTCTTTTTTCATATCTGTTTATAATTTTCGCCGATGGCATTCATAAGTGAAAACGATCAGCTCATAAAGTCAATGATAGAACATTAATAAAGATAATACTTGCACCAAGGCAAATATTATCTTTATTTCTTTGCTTATGAAAATATTATAATCTATGCTTCAGTTTTATTTGCTTCCAATAAGACTTTTCGAGATAAGTTAATTCTGCCCTGATCATCGATCTCAATGATTTTAACAGTGACTTCGTCGCCAATGTTTAAGACATCTTCTACTTTAGCAATACGTTTTGTGTCAATTTGAGAAATATGGCATAAACCTTCTTTGCCAAAGCCCAAATCTACGAACACACCGAATTTCATCAATCGAGTTACCTTGCCCTTGAACACAGCGCCGACCACTGGATCTTTAGTGATGCCTTCGATTTCAGCAAGCGCATTTTCGCCACCAATACCATCATTCGCAGTAATAAGTACCGAACCATCATCTGAAATATCAATTTTTACATTGTGTTCAGCAGTGATTCTTTGAATCACTTTACCACCTGGTCCAATAACGTCTCTGATCTTATCTGGATTAATCTTAATGCTAAATACTCTCGGTGCATATTTTGAAAGTTCAGGATTCGGCGTTGTGATCACTTCAGCCATTTTACCCAAGATGAAAAGACGACCTTCTCTTGCTTGAGCAAGCGCATTTTCTAGTAAAGCTTTATCAAGACCATCTACTTTAATATCCATTTGAAGTGCCGTAATACCTTCTTTAGTACCAGCTACCTTGAAATCCATATCGCCAAGCGCGTCTTCCATGCCTTGAATATCTGTCAAGATCGAAATTTTACCCTCTTCTTGAATCAATCCCATAGCAATACCTGCAACAGAATCTTTTATTGGCACACCAGCATCTAGCAAGGATAACGTGCTGCCACAGATACTCGCTTGTGAACTCGATCCATTACAAGTGACGACTTCAGATACAACTCTGATTGCATAAGGAAAATCTTCTTCAGATGGCAATACAGGTATTAAGGCTCTCTCGCCTAATGCCCCATGGCCTATCGCTCTTCTGTTAACCCTATTGATGCCTGTCTCACCCACTGAAAATGGTGGGAAATTATAATGATGCATATATCTCTTGGTCTCTTCTAGGCCCAGTCCATCAATGCGTTGAGCTTCTCCAAGAGCACCCAAAGTCGTAATTGAAAGGGCCTGCGTCAACCCTCTTGTAAAGAGTCCAGAGCCATGTGTTCTTGGCAATAAGCCCACTTCGCTTGAAATCGGACGAATATCTTTGATCCCTCTGCCATCAGGTCTAACACCCTCATTTGTAATCATTTTTCTGACAATATTTTTCTCAATGGCTTTAAATTGTTCTTTTAAGAAGTCCGTATCATCTGGATGCGCTTCTTCAAAGTGTGCAATCATCTCATCTTTTAGTTCATCTAAAGCATCGTTGCGCTCATGTTTATCGTGAATTCTAACCGCTTTATCCATTCTCTCTGCTAGAAAATCATATATCTCACTTACATAGGCGTGATCCACTTCTGGAATTATAATTTCAAATTTAGGCTTGCCCACTTCTTTATTGATCATTTCAATAAATTCACAAATTTCTTTAATCGTTTCATGACCAAACATAATAGCTTCAAGCACAATATCTTCTGGTAAGATATCAGCGCCTGCTTCAACCATAACCACTGCTTCTTTGGTTCCGGAAACCACAAGATGTAATCTTGATCTTTCCGCTTCTTCTACGGTTGGATTGATGACCAATTTGCCATCTACATAGCCTACAATAACAGCAGCAGCAGGACCATTGAACGGAATATCTGAAACGCCAAGTGCAATTGACGCACCATTCATCGCCACTGTATCTGGCGTACAGTCTTGATCTACAGATAATACAGTCGCAGTTACCTGAACATCATTCTTCATGCCATCAGGAAAAAGCGGACGAATAGGTCTATCAATCATTCGCGCTGTTAAAACAGCTCTTTCTGAAGGTCTACCTTCTCTTTTAATAAACCCACCTGGTATTTTACCAACAGAATATAATTTTTCCTCAAACTCAACACTGAGTGGAAAGAAATCAATACCCGCTCTAGGTTTTTTGGATGCCACAGCAGTGATGAGCACAACCGTTTCTCCATAGCTCACAATCGCTGAACCATTTGCTAGGTTACCCATTTTTCCTATTTCCACTTTAAAGGGTCTTCCTGCAATTTCTTTTTCAAAAACACTTACTTCTTTAATCATAATGCCTCCTAATAATTTGACATTATCTCACAGAATTTATCCTACTTATTTCAAATCAACGCTCAAAAAATGAATGCTCACTTCAAATAAGTAGGATTTTAAGATAAATTCTCGGATAACGTTTTTAGTCAAATGACTTACTCTCTACATTATACTAAATAAAAACATAAATATAAAGTGTTAAATCATCCACGTTCAAATACTCGATTGAATGTGCTCCACAATTTTTAATTGTATACGTTAAGCACCGCAATAACTTGTTTTTAAAACAATAATCTCGTTCTAACAACATTCGAGTCACCCTTCGATGTCTCGAAACGATTCTCGCTGACGCTGTTTGAGGGTGAACATTCCTCATCACAGCTTTCGGCTCAAATCTTGCTGTTTAAAAAAAAAGATAGATTATACAATCTATCTTTATCTCATACTATTTTCTTAATCCTAATTCTTGAATTAAGCTTCTGTATTTATCAAGATTATTGTCTTTTAAGTAAGTCAAAAAGTTTCTTCTTTGTCCTACCATTTTTAAAAGACCTCTTCTTGAATGATGATCTTTCTTATGAGCTTTTAAATGCTCATTTAAATCATTGATTCTGAAAGTTAAAAGTGCAATTTGGACTTCTGGAGAACCAGTATCCGTTGGATGCGTTTTAAACTTCTCAATAATTTCTTGCTTTTTTTCCTTTGTAATCATAATTCATGCCTCCATTTCATAATTTACCCACAAGCTATGTAGTCGTCGGAGTCTCGAGCAACAGAGCAAGCGGCGTACAACGTTACGATTATATCACTACTTGACTATTTTGGCAAGTGCGTTGCGAAATAATCACGCGCTTTTTTTAAGTCACTTTGCATCTTTACAATCAATTCATCCACAGACTCAAACTTCATTTCATCTCTAAGTCGCTTGATAAAATGGACCTCTATTTGTTCACCGTATAGAATTTGATCAAAATCAAAGATGTATGTTTCCATGTTCAGTCCAATTTGATTAAAAGTAGGATTATACCCCACATTGGTGACACTTTTATATGTGGTCCCCTTATGAACCGTCTCTGTAATATAAACGCCTGATTTAATCGTACTGATATTTTCCTTAATTCTTAGATTTGCTGTGGGGACACCAATTGTCTTGCCAAGCTTTTTACCTTCAACAACAGTACCCTTTACAAAATGTTTTCTGCCAAGATAAAAATTAGCCTCCACAATTTTGCCGTCAAGCAACAACTCGCGAATCAACGTAGACGAAATTCTAATTTCATTTTTCATGATGGGTTTAACAATCTCATAAGTATAACCATACGTCTCAGAAAACGCCATGAGCATGTTGACATCACCCCTAGCCTTTCTACCAAAACGATAATCATAGCCCACTGTGAGATGTTTCATGTTAAGTTTTCCAATGAGTACATCCTTAATAAAATCTTCTGGTTCTATTTTTAATTGCTCCTCATCAAATTTTATCAAAGACAAGTAATCTAATCCAAATCGCGTAAAGATTTGAGTCTTTTCATCGACATCCATAATCTTCGGCGGTACATTATTCGGTGTTAAAACCTCTCTTGGATGATTTGAAAAAGTGTAGACAAAAGTTTTTAACCCTTTACTTTCAGCGGTCTTCTTCATTTCGCTTAAAACTTCCATGTGTCCAATGTGTAAACCATCAAATGTTCCAAGCGCCACTGAAGTAGCCTGTCCTTGTACATCAATTTCCTCAAGTTCAAAATAAATCTTCATAAAAGCACCTATTCTTTAACGATTGTCTCACTCATAATAGTTTCTTCATGAACAATCCCTTATCTGTATTTTCAGCGATACCATAAAAGGTATGACCTACGTATATTCTATAAAACTTTTTTGTATTTTTCAATTGATTCTGACTTTTAAACGAATCCAATTGAATCCTAACGCCATTTTGAATCCATTTATGGTACTTTGGCAAATCTGGTAATACGATACTTTCCATAAATGAAAGTGCATCTTCTATGGATACTAAATGTTCAGATATCTTCTCGAGATTGACGTCGTCTATAGCCACGGCTCTCTCAAAATTAAAGGGGTCAGACATCGTTCTTCTAAGTTCCGTCATATGCGCATAGCACCCTAGTTTAAGTCCGATGTCATGACACAACGTCCTGATGTAAGTCCCCTTAGAGCAAACTACATTAAAGTCTATTGTATGTTGTCTGACATTTATATTTTTTATGCTGTGAATTGTTCTCTTCCGCGTTTCTCGCTCAACAACGATCCCCTTTCGAGCGAGATCGACCAATTTCTCACCATTAACTTTTAGTGCACTATACATAGGTGGCATTTGATCAATTTCACCTATAAAACTTTGAATTACATTTACAATTTCTGAGGGTTCGATTTGAAAATTAGGATCTTCTACTTGATGCGTCACTGTTCCCCATCGATCTTGTGTATCTGTGGCAGAACCCAGACACATTTCACAATGGTATCCTTTTGCATTTTCAAGAAGAAAATCCACAATTTTAGTGGCACGACCAATACAAATTGGCAAAACACCTGTCGCCATAGGATCTAAAGTCCCTGTATGACCTATTTTCTTAGTCTTCAATTTCTTCCTTAAAATCGCAACAACATCGTGAGAAGTCATCTCTTTAGGTTTATCAATAACAATAATCCCATTTAATTCATGAAGCATTATATGGACTCTCCTATCATTTTAAGAATTGCACTTTCAATCTCATAGTCACTTTTAAAGGCTTTAAAACCAGCGGCTTTTTTATGACCGCCTCCCCCTAACGCAACTGCAACTCGGCTCACATCAAAGTTATTTTTAGAGCGCATAGAGATTTTATGTTCATTGTCCACCATATGCTTTATAAAGACAACCACTTCTACACCTTTAATATCTCTTACATATTCAACAACACCATCTGTATCATATACTTCAAGTGCCAATTGATTTTTTAACGACTCTGAGAGTTTGACAATTGCACATTTTCCATCAAAGTGAAGTGATAAGGTGTCAAAAATCTTGTTGAGTAATAACAATTTTTCAAAAGACTTATTCTGAAAAATTTCCACATTGAGTCGATTAAAATCAAAACCTTTTTCCACAAGCGATTTGCAGACTTCAAATGTATATGGTCGTGTATTTGAATATCTAAAGCTGCCTGTATCTGTGACGATGGCGGCATAAAGGCCTTGCGCTGTAAACACATCTATCTCTACTTTTAAATAATCTAATATTTTATAAACGAGCTCCCCAGTAGATGAAGCCTCTGGTTCCACTATATTTAAATGCGCATAATCTTGATTGGTGATGTGATGATCAATATTGATCGTTGGTATATTGGAGGATATAAGTGCCGTTCTGTCGCCGATCAGCTTAGGCTCACCTGTATCTACAACTATAATGAGCTCATATGCCATTTTTTTTGCTTTTTCCAATGAAATAACAATATCTCTATTTGCCTCAAATAGAAACGATAAATTTGAAGGTATATCATCATCTAAGACAATATACCCAGTTTTATTAAAGTCTCTAATTAAACGATATACCCCTATTGCTGAACCCAAAGTATCACCATCAGGAAGTACATGAGGAAAAATCAAAATTGTATTGACATTAGAATCAATTATATGATTTTTTAAGGCCTCAAATTTTGTATTCATTATAAATTCCTCTAATTATTCTTCATCATTTTCGTTTTCATCGTCATCGTCTAGCGCATCCAAAGCAGCTTCGTCATCTGCAACTTCATCTTTTTTTATATTGAGCGAACCAATTATTTCATTTATATGCATACCATGTTCAATGGAAACATCCTGTTTAAAAATAGGTTCAGGTGTATATCTTAATTTGACACCTTTCCCAATTTCTTTTCGAATGAATCCTTTAGCACTATTAAGGCCATCAATGGTCTGCTGAGTGTTGTGATTTGGATCAAATACACTGATATAAATCGTTGCATATCTAAGATCATTGGTTACATCCACATAGGTTACAGATGCAAGTTTTGATACCCTAGGATCTTTAAGTTCAAACATAATAATGTGACTTACAATTTTTTTTATTTCTTCGTTTATGCGTTTATTTCTTGATATAGACATATAAACACCCTCTTTCTCTTCTGTGTTTATAGAACAGACCATCAGATACTGATGGCCTATTCTTAGTACACTCATAATTGAGTTGACTTTTAAAGATCTCTTTTGACTTCTTCCATGACAAATGCTTCTATCTCATCATTTTCTCTCAAGTCATCATATTTTTCTAGGCCTATACCACATTCATACCCAGTATTAACCTCTTTAGCATCATCTTTAAAACGTTTAAGCGATGCAATTTTACCTTCAAAGATAACAATACCTTCACGGATAACACGCACTTGAGCATTACGTGTAACTTTACCCGTTGTAACGTATCCCCCTGCAATGGTGCCCACATTAGGTACTTTGAAAGTTGCACGCACTTGGATTCTACCTAAGACAACTTCTTTGAAAGTAGGTTTTAGCATACCTTTCATTGCAGTTTCCACATCATTAATCGCGTCATAGATAATACTATAAGTTCTTATGCTAACGCCTTCTTGATCCGCAATGAAAGATACATTCGCAGAAGGTCTTACATTAAATCCAATAATAATTGCACTGGATGCTGAAGCCAATGCCACATCACTCTCAGAAATTGCACCTACACTCGCATGAAGAATATTGACGCGAACTTCTTCATTCTTAATTTTGAGAAGAGATTGTTTTATAGCTTCAACGGAACCATGAACATCCGCTTTGACAATTATATTGAGATCTTTAATTTCACCTTGTTGAATTTTTTCAAATAACTCTTCAAGAGTAAGACCACTATTTTTGCTAAGTGATTTTTCTCTAACTTGAATCGCATTTCGATCTGCAAACAGTTTAGCTGTTTTCTCATCAGGCGTTACAAAAATTTGATCTCCCGCTTGAGGAATATCAGATAAGCCGTCGATCTCAACTGAAGTAGACGGTCCAATCTTCTTAACTTTTTTACCTTTATCATTGTACATTGCCTTGATCTTACCAGCAGATGCACCTGCAACGATAGGGTCTCCAACGCACATTTGACCTTTTTCAAGAATGATCGTTGTAACCGTACCACGCCCTTTAACCACTTTTGCTTCTATAACAGAACCCACACCTAAACGATTTGGATTCGCCTTCAACTCAAGCACTTCTGCAACCAGTAGTACCATTTCAAGTAATTTGTCAAGGCCCTCACCCGTTTTAGCTGAAACTGGCACAGCAATAACATCGCCACCCCATTCTTCAATGAGCACACCGCGATCCGCAAGTTCTTGCTTAACACGATCTGGATTGGCATTTGGCTTATCAATTTTATTGATTGCCACTATGATCGGTACATTAGCTGCCTTACTATGGTCAATTGCCTCAATCGTTTGTGGCATAACACCATCATCCGCTGCAACAACTAAAATAGCAATATCTGTAACCTTGGCACCTCTAGCTCGAAGTGAAGTAAATGCCTCATGACCAGGTGTATCTAAAAATACGATTTTTTCACCTCTATGAATGACTTCCGAAGCACCAATATGTTGCGTGATACCACCAGCTTCACCCTCTGCCACACCAGTATCTCTAATGGCATCCAACAAGGATGTTTTTCCGTGATCGACGTGTCCCATAACAGTAACAACTGGTGCACGTTTAATCATTTCTTCTGGCTTATCTTCAGAATCGAGTTCAAACAATTCCACAAGATTTTCTTCTTCCACAACAACTTGTTCAAGTTCGATATTGTACTCAAGAGCTAGCAACTCAGCAGTTTCAAAATCTAGATCTTGATTAATCGTTGCCATTGTTCCCAGTTCCATGAGTTTCATAATCACATCATTAATGCCTTTGTTAATTTTTTCTGCAAACTCTTTAACTGTAATCGGCATTTCAATTTTAAGAACTTCTTTTGCCAACTTTTCTTCTAATTTTTCAATTTTATCTTTTTCAAATTGTTGTTTGTATTTTACTTTCTTTTGCTTCGTCTTTTTACCAAAGTTAAAGTTTCTATTCGGATCTGTTTCCTTAACTGCCATGGAACCCTTTTGTAATTTTTTAGCTTTTTTTGCCTTGGTTTCTAATTTATCTTGATCAAAGGTCACAACAATTTTATCTTTTTTAGGTTTCTTTTTCTTTGGTGTCTTTTCTTGAATTTCAGAAACGATTGATTTAATGGATGATTCTGTTTTTTTACTAGAATTTCTGCCATCACGACTTTGATAATTGCCGGAACCTCTATTGCTAGACCCCGTATTCGAGCTACCTTCTCTTGGCTTATAGCCGCCCTCACGTGGCTTGTATCCACCTTCTCTTGGCTTGTATCCACCCTCTCGTGGTTTATAGCCACCCTCTCGTGGTTTGTAACCGCCATCGCGGTTGCCTGAAGCAGTACCGCTAGAATTCTTATTATCATACGATCGATTACGATTATCATAGTTTCTATTTTGATTGTAACCGCCCGTTCTCTGATCACCTGTTCTCTGATCGCCCGTTCTATTTGGATTGTTTCTGTTGTCATAACTTCTATTGTTGTTATATGATCGATTATCGCCGCTTGGTCTATCTCCAGCTGGTCTGTTGTCATAACTTCTATTGCGATTATCATAGTTTTTGTTTCTGTTATCTGAAGCGGTTCTATCTCCAGCAGGTCTTGACGTAGACGTCCGATTATCATTATTTCGGTTATCATAATTCCTATTTGGAGCATAACCACCGGTTCTCTGCTCTCCAGATCGATTGTCATATGATCTGCTTCGATTATCAGTTGTTCTGGATCGATTATCATAATTTCGATTATCAGTTGTTCTAGACGCACTCGAACTGCCAGCATTTGATGATCTTGTATCATTGGTACGATTTCTCGTGTCATTAGATCGATTATCATAATTTCTATTTCGGGAATCGCTACTATAGTTCTTCGTATGCTTCTTATTTTCTTCTTCCTTCACTTCTTTCGTGCGATCATAAATAATTTTATGATGCTTTTCTGCTGGTTTTGATTGGGCTTGATCTGAAGCACTCTTTGGCTTAAAATTACTCCTCAATTTTGCAACTTCATTGTCTTCTAAAGTACTCATATGAGATTTGATTTCAAAACCCAGCTTTGTTGCTGCATCTTGAACCTCTTTATTGGACTTATTTAATTCCTTTGCTAGTTCGTATATTCGGATTTTTGACATAGCTTCACCTCCGTGTTATAGAACATCAATTTTTTCAATCAATGCTCTAGAAAATTTTTTGTTTGAAATTCCGAACAAACCGTAATTCTCTTTGCCAATTGCTCTTGACAATTCATCCTTTGTATAAAGAATTCTATAGGCAACGTCTTCCGATTCACATAACTGGATTATTCGTTTGGTGGTCGTTTCATTAAGATCATTCGCGATAATCATCAATGAAATTTTTTTGCGCTTTATCCCCTCAGAACAAAGTGTTTCACCTAATACTAAATTACCCGATTTTTTTGCGAATCCCATAAGCGTTAAAACGTTATTCATGGTCATCTAACTTCTCCTTGAGCGCATCAAAAACAGAGTCGTCAATTTGAGTCTCAAAAGCACGGTTAAATGAATTCTTTTTAATCGCCTGGTCAAAACACTTTTTGTCTTTACAAATGTAAGCGCCTCTACCATTTGCTTTTCCAGTAAAATCAACGAAGACTTCGTCTTCTTTATTTTTTACAACTCTAATGAGTTCTTTTTTGGGCTTTTGCTCACCGCAACCAATACATTTTCTCATTGGTATCTTTTTCATAATTATTCATCATCTCCGTATACTTCTTCATATTCGCCAATCTCACGCAAATAATTTTTATACTGAGTTTCACTTTTTATATCAATTTTCCATCCTGTCAACTTAGCAGCCAATCTCGCATTTTGACCTTCTTTACCAATCGCAAGCGAAAGTTGATAATCTGGCACAACAACTAGTGCTGAGTTATCTTCTTCATCCACTTCCACCCGCATTACTTTAGAAGGGCTCAGTGCATTTGAGATCAAAATGGCAGGATTTTCATTCCATTCAATAATATCAATTTTCTCACCTTGAAGTTCGTCCACGATATTTTGAACCCTATGTCCCTTTTGCCCAACACATGCGCCAACAGGATCAAGATCAGGATTACTTGCATAAACTGCAATTTTAGTTCTTGAACCCGGCTCCCTTGAAATATTTTTCACTTCGACTTCCCCATCAAATATTTCAGGTACTTCAAGCTCAAACAAGCGTTTTACAAGCCCTGGATGTGTTCTAGAAACATATATTTGAGGCCCTTTAGTCGCATTTTTAACCTCTGTAATATAGGTTTTAATGCGTTCCCCTTGGACATATTCCTCAGAAGGAATTTGCTCATTTGGCGCCAACATCGCTTCAGTTCTGCCCAGATTGATATAAATGGTTCCCTTCGCAATTCTATGAATGACGCCGTTGACGATTTCACTTTCTCTACTTGCAAATTCATCATAAATGACACTGCGCTCAGCTTCCCTAATCTTTTGCACAACAACCTGTTTTGCAGATTGAGCCGCTATTCTACCAAAGTCTCTTGGTGTCACTTTCTCTTTAACAATATCGCCACTTTCAAAATCTTTATCCAATTTTTTGGCTTCCTCAACAGAAATCTGAGTTATTTCATCAAACACCTCATCTGCAACAATTCTCACAGAATAAACGTTAATTTCCCCTGTTTCACGATTTAACTCAACTTCAACATTATGAGTTGCACCAAAATTATTCTTATAAGCTTTGATCACTGCATCTTCAATAACATCGAAAAGCATGTCCATGGCAAGACCCTTTTCTTTCACCAATTGTTCCAATGCAATAAGAAGTTCTGTCTTCACGTCTTTATCCCTCCTATTCAAATTCTACAACAAGCTTTGCCACAGAAACCTTACTCTTCGGAATCGCAACCTCACCCATTGCTTCATTTTTGATAATAATATTATCTTCTACCAATCCTACTAAAACCCCATTTATAACTTTTTGACCTTCAAAAGGCTGATAGAGTTTCAATTGAACTTCTCTATCTTTAAAACGCTCAAAGTCCTGATCCCTCTTAAGAATCCTTTCCACACCTGGGGATGTCACCTCTAAAAAGTATTGTTCTTCAATAGGATCAATGGAATCCAATTTACTGTTTAGATGCTGACTGACCAGTTGGCAATCATCCAAAGAAACACCGGTCTCTTTATCTATAGTTACGCGCAAATAACGATAGGGTCCCTCTTTGACAAATTCCACGTCCAATAGCTCTAATCCCTGAGTCCTTGTAAACGGTTCAACAATTTCTGACACGACATCTACAACTCTTTTCTTTTTCATAAGCCACCTACTTTCACTTTCTCACCGTCATAATTTATATTGTTAATGCATTAAAATTCAATTTATGTACTCACCATAACATAAAGAAGAAAACATATAGAATTACAATAACAAAGAGTGGGAACCCCCACTCCTTATGTCTTAATCTATTAACTACTATATTATAACACATTGCCTGTGTTTATGCAAACGAGAATAGGGATAATTGATTGTCATCAGGCATACCGTCAAAACAGCCATGCGTCTTTAATGCCTCAATTACCGTTTTGGATACTTTGGTCTTAGATTGGAAGTCTTCAACCGACAGAAAATCATTTTCTGTTTTTCTAACTTCTTGAATACTAATTGCCGCACTTGCACCTACACCTTGAAGTGCTAAAAAAGGCGGCAAAATTTTTCCTTCAGAAATCTTGAATTTTTCAGCATCAGATTCCAACAAATTGACTTTTTTAAACTCAAATCCTCTACTGTAAAACTCATCTACAATTTCTAAGATTCCTGCTAGATCCATTTCTTTCTTAGTTGGTTTTTCAAGACCTTCAAGCTCTTTCATTTTAGCTCTTACCACAATTTTACCCTTGCATACAAGTTCTGCATCAAAATCGTCCACTTTAATTGAGAAAAAAGTGGCATAAAACGCAAGTGGATGATGCACTTTAAAGTAAGCAATTCTAACGCTCATCATGACATAGGCAACCGCATGCGCTTTAGGGAACATGTACTGAATCGTCTGACATGAATTGATATACCAATCTGGCACATCCTTAGCTTTCATGTCCGCAATATCCTCTTCAGTAAGGCCCTTGCCCTTACGTACTTTTTCCATGATTTTAAACGATTTCAAAGGTTCTAGCCCTTGTAAAAGCAAGTAGTTCATAATATCATCACGCGTTGCAATAACGTCCTTTATGGTCACTATATTATTGCGAACTAGGTCTTGCGCGTTGTTCACCCACACGTCAGTCCCATGAGAAAGACCAGAAATACGAACCAAATCCGAAAAAGTTCTAGGATCAGTATCTCTGAGCATTTGTCTTACAAATTTTGTCCCGAATTCTGGGATTCCCAAACTACCAATATCAAGCGCATATGTTTCATCCACAATATTAAGTGAATCCGTAGAGTGAAAAATTTCCATAGTGCCTTTGTCATCCAAAGAAATATCGAAGACATTTACACCTGTAAGTTCTTCTAACTGCTTGATAATGGTCGGAACGTCGTGCCCAAGTATATCTAATTTCAGGAGACGACCACTGATGGAGTGATAGTCAAAATGCGTTGTAACCACATCTGAAGTGACATCATTGGCAGGATACTGAATCGGACAAAATTCGTGAATATCGTGATCTCTTGGAACGACCATGATACCGCCTGGATGTTGTCCCGAAGTTCTTTTGATCCCAGTAAGGCCTTGTGCCAAACGTTCAATTTCATATCTATGCACTTCTTGATTACGCTCTTCAAAGTATTTTTTGACATAGCCATATGCAGTTTTTTCAGCAATTGTACCAATCGTGCCCGCTTTAAAAGTTTTACCTTCTCCAAACAGAACTTCACAATATTTATGTGAATTGGCTTGATAAACGCCTGCAAAGTTAAGATCGATATCGGGCTCTTTATCCCCATCGAACCCAAGGAAGGTTTCAAAGGGAATATCATGGCCTTCTTTAATCAACTTTGCACCACACTTTGGACAAGCCTTATCCGGCATATCAACGCCGGCTGAGTAAGTACCGCTTGTATCAAATTCAGAATACTTGCATTCACCGCAGATATAATGCGGTGGCAATGGGTTTACTTCTGTTATGTCACTCATTGTAGCAGCAAATGAGGAACCAACAGACCCTCTTGAGCCCACTAGGAAACCATCATCTAGAGATTTCTTAACCAATTTTTGAGCGATAATATACATGACAGCATATCCGTTCCCAATAATAGAGGTGAGTTCTCTATGGATGCGCTTTTCAACGATTTCGGGCAGGGGCACACCATAGATGCGCTCAGCTTTATTCATACACATTTCCCTGAACTCTTCATCTGCACCATCAATTTTAGGTGGAAAAGTGCCTTTGGGTACCGGCAGAATATTTTCACAAGAATCTGCAATTTTTCGCGGGTTATCTATGACAAGCTCTTTGGTTCGGCTACCTAAATAACTGAATTCAGCCATCATCTCTTCAGTCGTTCTAAAGTAAAGCGGTGCCTGATTATCCGCATCTTTAAACCCGTTGCCAGACATGAGAATACGCCTATAGATCTCATCTTCCGGATCGAGAAAATGAACATCACAAGTGGCTACGACAGGTTTTCCCAGTTGATCTCCCAAATCTAAAATACGCAAATTGATTGCTTCCAACTCCTTATGATCTTTCACTCTACCCGATTCAATCATAAAAGCATTGTTGCCCGTAGGCTGAATTTCTAGGTAATCATAAAATTCAGCAATTTCTTTTACGATTTCAGGCTCTTTATTGTTCATGATGGCCTTGTAGAGTTCTCCGCCTTCACAAGCACTTCCAAGGAGTAAGCCCTCGCGTTTTGCTCTAAGTGTACTCTTTAGAATCCTTGGCTTTCTATAAAACGTTTTCAAATTGGATTCAGAAACAATTTCATATAAATTTCTAAGGCCCTGTTTATTTTGAGCTAGCAAGATCACATGAGACATGTCCAACATTTTAAAATCCATTTCCTTGGACGCTAAATAGTTGATCCCTATGAGATCGTTTACGTTTTTTTCCTTAAGCATTTCAATAAATTTTGAAAAGACGCGTCCAGTGGCTTCAGCATCTGCAACTGCACGATGGTGATCATTTAATACAATCTTCAAATGTTTTGTAATCGCTTTCAAATTATGCCGCTTTATTGAAGTTAAAAGCAATCGACTCATTGCTAAAGTATCCAAAATCAAATTGTTAAATGGCAACGACTGTTTTTCACAGTTATATCTGATAAAGGAGACATCAAATGTTGCATTGTGAGCGACCACAGGACAGTCTCCCACAAACGCCATAAATTTAGGCAAAATTTCTTCAATGGTCGATTGATTTTTCACCATATCGTTATTGATCCCGGTGAGTTCAATGATATGAGGTGGAATAATCCGTTCTGGATTGATGAGTTCGCTAAAACTTTCAATTACGCCGCCTTCTTTCACTTTAACAGCACCAATTTCAATAATCTTATCATTATTATAAGAAAAACCTGTGGTTTCAATATCGAAAACGACAAAGCTCTCATCTAAGCTGTATTCATTGGCGTTCTTGATAAGCTCTACTTCATCATCCACGAGATAGCCTTCAAGTCCGTAAAGCACTTTTATTTTGTCGCCAGCATAAGAAGCAGCGTCTGGAAAGGCCTGTAAAACACCATGATCTGTAATGGCAATGGCAGGATGTCCCCATTCGATAGCCGTATTGATGATTTTTTTAACGGATGTAATGCCGTCCATTTCACTCATATTGGTATGAAGATGCAATTCAACCCTTTTTTCCTCAGAGTGATCCATGCGCTTTTCTTCTTTCTTGCCTTCATTGATTGCTGTAAATTGCAAAACCCGCTCTTTATCAAATTGGTCATAACGATTGATACCTTCAATGAGAAACCACAATCCCTTTTCAATGCGTCCAGAAAGTTCTTCATATTCGTTTTTCTTTAAAAATTGTTTACAGCAGATGGCATTAGACCCATCTGACACAAAGACCTTGTAAAGATACTTACCGCCTTTGAGTTCTCGACTGTCTGTCGTAATCACTTTGCCTTCAATCGCATAAACTTCTTCTTCTTGAACAATGTCTTCAATCATTGAAATATTTCTCTTTATGCGATTTCTGAAGAGTACGTCACTGGGTTTATCTGTTTTTTTACTTCCAGATGATGCTTTTGGCGCTTCAGGTCTTCTCAGTTGTTCTTCATTAAAAGCAGATGTAGCATTTTGAACAATGGCCTCAATCTCTTCATCCTTCATTTTTTCAAACGCCTCTAAGCCCTCTATATCCGTCTTAAGAGCGCTTGTAGAAACGACAAATTTTTGATTTAAATTTTTCTGACATATTTTATCAATCAATTCAGAGGTATTGTATTGATGAAAAGTGTTTTCAAGACCTTGATCTTCAAAAACAATACTGATTTGATTCTTTGAAAAATCTATTTTGCTCTTTCTGAGAATACTTGCCACCGCTGGATTATTGCGTTTAATAACATATAAAATATTGTCCCAATGTTCAGATATGTCAATCTTACCATTCTGATTTGCCGTTGCTGTCTCAACCCCAATCTCAAAATGTTTAATTTCAGAAAGCGTCATGCCCAAATTCTTCTTGAGTTTTTCAATATTTTGAGAAGGGATAAAAGAGCGCGAATTTAACAATATGGATAGAGCATTTTGTTCTCTTTTATATTCAATTTTTTTTATTTCTATATCATTGATTTGCAAAGATTCCGCAATCAATTCATTAAAGGGACGATTCATTAACTTAACCTTTCCGTTTAAATCAATTGACAGCTAAAGTTTAAAAGTTAAAAGTCAAACCTTAAGCAGCGCTCTGCCCGTGGAGTAACTACAAAGTACATCTCCTATTAAACGGCAAATCGTCTGCGCAGAAATGACTTTTGACACTCTAGCCACAGATGCATTTAAGAAGAACACGTTTAGAAATGATCAATTTCTTCTAAAAGTGCCTCCATTACTTGTTCTTCTTTAATTTTTCTCACCACAAGTCCTTTTTTAAAGAGCAAATATTCACCTTTACCACCTGCGATGCCAATATCAGCTTCTCTTGCCTCTCCAGGACCATTTACAGCACAACCCATAATTGCAACCGTCATATTTTTATCGATGTTTTCTACTCTCTTCTCAACTTCTTGAGCAAGCTTTATCAAATCGACTTCGGTTCGACCACAAGTTGGACAAGCAATGATTTTAATGCCAAAAGATCTCAAATCTAATACCTCCAAAATCTTTTTGGCAACTTGAATCTCTTCCACAGGATCGTCTGTCATAGTGACCCTTATGGTATCACCAATGCCTTCAAGCAAAAGCGCACCAATGCCAATGGATGACTTGACTGTACTTGAAAATTTGGTGCCCGCTTCGGTTATGCCCAAGTGAAGCGGATAATTCACTTTTTCACTCAAAAGTCTATAGGCTTTTACCGTTATTGGAATATCAGATGCCTTGATGGAAATTGCAATATCATAAAAAGATAAAGCCTCAAAAATTTTGACATGTGACATGGCACTTTCGACGAGCGCCTCTGCGGTAAGCCCACCATACTTTTTATAAATCTCTGGATCAAGAGACCCACCATTAACGCCAATTCTTATTGGAATTTGCTTTGCTTTTGCAAGCGTCACAACTTCCGCCACTCTATTGATATCACCAATATTTCCGGGATTTAATCTAATTTTATCAACACCACTATGAATCGACTCTATTGCAAGTCTATAATCAAAATGGATATCTGCAACAATAGGGATATGAATTTTTGCTTTAATATCTTTTATTGCTTTGGCTGCTGCCATCGTCGGCACTGCAACTCTGACGATTTCGCATCCAGCAGCTTCGAGTTCAAGAATTTGCTTAACTGTATCCGCCACATGTTCTGTCTTGGTATTTGTCATGGACTGAATTAACACGGGATTTGAGCCTCCCATGAATAGATTGCCTACTTTAATCTCTCTTGTGCCATTCATGCAAGCCTCCTATCTGAGATTAGAAATATCTCTAAAGACCAAAAAGACCATTAACGCCATCAATATGGCAAAGCCTACAAAGTGGACATAACCTTCTTTTTCACGATTGATCGGCCTTCCAAGGATCATTTCAATAACCACAAAGACAATGCGACCACCATCCAGCGCTGGGAAAGGCAATAAATTCACAATGCCGAGATTTATGGAAATATAAGCTGCAATGAAGAGCAGATTTAAAAAGCCTGCCCTAGAAGCTTGACCAATGACATTGACAATCCCCACAGGCCCCACAACTTCACCTTGAACATTACCAGTTCCCAATTGTGAGAAAAACTGAAAAATACTCACAAAAAAAGTAGAGAATTGCTTTCCAGCAAGTGGAAAGGCTTTGTTGATCTGCTTCACCGATTGTGGGGATATGCCCACTCTATATACCGAATCCGCTGGATCTAGTGCAGGTTTCACCTTTAAGTTTACAATCTCATCGTTTCTCAAAACTTCTATATTGAGCATTTGGCCTTCACTGTTGTTGATATTATCCACAATCGCTTCCCATGTGTCAATCTCAGTTTGATTAATCTTAACAATTGTATCACCAGACATAAGACCGCTCGCCTCAGCCGGACTGTTTTCCAAAACTTGATCCACTGTATTGGATGGATATCCCACACTGAACATGATGATGACCAGTAGAACATAAGCAAGAACGAAGTTCATTATGGCGCCTGCGGCAAGAACAATCAAACGCTGCCAAGGTTTCTTTGACACAAAACTTCTTGGATCATCCGACTCGCCGTCTTCTCCCTCCATTTTTACAAATCCACCAATCGGAAAGGCTCTTACAGAATACAGTGTTTCAGGTCCTTGTTTTTTCAACACTGCTGGGCCCATTCCCAGTGAAAATTCCTGTATTTTAATATCATTTAACCGTGCGGTTATAAAGTGCCCAAATTCATGTGCCAACACAATAATGCCAAACACAAATATAAAACTTATAATGGTCATTAACACTGTCAATAAAGTTGTCAATAGCATAAGTATTCCTTTCTAACGTCTTTGATTGAGCATTTCAAGCGTCAATCTTCTCGTTTCTAAATCCACTTCAAGTATTTTATCAATAGTCAAATACATCTCATTTTTAAATTGATCCATGCTTTCTAAAACCATATCAGAGATATCGTAAAACTTAATGCGATCTTCCAAATAAGCCTGTACAAGAATTTCATTGGCCGCATTCATAACGGTAGGCATGATGCCCCCACGGTTTAATGCCGTTTTTGCAATATCTAAACACGGAAATCTCTCGGTATCCGGTTTTGAAAATGTCAGCTCTTTCAATTTAAAAAAGTCAACTCTCTCTATATGATTTAAATGTCGCTCTGGGTAATCTAACGCATATATAATAGGTAATTTCATATCTGGAGTAGACATTTGTGCCATGACAGATGCATCTTCAAATTGAACCATTGAATGAATAATGCTTTGAGGGTGAATAACAACCTCAATTTGATCAAGGTTCACATCAAACAACCATTTGGCTTCAATGAGCTCCAACCCCTTGTTCATTAAGGTTGCAGAATCAATTGTAATTTTTCGTCCCATTGACCAATTGGGATGTTTCAATGCTTCAATCGCTTTTTTGTTTCGAATTTCATCTTGAGTATAATTTCTAAATGCACCTCCAGATGCTGTTAAAAGTATTTTCTCCACACGCTTAGTGTGTTCTCCATTTAAGCACTGAAAAATAGCACTGTGCTCACTGTCCACCGGCAAAATGGATACCTTATGCCGAGCAGCAAGAGGCATGATAAGTTCTCCAGCAGTTACAAGCGTTTCCTTATTAGCCAGTGCTATTGTCTTTCCAGCTTCAATTGCTTTAACAGTAGGTAATAAGCCAATATTCCCAACAACAGAGGTTAATACAATGTCCACATCTGGATGTGTTGCAACTTCAACAAGGCCTTCCATGCCCTTTAGAACCTTAATATCATAAGGTTCTAATTTAACTTTTAAAACATCATAAGCATACTCGTCATATGCAACAACAAATTTAGGCTTATGAATTAATGCCTGCTCAAATACACGCTTGTCCTGCTTATTGCATGCGATCGCAAAAACATCGTATCGACCACATGCTCTGATTATATCAAGCGCTTGAGATCCTACCGAACCTGTAGAGCCCAATATTGTGATTTTCTTCATTTATGATCTCCTACGTGTTAAATTAAATAATTAAAAATAACAATGAAATAGTATACCAAAGGCATTGTTATGAGGATACTATCAAAACGATCCAATACGCCGCCGTGACCTGGCATGATTTTGCCAAAATCCTTTATATTAAAGATTCTCTTAATTTTCGATGCAATAAGATCCCCAACCTGTGATAAAATGCTGCCGATTAGACCCAAAAAAACAGCATATAGCTGGAAATCCGAATTAAAAATACCTGCATATAGATAGCTAAAAATCAAACATGCAATGACACCACCTAACGAGCCCTCAACAGTCTTCTTGGGACTCACAAGAGGAATTAGGGGTGTTGAACCAATCAACTTACCTGTAAAATAAGCAAATGTATCCGTTATAAAAGCAATTATAAAAGGATACCATATAAAAAAGTTGCTATCTAGTTTCCATATCATAATAATATGTGATAAAGAAAAAGCAATATAAAAAAAACCAACAAAAGTAACCATACTGCCCATCAAAATATTTTTTTTATGGAGCATAGTTACTGTAAGTAATAAAAATAAAAACGCAGCAATAAGAAAGGTGTAATAATCCTCTGGCATATCTTTATATAACCCACCAAACCAAGCTGTCGTCATAAAATAACCTGCCCAGTTTAAGACATGATATTTTTTTGAAAATACTTTATAAAATTCATACTGACCAATTATGCTCAACAGATATGCTGCAAAAAACAGCAATGTGCCCCCTTTAATCAATACAAAGATTAACAGCGGCAATGCTACAAGTGCTGAAATTGTACGCATTTTCATTGAATTCACCTCTTATATCGCACCGAATCGGCGATGTCTTTTTTGATATTTAATCAGTGCACTTCTATAAAGCGTTTCATCAAAATCTGGCCAAAAATGCTCGTCAAATACGAATTCAGTATAAGCGACCTGCCACAACATGAAATTACTTAATCTTTGTTCGCCACTAGTCCGAATTAATAGGTCCGGATCGGGTAACTCTTTTGAAAAAAGATGATTTGAAAATAAGGTTTCATCAATATCATCAAGGGCAATCTTTTCAGCATTGAAATCCATTGCAATTTGTCTTACTGCTCTTAAAATCTCATCTCTGCCACCGTAATTCAAAGCGATGTTAAAATTCATCTCCGTATGATGTTGAGTGCGTTCAACCGCACGCAATACTTCCACTTTTGCATACTGTGGCAGAGCCTCCACATCGCCAAAAATATTAATTTTAACTTTATTGGCAATGATTTCATCTATTTCAGATCTGAAAAATTTAACTAAGATATCCATGAGTCCATTCACTTCTTCAGCAGGTCTGCTCCAATTTTCAGTAGAAAATGCATAAAACGTGATGTTCTCCAATCCCAGCTTTTTGCTTTCTATAACAATACGCTTTAATGTTTCCATACCTGCGTTATGCCCCATCAATCTCGGTAACCCTCTTTTTTTAGCCCATCTGCCATTGCCATCCATTATAAAGGCAACATGCTTTGGAAGATTATCAAGTTCAATAGGCACTTTTTTATTTTTTTTGAATAACATGTGATTACCTCATTTGATCATTTTGTTTTTACAGGGTAATAAAAGTATGCGCGGATACTTTTCGTCCTTTGGCCGAAACCACTACGCTCAACGTGATTTTCGCTTTGCGAAAACACTGCCTTCGCTTCAATTGCATTTCGGATACTTTTCGTCCTTCGGCCGAAACCACTGCGCTCAACGTGATTTTCGCTTTGCGAAAACACTGCCTTCGCTTCGTTAGTTTATATAAAAACCCTCCAAATGGTGGAGGGCATAAGGTTATACTTCCATAATCTCATCATTTTTTTTGTTAACAAATTGATCTATAGTATTCACATGATCATCAATCATCTTTTGAACTTCTTTTTCTGCCGATGTCAAATCATCTTCAGTGATTTCTTTATTTTTTTGCATTTTTTTTAGCATTTCAATTGCATCTCGTCTTTCGTTTCTGAGTGCAACTTTTGAATCTTCACCAATTTTTTTAGCTTGTTTAGCTAAATCCTTACGACGTTCTTCTGTGAGCATTGGCATTACAAGTCTTATCACCTTGCCATCATTGCTTGGATTGATGCCTAAATCCGCGATTTGTATTGCTTTTTCTATATCCTTTAAAATAGAGGCATCATAAGGCTGAATTTGAATAATTCTTGGCTCTGGCACAGAAATGCTTGCAAGTTGTTTAATAGGTGTTTCAGAACCATAATAGTCGACCATAACTCTATCTAAAATAAGTGGATTAGCTCTCCCAGCACGAATATGATTTAATTCATCTTTTAACACACTTAGTGTTTTTTCCATTTTTTCATTTAACTGTTCATGTACTTGATTTCTCATTACTACGCCTCCTCAATGATAGTTCCAACATTTAATCCGGAGCATGCTTTGATGATATTTTCTGGGAAATTTAAGTCAAATACAGAGATGGGAATGTGATTGTCCATACAAATAGTGATTGAAGTTAAATCCATAACACCTAGTTTCTGATTTAAAACTTCTGTAAATGAAATTTTATCATACTTTTTGGCAGATTCATATTTAACTGGATCGCAATCATATACACCATCGATATTTTTTGCAAGCAGTATTAGTTCGGCATCAATTTCAGCTGCTCTAAGCGCTGCAGCCGTATCCGTTGAAAAAAATGGACTCCCTGTTCCTGCTGCAAAGAGTACAACTTTCCCCTCACTTAAGTAATGAACCGCATTTTCTCGATTGTATGCTTCTCCAACTTGTGGCATTGGAATAGCACTGAGCACCTTAGATTCAACGTCAAGATATTTTAGTGCGTCAGACATTGCTAACGAATTCATCACTGTTGCAAGCATCCCCATATAATCAGCTGTCGTTCTCTCCATCTTGGGATTGGAACGACCTCTCCAAAAATTCCCAGCACCAATAACAATACCCACTTCTGCACCTAATTGATGTATCTCTTTAACATATTTTGCGATATTATGAACTGTATCATAATCCACACCAGAACCTCTTGTTCCCGCCAATACTTCACCACTTAATTTTAACAACACTCGTTTATACTTAAGTTCCAAAGCACAACCTCCGTTCTATCTCTATTTTACAGTAATTAATGAGTCCAATCAAACTTTTTTTCCTTAAAAAAGAGAACACAGCTGTGTTCTCTCTAGATTTACAAATTTTAATTAAGCTTTTAATTGCTTAGCAACTTCTTCAGCAAAGTTTTCAGATTTCTTTTCAAGGCCTTCGCCAACTTCAAATCTTGAGAATCTTCTTATAGAAAGATTTTCACCAATTTTTGCAATTTTTTCTTTTAATAGATCATCAATAGTCAAATCAGGATTTTTGATGAAAGGTTGCTCTAACAAACAAACTTCTTTATAGTATTTTGCAATTCTGCCTTCAACCATTTTATCAACGATTTGAGCAGGTTTGCCTTCATTTAAAGCTTGGTTTCTTAAAATCTCTTTTTCAGCATCAAGCGCTTCTGTAGGCACTTCTTCTCTTCTTACATAAAGTGGTTTAGCAGCTGCAACTTGCATTGCGATATCTCTACCAAATTCTTGAAACTCTTCATTCTTAGCAACGAAGTCAGTTTCACTGTTAATTTCAACAATGACTCCAATTCTGCCACCATGAATATATGAAGCTATAATTCCTTCTGCAGCAATTCTATCACTTTTTTTAGCGGCTTTAGCAATCCCTTTTTCTCTAAGGTATTTGACGGCCTCATCCATATCACCATTTGTTTCAACAAGCGCTTTTTTACAATCCATCATACCTGCGCCAGTTGCTTCTCTTAATTCTTTAACTAATGAAGCTGAAATTGACATGTTATATCCTCCTAATTATAATATTAAAGACCTGCGTCTTATGTTCTTTCTTTAAAAAAGGTAAGAGAATTTCTCTTACCTCAATATTTTATTACTCTTCAGTTTCAACTGCCTCTGCAACAGGTGCATCAGTCAATTGTTCTCCTTGGTTCGCTTCGATAACAGCATCAGCCATTCTTCCTGCAATTAATTTAACCGCTCTAATTGCGTCATCATTACCAGGAATAACATAATCCACTTCGTCCGGATCACAGTTTGTATCGACGATAGCAACTACAGGGATACCTAAATTTCTTGCTTCTTTAATTGCAATTCTTTCTTTTTTAGGATCGACCACGAAGATAGCACTTGGTAATTTAGTCATGTGCTTGATACCACCTAAATATTTCTCAAGTTTTTCTTTTTTAGCTTTTAATTGAAGTACTTCTTTCTTAGGTAAAGCTTCGAAAGTACCATCATTTTCCATTTTTTCTAATTTGAATAATAAATCAATTCTTTTCTTAATGGTTTTGAAGTTTGTTAACATACCACCCAACCATCTTTGGTTGACAAAGTACATACCAGCTCTTAATGCCTCTGATTCGATTGCTTCTTGAGCTTGCTTTTTCGTACCAACAAAAAGAACTGTACCATTCTCTTCTACAACGCTTTTTAAAAATTCATAAGCATCATCAACCATACCTACTGTTTTTTGAAGGTCGATAATATAAATACCATTTCTTTCTGTGAAGATGTACTCAGCCATTTTAGGATTCCATCTTCTTGTTTGGTGACCAAAGTGTACACCAGCTTCTAATAATTCTTTCATTGAAATTACTGACATTTTAAATCCTCCTCGTTTTTTACCTCCCTACTTTTCATCTTTTGAAATCACCTCAATAGGCAACAATTTCAAAATTAAAGTAGGTGTGTTTTTATTACCTCTAGTAGTATACCACAAAGCCCTTTGAAGCTCAACTTTTTTTTATTCAAAAGCACTCATGTCTTTTTTGTCACATCTGGCAATTGAATAAGCAGTTGAAGTTCACCAATGCCCATATCAAGTTCTTTTGCAATTGCCTTTAAACTCAAACCTTCGCTTCGCAGTTTTACAACTTTCTCGCGTAATGTTGCATCTGATTTGAAATCCACAATTTCATCTTGCACAGCGGGCTCAGATTGCTTTATCGATTTCAGTTCATTCTTACTTAAATCCATTTTGGCTTTATGTGCTACAACAGATGCCTTTAAACTTTCATCTGCTGCGCTTTGATCCATACCGCTTTGAAAACGTTCTAACACAGAATCCACTTTTTCATTTAGCAGTTCAATCTCTTTCTCATGCTGTGAATATTTGCCTTCCAAATCATCGGCAATATTATAGAAGGCATTGTTCATTTCATCAATGGATATTTGCAAGTTTTCCATTAGAGTGAAAAGGTCTTCATCCTTGTAGAATCTCGAATGTTCCAATAGTTGCTCTCGCTTTACTATTGCCCTATTTAATTCTCTTCTAATCATAAAAATGGAACTGATTACAATAATCAGTCCAAATATAATACTTATAACATACATAGGCTCTACACTTTCATATCAAATTTTGTGCCCTCTTTGCCGTTTCCGTATTGAATAGCAGTTTTCTTTTCAGGTTTCTTCTCATCTTTATCAGAAAGACGCTTTTTCTTTTTCTTCTTATTTTTCTTTTGTGTCTCATTATCTTTTTTATTGTTTTTAACGACATTATGGTCCTTTTGCTCAAGCGTATTAACAGTCTTCTGCTTTTTAGCGCTCTCTTCCTTGTTTTGATTTTGGATATTTGCAAGCTCATTAGCTTGTTTGCTTACAACATTCTGTTTAGCCGGATGAATTTCCTCCGTTTTATGAACCACCATTTGCATGTCTATCGGTCTAATGCCCATAATTTCACCTTCCTTTAAAATCATAAGATCAACAGAAAAATTATAAGTCAGTAAATATCTCTTAGAATGTCAAAAGTCAAAAGTTGAGCAACCTTCTCAAATTTTAATATGTTCTTGCAACAATTTCTCCCTTGTCTTTAAATATACTTGTATGTGTCATTTCATGTTTTACATAAAAACTTGTACTGCCGATCTTAATACGCGTACCAGGATAGATAATTTTCGCTGATAACTTTGCCCCTTTAATATTATTGACAAGTTCATTCAGCATTTTAAGTCTTTCTCTCTTTTCGCTTAACTGTGTATCCATCTCAATAAAATTCGAACTATACTTCTTATACATAAATATGGATCGTTCATCTTCTGGATTTTGTTCTACTTTGCTTTTTAAAAGTTTGAGAGACTTATCGAGCTTATTGTGCATATCCATCAAATCTTTGACTTCTGTGGACAACGTTTTAAGTTCATCAATCAATTCCACATCAACACCTAATTTAAATGAAGTCACTATGCCGAGTTCAGATCCAATGACTTGAGCCTCAATATCTCTTTTACAAAATATTTCTCCACCAACGATCAAGCCTTTTTTGCCTTTAACCGTTATCTGACCATCGCATTTAACTAGGCTATTCATAATTGCACCTGTCTCAATATTCCCCTTGCAAGTCACTTTGCAACTGTTGATAAAATTAGAAGTCAAATTTTTACCACAGTAAATGCTTGCACTGTCGTGTCCCTGAATGCCGCGAGATATGACAACATCACCTGTTGCTTTAATATCTGCACCCTCAACAACACCATTTATAACAAGATCACCCTCGCAATCTATTTCATACCCATCCGTCACATTGCCGTGTATAATCACTTGTCCATGAAATTTAATGTTTCCCGTTTCTACACCGACATCTTTATTAATCTCAAGAATTTTGATAACAGAGATCTTATCATTATCATTCACAATTGAGCCATCACATTCTGCCAAAATTGAAAGACCATCTGGAGAGATTTTTACATTTTTTCCAAACTTAAAAACAACATCTTTCCCATCTTTACCTCTGATCACTTTGCCCGTAACCGTGGTACCATTTTTCGCTTTGGTTGCAGGCGTCTTTACAGCAAGGACATCGTTCTCTTTAATGACCTCTACATAGCCCAGATTCTTAAAATCAACACGTCCATCCTCTAGGAGTTGAGGCTTGGCATGATGTTCTTTGGCATATGAAAATTCTATTTGAGCATCTATGCCATTTTCATGTGGTACGCCCTCAGCAACCACTTCATTAAATACAGACTTCTGATTTTTACAGATGGCTTCAATAATATTGAATTTTAATCCATAGACGATATTTCTATCTTTTAAAAGCTTTATAATATCATCCGGCTTTACAACCGCATCAGGTTGTAAAAACTCTATAGACAGTAATGCCTTATAGTAGTCATCAGATATTTTTATAGATATATCAACTTTGGATTGATTTTGTTCACTCATATTTCCCCCCTGATTTTAATGATTCTAATATATATATCGGCATTGTTTAAAAAAACATTATCATCATTATCATTATACAATAAATTATCACATAATACAAAATCACAGTTCCCTGTGATTTAAACTATTTCTTCCAATGAAATTTTGAGTTTTGAAATTGCCTTTGTATGAATTTGAGATACACGTGATTCGGAAATCGACAAAACTTCTGCAATTTCTTTATATGTAAGCTCAGAATAATAGTACAGCTGCAAAACCATTTTTTCCTTTTCTGGCAACTTACTGATAATTTGGGTTAATATCGTTTTCATTTCTTCATCAACATACTTATCCTCTGGTTGAAATTCAATATTTTTAGATTTAATATCAAAATTTGAATTATCATCAATCTTTTCTTCTAAAGAAATGATTGCATAAGTTGTTACTTCTCCTAATAATTTACTATATTCTTCAAGAGACAACCCCATTTCTTCTGCAACGAGTTCGTCTGAAATATCAAATCCATATATTTTTTGAAGTTTTTCAATCACTTCTTCAATTTTTCTATATTTTTGTCTTGTACTCCTGGGAATCCAATCCATATGTCTTATTTGATCAATTATTGCGCCTCTAATTCTAATATTGGCATAGGTCTCAAATTTGATATTTTTAGTATGATCAAATTTATCAATAGCATCAATCAAGCCTATGACGCCATATCCCAACAAATCATCAAATTCAATATGCGCATTATAGTTATTGTATAATCTTCCAGCAATTATTTTGACTAAAGGGACATATCTTATGATAAGCTCATCTTTCGCTTCTCTATTATCTTTCTCTTTGTAGTTGATCCATAATTGTTCACTTGTCATTAAACCACCTTCAAAGTATCGTTTTGCAATATATTTTAGATTTTATAATTCTTTTATACCTTTACCAGCTGTTTTGATTAACAGTTTTCCATCTTCACTATAAAATTCAATTGTTCTACCAAAGTTGCCTCCGGTTTCATCCGCTTTGATTGGAATACCCATTTCCTTTAAGATCATACGAACTGCTTCTGCATTTCTCTCGCCAATCTTCATAGCATCATTTTGTGATGAAAAGGAGAACATTTGAGCGCCGCCTGCAATTTTCGCATAAAAACGGCTTTTTTTAGCCCCTTTACTTTCCATTTGGCTGACAAGTTCTGCAATTGCAGTATCAGCAAATTTGGCAACATTTTCATTTTTGCGGATTGCTTTACTTGAAGGTAACATAATATGAGCCATGCCGGTTACTTTTGTCAACGGGTCATATAAACAAATGCCAACACACGACCCTAATCCAAGGGTCGTGAGTGCATTAGGGAAATCTGCTACTTTCAAATCAGCCATGCCAACTTTAATCATTGTACTCATAGCGTAACCCCTAAACTGCCAAGTAAGACTTCATATGATTCCATATCTGGGATCAAGAAGAAATACCCATCCACTTTTTTCGATGCATTAGTTTCTATAAATTCATTCTGGATGATCAATACACTATCACCCATTTGTCCAAATTCGATTGCAGGAACACTTAGTATAGCGCCTGCCATATCAATTGCAAGTGCAGGAATAGAAATTTTAATTTTTAAATTCGTCAGTCCAGAAAGAGAAGACACGTAGGCACCTGATAGGATATTGCCAATTTCTTTAAGTGCTGAAATCGTGAATTCATCAAACTCCGCATTATCTCTAGGCATCAAAAGATCCACTAGATTAATCGCTGAACTTTGATCTAGAACAAACATAATGCTTCCTGTGATATCTCCTTCGATTTTGAAGAATATACCACATACGACATTTTCTGGTCCGCCAAGCATCTCAGGTACTTCATCAAATTCAAGCACATTGACGATTGGCACTTTCATATCAACTTTTTTATCGATCATCTTAGCTAAAGATGTGGCCGCATTCCCTGCGCCAATATTACCAATTTCTCTAAGTACATCCAGTACTATACTGTTATTAAGATTTAACTGATCAGACATTACGCCCCCTACTCACTTATACTATTCAATATTGAGAACTTTGAATAGGTTTATTAACATAATGATTCTCTCATTCTTTTTACCAATATTTTTAATAAACTCATTGTCAATATCCTTTTTAACATTTGGAGCTGCATCAATATCATCTTCAGAGATTTGGAGTACTTCTGAAGATGAATCTACTAACATGCCAATCTTCATCTCATCCAAGTTGATGATTATAATTCTGGATTCATCTGTCGCCTCTTTCGGCGGCAATCCAAATCTAATTCTTAAATCCACCACTGGAACGATGATACCTCTTAAATTGACAACACCTTTTACGTATGGTGAAGAATATGGCACTCTTGTAATGGGCAGTACTTTTTCAATATTTTCCACATTGTTTATATCAATGCCATAATACTCTTGATTGAGTTTAAAAGTTACAAATTCTTTAATTTCACTCATTAATATCCCCCCCTTATTAGAATAATTGATTAGGATCAACGATTAACGCAACACTACCATTACCTAATATGGTGGCTCCTGCGATTGCCTTAATACCCGTGAGGTATTTGCCAAGTGACTTGATAACGATTTCTTGTTGTCCAATCAAACTATCCACAACAAGGCCAGCTTCAACTTCACCTTTTTTAACAATTACAACAATCAACTCATCCAAATCTTCATGACCTTCATCAATATTTAGAACCGATTTCATTCTAATGATTGGAAGGGTCTTATTCCGATAAAGCACAACTTCCTGATCTTGAACCATTGTGATATTACCCGTTTCAATAGTCGTGATTTCCTTAATATTATTGAGCGGAATCGCATATTTTTCCTCGTTCAAATTGACCATCAGAGCTTGAATAATTGCAAGCGTCAACGGCAATCGAATAACAAACTTACTACCTTGTCCAAGCGTTGATACGACTTCCACAGTTCCATTAATTGCTTCAATCTTAGATTTAACCACATCTAGACCAACGCCTCTACCAGAAATATCTGTTACTTTATCCACAGTACTGAACCCTGCGTTGAAAAGCAAATTGATAATTTCCTTTTCACTCATATCTTCTGCTTCAGCAGTTGTAATCACTTTTTTCTCAATTGCTTTTTTCTTGATCACATCTGGATTTATGCCCTTGCCATCATCCTCAACTTCTATAACAACAGTGTTGCCATCTGGATAGGCTCTTAAAGCCACAAAACCATTTTCTTCTTTGCCTGCTTTTAGACGCTCTGAAGGAGATTCAATACCGTGGTCTAGTGAATTTCTAATCAAGTGAATTAATGGATCTCCTATTTCATCAATAACCGTTCTGTCAACTTCTGTTTCCTCACCTGACATAAATAACTTGATATTCTTTCCAAGATCTTTAGACAAGTCTCTAACAAGACGTGGAAATCTATTAAAAGTTCTCTCAACAGGAACCATTCTCACTTTCATAACAGCATCATGCAAGCTTGTTGTGATTCGCTCAAGGTATTCGATGGCTTCATTCATATTATTTTTATTTGAAGAAGTATCTAAGTCTTCAAGACGTGTTTTGATGATGATCAATTCACTGACAAGATTCATCAAATTATCCAAACGACCAATTTCAACTCTTACAGTTTTAGACGTTTTGCCCTTGTCTTTGCTTTGAGCAGTTTCTTCTTTATTCTTAACCGTTTCTTCCTTTGCAACTGCAGTTTCAAGGTCTATCTCAACATCAGCTTGTTGCTCACGCTCAACGAGGTCCAGTTCAGAAAGAGGCAATACGATGACTTTCGCAATCTCAGAAATTTTCATAAGTTCACTTTTAATATAGTTCTCATCCAGTTTAGAAAAATATAAGAGTTCAAATGAGTCATCAAATTTCTCATCTTCAATCTCTTCAGCCAATGGAAACGATTTTATGATTTCTCCAAATCTTTCAAGCGTGTTAAAAACAATAAAAGAACGTGCTGCTTTTAACATGCATCCTTTATCTAAGATCACCTTAATAAGGAATGGACTCACACCCATCTCAATTGCTTTACCGATTATGCTCTCCACATCATTGATGGCAAGATGAAACTCATCGTCATCAGATGGTTTGACAGGTTCTGCCTGAGCACTGGCTTTCTTTTGCGTTTTTTCAGTATCAACTGATTCTCCAGAAGCAATATTTTGTAACTTAACCACCAGATAAGTGGAATCTAAGTCCCCCTCGCTTCCAGTCTTTTCGAGATTGTCAATGTATTCTTCAAGTGCATCAAAACACTCAAAAAGAACATCTACAATTGTACCGTTTACTTTGAGTGCTCCGTTTCGAACCAAATCCAATACATTTTCCATCTTATGCGTTAAATCAGCAACCTTACTAAATCCCATTGTACCTGACATGCCTTTTAATGTATGTGCGATCCTGAAAATTTCACTCAAGTAACTCATATTCTCAGCATTGTTTTCAAGATCAAGTAATATTTCGTTCATAGTTTGTAAATGTTCTTTGGATTCATCGATGAATATTTCTAAGTATTGACTCATATCCATATGCACTACACCTCCATGGCTTTCATAATTTCATTGGTAATATTAGAAAGGCCAACGACCTTATCTACAACCCCAAGTTTAATAGTTGACTTTGGCATACCAAACACGACACAGCTGCCCTCATCTTGCGCGATAACATAGCCGTTTTTGTCTTTAACACGTTTGAGGCCTTCTGCACCATCAGCACCCATACCAGTCATGATAACACCAATTACATTTTGATCATTTAAATCTGCTATTGAATACATCATAGCATCTACAGATGGCTTATGTCCACTAACGCGTTCTCCATTATCTAATTTTATCATAAATTGCCCCGCTTGTTTATATACTTTTACATGACTATCTCCTGGTGCCAAATATGCCCATCCAGAAAGGATCACATCACCATCTTCAGCCTCTTTAACATGGATCTGACTCATACTATCTAAGCGTTCAGCCAAAGACTTTGTAAATCCTGGGGGCATATGCTGTACAATGAGAATGCCCGCATCAATATCTTTAGGAAAATAGGGTATGACTTCTTGAAGCGCTCTTGGTCCACCAGTGGAAGTGCCAATAGCAATCAATTTCTTAAATTTAGAACTGCCAGCCACTTTACTCGTGACAACCGACTTCTTAAGACTCATAGAAACAAAAGGTTTTGGTCTCTCTAAACTTACGGGTTTAGAGATCTTCGTGCGACTTGCAAACCTAATTTTTTGAAGTAATTCTTCTTTCATTTCAGGAGTGGATACTTTTATGAGAGATGATGGTTTCGTAATAAAGTCAAATGCTCCTAGATCCAGTGCTTTCAATGTTTCATCCGCTCCTTTTTTTGTTAAACTACTCAACATAATAATTGGAATAGGATTTGTTTCCATAATTATTTTTAGTGCAGTGAGGCCATCCATTTTGGGCATTTCTATGTCCAAAGTCACCACATCTGGATGGTATAACTTAATTTTCTCAATAGCTTCTTCACCATTTCTTGCGACGGCCACCACTTCAAAAGCGTCGTCTGATATAACCATGTCTGAGATCACTTTTCTCATAAAAGCAGAATCATCGACAACTAAAACTTTAATTTTCATTTACATCAACCCTTTTTTAATGAGATTTCTTTCAATTTCAAAAACATATGCCACAATTTTTGCTTGGGTATTAGCATCTACCTCTAAAAATTTTATACCCACTTCATACCGATTATCATCTTTTTTCTCATTGCGTGTCACTTCACCTTTAAATTTAACCCAATCATTGCTAATTTTAAACTCGCCTTCAAGAAATTCTCCAAGATCAAAAGATTCTTTGATCAAAATTCTCAATCCACCACCACTTAGATCCAAAGTGTCAAAGGGCACCTTCTCGACAATAACATCATCAACAAGAATATCTTTTTCGTTTTTGAACTTAGCGAGCATTTTTTGTTTCATCTGAGCAACTTCATCCTCAGATAATTGTTTTTCGAACAACAGATTCCCCTGAGACATTAAGTTAACTCTAAAAAATTTTCGCCTTTGTACCTTTTTGATATCCGAAGAGAGATTGATAATGACACTGGGTAGGTTATCATATTGTGTTCTATCCTTTAAAATCCCTTTGAATAAGTACATACCCAAATTTTCTATATAAAATCTAAAGTAGTATACATAACTTTTTTCAAGCGGATATAAGCGTCCCTCAGAAACTGGATTAGATAATATCAATTGGGAATCGCTAGTAACCTCATAGACGAAGCACTTTAACGTAATGGATTCATTGTCGTTTTTAAAAATCATAATGTCTACTTCATCTGCAATTTTCAGATATTTTAAAAAACCATTCATCAAAACCACCTAAATTTTATTGATTAATTTGTTAATAAAAGTTTTAAAACTATGAGCACTTTTAACATATTTGCTGTTATTATCAAGATTGTAAGCGATATTTTCAATCCCTTTACTAGAAATTGCTCTTGGGTAAGCTTCAATAACTGGCATTTGCTTTCTAACTGCTTTCTTAAGATTGGAGTCTTCAAAAATATAACCCATATTTTCCAACTCTTTACTTAGGAATTTTGAAACCGCTTGCTCTAATTTATTAAACACTTCATCGCCTTCCTCATTTGAATCTACGCGATTGATAATCAATTTGATCTTTTTATCATCTTCCTTTACGATATTTTTTATCAGTGCATAGGCGTCCGTTATAGACGTAGGATCTGGCGTTATAACAACGATAACATCAGATGCCGCATCTACAAATGACAAAACAGATTTACTGAGTCCAGCGCCTGTATCTATTAAAATATAATCAGATACATCGTTAAAATAAAGTAATGAATGAATCAATTTTTCAAGTTGATTTTGATCTAAATCAATAAGATCCATTATACCAGAGCCGCCAGAAATGATATTAATATCATAAGGTCCTTTAAAAATGCAATCTTGTACAGGAATTTCACCCTTCACAACATGAGACAAGTTATACTTTGGTACGATTCCAAATAAAACATCTACATTGGCAAGGCCTAAATCAGCGTCAATGATTGTAACGCGTTTTTTTAGTTTTGCCAAAGCGATTGCCATATTCACTGTGAAATTCGTTTTACCAACGCCACCCTTACCGCTTGACACAGTAATAATTCTAGCGTCATGCCTGTTCGCTGACTCAGGAGAATTTTCCTGAACAATATCTCTCAATTTTTGCGCCTGATCCATTATACACCACCACCATGGAAATTCTATTTGTCCTTGCTTTCATTATCAAAAATATAACCCACAATTTTATCTTTATCAGATACTTCTATATCGTCTGGAACGCTCTGCCCAATTGCAAAATAGGACAATGACTTTCCAGTTAAAACCTTAATGTTGAGAATATTTCCATAGGAAGTCGCTTCATCCAGTTTCGTAAAAAGCAATCGATAATCATTCAAAAATCCATAGGACTCAATAATGCTCTTCATGTCTTTAAAGCTGGTCGTCATGCTCATCACTAAAAAAATCTGAACAGATTTCAAATATTTTACCAGTTCATCATAGTCAGATTTAAGTTCTTTACTCTTATGACTTCGACCGGCAGTATCAATCAAAATATAATCTTTATCTTTGAACTTGTGCAGTGCTTCTTCAAGTTCACCGGCTTCATATATGACTTCAAGTGGAATACCTAAGATTTCACTATAGGTTTTAAGTTGCTCCACGGCGGCGATTCTATAAGTATCTGCCGTAATGAGTCCCACTTTCTTATTTTCAATAAGAGAGAGTCTGGCTGCTATCTTTGCAAGTGTTGTTGTTTTTCCCACGCCAGTGGGTCCCAAAAACATATATATATTGGGTTTGTTCAAAGGATCTGTATCAATAGATCTCACATCACCTAAGTACTCTTTTGTAATCACCTTCATTGCATTTAATATAGCATCATGGTTTTTTTCATTTACACTAATTTGCCTTTGAACAATATCCATGATTTTTTTTGAAATAGATTCTTGAATATCTAATGATTTCAAAAACTCAATATATGACGTTTCCTTTGTTAAAGGCTCTTTGTGTTCAATATGCTCCACTTTTTTTATAAGTTCTGTAACCATCTGTTTAAGTTCCAAAACTTCATTATTTGAAACGGCTTCATTTTGAGATGCATTTAATTTGACTGGTTCAGGTTCAACGACAGGTTCTGGCATAACAGGCTCTGCTGGCTTAATAAAGACATCTTCTTTGATCTGAGCCGGTTTAGGAGGATCTGTATAGGTTTGAATTAAAGGCTCATCAATTGCAGCCACAACTTCGATCAAAGGTTTCTTGAAAAACTTAAATAATCCACCTGTCTTTATCTTTCTCGTATTCAAAATCACAGCATCCATGCCCAATTCACTTTTAATCTTAATCATGGCTTCATTCATATCTTTGACTAAATAGCGCTTAACTTTCATTAAATACTCACCATCCCTGCAGATTGTATATCAATATCTGATTCTATTTCATTATATGATAAAACAACTAATTCTGGAATAGATTGTTCAGTCATTCTTTTAAAATAAAACCTTACAATTGGTGCTGTAACGACAATAGCTTGTTCTCCCATTTGTATTAATTTTCTTACTTCTTGTGCTAAACTGGCTACAATATTTTGACTTGTCATAGGATCAATAGACAAGAATGTACCATTTTCATTTTGCTCAATGGCCTCCATCAGCATGTTTTCAAGACTTTGTTCCAAAGTGACCACTTTCGCTTTTCCAAAAGGAAAATATGTTCTAGATAATTGTCTAGAGAGCCTTTGCCTAACGTATTCCGTCAATATGTTGACATCTCTTGTTGATCTTGCATAATCTGCAAGCGTCTCTAAAATCGTCACTAAATCTCTCACAGAAACAAATTCCTTTAGCAAATTGGATAATACTTTTTGTATATCTCCCAACGACATCAGATTAGGCATTAATTCCTCAACGAGTGCCGAATTGCTTTCTTTTATATTTTCAATAAGCTGTTTGACATCTTCTCTATTGATCAGCTCATGACTGTGCTTTTTAATGACCTCAGTCAAATGTGTTGAAATTACAGACGAGGGATCGACAACCGTATAACCTAACAACTCCGCTTTTTCTCTATCCTCAGAGCGAATCCACTTTGCAGGCAGACCAAATGCAGGTTCAATGGTATCAATGCCCTCAATTTCCCCTTCAACCACACCGGGACTCATGGCCAAATAATGATCAAAGACGATGGTCCCCCTTGCAATATCATTGCCTTTAATTTTAATAAGGTACTCACTTGAATCCAACTGAATATTATCTCTGAGCCTGATCATGGGCACGACAATACCCATTTCAAGAGCAATTTGTCTCCTAATCATAACCAAACGATCAAAGAGGTCTCCCCCCTGATTCGGGTCTGCTAGAGGAATAATGCCATATCCAAATTCCAATTCAATAGGGTCTACCTGAAGCAAAGGAATAATGTTTTCAGGTTTCCTAATATCGTTATTATCGCGTTCTTCTTCTTGTTCACTCTCAAACTCTGCCTGCTCTTCAAGCTCTTTTTTATCTTGCGTCAATCGAAGTGCGCTCAACATAATGGCAATACCAATCGTGATAAAAGGTAAATTCGGCAGTGGTGTCGCTATACCTATAAGCATTAAGACGCCACCCACAATGTAAAGCACTTTTGACTGCGCAAAGAGCTGAGACAATACATCCGTTCCCAAATTGGATTCAGATGCAGCTCTTGTGACGATAATACCTGTAGCCACAGAAATCATTAGCGCTGGAATTTGGCTGACTAAACCGTCGCCAACCGTTAACAATGTAAACTTCTGAATAGATTGCGACAGAGTATATCCCATGGTAAATGCCCCAAGCATAAATCCAGCCAATATATTGATCACCGTAATGATAATACCTGCAATGGCGTCTCCTTTGACAAACTTGCTGGCACCATCCATGGCCCCATAAAAATCAGCTTCTCTCTGTATTTTTTTTCGGCGCTCTTTCGCATCGTTTTCTGTGATTAAGCCAGAATTTAAATCTGCATCAATTGCCATTTGTTTACCAGGCATTGCATCCAACGTAAATCGAGCAGCAACCTCGGATACACGTTCAGACCCTTTAGTAATGACTAAAAATTGAATTAGGACAATGATCAAAAATATGATAAAGCCTACGATTGCATTACCACCCACAACGAAGTTCCCAAAGGCATCTATGACCTCACCCGCTTTGCCATCAGACAAAATATATCGAGTTGTCGATATATTCAGGGCAAGTCTAAAAAGCGTTGTAATAAGCAGTATTGAAGGAAATACTGAAAACTCCAGCGTCTCTTTGACAAACATAGAAAGCACCAAGATTGTAAGTGCTAAAGATATGTTAAGGGCTAGAAAAAAATCTAACCATCCAAGTGGTACAGGTATAATGATCATCAATATAATGACAATTACCAACAAAGCCATTATCACGTCATTAAAACGCATTTACAGGCCTCCTATATTTTTTTCTCTTGCTTTAAATTATATACATATGCCAAGACCTCTGCAACTGCTTCATACAACTCTGTTGGAATAAATTCACCAATATCAACAGTTTTATACAATGTTTGCGCTAAAGGTTTATTTTCAACAATCGGAACCTCATGCTCAGCGGCGATCTTTTTTATGTTTTTTGCAATTAAATCCTGACCTTTTGCAAGCACTAATGGCGCCTCTCCAATGGATTGATCATATTTCAGCGCAACTGCAAAGTGTGTTGGATTCGTTATAATTACATCCGCTTTAGGCACTTCTTGCATCATTCGGCTCATGGCAAAAGCTCTTTGTTTTTCTTTAATCTTCGCCTTAAGCTGTGGGTCCCCTTCGCTTTGCTTATACTCATCCTTAATTTCTTGTTTTGACATCATCAGATCCTTGTTGTTTTTCCACTTCTGATAGGCAAAATCAAAAAGGGCAATTATAAACAAAAAAATAGCGCATCTGATCACAAGTCCATAGGTTATGTTCCACATAACTGCAACCGTTTGCCTTGGTTGCAACTCAAATACTAAAATAAGTTCCTTAAGATGTTGCCTCACATAGGAAATGGCAACATAAAGCAGTAGTGCTGATTTCGTTACTGATTTTACGAGTTCCACAAGAGATTTCATTGAGAACATATTTTTAAAACCCTTTAAAGGGTTGATTTTGCTTAATTTAGGTTGTATTGTTTCAACTGAAAACAAAAATCCAATTTGAGCATAATTCGTCAAAACGCCTGCTATTAATGCAACACCAAGTAAGGGTAATGACAATTTTAAAATGAAAAAGAGGATTTCACTAAAATACTTGTTTACATCGCCATTTACAAAAAAAGCTTCTGGCGATACCATGAAGTCAGCTGTTCTATAAAAAAAGCCAAAGAGTTGTTCCACCATATAACTACCGTATTGTGACAGCGTAAAAAAAACAGCAAGAAGACCCACTGCTGCAGCCAAATCCTTTGATTTTGCCACCTGCCCCTTTTGTCTAGCATCTCTTATTTTTTTCGAAGTAGGTTGCTCGGTTTTTTCCTCAGAGAACAATTGCAAATTATATTTTAAAATCATATAGCCCTCGTAAACCCTGCACTAAAACAAATTAAAGAATCTAACAATGTACTGAAATCCCATTCCTAAAATACCTGCAAATATGTCATACATATAAGGCATGAGTATGATGAACAACAAAAATCCAAAGAAAATCTTAAACGGCATACCCAATATAAAAACATTCATACCAGGCATTGCCTTTGCCAGTAGCCCCAAAATAATATTTGCGATTAAGACTGTAATGACAAAAGGCGCTGCAATTTGAAAACCCAAAACAAATGATTCCTCTATAATATCTAACAATATATCAAACGAAGGCACAGCGAAAAAAAAGGCGCCTAGTTTTATCTTCTCAAAAGAAACCACAAGAGCTGTAATGAGCTCATGATGAAAATCCAATTGCAAGAAAATCAACATCGAAAAAATATAAAATAAATTGGATGTAATTGCGATTTGAGACTCATCCAATGGATTGACCACATTGACCATGGCAAACCCCAAATCTCTATCAATCAAATCGCCTGCAAAATATATAAAGCCCATGTAAATTGTCAGAATTAACCCCATAAAAACGCCAATAAAAATCTCATTTATAAGGAGAAACGCCATTTGATACAAACTGGATACATCATAAATTATATCAGAATTCACAAGCGGAAAAAGGATCAGTGATAAAAAAAGAATGAGACCAATCTTTACCTGAGTTGGATAATTACGACTGCCAAATATAGGCGCTGTAAAAATCAAACCTCCAATTCTTGCAAATATTAATATCAGATCAAAAAAAGGAATTGCCATTATAAGCCCCTCTAATAAATAATCAGATCAATCAAACTGAAAATATTATTTGTAAATTCAATTAGAGAATTTAAAATCCATGAGCCCGTTAACATTAAAATCACAAATACAACAACAATCTTAGGCACAAACGCAAGTGTTGCTTCTTGAATTTGCGTAGTTGCTTGGAAAATAGCAATTACGAGCCCTATCAACAAACCGCCCAGTAACATAGGTGCCGCCAACATAAGAATGATTTTTATGGTCTCTGAAAATAAATCGATAACCATTTCCTCAGTCATCTACAACACCTACCTTATACTCAAAATTATTTTTTCAATAATAAGATGCCATCCATCTACCATAATAAATAAAAGAATTTTAATAGGTAAAGAAATCATAACCGGCGGTAGCATCATCATGCCCAAAGCCATTAACGTTGAAGCTACAATCATATCCACCACAATAAACGGTATAAAAATAAGGAAGCCGATTTCAAACGCGAGCTTAAGTTCGCTCATGATGAAAGCCGGAATGAGTGCAGTCATGGGAATATCATCATTTGATGTCACGTTGTTCACATCCGCAATATCCAAAAAAAGCGCCAAATCTTTAGTTCGCACTTGACGTAGCATAAACGCTTTAAAGGGTTCTTTGGCCACATCCACAGCTTCTTCTAAAGTTATAGTGCCTTCTTGCATTGGAAGATATGCATTTTCATAAACATCTGTAAATACAGGTGCCATAATATAAAAAGTCAAAAACAATGCCAATCCCACTAACACTTGATTTGGAGGCGTAGATTGTAACGAGAGAGCCCTTCTTATGAACCCTAAAATAATAATGATCCTTGTAAAACAAGTCATCATCATCAAAATAGAAGGTGCTAGCGAAAGCACTGTAAGCATTAATAAAATTTGAACACTGTTTGCAACTTGAACATCTCCCGTGTCACTGGAGATGGATACATTTATATCCGGTATGCCTATAGTTGTTTCTCCATAGGATAAAAATTGAGAGAGCAGAACAGCCATCACAACAAATATTAATATCAAATGTTTAAACTTTAAATTAACACCGCGCAGTTTCTCCTTACTGACTGTCATTTTTCTTATCCTTCTTAATCAAAAATTTCTCTAAATACTCAGAAAACTTAGAATTTAACACTTGCTCACCCTTTATAAACTGCTCAACGTCAAGGTCATCCCGTTTATCCATGAGATACATACCATTTTTATCAATTCCAATAAAATAAAAAATATTCTCTAGCTCCACTAAAAGCAAAAACTTATCATTTGAAAGAGGGATGCGTTCTAAAACTTTAACTTTACGATCTTTCAAAGAGATATAATTCTTTTTAGTTATAAACTTAGAGAATATCCATAAAAAATATATTAAGATTGATATCACGATAAAATACTTCAGAGCAAACCAGAAGTTATCCGCCTCGTAATTTCCTAAAAGAATGGCAGAATAGGTAAATTTGCCAAACACATAAATCACCTATCCTAACACTTTTTTAACTGCTTCAATAACGCGATCTGCTTGAAACGGTTTGACGATAAAGTCTCTTGCGCCTGCTTGAATTGATTCAATAACCATGGCTTGTTGCCCCATTGCAGAACACATAACTACTTTAGCATTTGGATCAAAAGCTTTAATTTCTTTAACAGCTTGAATACCATCAACTTCTGGCATTGTAATATCCATAATAACAAGTTCAGGCTTCAATTCTTTATATTTTTCAATAGCTTTTTGACCATTCTCTGCCTCACCAACAACATCATAACCATTCTTGGTTAAGACATCCTTGATCATCATCCTCATAAATGCTGCATCGTCAACAACTAATATTGTATTAGCCATATCGTTTCCTCCTTAAAAATTATTCCGTGATTCTTCTAGGTATAATAATATCAGTTATTCTAATGCCGTAATTCTCATCAACGACAACAACTTCGCCCTTGGCAATTTTCTTGCCATTCGCTAGAACATCCAAGGGTTCCCCAACAAGTCGATCTAATTCAATAACTGTTCCTACTCCGAAATCAAGAATTTCATTGATTTTTTTACCAGTTCTTCCAAGCTCCACTGTGATTTCAAGCGGAACATCCCTAATAAGTTCTATATCATTATTATAATACATTTGAGCAGAATTGCCATCAAAATTTTCAAATTGCAAAGGAATCGCGTTGACTTTTTCATTTGATAGATTTGATTTTCTGTCATCTTCTTCATAATAATATTGGGGTTTAGGAGGTTCCTGCTTCGGAGAAATCTTTTCTTCTTCCATTTTTGGAGCAGTTTTACTTGGCTCAACCGGTTCTGGTACTTGATTACCCTTAACGATTGTCGCAACCATCTGTTGAGCAACTTTCAACGGCAAAACTTGCATAATTTCTGAATCAATCAAATCCCCTACAGTCATCCTAAAGGCTATTTTAACCACCTTATCTGTCTTTGATACCCCAAACTGAGTGTAATCTAACTCTGAAATTTTATCATGGTAAGCTTCAGGAGGAGAAATATCAATTTTTTGACCAAGCATTTCAGAAAGAGAAGTGGAAGATGAGCCAATCATTTGATTCATCGCCTCACTAATCGCACTTAGATGCAAATCGTTGAGTTCATTAGAGATATTGGTACCATCCCCACCCATCATTAAATCGGTTATGATTTTAACATCTTTTTCATGTAAAATCAGAAAGTTTACACCTTCAATGCCAACTTTATAAGTAATATTAATCAAAACAGAAGGGCTTATAAATTCTTCGGCCAAATCTTCCATCGTTGTTTCAGAAACCTTTGGTGTTGTAATCGTTACCTTTTTATTTAATAACGTAAAGAGAGTTGTTGCGGCTGTTCCCATGCTTATATTCCCAATTTCACCAATTGCATCAGTCTCTTCATCAGTTAATCGCGCCTCATCAGTGATACTTGGTGTACTATCACCACCACCTAATAAAGCATCAATCTCTTCTTGCGAAAGCATATCAGTCATCAATTTCATCCCCTTCCGTAATAACGTCTGTAATCATTACAGCAACATTTTTTTTCTTAATACCTGGTTTCCCGCGAAACTTCAACTTGTCCTCTACATATATTTCAAGTGGATCATCTACCTTTTTGTTGAGCAATATAATATCACCTCTTTGAAGATTCAATAATTCTGAAACAGATATACTGGAACCGCCAACAACACTTTTCATACTCAACACGGACTTGCCAATCCCAGTTTCAAGGGCTTCTCGTTCTTCTTCAGTAACTTCTTTTTTATTACTTGTGGCAAACCATAATCTAGAACTTAAGCTCGGTAAAATGGGCTCAATTACAAAATGCGGAATACATATGTTTACCATGCCCTCACTATCTCCAATGTGAATGTTGAAGGTCACAAGTGCAATGGATTCAGCAGGTGACACAATTTGAGCAAATTGTGAATTCGTCTCTATATTCTCAAGTTTAGGTCTGAGTTCAACAATATTGCCCCAAGGCTCCTTTAGTAGATTGATAAACTTAATTAAAATATTCCTGAGCAATGTCATTTCAATTTCAGTTAACGATCTACTCTCCTTACTTGTCGAGGCTGATTTCCCAGTACCACCTAAAACACGTTCAATCATGGAATAAGCAATATCAGAGGAGACGTCAATAATAATTTGACCCGTAAATGGTGCAAAGTCTACAATACCCAAAATAGAGGGATTGGATATGGAATTGCTAAACTCTGTATAAATCAAACTTTGAACAGATATAACTTCCACTTCGATATAAGTTCTCAAATAACCTGATAAAAAGTTGTTGAGGAGTCTAGAAAAATTTTCATGAATAATTTCAAGAGTTCTAAGCTGATCTTTCGCAAACTTATCTGGACGAGAAAAATCATATTTCCTTACTTTCTTTTCCTTCTTCTCTTCTTCAATATCCTTTACGTCTACTTCACCAGTACTCAGCGCTGACAGCAGTTCGTCTATCTCATTTTGCGATAAAACATCAGACATATCCCCACCTCCTTTTTCTATCAAATCTATAAATATAATTTCAAAACAATATTTTCAATAGCAATTTTCTTAGTGAAAACCGCACTCTTATTACTATCTATCGGCATATCTTCTATTTTTTTTAGCCCTGTACGATAAAAGGTTGAATGTAAACATCTGTAATGGTTTCTTCATCGGAATCCAAGACCTCAATGACCATCTCTTTGATTCGATCTCTTATTCTCTGCTTGCCATTGGGCTTATCTATATCTTCCGAAGATGTGATTCTCATAATTTCATCGATATTATTGACAATTTTTGTCTTGTTTTTATCCAGTAACGCAAGCGTATCTGCATTTGTGTATTCAATGGTAACCTGATATTTAATGATCTTATTGCTGTCCACATCTGCCAAATTCGAATAGCCTTCATCCAATCTGTACTCCAAATAGACAATTTCTGGTTCCGTCTCCGGTTTGTTTATGACAAACACAAAGACCACACCTCCAATGACCACTAAAAGCAATACCACCGCTGCAATTATAATCAACATTTTCTTATTCATTTTTACTGTCCTCCTTGACTTTCAGCATTTTGATCTGTATTTACCGTTTTGACAACGACGATATCAACGCGTCTATTGGCGGCTCTACCCTCTTGGCTATCATTAGTAGCAATCGGATGATATTCTCCATAGCCAGAAGCAGAAAGCCTCACAGGGACCATTTCAGCGTTCTCAATAAAGAATTTGACAACATTCGTTGCTCGATTTGTGGATAGCTCCCAATTCGTCGGATAAATTGCTGTTCTTATGGGCACATTATCGGTGTGTCCCTCAACCCGAATTTGCTCTTTCACAAACTCTTCCGAATTGAGTAAGCCACCAAGAAAAGTTAAGATATCATAGGATTCACTTCTGATCACTGCACTCCCTGAATCAAAGAGCACATTGTCTTTAAATCTGATGATCAGACCATAATCCTCAAGTTGAACATCTACTTGAGCTTGCATTTGATTTTTGTTGATATAGTCCTCTACTTTTTCTTTAAGTGCTTCTAATTTATTCTGTTCAACGACCTGCTCACTTGATGTCTGACTTTCAGGCATAGCATCGAAGACCATAGGCGCTTCTGATAAACTCTTTCCACCTTCCAAGACCCCTGCAGACCCTTGAAAGGAAATCATAACCGCTTCAAATTTTTGAGCATCTATAGATGAAAATGCAAATAGCAATACAAAAAAACACATCAGCAGTGTAACCATGTCACCATAAGTGTTCATCCACTCTGGTGCGCCTTGCTTACACTCTGGACATTTATCCTTAGCCATTATCCGAATTCGCCTCCTGAGTGCCTACCGTCTTTCTAACAGATGGCGGTAAAAACACTTTTAGTTTTTCTTCAATAATTCTAGGGTTTTCTCCAGCTTGAATGGATAAAAGACCTTCAATCATGACATTTCTTATGAGCACTTCTTCGTTTGATTTAAGTGCCAACTTTCCAGCCATTGGTATGAAAATTAAATTGGCAAATAGCGAACCATAGAAAGTGGTCAGCAAGGCAACACCCATTGCAGGCCCAATCGAAGAGGGATCTGATAAATTTTGAAGCATCGCAACGAGACCGATCAAGGTACCCACCATACCAAAGGCAGGACAGAGAGAGCCCATGACTTCAAGCTGAGACCTGCTCTTTGCATGGCGCTCCGCTAAGTTATCGATCTCCGTTTCGAGTATATTCTTAACCAATTCAGGATCAGTGCCATCTACAATAAGCATAACGCCTTTTTGTAAAAAGTCATCCTTGATCTCAGAAACAGCTTCCTCAAGCGCCAACAGACCTTCTCTTCTTGCAACATTTGCAAGCTCAATGATCTTAGTGATAATTTGGTCAATGTCAAATTCATTATTTTTAATCGTTTTCGCAAAGATCTTCCCCACATTGACGACTTCTTTCATGGGAAAGGCCACAAGCCACCCTGAAACCATCCCGCCTACAACGATAACCAAAGAAGGTGGGTCAATGTAGTTTTTAAGTTCACTATTCCCAAGAATCCCCCAACCTACTAATGCTATTCCAAGAACTACCCCAATGATTGTTGTAATATCCAAATTATACACCTCTTTTTTTAAATATAGCTCATTTAAATTGTTAAATCTGAATTTATTCACATGATTATATTATCTATTTTATAATATACACTCACACTTAGCAATTCAAATGATTATAGTATTTATTTACTAATTTTTTGATTAAATTCGATAATGCGATCTATTATATCCTCTACACTGTCTTTTAATATAATCTTTTTGCCTGTGGTTAACGTCACCATTGTATCTGGCATTTCTTCAATAAATTCAATCAAATTCGAATTGATGTAGATGAAATCACCATTGAGTTTAGTCACTTTTATCATTATACCCCTCCATGCGTCATATAACACATCATAAAAACACTAAAACTACCCGTAGTATCAGATACTACGGGTAGTTAATGGTTATCTCTTAAGATTTACAAGTTCTTGCAGAATTTCATCACTGGTTGTGATCACTCTAGAATTCGCTTGAAACCCTCTCTGAGTTGTGATCATGTCTGTAAACTGTGCCGCTAAATCGACATTACTCATTTCAAGGGCACCTGGTGTCAAGCTTCCAAAACTCCCTGTTGAAGGCACACCATATTTTGCTGTCCCTGAGTTTGGCGTCTCCTGAAATAAGTTACCACCAAGCTTCATAAGCCCACCAGGATTATCAAAAGCCGCAAGTCCTATGGTTTGAAGTATTTTCTGTTGGCCATTTGTATAGATACCAATCACTTCACCTTTTGAAGATATGTTGAAAGAATAAATTTTTCCCGCTGCTCTTCCCTCTAGTTGAACCGCTTTAGCGTCAGAAGCCTGACTGTTTTGAGTTCCAATTCTATCCTTAGTCACATCGCCGTTCGTAAAGAACATAGAGCGATCAATCGGTACACTTATATCAGATGCGCCATCTACTTTAATGGTTAGAGTATTAGCAGAGGGCACGTCCAAATTAGGTGCTGCAGTAGTCGGATCAACGCCAGGAGCATACTCAACCAAATCCACGAATTCACCTTTTTCATTAAACAACGCATATAAATCGTTAGGTACTGTTGCCGGTGCTACAATCCCCGGATAAATCTGTGTGCCACCCGCATCTGAAATGGTCATTTTCCTGTATGAGTAATTATGAGACGCAACAGCTACTGTCCCATCTGCATTATAGTTAAGCGGATCATTCAATGCAATGGTATTTGCTCCAGGTGTATTTTCTAGCTGTTTTTTCGCGCTTGTTTTAAGCGGCAATCCTTCAAAGTTAATTTTCAAGGTATGAACATCCCCTAAAGAATCATAAATATCCACAGTGGTACTGTGCCCATTTTCAGTAGTACTTATATTACCATTAATGAGTATATTACTCGTTGTGGTCGCACTTTTAGAATCCGACATATTCACTTGAATGGGTTTAAATTCATTGTCAAGAACTCTCAGGCCATCCGTCGTAACCAAGTATCCCTGCTCGTCCATTTGAAAGTTGCCTGCTCTTGTGTAGAATTTGTTTTGAGCAGTGGCATCATTCGTCACCATGAAAAAACCGTCTCCATCTATCATTAAATCTGTTGCAACATCGGTTCTTTGAATAGACCCCTTTGTATGATTAACTGAAACAGCAGCTATATTCGTACCAAGACCAACCTGCATTGGGTTTGTACCACCACGATTTGTAGTGGATGAACTCGCTCCTCTTAACGTCTGCGAATACATCTCAGAAAAAGTGGCATTAGAAGCCTTGTAGCCAACCGTGTTAACATTCGCAATATTATTGCCTATTACATCCATTCTCAACTGATGCGCCTTAAGTGACGACACACCAGAGAACATTGATCTCATCATAATGAATAACCTCCTGTATGAGCAGGTATCCCCTTCTATCAGTCAGAGGATGAAAGCTTCCTAAAAAAGGTCCAGCTTTATATAATTACCGCTCCATCTATATTTGTAAATACACTATCTCTTAATTGATCATCAACGGCTGCAGTGATGATGGTCTTATTTTGTACGCTAGCAATGAATACCTTGTTGTCCATCATGATCAACGCTTCTTTTACACCTTTTTGACCCGCTTTATCAATCGCTGTGTTAATTCTATAAAGCTCGTTGTCCGTTAGGTTGATATTTCTCGAATTCAATCGATCTATGGCATGTTTTGAAAACTTAACGTCTTCATTAGATTTAATTTTATTGAGCACCTCATTAAAACTGGGGCCTTCAGGTATACTCTTATTTTTTTTGTTTTGAACACTATTTGAAGACTCCGTACCATTAATTCGGGTTCTCTTCAACACATAATCATTGTTCATGTTTTTAAAATCATTCACGGTAACACCTTCTCAATCATTTTCCCAAACTGGCGAGTATGGCTTCACTTGTTGAGTTATCTGATTCACCAAAATAACCCGAAAGTGCTTTGTTTAATTTTATGAGTTCATTGACAATCTGTTCATTTTGTTCGATTATTTTATTTTGAGCTGTTTTTATATCTTCAGAAGCACCAGTACTGTCTGTATTCATATTTTTTATCAAGTCATTAAGTTTGACTAATTGTTCTGCCATAGCTGTACTGATGGCTGTATTGTTTTCCATCGAAGTACTTATATTAGACAATTGTTCTACAGAAGAAAACTGCGCCATTTGGGTAATCGTTTGACTGTTATCCATTGGCTCAAGTGGATCTTGATGTTGAAGCTGAGCCATCATAAGCTTCAGAAAAGAGTCCTTATCAAGTTTTTGGCTCGCGAGTCTCTTTGAATTTTCCTCATCACCACTAATTATATTTAATTTTTTATATTGGTCAGCTGTAAGCACACCACTAATTGGAAATGGCATTTGCTTCACCTCCTATGCATAGTAATTAATTGTTGACGTATCATACGGATCATCTCGGTAATTTGCATTTTCTAAATGCAAGGCCTCTAAATCGCCTACTTCTTCTACGGCAAGACCTCTTTTGGGTTTGGCGCCCTTATTAAATGCAAATTGTTGTTCTTGCTCTTTCTTGCCAGAGTCAATAGATACGTTAATTTGATTCAGTTGGTACCCTTTTTGAGAAAGCGATTGCTTCAAATCATCCAGATTGGATTCAACTGTCGCTTTAACCATTTCATTCTCAACATTGATTTCGGCAAGCACAACGCCTTTATGGATTGATAATTTAAGCTCCACACTCCCCAACTGTTCTGGATTCAGTTTCATCAGCATATGAGATCCATTTTCGTCCAATTTAATATTGGTTTGAACAGCATCCATAATCTGACTGAATATACTGGACCTTAACGTAGCAGAAGCACTGGTTTGTGTGCCATGCGTAATTGAACTCGACTGTTTTAATATAATTTGATCAAATGCAGAACCCGTTTCTGAATTACCTTTAGTGACCACCAAGTCACCCTCATTTGAAACAGAAACTACAGTTTCCAATTGTTCCGCTTTATGTTCTGATGCATTTCCCTTTGAATTATCATCAGCACTCATGTCCATTGGTTTTGAAGAAATGATCTTCTCAACAGATTCCGTTTTAACTCCTGTTTCAGGCTGGCTAACAGATTGTGCATCCGCTTTAGCGGTTGAAGCTTTTACTTCTGAATCGGAAAACTTATCCACGGATTTATCCATAAGATTTCTAATTTTATCACTTAACATCTGGGTCTCTTCTTCAGACAAAACAACTCCTTGTGTTGCTTGTTCATCGGCCATTTTCTCGTCAGATTGATCTGTTGGATTGAGTAATGTTTCTAGCTTCTCAATGAACTTGTTGACACTGTTGTCTGGGCCCTCATTTATTCCAGTTTGCTGATTTTGCAACGATGTCATTAAAGATTTTAGTTGACTCGCTAACTTATCAACCAGTGTCTTATCTGGATGACTTGCTCCATCTAGTGATGATGAAATCTCAATTTGGCTTAAGGTGGTGCAAACATCTTGTAAAAGCTCTACACGAACCATTTCAGAATTCACGAGTTGTTGAAGCTCGGTTAAATCCAAATCCAAAAGCGCCATAAGTTGATCTAATTCTTCAGCAGTAACTTTTAATTTTTCTGCCAATGAGTCCTTAGCAGCTTGTGCTTCATCCACATCAAGATCATTGGTTTTAGAATCTTTACTTTCTGTTGCCTTGACATCCGTCTTAGAATGCGTTGAATCTGCTTTTGTATCCGATTTTGCATCCGATTTTGTATTCGATTTTACATCAGGGTTTGCCACCGTTGCTACATTGGGTTTTACATCTAGCTTTACATTTTTGACGTCATCATCATACGGTTTATTCCCATTTAATGATTCGGTATTTTTTTGATATTGATTTGAATTCATTGTTTTAAAAGTGCTTTTAGACATATGATCTGCCTGCTTGTTGTAAAAACTCACACTATTTTGATTCAATAAAGCACTATTTTGATATTTTTTCCCTATGATGTCACTAAAATTTGTCGTCTTGATTTCTTTATTATCTTGGCCAGTTTGTTTAAACAGATTGAGAATTGACATGTTATTTTGCAATTCTCTCGTGTACATAGTCACCTCCTAATTTTCTGGTAATGCTAGCTTTCGAGTCAATTCCGATGATAACGTCTTATCCAACATAGATAGGATTTCTGCTTTTTTGGCTTCTGGAAAACTCTTTAAGATTTCAAGCATCAATCGCTCATCGCTAATGGATATCATATCACCATTGTCTAATTCATATACTTTTGACGGAGAAGCATTAAGCATCATATTCTTTATGATGTCTGCAACCTTATCTGTTCCCATCTTTGAATAGACTTTGACCAACTCACTTACATTATCGTCAAACTCTCTATAAATCTTTAATGATTTTAAGACATCTGGCGTAATATTATCAACATTTTCTTTAAGCAACTCATTTTCTTTCATTTTTTCTATAACTTGAAACACAAAAGTGTCATTTCGAGACTTTGCAAGCACTTCTCCAGCCTTCATGGGGCCTAAATGCTTATAGATGATTGCGAGTTCATCCACAGTGTAAGCTTTGGTATCCCCCACTGTATTGATCAACGTAGCAGGATTTTCTGATTTATAGACTCCAGCAATTTGGGTAAGTTCTCTTTCCTTACGTACGATCTCATTATGCTTTTGTTTGATACTAAAATTCTTATCCTCACTTAAAAAAGAAAAAATCTTATTTCTCTCAATTTCTTCTAATTGATAAAGAATTTTTTCCGCAGCTTCATCTGACATGTTTTCAAAGATTTGAGCTGCATCCTTATGACCGTTGATTGACGCTGATGTGATTTTTTGTATCTCAGTGATCGCTGAGGACACTGGCAAGGAAGCAATATAATCCGCCTGTGTCTTTATATCTGCTATTTTTTCATCTTCAATTTTTTGAACCGTTGTCACCACAGCATCTTTACTCAAGGATTGACTTCTTATGGTCTCCAGAATGTACTTTGTTCTGTTGGGATTAATTCGAATCATATCTTTTATGACTTCATCATAAGCCCTTGAATCTTCACCTTTAAGCACCAATAATTTATCAACAGCGCGATCTTCAGTGATGGACAGCATATAATCCGAGATAATTCTGATCTTATCCATTTCTTCAGACTGCGTTGGAAAGTTTTCGAAATAGCTGCCTACTGGTCCAGGCACTTGCGATAAAACGCCATTTACGCTCAATTTAAAATCTTTACTAAAGTAGTAGAGTGTTCCCACTGCTAGGACAGGGGTGACGAACAATATGAGTAAAACAATCAGACACCCCAGCTTATTGCCGCTTTTTTTAGGTTTCTTTTCATTGGTGTCATCTGCCTTTTGAACGGGTTGATTTTCCGCCACTATTCACCACCATCCTTCTTGTTATTTTTATAATTAACGATTTCTTCAATGACTTTGGCATCCGCCTGATTAAAGTCATCAATATATTTCTGATAATCTTTTTCTTTAAGCTTTTCCATGACTTTTCGCTCTTTCATCGCCTCAGTCAAAACCACTTTTGCCTCTTCAATTTTAGCTTCAACTTGCTGTAGCGTCACTGTTAAATCATGAATGTGTTTCCTATAATACTGCTTTCCCTGATCAATTTCATAATAGTGCATTCGACGACCACTTAGAAGGCCCTCTTGAACCCAACTGGAATAGTCCTCTAACTTTTCCTTAAGATGGTCAATTTGATCCAATATATTTTGTCTCTTCTGTACGAGCTTTGCCAAATCATTTTTGAGCTGGTCCTCTTTGTCAAGCCGCATTTTCAAGACACTTTCATATCTAAATTTAAATTTTTTCATGCACTATCCCTAATCCCTCTATTGAACAAGATGCTTCATGTGCTGAATAACTTCATCAAACTCTGTCTTTTCATTGGTCTTTTGCTTTAAAAAATCATTGAAATCGTCTATCTTACTGATGGCCAAATCAATGTGCGGATTACTGCCCTGTGCATAAGCACCAATGCTAATGAGATCCTCAGAACCCTTGTAAACTGCCAAAATCTCTTTAAATCTCATGGCGGCCATCAAATGCGCTTCATCTATTATATTGGGCATAACCCTGCTGGCACTTTGCAAAATGTCAATTGCGGGATAATGTCCACGTGACGCCAAATCTCTTGTCAAAATAATGTGACCATCTAAAATACCTCTTGCAGCATCCGATATAGGTTCATTGAAATCATCTCCATCGACTAAAACCGTGTACAATCCTGTTATAGAACCCTGTGACGAATTGCCAGCTCTTTCAAGCAATTTGGGCAATACAGCAAAAACAGAAGGCGTATACCCCCTTGTAACTGGCGGTTCACCTATGGCGAGTCCTATCTCCCTTTGAGCCATAGAGAAACGCGTCACAGAATCCATCATTAGAACAACATTTTTATTTTGATCTCTAAAGTACTCTGCAATGGAAGTGGCGATAAGTGCTGCCTTTACCCTTACAAGTGCTGGCTTATCAGAAGTGGCCACAACGACGACAGATCGCTTCAAACCTTCCTCTCCTAGATCATTTTCGATGAACTCTCTAACTTCTCTACCACGCTCTCCAACAAGGGCAATTACATTGATATCTGCTTTCGTGTATTTGGCAATCATGCCGAGCAAGGTGCTTTTTCCAACACCAGATCCTGCAAATATGCCAATCCTTTGCCCGCGACCACATGTGAGCAATGCATCTATCGCTCTGATGCCAAGTGGCATTGGCGCTTCAATCTTATCGCGTTCAAGCGGATTTGGCGGATCATTATTTGCTGGATATTTATAGGTTGCCTTGGGTTTATATCGGCCGTCAATTGGATTCCCAAGTCCATCTAATATTCTACCCAACAATTCATCAGATACATCTATTTGCAACTCATGTCCTGTTGAGATCACTTTGCTGCCCGGACCAATGCCAGTCATATCTCCAAGTGGCATTAGCAATACTCGATCATCTTTGAACCCAACGACCTCTCCCTTTAGCGGAACACCCGGTTTAATGGGATAGATTTCACATACTTCTCCAATTTCAACGGCTGGCCCAATGGATTCAATCATCAATCCAATAATCTTTGCCACTTTTCCGCTGTATTTAAGCAGTGTATTATCCATCAAAGCATTTTTATACTTTACTAAATCTATCATGATTTTCCCTACTCACTCTTTAAAAGGTCTTCAAATATCTTTTGTATCTGCTCAAACTGAGTCCAAACACTGCTGTCAATACTTCCAAAATCCGTATCAATAACACAACTGCCATTTTTTAATGAAGAGTCTTGTTTGATTTCAATATCATCTACTTTTTCAGTCATCGCCACAATCATAGGTTTTATGCTCAACACATGACTATAGTCCTCACTCGAAACTCTGAGTGTCAAGTTTTCCGTCTTATTCACACGCTTGATGGCTTCACCAATAAGCGCTTCAATCAAGCGAACATCTTCATCCACTTTTTGGCTTAATATTTTGCGGAGCGCTTCTAACATGATTTCAACCATCTCGGTTTCTGCTTCTTTCATCAAGCTTTCCTTGGCTTTTATCCATTCGTTTTTAAGTGCAAGCGCTTCATCGACAATTGCTTTGGAAGTGGCACTGCTTTCTCGCATTGCTGACTCATAACCTTCTTCATAACCTTTTTTCTGAGCTTGCTCCATAATGCCCTTTGCCTGATCATAAGCATCAGAAACAATATTTTCACTGCTCTGCTGGGCATTTTTCAATTTTTCTGCCGCTTCAAGATCCGCTTCATTTAATATGGCTTCCGCTTCTTTTCGCGCTGCCTCAATTATTTGATTGGCTGCCTCTGTATGATCCATCTCAACAGGGGCAGCCAAATTTATTTCTGTTTCCGCTTCTTCAACGTCAACCGGTTTTTTAATTTTAGTGGATAGTACAAAGGCCTTATCATCTAAGATCACCCTTGTGGACTTAAAAACTTTAGACAATGAGCTCATCTCCTCCGCCTCTAGCGATAATAATTTCATTCGCCTCTTCAAGTTTTCTGATGATATTGACAATTTTTTGTTGTGCTTCTTCAACATCTCTTAAGCGAACTGGCCCCATGAAGTCCATATCCTCTCTGAGCATTTCAGACATACGTTTTGACATATTTGCAAAGATGATTTCTTTGACTTCATCCGTTGCACCTTTAAGCGCAACAGCGAGTTCACTGTTGTCAACTTCACGAATAAACCTTTGAATACCAACACTGTCCAAATTGATAATATCTTCGAATACAAACATTTTCTTGCGAATCTCTTCAACGAGCTCAGCATTTTGAATTTCAAGTGTCTCAAGGATATATTTTTCTGTCCCTCTATCCACCGATGTAAGAATATCGACAATACACTGGATACCACCGGTAGCCGAATAATCTTGAGTAACCATAGACGAAAGTTTTCTTTCAAGAACGAGTTCAACTTCTTTTATGATTTCAGGAGATGTACTCTCCATTGTTGCAATTCTTTGAGCAACATCCGCCTGCTTTTCCTGAGGCAATGCAGAGAGCACCTGAGCCGCTTGGTTTGCATTTAAATATGATAAAATAAGTGCCAGAGTTTGAGGATGTTCATTTTGTATAAAGTTAAGCAATTGATTTGCATCTGTTTTCCTTACAAAGTCAAACGGTTTAACCTGTAGCGATGAAGTCAGCTTGTTGATAATCTCAAGCGCCTTTTGCGAGCCCATAGCTTTCTCCAGAACTTCCTTAGCATAGTTAATGCCACCTTCTGAAATGAACTCTTGTGCCAAGCACACTTGATAAAACTCTTCAAGGACCTGTTCTCTATCTTCAGGAGTTATTTTACTGACATTAGCAATTTCAAGTGTCAATTCTTCGATTTCATCATCGTGCATATGACCAAATAAAGTTGCCGAACGTTCAGGACCAAGTGCAATTAGGAGTATTGCAGCTTTAGTTTTTCCTGCCATTTTTCCTTTTTTTGTTGCCATGCTGCCTCCTAGTCTTCATTTAACCACGCTCTTAACAGAGCTGTTGCCGCCTCTGGATTCGTATCCACAAATTTCTCAATATGATATTTAGGGCTACCTTTATCTTCAGCATCAGCACCAATTTCTTCGAGCTGCGCTTTAACTTCATTTTCTTTTGCTCTTTCAGCTTCTTCAGCTGCAGCTTTTCTCGCACGATTTCTTCTAATGATGATAATAGTCGCAACGATTGCTGCCAAAGTCACTAAAGCAATTAAAACAAGTGCCCAAAGCGGAACGCCAAATACGAGGCCGGACGTATCTGTACCTGTGTAGATATCGTAATTCGCCATAGGATCAGAAAATTCCTGAACGACAATTCGAATATTTTCTTTTCCAGTGCCCGCAGACATGGCGATTAGATCTATGAGTTCGTTATAATGGTCATCCGTCATGGTCCCATCCACAAGCGATTTCGAGTTGATGACGACACCAATGGACATGTCACTAACTGTGCCTTGTGCTTTCACAATTTCCCTATAGATCTCATTGAGTTCATAATTTAGCGTATCGCTTGCTTTTTTATAAGTTGACCCGTTTGCTGTGGATTCCACTGCCGAAGTAATTGTCCCACCATTAGTGTCTGTCCCAGGAGCACCAACAGCGCCTGCACCATTCACAACATCTTCTGTAATCTTAGTCGCACTTCTGAGCATACCGTTGACTTCACCCTCTATTGGCGGGCTAAAGACTTTTTGAGTCTCCGTCTGTTGATTAAAATCCAAAACAACATGAGGTTGAACTTCAACGTTGCCTATGCCATAAAGTTTTTCTAAAAATACCGTTAAGTCCTTTTGAAGTTGATATTGAGCTTTTATTCTAAGATCAAATTGGCTGCTCGCCGAAAAGGATTCATCCCCTTTCGGATTGTTAAGTTGAACCCCTGTACTATCCAGCACCGTCACATTTTCCGGCGTCAAATCCTTGACAGAACTCACCATCAAGTTAACAATACCATTAACTTGAGCTTCATCAAGCGTATAGCCTTTTTTTAGAACCAAGACCGCAGAAGCTTTAGACAGTATTTTATCTGCCATAAAATAGTTGCTGTCTTTGGGTATTTGAAGAATTACAGTTGCATCTTCCACAGCTGTGATCGTCTCAATAGAACCCTCCACAGCAGCTGCTGTGGCCTGAATATGCATTTGTTCCCTCGTCTGAGAAGTCATCGTAATGGACTCGCTACTGAACACATCCGACCAGCTAAAGTTGCTCGCTTGCGATTGAACAGCAAGTTCCATCCTGGCTTTGGAGACATTGCTCTTAGACACAAGAATAACTGAGGCATCATTTTCATCTTTCCAAGGAATCCCCAGTTCATCCAACTTAGTCGTTATTGCCTTTGCATCTACTGGTGAAACACCACGTGCAATTTCAACATATTCAGTTCTCGTGAATGTCAATATCAGAATTGTAATAAGCAAAACAGCCGCCACAAGGGCTGATATTAACAGAATTCTCCTATTTCGATTTAAGCCCGAATAGAACGTTGTAACGCGTTCTCGGATTTTGTTAAATAAATCTCCCATTAATGCACCCCATAAAGTGTTGATCTATCTTTTTTTACTTGGATAGAGTATCAAATTCAAAAGCTAAGCAAAGTCCTCCCCTATGATGTCGTTTACGGGAAGTACGCAATCCAGCGCAAAGGTAAATAATTTATATCAATCTGACTTTTGACACTCTAACTATACTTGCAATCTCATAATTTCGCTATAGGCAGCAAGCACTTTATTCGTCAATTCAACCGCCAAACTTATTGTCAAATCCGCTTTCATGCTGGCTATGGATACATCATGTATATTATCAACTTCTCCTATGGCAAAAAGTTTGTCCATTTTTTCAGAATCCAATTGAGCATCACTAACCTTTTGCAAGTTTTCTACTAACAAATCTTGAAAGTTGATCCTTCTGTCATTTACTGCATTATTCACATCTATTATTTTTTGATTTTTAGGTATAATTTCATTGCCGAGCGGTAATATAGCCATCTAAACCCCTCCTCTATTTACCAATTTCCAAAGCTTTCATAGCCATACTCTTCGTATTGCCTATGGAAGTTATGTTGGCCTCATAAGCCCTTGATGCAGATATCATATTAATCATTTCATTGACAATCTCAACATTGGGCAAACTCACGTACCCATCCAAATCTGCATCAGGATGATTGGGATTGTATTCTTTTTTGAAAGGCGATTGATCTTCCGCAATCTTGGCAATTTCAACACCTTTACCTGTGGCAAAATAATCATTTGCCCTTCCCATAGCTGCTGCAAATGCATCGGGTTCTTGTTCTCTAAATATGGCTACTTTTCTCCTGTAAGGCATACCACTAGAGGTTCTGGTTGTGTTAGCATTCGCTATATTTTCAGATATCAGGTCCATCCTTAAACGCTCAGCAGTCAAGCCGCTGGCACTTACGTTTATTGAATTAAAAAAACTCATATAGCACCCCTTTCACAATTCTTTTATTTCACGTATATATCATCATCTTATTTATTGATTCTAAGAGCCGTTTTAAGGCGATTGTATTGCCCATTGATCTCCGTAACCAATGCATTGTAGTAGATTGTGTTCTTCGCAAGTTCAGCATTTTCCACATCGACATCTACATTGTTACCATCCACTCTGTAACGCGTATCATAAACCTTTTCAGTGCGAATTGTCCCTGAATTGTAAGGATCCAGATGACGATCATCTGTCTTTGTCATTTTCACACCTGTATTTAAATTCATTTCCGTTCTCAGAGCATCTTCAAAACTAACCGTTTCCTTTTTGTACCCTGGTGTATTGACATTCGCAATATTACTTGCAATTGCACTATTCTTCATCCACGAGCCGTCAAGTGCCTTGTTTATTAAATTGATATAATTAAATGAACTCTTAAACATGCCTACACCCCTTTACAGTTTTATAAAACAACAAATTAAAGTGTCAAAATTGAGCAACTACCCATTTTACAATATCGTTTACACGAAATATGTGATGCAGTATAGGGTAAATCTATTATAAATACTCTGTGTAAAACAGACTTTTAATACTCTGACTATAGTTATCGGTTAAACTTACAAAATAATTTAATCTATAAAATAATATACGCGGTCATATCCATTGGATACTCACTACTACATATACCTCTCTAGGTTTTATTTTAACCCATATATTGTAGAAAATAAAGCGTTTTTAAGAGATTGGTACCTAGATTGTTAATTTTTAGGGCTTATTTCTTATATAATAATTATGCTTTTAAAATTTATATTAGAAATATATTAGAAATATATTAGAAATTTATATTATGAGTTAGATCTTTTAAAGAATCAAAAAAAGCATTGAATTCATAACCATTTTTATAAGCTATGAATGCAACGCTCATTGAATTCATTTATAAACAATCAAACTAATTTCTGAGTTTTTCAAGTTCTTCCAAAAGACTATCGTTCAACACTTTGATATATGTGCCTTTCATCCCCAATGATCTCGTTTCAATGACACCAGCACTTTCGAATTTTCTAAGCGCATTGACAATTACTGATCTAGTAATACCAGCCTTATCTGCAATTTTACTTGCAACCAATAAGCCCTCTTCTGAATTCAGTTCATCAAAGATATTGACAATTGCTTCAAACTCCGAGTATGACAATGTACTTATAGCCATTTGAACAACGGCTTTCTTACGAGCGCTTTCTTCATGTTCACCACTCTTGGCACGTATAATTTCAAGACCTATTATAGTTGCTGCATATTCTGCCAAGATCAAATCATCTTCCAAGTAGCTCTCTTCTCTTCTCGCTATGATGAACGTACCCAATCTTTGTGCATTTCCAATAATCGGAACTATGGTTACAAATTTAGAAAAGCTGTCTACATCATCTTTGAAAATGCTCATAAGCTTTTCTTCAGTAACATTGAACATCGATTCATCAATTTTCATCAGTGCCTCTTGATCGTCTGGACTAAAAAATTTTTCTCCAACTTCTGTATCAATCACAGCGCTATCTTCATCATCAAAAAGACTCGCACCCAATATTTTGCCCTTTTTACTCACTACATAAACATTCGAATCCAATATATTCATCATTGTAATGCAAAGATCTTGAAATGACAAATGCGATGCCCCTGATGTTTGTAAAATGCCATTTAATCGCCTCATTTTATTTAAAATATTACTGCTAAGCATTTTCTCCTCCTTCGTTCTCTTCCTTATAATCACAATTTGCGTTATGACATTTTATTAAATCTAATTTTTTTGTTTTCTTATGAACAAGAATATCGCCACACTTCGGACATTTCTTGTCAACAGGTTGATCCCAAGAGACAAAGTGACACTCTGGAAACTCTGAACAACCATAGAATGTTTTCAACTTCTTCGTTTTTCTTTCTATTATATCGCCTGTTTCGCATTCAGGACACTTTATGCCTAAGCGTTTCAATATTGGTTTTGTGTTGTTGCACTCTGGATAATTCGAGCATGCTAAGAATTTCCCATATCGGCCATGTCTTATGAGCATCATCTGACCACATTTATCACACGGGATATCGGTTTCCTCTGTCAAATCAACTTTTTCAATGGCCTCATCTGCTTTTTTCAAGAGTGTATCAAAATCACCATAGAAATCTGTGATAACTTGTTTCCAGCCTTCTAAACCCTCTTCAACATCATCAAAACGGCGCTCCATATTCGCTGTAAAGGTCACATCCACAATAGGAAAGAAGTATTCACTCATAATTTCGTCAATAATAAAACCCAATTCTGTCGGTTTTAAATTTTTCTTTTCCTTTTCAACATACCCTCTACTCAGTATCGTTGATATTGTAGGCGCATAAGTACTTGGTCTACCTATACCCTTTTCTTCCATTTCCTTAACAAGAGAAGCCTCGCTAAATCTTGCTGGCGGTTGTGTAAAATGCTGTGTTTTATCAAATGATTTCACCTGAAGCTCTTCATTTGCATTTAATTCTGGCAATAATTTATCATTTTGCTTGCTGAAAGTATAAACTTTTAAAAAGCCTTCAAACAAGAGCTTGCTTCCAGTTGTCTTAAAGATGTAAGAGCCCACTTTGGCTTCAACGGAAAGTCCCTCAAATTCTGCACTTGCCATTTGAGAAGCAACAAATCTAGACCAGATCAAATCATACAATTTGTATTGATCTTTAGAAAGTGAAAGTTCAATTTCTTCCGGCGATAATTCAACATACGTGGGTCTAATAGCTTCATGGGCATCTTGAGCTGATTTTGCAACCTTCGTTTTTTTGCCTTCACTGCCGAGGTAAGCTTCTCCAAATGACTCTGAAATATACGCTCTACAGCTTTCTTTTGCGACATCAGAAATCCGCACACTGTCTGTACGCATATACGTGATCAAACCAATAGCACCTTTGCCTTTAATGCTAATCCCTTCATAGAGCTGCTGCGCAAGCATCATGGTTTTCTTTGTTGTAAAACCAAATCTATTTGAAGCTTCCTGCTGAAGAGAGCTTGTAATAAAAGGTGCTGCAGGATGTCTAAACTTCTTTTTAGTTTCAACGGATTGAATCATACAAGGTTGTTCCTGCATGGATTCAATGATTTGATCCACTTGACTTTCGTTTTCCAGTTCTATTTTTCCAGATGCATCACCGTAAAAATCAAATACAATGACATCTTTACTCGTTTTTGAGGTATTGAGTTCAATTTTCCAAAACTCTTTTGGGATAAACGCCAGAATTTCACGTTCTCTATCACAAATCAACCTCGTCGCAACAGATTGTACACGACCAGCACTTAAACCCTTTTTGACTTTTCTCCAGAGAATGGGACTGATGGAGTATCCCACAAGACGATCGAGAACACGCCTTGCCTGTTGAGCATCCACAAGTTTAATATCAATCGTTCTCGGATTTTTTACTGCATTTTTTACAGCTTCTTTTGTTATTTCATGAAAAGTGACTCTACATGCCTCATCTTCAGAAATGCCCAAGATATATGCAAGATGCCAAGCAATTGCTTCACCTTCTCTATCGGGGTCAGTTGCAAGATAAACTTTATCCGCTTTTTTCGCTGCTGTTTTGAGAGATTTAATAAGATCTCCCTTTCCTCTAATATTGATGTACTTCGGATCAAAATTATCTTCAATGTCGACTCCCATCTTACTCTTGGGCAAATCACGCACATGACCAATAGAAGCAACGACCTTGAAGTTCTTTCCCAAAAATTTTTCAATGGTTTTTGCTTTAGCTGGGGATTCAACAATTACTAAATTATAAGACATATATCAACACTCCAAATTGTATTTATAGTATGGTTCAAAACTGTACTTAATAAATTTATATATATTTACCTATCTTGTCAAGTCTTTTCTACTTAATTCGTATCTCATCAATGCTTACATATTCGCAACAATCAGCTAAAATCAATTCCATAATTACACTATTAACAACACCATCATCAACCTTCAAAAAGCACTGTAACTCTTCAATTTTCAAAGTTTTCCTGTTGAGAAGCAAATCATAAATGCGTTTGCCATTTTCAGATAATTCGCACTTTTCTGTATTTGTAAATTTTTTTTTAAATTCCCAATTCATACTGGTCATAATATCTTCAAATGATAATAATGGTATGGCGCCATCGTAAATCAAACGGTTTGTACCTACTGCATTTTTATGATAAATATTACCAGGCACCGCAAATACCAATCGACCTTGATCAAGAGCATATCTCGCCGTAATCAACGAACCACTTTTTTCAGATGCCTCCACAATGACCACAACATCTGCCAAACCACTGATCATTCTATTTCTCATGGGAAAGTGATATTTCATGGGCAACTCATCCAACTTATTTTCTGAAATAATCAGGCCTCCATTGTCAATAATGCGCTCATATATGCTTCTATGACTTGCAGGATAAGGTTTATTAACACCGGATGCCAACACTGCTGTTGTTTTCCCGCCAACATCGAGAACACCTTCATGAACAATGCCATCTATTCCAAGCGCCATGCCGCTTACCACATGAACACCTTTCTCTCCTAAAAAGCGCCCCAGTTCATAAGCAACTTTCTTTCCATAAGCGGTTGGCGCCCTTGTTCCAACCACTGCCACCGTCATAGGATCATTTAGAAGTGCTCGATTTCCTCTATAAAACAAGAGCTCGGATAATGGCTCAAACATCTTAAATCGGTTTGGATAATACAAATCATTTGGCGTTAAATAATGGACACCCATCTGATTCATTTTCCTATAAAATTGATTTACCTTTTCCTTCATTATAATGTAGTCATTTGCAACAGGAAGCCTTAGTGCGTCATTTACCTTAAAATACGCTCGATTTCTACTTACAAATTGCCAATTGATGTTCTGAATTTCTTTAAAATAGCATTTTATGCCTGCTCTGGCCTCTTTTTTGAATGCAATATAGTGATTCAAACACATATAATTGAATAAATACTGGTCCATTTATACTCCTTAAAGTGATTTTTTTAGTCTATCAGCATCTTGATACATAAGTGCTTCATGTAAGTGATCCAGTTCAATAATTTCCGATTGATCTAGGTCCGCTATGGTTCTGCCCATCTTCAACAATTTATCGTATTGTCTCATGGATATTTTGCCCAGTTTGTAATATTGAATCAGTTTCTTTTGAGCATCCTTTGATAAAACACAATATGCTTCCATTTCCTTTTTAGTCAATAGGGCATTCGGCTTAAATTGGTTTCTACGAGTTTGAAATTTCAAAGCTTTATCAATTTCAATTTTTAGAGACTCAGAGGATTTTCTCTCTCCAGAATCCATAGAAACGTGATCCAAATACAAATGCATATCAAATCGATCTAATATAGGACCTGACAACTTGGCCAGATATCGTTTTATATCGTAGATATTACATTGGCACCGTTGATTGCCGGACAGATGAAAACCACATGGGCAGGGATTCATTGTCGCTATGAGCATAAAGGTAGCTGGAAACTCTGCAAACTTTTGATTGCGCGATATTTGAATTTTACCATTCGTCATGGGCTCTCTCAAAGCTTCAATCACTTCTTTTCTGAATTCAGGCAGTTCATCTAAAATGAGTACACCATGATGGGCTTTTGAAACCTCTCCAGGTTCCAATCTATTGCCACCTCCAACTAACGCTGGACGCGTTATGGAATGATGAGGACTTCTCACAGGCCTCAATTTTTTTAAATCAAAAGTCTTGGATTCGTCTGACAGGCTGTAGATTTTAGTCAACTCGATCTGTTGACTCAAATTGAGCTGAGGCAAAATGGTCATCACACGTTCAGCGATAAGTGTCTTGCCACAGCCTGGCGGACCAATCATCAGCACATTAAAAAATCCAGCAGCTGCAATTTGAACGGCTCTGAGTGCCCTTCTCTGCCCAATGACATCTTCAAAATCAATACTATAACACACCTGCTCAACAAACCTTTTTTCGGGTATATCGATTTGTTTGAGGATGCCTAACTGAATATCCTGATAGAGCGCTTTCAAATGTGCATAGGGATAAAGCATTACACCTTCTATATGCCTTGCTTCTTCGTAATTTGCCATTGGACACACAATTTTAAGATACCCGCTTTGCTTTAACCCGTCAATCAAACTTAAGGTCCCCTTTATGGGCTTAATATACCCTTCAAGAGACAATTCGCCCAAAAACGCAAATTGATCTACCTCCAATGTTTCAAGAGCAGCTAAAATGCCCATTGCAATGGCCAAATCCAAATGCGCGCCTTCTTTTTTTATATTTGCTGGAGACATATTTTGAGTGATCCGGTCATCTGGAAATCTGAACCCACTATTTTTAATTGCGGATCGCACCCGCTCTTTGGATTCTCTGACCACCTGATTGGGCAATCCCACTATGTTGTACTGTGGCATACCTCTACTTATAAAAGTCTCAATTTCAATTGGAATGCCTTCAATGCCAAACAGCACACTCGTCATTATTTTACTGACCATCCTTTTGCTCCTTTTCTTTATAGACATATACACCTTTTAGTATTTTCGAAAATGTTGTTATTTATCTTATTTTACATCTTTTTCCTTTTAAATGCAAAAAAAATAAACATGTCTTTACAATTCATGTTTTTAAAAAATCTACACTCACTCTTACACTCACTATTCAAATATATTATCAATCCACTCTATTTCAACTTGCCCCTCCATGTCATGAATACCAATAAAACTAATTTTATATCGTATATAGTTTTTTTGAGACGCTATATAATGACACACGGATTTCTTAATATGATTTATTTTGGAGCGCGTCAAAGCCTCACGTGCAGTGCCATAATTTAAATTTCTTCTATACTTGACTTCAACAAAAAAGAAGACACTCTCCCGCTTTGCAATAATATCAATTTCACCATAGGGCGTATAACAATTTCGATCTACGATTTCAAACTGATTTTCCAGAAGCCAGTTAACTGCCATAGCTTCACCTTTATACCCTACAACTCTCTTATTCATAAAAAGTGCCCCTCTTATTTTTTAGAACGATCGACATTGCTTATAAACACCAATACCTCCGCTACAACTTCATACATCTCATATGGAATCTGATCTCCTATTTCCAATTGATAGAGTTGCCGCGTTAGCTTTTCATCTTCATAAATTGGCACATCACTTTCCTGTGCTTTTAAGATAATGTTTTCTGCAATTAACCCCAAGCCTTTTGCGATCATTTGAGGTGCAGCATCCTTTTCCGGATCAAACTTTAAAGCCGTAGCCATTTTTTGAGTCATCTTTTACACCTTTCAGTTTTTATGCGGTCATGTTATCATACTTTTATATCAATTGAACCTTGTTTCACCGTGTCAAAGAAAGCGACGTCCTCAACCTGTTGAGATGAAAATTTTAAGATGATGGATTTTTCGGATAATTGGTTTTTCAGCGTTTCTGCTCTGCTTTCAAAAACTGTTTTTATGGCATCGCTTGCGAGTTTAAAATTCAAGATAAACTGTTCTTTTTTCTTTTCAACAACGCATTTTACTTCTTGATAATTTTTAGTTTTTAAAGCAATCAAGATTGTGAATTCATCTTTATCATCACCTGCTTTTTTCCTCTTATAATAGATGTCCACAGGTCGCTCATAATCTTCCAACTTAAAGGGCACTTGCATATAAAACAAGGGTTCATTAAGCTGTTTCGTCATTTGGCTTGCATCTTTAATAAACAAAACTTCTTTATCAATCTTTTCTTTAGCATCTATGTCTTTTGAAATGCCTTTAAGAAAATGTGCCACTTTATTTAATTTCTCCGCCTCGTCAATATCTTCTTGCAAAAGTGCTTGTAAAGTTAAGAGATCCTCTTCAGTTAATTTTGAATTGGCAATGACTTTTGAAAGTTCAAAAAAACTATTGCCAACGCTCTTTTCTGTGAATTTAAGTTGATTCATAACAAGCAAATTCGTGAGATTAAGTTCTAAATTATGTTTCGTAAATGCCGCGTCATCTTCCAAGTTGAATAAGTCCACCAGTTTATTGGCGACTTCATGAAACGCTTCAACGGGCTCGTCACCCAGAGCATTCACTAGATCTTTCATAAGCGCCTTTACCACTGCATCTTGAATCTTAGAAGTATCTACTGTTTGAGTCGTTTGATTCTCATTCGTAGATAACGTCTGCGCAAGCCCCTCTTGTATCACTTGATTCGCATTCGCAGTTGTATTTTTATCTGCATTTGCACCAGATACAGATGCCTTGATTCCATCTGCTGTTTCAGGCTTTGCAAACGGTAAAGCATCCCCTTTGTCCGTCATTTGTTCCAAAGCACTATTTGCATTTTCTCCATTTGAAATTGATATCTCCGGGTTTACAGATCCTCTAGCGGTTTGAGTACTTTCGGATGAAAGCGCTTCAGATTTAATGAAATTGACCACATTTTCTTTCAGCGTTTTGCCAACATCAATTAATGCCGCTTTATCAGGCGCCATTTTAAGATCATTTACAAATGCTTTTGCAGCCATTAGATTTTGCTTCATCGTATTAAAGTTCTCTTTTGTCAATGGGACATCATACTTGATCATGGCTTCAGCAATTTCGCGATTCGCGCCATCTACTAGAACACCAATTTTATCTAAAATTTGGCCTGATCGATCCTCTTGGACAGTTGAATTAACAGGAACTGCAGTTAATGTGCCCTCATTTGAGCCCGTAACCAGCAGTTGTACTTTTTGATTGGTTTGAAAAGCAACAGATGAATCGTTAATGAGATTTAATGTCTGCCCATTTTGAGAAAGCGTTATCTTATTGCCATTTATTGCGGTGACAACGCCTTCAATTGTTTTCCCAATGAGTGCTTTACCCTGTTCAGATTTCGTTGATTCTATAGAAGTAGGTACATTAACGATTTGATTTTGAGTTATTCTCATAACCGACCTCACTTAAAGTTCTTTAAAAAGCTCTTTCTATGAAAAGGTGTCATGCCATATTTTCTTAGACCCTCGTAATGCAAATCTGTTCCATAGCCCATATTGGTATTAAAACCATAATTCGGATAGGCTTCATGGATCGTCTGCATCAAGTCGTCTCTTGTAACTTTAGCAACAATGGATGCTGCCGCTATTGAGGCACTCTTTTCATCACCCTTCACAATATTCAATTGCCTAATAGGAATATCGTCAATTTTTAATGCATCAATGAGCAAAAAATCTGGTGATACAGAATTATTTAAAGCTTTCACAGCTCTAATCATCGCAAGTTTTGTCGCATTTAATATATTTATTTCATCAATTTCGTCATGAGATGCCATACCAATGCCATACCCAACTGCATTCTGAATAATTTTGTCATAAAAATAATTTCTTTTTTCTGCTGTAAGTTTTTTGGAATCGTTAATACCAAAGTAATCCGTTTTATCATCTAAAATAACTGCTGCCGCAACTACTGGCCCAATAAGAGGTCCTCTTCCAACTTCGTCCATCCCTGCAATCAGTTTGATGCCCTTAGATTTCAATTCATTCTCATAGTGATACATCCTTTGCATTCTTTCGCACTCTTGCTCATGAGCACTCTTCTGACGGGCAAGTTGCAAACAGAGCGTTTGAATAGCTTTGCGCGCATCTGAACTCAAACACGCGATAATTTGGTCATATTCATCAATAGATCTTTCACTGACGAATGCTTTAATTTCTTTTACGGATTTCATAGATTCCAATGTTTTTTCTAGATTTTCAATCATTGATTACGCCTCACATTCAACTGTATCCTCAGGTAATTCAAGAGATATTTTACCAATGATCCCTTTTCTAAATTCATCCAATACAATTCTAGCCACTTTTTCATAATCGACTTCATTTTTTTTAAGCAGACAACCTCTTTTGCGTCCAATCCACTCCATAATTTCAACGGCTTCGCTTTCATGCTCAAACTTATAACGCGTCCTCAATAAATCCGGATATTGAAGCATCAACATTTGAATGAGATGAAATGCAATGTCCTCTATATTCAAAATTTGATCCTTAATCGCACCGGAACAAGCAAGTTTTATCCCTTGTGAATCTTCTTCTATTTTGGGCCATAGAATACCTGGTGTATCAAACAGTTCAATTTCTTTATTAATGCGTATCCACTGTTTACCTCTCGTAACACCTGGTTTATTGCCTGTCACCGCAGCACTTTTGCCTGCCAATTTATTAATAAGCGATGATTTGCCCACATTGGGGATTCCAATAATCATAACGCGGATGGGCCTCGCAAGTCTGCCTTGATTTAGCGCTTTATCCGTTTGATCTTTGCACTCTATTTTGATCTCATTGACAAGCTGGGAGACACCTTGTCCACCAAGAGAATCAATGGGTATTGCTTTAATGCCTTGCTTCGCAAAGTACTCAACCCATAGTCTTGTCTTCTGTGGATCCGCCAAATCCGACTTATTGAGTGCAATCACGCGTTTTTTACCTTTTAAAAGCGTATCGAATTGTGGATTTCTGCTGCTAATTGGAATTCTAGCATCCATTAATTCAATGGCTACGTCTATTAATTTAAGATTGTTCTGAATCAAATCTTTTGTCTTTTTCATGTGTCCTGGGTACCAATTTATACTCATTTAATATTCCTCTCATAATCCATTTTCTATCCAAAGCCTTTAAAAAATACATCATTTTAATTATATCACAATTTCATTTACATTTACTCATCTTCTTGTCTCTATGCTGACGCTGTTTGAGCCCTCATCACAGCTTTTGGCTCAAGTCTTGCACACAACAACATTTGCGACATCTCCCGATGACTCAAAATAATTCTTGTTGTTTTAAAAAAAAAGAAACCCAACCAGTGAGTTTCTTCTCATTTATTACGCTTTATGCACTCTTTTCTCTTTGACTTTAGCTGCTTTACCAACTCTGTCTCTTAAGTAGTTCAGTCTAGCTCTTCTTACTCTACCTTCTCTTACAACTTCGATTTGTTCGATCTTAGGTGAATGTAAAGGTAAAGTTTTTTCAACGCCACAGCCATAAGAAATTTTTCTTACAGTGAAAGTTTCAGCAATTCCGCCACCTTGTCTCTTCATGACAATACCTTCAAAAATCTGAATTCTTTCTCTCTTACCTTCAACTACACGTAAATGAACTTTTACAGTATCTCCTACATTAAAGGGTGTGATGTCTTGTTTTAACTGCTCGTCTCCGAGTGTTTTAAGAATATTTTGATTCATTTTATTTCTCCCTTTCTCTCTAGACGTTCTTAAAAGCATACTCTTACAGAGGACCGTCCGATATACATAACAAGATGTATTATATCACTATAATCTCTTCTTTTCAACTCTTTTTTTCTTTTTTATAAAATTGTCTTTTAATGCTTGCTTTTGATCTTCAGACAAAAGTTCTGGTCTTCTTTCTGCAGTCAATTTTACGGATTCTCTATACCGCCATTTTTCGATTTCAGCATGATTACCTGAGAGCAACACACTTGGCACTTCATCACCATCCACCACTTGAGGTCTCGTATAATGCGGATATTCTAAAAGACCATTTGAAAAGCTTTCTTCCTCAGCAGATCCTTCATTATTTAACACACCACTCACCATACGACTCACACTATCAATCACCACCATAGCTGCGAGTTCACCACCTGTAAGCACGTAATCGCCTATAGAGATTTCTTCATCGACGTATCGATCAATAAAACGTTGATCCACGCCTTCATAATGACCGCAGACCAGTATCAATTCATCATATTTAGCCAATGAAACAACTTTCTCATGTTTCAAGGTTTCTCCCTTTGGCGTCAAATAGATCACTCTGCTGTTTGGCAATTGAGGTTTTGAATTGAGTGCATCTCTAAGCGGTTCCACTTTCATCACCATACCAGCTCCACCGCCAAAAGGCGCATCATCTACCTTATGATGCTTATCCTTAGAAAAGGCCCTTATATTGTCGCATTCAATCTTTATCTGTTGATTTGAAAGCGCTCTTCCCAGAATACTTGCTCCGGTGACTGCATCAAACATTTCAGGAAATAATGTCAATATTCGAAATTTCATTCTATCAACCCTTCTATAAGATGAACGACGATCTCCCGTTTATTAATATCAATTTGCTTTACAAATTCATCCACCACTGGTAGATAGAAAATATTTCCATTTGATTGCTTGATCACATAAACATCCTGAGCCGTATTTTGAAGCACATCTTCCAATATCCCAATATTTTCATGATTATCATCTACAATCGAACATCCAATAAGATCTACAATATAGTGTCCATCGCCATCATCATCGGCATCTTCTCTATAGATATACACATTCTTTTCTTTAAACCGCATAATTTCATTGATATCATTAAATGCTTTAAACTTTAAAAGGACCATATTTTTATGAACTCTTGAAGATGCTACTTCAAATTTCTGTTCACCTTCACCTTCAATTAATAAGTATTTAAATTCTTCAAATTTATATAAGTCATCTGTATAAGGATAAATTTTCACTTCACCTTTTATCCCATGTGAGTTCACAATTTTCCCCATATTGAATGTCGCCTTCATACGTTCCTCCGCATTTAATATATTCCTCATTTTGCCATTTAAAAAATTAAAGCTATTTCTAAGTGAGATCACGTTGAAATAGCTTTACGTATTAATTATTGAATAATCTCAACAACCACGCGTTTATTCTCTTTTGTAGCTGCCGCTTTAACCACAGTTCTGATGGCTTTTGCAATTCTGCCTTGCTTGCCAATCACTTTACCCATGTCATCTGCCGCAACTTTTAATTCGATTATAATAGACTGTGATCCTTCAATTTCTCTAACTTCTACGCTTTCTGGATTATCAACTAGTGAAGTCGCAATAACTTTTACTAATTCGCCCATTTAATCACCTCTAACTGTCTTCTAACCTTCTCAGAATAAGAACTCTTCGAAATTCAAATTACTTAGCGTCATAAACTCCGTGTTTTTTGAAAAGTGCTTTTACTGTATCAGTAGGTTGAGCGCCAGTGCCTAACCATTTGTTTGCTTTTTCAACGTCAAGTTTAACTTGGTCACCCTCTGCAACTAACGGATTAAAATATCCGATTTGTTCGATGAACTTACCATCTCTCGGTGCTCTTGAATCAGCTACAACAACTCTATAGAAAGGTTTCTTTTTAGAGCCCATTCTTGTCAATCTAATTTTTACTGCCATGTATTTCACCTCCTCGTTAATTTCTTATAAATGAAGCATTCACAATGCTTATTTAGCTCAATAAATCATCTTCGATAATCACTCTGAGATGTCTCAAAGTTTGTTTCAAACTGCTTTTACATGAACGGGAATTTGAATCCCCCGCCCCCTTTTTTCATTTTCTTCTCCATTTGTCCAAATTGCTTCATCATCTTTTTGGACTGTTCAAATTGTTTTAGGAGCTTGTTGACTTCAAAGACTTCCATACCGCAACCTTTTGCAATCCTTTTTTTACGGCTGGCATTGATGATATCTGGATTTTGTCTTTCTCCAGGTGTCATGGACTGAATAATGGCCTTTGTTCTCACTAAGTCTTTATCATTGACTTCAAGGCCCTTCATCGCTTTGTTGTTCATGCCTGGAAGCATGCCTAAAATATCGCTTAATGGTCCCATATTTTGAAGCTGTTCCAATTGATCTAAAAAGTCTTCAAGATCAAAAGTCATATTCTTCATCTTGCCTTCAAGCTTTTTGGCTTTTTCTTCATCAAAATTTTCTTGAGCTTTCTCAATCAGCGATAAGACATCACCCATGCCCAAGATTCTGCTTGCCATTCGGTCTGGATAAAACTCTTCCAAATCCGTCAGCTTTTCTCCCATACCAACGAACTTAATAGGTTTTCCTGTCACTGATCTTACAGAAAGCGCAGCACCACCTCTTGTATCGCCATCCAGTTTTGTTAAAATAACACCGTTAATTTCAAGTTGTGTATTAAAGTGTTCTGCAACATTCACAGCATCTTGACCTGTCATTGCATCCAGTACTAATAATATTTCCTTTGGATCAACAGCTGCCTTTATATCAATCAATTCTGCCATAAGGGTCTCATCAATGTGAAGTCGACCTGCAGTATCTAAAATTACAAGATCATTGTTATACTTCTTCGCGTGCTCAATACTTGCTTTTGCAATATCCACAGGAGAAACTTTATCCCCCATTGTAAATACGGGCAAATCCAACTTTTCTCCAACGACTTGCAACTGTTTTATCGCCGCTGGTCTATATATATCACAGGCCACAAGCAAAGGTCTTTTGCCTGCTTTTTTGAGTAAATGTCCTAACTTGCCACAAGTCGTTGTCTTACCAGCACCTTGAAGTCCTGCCATCATAAGAATTGTTGGCGATTGTGACGCGTACTCAATTTTACTTTGAGTTTTTCCCATCAAATTCGTCAACTCTTCGTTTACTATTTTAATAACTTGTTGTCCTGGTGTTAAACTCTTTAAAACATCTTCACCAATTGCTCTATCAGTGACTGTCTTAACAAAATCCTTTACAACCTTATAGTTTACATCGGCTTCAAGGAGAGCAAGCTTAACTTCTCTCATCGCTTCTTTTACATCTTTTTCATTCAGCTTGCCTTTACCGCGTAAGTTACTAAAGGCATTTTGCAATCTATCTGCTAAACTTTCAAATACCAATGTTACCTCCTATAAGTGATTCCACCTATTCGACTTGTCTTGTTGCTATTTGTAATATTTGATCAAGATAGACCTCATTGTGTTCGCTTTTATAAGCCTCAATAAGCTCTATAATCTCGTTGAAATCATTTTGTCTGGACATGAACCTTTCATAAAGTCCCAATTGTTTTTCTATTTTCTCAAGGGCTTTATCGGTTCTTTTAATAGTATCATGTACGGCTTGTCTACTGATTGAAAGATTTTCAGATATTTCACCAAGTGATAAATCCATATTGCAATAAAGATTCAGGATCTCATTTTGCTTATCCGTTAACATTTTGCCATAAAAATCATATAAATCCACTAAACGAAGCTTCTTCTCAAACATAACTACCTCACAAATTATAAAACAAATACGAATGGGTGTCAAGCATTTTTGCTTTACATTCAAAATTATTTTAGTTCAACAGTGCCTCTACAAAGTCATGTGCATCAAATCTTTGTAAGTCCTCAATCCCTTCACCAACACCTATGAGTTTTACAGGGATGTTAAGCTCTGAATTGATGGCAAGTACAACACCGCCTTTAGCGGTCCCATCTAATTTCGTCAAGACGATTCCAGATATTTCAGCAGCTTCGTTAAACACTTTAGCTTGTTGAACTGCATTTTGCCCCGTTGTTGCATCCAGTACAAGAAGTACTTCTTTTTTGGCTTCTGGATATTCTCGCTCTATCACTCTGAACACTTTGGCAAGTTCATTCATCAAATTGACTTTGTTGTGAAGTCTACCTGCTGTATCACAGATCAAGACATCTACTTTTCGCGCCTTTGCAGCTTGCACAGCATCAAATATAACCGCTGCAGGGTCTGAACCTTCAGATTGATGAATGACGCCAACACCTACTCTTTCACCCCAAATCATCAATTGATCTATCGCCGCCGCTCTAAATGTATCTCCCGCAGCAATAAGCACTTTCTTGCCTTCTGATTTAAGCGAGTGCGCAATTTTACCAATAGATGTCGTTTTTCCCACACCGTTGACACCAATGACCATAATGATGGTCGGCTCATCACCCACTGCAAAAGGCACATTGTTATTCTCATTCAGTATCATTTTCACGACATCTTTAAATACCGCTTTAATTTCACTTGAATCTTTAATCTTTCTAACTTTAAGCTCTTCTCTCAATTTTTCTATCAGTTTCATAGAAGTGCTCATACCAACATCTGCCATGATTAAAATTTCCTCTAATTCATCAAACAGTTCATCATCAATTTCGCCGTAGTTGTTAAAGAGATCATCAATTTTGTCCGTAATGCCTTTTCTAGTCTTATTTAAGCCCTCTTTCAATTTAGAAAAAAAAGATATTGCCATATTGCCTCCTATAAATTTTCAATTCATTTAAAATATTGGATTAAACACTAATTATATTTGCCTTCTACATCTTCAAGTTTCACACTGAGTACCTTGGATACCCCATATTCCTCCATAGTCACCCCATAGAGCGTATCAGCAACTTCCATTGTGCCCTTTCGATGTGTAATTACTACGAATTGAGAGTGCTCAGCATATACTTTGATAAAATCTGCAAACCTATAAACATTGACATCATCAAGTGCAGCTTCGATCTCATCCAAGATGCAAAACGGCGTCGGTTTCGTCTTTAAAATGGCAAAGAGCAACGCAATGGCCGTAAGGGCCTTTTCTCCACCAGATAGCAAATTGATGCTTTGAAGTTTTTTCCCAGGAGGTTGTGCAATAATATCAATATCGCAATTCAGAATATCATCATAATCGGATAAGATAAGTTCAGCATCACCACCATTAAAGAGATCTTTAAATGTGCCTTTAAAATGTTCATTTATGATTTCAAAGTGTGCCTTAAAGAGCACAATCATACGCTTTTCTAAATCCAAAATAATCTGATCTAAATGCTCAATACTTTCAACAAGATCTTTTCTTTGATTGGTTAGAAAAGTATAGCGTTCTGCCACTTCTTCATATTCCTTAATCGCATTGATATTTACACTTCCAATCAGCTTTAATTCCTGTTTTAATTGCTTCATTTCACCTTTTTGAACTGGAACCAACTCAGCCAATATTGCTTCACCGATTGTGATCTCATATTTATCCCACAACTCTGCTATAATCGTCTCTTTTTCAACTTCGAGTTTTGCCTGTTTGACTTCAAGTTTATGCGTTGCCTCTTTAATACTGTCAGACAATTCAATAACAGCTGCAATCTGAGACTGATGTGCTTTAACTTCATTGGAAAGTTGATACTTTTCCTTTTGCTTTGCCTCAATAGCCTGTGAAAGCGATTCAATCTCATGGTTAATGTGCTCTATGCTCTTTTGAATATCATCCACCTGCGCATAAAAAGTTTCTTTATACGTCTGCTGATTCACAAGATTTTCTTGACGCACCTTCTTCTTCTGCTCTATTGTCTTTAAGTCGTCATTGGCTCTAGCGAGTTCCCGATCTTTAAACTCAACCAATTGCTCTGTGGAAACTCTCTTAATTTTCAAAGCGGTTATTTGTTCATTTATAGCTTCTATTTTATGCTCTAGGTCACTAAGTGTCGCAATCACATCAGACAACTTGGATTCGAGCTCACCCACGCGTTCAGTTGCAGCTTCAATCTTGAGCTCATTCTGCACAATTGTAGCTTCCGTTTCATCCAATTCGGTTTTTAGAACATTCAAATCCTTTTGAAGTTTTAAAAGTGTTTCCGAAAGCGTTTGAATAACACCTTGTTGATTTTCTTTTGCATTCTCAAGCTTTATGTTGGATAACTTCAACTGATCTATTTCCTGTCGATTTGCTTTAAGTGCTTCATCTAAGTCTCGAATCAGTCCATCAAGTGCACTCAATTCTTGTTCTAACTTAACTTGCTCACCTTCGCCTTCAAATATTAGAGTTTCAAGTTCACCAATACGTCTTTTTCTACCCAGTATATTAGAAATCCTAGATTTAAAACTACCACCTGTGATCGTTCCAGATGGAATTAAAACATCTCCATTTAGAGTGATCACCTTATACTTTATATTTTTAATTTTGATCATTTCACTTGCAGTCTCAAAGGTATCCACAATCATGATTCTGCCCAGCAAATACGCCACGAGCACTTCATATTTTGCGTCATATCCAAGCAAATCGCTGGCCACGCCAATGAATCCCTTTGTCTTTTGAGCTTGTTTTAAAACTTCTCTTTGATTGCCTTTATCTTCTAAATTATCTAGCGGTAAGAACGTCACCCGTCCTAGATTATTTTTCCTGAGGTAATCAATGGAACGCTTTGCATCCGTAACACGGTCGCACACAATGTGTTGTACAGATTTTCCAAGGGCAACTTCAATGGCCGTTTCATATTTTTTAGGGACATCAATAAGCGTCGCAACAATACCATGAATGCCTGTTTTATCCGGCAAATTCAGCAATATGTCTTTGACACCTTTGTCGTAACCATCATATTCTTTCTCAAGTGTATCCAAAACCTTTTTCTCAGCTAGAGCATCCGTAACGCTCTTACTAACGCGTTCAAACTGTTTGCGCTTAGATAGCGACTGGTCCTTAAACGATTGAATGGACTTAAGATTTTCAGAAAGTTGCCGCTGTAACTGCTGTTGATTGAGTTTGAGCGCTTCTAACTGTTGATCGTAGTCTGCATGAAAAGCATCCGCCTCACGCTTCTGAGCATTCAGTCTCTCATTTTCATCATTTGAAAACTCAATTTTTTCTAAAAGAGATCGTTTAAACCGATTTAAATTCTCGTTTTCATTTTTTTTGATTTCAATCTCATTGAGAAGCCCTATGACCTCTTGCCGTTCACTTTCATTTGAAGTTTTAATATCTCCAAGAGCGCCTGTTTCAACTTCAAGGGTTTCGTTCAATTGATTAACTTGCGCATCAAAAGAACGAAGTTCCTCTAGGATCAAGGCCTTTTCGCTTTGTATCGTCCCAATCTGAGAATGTACCTTTTCAAACTCGCTTTCAACTTCGCTGAGTTCATCATCAATGCGTTTAATATTGGACTCTGCATTGCTGATTTTTTCTTCAATCAATTCCTTTTCACCAAGCGTTCGGCTCTTCTGATTCTGTAAATTGTGAAAAGTTTCCTCATTTAGACGAATTTCGCGATTCAGTCTATAGAGCACTTGATCCTTCTGATTATAGGCCTCTCTAATGGTATCAGCATTTACTTCATTTGCCTTTATCTTGTCTGTATTACTTCTGATCTCATTGATTGTCTCTATTAAAATCTTTTCACATTCACCATATCGATTGGCAAAATAATTGAGCTCTATATTTTTTAAGGTCTCTGTCACTTCGAGAAATCGGGTTGCACGTTCACTTTCAAGTTTTAACGGTTCCACTCGATCTTCAATTTCAGAGAGAATATCCTGAATTCTGACTAAATTCTCATGAGTTGCTTTGAGTTTTCGTTCAGATTCTTCTTTCCTCGATTTGTATTTGATAATACCAGCAGCCTCTTCGAACAACATTCTACGCTCATCTTTATTGCTGCTTAGAATTTCATCAATTCGGCCTTGCCCAATGATAGAATATCCCTCTCTGCCAATTCCTGTATCCATAAAAAGCTCTCTGATATCTTTTAATCGACAAGGCATGCCATTAATCTGATACTCGCTTTCTCCCGAACGATGTACACGTCTGGTAACAGAAATTTCATTGTATTCAAGCGGAAAAAAGTGGTCAACATTATCAAACACAAGTTTCACCTCAGCAAGCCCTAAGGATTTTCTGTGTTTTGTACCATTGAAAATCACATCTTCCATCTTCGAACCGCGAAGTGTTTTAATCCGTTGTTCACCTAAAACCCATCTTACAGCATCCGTGATATTGCTTTTACCACTGCCATTTGGTCCCACAACACAAGTTACACCTTGCTTAAATTCAACAACTGTCTTATCTGCAAAGGATTTAAATCCTCTCATTTCAATACATTTTAAATACACAATTCCACCCCAACTATTACTTCATTACGGATATTATCTGACGATTATTTAACTTAAAAGTATTCAACTCAATTTGATTGGACTGAATAATCATCACATTTTTCAAACCTTTACAACGTTTCAAATTGCGTTTAGCATGTCCCAAAATATGTGTCACTTGTTTGGGGTTAACTTGTATTTCAAGCGTTTTAAAGTCGGCCATTTCTACATTTTCCTGCAAATAAGGTTTTAAAGCTTCAAAAAAAAGCCAATCGTATACCAATTCTTTTAATGCAGGATGAAAAGGACCCGCAACAACTTCTTTCCCCTCATCTATGAGATCAGTCCTTTGAAGTCCCAATCTTATAATTGGAATGCCAACCTCTTGATATCTTTTCACAGCTTTCGCCATGGCTACAATCGTGTCCTCCAGAGTCACAGGCACATATGTTTTCATCAAGTAAGACTGCTCTAGCGCTGTATTTTTAATCACTAAAACAGGATAGAGCCTTATGCAGTCAGCCTTTAGGCGGATGCTTTCTTCGACAGAAAAAAAGAACTTTTCAAAATTATCTCTCGGAAGCCCATACATCAACTGAATTCCAAGTTCAAATCCATAGTCCTTGATCAAACTTGCCGCTTTATAAATTGACGCCACACTGTGGCCTCGCTTACTAGCCTTTAAAACACTTCTATCAAAAGACTGTACGCCGAGTTCAATGGTTGTAACGCCGTATTTCTTTAGACGCAACAGAATTTCATCATCTATATAATCAGGTCGTGTAGACAATCTAATATTGTGGACACGACCGTTCATTTTGTATTGAGAGGCAATTTCTAAATAGGCCTCCTGAATATGAGCCTCAATCCCAGTAAAACTACCCCCAAAAAAAGCAATCTCAACAACATCGGCTTTTATCGTCTCTAGATAACTTTCAATTTGCCTTGTAAGGCTGTTACTTGTAGGCGCCACATCAACACCTGTAATCTGTCTTTGATTACAGAAGACACAATCATTCGGACATCCCATGTGAGATACAAAAATAGGGATAATCGCATGTTTAAGACACATCAGTTGCCAACTTCTTCAAACCCTCTTTTGCCGCTTCTTGTTCGGATTCTTTTTTACTGCGTCCTTTGCCCACACCGATGATCTCATCATTTAGTTTCACATGTGTATAAAATGATTTCGAGTGATCAGGACCCTCTTCTTTAAAAATTTCATATTTGATGCGATTGCCTTTTTTGATTTGAATAACTTCTTGCAATCTCGTTTTATAGTCAATGAATAATTTGCCATGTATTGCATCCGTAATAATTGGTTCCATGTGCCTCAGTACGAATTCTTTGACGACTTCCACACCACCATCTAAATAAAGTGCTGCAACAAGTGCTTCAAATGCATCTGATAGAATAGAAGTTCTCTCTCGACCACCTGTAAGTTCTTCGCCTCTCCCAAACAGCATAAAATTCCCCATATCCAGTGCTCTAGCTGCCTTTCCAAGAGAAGCTTCACACACAATGCGCGCTCTTACTTTTGTGAGTTGTCCTTCTGCTAAATTTGGAAAATGGTTATACAAGTACTCGCTTATGACAAGTCCCAATACAGAGTCTCCTAAGAATTCCAATCTTTCATTGTTTTTTAAACGTTCCTTTTTGTTTTCATTTGCATAGGACGAATGCGTTATAGCTCTTCTTAAGTAAGCAATCTCCTTAAACTCGTATCCGATCCGCTTTTCTAAAATTTTTATACTTTCCATCATCTCACCCTTTCATGAAAGGGCATTTAAATATACTATGACAAAATCTACATATACGGTGATAATATATTTAAACAACCTTTTTAGTTTACATGCCTCCAATCATTTTATAATTTTAAACTATAAAATTCAATATGTGCAGCAAAAGTAATATATTAAAATTAAAAGACGCTGTTTTTTCAAAACCCGCGTCTTCATCTTTTGAGTGCACACCCAATTACTCATTCTCTTCTTCATTTTCAACTGGTGCTTCAAAGGCAGGCATAGTCTTAATCTTTTCCGTAATCTCCGCAACAAGGTTGGACTCGACACCAATATATGCATATTTAATAGCATTCATAAAGGCCTTTGCATTGGATGAACCATGCGCCTTAACCACTAAGCCATTGACACCCAAAAGGGGTGCTCCACCATATTCTGAGTAATCCAACTGTTTTTTGAAATCACCTAAATTGCGCTTCAAAAGCAGGCCTGCAATTTTCCCAATTGAATTCTTCACGATTTGATTTTTAAGTTCTTTAACAATTGAAAGCGACACGCCTTCTGTTAGCTTGAGAATGATGTTGCCTGTAAACCCATCTGCCACAATGACGTCCACTTTACCTGAAGGCACATCCCTACCTTCAACATTGCCGACGAAATTCAAATCCGTTTCTTTGAGCATCTGATAAGTCTCAATGTAAAGCGGTGTCCCTTTAGTCTCTTCGGCGCCAATGTTTACCAAAGCCACTTTTGGATTGTTGATACCGATTACACGCTCAGCGTACAAGCTGCCCATATAAGCAAATTCAAGCAAATTTCTAGATTTACACTCCGCATTTGCACCTGCATCCACAAGGACCGAAGCACCTGACATGGTTGGATATATCGTACAAAGAGCTGGTCTGCTAATGCCTTTTATTCTCCCCACCTTCAACAAACTGCCTGCAAGCAAAGCACCGGTATTTCCAGCAGAAACAAAGGCATCTACCTCACGTTTTCTGAGCGCCTTCATACCGACTACCATGGAAGAATCACTCTTGCGTTTAATAGCCTTTACAGGTTTGTCATCATTTTCGATTACTTCTGTGGTGCCCACAACGGAAATACGTTTCTGATCATATTTATATTGACTCAGTTCTTTATTGATCTTGAGTTCATCACCGAAAAGAACGATCTCTCCTTCGATTAAAGACAATGCATCAACAGCACCTTTTACAGTTTCCACAGGCGCATGATCGCCGCCCATGGCATCAAATCCAATTTTCATATGTCACCTCTTTTTGACGAATTGCACTCAAAGTTTTCGCGAAAACACTGTCTTCACTTCAAGCGCTTTCGGATACTTTTTGTCCTGCGGACAAAACCACTCCGTTCATCGTGATTTTCGCTTCGCGAAAACACTGTCTTCACTTCAAGCGCTTTCGGATACTTTTTGTCCTGCGGACAAAACCACTGCGTTCATCGTGATTTTCGCTTCGCGAAAACACTGTCTTCACTTCAAGCACTTCCGGATACTTTTTGTCCTGCGGACAAAACCACTGCGTTCATCGTGATTTTCGCTTCGCGAAAACACTGTCTTCACTTCGTTAGTTTAACTAAAAAAGGCAATAGGATAGCCCTATTGCCTAGTTGAAAGATTAAGCTTGTTTTGCATCTCTTCCATGATAATATCCACATTCTGCACATTCTCTATGTGGCACATTAGCTGCTTTACATTTTGGACATTCCACAATGTTCGGAGCAGTCATTTTAATGTTACTAGCTCTACGCTTATCTCTTCTCGCTTTAGATATCTTACGCTTAGGTACTGCCATATCTTAACACCTCCTTAATCTAAGTGAATAAATTCTTTAGTGCTTCTAGTCTTGGATCAATTTTTTCATCATCACACGTACAGCTCCCCGTGTTCAGGTCAGTTCCACATTGAGGACAAATCCCCTTACAACCTTCACTACAGAGAATTTGTAACGGCAAATTTAACAATATATCTTCCTCTAAAATTGGGATCAGGTCAATGGCGCCACTTTCTATAACGGCAAATTGATCATCCTCGTCTTCAGAAAATTGTTCCATTAACTCCCTTGTCACACAACTCGAGAGGTTCAATTTGACTTCAGCTAAACATCTATGACACTCAAATGAAATTACACCCTTATAATCGAAGGTAAGCATCAATCTCTTCTCTATTTTCTTAACGCTACCCGTCATAGAAAACATCGAAGCCTCAATGGCATTGATTTCCTTTAAAAACTCATCTGTCAATGTCAAATCAAACTGAAAATCAGCGACTGATTTGAGTCCGTTTACTACCTTGGATAAATCTAGGTTCATACGATCACCTCTTTAATGCAACATTAATATTATAATTATTACTAAGAGGTTTGTCAAGTAAAACTACTTAACTAATTCTAAAGTATCTCTTGCAATCATTAGTTCTTCATTTGTAGGTACTACCATGATCTTAACTCTCGAATCATCTGTACTCACAACCGTTTCTTTCCCTCTTACTTTGTTTTTTTCTGGATCTAATACAGCACCCATAAACTCAAGGTTTTTACAAATTTCTTTACGACTGTCAATACCATTTTCACCTAAACCTGCTGTAAATACAATCGCATCAACACCACCCAATACAGAAGCATATGCCGCAATGTATTTTCTAACGTTTAAGTGGTAGATGTCAAGTGCTAAAACAGCTCTTTCATTACCTTCTTTTGCTGCATCTTCAATATCTCTAAAGTCACTTGATACCCCAGAAATACCTAAAACACCAGATTTTTTATTCATAATATTATTCATTTCATCTAATGTAAGATCTTCCTTCCCCATGATATAGGTGACAATCTGAGGATCTATATCACCACATCTAGTGCCCATTACAAGACCTTCAAGTGGTGTAAATCCCATAGAAGTATCGATGGATTTACCACCGTCAATAGCTGCAAGAGATGCGCCATTGCCAAGGTGGCAAGTGATAATTTTTAAATCTTCTATATTCTTATCAAGAATCTCTGCTGTTCTTTGAGAAACATATCTGTGGCTTGTTCCATGGAAACCATATCGTCTCACATGATCTCTTTCATAATACTCGTATGGCAATGCATAAACATAAGAACTTTGAGGCATTGTTTGATGGAATGCAGTATCAAAAACGCCAACATTAGGAACTCCTGGAAGCAATTCTTGCATAGCACTAACCCCCATGATATTTGGCGGATTGTGAAGCGGTGCAAGTTCAATACATTCTTCGAGTGCAGCCATTACAGCATCTGTAATGACAACAGAACCGCTGAATTTTTCACCTGCATGAACAACTCTGTGGCCAATAGCATTGATTTCATCAAGCGATTGGATTGCACCATACTCTGCATGAGTAATCGCTTCTAATACATGACCCAATGCCTCTTTGTGATCTTTCATAGGTACTTCAATTTTTTCCTTACCACCAGTAGGACCTTCATGTGTCAATTTCGAGCCCTCGATACCAATTCTTTCCACAAGCCCTTTTGCAAGAACACTTTCATCTTTCATATTGAATAATTGGTACTTTAAAGATGAACTACCACAGTTAATGACTAATACATTCATTATAAATTGCCTCCCTTTGATATATAAAGATTCTTTTTTTAAATCTTAGTGATTTTGGTCATACATTTATATTATAATGTAATTAATCGAATTTTCAACCCTAATGGAGGATATTGATGAAAATAATTGCCATAATCGCCGAGTATAATCCTTTTCATAATGGACACATGTATCAATTACAAAAATCCGTACAAGAAACAGGTGCAAATGGCGTAATTGCCATCATGAGTGGCAATTTTGTTCAAAGAGGGCACCCAGCTTTTTGGGATAAGTGGACGCGCACCGAATTGGCACTTGCAGCAGGTGTAAATCTCATCATTGAATTACCCGTTTTTTTTGCTACTGCCAGCGCTGAACAGTTTGGTTTTGGCGCAATAAAGCTCTTAAACGATACCCATGTTGTCAGCCAATTGTGTTTTGGAACCGAAAATACGGATCAACATGCATTCGATAAAATTGCAAGTATTCTTGCAAATGAACCCCCTGAATTTAAACAAGCATTGGCCTCTGCACTTGCTCAAGGTCTCTCATTTCCAGCAGCACGCGAAAAGGCATTGAAAGCAATTTTAGATATAGATACCATACCCAACACCTCAAATAGCATACTTGGATTGGAGTACTTCAAAGCAATAAAAAAATTAAACAGTCCCATTGAACCGCATTTGACTAAACGTGTTGGTTCCGGTTATAATGATGAAAAACTCAACATTGGTTTTTCCAGTGCAACTGCCATCAGGAAGGCTTACTTTGACGCTCTAAAAAAACAGGAGTCGTTTGATTTCGGCGACGTGTTGCCTCAAAATTGTAACGATTATTTGCGCCAAGTACAGCCTGCAGCACTTTCTGTTGAACATTTTCAAGATATTTTGCTTTATAAATTAAGAAGTTCATCCACATTAGAGCTTTCAAAATTTAGGGAAGTTACTGAAGGCCTTGAATACAAGATTAAGGCGCACGCCCTAAAGGCACGCACTTACAATGAATTGATCGAGGGTTTAAAATCTAAACGCTATACGGCGACAAAGATCTCACGAATGCTTAACAATATACTGCTCAATATTCCAAAAGATTTTGATGGAACAAAACATTTAAATTACTTAAGAGTTTTAGGCTTTGATCCAACCGGTCAAAAAATCTTAAAGATGATAAAAGACAATTCGGAACTCAACCTCATCACAAATTTAAATCATATTCCGTATTCACTCAAAGAAAACCCTCTATTATCAATGGATTGTCTTGCCACAGATGTGTATGCACTGGGCTATAAAAGCACACCTGATAGACAGGGTGCAAAAGATCTCACAAAATCAATTATTATCAGGAGGCCATGATGAAAAAAGTCTTAGACAAGGGATATGTCAGATTGGTTGATACCATGGGAAGCGACTTAAGCGTTGTCAACTCAGCACGTGTCAGCTTTAATAAAGCAACTGAATCGTTGCGCGATGAAGACAAAAAACTCATTAAATACCTTGCAAAAAATGATCATACAAGTCCTTTTAGGCATGCAACCATGCAATTTGAAATCTACGCCCCCTTAATGGTGGCACGCCAATGGTGGAAATACATCATAGGGTCTTCACACCAAGATCCCTTTACTGCATGGAACGAATCCAGCAGGAGATACGTCACAGAAGCCATTGAATTCTATATTCCAGAAGAAAATGCATGGCGTAGCAAGCCAGAAAATATGAAACAGGGCAGTGGTGATAATCTCGGCATTGAGATTGGCAAAGAAGCCACAAAAAAATTATTGTGCCAAATTGAGGCGGGCATGAAAAATTACGACTGGGCTATTGAAAATGGCATTGCCACCGAACAGGCTAGACTCTTTATACCAAGTGCATACGGGTTAATGGTGCGTTGGTACTGGACTACAAGCCTCCAAGGTGTTGCCCATTTTCTAAATCAGAGAACGGATGATCATGCACAATTTGAAATAAGAGCATATGCTGAAGCCGTCAAATCCTTTGCTATTGACAAATTCCCAATTGCTATTGAAGCATTGCTCATATAGTAGAAAATAATTAAAAATAAACTGCTCATAACTTTCTTTTGATAAGTACCATCCTATTTCAGTGGATTTATCAAAGCCGTTATGAGCAGTATTTTATTGCAACATTTTTTTCATTTTTTACCGAATTGAATTACATCCTGTAGAGTCTACATTGATTTCGTCCACCCAGTTTACCTTCATAGAGTGCTTTATCGGCATTTGCAATGGCAGTATCTAGTGTTATTTTATCATTGTAAGCACAAATGCCAATGGTTATTGTGATGGGCGAATGAATAATGATGTTATACTTTGATGCAATAGATTCCCTTATTGTATTGGCGGATCGCAATGCCTTAATCGAGTCAGAGCCATAGAGCACAATCATGAACTCTTCGCCTCCCCATCTGCCAACAAATCCAATACCTTCAAGCGCTTTTGTCAATCTCCGCGATAGGTCTTGTAAAATGATATCTCCCTTGTCATGCCCATAAGTATCATTTACAATTTTAAACTTATCTATATCTGCTATGGCAACAAAAAAATCTTGTTTTTCTTGAACTAAGGCTTCAATCTTTTGAATCATCAAACGCCTATTGGGTAATTTTGTCAGGTAATCCGTCTTGGACATTAAATCCATTTCTGCCAATGCTTCTCTTAAATCCCTAGTTCTGTTCTCAACAATATTTTCGAGATTTGCATTGACATGCTTCATCTCTAAAAGAAGCGCTTCTTTTTCGCCTGATAATTTTTCAACGCTTGCAAAAGCATTAGAAAACTTAGCTGAAAGCGTATAGGCCTGAGTCATAATAAACACCGTTAATCCAAGTGGGATCATAGAAGCTCTATTCGCAAGTGTGGTCTCATATATAAAATCATTTAAAAAAGTAAAAACAATACATACAAAACCCAACAGAACCCATCCAGCAAAGTGAGTGCCTCTTTTCTTCCCTTCGATTAATACAAATATGGCATAACCCATCAGGGTAAATTCTACAACTGCATAAGGCACAATCCATATCGAAAGCAGTTTATATGAGGCAACAGCAGCAACAACAATGGATATAATTGTAAAATACAGACTTACTTTTATGAAAATTTTAGGGAAAAGCGCCTCAAAAGTGACATACAAAAAAGCACTCAATGCCAGAACCCCTAAAAAAACAGTCATATAGGCAACTCTAAAATAAATTGAAAAACTAAGAGGTAATAACGTTGGCAAAACTCTAGAACCCACAATCAGCATACGCAGTCCAAACATTAAACAAAATATACCGAAAAACAAGGGGCCCTGATCTTTTTTACGAATCACCGAGAGTCCAATGTGATAAAGTCCCATGGTAAGAAGCATTCCAAACAGGAATAAATCCCTACCAAAACCCAATTTGACGCTTTGTGTAATTTGATCAGCAAAGCCAATTTGAGGTGGCGTTATCGCACAATCTTCAAAATAAAAATCCGACGTGTGATATATCAACTCAACTCTATTGTCTTTAACTGAAAAATAGCTATCTAAGGGTTTATAATAAGGCAAAGAACTCTCTCTGTCTTTCCCAACATTCCCCACTTCACCCATATAAATGTCGTTGACGTAAAGCTTATAGGCACTGAGGACAATATCACTTCTCAAGCCATATATTTGACTGTTCTCTGGGAGATCAATCACAAGCCTCATAGTCCCATAAAACCGATTATTAACAAATGGTTTAACCGCATTCATCGTATTGGCATTACTCGGCAAAACGATATACTGCGCTCTTGACATCGTATCGCTATCAAAATCAGAAGCCTCTAAAAACTCATTAAAATAAAAAGCCCATTCACCTGCAAGCGAAACCACACCATCTTTTTCAAAAGACCAGTCCCTTAAATCAAGATAGCCTTTCACAGGCATAGGTGGTGTCACCCGATCATTTGTATTTACATAATAAGCCAACATTAAAACAACAATTGTAATTGCTACTGCAAAACCCCGTATGCTCTTCATTCAATCAATCCTTTATTTTAGTCGTGCACCATCTAGAAAATAGAAAGGTTTTAATATCGGCAGTTCTTTATCTTCGTTAAAATCATTTGGACAATAACCATTGGCAACATACTTGGTGGATAAAATATCCATCGCCATATAAGTTTCAGCTGCTAATTGACTGCAAAATGCTTCGTTATCCGGCGTAGGTTTATTGTAGTGTTTGCCATCCACGTATCCCTTAAGCAAACCCTTCGTATCTGGAAACGATTTATCATGAGCTGCATAAATAAAGTTTTTCAATTTTTCAAGTTCTACATCATCCAAAGCTCTACTTATGTATTTCACCTTGAAATGTGTATCGAAGTGATTTACAAGATCCACTCTTATGCGTTCTTCTAAAGAGATGAGCATGGCGCCGTTATCTTTTGGCGCTTTGTTGATGACATCTTCAATACCATCACCAGAAGAAGTGGATTCCCAAATTAGAGGGTCACGTCCTGTTAAGCCTATATCCTCAGGTATAACCACCATCCCCACATGAGACCAGTAAGACCACTCAATAATTTCAATGAGTTCACTTGTTGGAGCCACCCCGTGAAACAACATCAAATCTCCTGTTTTTAAACTGTCTTTAATGTCCGAATACGCTATTTCTCTCACCATTACAATCATCCTTTCTATAATAAAATTTTATGGATAAAACATCCGCCTACTTCATTATTTTACCTATTTTTAATTCTGCTGTAAATCACTATATTGCCAGCATCGTAACAATTGATTTTATTTCTTCCAAATCTGGGTTAATCTCAGTGACTTCATCATAAAGTGCCGGTTCTATCGATTCGTTTGAAAACACAACGACAATTTGATCTATCAACACGTGATTATAGCCTTCATAGCTGGACAAATCTGTATCCACAAAGGGAATCTTCTGTATTTTTTTTATATACACTCGAAAAGATAAACTGTACAGATTGAATTCCAATAAAAATTTATCGTATATTTTTTCTATTTCATATTCAGGTTTTGGTATATAATTGCTTTCATATAGCTCTTTATGAAGTAGTTGTCCCATAACGGGGCCCACACTGTTAGTGAGCATTTCTATCATGGAGACTTGCGTCTCATAAAGCCGCTGTTTTGTTTGAGTTACAACAACGACACCTAAAGGTTCTTTCATGAACTGATTGATGAAAATAGGCGCTATGATGAAGCAATTTATCCCGGAGTGTAAGTTTAAAAGCACCTCTCCATACTCTGCTCGAATTTCCCCGATTGTATAATGCACCTTGATCTCATTTGTTATTTGTGATCTGATCAATGCCATGATTTCTGTTGCATTGTCTTCCTCTAAATTGCCCACGCAACCTCTGAATTGGTCTTCTTCACCGTAAAAAGTGACAAGCATACCAGATTCAATGCCAAAAGTCAGCTGCATCATCGTTAGAATCATATCTGAGAGTTCACTCATCGTTTCAGCAGAATTGATGTTTTTAATGATTCTATTTGTAGTGTTCATGGTATTGAGTTGCAATCCAAGTTGTTCATTTTGTGCTTTGATCAATTCAAACTGATTTGCATTGGTAATTCCAATGTACATGATGGAAGCTATATCTTTAATGCGTTCAAGTAAACTCTCATCATAAACCCTTTGAGCCATGGGCTTTCCTATGGTTATAAAGCCCAATATCTGATGATGTACAAGTAACACCACATACTCTGCAGATAGCGCTTCGAACTTTGAAGCGTCCAAAAACAGTTCTGATAGCTTATCCTGTGCCTCACTATACTTAAATATCACCTGACTGTCTATAGGTTCCAGCGTTTTAAGCTTAAAGGTATCAAAATACTTATGATGATCTATGAGATTTTCATAAGATTGGATCTTTATTAAATTTTCATCGGAATCGTAAATGCTTATACTGGTGACACTACTTGTGGTAATTTCCCGAATAGCCTCTATGCTCAACTGCAATATTTTTTCAACATCTAATTCCAAAAGCAATAATCGCATGGATTGCGATAGTGAATTCAAGTTGAAAATCCGCCTATCGATCTCCATTCTCAGTTGAGCCCTTTCTATATATCTTGATGCTTTTTCAAGTGATAAGTTCATGAGAAAGTTAAATCGCGTCAAAAATTCAGAACTGAGAATACCATTTGGCACGCTATCCGTACTCATTATAAAACCATACAATTGATCGTCAATAATCAGCGGCAGGATCTTCGAGACAGCGGCATTATCCAATATTGCCTCATCAAAATAGCGTGCTTGAGTTCTTCTATCCATAAGCAAAAAGCCATTTCTAACAGCGAAGTCATCATGCTTAAATGTCTTGGCGATCACAGGCAATGGTATTAAATAACCCTGTTGAAATTTTGCGCTGAACTGGTTAAAGGCATCATCATAGGTATAAATTACAGAAGCGCTTGGCTTCTCAATCGTATTAAAGATATTAAATCCATATTCCACAATTTGCTCTAAATGAAGATTTTGAGAAAAGAAATCTATGCTACTTAACAGAGAGTCGTAATCTCTTTTTTTATCATCCATCATAAAATCTCCCTACTTTTAAACATCAATCTGCCACATGTATACGATTATCTTTGACGTAAAACGAGCAATTCATGGTCTCAACAATACTTCTTTGGAGTGTTTTCAATTCCATCATCGTTTTTGGATAAATCGACTTGTGTATCTTTATTTCACCCTCTCCCCGAGTTCTTAGGATATCCTCCAGCTTCTCAGCCTTTCTAGATAAAAAACCCAGATCATCTAGCAACGTTTGATAGTTTTGAACCAAAGCCCCATAAGTATTTTTTGCTCTATCATCAAGACGATCCATGTTGGTTTCAAATATTTCAAGCTTGCGTTTCATTCTATTCGCAGATGAAAGCAAATCTTTAAACTTTAATTTCATTGCATCGAGTTCCGCTTTGATGTCAATGCGTTCAAAACCTTCAACATTGACAATGGTTTGCCTTTCCTGAATGTTGCCAATAGAACCAGATACAATTTTATGTTTTGCATTGATTTTCCCACCCACTACTTTACCCTTTTTAGGATCGAGAAAAACTTTATCCGCTTTTAAAAAACTGTCAAAAGCATATAAGGCCACATGAATTTCATTGCCAGCTTCCAAATAACCTTCATTTACAAATTTGACAAATATAGAATCTTTTGCGATTATTCGACCTTCATTTTTGCCATTGACGCCCCCTTGAATAAACACAGACCCGTTACTGGAAACAATTCTCCCCACTGCACCAACACCAGTTGCACCTTTAATATTTATATCTCCAGTCGCTTCCACCACAAACTTGTCTTGGACAGTGCCGCTAATGGTAACACTGCCGTCAAATCTGATATTGCCCGTTTCATAATCCACATCACCAGAAATGATTAAATGGTCTTCAACTTTGATCTTTTCACCCTCGAAGTTAACAGCACCATTCTGTTTAGCTCTTAAAACAAATTTATCCTTTTCAAACCGTTCTTCCACCGTTTTGGGATCGTATTTTAAAGTGTAATCGCGTCCAAACCGCGCTGGAATTTTATTGCCTTTAACCGTCACACCGTCAATACCAGATTGAGGCAAAGTCTTCTCTCCAAGCCAATCCCCCTTGCTCACATTATCAATAATATTGAGTTCATAATAATCCGTCGTCTCATTTTCATTTGTCTTAGGTTGTTTTGGCGTCACTTTATAATAAGCATATTTTGAGTCTTCACCAGCAACAGGTGGAATACCTTTTGCGATCTCAATCTTTTGACTGTTTAAAAGTGCGCCTTGAAAGCAGTCCGTTTGAATGCCAGCGCAAATGCCATTCGCCTCTAAAAGTTCTAAAATTTCACTCACAACAAGCTCTTTAGAAGTCTCAATTTCAGACAAAGAGATATTGAGTTTTACATATGCCGTCATTTCATCCTTTGAAACTTCAAGTTCCACACGCGGCTTTAAAGTCCCAATAATCACATGAGCATTATCTGCCGATTTTAAGGCCCCTTGTAACTCTGAGAAAGAAGTCACTTTTACTTGAGGTAATTGCTTTAATACATCATTAAACTGGTAGACGGTAACGCCCTTTTCGATCACTTGTATGTATACTTGTTCCTCTTCAACAGAGAGTATAAATTGATTTGATTTGTATACAACGGTCACTTCTTCCACCCCTTTCTTATCCAGCTATATTGATACAATTATATCACAATTAGCATATAATTTTGAAGTTTTAAACATTTTTGTTGTCTTTTTTTAACGTTTTTTTTACATGAATTCGTCCTATTAAATGAATCACTCTACTAAAATAAAAAACGCCTCTATTCAAACCCAATAAATTTAGGATGCATAGAGGCATTTTATCACACTGCCTATTTAAATATTCTATTTTTGATTTAAGGCTTTATCTTCCAAAAATGATTTCATATGTTGTCGCGTTTCATGTGCCATTTTTTCCGAGACAGATTCCGTCCATGATGCTCTTTTCTTCCCATGAGTGCGCTCAATATAGTAATTTCTAATGCGTTCATCATAAGCATTCATAAGAGATTCATCAGCTTCTTTATAGACCTCTTCATGAAAAATAACGTCTCTGGGCAATCTCTCTTTTGGCCCTGGCGCATGATCTGGAAAGCCTAGACACATGCCGAAGACTGGATAAACCTCTTCAGGCAATCTTAAGAGTTCAGAAACCCTCTTGGGGTTATTTCGAATACCCCCGATAAAAACACCTCCAAGACCAAGAGATTCAGCCGCAAGAATTGCATTTTCAGCAGCGAGTGCAGTATCTACTGTAGCAATAATGAAACTTTCTGTATAGCCGCTTTCATAAGGCACATCATGCTTTTTACAGGCCATACTTAACCGATGCAAATCTGCACAGAACACAAAGAAAGTAGGTGCACTTGTGACATATTTTTGATCTCCTGACAATTGAGCAATTTCATTTCTAACGACCATGTCCCCTATTGAAACAATACTATAAGCTTGTAGAAAACTAGAAGTTGATGCCATTTGCGCCGCTTCTATGATTTCGTCAATAAAATTTTTTGGGATGGGGTCTGCTTTAAATTTTCTGATGGATTGGTGTGATTTTAGTAATTTTAGGGTATCATTCAATGTTTTCATCTCCTTTACAAAAAAACCTCACTGAGCGTCTCAGGAGGTTTCTATCCTTATTTATATTCTTCCAGTTCATTGACATTTTCTTTAATGGTTGCAAGTACTTTTTCCATATTATATTCTACTTTTTTCATAATTTCTTCCGCATAATCATACGATCCCACGCGAATATCTTCCGCTTTTGCCTCAGCATCTTTAATAATCTCTTGGGCTCTTTTTTCAGCTAATCTAACAATCTCATGCTCATTGATCAGCTCTCTCATCCTAGAATCAGCCGCCATGAGCATTTCTCGCTCTTTGCTCTTTGCAAGCTCTAAAATTCTCAGTTCTTCACTTTGAGCATTGCTCAATATTTCTTCAGCCATTCTATTGGCTTCCTCTACAATTTGATTCTTTTGGGACTTAATCCATCTCACATGCTGATATTCATCTGGCAACATCACATTAATATCTTTTAAAATATTCAATAGATCATCACGATCAACCAATATTTTACCAGTTAAAGGCACAGTTGGGTAACTCTCTAATTTATCTTCAAACTCTTCAAGCAATTCCAACACTCGCAACTCCAATTTCTCTTTGCTCATCATTTAGCCTCCTATTTTTTGGAATATTGCATCTTTGACTTCTTCAGTCACAAAATCTGAAATATCACCATCAAAGCTTGCGACTTCTTTGACGATACTCGAACTCAAATACATGTACTCCGTCCGAGTCATTATAAAAACTGTCTCAATTTCTTTACACAATTTTTGGTTCACACTTGCCATCTGAAACTCAGACTCAAAATCTGAGATGGCTCTCAGGCCCTTTACAAGAATTCTAGCCTCTTTGACCTTTAAATAGTCAATTAATAGCCCCATGTGCTTATCCACAGAGACATTGGGCAAGTGAACCGTAGTTTTTTTCAAAAGATCCATTCTCTCATCAGGCGAAAACATGGGACTTTTACTCTGATTAAACATCACCGTGACAATCACATGGTCAAAGAGTTTACTCGCACGTTCTATAATATCTAAATGCCCTTTGGTAACCGGATCAAAACTTCCTGGATAAACTGCAATTTTCACGCCTGCCTCCTGTATATAGAAATACCAATCTTTCCGTATTTTTTTGTCTTCACTAATAGGAACTGTGTACCATGATTTAATGCTTCAGCATCTTCAATATCATGTTCAACAACTATTATACCACTTTCACCGAGCAAATTATAGCGTTCCAATTGTGTCAAAGTTTTTTTTACATGACCTTTTAAATACGGCGGATCCATGACAATAACATCAAACGGTTCCCCTCTATAAGTCTCTAAAAAACGATAAACATCTTCTGACAGAATCCGGGCTTTCTCACCGAAAGCTGCCTTTTCTATATTTTTGTCAATGATCCGCTTGGCCTTTAAATTGTTTTCACAAAACACAACTTGATCGGCGCCTCTACTGATCAGCTCAATACCAAGTGCTCCAGATCCCGAAAATAAATCGAGGCAAACAGCACCATAGATTTGATTCTGAATCATGCTGAACAAGGCTTCCTTTACACGATCTGTAGTGGGTCTTGTCTCTAAGCCTTCTATAGTCTCCAGCGTCATGCCTCTTGCACTGCCTGAAATAACTCTCATTTTTCACATCCCAATTTCTATTATACCCATTACAAAGTAAATGTCTCATTAATCTCAAGTCTGAGTTTATCAACATACTGAATCATTTCTCTATTTCCAAGCTGATACTCCGCAATTACTATTTTAACATGTTTTTGTGCTTCTAAAAGTATTTTTTTATGTTTTGATAAATCTGCCAATTTGAGTTCTGGCAAACCGTGTTGCCGCACGCCGAAAATTTCACCAGAACCTCTGAGTTCAAGATCCTTGTCAGCAATTTCAAAACCACTGGTTTCATTGACCATGGTTTCTATCCTTGCCTTTGCTTCCTTGGACAATTTTTCACTCAATAAGAAACAGTAGGACTGATCATCCCCTCTTCCCACTCTGCCTCTAAGCTGATGCAATTGAGACAGTCCAAATCTTTCAGAATTTAAAATAACCATAACAGAAGCATTCGGAACATTTATGCCAACCTCAATCACCGTTGTAGAAACCAAAATTTTAATTTCATTATTTTTAAAAGATTCCATTATCAAATCTTTATCTTTGGCTTTCATCTTACCGTGTACAATGCCCACGGCATAACGATCAAATCTCTCTTTAAGCGCTTCATAATGTGCCGTGGCTGATGTTAAATCAAGCGTCTCAGAATCTTCAACCAACGGGCAAACAAAGTAAATCTGCCGCCCTGCCTCGAGCATTTTATGAATAAATCCATACATTTCTTCAAGCTTTGAGGGCTTTACAAAGTGTGTTTTGATTGGTTTTCTGCCCTCTGGCATTTCATCCACAATAGAGACATCCATATCCCCATATAGAATTAGAGAGAGTGTTCTTGGAATAGGCGTTGCAGACATAATAAGCACATGGGGATTATGACCTTTTTGCGAAACAATTGTGCGCTGCCTCACGCCAAAGCGATGCTGTTCATCCGTTATGACGACCCCAAGATCTTTGAACACAACATCTTCTTCCAACACAGCATGTGTGCCAATGACCACATCTATATGTCCAAGTGTAATTTCAGATTTTATGCGTTTTTTTTCCTTTGCCGAAACACTAGAATCCAAAATTTCAACTGCATAGGCCTCATCAAAATATTTTTTAAAACTCTCATAATGTTGTCTGGCCAGTATGGCAGTGGGTGCCATGAGGACACCTTGCTTGCCGTTTTTCAATGCAATTAATAAAGTTAAAAAGGCCACTATGGTCTTTCCAGATCCAACATCTCCTTGGATTAAGCGATTCATAGAATTGCCTGACTTCAAATCTCTTTTTATATCTTCAAGTGCCTTAACTTGTGCATTCGTAAGTTTAAAGGGCAAAAGCGTCATAAAATCGGATATTTCCTGATCTGCTTCAAGGCAATCCGCTTTTGCTTTATGATAATTGTTCTTGAGCACGATCAGTTTGAGTTGCAATGTAAACAACTCCTCATATATCAAACGGTAGCGCGCCACTTTTAAGGTTTGCTCATCTTTAGGTGAATGAATATGATAAAGGGCTTCCTTTAAAGCACAAAGTTTGCCTAAGCCAATTATGGATAGTGGCAACGTCTCTTCCACCATAGGACTCAACAACCCGGCTACTTGTTGATGCATACGCACGAGATCTGATTGATAAAGGCCTAAAGTCGAAGCGTACACAGGGAGAATAGATAAAAATTGTTTATCATGCTCTCTTGCATATTCCGGGTGCATCATCTTGAAAAAAGCACCCATTTTTTCGATTTTACCAAAAAAATAGTAAACCTCATTGGGTTTAAAAAAGGACTTGATATATTGTGGTGAAAAGAAGACAATCTCACCTTGATGAAAACTATCCGCGACATCCAAGATCATAATTTCCTTTTGAGACTTATTCACCAATTTGAATCGAATATTCAAAACCTTTGCCATTATGGTCACATGTGCTTGATTAGGTGCTTCTGAGATGTTAGCAATTTTCCTACGATCAATATATCTCATAGGAAAATCATAGAGGACATCTCTATAAGTTGACAATCCAATCTTTTTCAGTTTAGCCGCTTTTTTATCGCCAATTCCCTTTAAATTATTCAAAGGCATATCAAACACTTTATCACCTCTCATGCGGTAAATTCACAAGATCACTCTACAATATCGAAGGACATCCTATCTAAAACGCACTCAAATCAATTTGAGTGCGTTAAAAAGTAACTTTTATTCAACCGAAATAACATAATAGTAGAGCGGCTGTCCTCCACGGTAGGTTTCTACTTCAAAATCACCGTATTGCTCTTCAATAAGTTCCGCTAAAGCCAACGCATCCGCTTCCATAACATCAGCACCATAATAGATCGAAATAATTTCTGAGCTCCCATCCACAGTATGCTCAATCGCCTCCATGATGACATCCGTCTGAACTTTACCTGATGCTTTAATTGCACCATCGGCCACAGCCAAGTAATCGTCTTTTTCAATGACCATATTATCAAATGTTGTATTTCGGACCGCATAGGTCACCTGAATGGTCTTAACCGTTTTGAGGCTTTCCGTCATAGCCATATGATTTGTTTCTGGCATTTCCTCTTTGTTGAAATTAAGCATGGCTGTTATACACTGCGCCATTGTCTTAGACGGAATCACATAAACGTCCTTTTTGCTCAATACCCTTGCCTGTTCTGCAGCCATTATAATATTACTGTTGTTTGGAAACAGAAAAATATGTTTTGACGGACACTTCTCTATCTCTCTTAAAAAATCTTCTGTACTCGGATTCATAGTCTGTCCACCAAGTATCTTACCAACTATCCCAAGATCACTGAAAATAGATGAAAAACCATCACCCATAGAAACCGCTATAAAGCCATAATCTTCTTCATACGGGAGTACTTCTTCAACTTCTTGGACAGTCTCTTCAGCGGCCACATCTTGCACCTCTTGATGATGATCTATAATATTGCTGTGTTGATCCTTCATATTTTCAATTTTAACTTTTTTGAGTGCACCATATTTTAAAGCTTCTTCAAGTGCAATACCAGGATTATTCGTATGAATATGCACTTTGACGAGATCTTCATCCTGAACGAATACCAAGCTGTCTCCTAAACCTTCAATGACACCTCTCAGCGCATCCCCTTGGATATGATCACCTTGAATGATGAACTCTGTACAATAAGAAAATACAATATCTTCTGTTGACATGAAGTTTTGAGCTGGCGCCGGCGCTTCTGCACTTTCTATTTTAATCGCTTCAAAAGTGGACTCTTTGCCTAAAAAGGCATCATAGCAGCCGTTTAGAATGCATAAAAGGCCTTTGCCTCCAGCATCGACAACACCCGCTTGTTTCAACACGTCTAAGTACTCTGGTGTCTTTTCAAGTGTCTCTTCACCACGTTTAATCAATATATGCAAAAGTTCATCTATTGCAACCTCTTCTTCCGTGTATTCCATTGCCTTTTCAGCTATTTTGCGAATTACAGTTAAAATCGTTCCTTCTACCGGTTTGAGCACTGCACTGTAGGCCGTATCTGCAGCATCCTTTACTGCATGGCAAAATTCTATAGAATTTAAACTCACTTTACCTTTACAACCCTTTGCAAACCCTCTAAAAATTTGAGATAAAATAACGCCAGAATTGCCTCTTGCGCCCATCAGAGACCCTTTTGAAATTGCCTTTGAAACTTCTTCAACCGTTTCGTAAGATTGTTTAGCGACAACTTCAATCGCTGAATTCATCGTCAATGACATGTTCGTTCCAGTATCACCATCAGGCACTGGAAATACGTTAAGCGCATCCACCAAGTCCTTATTTTTATTGAGTTCATATGTGCCTTGCTTAAACATCTTACTAAGCAACTCTGCATCGATTGTCTTTAATTCCACGTCTATTCCTCCTAGTTACTCTTGAACGCGTACGCCTTCGATATTAAGATTAACCTCGAGAACATTTAATCCAGTGAGGTTTTCAACGTTATATTTTACTTTTTCAATGATATTTTCAGCTACGACAGAAATCTTAGTTCCAAATTGAATGATCACGTATAAAGTAACAATCACACCTGTTTCCTCTACGGTTACTTCCACCCCTTTTGAAAGGTGTTCGCCCTTTAGAATTTTTGCAAGTCCGCTTCTTGCAGATTTATACGTCATGCCTACCAAGCCATAGCATTCCATCGCTGCAAGGCCTGCAATTGTTGAAACTACATCCGCATCTATAATAACATCGCCTAATTCATTTTGAATTTTGATTGACATATTATGCCCCTCCTTCTATTTAAGAGTATTCAATCATTTAATCTAATTTTATAGCAATATCTATCCAATATCAAGAAAATAAGCACTTCTTCCTATAAATATTACAAAAAAGATTAGAATTAAGGTATTTAAGACTTGAAATAAGCGTCCGTCTCTGATAAAATAAATTTGTTATGTTAAGAGTAATCACTCGAAGGAGGTGTCATAAATGGCAAGAGCATGTGAAATCTGTGGCAAAGGTAAAGTATCTGGAAATACTGTCAGCCACGCTAACAACCATAATAGAAGAACTTGGTCTCCAAACTTAAGAAGCGTTAAAGCATCTATCAATGGCGGTACTAAGAGAATCAAAGTGTGTAGTAGATGTTTACGTTCTGGTAAAGTTGAAAGAGCAGTATAATTGAACCCGTAAAATCAAACACAGAAAGCAAATCATATGATCATGAGTCATATGATTTTTTTTTGCATTTTTTGACACTTCAAAATTGAGCCGCTCTGCTCACCTTGTCTATAAAAGTCTTAATGACGGGATTTTCATCCGGCACCTTCCTTGATGCAATGGCAATTCGTCTATAAACGGGTGGTCTTAAAGACTTTACAATTACGCCTTCCATCTGCTCATTTCTTATGGATAATTCCGGTACAATAGAGACTCCAAGCGCTTCTCTCACCATTTGTATAATGGTACTTACATGATTTACCCTATACGATATTTCTGGTAGAGCCCATCCGCCATCTCCTTGAATGCCATTTTCTAGAATTTCCAATACGAAGGGTTCGCAGCCCCCATTGGACATGATAAAAGGCTCTCCACCAAGTTGTTTTAAATCCACAGATTTATAACGACTTAATGGATGCCCTTCAGATAAAATCACTTTCATTTCATCTTGAATCACATATTTGCTGTAATATTTCTCATTGGGAAGTGTTATAAAAGCAATGTCCACGACGCCTTCATCAAGCCATTCTATAATTTCTTGGTCGGTCCCTTCAAATAATGCAATTTTCACCTGAGGATAAATCTCATTATATGTCCTGATTATTTTGGGCAAAATAGATGAAGAAATGCTTGAAAAGACGCCAATTCGAATTGTACACTTGGGCAATTTAACCTTAGTTTCAACCGATTCATAAATTGCATGGACATGTTTATAAATAGCTTGCATGTGCTCGTTGATTTCAGATCCACTGGCCGTCAACTCAATGCCTTTTTTGGATCTTTCAAACAACTTCACGCCCAAGTCTTTCTCTAGATTTACAATTGCGTGACTCACTGCAGATTGAGTCATGCCTATATCTTCACCTGCCTTAGTAAAATTCTTATATGCCACTGTTTTTAAAAATATTTCAATTTGATTTAAAGTCATGAATAACACCCCTATACATGATTAATAACTCATACTATATATGATAAACATTCATTTTACAAGACCAAAATTTTAAATTAAAATAGCACCATAGTTAGAACCATCACTCATTATATTTCAAGGGAGGTCCACCATGATTTTAAAAATTGCTGTCATAGGAGAATTTAAGTCAAACAATTCAACGCACGTAAAATTAAACTCCGCTTTAGAAGATTTTTCAGTTATCAAAAATTGTAAAATAGAATACAACTGGATTGATACGAATTTACTTGAAGAGAATCCCTCTAAAATGCTCAAGGATTATCACGGGATATGGAGTGCGCCCGGAAGTCCCTTTAACAGCCTAAAAGGTGCTCTGAATGCCATTGAATATGCTAGGAACAATGACGTCCCACATCTTGGAACTTGTGCTGGCTTCCAACATTCAGTCGTGGAAATTGCAAAAGATATGTTAGGCTATGAAGCTGCGCAACACGAGGAATATAATCCCGAATCTTCAGAACTTTTTATCAATAAGCTGGTCTGTTCTCTAGCAGGCAAAACAATGCAAGTGAACATAAAAGAAGGCACAAAAGCTTTTGAATTCTATGGCGCGAGTATGGCAAGCGAAGATTACTATTGCAATTTCGGCATCAATCCAGATTTTCTCCACAAACTCGTACATCCTACTCTAATGTTTTCGGGAATTGACCAAGAAAATGAAATTCGAATATTGGAATTGACCGACAAAAAATTCTTCATGGCGACATTGTTCGTGCCGCAATCCAAATCCACTAGAGAGAATCCACATCCGATCATCGGCGGTTTTATAGATGCAGTCTGCGACAAGGCCTCCGTTTAACAGCAGACCCTAACAATCTCATCTCTCTTTTCACCTGTTCCTTGTTCAACCTCTGGTCCCTAGCTCAAGGATTGACTTTGAGAAGGATTCACTTTGATCTCAAAAGAAAAACACAGGCAATCTCTATTTCAAGCCTGTGTTTTTTTCAATTGAATCTTTTGAGAAAATCATGAGCAACTTTCCCGAGACAAATGAAATCATGGCTATATCGTCAATGATTTCATTACTAATGCCAACTGTCTCACCTAGATTTATAGTAGCTCTATTCAGCGGATATTTAAATCCGATTAAATCAATGCCCGTCGCTTGAGCAGATAAAGGGATAAGTGAAACATACTGATAAGGCACCTTTTCCTTTTCTAAGACATACTGAACAGGGCCTTCAATCAATTTTATACGGTTATGGACATCTAGCATTTCAATTTGCATGATATCGCTAAAGCGATTGAGTAAGAACACCGTTCCCAACATATGATCCATTCGTCCGCCAAAAGCACCTAGAACTATTGCTTCATTACAACCTAGACCTTTTGCAGTTTCAAAGGCGAGTTCTGAATCTGTATAATCTTTTTCAGAGGGATATACGAGCCATGCCGCCTCTTTAAATCTCTGTTTATGAACTTCAATATTCTCAATGGAATCAAAATCTCCCAAAATATGCGTCGGCTCTAGCCCTAGCGCTTCAAGATGATTGGTACCACCATCGACACCCAATACAATCTCAGGGCTCTCATCTTTAAATTGTTCTTCCAATATTATTTTAAGTGCATCATAATCGTTATAAAAACCATTAAGCACTATCAGGGCGACCTTTTTCATTTGATCGCTTCTCTAAAAGCCAAAACAGTATCGTTGATATTGTCCGTATTAAAAATCGCCGAACCGGCCACAATAACATTTGCGCCAGCATCAACCACCGTTTTGACATTATCCAGTTTTATGCCACCATCCACTTGGATGTCGATATCTAACCCTCTGTCATCAATCATGGTTTTCAATCTGAAGATCTTATCTGTGGTAGCTTCAATATAACTCTGTCCACCAAATCCAGGATTGACAGACATGAGCAAAACCATATCTACATAGGATAAAACCTCTTCCAGCACCACCAGAGGCGTTCCTGGATTAAGTGTAACACCAGCTTTTACGCCCAGCGATTTGATATATTGAAGCGTCCGATGAATATGAGGACACGCTTCAATGTGCACATTGATCAAATCAGCACCTGCATCGACAAAATCTTTCACATATTGATCTGGATTTTCAATCATCAAATGTACGTCGACAAATAGATTCGTCTTACCCTTTAATGATCTTAAAATGGGTGCTCCAAAAGATATATTGGGTACAAAATGACCATCCATAACATCCACGTGCAGATATTCTGCACCTGCTGCTTCGACCTCTTTAACATGCTCTAACAATCTTGAAAAATCTGCTGATAGTATTGATGGCGCTAGTTTTACCATTTTTTTTGTCTCCTTTTAAGTTCATTAATTTCATTCAATATATAGAGATAAGCTTCATAACGATCTTTGGAAATATCATGTCTTTCAACAGCCTCTTTAACCGCACATCCCGGCTCATTCAAATGCATGCAATTGTCAAATCGACAAGACTCGCCCTGCATTCTGAATTCTATAAAATATTCTTTCAAATCCTCAGGTGCCACTTCGTGCATCGACAGGGAGGTAAAACCAGGTGTATCTACAACGATCCCCCCATTTTTGAGTTCCATGAGCTCAGAATGTCTCGTGGTATGTTTTCCTCTCTTAATCTTTTCACTGATCTCGCCAGTCTGCAAGGTGAACCCCTCGTGAACCGCATTTAAAAGCGACGACTTACCGACACCTGACGGTCCAGAAAAAACAGTGATCTTATCTTGAAGATATACACTTAACGCATCAATCCCCTCACCTTCAAGGGCACATGTCTTTAAAACCGGATATCCTATGCGATGATAAATAGCTTCATACTTCTCATAATCAAAATCCACATCGAGGTCTGCCTTATTAAAGCAAATGACAATATCAAGACCTGATTGCTCTGCCAAAACAAGCATTTTGTCCAAAAGAATGATGTTAGGCAGTGGATTTTTTATAGAGAAGACAATTATCGCTTGATTGACATTCGCAACAGTGGGACGCAAGAGTTCCGTTTTGCGTTCAAGAATTTCTTCAATCATACCTAATTTTTTATCCTCATCTTGGATACTGATTCGGACATAATCTCCCACCAGCGGCGTAATCTTTTGATTTTTAAACTTACCTCTTGCCTTGCATTCGTAAATAGAATCGTTAAATTTCACATAGTAAAATCCGCCAATCCCCTTAAAGATGATACCGTAGTCCATTTACAACTCCTTTTTTAGAACTCAACGTATTGTGTACTAACCAACTGCCCACTGAAGTAGATATTAATCACTGCAGAACCAGTGCCTTTTATTGTAAACTTCACTTCTTTTTCATCTTTTGCATGTGTCTTTTCATAGACAACTGTAGTGACTTCCCCTTGAACCATCTCAACTTTTATCGCTTCTGGATCATTGATAAAAGTATCCGTCGGAATCACAAATAACCTTGAAGTCAACTCGGCACCTGTAGTAGGGTCTACTTGTGGATCAGTAGAATCAGGTCCTGTACTTATGCTCAAGTTAACAGAAGCGCCTTGTTTTGCCTCCGAACCCACACCTGCATTTGAAATAACAAGCCCTTTTTCAACGTCTTCACTTGAAAGTTCTTCAACTTTCCCCACCTTTAACCCCAAATCTTTAAGGGCTTTTTCAGCTTCTGCAAGCGTATTGCCAGCTAAATTCGGAATGAGTACAGTTGTAATCTTAACCCCTTGGCTTATGACGATTTCAACCGTTTCGCCTTCTTTTACTTTCACACCTGCTTTTGGCGTTTGTTGAATGATCATTCCCGCGGGTAAATCATCGAACTCATATGTGGGTTCTCCAATTGTCAATCCCACATTTTCAATCATTACAGTAGCTTTTTGAAGTGTTTGATGTAATACATTCGGTGTGGTTACGAGCACCGGTCCGTTACTGATCACAAGGTTTATCGTATAGCCTTCTTTAAGTTCTTCACCTTCTGGCAAAGATTGTGAAATAACATGACCTTGTTCAACCGTATTGTCAAAACGTTTTTCTGTTGTATCTGCAATGAGCCCCTTTTCATTTAAAATCCTAATGGCTTCTTCAGAGGGTAATCCTGTGACATATGGCATTAATACGATTTCGGTTTTAAACATGTCTTGAATTTTATTAATGGCAAAAACTGAAAAAACAAGTAGAGAAAGCAGAAGTGCAGCCAAGACAACCAGTGTCGCATTGAGTTTATTGACGGGTGCCTTCTTACCCCCTTTTTTGCGCTTCATATTTTTTTGTTCATCCTCTGACGAGTTCTTAGGCATTTTGCCTTTAGCAGAATGGTTTTGATTTTGCTTCTTCAATTGATGATTCATTATATCTTCCTCTGTTATTTTAGGTAATACCATCGTTTCATCATTCAAATAGATATGTTCTTCAACAACATAGTGTTTGTCATTTCTGACATGCTTTAAATCCTCAATCATCTCACTTACAGATTGATATCTCATGTTTAAATCTTTTTGGGTGGCCTTATGAATAATAGACACTAGACCTTCACTTATTTGATCGTTGACAAGCCTTAGATCCGGCAACTCATCCTTAAGATGCTTAAGTGCCACTGCAACAGGCGTATCCGCCACATAGGGCAATTCCTTCGTTGTAAGTTCATACATCAAGATACCAAGTGAATAAATGTCGCTTCTCTCATCCACATAGCCCCCGCGTGCCTGTTCAGGAGAAGTATAATGCACTGAACCAACAACCTCTTTTGTGTTGACAATAGTGGATTTAGTCGTGGCTCTGGCAATTCCAAAATCCGCCACTTTGATGCTGCCCTGCTCATTTACAAGAATATTTTGAGACTTGATATCTCTGTGAATAATATTATTTTGATGGGCATTATTGAGCGCAGAAGCAATTTGCAACGTAATGTTGATAACAGCTTCTTCCTTCATAAAGCCATTCATTTTATTGAGATAATCTCGAAGCGTGTTCCCTGTTACAAGTTCCATGATAATATAGTGCATGCCCTGATCTAATCCAACATCAAAAATATTAACGATGTTTGGATGAGAAAGACTTGCCGCTGATTGTGATTCTTTTTCAAACTTCATTACAAAATCTTCATCATTACTCAATTCTCTTTTGAGTATTTTAACCGCCACCATGCGATTTAAAATGAGATCCTTCGCTCTATAAACAGTAGCCATACCGCCAGAACCCACAATTTCTATGATCTCATAGCGCTTATCTAAAACAGTTCCAATGATACTCGTCATGAATATCCTCCTTACAATTCTATGCAAACAACAGTCACATTATCCAAGCCACCGTTTTCATTTGCTGATTCAATCAATTTATTAGGAATGACATCCGACTCATTGTTATTAATGATTTCAAATATTTCCTCTTTACTTAACATATTAGTAAGTCCGTCTGTACACAACAATATATACTTATATTCAAAATAAGGTATCTTCGTCTGATAAAAATCAAACTTTTCATCCACACCTAAAGCACTGGTGATGATGTTTTTATCCGGATGATTAGCCGCCTCCACTTCACTTATGCTGCCAATTTTTAAGAGTTCAGCCACAAGGGAGTGGTCTTTCGTAATCTGATGAAGTGTTTCATCATTGACCATATAAAGCCGACTATCGCCTACATTTGCTACATGAAGCATTTCATGATCCAAATATGCAACGACCACAGTGGTCCCCATATTGCTATATTCAGACCTGTTGTCACCATATTTTTTAATCGCCATGTTTGCTTCATTCAAAATGGCTCCAATCTCTTTTTCAAAATCAAAATGACCTTCATGGCACTTTGTTTGAATCGCATTTTTTATGGATTCACATGCAATTTTAGAAGCAACCTCGCCAGCATTGTGCCCTCCCATGCCATCTGCCACAATGTAAAGCTTAATGGTCTCATTTACCAAAACATAATCTTCGTTGTTATCTCTTCTTCTGCCTACATCTGTTTGCGAAAATGTTCTCATCCAACACCTCTTATCCAATTTTAATCATTTTAGCAATAAAAAAACCATCTGTGCCATGTTTGTTCGGAAAAAGCTTAAGCATCTCTGTATCCATAACAAGGTCAATGCCTTTCTCCGTCAACAACATTCTTCTCGCCTTTGAAAGGTGTCCGCCTTGATCTCTATCCAATCTGAATTTTGGATGATGCTCTAAAAACCAGTTTACAACAGCTTCATTCTCTTCTAAATTCAAAGTACAAGTACTATAAATTAAAGTCCCCTGATCCTTAACATATTCTGATGATGTGCTCAAAATGCGCTTTTGAAGATCTGAAAGTCCCGCCAATTCTTCTATGGATTTATTGTATTTAATATCCGGTTTTCGTCTGATGATACCTAATCCAGAACAAGGTGCGTCCACCAGAACCACATCGGCTTTATGCTCAAGTTCTTTATCAAAGAGTGCCGCATCAAACACTTGCGCCTTAACATTTTTTAAGCCCAACCGCTCAACATTTTCCATAATGAGACTGAGTTTATGTTCATGTAAATCTCGAGCATAAACAACACCCGTGTTATTCATAAGTTGTGCCACATGTGTCGCTTTGCCGCCAGGTGCGGCACAGACATCCACAACCGTTTGACCTGCCTTTACATCTGATAGGATGCCGACAAACATCGAACTCTCATCTTGAACTTGAAAAAGGCCTTCTTCAAAACCAGGAAGGGTTTCAAAAGACAACGCGTTTAGAGACTTGATCACAAGGGCATCTTTGATATACAGTGAAGGTTCATAGACGACACCGGCTTCATCAAGACGCTTTTGCAGTGATGACACTGTGATTTTCAAGGGATTAACTCTAATAATCAAATTGGGCCTGTTGTTATTGGCTTTCAACAGGGTCTCTGTGAAATTCTTTCCAAATTGTGCGATCCATCTTTCCACCAGCCATTCAGGATGTGAATAAAGAATACTCAAATGAGTGCTTGGATGTCTTTTAGCATCTGGCAATTCAATTTTATTCTTTTCTCTGATAAAAGTTCTTAATACGCCATTCACATATTTTCCTTGCTCAGGACTTATTTTTTTAGCAAGCTTCACACACTCATCAACAGCCGCTGAGTCTGGCACTTTTGACATAAACTCGATCTGATAAAGGCCCATCCTTAAAATATTAACCACTTCATGATGAATCTTTCCAAATCTCAATTTTGACAATTTTCTAATATAAAAATCTAAGAGCATTTTATTTTCAAGTACACCCAGTACCAAATAGCTGATAAATCTTCTATCCACTGAATCCATGTCATATTGATCGAAATATCGATTCAAGGCAATATGTGAAAAAGATTTTTCCGTATCAATTTGACCTAAAATTCGAAGTGCCATCTTTCTAGCATTTATTTTCATAATTCACCCATTTTCTCTTCCATATAATCTTTTTTATATAATCTTTCTCTCTTATATAATCTTTATAGGAAATTTATATAAAATAAAATCATCCCTAATTATATCAAATCTAATCCTCATTGATAACCAAATTTGAATTTTTATCAAATAAACTTAATATTGAATGTGTGGCATTGTGGTATTGCGCAAACAAGAGCTGATTTATTGACCTTTTTCGGAGACTGGTCCTCGGCAGTACTTGCCTGCGGAGCGCCTTCAGACGTCAATAAATCAGCTCTTGTATCATCTAGTCACAATCAAGGACTCATTTTTAAAAATATGGCATACATCATTTTAAAAGGTAAAACTTCAATTTGTGACATGCGAATCACATATCATACCACATCGATGTGCTTTACAAATAATACTTTCTATCCTAAAGGCTAGTTTCTTCGATTTGCCATGAGTAAGAATCGGATAAGTTGTCCTACTGCAATTGCTGCAGCAGCCACATATGTCATCGCAGCAGCGGTTAAGACTTTTCTCGCATGCTTGTTTTCATCGTCTATTAAAATACCGTACTCATTCATCATTCTGAGCGCTCTTGAACTCGCATTGAATTCAACTGGTAAAGTGATCAGCTGAAAAAGCACCGAAAAACTGAAAAAGATCACACCAATGTTGATAAACATTGGAAGTGAAAGAATAACCCCTGCAATCAGCAACGGCCAAGCCGCTTTTGAGCCCAGTTGAGCCGCAGGTAAAACCGCTGTTCTAAGAGATAATGGTATATAGCCATTTTCATGTTGTAATGCATGACCCGCTTCGTGACAGGCAACACTTACAGACGCCACTGAAGGATTGTCATACACTGGCTCTGATAATCTTATCGTCTTGGATCTTGGATCATAATGATCCGACAAGTAACCACTGACGCGTTCAACACTCACGTCATAGATGCCATTACTTCTCAAAATTTGTTCAGCCGCTTGGGCACCTGTAAGACCTCTTGCATTTCTCACTTTATGATATTTGGTGAATGTATTTTTTACACCCATATTTGCAAATGACGCAAGGATCATTAAAATAAACAGCATAAAATAACCGCTTCCATAATACATATGGATACCTCCTCTAAATTAGTTGAGTGCCAATTTCAACGGAATGCCCTAATAAAAAAGCACCACAGGGCATTCTCTTGGCACTTCCCCACTGTATTTCCAAAATCTCCAGTACAGATGACTCCGCCTTGATCAAAATGCTATTTTTCCGGACACCGATTACAGCACCGTGTGCACTGATCTTATGATAATTCGTAAGCTCCAATGCATCTAAATCCTCCATCGCCAATGCATTTGCTTTATAAACTTTTAAAGTCTTTCCTTGATAAGTCGTATGTGCCACTGGCCAAGGATTGAAGCCTCTTATTAAATTTTTGATACGCTTTGCACTCAAATGCCAATCCATACGTGCAAGTTCTTTATTTAACATCGGCGCATACGTGAAGTGATTGTCATCTTGCTTTTCTGGGACAATGCTGTCATTTTCCAGACCTTCTAAAGTCTTCACCAACAGCTGTGCACCCATAATGGCTAAATGATCGTGAAGTTCACCTGCTGTCATCTCATCATCAATCTGGATTGTCTCCTTAAGAAGCATATCGCCTGTATCTAAGCCAACATCCATCTTCATGGTGGTAACACCCGTCTCTACTTCACCATTTACAATAGCCCAATTAATCGGTGCGGCACCTCTAAGCTTTGGCAAGAGCGATGCGTGAACGTTAATACAACCATACTTAGGAATCTCTAGAATTGCCTTTGAAAGGATTTGTCCATATGCCACCACCACGATACAATCTGGTGCAAGCTCTCTTATCAATTGTGTCCAATCACCCTTTTTGATGCGATCAGGCTGAAATACGCTGATATCATGTGCCTCTGCCACTACTTTAACAGGTGGTTTGGTCATTTGCTTCCCTCTGCCCTTTGGCTTATCAGGTTGTGTAAAGACACCAATAACATCGTGATGCTGAATACACGCTTCAAGCGTGCCCACTGAGAATTCCGGAGTGCCCATAAAAATAATCTTCATCTACAACGCCTCATCTTCTAATACTTCTATTTGCTTGTCAATATACAGAATACCATTTAGATGGTCAATTTCATGACAAAGGACAATTGCAAGAAGTTCTTCACCTTCAACTTCATAAAAATCGCCATGTACATCTTGAAATCTCACCTTTGTATATTCAGGTCTAATCACTTTGCCGCTTTTGCCCGGCACGCTCAAACACCCTTCAAACTTACATTGCTCTCCTCTTGTTTCCACAATCTCTGGGTTAATTAATTCAAAAGGGCCTTCATCATCATATAAATCAATCACCACAACCCGTTTGAGAACGCCAATTTGCGGCGCAGCCAGACCAACCCCCTCAGCATCGTGCATGGTCTCTATCATATCATCCACCAGCTGTTCCAATTTTTTATCAAACTTTGTGACTTGCTTGGATGTCTTCCTAAGAATTGGATCATCTTCTAATCTAATGGTGCGTATTGCCATTGTTCGCCTCCTATAAAATGTTTCTCGCATCTAGATCAATTTGCAGGCTACATGCGTCAATTTTAATAAATTCATCTTCTAATATTTTAAAATATCTCATAATCATATTCAATAACTCAGGTGGACATTTGATGAGAATTTGCCATCTGTACTGTCCGTCTATCTTCTTTAATAATGCAGGAGAAGTCGGGTATAATTCTAGCTTATTTTGTAAATCTTTTTTTAAAAAATTCTTATATAGAAAAGTATGTGCCTTCTGCGCATATGACATGGCCGTATTTTCAGACTTCGATATGACCAAAAGATTGATCAACTTAAAATAGGGTGGGTACTTCCGCATCTCCCTATAGTTCATTTCAACCTTAAAAAAAGTTTCGTAGTCTGCAATGTTGATTGCATAATGATCTGGGGTGTAAGTTTGTAAAATAACTTCACTTGCCTTCTCGCCACGTCCACCTCTACCAGCCACTTGGTTTACCAGTTGATAAGTTCGTTCAGAGGCCTGATAGCTCGGAAAATTGAACATCAGATCAGCAGATAATATGCCCACGAGTGTTACATTCTTAAAGTCAAAACCCTTTGTCACCATTTGTGTTCCAATGAGTATGTCCGTTTTGTCCGTTTCAATATCTGCAATCATAGCTTCAAGGCTACCTTTTTTTGACGTTGTCGTGCGATCCATCCTGGCAATAGTCGCATTTTTAAAATATTTTCTCAAGGATTCTTCTACTTTTTCAGTGCCTACACCAAAGAATTTAAAATATTGACTTTCACATTCGGGACACTTTTTAGGCACATAGGATTCATAGCCACAATAATTACATTTAACCGTTTTTTCTGTTTTGAAGTAAGTCAAAGTAACATCACAATTCGGACATGCCATCGCATAGCCGCAACGCCTACAGGAAACAAATGTAGAATGCCCCTTTCGGTTGAGAAATATAATACTTTGTTCGCCCTTTTCAAGCCTTGACTCTATGGCGGCGAACAGACGTCTACTTAAAATAGACATATTGCCCTCTTCTAGTTCGCGTCTCATATCAACGATTTCCATAGCAGGGAGGGATTGATTGTTAAACCTTTTCTTAAGACTTAGCAGATCACGCTTACCACGCTTCGCATCATAGTACGAAGTCAAGGACGGTGTCGCCGATCCTGCAACGAGAATCCCACCAAGGAGCTTCATTCTCAGTTTCGCAATATCGTAAGTTTCATAACGCGGGCGCTTTTCTGAACGATAAGAATTTTCATGCTCTTCGTCAATAATAATGAGCCCTATATCATCAGAAGGGGTAAAAACGGCAGAACGTGCCCCAATGATCACATCGTAGTCGCCTTGACGAATGCCCTTCCATTGATCATGTTTTTCACCATTCGAAATCTTGGAATGCAGAAGCGCAATACGCTTGTCACCAAAACGACTCACGAACCGCGACACAATTTGTGGCGTCAATGAAATTTCTGGCACTAAAAGCACCGTCTTTTTACCTTTTGAAATCATGTATTCAATGAGTTCAGCATAAACTTCCGTTTTACCACTGCCTGTAATCCCATGAATTAGAAAATCATTTTGATCACCAGATTCGAAACGCGCGATAATTTCATCATACACCTCTCGTTGTTCAGAGTTTAATTCAATATTTTTTTTACTTTCAAGTGAGGCCATAAATAAAGGCATACGCCGATCTTCTTTGAACTCTATCTCTATCAAGTCCTCTTCGATAAATTTATCAATAACCGTTCGACTAATGCTATAGTCCTTAACCAATTTGATCTTTTCAATGATCGGGTTTTCAATAAGCACTTCACAGAGTTTGATTCTTGCTGTGTAACGTTTAGGAATTGACATGAGATATGCCTCTAAATCGCCCACTACATGTACCACTTCCACATAGCGATCCTTAACGACATCCTTATAGTCATAATGTAGATCAAGCCATTTTTTAGCTGTGAGTTTGCTTAAAATCTGTGTTTTGATCTTCTCGGAGAACGACGTTTCAATCTGACTCAATTCCAACATGTCAAAAGACATGATCTGGCTGACGATTTCACGCTCTCTTTCGTTGAGTTCAGCTTGATGAAGCATGCCTTTTTCAGTGATGCTGTACTTTTTAAGTTGCGTCGTCATTGTACCAGAAGGTAAAAAGAGCTGTATTGCCTCTGTATAGGTGCACATGTATTGAGCTCTCATATAATCCACAACTTCTAAATCTCTATCACTTAAATAAACTTGGTCATCAAAAACATGGCGCACTTTTTTTATAGCGAATTCAGACGGGGCTTCAAGGTCCGTTTTACATTCAATGATGACCCCTTCTACTTGACCTGAAGTGCCAAAAGGCACTAAGACGCGTCTTCCAGGTCTGGCTATCCATCCAAATTTTCGGGGTATCTCATAAGTAAAAAGTTGATCCAAATTTTGTACATTTCTTAAAATTGCAATATTTGCAAACATGTTCGCCTCATATCATTTTTTAGAGTATCGACCGCCCGTTCCACATAAACCCTCTGCCAACATTAGACATCATACATTTGCCGTGAACGACATCATAATTTAAAGGACGGCCCACTTTTAACACTTGCTTTAGACACGCTTACTTTCATTTATTACTAATATTACTTAAACGGAAAGTTTTTGAACGACTCTATCCAATACAATTTTCGCCACCTGTTCTTTTTCCAAGCAGTCATAAGCCGTTTCAGTGCCGTTTCTATCGTAAATCGTAACAATATTGGTATCGCCATCAAATCCTGCACCTTTTTCAGCAACATTGTTGGCCACAATAAAATCCAGATTTTTTTCATTTAATTTGCCCAGTGCATACGCTTTTAAATTTTGAGTTTCAGCCGCAAAGCCCACCAGTAGTTGATTGGTTTTTATTTCACCAAGTGTTTTTAAAATATCTGGGTTTTTCACCATCTCAATTTGCATGGAACTGTCTTTTTTCTTAATTTTCTCTAGGCTCATCTGAGCGGGTCTATAATCTGCTGGCGCAGCCGCCTTAATAATGACATCCACCTCTTTATTGTCCATAACCGCGTCAAACATCTCCTGTGTGGAAACTACAGGAATTAGACGTACGCCTTCTGGCGCCTTTATAGAAGTTGGTCCACTCACCAGCGTTACATCTGCGCCCATTTCAAGCGCAACCTTTGCAATGGCATAACCCATTTTGCCACTGGATTCATTGCTGATGTACCTTACAGGATCAATGGATTCACGTGTGGGGCCTGCCGTGATCAATAGACGTTTGCCCGCCAAAGCTTTAGGCGCTAAATTTAAAGCTTCCTTTTCAAAATACGCTATGACTTCATTCACGATACGCTCTGGCTCAGCAAGTTTACCAGCTCCAACATCCCCACAAGCCAATCGCCCTGAACCTGGATCAATAATGTGATAGCCATAGGATTTGAGTGTTGCCAAATTATTTTGTAAGATTGGATTCTCATACATTTTTGTATTCATTGCCACCGCCAAGTAAACGGGCGCTTCTGTGGCCATAACCGTTGTCGTCAACATATCATCTGCAATGCCGTGGGCGATTTTGCCGATCACGTTGGCAGATGCAGGTGCAATTAAAAAAAGATCCGCCCTTTTAGCCAGTGCAATATGCTCCACGTCCCAAGTCTTAGGGTCTTCAAACATATCCGTCACCACATAATTTTGTGATAAAGATTGAAATGTTAATGCACTGATAAATTGTGTACTATTTTGAGTCATAATCACATAGACGTCTGCACCTTGCTTCTTTAGGCGACTCACCACATCGGCAGATTTATACGCTGCAATCCCACCAGTTACGCCCAATACGATTGTTTTACCTTGAAGTTTCATAAAAATGCCTCCTTAATCCCTTTTTCTCTATAGTTCCAAAATGCTATTAAAATACACCCTATGAAAACATAGGATGCACTTAATTGGCTTTCATATAAACTTAGAATAATCTAATTTCTTCTGATGCATACTCTGTAACAACATGTAAACCTTCAACTTTATCAGTCATGATTTCATTAATTGCAATTGAAAGTGGTTTTTCAGCATCAAAATCATAAACATCATCTTCACCGTCAATAATTGTTCTTGCTCTTCTAGACGCGATAATGCATAGTGCATACCTGTTCCCTGTTTTTTCGATTAAGTCATCAATTGATGGATTAAGCATTTTCTGTTTCCTCCTTAAATTTACAAACAATTTGTTCTATATCAGCAGCAACCCTACACTTTTCAGCTAAAATAATAGATTGCAGAATATCTGTTGCATGATCGACTTTATCATTCACAATAAAGTAATCGTAGTTTTTAATATATTCGATTTCACTGTAAGCACTCGAAAGTCTTTTTTCAAGAGATTCAGGCGTTTCACTACCCCGGCCTACAATGCGGCTTTTAAGTTCCTTCATAGACGGTGGCAAAATAAAGACAAAAATGCCTTCAGGATACTTCTTTTTGACTTGGAGTGCCCCTTGAATATCAATTTCGAGTAAGACATTGTCACCGTTTACAATATGGTCAATTACAAACTTCTTCGGCGTGCCATAGTAATTGTCATAAACCTTTGCATGCTCCAAAAAACCATCTGAAACAATCATAGCCTCAAATTGATCTTTGCTCAGATAATGATAGCTAATGCCTTCAACTTCTCCATTTCTCGGCGCTCTTGTGGTTGCAGAAACGGAAACCATTATGCTTTCATCTCTTGAAATTAATTCTTTACAAATCGTGCCCTTTCCTGCACCAGATGGCCCAGATACAACGATTAATAAGCCCTTTTGGTTCATAAACGCTCCCTTACTCAATATTTTGAATTTGCTCTCTAATTTGTTCAATCTCGCTTTTTAGATCGATCACAAGATTTGAGATATCTATATCAGGCGACTTTGAGCCAATGGTGTTGACCTCTCTGTTAAGCTCTTGAATTAAGAAATCTAACTTTCGACCAATTGGTTCAGAAGATTCCAATATGGTATTAATTTGAGCAAGATGAGAATAAATTCTCACGATTTCCTCATTGATGTTGGTTTTATCTGCATAAATAGCAAGTTCATTTGCCAGCCTTGCTTCGTCTATTTCTGCGTTGAGTTCTTTTAAAAGCTCTGCAATGCGATCTCTCATTTTAACACGGTAGGCCTCTAAAATCTGTGGCGTCATGACCTCTATTTTACTCAAAATAGAACGAATATGCTCTGTTTTTTCATGGATGTCTTCTTTGAGTTTTTGTCCTTCTTGTCTTCTCATCTCTAAGATGTTTTCAATTGCAGTGTTGAGTGCAGGCTCAATTGCCGCCCAATACTCCTCTTCCCCTCTTTCAAGATAAGAGACATCAATGCCCTCTTGAATCCGAGTCAACATGCTCAAAGTCACATCATCTTTGATTTCATATCTAGATTTTATTTCTCTGTAGACGTTGACATATTTATCTAAAATATCAAAATTTGCAAGCACTTCATAATTGTCATAGGATTTCTCATCCAAGTTGATATAGACATCAATACGTCCTCTTGACAGTTGCCCCTTGATGGTATTCTTAATTCGATCTTCAAATACATTCAATTTTTTAGGCATCTTAACGATAATATCACAATATCTATTGTTAACGGATTTAATTTCCAGTGTTATATCAAACGCATCATTTGAAAATTCGCCGCGACCAAAGCCTGTCATACTGTAAATCATTGCTACCTCCATATACTCATACATCATTAGATTATAACACAGATTAACCCTTTATGACAACTTTATCCCCGTGTTAAATACCCTATTAATAATATATCATATCTAGCCTAGAAAGAGGTCATAAACAATCAAAACTTTATCTTTTTTATGAGAAGTGATATACTTTTTCTAAATAATCATTCATTACTAGGAGGCATCTATGGCATTTGACGGTATTTTCGTAAGCCAGCTCATTCAAGAACTTACACCTATTTTAATCGGTGCGCGAATAGATAAAATTCATCAACCTGAAAAAGATGAACTCTCATTAACTACACGTGGGAAAAATCAAAATTACACCCTTTTTATTTCCGTAGAAAGTGCTCTGCCCTATTTTGCATTGACATCTCAGAAAAAAGAAAATCCCAAAACAGCACCTATGTTTTGTATGCTCATGCGAAAACATATTGCTGGCGGCAGAATTTTCAACATTTCACAACATGGAAACGAACGCGTTATCATTATTGAAATTGAGGCAAAAAATGAACTCGGAGAACTTGAAAAGAAAAAATTGATTATTGAAATTATGGGCAAGCACTCCAATCTTATTTTGACTAAGGAAGACTTTACCATCATCGATAGCATCAAGCGCATCACGCCAGACATGAGCAGAGTGCGCTTAATCTTACCAGGATTAAAGTATGATTTTTTAGAATCCAATAAAATATTGCTCAAAGAGGTTGAAAATTCATTTAAAGCTGAAATGAATGCCAGAATGAATATTTCTCCTAGGATGAAGGTCTTTAAAAGCCTTTATGATATCATTGAAGGCTTCAGCCCCTTGCCCTCTAAAATCGTTTTGAATGCAATTGACATGGACTTTGATCGTCCGATTGGTCAACTCAATTCACATGATATAGATCAAATCTTAGATGGCCTGATTTCATTTAGAAATCATCTGGGCTCTGAAGGTTTTGTCTATTATGATGCCTTTGATATTCCAAAGGAACTCTACTTCGTAGGGACACTCTTGGGATATGATCACGTCGTAAAAACAAATACATTGAATGAAGCAGTTGATCTCTACTACAGCACCCAAAACAAACAACTCAAAAATCATCAACGTGCGCATGATCTGAAAAAAAGAGTTCAACAGCGACTGGATCGATCGGAAGCCAAGCTCCGAAAACTTAAAATTGAACTTGAAACAGCTGAGAACTCTGAAATTTATAAAGTTTATGGTGAACTCATCCTAGCGCATATTTACAAGCTCAGTAAAGGTATGAACGTAGCAACCCTTGAAAATTATTACACTGAAACGAATGAGATCATCGATATCCCTCTGGATATAAGATTGGATCCCTCTGAAAATGCTCAAAAATACTTTAAAAAGTATAATAAATTAAAAACGGCTCGCCTAGAATTAAAAACACAAATTGAAGAAACCGATGATGAAGTGGCCTATTTAGATCAGGTGCTTACGCTTTTAAACAACATTGACGAACCCTCTGAAATTGACAGCATCAAGCAAGAACTTGCCGAAGAAGGCTTTATTAAAATCAAAAGGACAAAACAGAGAAGTAAGTCCCCTAAAGAGGTTTTTAAATACTTCCTCTCCAGTGATGGTTTTGAAATCATAGTCGGTAAAAATAATAAGCAAAATGATCAGCTCACCACCAAAGTCGCCTCAAACAAGGATGTGTGGCTTCATACCAAAACGATTCCTGGTTCCCATGTAATCATTCGCACCGAAGGGCGAGACGTACCTGAAACGACGTTGACCGAAGCTGCAATCATCGCTGCTTATCACTCAAAAGCACGTGATTCATCCAATGTTCCAGTGGATTATACGTTTATTAAAAACGTCTCAAAACCCAATGGTGCAAAACCTGGAATGGTGATTTATGTCCAAAATAAAACGCTTTATGTCACACCAGATGTGGCACTTGTCCAACAGCTTCAAAAATAGATATCGCACCAATGTATCTTATGTGTTGGCATAAATACAGTTGTATTGACATAAATGCAGTGCGTGTGAAATGATGAAATTCATTCTACTCAATTGAGAGGTCTCTATGAAAATAAAAATTGTACTGATCTCACTGATTGTGATGCTTTCAATCGGTGGTCTCTTCTACAGAGATAGCAAATCTGAGAATACTGTGAGGATAGGCGTGCTCTCAGAAACAGCATCTTTGCCCATCCTTGATGCCTATGATCAAGGCCTATTGGATCACTTAGAATTTCCTGTTGAAGTCATTGTCTATTCAACAGAAAATGCAATGCTTTATGATGCACGCATCGGGTTTTTAGATGGTTTTCTTTGTGAACCCTCTTCCTTTATTGTGGCTCATAAAACGCTCTCAGATTTTGTCATCATCTCAAGTACCTATAAGGAACTTTATCTCATTGGCTCAGAAAAGAATAATACTGCAACAAAATTAAGTGACGTCAAAGCTGCTGCAATGGGCATTTACAACTACAATCAATGCGAATTTTTCCTTGACCTCACAATTCAATCCCAAAATACAATTGGCATTTCAATGGATGAAGTTCTGGTCAATGATGCACTTTCACGCGTCAAACTTTTAGAAGATAACACTCTGGATTTTGGTATATTCACTTCTCCATATAGTGATTATCTCTTAAATCACAATGCCAAGTTAATTCAAAAAATGAGTGGGCTTAATCCTTCATATGCCATATTGACCATTAATAAATTCTATGAAAGTGCACATATTGATTTTGTAGAACAATTTTTGTCCAAACTCAATAGCTCATCTGAAGCGAAAACTTTGAAGCATTATAACGCTCTTATAGAAAAGTATTTTAATATTTCCGAACAGATTCAACTTTCTAAGCTCCCGATTAAGACGTCCTTTGAGTTACCAAATATGGACGACATGGACATTTTACTCAGTTGGCTCTATAATACAGAACGTATTCCATCTAAATTCAAATATGCCGATTTAGTCACTGATCTCATCTCAATAAAGTCACATTAACTTTTAGGTATGTTGCTTTTTTGTTAATAATATATTCATATTTTTGCCTTATACTAGCATTAGTATAACGATTTGATCCTAAATTTATTTAAACGGTTGGTGAAATCATGGAACATAATCATAAACTTAACGGTATTCAGTGGTCAGGCATTACACTGGGCATTATCGGTGCAACCTTGATCCTTTTTCCGACATTTATAGGCTTTTTAGCCATCAAATTTATAACGTTACTTTTGATGGTTATAGGTTTTTATGGCTTAACTTTTTCGTTGGTTATGCGAAGCCTTATGACGACATTTCTAAGTGCGTCTCTGCTCTTCATGAGTATCTTTGCCTTTATAAATCCTGAGTATATACTACTCATTATCGGCATCGCCTTTACTTTAAGTGGCGCTCATGGACTACTGCTTTACTCCAAGCAAAAATCTGACAATATCATCTTGTCGGCGATCTTGATGATCCTCCTTGGGGTCTTCGCCATTGTCAATTCTAAAGCAGCACTTGCAACGGTTATGATGATACTCGGCATTATTATTTTAGCTCTTGGTATCATTTTGGTCTATCAAGGCAAGTTGATGAAACCTTTAAAAAAGACTTTTTTCTATCGATACGGTTCAAATGATAATGCTCAAGACGCTTCAACTCACAATAGTCGCGTCATCATCAATATCGATTCAGATGAAGTGGAAGAAGTCGATTATAAAGACGTAAAATAGTAAGATTCCAAAAAAATAAGCACAGTCTTTAAAATGGTTATAAAACATTTAGAGACTGTGCTTTTTTAATATAAACGCGTTGATTAAAAAGTCACTTACTTTTAAGCATTCAAAGCAGAACTTACTTTTTCCTTTGAGGTCATTATAATTTAATGCGTAAACTCATCCAATACCTCTTGTGGTAAATTTTTCTTTTGGATGTAAGCGTAAACCATGCCATCAATTTTATCTTTAAGTCCAACGCCGACAACATAATAAGGTTCTTTGTCATCAAAGTATTCTCCATAAGACATTTTTTCTAAAATATCTTTGATCCACTCCGGTTCGACAACATTTACTGTTTTGGATTCTTCACCAATAACGGTGGTTGCCGATGATCTCAAGCCCACTTCTTCAAGAACGATGTAACTCACCGCTTCAGGCTTCAATGCAATATTGCTCAATACCCCTTTCTCATCAAGCCACGACTTCGTTTTAGAGAACTTTGAATTAAGCGGAATATCCACAATAATCGCTTGACTATCTACTTCGTCAAAGCCACTCAGATCAACACTATTATCTAATTCTTGTTCATCAAGAGCAACCACATTGACATTTGCATTATGCCTGTTATCATAAAATATAATATGCGCCTGATCGTATCTATTAAAAACTAAATCTTCAGCAGATGCCGCCATAACATCTTGTTTCAAAGCACTCAATAATTGATCTATGTCTTTCGTTGTCTCAATTTTTTCTCTATTGTTCCAAAATTGATTGCTCTCAATTAAAACCATTGAAACCGCATTTGGATCAAGATTAAAAATATCATAAGTTTGCTTCTTATACGCCTCAGAACTATACAGAGTATTAAAAATAGGTTTATATCGCAATTCTTCAATGATGTATTGACGCTTAATTTTAATGCCATTCTTCAAATTATACTGAATATAAAATTTTTTCCCCACCTTGCTCTCTACTTCTTCAGCTATGCGTTTTTTATGAATTTCTCTAATGGTTTCAATGTCTTCTATACTCGAATAAACCTTGCGATCATGTTCATCTTTAGGCGCATAAAGCGGCTCAAAAATCACGGATTCAATTGAACCGACGTCAGGCACCTTGCTTTCGAATCCAACAATGTCAAAATATATAACGCCTTGAAAAAGAACGATACATAAAATCATGACACCATATCCTTTGGCATATTTCTTGAAGACATTAATTTTTTTGTTGACAATAATGTGAGAGATATAATAGCCCAGTGTCCCACCGATAAGATATCCTGCAAATAAAGAGATTTCAGTTTCATAAATCACAGAGATATAGGTGCCTACCACAAATACACTACAAATTGTAACCCCCACTGTGAAAATAGGTTTTAAGACTTCAAAGGCCAGCACATCTCCAGCGGATTCATCTTTTCGCTTGGCATAGAGGAAAAAAATCGCAAACAAAAAAACGAATACAAACATTCCAATGCTCACATAGGTCATGTTCGAAATCCTTTTACATGAAAACTCGTAGAGTACTGTAAGAGGCGATAATTTTAAAATCACTTTGTCCATAAAACTATAATTATAGTAAAACCCTTTCAAGGTAAGCTCTAAATTGCTAAAAAGCAATGTCAAGATACCGTACGGTACTGAGAAGAAAATAAGAGTCATCAAAGCTGCTGCAATTGTAAAGCCAGATATTATCGAAATCAAAACTGAAAAAAAATACAGACTTAGCATATAAACACAATTCAAAACCAAAAATTCAAGCGGTGTATGAATCAACTGATTCCCAATGAATCCAGCAGAAGGGTAAAAAACGATTACAAAGAGTGTGAAAAACATTTGGGGAATTAAAAGTATAAACATACCTGTAACAAGTTTTGTACCAAGCCACTCATATCTTGAAAAGGGATAATTGTGAACTCTTGAGATCTGCAATTGATTATGTAGATACTTAAATTGAAATAGACCTAAAACAATGGGAATTGTCACAATTGTGAACAGATGCAGTGGTGCATCAAAATCCAGCAAGCGCAGCATATAATTTGCGAATCTCTCTTCCCCTGAGAGAGAAGCTATCGGCCCTATAAGCAAAAGCAATATAATATAAATGCCACCAATCCATCCGAAGTAGGTGAGATCATGTCTAATCACATGACTGTTATAAAATGATTTCTTTAATTTCATAGCCTTCCCCCCCTATTTCGTAGATAAAGACTTCCTCCAGTGACAGAGGGAGCATGTCAATAAACCGCGGACTATAGAGATTGAGCCATTTGAGAATATGATCTTTATCCCCTTTTATGATGTAATTATGTACGGAGCCCAATATATTTTCATATAATATCTTACCTGCGTTCAATTTTGTCGAATCTGGTTCAAATTCAAATGAAGTCTGTATCTTATGAATATCTGTTTTTAATTCGTCTAAATCCTTTTCCATGAGCAAACTGCCATTATGCAAAATCCCCACATAATCACATACATCCTCAAGCTCTCTGAGATTATGAGAAGAAATCAATACAGTGGTTCCACGTTCTTCAACATCTTGTAAGATCAAAGACCAAACGCGCCTTCTTGTGACGGGATCAAGTCCGTCCACAGGCTCATCCAAAATCAGGATATCTGGCATGCTCGAAATTGCAAGCCAAAAAGCCGCTTGTTTCTTCATGCCTTTTGACATTTTTCGAATCAAGTGATTTTCATCGATTTCAAACACCGTCTTTAAAGTTTCAAATCTCTTCTCATTAAAAAAAGGGTATATTTTTTTGTAAAATTTTGAAATTTTTTTCACCGTGTCTGTTGTATTGAAGTAGAGATCATCTGGAATATAAGCCATACGCTTTAGTATTCGACTATTGTCGTATACAGGTTCTCCATCTATTAAAACCTCTCCACCATCTTGATAATAAGAACCCACTATATGTTTGATCAACGTGGTCTTTCCTGCCCCATTGGGGCCAATTAGGCCATAAATCGAACCCTGTTTGACATGTAAATTGATGCCTTTCAATACTTTGAAGTCTCCAAAATACTTAATCAGATCTTGAACTTCTATGAAGTTCAAACTTGAACTCGACATGATAACATTCCTCCTACAAAAACAAATGTATTTTACATTTTCTATTTTTGATAGATGGCAACTTCATTAAAATCATCTACCTCTAAAACTTTAACTTTTACAATTTCTTTGCTCGATGTCGGCACATTTTTTCCCACATAATCTGGTCTAATCGGTAATTCTCGGTGTCCTCTATCGACTAACACCGCCAGTTGTATCGATGCTGGTCTACCATAATCTATTATGGCATCCATTGCAGCGCGAACCGTTCTTCCCGTATAAATCACATCATCCACCAAAATAACAACCTTGCCATCAATTTCAAAATCAACGTCAAGCCCCTTAACATCCGGTTGATAACTCTTTAAAGACAAATCATCTCTATACATTGTAATATCCAGACTGCCAACTTTTAGTGGCCTGCCTTCTATGGTTGCAATTTTGTTTGAAAGTCTGTTTGCAAGTGGAACCCCCCTTGATTTGATCCCTACTAATACCAAGTTATCGATGCCCTTATTCTTTTCAATGATTTCATGCGCAAGACGTGTCAGCGTTCTATCAATTGCTTTTTCATCTAATATTTGTGCTTTAAACTCCATTGTACCCTCCTATAAACTTCTACACTTATTCAGTAATTTTGTAAAATATTCTGGTAAATCTGATTCAAAAATCATCATTTCATGTGTTGTTGGATGTTCAAATCCTATTATTTTTGCGTGAAGGGCCTGACCTTCGTATTTTACGCGTTCAGATTTAACGCCATAAACGGGGTCTCCAAGAAGCGGATAGCCAATTGAAGCCATATGCACCCTTATCTGATGTGTCCTACCCGTTTCGAGTTTTAATTTTACAAGCGTATGATACTTAAAGCGTTCAAGCACTTCATAATGTGTGACAGCCTCTCTTCCATCTGGGACAATGGCAATCTTTTTACGATCTTTAGGATGCCTGCCAAGCGGCTTGTCTATTGTCCCCGAATCACTTTTGACGACGCCATTCACGATTGCATAATACACCCTCACTGTGGATTTATCTTTAAGTTGAGCTGCCAGACACTCATGTGCCTTATTGTTTTTAGCAACCATTAGAAGTCCAGAAGTATCTTTATCAATTCGATGCACGATCCCCGGTCTTATAACCCCATTAATTGATGAAAGTTTCTCAGTAAATGCCATCAAAGCATTCACAAGCGTTCCCGTATAATTACCTGGTGCTGGATGTACCACCATCCCTTGTGGCTTGTTGATAATCATGAGATCATCATCCTCGTAGACAATCTCCAGAGGAATCGATTCAGCCTTTATACTCAAAAGCTCTGGTTCAGGGATATGAATCTCTATAAAATCATCCATGGATACCTTAATTTTCTTGCTGTTCAACACCTCGCCATTTAACGTCACATGGCCACCTGTTATTAACTTTTGTATATAATTTCTTGAGAGATCATTCAGTGCTTCTGACAGATAGGCATCTATCCTAATATTTTCAGATTCACAAACAATCTGTATTTTTTCATTAACCAACTGCTACCTTCTTTCAAAAAAAATAAAGCACTTTTATAAGTGCTTTCATGTGACCATTTTATCAAATTTTAAAGATTTTTAGAAGTTTTATTTTTTAAAATACGAGCTTTAGTAAAAACATAATGGCCATAACAGCAAAAATAGGCACTACGAAGAATAATGCTACAGGAATAAAGAATAGAAACAAAGCCATCCCGATCAAACTGAAGAATAATTTTGTAATCCCGAAACCTATATGAAACAACACTTTCATTAACATAATAATAACAAATATACTTAAAATAAGACTTAACATTTAACGCTCTCCTCTCCTTATTCATGTTATAATATTTTAGATTGTATATTACTGTTTTACATCTACTATAAGCGTATCATAACACCCTAAGATTCAAAACAAGTTAGTCTTATATTAGAAGCAGATTAAAATGAGAAAAGGACCTCTATATGAAAATACAAACCGAACAAAAACGCATCGTTGATATTGCTTTAAAGGCAGGCAATATTATGCTTACAAATGGCGCTGAGACTTATCGTGTTGAAGATACCGTTCAGAGAATGATGGCATCGCGTGGGCTTGAGGATGTTCATGTTTTTGTAATTCCAACAGGAATCATCGTTTCTGCCAATATAGATAATCATCCGACAACGATCCTTGAGCGCGTTCACGGCGAAGGCATAGATCTTGAAGTGATCGATCGAATAAACGCGCTCTCTAGGCAATTCACAAGTACAGACATGCCTATAGAAGCAGCAAGTGACGCCATTGATTTGCTTGTAAATCATCCTCCTGCTTTTTCTAAATGGACACGTTTTTTCTTTAGTGGCATGGCAGGTGGCTTTTTTATATTTCTCTTTAAAGGTTCATTCGTTGAATTCTTATTGGCTTATATTGTGAGTTCCTTTACAGTACTTTGTTTCGATTCCCTTTCAGATAAACGCCTCAATTTCTTTGTCAAAAATATCATTGGCGGCTTTTTAGCTTCTCTTTTTGGCATTATAAGCGTATCGCTCATAGGGTGCTTTGGCATTTACGCTTCACTTAATATGGTCATTATAGGGCCACTTATGACGCTTGTCCCCGGTGTATCATTGAACAATGGCATTAGAGACTTGATCTCTGGGGAACTTTTAGCTGGCAGCGCTAAAATCACGGAAGCTCTATTCATTGCCATAGCGCTTGCATTTGGTGTGGGCATCATGCTTCAACTTGGCATTAATTTTATATAGTATATCCACAAACAATGCGCATCTATAAGTAACTTAGTATAAAAGTGCATCTCTTAACTGAAAACTGTATATTGCATTCATAGAAAGGACTTTTTATGTATATCATCACTCAAGGGATTTATGCTCTATTTAGTGTTATTGGGTTCTCAATCATATTCAATTTACCGAGAAAACTCATTCCCTATGCAGGTGTCACCGGCATGATTGGCTGGATGGTTTACGTCACTTTACAGGGGCAAACCTCCAATTTCATACTACCTGCCGTGGTAGGCTCAGTTGCTGTTGGATTAATCGGTGAAATTCTAGCTGCAATCACAAGACATCCTTCCACGATGTTTACAATTCCAGGCATCATCCCTTTTGTACCGGGTTATGGGATATATTACACCATGCTCTACATCGTTCAGAAAGATTTCGATCAAGCCATGACAACGGGTGCTCAATCACTTTTTGTTGCCATTTCAATTGCTTGCGGCGTTTTACTTGCCACATCACTTATGAGATTTATTAGGCCCTCTATGGATAAATGGTTGGAAAAAATCAGATAATATTATGATTTTAATGGCTTTCTAACGCAATATTAACTCTATATCATTATACTCAAATCATAATAAATCAAATGGAGGCATTATCAATGAAACGTATCTCATCAATTTTACTCATTGGTCTTTTTGCATACATACTCAGTGGATGTACTTATTGGACCATGAACACAAATGAATCACAGCGCGAAGTATCTGTAAACGAAACCATCGATAAGGAAGAATATATCTACACAGATGATTTTTCTGATTATAAAAAAATAGACCTTAATTTAAATATTGATGTCAGTGATGTTACCATAAAAAAAGTAAACAACCAAACCTTTACTTTGACTCAACATGCAAACAAAACGAAACTATTCGTCATTCCAACAAGTACACCTGATGGGGATACGCTTCACTTATCGTTCGATTCTCCAAAACATCAAACGCACTTTAACACGCTTAATAGTAAGATCGTGATTGAACTACCTGAAAGTTTTCTCTATAACATCCATTCCAATGTAGATGTCGGCAAATTTGAACTCAATTCGGATACACTCCATTTTGAAAAATTGGACGTCAGTTCAGATGTAGGCGATATAAATATCATACTTGCTTCTGAACAAGATGAACTTAAATATGTAGATCTTTCAAGTGATGTTGGCAAAGTCAATTTAGAGCTCCAAAATGATGCTGCCAAACTCGATGCCATCTCACTGAGCTCTGATGTTGGTGATTTGCTCTTAAAGACATCAGGGGCATACCCTACACTTCAAGAGGTTGAGGTAAACGGTAACACTGGCAAAGTGACGCTTTCTATGAATGGCAATTATGATAATGCGTTTACACTTGATGCAAATTCCGATATTGGCCAAGTTAAACTGGATTTAAAAGGCGACTATGCGGAAAATACAAAACTAAGGTGTACTACCTCCACAGGTGGTCTCAAATTAAAACTTGATGAAAACTTAAAGGTTAAATTAATTGCCGAAAAAGAAGATTTCATTTCGAAAATTAAATTCCAAAATGTCAATTATACTGCACAGGAAGATTGCTTTTTCATAAATAATGCCAATTCTGATCAGTTCGACATGACTATTGAAGCGTACTCGGACATTGGAGATATTGAAATCTACCATTAATACAGCATAAAATACAAAAGCCCATTTGATTTTTATCAAATGGGCTTTTAAGATTTGACCTGTAAAAATTTTCTTAAAAAGTGCTCTAGGCCAAAGGCCCTTTTACGTGACATCATTTTATTCAAATCTGTTTTTTTACAACAAAAGTGCTAATTTATCAGAATAATGGGTATATTTAAAATAGATGCTTTAGAAAGGGGTGAAGCTTATGTTATCCTTGTATTTACTTGGTGTTGTTATGATATTTAAAGGCGTGGAAATCCGATTGCACTTATACCTCCCAGATAAAGATCAATTCTTGGAAAAATATAGACATGACTTCATCATATATGATGCAAATGCTTTTCTGAAATTTTTAAGTCTTATCTATTTAGCTTCTGGGACAATGTTCATCTTTGCACTTACCTATAACAGTGTTGTGCCTAATTTCTCAACGATGCTTATTTCATATGGCTTATGTATCTATTTTATTCAACTTATTTTGAGCAATTTGGGTAAAAAATATTACAAGAAAAGATTTAGTTAAATTGTAACCCTATTGACACTTTATATATGATAAAATTATTAGTGGGATGTATCTTATGATACATTCCTTTTTTATAGACACTGGCATCAAGATAGACAAAAGCAACAAAATAGGCAACAGCAGCAAAAATCAGTTTGGTAATAAGAAACTTGCTTAATTGAATGGAAGGACATACTATGAAATATTATTTAAGAAGTATTCTCGCTGTGGGCATGATTACCACTTTTATTTTCACGACAGGCTGCCAAAAGGATGAATCCAAACCGATTCAAACCCCTGTTGAAGTAGAAGTATCACAACCAGAAAAACCTCAGGAAGAAGAGAGCAAAACGACATCTCCTCCTGTTGAAACACAGCCTGAAGAAAGTGAAATAACACCACCTAAAACCGAACTTGCCAATGATTATCAGTATGAACTTACAACCAGTTCATCCACTGAAGAAGGCATTTATACAATTGAGTATCCCGTGATGAAAGGTCTTGCTGGAGAACTCACGCAAGATTATATTAATCAATCTCTAAAAAATGCAGCCATGTCAATGCTTTTGCCTGACGTAAGCGTTGAAAATCCACTTGTTGTGACTTATGAAATCAAACGTCAAGACAAAAAATATCTAAGTGTACTCTATAAGGGTTTACTCACCTGGGAAAATGGCGCCATTGAAATTTGGAACCCGATTACGATTGACATGCATTCAAGCAACTTAATTTTAAATGAAAATTTGGTCAAAGATGATCTTAAATCCAAAACTGAATTTAACCATATTTTTTCAGAAGCTGCGCTTCAAATGGGATTTGAATTTGAATCCCCTGAAGATTGGATGGGCATGTATTTCACAGATGACGAAATTGTCTTTTACTTCATGGAAAATGATTTTGCCACAAATTATACTCTAATTCAAATTCCATTTTCTCGAGTAATGGACTATATCAACATTGATTTTGACACTCACCCAACCAACTGACAGGAGCACTCATGACATTTAGAAATCTATTCGGCAAGAAAATATTAAAGCATTGCATCACCCTTGCAACTTCAGTTTGTATATTCACAACAAACATGCCTGTATATGGCACTGAAATAATAAATCCAACAGACTTTCAAAACGGAAACGATCTCACGCACTTTTCTCAGGCGTATATGCTTTCTGATCTTGATGGTCACTACAATGTTTTTTCTTACAATGTTTCAAAACCACTTGGCATTGCGAGCTTGACAAAGTTAATGACCTTAAGCATTGTCCTGGATGAAATAAATCAAGGTCATATGACGTTAAATGAGATGGTTACAATCAGTGAACATGCCCTTTCTCAGGATGGAAATGGTTTAAAATTACATGTTGGAGAGCAAATGAGTGTAGATGATTTGTTGCACGGCATGCTTATTTGTTCTTCTAATGATGCTGCTGTGGCACTTGCAGAACGTGTTGCAGGCTCAGAATCCGCATTTGTCAAATTGATGAATCAAAAGTCTGCTTCATTAGGCTTAAATTCGGTTTCATTTGTAAACGCTTCAGGGTTGACCCAATATGATGCTTCTAAAAATACACTCCCTGACCAAAATATGATGAATAGTATCGAATTGCTCAAGCTCACTCAATATCTGTTGACACACTATCCTGAACTTACTGAAATTACCAACCTTGAGAGTTGGACACTTAATTCAAAGCAGATCGTCAAGCACAATACAAATGCGCTCTTGGAAACCATACCCGAAGTAGATGGCTTTAAGACTGGATTCACTAATTTTGCAGGGTATTGTCAAGTTACAACTGCACATCTAGATTTTGGTAGTGTTGATACGAAAATTATCGATGACCTCACACATCAATTCAATTCTTTTCCCTCAGAAAAAGAGATTGTTGCCATTGTACTTGGGGCTTCTTCAAAATATCGAAAGAATGATATTACTTCGACCTTAATCAACTATGCAAAAAATCAATGTCAACTCTATTTACTGTGTAAAGATACTGTTCCCATGTATGTAAAAGACTTTGATTTACCTCCCGATTGCGGTATTTTCCCAACGGATACCATTTCCTTGACCTATCCAAAGTCAGGGCACATTGAATACACGATTATGTTGGACCCCTTTTGGAAGAAGAGTCCAAAATTCATCCCTTCAATGCCCGTGGGAAAAATTATATTTTATGACAAAGATCAATACTTGCTCAGTGTAGATCTCATACTAAAAGAACTGTCTCAGTACTAATATGAGACAGTTCTTTTGTATTTACAGTACTTTTATGTTTCCAATTCCTATGTGCTAAATCACGTAATTTATTCCTTGAATACTATCACTATTTTTGTTTTACTGGAGGCATTACAGTTGCCTGTCCATCCACCACGATTTCACCTTTTTGATTTGTAATCGTTGTCTTCAAAATAACTCTGTTGCGCTCCACATTCATTTCCACGACCTCTGCCTTCGCTTCAATGGTATCTCCGAAATATACAGGTTTTTTAAATTTTAATTCTTGGCCCAAATAAATCGTGCCTGCCCCAGGTAAATGGCAGCCCAAAACGGTAGAGATTAAACTTGCACTCAGCATACCATGTGCAATTCTCTCTTTAAACATGCTTTTGCTTGCTTCTACAGCATTTATATGAGCAGGATTAAAGTCACCACTGATCCCTGCATATAAATATACATCACCTTCTGATATGGTTTTCTGAAATACTGCAAAATCACCAATTTTAATTTCCTGAATAGATTTACTTTGCATAATTGGCCTCCTCAAATGCAATTTCTATAAATAAAGATATTTTACTATCACAAAGTGTCCATTTTAGTTGACACTTTTCTTTGAAATAATTTGAAAGTGTAAAGAAAAATGATCACCCCTATAATCGCAACCCACCATTTACAGATAGCGTATGGCCCGTGATAAATGAAGCTTCGTCACTAGCTAAAAAAAGAACGGCATTGGCAATTTCTTCTGGCTCACCTAAACGCCCCAACATCGTTTTAGCTTTGATTGGATCTAAAACCTTATCGGGTACTGTTTTCATCATCTCAGTGTTAACATAACCTGGTGCTACTGAATTCACTCTAACTGCTGCCCCTTTTCTTGAGAATTCTTTAGCCCATGATTTAGCCATGCCTATTACACCCGCCTTAGTTGCGGCATAGTTTGTCTGTCCCACATTGCCATACTCGCCAACCACAGAAGCAATATTGATAATAGAACCTTTATTATTGGTCATCATATGTGGTCCTACAGCTTGTGTTAAATTGAAAACGCCTTTTAAATTAACATCAATAACCATATCCCACATGTCTTCAGTCATTTTATGAATCAATGCATCTTTGGTAATGCCCGCATTATTGACTAAGATATCAATATGTCCATATTTCTTTACAGTTTCGTCTACAAACTGTTCTATTTCTGTACGATTTGTCACATTTAGAGCGACATCTTCAATATTTGCTCTGCTTTCTGTCGGTATTTTCATATCAGCAGAAACAACCATTGCCCCCTCTCTTACGAATGCATCACAGATAGAACTCCCTATGCCACTTGCTCCACCCGTTACAATTGCTACTTTTCCTTCTAAACGCTTCATATATAATCTCCTTTCAATTAATAATATAAATTTTTTCACTTTAATAATATGCAATTCTAATGCCAAAAGACTAATCAGAGGCAATACAACACATCCTCATTTCTCATTTCTTCAAATAATTATTTTGTTTTTTGGTTGGAAATTAGGTATACTATAAAAAAGGAATGGAGGTATACGTTTTATGAGTTCAAAGGCAAAAGCAGAATCTTTAATTGAATACTTCAACAATACAAATAGAGAAATGGTGGAAATATATGTAGAAGGTATTGGATGGCTTATTATTCTAAAAGAGAACATTGAAATTGTGTCTGATAACTGGTTTGCTTCAACCAAATACAATTCATCTACCATTGAAATCTTCAACTCAGAGTCTTCATTAATGCGCCTGACAAATGTATACAAATTGAATTCTTCATTTGTTGAGAATGCCAATAACGTCAAGTACAATTTAATGTTCGAAGACATATGTATATTTATTGATAAAGTATCTGCATTTTTTTAAGTATCTACATTTTTTAAGTATCTACATTTTTTAAATTATTTGAATTTAAAAGCACTTTATAAGGTTATAATAATCATCAACCTTATAAAGTGCTTTCTATTTTGAGTGTAATAAAATATAAAAATTAATCGAGAACACGTTAGCTCGCTTTTATGCGTCAATTTTCCAATAATAATTGAATAGATTTTGCGTAAATTTGAACTGCTTTCATCAAAAAATCGAGATCAATAAACTCATCTACTTGATGTTCTGTTCTTGCCTGTCCTGGAAAAAACGCTCCAAAGGCAACGCAGTTTTCCATTGATCTCGCATAGGTCGCTCCACCGATAGACCGTGGCGTCCCATCAAGTCCTGTTTCTTCTTCATAAGCTGATGTTAATTTTTCCACCAGTGGATGTGTTTTTTCAATATATTTTGGGGCAAGATCACCGAGCACTTCATAGCTAAGATTGTATTTTTCTGCCACACGCCTTAAGCCATTTTCTATAAAACTTCTATTCAGACTAACAGGTATTCTCAAATCTATCCAGATAACTTCTCCTGCTTCAGAGAAATCAATTTTTCCAATATTGATCGTTAACTTGCCTGATAAATCATCGCTGCAATTTCCAAAGATAAGTTCTCCATAGTTTGTGAGACCTATTCTTTCTGCTAAAAAATCAATTCCAGGTGAACTTTTGCCCAGTTCCTTAACTGCCAATATCAATCGATTTATCGCATTGATCCCTAAATTGGGTTTAGAAGCAGGCACACTCTTCCCCACGACGATAATCTCTTCTCCATCATTTTCATAATCAAAGCCATTTTTCTTTAAAATTTTTTCGAGTTTTAAGTAGTCATTGCAAACAATTTGTGCTGATTCAGGAACAGCATTCAACGCATTCCCCGCTTTGATATTTACAGGGGATTTGGATGTCGATTTAAGCTTTACTTGAAGCACCCCCTTTTCAGCAAAAATCACTGGGAAGGAAGCATCTGGTGCAAAACTGATTTGAGGCACTTCTTGCTCTTTCAGATATTTATTGATACCCCGCCACTGATTTTTTTCATCAGTGCCAAATATAATTCTAATACGCTTTTTAAATTCAACTTGCAGATCCATAAGCGCCTTAACCGCATACATCGCTGCAACGATTGGTCCCTTATCGTCTTGAGCACCTCTACCATACAATTTATTGCCCTTTAACACCCCTTCAAAAGGTGGATATGCCCAATGATCTGGATCACCTTCTGATACCACATCAAGGTGGCCTAAAATACCTATCAAGGCTTCACCTACACCTATTTCAGCATATCCATAATAGCCTTTTGGATCATAATAAGTTCTAAATCCAAGTTCTTCTGCAATCTTAAGTACACATTTTAAGGCATCATCTATTGCACTTCCAAATGGTTTTTCCTGAGAATTTGTTTCAATTATACTAGGGATTTTTATCAATCTAATAATATCATGAGTCATTTGCTCTTTTAATGCCATGGTTGCTTCGTTTATTTTCATATGAATCCCTCCCTTTAGTATATATATGAACTCATTTGGCAAAATCTAATCATATTTTTTTGAAAGCCACATTTGGGGCACCGCTCAATGCCCCAAAGCGATTTTCGCTGATGCTGTTTGAGGGTGAACATCCCTCAGCTCAGCTTTCGGCTCAAATCTTGTTGTTTAATTAAAAAACTGCTTTCAATCTTTTGAATAGATTAAAAGCAGTTTTATGGTTTAATAAATTTACTTTTCTATAATTCTGTAGCTAATACTTTTACATTTTCTCCAAGAACAATCCAACCTCGTGACCATTCAACTGATGCATTTCATATGCCTTTTCTGCATCTTTAACAATCTCAGTACCTAAAGTTTCAGACATGATATAGTCTTTATGTGTACTGATGCCTTGTTCAAATTCAGCATCACATTTATAGAATATTTTAATGTTATCCATCATTTCATAATCATTTGATTTTCTCATTTGTTGAATTCTTGAAATCATCTCACGTGCATAACCTTCGCCAATGAGCGTCTCATTTAAGTTTGTATTTAAGATGATAAACACATTATTTTCCATTTTGACCGTGAACCCTTCTTTAGCCGTGATATTAATCAAAACATGTTCACTCGTCAAAGTAAATGGTGTACCAGCAACCTCAACCTCAAATGCTTCTCCACTCTCAAGTCTCATAGCATATTCTTGAGGATCAAAACCAGCAAGTACTTTTGAAAATGCGCCCATATTTTTACCCAATATAGGACCTAGTACTTTGAAATTAGGTTTGAGTTGGAAATTCATATATTCCGGTAAATCTGTTGTGAAGATAACTTCTTTAACATTGAGTTCTTCCATAATCAATGGTACTAAATCACCAATTAAAGCTTCATGTTTACCGTCAACAACCACATTTTGGATAGGTTGTCGCACTTTAATCTTAACTGATTCTCTCGCAGCTCTTCCCAGTGTCACAAGATCTCTTACAAGGTCCATTCTATCTTCAATGCGTTTATCAATTAATTTTTCATCTGCTTGAGGATAATGACTCACATGAATTGAGACCTCACCCGTCAAGTTTCTATAAATTTCTTCTGTTAAGAAAGGTGCAAAAGGTGCCGCCAATTGGCAAACTGCAATTAACACCTCATAAGTTGTATTGTAAACTGATTGTTTATCTAACGAAAGCTCTGCATCCCAAAAACGACGTCTAGATCTTCTGATGTACCAATTGGATAAATCTTCACTGACGAATTCTTGAATTCGTCTAACGGCCTTGGTAAGATCAAATATCTCAAGATCATTATTGACCCCCTTGATCAAAGAATTTAATTTGGATAAGATCCATTGATCGAGTTCAGGTCTATCTTTTGGTTCTACACTAAATTGACTTACGTCTATACCGTCGGTATTAGCATAAAGCGTAAAGAAATTGTATACGTTTTTAAGCGTCCCAAAGAATTTTGAATTGACTTCAATGAGCCCTTCTTCATCAAACTTTGTTGGCACCCAAGCTGGCGAAACATATAAGAGATACCATCTCACAACATCAGCACCATATTGATCGAGTAAGTTAAATGCATCCACTGTGTTGCCTTTAGACTTGGACATCTTCTTGCCATGCTTATCTAAAATCAAATCGTTTACCAACACATTTTTATAAGGAGAAACACCCATGACAAAAGTACTGATGGCAATTAACGAATAGAACCATCCTCTGGTTTGATCAATACCCTCACAAATAAAATCTGCAGGATAAAGTGATTCAAAATTCTCTTTATTTTCAAATGGATAGTGATGTTGTGCAAAAGGCATTGCACCACTATCGAACCAACAGTCAATGACGTCTGGCACTCTATTCATCACACCATTACATTTTTCACAAGTCAAGTGAACATCATCTACATAAGGTCTATGAAGTTCAATAGAATCATCAATATCCTCTATTGCTCTTTCAGCAAGTTCTTTTCTTGAACCTACACTGGTTAGATGACCGCAATCGCATTTCCATATATTAAGTGGTGTTCCCCAATATCTACTTCTTGAAATAGCCCAATCATTAAGGTTTTCAAGCCAGTTGCCAAAACGCTTTTCTCCTACATAATCTGGATACCAATTAACAGCATTGTTATTTGCAATTAACTGATCCTTAAGTTTTGTCATTTCTATATACCAACTTGGTTTAGCATAATATAGCAATGGCGTTTTACATCTCCAGCAATGCGGATAGTTGTGGTCCATTTTTTGTTTTCTGAAGAGCAAATTGTTTTCAGCAAGCCATTGGATGATTTCAGGATCTGCATCCATTACAAATTGTCCTTCCCAAGGTGTCAAAGTATACTTGCCTTCTTCGTTTACAGGTTGTAGAACTGGCAAATCATAACGTACACCTGTGTTGTAGTCATCTTCACCAAATGCTGGTGACGTATGAACGATACCTGTACCATCTTCCACCGTAACATAATCTGCACAAGTTACAAAAAATGCTTTCTTATCTACAGGCACAAAAGGCATAAGTTGTTCATATTCCATATATTCTAAATCCTTGCCTTTCATTTCTGCAAGAACTTCATATTCGCCATCCAAAACAGAAGGTGCAAGATTTTTTTCTACATAGTAGACTTCATTATTGCTCTTGACTTTCACATAGGTTTCATTTGCATTCACAGTTAAAGCAACATTCGAAGCCAGTGTCCAAGGTGTTGTCGTCCAAACGAGGAAGTACTCATCTTTGTCTTTCACTTTAAACTTCACATAGACAGTAACTGTTTTAATTTCTTGATATCCTTGTGCAACCTCGTGTGATGCAAGACCTGTCCCACATCTTGGACAGTAAGGCAATATTTTATGCCCTTCATAGATGTAGTCCTCTTTAAAGAACTTATCTAAAATCCACCATTCTGTTTCAATATAATTGTTTTCAAGCGTGATATATGGATTATCCAAATCAATTAAATAGGCCATTTTTTTTGTCATTTCACGCCATGCGTCTTCATATTCAAAAACTGATGCACGACATTGATGATTAAAATTTTCTATCCCATAAGCTTCAATAGCAGACTTGTCGTTGAGATTTAAACGCTTTTCAACTTCAATCTCAACCGGCAAACCATGAGTATCCCAACCAGCTTTACGCTTTACTTGGTAACCTTGCATGGTTTTATAACGGCATACGGCATCTTTAAGAGCACGTGCAAGTACATGGTGAATACCCGGTTTGCCATTGGCTGTAGGCGGCCCCTCAAAGAAAATGAACGGTTTCTCGCCTTCACGACTTTCAACGCTTAACTTCAGTAGATCAATTTCCTCCCAATAGCTGCGAACACTGCCTTCCGATTCAGCTACTGCTTTCTTGCTGAGCTCTTTATAACTCATATCCATCATCCTTCCCTATCTTAACTGATACATTTATTTGTGTTAGCAACATTTCAGCCATCTCTCGATGACTCAAAGCGATTTTCGCTGACGCTGTTTGAGGTTAAACATTCCTCAGCACAGCTTTCGGCTCAAATCTTGTTGTTTAAATAAAAAGTCCCATAGTTCTATGAACTATGGGACGAATATGCCGTGGTACCACCCAAATTACATGTCTAGAGTTCAAATCCAAACTCAAAGACTATGTCACTCTCTAATGTTAACGGTATTAGACCGATTTAGACTACTCACGTGCGTTTTCGAATAAATTGCTATGGGTGATCTTCCGTAATGCTAACTATCAGTTCACACCAACCACTGACTCTCTTGAAGGTTAATCACTACTTACTCTTCCCAATCTCTGCTTTATTTATGAAACATTCGACTTTAATTATAAATGAATTCCCATTTACAGTCAACTATTTTATAAGTAAATCTTGGACCTCATCAGCTTAGAGTAGACTTCTACCTCATTTAGATCAATGCCAAAGGATCGTTAGCAAACCAAAAGTTCTTGCAATTAATTAACCGCATTATTCAATATAAGCTTCAATCATCTTAACTTCACCCTCTTTTGTAACTTTATCCGTACCGCCTTCTTTGTTCTCCTCATTCTTCCATTCTACCACATAAGCATTCCATTTGATATCAATGGACACGATTTGAGGTGTCCCGTTATCATTTGTATGCTTTGAAATCACTAACTGTTTTGCTTCTTGCTCCGAAATCGAATCACTTATTGAAGAGCACCCGCCAACGAGTATTAATACTAAAAGAATTGGTACTAATTTTACAAAATTCATTTTCATACGCTCACTTCCTTAAAAAATAATATGTATCGCTATAGTAATAAGACGACTCATTATCAGATAAAGTTCCCAAAATATTGAATCTAAATATTTTTTGAGTTTATATAGCAAATATTTTTTCATAAAAAAGTGAAGTCACATAACTCTATACCACCGAATGACGGCGTTTTCTAAAATATCTTAAAATGTATTTCCCCACATAGAACCCCATGAGTGCAATCGCGCCCCCAAATATAAAGATAAAAAATTTACAAACGAGCATAAATCCCAGTATTCCCGCCGCAAGACACCCCAGTATCATAAATGTCGTCCATAAACTCTGTCCTAACTTTTGATGTCCCTTAAGTTCTTTACTCGTATTTTTACCGGTTTCAGAATTATTGCCATTAATTTGGTTTGGATCAAGTATATTTATATTTGAAAGGTTTAGAAGTCTCAATTGGACTTCAGACTTGGTTAAATGCATTTCTTCAGCCTTGACAAGTAAACCGATGCCCTCATATTTAACCATGCCATTATCAAACATCTTAGTAATAACTCTATAAACGATTGGATCACCATATTCATTTTGATTTGGATCTACAAGGAGATCATTATGTACAAAGGTGAGCTCATAGGAATAACCATATTTACTTTCAGTTCCCTTAATTTTTATGCCAAGTTTACCTTCTATAGAAATACTTACGTTATGACTGTTATTTATAAATGGACTTTGAATTTCTGCAAATACCTCATCAGACGCTTCAAACAATCGGATATAAAAACTTTCATAAAAATCGTTATAAATACCTTGACTCCAATTATCTTGTTTTCTAAAATCCATTGCACCAAACCAATGTCCAAACGTTCTTCTTACGGATTCATTCCCGTATTGTTCCATGATGAACATATTTGTGAAATAAGATGTCATAAAAGTCCCCATATCCTGACAATCTTGTTTAAAAAATTCTTCACACTTTTTTGATAATATATAATTACTCACGCCTCTGTTTTTTTCAACTTTATAAATTAGACTCATCCGCTCTACTTATGCAATTGCAATCTTTACAATCACACTCTCCTTTCGTATTTGATAAGTTAATTATAATCTACTTAAATTCACAAAGTGTCACCACACAGCTAACAATTAAGAGTCATTATCAAAAAATAGAGAAGCTGTTTCAAATCAAAATACTAGATTTGAAACAGCCTTCTATTAAGATAAAAAGACACCCATTAACCAATCATTTCGAGCAATTTATAGATAATATAAGCCGCTTGTTCTCGAGTTAAAGCGTCATTTGGCTTAAATTCTGTTTCAGAAATACCAGATACCAATCCCAAATTAACGGCTTTGGAGATGTATGTACCACTGCCACTAGGCACATCCTCGAAAACTTTGGATGCCTTCTCTGATACACTCTTACCACTCATTTTTTCATAGGCTTTTACGGCCATTTCAGCCATATCTTTACGCATCATCTCAGAATTAGGGGAGAAACTTGTGCCAATATGATCTTCAAGCAACGCCATCTTAGAAGCAGCATTCACATAGGATGCAAACCAATCACCAGAATGAACATCACTGAAAGACGCGCCTTGATCAGAGGTTCCTATGCCCAAGCCTCTAACCAATAGAGTAACAAATTGAGCCCTTGTGAGTTTTCCAGCGGGATTAAAGGTGACATCACTTACACCGCTGACAATATTCTTTGAAGCTAAACTTTCAATGTAGGGTTTTGCCCAACTCTTTGAAATATCATCAAAAGTCTTATTGACCTCATAGAGATTAAAATAGTGGAAAGGCATTGGTATTTTGACTTTCACTTTAATCGCATCATCAACCCATTTACTTTCTATCATCTCAAGCTTACCCACAGACTCATTGTAAATAAATGCAGATATTTTATTGAGTTGAGCAGATGCATAGTCGCTTGTTTTGGTAAAGAATGCAACTTGTGGTCTATTGTTAAATTCAGTGCCTATGACATCCTTTTCACCTGCAAAAACTCTCAATTCGTACGAAGACACAAAATTCATATTAGCCTTTACTTGACTACCATATGTTTCTATCATGAAATCTCTAATCTCTGATGGTTTAGAAAATGCATTTTCATATCTAAATTTCATCGAGAGATCACCATCGTATTGAACCATTTCTTTCAAACAATCTGAACTAAAACTTACACTTCCAAATTGAGTTTGAATCGCCAGCTGTTTACCGCTATTTGCTAACTTGCTCAGATCATCTCTATTAAACATAATCCCTTCAAATTGGTCATCTATGTCCAAATGTATTAAAATTCCAGGTTCTGAGCGTTTAACCAACGCATTGATGTCCAACTGATTTTGAGGTAGTGGCAGTCCTGCTACTTTAATTTCATAAAACGCACTTTCTTTTAAGTTTGTGTTTACAGCTGATTCCGAACGGTTCTTACTTTCATCCGTATTTTTAACATCATTATCCGTTGCAATGTCGTCTTCTTCTTTTTTTGCTGCTTTGACAAAGGCCATATATTCAGATTCTAAAACCAAGTCACCACCATTAAAAGAAAACTTCATTTTGTATTGATTTTCATCAATCGCCTCATAATGCAATCGATTAGTCACGTGACCAAATTTCCCCTGATAGACAGATTCACCAGATGTATTTATTATTTCATAATCACATCCACCGCCCGGCCCCATTATAAATAACTCTCCAATAGAACCCACACTCGATTGAGCAATTTCAAATAGATCCTCAAAAGAAGGTTCTTCACTCATTATGACTTCTTGAACTTTGGGCGTAAGCACATAGTCGCCATTAAAGCTAAAAGATTCTACAAGTCCTTGCGGTATACCCAGACTGCCTCGCATATCTACTAAGTAGATCCCTTGAACCTCTAAATTATTGCTAAAAGCAAATTGCTTTTCCTCACCGCTGTTCAAGTTTAATTCTATCTTCATTTCATCCGATAAATTTCTAAATTCTAAAGTAACGATCCCGTCTAATGGATTTACCGCCTTACCAATGGTTATTTTCTTGTGAATCAAATCAGCCGCTTTAAATTTGATCTGAGTCTCTTCGGATGATATTTTTTGGGCCAAGCAGAGTAATTCTCCTTCTTTTTCAGCATTGACAAATACATAGACTTCTTTATATTGATCAAGTGCACCCTCACTTATTATTCGATAAGTGCCGTCAGCTTCCAGCGTCATAAAAGTAAATCCATTCACTTGTAATAGTTTCCCTTCCAAATAAAATGAATAATCCGTATTGGCACTCGCAATATTAAAGTTTATCCCTACCAATAAGACAATTAACAGTAAAATATTTTTTTGCTTCATTTTTCTGACCTCCTACAGTAATTTTTCATTGAGTTCTCTAAGTAATAGATTCAGCCTTTCTAAAGATTGCTGTTTGACAATTGAGTAAATGATCACCGCATCTCTTGGATTTCTCACATAAAGTTTAGGGTGCCCTGAGAGAAGTAACAATTCTTGAACATGTGAAAGTGAAAGCGCATACTTCAATGCTATTTTTAGAATTTCATCACGCTCGTCTACACCATGCCATGTTTTAAAAAAAGATGCGATTTGCTCTGAATGATTTCCCTGTCCTGAGTTATTTGCATACATTTTTCATAATTCTAACCTCCTCATATTATGGCTCTATTATATCTGAAAGTAAAAAGAGAACTGTTAGCCAATAGCTAACAATTCTCTTTTATTGAAAGAAAGATGTCTTAAATGTTGCTAATCTTGTAAAATTTCAACACTTGGTGGAATATCATCGCCTTCAATAAGTGTTCCTCGGATGACTATTCCCTTTAATTGCTCAAGCTCATGAAGCACTTCGTAATCACGAGTGGGATTATCTGCAATGTTTAAGTACTCTAATTGCCTAAGTGCACTCAAAGCATCCAATGAACGCAACTTATTATTTTCTAGATCTAAATGGGTCAATTGATAAAGTCCTTTGATTTCTGAAATATCTTCAAACCCTAAATGTTTTAGAATCAACCAGTTCAAAGAAGTCATCTCGCTAATCCAATTGAAATTTCTACATTTTGTATCTGAGACATCCAATTCACCTAAATTGGAGAGTTCAGATAGCCCCTCAAAATTGCTGATTGGATTTCCACCAACTTCCAAAGTATAAAGTATTTTCATACCTTTAAAAACCGAAGCATCTTCAATTTGATTATCACTTAAGTAGAGATGCACTATTTTTAAATCCGCAATTGGCGATATGTCCTTAATGTTCTGCTTTACCAAACTCAAAGACTTCAAAGAGGTCATATACTTTAGGTCTTCAAGATTATTTATATCACCTCGTCGCGTTGACCGATTGTCATTGACGATTATGGCACTGACATAATCGCCAGGATTGCTCTCCCATTTGAGCTCATCCTCTTTTTTAACAACATATTCTCCCCAAATACTGAGTTCGGTAACCTTTGCCAAATCCTCTTGAGTAATTTCATTTTGAGGCTTATTGAGCACTACAGATACAGCCTGACCAATTGATTCAGATTGAAAGTGATAGTACTTTGAAGCATTAAAAAGCCAAATTGAAACCAGAGTAACCGCGGCAACCAAAATCAACCCCAGAGCAGACCACACAATCTTATTTCGGTTTGAAACCTTATCCTTTGTGGATTTTATATAGGTTTCCATTGCTTCAACTGATTGAAATCTATTTTTAGGATCTATTTCTCGACACTTTTCAAGCGACAAACTCATTTTATCATCGAGCTCAATGCTCAAATTTTCAACAATTTCAGCCATCATAGTCCCAAAAGCATACAAATCAGATCTCTTATCTGTAGGACTAAATCCATACTGTTCTGGCGACGCGTATCCCTGAGTGCCCATCAAAACCGTATCTCTCGATTGATGCTCCTTGAAAAACCTAGAACTCCCAAAGTCAATAAGCATTATTTCTCCTGAATCGCTCACTAAAACATTGTCGGGTTTTATATCTTTATGAATGATGGGCTGTGCTTGATTATGTAGATATTTGAGTGTATTCACAATTTGCCAAAACAACGCTTCAAATACAGATTTTTTTTCTTCGTCATTCACTTTTATCATAAATTGATCTATGGGCACGCCATCAAAATAATCTTCTATAATGATCGTATGCTCCCCAGAAATATTTGCATCTATTATAGTTGGTATATTCGGATAACTCAATTTAGATAAAATAGTGTATTCATTCTTCTGGTGCTCATTTTTACAGACCTTCATCAAATATTTTTTTTCTAATACTTTATGCTTAATCACATAATTTGTACTATTCTCGGTCTCAGACAAACACGCTAAAACTTCATATTGGTCAAGAATACCGCTTGGAAGATTCTCTTTCAAAATATGTTCATTCAATTGCTCTTTATAAAACGTCTTAAAATCTGCCATCTCATCCTCTTACTCACACAATAATTGTTCATTTTCATCATCCAATAAAATATTTGTTTCTATGAGCGACATCCTGTGCGTTATTGCAAACAAAATGATGGCATCTCTTTTATGCTTACTATACAATTCCTTCATATTACTGACTTTTAGCAACTGTTGCATCTCTTCTACGGATAATCCAAGACCAAAAGATAACTGAATTATTTTATCTCTGGAAGGTTTCCTCTTCCCGCTTAAGAGGTGGTAAAAATAAACTCTGTTCATTTGACTCTTCTCAATAATATCTCTGTTTTCCAAGTCTTTCTCTACAATGATATCCATAAGAAAATGATGAAATTCTTTGCGAATTAAATCAGCTTTATTTTTATCTAGAAAATCTTTGATATCATTTGAATTAACAATATCGTTGATCAATTGCTCTGTTGTCTTCTTTTTACTCATAAACCCTCCCTTTTGTTTTCTATAAAATACCATTAAATCCTTTTTGTGTATTTTAAATAAAAAAAGAATACTCCGAATCTTTCGAAATACTCATCTCCCATTATCATTAACATTTTCTCTCACTAAATTTTTCTATCTCTAGGGTAATTATAACATATTCTCATTGCATTAACATGTGCTCATACAAATTCAATATAAAAACATTTCAACCGTGTGAACTAACCCATTTCCCTAGTCTGAGACTGAATGAGCTCCAATTGACTTTCAAGCAGTACTTTAAATCTTGTATTAAAACTCATAAATTCCTGCTTAGCATGTTCTTGTCGCTTAATGATATTAAGTACTTCAGAATTTGCATCTGTAATCAATTTTTTAGCTTGATCATCTGCTTTTTCTATCAAATATTGCGCTTTATTCTCAGCAGTTCGGATGATATCTTCCGATGTCTTTTGAGCTAAAACCATGGCATCCGTAATGGTTTTTTCCATAACTTCAAAATGCTGAAGTTGTTTTTCAAGCTCATTGATCTTTGAAGTGGCTTCTATGTTAACATGAATGAGTTCTTCCATACTCTTGACAATCTGTGCCATGTACTCCTCAACTTCGCTTTCACTATAGCCTCTAATGGCTTTTGAAAAGTGTTTATTTTGTATATCCAGTGGTGTCAACATAAATCTCATCCCCCTTATTAAAATGCCACATGCCTAAGCTTCTGTGTACTCTATGTCTATTATAACTCAAATAGGCATCATTATGATTACTCTCATATGTCATTTTCATAACATTTTCATGCTGGTCTTTTGCGCTTTATACTGGACTTGTGAAACGGATTCTAATTCTGGCTTTTTTTGTAACGCCTTCAACAGAACTCAGCGTAAACCGTCCGAAACCTCTGACAGATATCAAATCTCCTTCCGAAAGTTCATAGGATGTAGCGATAATCGGTCTATAATTCACCTTTACCTTCTCGGATTGTACCAGCTTTTGTGCCTCGCTTCTAGAGAGATTATAAAAAGAGGCAATCACCGCATCAAGTCTCAAAGATTTTACCGTATCGTACGTCTCCTTAACAGGCCTTTCAATTTCCTGTATCTCAGCAATTTCTTTAAGACATCCCTTAACAGAAGCTCTCCCCACCTTCTCAAAACTCATGAGAACATAATCACATAAATCTGACTCTAAAAAAATGATGAAACACGATTCAAAAATCAGAATATCTCCTGTTCGATCTCTATTAATGCCCAATCCCATAAGCGCACCCAAAACATCTCTGTGTTCTACGGTATAGTACTTTGAAGCAAAAGTAAACTCTAAGGCAGCAAAACTAAACTGCTCTGTTTTCGGTTCTAAAAAATCAGGTGTAATTAAAAATTTAACCCTCTCTGCCCCTTGATAACCACCCCATTTGATATAGTGCAGTTCCGAACTCGCTTTCAAAATATGCTCTAACCCAAAAGCAATATCTGGGGAACAAAATAGAGTTTCCTGTGTTTCATAATACTTCTCCGCCGCTTTAATTTTCTCAATCCCTTTTAAAAAGACACCTTCCTGATCTAGGAGGTGCCCAAATTGTTTTAACCAATTATCTTTGTTCATTAGTAGTTTATACCTACAACTAAACGTGAAATAACTTGAATCAATAACAACGCCACTAATGGACTAAAATCAATCATGTTACCACCTATATTCAAACGAATCAACAGCCTTCTAACAGGGCTCAATATAGGTTCTGTCAAGTTGATTAAAATCCTCATAAAGGGATTGTTCGCATCTCTTATAAACCAAGAGAGCATTGCTCTTGCAAAAATCATGTACATGATCACTTGTAAAAAGTAAAAAATAGTTATACGTAATTGTATCATAATATTATTCTCCTTATTCTTTGAGCCATGAACTCATTGTACTCTCAGTCTTATTGCTTGTCATATCACCTGTTATATCGACATTTTGAGGCGCTAAGACGAAAATACCTTTAGATACCTGCTGTATATGCCCATCCAGTGCGTAAAGCGCACCTGAACAAAAATCAAATATTTTCCGCGCCAACTCCCTATCGAGCTCAGAAATATTCATAACCACTGGGCGTCTGCTTTTTAAAGTGTCCACAATTCCCGTAGATTCTTCAAAATTTTTAGGATGAAAAAGCACAACGTTCATCTGCGCATTTGAATGAATATTGAGAATTTTATTACTTGTTTTTATCGTATTCGTCGATTTTGGAGTCGTTTCTTCAATGATATTCATTGGCTCATCTCCATCGATATCGTCACGCTTCATTTCACTATAAAAATCCTCAGCTGCATAATCATCTTCCTCTTGAGAATCAACACCCCAAAAGAATTTAATCTTGTCAATAAATTTATCGCCCATAGGTTCCTCCAAAAATGAATCTTATTTTGTTTGATACGTCCTTTTTCCAAATATTTTTGTCCCAATTCTAACCATTGTCGCACCTTCTTCAATGGCCACTTCATAGTCGCTTGACATGCCCATAGAAAGATGAAGCGGTTCTACATTGGAATACGGGGTGTTATTGAGGTCATCAAACATTTTTTTCATTAATCTAAAGTCATCTCTCAACTGTTCTGATTTTTCAACAATAGGTGCAATGTACATTAAACCACAAATCCTTATGTGTTTCAATGTGGACATGCCCTCGAGCAATGCTCCAAGTTCTGAAGGCAGAATACCAAACTTACTTGCCTCATCCTGAATGTTTATCTGAATTAAAACATCCTGTATTTTATGAATCTGTCCTGCTCTCTTATCGATTTCAACAGCCAGTTTTAAACTGTCTACAGAATGAATCAACTCAACTTTATCAATGATATATTTTACCTTATTCGACTGTAAATGTCCAATTAAATGCCAATTTACACCTTTATTTACATCATCATACTTTCTTAAAATTTCTTGAACTTTGTTCTCAGCAATATCTGTAATGCCATATTCAATCGCAGCGTTCATTACATCTGCCTCGTAAGTCTTCGTCACTCCGAGCAAAGCAACAGCATCAACAGATCTGCCCGCCTTTACACATGCAGACTGGATATGTGCTTTAACGCTTTCAATATTTTCTTTTAAATAGGAATACATCTTACACCTCAAATCTAATTAATACGATCGCCTTCTTTATATTTGGCACCTTCTCTAACAACCTCTTGATTTGCTTTAACACTTCTTACAAGTCCCAAATCAGCATCATAGAATTGTTCATTATATACAATGGCATAGTCATCATCATAACCAATTACTTTTACAGGTACAAATCTCAAAGTACGATCCTTTTCAACCACATAGACGCCATTTTGATTATTATAAGTCAAAAGTGAATCCATATGTAGTTTTAAACCTTGATAATTCTGTCTCGTTATTTCACACCCTACGATGCGTCTATCAAAATATTGGTCAAAAGCTTCTGAAACCCTTACCACAGCAATCGCATTGTCCGCACTTACAAACACATCATAAACTTGACCATCCATCATTTCATCATTTATTTTAACTTTTACTTTAGAGACGTTTTTATACGTTTCAACTTCTTCTTTATCAATTAGAACCACTAGATAGCCTGTTGCATGATCGACAATCTTAAAGACGGGATCATCTGAATTCACATGATCACTTGGGATGTGTTTGGGTACAATATTCAGTGCGTCTACTTCATCATAATTGATATTGTAAATGTTATCAATAGTAAATACGTCCTCATATCCATCTAACTGATAGGTCAACATACCACTTGCAGGTGCTGTTACAACTAAAGATTGTCCCTCTTTTAGCTTACCTGTCCCCACGGTCTTTTGAGTATAACTGGTGGTTCTGTTCGCTAAAAACTTGTTTTCTCCTTCAAGCTTTTCCCGCATTTCAAGCTTTAATAGCAAATCTCTTTTCAGTGCAGGAATCTCCTGATAGTTTTGATGCTTTATATCGAAAATAATCTGATCTTTTAAATTCATGATGTCAAACTCTAAGACATTATAATTATATTCCAATTTTTGCTGTGTTACCTGTGGGGTATTCTGATCCTCAGGATTATCATTCTCTCCTGTACTAGAAGCAATAGGCCTTGGTTCACCATCTCCTCTATTACCATTGTTATATAATTCTATTACTGGCTCCCCTTTTGCGACAATTCTACCCTCTTCGGCCAAAAACTTTAAATCTCCAGAGATATTTGTTTTAACGACCATTTCATTTCGAAAAACAATTGCTTGATATTGATCTTTTATATCCAAATCGCCATATTGTACTAAGTAAGAATTTTGCTCCTTATAAAAAAGATCTAAACCCAGCTTTACTAGAAAAAAAACGATCACACCAACCAAGACCAAGCTAATGAAAATGCGCCCATAGTGAGGTCTTTTCTTCTTAGCCGATTTCTTTTTTGCCATCTATCCATCCACCTTCAAAGGGACTATTCCCATATCTCAAAGCCTTTAGCATATTCATCAATTTCATGTTTCTTCTGTCTCGACATCAGACTATTGACAGCGACTCTGGCGTCTTTCCCTTCATAAAGTACCTTATATAGTTCTGTAGTGATCGGCATCTCCAAATCAAACTTGACCATGAGATCGTACGCCGATTTTATAGTATAAGCACCTTCCACAACCATCCCAATTGCCTCTATGGATTCATCAAAGGAATGCCCTTGACCAATTAAAATACCACATCTTCGATTTCGACTGTGCATACTCGTACAAGTGACAATGAGATCGCCCACACCAGCAAGTCCTCTAAAGGTTTCCACTGTGGCACCCATCGCAGTCCCCAAATAGGCAATTTCGTTGATGCCTCTTGTAATTAAAGCCGCTTTCGCATTATCACCATATCCCAGACCATCACTAATTCCCGCGCCCAGTGCAATGATGTTCTTTAGAGCACCACTGATTTCAACACCCACCACATCAGGATTCGTGTAGACTCTTATATAATCATTCGCAAAGAGATCTTGGACCAACTCAGCAGCTTTTCTAGATTTTGAAGCAGAAACCAATGCCGTCGGTAACTTTTGGGAGACTTCTTCAGCATGTGAAGGCCCCGATAAAGTGACGAAAACTTGCTCTGGCAACAGCCGCTGCGTAATCTGAGACATCGTTTCAAGCGTATTCATGTCAATGCCTTTAGAAACGTTTATCAATATGACTCCTTGGCGCATAAAGCCGCCTTCAATCATTTTCTCAAGTGTTTTCTGATACTGCTGTGAAGGCACGGAAAACAAAATAATTTCAGCCCCTTCAAATGCACTCTTCATATTTGAAGTGAATTTTATAGACTTGGGAATACTTATATTTTTAAGGTATTTTTCATTCATACCTGTTTCATTGATTTTATCGACTTGACTTTGATTTCTTGCCCAAACACAAACATCATGACCATTATCGTTCAAGACAAGAGACAATGCTGTGCCCCAGCTTCCTGCCGCCACAATTGCTATTTTCAAATTATGCCTCCATTTCAAACCATTATACGACTTTCATTATAGCACAAAACCACCTATTCTTAAACCACGATTAGAGCCAAAAGGTTTTCTCATAAAAACTTTAAAGGGACTAATCGCATTGGCACCCTGTAAACCCATAAACTCAGTGTCCAATGAAATCAATCCCTTTTCTCCCTGCACTTATTCTATGCTCAAAAGCGCTTCTAAAGTGCTCATTAATTCCACATGATCATTATATATTCGAGTGTTTACAGACTCTATTATGAATTTCGCATCTGCGGAAAAATTGCTGTGGGCATCACAAATCAGCGTAACAGGCATATTGGCCTTAAGCGCACCATAAACCGTTGATTGTACACAACCATGAGAAATGACACCTGTCACATAGATATGATCAATTTCTAAAGTCTCAAGCAACTCTACAAATTGATTTTCGCTAAAAGCATCACTTTTAACCTTGTCAATTAATAGATCTCCCTCCTCAAAATGTATCTCTGAAAGCAGTTCCCAATCCCTTGTACCTTTCATGAGTAAAAAGGTCCCCGTAAATCTCAAAAATATAATCGGTAGTCTGTACTTACGAAAATGATCAATCAGCTTGTTGATATTGTCTATCAACTTTTCACTTTCATAAACTTTTAAAGATTTATTGAATATGCCGTGTTGCATATCCACCACTACTAAAGCCTTCATAAGGACTCCATCTACATTAATTTTATCTCTATACCTTAACTCCAGAATCTACATTAAAGTAATCACAATACCATAACCTTCTGGATCTCTGAAAAGCTTGCCATTATCTTCCCAAAACGGATTTTTGGGTGCAAACTCTAAATATTTTTCTTTTCTAAGTCTTTCTAAAACTAAGCCATACTGCACTTTATCATCGTATTTAAAGACAATCAAATCATCCTCATCTGCTTTATGATTTGGACAATTACTGGATATTGTAAATTCAATTTCCCAGTTGCAATGATCGCAACTCAAAATGACGCCAGTGTAGCCATTATGGTCCTTAAACTCTGAAATCACTTTTAATCCAAGTAAATTGCAATAGAAATGCAATAAAGGTTCTAAGGCCTTTGCATGTCTTGCAAATCTTACATTCATACTTTCACCTCATAAAATTAGATTCTCATATGCTTCTTAGTAAGAAACTGACGCTCATATACAACCAAACTATAAATTCTGGAAAACCACTCAATACCCAGTAGTGAACCTGAAATCCCCAAGAAGAGATAATACATAACACTTCGAATTCTAATAGAAAATAAGAAAAAATAAACTGCTGTAAGCATAAATATCCTCAAACTATACAAAACACTATTTATTGGCTCAACCTGAGTGTAATAAGATCTAATATCTTCCATTTGATCAATATAGCATTCGTGATGATAAGCTTTTGGAATTGAAAAAAAGTGTTCTTTTGAGACCGTTAATTCCGATCTGTTTGTAATTGGATTCCCACATGTTTCACAAATTGATAGATTCATAATGACACATCCCATCTTATGATAAAATTCTCTTTTTGTTTATATTTTAACATTATTTTTGAGATCATGTCATGATATTTCAGAATATTTCGTCAATAATTTCACCATTTATTTTGACTTGTTCGCATACCTATATTGCCGGGCTCATCGTTCTCATCACAACTTGTCATCATATTCTGCGTCATCGTCTTCATCATAGTCCTCTTCGTCTTCTTCGCTGTAGTCATCATCTTCGTCGTAATCCTCGTCTTCATATTCGCTTAAAGGATGATCCCACCAATTGCTTTCCTCTCCTTCATCTTCCTCATCATAATCCTCATCATCTTCATAAAGATCACGGTCATCTCCAATTTCTATTCTCAAACGCACTATTAGGTCATTAAATCGTCGCATATCATCGCCTCCCTAATATAGATCTATACTGTATATACCCAAAATAAATACCCAAAATCGGGTTCCGACAACGCAAAAAAAATGATCCCTCAGAAGATCATTACCGAAACCTTTAAAAGCATCGTATAATCACTGAAAGATCAATTTCATTTAACTTTAATTTAAGTTACTCGCCCCTTTGCTTAACTTTAAAAACAATTGGTGTGCCCTCATAATTAAAATTCTTTCTGATTTGATTTTCAATATAACGCACATATGAAAAATGCGCCAATTCTTTCACATTGACAAAGAGTACGAAAGTTGGCGGTTTCACGCCACATTGCGTTGCATAGTAGATCTTAAGTCGCTTTCCTTTATCTGAAGGCGGTTGATTTAACGCCATGGCCTCATTGAGAATATCATTGAGAACACCTGTTGAAATTCTAAGTGCATGATTATTAGCGACGTAAACTGCTTGCTCTAGAAGTTGCGTTACTCTCTGACCTGTTAATGCAGAAACAAACACCACTGGCGCATAAGTCATATAAGCGAGCTCTTCTCTGACCTTCTTCGTGAAATCATTAAAAGTATGATTGTCTTTTTCAAGCAAGTCCCACTTGTTCACAACAATCACAATAGCTTTGCCCGCTTCATGTGCATAGCCAGCAACCTTCTTGTCTTGATCCGTAACGCCTTCAACTGCATCGATCATGAGAAAACACACATCTGAACGCTCAATTGCAGCCAACGCCCTCAACACGCTATACTTTTCAATAGACTCATTGACTTTGGACTTTCTTCTGATCCCTGCTGTATCAATGAGCACAAACTTTTGATCCTTATAGGTAAACGGCGTATCCACTGCATCTCGAGTTGTACCGGCAATATCGGATACAATAACTCTATTTTCACCGATGATTTTGTTGACCATTGAGGACTTACCTACATTTGGTTTCCCTATGAAGCAAATTTTAATGGCATCCTCTTCTTCCTCAAGCAATATGTCCTCTGGAAATAACTTTACAACTTCATCTAATAAATCGCCAAGACCCATTGCATTTACAGAAGAAATCATCAATGGCTCACCAAGACCCAAGTTGTAGTAATCATAAAAATGGCTTGGCTTATTATAGACATCAATTTTATTGAGTACCAACACCACTGGTTTTTTAGAAACTCTGAGCATCTGAGCGATCTCTTCATCAGCGCTTGTATACGAATACTTCCCATCGCACAAGTAGATGATGACATCGGCCGTATCAATTGCAATCTGTGCTTGATCTCTCATTTGAGACAAGATGACATCTGTTGAAGAGGGTTCTATACCGCCTGTATCAATAAGCGTAAAATTATATCTCAGCCATTCACATTCCGCATAAACGCGATCACGTGTGACACCTGGCGTATCTTCAACAATGGAAATTCTCCTTCCAGCAATTCTATTAAAAAACGTGGACTTCCCCACATTTGGGCGGCCTACCACCGCAACAATTGGCTTTCTACTCATTTTAATTACCTCCATATAATATGCTTTCAACGAACTCGATTCCCGTTTCACCGACTTTGACAACAGGTTTGTGGTAATGTGCTTCAAGGTCTGAGATGGAACAATCATCTAGCATCACATCTTCATTTGCTCTAAACATAGATACTGGTAATAAAATGGCATCACAATTCTCTGCGTTTAAAACTTGTTTCTTTATATCTGTACCTGTGACTAAACCTGCCACTGTAATACGTTCTCCAAAAAAATCATTTTCGATTTTCATAACTTCAATTTCTAATTTTGGAACTTCAGCCATGATCGCTTGAGCAAGGCTTTCCAAATAGGGATGCGCTGCAACCCCTGTGACGATTAAAACCTTCCTATCGCTTTCCATTTGATAGCGGTTAGAGCCCAAAATTTCTCGTACTTCATAATCCAATTTTCTGATCATGCCTACACCATCTTCATGCTGTATGAAGTCCTCATAAGCTTCATAAGGTGGAAATGGTACACCAGAAAGTAAATAGAACTCATCTGCTAGAAAAGCAAATCGCGTCCCGATCTTTTCAAGTGCCCTCTCTTGAAACGCATGTACCCTATCAATGACTTGCTTCGAAGTCGATTGATTGAAGCCCTCCATTTGTATGAGACCCTCTCTATGCTTTGTCAGGCCAATGGGCACTATGGCAACACTCTGTAAATTAGAACCCAAAGTGATGAGGTCATCCAGTGTACGACTGAGTTCATCGCCATCATTATAACCTGGACATAGAACGATCTGAGCATTGACCACAATACCATTTGAAGTCAACTTTTCAAGGCGTTCCATAATATTGCCCGCAAATCTATTGCCAAGCATTTTCACCCTGAGCTCTGGATTTGTCGTATGCACGGAGACGTTGATAGGACTGATTCTATAATCAATAATGCGATTAAATTTATCTTCATTTAGATTCGTTAATGTCACAAAATTTCCCTGTAAAAAAGATAATCTAGAGTCATCATCTTTAAAGTATAAAGTCGATCTCATATTTTTAGGCAATTGATCAATAAAACAAAAAACACAATTATTAGAACAACGCGTTGCATCATCTATAATTGGATTTTCAAATTCGATGCCCAGATCCTCATCAAATTCCTTATCGATTTCAAGATCCCAGATTTCACCATCTTTTTTTTGAATCTCAACCACAATGAACTCATCGTTTGTGAGATACATTAAATCAATGATATCGACCACTTTTTTATTATTAATGCTCAGTAAAATATCCCCAGATTCTATTTCTAATTCCTCAGCAATTGAACCTGGAAGTACTTTCTTTATCTTATTCATACAGGCCTTCCCATCATAACATAATCTTCTACCATACAATCTAATATTGTAATATAAAATCATTTAAAGTGCAAATGAAACTTTTGCAATGATTTATTTTACATAAAAAGTCATGATTTCCTATATGAGTTGGCAAAGCTGGCTCATCGACCCCCGCTTCCCCCCATTCGCTTTTCGATGCGAATGATACAAATCACTTTTACAGATGGTACATGCAGGATTGATTTCTATATGATCACTTTTTAAACCATTCTCTAAGAAGATGAGTTCATTGGCCTTCTTTAAATCTATAAAATATCTGCCGTTTGCCTTCGGCTCAAAAAAACAATTCATATCGTGCTCTGAAAAATGAACTCTGAATAGCGTTTTTACAGGTTCATCTACTTCATAGCAGCATTTGCCAGCCGATTGTCCTATCCCTGCAAAGAGATGCTGAGGTTCACTGTGATAATGATACGCCATCTCTTTTATAACCGTTTCTGCAATCTTGTTTGAAGTGCCACGCCAGCCACTGTGAACAATGGCAACGGCTTCATTTACAGGATCAAAGAGGTAAAGGGGCACGCAATCTGCATAAAACGTCATCAAGATGACATCTTTTCGGTTCGTCATCAAAGCATCTGTGTCAGGACTCGAATAGAGGCGATAATCTGATAATGCCGTATACTTTACATCTATTTCATCTAAATTTTGAAAGTCTGTGCTTTCATCTATTTTAAGTACGTGGTTCGAATGTGTTTGCCGCGTGGCAACGATGATTTTTCCGGTTAGACCCAGAGCGTCTATGGCAATTTTAATATCTTGGCAGGCATTTTCAAACTGTTCTGGATTATAAAAATTGGTATTCATGCCACCATATACGCCTTGACTCACACCACCCGTTCGATCGGTTATCCCCAGATGCAAAGGGGTAGCCTTTAATTGCTCAAATCTGATCATGATCTCTTTTGTATACTGCTGTAAATATCAGCATACACTCCTTTCAAATTACTGTGATATGTGGTCTATATAATAATATCATAAAGCTCAAAGTGTCAAAAGTCAAAAGTTGGGCATCCCGTTAAGCAAACAATAGAAATTGATAAAAGAGGTTTATTCAGTTAAAATATAAGGGATGTAACCCGCTAATTTACACCCTCTACAGTTTTACTATACAATATGTAGTTTTACTCTATAAGCAGTTTTACTCTATAAAAGGAAGTGAACCCATGTATAAAATTTTAATCGTCGAGGATGATCTCCTCTTAAATAAAACTTTGGCTTATAATTTAGCAGCTGACGGTTTTGATGTCGTTTCTGCTTATAGCTGTGCTTCAGCCCTTCAACAGCTCAGAAAATCTCAGTTTGATTTGGCTTTACTCGATATAAATCTTCCGGATGGTAGTGGGCTTGACTTATGCAGAACCATCAAATCACAATACGCGGATACCTATAGCCTTTTTTTAACCGCCAATGATCAAGAACGAGATATGATTAAAGGCTATGAAGCTGGCGGTTTTGATTATATCACCAAGCCCTTTTCTATCGCAGTGCTCTGTAAAAAGATAGCCGCCCTCTTTGAAACGATGCACAAACAGAGTCCAAAACACGACCTATATTATGATGGCATTTTAAAAATAGATTTTTCTGAACAAATTGCCCAACACTATCCCGTAAACATGAGTTTTCAATCTTGCGCTCAATTGGTTTAAGTCGCCGCCAACTCTTGAGAACCATTCAATACGAAGGCCTCATCTTGGCGTTTTGGCATATTCTCTTGACATTGTGCCTTGGCACACCTGTTGGTTATTATCTCGTCACTTATTTAAAATCACCTTGGGTATGGCGATTTCCTATATACCATTTTATAGGTTATGCCCTCGTGGCAATCACTTTTTCAGTGATGATCTCCACCGCAATCATCCATGTGCTCAATAAAAAAATACTCGTGGAACAGCTTAGAGATCATTCTATTTAGATGCATTTAAGTGCTCATATTAAGGCCTAATAAAACGAGCGGCTACGCGCATGCTTATTGAAAGCTAACATGACGTATACCGCTCGGTTTACTATAGGACCATGAGTCTAAGGTTGATTGAGTGTTTTAAATGCTTTCACATTATTTCTGTAAAGGGATTTAAACACTGGAAACACGTGATTATAAACCACTGCATTAGATGGATTAGGATGATACGTTTCATGCACTGGGATTAATAGCTTTGCCTCATTGACGTCCCTTATGAGATTTAAGCCCACTGCCATTATGACTGCGGCCCCGACCGCACCCACATTTTGAGGGTTTGCAACCGTTTCCACTTCTCTATTGAGAACATCCGCTAAAATTTGACAAGTCAATGGCGAAAGCGCACCCCCTCCCACAAAACGAATGGTCTGAGAAGTCTTAACATGCCTTTCCGTAGCTTCAAGCTGCCACTTTAAATGATAGCAAATGCCCTCCACAACCGCATGAATTAATTCCGTCTTCCCAGTCTCCAAGCTGATGTTGAAAAAAATACCTCTTGCATTGTGATCTTCAAAAGGACATCTATTGCCATGAAGCCAAGGTGTAAATATGACCCCATCACTTCCTGCACGGACATTTTTGACACAATCCATCATAAAATCGTACAGACTTTCATAGATGCTCTCCGGGTCTTCCCAAATGTGCTTTTTATCCAGAAATAGACCAATCTCGTCCAATGCCAAATGATCTTTAACCCACTCCAAGCATTTCCCTGCGGTTTCGAGTTCCGCAAAATAGTTAAAGTAACCTGGATTTGCACCCACAATGGCTGCAATCATATTTGAAATATCTAAGTGTTGTTTGGGAACCACTGTGGATACCCAGCCCGATGTGCCCAAATAGATATGAGTATCCTGCTGTGCCACTGCACCAGCTCCTACGCCAATAAGAGACGCATCACCACCCCCAGAAAAAACAGGTGTTCCAGCTTTAAGGCCCAGTTCTTCAGAAGCCTTTAGTGTAATTTGACCCACCTGATCTGTACTTTTACAAATTTGAGGTAAGTGCGCCATATCCACATCAAACATTCTGCATATTGCCTCGCTGAATTGACGTTTACCCCGACGCGTATCATAGAGTAATGTCGCAAAAGCACTGTCTTCTGACATGGTAAACGCCCCGCAGGATCTACAGACCAAATAATCTTTAACATCAAGCCATTTGTATATTTTTTTGAAAACTTCAGGTTCATGATGCTTAACCCATTGGTATTTCCATACGGGATCTTTAACACTTGCCGAAACGGCACCACTGATTTGGATAGAACGCAACATTTTAAAGGCATTCAGACCTTTCTTCACTTCATCCTTTGCTCGATTATCCATATAACTCATAGCACGTCTCACAGGACGTCCAGATTGATCCACCAAAACAACTGCTTGCATTTGAGCGCAGAAAGAGATCGCCGCAATGGCATCTTTGGAAATAAGAGTTCTTTCAAGAACTTGCGCTGTGGTTGAACACATGGCTTCCCACCACTGATCCGGTTCCTGTTCCACCCCGCCATTTTCTAAAATATAGAGATCGTATCGTGCCATAGCACTGCCAACGAGCTTTATTTGGCTTGAAATTTCAAAAAGACAAGTCTTGACGCCTGTGGTTCCCACATCATATGCAATTACATAGGTAGACATTCATCAACACTCCCTTTCAACAAGTCAGACTCTTTCATTTTTAAGGCCATTGGTATTTCAAATGCCGTAATGCATACAATAAACAACATTGATGGCAATGTGGAATCTACCGTCTCTGTAAGCACTTCAAATAAAAATACAAATAAAATGCCCGAAATTTGCCCCATCAATAAAATCAACCCTAACGAGGTACCCTCCTGTACTGGGTATGCCACTTCTGAACCGTGCTGGAATAAAATTGGTGCCACACCCATGATCAAAAAACCAGTCGTGCAGGCCAGTACAACTAAAAAATAAAAATTGGTAGCCAAAGTTAAGCCCAAGTAAAGCGGGACAAGTATTGCTAGAGAAACTACAAAAAATGGGATTCTAACTTTAAGATGATCTGATAAAATCGGCAACAACACAGCCCCAACAACACCCGCAATTACAAAAACTGCTCCGATAATGCCAATCTGTAATGCCTCTAACCCTTTGGGTAACAGGATGGACTCAATAAGCGTCAATATGGTGTTGAAGATGCCTATGGAGATAAAGCAGATCAGCAGCGTTAAAAAATAGGGCTTATTGTGCATCAGTTTCTTTAACGCCAATAGGCTGAACTCATCTTTGAGCTCAACGTCGTCATAAATGGGTACTTTAGGCTTTTCTCGTGTAAATGCAATGGCCACCACTGCTGAAATAATGGCAATAAGTGCAAAAGTCATCAGTAAAGCTTTAATCCCATACTGCTCTGCAACAACAGGTGCAATTACCATAGGCAGTGCAAAGCCAAGATACTGTGCCATGGTTAAAATCCCTGCTGCTGTTGCTCTCTCCGAAACTGGAAACCAATTTGCAGGCACTTTGGTTGAAATATTGAGTAAAAAGGGTTGCCCAATGGCGATTAAAAATTGTGAAATCATGACGATTATAAAATAGTCCGAAAAATAAGCTCTGGTAAAACCAAAAACAGCAGTCAACAATGCTCCAATAATGAGAGAAGTACGATAGCCGTAGCGATCGATTATCCATGAAGCGGGCAGACAAAATAAAATAAACATCATCATATAACTCATTGAAAAGAGCGTTATAGATAACCCCGAGACATTATAATATTTTTCAGCAGTACTGGATATGGGTGCCAACGACAACCACATCATTTCTGTGGATATGATCATCGGTACAATACATAAAAGGATGATCCACCTATAAGGTGAACTATTGCTTTTCTTCATAAAAATAACCCCCCTGTTATTTTATATTTTTCCCCCTGACAATTTAGAATATTTTTTGAGATAAACCCATCTCATCAGCAGACTTTCCACTAAATTAATCGGTTTGATGTGCTCAAAGAGTACCGCCCCAAAATAGGCCTTGCAATTTTTATTTAGAACCATTTGGACGGCTTTGGCTTCACTTTCGTCTTTGCCCCAACACAGTGCCCCCAAATTTTCTATGAATACTGCTGATGCATTTTTAAGTGCTTTTAAAACAGCAGTTTCTTCAGCCTTCACCACTTTTACCTCAATCCCGATGATTTGAGCAAAATCATCTAAGAAGGGTTTTAAGGCATTTTTTTGACAGGCATATCTCACGATATCTTCTTCTTGGTTCAGTAGCACACAACCGCCTTTTGTCTCTTTAACCATTTCAATCAAATGCATAGAGTCGGCTTGCTTTTGTTGAGACGCTTTCTGTTGCTGTTTTAAAGGTTGTTTTTGATGCTGGTTCTGATGTTGTTCTTCATGATGTGCATCACCCGTCATTGCCGATTTTCGCTCTTGAATAAAATCAGAACAGACTTGTTCTAAGCTATACGCAGAGTTAAAAGCACTCTCATAATCACGTCCAAAGCAAACTGCACCATGATGCTTTAAAATAATAGCACTGCCCTCGGTCTTTTCAAGAGCCTCTACAACATGACGCTTTAACCGCTGAGTGCCTGGAAGAGCATAGGCCGCACATATGATTTGATTAGAAAATAGCGGATGATCCTCAGAGAGCGTTATTCGATCTAATCCCAGAGCTGAAACCACAGAGGCACTTGCCTGATGTGTGTGAATTACAAAGTTGACATCAGAAAAACGCTCATAAACCGCTGCATGAATCCCCTTTTCAGAAGACGGTTTTATCGATCCCGTATAACTTAGATCCTTGATGCTGACTTTGACAATTTCGCTAGGTTTTAATGTAAGATAATCTCTCCCACTGGGTGTGATCCAGAACGACTCTTCATCGATTCTGCAACTCACATTTCCCCATGTCCGAGCAATTAACCCTGCCTTTACAAGTTCTATACCTGCTCTTACTACAGATGATTGTAAGCTCATATTTGACATTATAAAACTCCTCGTATAATCGTTTAATAGAGATATCACTCTATTAAATCTTTTGTGCTATATTTTTAAACACATTTTCAAATCGATTTAAGATATCTGGCAACATTTCATCTTCGTAAGCCGCATTTGTGTAGAGACGACTTCCTGCCAAAGTCACAATCCCCTCAGCCATGTAAGCAGCACCCACATGCTCCATTTCTTGCTTTCTAATCGACGTCTGTTTCAACACTTCTTTGATCTGCCAAGGCTTTGACCAATTAATTGTAAAATGCATCGCCCCCACTGTTTCCAAATGGCAGATTGAACCTTGATTAAACGCAACAAAAGGCAAGTGATATTTGTCAATCAGTGCTTGTATCCCTAAGATGAGTTGATCTGCAATCTGTCCAGATTTTTGAATTGCATGTGTGCGCTCAATTTCACATAACGTATGATATCCAGCCACACAACTCAACGGATTTGCTGCCATAGTGCCGCCCACCAACGCTTTCTTATGCTTACCGCTACCGCCTATGCCTGCGGACAAATACTTCATTACCTCTCTTTTGCCCCCCAAGCCACCAGCACTTGGATATCCCCCAGCAATGACCTTTCCAAACACAGTTAAATCCGGTGAAACCCCAAAGTAGCCTTGAGCACCTGACATCCCTACTCTAAATCCAGTGACCACTTCATCGAATATCAAAAGCGCACCATGTTGTTGACACAACTTTTCGACGCCCTTATTGAACTCAAAGTCCAAAGGCCGTGTGCCACTTTCAGGCCCAAGAGGTTCTATTAAAACCGCTGCTGTACCACCTCTTAATTGATTGAACTTTAGTTTTTTTTCGAGATCATCTAAACTGTTTGGGAAAAATTCTTGTGTGTATTTAAACATATGTCTTGGAACACCGTTTGCCTGAGTCCATTTTGTCCCAGGAATTCTAATCCCGTATGCCAATTGATCACTCCAACCGTGATAAGCCCCGCCCATTTTGAGAATGTTTTTTTTCCCAGTTGCCAACCTTGCAACTCGAATAGCGCCCATACACGCTTCTGTACCAGATCCTAACATTCTAAACATTTCAACGGCTGGCATGACATCTGATATTTTCTTTGCCAATTTGTACTCATACTCATGAAATAGACCTGTGGATGGTCCACATGTGTTGAGCAGTTCGATCACTTTTTCTCGTACAACTTCAGGATTGCTCCCCAATACTGTGGGGCCACCTGCCTGAAGGAAATCATAGTACTGATTGCCATCAATATCATATAAATGGCACCCTTCCGCCTTTGTAAAGACCAATGGGAATGGATGGTTAAAGGCAAGATTGTGTTGAACACCTCCAGGTATGATCTCAATTGCACTTTTAATCATTTCTTTTGACTTGGAACACTTTTGATCAAAATACTCTGTCTCATATTTTTTAAGTGCCTCAGGTTTAACCGTGTAAATCGGTTTTCGTATCAAATCATCCAGTTGTTGCGTCACTTTAGCGGTGTCAGGATAAGTTGAAATTGAATAGCTTTGGTTCATTTTATACCTCCATTTCAAAACGAGTGAGCGCTCGCTTTATGTATTTATTTAAATATATCACAGGGTTTTGAAATGTCAATATTGTTTTCTGAATTTTCAGTCTTTTCGAGAAATTTGTGCACTAAAAAAGCACTCTAGAATTAGAGTGCCTAGAAATGCTCAATTATGAATGGTTGCTGGTCTTCACTGCAAGTGCATTTTTTATAAATTTCATCAGCTGTTCTGCGACAATGACATCGTCATCCAATATGTTTTCATTCGTAAAGATTTTAAAACGTTCCTTGTAATACTCACAAGTATATGAAAATTGGAAAGTAATAAACAAATTATCGAGAAAGAAGGCAAAAAGCCGCACATCAATTTCACTGCTAATCTCATTTCTGTCTTGTGCTTCTTTAAGCATGTTTGCATATAGATCTGCCGAGACGCTTTCCATTTCAGTGACAATTTGAGCAATTAAATCATATCTATTTTCAGCCGTAAGTTGCCCATAGAGTTTAGTCAAGAGCACATTTTCTCTAGAACTCACTTGTATCGCGCGAATTATACTTTCTATTTTGAGTAAAAAATCATCTTCACTCTGCATGATCTTGTCCAGTGCTGACTTGAGTGTCTCAACTGCAAATCCTACAATTGTTGAGAACAAATCCTCCTTGCTACCAAAATAAGAGTACATTGCGCCAATACTGATACCAGCTTTTTTGGCAATCGTATTTATATTGGCGCTTTCAAAACCGTGTTCGGCAAATTCATGCGTTGCCGTCTGTATAATTTTATTTCTCTTGGCTTCAGAGATCTTTGTAAAAGTATCTTTATAGAAGATGGATTTCATATGATCTGGTCTCCTGATTTAAATCGATTTAATTTCAATCGTTCCCTTCATTTTACCATATTGAATTTAAATTTGGAAATAGGGATTTTCCAGTGGTTTTACAGATCAATTTTCACTCAATGCAGTCATTACTTTTTTATAGAACTGAGCGTCTATACTATAAGGTAAAATAATTAGAACTGATAAAATAATAAGCGCACTGGGAATAAAGGTTAGAGTACTCATGACGCCAAACAAGGCCTTACTGGATTGATTGACAGCACCAGGTATATAATCGGTTAATTCCAAGACACTCGCAACTAATATGCCGGCAATTGCCGTGGCCAGCTTCTGGCTAAAACTGTATATCGCATAGGATATGCCCTCTGCTCTAGTGCCTGTTTTCCACTCCCCATATTCGATGGTGTCAGGAATCATGGCCCAACCCATTGTGGATATTGCTGCAATGCCGAAACTGCTAATTGCAGCAAACAAGAGTACAAGGAATAACTGATCATAAGGTATAAAGTAAAAAATTATGGAACCCACCACGCCAATACACGAACCGATAATATAAGTCCCTTTTTTATCCCATTTGCGCGTTGCAAACGGAATCACTAGGTTAGAAATAAGCATGGCCAGAACAATCACACCCAAAAATATGGGCAAGAAATCACTGCGCCCTAAATTGTAAGTCACATAGTAAATGGCCGCAGTTTCACGAATAAAAATAGCCATATTGCCAACAAGCGAGGCCAAAGTGACAATTAATAGCGGTTTATTTTGAAGCAGTAGCGGCCAAATATCTTTCATGCGATACGTTTCATTACTCTTTCGGGTTGTTGCCACGGATACATTGGTATATCTAAAGCACAATTGAAAAAATAAAAAAGCAAGTCCACCAAAGAGCACAGAAACAAAAAAATACCCTCTGTCCGGTGTGGCAAACGAAGATACAAAGGGCTCCGTTACAACAGAAACAATGATCACGCCAATCAGCATAAAAATCATTCGAATAGATGATAATGCTGTTCTCTCTTGTGGTACATCTGTCAATGAAGCCGTCAACGATGAATAGGGAATGTTCACAAGCGTATAAAGCATACCCCAGAGGATATAAGTGATCCCTGCATACAACACTTTGCCATTTGAAGATAATTGAGGCACATAGAACATTGCAATGGTTGCAAATGCCAGTGGCAATGAACCATATTTTATGTACACCCTCGCCTTGCCGTGTTTTGATTTTGTCTTATCCATAACCAGCCCCATCATGGGGTCATTGATGGCATCCCATAGTCTTGCAATTAAGAAGATAAACCCTGCAGAAATTGCAGATATGCCAAGAACATCCGTATAAAAAAACAGAAGATAAATCACTGTCATTTGAAATAATAAGTTGCTTGCCAAATCACCAAACCCATATGCAATTTTCGTCTTCATGCTCAATGTCTTCACTTATATCCCCTCCATATTTTATGTGCCTTGCTCTATTTTAGATACCATGCTCTATTTAGATTATCCTACTCTATTTAAAAGATCGTCCCCTGTTCGGATTATCATGCCTTGTTCGGAATCTCATGATCCGTTTGGATTATCATGCTCGTCTTGGATTGTCATGTTCGCCTTGAATCGTATTATCCTATTGGCATTATAAGGTTTTACCTTAACGCTCCTGCATCAGAAGATGTATCGATATACTGCTCTATAAGGTTTGCCCCTATTTTTTTGGTTTGGCAAATTTGAGCATACACTTTGCCACTTGAGCGAATGCTTCTCTCTAGAGTTTTATAATTGACTTCAATAAGACCAAATCGTGGGCCATAACCATCATGCCATTCCAAGTTGTCCAAAAGCGACCAGTAATAATATCTTCTTATGTCAACACCAGCCTCAATTAGAAAATGTACTTGTTCCAAATGAGTTATAATGAACTTTGTTCGCTTCTGATCTTGCGAATCCGGTATGCCATTTTCGGTTATATAAATGGGTAATGCATATTTTCTGTAGACTTTCTCCACAACTTCGTATAGCCCTTTTGGATAGATTTCCCACCCCATGTCGTTGAGGCTCTCATCCGTCAAACCTGCTTTAAACTTGATTTCACCAAAGAGCATGCCAGGATTAAACTTAAAGTGAATCATATGTCTGGAATAGTAATTGATCCCTATAAAATCGCAAAATATGCCCTTTCCATGAGGATAACCGTGCCCAATTGGAAAAGCCAATTGACCTTCTACCATGCCCTTCAAGAACAATGTATGAAAAGCATAATCCAATATATTTCTGCTCATCTTTGTAAACGGATCTTTTTTTGCACTTTCAAAATAGGCAAGATGATGTACCATGCCCACCATCGTATCGCTATAGCCCATTTCAGTTCTCATCTTGTGAATGAGCTGGTAAGACTCCAAATGCGCCAAAATCAAATGCTTTGATGCCTTAAAATAGGCTTTCATATCCCCCTTTTTGCCCGGCGGGAAATTGCCGTCCATATAAGAATCGTTCACCAATACGTTGGGCTCATTAATAGTACAGTATTCATTGACTAAATCTCCAATGGACTCGATCACTTTTTTGACAAATCGTGTGAAATAGAAGACACATTTATCATGGGTCCATGCACCTATGGCTTCAAACCATTGAGGCTGTGAAAAATGGTGCAATGTGACAAGTGGCTCAATCCCCGCCTCTATCAACAACGTCAACTCTTGTCGATAGTGTTTGATACCTTCTTCAGACCATATGCCCTCTTCAGGTTCAATACGGCTCCACTCTATACTCATGCGATAGACTTCTTGATGCAGTTGCTTCATCAGATCAATATCTTCTCTATAGCGATTATAGTGATCTGCCGCAACAATTGAACTCTCTTGATTGGCTATCCTTCCTTGGAGTCCCCAGTGGTACCAATTGCTGTTTAAATCCCCACCTTCAATTTGAGTTGCTGCGGTGGCACTGCCTAATTTGAATGTACTTGGTAAATTAAACGGTTTCATAACTTACTCCTTTAATGCCATAATATATAGATGTACTTGATTCATGATAAGTGTCACGCCAGAGATCCCATATTCAGCTTCCATAATATGGCCTCTAAGTGCAATGCGTTGAGCAAAACTCCATAATACATTAGAGATCGTCGCCACCATCAACTCAATGTCAACCAGCGGCTTTATCGAACCGTCCTCAATGCCAGTTGCTATAATATTTTTAATAAAATCATCCGATTTTAAAATGATTCCATTAAAAGCATCCTTTTCATCTTGTGAGGGTTTTCCCTCACCATCATCTCTAAAATAAAAATCGAATTCACCGAGATATTTGAGTTCCAAAATTCGACTTGTCATATATTCAATTAATTGACTTAAAAATGACTCTAGTAGTTCAATTCCTTTACCTTCTAATTTTAAAAAAGTTTCACTCTGAAAATCATTCCACTCATTGATTAAAAGTATCGCCGTTTCATAAGCCAAATCTTCTTTCGTCTCAAAATGTCTGTAAAGTGTTCTCCGCGTTATGTTACAGGCACTTGCAATATCAGTCATCACTGTATTGAAAAGGCCTTTTTCCAAAAAAGTATGCTTTGCACCTTCTATAATCATCTTCTGTTTATCTGTTTTCATCGCTCTCTCCACAAGGTAAAATACAAATGACACACTGTGTGACATTTTCTACATTTTATCAATTGTCACACAGTGTGTCAAGTCATTGTCTGCCAAAACGCTTTTTTGGCTGACACGTTTTCGTCTATTCGCTTAGAGCAGGTTGAACATTCCTGACTCTAAGCTGGACGAAAACTAATGTGTATCATTGTCTGCCAAAACGCTTTTTTGGCTGACACGTTTTCGTCTAATCGCTTATAGCAGGTTGAACATTCCTGACTCTAAGCTGGACGAAAACTAATGTGTATCATTGTCTGCCAAAACGCTTTTTGGCTGACACGTTTTCGTCTATTCGCTTAGAGCAGGTTGAACATTCCTGACTCTAAGCTGGACGAAAACTAATGATAAAAGCCATCATTCGCGGTTTGGTGGGATTGCGAATGATGGCACTTTATATGGTATCTTTTATTTTGATTGATCGGCAAGCCATTCGAAGAGCGTAACTTCTTCACCTTCAATGGTCTCAACACACTCGTTATTCAAAGCATAAACCCATGAAAAATGCCCCATGTATTCATATGGATCTACACCATTTTGTGCTTTATACATGCCTGAGGTATCCACGACTTTATCAAATCGACTGTAGTGGACGTTCATAGCACCTAAGCTTTTCAATTGATCATAAAGTGCATTAGAGAAATCCTTTTTTAAAATTGGCATGCCATCTGCATCTTTTTTAACAATGACGTTATGCTGAGCATCCAATTCACCTTCTGCTATGGCAACGACTCCATCTGAAAGCGCATGTGTCAACCAGATTGGCATCTTCTTAATGGCTTCAAGTCTATCCTCAGTCAACCACTCTGCACTATAAGCCTCACAAATTGGAAAAGCAGCAGCAAAATAATCTGGATAGTTGATGATCATATTTACAGTCATATAGCCGCCATTTGAACAGCCACCTATATAAATCCTGTCCTTATCGATTTCAGGATGCTCCGAGACGTACTGATCTATCAACGCCATGAGCGCCTCTTGGTAATAGGATTTACCATCACTATTTTCAATTGTATTGTTATAAATGCCTGTACCATCATAGTCCATCCACATGGTTGGTGACTGTGGCACAAGAACATAGCTCCCTGTTTCACCAAATAATTTTTGAATTTTATCTGTGGCCAAGTTGACAACTTTATTCCCTAGGAGTGGAATCGTCGTGTCGTTGCCTCCTTCACCTGCGCCATGTAACCATATGATCAAAGGATTCTTACCGGTTTCCTTAGATGCCGTTTTAGGAGTATAGGATGCATACAAGAGCTTAATATTACTGTATTCAAAACTTTGATTATTTTCAAATTCATCTGCCACCAGCTTGACATCTTTAGAGTATGCGTCGTCATCTGTTGGTATCATGACCACCTTCTCCCCTTCTTGTGAAGTCAATGTAGTCCCTGGATTGAGACTAATTCTATAACGTATTTTAACATATTCATTTTTGGAAGTGAGCATATTGTAATTAAGAGGTGATGTTTCAACACGTTGTGGCCCAACAGCCATTTCAAGTGTTACAAAATCACCGTTCTCCATTGGCATCCCGTTTGCATCTGATTTATAGATGTGCGTTACAGGGCATGTGACTTCATGAGCAGTCACTTTATCATCATAACTAAATGTTGTAAAATCGAAATCCTTAAAATATCGAATGGATTTCACATCGAAAGTATTTATAGATAGAGATTCAGCATCTATCGGCATGCCAAAATCCAGTACAATTTTTCCAATTGCAGGTCCCCAATCAAAACCTTCCGTAATGGTTTTATAGTGGACATTCGCAAGTGTTTTAGAGGCGCCTTCACTTGGATCTGCTATTTTTTTTATTAAAAGAGGGAGCCACTTGCCTAAGCCATCCTCAGCATTTTGATTGATAAATGTCACCCACGCCTCAGGATTTTCAGTTTTTTCATAGAGAATTTTCAAAACTTCCTCATCGATATTCCCCGTATTTTCCTCTGCCATAGATACGCCTCCAACCATTGTCAGTAGTAATAAAAAGCTCAAAATAACCACATAGATTTGTGTTTTCATCATATTCCCCCTTATATTATATCACTCATCATCTAATAACTCACATATTGAACGATTTGGGACATCGTTTCTGAAGTCATCTAAACATCAGTTCATGACCTCTTGATGGATCACCCCTCCCTTCTTCACCTATAGGAAAAAATAAAAAAGACCAAGGGAATAAGCCACGGTTATCTAACCGTAGTTCTTCCTCTGGTCTTGCCTAAAAACTAGTCACAATCCACTATCAATATGTTTACATTATATCCATAGATTATCACTTTAAATTTAGCCTGTCAATTCAGTTATAGCGATATATTCAGACAATTGTAATTAAAGCACATTTGCAACGGCTCTATTTATCATTTTTAAACCCTTGATTTTTTAGAACAGGGTGAACCTTTGGAAAATAGACGCTCTTATAAACACTAGATGTAGCTACGCTCCAATTAACTTCTTGTTCACGTCCAATTTCTTTTAAATAAGGCACCATTTCCGCATCGTAACTTTCAATGGCCTCTTTTAAGCCTTCTACCTGATATTTCTCATCAAATTTGAAAGTTTCAAAGGGCATCCTTGGTTTTTTATGCGATCTATCTTTAGGGTATCCCACTGCAAGTGCTGCCACTGGGAAAGTATACTTTGGCAGTTCTAACAATTCAATCATTTGAGCGGGATCTCTGCGAATGCCCCCTATTGGAACAATGCCAAGGCCCAGTGATTCTGCTGCGATAATAGCAGCCCCCATATTCAGTCCCACATCGACTGCTCCAACCAATGTTCCTTCAACACTTTCATGAATAACTTGTTCCAAATTATTTTTTTGAGCACCTAAATGCGTCTTATAAAAATCTGCTACAAATACCATCAAAACTGGCGCGTCGTCAACCCAAGTTTGTCCACCAGCTAAAGCTGCAATTTTTGCTTTCTTAGCCTTATCTTGTACGACAATTACCGATGTTTGTTGTCCATTGATTGAATTCGGCATGGATTGAGCTGCTTTCAAAATTTCGCGAATTGTTGCTTCATCAATTTTCTGATCTAAAAAACTTCTAATGGATCTATGATCCTGTATTTTTTTTATGGTCTCGTTCATTATGTTACCTCCTTTAATCCTATCTTTATGAATACATTATTTTTTTTTGATACTACTTCAGTGCTATATCCCCATCTCCTAATTGCCCGAGCAATTTGTTTGTCAACTTTATAAATGTTTCTGTTTCTGTTTCTGTTAAAATATTTCGATAGCGTGCATGTAAGTCATCCCATGCCTTGACAATATCTGGTTGTAAAGCCATGCCCTTTTCAGTCTTGGAAATAAAGATATTCTTCCCTTCAGATTTTCGACTGATCAGATGCATCCTCTCCAATTTCTCAACAAAGCGTGTAATTGTCGAAGGCGTTAAATGCAATAATTCACCAACTTCTTTTTGATGAATTTCACCTCTTGAATTCACTAAATTTAAAAGAAAAGCATGGCTTGGGGATAACCCCGTCTTATTAAAAGCTTCGTCAGCTATTTTTTTAAATGCCCTTGCCAGTTTTGTAGATGAAAAAAATAAACAACTCTCCAAATTACAACTGTGCCCATCTGAAATACATTTTTTATCCAACACATCACCCCGTTTGTTTGTACATACAACTATATCAAAGAGCCTTTCTTCTGTCAATTCAAAACAACGTGATTTTATAATCTTCACATTTTGTTTTCTTATTACAGCAATATAAAGGGCTCAAATATACATATCTTTCAATAAAGTATTAGCCTATTTGAACCCTTGTAAATTTTTTGTGTCGATGATGAATATATTTCTATGCTCCATCACTCCATTACAATTTAGAAAATAGAGCTGTTATAATTTGAAATTATCCGTTTCACTTAATAAGTGTTCCACATTTTGTTTAGAGGCTTCTATTTTGATGATCATTTCGGATGAGCTCTGATTGATATCACTTACTTTCATAGCAATGTCAGTGGTGCCATTTGCCCCTTCATTTGCCGCATTTGAAATACCGTCAATCGTTGCCAATATGCTTTCCACAGAGGCCAATAGTGCTTCAGACGTTGCACTGAATTCGCCTACTAATGCCTCTACATGTGTGGCATCTTCATTATAGGAGTCTGCAACTTCTAGCATGCCCTTATAATCTTGGTCTATATCCGTCGATACATAGGTCAAAAGGTCATTTGAACTCTCAGATAAATTGGCAACCGATGAAATCACTTTAGTTGTGATCTCTTGTATTTCAAGAACTGTATTTTTTGACTGCTCCGCTAAGTTTCTGATCTCATCTGCCACCACAGAAAAGCCTCTTCCAGCTTCACCAGCTCTTGCCGCTTCTATTGCGGCATTTAGCGCCAATAGATTTGTTTGATCTGTAATCTTCATGATTGATTCAGACAGTATATTGATTTGATCTACAACTTTTGACTCTTGTATTGCAGATTCTAACTGCACCTTAGTTTTTTTCAGCATCCATTGCGCTTTTTTTTGCGCCTCCAAAACATCTTGCTGTGTCTTTTCTGCACGCAAGCTGATCTCGCCTGCCACCTGAGCCCCTTGTTGTGCACGATCTGCCAATGAATGGACGGATCTTTCAATTTCATGAGAAGTTGTAGACATTTGATCTGACGCCGCTGCGGTTTCTTCCATGCTGGCTGCAAGTTCTTCTGTTGTTGATGAAACCTCTTCCAAATTGAGTTTTAGCTCATGCATATCTGTTTTGACACGATCTACATGGATTTCTATATCTCTAGAATCACTCTTAATACTATCCACAAGGATCTTAAGAGATTCTTTCATTCGGTCAATGCTTCCCACAATAATACCAATTTCATCTTTACGATTCAGGTAACGTGGATTGATCTCCACTCTAAAATCGCCATTCGCTATTGTATTCAAATATTCCGATGATTTTTTTATGGGAATTGAAATCGTCTTCGACATAATAGAGAGCATAACTGCCGCAATTGCTAATAATATGAGACCTATGAGACCATTGCGCTTATAAGAATTGTATATAAAGTTCATGGCTTCCTTTTGGGATTCAACAGTTATAACTGCCCATTTTTGAGATTCACCTGGCAATTCAATACTGCTATATGCGCTAATAACCGCCCTATCTTCCTGATCCGTATAGATTTCTACACCACTTTCTCCTTCTAAGGCACTTGCTGTAATTCTTTTTAAAGCGTCTGGAATATCAATTGGTTGCTCTTCAGTCAGCTGATTCCCCTTTTCATCTTTAACCACTTCCCCGTTTGAATCTAATTTCAATATAGTTTTATGGCCTTTTACATAATTATAGAGCTCTGATACCTGCATTCTATCTGGATGTGCGATTACGACCCCCTCACCATCCATTATATAGGCAAATTTTGACCCAACACTCAATTTATCCACGATTTCTTGGAGGGCATCTAATTTAAGGTCGGCTCCCATGACGCCATTTAACTGATTTTGATCATTATAAATAGGCAAAATAATTGAAGTCACTGGCATATTGCCACTTAGGGAAAAATACGACTTGCTGACAAAGGGCTTTTCATTTGCCAACATCTGTTTAAACCACCATCGATTAGAGCGATCTCCTAGAGTTCCACTTGACCTTGCAGTCTGCATACCGTCTATGCCTTGTATGTACAATAAATCAAAATAGTCATTTTTACTCGCAATATTTTTGAGCATATCCACTTGACTAGCAGCATTAAACGTACTCACGTCATGATTTATCGCCACTGCTTCTGACAAAACATAGGCTTTGTCAATAAAGGCATTTACTTGATCCGAAATTATCGTTGCAAGTGTCATATTGTTTTCTAATAATTCTTTTTCGTATTCTTTAGAAAAATAATATCCATTAATGAGATTGGATAAAAAAAATAAAACCGTAATCAATGCTAATGTAATCGTAATTAACTGTGTTCTTATGGATTTCATAAGTTTTTCCCCCTTTTTATCTTTTAGCTCTTGATCTTTTGGATCGAATTTTATTTTTTCAACAACATTGGGCCATCATCCGATGCCTCAAAGCAATTTTCGCTGACGCTGCTTAAGGGTGAACATTCCTCATCACAGCTTTCGGCTCAAATCTTGCTGCATAAAAAAACAAGTATACATTAGTATACTTGCTTCGCTACATATTCCTACATAAAGTGACGAAAAACCACATTATTTTCCAATATGTTTTTATATAATTATCCGTTCGTCTTTTCATTCAATAATTTCGTGAGTTCATTGACAAATGTATTGATGTCTTTAAATTGTCTGTAAACTGAAGCAAATCGAACATAAGCAACTTCATCAAGATCTTTAAGACCTGACATCACGAGCTCTCCAATCCATTCAGACTCAATTTCTTTTTCCATGGAACTGTGTAATCTGGTTTCAATTTGATCAATCATCTGTTCCATTTGTTCCATTGAAACGGGCCTTTTCTCACAAGCTCTTATGATGCCATTCAACACTTTCATGCGATTGTATGACTCCCTATTGCCATCTTTTTTAACAATGATAATTGGAATTTCTTCAATTTTTTCATAAGTGGTGAATCTCTGTTTACAGTTGATGCATTCTCTTCTTCGTCTGATTACATGACCGTCATCTGTCGGTCTAGAGTCGATGACTTTAGATTCAAGACTACTGCAATAAGGACATTTCATACATTTCACCTCACCATTTATTTTTTTTGTTTTATCCCGTCGAAAAGATATTCAAAGCTCAGTCCGCTACGCTACCTTCGTAACCCTTGCGCAATCCGCAATCTACATGACTTCAAGTCGTAAGGTCTTACTCAGTCCGCTGCGCTACCTTCGTAACCCTTGCGCAATCCACAACCTACATGACTTCAAATCGTAAGAGGTCTTACTCAGTCCGCTACGCTACCTTCGTAACCCTTGCGCAATCCACAACCTACATGACTTCAAGTCGTGAGGTCTTACTCAGTCCGCTACGCTACCTTCGTAACCCTTGCGCAATCCACAACCTACATGACTTCAAATCGTAAGAGGTCTTACTCAGTCCGCTACGCTACCTTCGTAACCCTTGCGCAATCCACAACCTACATGACTTCAAGTCGTGAGGTCTTACTCAGTCCGCTACGCTACCTTCGTAACCCTTGCGCAATCCGGTAGGATTGCATTCAGTGGGCGTCCTGACGCCCATTGAATAGGGGCTTCGCCCCTCAAGGGTTATAAAAACAAAACCTTGCGAGAAGCAAGGTTATCTTTTTTTTCTTAAAAATGTTGGAATGTTAAATGTGTCGTCTTCGTTGGTCTCTGCTTCAACTTGTTGTACTTTTACAGGTTCAGTTTTTACGGGTTTGACTTCGACTTTGGGTTCAATTTTAGCCGTTTCAAAACCAGTTGCAATTACAGTTACTGTGATTTCGTCTTTTAAAGACTCGTCAATAACAGCACCCATAATGATATTGGCATCTGGATCTGCTTCTCTGTAAACAAGATCTGCCGCCTGTTGAATTTCCATCATACCTAACGATTTGCCACCGCGAATATTAAGTAGTATACCCTTTGAACCTCGTATTGAAGTTTCAAGTAATGGACTATGAATCGCCTGATTCGTCGCGTCGATCGCTCGATCGTCACCACTTGAAGAACCAATACCCATATGTGCAAGTCCCTGTTCAAACATAATCGTCTTAACATCGGCAAAGTCAACATTGATCAACCCTGTCTCAGTAATTGTATTTGAAATACCTTGGACCCCTTGTCTTAAAACATCATCCGCTATGGTAAATGCATCTAAAATAGAAGTTCTCTTTTCAACGATTTCAAGAAGACGGTCATTCGGAATCGTAATCAGTGTATCTACTTTACGCTTTAGTTCCTCAATCCCCTCTTCAGCATGTTTCATTCTTCTCTTGCCTTCAAAAGAAAATGGTTTTGTGACAACGCCAACGGTCAGTATGCCCATTTCTTTAGCAATCTCAGCAACAATTGGTGCAGCACCAGTACCTGTACCGCCACCCATACCAGCAGTAATAAAGACCATATCTGCACCTTGAAGCGCTTGATAAATATCATCTCTACTCTCTTCAGCAGCTTTCTTGCCTACCTCAGGATTTGCGCCAGCACCTAAGCCTCTGGTTAATTTTTCGCCTATTTGTAACTTGTATTCTGCAGCAGAGCTGTATAATGCTTGCTTATCTGTATTAATCGCAATAAACTGAACGCCTTTAAGATTGGACTTAATCATTCTATTAACAGCGTTATTACCCCCGCCACCAACACCAATTACTTTAAGCTGGGCAAATTCTTCAACAGCAACATCAAATTCTAACATGAAAATCCTCCTTTTCCCGCAAAGTAATAATTAATAGGTGTTTACATCTCGTTTCTCTATTAAATAAACCGTATTTCTCTATATATGATTTAACAACACTAATCCTCAGATGTAAAATTGTAAAATCATAAGCTTTTATCCATATCTATTGTTTGAAAAGCCTATAATTCCACTACATATAGTATATACTCTTTTAAGTTTTTTGGGAATATTTTTTTTTAAAAAATCGCTTTTTTTTCGTGTTTTCAACTGTTTTAGGTCTTATTACTTATGTTTTTCTCGACTTTTAGCCCTAAATCGATCAATTGAATAGTGTCTTATGCTTCCAATGTTGTTAAACAACCTAGTACCAAAGACAAAAATAGCCGCGTAATAGATTGGAACACCTAGCTTATCACCAAGATACGAAAGTGCAATTGCCAGTACGGCATTGACCACAAAACCTGTGACAAAGATGACGCTGTCAAATTTATCTTCAAAACTTGACCTCAACGCGCCGAGGATAGAATCTATTGCCGCCAAAATGCCAACTGAAATATAGAGCGAAGAAATTGTTGCAAACTCAAAGGGAATATAAAGTCCTATAAAGATCCCTAAAATTATACCCAAAATTGCAATTATCATTTTAACCTTCCTTTACTGAATCGCGTATTGATTTTCCATGGTGCCTTCATATGCAGGTATCGAAACATTGATGGATGTATTAACTTCTACAAAAACACCCCATTTTCTAAGGCTTTCACTAAAACTTCCGGGTTCGTTAATTGCACTTTCAAGGTATTTTCGATCACCGATCGCTTTAATCACGAAGGGCACCGCAAAAACTTGATCATTGATCTTAATCGTCGGCCCAGTACATTGAATTTCTGATTTATTAAAAATAACACGTTGATCATTGATGGAAATGGCCTCAGCACCGGCATTTCTTAAATCATCTACCATAGCCCTAATGTCAATATCATGCACCGTAACGACATCTGGTCTCTCGTTTTCATAAAGCTCCCTCGTACCGTCAGTTACGATAATCACAATACCTGGTCCCTCAACATTGGTGAGTCCTGCAACTTTTTTTGTATTTTCAATTTCAAGTTGCAAAACATTTTCATAGTCAATGCTGACATCCGTTCTCGCCTTTTGAAACTCATCTATTTTGACTTTTAAACTATCTGCTTTTGCTCTGAGCTGAACAAGCTCTGCATTTTGGCTTTCAAGTTCTATGCTATTGGCATACATCTCTTTGATGGACATGTACTTATAACCAGAATTCACTGCTCGGAATTGCATTGTCGATAAGATGCCTAAGAGAACAGTCAGAGCAAACATCTTCTTTTGAAATGATGTTAATTTCATAGATTCACCTTTCTACTTAACTGTGTTGGCATATTTAAATTTATATGTGCCATTGAAAGCTGGAACCTCTATATTTTCAACTGGTTTTACCTCCACGTAATAGCCTCTATCTCTTATACTCTCAATGATTCCAAAACGCATGTTTAAAGCACCATCCATGGTCTTGGAATTGCCAATCCCCTTGATGATAAACGGCGGTGAGATCGGGATCGTATTGACATTCATCTGTGAGCCTGCCAATCTAACCTCTGTGCTATTGATCACACGTTGTTCATTAATGGAGATGGCCTCGGCACCCGCTGAATTGAGCTCATTTAACAGTTCCAAAATCAATTTATAATCGTAGGCTATATTGAGCTCCAAGCCGTAACTGCCATCTGTAGGCGGATTATCAATCGTCACTAAAATACCTTGTCCAGCCACTTTTGTCCGCCCTGAGAAAGCCTTGAATTTATTGAGTTCATCCGTGAGATTTTTTACAATTGCACTTTCTTCTGAGGCAGACCCTTGAATCGCTTCAAGCTGTTTTTCTAAATTTTCTACTTCTTCAATAAGAGCTTTCTTTTCAGCTTTAACAGTTGCCATCTCATTGAGAATTTCAGTTGTCTTTTGAGTTGGTGTCGAACCGTCAAGGTAAGTGCCCTGAATAAACTTCATTTGAAAGGCTATAAATACACCTAAAATGACACACGCAACACCAATCCATATTTTGTCTGTTTTCATAGTTACCTACTCTCCAAATGGTCTATAGACAGGTAATCCGTCAGTACTGACATCAACGACACCGTCTGTAATATTTTCATTTAACAACGCTTCATAAATTGCTACAAAAGCATTAAATCGCATTTCAATATTTTCACCATTTCCAAATTTTACAGTAATATTGCCAATTTTTATTTTAATGTTGTTGTCTTCATATTGAATCACATTGTAGTAATTGAACGCACTTCGATCCATAAGTTCAATCAAATCCACGATATTGGCAAGTACATATTCTTGCCCGACATCTATTTTCTTGCCCGTTGAAAAACCGTTAAATGTGAAACCTTCAACTGTATACCCATTGTCTTCGTCTTCTAACACTTTTAAAACATCCAAATTTCGATCAAGAGATAAAATAATATCGGAGTACTTTAAATTAAAGTAGTGTGTTTTGTAAGTCAAATTGAAAATAACTTGATCTGGGAAATTTCGATTGACCACGGCTTCTTTGACAAAGGGATGCTTTAACAATCCCTCTCTGGCTTTTTGAAGATTCACTTGCCAATATGCATCTCCATAATGAATGTCAGAATACCTTTGAAGTTCATAGATGTCAAGTTCTTCGCTTTGATTGTAGAGTATCGCTTTAATGGTCAATAAATCCGTTTGGAAAACCAAATAGTAACCTCCAAAACAGATCACGCCCAAAAGTAAAATCCACTTAATTTTCTTCATCTAGAAGTACTCCATACGCTTATTTATATTTCATGTTCCTTGAGCAATAGCCCAATTTCGTTCATAATTGCATCCAATGGTTTAATGTGTTCTATTTTATCGCAATTACATCTCATAATTTCAAGTTTTGACGGTTCTGCATAGAAATTTAGAATCGTATGTTCCATCAACTCTGTATTCAAATCTTCCTCTTTAATGATGATGCCCATACCGTTTCGATCCACTACTTTTGCATTGTGAAACTGATGGTTGTTGGCTACATTGGGAGATGGAATTACAATTGCTGGCGTTCTTGCCGCTATAATTTCATTTATGGTTGAGGCCCCTGCCCTTGAAATCACCAAATCCACTGCATTGAGATAAATCGGCATTTCCTTCATGAAACTGATCAGTTTAAAATTCTTGCCCACCGTGTATTGCCCAGCCTTTATTTTTTCATTAATATTTTCAAAATAACGGTTGCCAGACACGTGAAAAATTTTAATTTTAGGATATTCGACCAACGCAGCATAAGTTTCCATCATCACCTGATTTAATTTTAAGGCGCCATTGCTGCCGCCAACAGTCATTATGACAAATTCATCTTTTGCAATGCCAAGTCTTTGTCTTGCATAATCTCTACTCACCGTATGGAAACTCTCCAGTACAGGCAAACCAGTGAAAACGACCTTCTCTTTGTGTTTAAAATGGGCTCTAGCTTCTTCAAAAGTAACCAATATTCGATCCACAAAACGACTCAAAATTTTATTAGTCATCCCTGGAAAGGCATTCTGCTCATGTATAATCGTTGGAATCCCCATAAGCGCCCCTATCATAACTATGGGCCCAGCCACATAACCGCCTGTTCCAATAATGAGGTCAGGTTTGAATCGCTTGATTTCCCTTCTAGCCTGAAAAAGACCTTTTATCAATACACCTAAAGCCTTGATTGTCTTCGGTGAAATTTTCTTGTTAAGTGGTGCCACATCAATTTGTCTAAAAGCAACCCCCGTCTTGGGTACAATGTCTTTCTCCATCCCAAGCTTAGCACCCATATATAAAATATCGATACCTTTGTACTCTATCTTCAACCGCTCTGCAATGGAAAGTGCTGGATAAATATGACCGCCTGTACCCCCACCTGTAATCATTACTTTCATAGATTGTCTCCATTTTTTATCATATTATTGAATGTACATTAACCACGATTTGAACAGTGTTTAGATATATTGAGCAATATCCCCACTGAGCCCATCAATATAACCAAACTCGTACCGCCCATACTGATGAACGGAAGTGAGATTCCTGTTGCAGGCATTGATGAGGTTGCAACTGCATAATTCATAATCACCTGTAACGTCAACATAGCCGTGATCCCAGTCGCCATAAAAAAAGAAAAGCGGTCTGGTGCATTCATAGCAATTTTAACACAACGGTATATTAATATCAAAAAAAATACAAGGAGCAGTACAGTGCCAATAAATCCGAGTTCTTCTCCAATAGTGGCCAGTATAAAGTCGTTTTGAGGCTCTGGAATATAGAGTTTGTTCTGTGTACTCATGCCGAGTCCCACACCTCTAACACCGCCAGTACCAAGTGCATACAGTGATTGAACAACTTGATATGAATCATCTGTTGGATCATGAAAAGGGTCCATAAAAGACGTCCATCTGCGCATTCTGTAAGGTGCAGATTTAACCAGTGCCCATGCTATGGCACTTCCCCCTAACAGTACAGTAAGCGTATATCGCCAATAAAGCCCTGCCACAAACAGCATAATGCAAAGAATTCCAGCTATAATGACAGCGGTACTCATATTGGGCTGTTTCATTACCAAGAAACCACAAATGCCTATAATGCCTACATAGGTCCCCAGCACCGGCAGTTCGTTGAGCCGCGTGTAATTTTTTTCAAGACTGTACGAAAAAAACAAAATCAATCCGATTTTTGCAATTTCAGCAGGCATAAAGGACTGTTCGCCAATATAGATCCATCTTTTGGCATGGTTGATCTCAGTCCCAAACAACAGGACATAAACCAACAAAACAAGACTGACAATCAATGCTGGAATAGCCAGTTTTTTATAGGATTTATAATTTACTTGTGAAGCCACTAGCATCACCACAACACCAACACTAACCCATCTTATATCTGCTAGAAAAAAGTGCGTTTTATTTTGCATTTTCTCTATAGCATAGTAATAACTTGAGCTAAAAACCATGAGTAGGCCAAATGCTGCGAGCAGTAACGTCACAATTAAAAGTGTATAGTCTATTCTATTCGTCTTCATCATTAATCCTTTAATGTGTGAACACATTTTTTAAAATGTTCACCTCGTTTTTCAAAATTGTCGTACATATCCCAACTTGCACAAGCTGGTGAAAGCAATATCGCATCACCCTTATCTGAAAGTTCGTACGCTTTTGAAACAGCTTCCTCCATATTTGCAACCAAAACACAATTTTCAAACTGATTTTTCAGAGCTTCAGCTCGGATCAGATGTTTTGTTTCACCAAGGAGTACCATTGCCGTTACTTTACCCTCAAAAGCTTCAAACAGAGCTTCAAAAGTACTGCCCTTATCCATACCGCCTGCAATTAAAACCGTGTTTGTTTGCATTGATTTCAACGCACAAACTGTAGAATCTACATTTGTGCCTTTGGAGTCATTATAAAACTTTCGATCGTTGATTGTGCCCACGTATTCAATCCTGTGTTCAACCCCTTTAAAAGTCATCAATGTCTGTTTTATCGTCTCAACTTGAATCCCTGACAAGTATGCCATAGCAATACTTGCTAGAGCATTTTCCACATTATGAGCCCCCAAAATAAACATTTCATCTATTCTGCAAACTGAAATTTTCTTTGAATCCAAACGGATTATAAAGTAACCCGACTCAACATAGACCCCTTCATCTAGAATTGTCTTTTGGCTACAGTAGATGACTTTACTCTTAGCTTTTTTGCCAAGAGCTCTTGTGATTTCATTGTCATAATTTAAAATTAAGTAGTCTGCTTCATTCTGATTTTCAATGACTCTGGCCTTGGCCTCCACATAATTCGCCATGGTTTTATGTCTGTTCAGATGGTCCGGTGTCACATTTAAAATAGCCGCAATATGTGCTCTAAAATCTATGATGGATTCCAATTGAAAACTGCTGAGTTCCGTCACCATTACAGTTTTATCCGTTGCCTCTTTTGCCCTAGACACGGCAGGAATGCCTATATTGCCCACCACAAAATGATCTTTCCCTGCATTTTTGAACATTTCACCCGTCAATGCAGTTGTGGTTGTCTTGCCATTTGTGCCTGTTATCCCTATAAACGTGCCCTTACAAAGCTGGAACGCAAGTTCAATCTCGCCTATAATTGGAATATTCTTCTGTCTTATTTTTTGAATAAAAGGCAGATCTAAAGGAACGCCCGGACTCACCACCACTAAGTCGATCTCCTGAATTTGTTCTGGATGACCTCCAAAAATAGTTTCCGTTACATAAGGCATTATTTCAGGAATCAAACTTTCCAGTTGAGTTGCCGTCTTTGAGTCGTTAACAAGGACCAAGGCACCTTCTTCCTTTAAAGCTTTAATGGCTGATATACCTGATTTAGCAAGTCCAATGACCAAAACGCGTTGATTTTTAAAAATCATATGAGCATCCTCCAAAATCTAATAGACTAAAATACCTAAAACGCCCGTAAACAGTGTTACCAGCGCAAATGTGACTACAATTCTCTTTTCTGTATAACCGACCAATTCAAAATGGTGATGAATTGGCGCCATCTTGAAAAACCGTTTTTTTGTTTTTTTATAGACGCCTACCTGTATCACAACCGATAGAGCCTCAATCACATATATTAATCCAATAATCGGCACCCAAAGAGGCATTTTTAGAACAACGGCCATCGCTGCAACCATGCCGCCTAACGCAAGTGATCCCGTGTCTCCCATGAAGACTTTAGCCGGATGCCAGTTGAATTTGAGATAGCCCATGAGTGCACCAGCCATGGCAAGTGAAAGCATCACCATCTGTGGCATATGTTGCCTATACGCAAAATAAGCATAAAACAACATCACAACTGTTGTAACTGATGCTGCAAGACCATCAAGGCCATCTGTCAAGTTGACCGCATTATCCACTGCGATAAAATAAAATAGCATAAATGGAATAAAGAGGAAACCCAAGTTGAGCGCATACCCTAAAATTGGAAGACGAATTGTTGTGCCAAATTTAAGTGCTAGAATTGCCATTACAAGGCTCATGAAAAGTTGCAAGAAGATCTTCTGCTTTGCTCTAAGCCCTAAGTTGTGTTTGCGAACAACCTTGATATAATCATCTAGAAATCCGATCATACCAAAGCCAAGCACACCAGCTAAAACATAGAAGACCTCATACGAATGCATTAAAAAAAAGCAAATGGGCACTAAAAAAGCCGTGATGAAAATCAAGCCGCCAATGGTGGGCGTCCCACTTTTTGAAAGATGTGACTTTGGTCCCTCTTCCCTAATGGCTTGACCAAACTTAAGCTTTTTCAGCTGTGGTATAATTACTGGTCCCAGTAAAAGTGCCGCTGCTAAACTACATGCAAAAAATGCAATATAGTACAGGCTATTATACTTAAAAAGTGTTAACATATTATTTCCTTCCGTCAAAAAAATCTTGTACAACTTCTTTATCATCAAAATGAATTTTGGTTTTTCCAATGACTTGGTAGTCTTCATGCCCTTTGCCCGCAATGAGGACCACATCATTTTCACCAGCTAATTCGAGTGCTTTATAAATGCCTTTACGACGATCTGCCTCCACAAATAAAGCATCCGAAAGCGTCATCCCCTCAAGCACATCTTTTATAATCAGCTCTGGTGCTTCGGTCCTTGGATTATCACTGGTCAAGATGACGAGATCAGAGAGTCTTTGTGCAACCTCCCCCATCATTGGCCGTTTCTTGCGATCGCGATCACCACCGCATCCAAAGACGATAATGATCCTGCCTTTTGAAAATTCATGAATCGCTTGAAGTACATTTTCAAGCGCATCCGGTGTGTGTGCATAATCTAGCAATACAGTTCTCGCCGGATCACTGGATACCTGTTCAAGTCTTCCCCTTACAGGCTTAACTTTGGTGACCAGCTTGCTTATTGCATCAAGTTCAAAGCCTTCAAGAAGCATTATGCCCACACACGCCATTAAATTGTAAATATAAATCTTTCCAGGAATATTTAGCTTTACAGGAACACACTGTTCATGCCAGTTTAAATGAAATGTGCTGCCCCATTGATGATATTCAATTTGGTCCGCCCTGAGCTCAGCTGTTTCAGAAAAGCCGTAGGACAAGCATCTCTTGTGAGATTTCATTGCTTCTATTATACGACGCCCATATTCATTGTCGTTGTTGACCACACAACCTTTTAAAGCCATTTTGAAAAGCTGAAATTTGGCCGTAAAGTAATCTTCAAAATCAGTATGGAAATCGAGATGATCTTCTGTTAGATTTGTAAATATGGCATAATTGAAATTCATATTGTGGACCCTGCCCATCTTAAGCGCATGCGAGCTCACTTCCATAAAGCAATTCTCGCAAGACATCTTAACCGCTTCACTCATCAATCTGGCGAGTTCAAGTGCATCAGGAGTTGTATTTACTGTAGGTATTTTTTCCTCACCTATGAAATTGGCTATCGTACCAAATACAGCATTTTTTTGCCCTGTAGTTTTATACAAGTCATTGAGCATTTGTGTGATGGAAGTCTTCCCATTCGTTCCCGTTATCCCCACCACATTTATTTTCTCAGTTGGCTTTTGATAGAACAGATTAGCCATCTCAGCTAGTGCCAATTTGGTATCAGCTACTTCAAGCACACTTACGTCATCTGGAATGAGATTTAAATCGATTGATTTCTCAACCACCACGGCTGTGGCACCATCTGTAATAACCTGCCCAATGAAATCATGACCATCTCTTTGATAACCTGAAATGGCCACAAATAGAGTATCTTTTTCTATTTTGCCCGAATGGTGTTGAATCGCCTGAATCTCTTTGTCTATTGTGCCCTGAATAACTTTGCAGTTCGAATTTTTTATTATTTCACTTAAAATCATGTGCCCTCCCAAACCAATAGCTCTTCTGGACTATCTTATTGTAAATTCTGTATGAATTCAATCGCTATTTTTATCATTTGGAGCAAGCTCATCACCCACTGATAAAATCATCACCGATTTATCCGAAATTTGTGTCCCTGGCTCCGGGTATTGATCCACCACCAGCAGATTCACATTGTTAATTGTAATTGGATCTGTTGAAAAGCTGATCTTCATTTTATTCAATTCTTCTGAAGCTTTTTCATATGTTAATCCCACGAGATTAGGTGCCTTGATGACTTTACTATCTTTGGCAGAGGGCATAATCGATTTATATCTCAATATATCCTCAAGCATATCTTTAACGATTGGCGCCGCAACACTACCGCCTCCGAACTCATCTTGTGGTGCATCTATAACCACATAGACTACAAATTGAGGTGCGTCTATAGGCGCAATCCCCACAAATGAAGCGACAACATTATTCTCTTGATAAGCACCATCTTCAAACTTTCGACTCGAGCCCGTCTTTCCGCCTACACGAATCCCATCAATATAAGCATTTTTACCTGTCCCGCCGTCAACCACTGCTTCGAGCATAATTCTCATCTTTTCCGATGTTGCCTCAGTGATCACCTGACGCACTTCTTTTCTCGGATATAAGTTGACAATTTCATCTTTTTCATTGATGACTTCTTTTACAATGTGCGGTTCTAAGAGATATCCGCCATTGACAAGTGCAGAGATAGCCCTGACGACTTGAATCATCGTTACGTTGATCCCATGTCCATAAGACATGGTTGCAAGTTCCACTGGACCTACTTTATCTTTTGGTATGGATATGGACCCTGCTTCCGCTGGAAGTCCAATGCCAGTCACATCAAAAAAACCAAATGCGTCAAGATATTTATAGTAAGTTTCCAGACCAATCATATCAATTGTTTTCATGAAAACAGGATTACACGAATTTTTTAAGCCTTCCAAAAAAGTTTCCTCTCCATGTGCACTTGGATAAATCCAACAATGTAGAGGCACACCTGCAACTTTCAAAACACCATTACATACAAATTTTGTATTTAAATTGACGAGGCCTTCATTGAGTGCAATTGAAGCTGTAATGGCTTTAAAAACCGATCCAGGCTCATAAGTATTCCCAATGACAATATTACGCCACATTTCATTCCAATATTTTGATTTCTCTTCACTGCTCAATGCCTTAAAAGCAACTGGGTCTGTACGCCCACTTACATTTCTCGGATCATTTAAATTATAATCTGGCTTAGAGGCCATCGCTAAAATTTCGCCTGTCATGGGGTCCATCACAATCGCAGACGCTGAAATAGGCGTATGATCTATCATGGCTTTTTCCAATCGCTCTTCTACAAAATACTGAATGGTGTCGTCCAGCGTAAGCCTAACAGTACTGCCATTGAGTGGTGCCACCACAGTATCCTCTCCATAGGGGAGTTGTCTGCCATGTACATCTGTCGTAACAAAATACTTGCCTTCAGTGCCCTTTAGAATGGTGTTCATCGCATACTCAATACCAATATAACCATCATTGTCCATATTGACGTTGCCAATCACGTGAGAAGCTAAATTGCCATAGGGATAAATGCGTTTATTGTCTTCAGTTACGGAAACCCCTTTGATACTCTTACTCCTAATCAAGTCGCCTTGGCTCTTATCGAGATCAGATACCAATTTGACATAAGTTGTCTTGGCTTCTACGATTTTCTTTTGAATTACAGAGGCATCAGCATCCACTGCTTCTGCGATTAAAACAGCGGTGTCATGCGGATTTTTAATTTCAGATGCCTTTACCCAAATGGAGAATGTCTTAATCGAAAACGCCAGTTTATCTCCATTGCGATCTAAAATATCCCCTCTCTTCGCTGGAATTGGAATATTTTTGTTTTGTTGATCTCTTGCCATTGCTGTGAGTTCATCTTTCCATATAACTTGAATATAAAAAAGTCGGCCAATCAGAGCACCCATCAAACAACAAGTGACAATAAAAAAAATTAATAGTCTATTCCTAAATTTAGTCATTAATCAGCCTCCAAAACATAGCTACTACTATTATAACCGAACATTAAACAATATCAACTCAAGATATTTAAAAATTAAAAGTCTGCGAGTAGGCAGACTTTGTACAAACTAGAATCGGGTTTATTTATTTGCTCTAAACAGTGCAGCTACAATATCCTTAAACAGACTCGGCTCTTCTTTGACAATTTCTGACGCCATTGGAATTACGGATTGTTTATCCTCAAGTGCATATTGGACTGTTGAATCCACATAGACGATTTGCGCTTTTGTTGGATATTGCATTTTGAGTTCTTCAATCGCAATTTTTTCAACTGCCTTAAGTTCTGTTTTTTGTTCGATATCTGCATTTAATTCTTCAATTTGCGTATTTAGAGACTTGATCTCAGATTTCAAATTAAATATATTATATTTCGCCTCACTGACGAGAGAGTTCTTAAAAATAATCATACTCAACATGGCTACAAAAATGAACACCAAAAGCAGCGACTTGACTGTATTGATTAAAGTCGTTTTCGCACGTTTTTTCTGTTTTTCTCTTTCCAATCGCTTCTTTCTGATGCTGACAATTTTAGCAGATTGCGATTTATTGAAATCATCAAATTCGTATTCATTTTGCAATCTTCCAGTTGAGTACATGCTACCCCTCCTTGGGTACTATTTCACCTGCGCAATCCTTAACTTAGCACTCCTTGCCCTAGGATTGTTTTCGAGTTCTTCTTCTGATGGTAAAATAGGTTTTTTGGTAATTACTTTTATTTTGGGTTTATTGTTACAAACGCATACCGGTAATTCTTTTGGACACGTACACCCTTCAGCCAATCTCTTAAAAGTCGTTTTAACGATCCGATCTTCTAGAGAATGGAATGTGATAATGGCGATTCTCCCACCTTTTTTCATAACACTGACTGTGTCTTCTATGGTCTTTTCGATAATTTTGAGTTCATTATTGACTTCAATCCGGATCGCTTGAAAAGTGCGTTTTGCCGGATGTGGTCCATCTTGTCTTGCTCTTGCAGGAATCGCTTTTTTGATGATGTCCACAAGTTCAAAAGTCGTCTCTATGGTTTTTTCAGCTCGGGCTTCTACGATAAACTTTGCAATTCTAGCAGCCCAATTTTCCTCACCATACTCTCTGATCGTCCGTAATAATTCCTTTTCAGAATAAGTGTTGACCACATCCCAAGCAGAAAACGAAGCTGTTTGATCCATTCTCATATCCAGCGCGCCATCATTCATGTAAGAAAAACCGCGTTCAGCTTCATCCAGTTGGAAGGATGAAACGCCTAAATCAAGAACCAATCCATCTATTTTATCTATATTGAGTTCTTTTAAAACCGTCTTAATGTTTTCAAAATTGCTATGCGCAGGAATAAATTTCCCTTCAAATATGGACAAGCGCTTTTCAGCTGCATCCAGTGCATCCTGATCCTGATCAATACCGATAAGCTTTCCTTTGTCTAAAAATTGAAGAATCTTAAACGAATGTCCTCCGCCACCTAAAGTGCCGTCTACATAAATTCCATTAGGTTTAATATCAAGCCCTTCAATTGTTTCTTTTAATAATACAGTAACGTGATTAAACCCCATAGCTTACTCTCCTATCCTCAATCCATTGGCAATTAAAAACTGATTCCCAGAGACTCCATATCCTCTGCTAAATCATCCATATTGGCAGTCATAAAGTCATTATATGCTTCCCATGCCTTTTGATCCCAAACTTCAATTCGAGAGCCTGCACCATTGATGTATACTTCTCTATCGATACTGGCATGTTCTCTCAGGGGCTGTGGTAATAAAATTCTGCCTTGCTTATCTAAAGAGCACTCTGCTGCACCAGCAAAAAATGAACGTGCAAACGCTCTTGCTTTCTTATTTGAAAGTGGTAACGCTTTTAATTTTGCCTCAAACAATTGCCATTCATCCATCGAAAAAATGAAGAGACAATGATCAAGCCCTTTAGTGATATAAAAAGTATCCCCTAGTTTTTCTCTAAATTTTGATGGTATGCTCAATCGATTTTTGGCATCGACAGAGTGTCTGTATTCACCTGTAAACATCATCCACTCGTCCTTTAGTTTTTTTCGGTATGGTCTTCTTACCCACTTTATAACATTTTGTACCACTTTATATAGTTATTTTAAACTTTTTTTGAATAAAGCGCAACTAAAAAAGCGACTTTATACTAAATAAAGTCGCTTTTACCCAACGCAATGGGACTAGAGTCTCATCTTCTGTATGGATTGAAATTTCAATCTTTTTTATAATTTATAAGAATCCTATGCACACCATTCTATATACAGTCTACTACGATTTAAAGCCCTCTATATCTAGTGGTTCTCATCTATTTTCCATTTGCCTGTATGTCTTGCATAAAAAATCACGGCTAACCCCAATACGATGAAAACCAAGCTGATCACTTGTGCTATTCTGAGTGGCCCAAGCATCAAACTATCCGTTCTAAGACCTTCTATAAAGAATCTTCCTATCGAATAGAATATCATATACTTCAAAAAATGTTCGCCCTGAAATTTTCGATTCTTAAATGTAAAGAGCAATATGCCAAAAATCAACAAATTCCAAATAGACTCATAGAGAAAGGTCGGATGCACTTTTACTCCATCTACCATGATGCCCCAAGGCAAATCTGTTGGCCCGCCATGTGCTTCTTGATTGATATAGTTTCCCCATCGGCCAATGGCTTGCCCCAAAATTAATGGGATCGCTATCATGTCAGCCAATTCGGCAAAGTTTAGTTTTTTTACTTTACAGACAATATAGCCGCCAATAAGTCCACCAATGATCCCTCCATGAATAGCAAGACCACCTTGTCTAAAAGCCAGTATCATATTGGGGTGCGCACTATAATATGACCATTCAAAGATGACATAATATGCACGCGCACCTATTATGGCAGACGGTAAGACCACCAGCGCCAAATCAATGAGGTCATTTTCAGCATAACCATATCGTTTTCCTATTTTGGTCAATATAATCGTTCCTATAAACATTGCAGAAGCTATGATAATGCCGTACCAAGCAATGCCGACACCAAATATTTCAAAAGCATAACGGTTCATTTTTCACCTATTCCTTTAATTCATTTTTTAAGAGTATCGCCATCGAATGATTTGCTTCATCTTCAAAAAAATAGTTAAACACTTCAAGCATATAATCGTATTCTATATCTTTGTAGGCTTCAATTTGATTGTAGAAATTTCTGTTCCTCGTGATCTGATACGTAAAATTAGAAGCAATTGTACTCAGTGAATTCAGAGATGAAAGCACCCTGCCAATCATTTTTCGTTTAATGCGCTCAAAATCCACTGGATCAAATCCATTTGATTTAAAGGCTCTAATAGTGTCAAAAATCATTTTTTCAACGGCTTCAATCTCATCCGTGTCATTGGAAATCACAACATATGAAAAATTTTCTTCTATTTGTATATCAAATTCAAATTGACTCTGAACTAAATTCTGTTCATAGGCATCCTTATAAAATTGACTGCCTCTGCCAAACATGAGGTCAACCACCAATTTAATTGCGCCCATAAAGTTGTAACAATTTCCAATTAAAGGTTTGGTATGCTTGAATCCCAATTCAAATCGATTTTTATACACGTCCCCATAGATGACACTACGTTTTTTGTGAACAGGATAGGGTTCTTTAAAATCAACTTTCCTTGCAGTCTTACGTCTTTGTTTAAATTCAAGGGTTTGAAGACTGTCCACATATTCAATCATTTCCTTGGCATCCAAATCACCATATATGACCATCTTCATGTTCTCTGGCGTATAAAAAGAGTTGTAGCATAAGAGCACTTTTTCCACATCAATATGCTGGATAGAAGCCACTGAGCCCGCAATTTCTTCCTTTGATGGATGTTCCTTTAGAAGCCCTCTCATTAACTCTCTATTTAAACGCCATGTGGGTTCATCCTCATACATTCTAATCTCTTGTTCTATGACACCCAGTTCTTTTTTTATGCTTTTCTCATTGATATTCAGTGTTTGCACGAACTCCATGAGCACTTTTATAGCTTCTTTAGTATATTTCACAGCGTCACAATGATAAACCGTGGCATAATTACTCGTATAGGCGTTGACATTGGCACCAAATTCTTCAAAGGCTGAAAACGTATTTCTACCTGCATCCTCAAAAACCTGATGCTCTAAAAAATGTGCAATACCTGCTGGCATTTCCACCAAATCACCATCGCTTGTATAAAACTGATTGTGAATCCCACCATACTGCACGATAAAAAAGGCATATCTCTTAACAAAGTCTTTCTTCGGAACAATAATAACCTCTAAACCTGATTCTAAAACTGCTCTATGATACGATTCATTTAAATAATCGTTTGATATCGTTTCTATTTTCATCTAATCCTCCTTATTTATAAACGCAATCGTATCCAATTGCAATAGTTTTGATGCATCAACGACTTCTGCTTTTGTGGCATTTTCAAGTGACTCAATTTTCTTGTCAAGATCCATAGATAAACCAAATTGACTTTGAGCATAGTAGTAGTTGATAAAACTATTTTGATAATCCGATATAGAAAGGAAGCTAGAAATAATGACTTCTTTTGCCTTTTGCAAATCATCCTCTGTGAAATCACCGTTTTGAACTGCAAGAACTTCTCGTTTGATCAGCGCCACCGCTTTTTCATAATTGTCTGGATCAATACCAGCATAGATGAGCATAATCGATTTAAATTTATCCGAGCGCGCAAAAATGGTATAGCATAAGGATTCTTTTTCTCTTACTTCCGTAAAGAGTTTAGAACCCCCACCACCGCCAAGTACTGTACTTGCAAGGAATAGTGCCGTATACCTTGGGTCATCATAGGCAATGTCAAAATGATATCCCATTACCAATCTGCCTTGTGTCACATCCATTTTTTCTTCATGATATTTGACTTTTTTAATCTCTTTTTTATGAGAAGCCCTCAACACCGGTGTATAAGATGTTCTCTCCAATCTAAACCAATTTTGAATCACAGGTAAAATCTCTTCTAAATCGATATCTCCGTTTACAATAATATCAATTTCCGCTTCTCTGAGTAAAAATTGTAAATGCTCATAAAGTGATTGAGGCGTTATCGCTTTAACCCACTCTATGGTTCCCAGTTCATGAATTTTATAGTTTTCATCTTCAAACATCGTCTCGATACAATTTGAAATTGCCCAGTCCATTTTATCATCTTTTCTCATTTCAATTTCACTGATTAAGGCAGACTTCGCTTGATCAAAGATATCTCTTTTAAACCCACCATCTTCTACCAAAGGATCAAATAGAATATCCATGAGAATTTTTATCGGTTTTTCATAGAAATCCTCTTCCTCTAAATATTTTGCATTTGGGAAAGACATTTTGATTTGAATGGTCTGATTATTGCCATATTTATGCGTATCTACCACAATTACAGATCCATATAAATATTCCAATTCGTTGTTAAGATCTCTCAATGACGGCAATGATCTTGTCGCATGATCCATAATTCTGGACAATAATGCGTTATAAGAGGCTTCAACAGGTAAAATCGGTCTCTTAAAATAGACACCTGCTAAAATAGTTTTAAATTTTTCAGACTGAATCACATGAAGTGTTACGCCTTCAGTCAATTTCATTTTTTTGGTTCCTTTTATCATAAGTCACGTCCTTAATGAATAGTCTATTGATGTTAACTTTCTGTGCTACGTATCTTCTTATTATATAATATTTACAATGCCTTGTTAATGGTTTATAATTATTTATGCGTGCTGGAAGTAAAATTGTAAAATTTTCACATATAAATAGAAGGTAGGTTTAAAATGAAATTAGGTATCGTAGGTTTACCAAATGTTGGTAAGAGTACATTGTTTAACGCAATTACAAAAGCTGGTGCGGAAAGTGCGAACTATCCTTTTTGTACAATTGAACCAAATGTCGGCGTGGTTTCTGTACCCGATGAACGTCTCAATGTTCTAAAAGAGATGTATGACTCCAAAAAAGTCGTTCCCACAGCTATTGAATTTTATGATATAGCAGGCCTTGTCAAGGGTGCTTCAAATGGCGAAGGCTTAGGTAATAAATTTCTAAGTCACATTCGCGAAGTTGCCGCTATTGTTCATGTGGTACGTTGTTTTGAAGATGAAAACGTCGTCCATGTGGATGGTGCTGTCGGCCCTCTTAAAGATATTGAAACAATCAATATCGAACTCATTTTATCCGATGTTGAAATGCTCGATAGAAGAATTCTAAAGACACAAAAACAGCTTAAGGCCGACAAATCGTTGATGAAGGAATTCGAACTCTTAGAGCGCATCAGAAAGGTTCTTGAAGATGGGCAATCTGCTCGAACTATGACGTTTACTGCTGATGAAGAAGAACTTGTAAAGTCGCTTAACTTGCTCTCTTACAAACCTGTTATCTACTGTGCCAACGTTTCTGAAGAAGATGTTGTGGCTGGCGTTGATAATGATTATGTAAAAGAAGTAAAGTCATTTGCTGAATCGGAAAATGCTGAGGCCGTTGTGATCTGTGGCAAGGTTGAACAGGAAATTTCTGAACTTGACGATGAAGACAAACAAGCTTTCCTCGAGGAATTAGGGCTTAAAGAATCTGGCTTAGATAAGCTCATCCGTGCAAGTTATCATTTACTTGATTTAATCAGTTTCTTAACGGCTGGCCCTCAAGAAGTCAGAGCTTGGACCATCAGACGCGGCACCAAAGCGCAGCAAGCTGCTGGTAAAATCCACTCGGATATCGAACGCGGCTTCATCAGAGCAGAGACAATTGCTTATGAAGATATCAAGACTTACGGCACTATGGCCGCTGCTAAAGAAGTGGGCAAAGTGAGACTTGAAGGCAAGGAATATATCGTTCAAGACGGCGATGTGATGTTGTTTAGATTCAACGTATAGTTAGGCTATAAGGTAACCCCCCTCATCATACACACCCTTCGGGCTAGAGTCCTCGCTGACGCTGTGGATAGCCCTGCTGATGTGTGTATGATGAAGGGGATTTTTTTGTATAGATCACTATTACGGTGAATCTAAGATTGTGGCGGGTTATTGGGCAGTTATGATCGTCTCTACATACTTTTCATATAGACTATATAAATGCATCCCCATTCACATACATACAGCCCTTCGGGCTAGAGTCCTCGCTGATGCTGTGGATAGCCCTGCTGATGTGTGTATGATGAGGGGGGATTTTTTTGTATAGATCACTATTACGGTGAATCTAAGATTGTGGCGGGTTATTGGGCAGTTATGATCGTCTCTACATACTTTTCATATAGACTATATAAATGCATCCCCATTCACATAC
>NZ_JADKNH010000001.1:67114-118595 GCF_015352425.1 Fusibacter ferrireducens | reverse complement strand
CATACATACAGCCCTTCGGGCTAGAGTCCTCGCTGATGCTGTGGATAGCCCTGCTGATGTGTGTATGATGAGGGGGGATTTTTTTGTATTGTCAATAAATTTGGGGATGGGGATAATATACGGGATAGTCCGGGAACTCAGGTTACAGATTATTGATCGCTTACTCTTTGTATTTCCAACTTCACCACGCATTCCACGTGCCTTAAGTAGGCAAAAATGATGACGTGAAGACCTGGTTGCGTAACATGTCTCACGCCACTTTTATATGCACGTATAATATTTATCGCTAAAGGGAAAGAAGGCATCCGAAGTTAAAAAAACATCTGTCATCTGCCCTAGCCATGTTTTTATTTCTCTTCTTATAAATATTTGCAACTTTGTCGTAAACATGCTCTCCCAGATATCATCAGTCAGTATATCCATGTAATCATTGCTAATATATACATCTATTCTATTATCTCTGTCTGCTCTTACGACAGGATGATAGCCTCGCCAATCATTTCATATTCTGCGATGAACCTCTACATCAAATATATTTTTAATTCTAATTTTTAACCTATATATTTTTTTCAAGATATTCAATAACCTCATCTACAAGAAAACCGTTTTCTATAGTTGCTTCCTCTACCTCTACTATTTTTCTCTCCATATAATAATTAACTTTTGAAAACGGGTCATTATCAATATACTCTTTTGCTTTTTCTTGAGACGGTGCATCCACAATCATTAACGCCGTTCCATCTGTACAAGGCCCACAAAACGGTAACACTCCCAGCTCTTTAAGACTTTTTAAGTATGCAGCATGCTGAGTAACAAGCTCTTTCGTCATCAGCTCTCTCTGTTTATTTGAAAGGTGTACAATAAATTTTTTCACAGTAATCAGCTCCTTTTATAACTTATTATTTAAAGTCTGAATCGAACTTTTTATCTCATCCAGATTCCCGCTGAGTAATTCATTCAGTTCCTTGTCTGCATTTTGCAGGCTTGATAATGCATGATTTAAAACTTTCTTTCCTTTCGGAGTGAGATGAACCTCCATCGATCTCCTTTCTTTTCCTACTAAACGTTCAATAAAACCATCTCTTTCCATTCTTCCTAACAGAGTACTCACAGTAGCCCGCTCAAGCTCTATTTTTTCTGCTATCAGAGACAAACTGGAAGGTCCGAACTCCTTTATTACCTCCATTACATAAACATAAGAGGTACTAAGACCATACTCTTCCAAATATCTCTCATACCATTTTTGAACCTTTTTACGGGCCATACTTAATTGAAACGCCAAACAGTTTATAGTTATATTATTTTCTTTCATGTTAGTATACTAACAGTTAGCATGCTAACTGTCAAGAGAAAATAATTAAATTCACCTCATATTCCGCTGAATATATAACATCATTCCCAGAAAAAAATTTAAGTCTTTTTAACGATTGCAAACACCACGAGATAACTGATAGCTTCAACACGATGGATTGAGTCAACATAAAGTGAGTTTACAAATTGAGGCGATTTCAGGAACTGAAACTTGCGCTCAACTGCGCTTTGAGACTCTTATTTTTCAAGAATCCTCTGCGCTGACATCCCAAGCTTTGTGGAGGGCACAACAAAAAAACACTCGCGCGTGATCTGTTCTTCGATCGAAGTTTGGTGAACCAATATGTTACTTTTCACTAAGTAGTTTGATACCGGTGTTTCGTCTTTTCTAGAACGACCTACTGATCGTTGGGGAATACCTTTTTATACACAGGTTGCGTCGAGCAGTCTATAGACTGATGGCTTTGTTGTCGTTTCAATCTCGATAATAGGCTTGGAGGTTGTATCAAAGTTGACATTCGTTAATTTAATTCCATATCTTTTGAAAGTAGATACGGACAATTCCGAAAGTATTCACTAAGTCGTGAAAGCGGCTGATGCTCATCTGCCATGTTCATAAGAAGTCGTTTTGCAAGTGAGCCATAAGGAATTTCCGCTGGTCTTCCTGTTTGTTTTTCTAATGCTGCATTAAAAATTTGATCCATATTTATTTGTTCACATAAGCCTGCTATAAAACCGAGTTTTCCATCACGATATGGGGTTATTTGACTAAAATCGAACATACACTTTACCTCGAATTGGTTTGATATTGTATATATTCGAGGATGAGAACCGCGATAGATATCTTGTAAAGTCAAGACATTATTCTATTAACTCTAATAAATCTACCAGTTTTGAAGACGTTGTCCAGTAAACGTTATTCATATATAAAATATATTCTTCTGGTTTGTCATTCGACTGATAAACATCGGCGGTAGCAATTGTTGATTCACTTTTGTTATACCTAATACTCATATCCATTTTAGTCAGCTTATTACTGTAAGGTGAAAATAATTCAACAAAAAAATTATCTACTTTAACGACAAAGCCAGAATAGGATACGAGATCAATTAATTTCTCATCAAATGGATAGGATACTGCTTTTTCTTCGGTGACAATTTGAATCCCATCTGCTTGATCAATAGTGACAATATTATCTTTTATGTATCTATCTTTATCTAGGAACCAAGACACACCTATAAGTAGAATAGAGCATAATACGACGATTATTTTTTTCTTTTGATTTTTCATTTCACACTCCTCAGATTACTAAAACAATGAACTTCACAACCCAATTTTCAATGATATATATGAAGATAAACAGGGTTGTTTGCTTACATATTTGAATATTCTTTTCAAATAGACCACTGAGTCCGATGTGTATTGCCCCCCAATCTGAAAAATGGGACCAGTAGTTCCGGTGGACTGATCATTAATGATGTATCATACAATTTTGACTAAGTTCATAGTTATTTAACGTGAAAATAAACAAGATTTACTGATGAAAAGTTGAAGGCAGTATGCAATGTATCAACTTAATTGACTTGAATAATGGGGTGAATCATGTCGCTAATTTTCGATCACAAAACATGGACCTTGACGGACCTTTCAGTTGAAAATGCTTAAGAGCTGTTCAGAATAACCTGAGAAAGCGTTTAATTATACAGATAACATTATTAGTCAGGCAATGTATATTCCGGAGTGCAAATACCACTTGCACGGACTTTTAGAGCCGGCTTCACGGAGGATGAGAGCCACCCTCACGGAAGCTGAGCCGCTTGGCATTAATAGTTAATTTTCAGAGTCATCATGGTCATGAGTAAGGTTTGTTATGTGATCAACCCACTCATCCGAATCCATGGGGTCCTGATTGTTATATAACAACTGAATATAGATTTTGTAAGCAGGATGATCGTAATACCTGCCAGCAAGACCCGAGAGTATATCACTCCTCATGAATTCGTCATACGGAGGCTCAAGATACTTGCTAAGGGTGTATCTGGTTTTGACGGTTTCTGACTCAAGATGCTGTATATCTTTGATCAGACAATCAATCAGTCTACAGAACTCGTAAAGGTTAAACTTTTCATAGAGTGCTTCGATTAGCTCATCATACATCTCCATCACCAACCTTTTGAGAACTTTTTAGACCGTGTCGTTCTCTCATAGAAACCCTCCCGTCAATCATGATTTCGTAGGAGTTATGGATGATACGGTCCATGATTGCTTCGGATATGGGACTATCGTTATCTGGGTCAGGATTGATCCGAGAATACCAACCATCTGTTTCATACTGTGTGCAGAAAATGATGGAACCTTTGATGGTTGAGCCGCATCTGGCTTCTACAATTTCAAGGAGGTCATAAGCTTCATTTGGGGATAATGTGCGGATTAACCACTCATCAAGGATAAGCAGATCAACCTTTTGGTAGGACTTGATTGTCTTCTTTAAGTTGCCGCATCCCTTTGCTACATTCAGTTCATCAATGAGTTCCGGCATACGGATGTAGCGAACTGATTTGAACTTTCTACAGGCTGCATTTCCAAGGGCATTGCTGAGATAAGTCTTACCGTTTCCAGAGGCCCCTTTGATGATGATATGATGGTGATCCTCTATATACTGACATGTGGCAAAGCGAATGATCTGTGCTTTGTCCAGTCGTCTGTCTTCATGATACTCAACGCCTTCTATCGAGGCACTTGGTACCGAGAACCTTGCGGTTTTAATGTACCGTTTGAGTTTGTTGGATTTACGGCGGTTTGACTCTGCATCAACAATGAGGCCAAGTCGTTCTTCGAAGCCCAAAGAACCGTAGGTGGATTGATCGGCTAGCTGAAGTTCCAATTCAGAAGCCATGGCTGAAAGTCTCATTTCACGCAATGCATCAAGGGTGGACTGATTAATCATTGTTGATCACCATCCTTCCCATAGTAGGCTGCACCACGGGTGATGCCATAGCTGTTTGGAGAAGGTGGTTGTGGTTTTTCCTTCTTCAACCGATCCTGACCGTTTTTCAGTATAGTACGAATGTTGCGAATAGTAGGTGAGTTGCTGTAAATCAGCACACGGTCACAGGCTTTTTCGAGCCGGTTATTGCTATAACTATCAGCAAGTTTGCTTAGGCTGGCACATGATTTATAACCCTGTTCAGGCTCTTTCCCAGAAGACAAGAAGCGTTCAACCACTTCGGTAGTCTTCGGTCCGACTGACATCGCCCACACAAGGAAATCTTCTTTGTTATAGGCAAGGTACTTCTGGTGCTCGGACGGCATGTGTTCCTTCTTAGTGATTGGATCTCTTTGTTGCATGTGTACCCTTGAGTGGGAAGCTACCCTTGAACCATGGTAGAACGCCTCGACAGCTTTGCTTGTAACTCGAATATCAAGCGTTTCTCCGATTAAATCAAAAGGAACTGAGTATTTGTTTATGCCATCCGTTATGAGATAATCAGGACGGATCGTTGCAGAGGACCAGTCTGCCGGTTCAAACGGGGCTACAGGGAGTGGTTTCATAAATGCTTGTTCCTCATCAAAATAAGCACTATGGCGATTCCCTTCTCGTTTCTTAAATGGGTAGTTGTTCAGTTCCTCCAGTTTTTCACGCACTGCCCGTCTAACCTCGTCGATGGTGAAAAACTTTTGGTTTCTCAAAGCCGCAATAATCCAGGTGGATGCGTACTTCACAGAGCCTTCAGCAACACTCTTGTCTTTAGGGCGCTTCACCCTAGCAGGAATAATGGCTGTGTCATAGTGTTCAGCCATCTCCTGATAGCTTCTGTTCAAGATGGTTTCATTTCGGGTATTCTTGATGACACCAGTCTTGAGGTTGTCGGGGATGAGCAGTCTTGTAACACCGCCAAAGTATTCGTAGGCATGAACATGGCATGAAAGCCAACTGGCGGATGTCATATCCAAGCAGGCCTCTGCATAAACATAACAACTACAGGGTAACGCTGCAATGAAAAGATAGGCTTTGTCTACTTCACCGGTCACCGAATCATGGACCGGTATTGTATTACCTGCCCAGTCAACCTGCATGGTATCACCTGGTTTATGTTTGATACGCATAGTTGCCTTGGTGATTCTTGCCCAGTGTCTGTACTTGTCACAGAACTGGGAGTACATGTATGGAGTTGCACCTGCGTTGTAACACTTTTCGCAGTATTCACTCCAAAGCAACGTTAGATTAACGCCGGGCTTTGCCAGTTCCTTGTGAATGTAAGGATAGTCTGGTAGTTGCCTGCCGCTTGATATTGCTACACGCCCTGGATAAAGGGCTTCGTGGAGCGACTCATTTGTTGCAGCTTCATCTAGTGGCCATTTAATACCGACACTTGAAGCTAAAACAAGCACATCCTTTACTGTGTTACGTGAGCTGTGTACACTTGCTGCAATCTGCCGTTGTGAGTAGCCGAGGCTTTTCAACCTAAGAATTTCTCGGTAATTCACCATGATTATCGACCTCCTGTAATGGTAGTCACACTTATGTGTGCTGATACCATTATAGGATTTATTGCAGAATGGTTCACCTCATCGTGAAGGTGGCTCTGTTTAACCGTGACAGTGGCTCTATATCACCGTGCAAGTGGAGTTTTGCTGTCGGAATCTACAGGCAACGTTATAGAATGGTCATGCTTAACCTAGGCTCACATATAAGATGTACAACAATATTCCATATAGTATTTGCAGCTTTTAATTTTCTCAATAATGAAGCGATTAATAGACAAGAATGGGTGGTCTAAAAAAATGTACCCACTGGTCTCATTCATCGGAACCACTGCTCAATTTAGTCCGGAATACTCACATATTTCCATTGTATCACATAAAAATTAATGGTTCTATCACTATCAATATCGATTGGACATACAATATATTTATAGCCTTTAAGAGATACATAGTATAAAAACCATCCCCCACCACCTATATACACCCTTCGGGCTAGAGTCCTCGCTGTCGCTGCGGATAGCCCTGCTGATGTATATAGGTGGTGGGGGACTTTTTGTATTGTCGATAAATTGAGGATGAGGATAGGTGTAGAGATCAATTATTTTTACACTAGATCAATCAAACATTTGCCTTTTCAGCACTAAAAAAAATCTCTACATAATATAATCCCATTCATGTTAGAGATTACCTTCGAGAATATTTTTTCAAACAGAATTTATTTCGATAAAATTTTGATTTTTATTCAGATTTAAGCAAATCTTTCATTTTTTTTGCTATTTGTTCTGCCAAGATTGGCGGTACAGCATTCCCAATTTGTTTAAAAGTTGAAGTTCTAGGCCCTTCAAAATAGTAATCATCTGGAAATGATTGTAATCTTGCTGCTTCTCTAACTGTTAATGATCTACATTGCTCTCTGTCAGGGTGTATATAATAGTGACCATCTTTGGCTATATGAGCAACGACCGTTTGTGAATAGGTTAAGTTATCAGCAACAACTTTAAATCGGTCTAAAAAAGATTTAGTATTCTTATGAGTCATTTCATTTTTTTCTAAATCTGTATATTTTAAACGCTCACCTTTATCATACCATCTATCAATCGCCTTTAAATATATTTTTTTATCTCTATCAATATGAGGCCTAGCAACATGATGTGTAAGTATATCATCAGGTTTCCTTATTCCACTCTCAACTAAGTATTTTGATGGAGTAGCCCTATATTTCCCAGTTATATCAGCTTCACCTGCTTGTAACTTTGGCAAGTCACAAAAAACTTCTGATACCATATATTGGTTATCTATTTCCTCTAACTCAGGATATTTATAAGATAAGTCATTTCTCCAACCTACAATTATCACTCTCTTTCTTCTTTGTAAAACACCATACTTTGATGCATCTATTATCCTATTATTTATAGTATAGCCTGCTTCTTGCATTTCTCTTTTTAAATTTTCATATATCTTTCCATTTTGAGCAGATTTAATGCCCAATACATTTTCAAATACAAATGCTCTTGGCTTATATTTAATTAAGAATTTTATATACATTCTATAGAGAAAATTTCTAGGGTCATCTTTCATTCCATTTGGATCTCTCGATCTTCCTACTACTGAGTACGCTTGACAAGGAGGTCCTCCTATAATCAAAGGAATTTCTGTTATATTTTGGTTTTTCATAAGAGTATCTATCCGATTAAAAATTGAATGAATTGTCTCATTTGATATGCTTTCATTTATGACAGTTTCTTTAATGTCCTCTCCGATATGTCGAAATAGCATTTCTCTATCAATTTCCTTTTTAAGATAAGATTTGTAAATCTCAAGTTTGCCTTGTTCTTTTAATTTATGATATGCAGTCCTTGTTTCCATCGTTGCACATGCATAATTATCTATCTCCACATGTGCAACAGCATTAAATCCAGCTTTGATAAATCCTTCAGATAGACCACCTGCTCCTGAGAATAAATCTATAAAATTCACAACTCTCACCACCTTTATTATTTCTTCTATCTCTATTATATCTCTAAATCAATCTATTGGACAGAGTGAAAAGACCAATATCTTTTTTACTAATTTATTCTAAAACAAAGAATAAAGCTGCTCTTTTCTTCTTTACCAGTAAATTCTTTTAAAGCTTTTAGAATCGTATAATTTGTTGAATACTTTTCTTATTTCTCTAGCTTTATCACTTGATTTTATTAGAACTCCTAATTCTACATTACCACCCATACCATTATAGGAAAGATTCGATGAAGTAATTAATATTTCTTTATCATCTATTATAAGTATTTTTGCATGAAGTGATTGATTTGACTTTTCAGGTTTCACAAAGTCATATATTCTTACCGATGACAATTTTAAAGACTGAAGTGTTTCAAGGTGATGCTTATTTTTATTATAGTCATTCACATAAAAATCTATTGGTATACTACATCTAGCCGCATAATGCAACTCATTGATTATACTTGCTGCATACGTGGAAATAGAGTAACCTGTAAGCAATATACTTCTCTTAGCTTTTTTAATCAATTCTACATATGTTGGTTCAGTTCGTCTAGCATTCAGACCACTTGCTAACGGAGCTGTAACAATCAAAGCAGTATCTTCATCATTGCTATCTAATAATTTAATTCCAAGTTGTAACATAAAGATGCATTGCTCATTAGTGATATCTGGAATCCTTTTTTTCATCTCTTTTATGGATGAAAACTCTAACAATTCATTCTCAAAAATACAACCTTCGTCAAATTTCTTTTTGAAACGTATCATATCATTTTTTATTTGCGTTGCCACTAATGAAACTATAATATCCTTATGCCACATTTTTCTTCCACCAATTCTTCAAAAAATCCTCTATATTTTTTATTGCCTGTTGAGACAAGCATTCTTCGGTCCAATAATCTGTTACCATTCTCACAAGCCGTTTCAGGTATCATAGTACAAGAATGACATGCTGCACCATTAACGCTTTCCTTGAAAGGATTTGAATACATACATCCAGGGTCAGATGAACAAGTTGTTGCCTCTTGGAGTGCTTCGTAAAGCAACTCCTCAAATTTTTCTTTTTTCCCCATTTCCTCTAAACCACCAAGAGTCCCTTCTCTATCTGCACATCCTGTGTACAATAATATTCCGGACATGGATTCACTATAGTAGATTCTTTCTTTAATTTCAGTTGAAGAATAACCGCTTTTCAATGACATTTGTTTAATTAAAATATGTGCTAGCGTATGAAGCAAAACATAATTTGAATCCCTTTTACTTTGGTATTGCCAACCTCGTTCTTCTAAATATAATTTATAATTATCTTCATATTCTTTTGACAACTCTTTAATTTCAGGTTTACCACTCCATCTATCAAGTTCAGCTCTATTTAGCTCAATAAATATACCTTCTCCATTTATAGTCACTGCTGGCAACCAGTTTGTCCTTTGATAATTGAGATCTACGATCTTAGAGTCATCATCATTTTCAGGATCTGGAAATCCACTTCTAGTAAACCCTTTAAGAACCATCACTTCTTTTAACTTCTCTATTCGGACTAACGTTGTTATATAACGGTCCAACTCATGTGATAATTCAACTTCTCTAGCCTTAAAATCACAAATAATTTTTTTGTTGCTCATATCTCTATTTTTTAGAATAGATTCATATTCTTTTTGTCTTAATTCTGAAGTTGAATTGACATTATTTTTTAGTTTCTCAAGCGCATCAATATAGTCATCCTTGCTTATAATGCCCTTCTCTTCAATTTGTAGATCATAATACTCTTCTACAGTCTTCCAATAAAACTCACTTTCATTTTCAGGCCCATAACCATTTGTTTTATTATATCTTTTCAGTTCCATATTCCAGAACTTCTCTATTTCCTCATATATCTCCTCAACTATTTTAAGTTTAGGATTATCCCAAGGAGGAATTTTTAATGCACTTTTTAATACTGGAAAATATATACTTGATGCACCTCTTAAGCTTGGTATAACATGTTTATCGCATTTTTCATTAAATTGATCAGGTCTATGCGGATGGTTTCCAGAACATTTATACTCTCTAAAATTATTTGTTGTTGTTGCTCCAGCTAAGGTTCGTTTAGCGCCACAAGTACAACTAATTTTAATTGCATCTAATTCAGATGAAAAACCATCACTCTTCATTGTTAATTCACCATTACAATTCGATGTTCCGTGATGGACCCATTCACGGTATGGAAAATCATCTAAATGACCAGCTTCACACGATACTACAAATCTTGAGGGAAAAGCATCACTTCCACAATCACATTTTGGTCCCTTCCATGAATACTCATGGTTCATTTTTTTCTCTGATTGTTTAAACATAGAGCCACAGCGTTTGCATATATGCCAGTCAGGAAATGATATTGATGGTATTGATTTTTTCCCTGGCTTTGGTTCCTTAAAAGATTTAACTCTTAGTAAATTTGCAAAATGCAAGAATTTGATGTCTTTGCCCATGTAATCTTCTGGGGCATAACCACCATTCCAATAATCAATATCTAATATTGTTAAAGAATCTTTAACCGCATCATGGATAGATCCAGGCCCAAATGTTGTTAACAGTTGAAGTGGTTGCATTTTACTTATAGTCGGTTTTTTATTGCTATACATCATATCCCTCCCAATGATATATTTCTACATCTTCTTCAACATTTCTCAACGATTGAAGTGCCGTTCTTTCATGATTATCCCATTTATTATTAGGATAATTGAAAAGTTTTTTCTTCTTTACTTTAGTATTTTTTGAATTCCACTCTATATAATGCAAATGATCAAAACTCGAAATAAGTATCTTCCACTCATCTATAAAGGCTAATATTTCTGATTCAGTATCGAAAGTGTTCATCGGATCAACAATTCTTACTCGGTCCAATAAGTGTTCTATAGTTAAACTAAGTTTATTAGCTTCAAGCTTATTTAAATTATATGCCTTATTATTTGCACGCATTTCATCATGCATTCCTCTTAACATCGCAACCAAAAGTGCATGTAACGATCTTTCACGTGCTCTCGTAGAAAAAGGTGTTGCAGTTGTCCCCTCTACAAACCGATACAGTTGCCCATGATAAGCCTTAAAATTTTCAAAGTGAGACATATCTCTATTCCTGTAAGGATTAATAATATTAAAAACAAGTCCTGGCATGCTACGTCCAACTCTACTTGTTGCTTGAATATATTCTGAAGTTGTCTTCGGTTGACCTGTAACTGCCATAACACCTAATCTATCAACATCCATCCCCACGCTTATCATATTGGTTGCTACTACAGCATCTAAAATTTCATTTCCATTATCACCATTTTTGAGTCCATTTTCTAATTCTTCCAATAGTAATGGTATATCTTTTGATTTTATTCTTGAAGTAATCTCCTTGTATTTTATATTTGTTCTAGGTTTTTCATCATTATTGCGATTAGCCAAAACTTTTACTCTGCTAGGAATATCGTCCTGCAATAATCTAACTGTCCCACCAAGCTCACGCTTACTATTAAAGTAACCAATCAGTGTCCAATATGGATCTAGATAATTCTTGAATATTTCATGAGTTCTAAATCTCATAGCTGTCTGAATAATTACAGCGTAAACTCTTAGAACCGTTGTTTTAACAGATGAGCCGGGTGCATAAATCCCGGCGTACAATCTAAAGGGATTAATATCTAAGTCTAGTTCTTCAGCAAAAAAAGAACTAGCTGATTCATGACCCGGAGCCGGAAATTGAGTGAATTTTTTGCCATACAAAGACTGAATTTGATCCAATGCATTTCTAATTGTTGCTGTAGACGCAATATATTTGGGCATTAATGTCCAGTCATCATAATATATTCTACACAATTCCTCAATAGCAGTTTCATAATGACCATAAAGTGTTCCTAACGGTCCCGTTATAAGATGTAATTCATCTTGAATAATCAATTCAGGAGGAAAAAAAGGTTTTACTATATTTGGTTTTTTTCTACTCTTAAATTCACTCCCACAAAGAATATTTCCATATCCCTCTAGATACCTATCTCGCTTACCAAAAAGTAGATGAGAATCCTCTTTCGTTGCTATTTGAGCAAATTTATCAACTGTTGCAATAACAACCGTTGGACAATTTCTATATATGGCTTCATCTATAAGGTCTACAGGAATTCTTTTGCCACTTTCCCTTGAGAACGCACAGCCTTTCTTTGAACAATAGATTTTATGAAACTTCTCTCTTCCCTTTACGCTTAAGTCATGACACTCAGCAGTTAACTTAGTACCACAAATTGGACAACTTCTTATTTGATCGTATAAATTTCCCTTTAATCGTTCTATTATGAACCTTGTTCTATATTCATTTTCAACTAGATCATCAAACTTATTTGGTGTTGTAGTGCCACCAACCCAAAACCCAATAGAAATAGGTGCCTTTCCCAATCTATATTTTCCTTCGTGTCTTAAAAGTTCTGCTGCACTAATAACTTTTAACAATCGATCTCTTTGCTGTGTTGTTAGTAGTCTTAGTGTATATCTCAGAAATACGGTAACACCACCATCATATTCGTAATTTACATCTGTATCTTTGCGGAACCTTCTTAACGCAATTGCAAATACAATTATCCCCAAATAAGCTTCTGTCTTACCTCCGCCAGTGGGGAAATATAACAGCTCTACATTTTTGCTATCATTCGATTTTTTATCAACAATACTCTCAATATTTTTTAAAATAAAAGCGATCTGGAACGGACGCCAAAATGAATGATTTTCCGTTCGAAGTTCTAGTAACTCTGCTTCTTTTGCATTTCTATCTTTGCTAAATTTACTAAGTGCTCTTGAAAAATGAAGTGCTTCGTTCATGAATTTAAAGCTTTCAAAAACAATATTATCATCGAGTAACAATATTCCTTTGCGTATGCTACTAAGTGATTCTTCACATTTTTTTATTATGTCATTACCTTTAGATCTATAATTTTCATCATTCATAAACTCATGATATTTTTCTTTATCTATCCATTCTTCATATTCATCAGCAAGTGCATTAAGTATACCTATAGTATTCTCTTTTTCAGTATCCATAGAGAACTTTTTCATAGATAACTTACCAATAAACTTTTTCCTATCTGGACTTACACCAGGTATTTCTTCAGTAGGAAGAAATGAAATTTTTATCTTTGATGTACGTTGTCCTTTTGGTTTTTCCCAATTGACAGCACAACCGTATCCTTGACCAAAATATGGTTTGTTTTTATAATAATAATCTTCTGAAGTTTTAAACCCATATGCCTCTGTACGAGATACAAAAGGATGCTCACAATCTACTCCTTCAACTTCAAGTTCAACTTGATACATATTCTTTGTAATATCTTGTTTATTGCTCTTTTTTTCTCTTTCGTTACTCAAATACAAAGCAACCATAGTTTTTTCTGTGTTAAGCAATTTGAAGCAAACCCACCTTAAAAAAATTCCATCCTCCGTCAGTTTCAATTCTTTTCTATCATCAAATAAATCTATCATATATTTTTTATCTTTATTAATCTGTTTTCTTCTATATCTTCTCTTATTTTTAATTTTTATTTCATCAGAATTTTTAGGTATATATTCTTGCTTGTAAGTTTCAGTCTCATATTCCCCCCATGTCGCAAGAACATTTAATTTTTTAACATCCAAATCTAAAAAGAAATTTAAACCAGCTGAACTTTGAGATTTAAATTTAGAAATATTTTTGTCATCATCTTCTTCATCGTCATTCTCACTTCTATCTCTTTCATACTCATCAAATTCTTGTTTATTAATATACTCATTTTGAGCTTTTTCCCCTATATTGCTTTCTATATAATCAACTATCTCCTCGTCTTCAAAAGATTTAGGCTGTAAAATACCTGTCAAGTAATTACTAGAAGGACTTTCTGATATTTTTAATTCCTCTTCTTCAGGATAGGGACCAATAAAATCCGTCTTCATGGCATCAACAAACTCTGAACGAAGCATTGCAGTTATTTCTCTTTCTATTTTTAATACATTAACTTTATCTTTCTTTACTTTAGCAGACTCCAATTCTGATACAATTTCCTGAAGATAAATATCTTTATCTTCTTTACTTAACGAAGAATATTTTTGAATTTTATTCATAAAACGCTCCTAACTTACTTTTTATAGTAAACACTTTTCTCAGAATTTTTAACTTAATCTAAATAAAACTTGTTTGCGTACGAGGCATCAATTGTTATATTGTTGGTAATTTTGTCAATTTTCAACACTTTAATTTTACCCACTACTTCCAATTCAATTTCTGATTGTAATGTCATTTCGCTATTTACAAATTTACTTTTTATATATTTTCCTCTTAAACTTGAATATAGTAATTCAGATAATTTTTTCCCCGCTGAAACATGTGCACTTTTAACTATTTTACCTGCACTATAAATTTTCTCTACTTCTTCTGGGTGTATTTTATTTGAATCTAACGAAAGAATTAATGATACATGATCAAAATCATTTGGCATTATCATATGATCATTGTAAATCCAATTTCTAACACAACTTTCCGTAACGCTGCAGCCATTATTACTCAACGAGTAATATAATTCACTGAACTCCGATGTTTCTAATTTATTTTGTAAAACTTCTTTCCAGCGACAGGATATTTGTCTTACATCATTATAACCATTTGAATTTAAAATATTGTCAGCCATTTCTCTTATAATATCTTTTTGAGAATCCCTTATAACAATAATATCACCTTCCAATAACTGACCAGCACTTTTTTCTTGTATTCTATTTAATCCTATTTCAATAATATCATTAATAACAATAAGTTTATGATTTTTTTTAAAAAATGCAATTCCTCCTTCATAAAAATTAACTGCTATTACTTTTTCTTTCAAATGACTGCTATTAGTTTTATACAATGAAAATTGATAAGTATTAATTAATTTATCCATATCTATTATAAATTCAGAATTTAAAACACTCTCTGTAAAAATCATTTGCCTATTGCTATTTTCAAAATCCAATTTGACATCTTTAAGAATTATTTCATTTGAACTTTTTATAGAAAATTTAGCCCAATTTCTAGTATGTGTTTTTCTCCAATGTTCTTCAATTTCATACAGCAAAACTTTTATCTTTGCTGTCTTATTCGAATAAAAAATAGATTTCATATGGTTCTCACCAAACCAACCAGAGCAAATTACAGCATCAAAAAAAACAGAATCTTTTTTCTTATATTCTTGCACTGTTTTTACGACAACTTTCAAATTCTTTTTATTATAATGAAGACGCAGAATATAATCTTCTACTCGTTTTTTATCAGCTCTATTCTTAATAATAATAGCTACTTTTCCTTCTGAGCACTGAGATATCAATTTTCTTAACAAACTAGATTTATCGTTAGTTCGATTACCTGCTAATATAATTAAATTTTCTGTTAAATTTGCCAACATCTTATGTGTGTGTGAACAGATCCTTTTAGAATTTGCTTCTATCTCTTTTCTAATTTCATAAATTTTATTTATTATATTCTCTCTCTCTATAGAATCTATAATTATTGGTATCAACAACAATCGATAAAAGATGCCAACTAGCTTAATATAGGCATCAAAAAATTCTTCTTCTAAATCATCATCACTTTTTATTTCACGAATGTAATCATACACAATAGCGAATTTATCATTTGGGCAATGAATGCACTCCAAATCATGATTTACATAGTTATTTAATTCTAAATCTAATTTATTATTTAAACTCAAATTTGGCATTTGTTTTACCAGTTCTCGTGTCCATTCCCATATGCTTGCATTCATTTTTTCTAATTCAATTATATCCGTTTTCTTAGTTAAATCCGATATAAAAAGCGTCTTTACACCATACTCCTTTATTTTTTGATGTGTATAATATTCTGCTTCTAAATCAGTCGCATCAGTTATATCAACAATAAGTTGCTTTACTGAATCATGTGACTCTATATACTCATGAGCTTTATAAATATCGGATGCAATAACTATACTTGGTATCCCTTCTAATTTCCCTGTTGATACATCAATCAGACCACCATTATAATCTAATCTTACCGTATATAACAAATCAATAAGAGGTTGTTTGTTAATGGTTGTAGTCTTAATAAAATCAATAAACTTACCTTGATTAGTTACAATACACACACTACTATTTACATGCGTTTTCAGTCTTTTGGCTTTTAAAATAATGCCATCACTTTTTAGTTTCATATTTTCTAAAGTCTGCCTCTTATGCTCAGAATTAAATTTCTTGTCTTTTGATAATTTCTTTTTAGTTTTAGTATACTGCAGTAGCGGGGCAGATTCTAGCGGTATTCCAGTGTTGGTATCTGCTGTGCGAACCCATATTCTACCAATACCATCGCTATAATCAACTTTATCAAACTCAACAATACTATTACCGCACTTCAATAGCTCTCCACTTTTAAATTGATCTATAATGTTATCATTAAAATTAATTTTACTAATTATTTCAAGTTGGTATAATACAGCCATCAAATAAACATAAACGAATGATTTTGGCAATATTAGCCCGAGATTTCCATCAGTTATTTTATTAAGTTCTAGGCTTAATAAAACAATACTAGGTATATTGGTAACATTAGGAAAGCCATCTATAGAAATTTCCAGTTTATTGTATTCTTCGTAATTTTTTACAGTTTTTTCTATATATTCTTTCCAAGATAGCATATTTCACCTCTTAAATTATACTTTGTGTAAATATTTTACCATAAATAGCAAATTCATAAAATACCAGATCAAATTAATTAGTGGGGATTCCTGATCAAAATATATAAAAATGAATACTCCTCCATTTTAAAAAAATTTATCTAAATATCTATAAAAAAGTTTGCCCTCGTTCACATTCAGTGTATAGGGCATTTATTGAACATGTAAAAAACCATCCCCCACCCACCTATATACACCAGCAGGGCTATCCGCAGCGCAAGCGAGGACTCTAGTCCGAAGGGTGTATATAGGTGGGTGGGGGATTTTCATATTACCCAAAAGTTAGAAATGAGAACGGTATAAAAAAAGTCGGCCGATATATGCGAATGTGGCTACTCCTTTCCAATAACCATACTCACCACCAACGGTATAAACACCAATGTCAGCATCGTTGAAATCAATAAGCCCGACATGAGCGCAATGGCCATTGGCTTGAACAACTCGCTGTTTGAAATCACCAGTGGAATCAACCCGATCACCGTGGTTATGGTGGATAGCATAATGGGTCTAAACCTCATCACAGAAGCGGTTCGGCACGCTTCATCTACATCTAACCCTTCTGCCAGTTTACTGTTAATATAATCCAAAAGCACGATTGCATTGTTGACCACAATCCCAATCAAACTGATGATGCCCACCAGAGCAGTAAAAGAGAGCGGTTGATTGGTGATAAACAGTCCAAAGACCGACGCCGTCGAAGCGAGTGGCACCGTCAACAGAATAATAAAGGGCTGTTTATAGGATTTAAATTGAATCAATATAATCGCATAAATAAACAACAATGCGATAAGGGCACTGATGCCCAAATTGCCAAAATTGGATTTGATCTTTTCCCCTTCACCATCAAACTCAAAGGAGATGCCCTCCAAATCTTTTGCCTCTAACTGCTGGCGAAACAAACTTACAATCTCTTGACGACTATAACCACTGAGGACATCACTGGACACCTTGACCGCATACTTTTGGTCATACTTTATAATCGTTGGATTTACGGGTTCTAACACAACTGTTGCAATGTCTTTCAAGAGGATTTTATGATCAGTGACAGATGACTTAATCGCTAAGTTCTCCAGAGCTTCAATACTGTCCAAATTGCTTTTGACGATAATATCACTTTCCACACCTTCACTTCTGTAGATACTTGCCTCACGACCTCTCAGTGCAATACTCACTTCATTTAAAGCATCGTATTTGGAAATCCCCAGATAAGCGGCTTGCTCTTCGTGTATATCAATTGAAAATTCATAAACTTTTTGACTCAAATCGGATCTCACATTCTTAGTCCCTTCAATGGATTCAAGACTGGTCACAGCTTGTTCTGAAATCGTTTTGAGCTTGGTTTGATCTGTACTAAAGAATCTGATATTTATAGGCGCACCTATTGGCTCAGCACTCTCCAGCTCTTTTACCGTTGCTTTGCCGCCAATTAATACGGCGTCTATTCGCCTTTGCAAATCATCGGCATAAGGTGTATTTTTATTGAAATCCGTTTGATCTAAAGCCACTTTAATGACAATTTGTGCATTGCTTGGAATCGTAGTCGTAATACCCATAGTCTGATAAAATTTTGGAACGCCACCCCCTAAAGCCGTGGTATAGCTCACAACACCAGGATCATTGCCCAAGATCTGTTCAATTTGATCTGTTACAGTCTGAGTGTATTCAATATCCACATTGCGATCTGCTGTGACATCGATATAGAGCAAATCCTTATCCGCTTTTGGGAAGAAGACAACATGAGTCATCCAAACAGTTGATCCCAATAGAATGATGCAAGCCAACCCCAATGCCAATGCCATTTTCTTATGAGCAAGTGCATAGTTCAGCATCTTATACACAAAGGTTTGATCGACAGTAATCACTTTCTTAGTTGATGGTTTAAAAAATATATAGGCCATTGCAGGCGTCACAAAGAGTGCAATCAGATAGGACGCCGAAAGTGCAATGATGACAATTATCGGCAAAGCTTTTACGAAATCCCCCGCTATGGAATTTAACATCAAGAACGGTGAAAATGCACCTATGGTGGTTAACGTCGAAGTCAATACAGGGATGCTCACTTCCTTAGCACCATTTACACAAGCCTCTAATTTGGGTTCGCCAGCATCCAACTTGTGTTGAATGGCATCGCTTACGACAATTGCGTTGTCCACCAACATGCCCAAAGCCACAATTAATGCGGTTATGGAAACTTGATGAATCTGAATATGAAAAACGGCCATCATGACAAAAGTAGACAATATGGAAAGGGGTATTGCAAGCGATACGATTACTGCATTTCGAGCACCCATGCCAACTAAGACGACGACGATCACCAAAATAATCCCCATGAATAGATTGCCCAGAAAATTGTGTATGGCATCGTCCACTTCCTCAGGTTGAAAAACCACTTCTTTAAATTCAAGATGATCAGGCAATTCCTTTTTAATGGCCTCAATTTCTGTTCTAACGTCTTTGCCTATGGTCACAATGTTTTTATTCTTTTCAAAATAGCCAGTAATCAAAATGGCCTTCTGCCCTTGGCTTCGATATTTTACCAATCCTACTTCGTCTTCAAAATAGATTTTCGAAATATCTTTGAGCCTCAATACCGATCCATTTTCACTGGAAACGCCAATGATAATATTTCCTATATCATCAAGGCTCTGAAAAGTGCCATCCATGGTCAAATTTATCTTAGAACCGTCATCTTCTATTTTACCCGAGGGAATCTCAATATTTTGACTTTGAATGAGCTGCTTAATTTCATTGAAAGACAAATTCAGTGCATTGAGTTTTTGATAATCAATTTCAACTGTAAGTTGTTTTAAAATCTCACCAGAAATTTCAAATTTTGCAACACCATCCACGCGAGATAGTTTAGAAATGACTTCATTACCATAATTACTCAACGCTTCGTAAGAGTACGTATCGCTTGAAAGTGCAATTAAAATACCCGTAGTTTCTGTGACATCCGTATTGACCTCAATCGTCAGCACTTCATCGGGCAATTCAGATTGGACATCCACCATGGCACGTCTGAGCTTATCCCAAGTTGCATCCACATCAACCCCGTATTTAAACTTGACGACCATCGTTGAAACACTGTTGTTGGAATAAGAAGAGCATGCCTCATAACCCTCAATATTACTGAGCGCTTTTTCAATTTTAGAAGTGACCAACGCTTCCACATTTGAAGGGGATGCCCCTGGAAAGATAGCTGTTACAATGGCAGTCGTAGCGGCAATATCAGGCGCTTCTTGCTTCGGTGTAACATTATAAGCATATAGTCCCATCAATCCAATCAGGGCTACAAAAAACAGCATTATTTTTCGATTTAAAATTACTCTTTTGATCATCTTTTTCCCCTTATTGTTCCATTAGACTTACAAGTTCGCCATCTTTCAATTGATTGATATTTTTGGAAATCAATAAATCACCTGCGTTTAGACCGCTCACTAAAATTTGGTTGCCTATGATTTCCGATTTATGAACAACCTGTCTGGTCACATAGCCTTCTTCATACAAGAACACAAAATCTTCACCATCATTGAGAATGCTTTCAATTGGAATTATGACGCCGGATGCTTCACCAATCAAAAGCCTGCATTCGACAATTTCACCAATCAATAAATCACTGTTTTTTAGTGTCGCTTCAATTTCATAAAGATGTGTTGAAGCGTCGGGCACCTCTGCAAGCCTTGTAATCGAGCCTTTCAATGCCAAATCTGTACATAGAAATTCTTGACCTAACTTGATTTTTTTAAGATCTTCACCTGTGACACCCACTTTTATAATCTGACTGTCTTCTCGAATGACAACAGCGGGATACCCTGCGGGAACCGTTTCATCCGCTTCATACAAAATTGAAACAATCGTTCCAGAGACCGGTGCCCTTAGAACAGCATCCTCCAGTAGGGATTGCTTGGATTCAAAATCTGTCTTTGCCATTAAGTAATTGGCCTGCGCCATTGCAACATCTTCAGGTTCAGCACCTCGTTTTGCCTTTTGATAGAGTTGTTCTGCTTGGTCTAAATTCTTTGCTTGAAGATTTAAGTTCAGTGTCAACTGATCTAGCGCATCTTTTGAAATGCCACCTGATTCATAGAGCAACTTGCCGTGATCCAGCTGTTTTTGAGCATCATTATAGATTTCTTGTGCCTTTTCCACATTGCTTTTGGCATTCTTTAGTTCCTCAGAAGACGTCCCTTTTAGAACCTTCTCATATTGAGCCAGTGCGACCTTCATTTGATTTTCTGCTGCGTTTTTCGCGAAAATAAGATCTTCCTGATCAAGTATCATCAGCTGATCCCCTGCATTCACGCGATCACCCACAGCAACTTTAATGCTTTCAACTTTACCCGTGCTTTTAAAGCTTAATTTTTTCAGACTTGAAGATTCAACCCGCCCCACATAATTTAAACTGACATCATAATTCGTCATTGCCAATTTTTTCACCGTCACTGGTTTGACCACAACTATTGGGGCATCCACTTGGCATGTTACTTTGAAGACAGTCAAACCCAAAGCCCCTAAAATTATAAGCGTTAAAATCACTCTATTTTTTTTCGACATATATGCCTCCTGTTTGTATGATATATTTCAATTGAATTCGTATAATGAATTTCAATTCGCTATTGTCTTAAAAAAAAGAATCTATTTATCAAACAGACTCATATAACGCTCTTTAATCATACCAAAAGAAAATTTGATAAAGTTTTCAAGCGACTCATTTAGTTTTGCCTCTGGCACACTGGCCACTATGGAAATAAAGCCATAAACAATTGAATTGGCAAAAGCTCTGTAGAATATTTCATCATGCATCTGCTTCTGAGTGTACATTTCAAAAGAAACTTTAAGACTGGCAGATAACATATTGATAAAAGTACTCATCGTTTCATGAAATTCAAGACTACCCGGATCTCTTATGACAATCCCTGCAATCCGCCTCTGATTTTGAAACAACTCAAACAACCTCTTATAGGCTCTAGACGTTAGGAAATCAATGTCTGGTTTTTCTTCCTGTTCAATGGTGGCATGCACTTCTTTGGTCATCAGTTCGATCCCCAAATAGAATGGTTTAATGATTTCATCGTACAAACTTCTCTTATTGGGAAAATAACGGTATAGATTGCCCACAGATATGCCCGAGTCTTCGGATATTTCTTTCATCGTCGTCTTTTGAAACCCGTTTGCCATAAAGCAATTGATTCCTGATTCAATAATTCTATTCTTGATTTCTTCTTTTAAAACTTGAGCCATTAGCGAACCTCTATTCATTATTATATTGTTATTATAGCGCACAATGGCATATTTGTTAAGTCCAATTTTATTAAAAAACAGCTCTATTGATCAAAGCATCACTTTCACGACTTATTCTCGAAAGCCTTCATCTGATTTTGGATCGCTGCTAAGTCGACAATTTTGATCATACCGACATCCAATTCGATCATATCCTCTTCTGCCAAATCACTTAAGACTCTGTTGGTGCTGCGAAGCCTTCCAGCGATGGCAGCCACCAATTCATCTTTTGGTATATATTTATGACCTTTTTTTGCCTGTGTTAATAAATAATACAGTACTTTATACTTCATCGGATATGCCATATTGATCTCTGTGTTAAGGCAAGCTTCGTAGAGTTTATCTGCTAGTTGTTTTAACACATAATCATTAAACGCGCGATCGACATTTATCCATTCTCTGAATAATTCATTATCAATTCGAACTATTTTGCATTTTCTAACAGTAACAACGTTGGATAGTATTTCCATACCATTAAGGGCTTCTACTTCACCGATCATCTCATAGTTGCCGTACTCGTACTCGAGCATGTTTATGCCATTAAGCGCTAGCCTATAAATATTGACTCTGCCCTCTATGAGAAAGATGACTTGTCTGGCTCTAGAACCTTGCTCCATTAAAACGATACCTTCTTCGACCTCTTCCGTAATAAATTGATCCGCTATATACTTTGGACAATTACCCAATAATGCCTTTAATTCAATCAAATGATTCACCCCATTCCATTTTAAGTTAAAAAATATAAGGATTCAACTCATGTTTCGTATACCCAAATTAAGCTTTATCTTATAAAACTTTGCAGTACATAAGCTATTTTGCACTGCAAAGTTTGAATTGTTCAATATCAATTTGAGGGATTCAGTGCTGATTTAATCGGTTTCATAAAAGAGCTATTTTTCAATGAATTGAATCAATCTATGATCAGTTCAAATAATTTTTGCTTAAAAGCTGCCCCATTTAACACACCACAAAAGGTGGCGTTTGGTGGTTCGTTTAGAATTGACAAATAATCGATGACAAGTTGTCCACTATTCATTTCGCTTTTATATTCCACATAACAGTATGCATCATAATTTTCTACAATTTCAGGATAGAAGGCAGCCGCCACGGTTGCAGGGTCTGGCAAATCGAAACCCTGGTGATTTAAGCGCTCTAAATTAAATGTCTGTAGTGACTTATTACACCTCACGCAGAACTTCGCTGTTTCTGATCCAGAATTGTTTAAAAATTCTAAATCATCCAGATTTAAAAACGACTCCCCCATACTCGCATCCCAGCCGACAAAATATAAGGGCAACCCTGATGCCGCCACAATTTGGGCCGCTTCAGGATCAACGTAAATGTTAAATTCTGCAACAGGCGTAATATTGCCTGACTTCAGTCCTGCACCGCCCATAATCGTCACTCTTTTTAATTTCTTCAAAATCTCAGGCGCTTTTACATAGGCAACTGCCAGATTCGTCAAAGGACCCAGTGTAATCAGTTCCAATTCTTGATCATCATGCGCTTCAATCATGCGGATCATCGCATCTACTGCATGTTCTTGTTCAATTTGAATTGTAGGGTCTGGCAGATTCATTTCACCCATACCATCACTGCCATGCACATATTCCGAATCTACCAGTTCTCTCAATATCGGTTTAGCAATCCCTTTAAAGACAGGTGGTTTATAAGTGTTCGCCATTTCAACCGAAATAAGTGCATTTTTCACAGCGACATCTATGGGCACATTGCCTGCAACCACGGTTATCGCCTCTACTTTTACCTCTTTTTCTCTTAAAGCCATAATCAGTGCAACGGCATCATCAGATGCTGTATCTGTGTCGATTATAAATTTTCTCATTCTAATACCTCCATGGTAATTCTAGTTTATTTCATACTTTTAATTTTATCTTTCGTAGGGTATACCCAACGCTTTCGGCGCACTTGATTTGCTTTTGAATATAATTAATGTGATTATGGTTACAAAATAGGGCAACATGGACAAAATCTTGCTTGGAAATTCAAGATCTGTTCCACCTATGAATATGACAAGTGATTGTGTAAAGCCAAAAAGTAAACACGCATTCAAAACGCCTGTTACTTTCCATTTACCAAAAATAACCGCTGCAAGTGCAATAAAACCCTGCCCTGCAATTAGAGTTGGTGAAAAATGCGAAGACAATGCGATACTCATGGATGCACCCCCTATACCAACAATAGCGCCTGAAATAGTAGAGGCCATAACTCTGAGATGATAGACATTAATGCCTAAAGTTTCTGAAGCTTTCGGGTGCTCTCCAACAGATTTAATTCTCAAACCAATAATCGTTTTGTTCAAAAAAACCCCAATTACAAGGACTAAAAAAAGTGCTAAATATACTGTAATATCTTGATGAAAAACAAAATCTAGAAAGGACCCCTCTGTAAATATATTTGCAAACAATTTGGGTAGCTTTTCTGACGTGTCTATAGTGGGCGTATTGGTTGATCCGTTAAACAATTGTTTACACATAAATAGCGAAATCGCAGGTCCAAGAAAATTTATAGCGACACCCGACACAATTTGATTTGCACCAAGGTAGACGGATAACAATCCATGTACAAATGCAATAGTGCCTGATGTTAAGCTGCCTGCCATTAACCCAAACCATGGATTCCCAGTAATCGTCGTAACTGCTGCTGCCGAAAAAGCACCTGCTACCATCATGCCTTCAAGCCCAATATTTACAATCCCTGACTTTTCTGATATCAGTCCACCCAATGCCGTAAATAATATTGGCGTTGAATACATTAACGTCGCACCAATTAAAAAAGCGATACTATTTATCATATTGTTCACCTCTGTTTCTAATAAGCACCTCAATGATTTTTGGCACAGCTATGAATAGAACAATCATTCCAATGATCACATTGATTATTTCCGATGGTGCACTGATAGGCGGTACTTGAATCTTGGTTGCACCATAACGCAAGCCTCCAAAGAGCAATCCTGAAAAAATACATCCAATAGGAGAACTATTGGCAACCAAGGCCACAGCAATGCCTTCAAAACCAAGACCTTGCATCGCAGCTAATGTTGTAATCCCAAAATTAACGCCTAATACTTGAATCGCACCACCAGCACCAGCCAAGGCACCAGCAATGAACATGCCCAGTATTTTATTGCGTTTGATATCTATGCCCGCATGTTCAGAAGCATTTGGATTGAGGCCCACTGCTTTCATTTGAAACTCCAAAGTGGTCTTTTCTAATATGATCCAGCATATAACCGCCAATATAATGGCGATAAAAAAGCCCCAATGGAATTTAACTTTTTCTAAGTCATATAAAAAAGTGTTCGTCTTTTCCAAAAAATCATTCGATGAAATTATGGTGAGTTTTGCAGATGCCTTAATTTTATGAGAGACATTCATCCCTTTATTTAGAAAAGGCGTGTCAATCATATAATTATAGAAATAAAATGCAATCCAATTCAGCATAATGGTAGAAATAACTTCATTAAGATCAAATTTAATTTTAAGGTATCCAGCTATGCCGCCAAATATACCAGCACCCAGCATAGCAATAATGATTATAATGATCGGATGAATACTGCTGTTTAAATCCAGATAGTATCCACAAATTACGGCTAACAATGCGCCGATCATGTACTGACCTTCAGCGCCTATATTGAACATCCCAATTCTAAAGGCAAACGCAACGGATAAGCCCGTCATAATAATCGGCGTGGCCTTAAGCAGTGTCCACAATATATATTTGGGTTTTGCAAAAATCCCTACAAATAAAGTAGAATAAACTTGTAATGGATTGTAGTGCGCAAGGAGTAAAATAATGCTTCCTATAACTAAACCCAAAACGATGGAAGTCACAATTAAGAATATGGACTTGAACTTGGTGATCTTACTGAGCATTTTATTCCCCCCCTGCCATGAGTAATCCAATTTTTCTTTCTTCAATAGCTTTGCCCTCGAGCATGCCAACGATTTTGCCCTCATAAAATACCAAGACTCTATCCGATAAATCTATAATTTCGTCCAATTCATGCGATACCAACAGTATTGAGCGTCCTTTATTACGATGTTCTATAATCATTTTATGAATATACTCAATAGCGCCGACGTCGAGACCTCTGGTGGGCTGACAGGCTATGAGCAGCTTTGGATTGTCAAATAATGCTCTTGCAATAATCAATTTTTGTTGATTTCCCCCAGACAATGCACTTGCTAAATAATTCGGATCATCTGGGCGAACATCAAAAGCTTTTAACCTACTTGAAGCCTGTTTGCGTATGCTTTCAAAATTGAGAAAACCAAACTTAGAAAACGGTCTGATAGCATACTTGTGAAGGATCAAGTTAAACGCTAAATTAAAGGGGAGAATCAACCCCATTTTTTGTCTATCTTCTGGTATTGTGGATACGCCAGAATCTATTATTTCTCTAGGCTTTTTATGAGTTATATTATTCCCTTCTATAAAAAAATGCCCACTTTCAATTTTTCTTATCCCTGCAATGGCTTCGACAAGTTCAGATTGACCATTCCCGTCAACCCCTGCAATCCCTAAAATTTCACCTTCTCTTATGTCAAAGCTAACGTTATTAACAGCCCTAATGCCCCTATAGTCATTTACACATAATTTGTCCACTTTGAATAATGTTTTAGAAAAATGATGCGCTCGTTTTTCAACACTGAATTCTACTTTTCTACCCACCATCATAGAAGCCAGTTGATCTTCATCCGTTTCTTTCACATCCACTGTAGCAACTAATTTGCCATGCTTTATTATGGTACACCTCTGTGCAGATTTTTTTATTTCCTTCAATTTATGCGTAATGATTATAATGGAGTGACCGCTTTCTGACAAACCTTTTAATACGACTAACAAGTCATCAATTTCCTTTGGTGTTAGAACTGCTGTAGGCTCATCTAAAATCAATATTTTAGCGCCTCTATACAACATTTTAACAATCTCGACCTTCTGTTGCATGCCCACTGAAATATCTTTTACTTTGGCCTCTAAGTCAATCTCAAAGTTATATTGCTCAAGAAGCGCTTGAATTTCGATTTTTGATTTTTGGAGATCCGTAAAGACCCCCTGTTTTTTACACTCTCGGCCCAAAACAATATTTTCTAATACTGTAAACGAATCGATCAACATAAAATGTTGATGCACCATGCCGATGCCATTTTTTATTGCAGCAGATGAATTTTCCAAAACTAATGTTGTCCCATTTACTTTTATTTTTCCTGAATCGGGACAGACTAATCCATAGGCTATGTTCATTAAAGTCGTTTTTCCCGCGCCATTTTCACCCAACAATGCGTGGATTTCATTTTTTTTTAAACGCATGGTTATATTGTCATTTACGACTTTTGAACCATAGCTTTTATGGATATCAAGCAATTCAAGTACATAATTGTTATTCTCCTTATCATTCATTACTGCCTCCGTTAATACCATTAGAAAATTAATTATTGATTATAAAGCGCATCATACGCTTCTTTATTCTCAGGAATAGAAAGAGCACCTGAAATGATGTCTTCCTTTATTTGATTCACTTCATCCAATATTTCTTGTGGCACATGTTTATCTGAGTTTGGCGAGATCCCCACAGCTCCCTCCTTCAAACCAAAGGCAACATTTCCAGAAGCATATTCTCCACTTTTTGTAAACTCATTAGAAATTGTAAATATAGCTTGATCCACATTTTTCATTGCAGAAGTGATGATATTGTCAGGCGCAAGTTCATACTGATCTAAATCCACGCCAATGATATATTTGTCATTGTCTTTAGCGGACTCAATACATCCCGTACCCGTTGCACCTGCAGCAGGGAAAATAATATCGATATCATTTTGGTACATTTGATTTGCGATTGTTTTGCCCAAGGCAACATCCAAAAAATTATTCGCATACTGGACTTTTATTTCACAATCAGGATTTGCCTTTTTTACGCCTGACATAAAACCATATTGATAACGCAAAACGGGTGGTATTTCCATACCGCCGACAAACCCCACTTTGTCGGTTTCAGTCATTTTGCCTGCAATATAACCCACTAAGAAAGCGGCTTCATATTCTTTAAACTGTACACCCACCAAGTTTTCTGGCGGATTAGGAAAATAGATGTCAATGCCACCATACATTTGATCAGGATTTCTCTCCGCTGCTTCCATCAAAACATCTTCCATAAAATAACCAATGCCCCAAATCATATCATTGCCTTGCTCGTACAATGTCTCTAAGTTCGTTAGAAAATCTGATTCGAGCTGAGACTCGATATATCCAACTTCAAATCCCAATTCGCTTTGAGTTCTTTGGAGTCCATTCCATGCGGACTCATTGAATCCTTTGTCATTGACACCGCCACTGTTCGTTACCATAGCTACCTTAAAAGCATTTCGGGCCGTATCTTCGCTTTTTACAGCTTCATTCACCTCATCCTTAGCCTGACAACCAACAAACACCCCCAAAATTAACGCAAGTAAAAATATCATTTTAATTGCTTTCATGTTCTTCCCTCCTCGTATAATTTGTTCATCCAATTCACTTACTCCATTGTGTATTATAGATATATGAAAATTATATTAACTTTCATTGAGAAATTCGAGGTCATTTGACCTCAACTGCATTGGGGCCAAACTAAGATTGCATTAGATCGATTTTCGCTGACGCCGCTTTTGGCTCAAATCTTGTTGCATAGAACAACATTTGTGTCATCTCCCGATGCCTCAAATCGATTTTCGCTGACGCTGTTTGAGGTTGGACATTCCTCTTCACAGCTTTTGGCTCAAATCTTGTTGTTTTAAAAAAAAAATCTCTGCTTTTCAATGGGATAGTGGAGGTTAAAGCTTACCACTATCATTGAAAATAGAGATTTTTATGAAAACGATATAAGATATAATGTAATATCAAAAATTGACTCATGTGTTATTTACGATTTACGACGAAGATTTCAACCGACACCCTTTCCTCCCCGGAAAGATTTCAATCACCCCATCATCCGCTAATTGTTTAAGAATCTCTCTGATCTCACTCTCCGAGATCTTATAATAGCGTTTACAAAAGGCCTCATGTATGGATCTTCGACCTGTAGCAAGACCGTTTTGGGATAGATCCCTCAAAATTTCAAGCACAAATTTTGCTTTATCCTCCTTGGATTGAAATTTTAGACCCATTCGCTTTTTCTGTGAAGCTGGCAGATTTTCAACCACAAATTTGCCATCGTCGATCTTTAGCATGTATTCAATGACATTTCTAAGTTCTCTGACATTGCCGGGCCAATCATAGTTTTGACAAAACGCCATAAATTGTTCGTCTATGCTTCTATGATCATTAAAGGTTTCAAAAAAGTGCTCTATGAGCAAGTTAATGTCTGTTTTATGTGCTCTAAGCGGTGGTAAGTTGATTTGAAAGACATTTAAACGATAATACAAGTCATCTCTAAAAGTCCTCTCGTTCACCATAACTTCAAGGTCTCTGTTGGATGCTGCAATGATCCTGACATTCACACTTATGATGGAATCGCCCCCCACCTTCATGATCACCTTTTCTTCTAGTGCCCTTAAAAGTCTTGCTTGTAATTCAAGGGGGATTTCACCGATTTCATCTAAAAAAAGCGTTCCGCCACTGGCCTTTTCAAAGACGCCCATTTTACCACCCTTTAAAGCACCTGTAAATGAGCCCTCTTCATAACCGAAGAGTTCTGATTCAAGGAGGTTGCTTGGGAGCGTCGCACAGTTGATGGCAATGAAGGGTTTATTTTTCCTTTCAGAATAGTTGTGAATCGCTCCGGCGAAGAGTTCCTTCCCCGTGCCACTTTCACCAATTAAAAGTACAGCAGAAGAGGAGTTTGCGACTTTTTTACTGATTTCAATCGCTGCCACCAGTTTGCTGTGATTGCCTAGAATATCCTCAAAATTGTATTTTGAATAATACCCTTTGCCAACGAGTTTTTTATGCAATTGATTTTGTTCCCTGAGCAATTCATTATAGTACTTTAAAATAATGAGTCTGCCAAAATAGACCTCATCATAGATTACTTTTTTAACACTTATGATCAAATGCTTGTTATTAAACTTAACCATTTCACCATTGACTTCTTCTGGACTCTCCAAAATAGCCAGTTCTTTATTTCTACTGACCAATTGATTCAGTTGCTCCTCTTCGAGGTATTCCTTTTCAAGCCCAAAGATTTCAGAAGCCTTCAAATTAGAAAGTTGAATTAAGCCCTTTTCATCACAAAGAATAATACCATTGTCAAATTCATTGAGTAAAACCTCAAGTTGACCCAACAGCATTTTCTTATCGTATAGTGTATTCTTAAGTCCTCGCCAATACGTGGGGACTCTAGAGGCATACTTTTTAATCACCTTTTCTGCAAATTTACGCTCTATATTGAGATATGCAATAATATCAAGAATTGTGGAAGTATCAAAGAGTCTATTGCCAATGTTGATGACTTCACCACTGAGGTTTTTAATACATGCAAACTCATTGGGTGTGATAATATAATCCACTACTTTGGGGTTGACCACGCCCTCATAATACGGATACAGCTTTAAATTCTTAATGCCCAATCTATAGAGGGTCGCCAATGTTTCATTGGCCATAAAACTGTTGATGTTGACCACATAAGCACTTTTACCGCCTTCGATGAGCCTAAGTGCATCTATAATTTCCTTAGAAATTGTCCGCTTCATCATCAATATTGGGGCGTTGCATTTAATATTATCTATAATCTCAATCAGGATGCTTGGGTCTGTATAGAGAATGAGATCCACATTTGAAATATAGGGTTTATTCACCATATTCGGAGTGTAATAATCCACATCAATTGTATTTTCAAATATATTTTTAAGTTCTTCTATGAAGTAATTCCCAATGGGGTCGTCAATCGCTAAAACGGCAATTTTCTTTTTCATGATTCCTATCCACCTGCACTTTCTTATGTAATAAACACTTCCTATCCGACACCTGCTATCATAAAATCATCACTTTATCGGGAAATATCCCATTTAAATTATTTATCATCCCATTAATCTCACTCTTAAAATATCACAAACGTTGAAAAAGAGCAACTTGATATTTGGCATGTCATTTGCGTTTATAAAATACAGATCATTCTTTTTCCATAGTAGCGCATGATCTCATAATAGCGCATGATCTCAAAAAATTTTTGGAGGCGACATATGTTTAATACTTATCTAGAGGCGAAACAGTATATTGAAGAAAACCAAATCAAAATTCTAGATTTTAAAATCACAGATATGTTCGGAAGATGGCATCATCTATCCATTCCTGCATCACGGTTCGATGAAACGATTTTGAAAAACGGCATCGGTTTCGATGGTTCCAGTTACGGAATTTTAACCGTCGAAAAATCGGATATGGTGTTTATCCCAGACATTACAAGTGCCTTTGTTGCACCCTTTCAAGCGATTCCCACGTTGACGATGATTGGCAACATCTATACCGTGCACAACGGTCGCGTTCGTTTTGATGATGATCCAAGGTATGTCGTTGAGAAAGCAAAAAAACTTTTAGTGGATTCAGGTATTGCAGATACGGCCCTTCTCGGTCCTGAATTTGAATTCTATATTTTAGATGAAGTCTCTGTTACAACCGAAGTCAATCACATGGAAGTTAAAATTGACTCTAGGCAAGGCATTTGGAATTCTTCCAGCAAAGAAAATAATAAGGGCTTAGCTATTCGAGATCACAACGGATATCACCTTGATAAACCATTTGATGTCAACTCAGATTTTAGAGATCTCGTCACGCTATGTCTTGAAGCAAATGATATCCCCGTCAAATATCATCATGGTGAAAATGGCGGCCCAGGTCAAGTAGAAATCGAAGTCGTTCACGGCGATATTGTAGAGATGTCAGATCGATCTTTAAAATTAAAATCCATACTCAGGGCCTACGCAGAACATTACGGCAAAACGATCACCTTTATGCCAAAACCCTTTAGCGGTGAATGCGGCAGTGGCTTACATGTTCATATTCACCTCTTTAAAGAAGGCAAACCTCTTTTTTATGATGAAGCTGGATACTCAGGACTTAGTCAGATGGCACTGCACGCCATTGGTGGCCTTCTGAAACATGCGCCTGCAATTATGCCTTTTACCAATCCAAGCACCAATTCATACAAGAGACTCATTCCAGGTTTTGAAGCACCTGTGAGCATTTGTTTTGGCACTGCCAACAGAAGTGCTGTCATAAGAATTCCGGGATATGCTACAGAACCTCATGAAAAAAGATTTGAAATCAGATCACCTGATGCCACATGTAATCCCTACTTTGCATACTCCGCAATACTAATGGCCGTCATCGATGGCATTGAAAATAAAATAGACCCAACCGCCGAAGGTTTTGGCCCTTATGACATAAATCTCTATACACTTGACGAAGATAAAAAAAAGCTTGTTAGAGGCCTCCCGACAAATCTCCTAGAAGCCGCTGATGCCCTTGAAAACGATTATGAATTCTTGCTCAAATCCGGCGTATTTACAAAAAATATCATCCAAAATCAAATCAAAAAAATAAGAGCAGACCATATGAAAATCGCACAGCTACCACATCCAGAAGAGTACAAAATGTACTATAATCTATAGGGATCTGAGTACCGTCTAAAAATTGCATCTTCAACGCTTTTAGACGGTACTTTTTTTAATATAAAATAGAATGAATGACTTTTCAAATGTTATTTTTTCTAGTATAATAAGTGTTGTGATATATGCGGGTGTAGCTCAATGGCAGAGCTCCAGCTTCCCAAGCTGGCTACGAGGGTTCGATTCCCTTCACCCGCTCCATTTTTCGCTCTTTTTGAAAATTTTAATGATCATTCATCATATTAACCAATGCTCCGCTTATTGAATTTTTCATAGGTGGATTTTTTATTGCCTACTTATTGTGAATTAGCATGCTCCATAAGTATACTTATCTATTCATATTGGTCTTTATCTGTTTATATTGGTCTTTATCTGTTTATATTGTGTCTCTTTTTCAAGCATGACGGCTTGTTCTTTATAATTGCGTTCCACAATGGAGTGCCAGAGTTCAGCATTATCAATACCAATTCTCTCTGGTATAAAGACAGGATCTACGCCTAGCTTCTTTTGTGCTTCATAATCTTTGAGCGTTGCAAGTCCTGGTTTTGTAAGACATAAAATTGCGATGATATTGATCCATGCCATTAACCCGACCCCAATATCTGCTAAGTTCCAAGCAAAGTCCGACGTTCTCACAGCGCCATAGAATGCCATAACCACGATCATCCATTTGACGATGTTTTCAATCCATTTAAGATTTTTACTGTTTTTAGCTAAGTAAGCAATATTGGAATCTGCATAGTAAGCAAATGCCAGCAAAGTTGTAAATGCAAAGAAGAACAATGCAACTGCTATAAATGGTCCTCCAAACCCAGGAAAAATGCTATCTATAGCGGCTTGTGTAAATGTAGGCCCCACAGTCACGTCAGGTAGGTTCTCAATGAGAAAGCCACCCGATGGATTTGCCACATTATAAGCCCCAGTTGATAAAATTATAAAGGCTGTTGCACTACATACAAAGAGTGTGTCAATGTAAACTGAAAATGCTTGAACAAGCCCTTGCTTAGCCGGATGTGATACTTCTGCTGCACCAGCTGCCTGAGCACCCGTTCCCTGACCCGCTTCATTGGAGTAGACACCACGTTTTACCCCCATCATAATTGCCATACCAAAAACTGCCCCGAAGACGGCATTTAAATTAAAAGCTGAACTGATAATCAGCCAAAACATTTCTGGAATCATTCTAAAGTTAATAAGAATTATTGCTAAAGCCACTAAAATATAACTTATCGCCATAAATGGAACCGCTATTTCAGCAAACCTGCCAATCCTCTTTACACCACCAAAAATGACAATGGCATAAAGTATGGATACAAATAGGCCAGTGTACAGTGGCGCTATTCCAAACGCATTTTTAGCGGAATCCGCTATATTAAAGGCTTGAACGCCAGGACCTGTAAAACCACAAGCAAGAACGGCAGACAGTGCAAAAATAACTGCAAAAGCCTTATTCTTAAGTCCCTTTTCAATATAATACGCCGGTCCACCGCGATAATCCCCACCAATCTCCGCTTTCCAAACTTGTGCCAAAGCGGATTCTATATAGGCTGACCCAGCACCTAAAAAAGCAATCGTCCACATCCAGAATATCGCACCCGGTCCACCATAAAAAATAGCCGTTGCTACACCAGCGATATTCCCCGTGCCAACACGTCCCCCTAGCGCCATGGCAAACCCTTGAAAAGGTGAAACCCCGCTCTCTGAACTTTTGCCTCCAATCAAATGTCTAGTCATGTCCTTAATTAATCTGATCTGAGGAAATCGTGTTAATATTGAAAAATAGATACCTGCCCCTAAGCAAAGAAAAACCAAAGGTTTACTCCACAACATACCAGCCACTTGACTTGATAATTCTAACCAATTCATATTTTCCCCCTAAATGAACTTTTTTATATTTCCTTTTTTATAAACTACTATTTTTACAACTTACCGTTCTAATCACCTCCATTTATGAATTAAAGAAAAAATAAAATCCTTGTCTATACTACTTTATATAGTATAAACAAGGATTTCATAATGCTTCATTGTGCTTCAAATTATTCTGAATATTTAGACAATAACATCAAATTCTCGATAAATTTATCAACATTGACGCGACCACCTGTTTTCCGATGACCTCTAATCCATTCCATTTCTAGCCAAATATTTCTATAATCATACAGCTTGTTGGCATATTTTAAGAAATATTCGTTGAGGTTATCTTCAATTCCAATGTGTGCTAAGTTGCGCAATCCCACTAAAATTGCCCTTCTCACTCTTTGCTTAACAATTTTCGCATTTTCATTAATGCCTAAACTGTAATCTCCTATTGAAAATTCACACCCATTTTTTGCATTGAGTTTGCCCTCGCAAATTTCTATTAGATTCACGGCACCTTTCTCTCCCAACACTGCTAAATCACTCAGAATTCTCTTTATAGTTTCCAAATCACCGTTTTTCTCATTTGGATTGTTTTCTTGACATGCGGGGTCCTTGCTACAATCATCTGAAATTAACCTCTTCAAAGTTTCAAACTTCTTTGTTAATGCTATAATTTCAATGACGGATTCAATAACACTTTTGACTTCAATTACATTAATGGGCTTTTGGATAAAAAATTCAACACCTGAATTGTAAACCTCCCCTTTGAGATTGGCATCACTCACTTGAGAGATCATAATAAAACGCACTTTTGGATATTTTTTAGAAACCATTTTAATCAATGAATTACCATCTAATTTGGGCATTAAATAGTCCACTAAAATAATATCCGGTATATCCTCTAAAATCTCTTCAACAGCACTAATGCTGTCCGTTTCATATCCAATAACGACTCCTAGATTATGCTTCTCTATAATATTTTTCAAAATCAAAATAATATTGATATCATCATCTACAATATAAAATCTCATCAAAGCGCCCCCTCCAAAATAGCTTTAGGCATACGCACTAAAAATTCAGTGCCTTTCTTCATTTCAGATTTTAAAGAAATGCTCCCATTAAATTGATCTTCTACAATACTCTTTACAACAGTAAGACCAACACCACGGTTCATATCACCTGTTTTGTCATTATACTTTGTCGTATAGCCCGGATTAAAAACGTGACTTAAAACTTCAGAATGAATGCCCATTCCATTGTCTTTAACAGAGAATAAAGCGTCATGTGCACTTAATTCGCATGTGATTTGAACACAGCCATTAGATTGATGTACCATGCTTTCAATTGAATTCTGAATAAGATTTCCAAGCACAGACATCAATAAAAAATGGGATTTTACTAAAAAATCATCTTTTAAGTGAAGCTGGATTGCAACACTCCTATTTTCATTCAACAATTGCTCTTTAGTATTCGCAACGAGAATTTTTAAAACTTCACTAACAGGCATTTCCTCAAGTTCCAATTGTTCTGGATAAATTTGCTCGATTCCCTGTATGACTCTCAAATAATCTTTTTTTATCTCGTGAATATCTTTTGCCACTTCGAGCAGAATTTGTTGTGTTTTGAGATCGCCCTCTTTTTCATTAAGCGATTTATAGGCATCAAACGTATACTTCGTTACAGCTTCAATCCGATCCATATTTTTTTTCATAAAATAAATTTCGCTTTTAAAAGTAGAAGCCATGGCCAGCAGATTTCTGTATCGCATTTCATGACTTTGCTCATTTAAAAAGGCTTGATAGTGTTTTATCGATATAATCAACACAGATAATACGAACACTCGCAAGAAAGCGACTAAAACTAAAATACTGAATTCCTTATAAGTAATTGCTGTAAAACCAACTCTTATGAGCATTTCAACAAGATTCGATATCAAATCACAAAGCAGTGAAGCCACAAGAAAACGATTAAAGGTTTTATCTTGATTCTTCTGATAAGCATAATAAAATACGATGCCGTAGATCACATAAAAAAACACTTCTGGAAGTACTATGTGAAATGCATGACCCACTGTATATTGACTTAAAAGCATTGTCCAACGCATCAGTGGTGATATAATCGCCACCGATATACAAATAAGCAATGCGTTAATATCTATATTTAAATAGAGCAAAAAAGGCAATATCACCACTGCTAAACTGATAATAAACCCCTCTGTGAACAGGGATAAATTGAAAGTTGCCGCCACAGAAACCGCTATTGCACTCATCATTACTCTAAAAAAGTGCGTCTTGTTTACTTGAATTCTCACACATCCTAATTTGCTTAACATCTTACATCCTTGCCATACTTCAGTATTTTGGAACCTATTTTCTCAAAATATAATCTATAAAACCTTGCTTAATACGTGCTCCTTCAAAGATTCTCTCAATAATGCGTCTTTCTTTTAAAACAAATGTCATATCTTTAAAGTACTTTTCTGCCTCATCGTAATCAAAATAAGAGTGAATGACTGGTTCATCATCCGTCTGTTCATATTGATTCTCCCCCAAGTGCGGCCCTTCTCCACATCTGAAATCATCCACAGATAGAAAATTGACAAACATCAATCCACCCGGTTTTAAAACACGTTTCATTTCCTTTATGCTCTTCTCTATCTCAACTTTTTTCATATGGAAAATAGAATTATAGGAGTAAACAAAATCAAATGATGCATCTTCAAATTTCAATTGGGTCATATCCCCTTCTAGAATATTTAAATTTTGATGATTTTCACGTCCATATGCATTCGCCATTTCAACTTGCTCTATTGAAAGTTCCACCCCTGTGGTTGTATAGCCATAATCATGAAACAAACTAAGTGGCGGTCTATTACCACCTGCCCCGCAATCTAAAATCGTTTTATTTTTGGACGCGGACTCAGCGTCCTCACAAAACTTTAAAAATCGATATAATGGAATTTGATTAAAAACTTTTGAATTCATTCGTGAACCTCCTGCTTTTACATTTCCTATTTTTAGAATTCATTATTTGTCACATAGTTTCTCTTATTTACTACATTTTTTTCCTCTTTATGTGCTTACTTACATATGTTATCATACTATAATTCACTCTCATCGTATAGAATAATTCTATTTTTCAAGTATGCATAAAGTCATTTTTTTGATATGATAGGCATGGTATTTATACAAGGAGTCCATATGACAAAGAAATTTATTATGATTTTGCTTGCAGGCATCATTGCATTTTTGCTTGTCAATAGTTATTATACAGTTGAATACGGTGTCAGTGTCTACAGCTATTATTTTGACAGTCAAAAGCTCACAGATGCTGAATTGAGCTATTTAAGGGAAAAGGGTGTTCTCAACTATGGTGCAGATTATAATGCGCCACCATTAAAAAGTGTCAATGAAACCACCGGGCAATATGAAGGCGTCGTCATCGATTATCTCAATGCACTTTCTTTAGAAATTGGCGTCAATATAAAAACGCATCCCATGCTCTGGCACGAAGCATTAAATGCCGTTAAAGAAGGTACCATAGATTTTTGTGATATGCATCCTTCAAAAGCGCGATCTGAATTTTATGATTTTACGGTGCCCATCTATCACCAAAGCGGTGCCATACTCGTCAACAGATCAGACGATAAAATCCACTCTCCAGATGATTTGGAGGGCACCACAATTGCAGCGATCAAAGATGATTACGTTATAGAACATGTACAAATCACTTATAAAAATGTTGCCATTCTTGAATACAATGACTTAAACCAAGCTGTGGAAGCACTCACACTTGGTAAAGTAGATGCCGTCCTAGGTGAAGAATCCGTACTGCATTATCATATTGTAAACGAAAGTCTTGCAGATCGTTTTGAAATGCTAGACGCTTCCCTATACGAGCGCGAAGCTGTTTTCGGTGTGCCCAAAGGCAATACATTGTTATTGAGTATTCTCAACAAGGGGATCAAGAGACTAGAACGCAAGCAAACCATGAGCCTCATCAGTAAAAAATGGTCACCACTTGTCACTAAGGATGTCGGCTCACAATCGATTACGAAACTGATACAATACGCTCTATTGATCATCCTATTGATCAGCATCTTCTTTTATCTATGGAATGTTGAACTGAAAAAAGAGGTATCTCGACAAACTTCTGCACTAAGGCAATCCAATAACATTTTGGAAACTACCTTCAACGGTCTTACAAATCATCTTTTGCTTCTTGTGGATGAAAACTGTTGTGTGGTGGAAACCAATAACACTTTCTGTCAGTTCATTGGGGCTGAACGCCAAGCGGTCATTGGTAAACATTGTCATGAAATTGAGGGCCTTTTGGGGATCAATTGCACGGATTGTCCTGTTAAAACTTGTTTGGAAACACATAAGATCAAGCGTCTTGAAATTCAGTTTCAAAACCGCTTGTTCACTGTACAAGCTTATCCTATTGAGCCAGATTTCAAACACGCCAACAGTATACTCCTCATGTTCGAAGACGTTACAGAACTAAAGCTCAGCGAACGACAATTGCGACAGTCCAGCAAGATGGCTGCCATAGGCCAACTTTCTGCCGGTATTGCCCATGAAATCAGAACACCGCTTGGCATTATTCGAAATTCAGCCTATTTGCTAAAAAAAATGTCTACCGACGAAAGAGCATTAAATTCGATTGAAACGATTGATAATGCAACTACTCGAGCTAATAAAATCATAGATAATCTATTAAATTTTTCAAGGATATCGGATTATGAACAGATGACTTTGAATGTCAAAGCATTTGTTTCAAATCTTTTAAAACTTAATGAAAAAGGATTTAAGGATCAAGGTATAGAGGTCTCTGTGGAGATTCCAGATGAACTCGAAAAATCACTTTATCCTGAGCCATTGAAACACATACTCATCAATTTGATTGATAATGCAAAGGATGCCATGGCAGACTGTCCCCGTGGCGGCAAACTCACTCTATCTGCCGAAGAAAAGTCACCTTTCCTGATCATTACGATTAAAGATACTGGCTCAGGAATTGCACCAGAACATCTCGATACCATTTTCGATCCATTTTTCACCACAAAACCGCAGGGCAAAGGCACTGGACTAGGGCTTTATATCGCCTATAATGAAGCCAAAAAAATCGGTGGCCACATTACGGTGGACGAGACCAGCAACGCCGGCACTTGTTTTAAATTGACTCTAAATACTGAACAAAAGGAGCTTTCTCATGAATAATCCCATTCTTATTGTTGAAGATGAAAAAGATTTCGCACTGGGTTTAAAAGAAATATTAGAATTGGAAGGTTACAGCGTCACGGTTTCCTATTCTGCGGAAGAAGCACTGGTACAGCTTTCCAAAAATTTATATGACCTCGTTCTCACAGATCTCATGCTTGGCAAAATGGATGGCATCACATTGCTCAAAACTATTAAAGACAACCACTACGGTACGAAAGTCATTTTAATGACCGCCTACGCCACTGTGGAAAATGCGGTTAAAGCTATGAAAATAGGTGCCGCTTCATATTATGTCAAGGGCAATCCTATAGAGTCATTGATCGATGACATCAAAACGATTTTAAAAGCCAATAATTCAATCACTTCAGCAAACAGCCCCATGATTAAAACGCTGAACAAAGACTATCAAAATGCCATTAACATGGCCATCAAAGCAGCTAAAACACCAGTCAACATTTTACTTATCGGTGAATCTGGAGCTGGCAAAGAAGTCTTTGCAAATCTCATTCACGATGAAAGCGAGCGTTCCGACAAACCATTTGTCGCCGTCAATTGCCAAGCGCTTTCAGAAAGCGTGTTGGAATCAGAACTCTTTGGTCATAAAAAGGGCGCTTATACAGGTGCCACAGAAGAACGCATTGGTCGATTTGAAGCGGCTGATGGCGGCACACTCTTCTTGGATGAAATCGCCGATTTACCACTTTCTATCCAAGTTAAACTATTGAGAGTCATCGAAACCCGATCTATTGAAAGACTTGGCAGCAATACAAATATCCCTGTTGATTTTAGATTGATCACAGCAACCAATCGGCCACTTAAAGATATGGTGGCAAGAGGGCATTTTAGAGAAGATTTTTACTATAGAATCAATACGGTTGAAATTGCCATCCCCCCACTTAGACAGCGCAAAGAAGATATCCGTCCCCTTGCAGAACACTTTGTCAAAATTGCATCTGATCAAATGCACAAACCTGTGCATACCATCACGGATGAAGTTTGGGAACATCTTCTCGCATATGATTTCAAGGGCAATGTCAGAGAACTGAAAAATATTATGGAAAGACTTGTGGTGTTCAGTGATGAGGAAATCATCACTGCTGAACATCTCTTTCTAAAAAATGACATACTCACGAACAATGTGGATGATCAGCCCCTTAAAGATTTCAGAAATGCGCTTGAAAAACGCTATATCACCTCTCTTCTTGAAAAAAATCAATTTAACGTCACCAAAACCGCTGATGTGCTTAAAATCACAAGAAGACAGCTTCAAAATAAAATCAAAATGTATGATATCGAGAAAAGGTAATCCTGCGAATATTTTTTCCAATCTGCGCGAATTTAATTTCGCGCTTTTTTTTGCATAAGATTTATTTGCCGCTTCGTTTTCAGTTCTCATGAAGTATTTTTATTCCATGCGCCTAGTAACATAAACACGCCCCCACTTGATAAAGCCATGCTTTAGGCAATCACAATCACCTCTGCCAAAACACGATTTGCCATAATAATGTGTCCTAAAAAAAACTTTCCTTTCTTTTCCTGAGTTGGCATATGTTTTGCTCTATTATAAGACAATAATATTCGGGAGGTATTTCATGAAGCGACAAACGAAAGATTCAATTGTACTTGGGGCAGCACTTTTTGCAATGTTTTTTGGTGCAGGCAATTTAATTTTCCCACCTGCCATCGGTTTGACCAGCGGCGATAAATGGTTATTTAGTTTACTTGGTTTTTTTATCACTGGGATCTGCTTACCTGTTCTCGGTGTCTTAGCAGTTTCTAAAGCAGGTGGTACGATCAGCGAACTCGCTTCAAAAGTGGGCCCTAAATTTTCACTTATTTTTGGTTCCATAGTTGTATTGGCCATTGGCCCTTTACTTGCTATCCCAAGGACAGGTGCAACGGTGTATGAAATTGGGGTAGCACCACTTAGTTCAATTAATCCAATTTGGGTATCTATTATCTATTTTTCAGTGACACTCTTCTTCGTAATCAAACCCTCTGGCGTTATCGATAAAATTGGGAAGATACTGACACCCATTCTGCTCATTGTTATTGGCACCATCATCACAGCAGGCAGTCTCCATCCCATTGCCCCTGCAGTTGCATCCAAACTCAAAAATGCCTTTTCTTATGGCTTCTTGCAAGGTTATCAAACCATGGATACCCTTGTGGCCATTGTTGTAGGCGGCATTATTCTTGCTTCATTAATAGAAAAAGGTTACACAGATTCTAAAATACAGTTTAAAATGACAACCATTGCAGGCGTGATGTCAGGCGCAATCCTATTAATGATTTACGGCGGACTTATGTTTTTAGGTGCAACGATGGGCACCAGCGTTACACCAGAGATCAGCAGAACGGCACTTATTTTAAAAATTACACAAGCGGCACTAGGACCGAATAGTCTCCTTGTGATTTCTGTTGCGGTCTCAGCAGCTTGCCTCACCACCTCGATTGGTTTAACCGCAATAGCAGGAGATTTCTTCGCACATGTTTCTGGGGGTAAAATCCCTTATAAAGCAACGGTTATTTTCGTCTGCCTCTTTAGTACTGTAATGAGTGCCATTGGTGTCGACAAAATCGTGGAAATTGCAGTGCCGCTTTTAGTCATCGTCTATCCTGTGGCCATTGTGTTGATCGTTTTTAACCTCATAGACCCTCTTCTGCCTTATAAAGCCATGTACAAAGGTGCAGTTTTAGGTGCTGGCTCAATTGGCATTATCGATGCTTTCAAGGCCTTAAATCTAGATTTTATCAACACGGTTTTCGAACCTGTCTATAAGATTGTAGAATACTTACCACTTTCGAAATATGGTTTCGCATGGCTTTTACCAGCACTTACCCTATCTCTCGCATTCGGACTGCTTGGAGAGTACTTCGCGCCATTCCGATCTGGTTTTACAAAAGCAGACCAAGTTGGTATTGCGCTTACTACAACCGATCCAGAATAAATATATCTTCTAAAAATGCATTTAGAATCATTTAAATATAAAAAGTTGATTTGAGATCATCATATATCTCCAATCAACTTTTTTATTACCTCGGCCTTTTTATTGCGTCTTTTTTCTATTTACGCGATCTATTGGACCACCTTATTTTTCTATGGTTCTGTTTTTCAATAGTTCTATTTTACAATTATACCATTTGACCCTTCCTTATGAACTCTTCATCAAAAGAAGCTCAACTGATCTGTAAATAGTTTTTCAACTTTTCTCTCATAAATTTTATCGCCCTCACCGATTGTATCATTTAAGAGTAAACTCTCAATATCAACTGATTTGGGTCTAGACGTGTTCCCAAAACACGCATAACAATAAACACAATCGTGATAACACGTATTATAGGCGCCAATATCTACACTTTTCACACATCCACAAGCGACTCTTTGATTTTTATCTTTTGCAATTTCACCACTATACCCAAAGAGCCTGCAAATCAATTGGTCATCTATACACTTGCCATGCTTTATATTATAGGCATTCAGATCTATCGCTTCAGAACAGGTTTGAAGTTCTATGCCAAAATCCCTGCAAATATTTGAAAAACGTTCTGCAATATATCTTATTTCGCTCTCTGTCAATCCTCTTATGCCATTCTGATTTAATCGTTTTCTGATTTTGGGATAGACGTCTATAAAACTGATGATGCATCGTTCAGTATAGTCCTTGAGCTCATTTGCCAACATTCTAAAGTGTCTGACATGGTATTCCAAATCCATCTCTTGACTCAGTAAAATAGGATCATATCGCCAAATGACTTTATTTTTACCAATTCGATTTGACAATTGCTTAAAAGCTTCTATGAGACTCTTGGCATCTGGAAGATTTTTTTCAATCGGTTTACCGTAAGCATTTAATGTGAATTGAAAGTAGTATTTGTACTCACGCAATGCTTCCAATTGATTCAATAAGGGCAACGGATTTTTAGTCCAAAATACTATACAGGCCACATCTTTAGGTTTAAGTGAAACCTTTGAAACTTGATGTGGATTCATTGGATTTCTCACGTAGACATGCCCCACTTTTATTTTATGGATCAGCCACGCTGTATGAAATGCAGGAATATCCGTTCTTCTGCTTATGCTGATAATCATCCGCTACACCACCTTTAGCTTCCCTGCGAAATTTTTTTCTGCAAGGTGCGTATTTAATTTCGCGCTTTTCTCAATTATAACCACATTATGACAGTTATAAACGCCTTTCATTTCATGAATGCTCTATTGAATCTCGCATGAGAAATGCTCCTGATCTACATTTTAACACAATTGTAATTTCAAATCACAATACAAAGTATATCTGAGTGAAGAAAACATCTATACACATTGCAGTTTAGACTTTTTTTGACATTGTTCTCAGTTGTTGTTTTGCACCGACAGTTGTCTAATTGCCATCGCTTTCTGCCCCAATAATCGCTTCTATTTGTCCTGCATCCACATAAATAGGTTCTCAGCAAAGGCTCTTTTTGCCCTATGTCACAATCTTTGGCACACGATTTGCACTAAAAGTAATACATAATAAGATGGAGGTATTTTATGAAACGAGAAATTAAGGATTCTATTGTCGTTGGCGCAGCACTTTTTGCAATGTTTTTTGGTGCAGGCAATTTAATTTTTCCGCCTGCAATTGGTTTATTCAGTGGAGATCAATGGTTTTTCAGCTTAATCGGTTTTTTTATAACCGGCATAAGTCTACCTGTCCTCGGTGTGCTTTCAGTCTCACTATCGGGTGGCACCATCAGTGATTTGGCCTCAAAAGTAGGCCCTAAATTTTCACTCGTATTCAGTACAATTCTCATACTGGCAATTGGGCCCCTTCTAGCCATTCCAAGAACAGGTGCCACCGTTTATGAAATTGGCGTGGCGCCCCTTGGCACTTTTAATCCACTTTTAGTGTCTATAATCTATTTCTCAATTACACTTTTCTTTGTGATTAAGCCCTCAGGCATCATAGACAAAATCGGCAAAATATTGACGCCAATACTGTTGCTCGTCATTGGCGCAATTATCGGAACAGGTCTTCTACATCCTATTGGCATTCCAGTCACTACTAAACTCAACAATGCTTTTTCATTCGGCTTTTTAGAAGGTTATCAGACTATGGATGCCCTTGGCTCAATTGTAATGGGCGGCATTATATTAGTTGCATTAATCGAAAAGGGTTATACTGACCGAAAAAAACAAATTAAAATGACGACGATTGCAGGCCTTATGTCAGGAACGCTTCTTACGCTAATCTATGGCGGCCTCATGTATTTAGGAGCATCTATCGGTAGCAACGTTTCCCCAGACATCAGCAAAACAGCGCTTATACTGAAAATTACAGAGTCTGTATTAGGCGCAAACGGTCTTCTGGTGATTTCAGTTGCAGTTTCGGCGGCTTGTTTAACCACCTCTATTGGGTTAACAGCTATTGTTGGCAATTTTTTTGAAAAGATTTCAAAGGGTAAAATCCCCTATAAAGCAACCGTTGTTTTCGTCTGTGCCTTTAGCGCAGTTATGAGTGTTGTGGGCGTTGAAACCATTGTAGAAATTGCAGTACCCCTTTTAGTCTTTGTCTATCCAATCGCCATGGTCTTAATACTGTTCAATCTATTGGATCGCTATTTACCACATGACGCTGCATACAAAGGAGCGGCCTTAGGTGCAGGACTAATTGGCGCTGTAGATGCAGTTAAAGCCCTTAACTTCAGGGCTCTCAATGCAATTTTCGAACCGATTTATACGCTGATCAACTATTTGCCGCTTGCAAATGTGGGATTTGCCTGGCTACTGCCTGCATTGACATTATCACTTGTCTTCGGACTGCGTGCACAGCGCACAACAAAACTCGAGACATCTATGTAAATCTTAAAACGATGGGTCGTGTACTTATGCTGCCTATCGTTTTTTCATTCTTCGATTCATCCAAAAGGTTTTCATTTTACTCCAAATCCATGATTTTCTTATGGGTTCTAAATCCTTGGTATCTATCTCAATAGCGTATTCTGCACACTTCGTATTCAAAATTTCAATTAATGCCTCTATATCATATCTTGAAACTTTATGCTCATAAATTCTATCGTAAGAGTACAAATAGAGTGTTATGGTTCTCAGCCTAGAATCCCCTTGGCTCTCTAGCCCAATTTTCTGAATGTCGCCATATGCGATCTTAAAGTCCTTGCCTAATACTCTTCTTAACGTTAGTCCTTGTCTATCGATGATTATGTTGTAAATATTCATCTGCTTTAGTATGATCAACGTAATGACAAACCATAAGCTCACCGTAAACCATGTCGAATAGAAATTACCTCTAAAAAAGAACAACAAAATATAAAGTATAAAATAGGAATAGATTTCTATTGCATAGTAAATGGTATTTTTGTATGGGGTCAATATGTATTTAAGTTCATCTTTTGTCTCCATAAGTTTTATAACCTCTCTTATATACTTCCTTTAGTTTGCCAGCATGTATTGACTCATACCAAAAAACACAGGTCATAAATACCCGTGTCATTATAGTTGTGCCCATTTTCATATTTATGGCCACAATCATTTAGATCATTTTCTTAAGCATAAATTGCTCAATTACTTTTGCAACACCATCTTCTTCATTTGTATCCGTTACATGGTTTGCAATCTTTTTAACTTCATCAAATGCATTGCCCATGGCAACGCCAAGTCCTGCATATTCTAGCATAGCAATGTCATTGCCTGCATCACCTACACAGATCACTTCATGCGCTAATATGTCTTTAACCTTTGCAATAGCACTTACACCAACACCTTTATTCACTGTGGGCGGTAAAAATTCCAAGAAAATATCAGAACTTCTCACCACAGTATATTTTGCTCTGATCTCTGGGGGTATCATCTGCTCTATCGCATCAAGTTTTTCGCTATCATCCACAAACATCACTTTGATAATCGTTTCACTCTCTGGTAATTTATCGACATCGCATTGAATGGTTCTTATGACATTTGCGTCTGCTTCAACCTTTGTGTAAGGATTCAATTTTGGTGTTGTCACATATTCTCTTGTCAGTGCGTGAATATGAACCCCGTAGGTTTGACTCAACTCATAAAGCGACCTATAATCTTCATGCTCTAATGTACTTTGAAAAATAACTTCGCCGGTCTTCACATTTTGAACTAGAGCACCGTTAAAAGAAACCACATAGTCAGCCTCCGTGTTGAGTTCAAGTTCTTCAAGAATGCCTTGGATACCTATTAAAGGCCTTCCTGTGGCTATGACAACTGTTTTACCACTTGCTCTTGCTTCTTTTATGGCTTGCCTATTCCGAAGAGAAACCTCTTTTTTATCATTAAATAGCGTGCCATCCATATCTAATGCAATTAATTTATATGACATTTTAACAATCTCCTAACATATCTATATTGATATTTTTTAAACGGGTTTATTTTTGTCCCTGTTCGTTTTTTTCATCCCATTCTCTACTAAAATAACACAAAGATTGTCAAGCTTCAATGCAAATCATGTTAAATTTAAAAACGCCATTTTAATAAAGTCTCTTTAGGTTGAAAACATTTTAAGTGCCGATATTGGTCATTTTAGTACAATGGTCATTGATTTCTCATTCATTATAATCTAATTTTTTGTACAAACTGTGTCCAAAATACCATCTCCACCTCGATTCTTTTTTATGATGCCTATAATTGCGTGCCACATTTGGGACAATATTCAAAATCTTCCTCTGTACTAAAACCACAATTTGAACATCTCTTAATCGTTTTATGATGACATTGCACCATTAACGCATCCAAATCCAGCTCTATCTCAGAGCCACTTTCAATTGCTCTGCCCATCTCGTAATCGATCTCCACACTGGAACCGCAACATTGCATCACAGCATAGTACCTTCTGTGCCACTTGAAAACAGGGATGAAGAAAAACATCAAGTAGCTGTACATCATCATGATTTCCACTCGCCCGTAGTGCCCACAACACGGACAGACACTCATTTGATTGAATTCAATTTTTTTCTGTTTTTGACTGATCCCAATGATAAAAAACATATACACTCCCAATTTTTTTTGATCTATAATCCTCACGTATGATCCCCGTGCAAAATAAATTTAAATTTGCATGGGGATTTAGTTGCCATCTTGATTACCTTTAACTCACCCAAATGATCTCTGAGCTGCCTATGATCCATTCGCCAGCAGCATTTATGAGTACACATTTTACACCAATAGCAGCTGTGCCAGACCTATATTTTGAACCAATAATTTCAATTTTATCTTCTGAGATGATTTTAACACTCGAGATTTTAAGTAAAACCCCATCTAAAGACGCCCCGTCTTTGACCATATCCTCCGACTTTAGAGTATCAAATGATGCCTCTATGACTTCAACATTATATTTCGTTAAATCGTTTATAATATTGGCAATATCTTCATCCGTGGCATCGTCCAAAGTATTCGTATCAACGGCGATGTATGTCATATTTTCATTTAAACTATCCTCAACAGGCATTATTGCATCAAGTGCAATACTATAGATCTTACCAAAAAAGCCACTTTCATGCTCACCAGCGGGTTCTGTTGTATCCTTTTCAACATTATTCTCTGAATCATTGTCCTCTTGGTCCGAATTATTTGCCGTCAATTGTTGATCGGGATTGAGACCAATCTTGTTTTCTGGATTATCTGAATTACAACCCGTTAAAACCAATACCAATAAAATGCTCATTACTAATAAAAGTATCTTTTTCTGTCTCATGTTTAAGTCCTCCTATAATGGGGCAGAATATCAAAGATTTGTCCGCCTTCAACTCTCAATAAAAACACTTCATGCTTATGCGCCCAAATGATTTAAACTAAATACTTATAGGCCATTTTATTATAACAATATGACCTCATCGTTTCCATTAATATTGGAATTTAATTCTATTAAATTATTATTAACAATGCCTTTAAGCTCCCCCATATAAAACGACGACTCACAGGCCATACGCTTAAGCTCAGTTTTTCACGCTAAAAAACGCAGAAGTACCATCAGATGGTCTGACTTCTGCGTTTTGTATCTATATTTAATTCTTTTAAGGCAATGCCTTCTAAATTTGGTCCAGTGCTTGCTTTAAGTCCGCTATGAGATCTTCTGCACTTTCTATCCCCACAGAGACACGAATGAGTTCTGGTGCAACACCTGCTGATTTTTGCGCCTCTTCACTCAATTGAGCATGTGTCGTACTCGCTGGATGAATCACTAAAGATTTTGCATCTGCCACATTTGCCAGAAGCGAGAAGATCTCAAGCGCTTCTATAAATTTCTTGCCGGCTTCGACGCCGCCCTTTACGCCAAAGGTGAAAATAGAACCCACACCACGTTTGTAGTATTTTTTATAGAGCTCATGATATTTACTGTCTTCAAGCTCAGGATAGTTAATCCAAGTAACAGAAGGATGATCCTTTAGAAAAGCGATGATTTTTCTTGTGTTTTCCACATGTCGCTCAACTCTCAAAGAGAGTGTTTCAAGTCCTTGTAATAGTAAAAAGGCATTAAATGGACTGATGCAAGCGCCGGTGTCTCTTAAAAGTTGCACACGCGCTTTCGTGATATAGGCCGCCGCGCCAATATCCTTAGCATAACAAATGTCATGATAGGATGGATCGGGCTCTGTAAGACATGCAAATTTGCCACTGCCACTCCAATCGAAGTTTCCAGAGTCCACAATTACGCCGCCAATAGAAGTGCCATGCCCACCAATAAACTTGGTTGCCGAATGAACGATGATATCTGCGCCATGTTCAAAGGGCTTAATCAAGTAAGGCGTTCCAAAAGTGTTGTCCACAATTAACGGGATACCATTTTCATGTGCAATTTTTGAAATGTCCTCTAGATCCACCAGATTGATTCCAGGGTTGCCAATGGTCTCAACATAAAGTGCCTTTGTTTGCTCTGTAATAGCACTTCTAAAGTTTTCAGGATCATCAGGATTGACAAACTTGGTGGTGATGCCGTATCTTGGCAAAGTGGATGCAAAGAGATTGTAGGTGCCACCATAAAGCGTACTTGCTGAGACGATTTCATCCCCCACACCCAAAATATTGAGAATGGCATATGTCACCGCCGCCGAACCAGAAGATACAGCCAAGGCACCTACACCGCCTTCTAGCGCCGCGATGCGCTGTTCCAACACGTCGGTCGTTGGATTCATAATCCGAGTATAAATATTGCCACTGGTTTTCAGTGCAAATAAATCTGCCGCATGTTGCGTGTTCTCAAATACATATGAAGAAGTTTGATAAATTGGAACCGCTCTTGAACCCGTTGCAGGATCTGGCGTTTGACCTGCATGAACTTGAAGTGTTTCGAATTGATATTTTTTCTCTGCCATAGAATAAGCCTCTCTTTCTTATAGGGAATATTTAATATTTTGACCGCAATCAGTCAATTTTTTTAAGATCAAATGGTGTTTCTTGATAAACGTAATAATTGAGCCAATTGGCAAACATGAGATTTGCATGGGAACGCCACGTTACAAGGGGCGACTGAGATGGATCATCATTTGGAAAATAATTTTGTGGCACTTCAATGGGTTTACCCGCTAAGACATCTCGATCATATTCTTTTTTCAAAGTGTCCGAATCGTATTCCGAATGACCTGAAATAAAAATTTGTCTGCCATTTCTCGTCATAACTGCGTAGACTCCTGCTTCTTCAGAAGTTGCCACCACTTTTAAGGCTTGTACTTTTTCAATGTCTGCTTGCTTTATCGTCGTATGTCTTGAATGCGGCACATTGAATTCATCGTCGAATCCTCTGAACAGAGGCAGATGATCTACCTGAGTTCTATGTTTGAAGACGCCAAAACATTTTTGATCCATAGAATATTTTGAAATGCCATAGTGATGATAAAGACCTGCTTGCGCCCCCCAGCAAATATGAAGCGTCGAAAAGACATGATGTACACTCCAGTCCATTATCGTTTTAAGCTCCTCCCAGTAAGTGACCTCTTCAAACTCCAGATGTTCTATCGGTGCACCTGTAATGATCATGCCGTCAAACTTCTCTTCTTTGATCTCATCAAAAGTCTTATAAAAAGTATCCAGATGTTTCAAGTCAATATGAGTTGCCGTATGCGTTGCTGGATGCATCAGCGTCACATCCAGTTGCAATGGTGTGTTACTGAGCACTCTCAACAGTTGCGTTTCCGTGTCGATTTTAAGGGGCATCAGATTCAATATTAATATTTTAAGCGGCCGAATATCTTGCTCAGCAGCACGTGTTTCACGCATTAAAAAGATGTTCTCTTCTGACAGTATTTCTATTGCTGGTAAGTTGTCTAAAATTTTTATTGGCATTAATTCCTCCTTATGAAAAAACAAAACCCCCACGCAAACTCGATCAATTGCTCAAATGGTGAGCTTTTAATCTGTTCATGTGAGGTTAAAAAAACCGCATCTTGGGTAGAGGCGGTTTATAAACGCTCAACTATCTTTCAACCCTGACAAATGAAGTCAAAGTTGCAGGAATTAGCACCAGTCTTAATCTGGTTGCCGGGCTTCAAAGGGCCTGTCCCTCCACCACTCTTGATAGAGCTATTAAGTTAAGGATGATTATAAAGATTATTTGTCCCCCTGTCAATAGTTTTTTGACGATTTCATCAATTTTATCAACAACATTTGTGTCATCTCCGATAACTCAAAACGATTTTCGCTGACGCTATTTGAGGGTGAACATTCCTCAGCACAGCTTTCGGCTCAAATCTTGCATACAACAACATTTGTGTCATCTCCGATGCCTCAAAACGATTTTCGCTGACGCTGTTTGAGGGTGGACACTCCTCAGCACAGCTTTCGGCTCAAATCTTGCATACAACAACATTTGTGTCATCTCCGATAACTCAAAACGATTTTCGCTGACGCTGTTTGAGGGTGAACATTCCTCAGCACAGCTTTCGGCTCAAATCTTGCATACAACAACATTTGTGTCATCTCCGATAACTCAAAACGATTTTCGCTGACGCTGTTTGAGGGTGAACATTCCTCAGCACAGCTTTCGGC
>NZ_JADKNH010000001.1:0-67015 GCF_015352425.1 Fusibacter ferrireducens | reverse complement strand
CTCAAATCTTGTTGTTTTAATCAATAGAGTATATCTATTTCATAGAGATACGCTGCATCTTCAATGGATATTATTTCTATCTTATTATTAGATATTCCTATAAGAGCCTCTATCGTATTTATTTCTTTAGTATATGGATCTTCTTGCTGATATTTTATTAACCATTTTTCCATGTTATTAGTTGTATCTTTTTCTTCAATTGAAATAATCTTTTCTTTATCGTCTCCTACAAATGAACAATTAAATAAGGTTTTCATCATCCCATATTCTATTGCGTCCATTATAAAGGACCCCATGAATCTACTATTTTTTGACCCCGCATAATCGATGCCATACCCATTAATGTTATAATCTGGAATAATATATGATACTCCCATACTTTTTACAGAAATACGATCTCCATAATAATCTATACTCAAATTTTCAAAGTTCAGCTCACAATTCAACTCTTCATTATTTATAACACTTGTTTTCAACCCATTAGTAGTTGAAATCAACGCCTTAGATTTTTTTTCATATATCTCCGCTTCAAATTTATAATCTCTGATATAAACCAAATCATTTATTAATGAAAGCAAATTTATTTCTTTATCTTTTATTGCCCCCTCCTTATTTATTATTAATCCCCTTTCTTCATCCCATGAATAATCCCATTCAAAAGTCTCTACTGCCAAATCCCAAGTTAACGGGAAATAGGTTATGTCGCGAAATACTATAAATGGCCACGTTTCAGTATCATTATCTATTAATACGTCATTAATAAATATAGGATATGTTGGTAATGTAATTTCATGATCTTTATTAATATTATTAATTATTTTTTCATATGTTTCATAAGAATAAAACTGATTATTCTTATTTATTTTTAATCCCTTTTCTTCATCCCAATCAATATCTAATCCTAACCATCTACAATAACCCCAAGTCAAGGGAAAATAGGTTATATCCTTATATACTATTAGTGGATACTGACTATTAATCGTATTAATGGATGTATCATTAATAGTCACATCAAAAGTTACAATAGACGCCTTGTCATCTTCAGCAAAACTATTAACCGCAGGAATTAAAAAAAACAATATAAATAGTGATATTGATAATTTCTTTTTCATTTTCATCACTCCCTATTTTTTATTTTTATAATATTTACTCTTTATTTCAACATTTTAGAAAATGATTATTTATCTATTTCCATACTATATCCAATTATCCTAATTTTCAACCATTTAATGTAAATTGTCATAATGTGTATGTTTTTTACAATTTCATTAATAATATATCTCACTGGTAAGTCAATGTATTTCAATTTATTGATGTTACTATATAACTTTAGTACAATAGCTTTAAGTATATTAACTTTAAATACAATCGCTCAAGTATGATCTTTCCAGCACGCTAACATTAACGCCAACCATTGATGCGCTAAAAAGAGGAGGTTTCAAAGCCATGAGATTTATAGCCCTATTTTTAACCTTATTGATCTTCATAAACACGCCATTGGCTTTCACTGTCACAACATCGACCACAACAACATCAATAGAAACACCCACCCAGAACATCTCTGGTTCCGAAAATCCAGGCAGATATCGCTTGTCTGAATCCACCAGTGATTGTACTTTCTGGACAGATTATCCCAGTGAAAAAGTCTTTAAGGATGAGACTGTGCCTAAAAGTACATATAGTGGCATAGATCTCTATCTTGCCAAAGATGAATTTGAGCCCTTTCAACTGGTCTTTAACCCGACTAAAGCGCTCAATATACAAGTTGAACTCAAAGACAAACCGCAAGGCATCGATGTAGATCTCTATAAAGTTGAGTACGTCAATCTTAAGCAGACCACAGATAACCTCGGGCAAGTGGGATTATACCCAGATCCACTGTATCCGATAGCAATAAATGCCAACCTCACCGCAAAGGCAGGCGAAAACACAACACTTTGGTTTTCTTTAAAATCATCTGCAAACATAAATGCAGGGGATTACACCATGTTCGTTTCCATAAATGGAATGGATATTCCTGTACGCATTCATGTCTTTGACTTCGCCATACCAAGTGAACTCCACGTCAAATCTCAAATAAATGTATCTGCAAATAGCATCTTGGAGAAATATGGCGTCTCAGGCACGTCAGAAAATTATTGGAAGTACGTGGACAGTTTCAAACAATTTATGATAGATCATCGCTTAACGCCTAAAAGCGTGCTTTGGTCAGGTGGATTAACGAGCAATGGCGGAAGTCCATACATTGACTACGATAGCACTACTGGAGCATTTAGCGATCCTCACGGCATATGGGGGTTCGAATATCCTGCAGATCGCTATTTAAAAGGCGCGCTCAATACGGCAAATAGATTTCTCAATGCAAATGCCTTCAACGAAGGCACTGGTTTTCCCTCTTTTATGGCAATGACTTTTAGAAATAATGACGCTTCTGCAGATCAAAGACCGGATACTTTCCAAGGAATCACCCGAAAATCTAGCGACTGGTATCTAAATGACAATCTCAAAAGTGCCTATAATCAAAAATGGTTCAGCTATGTTAGAGACCTTGAAGCCTATCTGAAAAAAACAGGTTACTTGGACAAAGCCTATTATTACTTTGCCAATGAGCCACAGGATCAAGCGGATTACGATGCCGTCAGTTGGTATGCTCAGGCCCTTAAAAAATATGCACCTAACTTAAGGCTGATGGTTTCAGAAGAACCTAAACCAGAAATATTCAACAATACTCAATATCCAAACGTCAAAATTGATCAATGGCTTGCCGTGCTGGGCAAATATGATCCAGAAATTTCTTGGGACCGCGAGGCCAATTATGGCGAAAATACATGGGTTTACTTTTTACACGGTACGAAGCCGCCTTATTTCAATCCCATCACACTGGATCATCCCGGTATTGAGAGTAAGTTAACCGGCTGGTTCTTGTGGAAATATCGCATTAAAGGGATTGCACATTATGCCTTCAACGATTGGCAAAAAAATGTCTGGATCGATACCATGACCAGCAATCACAACGGTGACAATTTCATGCTCTATCCCCCTGGGAAGGACAATAAACCCATTGAATACGGTTCAACTGACCACCGTTATGTCTCCTCAATCCGATTTGAACTAATGCGTGACAGTTTAGAAGATTACGAATACCTGTACCTCCTAAACAATAAGAATCAGCCCCAAGTTTATCAAGAAAACCCAGCAGACAGTCAAGTGGATAAAATCATTTACGGTTTGACCAGTTATAACAGAGATAGTCATTATATGTATACGCTGAGGAAATACATCGGCATGACCTTAAGCGGCAACTTAAAGGTGATTCCTGATATTCAATCGTCAATTACGCATGAACGCGCTGAAACAACTGGACAAGCGTACTATATTAATTTCCAAGATCCTTCCGCTTCACCTACGGATACGCCTCTTGTGGTTGCAGGGAAAACATACCTTAAAATAGGTTGGAACCCTTATGATGAAACATTGGGATATGGATGGTATGGCGATATGGCCCATGTGATGTATCGCTATTTAAGCGACGTAAAAGATCCTTTAAAAGCAAGTATCCTCTATGATAATTGGGGCCGTGAAAAGACTTTTGAATTCGATCTGCCCAACGGGGATTACGAAGTAACCGTCTCCTGCGGCTGGCAGGACAGAACATATGCGCATAACAAAATTTTTATAGAAGGCCATGCTTTTATGGATGATGAATCCATAAAAGGTTATGCTGAAAAAACGAAGCTGGTCACTATAAAAGACAATAAGTTAACCTTGGAAATGGGGATTTTTGATGAATATACCATGCTGAATTACCTGAACATTGAGCCCGTATCAGAATCCACATCTTCAATTGTGAGCCCAGATATCCAGTCCTCTAAACCGTCCACTTGGGCAGTTGAAGGCATCCAGCTTCTATCTAAGGCATTAGTCCTCCCGGATTTTTACTACGCAGACTATCAAGCCAATATGACTAGACGCGACTATTCTGAGCTCATGGTGAGAACTTATATGACCCTCACTGATGCACCAGAGGCCATTTTAAAAGCCTCTTCATCAACTACTTTTAACGACACAGCTGATCCATGGGTGTTGCGAGCACATGCGCTCTCTATTATCGGCGGCTATGGTAACGGTCAATTTGGCCCAGAGAATCCCATTACACGTGAACAAATCGCAGTTGTCACCATTAACATGCTCAAAGCAGCAGGTATCACTTTTGAGAAAAACAATTCAGAGCACGTATTCTTTACAGATCAGCATCAAATTGCCCCTTGGGCTTTAAACGCGCTTGAATTGGCTTATGAAAATCACATGATCAACGGCGATGGCAATGGTGCAGTTATGCCAAAATCAAATTTAACCCGTGAACAGGCTTTATTGATCACACACAACCTGCTGATTCATGCTAAAAATTGGTCCAGCTCTAGCACTTTTAACTCAAACTAGTTCAAGAGAGCATCTGCACATATCAAAAGAGAGCATCCCCTTTAAATTAGGTGCTCTCTTTCATTCTTTCAGTGCTTTTTAGTCTTCTATCTTAACTTTTCTGACTTTCTTCTCTTTAACTTCTTTGGATTTTACAACCTTTGCTTTAGCTACTTTGGGTGCGGCAGCTTTTCTCTTTTTCTTGATGACTTCAAGACGCTCCTCTTTAAGCTTTTGTTCATAAGCCGCGCTCTTTAAATCCTTTTCCTCTTGTTCTATTTGATTCATGACTAAAACTTTTTTCAAATCTTCAAGTGCCTTTTTCTGTAACGCACTATCTTCAAAGGTTAAAAAAGACTCAAAGGCATCTGGGTATAAAAAAGTTTTTAGTTTCGCACCATCTTCAAAATCCAATTTTAAATAGTTATCTTTGATTTCTTTTACAATACCTCTTCCATAAAGACTGTGTATTACGTACTGATCAATCATGGTCACCTCTAATCCTTTAATTTGCAAGTAAGTTCCTATCCAATTCTCTATCAAAAGACACCTAAGCTATCCAAATCTATTAGCATAAATTCTTTATCTTCTCAGTCAGTTCCCTATAATCATATCACACTTTTTTAAAATATTATAATAACGCTTAAAATACACTTCCTTTTGCCAACATACATGAGTGACTATATTGGTCTCTATTTCGATGCTTTATAGAAATTTTGAATTCAATTCTCGTCAATCAGACGATCTATAGCAAGACTTCAGGCACACTTGAAGAATTGCCCTTTTTTTCATCAATATCGATATCTATGAATAATTTCACATTATCTGCTTTTACATAATAAGTTGAAAAATGAACAGGTCTATTTTGTTCATCATAGGTCACTTTTTTAATCTGGATCACATGATCTAATTTTGAAATGCCAAGCCACTCGCTCACCTCTTCATCGGGATAGACCACCTCAACCACTTTTCTGGCTTTCATAAACTTGATGCCATACTCTTTATGAACGATCTCAAATGTAGAAACATTGTCCTTCACTCTTTGATCAAAATCGGGATAAATATCCACTGGAAAATAGGCATAGTCCACACTGAATATCGCTTCATGATGCTTAATTTCCCGTACCAGTTTTAAAACTTTAAATTTATCGTCCCTTTGAAATATCGGATATAGCGCGTCTGGCGCATTTATAATCCTCTTTTCCAAAATCACCTTGGTAATGTCGTTTCTGCCATTTTGAAGGCCTTCTGTAAAACCTTCGAGATTTAACATATGAAGACTCTGTTTTTTGCGTTTGACAAAAGTACCTTTTCCATGAAGAATCTCTAAAACATCTTCCGCTTCCAATTCTTTTAGAGCGCGTCTTACAGTAATTCTACTCGCCTCGAACAGTTCACCCAATTCTTTTTCTGTCGGTACTTTGTCCCCTTCTTGCAACTGACCGGAACTGATCATTTGAAGAATACTCATGCGAATCTGATCATATAAATATTTTGAGCCTTTCATTCTACCACCTCAAGTATAAACAAATTAAGAGAACACTCAACGGTCTCAAACCAACTTTAGCCGATGACTTTCAAGAGTGTATTGCCCTTTCAAGTCATTCGGCTCAAGTTTATTTGTAATAACAAATTTCGAGATTGCTTTGCGCTCTCTATAATAAGTTTTATTATAACATATTTCGTCTTAAGATGTCATATTTTTAGGATATCCAAAGCCCCCGTGGAAGCCACAAGTCTTAGCGGCACTACTTGCGGCTAAAGCCAAAGCCGTCTCTATGGGTTCTCCATCCATAAAGGCTCTTAAAAAACCACCTATAAAACTGTCTCCTGCACCCATGGTGTCAACCACCTGAGTTGCCACTGGTTCTTGTATATAGCGCTTGTCATTATAGATAAAAATAGCTGGTTGAGCGCCTCTTGTGATGCCTATGACTTTCAGATTATAAGGCTTCATTGTTTTCAAGAGTTCCTCTATGGCTTCATCGCTCAAATCTGCCGCCGATAAAAAAGCATAGTCGATAAAAGGACAGACCTGACTCAAATAAGCCTCTGAATAACCATTTGAAAAATCATATGAAACAGAGATCACCTTTGATAGTTTTTCGAGTTCAGACTCCATAGAAGAATATCGACTCACATGTGCCACATCAAACCCCTTGATGTAGTCTAAGTCATTCTCTGTCAAATTCAATTTGACAATATGCTGAACTGTATCCCGTGGGCCGCCTACGAATACTCTATCCCCAAGTGCATTTATGTTCACCCCTGGATGACCGCTCTTTCCCACTGTTGTCCTTGAAAAATCAAATGAAATGTGCTCTTGTTTCAGTGCGTACTTAATGTGCTCAGCGGCATCATCTGTTCCAAATATCCCTAAATAGGAAGCTTTCTCTGCGCCATTCCTCTTTGCGTTCACAAGCACATTGACACAATTACCCCCTGGGTAAAAAACATTTTGGTCTATATAAACATCGACGACATTATCTCCTATGCCAATTATTTTCACGTAAGCGCCTCCTAACCTTTAACGGACCCTTCAGAGAGGCCCCTAACAAGATGTTTTTGTATCAATATGAGTAAAATAATCATTGGAATTGTTGCAATTACCATTCCAGAAAGTAAGACACCCCAATCCGTCCTAAGTGCATCTCTAAAATTCATAAGCCCTGATGGAATGGTTCTCAATACATCTGAATCTATAAATATCGTTGCAAACAAGAATTCATTCCACGCATAGAATGAAGTCAAAACGATTGTTGTCAATAATATCGGTTTAGACATTGGCAGATAAATTCTTCTGTAGATGCCAAACTCACTACAGCCATCGATGATGGCAGATTCTTGAATTTCTCTTGGAATGCTTAAAAAATACGATCTCAATAATAAAATGCTCAGCGGCAATCTAAAAGCTATATAAGGTAAGATCAAAGCCAGCCTCGTATTTATTAATCCTAATTTGGTTAAAATATTGAAAAGCGGTATCAAAGCAACTTGCGGATTGATCATCATGCCAGACATGACCACAACCAGAGCAATATCTATGAACTTCGATCGATATCGAGACAACGAAAAAGCTGCCATTGATGCAATTATTAGTACAGATACCACAGTAATGACTGTCACAATCACACTGTTCATGAAATAGTTTGAGATACCTATGGACCAAGCTGTCTTATAGTTCTCAATTAGCCACTTACTCGGCAATCCCCATACATTATTATAAATCTCATCATAACTTTTCATGGAAGAAATAACCATCCATAAAAGTGGATAGAGGATTATAATTGACCCTATGCACAGAAGAATAACCACAATTAAGTTCCCAAAGCTCATCCGCTTTTTCTTCTTATGAATCGTTTTATTTGTCATATCAATCATCAATCCTTTCCAGTGTGTGAAATTCTAATCTGAATGATGGCCAAGATCGCTGTGATGATAAAAATTGTAATTGCAATTGTTGAAGCGTACCCCATACGATCTTTAAAGAAACCACTTTGATACATGTACACTGCAAGTGTCATAGAACTAACACCTGGACCACCATTTGTAAGTATATACGGTTCATTAAAAACAAGCATGGAACCTGTAATGGTGAGTAAAGTATTTATAAACAAGGTTTCTTTGACTTGCGGAACTGTTATATAGAAAAATTGCTTGATCTTGCCTGCCCCATCCAGCTCTGCGGCCTCATATAATTCTTTTGAAATTCTCTGAATTGCCACGATAAAGAGCATCATAATATAGCCAATACTCTGCCACTGAGACATTGCAATTACAGCATAAATTGCCGTTGACGAATTCCCCAACCATGCCCTTGATAAATTATCTAATCCAATTAACTCTAAAAAACTGTTGAGAATGCCAATTTGAGGATTATAAATAAAGCCAAAGAGCAGTGCAATTACAGATATGGAAATCATAACCGGCATAAAAAAAGTAACTCTAAAAAAAGGGGCTACTTTTCTCAGAAAATGATGTTCCAGTACGGCTGCTAAAACCAATCCCAATCCAACTTGGAAAAAAACCGATATAATGGCATATCTTATGTTATTCAAAAGCGCAATTTTAATCTTTTTATCCGCTAAAAGCAATTTGAAATTGTCTAATCCCACAAAATCTTTTGTCGCTGAAAACACAGAATATTCAAAAAAACTGTTATAAAAGTTTTTAAATAAAGGCATAAAAACAAAGATAGACAGAAAGATTAAGCAAGGCAGTAAGAATAAAAAAGAGGCCAATTTATTATTAAATTTATTCATCATTCTGCTCCTTAATAGGGGGATTCCCCCCTGTGGCTTTGAGCATAGGCCCCTAAGCCACAAGGAGGTTGAAAATTAGCATTACTTTCTCAATCTATCTGCTTCAGCTTGAACTTCTTCCATGATTTCTTCTGGCGTTAATTCACCTGTTGCAAGAGATTGACCACCGCGCATAAAGATATCTGCGATATTGATATTAACGGCATTGTCAAACCAAGGTGCTGTTGCAGACGCCTCTGTTACTATGTTAAAGGCGTTCATACTAATTGGAGAAGTATTTTCTGCATCCACACCACCTATAATTGCATTTAATTGACCATCTGCTTTTGTGAAAGCATATGCAGTTTCTTTAGAGGTTAAGAACTTTAAGAACTCAACAGCTTCTTGAGGTGCATTTTTACTGAGCATCCAACCTTCAGGTGCTCCAGTTAAAGCATTTTGATCCCCTTTTCCACCTTCAATACTTGGGAAGTTAAAAAATCCAAAGTCCATATCTGTTTGATCTTCAACCATTTTAATTTCAGCAAATTGCATGTAAACAATTGGAGATTCACCTTTTGCAAACATATTTCTAGCGGTTTCATGATCAATTGCTGTGGATACCTCACCCATATACTTGGTCAATTCCTTAAAAATTTCAAGACCTCTCACGTAACCTGGATCTGTAAAAGTTCCAGTGGCTTCATTGTAATCTACTTCAGTTACGCTAGGATCAAGCAATCTTTGAAGAATGGTCCCTTCATAGTGAGAAATTGCCCATGCATTTGTCAACCCTTCTACAATCGGTGTCTCATACCCTGCTGCTTGCAATGCATCTAGAACTTCTATAAACTCACTATAAGTTTTTGGCGCTTTAAGATTATTTTCTGCAAAAACGCTTTTGTTGTAGAAAAATGCTTTCCCATCAATTGTAAATGGCACGCCGTAAGTGACATCATCAAAAGTAAATCCAGAAAATTGCGATGCAATAATACTGTTCTTCCAATCTGGATCAGCATTTAGAATATCATCCAAAGGCATAATCCTTTCAGATTTTACTAGATTTAGTGCAAAGGAGTCAGACCATGACGTAAAAATATCCGGCAAATCATCATTTGAAACCAATACTCTTATTTTTTCTTTATATGAGTCATTTAAGACGGCATCGATGTTGATTTTCACATTAGGATTAAGTGCCATAAATTCATCTGCCTTTTCTTGATAGAAAGACTTTCTCGGTTCATTTGGCCATCTATGGAAAAAATTAATAACAACCTGTTCGTCTTTTGCCCCAGTTTCTGAAACAACATTTTGATCATTCTCTGATGATATCTCATTATCATTTGATTTTGAACATCCAAATGTAAAACTTATGATTAAAACAAGTAGCCCCATTATCATTAATCTATTTTTCATCAAAGTTCCCTCCTTCAACATAAATATGAGTATACACGCTCTTATTTAACAATGCTCTTCTAGTAATGCTTAGTAATCCATTTTCCACATATATCTTCTTACAGAAAGCGGATGCCCCGTATGTTCAGCTAAACCATCTGCATATTGACGCAAAACTGCTCCAATGATGGCAGGTCCAAAATATTCTCTTAAATCTGCGTCCATGTTTAGATAATCTAAACTTTGAACATCAACGACTTCAACTTTATCACTAAATTTCTGTGCAAAATTCAAAGCTCTTTCATCAAGTGGTCTTGAAGCCCCTTCCCCTACAATCATAAGAAATGGCACATCATAATCTGTCATTTCGAATGGGCCATGAAAATATTCCCCAGAATGAATTGCGTTTGAGTGAATCCATAACATTTCCATGAGCAAACAACTTGTAAAAGAATAAGCTTGATCAAAGTAGGCCCCAGAAGCCATGGTATAAATTAATTTTTCTCTTTTATTGCGCTTACCAAAATCATAAGCTGTATCATAAGTGCTTTTCTTGTTCACGTCAAGTAATTTTTCGAGATTTGAGAGTTGACTTAAAACGCGATCAAATTTCTCATTTGGAGAAAGCGTATTGATGATATTAAAAATCAACGCCCAGTACATGCCAGTATCACCATCTGACGCATCAGAACCATCTTTATAGTTATAGTGAATGACATACTCTGCCTCTTGACAAAGTGGAGATGCCATATCCATAGAAATTGCAATTGTCAAAGCACCCTTGCTTCTTGCAAATTTAGTTGCTTCAACAGTTTCTGGCGTAGTGCCTGAATGTGATCTCGTAATGACAACACTGTTCTCATCTAAAGTTTTTGGACTGAGATGTATGAATTCATTGGACGTATATACTTTTGAAGGTAAGCCCACTTCCCTATCCACAAAGTAATCTCCAGGACCTAACGCCGCTTTAGAACCGCCACATCCAACAAAGAAGAAATTTTTGACTGTCATGCCTTTTAGAGCAATCAGTACCTTTTGTATCTGTTCTTGATGTTCAATATTCATTTTATCGCCCTCCTGTATTATGACGTCATATGACGTCTTGCTATTATATTAATTAATATAACGTCATATGTCAACATATTTATTGAATTTTCTTAATATTTTGTCTTTTTTTTTTTTTTATTGGGCTGAGTTCAAGTGCCACACCGTGTTCCGTAGAAACGCAAAATACCATCAGTCACTTAATTCTAAGCACTGATGGTATCTCTCTATTTTCATCTATATAATATTTTAAGCGATACAATATTTTAAGTTGTTTCTATACATTTGATGATCAATTCTTTAATGATATAAGGCATGCGTTCATAGACATCTTTTGTATAAACGCGTTCTGTTGTCTTATGCAGATCTTTCCCCCATGGCCCTATATTGACAACAGGCATATTTAATGTCGCCAGTTCCTTAAATGGAATTCTATAAATCGTGTCCCACCCCGGACTATTAGCCTTGATCAAAGCGATGTCTTCATCATTTCCCGACCATGTTGCATACGATAAATCTGAGATTCCCATGAAATAGCTCTGGGATTCAAAGACAAGGTCATACCGCTCCGCCGCAATTTCATTGATCGTCTCTTCAAGAGAAAATGGCAATTTTTTTGATATTTTTGTATTGTTCACATGAGGATAATACGGACCGGATAAGGCAATGATAATGGCAGGTCCTTCTAGATCAATAGCATCTTGGACATATTCCACTAACCGCGTTGTCGCCTCCGGCAAAGTAATCGTATTTGCAATCAACAACGCATTGAGCTCTTCTTGAATGAAGTCATAACGCGCTTTAAAACTTTCACCCATCTCATTTATTGCCATCTGATAGACTTGATCAAAGGTATATACCTTGGGCACAAAAGAAATCTGTTCTGGAATAACACCTGTTAAATTGCAATAATTTTCATAAGCGTCCTCGAAGTGAATGAGCGTATCTCTCAGAGAACGATTTGCAAGAGAGACCAATTTATCCATGATGCGCTTTGGCGATCTGGTGAACGTCAGCCAATTGAAATAACCTGTTGCAGCTTCTGGGATGGAGGCATCATAAGCCTTCTTTCGATCTTTAAGATTAACCCAAACTGGTGGGGGAGTTGCCTCCTCTCCCAAGACATCACATAAATCGATATTGAGTTCTGTTTTGCGTTGCAAATCCGAGAGCACTAATGAAGGATTAAAGCCGTTAAAGGGTTCTCCTATGTGACTCTTAACCCCTTTAACAAAGAGTACTGGCATAATTTTGCCTACGGAGCCTTCATAAAAGATCGCCTTGCCTTTAGTCTGATTGAAATACGGTTCACTGTTAATCGTTAAAAGATACTCCAGTCCATATTGTGCTCTCAATGAGGTCATAAGCGGTACAGCACTGAGCATGCCCCGCGACAATGTCTCTTCATCTGGAACGCTCAACAAGAGAATATTCCCTTCAAATCCTTCCAGCTCTGAAAAATATGTACTTAGAACCAATTGGATTGCAGCACCTGATTTCATATCAGCAACACCTCTGCCAAATGTCCAGTTTCCAGATTCAAGATCTGCCTTGGTTTGATGAGACAATTTTTTATGGGCGAGTACTTCATTTAACTCATCCGGTCTTAGAGCAACGGATTGGAGTTTTCCATACTCTTCAATATCGATGGCATCGTGATGATGCATCAAAATAACGGTTTTAGGACCAGTCCCCTTCACAAGCGACCATATGACGCTACGCTGATAAGGATCGTTTTCAAGCGGATAGGCCCCGCAGTATTCATTGTGTGCTTTGAAATAAGTTTGTTCTTTAATCCAATTCAAAATTTGTTCTTCTATATAACTTTCTCTGTGTGTATTGGTGTCACTTTGAGTTGCAACTAATCGCAAAAACAAAGATTTGATACTTTCGCTAAACATATAAACTCCTATCTTAAAATTCTATTTCATAGGCTCTTTTCGTCCCCTCTACAATGTCATCATATCATAAATGCCTCTAAATAAAAAAGACACATTAACGCATTATGAAAGGGACATGCTTTTTTAATGTCCATGTCCCCCACTCTCATTATATCATATTCTATTCTATGAAATTAAGGTGTCCTATTTATAATCGTTCCCATATTGCTCTATCCATTCAAGATCTGCAAGCAAGTGATAACAAATTTGCTTTTCTCTATAGGACAATTCCTTTTCACTTACAAGCGCTAAGAGATTTTTTTTATGAGTCTCCAGATCGGGAAATTCATCATACCAATACAATTGAGTCATCTCACTGGTTAAGCAACTGACGATGTCATCTATATTCTCACGATTTTCAATAATCGCAAGTTTTTCAACAAATTCTTTTTCACCATATTGAACAAACAAATCATATAGAGTGGCATAATAACCTTCTGAATAAGCGCCATCCAGCCTTGGGGTATAGAGATCAAAAACGGCTCCAAGCGTGGATGCTGCTGCCAACTTCTCCTCATAGCCTTCCCAAAAGACTTCACTGTTTTCAATTTCATCATCGGACATCGAAACGCTGTCCCTCAAACTATCTAATTCACCATTATTGGCCTTGACTGTGGTTTCAAGCGATAACTTTTCTGCTTTAAGTTGTACAATTTCTGCTTCCAATTCATGATAAGCTTTTTCTTTTTCAGCTGCTTCGTTTAGATTGGAACATCCTACACATAAGAGTGCACCTATCAGTATCAATGTTGCGCCATAGCATTTGATCATTTTCATATTTGTCTGCCTACTTTCTCTCTGTCAAAATTTTTTTATAAAAATGGATAATATCTGCAATCATATCACTTGTCACAGTATGACCAATGCCTTCATAAGTCACCATTTCTGCAGGTATCTTCAACGATTCATAAATATTCTTGGAAGTTTGCCATCTCTCATTCATGGTTTTTCCAAGCACCTCTTCTGTGATACGTCTTTCATCTTCATTATAAGCATCGTCATAGGGCAAAGTATCATTTTCATCTTCTGCCCCCATGTAGATATACTGATCTACCTTCAAGTATTCATCCAAATTAAGTTCTAACCCTGCCAGCTCTTCCAAACCGCCAATCCCCACATGATAAGGCAGGGTTACACCGTTTAGGGTTTCAAGCGGTATGATTGGCATACTGTTAACACCTCCTGTGCTCACTGCTCTAACGACATTCGGATGGAGTACCGCAAAACGATTTGTAAAGTTAGCAGATGCAGAAAAACCATCCATGATCACTTTGTCTGAAACTTCAACCCCTTTTTCTTCTAAAACACGCTTAGCATCTTGGATCATCGCTATGAGTTGTAAATCTATTCGAGTCAGTGCACCCTGTGTTATATTAAGTGTGTCACTGTCAAGAGCATGCGTATATGCCTGCCAATTGCTTTCCGGTCGATCAAAAACCGGCATGAGCATGGGCACTTTTAATTCATATGCGATGCGCTTTGGATATGAATCTTTATCCGAATGCATTTTTTTAAGCACTTTCTGTACATGAACATCGTGATCATCACTCGTGGTGCCCGTATTATTAGGACAGACCAAGAGGGTGTGTATTTTTTCAGTGCCAACGCCTTCTGGTATATACAAATAATACTCGTAATAGAAACCTTTTTCAGAGTCCGCTTTGACTAAAAGCACCTTGCCATTATAGGTTAATTTATATCTTACAGCGAATAAAATGGCCACTACAAGCACTATAAATAATAATAATTTAAGTATTTTCTTCATCATAATCCCTCTATCTAAAATAATGTATTTTCTTTTCTTTACGTCCTGTTCTCAAGTAGAAATTGATTTGCTTTAAGAAGTACATCTTTGGCATTATCATGTGTCAAATTCTCCAAAGCCTGATCCAAATCAAGCCAAACAAAATCGGTTATTTCGCTATCTTGAATGTGTATTTCTTGATTTTCAAGAGCACCAACAAAGTAAATCACTGTTTTGTGGACGTTTTTCTTTACAAGATACTCTATGGGAACTCTAAAACCCTCCATGATCTGAATATCAATGCCAGCCTCCTCTAAAACTTCTCTTTTGGCCGTCTCGTACTCTGTCTCATCTCCTTCCACGTGTCCTTTTGGGAACCCCCAATCCCCATTTTTCTTGCTTTTCAATAGCAAATACTCTATTTTGTGATCCACTTCTCTAAAGACCACGATCCCACATGATTTTTCTGTCTTCATTTTATCCCTCCCTAAATAGCTTGATGACAAAACATTTGTAATTAGGCCATCTTTAATCAGTGCAAATACTTCTCTTCGCATTAGCTTTAAACGTTCTCCCTTGGGATGAACGGCAGATACGCCTTGCACTTGCCATCCCAATCTTCTGCCAATCATTTTGGCCCTGTACATATGAAAATCGCTCGTGATGATTAAAACGGCATTACGCTCCTCCGGCATCAAAGCCTTTGAAAATTTCAAATTTTCATAAGTGGAAGTAGATTGATCTTCTAAAATAATCCGAGATGCCGAAATCCCCTGCTCCACTAAATAGCGTTTCATGGCTTCTGCTTCTGAGATGAGCTCATCGTCACCCTTTCCACCTGAGACAACAATGGGCACTTCATTGTCCTTAAGCGTGTGATATGCCGTATCAAGCCTGATTTTAAGTCTCTCTGAGACCTGATCGCCTATTAAGCCAGCCCCTAAGACAACTGCATAATCTATCTGATCACTATTTTCAATTTGAGCATTCAGCTCTGTTTGAATCATTAAAACGGAACCCATGATACAAATCAGTAGCAAAATCACGAGAACGACTGTGGTTATTGTAAAATATTTTATGTACTTATTTGGGACAAAAGTATATTTTTTCAATTCTATTTTAACCTTCCACGCCTTAAAACGGTTCCTCTATATCTGAATTTCAAAGTCTCTACCTATAATTCACAATGTCCGAAATAAGGACATTGATCTCTTTATGAAGACCTCTTTCTCTAATCAGCTGCTGAAACTGATATTCATTGGTTGAAAACGCATTTGATTTTCTCCCCAAATAGATCTTCTTAATTTTAAAGGGCAACGATTCATCCATTTTCACAAAGATAAAAGGGTTTAAAATCTGGTGTGTGTAAGTTAAATTCCAAAGTTTTTCGTCGGTTTCATCTCCTGTATAAAGTATTCTCACTTCTCTTTCAACAGCGTATTCATAGGGTTTAAAAAAGTGCTTCCATATATCGATTTTCTTAAAAATCAACTTTAACCCCCAGCGATTTAAAATTTCATTATAGACTTTTTTTAGAACTTCCAATATGGCATCTTCCCCATTTCGCTTTGCATAGTGTACCTGTTTAATAATGTACCTAGAACTCGGTTTAAGAATTTCCATTTCAAATGAAGCCCCTTTAAAATCATCTCCATACAATCGCCACATGGTCAAATCATCTTTTAAAGCCGTACAGGACATAATAAATTTCTGGTTCAAATCTTCAATGCGTCTCCAATGTTTCTTGTGGTCCTCAATGCTGATCTTGAATAAATAGCTTTCCACATAATCTACTTCTGTGGTATCATTCATCCCCACAATGCCACTCATCAAAAACTGTTTATGATTGAGTGTTAAAAAGGCCGATTCCAGTGCCGTGTATTTGTATATTTTTGTGCCTTCTTCAGGCGTTTTTAATAGGCAATCTATGAGCTGCATTTCAATAGATTCATTAAATAAAACCTCATGTTTCTCTCCATCTATTTTCACCCCTCTTATAATCTCATCCAAAACATTATCATCTATCAAGCCTTTAAATATGCTATGAAACAATCTTGAAAGCGCTTCTTCAATGAGCTCCGTCTCTTCACTTACTTCATGGTCTTGATGGCGCATTAATTTTGCAATATAGAGAAGTACCTCTCTAAAAGTATAAAACGATGCTTCCATGGGATATAAATTTTCATTAAAAAGAGACATCTCCACATCATTTATAAGGCCATAGAATTTGAATTTATATTTGGATTGCGACCATTTCTTCAACTGGTTTCTTACGATAGACGCAGTAGATGGACTCTTTTTTACTTCAATAAGTCCGATCAAATCTCCTTTAAAATACATCAAAATATCCCCTAGAGGTGACAGCTCTGGGTCGGCTTCTGTCAACCTGATGCTGAAATCCTCCATGCCCAGTTGAATAAGCGCTTCATGTAGATTGGCAAATACATAGTATTCGTGATTTTTATCCATCCAGATACCTCCTGCGATGATACGATTCTATTTCAAAATCCAAAATCTTTTTGCTTTTTAGGTTTTTAGGTTTTTAGGTTTTTAGCTTTTTATCTTAGATCTGATTGTATGCTATCTCATATGCATTTTGATTAATGACAATCACGTGGATATCCATATATTTACATATGTTGATCACGCATGGGCCCATCATCTGTCAGCACGTATGATGTTCATTTCTCCTTGAATTACTTCTGTCATATGCTTTGATCGCATTTCGTATCTCATGCGTCTAGGTGCTCTCTTAAAGACCAAATAGCTCGGAAAAGCGATCTGCGTGTTCGGATCAATGACAGGCAAAGAGAAAGTTAAAACATCAAATTTTCCTTCTTGATGGTAGGCATAGCAAAAAAAGGTTTCCATTTTCTTTTGGTAAATATCGCGTTTGCCCTTTGCCTTTTGCCGCCTGTTCAGACCATGGTCTCCACTAGAGGTTCGATTTGCACTCGGCGCCTCTTCAGGATAATCATTATAAGGGGCCACATTATCTACTTGACGCGGTTTAAAGAAAAGATCAACTGAAGGATTCATAATGTCCAATATACCATCATCAGGCACAGGTAAATTTTCTCGCCTGCACAAGTAGCCCTTATCCAAATACAATTTGACTTCGATCTCCTCATCGTAGCCATTGCCTACATTTGCCACTGCACACTGTAAATAAAACAAGTCATCGACTTCTTTCAAATAAGCATAGGATGCTTCATAGATGACTATATTTGCATACAGATCCATGAGCCATTGGTACTTTTCCTTTTCACTTGCACTGCCAATCAACTGAGAAGATGCCGTATTACCGTATTGAACGCCTCTCAGCGGATTAAGCCTTTCCATGAGATTGCCCAGATTAAAGAATTCAGCGATTTCAACCTTATGATCTACAGTTTCAAGATATTTAGTAATGACCTCTCGAATTTCAGGCCTAATTTGCGCGGGCTCCGTCAAGAATGATTTTACCAAATGGGTATTCGGCAAATTCCTAATGGTATGGGCTATTTTTTGAAGATTTTCATTGCCCATCAAAGGGGCATTAGAACTACCTTCTACCTCTGAAGAATCACTATTTGTTGTCTCTTTTAGCGCAGCATCTGTCTCTGATAAACGGCATGTATTGATTTTATGGATCAAATCAAATGTCTTTTGCTTGTAGTTTGTGACGAATTTTGAATGCGTAAACCGATGTCTAAAGAGCTTTGGGGTTTCAACAATTTGATCTTCTATCACAGCTATAATTTTAAGATCACTCTGTTTCGGCTCTAGTGAACTCTGAAGGCCTTTTAATTGCGCCACAAAATAAAGTGTCAATTGATTCATAACAAGCCTTCTAAAATTCTCCAAATCACTGTAAGTTTGATACTGTATCCCCTCTACATGTTTAGATTTGAACTTTAAAATTTGTCTATACTGATCCGAATCGATTTGAAGTGGACTCGCTTGGCAAGCGCTAAAGTATAAAAAAAACGAATCCGTATGATTCAAATACGCTTCTATTTCTGTCTTAATGCGATCTATCTGATCCTGATCGCTTGAACCCAATTGTGTCCAAAATACCGCGATCACAGCATCAAATGCCACAAAATTTTGATTTGGCTTGTCAAATGACCAGTACTGAATCTTAATATCCGCATGATTGATCATACCATACATCTGATTGAGGCTCTCGACAGTCTCTTGAATGATTTTCATTTCATGAATGACATCTGCCGGAGTCACGACTAATAGCTTAAATTGTGTTATTTGTTTAGGCATTGTAACTCCTTTCAAGTTATCATGATATATACTCTATTCCATTTTAACCCATCTTAGATTATACGTATAGGATTGTAATCTTTTTTTAGTGAAATTTTAATCTAATATATTGTCAAATCTTGCAGGGAGCAACATTTGTGTCATCTTCGATGCCTCAAAGCGATTTTCGCTGACGCTGTTTGAGGGTGAACATGCCTCAGCACAGCTTTTGGCTCAAATCTTGTTGCATTGAGCAACATTTGTGTCATCTCCGATGCCCCAAAGCGATTTTCGCTGACGCTGTTTGAGGGTGAACATACCTCAGCACAGCTTTTGGCTCAAATCTTGTTGCATTGAACAACATTTGTGTCATCTCCGATGCCCCAAAGCGATTTTCGCTGACGCTGTTTGAGGGTGAACATACCTCAGCACAGCTTTTGGCTCAAATCTTGTTGCATTGAACAACATTTGTGTCATCTCCAATGCCCCAAAGCGATTTTCGCTGACGCTGTTTGAGGGTGAACATACCTCAGCACAGCTTTTGGCTCAAATCTTGTTGTTTAAAAAAGCAGTTGCACATTAGTTATTTAATCTGCAACTGCTTTTCTATGGTGCGCATTGATTTAGTTTTTAATTTTAATTTTTTATAAACTACTTCTTGCTTTCTCTTGCAGCCACCATCTCTTCTACTGTGGTCTTGCCTATACTGAGCGCGTCTAAAGGCATCTCGTGAATGACCACTGTATGCGATTGCTCTGGAGCCCCTGTCACGGACATCGAGGCATCCACTAATTTTTCAATAAGTGCTTTCTTCTTTTCTTGAGTCATAGGACCTACAGTAAGGTTTATAAACGGCATATGTTTTCTCCTTGTTTTAATTTATTGGGTTAATCCAAGGTTACCACATATTTAACTCTGAAAATTGTACGTTTGCGACAGGACTCAATTCATATGACTCACATCTCATTACTCGAAAATCATGTGAGATTTTAGCACCGTTTTATTTTGACGAACTCGCTTTGGCGTATCACTTGTGAACTTTTTAAAGGCCTTTGAAAAATGAGCTTGATCATAATAATTGGCATCATAGGCAATATGCGTCAAACTCGACTGGCCATCATAGAGTACTGCTCTTGAAGCTTCTTCAAATTGCTTGATTTTATAAAAAGTACGCGGATTGGTCCCAATAAATTTATTAAACATGCGTTCAAGTGTTCTGACAGCTATGGGATATGGCTTTATAAGAACTTCCATGTCATCCCCCTCTGAATTGCAAAGGTCCATGAGCAATTGCTGGGTCTCTTCATAATCATACGATTCTACTTCTAAACTGCGGAGCAAAGCCGTTTCTATTTCAGCGATGATGGCCTCTATTTTCACAACATCTTTTACAGAATCTATACGCCTTGTTATCGTCACGAGCTCATTTGCAAGTGTTACATTTTCAAGTTTTAAATCCACTAATTTATTTTGATACTGAGAAAGGCCCTTTCTGATAAAGGGATAGAATCCCCAAGGTTTAAAGGAAATGCCAATGCATTCCACATAGCCATGTCGTACAACTTCAATGGATTGATCTCTCATACCACGAAAGAAGATCTGAGTCGTGTCTTCCAACACGCCAGCCTTAGGCATGTGATAATACGCACCTGTTATGGGCATAATCAAGTCAATATGATTCATCGGCAAAATTTTATAGGATTTTTCTGCATCTAGTACCCCAGCAGTGGTCCAATAGTGACTTATGTAGTTTTCGAGTTTTGGATTTACATGATTATAGAATTTCATATGGATGGACATGCTGTATGATTTCCTTTCGAGATATAAAGGCGACATAAATCAGGTTTTGATGAAATTTAGTCAATATTATTTTTAGTTTCATGGCAACTAGTTTGATTGGGCGCAGTAGTATCCACACTTAAAATGGCTTCTCCTCTAATCGTAACACGTCCCCCGTCAGGACATCTTGCCTCGAATTTCTGTGCTTTCATACACCCATAATCCAAAACGCCATTATTTGTTAATACATAGACATTGGGATAGATCACGTGCCAAAGTTCATGACAGATCGGTGGACAAATATCTTCAACGATAAATACCTCTCCCTTTTTATGATAGTGACTCCTGCACTTGCTCTCTATGATTTCTAATCTCACTTTCATGTCTATTGCCCTCCATATATTGTCCAAACACCCTCTGGATAATCCTCATATCACAATAGTGCAAACCCTGTTGCAATATTGTGACGGTTTCTATTTCATGGCACGCTGTGTCACGATTTCACTTCTACTCATCCAATCCACATGTGATATTTCGCCCTTGTGTCTTTGCCTTATATAAATTTTGATCAGCAGCATCCACTAAATTAGCTGCAAGCGTGGGAATGGGAAGTACTTCATCTCCAACATAGACCTCGCTAAATTCAGCGATTCCCGCACTGATGGTTACCTTAGTGCCATTGCCGCAGAGATCCATTTGACAAATACCCTCACGCACTTTCTCGGCAACAATAAACGCACTATTTATGTCTGTGTCTGGGAGGATTACCATAAATTCTTCGCCGCCATATCTACCGACCACATCTGTATTTCTCGTCAATTGGCTCATAACTTTTGCAATGCCCACCAACACCTCATCACCTTTCAAATGTCCAAATTGATCGTTGACGTTTTTAAAATGATCTACATCAAATATAATGACAGAAAAACGAATCTTCGTCCTAAGAGTACGCCTAATTTCATCTTCAAGTTTATCGTACAAGTATCTGTGATTAAACAAACCCGTCAGGCCATCAGTATCCACTTGATTCTGAAGCTCCTTAAAAATTAAATAATTGGGTTCTTTAATGCCTTTCTCAATAAGTGCTTTATAAATACAATAGAAGGAGATAATTTTAAAGAAATGGCCGATCATATTTGAAAATCCATAATTGCTGACATAAAAAGTGAATGCCAGTTCAGAGAGTATGGTAAATAAGATAGACACTGCTATATAGTTATAAGTGAGTTTATCAAAAGTATTTTTATAATAACGGGAACATGCCAGTGAAATGATTAAAATAAGCGATATGATATACTCACTGATCACTTTGAAAGGCGTTAAGCCTACGCCTTCAATAAAACAAATTGGAAAAATCCTCCAATTAAAAATAGAAAGCATAATAGCGGTTGTCACAATTAAGTAAATGGCAAAAATAACATAAGTATTTATTTTCTTTTTGTAATTCAAAATGATAAATGAGATAAAAATCGTAATACTTTCTAAAAATCGGGTTGCAATCCAGACTTGATTTGCATAGTAATCATAATCCGTAAATATGTTCATTCCCTTATATGAAAGCGTATGAAGCAAATCCAAAATGCCAATAAACAGGTACGCAATGCCTAAAATCATCAAGAAATTGTTCTTAATATATTCTTTAGAGTTCCAAGTAATTGAAAATATTGTAAAAGCAATACAAATGCTAAAAATTTCCGAAATACTATGAAAAAGCAAATAATTATTGGACCCGATTATACCTAAAAATACAAATAGCACTATGCTAAATAATATACTGATGGCTTTAGCCTTATTCAAGATCATGTATCCACCTCCAAAATAGGATATCCCTATTTCAATTTTAAAATTCTTACAAATGGCTTGCACAAAGACACTGTTACAATGGACATGATGATCGATAGAATCCAAAATACAATTGGCAGATCTTCATTTGTATATTTTGAAAACACACCCTTATCCATTATACTCGCCCTAAATGAATAAACAACAAGGAAATGAAATTAAGTATAATGGTTAGATACCCAAATTGAATCATTAAGAATCCACTAACTGCAATTCCAATTATAAAAGGGGCCCTCTCAAAAGTGCTATTTTTTCATTTTAAGCCTTTCTGTGTTTTTATTGAATTTCACTTCCGCCCCATTCAACAACGGTAAAACCGCTTCGACTATTTGGAATTAATACTGGTTCTTCAATTTCAATCTCTTCAGCCATAGGTTTAAAAACCATGAAAACGCGAATCAGGCAATCCGGTGTCGGTGTTATATCCAATTTAGCTTGCCCCGAATAGTCTTCTGTAGGAAAAGTAATTAAGTTATACTTGTTGTTCTCCATTCTCGGCAGCCAATAGACGATAAATTCATTGTATTCTTTGGGGATTAAACCCAGATAGCTCAATTTTTCTCTTAAAAACGAAGCCGTATCTTCACCGCGTACAACAAACCCTTGATCCATTGGCCATTCATAATCCGAGACACCTTCCCAATATAAGTAAGAGTATTCATATTGGTTTATTGGATCATGGAGAGTGCCATCTGGAGATGCGATGACATGCCACCCTTCATTGTATTTAGGATATGTACAAGTTAATTTGCCTAAGTAATCTAATTTAACGCTGATTTCTGCTTCTGCTTCTGGATATAGATAGATGACCGGTTTTTCCTCAAGTTCTTCTTTGGGCTGTTCTCCTGCTTTTTCAGCATCTACATCGGAATCTGAGTCCTTTTTAGCACAGGCTGTTGTCAATACAATCGTTATCATTAATAACGTTAAAACGCCCATTAAAAGGCATTTTTGAATATGATTATTTTGCATCATTACGCCCCTCTTTCATAAATCTTAGAATGCCTTTATTAGAGTCCCTTTAATTAAAGAAAATAATATCACTTTAAAAATATCAGCACTCACTTAAAGTCACTTGCTTTAAAATTTTCCCATAAGGATGTGATTCATCCTTGTTTTCAACGACAACAAGTTGCCCCTCTGCAATCATCTTATCGATACGCAACGCATACCAACTATCACTGACACCCCACTGGTATTTACCCACAATGCCGCCAATTAGACGCGCCATGAGAAAAGCTTCATCAGGCATATTTTTTATAATCATGTGATCATAAAATGTTTCAGAAACTGAAATCAATTTCCCGTTTACTACAGCTCTCAACGTCGCATTTTCCTCTACCAGTTCTCGCCACCGACTACTCAACAACTGTTTTTCCATTTGGGATAATCTTTTTTCTAAAGGTAAAAAGGTGTAGAGTTGTCCAGATTTTACCTCGCCCCAATTACTGTAAGTCACAATTTCATTCTTGGAATTTAAAACATATTCCGGTAAGGAGACTACATTCACTTCACAATCTATATTTCTAAGCAGATTGCAAACATAGTAAAAGCCACAAATTGAGTAAGGGGCATTACTCTTCCAAATGCGTATGGGTGTGCCTTCAGTTGCTGCTAACAATAATTTTTCCAGATCTTCACGTTGATTTGTGAAAAATTGTTCCTGATCATTTGAGTCAATATCATGTCGTCCCCACAATTTTCGAAACATATTTTGACGTTCGGCACCATCCACTTCACCTGAAATATCACCCATATCCAACGAAAACCCGATATAGGCAACCTCTTGAGTATTGCCACCAATCGCTTTTCCTTTAAAGAGTTCTTTTAATTCAGCTTTAGATGGCTTTTCACCAATATAGGCGGGGACACCTGACTGCATCTTTTTTTCATCATAGACTTTTGCCCGTTTCATGGACCCTTTTTCACTCTCGCTAAATACAATTTCAAGCATGTTTCCCTCCTTATATATGCTCAACATCTTTCATCCCTGTAATCATACATCTTAAATCAATGTATCGATTTGAAATCGATTTCATATGCCATGCGTTTCGCGGTTGCCCGTGCAATTTCTATATTACATAACTTTTCCACAAGATGAAACGACATATTTATTCCAGCAGATATACCACCCGATGTGATTATATGCCCTTCATCGACATATTTTACAGAACGTTTAACCTGAATGTGGGGATACTCCTTTTCCAATCTGTCAATGTCCATCCAATGCGTTGTCGCTTTCTTTCCATTCAATAAACCTGCTTCTGCCAAAAGAAACGCACCTGTACATACTGATGCAAGAATTTTCACCTGTTTTTCTCGTTCTTGAATCCAATAGATCATCGTATCATTATGAATTTCTATTTCCTCTGCACCATATCCTCCTGGAACAATAAGAACATCGAATTCTGGTGCATTCAAAAAACTAAAATGCGGCTGTACTTTCAGACCATTGCGAGCCAGTATCATATCTCCAGTTTGTCCAACAGTGCTAACCTGAAATACTTTCTCATTCGAGTTCAAATGTGTCGCAATGGAAAAGACCTCGAATGGTCCTGCAAAATCAAGCACTTCAACTTCATTAAACAATAGAATGCCCACATGAATTTTATTTTTCACTCTTATTCTCCTTAATCTGCGCCTAATAGTCTTTTAAGGGGTATAACATCGAAGTGATCTAGATAACGTGCATACAGAGAAAAGTTATCTGATCTTCTAAATCTAAGTCACCTTGAATATGGCGCCTCAACATCATTCTTTTTTCTGCTCTACTATGTTCAAATCATTAGCTTTTCTTGCTTTAAAAACAAAGGATATCGGTAGCATTTTTGCTTTCTTTGTCTTATCGTTAAGTGTACCTATTCCTTGTAGGGTTTCAGTATCATAAACTATTCGAGACTGCCACAGCCTAGTTCAAGCATCCTCTTTCCTGCAACATCTCCAAACAAATTGAGTTCATTTTCAGTGACAAATTGAACGCCATATTGTGGTAAAGCCGTAACACCAAACCATTCATCTGAATTTGTGTTCCAATAATTTTTATTTATTTGTAATATTTTTTCCACTTTTAAGTGTTCTCCTTAGGTCTTTTTTTCTTATGAAAATGGCAAATGAAAATACGGTTACTATGAATAAAACATAAATCACATTCATGATCAACAGATTACTTACAATGCTCTCTAGCACTGAATATTCACCCGACGCTACTAATAATTTTGATTTGTCTATTATGAAGTCACCAATTCGTGTTAAGGAAATTGGCATAATAACAAATAGTCATATAATTGTATTCACCATTTTTATCTGGGAACTGACTCTGATAAAAATCAATTATTTTTCACTTAATCCATCCCCATAACCAGCATCGTGTGAATATTATTTATCTTTACTGTTTTTTCAAGTCCATAATTTATATTTGAAAATAAATGGGCTAAGGTTTCTTTGGACCGCTGTCTGCCACCTCGACATTCAACAGATAGTCTTAAGCCATGCATTATAATTTCTTTAGGTTCAAATTCACTTGTCAAAACATCTTCAATGATTAAAAATTTCGTATTACGGTCACAATGTTTTGTGCAATTGCGCAATATATCTAAGCATTTTATATCATCAAAATCATGCAGCAAATTCATAATTACAATATAGTCGTATATTGCGCTGGATAACATCAATTCGAAAACATTGCCTTCTACAAATTTAATATCCACCTCGTTTATTTTTTTATATTCATTGCCCACTCTACAGGGTATTTTAGTATCCACAATCGTGTAGAGGCACTCTTTATGCGCTGTGACAAGAGCTGTAGCTAAGCCACCACTATTTCCACCTAATTCCAATACTCTTTTATGCGCTAAATCGACGTGTTTAGCAACCTCTTTTCCTAAATTGAGTGTTATCGGAAAATTGTATCTTGAATAGATATCGTATTCGGATTCACTAATGCTATCAAAAAAAAACTGAAATTCACTGCTCGCTTTATCAAACAGCACTGCATAATATCCATTTTGATTTTTGTTAATGATGTGCTCCAGAATGTGATGATGCTTTTCATTATTTGCATCTGACATCACAAAACGACTGCCATCGTAATCCAGTAGATTGTTGACCACCAGTATTCTCATAACAGCTCTATATACGCTTTCATTGATGCCTAATCTCTTAATTTCCGTCCCATTTATTTGTTCTGGTAGGTTTTGATCCAAACATCCCCTAATTCTATCGAAAAAATAGACTGCTTCGTATAGTTCCATATAATTGTCATAATCCATAGTAAGGGTTCAGCTCCTTTAGCTTTTTAACAGCAGTTCCACCTTAAAATTATCTCATATGCTCTATTTTTAGACAATGCCTATTCCACAAGATTATTTACGTCCAAAAATGACTTGACTTCGCTTTTCAAAAAAAGGACATCATTCCTTAGAATTTCTAAAAAACAATGTCCTTCATTACATTTTGAATCCTTTTAACAACTCATTTTAATGTCTTATTCCAAATCATTTCCACAACATGCCTTCTTAAATAACTGATCCTATAGTCGTCACATATGTTGCCATCCACATCGATCTGATCCACAGCACCTAATCCATTTTCCACAATAAATAAAGGTAAGTCAATGGCATGTTTCGTTGGAAACATATCAATTACAGTCCCGTCAAAGGGTGCGACTACTTTGCCATCACTTTTTGCAATACGAAATTTCATAAGACCTTGATTTTATGAATTCATCAAATGAACCGCTTCCTCATAGTTTTCTTTCTTGACATAAATATAATACATCCTTTGGCTATTCGCTACTAAAAACGTCCCTCTATTTCTATCGTTTAGCTGATTGTCCACAATTGAAGTTTGACTTTTTATGTGATTTGCCCTGAGAACATCCTTAATTTGATAATACTTTTGCTCATCTGTGGTCACTAAAACTTCCTTCCATCCAAATAAGAGATTCAATAGTTCTCCCATACGATTGCCCCTTTCTAAATAAACGCCTTGTCGATAACACTTATGTCCCCCATTATCTTATAACTTATAAGCAATTCATTGAGTTTAAATTTTCCGATATTGCCAAAATCACTTCTATTCAAGGTGATTTCCTGATAAAGAGCAATAATTTCAAATAAGCTCCTTAGCAAAAATAAGCTGATCTGTGTCATCCGTTTCAAAATTGTATTCTAAACCTTCTTTTGAAAAAGATAGTATTCTACTTGATTTCTATAATTAGGGCCTTTCATCTGCTTTTTAACTTTATCTAAATCCACCTTCTTCTCACTTTTCATTTTAAAATAGCGGTCCAATGTATCTCCACTTATTTCTATTCCTTTTTCAGATTCAACGAGAACGCCAATAAACGCATAATCGGGATCATAAAATGCTAAGGTGGCATCTCCATGACTATCATTTGCCAATAACACGCCACCCTTTCTCAAATAATCTTTGCAATGCAGTGAAATAAAACCTGAGTATAGAGAAATCATCAAATCATAATAGCCTCGCTTTGCGCCTAAAGGTTTTGTGAAATCCGCACCCTCAAATTGGAAATCAAACGCAGTGGTATAACACTTATTTTTATCGAGGTACGCTTCAATATCATTTTGATGCTTAAAAAAGGCAATGGCTTTCTTATCGCTATCTACATAGTACATTTCCGATAAGCATAATGATGGTGTAATATGAATATAAGAGCCCGGATAAATACCTGATTTTAATTCGTACTTGTCTGCAATCGCGCGAAATACAGATAAGCATGAGCCTCTTTTATTTATGTATTCCAAGTATAAATCCATATTTGATTTGGTCATGATTTCCACTCCCTTCAGTATTTTGTCACTCACCAAAAGACATCAAGTTTCTTTCATAATTTCCTATTTTCACCAAACAAGCCCTTCAATCAATCCTGCTTAGATCATTTCCATGTTTATATGATTTTATCATTTTTGAGACTGTCTTTACAAATTTAGCAAACAGGTTATAGTGTTTCAAAAATCTATTTGACAATGATTTTGCATCATGTTATTCTGTACTAATATCTAAATTTAAACATTTTAGGAGGTCATTGTATGATAAGTATACACAAGCAATTTATCGACAAAATATCTGAATCCTTAAAACTCGACTCGAGAATACTAGGTCTTGCAATTGGCGGTTCATATATCACAGGAGAGATGGATGAATTTTCTGATTTGGATTTTGTACTTGCAGTTGATCCCAAATATTATGAGGCTGTTATGAAACAGCGCATCCCTATGATTAGTCAACTTGGCCATTTGCTCTCTGCCTTCACTGGCGAGCACGTCAGTGAACCTCGATTGATCATTGCACTATACGACTATAAGGATACTTTGATCCACGTTGATTTTAAATTCACTTCTTTAACCGATCTCGCACATCGAGTGGAGAATCCTGTGATTCTATGGGAACGCAATAATTGCATGACCAATGCCATTGCCACAAAGAACGCTTTTTTTCCACCGCTTGACTATCAGAATATTGAGGACAAATTTTGGATCTGGGTACACTATGCCACATTAAAAATAGGTCGAGGAGAATTATTTGAAACCATTGAATTCTTATCATTCCTCAGGCAAAATGTCATTGGTTCAATGCTACTGGTCGATAATGGTAAGTTGCCCAAAGGTGTCAGAAAACTTGAATTTTATGAGCTCAGTGATTTAAATCCATTGATAGACTCCATTGCAAATTATGATTCGTCTAGCTGCATAAACTCACTTGAAATTCTGATCAGCTTGTATCTAAAACTCAGAGAAACATTGTTCGATGATACAATCATCTTGCGCAATGAAGCACAAAGTAAAACCATTGCATACCTCAACAGTATCAAGCATAAATAACCTTGACTTGTTTGTGTCATCAAAAGAATTAATCCATTTCAAAATGGATCTCCTGTATCATTGGAACGATAGAGGCATCCGGTTCACTTGCATAATAGACCCAGTAGCCACCATGAATAAATTGATAGGTTTTCCATACAACATAATGTAAAGCCGATTCCTCTTTCAAATCAATTATTCTTACAGGTACGAGGATGCTGCCGTTCTCATCAATCTTCAAAGTCAAACCTTTAAATCCATAATCAAAACTGAAAACTTCATGGAACTTGCTTTCATCCATAATGGTTCCGGTCTTTGTTCTAATGATGGAATCAAATCTAGCCATCCAATCAGCATCTTCAAATATGTATGTTGTCACTTCAAAACCATCAATCTCTTGAACATAGAGCTCGTGAGGCTCAAGGGGAATATTTGAAAAATCATATGTCGATTGAATGATCATCTTGTATGTGGTTACACGCATGAGTGCACTGATTAAAAATGCCCCTATAAAAATCTTTTTCCAATTCACAATTAACCTCTCTGATCAGCAGTCTTATCCATAATCTAATTTCACAAGTTACGCTGCTTAAAAGAAAAAAACAAATCATTTAAGCTCTAGATCATTTAAGACATGATACCATTTATAAATAAAAACATTGTAACGCCCACTAAAATTGAACCGGCTAAAATATCACTTGTCAGTTTCGAATCCATCGCCACCTCTTTACCGTGGATAATTTTATGGATCGTCTTCATTGTATAAAAATACAAAATCATTGCGGAGATTATAAATCCTAATAAGAACATATGTCCATTGCCTCCTAATTGGGATGAATCGCCAAAGTGTTCAGCTTATATCAATTCGTGATACTCACAGCGATCATCCCCAAGATAGTCACTTCTGCTAGACCCTATTTTTATGCCTTTCAGGGTGAGTTAAAAAATCCCTCCATTGGTCATAGTGGTCTTGTTTATAAAATCTAAGTGATATAATTTTTCCCAATGGTTCACATTCAAAGTACCCTTTGTCAAATGAATTGCTAAAATACAGCAGTTTTCATCTTGTTCATTATTGGCCATATCATACCATTCTGCAAAAGAAGTTCTAAGCTTATTTCTAATCTCAGCATTTTGAGGGCTGAGAACCCATCCTAAATTTTCACCAATCCCACTTGCCGTAAACATCTCCATACACCCAGAAACTGAAACCTCTGGATTCTCTGATATTTGAAGCATTTTATTGGATTTTCCATGTGTGACTACATAAAATACACCCTCTTCATAGTATGCATCAACGCTTCTCACAACAGGACGGGGTTTCCCATCAGAACTGTTTTCCCTAGCAATGGTGCCCAATGAAATAATATTATCTTTTCCATTGCCAAATGTTTCATCGACCAATTTAATACCTTCTTCATACATTGTCATAAAATTTGCCTCCACATCATTCATTTTAGAATAAAAAATATTGTTTCCATATAAAATATTGGTGTTTTTATAAGCTGTTTTAACCCTCTTATTGTTTCATAAACGCTAAAAAGGCTTCTTTATCACTTTCGCTTTCAAATGCACCTAACCCATTACAAATTTCAGCAGTAAAATCAATAAATGAATTACCCAGGCTCGTAATTACATTCTGATCTCTTACAACAGGCTTTTCAATATAGTTATTCCGAGGAAATACATCTGCTGGTCCAAATACAGCTCTGTGTTCATCCGTCCACTCGACAATTGGTGTTGTATATCGCACATTTTCAAGTACTCCCGCTTTTGCTAATAAAAAAGTGCCTGCGCCACAAATACCTCCGAGTAGTTTCTCTTCTTTATGAAGCAAACCTATCAAATCTTTTAATTCTGGTCTTAAATCTCCATACCAACCACCGCAAAGGATTAATCCTTCACATTTGATGTTTTGCTCATCTGATACCAATCTATGAGGCCTGTAAATCGCGCCTGACCTTCCTATGATTTCTTTGTCTTCGTATGCAATCGTTATCGCCTTGAAATTTTCACTCGTATTAATCATATGCATCGTAAACGTTATCTCATAATCGGTCATATTGTCAAAAATAAAAAAAAGAACTTCCTTCATAGATCTTCTCCTCCCTATGGGTGATGACTGTAATTTCAAAATAGCAATTCCCATGATGTTGGGAATCACTATCTTAAGGTGATAAAATCAAATGAAAATATAAAAATACCATATGAGATAAATATTATTTTCACGGCTGAATATCGAGAGCATTTCCTAGCGCCAATATCTCGTATTGAAATTTACCAATATGATTAGAGCACTTTTTCAAAGATCATTGTAGCTTGAATTTTATCGCCACCTAAAAACCCTTTTGAACCCGAAGAAACAGTTGTAATTGTATGAAGTCTGTAACCTTTGGCTGCTTGCTCGTTGATTGTTGCCTGTAGATTGGTAAGACTTGATACACCTGAACCGGTTCCAATGAACTTCTCAGTGAGTACCACTTGAAGCACTAAATACATGTCCCCCTTGTCACCACTTGCTTTTAACTTACCTGAATCAAATCCAAAGCCTCCCATTATAATGCCTCCTTTTTTAATTTATGTACAAAATTCAGTTCAAATGCAATCGTTTTTAACTTTTCAACATCACATCTTACTCTGAGTTTGTATCCACATAATATGTAAGGGTTTTATGAAAAATCAACATATATCTAACCCTATTCAGGCCCGTGCCTCCTCTTTGAGCCCATATACTCAGGTGATTTTATAGACAATCTTGGCGTCATTTAATTCGAGGAAAGTTTGAGTTCTGACAACTCTGCTTGTAGAGCTTTTATATCCACGTCCTTTGCGACAAAAAATTGTGTGCCTTCTTGTGCATTATTGGTCATATTGTTATAATTCGCAATGATCGTATTGTCGAAAATAAGAAAAGAGTACACTGCTGCCTCACAACTCAGCGTGACGCCGTAATAGTCTTCTTCACTTTCTGAAAGTGCCCAAATTTCATCTACCTCGCTTATAGATGCACTTTTATAACTGAAGTTCGTCACCACTTTAATAAACTGAGTCCATTTCTCATCGATTTCAAAAGTATGCGCTTGATCAAATGTATTTACAGTTAACGCTTTTATCTCGTCTAATGCAATATCAAATGGCAGAGTATCCTTACTCGTACCTGAAGAACAAGCTGTTAAAACAATTGCTGCAATCAATAATATCATTACCTTTTTCATATATGTCCCTCCAAAATTCAAATATTTTATGTTTACTGTTCACATCTTAGAACAAATACTAAAGACCAGCCCATTTTCTTTGCCGCATCATAAGTGTCCCCAAACGCTTCAAATTTATCATGGAATCTATGAAAGCCCCATAAGACAACATCTTCCGTTTCAGCAAATTCTACATCACTTGGATAATCACTTTCGACTCTTCCGTTTAACGCATTGGGTTCTACCTCTATATTAAAATCCATCGAAGTATATCCCCCCTCCTGATACATGCCAAGAATCACTTTATATAACTCGGGATTGCTTTCATCCACTTCTATTGAAATGCCCTTATACTGTGACAATTCTATCCCCATAGCTTCTGTCATGCTATTGACCAGCACCCCATCTTCCCATATTTCTACATCCAGTTCATATGTATTCTTACCAGTATACTTAATGTCTAAGAATTCGGAAGATAAAACATCCAAATGAACGGCTGAGGCTGGATTGTCAGAGCCCATAATTTCTCGGCTGCTCACAAGTATCTTATCGTCATAATTGGACTTAGCAGCTGAACACGATGTCAGCATTAGAGTAAAAATTATTAAATACATCAACTTCTTTATCATTAAAATCTCCTTTATAAATAAGAATTTATTCATTTATTTAAAATTTACACGATTAGCCACGTTGCTCCTTTTTAAAAGCCCAAGCATTCATCTATTACAAGCACTTTCATTTGGCCCCTTTTATGTTGTCCTCTAATCATTGAAATATAATTGCAGACTCTTTCATTTTGATTACAAGCCATACACGAATTGCTAATGTTTTATCATAAACAGTCTTGCCCATTTCTAAAAGCAAATCGGTTATACCTAATATTTTTAGAGTCTGAGAGTTGCCAACACCAATTGAATGAAAAGTGACGTGCACCCTTGCATGTGCGAACTATGACATCAAATGATTTCACCCCTTTATTCTATTTTTGTATGAAGACAATAAAAGCTGTCCAGTATAACGTTTCCAAATATGTAAAGATACTTCTTTGATTATAACATATATTGAAAAAATAATATACACAGTCCTTTATTTCATACACTTAAAAAAACACATATACAGTTCCTCTTAAAAAGCGCTAGTGGAAGAGTACAAGTGTTTTTATAAAGTGCTTTTTTTTAGCAGAATGTAAATCATTTAGAATGAGCATTTGCATTAATAAAACCAGAAAAAGAGTTCTGAGGCCATTGGAATGTCATGTTTTTGCTACAACTTATATTTGCTACAATTTATAAAAAACACAGTTCATAAACATGCTTTTGTCTGAAAACGGTGAAAACGAGTAATCTCCATATATTTCTTGCAATAAAAATCCTGTTGCTTTGGCCATCTCTGTGATTTCCTCATTCGATACGATTGCAAATCGAATATCCATAGCTCGTTTTTCAATCAATTTATGATCTTTTCCATATATCTCGTAAAATTGCATCCCAGTGATGAGTTCATCACCGATTGAATAATGATTATAGTAAGTTACCATGAGGTTTCGGTGATCTCCAATATCGAATTTACCAAGACATTTCAAGTTGCCGTCTGCGATCTTTTTCCGGTATTCTGGATTATAAAGCGTGCAGAAAAAAACACCGCCTGGCTCAAGGTGATTATATATATTTTGGAAAGCACGTTGACGTTTCTCTTTATCTGTAATTTCAGAAATTGAGTTAAAGGGAATCATCACAAGATCAAATTGCTTTTGAAGATTTAATTCGCAGATGTCCTGACAAAAAATTTCTGTGTTAAAGCCCTTAGGCAACTTTGATCGAAATACATCCAACATACCCTCTGAGTAGTCAACACATGTAAGGTTATAGCCAGCCATTATAAGCGGTAGTGAAATTCTACCAGTTCCGCACATGAGCTCGAGAATGCTCTCGTAGCCTTCGCAGAATTTTTTATAAAAAGAAATATCAAAATCCACATTCACATAGCTATCATATAAATCTGAAACCAAATCAAAATCTATTGTTTTTTCCATAGTAGCGCTCCCTAACAGTGATCTTATGTGTTATATTTTACCATATAGCATAATAGGGTTCCAGAAGAATCGAATACTGATGATCCGATTTTATGTCCACCTGTCAGTTTATTATTTTCTTACTATGTTAGATATAGGGGGAATCGTTATCTCCATTAATGACATATGGGTACTTTTTAGATTTTACTACCCATGTTCTGAATCTCTGCTGGCATCTCACAATTCACGGACTCTTCTGCCTTTCTCATGAAATACAGGTGAATGCTATTCTAAACTGTGTCGCACAAAATCACAAATAGACTCATGAGCACTTTGGGCTTCCGGAAAAAGTGGCGATAAAATTGGAAAGGCATGAACCATGCCCTGCCATTCCTTTAACGTTACATCAACACCACTTGCTTCTGCTTTCTTTGCAAAGTTCAAAGTATCATCAAAATGGATTTCATGGGTACCTATCGTTAAATATATTGGAGGCAAACCCACTAAGTCCCCATATAAGGGTGAAAGCAACGGGTCCTTTATATCGTGCTCATTTACATAATAATTGGTCCATACACGCCATGAATTCATCGGCGCAATGTCTTTTTTGGCATTAATTATAAATGAATTTGCAGAGCAACTTAAATCAGTAACTGGAGAAATTGATATTGCAGATTTTGGTAATTCTAAATGCATTGATTTTAATGCAAGTAATGTAGATAAGGTTAAAGTACCACCCGCTGATTCACCCATGATTACTATGTTTTTTGAATTGTACCCTTGGTCTAATAACCATTTGTACGCACTCACTGAATCGTCAAGTGCCGCAGGATGAGGATGTTCTGGAGCTAAGCGATAATCAAATATCAATGCTTTAACATTACTCCCTTTGGCAAATCTCGTCACATGCATTCTATGGCTACTACAAGAGCCCGATATAAAGCCGCCGCCATGAATATATAGAATAGCTTTATCTGATTTAGAATGCTTGGGTATAATCCATTCACCATTCATACCATGGATGCTTGCAGCTTCAATTTGCACATCTTGTAATGGCTTTTCCATACGCTTCGTTGCACTTTCTATTCCTTCTCTAAATTTCTCAACAGAAAAATCTTCTGTTATTTCATCTGGCTTCAATTTCAATTTGAATAAATGTCTATGCTGTAATAGCCAAATTACTACTCTACTCCTCATACTTTGCATAAATCAAACCACCTTTGCTACACAACTTGCCCCATTTAAAAATAAATTTATACTACTCTCTATAGAACCGTTTTGATCAAAACCATCTGGATTCGAATAAAATGTTTTTACGAGTTCAATAAACACAAACAAAACAAACTCAGAAATCGTTTCAGCAGGCATATCTGTTCTGACCTCCCCCGATTCCTGACCCAATTTTATGATCATGGCTATAGGGGTTCCAATGCCACTTTCACTTTCCTTGTCTTTTTCAAAACGCACCATTTCCTTCATCTGAAATATTAAATACTTCTCAAACATTTCTTTATGTCTCTTTACACCTTTTAGTAATATATCAAATAGATACTCCAGCCGCTCTCTTGTAGACTTTAAATTTTCAATATCTTTGATTCTACTATGATTTTCTTTTGTAAAAGTTTGCTTAATATATTCACTTAATATTTCTTCTTTGCACGAATAATAATTGTATAATGTTCCCTTTGCAATATCAGCTACACTTGCAATTTGCTCCATTGTCGTTTCATCGAACCCTTGGCTTTCTATTAGATCAATCGTCACACTTAATATTAACTCCTGAGTTCGTAATTTCTTTTTTTCTGTTCTGGTTAATTGTATTTTTGGATGCGTCATGTTAACCTCCTGAAATATACGAAGCATATTTTTAGACACCGTATAATTATATTACTCTTCAATCCAACTTTTGTCAACAACATTTGAGGCCTCTCCCCGATGCCTCAAAGCGATTTTCGCTGACAATTTTCCCGACTGATGCCTCGGAAAAATCTTTTGGATCAAATCTTGTTGTTTTAACAAAAAAGGTAGCGATTGCTCGCTACCGGAATTTGCTTATATGTTTATTTAATCACTGCTATATTGGATAAAAGATGTGCCAAGTATAAGTAACTACCGAAAATCGGTTTAAGGGGTAATTGACGTGTCAAACGGGCATTGCATAATTTCTTCTTTAAAATAATTATATGCATCATCCGTCCATTCGTGATAACATGCCAATTCGTCTCTTTGTTTATGCACCGATTCTAAATAATAAAAAATGGCTTCGTCTAATGAGTGCTCATATCTATTTTTCATTTCCTGTATTAGATCAATGTGTTCTTTTTCTTTCCAGCTCAATTTGTCTGATAAAAAAACAATTTTGTCTATAATGCTCGGGTTCTTTTTTAACGTCGTATGACATTCAATAGATTCTAGAATATCAAGATCCTCTATTTTGAAGACTTGATGTGCAATAATTCTTGATGCAAATTGATGTAATATCCCTAAGTAATTTAATTCATTAGAAGATACTATTTTCCCATTTCGTGTACAAAAATTGACAATATCATTTTTGGCGACTACTCTGCCTAAATCATGTAGTAATGCTGCTGTTACACATTTCGCTCTAATATCATCTTCTAAATTTTTTATCATGTCGACTTGCTGTACAACATCAAGTGTGTGGTCATAAACCGAACTCATATCAAATTTTTCATAATATGATTTAATATTTTCCATAAGACTATTATTTTCAAATTTATAATCTGTATACATTTTAATTACTCCAATTCAATGCTTTGTGGAATGCCTGTTAAGGGTAATCGATAACCAAAGCTGTGTCTTTTCACCCATAGGGCAGATTGTCGATAGTGCGGTTTTTTATTCATCTCATTGCGTTCTTTTTTAGATGCATAGAGGTAAGCATTGTTAAACAAAAATCCTTTTTCTTTATATTGCATGTAGCTAATAATGAATGCGGTGATTGACATACATAGTAAAATAACTAAAACTATCGTTTCTAAGATTTCCATATAAAACTCCTTATTCAGAATATGCTATGATTCAGAATATGCTATGATTCATGATTTTGCCAATGGATTCTTGCGACTAACGTTCCTGCAATTTCCGTTGTCCCACTCTTTTAAGGCTCCCCTAGCAAACAGTAAAATTCATCCTATTCCTTCTAATTCAGCCAACGCCTTTTCATTTTACGCCGATAGAAATACCTGGCAATATTCAATATGAAGCTCTCGCAGTTCGTGATTGGGCCCTGTTCACCCTCACACTCTATTACTTAACCACGCACTATGAATCTCCGCAACACAACTCAGAGGAATGCAGATATTCGTCGTGTTAGCCGATGGGTTTAGGTGCTAGCTTTCTAAGTATTCTATTTCTTTATTTAACAATTGTGCATATTCTATTTCACGCCTTGTACTTTCTCCAATATACCCATTCTCATTTATCACAAATATGCCATCGCTCATTTTAATCTTATCTCTATGCAACTCACCCAAAATCTCATACTGCTCGCTATCCAACTCTAGTACATCATCTTTATCAAAGAAGCAAACTGATAAAACAATTCTCCCTTCAAGAGTAAGCTTCTTTTCTATATTTTCGAATGATTCCTTAAATCTTGTCGAACCACAAAGTGTTGTTATTTTTCTCATAATATCATATCTCCAAAGTTATATTGAGTATCACAATTTTTTTAAATCAGAATAACGAGCTGCTTGCCCAAAACTTTCCTATGACGTTTCCGTGATTGCTGAAGTCACTTCTTTTCTTTTAGAAAAGCAGTGCTGCACTTGCATCGCAAGGCTTGCGATATTAGAATGATTTTGGTAATCGGCGTGTTAGGCGATGCATTTTTCGTTTGAAATTAACTTTGGTTTTTTCTCTATTTATGTTCTGCTTATCAAAAGAAAAACCCTTGCGGGTTAATTGCTTATTACCTCTTCCAATCTCTTGCTTATTTCTGAAACTTTTAATTGGAACAAGATGCTATATTTCTATACAATACTATCTTCGATTCAACTATTATAAATATCATTAGATAGAACTAAGGCCGTTCTTCTTTTAGTTGCTGTCGAATCTGAAAATGGAAACGGAGTTGCTTCTAATATTATAGTCCCTTGTTTATATATTATTCCACACCTCATCGTTTATTTGATTTTCCCAAAATGACATACTTGACTGGCTTGCATCTTGCAAATCCTGATAATTTTCTTTCAATTTTTTTGATTTTATATAATCAAGAACTTCGGGTAGCTCTTTCTCTGATAATTCATCAATCAACTTATGGATATAATCTTTGGCGGTATTCATTCCATTTGCCTCTTTCTATTAAATATTATACTATAATTTAAACTCAATGTCTTATCCAAAACCCATTGGCTACATCTTATTCTGTGATACAAAACCGCTCACATATTTATACAAGTCACGTGAGTATTCATGCCCAACTTCATCCTCAATCACTTCTTGAAACTCATAACCAACTTCTTCAGCTAGGGCATTAAATTGCTGATATAATGGATAACAATCTTCATCTTGATTGCCGCATATCAACAAACACTTAATTTTTTTCTCTTTTAGTGTTTCTACAATAAGTCTTCCTTGACTTTCTATTATTGGAATCCATGGCGAATTAAGTATTATACCTTTGATTTTAATATCTGTTTCGATTATAAAGTGTAATATTGCATTACATCCTGCTGAAAACCCTGAAAGTATTGTATTTTGAAACATATCTGACACTTTCGTTAAATTTTGCTCCAACTGTTCCACTGCAGATCCATCTTCATCCCAACGATATAGATTATATGAATCCAGTTCTTTAGATTGTAAATACTCAATCTGATACTTATCTAGTTTTACATTTGACCAATACGACTGGCTTATTACATTATTTTGTTGATTCCCATGAAGCACTACCAACAAGTTTTCTTCTAACACAGAGTCTAATGTAAACTTTGTGCATGCTGTTTTAAGTTCATTGTTATATCGTTCTTCTGATACTCCAACGCATACTTTAAATCTTTCATTATCTACTATCGATTCTAAATCTTCATCTTCAAAAACCTCTGGTCTATACCAAATCCCCTTATCTAATATAGCTTCTTCTAGCCATTCTAGTGCTTCCTCTTCGTTATGAGATGTTGCTGCTAGACAGTATAAAAAATTATAAACCTGACTTGAAATTTCATTCAATTTACTCAAATTCGATTTAAGAAAATTATATGCATCAATTGTTCCACTTCCGTTTATCAAACCTAATGTTTCGTCTAAAATCTTATCTTCAATCATCACTATCCTCATCTCTCTTTTCAATTAGTTTTTGATTTCATCTAACGTTCCCGCGGTTACCGAAGTCATTCCTTCTGACCCTTAGGGCAAAAGTGGTGCTGGCCTTGCCGCGCAAGGGCTGTGACATCAGATGAAATGTAGTAAACTGACGTGTTAGGTGATGGAAACTACGGAAGCTGCCAATCACTTCCCTTTAAACAATCCACTTCACAAATCAATGGTTTCTCTAACTATTTTAATCTTATCTTCTAATTCAATGTTTTCTTCAATTCTTAGTACTTTACAATTTAAATTCTTAAGCCATTTATAATGTGAACTTTTGCTTCTTATATCTAAATCTCCATCATCATATTTTGAAGCCCAATCCATAAATTCTCCGTGAGCCACATACATGACATTACCTTCTTCAATCTTTTTACCATATCTCATCTTTTCTCTTTCTAATAATCGTTTCATTCTAATTTCTTTAGGAATTCTCAAATAAATAACTAAATCAAAATAAGGGATAAATATGTCTCCCCATCCACATAATGACCCAGTTAAAATCCATCTATCACTATTTTTAATATCTTTACTTATCAAATCGATTCGCTCTTCAACCGGCCTTTTGGTAGTATATGGTGGATCTGTTTTAATCCAAAAATAATCATCTGTATCAAAATGGCTATAATCTATCTCTTTACTGAGTTCTTCTCCCAGTGTTGTAGTCCCAGATCCTGATGCTCCTAAAATATGTATTCTTTTTATCATTTACTTCACCCCCTGCTCCATGACCATAATCGTTGTTCTATAAATCACAGTAGTTTCTGTCGCCTAACGAGAGGCGAGTTCACGACGTTACCTGTTTTCCTTTAAGAAAACTTGACGCTGGGCTTGCGCAACCGCAAGCACTGTGACAATTAGGCAATTTTCCGTGAACTCGAAGTTATAGGAAGTCTTTTAAGACTCCAATTTTACTATATAGTTGTTCATTCTTGCATTTAGTCTTTCCCTAATATTATTCATCCACTTTGGTTCATTATCCCATTTTTCTTCTAAAGAATCCTTCATTCTAAAATAAGAGTATATTTCAGCAAATGACTTAAATATTTCTCTATTCTTTTGGAAGATTTCCAAGTTACCATTTTCAATCTCATAACCTTTTAGAAAGTTAGATAAAATTATATCTTGAATCGCTTCATCTACCTCTGATTCAATACTGTTAATTGCTCGTTCAATGTCTTGACCATAAAAGCCATACATACAATCATCAAAGTCTATCGCGAAAAGATTTTGCGTCTTTGAATCATGAATGATGTTGTCCACTTCGTAGTCATAATGGATCAAGCCAAAAGTTTCATATGCTTTCTCTATCTTTTCAAATCCCACTCTAATTCGATTCAGCTCATTCATAAGAGTAGTCAATTGGACAGTTTCCTTTGAGATTTTTAATTCGATTAGGTCAAAAATATCATACACACTTTTTCGATTTACACTAGACTGAATTTTCCTTTTCGAAATTTCATGAAATACCCCTAGTGACCTACCATATTGATAAGCAATCTCTTCTGTCATTTTTATGTTTTCAAGTGTATTTTTTCCGACACTCTCGAATACTACAGCATGATATTTGCCCCATGGTGTTTCCTTGGTTTCAATAGCATTGCCTTGCTTACTCTTAACTACTTTAGGAACATTAAATCCGTTCTCAAGCAAAATTTTCATAACTTCTAATTCTTGTTTGATATCTGAAAGGTTTTTCTCAGATACTGGCGTAAACCTTAAAATACGAACACTTCCCTGATCTTTAAATGGATAAATAGCATTTGAAGATATTCTAAAATACTTGAACATATCCAAAGATTCATCATCAAAATTCCAGTTCTTTAAAAGCATTAAAGCCAACTCATTGTTGTCAAACAAATATTTTAGTTTTAGCATTTAGCATCTCTCCTCTAAGTCGGATGTAGGGAGAGCTTAATTAGTACCGCCCTCCAGTTGACTGTTGGTATTATATTTTATTGCCTGACGTTTCATGTCAATCACTCCTTTCAAATATATATATTAAAAGATTTCGTATAACGATCCCGCGATTACCAAAGTCACTCCTTTTGACCCTTAGGGCAAAAGTGGCGCATGTCCTTGCCCCGAATGGGCTGTGACATCAGAGTGATTTAGGTAACCGTCGTGTTAGGTGAAGTACCCAATGGAATATATCATTAAATGGCCGTTGTTCTTTCATTCACGTGATATCGTCATTGTATATGAATTCCACTTCGAATCTTTTTCATTTTCGTTCAATTGACTAATTGTAAAACCTGCCTTCTCATAACATTTTATAGCTCCCACATTGAATGTATACACTCTTAATTCTAGATGTGATAAACCCAGTTCATTAAACGAATACTCAACTAGATTTTTTAACGCTTTTTGTCCAATTCCTTGTCCTATAAAATCATCACTTAGTATATATCTGCATACTTTACCATAGCCGGTTACTTCATTAATATCAGTTATTTCTATACTACCTGTCATTATGTCTTTGTTTAGTATCTTGAATATAGTCGTATTTTTTTCATTTAATCGATTAGTGATTTGTTCTACTGTTAGTGGATATGAATATGTGCTAGGTCCAGCCCATTGGGTCAAATAATCTTCATCTTTTAATGAGTTCCACTTGACGATATAAGTACAATCTTCAATTTCAATTGGCTTGATCAAAATCATAATATCTCCTCCGATAATACTTTACTTCTCAATACTTATGTGGCGTAAAATATGCCTTTGTGAACGCTTTCTCCATATTTAACTTTTCTTTTTTCAGCTTCTTTATAACTTTCTTCATCTGTTCTTAACGAGACAACAATGATGTTCATGATTTCTTTTTTGTGCACTATTGTATAGACTACTCTTATTCCAATTCCTCTATACTTTATTTTGAAAAATTCTGTTAACTCTGTTTCATTTTGATTGCCTAACGGCTTCCCATAACCACCTTTATTCTGTGGCTCTAGCTCTTCACGGGTTTCCATCAAATTATTATATTCTTCAACTGACAAAACAACTGCTTGTGGTCTATTATTTTTTAACGACAATGTACGGATCTTTATTTTTTTCAACATCTTGAATGACTTTTGAAGCCTTTCCTCGGCCTAAGTCAAATACTGAAATTATATGATCCAGTGCACTTCTCAAATCTAAGTTTTTTGCAATCATGATACTCACTGCTCTTACTTAAAGCATATCATATCTGCATGAATATTTGCATGTATTTTTTATGTGTTTAAAGTGGCGAAAGCTATGTCAATTCGCTCTTTCCACTAACGTTCCCACAGTTTGCGATCGTGCTCCATACATCATTCACAAATATACAAGTTTCTAATCACAGTTCCTCTGAAACCCTTAATAAGCCTTTTTCTGAGCATGTCGCTAACCGTCATGTTAGATGAAGTTATTTGAATCAAACGTATAATAAATCTATTCATCAATATCTTCTAAATAACGCACTGATTTTCCTGTAGTTTTTGCATACTCAATTTCAGATTTTGTACTGCTGCCAATATAACCATCTTTATTAATAACAAATATTTCGTTTGCCATATCAATTTTACATTTATGCATATCATCAAGCATCTCTTTAGTTCCATTTTTCCAAACATCATTATCTCCAGAATGACCAAATAGGCCTACAGAAATAACAATATTCCCTTGTAACGTCAAATCTTTTTGAACTTCTATAAATTCATCTTTAAATCTTGTGCTGCCACAAAGTGTAATTACATTATATTTGTTCATTCTTAATCCTCTCGATAGACTCATAATTCTGATAAGATGTTAATTAAATTATAATCTCTTCATACAAACAATTAAAACTCATACCTAAATGATTCGAATAATTTCTTATAACGTTTCCGCGGTTTGCGACATGCTCTGCCAACATACGCACTATTGCGTGAACATCCGAACCAATATCTTTCTCTGACCATTTATAACACTTCAGCATGAGCAAGTTGCTAACCGTCATATTGTATGATGCTTTTAAAGCTGTTACCACTTGTCTATATGTATTTTCTCTTTATCATACCTATTAGCAATTACTCTTTCTTCTTCCGAATATCCAATTGCTACTATACCAATTGGAAAAATATTTGATGGCAGCTCAAAAATATTCCTTATATCTTTTACAACTTTGGACATAGGATAGACTCCACACCAAACTGCCGATAAGTTCATACCATGAGCGGCTAGTAATATATTTTGAATCGAAGCTGAACCATCTTCAATTACAAAGCCCTTTTGCTTCTGTATATCAGTATTTCCACAAACGACTATGGCACAATTAGCTTCTTGAACCATTTTACCTCTTGGAAGAGCATTAGATATTTCTTCTAGAATCAATGTTTCTCTTACAAGAATAAACTCTATAGGTTTTTTATTCTCTGCTGTTGGTGCATATAATCCTGCCTTAAGTAATAACTCAACCTTGTCATTCTCAATTTTTTCTTTGTTAAATTTCCTAATACTTCTTCTTGTAAATATTGCTTCTAGAATATCTAGATTTTCAGATTTCTCTTTTTTAATTCTTACTTTTTTATACATTTCAATGATCATCGAATCATCATCCAACACTTTATCATCTGATTCTGGACTCTCTAATAAAACGTCAACTATTCCATCAACACTTATTCCCAACTTACTTATCATATCTTTATTTAATGTCATTATGTAATTCCCATTGCCCCGAGATAACAGTGATTTTGTATAAGTAACTTCATTTATAGTTACTCGAAGTTCCATCTTCCCTTTTATACTAAATTCCTTCGATGGATCAAATGGGATTTCTATATAAGTTAGCCTATCTGATTTAGTTACCGTTGCTTGAAATTTTTTTTTCATATTAAGCTCCTTGTTGGTACTGATTTCAGTGCTTTGAAAATATCGTATAACGTTCCCGCAGTTTTCAACCTCTCTTCCTTTTAACGCCTCAGCGGAAAAAGTGGCGCTGACCTTGCCTCGCAAGGAGTGTGACATCGGAAGGAATGTAGGAAACTGACGTGTTAGGCGTAGTTAATAAATCTTATTCGAATTTATATTTCATAATAAAAGCTACATCCTTCTCATTTTCTTTTTCGCTATACCTTGAAAACTCAACGCCATCTATATTGAATCCTAATTTCTGATAAAACTTAATTGCACCATAATTCTCATTTTGAACTTCTAATACTAATACTCGATACTTAGTATTACCGATTTCTAGAGCTTTATTTATGAGCTTACTGCCGACTCCTGTTCCCTTATATGTATCAGCAACCATTATATAATCAATCCATAAACTCTTATTCCAAGACATTTCACTAAGCAGAATATATCCGACTAACTCATCTGAATCATAAGCGCCGAATGACATACCTTTTGATATGATCTCGTTATAGTAATTTAAAGTAGAATCATCAAGAGGCCATACTTTTATATATTCTTTCTCCAATTCTACTTCGGATATTGAGCAATCGAAGTAAATGTCACTTTTGTTACGTTCAACTTGTAGGACTCTATGTGTTCTAAATCCATTTAGTCCAAACTTATCGATATCACAAACTGTTATTCTCTCTAACTTGCGGATTTCCATTATTTCACCTCATCTTTTAAATGTCTATACCGATTTATTAATTACGTCTAGCGTTCCCGCAGTTTCCGACATCCCTTCCTTTTAACGCCTCAGCGGAAAAAGTGGCGCTAACCTTGCCTCGCAAGGAGTGTGACTTCAGAACGATTTCCGGTAAGTGACGTGTTATCGGAAGTTCGAAATTATTTTGAAATAATCTCGTATGTATTTTTTGAAATCTATTTCATTTGTTTATTATTCTTTTTAAATTTCATTAATTTTAAAAGTATCATCATTGCAAATGCAATACTTAATGAATAAATAACTGCATTTTGATTTTTTAGAATTGTAAATATAATTCCGCTAACAATAAAACTGGAAATTATAATTAAAAAATCTAATTTAGTTGTAGCAGCACTATACTGTAAAAACTCTTTAATTTTCATCATTTTACCTCTCTTAGACTTTTATTTTTGAATATAATATCCAATTTTCCCAGTTCCCATTTTTGTAAATATCATTTAATAATTTATAGTATTCATTTTTTGTTGCCAAAATGTACTTACTTAAGTGGAGAATTGGTGAATCTAATAAGCCCTTCATTACAAGATACAATTCATTTATGATTCTTCCTGTCCGACCGTTTCCATCATAAAATGGATGAATGCTCCCAAACTGATAATGAAGAATCGCCATTTTGATTAATGGATCACTCTCATCATCTTCATTAATATATTGCTCTAAGTTCCATAGTAGTTCTCAAATTTTAGCTTCTGAAGCTGGTGGTATATATATAATTTCACCTGTTATATCATTTACCAATTTTATTCCTGGCTGTTTTCTGATACCAGCATTATTTTTTTCAATGACTCCCTGAATATCAACGATCATATTGGTTGTCAATATTTCATTTTCTTTTATTAATTCAATTCCTTTCCGGAGTGCTTCTTTATAATTTAAGACCTCTTTAGCAGGTCCAATTAAATGCTATTTTTTCATCATTGCTATGAATAGTGCGTCATGTGTTGTCACAATATTTTCTATTTCTGAACTTTCTTTTGATTCATTTAAGGTTATTGCATTTATCAATATATTTTTATTAGGTACAATCTCAGAATATCCTTTCAATTCTGCTATTCTTCGATTTGCTTTCGATACTTCTCTCATAATTTCTTTTGTTTCGACATCAATAATTGCCCCTTTATATTGAAGTGGGAATTTTTCTAATGTATTGGACTTTTTAAGCTCCATTCTATTCATAGATAATTTTTTGTTTTTTTTACTTGCATCTTAATTGTATGGGTAATCATTACCTATATCAATGATATATGAGTATTTTTTTGATTTTTCTACCTATGTTTTGAATGTCTGCTAACGTTCCCGCAGTTTCCGACGTTCCTTCCTTTTAACACCTTAGCGAGTAGTTTGCTCAGCCCTATAAGGGCATGTTACTCGCTTGAGCCTTAAGGCTCATTGAATCAGTTCGCCAACTGCTTGCGCTTACTGGCTGCTGCTAAAGCAGCTTCTTATTTTTTTTGCCCTCTTCGACTTGCTTACCCGTAAACGGGTCAATGTATTCTTGAATACTTATTTGATCATTTGCGATATCTTCTTGTAATTGATTTTTTACCTATTCTCTTATCGCTTTTTCATTTCGTCCAACTGTATCTACATAGTAGCCTCGACACCAAAAGCGGCGATTTCCATACTTATATTTCAAGTTTGCATGACAATCAAATATCATCAAGGCACTTTTCCCTTTTAAGTATCCCATCACACTTGAAATGCTATACTTTGGTGCAAACACCACGTGATATTTACAATTCCAATGAGTATGTGCTAAACTATTCTTATCCATTTCGGATCCTCCTTCTGAGCTAATATGGTTGGCGAACCATTATTATTTTATCAGAAGGAGGTGTTTTTTGACTCAAAGCTAAAGCTCTTTAGAACCACCGGTAGAACCGGTGGTTTTCTTTGTGCAGAAATGGCGCGGCGCTTGCCTCGCAAGAACCGTGTTATCGGAAGGAATATAGGAAAATGACGTGTTATACGTCGTTCAATTTATTAATATATTATCTCTTTCAATCATTATGTCTTCTAAAACTTCATTGCTCTCTTTTCCAATTAGTTCTTCAATACGCCTTCCATGTATGTCACCCATTATATTACCTAAGAGTTTATCCCTTGTTTGGACATCTAGACTATATGATCCGATAATATTGTTTTCTAACTTAACTACAACAATTTTAGTTTTATTCGGAAAACCTGTTTTAAATCCATATTTTATAGTTCTTTTCAATCTATCAAAATCATTGTCAAACGGATGATTAGTCACATATACAAAGTTAAGGATTAAATCCTTTCCTAGATAATCTCTTATGTCTAATCCCATTAAATGAAATGTTTCAAAATACGTTATCTTTAGATTTTCTTTTGTAAGATGCCACGTTCTCTCTTCATCGTATCCTACAATTCTATATCCATATGCGTCTATGTAATCTAACACATCATTTGGTATATTCTCTGTATTTTCTAATGGTTTGTAAAAAACAAATATCAAGCATGAAGATATTAATAGCCCGATTGTTACTAAAATTATTCTTTTCATAAATATTGTCCTTATAAATTGAATGACGTATAACGTTCCCGCGATTACTGATGTCGTTCCTTTTGACCCTTAGGACAAAAGTGGCGAAGCACTTGCCTCGCAAGGGCGATAACATCAAGGCGATTTAGTTAATCAGTGTGTTAGATGATGTATGATGTCATAAACTTTTGTTATTCATAAAACATCACTTATCTTACTTTACTATTCTAGAATTAACACTTTGTTACCATCAATATCTTTTAAAGGTAATTCTTTACCTCCCCATGATGCTATTTGGGGTGGATCTACCAATACACCTTTCTCTTTTAGTTCTAAATATGTTTTATCAATATTATCACATCTAAATACTAAGTTAACTGTGCCTTCATTTGATTTCCCCCATTTGTTTTCATCCCATATAACAATTACAGGAGCATCTTTTATGAAGCCTAATGATACACCATCATAGTTCTCATCAAATTCGATAATCGGTACGTTTAATTTCTCATTATAAAATTTTACTAACCCCTCAGGTTGTTTCGTTGAGATGTTTATACAGTGAAAGCCATTTATCATTTTCCCCTCCGTTATTTATAATACTTGTTTAATTACACTAAAAACTTTTATAATCTAATCATTATTACTATATTTTCTTTCGATGAAATATTATCTACTTTCATCATATTTCATCTAACGTTCCCGCACTTACCGAAGTTACTCCTTTTGACCCTTAGGGCAAAAGTGGCATGAAATATGCCATCTATAGTATATGTAATTCGACACTTAATTGTTATCTCCTTCCAGTCTAGAAAATAAAAAAATTTCTCTGCGTATTCCATGACATCAGATGAGTTTAGGTAATCGGTGTGTTATGCGCCGTTGAAGATGGTTTTACAACTTGCTTATATAACATATATATTATATAACGAAATTAATTCGGAAGTTAAAATATTCTTTTCTATTGAATATTATACTAAAAATGAAAAATGTCCTGTTATTGATTTTTTTAAAACAATTCCTAAAAAGGATGTTTGCTAAAATACTTAGAGAAATTGAACTTCTTGAAGAATTCGGATTATCTCTTGGAATGCTACATATCAAAAAAATTACTGACACTAAAGCTCTGTGGGAATTGAGATTCAAACAATCAACTAATAGTTATAGAGTATTTTACTCTGCAAAGTCAAACGATTATTCTTTTAAGTACTTTTCAAAAGAAAACTCAAAAGACACCAGATAAAGAACTTACAAGCGCTTTAACTTATATGTTCGATTATATTGAAAGGAGCGATCATAATGAAACATGATGAAGTCAAACAACTTCTATTTCAAGATGAAGAAATCAAAAATGAATATGATGCATTATCCCCTATTTATGATATAAAGAAAGAATAGATCCGACTTCGGTTAGAACAAGGTTTATCTCAACAAGATCTTGCTGAATTAATTGACACAAAACACTCTGCAATATCTAGACTTGAAAATGGTTCTTATAATCCTAGTGTAGAATTCTTGTCCAAAATTGCACATGCTTTAGGTAAAAAACTTCATATTTCTTTTAATTAGCTAGCCTTAGCTGGCTTTTCTTCAATGGCGTATAACGTTCCCGAGATTACCGAAGTCACTCCTTTTTCCTTAGGGAAAAGTGGCGCTGTCCTTGCCTCGCAAGGACTGTGATATCGGAAGGACTGTAGGAAATTATCGTGTTAGGCGAAGTTTTAATCTTTCTTGATACAATTGGTATATACGTGTATAACATACGTATATAGCGTTGTTTCTTTCCATTAGGATTTGATGTTCAATAACCAAATTGGAGGAGCTATGAATCAACGTTCTTACAACTCAAGGGAGCTTCTTAAACTTTTAACTTCAGATGGTTGGTATGTGATAAGAATCAATGGTTCTCATCATCAATTAAAACATCCAACTAAAAGTGGTACTATTACTATTACTGTTACTGTTACACATCTTAAAAATGATTTACCTCGAAAAACCTTTGAGAGTATTCTTAATTAAGCTGGTATTAAAGGATAGGATGGCTCCCTACCTTTTAATGATTTAATGAAAGAAGGTGTATTATGTTGACTGATCGTTATATATTTCCTGCGGTTTTTCATTTTACAGATGATGGTATATCTGTTGAATTCCCTGACTTACCTGGCTGCTTTTCATATGGCGATGATGAGCTAGAAGCAGTCACAAATGCAAAGGAAGCTCTTGAACTCCACATTTTGGTTTAGAAGATGATTCTGTCCCAATTCCTCCTCCATCTCACATTCGTGAAATTACTATTGAGGATAACGAATCTGTAGTTTTGATAGACGTATTAATGAAACCAGTCAGAGACTATATGCAAAACAAAGCCATCAAAAAAACTCTGACAATTCCAAAATGGTTTAATGACGTCGCCGTTGAAAATAATGTGAATTTTTCTCAATTACTTCAAGTAGCTATAAAAGATTATTTAGGTACCATTACTCGTAACTGACCATTCTTCTGAATGGTTCTTTTTTTGATTAAAATTTCACCTAACGTTCCTGCTGTTCCCGATCGTGCCCTCCTATGTCTATTTCGTATACTCTATTCTAACATCTAAAGCGTGAAAAAGCCCCCTTATTATGTAAAATGAAGGGCATATTGGAAATTGACATGTTATGTGTAGATCCTGAACGATTCGAAAATAATACTGAATTTCGTTGTGTTCTATAAATATTTCTAGTTGATATCATTCATGCGAACTTCTTTTTAGTAAACCATAGAAAAAAACTTCAAAAACAACTTTCATTCGTATCTCTGCATCAGGATATATATCTACTACCTTCTCATCTGAATACATTTTTTGAACTTGATCCAATAAGTGAAGGAAAAAATCAAAGGAAATTAGCTCATATATTTCCTTTGATTCAATCAATCTTTCATACACTGAGTAAAGTTGGTTCTTTGAATTAGCAGTTATCTTTTGAATCATCACATTTATTTTCTCAAAACTACCAGAGTAGATCTCATTAATAAAGTCAGTGGAAAATGAGTTAACAAACTTTGATTTCTCAGCAAAAATTAGATTTATGATTTCCTCGAATTTAGTATTACTCCCAATTAGTTCATTAAATTTATTGACACTGCTGTCATTTAACTCGTTTAATATATCTACAACTAGCTCATACTTATCATTATAATATTTGTAAAATGTGCCTTTACTAACATTAGCGTTTTTACAAATTTCTTCTACAGATGCTTTTCTAAGACTGTATTTCCCAAATAGTTCATATGCAGATTCCTTAATTTTTAATCTCTTGTTTTTTCTCATTCTTTTCTCCTCTAAAGGCAAAATAAAAGATAACTAGCCCTATTGTCATCCAGATATATGATAGCACATCAGGAACTTGCGCTGCATTATTGCCTGACTGTAGAGTCAACTCAGGTAAGGCAATAATGAAAAATCCTTTTGAAAAATACATAATTCCTAAAATCAAAACTAATTTCTCCATTGCCGTTTTCCACTTGAAATTTAATGCAAGTATAGTTCCACCAATAAAGAAATGAACCATTCCAGACAGATTAATTAAAACAGGGTCAGAATTAACATGAGAAATCATTCTTTCATAATATGGTGCTGATAAGAAAAAACCTAGACCTGTAGTAAACAAGTAAAGACCCACGACTTTTGCTATACGATAAGTTACTATTTCTGTTTTATTCATAATGCTTCCTCCATTTCAAAATGTACGATTATAAGTTTATTATACGTTATTCATTCATTTTTGTAAATATCGTTCATTGAATAACATCACATTCAACACGAATCAAATTTTGATGTAGTCTAGCATCAACAAAAAAACACCTTAAATGGTGTCATTGATGTTAGTTTATTTTTTCAATTACAATGTCCTTGTTTGTTTATTGGGCCAGTGAAGGATTCTCATATAGCGTTTCGGGGATTTCCGAAGTCACTCCTTTTTCCCTTAGGAAAAAGTGGCGCTATCCTTGCCTCGCAAGGGCTGTGTCACCAGAGTGATTTAGGTAATCGGCGTGTTATGTGATGAACGGTTAAAATATTTTTAATTCACCTAAATCAATTTTTACACCTAATTTCATTAATATATCCAAGCCAATTATGCCGTCCATCTCAATACCATAATCCATTGCTCCAACTTCTACTTGAAAATCATTCACTTTCATTCCATCTATTTCGATTTCCTCTATTATCTTTATAAAAACAAACTCGCTACCCCCAACACCTCTTATAACTTCTAGTGGATCACTTGGTTCTTGTCTAATTCCTATCTCTTCTAATATCTCAGTTTTAAATATCGTTCCTGCTGAACCTGTATCAACTAATATGTTTGTCATTTTGACCTGCTCCCCTAAAATAGTACCACTGTAAATGTTAGTTCGATGTGATAAAATCAAGAAAAGGAGATCGAACTATGAAAAAACGTTTTACAGAAGAGCAAATAATAAAAATACTCAAAGCTCATGAGGCTGGGCAAAAGGCGTCTGATATTGTACGAGAATACAATATTTCGGAACAAACCTTTTATCGTTGGAAAAGCAAATACGGTGATATGGAAATTCAAGATGCAAAGAAATTAAAACAGCTTGAGGAAGAAAATCGTAGATTGAAAGAAATCGTTGCAGATTTAAGTCTAGATAATAAAGTATTGAAAGACATTATCTCAAAAAACTAATTAGGCCTGCCGACAAAAAACGAGCTGCTTATAAAGCAATAGAAGATCATAAAATTAGTGAACGTAGAGCGTGCAGGCTTGTAGGACTTTCTAGGAACACATTCAGATATTCACAAAAGAAGAACCATGATGATGAAGTCGTCATTGAAAAAATGATTGGAATTGGTTCTAAGTTCAAGCGTTTTGGATATAGACGAATTCATACTATGTTAAAACGAGATGGATATCAAATCAATCACAAGCGTGTTTATCGTCTTTATAAGACTGCAGGTCTTGAACTAAAGAAAAAAACCAAACGAAAGCGATATGAAAAACGTGGAACACCTGAACGAAATGTTTTCGAACCTAACTACAGGTGGTCGATGGATTTTGTGTCCGACTCAACAAGGAGTGGCAAACGATTCAGAGTCTTTACACTCATTGATGAAGTCACGCGCGAATGTCTTGCTCTTGAAGTAGATACGTCGATTACAGGTGTTAGAGTTACAAGTTTCTTAAATAAAGTGGCACTTTTCAAAGGTTTACCAAATGAAATACTTACTGATAATGGACCTGAATTTACAAGTAATGCGCTGAATGAATGGGTGTATGATAAAAATATTCAGCACATATTTATAGATCCAGGTTGCCCTGCTCAAAATGGTTTTATAGAAAGTTTCAATGGAAAATTTAGAGATGAATGTTTAAATCAGCATTTATTTCGAAATGTTCTAGAAGCGCGGGAAATCATATCAAAGTGGAAAGATGATTATAATTTCATTAGACCACATAGCTCATTAAATAATTTGACCCCATCAGAATATGCTCAAACATTGCAAGATACTAACATTGCAGTTGGCACATAGTCTGGGGGCAGGTCAATGAGACCAATCAATATTCTGTACCAACAGAATTCATAGGCAAAGAAGTCTTAATGAAAATATATCATTCAACTTTGGAAATTTGCTTCAAGAAAGATGTGATTGCAACTCATGAAAGAGCCTACACAAAACATAACAAAATCTATGATATTTCTCATTACATGACTGCCTTAGAAAGAAAACCTAGAGCAATTTTTAATGCACAACCTGTACGAGCTTTTGTTCCAAACGAGATTCTGGATTCTTATAGTGCAGTTCCAGGCGGGAATAAAGATGTGCTTAATTATATAAAATCTCAAATCGGCTTAAGGGATCAAGATGTCATAACCGTTAAGCAAGCCAATCTATCAAGTTATGATCGACTGATCCGGGAGGTGAAATAATGAACCATTCACCTACATATCAAAGGATTCAACTGCTTTCAAACTCGATGAAATTGGCTAGTTTTAAAGATTACGAGCAAACACTTCGAGAAGCTATAAGTCATCAAAAATCTCACGAGGAATTTTTGTTGATGCTTCTTGAGCAAGAAGCAAGATCTAGATGTCACAATAGACTTAACCGACTGAAAAGAGCTGCGAAATTTCCATATGAGAAATCACTTGAATCATTTGAAGAAAGCAAGCTACAGCATGTATTGCCTGGATTGATCGCCACTCTTTCAAGCTGTGATTTCGTTGATAAGAAAGAAAATATCATTATGATAGGCAATCCTGGAACAGGAAAGACTCACTTATCCATTGGATTAGGCTTGAAGGCTTGCAACAAAGAATTCAGAACATACTTCACTACCGCTGCCAATCTATCTCATCAACTTGTTGAGGCTCAAAATAATGGAAATCTCGGTAAAACCATGAAGGCACTCGGTAAAATCGAGCTGCTTATACTAGACGAATTATCCTATCTGTCGTTTAACCGGAGCCAATCTGAACTTCTTTTTCAAGTGATTTCAGAGCGTTCAGAAAGAGGTAGTATTATCATTTCAACAAATCTAGAGTTCTCCAAATGGGATGAATTCTTCCCGGATACAATGCTTACAAGTGCATTGATTGATCGAGTCACTTTCAATGCTCATATACTTAACATGAATGGTGAATCCTATCGACTAACCAAGTCTCAAGAGTAGTGGCCCAAAATTATTTGGTCAAGTGGTTCACTTTTTTGTGGTCATTAATGGCTCAGAAATTCATGGTCAAGTGGCTCAAAAATGTTTGGACATTTACACATATGTCGAGGATTGGCGTAACTTTTGTCTCTCCTAATGTATATTCGATGTTGAATTGTAATTTCCTTCCTCATTCACATAAAAAAAATCCCGCAAAACTTATAATAATAAGCTATGTCGGGAAATGATCTGTTATATGATGGTGCGATCTTTTCTATTCAGTTGTTCAGATATTCTTTCTTCTCAATTTTCATTTCCAAGCCTAATGCATCTAATATTCTTATGAAACTTGATAATTTCGGAATATGTTTTTCTCTTTCAAATCTTGAAATTTCCTGTTGAGAGATTCCTACTTTTTCTGCTAAACCTTCTTGAATCATACTAATCTGCTTTCTAGCTTCAACAACCTGTCGTATTAATTCATACTCTTTTTCAATTTCTATATAAGTCTCATTAAACTCATTATCTTTTCTAAGTTCATCCACAGTACTTTTTACATCTATTTTCTTGAATGGCATCATCTACACCTCCTATTCAATTTCACTCATTCTATTTCTTGCTTTTTCCAACTCAAACTTTTCTGCTTTTCCTTTCTGCTTTTTACATGCATGCAAAAAGTAAATGTAATCTGAATCAACCAAAACATAAAAAATTCTGTTGTGTCTAGGATACTTGATCTCCCATAATTCTCTCAAGCTGTCTTGTATTTAATTTCTCAAGAAAACTAATACCCTCTACTTCTAACGATTCTAATATGAAATATCCTTCTACAGCTTCTCGTTTTGGAAGACCATCAAGATACTCTCTTATTAAATCTTTACCACCGCTTGTATGGTATGTATGTACATTCATGAGTCATTTCCTTTAATTTTATTAATTACATTATGCATCATTTTTGATGTTTTTTCCATGCAAATTAGAACTATCTTTATGTGATCGAACTTTCATATAACGTTCCCGCAGTTTCCGACGTTCCTTCCTTTTAACGCCTTAGCGGAAAAAGTGGCACATGCCCTTGCCTCGCAAGGGCTGTGACATCAGAGTAATTTAGGTAATCGACGTGTTAGATGTTGTTTTCATGTTCACTTTGTAAGTAATAAATTCCTTTTTAATATCATTTATGATATAATGTAACTATAAAATGGAATATTGAATTATATCAAGATGCTTCTGGTAAAACGCCTGTTTTAAAATTTATTCAGTCCTTACCAGAAAAACATCAATCAAAAAGTATATCGTGAAATTGACTTACTTGAATCGTTCTGAACTAATCTTAGTTTTCCACATACATCAAAGCTTGAAGGAGACAAGTATAAGAAACTATGGGAATTACGAATTAAATCAGGTTCTGATATTTCAAGAATCTTCTACTTTGCTTATATTGATAATACTTTTGTCCTCTTACATGGTTTTGTTAAAAAATCTAACAAGACACCTACCCGTGATCTTGACAAAGCGATCTCCAATATGAATGACTATCTCGAAAGGAGTGAAAAATTATGAAATGGAATGATGCCAAACAAGAGTTATTGAAAAATCCAGAACTTGTCGAAGAACTTGAAAAAAATGAATTGGAATATCAGCTGATTTCTGAATTTATTCAAGCTCGATTAGATTTAAAAATGACTCAAAATGATTTAGCTAAATTGACTGGAACTAAACAATCCAATATTTCAAGATTTGAAAGTGGGAACTATAATCCCTCGTTAGAATTTCTTGAAAAAGTAGCTTCTGCTCTTGGTAAAAAAATTAAAATTGACTTAATTTGAAACTTTGCTAATGCTGAGTTTCTTTTTTTCGTAGAATTATGTCCATGTCATGAAAATTGCATCTAACCTTTCGAGAATCCTCTGTTATATGATGGTTTAATCGTTCCTAATCACCCAAATAATCAATTCAATCATTTGAATTATACTTCTTTCCATCTCGATATTTTATAACGTTATAAATGAAGTACCCTAAAATTACAATAAATATGAAATCTGTACTTCTTTGAATAACAATAAATATATCACGTGAGTAAGAATCGTAAATATTTAAAACTATTGGAGAAATAATCGAGACAATCAGTGTAAATGTAATAGTATAGATACTTATTTTTCTTAACCTTTCCATTCCAATATTTACTGACATCCTCGAAATGACAATTAAAGCAATTATTTTAGGTAACAACTGAAGCAAACCTGCCAATACATCAAATAAAATATGTTTTGTGTATATCATAAGCACTTCCTTTCTACTAGCAAATATGAGATTAAACTTTCAGCTAACGTTCCTGCAGTTTCCGATGTAGCTGCCCTCGCCCTTAGGTGAGGATTGGCGTAAGTTTTGCCTTCTCTATGTATATTCGATGAATTATTGTAATATCCTTCATTATTTCCTTAATTTAACTGCCGCAAAACTTATGACAATAAGCTATGTTGGGAACCGTCTGTTATGCGCCGTTGAAGATTGTCTTACGACTTGCCAATATAACATATATGTTATATAATTAAATTAGATAGGAGGATAAAATATTGTTTTCTATTGAATATTATACTTACAATAACAGATATCCTATTTTAGATTTTCTTAAATCCATTCCCAAGAAAGATGCTGCTAAAATTCTTAAAGAGATTGAACTTCTCGAAGAATTTGGACTGTCACTTGGCATGCCACATATCAAAAAAATAGCTGGTACTAAAGATTTATGGGAATTAAGAATCAAACAATCTACCTATAATTACAGAGTATTTTACTATGCATGGTCATGCTATTATTCTGTTAAATGCTTTTCAAAAGAAGTCTCAAAAGACTCCTGATAAGGAAATACAACGAGCTTTGACTTATATGTACGATTATATTGAAAGGAATGATGTAAATGAAACATGATGATATCAAGAAAATTCTCTTGGAAGATGAAGAAATAAAAGTTGAATATGATGCACTTTCTCCTATTTATGAAATAAAGAAGGAACTCATCAGACTTCGTCTTGAAAAAGGCCTTTCTCAGCATGATCTTGCTGATCTAATTGGTACGAAGCAATCTGCAATATCACGCCTTGAAAATGGCTCATATAATCCTAGTATTGAATTCTTGTCGAAGATTGCCCATGCCTTGGGTAAAGAACTCCATATTTCTTTCAATTAGCCAGCCTTAGCTGGCTTTTCTTCTATGGCGTCATAACGTTCCCGCGGTTCACGCTCGTTCGCCCAAGTTATTTCAACGCCTACAGCGATGTCACAACCATTCACTACGGAACATTATTAAACTCCGTCACCACCGGGCGAATGGCGGGAACCGCTGTGTTAGGCATTGTAAGCAATTGAACCGTGCGATAGCTACTTACTTCATCCAAAACGAGCTCATATATACGTCAGTGAATCCTAACTTCTTCATATTACTGTGGCTGATGCTTCCAAATACAACATCCGTATAAAGGCTTTCTAAGCCTAACTTTATCGCTTCATTGATTCTATGAGCTAATAATACTTTTTGACAACCCAGTCCTCGAGCTTTTTCAAATGTATAATCATTAGCAATGTAACCTACATTTTCACTGATAAACATTGACCCAATTCCTGCTACTTCACCACTGCTATATGCTATATAATTATGAAAGTTTGACTCATAAAAATAGTGTTTTTTATTTTCGATTACCTTTTGGCTTATATCCATTCCTTCATTTGATAACAAAATTATATTGATAAATTCTTCTGCATTTGATTCTGTAACTTTAAATATCTCTATTTTGGAATCACTTTGTATTGCTTCTAATTCCTTTAACTCCATGTAAACTAATTGCTCCACGTTTATAAACCCTTCTTTGCTAAGGGTTCTTGATACATTCTCACTTATGTTATTTGGTGTTATTTCAAAACAAGGCTCTATTTCATATTTACTATATGTATTAAGTATGTTTTCAAGATTAACAATATCCTCTTCGCAAAATCCTTTAACTCTATTATAGTAACCAGACTTTGGTGAATTTTTGTCGATCATTAATGAACTTTTGCCAACATTCAAAATTTCTAAATCTTTATCTATATTAGACAATGCTCTTTTAGAATTAAAAGTAGTTAATGCAATTTCAAGTTTCTCTATCTTTGACATAGTTGAAATTATGTTGTTTTCAATCATCAAAATACTCCTTTTCAACTCAATACTCAATTGCTTATTGTGCCTAACGTTCCCGCGATTACCAAAGTCACTCCTTTTCCCTTAGGAAAAGTGGCGCTGTCCTTGCCTCGCAAGGGCTGTGACATCAGAGTGATTTTGGTAATCGACGTGTTAGCCGAAGTTCTTTTTACGTTATTTCTCATTCAGTCTATATTTAGCACGTTCTATTGCTTTGTGAAGTTTCTTTTCCAGTACCTCTTTTGGTGGTAATTGAGTCAAATACTGTGCAACATGAATTCCACTTTTATCTAATTCTAATAATTCAACTGTCTCTTGAGATTTCTCAGCACACAATATTATTCCTATCGGTGATTCTTCACCTTCGTTCTTTTCATTCTTATCTAACCATCTTAAATATAGCTCGACTTGCCCTTTATACTCAGGTTTAAATTCTCCTAATTTCAATTCAGTTAGCACTAACCTTTTCAACTTTCGATGATAGAACAATAAATCGATATAGTAATCTCTGTCACCAATTGTTATTCGTTGCTGTCGCCCAACAAAAGTGAATTCTCGGCCAAACTCAAACATGAAACTTTCCAATTCAGCCAAAATTGCATTTTCTAAGTCTTTTTCACTATACGTATCTTGTAACTCTAAAAAATCTAAAACATATGGATCTCTTAAGAATAAATCAGTGGACATTTTCCCATTATCCATCAATTCTGCTAAATCATTAGAAATTGTCTGATCTGGTTTCTTAGATAATGCTGTACGTTCATACAACATAGAGTTTATGCGCTCTTTTAATACACGAACACTCCATCGTTCATTCACTGAAATAGTAGCATAGAACTCTACTTTGAGATGATCCTCTATACGAATTAGTTCTACAAAATGAGACCAACTTAATTGTGCAGACAGCGTCTGCACTATTCCCTCATTAGAGAAAACATCATAAAATTTAATCATATTGAATAGATTACGTTTACTGAAACCTTTACCAAATTCTGATCTTAGCTGATCACTTAGTTCTTTCACAACTTCTTGTCCATATTCAGCCCTATTATCAAGTAGCACTTCTTCTCGTATCTTTTTACCAATGTTCCAATATAGTACAACCATTTACGAATTCAAATTATATCTTATATTGTCCTTTGTCTTAAGAATCATATTAGATATTGCTGTATATATTTTATTAGAATTAGCACTATTATTTATAACTTTTACGTCACTCATATCACTTAGTCTCCTACAATACTTTATACTTCTATTTTATCATTTCGAAAACTATAATAGTAAAACGAATTTCGGTTAACGTTCCCGCTATTACCGAAGTTCATCCTTTTCACCCTTAGGGGAAAAGTGGCGTAGACCTTGCCTCGCAAGGGCTGTGATATCAGAGTGATTTAGGTAACCGGCGTGTTAGCTGATGGAATTAAATAGTTTTACTTTTTGAATATAGATTTCTTATTACATTCGTTACTTTTTCACTGGATAGTATACGTTCTAACTCCTCAACAAGTTCATCATAATCTTGACATTCTGTTCCTTGATCAATTACGTTGCCAATATCACCATTTTCTTTAATACTCACTGGATAATCAGTTTCAGGATTGGAAAAAATTGTACAAACTACATAAGTATATTTATCGAGATTCGGAGCAACTATTGCAAATTTTGTAGCTAATTTATACGAGTCGAAAACTGCGTTTTTTATAGTAAAATTCGATATGTTACAGTACAGAACATCTTTAGTGCTCTTCTCAAAATGTTTTGCTTGTTCTTCTAATATCCTGTTTGGAGAATTCTTAGTTTCTGCCTCAAGGTTTGAAATGTTCCACAAATTTCTCATAAAATTTCCTCCTTATAGCTTATACTGATTGGTAAATGGTCTGAATACACTTTGAAATTTGGTTTATTGCTCAAAGCCGTAGTTAAACTTGTATCTCCTAAATGATCAATTACTTTTATTTCGTTGATAATTATATCGCTTAACAAACTACCACTAAATAACACTTGATCAAATGTATTCCAATACAGGCTTTCCATTGTATTTGTATAATAATATGTTCCCTTGACATTTGATGAACTTTTGCCCATGATATCCCACATTGGATTATAATAAAAGTCATAATCCTTTTTTAGATATGTTCTTCTAATTTTTTTTGCAATATTTGGGCACATCACTGCATTGAATCCAGTTACTAAAGTCATCCCATCATCAAAGGGATTCATATTAAAATCACCAATAATTATTGATTTAGTAGTATTATGGTTAGCAGTGGCTTTTTTTATTCCATCTGCAACAACACTTGCATGTGCATTAATTTGACTTTTATCCATACGCGTGCGACTTGGTAAATGAACACTAAACAATAATAAAAACTCATCATTATTCAATTTTAGTTTAAAAGCTGAAAAATAATCATCATCTAACACAACATGTAAATTTATATTTACATTTCTGAATAAAATAGTTCTTGAATTATCATCAATTTGTTCAATTATATATAGTTTTTTGAATATATTGAAATTTCTATACAAATATTGCAAATCTATTGACGAATATTCTGCAAGAATTAAAATATCAGGTAGTTCACGAATACAAAGTTCAGATAATATATTTTCAATTCTTTTTCCATTAATGTTCCAAAATATTATTTTTATTGAAATCCCCTCCTTTTAATTCTTTCAGCTAACGTTCCCGCTATTACCGAAGTCACTCTCTTTTGACCCTTAGGGCATAAGTGGCACTGTCCTTGCCTCGCAAGGGCTGTGACAGCAGAGTGGTTTAGGTAATAGTCGTGTTATCTGATGCCCTTTCTTCCTTCTTTTATTTTAGCCATTTATCTTAATCCATTTCTTCTTATATCATCTAAGTCATCTGCTGATAATACTCCACTTTCATATAATCTTAAGTATTCTTTACTTACATCGCTGTCAAAAATGAGTATATCATCTGAATTTATAGTGACATCTATCCCTGAATTATACAGTTCCCCTATAGGATGTTTTTTGAAGTTTTCCACTCTGCCTAAAACAACATTACTTGTTGGAGTAATATTAAGCCTAATTTTATTTTCTCTTAGATATTTTATTACTTCTTTTGACTTTACTGCACTTATTCCATGTTGCACTTCATCTAGTTCCAATATTTCAATTGCTGTTCTTACATCAGAAGCACTTCCCCATTCTCCAACATGTGCTTTGAGTTTCAATCCTTGAGATCTTGCTTTTTGATATATTCCCTTAAAATTTTCTATCGGTTGATATTTCTCATCTCCATATAAATCTATCGAATAGAATGATTTTTCATCCCAGAATGGTTCTAAACATTTTTCAAGATACTTTATACTACAATGACGTGACATACCAATTTGTAGTCGTAACTCAATTTGTTCTCCATATTTCATTTGCGATTGTTTAAAACTATCAATCAGCATTTTTATATTACTCTGAAAATATTCATCTAATCCCCATACATCTTCACCAATCTCTAATATATGTATTCCATCTTTAGCTGCTTGAATAATAGTTGCGTCAACAAGTAATTGTCTCATTTCAAGGCAATTAAATTTCTCTCCCATATTTACTTCAACCCACTTGTGCATTTCATCCATTGAACACATAATCCCTTTGTATGGATTTATATCTATTCCAGTCTTTTCTTTTATGAATTTTCTATCTCCACCTAATACGAAATGATTATGTAGATCAGATTTCGGAACTCTTTTTATTTCATCTAAATTATGGTCCTGTAGTGCTTGAATAAACCGTTTTGAAGTCATATCCATTTGAAATACTCCCAATTTTTATATTTTTGAAGAAAGGGTTTCAGATAACGTTCCCGCGATTACCGAAGTCACTCCTTTTCCCTTAGGAAAAGTGGCGCTGTCCTTGCATCGCAAGGGCTGTGTCATCAGAGTGATTTAGGTAATCGGCGTGTTAGACGCTGTAGGATTTTGTTTAAGATTTTCCCATTTCGCTTTTAAATCTTTCAAAATCGGGATGTTTGTAAGTGAAATGTTACTCGGCAATTTATGTAACTCAAAGTATTTCAATTCCTTAGTTTCATTGTCATCAATTTTCAATTCTCCATCTATCTTATTTATTTTGAAAACTACATTTACAAAATAATATTCATTTCCATCTGGATACCTATGATATTGATTTTTCCCTGAGTATACATTAAACAATTCTATATTGTTAATTTTTAGTCCAGTTTCTTCATAAACCTCTCTAATAATTGCGTCTTCCACGGTCTCTCCAATTTCCATTCCACCGCCGGGAATACACCAATTATTGTCATCACCTCTCCGTTGAAGTAATATTTCATTTTTCCCGTTCAATATTATCGCTCCTGTAACACAGGTATTTCTAATTTTCATTTCTTTTCGTCCTTCTTTTATTTATCCTATTTCGCCTAACGTTCCCGCGATTACCGAAGTCACTCCTTCTGACCCTTAGGGCAGAAGTGGCGCTGTCCTTGCCTCGCAAGGGCTGTGACATCAGAGTGATTTTGGTAATCGGCGTGTTCGTATTATTAATACATACCAGTTTGATCGTGGTATGTGTTTTTTAGGTATATATTTCCTATCAAGCTAGGCATAGAACGTTCGGCGTGTAAGGTCATGAGCCAGTCGCATAAACTGTTCATGCTAGCAATTTGCATGTTTATCTCGATTAAGCTGGTTGGGCTTTGAGCCTGCATCACCGCACGAACCTGGGAAGCGTCAATTTGTTAGACCTAGTATTACAAGGAGGTTATATGAATCCCGTTATCGCTATCGATGTATCTAAACCCAAAAGTGTAGCTGCTATCTTTTCTGATCGTAACGTTTGCGTTAAAAAACCATTTGTTTTCAACCATTCTGTAAGTGAACTTGATCAAATCGACCTTTGGTTAAACACTTTTAAACAGCAACATGGCATTCAACCTACCGTGGTTATGGAGGCCACTGGTAACTATTCTAAGCCACTTACAGCTTATTTTTACGACCATGGCTATGATATTTTTGTTCTTAATCCGTTGACCACGAGTCAAATCAAATCCAAATCTTTACGTAAAATCAAGACCGACCCTGTTGATACCATGAGAATTGCAACTGTGTTTTATAATCAGAAACTTAAACCCTATGTCCCTGATGAAACTGTGTATGCAAATCTTAAATTTCTTGCACGTCAGTACAATGGTTTTAATACGACTTATCAAGAGCTCGTCGTCAGACTCCATGCAGTTGTTGATTTAGTCTACCCAGACTTTAACAAGATGTTTTCAAGTGTTCGAAGTAAAACTGCACTCAATTTTCTTAAAGCTTACCCAACACCACATCTCATTCGAACAGCAAGTCTAGAAGAACTTTCGCTGGCTTTTCATTCTGCTAAAAAAAGTAGCGAGTGGCATCTTAATAAAGCCAATTTGATCAAAAGGACTGTCGAAGAAAGCCTTTACACACCTTCGGCACAGCAACCAATTCTTGCGTATTATGTGGATCTAATCCTTCACATGCAACAAACATTGGATGATATTCGTGCTCAAATGCGCGATTTAGCAAAGCTCTCTCCTTGTTATAAACTTCTCCTCTCCATCCCCGGTGTAGGCGAAGTGACAGCCTCTGTGATTTTATCTGAAATTGGTGATATACACCGCTTTCATTCGAAAAAACAGTTAACGGCTTACGCGGGTCTTGATCCAGCTGTTTTTCAATCTGGTAAATATACTGCTAAGAATAATAAAATCTCGAAACGAGGTTCTCCGTATCTTAGAAAGGCTTTGTATCAAGCAGTATGTGCCGGCATTAGCAAGCGTTCTAATGGTTATGCAAATAAAGAACTCAGAGCTTTTTACGACAAGCTTCTTGAATCAGGAAAACCATCAAGGGTAGCTTTAACTGCCTGCTCAGCGAAACTTCTTAGAATCATCTTTGGTATACTGAGTTCAGAAACTGAATTTAGATATTAACATAACTATATTTTACCTTTTTTCGCCTATTTTATATAGGCTTATTTGGCATGCAATTTTTGCGTGATCAAATATTTTTTTCATCAGATACTTGACAACGATTAGCTGGTTTAGGCGATGTCTTGTTCTCTATTTTCAATTTAATTTAGTTCTTCATTAAACTCTTTTTTCCAAATGCAAGCCACAGTATAAAATAGTTACAGTACAAAATTATTGAATCTAATAACCATATATATGCCAAAGATGTTAAAAGCAACGCACATAGTCTCAATAGCTTCCTTGACCATTTGGGACGACATGCAATTTTATCTTCAATTACAATAAATGGCAAAAAAACCAGGAGAAATTTAATACCCATACCAACTGAAAAGAATACAAATACTGTAAGAAATTCAATTTCAGAAAATTTGTTGAAAAATAGACCATAAATTAATGCTGATACTATAATATATGCAATAATAATCCACATTTTCTTTTTCTCTTTTATAATATGTTGAATCATATTTCCCTCTGTCTTTCGTCATTTAGAACAAGATTTCGCCTAACGTTCCCGCAGTTTCCGACGTTCCTTCCTTTTAACGCCTTAGCGGAAAAAGTGGCGCAAGACTTGCCTCGCAAGACTTGTGACATCGGAAGGAATGTAGGGAAATGACGTGTTAGCCGAAGTAATTTATTGTTAAAGTTCGTTTGGAATATCATCCAAAAACACTTCCATTTTATCTAATATTCTTTTCCTTGAACTTATATTGTAAATAGACAAATCACTAGTATCGTCATCGATTACTTTTTTATAAACTAAAATTTCATGGATATCTAAAACTAAATTTTCATAAACCAAACCATTTTTGTTTAGTTCTTCAACTGCATACAATAAATCTGGGTTGTCAAAATAGTCAATTGCAATACCATATTCAATACATGCTGAACTAATTGCATTTGATATATCTAAATAAAACTCATCAAATTTCACTTTAAAATAAATATCATTACTTAATTTCCTATTTTCTACAAGAGAGTCCGTATTTATTTCAAGTAAATCATTAAATACACGCTTTGCATCTAGTATAAAAAGAGTCTTATTAGTATTCATAAACACATTTTCAATATAATGAAGATGGGGTTTCTTGCTTTCATCCATCCAATCGCCTTTTGTAGTATCGAATGTTAAAAAAAATGCATCGGTAGCATGTGTCTCCATAAATTTAATTATTTCATGATAAATTATATAATCTCCATATGGATCATCATTTTTTTCTTTTAAATCTCCGATACCTGGGAAAACAAATGTGCTATTTTTAGTTATGTAATCCTTTACTTTTGATACATCTCCAATATTTTTTTTGAGTTCATCAAAATCAGACTTGATTATAGCTATTTCTTCTTCTGACAAGTTATCAATGTAATTAAAGTTTTCTATAACATTCCAATACGGATCGTTAAATTCTACGTCACCTATAGTATTAATATGTACCTCAACTAAGTTAGTCATTTGTGAATACATTTTTTCAGAACTAGTTATCAAATCTTGCATACTTAAATTCAAATCGTCAAAGTCTTCAAGTAATAATTTTTTAGAATTGTAATAGCTTTCTGCAGAGTTCAAGATTTTTGATTTAAAATCTTCAACTAGTTCTTTCTTTATTGCGTTGACATATGATTGATGAACACCAATTCGATTTTTGACAAATTCTTGTTCAACTTGTTTTGTAACATAAATGATCGCTTTCTTTTCATCAAAAAAGCTCATCAGTTCAGTTCTTGATTTTAATGACATCTTATATATCTGCAAAATTACATTTGCATCTAAAAAAACGGGGCAATCCGTATCGAATTTTATGATTGTATCAAATTTATTAGAGTAATCTCTTAAACTACTTGAATGAAATTTAAAATCATATTTTTTAAACTTTGCTTTGAATCCAAATTCTTTTGATATTTCCATATTTCCTCCCAATAGTATTATCTATGTCATAAATTATTTTGGCTAACGTTCCCGCAGTTTCCGACGTTTCTTCCTTTTAACGCCTTAGCGGTAAAAGTGGCGCAAGACTTGCCTCGCAAGGCTTGTGACATCGGAAGGAATGTAGGAAAATGACGTGTTATCTG
>NZ_JADKNH010000019.1 GCF_015352425.1 Fusibacter ferrireducens | reverse complement strand
GGTCTAATAAAAGAAACTGATATTTCCGTGGCTTAGACTAAAGCTTCATTTTTGTAGGGCCTAAAAGACCTTTATTAAGTATGCCCTTTTTTATTTTGAGCTACTTTATTTTTCACGCTATACCTCCCATTTACTTTCCCATGTAACAGCTCTATGAATTTATAGACCATCATTGCCCTTTGCTTTAAGAAAAGAAATTGCGTGACAGCTCTTCTAAAAATCGGCGAGTATGTTCTTCAGTATGTTTTCTAGCTTCTTCTGTGTTTTTCTCCTTTATTGCAGTCGCAATATCCTGAAGAGATTCAAAAAACCACTCAAAATTTTCGATGACATATTGAATCGATTGCAAAAATCTAGCTGTCTTTGTGTTGAGGTTATCCAGTACATCAATTAGTATTTCATTTCTTGATGCCTTTCTAATTATCTCGTGAAAATTTTGGTCGTCTTCAATACATAGCTTGTAATCTTTAACAATATCATATTTTGAAAACCGCTCTATGATATCGTATAGCGCTAATATTTCTTCAGTTGTTGCTCGCTTTGCCGCCAACTCTGCCGCAAGGCCTTCCAGATTTTTTTTAACCTCATAGGCACTCTTTACTGTGGCAAGATCAATTTGAGTGACAAAAGTACCCACTCTCGGTCTAATTTCAACAAGATCAATTTGAGATAGCTTAATAAGCGCTTCTCTGACAGGTGTACGACTTACGCCGAATTCAACGATGAGATCCTTCTCATTTATCACATCACCTGGTTTCATTTCTAACTCTATTATTCTCTTTTTTAAAACTTCAAAAATTACATTATTGGCTTGTTTCACAGCTTCATCCCTCATCATCTATAATCATGTCATATTTTGTAAATTTTCAACAATCTATTAAATCTTATTATACATGATTTGAAAAAGTAAACCAAGCATTAGTTATTGCCATTCTGCAAGCATTTGAGCCCACTTTTCTGCTCTTAACGCTTCAACAATTTGTATATCTTCATCTTGCAAATGTTTAAATCTCGCCTGTCCTTTTAAATAGGGCCTAATATCACTTGAAAGATCTGGCTTTTTATTTAAACTGAATTTACCATTTTCATATTCGGCAAGATACCACAGACCATTGTCCACAACTTCTTTCGCAATTGCAATCGTTTGATCGGATTCATGCCCCCAACCAGTGGGACAAGGTGAAAACACATGAATATAAGCCGGTCCATCTGCTTCTTTTGCCTTCTGCACTTTATTCATGAAGTCCTCTAAGTACCCCACGCTTGCAGTTGCAGCATATTTGATACCATGTGCCGCAACGATCTCAAACATATTCTTTTTGGGTTTAATATTGCCGCGAATTACTTTGCCGGCAGGCGTTGTGGTGGTACTTGCTCCAAAGGGCGTAAGACCACTTTTTTGGATGCCCGTATTCATATACGCTTCATTATCCGTACAAATATATATAAATTTTTCACCTCTATCAATCGCTCCAGATAAGGCTTGAATACCAATGTCCGCAGTTCCACCATCCCCAGCAAACCCAACAGAGAGATGTTTTCGATTAAGTGCCTTTAAACCTGCTGCAACACCTGTTGCAACTGCTGCAGTTGAAGCAAATGGTGTAATCATCGCATTGTTTTTAAAAGCCATATTGGGATAGATAAATGACACTGCCGCCATACAGCCCGCTGGTAAGGAGAGATAAGCCTCATCTCCAAGAACTTTCAGCGCCAGTCTAAGAGCTAAGCTCTCACCACAGCCACCACAAGCTTTGTGCCCATAAAAGTACTCGTCACTTGTGATGTTCCTCGCATTTAGCTTAATGGATTTATTGATCGTCATAACGCACACCTCACATTGTAATAACTTACTTTTTCAATGGATTCACCAACAGAAGCAAGTCTTAAATTTTCATACATTTCCAAAATAGCCTCTTTAGTAATATCTCTGCCGCCAATACCTCCAATGAAATTATAAGTTTCCTTTTTTATGTCACTTTGAATTAACGCGGAATTAATATTGGTATAAAGCGTCCCTTCATATCCAAAAGAAATATTTTTATCCACAACACCTATGACTTTGGCATTTTTTATTGTAGCCCCTAACTGTGCCACTGGAAACGGTCTGACAACTCTTAGTTTAACAAGACCCACACGCTTGCCCTCAGATCTCAATTGATCCACAACAACTCTTGCCGTTCCTGTGACACTGCCTGTGGTGATCAAAAGGATTTCAGCATCTTCATGTTTATACCCTTCTATAGCACCCCCATAGCCTCTTCCAAATTGCTCTTCGAATTCACGATCTACGGATTCAATAATTTCAAGGGCACTCAATAAGTCTCTATGTTGTTTTAATTTAAATTCCATATTGTGCTGATTACCTGCCGAAATACACATGCTCATTGGCGTTTCATCATTCATCATATGAGGCGCACCCGTAAAAGCCGGTAGAAACTGATCCACAGCTTCTTGCGATGGGATGTTGACTTTTTCATACGTATGCGTCAATACAAAACCATCAAGATTAATCATCACAGGTGCCATAACTGCCTTGTGCTCTGCAACTTTAAAGCTTTGTATCGTCATATCCAATGCCTCTTGGGCATCCTCAACGAAAATCTGCACCCAACCTGCATTGAGTAGAAACATAACGTCCATCTGATCCCCATATATATTCCAAGGTGTTGCAATTGCCCTATTGGCATTCATCATAACAATGGGCAGTCTTGCACCAGAAGCATATGGCAAACACTCTGCCATATAGAGAAGACCTTGAGAGGATGTAGCTGTAAAAGTTCTTGCCCCAACTGAACTCGCTCCGATAGAACATGCCATGGCACTGTGCTCTGATTCCACATGCATATATTCACATTGAAGTTCACCGTTTTGTACAAACGATGATATTTTTTCTACGGCAATCGTTTGAGGAGTAATTGGATAAGCCGCTACAACATGAGGTCTTGATAATTTAACACCATATGCAACCGCTTCATCTCCATTTAAAAATGCATTACGACTCATTATTTATCCTCCTTAACCATGTTTATTGCATTGATTTTGCATTCATTTGCGCAAATGCCGCAGCCTTTGCAATAATCATAATCAATTTCAAACTTTTGATCTTCATTTTGATGAATCGCGCCATCTGGACATACCAAATAGCATCTATAGCAACTCACACATTTATCCAAGTTAATCACTGGCATAAAAACACGCCAGCCAGAATTTTGATCCGTAATGTGAAAACTCTCACAACTTGATCCCATCGGATAATCATTAATATGATTTAACGGTGGTACCGGTACTCTTTTGAAATTTTTCATTTATAAGCCCCCCTGATTGTAAGCACTTTTAAAGGCTTCTATATTTTTATCAGCAATACTTGCTTTCATACTCGCTTTAATGGCATCTATACAGGCTTGATAACTTACCGCTTCTTTAGCATAGCTTGCAAGATATCCCAACATCACTGTATTGGAAATCGGAATGCCCAAAACTTCAAGTGCAATTTTTGTGGCATCTATACACTTAATATTTTTATGCTCAATCTGTCTCTGAGTATTCACAACGACAATGCCATCATCGCTTTTTAAATCATCCAAAACGGATTCATCGAATAGCGTATCGTCTAAAAAAACTATATAGTCACATTTTGTCAGTTCACTGCGATCGGTTATTTTCTCATCTGAAATTCTATTAAAGCCTAGAACAGGCGCTCCTCTTCTTTCCGGACCAAATGACGGAAATGCCTGTGCAAATTTCTCATCATAGAGAGAAGCTGCAACCCCTAGCAATTTGGCACCTGTAAAACTCCCTTGACCGCCTCTACCATGCCATCTTATTTCGAACATAAAACACCTCTTTCACTTTATCGATTTTCACGATATATTTCTGATATATCAGTGGTATGTATCAAGCATATCATAGCTTTGTTCACAAAACAATACAAAAGCGCAATAATTTGCGCTTTTTTTTTAATGCTTATTCAAAAATTTGATTATAGCTGCGTCTGCCACGACATAATATATTCAACATGCGGATCGTCAACGGGAATTTGAAGTCCCTCACAGACTTTCCACTCACCTTTAATGCCAATTTCATCTGCCGCACTTTTGAAATGAGCCATTGCAATCCCCATGTCGAGTAGTTGAATGTCAAATTTCAATCGATTGCCATAATTAGGGGTGTGCTTTATAAAAAAGTGTACCAAGCCATCAGCACCGATCACCATTCTCCAAGGTTGTTTATTCGACGCCGAAGGGCCAATTCTTGCCATTTCAAGTGGAATTTCATAAATTGAAGCCTCTTCTTTTTTAAGTGGGCTTTCTAAATTCTGATTAAAGCACACCGTTTCAAAGTCAAGTTTGTGGTCAGAATTTGCAAGTCTTCTCATTGTTTTTTCAATAAAACTTGGTTTTTCATCATGATAGCCAAAGGGCATAATCGCTGGAATAATAAAGCTGCTGTTCATTTCAAATTTGGTACTGAGCATTTTTCGATCAAAAGTCCCTCCCAACCAGCAAGAACCCACACCTAATGAAAATAAGTCCAGCATAAAAATTTCAAAAGTATATCCAAAATCAACGAGATATTCTCTATCGTTTTTGGTCATGCCAACAACATAACCAGCAGGATTTCTAATGACACCATACGTGCCAATCCGCTCTCCTTCAGCATTAATGTGATTGCTCACTGGAATCATAGCAAATTCAGCTCTGTGGCCAAATGGTCCAACACTTTGATTTAACACATCTAAAAAGAGATTCATTTTTTCAAGATGATCTGCCGTAATCGGTGTATTTTTAAAACTTCTCACAGATCTCCTGTTTTCGATTAAATTAACGTACATATGTGCCTCCTTATAAATTATTAAAATCGCGTTCTTGATTAATCTACTCAAAAAATCCTTGAACTCAAATTGGAGTGTCAGTCACCCAATTTCTTATGCCGCTTTTTTTTCTTCAAATACATCTGTTGATCCGCCTCAATAATAAACCGATCCAATGAAAATCCTGGAACAAATTCTGTTATGCCAATACTTGCGCTAATATGTACCAGTTGTTCATTAAAATTAAATTCCAAATTTTCAATTTCTGCTTCAATGCGCTTTATAACAATAGTGGCATCCCGTATATTTACATCTTTCAACAACAGTATGAATTCATCGCCACCGTAACGCGCTGCAATATCATCACTTCTTATGAACGTTTTCAAGACTTCAGCAACCTTGATCAAAACAATATCACCTGATCTGTGTCCAAACTGATCATTGATGGATTTGAAGTCGTCAAGATCCAATAATGCCAGCGTAAAGGGGCTTTCACTAGCAGGATAATGATCTATCCATGCAGAAACTTCGTCAATGAAATACTGCCTTGAATTCAATCGAGTAAGGCCATCATAATAGGCCATATCAATTACCTTTTTTCCTATGATCTTTTCATGAATATCCATACAGCTGCCTAAATAACCTAGAAATTCACCCTGATCGTATAAAGGCGTGCCCTGATCTGATATCCATCTGTACTCCCCATCATTTCGTCTCAGGCGATATTCCATGTAAAAAGGTTCGTGTCTATCAAAATTTGCTTCGTATATTTGAATGCATCTCTCTAAATCTTCTGGATGAACACCTTCTGCCCAACCATTACCTTGCTCTTCTTCAATGGTCCGCCCGGTAAAGTTTAACCATGTGGTATTAAAATAGTAACAGAGTTTATCCACACCACTCATCCAAATCATATTAGGGGCATTTTCAACAATGAGCTTATAAATATTCGTCGTTATCATATCAATCTCCTCACTTTCTTCTATATGCAATACTTATAAGTCACTTCTATGGATGTCTTAGGTGCTAGCCGACTGTTTTTGAAAAAAACAGTATTCATTTTCATTAATACCCACACAGCTATTCTGTAACTAAAGATTTAAAAAAAACGACTTTTATTTTTTTATAATAGTCGTTTTCCAAGTATTTTTTCAAATTAATTTTATTTTATGACTTTAATTCTGGAAACCAGAGGTGAATTTCTCTTTCAGCAGAATCTTTAGAATCTGATCCATGTACGAGATTTTCCGTGGTGCAAAAAGCATATTGTCCTCTAATACTGCCTGAATCCGCTTTTAAAAAATCCGTGGCACCATTTATTTTCCGGACGAGTTCAATGGCATTTTCACCATACAATACCATGACAACGACGGGACCTGATTTCATAAAGGAGAGCAAGCTTTCGTAAAATGGCTTACCCAGATGTTCCTCATAGTGTTTTTCAAGAATTTCTTGAGTTGCATTTTCAAACTTCATAGCGCTAATTTTTAAATTTTTATCTTCATAACGCTCTATTATTCTTCCGATTAATGCTCTCTTAACACCATCCGGTTTAATGATCACCAAGGTGCGTTCCATGTGCCGACTTTTATTCATAAAATCATCTCCTTTGAAAGAGTATATCCCAATTTTATCATTTCAATCACTCATCCTCCGAAAAAATCAGGCGCGATATTTGTTGCAATTCTAAGATAGTAAGCACTCTTATTGGGATCAATTTCAAGTCTTGATATTAAAAAGTTAATCCAAGCAAACTGAAGATTGTTTTCAGTTTTGCTTCTCAAATCTAAAAGGGCGTCCTTTTGCGTCTCCACAGGTGCCTTGAGAATTTCCTGGACTGAGATGATAATTAGTACATAATCTTGCTCATATTTACTTATAACGCTTTGTGCTCGACTGTGAAGCGAATCTCCAAGAAGTACTTTTGAATATATGCGCCAAATATAGGGAACATACCAATGATTTAAACGCTTCCAAGATTCTAAATCCATATCTTCACCGTATGCTTGTTTCATCAAACCAAAGAAGAGAACGGTTTGCCGCCTCAATGGCGAAAAGAAAAGCGCTGTCCTAAGTTCTTCCACCATTTGATCATAGGCTTTTAAATCCAAGCAAATATAGAGTTTGTTGAGAATCATGATCGTATATCGCCTTACTTGACGCCTATCAATGATATAGCTTCCTAAAATAACCACCCCCAATAATAGCAATCCCTTAACGCCATAGCCATTAGATATACCATATAAACTTACGATAATCATAGTTCCATATATCATTTGCTTTAGTCTAAAAGTCATTGTCATCTCCTGAAACTAACCAACATTTGAGCCATCCCTCAATGACTCAAAACGATTTTCACTGATGTTGTTTGAGGTTGCCCCCCCTCATTACAGCTTTCGTCTCAAATTTTGATGGTCTTTTCTTCTTGATCTTTTGTCTTCTGGATCTTTTGTTTTCTGGATCTTTTTTCTGGATCTTCTTGTCTTAATAAAAACCCCAGTATATTGACAAGTCAATATACTGGGGGGGCTTGAATTATTGAGTTGCTAAAATCTCATCTTCTCTAACCTTAATTTCATCCATAACTTCAGAATAAGGTTTGTCAAAACGCGTATACTTGCCAATAATTGCGTTGAATAAATAATGTGTTTCAAGAATCGACATTTCATTGATAATACATCTTGAAGCCGTTAGTAAAAAGCGATCCATCTTTGGAGAAGTCTTCATCAAGTTATGATAAATATACTCTGAAACGCTTTTATCCCTCGTATCTAAAAGTTTGAAGTATAGCTTCAATTCTTTGTTATTATATATATTGAACACCACATTGCTCACATGTTCGTGTCCCATTTCTCTCTTGATCTTTAAAAGCGCTAAGAGATCATATTTTAACTTTCTATAAGTGTAATCAAAGTTCTTGTACTTAATATTGATTTCGTTTTCTTCGTCAAGATCTAGAATCTCTTTATGCTCATAAATTCTCTGATAATTATTGCGTAAGAAATCGTCACCCAATAAACTGATTAAATAGTTGATAATAGAATCACTGTCAATGCCCTTTTGAATCATCAACGCACCTGAGCCTAAGACAATGAGCTTTGCATAATAAATATCGCTGTCGTCAAAATTATGAGCATAGTGCTCAATGACTTCTGAAACCACTGAAGGATCTGTTCCAGAGCTTATCAATGAAATCAAAAGATGGAAGGTGAAGTCCATATCGTAGTATTCAGATTTTGTAATCTCAATGATCCCTTTTTCTTTGGCAATTTCGCTTGCTCTTCTCACCAATTTAATATAATTGATGAGTCTAAACTTATCGGTAATTGGTAATAACTTTATACGGTTTAAATCATAAGAAGTTTCAAAATAATTTGTAATGTGATCTACTTTTTTTATCATGCCTTACCTCCATTTATAGTTGCCTTATACGCTTATTATATCAAAATAGGCAATTGCACACAATCCCACTCTTTATTAGCGCCTAGTGGTTTTTTTTAACGTCTTTACCGCATACATGCGTTCATCAGCATAGTTTATAAATGCTTCTAACGATACGGGCACATCTTTTTTGTATTCGGACAAACCATAGCTGATCCCCATTTCATAAGGTTTATTCTCTTTTTCAATGATAAGGTCGAGCACGGTTTGAATCCTGTTCATAATGTGTTCCGCTTCCACTTCATCACAGTTTGTAAGGCCAAGTACGATTTCATCGCCTCCAAAGCGCATACCAATATCGCCTTGTCTAATGCCCTCGCGAATAATCGTTGTAATCGATCGAATATACCAGTCACCTTCTGAATGACCAAAAGTGTCATTGACGTGTTTAAGGCCATCCATATCGATAAAACAAACCGTTACATCATAGATATGTCTCTTCGCTTTTTCAAATTCTTTTCCCAGCATCACCAGACCCGTTCTACGATTATATAGTCCCGTCATCTCATCAATTGTTGCCAATTTTTCAAAGACTTCTTCTGATTGCTTTTGTGCAGTTATATCTGCTAAACCGATCAACAGATGTTCTTTGCCCCCAAAATTGAATTTACCCACGGAAATTAGACATACAATTTCATTTCTTTTTAAGTCCCTAATATTGGCTTCTATGCCCTTGATGATATGCTCGTGCTCTTTTTCCGAAAAATGCTGAATTTGATTTTTAGTCTCTTCTGGTATGAAGTCTTGAAGATTCATGCGTAAAGCTTCATCATAATTTAATTGTAAAAGGGCTTCACCTGCATCATTAATTTCCTGAATCGTAAAATCTTTGGGATCTACTATGACAATCGCCGTTGGCGCAATATCGAAAAGATTTTTAGTTTCGCTTATGGATTCTTCTGTTCGACGATCTGCAGGTATATAGACAAAAAAATACTCGCTTACTATGAGAATCACAATCAATATCGCCGTCCCAATTTCATATCGAACCATGTTTTGGTTGAAATGTTTCAAATAATGGGACAGTTGAGCTAAAAGTTCATCCATAAACCTTAAGTAGTAATCTCCATTTAAACTCAACTTATTGCGTTCATCGAAGAGCAGCAATGCTTTTTCATCTATGATTTTTCCTGTAATTCTTAATATTTCACCATAGTATGGCATCGCAGAATCTAACAGTTTTCCAGAACTCGTATCCTCAAACTGAAACAAAAAATCATTTGCCACAAGTTGCTCCTGGGTTGTGGACAGCTGTCTGAGCGAAAACTCAATTTCCTTGTAGTAAAGCTCCTTTTGAGATAAGGATTCAGCCTGCTCAAATCCTAGAACACTCTTGATAATCCGTTGGCTCAACATCCTCTGATTGTTTATGGCAGTGATCAGATGTCCAATCTTTTCCTGTTCTTCAACAGAATGGATCATCAACAATACATTTAAGAAGAGCACCAAACCAATCACCGCTAAACTGAATTTAAAAATTTTTTTTCTTGAAATTACATCAAAAGCATTCTGATCAATTTGTGGTTTTATTGGTTGTTTCATTTGTCATCATCCAGTGGCACAAAAGCCATTTTGGGTTGATTACACGTCGGACATTTAAAATCTTCTGGCAACTCCTCAAAGGGTGTTCCTTTAGGAATATCCTTACGCCACTCCCCCTTCTCAGGTTTATAAATATAACCGCATACTGTGCATTTATAAATTTTCACACTGACCTCCTTTTACGCGTACAACTAGATTTATTATAACATCTTTTACACTTTTTTAAGCCTTTTTAAACGCTTTTAAGATTCATATTTTATTTACATTCTTCACTATTATTCCCTCCACTTTCGGGTATTAATTCTATATCATGATCCAACTCATGATCCAACGATTCCATACTGAAAGGAGGCCATAAAGCAATTTGTGGATAAAAAAATAAGATGAAAATTTACACTAAAACAGGCGATAAAGGTGAAACAAGTCTATACGACGGCACACGTGTTTCCAAATTTGATATCAGAGTTGAATCTTATGGCACCATTGATGAACTCAATTCTAACATAGGCGTATCTAGGCAATTTTGTGAGAATCAGGAGATTAAAGCACATCTATTGACAATTCAAAGAAAACTTTTTAATGTGGCTGGAGAACTTGCAACCATTGAAAGCATGAATTTCCCCGAAAAAGTAACGGAAGAGGACATTATCTGGCTAGAGTCACTAATTGATCATTATTTAGATCAAATGAATCGAGAGGATGCTTTTCAATTCATCATTCCTGGAAGTAATGCATTTAGTGCACATATGCATGTGACTAGGACAGTGTGCAGACGTGCTGAAAGGCGCATTTTAGAACTTTCTTCACAAGCGGATATAAGACCGGTGTTGATTAAATACGTCAATCGCCTATCCGATGTGATCTACACATTGGCAAGATTTTCTGAAACCGATTTAATTCTTGTTGAATTTATGAAATAGATTGAGCTTTTTTCAAATGGGTAACTTATAAATAGACGACATATGAAAAGGTGGGATTTCTATGGAACGATTGAAAGGAATGCTATTTGGCTCATTTGTTGGCGATGCTTTTTCTCTAAATGTTCACTGGATTTATGACACCGACAAATTAATGATTGAAGCTCACTCTCAAAATGATTATGTTGATCCCTCGAAAAACTTATTCCATGCTCATAAACACAAGGGTGATTTAACCCACTACGGTGATCAGAGTCTTTTATTATTGAAAAGCATTTCTGCTAACGATGGCTTTGATTTAGTCACTTTTCAAACCAATTGGTTAACTTACATGAAAAAATACGAAGGGTACATTGATCATGCCACTAAGGAAAGTCTGACCCTTCTCGACAAGCAAAATCACAGGGGTTCGTCATCTAATGAATTAGGTGGTTTCTCAAGATGCTTCCCTCTTATTTTTTACTACTTTGACGATCCAAAACTCCATGATTTTGTTGAAGCTCAAACGCGGATGACTCACGATGACGAAAATCTAATTCAGATAGGTCACTTTTTAACAGATTTAACCTTGGAGCTCATCATCGGAAAACCACTGCAAGAAAGTATTGATATTCTATTGCTGAAATATCCCCAATTTAGGGCCATCTTTGATCGAATTAGGGCACATCTTGAATCGGATACTATTGAGTTCGTTAAAGATATCGGTCAAAGTTGCACAAGTGAATATGCTTTTCCAGCAACGATGTATTTGATTTTAAAATATGAACATCAATTTGCTGAAGCACTGAGATTCAACAATCTTTGTGGTGGCGATTCTGCAAGTCGTGGCATTGTCGTTGGGGCCATTTTAGGGCTGATCAACGGTTATCACGCAATTCCTACACATCTAATCGACAATATGAATGAACATGTTGCCATTGAGAAATTCAGTGCTTATAGGCGACTCTAATTGAAGCAAATTAATATAATGCCCCAAAATAAGCTTGTGCACTCTGACAAACTTAATTTTGAGGCATTTATTTTTTGAGCATTTACCAAAATATCCTTGAATACTAACAAAGTATTAACTATTTAGTGCTATAATGGGTATATGAGTTCCAAAGACCGGCATAAGGAGATGTTTCATATGTTTACAATGCAGCGATTAAACGCAGCATACAAGACTGCCCATAGAATTCCTTTTAATACAAACTCAAAATTTATATTGTTCAGCGATGTCCACCGTGGTGACAACAGTCTCTCTGATGAATTCGCTCACAATCAAAATATATATTATTTTGCCCTTCAGCATTACTTGAAAAATGACTTTACCTATATTGAAGTTGGCGATGGCGACGAACTATGGGAGCACAACAAATTTGATGTCATACGTTATGCACACAGCGACGTCTTTATGTTGCTCCGTGAATTTTATCTCTCAGATCGTTTTGTGATGCTCTATGGCAATCATAATAACACCTTTCGGCATTCGTATACCGCCCAAAATGACCTTTTTCACTTTTATGATGAATATGAAGAGTTTTTCAGTCAGCTCTTTCCCAATATTGAAGTTCACGAATCCATTATTCTTGAAAATAAAGAAAACGATCAAGAAATCTTCATCGTCCACGGTCACCAAGGTGATTTTATAAATGATCAAATTTGGCCAATTATGAGATTTTTAAGTCGCCATTTTTGGAGATATTTGCATATTGTGGGCTTTAGAAATCCAGCCAGTCCAGCTAAAAATGCACACAAGCGTCATAAAATTGAGAAAAACTATACCAAATGGATTTCACAAACTCGAAAAATACTCATTGCAGGACACACGCACAGACCTAAATATCCTAAGAATTACGAACTCCCCTACTTCAACACAGGTTGCTGTATTCATCCTCGAAATATTACGGGATTAGAGATAGAAAATGGTCAAATCTCAATGATTGAATGGCGCATACTGCCCAATAGTTCAGGCTCTTTGGAAATCAAAAGACGTGTCACCAGGGGACCACAACCCATTGAAAATTTTATGATGAGATAATACAACGTCGCTTACTTCAATCATTGTATTTCATCTTTCTGTAGATCTTTTTAAAAGAGGACTCATGGTGCAATAAGCAGTTTACAATCTCGGGGTCAAAATGTGTACCCTTTCCATCCTTGATGATGTTGAGAGCTTCTTCATATGAGAATGCTCTCTTATAAGGTCTTTCAGAGGTCAGCGCATCAAAGACGTCTGCAAGTGCGACGATTCTTGCCGCCAAGGGAATATTGTTACCGATTAACCCCTCTGGGTAACCTGTGCCATCAAATTTTTCATGGTGATAACGTGTAATATCCATTGCAATTTTAAAAAAAGCTGTTCTGTTAAAAAACTTTGAGGCTGACATGTCTCTCAATATCTCATAACCTATATTCGTGTGAACTTTCATCACTTCAAACTCTTGTGTATCCAATTTGCCGTTTTTATTCAAAATGCTGTCCTCGATACCAACCTTGCCTATATCGTGTAATGGACTGAACTTATAGATTTGGTCAATAAAATTTTCATCGATTTCTTGAATGAAATATTTATCTTCATAAAGGATTTCAGAGATATATCTTGCATACTGACTCATGCGTTCAAGATGATTCCCAGTCACATGATCTTTGGACTCCACAATAGCTGCAAACCCCTTAACAGACGCAAGAATCAATTCATCATATACGAAGCTCTTCTCAAAAGAAATGGCAAGGGCATTGGCAATATTCGATAAAAAGTGAATATGTGACATATTGTAGGCATTTTTTTCAACCGATGAGAAAAAAATAACCCCAACAACTTTGTTTTCAACAGAAAGCGGTATTGTTATGCTCGATCTAAGGCCCTCTGCCAGAATAAGCCTCGTGGATTCAGAGTGAGGTTTGTTCTCCAAATACTCTGAAAGATCATTCAATATCCTGTATTCATTATTTCGAATCACTTCAGATATTGAAGACTGTGATAAATATTCTTGATAATTTCGTCCCAGTAGAATAGGATGATCCGCTTTTGCCCTTGTGGCAATTATTTTTTTGCCGTCATCACTGATAATGGCAATCCCAATTCGATTATATGGAATAAACGCTTTGCAGGCATGAAATACATATTGCAACACTTCGTCAAAACCATTCTGAGCATAGATCCGATCATTTAAATCATTGATTACACCAATTTTTCGAGTATAACTATTATAATGATCCGCAAGCTCAGATAATGCATTTAAACCACTGATTTTAATATCTGAATACTCAAAGGCATTGGAATCTGTTTTCTTTTTCAAAACCTCTGTAAACTCTCGAATAGGTCTGAGAACATCTGTCCTTATGATAAATAAAATACTCATAACACCAATGATCACACCTGCAATTATAGCCCATAAAATATAGGAGATAATGGCGTTGATATGCCTTATTTCGTTGACAACAGCTTGCTTGACAATTAAATTTGTAGATTGCGCCTTATTGATGAGAATGTTCACAGTTTCAATATGACTTGCCTCAAAATTTTGACTGAATCGAAGGGCAGATTTCAGCTTAATATACTCTGAATCAAATTGATTGTGTAGTGGCTCAACGCCACGGGTTCGACCTTCCACAAAAAGATCTCGGAGTTCATCCACACGAACTAACTCTGCATCTATTTCGCTTTTGTATTTATCCTGTTTTAATGGTTCGGCAAAAAAAGCATAATAATCCTTTTGGATATCACTTATGGAACTTTGAATATCAATTGTAATACTTACCAATCGATTATACGCTACCACATCTTTATTAAGAGCCGTTATACGCCAGAAGCCTCCCAAAAGTATTAAAAAGCTACAGATGATAACAATCACAATTTTATTTTCAAACTTCTTATATTGCATGGCATACTCCTCAGTACTTTATCCTTACATTATACCTCATATTGACAATAAAAGAATATTCAATCTTTCTAGGATCAAATGATATGACACAAAAAACCTCTAAATCATAGAGGTTTTTTGTGTCTCATATATACGCAATAGTATTTTAATACTGTCCAAGCATCATATTGATAATCATTTCCTGATTATTCAACACATAATCCAACGACTCAATAATTTGTTGGCTTTCTTCAGCAGGTAAAACAGCTGCTTTTTCCTTGATGTCGTTTACTGTTGCTACAAAAGCATCACTTGAAAGAAATGCTGATAAACCTTTGCTGATCACATCTTCTGTAACCGTTTCCATATAATCTGGATCTAAAATCATATCTTTCACAGATACCGTTTCCTCTGCAGCAAGTGTCTCATCAAATTTAACATCATCGCCATATGCGTTATAAATTACAGTCTCATCAACTAATATACCATTGGTATTGGCTTTCATTTGATATTGTCTCAAATTATACTTATTATCAATTGCAAAAGCCATATGGTATTTAATGTCCACATCTTGTGCAAGGGTTGCGTCTGATTGGATCTCTTCATATGTTTTTATGAGCTCATCCATCATCTCATTCCATTTTGTATCAAAATCCGTATTAATGCTTTCAATTGCATCTTTGACATCTGTTTCTTCCAACATCATCAGTTTATAATCTTCAGTTTCTAATGCAATATCCAATGCTGCTAATGCTTTTTTCTTAACCAGCGTTTTCACATTTTGATCTTCTTTAACCGTTTTAAAGAGCTGCACATATAGATCCAGTATTTCTTTAAAACTGATATCCGTTTCTAAAAGATCACACTTAAGCACAGTACCATTTTCAAGTGTCACATCCGTTTTCCCATTTGCTTTTAAATCTGCTAGGAATAAACGGATGATCTCTTCATATTTTGCTTTATCTTTTAAGATAGCTTGATAATCTGGGTCCTTTTCCATTTTGAGCAGATCCAAATAACTTTCCCATTTTACTTGAGATAAATCAATGTCTTGTGTTTCTTTAATCAAATCAAATAGTTCACTCTTGGTCATTGCAAATGCCTTACTATACACTTCGGGCATACTATAAAACAATTGCTCGTCTATGTATCCCAGCTCTAAAGATAATAGTTTACTTTGACCATATTGAATCCCTATATTTTCATAAAAGTCGATCTTATTATTGTCTAGATCCGCTCCAAATTTAACGCGGCCATCAAAATTGAGTTCCTCGACAATGCCCTTGACAAAAGTTGACATCGCCTCAGGATCTGAAGACATATAAGCCGTCATTTGATTCAATGCTTCATCATCCATGCTGAAAGTGCCTTTCATAGATGCATCTACTGCGTTAGAATTATTTTGAGTTGAAGCATATAGCAAATAGTTAACAGGATCTTTCTTGATCATATATCCTTTTACCATCGGATATCCAATACCTCCTGCTATAATACAAATTACCGCCACTGCAATAGCTATTATACTTTTCTTATTCATGTTTCCTCCTTAGTTTTTAGTACTTTACGAGTATAGCATAAATTTCTGCCTAAAAACTTAAAAGAGTATTAAAAATTCATGCTTTTTTTTGGATTATTTCTATCTCATGTTGATATATACCATGCTTTATAGTACACTGGTCCTAAAATCAGGTCCATACGCCTGTATGGCTTCAATATCAAGGAGGAACAGTTATTATGATTTTTAAACTACCTGAAGATCCAGACATTTGTGTCAGCGTGATCAATATGAAACTCAGAGATCAATATGCATCATTAGATCAGCTTTGCGATGATTTAGAATTAGATTGTGACAGACTCATTACAACTTTAAAGGACCACAGTTTTTACTATGATCCTTTAACCAACCAATTTAAAAGTATTTAATGAGCAACATCCATAGTTGCTATTTTTTAACATCATGATTCAAGTTATCTTCAGCAAATTGTATTAAGTCGGGCTCACTTAACGGTTTTGAAAAATAGTAGCCTTGATAGCGATTGCAATTTAGAGATTCTAAAATTCTGAATTGCTCTATATTTTCAATGCCTTCTGCAACTACTGTTAGATTTAATAAATGACCTACATCAATCATCAGTTGTACCAAGCCCTTCATTTTGGGACTCGCCTCTATGGTAGCCACAAAAGCTTTGTCAATTTTGATCACTTCTACTGGGAGTTCGCCGAGATACTTCAATGACGAATAGCCGGTACCAAAATCATCCAGTTCTATTTTTATACCCGCCTCACTGATCATTTTCAAACTGCTATGCAGGCCTTCTATATATTTAGAAATTGCCGTTTCCGTTATTTCAAAAGAGAGCAGACCCTTATTGAGGCCGTATCTTTCTCCAATGCCAATAAAATTCTTGATAATTTGTTCACTGATCAAGTCCAAAAAAGATAGATTAACAGATAATTTCAGCGTCCAGCCCCTTGTTCTATTGAGGTTTGCAATCATCTGACAGCTCTCATTTATAATAAGTTGATCTATTTCATGTATAATGCCAAGCTCTTCTGCTATTGGTATAAATACATCTGGCGGGATAAAGCCCATTGTAGGATGACTTAATCTTGCAAGCGCTTCCACGCCTATTATTCTCCCCTCCTCAAACTGAGGTTGGTACATCACTGTAAACAACTCTTCTGAAATAGCCTTAAAAAGGTAATTAGAGACCTGTTTTATATAGGATTTATTTTTAAAGTATACGCTTGAAAAGCCTTGTAGCTTATAGGTGATCTTTTTATCATTACAATGTTCATAGGTCACTTCAATATGCTCCATGACTTCTTCAATTGAAAGATCTTTATTATTAATGCAATAGGGGAACATCAGCGATATGTTGATGTTGTAATTCCCAATAAAAAGATCTTGCTTGTACAAGTTTTCCAGTTCTTTAATATTCGTCCGAATATATTCAATCGTTTCTGCCTCATCGTTTAGTAATACACCAAAAACACCAGACCTAATATGGCTGTATGTGATCGCCTTATCAAAAATTTCATGAATATAAATGCCCAGTTGATACTGAATAATATCTGCAATTTTACTGCCATATATCATGGCAAATCTTCTAAAATCATAAATTGCCACATACAAGATCACCAACGATTTCCCTGAGTGGTGCAATATGGCCTCCACAAAGTAATCCTCGTTAAGAAAACCCGTTACAGGATCATGGAAGGCATAGAACTCCACTTTTTCCTGTTCAATCTTACGCTGATTAATATCTAATAAAGAGCCTGTGATCCGCATTAAACGCCCAATCTCATCTCTTTCTGCAATTGCGTTTATCTGTGCCCATCTATAGATTTCATCTTTACATAAAATTTGAATTTCCTCTGAAAATCGATTTTTTTCCTGCCAAGCCTTTGGCGAGTCAAAACAGGCACTTATTTTAGCCCCTTTTTCACCCAATCGATTAAAAAAGGAATTCGTAACTATGTTGCTCTCCTCTGCCTCAAACCCAAAAATATTACAAAATCGATCCGATACAAACCATACTTTAGTGACCGGATAATAATCAAAGAAACCCTCTTCACTTGCTGTAATAACACGGCTATACCTTTTTTCGCTTTCTTCGAGCTTCCAGCGATACTCAAAGAGTTCGTCATAATTGGCTTGAAGTGCTTCCTCAGTGGCGGCCATCTCCTCATATAACGCTCTAATTTCCTCATTTTGAGCTTCAAGATCAGACTTTGAGAGGAGCAGAGCGCTAATATAGCCATCATTGGCTTTCTCTTTTTTTATAACACTACTTAAAAGCATTACCAAAAGTACAAATTGAATAAATATCAAAATAAAATGCCTCTGAGATTCAACCACTTGTCCATATTCTGGAGAGATAAAAATGCTCACAATCACAGCGAGGATATTGTTAACTGCTGCAATAAACAAAATCGTCACATAAGTATAGGTTGACTTGCGTCTATCAAAAAAACGTTTCATAAACGTCGTGTTTAAAATTAAAGTAATGCCCAGAATTATATATAAAAATATATAGGCACGTTTTAACATAAGCAAAAGACATAGTATCACTAAGAAGCTCATACTCCCTGCAACAGGACCATAAAAGAGCGTGGCCAAAGTGATCAAAGCAAAGCGACCATCATCCACATTTTTTAGACCGAGAATGACAATGAGTGAAATGGCAATAACACCACCCAGTCCCAGTATAAAGCCATGTATGAATTGAGAGTATTTTTCAAATTTAGATCCCCACCATTTGTAACTCATATATGATGTGAATACATACAAAAAGAGAAAACTGTAAATAAGAAAAGAGTAAAGTACAAAATAGATTCCAGTCATATTAATCACTTCCTATGCTTTGAGTCTCTATTAGTAATTTACCCTTTTGTCATTAAAATATGCGTTTATTTAAGATATAAAACTACAGGGCAATGATCACTGCCCAGAACTTCAGAGTGTATTTCTGCACCTTCTAATCGCTCTTGCAAATCGTTTGAGGTGATAAAGTAATCAATTCTCCACCCCACATTTCGATCTCTTGCGCCTCCCATATAGGACCACCACGAATATGCATCTGTAAGGTCTGGATAAAAATATCTAAACGTATCTGTGTAACCATGATCCAAGAGTGTGGTCATTTTCTCTCTTTCTTCTGGCGTAAATCCTGCATTTTTAGTATTTGTCTTTGGATTTTTTAAATCGATTTCTTTATGAGCCACATTGAGATCACCACAAACAATGACCCCTTTTTTAGCCTTAAGTGTTTCAATATAAGCTCTAAAATCATCTTCCCAGACCATTCTATAATCCAGTCTTTCAAGACCTCTTTTAGCATTAGGAGTATATACCGTTACCAAATAAAAATCATCGTATTCCAAGGTTATGACACGGCCCTCTTGATCATGTTCTTCTATGTCCAAGCCATATAGAACTTTAAGCGGTTTATGTTTTGTAAATATGGCAGTACCTGAATAGCCCTTCTTGACAGCATAATTCCAATACTGGTGATAGCCGTTAAGTTCAAGTTCAATCTGACCTTCCTGTAATTTTGTCTCTTGCAAGCAGAAAAAATCAGTATCCATACTGTTAAAGTAATCCATAAAACCCTTTTTGACACAAGCCCTAATGCCATTCACATTCCATGATATGAATTTCATTTTTCCTCCAATTCAATGTTTAGAGCATCAAAAGTCAATTCCGAATTCCAATCCACCACATGCCATATCACATACTGCCATAAGCACCATCTCTTATATAGGCGATTGCCTAACAGACGATTGATCCATTCTTGACTTTTGCCACACCAACTTTGTCTTTATTGAAATCATCTTCATTTGGTCATGATTTCTATCTCCTAATTATAGCACTTTTTTAAGCTTTTTCATTTATTTCATAATGTAATCCATTTTGCGCCTCTTCTTCACTATAAGGCTCAATATGAACCGTAACAATACTGTTTTCTCCAAATTTATCTTTCAGAGTATCTTCAATATCCGTTGAAATATCATGTGCATCGGTAATATTAATCAACGGATCTACCATAATGTGAAATTCGACTGCTGTCTTATTTCCAAGTTTACGCGCTCTTACTTCATGGAAGCCAACGACACCAGCCTCTTTTCTTAAAACATTTTTAACCCATTCCATTTCTTCTGGATCAAGTGATGTCTCTAAAAGTTCATTAATGGCTGGTAAAAAAATTTCCACAGCCACTTTTACAATCAAGACGCTGACCGCCAAAGAAGCTATTGGATCTAGTATCGCCCATTTTTCGCCGAGTACAATAGCGCCACCAATACCGATCATTGTTCCAATGGAAGAAAATGCATCGGATCGATGATGCCAAGCATTTGCTTTAACTGCACCACTATTGATTTCATTGCCGATTTTAATGGTATATCTATATAAAATTTCTTTAACTAAAATAGATATAACCGCAGCTGCCAAAGCAATAACGCCTGGTTGATGGATTGTTTCACCTCTGACAACTTTCATAATATTGCCCATACCCGATTTAAAAATTCCTATTGCAGCAACCAACAATGCAATACTGACCATAACTGTAGCTAGCGTTTCGTATTTATCATGCCCATAATTATGATCATGATCTTCAGGCTTTTCAGTCAATTTGAATCCAATAATAACAATGATATCCGTTAAAAAATCTGAGAGGGAATGTACACCATCCGCTATCATAGCATTACTTCGACCTAAAATCCCCGCTACTAATTTTAAAAGGGATAAGCCGGCATTCGCCCAAAATCCAACAAGAGTTACTTTTTTAGCTTGTTGACTTCTCAACAATTCTCTTTCCATTAACTTTCCTCCTAAATATAAAAAATAAGCTCGTTACAAAATATACGGTTTTTCTCTTGCATTCAAAATCAATAAATCCATAAATCAATACGTGCAAACTATTTCATTTATGTAACAAGCTTATACCCTATAGTAATCATAGAGTCAATAGGAATTCCTTTATATCCATAACAAAAAAATAATCTATCTATTATTTAAACAAAAAAATAGCTTTTTAAACAAATAAAAAAAGACCTATGTCCAAAAACTTGGCCCATAAGTCTTACTTACTGCAATCGCCCGAAAAAATCTGCCTTACATGACAAAGAATAGCATAATCAATTCAATGCGTCAAGTTATTAATTTTTACTTTACGGGAATGTAAATATCACATTCACCCGTTTTGGAAAAGCGTTCGTCATAGTACTCAAATGATATATCCAAGTCTGCTGTCAAATTATTTTCAGGTAAATATACATTGTAAATTTGATCAAAAAAAGCGGGCATCTTGGAGAGTTGATCTCTAAATGTAAAAACCGCATATTTTCTTCCGGGAATTTCTTTTAAAATCATGCCATTGGGCAATTGAGTTACTGTGTCCACTTCGACGCCAGCTAAATATGAAAATTTACCGTCTCCTGAGTAATCATAGCTAATACCATACATTACCTCAGAGGCTGTATGCTCAACTTCTTGATATCTTTTCATAAAAACTTTCCAAAGATCAACAAGCACCGAATTTTGATTTTTCCCGGTATAAGCCATGCCTACTATCTTTTTAGATTCAAAACTAACCATCTGATAATTCATAATCTACCTCCTCATAAAAAGAACTTATAAATAATTTGGATGCGTCTTTGTCATCGCTATATACAGTTTAAATCATATTGACTGACACCTATATGTCAGCCAATATTAAAATTCTTTTTTAAGATCATTTCAGCCTTCCTCTGAATTCTATTTCTAAGAGCATCAGGAGAAATAATTTTGATGGCATCACAGTGTAAAAAAAGCTGTGACATGGCTACATCTTCATTGATCAGATTAAAGGTATGTACACTCCCGTAACTGGTTAACATTTCAAAAGCATCCAAATAGTTCAAAAAATTTTGATCACATGCCAACTCGACTGGATATCCACTCCCTGGAAACTTCTCACCTTCACTGAGAGCATGTCTATTTTTAGCCCCCATACGACGTTTGACGGATTCATCCCAGAACACTTCAAGATCAAAATGTGGTGGCACTTTAAAAGTGATATCACAAAGTTTTAGCATGATCATTTTCGACAATTTAAAAACTCTGTAATCCTCTCTCATTTCGCAATAAGCCACTAAATACCATTGTTGATTTTTTTGAGCCAGCCCCAACGGGTGAATGATGCGATTAATTGTCAGTCCCCGATTGCCTTCATAATCCACTTTCATTTTCAGTTGATTCAAAATGGCCTTTTGAATGAGCGTTCTCTTCTCTCCAACAGAATAGTCCTTGCCATCCCAAGTAGTGTGATCTACAAGCATCGCTTTCTTTAAGATATCAAACTTCTTTTGAGAGTCCTCTGTCAACTGGCCTCTTATCTTAAGCGCAATATTTTCTGAAATGACGTCTTTAGAATCCTTCACGATTATTTTTTGAACTAAGCTTAAAATTTCATTTTCATCCATCGCTTTGAGTTGAATTCTTTTGGAATTCATAAGCGAAATACCACCGCCATGACCACTTTCAGTTACAATTGAAAAACCGGCTTGAGAGAGTATATCCAAATCTCTATAGATCGTCCTAATAGAGACTTCAAAGTGATCAGCAAGCTCTTTTGCAGTCAAAGTTGTTGTATTTTCAAGCATTAATAGGATTCCCATCAATCGATACATTTTCATTTTTGATCCCTCATTTTATCTTTAATCTGGTCGTAACTGAAGATAACAGCTCCATCCAGCATCATTATAGCAAAGGTGCGTATAGAAAACAAAAAAACCGTCCCTCAGAACAGTTTTTTTGCTATGGCTATACTTATATTATGAATTCAACCCCAAAATGAAGGCCTTCACGATCGTTTTATCGTATATGCTACCGCTAGCTTTTGTAATAATTTCGAGTGCTTCTTCTTTAGAAAGCCCCTTCCTATAAACTCTATCGGATGTAATGGCATCATAAGCATCAGCAACTGCCAATATCTTAGCACCAATGGTGATCTCTTCTGCGGATAACGCCTTGGGGTATCCCGTGCCATCCACTCTTTCATGATGCTGTTCGACAATTTGCACCAGATACTCATTGATTTGAAACTGTCGTAAAATTTCAGCGCCCACCACAGGATGTTTTTTCATTTCAAAATATTCATTTTCATTTAAGCTGCTCTTTTTATAGACAATTTGATCTCTCAATGAAATTTTGCCTAAATCATGAACCTGAGCTGCCAACCTAATATACATACATGTCTCATTGTCAAGACTTAATTGTTCACCTATAAACAGTGCCACATTTGAAACGCGCTTGGAGTGCTCATATAATTCGGGATCCTTTGCCTTAATCAATTGACTCAATGCCCCAATGATCACTTCCATAGATTTTTGCTGATTGTCTTCAAGACGCTTGTTTACATGTCCTAGTGAATTTCGATCTAAAAGCTTATATTGTTTGATGGCGTTTAGTTCATCCTTATCCTTTTTAATCTGAATCCCCTGAACAATAAGCTGTTTAAGGCGTTCTATATCAAAAGGCTTGGTAAGATAATTTATGATCTCACCATCGTTCACCGCGGCGACAACTGCATCAAAGTCTGTATACCCAGACATCAAAATACCGCTAACTGTGTTGGATTTGCTTCTGGCACTCAAGATAATATCAAGGCCCGTGAATTCTGGCATCCTTTGATCTGACAAAACAACATCCACTTTATGATCTTGAACATAAGACATCGCTTCTGAAGCATCTGAAAAATAGTGTGTGTCATAGGGTTCATTCTTAAGAATCCTTCGAATAGAATTTAAAATTTCCATCTCATCATCAATTATAACGACTTGCTCACGCACCATCCCCATAGCAACCTCCAATTTTGCTTCAATGCCCATTTCATCTTCTTGTTAAATGAAAACAATCTGTACTTTATATTTAACCAGATAAATTGATTTTACACAAGAAACATTTCAAGGCAACAGTCTTTGCTGATCTCTTGGAAAAAGAGATGCTAACCTAACATTGCTCAAATCCATAATTTGTGCCGTTAATCTTTCGAGTCCAATCGCCAAGCCACCATGTGCTGGTGCACCATATTTGAAAGCTTCTAAATAACTTGAATAGAGTGTTGGATCTAAACCCTTTGCCACCATACGCTCTATTAAAATATCTTTTTCATTAATGCGTTGCCCTCCAGTTGTAATCTCCAGTCCTCTGAATAATAAGTCAAAACTGTGGGTTTCGTCACTCTCATCATAACACTTTGTATACATCGGGCGCTTTTGTTTTGGATAATGTGTAATAAAAACAAATTCACTTCCATATTTTGTTTTAACATAGGCCGAAATTTCTCGTTCCCCCTGTGGGTCCAAATCGCCATCTAGCTCATGTCTCTGATAATGGGTTTTGAGGATTTCTATAGCTTCTTTCATTTTTAATTTAGGAATGATATCTGGAACGACAGGGCATTGAATCCCCAGAGCTTCAAATTGAGTCTTCCCCTTTTCAGCAAGTGTTTGGAACATGAATTTAAGAAGTTTTTCTTCCATTGCCATCACTTCGTACTCATCCTCTATGAACCCCATTTCAAAATCCATACTTACATATTCATTCAAATGTCTATTGGTGCTATGTTGCTCTGCTCTGTACACCGATCCGACTTCAAAAACACGTTCAAATCCCGCAATAACCATCATTTGCTTATAAAATTGAGGGCTCTGTGCCAAATAGGCTGTCTCACCAAAATAATTTAGTTTAAAGATTTCAGCACCACCTTCCGCACCTTCTTTGACAATTTTAGGTGTGAACATCTCCAAGAAATCATTGGCCTCTAAAAACTGTCTAAAAGCAGCTACAATCAGGGCTTGAAGCTTAAAGATAGCTTGATTTTGAAAATGTCTTAACGCGAGCACTCTGTTGTTAAGAATTGTTTCAAGATTGACCTCCAAGTGGTCTCCATTTATTTGAATGGGCAAGTCCTCAGCAACTTCATTTTGTATTTCCAAGGTTTTACCTTGTATTTCAACAGACTGATATTGATTATTAGAAGTGCATACAAGACCTTCAATCGCTACTACGGTTTCAATTTTAAGTCCTTTTGTCCACTCTGGTTTACCCTCAAAGACACATTGAACACATCCCGATCGATCTCGTAAAATGATAAAAGTGACCGATTTTAATATTCTAATGCGGTGTACCCAACCTTTAACTAAAACGCTTTCACCTATGTTATTTTTCAAATTTGACGACAAAATTCTCATGATCTACCTCCTCGATATATTTATTTTCAACACTAATTCCTGTTGTAACAACATTTGATTCATCTTTCGATGCCTCAATACGATTTTCGCTGACGCCGCTTTTGGCTCAAATCTTGTTGGTTTTAAAAAAAAGCCCCTTGAGCACGTCTGCTCAAGGGGCGAATTACGCGGTACCACCCTTGGTTTAAATAGGAAACAACATGATGCTGTTTGAGGGTGAACATGCCTCAGCACAGCTTTTGGCTCAAATCTTGCATACAACAACATTTGATTCATCGCTCGATGCCTCAAAACGATTTTCGCTGACGCTGTTTGAGGGTGAACATGCCTCAGCACAGCTTTTGGCTCAAATCTTGCGTACAACAACATTTGATTCATCGCTCGATGCCTCAAAACGATTTTCGCTGACGCTGTTTGAGGGTGAACATGCCTCAGCACAGCTTTTGGCTCAAATCTTGTTGTTTAAATAAAAAAACCTCCACTCCTAAAGGAGTGAAGGTATCACGGTGCCATCCTATTTATTCTCAGGTCCCTATAACGGAGGATAACCGTTCGCTCCTACTCTATTCAGAACGACACTTCCGGGATGTCTTTCATAATCTGGCATCATGAGAGTCTCACACCATCACTCTCTCGCTTTTTTCCACCAAAACCACTACTCTTCCCTTCAATAGCTTTAATTCGAATTATATTGGACTTATTCTACCAGATGAATTCATGAGTGTCAATATTTTTTATCTTTAAAGGCATCTTGTTTAAAGCCATCTTGATGTCTCCTAATTATTATGGAATAATATAAAGAAAACGCTTTCGCGTCACACTATCAGGAGGTTTCTATGAAAATTCCATCACGACTATCCATTGCGAACATGCCAACACCCATCCAAAAACTGTCTCATATTTCTCAATTACTCCATAAAAATGTCTATATTAAACGCGATGACTATACGGGTAACGAATGGTCTGGCAATAAAATTCGAAAACTTGAATATGCCCTGAATGAAGCCATTCAACAAGGTGCAACAACAGTAATCACATGTGGTGGTCTTCAATCGAATCACGCTAGAGCCACAACTGCAGTTGCAAACCACTTGGGGTTAAAAACACACCTCGTTCTCAGAGGTGCCAAACAAGAGCATCCTCAGGGTAATCTCTTGCTCAATGAAATTATGGGCGCACAAATTTCATACCTCGAACCCGAAATATTCAATAGAGACTATTTAAACTACATGGAACAACTTAAAACAGATTATGCGCAAAAAGGCATCCAAGCCTACATTATTCCCATAGGAGCATCTAACGGTATTGGCAACTTTGGCTATTACAACTGCTTTCAAGAGATCAAAGCACAGGAAGAAGATCTGTCCATTCAATTTGATACCATTGTGACTACAGTGGGTTCCGGTGGTACTTATGGTGGCCTCTTTCTTGGAAACCTTTTAGAGAATTACCCTAAAAAAATCGTTGGCTTTAACATTTCTTCAACACCTGACTACTTTAAATCTGAAATCACTGAAATCGTCAAGGCATCACTTGCCATCATGAATTGTGAAGCCACTTTCAACACAGAAGACATTCAAATCATTGGTGGCTACGAAGGCATTGGCTATGCATTAACACAACCCTTTGAACTTGAATTCATAAAAAAAATTGCCTCTCTTGAAGGCCTTATCCTAGATCCCGTCTACACTGGAAAAGCTTTTAGAGGCCTTTATAATGAAATCGAAAAGGGCACTTTTGATAATTCCCAGAATATTCTCTTCATCCATACAGGCGGGTTATCAGGTCTTCACAGTTTTAGTGCTCAATTTAATTTCTAATAGGTACTCCTTCTAGGTTTGAGGATAAGACCACGTCTTATCCTCTTTAAATTTAAATGGATACTCGGGTATTTTTGATTTAGAAATACAGCTCCAAAATGCGTTATCAGCCCACATATGCCAAAAAAGATTATCCCAATTTGAGGTGCCAAAATTGTGAAATCCACCGTGCTGTGTGCCAATAAGAATACTTGTAAGCTGGTTAAAATTGGGGCCATTCTCACTTTATTTCGATTGAGTTGCCAAAGCGTTCTCACAATATAAGCTAATAAATACAGCGTTATTGACAATCCCAAAACACCAAGACTGGCACTTATGGAAATTAATAAATTGTGACCATGAACTTCGTGAATTCTCGGATAAATGCCCAATAGGCCGCATCCAAACATTGGAGATTTTTTTATAATCTCAATACAGCCCTGCCAAATCAAATCGCGTGAATTATATGTTTCGAAGAGATTAAAAAACATCATTATGCCCAGTGCCGAAAGACCTGAAAAAAAGATTAAAAATCGCCATGTATTTTTACTGTGCTTGAGCATTGCAAACACAAAAGTGGACAGCATGTATGCTGTCATGGCACCTTTTGAACCCGTCAAAATCAAATTACATAAAAAAAGAATATTCCCTGAGATAATCAGTCTCTTTTTGTTATAATCACAATGCTCTAGGAAATAAAAACTGAGCAGTGACATCATGCCGAACCAATCACCTGCGACATTTGGATTGCCAAATGTACTCATGATTCTATAATTCTCAACCGTTGGGAAATACGTTGGATTCCAAAACAGTTTTACCATCCAAGTCATCTCAATTTGTGTTGAAATCATTTTTTCTAAAATACCCCATAGTGCTGGCATCAAAGATATAACCCATAATGCTCTCAACAGGCGATGTATCCTTTCAAAACTCAAGAGTTCATCACGCACCCAATGGATTAGAAAGAAATAGAGCACAAAAACAAAACTTGCCAAAAATGACAGCCCATCTCGATTGTAAACTGACGAAATAACAGCACAAAAAAATAAACCGATTACACCGATAGTAACTGGATGCAGCACGATTTTAGTCGATCTATTTATGCTCTTCTTTGCACCTAAAAAAAGAGGTAACCAAGCTGTAAAGGGAGACCCCACGATCAATAATAAACTGCGATTCAAATTGTTCACTCCTTATTTGTGACTGAACTTATCTTAGCAAAGCGTATTCCATTATTCAACAACTTTTTTATTAGTATAAAAATATTATTTATTGAATTATTTGCCATAAAATGTTAGGATAAATTTAGTATATAAATTTTTTTATATGTACAATTCATTTTAAAGGGGGATTTATATGAAACATATGAAACATACGAAATATTTAATATCCTTTTTACTGATCACAATGATTCTATTCAGTCAAAGCTTCTCATTTGCACTGGATATCCCTACAAGAGAGGATGTCTCCGATGCATACAAATGGGACTTAACAGACCTTTATTCAGATCGAAGTGCTTTCGAAAAAGATGTCAAGCTTTTAAATGACGAGTATATTCCAAAGCTTGCAACCTATGAAGGTAAATTGTCTACTGCTGAAAACATCATTGCCTACTTTGAGCTCGACATTGAAACTTCAACAATTTTAACCAATGTCTATATGTACCCTTACCTCATTATGGATCTTAATCAAGATAGCTCTGAAGCTACAGAAATGGCTGGTATGGCAGATAGTACCTACGGTGCCTATCAAAGTGCAACTGCGTTCGCCATACCTGAAATTCTCAAACTCGATGAAAGCGTTATTCAAGATTTCATGGCATTGCCTGAAATGGCACCTTACAATATGACACTTGACAAATTGATTAAATCAAAAGCACATGTGCTCTCCTCAGATGAGGAAAAGATATTGGCCCTTGCTTCAGAAACAACCAGTTCACCAAAGGACATATATGATAAAGTCACTCTGGCAGATTATGTGAAACCCGAAATTCTGGATAGTGAAGGACAGAAACTGGTGCTCAACAGTTCTACTTACTACGATATCATTGAATCCAATGATCGCGCATTACGCGAAAAAGCTTATCATGCAAAATATGCTTCTTATGAAGCTATTATTAATACTATTGCCGCAACTATGAATGCCGAAGTTAAAAAAAATATATTTTTATCCAAGGCTCGCGGTTATAATTCAGCTCTAGAAGCATCACTTGATGCCGAATACATTCCAAAATCTATTTATGACAATCTTGTGAATTCCGTCAACAAAAACCTATCGTATTTGCACAAATATTATACTGTTAGGAAAAAAGCCATGGGACTTGATGAACTTCACAGTTATGATTGCTACGTACCACTCGTTGACAATTTTGATTTTGAAATGTCTTATGACGATGCCGTTAAAACGATTGAGACTGCACTGGCTCCTCTAGGCGACGATTATATCAAAACATTTGACGATGGTATTAAAAGCAATTGGCTAGATGTCTATGAAGATGATCATAAGTACACTGGTGGATACAACTGGGGGAATTATAGCACACATCCTTATATTCTCCTCAATTATGATAACAGTTTAGATGCCGTTTCCACATTGGCGCATGAAATGGGACATGCCATCAACTCTGTTTACTCCGACCGTGCTCAAAACTATCTCAATGCAGATTATCCTATCTTTACAGCTGAAGTGGCATCCACTGCCAATGAAATTTTATTGATGGACTATCTCATTAAAAATGCAAAATCTGATGATGAGAGACTTTACCTGCTCAACATGCAAATCAACAATATCCGTGGCACCGTTTACACACAGGTTATGTTTGCTGAATTTGAACAAACCATCCACGAAAAAGTAGAGTCTGGTGAAGCCTTATCTGCTGATTATTTAAACAATCTCTGGTTAGAACTGTTGCACAAATATTACGGTCCTGACTACACTGTAGATGATGTCTCAAAAACGGGTTGGAGCACCATTCCACATTTCTACATGAATTTTTACGTTTACAAGTATGCCACAAGCATGTCTGCGGCCAATGAAATTGTGAATAATATCATTGAAAACAAACCACAAGCAATTGAAAAATATTTGACATTCCTCGCAGCTGGCGGCTCTGATTATCCTGTGGATATATTGAAAAAAGCTGGTGTTGATATGACTGCTTCTGCACCTGTAGACAACTTGCTCACATACTTCGGAGAACTTGTAGACACATTCGAAGCCACACTTGAAAAGAAAATAGCTTCGCCTCAAACGATTACGTATACCGTCAAGGCAAATGATGCGCTTTGGAAAATAGCGGCTCAGTATCATACGACAATAGATGTCCTCTTAAAACTCAATCAACTCAATGACAAAGATTTGATCATAGTTGGACAAAAAATTTTGGTACCAGCTCAATGATCTTTTCAATAAGCCATTTTTATAATCAACTTCTTAAGATTCATTCTAGGGGATATTCAATGCAAAGGGGTTGTCGGGAAATAGATAGTTCCAGAAAAAAAATTATAATCAAAAAGGAAATCCTCCTATCAGTGTCGAATAGACATTATAGGAGGATTTTTGTACGAAAAAAAGATGGTCTGACCACCATCTTAATCTCGTTGCACATAGTCTTGCAACATACGTACAAAATAATAAAAACATGCATAATTATTATAACGATTTTTTTGAATTAGGGCAACTACGAATAAATTATAATTTATACCAAATTGGTGTTCCATCAGATGATTCTGTACACATCGTAAAACGTGTTATGAAAGAACTGGATTTCTCCAGTTTGTTAAATCAGTACAGTAGGTTGGGACGAAAAGGTTACAATCCCATTATGTTATTTTCAATATTAGTCTATTCTGCGCTTAGAGGTGTAAGAGCAGTAGACCGAATTGTAGAACTCTGCACAAGAGACCTTGCCTACATTTGGCTTGCTCAAGGAGAAAGGCCACAGCGCGATGCTTTCTATGATTTCATCAATAACAAACTAACGAACGAGATTCTTAAGGACTTACATTATCAGTTCATAAGAAAACTAGAAAAAGAAGGCTTTGTGTCATTAAAAGCGCTGTTCATTGATGGAACAAAAATTGAAGCGAATGCCAATCGTTACACATTTGTTTGGCGCGGCAGTTTAAATTACCACCTTGTAGGATTACTAGATGCTATTGAGAATAGTTATAATGATTACAATACCCTAATTACAGAAAATGCTTACGATGTGAAGTACACACTTTCCACCATGAACATGTTCATAATCGAAGGTATGGAAAAAGTGCGTGAAGTCATCCAAAAGAACCGATTAAGAAAAGCTAACGACAAGAAAAAGCTATCTAATAATGCACTCATTGAGATCGATAACATGTCGCCACTAGAAATGCTTAGAATACAAGCGAAACTTATGGTGATTGCTAAAGGAGAAGGCATTGCATTCGTTGATGGAAAAGGCCAACGGAAAAGCGATCTTCAAAAGCTATACGAAAGATTTGAAGTCTTTGGTGAGCGACTGATGAGATATAAAACATCATTTAAAATCATGAGATCAGATAGAAATAGTTATTCCAAAACAGACTTGGAAGCAACCTTTATGAGGATGAAAGATGATCATATGATGAATGGTCAACTCAAACCGGCTTACAATGTACAGGTTGCAGTTGAAAACTACTTTGTGGTGCATAGTTATGTGAGTGCAGATCGCACAGATTACAATCCTTTAATACCCGTACTTGAGATGCATCAAGAACATCTTGGCCACTATCCGAACGAAGTGACGGCAGACAGCGGTTATAGTAGTGAAAAGAACTTGCTTTTTCTTCAACAAAAAGGGATTGAGAGTTTTATCAAACTCCAAGAACATGAAAGGATGAAAAAGCGTGCTTACAAAGGTGATATTGGTAAGTATAGAAATATGACGAAAGTAGACTCAGGTTATCTTTGCGCAAATAATCGCTTGATTACATTTGATAAAACACAGGTCAGCCACTCGAAAGGCTATACGCAAACACATCAAGTTTACTCTTGCAAAGATTGCAGTAATTGTGAACTAAAGCCAAAATGTTTATACAAATACGATGAAAACAAGCACCGTGCTAAAAACAAAGTGATAAAAGTCAATGAATGCTGGGACGGTTTAAAAGAAAAATCATACAATAATATACACAGTGACAAGGGCATTCTAAACAGACAAATTCGCTCTATTCAAACGGAAGGTTTCTTTGGAAATATGAAAGCAAACGATGACTTCAGACAGTTTAACCATCGTTCACAAGATAAGGTACTAAAAGAATTTATGCTATTCGCTTTTGGTAAAAACATAGACAAATATCATAAGTTTTTAATGGGTAAAATCAAAAGATTTGAAGGGAAAATTGACCAAGCAGCATAATTTTAATTATGACAATCGCCTCTGGATCAAACTTATTTTTGTTATGCTCAAAAATCAGGCATAAGTGAGATAAAAACAAAATCCAGATAAAAAAATGCTAGAAAGGACTCAACGTAAGCCTCATTTCTAGCATTCCTTTATGTTTATTGTTTTTCAGAGGTCAATTAGGTATTTTCCCGATTGCCCCTTTTTTTAGAGTCCGCAAAATGTAGGCAAGTCGGCAATTTTATACTCTTCTAAGTTCTTCTAACCGTTGCAAACCCTTCTTAGTAAACAGATACTTTCCACGGCACCTGTCCAAGGAAACATATCTACAAGCAAGATTTTTTCTGCTTGATAGCCTTGTCTTTTCAAAACCATAAGATCTTCAAGTAAAGACTTCGGATTACATGAAATGTATAGGATCTCATCGACACCATAACTGGCTACTTTAATCGTCGCCTTCTCTCCCATACCGCTTCTCGGTGGATCAACCACAATAATATCTGGTTTTGTTGAGATCTCATTGAGCACCTTAAAAACATCTCCACATAAAAACTCACAGTTGTGGATCTCGTTGAGTTTCATATTTTCTTTAGCCGATTGAACCGCATCCTCAACGATTTCAATGCCAATCACTTTTTTTGCCTTTTTCGACATGATTTGTCCAATCGTTCCAGTGCCACTAAAAAGGTCGAAAGCGACTTTACCTTCTAAATTGGGAATCATATTCAGTGCTGCTTCATAAAGCCGTTCTGCACCTTCTGTATTCGTTTGAAAGAAGGCATAAAAAGAGACTTTGAATGAGAGCCCGTAAAGCTTTTCAAATAGATAATCTCGGCCAAATAGAATATCATATTCACCTTGCACCGCATCGCTGATGCCATCATTTTTTACATAGAGAATCCCAACAATTTGCCCTTTAAGCGGCAACTCTAAAAGCATTTCTGAAAAAGCTTTTGTGTTAAATGGCGTGCCCTTGTGATCAATTGCCTGCGTAGATGCGGATAATCCGATTAGAATTTCACCTGTTTTATAGCTTTTACGAACAACTAGATGTCTTAAAAATCCTATCATTGTATTTTTATTGTATTTTGGCACACCATTGCGCGTCATAAATGCCAAAACACTTCTCAATACAATTCTGTAGTCCTCATCTATCAAATGACACTTGTCCACATTAACGACATCATGGTATCGCCCTTTTTTATGCATCCCCAATCTCAACGGGCCATCTTTAGCCTCATCTCCAAATGAAAACTCCATCTTATTTCGATACTCGAAAATTTGAGGACTCGGCAATATCCCTTCAAAAGGAATTTCCAATCCCGCTTCATCAAAGAGCAATTTCACCATGTCATACTTGGTTTGAAGTTGTCCATCACCTGAGAGCGTTTGAAATAGACATCCCCCACAAAGACCATAATGCTCGCAAAATGAATCTTGCTCTTTAGGACTTTTCTCAATGATTTCAAGTAATCGTGCTTCTCTTTTTTCACTTCTATTCTTACTCACTCTACATCTTATAGTTTGACCTTCCAAGACATTCTTCACATGAATCTTTTTATCATTATAAAATCCAATGCCAACATTCGGATACTTCATTTTTTCAATTTTAATCGTTATCTCATCGCCCTTTTTCAAATTCAACATCCTTTCAAATTTAAAATTCGACTTTGATTATATCAAATATCAAACTACAATAACAAGCTTTAATCAAAATGATTTATCAAACTTTACAGTGGGTATAAAGAGAAAATATACTTAGGGGGCTTTTTTATGACATCATTTATGATACCCAATTATGCGGAAGGTAGTTTTAACATAATCATTATAATGATAGCGCTTTTTTTACTTGTCATTATCTTGATGATCTATCTTCTTTCCTATGTCCGCAGATGTAAAAATATAGAGAAAACACTCATTCAAAAAGAGCATGAATTTCACAATTTACTTGAGACACTAATTGCTTCGGAAGATGAATTGAAAGCTCAAAATGAGGCACTCGTCTCACAACGCAATATGCTAGAATCTCAAAAGAATACTCTTGTTGAAAAGCAAAAGACAATAGAGGATTACGCTTTTTATGATTGCCTCACACATCTTCCAAATCGCCATACGCTAAAATTGGACATTCAAAAGTTGCTTATGCGCTCTTCTCAAACCGTTATAAAAGGGGCACTCTTCTTTATAGATTTCGATAATTTCAAACACATTAATGATCATTACGGCCATACCTTTGGCGATGAAATGCTCGTCAATATATCTGAAAGATTGTCAACGAGCGTTATTGATTGCGGCAAAGTCTATCGATTTGGCGGTGATGAATTCATCGTATTAACAGAAGACATTTATGACTATGATACGATTAATTATCTTGCTAAAAAACTCTATACCGACTTCGAACAACCGCTCTATGTGAGAAATCATGAATTTCTCATGTCTTTTAGTATGGGCATCGCAATTGTTCCCCTTCACGGCAGCATGTATGACGAAATTATTGGAAGTGCTGATATGGCAATGTATTCAGCCAAAAATGCAGGCAAAAATCAATTTGCATACTATGATGAAAACACTAAGAAAAAATCTACTTACATCAGTCAATTGCAGGAAGAATTTCAAAACGACGTCTACAATGATGCTCTATTGATTCATTATCAACCTGTCTACGATATAAAGACAAATGGTATCCAGTTCATTGAAGCCATGCTCAGATGGCAGAGTTCTTTAGGCAATATTCCACCTAGCACGTTCTTAGCCATTTCTAAAGAACTTAATTTAATGGATCACATTCATAAATTTGTATTTAATGAAGTTTGTGATCTCAACAATATCGTCAACAACTCAGATAAACCTGTTTACATTTCATTTAATCTCTCCTCTAAGGAACTCTTGGCAGCAATCGCTATTAAAGATCTTGAAAATATCTTGAATGAGAAAAAAACAGATCCGAGTACGATCTGTTTGGAAATAAGTGAAACAATTATTGAAAATGATTTTGATGCCGTTTTTTCACAAATTATGGCTTTAAGAACAGTTGGCTTTAGAATCATTATTGATGATTTTGGTAAAGAGTATTTATCCCTAAATTACCTCAAAAAACTGCCTATCGATTTCTTGAAGATTGACATCAGCTTTTTTTATGAACATGCTAATGATCACAGCATCCTTAAAGCACTTATAGACATCATTCACGACCTCAATATTGGCGTTATTATTAAGGGGATTGAAAGCGATACACATTTAAACTATTTAGAACATTTCTCCTATAAATATGTTCAGGGCTATTACTATGGTTATCCCGTTACAAAAGAAAAAATTATCAGCACAATCCTCGAGGAGGACATTAAAATTTATCATATTCGAAACAAATAAAGTCTTATTCCATAAGTTCTGTGTAATTTAAGATGTAGTGATCTGCATCTTCCTTTATGATTTCAGTATAGGGCTCCGACAACGCATCGTAAATGGCAACCACTTTCATGCCTGCATTCCGACCTGCTAAAATGCCTGCATGTGTATCTTCAAAGACCAGACATTTATCAGGTGCTACGCCTAAGTCCTCAGCAACTTTAAGAAAAATGTCTGGACTTGGCTTCCCGGCTTCAACTTCACAAGATGTTCTCAAACTATGGAAGCATGACTGAATGCCATTAGCTTCTAACACCGTCAACAACAGTTCCTTGGAATTACTTGTGCCAATCCCCAACTTAATGTTGTGACGATGTGCATAATCTATAACCAAGTGCACATTCTCTTTAAGTTTTATTTCTTCTGCATAAAATTGCTGCGCCATTTTATTCCACTCTTCTTTTATTTCATCAAGTGTTTCCACTAAGTTAAATCGTTTAATAAAATATGAAGCGGTTTCTGTAAAACTCATCCCTTCAATGCTCTTTTGCAAATCATCTGGAAGTGCATAACCCCTTTTCTCTAAAAAATCAATATCAATCTGTTTCCATATCCACATGGAATCCACAAGCGTACCATCAAGATCAAATATAATGGCTTCTATATCTTTAAAATAGTTCATTTAAGGCCTCTTTTCATCATTTTTTTAATAAATCGCACCTAATTCCAAATGCGATCTATCAAAAAAAGATCTGTGACAGTCACAAATCTTTTTACTTTTGATATTATATTATCTTATTTAAGGACATAATGCAATTCATCTTAATACTCTGGTTGATGAATCTCTGTTTCTCTCAAGTATGCTCTTTCTTGGAGTTTCTTTTGATTGACGATGTAACGCACATGTTTACCTTCGCCTATTTTACCAATTTCATCATATGCCTCCATACTTAACGTCAATTTATCTTCACTAGATTCCAGTACCTTTACAGCAACAGAAACCGTTCCGCCCAGCATTGTCGGTTTGAAATGGTCTACTTCAATATGCTTGCCAACAGATACAAACCCTTCTGGCAACATATTGTCAACAAGCATTGAACTTGCTTCAATCATCAATGCAACCAGTCTTGGCGTCGCAAAAAGATTTTCTATTTTCCCGCTACCATAGTTTAACGATGTATCTTCTTCCATGATCTTCCTTTGAATCACCATCGACTTGCCCACTTCAATTTTTTTCATTTCTAACATAATCGCACCTCCGTCCTGTTTGTATACTATGCTTTTACCGCCCTACATTCAAACTTCAAAATTCGCCTATTTCTTATTTACCCTTTTCTAGATAATTTATGCTCAAAGACTCTTATTAACGCCCTCAAATTTAAACATTGCTAAAATATAATTTAAAATTATTGTTTTTTTGTATATAATGGTAAGTAGAGAACATGCAGAAATGCCTTATCGCATAAGTGTATATACTCAATCATCAGCAACGAAATACAGTGTAGGAGGGAAAAATGCGCTCGACCAAAAAAGAAAAAAAAGAAAAAAAAGAAAAAGGGGAAAAGGGGCTAAAATCTAAAAAGAGCATAGTCCCCAAATTTAAGCATCCTTTTAGGCGAAAAGCAAGCTCAAGTCAAGATAGTATCTCAAAAAAAACAATTTTAAATGTCCGCGTTAAATTACTTACAAGTTACAGCCTTTTATTTGTCATTATTGTAGCATCCTTACTTATTACAGTTAATGGTATTATCAATTTGAATAGTACTGTTGAAACAAGCTCATTGGTTAATAGCATCGTTAAAAATATTGATAATGTCCTCTACAATCAAAGTGAATATGAAATCTCTGAAAATGAAGAACAATTAACCGTTATTGCCTCTGAACTCAAAGCTGCAAAGGAATCTATTGAACGCATTAAGGCACAAGATAAAAATGAACTGACGTTGACTAAAATCACTGAAATAGAAAGTCTCGTCAACGATTATGATACAGAGTTCAACAAGTATATTGATCTAAAAAAAGATCGCCAAGAGGCCATAGAAGAGGTGAGTACAAGTGCATCCAAAGCCACTTCAGCAATCGAAAAATTAAAATTGGAACTCAAAGCCAATTTGCTTGTGAAAAGCCAAGCTGGATTTGAGGATTCAGCTGAAATTGAAAAGCTCTATTTAACTCTTGCAGATGGTATTGAAATTGAATTGGCTATTAATAAACTGCATCTACTTGAAAAAGATTACATTATAACAGGCGATAAAAATGTCCTTGTTAAACTGGCTGGAGACACAAAGAAAATTCAGACCAATATGCTTTCAATTGTCAATAAATTAGACGATCTCGGCAAATCATCAACCATTCATGCCGTAACGCAAGATCTCAACAACTATACACATTTAAACAATCGTCTTTTTACGATAGACAGTTCACTGACCTTTCAAAAGTTCACCTTGCTCCGTATTGTTGATACTATAAAGTTAACCAGTGCAGAAATCGTCAAAGCAGAAAATGACATCGTTGAATCCATCAGTACTACCACACAGACAACGGCCAATCTTTCTTTAATTGTCGGCGTTATCGTTTTACTTGTATCTTCTGTGTTCATCTATCGCTCTATTACTAAGCCTTTAAAACAATTGACAGCTGAACTTACAAGCGCAACGGACAACAACGATCTTACAAAGCAAATTTACTTAAAAGTAAATGACGAATTCCAAGTACTTGCAAGGACTTTTAACAAATTCTTTAAAAAAATTCATGGCATGATCCAAGATATTGACCAAAATGCGGATGGCCTTGAAACGCTTTCAGTAGAAGTTGCAACTCAAGTTAAGCGTTTAAATGACAGCATCGAAAATATATCTGCCAGCGTAGAAGAACTTTCTGCGAGTATGCAAGAAGCCAGTGCTTCAACTGAAGAAATTGATGCTACAACTCAAACCATTGACACCCTGATCACAGACGTTGTTGATAAGGCACATGAAGGCATGTCCTTTGCAGGAGAAATTAAAGTGCGTTCTGAAGATGTGAGATCTTCCTCGACGAGAGCAAAATCAGATGCTGTTGCTCTATATGAAACCTCCAAGAGTGTTTTGTCCACTTCTATTCAAAAATCAAAGGAAGTCGAAAAAATCAACTTACTTTCTAATTCCATTTTAGATATCGCCACACAGACAAATCTCTTGGCACTTAATGCTGCCATCGAAGCTGCACGTGCCGGTGAAGCTGGGAAAGGATTCAGCGTTGTTGCAGATGAAATTCGAAAACTGGCTGTCACAAGTCAAACTTCAGCTAATGAGATTCAGAACGTGACTGGCGGCGTCATCACTTCAGTTAATGAGCTGGCAGACAATGCAACTCAATTGATTGATTTCATTGAATCTAGAGTGTTGAAAGATTATGATCAACTTTTAGAGCTTGGTGATCAATACCATAAAGATGCCAATGATCTCAATACGATGTTTGGAGACCTCGTCACGACGATGGAATCTATGAAGGTCTCTGTGGGTGAAGTTACTGAAGCCATTAGCAACATTGCCATCACAGTCGGTGAAAGCGCACGCGGCGTTTCAGAGGTTGCTGAAAATATCAGTGATATCGTTATTGTCTCTGATCGCGTAACCACTGAAGTCGATACCGTTAAAACGAACAGTGAAACGCTCAAATCTTATGTAAATGAATTTAAAATTTAGAATTATGATTGTTTCGTGTTTAAAATAGGCAGCCCGTCTCTCCATCATACAGACAGGAACACTAATGACTAAAAAAAGGTCGTCCATTTCGCTTTGGACGACCTTTTCCACATGGGGTCTAAACAGCCTGATTGTATACTTGCTTTATATGTCTTTATGATTAGCCTTTAAGGCCTTTTGTCTGTCTTTCCATGTTTTCCACAACAACATCATGAATATCTCCAAGTGAAGCGGCATACTCAAGAATTTTCCAAGGTGTATTGGTGTGAAAATGTATTTTGATCAGTTCATCATCACCCACTGCAATCAAGCAGTCGCCTTCAATATTTTGAGTGATGTAATCGCTAATTTCATCTTCTGAAAGATTTTCACCTTCAATTAACAATTGCGTATCAAACTTGTAATCTACCATTTATAAACCTCCTTTAAAATCCAAAATGGCGTTCCTCCTCTGCAAGAATACTGCAAATACACTGCAAGAACGCCATAATTTATATCTTAGTATTAATATAATCTCCAATTATAGAATCGCGCGTTCCTTCATCATAGCATCCCGCACATTTCAATTTATATAAAATACGACGATCTTTTGAATGCAATATCACTTTATCATGCGCTTTGAAACAAATCTCATAAATTGAACCTTCAAGGTACTTAGAATTCATATTGATAAAATAAGCGGTCACATCCTCATAATTAATATATTCAAGCATTGCAAGTGTTATCTTATCCTTCTTTACATAGAACTCATAAGCATTATTTTTGAGGCGATCCGACGTCCTTGGATCTCTAAATTCAAGTTCATCTGCCTCAAGCATGAGTTTTTTCGCTTTAGTATTGAAATAGTGATATTTCACAACGCCTTCTTCTATAGAGTTTACGTTAAAATTCTCAGGTATATAATTTCCAATTAACCTGTAGTTTTCTAAAATAAACGTCTCTTTGTCCAATTCTCCAACTTCTAATCTCTGTATCAATTCCAATCTTTTATTACCAAAATCATAAACTCTATTCAATGTTTTACCTTTCTAAACATCAAGCTTGAGCAGCTTGAATTCTAAATAATCACATGATGTTAAATGATAAAAAATCTCGTTGTGAAGCCCTTTAAGTGTGGCATTAAAATATGACTTTGAATGAATATGTCCATAAACCACATGTGATACAGGATATTTTTCAATGATCTCTGTAAATCTTGAAGGTTCCTGTCTATCATTTGTTGGCGGGAAATGAAGTGCCACTAGAATCTTCTTAAAACCTTGCGCCACTGCTTGCTTTAAGGAATTTTCAAGTCTTATGGCCTCTCTTTTATAAATTTTATCATCATTCTCTGAAAACTGTACCTCATTAGGACAAACCCATCCTCTCGTGCCACAAATTGCTAGGTCCTCATACACAAAAAAAGAATTGTGAACAAAAAAAATGGAATTGAATTGGTGATCCATCTTACTTTTCGATGTCCACCAGTAATCGTGATTGCCTTTTATTAAAACTTTTTTACCTGGCAACGCATCTAACCATCCCAAATCAACATGTGCCTCATCAAAACTAATGGCCCAAGATGTGTCTCCGGGAACAATAACGAGATCATTTTCTTTTACTTTTTCTTTCCAGTCTATTTCGATTTTTTTATAGTGTCCTATCCAATTTTCTCCAAAGACGTCCATTGGTTTATCCGTATTGAAGCTCAGATGTAAGTCCCCTATTACATAAACGCCCATGAAATCCATTACTCCTCTAATTTTATAAGTGTTCTCTCTAAGTCTATATTTGAAAGCGCTTTGATAACTTGGCTTGAGTATTCAGGAAATTCTGCTTCTATCATTGAAATCAAGCTTTCTGAGCGCTCCCTAATCTTCGCTTTAGCGTGTATACATTTTGATGTGACAATGGGAATCTCAAGTAATTTAACCGATTTTAAAATTGCCACTTCATCTAAATATATTAAGGGTCTAATAATCTTAAGATGTGAAGTCTCCTCTTTGACAACAGGTGGTATTGAAGCGATTTTACCATGTTTTATGAGATTCATCATAAAGGTTTCCACCACATCATCCTTCGTATGACCAAATGCAATCTTATTGTAGCCATGATTTAAGGCATACTGCCTCATGATCCCTTTTCTCATACGTGAACAAGTATAACACGGACTGACATCATTTGAAAGTAAAACAAATGGCTCTTTATGAACAATCATAGAAAGCCCAAAATCTTCAAAAAAACTCTGATGAGGTATTACTGCCCTCAACATTCCATGATCTACCATAAATCCCGTTACTTCAAAGTCATAGATATTAAACTTTTTTAAAAGTCCCAGTGCAAAAAAGAGCAAACTGCTATCCTTTCCACCTGAAACACCTACTAAGATACGATCTCCAGGTTCAATAAGATTATACCGATCAATGGCATTTCTAATCGGCTTCAAAAAAAGCGTCTGCATCCAGCGTTTCATTTAAGCACACCTTTTTCAAATAGATTATATCTTGGCAATGCTTTCTTTATATCCGTTAAGAGCTGCTCCAATTCTAACATGTTGTCGTCATCTTTTATATTTTCAAATCGTCTCTCAAAATCAATGGCCTCACGCTCAAGGCCTTGATTGAATAAAATTTGTATATGTGTTGTAATGTCCCTTATTGTGTTTGATTTTTCTTCAAACATCAACTGTGCATTAATGACCTCTTTGCTGATTTCAGTCATTTCTTCATCGAGTTTAGTTGCCGCAATGGCAGAATTACGAAGTCTCTCCTTGATGTTATCTGGAATTTGAGACTTGTACTTATAGCTCAGTGAATGCTCTATCGTCGCCCAAAAGTTCATTGCAAGGGTTCTAATTTGAAACTCACATAAAATCTTTTTAGTGCCCAGTGCCGTATGCACTGGATACTTCACGATAATATGGTAGCTCTTGTATCCGCTTTCCTTTTGCATTTTAATATAGTCTTTTTCATATAAAACTTCAAAGTCTTTGCCGCTTCTTTCGTGAATTAAGTCTACCACACGGTAAATATCATCAATGAACTGGCACATTACCCTTATACCTGCAATATCTTCCATTTCTTCTTCTATGCGGTCAAGGTCAATATTGCTACGTTCAGCTTTTTCTATAATGCTTGAGATCTTTTTTACACGTCCAGTCACAAATTCTATAGGCGAGTATTCACTGAGCTCTCTATATTGATTTCTGATGGCCTTAAATTTTACTTTTAATTCTTCAACAGCCTGCTCATATGGAATTAACATTGTTTTCCACTCTCTAATAACTTTCATAAAGATCCCTCCTAAACGCAATTTTTCTCTATAATAACGTTTTTAATCATTCAAAACGATTTAACTCACTTAGTTTAAAGTGCATGCCCTGGTAAATATCCCTCTCTTCCAATATTTCTTCAAACTGATTCTGTAATTTTCTCCAGCTCATACCCCAGTTGCAAAACAAAGTTTGCGATTCTGGGGCCCTTCCAAATAATCGCTGAACGACCATTTCACTTGAAATATTCTGTATAAATTTCACCAGACGTTCTAAATAAGCATCTGAAGATATGATCTCAATTGCGCCCTTGCTGTAAAGCTCGCCAAGCTTTGTATGCTTTAGAACGTATAACGAGTGGACTTTTACAGACGCCACGCCCAAGGCAGATAAAACACGCCCTGCTTCAATAAAATCATCATCCGTATCCCAAGGCAAATTTGCAATTAGATGTGTGCACACTGTAAAGCCATACGCATGAATACGTTGAACAGCATCAATGAACTCAGCCAGCCCATGCCCCCTATTAATTTGCTTTAGGGTGTTGATATTTACAGATTGTAGGCCCAGTTCCACTTCAATATCGATGTCGTATGTTTTCTGAATGCGCTTTAAAACTTCCAAATAGGGATTTGGGATAGCATCCGGCCTCGTCGAGATACTTAGACCGACAACATGTGCTCTCATAGCCTCATGCAGATTTGCCTCAAATCGCTCTAATGGCATATAAGTATTTGTATAATTTTGAAAGTAAATAATGTATTTATTGACCTTGTATTTTTTTTGGATAAGTTCAGTATTTTTATCAATTTGATGTGCTATAGACATCTCAGATGGTTGAGCCTCAAATCCAGCACCGACTTCACCACAAAAGATACACCCTGCGCTCCCCAACTTACCATCCCTATTGGGGCAAGAACAAGGCACATTAACTGGAATCTTATAGACTTTCTCCTTGTATTTTTCAACTAAATACGTACTGTATTTTCTATATCTCATGAATAGCCTCGCATTGTATTTTCATCTTATTTTATCATATAAATATGATTTTGGGGTAAGAATTTGTGCTGTGATGCCTCTGCAAAACCTTTAATTTGGAATGCAAAAGGAGCTTTGTCATAGACTAAAATGCATCTAATAAAAGCTCCTTCATCATTTTTATTTATCCAATTTAAACTCTAGTTTTGTGGTACGCGTAAGATTTGACCTTCATAGATTAAGTTAACATTTTTAAGACCATTAACTTGACCTAAATTTTGATAAGTTGTTCCCAATTTTTTTGCTATTTTCCAAAGAACATCTCCAGCTTGAACCTTATAAGTACCATATTGTTTAGCATAGTCCGCTGGCAATGCTTTGATTGTTCCAGATGCCTTGATTTCATTCACAAGCACATCTCTGATTGGAATGAATGTATCTTTAACATCAATCGCACCTTTAAAATCGAAGTTATCACCTTTTGGATACATAAAATCATTGATGACAACTGTGTAATATTGATCCATTGCCACAGGAGTACCATCTGCTAATCTCAACGCAAGGACTCTACTGCCAGCTTCAAGTGATGAATCGTAATCTACTTGAAGTCCTGAGAAAGATGCATTTCCAATCTCTGTATTTGCAATACCATGTTCAATATTTTTAAGAAGATCTGCACCTGATAATTTTAAGGTTACAAGCGTATTATCAAATGGCATCACTTCGTATAAAATACCATAAGTAATATCTCCAGCTGGAATGTCTCTTCTCAAACCACCACCATTTTGAATTGCGATCTGTGTACCTGCAGCTTTCGCCATGGTTTCACATACCCATCTTCCAAGAACAGTTGTAGATGCGCCTTCATATCGATCATGAGTAAAAGTGCCATCTGCTTTACCTAAAACGGCATTTAAGGTTGGTGCTAAATCTGTATTCCATTTTTCAAAAGCTGCAAGAGCTGCAGAATCTGCAGTAATCTCTTCACTTCTCTTGTATAAATTATCAACAGAAGGCGTTACGACTAAAGTTGATCCTGTAAAGTTCAAAGATAAATGTCCTAATGCTCTCCCACTATAGTAAGCTTCCACAACAGGCACGCCGTTGCTATAACCAGCAACTGTTGCATGGTTATGTGCAGATACGACGCCATCAATCCCTTCAACTGCTGTTATAGCAGCAACTTCATCACCTGTTACAGGTTCAGCAGGATCAGCGCCATAACCATTTTGTGATGCAGGGATATGCGTTAAAGCAATAATTGCATCCGGTTTACCCGCTGCATCTTTACCTGCCATTAAGTAATCCACCCATATTTTAGCAGCTTCAGCAGGATCTTTAAATTCTAGTGTTTCAACGTTTTCGGCTTTCGTCTTATAAGCTGTTTCTTCAGTCGTCAGACCGATAAAAGCAATTTTTTTACCCGCTTGTTCCTTAATCACGTATGGTTTTGCCCATGTTACGGGTTCACCAGTTGTTTTGTCATAAATATTGGATGCGAGAAAAGTTAAATTACCATCTTCACTCCATTTAGAAAATTTGTCTGTTCCCCAATCAAACTCATGGTTACCAACTGCTGATACTGTGACATCTAATAGTTTAAACATCTCACTAACTGGTTCACCATATGAAAGGTTGGACATTGCAGAACCTTGATAATTATCTCCAGCAGAAACAACTATGGTATTTGGATTTGTCGCTCTTAATGCATTAACTGCCCCAACAAGTTTTGCCATACCCACATTTTTGCCACTTTCAATTAATGCCCCATGAAAATCATTAAATGAATAAACATCAATTGTCACTGTTTCTTCTGCAAAACTCATTGCAGGCAAGATTGTCGACATGACTAAAATTAAAGTCATCATCATAACAAGTACTTTTTTACCATTAAACATGTGTCGCCTCCTATTAATATAATTTAACTCACCTCTATTTTATAACCACAATATAGTGAATACAAACATTTTATTATAATTTGTATATATTTTATATAAAAATATTTGTACAGTTGATTTTTTAACATTTATATAACATTTTTCTTACCTGAATTTATAATGATTCATCCATTTGCTGTTGATTTTCACCACACCACCAAAGCGATACAAAGATAAACGAATCGCATAAAAAAAAGATGTCCTCGAGAAATTTGATCTCTCATCCAACATCTTTTTATTTATTCTATTCTAATGAAATAACATTTTTTTCGTCATCAAAGTCAACAGGAACAATTTGAAAATTCACTTTAACCTTTGTTTTCTCCTGAAGTCTACTGATCATGTTCTGCTGCTCATCTTTCTCAAAGGACTCTCCCATGATGATGCTGTTAATCTTATGTTTTTCAGCATACTCAGAAAGCGTCTTCTCTATATCTTTAGCTTTAATGACCGAAAGTGAAGCATGGTGATTTTTTGAAACATCAAACAAATATTCTAGGGCATCTTCTTCTTTAAGTTGTCCGAAAAACTTCCAATTTTCTTTAACGACATGCACCACGTGCAACTCATCGTGTTCAGAAGAAATCAGGCTGGCACCATAATCAATTAATCTCTCACACGATTTCTGCTGTGTGACACAGACCATGACTTTTTTCTTTCTTCTCATATTTTATCTCCTTATAGATTTCTCTGTAAATCCTTACCTTTTCATTATACCAAATAAATGATGTTCTAAAATTAAAAATTGATAAAGTTTTCTTAACCTTTTATGGTCAATTGTATTACGGAGGGTTCTCCTGTATAATTAAAGTTGCAAGGAGGATTACACATGAATCAATACACAAAAGTCATCGGACTTACTGGAGCAATCTACACCAAGGAATTTCAGAAAATTAAGCATCATAAAAATAAAATACGCGAGGTCAATGAAGACACGGTCATCAAAGCTTTCAAAGGTGGCGATACCGAAATTCTTGTTTTTTTTGAAGAAACTGGCGAGGAAATTATCGTCGACGATTTTTCTGATCAAGAGCTGGTAAAAAAATATCTTGGGAAAAAATTTCTGTAATTCACACTGAAATCGATAATATAAGCCTAAAATTAAAATCGTTCGACATGAGCACATACAGATAAATATTTATTTGAATATCATTTCACAGATCTATTTACAAGGATATATTTGAGTATATACTCAAACACGCATTATAAAAGGTCACCTAGGATTTAATACATCATAGGTGACCTTTTATGATAAGTAAATCAATCTAATTAGCGCATAAATCTTTGCAGAGATTCTGGCAGTGCAGACTCATAATTCAAAGTTATAATGAAATCAACAGAAAAAGCTGTTGATATGTCTTCAATTTTCTTAAACCAAGCTGGTAATCTATCCAGTTCTATTGTGACACAATTTAAAATACCGTCTATAAAAATCTTTTGAATATCATAATTATTAGAAATCAAACCACAGATGAATCCCAAAAATTCTTCACCTGTATCTATTGGAAATTCTTTCATGTTAACAAATCTTAAATCATGGTGTAGATTGTACATCGCCCTGTTGTCATCATCAATGAAAATTGCATCGCCGTTCACCTCAGCAACGATTTCATTTGCCATTTTGACTATTTCTTTGGATTTTCCTGTTCCCTTTTTTCCAGCTATCAAAGTAACCATCTGAATCTCCTCCTTTAGTTTTAGCACTTAGTGTATTATTCTAGATACATAATTGAATCTCCTTCAAAACATTAAAATTATTTTTGTCAGAATTATTCGTATTTTCTGACTATTCTTGAATTGTGTTGATTTCAATATGCTGATTCCTCAACTGTCCACATGCAGCATTGATATCAGATCCTAACTCCCTCCTAATTGTTGTATTTACATTATATTTATCCATTAAAATCGTTTTAAATCTATTTATTCTAGAATTTTGAGAAGGACGCATTTTCTTTTCTTCAACTGCATTAATTGGAATGAGGTTGACATGCACTAATTTGCCCTTGAGTTTTGATCCAAGAGCCTCCGCATGCCGATCTGAGTCGTTCTCACCTTCAATAAGGGCATATTCAAAAGTCACACGTCTATTGGTACTTTGAATATAATAGTCCACAGCAGCCACGAGTTCATCTATACCATATTTTTTATTGATGGGCATAATCTGCGTTCTTTCATCATCAAAGGGATTGTGCAGAGATATCGCAAGTGTAATTTGCAGTTTTTCATCTGCAAGTTTGTAAATTTGAGGCACAATGCCGCAAGTTGATAAGGTTATATTTCGACCTGATAAATTGAGTCCGCCCTCCGAGCAAGACATCTTTAGAAATCGAACCACTTCTTCATAGTTATCAAGAGGTTCCCCACTGCCCATCAAAACCACATGATCAATTCTCTTTCCCGTCATATTCTGGATCTCATAGAGTTGCCCAAGCATTTCACCTGCTGTCAAATTTCTAATCATCCCATTGAGCGTTGAAGCACAAAAAGCACAATTCATTCGGCATCCCACTTGTGTCGAAATGCAAGCACTATACCCGTGCTTGTAAGTCATAAAAACAGATTCAATAACATTATTATCCACAAGCTTATGAAGTGATTTAATCGTGCCGTCTTCAGACTCTAGCTGTTCAACAATGGATGCATTGTCCAAATAATATTGTTCTTTCAATTGATCCATTAAGGTTTTAGGTAAATTTTTCATTGCATCAAATGACTGGACGCCTTTATTAATCCACTCAAATACCTGCTTTGCTCTAAATTTTTTTTCCCCTATGGCCATCAGCTGTTCAGCGATTTTTTCCTGTGTTAAATTTCTAATATCGATCATACTTACACTCTTTCCATCTCTTTATTAATATCCCTTATTTAAATCCACCTGATTTTCAAGTTCTGATTCCTGGCAGAAAGCTTTCAAGTTGTTGTAAATGAGATCAAATCTTCTTACGTTTCTCATTTCAGATATCCATGAATTATGTGGCGTCACCATTACACGATCAAAAGACCAGAGTTTATTATGAACCTCTAAAGGCTCCTTCTCAAAGACATCCAGTGAAACCCCTAGGAATTTGCCCTGATCCAGTGCTTCAATTAAATCAGACTCTATTATGAGGTTCCCACGTGCCACATTTATGAGTACAGCATCCTCTTTTATAAGAGATAAGCGCTCTTTACAAATAAGCCCCTCTGTTTTTTTAGTATAAGGAATGGTTAGGATAATAAAATCCATCTCACTCAAAACTTCATCAAGTGCCGTCATAGGGTAACATTTATCAAAGTAAGGCACTTCACGACCGTCCGTGTTGATCCCAATGCGCGTTAAGTCGTAGCCGCTTAATCTTTTAGCTGCCTCACTTGCAATAGTGCCTGTCCCAATAAAAAGTGCCTTTCTATGAGTCAGTTCTCGAACATGCGTATTGACTTTCCATCTTTTCTCTGACTTTATTTGATGAAAATATTGCCCATATTTATAATGATGCAGCATTTGGAAAACAATCCATTCCCCCATGGGGATGGAATAACCGCCTCTATTATTGGTGATCACAATCCCTCTATTTACGATCCTATCCACAGGCACTTGATCAACACCAATGCTGGATAGCTGTATCCATTTAAGATTTGTCAATGCTTCAATTGGCAAATGTTCAAAAGGATTATAACAGACGATAACATTTGGATCAAAATCAATAATTTCGGACTGTCTGTCAGGAATGTCATTTTCTTTAATATGGAGAATTTTATAGCCTAATGCTCTGATCTTGTCCATTTGTTCTTTGCCATAATCATAGGTAAATAATGCTTTCATTTTGCCCTCCATCTCAATTTGTTTTTAAAACGCTTATATCTATCTGACAATTAATCAATTTGACAATTAAAGCCAGCGAAATCGCTGGCCTTTTCTACTACACATTAGATTTATCCTTCACTTAAAACTTCTTCCTCAAACTCATCAATATAGAGCGATAAAATATCTGCTAAACCCGTAAACTCACAACCATAGTTATAACCTTTAGACAATAGCTCTTTGCGCATGATTCTTAAAACACTGTAAAACTCTCGCCCATTACCCAAATCAATTTTTGCATTAAAATAATAGTTTAATGGCAATTCTTCCTTCGCAATAAATCCAATGCCACCTTTGGAAATATCCACAACTTCAATAGAAATCTTTCTAGATTCCTTAATGACATCTTGCTGATTGTACACCTCATCTATTGTCAAAATTGCTTGATAAGGTATTCTATGCGCTCTTCTTCTCTCCCTCATCCCGATCACTCCTGTCTTATATGAGTTGAATCCTTTTTAATCGATTATAGCCTCATATAATCATCTGAGTAGCCGATGACTTACATGCGTTCTCGCTACAAAATCTAATCCAACACCTTATAATTATTTCTTACTTACTATTATACATAAAAAACATATGATTTAAACACTTATTTGGATTTACCTTCAAGATTATAAAATTCATAGAAACTCGAATAAAGTTGTTTTGTCTCATTTTTTCCTGATAAATCTGCAATAACATGAAGCACATTATTGCCATCAATCAAATAACATTTTTTACCGGTGTTGCTGGCACTATAAACATAGCTGAGCCCTATGACTTCCTCAGGCTCATAGATAGGTTTGATGCCTGGGGCATTAAAATTGCCCCATACAAATACTTTCCCAATTCTATTGACAGCTACTACCAAAGATTCTTTAGCATGTGCCTCCATGATATCCTTTACTTTTAAAACTTCTGCCGGGAAGAAAATTTCCGATTTGCCCTTCGTACCAAGTTGACCATAGGCATTATTTCCAGTCCCATACACACGTCCGTTTTCAGATACCGCAATAGAGAATTTTTCTCCAGCAGTCATAAAGGCAACATTTTTGTACAGCGTCATCGTAGGTTCTGAAATACGCCCTTTAAAACCAAGTCCAAGCTGCCCATGCGTATTATCTCCCCAGCCTATCACCGTGCCATCATATTGAACAGCAAAGCCAAAATTAGAGCCAAGTGCTATGGATTTAATCCCTTCAACACCTTCCAGTTTCAAAGGCATTGTGGATTCCGAAACATCTTCTTTCATAAGTTGATTTTCAGAATTATCTCCCCAAACATAAACATTGCCATTGAGATCAAGTGCAGCTGCAAAATGCTTGCCTGCAGCAACTTGCTTCACATTTTCCAGTCCCCAGATCACATTCAATGTTCTACTTGGATTTTTATCGCCTGAAGCCAATTCTCCATAACGATTGCTGCCAGCAGCGCAGACTGTGCCATCATTTAATTTAAATATCGTGAAATTTTCCCCACAAGCAATCTGGGAAATACTATCGTGTAAACTGTTGTATTTCAGGTCTGAAATTGGATTAAGATTCCCTATACCCAGTTGTCCAAACTCATTTTTACTCTTTGACAACACTTTGCCATTTTTGTAAACAATAAACATTGTCGAATCATAACATTCAATGTCTTTAATCCCCATCTCTTCTGAAACCTTAATATCACGTTCAAATGAATCCGACCAATTGCCATTTCGATCTTTGATTTTTAATCGGATTGTATACGTTCCCGGTTCTTTAAACGTGAGTTGCTTGTTCTCCCATTTCTTTTCAACAATCTCGTTGTCTTCAGCGATACAGCCACTTGTATCGTATTGAATAACACTTGTCGTATTAATTTTTGAATCCGGTTTAATATTAAAGTGTGCAATGGGTTTTATTTTACTTAAATCATTCTTGCGCAATAAAGTTAGATAAGTAAATTTACCATTGATATAAGATTCGCCTCCAATTTCGTTGATTAATTTAGAGGCTTCTTCTTCTGGCAAATTACTTATTGTTAAAAATTTACCATCAAGTGATAGAGCATACCGCTTTGACGCAACGATCTCTTTTTTGGAAATATAAGGGATTAACTTCGAAAAATCTTTAGCATACTCTTCTTTTTCTTCCTTGTAAGTCAAGGCAGCATCCAATATCTTTTCATAATCATGATACGGATCAATCTCTATATGTTCTTTTGACTCGTTCATATAATAGATCACAGTGCCCACAACTGATCCAATCACTAATATAACACCAAAAATATTCACAGGTATCTCTTCTCCTTTTAGGCTTCCCAAAACATTACTTATCTAAAGTTCAAAGTGTTCCAAAACATTTAGTAAAAGTACCGCATTTGTCACTGGGCCTACACCACCTGGCACTGGGGTAATCATTTTGACGTAATCCTTTAATGCATCAAAATCAGCATCTCCAACCAATTTGCCATCGACTTCATTCGTACCAACATCTATGACAATGGTCTCTTCAGTAACCATGTCTTTCTTTAAAAACCCAGGTTTGCCCACTGCCAGTATCACAATATCAGCGGCTTTCGTATGCTGAGCAATATTTTGCGTGCGTGAGTGGCAAACGGTAACCGTAGCATGTCTTTGCATTAACATGATAGCAAGTGGTTTGCCCACAATGTTACTTCTACCAATCACTACTATATTCTTACCCTTTAAATCTATGCTTAAAGCGTCTAAAATCGTAACCACTGCCAAGGGTGTGCAAGGTCTCATGGCCTTTTCCCCTTTAAAGAGTCTTCCAGCATTCAGCGGATGAAAACCATCTATATCTTTTACGGGATCAATATGCATGAGCACCTTCTCTTGACTGATATGCGCTGGTAGAGGCATCTGCACCAAAATGCCATTTATACTGTCATCTTTATTTTTTTCATCTATCAACGCCAACAGTTCCATTTCAGAAGCTGTATCCGATAATCGACAGAGTTCATAGTCAAACCCCACATTTGTACATGTTTTCTCAAGCATTTTTAGGTACGATTCTGAAGAAGGATTATCTCCCAGTATAATTGCCACTACTTTTGGTGCTCTCAGACAACTACTGAGACTTTCTTTGACATCACTTTTTATTTTTTTTGCAATTTCGCGTCCATCAATAATCATTTTTGCCCCCTTGTAAAAGGTTTATAGATAAAAAGCCCAAATCTTGGGCTTTTTTAATCCTCTTTATTATATCATTAACATTATTAGAACTCTAGCCTCAAATGATCAATTTGCTTTTATTTCAGTCCAAACGCGATCGTATTCTTTGACAAAATCACCAGGATCTAAGAATATTTCAAAATTATTGATCCATTCTTTTTTAGGATAAGCATAAGTTGTATCGATTAGTGAGGGATCAATTAACTTCAAAGTCTCATTATTACATGTGGAATAGCCCACATAATCCGCATTTTTAAAACCGATATCTCCTCTGCATAGAAAATCGATAAATTGATGTGCTGCATCAATGTGCTCAGCACCTTTTGGAATGACGATGTTGTCAAACCATTTATTAGAACCTTCTTTTGGAAGTGCATATTTAAAGTAATCATAGTCTTGAATCACTGTGCTGGCTTCTCCTGACCAAACTACAGCCATGGCTGTTTCCTCACTGATGAGCATATCTTTTACATTATCCCCTACGTATGCAAGCACTAAGGGTTTCTGCTCAATGAGCAATTGCTTCGCCTCTTCAAGCTGAGCCACATCTTTGGTATTCATCGAATACCCCAACTTTTTAAGCGCCACCATAATAGAATCCCTTTGAGAGTCTACCATGGTAAACATACCCTTATACTTTTCATCCCAAAGCACATTCCAAGAATCTATATCTTCAGAAATGAGTTTTGTATTGTATATAATTCCCACAGTCCCCCAGAAATAGGGTACTGAATATTCATTGTTGGGGTCAAAATCCAAATTTTTAAATTGCTCATCGATATTCGCATAATTTGGAATTTTGGATAGATCCACTTTTTCAAGCATATCCTCTTTAATCATTTTCTCTATCATATAATCTGATGGAATGGCTATATCGAACTGAGTGCCACCTTTTTTAAGCTTTGTATACATCTCTTCATTTGTGGCGAATGTTTCATAATTAATTTTTATACCTGTCTCATCTTCAAACGTAGCAAAGATGCTGTCATCAATATAATCACCCCAGTTGTACACATTTAAAACCACTTGATCATCCTTCTTGCATCCTACAAACATCGTCGCAATTAATGCAATCATCAATACCACTACAATACTCTTTTTCATTTTTCACGTCCCTCTCTCTAATTTAAATTTTTTCTTTATTTTTTTTCATTTGAGTCGATCAAATTTCTTCAATTTTAGTGCGTTTGTTGATCAAAATCAACATCACCAATACAAAAACAAACATCAATGTTGCCAATGCATTAATTTCAGGTTTTATGCCACGCTTTGCCATGGAGTAGATGGCAATTGAAAGATTGGTCACACCATTGCCCGTGGTAAAGTAACTGATGACAAAATCATCAATAGATAGGGTAAAAGCAATCAATCCCCCTGTGATAATCCCAGGTTTGATCTCTGGCAAGATTACTTTCCTAAACGCATACCACGGCGTTGCCCCAAGGTCCATTGCAGCTTCAAGCGTATCTCCAGACATCTGCTTAAGCTTAGGTAACACCGATAAGACCACAAAGGGAACATTAAAGGTCACATGCGCTAAGATCATCGTGACGAGTCCAAGTTCCATTTTGAACGCCACAAACAAAGTCATTAGCGATATCCCTGTTACAATATCCGGGTTTAAAATAGGAATGCTGTTAATATTTAAAACCACTTTCTGACGCCAAGTCTTCATATAGTGAATGCCAAAGGCTGCCAATGTCCCCATCACCACAGCGATTAACGCGGAAACAACTGCCACAAGTACCGTATAATAAAGTGCTTTCATGATTAAGCTGTTCTCGCTTAAAGTCTGGTACCATCTAAAAGTAAAGCCTTCCCATTTCGCTGTATTTTTGGAATCATTAAAGGAAAACACCATTAAAACAACTATGGGGGCATATAAAAAAGCAAAAATCAGTATGGTATAAAACCTTTTAGCCCACTTGCTTACCATATGCCTGCGCTCCCTTCTTCACCAATTCCAGCACCTAATCGATTCATCACAGACATGGTTAAGAGTATCAAAACCATTAGGAACATTGAAATTGCAGATCCAAAATGCCAATCATTCACCACGAGGAATTGCTGTTCTATAAGGTTCCCGATGAGCATATATTGACCGCCAGAAAGCAAATTGGTTATGACAAATGTACTCACTGCGGGCATAAACACCATTGAAAACCCTGAAACAACTCCTGGTAAAGACAGTGGGAAAATTATTTTTCTAAAGACCGTGATTTTATTTCCACCTAAATCTTCAGCCGCTTCTATTAAATTATTATCCATCTTTGTCAAAACGGTATAGATCGGCAAAACCATAAAGGGCAGAAAATTATATACCATCCCTAAAAGGACTGCACCTTCAGAATATAAAAAAGTCAACGGTTCCACATGAAATAGAGACAAAAATTTATTTAGGATGCCGTTCTTACCTAAAATAGTCATCCACGCATATGTTCTGAGTAAAAAATTCATCCACATGGGCACGACAAATAACATTACTGCTAAGTTTCTGATCCGATTGTCCATCTTCGCCAGAATCATGGCCATTGGATAACCCACTAAAAAGCAAATAAAGGTCGCCTTAAATGCAATTTCCACAGAACGCAATAGTACTTTCAAATAGATAGGTTCCATAAATCTTTTATAGTTTTCAAGCGAAAAACCTGTATGGCCACTACCCTCCACAGGTGTAAAGCTTAAAAATCCAACCATTACAATTGGAATTATGATGAAAAGCAAACTCCATACCAAATAAGAACTTGATGAGATCTTTCTAAGCATTCATGGCCTCCTTACTCATAATATGAATATCATCAGGAAGAATTAACAGGCCTACGGCACTCCCTTCTTCAGCCATTTGAGTGCTATGAACCATCCAATCTTTAGCCGCACCTTTTATGATCATTTCATAGTGAACGCCCTTAAAGACAACAGATGTAACAACACCTTTTATGTGCCCTTCTTCTGTGCTTACTATTTTTATGTCCTCTGGTCTGACGACAACGTCCACAGGTTCATCCTTGTCAAATCCCGTATCCACACATTCAAATTGCCTGTTTGCAAAAGAGACCTTTCGATCTTGATGCATAATACCATCTAGGATGTTACTCTCTCCTATAAAATCTGCAACAAACGCATTTTCAGGTTCATTATAAATGTCAATCGGCGTTCCAATTTGCTGAATTTCGCCTTGATTCATTATAATGATCTTATCGGACATGGTCAGTGCTTCTTCTTGATCATGCGTTACATATACAAAAGTAATGCCCAACTCTCTTTGCATATTTTTAAGCTCAATTTGCATGTCCTTTCTCAGCTTTAAGTCAAGTGCTCCCAGAGGTTCATCCAATAATAAGACCTTGGGTTCGTTGACCAGTGCTCTGGCAATTGCAATTCTCTGTTGTTGCCCACCTGATAAGGAATTGACCTTTCTATTTTCAAATCCACTTAAATTGACCAATTCAAGCATTTTGGCCACTTTAATCTTAATATCTTTTTCAGAAATTTTATTTATTCTGAGTCCAAATGCAATATTTTCGTAAATATTCATATGGGGGAAAAGTGCATATTTTTGAAAGACCGTATTAATTTGTCTCTTATATGGTGGCAAATCTGTGATTTCGTTCCCTTCAAAAAATATTTGTCCGTTTGTGGGCATTTCAAAACCAGCAAGCATTCTAAGTGTTGTCGTTTTACCACAGCCACTTGGACCCAATATGGTCAAAAATTGATTTTTTTTAACCCAAAAATCAATGCCTTTGACAACTTCAACGCCGTTATAACTTTTAGTTAAGCTTCTCCCCATTAAAATTTTATCTTCCATGACGCCCTCCAATGTCTAGAAATTTGGCGGTGTTCCCACTAATATGATAATCGCCTCGCGCTTGCCTTTGTTAATGATTTCATGACTCTTATTCGCTTTATAATAGAAAGTATCTCCAGCCTTCGCCACATACTTTTTATTGCCCAATCTCACCACGACTGAACCCGATATGACAAAGCCAAATTCCTCGCCTTCATGTGGATCATGTTCATCATATGCTCCATTCGGCGCTAAAGTCAGCATTATGGGCTCCATCATATTCTTTTGTGCATTTGGAATAATCCACTCTAGTCTATAGCCCACTTCTTCATCTTCTTTTTCAAAAAAATCTTCTTTTTTAAAGACGATTTTTTCATCTACAGTCTCACTAAAAAATTCCTGTAAATTTGTCCCTAAACTTTCAAGTATATCAACCAAGCTTGCAATTGAAGGCGACGTCATATCTCTTTCAAGTTGAGATATAAATCCCTTCGATAACTCACATCGATCCGCTAGCTCCTCTTGTGTTAGGTTGTTTTCAAGTCTAATCCTTTTAATCTTTTCACCAATATTCACAACCAATTCTCCTTTTTTTATAAGTTTAAAAAGTGAATTCATACACACTTTTTTTCTAAAACTATCTTTAACCCAATGACCTATTTCCATCTAAAAAAGCGGTTGCATTTTGTTTATTATTACTAAACTTTTCACTCGATTTATTATACTTTATGATTTTATACTCGTCAATATGATATTAAGTATTTTGTTTAATAATACTTAATTTTTTTATGTAGTCATTCCTATATAAGGGATCTCAATTTATAATTTTGTAAAAAAAAGAGTCTCATGGGCATTTTAGAACACAAAAACCCCAGAAATCCAGCGATTTTCCACGCAATGATTTCTAGGGTTTTATTTGAATTCATGGTAACTCTATATGTGACTTATTGAGATGCGCTATTAAAGTAAGCTCTAGTCTCTTATTTTTAACATTTTATCAATTAGCACCACTAAATTCTCAATTTCAGGTTTACTCATTTGGGCATCAGCACCTACTGCTTCACCTTTATGCAATAAATCGTCTGTGATCAATGATGAAAATATGATAATCGGTAATTTTTTCAAAATCTTGTGCTCTTTAACTCTTCTTGTAAGTGCATGTCCATCAAGTTGGGGCATTTCAATATCTGTAATCAAAAGATCAATATCCTCTGCAAAAGCTTCCCCTTTTTTCTCTGCCAATAGCATCAGATAGTCATAGGTTTGCATCCCATCGTCAAAGAATTTGAGTTTTGTAAATCCAGCTGATGTCAATGTATCCAATAAAACCTTACGAATCATAGGCGAATCATCTGCCAAGACAATTTTATATTTTGATCGATCTTTGATCTCTATATTCTTCACGCGTTCCATATTGATACCAGTATTTGGATTGATATCCATAACTATTTTTTCAAAATCAAGTAACATAATGATCTGCTCATTAAGATTAATATTCCCAATAATTAAAGAATTGGAAGTGATATCATCTGGTTTCATGATCTTATTCCAACCGATCCGATGGATTCCAAGTACTGAATCAATGGCAAAGCCTACCTTTATTTTGTTGAATTCACAAACCAAGGTCATACCGCCACTCACTTTTTCGTTCTTTCTATTTTCCAGTACATACATCAGGTCAACAACAGAAATCATCTCGCCTCGAATCAAAGAAATGCCTGATATCGCAGGATGAGAATTCGGTACTTTAGAAACATTTTCGATCTGCAATAATTCTTTGACTTTTACAACATTGATAGCATAATGTTCTCCTGCAACTGTAAAATGTAAAATTTCTACTTCACCAGTGCCACTTTCGAGTAATATTCCATCTTTCTTATCAAGCATCATATCTCAAACCCTCCACTCCTGTATTATAATAACTATTATACCCTTATTTTAACCACTTATAAATATTTTTTTCTGACTATTCATGGACCTTATACCCATATTGCACATTACCATTCATTGAATTTAAAAAGACATGAACAAAATCTATGATTTACAATGCAAACCATGGCACAAACTTCGACTCAAACGATACAACTATTCCGAACAATAAAGCGCTCTATGTTACACGGGTTTTGTCCCTATAAGCGCATATTCATAATAAGGCTGCAGAAAAACATCCTCATTGAGCTCAGCAAGTTCTTTTATACTTTTGAAAAAAGATGGATCTTTAGAATTTCCGATTGCAATCAATATATTTCTTTTAAAAATTTTACCCCCTCTCCAGGCAAATCCACGCTCTCCATATTGACGTTTAAATGCTCTTTGGGATAATTTTAGGCTTTCCAACAGATCTATACCCTCAAAATCATTTACCAACCAATGATCTATATGGCGCAAATTCGTTTTATTTTCATCTCGAGCTCGATTTGACGGACACGCATTTTGACAGATATCACATCCATAAATTCTGTTGCGCATCCTCTTCATCTCATCAAGTGTCAGAGCTCTTTTAGTCTGTGTTAAATAAGAAATACATTTTAATCGATTCATTTTTAAGACGCCACAAATACCCGCTGGACATGCTTTAACACATTTGTCACATTCTTTACACCCAGTGTAGTGTCTTCTTGCATTCAACGCTGATTCAGATTCAACTTTAGAAAATAATGAATGCTCTTGCTCTCCCAAAATCATATACATGTGTCCAATGTGAAATTGAGTGCCCAGTTCAGGATGAATCAACATATGATTTTTACCATAACTGCCAAGGCCACATAAAAAGGCGAGCTCTCGATCGATATAATCAGAAGTATCCACAAAGCAGTCGCTCTCCTTAATCCGAATCCCCTCAATCTCTGAAAAAATTTTAAGTGCATTATCCATGCGCGCCCTCAGATGATAATGGTAGTCATAATACCAACTTGAACCATCTACAACGCCTAGGGATTTACTGAGGCCTGTCGTTTGCCTAGGATAAGGCAACGCCACAGAAAAAAGCATCAAACTCTCACCCGGCTTGATTTTCTTTTCAAGCATATTGAAGAAAGAACGCTTATGGGGTTCAGGTTCAAACTCTGTCCTGAATGGGTCAAGTTGAATGTCTTCTATCAGAGCACGCTCATGAGCCCTCATTTTCTTTATAGATTCCAATCCCATATATAAAAAATCATAATAGGAAAGCTGCGCTTGGCTTAGAATCCCGTCCATTTGAGAAAATAGAATACCTATAGCAGTATTGACAGTATTGACATTCACATTAAAATTTGCTTTTTTTTCCTTCATATTTAAATTCATTAAAACGCCTCTTATAAAAAAATGGGTGAACGATACAACATCAGACAGAGGATTTAAGTAAAAACAACTTTTGACACTCTCACTATGTATTCATTTTTATTTTTGATATACTAATCTTAATTATAGGGTAAATAAGCTTTAAAATCACTATCCCTTTAGAGAAGTTCACATGTTAAAACACATTTAAACGACTCGCCACAAGCTACTCATATTATGACAATTTTTTATACAAAGGAGATCACATGTTAAGATTAGGACCCCATATTTCCATCGCAAAAGGTTTCTACCAAGCTGCAAAAGATGCCTCTCAAATCCATGCCAATACCTTTCAATTTTTCACGCGCAATCCAAGAGGCGGCTCAGCAAAAGAAATTGACCCCAAAGATATTGAATCCTTAAAAGAGCTCATGAATCAGCAGGATATTGCACATTTACTGGCTCACGCCCCCTATACCATGAATCCTGCTGCTCAAAAGGACGACGTTTATGCCTTTGCAAAATCAACTTTTTCTGATGACTTAAAACGATTAGAAAAAGTGCCCTGTTGTCTCTATAATTTTCACCCGGGTTCTCATACTGGAAAGGGCGTAGAATACGGCATTCAGCGCATTACAACTCTTTTAAACGACGTTTTAACGGGAGATGAAAAATTACATGTATTGCTTGAAGGCATGTCTGGTAAAGGGACTGAAATCGGTTCCACTTTTGAAGAACTCCGGGCAATCATAGATCAAGTCACTCAAAATCATATTCTCGGTGTCTGTCTGGATACCTGTCATCTCTACAGTGCCGGCTATGATATTGTGAATCAACTGGATGACGTCATAGAGCAATTTGATCAAATCGTCGGTCTCGATCGACTTAAGGCCATGCATCTCAATGACAGTAAAGTGCCATTTGGCAGCCACAAAGATCGTCATGAAATCATAGGTCAAGGCACCATTGGCATAGAAGCACTCTCACGCATAATCAATCACCCAAAACTTCGACATCTCCCCTTCTTTTTAGAAACCCCAAACGAACTAGAGGGTCATGGGAAAGAGGTTGCAACCTTGAGAGCATTATATAAATCTGAAGCCTAAACTCAACGCGATAAGAGGTAACGAAACCACCACAAGCATTATGCCTCAGAAAAGTTTTTATGAACGCTATTTTAGCGTTATTTTTACTTCATTTTAGCACCTAAAAAACCACTTAAAAGCGAGAATCGTCACAAACGTAATACCTATGAAACTTAAGGCAATGGGCAAAACCAATTGTAACATTGCAATACTCATGGCGATAACATCTTTCATATCTAGTCTATTAAGGCTATTCTCCTTTTTATCTTGAACGTCCTCATAGGCTTCCCAGTTTATTGGTTCCATCACTTTTTCCTCTCTTATATCTTAAAATGTAGTTACTATGATACCTAACCAGACATTCACTTATTTACATCAAAACAGTATACTCAGTCCGCTTCGCTACCTTCGTAACCCTTTTTGGATTAGTCTGAATCACAGATTATCGTCATACTCAGTCCGCTTCGCTACCTTCGTAACCCTTTTTGGATTAGTCTGAATCACAGATTATCGTCATACTCAGTCCGCTTCGCTACCTTCGTAACCCTTGCGCAATCCTATTGGATTGCATCCCGTGGGCGTTTAGGACTCCCACGGGATTAGGGAGATGAACCCCCTGGGCTTCATCTCCTCAAGGGTTATATAAGTGACACGCACAATAATGATTTTCTCCAACTGCGTTGAACACAGGTATTTCTCGACTGCATATTGCCATTGCCTTGGGACATCTCGTATGAAAGCCACAACCAGAAGGCGGATTTGCTGGTGATGGCATGTCCCCCTGCAAAATAATATGCTCTTTCTTATCCAGTGGATGTGACTTTGGAATTGCAGATAATAAGGCCTGGGTGTAGGGATGCATTGGATGATCAAATAACGCATTTTTTTCTGCCATTTCTGCTATGCGCCCAAGATACATAACACCAATGTTGTCACTGATATATTTGACAATTCCGAGATCGTGTGAAATAAACAAGTAAGTTAAATTCATGTCGTCTTGCAACGTCTTCAAAAGATTGATCACATGGGATTGAATTGAAACATCAAGTGCTGATACTGCCTCATCACAAACGACAAATTTCGGTCTTAATGCAAGTGCTCTGGCAATACAAATTCTCTGCCTTTGACCGCCTGAAAATTCATGTGGATAACGTTTCATATGATACCCGCTCAATCCACATTTTTCAATAATAGAAACAACGCGTTCGTGAAGTTCTTTCTTACTTTTAACCATACCGTGTTCAAGCAACGCTTCTCCAACAATTTCCCCAACGGTCATTCTTGAATTTAAAGAAGAATATGGATCTTGAAATATAATTTGCATTTCCGTTCTGAGCTGCCTCAATCTTGCCCTATCGTAAGTCAATATGTTCTCACCATTAAAGATGACTTCACCTTCCGTAGGCTCCAATAATCTTAAAAGCGTCCTGCCTGTGGTTGATTTGCCACATCCTGATTCTCCCACCAATCCAAACGTTTTCCCCGATTTAATATCAAAATTAAGACCATCAACCGCTTTGATATATCCAACCGTCTTTTTGGTCAATCCTGATTTAATTGGGAAATATTTTTTTAACCCTCTAACGCTGAGCAATACATCTGATGCCTTAGGGTCTCTCTCATACATAACTTGCACCTCTCAACTCTTGAACTTCCTGCCAGCGAAAACATCGCACTCTTCCCCCAGAAGTCGTTTCAGTCAAATCGGGTTCCATCTGAAAACATTTTTCGATTGCATATTCACATCTCGTATTGAATTGACAGCCTGCTGGTCTATAAAGCGGATTTGGCACAACACCTGGAATCATATACAACTTCTCCCCTGAAGTCTTGATATCTGGTTTCGATTTCATAAGACCTATGGTATAAGGATGACAGGGATTATCAAATAATGCCACCACAGGGGATTCCTCAACCACTTTCCCAGAGTACATCACAATAACTCTACTTGCCATTTCTGCAATGACATTGAGATCATGAGTGATAAACATAATTGCAGTTCCAAACTCCTTTTGCAATTTATTCATAAGATCGAGAACTTGTGCTTGTATGGTTACATCCAGCGCTGTTGTGGGTTCATCTGCAATCAATAACTTGGGATTACAGGCAAGTGCCATTGCAATCATAACACGTTGACGCATACCGCCTGAAAGTGTGAAAGGATAATCGTCAACAACTTCTGAGGGCCTTGGAATACCCACTTTTTGGAGCAACTTAATGACTTCTTGCTTGGCTTCTTCTTTTGTCATATTTCTATGAAGCAACAGCACTTCCGACATCTGCTGATTAATTGTAAACACTGGATTCAAGGAGGTCATCGGTTCTTGGAAAATCATAGAAATCTTGTTGCCTCTTATGCTTCTCATTTCTTTATCAGTAAGCAACAAAATATCCGTGCCATCAAAATTAATACTGCCTTCGACAATCTTTCCAGACGAACCTGCAACAAGTCTCAAAATGGACATGGCCGTAACACTTTTACCACAGCCTGATTCCCCAACAATACCCAAGGTCTCTCCAGCATCCACTTTAAAATCAACACCGTCAATTGCCTTGATCACACCATCTTCTGTATAAAAATACGTTTTTAAGCCTTTGACTTCTAGTAGCGCCATTCTTCCCCCTGTTATCTGTTCATCTTTGGATCAAGTGCATCTCTTAAACCATCACCGAGAATATTAAAGCTCATAACGGTTATAAAAGTCAGGAAACCTGGAGGAATCCATAGCCACCATTGATTTTGCAACGAATAAATGGATCTAGCGGCTTGCATCATATTTCCCCAAGTAGGGGTCGGTGGTGTCACGCCCATCCCCAAATAGGATAATGTGGACTCAGTCAAAATGGCGTTTGCCATACCCATAGTAGCGAAAACGATAATTGGCGCCATAACATTGGGCAAAAGATGCTTAAAAATCTTTCTGGAATCTCTAATGCCAAGCGCTTCAGCTGCTTCCATAAATTCTTGTTCTCTAAGTGATAATATTTGTCCGCGGACAATTCTTGCAATACTGGTCCACCCCAATAGACCAAGGGCAAACATCACATTGAAAATGCTCGGTCCCAAGAGAGCCACCACGGTTATGGCAATTAAAAGGAATGGAAAACACATAATAATATCAGTCAGTCGCATTAATACGGCATCCACAATGCCACCATAAAAACCTGCTGCAGAACCTACGGCAACACCAATGACAACCTGTAAAAAAACAGCCACCAACCCTACCGTTAGAGAAATGCGTCCACCATATATTAAGCGTGTAAAAATATCTCTACCCAGTTCATCTGTCCCCAAAATAAAATTAGAGCTTGGCGCTTCATTTTTAATGGGCAGTTCCATCACCTTACCTCTAACTTCTTTATCCGCTAAATTAATTTGATCTCTATCATAGGGGGTAATAACATCTGCTAAAATTGCAGATAATGCTAAAATACATAGGAGAAACAAGCTCACCATTGCCAATCTATTCTTCTTTAATCGTCTAAACGCAATAGTCCATGGGGATTCAATCTTATGTCTTGCATCAAGTTTTGCATTTGCTTCTTGTTTCTTTTTGATTGCTTCTGACATCAACGACATCTCCCTTTAATCATATTTTATTCTTGGATCTGCTAATCCATAGAATAAGTCGGCGCACAAATTACCCGTAAGTGTTAGAAATGATAAAAATAGATTCACACCCATTAAGAGAGGATAATCTCTATCGCCAATAGCTTGATAGCCCAGTAATCCCATTCCTGGCCATGCAAATACTTGCTCAACGATTAAGGCACCAGAAAATAGTCCTGGAATCCAAAACCCCAATAGAGTAATGATCGGAATCAATGCATTTCTAAGTGCATGTCTATAGATGATTACGCGCTCGCTAAGCCCCTTAGAATGTGCTGTTCTGATGTAATCCTGTCGAATAACTTCAAGCATACTTGAACGCGTGTACCTCATAAAACTCGCTGTGGAACCAAGTCCTAAAACAATTGCAGGTAAAACCGTGTGCGCTATAATATCCTTAATTTGAGCCCCTATAGGCCAACTGGAAGCCTCAATTGTTCTCATACCTGATATTGGAAAAATACTGTTGTCTATTGCAAAGTACTTGATCAGTAAAAGGGCAAAGAAAAAGCTTGGTATGGATATCCCCACCAGTGCAAAGATTGTAAAAAAGTAGTCCAATTTAGTATACTGTCGCGTAGCCGATATAACGCCCGAAGGAATGCCTATGAGCAATGCCAGCAACAAAGAGACAGCGGCTAAATAAAATGTCGCCAATAATCTCTCGCCCATAACCTCAGCCACCGGGCGTTGAAACTTCCATGAATAACCTAAGTTCCCTTTTACAACTTCGCTAATCCAATCTACATATTGGACAATAATGGGCTTATCGATCCCAAACTTTTCTTTCAATCTCATTTTCTCAGCTACGGTCATTCTTGGATCCATCATTTTACTTGTGGGATCTCCCGGGGCTGTATGTATAATGAAAAAAGTAATAATTGTAATGCCAAACAACACAGGCATTATTTGAAGTACTCTCTTTAATAAATAATTTCTCATTTAGACACCCTTTCCAAACTCAACGCGCTGTCAATTTTTTTTATTATGTACATCGTCTGAAATGTTACTTCTTGCTTATATAGACTATATAGATAATAGTAGGATATATATTCTAAATATTTAGATAGCCCAGCAAATGCTGGGCTATTGTGTACTTACCGTAAACGGCATCATGTAACAAAGAGTCACTTAAATACTGACTTTTAAAGTACTCGTCAACTTATTGAACATAATCTAATTCGATGTCTTTTACAGCATACGTCCAATCATAGTAAGGTCCAAGCTCTATGTTTTTAACGCGATTATTCACACCCCAGATCTCATCTCTGTACGCATTAAAAATATAGGGAAGCTCCTCATTCGCTAAAATAGCCCATTCTTGATATAACTTTGCCCTTTTGGATTGATCATATTCCTGAGTGCCCAAAGCAAAAATTTCATCCGCTCTTTCGTTGTGAAAACCAACGGCATTATAACCGCCAAAGACATCGGCATCTGAACCAAAGATTGGCGTTGGATCGGGATCAATAGAGAGATCCCAAGCCATATTATACATTTCAAAATCTTGCTTATCAAATACTTTATCTTTTACAGCATTAAACTCCATCAATTCTGATTCCAATGACACGCCAATGGCTTTCCATTGTTCTTTAGCAAGCGAAACTAAATTAATGGGCCAGTCAATATCATTGTAAGCCGTCCACTTCAATGATAATTTAATGCCATCTTTATCTCTTATGCCATCACCGTCTGTATCAATCCACCCTGCTTCATCGAGCAGAGCATTTGCTTTGGCCACATCATAATCGTAATCATTGAGACTAGAAGATGCTGGATAAGCCCAAGATACTGGTGAAATAGGCGTATTGCAAATTGAAGCAAAACCTTCCCACTGATTCTCAATAAACAGTTTTCTATTCAGTCCGTAAGCTAAAGCTTGTCTGACACGTTTATCTGACAACTTAGGATTTCTCAAATTTAAACCAATATAATTATAGCCGTTGCCGACAAATTCTTGAACGGTTCCAATATCCGTCGACGTCATAATCTCATAGCTTTCAATACTTGGTGGTGGATTTACTAGGTCTATATCACCAGCTGCAAAAGCAGCCGTAGCCGTTTCTGTTGGTTGAATTTTAACGATAACACCATCCAGCTTTGTCTTCTTACCAAAATAAGTTTCATTTCTCGATAATTTTACATACTCACCCACTTTGAATTCTTCAAATTTCATGATCCCCGATCCCACAGGTCGATTCATCGTTGCTTTGAAAGCATCCCAATTGTCGTATTCGTAAATATGTTTAGGTAAAATACCGTATACAAAAGCCCTTATTTTTTGCACATTAGGTTTTTCAATTGTAAAACTAATGGTCAAAGGATCGATCACTTTGATCCCTTCAATGGTGTCCACTTCTCCAGCTCTATACGCTTTAACGCCCACTATATCCGCTACAGACGAGCCTCTGGAACCATCATAATCCGGATCGGCAATAGCTGTATAAGTAAAGGCGACATCTTCTGCCGTTACTGGTGTGCCATCATGAAATGTCATCCCTTCATTTAGATAAAATGTATAAGTCAACTTATCTTCCGAAATATCCCACTTCTTAGCAGAAGAAGGGATCACATTGCCTTTGGCATCATTGGTCACAAGGCCATCAAAGACGAGACTTGTGATCCAATTATCATACATACTAGAGGACATAATCGTATTGAATTTGCCATCTAATGTGGTGGTTGCGACTGTCAACACATTTCCCCTTGCCAGCGCTGGATTCTTATCTACATCTAAAGCAGGATCCTTCTCTGTCGGTTCGGGCTCTGTCGGAGTATTATTTGCAGAGGTTTCTGTCGGTATTTGAATGTCCGTTGAATCCGATTTATCATTAGAACCACATCCTATAAGTGCTATCGATAAAAACATCACAAATACAAGCAATAATACGAGTGATTTTTTCATTATAATCCCCCTTAAAATTTAGATATCTATTACGATTCTTTCGGCGGCAATGGTACTACCATATGAGCCGCAAAGTGTCTATGTGTTCCTTCTCTTGGTTGTTCTTTGCCTTTGAGATAAGAATCCGCAACTTGGTTTAATTGATCATAGAGCTCTTTTGCTTCTTCTTCTGTGAGATAGTAATCCGTCGAATACGATATTTTTCTAGAGGGACCACTTGAAAAATGCTCAATTGAATCATAAAACTCTCTAGAAATTGTTTCGAAAAATGCTAGAGAAGCCTTACTGATAGAATCATTCATTTCATCATCTAACGTAACTGCACTGCTATCAATAATGAGCTTATAGGCCACTGGTGCATAATATTTCTCCACAACACCAAACTTTATGACTTCTTCTACAAACTCTATAATGCCTACTTTCTCAAGCATTTTAATATGGTAATTTACCCTCCCATGAGGTTCATGCATGGCTTCAGCAATCTGCTTTGCGGTCTTCGCACTGCTATCAAATGCTTCTAAAATCTCCAAACGATATTGCTGAGATACAGCCTTAATTTGCTCTAAATCTTTAAGAACAAGAACTTCCTTCATAGCACCTTCCTCATCTCAAATATACCTCACTCAACATGTAAAAAATTTTCTTACTCTAAATAATTTACACACATTATAATGCTTTAACCCATGCCAGTCAATAGACCCCCATTTTTCGAACCCTTAAATATCAACGAGGATATATGTGATGTCATCATTTAATACACCTCTTTGAGCATTGATTTTATCCACTATAATGTCGTTGATCTCTCTTGAGGTTAAATTTCTAGAAGTTACGAATAATTCAATGATCTCATCCGTATCGAATATATTATTCTTTTCCTTATCTGTCAAGCCATCCGTATAAAAAAGTATCCTGTCACCATGTTGTAATTGGATGGTTTCACTGGTGTATTCTGGTGTGAAAAATCCTTCAAGTTTACAAATGGGAAATCCCTTACTCTGATCTAAAAATTCAACCTTTCCGTTGCTCTTAAATCTAATTGGATTACAGTTCATGCCTCCAGAGCAATAAGTCAACACTTTGGTATTTAAATTAAGTGTTGCATAGAATATAACCATGTGCATTTCATCAGGAAAATTCATACGATTAAATTGCTCATAAAAATACTTGAGATTTTTATCGGGGTGCATCCCTCTAAATCGTTTGATCACGCGCTCATTGGATTTTAAATAATTGTTGCTGAGCATTGTCATTAACGCAGCAGAGATGCCATGACCAGATACATCCAACAGATAAAGCGCAACGTTGTCATCGTCTATGCTATAGATGTCGTAAAAGTCACCACTGAGTCTTTCGCAAGGATGATATGCCGACGTAAAACTGACGTCCCTGTGTGTAATTTTGCTACTTGGCAAAAGAGACTGTTGAATAATTTTTGCATATTCGAGTTCATCAATAATCTTTTGGTTGACCTCTCTTACCAAAAGTGTCTTTTTATCAATAATACGCTTGAGGTATTTGGAATAGATATTAAATTGCTTTTGAAGTTGCCTGTTTTTAGCTTCAGGAATTTCTATATTAAAAGCATGAATCTCCATCAATAATACAATTAATGCCACTGCATTAATCATAGAACTTTGAATGAGTGTAAATGTTGAAAGTGACATAACGGTTAAATAAAACTGAGCAATAAATAGCAATATGAAGCTAAAAATCATCATATAAGTATTGGTCTTGGCCTTTAACAAATCATTTAGGATGAGTTCTAGCAAAAAAATCATCAGGCCTAAAAGATACAGTATATTCATAAAATATAAAATTTCATTGGGCACTATGAGTAGTCGAAACGTTATAACATAGAGAAAAATTTCACCTGTTATTATTAAAGTGCTTATACCCGTCATTTTCATATATGAATTTTCTCTGAAAAAGGATACTTTTGAAAGCAAAAAGGGCACGATCAATCCAGTCAAGAATAACGACTTTCCAATCGTCAAAAAAAAGGTTACTTCTCGAACCAATGTGATATTGCTCGTCAACAATATGATCATAGCAATACCCATATTTATCACATATAAATACGTCCCAAAAGCAATTGCCATGAACTGTCTATTGATATTAATTCTGCTTGCATAAAAAGTTGTATTGATCAAAATGGAGCCTATGACAACATTGAGCAACAGGATGCTACCGAGCATGATCTTTGCATAAGTCTGCAAAAAAACAGTAAGAAAAAAACGCTCCAGTAACAACATCCCCACTAATATTGTGCAAATGGTTAAAATTCTTTGATACTCCTTTAAATGAGTTTGAGTCTGATACATTATCCACCTCAAAGTTTATTTCTAAACAAGACGTCTTCTTTTAAATCATTTTAAAAAAAGTTAGAACATTGCCGTTCTAACTCTATGATACCACTTTCATTATACACAATTTTTACACATCAAAACAGCTTCCACCAATAAATTCTTTCAAGATCGAAACATAAGGCACCAAAGTATCATCATCAATAGATTTGAAATAGCTTAAAAATTTGAGTAACAAAACGGCCTCTCCGTATTCTGCATCACTTGGCAAAATTTCTTCCAACAGAGGTTCAGCATGTTTTTTCAGTACGGCAAGTTCATAAGGCAATGCCGTGTTAAACATCGCATCCGCTTCCTCTTGATAAGGGAAGATATTGCGTTCCTCGCCTCTTCTAACGGAACTCCACATGCCAATTGTTTTTTTAGCAGAGTGGCCTCTGAACTGATTGTCTCTCACAATACGTCTTAAAAGTCTCGTTTGAGTTGTGGGAATCCTGTTATGCTCATCTATATTGAGTTGCGTTAAAGCGCTGACGTAAATTTTAAATTTATCTCTTTTGAATATTTTACTTGTCAATTGCTCATTTAAGCCGTGGATGCCTTCAATAATAATCGGTTGATCCTCTTTAATTGAAAAGGGTTTGTTTCTAACTTCACGTTTACCCACATGAAAATTGAAAACAGGTAAATCCACCATTTCACCATCCAGCAACATCATCAAATCCTTATTAAACTGTGCAACATCCACAGCGTCTATGGACTCAAAGTCAAGCTCGCCCTGCTCATCTCTCGGCGTCTTCTCTCGATCGACAAAGTAATTGTCCGTTGAAATCGTAATGGGATGAAGCCCATTAACCTTCAGCTGTATCCTCAATCGATTGGCAAATGTTGTTTTCCCAGAGGAAGATGGACCTGCAATTAAAATAACCCGTTTCCCCGTCTTTGAAATCTGATCTGCAATATAAGCGATTTTCTTCTCATGGAGTGCTTCGGCAATTTGGATGAGTTCAGGGTGTTCTTCTTTCTCAATGAGCGCATTCAAATTGCTCACATAAGCCATCTCCATAATCTCACCCCAACGCTCACTCTCACTGAAAATATCCGCAATTTTAGGAGATTCCACAAAGGCTGGCGCCATAAAAGGTGAATATTTCGTTGGGTGCATCAAGATCATGCCATTGTCGTATTTAACCATATCAAAATTTTGAATATAGCCTGTACTTGGCACCATGTAGCCATAAAAGTAATTTTGCAACTCTCCACATTGGTATAAATTGATATAATCAGATTCACGATACTTTAACAAGTCTACCTTGGATTGCATCTTATAGGCTTCAAATGTATTTCTAGCCGTTTCTATAGCGGTCTTCTTTTTGACAAAGGGCTCATTTTGAGAGATAATCTCTTGCATTCTTGATTTTATAACTTCATAATCTTCATGCGTAAGTTTGCGTTTATATTCAAATTCACAATACAAACCTTTACTCAAAGAATGTTCTATTTTAACTTTGATCCCTTTAAAACTTTCAATTGCAGCTCTAATCATAATAAAGGATAAGCTTCGCTGATAAATTTTCTCGCCATCTGAGGTCTCTAAATCAACCATTTTTACGTCACAGCTTTTCTCAATGACCTCTGTAAGTTCCCTGAGAACATTACCACATCTAACGGCCACAATCAAAGGTTTTTCTGGCGTCTGTATTTTTCTAGCTAAACTTTCATAGGTTGCACCTTCTTCAAGTTCAAATGTACCGAATTCTCTTACGTTGACTTTGATCATATTTCTGCCTCCATTTTTTTATTCAAAATGCGCCATCTGAGCATGTGAAGTTTGAACATACCCGTAGTACTCGCTTTCAAGTAAACTGATGATATATTCGTTAATAAAAGAATACTTATACCTGTAGATATCCACTTCAAGCAACTCTAAACACTCTCTAAAATCATCTAAAACGCAATATGGATTCCCATATACACGTTGAATTTCGTCAATGCTTACACCTTTAAAACCGTGTCCAATGAGCGATTCGTGCCTCAATTCAATAAGTTGGTTCATCTTCTCCGAACTTAAAACTTTTATGACACGCTCTCCTTTGACATCCTGTTTGGCATATTTTCTAAAATAAGTGTTAATACCATAAATCAAGTTATTATTAAAAATCTTGTAATGATTTCTTAGAATCTTTAAAACTTCTTTTTTTTGTATAAACCTTATGTGAAATGTAAAAGTGCGATCATTTAAATGTTTCTTAATGAACATGTACTTGTAAACAGCTTCTTTAAACCGATAAACTCGACCTAAAAAATCAATATACTCCTCATTGACAATCTGAAATTTAACATTCTCCAAAAGCTCAGAAAACAAGGCATCTGGTTGACCATTATTTAAATCTTCCAAATTCTTCTTTAAATGCAAACAGGTTTCATTTATTCTTGTCTTTTCAGAAACATGATTGAGTATCTTGCGTGCCGTTTCAAAGTCAAAGTTCACAGCATACCGACAGGAATCCATCAAAACGCCTGCATCTGATCTTTCAAGCCCTTTTTCCTTTAATAATTCAAAAGCACCACCGTAGTCATAGCGTTCAATTAATTTTTTTACCACTTGCATTGATTCAGTCATGCAATCACCAACTTTTACTTTAATTTTTGAATAAAAGCTTCAATTTCTTCCGATTGTGTTTGATATGCCTTGCCATCAATAATGAGTTTATAACCATGTAAGAGTTGTGACGTAATCGTCTGAATCTTTTTGCCACCATACTTGACATCACCAACAATAGGATGACCAATGCTAGCCATACTTGCTCTAATTTGGTGACTTCTTCCTGTTAAAAGTTCTATTTCTACTAAAGTATACCCTTTATACTGCTTCAAAACACTGTACTTTGTGTGACAAAATTTAGATTCATCTTGATTTGATTTTAAAATTTTAACTTTATTTTTTATCTCATCCTTTATCAGATACCCTTTAACTTCGCCAGGACCTTTTAAAGCACCCTCTACCACAGTCAAATAATATTTGCCGATTTTACGTGCTCTCATCAGTGCATTGTACAATTTTAAGCTTTCATACGTCTTTGCGAAGAGGATGAGACCACTGGTGTTTTTATCAAGCCTATGAACAGGAGCGGGTTTAAATGTCTTCGTGCACAGATCTGCAAGATAATATTGAACAATTGTCGCCAATGTGTTTTTATATTCATCTTTGTCCGGATGCGTTAACATGCCCTTCGGCTTATTCACAATTAAAATATCGTCGTTTTCAAATACGATATCCAACCCAATTTGATCGGGTTTTACGGGAACGATTTCTTTCATCAATCCTTCAATGGTCTCGTCTTGCAAAAAGATGTCCAGTTGATCATCTTCTCTCAGAAAGTAATCTTCTTTCACTCGGACGCCATTGACTTTAAACATCTTTTTACGAATCAATTTGTACACATTGGTCCTTGTGGTGTTGTTAAAGTACTTTAGCAAAAATCGATCTAGCCTTTGATCCGCTTCATTTTTGGTTATCATTATGGTCTTCATTGATACCTCACAGTTAGTATTCGATAAGGGGTACTGACTTTATACCCAATTTTCTCGTAAAGATGTATTGCATGTTTATTATTTGTCATGACAAATAGATATGGTTTTTTTTCCTTTTCAAGCAATTGACGTGTCAATTTTAGAGAAATAGCTTCTCCAATCCCCTTTTGCCTGTAGAGAGGATCCACATAAATACCGCCAATAATCCCCAACGTGCTGGTTTCTTCCTCAATGAGCCCTTGACCGATTAACCCTTGGCTCGATCTGACAAGATAATATTTTTTTTGCTTTAACATTTCCCTGAGGTCTTTTGAGATATCATTAATTGATTTTACGTTTCGTCCAAATTGCGTTTCAACATTTATAAAGAATTTCAGTTCCTGAAAGACGTCTCCAGATGCAGCACTAATCCATTCAAAGGGAATCTCGACATTTTCAATTTTTCGATTTGAATCATAGCGCATTAAAATACTATCATCTTCATGGAGTGAATCAAGCGTCCTGCAAATAACCCTATAGATACCCTCTATCACACTGACTTCGCCTTTAATATATTTGGGTTTATGATGTTTAATCGCCTTTAAAAGATTTAAATTGCCTAATACGACAGAATCAGAATAGTGCACTGTTAAAGAATTTTTATTTGAAAAGTAGAATAATCCAACGAGATCACCCTGCTGTATATAACCATAAAAAGTTCCCTGCAAGATATCTTGCTTTAATTCTTCATAAACTTTTTGAAAATATAAAGTTTCTTCAAAGTTGCTTTCTAAATAGGCTCCAATTTGTTGTATATCTGATTTTTCAAGTTTTCCAAACATGTCTATGCCTCCTTCAAAAATTGTAACATGAAAGTAATCAATTTGAAAAGAACATTACTTTAAGAAATGAATAAATTATGATATTCTAATAGATGAAGACATATTTTTGAATCCCTGACCAATATTTATAAACTGGAGCGTCCCATGATAGAAAAAATAAAAGACATTTTGTATGATTTAAGTGATATAGTCGTCTCTTTACTCATAATCGCCATTATATTTGTTTCCGTTTCTTGGAAAATTTCTGACACCTTAGATGTCAATTTAAGAGAAACATTGACAAATCCGTCCATAGAAGCTGAAAACGATCCCCCAGTAACTGTCATTATTCCCAATATAAATCCAAACGAGAATTCTGATCCCACAGGCGAAAATGCCGAGAATACAGACCCAACAAGTGATCCTACAACAAATACGCCGAAGCCGACTCAACCAGATGGAGACACCACGACGCCAAGCGATCCAGCTACCAGCCCTACGACGAATAGTCCAACGCCGCCAGAAACAAGCAGTCCAAGTTCTGACGCACTTGTTGCCTTTGAGGTTCCAGAAGGTGCAACAGGTTACAGTATTGGTAAAAAGCTAGTGTCTGAAGGTTATGTGGATGATGTGAATACTTTTGTAAATCGTCTGGTTGCACTTAAGCTCGATAATAAGCTCCACGCAGGAACTTTTAAACTCAGCAAAAGCGATTCTTTGGATGTCATCATCAAAGTACTTGCTGGTCAGGGCAGATAACGACATGGCGCATAAAAGCAAATTGAGTCTCACATAAAAAAACGATGAATTCATCATTAGACTGCTTGAACTCTAATGATGAATCCATCTTTTTTTTATGGTAAAGTATAACTATTCTTCCCGATTAGAGCCTTGAAAAAGCTTTTAGCTCAACACATATTATTTAAAGCAATAGCGTAGCAGTTATCAACTACTACGCTATATTTCACTTTAAACTAAACCTCTATCAATTGATCAGTCCAGATGCCGCGAGTAAGTTTTCAATCGCCTGAACAGCCTGAGCATGAGTTAAAATTGACTTTGGTGAAATCGTTTTGCTTGTGGTCCCACTAAAAACATGAGCTGAGAGCACTTCTCTAACAGAATCTTCCGCCCAATTTGAGACTGTTTCATAATCCGAATAGCCTTGATATCTATCCTTGTCGTGGCCTTCAAGTTTTGTTATTGTCATCGCATTTTGATACATGACCATAGCCTCTTCTCTAGATATTGGATTATCCCCTCTGAATGTCCCATCTGGGTATCCAGATATAATACCGTACTCATTAGCAATAAATATCGATATATCACTTTCATTTCTGCTGTCCAGGTCTTTAAAGTCAATCTCAGATTCAAATCCTTTTCTATAAAGCCCTAATGCCCTAACAATATACTCAGCAAAATCTGCTCTCGTTATAGCAGCATCAGGTTGAAATTGCTGTGGATTTATAATAACAAGTCTTGAAGCTAAGTCATTAACTGCCTCCTTGGCCCAATGATTTTCAACCGATTTAACTGTTATAGGATTCAAAATCACTGAGTATCTTGAATTGGTAAGCGAACTTATCATTGCATACCATTTTCCCTCTTTCATAAAGACTTTTGTTGGCACATGGCTATAAGTGCCATCTGCATTGAATACAATGCCTGTTGTTATTTTTTTAGGATCTACATCTTCAGGAATTTCCATCGTACGCTCAACATAATTTTCAAAACTACTTATGGATTGCTCTCTTATTGTACCATCATTTTGAGTCGTTCTTGCTACAATTTCAAATTCAATAGGTGAAAATGCAATTTCTGCACCATTAGATTTGACAACCTCATTGTACTGATCCACTATTTTCTGGTCTAATTCAGCAATTTTAACTTCAATTTTAATGGATAACAGTTCATTCTCTGGAACACCTAAGTTCTTGGCTACCTTACCAATTGTAAATTCCTCTGCTGGTATAACATATTCAACATTTTTATGCTTGATAGATACATCAAACGTATTATCTTCTAATTTTTTGACAACATCCCCTGTCAACTCAACTTTTGCAATCTCAGCCGCCTCATTTGATACAGAGACTTGAATAACATTCTTTGTTGTATCAGTGGTGTTTTCAATGATTTCTTTAACAATAGCTTCAATAGCATCTGTTTCAACTGCTACGGTAGTTGTTGTCTTTCCGTTTTCTGTTGAACTATTTTCTTTGGCAACATTTTGCGCCTTGCCATTCACCGTGACAATTGTAGTATCATTTTTTGGCGTTTCAATGTTAGGAGCAGTGCCATCTCCGCTTCCAGACGAATTATCTTCATTGTCATCCGAACCAGTGTCTGGCTGAATATAAGCTGGTATATTTATTTTCAAAATATTGCTCACATTATCTGCACTGTCTTTAACTTTAATATAGATGGATTTTGCACCTGCTGTGAGGCCAACAGGGTTTGTGATTGTGATCTCACCTTGTGAACACACCGTCCCTGAACCGCTTGTGTCTATGGTTGGCTCTGGATCGCCTGATGCAACGACTTTGTAGTAGTACCTCCCGGATTCATTAGAAGTGAACTTCACAGTCACTGCCGCATCGCTGGTTCTATTCACTGCACCTGCAGTCAATACTGGCGCAGTAGTATCTGGTTGAATATATGCCGGTATATCTATTTTTAAAACATTGCTCACATTATCCGCACTGTCTTTAACTTTGATGTAGATGGATTTTGCGCCTGCTGTAAGGCCAACAGGGTTTGTGATTGTGATCTCACCTTGTGAACACACCGTCCCTGAACCGCTTGTGTCTATGGTTGGCTCTGGATCGCCTGATGCAACGACTTTGTAGTAGTACCTCCCGGATTCATTAGAAGTGAACTTCACAGTCACTGCCGCATCGCTGGTTCTATTCACTGCACCTGCAGTCAATACTGGCGCGGTAGTATCTGGTTGAATATATGCCGGTATATCTATTTTTAAAACATTGCTCACATTATCCGCACTGTCTTTAACTTTGATGTAGATAGATTTTGCACCTGCTGTGAGGCCAACAGGGTTTGTGATTGTGACCTCACCTTGTGAACACACCGTCCCTGAACCGCTTGTGTCTATGGTTGGCTCTGGATCGCCTGATGCAACGACTTTGTAGTAGTACCTCCCGGATTCATTAGAAGTGAACTTCACAGTCACT
>NZ_JADKNH010000018.1 GCF_015352425.1 Fusibacter ferrireducens | reverse complement strand
CCGTGCTTTGTAGTGTAATCTTCTCCTTAGTCTAATAATATCAGAATGGTGAAAACCGCACACCATTTTTTCATTACTATTTGTGCCGCCAGCGGTAGCGGCGGAATGGAGGTTATTATGACAAAAATAGTATTACTTTGTGCGGCTGGTATGTCGACAAGTCTTTTGGTAACCAAGATGAAAGCTTATTCAGAAAAGCAGGGATACGATTACACGATTAGTGCTCACCCAATTTCTGAGGTCCAATCGAAGGCAGGGGATGCAAGTTGTATTCTGTTGGGACCTCAAGTTCGATTTGAACTTGAATCGATTCAGAAAAAGATGAGTGGCATTCCGGTTGAAGCTGTTGATATGATGGCATATGGCATGATGGATGGTGCAAAGGTGATTACTCAGGCACGAAAACTCATGGGTGAAGACTGATCACTAGAAGTGATAAGATAGCAATAAAGGAGGCACAATGCGACTTATTGTCAATGCAGATGATTTTGGATTTACTAAAAGCATCACCGACGGCATTTTGAAAGGACACGAGATTGGCATTATAACGTCAACCACAGCCATGTGCAATATGCCATATATTGCATATGGCTCAGCGCTTTTAAAAGATTATCCACAACTGGGTGTAGGTGTACACTTAAATGTGACAGTGGGTAAGCCCGTTACGAATTGTCCAAGTCTTACCGATGACATGGGTAATTTCTTAGATAAATCCTTACAGTTTAGCAATCGCTTGGTCTGGGAAGAACTTTACCGTGAATTTGAGGCCCAAATTGAGAGGTTCATAGATGTATTCGGTAAAATGCCAACGCATCTGGACAGTCATCATGGTGCACATGATAGAACAGAAGGCTGTGCAAAAGCGACAATGTCACTTGCAAAGAAGTACGAACTGCCAGTGAGAAGGTACAATCCCTATGTGTGGTTGACGGATTTCAATGTTACGACGGCAACGCCTGAAGCTTTGATTGAAATTTTGGAGAAACATCAGAATCTTCACCATGCTGAGATGATGGTACATCCTGGCTATTGTGACGAGGAACTCATGCAAAATAGTTCTTATAATACACAACGCGAGCTTGAGCTTGAAACGCTTTGCGATTCAAAAGTACTCAATTATGTGCGTTCAAATGGTATCATACTCTGCAACTATGGTGGAGAATAACCGAAATATCCAGTAGCATAGAAGTGGAATAATTTTACAGCGTTATTTGGAGGAAATTTTATGGAAATGACGATGGAACGCATTATCATGGAGTTAATTGTCAATGCGGGAAATGCAAGAAGCCTTGCTATGGAGGCAATAGGCTCTGCAAAAACAGGGGACTTTGTAAAGGCTGAAGAACAACTTAAAACGTCAGAGGAATGGTTGAATAAAGCACATGTATTTCAGACAGAGTTGATTCAAGCTGAGGCTGCTGGCACTAAGACTGAGCTGTCCATTCTATTGGTTCATGGGCAAGATCATTTTATGAATGCCATGACTGTGCAGAATCTTGCAAAAGAGTTTGTCAGTCTATACTGTAGGCTCGAAGACAAATAATAATAAGCGTACCAATGACAATAGCACATCATAAAACCTCCCAAGGGTTACTAGGCAACAAAATGTGCTCTGATGAAGGGCCACGGATATGATCAAAGATGATATCCGTGGTCCATTTTATATAGTCTAATTTTGAACTGAAAAAACAACAGAAGAGATTAAGTTTAGAATAAATTAAGAAATGTTTTAAAATCAGTTTATTTTTAAGGCGTATCATCAGAACAAGGAAAGCTTATCTAAGGGAGGATAGATAAAATGTGGGGTCATTTATCCGAAAAGCAATATCATGTGTTTAAACTTAAAAATGTTCATATTTATTGTGATGCTCAAAGTGTCGAGGTCTCTGGGCATGCAATATCGCTTACAAGGCTTGAATACCGATTCTTAGTCTATATGGTTGAAAATAAGAATAGGGCAATAAGTCGGGAAGAATTATTGAATGAAATATGGCAAATTGAACAACCTATAGAGACCCGTGCCACAGACGATACCGTCAAGCGCTTACACAAGAAGCTCAGAGCTGCTCATGCACAAATTGAAATAGAAACCATTCGAGGATTTGGATTTATAATAAAGAAAAACAGAGCTTAATGAAGAATAAGCTCTGTTTTTCTTTATTCATGAGACGATTAGAATCTTTTAAATCAAGTTATTCCGAAACATCAAGAAGTGAACTCATACGCGTGCTGGACGCGTTTAAATATTGATTAATCGCATAATTTTGAAGGAAGTTTGATGCGGATGTCGTAGTTGTATCCTCTTCATCCTCATCAGCAGCATATAATGCATCTAAAAGAGTTTGCAGTGTGCTCTTCTCTTCATCATCCTCTTCTACAGATGAAACGTCACCCGGACCACATGGTCCACCCAGCCTACCTGGTCCACCCGGACCACCTGGCCCACTTGGTCCACTTGGACCTCGAACCATTTGTTGAGCTTGTGACTGAATATCGGTAAGAATTTGTGTCAATTCATCTTCTGACAATGCTTCGATTTCTGATATGCTCGCATCCTCGCCAGATAATGCTGAATCAACAGAAGCTAAGAGCGCTTGTTTATCTTCAAGACTCATATTTTCTAAATCTGCTTCTGATACGGTATCCATAGTTGTCTTGATTATTTCTATTTTGTTGCTTTCGCTCTCACGCATACTGTTAATTCTTTGTTTCATCATCTGAACTTTGGGATCGTTTAACATATCGCTTTTAATGTTGTCGACACTTGATGACGAATCTGAATCTGATGAATAAGCAGCAACAGAAAAAAGGGAATTCGCAAGCGAAATTGACGAAGCATCATAGGCTTGCAATTCTGATGCAGTTTGGTTTTGCTTTTGCGTTTGGGGAATGTAGTATTGCTGGTTGGAACTAGAAATTCTCATATTGACCTCCTTATAATATTTGCCTGACGTTGAATACATCGGAAGATATCAGACAATAAATCAACGAATTTTTGAGGCAGTTCTGAGGCGATTTTTTAAGTGTTCTTTTCTATAGATGTAGACGATATGATCTCTAAACATGTTATACGGGAAATGTGAAGAGCATGTGAAAAAAATTATAGAAAAAAGTTTCGAAAATGGAGACATATGAAGAGAGAGAATTACTTGGTATCAAAATTGCGTGTACTTATAGTTAGACATAATCGTATCAAAGCGGTTCCAATTTATTTAGGATTCCGATATAATATGATTAAATGCTATAGGGATGGAAGTGAGATTATGAAACGTAATGAAAGTCCATTATTGGACGCTTATTTTGTTCAAAACATGCATCGTATTTTTGACCCAATACCTGTACCTATCATTTTGGTCAATAAGGAAACTGAAATTATGGTGATCAATGAAGATTTTGCTGAGTACTTAGGTCACACAAGAGATGAACTCATTGGCAAGAAAGTGAATCTCATAGATCCAAATACAAGATTTCCATATGTATTTAAATCTAAAAGACCTGAAATTGCTTATAAACACAAATTTTCCAATGGGCATACGGCATTGGTTCATCGCATTCCGGTACTGGATGATGATGGTGAAGTGCTTTATGGTTTTGGGATGGTTATATTTGATGACCTAAAAAATCTACAAGAAGTCCTTGAACGCAATAAATTGCTTGAAGGGAAACTTTCTATTTATCAAGAGGAATTAAAGAATATTCGAGGGGCTAAATATTCTTGGGATACAATTATTGGAAATTCGTTGGTAATGCAACGCGTCAAGGTAATGGCTTCCAAATCAGCTAAGACGGACTCTAATGTCTTAATAATGGGTGAGAGCGGTACTGGAAAAGAACTTTTTGCACATGCAATTCATAACGATTCTAAAAGATTTGATGGTCCTTTTGTCAAAATCAATTGTGCGGCAATTCCTAAGGATTTATTGGAATCTGAATTGTTTGGCTATGAAGAGGGCGCTTTCACTGGCGCAAAAAAACAAGGTAAGATTGGCAAATTCGAACTTGCCAATGGTGGAACGATTTTTCTCGACGAGATTGGAGATATGCCTCTGGACATGCAGGTCAAAATTTTAAGGGTCTTGCAGGAACGTGAAATAGAGAGAATTGGCAGCAATAAAACAATTCCTGTGGATTGTAGGATTATTGCGGCTACAAATCGAAATCTACTTGAACGCATTAGAGAAAATGAATTCAGGGAGGATCTCTATTACAGGCTTAATGTCATCAATATTGAGGTGCCGCCACTGAGAGAACGCAAAGAGGATATTGAACTTCTATCACTAAAACTCATGGAGAAGCTTTCTAATAGTTTGGGACACTATGTGAGTAATATTACAGTTGAAGCACTTGAATGTCTTAAGGCCTATAACTGGCCAGGAAACATTAGAGAGCTAGAGAATATCATTGAACGTGCTATCAATATGGTGGACAATGAAACCATTGAACTCTTTCATTTGCCACAATATATACTGGTTAAAAATCAAAATATTTATACTGAAATTCCTAAGATTCAAAATCTTAAGGAAGCAGTTGAAGAGGTTGAGAAGACAACGATTTCAAATTGTCTCATCGCAGTTCAGCACAATAAATTGAAAGCGGCAAAGCTTTTAGGAATCAGCCGGACGAGTTTATATGAAAAAATCGAAAAATATAAATTATTGTAATACAAAAATATATAGTTAATGCACATGAAAAGTGTTCAAATGTGTTGTTAAAAATTTGGACACTGTTCTTTTTTTGTACAGAAATGTGTACAAGCAAACAAGCTTTTTCTATAAAATCCTATGATTTAAATTGGCACAGGTTTTGCAGTTTATGTTAGATGACAAAACTAATTAGGAGGAATCTATGTCAATGAGAACAGTAGGTATAGTAGGCACAGGTATTTATATCCCAGAAACTTTTATGACTGCAAGAGAAATATCAGAACTGACAAATGGTACATGGACTGAAGATGCCGTTATTCATAAATTGGGATTTACGAAGAAGCCAGTTCCTGGACTAGAAGATGGTACACAAGAAATGGGCGTAAAAGCAGCGCTTGATTGTCTAAAGAGAACTGGAATAGATCCACTGGAGATTGATGTTATTTTATGCATGGGTGAAGAATGGAAGGAATATCCATTAACGACGTCTGCTATATATATACAAGAGAAGATCGGTGCAACAAATGCGTGGGGAATTGATATTCAAAACAGGTGTTGTACCACTGTGACTGCTATGAAAATAGCAAAAGATATGTTGGTAGCAGATGAAAATATCCAGACGATCATGATCTGTGGTGGCTATAGAAATGGAGACTTTGTAGATTATAGCGATAAAAATATGAGTATGATGTTCAATCTAGGTGCAGGTGCAGGCGCAATCATATTAAAAGCGGATTACCCTAGAAACGTGCTTTTAGAGTCTCATATTATGTCAGATGGCAGTATGGCAAGAGATGCGGGTGTTGAAATCGGTGGTACGATTAATCCCATTACAGATAAAAACTATAAAGAAGCCTATAAGTCTCTTAGATTGTTGGATGCAGAACACATGAAAAACAGGCTCAACGATGTCTCCATGAAGAATTGGATGAATTGCATCGATCAAGCATTTTCAAAATCGAAAGTGGATAAAAAAGAGCTAGATTACTTAGCAGTACTTCATTTTAAAGCTTCCATGCATAAACATATGCTAGAGTTGTTAGGATTAAATGAGAATCAGTCGATTTATCTTAGTGAATATGGTCATATTGGTCAAGTGGATCAGATTCTATCATTACATCTTGCAATTGAGTCAGGAAAGTTGCATCAAGGGTCCGTTATTTCGATGATTGCGGCTGGAATTGGTTATGCATGGGCTGCTAATGTAATCATTTGGGGGGAGAGGAGTGAAGAGATTGCATAATTATCAGGAAAAAATTATCACTGTGGAAGAAGCGCTTTCAAAAATAAAATCTGGTGATCATATTGTATCCGGACTTGCGGGTGCAGAACCTCAGTTGATGCTTTCAAAGCTTCATGAAATCCATGATCACGTGAGCGACGTGCATGTTATGACTTGCTTGCCAATGGGACTTTATGATTTTTACAGTTCACCGGAATACAAATCGTCTTTTCTAATGGAAGGTTGGTTTTACAGTGGCCCCATGAGAAAATATCACAATCACAAAAACATTACTTTTATACCAAATCATCTACATTTTGCTGCAAAAAAAAGAATTGATTTTCAAAAACCGAACATTTATATTGGGAATTGTTCTTGGATCGATGAGCATGGCTATGTGTCTCTTGGACTCAGCGCTGTATACGAAGTGGAGATGATTAAAGCCGCAGATTTGGTCATTTTAGAAATGAACCCAAATGTGCCTAGAACTTTTGGAGATACAACACTTCATATTTCACAGGTGGATTATATCATTGAGGCGGATTATAAAATGCCAGAATTGCCAGCGGTTGATATTAATGAAAAAGATAAGATCATTGGCAAGCTGATTGCTGATCTCATAGAAGATGGCTCCACAATTCAACTCGGAATAGGTGGCATCCCAAATGCAGTTGCAGATGCACTTAAAACCAAAAAGCACTTAGGCATTCATACAGAAATGTTCACAGACGGTATGGTAGATTTGTTTGAATCCGGTGCAATTGACAACACGCAAAAGGCCATTCATAAGGGCAAAATGACAGCGGCTTTTGCCCTTGGCAGTGAGAAACTTTACAAATTTATCAACAACAACCCAGCTGTTGAAATTATAGATGGTGCTTATGTCAATGATCCGCATGTCATTGGACAAAACTCTAAAATGATCTCTATAAACACTTCTATAGAAGTAGATCTCACGGGTCAGTGTTGTTCTGAATCTATAGGGACAAAACAAATTAGTGGTACAGGCGGACAAGCAGATACTGCAATTGGTGCACAAAATAGTAAAGATGGTAAATCCTTTATTGCCTTATATGCAACGACAACTGTAAAAGATCCTGAAACGGGAAACCCTGTGGAAAAATCAAAAATTGTACCGATCTTGTCACCAGGAGCCATCGTTTCACTTTCTAGAAATGATGTGGACTACGTTGTGACGGAATATGGTGTGGCTTCGCTCAGAGGGACATCCATCAGAGAGCGTGTGAAACGATTGATTGAGATTGCACATCCGGATTTTAGAGATTGGTTGAGAGAAGAGGCTGAAAAGTATAAAATTTGGTAATATTAAAGTGCGTATGATTCTAATAGTTGTGACGCCCATGGTTAGATTAAATCCATTGAACTAGATTAAGCAAAAGACGGATTGTCGATAGGGACAATCCGTCTTTTTAATATTGAAGCAACAGAACAATTTAAAAATTTTAATTTAGGGCACTATTTTGGAAAAACTGTTATTCTGGATAATCTGTTTTTAAGCGTGCAGCAATTTCTTTGCCCAGTTCTTGTAAAGCTTTAAACTCAGCCTCTTTAGGAGAGTAGGTAGCTTCAATGGACTGGCCGATTTTTTCCCAGCCTATTTCTTCAACAAAGGCATCTATCCCGGACACACCGCCACCTGACCATGATTTGTTGCCAAAGACAGAAACATATCGATCTTTTAATCCAGAATTTCTGAATTTTTCAAGGACAGTCGCCACAGAAGAGAACACTTTGGTGTTATAAGCGCATGAACCGATAACAACAGATTTATATTTCCAAACGTCACTTAAAATATAAGAAGTGTGTGTCTTTGAAGCATCAAAGACTTTAACGTTTTTGATGCCTTGTTCAGCGATGATACGTGCGAGATAATCGGCCATTTTAGCAGTGTTACCATACATAGAGCCGTAAATGATCACCACGCCTTCTTCGGCTTCAAAGCGACTCCACTTGTCATAAAGAGAAATGATTTCACCAGGATTGGTTCTCCAAACTGGACCATGTGTTGGTGCAACGATTTGAATATCAAGGCTGCCCACTTTTTTAAGTGCGCGTTGTACCATGGGGCTGTACTTAGCAACGATATTGGAATAATAGCGTCTGGTTTCATCTTCATAAAACTCATAATTGATTTCATCGTCAAAGATACCGCCATCAAGAGAGCCAAAGCCACCAAAGGCATCCATTGAAAATAATACTTTAGATGTTTCGTCATAAGTCATCATGGTTTCTGGCCAATGCACCATCGGCGTCAAATGGAAGGTTAACTTGTGATGTCCGAGTTCTAAAGAATCGCCATCGCCGACTTCATAGAAATTTTTAGTAATCCCATAAAACCCTTCAATAAAAGGAAACGTTTTTTTATTGCCGACAATTTTCATTTCAGGATATGTGCTCAAAAGTGCAAGCATAGAACCTGAATGGTCAGGCTCCATATGGTTGACAATCAGATAATCTACAGGTTTATCACCTATGATTTCTTTTATCTTTTCAAGATACTCAGTGGTTTTGTTGAATTTAACCGTATCTAGGATTGCAACTTTATCATCATTAATGATGTAAGAGTTATATGCAACGCCTTTTTCAAGTGGCCAATAATTTTCAAAGAGTGTCGTTTCACGATCGTTTACACCGATCCAGTGAATCTTATCTTTAATGTTTAATCTACATTCCATAGTTTCACCTCGTAATTTAATTTGGTTGATTAGACTTATCAGTTCTATTGTATAATAAGTTCTAAAGTCAGACATTATATTATATGTTGCTTCTATTATAAAATAAAAATTGAAAAAGATCACCCCTTTAATTGTGATTACTTTGTCAAAAATAAGGCGAAAATGTGGATATAGAAAAATAGTCAAAAAAACTCATAAAAAAGAAACACTTGAAGATTGTATACAAAATACAAAGGTGGTATAATTGTGTTATAGTATATTTGTGTAAAACGGTCAAGAAGCACTTAAATGAGTCAGAGGATGAACTCGAAATATCCGAGCGATATTGTAGGGATAATTTGTGTAAGTTTTTAAGTGATTTACCTTATTTTATAAGGTTTACATTGAATCAAAACTTTTATATAATGATCTTGTACAATTTGATAATTGGTTCACAAAACCTCATATAAGTGGATGCTCTTATGAATTGACAGTTATGTATTTTGTATACTATACTGTTTTTGTAATCAATATGGATTAAAGGAGGCTATTTTTCAATGGGTAAAAAAGTTATGAAAACCATGGATGGTAACACAGCTGCTGCGTGGGTATCCTATGCATTTACTGATGTTGCTGCAATCTACCCGATCACTCCATCTTCAAACATGGCTGAGTTTGTAGATGAATGGGCGGCAAATGGAAAGAAAAACATTTTTGGACAAAAAGTATTGGTATCTGAACTTCAATCTGAAGGTGGTGCTTCAGGTGCAGTTCACGGTTCCTTGCAAGCAGGTGCTTTAACGACTACGTTCACAGCATCTCAGGGACTATTATTAATGATTCCTAATATGTACAAAATTGCTGGTGAGTTATTGCCAGGCGTTTTTCATGTTAGTGCAAGAGCACTTGCATCTCATGCTTTATCAATTTTTGGAGATCATTCAGACGTTATGGCAGCAAGACAAACTGGTTTTGCAATGCTCGCTTCTGGATCGGTTCAAGAAGTAATGGATCTTGGTGGGGTTGCTCATTTAACTGCAATCAAGTCAAGAGTACCTTTCTTACATTTCTTTGATGGCTTCAGAACTTCACATGAAGTTCAAAAAATTGAAGTAATTGATTACGATGTATTTGATAAGTTAGTGGATCATGATGCGATTAAAGCTTTCAGAAAGAATGCATTAAGCCCTGAGCATCCAGTAACTAGAGGAACTGCACAAAACCCAGATATTTTCTTCCAAGCAAGAGAAGCATCTAACACATTCTACAATGCGGTTCCAGCAATTGTAGAAGGTTACATGAATGAAATCAGTAAAGCGACTGGTAGAGAATATAAATTATTTAACTACTATGGTGCACCAGATGCAGAAAGAATTATTGTTGCAATGGGATCTGTAGTGGAAGCTGCTGAAGAAACAATCGACTATTTAATGGCTAAAGGTGAAAAAGTTGGTATGATTAAAGTAAGACTTTATAGACCTTGGGCACCAAAATACTTCTTCGATGTTTTACCAGCATCTGTTAAGAAAATTGCAGTACTTGACAGAACAAAAGAGCCAGGTTCTGATGGAGAACCATTATATAAAGATATCAGAGCAATGTTCTACGATGTAGAAAATGCGCCTGTGATTGTGGGTGGTCGTTACGGTCTTGGTTCAAAAGATACAACACCATCACATATTAAAAGAGTATTTGATGAACTTAAAGAAGCAAAACCAGCAAACGATTTTACATTGGCGATTAAAGATGATGTCACTAATCTTTCTTTAGACGTGACTGAGGAAATCGTTGCTGAAACAGAAGGCACAATCAGATGTAAATTCTGGGGTCTTGGATCAGATGGTACTGTTGGCGCTAACAAAAGTGCGATCAAAATCATCGGAGATAAAACAGATCTTTATGCGCAAGGTTACTTCTCATATGATTCTAAAAAATCTGGTGGTATCACTGTATCGCATTTAAGATTTGGTAAAAACCCAATTAGATCCACTTATTTAATCAATGAAGCGGATTATGTGGCTTGTCATAATCAATCTTATGTATATCAATATGATTTATTAAAAGGCCTCAAAAAAGGTGGCGCTTTCGTTCTTAACTGTAAATGGAGTGTTGAAGAAGTCAATGCATTATTGCCAGCTGAAATGAAACGTTATATTGCTAAAAATGATATTGCCTTCTATACAATCAATGCAACTAGCCTTGCTGAAAATATTGGTTTAGGCAATAGAATCAACATGATCATGCAAGCGGCATTTTTCAAACTTGCTAAAGTAATCGATATTGATAAAGCAGTTGAGTACTTAAAAGAAGCTATTGAGAAATCGTATGGTAAAAAAGGTAAATCAATTGTTGAGCTTAACTACAAAGCAGTTGATGCAGGTATAGAAAACCTTGTTAAAATTAATGTGCCAGCAGATTGGGCTGACGCTAAAGAAGGCGTTGCTGTTGAAGCTAAAGGCGAACCTTCATTTATTCAAAATATCTTGAGACCGATCAATGCACAAAAAGGTGATGATCTACCTGTTAGCACATTTAAAGGCATTGAAGATGGTTCATTTGATCACGGTACTGCAGCTTACGAAAAACGTGGTATTGCAGTAAATGTACCAGAATGGCAAATCGACAACTGTATCCAATGTAACCAATGTTCTTATGTTTGTCCACATGCTGCAATCAGACCTTTCTTATTAACAGAAGAAGAAGTTGCTGCTGCGCCAAGCACATTAGAAACTAAGAAAGCTTTGGGTAAAGGTCTTGAAGGCTTGAGCTACAAAATTCAAGTTTCTCCATATGACTGTACAGGTTGTGGAAACTGTGCGGATGTTTGTCCTTCTAAAACAAAAGCATTAGTTATGAAACCAATTGAAACACAAGTTGAAGCACAATCTCCTAACTGGAATTATGTTGTAGGCTTGCCAGTTAAATCAGATAAAATGCCTCTTACAACTGTAAAAGGTTCTCAATTTGCACAGCCTCTATTCGAGTTCTCAGGCGCTTGTGCAGGTTGTGGTGAAACACCATATATGAAAGCTGTAACGCAATTATACGGTGATAGAATGATGATCGCTAATGCTACAGGTTGTTCTTCAATCTGGGGTGGATCAGCACCATCTACACCTTATACTAAAAATGCAGAAGGCAAAGGACCAGCTTGGGCGAACTCTTTATTCGAAGATAATGCTGAGTATGGTTATGGTATGGCAGTTGCTGTGAAAACGATTAGAAATGCAATGAAAGAAAACTTTGAAGCACTTGTCGAATTAGACACAATTGACGATGCAGTTAAAGCACCTTTCAAAGCATGGCTAGCGGGTATGGAAGATGTAGAAGCTTCAAAAGCTGCTGCAGCTGATATTTTAGCTGTTCTTGCAAATAATAATGTAACAGATGCTACTGCAAAAGCGGCATTACAATATGCAGCGGATAATTCAGATTACCTCGTTAAACGTTCTGTATGGATCGTCGGTGGTGATGGCTGGTCTTATGACATCGGTTACGGTGGACTTGATCATGTTCTTGCAAGCGGTGAAAACTTAAACGTTCTTGTATTTGATACAGAAGTTTACTCAAACACTGGTGGACAAGCGTCTAAATCAACTCCAGTTTCTGCAGTTGCTAAATTTGCGGCATCTGGTAAACGTGCTAAGAAAAAAGACTTAGGTATGATCGCAACAACTTACGGTTACATCTATGTTGCACAAGTATCTATGGGTGCGAATCAAGCACATTTCTTAAAAGTACTTCATGAAGCTGAAAGCTATGATGGCCCATCTCTAATCATCTGCTATGCACCATGTATCAACCATGGTATTAAGACAGGTATGGGTACAGCTCAAAGAAGAATGAAAGCTGCTGTAGATTCAGGATACTGGCATTTATGGAGATTTGATCCAAGAGTTAAAGAAGAGGGTAAAAATCCATTCTTCTTGGATTCCAAAGAACCAACTGAAAGCTTCCAAGATTTCATCTTAGCTGAAACAAGATATACTTCACTTAAAACACAATTCCCAGAAATCGCAGAAGAACTCTTTGCAACAGCTGAAAAGCAAGCTAAAGAACGTTACGAAGGATATGTGAGAATGGCGAAAATGGAGTATTAATCGACTCAGTTAAATTAATTAATCAATAGAACATTTAATATTAAAGGCGATCTCTTATTGGGGATCGCCTTTTTTGCTTGACACAAGAAACCCCCCACCTATATAACCACCTTTCAGGCTAAAGTCCTCGCTGGCGCTGTGGATCGCCTTACAGGTGATGATATATTTAATAATCCTATGTCTTTTCTTTTACATTCTTTAATCAACCTTAAATAGATTCGTGATATAATGAATTCAGTATTTGGAGGTGAATGTGCGATGAAAAATTTTATAAAAATGAAAACAAGGTTAAACTGTGATCTCTTCGAAGGTTATCGCTGTTTGACTCGAAAAGATAAAATGGAAAAATGGGGGGCTGTTTTTCGGGAAGATCACTTTGAAGTGGAAACTGCGAGTGGACTTTTATGCGCGGAACTGTCGCAATTAGGGGATTTGAATGAGAGCGTAGAGCCTGTTGTCTGGAGTGGTTCAATTGAAATAACGCCTATAAACTCGGATAGCTCTCAAAAATTTATACAGCCCTGTAAATTTGTTTTCTATCGCATGAATTGCATTCAGAAGACAGAATATTGTACAGAAATTCATCTGATTGTGGAGCCAGCTGGAGAGGTGATCCTGCCTGAATCGGTAATAAGAGAAATCGGTGAAGGCCTTTTAGATTTGATTCGCAAGAAATACAATAAGGATTGGATTATACTGGACTCAGATCTAAATGCTTCAATACTAAGGGGGTCATTTTAAGATTGACGTGAGGTCTTTTAAAAAGGTAAAATAGAGTTATAAACTTCGTAAATCGAAATACTTGAACTGTAAAATGAGGAGGCTTCATGAAATTTAGAGAGATTGGAAGAACAAACATCAAGGCTTCTGTGCTTGGTCTAGGTTGTATGAGATTACCGATTGTAGATGGGAATTCAGAGCAAATTGATGAGCAGAGCGCAATTGAATTGATTCGATATGCAATAGACCACGACGTAAACTATATTGACACAGCATATCCCTATCATGGCGGCAACAGTGAACGCATTGTAGGAAAAGCTTTAAAAGACGGTTATAGAGAAAAGGTAACCCTGATTACCAAGGCACCGAGTTGGCTCATGGAACAGCCAAGTGATTTTGAGAAATATTTAGATGAACAACTTGAAAAATTGCAAGTGGATGCTTTAGATATTTATTTATTACATGCATTAGATAAAAAGAGATGGGAAACCTATAAGAAAATAGATATTTTCAATGAAATTGATAAAATGAAAGCAAAAGGCAAAATCAAACACATTGGTTTTTCGTTCCACGATGATTATGAAGCTTTTGAGGAAATCATTAAAGCGTATAATTGGGATGTCTGTATGATTCAGTTTAACTATATGGATATTAACGAGCAATCGGGTCTGAGAGGCGTTAAACTTGCAGAGGCATTGGGCGTCCCTATGATTGTCATGGAACCCCTAAAGGGCGGTATGCTCGCAACGCCTTCAGATGATATCATAGAACTTTGGAATCAATCGTCAAGAAAATGGTCGCCAGTGGAATGGTCTTTACGTTATATCGCCAACTTTGAAAATGTAAAAGTGGTTTTAAGTGGCATGTCCAATTTGGAGCAACTCAAAGAAAATCTGGAAATAGCAGATCGTCTAGAGGCGAATACGTTAACAGAAGAAGACCAAGCTATGATCGCAAAAGTGAGAGAAGCTTATAATAAAAAAGTTCAAATTCCATGTACAGATTGCAAGTATTGTATGCCTTGTCCACAGGGCGTTGAGATTCCAAGAGTGTTTGCGCTGTACAATAGGGGGAACATGTTCAACAATTTTGAGGGCGTCAACAGCAGTTATCAAAGCATGTTGAAACCTGAGGCAAAAGCAAGCAACTGTGTTGCATGTGGCGCCTGTGAACCCAAATGTCCACAGCAAATTCCAATTATTGAAAGCCTAAAGGTGGCAAGTGCATACTTTGGCAATTAATAGTGATTTGTTTTCTGGATGGGGTCTTGACTCAAAAATTAAATAAAATTCAATTGAAATTATGGAATCATGTGTGAATCATGAACGGTACGGCCACTGTAATGCAGAGTGAACCTTATTATGTCACTGGGAAACTGGGAAGGCGAGGGGAGCGTTGAAGCAAAGTCAGGATACTTATTTCGATGGTGTAGTCTCCTTGTAAGACAAATAGAGCTTTGTTGATAACCGTCAATGCAATTTTTGTGTTGACGGTTTTTTTTGGGTTAAAGCAACAACATTTTATAAAATAACTTTGAGCTGTAGCCTACATAATAAATCGATGATGTTATGGGGGATTAAAGAAATGAAGTTTAAAATGAAGTTTAAGAGGAGGAATCCATAATGATTGAACTTAGGAACCTGACCAAATCCTATCCAAGCCAAACGGAACCTGCTGTAAAAAGTGTGAATATGCATGTTGAAAAGGGTGAGTTTTTTGGATTGCTTGGTCCCAATGGTGCGGGTAAGACAACAATGATTGAAATGATGACCACATTGCTTTTGCCAACACAAGGCGAGATTATGATCTCAGGGCAAAAACTTGAAAGACATCGCGTTGACTTGAAAAAGAAGTTTTCGCTGGTGACACAAGAGTACTCTTTGAGATCAGATATGAATCTAAATCAAATTATGGAACTTCAAGGGAGATTACACGGGATGCCAATCAAGCGCATTCGAAGTCGAAGTGATGAATTGTTAGAGGTATGTGATCTGGTTAAACACCGCAAAAAAATTGTGAGAAAGCTTTCTGGGGGGATGAAGCGAAAACTCATGCTTTGCAGAGCACTTTTAACTGAACCTGAGATTATTTTTTTAGATGAGCCAACTGCAGGACTAGACCTCATGTTTAGAAGGCAAATGTGGGATTTGCTCAGAAAACTTAATGAAGAAGGCCTAACGATTATGCTGACGACGCACTATATTGAAGAAGCAGAGGCGTTGTGCCACCGTGTTGCGATGATGCGCAGTGGGGAGATTGTGCGACTGGAGAATCCTCGAAAATTGATTATGGAGTTAGGCGAATTTTCAGTGGATGTATTTGATGGCAATGTCACGAAGAGTTACTATTTCGAAAATAAAGAGATGGCATTGGCATTTGCCTCTACAATTGAGAACCGCATTAATATCAGAAGCACTTCCCTTGAAGATGTCTTTGTGAAAATATCAGAAAGTGGGGTTGAAATAAGCTGATGGGCATTGTATGTGTTTTATGGGAAAAATATGTGGAATTTAAGTACGAATGGATTAAGATAACAACCGCGGCGATTATCAGTCCAATCCTCTATTTAATCGCCTTTGGTTGGGGGTTAGGCGATCGTCTGGTAAACGGTCATCCCTACATTCTTTTTTTAATTCCAGGCATTATTGCACTTTCCACGATGAATACCAGTTATTCCTCTGTGGGGACATCGTTAAATATCCAAAGATTATTTGAAAAATCTTTCAAGCAAATCATTATATCTCCCACACCATGGTGGCAGTATCTAGTGGGGCAGATTATTGGAGGCGCTATCAGGGGCATGTATGCAGGTGTTTTGCTTTTGATTATCGTTATGCCTTTTCAAAATGTTGTAAGAGTGACGCCGCTTTTTTTCTTAGTGATGTTGCTTAATGGCATTGTTTTTTCCTCATTGGGAGTGCTTGCTTCTATGATTGCAAAGACACATTCGGATATCAGTCGATTCTCAACATTTGTGATTATGCCAATGACATTTTTATGTAATACCTTTTTCCCGCTTGAAAAAGTGCCTAAGGTGGCACAAACTTTTATCAACTTTTTACCCTTGCCACATGCAAGTGGCTTGCTCCGAGCGATTTCTTATGGAGATCCAATCCAGTATCAATCTTTGGCGGTACTTTTGGTGTATGCCTTAGTCTTGTTCATGCTGACGCTTCATTCAACACAAAGAATAAAAAATATGTAACTATAAAGGTGTCCTTATAAAACGACTCAGAACGATTGCTTTTACAAAAGTGGATCGCTAGGGGTCGTTTTTTTAGCCCTTAAATCCAATAAAATATATTGAGAAATCGGGATATGAATATTCTAATTAAAAAAGGGTAAAAGCACTGTAATATGAGATTTTGAAAGTAGGGGTGCATATGAAAAAATGTTTTGGTCTGATTGTAAACCGATTAGACGATAAAGTTACTTTGATTGATTTTTTGCTGAACGCAAAACAGTTTGGTCATACAATTGATGAGGTCATTATCATTTATTCACAGGATATCGATCGGGGATACCTTGAGAATATAAGGACTTTTGTCAAGGTGAAACTCATTCATGTGAATCGACTCGACCGTATTTATGACGCGCTCCACGGGATGGGCATATCCGAAAAGGCCATTGTAAAAATTCTTGGTATGGGAGATTTTGAAGAAACAGGGCTCGTCACCTATTCTAAGAAAAGAAATCTAGTCTTATTGCAAGCTCTATTGGATGATATGGATATCGTCTACTTTATAGACAGCGATGTTCATCCCTGTGTGCTTTACGCAGAAGGCAAATGTGAAGAAATTGATTTTGTGGGCGTTCATTTAAACCATTTGCTTTTTAAAAATGTTGCAGCAACAACGAGTGATTACTCAGGTTATTTTATCTTACCGCCTATGAAATTTAATCACATGGAGGCCTTCTTGACTGGTATCCAAAAAGAAGGTGCAATTGCCTATATGAACACTTCAGATCTTCATAATTGTTTAAAGCTGGGCATACATGAACATTATCGTACACCGACTTTTACCAATAAGTTGCTCGGCGGTAATTTGGCCATGAGAACGGGCTTTTTAAATCGTATTCCACCTTTTTTTTCATTTTTTTACAAGGTGGCAGATCAGTATTACCTAACGAGAGGAGAAGACACCACGATGGGGGTTTTCTTCGATCAAAATCATCTCAAAGTGATTGACATTGATGTAAAAATTACGCATGACACCTTTGGTACATATCCAAAACGACCAGATCTGTTAAATGACCCGTTGATCAAGAATAGACTTTTTTATGCTTCTATGGGTTGGATTGGCAGAAATCCTTTTTTAAATTATATTCTTGGGAAGGATGTTCAAGCAATTGCAGATGCGCAAAAAAAAGAAATGATCGTAGGTGCTGAAGCGTTAGCACATTATACCAATGATTCTAGATTTTTAATGCTGCCACAGGCAATTGACAGTGCTGTGGCAAATCTGCCAGCAATGATAGAACGTTATGAAGAAGTTAAAAGTGCTTGGTTTGAAATTACAAAGACAATTGAAAGGAGAAAAGGATGAAAATATTGCTGATTAATCATTTTCCACTTGAGGGCTCTGGAAGTGGCATCTATACAAGAAACTTGGCAGAAGAGCTCGTCAATTTTGGGCATGAGGTCATGGTCATTTATCCAGAACACTATAAAACTCGATATGAAAAATTCGAATCCATGCCCATTGTGTTTAAAAGTGATCAATACAATAAGGCGGATGATGTGGATGTCCCTTTTGACTTTCCTTGTTTTACTTCACATCCTAGAAGCGTGAATACGTTCTATGATCTGACGGATGATGAAATTGCGGTCTACATTGATGCTTTTAAAAAAGCAACTCAAGAGGCAGTCAAAACTTTTAAACCAGACATGATTCACGCACAGCATCTGTGGTTAACGCCTTATGTTGCCAGTTTTTTCAACATCCCGTATGTGATTACTGCACATGGTACTGATCTCAAAGGGTTTTTAAAAGACGAAAGGTATCATCCGTATGCACTTGAAGGTGCTGAAAAGGCGCAGAAAGTCATTACGATTTCCAAACAGGTGGATCAAGATGTGGAGGCGCTTTTAAAAGTGCCTAAGACAAAACGCAGTTTGATATTAAACGGTTACAATCCAGAACTCTTTAAGATGAAAGCGTTAGACCCGAAAGACATACTTGGAAAATATGGCATTGACTATAATGGCGAGAAAATTGTATTTTTTGCTGGCAAGCTAGCACACTTTAAAGGCGTAGATGTTCTGCTGGATGCGACTCAATTGAATGAAAAGGCTTTAGAGGGGCGGATTGTTACGGTTATTGCAGGTAATGGCGAACTCTATGAAACCTTAATTCATCAAAAAAATAATTTGGGTCTTCAAAACACACACTTTCTTGGCCATATATATCAAGAGGCTTTGACGGATCTTTATAACATCGCTCATGTGAGTTGTGTGCCGTCAAGAACAGAACCGTTTGGTTTGGTTGCCATTGAAGCGTTGGCATGTGGCGCGCCAGTTGTGGGCACGAATCAAGGAGGACTCCCTGATTTTATAACAAGTGAAGTTGGCGCATTGGTGCCTGTGGAAGATTCAGTGGCACTATCTGATGGCATCCTTAAAATGTTGAAAAATAATAGTCACAGAGAGATGGCAGACGTCTGTCATAACTATGCAGAGTTAAATTTTTCAAGACATATTTCAATAAAAAAAGTGGCAGAAATGTATCGGGAAATTTTGATAAAGTAATTGGAAGATAATCCGAAAAATAAGGAGGACTACATGAGAATCATAATGGTAATTCCGACCTACTGGCAAAGATCAAGAAGCGAAGGCTGGCAAGAAGGCGATGCAGTTTATGATCATCCAACGCCAATAGATGAAGAGGGGACCCTTGGGCGCACATTGGAAAGTATCAAAATACTCAATAATAAAAACTTTAAACTGGTTATTCCTGTTTGCCCAACAACAGATGACATTGCTGAGATCGCAGAACGCAAAACAAAAGAAATCGTTGAAAAATCCGACATCACAGTTGAAACATATATCTTCACACCCAAAAATTTGGAAAATATAAAGAACATATTACAGCATGAAGGACTGGGTGAAGAAGTTAGATTGCTCAACATCAAAGGCTATTCAAATGTCAGAAACATCTGTCTCTATGTGGGACAGATCTTAGGTGGCGATGTCGTCATTCTCATTGATGACGATGAAGTGTTTGAAAAGCCTGATTTTGTCGATATGGCTGTGGAATTTATGGGTAAACGTAAATATGGGTCCATTATATATGGTGTGGCAGGATATTATCTCAATAAAAAAGATGAGTACTACGACGATGTGGAAATGCAAGCGTGGATGACTTATTGGGATCGATTTGGATCCAAGGCAAAGGCTTTCGATAAAATTATTTCTGCTGGTCCTAGGATAAAAATTACACCCTTTGCATTTGGGGGACTCATGGTGATTCATAAGAATATGTTTAGAATTGTGCCCTTTGATCCAAAAGTCACCCGTGGAGAGGATATTGACTATTTGATCAATGCAAAAATGTATGGCTTTGATTTCTTCTTGGATAATAAACTCAATATCAAACATTTACCGCCTCCAAAACATCATCCTGTTTGGAAGCGTACTCGAGAAGATATTTATAGGTTCTTGTATGAAAAATCTAAAATTGACAATCAAGTGGAACACAGCAATATGAAGAGAATAACTGCGGCAGATTTTATGCCTTATCCAGGTGATTTTTTAACAGAGGAACTGGAGGATAAAATCTATAAAACCAATATTCTCTTAGCACTTGATTATTTAGCTGAAGGGAAAGTGGATGATTGCAGAGGTGCCATTGAAAACATTTATTTGAGCAAATATGAAGCGATTCCTAAATTTGATACTTTTGAAACGTATAGAGATGCTCAAAAAATGTGGGTAAAACTCATTGACCTAACTGGACTCCATAGGACGGTCATTCGAAATGAAATGGAACTCAACAACCTGTCTAGACAAAAAGCGGCTCAGGAGATAGAGAAATTTGTCACAGTAGATCGTATGGAAATCAAAGCGTCGTTAAAGGAAATTTCCTTCTTCAGTATCTTTACAGATAAAGAATTGGAGCGCATTATTGATATTGTGTCCACGCGACGCTACAAGGAAAATCAGATTCTCTTTAGAAAGGGCGATGTGAATGAAGCCTTTTATATTATTTTAAAGGGTTGTATCAGAGTTGCAAAAAGAGATGACAATAATGAAGAAATTGTGTTGGGCCATGTTGCCACTCAAGGTCTTTTAGGAGAGACGACATTAGTCAATGAATTCCACTTTGTAGATGCCATTGCAGAGGAATACACTGAAGTTCTCAAAATGAGGCAGAGTGATCTTGAACACATGATTGATGAAAATCCTGTATTGGGGAATAAGTTCTTATTGATGCTTGTGGATAAACTGAATTTTAAACTTTCAGCGACAAACGAGTTGGCATCTAAGTATTACTTAAAAGATGAACATATTCTGGACTAAAAGAGACGTTTTTCAAGAGAAAATTCAACGCAAGGCGATATTTCAACAAAAATTTTAGCATTTAAAATTTCTGTTGAAATATCGCCTTGTTGCCTCTATAATAAAAAGTGAGAGGTTTAAGAGGATATATTTAGGAGGCATATTTTGAAAAAAAATGATTTCATTTGGGGTGCTATATTGGTTCTATTCGTGGCTTTTGTATCATTAGAACCGACACATAGTCAGTTTATCAGTTTGACAACTGCCCATCCCTATTTAGGTGGTTTCTTTAAATTTGCTTTACTTGCAACTATGGGAGAAATGCTTGTAACAAGGTTAAATCAAGGGCAATACAAGAAGGCAGATGGATTTATTTATAGAGTCATTATTTGGGGTTTACTGGGGATGGTCATTACGTTGATTTTTCAGATCTTTGCCGCTGGCACATCAGCTGCATTGGAAAAGGGCTATCTTATCGGCAAGGGGAGTACATTTGCATTTGCATTTTTTACGAGCTGTTTAATGAATTTAACTTTTGCACCGACAATGATGGCATTTCATCGATACACCGATACCTATATCGATCTCAAGTTTAGCGAGGGCATCTCACAGCCAACGTCAAGTCAAGTGATTGATAAAATAGACTGGAAGGGCTTTATCTCTTTTGTTCTTTTTAAAACCATTCCCTTCTTTTGGATTCCAGCACACACGTTAACCTTTTTACTGCCAGGTGAGTATCGTGTTCTTGCAGCGGCATTTCTTTCCATGGCATTGGGGTTGTTATTGACAATTGGCAAAAGGAAAAAATAGATTTTAACATTTAAGAGTACCGCCGATTTTAAAAGGCACTCATGAGAGATCAATAGATCTTTTCTGAGTGCCTTTACAAGTCCTTGAGATTGATTATGGATTGATGTGAAAACTAGAGTTCGCTTAAATAGACTGCAACATTAAATTTCAAACGAATCATTGAGTTTAGGGATGACAATATCACATGATTTGATTTCTCCCAGTCTATCCCTGAAAAAGTGAGAAGCTTCAAATTCGCCATGTGTGACGAAAATCTTTTCTAGGCCTTCAATCGGTTTGACCCACTGGAGGAGATGGTTGAGATCTGCGTGTCCGGAAAACCCAGAAATAGAGTGAATATGTGCTTTGATAGCGATATCTTCATCCAAAATACGCACTTTCGTAGCACCATCTTTTATAGCACGACCAAGGGTTTCTTCTGCCTGATAGCCAATGAAGATGATATGGGTAGATGCGCGCCAAAGATTGTGTTTTAAGTGGTGTTTTATTCTGCCGGCATCACACATACCACTTGCAGAAATAATCACCTTTGGAGAATGATCTTTGTTAAGTGCGATGGACTCTTCATTTGAATTGATAAGGTGTAAATTTTTTAAAATGAAAGGACTTTCGCCATAGCTTTTTATCAATTCACTCATATATTGACTGCTCTTTGAATAGATAGAAGTGGCGTCAAGTGCCAGAGGTGAGTCTACATAAATAGGAATTTGATTCAGTAAAGCCGCTTTATCCGTAGAATGTGTACGGATATAATGATGGAGTTCAAAGATAATTTCTTGTGTCCTTCCAACTGCAAAAGAGGGAATGATGGCTGTACCGCCCTCATCATATGCCTCTAAAATAATATCCACAAGTTTATCCGTTCGGCTTTCTATATCTTGATGTAGTTTGTTGCCGTAAGTGGACTCAACAACAAGAAAATTTGAATATTCAATCGTTTCAGGATTCTCTTGAAGAAAATTGCTGCTGTTTCCAAGATCCCCTGAAAAGACAATCCGTTTGGACACATCATTTTCAATGTAATCGATAACGACAGAAGAGGACCCCAGAAGATGCCCTGCATTTACAAGTTTAAAGGACATGGAAGCGTTCAATTCGACATCTTGATTGTAATTTAAAGGATAGAGGTACTGGATTGCCTCTACGGCATCGTCCTCTGTGAAAAGGGGAAGGACTTTTTCAAGACCTGCACGCTCTCTCTTTTTATTTTCCCAATCCGTTTCAGACTCGTGAATTTTGCCAGAATCTCTGAGGAGAATATCTGCCAAATACATGGTGGGATATGTACAGTAGATTTTTCCTGAAAACCCTTCCTTTACGAGCAATGGAATTCTGCCGGAGTGATCCACATGCGCATGTGATAATATCATAAAATCCAAAGTCTTGGGATCGAAATCAAAAATCGAATAGTTAAGTTGCTCTTCAGTAAGTGTGCCTTGGAACTGTCCGCAGTCTATTAAAAACCGGTATTGCTCTGTTTCTACAAGATACATGGAGCCAGTCACGTGACCAGCAGCGCCTAAAAAATTAATTTTCATATTTACCTCCAACTTTAGCTTCGACTATATCTATTGTACCCGAAAATAGAGAAAATTATTTAAAATATTCTTGTATTTTCATATGACAAATAAGATAATGTTATTGACTTGATATCATCCCTTAAGAGATTAAATGAAAGGTACAGAGGAGGCTAAATGAAAATCGGAAATTGTATGTACAAAAATGAAAAAATCGGTTATTGTGTTATTGAGTTAGAGTATGTATATCCTATAAATGCTATTTTGGGCATTGAAATGGACCAATTTAGTGAACTCGTAGAGAATTGGGAAGATATTCGTTCTGAAATACAAAAAAAAATAAACTCGGTCCAGGGCATTTCTATAGGTGAAGTTTCATTTTTAGCACCTATTACAAAACCTGTTAGGAATTTGATTTGCATAGGTAAAAACTATTTGGATCATGCTAAAGAACTTGAAGGTAAAACAGCAAATTTAACTGGAATTCCAAAAGAACCTATTTACTTTTCTAAGATGGCACACAGAATACTTGGACCTTCAGAAGATTTTATTATCGATGCATCGGTGACTAAGGAAGTTGACTATGAAGTGGAACTTGGATTAATCATTAAAAAGGAATGTAAAGATGTTCTTGCAAAAGACGTTCAAGATGTTATATTTGGATATGCGGTCTTTAACGACTATTCGGCAAGAGATCTTCAAACGAAGCATATTCAGTGGCACAGGGGGAAATCTTTGGATTATTTTACTGCAATGGGACCTTACATCATTACAGCAGACGAGGTCGCATTTCCACCAAGTCTGAAGATTACCTCTAAAATCAATGGTGAATTGAGACAAAATGGGCTCACTGATCAACTGATCTTCCCAATAGCTACATTAATTGAAGACTTTTCAAAGGGAACAACACTTATCCCTGGTGACATCATTATTACAGGAACCCCTTCTGGTGTTGGCATGGGATTTAATCCACCTAAATATTTGAAACATTCAGACTGTGTGGAGTGTGAGATAGAGGGCATGGGGAAAATTTGCAACGTTGTTGTAATAAAAAATTAAATGTTCCGCAATGGCTTTTAAACTATAAATTTGGTACAATGGAGAGAACAGATATTTCAGAGTACAGAACCAAATGTGTAGAATAAGACACACAAATTTAAATGGCTTTAAAAGCAAAAAAATGCCATAAACTGTAGAAGGGGTTTATATGACAGATAGGAAAAGCGGAATGATTTCACTTTTATTTGCATTTTTGTTGATGTTCAATTTCAATGTGGGATATGCAGAACGTACATTATCGATGGATTCAACAGGATCTTCGGTACTATCTATGAACATATCCGGTAGTGACGAGAGCAATAGTAGTGATACCAAAGGGATTATACCAATTGGAGAAAATGACGTTAATGCTGCGGAAAGCAGTGTGGAGGGGACATCTGAAAGTGCTGTTGAAGCAACAACAGAACAAGTCCTACTGAACAACGAAGGTTTAGAGTTGTTGGAATCGTATTCATTGGTACCGCCAGAAGATGTAGATTTGGAACACATAGAATACAATCAATACAATATTGGTTACTTTTATGTTGTGGCAGTGAACAATACCGTAAATATTAGAGAAAAGCCATATACAAGCAGTCCTGTGATCAACAAATTGGGATATTACGGTAAGATGAATGTCTTTGAAAAAGTAAGAGGACAATATTTTACAAAGTCAGACAGTGATGAATGGTACCGTGTCTATTGGTATGAAAAAAATGAGATTAAAACAGGCTATGTGTATTCTAAGATTGTAAGATTCAGAACTTTCAGACTTGATCTTGCAAAGACCAAAATAGATGAACTGGTAAGTTACTTCGCCGATCATAAAAATATGGCCAAAATAAGCAATTACAAAAATGTAAATGGTTATCCACCGCGTTATGATGGTAAAAGTGAAGATGCATTTGGCAACACAAGAGATCAATCGGCACCACTATACAGTACACCAGATAGCAATAGTGACTTTAGGTATTTGCCAGACGGTCTTATTGTTGATGTACTAGATGAAGAAAATGGATATTATAAGGTTCATGTGTTCGATCATGATTCTGAGGGCTATATCCCTAAAAAGTATCTTTCTTTTCAAAATCAAGTGAGCCAAATAAGCCAAGCAGTAATTGTGGATATTAAAAATCAAAACATCAGCAGTTATCAGTTGACGGAAGATAAATGGGTTTTAAAGTCATTATCTTATGCAACCACTGGAATGAAATCTGAATTTAAGGAACCCACAGTACCGGGAACATATGCGGCTATTCAAAAAAAAGATAAGTTCCTCTATTTAGATGATGAAACAAAAGAACTTGACGGTTATGCCCCATATGCAATCCGATTTAATGGTGGCGCATATTTGCATGGTTTCCCTGTAAACTATAAATGGAATACCGTGCAAGAACTCGTTAAGGATGCTGAGTATGATGAACAAGGCGCACTAATTCAAGAAGCCGTTTATGAAGAGAAGAGGGTTGGTGCACCAATTGATCCAGGTTTAATCGAATATTCGTATACGCTTGGAACGATTCCTTTATCCCATAAATGTGTTCGAAATCCAACCTCTCATGCGGAATATTTATATAACTGGATCATATTAGATGAATCCATAATCGTTGTTCTGGAATGAGTTGAAGTTTGATAAGTTGAAATTTGACAACGGGTGTAGACTATTAGGAGACTTAGATGAAACAAAGAAAAAGAATTATATTCAGTGTTGTTCTGATTATGGCTGTATTGGTTGGTGTATTTAGCATCAACCAATACACTGTTTATGTAGAAAACAAAAAAATCGAAGCGGCTGAAACACAGGCAAGGCTTGAAGAGGAAGCAAGAGCACAAGAAGAGGCGAGACTCAAGGCTGAGGAAGAGGCAAGACTTAAAGCAGAAGAGGCAGCAAGGCTTAAGGCTGAAGAAGAAGCGAGACTTAAAGCTGAAGCCAACAAAGAACTGATTGCAGAAAATACCTATTACACTGGTAAAAAAGGGGCTATTGTCTATGATCAATACAGTGGGGAGCAAGCTGAAGTCAACACTATTGCGCCAAAAACAGCTATCTATGTAAATACTTATATTCAGGATGAAACGGGAAAAACGACATTTGCAGAGATTGCAGATCAATTTGAGGGCACTGTGCTTGGCTATGTTGCCTTTGATAGTCTGGTAAAGACGCCCATGGATCTTATTTCAAAGCCTTATGACGATGTGGATTATACCGCTTTTCATAAAAATGATGCCTTTTCCAATAATCCGCCTTTAACTGTAAAAGGGGCTTATATGACTGGGAATTCAGCTGCAACGAACAAGCTGAATACACTCATCGATCTGCTTGATCAAACAGAACTTAACACGCTTGTAATAGATGTTAAAGACGATAATGGTTTCTTATTGTTTTATTCTGAAACAGCTGAAAAATACAATCCAGAAGCCAATAAACACATTTATATTAAAGATATGCAAGCGTTCATGGAAAAACTGAAAGCACACGATATCTATTTAATTGCAAGAATTGTCACCTTTAAATCGCCCATTTATGCCAAGACAAATTTGGATAAGGCCATTGTTTATGCGGGCACTCCAAATCCGTATAGCGATAGAGATAAACTGCTTTGGGCATCTGCTCATAATAGAGAACTTTGGGATTATAATATAGGCATTGCCAAGGAAGCTGCCGAATGGGGATTTAATGAAATTCAATTTGATTATGTCAGATTCCCTGCGATTCCGGATAGAGTAAACATTGACTACAGAAATACGGAAAATGAGTCTAAAACAGCGACCATTCAAAAGTATCTCAAACACGCTTATGAAGAGCTTAAGCCCTATAATGTCTATATTGCAGCTGATGTATTTGGCTGGGCAGCCACTTCAATTAACGATGTGGGCATAGGACAGCATTGGGAAGCTATTACGAATGTAGTTGATTATATTTGCCCAATGATGTATCCAAGTCACTATGGAACGAATAACTTCGGACTATCTGTTCCAGATGCATTTCCATATGAAACCATTGATCGATCGTTAAAGGATGCTTTCGATAGAAATACAAATGTAATGACGCCAGCGCGTATAAGACCTTGGATTCAAGATTTTACAGCAGGTTGGGTAAAGGGTCATATCTCATATGGTGCAAAAGAAGTTGAAGCACAAATTAAAGCACTTGAAGACAATGGCATACACGAATTTTTACTGTGGAATGCTAAAAACAATTACTCTGAGGGTGCACTTGAAAAAATAGAAGAATCCAATTAAAAATTGCAGGAGGCGAAAAATGATATCAAAGCAAGTTGCAGAAGCGCTTTTAGAGATCAAAGCGGTTTCAATAGTAGGAGAAGATCAATTGTTCACATGGGTTTCAGGGATTAAATCACCCGTTTATTGCGATAACCGAATGACGATTAGCTTTCCTAAAGTGAGAGATTTAATTGCGAATGGTTTTGCAGATATGATCAGAGCGAAATATAAAGATGTTGAAGTGATTGCGGGTACAGCCACAGCAGGTATACCGCATGCGGCATGGGTAGCTCAAATATTGAATTTGCCAATGGTATATGTCAGAAGCAATCCAAAAGGACATGGAAAAGGCAAACAGATCGAAGGCTATTTGAAACCGGGTAGCAAAGTTGTTTTGATTGAAGATTTGCTATCCACTGGGGGAAGTTCTATGAAAGCCTGTGAGGCTCTAATAGAGGAAGGTGCAGAAGTTTTAAGTGTTTTGGCGATCTTCAGCTATAACTTTGCACAAGTGGATGAGATTTTTAATGAGAAAGGTGTTGCGTTCGAGACGCTTACAGATTATAAGACGCTATTGCCCATTGCAGTAGAAAAAAATTATGTGGATGAAAGCAGCAAAGAAACACTTCTAAAATGGAGTGATAATCCCAAAATGTTTACAGAATTGTAAGCCGATTCACAAGAGCGAGAAGAACATCTTTATTTAAGGATGTTCTTTTGATTTGAATTTGCTATAATAGAGATTGAATATGAGGTGTAATAATGAGAGTTAGAAAAATAAGGGGCGCTTTTGAAGAACTGGTTACTTATGATCAAGTATTTGTTGTGGATCCGGCAAGTAAAAAGGGCAAATGGCATGAAGTCTTTGGAAATGATCACGACATTCACGCTGAATTTGGTGGCGGAAAAGGGCGCTTTATCATTGAAATGGCAAAGCGTCATCCCAATGTCAATTTTATTATGGTAGATGTGATTACTGAGGTTATTCTAAAGGCGGCTCAACGTGCGGATAAAGTCAAATTGCCAAATCTAAAAATGATTATGATCGATTTGAGAGAAGTGGATGCTTTTTTTGAAGCAAATGAGCTCTCTCGAATTTATTTGAATTTTAGTGATCCATGGCCTAAAAAGAAGCATTATAAGAGAAGATTAACCTATAGAGATTTTATGAAAAAATATCAAGTTGTCCTCAAAGATGAAGGCTGGATTCATTTTAAAACAGACAATAAAGCCTTGTTTGAATTTTCACTCAATGAGTTTTGCGCATTGGATATGATTATGAAGCATATTGCACTTGATCTACATGCTCAAAACGATTCTGACAACATTATGACGGAATATGAAGAAAAATTTTCTAGTAAAGGATTTCATATTTATCGTGTGGAAGCAAAGTTTAGAAATTAACTTATTCTAAGACCACTCAAGAGGAGGGGTTTTTATGGAGCGTTTGATTAAGAGAATTTTGATCATTATTGGCGTCATTTTGCTCATGTGTTCCGTATGGGTTGGTTACTATTGGCTCTCTCAAAATGCAAGTCAAAATATTTATATTGAAATTGTTTTTAATGTACTCTATTGGTTGTTCAGGATCAATATCCTATGGATTGCCATCGTCATTTTTTTAGAGAATAAAAATCCTTCACGTACAGTGGCGTGGCTACTCGTTTTAACGTTAATTCCCTTATTGGGTTTTCTGTGTTATATCCTCTTTGGTAGAAGTTATCGTAAAAAATCTCTTTCAAAGAGCAAACATCTGGCAGACTCAGATCGATTGCTGCATGCTGCAAAGGTACAACAGGGACTGATAGACTATATTGAACTGCCAAACAGTGGGAATGCCCATAATAAGCGTCTTATGCAACTTATTTTAAACAATGCCAAAGCACCTTTTTCACTAAAAAATGAGATCAATGTGCTTACAAATGGCATCAATAAATTTAATCGCTTAATAGGCTGTATAGAACGTGCTAAAGAACATATTCACATTGAATATTTCATCATTAAAGATGACCAAATTGGAAATGAGATCAGGAGACTGCTTATTGAAAAGGCCAAAAAGGGCGTTAAGGTTAGACTGATTTATGATGCCGTGGGTTCTTTTAGATTGTCCAAATATTACATAGACAGTCTTAAAAGAGCAGGTGTGGAAGTATATCCATTCTTTCCAGTTGCATTTCCACTTTTTTCGAGAGATTTAAATTACAGAAACCATAGAAAAATTGTCGTTGTGGATGGAGTGGTTGGTTTTGTAGGTGGACTGAATATTGGTGATGAGTACCTTGGCAAGTCCAATCGATTCAATTTTTGGAGAGATACGCATTTGGAAATAAAGGGTGAGGCCGTCTATGCGCTTCAAACCATATTCTTAAATGACTGGAATTATGTATCCAAGCAAGTTGTGGATGGTGCGCAGTATTTCCCAGAGCATTTAATTGAAAAGCAAGCATTGATTCAAATCGTCGCCTCTGGACCGGATTCAGAGTGGCAGGCCATATTACAAGCTTTCTACAAGATGATGGCCTCAGCTACAGATAAAATATGGATTACCACGCCTTATCTCGTTCCAGAAGAAAGCTTGATGATGGGACTCAAAACAGCAGCGCTGAGTGGTGTGGATGTTCGAATTATCATCCCGTCTCAGCCAGATCACTTCTTTGTGTATTGGGCATCACAATCTAACATTGAAGCCTTGCTTGAAGCAGGTGTTAAAATATATCAATATAAAAACGGCTTTATACATTCTAAAATTATGATTGTGGATCGACTTTCTGCAACTGTCGGCACTACAAATTTGGATATACGGTCACTTGAAATCAATTTTGAAGTCAATGCGTTTATATATGATGTGCCAACGATTATACGTTTGGAAGAAGATTTTGTAAAAGACTTGAGTGAATGCAACGAATTTATATTGGAGCATTTTAAAAATAGAAGGTTTAGAAATAAAGTACTGGAAGCTTTGGGCAGATTAGTCTCCCCATTACAATAGGAGGTGTTATGATCTATTTTTTTATGATATTAGTGGCTGTTGGCGTGGATCAACTGACAAAGTATTGGGCAGTGACGCGCTTGATGCCGCAAAAGAGTATGGCATTTGTGCCCGGTGTTTTAGGCTTTCACTACACAGAGAATACTGGAGCTGCATTTAGTATATTAAGAGATAAGCAGTTGCTTTTAATTATTGTGACCTTATTAATCATTGCCGTATTACTGGGGATGATGACTAAAGCCATTAAGGTAGGTGATCCGATAATTGTCAAACTCTCATACGTCTGTATTATCTCGGGGGCGTTGGGCAATTTTATAGATAGAGCAAGGCTCAATTATGTTGTGGATTTTTTGGAGTTCAAATTCATTAATTTTCCAATTTTTAACATTGCAGACGTTTTGGTTGTCTGTGGTGTGATTTTGCTTGGTTATGCAACGATTTTTCTCAAGTATGAATTTTAAGGAGAGATTAAATGAAACGTCTTGTTGAACTGATTATCAAAGCGGTTGTCAATGGATTGATCTATACGATAGGGTTTGCCTTGGTAGGTGGTTTGGCAGGCATGTTACTTAAAAAAGGTTTTATACAGGGGGCATATGTCGCTGTTTTTGCAGGTTCGGTGGTAGCAATGCTCATAGCATCCTATCGGTTTATCGGATCGCCTAAATCAAGGTTCGCTTCTTTGACGCATCACCAATATGATCATGTGTCTAAACCAACAGAGGCAATAAAGCCAACAGAGATTATAAAACCAATAAAAGATGTAAAAGCAAAAGAATTAGATTCAGCAGAAAATGAGGACCTTGAGTACAAGGGTTTATATCCAACAATCATCGCTATAGAAATGTTAGTCATAGGGTTTATCATCGAAGCATTGCTTCATTGATATAAATCACAAAACATAGGGAAGGTGAGAAGATATGGAAAACATATTATTCGAAAAGAGGGATCAAGTTGGCATTGTTACCTTTAACAGACCAAGTTCTTTGAACGCCCTCAACGAAGAAACACTGCATGAGCTAAAGGCATTAATCGCAGAATTAGAACAAGATTCTGAAATAACGGTTGTTGTTTTTACAGGTGCAGGCAAAGCTTTTATAGCCGGAGCGGATATAAAGGCAATGGCACCACTTAACGCCGAAGAGGGACGGCAATTTGGACGCCTTGGACAGAGTGTTTTCAGAGCAGTTGAGAAGATGGAGAAGATTACTATTGCTGCAATTAATGGTTTTGCACTTGGTGGCGGACTTGAATTTGCGTTAAGTTGTGATCTGCGATATGCTCATGAAAAGGCAAAATTCGGTCAACCAGAGGTTTCGCTGGGCATTACGCCGGGTTTTGCTGGCACGCAAAGACTGCCAAGAGTTGTTGGTATTGCAAAAGCAAAAGAAATTATCTATACTGGAAGAATGATCGATGCTGAACACGCTGAAAAGATTGGTTTAATTAATGGCATTACGGCAGACAATGTTCTTGAAGTTGCACTTGAAACAGCGGATTTGATTGCATCACAAGCACCAATTGCTGTTAAGTATGCAAAAAAAGCGATTGATGTGGGCGCAAACGTCTCAATTGAAGAGGGCAATGAGGTTGAAGCGACATTATTTGGACTTTGTTTTGCAACGCTTGACCAAAAGGATGGCATGAAAGCTTTTCTAAACAAAGGCAAAGCTGAGTTTCAAAACAAGTAACTTTACAAGCTTATAACGGATAAAAGTAGGAGGAATGATTATGAAAATCGGTATTTTAGGAGCAGGCACTATGGGCGCTGGGATCGTTCAAATTTTTGCTCAAAATGGCTATGATGTTGTTATGCGTGATTTAAATGAAGAGGTTCTGAACAAGGGCATCAAAGGTATTGAAAAAGCCTATAGTAAGATGGTGACAAAAGGAAAATTAACCGAAGATGATAAAATTGCGAGCTTGGGTAGAATTCACCCTACTTCTAATGTTCAGGATTTAAGGGACTGTGATTTTGTCATAGAGGCCGCAACTGAAAATATGAATGTAAAAAAGAAAATATTTGAAGAGTTGGATCAAGTCGTTAAAGCAGATGCTATTTTAGCGACAAATACGTCATCACTTTCAATTACAGAGATCGCTGCCGTTACAAAGCGACCAGATAAAATAATAGGGATGCATTTTTTTAATCCTGTACCTGTTATGAAATTGGTTGAAATTATCAAAGGTATTGCAACTTCTGATGAAACGTATGATACGGTTTATGGGCTTTCCACAAAAGTGGGCAAAGATCCTGTAAAGGTTGAAGAAGCGCCTGGATTTGTGGTCAATCGAATTTTAATTCCAATGATTAACGAAGCGGTTGGCATTTTAGCAGATGGTGTTGCAACTGCGGAAGATATTGATAAAGCCATGATGCTTGGTGCCAATCATCCAATTGGACCTTTAGCGCTTGCTGACCTCATTGGAAATGATGTAAATTTAGCGATCATGGAAGTTTTGTTTGAGGAATTTAAAGATCCTAAGTATAGACCGCACCCTCTTTTGAGAAAAATGGTGAGAGCTGGTCGTTTGGGAAGAAAATCAGGGTTAGGTTTCTATCAGTACTAAGTGGGACAGAAATGAAAAGGATGTAACATAAATGTAAAATGGTTGCCTTTCCTCTTATGTTACAATAGAATAGATCTTATTATGAAAGGAATCACAATATGAAGTTTTACATTAAATTGTTTGTTATATCGTTTATATGTTTTACAGCTATAATTGCGGGTGGGTTTCTTATTATGGAGAAGAATCATGAAAAGAACGCCAGTAAGACACCTTCGGAAACATCACCTTCAACAGAGCCTGTAGCTGTTAAACCGCAAGAACCTATTGTTGAAGTGGATACTCGGACAGAGTTGCAGAAACTTGCGGATAGTTCAAATAGAGTGAATGTACTTGCTTTTGGACTCAATGATTCATTGGCAGATACGATGATGTTTATCAGTTTTGACCCAGATGAACAAAAAATAGATATTTTATCGATTCCAAGAGACACCTACCATCATGTTGAAGGCTTCAATAATCCGGGACAAAAGAAAATGAACGCAGTTTACGGGATGAAAGAAGTCGGTGGCGTCAATGGTATGAAAAAATATGTGTCTGAGTTTTTAGGGGTTCCAATTGATTACTACGTCAAAGTGGATTTCAAAGCGGTACAAGCAGTAGTAGACGTTCTTGGTGGTTACAAAGTGAAAGTACCATTTGATATGGATTATGATGATGTTTGGGCGAGTCCAGAACTTCATATTCATCTTAAAGCAGGGACTCAGACGCTTGATGGTAAAGAAACGGTCAAGTTTTTGAGATTTAGAAAAAATAATGATGGCACGATCAGCGAAGGTGACATTCAAAGAATTCCGAGACAACAGGCTTTTGTAAACACAATGATCAAGAAGGCGCTGAGTGCTCAATTGCCTTCTGTTATGAATACGATTATCAACAGCAATTATGTTAAAACAGACATGACAATCGAAGATGCTTTAGGCTATGCGGTTAAAGCAGCCGGCATGAAAACAGATCAAATATCGTTTTATACTGTAACAGGCGAGGATAAAAAAATCAATGGTCTCGACTACTGGATACATGATCCAGCCGAACTCGAGAGCACTCTGTTAAAAATTTATGGTACTGAGAAGAAAGCAGAAGAAAACGGTGAAGCAAATACTTCTAACTAAGATATGCTGCTAAATCAAATTAATAAAGCGTTTATTCATAGGATATCAACCTAGTGAATAAACGCTTTTTTTCATGCTTACTTTTTCAAAATATCGTTGAGCGCATAGCCAATTTTGTTCACATCGCCAGCACCTATGGTCATAACAAAATCGTGAGGATGACAATTAGCCGCTAGATAGGCCACAACTTCATCAAATGTTTCAAAGAAAAGTGCATTTATACCTTCTGCCAAAAGTGCTTTCAAAAGATCTTTTGAATGTATTTCGCCTTTATCAACTTCACGCGCTGCATAAATGTTGGTGAGTATGACTTCATCAGCTGATTTAAAGGAACCTGCAAATTCGTGTAAGAGCTCTTTAGTCCTTGAATAAGTGTGTGGTTGAAAAATGCAATACAACTTATTCAGGGATTCGATCCTCCGTGCAGCTTGCAAAGTAGCCTTGATCTCACTAGGATGATGTGCATATTCATCGATAATGCTGATGTCATTCACTGAGCCAATTTGCTCGAAACGGCGCTTGGCATTTTTAAATGAATTCAATCTGGATTGAATGAGATCATAATCCTTTATGAATTCGGATACAGCGGCAATTGCCGCAAGTGCATTATAAACGTTGTGCTGCCCTGGAATGGACAATGAAATTTGAGTTTTTTTCTGATCTTTGTAGTAAACATCAAATGTGGGAAAGCCCAAATGATTATAGACAATATTTTTTGCACTGAAATCGCAATCGGAATTGATGCCAAAGGTAGTGAGACGTCCTTGGTAATAGGCCTTGATTTTTTTACTGTTGTAATCATCACCATTTAAAACGAGAACACCATCCTCGTGAATGTTATCAGCGAATTTTGCAAAAGCACTGATAATGTGTTCCAGATCTCTATAGTAATCGAGATGGTCCTCATCGATGTTGAGGATAATGCCGATTTTAGGAAAAAAAGATAAAAAGCTTTCTTTGTACTCGCAGGCTTCAGTGATGAATAATTCACTTTTGCCAATTCGAACATTGCTCTCAATATCTGAGAAGAAGCCTCCTACAAGTGCTGTTGGATCAAAGGTTGAGTCATTTAATAACCTTGTGATCATTGAAGTTGTTGTTGTTTTGCCATGTGTGCCAGAGATTGCAATGCTATCTTGATAGGCACACATGATTTGTCCCAACATCTCTGCTCTTGAAAGACAGGGAATCCCCTTGGCGATAGCTTCTGATAACTCTGGATTTTCTTCTGTTACAGCAGAGGTATAAACGACTAAATCAATGTTTTTTATATGATCAGCAGAGTGTCCAATATATATTTTAAGCCCCTTGTTTTGAAGTGCTTCAGTTATAGGAGATGACGACATATCAGAACCGCTTATTTCATAGCCATTGGTGTGTAAGATCTCAGCGATTGCACTTACGCTGACCCCGCCAATTCCAATTAAGTGGACGGTTTGGATGGTACTCATATCTATCATAATTCACCTCTGTTATTTAGTCCGTCTTTTGACACAAAAGACATAATGATTATACCATATTTTTAAAAACTTGAAAGAAAAAAATAAAAAGTGATTGAAGTAAATGAAAAAAACGAATAAAATTAGAAATATAGATTATAAATATTCGGAGTGTGATAAAGTGAGCAAATTAAAACGAAATGAAAGAATTGGTGCAATTGTTAAAATTTTATGTGATTCACCCAATAAGGTTTTTACGTTAAATTATTTTACGAATATGTTCAATTCAGCAAAATCAACGATTAGTGAAGATCTTGTAATTGTAAAAAAAATCATGGAGGAACTCTCTCTTGGAAAAGTGGTGACACTTGCAGGTGCTGCAGGTGGGGCTAAATACGTTCCCATGATGGGTAAAGAAGAAAAGACCACACTGATTGAAAAGATTTGTGAGGACATTCGAAAAAAAGAACGTATTATGCCAGGCAAATACTTGTATATGGCGGACATTTTATACAATCCAAGCTATACCAAAGGGATTGGAGATATTTTTGCAGAAAAATATTCAGATGATGGCAATCAAGTGGATTATGTATTAACTGTGGAGACGAAGGGGATTCCCATTGCAATGATGACCGCCAGAGGCTTAAATGTGCCGCTAGTAATTGCAAGGCATGAAAATAAAGTAACAGAAGGCCCTAAAATTAGCATTAATTTCATTTCGGGTTCCACAGGGAAACTTCAAACCATGTATATTGCGAAAAATGCCATTAAAAAGGAATCTAAAGTGCTTATTGTGGATGACTTCATGAAAGCAGGCGGCACGGCAAAAGGTATGATTCAATTAGTTGAAGAGTTGGAATGTAAGGTGGCAGGCGTATGTGTGCTCATGGATACCATTTCACCTTCGCAAAAGTTAGTTCAAAACTATCTGTCCTTGATTAAATTTGAGGCCATTGATGAGGCCAACGAAATTATTGTACATCCGAATTATGAAAAACTGTAATTTTACTTAGGCTGTTGGTATGTGAAAATAGCGGGCTTATCAAAATTAAGCGTCGCTCTATGCCCTGTGATATCGTTTGCTGGATGTTTCGATATGACATAGAGGATAAAGGCTATTTGAAGCGGACTTTAGAGCATCGGACATTAAATAATTAAAAATAATTAAAAAAAATTAATATTTTCTAAAAAAAAAGAAGGACTTTTTAGATCTGTATAGAATATTCACTTTACACAGCAAAATTAGGGGGAAATAAATCGATGAATATTACAGATGTAAGAATTCGCAAATTACGTGAAGAAGGTAAAATGAAGGCTGTCGTTTCTTTGACTTTTGATAATGCATTTGTTGTACATGATATCAAGGTAATTGAAGGACAAAATGGGTTGTTTGTGGCAATGCCGAGTCGAAAGGTTGGGGAATCCGACTACAGAGATATTGCACATCCAATAAATCAAGAGACGCGTTCGATGATTCAAGATATCATATTTGAAGAATATGAGAAAGCGAAACTCTTAACAGATGAAGAAGAGCCTAGTTATCTAGGAGAATAACCTCAGCATCAAAGCTCAAAAGTCATGCGTAAACATGGCTTTTTTTTTGTTAAAACACCAAGATTTGAGCCGAAAGATTTTCTCCGAGGCACTAATCGGGAAAATCGTCAGCGAAAATCGGTTTGAGTCATTGGGAGATGAAACAAATGGTGTTCAAAATCGTAAAATTTGTGATATTCTTTTAGATAGTATGACACGATCATATAAAAGCGAATAAAAAGAGGTGAACCGTCTTGGAGAACATGATCATGCTGCTCTTTGGCATTATTCTAATAGGATTTTTAATAGAAAACAAATTGGCAATATATAGACGGAAACAACTTAAACATGTTATTTATGTTAATGGCACCCGTGGGAAATCAACCGTGACGAGGCTCATAGATGCTGGGCTCAGACGAAGTGGTTATCGCGTGTTCTGTAAGACCACTGGGACAGTTCCTCTGATCATAGGAACGGACAATATTGAAAGGCAAATAAAAAGAAATGGAAGCCCCAATATCAAAGAGCAACTCTGGGTTCTAAAAAGGGCAAATAAGGATAAAGCCGATATTTTAGTCTGTGAATGTATGGCAATTTCTCCAGAGTTGCAACGCATTTCACAGGATAGAATGCTCATGAGCAATATGGGTGTCATTACCAATGTAAGGCACGATCATTTAGAAGAAATGGGAAGGACTTTACCTGAAATCTGTGAAGCTTTATCCAATACAATTCCAGAAAACGGCGTTTTGTTTACGGCGGATGCAGATGCTTATCCGCAACTTAAGATAAATGCGGAAAGACGTCACACAGAGACCGTCTTAGCAGAAATTTCAGAGTCCGTTAAACACGAACTCTTTGGTGAAAACTTGGCACTTGCGCTTTCAGTATGTGAACATCTAGGGGTGGCGAGAGAAGTTGCTCTAGAAGGCATGCTCAATTACAAGAAAGATCCATACGCACTCAGTTTGTTTCGTCTAAAAAACGACGGCATCTTTGTAAATGGTTTTTCAATCAACGATCCAGATTCCACGGCGTATGTTTACAACATGCTGATGGCAAGAGATTTGTTTAAAGACAGACAGTGTATACTCCTGATCAATAGCCGATCAGACCGTTTATCTCGAACGAAGCAAATGATAGAGCTTGCCATAAATCTTAAACCGACTGAAGTATGGCTCATGGGTTCCATGAACTTAATGATGCAAAAGAGATTGAAGCGCAATTTTATGACTGTAAGTCATTTTAATACCGTGGATGCAATGGACTTCAAAAAAGTAAATCGTCATTTTTTTGTATTTGCAGTGGGGAATATCGCAAACGATGGGATGCAATTGATCCGTAAAATTGAAATGGAGGGACATGAAATTGGATAATAACATTATTATTTTAGGGATAGTCATCAGTCTTCTGTTTTACGAATTGACAGGGATCTCCCCATCTGGCCTTATTGTGGCAGGCTATTTTGCACTCAATTTTCATTCGCCTTATAGAATTGCGTATACATTTGGAGTGGTTTTATTGACTTGGGGCATTGCGAAACTCCTATCGAAAGTCATGATTCTCTATGGACGAAGACGATTTGCCGTTATGATTTTACTTTCGTTTGCCATAAACGTACTCGTTATTAGAAGTGGTGTTTTAGTTCATACCCCTGGAATCATAGGGAAAATTGTGCCGGGAATCATCGCTTTAGAATGGGAAAGGCAAGGTGTTTTAAAATCCACTTTATCGTTGGGAATTGTCGTTGTGCTGAATCTGCTTGTGATCATGTGGCTAGGTGTGCCTGTTATTAGTCTATAATATGTATTTATAATATTATTAGTCTAGGACACGATTTTGCGTGCTTTTGCAAATGAGGAGGAAAACATAAGTATGGATACAAATAAAAGAGATGTACTTCGACTGAGCTTAATATTGCTTTTTCTGATCTTGTTGTTGGCCCTAGTTGTTCAGAACAGTAAAGTTCAAAAGAATACCTACTATGATCAACAAGTCCATGCTGCTGAAAAGATGAAAACCTGCATGGAGGCTATTAAGTCTTATAAGAGCGATCTTGAAATTCCTTTGTCAGATGAGGATTATTTTAAGACAGGGCTGATTGGCGAACCGTTTAATCTCATTACCACAACTTTAGGTGAAGTAAAAGCTAAACGAACCACAGCTCATCCAGATATGGCGGCACTTGTTGTCAAAATGTTTCATGAGGTTGGCCTTAAAAAAGGAAACCGCGTGGGACTTGGTTTCTCGGGTTCTTTCCCCGCTCTAAATATTGCCGTGCTCTGTGCGGCAGAAGAGATGGAACTGGAAATGGTGCCCATAACCAGTGTAGGGGCCTCCACTTATGGTGCGAACAACTATGCCTTGACATTTCCTGAGATGTTACATCACTTGTATCAGGAGGGATTATTGGATACAGATAGTGCAATGGTTTCCCTTGGTGGAGATTTTGATGTGGGTGTCAACATAGATTCAGATAAGATCCATGAAATTGAAGAGAGATTGATTGAGTCAGGACTAAATCTTTCTAAAGAACCTGATCTTGAAAAGAATGTTCAGCTGAGGTTGAGAACCTATGGACAAATTGATTGTTTCGTTGCAGTGGGCGGCAACATAACCAATGGCGGCACGACTGAAGAAGCCATCACATTGGGACAAGGCATCTTAGATGGCAATCAGTACTTTGGAAAGGTGGATGCAAAAAGCGGTATTATTCAGCACTATCTCTCTAAAGAGGTGCCTGTAATCAACTTGCTAAATATCGAAAAGATCACATTGACCTATGGTATGCCCTTTGACCCAATTGAACGAGACGAAATCGGTACAGGCACTATATATTACACGGTGACTTATCCCAAGTTTCTAATCAGCATAGGATTTTTAACAGGGGTGAGCATGCTTATTTTTCTCTATAGAAAGAGGGGGGCCTGATGGATAACATTCATATCAAAAACTTTAATCACTCTAAATTTTGGTATGGTCTGCTCATGGTAATCGTAGGGATTATAATGCCTAGTATTATTACGGTGAATACTTTTAGCATACCTGAAAAGTTGAATCAGGCCATTAGAAATGAAGATGTGATCATTTTAATGGTTGCAGGACTTGAGCTCATTGCGCTCAATTCACTCCGCGCATTTCCACATTATCTGGGTGCATTTTTTATTACAGAATCCATAGAAATCAGCGATAATTTTCCCTTTGAGAAATTGTTTAAATCCGCATTGATCTGTCTGATCATTCCACCGGTTTATTTTATCATAGGTTATGTTCATCACATCAAATACTATTTTGGTATGCCGGCTTTTGTACTGATTATTCTATTAATGCTTCTAGGGAAAAATGACTATAATCGTGTGAGCGGATGGAAGAAATCCACTTTAATTATGGTCTTTTTAACGGCGTTTCAATTTGTGGATATAATGCCTTGCATGGAGGGATTGCCCATAGGCAGAGGAGAAACCTCCAAAGAGGTAAAACTCATAGCACATTTTTTACAGGCTGATAAAACGGTTGATATCATGGCATTGGTTTTTTTATTGCTGCTTCTTTTCCTGGGAGCGCTTTTGTTTTTACTCATTCGAGATGAAAATAATCTGAGATCCATGAATGCACTGAGAGAGGCCAATCGAAAGATGGAAATTGAAGCAAAATTCACAGCGCTAAAAAACAGAACTTTTTTAGAAATGAACAGTTTGGTTCATGATTTAAAGTCACCACTTACTTCTGCACAGGCGTTAGTGGGTGTGGTCAAGTTGAATTGTGAGATGGATGGTAGGAGCAAAGATGTCGATTACTTAGAAAATGTAGAACTTGCAATTAAAAGAATGAGTGGCATGATTTCTGAGATCTTATACGAGGACTATAGATCCTTGATAACAACGGATGAATTGCTTCAAGCTGTTTTGGCGCAAATTTCTATCACAGAGTACGCACCTTATGTAACGGTTCAAAATGAATATCCAAAGAATATGCTTATTTTGAGCAAGACGCGAATGATCAGAGTGCTTATCAATTTGCTTGAAAATGCATATGAAGCAACAAAACACACTGTGCCCAATATACAAATAAAAGTATCTCGCTTCTTTATAGAGGATAATGCATGGTTGGGATTTGAGGTGTCAGATAATGGCTGTGGCATTGATATGAAAAACTGTGATAAAATATGGGAGGTAGGTTATTCCACAAGAGATTCTCATGGACTGGGGTTAAGTTTTGTGAAAAGTGTTGTGGATTCTTACGAGGGATGGATTGACATTGAAAGTGTCACAGATAGAGGCACTACAATTAAAGTAGTGCTTAAAGAAGGGGGGCAGGTAAATGGATAAGACATTGACCATATTATCGATTGACGATGATGAATCCATAAGATTTGCTTTAAAGGCAGTTATTGAAAGTCAAGGATGGATCGCAGTTACAGCTGAAAATGTTGCTGTTGGCTTAGAAAGTTATAAAGAATTTAAACCAGATTTGATACTAATTGATTATCATATGCCAAGAATTAATGGTTTTGAGGGCGTTCGCATGATCAGAGCACTGGATGAGGAAGTTCCGATAATCGTATTCACAATTGATGAGAGTCAAGAATTGGCAGATCGGTTTTTAGAGGTTGGAGCAACGGATTTTGCAATGAAGCCCATTAGAACCCCTGATATTATATCGCGTATCAAGCTTCACATTAAATTGATACAGACTCGCGAGACATCTCATTTGAAACCTAAAGTGACGTTAACACCTACAAAGGGCATTGGAATGGCAACACTTGAACTGGTTTTGGACGCACTTGCCAAAGTGGATGATTTCATCACGGTTGAAGAGATCTCAGATATTTCAGGGCTTGCCTATCAAACGACTTATCGGTATTTACAATATCTTTCGGCGGAAAATATTGTTGAAGTCAAAAGCACTTATGGCAAAGTGGGCAGGCCAAAGCAAACTTATAAACGCATCTAATAGACTCTAAAGGGCATTTTAAAATAAACATTTAAATTATACATTTTATAGGGAAATACTGGTATTGTCATATGCATGGATATGATGATACCAGTATTTTTTTTCTTCATTCAGTTTTGAACACTGTGAATCCTGATGAGATAAATAAGATAAATAAGAGAAAAAATAGAAAGGTCAAAAACAATATGTTACATTTATTTAAACAATATATGAACCTCTTAGGACACATACAGAGGTAAAACAAGCGATTTTAAGATAGGGGAGTAAGATATGAAAAAGATAATTTCAGTATTTTTATTGATCATGTTGTTGGGAACACTCTTGACAGCATGTGGTAGTAAGACCACAGATGAACCACAGACAGCAGAGGAAGCCGTGACGATTGAAGGTTTGACAGAACCCATTGCAGAACAACCTGTTTTGTTAACTTCTGTGGGACAATCTGCTGATGTTGAAATGGTAAAAACAATGCTTACAAAAAGTGACATTGACTTGACGATGAAGACAACGGCGACTGAAGCTGATTTAACAGATGTTAAAACGCTTGTCTTAGCAGTTGGCGGATCTTCAAAAGGTCTTGGAGCAGCTGGTATTGATGCGGATCAAGAACTGGAAAGAGTATCTGCGCTAATTGACAAAGCCGATGAAGCGGGCATTACGATTATTGCTGTTCATATTGGTGGAGAAGCAAGAAGAGGAGAGCTTTCGGATAAATTTATCGGACCAAGTTTTGCCAAAGCAGATTATGCGATTGTCGTTGCAGCGGGGGATAAAGATGGCATGATGTCCAAATTAGCATCTGAGTCTAAGATGCCAATGGATCTTGTGGATACTATGGCTGATGTTATGTCACCTCTCAAGGCAGCGTTTAAGTAATGTGTTTAGAGCATTTATTGGATACGAAATTTAGGGAGGCATTTCATGAGCATTGAGTTAATCATTTTTCTAGCTATGATTATAACATTTATTTCAGGCTGCTTTTTATTTAAGCTTCCTGTTAGTATTTCTATGGTAGCGGCAGCTGTTGTTGGTGCCTTTGTAGGGGGATATGGATTTCCATTACGTCACTTAGTGGAAGGCATGTTTTCATATGTAGACACGGTGCTCGTCATAACAACAGCGATGATCTTTATGAAAGTCATACAGGATTCTGGCGCACTGGATGCCCTATCCGCACTCATAATAAAAAAATTCAACAAAACACCTGCTCTGCTCCTTTGTTTAATCATGCTTGTGATCATGTTTCCAGGTATGATTACAGGGTCATCCACTGCAGCTGTCTTGTCAGCAGGATCTATCATGGCACCCATATTGATGATTATGGGTATTCCTGCACTTGAAACCGCATGCATTATAGCAATGGGTGGTTTGCTTGGCATGATTGCGCCACCAGTCAATATTCCAGTTATGATTATAGGTGGCGGATTAGATATTCCATATGTTGGATTTGAAGGGCCGCTTGCAATGCTCACTTTTCCACTGGCAATCTTATTTGTGCTGATGTTTGGCCATAAGTACGTCAAGAAATTTGACTACGACCTCATTAAATCCAAATTGAACAATGAGCCTATGGAAAAACACGGTGGTAAGATATTTATTCCCATATTTGTGGCTTTGGGTTTGATGATTGTCAACAAATCGTTTCCGTCATTGCCAAACCTCGGTATGCCCCTTATTTTTATCATAGCTTCTATTGTAGGCGGATTTACGGGCAATCGAATTAGCGTTACTAAAGTTTGCAAGGAATCGGTTAAAAGTGTTCTACCTGTTTTGGGCATTTTGATGGGTGTGGGTATGTTCATACAGATCATGACTCTGACAGGTGTTCGCGGATTAATTGTAACCACATGTATTAGTCTTCCAGATGCACTGCGCTATATCGCAATGGCAGTTACGATTCCACTATTTGGTGCCGTATCTTCATATGGTGCGGCTTCGGTACTGGGCGTTCCATTCTTAATGGCCTTCTTAAGTGGGAGTCAAATCGTCACAGCTTCTGCAATTTCATTAATCGCATCTTTAGGCGATATGATGCCGCCCACAGCACTTGCGGGTATATTTGCAGCTCAAGTCGTTGGCCTTGATGACTATAAACCCGTCCTTAAAAAGTTTATCGTGCCAAGTCTGATCATTATTATTTGGGCAATTCTATTTATTTTGTTTTCGGATAAAATTGCGCCATTTATCGTATTTAAGTGAGAATGGAGATGACATATGATTACTTTGATCTATAGAGGGATAATTGCATTGGTACTTATTTTTGTAATATGGAATATTTTTGATGAAGAAAAGCTGACACATCAAGCCAATGCAGCACTGGTTATTATTCCACTGGTTTTAAGATTTTTAATGATTAAATAGGAGGCAAGGGATGAAGAAACATTATCTAACAGGTACTTTGTGCCTAGCCATCGCCATAGTTGTCATGGTGTTTTCGAGCATCAATTTCTTATCGTTGAAAGATTTAGGTGTGATTGAGCCCGGTCCAAGCGTGGAAGATGTGAAAATGCTCTCAGAATACTATGATGGCATAAAGAACACGAATATGGACACAGAGGTCTATGTGCTCAAAGGCACTAAGCCAGGTGGCAAAGTTTTAATTCTCGGAGGCACTCACGGGAATGAACCCTCTGGTTACCTCAGTGCAATTACCTTCATTGAAAATGCAGTGATAGAAGAGGGGACTGTATACGTGATTCCATATACGAACCACAGCGGCATGACGCATAATGATGCACAAGAAGCATCGCCGCAGTTTATCCATATTCCAACAGAAAAAGGTATCAGAACTTTTAGATATGGCTCAAGAGCGTCCAATCCAATAGATCAGTGGCCAGATCCAGATGTCTATGTTCACGCCGCTTCAGGACAACAACTATCGGGTTCAGAAACTAGAAATATCAACAGAGCTTATCCAGGGCGTCCAGATGGCACACTCACTGAACAAGCTGCATATGCAATTGCTGAACTCATCAGAAGCGAAGATGTAAATTTAACCTTTGACTTACATGAAGCATCACCAGAATATCCCGTAATCAATGCCACTGTATCTCATGAAAAGGGAATGAGTGTTGCGGCAGAAGGCGTTATGGAATTGCAATTTTCTGGCATCCAGATGGCACTTGAACCCTCGCCTTCAAACCTACATGGGCTGACACATAGAGAGCTGGGAGATTATACAGACACGATCCCACTCCTCATGGAGACGGCAAATGCATCACAGGGACGTCTTAGAGGTGCCACGAATGAAGCGCTTGCACTTACCGGGATTGATAAATCATATGTAAGAAGTCAAAAACTCGGCTTTTTGTATGTGCCATATGATGAATCGGGACATCCCATAGAAGAGCGTGTCGGCAGACATCTTCAAGGCATCATCGAGTATACAAAAGCATATTCAAATCAATATGCAGATAAACCCGTTACTTTTTCAAATATTCCAACTTATGAAGAACTCTTTATAGCCGCTTTGAAAGAAGATTTAGGTGGACCACAATTAGGTAAGTATTTGCACTAATGAAGTGCGAGTATGCTTATAAATAGAGTCTGAATAATCGGATTCGATACTCATTAAACAAAGGGGGATTAAACTATGAAAATGACTAAAAGTATAATTGCATTTATGCTCGTTGTTTTGTTACTTGTCGGATGTGCAGCACCAGCAACTCAGACGCCGGCAGCTCAAGAACCTGTTGGAGATTCTACTGCCTCAAATGCGCCTGCAGAAGAAAAAACAGATGCGAGCACTGCTGAGGAGGCGTATACGTCACTTGATGATTTCGTGCTTTTCGATGCAGAGGGCGTACTTACAAAAACGGGTCGTGATGCAAAAGGCACCACCGGAGTGGTTTCGTCAGGTAAGTATGAAGCTTCAAAAATTGGTAAAGAAATCATGGAAAAAGGCGGTAATGCAGTAGATGCTGCTGTGGCAGTTGGCTTCGCTTTAGGGCTTGCAGAGCCAAACTCATCAGGCCTTGGTGGCGGTGGTTTTATGACACTTAGAACGGAAGACGGACAGACGTTCTTTATTGATTTTAGAGAGAGAGCACCAATGGCAGCGACACCAGATATGTGGCAAAGCTATACGGATGCCGATGGTAAATCGCATGTTATTGGTGATCAAAACAAAGAGGGTGGTAAATCTGTCGGTATTCCAGGGAATGTCGCTGGATTACTCTATGCGCTTGATAACTATGGGACGATGTCAAGAGCTGAAATCTTGACGCCAATTATTGAACTCGCTAAGAAAGGTGTCACTGTTACACCTACATTATCAAACGATATGAAAAACAATTACGATAAACTGTTGCTTTATTCTGAAAGCGGCGATATCTTCCTAAAAGAAATTGACGGTATTAAGTATCCATATGAAATCGGAGAAAACTTTAAGAATCCCGAGTATGCAAAAGCACTTGAACTCATTATGGATCAAGGTACAGATGTCTTCTACAAAGGGGAAATGGCTGAAGCTATAGTGGCATCTGTCAACAAATACGGTGGTTTGTTTACAATGGAAGATATGGCGAACTATCAAGTGGAAGTTGTAGAACCTGTAAAGGGAACCTATAGAGGTTATGAAATTGTTTCTTCGCCAACACCTTCATCAGGTGGGACAATTGTCCTTGAAATTTTAAATATCCTTGAAAACTTTGACTTGCCTTCAATGGCAGATAATTCAGCTGAAGAATTACACCTTTTCTCAGAAGCCTTTAAACTGGCATATGCGGATCGTGGTCAATATATGGGCGATCCAAAATTTGTAGAGGTCCCTTTAAAAGGTTTAATGAGCAAAAAGTATGCAAAAAAATTAGCAGATAAAATTGATTTAAAGGTCTCCACTGAAAATGTATTGCCAGATGATCCTTGGATGTTTGAACATGAGGATACAACGCACTATTCAGTCGCAGACAACAAGGGTAACATTGTGGCAGTTACTCAAACCGTTAACTATATATTTGGATCAAAAGTTGCAGTTCCTGGCTATGGCTTTGTCATGAATGATGAAATGGCAGATTTTGTGACCCAACCAGATCATCCAAACTCAATTGCAGGTGGCAAAACACCACTTTCCTCTATGACCCCAACAATTGTTCTTAAAGATGGGAAGCCATTTGCAGTTCTTGGAACACCAGGTGGTACAACGATCATTTCAACTGTTGCACAAATTATTTCAAACCTTGTTGACCACGATATGGGCATGCAAGAAGCGATTGATGCCCCTAGAATTAAAGGGTATAATAAAAATACAATTACACTTGAAACAAGAATATCAGCGGATGTTATCGCTGAACTAGAAGCAATGGGACACGTTGTTAAACCAAGTGAAGAGTGGAACCGATCATTTGGCTCTGTAAATGCAGTTAAATATTTAGAAGACGGCACATTAGACGGTGGTGCTGACCCTCGTAGAGATGGTAAAGCGTTAGGCTATTAGGAGCAAATGTCTTAAGGGCCATGTATGGACGAAGTGCCTTCCATTTCTGAAAGCTTTTTTCTGAAATGATTATGACAATGCAATGACATATATTGCTATGTTGTGGATTGAAGCGTATGAACCGTATGAATTGTATTGAATATCAAAAAGTGGTGCAAAGATTGCGCCACTTTTTTATGCGAATAGGATGGACAATCGTCAAATGAGATTCATTTACACACCGAACTTTTTTTCGAATTTCTTGAATAAAGGTTTTGTTTTTGGTATAAAAGTGATATAATCTTGCGTGGTAAAATCAAATCAGATATGGAGTTGATAAATGATGCAAAATATAACGACAGTGATATTGGCAGCCGGGCATGGTAAGCGCATGAAGTCAAGTTTGCCCAAAGTACTACACAACATTTCGGGGATGTCAATGGTTGAACATGTCATCAGGGTAGCACAATCTGTAAACAGTGAAAATATTGTCTGTGTTGTAGGACATGGTAAAGAACAAGTTAAAGCGCAACTGAAAGATGCACCGGTTAAGTTCGTTGAGCAGAATGTACAGCTCGGCACGGGTCACGCGGTTATGATGGCAGATGAATATATAGAGGCGGGTGACATTCTCGTGTTGTATGGAGACGTGCCTTTGCTTTCAGAATCGACGCTAAACGATTTCGTAGCAATGCATCAAAAGGATGATAATGATGCAACAGTACTTTCCACAATAGTGGACGATCCAAGAGGTTATGGCAGAATCGTAAGGGGTTCTAAAGGGTTTGAAAGAATTGTTGAGCATAAAGATGCCACACCAGAAGAACTTGATATCAACGAGATCAATTCTGGGATTATGATTGTTAAAGCGCCAATTTTAAAGACATTACTTAAACAACTTGAAAATAACAATGAACAGAATGAATATTATTTGACAGATATCTTTGGATTGATTTTAGAACAACAAGGTAAAATAGGTGTTATGATTGCAGAAGATGATTATGAGGTGATGGGGATTAATGATCGCTATAATCTTTCGCTTGCAGATGAATATATGCAAAAGAGAATTAAGAAAAAATGGATGTTAGAAGGTGTAACCATGATTTCACCTGCAAGCACCTATATAGAGATAGACGTTCAAATTGGAAAAGATACGGTCATTTATCCAAATAGCATTTTGCAGGGCAATACTGTAATTGGAGAAGACTGCATTATTGGACCAAGTGCGGATATTAAGAATTCAATCATTGATAAGGGTGTAAGCGTTAAGCATTCCACAATCATTGATTCCAAAGTAGACGAAAAATCTAGTATTGGCCCCTATGCTTATTTAAGACCGAAATCAGATATCGGAAAACACGTGAAGATTGGTGATTTCGTAGAAGTAAAAAACAGTAGAGTAGGCGATCATTCCAAAGTATCGCATTTATCATATATTGGCGATGGCGAAGTTGGGACAAATGTCAATGTGGGCTGTGGTGTCGTATTTGTCAATTACGATGGCACACATAAGCACTTAACTCAGATTGAAGACAATGCCTTTATTGGTTGTAATACAAATTTAGTTGCACCTGTTAAAGTTGGGAAAGGGGCCTATGTTGCAGCCGGATCTACAATAACTGAAGATGTGCCAGCAGATGCAATGGCGATTGCGCGTGAACGACAAGTGATCAAGACCAATTGGTCTAATAAATATCAAAAGAAGGTTTAGGAGGAAGTAATGCATACAAGGGGCAGAAAAATAAAGGTGTTCTCTGGTAATGCCAACCAAGAACTTGCTAAAGCAATTTGTGGCGAATTGGGACTCCCTTTAGGTGACAGTGTCGTCAAGACGTTTAGTGATGGCGAAATATCAGTGAATATCAACGAAACTGTTAGAGGTGTGGATGTCTATGTCGTTCAGTCTTTTTCACTTCCATATGTCAATGACTACTTAATGGAACTTTTAATCATGATTGATGCACTTAAAAGAGCATCAGCAGGTCGAATTACAACGGTGATTCCTTATTATGGCTATGCAAGACAAGACAGAAAGGCTAAGGCGAGAGATCCAATTTCAGCAAAATTGGTTGCAAATCTCATTGTGGCAGCTGGAGCGGATCGTGTCTTGACAATGGATTTACATGCATCTCAAATTCAAGGCTACTTTGACATTCCGCTAGATCATTTAAGAGGTGTTCCAATATTAGCGGAGTATTTTAAAAGTAAGAACATTGACAATCTTGTGGCAGTTTCACCCGATTTGGGAAGTGTAACGAGAACACGTGATTTTTCATACAAATTGGACGCGCCAATTGCAATTGTCGATAAGAGAAGACCTGAAGCCAATGTTTCAGAAATTATGAATGTCATTGGAGAGATTGAAGGCAAAAACGTCATTTTGATCGATGATATGATCGACACGGCGGGAACGATTGTGAATGCTGCTAAAGCGCTTAAAGATATGGGTGCTAAAGATATCTACGCATGTTGTACGCACGGTGTCTTTTCTGGGCCAGCACTTGAGCGCATTAAAAATTCGGCGATTAAAGAATTGGTTGTGTTAGATACCATTAATTTATCTCAAGATCTCAGAAATCTGGATAACATTACACTTTTATCTGTGGCACCGATTTTTGCAGAAGCCATTAGAAGAATTTTTAACAACGACTCCGTAAGTAAACTATTTGATTAAATTGAGGCAAAAGGCAGCAAAATAAAATTGAATTATTCAGTAGTTTTAGGATAGATCTTATAAAAAGGGCAAAACTTGTTAAAGTTTTTGTCCTTTTATTAAATTTTTGTAATGTTCAATTGTGAACAGTATATGAACAGTGTTATAATGAAGGATAATTAAAAACCCATAATTTTGGGAATGATTAGAAAAAAATAAGGGGGGTCATATGGAGAAAAAAGGTAGAACTAAACGTAGTAAAAGTAGACGTTCAATCAAAGCAAAATTTCTTTTGATAATGAGCTTAATCTTAATCATTGGAGTGGCAACTTTGAATTATTCGGTATATTTGATATCGAAAAATGTATTGACTGACAATTTTGAAGAAACGGCAAGAGAGCTTTCAAAATCTACAGAACTCATCATTGAAGGGTTTTTGTCTGAGTACGAAGGTATTGTTGCAGCTGCAATAAAAACGGAAGAATTCTCAGACTATGATGGCTCTCCAGAAAGCACACAACGATTAAAAAACTATTTGGATTTAGTAGTAGAAGAGTATCCCAACATTTTGTTTATGTACTTAGGAACAGAAAATGGGGACATGATTATGAGACCTAATGGTAATCTGAAGCCAGATTACGATCCTCGCATGCGACCTTGGTATAGCGATGCGCTCAATACAGATGAAATTGTGTGGACGCAACCCTATATTGATAGCACTACAAAAGATCTTGTTGTGACGTGCACCGCTAAGGTCAAAGATAAGAATAATAAATTGATGGGTGTCATTGGATTAGATTTAAAGTTGGAGCAACTTTCAGAACTTGTAAACTCTATTACAATTGGAAAAACAGGTTATCCAGCACTTGTGGATGGGAATTTACTGATGATGACATCTCCTGATCTCACACTTATTGGAAAGGAAATCCCAGTTCCAGAGATCAATGAAGCTCTAAAAGCCAATAGCAGTGAAGTCATCAAATACATTTATGAGGCAGATGATAAGAAAATCAAAAAATTAGCGCTTATTGAACCCCTTGAAAAAGTAAATTGGTATATAATAGCGACCTTTTCTGAAAGTGAAATCGTAGAAGATATTGCCGCAATCACATGGACGATCATTCTGTATGGGTTGGCTATTTTAGTGATTTCCCTGATCATCATTTTTATCTCCACAACGCAAATTGGCAACAACATCAAGAAAATAGTAGGTGTCATGGAAAGGGCACAAAACGGAGATTTAACGGCAGTGGCTACAATTCACTCTAATGATGAAATCAATCATTTGGCAGATTACATGGCAAGTGCTTTTGAAAGTATTGGCATGATGATCAAGAATGTTCAAGGGGTTACTCAAGAAGTCAGTTATGCGGCGGAAAATCTAGCAGCGACTTCAGAAGAAACCAGTGCGTCTGTGGATGAAATCTCAAAAAGTGTTTCTGATATCTCTAAAGGGGCACAGGAACAAGCGGCAGATGCTGAAAAAGGTGCAACATATGTCAATGAGCTGGCTAAAAAATTCGAAGAACTCAATAGCAACACAAGTGATATGTTAAGCGCCTCAGCAAAAGTATTGGATGCAAATGAAAAAGGACTGTCCTCGATTCAACTGCTTAGAGAAAAAACAAAATTAAATGATGATGCAAATTTAAAAATCAGTGAGGCGATCCATGCTTTAAATGATAAAACACAATCCATTGGCAACATTTTAAATACGATTTCATCGATTTCGGAGCAAACCAACTTACTTGCATTAAACGCTTCCATTGAAGCGGCAAGGGCAGGCGAATTTGGAAGAGGTTTTGCAGTCGTTGCAGAAGAAATCAGAAAATTGGCAGAAGAATCCGCTAAATCTACAGAAGAGATCAGAGAAATCATAGTCAATATCCAAAGTGATAGCAATAAAACCGTCACAAGTATGACAGAAGTTCAAACGATCTCTAAAGAACAATCACAAGCCGTATATGACGTGAATGACCAGTTTGATGAAATTTCTGATGCAATCAACGAGATCAATACAGGCATAAAACGCATTTCTGTATCTGTAGACCAGCTCAATCACGACAAGAATAACATCGTTGAGTCCATCGAGGGTATTTCAGCAGTCAGTGAAGAAACTGCGGCGGCTTCTCAACAGATGGATGCAACCATGGATCAGCAAGTCTTTGCAATAGAAGAAGTTGCAAAATCCGCGGAAAAGCTTAATGAACTTGCAAGTATCTTAAATCAAGAGATTTCTAAATTCAAAATTTGAGATAATTTTAGTGTGATCCAGAGATGAATCTTTAAAAAGCTTGGCAATTTAATAATTGTCAGGCTTTTTTTGTGGTATAATTGATGTGCTAAAAAACCAATGTAAGATAAGATGAGGAGCAAATATGTATGTCATTGTAGGATTAGGGAATCCTGGAAAGCAATATCAACAGACGCGTCACAATGTGGGATTCAATGTGATCGATGTACTCAGTGAGAAATTAAGTATCCGCGTGGATAAAATAAAGTATAAAGCAGTCATTGGAGAAGGTCAGTACCAAGGGGAAAAAATCATGCTCGTGAAGCCTCAAACCTTTATGAATCTCAGTGGTGAATCGGTTATGAAAATCATGAGTTATTTCGATCTGCAAATGGAAAATCTCGTTGTTATTTATGATGATATAGATACTGAATTGGGTAAATTGAGAATTCGTAAAAAGGGAAGTGCTGGGACACATAATGGCATGAGAAACATCATCTACTTGTTGCAAAAAGATGATTTTCCTAGAGTTAGAATCGGTATAGGCAAGCCTGAAAGGGGCGATTTGAAGGATTTTGTGCTCAAAAGATTCAGCCCGGATGAGAAACTATTAATGGACGATACAATATCAAGAGCAGCAGAAGCCACACTTGCTATTATTCGGGAGGATGTTGACAAGGCAATGAATCTATACAACGGTTAAAGAGGAAGGATGTTGTCATGAAGTTAATGACTAATTTATTTGATCATTCAAAAGAATATCAAGAACTTAAGAAGAGCATTTCTCAAAGGATCAGTCCGATTTTAGTTCATGGGACTGAAATAAGTGCCCTTAAATGGATCATCTTGAAGTTATCAGAGGACCTGAAAAGGGATATATTGGTATTGTTTGATGATGATTTCAAAGCGAAAACTGCCTCTGAAGATGCTGAAGCATTCAGATATTTGCCAAGTCGAGAAATGATTTGGTTTGATACATTTGCGCATTCTAATCAATTGACTCATGAACGGGTTGAAACTTTATTAAAGCTTAAATCTCAAGACCCTACAATTCTATTCACCGCAATCAACAATCTTGCAGTCAAGTATCCACTATACGAGCAGTTCAGAGACAAGGCTCTCTTTGTAGATATGGATTCTGTTTTAGAACTCTCTGAAATGCAGCGCATTTTTTTTGAATTTGGCTATGAAAGAGTGGAAATTGTAGAGGCAAAAGGACAATATAGCATTCGAGGAGGCATTGTAGATATTTTTTCAACATGCTATGAAAATCCCATTAGAATGGAGTTCTTTGGAGATGAAATTGATTCAATTCGTTCTTTTGATATAGAAACGCAAAAGTCCATTGAGAAATATGAAAGCGTTGAAATCTTTCCATGCCGTGAAATGATCTTGGAAGAGCAAAGTGTAAGAAATGCAGTGATCAAACTCGATCAAGTTAAATCCAATTATAAAACTCAAAAGAGACAGCGTGTGGAATCAATGATTGAACATCTTAAAGAAGGCGTCATATCAGACGACTTGGACCCTTACTTTTCGATTCTATTCGATCAGGCAGACTCGCTTTTAGCTTATCAGAGAGAGCCAATTGTGTTCGTCATAGGCAATAATCAATGCATGATGAGAATCAAACAATATATTTCCGAGTATGCAAGACAATTTACAGATTTTCTTGAACGCAATGAGGTAATCAAAGAACAGTATGGTCGAATCTTTGAACTCGAGCAAATATTGACTTTACTCAAACAGAAGACTTTGGTTCTGGATGAACTGCTGATTAAAAAAGTAGATCAATTTGAACCCGAACAAATCCTGAAGATTACTTCTAGAGAACTTTCTAAGTACTATGGCAAATTTGATCAAATCGCACTTGATATAAGAAAATGGAAACTCAGTGGTTATCATATTATTATTGCAATTGGAGATGATCAAAGAAGACAAAAGTTTTTTGAGCTAATGCAGTCTTATGACATTGCCATCGATCAAGAAACGCATTATGATCGTGCACTTAGCGGTCAGGCGATTCTCGTGGCACAAAATATGAATGCCGGCTTCTACTTTGATACGTTTAAAGCGGTTATGTTAACTGAAAACGAGCTCTATGGTGAAGGTAAAAAAGTAGCTCGTAAACGTGCAAACACAGGTAAAGTGATCAAAGCCTTTTCAGAGTTATCCATAGGAGATTATGTGGTTCATGAAAACCACGGGATCGGTCAATATGTGGGTATTGAACAGATGAAAATTGATTTGACGCGAAAAGATTTTTTGAAAATCAAATATGCACATGATGACTTTCTCTATATACCTGTAGAGAGCTCAGGCATGATCCAAAAGTATTTAGGTACAGATAATGATAAGCTAAGACTGAATCGGTTAGGTGGCACTGAGTGGAAAAAGACGAAGCAGAGAGCTCAAAAATCCATTGAGGAAATGACCGACGAACTCATCGAACTCTATGCAGAGAGAAAGGCGAAACGCGGTTATGCCTTTTCTCGGGATAGCGAATGGCAAAGGGAATTTGAAAATATGTTTCCCTACCAAGAAACTCAGGATCAGCTCAAATGTATTGAAGAGATTAAAAGAGATATGGAAGTGCAACTTCCGATGGAAAGACTCTTATGCGGCGATGTCGGCTATGGTAAAACTGAAGTAGCGCTCAGGGCGGCTTTTAAAGCAGTACTCGATTCAAAGCAAGTGGCCATCTTAGTGCCCACTACGATTCTAGCTCAGCAACATTTTAACAATACCGTAGAGCGCTTTTCGAAATATCCAGCGAAAATTGAGATGCTTTCTAGGTTTAGAACCAAAGCGGAACAGGAAAAAATTATTGAGAATATTCGAACGGGTGTGGTGGATGTGATTATTGGCACACATCGAATTTTATCCAATGATATTCAATACAAGGATTTGGGCCTTTTGATCATCGATGAGGAACAACGATTCGGGGTTAAGCATAAAGAAAAAATCAAGATGCTCAAAGAGAATATTGATGTGCTTACATTATCTGCAACACCTATACCGAGGACACTTCATATGTCTATGATTGGCATCAGAGATATGAGTGTTATTGAAGATCCGCCAGAAGATCGATATCCGATTCAAACGTACGTGGTTGAATTCGATGAGTTTTTGGTCAGAGAGGCCATCATACGTGAAATCGAAAGAGGCGGGCAAGTTTTTTTCGTTCACAATCGGGTGGCAGATATCGATCAGGTTGCGCATAAAATTCATCAGCTTGTGCCAGATGCCAAAGTCGATTTTGCACATGGTCAAATGAATGAGCACAAGCTCGAAAAAATAATGCTCAGCTTTATGAACAATGAATTCAACGTATTGGTCTGCACTACGATCATCGAAACGGGACTTGATATTTCCAACGTCAACACCATTATCATAAATGACGGAGATCGATTTGGACTCTCGCAACTCTATCAACTTAGAGGGCGCGTGGGGAGGAGCAACAGGCTGGCGTACTGCTACATTTTTTATCAAGCCAATAAAGTGCTTAATGAGATTGCGGAAAAGCGGTTAAGGGCAATAAAGGAATTCACTGAACTGGGTGCAGGCTTTAAAATAGCCATGAGAGATCTTGAAATCAGAGGGGCTGGAAATGTGTTAGGCACTCAGCAACATGGACACATGGAGGCCATTGGATATGACCTGTTTTGTAAGTTGCTAGAGGAAAGTATCCTGCGTAAAAAAGGTGAAGTTGTAAGCGAAATGCCACAAGCCAAGATGGATATTGCAATCAATGCGTATATTCCAGAAAACTACATCAACAATCATCAAATGAAAATTGAGATCTACAAGAAAATAGCTTCCATAGAGACGAGAGACCAATTTGACAGCGTTTATGAAGAAATTGAAGATCGCTTTGGTACGGTTTCTCCTTCTGTGAACAATTTGATGAAAATTGCATTTATAAAGTCTATGGCAGAAAAAATGTGGATCGAAGAGATTTCAGAAGAGAACAATCATTTTATAATGAAGTTTCAAATAGATGCTCAAATCAATCCTTTAGTCATTGGTCGGATCGTAGAATTTGAACCTAAAAATTTACAATTCTACGCGGGAAATCCCATGATTATGAAACTTAAAATTACAAACAGATTAAGAAAAAAAGAAGAACAATTAACAATGCTTGAAAATTTCATAGAAAAAATATATAGTTTTTACTGTGAGTATAGTAATATAGAATAGAAACAATTGATTTCGCAATAAAAATTGAGGAGAAGGTATGATGACAAATTTAAAAAAGGTGCTGGCTTTGACGTTGGCGATAATGGTGTTTGTAATGACTGGATGCTCTTCAGAGGCAAAACCAGCTGAGGCAAGCGTCCCTAAGGTTGATACAACAAATGCTATTGCAATGGTTAACAATCAAATTATTGAATTAGATACATTTAATAAGTTTTATGGCATGTATGAATCCGCATATAAGAAAAACTATGGTGATGATGTTCTTGAAAGAGATGTCAATGGCGTGAAGTTTGGTGAAATTTTAAAACAAGATATTGTGGATATGTTGGTTTCAGAACAATTAATGCGTGACTATGTCAAAAGTACAGAGTACGTTGTGGAGACAGCAGCACTTGATGAGAAATTTAAAGAATTGCAAGATCAGTTGACTACAAATGAAGAAGTCAAATCACTTTATGAGACATTGGGCATTGACGATGCATTCTTAAAGAAGCAAGTTGAAAGCAGCATGTTGGCAAGTGAATTTAATCGTTTGATTACAGAGAGTATCGATCAAGATGAAGCAAAACTCAACGAGCTTTATGCATCGACACCGATTCAAGTGAGTGCAAGTCATATTCTCGTTGCGGATGAGGCAACAGCAAAACTTGTAAAAGAAAAATTAGACGCAGGTGAAGATTTTGCAGAGCTGGCTAAAGAGTACTCTCAAGATCCCGGTTCAGCTTCAGCTGGTGGTAGCCTTGGATTTTTCGGCAGAGGCGTTATGGTATCTGAATTTGAAAAAGTGGCTTTCAGTTTACCAGCAGGTGAAATTAGTGAACCCGTTAAATCAAGCTTTGGTTATCATATCATTCGTGTAGATGAAGCTAAAACCATCAACGACATGATTGCCGATGGCGAAGATGAAACCGTGATCAATCAACAAAAAGAAGAACTCAAAAAAACCATTTCCGATGAATATTTCGCTAAGAAAATGGACGAATTGAAATCAGCGGCAACTATTGAGACCTTTATGGACAAAGTAGCTAACGTTGATGCAACATCGACAGAACCTGCAACAACAGAACCTGAGACAACAGAACCTGCAACAACGGAAAAGAAAACAAACTAAGACAATGAGGTCAGATGTTAAAGCGTCTGACCTCTTTAATATAATCGTAGGGTGGATGCGAGTGAATTTTGTAAGTACATAAACAGATATTTTATAGAACAGATAGAAGGTGGTTAATCATGAATCCAATAACAATAGTAGGTATGGGACCGGGTGGAAAAGAGTATTTAACGCTACAGGCTTTAGAAATACTGACAACATCCTCAAACGTATACCTTAGAACGGAAAAACATCCTGTGGTGGCAGATCTTGTTCAAAATGGCATGCAGTATGAGAGTTTTGATGCGATCTATGATGCGGCTGAAACATTTGATGAGACTTATGAAGCCATAGCAAACAAGGTACTTACTTTGGCGCAGGAGCAACCAATTGTGTATGCGGTGCCTGGAAATCCATTTGTGGCAGAAAAAACAGTCGCGTTGATCATGGCAGCTCACCCAAACGCATTGATTAAGATTGTTCATGGCGTCAGTTTTATAGATGCCATAATAACTGCGCTTAAGTATGATCCTGTAGAGGGGCTTGAAATTGTTGACGGCCTTAAAATCAGTGATGAATCATTGAATCCTAAAAAGGATCGTCTTATTATACAAGTTTATAACCAAATCGTGGCATCTTCAGTAAAACTTCACCTCATGTTACGTTATCAGGACGATCATGAAGTCATTGTGGTGAATGCAGCAGGTATAGAATCTCTTGAGAAAATCGAAAGGGTACCTCTCTTTGAATTGGATCGTGATCCAGAACGTTTTAATCATCTGACAAGTTTATTTGTGCCTGCGGCGGTCGATGCTGGATATACTTTTGAAGATCTTCAGAAAATAATGGTTCAATTGAGAGCTGAAAATGGTTGCCCGTGGGATAGAGAGCAGACCCATCAGACGCTATCGAAGTATTTGATTGAGGAAGCGTATGAGGTGTTAGATGCTGTGGCATCAGAAGACGACAATGCGTTGGTGGACGAGCTTGGGGATGTACTCTTGCAAGTGGTATTTCATGCCACTATTGCCAGTGAAGATGGTTATTTTTCAATGGATGATATCACAGATGGTGTTTGCCGAAAAATGATCAGAAGACATCCACATGTATTTTCTGACGTTGACGTTTCAGGCTCAGATGAAGTTCTCGTGAACTGGCAGGCCATAAAAGCAAAAGAAAAGCAAACGGAAAAGATCTATGAGGCAATGCATGCAGTTGCCAAAAGTACGCCTGCACTGATCAGAAGCCAAAAAATTCAGAAAATTGCAGCTAATGTTGGTTTTGACTGGCAAAATGTAAAAGATGCTATAGAAAAAATTGATGAAGAATTTAATGAGTTTAAGGCGGAAGTGGAAGCTCAGGATTTCAAGAAGTTGGAAGAAGAACTTGGAGACTTGCTGATGATCATCAGCAATGTTTCCAGACATTTGAAAATTGATGCAGAGATTGCACTTGCTAAGGCCATAGAAAAATTTATTAGAAGATTCAAATATATTGAAGAGAAATTACAGGCTCAAAATGATGTCCCAAGAGACGAATTACGCGATGAAATGGATAAATTGTGGAATGAAGCGAAAAAATGGGAGAAATAATAAAAAAAAAAGCAAAAACTCTTGTAAAACTTGAAATTTCAACGTATACTATTTATAGTTAAGACAACTTTATAATTTAAGAGGAGGTTTTATTGTGAATAAAGCTGAATTAGTAGCTAGCATGGCTGAAAAATCAGGATTAACAAAAAAGGATGCAGAATTAGCATTAAATGCATTTATGAAAAGCGTTGAAGACGAACTTGCAAAAAACGGTAAAGTTCAACTAGTTGGATTTGGTACTTTCGATGTTAGAGAAAGAAAAGCAAGAACTGGTAGAAACCCAAGAGATCCTAAACAAACAATTGAAATTCCAGCATCAAAAGCACCTGTTTTCAAAGCTGGTAAAGCATTAAAAGAAACAGTAAATGCGTAATATAGCATAGAAAAGGCAGCTTCGCTGCTTTTTCTTTATTTAAAAATGAAAGCAATAAAATCCTCGCAGAGGGCGTTCGCTTCGGGAACTCATTTCGCGAAGCGAACCACAATTAAAATACAAGTCGATCTGAGGAGGTTATCCATGAGAATCGATAAATATCTAAAAAATGCAAGACTTATCAAACGCCGAACTGTGGCAAAGGAGGCTTGCGATCAAGGACGTGTAAGCATCAATGGCAAAACGGCTAAAGCTGGGGCTGAAGTCGCTGTGGGTGATGAAATAATCATCACTTTTGGCAATAGAAAATTGACGTTAAAGATTACGGCGCTAGAAGAACATGTAAAAAAGGAATTGGCTAAGGAACTTTATGAAATTTTGTCAGAAGAAAAAATTGAAGCGGTTTAATTTTTGGGAATAAGGTGTTTGTGATGGCTAAGAAATTTTTTAAAAGGAACAGCCTTTTGATTATTATTTTGATCATTTTTGTAGTGTATTTCGTGTACAGTATGTATATAACCGATATAAAATTGAAAGAATATCAAGCCACTCAAAGCGAGTTAAATCAAGAAATAAGTGCGCTTGAAGACGATATTGAGCGCCTTAAAGATGATTTAGAGTATGCACAAACGACTGAAGCGATTGAAAAGATTGCAAGAGAAAAGTTGAAGATGGTCAAACCCAATGAGATCATATACATGATTAAGGGGCTTGATGACACAGATGAATAAGAAGATAAATAAGGAAGACTTATGAAAAATAGATATGCATCTATAGATGTTGGGACGAATTCCATAAGATGCCTAATGGCAAAAATAGAAAATGGACAACTTGTAGAAGCCGAAAAAAAACTTGAGATGACTCGAATTGGTGAAGGTGTCAACGCAACTAAAATGTTGCAACCAGAGCGAATTCTTTCAAGTACAAATGCGATTAAAAAATTTGTAGATGAAGCAAAGGCCTTTTTGGCCCAAGATATATTCATTATGGCAACCAGTGCTGTGAGAGATGCAGAGAACCGTGCGGTTTTTCTAAATTCGGTAAAAGAGGCAACTGGATATGATGTGGATGTGATTTCTGGAAAGCAAGAAGCTGACATTGGATTTAAAGGTGTTATTGCAGGTGCGATTGCGCCTGAACGCATGAAGCTTGTTGTGGATATTGGTGGTGGCTCTACAGAATTTATCGTTGGCAATATAGAGGGTATTGCTTTTTCAAAAAGCATTAATATTGGTGCGGTTCGAATGACCAATATGTTTGGTCGTGACTACAGTGCCATGTCTGATTTTATAGATGAACAATTGAAGCCGATTGTGCCTTTCATTTCAGATGGAAAAACGTTCGATGTTATTGGAATTGGTGGCACTGCAACAACTTTTTTAACTATGTTCAAAAAAATAGAACATTATAAGCGTGAGCTCGTTCACAATCAAATGATTACTTGCAGGGATATAGAAGTGATCAATAAACAGTTGCGTGGCCTAACGCTTGAAGAAAAGAAGAACCTTCCCGGTTTAGATCCCAAGAGAGCAGATATTATAGAAGCAGGCGGTGTGATCTTAAGTCGTGTCATGCACTGGGCGCGTTCAGAAAACATGATTATCAGCGACTATGATAATCTTGAAGGATATCTCTTTTATTGCTTAGAGAATCCCCAAAATCGAAGATGATAGTTGAAAGCGTTAAATCGTTTAAAAGCAGATGTGCAAGTGATTTTTAAGAACTTGTACATCTTTTTTAAATGTAAAAAGAGTGTGTATTTTATAGTGAGAGCATTGTGTTTATTGTACAAAATGTTATACAATAAAATAACCATATAAAATTATTTATATAAAACATATACTAAATCAGAAGTGTGATCCACGGAGGTGTCATATGATTGAAAAGAATATCATTCAAGATATACTTACAGCTGCAATTTCAACAGGTGGTGACTTTGCAGAAATCTTTGTAGAAGATCGATTTAACACAGCCATTGAAATGACAATGGGGAAGATTGAAAAGTCGTTGTCAGGCAGAGATTTTGGAATCGGTATCCGAATTTTTAAGGGCACGAACAGTGTTTATACCTATACGAGTCATTCTGATAGAGCGCATTTGATAAAAGTGGCTCAAAAAGCTGCTGAAGCCATAAAAGGCATGCCATTAGACTTAAATTTTGATTTGCAATTGGCTTCGCCTGAGATCGTTCATCCTATAGCGATCAGACCTCAAAGTGTTGAAAAAACAATTAAAGTAGAGCTTATGCGCAAAGGTTATGAACAAGCTGTGAAGGCAAGTGATTCTATTAAACAAGTTGTTGTGAATTACATGGATTATGAACAAAAGGTACTTATTGCAAATACCGAAGGCAGACTAGTGAATGACACGCGTACGAGAACGAGATATACAATTAGCGCTGTTGCCGAAAATAAAAATGGCTTGCAAACAGGACGTGCAGGAAAGGGTTCAGGAAAAGGATTTGAACTCTATGATCAAATCGATGTGGAGGCGCTTGGCAGAGAAGCGAGTCGAGTGGCTCTTACTATGGTGGACGCCAAGTCTGCACCAAGTGGCAAATTTCCTGTAATTATTGATAATCGGTTTGGAGGCGTCATATTCCATGAAGCGTGCGGCCATGGACTTGAAGCTACTTCCGTTGCAAAAGGCAACAGTGTTTTTGCAGATAAACTGGGGCAAAGAATTGCATCTGAAATTGTAAATGCAGTGGATGATGGCACCGTTTTAAACGAGTGGGGTTCTGCAAGTTTTGATGATGAAGGCACACCGACAAAACGCAATGTGCTGATTGAAAACGGCATCTTGAAAGGGTTCATGATTGATAAGCTCAATGCCCGAAGAATGCATATGGATATTACGGGTTCATCAAGGAGACAGTCTTATAAATACGCACCAACCTCAAGAATGACAAATACCTATATTTTAAATGGAAGCCATACATTTGATGAGATGGTGACATCAGTGCCCTATGGGTTATATGCCAAGAGTTTAGGAGGCGGATCTGTAAACACGTCCACAGGGGAGTTCAACTTTGCTGTACAAGAAGGGTATCTGATTGAAAACGGCAAGATCACAAAACCAGTAAAGGGTGCAACCCTTATCGGTACGGGCTTAGAGATTTTAGAGAAAATTGAAATGATCTCTAATAATTTTGGATCAGATGAAGGCATGTGTGGCTCAGTGAGTGGATCGATTCCTGCCGGATTAGGGCAACCAGCACTTAAAGTATCTGAAATAACAGTAGGCGGCAGAGAGGAGGCATAATATGGACGTAATGATTAAGCAACTGTTTGAAAAAGGACGACAAATGGGTTTTGAAGCACAGGAAGTCTATATACAAGATTCCAAGAAACTTTCTATGTCCGTCTATAAACAGGAATTAGATAAATACAGTCTTTCTGAAAATGGCGGAATATCATACAGAGGGATTGTGGACGGCAAAATGGGATATTCGTATACAGAAAAAATGGATGATCAAGCGGTTGAAATGCTTGTAAATGAGGCTTTTCAAAACGCTAAAATCATTGAGAACGAAGATGTCGTCAGGATTTATAAAGGGGATGAAGATTACAAGAAGATAAATCTATATAATCCTGAACTCGAGCAAGTACCCATTAGTCAAAAGATTGATTTTCTAATGGCACTTGAAAAATCAATTGAAGCAAAAGATCCAAGAATATACCAAGTGACTGCAAGTGCGTATGAGGAATCAGATGTCTTCGTAAGAATTATCAATACAGAAGGTTTAGACCTATCAGATCATGCAAATTATTGTATTGTTTATACCATGATCTCTGCAAAAGAAGATGGCGATACTCGAACCGGTTTTTCTTATCAAGTGGGGAATGACTTTGATAAATTTTCAATAGACTATTTGACTGATGAGGCCACACGTGAAGCCTTGAATTTATTGGGTGCAAAATCTACAAAATCCAAAGCCTGTGAAGTGGTCTTTAAAAATGATGCATTTGCACAATTGCAAAGTGCTTTTAATGGCGTGCTGTCAGCTGAAAATGTTCAAAAGAATCTTTCGAAATTTAAAGATAAGCTGAATGAACAAGTGGCATCTGAAAAGTTCACGTTAATTGACAATCCGCATCTAGAAGATGGCATTGCATCTGGGAGTTTTGATGCAGAGGGTGTGGCCACCAGAATCAATCACGTGATTGAAAATGGCGTTCTAAAAACATATTTTCACAATTTGAAAACGGCTCAAAAATCAGGTGTGCATTCAACTGGAAATGCGAGCAAAGGTTCTTATAAAGGTACAATTGGCATTTCAGCTACCAATATATACGTACAGCCTGACCGTCATAGCTTTGAAGAAATCATTGGCTCGGTAAAGGATGGTATTTACATCATTGATTTACAAGGCTTACATGCAGGGCTCAGTCAAGTATCTGGCGACTTTTCACTTCAATGCTACGGCTATCATATCCAAAACGGCAAATTGGACAAGCCGGTGAGTCAAATAACGGTTGCTGGAAATTACTTTGAAATGCTTAAAGAGATAGACATGATTGGAAATGATCTGAAATTCACGATTATGGGCGCGGCTTATACGGGTTCGCCAACTATTAAAATCAAAAAGCTTTCCATATCAGGAGAATGATCTTAAAATCTAAAGAATGATTTCAAATCTTAAAATGAGGACCTAGTCCTTAAATATAACACATGATCTTGAGAGACTTTTAACTTTAAGATACAATTTTATAGGTTGAGGGTCTTTCGCTTTTTTTCATTTTTTAATAGTTTGAAAATCGAAAAAATGGTACAATATAAGGGACCTTGCTTACTGAAGTGATTTATTATAGAATTGAGGCGATATCATTGTTGAAGCAAATGCTGGAGACGATCTATAATCACCAATTAATTGAAGAACATGATAAAATTGTAGTTGGTCTTTCGGGTGGTCCAGATTCACTTGCTTTGATACACGCTTTATATCATTTTAGGGAGAGTTTGCAGATTGAACTTGTGGCAGTTCATATTAACCATATGTTTCGCGGCGTACTGGCGGATGCAGATGAAGACTTTGTGAAAAATTTTTGTAAGTTGCATCAGATTCCAATGTATAGTTATCGGATCGACGTTGGAGAATACGCAAAAGAAATTGGAACTTCCTTTGAAGATGCAGGTCGAAGAGTTCGCTATCAATATTTTGAGAAGGTACTCATAAAAGAAAATGCTCAAAAAATTGCAGTTGCTCAAAACAAAAATGATCTGATTGAAACTTTTTTCATCAATCTATTCCGCGGTTCAGGTGTCGATGGGCTCGCATCCATAGATTATAAGAGAGATCAAATCTATATAAGACCTCTTTTGGATGTGGATAGAAATGCTATTGAGGCTTACTGTTTGGAAAATGCGCTGAATCCACGAAGAGATCATACAAATGATGAAAACGACTATTTGCGAAACAAGATTAGAAATGATCTATTACCCTCGCTTAAGATGGTTTATAATCCATCGCTAGACCAAACCCTTTATAAAACCATAAAAATTATGAAAAGAGAGAAGGCGTTTTGGCAAAAACATAGCGAACTTTTGTTTAAAGAGAGTTGTAAAGGGGAAGAAAACAAGGTAAGGATTTCAAAAAAAGCATATGATCTCATGCATGAAGCGGAAAAACTGCAGCTTCTGAGGTATGCCATATCAAAAGTCAGAGGGAATTTGACCAATATATCCTCGGATATTTTAGAACAGATCCTTTTGCTATCTAAGACAGGGACGTTTGTGGACCTTGACTTTAATCACAGAGTTTTGTTGTCATACGATGAACTCATCATCCAAAAAGAAGTGATTTCTGGTGTTGAAATTATGCCTGTTCTACGGGAAAAAAAAATCAGCAGGCAGGTCTATGAGAAAGTAAAACAAAACATGAAAACTTCAGATATTGTTGCGGTGGATGCGGCAACAATACAGGGCAATTTGATTTTAAGGCATAGAAAAGATGGCGATGTCTTTGTGCCCATGGGGATGTCTGGGCATAAGAAGATTAAAGATTTTTTCATAGACGAAAAAGTGCCAAAGGAAAAGAGAAATCATATATGGCTTGTATGCGATGATGAAAAAATAGTATGGGTTCACGGTATGAGAATGAATAATATGTGTAAAGTTACAAATAAAACTGAAAACATTCTGTTAATTAGTTTCAATGATATTGTTGAAGCTTTAGAATTGTGCTAAAATTATAAGATGCGTAAGGAGGGTGCTATGAATAAAAATCTAAAAAATGCATCGATATATATTGCGATATTCATAGGGATTTTAATACTCGTTATGATGACTAAAAATAGTGTGGTTAAATCAGTTGAACTCAGCTACAATGAGTTCAATGATAAGTTGGGCAGCGATCAAATACAATCACTTAGTATCGATGGCAACAAGATCACAGGTCAATTGAGTGATCAAACACTATTTGAAACCTATATACCGAGTATGCTGTCACCGATCACAGGTGAAAAAATTAGTGAACTTGAAGGTAAAAAAATAACAGGAGTTCCACCTGCGAATACACCTTTCTTTATTGAGATTTTACCGACAATTATCATGATTTTGTTAATTGTGGTATTTTGGTTTGTATTTATGCAGAATTCCCAAGGTGGCGGTTCAAGAGTTATGTCTTTTGGCAAGAGCAGAGCAAAAATGGTGAAGGATAGTGGGAAAAAGATCACTTTTGCTGATGTTGCAGGCTTAAAAGAAGAAAAAGAAGAAATGCAAGAAATCGTGGACTTTCTTAAAAATCCAAGGAAATATTTAGCGCTTGGTGCGAGAATTCCAAAAGGGATTCTCATGGTGGGACCTCCTGGAACTGGTAAAACCTATCTTTCCAAAGCATGTGCTGGCGAGGCTGGAGTACCGTTCTATACAATTTCTGGTTCAGATTTTGTTGAGATGTTCGTCGGTGTCGGCGCTTCTAGAGTAAGGGATTTGTTTGAAGAAGCTAAGAAAAATTCACCTTGTATTGTATTTATTGATGAGATTGATGCTGTTGGTAGAAAACGTGGTGCTGGCTTAGGCGGTGGCCATGATGAAAGAGAACAAACATTAAATCAATTGCTCGTAGAGATGGATGGTTTTGGTGACAATCAAGGCATTATCATCATTGCGGCAACAAATCGCCCGGACATTTTGGATCCGGCTCTACTCAGACCAGGTCGATTCGATCGTCAAGTTATGATCGGTGTGCCAGATATTCGTGAAAGAGAACAAATTTTAAAAGTTCACGCGAAAAACAAACCGACATCAGACGATGTAAATTACCAAATATTATCACAAAGTACACCAGGGTTTACCCCTGCAGATCTTGAAAATGTCATGAATGAAGCCGCTTTACTCTCAGCAAGAAATGATGATAAAGTCATTCGCATGGAAACGATCAAGCAAGCAATCATCAAAGTGATTGCAGGTGTTGAAAAGAAAAGTAAACTCGTAAGTCCAAAAGAACGCAAATTGACAGCTTATCATGAAGCAGGTCACGCTGTACTCGCTCAACTTTTGCCAGATACAGATCCAGTGCATCAAGTGACGATTATTCCAAGGGGCAGAACAGGTGGTTTTACAATGCAGTTACCTGAAGAAGATCGAAGCTATGCCACTAAGAAAAGTATGGAAAAAGAATTGATTATTCTTCTAGGTGGAAGAGTTGCTGAAAGTCTTATTTTGGATGATATCAGCACAGGCGCTCAAAACGATCTTTCAAGAGTGACTAAAGTCGCTCGTGCAATGGTTACTAAATATGCCATGAGTGATAATTTAGGTTCTATGAGTTATGACACTGAAGATGAAGTCTTCTTAGGACGTGATTTTACGTCAATGAAGAATTATTCTGAGCACGTTGCTGCTGAAATTGATAGAGAAGTCAGAAATATTGTTGATAACTCTTACGATAAAGCCAGAACGATGTTAGAGCAAAACTTAGATAAGCTACATGTAATTGCAGAAGCGCTTCTTAAGTACGAAACCATCAGTGGCGATGAATTTAGGTTAGCATTTGAGCAAGGTATGGATGTGCTCAATGAAAAAATAACCAGTCAACGCACAAAGGTTGAGGAAGAAAAACGTGTTGCTAAAGAACTTGAAGAAAGAGAAAAAGCAGCATACGATAAGCTCAACGAAAAATTCAAAGAAATAAATGAGGATAAAGCTTCTATCTTCGAAGCGGCTAAAGAGGAAGAAATCACTTTAGAAAATGATAAAAATAAGAGTTAGTTAATGATGAAGAACCAGTCCTTTTCAGGGCTGGTTTTTTTAATTAAAACAACAAGATTTGAGCCGAAAGCAGCGTCAGCGAAAATCGTTTTGAGTCATCTGGAGATGGCTCAAATGTTGTTCAAATATCGTTTTCGAAATTGCTTCTTGTCAGAGGGCCTTTTTTTATTATAGAATAAAGGGCAAAGGAGGTGAAAATATGACATTAAAAATTGGTGATCAATTTACGTCGGAATTGATTGTCGAAGAAAAACACACCGCAGCAGCATTTGGAAGTGGCAGTATTTTTGTTTTCTCCACACCGATGATGATCGGTCTCATGGAAAATGCGGCACTAAAATGTGCTGAAATGGGATTGCCAGAAGGTCAATCCACAGTGGGTACTTTTGTAAATGTAAAGCATATGGCTGCAACCCCTATGAATATGAAAGTTAAGGCGATTGCAACAATCACTGAAATTGAAGGGAAGAAGTTGACGTTTGCAGTTGAAGCGTTTGATGAAAAAGAGAAGATTGGTGAAGGCACGCATGGCCGTTATGTTATTGATGCAGAGAAATTTTTAAAACGCGTCAATGAAAAATAGATGGCAGGAGGTTGTATGAGAGAAATAAATGTGTCAATCATTAGGGAAGCCGTGCAGAAAATGTGCGTGGATATGAATTATTATATTGGTGCAGATATAAAAAAATCATTTGAAGACAACTATAAGACAGAGGCATCCCCGATTGGAAAAGCCATTATTCTGGATTTAATAGAGAATTCGAAAATTGCATCTGATAAACAAGTTCCAATTTGTCAAGATACAGGAATGATCATTGCCTTTGTCGAGGTGGGACAAGAAGTCGTATTGGTCGGTGGAGACATATCTGAAGCCATTAACGAGGGGATCAGACGAGGTTATGGAGAGGGTTATCTTAGAAAATCAGTCGTATCAGATCCTTTGATTAGACAAAATTCTAAAGATAACACACCTGGCGTTATTTACTATGATATTGTCGCTGGCGATCAAGTTAAGATCAAACTTGCTGCAAAGGGTTTTGGCAGTGAAAATATGTCAAGATCCAAAATGCTCAAACCTTCTGATGGTATTAAAGGTGTTGAATCATTTGTGGTGGAGACGGTTTCGCTAGCAGGTCCAAACCCATGTCCTCCGATTGTGGTTGGCGTAGGTATCGGTGGCACGATAGACAAAGCGGCACAAATTGCTAAAAAGGCATTGATGCGTGACTTGGAATCTGCAAGTGAACATGAACACATTAAAGCGCTTGAAGAGAGATTGCTTGAACAAATCAATGATTTGGGGATTGGACCACAAGGACTGGGGGGAACAACCACCGCTTTAGGTGTTAATGTAGAAATTTACCCAACACATATTGCCGGACTTCCAGTGGTTGTAAATATCAATTGTCATGCATCAAGACATTTAGAAACTGTGATATAGGAGGCTGAGATGAGTAAAATTAGATTGACGACACCACTTACAAATGATGTGGTGAACCGTTTGAAATCTGGAGATCAAGTGCTTATTTCAGGAACGGTATACACAGGGAGAGATGCAGCGCATTTGAGACTTGTAAAAGCAATAGAAGAAGGTGAATCACTGCCTTTTGAAGTTGAAGGTCAAATTATTTATTATGTGGGACCGGCACCCGCAAAACCGGGCGAAGTGATCGGATCGTGTGGGCCAACAACGAGTTACAGAATGGATGACCTCACAGAGCCCCTACTGGCACTTGGATTAAAGGGGATGATTGGAAAAGGTGAGCGAAATCAGACTGTCGTAGACGGTATGAAAAACCATAGAGCTATTTACTTTGCAGCTATTGGTGGTGCAGGCGCATTGATTGCCAATGCGGTTAAAGAGAGCACTGTAATTGCATATGAAGATTTAGGTCCTGAAGCGATTCGCAAATTAGTAGTTGAAGATTTGCCTGCAATTGTTGTGATAGATGCTGATGGTGATAATTTATATGAAACGGAAAGAGCAAAATACCAGAAAAAATAGATGCCCATGACAATATTTTGTTATAATATTAACAAAATAACCGTGTAATTTGGGGGTCTATAAATGGGGGTGCTTCAATTGATTAAGCAATATTACAACAAGCATGCGAAAGAATTTATAAGTAATACACTCAATGTGGATTTGAAGCCAATTTATGACAAGTTTTATTTGTATCTTAAAAGCGGGCAGAAAATTCTGGATATTGGTTTTGGATCAGGACGAGATAGCTTACAGTTTTACAAAAGAGGATTTAAAGTAGTCTCTATAGATTTTGCTGAGGAAATTGTAATGCGCGGTAAAATCTTGTTGAGCAACGAGGTATTGCTTGTGGATGCTAGAAATATGCGCTATCAAAATGAGTTTGACGCAATATGGGCAAGTGCTGTTTTTTTGCATTTTAAAGAGACAGAAATCCTAGAGACACTAAAAAACTGTGAAGCCGCCCTAAAATCTGAAGGCGTGATTTACTTATCTTTCAAATATGGTGAATCCGAAATATTCAGACATGGTCGCTATTTTAATGACTTTGATGAGCAAAAGTTCGAGAAAATGATGGCAAAAGTGGATGGTTTCAACGTTTTGGAAATGTGGAAGACTGAAGATGCGCGTAAAGACCATAGGGAGCAGTATTGGCTCAATATTATTTTGCAAAAAAAATATTGAAAATGATTTATATTTCAGATAACTTATGTTATAATGTTATTAAGTTAACAAACTGCGCCAAACCAATATTCGGTGGTTTCCCATCATCGACACGTATTGATACTGCGGCATAGCATTCATTTGCTATGCCTTTTTTATTGTCTGCATGTTCTTCATAGCGGAAAGTTCCCACTTTTTTACCTATGAAGTGCACTAGGGGCATTCAAGATTCGTTAACTAAAATATGGAATGAAAAGGGGCAAAAAGTTATGAGTTTTGATTACATGAAGTGGTTGATGGATCCGTTTATCTTGATGTTCGTCACAGTCGTTACGGGTCTTCTGTTCGGAAAAATTAAGTTTGGAAAGTTTAACTTTGGAACTTCAGGCGCCTTGTTTACTGGTCTTCCTATAGGCTGGTTCATGTTAAACTTTGCAAAAAAAGTGGGTGAAGAGGATACAGCTTACAAGTCGGCATCGGCGCTTATAAAAGCAGGCGTTGTTGACAAAGGATTTTTTACTTTATTTTTGGTATTATTTGTTGTTGCAGTTGGATTACTTGCAGCAAAAGACATCAATGTCGTTCTTAAAAAATATGGCGCTAAATTTATCGTCATGGGATTTATTATTACACTTTTAGGCGCTGGTGCAACGTATGGTATGACCTTTGTATTTAAAGGGCAAAATCCTTACGAGATATCGGGTGTTTATACAGGCGCACTGACAAGTTCACCGGGACTTGCTGCGGCAATTGAAACTGCTACCAAGCATGCAAATGGTGAGATCGAAAAATTTGATGCAATGACAGCAGAAGAAAAAGCAAAATTTATAAAAATAATGGATAAGAATTTAGATCCTGCTACAGTGACAACATTGACAGAAGAACAAAAAACTCAATATATTAAAAATGCTGCAGCAGGCATTGGGGTAGGACATGCCATTGGATATCCATTTGGCGTGCTCATCGTTATCATTGCGATGAATTTCTTCCCTAAAATCTTTAGAATAGATGTAGAGAAAGAAAAAGTGGAATTTACCCGTGAAATGTCAGAAGCGCGAGCAGGTAAAACGGGCAAAGAAATTCCAGAAGTTTCTTTTGATATGATTGGATTTGTATTTGCATGTTTCTTTGGATATACGATTGGCCTATTGACGCTTGATTTAAGTTTTATTGGACTTGGGAAATTTAGTTTAGGGGCAACAGGCGGTGCATTGATCGGTTCGTTAATCTTAGGTTATATTGGCAAATTAGGATTTATCAGTTTCAGAATGAATGGCAAAATCCTTGGCGTTATAAGAGAAGTATCCCTTGTGTTCTTCCTTGCAATCGTTGGATTGAGATATGGTTTTGCAGTGGTAGATGCATTGGCGGGTCCGGGCATCAATCTTGCAATTGTATCATTAGTAGTTGGCGTTGTGGCAATGATGGTGGGTTACATCATTGGAAGATATGTTTTCAAAATTAATTGGATTATGCTTTCAGGTGCGATCTGTGGTGGTATGACATCGACTCCAGGTCTTGGTGCGGCAGTTGAAGCGGTGGGTTCGGATGATCCAGCGGCAGGATATGGTGCGACTTATCCGTTTGCACTTCTTGGAATGGTAATATTCACAATTATTCTTCACTCCCTACCTATGTAAGCGCGTGAGTATGTGATATAATATGCTTAAAAGCGTCATAGATTAGGAGGTCTTTCATGGACACAAATGAAATTCTGATTACAGGTTATGCTAAGCTTCCTCAGGGAATAACTGCTAAAGAACTGTACTCAGTTATTGCGGTAGGCTTGATTATAGAGAGAAATTCAGGTGTTATCATAGATTCGGATTGTTCACTTGCAACAGAACTCGCGAAAGGGTTTGTAAAAAAAATTTTAGTGGGTACGAATGTAAATGATATAGAAACTATTGAAAAAAAATTCAAAAAGCATTATTATGGTAGTGCGAGAAAAGCGATTATATCCGCTGTAAAAACTTGCGCTGAAAAATACAAGCAAATTTGTGAAAGTGGTGAAGACTACAACGAAGATTAATTCGAGTGCAAATTTGAAATTAAATAGTGTTTAGAGGGTATTGATCCATTTTGCTAAGCGAGATAAAAAAACCTTTTATCTCAAGAACTAGTAATGTTGAGCCAAATAGCCAATCTTTTAAATAAAAGATGGTTATTTGGTTTTTTTGTTTTTATGGATTGGAAGTATATGAGTATTAGAGCATAATACTTAATCTTAAATAGAGTATGTGAAAATAGAGTATATGAAAATAGAGTATGTGATTTTGCATTTAAAATGATCATTTGAGCATACTGCTGATAAAACAAAAGTAAGTTTAGGAGGCATAATTATGGCTAATGAGCGCATAAGAAGTGAAGCTTTATTATCAAAAGTGACAACGGCTGAAGCCGCAGCAAAATTTATCAATGATGGTGATACCGTAGCAACAAGCGGTTTTACACCTTCAGGATATCCAAAGGCAGTGCCGCTCGCTTTGGCTGAACGCGCAAAAAATGGTGAAAAAATTGAAATAACATTGATTACAGGTGCATCTGTGGGTCCTGAGCTTGACGGTGCGCTGACAGATGCAGGGGTGATCAAAAGAAGATTCCCGTATCAAACGAATTCGAATATGAGAAATGCAATTAACAATGGTGAAGTAAAATATGCTGATATGCATCTAAGCCATGTATCACAATATATGGACTATGGTTTCTTCGGTGATATAGATATAGCGATCGTTGAAGCGATTGCAATCAATGCTGATGGCGGTATCATTCCATCAACATCAGTGGGCGTATCACCACAAGCTGTTAAAAATGCAAAGAAAGTTATCGTTGAAATCAACACATCTCAATCTATGCATCTAGAAGGCGTTCACGATATTTATATGACACAACAACCGCCGTTCAGAGAGCCTATTCCAATTACTAAATCAGGCGATCGCATAGGAACAACTTACATTCCATGTGATCCTGCTAAAATCGTGGCAATTGTAGAAACTGATATTACAGACAAAGTGAGACCGCTTGGTGCTATAGATGAGGATTCAAGAAAAATCTCACAACATATTATCAAATTTTTAGAAAATGAAGTTGAAGCAGGCAGATTGCCAGAAAACTTATTGCCGCTTCAATCTGGTGTTGGCTCAGTTGCAAATGCAGTTTTAGGTGGTTTAGTGGATTCGAACTTTACAAATCTCACTTGCTATACGGAAGTTATTCAGGACTCTATGTTTGATTTAATCGATGCTGGTAAGGTGACGGTTGCATCTGGAACTTCCTTTACACCTTCAGAAGAAGGGTTGAAGAGACTTAACGAAAACATGGCGCATTATGCCAAATACTGTGTATTGAGACCAATGGAAATTAGCAATAATCCAGAAGTTGCAAGAAGATTAGGCGTCATCTCTATCAATACGGCAATTGAAATTGATATATATGGACATGTTAATTCTACTAATATTATGGGGTCTAGAATGATGAATGGTCTTGGTGGATCAGGAGATTATACTAGAAATGCCTATATTTCTATATTTACAACGGTTTCAAATGCTAAAAATGGGGATATATCTTCTATAGTCCCAATGGCATCACATGTGGATCATACGGAACACGATGTTCAAGTTGTGGTAACAGAGCAAGGTCTGGCTGACCTAAGAGGGCTCTCTCCGAGAGAACGTGCTAGAGCCATTATAGAAAACTGTGCGCATCCGGATTACAAAGAAATGCTAACAGATTATTTGGACAGAGCTGAGCAAACAAAGTTCAAACATGAAAGTCATCTCATGGATGAAGCACTTTCATGGCATGCAAGATTTCTTGCAACGGGTTCAATGAAGAAATAGGTAATTTTAATTAAATGGTTGGAAAAGTATACAATTATACTTTGATAAAAACAATGAAATTTGACATGATTTATGGTATTGTTATAGAGGTTAATGCCATATTGCGGTCATGATAAGGAGGATTTAAAAAGATGTTTAACAAGGATCAAATTTCTATTTTAAAAGAAGCAGTAGAGAAAGAAAATGCGAAAACGCAAGAAAGCTTGCAAAAACGTCCTGAACGTAAAGCTGAATTTACAACAGGATCAGGTTCTCCAGTAAAGAGATACTACACACCAGCTGATATTGAAGATATGGATTACATGAACGACTTAGGATTACCAGGTCAGTTCCCATATACTCGTGGTGTTCAAAACACAATGTACAGAGGAAAATTCTGGACAATGAGAATGTATGCAGGTTTTGCAACTGCACAAGAATCAAACCAAAGATACAAATATCTTGTTGAGCAAGGTTCAAGCGGTTTGTCCGTAGCATTTGACCTTCCAACCCAAATTGGTTACGACTCAGATCATTCTTTATCTGAAGGTGAAGTTGGTAAAGTTGGTGTTGCAATTGACTCATTAGCAGATATGGAAATCTTATTTGATGGCATTCCACTAGATAAAGTTTCTACTTCTATGACAATCAATGCACCTGCATCTGTGCTACTTGCAATGTACATTGCTGTTGCAGAAAAGCAAGGTGTTCCTTCTGATAAATTAAGAGGTACAATCCAAAATGATATTTTAAAAGAGTACATTGCTAGAGGTACTTACATCTTCCCAACAGAGCCGTCTATGAGATTGATCACAGATATCTTTGAATTCTGTTCAAAAGATGTACCGCTATGGAATACAATTTCTATTTCAGGCTACCATATTAGAGAAGCGGGTTCTACTGCGGCTCAAGAAGTTGGTTTCACATTAGCAGATGGTATCGCATACGTAGAAGCGGCAATCAAAGCAGGTCTTGATGTGGATACTTTTGCACCTAGATTGTCATTCTTCTTCAATGCACATAATGATTTATTAGAAGAAGTTTCTAAATATAGAGCGGCAAGAAGATTATGGGCTAAAATTATGAAAGAAAGATTTGGCGCTAAAAATCCTAAGTCTATGGCACTTAAGTTCCATACACAAACAGGTGGTTCTACATTAACTGCTCAACAACCTGACAACAACATCGTAAGAGTTGCAGTTCAAACACTTGCAGCAGTTCTTGGTGGCACTCAATCACTTCATACTAACTCTAAAGATGAGGCACTTGCGTTGCCAACTGAAGCATCTGTAAGAGTTGCTCTTAGAACACAACAAATCATCGCCAACGAAAGTGGTGTTACAGATGTGGTTGATCCATTAGCAGGTTCTTACTATATTGAAGCAAAAACGAAAGAAATTGAAGACCAAGCTATGGAATACATCAAGAAAATTGATGAAATCGGTGGCGCTCCAAAAGCAATTGATATGGGATACATTCAACAAGAAATCATGGATGCTTCTTACGACTATCAAAAGAAAGTTGAAACAGGAGAGATTATCGTTGTTGGTATGAACAAATATCAAATCGAAGAAGAAGCACCAAAAGGCTTACTCCGAGTTGATCCTTCAGTAGGTGAAATGCAAAAAGCCAACCTTGTTAAATTGAGAGCTGAAAGAGATAATGCAAGAGTGGATGCTGCATTAGCTGCACTTAGAACAGCATGTGAAGGTACTGAAAACGTTATGCCATTTATCCTTGAAGCAGTAAGAAGCTATGGTACATTAGGGGAAATTTGTGGTGTTATGAGAGAAGTGTTTGGTGAATACCAACAATCAGTAAATCTTTAATTTTGATGGATATTTAGGAGGATTAAAATGGATAGACCAATTAGAGTTTTAGTTGCTAAACCAGGATTAGATGGACATGATAGAGGCGCAAAAGTTATCGCAAGAGCATTGAGAGATGCAGGTATGGAAGTTATTTATACAGGACTTCGCCAAACACCTGAACAAATTGTAAACGCTGCAATTCAAGAAGATGTTGATTGCATTGCACTCAGTATTTTATCTGGTGCACACAATACTTTGTTGCCAAAGGTTGCGTCGCTGATTAAAGCAGAAAATGCAGAAGATATACTAATTGTTGGCGGTGGCGTTATTCCTGACGAAGATATCCCAGGCTTAAAGGCAAGTGGCATATCAGAAGTGTTTACACCGGGAACTCCAACTCAAGTTACGATTGACTACATCAGAGCAAATATTAAAAGAGCATAAATACTAAAATTCAGTGAGGTGCCACACCTCACTGAATTTTGGATATCTTTAATAATAGGTAGACATTCAACAAATGATAAAAGATATAGGAGTCGCTATGGATATCGAAAAACGTATTTTAGAGAAAGACAAAAGGGCTGCTGCAAGACTGATTACACTTATAGAAAATAAAGACCAAGAGGCTTTAGAAATTCTTAAGAGATTGTATTCAAAAAGTGGTAATGCCTATATTGTGGGTATCACTGGTCCTCCAGGTGCGGGTAAAAGTACTCTAACAGACAAACTGGCAAAAGCTTTGAGAAAACAAGGTAAGACCGTTGCAATCATTGCCGTAGATCCGACATCTCCTTTTACAGGTGGCGCGATTTTAGGTGACCGTGTAAGAATGAATGACCTCAATTTAGATTCTGGAGTGTTCATAAGAAGTATGGGCGCTAGAGGGCATTTAGGCGGTATTTCTGAAGCGACGAGTGCAGCAGTTAAAGTTTTAGATATTTATGGATCAGATTATATTTTTGTGGAAACAGTTGGCGTCGGTCAATCGGAGATAGATATTGTTAAAAACTGCGATACCACTTTAATGGTTATGGTACCGGGTTTAGGTGATGATATTCAGGCAATAAAAGCAGGCGTCATGGAAATTGGAGATGTTTTTGCAGTCAACAAATCAGACCGTGATGGGGCTAAAAGAACGGCTAGAGAAATAGACATGATGCTTGACTTTAATAAAGATGCTGAGTGGAGACCACCAGTAAAAATGGTTGTTGCTGTTGAAAATCAGGGAATAGAGGAACTACTAGAAGCCATCCACGAACATAAAACGCATATGGTTACCAGCGGAAAGTTTGAAAAACGCAGAACTGAAAATGCAAAGAGTGAAGTGGTAGGGCTTGTAAAAGAGCGGGTTGAAAAAGCAATTCTAGACAAATCCAATCGGGAAGAAATATTGGATTTTTACTCTGAAAAAATCGTGAAACGTCAAGTGGATCCGTATTCAGTTGTGGAAGAAATTTTAGGAAAAATGGATGTATTATTAAAGTAGCGAACAAATTATAGTGTATTTATAAAACCGCTAAATTTGATTCTTATGGCGTTCAGAATATACTGATCGCGTTCGAGATAACAATAGAGCATTCTATTTTGCACATGACATTTGCAAGTGACGAAATAAGAAGAAAGTGAAACTATACATTATTTAGAATTCGAAAAAGCACTAAATGCTTATTTTAAATAAGGTATATGTGCGAAAGTATTTATTTAATTTATTTACAAAAAACAGAGATGTTGTTAAAATCAACTTAACTAACGGAGGTTTTTATGAAAGCTTTAAAAGTAGATCACATTGGTATTGCAGTTAAAAACTTAGATGAGACGATCAAGTTTTATCAAGATGTTTTAGGTCTCGAATTACAAGGTTCAGAAGTTGTTGAAGAACAAAAGGTAAAAGTTGCTTTCCTACCAGTAGGCGACACAGAAGTAGAATTATTAGAATCAACATCAGAAGATGGTCCAATTGCAAAGTTCATCGAAAAAAATGGTGAAGGCATACAGCATATTGCTTTTAAAGTAGAAGATATTGAAGAAGCAATTGAGTACATGCAATCAAAAGGGATGAAAATGATTGACGAAAAACCAAGATATGGTGCAGGCGGAGCAAAAATTGCATTTGTACATCCTAAGAGTTCACACAGAGTTTTAGTTGAATTATGCGAGAGAAAATAAATCACAACTTGGAGGTTTTGAAATGTCTATCAATAAATTGGATGATTTAAGACAGAGAAAAGCTAAGATTCTAGCTGGCGGTGGTGCTAAACGTATTGATAAGCAACACGATGCAGGTAAATTAACTGCCCGCGAGAGATTAGATTTGCTTTTTGATGAAGGCACTTTTGTTGAATTAGATGCATATGTAAAACACAGATGTACTAATTTCGGCATGGAAAAAGTAGACGCACCTGCAGAGGGCGTTGTAATCGGCTACGGCAAAGTAGACGGCAGACTTGTATATGCATATTCACAAGACTTTACAGTTGTAGGGGGATCACTCGGTGAAATGCATGCAGCAAAAATTTGTAAAGCAATGGATAATGCAATGAAAGTTGGCGCGCCAATCGTAGGTCTTAACGATTCAGGTGGCGCAAGAATTCAAGAAGCAGTAGATGCTTTATCCGGATACGGTAAAATCTTCTACAAAAACACTTTAGCTTCAGGCGTTATTCCACAGATCACAGCTATCATGGGACCTTGTGCAGGTGGTGCAGTTTATTCACCAGCATTAACAGACTTTATCTTCATGGTAGACAAAACATCTCAAATGTTCATCACTGGTCCACAAGTTATTAAAACAGTAACTGGGGAAGAAGTTACTGCAGAAGCACTTGGTGGTGCAATGACTCACAACTCTGTAAGTGGTGTTGCTCAATTCATTGCAAACAATGATGAAGACTGTATTCTCGAAATTAGAAGATTATTAAGCTTCTTACCATCAAACAATATGGAGACTGCTCCTGTATACGGTTGTGATCACGATGTCAACGAAATCGTTGAATCATTAAATGATCTTATGCCAGACAATCCAAATAAACCTTATGATATGTTTGATATCATCAAAGCAGTTGTGGATAATGGTGATTATTTAGAGTATCAACCATACTTCGCTAAAAACATTATTACTTGTTTTGCAAGAATCAATGGCCAATCTGTTGGTATTATTGCAAATCAACCTAAGTTCTTAGCTGGATGTTTAGATGTAAGTGCTTCAGATAAATCCGCTCGTTTCATCAGAACTTGTGATGCGTTTAATATTCCATTATTAAATATCATTGACGTTCCAGGATTCTTACCAGGTACTGAGCAAGAGTACGGTGGTATCATCAGACATGGCGCAAAAATGCTTTACGCTTATTCTGAAGCAACTGTACCTAAAGTATCGTTGATCGTTAGAAAAGCATATGGTGGTTCATACCTAGCAATGTGTTCTAAAGACTTAGGCGCAGACCTTGTATTGGCATGGCCAACAGCAGAGATCGCAGTTATGGGACCTCAAGGTGCTGCTAACATCATCTTCAGAGGCGAAATCAAAGAAGCCAAAGATCCTGTGGCAACAAGAGCAAGAGTGATTCAAGAATACACAGATGAATTTGCAACGCCATATAAAGCGGCAGAGAGAGGTTTTGTGGATGATGTCATCGAACCATCGGCTTCAAGACCAAGACTTGCAGATGCATTTGATATGTTGGCATCTAAGAGAGAAACGAGACCTGCTAAAAAACATGGCAATATTCCTTTATAATCATTTTGTGATTATATAATTATAAAGAGGTGAAAAGATGCAAATTTTAGAAAATTTTAAGCATGCTGAAACCTTCGCTCAAATGACGTTAGGCGATAAAATGATGGCAACACTATACGTTATTTTGCTTGGCATGGGGATTACATTCGTTGCACTTATTTTGATATGGGCCTTAACAGCGCTGATGTCGAGAATAATAAGAGCAGTTGAAGGGGGCTCTAAGCCAGCAGTAACAGAGGCAGTTGCTCCAAAAGCACCAGCTCAAACGACTGTGAACGAAGAAGAAGACGAAGCGTTAATTGCTGTGATCACAGCAGCCATTGCAGCATCGCTCAATACCTCAATGCACAACATCATTGTGACCAATATCACACGTATCAATGATGAAACGCCCGTATGGGGACGTGCAGGTAGAAGTGATGTTATGAATTCAAGATTTTAACAGCTCAATAGAAGCGTTAATGGAGTACATTAATAATTAATGGAGGAATCTTATTTATGAAAAAGTTTAATATCACCGTGAACGGGAAAACATATGAAGTAGATGTGGAAGAAATAGGTGGTGTGAGCACACCATCACCAAGACCAGTACAGAGAGCTTCTGCACCAGCAGCGGCACCTGCTCCAAAGGCAGCCCCAGCACCAAAAGCAGCTCCAGCGGCAGCTCCAGCGAGTGCAACGGGTGGCGAAACAATCACTGCACCAATGCCAGGCACAGTACTTGACATCAAGGTAGCAGTAGGAGATGCAGTAAATTCAGGGGATGTACTTGCAATTCTAGAAGCAATGAAAATGGAGAACGAAATTATGGCACCAAGTGCTGGAAAAGTCGTTTCAATTAATGTCAATAAAGGTGCATCAGTAAATTCAGGGGATGTGTTAATTGTTATTGGATAGTATCCAAAGATAATTAATTGAAAGGAGATGCACTATGATTCAAACGATAAAAGATTTTTATATGAGTACAGGCTTTAGTGCAATCACTTGGGGTCAAGTCGGTATGATCTTAGTATCTTTTTTATTGCTTTACTTGGCAATTAAGAAAGGATTCGAACCATTATTACTTGTACCTATTGCATTTGGTATGTTTTTGACTAATCTACCACTTGCGGGGTTGATGGCACCACCGGTTGGACATGATCAACCAGGGGGATTGCTTTACTACTTGTATCAAGGGGACCACTTGGGGATCTTTCCACCACTGATCTTCTTAGGCGTAGGCGGGATGACAGACTTTGGACCGCTAATTGCAAATCCAAAATCATTACTACTTGGTGCGGCAGCACAATTCGGTATATTTGTCACCTTTTTAGGTGCCATTGCTTCAGGATTGTTTACACCACCTGAAGCGGCATCCATAGGGATTATAGGTGGGGCAGATGGTCCAACCGCGATCTTCTTGTCCTCAAAATTAGCACCACATTTGATGGGATCCATCGCGGTGGCAGCATATTCTTATATGGCACTTGTGCCTGTTATTCAGCCGCCAATCATGAAGTTCTTCACCACAAAGGAAGAGCGTATGATCAAAATGAAACAGCTTAGAACCGTATCGAGACTTGAAAAGTTACTTTTCCCAATTCTTGTAACGTTGATTGTTTCAATGATCGTACCACCGGCAGCTGCACTTATTGGGATGCTCATGTTAGGGAACTTATTCAAGGAATCCGGTGTTGTAGCACGTCTATCTGAGACATCACAAAATGCCATGATGAATATAGTAACGATATTCCTCGGTGTAACTGTAGGGGCAACAGCAACTGCAGAGGCATTCTTAAATTTACAGACACTTGCAATTGTATGTCTTGGGGTTGTTGCATTTGGTATTGGAACATCCGCAGGTGTAATCCTTGCAAAGGTTATGAATAAATTTACAAAAGATCCTGTAAATCCACTGATTGGCTCTGCCGGGGTATCTGCGGTACCAATGGCAGCAAGGGTATCACAAGTGGTTGGACAGAAAGAGAACCCAAGCAACTTCCTGCTCATGCATGCAATGGGCCCAAATGTTGCTGGTGTAATAGGTTCCGCAGTATCTGCTGGAGTGCTATTATCCCTTTTCTCTGGATTTTAAAATCAAAAATATCAATATAAAGCTGACCCAAAAAAGCTGACTCGAACAGGGGTCAGCTTTTTTTTTTTAATAGAAAAATGAGATGACATAAGGATGTTGAAGTAAATATTAGAGTACAATACAAAAAACATTGAAATAATTTATTTTTTTTCAATACTAGCATTTGTTTGAATTTTCAGAAAAAAACCTTTATAATGACAAGTAGGTAAGTATTTATGATGGAGGCGTGATTAATGGGAAAAGTAAAAACAAAAGCATTAAAAAAATCAGATGTGGGGTCTGATCGAAAAACTAGAAAAAAACTCACAAAGGAAAAGCAAGAAAAATCAAAGGTTGCTCACAAAAGAATTAGCAAATTAAAAGTATTAAATTCTAAATTTGGAAAGCGACTCGCAATTATTTTAGTAATTTGTATTATATTACCTGTGTTTATCACTGGTGCGGTGATTTTTAATCAGTTTAGAACTTATGTGGAAAAAGATATCTATTCTAATAACGAAGTAATTCTAAATACGTTGGAGTCTTCAATACAAAATCGATTAAATAGTGTAGGCAAAGTTTTAACCATTTTGTCTCAAGTGGATTATGTACAAAACTTACAGCCGGTTTTAGTTAAATCCATGTTTGTGAATGTACAAGATGAATATGATTTGTTGGCAAGCATCGAAGTGTATGATTCAAAAGGAAAAGCAATATTTTCAACTGTGGGGAAATTGGATGCAATAGACACACCACATTTTAGAGAGGCATTAAATGGCAATTTAACCTATTCTAATATCATTCAGTCCGAAAATGGTCAAGGCAATTTGATTCAACAGGCCATTCCTATTTATGACCGAAGTGGTTCAGTAACGGGGGTTTTAATCGGTGAAATTTCACTTGAAAAATTTAATTTGGCAGTTCAAAATTTGGTTTTGCCAACGGATTTTGAAGCCCTTATTGTGAGCCAAGAAGGTAAGATTGTAGCGCATTCCAATAGTGACATGTTTATCGCACAGCAAGATAAAGATTTCTCTGAGCTAGAACCTTTTAAAAGAGGTCTTGCTGGAGAACGTGGGTCAGTGGAGTACACCTCTGATGGTGAAAGCTACTTGACATCTTATCAACAACTTGAAGGTGTCAATTTGGGGGTAGTGATTCAAGTGCCAGCTGCAAAGGCCTATGCTCAAATTCACTTGTTAACTGCGATTTTTACAACGATATTATTGGTCGCAACTGTATTGGGATTGATCGTATCCGTGGTGCTTTCTCAATACGTAACAACGCCACTTCAGAGGGTTTCTGATAGTGCACTCATTGCATCTGGTGGTGATTTCACCGTTCATATGGATGAAAAAACTTTTGCCAGAAAAGATGAATTTGGCGACTTAGCAAGATCTTTCATGGTTATGATTGAGGCCTTTAAAGAAATTATCATGCGTTTAAAAACATCGACTAATGTTTTGGATGAAACAACGTATACACTTGTAAACGCTTCAGAAGAAACACGCAATGAAATGACGATGATTATCAAAAACGCGGATGAACTCAAAGAGACGGCTCATGATGATATTCAATTATCTAGAAAAGTAGTTGGTGCTGTTGAAGAGATGGCAAAAGGATCAGAAAACGTTGCCTTGAACACAGAAAGATTAAACGTTCTTATAAAGAATAATGTTGATTTTGCATCAAGAGGCGTAGAGATGATGTCGAATACGGCAGGACTCGTGCAGAAAACTTTCAATTCATATGAAATGATTGAAACTCGAATCAGATCGCTTGAAAAATCGGCTGTGGATATTGGCAGTATCACGGACACCATTATGGAGATTGCAAATCAAACCAATCTATTGGCATTAAATGCGGCGATTGAAGCTGCAAGAGCAGGAGATGCTGGTCGTGGTTTTGCAGTTGTTGCAGGGGAGATTAGAAATCTCGCAGATCAGTCTAATAAGTCAGCTGAGAGCATTACGACAATTATCAAGGAGATCCAAAATGATATCAAAGATACGTCAGGCATGTTCTCAAGCACCTCTGAGATGTTAGAAAATGTCGTTTCAGAATCTGAAAAAACAGTTGGACAAATTAATGAAATATTAGAAGATTCTAAAAAAGCGGCTGAATCCGTGGATGAGATTAGTGCAGTCACTGAAGAACAAGCAGCTGCATCTGCTCAGATCAATGAAATGATGGAAAATATGCTTGAAACTATTCAAGAAACAGCCGGGACATCAGATCAAATGGCTGAACGCATTAATATTCAAAAAGCTCAAAGCGATAAAACCATTGCAATGATTGAAGAAATTAAACAGTTATCAGAGGAAATAAAATCTATGACAGGGCAGTTTAACTGCTAGATAAGATGCGTATAGATTTCGGGATATAAATGAAATTTTATAAGAAATACAAGGGGAATGCTTTAGTTTTACATAAAATTTAAAGCGTTCCTTTTGCTTTTTGTGTGACGTCAGATATGTTATAATAATAACGAAATTATATGCGAAAAGAGTGATACTGTGAAAGCTGAAATTATGAGTTTATTAAGAGCTAAACAAGGTGAATACGTCTCTGGAGAAGAGATTAGTAAACAACTCAATGTCTCGAGAACGTCGGTCTGGAAATATATAAACATGTTGAGAAGTGAAGGCTATGAAATATCTTCAGTGACCAATAAGGGCTATCGCTTAGTCTCTGATGTCAAAGAACTGAATGAAGTTGAATTAAAATATGCTCTGAAAGAGTGTTCGCTCGTTCAAGAGTGTTTTTTCTTTGACACAATTGACTCAACGAATCAAAAGGCCAAGAGTATAGGTAATGGGTTGGAATTTCAACAATGCTTGATTGTTTCAAATGAACAGACAAAAGGTAGAGGCAGATTAGGGCGACAATGGGACTCAGAAAAAGGTGCAGGCATTTGGATGAGTTTACTATTAAAACCAGATTTTGCTCCTGATTTAGCATCTCGAATTACTCTTATGGCTGCTGCGGCCATGAGTGAAGCCATAGAGATTGAAACGGGGATAGAAACGGCAATTAAATGGCCTAATGATATTGTGGTCAATGGCAAGAAAGTATGTGGTATTCTCACTGAACTCAACGCGGAACTTAACCATATTAATTATTTAGTGCTTGGGATTGGCGTGAATGTCAATACACGTCAATTTGATGCTGAAATTCAAGAGAAGGCCACTTCACTTAGCCTTGAGCTCAACAACCAATGGATTAATCGATTAAATATTATAAAATTGTTTGTAGAAAAATTTGAAATATATTATAATCAATTCGTTAACGAAAATGATTTTAGACCTGTGATAGAATACAATAGAAGAAAATCGATTACTTTGAATAAAGATGTTGAAATTATATCAGGTAATACAAGGAAAAAAGCTTTTGCGTTAGATATAGATATGGATGGCAATTTAATCGTTAAAAATAGCGATGGTTCTAATGAGGCCATATATTATGGAGAAGTATCTGTTCGAGGCATTAATGGATATGTCTAAAATCAACAGGAGGAAAAATGTTATTAGCATTTGATGTAGGAAACTCAAACATTGTACTTGGTGTTTTTAAGGACAATGAATTAATCACGCACTGGAGAATGGCCACAGATAATGCCAAATCCGCTGATGAAATTGGCATATTTGTCAATCAATTGTTTGCATATGAAAATTTGTCTCTAAAAGATGTAGATGATGTTATCATATCTTCTGTCGTACCGCATGTGATGTATTCGCTTCAGCATATGTCCTCAAAGTATTGTGAGAGAGAAGCAATCGTAATTGGCCCAGGAATTAAAACGGGTATGAATATCAAGTATGATAATCCAAGACAAGTAGGTGCTGACAGAATCGTAAATGCAGTTGCAGGGTTTAAAAAGTTTGGTGGGCCAATAATAATCGTAGACTTTGGAACAGCAACGACATTTTGTGCCATCAATGAAAAATGTGAATATCTTGGTGGGGCTATTTTGCCAGGGATTAAAATATCTTCGGACGCCCTATTTCAACGTGCAGCTAAGTTAACTCACGTTGAACTTGTGAAACCCGATAAAGTGATCTGTAAGAATACAACTCAGAGTATTCAAGCAGGTATCATATACGGTTATGTAGGCAGTGTAGATTATTTAGTAGCAAAGATGAAGGAAGAACTTGGAGGCGGAGATATCAAAGTAATTGCAACAGGTGGGCTGGCAACCTTGATTTCAACTGAGTCTGATTCTATTGATCACGTGGAGAGATTTTTAACACTCGAAGGATTAAATTTCATCTATCATATGAATAGAACTAAAAAATAAAGCTTTGATTTTACGGAAAGAGAGTCATGGATGAAAATTGGAAGTTTTCAAACTGAAAACGATGTAATACTAGCACCTATGGCAGGTGTGACAGATCTTGCCTTTAGATTGATCTGTAAAGATTTTGGTGTGGGGTTAATGGTTACAGAGATGGTAAGCATTTCAGCTCTTTATTATAAGGACAAAAAAACACATAAAGTTATGGAAATTCTTGAAGCAGAAAGACCAATGTCACTTCAAATATTTACGAAAGACTGTGAAAAATTAGAAGCGGTTATGGGTGAATTGAATCAGCATAACAACGATATCTTGGATATTAACATGGGCTGTCCTGCACCCAAAATTGTGAATAATGGTGAAGGATCGGCGCTGATGAAAACGCCTAAATTGGCAGAGCAGATTCTTAAGACAGCAGTAAAACACTCTTCTAAACCTGTGACGGTTAAGTTTCGAAAAGGATGGGATGAGCAAAATGTTAATGCTGTTGAGTTTGCAAAGATGGCAGAAGCAAGTGGCGTTTCAGCCATTGCAATTCATGGAAGAACAAGAGCTCAGATGTATAATGGCGAAGCGGATTGGGAAATCATAAAAGCTGTTAAATCAGCAGTTAAAATACCTGTTATTGGAAATGGTGACGTTTTTTCAGTTGATGATGCCATGCGTATGAAATCAATAACCCATTGCGATGGCATTATGATTGGCAGAGGGGTACAAGGGAATCCTTGGCTATTGAAAGAAGTTGCTAGTTTTTTAAAATCTGGTGAAAGTATTGAGAAGCCCACAATGGAAGAGAAGAGCAATATTGCACTTAAGCATTTTGAGTTGTTGTTAAAATATAAAGGTTCCAAGATAGGCACTCTTGAAATGAGGAAACATGCAGCTTGGTATTTTAAAGGTTTAAAGCATGCAAATGCATTTAAAAACGAGATCAATAGAGCGGATGATCCTGAAATGGTTAAAACCATTATTATAAGAGCATTTCAAGCAAATTGACTTTAGATTTTTAATGTACTATAATTAACTGAAAATAGAATAATTGGAGGATGAGCGAATGGAAAATTTGAATGAATTATTACAGATTAGACGTGAAAAACTTGCAAAATTGCGAGAAATGGGACAAGATCCATTTAAGATAGAGAAATATGATAGAACGCATTTCAGTAAGGAGATCATTGAGAACTTTGAAGAGATGGATGGGCAAAACGTTCGCGTGGCAGGCAGAATTATGGCAAAACGCGATATGGGTAAAGCTTCGTTTATTGATATTCTCGATAGTGAAGGTAGAATTCAATCGTATGTCAGAAAAGACGCAATTGGTGAAGACGTATTTGAGGTTTTTAAAACCTATGATATTGGTGATATTGTAGGCGTTGGCGGTAAAGTATTTAGAACTCAAAAGGATGAGATTTCAGTTAGAGCTGAAGAAGTTATTTTACTTAGCAAATCATTACAAATATTACCTGAAAAATGGCATGGTCTTAAAGATCAAGATATCCGCTACAGACAAAGATATGTTGATTTAATTGTAAACCCAGAAGTTAAAGATAAATTTATCATGAGATCTAAGATCATCAAAGCAATGAAAGATTATTTTGATAAAGAAGGGTTCTTAGAAGTGGATACGCCTATATTGAGTACGATTGCTGGCGGTGCTTCTGCAAAACCTTTCATTACACATCACAATACGCTAGATATTGATATGTATATGAGAATTGCAAATGAATTATACCTTAAACGATTAATCGTTGGTGGTTTTGACAAAGTATATGAAATGGGCAAGATGTTCAGAAATGAAGGTATGAGCATGAAGCATAACCCTGAGTATACTGCGGTTGAGCTCTATGCTGCATATGAAGATTATGAATATATGATGAAATTGACTGAAAACGTTGTTGCTTTTTGTTGTGAGCAAGTACACGGCACAACAGAAATTGACTATCAAGGCACTAAAATTGACTTTAAACCACCGTGGATCAGAGCTTCTATGCATGATTTAGTAGAGAAGAAAACAGGTGTTAACTTCTATGCATTTGATTCTGATGAAGAAGCAAGAAAAGTGGCAAAAGATCAATTGCATCTAGATGTAGATAAAAACATGAAAAAAGGTCACTTGGTGAACTTGGCATTTGAAGAATTCTGTGAGATGGACTTGATTCAACCTACATTTGTCTTGCATCATCCTGTTGAAGTTTCGCCACTTGCAAAGAGAAATCCTGATAATCCTGAAATTACAAATAGATTTGAAGCATTTGTAAACACTTGGGAAATCGCAAATGCGTTTTCTGAACTCAATGATCCAATCGATCAAAAAGAACGTTTTGAAGAGCAACTTAAACAAAGAGAAGCTGGGGATGAGGAAGCTCATATGATGGATAACGACTTTGTCAATGCGCTTGAAGTAGGCTTGCCACCAACAGGTGGATTGGGAATTGGCGTTGACCGTATGATCATGCTGTTGACAAATTCTACAACGATTAGAGATGTCATCTTATTCCCAACGATGAAACCAATTAAGTAGTAAAATCTAAATATAGTTTTTATAAAGAAGAAAAACCGTTTGTGCTGTAATGAAGCTGAACGGTTTTTTATTACCAGCATGATTTTTAGTCCAGGATCGAGTTAAAAATGCACAGTCTGCCCAAAGCGATTGAATGAGAACGAGTGCAAGGCAGTGTCAGACAATGATTTCAACGAAATTGTGAATTGAAAATATTGTCAGGGCAATAATGGATATAAATGTAGGTACTGCTGAAAAGCTTTCAGAACAGTGTTGTACACGAGGACAGACTTGGACAGTAAAAACGTACGAAAAATGTCTTCAAAAAAGCAAGTAGAAAAGTGTTTATTATTTATGTCAGTGGGTATCAAAGTATTTGTCACTATAAAAAATAAAAAAAGAGTTGACAGCAACAAGGATATTTAGTATTATAAACAAGTTGCCTCACAGCGAAGCGACAAGAGCAAAACAAGCGAAAGAAAATAACTTAAAAAAAGTTGTTGACTTAGCAAGATATAACTGCTATACTGATATAGCTGTCGCACATTGGATGAACGCCTTAATGGTTGAAATAGCAATGGAGCGACAACACAGGACCTTGAAAATTGAATAGCGCAAATGAATTAAAACACGCAATTCTTTGAGCTTACGGAAGCCATCTTGATGGTGGAAGTTGCTTAACAGAAACAAGTGATAAAGTCGAAAGACAACGGAAACGTTTTGTTGTAAAGACAAAACAAAAGAGCTAAGCGAAAGCTGGGCAAAAAAGGATTATAATTAAGAGTTTGATCCTGGCTCAGGATGAACGCTGGCGGCGTGCCTAACACATGCAAGTCGAGCGAGAATTGTTGGAACGGAGACTTCGGTCGAAGAGAAGACAAGGAAAGCGGCGGACGGGTGAGTAACGCGTGGGTAACCTGCCCCATACAAAGGGATAGCCACTGGAAACGGTGATTAATACCCTATAAGACTACAGGATCGCATGATTCA
>NZ_JADKNH010000017.1 GCF_015352425.1 Fusibacter ferrireducens | reverse complement strand
TTGCTACACCACTTCCTTCATCCATACCATTACTGATACCAACTTGTGGTTCGCTACGCTTGGCGGTAAATACCCGCGACTGGACTTACACCAGCTAGATTAGTGCCATGCTTGGCACACCGCAAAAAAAATGTACCCCAGGGAGTACACTTTTTTATAACTTTTTCATTGAAGCAAAATCATCTGGATAATCCGATCTAGTAACGCCCAAGGATCGACCGATTTGCGCCTCATCTGCCCTGTGGTGACGACAATCGCATCCAGCTTCGGGATACAGGCAATGATATTGCCCCCATACCCTAACGCCGCTGATACATTAAAGCCTCGTATCTCTTTAATCCACCACAAGTAACCATAGCCTTCAACTTGTTCTTTTGTGGCAGATTCAATCCACTCTTTTGAAATAACACGCTGTCCTTTAAATTGTCCTTCATGCATTATCAGTTGTCCCAATTGAATCATTGCCCTAGGTATTAAAGCTATGCCCCAACCGCCTGTATTGATTCCTTGAGGATCATGCACCCAACCGTTCATTTGCTCTCCAAATAAATCTTCCAGTTTAAATGAAGTCATCTGTATTGCCTCTATTGCGTCGATTCCAATTGGAGAAAATAGATTTTCATTGGCAAAAGTCCTTGCGGACTGACCACTGGTTTTAGTGATTACTGCTGACAGCAAATGCGTGCTTGGCGTTGAATACTGAAAACGATTGGTCAGATTACCCTTCCCCATTAAACTGATAATATACTTTACCCAATCCTTTTGTCTTCTCAATCTATCTAAAGGTTCGAAAGGGCGTCCATCCATAGATTTCATGGAAAATGCAAATGGCGCAGTCATGGTCAACAAGTGTTTAATTCGAATTGATTTTTGAATCATTGTAGCATGACTTGCATGTTCTGGGAAGTAATCAAGCACTTTATCTTCAACACTATGAATCAATCCCTGATCTATTGCAATTCCAACGAGTAATGACATAATACTCTTGGTCACAGATGCTAAATGTTGAGGCATCGAAGACGTATAGCCATTAAAATAACTTTCATTTGACATTTGATCATTTTTCATGATCAACACGCTATTAAGTGTAGGAAACTCTTTATAGATCTGTTCTATTGGTTTGACCATCATAAATACCTCCCTGTTTTGGAATTGGGATTGGTCTTTAAATCCTCAGGCGTTCCTTCTGCTATAACATAGCCTCCATTCTCGCCTCCAACAGGACCAATTTCCACTAACCAATCGCAAGCACCAAGGACATGCGTGTCATGTTCAACGACCCACACCGAATTACCCTCTGTGACCAATTGATCTAATAATAAGATCAACTTGCTTGTGTCAAAGAGGCTTAACCCTGTGGTGGGTTCATCTAAGATATAGAGTGTATGGCCACTTTTTTTCTTCGATAATTCTTTGGCAAGCTTGATCCGCTGCGCTTCACCACCACTTAATGTAGATGTGGGTTGTCCCAGCTTAATGTAACCCATGCCGATGGCATCCATCTGTTTTAAAATTTTGACGATACTGGATTCAGACTTGAATAATTCAATCCCCTCAGCAATACTCATTTCAAGAACGTCATAGATACTTTTCCCATGATACAAAACCGTTAAAGAAGCATCGTTAAACCGTTTCCCCTTGCAGGTCTCACATACGGATGTGATCTTCTGATCGCCCCCCACCCAAATGGTTTCTGTACCTGAACCACCGCATTTTTCACAAGCGCCTTTTGAATTAAAAGAAAAGTGCCCTGCATTAAAATCTTTCGCTTTCGCCGTGGGTTGCTCCGCAAAAAGTTTTCGGATCTTATCCCAGATGCCTGTATAAGAAGCTGGTGTTGAATTGATATTTCGACCAATCGGCGCTTGAGAAATTTCACAATAATTATCGACGTTAGCCATGCCCAACAGAGATTGCTTTGCTGTGCTCATGCCTTTAAAATGTGCTTTAAGGCGCTCAATCAGCGTTTGGGAGATAAGTGAACTCTTCCCACTACCGGAAACGCCGCATATGCCCACTAACGCGTTTTGAGGCATCTGAACCGTAATATGTTTTAAGTTGTTCGTACATGCGTCCACAATTGAAATCTTTTCCGAATTGAGCAATGCTTCACGTGATTTCAATTGGCGACTTGGCAATTGCATTCGACCAGATAAATACAGGCCGGTCACTGATTTTTCATCTTTGAGAAGTCCATCATATGAGCCTTGATACATAATTTCACCACCATTGACACCTGCGTAAGGTCCAATATCAATCACATGGTCCGCTTGAGATATTACCAGTGCATCATGTTCAACGACTAAAACCGTATTACCGATGTCCTTTAAGTGATTGATGGCTATCATCAGTTCAATTTTTTCAGATTCATGCAAGCCCACTGTGGGCTCGTCTAAGACATAGATCAGAGAATCTAACTTGCTGGCTAAATGATTAAAGAGAAACAGGCGCTGTATCTCTCCACCACTCAGTGTGGGCATTTCCCTATATAATGTCAAATGACCTAGTTTGGCTTCAACCATACCTTCTAACTTTTCAATAATTTCTGAGGTTAGTTTCTGTCCACTATAGGGTAAAGCCGATGTCGCTTTATACCTCTTCATCACTTCTAATAAATGACTGATTGTCATTTGAGCGAGTTCCCCTATATGCTTGCCTTCTATTAAATATGCTCTGGCATCTTCACCTATTCTTGAACCCTCACAATCTTCACAGTGTTTTTTAAAATAAAAGCCCTGGGTGTCTTCTATATCTCTTGCCATTCTACTTTGAAATAAACGACTTAGACAAAAGCTCACTTTATCAGAGGCATTGGACACTTGATGCCCGTATAGAACGTCTAAGCGCACCGCTTCTGGAAGTGACCAAAAGGGAATTGCCAAATACGCTCCAAAACGCCTTTCAACCAATCTCATGAATCCACTGGACAACTGAACCGAATCAAAGACCTGCCCAAGCGTTGTCGTTTCATTCGGTATGAGTGCTTCTAAGTCAAAGTCATAAAAGTAACCTCGCCCCGAACAAGTTGGACACATGCCATTGGGATGGTTGTAAGAGAAATAATTCAGATCAAGTCTTTCCATTTCTTCGCCACAAGCTTCACAAATCATGCCATGCTCTATAATGGTGTCACAAGAACTGCATCTGATGTTTCCATATGTCGAAAGCAACATGCTGAGCATACTGAGCACCTTTGTTCTCGAGCCCACTGTTGAACGGGGATTACTTTGTCTTATTATATTTTGCTTAACGGCAATCGTCGGCCCGAGACCTTCTATGGTTGAGAATTTTTCTACGGATTCAATATCGTTCAGTATTCCTAGCGATTTTAAATATTGTTTCCGACCTTCCTCAAATACGATATCGAACATGAGACTTGACTTTCCAGAACCACTGACACCAGTGGCCACAACGAGTTGGTTTTTTGGAATTTCAATATCCATGTTTTTAAGATTGTGAAGTGTTGCACCTTTGATTTTAATTTTATTCATGTTCTCTCCTTTTCAAATTAAATCCCCAAATTAAGGCATCATTTGATTGGAACCCATAATTCATCTTTTGAAGTGCTGAAAGGACCAAAAATACATTCAATAAAGGGCCTTTGATCTAAGGTATATCCCAAAGTTGGAATCCACTCAGAAAAAAGTTTTCGTCGCGCCTCAGAGATATCTGTAAAGACAAGCCACCTGCCACTCTTGATGCAGAAGGATTTAAATGAGTGAGTCATCTCGCCATGCTTTCTCGCGCCTATAAAATAGCGGTACTCTCCATCCAATAGGTCCCCCTCATCACTGTAAATACCCAACAAACCGCCTAAAATCTTGACTGATGCATCTCTTTGATTGGCCAATATCTCCAATTGACCGGAACGATTTAACACATTCCATATATTGGGAATTTCCTCCGTTGCCCGTGCCATTGAAATTTTAAACGATTGACCGATCACCTCAATCTCCGAATGCGTGGATTCAATTCTATAGTGAATTTCCGATTCGCCTTTGATGTCAATTGCAACGGACAACTTCGGAAAGGCAACCACTTGAGCACCCGCTTTCTTAGCCTCTGTAGGCGTGACATTATGCAGTTTTTTAAATGCTCTTGAAAAAGCATCGGCAGATTCATAACCGTATTTAAGTGCTAGATCCAGAACTCTTATCCGGGTATTCTGAATTTCATACGCCGCCAAGGTGAGTCTTCTTCGCCTTATATACTCCGATATACTGATGCCAAAAAGCTGTGTGAACAATCGTGAGAGCTGATATTCTGATAAGTATGCTTTTTGAGCCGCCACTTTTAAATCTAACTTTTGATCCAAATTTGCTTCAATATATTGAATGACCTGATTGATATTATTTAAGCCTTCCATTGGGTTCCCTTCTCTTTCCACTCTACATGAATATAAAATAGATTGACCGACTTTTCCTGCACGAATTTGTCGGATTTTCTCTGTATAGAAAAAGGGTATCATGATTAAAAAAGGATATCAATCAAAAAAGCACCTTGATGTCAACACCTGTTAAATCTAATTTTTCAGAGATGACATTAAGGTGCCTATAGAAGTTACTTTTGGGGACCCGTTTGAGCATCCAACATAGTTGCCTTGATAAAGGCAATAGAATCTTCAAGTTTCTGAGTTTCCCATGCATTTAAAGCCACTGGCAATTGTTTTAAAATACCTTCACGTCCGATAATACAGGGCATACTAAAGGCCACGTCCCCATCATGACCGTATTGACCACGCAAAGTTGTAGACGCTGGATAAACGCTTTTTTCATCCAACAGCACGGCCTTCGCCATAGTCACCGCCGCTTGAGCTACCCCTGCATTGGTCCACCCCTTGCCGTTAAAAACTTTATAGGCGGCACTGATAATTGAAGTTTTAACCACTTCAGGATCTTGAATGTCTTCTGTTGGTTTAAAATACTGGTTTAACTCACTAAAGGGAATGCCTGCAACATTCACATGACTGAGAACAGGAAAAGCTGTACTGCCATGCTCTCCCATCATATATCCTGAAACAGACTTTGGATCAATTTGATATGTGTCTGCGATTAATTTGCGTAACCTTGCTGAATCCAACATCGTGCCAGTTCCAAATACGCGTCCAACAGGATAATCAAATTCATTTTCAGCGATATAGACCATGGTGTCCAATGGATTGGTGATCAAAATAATAATGGCCTCTCTCGTGTATTGTGTAATGCCTGTCATAACTTCACGAATCACCTTACAGTTGGTTTTAGTCAGTAGAGTACGATCAGGTTCTCCTTCAGGATCGTCAGGATTTGGTAAGACACTTGGTCCTGCTGCTACGATAATGACATCTGCATCCGCGCATTGCTCATAGCCACCGCTCTTTACAGTCACATTCGTCATATAGGTTAAAGCCGTGGCTTGCGCTTGATCAAGTGCCTCGCCAAAAGCGACATTTTCTAAAATATCAATCGTACCGATCTCTGCAAACAACCCCATTTTCATGGCATCTGCTAAGACATATGAGCCCACGTGCCCAAGACCAACAACCACTAGTTTATTTTTATTCATACCAATCAGCTCCTAACATTTATGTTTTTTACAAAATTAAATTTTTTAACAATTTTCAAAGCGTATACTCAGTCCGCTTCGCTACCTTCGTAACCCTTACTCCTCAAGGAAAAATTCCTGTTTTGAGGCTTTATACTCAGTCCGCTTCGCTACCTTCGTAACCCTTACTCCTCAAGAAAAAATTCCTGTTTTGGGGCTTTATACTCAGTCCGCTTCGCTACCTTCGTAACCCTTACTCCTCAAGAAAAAATTCCTGTTTTGAGGCTTTATACTCAGTCCGCTTCGCTACCTTCGTAACCCTTGAGCAATCCTATCGGATTGCATTCAGTGGGCATTTGAACTCCCACTGAATTAGGAATATGCTCCCCCACTTTGAGAAGTGGGGGACATCTCCTCAAGGATTATATTAACATAATGATTGATATCTTCAAGTCTCTACCACATAAACAACATTTGAGGCATCTCCCGATGCCTCAAAACAATTTTCGTTGACGCTATTTGAGGTTGAACATCCCTCAGCACAGCTTTTGGCTCAAATCTTGCATACAGCAACATTTGAGGCATCTCCCGATGCCTCAAAACGATTTTCGCTGACGCTGTTTGAGGTTGAACATCCCTCAGCACAGCTTTTGGCTCAAATCTTGTTGCATTAAAAAGGGTTTGCCTCTGCGAAAAATCACAGGAGCAAACCTTCTCATCTTTATAAATCAAACGATTGAATAACAATTTAGAGCCATTATGGCTGTATTGAAGCCTCATAAATGGACTGGATCGATTGACCAATCATCTGATCAAACTCAGCATCACTTTGGTTTGCATTTAAACCTTCTGTCAATGCTCTAGAAAAACTCGCAATCAACTTGCGATTTCTAGAAAGTTTTGAATTGGCTTCTTCTCTGGAATAGCCGCCTGATAGCGCAACGACCCTTACCACATTAGGATGATCTGCAAGCACTTCATAAAAACTATCCACTTCTGGAATTGTGAGCTTAAACATTACTTTTTGATCTGGAGTAAGTGATTTCAATTGCTCTATCAATTCTTTTTTAAGAATATCCTCTGCAGCTTGTTTATTCACAGTATGAATATCCACTTCTGGTTCTATGATGGGCACAAATCCAGCCGCAATAATCACCTTCGCAATTTCAAACTGTTGCTTGACGATGGCTTTTATGCCCGCTTCGTTTACTTCTTTTATAACGGAACGCATTTTAGTGCCAAAAATATGACGCTCTTGAGCACGTGCCAACAAAGTTTCAAGATTTGGAATCGGTTTCATCAATTGAACCCCATTCTCCAAATCTGCCAGGCCTTTATCTACTTTCAAAATAGGCACGATCCCCTTTGTTTCCCAAAGATAATCAGCACTATATTGTCCATCTACTTTCAGATCCATTGTATTTTCAAATAAAATCGCCGCAAGAATTTTTTCTTTTGTAAATGCGGTACTTTTCATAATACGTGTACGCATTTCATGTACAAGCTGAAACATCTCAGCTTCATCCTTATAAGCATCTTGTGCTATACCGTAGTTTGCAAGCGCTTTTGGTGTGCTACCGCCACTCTGATCAAGCGCTGCAATAAAACCTTTATCATTTTTCATTCTTTCTAGTTGTACTGTATTCATATGACACCTCCGATAACTGGTTAATTACTCATTGTACTTATTACCCTTTAATCATTAAATCCAACATCTTTTTTTCATATATGACAAATCTTTAAAATATAGGTACTTAGCACATGTACGATTTGTGAACATAGCATACTTTTAAAAAATGAGGTTTATCATTTCATATGGCATGATAAACCTCATTTTCTTTTAAAGGCATCGAATAATAATAGCCCTGCATCCGATGAACACCCATTTTTTCTAACAACTCAGCTTGTTCTCTCGTCTCTACCCCTTCTGCAAGCACATTCAAATCAAATTGCCTTGCCAAGGATATGATGGTTTCTAAAATATGCCTTTTCCTATTGGAAATCAAAATTTCATCCACAAAGCTTTTATCTATTTTAAGCACATCAATTGGCAATTGATCTAAATAGTTTAAGGATGAGTACCCCGTTCCAAAGTCATCCAAATAAATTTTAATACCTCTATTGCGAAGCCTATTCAAATGCTCCACAACCAGCTCAAATCGCTCTATCAATATAGATTCTGTGATTTCCACACCAATTTTTTGAGGATTTATACTATAGGCGTCGATTTGCTCCAAAAACATTTCAGCAAAATCCTCTCTGCCTAATTGTCTGGATGAAATATTAATCGTCACACAGCAATCACTCTCCACATCATCGAGGCGTCTGGCAAATTGACATACCGATTCTATAATGAGATCTCCAAGTGGATGAATCAGAGTCGATTTTTCTGCAAGCTCAATAAATACATCTGGTGAAATATTGCCAAAGACATCATCTTGCCATCTGGCCAATGCTTCAACACTGACAACTTTTCCAGCTGCCATGTCATAAATAGGCTGATACACCATGAAAATCTGCTTTGTTTCTATTGCTTGATCCAGTGCCCAAATCATGCTAAATCTATTTTTAATTTCATAGTCCAATTTAAGATCATAAATAAAGTAATTCATCGTATGAAGTTCTTTGGTTTTACTCAGTGCAATATCTGCTTCATTTAACAATATTTCCGCAGTTTTCTTATTGGAATTACACGCAGAAATCCCTATTCTGTACTTGATATTTATGCTCAATTCCTCTAAGAAAATAGAATATCCCAAATCCTTGTTAATCCGCTTTTCAAGTTCATCTATTTTCAAATCTGTAATAACCACTGCAAAAGTATCATTTCCAACTCTTGCAATATGCTTCGCCTTAAACTTCGGATTGCCTAACAATTCAGATATCTTTCTCAGTACTTTGTCCCCAAATCCGTAGCCGTAAACACTATTGATATTTCTAAATTGAACGATGTCTATGAGCAACACCGATAAATCCCTATTATCTGTCTTTTCCAGGCAGTCTCCTAAAGCCTTGATGAACCCCTGTCTGTTTAGTAAATTGGTCACTGCATCTTTATAGGCAATCTCAGTTAATTGCATATTTTTCGCGGCATTATCCTCAAGTAATACATTTACATGCTTATTCTTCTTTAACAAGGCTTCATTATCTTCTGAAATTTTTTTTTGATAGTCTTGAAAGAGATTGAGTACTTTGGGCACCGTAATCAGAAGAATTAATATAATCGTGTACATGCTGACATATGTGGACTTTGTCACTTCGTAATGATAGGCTGGGTATTTCATATTATAAAGAATTGTCACAATGAGATGTACTGTTATCAATATGTAACTCAGTTTTATGTCCATTAAAGTGAATAAGAAGACAATAAATATAGGCACCCAGATCACAACACTCAGTATTTTACCAATGGAGACCACCGTTATGATCCCGTAAAGCAATAAGGTCATCACAAAAATGCCCTTGTCTATCCAATTCACCTTGCCTATGGCTCTGTAGAGCACATAGAGCATTACTAAAGAAAATGTTATTACAATACCCACAGGTATCAATTGTTTTAATTTCCCATCTACTGTATTCAAGGGGTTTGATATAATAGAAATGGATGATCCTAATAGCCCGATAATATAAATAAATGCGTATATTTTAATGCTCAATCGCTGTCTATTCGTTGTTAATTCATGCATTTGATATATGTTTTTTTTTATCATTTAAAAATCTCCTAAAAAAGCTTTAAACTCACTTGTTTAGCTCATTTACCCATTGAAATTATCCTCACTCAATAATCATACATCGTTTTGCTTTACCAGTCTATTACATTTTGTTCAAAAGTGATGCCATGCGTTTTGAATAGAATACATAAAAAAAGATTTCTCAAATAACTTCGCTTTTTTGAAACGACTTTTATTGAGGAATCTTTGCTTTTTTCTTCAAGTTTCCATCGTATAATTTTACTTACTGAAGTTGCAGCGTACTCTTTTTATTGCAATAAGGTATTCCTTATTTAATTTGATATCTCTTCAACTTATTATAAAGTGTACTTCTAGAAATCCCCAAGACATCGGCAACTTTGTTTTTATTGTTGTCATGTACTTTTAAATATTTCAAAATCATCTCCCGTTCAGCTTCAAAGGCATTGAGTTTTAAATAATTCTCGTTTGAATCATGCAGATCCATTTTATCTGTAAAATAAGAGGACAGCATCCCCTTTGTGATTCTGCCATTACTTGAAGCTGCAAGCATCTCCACAAGATTTTTCAATTCTCGGATATTGCCTGGCCAATGATAATGACTCAACATTTCAAATACACCAGATTCTACTGTAGGGATTTCAATCTCCATTTCAATAGAACACTTCTCCATAAAATATAAAAACAGCGCCTCAATATCCTCTATATGGTCTCGCAAAGGTGGTATGTGAATGGGAATTACATTTAAGCGATAATACAAATCATGTCTAAAAGTATTCTCATTCATCATCCGATCCAAATCAGCATGTGTTGCCGCAATAATGCGAACGTCAACAGGAATCGGATATCTCCCCCCAATTTTTTCAATCTCTCTCTCCTGCAAAACCCTTAGAATTTTCGCCTGCATCACAAGTTGCATATCCCCTATTTCATCTAATAATATTGTGCCACCATCTGCAATTTCAAACTTGCCTAGGTTACCGCCTTTTAAAGCCCCTGTATAGGCTCCAGCTTCGTAACCAAATAATTCAGATTCCAATAGGCTTTCAGGTATTGCTGCACAATTTATCCTTACAAAAGATTTAAACCGCCTTGCACTTAGATTGGCAATTGCTTGTGCAACAAGTTCCTTGCCCACACCAGTTTCGCCCATAATGAGAACCGTTGACTTTACCTTAGCTGCTGATATAATACGCTCTTTAAGGCTCATTATAGCATGCGTATGTCCAACGATATCGTCAATCGTATACTTGGCGGATCTACTTGAAGGCCCTTTCTTTTGATAATTATTTTCCTTTTGCTCGCTTTGCCATAAGTCAAAGATTTCTTTCATTTGAATGATACCCACTGGATATTGATCTTTATTCACCACAGGTATTACGGATTTATAGTTGTCATGGACAGCCTTCAAATCAGCATCTTCTAAAATTGAAGGCATTGCTTCAAATAGATCTGCGCACGAATGACTCATATTATGCCATCTAAAAACTGCATTGGCGTAGATAATGCCCATGTACTTTCCATGCTTATCTACAACCAAAGCAAAATCAGACTGTGCTTCCAACATTTTATTTTTAATCGTGTCTGCACTATCCGAAATGAGACACTCAACAAAAAAGCAATTCATGATATCTTTTGCCTTCAAACCAAACCTCCGCTATTCAATATATGGGTCGTTTTCAGTTTTAAAGATGTTCACTTGTTTGTCCACCTCAGTTGCAATTTCATCCAGACTTGAAGATGAATTGACAATATTATCAATGAGCAATTTCAGTTTTTGAATTTCAATGTAAATGGCATTAAAGCGATTATTAATTTCCATATCATCGCCGTGATTTACCGTTGCTTCATTTTTGACGTCTATTTGCTTTTTAAGGTCATCAATAAGAGTAATAATCTCCATGACCTCTTCATTGCTCGCGTTGATATATTTAGGCAATTTTTGCCTTAAAAGCTCTAATGATTCAATCATATCATTGGAGTAATCCACATTAAGATAAATAAGATTACTTTCTGAAGATAATTTTATTGGATACGTCATTAAATCTTCAATGTCTTTTTCTAAGTTTGAGAGTGTCGCCATGGATCGATCTAAATCGAGCAATACACGTTTTGACGATTCTTTTAACTTGTTCGAACTTGAAATTAGCCTGCCCATCAATATGGAAAAGGTATAGCTTAATGCGTTAAACGTATTGCTTAAAAACTTAAATTCTTCATCCTTATAGGATGTAAAACGAACAGACAAGTCCCCATTTTTCATTAACTTTAATGAGTTTACAAGTTTGTTGATGGGTTTGAAAAACTCTTTGGAAATGAAGTAAGCGATCAACAATGAAATCAGAATTGAAATAATGAATGTGGTCAATAACAATTTCAACATGGTTCTTGGAGCACTTTGTATGTCATCTAAAATGCCAATGGAGACGATATACCAATCCCAAGGCTCATAATACCTAAAATAAGCAATTTTCTCAGTGCCATCAAAAGAATACCTTATAGAGCCATTTTGCTGTTTTAGTATGCTCTGAATCCACTCATATCCCATAACATTTTCGCCTGTACGCTCAGGATGAATGATAATGTTGGCATCTGAATCCATAATCATGACGTAACCATTATTGGCTATTGTGATTCTTTTTATGGCATTGATGATTTCGTACTCGCTTTCACGTCTACCCAATACAAAAGCGCCAATTAATTTTCGATCAGAATCAAAAATGGGCATATAAATGGTTGCGTGCATAATGCCTTCTACACTTGCACGCCCCAGATAGACTTGTCCATTGATGATTTTATCATAAATGGGACCTGATGAGATATCCGTATCAATAATTCTACTACCATCTTCTTGTCTAACATTTGTGCTCACTCTTAGGAATTTATTATCTTCTAACATAAAAATGGTCGCAGGCAATTTTTCTTTTTCTATTAATTCGTCCACTAAAGTATAATCATGTGTGATTTTTTGATCCCCAATGTACCATGTTGGAATAACATAGTCTCCTACCTTCACCATCTCATTATAGTCAAACCGGCTTTCACCCAGAGCATTCAATTGACTTACAAAAGCCTCTGCAGCACTTGGAAGCCACTGGTCTAAAACACGTTGTTGCGTATCTATCATATTATATATGCCATCGTTTGTATTATTGATCATATTCTCCGTGTTTTTAGCTATTTCTTGATTGATTAACAAGTAGCTAAACCCTCCTAATAGGATAGAAGGAATCACAGAAACGATGACAAACCATTTAAAGAGTCTCATTCTAAAACTCGGATTCATAAACACCTCCAGATATATTAATTATACCATTGCTCAATATTAATGCAAAATCAATGCCATGCACTTTTTCTAATCCATTGGCGTGTTTCCACTATGTATACTGTCCATTTTTCTGGATTTTATCCAACTTTTTGGACACATTAGTCTTACAAAGCTAAAAGGGGCACTCCAAGTACAAGTCCCCCTTTCAAAGTTGTGATTGCTTATTTAAATGTATCTGCTCGTTTTTTGCTTGATACTGGGGATTGTCAAAACCATCATCTAGAAAAAGGCACCTTTTAAAATCAAACGGCGTAGATGCAATTGGTTTCATAACAAGCCACGGGCATAAACATCAAATAACGTCATTTAATACGTATAGAAGCCTTGCCCTGTTTTCCTTCCAAGCACGCCACCCCTGACCATTTTTCTCAAATATGGGTGGGGTCTATATTTGGGATCTCCAAACTCAGAATAAAGGACTTCCATAATTGCTAAATTTACATCATTTCCAATCAAATCTGCAAGGGCTAATGGCCCTATTGGGTGATTTGCGCCTAGCATCATCGCTTTATCAATATCCTCAGCTGTTGCAATACCCTCTGCCAATATGCCAATTGCTTCATTGATCATTGGAATCAGAATACGATTGACAACAAATCCCGGACCCTCTTCTACCTGCACAGGCACTTTTTCCAAACTCTCTGATAGTTTTACAATTGCATCATTTGTCTTTTCACTTGTTTGGATGCCCTTAATGACTTCAACAAGTTTCATAACGGGTACAGGATTAAAAAAATGCATCCCAATCACGCGATCTGGTCTCTGAGTTGCGCTGGCAACCTCTGTTATCGACAAAGAAGAGCTATTCGTAGCAAAAATACATTCAGAATTAACGTTTTGATCTAATTCTGAAAAGATCTTCTTTTTAAGCGCCATATTTTCCACAGCAGCTTCTACAATAACCTCACAATTTTCCAAAGCGCTAAGTTCTGTTGTCGGTTGAATTCGGGATAAAATGCGCTTCATTTCCTCTTCGGTCATCTTTCCCTTTTGAACGCCCCTCGACAAGTTCTTTTTGATATTCGCCATACCGCGTTCTAAAAACGCTTCATCAATATCTCGCATAAAAACAGAGTACCCACATTGAGCAAATGTCTGAACAATGCCTGAACCCATTGTACCAGCACCAATAACACCAATATTCATCATATTTAGTCTCCTCTAAATTGTTTTAAAATCTGGTACACGTTTTTCAATAAAAGCAGTCATACCTTCTTTTTGATCTTGTGTCGCAAAGCACAAACCGAACAAATCTTGTTCAATGACCATTGCAGTTTCAATATCTGATTCTGAACCCCTATTTATGGCACTTTTGGCATATCTCACAGCTAATTGCGCATTCGCAGAAATTTTATTTGCCATTGCAAGTGCCGTTCTCATCAAAGCTTCACTCGATACGACACTATTTACCAAACCAATATTGAGAGCTTGTTCCGCCGTTATGATTTCTGCCGTAAAAATCAGTTCTTTTGCCCTGCCCATACCCACCAGTCTCGTCAGTCTCTGAGTGCCTGCAAATCCTGGCGTTATGCCGAGACCTACTTCAGGTTGACCAAATTTAGCTTTTTCACTGGCAATTCTAATATCACAACACATTGCGAGTTCACAGCCGCCTCCTAGTGCAAAACCATTTATAACAGCAATGACGGGCTTCTCTAAAAGTTCTATTTTCCTAAAAACGTGCATCCCAAAGGTGCCAAAAGCTCTGCCCTCTTGAGCATTCATATCTTTCATTTCTGTTATATCCGCCCCTGCAACAAACGCTTTTCCTGCACCTGTAATAATAAGAACATCCACATCCTCGCGCTCTTTTACTCGATCTACAGCTATGGATAATTCCTTTAAGACTTTTGTGTTCAAGGCATTTAACGATTCCGGCTTATTGATCGTCAAGATGCCAATTTTGTTTACCATTTCAAATGAAAGTGTATCAAATACCATTACAGCCCCCTTATCCAATTTGCATTTCTTGAACAGCCTCTGAAATTGTAAAACTTGCCTCAGTCATATTTTGTATATCTTTCGCAGAAAGACCAGGTGCAATCTCTATTAATTCTAAGCCGCTCTCTTTTACATCAAACACAGCTTTATCCGTTATAATTCTCTTTACAACGCCCGCTGCTGACAATGGTAAAGTACATGACTTCAAAATTTTTGAATTGCCCTCTTTATCTGTATGATTGAGTGCGGCAACCACTTTTTTAGCACCCACCAATAAATCCATGCCGCCTCCCATACCAGGAACAAATTTACCAGGTATTTTCCAATTTGAAATATTGCCATTTTGATCCACTTCTAATGCACCAAGCACAGTTGTATCAACATGTCCGCCTCTAATGATACAGAAGGAAAATGCCAAATCAAAAGCTGACCCACCAGCTAACATTGTAATGGGTTCCCCACCAGCATTACCCAAATCCGGATTTTGCTCGCCTTTTTTGGGTGCACCACCAAATCTCAGTCCACCATTTTCTGTTTGTAGAATGACATTGATCCCATTTGGAATGTAATTTGCTGCTAATGTAGGCATTCCAAACCCTAAATTAACGACCTCTCCATCGTTAAATTCTTTCGCTATTCTTCTAGCGATGATTTCTCTACTGTTCATTATGATGCCCTCCCTATTTCAATTTATTTCCTTTTTCCCATATTTGACCAAATAACGTTTTTCTTTCTTCTGTCGATAATCCTTTGACAATATAATCTACAAAAATGCCCGGTGTTCCAATATCATTTGGCTTTAACACTCCTGTTTCAACGATTTCATCTACTTCAGCGATAACCACTTTACCTGCTGTGGCCATTGTCGTGTTTGTATTCATTGAAGTCCCTTCATAAAACAAATTGCCCAATCGGTCTGCAGCTTTTGCCTTTATAATTGCAAAATCGGCACCTAAAGGTGGAAATACAAGATACTCTTTGCCAAAAAACATTCTCTTTTCAGCATAAGATTCTACTTCAGTTCCAATGCCTACAGGTGTAATGACAGCACCGAGTCCTGCGCCTGCCGCACGGATTCTCTCGATAAAGGTTCCCATAGGATTGAACTCCACTTCAATTGTGCCCTTATTATAGCCTTCTACGAGTGCTGGATCTGTTCCAATATGTGCACCAATAAATTTTTCAACCTGCTGATTTGCAGTCAATTTACCAATGTCAAAACCTCCGCCTGGATATGAGCCCACAACACTTATCAAAGTTAATTTTTTCGTACCATTTTCAACGAGTTGATCAATCATTTGTAATGGGGCACCGATACCTAGAAAGCCACCAACCATTACCGAGTTTCCATCTGAAATCATTTTTGCACATTCTTGGACCGTTTTTATCTCAGCCATTTTGCACCTCCATATTTTTTTTGAATAATGTCACAGGGTTCTTTTACAGGGGGTAATCTAAGCTATCTGTGACGATTTCTTATAACGCAAGTTGGATGCCAAAGTTCAAATTATTTGCTAACCGTTCAAAATACTGCAATCTAAACGATTCAAATAAAAACTGCAATTCTATTACCGTGTAAACAAATGGACGATTGTGCAACTTCTTGTACAATAATTTATAAATTACTCTATAAAATGATTTATAAGCCATGTTATGAAACCATCAGAAAATTCATATGTAAAACTATATGTAAATCTATTTTTAAATAGAGCAAGAGGGCAACTGCTCGTACAATTGCCCTCTCATTTCTTCAATAATTCAATTAGTCTTTATTTTCAATGCACTTTATTTGCGTTAGGGGCCATTTATCGAAGAAAGTATTCAAAAATAGCATCGGCATCATATAGATAAACTGTCCTGCAATTAAACCTAAAGTTGGATAGCCTAACCCCATGTCATTTGAACCAAATGGTAAGAACACATACACTTTCATCCAAATAAGCCCCATAATAGTGCCTACGACCAAAACAATTGCCAGTCTGATGAGAACTCTAGAAACTTCATTTTTAACTTTTGACTTATCAGGATAATCAAAAAATTGATGGTGCCAAGTCAGACCCACCGTAATTACGGAAAGTACCAGTGATGCCACTACCAAATCGACGGGTTGGCCATTTAACAGATCCAATGGTGCCAAAACAACTCTGAGCGCACCTCTCATAATAAAAGCCATGACTAGGGAAATGCCCAGTCCCACAAAGCCTCTGTAGGGTTGTTCTTTGGCGAAAATTTTTGCAGGATAACCTTCAGTGCAAATAACTGGAAACAAAAACCATAAAATAAAACATTGACACCAAGCTAAAACTGATGGAAACGAACCCATTGGTTGACTGACGATTTGTTCCCCAGCCAGTTGGAATTTGAGAAAAGAGGGAACAAACATCGCAAACCATACAATGAGTGCAGCCGCTGTGGATGTCATCATGACGCCAAAGCTATCCCAAGGTTCTCCTGCTTTTGTAAAAGGCCATTTCCCAAATAGAGCTACATATGCAATTTGGCAGATCAAAACGGGAACCGCATAAAAATTAGCTGCTGCCCAACCTTCCGTAGCAAGCATTACATCATTAACAGTTTGTGGCATGAGCATTACACCTAAATTAAATGGTCTCCACCATATGCCAATCAATCCCACCAATACAACATAGCCTAATATTCCAGATAAAAAAGCCAGTGCACTGTATCTTAGGCCTGCAGCAGGCTGTAAATGTGTTTTTTTGTATTTACCATAATTAGTGAATACCAATGTAAACCAAATCCAAGAATTGATGGACATCCAAAAAAAAGTACCTTCTGTTACATCTTTAATATAGGCATTTTGCACTGCTGGCTCACACTGTGACAAACCAGTAGCCGCTATGATCTGAATGATATTTTTTGAAATCAATCCCCAAATGGGCCAAAATACGGATGCTATAATCGTCGCTAAAAGAACAGCAATCACACCACTCACAAGTGGATTTTTAAATCTTCTTTCAATTACATAAGAGTTCATAAGACCCCAACCTTTCCCTAAGTTACTTTACCCCCATAAAGAACTAAGCTCAGTTGTCTCTAATGCAATTGTAATGCCAAACATCAAAATATCGCTCATCAACTCTGTTTGAAGATTTTAAGCTACTGACCATCTGTTTCAACCGACATGATTTTGTACATTTTTTTATACATACGTCCAATGTTTTGGATTAAAATATCTTCTGATTAAAATACCTTCTGACTAAAATGTCAAGGCTTCACGATCGATATGACTTATTCAACCTTATCAATTTCCTCTTTCACATCTTGGATTTCACCAGAAAAGCTCGTTGCTGGCAATTCCATATTAAAGGTATTGGTAATTAACAATTGTTTTTATAGCATTCTCAACAAAAGTTGTCTTCCCGATACCTGGAACACCCACAACAAAACAAACATCTCCATCGCCTTCCAAAACTTGATCAAAATGTTTTAGTAATTTTTCTGTTTCAATTGTTCTTTCTATTGCACTTGAATCCATTTTGTTAAATACTTTAAATTTCAAATCAGTTTTACTTATCCGTTTCATCTGCATGACACACCCATTCAACCTTATTTGTGTTATCTAATGTGTTGCATTTACAACTTATTTCACTAATCGTATCATCTTGATATTTACAATGGAATAGCAAATGTTAACATATATTCACATTTCAAATGCCAACCTAAAAATCTTTTCTATTCAAAGCCTTATAACACTAAACCTTACCATCAAGATTTCTGAGTATTTCATAATACCGTAAAGTAGCCAGTCCACTTGCTTCACCTTTTTTGCAAAAAGAAAACAGCGCCAACTTTGGGACATTGCGTTCAACAATAATCTTTCCATCACGCATTTTTGATTCCAGTGCACTTAAAGCTTCTAGGAATCGCTTATCATTCTTCGCCCGAGTATAGAAAGATAATATATAGACATAAATGAAGAGATTGTAACTGCGAAAAGGGTATTCAACCTGCATGAACAATGTCCCCATACCGTAGTGACACGGCCCGATAGGCTTCCTTATCGTCCAATGATCCAGTAAAAATTCGACTGCTTTATCAAGTGCTGGCTCTTTATTTAGATATTCACTAAAACGAAAAGCACTCAACGCAATTAATGTTGGAAAGGGATTTGAATATGCCGTTTCTGGACCACGTCCAAAGGTAAATTTATTGCAACGCCAGCCACCATCAGTATATTGGATTTCTAAAAGGTGTTGAAAAGTCTTCTGCAATCTTTCATCAGATGCCAATCCCATATGACAGAGTGCATTAGCCGCTTGCACCGTATGACAAGGATAAATGGCACCCTTCGGGTACACTTTAAAACGCCCATCTTCTCTCCAAGTGCTGAATATCAACGCCGCAGCTTCTTTTAATATGGGGTCCGTAGAATCCATTCCCAATTCAATTAGATAATGTACACACTCTAATGTTGAAAAAGGGGACCCTTTGATCAACCGCTTATCTGGCGTCGTCCAATAATCAGCCCCATGATCATGCCTGTGCGATAATATGTTTTCAAGATCTGATATGTATTGCTTTGCTGTAGTCATTATTAACCTCTCTTTCTAATTTTTTTAGAGAAACTCATTATAGGTTCATTTCAAATAGGATTATACTCACCTAACGATCTCTATAATTATATCAAAAATATCAAATTAATACAGTTTGAGGTTACTTGAATTTTTAAATCAAAATAAAGCCTTTGCCCTATAGTAAGGTAAACTTGCTATAGGCAAAGGCTTTATTATTTAATATTTTTAGGATTGGGCAAAGGCAATCGTCAATGTGCCATTCTCAAATTTGGCAGACTCGATTGCCTTGCCTTTAACCACATCAGGTAGCGCAAAGCAACGTTTCTCATTTTTAACTGCAATTTGTATTTCACCATTATTTTGACCTAAATCCATTTCACTTTTTTCTGCAAATGGCAGATAGATTTCCATAAAATGACGATTTTCTCTTTGAATAATGCTGAATGTCTTATGCACTGCCAATATCCCCGAAGGATCTACTTCACCATAAAAAGTACTCACTGCCTTTAAAACTGGAATCGTCTTGAGCTCATGTTTTTGAAGCATTACCATGAATCTTGGCACATCTCTAAAACTTTCTTCGAGCTCAAGCAACCCCTCTTCTTGAAGTTTAACCCATTGATTAAAATAGCCTTCAAGAGCTATTTTGGGATAAACCTTATTTATAATAATGGCATCCACATTATAGTCGAACAGCTGTAACCAAGTAAAATTTCTTTTAGTCTCTTTAATCACTATTTTTTCAGGCGTTGTCACAATTCTGAGAGAGACAATTGTCTTGTCTAACATCAGTGTCTGCAATCGTTCCAATTTATCCATTAATCGTTCTATATCCTCAAAGACATTATCCTTTGGCATGGGCACTTTGGTCACAGTTTGAACAATTGGACCTGCCACTTTGACCATCTTGCGCTTAACTGGGAGCAGCTTTTCAAGCATCTCTCCAAACAAATCAGGGTATTTAAGCAATGACAAAGTTTCACCAGTCGGTGCACAGTCGACGATTAGGATATCATAGTCACTCTTTTCATAAATATCCAATATCTTGAACAGCGCAAACAACTCTTCAAGCCCTGGAAAAACTAAAAGTTCCTCTGCTTCAATACCACTTTCCACTTTAGAAGTTAAGATTTCTTTCATATAAGTTCTCAGATTGCCCCAAGCCGATTCACTCTCTGCCACAACATCTATCTCCAGTGCATCTAAATTGGAGAGGATTTTTGTCGTTTCTGAACCGAGTTTAACATCCAGTGAATCCGCCAAACTATGCGCTTGATCTGTACTGATAATCATAACCCGTTTACCCTCATCAGCCAATTTTATGGCTGTTGCTGCCGCAATACTTGTCTTGCCCACGCCACCTTTGCCTGTGTATAATATAATGCGCATTATGCCACCTCCTATCCTATGTCTACTTTTTTAACGCCATGGGTTTTCGCTTCGTTTTGTTTAGTTGATTTTTGAGTATCTAGTTTCTGAGCTAAGTCAGTGATATACTCACATGCCATATCTTTCAGTTCATTGCTAATCACTTCAAGATGGCTCTGCATTTTTTTAGGTAAGAGCATCATCAAAGCTTCCTGCTCTAGTTTCTTGGCTTCTATTAATTTCTCAATGACTTCAACATGAATCGTTTTCATCAGGTGCACCTTCCTTTCATTGTGAGCACTATCTCACTTTTCAAGCAGCGTTATTGTCAGTATGCCCTCATCAAACTTAGCATTTGCTATTTCATGATTTCTCAACGTACTTGGCTTAGGGATATTGCGTTTAAAGTTACCTATTTTTATGATAATATCGGTTAGGGATTCATGCAGTTTAACATCGGCTTTCTCCACACAAGGCAGGTTCAATTTTAAGATATAACCTCCCTTTACTTTTTCATAAGTTTCGCCTTGAATATCTTTTATAACACCAAAGACATCTCGAGTCTTCAAGACTTCCTTTACAATGAGATCTATTCCTACAAGACCATTGAGGTCTCTATCAAACCAAGGAATTTTATAAATTGGAATCTCTCCAAATATCATTTCATATTCCTCTATATATTGATGTTGAATTTCAATCCACTCATTGAAAAAGGGATTGTCTATATCACTGGGTAGAATCCGATTAATATAGAGACCATCTACCTGAAAATTATATAAATTCATATACATGTAGTTGCGTTTGGTTTCTTCAACGACCATTTTTTCTGGTATTGCAACAATACGAATTGAAGTCACCTCTCTATTCTTAAATAAGGCCTGAAGCGCTTCTAATTTTAAAAACATTCTTTCAACATCAGAAATAGCAGCTTTATTAGGCAACTCGATCTTAAATGCCGCTTTAGAGATGGGTGCCAATACTCTAAGGGCTACTTTGCCAACAGGCAGAAATTTTTCCATATACCATGAGAGTAACTCTGGGATCTTAAGCAAGGCAATGGTCTCACCTGTTGGCGCACAATCCACAATAATGCGTTCAAAGTCTCCCGCCTCATAAATTTCCAATATCTTTAATAGGGAAAATAATTCATCTACCCCAGGAAAAATGGAAAGATGGTCTACATTTGATATCGGTGCACCTGATGATTTAATCATCTGAATCAGGGCATCTTTCATGTCTCCAAATTCATTCTCCATCATATGATTAGGATCAATTTCCAGAGCAAAGAGATTTTCTTCAACTCGACATATTGTTTTACCAAGTGATACGCCAAAAATATCGCTTAAGTTATGTGCCATATCTGTACTTACTATGAGTGTTTTTTTGCCTTCCAATGAAGAATGTCTTGCATGTGCCGCCGCCACACTGGTTTTTCCAACGCCACCTTTACCTGTAAAAATGAGTATTCTGCTCATTACTTCACACCTACTTTCTTGATTAATTGATTTAGCAATCTATTGATCTATTCATTTTTAGATTTATTGACATACTCATGTGTTGATGTTTGACTAAATTCAATTTATTTCACCAGAAGAATAGTTCTTCTCCCGAAGTATTGTTTTCAATATAAGCTACCTCGTAGGTAGCCAATATCATGATGCTTATATCCTCTGCCCTATAGCCAGATCATATGATCTTTTCACAAGACAGGCTCTGTTGCTTTTATTCTATTACTATTTTTCTGACCGTACTTTTACGTTGTGTCTCTTTGTTGCTTTCTTCTTGAAGAACCGTGATGACCTTGTCTAGAATCGCTCCAGCTGTCTCCAGCTCATCAGCTGATAATGTCGATATAAATTTTTGTCCATAATGCATAAAAGCACTCATCATTGCATTGATCTGACTCTTTCCCGCGTCTGTTAAAACGATTGTCACCACACGCTTATCTTCCGTACTTCTGACACGCTCAATCATGTCTTTTTTTTCCATACGGGTTACAATACCAGTTGCCGTGTTGAGGGGAATGCTTAAATAATCAGCAATCTGAGTCATATTGACATCAGAGCCCCTATATAACAACATCAAAACCAACATTTCATTCTTGGTACAATTTAGAAGGATATTCTCCCATATATCTTGAGAAATAAGTACTTTTATCTGATCGAAGATCTCAAAAAAAGAGTTTTCTATGTTGTCAAAGTCAATTTTCACATTACTTCCTCCTTCGAATTAATTTAATTCTACCACCGAAGTATATTTTTGTCAACTGAAAACCGAACTTTTTAATTTTTTATATTACTCTGCATAACGTCCCATATAGACAAATCCATTAGATTTGTTGCCATTCATCGTCACAAACTCAATTTTCTCATAATGTAAGGTTTCAAAATTCTGAGTGATTTTTGACACCCATGCCTCATTATGATGCCTTACAATAGCACCCTCAGCGAGCTCAAAGGTACCATAATTCTTAAATTTGCCTTTATATTTTTCGTATCTCAATTGATTGCGTTCATCACTATTTAGAAGAAAATCATTGATATAGATCGTCCCAGAAGGTTTAAGCACTCTTTTAATTTCTCTCATAATCAATTCTTGTTCTACATCAGAGGGCACACAGGTCAACACAGCCAGCAATAACACAGAATCAATGCTGTTATCTTCATAGGGAAGGCTTCCACTTGCTATAACTTGTAAATCCGCAGAAAATTGCAATTGCCGCCCTCTATTTATCATTTCTTCAGAGAAATCCACACCATGGAGCATCTCATAACCATTCTGAGATAATTCTATGAGTGTCCTACCATAACCACAACCATAGTCCAAAATGGTACTGGTCTTAGGAACATATTGTGAAAATACATCTATTTTAAACTCTGTTGTAAAAACCTTGTCAGGTGCAACTTTATCCCAATATGCCTTTTGATTACTCATTTTGCTGCCTCCTTAATTTTCACTAATACCATTCTTGTTATAATTCATACTGCACCTTCTTAAATATTCTATCATAGTTAATATTTAGAAGCTATAGGCTATAATGATATAACTAATCACCTCAAAATCTCCTTCTTGGAATAGATTAGAAGGGGGTTTTGAGGTAATCAAAGATAGATATATTTTTTTGAAATTGAATACTAAAACACTTAATCCTGCTGTTTTAAATGTAAGCATTTAGTTTTCTTCCAAAGTCGCTAGCCATGTTTCCAACTCTTGAGCAAGTCTAAATTGTTGCTGTAAAACTGCCTTTCCAGTTGAGGATATTTCGGGATTATTTCCCTTTGAAGTCATATTTTCTTCAAGATATGATTTTAAAAGTGCCATATTTTCACCTATTTTATTCAAGCATAATTGGCGATTTTCATCTGTAAGACTATCTAAATTTACAATAACGGCGTTGAAATCTAAAAAAATATTAATGGATTGTGATGAAATGCCTAACATTAACTTTTCAAACTGCTTTTCTCCAGCATCGGTTAAAGTATAAACCGCTTTTTCTGCCATCTTGCCCTCTTTAATCATAGTCCCTTTAATATAACCTTTTTCTTCTAATTGAATGACCTTCTTATAAATTGAAGGCGTACTAATTTTGACCCATTTTGAAATATTGCGATATTCTACAAGTTTTTGAATATCATAGGCACTTAGGGATTCCCGCTTCAATATTCCCAATACAATCAGATCAATTGTTGACATATACAATCTCCTTCCAACAGTATGCTTGACATCTACTATATTTTATAGTATTATCAACTTTGCTACAACTACTATATTTTATAGTAATATACTTTATATTGATTTTAAAAATTCAAAAGGAGTGTCACACATGAATGAGAAAAACAAAAAAATTGAATTATTGAGAAATGTCCCTATACCCAAAGCGCTTTTAGCGATGGGGCTACCCACTATGATCGGTATGATGATCAATGCATTATACAATTTAGTGGATGCCTATTTTGTCGGTGGACTTGGAACAAGTCAAATGGGGGCCATTGCAATCACCTTTCCACTAGGTCAGGTCGTCGTTGGCTTAGGGTTGCTGTTTGGAAATGGCGCCGCTTCTTATATTTCCAGGCTACTTGGTCGTAACGAAAAAGAAAAAGCGGGACAAGTTGCCAGTACAGCGGTCTATGTCAGTATAGCTGTAGGTGCTATTGCAATCATCGGCATTATGATTTTCTTAACGCCTGTGCTCAAATTTTTAGGGGCTACAGAAAGCATCATGCCATATGCTATAACTTATGCAAGTATCTATCTCACAGCTTCCATTTTTAGTGTCTTTAATGTCACGATGAATAATCTCGTTACAAGTGAAGGTGCTGCCAAAACCACGATGCTCACAATGCTTGCTGGCGCTACAATAAATATGATTTTAGACCCTATTCTTATCTATACTCTAAGTATGGGGATCGCTGGTGCGGCTCTAGCAACAGCACTTGCTCAAATCGTCTCTACGCTGATTTATATCGCCTACATTTTAAGTCAAAAAAGTGTTTTTAGTTTTAGTATTAAAACCTGCTGCTTCTCAAAAGAAATCATGTCCGAAATACTAAAAATCGGAATACCTACTTTACTATTTCAACTCCTGACAAGTCTTGCTATAACACTTACGAATATGCAATCCGCAAAATATGGTGATTCTATAATTGCTGGCATGGGGGCAGTCACGCGAATCATCTCATTGGGCAGTCTCATTGTATTTGGCTTTATTAAAGGTTTTCAGCCCATTGCAGGTTATAGTTATGCGGCTAAAAACTATATTCGATTACATGAAGCCATAAAAACAGCAGTGATATGGACAACTCTATTTTGTATATGTGTTGGTCTGACAATGATTCTATTTCCAATTCCTATTATTTCTCAATTCACAAAGGGAGATGCTCTATTAATTGACATCGGCCAAAAAGCACTTCGAGCAAATGGTTTATCCTTCATGCTATTTGGTTTCTATGCGGTGTATTCATCGCTGTTCCTAGCACTGGGAAAAGCAAAAGAAGGTCTTTTATTGGGCATATGTAGACAAGGGATTTGTTTTATACCAATTATTCTTATTCTGCCAGTCATTTGGGGGGTAAACGGCATTCTTTATGCCCAACCCATAGCGGATGTAATAGCAACACTCATCACCGCTTTTGTGTCTTTTAAGCTCTACAAGACTTTATCCCTTCTTACTGTATCTCGTTTTGAGGAAAGCGCTTAAAAAAAGCTAAATGGCATAAGCCATGAAAAAACCGACCTCCAATAAGTTAGATTATTAGATCTAATTTATTGCGGTCGGTTCAATACACAATGGATGATCGCGTTTTTCTAATGATCTTATTTTACAACAATCTCTTCACGCCTTGGCATAGGCGACCTGTCCACCGACAATGGTTTTCATAACTTTTATATCCCTAATCTTCATAGGCTCCACCGTAAAAGGGTTTTGATCTAGTACCACAAAGTCTGCATACTTCCCTTTACAAATACTCCCCTTGCGCCATTCTTCAAATGTTTGATAAGCCGCGTTTATAGTGACGCTCTTCACAGCTTCGTAAACTGGAATGCTCTGTGCTGCACCTAAAATTTTGCCACTGGACGTCACACGATTCACAGCAGACCATATGGATAATAAAGGGCTCATTGGGGTTGCTGGAGAATCATTATGATTAGAAAATGGTATGTTTCGCACGAGAGCAGAATAACAGGGGTGTACTCTCTCAGCCAGCGTCGGCCCCACAAATAGATCACGGTGTCTATCGCCATGATAAAATACATGACTTGCATAAAAAGAAGGCATGATCTTTAATTGCTTGATCCGGTCCAGTTGATCTTCTCTTGCACTCTGACAGTGGATGATCATATGTCTGGCATCCTCCCTGAAATGCTTCTTTTGTGCGCGTTCATAAGCATTGAGGACATCGTCAATGGCAGCATCTCCATTTGCATGGATGGCGATTTGCCACCCTTGATTGTGAAATTTTTCGACGATATTGCAAAGTTCTTCTGGCAAATAGTTGCCCTTGCCCCTATAGAGTTCATCTTTTATGGGCATATTGGGATGCGGTTTATAGTAAGGGTTGGAAAGATAGGCCGTATAAGCCTGGAGCGAGCCATCGGAAATCAATTTTACTGGCCCCATAGTGAGCATGCCATTTTGATTGAGCAGTTCTCCTGACCTCACCTCATTAAAGGCATCCATCGGGAACTCACCCAAGGGAAGGAGAAGAAGCCTGACCTTGAGGAGACCCGTATTTGCAGCCTCCTTAATGCCCTCATAAAAAAAGGGATACATGGCCCCTTCTTGGGCACTGGTAACACCAGCCGCTAAGTATTCTTCATTACTATAGAGAATAGACGGTCCCAGCATTTCTTCCAGATTGATAAAAAGCTTTAAAAAGGGCATAATACCAGGCATTTCATGGAAAAGGCCCAACAGATTACCGGCCTCATCCCTGCGGACATAATCTTTATCAATCTGAGTTTGTGCTTCAATCCCAGCAAGTGCAATAGCCATGGAATTTGCCGCCGCCACATGATAAGTTGCATGAAGTACAATTACGGGATGCTCTGTGCTGACCTCATCTAAATCGATTTTCATCGGATGGCGCATTTCTTTTAAGAGCGTATCATCATATCCAGCGCCTACTACAGGTTTTCCTTTGGGTGTGACTGCCGCTCTTTGCTTCAAAGCCTCAATCATTTGTTCAATGGATTCAATGTTGCCAACCGGTTTCTGGCATAAATTGACGCAAAATTTTCTTATGAGCCCATTTTCAACAAAATGACTATGAGCATCTATAAATCCCGGAAGCATCGTTTGATTCTGCAAATCCATCATGACTGTTTTCTCATCTTTTAATTGCAGTGTTTCGGAAAGATTGCCCACTGCCAATATTTTTCCATCTCTTACTGCCACTGATTCTACTGTGGGGAAAGATTCTTCCATCGTCACAATATGCCCATTATAAAAAATAACATCTGCTTTTCTTGTCATACACTTACACTTCCTTTTTTTGTTCTGATTTTAAGAACCCAAATAGCCACAAGAGCACAGCCATAATCACGCCATTTCCTATGAGTATCAACGACCATGTCGTAATCCCAAATTTTGGAGCAGCCGGGGCTACCAGATAAATAATGCCTGTAAGAACAAATATAATATTGAAGATAACCAGTTCCATTGCACAAGGCGTTTCATAATCTGGATCTACTTGCCTCAGCAACAACAATCCACTTGCAGTATTCCCCATACAGCAGCCAAATTGACATAGAAAACGCTCTACAGAGAGTTCCGGAAGCTTTTCGGCGATAAATCGAATTAAGAAAAAAGTGACTGCACCAATCGCAAGAACCGTTACCAAGATGCCTGATAAATAAGGTAGAAGCAGACTAAAGCTAATACTGGTCATGGAAGCTACCATCAGGTAATCCACACAAAAGCCTGTGATCCGACTTTGTATACCAGGATCAATCGTATGATCCAGCTTCAACAGTTTTAACACCTGTTTTACAAAGAGACAGACAAACATCCCCGGCAAGAAAAACAGTGAAAAAGGCAGTACCTTTAGGGCCCCGCTGGATGCTAAAACATGATTAGACAAAAAGAACGCCAGGAAATAAGTCAGGAAATAACAGATTCCAAGTATTGCTAGATGATAGCTCAAAGTATCAATATTATCAGAATGTGTCGTCTGCATGCCTGCTGATATTTGATTATCGCTTGAATAAAGGCCTTTCAATATGCCTGTTTTTACACTTTTTTCAGGAATTACTGTTTTATTGTGCTTCTTTGCCCAATTTGCATAGGGTACGCCGATGAATAAAGCCATCAGAAATCCCACGGAGGCATAGAACAAGCCCACATTGGGTGCATTTTGAATGCCAAATGCTTCCCATGAATTGCCCACAGCCAGTGCCTGTCCTGTGCCTTGAGTAAAGCCATGAGTTGCCAAGAATCCCAACCAAACAGGTGCCTGTTTCGTAAGTCCGATCATATTGGTAAGCCCATAGGACAATGCACCGGTTAAAGCCTGAACCGATAAGATCAACGAAGAAATCAAAGCCATCCAAAGGCCTCCTCGAATGATGCTTTTATTCTTTCCGCCACCTTTTTTAAACGGCGTCAGTACTAAAGACATGTATGATAAATTAAATACATGATATGTGATTTCTTCAAACGAAGAGGTCTCAAGTGATGTCAATCCAGAATTGATAAATATAAAACCTAATATGCCACCTAAAATGCAAGCGGGTATCATCCATTTCTGAAAAATTGGGAATGCCCTTCTCAAGAGTACACCTGCAAATAAAAGCAAGCTCAAAACACCAAACGCAATAAATAAGCCAAATGAATACGTCATAATTCCTCCTTACAAGTTAAAAGTTATGGTTGCGATTTATTATAGCATCGCCAACTTCTTTTCTTGTGAAGGCACCAAGTTGCTCATGTAAAGCTTATGTAAAAAATCTGGATTATTGTAAAATCCAGATTTCAAATCAAAATTGTATATCCAGTTTAAACCGATCTCCACGCGCATACACTGTATAGTGCTCCACCGGACCCACATTGGGCACATCAAATCTACTAATCTGTTTTAACATGGGCACACTTTCATTGACCTCTAAAAGTTTCATATTTTTAGCTAAAGGCATTACCGCTTCAGCCGTGACAAATTTACACACCGGGTGTTCATAATGATACACCTGCTTCAAAATATGATTTATAGAACAATCTAAGGTAAGATGAGCTTGCAAATCTGGAACCATTTTTTGAGGAATTCTTGAAATGCATACGGCAAGTGGCTTTTCTTGAACGCTGCGCAGAAATTTAACCTTATAGATCAATTCCCCTTCTTGTATTTCTAAAATCCTGCTTAATTCTGCCTTTGCTCTCACCAACGACCATTTTAACAGTTTGCTTTCGTACTGATAAGGATAGTTCTGAAATATTTCAGAAAACCCAATATTATTAATTTGAGGAAAGACAATTTGCTCTTGGCTTGGCGCCACGAATAACCCCTTCCCCTTTTGGGCATAAATCCGATCACGTGCCTTTAAATAATCCATAGCTCTACGAACTGTATTGCGATTTACACCAAATCGCTTCGCCAATTCATTTTCAGATGGCAGACGATCGTGGGCCGCCATCTGATTGCGCTGTATCAAACCGATAATATAATCTGCAATTTCAAGCTTCATATCTTGTTCTATTGCATGCGTCTGATCCATCACTTAGAAACCTCCTTTGACTAAGTTTCCCGACTATTTAGAGTTGCCACAACCCAAGGCAAATCCCTGATGCTTTGAATCACATAATGTGCGCCTGCCTCATAATATCTTTTTCTAGTCTCGTTGCATAATCTGTAAAATTCATGAGTAGATACTGTCTTTAACGCCTCTGGACTCAATCCAAGTTCACTGCTGCCCTCTAGGATTCCCACTGTCCAGCACCCAGCATTTACACCTTCTTTAATATCACTTATAGTGTCTCCTGCCTTTATAATATGCTTCATTGACTGTACATTGAGCGCTATTGCATTTTGAAAGCACATAAAGGGCGCCGGTCTTCCTGCAGGCAAATGATCCGGTGTAACAATGCAGTCCGGTTGATATCCCTGTTGTTTTGCAAGGGGTTCTACAACATCCATCATCTGTCGGGTATACCCAGTTGTGGACCCAATTTTAATTTGATTTGCCCTTAAATATTCGATTACTTCAAGAACCCCATCCAATAAAGTCGTGTAATCTGATAAATTTTCCATAAGAGCAGGGACAAATTTCTCATATAGTGCCTGTCCATCTTGCTGATCTGGTTTTTTGCCATATAGAGTCTGCCATGCCAACGCGATTCTTTCCATGTTCAACAAGGCGCAAATATGGTCAAATTTACCTAACCCCATAGGCTCTCTGGCTTCTTTTTCTGTAATTTGAATGCCTTTTTCTTCAAATATTTTTTGAAACACATGAAGGGGTGCCATGCAGCCATAATCAAGAGTTGTTCCTGCCCAGTCCAAAATAACCGCCTGTATATCATTTGATTTCATAATAGGACCTCCTTATGCCTTTGTAGTTGCATCATCAAAAGACAACAAAATATTCTGCGCTATTAACGCTTCTTTAAAAATATTTAGAAAATAGGCCACATCCTCCAAATCAATGGCACCAAGACTACATAGACGAAATGTATTTTCTGAAGAGGCATAAAGGGTGACATCTCTTTGATAACAATAGTCGTGAATGGCTTTAAAATCCCAATTTGGGTGTACAGGGTATTTTACGGAAACCACGAGACCACTTTGCCATTCTTTATTAATGGCAGGTTCCAAACCTATTTTCTTAATGCCGTCGTACAACGCCTCCCAAACCCTTCGATGTCGCTGAAATTTCTCTGCTTCGCCTTCTTCCCAATACTCTATAATGGCTTGTTTGGTCGCATAAATAATCTGCACTGGCGGTGTAAACTGCATTTCTCCTGTGCGCTCAAAATATTCGTATTGGCGATAGAGATTACAGTAATAAGAATGTTTTGGATACATTTTGCTCGCTTCTAAGTGCTTTCTATTGCATACAATAAAGGATAATCCCGTCATGGAGGAAAGGCCTTTTTGGGCAGAAGCCATCAAAAAATCTATTTGATCCTTTTCAATATCCATTGGGATTAGGCCGTATGTAGAAGTTGTATCCACTGCAAAGACAGCCTGATTTTCATGTGCAACGGCACCAATTTCACGTATGGGGTTTAAAATACCCGTTCCAGTTTCATGATGTGTAGCATAGACGACGCCAATGTCAGAATCTGCTTTAAAAGCCTCTTTTACTTGATCCACATCAATAGGTCTATCATACGGCAATTTCAACTCTATCACTGGCAAGTCATAGTACTTTGAAGCTTCCACAGCCCTTGCACTATAAACGCCGTTATTGATGATCAACATTTTTTTACCAGCTGGTAATATGGAACTGATTATCACATCAATATTAATGGTGCCTGATCCGCAAAAAAGAACAGAAGTGTACTTGTTCAAATCACCATGAACAATCTTTACCAGTTCATCACGCACCCATTTCATAACCTCTAGAAAATCTTTTTCTCTGGGACAAATATCTTCCACAACCAGAGCTTTTTTCACTGTATCCGTTGTCGTTGCTGGTCCCGGATTTAGCAAAATCTTGCGCTTTACCGCCTTCATCAACATTACCTCCTCTTCGTTTGACTTGAATGTCATCTTCAAATTAACATGGTGCCAAGTTGCTGTCAAACAAGTCCAGCTTCTGAAAAAGATCAAAAACTGCTGAAAAAGATTGTAAAGTTTCCCCAGAAATTAAAATATTATCGTGCGATATAGGCTCTAATTTGATCTTCAAATAGAGCTAATAAATGCTTAAACCAGAAAGTGTATTGCTCAGGGGATTTTTCAATATCCAGTTTTATAGCATCCAGATCCAACCACTTATATTCTGCCACTTCATCAAGATTTATAGCCACGTCACCATCATAATAGCCAATAAAAACATGATCGAATTCGTATTCATGTAAATCGGTTTCAAACATCGTCTTATATATAAAATCAAAGCGTTCGCTCAACTCACATTGGAAACCCATTTCTTCTTGCAATCTCCTATTCACAGCATCCTCTGTGCGCTCTCCAAATCTAGGATGACTGCAGCACGTATTCGTCCAAAGTCCAGGCGTATGATATTTAGACAAACTCCTCCTCTGCAATAGAAGTTGCTTATTTGAATTGAAAACAAGTATGGAAAAGGCTCTATGGAGGACCCCCTTGTAATGTGCTTCCATCTTTTCAATAGCCCCTAACACGTTATCATTTTCATCTACCTTGATAATCATTTCTGATTCTGTTTTAAGCATCATTTCTCTGTATACTAAATCTCTTTTAGTATACGCTCCTTCCTTTGTTGTTATTTTATTTAGGGTTAAAGTGTCAAAAGTCAGTTTTGCGTAAACACTCTATAGTAAAAGGTGGATTATTAAAATCCACCTCCAGTATCGGTTATCCACTGCTTATTCATTTGAGTTTATTTATTCAAATAGCATGTCACACAAAAAATTTCACCTTCATCATGGTTAGTGGACATGTGCTTGATTTCTTGACCACATTTTGAGCACTTTGACATCATAAAGCCACTCTCTTCTGGAACTTTTTCATAGTTTTCACAGGTTAAATCGCATCCCTCTAATTCGCAGGTTGCACAGTCTTCAGATGGAAATCCAAACTCACAAGTTTCTGAAATCTCATTTTGATCGTGATCACCTTCATCGATAATACTCTTCAAATGCTTACAGCTACTACAAATGCATTCACTCATTGTACTGCCTCCTTAAATAAACTGCCGTGTCCATGAATTATATCAAATTCAGATTATGAATACAACTCTTGCAAAATTTGAAAATAAACTTATAAAATGTTTATTTGTCATCAGTCTTATATTATTATTAAAATGTTTCTGAAGTCTTCCAGTCAATGCCTTAAAATCACTCGTTCTCTTTTTCTGTATAAATTTTATATATTTCAACACTTTTTAATCGATTACTCGAATATACCCCCACATAAGGTTCCTCTATGTAGTAACTTTCATTTTCTGAATAAAGGCATAAAGTCCTCATTTCATCTTTTTGATTCAATCTGATGATTAGATAATTTTGTTGTGTTGGATAGTCATTTACTGAAGACCTCCATACTTTTCTCGAACCATTAAGTGCTGTCACTACATTCGCAATGCGCCTCTTATCAGAAATCATAATGGCCCCCAAACTTGAACCCTCATTGAATTGTTCCATTTCCATTGTTTGAACTTTATCAGGAGCTGGTAAATCTAGCTTGTCACGATTAATCAAAATGCTTATGGCGATGATAGCCATCATAATAAGAGCAAATCCTATCATTAGAAACACCGTTTTTCTTTTTAACACTTTGGAAAAATAATTTTGCATATACAACCCTTCCTTCATAAATTTAGAAATCAAATCGTCTATTTTTTCAAATCGATCCACATTTGCTCAACTCATTATCTGATTATTCTTATGGAAAAGTTCACACATTTGTCACCTCAGCCGTAATTTATTTTGATATAATGAAGCTAAATTCCTTCTGCTCTCTAAGGCTATGCGATCCACATAAGCTCATTTTACCAAAGAGGTGTTAAAAATGAAAAAGAATCTTATTAAATTTCAAAAAGTGTTTCAAATAAATCTCCTCATTTGCCTAATACTGATAACTTCTACAACGTCATATGCCAATTCTGGTCCCATTGTTATAGAGGGATATCCAGGGTCAGAAATGATTGTAGATGAATCTAATGAAATCATCGTCAATCATGAAACCTTAACTTTTGAGTTGACAGATGATCTATACACACAAGGTGCAAGAGTCCAAGCGACCTATGAGATGGAAAATACAAGCGATACAAATCAAACGATACATATGGTTTTCCCTCTGGTGTCCACGCTAAAAATGCTTCAAGGTCATGTGAGCATCCTAAATGATACAACACCGATACCCCTTGAAAAAATCTATTTGGATAGAATAAATACTCCAAATAATTTGCCCGATTTCAAGACACTGCTTAAACTAAGTCCTGTGAAGGCGCCCTTTTTAACGTCAGATTTGACTTGTTATGAGTTTATACCACAAACATCCCTCTCGGAAATGCATGTTGAAATCTCTTTTAATCTCACGGATAGTGATGCTTTTATTCTGATACAAAATTCAAGTGGCTATGGTTATGATAACGGCAAATTTAGTGTCAGCAGTTGGCTTGGCAAAACATCCAATTTTAGTGAAAATCTAAGAATTTACTTGACTAAAGGGGCACTTCAAAATTTAGAATATACGATTACCGATAGATCAAGCGATAAAGTTATTGAGCAAGGCAATGCACTCAAAGAGCAAGGCAATACACCTAAAAGCTTAAGCGTTAATGAATCCGTTCTTTCAAAAACAGATATGAATGGGATATTAGAAAAAATATTATTTATGGAAGAGCCTGATATATACACTCAGAGCGAACGAGAACAGATACTCAATAATGCCCTTCATGAACTCTATGAAATGTACGATTTCTCCATGATTGTTTTGGATGACTTAAAACAGTACTTAAACCAAAATAGAATTGTGCTTTTAACCTATGATATTCCTTTTGAACCCAAACAAACACATGAAATAACTGTGTCATATCCTTTGAAAGGTACTTTTGATAGGCGCAATAGTGATGAGCCGACCTATACTTTTGAATACTTCCTCAATCCTGCATCCTATTGGAAGGATTTCAAGCAACTGGCGCTTGCAATTCATTTAAAAGCGCCCTATGACTATATTATTTCAAGTAGCCTTCCACTTGAGCGAAGAACACAAGCCGATCAAGTTTCATACCAAGCTCTATTCGACCAAGTTCCTGAAACAGATTTGACCTTCACTGTTTACACAGCAGAAAAAGTCACTGCTTTAGATAAATTAAAAGGCAAATGGAGTCGATCTTACAGTTACATCTTTTTTCTAATCGTATTGCCTATCCTTGTGATCGTTTCAATTGTAGGTGCCCTTATGTGGATCATTCATAAGATACGAAAGCGATAAGCAAATATGTTTTTGCCATAAAAAAACTGACCAGATATCTGATGGATTTTAAATCTAATAGATGAGGTCAGTTTATTTTAATTTGATTTGAAGTTTGATTTGAAGTTTAATTTAACGCAATTGGACTTTATTTGAGAAAATTATTTATCTTTCCAAACAGGTAATCTTTTCATTATGAAAGTAACCGTTATTATTGATCTGTACATAAGTCAAATGCAATATTTGTAAATATTTTAATGCCATACTTAAGAGCATTTTCATCTATGTTGAGAACCGAAGTGTGAAGCGTTCCCGTTTCGCCATCAGGATTCTTGCAACCCAGCATAAACATCGCACCAGGTATTTCCTCCTGGTAGTAGGCAAAATCTTCTGAACCAAGATGTGGTCTTTCAATTATGATGACATCTTCTTTTGATTCAAGAGACTTTTCTGCTGCACGGATAACATCTTGTGTGAGGTTTGAATCGTTGTTTACAGACGGGAATCCAGAAATAAATTCGACATTGGCCTTTCCGCCCATGGCACTTGCTATACTCTCGGAGATCAACTTCATTTTATCTCGAATAATCAATTTATTTTCCTTCTCTACACATCTGATCATACCGCTCATTTCAACATAATCAGGAATTACATTAATAGCTTCACCACCTGAAATTTTGCAAATGGAGAAGGTTGCTATGTCATAAGGGCTGATATTGGTTGCCATAATTCCCATCAATCCATTTACAATCTGAGAAGCGATTACGATTGCATTGACACCTATTTGAGGTTCAGAAGAATGTGCCTCCATCCCATGAATTTTAATATAAAATTCATCATCAGTCGCAGACATGTAGCCTGCTTTTACTGCAATTGTCCCTACCGGAATATCAGGCATCATATGCAGTGCAAAGATACCATCAACCTTTGGCTTTTTAAGTACGCCATCGTTTATAATACATTTTGCACCACCGTTGGCCTCTTCCCCGGGCTGAAAGATAAATTTAATCACACCTCTAAGATGATCTTTAACCTTTGATAGCAGTTCTGCTGTGGCGAGAACAATTGCCATGTGACAATCATGTCCACATCCGTGCATAACCCCAACCCTCTTTGATTCAAAAGGAAGACCCGTTTCTTCTAAAATTGGAAGCGCATCCATGTCCGCACGAAAAGCAATAGAAGCTCCAAAGCGACCTGTATCCAAAACAGCTACAACACCAGTTCCTCCAATTTTTGTGGAAACTTCATACCCAAAGTCCAACAGTTTTTTTGAAATATATTCAGCTGTATCAAATTCTTCAAAACTCAACTCAGGATACTGATGAAAATGTCTCCTATATTCTACCGCTTTTTCAAAAGCATCCTTATACATACGCTCAAATTGTTTACCCTCTAACATTAAAAATCCTTCCTTTATCTGCTATGACTCTATATTTTCCAATCTTGCTAACAACTCTTGAGTCGTTTCCGAGTTTGCATAGATTTTCTGAATACCTTGTAGAGCTTTTATATGTCTTTCCTCACTCATTGCAGTCATTGCGTCTTCAATAAGGTCAACTGCATATCCCAAATCAGATAAATCTCTAACAGAAGTACTTACGCACTGATCCGTATAAAAGCCGACAACAATTACATTTTTCACATGTAAATTCCTCAAAATACGGTCAATTGGGGTTCCCACATGAATGCCTGAACAGGTTTTCTTTAAAATGATTTCACCATCAAGTGGTTTTACCTCATCACAGAATTCTGTCGTCATGGTATTCGGTGGATAAAACATTCCAGCAGAAGCATGAAGTCTTCCTGTATCCTCAGCTCCAGGCAGATAGGACTCGATTTTCACATGAAACGGTCTAATACCTTTTTCTCTACATTTATTCAAGATTTTTTCGATATTGAAAAGCGCCCTATTTGTATTTTCCTCCAACTGATTAAGCGCAGTCATCATGGGTTCAACATCAATTCCCATTGCCTCGTAACCTTTAACAAAATACTCTTTTGTAATACATTTCTGCGCGTCGATGATTATAAGCGCTGTTTCCGTAGGCGTAATATCAACAGGCTCTTTATACACACTGTCGATTAATGCACCATAATAATTTGCAACAAATTCATCTAAAACTTTGTTATTATCCATTTCCTTCTCCTTAAGGCGTATTTTTTTATTAAATATATCGCAATTATCATGCCAACACGGAAAGCTCCTTATCTCTCGTTTTTCATTCAACCTCAAGTTTTATCACAACTCATTTTTGCAATTTTTTGCAGCAGTTTTTAACATTTTCGCAACTTTTGGCAAATAATTATACCATCATTATAGCCCTAACTTTTTGCATTTATAATAGAGAGTCCTAACCGGTATTCCGAGATCCACAGCTGCCCTATTCTTGTCGCCATCACACCTATTTAAGGCTCTTTTTATGCAGTGTAACTCCGTCATTTTTATGGCCTCATTTATTTGCAAGGGAAAATCATCCAATTTATCTTCGATCGTTTGCTTTTTTAATTCTGTTTTTTCCCCAATTGCAGCGCGGACATCTTCGCTTGTAAGGTTTACTTCATCTGGATCTAAATTAATCAATGCACGTGATAATACATTTTCAAGTTCTCTCACATTTCCAGGCCAGTCTCTTTTCTGTAACTCTTTTATAACATTTGCGTCAATATTCTGTACGTTTCTTTCATAGAAATCATTATATTTGTTAATAATATACCGACTCACATCGGCAATGTCTTCTTTTCTTTCGCGAAGCGGTGGAATCGCCAAAGGAAAAACATTGAGCCTATAATACAAATCTTCGCGGAATTCTCCTGATTCTAACATTGCCTCAAGTGGTTTATTGGTTGCACAGATAATTCTAACATTTATACTTATCGCTTCTGTGCTTCCGATTGGCATGATCTCTTTTTCCTGTAAAGTTCGGAGCAATTTTACCTGCATTCTTGCCGAGACATCCCCAATTTCATCAAGAAATAAAGTGCCATGATTTGCCTCATAAAACAGACCGCGTTTCCCACCGCGTTGAGCACCGGTAAAGGCCCCTTCTTTATAGCCAAACAATTCACTTTCAAGAAGTTCTTCAGGTATAGAAGAACAATTAATCTTTACAAATTTTTCATTTCTCCTTGGGCTGGCGTTATGAATCGCATTGGCAAAAATTTCTTTCCCTGTGCCACTTTCTCCACGAATCATTATCGTTGCAGGTGTGCCTGCTGCCACCTTAGCAGTAGAAATCACTTTTTGAAGTGCCTTATTTTTCCCTATAATATCTCTAAAAGTAATCTTAGTTTCAACTTTGCGCAGTTTCTGATTCAGCTTATCCAACTCACGTCTTAATCTGTTCACTTCAGAGATGTCGTGATAAACCACCACTGTCGCTTTTTTATTTCCCGCTATATAGATATCTTTAGAATCTGCAACTAATTCAGTATTTCCGCGTTTAAGCATCGTCTCATATAGCGCATTCGCATAAATTCGATTGCCCTTTTCATCGATTGCACAGATTGCATCCGATGTGGCCTTCAATATTGGCTCCGCTATTTCAAACATTTCAGTAATTGTATAGCTTTTTTTGTGTTTATCCACTGACAGTTCTCCTCTCACGCAAAATTTTGCAGCAATATATTACATCCATTTTTTCATATTTAGAAATTCAAATCAAGGTAATATTTAAAATTGGTAAATTTAAAAGAGCTCTATTGATGTGCATGTCATTTTCTGATTTACTTTGATGTAATCAAGTTAAGCGAACAAGGAAGTAAAATCTATATGAAATTAATCGAAAAAAATGTCAGCATAAAAAATCACCTCTCTAGACAAACTAAAAGGTGATTGGAATAAATCTTACAGTTATCTCTTTTTTCTAATCGTATTGCCTATCCTTGTGATTATCTTGGTTGTCGGCGGTCTTGTATGGCTCATCCATAAGATCCGAAAAGGGTAAAAATATTTCATAAGCCTTCGTTATCAAACTTGATTTGAATCAATGCACCTTTATAGATTTCAAGTTATAATTTATAAAAAGGAAAGGAGTTACTTATGAATAAACTTAAACCATTTAGAAGATATGAAATCATCGCAGGGATTGGTTTTATTCTTGCGACAATCTCTTATTCAATCGGGAATGCTCTAGTTGAAAGTCAACTCCCTCAAATCAAAAGCATTTCTACCACGATTACAACTTCACTCACCATAGGCGCAGTTCTTGAACTTATAAACTCTGTAAGTGTTATTACCATTGGCTTTATGTTTTACCTTAGACTCAAACAATTCAATAAAAATCTGGTCTTGGGGTATCTAATTTCTAGGTTTGTTGAAGGCACACTACTATTGGTAGGCACTTTGTCTTTTCTACAAAGTTATATCGCCCCCTTCTATTTACATCAAGCCCTCTTCAACATTGCCATGTTGAGCCTTAGCATTTACAGTACTATTTTCTTTTTAGCACTCATGAAAGACAAATTAGGACCTCATTGGCTCTTTCTATTAGGCGTTATCGGTTATGCTGCACTCTGTGTATACGCAAGTATTAATCTTTTGCCGTTATCGATGATAGCACCCTTGTGGTTATTTGGTCCTGGTGCAATATTCGAACTCGTATTTCCCCTTTGGTTAATGGTTAAAGGCTTTAATAAACCCTAATTAGATTTACTTCATCCGTTTTTTAAACCGGCTAAAAGTCTCTGGTGTAACGCCAATGTAACTCGCTAGATGTATTTGAGGCACTCTTTGAAGTAATTCAGGGCGTTCTTCACACAAAAGCTGATACCGCTCTTGAGGTGTTTTTAGCTTAAGAGCGGTATAATGTTGTTGCAATTCACTAAATTGCTTTTCAAACATCTGTCTTTTCATATGACTAATCTCTGGAGATTCCGCCTTGGAATCTTCATCCACATCTGTACAATCTACGAATACACAGTTCTCTAAACAAACTAAGCTATACCTTGAACAGCCCTCATTATCTTGAAAACTAAACATATTAATGGGTTGTCCCTCCGTATAGAAATCCACTGTAATTGCCTTTCCTTCTTCATCTGTCACATATTGTCTGATCAATCCACTTATGACATAATAGCTGTGACTTGGGATATCACCTTGCTCTAACAGTACAGTGCCTTTGCAAACCTCTTGTATGGGCACCTCGTCCAGCATATTGGCAATGCGCTCATCACTTAGACCTGTATATGCCTTTAATGCATCTACTAAGACCCCTTTACTTTGATCCATTTTATCCATCGCTATGACATCCTTTCGCATTATCAGAGTATATCTTATAAAGCTTATATGAATAGTATACCAGATTCAGCTTTTTTCAAATCAGCGATTTTCTAATGCAGAACAGATCATATGGACAACGCGTTCAGCGTCCACAGCCCCTTGAGCTTCATTAGGTGAAAATTCAGTAATCACCATGCCAGCAATTCTCTCATCTTTGCAAACCGCCTTTAGCAACTGTGTAACCGTCTCAAGTGGTAACCCCTTTGGACTTGGCATATAAACACTGCTCAGATCTGCTTGATTAATCACATCTAAATCCAAATGAATAATTACTTTTGCATCTTTATCAAGCCCTCTATGATAAGCCTCAGCCACTTTTGCTGGCCCTTGATCTAAAACAAGTTCTTTATCCAATAAATGGATTCCCTCTATTGGAAAAGAGTCATCAATATTGCTCTTATCAAACCCCATAGAGGTTATCTTAGCGTTATTGAACTGGGCCGGTTTTTGAATCCATTTATTTTTATGAGTAAGAAACCACAGTGTGTAAGCAGTAGCGCCCATACAGACTTCTGGATCTGGTATTTTCATATCAATGTGATGATCTATGGAGAGTATTTCAGCACGCTCTCCATATTGATTATGAAAATTCATAAATACACCTGTAAATGTACTGCAACCTCCTCCAAGTATCAATGTCAACTCATCTTCAACAAACCATGTCTTTTGATCGATAATTTTTTGCCATAGTATCTTAGGTGCAGGCCAATTTCTGACAGGTGCAATATTGTGTCTGAAAGATACATTATCTACTTCTAAATCACCCAAATCTAAAACTTGATGATGTTTTTCAAGTTGCTCTCTTAAATTTGCATTTCTAAAAAATTTTGGTCCTAACTCTGTGCCCGTATTTAGCGCACCTACATTAGATGGTATTCCAGCAAGTCTTATTTTCATCTTAGCCTCCTCGAAACTAGTAAAATACAATTTAAAGTGTTACAATCAATTTAAGCTTATCACATCTCTTCGTAACTATCAATACCATATTTAGGAGGTTACAGCCGTTGAATAATAAAGCCATCGATCTCGCCAATTCAGTTTGGTTTAAAAATAATAATCAGGGAGAAATACTTTACGACCAAAGTTGGTTTACAGAGCATTTTTTAACCGAGGATTCGACACTGGAAATACCACTAAAGGCTAGCTTTATAGAGCAGTTACTCACACTTAGGACACTGCTTTTAGAAATCCTGTCCACAGGTGAAATTTCTGAACTACAACGTGAACAACTTGATGAATACCTCTCCAAAGCAATCTATCACCCTAAAATTTCATACAAGGATGGTATCATGTCTTCAAGTTGGTTTTGCGTATCCGATTATGAAAATCAACTGCTCAGCGAAATCGCTCAAGATCTTATCCGCCTTTTTTCTGAAAACAAAATAGAACATGTAAAAACATGTTCTAATGATGAATGTCAGTACTATTTTATAGACCACAGTAAAAACAAAAGCAAGAAATTCTGTTCAAGCAAATGTAATAACCTAATAAAAATGCGTCGATACAGAGCCAAGTGAAAATCTTTCGCGAAAGCCTCTTGAAAACATTTTCATTATGTCTTAAGCTTGCGCTCTTTGATTTCATAAAGGTCATGTCTTCTATTTTTTAATAGAGTCACGGTTCCAGATTTCCTTGAACGCTTCAATAATTCAAGATCAAGATCACCTACTATTACCATCTCCAGATTCGGAGTACATTCAGCCATGATACCATCTCTTGGGAACGAAAAGTCTGAAGGTGTAAAAATGGCTGATTGGGCATATTGAATATCCATGTTTTCAACATGCGTCAAATTGCCCACAGTCCCTGCGATCACCGTATAAACTTGATTTTCAACCGCTCTCGCCTGAGCGCAATACCGCACACGCATATACCCTTGTCGCTCATCTGTACAAAACGGTGTAAAGATAATATTGGCACCTTTTTCAGTGACGATACGCGCCAGTTCTGGGAATTCCACATCATAGCATATCAATATCGCAATTTTGCCGCAATCTGTCTCAAAAACATTGATTTGGTCCCCAGTTGAAATCCCCCACCACTGTTGTTCATTAGGCGTTATGTGTAATTTGTATTGCTTTTCTATGGTGCCATCTCGTCTAAAGAGGTAAGAAATATTATAGATCTTACCATCTTCTTCAACAAAATGTGACCCGCCGATGATGTTGACGTTATATCTCACTGCAAAATGTGTGAAAATTTCAATATATTGCTCCGTAAAAGTTGTCAATTTTCGAACCGATAAGCTGGGTGTATCTTGATCCATAAAGGATAACAACTGCGTGGTAAATATTTCTGGGAAGACCACAAAATCAGATTTATAATTAGACGCCACATCTACATAGTACTCACATTGATGTGCAAATTCTTCAAAGGAATTGATTTTTTTCATCATGTATTGAATAACACAAATCCGCACAGGATAAGCGGTTTTGAAATGATGTTTACTATTTGACTGGTATTCTATGTTATTCCATTCCATCAGTGTGGCGTATTGAAGCGAAGCACGATCATCCGGTAAGTATTTCTTAATAATCCTCTTTAAAACAAACCCACTGCTCAATTGAAAAGTCAATATGGGATCATAAAGATTAAGCGAAATGACTTCTTTAACATATTCTCTTGGCGTCATTTTATCGGCATATTGAGCGTAGCCAGGAATCCGCCCTCCGATAATAATGCTTTTTAAATTTAGTTTCTCTGCAAGTTCTTGACGCGCTTGATAAAGCCTTTTCCCAATTTTCATATTTCTATAATCTGGATGAACCATCACTTCAATACCATATAGATTATGGCCTTCAGGGTTATGATTTGTGATATAACCATTATCCGTTATTTCAGCCCATGAATGCTGATCATTATATTCATCAAAATTGATAATCAAACTTGAACTAGAGCCTATGATAGTATCCTCCAATTCCACACAAATTTGTCCTTCAGGGAAAATATTTAAATGACTTTCTAATTCTGGTATTGTCCATGGGTCCATATTAGGAAAACATAACTTTTGAAGATTGATAATAGCTTCAAAGTCTTTTCTTTGAATTGTTCGAACGGTTACAACTTTTTCGAATTTTGATAAATCTAAATCGGGCATATGACCTCCTTGAATGCTAAGTTTTATACATTATCCCTAATTTTAGATACCCAAATTCCTTATATCTAAACGGTTGGAGCGTTTCAATGGCCTACGCGTTCATCGGCAATTCGACATGTAAGATAACCTGAAAACAGTGAATTTTGATTTTTCATAGAAGGATTCTAATATAAATGTTAAAATAAATGGAAATAGACGAGGCGTATTATTCTCAAATAAAACTCATAAAGGAGGCCACATGAAAATAACCTTAGTTGGACTGGGAGCAATTGGCGCATCCTATGCAGCACTGCTCAATGCATGTCCTGAAGTTGAGCTCAGCATCGTACTTGATGAAGAGCGACTAAAACGCTATCAATCAAGCCCATTTAAAATAAACGATGAGGTTCAAAATTTTTCTTATTGCAATCAAAATGAGGCTGTCCCCCCTGCCGATCTCGTAATGATCGCTGTCAAATATAACGATTTAAGAGATGCCATTGATGCCGTTAAAAATCATGTTGGAGACCACACTGTAATCATGTCTCTGTTAAATGGGATTGACTCTGAAGAAATTATTGGCTCCGTGTTTGGCATGGAAAAAATGATCTACAGCATGTGTCTTGGCATTGATGCTCAGAGAACTGGATTTAATGTAAACTATGGTTCTGTGGGCAAAATTGTATTCGGTGAAAAAACGGGAGAAAAATCGGATCGAATCCAAGCAATTGCTGATATTTTTAAAAAAGCTTCACTGCCCTTCGAATGTCCAAAGGACATGTATAAAAAACTATGGTGGAAATTCATGATCAATGTCTGTGGCAATCAGCCTACTGCCATTCTCGGTGCAAATTATCACTTTATAAATACCCCTGATGGCCACGAACTCATGCGATTGATTATGGAAGAAGTCAGACAGATTGCCCTTAAAAAAGGTGTGGAAATTACCGATTCTGATTTCGATGCTTGGTTAGAAATTTTAAATACATTGGTTCCTGAATCAAAGACCTCCATGCTTCAAGATATTGATGCAGGAAGACTTACAGAAGTGGATATGTTTGCAGGTGTTATCAAACAGCTTGGCAAAACTTACAATGTACCAACGCCGTATAACAACCTCATGTATCATATGCTCAAAGTAAAAGAACAAATTTACTTGAAATAGGGCCATTTTAAGTGTATATGATGCCCATTGGCTTAAATAAAAAGAGATCACATACCATTAAAAGCGCTTGGCTTAATGGCATGTGATCTCTCTTTATTTTTTAATATTCTGCTTACAACTGGGTATAATACAGCTATGCAACTGTTGGTTGACAAATTTCCATGCCTAGTTGGTAGTGGTAAACCTCAATAATTGGTATACTTCTATCATCAAATAACGAAAGGATAAACACTATGACTCTCGAAGCAAAAATAATGAAATACAGAAAGGAAATGGGATGGTCTCAAGAAGAACTGGCAGATAAATTGAACATTTCTAGACAGTCCGTTTCAAAATGGGAGAGTGGCACAAGCACACCAGAGCTCAATAAAATTATATTATTAGCGGATATTTTTGGTGTATCTATAGATACCTTAGTAAAAGATGATGTAGAAAGCTATGTTACGATAGATCCAGAAAATAAACTTAAGCTTAAAAAAATGAGTATTGATGATGTCACAAGATATGAAGCATTGAGAAATAAAAAAACTCGAATCATAGCCAAAAACGTCATGATTTGTATTTACGCTTGTGTCCCTCTATTCTTTTTATTAGCTATGAAACAAGGTGGCAAGCTGGGCATCTCCACAGAGGTTTCTGTAAGTGTTGGTTTAGCAAGTATGTTCATAATGGTTTCATTTGCAATTAGTGGTTTTTTTAAAGCCGATATTAATCGCAAAGACTATGATTTATTTGAAAAACAAAATTTTACACTGGAATATGGTATAAAAGAAATTTATCAAGAAAAATCAAAACATTATCGTCCGATTCGTAGCCGTAGACTCTCCATAAGTATTTCTATGATCATCATAAGCGTTTTACTGCTTATAATATCTGGCATATATCACTTTTCATCTATGAATGTACTCCTGATGTTTGATGTCATGATATTGCTCATTGGTGCAAGTGTTGCCATCATCATAGATACCGTTTCCAAATACAATACCTATCAAAGCATACTTCAGGAAGGTGTCTATTCAATTTCCGCTAAACAAGAAATGCCTCTCTATCAAAAATACGGTGCAGTCTATTGGCCAATCATAGTGGCTATTTATCTCGCTTGGAGTTTCTGGACCATGGATTGGGGAACGACTTGGATTGTCTGGCCTGTATCCGCCGTATTGTTTGCAGCACTAATGGGCCTTGTAAACTTGTTAAAAAACAAGAGCGACATCTAAATTTCTAGTACTTCTTCTATAAAAAAGATGGCTAATGCGCCATCTTTTCTTGTTATATCATTTGATATATGTTTATTTAAGTCTTATTTTTAAGAGTTGATCCTTCGTGATCACAGAATACTTGGCATTGGGTGAACTTCCTTTAGAGTCAGTTAACAGTAAACCCGTCACAGTTAACGAAAAATCAGGCACTCTTGTGAAATTCGAATCAGATACAGTGTTAATTTTATCTAGCACGGTCTCCGCCTCAGAATTTAACAAGGTATTTAAGGTTAAAAGCACACCATTTTTTAGATCAAGATTTACAGACTTTTCATCATAATGAGATTCTCCATCCTCTGTTAAATAGTTATTGTATATTTGAATCGTCGCATAATCGCCAAACTGATATGATTTATACATATCGATTTGATAGTCAGAAGTTGCGCCCGACGATTCTACAAGTGCCTTTGTTGCAGATTGAATGAGCTCATTTACACGTTTCGTTATGGATGCGTCCACGCCCTCATAAGTTAATGTCACAATTTGAATATCGCCTTCACTGGCTACATTCTTTTCAAAGCGGTGTTCAATATACGGATTATTTAGTCTATAAGCGCCTACGATATCCATGAGGTGATTATCTGTATTGAGGGTTTCGGCCATCATTTCCTTGGCAATCTTTGCAAAACCACTTGTCTCATGACCTTCTATGGCAACTGTCATTTTTTTGTAGTAAGAATCCGATGCATTTACCAACCTGTAGAGATAAGTGCCCTCAGGGCCTATGAGCATTCTGCTTACATAGGTACTATAAAGCTCTGTCAGTTCATCTTTAGCAAATCCGTTTGGTGCTTTTAACAGCATTTCTTCCATTGCATAAATTCTGTTCACCAAAGCCTCAACATTTTCTTCACGGAATAGGTTCTTATCATCATGGAAATCGACCACCATTTGGAATGGCTCTGTAAAAGTGGCTTGATACCCTTTTATCTTCACCCAATCTGTTTCCAAAACAGGCGTCTCTTCATATCTAACCATTGTCAAATCACTGTCTGCTACAGATTGATAAAAAGAACGCACCTTTTCATTTTCAATTTTACTGATCTTATCGGGCGCCAACACACCACCCATTGTGATGTTTAAAGCATCCATATACGCCGGTTCATATAGAATACCCTCATGGCTTCTCTGAATGAGTGCGGTTTGCATCTGAAGCAATATTTCAATCATTTGATCTGCTTCTTCTGGTGAAGCTTCTTTGATGTTATTTCTCACATAGGCTGCCACCAAAACACTGTCAGCATCATTTAATATTAAATTCTCTAGATTTTGAATCCGTTCACTTTTAACCTGTGGCGCTTCTTGATCAATCTCCTCACCTTGAGTAGAGACATCTCCTTGAGTGGTGATGACCTCTTGAGTAGTAATGTCTTCTTGAGTGCTTGCCTCTTCTTGAGTGCTCGCGTCTCCTTGCGAGGTTGTGTTGACCTCTACCTCCTCTGTGATTTTTTGAGGCGTGTTTACAGCGCAACTGCTCATAACAAACATGAGTATTGCAATAGCCCCTATTTTGATTACATTATATTTCAAAACTTGCCTCCTTTAAGTCTAATATTACTTCACTTCAAATACTGCCCTTATTGTATTAGACTAAACAAAAGCATAAAAAGTTCCCTTTTAATGTTTTATAAAAACTGCTTCTATAAATTATATCGTTAAAAATAACCCACAAAAATCTAGACTATTGTGAGTTATTTCTATAATCGATATTACATTATTTTATGTTAACATATACACGCTTAATTATAAAATTGGTGGTGTTCCTTCTTCGTTTGCTACGGCTGCATCGATTTGAATCAGGGCATCGTTCGTTATAGCCGATACGCCCAACAGCTCCATACGAAATAGAAACTTTGGACCTCCAAGTTTTTATTTTTCAGTACACAAATCCCTTATATCCTGTTAAACTGATAAGGTCACAATAAAAAACGCATTACATTAAAAGGAGATTGATATATTTAGACTTTGGGGACAAATCGTAAAGCAAAATAACACCGTTAAAAGTTATGTTTTTGAGATAGATAACGAAGATTTAAGTTTTGAAAAAAAACTATCCAAAGGCATAGAAGATTTATGTAACCGCTTTGATATTGCAAACCCAATGTGGCTGCAAGATAACACATTGGAAATGAATCAAGTCAATAAGACAAGGTTTAAAGCACAACACTTTATTGAAGAAATAGATTTTGATTATTTTGAAATTGAACACCTTATAGAGTCAGTAAATATTGACGCATAGTTTAACCTTCCACGAGTCTCTCTAAATTCTTTAAAGGAGGCTATACTCATCATCCTGAGGAGAACATAATGGTTTTGATTTTATTAAAAAGAATTGGATTACCGATTCTTCCATACGGGCTCTCTTTTATTTAAAAAAGCATCTACGCCTTCGTGCGCATCTTCAGTTGTGCACAGTGTCGCAAAATGATTGTTGGTTAAATCCAATGCCTTTTTAAAATCAAGATCCTCCATTTTATAAAATGATTTTTTCCCAAGCTGAAGCGCTAAGGGACTTTTATTTGCCAATTTTCTCGCATAGTTTAGCGTTTCTTCTTCTAAATTTTCGGCAGGAACCACTTTATTGATGAGACCAATCCTCTGAGCTTCAAAGGCATCAATCAGTTCCCCCATCATGATTAATTCTAAGGTCTTTTTTCTACCCAAGCTTTTTAACAAAGGCACTGCTGGGCCCATACAAAATAGACCTACATTGATGGCTGTGGCTCCAAATTTAGCATTGTCTGCTGCAATAGCTAAGTCACATGCTGCAACAAGTCCAATACCATTTGCAACCGCTATTTTCTGCACAGAAGCAATAACCGGTTTGCCCATACTTGCAATCGTTGTATTCATTTTTTCCATTAAACCTACCCATTCTAAATACTCGATATTGCTTTTGCCTTCTAAATCATTTATATCTATCCCCGTACAGAAATTTTTTCCACTGGCATTGATAATAATGACATTTACACGCTCATCATTTTCAAATTCCAAAAGCGCATTATTCAATTCTATTGCAAGCGGCACATTGAATGTATTATTAAATTCAGGTCTATTTAGTGTAATCATGCCGATTTTTTCATTTTTACTGACAATAACACTTGTATAATTCATGCTATTACTCCCTTTCATAAAAAATCATCCCTTGCCAAGTTGACCGTTTAAATAAATGATGTTAAATAATTAAGTATTATAAAAAATGAACAAGGCATTTTACGAATGAACGCACCGTACCTTGTCACATTTTATATGGTCTCAACTTTTAAACACTAACGATTTATTGAAATTTTAATATTTGATAAATTTATCTCCAGAGGCCCCACAAATGCTACATTTATCAGGAAGCATTTTTTCTATATTACCGCATATAGGGCATAAATAATAAAACACTTCTTCTTCCTGATCAATATTTTCTAATGCTTCCTTATAGAGTCTCGCATGCACTTCTTCCGCTTTCATCGCAAAGGTAAAAGTCATAAGAGCAGCTTTATTTCCTACCGCTTCAGCTTCCTTTACAAATTCAGGATACATTTCCTTATACTCATGGGTTTCACCAGCGATGCCATCCTTAAGATTATCCACAGTTGAACCAATTTTTCCTGCAACTTCAAAATGTTTCAGAGCATGGATCGTTTCAGCATCTGATGCAGCCTTAAACAGTTTAGCTGCATTCATTTTTCCATCTTTTTCAGCTTTTTTAGCATATGCCAAATACTTTCTATTTGCCTGAGATTCTCCGGCAAAAGCCTCCATCAAGTTATCTAGTGTTTTGTTTTCACTCATTTTTTATCCTCCTCATTTGTATTCTTCATCGTTTTAACTTCTAATCATATACTAACCCTATAATAAACATACGTCAATAATCTCTAGAGCCCTTTAATAAACCCTATGCTTTACATCGCTTGAATTTTCGTTCAAAATAATCTGAATTTCTTATTATTCCGATTGAAACAATTATTAATATCACACCCGCAGCTTTTGTAAAAGACATGTACTCCCTTAGTAAAGCCACGGATAAGCAGATGGACACGATAAGTTCCATCATACTCAAAACACCAGCTTTTGACAAATCAATGCCCGTTGAAATGCCGCCGAAATATAGAACATAGGGAATTGAAGATGATATCGTTCCCAGGCCAAAAGCTAATAGTAAAAAATCAGGGTTTTTAAATTGATTTACCAAATCATTTATTTGTATCATTGGTAAAGTGAATATGAAGCCAAACATAAACGCATATAAAACAATGGTTTCTGGCCTATATTTCTTCAAAGCAAGTTTACTGAACACACTTACAAGTGAATATGAAAGTCCTGAGGCTATCCCCAATAAGACACCTGTAATGGATAATTTTTCAAAATCTACAATACCACCTGTTATTGCCAAATAGCTACTTATGACACATAAAATTACTCCTAATATTTTTATACGGCTCATCTTTTCATTAAAAAACAAAATAGACCAAATTAGTAAAAATACAGGAGCTAAATATAATAAGACTGTCGCAGATGCCACACCAATCAATCTTATCGAATTAAAAAAAACATAATTGAATACAGTTTGAGTGGTCAACCCCATAATTGCAGTAATCAAAAGACCTCTTTTATCAATTCTTAGTAATTTTTTATTCTTGAATCCCAAATAGATCATTAAAGATAGAAAACCAAAGAACATCCTGATAAAGGCTATATTTTCTACACCGACACCCAGAGTTATAATGCCTTTCACAATTATTCCAGTTGAACCCCAACAGATGCCTGCAAGCATTACTAATATATAACCTTTGTTAAATTCATCATTTCGATCCATTTGTCAACCTCACTCTTTTTATCTTATGAATTGAGATCTACTATGGGAGCAGAAAATTCAGCTCCCATAGTTTAAATTGATAAATCATACCTTATGCTTTTAAAATTCATTTTTTTGCATTTTTTTCAACGACATCCATCCAGCACGCCACTTGGTGACCTTCAGAGATTTCAATCAATTCAGGTTCCTCTGAATGACATCTCTCCGTTGCGTATTCACATCTATTCGCGAATCTACAAACTTTTTTAGGTTCGATTGGAGATGTAATCTCTCCCTTTAAAATGATCCGATTAGATTTATAGTGTATATCTGGAACAGGTATAGCTGATAATAGAGCAATCGTATATGGGTGACAAGGATTGTTAAACAACTCCTCTGAGGTAGCTTTTTCAACGATTTTTCCCAAATACATAACAGCGATTTCATCAGAAAAGTGATTTACTACAGATAAATCGTGTGTTATGAAGAGATAGGTCAGCCCAAGTTCCTTTTGGAGGTCTTTCATCAAATTGAGTATCTGCGCCTGAATCGAAACATCAAGCGCTGAAACAGGTTCATCACAGACGATAAACTTTGGATTTAATGAAAGCGCCCTAGCGACACCTATACGCTGTCTTCTACCGCCGTCCAGTTCATGAGGATACGTATTCACCAAACGTTCTGCTAAGCCAACGATTTCCATTATCTCAAGAACTTTTTCCATCATTTCAGCTTTTGTTTTATATAATTTGTGAATGATCATCGGTTCCATTATCGTTTGACTAATTGTCTTTCTAGGATTTAAAGAAGAAAAAGGGTCTTGAAAAATAATCTGCAAATCCTTTCTTTTCTCTTCCATTTGAGATTTGTTAAAACTCGCTAAATCTTCACCTTCAAAAAATATATTGCCATCTGTAGGCTCTAAAAGTCTTAAAATCGTACGACCTGTTGTCGATTTACCGCAACCAGATTCTCCAACGAGACCAAGTGTTCTCCCTTTACTAATTTCAAAGTCAATATTGTCTACAGCATGAAGCATTCCGTGAGGCGTTTTAAAATATTTTTTTAAACCTTTTACTTGAATCAATGGTTTATCCACGTTTTATTAGCCCTCCCTTTTCTATGTTATCATCATTATAAAGATGGCATTCAACAAAATGCTGGTCATTTCTGTATTGCTTCTCTGGATATGCTTTTGAGCATATATCCATTGCATAATCACATCTTGGATGGAAAGGACATCCTGTTGGAAGATCTGTCGGATCTGGCATCAAACCTTTAATGGGCTTTAGTTTTGCCTTCCTATCCTTTAGATTTGGAAGAGAGTTAAAAAGGCCCTCCGTATAAGGATGTCTTGTATTGTCGAAAATATCTACTAAATTGCCATGTTCAATGATTCTCCCTGCATAAATAACAGAGACTTTGTCGCATATTTCTGCAATAATGCCGAGGTCATGAGTAATCATAAGCATAGAAGTATCGTATTGATTTCTAAGATTTTTCATCAAGGTGAGTACTTGGGCTTGTATTGTAACATCAAGAGCAGTTGTCGGTTCATCTGCGATCAAAAGTTTTGGTCTACAGGCAAGTGCCATGGCAATTACAACACGTTGTTTCATCCCACCAGAAAATTGATGCGGATATTCCTTACCTCTCTTAGGTGGAAGTCCAACAAGTGTAAGCATCTCATGCGTCTTTTTAATGGCCTCTTTATAACCACCCGATTCATGGTATTCAATAACTTCTGCAATCTGATCTTCTATAGTCATTACTGGATTTAAGGATGTCATAGGGTCCTGAAAGATCATAGAGACATCATTGCCTCTGATCTTTTCCATTTCCTTATCTTTTAAGCCTCTAATATTTTTACCTTCAAGCTCAATGATGCCATCCACAATGACGCCAGGAGGCGATTGTATCAAGTCTAATACAGAGAGCGCTGTTGTCGTTTTACCTGCACCTGTTTCCCCAACAAGGCCATGCGTCTTACCCTTTTCAATTTCTAAATCCAAACCGTTTACAGCTTTAACCACGCCGTCTTCAGTTCTATATTCAACTTTTAAATCCTTTATATTCAATATCAGTTCTTTTTCGCTGTTCATATGTCCCCCTCTATTTTAGTCTCGGGTCTAAAGCATCTCTTAGGCCATCACCTAAAAGATTTAAAGACAAGATTGTCACCATTATAGCTAATCCAGGAAATAGAGTCATATAGCTATACTCTCTCATATAAGTTCTAGCACTTGAAAGCATAGCGCCCCATTCCGGTTGTGGTGCGGAAACGCCAAGACCTAGAAAACTGAGTCCAGCTATGGTCAAGATAATAGTGGCCACACTGAGAGTGGTTTGAACGATTACCGGTGCTAAACTGTTGGGAATAACGTGCTGAGTTATTATTCTGAAGTTATTGGCGCCAATTGCCCGAGCTGCTTCAACAAATTCCACATCTCTGACAGTCATGACAGAACTACGAACGATCCTAGCAAATCTAGGGATACTGGATATAGATAATGCAATCATAAGATTTATGGTACTGGTGCCTAAAGCGGCTACAATGGTTATCGCAAATAGAGTTCCTGGGATCGCCAAGAAAATATCCATGGCTCTCATGATGATATTGTCTACATATCCACCATAAAATCCAGAAACAGCACCCAGCATCCCACCTACAATAAGAGCAAGAACAACGGTTATAAATCCAATGGAAAGTGATGTTCTAGAGCCATATATGATCCTTGCCATGATATCTCTCCCAAGTTCATCTGTTCCAAAAGGATGTTCTATTGAAGGAAATTGTAGTCGTTCGCTTATATTTTGGCTAATGATGTCTTTATCGTAATCATATATAAAACCCGAAGCAATTGAAAGGATTATAATAAATCCAATGATCACCAATCCCAATACGGAAGTTTTATTTTTCTTAAGTCTATGCCATATTTCTTTCAGTTGATTCTGCTTCTTATATTTTTTCTTGATCTTTAAAGCATCAACAGGGTTCCTATTATCAGTCATCATGTCCTCCTTTAAGAGTATTGGTTTTTAATACGTGGATCAACAAAAGCATAAATAATATCAACGATTAGATTTACAATTGAAAACGCCACGGTAAATACGATGATACAGCCTAAAACCATTGGAATATCTCTACCCTGTATGGACTGTATCATTAACCTTCCAATACCTGGAAGTCCAAAAACTGTTTCTGTGAGAACAGATCCCCCTAATAGAGTACCGATTTGAAGTCCCGCAACTGTAATCGTCGGTATCAATGCATTTCTGAGAGCATGCTTTGTAATAATTCTCTTATATGGTACCCCTTTGCTTCTCGCCGTTCTGATATAATCTTGGCGAATAACTTCAAGCATTGAAGATCGGGTAACTCTTGCAATAGCAGCCATACTTAAAAATCCTAAAGTAACGCCAGGCAAAATGAACGATTGCCAAGTCGAAGCCCCTGAAACTGGAAACCAGCCCAGCTTAAGAGAGAAGAACAATAATAGCATGAGTCCAAGCCAAAAGACGGGAATTGAAACCCCTAATAAGGCAATAAACATTGTCAAACTATCAAGCCACGTATTTTGCTTAACAGCAGCCAAAATCCCCAAAGGGATTGAAAGAATAATGGCGATTAAAATAGCGATTACTGCCAATTTTGCCGTTGTCGGTAGTCTTGCACCAATTTCTTCTGCCACACCGACTTTGGTTTTATAAGAGGTTCCCATGTCGCCCCTTAACAGACCCAAAAAGTAATTTTTATATTGAATTAGAACATTATCATTTAAACCTAATTCTTCTCTTAATTCTTCTATGGCTTCAGGACTTGCCTGCTCTCCAAGGATTGATTTAACCGGATCTCCAGGTGCCATATTCATAATCAAAAAGACTATGAAAGTAACTCCTATAATGACGGGAATAAGAGAGATAAAACGTCTAAATATGTACTTCCACATAAGCCCTCCTTGTATAACGCTTTTAAATATTGGTACACACTCTGAACTGTTTTCACTTAACAAACATAAAAAATTAAACCCATAATAACAAATAAATAATAGCAAATAATATAAAGAATTTCATAAGAAAAAGCTACTTCATCAATGCACATAAAAGAACATTGATGAAATAGCATAAAAAACTATAATTTATTGTCTATCATTTTAATAGCTATTTCCAACTCCACTCTTGAACTCTAAAAGATCCACCTGCAGTTATAAAAGTATTATCTAAGTTTGCTTTGTGCGCACTGATTATATAATTTTGATATAACGGCATTTGGTATGCCTCTTGGTTTAATATTTTAGAAGCTTCTTCAAGGATCAATCGACGCTCTTCTTGATCAACAGCTTTAGATGCTTTTCCTATTAGTTCGTCAATTTCAGGGTTATTTGTTCTTGTTTTGTTAGATGCATTTATATTTTCTGAATGGTATACGCCTTTTAGGAAACTTACCATATCATTCGTTGTATAGCCACCGATAAATCCAGTAAAATTACCAGCTGCTGTTTCTGATAAATAAGTTGCTAAGTCCATTGAACTCAAGTTAGCTTCGATACCAATTTCTTTTAAATTAGCTTGTATAACTTCTCCAGCTCTTCTCTTTGTATCGTTTGAACAAATGATATCGAGTTTAATTGTAGAAGGATCACCGCCCCAAGCTGCCATATGCGCTTTAGCTGCTTCTAAATCATAGTTATCAAAACCTTCAGGAGAGAAGCCCAATAAGCCTTCAGGTGTTTGTCCACCAGCTGGAATCCCTGCGCCATTTAAAGCAACTGTGATGACATCTGCTCTGTTGATAGCGCTGCAAAGTGCTTTTCTTACATCAAGGTTATCAAAAGGTTCTTTTTCATTGTTAACTGTAAGCCAGTTATGAGAAACACTTGGAACTTCTAAGACAGATACGTCTGGATTTGCTTTAAGACTGTCTAGAGAAGTTGAATCCAATTCGATGATATAATCGATTTCACCAGATTCTAATGCAATTGTACGTGAAGAACCTTCAGGTATAATTTTCCATACAATATTTTTTATCTTTGGTGCACGATTCGGATCAAAGTATTCTTCGTTTGCAGTAAACTTAAGTTCTTCACCTCTTGTCCACTCTACAAATTTATAAGCGCCTGTACCAATAGGATTTGTGTTGAAATCATTCCCAGCATCGATCAATGCCTTTGGTCTGATCATGTTCCCATGATGGCTTAAATCATAAAGTAATGCAGAAGAAGCACCATCCGTATATATTTTGAATGTTAAATCATTCACTTTTTCAACATCCACTACTGAAGTCGTATAAGTTCTTACCTCTGGTTTTGTTTTTGCATCTAATAAAGTCGCAATAACATCATCTGATGTAAGAACACTGCCGTCATGAAACTTAACCCCCTCTTTAAGTGTCATAACCCAGATGCTTTTTTCCCCATTTGCATCTTCTTCAATCGTGTATTCCTTAACAAGTTCTGGAATAGGGTTCAAATTATTATCTAATCGGAACAACCCATTGTACATCAATTGATTTACATAGTCTCCAGCAACAGCATTATGCCCTGTTGCAGATAAAGAAGGGGTTTCATCAGCTGTGGCAATTACAACTGTATCTTTATCTATAGCAGGCCCCGCTTTAACATTGTCAGATGCCGCTTTCTCTCCACTGCTGCTTTCACTGCCAGCTGGTTGTGCACTAGAAGACTCCTCCTTGCCAGAATTAGAGCATCCAATGATCGATACTGCTAATGATAAAATAACAAGCATGATCAACAAAGTTCTTTTAGTTTTAAACATAATCCACCTCTTTCATTTTTTTTGGTTCTTTTTTATAATATTTCTGTAATTATTATATAATCGTAATATCTACAGGTCAACTAATTCTTTTGAGCCCCGTAATAAATCTATATTTTTAAAATAATCTCAATGCTTAGTATATCAACATCTATGGAGGTTAAGCCTCTCTCTATAACGTCTGCAAATAATATATTATATACTGTGTTTTCCAATGAGATGCCAATAACATATCTGTTCAATTTATTTGAATTGTTCACCTATGCTGCCCCAATTTTTTAAGTATTCAGCCTTCGTGTATACCGGTTCAAATGCTTCAACGACCCTTTCCGCTTCTTGTGCCTCATTATATAAGAGATCGATGACACATAAAGTTAAAGCCTTTGCCGCACCAAGATAAGCTAATTCTCTGTCCACAAGGCGATAGTCATCTGAATGGAAGTTTCCAGAAGCACCTCCAATTCGAGCATGTATTGTGGGGACTATACTTGCAACATCACCGACATCCGAACTCCCACAACTGTGCTCTCCATGCTTTCTCACATTTGCTTCACCTAATAGTTGCTTTAAATTTTGATACATAATCTCTTGTAAATTTTCATTCGGCTTAATGGGAAAATAGCCTGGAAGCGTGTTTACAATGCATTTTGCCCCCATGGCATCTGCACCTGCATGCCATGATCTGGTCACTTTTTCTGTTGCACTTAAAATAGCCTCTACGTTAGCTCCGCGGACATAGTTTTCTAACCGCACATCGGAAGGAATGACATTTACCAGATCACCACCTCGTGTAATAATGGGATGTACTCTAATATAATCTTTCTCTCTGAAAGTTTCTCTTTGAGCATTGATGGCGGTCAAAGCAATCATCGCCGCATTGAGCGCATTCACACCTGCATGTGGTGCCGACCCTGCATGGGCTTCTTTCCCAATAAATTGAATTTCCTGCCCTACAAAACCGTTGGCAGAATATCCTGCTTCTGCTTTAATCCCGCTGTCGCCTTCGTTTTCGCTGGAAAACGTATGTTGCATAATCGCTACATCGACGTCATCAAAAGCACCTAGTTTGATAAATTCCTGTTTGCCACCTATGAAACTAATGGCACCACTTTGAATCAATTCATTTCTATAACCTATTTCAACAAATTCTTCTGCAGGAATTGCCATTATACTCACATCTCCTGATAAGCTTTCCATGATGTCAGTCTCTTTTAAAGCATAGGCAACCCCTATTATCCCTGCAATCATGCAATTATGCCCACAGCAGTGTGCAGCGCCTGTTTTGGGGTCACTATCAGGATGCTTTGGGGATATAACCGAATCCAGTTCCCCCATTACGGCCACATTGTACTTGGCACTCTTGCCCTTAATCTTCCCCTTTAACCCCGTGATACCAATCTTGTCCTCATAGGGTATCCCCATGGACTCAAAAACCTGCTTGACCTTCTCAGCTGTCTTAAATTCCTTATACCCCAATTCTGGCTCATTGTAAATGGAATCCCCTATGCTCAGAATAGTTTCCCTTCTCTTATCGATCGCATCCAATGCAATCTTTTTTAATACATCTTTTTCTATCTTCATTATAAACGCTCCTGTCATTTGGTTTTATTTAGGCAACGGGATAGTGATTTCATCTGTCATAGGGCACCTATAGGTTTTTCCATGCATAACCTCATCAAACTCTAACTTTGCCTCTTGGATAATCTTTGGATTTTCTATAGCTTTAATACCGGCAATCGCCATGACCTTTGCAGCCATGATCATGCCCTTTTCACCAATTGAACTGCCTGAACTTGCGGTAATTTGCCAACTGTGACCTGCTGCGCCTATATTATTTGTCGCAGTGGTAAACATAACACCAGGGACGATGTGTTGAACATCACCCACATCTGTTGAACCGTAGCCATTTTCATCTACAATAGCTTCAATTTCACTGTGGATGTGCATGCCTTCTGGAATCTTGCCAGAGCTAACCAGTTTATCATAATTGGCACTTACCTTGTTTAAGGCTTCTGCAAATTGAATTTCTGACTCAGTCCAATCTGGTGCGCCCACTTCTTGCATCGTCTCGTGAATAAGGTTCACAAGTACTTTGTTTTGCAGTGTGTTATAACATCCACCTAAAAATTCTATTCCAACTTCAGTTTCAGTCATCATAGCAGCACCTTTGGCAACTTTAAGCAGTCTATTGTAGGTCTCAACGACAACTTCTCTGGATAAGGCCCTTACAAAATACCATGACGAAGCCTTATCTGGGACTATATTAGGAGCGACACCACCTTCTATTGTAATATAGTGAATACGCACATCATCAGTGACATGTTCTCTCAGGTATTGCGTGCCAACATTCATCAATTCAAGTGCATCTAATGCACTGCGACCATTCTGAGGATCGCCTCCAGCATGAGCGGTTTGACCTTTAAAATGAAATTTTACCGTATTGAGCCCCGTGTTAACGCCTGTTGTCACCTTGTTTTTTGAACCTGGATGCCAAGCCAAGGCAATGTCTAGCTCTTTAAAAGCGCCACCGCGCGCCATAAAGCCTTTCCCAGTGAGCACTTCTTCCGCTGGACACCCATAGTAAATGATGGTGCCCTTGAGTTTCTTCTCTTCCATTTCTTTTTTCATGCCCAACACCGCACCCACATGAGCAACACCAAGCAGGTTATGACCACAACCTTGACCAGGTGCATCTGCAATTATAGGCTCTTTGATTGTCGAGATTTTTTGACTCATGCCCGGCAGCGCATCATACTCTCCTAAAAACCCGATTATAGGTTTTCCACTGCCCCATGTTGCTTTAATTGCAGTTGGAAGTCCCACATACTTCCGCTCCACTTCAAATCCCTGGGCTTCTAAAAAATCAGCTGTCCACTGAGATGCTTTCACCTCGTTGTAAGCCGTTTCTGGATTTTCCCAAATCTTCTTTGCAAGATCATAAAGTGGTGTTTTCATTTCTTCAATACCTTTTTGGGCTAATATCCCTGTCATTTTAATGCCTCCATTTTCCGAATCTTTGTTATGTCTCCCCCATTTGAAAGAACTATATTAAAAAAACAACCTTGCTTACAAATCAATTTTAAACAAGGTTGCTCTCGGGTTACCGATATAACCCGAATAAAAATTGAAGATTTTTCATGTATTATATACTTTTAGCTATTTTAAATACCGATCAAACCATTCCGTTATCTCTTTAAGCCTTCTGATTCTGTGCTTTGGTTTGCCAGATCTGCTGAGTTCATGATTTTCTTCTCTGAATAGACAGAGTCTGGATTCTACACCGTGATATTTTAATGCGGTGAACATCTGAAGGCCTTCTGCCATCCAGCATCTATAATCTTCTTCCGAGTGTATGAACAGTGTAGGTGTTTTAACTTTGTCAGCAAATTTTAAAGGGGATTGATCCCAAAGGTTTTGCATGTCCGTCCAAGGCGTTGAAGCTTGTTGATCCGCAACAAAGTAGTAACCAATATCCGTTGTGCAAAACTTGGAGATCCAATTAGAAATACTTCTTTGAGATACAGCTGCCTTAAACCTATCCGTATGCCCAATGATCCAATTGGTCATATAACCGCCGTAAGAACCGCCTGTGACACCCAATCTATTTTTATCGATAAATGCATATTGATCCAATATAGCGTCTGTGAATTGCATGATATCCTTATAGTCTATATCTCCAAATCTACCTCTTATATCAGAGAACTCATTGCCTCTGCCATCGCTGCCTCGTGGATTACAGAAGAAGACCGCATAGCCTTCATTTGCCCAATATTGCATCTCATGGAAAAAAACTGCGCCATATGCGGCCTTAGGCCCACCATGTATATTTAATATGCCCGGATATTTTTTATTTTCATCAAATGATACCGGCTTCATCAACCAGCCTTCTATTGTAATGCCCTCATCCGTTTTAATGACCAACTTTTCAGGTGTAGATATTTTTTTGGTTTCTACTACCCACTGATTAAATTGCGTTAACTGAGTCTCTTTTTGATCCTCAAACTTATAGAGTTCTTGAAGTTTATTGCCTCTCAAACCTATGAAGGCAATTTGCCCTTTGAAGACATCAAATCCATCCACTGCCCCTGTTTCTTTGGTGACTCTTTCACAATTGCCATCACGATCTATTCTATTGATATAGGAGCTGTCATGTTCTGTTGTTGTGAAATAGAGGTATTTATCCTCTGTTTTGATATTGCTGTAACTGCCATATCTCGTGTCAGAACCCACAGTATTTCTAAGGCTATAATCTAAAGTTGCATCGGTTAAAGCCTTAATTTCTCCAGTGCCATTTAATAGATAAATAAGATCATTTTTATTGATCCCAAAACCTTCCATATCAGAACCTGCGAAAATAATATCATCTTTTATAAAATCGACAAAGCTATACTTAAAGGTTTCTGGCATTGACAGATCTTTCAGACGCTCTGCCTCTATGGTGTATTCATATAGTCCAGAGCCGAGCTCCATCTTATCTTTAAATGTATTCCCAATGAAAACCACTTTAGACTTATCTGGTTTCAATGTGAAATACTCTACATTTGTGTAGGTTTCTGTAATGGGTTTCAGTGTATTCGCTTTTTTATTAAAAATATACAATCGGTTTCTCTTCTTGTTAGAATATCCCTTGCCGTTTTGCCAGAAGGGTATTTCATCTATGACTTCATAGTCTTTTTCATCATTGGAAAGACTGTCTAGAACTGGGGCATTAACATCATACAATGCCTTAACGATAAAAGTATCATCATCTATACGCTCTATTTCTGAAACATTTAAGCCAATCTCAAATACCTTTTGGGCTTCTCCACCTTCTATGGATATTTCATAATAACAAGTTAATTGTTCGCCATTTGTTTTTCTCTCTTGATCGACTTTGTCCCTTAAAGATGAAAAAAGTACAGTTTTGTCATCTTTAAATATAAACTGACTTTCTTTATCCCCTGAAGTGAGTTTGAAAGTTTTATCTTTATCTAAGTTGTAAATATAGATATTGGATAGATATCTGTTATTTTTTTCGTCCATTTCATGAAGCACGAAGCCTATATTTTTGCCATCTGGTGCATATTTTACGCCGGATAAAGACTTGTACTTGATCATGTCTTTTAATTCAATTTTCTCCATAATAGCCCTCACTTTTTGATTTATGTTTGATTGCATCATTTGACATTAATGTGAAATATTAAGGCTTTAAGCCTGTTTGATTTCAACCTTAATGGCTCAATATGTATTTTGATAATTCTGATTTATCTATCAATTCTATAGTATCATATCTTATTCTGATTACAAGGTACTTATATTCTATTGACACATTTATTCTATCAGCTCAGTTATTTCATCAAAATTTTTTTATAAGCCAAGTATATTAAGTTGTTTATATTTTGAGAATGCTATTGACAATAGTACGATTCCGTACTATTGTAAAAGTACTAAATCATACTTAGAGGTGCAATTATGAATCTTAAACAATCTGAAACAATCCATCGAATCAATTATTTGACTTCGGAAATGGAAGCACTATATCATCAAGCCTCTTTGAAGCTTGGTATTACAGATAGCGTTTCTATCATCTTATATACTATTTTGGATACAGGTGAAAATTGTTTACTCAGCGATATCTATAAGAAATCTGGCATTAGCAAACAAACTGTGAACTCAGCTATTCGAGGTTTGGAAGCTGATGATATTCTATACCTAGAAAAACACACAGGCAGAACAAAAAAAATTATCTTAACAGAAAAAGGAAAGGACTTTATGAATAAGACTGTGACCAAGCTTTACAAAGCAGAAGTACGGACTTTTGAATCTTGGTCAACAGAGGAGATCAACACGTACATCCACCTCATGGAGAAATACACAAATTGTTTTCGTGAGCAAGTTAGTAATTTATAGAAGGAGAAAACCCATGAAAATTATTACCATCAGTCGTGAATTTGGCTCTGGAGGGCGTGAACTTGGAAAGCGTCTTTCAGATATTATGAACTTTGACTACTACGACAGCGAGATTATTACTGCTGTTGCTAAAAATAGTGAATGTGATGCGAATTATATAGAGGAGAAGTTAAATCACCACAGTTTACAAAATTTTCCCATTTCTTTTCGAAATACAATCGCTTCTACAGCATATATGCAATCCAGCAAGGTGCCTTTTCTACTTGAGCAAAGAAAAGTAATTGAGGGCATTGCCCTCTTAGGTAAGGATTGTATCATTGTAGGCAGAAATGCTGATGTGATCTTAGGGCAATATAAGCCATTCAATATTTTTGTCTGTGCCACTATGGAGGCAAAGATAAAACGTTGCTTTGAACGTGCTTCAGAAAATGAACAACTTACAGAAAAAGAGCTCATCCAAGAGATGAAGGTAATTGATAAGATTCGCTCGCAGACAAGGGATATCCTTTCGAGCGCCACTTGGGGAAGACGTGATGCGTATCACTTAACAATCAACACAAGCGATTGGTCTATTAAAGATTTGACACCAGCTGTTGCAGACTTTGCAACGTTTTGGTTTGGGAAAAGAATATGAGGATACAGCTTTCAGATCGCTTTACCTATGGTAAATTGATAAAATTTACATTGCCATCTATTGCCATGATGATTTTTACATCCATTTACAGTGTGATAGACGGTTTTTTTGTCTCTAATTTTGCAGGTAAGATCGCATTTTCAGCAGTCAATTTGATCATGCCCTTTTTAATGATCGTGGCAACTGTTGGCTTCATGTTTGGTACTGGAGGGACTGCCATTGTCGCCAATACATTTGGGGCTGGTGATAAGGAAAAGGCCAATAGATATTTTTCCTTGTTTGTATATGTGGCTTTTGCACTTGGCGTCCTATTCGCTATATTAGGATTTGTATTTATTCGTCCAATTGCCACACTTCTCGGCGCAAAAGGCGACCTTCTCAGTCATTGTATTGTTTACGGTCGAATCATTCTTGTGACATTGCCGTTTTTTGTTTTACAACTTCTCTTTCAGAGTTTTTTAGTAGCCGCAGAAAAACCTCGACTCGGTCTTTTAGTCACAGGCGCAGCCGGTGTGACCAATATGATTTTAGATGCTGCTTTGGTCATTCTTCTGCCACTGGAATATAAGTTGGCAGGGGCAGCGATCGCCACAGCTTTTAGCCAGTTTATAGGCGGTGTTATTCCTCTGATCTATTTTTTAAGAAAAAATAACAGCATTCTTCGCCTTGGCAAAACTCACTTTGATGGCAAAGCACTTTTAAAAGCCTGTACCAATGGCTCTTCTGAATTTATGAGCAATGTCTCCATGAGTATCGTGGGAATGCTCTATAATATACAGCTTTTGAAATTTGCTGGAGAAAACGGTGTGGCAGCCTACGGTGTCATGATGTATGTCAGCATGATTTTCTCAGCTACATTTATAGGCTACTCTATTGGAGTCGCCCCTATAATTGCTTATCACAATGGCGCAAGAAATCACGATGAACTCAGAAGCCTTTTAAAAAAGAGCTTTTACCTACTTGGTATTAGCGGACTCGTTATGGTAACTGCTGCACAGTTGCTTGCAGGCTCTTTGACACAAATATTTGTGGGTTACGACAAAGCATTGGCCACCCTGACCGTTTCTGGATTTCGCATCTTTGCGCTTGCATTTCCTTTCATGGGATTTGCTATTTTCGGCTCAAGCTTTTTTACCGCTTTAAATGACGGTCTAACCTCTGCTCTAATTTCCTTTTTACGGACGTTGGTATTCCAAATCAGCGCCGTTTTGATTCTCCCAATCATATGGGGAATTAATGGCATTTGGGTTTCCATTGTTGTAGCAGAAGTGATGGCAGTCGTGTTTACATTAATATTCCTTATTGTAAAGCAAAAAAAATATCATTATTGAACAAAAGGAGCACCTTATATGAATTTTAAATTATTACCTGTCAATCAAGAAGATTTGGCAGAATATAAAAGGGATATGCAAGAGGCCTTCCAAAACGGAGCTGCTGGGTCAACAACTGATTTGGACATAGAGATACTTCCTGAAGAGGATATTAATCTGGTATTGTCAAAAAAAGAGACATTTGCATACAAAGCAGTTGTAGATTCAAAAATGGTTGGAGGGGCTATCGTTGAAATTGATGAAGAAACAAAGCACAATCATCTTGATTTTCTCTATGTAAAATACGGCATGCAGAGTCACGGTGTAGGACAAGCCATTTGGAAAGAAGTAGAAAAGCTCTACCCCGATACAGAGGTTTGGGAAACCGTTACCCCTTATTTTGAAAAGCGAAATATTCATTTTTATGTAAATCGCTGTGGTTTTCACATCGTGGAATTCTATAATTCTCAGCACAAAGACCCTCATACACCTGAGGAAATGACAGATGAAGATGATTTCTTCCGTTTTGAAAAGAAAATGAGCCCGCTTTAAAAGATTGTATTCATTTTTTTCAATCTTTTATTCAATCAAATTGAAAAAGGATTCTTGTAAATAATGCCTTTTCCCATGCACATTTACAAGAATCCTTTCTTTCAATTAAATAATTCTGACTTTAGAGTAATTTATTTGATGTTAAAGTTATTTATTTCGAGCTCATAGTTTATGCCTTAACCAAACTATACAATCTGCATCATTATATCATCTATCTTTTTGCCTTCTTCTAATACTTGAATCGATTCAAATTGATCGCTGTTTGTAACGATAACCACCGTTGTCGATCTGTATCCTGCCGCTTTTATGGCCTCAATAGGAAAGGATATGAGTTTTTGTCCACGTGTGATACTTTCTCCTGCTTTTACGAACATCTCAAAGCCTTCACCTTTCATTTCAACCGTATCGATGCCCACATGGATGATCATTTCGATACCGCTCTTGCTTTCAAGCCCCAATGCATGTTTCGTTTCTGCAACATAAATAATTTTACCATCGCAAGGTGCATATACCACATTGTCCTCTGGCTCAATTCCGGCACCTAATCCAAGAAGTCCTTCAGAAAACACGCCATCTGCAAGCTCTTTTAAGGGTATTACTTTGCCCGCAACAGGCATATATATTTCTTGATTGCGATTCAATTTGCTTTTTAACTTATCTAATAATCCCATGTTGTCTCCTTCTATCTGCTATATTAATCAAGGTCTTTGCCATTGGATGCAATCACCTTTTTATACCAGTAAAAAGAATCTTTGCGCCATCTGTCAAGGCTTCCATTGCCTTCATTGTCCTTATCAACATAGATAAAACCATATCTTTTTTTCATTTCTCCAGTTGAAATACTGACTAAATCAATACATCCCCAAGGTGTGAAACCCATTAAATCTACACCATCTTTAATGGCCTCTTCCATCTGTTTGATATGCTCTCTCAAATAATCAATTCGATAGGAATCGTGAATGACATTGCCAGCTTCCACCACGTCAACTGCACCCAATCCATTTTCAACAACCATCATTGGGATCTGATAACGTCCATACAACTCATTGAGCAGGTAACGGAGACCCTTTGGATCAATTTGCCATCCCCAATCGCTTGCTTTTAAATAAGGATTTTTCACGCCCATAATGACATTGCCTGAGGCTTTTTTAGCTTCTTCATCTGCTGTTGTGCATGTGCTCATATAATAGCTAAAACTATAGAAGTCCACCGTGCCCTGTTTTAATACTTCCACATCTCCATCTTCCATGTCAATAGAGATGCCGCCCATCTCTTCAAGCATGCGCTTAGTATAGTATGGATATTCGCCTCGCACTTGCACATCGCCACAGAAATAGTTCATTCTCATTTCTTGCTGAGCTAATACAACATCCTCTGGGTTGCAAGTATAGGGATAAATCGCCCCGCCTGCAACCATACAACCTATCTTGAACTCAGGATTGATTTCATGACCAAGAACAACTGCTTTAGCACTGGCAACAAACTGATGATGCGTCGCTTGGAACCTGTTCTGCTTCTGCTCTTTCGTAGCCACCGAATTGAAATCCTGTAAAGGACTGTCTTCACTTGGGATACCCCCAGATAGAATATCGCCGACTCCCATTACCATGCAATTTATTTCGTTAAAAGTGAGCCAATAGGTCACCAAATCTTTGTACTCTTTAAATACAGTCTCACAAAAATTTAAATAGAAATCAATACAGTCTCGACTTAACCATCCACCATACTGCTTCATTAGGTGATATGGAATCTCATAATGTGAAATTGTTACCAAAGGCTCCATACCATACTTCTTACATTCTTCAAAAACGGCCCTGTAAAAATCCAGACCTTTTTGATTTGGTTTATCTTCATCACCTTTTGGAAAGATTCTCGTCCAATTTAGAGACAAGCGAAATACTTTAAAGCCCATTTCAGCAAATAATGCAATGTCCTCTTTGTATCTATGATAAAAGTCAATGGCTTCATGTGACGGATAATTGTTTTCACTGCTGATCACATTTGTAAAATAACGTGGTGTGCTTACAGTGCCTGCTGTGATGTGGTCACAAACGCTTTCGCCTTTTCCGCCTTCATTCCAGCCACCTTCAAACTGATTGGCTGCTGTGGCGCCACCCCACAAAAAATTCTTTGGAAAACTCATGCTTATGCCTCCTAATTACTGATAGATACTCTCACCTTTATAAACAATCAACGTGGTTACAAAGGTTATAACGACGCCTAAAATAATACTGATCACCATAAATATAAAATTAGAACTTGTTGGCCCTACAAAACCTGCTATACCAAGGAGCCCGGCACTCCCCCCTAAACTGTACATATACACTTTCATTAAACCTGCAAAAGCAGCTGAACAAAAATTGCCAAACATAGCAGCATACAAAGGCTTCTTTAATTTCATGTTGATACCAAACATAGCGGGTTCTGTCACACCGCCGAAAATTGCGGTGATTGCACTGGAACTTGCCGTTGTTCTGGTTTCTTTATCTTTACATTTGAATGCAACCGCAGCAGCTGCCGCACCTTGATTGATATTGGATAAAACATTTGCAGTTGCAACGATAGGTTCATAACCAAGCGTTACTAAAGAATGGAACATGTACGGGAATAATGCGCCATGCATGCCTGTTAAAATTAAAAGCGGATAAATCGTTGCTAGTACTGCCACACCAAAGAATCCAGTAGTATTATATAACCACATGATCGCTGCCGCTAAATAATTCCCGAAAAAAGCACCTGCTGGCCCTATTAATCCAAGCGTTAACGGTAACATAACCAATATAGTTCCAAGCGGCACGATAATTGCTTTTATGGATTCTGGTGCTATTTTCTTAAAGAATTTTTCCACATGCGACATCACATAAACTGCCATGATAATTGGAAAAATAGTGCTTGCATAATTTGATGCGTACACGGGAATTCCAAAAATACTCATTGGTATGGCACCGGCTACATTGGCTACCATAGTAGGATGTATCATAATAGCGCCAAGAAGCATACCCAGTCCCATATTGGCCTTGAATTTGTTTGCAGCTGTCGCCCCTAAAAACACAGGCAGAAAATAGAAACCTGCATCCGATGCAAAAGTAAGGACTGCATGTGTTTGCATATCTGGTGTCAAAATGCCTGTCAACTCACATAGAATGATGACAACCTTTAACATACCTGCACCGATGATCGCAGGGAGTAGAGGTATTAAGCTCCCTGTGATCCCATCAATAATGCCTGCAAAGCTGATTTTTTTCTTACCCTTATCCAAATTTTCGTTAATGGCTTTTTCAGCTCGAATACCCGCTTTTTCGGCAACCATACCATACACTTCGCCAACAGATTGTCCAATGATAATTTGCAATTGTTCGTTGGACCACTGTGCCCCAACCACACCTTGCAGTCTTTTGATTTCATCTAAATTGACGATGCTTTTATCCTTTAATTCAAGTCTAAGACGTGTCATACAGTGCCCCAAGAAACTGATATTATCCTTTCCCCCAACCAATACGAGCACTTTCGAAGCTAACGCTTCAAATTTCTCTTTCTTTGTCATTTTTTTCCTCCTCATTTTTATTGCAACAATAATTGTGTTTTAAACCAATTATTGATTTGCCCTGATCCATTAATCCATGCGATTAGCAACATTTGTGTTGCCTTAACAAAAAAAACCGAGGAAACGTACAATAATCGTACGCTTACCCTCGGTTATGCCTCCATGACGAGTAACAATCCTCAGATGGATATATTATTTTTTAAAATGCGCTTGATGTGTATCATCAAATATAAAATCTCGTCCTCAGTGCTCTTTGATTTCAATCTTTCGTCGATGATTTCAGCAATATGCATTGCACATTCAAAGACTTCTGGACTTTCACTTTTTACAGCTTTAAACAATGCACTATTATCATCCACAAATTGCTTTTTTTCTTCAATGCGTTTCATATAATATCTTAGATGCATCACAAAGCGGTTATAATTAAAACCTTTTCGATCAATTTCCACTTGAAAGATGGCCTCGATTTCATTCGTGATATGCTGTATGATTTCATCCATATTCACATCAGAAGATGAGGTCACATGTTCCTCTTCTGCATTGACAAAATGCATCGCAATATTGGTGATCTCACTCTCTGGTAATTTGACAAAAAGATTCTTTTCAATGACTTTAACGGCGTATCGCGCCAGTTCAGTTTCCTTTGGATACAGTTGCTCAATATCATAGGAAAATAACATTTTCATTTTCTTATATTTTTTCATTCGAGCTAATGCAAAATTAATGTGGTCGGCAAGTCCTGGTAGTAGGTTTGGATTCAATTTACAATCTAAAGTTCTCTGTGCTTTTTTCACAATTATGGCAGAGACCTCAAAAATTTCGGGTGGGATTTCTTCTAATAACTTGTAATAGCTTCGATCCATCTTATAAAACGTCATTGAAATCAGACTTAAATCTGTGATTTTATAAGGTACTGCTGGAAACCCTAAGCCCTTCCCAAAGGCAACCAGCTCTTTCTTGTTATCGTCCTCGCATATTACAACATTATTATTAATTTTCTTAATAGCTTTCATGATCTACCCCCACATGATTGTATATAAGAAACAAAAAACTCTCTAAAACATACCACAAAAAAAACAGGTAATGCCTCAAAGAGTAACAATCCATACTATGCGACCAGTATAGACGAAAATATGTCTTCTGTCAATCTACTAATTTCATAAAATGCTAATTTTAGAATTCATCTTTAATGTCATTTTGTGCAATTTCAAGCGATTATCCCTCCAGAATCCAGTGATAAAAAATATTTTGAACATAGATCATTTTTGCCCCTGCAATCATGTAAAATTTACCTTCTTCAGATTGTATTTATTCAAAATACCGTTATTATTTTAAATACGCCTATGAGTATCAAATACAACTGAAGCGCAAACAGAGCATGGGCAAAACCTGCTGCGAACTGAAATAAAGGCTTCCAGCTTGCTTTAAATAGTCTAGGGATAATCACCAGCAAAATTAAGGGGATCAGAAGGTTAACAATCACAACTAAAGGCATATATGTTTGTGAACTGCTCAAGAGCATACATCCATACAATGTTAATAGTGCAAACAACATTCCAAATATCACATTGGTTTTTTTATGAAATCCTTTCCCTCTGTCGATAATAGGTGCCATTGTGTTTTCTCCTGTCAGTGCATTTACGATCTTAGACTGAATGCGATCATATACAATGGTTTCCCCGTTTCCGAAGTTGCCTTTTACAAAAGCGCCTGATATGTTGTCATTAATATTGTACAGAATTGCAATACCAAGCCCTCTGGAAGGGATTAGCATCATGTTAGCATGATAATTCTCTGCACTTCCACCATGATGTACGAGCTCATCATAATCGAACCAGCCTAGTCCGTAATGATCACTCGCTTTTGATGATTTTGTGTGGAGCGTGCATATAGCACTCTCCGACAAGATTCTTGAATTGTTATAACAACCACCATTCAAGTTTGCAATCAAGTATTTTGCCATATCCTCAGCACAGGATACAATATATCCTGCTGGTATGATTTCAGGATGAAAGTCATAAGCCGTCTGACGCAATAAACCTAAAACTGGCTGATAGCCCTTTTCCAAACCATAGTTCAATGCCTTCTGGTACTCGGCAAAAGTACACTTCATATCCAATGGCTCGAATATATTCTGAACCAAATAAGCTTCATAAGACATACCGGATACGACTTCAACAATTGCCCCAAGTAACACATAATTAAGATTGGAGTATTCAAAGGATGCACCGGGTTTTCTGCTCAATCTGAAATGATGTAATTTTTTTATAAACTGTGATAAGCGGCCACCGGCTTTCTCATTAAATACTTTCATGCCTTCATAAGTTGAAAAGCCACTGGTATGATCAAGGAGCTGACGAATAGTGACTTCATCAGCATCTTTTATCGATCCAAACTCAGGCAAGTATTTCAAGACTGGATCATCAATATTTAAAACGCCAGCTTCTGACATTTGCATGATTGCCATAGCGGTAAATGATTTACTGGAGGAACCAATAATAAATGCGGTTTTTTCTGTGACTTTATCGCCTGCATCGTTTATCTTCCCAAAGCCCTTTAAATAGATTGGCTCTGAGCCTGATACAATGGCAATCGCCAAACCGGGAATTTGCATTGCCTGCATTTCTTCCTGAATGATTTGATCTATAATCTCTGTATCCAAAAAACTGTTCATAGGCATCTTCATCTCCTCTACTATGAATCCTTACTATTACTCGTACTCCATATTGCTGGCACTCGCGATTACTGTCGCCTGCTACACTCTCCAGCTATCTCCTAAAATCAAATCTGCGTATGCATTGATTTCTTTTACATACGCCTTTGTCTCGCTATCCAACGCCATTGCATTTAAGTCTCGTAAAGGTATAAGGACTGCATGTGGATTTCCATTTTCAAGAGCTCTCATAAAAGCTACAGGTGTCAACTCTACAGCTGTAATTAAGGTTTGATGCACGCCATTCAACTCGCCTTGAGAGATGGTCAAATTCGCAATAAGACTTAAAACCGTCGCAGCAGAACCATATGCTGGTGTTAAATTGCCTAAACTATATAGAATTGGGACCAGTTGATCAGGCCGACTTTCAGGCTTGTACATCTCGTAGGGCTGACATACATGAGGATGATGACATATAATTGCGTCAGCACCAAGTTCTGCAAATTTATGAGCCCATTCTAATTGATCTGGATGAGGATAAAACTCGTGTTCAAGCCCCCAATGCAAAGTCACCACCACCAGATCACAGCCTGCATTTTTGGCTTCTTTTATCTGATATTCTATTCTTGAAGTATCCACATCTTTTACCATATGAAATGGTGTGATATCACATAGCCATGCTTTTTCATCAGGTAATTTTTTACCATTTAAGCTGAAAGTATGTGTTACCCATCCTATTTTAACTTCGTCCATCATCGTGTAAGTAACACGGTTTGCATCCGATTCATTTTCATAGACACCTAAAAAAGCAATATCATCACATTTCAATTGATCCATCGTAATTCTGGCACCTTCTTCACCACAATCCATAATGTGATTATTGGCGATCTGAACGGCATTGAACTTGTACTCTTTATGTTTCACCAATGCATCGTATTGAGGCTTGGTAATATTAATATGCGGTGTCTCACCTGTCTCTTTAACCGAAAATGCCTTGGGTGCCTCTTTTGATAGCGTGGACTCGAGATTGGCATAAGCAAAATCACTTTTGAAAATCAATGATTCTACATGATCATACAGAATATCTTTAGATGCCTCAATATGCTTGGCAAACATCAAGTCTCCAGAAGCACTTAATTTATACTCTTTTCTCTTAATAAAATTTTCCGGTTGCCACGACTGTTTAGACTTTTTGAAAGGCTCGAAATAGGCTTCAAGATTGTGCCCCTTCATCCCCTTCTTTATTGGGTTTCTGCCCTTATGCAACCAGTATGCTGCAAACTCAATGTTACTAGGATCAAAAATCATGTCTTCCGGTGTCGACCATTGCCCCTCTGACAGCTTTTTTTCAATAATGGATTCAACCATTTTTAAAACTTCTGGCGACATGGCACTCGCCATATAATCCAAGTTACGTGGCAAATCAATTGGTTTATAATTTCTACTCATCACTTTTCAGCTCCTTTATGCTCGATTCTTCTAAATGCTCATATTCTTCTAAATGCTCATGGTCATATCTGCGTATAAATGATTTGCCGTAAACGATCATCTCTACTTGAAATTTTTTTCACTTTCTCAGTGATGCTCATTATATCGTCCCCCTTTAAAATACCATGCTATTTAATGGGCCTTCGCTTTGTGTCCCTATATTTAGTATATTCTTACGTTCATTTGATTTGTAATATATATTATTTATGCTTAGACATAATAATCCTTTATGTTCCTGAAATCTCTATTTTAAGATATTAAAACAATTCACATTGATTCATTACCTTCTGTATGATGATTTTATTTTTTTTAAAATTGCATTATAATAATGTCAATATAGCATTTATCGATGAGGAGGCTTTCCATGACTTTAGATCAAATCTATTACTTTACTGAAATTGCAAAGACCGGTTCAATGAGTCAAGTCGCAAGGAATTTACACATCTCTCAACCCAATATCAGCATGACCATTGGCGTTCTTGAAAAAGAGCTCGGCTATACGCTCTTTAACAGAATGCCCAAAGGCGTTGAGCTCACCAGGCAAGGGGCAGAATTTTTACATCATGCTGAATTGATTATTTCCAACATAGAAGAGATGCGCAACATTCGTCAGACAAACAAGGATAGCTCTATTGACTTTTCTGTATCTGCTCAATTTTCTTCTGCATGTGTTTACCCCCTTATTGAAATGCTCCACCTATTTGAAAAAGAAAAGAAAACTTTCTCCATACGACAAAATCCATTTTTTGATGTTGTTGAGGATGTTAAAAGCGGCCATTCTAATCTGGGCATTCTCAATATCTCTGCCGAACAAGAGAATTTTATTAAGATACTTCTAGCGAAAAATGGACTCGAATTCGTATTAATTACAGATACTCAAATGTCCATTGGACTCGCCGAAGGACACCCGCTTTATGATTGTCCTCAAATTGCCCTGTCTGACTTAAAAGCCTACCCACTCGTACTTGTCGAACACTCAGTCAAAGACTACTTAAGTGTTGAGACTATAAAACAACTGGAAACGGAATCCTTTAAAACAAAAATCTTTGTTCAAGATATGCTTCTTTTCTATCAATTGCTAGATACCGTTCACGGCGTCACTTTTGTTGCAATCAGTAAAAACCATGACATCACTCATATTTTTGACAAATATCATATGAACTTAAAATTAATTCCTCTTGCGGAACCTGTAATCATCAAAATGGGGTATATTAAACAAAAATCACGTCCTTTGAATTTTGCAGAGCAACATTTTGTGGACTCTCTGTATCATTTTCTAAATGATTAGATTATGGTATCATAGGTTTAACTGAGCAGAACTCGCCTCAACTTATAACATCTTTATACGTAGAAGAGGCTAAAGAATATCCCCTATTCTTTAGCCTCCACCCATATGTTTTTTAAATTTTAACTATTTTATCATTTTCCTTCATTGCTAATTTGATTCATTTTCATCTGCATTTTTACTTTCAAAATAATCATCCATTTCGACTTTGCAAATTCTAAGCATATATTCTGAATACCATGTTTCTTTGCATTTTTCTTTTGCGCACCAATATGTCATCTAGGGCTGTACAGGGAAATCAACCTCCTTTACAGCACCATCAATATATAAAGCTTTTCCATCATAAACTAATTTGCCTAAAGGTTCCTCTCTTCTTTTCCCGATATTAAGCATCACGCTATATATATTCACCCCATCGGATTCCGCTTCAAATTCAATGCCCTCGTTGTCGTTATAAAAAGTATAAGCATACGACTGATGATTTTGCAAATCGTATAAAGATAGACTATGATACAGCAATCCAGAACCCAGATTTGAATGGCATAAAATCTCGTCATTGCCATCTCGGTTTAGATCTGTAATAAAAAACTGTTGTACACTCATCCCATTTAACATGGCAACGACCTCATCACCTTCTAAAACTGCAATACTGTCTATCCAAGCATAGGATAGCTGGACGCGCACCAATGCAATGTCGCGATCATCCTCTTTATAAATTAGAGCACATTCCAACTGATCTTTTGATACGTCATGAATCCCATTCACTTGCATATATTTTTTAATACGATCATGAACCGCCTGATCAACGGGTTGTACCTCAATATCGGCCAGTGCATAGGTTTCCAACTTAACAGGACTCTCGTCTGGCAGAAACATCACAAGCTCAAATTCACCTTTGCCCACAGGTGCAACACTGGAAACCAGCATTTTGAAAACATCTTCCGAACGCGTTTCCAAGTTATCTGTCAAAAGCAGTGAGCCAAACTCTGGCGCTTCTTTATCTTGCGCGATCTTAATATAATGATATCCAAAGGCTTCAATAGAATCTGCTCTGCTATCAAACAAGTAATACTGCCCTTCATAATAGCATAAATCCTGAAAAAACATGTCTCTTTTATGGTCATCCATGAACATCACAAAACGAACTCTATAGGCTTCATCCTGATTCGCCTTATCATGAAATGTATTCACGAGTTCTAAAATGGCCTCAGTTGACATTTCGTATGCCTCAATACAGCCATCGGCTAATGCCTCCTCATAGGTATAACCTTGAGGCATACTGTCAAATCCGGTATACAAGGCTCTACCATCTTTTTCGTAGGCAATTTCACTGTGCATCACATGATAATCGGTATTTTCAACGGACACATCCGCAGAGCCACACGATGTGAGCAGTCCAACTGCCAATAGTAAATACAAGATGCTTAAAGCGACCATCATCCGCTTTGATATCCGTTGATAAAACACAATTGCATGGATACGAGTTTCAAGTCCTGTGCCACTAAAAGCAGTGATGAAGCTTTGCAATTGTTCATTTGCTTCCACTAAGGCAATGGCATACTCTTTTTTGGACGCTCTTGATAAACCTTTAATAACGGTTTCATCACAAGCGAGTTCTACATCTCTTGAAAAAGTTATCATCATCCACCAAGCCAATGGATTAAACCAATGGACCACAGTGGTTAATGTGATCAAAAGTTTCCACAGATTATCTTTCCGTTTAATATGTGTATGCTCATGTAATAAGACGACGTTTTCGATTGCCTCACTACAATTAACAGGCAAGACTATCTCAGGTCTAAAAACCCCAATCACCACCGGCGAATGCAATTTGGAGGACTTAAACACATCCATCCCTTGATAAGTTTTATAAAAAGTCTTGTTTAAGCCCAGCCTAAATTTGAGCATACTTATGCCAATCAATATGCCGAAGAATATGAAGCCGCAGGCCCATAAGATGCCCATCCGCTGAAATACAATCTCCAGTTTTGAGTTCTCAAATGTCAGAGGTTCATAATTTTCTGCCAACTGCACCGTGTTCGTGAATAAGAATGTAGGCGCCACAGGCATTTCTGAAACTTTTACTTCCACGGTTTCTATAAACGGATTTGCCAAAGCTGTGACAATGCTGAAATCACTATGAATCGCAAAAGGTATCATCAAGCGGATCACCACGAATCCCCACAGTAAGAGTATCAGATTTTTAGGCAACCACTTCTTGAAAACCACACGCAAAAACCATACAAGCCCCATGACCAAAACACCCAATATACTCATGTTCAGTATGTAATAAATAGCTTCACTTAGCATCTTGTGCCCTCCAGTTACAATTTCTTATCAATTATGTTTCGTAAACTTTTTAGCTCTTCCTTAGTCAGCTGCTCATCTTCAATAAATTTGCTCACCAATAATTGAGATGACCCTTCATACAATTTATCGACCAGTCTTTTTGCTTCTTTGATTTGAACTTGCTCCTTGGATATAAGTGGAACACATATAAAATTAGGTTCCTTTCTCAAAACAGCCTCTTTCTTGATAAGCTTTTTCAAAATCGTATAAGTTGTATTTTTGTTCCATTCATACCGCTCAAAAGCAATCAGACTTACATCCTTTGCTTTTAGGTCCCCTTCTTGCCATAAAATCTCCATGATCTTTAATTCAGAATCGAATAATATCAACTCACTCATTTATAAAACCTCCAGACTATTATAAAAGCATTCAAACTGTTATAAAAACATTTAAACTATCGAAACAGACTATTGCAGTAGTATACTTTTATAATTAAACTACCACTATAGTCTGACTATGTCAACACTTTCTAAGTCATTAAACTTATTCTGAAGAAACTTATATGTCGTGTGTGCATATTTAAAGGGATTATCTATAAAAACACATTAGATAATCCCTTAATCTTTTCCTTTTTAACGAAACCATAGACGCATGATTTTGTTTTCTGTCCTATTCATTTTTCTATCTAATGATTTGCGTTAAAGGTCCCTAAACTGCCTACATTTGTCGCCGTAAGCGTTTCAGTGATACTGCCATCACTGCCGTAGTGATTCGTACTTAACGTATCACCACTGAGAGTGCCAATACTTGTGATATTGCCGCTTTGTACTTGACAAAGCGTTACGACTTCAAATTTATTATTTCCAGGGCTATTTTTGCCAACACTCATGGTCATTGGCTCTACTCTATCGTAATGTAGCCCAGTCCCAGCTGTTTCTGTGTCAATAATCGGATCACCCATCAAATTAATGCCGCTGTAATTAAATACCACAATACTTTGAGGGCGCTCACTTATTAGGACGCCATCCTTCGCCACCATAATTCTTTCTTCTTTATCTTCGCTGTTATAGTCCATTTGAATCGAAAGACTTCTGGCATTGTCATTTGCTTTCACCTGTCGTATGCTCCCATCGTCATAATACATGATATAAATACTATACGTCTTATTGTCCAATGCAAGTTCAAAATTCTTATAACCATTAGCTTCATTTATGAGTTTAAGCTCGGATTCATGTGTGAACATATAGTCCATAACTGACCGGCCATAATCTATATTATCAGTTGCCGCATGCAGCATTCGATTTGCTTCATCCCCCAGTTTGTCATAAAAGAGTTCCAGATCATGTTCATAATACTTCACAACGAAGTCTTGTAGGACTGACTTCTCCTCTTCCAGCTCACCTTCCACAGTGACATTCACCTCATCTGTATAGGATTGGTTGCCCTCTTCATAGTTGACAGTCAGCCTTATTGTATCCACACCAGGCACCGCAGGTGTATACAGTCCAGTTTCGTCAATAGAGCCTTGATCGGCCTGCCAGATCACCTCATCTGGAATTAAATAAGTCTCTCCATCATTATCATAACTGTAGCTGAACTTGTAAGCTTCATCCATGTTCAACGTCACAGCTCTATCGTCTATCTTCACTGCAATTGAAATCACATCAGAATATCGATAGGTCAGCTTTTGCCCCATGTCAAGGATATAAATGTATTCGTCCTTAACCGATTCAATCCCCTTTTTGTCCACAATTAGAGTCCTGAGATGAATCTTATCTTCCATATTGGGATCTGACGGCAATAACTTATAGAGCCTTGCCTTAAATGTCACGCTCTTATTTTTATAGGCTTCGTCGAATATGATGGTATCATTTACAATCACCTGTGTATGACATTTTTGAAGATCATAAGCATCACTGTCCAGCGTCACTTCAATTTCGCCGATCTTGTTGATGTTATCTCTATAGAACAGTCGAGACATGAAAATTTCATACTCAATCTGCCTCATTCTGGTGTAGTTCATGTATCTATCCAGTACTCTCATCACAAGCGGTCTGAAATACAGGTGCTTGTACTCTCGCTGAATGCCAATTTGTACCGTTGAGGATATCTTAGCAGGCAGATCGAACTTATCCCTAAACAGTTCATTTTCACTTGACCAAAATTCCAGTAAATACTGATCGATCTCATAGTCCAACAATTTAAAGGCATGATAGATATTTTCATCTGGCTTGAGCTCTTTTTTCATGATCTCCTCAAACCGAAAATGCCAATAGGATTCAGGTCTTGAATCCGAACCGTTGTAATAGACACTATAGGCCTCTTTAATCGCTTCATTTGTCAGGAACTTATCGTATTCTGAAAACCTGTCAAATGTAAAAATCCAACACGATGTGATGAATCCAACCGGTCCTGAAATAGCTCCCCCTCCTGCATCCGCCAATGCTTTTAGACTCTCATAAATCACCTTGTCATAATTGGCTTTCTTAAATTCATCGTAAATGATGACTGTGCCAAGGACATTGGATGCCAGCGAAAGACCTGCCGTGGTGCCCTTAAGCGAATTTCTAAGCGTTTGGCCGCTGTATTCAGTTGCGGTTTCCACAAGCATGTGATTGTTGAAGTTGCTGAAATAGGCCACATCAATCTCTTTTGCCTTTACAATATCTGCGTAGTCGATACCTATATCACATAACTTTACAAAGAGTTCTGGCTGTGTATATTGAGACTTCACTTTTCTAATCGTGCTCATTGCAGAATCCATTGCCGTAACTTCTTTCTTAGGATTTTTCTTGGCGTCTTCAATCAGTTCAAAGGACTGCCTTAAATCCTCTGGAGATACGTCAGAAGCATAAATCCCCGTCTTGCGCTTATAGACAAATGTTGGCTCAGTCAAAGGCTTTAAAAGCTCATCTTGCTCAATAATCTCTCTTTTAAACGACTTGAACTCTGTAAAGTGATTAGTCAGAATCACTGTTTTGCCAATATCCAAATCATAATAGTAGGCAACATCTTGCCACTGATCCTCTTCTGGATCATAGAACTTATACGATTTTCCCTCCAGTTCTTTCAGTGTTAAATCCAACGTCATTTGGATATAGTCTGGCAACATATGAATCGATTCGCCAGCTTCATCCATCAGGGTAAACGCATAGCCATCCGTCTGATCGCTATACTCTAAAGTGTCTACTTTCAGCGTATAATCCTCACGCCCAAAGTAAGGAGGGATGATTAAATCCACATGAGTCAAATCCACAACTTGCTCTTCACCAGTGCTTAAGAGCTGAACTTCTTCAGTCAAAATGACATTTGATCCAATCTGACTACCCCATTGATAATACGCACTTAAAGGCATTGAATAGCTGTAAAACAAAATGCCACCAAATCCTGCCCACAAAAGTAAAATTTTAAGCCATTTCATGCGCTTAAAGATCAATATTAAAGCATATGTCACAATAAATAAAATCAAAAAATCGAAAAATAGAGCCACAAAGGTTGCATCCACATTCATTGAAATCGAATCATTAAATATGCCTTTGCTTAATTTATGAATGCCAATGATCTCATTAAATCTATAGAATACAGGCAACACCTTATTGGGCAATATTATAAATACGCCTATAAGCCCACAAATTATCCAAAAATAAAGCCATCCAAGTAGTGACTTCACTTTATGCTTTGTCTTTGCTTCAACTTTCTTTTCCTCCATATTGGCACCTCCAAAACCCAATCGTTTTTTATTTTTACGATGATTTTATCTTAAAAAGCACAAAAAAAAATCACCAAAAATTGATGATTTTTATCTATTTGCGTTGAAATCACTGCATTTCTGACTCAATGAGATCTCTCAACTCCTGTTTTTTAGTAATTTCAAGCTTGGTGTATGCCCTTTTAATATGTGTCCTGACGGTGTTGGGACTCACATTTAAATGTTCCGATATCTTGATTGCCGTGTCCCCTCTATAATAGAAATATATGGTTTCTTTTTCCCTACTCGTCAGCTCTTTTAAAATTGGCAATTCTAAAAACAAATCATAAGTGCTATCTGCTGACAGACTTGAATGCTCTTGATCACTCTCTTGATCACGCTTTTGAGCAATGTCATGATCTTGAATCGCATCACGTTCTTGGCCAGTTTCATACTCTTGAACCCCGCTAGAATGCGTCCAACCAAATTCATGATAGAATATGAGCACAAGGCCTATGAGCATTGGCGTAAAAGTAGCCAGTCCAAGATAAACTGAATCCAGATGTTTATTTAAAACAGTGGCTGCTATGCCACTCCCAACAATCACGCCCAATAGTATACAGATGATAAAATAACCAAAATAACCGTACTGTCTATATCTCTTGGCCAATCGCCAAGCATATGAAAATGCAAAGACATTGGTAAATCCCCATCCAATTTGAAGAAAAGTCTGGACCACAAGATAACTGATCAAACTTAACTTCAGCATAAAACCCGATAGCGCAATCATGAGGCATATAATGCCCAATGCCAAGTTAGAAAGATTATTGAAATACTTACCGCTGACAATGGCAACAGGCATGATCCCTATCAACGGCAATACATTATAAAATTGATCAAAGGTTCTGAATGGCTTGAAATATGGATATATCCCTGCATAGGAAATGCCCCCGCCTATATAGACAAGTATCAATGCTATGGCTGGTATGATCACTTTCAGGACTTTGCCTTCAGCATTTTTTCCCTGCTGTGGCGGCGCCTCTTGAAGCACCTCAATGAGCGCTTTTTCCAGATATCTCTTATGAGCTATGTAAGCAATGATAATCAAACTCATCAGTATTATCTTAGCAGCTGTAACGTGAATCACCGTATAAGAGACATTGATCATATAGAGCACACTAAAAGCCACGCCAAATGAAATGCCCATATACTTTTCACTTTCATTGACAGCCATCGTACTGACAGCCACAATGGTAAAACTTCTACAAATACTTGCTATGAAAAAGCTGATAGTCCCAACCATTAGCAGATTGATTAAAAGGATTTGATTACCTGAGAGACCTACTAATATCGCTATCCCCATTAACAAAAATAACATGCCTCTTTGAATCAGCTCTTTAAATTTAGGGTTTAAAAACGCCATTATAAAGGTGAATAAACTTATAAATGACCCCAATTGGATGTGTTGACCCAATAATACATGTGAAAGCGGCCCAAAGAGACAAAAACTGATCACAACACTATATGAAATTCCAAATACAAACGCCTTAAAATTGTTCCCCAAAACAACCACCCAGTTCATTAGTTCTGCCATTCAATTATAGCATATGTGATGGCTGATGCAAATCAGCCTACTCTGGGAGACGGCATTTCATGATCTAGCCATAGCTCAATGACCTGACATCTTATTTTTTTATAATCATGCTGTCAAAGGATTCTGGAATGGCTTGATAACCCTCTTTTGCAAAGTCACACCACATTTTTCGAATTTGTTTCCCAAATGCTTCAACATAGCCTTTATCAATATCTTTAAGTAATTCCGACTTTCCCCATACCTCTTTGTCCCAGAAAATCAATGGCAGTTCCATTGTATGGGTTGATTTTAAGCCATTTGTTTTTGAACCAAACCGAAGTTCATAAAGAGCAATCTTTCCACCAGCCCTTTTGTAATCTTTATAAAAGGCATTTGCGCCTTTTTTATAGATTGCCCCAGTCGTCACTTTTAGTACTATTGCCTTAGCGATATTGCCCACAAAAGGTAATGCCATCGCTTTTTTTACAGCTTCAAGCAATGGCAAAAACACGGCTGTTTCCTCACGATTATAGCCAACGATCACTTCGAATTGACTTGCCCTTTCTGCCCAAATGTGTTCCACTTCTCCTTCATTAGGCAGTGGCGCCATGCCATATTGCATTCCAAAAGGCATCCCTGACTTCAAACCAAATCCTCCAGCCTTTTCAAGCATCTTAGACTGAATCGACATCAGTTCTTCATAACTTCCATTTAAATCGAACTCTTGGCCGACTTTAATCATTTGATTGATCATTTCTGTCTTATCATTTCTCAGTCCAAAAGGCGCACTTTGAATGATCACTTTATGAAATAAGCCTTCAACCCCTTGCGCCGCCATGAGGTGTGCTACTAGATCTCCACCTGCCGATTGGCTAAATAGCGTAATATTGCTTGAATCGCCGCCAAAATATTCAATGTTGTTTTTAATCCATTTTAGAGCAAGGATAACATCCATAAGCCCTAAATTTGCCGGAATGTTTTTATACCCTCCTAAAAAGCCTAAGATGCCCAACCGATAACTGACACTAACCACTAAAACATCGTTTTCCCTTACCATCTGAGTCGGATTAGTACCGACGAGGTCTCCACATCCTGAAATATATCCGCCGCCATGAATCCAAACCATTACCGGCAGTTTTTTCTGTTCACTAACCGTTTCTTGCCTTGTTATGCTTAAATTCAAACACTGTTCACCAATGGTTAGCCCCTCTAAAACTTCATGACCGAATATTCTGCTAAAATAAGGATCACTGATTTGAGGAGATGCCACTGAGGGCGCATTTGCGTAAAAGGGCGTCGGCAACTTGTCTACCTCTTCAGGTTTTTCAAAGCGCTTCGCCCGGCCATATGGAATACCCATTATTCGAATAACTTTATTTTCTGTCTTTCCTATAATTGTACCTAATGGTGTTTCAAATTGCATTTAATCACTCCTTTGGCTTTACCTGTTTTAAACCTCTATATTTGGGATATGCCACCCCATAATTTTCCTCGAATGTAGGTCCATAATAGATATTAGGACGATTTTACCTGCTGATTTTTAATTTGAGCTTTCACATATTTATGTAAATTCATTACGCTTTATTATAACAAATTATTTAGACCCATTTAATCTATATTTTGTTTTAGTGAAATAAAAACGTTGTATTTTGCCTTATTTTAGAAATAATAACTTTGTAAGATTTGAAGTGCCCAAATGGCATAAAATAAATGTAAAGTTAATTATTCAATATGTTGGGTAGTAAGTATCTGTGTAGAAATATTATACAAGGAGGTATAAACATGAAACATGAACTTGCCATCGTTTTATCTGGAGAAGCAGGTCAAGGGCTTCAAACCATAGAAGATTTCTTGGTGAAAGCCATTTCAAAATCTTACTATGTTTTTTCCACTCACGAAGTAATGAGCCGTGTGAGGGGCGGTAACAATACACTAGAAATTCGCATCAGCAATACTCCGGTAGCCGCTTATAGGTCTCATATAGACTTTCTTTACCTGTTGAACAACCATAGCTTTTATCGCATTCCTAAAAGAGTTGCTGAAGATTCTTTGATTTTTGGAGAGCCAGATTTTATAACTCAAGAAGAACGTGATCACATTGTTGGTACTTTTGTCCCTTTCACACTGAGTGATTATGCAAAAAAAGCTGGAAGTATCCTCTTTGGCAATACAGTATTGTTCGGCCATATTGCTGGAATGCTCACACTGGATCAGGATTACTGTCATACTTTAATCCGTAATAGATTCTCACACAAAAGCGATCAGGTTCAAGACGACAACATAGAGGCTTTCAACATTGGTTATCAATTGGGCGTGGCTTATCAAAGCCATCACAACTTAAAAACGAGAGAAGACGTGCCTCTTTTAGTCCTTTCTGGTAATGAAGCACTTGGAATTGGTGCTCTTGGTGGTGGTTGCAATTTTTTGACTTCCTATCCCATGTCACCAGGAACCGGTCTGCTAACTTATCTAGCTGGTAAAATGAATGACTTTGGTGTTTTCGTAGAACAAGCTGAAGATGAGATTGCTGCCCTCAATATGAACATTGGCGCATGGTATGCCGGCGCAAGAGCCTTGACAACTACATCAGGAGGCGGTTTTGCTTTAATGGAAGAAGCGGTCAGTTTGTCTGGCATCACCGAAACACCATGTGTCATTCATATCGCGCAAAGGCCTGGTCCAGGTACAGGTTTGCCCACAAGAACCGCTCAAGAAGATTTAAATTTGGCTATTTACGCAGGCCATGGAGAATTTCCACGTTTTATTTATGCACCCGGACATCTGAAGGATGCCATCGAACTGGCTCAAAAAGCCTTCTACTTTGCAGATAAGTATCAAGTCCCTGCATTTTTGTTATCAGACCAATTTCTAGTGGACTCCAAATTTCAGATGGCACCTTTTGAACTCGATTCAAAGTATCTGGAATCATTTGTAATCAAAAGTGATAAAGATTACAAGCGGTATGCCTTGACAGAAGATAGCATTTCTCCTAGAGGCATTCCAGGACATGGTGAAGGACTGGTCAAGTGTGATAGCGACGAACACACTGAGGCAGGTTTGATTACAGAATCTTTCGATGTCAGGATTCAAATGAACGAAAAACGCTTATCCAAGCAAGCCTTACTAATGGCAGATTATCAATATCCTGAGCTGATTGGACCCAAGTCCTATAAAAAGCTTATGGTCGGTTGGGGCTCCACCTATGGTGTCTTAAAAGAATATATAGATCAATATGGGGACGGAGAAACCGCTTACTTATATGTTAAACAACCTTTTCCACTTCACAAAGATGTTAAGCGATATTTCGATCAAGCTGATGTGATTGTCAATGTAGAAAACAATGCCACAGCCCAATTTTCCAAAATTTTATTATTGGAATTAGGGGTTGCTGTGACACATAATCTATTGAAATATAATGGCGAACCCTTTTCAATCGAAGAAATTGTCGCTTATATGAAGGAGGTATAATCATGAAATATTTTGAAATGGATCCTTCAACCGACATAGCTTGGTGCCCCGGTTGTGGAAATTTTTCTATACGAAAGGCCCTAATAGAAGTCCTGCAAGAAATGGATTTGGATCCCACCCAAGTCGTCATGGCCTCCGGTATAGGCCAAGCGGCTAAGATGCCACAGTACATCAACACTAATTTTTTCAACGGTCTCCACGGTAGAGCTCTGCCTGTTGCAGTTGCTATAAAGGCTGCCAACCCTGACTTGACGGTGATTGCTGAAGGTGGGGATGGCGATATGTATGGTGAAGGTGGCAACCATTTTATCCACAATGTAAGACGTAATCCGGATATTGTTCATATTGTCCATGACAATATGGTCTATGGTTTGACAAAAGGTCAAGCAGCGCCTACCAGCCCTCTAGAATTCAAGACACCTGTTCAAGTCAACGGCGTCATCAACGATCCCATCAATGCTTTACCCTTAGCCATGACTTTAGGTGCTACATTTGTTGCAAGAGCCTTCTCAGGCGATACAGATGGCCTCAAAAAAATATTGGCTGCTGCCTTTTCACATGAAGGTTATGCCTTGATTGACATCCTTCACCCTTGCGTTTCCTTCAACAAGGTTAACACCTTTAAGTGGTTTAAAGAGCACAGTTATCCACTAGAGGAAGACTATGACTCAAGTGATTTTGAAGCTGCCATGAAAAAAGCCCTTGATACCGAAAAGTTTGCTTTAGGTGTCATTTATCAAACTAAAAGCAAAATACCATTTAATAAGCGTACCTGGCTTTATAAGCAAGATGCCACCCCTATTGTAAAAAGAAAAAGAGATATCGCTACAGTCAATGCTCTATTTCGAGCCAATTCATAAACCATGGATTAAATCATTACCAGATTTGCATCTACTTTTGGGCTTTTGGAGATTTCTCCATAAGCCTTTTCTTATATATCATTAATTTTCGTCCAGATTAGAGTTTAATCTCATCATCCAAGAATATGTGAGTACAAGCAACTTCGTAGTAAAAAAGGACAAGTAAGAGCATTGAAATTCTTCAATGCCAATACTTATCCATCTACGGCCATTCCTGTGACCAGTCCTCTACTCCGTCACTTGAAATTGTCCCATCATGCCAGCATCTTCATGTTCGAGATTATGACAATGATACATAAATACGCCTTCCAAAGTAAATTTAACCAATATCTCAACCTTTTCTCCCGGCTTCAAGAACACAGTATCTTTCCAGCCACGCTCACCTTCTGGCGGCAAAGCACCATTCCTTGAAAGCACTTGAAATTGCAGCCCATGTACATGAAAGGAATGCTCCGTTCCGCTACTCATCATGCCCATGCCACCAGAAGAATCACTCACATTTGAAACGGTCCACTTTTCAAGTCTTCCAACGGGTAGAGAAAATGCGACGCTATTCATGTCAAAGCTTTCGCCATTGATAGAAACCATGTGAGCAACCCCTTCTAAATCAAAATAGCGCTCATTTTCAACATCTGCTGAGTCCCATTTTTCGATTTCAACCAGCTGATCTTTTAAAACATAATTGTTTGTTTTTGTGCCATTACTTACGAGCTTAAGGCTCTTTGTGTTAGAGACCATTAGAAATACGGCATCCCCTTTTTGGGTAGACTGCAAATCTACCATAATCTCTGCTCTTTCTCCCGGAGCCAATTCTATAGATGTCATTTTAACGGGGGATTCCAACAATCCACCATCAGATGCAATTTGATAAAAAGGGCGCTCATCTGAAAAATTCATTTTATGCTGTGCGGCATTGCTACCGTTTAAAAGACGCAATCTAACCCATGATGATGGCACTTCTGCATAAGGACCCACTTTGCCATTAATCATAATGACATTGCCCACCGCACCATTCATCATATTGGGATTATAATACAGTGAACCATCTTTATAGAACGCCCTATCTTGAATGATCAAAGGCACATCATCTACGCCATATGTTTCCGGCAATCCCAGTGATGAAGATGCCTCATCATCGTGAATCCATAAGCCACCAAGCCCTTGATAAACTTGCGTTGCAGTCTCGCCCATCAAGTGTGGATGATACCATGCTGTCAGTGCAGGCTGAGTCAAAACAAATTCAGGTGACCAAGTCTCACCCGTTTCAATAATCTGATGCGGTCCACCATCCACTTTGCCAGATACGATCAAGCCGTGCCAATGAACGGTCGTACTGTCCATAAGATTATTCTTAACATGAATTATGACAGCTTCGCCCACTTTGGAACGGATTGTCGGGCCTAGCAGGTTGCCATTATACCCCAGAGTATTTGTCGTCATATTCGGAATGATCTCTGATATGCCATAATCGGCAGTAAGTGTATACTCTGCAATTGCAGGATCAGAATTTTCATCTTCGAGTAAAGGGGGAATTGGCAAAGACAACGATGAACCTTCTGCCAAACTCGGCTCTGTTTTTTGCTCAACTTTTTGCACATTTAGTTCACTGCTTACTGGATCTGTCAAAGCTGTATCGCCAGTTTCTATCTTATTCGGTGCCATAGTGCAACCCACAAGTACAATCAGTATAACGCCAATCGATAGCCATTTCATTTTTTTGATCATCTCAATCACTCCTTGCCTATTAGAAAAATATAACTAGATGCTTTCAACTAGAGATTTTCAAGCGCATGCTTTGCATTCTCCTATATGTTATTTATCCATATATACATTTCTTAACCATAAATATACAATTTTGAACACTTTCTTGTCTTATTGTTGGCTAAAAAAGTCTCAGAATACAGCTGGCGGATGTGAATAGAGATAACTTCTAGGGTATAACTTTTGAAATCTTATAACTAGAACCACTGCTTTAAAAGAGTAGTTACTGGCATTTGTTATTCTTTATCTCAAGATGATAATCTATAGGATTTGATTTTCTTGAGAGATTTAAAATTTGAAATAATACGATCTTTTGAAATCGGCTTTCCATGTGCAGGATAGACTTTTCTATAATCCAATGCCATCATTTTTTTCCAGCTGTTTTTATATTCGAGTATGTCCTCAATCCAAATGATGATATGATGACGACTAGGGAGTCCATTCATTACAGCGTCACCACAGAATAAAATTTCATCATTCAATAACAAGCCAATTGAATCCTGTGTATGACCTGGTAAGTCTATTATCTTGCCAGAGAGAAGTTCTTCGATTTTTGCTCTATTCTGCTCTTTAATGATCAAGAATCTATCACTCACTTCAACAGGCTGAAATTTATGTTCTCCTTTTCCTGCCAACTTCATGACTTGACAAAAAAGCCACGCCAACCTAGTGCTGCAACCGCCTTTAAAAGAATTTTGCCCCTTTGCCAACTGTGGTACGGCTTTATGATGGGTGATAATTTGAGCTGTGGTTTCTGCCATAAGTTGATTTAAGAATCCCACATGATCATCATGAGCGTGAGTGACAAAGATATATGCAATTTCATCAAGACCAATGTTGTTCTTTTGAAGTTCACTTTTAAAGGTTTCAAAATACGCTTCATAACCTGTATCAACGAGGATATAGCCCTCTTTTGACTCCACTAAATAGATGTTGCTTATTCTATTGCCCACGTTAATAATTCTTTGCTCTATTGGTTTTCTCAAATTGAACTGTCTACGCACCTCTTTTGCCAAATCCTTATTTACTGTCATGATCTTTTCAATATATGCATCATAGCATTCATACGGATCAACCTCTTTGCCCAATAGAATAATTTCCATTTTCTTTCGCATCATATGAGCCATTTGAATTTCAGAATGATTCTCAATATTTTCAAGCAGCCACAATGTATCCACAAGGCTATCCATTGCCTTCGCCTGTGAAAAAGGTTTGCTATTAATGACTGAAATCTCTTCAACATCCGGTATCATTGCTTCTTTATCTTCGATAATGGCATTAATACGCTTTTTAGCGTGTCCAATTATACAGGCTTCACCACTACAAGTTTTACAGTACTCCGTTCCCATGCATATGCTATCTAAATCTTCTCTTATGTGCTCATAGTAATTGTGCAGAAGTTGTGCTTTTGCTCTATAGGCAGATTGTATCCCTGCTTTTCTGTGACGGAAAAGTTTTACGACCATAAAACCCGTAAGCCCTAATAATATCACCAATACTGGCAACACATATTTTACTTGTAAATAGGCTTCTGGCACTGTACTAAATAGTTTTTGAATCCCAAAGAACATAAATATTGTGGCTGCAAATAATTTTATGCCAATTTCAGGCACTTTGTCCCCCATTTTCTTACCGACAATAATCCCCAAAGCACCTGTTGCAATCATCCCTGCAACCGTTCCTACCAATATAAAAAAGGGATACTTGGCATCCGCCGCCAACGTTATGGCTGTCAACTGGGTTTTGTCTCCAAGTTCCCCTAAAAAAAAGGCCAACGACACCGTCCCCACTGGACCGAATTGAAACTTTGGCTCTTCATCATCCTCATCTTCCTCAATTTTCAACGTCCAAATTGCAAAACCTACAAAAGCGGCGCCTGCTATCATTTGAATTGTACTGATCGGAACCACCGACGATAGATAACTGCCCAAAAGAACAGCTAGACCATGATTCAAAAATGCGCCAATACCAATGCCTAACAATACTTTTTTCACAGGAAATCGTGTTGCAAAGGCCATGGCCAATATTTGAGTCTTGTCCCCCATTTCAGCTATAAATATAAGTATAAATGCCTTGATTATTTCTCCAATCATAATATAATACTCCCTTTCAATTTATTTTACTCACCTATCCTTGAAAATAAATTACCATTTTCCATGTCATTTTCTCGCCATTTTTTTCAACGCTGCATATACTCTCCTTCCAAATAAAAAGAGACCTATAGATTAAATGGCGTAAAACACCAATTAATCCATAAGTCTCGCTCCATCAATAGTCATTAATGTCAATAAGACCAGGATTGCTCCAGTATGTTGATCTTATTTTGGTTTCCCATAGCTACTCCCTTATAGAGTTAAACCAATTTTAGCAAACGTTCTTAAGATTGTCAACATTTTCACTATAGATAAAGACGACATATTTCTCGGTAGGAAGTATGAGCGCACATGAATGTTCTCGTTAAATCAGTGCTAAACCGATGCTATGCCTAATTCCATAAACTGCTGGATATGAATATCCCAAAATTTCCAATCATGAATACCATCATCATAAATTGTATGAATGTCTAACCCTTTCTCTCTTGCAAATTCAATAAAGACTTCTGATGATGGATATAAAAAGTCGTTTTTCCCACAATAATGATAAAGTTTAGGTAAATTTTCATATCGCCTGCTGTTTTCAAGAATACGGAACAAATCATCCTTATCCTCTACGTCTTTTTCTCCAAAGATCAGATCAAATCTCGGTCCCATATCTATTAAATCTTTCATTTTACCAGTTTTACATCCATCTATTACACCTTTAATATTGCGTAAACCTGATAGACTCCAGACGGATGCGAACCTTTCTGGATATGTCAAAGCAATCTTGACACTACCGTATCCACCCATTGAATTCCCACCTATGTGATTATCCTGACGCAACTCTGACAGAGGAAAATAGGTTCTTGCAAATTCAATTACTTCCTCGCTGATATAGTCAAAATATCTTTTCCCATAGCACATGTTTGTATAGAAGCTTGTGCTTGCCTCTGGCATGACGACAGCTATATGATGTTCATCTGCATATCTTGAAATAGCAGTATTCTGACTCCATGAACAACAATTATCCGATAGCCCATGTAACAAATATAATGTCTTAAGTTTCTCATTTTTTTCACAATCAGAGGGCAAATGTATGACGATTGGAGTAGATTTTTTTAATACTTTCGAAAAAAAATGACATTGAAAAAAAGGCATTGTCTTCTCCTTATATACTATAATCTAGATTGATAGAGGTAACCCATAATCCTTCGTTAACTGTATGATTCAAGGTACACTCTTATAATTATTCTATTAGATAGAGTGATATTGACACATCTCTGATACTTAGATATCGTTCCTTAAAGAGTATTGTTTTTCGCAAAGATAATGTACTTTTATGGTACACCCATTATAACTCATAGTCCAGTGAATCAATTATAAAATGAATTGAATTAAATGATGATTTTTAAATAGAGCCCCTAGTAAATAAATTGTCATATATTACCACTCGTTATTAACATGAGTATTAACAACAGATCCCCCAAGACTTCCACTCTTCTTGGAGAATCTACGAAAAAAAAATTTAAAATTATGTATTTGGAAATTTTAGTTAGGCGGAATATGTGTTACAAAAGTAAAGTTCTTAACATATTCCGCCGCACCATAAAAATTCTCCTGTTATATCTATAGAAAATATCAAATTATTCTAAATATATAGGAATGAAAAGCCAATGCCAAATATAATCAAACAATAAAACGAGGTAATCAGCATAGATTTTAATGGATCTACGTTTTTATGAAGAATAGAACCAACAAGACCTGCGATAACAAATGTGTTCAAATCTGCCGGCGGTAGCCCTTGGCCTGCAGCAGCAATATGTGATGCTGCAATAGGATCAAGCAGTGTTTGAGTCATAGTTTACAACAAATACACTTAATGTCTTTTTAATCTAAGTGTCTTTGTAATGCTCTTCTTACTATAAATCGACTTCTATTAAAATTGGCGTATGATCTTGTCTTTCACCAGAGTCTACCATTTCAGACTTAAGCACTTTTTTTGCCAGTCTATCGCTCACTAACCAATAATCAATCCTCCAACCTGAGTTGTTGATTTTACTTGTTTTGACCCTTTGGCCCCACCATGTATACATGCCAGTCACATCTCCATGAAGATATCTAAATGTATCCGTAAACCCTTTGCTCAAAAGCTGTGTAAAGCCATCCCGTTCTTCTTGTGTAAAACCAGGTGATCTAAGGTTACTCTGTGGATTTGCTAAATCTATTTCTTTATGAGCTACATTATAATCTCCAGTCGCCAAAACTGGCTTTTCTTGGTCTAATTTATGAAGATATGCTGCATACTTCTCATCCCAAACTTGTCTTTCATTTAACCTTTTTAAGCCATCTCCAGCATTCGGCGTATACACCTGAGTAATATAAAAAGCTCCAAAATCCAAAGTTATAATTCTACCTTCTGAATCCATCGTATCTGGCGCCTCAATCTCAGGATAAGAAACTTCTGGAGAATATTTAGCCTTATACAAAAACATTGTTCCCGCATAGCCCTTCCTAGCTGGTTCTTGAGAACATCTCAAGACATAAGAATAGCCTTTAAAATACGTTTCTAAAAGCTCTATATGCTTCTTACTTAAACCAGTAACTGGTAATTTGGTTTCTTGTAAGGCAATTACATCTACATCCATTTCCATAATTTTATCAATTACGTTCCTTGTAAGCACTGCCCTATTTGACTCACTTGTTAAAGCTGCATTTAATGAATCAATATTCCATGAAATTAACTTCATGTGCACCTCCTAATATTTTAATTAACTCAACTAATCATTTTTGCGTAATCTTATTTATAAATACCCATTTAATTGTCTCAGTAAAATGTAAATCCACTATTATCAGAAGTTTCATACTGCTTTCTTGGGGCAAGTTATATTTTTCAGTTCATCTCATATCTCGTCAATCTACCCTTACCCACTTTCTCAGTCAGATGTTTGTCCAGCATCTCTTTAAGAATATTTACCGCATGTGTCGTTCCCACTCCAAGTGAAATAATTTCTAAACGATTTGAATACAGGTTTATAATCGTGTTGCCACTAAAAGCATATTCTCACCCTTTATATCAGTTTCTTTCACTTCTACCAGTATTCTATCACTGATAATGTTTTAGAAAACAAGTCAATCCATATGTTCTTTTTCAAAATCAGCTCTTTCTACAATCAGTTCGGCTGCAGTATGCCTGTGAGCTGCCATCATTTTTTTACGTCAGTCAGATATTTTCTTCTTCATAACGCATTTCCAAGCTTTCATCACTATCACCAACTGCAGCAATATAGGTTAAATATTCTACAGCCGATGAATGTATTGTTACATCATTCTTATTTTTCATCCAGTTGCCCCTCGCTTTCGTTTGGTAATTGTAGCTCTATTTACTTACTTCTACTTCTTTTCAAACTTCACCAAAAACTACTGCATGCTCTCGATAAACCTGCCATAAGTTATTCGATTTCTTGTGTATAATGTTAAGAACGATTTTTTTCTTTTAGTGCTAGCCCTGTTTTAATCGGGTAAGCATAATCATCACGCGAATTATTTTTTGCTATTTCACTTGCTTTGTTCCAGTCATAGTTCACTTCTACATACTCAATCTTATTAATGATTTTATTTTGTGTTGTAATAATTACATACTTCGCAAATGGTGAAAGGGTTTCAATAAAATGCGGCAGTGGCTCTTCATCAGTATACGCAGGTAAACCAACACTTCCTGCATTAATTACCACTTTGTTATCTGATACATACACTGTTTTACACATGTGGCTGTGCCCGCATACAATATAATCCTGTATTATGTCTCTTAGCTCAAATTGAAGTTTCTCTATTGACTTTGATACAATACCTTTACTTGTGACTTCTTCAAGTAAATATTGATGGTTAGACTGTGGAGAAGCATGGCAAAACAGGATGTTCTCATATACCCATTCTCTTTTAAATTCTCCGAGCCATTCAAGCATCTCAGGTGTTAATAACGGTTTTGTAAAATCATATGATGAGGATGTGATTTTATCTTGTAATAACAATTCATCCCCGTTCCCCATAATATTTATTATATCCTTCATGTCCATTAATCTTTTCGCAGTACTAACTGGATCTATTGGACCTATTAGCACATCTCCTAAATTTACTACTATGTCTATGTTCCTTGACTGTATATCACCAAGAACAGCATCCAATGCAAAAACATTACCATGTATATCAGATATTACTGCAATTTTTTTCATGACATTCCCTCCACATTATTAGTTTTACTAATCATCAGAATCGAATATACCCATTGATATCAATCACTTCATTTACATACTTATTTTTGTACAAAAAGCAATTTCGAATCAAAGCATCCTGTAGCTTACTTCTATCATTTTTCCACACTATGCGTCAGCTGAATTCCCGTCTCTACATGTGTCGTGTGATAAATAGGAATATTGTTCTTTGCCCATAGTAATTGTCAATTGAGGACCGCTTTTTAATACGAAAGTTAATTGATGAGGGTCTTTTTGACCTTTGTCATCAATGCCTCCGAGTATAATCTTCTCGATAATAGACTCAAAGACATCAGCATCAAACTTCTTAAGAGGCTTGTTGGCATCAAAGTACTTCCTAAAGCTTTTAAGCCTTATTTTCATTTCTTTTTCTTCACTAGCTGTTAATGAAAGTTCATTGGTTTCTTTGATCAATCGTTTTTTATCCGTATTAAGTTCAAGAAGCTTATTATCATAATTTTCTCGGTCAATAGCGCCATCAAGATGAAGATCAATCAGCTTCTTAATTTTATCTTCCACCTTACTCAGCTCTTTATTTAGCGTTGTAAGGTCCTTCTTACTGGTACTTTCATTTAAGGCACTTTCAATAGTCAATATGAATTCTTCTATGATTTCTCTGTTATATTGGCACATTTCATTAAAGACTTTAATAAATGCTTCTTCAATAACGGTTTCATGAATACCCTTGCTATCAGGACAATGCTTCTTGCCATGCTTACTGGATTGGATACAGTGCCACACCACTTTTTTATTCTTGGTACCTGAGTTCCAGGCTCGTCTGCCAACAGTGGTTTCACAGAAGCCACACTCAATCTTACTGCTGAAGGTGTACTGCCTGCTATAGCGTTTCAAACGCCCCATTTCCATGTTACAATTACGCTTGTTTCTGATAGTTTGGGCTTTTTCAAAGGTTTTTTTACTGACGATTGGCTCATGGTGATCTTTAATGTAATATTTTTCTTCTTCCCTCATATTGTCAAGGCGCTGCTTAGTAATTGGATCAACAGTAAAAGTCTTCCCTAGGAGTAAATCACCCATGTATTTTTCATTCTTCAAGATACCTCTGATGGTACTATCAGGCCAATTGGTACTCCCTCTTTTGGTCTTATAGCCTTTTTCTTTAAGTTCATTGCCAATAAGACGAGCACCCTTGCCTTGGTTATAAGAATCAAAGATAAACCGAACGACTTCAGCTTCTTCTTCGTTGATGATAAGTTCTTTGGTTTCTTTGTCATAGTCATAGCCTAAACAACCTTGAAAACCAACCAACTCTCCACGCTTCATTTTCATCTTTAGACCCATTTTTACATTGGTTGAAATACTCTCGCTTTCCTGTTGGGCTATTGAAGTTAAAACAGTCATAGCAACTTCACCTTGCATAGAGAAGGTGTTTATATTCTCCTTTTCAAATAATACAGCCACATTATGCTTTTTTAACAATCTGGTGTATCCAAGTACGTCTTTTGTATTTCTACCAAATCTTGAGATGCTCTTAGTAATGACTAGATCAAACTCACCAGCCACGGCATCCCGAATCATCTCTTGAAAGCCAAGGCGTTTATCAATATTGGTGCCACTAATACCGGCATCAGAATATATTTTTGCCAGTTCCCATTTAGGGTTTTCTTTAATCTTCTGCTCATAATATGCTACTTGAGAATCATAACTAGCCATCTGCTCAGCCGAATTGGTACTGACTCTGCAATATGGGGCAACTCTTATTTTTGAAAGTTCTTTCCCTGAGGCTCGGTCAAATTTGTTCTTTTTAGGTTTTATAACTTCTGCTTCTTTCATGACATCACTTCCTTTACGGAATCTAAAACAGGGTTACTTCTTATGTGTCCATTCATGTTCTTCTAAATACACATCAAAATCATCTTTTTCAGTTGCACTTAAACGCTTTTGATTAAATTTCTCATATTCTTTGTCAGCAAGCTCCTTAGCCACTTCATGTGAAATAGTACCTGCACCAGTAAGAATATCTCGCTCATTAAATTTTAGGAAGGCATTGAGCTTTTCTTCCCAATCCTTCATATGCATAGGATTCCGTCTTTCTGCCTGATCTTCTGCATAATCGAGATACATGGTTACAATACGGTTAAGGGATTTTATCTCTTTTTCCGTCAAATAATTCTTGGCAACGGTAATATCGCCTTTACGTACCTTATCCCCTTTCCAAGTGGTAAGTCCCATATTATCTTTTGAAGCATCAGCTCTTTTCTCAATAAGTTCTGCAGCTGTATGACCATGAATAGCAAAATGAAGTTTGTTTTGCACCGTTGCAAAGAACTTTTTAGCTTCTTCTGATTTTCCATCATAATCTATAGATAAGGCATAAATATCAGTGATTTTCTTATAAAATCTTTTTTCTGAGGCTCTAATATCACGAATACGTTCTAAAAGCTCATCAAAGTAATCATCACCGATGTTGCGCATAACCTTTAGGCGTTCATCATCCATGGTAAAGCCCTTGACTAAGTACTCGTTTAGTCTTTCTGTGGCCCATCGTCTAAATTGGGTGCCTCGACTAGAGCGTACACGGTAGCCTACGGCAATAATTAATTCTAAGTTATAAAAACGTACTGTTCTCTCAACCTCTCTACTTCCCTCAGTTTGAACTATTCGGTTTTCCCGAATAGTTCGATTTTCTTCAAGTTCTCCTTCAGCATAAATATTTTTTATATGCTCATTAACGGTATTAACGCCTTTTTGATAAAGCTCAGCAATCGCCTTCTGTGTCATCCATACGGTTTCATTTTCAAGTCTTACATCTATTTTTGTTTTTCCATCTTCTGTCTGATATATGAGTAGATCATTATTATATTCCAATGTAGCCCTCCTTCTCCATATGTAGCTTCAATCCATCAGACGCTGCCTGGCGTTTTTTAGTGAACTATCCGATAATTCCGGATAGTTCATCAATTTATGTTCCCAATTATCATTTTAATTTTATCATAGTAGATAATTAAGTGCCACTTAAACCGCGTTTCATTTATTTAAAACTCGAATATCTAAATGATATTCTTTGCAGTATGTGGTTAAATTTTTTAATAAATGGAAGCGATCTGACACTTTAATATACATAATATCGTTGTCTATCTGATGGCTAAGATGAGTATTCCGGACTAAATTGAGCAGTGGTTCCGATGAATGAGACCAGTGGGTACATTTTTTTAGACCACCCATTCTTGTCTATTAATCGCTTCATTATTGAGAAAATTGAATGCTACAAATACTATATGGAATATTGTTGTACATCTTATATGTAAGCATAGGTTAAGCATGACCATTCTATAACGTTGCCTGACTAATAATGTTATCTGTATAATTAGATTAACCTGATAAAGTCGATTTTTTTTAAATTCAAAAAGGATTTTGTGAATTTATGTCGAATAAGTATAAGTAAGAAACCTAAAAAGAAAGGAAGATTACAATGCTTATTCTAGATTACCCAAACTGGGAACAACCAACT
>NZ_JADKNH010000016.1 GCF_015352425.1 Fusibacter ferrireducens | reverse complement strand
TGGTCTAATAAAAGAAACTGATATTTCCGTGGCTTAGACTAAAGCTTCATTTTTGTAGGGCCTAAAAGACCTTTATTAAGTATGCCCTTTTTTATTTTGAGCTACTTTATTTTTCACGCTATCACCTCCTACATCCATTATAGCGTACATTAAAACGTACGTCAATTTAAATTGTATAAAATATAAGTTCAAGTCTAGACTCACCTAATAAGCCTCCCCATCACTCTTCAGGTTCTTACACAGCGTAGCGATGATCGGGAACCAAAAGGATGATTAGAGAGGGCTTTTCGTGTGTAAAAAAATGCATATTTATACTTAAATATGTTGTTTTGCTCTTTATTTATATATATTTACCATTTATAATATCATTATGTGAGGTTTATAATATGAATATACTAGAAAAAAATGTTTTAACTCCTATAGAGCATACGTCAGCTTTAAAAGAGGGGACTGCGCTTAAAAATAATCAATACATTATCGATCAGCTACTCTATTGTGGAGAAAGTGGCTTTGTTTATAAAGCACACAATAGTTATAACAACCAACTCGTCGCTATTAAAGAATTCTGCCCACCTAATCCTATACGATATAAAAATGAAACCCTAATGTATAGCCGTATTAAGTCTGCCGTGGAAATAGAAAATTTTAAAAGCGAGAAATTTGATTGTCATATTGAGCTCATAGAAAAATTTAAAAATGAAACGCTTCTGCTTAAAAAGTTATCTGATTCAAAATATACGATTACTGTTATCGAACAATTTGAAGCCAATAATACGGCTTATCTAGTTCTTGAATACCTTAATTATCCCACACTTTCAGAATTATTAGCGAGAGATAAACATTTGGATGTTGAATCACTTGTAAAAATATACAAACAACTTCTAACCGCTGTAAAATACGTACATAATAATGATATTATCCACAGAGACTTAAAACCTGATAATATTTACATTGCCTATAATCATGTGATTTTAGGTGATTTTGGCATTTCAAAAAACTTTGAGGACTCAAAATCCATAAAGACGGTTGCATACTCAAACCATTTCTCTTCTCCCGAACAAATGAGTGGGGCAAACACACAGAGCATATGCTCAGATATCTATTCTCTTGGAAAAATTCTGAGCTATATCCTTGATTATATGGATGAGTATGCTCTTACTGTCAAGACTCCAGATATGAATCATCAGCTTATACCGATTATAGAAAAATGCACTAAACCTAGCCCCTCTGAAAGATTCCAAAATGTATCCGAAATTGAAAATCTATTAAATTTCAAACCTACGGATCGAAAATTCAATTTAAAATACGTATTCGCTCTAACAGTATGTCTTATTCTCCTAACCGCTTTCATTAGTAAAAATCACCATCTAGGTTCTTCGACACCGCCAACCGATAATGACTCTAATATGACTTCAGCTGACACTCTTAGTACTGATGATGAAGAGACCTTCAAAGAATTTGAATTCATTACGGCTGTTAATTCTGAATTTAAATATGGAGAGGGCTTTATCGAATGGACACATCCTAAGGATCATTATAAATACTATATAAACATCACAGATTTATCAACTTGGCACTCACCTTTTGAATATCTTATAGAAACTCAAAAACCAAAATTAGAGTTGTCAGATTTAGGATTGAATCCTTCAAAATACCGCATTTATGTATTTGCTCATCCCGTAGATCAATTGTTCAGTCCCTATTATAAGTATATGGATTTCTCTATCACCAGTAAAATGCCTTTATTCAATGGACCGCATTTTAAAAAAGAATTCTACGCCTTTAATAATCGTGAAAAAATTCAATTTGATCTTGAAAATAGTACAGATAGTATTCTTAGAATTAAAAGCATCTATGGCCTCAAGGAAGTATATCAGGAAAGATTACAAGGTAGTGCTGTGAACATTGAAAGCCTTGAATTATCTCCTGGTTTATACTTAGCAACACTCCAATCAGACAATTTATCAAAATCTGATTCTACTATAATTGGTATTACAGATTATGGTGAATTAAATTATCTGACTTTTATAACTTCAAAAGACACAGGCTATAATTACTATGATAAAAAAATTATCGAGTGGAATCCCCTTGAGTCAGATTCCTTAAATTTTACTATTGTTCATCTAGCAACTGGAGAAACGACAAAGGTTTCTTTATCCGGAAATTCTCAATCTTATGACTTAAGTAATGTTCTATCAAAACCAGGCATGTTTTCCATTAGTTCAACATATCAGCTTAACGATAAAATATCTCCTGTAACTCAGAGAAGTTTTTATATATTGCCCCCGCAGTTACCCGCGCCTCAAGTCATAAATTCAACTATAAATGAAAATGGTGATCTTGAATTTGAGAAAGCTGCCCATGCAGAGAAATATCAAGTGGAAATAAATATTTCTGATACACCCATTATAATACATTCACCTAATAGCATAGTAAAGATTGATGACCCTGAACTAAAAAAAGGGCAATATAAAGCGACCGCATCTTATTTTGATCTCTATGACAATCAATCAGAATTAGCCACTTTTACCATCGAAATTAAATAATTTTTTATATAAAAGGATCCCCTTATGAAAAAAATACTAAAACCGTCTAAAACACATTTATTTAACACCACTAAAATCTACAAACTAAAATCTTCAACTGATTTTCCTAAGTTGAGCTATCATAAAATACCTCAATATAAAATCATACTTTCCCAAATTTACTCTAAATATTTGCATAAATGTGATCAAGATAATACTAAACCGATTAGTTTGAATATGATGAAAGCAAAATATGGCCTCCCTAATAACTTAAATAATTATTTTATTGTAAATCCAAAGTTAAAAAATGCTTATAATCCTTCAACAATACAAATTGAAAATGCCTATAAACTTATATTTATTCTAGACATGGATCTTGATACGGCTAACCTCTTTCTGGAAAGTTTACACTTTCAAAGATTTGATTCTCTTATGGCTTCCAATCAAGGAAAACTTATAAACTATTGCCTTAGGTGTGGTTATGATTTTTGGAAGACGAATGAGTTTCTTATTAAGCATGGTGTTGATGGGTTGATTTGAAATTTTATATCTGATTTATGTATAAAAAAAACCAAACTGTAAGGTGATCATACACCCTGGACAGTTTGGTTTTTCTTTTTTATTGGATGGTGACTTCTATCCAATCAGAAGGAGTTTTTAGTTCTTTTCCTGAAATATCTTTAAGGTACTCATGATTATGTTTAGGATTATAACGAATGTAAACCTTCATGCCTGATGAAGCAGTTGGCAATGTCCCATAATAATAGTTGCCCATAAAATGTATTTTGGACTGACTACTTAAATTATTGTCTGCATCAGATTTTGGGACTCCATATGCGCCACCCATTCCTGAAAACGTTGATAAATCAATAATTGAATCATTACTATCAACAATCTTTAGATCAAAAGAGCAACCATAAACACTGCCTTCAACAAGCCCCTCATAAGTAACTTCAAAATAATTTGCATTTGAAAACCCATCTATAAGTACTGGCGGATTAATAATCAAAGGCGTAATTGTGCTTGAATCAATAGTCATGCGATCTTTTGCACAAGTTGTAATCTCGGCTACTACATAAATTTTATTCTCATCTGATTGTGCTGGTGTATTCACTATTTTATAAGTAAAATCGACCTCACCCATTCCAACTGGTGAATTCACAAATTCAAGTTTCAATTCATTGTCCGCACTAATAGCATCAAAATCACTTGCATAATAAGCTTTAATATTATATTTATCAAAACTAGATGAATCGGTTTCAATACTTGGTGTAATTTTTAATCTCATATACTCTAAATTAGAAGAAACATATACATTTGGAATCATTGCTTGAGCGCTTTTAATACTTTCATTATTAAACCTTTCAAATGAATTTGGTATTTTTGCTTTATCTGTAATCCCTGTTCCAGTGTAATTTAAAGCCAACTCTGAGACTTGGATATCAGAAGTCAATCCAGATACGCTGAGTTCCACCGCATCATAAAATTTAATAGCATCTTCCAAAACGTCGACTTTGGTTATTGTAACCGGATTACCCATATAAGTGAGTTCAAAATCAGTTGGCTCAGCATTACTTGAACCATCCAGTTCATCATGAGTGTAGACATATATCTTAGTTTTTGAATTATTGATGTAAATGGATCCTACTGTTGGTGGATACTCATCCAACTCGTCTACAAGCGTCTTTTCAATTTCTATAATAGTAGGTTTTATCGATACCTTAGTGTTATCTTTTAGTACAATTGCCACAAGTGCTTTTTTATCGTCTGTTTTGGCAGTCGTTACAATGGTATGAACACTTGTATCATTAATTTCTAAATAACCGTTATATTTCGCCCAAGCTATAGAATCTTCACTTCCAGTGTGACCATGCATCACTGCCGTTTTATCTGGTTCTAGAACCGTATTGTATGGATCAGCAATGAGATATGCTTTTACCGTAGAATCGGGTGCATTTTTCAATTTAAGACTCACTGTAATATACCCATCTTCATTTACGGTCACCTTTGGATACCCGGTATCAAATCGATCGTCAACAAATTTTGTTGTCGCAATTTCCCATACTGCTTTTAAAGTCATATCCTTTTCGACAGGTTTTGAAAAATCATATTTAGCATCCTCTAAATACCAACCTTTGAAGGTATACCCCGTCTTAGTAGGTGCCACTGGCATCACGACCACCTGACCTGGAAGAACTTCTTGCTTAGGAACACTTGTGGTATCGCCCTTATAAGCTTCAAAGTAGACCGTGTACATCTTTGTATTTTCTTTAGCTATTGCGACTGAAATATTTTTGGACGTAATCACATTACTGCTTACAAGTGGATCTGAAAGCGAAGGCTCTTTCACCACATATACCGTAATAATAGCACTACTTGTGGTACCTGACGCCTTCAATTGGTTTTCAATCACCATTTGATTGCCCGTATTAGAAACTTCTGAGCCATTCTTCGACACCGAAACTGCATTAGGTGACTGAGATACCCAAATGACATTTGCATTTACCATGCTTGATGTCGTAGATTGAACGGTTGCTGTTACTGTGATCATTTGAGTTGTGGTCATTTGAACACTTGTATTTGAAAGCGTTAAGACCGCTAAAGGTGTCGGATCTTTTTTATCATCGTCCTTTGAATCGTCCTTTGAATCATTTGATGATGAACCCCCACTTGAACCCGGTCCAGTGGTGCCACCAGTTGTACCGCCTGCGATGCCTCCCGCTTGTGGATTATTCGCGTCTGTGCCTCCTGCCATTTCTTTCCCGTTCGCAGTCACGCCTTTTACTTTTTCACCCACTGACATTTTATCTACACTTACATCGATACGACTATCGTTGGCGTTGACACTTGCTGCTTGTATTGTCCCTTTACCTGCAACATCAAATCCAACCGCTTTATCATTGACATTTAATTGCTGGATGGTCGATTTTTCTGGTAAGTTGATTTTAAAACCCTCTGTGAGAGCCTCTACCGTATTAAAACGCCCCACTAATTCAATCTCCAAGCCCTCTAATGTTTCAGCATTTAAGATCACGTTATTGAAGCCATCCGCTGCCAGCTCATCCTCTACTAAGAGTGCGCCAGAAGCTAAATAAGTGACATTGACACGTGTCGTTCCAGAGGCTATGATTCTAATCTTATTATCTGCTTTTTTGACAATTAAAGCGCCTAAAACATTGGTATTGTTAAAGTGAATTGAATGCTCGCCACCACCTTTTACGATGATATCACCTTCAACGGTCACATTGTTTAACGTCACATCGCCATTGCCAACACTTTCAGCTATGTAGAGATCGCCTTTAACCATCATATCTTCAAGGGTCACATCTGCTGATGCAATGGTGACATTCTCATAGGTCGTCTCTTTTGCACCTTTATAAGTCCCTTTAGCGCTAAAAATTTCACCAAAGACTTTGCCCAGCATTGCCACGGCTTCACCACGTGTTATACTCTGCTTTGCTCGAAAAGTGCCATCTGGATAACCATTGAGATAACCCTTATTCACTAAAGTCTCAATCGCTTCTTTTGACCAAGTACTGATCTCATTGTAATCTTTAAAATGATTTAATGAAGTCGATTGTGAAGCTGCATTTTGAGATAAAATCTTTTTTACGACGACTGCCGCTTCTTCCCTTTTTATAGGGTTGTTTGGATAGAAGGCGCCATCCTCATATCCTGATACCCAGCCATTGCTCGCCGCATTTTTTATGGTTTGATAAAACCAGTCCGATGGTGCAACATCTTTAAAAGCAACTGTATTTTCTGTTGCAGTCAACCCAATGACGTTATTAAGTAATGTACAGAACTCGGCACGCGTAATCGCGGTATTGGGTTTATAGCTATTTCCGTCATATCCTGAAATAAGCTCTTCACCAATCCATTCTCTCATAATCGATTCTGACCAATGACCAACCAAGTCATCTTGAACTGCCACATCTGCATAAACAGGTGTAATCAGTGTTATCATAAGTGCTACGATGAGCACCATTGACAATATTCTTTTCATAATTTTTTCTCCCTTAATTAAGCAACATTTGTTTGCTGTAACCACTTTATCTCTCCGTATATCATTGCCGAAACCGTAAAATGAATAATTTGAAACTTTATCAACATATTAGATATTTACTTGAAGAAATCACTAAACATATGGACGGCAAGGCTTTAACTTTTTTAGATAATTTGCTTCCAAGGAGTGATAATCTTCCTGATGAATGTAAAATAAACTGCTACATGTTGTGATTTTTTTACATAAGTACTCATAGTTTACTGTTTACTTAAATTTTATTGGATAAGATCCATTGCCACGTAAGTAATTCCCTTGTAGTTAATAATAGGAAAACCATCTATAATACTTCTATATTTTTTGCCATTCAGCATAAAATCGTAATTAGCTAACGTAACTTCTACAAAACCTGAGTTTTGGAAATTTGGAACACTCACTCTACTTCTAAAATCACTTCCTTCTTTAAATTCTAAAGAAAATCCAATATCATTATCCCAATTATATTTCCAATCAAACAGATTGGAGTTTTTATAGGTAACAGGTATATAAACAACACCTTCATACTTCAAAAATGGAAAACTTATATCATTTATCAATGTGTCATCAAAGTTTATCCCTTCTGGAAGGATTTCAAAAGTTCCTAACTGAAATGACTCAAGTTGCGATAACGCTTGAACATCACCTTTGTTTGAGAGCATATCCAATTTTAAACTTATCTCCGGATTATTGGATTGATTACCCTCTAATAATAAATAGCTTTCACTTTTAACTGTATAATATATTTTGTCATTCGCAAAATAATAATCTTGGATTGGAAATTTGAATTTAAAAAACTCTTCCATATTTTTATTTTGTGCATTATACTTATAAATCGTATTACTATATAAGGAATCCAGAAAGTACAAATCATCTCTATATAAATTTGGTAAACGCACATCCGAGTATACCTTGATTTCATTGAGTGTAATTGGATCCAATAAAGCATAGCCATCCGTATCATATATATCACCAAATATCCAACTACCTGCAAGTGTAGGATTTATATGGGTTAATATACCTTCTTTAAACACTATTATATTACTTGCAACTTCTCTATCAGCAACGCTTATATCTTTGCCACTTTCTAAATCAATCTTATGAACTCTACCTACAGTACAATTTTCAAAATTTAAATTCGAATCATTGGGATCAATATAGTATAGTGCATCATTATATATTGAAAATGCTGAATTAAACGCTTCCTTTAAAAGCGTTTTTGTCCCTGTATCAAGATTAATATAAAATAACTTTTCATCATCTTGATATACTAGATGCTTTTCATCAATATCAATATCATTATCAGCGCATTTGATATTTAATCCTTCTATAGTTTTTAGGTTACCTTTTTCAACAAACCACGAAATTGCTTCACTAATAAAGTATATCTTCTGATCAGCTTGAACAATATTTTCGCCATAGTATAAAGATCTAATATTTTTTACAAATAAATCTTCTACTTGCTCTAATTTTACTTCTAAATCAACATAATCACTAAGGTACTTTATAGCAGTATTTTGTTTGGTACTCTTGTCATATGATACAAGGAAATTACTCATGCTATTTGCCCAAAACAGATAATTATCTCCTACTGTTGCAATCTCATCAAATTGAATTCCTGAAATATCTGATAACCAAATACGTTGTAGTTTAATTTCATTACCAATAATTTCAACAAAATATTTACAATAATTACAACTTACATGACTATTCTTAGCATAGTAAGTAAGGGTGTTTCTCATGTATGCTTGATCTTTTTTGGAAAAACTCTCATAAAACGATCCTTTAAATCCATCAAGTTTCTCAACCCCTTTATTGGTATTCCAAACAGCGTATCTAAGATCTGATTCATCCACCATGAAAACCAAATTCCCACGATCATTTAACGCTACTCTTGGGCAACCACTTTTAAAATTAAATTCCTCCTCACTTCTACTAGGATAAGGTTTAATGTTGTATATTCCTTGGATCACATGTGTATACTCACGGGTTACTATGGTTTTTTTTATTAAACTATATTTTGCACCATAATAACTATAACGTTCAAGATCTTCAGAGTTTGCAGTTGAGCCTTCGTAATATACATTTCCATTAGCAATTAGCAATGGAACAATTTTTTCTCCATTTTCATTTAACACCGTCAAATCCTCATAAACAGTGAGTATTCTACTAGCAATATTATACTGGTATATCTTATCATCTCCATAAACATACAGAATGCCATTATCTATACCTAAAATATCTGGATACCCTTGACTCGTCAAATAGTGATTTCTATCTTTAAAATTTATAATATCAAGACTTTCTCCCGATACTACATTATAATATTTCAATTTATTTTCCTCAGTATCAATTCCAAAAATAGCATCTTCGTATGCCAAAAGTTCCTCTAGAGGTTTAATGCCTGAGTCTAAGATTTCATCGCTTACGACATTGTAAAACAAAATACTTTTTGAATCACAAAATATAATATTATCACCAATCTTATTCAAACCAACTTTCAAATGGCGACCCGCTGATATGCTTTTAGTTACTATTTGAGTAACCGTTCCATATTCATCAATTCTATAGATCCCATCTTCAGTCATCCGATTAACAAAATAGTATTCTTTACCCTTTTTTATGATAGATGATTCTTCTGCTAATTCAGCATTTGTGCGGCCTTGCTCTCCCTTATCCCAGCTATAGTCTTCTGGAAGTTGAATCTTCTCTGTTAGGTTTTCAGAATAAGATAATCCACTTACAAGCATCAATGTAAACAAGAGAATAATATTTATCCTTATTTTTTTTTTTAGTTGCATTACTACCCCCAATGTATTTGTTCATCACATCTAAGTGAAACACCTTCCAATCTATTTTTTAACTTCGATCGCTTCAATACTTGCAAGCTCCAAAAAAATTATAAGTTCATTTGGCATCATTTTCACTATTTCAAGTTATTCCGAAACCATATGTTCTGTGCCCAACTTATTATCTTCGTAATCTCTTTTGTTAAATCGACCATAATATTAGCAATTTGTCCTTATAGATTAATATCTCATAATGTATATGTGTTTCTTGTTTCTTTAGTATTTTATTTTTCTTACTTTGTAATTCATAAAACCAAGTATTACTTATTTGCTCTACCATAAACATTATGATAATGCAAAAATCCATCTACAATAGAATCACCTTCTAAATCCAAAATGGCCTTCACAGAACTTTTGTCAGAAGCTTCTGCTTCTATTTTAACCATTGGACCAGCAGCAACAATTTTAATATGGCTCAGCACATCGTCATCATTTGAACCAGACTTCCCAGAAGCAATCGTAATTGCATCACTCCCTAGTATAAGCTTATCTAAATAAGCTTCATCAGATTGTCCCATTATAATTACGCCTGGTTCCTGAGCGGACCGATCTGCCGCTTCAATAGAAAATATCACAGAATCTACATGAATCAACTCCTTTAATTGTTGCAAAGATATTTCTTTAGCACCTCCTTCACTATATTCAACATACTCATAGAAACCTGAATCCAATGGTGTGATCCACTTAGGTTCTATATAAGTGTTTGTAGGTTTATCACTAAACATCGCCATAAGTAAAGCCAAATAGGACTCTTTTTCCTTTAATGACGCCCAAATTCTAACTGGAAGTTCAAGCTCAACGTTACCAACTTTGGCCCTATAGAGGTCACCAAAATATTGACCATCATTCGTATCCGCATTTAAAACGCCAACAATCAATTCAAATACCTCATATCTTTTGAGCAATCCAGAGGTGTTTTCCAAGCCTGATTTTGAAACAATTCCAAGGTCTGAAGCTTGTTGTTCTACCGTATTCCAGTCAATCTTATAACCGAGCATATTTAACAAAAATGAGGTTGCTTGCTTATAATTTACAGCCTCACCTATCCCAAATACACCTTCACTCACTCCACTTGTAATGCCAAGACTTTTTGCTTGTTCAACATATTTATATGCCCAACTTGTCTTCGGTACATCCACAAATGACGGTGTACTTGGCAAAATATAGTCCTCTTTTGCCCTTGGATCAATCTTAAGTAGCATCGTTACCATTTCTTCTCGTGAGATTGTACGGTCTGAAGCATAACCGTTGCCATCACCAGATATAATTCCTAAATTACCCAGTGACACATCTGCTGGAACAGGTTGCTTTAACCAGTTCTCATAGTTGTAGACCTGAACGCCATTTATATCTATCTTTTCAATAGAAGATTCTGGACTTATATAGCCTCCACCATTGTTTAAAATATAAACATCTGGATCTGTGTCCTCAGCAAATGAAAACCCAGCGGTAAGTAAACCAAGTATCAATATTAGTATTAGATTTTTTTTCATTTTCATATCCCTCTTCCTCTCATGTAATGACTTCATCTTTATGCGCCACTCTCCTGTAGCATTAATACAAGCTTAAATCAAGCATACCATTATTAATTTTAAAAAACCTCCACTGAGAATGGAGGTTTTTAAGGTTTCACGTTATCTCAGTCATACGTAGTTATCCAAGTATGTATCCCAAAAAAATCAGGCTCTATAATAAATGTTGGGGTGGGGTAAAACTCACCACAGCATTTCTTTATTTTTTTTTTCAAAAAAGAATGCACTTATAATCAATACTCCCGTAAAATGTTGTTGTCCAGACAAACAAAGAAAGGAGATGTCATATAAGTGCACTCAAATTTTACCAATAAATTTCTCAATTTAAAAGATGTTCATGTAAAAAATATTATTTCTGGTGATACTTTTTTGAAAATTACTATTTTATACAAAATCAAAGCAAATGGTTTGCCCTTCTTGCGGTAACGTCACATCAAAGATCCACGATTATAGGAATCAAATGATTAAAGACTTTCCTTACATGGATAAAAGCATCATCCTTATTCTGAAGAAGAGGCGCTATGTTTGCTCATGCGGAAAGAAATTCTATGAATACTATGATTTTTTGCCTAGATATCATAGAATGACAAACCGTTTGGTAGCCTATATCGTTTCTGAGCTTTCAAATGCTGTACCTGTTACTTTCGTAGCGAAAAAGTCTGGCGTTTCACCATCGACTGTAAATAAAATCTTTGATCATGTTCATTATTCAAGACCCGCCTCGCTTCCTAAAGTCCTTGCGATCGATGAGTTTAAAGGCAATGCTGGTGGAGAAAAGTACCAATGTATCTTGGTAGATCCTAAGAAAAAACACATTCTTGATATCTTACCCGATCGTAAACAAAGTCATCTTATAGACTATATCAAAGGCTATTCCAGGCATGAACGACTAAAGGTCCAGTTTTTTATCTGCGATATGTGGAATCCATATGCAGAACTCGCACGGTTATTTTTCCCTAATGCGACTATCATCGTGGATAAATATCATTTCATCAGGCAAGTGACTTGGGCTATAGAAAACGTCAGAAAACGAGTTCAAAAAGATATGCCTTCTGACTTAAGAAAGTACTTTAAAAGAAGTCGAACCTTGATACTAAAGAGGGCTGATAATCTCAAAGGTGATGAGATTGAAAAATTGAACACCATGCTACTTTACAATGACGAACTCAGACAAGCCTATCGACTTAAAGAGACTTTCTATGAGATCTGTCAAAATCCAAAATACAGCCAGCAAAGAAAAGATTTTTATGAATGGATAAGTTATGCAGAATCTCAAAACATCAAAGGGTTTAAGGCGTGTATTACTGCTTTTAGGAACGGGAGCAAAGAAATCTTAAATGCTCTTAAATATGGCTATACCAATGGATGTACTGAGGGTTATAACAATAAAATCAAGGTTTTAAAAAGAATCAGCTATGGCGTTCGAAATTTTAAACGCTTTAGAAATTGGTTTATTAAGCATGCAATAAACCTTTATAAAATTACCTCAACACCAAAATAACCTCAAGATAACAAAAAGAGCGGGGATCGCGTGATCCCCACCCCAACTATTGACTTTGAGCCAAAAATCAAAAGCTCCTAGCACAAGCTAGAAGCGTAAGAAAAATATGTTATTAGGGGGGAATTGCACGAGTGGGAAATTTGGGGGAACCCACTCGGAATTCATTTGGGGTTTTGTTATTAATTGGGGTTAATAATGTTTGGGGTTTATGGGGTTATTAAGCTTTCACTTAACTTATACTCAGTATAGAATTTACTTGTGTATACACTATGACGCAATTGTGAATAAATTGTGAAACCCATATTGCAGAATTATTTCAATCGTCATAATTTTGTAATATTTCTTGCATATTTCTATTGTCCTTCTATTTTTTTATTCAATATGAACCCATTCAAAACTGCGAGCACTAAGCATACACCTAACAACAGAAGTTTATTATAAAGGATTTCATAAATTAAACCAAATAGATAAAAATATCTTGTCACCGCGCCCTTTGTCGTAAGTTCCATATAATAATAAGCAAAGCTCACAATATATCCAATTGCAATTTCATTTGTCAACTGTGCTATCATCAACGATAGTAGCCCTAGAGTTAAAGCCCCAACGATACTACCACTTAAAAGTTTAAAAAAATTAAATGAAGCGCCTTGCACCTTGGCAAGAATTAACAGTAAAGAAAATCCTATAATCATACTTACAAGTATAATGAACATGCGGATTACAAGTATAAAGCTCTGCTTCACAGGCATTTGAAAAACGAGATCCTTAATAGGTACTGATTTTTCATGGTTTGCTAAGCTACAGCACCAAATAATGCCAACTAAAATAAATACACTCTCAGTAATTCGTGTCATTTCGGGTTCTATCAACCAATTGAAGCTGAACACAAAAGGGACGCATAACAAGAAAAACCAACCCATCACGTAACTCGGTATCATGATTAGTTTTAAATTATATTTGATTAGCCCTAACATAATAAGTCCTGTTCTTTGAATTGAATGCTCTTGTTTTGGGCACTCATTTTCACCAAGTAAGCATCTTCAACATTAGGCATCACTTGGACACCAATAACATCATCTGTTATAATCTTCACTTTATATCCCGTAGCCATTAAACGGATGGAAACAACGTAGTACTTAGCTTGTATATCACTCAATTCATCAGTAGCAACTTCTAATTCCCTAACTTTTCCAGCAGCCTCATCAGGAAGTTGCTGCTGTTCTCCATCAAAAATAATTTTACCTTGATTCAAAATAGCAATATGCTTACATGAATGCTCGATATCTCCAACAATATGAGTCGAAAGCAGTACAATTCTATCTTTTGCAAATTCTGATAATAGCATTCGAAATCGGACACGTTCTTCTGGATCTAATCCTGCTGTTGGCTCATCCACTATCAATACAGCTGGGTCCTTGAGAAGTGCTATTGCAATTCCCAACCTTCTTTTCATCCCACCAGAAAGTGTTTTGAATTTATTGCGCTTTTGCTTCATTAAATTGACTTTCGCTAGAAGCTCATTTATCAATTTCTTTCGCGTGACTGAATTTGAAATACCGCCGAGCAATGCCATATAATCCATTGCATCATTAACCGTCATCGATGCATAGAATGAAAATTCTTGTGGTAAATAACTAACACATTCTCTAATTTTGTCACGTTGCTCAATGTCAATACCATTAATTACAATTTTTCCATCATCAGCAGGTTGCAACGCCATCAAAGTCCTCATCAACGTCGTCTTTCCAGCACCATTAGGTCCCAGTATCCCAAACATGCCCTGCTGAATCGTCAAGCTAATTGAATCAAGCGCTTTGATATCTTTATATGTTTTACTGACATTGTCTAATTTTATTGTCATAAAAGCCTCCTAAAACTGTACTATTTCTTCTAATTGTCCAAATTATACTGGTCATTATAACAAGTACTATGGATAGTCCTACATAGAAAACTCTGTTACATGCAATTGACGCAGCTACAGTTTGATAATAATCTTCACCAAGTAAAGTGTTGTATCTAATAAAAAATCTATCCAGTCCATATTCTCCAACAACGCCCTTACTAAAAACCATAAACAATGCTGCACCTGTTTGAACAACAATTGTTGCCAAACTATTACCCACCACTATAGAAATAAACATCGATAATGCAATCGAAAACATAACCGTTGGGGCAACCCATGCAAAAATAGTGTGAACAAACGCAAATAAGTTTATAGGCATTTGATAAGCAATAAATTTTTTCAAGAACACCCCTGTTTCAAACAATCCAATCGCTAAGAACAATGACATGATACTTATAAATAATCCTACAAACTTCGCCCCCATATAAACGATTGATTTTATCTTTGAGCCATATATCAATTCTTGAGTTCCTGAATACTGGTCTCTAAGAACAGAAAATGCCGAAAGAAACACTACGAAAACGGCAGCATACACGCCTAAATAATCGGATAACAGCCTTGCATATGCATTAGAAATATTCTGATCCTGTTTAAGTTTATCATACGCAACCAGAGCTTCTTCGTAGGTTAATGGGCGCAAAAATTGACGATGGACATCTCCAAAAGAAGTGTTTTTACCTAGCGACAAATCCAATTTGTTCATGTAGGCAATCATCTCTTCGAAACTAATCTTTATATCATCGGGTTCAATTTTTAAAACATCCGCACCTGGAGCCATTTTGCTTAAAAAATTCTCTAGGTCCTTTAGCTGAACTTCATTTAGCTTAATATTTTTACTTATGGGGATATATTTTCTCACCTTTCCACTTAAATAGACACCATACAAGTCCTTATATCCTGCCACAAGCTTATCGCCTTCAGTCGTAGCCTCCACAGTGGTATAGACTTTATCCAATTCTGGTAGTTGCAGCATTGTAACTGCTTCATAATATTGAGATGAATAAAACATCACGCCTAACAATATAAACACATAAAAAATAACACTTTTAAATTGATATTTCATCTCTTTCAATGCTAACTTCCAAAAAATCATATATAGACCATCCCTTTCACTTTGTATAATAGATCGCAGAAATAACATGTTTTATACCTTCAACTCCAGTGAATTCGGAAAAAAATTAAGAATCATTCGGAAGAAACAAAAATTAACTCAAAACTTTGTTTGTCAAAAACTCAGTATGTCCATAGATGGACTTGGCAAAATTGAAAATGGAAAAGTAATGCCTCGGTTTGATACCTTGGTAAAAATGTCTCAGTTCTACCGCATAAACTTGATAAAGCTCATGAGTGATTCATTTAAAATGCTTGACTTAGAGAAATATTATGCAACTGCACAAGAATGTATCAATTGCGAAAATATTGATGAACTTGATCGATTAATTTTAGAAATAAAAAATATTATTTCTACTGGAAAAAACTTGGACCTTATATTATTTGATGAATTGACTCAATTTATTCTATTTTGCGAATCTTCGTTACTTTTTATAAAAAATGGTGCCATCAACCTTTCAAAAGCTAAAAACATAGCCATTGATGCTCTAAAGATTACAATACATAATTTTAATTTGTTTAATTTTCATGAGTTCAACTATAGTCTATTTGAAATTCGACTCTTGCACCTTCTTGCTCTAATAGAAAGAAGAAATGAAAATTATTATACTGCAATTGATATTCTTCATCATTTGCAAAAAATAATGCCTCTGGATAAAGATAATATTGCATTCATACAGTTAATGAATCAAGTGCTATTTAGTTTGGCATATTCTTACAGTATTATTGAAGATCATAAAAATTGTCTTTACTATGCCAACATCGGTATTGATTATTCAATAGCCAATAACCGTCTCAATGAATTACATCTATTTTACTACAGAAAGGGTATTGCCGAATTTCATCTCAATAATGATCAATACATACACTCTTTAAGAACTTCTATTGCGCTACTTGAAGCTGTAAAAAACCCTCTATCGGATACATATAGGACAGTTTCTTATGAAAAATATGGTATACAAATAATATGACCACAAGTGTGATGTTACCCACCGCAGCAAATCGATTCAAAATAAAAAAAACCCGCAGTCAAGGGATCAATGACTACAGGCTTATAAACACATTCAATTTTTTGCTTAAACAAGTTTTCTTTCAACGAGCTGTTGTACAATAAAAGATGCCACATCTTCTGCATAAGTGCCTGTTCCAAAACCTGCATCATAACCGAGTTCTTTTGCAAGTTCATAGGATATTCTTGGCCCACCTGCGCAGACGATCATTCTATCCCGAATGCCTTCTGACTCAATTAGTTCAATCAATTGCGTCATATTCGGAATATGAACATCTTTTTGAGTGACGATTTGTGAAACAATAATTGCATCCGCATTCAGCTCAATTGCCTTGGCCACAAGTTCCTCATTTGGCACTTGCGCCCCTAAATTATAGGCTTTAACACCTTGATATCGCTCAAGGCCATAATGATGATCATAGCCTTTCATATTCATGATCGCATCAATGCCCACGGTATGTGCATCTGTACCTGAACACGCACCTACAATGACGATATCTCTGCTGAAATTTTCCTTAATGTAATCTTCTACACCTGATTTATCCATGACCTCTGATTCAACTTTAGGCACTTCAATGGTTGTATAATCCACGGTGTGCACACATTTGCCATACATAGTAAACATCGTATAGCCAACACCTAAATCTTCAGCATGTACCACCGCTGGCTCATCTACACCCATTTTGGTGAGCAATTGCTTTGCTGCTTCTTTGCTCTCTTCATTGCAAGGAATAGGTAAAGTAAAAGAAAACTGCATCATACCATCATTCATGGTATCACCATAAGGCTTAACTTTCGTTAAATCTAATCCGCTGTTCACACTCATTACTTATTACCTCCTAGCATCATCTGAATAAATGGATTAAAGTAATTTTCACCTTTTTGAGTGACGCCATCAAGCCCTTTGCCACCATCCATTTTCCGGGTTATATCTGCAAATTTCCCCTGTTCTATCGTACTCATAATACCCATTTTTTCAATGTCTTTTAATAACGCCGCAGCTTCTGCCAGAACACTTTGAGCACGTTTTTGAATGATGCCGTCCCTTTTGTATTCAACTTCGTCGCCGAGATGTCTCATGTTTTTAAAGATATACTTTGCATTTTCGATTGCAAGTGCTCTATCTTGAAGCAGCGGTGTGTGAATTGCTTCTGTCATCATGCCGAGGAGTTGAAGGCTTTGATTGGTCATAATCGCAACCGTATTAAAAAGAGCATCTTGAATATGGCCTTTGAAGATATTGCCTGTCATAAATTTTGTTGGAGGCATATATTTCAGAGGTGCATTTGGAAAAATTTCTCGTGCCATCTGAGCTTGTGACAATTCAAGTAAAAAACCGTCTTCCGTATCTGGATTCATTTCAAACGCGTGACCAAGTCCCATTTGTTCCTCTGGTAAACCCGCTAGAAGTGCAAATTGCTCATTGATAAATTGAGAAGCCAAGACCGTATGTGCTTCTTCAATTGCATCCGATGTGGTCAAGTAGTTGTCCTCGCCTGTATTGATAATAATACCTGCAAAACCGTTGATCACTCGCGAGAAAAACTGATCCACAAGCGTTCTTTGCATATTGATATCTCTAAATAAAATACCGTAAAGCGCATCATTTAGCATCACATCTAGTCTTTCAATAGCACCCATTGCTGCGATTTCAGGCATACATAGCCCTGAACAGTAGTTGCAAAGTCTGATATATTTACCAACTTCTTCACCCACTTCATCCAGTGCCTTTCTCATGATTCTAAAGTTCTCTTGCGTTGCATAAGTCCCACCGAAACCTTCTGTGGTAGCCCCATAGGGTACGTAATCCAAAAGACTTTGAGCCGTGGTACGAATAACCGCAATGATATCTGCACCTTGCCTTGCTGCCGCTTGTGCTTGTAGGACATCTTCATAAATATTGCCTGTTGCAACAATCACGTATAAATAAGGTTTAGGGCCTTCTCCCAGATGAGTTAGGTAATCGTCTCTCTTTTCCCGATTTGCTTTAATTTGATCTACTCTATTTTGGGCAACGGATTCAATCGCAGCTTCTATTTTGGAATGTTCTTGAATTTCGATCCGAGTTAAATCGATTGCATCTTTAGCAACCATTTCAGCGATTTCTTGCGGCGATTTGGAAAACGCCACCATGGCATTTCCAATCCAGAAAGCAGCCCCTTCTGCCAAACCACCACCGTGCTTGATATTGTCAACAACAACATTTGGAAGTGGTCTTTCTATATCGTCGATACCATCTATTCCAAGTAGCCTTGCCACTGTTCTTTCAACAGAAACCGTCGTATGGCGGTCAATAAATTTTTGTGTGTCTTCAGCGATAATTCTTGCTGACTTTCTAGCGCCCTCTACAACGCTAAAATCCAGATTTAACTTACTCACCATTTGATCCTCCTAATATTACTTTTGCTTTTTCTATAATCTTATGTTCAAGCCCCATGAATTCTGAAATTCTGATGGCATCTTTAGGAATCTCCTTCAATTGATTGACCCGCACCAATCTGTAATCCATCAATTCATGTAACAGCTTCATGCTCTTTTCACCTGCCAAGTGACTAAAATCAACTTCTGAAAGACCCTTTACCTGATAGTGATCCACATTTTTTAAGTTTGTAAGCCCATCATAATGTGTTGTAATCACCGTTATTAAGCCGCTCTCCGCTAAATGCTCTATCAGCGCTTTTGAAATTGCATAGCCTTCAAGCGGGTTCGTGCCTCTTGCAAGTTCATCGATTAAAATAAACCCATGCTGATCCGTTCTTTTAAGAACTTTAGCAATCTCTCGGATCTCTCCCCCAAAAGTACTGAGTCCCATATCAATAGATTGCGAATCTCCCACAGATATAAATACAAAATCAAATAAGCTGATTTCAGCAGACTCACAAGGTAAGAAAATACCATAATGTGCCATGGCAACAAGCAGACCAATCATTTTCAGCGAAACCGTCTTGCCGCCCATATTAGCACCTGTAATTAAAGTCACTTTTTCATTTATTTTCACATCAATCGGCGTGTATCTTTTCTTTTCAAGAGCCAATCTATTGGCAACCTTAAGATGTCTTCCCGATTTTATAGAGACCTTACCCTCACAGTTCAATTTTGGCCTTGTGCAGTCAAAAGCTTTAGAAAAAGTAGCTCTCGCCAAGAGATAATCCAGCCTTCCAATTCGATTGGCGTTTTCCACTAAGCACTCCAGATGCGCCTTTAAAGCTGAAGAAAGTTCTGTTCTTATGAGATATTCTTCCTCTTCTTCTTTAATCGTCAACCGCTCTAAAGTTTCTTTAATTGCAGGATCTTGCTTTATCCTGTAAATCACCGTGGTTGGCATTTCCGATTGATACTCTATTTTTTCATAAGAAGCGGCAAAAGCTAACTGTTCACGCGCTGATTTTTGAATCTGGATATCCCCGTTGTTTTTAATTTTTAAAGCTTTGGCATCAAGTGTTTGCTTAATAATTTCTGTTTGTTCGTGAACCCTTAACTCTTGTGCTTTAATTGCTTTTCTAATACCTCTAAGTGTTTCTGAATACTTATCGTAAATATAAAAGCTTTGAGTCCCTGTCCTTTCAGGATCAAGAATATGGATGACCTCATCTACGGGTTCAAGCGCATCTCTGAGTCCACGTTTAACCCAGCCCATTCTATCGAGAACACCGCTGATTTGTTTCATAAGCATCGCCATCACTTTAATTTCAAAGAGCTCTGTAACGGATAAAACCTCTTCCATTTCTATACGTTCATAGGTACTGCTAAGCTGTTTAATATTTTTAAAGATACTTTTAAGTTCTAAAATTTCATATCGCTTATCCTCTAAGAGTACCATTACTTTTTCTAGGACATCAAATACTTGTTCAAGAGAAGACAACTCACTGCGTTTAAAAGGCAATGCACCACGTTTTTCAAGTTCACCATAAGGCGTTTCCACTTTGATGCGTTCAAATATAAAATCTAAATCAAGATCCTTATATTGTTTTTCACTTAAAAACATACTCTTTCTCCTCTATAACGTCATGACATCCACGATCACTAGGTCTTTCAACGCCTCAGAGAGTCTCCCTCTAAAACAGTCAGAATCATAAAAATAGCCCGATGGGGCATAGGGATTTACAGTGAGTGCCATCAAATTGATTTCATAGCGCACTTTAATGGTGACGCCTACACGCATGAAGTAATTCCACTCCCTCTGTTCTATAAAAATTTTCGTCGCATCTCCCACAACATAAGTCACTTGTCTTGCATAAGGCGATGATTCCAATATGTCTTTCAATGTTTTGGCAACCAATGCACCCTTTATGAAGACGTACTGGCTATTCTCTGTTAAATGTGTCCCTATGGTTCTTCCAGATAGTAAGGCAGTTTTCAGCATGTTTAAAGGCGATACCCTCAAAGTGCCATCTAGAATATAAACGCCCTTTGCCTCCCCTGTCTCATCCCATAAGTCCATGACAGCCTCATCTTTTAGCCCCTCTAGTTTAAAGAGATTTGCCCTATGAACCGTTTGCTCTATGGCCTTGTTCATATCTCTGCTGAGCACAGCGCCTGTGGACAAGATACAAGCATCTGTAATGGCAGGAGAGGCAGATGATGCTCTATCAAGCGCACCATCTACCAATACCCTGTCAGCACCCCATGTGATCATTTTTTCCGAAACTTTTCTAACCGTTTGATTTGTCGTTGGACCTCCGAGCTGAACATAACCATCATTTAATGCCCGACCGATGATGATTTTGCCCATTGAAGTATCATATGCTGTCACTTCCACTATCTCCAGTTTTACCTCAGACAGATTAAATAGCATCTCTGCAGTGGCTATCAGTGTCCCTTTTGTAATAAAAATCATGGGTTTTTCCGTTCGCGTTACGATATCTTGACGCTCACCATCTCTCCCTATAGAAGTGAGTCCCAATCGTATATGATTTTCACTAGCAAGTTCAATGAGATAGTTCAGTGTAACCGTTTTGCCCGCATTTTTTGCCATGCCTACAATTGAAAAAATCTTATATTCATTTTCAAATAGTTTTATCATGGCCAATCCTCCGATGTCATTCCCTTAAATTTTAGTAAATTTGATATATGCAAGTTCTATATTGACACCCCAAATTAGAATACCTCGTATTTCAAGTAATGACTTGCTTACTCTTCGTGATGTGTCCTCTTTGCTCTCTCGAGTTCCTTGAGTTCAATACTCACGCGGTTGCCTTGTAAAAGACCACCAACACCAAATAATTTATGATTTTTTTGCGCTTCAGTTTCAAAGGCGCCTTCTTTTTCATAATCATAAGGATTGGGTTGCACGTAAGTTGTGATGACACCTTCATAATTTCTGAGAATGACTCGCTCTGGAGACTGTGAAATCATATATTGTGGCATTACCGGAATTTTGCCGCCACCACCTGGTGCATCCACTACAAAGGTTGGCACGCAGTATCCAGAAGTGTGACCGCGTAAACCTTCAATGATTTCGATACCCTTTGATACAGGCGTTCTAAAGTGCTCGATACCCATAGAAAGGTCACATTGATAGATGTAGTAAGGTCTGACACGCATCATTACAAGATTGTGTACAAGGTCTCTCATAACGTGTACGCTGTCATTGATGCCTCTTAGAAGTACAGATTGATTTCCCAGTGGAATCCCAGCATCTGCCATTAAAGCACACGCTTTTTTAGCTTCAGGGGTCACTTCTTTGGAATGATTGAAATGCGTATTTAACCAAATTGGGTGATATTTTTTAAGCATATTGACGAGTTCTGGCGTGATTCTTTGAGGACAAACCACCGGTGTTCTCGATCCAATTCTGATGATTTCCACATGAGGAATCGCTCTCAATCTGCTGATGATGTACTCGAGTTTTTCATCTGAAATTAAAAGTGCATCGCCACCTGATAAGAGAACATCTCTAATAACAGGGGTATTTTTAATATATTCAATCGCCGCATCGATTTTATCCGTGCCCACTGCAGCATCATTATGACCTGCAAAACGTCTTCTTGTGCAGTGTCTACAGTACATTGAACACATGTCTGTTACAAGGAAAAGACAACGATCTGGATATCTGTGCGTTAATCCCGGAACGGGTGAGTCTCCATCTTCATGAAGCGGATCATCCATATCCGCAGAACATTGGAAAGTTTCGTTAATCGTAGGCACTGCCTGCATTCTCACAGGACATTTAGGATCTTCTTTATCCATTAAAAGCGCATAATAAGGTGTAATGCCCATTCTCAATATTTCAAGCGTTTTAACCACGCCTTCTTCTTCTTTTGAAGTTAAAGTAACCACTTTTTTGAGATCTTCTAAAGTCGTAATTCTGTTTCTTACCTGCCACTCCCAAGAATCCCATTCTGCTTGAGTCACATTTTTCCACAATTCAATTTCTTTGTAATTTCTCATGTTATTAACTCCCTTTTTTAAATACGTTTGAAACGGTTTTATGAGATTCAAAACGCTGTATTCATCTTTCGGTACAAGAGTCCTCGGCTTTGCCTGCGGATTGTACCTCCAGATGAATACATCATTTTTATATCAAATGGTAAACCGCTTTAACTTACAATTTTATTCAAAATGACCGTCATATCATTTTTCAATACCATAATACTTGTACTGATTTAAAAACAGTACGTTGATCATCTGTAATTGTGTCTAAATGATTATGTGCTCTGTAGGGCAATCCGCAGGCTAGCCGAGGACTCTTGCCCGAAAGCGTATATAATCATTTAGCCGTCAATTTCAAGCGCCAGATAATTTATGCCCTTATTCGTACATGAACATGTGAAGTGATTCAGAGGTGCAATCCGCAGGCACCGCCGAGGTCTTGTTCATCCAAAAGTCCCCCTCATCCCAAGCACAAGCAAAATTTAACATCATGCCGTATGCGTTAGTAATTCTGTGCGATGCAGGGCAATCCGCAGGCACCGCCGAGGACTTCTTGCCCGAAAGCGTGCAGAATTACTTACGCATACAAGTCTTCATAAATCTTTCTAAGCGTCTCACTTTCTCTCATAATCTGAAGCGTGATTTCAGCGTGACCTTTGGTGTAGCCATTGCCAACGATCATTTGAACATCCTTGCCCACACCCTCAGCACCAAGAGCAGCCTTTGTAAAACTTGTTGCCATACTAAAGAAATACACGAGACCATCATCTTTAGTTGCTAAAATAGATGACATTTCGGTATTTTCTACATTTACACAATTGATGACGATATCACACATTTCACCGTTTGTCACCGCTTCAACTTTACCCAAAACATCAACTGCATCTGTTGCATCCGCCGTAATATAGTGATCTGCAAGATGAGCATCCATAATTCTATCTCTAGCGCTATCCGAATGTTGTAAACAAATAACTTTACCTGTGACCCCTGCACGTTTTTTCGCTTCATATAGGCAAAGCATTCCCGATTTACCAGCACCACCGATGACGAGAACCGTATCACCTGGTTTTACGAGTTTAGCAGTCTGAGCTGGAGCTCCAGCAACATCGAGAACAGATAAGGCTAAATTTTCAGGAATATCCGTTGGGATCTTAGCATAGATGCCACTTTCAAATAAGATTGCCTTACCTTTTATATCCACTTGATCTATATCGATTCGAATTTCGAGAATTTCTTCTATTACAAGTGGTGTCAATGACAGCGAGACAAGTGTCGCTATTTTATCGCCCACTTTGAGATCTGTTTTACCTTCAAGCGCTGGTCCTATTTCAGCGACTGTGCCTATGAGCATCCCACCAGATCCGGTCACTGGATTCTTATGTTTTCCAAATGATTTGACAATACCAAGCATGATTTCTTTGATTTTAGCTTCATCTCCACCAGCTTGTTCCTTTATTTGTGTAAATGATGCCGAATCGATATTTAGCGTTTGAACATCAATTAAAATCTCGTTATCAAAAATTTGCATATCATTGGAAATAACTTTAGCAGGTTGTGGTAAAATCCCTTTTGGTTCAATTACTCTGTGCGTTCCGAATTTAGATCCTTTTTTCATTATACGAGCCTCCCCTAAATACAGTTTAATAATCCTTTAATTGAAGACGCAAGAGCTATGCCAAACTGTTAAATTCTTATCACGAAAAATCAATTGGATAGCGCTCATTCCTTAGATATATTGAAAATGCTATATACTTGCCCTGTCGTCATCATATCATAGCTTTTTAAAATCATCAAATTGCACGCTTTTATAACTGCAATTTCAAATGTGGAACAGGTCTAAATAAAAAAAACGCCCAAAATTGGGCGAAATATTTTATGAACAACTTCATTCTATTGTTTCTAAATCATATTTTTTTAATTTGTACTGCAAGGTCTGTCGAGGTACTCCCAGTTGCTTAGACGCCTTCGTCACATTGCCGCCACACTTTCTGAGAGCGTGTTGAATGGTCACTTTTTCTATATCATCTAAAATGGATTTAAGGTCTTTTATTTCACGATTATCGCTGCCAAACATCGACAAAATGGAGTGCTCCAGTTCATTTGAGTGATCCAAATGCACACCATTTAGACTCGAGAATCGCCTCAAATTAGGTGGCAAATCCATCAGGCCAATTTCTGTGGTTTCAACAAAATTGATAGCACCTTCAATCACATGTTCAAGCTCTCTAACATTACCTTCCCAATTATAATTTAGGAAGAGTTTTTCCACTTCTTTAGAAACCCCTTGAATGTTTCGATAGAGTTTATTATTATACTTGCTGATAAAATACTTTGTCAGGAGAGGAATATCTTCTTTTCGATCTGAAAGCTTTGGAATCCAAAGCGTTACGGTGTTTAGGCGATAATATAGGTCCCGTCGGATTAAACCCTTTTCCAGTGCAATGTTCGGATCAATATTACAAGCTGCAATAATTCTAACATCTACATATATTTCTTTGGAATCTCCAATTCTCCTGAGTTTACCATCTTGGAGAACCCTCAAGAGCTTTGCTTGCAATTCAACGGGCATGGAATTGATTTCGTCCAGAAACAGCGTGCCGCCATCTGCGAGTTCAAATAGTCCTTGTCGATCAACAGCCCCTGTAAATCCACCTTTTGTTGTTCCAAAAAGTATACCTTCAAGCAAAGTTGAGGGTAATGCCGCACAGTTCTGAGCGATAAAATGTTTACTTCTGCGCTTACTACTATTGTGAATTGCTTGAGTTAAAAGCTCCTTACCAGTACCGGTCTCACCGTAAATAAGCACTGGGATATCCGTTCTAGCAGCTTTCATTGCAATGGTTTTAACACGGTTGAATTCCGCATTATCCGTTATAATGTCTTCAAAATTATAATAGTGTTTTGAGGCCTTTGAAGATCTTGATCCACCATCATGTTCTCTAACTTGACTTTGAAGGTCTAAATAGCGCTCAGATAACTCTTTATACTCAGTAATATTTTTGGATATCTCAACAGCACCCTTAATTTCACCGCGATCCAAAATGGGCAATGTTGAGTTTATAGTTGTAACCAGTTTACCTCTATAAGTCCTATAAGTTTGATCTCTATTTAAAATCATTTCCCTGGATTCAATAACATCTAGAAGTGTGGATTCTTCATGAATCAGAGATGGATAGACTTCTGTGATATGTTTACCGATAGACTCGGAAATGTTGATGTCATCGAGCATTGCTGCTTGCCTATTACAATAAATTAAAATACCATCGCTATTGACGATCTGAATACCATCACTGATGTAATTGAGTAAAAATTTAGCTTGAGCTTCCGTTAAAAAAGTACTCATGTCGCCTCCTCATCTAAATTTGAAAAAAACGCCGAATTTCGGGCTTTTTGCCGAATTTTAAGCGTTATACAATAACACCTTTTCCATACTCTTTTGCTAAAATGAGTTTTTCATAGGCTATATTTAAAATTTTATCTTCAGATCTAATATCAGATATAGATACCACAGCGAATCTGCAAGTCAAGCGCCCCACATCTCCAAAGCTCGTCTTCTCAACAGCTGTTTTGAGACGTTCCGCCAACTTGTAGGCATCTTTAACCGATTGATTCGGTAATATGAGTGCAAATGTGTCTCCTTTAATTCTCGCAAGTTGCTCTTTATTGGTAATCAGGGTCTTCGTGAGCTTTATAAGCTCAACAAGGACCATATCTCCAAAATCATAACCGTACTTTTTATTGATTACGCCCAAATCATCCACATCAAAAAAGATGACAGCAGACTCTTTGTTAAGTGCTTGAATGCGCTCAATTTCAAGAGATAAAACATTTTTTAGTTTTTCCTCATTGTTGATCAAAATCAATTCTCCATTGATGATTTTTTCATTCTTAACCATGGCTTTGACTTCATTTTTTGTGCGCATTTTAAATTTAAGATAATTTTGTAAACCTATGGATGTAATCGTCATCGTAAAAATAAATTCAATGAGATAGAGTTGTAAAAATGTGGTTGCCCCAATGCTCATCACCAAAAGCGTTGGCACTATCGCTGCACTCAAACTCACAAGAATCAATCTTATAATAAGCAGCGTTTGCTGGTCCAATTGCTTTTTATTATCATTCATGGGAAAGCGTCCCTTCTTATTGATTTTCTCTAATTTCTATGATGACACGTGTCTTGTCATCATTTCCAACAATCTCAAGATCATAATCAATATCAACTTCAAGCGGCGTATCCTGCCAACTTATCAAGTTCCCTTTTGTGATCATTGTAAAAATGCCATAAGGTGTTCTATAATGGTTTTCATGGGTTGCTTCAGGTGAAATTCTAAGATTACTATTTACAGTGCCAAATCGTTTAATCGTAAGATGCGTTCCGTCATACTTCAACGCGGTTCTCGTGCCTTCCATACCAGTGATTTCAGACTCTTCATATATCAGATACCGGTTGCCATCTTTGGTTTGAAGCTTTGAATTTGCATAAAGTGTAATCTCTTCTGTTTCTCCACGACTGTTTGTAATTTTACTACTGACTTTAATTGAAATTTCTGTCATCTTTTATACTTCCGTTATCCATCTATTGACAAGTTCTCGGATACTTTCAACATGGTTTTCAGCTTCTTCTCTTGCTTCCTTTGGATTTTTGTTCAGAATAGCATCATATATCTTACTATGAGACACTTGAATTTCTTGATAGTTCGTAAATTCATTAAAATAAATCAATCTAAATCTTTGGAACTGATCGTGTAAGTCAAAAATGATATTGATTAATCTTTGATTTTTACTGCCATTAAAGATAAATGAGTGAAATTCGTTGTCACATTCTATCATGCGTTTTTTATCCATACTTATTAAACACTCATTAAAATCTTCAACAATTTTTCCAAGCTGCTCTTTTTCCACTTCATTCATGCGTTCAGCACTTAATGCTGCGGCAAATCCTTCAAGTTCTTTACGAATCTCCAACACTTCAAGGATATCATTCTTGGTTAAATCTGCAACATATGCGCCTTTTCTAGGAATCATAATGACAAAACTCTCTTTTTCAAGCTTTCTTATTGCCTCTCTTACAGGCGTTCTACTCACCCCAAGCTGTTCTGCAATGGTAACTTCCATTAACCGTTCACCAGGTTTCAATTCACCACTTAAGATTGCATTCCTCAAATATTCAAAAACAACTTCTCCTAAAGGCTTATAATTTCTAATTTCTAACTTATCAAAATTTACGCTCATATTCCCCTCCATAAGTATATTCTTTTTCATAGACTTTCAGCGTTGTGTGTCATAACCAAATAAGTTTGTGGAAAATGCTTTTTCAAACTTTTAACAGCATGCTTTGCGCGATCATAGTTTTTATAAATTGCAAAAATTGTTGGACCGCTTCCACTCATAAGAATGCCATCTGGACCATATCTCTTAACAAATTGTTTGAGCATATGTACTTTTGGATAACGCTCAAAAGTCACAGTTTCTAGAACATTACACAATAGATGATTCACAAGATATCGATTTTCTTCAGCAAGTGCAGAGACCATCTCAGAAGTCTTAGGGTGCTTTTCTATGGCATGCCAGTCCAAATTTTGATAGATTTCTTTAGTCGAAACCCCAAAGTTTGGCTTAATGAGCACTATGAAAGTATGCTCTAGTCCTTTGATGGGTTCAAGCAACTCACCAAGACCTCTGGCTATTGCACAATTCCCCTGGATACAAAATGGCACATCCGCACCTAGATTAAAACCAATGGCCTTCATGGTTTCAAGCGAAAGCTCTAAGTGACAAAGCAGATTAATGGCTTTTATTACAGCTGCTGCATCTGTGCTGCCTCCAGCAAGTCCGGCCGCAATCGGTATTCTTTTCTCAATGTGAATCTCAAAGCCGCATTTAAGGCTATTCTTTTCTTGCATGAGCCTAGCTGCACGATAAGCTATATTCATTTGATCGGTTGGCAAAAATTCATCAGAACAAGTCAATCTGATTTCATTAGTGTCTTCAATCAAACTTACCGTTACGAGATCATATAGATCCACTTGCTGCATAATCATTTCCACATCATGATAGCCATTTGCTCTCTTTCCAACTACATCCAACGTCAAATTAATTTTTGCATATGCTTTTAAAGTGATCATGTGACTCCTTGTTTTTGTCAATATTTTGGATACAAAATACATAATAAATACAATTTAATTATAGTCCATTTTATCACATTTGGCTACAGTTTTAATGTTATAATTCTAAGTGTACATGATTTCACACAAAAAAAGGGAGAGGTGACTTATGAAAAAACGACATTTTCGCTTCAAAAAATCAATTTTTTGTATTTTACTTATTGGCATTCTGTTTACAGCTCATATAGGCTGGAGTTCTTTTTCAATTGCCTTTGCTGATTTAAATTTAGAGTCAGTGCCAACATTTCAATCCTCAAATGTCTATGACGATCTCTCCATTTTAAGCCTGAAAGATAGGCGATTTATACAATCCTTTGATTCTCTTCCTGTTTTAGAGACATTACATGAAAAAGAGAATACTCTACTCTTACTTGCAACTGGAGATATCATGTTTCATTCACCTCAAATAACTGCGGCTTACGATGCTACCCGTAATGAATATGATTTTTTCCCGTCCTTCTCACAAATTGCACCTTATGTCCAGGCAGCAGATTATGCACTTGCAAATTTTGAAACGACAACTGCCGGTGATGCCTATACCTATTCGGGGTATCCTGCTTTTAACGCACCTGACAGAACACTAGATGGTATCTATGAAGCGGGCTTTGACTTTTTGTCAACCGCTAACAATCACGCTTTCGATCGAAAACTTCACGGTGTTCATAGAACGCTTGAACAGATGGATCAAAGGGGATTTGATCATAACGGCACTTTCAATAACACCGATGAATCCCAACACTTTTTGATTAAAGAAGTAAAAAATTTTAAACTGGGCATCCTTTCGATTACTTATGGTTTAAACGGTTTTGAACAGGCATACGATTCGGAAACCCTTTATAAAAACGTGAATTTAATCTCATCTGATTACGATCCCGATTTTGTACAGAATCAACTGGCTCTAATGGATGAAGCCGGTGTAGATACTTCAATCGTCTTTATACACTGGGGCAACGAATACCAGCTTGAACCCAATGAAGCGCAACAGATCCTTGCTCAGAATCTCGTCTTATGGGGTGCTGATATTATTTTGGGCTCTCACCCACATGTGATACAAAAAAACGAAATTGTGAAATACAATGGGGAAGATAAATATGTTATCTACTCCATGGGCAATTTTATTTCAAATCAAAGTCGCCATACGCTCACCTCAATTAAGAATGCCAAATATACAGAAGATGGCATTATGGTCACGATTAAACTTGAAAAAGATCAAAACGGGGTAACACATTTAAGCGAAGTGAAACACATCCCAACTTGGGTTTACAAATACTCTGAATCTGGAAAAAATAAATACATGGTGCTCCCTACCATAGACTATTTAACCTTTGAAGGCACTTCATCCAATAAAAATATCGAACCACCACCCACACTTTCAGAGCATGTGCTTGAGCTGATAAAGGCCTCCTATAATCAATCCATGTCACGATGCTTCGATTATACTTCAAAATAGTGCTTGACCTTCTCGCTACGGAAAGGTGTAAGCTAATTTTGAGGAGGGATACACATGGCATACACAATACTTAAACTTGCCAAATTGGCAGGGGTCAGTACACGTACTTTGAGATACTATGATGAGATTGATCTCTTAAAGCCGGCAAGGATTAATGCATCAGGTTATCGAATCTACAGCAGCACTGAAGTCAATCGCCTTCAGCAAATTCTTTTTTATAAGGAACTTGACATACCACTTGATGAAATCAAAAGTATTTTATCTGCTAAAGACTTTGATTTTACGGATGCTCTTAGAGCCCATCGTGAAAGACTCCTTGAAAAAAAATTACACCTTGAACGTTTAATTGAAAATGTGGATAAAAGTATTGCATTTTCAGAAGGGAGACTTAATATGACGGATTTAGAAAAATTTGAAGGTTTTAAACAAAAAATCGTATCCGATAATGAATCTAAGTATGGTAGAGAAATACGCGAAAAATATGGTGATCCTATCATAGATGCAAGCAACGACAAATTCCTGAGCAGAAATGCTCAAGAGCACAGCCAGATCATTGCTCTTGAAAAAGAATTTACTCAAATGCTTGCAAGAGCTTTTAAGGAGGGTGATCCATCCAGTAGAACAGCTCAAAATGCAGCTGACTTACACCGTCAATGGCTCTGTCACTTTTGGCCAGAGGGACAGTATACCAAAGCAGCACATTATGAGCTTTCCAAAATGTATGTTTCAGATCAACGCTTTAAAGCTCATTATGATAAAGAGCAAGAAGGCACTGCTGAATTTTTAAAGGAAGCTATTCGAATTTATACAGGTATGTAAAAAAAGCTATAATCCTTGCTAAATTAAATGCTTATTAAAATGAATGCTTGTTATAATAGATGCTTATTAAAATAATGAGAGCTAGAATAATAACTTCTTTCTCGGGCAAATCCTCGCTACGCTGCAGAGCCCCTCAAAGAGTTACTATTCTAGCTCTCATTTTCTATTTGCACGTTAGTTTATTATTTCACTTGTGCATCAAACTCAGCTTTTATTTGATCTAAAATCGCCTTGTTTTCAATAACCTTCACAGCCGTGAGCACCAAAGCACAAATTACAATTTGCATGTTCTCATAGGCGTAATCCGTTAAAGTGCTTTCAGCAAACTTACGCGTGTGCGCCGCTACAGATGGATCACCCACAATATCGAAATAAGGATGTATCGTTGGGCATTTATGGCTGACATTCCCTGCATCCAGTGAACCAAAGGAATCCCGTGCATCGCTCACACCTACCACCCCTAAAGTGTCTAACTGATCTACAAATAACTGTGATAGCGTTTCATTTGTAACCAGATTATCATAGCTGTACTCATAATTTGAAATTTCAAGAGATGTACCAGCTGCCATCGAAGCGCCTTCTGCACAGGCCTTTACTTTTTTAACCAATTCATTGAGATACGTCTTGGTCTGCGCTCTTACATAAAACTGAGCCATAGTATGTTCTGGAATTATGTTTGCAGCCTCGCCACCTGCTTTAATAACACCGTGTATTCTTGCATCTGATGCAGTTTGTTGTCTCAATGCATTGATGTTATTAAACGTATTTATCACCGCATCCAGTGCATTTATTCCCTTTTCTGGTGCTGCTGCCGCATGTGAAGTCTTACCGTGATAATCAAATTGAATGGCTTCCATTGCAAGCGATTTGCCACTTCTATTGTACTGGCTATTTGGATGAGCCACTAACGCAATGTCCACATCCTCAAATGCCCCTTCATCTGCATATTTAACTTTTGCACCACTTGTTTCCTCTGCCGGCGTCCCAAAGACAATTACAGTCCCGCCAATTTCATCAATAAGTGATTTTAGAACAATACCTGCGCCTGTACTCGTGGTCCCCAAAATATTATGGCCGCAACCATGTCCTATACCTGGAAGGGCATCATATTCGCAAAGATAGGCAATTGTGGGCCCCTCCTTTTGAGATTTATAGATCGCTTTAAATCCTGTTTCGACCTCTAAATATGGCTGTGTCACTTGAAAGCCATATTTTTTTAGCAACGAAATATGTTTTTGAGCAGATTTGAATTCTTCATTGCCGAGTTCTGGTTCATCGTAAATGCTTTGACTCAGCAATTTGAGTTCCGGCATTAAATTTTCTGATTTTTCTCTGACTTGCTCCATGCGTAAATCTGTTTTCATATAAACCTCTTTCTATTCTTAAAATACACTACTGTCACTGAGTCCCTTCATTAAACACTGGAGACTATCTATTATAAGGCATATATTTGCCGAGCCTGCTCTTTAAAACGACACCCTCTTTCACTGCGATTTCACCTTTAATAATAACATATTCTATGCCTTTTGGTGCCAATGTGGGCTCTGAAAAACTTGCCAAATCTTCTATGTGCTCAGGATCAAAGATCACTAAATCTGCATCCTTTCCCATTTCAATAGCGCCTTTGTTGCTCAAATGTAAGCGCTTTGCGGGACCTAAAGTCATTTTCCAGAGCGCATTTACCAAATCTAAAGCGCCCCACTCTCTTACATATTTAGATAGGACTCTCGGAAATGTCCCTGCGCCTCGAGGATGTCCTTGATCCCTTTTATAAAGAGAATCACTGCCCACAAGCACAAAAGGGGCCTGTATTGCCTTAATAACTTCTGATTCATTCATTACAAAAGCGGCCACAATCATATTGGGATATGTTTTTCTGACCTCATAAAAAAGCGTTGAATCACACCTTTTGTTTTTATAAGGTTCTTCCGTTAACAAAATTGCAGAATAGTCACTCTGCCATCTTTCAAAACAACCTTCGTCAAAGACCGCTGATCCGATGAAAGTTGCAAAGGCATCATATGGATAGCAATCTGCCATGACATCAACGCCCTCATTTCTACTCTTTTCAATGAGCTCCAAGGATTCTTTCATCGTACCATAGGCACTACAGCTACCTATATGCGATATCTGCATAGGACATCCTGTTGCCCTTGATAATTCAATCAGTTCTTCTATAGAATCCACAGCGCCATCAGCATCTTTTCGAAAATGTGCCGATAGCAAATAGGCCTTATCGGGTAGAGCGTTGGCCAACGCTTTCATTTCATCAAAAGAAATCCCTGGTGAGTACTCAATACCAAATGAAAGACCAATAATGCCATACTTCACATGCGCATCAATCAAAGCTTTCATTTTTTCTATTTCGAGTGAACTTGCCGCTCTGTATGGGTCCAAAATACCTACAGCTTTTCTCAAATAGTTATGACCCAAAAAAGTCATATAATTCACAGGCGCGCCTTCACGTTCAATTCTTTCTATAAAATCGGCAACAGATTGTCTGTTATTACCACAGTTACCTGCAACACAAGTTGTAACGCCCATCTTGAGTTCATAGTAAGAAGCAAAGTAATCGTCTTCTTGTAAACCGCTTACACTATTGGATTCAAAAGTTTCTTCATGCATATGAATATCGATAAAACCGGGGGAGACAATTTTACCTTTTGCATCTATTTCTTCAAGGATATCATTTGTTTCATGCACATCACCCTCATCGCCAATCCAAACAATCTTGCCATTTTGAATCCATAAATTCTTTTTATCAAGCGTCATGGTATTAAAGTTAGGAATACGACCATTTACAATTTTCAGTGTCATTTTATGCCTCCTAAATATCCATACAACATTTGTATCTCTTTTCAACAGTTCAAACCCAAAAACTTTTAACTTAGAGTTTCGCTCAGTCCTGTGATCACTGTTGGAATGCCGCCATAATAGGACAATGTTGCACCGTCAGTTCATATGCTCCTTCTGGCTCATAAAATGTTCTCAAATCCATTTTATTTCGTTGATCTTCCATTGAATCACTCTTTTCTCAATTTCAATTAGAGTGTCAAAAGCCTGATTTGCACAAGTTATCTAGAGTGTCCTGTCTCTCGTACTTTCTGTAAGTGCTCAGGAAGGTAGATCATGGCTCAACTTTTGACTTTTAACACTCTAATAATCATAGCCTGCTAAAATGGTCCATAGTTAGTCATATTCGCAATCAGCAAGAAAATTCCACCCGTTGCAAGCCATATGAGCATAAGAGGCCATAAAAATTTAACCCATTTTTCATAAGAAATTTTGGCAACAGAGAGCACGCCCATAAGCGCCGCCGAGGTCGGAATAATTGAGTTTGTAAACCCATCGCCAAATTGATATGCCATAACTGCAACTTGTCTGTTAATCGTTAACACATCTGACAGCGGTACCATGATTGGCATCGTTGCCGCTGCTTGACCACTACCCGATGGAATAAAGAAATTGATAATAACCTGAACAATGTACATGCCCAATACCGCAACTGCTTTCGGCAAACTTTGAATACCGGATGCAAGACCATTAATGATGGCATCTATAATGGCGCCATCCTGCATTACAACGAGAATGCCTCTAGCAATCCCAACAACTAAAGCACCAAATACGATGCCCTTAGCACCTTCGACAAATTCCTTAGAAATAGCGCTTGGGCCCATTTTACCCAACAAACCGCCTATGATGCCCATTGCTAAAAATGCTGATGCAATTTCTGTAATATACCATCCCTTTTCGAAGACGCCGTAAATGATAAATCCAAAACCCACGATTAAAGTCAATAATACCAAATAATGTTGATTTTCAAATGCAGGGATATCAGAAAGATCAATCACTTTATGCTTTTCTTCCTTTTCAAGTTCATGAACAATACTATAACTTGGATCTGCCTTAACTTTACTGCCATATCTCAATAAGTAGATGGTTGTGATAATCAACATCACCACAAGAATGACCAATCTAAATGTAATGCCTGAAAATAACGGCAATTCTGCAATGCCTTGAGCAACGCCCACTGTAAAAGGATTCATAAATCCAGATGTAAAACCACAAGCTGCACCTAAAGTAATCATTGCAGTGCCCACTATGGCATCATATCCTAACGCTCTTGCAAGTGCAATGCCAATAGGGACGAAGACAATTGCCTCCTCTGCCATGCCAATTGTTGCACCAAATAATGAGAAAATAGCAAGGAAGATGGGAATCATCAATTTATCTTTTCCCTGCAATTTAACCGCTATTCTCGAAATGCCCGCTTCTATTGCACCTGTTCCCGTGATGATTTGGAATGATCCGCCAACAATAAATATGAAGAAAATAATACTAGATGCTGCACTCATCCCCTTGGGAATAGACTGGAAAAGATCAAAAAATCCAATTGGATTCTGTTCAACCGTGTGATAAGAAGAGGGATCAACCACCATTTTCCCCGTATTTGGATCTTCAATTCTAGCAAACTCTCCTGCAGGAATTAAGTAAGTAAATAAAGCCATAATAATAATAACAGAAAATAAAATAACGTACGTGTGTGGTATTTTCATCTTAACACGTGGTGCCTTCGCCGATTCATTACTCATAATGCCCCTCCTAAATAATATATACTCTTTTATGCCCCAATTCACGTGCTTTCAGCACGCCAGATGCTTTTAGTCTCAAACGACATATTTTGAAATTTCTTTAGCACCTCTCTTTAAAACTTTGATACAGTTTGCCACCTCTTGTTCGTCAAATGAACTCTTAAGTGCGGCTAAACCGATACAACCGTGGATCATGCCCCCTTCTTTAAAAACAGGCACCCCAATGCCAAATGCCCCTTTCATATTTTCTTCATCACTTATGCCATAACCCTGCGTTCTAATCTTTTTATACTCTAAAAGCAGAAGGTCTGGATCTGTAATGGTCTTTTCTGTTTTTGCAATTAAATCGGTATGTCTCACAATTTGCTCTAACTCACAAGTTGGTTTATGAAATGCCATAATGGTTTTGCCATAAGCACCGCAATGAATCGGAAAGAACGACCCATGTTCATAAGTAATTTTAACAGGCATCGTCAATTCGGATTCATATAGATTCATAATCTTGCCCTTTTCTATAACGGTGTAACCTACATTTTGTTTAAGCTGTATGGCCGTTTTTTCAACAACTTGTTTGATGATGTTAAATCCCTTGGTCTTATAGAGATATTTAGATCCCAGATGATAAAGTTCTGGACCTATGGAAAACTTTTTATCTCCGTTTTGAACCACGAGATCCTGTGCTTGAAACTCCGCTAAAATTCGATGTACCGTTGTGCGATTAATTCCAAGTTTTTGGCTAATTTCAAGAGCTGAAAATGCATATGGGGGTTCAGATAAAAACTTCATAATTTCAATGGACTTGCCTATAGCAGTCTTTTTTACTGTCATTTTTGCCTCCTTATACGGATGTTCATAATACGAACTTGAGTTCGTATATTGAACTCATATATTAATTACCATATCCCTATTTTGTTGTCAATGAATTTTCTGATAATTCAAAATAAGGACTCCACATTTTCCCGCAACACGGGCTATCTGTGGAGTCCTTATTTTGATCTTTTGCTGAAATCCATTGTGATTCCATTTGATTTCTACTCTGTGCGCTTTAATTGCATAAAGTCCTTCTTCCGAATGGACATGATTATAAACATGGTGCAAAGCTCCCCCTGAATCATCTGAAACTGATCTTGATAGTCTTGAAGAATCAAATCTTTATAACCTTGTTCCTCAAAGGGCTTCACACATCTTTGAACTTCTCTAAAACCTACTTTTTCATAGCTTCTTCTCGCTCTTTCATTGAAAACAGCCACTCTTAAGAACATAGTCTCTATTGGAAAACTGTTAAAAATATATTCCAAATATTTATTTAAAGCCACAGTACCCAAACCCTTGCCAAGGTAATTTGGATCAACACCAATCCCAAGTTCTGCGCTTCTCTTAAACCAATTTATGTTTTTTAAAGTAATAAAAGCAACTGGATGCGCATCTAAAAATAAACCGTAGACTTTTCTTCGAATCCATTTCTGCTTTGTTCTAAACCAGTCATCAAACTCTTCCTTCGTATCAAAGGGAAAATTGTACTGATAAAATCTGGGATCTTCATGTCTACCCCATTTTGAAAATTGATAGATATCCGCTTTTCTCAGTTTTCTAAATTCTGGAACCACTGTGTCACCTCATTTGAGAAGTATTAGCAAACTTGGTATACTGCCCTAACCAAGCTAAATACACTTTACCCGTTTCACCATTTCTTTGTTTTGCAATAATCACTTCACCAATGCCTTTTAATTTTTCATCCACCGTTTCAGGATTATAATATTCATCTCTATAGAGAAACATAACCAAATCGGCATCCTGCTCTATGGCACCCGACTCACGTAAATCTGAAAGAATTGGCCTATGATCCGCTCTGAGTTCTGACGCCCGGGAAAGCTGTGAAAGTGCAATGACAGGACACTGCATTTCCCTCCCAATTTGTTTTAAAGATCTAGAAATTGTTGAGATCTCCTGTTGCCTATTTTCTTGTTTTCCGCCACCCGACATAAGCTGGATGTAGTCAATCATGATCATATCAAGACCATGGTTCATCTTGAGCCTACGGCACTTACTTCTCATCTCAGCCACAGTGATCCCTGGCGTATCATCGATAAAAATTTTGGCTTCTGCAAGCTGTGCACTACTTCTTGCAAGCTTATACCAATCGTCATCCTGTATATTTCCAGATCTGATCTCAGAAATCGAAACAAGAGACTGCGCGCTTAAAAGACGTTGTACAAGTTGGTCTGCCCCCATTTCAAGACTAAAAATGGCAACGCTCTTCTTCTCTTTAACAGCGGCATTTTGGCATAAGTTTAAGGCGAAAGCCGTCTTACCCATGGAGGGTCTTGCAGCAACTAAAATTAAATCTGCTTTTTGCATGCCAGAAGTCATCTCATCCAGCGCTTCAAAGCCTGTGGGAATACCTGTAAGGGCATGAGGATCTTCATGAAGCATGACTATTTTATCATAAGTGGTCTGTAAAACATCTGCTATAGGCTGAAAACCCTTTTTATTTTTATTTTGAGAAATTTCGAAAATATTGGATTCGGCTTCTTCTATAAGGCCTTCAACATCTTGATTGTTATAACCTTTTTCCACGATGTCTGTCGATGACTTAATCAAACGTCTTAAAATATACTTTTCGTGAATGATCTTTGCATGGTTAGTCACATTGGAAATCAGTGTACCTACATCTGATAATTCCGTCAAATACTCAAATCCGCCAACAGTTTCAAGTAACTGATTCTTCATGAGCTCATCCGAAATCGTTATAAGGTCCACGGTTTTTCCATTTGCGAACAAGTCTTTAACAGTTCTGAAAATTTCACGATGTGCTTCATTATAAAATTCCTCGTCAAAGGTGATGATTTCCAGAACATCTCCAATTAAATCACTGTCCAATAACAATGAGCCAATAACACTTTGCTCTGCATTGATATCATGCGGCATTGTCTTTAAATTTACGTTCATTTTATCCTCTCACTTCTTTTCCGACTGACTAATATTATAACATGAATTATAGTGACTAGAGTACGATTTTTCGCAAGTTGAAAATTTTGATACGAGCCAATTTAAGCCATCCAAATTTCAACTTAAACTTTAATTCTTGCTGTTCAATGGCTTTACTTAACAGTGATGAGACCTCATTCACAAAAACCACATCAGCATCTGCTCGATTGTTGTAAATAAATGTTAATATTTTCATTTGCGCCTCATCCTCTAACTGCGTCTCGACTATGAGATGATCCAATAAGACGCCTTGATTCGGGTGCAGAGCTCTTAATAAATACGCCAAGTAGTATGTCATCCTAAGTGCATTCTTCCTAGTGCCATTTGCTCTAATTTTGCTCATATTTATGACATATGAAACGACAACAGCAATTAAAAGGATGCTTATTAAAGTCAATATGCTCCCCATGAGAACGAGACTTAAATCGAGCTCTTGTTTCTGTCTGTTTTCCACTTGAACAAGCCCACTGTCATCTCCTGTATCCCCAAAATTCATCTGTTCTTCCTGCAGATTTTCTTTAAATGCCTCTCTATCTAGATTTGAAGCCGATACAATAGTCGTCTCTTCTTTTTCAAGCATTTGATCAAGATGCACGGATTCACTTTGTTCAGATGATAATTGAAGGTCTGCATAAGGTGGTGTGCTTTCGAAAATAACCCATCCTCTATCTTCGAGATAGACCTCACACCAAGCATGTGCATCGCCTTCTGTAACCATGCTATAATCTTGACTATTCTCCTCATTGGGATCAATTCTAAAACCTTCCACATATCTTGCCGGCATCCCATTAATTCTAGCCATAACTGTAAGAGCCGTTGCAAAATAGGTACAATAACCTTCGCGTGTATCCAATAAAAACTTGGAAACAAACTCTCGATCTCTATCAAATTTCGGAGGATTTAATGTATATTGATAATTTTGAAGTAAAAAACGGGTCATTATAAGCATTTTTTCATCAGACGTTTTACCATACGCCCCAAGATTTCGTGCCAGCTGATAGATGCCTCTGTCAATATTGTCGGGCAATTGTAAATAGTCCACTTCTTTAGAAAGTAAAAAATCTTTATTTGCCGAGTTAAAGTGATAGGTCTCTAAAAACTTCACAAAGGCACCAGCCTTATAAAAGGCTTCATTGTCTATGGATACAAATACATCCTCTCCAAGACTTGTATTATATAACCCCATCGGTGAAAAAAGCGTGATGGTATCCATATGATCAAATCGGATGGTGCCACTGACTTCTTCAAAGAGCACACTGTTAAGATAATCTACATTTCTGGGTTCACTGAGATAAAATTCAAACGCCTTTTTATAGGTATTCGCATGACTAAACCATTGGTAGCCATCGTAATAATCTTTTACATTACCTTTTAAATAGAGAGATTTAGACTGTTTTTGATCCATTTTTACCCAGAACAACGGCGTATCACGATCTATGCTTTTAATGGGTCCCCCCAGCTGATTGTCGCTGGACTGATAGGCTGTGTCATTGAGCGTATACATTTTTATGTGCCCACTGGAGTAACCACTTCTTCCACCCCAAATATGGGGAATTATTGGCTCTGTTAACTGATTAAACTTTTTGATTGGAAACACTGTAGTGACTACTATTGTTACTAAAATCATTAAGAGGCCAATCCCTGCGGAAAACTGAAATAATGCTCTGGACTTGTAGTAATCGCGACCATAGTCCTGAGATCGTTTTTTTAATGAATTCTGTCGATCCAGTACATAAAATATGAAGACCCCTATAAAATAATAAGCGTAAATTCGACGTGGCAAATCCACATACTGATACCACATCCACACAAATGCAAAAAAGGGGATCAGCAGCAATACTTTACTATAACGATATCTCATTATTAATTGTAAAATCAAGGCCAATGTGAAGGACATGCCTACAAATAATATGCGTTCATATCGTTCATCGTCAACCGATTTGTGGTTGCCTCTGCTTTCTGTTAACCACTTTACAAAATTTATAATTTTCTGGTAGTCCAGATCCTGCCTAATTCTATGCACATTTTGATAAACGGTGAATCCAGATGCAGGCGCTTCCGTCTCTAAGGTCGCATCTACAGGCTGATTTTCTAAATCCATTTCCTGTTCAGTCGATACAATCAGATCATTTCTAAGGGTCATCTCATCCACAAATAAATGTTCTAAAGCGGCATCTAAAGCATAGATGAAAAGGACGCATAGAAAAGCTACCGTACATATGCGTGCAAGCCATTTCCTATATAAAATAAAAACGATACACAGGGTGTAGCTTACAATTGCAAGGCATATAAATTGAGTTGAATTGAGGGCATAATTGACAAAGTGATTCATCAACATTAAAAGCGCACCATAAATGATAAAACCCGCCAGCCATTGATATTTCCTACTCATTGAAAATCAACTCCTTGTCCACGAAATTGACATCAAAATGTGCATTTTCAATTAAGTCGAGAAGCGCAGGACTGGTGGATGCCTTCGCTTTAAAAACAGCGACTTTGAACATTAGGCCCTCTCGACGTGAACGCTGTAAAAAAGCCACTAACTCAGATGATAATTTATAAGTTATGAGATAACACGTGCTAAAGGTGCCATTTCGACTTATGACATGCTGTAAATGATTTATCAATTGCGCCTCACCATTGGATTCAAATCCTGTCAATGCCTCTAATATTTTTTCAAAATCATTGCTGTCTTTACCTTCTATTAGCATATCGCGCTTATTGGTAAGCATCAATTTCGTCTGAATATTATTTTCAAGTGCATATTTCACGTAAGTTGCACAATATGAAACCATGCGTTCTTCATCATAATATGTCATGCCCTCCTTGAATTGACTCATGCTCCCATCTAATATGACAAAAAATCTCGCACCTAATGTTTGCTCAAACTCCTTGGTTTGGATATCGTCAAGCTTGGCACTGAGTTTCCAATGAATATTTTTAAGGCTATCGCCTCTTTCGAACGGTCTGATATTAACAATATTGGTTCGATCTTCCACAGTCTTTCGATGAGATTTTAATGTACCATGTATATCTCGTGTATCCATAGGCAAGATATGTATTGGCAAAATTTTAGGATGTACGGTTAAATCAATCTCTTTATCAAAAGCAATTACCCTTGAAGAAAGCATCATAGGATCAAAAAGAGTGACACGCACTTTGCCAATCTTATAATACCCTCTGTAAGGACACTTAACTTTTTTGGAAAAATTGATCATTTGATAATTCTTAAAATAAGCAATTTCCTTTAAAGAAGATTCCGTATCGAGTTTATCGCTTAAAAAAAATTCAATTTTGGCATGAGGAATTGGCAAGAGACTGGTATTTGAAACTTTGTATTCAATATGGATATCATCTCCTGCCTCAATCACATTGGCACTTGTATAATACATGATAAATATATTTTTAAAATTGTGCCTTAGGATCATGCTCATAGACACCCTAAAAATCAAAGAAAGAAAAAATAGATAGTAGAGTTCTCGACTTCCAGACATCACTGCAAATAATAATAAAAATGACATTATAAACATCATAAGCATATTCGGTATTCTTGCCATTTGCCACCTGCTCATTCATCAATTATCGATTTAATCTTGGTACTTCGACAGATTTTAAAATAGATGCCACCAATGTTTGCACATCAACGCCTCTGTAAACAGCCTCTCCTTTAAGCAATATCCTATGAGAAACGATATTTTCGAACAGTTCATAGACATCTTTGCCCATAACGAAATTGCGACCATCCAAATAGGCTTTTGCTTTTGCCGCTTTAAACAAATGCACCGACGTCCTTGGACTCGCCCCTAGTTTAATAGAGGTATGCTCTCTTGTGGCTTTACAAAGCTTTACAATGTAGGCCTTCAGTGCGGTATCCACAAAAACTTGATCCACAGCTTCAATCATTTCCGTGATTTTGTGCTTGGTAACAATGGCCTTTATCTCTTCAGTGGATTCCTTCAGCGAAAGAATATCCATTTCTTCATCCATACTTGGATAACCAAGAGAAATCCTCATCATAAATCGATCTAATTGCGCCTCAGGTAAAGGAAAAGTGCCCTGTTGTTCTATAGGGTTTTCTGTGGCAATCACCATAAAGGGTTGCTCAAGATGATATGCATGCCCATCTACCGTTACCTGTGATTCTTCCATAGCTTCTAGCAAACTGGACTGTGTTTTCGGCGAAGTTCTGTTGATCTCATCTGCTAATAAGATATTGCTAAAAAGAGGGCCTTTCTGAAATTCAAATCTTTGCAGTTGTTTATCAAAGATTGAAATGCCAATTAAATCAGATGGCATCAAGTCCGGTGTAAACTGAACTCTATTAAACGTACAATCGTTGACTTTTGCAAATGACTTTGCCAAGGTTGTCTTGCCAAGACCAGGCAGATCCTCTATCAACACATGTCCCCCTGAAAGCAATGCAATCATGATATTTTCAATAGCTGTTTCCTTGCCTACAAGTGTTTTCTTCATCTCTTTTTTTATTGACGATAACATGCTATACCTCACTTTATATCTGATAATTCAGATAATTCATTTGAAAAAAGAAGAAGTCCAATGGACTCCTCACCTTTCCGTCTCATTATTATTCTTCTATGACTTGAACCTTCATCTGAGCCGACACTTTAGGATAAACCTTAATCGTTACCAAAGTTGTCCCCAAGGTTCTGATCGGTTGCTCCAACGCGATCTTTTTCTTATCAATATCCAGATCGTGTTTCGTTTTAAGTTCTTCAGCAATATCCTTATTGGTAATTGAACCAAATAGACGTCCGCCTTCACCTGCTTTTGTTTTAAAGGTAATAACAATCTTCTCTATGTCTGTAGCAAGTGTTTTTGCCTCAGCAAGTTCTTCTGCTGCTCGTTTTGCCTTAGCTGCATTTTGATGTTCCAGTTGCTTAACACTGCCCTCTGTCGCTTCTTTCCCAAGACCTCTCGGGATGAGATAGTTTCTTGCATGACCATCACTAGCATTGATAATATCCCCTTTTTTACCGGTTCCTTTAATATCTTTCAGTAATATAACTTTCATTATTTTTCTACTCCTTCCCTATAATATTGATCAATAGATTGGATCAATCTTTGTTTGATGACTTTTATATCACCATCCTTGAATTGTGCCCCAGCGACTTCAAGATGACCACCACCACCGAGTGTTTCCAAAATAATTTGTACATTGACATCCCCTAGCGAACGCCCTGAGATAAAAACAGTGCCATCTTCTTTTTTTGCAATAACAAAAGAAGCTGTAATACCCCTTATATTGAGCAAATCATCCGCAGCTTGAGCTGCAATCAATTGGATACTCTTTGCTGTTTTATCTGTGGTGGAAATGGCAATCGTCTCTCTATATCGCATTGCATTTCCAACGATGTTGGCTTTTTCTGTAAAGGTTTCAAGATCATCTTGAAACAATTGTCTAACTCTAATGGTATCTGCCCCTTGTCTTCTCAAATAGGCGGCTGCATCAAAGGTTCTAACGCCTGTCTTAAGAGAAAAGTTTTTTGTATCCACCGTGATACCTGCCAGTAGAGCATCTGCTTCCTCTTTTTCGATTTTAGGCTTGTTCTCCATATATTGCAAGATTTCTGTTATGAGTTCTGCCGTGCTTGAAGCATAGGGCTCTAGATATTTCAAGATCGCCTTTTCAATAAATTCTGTGCTTCTCCTGTGATGATCTATCAATACCACACGATCACATGCCTCTATAAGCTCCGGACATTCTGTCAGACTCGGTTTATGCGTATCCACCACGACGAGCACGGTGTTTTCATCCACAAGGTCTATGGCCTCTTCAGAGCTTACAAAATGATACAGGTCATGATCCTTAAAAGTGGCATGCACATTGACGATTGCATCCGTCACTTCGTTTAAGACCACATAAGCGCTCTTACCCATATTCAAAACTGCTCTATAGACACCCACAGCAGCACCAAATGAATCCATATCTGGAGATTTATGTCCCATGATAACGACTTTTGAACTCTCTTCAATAATCGCTTTAAAACCATGTGCAACAACTCTCGCCTTTACCCTATTGCGTTTCTCAACAGCTTTTGTTTTGCCACCATAAAATTCGAAAGCATTTTTTTTACGAACGACAGCCTGATCGCCTCCGCGTCCAAGTGCCAACTCAAGACAAGCGTAAGCATCCTCTTCAAGGCCACTCGGATTTTTGCCATTGACACCAATACCAATACTGAGCGTCACAGGGATTTTATTGCCCGCATCGATCTCACGAATATCGTCTAATATCGTAAAACGCTTTGCCTCTATATTTTCAAGGTATTTCGCTTCAAAAATGACAACGTACTTGTCTTTTTGATAACGTTTAATCATACCGTTCATTCTTGTTGCCCAAAGGTTAATTTTCTTTTCTATTTCAGAAGTCACAAAAGGAATTTTTTCTTCCTTGGTCTCGTTCATAACATCATCGTAATTATCCACATAGATCAATGCCAATACCGGTTTTTCATCTTCATACTTGCTGGCAAGATTCGCAAGATCAGTGGTGTCAAACCAATAAAGCATCCAAATCACTTCTTGAGGATTATCATCATCTAACGACACCATGTTTGCAAAGACATTATAAGTACGATCTCCTACTCTAATGGATTCAATCAAGTCGCCATTTTTAATTTGCTCGAATTGCAGCGTGTTCACAAGCTTATCAATGCGCTTTCCAATAACACTTTTTTCTGACACCATATCCGTAAACTTAGAATTATACCAGTTTACTTTGCCTTCAAGGTCTGTAACCACTAATGGCACCGGTAAGTTAAAAACAGCGTATCTTGCTGCACTATCTATATTCGTCGATAAATTTTCAATGTATTTACGCCATTTTTTGCTCTTTGATCGGTCTGAAAACCAATTGTAGAATAACATTCCCAATAAAATGACAATCCCAAGCACACCCAAAATTTTATCATAGTATGCAATAATCGCCACCAAAAATCCAATGACGATCAAATATAAATTAAGGGGTTCTTTAAATGGATTGCCAATCTTCGAATTTCCCATGGTTCTCACCTCTTCTTAGGTTGTAATCTTCTCACATCTAATAAAACATCCATAAAGCCAATTAGCGCAATATAGTTTATAAGCCCCAACAATGATACCAGTACTAAAATAGTAATCGAGACACCTTTTGAAATAGATCTCCTAAGGAAGAAATATCCCACTGCTAATCCCTGTATATAGAATATCATAATAAATAGGTAAATAAAATTCAACATGGCGGTCGTCATATCCACAACGCCCATTGAGCCCAGAACATAGGCTCCCAGTAGCATACCTGCACTTCCATAGGCCATATGCTTTGGATAGGTGAAAGTTGTAAATGACCCTAAAGGTCTATGGGCCATCTTTAATCGCTTTAAAAAAGAGATAGAAACCCTGTAATTGACCATTGCAAGAGATATTGACATCAATAATAGACTCGCTGGCATTAAGAGTTTTAACAGCTCCACCATATTGTCCATTGTCTCAGATGAATCTCCAAGTGCCATTTTGATTTGTGTCTGCTGTTCAGGGGACAAGGTGGTCGAATAGCTCTCAATGGTCTTGTCGATTTCAGCTTGTATATCTTTGGACATAGAGAACATTTCATCAATGGTTTGCTCCGTTGAAATGCCCAGTATGAAATTCATCAGACCAAAGATCAAAATCAGTGCTACAAATGCACCCAATGTCCCAATGGCCATGGCTTTCAAAGGCGGTTCAAATCGCTTTATTGCAAGACCCATTGGGAGTCCTATGCCGAGTGCCAGCATGCCCACGCTAAAACCAAATGAGAAAGAGACTAACAAACTAGATAATAGTGCACTTACAATACAGGATACAACCACATTCAAAGCTGTATTTCTAATGCTCAAAATAATAACGGGTAAGGGTGCTATGAAAAAAATTGCACCCCCAATAACAGGTATATAAAAAGAACCTATAATAAATATGACCAAAATAGCCGCAAATAGGCCCGCTTCCGTAATTTGACGTGTGTTTTTCAATTATAGCGTCCTCCATTCTAGTTTCTCTTCTATGATTATACTACATTTCTGCTGACTCGTGCTAGATTGTTGTAAAAACTAATCCTCAATCATAAAAAAACACCGCTTATGCGGTGTTCAATTGTTTTATTCACTTACGAAAGGTAACAAAGCAATGATTCTAGATCTTTTTACAGCACTAGTAACCATTCTCTGATGTTTAGCGCAGTTTCCAGAAACTCTTCTTGGTAAAATTTTGCCTCTTTCAGTTAAGTACTTTTGTAATTTTTTTGTATCTTTGTAATCGATTGATTCGATTTTATCTTGACAAAAAGAACAACCTTTTCTTTTTCTACGTCTTTTGATCATCGTATTTTCCCTCCTTCTAATTAGAATGGAACGTCATCGTCGTCTTCAATAGCTTGGTAATCATCAAAATTCGTGTTACCAAAACTAAAATCATCCGTTTTTCCAGATGACTGAGTTTTTTCTCCCCATTCGAGAAATTCAACTCTATTTGCCAACACCTCTGTTGTATAACGCGTCTCTCCAGCAGGTGTTTTATATGAACCGGTTTGAATGGATCCTTGTATTGCAACAAGTTTACCTTTTGCTAAATATTGAGAGCAATTTTCAGCTTGCTTCCCCCACACAACAATTCTTATAAAATCAGCAGTGGGTCTGCCTTGGCTTTCAAATTCCTGCTTTTTTTCTCTGGTAAGGCCCTTATCAACTGCCAATGTAAAATTGGCAACTGCCATGCCACTTCCAGGTACAAATCTAAGTTCTGGGTCTCTTGCCAAACGTCCAATTAATACTACACTATTCATTAATGAGCCCCCATCTTTCTTGATTATTTATCTTCTAAATTAATGATGATATATCTGATGACTTCGTCAGCAATTTTGAAGTTTCTTTCAAGTTCTTTCGGAAGTTCCGGATTTGCCTTGAAGTTCACAAGTACATAATAGCCTTCTTTTACTTTTTCGATTTCGTAAGCTAACTTTCTGTTACCCCACTCTTCTACTTTTTCAACTTCACCATCAGCATTGATAATGCTTTTGAATTTTTCTAAAAGTTCAACTTTTTTCTCTTCTTCAATTGATGGTTTAAAAATAAACAACGTTTCGTATTTTCTCATCTTTCTTTACACCTCCCTATGGACAAAAATGGCTCTTCTAACAGAGCAGAGAAGTAACGACCTTTTGGGTCGGAACTACAACAGAGGTATTTTATCATTTAGAATGTCCTCTGTCAACTTTTTTTATCATGTTAACTCAAATTATATGTTTTCCTTATCCACTTTCGTGCCATTTCGATAAATCTCTTTCACACGTTTTTCAAGCTTTATGCGTGGAATCCAAATTTCTTTCTCACATTTTGAGCATTTGATTCTGAAATCCATCCCTACTCTTGTGATGATAAACCGATTACTGCCACATGGGTGTGTTTTTTTGGTTACAATTTCATCGCCTGCTTCTAATTTTAAAGGCATCCTAATCCTCCCATGACCTTTGACTTGCTTTGATTTCACTTGATTTATTGTAATGATATAAATCTATCCCCGTCTTGTCTTCTCTCGAGAGCAACCCTTTTACAGCCTCTAAATCTGCGATCTCAAAAGAGATCGTGAGACCACAGCTTGCACCAATTTCTCTAGGTGTTGGAATCATATCTATATCAATTCGATCTAATAAAAGTCTCTCTGTTCGAATAGCTTTATGCGTTGACTCAAAAACAATTAACATACACTCATCAGTCATTTTTATATCCTTATCGTATTATTCGCTTCTTGCATCGTCTCAACAATAGTGTACATGTTTGTAATACCGCCCACTGCAAGCTTGTCTTTTAAGTGATAATAATCAAGACATGTCCCACAGCTTAAAACCTCTGTGCCCATTTCCATCAACTTGGTGAGATAATCCAGTATTGGAGAACCCTCAGTTGTCAATTTCACAGCTGAGTTGACAAATAAAATGGCCTTTGGAAAGGGTTCGTATTCTGTTAAGGTGTAAAAGTAGCCTTTCATTAAAATTGCACCTAAAACATCATCTCCAGTGCCCATGACATCACTGCCAACAAAGATCACTGTATTCGCAAGATCCGGTCTCTTCTGAACCATATCCTCCGATTGCGTGGAGTACTCCCCTTTAAAAATACTGATTTGATATTCTCCTCCTGTCTCGGTTACAGTATAATGAAGCATCATACTCTTTGCAAGCTTAGAGACATTATCTCGAGCAATGATATTATCCACCACAGTGATAATATTGCCTTCTTTAAGACCTTCAATTGCCTTTTTTGTTTCAATAACAGGTTTAGGGCATGCTAAGCCTCTGGCATCAATTTTCACTTCCATTGTATCCCTCCTATATCATTAAAAAACTCTTATACAAACTGCTCAAAAAACTCACAAAAAAATATTGTAGGATATTGTATTTATAAAAATACACGGCAAACTTAGAATTTTCAATCACTAGAACAATATTTTGACTCCATTCAAAAGTAATAAAGACGTTTAAGATAATCATGATGAAGTACACGCTTATAAGCCCTAAAATAGCACCTAAAATCAAGCCTCCACTTTTATTAAATTCTTTTATTACTGGTAATCGCGCCAATTGATTTGCAATAGCCTCTAAAATCCCCAATAGGGACATGATGATTAAAAGCAATAAAAGAAATCCCATCACATAGATGATCATCTGTGTAATCTGTGAGGCAATGTCATTAGTAAAGCGCGTAAAAGTAATATTGCCTTGAAATTCAGCGAGCCCTTTGCTATAAAATTCAGGCAGATTAAGACTCTCAATGCCTTGCTTAATTTGCTCTGCTGTCATTGTCACGTCAGCAGGTGTATTCATATTGAGCATATTGGTCACAAATCGTTCAACATGCTCATGGATTACAGGGGCAGGATCATACCAATTTTGAATCACATATTGTGTAAACTCAACATAAAACATCTTTGCCAAGATAATACTTGCAAACCATTTAATCAATCCAATAAAAGTTGTAATAAAACCTCTATTGAATCCATAGAGCATGTTCCCACCAATAATTATGAACATCAGATAGTCTGTCCAGTTCATATCAACCTCCCAAATGCGTTGTTTTTCTAACAATACCACAACAGCATTAGAATTTCGTTAAAATTTATACTACCTTTTGATGCTATGATCTCACTTTAAAACATACAGATCCATATGATTGATGTAAGCCACGCCAAAATGTTTTTCATCTAAAATAATCACGTCTAAAATCTCATCTTTGCCCACATAAGTATCGACTACTTTGCCTGCTTCATCAAAAAAGACAATTTTTTCATGATTAAAAGCCATCAATCGGTTGTCCATGATCTTGATACCTTCGATCTCATCTAAACTTGCATCAAATTCTATAAGTGTTTCACCCGATTTATCGATTGCTATTATGGCATTCTGAGCTTTGGGATTTTCTATTTGTCCCTCTTCATTGATCACATTAAAATAAAACCGTTCCTGCTCTGGATCATAAAAAAACTTTCGAACGGTCCTGTCAAATGGTACGCTAATCTCCAAATTGCAATCATAGTCATAAGCCATCATTTGGGAGTCCGTTATGAGCTTAATTTGATCTTCTGTAAGCCATAACTGATATGCAATTTCTGAAAACAAATTACTGCCACTGGTGATCTCGCCATTAAAAGTTGCAATAACAAGCTTGGTGTTAAAATCTTTTCTGCTGAGATCTAGTACCACTGCAACGATATCCTGTCTCTCAATGTTGATGGAAAAGTCAATGATTTCTCCTTTTGGAAGTACTGTATTGCTCAGAATTTCAAGTTTTTCATTCAATATCGTCAAAGTGCCATCTGTTTTTAATAGCCCTACATATTTTTCATTAAAATACTTTAATCCTTTAACGCCACCAAATCCAAAATGTGAAGCTTTGATATTGCCTTTTAAATCCACTATAAAGACATCACCCGATTTTTTTTCTACGAGCGCAATACTGGCCTTGCCGCTCGCCATTAAAATATTTTGTGTGGAAACCTCTTTTTCCCATATGGCAAGGCCTTCATTATCGTACATTTTCAATTTGGATTGATCTAATACCATATAATTGGCACCTAATTTTAAAATTTCTGCACGGTTTTCAAAATCAACATTCTGATTATAAACCACTTGATTGATCACTTTAAAGTCTTCTTTTACCCACTTAGAAAATTGCGCAATTACCAAGTCAAATTTTAAAACTATAATCAGACAAATTACGAAGATAACAAATGAATTCCGTCTTGATTTATTCATAAACAGTAAAATTCCTTACGATTTATTTTTAGAATTTTCAATAGATTCGGTTGTTCTTTTAGGTCTAGGCGGCTTCTCACCAAAATATTGATAGAAATATGTTTTGATTCGGCCATTGTAGAGTTTTCTGTTCTTTGTCGCTTTCGTTCCAAATTCTCTCTCAAAATTTTCATAAGATGTGATCACATACTTGGACCACGTTTTATAGGGTGCAAACACCCGTCCCATGAGTTGATAGAGTTGTTTTACTTCTTCCTGCTCATTTAAGCGTTCTCCGTATGGCGGATTCGTGACAACATAACCATACTGATAACTTGTACTGAAATCCTTGACGTCTCTCACTTGAAAGTGAACGATATCCTCCACACCTGCAAGTTCTGCATTGTCCATCGCTGTTCTAATGGATCTTGGATCTAAATCGTAACCCTGCAGCACTACATCCACATCATGCTTAATCGCTTCATAACAAGCTTTGCGCTCTTCTTTCCATATGGAACTTGGAATCAACCGCCAAGACTCTGAATCAAATTTTCGGTTCAATCCCGGCGCAATATGCTTTGCCATCATTGCCGCTTCAATGATAATTGTGCCAGAACCACAAAACGGATCAATAAGTGGTATTTTACTTTGCCATCTGCTGATGCTGAGCAATCCAGCAGCAAGTGTTTCCTTCATTGGCGCCTCGTTCCCCTTTTCACGATAACCACGTCTGTGAAGCCCAGAACCTGAAGTGTCAATACTCACGGTCACCACATCATTTAAAATCCCAACAAGGATACTATAGGGTTCTTCTGTCTCTTCAAACCACTGCGTTTGATAGACTTTGCTCAATCTGTTCACAATCGACTTCTTACAGATACTCTGAATATCAGATAAACTATACAACTTTGATTTAACGGACTTGGCATTCACAGGAAATTTTGCATTCTTTGGAATGTAGTTTTCCCAAGCAATTTTGTGCACCTGGTCAAAAAGCGATTCAAATGTAGTCGCTTTAAATTCACCCACTTTAATAAAAATGCGCTCTGCTGTCCTAACCCATAAATTTGCCCTTGCAATACCGCGTTCATCTGCATCAAACATCACGCGGCCATTTTCAACTGTTATATTTTCAAAACCCAATTGTTCAAGTTCTTTTTTAACGATCGCTTCCATACCGAAAACTGCCGTTGCAATCATTTTAAATTTCATATGCGTTCACCATCCAATTTAATACTTAGATTATAACACAGAAAAAGAGACATTTTATAGTGATGTCTCTTTTAAATAATTTTCAATTATATTTTTTAAAATGGCCTCTGTAAAAGGTTTTGTATAATAATCATCAAAGCCATAGTCCTTCATAAACTCAGCTTCATTATCAATGAGCTTATTGGAGATTGCTATAACAGGGGAGTTGCCATTTTTTCTTCTCTCAATTTCATCTAGGACACTAAAGCCGTCGCAATCTTCAATCATAACGTCAATTATGGTCAAATCTGGTATCACTGAAAAAAAGAGTTCAATTGCTTGAGCACCTGTCTTGGCAAAATAGATATCATATGCTTCAAAGTAATCCATTGGAATCTGTGGCTTCTCATGATCTGCAATTAAAATTTTCTTTCGAGTTGCCTTTGGAATCACTTTTGGCATTTGTGATTTCACTACAACTTTATCAAGTGTTAGAAAGAGCGTTGAATGGATTCCCTTATCCTTTACACTGGATACTTCAATCATCCCGCCTGTCGCTTGGATCAATTCTTTAGAGAGATAGAGTCCCAAAGCAATGGCGTATTCCTCTATGGTATTAAAGCGTGATCGCGTGTTGATGTCATAGTCATTTAAATCGATCATCCGATTTGGAACCACCTCACTGGTATCCAAAATACTGATTTTAAGATGAATTTTCTCTCTGTTTTCAGTCACTTCAGACACATTTACAACGATCTCATCATTTTGACACAAATAATTAGAAGTCTCTAGTAAATAAGAGATCACTAATTTTAACTTAACTTGGTCTCCGATTAAAATATCTGGAATCGAAGGTGAATACTCTAATTTGATATGATTGTTTTTTTCGTTTTCATATAAAATACTAAAAGTTTGTATCACTTCTTCTATGGCATGTCTAAAATGAAACTCCGTTTTTACGATTTTAATATTGCCTTCATCATATTTCGTATAAAGCAACATTCGACTCAAAATCTCAAATAGCAAATCCGAATTCGTTTTGATCACCTTCAGATACTCCTTTTGAAGTTCTGATAGAAATGTTTGGTCAAACAAGTCAAAAAAACCTCTTAAAGACCTTAGAGGCGTTCTCATTTCCCGTGTAAAATGATCTATAAATTCATTTGTTTTTTTCACTTTGCGCTTGAGTTCATTATTTTCATGTTTTAGATTTTGTATGATTTCCTTATAGCTTTCATCGTATTGTTCATGCGCCCTTATATTGTCTTGAAACTCTAGTATGCCTGTTACCTTCCCCTGAACGATTAGGGGAATCAACTGATTTTTCCAAACCTGCTTATCAACGCTCTCACTCTCAACATTGGGATATACCATTGTGTCGAACTTTGATTTGTAATCCAGAACTTCCTGCATTGGACACCCTGGGCAGATGTCATTAAAATCATAAAACACTTGATAGCACTTTCTACCGAGTATGTTTTCATAGTGATGAACACTATAAGCATTTGCCCAAGTGACACTATAATCCAACTTGATCAAGAATACAGGGGCTTGGATCATATCCAACTTGCTGCCAATATTAATTTCCTGACCAACCTTTTCAATATTAAGCTTTTCAATTTGATGGTTCAGTTGTTTAATTTCATGAATCAGAGTCTCTCTGGAAAGTCTACTATAATCCATATGCATCACCCACTTTGAACCATTATATCAAATTTTGTTTTTTATGAATATAATTCCTACAGCGATTATTTTCGAATCACTTCAAAACGACCCAATTCTCTAAATCGAATAATATCTTTAATCACATTTTGATCTGCCTCTATCAGCAGATACGTTGGCAGACTTTCGCCTTCCAAATTATTGTCGTAGATGGCTTTTATCACTACCCTGCCCATGTCTATGACTTCATTGTCTGGATTCACCTGATACAGAAAAACTTCATCCCCCTTAGCAAGTCTAAAGCAAAGTGCCGCCTCGGGCAAAACTTTCAAAGTTGTCATTGCGTGATCCGTTTCCGATACGGTTTGATCATCCACCGTACTTGCTAGAATTTGCTTGGATAAAATGCTATATTTGCTGAAATCTGTCGTGATATACATACCCACGACATCCTCTATACGCGTATAGTAGTCTGAAGAATACCAAAGCGTATTGATCTTCCCCATCTCCAGATCAGATGATTTTAGAATCGTTCCAGATGCCACAGATTTATTTAATATGACCACATCTTTAAATGACTGCAGTGTTTGTTTTTTTATAATATGGATTTGATAAAATGTCATTATAATACTCAGCGCAATCACACATATCATTATTATCATTTTTCTCATAACTTGCTCTTTTCCCTCTACTGATCATTTGGAAGCCAATACTTTAAAAAGACGGACATGGGCTTTTGAAGATCAAGACTTTTAAACTCGTGATCATATGTGAATGAAATTAAAAGCCATTGATCTTCATAAAATTCAACTGTAATATCCTGCGCAACCACAGAGCATCCAAGTGCTGAAAAATTTTTGACAAGCACCGCTTCAAATTCACTTAAGTCAGGCGCTGCTACAACCTTACTCATCTCTTTGGACTCAACGGATTCATAAACTAGATTAACCGTATTCTCTGTGGCTGTCTTCACTTGTTCTTTTTCTATGTTTAAAAATTGAAACTCCAAAAGGCCAATAGAGATTGGTAAAATCAACAAGACCAATACAGAGAGCATGAAAAGCAACAAACCAATTCCGGCAAGTCCCCTAGTTTGATGCTTTATTAGATATAATTTCTTGTGTAAATTTATAAACATATGTCTTTGTCTCTCTTTCAAGTAAGGCTTTAAAAACAGATCGACTATTTTCTGCCACAACGCTAAAGTGAATCCAATCTCCCTTTTTAATGTGATTGGGCACAGAACACTCAATCTGCTTTACAATCACATTTCTTTGCCTCAGCGTTTCGACAAAAGCATTTTTTTGATTCTCATCCAGCCCGTTTTGAGCTTCTATCAGAAGTGCATAACTTCTACAAATACTATTAAACTCAAAGTTTAAATACAGAGGCACCATATAATCCATAATGACTACAAAGAAAAATAGTGTCAGAATCAGCAGAAGTGCAAATACAATTACCTGCTCTATGCCCATGTTATTTCGTTGGAAAAAGTGTGCCGTTAATGGTTCCGGTCCACCAAGTTGTCATGGAAGTCATTACAGTGGTCGCAAACGTTTTTAAGCTAGGTATCAATACAAATGCGGCCACAATTAATCCAATTGCAACGCCAATAATTGAATTCATACCAAACTCACCTCTTACATCAGTTACCCAGCGTTCCCTCTGTCTTGTTACAAGTTGTCTTGCAATAATTTGTACTCGAATCATATTTTCCGTTATTTTCATTTTATTCATCCCTTTCTAAGACTTGCCCTTCTCTTTCTATGATTAAGCCTCAATTGAAAATCATTTGAGTGGATTTTAGCATTTGATCTATTATGGGCATCATCAACATAATAGATACTAAAATCGTAAATAATATCACAGAATAGAGATACATCCTCTTAATTTTTTTTGTGGTTTCTCTAATATTTGAAAGATACTTTTGAAAAAGTAAATGATTTAACCTTGAAAAAGTTTCTTGTTCACCTCCTGCTGATGCTAAATTTTCCGTAATGTTGATAAACAACTTGCCCTCCTGATCTTTAAGTTCTGATTTCAAATAATCAAGACCCATCTGAACATCATGACTTTGAGAAATAATAACTGAAAACTGAAATAATTTTTTCCTGAATTTAGGATAGGCCACCACCCTGTAGAGTGACTTAAAGATATCTTCTGCCCTTGCACCGGTTTCAAGTTGAATTTGTAGGTATTTATAGATTTTATAAAAACTCTGAGTCGTCATATACTGATCCCTCTGCTTCTCTGTGGACTTATAAATCAAAAGTGTTGTACCCGCACACAGTAGGATATAAATCATTTTAGACATTAAGAAAAGACTCAGAAAAGCAAATGTTACCGCAATGGGCATCGCATGCATGCTCTTTAAAAATTTTGAGTGATTAATTTCAGAGATTTGCATGTTTTCATACAATATAAGTGAGAGTAAAATTGCGATTATAATATTGATCATGCCCATACTGATGACCATACTCATAACCATACTTGCCCTCCTTTTTAGTATTTGATCTGTGTCGCTTTAACCACCAGTATTATGCCGAGTACATATGAAATGCCCATTATCCCAAGAAGCATTTTGCCAATATCGCTTGTCAAGTAATAAAGCTTAATATAATCGTTGCTATTGACAATTTTGTAAGCCGTCATTAAGACGATCAACATGCTTGCAAGTGTTAATATTCTATCCTGCTTAAGCTCTATTTTTCGTTTGTTTATTTCAACTTGTATTGCTGTGTATTCTTGCTCAAGTCCAGAAATGAGCTTAATAAGATTTCCACGCCTAAAGTATACTTGCTCTAAATTTAGGACAATATATTTTAGATAGTCATGTCCCGCAAACTTGTAAAAGTATTGAAAGGCAAGTTTTTCATCAAGTCCCGATTGAATAGAAGTATTGAACGTCACTAATAAATTTTTAATATATCTATTTTGCGCCATTTTTTCTGCATATTTGAGTGCTTTAATCAAGTCCTCCGTCTGATGTAAAGAAGCACTGATACTCTGTAAAAACCCCAAAAGCTCACCATCGATTTCATACTCGACTTTACCAAGAGAAATTTCCAATATGAAATAGGGCAATGCCATATTCAAAGTCATGAAAATAACTTTAAACAATAATGGAAGTCCAACCCAGTAAAGTGCAAACGTACTCAATATAACATAGAGCAATGCGTATTCAAAATAAAGGTTTTGAATCCTCTTAGGTAAACTATTTACACACATATTTATATGTAATTTAAATGCAGATGCCTTCAATTTATAAGAATGATAAGTGTTCTCTTGCATCAGTTCAACATACCATTTTTGATTTTTATATATTCCAAAGATCAAAATACCAATCCAAATCAAATTTAATATGAGAAAGCCTATTGTGATACTGGTCATCATAAGGCAACCTCTTTAAGTCGCTTATAGCGATAAATATGCCTGATGGCAGGCACGTTTCCAGATACAGATAATTCAGCAATTTCAACAACCTTAAAATCAGCAATGTAAATAATATATTGTATGCTCTCGTGAATTAATAGCCGCAGTGTGTTTTCTCCAAGCCTCGTCTCTGTTTCAATTAAAGTTAGAAGCCTAAGCAGTGTATCTTCCGAGTTATTTGCATGTATTGTGCCCAGAATCCGATGATCTGTATTCCCTGCTTTTATAAATTCCCAAGCTTCCTTTCCAGTTAACTCACCAATACAATAACTGTCAAGACTCATCGTCAAGCCATCTCGTATGAGATCATTAAGTGTTATTTTTTTGCCTCCAAGATGCATTTTTTTTATACTTTGTGAAATGCAATTCTTGCGTTTTGGCATTAATTCCACATCAGATTCGCAAATTAAAATGCGTTCATGCGGGTGAGAAGCTTCAATAATACCTCTGAGCAGTGTTGTTTTACCTGCGCCACCCTTGCCACATATTAAAATGCTCGATTTAGAATAGACCATCTTATCAATAAGGGCTCTTGAATCTCTGTTAATCATACTCAGCGCTTGAAGATCATCCAAAGAAAGGCTTTTTTGCAGATGCTTCCTTATGGTGAGTGATGTCCCAGATGTGTTTCTAGGGCTAATGCATACATTTATCCTCAAATGATTTTTAACATCACTGACTCTACAATGATTATCTATTTCATTAATAACGCCCCCATTTCTAATGATCAACAGTTTACAAAATCTCTCAAAAGCACTTTCAGATTCAAATTTGAATCCGATTTCTTCTATGACACCTTTTCGCTTAATGGTAAAATAGTCGAAAGTTGAAGCATCAATATCTGAAATTTCTGGATCATCTATATATTGCTGAAGATCTCCATAACCGTAGATCGTGTTAAATAGGCTCTTCTTTATGGCCTCCAAGTTGAAATGTCCCTTTTGCTCATCCACAAGCTTACCAATTTCATTTTTCAGAATATTTTCGTCTACCTTGTGGTCTTCAACGTCTGCAATTAGACTTGAGAATCGAATCACAATTTCATCTAATAACTTATTGACCAAAATCTCGGATTGCACGATACTTTGGGCATTTAGTTTTTCATGTGTTTCACAATTTAAACTGGTGATCACACTCATTTTAACAACTCCTTAATTACCTTCTTGAAATGGCGTTTTTGCTTAAGGTTGACCACACCTTTATATTGCGATTTAAAAATGGAGGTCATTACAGATTCTGAATACATCTTAGGTCTTAATGGTGTCTTAATCTTATATAAGTGATGCTTTACAGGCTCTATAAACTGTTTTGTCTTTAAGATTTCAATCATTTGCTTTGTCCAAAGAACAGAACTCTTATTATCTTGAAAACAAATGATGTTAATGTCACTTTTATTTAGGCACATTAGCGTCATATAATCATATAAATTGTCTCCTAGACTGATAATGACACATCCATACAAATTCGCCATAGTTTCCACCAGTGTATTAAGGGCACTTGTGTCATAGTGTTCATAATTTAGAACATTATAATTTCCCAATAAGACATCATAGTGGTGGCGCTTTTTAACGATATGTTTGAGATCGTGTTTAATTTTAGTGTTTTTTCTTAAAGAATCTAAGGCAATATTAAGCCCAGTATTGTCAATTCCAGTGAGATGACTTTCTACATTTGTCTCAATTTTATTTATACCAAGATATTCATCAAGTGTTGGTTTTAAAAGATTTCCATCCATTAACAGTAAAGACTTTACTTTGAATGATTCTGCCAATGATACCGCAAACTGAGGGCAATTATAGACCGCTATGATCCCTTTATAATTTTTATATTGAACCTTTCGAGAGTTCGTCCTCTGATTATGTCCAGAACCCCATTGATTTCCAGGTTTTTTTAGTGCCTTAGATGTCTTGGGATCGCATAATACATCATAATGTTCTGTAAGTCGTCTCAAATATTTCTGATCTTCCAAGGATATAGGCTCTAAATGTTGTAAATACGCTCGTTGAACACTATGTAAAAGCGCATGCCGTCTTTCATTTAAGTGTTGACTGAGCTCAAAAATATTTTCAAAAGCTTTAAACAACCCCATTTGAACTCTAACACCCACATAAAAATAACTATTTTCTAGATTTAACTTAAGCTGTGAATCATGGCTCAGTTGAGAAATAACAATGACCGCATTTACTTTAGACTGAATGACGATCTGAGACTCATTTTCCGTAATATAAGCTTGAGGATAATTTTCAGTTATTTCTTGAACTATTTTGAGTTGAGGTGTTGTGGTATAAATCCATAAGGCTTCTGTCATAGATTCCTCCTAAGTTATGGTAATATAATACATTATATGTAAGTATTTGTAAATAGAATAATGTAAAAAACTCCCAAGTATTTTAAATCTACCTGGGAGCTCTTTGGAATAAAGTTTATAATCTTAACCAAGCCTTGTGATTAGAGCTTCTTTCGAAGGAATCGAAGGAATACCACCAAAACCTTCTATACAAATTGCTGCAGCCGTATTAGAAACTTTTAGAATAGCTTCGATTTTTTCAGAATCTATTTGTTCTATAGGACATCCAAGTTCTAAAATCTGATGTACCGTTGCGCCAAAAAAAGTATCTCCTGCACCAGTTGTATCTACGACATTAACTTCTATACCTGGCACAATACCTGATCCCTTTGCATATGAATAGAATGAACCTTTTCCACCTAGAGTGACAAAGATCATCTTAACGCCGATATCGTGCAATATTTTACAACCTAAAGATAAATCTTTGTTTCCGGAAATGAGTTCAAGCTCTTCGTCAGAAACTTTTACAATGTCTGCATATGCCATACCTTTTTTCATATAATCAATTGCAGATGCAGAATCATCCCAAAGTGCAGGTCTATAGTTGGGGTCATAAGTAATGATTTTATTTTTTGATTTCGCATACTCTAACATGGCTAAGACCGTAGAGCGGCTGGGTTCATCCGTGAACGAAAGCGATCCGAAATGAAGTGCCTTTGTTTGATCAATTTGATCAAAATCGACATCCTCTCTATAGAGCATCACGTCAGCACAACCTTTCCTATAAAAACTGAAACTTCTGTCTCCTTCAGGTGTTAGATGTACAAATGCAAGCGTCGTTCCAAAGCGATTGTCTTGAATTAATCCATTTACATCTATTCCCTGATTTGACAAAACCAATTTTAATGAATTTCCAAAAGCATCTGCACCTACTTTTCCAATAAACGCCGTTTTTGAACCTAAGTTCTGAGCCATAGTCAAAAAATTACAAGGTGCACCACCTGGGTTCGCTTTGAAATGTGCATCAGGTGCTGGTGTAAAATCAATCAGCAATTCTCCTACTGCTATAATATCGTACATTTTTACCTCCTTAAAATATTTTTGTGTTCATCACATAAAGGCTGTAAAATGAATTCATCTGCCTCTGCCTTTAAAAAACGGCTTATATCTTCAGCATTATAATTATCAGCCGTATCATTATCTCTTTTTTTATAATTCGTCATGGAACATCACTTATTGGCGTTTATCGCCTATATTCATAAATTCTACTCTAATGAAATGGCGGCTGTCAACTTTTTTACCAAATTATTGATCCGTAAAACAAAGGATCGCCACATAAACCCATCACTTATTTTTTTATCATTTCCAAAATTTCATCCAAAGATATTTGACAAAAGTCGGACCAATACAGTGTATGTCCATACCTAACTTCCACTTTTTTAAAGCGCTCTATCGCTTCAAGGCTACAAAATCTAACCGTCTGCAAACGCGGTTTAAAATCATAAATTATTTTGTGTTGATTGTCCAGTTCAATAAGCAATGTATAATCCTCATTGGGAATAACGTTGATCATTTTTGACATAATATCCTCCTTCATTACTCCCACTGATATTTTTAGCCCCCAATGCTTCCGAACAGAAAAGACTCCTGCTATTTCATCATAGCGGAGTCTTTAAGGCTTGGATATTATCTTATACGATATATTTTAAAGGAGATTGAGGTCGATTGCTTTTTTGACTGCTAATGCACGCCCTTTCACCTCTAACTTTCTGTAAATACTTGTAATGTTTTTTCTAACGGTCACTTCAGCAATAAAGAGCTTTTCTGAAATTTCTCTATTTGTTTTACCTTCAACAATACCGCTTAAAATCTCCATTTCACGCTCTGTTAAAGTGGATTGCATGGTATTAATATAGCCAGAATCATTTCTCAAGTTGACTTCATGTTCTTGAAATCTTTCAATAACTTCGTCTAGATATGGATCTTTTAAGTTGCAAGCCCTCAGCTCTAAAATTATTCTAAGAAGATCTTTTCCGTACTCAACCAGAGGGAGGATAATATGATCCTCTCTAGCTATTTCCAAGGCTTTAATTAAACTCCGCTTAGATTTTTCGAATCCATAAAGCTTATATTTCGCAATCGCTTCTAAAAGGAATAAATGCAGATACCCAAACTGATTATCAAAAATTTCAAAGACTTTAATCATTTCTTCACAAAGTATTTCTAATCTCAAATACGCCTTTTTTATCAGTAAATACTTACCATAAACAATATAATTTAGCCCTTTGCCTTGATAGAGCACATCACTCTGTCTAATAAGACCTTTTTTCAACCATGTTGCAAAATACTGCTCTTCATTCAAAAGGCCACCCAAATAGCCTAAACTCACGTCAAAGGCACTACTTAGGATAGGACTATTAAGAGCATCTACAGTTTGCCCTAAATTATCCATTATTTCAATTGCATCATGACTTTTTCCTTTATAAACTAAAATCCTAGCCAAAACTAACTTAGAACAAATAATCACTGAGATTTGATTCAAAGTTTCTGCCTTTATAATGGCTTTTTGCGCCTTGTTTTCAGCAGCTTCTAGATCGCCTGTTTCAAGACAATATTCTGCTCTAAATTGGTGTTCAAAGCCCATGCCACAGCCATTGGAAAGATCGTTATAATACCAAAAAAGTCTTTCCATCTCATCCAATATGGAATACATTGTACCTTTTGTCTTGTAATATAAATATAGAATATGGGCTGAACCAAAGGTGATGATCTTCTCTTTATTGGCAATTAAAGAATTGCCCTCTAATAACTCATGTGCTCTTTTAAACCTCTTCTGCATTTTTTCAACATCATTAAATTCACTATACCCTCTGATGAGTTCAATTTCACCTTTGACAATTCTTTGAATTTCTGAATCCCCACTTTCATACGAATAAAAATAGGACTCAAAAGCATCTATGAGTTGTAACCCCTTTACAGGGTCGATATTGGTTACATAAAACCCTGCAAAAGTCAAAAAAGCAATTGGATATTGGTACTTGATCAATTCAGGAATTTCTTCAAAACACTTTAATATATATTTAGGATTGCAATCGATGATTTCTGTCAAATTCAAACCTTCAAATGCTTCTAAAATATGTTTATAAGCTTTTGCCTCTAAAAAATATTTAATTCCTAAAATGACATCATCGTGTTGTATATACCAAGTGCCGCTCTTCTTCAAAAGTTCATTCTTTTCTGAGGCCTGTAACCGCTCCACAAAAAAAGATTTAAAATAACTGTTTAAAATATTGTGCAGTTTATAGGTTTGGTTCACTTTGTCAAAATAAATCAGCGAATTGCTTTCACTCAATTTATAAAGTATCTTTTCATTAGACCTATCACCAGTGATAAATGCGACTTGCTCTGGCGTGAAACTTTCTAAAATACTCAGTTTTGTCAAAAGATCTATTTCCCTGTCTGAATACCACTTAACAACTGCCTTTTCTATAAGTCTTTCTATACTTTTAGCATGCTCTATCTTTCCAATTTCAATAAAGCGTTGCACAATTAAATAGACCGCTGAAATCCAACCTTCTGAAACTGCATAGGCTTCTCTTGCAATATCAACGTCAATTTTGCAATCATAAAGTTCAAAAAATAATTTAATTTCTTCTAAAGAGAGTTCAAAAAGGCTATTTTTGATCAAATGGCAAACCCCTTTTAAACCCATTTCATCTACAGATAGAGTTGGCATGGTCCTAGACAACAAAAGAATATGAAAGCCCTCAATGGCATTCCATACTATAAAATCTAAAAATGCATCCACCTCTGAGGAATGCGCAAAGTGATAATCATCAATAATCAAGACACTATTTGTTCTAAAAGTATATTCTTCAATTAACTCTAAAACTTTATCCCTTTTAGAAAAATCGTCTGGAAACCCCAAAACACGCAATTGATTTCCTAGTTCAGGCATGACCTTAGACAGTTGCCTTGTAAGTATACTCCATATATATTCCGCAGAGTCTTCATCCCTTTCAATAGAAAGCCATACACAGGGTATTTTATTTTCTTCTAAATAGGTTCTTGCAGCAGTGGTTTTGCCATACCCCATAGGTGCTACTGCAATTGTCAACGGAAATGACATGATCTTTTCAAAAGCTCTATTCAAATTTTTTCTTTGAAACAAGAGTTGATTCATATATACCCCTAATTCGTTTCGTATCTATTAAAGTATAACTGAATTTTCAAACAATTCAAAGCGCTCACGTCTGTTTTAAACTACAATTTTACAAAATGCGACCTTGGATAAAGCCAAAGTCGCATTTTATAAAACTCTTCTTCCTTCAATTGCCTTTGCAAGGGTGATTTCATCAGCATATTCTAAATCGCCACCCACCGGAATACCATGAGCAAGACGTGTTACTTTGATATCCGTTCCCTTTAAAAGCTTTGAGATATACATCGCTGTTGCTTCACCTTCAATGGTGGGATTAGTCGCAATAATAATCTCATTGCTATCATCTTCTTGAAGCCTTAAAATTAACTCTCTTATCTTAATTTCATTCGGACCAATGCCATCCATTGGAGAAATAGCCCCATGAAGTACATGATAATAGCCACGAAATTCCTTTGTATTCTCAATGGCTATTAAATCTCGTGGAGACTCAACAACACAAATTACGGTATGGTCTCGCTTCTGATCAGAACAAATATCGCATAGTTCACTTTCCGTAATATTAAAGCATTTTTCACAATACTTTATTTTTCGCTTTACTTCCAATATGGATTCAGCGAAATTATAAGCATCTGATTGTTCCATATTGATGACATAAAAAGCAAGTCTCTGTGCTGATTTTTTGCCAATTCCAGGCAGTTTAGAAAATTCATCAATCAACTTATTGATAGAAGGAATAAATTTTGACATTTAAAACAACCCTGGAATGTTCATGCCGCCTGTAAATTTGCCAAGTGATTTATTCATCGTATCATCAGCGGTTTTAAGCGCCTCATTTACAGCCACAATAATGAGATCCTGTAACATTTCAATATCGTCTGGATCAACCACTTCTGGTTTTAAATCAATTGAAAGAACTTCTTTTTTGCCATTTACTGTGACTTTAATAGCACCACCACCAGCTGTTGCTTCAAATGTTTCCGACTCAATTTTTTCTTGAGCCATTTGCATATCTCTTTGCATTTTTTGAACTTGCTTCATCATGTTATTCATATTACCAGGCATAGCTGGTCCTCTACCTTTAGCCATAATTAAAAATCCTCCTAAATTCTTATTTTATTTCAAGCACATCTTTATAATCCTTAAAGTAATCTCTTACCTGATCTTCTGGATTGAGTGCTTTTTTATGCTCTTCTTCTTTTATTTCAAAATGAAGTGAAACCAATTTTTTTAAAAGCCTAGACATGAGTGATTCTAAATATTTCAAATTAGCTGCGTTTTGCACAATATTTATAAAGAGTTTGTCCTCAGATGCTATACCAATTGTAACCCGATTTCCACTGAGAGTCAAAGGCGTTGCATTTTCAAAAACTGGCATGATACCTTTCTTTTCCGCTTTTATTGTATCCGTGAATCCATCCCAAATTTTAAAAACATCATCCAATCCAATCTCTGAATCCGTGAATTCAATAAAGGGTTCAATATCTTCCTTTGAATTTGCTGAAGCCGCTTTTAAAGCATTTCCAGTTGATGCGCCTTCGGGTAAAGTCGTCTTTGGACTTAATCCTTTATCCGTAATAGGCTGTGGCGCTACGGAAGCTCTCGTTTTTTTTATGAGAGGGGTATTGGGGATACTCCCGCCTTCATAAATAATGCGTTCAAGCTTGTCAATGCGTTCTATAAGGCCCTCTATAGTCTGGTCTGCTTTAACATTCATAATTTTAACAAGTGTTGCCTCGAATAAAATGCGCTTATTCTGAGAATATTTAATATGCTTTGAAAGCTCAATGAAAAGATTTAAAGCCCTTGAAATTTCAATTTGACTAAAGTGAATTGACAAGCCCTTTAAAGTCTCCATATACTCTTTGGAGGCATTGATGAGCAAGTCATAGTTTTCTTTTACCGATAATACAATTAATAGATCCCTGTAAACTTCAATGATAGCATTGATAAATTGATTTAAATCTTTTCCACTCTTTATGATTTCGTCTACTTGTATAAAAAGTTGATTGGCATCTTTTTGAATTAAATGCTCTATTAATTGAAGAATAATCTTATTTTCCACAAGCCCAAGTAAATCCACAACATCTTCAACCAATAAACGATTTGTCCCCACACTTAAGCACTGATCAAGACTGCTTATAGAATCTCTTACGGCACCATCACTTTTTTCTATAATAAGTTTTAATGCTTCAATATCATAAGTAACTTCCGTCTGATCACAAATGTATTTCAATCTAAAGAGCAAGTCGTCATAAGAGACTCTTTTGAAATCAAATCGTTGGCATCTTGATAAGATCGTCGCAGGAATTTTATGGGACTCTGTTGTCGCTAAAATGAAAAGTACATACTCTGGAGGCTCTTCCAGGGTTTTTAAAAGTGCATTAAATGCACCTTGAGATAACATATGTACCTCATCAATGATATAGACTTTAAAGCGACCTTTTGAGGGTGCAAACTTAACATGCTCTCTCAATTCCCTGATATCATCCACGCTATTATTAGAAGCTGCATCCATTTCCACGACATCAATAAATTGATCCTCCAAAATACTTTTACAGTTTTCACAGGTATTGCACGGATTGCCATCCAAATTATTTAAACAGTTTACAGCTCTTGCTAAAACCTTTGCTGTTGTAGTCTTTCCTGTCCCTCTTGTTCCAGAAAAAAGATAGGCATGTCCTATGCTGTTATTGACAATTTGGTTTTTAATAGGCAGAATAATGTGATTTTGTCCAATTATTTCATCAAAATTGAGTGGTCTCCATTTTCGATACAAAGCTTGATAAGCCATTTTCTCGCTCCTTTTTTTGCAAATATTATTTGTAAACAATGTACTCTTATTTATCTGAACCCTTCTTTTTATAAACATAGATCATCAATTATATTCTGTATTTTATCTGGCGACTTCTTTAAGATTCTTTCAAAAGCATCGATAATTATCGGCGAAAACTGAGTGCCTCTATTTCGAATTAATTCTTCTAGAGCTTCAAAAATGGTCTTTGCCTTTGAATATGAGCGTTCTGATGTTATTGCATCGAATGCATCTGCAACACCAATAATAGCAGCATATTCAGGCAATTCCTTCAACGTGTGTCTAGAGGGGTATCCCTTCAAATCATATCTCACATGGTGATATAAAATCCCCTCAACAATTTGTGAATCCAATTTTATTGATTTTAATATTTGGATGCCTTTTTCGGGATGCTCTTTAATAATTTCGTACTCTTCTTGGCTCAATTTACCTTGTTTAGTCAGAATAGATTGATGTATTCCCACTTTGCCAACATCATGAAGAAGGCCTGCAATTTCTATATTTTCAAGTTCTTCATTACTATAGCCCATTTCTAATGCAATTTCAACAGAAAATCTCGATACCCTTCTAGAGTGACCTTCCGTATATTTATCTTTAGCTTCAATAACATTCACAAGTGCATGGATTGTATTGAAATACTGTTTTCTCAATTGATCATATAGCAACGCTCTTTGAATGACAACGGACGCTTGATTCTTAAACATTTTCAAAATATTGATATCATTCGATGTCAACTCATGTTCTATGCCAATGGATAAAATAGATATAATTTCACCGTCTGTTTCCATCGGAGCAATCAATATTTGTTTTAAGCTCTCAGAATAATGATGTTTTTCTCTGTAAGTATCATCCACATCTATAATTTTTATCTCTGAATCCAAAATAACATCACTTTCATAGTAAGCATTTATATCTTTAATATTCATTTCATGGTAAAAATCACCTTTTTCAGTCTGTGCTTTTAGTTCCCAAACACCATCATCGTTTTTTATTCTGATCGTTCCGGACACAATATTAAAAAGATAATCAATTCTATTTATAATATTGATCAACAGTTCTTTCAAACCCCAATTGCTAATCAGAGAGGAGTTAATTTGATTAATATACTCCAGTTCTCTATTTTTTCTAAGAATTCGGCTTTGAAGTGCAATCTCATCATTGATGGACTTACCCACATATAAATAGCTTCCATTTGTCAAAGCTTCAACTTTAACATTTAAAAATTGAGATATTTGAGAGTCAAAACTATTCATTCTAAAATTTAAAAACAAAGGTTCAGGATAATGTGTAGTCAAATCTGTAAGCGCTTTAGAATTATCCATTACTATAGATAATATAGATTTTCCAACAATTTCTTCCCTTTTGAATCCTAATTTATTTTCAAAAGCACAATTGACCTCTAAAATAATGCCCTCTTTATTTATTATAAAAATAATTTCATTTATTGCGTCGAATAAAACATCATTTAATGCTTCCTTTGTTGCCATATCCGTAAAGTATTGATCATGTTCTCGTTTTAATGCTTTGCTCTTCTCAAGGAGAGCATCCATATCCGCTCTGTACTTTTCACAAGACGCTTTTAAGGTCTCTATTTCTTTTTCCAAATCCGCTTCGATCTCAATAATTTCATCAATCAATTGCTCTAAACGTCCATCATAATCAGGTTGAATTCTATTTTCTTTTTTATATTGACCTTTTTTTATGAGATCTAATATCTTTATAAGTTGATTCAATGGATATTGCTTACGTTTCAGTATGCTATTGAACAATAAGAAAATCACTATATTAACTAGAATCACCAAACTTCCCCATAACCAATAAGAAGGTCTCAACTCATTTTCAACTGGGATTTTAACGACTATTTCAAGATTCAATTTTTCACTTCGAACGGCCTTATAATAATCATCATTTACTATTTGCATCTCGCCCAATTTTAAATGGGCCTTTTCATTTGATGTTACATTAAATGTGCGATTTGAAAAGTGGATACTCTCAAAGGGCATATATTGGACGACAGGATCTTTTGAATCAGGTCTCTCCATATGAATAATAAATCTGTTTTGACTTGAATCCAATTCAATCTCATAGGACGCAGGCGACTGATCTAGATCAGATAAGAAATCACTTGATTCTTTTATTGAAACCACTTGATTTATTGAATCCATCTTTTGAGTGAATGTCATTTGTCTCAAACAGTTCTCTAAGTTTAAGAAAACTTGATTTGCCAATTGATCTATTTCCACATTTGCTTTTGCAATTTTCTTTTCTTCAAAGTAACCATCAAGATAGAAATAAGCACTTAAACTCCATAAAATCATTGGAATTAAAATGATTGTGAAAATTAACCACTTTTGAAAATTATAATATTTAATTTTCATCCTGTTCCCCCAATGTTTTAAAATCGTAAATTGCTTCCAAAATTTTATTTTTATTACAAATTAGATCTTCTAATATTTTTAAAAGTTGTGGCGAATACACAGTTCCTGATTCCGTGGTCATTTTCTTTAAAAAAAGGTGCTTATCATGATTGCCACTATTATAATTCATAAAAAGATCAAAATCATTTGCCAATCTGATAATTTGTGAATAATAAGGTTGCTCTTGCAAATCGACGGGTTGATTTGACAAATCATAATTGAGATGATGAAATTCTATACCTTTGAGAATTTCCTTATTAAAACCTACATTTTCTATCATTTTTCTGCCCATAACACCATGTTCATCTATATCAAAAAAATATTCTAGTGAATTATCTGCAAAACCCAATTTCCCGATATCATGCAATAATCCTGCAATGTAGATGTCATCAATTTCATTATCATTTAAGTAGAGTCTTTGCGCTATCAACCGACAAATCCGCGCAACACGCCTTGAATGTCCACTAAATCTCTCTTGTTTAATCTCAGCTGCAGTGACAAAAGCTTCCACCGTCTTGTAGTAGTTCGCCTTAAGCTGATCGTATAGTAAAACTTTTTCAAGCGAAATCGTAACATTAATCGATATGGATTCCAATAAAATGATATAGTCTGTATTAAATTTAAAATCGCTGATAATAGACATTACACCAAAACTTTTTTGATAGTTGGCCAATGGAATATACGCGACAGAACGCCCTTCATTTAATATTTTTTCTAAAACAAGTTCCCGAAACAACAAATCCTCTTCACCATTGATTATAATAATCTTATTCTCTTTAAAGCAATATCCCATATGCCTGCCTTCAATGGGCGCTTCCTTCTCTAGGATATATTTATTGCTGTAGCCGGAAACCGTTTTAAGTTCAAGTTTTTGATTTTCATTTATAAGTCTTATCGTATTTAAATTTAAATTTGCCAAAAAAGCAACTTTATCAAGTATATCTTGAAGTGTTGATTCTATGCTGTTGTTAACACTTATAATTTTGCCAATCTCATTTATAAAATGTAAGTCTCTGCTTTTTTTAAGATAATTTTGATTCATTTTGTCTTCAAAATTACTTTTAGAACAAAAACAAAGTATGTACCTTACTCTATTGAATTCTCGAATCCTTACAGATCCGCCGTTTAATGACTCTTTGAATATTTGATTTTTAAAAGTAAACTTGATAGATTTGTAATCCCTTTTTGATAAAAGATCTACCCCCATGTCAAAGCCTTCTATAAAATCATTTATATGATCACACGGACTGGTTGCTGGCTCATTTTTTAATATTTCTGCTAAAGCTTGATTCACATAAATGATTTGCCCCTCTGTATCCATAAGCCATATCATCTGCTCTATATTTTCTGATACTGTTTTAAACAGTGATTTCAAATACAAATCCCTATTTTTGAGAACCGTATGATTTTTGTACAGCTCTTCGAACTGTTTATTTTTATATCTAGTCTCTTGTATCAACTCACTTTCTATGACTTTGAGTTCACTGATCTCAAGTAACTTTAGATCAATATCCTCTTTTATTTCGTCCAAGCTTGCCATGATAATATGATATTCCTCTATCAAGCATGTCCCATGAATATTTTTTCTATAATTTCGATCTAAATCTAGTACGAGCTGCTTTAGAGTCTCATAACTTTTAGCCACAAAAACATAGCATGATGCAGATAATAATAATATCATGAGTAAAGTTTGTATGAATTGATTTTTTAATGCGTCCAGTATTTGAGTAAAAAAACTGTAGTGCTCCATCACGGCGTATTGCAATGCTTCCGTGTAAATAAGTTCTATGCGATTAGATTTGCTGACAGTTGATAAGACAGAGGCCTTAAAAACATCATATCTATAATCAACCATAACCTCCCCTAAAAATGTACCTTCTAGATTCCAAATAGGTTTGCTAAATGTTACAACTTCTATACCTGAATTGGCTTCTAAGTGAGGTGCAGAAATCATGATTTCACTTGTCTTTTCCACCACAGCCTCAGAATTCTTATTGGCGTCATCTTGCATTTCTCTATCTAGTGAGAATTTTGCATTTTCTCTTACTGCATGATAAGCATTTACTATATTAGAATCTGAAGTCACTAACGCCTCTAGAAATAGCTCATTTTTAAGCTCTTTTTCCCTTATATCACTTGCATTATTATTCGAAATGCTATACGACAGATACTCTATTTCATCCATTATAGCCTTTAAAGGTGTTTTTTTAAGATCTATTGTCCTTATGCCTCTATCACTATTATCATTACTGACAATACAAAAAATGCCATAGAGTGTTATATTGGCACATAATAGCACAAGCACAAGTAACGTTATATACTTTATTAGAAACTTAATGATTGATTTTTTTATCGAATCTCGCTTATAATTCACTCAACTTCCTCACGATCTGATAAATGGATTCACTTATGTAAATTATATTAGAAAAAACGCTAAAGATAAAGGAGATTAACTTTTAGATTAACAAATATAAAAGTCTCAGAGAACATCGTTCGAGTCAAATCTTATTATTTCCCAAATCTTGTTGCATGCAGCAACATTTGTGTCATCTCCCGATGAATCAAAACGATTTTCGCTGACGCTACTTGAGGGTGAACATCCCTCATCGTAGCTTTTGGCTCAAATCTTGTTGTTATAAAAAAAAAGTTGCCTCAATAGACAACTTTTTAATATGTAAGCCGTGCATCCAACTTCGAAATACTACTACAGACGTTACCACAACAGTTAGCTCAAATCAGGAACCCCCGCGGCACATAAACTTTCTTACTTACCGCTGCTTCCTTCCAGATCTGACGGGGTTCATAAGTGTCTATTGCGCAGGACCCAACTATCAACACCACTTATTATGGGCAGACTCAACAATGGTATCCCTTAGATGGACTTCAATCTTGCTACAGCGGATTGCAAGTTACAAGGCACCGCTACCTCCCCATCTAGCACGGCATATATTTTGTTGGCGGAGAGAGCGGGACTCGAACCCGCGGGGCCATGACAGCCTTACACGCTTTCCAGGCGTGCCCCTTAGCCAACTCGGACATCTCTCCACTATCTTAACCTTCTAAAAAAACGCTTCATTATATCAGAACATTCTTGACTTAAAACGCCTTCAACAATCTGACAATAATGATTTAATCCCTTAAAATCAAACAAATTGAACACCGATCCACAAGCACCCGCTTTTGGGTCCCTTGAACCAAAGTATACGGTTTTAATCCTAGACTGATAAATAGCCCCAATACACATAGGGCAGGGTTCTATTGTAACATAGAGGTCACAGTCTGTCAATCTCCAATGACCTATATTGCAACAGGCATCTTGTATGGCATTTATCTCAGCATGTGCAACCGCACATTCAGATAGTTCTCGTGTATTATGTCCTTTTCCAATGACTTTACCATTCTTTACAATAATGGCTCCAATAGGAACTTCACCGAGGTCAAAAGCTTTTTTTGCTTCATCTAAAGCTAATCTCATAAAATAATTATTTGTGTTTTCATTCACATCTAAATATCTCCTTTTTTTATAATCAATCACAGACTATTTTTAAAATCTTTAGCAAGACATAAGGTTTTCTACTGACGATTACATTATAACAAACCCTTGCGACTTACTGATCACAAGGGTTTTGATGTCGTGGCGCACCCGAGAAGATTTGAACTTCCGACCTACCGCTTAGGAGGCGGTTGCTCTATCCACTGAGCTACGAGTGCATTTATTTTCTATTTGTATTTTTTATGACATAATCTCTAAAATATATTTCTACATAATCATTTTTTTGACGCGCTTCTTTTTGGACTGAAACGGGGTTCGATGACCCACCATTTATAATTTCAGCTTTTGTCAAATCCAAATTATGACCTATCAGAACATCATAGACAGCCTTTATTCGATTGGATACAAGTTCCACTTCCATAGCTGTATTAGAAAAATTAGGATATCCATCTGCATGTCCTTCAATGACATAAATTTCATCAGGATAAGCCTTGATGACATCTGCAAAAGATTCTAAAGCTGCTCTAGCCTCTTGTGTAATTTCAAATGATTGAAAATTAAAATAGAGTACAACATGCGCTTCTTTTAGAATTTTAAGATCCTCCATAGAGTAAATACCATTTTCAATATCACTCTTGCTATTTTCGGAAAGATCTGTTGCCACATCCTCTTCTTGCTCTACAGGTTCACCTTCAACATTTTGACTGGGAACCACTTCTGTTGAGCTTGGATTTTCTTCTGGAACACTGATAGGCGTACTTATCACTTCCGAATTTTCATTGGCAACTGGTTCAGACTGATTTGGCGAGTTATATATATAACTTAAAATATAACTACTACTTATAATAACGATTGTAAGCAAAGAAATCAAGTATATTCCAATTATTATTTTACCTTTTAGCGTATATTTTTTAGGAAACATTATTTTCTACTTCTTAGGTTTTACAAATTCAACAAGATTAATAATCTTTTGAATCTCATATTCGATTAAAGTATTTTGGTCCTCTTGGAATTTTTTTCTACTCTTATTGATTTCTTTTAGATCTTCAATACGCTTTTCCAGCTCACTGATCGTTGCATCATTTCTATTGAAAATTTCTTGAGTTGTAGAGACGGTCTCTTCCAAAACTGTATTTAGTGAGTCAATTCTTTTATAGGCATCATTTAAGAGCTCATCCAAACTAATATTGGATACATTCATTATATTTAAAACAGTTTCTCTTTTGAGATCCATAGGTAAATTCTCAGGAATTGCTTTTAAATAAACATCTGCCATAAAAATCGATTTTTTTACATCCGTTTCAAGGTGAGCATTTCTATATATTTCATCAATAGTCAACATTTTATTTTTTTCATACGCATTGATTAACAAGTCAAGCTTATCACCAATATCTTTTGGAATATCGTTCATCTTACCAGCTTTTTCTCTTTCCAGTTCTTTTGCGTTAAAATTTTCTTTTTTAATATCAACAGCAGCTTCCTCAACTGGCAAAGAGACTAAATGTGATAAATCAGGAACATTCTCTAAATCTGGTACCTTATTCACATCCAGTTCAGGCTCTTTTGATTCTTCTGTTAATCCTAATTCCGATACTTCACTTTCAGTTGGGCTTGTCTCCACAAACCCCATTTTTTCAAATAATGTTTTTTTAGGCACCACGTCATATCCTCCCTATACTTATAATTCACTCAATTTACTTTCTAAATATTGGATTTTACCTCTATTGCTTTTTAGTATACTCTTATAAGATTCAATTATTTCATCTTTTCGATTAATTTGATTCTTTTTAATTTCAATCTGATGACTTAAAATATCGATTGCTTCATTCAAATCTTTTAAACTATTCCGCTTAAATTCCGCTAAATCCGTATCATCGTTTAATAGATATGGCGTCACGACTTCAATGCTATCCTTTATAATTTGAACACCCTCATCATCAATGTAAGTAATGTTACTTCTAGTATGAATATGAGTTTTCAATGTTTTTTTATTCTTATTTATTTTTTTATAAATTGTTACTTTACTGACGCCTAACATTCGAGCCACTTCAATTACTCTATACATATTACTCAACTGACCTTTCAAACTTTTTTAGTATGCCATACTGCAACTTGCTAATCACATCCAAATCTTCTAACAGTTTAAATTGATATTTTGCTACCAGTTCATCTTTTACTTCTAATTCCTGATCCAAATTCAACAACTCATCTGTAATGATCTCAAGCTTTCTTTTTAAAATATCATACTCTTTGTCTTGTCTAGACTTTAATTTATTTGGCTTTGCGTCTTTAATTATGTCTACATCTTCAGAACTGACATCCTGATTTTGTTCTAAACTCGAGTGAAATAATGTCTTTAATATTTCTAATCCTCGCTCATCGAAATAAGTCACTCCATCTTGTTTTGAAATATTAGGATCAAGCAAAGCTTTATGTGTAATCATCTTCTCAAAAATTTCTACTTTCTCAACGCCAATTATATCTGCAGCTTCACTGACTTTATACATTAATTCACCTCCTTTAGTTTACTGTTAATTAACTGTTAATCTTCTAATTCGCTTATTAACTGATCTTTGCTTGTACATATTAATTTTACATAATTAATTTCATAATTACAATTCATTTTTTATATATGCATATTTTAATTGAAATTAAGTTATTCCAGTACTTACACCAGTATTCAGTTAACACTAACAATTAGAAAACTTCTATTTCTGGTGTGTTAACCTATTTACATCAATACACTTAAACCCTTATATTGTAATGTTCTGTAGCTTTTTTTGTATCTGAAATAAAATTGATCTCTTTTTTAAAATTTATTTTACTTTTATATAAAATATATTTTTCTCATTTAGAAACGTTTGACTCAGGCTGACATAAATAGAAAAGTGGTTGAGCATGTTTCAAAACATAACATTCTCAACCACTGTCCCAAATTAGTATTTTACTCTTTTTCAAGTTTTGTTTCAATTTGATACTTTTTCAGCTTACGATATAATGTACTTCTACCTATCCCCATGATTTCAGCAGCTAAAGTGAGATTGAAATCCACTCTAAGCAGTATTTCCTCAATATACTGAGCCTCCATTTCCTCTAGACTCATAAGCTTTTCTTCTTTAATATGCGACAAATGTTGTACGCTGTAAACACTTACATTTCTATTGTTTAACTCTGACAGTTGAGCATCTAAAGCGACTTCTTTGAAGCTTTTAATTTTACTTTTATCTGTAAGTTTATCTATAAATTCTGATGTGCAATCCAAACCATTATTATTGATCACGCTTTTAACCAGTTTACAGTAATCATTGGAGAACTCATTTAGATTTTTTAACGTAATTGAGTTTTGTTTAATTCTTGATAAAAGTCGCTGATTAATATTGAGTTCATTCAGTAAATCAACCGACATGTAAACAGTTGTCAATATTATGTTTAAACACTTGAAATCATTATACTTTGTGTCTGAATTCTTAATCATTTTCTCTTCTGTGTAAACAGTTAACAGCGCAACGCTTTTAGAGTCTAGCAATTCAAAGTTTTCTATAATAACCGTATCATATTGATACAACGCCATAAGGAGTTCATTATATCTCACGTATTTAGGCATATCTTTTATATTGATCAATATTCTCAACTTGGACATTTGATCTGCTAAATAAAGCGCTAAACTTGTCTTTCCGCTACCTTGTGATCCCATAATAAGAATGGGCATTTTATATTCTAAGAGTCTTCTTACTTTTAATTTAAAGTCATTAAAGTATGGTTCAGGATATACAAATAGCTTTTCAAGCGAATAATTTGTATAATGCTCAGCCTTGTTTGTTGGCATCGGATTGGTATGCGATTGAATTTTTTTTAGTGCATCTTGAAATATAACAGATTCATACTCTGATATACTTACCTCGCTAATAATCATACAAACCCCATAAAAATTATCGCCTATAATAATGGGCAGCGCCATCGTATATAGCTCTCTAAAAACATCTAAATAGTGTTCCTCTAGCGAGACCTTAAAGTATTTTTTTGTTCTCAAACTTATTGCCGCTGCATTCGTCCCAATTAATGTTTCATCTATATTATTGATAACGTCATACACTTCATGAACTATATTTTTAAATATAACATCACCATTACTATTGCAAATAAAAAAATCATAACTTTGATCTATAAGTTTAGAAATAGATTGAACAAATTCTACACTCATGTGCGTTTCAAAAGAATCTATTGGATCTTTTGATTTTATAGATTCTGTTACATCTAAATGTGTGATATAACATTTATACCATGATTTGGAAATTTCATCATTTACGATTTTTTTATTTAGTCGTCCAGTTTTAATAAAAAGTGATTTTGCTTCTTTTACTTGGATATTATACATGTCACTTCCCCTAATTTATTATATATGTCATAAGCCTTCAAATTTTCGTTTTAAAGCGTTTTATTAATTTGTTGATGTTTGACATTAAACTTTATTTTTCTTTCGATATATAAGGCTATAAAATGTAATTTTTATCCATTTAAAAGAATTCTATAGCCTTTTCTATTATAGAAATCTTAACTGGCGTTTTACCAACTAAAGTACCATCTGCATTTATATAATATTGATTTTTATCATCAGAGATTTCTATTTCTTTTCCCTTTAAATATTTTACCTCTTTTAATGCTTCAAGTTTACCCTTATATATTTTTGCCAATTCTTTTATGAAAACTTTTTTGCTAACTGAATTGACTAAGCATATATCAAATTCACCATCTTGTGGTGATGCCTCAGGACAAACATTCATTCCACCACCAATATATTTTCCATTTCCAACTGCAATAAGTAATAGGGGTTTATTCACTTCATGATCATCCACTTTTATCCAAACTCTATTTGCTTTAAAAAACAAACCCGATTTTAGGGTACTTAAAAAATATGCCACAGGACCGTGAATTATTTTTTTTAATCTTTCTGTATCTTTAATAATTGGACCATCAATTCCAAACGAACATACATTTATAAAATAGAATTGATTTGCTCTTCCAATATCAACAAATATTGTTTCTTCATTTCTAATTCTAGACAGTACAGAATTCATATCTGTAGCTCTATCGAAACATCTAACAAAATCATTTCCAGTCCCACTTGGAATGATTCCGACTCTAAATTTTTTTGTAATTGTATAATCCAATCCATTAATTATTTCTGATAGCGTACCATCTCCACCAACACCAACAAATTCATCATAGCCTTTTTGCACATATGATTTAACAATTTCTGTTATATTACCTTTATATCTTGAAACCTGAATGCTGTATTTTATGTTTTTCATTTCGTCTAATTTTTCTTTTATAGTCGGTAAAAGCTCAATAGTTTTTCCTCTACCTGCTACTGGATTTATAATAAAAATAATATTTCTTTCTTTCACCATCTAAACCTCTATCTATAATTTTCTTTTCTACTCTTATATTATACTCTATTTTTACTTTTAGTGTATGACCTAAGTTTATATATGCGTTTACTTTTATTATATTTTATCTAATATTCTATTTAAAATTAGAAACAATTATTCTATTTTTCTATGTTTTTTTTATTTTGCACTACAATTGAATTTTTTCATTTATATGCTCTCTATTGATTTTACTGAAATCGTGTTTTTGCAATTGTTCAAGGGGTATTTTCACTTTGTTTTACTTCTGTTGGCCTTTTTTTGCTTTTTTGATACAGTTATCGCATGACGTTAAAAACCTTATATAACTGAAATTTGAGCTTTTATAGATGTCTTTAAATAAAAAAAAGCTCAAATATGATGTTTCACGTGAAACATTCACATTTATAAGCTTTTCATTTTTTTCTTTTAATATATTTTGAATAATAGTCATTAAAGTAGCATTTTGAAACAAAAGTATATGTTTCACGTGAAACTATTTTTGATGAATCAAATCTAAAATTCGATTCAAATCATCAATATTATAGAAATCTATGAGAATTTTACCCCTACCATTGGATTCTTTAATAGTAACTTTAGTACCAATAGAGACAGCTAATTCTTCTTCAATATTAATAATTTCAGGTAATTTTTTATTGGGTTTATGCTTTTTTAATATAGGTTGCTTACTAAAAAAATGATCATAATTTTTTACCAATTCCTCTGTTTTTCTTACACTTAAGCCTTCACTGACAATATATTCATAAGCTGTTTTTCTCTTTTTTTCAGTATCAAGAGATAATAGTGAACGACCATGTCCAGTCGTTATTATATTATCTGAAATGGCAAGTTGAATAAACTCTTCTAACTTTAAAAGTCTCATCATATTTGTTATATAAGACCTGCTTTTACCGACAATTTTACTCAAACTTTCCTGTGTGATTTTAAATTCATCAATAAGTTTATGATAAGCAGCCGCTTCTTCAATGGCATTTAGATCCTCGCGTTGAATATTTTCCACAAGCGATAGTTGTGCAACAGTAAACTCATCTACATCTTTTATAATAGAAGGCACTTTTTTTAATCCGACTTCTTTACAAGCTCTCCATCGTCTTTCGCCAGCAATTATTTCATAGTAACTTCCTTTTCGCTTTAAAACAATAGGCTGTAATAATCCCAATTCCCTAATAGAATCCGCTAATGCTATAATTTTAGAGTCATCAAAATCCTTTCTAGGCTGATCCCGATTAGGGATAATTAGATTAATGTCAACATGATCAATCATTTCACCATCTTCATTAATCTTGGCTCTTTTTTCTAATGCAATATCATTGGGAATTAAAGCACCAAGTCCTCTTCCTAATCCACTCTTCTTATTCATATCTCAACTCCTCTAATTCCATAAACTCCTCAGCTAAATCCATATAAGCTATCGCACCCTTTGATTTTGAATCATAGTGCATAATAGGTAATCCAAAACTTGGTGCCTCAGCTAATCTGATATTTCTAGGAATAATAGTAGAATAAACCAGATCTCTAAAGTGTTTTTTTACTTCCTCAACAACTTGGATTGATAAATTGGTTCTACCATCAAACATACTCAGAAGAACACCTTGTATTTCAATTTCAGGATTTATACTCTGCTTAATTAAATTGAAAGTATTTAAAAGTTGACTAACGCCCTCAAGTGCATAATATTCACATTGAATTGGAATAATGACACTATCCACGGCAACAAGTGCATTGATTGTTAACATACCAAGAGAGGGTGGACAATCAATAATTAAGTAATCAAAATCTGATTTAATTTCACTTAAACATCTCTTTAGCAAAGTCTCTCTATTCTCCAACTCAATAATTTCAATTTCAGCACCTGCCAAATCGACACTTCCAGGCAAAATCGATAAGTTATCAAATTGTGTTTGAACAATTGCAGAAGTAATTGGCACATTATTAATAAGAACTTCGTATATAGAGTAATCCACATTGTATTTATCCACGCCAACACCACTTGTCAAATTACCTTGTGGATCATTATCTATAAGCAAAACCTTCCGACCTAACTGCGCAAGGCCAGCCGCCAAATTAACAGCAGTTGTTGTTTTACCTACACCGCCCTTTTGATTGAATACCGCAATCGACTTTCCCATGTATACCTCCTATATAAGATACTATATTCATTATACTAAAAAAAATTGAAATAAAAAAGAAATAAGAACCCAAACTATAAGATTGGCAACTTATTTCTTCAAAATGGTTAGATCGAATATCTACATAAATTAAATTACATATTATGGAATATAATTTAGAGTGGATTTTTCTTAGGCACACCCGCTTTTCTGGGATATTTTTTTTCAATATTACCCATTTTCTGTATAATCAAAAGATCTCTTTTACCAAAACCCTCTGGTAAAATGATTTCCTTAACATCAACCAATTTTGATTTCATACATTTAAAAGCATTCTGTGCATCATTGAGCTCCGTTTTTGTCTTAATACTCTTATAGGCAATAAAGTAACCATTTGTTTTTACAAAGGGCATTACCAATTCTAATAACAATCTAAGCTCTGCAACTGCTCTAGAAACAGCGATATCATAGACTTCTCTATATTTTTTATCCTGTCCAAAATCTTCAGCCCTACCATGAATAAAATGACAATTATCTAATTCAAGTGTGTCTACTAACTGATTTAGAAAAGTAATTCTCTTATTTAAAGAATCAAGCCCAGTTACTTCTATGGTTGGTTCTAATATCTTAATCGGCAATGAAGGAAAACCTGCACCAGTGCCAACATCCATAATATTTTTATTATTTATGTCAATACCAATATTTTTAATGAGCATGGAATCCATAAAATGCTTTATAAAAACATCCTTATACTCAATTATTGCGGTCAAATTATACTTTTCATTTTCGCTGACTAAAAAAGAATAGTACTTCTCTAATTTTTCATATTGAGCTTTTGAGAGATCAAAATTCATGGATTCAAATAAATTATTAATCATTTACTTTCTTCTCCTTTGTTGCTCCATATATACCAACAGAACAGATATATCAGATGGTGACACACCTGAAATTCTAGAAGCTTGACCAATTGAATCTGGCTTAATTTCAGATAATTTTTGCCTTGCTTCCAATCTTAAACTCTCTATGGCATTATAATTAAGATCCACCGGTAATTTTTTTTCTTCAAGCGCTTTGAACTTTTCAATTTGACTCATCTGTTTTTTAATATATCCCTCGTATTTCACAGATACTTCAATTTGTTTAATAACATCCTTCGTCAGCGCTTCAGGTCTAGTCTCATCAATATCTTCAAGATGTTTATAAAAAACTTCAGGTCTTCTTAGTATATCGATCAATTTAGTGCCCTGTGTTACAGGACTGCTTTCAATTGAAAGTAACACTTCATTTAAAGATTCCATTTTCAAATTGACTGATTGAATACGCTTGTATTCTTGATCAATCATTTCAAGTTTCTTTTGAAATCTTAAATAACGATCTTCGTTGACGAGACCGATATCATAGCCCTTTTGCGTCAACCTTAAATCTGCATTATCCTGTCTTAAAATCAATCTATATTCCGCTCTAGAAGTCATCATTCTATAGGGCTCATCTGTTCCCTTAGTCACGAGATCATCAATTAATACGCCTATATAAGCTTCAGAACGATCTAATATAAAAGGCTCCTTACCTTTAAATTTTAATGCTGCATTTATACCTGCAATCAATCCCTGCGCTGCTGCTTCTTCATAACCTGAAGTCCCATTAAATTGACCTGCTGAAAAAAGACCATCCACTGTCTTGAGCTCTAAAGAAAGATTGAGCATTAAAGGATTGATACAATCATATTCAATTGCATACGCTGGCCTCATAATTTCACATGCTTCCATGCCTGGAATAGATCTCATGAAGGCCAATTGAACATCCTCAGCCAAACTCGTGGACATCCCCTGAATATACATTTCATTGGTATCTCTACCCTCAGGTTCGATAAAAAGCTGATGTCTCGGCTTATCAGTAAATCTCTGCAGCTTTGTTTCAATAGAAGGACAATATCTGGGCCCAGTACCTTCAATCACACCAGTAAATAATCCTGATTTATCTAAATTATTGAGTATAATTTCATGTGTCACATTATTGGTATAGGTTAACCAGCAGGGTAGCTCTTCAATTTTTATGTCATCATTCATGAAAGAAAATAATTCATAATCTTGATCTCCCCATTGAACTTCCATTTTATCAAAATCTAATGACCTCTTATCCACACGTGCAGGTGTCCCCGTCTTAAATCGCCTTAAATCAAATTCATGCTGATTTAAACTATCCACTAACTCATATGAACCAGAAAGACCATTGGGGCCACACTTAAGCTGTGCATCTCCTATAAAAATAGTACTCCCTAGATAAGTTCCAGTTGATAATACAGCAACATCACATCTATACCGAGAACCTATACTTGTAATAACACCTTTTATTTTATGATCTTCAATGATTAAAGCAGTTACTTCAGCCTGTTTCACATAAAGATTCTCCGTATTTTCAAGCACTTTCTTCATTTCCGTATGATATTGATGTTTATCTGCTTGCGCACGTAAGGAATGAACAGCAGGTCCTTTTGAACTGTTGAGCATCTTGCTTTGAACAAAAGATTTGTCAATATTAAGACCCATTTCTCCACCGAGCGCATCAATTTCTTTTACAAGATGTCCCTTTCCAGTCCCTCCAATAGAAGGGTTACAAGGCATCATTGCTATTGAATCCAAATTGATAGATAAAATCAGAGTTTTAACACCCATTCTCGCACTTGCAAGAGCAGCTTCACATCCGGCATGACCTGCACCAATTACTATACATTCAAAATATCCAGCGTCAAAAGTTCTAAGCATTATGATTCCTCTACTTTCCTAAACAGAAATTACTAAAAATAGTGTTCATAAGATCTTCCTCGACACTTTCTCCAGTAATATGCCCTAAATTTAAAATTGCATTTTTTACATCCACTTCAATAAAATCATACGGCATTCCCGAATGTACTGCATTCAGAGCATCAGAGATGTTCTTTTCAGCATCCTTAACCAATTGAATATGTCTTGCATTGCTCATAATATCTGTGTAATTTACCTCGACTTCATTGCCAAAAACCATATTCTTAATTTCATTTTCCAACGCTTCGATACCAAGCTCGTTTTGAATAGATGCCTTAATAATCGTTTTGTCCATTAGTACAGAATGGATCGCATTCATATCTATTTTACTTTCAAGATCTGTTTTATTGATGATTACAATGGCATGCTTATTTTTGACGAGAGACATGATCTCATGATCTTCCTTTGTTAAAGCAACAGAGGCATCTAAAACGAAAATAATCAAATCCGCTTCATTAAAATAGAACTTAGATTTTTGTACACCAATCTTTTCAACAAGATCTTCAGTATCACGAATACCTGCTGTATCCATTAATTTAATCGGTATGCCTGAAATATTCATGTATTCCTCAATGACATCCCGGGTTGTTCCGGGAATTTCAGTTACAATTGCTCTTGAATCCTTAAGAAGAGCATTCATTAAACTCGATTTGCCAACATTAGGTTTGCCAACGATCACCGTTTTTAAACCCTCTCTTATAATTTTACCCGATTTTGACTTTTCAAGAATGTCATTTAAATGATTTTTTATGTTAGCGAGAGTGGATTCAATCTTTGAATAAGTAATTTCCTCTATATCTTCTTCAGGATAATCAATGGAAACTTCAATTTCAGCCATTAAACCGATGAGATTGTCTCTATACTGCGTTATCTTTTCAGACAAATGACCCTTGAGTTGGTGCATTGCAACATCAAACCCAATTTCAGTCTTAGCACTGATGAGATCCATCACGGATTCAGCCTGTGCAAGATCTATTCTGCCATTTAGAAAAGCACGTTTTGTAAATTCACCCTTGTCAGCCATCCTTGCGCCTTTTGATAAAATGAGCGCCAAAATTTCTCGAAGTGGCATCATGCCACCATGACAGTTTATCTCTACCACATCTTCCATGGTGTAAGAACCACTTGAAGGCAATTTGACAACCATGACCTCATCTATCATTTTGGCATTATTAAAGATGTGACCATAGTACATTTTTCGATTTTCTAAAACGTCATTGGATTTTTTAAAGGGTTTAAAAATTTCAGATAATATTTGAAAAGAGTCTGGGCCACTCATGCGCACAATGCCAATGGCACCTTCTCCTAAAGGTGTGGAAATAGCTGTAATTGTATCAAATAACAATTTAATCACTCCTAAATTACAAATTAAAATATAACCCAGTGGTTAACTGGGTTATTGGATTAGTTAGCTCTATTCTTTTTATAATCATAATAGATAACAACTTTTCTGAAAGGTTCATCCCCTTCAGATTTTGTGCTGACAAACGGATTATTTTGAAGTGCCGAATGAATAATACGTCTTTCATAAGGATTCATCGGTTCCAAGATCACATTTTTTCTAGACTTTTTAACTTTAAAAGCAAGTTTTCCAGCCAAATTTTCAAGTGTCTCTTTACGTTTCATCCTATAATTTTCTGTATCCAGCACAACTCTTACATATTCATCTCTATTTTTATTGACCACTAAACTGATAAGATATTGTAAAGAATCCAGTGTTTGTCCTCTTTTTCCTATCAAGATGGCCATGTCTTCACCTTCCATATTAATAGAAAGATTATCATCATATAATTCAGCAGTTATATTTGCAGAAATATTCATTTCACTTAACATACTTGCTAAAAAGGTCTGTGCTATATCCGCAGCATTATGTTTTTTACTCACTCTAATCTTAGTTTCTTTAGCACCAAAACCTAAAAATCCTTTAGAACCTTCTTCAATAATCTCATACTCAACCTCATCTCGGTTGGCATCGAGTTCAATTAAAGCAAGTCTAAGTGCTTCTTCAACACTCTTACCATATTTTTCGACAAATTTCATGTACTATGCATCCCCCTTAACTTGTCTATTCATAATATATTGTTGACCAATTTGGAATAAGTTACCAATCGTCCAATATAAAATCAGACCCGCTGACAGACTTTTACCCCAAAATAGAATCATTACTGGGAAAACTGTTTGCATTACCTTCATTTGAGTATTCGCAGCACCTTCCGCAGCAGGCGCTGTATTCATTGTTGACATTTGGAAATATGTTAATGCAGCTGATGTAATTGGTAAAAGACCCGGTAATGCAATGAGCCATTCCGGACCATTAGGTAGAACATTTCCAATTAGATCAGGCAGCGCCAGATTCGGAACCCACAAAAAAGCGTCTTGCGTTGCACTGACAAGCAACTCTGGATTTCCAGAAAACACATAGAGCTCAGGTTGTCTTAAAGCAGTAAAAAGGCCAATGATAATTGGCATTTGAATCAAAATAGGTAAACAACCGCTTAATGGATTATAATTATGTTCTTTATAAAGTTCCATTGTGAGTTGTTGTATTTTTTCTTGATTGCCCTTGTATTTATCTTGAATTTCTTTTATCTTAGGTTGAATTGCTGCCATTTCTTTAGAAGATTTTAACTGTTTGAACGTCAATGGCAACAAAATCAATTTTGTTATCAATGTAAATATAATAATCGCTACACCATAATCTTTTACCAAGTTAAAAATTAACCCCAATAAGTAACCAAAAAATTGCGCAAATATCGCCAATGAATTTTCCTCCTAATATACTATTCTAATGGATCATACCCACCTGGATGAAAGGGATGGCACTTTGAAATTCTTTTCACACTGAGAAAGCCACCCTTGATTGCCCCATATTTCTCTATCGCCTCTAAAGAATATTGAGAGCACGTAGGCAGAAATCTACAATTACTACCTAATAGTGGGGATATATATTTTTGATATAATTTAATTATAAATATCATAACATATTTCATTTCAATCACGCTTACGAATCATTTTATTTAATAAAAATTTCATAGATTTTTCAATTTTAAAATAATCTGCGTTATTTGATCTCACACGCGCTATAAAAATTATATCATAACTATTATCACTCAGATAATTCAAACGAAAAGATTCTCTAATCAATCTCTTTACTCTATTGCGTCTAACACTGTTTCCAACTTTTTTACTTACCGATAACCCTACACGAGTATATCCAAGTTTGTTAGGTAAAATATACATTACTAGATACTTGTCTACAAAGGATTTTCCTCTTTTATATACCTTACTAAACTCTGAAGGTTTCTTCAAACTTTCATAAGTCATAAGACCTCCAATTTAATCCTAAAGACGAACCATACTCATTTTTTTAATAAAAATACATTGTAAAAAAAGACCACTGACTGCGGTCTTTTCATCCATTAAGCAGATAATTGTTTTCTACCTTTTCTTCTTCTTGATTTAAGAATATTTCTACCTGAGCTTGATTTCATTCTTTTTCTAAATCCATGCTCAACTTTTCTTTGTCTCTTCTTAGGTTGAAAAGTTTGCTTCATTACCAGACACCTCCTTAGTTGTAAACAAATTATATATGTTAACAAAATTTCTACACAAGTCCGCTAAAATATTATAACTTGAAGGACTCCACCTGTCAAGTTATAACACAAAGTAATTCAAACTCTATAAATTAATCCGTTTTCTACTATATATAGTAATACATAAATAGTCTATAAACTCATGTAGTATATTTTTAAAACGATTGTGCAAAAAAAATCAAGTTATCCACAATTTTATATTGAAAAAAAATTTTTTTAATTTCAAAAAATATATCCACAACTTAAAAATCTCAAATTTAATATTATTTTTTGTGGATAAGTTTGAAAAAAACCTTATTCTTTGGTAAAATAATTTGTACTAACAATTTACCGTTTTCTTAGAGATAAAGTTGTGGATAAGTATGATATGTTGATTATTTATCAATTTTTTTTTGACTTTTTGCATATTTCACTGTTGATACTGTTGATAAAATCGACTATTTTCTGTTGATAAGTCTAATTGGATCATATTTATCCACAATTTTATACATTTGAAATTTGTAATGCCACTTTTTAAACTATCAACAATATTAACATTTATTTGTGGATAACTATTAGCAATTAGGAGGATAACACATGGATAATTACTTGCAGACCATTTGGGATCAAGCCAGGGAAATTATGAGAAATGAATTAATGACTGTCAGTTTCAATACTTGGATCGAAACAATAGATCCAGTCACCATTGAAGGTAATACAATCATCTTACAAACTTTAAGTGTTCTAAATAGAAGTGTTTTAGAAACGCGATACAATGATTTGATTAAAAATACCATCAAACATGTGACCAATCAAGATTTTATCGTAAAATACATCATCCCTGAAGAAAACACACTTGATAAAAATAAAGCTGCCATGGAGCAGGAAGTCAATGATCTCTTAGAGTCTACAAATTTAAATCCAAGATATGTCTTCAATGAATTTGTCGTGGGAAACAGCAATCGTTTTGCACATGCAGCATCACTTGCAGTTGCTGAATCGCCAGCTAAAGCTTATAATCCTCTTTTTATATATGGAGGCGTTGGTCTTGGCAAAACCCATTTAATGCATGCCATTGGCCACTATATTTTGTCTCAAAATAAAAACGCCAAAATCTATTATGTCTCCAGTGAAAAATTTACAAATGAACTCATCAATTCTATAAAAGATGATAAAAATGAAGAATTTAGAAACAAATATAGAACCGTTGATGTTTTACTTGTAGATGATATCCAATTTATTGCAGGTAAAGAACGTACTCAAGAAGAGTTTTTCCATACTTTCAACGCACTTTACGAAGACAACAAACAAATCATTGTTTCATCTGATAGACCTCCTAAAGAAATTCCAACTCTTGAGGATCGATTGAGATCACGTTTTGAATGGGGATTGATATCTGATATTCAAGCACCGGATTTTGAAACGAGAATCGCCATATTGAGAAAAAAATCTGAAAGAGATCGTGCTGATGTTCCAAATGAGGTCTTTGAATTTATTGCTTCCAAAATAAAATCAAATATCAGAGAACTGGAAGGTGCACTTAATAGAGTTGTTGCATACTCTACACTTACCAAAAGAGATGTTGATATTTCACTTGCAAATGAAGCCCTTAAAGATTTAATCGCGTCCTCAAAAGCAAGAAAAGTAGATATTGATTTGATTAAAGCCACTGTTGCTGAATACTTCAATATGAAGATAGATGATTTTGAATCAAAAAAAAGAACACGTCAAATTGCATACCCCAGACAAATCGCAATGTACATTTCTAGAGAATTAACTGACCTTTCACTGCCTAAGATTGGCGAAGAATTCGGTGGTCGTGACCATACAACAGTCATTCATGCTTGCGAAAAAATAAATAACGACATGAGTAATGATTTTGATTTAAAACATCGAATTGACGGCATCATTAAAGAAATAAAAGGGGAGTGATCCCCTGTGAACATGTGCATAACTTTTTTGTGTATAACTTATCTATTTTTCTTTTTTATGCACAGTGGACAATTTTACTGTTTCGATGCTTTTTATACACAGGATAAATCAAGTGATTTTGAGTTTATTGCATGTCTAGAAGTAGTTTTCCACAAATCAACAGCCCCTATTACTACTACTAATAAATTAATTATCTAATTTATATTTATAAAAGGAGGATCACCCATGAAATTTTCATGTAATCAGCAAGAATTATCAACAGCTATTAATTTAGTTTCAAAAGCCGTTTCTAGTAAGACAACTTTACCTATATTATCAGGTATTTATTTTGAAACTGTAGGTGATCAAATAAGATTAATCGGAAATGATTTAAGTTTAAGCATAGAAACTTTTATGAGTGCAACTGTTTTTGAAAGTGGTAATATCGTCATTCCATCTAGAATACTCACTGAACTCATCAAAAAATTACCCAACAATTTAATTGAAATTGAAGTCAATGACAATAGTGTCATTACCATTAATTGTTTAGAATCCAGTTTTAAAATCGTAGGTCTTCCAGGACTTGAATATCCTGAATTGCCTAATATCGAAGACCAGAATTCTTTTGAAATTGATAAAGAACTTTTTTCTAACATGATTAAACAGACAAGCTTTGCCATTTCACAAGACGAGTCTAGACCCATATTAACAGGTGCTCTACTTGAAATTGAAAACAGTAAATTTAATATGGTTGCAATAGATGGCTTTAGAATGGCCATTAAACGTGCTCATATTAAAACCAATTTAAATGCTAAAGCAGTCGTTCCAGGTAAAACATTAAATGAAATCAATAAAATTATGTCTCAAGTAGAATCCAAAGGAGATCTTAAAATTGCCTTTGATGATAAACAAGTACTCTTTACTTTTGAATCGTTAAAAGTATATTCCAGACTACTCGCAGGCGAATTTATAAATTATACTCAAATATTGCCAAACGATTTTAAATCTGTTGCAAAAGTCAATACAGATCAATTTTTAACTTGTATCGATCGTTCATTTTTAATGGCAAGAGAAAATAAAAATGTGGCTATCAAATTAGAAATTAAAGATGATCTCATTAAAATTTCTTCTAGCTCTGAAATGGGCAGTTCTATGGAAAAGCTAAGCGTGGCATTGGAAGGTAATGACCTTGAAATTGGGTTTAATCCTAAATATCTCATTGATGCACTCAAAGTAATTGACAGTGAAGAAATTTATTTAGAAATGATCAATAATGTGAGTCCTTGTATTATTAGACCAATCGATCACGAAAGCTATACGTATTTAGTATTGCCTTGTAGGATATCCAGATAAGGGGTGCTTAAATGAAAAAAATAGAAATTGAAACAGATTATATTAAGCTTGATCAATTGCTTAAATATGCAGAGATCGTAAATTCAGGCGGTATTTCAAAGTTGTTAATTCAAGAAGGTTTTGTGAAAGTAAACCACGAAATTTGTACTTTGCGTGGCAAAAAAATCCATGATCTCGATGAAATCGAAGTGGCCATACCTGATGAATCAGGTATCGTTCAAGAAAAATATGAGCTAAAGGTCATTAAAAAGAAGTAGAGGTACGCTATTGAAAATTAAATCCATTGCGCTTAAAAATTTCAGAAATTACAACTATGTTCATTTAGGGTTTGACGAACACCTCAATATCATTGTAGGGGACAATGCTCAAGGCAAGACAAACTTACTTGAAGCGCTATACGTATGTGGATTTGGCAAATCTTTTAGAACGACAAAAGATTCTGATCTCGTCAATTTTAATGAGGAGATTACTTCTGTAAAAATTGATATAGAGCATGATAATGGATATCAAGAAATTATTGAATATAGAATTAATCAAAAGAATAGAAAAGAATTTTTAGTTAACGGTGTTAACATTACTAAAATTTCAGATTTGTTAGGAACGATCAATTTGGTTCTTTTTTATCCTGATGATTTGAAACTCATAAAAGAGAGCCCAGGAGAGAGACGAAAATTTCTCAACAGAGAGCTATCTCATATCAGTAAAATTTATTGTCTTGACATCATAGAATACAATCGTATTTTAATGCAACGCAATGAATTGCTGAAAAAGATTTTCTATAAACCAGAACATAAAGAGACTCTAGAGATATGGGATGAACAATTAGCAGATAAAGGTTCCAAGATTATTATGAAGCGTATGCATTTTATAGAGCGTCTTGGAGAGATCAGTAGAGAAATTCATGGGAATATAACCAATCATGTAGAAAATTTATCAATTAGTTATATAACTTCTGTTAAGAACCTGACAAATTATGATACAATAAAGGATGACTTAATAGCGGGATTTAAAAAAAATCAAGAGAGTGATATTAAAAGAGGATTTACCTCAATTGGACCACACAGAGATGACATTGATATAAAGATCAATGGTATCAATATCAAATCTTTTGGTTCTCAGGGACAACAGAGGACCGCGGCATTATCATTAAAGCTTTCTGAAATTGAAATCATTAAAAGTGAAGTTGGAGAATATCCTATTTTATTGCTTGATGATGTTATGAGTGAGCTTGATCATAAACGTCAAAAAGATCTTATATACACTTTAAAAAATGTTCAAACGATCATCACAACAACAGATGTAAAAAATCTATTAGATGATTATATAAATGCTTCCAAATTAATAAAAGTAAAAGGTGGAAGTATTCAATGCTAGTAGGAGGTAGAAATGTCAAATCAAGAGTACAATGCTGATCAGATACAGGTACTTGAAGGACTCGAAGCGGTTCGAAAACGTCCAGGGATGTATATTGGATCTACAAGTTTAAGGGGGCTTCACCATTTAGTATACGAAATCATCGATAACAGTATTGATGAAGCTTTGGCTGGGTATTGCAGTAAAATAAATGTCACAATAGAACCTGATAATATCATCACTGTGGAAGACAATGGAAGGGGAATGCCCATAGATATGCATCATAAGATGGGTATTCCAGCTGTTGAAGTAATCCATACGGTTTTGCATGCTGGTGGTAAGTTCGGTGGTGGAGGCTATAAAGTCTCCGGTGGTCTTCATGGCGTTGGTGCATCTGTCGTCAATGCACTTTCAGAATGGTTTCAAGTTGAAGTTAAAAGAAATGGACAAATTTATAAAATTGGGTTTGAACGCGGTGTCACAAGTGAAAAACTGCACGTGATTGACCAACTTGAAGATGACTCTATTACAGGTACTAAATCTTCTTTTAAAGCAGACTATCTTATCTTTGAAGAATTGGATTATGATTTTTCGGTTCTGGAGTCAAGAATAAGAGAATTGGCATTTTTAAATAAGGGTATAGAAATTGTCATTTCAGATAAGCGTGTAGATAAAGAAAAGGTTTCACGTTTTCACTATGAAGGAGGTATCAAAGAATTTGTTTCATACCTCAATGTGAATAGAAACGCAATTCATGATGATATTATATATGCTGAACAGGCAAGTCAAGGGAGTACCGTTGAAATTGCAATGCAATATACAGATGGTTTTTCTGAAAACTTGTTTACATTTGCAAATAATATCAGTACACATGAAGGTGGAACACATTTAGTAGGCTTTAAATCCGCTATAACACGCGTCATAAACGATTATGGTAGACGCAAGGGGATAATCAAGGAAAAAGATGATAATCTTACTGGTGAGGATGTTAGAGAGGGATTAACGGCCATTATATCTGTTAAGATGGAAGAACCTCAATTTGAAGGTCAAACTAAAACAAAACTTGGCAATAGTGAAATAAGAGGTATCGTTGAGTCCATTTGTTCCGAAATGTTTCAAATTTTTCTAGAAGAGAATCCACAACAGTCTAAATTGATCGTAGAGAAATGTCTAACTTCAGCAAAAGCAAGAGAAGCTGCAAGAAAAGCGAGAGAGTTGACAAGGCGAAAAGGGGCACTTGATGGTTTGACTTTGCCAGGCAAACTTGCAGATTGTTCTGAAAGAGATCCTTCAAAATGTGAAATTTATTTAGTGGAAGGGGATTCTGCAGGCGGCTCTGCAAAACTTGGAAGAGATCGTTCAATACAAGCGATTTTACCACTTAGAGGTAAGATCATGAATGTTGAAAAATCAAACTTTTCAAGAATATTTAACTCTGCTGAAATCAGAGCTATGATCACGGCGTTTGGATGTGGTATAGGTGAAGACTTTGATGTTGAAAAACTGAGATATGATAAAATTTTTATCATGACAGATGCCGATGTGGATGGTGCGCATATCAGAACATTGATTTTAACTTTCTTCTTCAGATTTATGAGACCACTAATAGAACAAGGACATGTTTACATTGCAATGCCGCCACTTTATAAGATAAAGAAGAGTAAAAGTATCTATTATGTTTATTCCGATAAGGAACTGAATAAGTTGTTAGGTGAAATTGGAAAAACAGGTATAAGTATACAACGATATAAAGGTCTTGGTGAAATGAATGCTGAACAACTTTGGTCGACGACCATGGATCCATCAGTGAGAACGATCATGAATGTGAGTATAGATGATGCAGCAGAAGCAGATTTGATATTTTCAACATTGATGGGTGAAAAAGTGGAACCAAGAAGAGATTTTATTGAAGCAAATGCACGCTATGTTACAAATTTAGATGTCTAGGAGGAAATAGAAGTTGAGTGATTTTAAAAATGATGACATCAATGATGAAATCAATGAAAGCATAAATGAATCTGAGACGATTGTTCACGTAGACATCATGGATGAAATGAAAAAATCATATATGGATTATGCGATGAGCGTAATTGTCAGTAGAGCTTTACCAGATGCAAGAGATGGTTTAAAACCCGTTCATAGGCGTATATTGTATGCCATGAATGAAATCAATTTCACACACGATAAACCGCATCGTAAATCTGCGCGTATTGTGGGAGAAGTTATCGGTAAGTACCATCCGCATGGCGATTCTTCAATTTATGGTGCAATGGTCAGATTTGCACAAGATTTCTCTATGAGATATCCACTCGTGGATGGACAGGGAAACTTTGGTTCTATCGATGGTGATGGTGCTGCTGCCATGCGTTATACTGAAGCGAGAATGACGCGTCTTTCAGGTGAATTATTGAGAGATATAGAAAAAAATACAGTTGATTTTGTTCCTAACTTTGATGAGACTGAAACGCAACCTGCTGTGTTACCGAGTCGTTTTCCAAATCTTTTAGTGAACGGTTCAAATGGTATTGCAGTAGGTATGGCGACTTCTATTCCACCACATAATTTGGGTGAAGTTATAGATGCAGCTGTAAGAATGATGGATGATCCTGAAACAGATGTCTATGATCTTATGGAATGCGTCAAAGGACCTGATTTTCCAACTGGTGCAGAAATTATGGGCATTGAAGGCATTAAACGTGCCTATAGAACAGGTAGAGGGCGTGTCATTTTAAGGTCAAAAGCTGAAATAGAAGACATGAAAAATGGTAAGACGCGTATAATTGTTACTGAAATTCCTTATCAAGTCAACAAATCTAAAATGATTGAGGGGATTGCCGAACTCGTAAAATCTAAAAGAGTTGAAGGCATTACAGATTTAAGAGATGAGAGTAACCGTAAGGGAATTCGTGTTGTTATTGAGCTTCGAAGGGATGTTAATGCGAATATTATACTCAACCAACTTTACAAACATTCACAATTACAAGTGTCGTATAGCATTATTTTATTAGCACTTGTAGGTGGCGAACCAAAGGTCATGAATTTAAGAGAGTTAATTTCTGTATATATTGAACATCAAGTTGACGTTGAAACCAGAAGAGTTGCTTTTGATCTCCAAAAGGCAAGAGATCGTGCTCATATTTTAGAAGGCCTTAGAATTGCCATTGACAATATTGATGAAGTGATTAGGATCATAAGAAGTGCTTATAATGATGCTGAGCTGAAATTGATAGAACGTTTTGATCTATCAGAAATACAGGCGAAGACAATTGTAGATATGAGATTGAGAAGGTTACAAGGTCTCGAGTGTGAAAAAATTGAAAATGAATACAATGAAATTTTAAAAACAATTGAGTATTTAATCTCACTTTTAGAAAATAAACCACTTTTATTGAATATCATAAAAGAAGATTTAATGCGCATTAAAAAGCAATATAATGATGAGAGAAGAACAGAAATCAGCATTAATCCTGATGAGATTGATTATGAAGATCTCATTGAAGAGGATGAAGTCATTATAACATTAACGCATGCAGGGTATATCAAACGTGTTTCTACTGGAGAATATGTCTCTCAAAAAAGAGGCGGTAGAGGGAAGACGGGATTATCAACCAGAGAAGAAGATTTTGTAAACGACATTTTTACAACTTCGACGCATGACTATTTGTTGTTCTTCACTAACTTTGGCAAAGTTTATAGGATGAAGGCATATAGGATTCCCGATGGTTCTAGAATTTCTAAGGGAACGGCAATTGTCAATTTACTGCCTCTTGAACCGGAAGAATGCGTGAATGCAATCGTTCCAATTAAGGATTTTGAGAATGGTTACTTGACGTTGTGTACCAAACAAGGTGTGATCAAGAAAACAACGCTGGATCAGTTTGATACATCGCGTAAAACAGGGCTAATTGCCATCAATCTAAATGAAGATGATCAGCTTATCTCTGTTAAACGCACAGATGGTAACAATGAGATGATCGTCATTACAGCCAATGGTAAATCCATCAGATTCAGTGAAAATGATGTACGTCCAATGGGTAGAACTGCCACAGGTGTAAGGGCTATAAAACTTGCAGACTCTGACTATGTTATTGAAATGGACATTGTTACAGAAAATGGCAAAGTATTGATTGTCTCTGAAAATGGCTATGGTAAAAGAACTCCATTGACAGAGTATAGACAACAAACGCGTGGTGGTAAAGGTATTATAACCTATAATATCAATAGCAAGACGGGTCGTGTTATCGGTGCTAAAGTTGTTGAAGATTCAGATGACTTAATGATCATTAACGACAATGGTGTCCTCATTAGAATTAAGGTAGACGAAATATCTGTAACAGGTAGAATCACATCAGGTGTTCGCTTGATGAAGGTCAATGATGAAACAAGTTTGGTTTCAATCGCCTTAATCAAAGAAGATGATTCTGATGAAACTGAATTGGAAGCAACTGACGAAAATATAAAAGCAAATGAAGTTTCTAATGAAACTGAAAGTCAAACAGAAGAGGTATAGACCTCACTCAATAAGAATGCATAAAAAAACACCTCATTAGTGGGTATCATCATACACTAATGAGGTGTTTTTCCATTTTTAAAAAGTTTAAAGGTTCATATACATAACTGCATAAGTGGTGATATAGAGCATATATTGAATCATTTCACATAAAAAGAAAAAGAAAAAGGATGCAATAAAATGTGTATGAGGTTTATTTTTTATAAAGAGTTTAAGGCAGAGTAAACTTACGGCTGTTGTAAAAACAAAAGTAAGAATGCTTGATATAGGTGAACTCAAATGAAACGGTGGAATGCCAATATTTTTATTATTAAAATGTAAAAGGTGAATATCGGAATAGACGTAATAAATTTTAGCAAGTATATAAGTGATCACAGCAGAATAAAGCATTTTCATATGATTTCTTTCAACCCAGCTCATTTTTACAATTGCAATGGGAATAATAATAAAGACAACTGGAAAAAGTAAACCTATAATAACGGTCCATGAAGTCATTATAGAGGCTGGAATATAAGTTAATGCACCAAAGAATATATCTAGCAAATCACTAAATTTGACATGTTTACTCTGGGATATAATATCAGGGTGATCACTTGATAAATAAATTGTATTATGTCGATGGTCTATTTCATTAGTAATGAGATAATTATAATTATTTAGGGTAAAAAATCTAAAATTAGGGGCATAATACTTTGATTTTGTTAATATTTTATAAGGTGAATTATCAATGAGTTGATTTTCAGTAACAGGTCTCATAAAAATATTTGTATAGGATTGATATTGAGATCCTACCTCTTGCTTACCAATGAAGCTTTTATCATTATAGGCAACGTAAACCTCATTTTTATAATCTACGAAGTGTGTATTGGGATCATAACTCATGTTTGAGGCATTTGTACTTTCAAGTACATGAAGTGATGCTTGATCGAGAATAAAATAGACTTCAAAGTTTTGACCGTATTTAGCATTTTTTAAAACAAGGCAATTATAAATTTTATTATTCTTTATATAGAGATTTGCATCAAGTGAAGTAGTCCCTGAAATGGTAACAATTTTTTCTATATTATTGTGATAATCCATTTTTTGAGTGATTAAATCATATTCGTAGAAACTAAAATAATATGTTCCCAAATCGTATTCGAGTAGATTGATGAAAAGTTTATCTTGATCTATTTTAAAATCAAATTGCTCTGTTTTTGAGTTTTCGCTTATAAAATGTGACTCTAAACCGTCAAAGTAAAAAAATTTATTTTGATTGTAATAGACCAATTTTTGACCATCTAATTTGACAAGTTCATACTGATCCGCAATTTCAAATGAAGACAAAAGCGAAAAGTCATCTAAATTGAATTTGTATAGCTTGAGTGTATTTTCTGCTGCAATTAAAACACTTAGCGAATCCGAGTTTAAAGCAGTACTTATTTTTTTAACATCATAATCTAAGTTGTAGGAAAAGGATTTCTGAATTTCACCAGACAAGTTGAGCATTTCAAAATTAATCTTTTTAGAATCACAAAAAGTTAGAAAAATTTGATTTTCACTTGTGATGACATCAAAAATATCGTCATAGTAATTTTCAGTTTGATCGGTATCCTCAGATTGATATAATGTGATATATTTAGACCAACTTTCACTTGGTAGCGCGACAAAATCAGCATAAATAACAGATGATAAAAGCAGTAACGAAATAAAAAAACTTGCAAGTAATATAAATTTCCAATTATAAATTTTTTTCATATATGTCCCCCTGTGATTAAAAAAAAACAATTTAGATATATTATCTCTTTAAATAATTAAAAAAGATATATAAAATGGCTAAAGAATTATTAAAAAAAATTAATAAAATTGATGAAATGGTATATATATATTAATACTTTAAAATCAAATGATGGTTTAAAATCAGAAATATAGTATAATAGTAGTAGAATTTATAAATATGGACAATATTAAGGGGGTTATTCAATGTCTTTAAGATTAAACACAAGTTTCGATGATGGAAACAACAGTTGGGAAGTTGAATTGATTGGAGAAGTAGATATTAATTCTAAATCAATGCTTAAAGAAGAACTGATTCAACTCAACGAAAAAAGACAAGCTGATTTCATTTTTAAGTGTGAAAACCTAGATTACATTGATAGTACGGGATTAGGCGTTTTGATTAGTTTTTATAAAAATGTCAAAATAGGCAATAAATCTGTATACTTTGAAAAACTTAAGCCAAGTATATTTAAAATATTTTCGTTGACAGGCTTAGACAAGATTTTTTCTATTCGTCAATAAAAAGAAAAGGTGGAGAAGTCGTATGAATGATACTGTAAATTTGTCTTTACCAAGTAAGCCAGAGTATGTAAGCGTCGCACGTTTGACTGCGTCTTTTGTGGCAAATAAAATGGGATTTGATATAGAAGCTATTGAAGATATCAAATTGGCTGTGGGTGAAGCCTGTAACAATGCTGTGTTGCATTCCGGATCTAAAGACACTTATAATTTAGAGTTTAGGCAAAATAATGAGACATTGTCTATTGAAATTAAGGATTTTGGAAATGGTTTTGATTTTAATAATTATCATGAACCGATGTTAGAGGATCCACAAGAAAGTGGATTGGGACTTTTTATTATTAAAGCACTAATGGATGAGGTTAAAATTGATACAGAAGAAGGATTAGGAACTAAAATAATAATGAGTAAAATAGTGGAGTGATCTACTATTTGATTAGGGGCTGATGTTCATGAATAATAAGCATATTATGAAGGAAAATGACTCTGCTTTAAAAAGGGATTTAAAAAGCATAGGGACTAAAGATCTGTTTATTCTGTTTAGAGATGATAGAGATTTAGAAATAAGAAACGAACTCATAAAGCGTCATATGTATATCACTGAAATTTTGGCCAAAAAATATATCAACAAGGGTATTGAGTATGAAGATATTTATCAAGTTGCCTCTCTTGGATTAATTTATGCGATAGAGCGATTTGATGTTGATAAAGGATTTGAATTTTCTAGTTTTGCTACGCCGACAATTATTGGTGAAATCAAAAAATATTTTAGAGATAAAGGGTGGTCTGTTAGAGTGCCCAGGAGAATTCAAGAACTATCTAAGAAGATCAATATGGCCAAAGCAAAATTGCAACAGGATTTACAACGTATTCCTAAAGTGAGTGATATTGCACTGTATCTAAATGTATCTGAAGAAGAAGTTATAGAAGCAATGGAAGCGTCTCAGGTTTATACGCCTAAATCACTTGATGTGACTTATGATGCATCGGGTGATGATAAGGATATACAACTTCAAGATATTATTGGTAGAGATGATAAGACTTTTGATACAATTGAAAATAAAGATTTTATCAATATGTGTTTAAAAAAACTAAATGAAGTTGAAATCAAAATCGTCAATGATCGTTTTTTTGATAATAAGACACAAATTCAAGTTGCAGAGGAATTAAATGTTTCTCAGATGACGGTATCTAGAATGGAAAAGAAAATTATAAAAAAATTTAGAAAAGAACTCTCTAAATTAAATGAAATATAAAATATGATATTGGAATAGGATAAAAATAGGGTGCTCCCTATTTTTTGATTTGAACAACAAATACTATAGTACGTTAAAGTTGAGCCGAAAATTTTCTCAAAGGTATCCATCGAAAAAAATGATTCAGGATATTTTATATGGATACTTTAATACGAAATGAATCGCCACGCAAAAATAGGGTACTGTAAATTTAATTAATGAATTTAAAATATATAATAAAAGTAAGAAAAAAGAATAGAGTATTAAAACAACAGGCTTCAATCGTCTACTAGAATGATTGAAGCCTGTTGTTTTATAAAATAAAGTCATTTCAAATTTAAAAGGTTACAAAGCCAACTTGTTTTTTAACACGATCAAGAACTACTGTAGATAATGCATTGGCACGTTCTCGACCTTGTTTCAATACATCATAAACATCTCCACTGGTAATAATCTTTTGAAAATCAGATTGAACTTTGTCCAGCTCACTTTGGACAACTCCAACTAAATCTTTCTTTAAAGCCCCATAACCTTGACCTTCGTATTTAGATACAATGGAGGGAATAGATTCGCCTGAAAATTGAGAATAGATGGTCAAAAGATTACTAACACCAGGTTTATTAATAAAATCATATTTAACTTCAGAATGACTATCCGTTGTAGATTTCATAATTGTCTTTTTAACTTTAGCAGCAGATTCCAGTAAAGTAATTTTAGAATGTTCGTTTGGATTACTTTTGCTCATTTTCTGAGTAGGATCATCGAAAGCCATAATGCGTGCACCTTCTTCTACTTTTGCAATAATAGGCTCCGGCACAACGAATGTTTCACCAAATCTATTATTAAAACGAATTGCAATATCTCTAGTCAATTCAAGATGTTGTTTTTGATCATTGCCAACAGGAACATAATTCGTATCATATAGAAGTATATCAGATGCCATCAATAAAGGATAAGTGAAAAGGCCTGTAGTCACCGCTTTTTTACCTTCAGATTTATCTTTAAATTGTGTCATTCTATTCAATTCTCCCATGTAAGAGAAACAATTTAAAATCCATGCTAATTCAGCATGAGCAGAAACTTGAGATTGAATAAAAAGCGTTACTTTTTTGGGATCAAGGCCAATAGCCAAATAGAGGGCAGCTAATTCAATAGTGCTCTTTTTGAGTTGTTCTGGATCTTGTGGTAAAGTAATTGAGTGCAGATCGACAACACAGTATATACAATCTTTATCATCTTGTTGTCTTACGAAATTTTTCATGGTTATATAGTTACCTAAGTGGATTTGTCCTGTGGGTTGTACACCTGAAAATACGCGCTTCATTTAATGGCCTCCTAAATTAGTATGAGTGATTTATAAACGTAAAAAATAAGAACGTTAAATTATAAAATCAAAATACACTTTTAAATGTTATTTGAAGTAAGAAGAATTTTGATAAAATCAACTATCAATTAAAACAATTATCTATATAATCCAATCATACTTATTTCTAATTATTATTAGAGTTATTATAATATTATTGAAAAGAAGCGTCAAGGCAATAAGAACTAAGAAACAATTCATTCCATATCAAAGCAAATAAATAGAGTTTGGATAGAGAAATCTGATAAAAAAACGATTAAATTATAGATTACTCTAAATAACGATAGAGGAGATATTTTTGTTATATATATGAAGAAAAAGTATATCAATCAATTTGTATAAGGATTAGGTTCCTCTTTTTGAGTGAATAGATTTTCAGATCAAGAAAAATTAAAAAAAAGAGTTGACAGCAATAAGGATATTTAGTATTATAAACAAGTTGCCTCACAGCGAAGCGACAAGAGCAAAACAAGCGAAAGAAAATAACTTAAAAAAAGTTGTTGACTTAGCAAGATATAACTGATATACTGATATAGCTGTCGCACATTGGATGAACGCCTTAATGGTTGAAATAGCAATGGAGCGACAACACAGGACCTTGAAAATTGAATAGCGCAAATGAATTAAAACACGCAATTCTTTGA
>NZ_JADKNH010000015.1 GCF_015352425.1 Fusibacter ferrireducens | reverse complement strand
ATGCGATCAGACCATAATTGTCTTAGGGATTCATTTTTCATAGCGACAAGCTCCTTAATGTTTTTGTTTATTGTCGCATAAAATTTAAATGTTGAAAATGTGTGTTAGGTTTAACGCTTACCCTAATCCACAACACTTTATATACTTTTTTATCTCGCCATTCTTTTTAAGCAGGAAAAATCTTTTATCAAGAATGGCACAAATTTTAGCTAGAATAATTTCTTGTTCATTCATTAAATTCCCCCATCATGCATTTATACCAATCCTAAAAATGCACTACTCTTTCCTATTAAACAGTATTTTATACAGTTCTTTTATCTGTCGATTTATTAATATGTACTCGGTACTCTCTTCAGGTGTCATTGCCTGCATACGTCCTTCGAGAATAGACTGTCTTTCAAGTATTTTTGTACATGTCCAGATTTCTTTCATCGGTCTGGAATTGAACTTAAAACCGGTTTTGCACATATATTTACCAACATCGGTAATCCCAACGATATCTCCATTGTCTGTTCGTTCTAGATGCTCATCATATTCATCAGTTGCAGGATCGATGAATCCTACATTTCCATCATGATGCTTGTCCTTATCTTCCGTTGGCCATTTCCTAGATTTTTTTCTATTACAAGTGAAACAACTATAGACTAAATTTGAATAATCTGTTTCTCTTTCACTTGCAATCCTGATTGGAACAAAATGATCTATTTCAAATCCTTTGTTAGTTGTCATCTCCGATTTTCCGCAGTATCCACAAATATGCCCAAAATCTTCCCGGAGTCTAGGCTCATATTTCCGGTAGCTTGATTCAGTTTCAACATCAGATCGTCTCTTTATTATTACCTCACCATGTATTCTCATCCGCCACCTCTAATTTGTTCGATCTATTAATTTGTCGAGTGCCGATAAAATATCGCTCATCTTCTTGCTTGCTGATGATGTTAATAATTCTGATGGAATGTCATCCACTTCATTATAGGCACGCAAAATTTTATACAAGTGAATAAAACGTTCCTCTTCCATTGAAGATATTTCTTCTGAATCTTTCTTTTCTTTAAGTACCAAAAACTCTTCGTTACGTTTAACTAACCGATTTTCAAAAACAGCAACTGATTGCTCAAGTTTTTTGATAAAGTCTTCAAATTTAGGTTTCCCCATTTCAGCATCAAAAACATCTCTATCAATGAACATGTTTTCAACAACCAAATTTTCACCGATACCCTCTTCACAATAATTAGTTAATACAATACACGGTAAATCAGGAACCTCTGAATTCAAATAAGCCACTAAATCCGTTCCCATAAAACTGTAAGCTTGTGTCAATTTATAATCAACAAGCATACACTTGATTTCATTCTTAAATATCCACTTCAGAACATCCTCTTTTGTATTGCAATCGTCCGCAAAAATAAGTTCAATATCTCTTCGCTTTAATCTTGTTTTATATGCATCTACTAAAGATTTATCATCATCAATAAAACCGATTTTAATCATTACAGCCCCTCCTAATCCTTATTTTTAAGCACTAAATCTATATAAAATCCTTCTGAACTACTCATATTTTTTGACAAATCAATAGCACCGTAATATTCACTGACAATCCTGTTTATGATCCACATTCCCATTCCTGTGCCAATAACATCCCCCGCATTCGTTACTTTGTCGGTTTCGAGTGGTTCTAGAATTCGTCTTGGATTTTTCTTATATGATTCAGATAAACCGATACCATTATCTGAATACCTTATAAGTATCCCATCTTCCTGTGAAATGATGCTAATAAATATTTTTTTATCATCACTCACTTTCTTTTCAAATGAAGCAACACTATTTGCAATTAAATTATTTAGTATACTCTCAAGTTCATACGGAAAACACTTGAATTCCACGTCATCCATGGTATCAATTATTTCAATGTTTTTTGGACTGAGTGACTCTTTCCATGATTCAATCAGCTTGGAAACCAAATCACTAACACTTGTTTTCCTCATCCTTCTCTTATCACGTCGTACTGATTCTATCGTTACTTTAAACCACGAAGTGAATGCTTCTCTTGCGACGCTTGCTTTTGTAATATAGTCCAAGGCAGATTGCATATCCTTATCATATTCTATAGCTTCTTTGGCCATTACAATATTTAGATTCAATTTGTGTGTTACATCTTTAATTTCATGAACATAAGTATTAGTAACAATACCCGTAGTCGCTAAAACACGTAACATCTGAATCTCATTTTCAAGATCTCTGATTGTTGAATCTTTTTTATCAACTAACTCTGAGACCTTTTTAACATCTATAACTGGAGATTGTTTTGGTGGTTGATTGCTTTTCTTTGCAGTTTCTTCATTCTTTTGACTCTCTTGAAGCTTCTTTTTAATTTCTTTTTCTATATCTTCTGTAGGATGTAATTCATCATAATATCTATTCAACAATCTACAAACATATTGCCGATCTCTTTCAAATAACCTTATAGTTTTTTCTATAAAAAGCCTCAGAAGTCCAAATTCTTTCGTTTCAACTATTCCTTGGCGGTTAGCCTGATCTGGCAAATGTATATTAGTTCTTGAAATATAAATACTTCCATGCATTTGATCAGCATTAACTCTCCATGAACCAGTATCATGGGATATCGCAGCTGGCGATTTATTTTTTCTAGCAGCAAGCATTAGCCAATCACTTGATGATGACTTAGGGTCACCGTATGGTCTAACCCTAAAACCATCACGGTAAATTCTAATACCACCAAAGATGCTTCTGATATCCGGTCGGCCCGTAATATCCTTATAATAATATTTTTCCCGATCGGCTTTTGTTGCATTCAGCTTTGCGTAATATAGTGTTCCTTCAAAATCACCTATAGTATTTTCAATATTCTCCTTTGAGCCGATAATCTCATTAAAAGACAATACTTTCTCTATTGGCTTTCCCTGAAAATAATCTCGTTCAAAATTTTCGAATCCGGCTCCAGTCATTATCTCATCAAACTTATCTGAAAAATCAAATTCATCTCTATAGATATTAACAGTGACTTTCCCAGACGATTCTGCTACAAAGTGAACTTTGTAATCATAAGCAAAATCATCACTATCTTGTAAAACAGCCGCTTCCTCAATAGTTGTTGTAGTCTCAAAAAAATACACATTAAACACTTCTTTAAATTCAGGAGGAATCAATGTTCTTAAGTTTGATTTTATGCTATCAACGACAGATTTATCCCATTTATCTCTTAAAGATGTTAATTTAAAAATCGATCCTGTTCTTTGGAAGTTATCATCCACAATCTTATTAACATTTGGATTAATAACATCACTTAAGAATTCATCAAATCCTTTTGTGGAAGGATCCAAGTCTGCCGTGATATCGGTTATCCGCTGCCCAAATTCAAATCTGCTCCAGTCAACATCCCATATCAAATGTTCTTCTTCTGAAACTGTTAGCAGTTCACATTTGTCAGCAATCCTATCCAGTGCAAATCTTCCGATTCCCTTTGCTCCAGTTTGAATGCGTCCTTTTCGCGTCTTATATTGTATTTTTTTCGAAGAACTCCCAATAGTCATCCAATGCTTCAATATAATTTCTTCTGTCATCCCAGTGCCATTATCACCAATATATAACGTATCTGTTTCATTTTCGTAATATAAAAAACAAATAGAAGCATCTGCATCATAAGTATTTTTAACAAGCTCAAGTATTGCCCCGTCGAGCTTAGACACATTTTCTCGTCCTATTAGTTTTGCGGTATAGGCATCTACATTAAAAGGTACTTTTGACATACATTTGCTCCTTCATACTATTTTTTTAAGTACTTCACGGGCACTTGAAAATTATTTATATCCTTAGGCGCTATACGATAGGAATTATAATTTGAAATAACACCTATACTTTTTGCATACTCATAGAATTCAGGACTTTCAAGTATTCTTCTTGCTATACTAAGATCTTCATTTTCTTTACTTACAATATAAATACCCGAAGTAGGTATTTCTTCAATACCAAGTTCATATACATTAACTTGATTCGTTACCAGCGTTGATAATAAAAGTTTTGATTGGTTTAAATGTGCTAATGCCTGTGACCTGCCATATTCAAACCACGCAATACCATTGTCACTATCTCTTTTGCTGAGCTTTTCAGCAAATTTCAACATATATTGTGCTGTCAACGGATATTCTGCCATAAACTGCCCTTCAGTATATCTCAAAAGGCGACCCTCTTGGTAATCATAAGGAAATATTATGTACTCTTCCTTATTATATCTTTTTGATCTCGGACTTATAGCTCTTCTAAGAATACTCTTTTCAATCTTCCCATTTTCAACTTCTAAATAATTATGATTATCGGTATATGAGCGTATCAGATAAACTTCATTCAATAGTGTTGCAATGCAACTAGCTGCATGAAACATTTCACCAAACTTGACAGTATTTCCATTATCAACACTTTGGAATTGCCATTTATCAACCAATTGATTTTTGATGATATGCCTACTCGAATTTTTCATGATATCATGATATAACAAATGTTGATTTCTGCTATTCTTTTCAAATACCATTATCGCTGAGGCTGTTTGTTTATTCTTGAATAATTTTTGACTAGTAAAATCATAAATGTCAGTCAAGTCATCAACCAGATAATCTCTCAGTGCATGTGCAAATTGATTCTTAAAAATATTACTAGGAACCAAATAAACTAATCGTCCATTGTTCCTTAACGACTTAACACTTGCTTCGATGAACGCATAGCAATAATCGAATTTTCCATGATAGCATGTTTCAAAATTTTCTCTCAAGAAAGATCTATTTTCTAATGAAATTTCCTTATAGGTGATATATGGTGGATTCCCGATTACATAATCAAATTCATCTTGAATATTCAATTTCAAGAAATCCCCATGATAGAAATTCCAATTAACATCATGAATATCATACTCATTTGCAATCGAATCCAACCTTACGGTACAATTATCTATATGCTCTTGATCTATTTCTGCTGCATAAATATCTCTTTCTAACCCTAGTTTAATTTGCACATTATCAAGATGATTATTTTTGCAGTCATTAATATATCTAACTACTATTTCTCCTAAAATATTGCCGTCGCCACATGAATTCTCTGCTACCTTTTGATTATACAAGTTATTATTATACCCTGCATAATCAAGCAATTGTTGCACATATTCAATTGGGGTGAAAACTTGGCATTTTATATTGATGCTCATATGTTCCTCCCCGCACTACTTCAATAATTTCAGCAACGCACTCTTTTGTTCTGATGAAAGCGTTGCCCATTTTTCAAGCATTTCTTTTTGCTCTTTATCTAATGAAACCAATTCATCGTCATTAGCGAAAAACTGTGACAATGTTATACCTAAACCATGACAGATTTCTTCAAGTGTGCTTATGCTCGGGTCGTTATTTCTATTAAACATATTCGAAAGAGTTGATTGAGACACACCCGAAGCTTTTGAGAGCTTATACATGGTCCAGCCTCTCTCATCGAGCAATTCTTTGATTCGATCTAATGTATTCAAGACACACCTCCATAAGTATTGCTTCAATTTTACTACACTTATGGGGCGTACACAAGTTTACAAGTGTATATATCATTACTACTCTATTGAGTAGTATATTATTTTACTTTTGTAAAGCCACTAGTTTTTTCTTAATCATCTTTATTCTGGTTTACAGCCTCCTAAACTCGGCCCGCATAACTTCCTCTTCTTTCGCATGCCACAGTTCTTCCATTTCCGCTCTGGTTGCCACCGGAAAATCCTTAGCTTCAACCTCACCCATCTTTATTGATGCAAGATGTGATATGATTTCTCTGCACAACAATCACCCCACTTCTTCTTTGTAAAAATTCAGAACAAGCATAATTAGCTGTTCAAGTTCTTGAAGCTCTGATCCATACATAAAAAATTTCGCCATCTTTGTCTTCCTTTCTTTCTGATTTTGGACATAAAAAAACGGCAAGTCAGTAGGTTGTTAAGTCAATCTAAGACATGCCATTTGATTCTAAAATTAATTATTTCATTTGCTAGAAAATCATGACCTAATAACAAATCGGAATTTAAATATTTCTCTAAAACACTTTATTACATCAAATTTCATATTGGCTTAACAAGTTATCCAACTTTGCTTGAGAAAACCTTTGAAGATAATAGTATTTGTCAATAATTTTATACTGTGTATTCTCATCTATTTGCTCAGAGCAGTAATCTATAAGCTCTTTTATAAACTCTTCACAAGATGAATAGTAATCTTGTACGAGCATATTATTTTCTGGAAAATGTAAATAATTAAAAATATATTTGCCATCAATATCTTTCTCAATAATTCCATCACCAGTTTCGGGCATTTTGGGAATCATTCCTGCCCCAAAATAAGGTATATACTCGGGGTTTTGTGCTGCTATTTTATATTTTACCAATGTTATGTTTTCTAAAACTGCAGTAGCAATAGTGTCATCAATAAGGATACGAGGATGTATGGCTATTTCTGATTCCAACTTGTAAGCTTTATTCACAGCATCACCAAAAAACATACTCCTGCACGAATCAACATAAGCATCGCCGTAGGATACTCCCCCTCTAAAAAGAATTTTTTCTTTGATAAATCTTAAGAATATAGGCTCGCAATTACATAATGCCACTTTAAATAATTGATCCACTTTTTTGCGCTCTTCAGATATTGTTTCTTCATCTTTAAATCCATAAAAAATATAAGCACAATCAGAAAAAGTGTATATCCTCCTAAAATAAACAGTATGAGACATATCATTTTTCCTATTTTTTTCAAGTTCTTCATGAAATATCTTATTAATTTGATATGTTTTTTGAAAATCATTTCTATTCTTGCTTCCAAGAATGTCCACGAATATAACTAGATATTTAGAAAAACTATTTGGTTCACTACTCACTTAAATCCCCCATTTCATAATGTCATCTATATTTTAGTCTCTTTTTTAAAGGTCAAAAAACGTCATTTTCCATCTGTTTTTCGCCTAAAAATCGACTCAAAACCACAATATCTTGTGGTCAAACCCTACTTTTTAGCCTTCGAACAACTATTCGCCATCAGAATTATCGTCTCCACATGCGTCGACATCGGAAACATATCCACCCCAACAGTCCTCTTCACCTCATACCCACCAGCCACGAGCAGTTCCAAATCCCGCGCAAGCGTACTAGGCTTACAAGACACATACACGATATGTGGTGCTTTCATGGCGATCAAGGTATCAATCAAACTGCTATCACATCCCTTGCGCGGTGGATCGAGAATCACAATATCAGGTAGCTCATGTTTCTCAGCAAGATCAGCGATCACCTCTTCAGCGAGTCCCACCACATACTCAGTATTGCTCAATCCATTTAAAATTGCATTCGCCTTAGCGTCTTCTATAGCACCTTCTATAACTTCCACACCGATAATCTTAGAAATTGAAGGCATTTTCTTCGCCACATAAGCCCCTATTGAACCAATCCCACAGTAAAGGTCCATAACAGTGATACCCTTACCACCATTAACCGTTAACCCTTTATTGCCATCTTTTTCTTCTACCTGATCTTCTGAACTCGCCCTAATCTCATCCACAATCGCCTGTACATTTGTCACCACTTCATCATAGAGCACTTCCGTTTGTACTGAATTCACTTGAAAAAAAGACTGTGGTGAAATTTTAAAAGCCACATCGCCGATGTAATCTGTCAAGTAAACCTTACCCGAAATATGATCAAACTGGTCAGACATGTTCGTGTTCCCAAGATCATCGTTAATGTTGATATACACGGACTTAATTTTGCTATCCAACACTTCTAAATCTTTTACAAATCTCATAAGTTTTGACGAAACCGCAGTTGTGACAATTACAAGCATCGCTTCCACACTTTCACCTTGATTCGGCGTGGTGGTTCTGATCATGATTCTTCTGAGCGCGCCTTTTTTCGTCAACTCATCATAAAAGCTAATCCCACTGAGCCTTAAGGCTTCACGGACCTTTTTCATCAAGGCATTGGCAACCTTGGATTGTAAAAGACAATATGCCACATCCACAAGATCATGACTGCGCTTTCTATAAAAGCCCATTTCAATTTCACCCTTCTTGCCCATAGCCAATTGATAAATACCCTTGTTTCTATAATAAAGAGGCTCTGTCATGGCCTTAAAGCCATCCCATTTTATTTCACTTTCTTCAAGTTTACCAATGCGCATTAATGAACTCTTAATATGATTAGCCTTGTATTCAACTTGACCTTCATAACTTAGATCCTGTAGTTGACAACCGCCGCACTTTGCAGCATAAGGACATGGGGCTTTAACGCGCATTGGTGATTTTTCATGCATTTGATGAATGATACCAATTGCATAGTTCTTTTTAACCTTGATGAGTGTTGTCACCAGATGATCCCCCGGAAGTGCATTGTGGACAAATACCGTGTAACCGTTAATTTTCCCTATGCCATCACCATCTTCTGTTATATCTTCAATGTAAAGTTCAATCTGATCGCCTTTATCAAATCGCTTTTCAGAGCCTACATTTTTAGTATTTTTTTTAGACATTTTGACGTCCTTTCATTTTTTCCTTCTTTTGTAATAGTTTTTATCCGCAAATTATCATATAATAATAATGTATGATATTATTTAAATAAACCTAGGAGGATTATATGTTTCGATTTCTCTCCAATATGCTCTTTATCGTCATTCTATTTTTGTTAGTTACAGCCATGCCACTCAGCAAGGATATACTGACAATTAACATATTTCAACCTGTCATCGAAAAACCCACTGAAGTCGTTCCTGTGGAAACCACTTTTGCACTTGAAGGTCATTTCAGTTCAATTGATTATACACCAGATGAGATTGAATTTTCAATAGTGAGCACACCACATGATTTTTCTGAGACGCTCTATGACGCAATTGAAGTCTGTGTATATGATGGTGAACAATTGATCAGCACTACTAGTCTGAAGGATTTGTCGCCGACACTTGTGAATTCAAACGAGAATACCGATCAAATTTCATTTTCACTCAAATCGATTACAGATGTTCTTAAAGCCAATCATTACCGTGTTGAAATAAAAGGCACCAGTGAGGGGCCATTTAACGAGACCTTAACACTTGTCATCTCCAATGAAAAATTTGACAAGCTGTCACTTGAAGCAATCGATGAGGCCCCAGATGGTAAGCTTGCAATGCGTCTATATTATCCAACGGATGCATATGAACTCTTAGTGCCCATATCTCGAATTGTGGATTATCCAAAAAATCGTTCCAGAACAACACTTAAAGAACTGGATAAAGGCCCTACTGTAGGGTTGGGCTTGCCTGTGGGAGATTCAATTTGGCCCTATGCTTCCAAACTATCCGTAAGATCTGGAAACGCTTCTGTCTATGTATATAATCCAGAGTATATCGCCTTTGAAAACGACTTTAAGCCTGCTGTTGACGCAATCACTTATACATTGACTTCACTTGACTTTATTGATCAAACGAATTTCTATATAGATAACACCAAACGGAAATCATATGGTGGCGTGAATTTAGAACAGAATTTCATTCCAAGAACTGACAATCTTGCATATCTCAATTACAACAAGGATTCTAATTATATGTTATTGGCGCCCGTTTTCATCGAACTGCTAACGGAAGACGATGAGGCCTTATCATCAGATGTCTTGGAAAATGCTAAAACGCTTTGGAAAGTGCTCTCATCACCACATTTTAGTGCATCCCTTGAAAAGAGCAGTCTTTATCTCAGTGGCAGTATCCCGACTGGTACTGAACTCAAAGCAGTGAACTTCGATGCAGGCAAATTGACACTGGGTGTAGACAACAGCTTTAACAATGCTTTTAGCGGTCATGAAGCCTATGTCAAACAGATGCTTTTAAGTATCGCAAAATCTTTTAACAGCCTTGAAGGTGTGGATGAAGTCTATTTTACAATCAATGGTGAATCGCCTACTGATTTTTACGGCTATGACCTTTCAAAGCCACTTACCAATCCGGCATTTATCAACTTAGAGCCATAGGCAAAGCCCCGATGTGATAAAAAATCACACTGGGGCTTTTTTAATTGTGTTCTCTAACTAAATAGGATGATCTTTTCAATTATTTTGAGGCTGGCGTCGCAACAGCATTGCCGACAGTACTAGAATTATATTTCACCCATTGCAATTGATTTTTAAAGCATATGATAGATTTGTCCAGCCAAATTTTTAAGTGCCTCTGCATCCAAAATCAAAATGCCCTTGCCCTTTCTCTCGATAATACCCGACGCCTCCAATTGAATAAAAGCACGATGAAGTTGTCTATACGTCGTGCCTATAAACTCCGAGATTTCCATAAGTGTTTCTTTCAAAACCACTTCATTTGAGGCACTATCATGATGCCATAAGATATAACTCGCCAATCTATTCTTAACAGGATTCATCAGATTGTAGGCATCATTTTCATTGGCATATCTCAGTTTTTTACCGAGTCCTCTTATAATGTATTTCAAATAAGGTATGTTATTTTCAACAAATCTTTTCATAATTGAGGCTTCAACTCTGAAAAGATAGGACTTCTCAACAGCAGAAACGACACAGATTACATTTAAGTTCTCTATAAGCTCTACATCACCTAAAGTATCGAACTTTGTATAAAATTGGATCAATAAATTGCGTCCATTCCTTTGTTGCTGAAATACTTTAAGTTTTCCTTCAAGAAAGAAATAGTAATATTCAAGGGGGTCATCTGCATTGAGAACGATTTCGTCTCTTTCATACTCACAGAGTTCGAGTGATTTTATAATGGTCTCATCAAGCATAGAGCTTATTTCAAGCCGTTCTAGATAGGCTGTTATCTTTTGTGGATGTTTAATCATTCTCATTTTTCTATCCTCTTCTCGATAAAAGACATTTTGACATGACATATGTCATATTATATCATGTCAAAGGCCAGTATAATAGACTTATAAAACACAACATAAACCTAATGATTTTCAAATATCAAAATAATCATAAAACATTAAATGATCCAAAAGCATCATCATACATTTCACGAAAGGTGGCACATATGGCCTATTCATCTGCATATATCACTGGCCTCTTATTGGCGTTAATGGTTTCATTCAACGGGATGCTTTCTAACTATACTTCTACTTATTTCAGCAGTTTTATATTCAACGCCATTGGACTTATCTTATTTGCAATTTTACTTTTAAGACCTTCAAAATTATCTTCGGGTCATATGAAGCCCAGGTTATTTTGGTTGCTCCTTCCGGGCGCTCTCAGTGCACTGACTATTGTCATGAGCAACATCACTGTGGCCCAACTGGGAATCACCATTATGGTGGGCATCAGCTTGCTTGGACAAGTGCTCACGTCACTTGTCATAGACGGTCTTGGACTCTTAGGCAAACCTAAAACTAAAATTACTTTAAAACAGATTATCGGCATTTGCATTATCTTTGTCGGTGTGTATCTTTTACTATGAACTATTCTGGTACTTTAACTTGGAGGTTTAAGCATGATTTTATATTATGGTTCTGCTCTTATTCTGGGGGTACTCTTCATCCTTGCACCAATCTTAAACGGTCGCAATGCGCTTGCCCTTGGTACTTTTAAAGCTTCATTTTTTAACTATCTATCTGCAACTTTGACAGCTCTTATTTGCTTGATGCTTTTCTCAAACTTAGAATATTTTAAACAACTGCCCACAATACCACCCCACTATTTTTTAGGAGGGGTCATTGGCTGTTTCGTCATCCTTTTACTCAACTATTTTACCACTAAGATCAAGGCCTTCTACATTGTGATATTGCCCTTTATGGGACAGATGACTCTGGGCATCATATTGGACTATATGTTCATCGGCAACTTTGAGATCAAAAGCATTTTAGGACTCAGCATCATTTGTTTCGGGCTCTATCTTCAAAGTGAAAAAAAAGAAGTGAAATTAATCACTTCTGAAGATAAGCCTACTATTTAACTGAATTCTCATATTCTAAAAAATTAGCCTGAACACGCTCTAACATATCTCTAATCGGTAAATTATATGGACATCTAGGTTCACACGCACCACATTTTATACAAGCGCTGGCAGTAATTGCCTGACTTTCATAACGTTCTTTGGCCCAAGCTTCAAGGCCATAACGTGTAAGATAACCTTCCATGATAAATTGTACTGGAATGTCAATTCCCTGTACACAGGGTAGACAGTAGCCACAGCGTCTGCAAAACTGACTGCCTATTTCGTTTACAAATTTTTCGATTTCTATTTTTTCTGCATCGCTAATCGGCTTAAAATCATGGCCTACAGCTGCGTTTTTCTCAACGAGTTCCGGTGTTTCCATCCCTGGAATGACCACTGATATATTCGAATTTTCAAGTATAAATCTCAAGCTCAAGGTGCCATTTTCAATAGCGCCGCCAGCCATAGGCTTCATGATGATGACGCCTAAATCCAGTGCTTTAGCACGTTCAAAAAGTTTTTCACCTTGGCGTTCTACAAGGTTATATGGAAACTGAATGGTCTCAAATGGCATTTCCTCCAGAACTTCCATGAGAAATTCCGCACTATGTGCTGTGATGCCTATGTGACCGATTTTGCCCGAATCCTTAGCTTCCAGCATAGCCTTGTAGGCGCCATTTTCTCCCATGACCTGTTCATACTGTTCTCTATTTCTAATGAGATGACATTGATAGAGATCTATATAGTCCGTTTGAAGTGCTTTAAGACTCTTTTCTATATCCGCTTTCATGCCTTCATAGTCTTTAGCAGGTGATTTCGTCGCCAATACGAATTTTTTTCGCTTATCGCCTGCAAGTGCGTTGCCAATATAGCTTTCGCTAACGGTATACCCAATTGCCGTATCTATGAAATTCATGCCTTCTGCTATCATTTGATCCACAATTTCATTGGCTTTCTCTTGACTTGCCCTTTGAATGGGAATCCCTCCAAATCCAATGCTGCTTACCATGAGTTCTGTCTTCCCTAATCTACGCTGCTTCATTTAAACCTCCTGTTTTCTAAAGGTATTATACCACATTGAGCTATAAATATTGCTAAAATGAAGGCGGTGTCATCGCCCAAATTGAAACGCAATCTTCCTCGCCAACATTATCATATTTGTGAGGTATTGTACTTTGAAAAGTGATGCTATCTCCTTCGCCCATTAAAAAGGTCTGATCTCCAACAGTGATCTTCATTTTACCCTTTAAGACGTAACCACATTCCTCGCCTTCGTGCGTCACAAAATCCCTTGCTTTTTCTTCATCTGCTCTAATCGTAATCATCAAAAATTCAATTTTCCCCTGTTGATCTGGCGTTAACATCTCATAAGTTCTTGAAGATTTCCCTATGATCATTTTTTTGCGCTCATCCTTTTTCACCACTGGATTTCGCAGTGTCCCTTCTCCTTCATCAAAAAAATAACCAACACTGACATTAAGTGCATTTGCAATTTTCCACATGACAATAACAGTTGGCACAACTTTACCATTCTCAATCTGGCTAATCATACTTGCACTAATCTCTGATTTTTCAGCAAGATTGGCAATTGTTAAAGCCATACTTTTACGTAATTCCTTTATTTTTTTGCCCACATCAATATGCATCTATTTCACTCCTTGAATATCTAACACAAAATTCAATATAATAAAAAAATATTAAATATATTGATTTTTGTTAATAATTACGATATACTGATTTAAATTTCAATATACTAATATTATATAAGGGGGAACATCATAATGCAAACAAGTTTTATTAGTGCAGATAACACATGGGTTTTATGGGCAATCATCACTGGTTGGGCGGCTTTCAGCATTTTTCTAGAGCAAAAATATCAGTGGGCTGCCAAAATTTCTGGGGCTATTATCGCTTTGGTAGGTGCAATGCTACTTTCCAATTTAAGAATTATTCCTACGGATTCAGCTGTTTATGATCAAATTTGGGGTTACGTTGTGCCACTGGCAATTCCATTATTATTGTTTAAAACAAATATAAAAAAAATATGGAAGGAAAGCGGCAGACTGCTCATCATCTTTCTCATAAGTTCAATGGGGACTATGCTTGGGGCTACCATAGGTTATCTAGCGCTTCACAACTACATTCCTGATCTCAGTAAAATAGCTGCTATGATGTCCGGATCTTATATAGGTGGTGGTGTGAATTTTGCTGCTATGGCCAGTTCTTTTGAAGTACCTGGGGAACTTGTATCTGCCGCTGTTGTTGCTGATAACCTACTGATGGCACTCTACTTTTTCGTTCTCATTACAATTCCTGCAATGGCCTTTTTCAGAAAAAAATTTAAGCATCCTCACATAGATCAGGTTGAACAAATTGAGATCAAGGCTGATGAAACCATCGCTTCTTCATATTGGGGACGCAAAGAGATTTCTCTAAAAGACATCGCATTTTCCGTTGCAACTGCATTTGCAATCGTTGCGATCTCAACTGAGCTCTCAAAGTATATCGGCACTCTTATTCCAACAGATAATAGTGTTTCAAATACTCTAAACATGCTTTTCTCCAACAAATATTTAATCATCACAACTTTGACAATGATAGGTGCGACTTTCTTCTCGGATTACTTTGAAAACATCAAGGGATCACAAGAAATCGGTACTTTTCTGATCTATCTTTTCTTCGTGGTCATCGGCGTTCCAGCATCTATCATACTAATCATTCAAAAATCACCGTTATTATTAGTCTATACAACTGTAATGGTTGTTACGAATATGATTGTCACATTCGGTTTTGGAAAACTTTTGAAGTTTGATCTTGAAGAGATTATAATGGCTTCAAATGCAAATATTGGCGGTCCTACCACAGCTGCTGCAATGGCCATTTCAAAAGGCTGGACTTCACTGATTGCGCCCGTTATGTTGGTTGGAACACTGGGATATATCATTGGAAACTACTTTGGTATTTTAATGGGGAATCTATTAATGTAGACTTTAAATTCGGATAAAGGAGCAACTTATGATTTTCGACGGACATTCTGATTTATTGATTGCACTATCAAAACAAAGACAGCAGGGACAAAAAAACGTTTTTAAATCATTTTATTATGACCAGTATAGAGCAAGTTCCGTATACGGCGGCATTTTTGTACTTTGGGCAGATCCCCCAAATGATATTCATCCTAAAGAGAGAATTGATCATCTCCTTAATGTGGCTTTGAATGAAATTGAAGACGCTCAAGGATTAATACGTCTAATAACAAAGTTTTCTGACTTAGATATGAAGGATACTAATCACTTTCAAGTTTTATTAGGTATGGAAGGGTTAAGCCATCTTAAAAACGATATTTCACTTCTAGATGGCTATTATGATCAGGGTGTACGCCACGCTTCTCTCACTTGGAATGATGTCAATGAATTTGCAACAAGTGTATTGGGTGATCCCACAAGAGGTCTAACCCCTAGTGGAATCGAAGCTGTAGAACGTATGGAGCAGTTGGGCATGATTGTGGATGTTTCACATCTAAATGAAAAATCCTTCTGGGATGTGGCAAACCATACGCATAAGCCTTTCATCGCTTCACACTCAAACGCAAGAAGTGTTTGTGATCATAAGAGAAATCTTACCGATGATCAATTAAAAGCAGTTTCTGCATCTGGAGGATTGGTTGGTCTGAATTGTTATGGTGACTTTGTAAGTGCGAGCAAAAGTCTTCAAACGCTGGAAGGCATGGGGATTCAGATCAATCATCTTCTTAAGACAATTGGACCCGATCACATTGCTCTTGGATTTGATTTTTGCGATTATCTTGAAGCAGATACGCTTGGAAGTTTCAGTGATACGCCTTTAGCTCAACCTGGAATTAATGGGCTAAACAATATTTCCGAAGTTAAAAATCTCACTGCTTACCTCTATGCTATGGGACTTTCTGAAAATGTTATTCTTAAAATTACGCATCGGAATTATGAAAGGTTTCTCAGAGAAGTGCTTTGATAAAAACCCTTTTAAAGATACTATCGCGACTCTTGGTGATCTACACCCATCAGACTATGTTTATGCCAGATACACTATTAAAAACCCCCTGACAGTTTAGAATCAGGGGGTTTAATGTTGTAAAACCTTTTTTAACATCCGCTAGAGTGCTTATAATACTCTTGCTTTACCAGCGTAAACAATACCTTTAGCGGAATCAAGCGTAATATCCATGCCATCTCTGAGAAGTTCAGTCGCATTGTTAGCGCCAACAACACATGGTTTTTTAAGGCTAAGTGCTACAATAGCGCCATGGGAAGTATAGCCACCTTCTTCAACGATTAAACCAGCTGCTTTTTCCATGAACGGAACGATATCTTTATCTGTAGAAGTTGAGATAATAATATCCCCTTCTCTAAACTTGTCTTTAAGTTCTTCAACGGTACTCCCAATACATGCTCTACCTCGGATGAAGTCCTTAACAAGACCAGTCCCCTTGATGAGAACTTCGCCTACCAAATGGACTTTCATGAGGTTTGTTGCACCAGAGATGCCAACAGGGACGCCAGCAGTGATAACCACTAAATCGCCATCTGTTATATAGCCATGTTCTTTTGATTTCTGTACGGATATTTCAAAGATTTTATCTGTATTAGAAGCTTCACCAATCATCAATGGAATGACGCCCCAAACCACAGCGAGCTGTCTACAAGCGGATTCAGTTACTGTACATGCGATAATTGGTGCCTTTGGTTTTAATCTTGAAATCATTTTAGCTGTGAACCCTGAAGATGTCGCTGTGATGATTGCAGATGCATCAAGATCTAATGCAGTTGTCGCTGTTGCATGACTTACTGCGTAAGTTACACCCATTTCATTGGACATCGTAATTCGCTTTTCAAGCATTTCTCTATAATCGAGGGACCCTTCTGCTGCTGCTGCAATTTTAGACATTGTGCGAACGGATTCAATTGGATATTTACCCGCTGCTGTTTCACCGGATAACATAACCGCATCTGTACCATCAAAAATAGCATTTGCAACGTCAGTAGTCTCAGCTCTCGTCGGTCTCGGATTTCTAATCATAGAATCTAGCATTTGAGTTGCAGTGATAACAGGTTTGCCTTCTTTATTACACATTTCAATCATTTGTTTTTGTACTAACGGCACAAGTTCTGTCGGTATTTCGACACCAAGGTCACCCCTTGCCACCATTAAGCCATCCGATACTTCTAGAATTTCCTCTAGATTATCAACACCTTCTTGATTTTCAATCTTAGATATAATATGAACAATATGTGCGTTGTTTTCTTCAAGCACTTTTCTAATTTCAAGCACATCGCTTGCTTTTCTGATAAATGAAGCCGCAATGAAGTCTATATCATTTTCGATACCAAATTTGATGTCATCAATGTCTTTTTGAGTGATCGCTGGTAAATTGATCTTAACTCCTGGCACATTGATCCCTTTATTGTTCTTGACATCGCCACCGTTTAAAACTTTCGTTGTAATTTCATTGCCGTTAATAGACATAACTTCAAGTTCAATTAAGCCGTCGTCAATGAGAATTTTATCTCCTGGCACAACATCTTGAGGTAAACCCTCATAAGAAATTTGACATTTATTCTGATCTCCAAGATACTCTTCAGTGGTCAATATAAATTCTTGGCCTTCAACAAGCGTATAAACAGCTTCTTTAAATTTACCCGTTCTAATTTCTGGACCTTTTGTGTCCAAAAGAATTGCCACAGGTAATTGAAGTTCTTCTCTCACTTCTTTGATCATGTTAATTCTCGCCAAATGCTCCTCATGGTTACCATGAGAAAAATTAAGTCTCGCAACATTTAGTCCTGTTTTAACAAGTTCTTTAAAAATTTCTTTTTTCTCGCTTGATGGTCCAATCGTACAAACGATTTTGGTCTTTCTCAACATAATATCCTCCTAAAAATAACTTATAAATTCACACACATATGATTTCTACCCTATTAAACATAATTTCTATATGAAGAAATTGTTTTGCAATTTCATCAAATCTCGTCTTTAAAATATTACTCGGTACGCTGCGCTGCCTCGCAAGATCTTGTAAATCAAAATATTACTCGGTCCGCTTTTCTACCCTCGTAACCCTTTGCAAGTTGAAGACTTGCATAAGTTCATGACATTTACTCGGTACGCTTTGCTACCCTCGTAACCCTTTGCAAGTCGGAGACTTGCATAAGTTCAAGACATTTACTCGGTACGCTTTGCTACCCTCGTAACCCTTTGCAAGTCGAAGACTTGCATAAGTTCATGACATTTACTCGATCCGCTTTGCTACCCTCGTAACCCTTTGCAAGTCGAAGACTTGCATAAGTTCAAGACATTTACTCGGTCCGCTTTGCTACCCTCGTAACCCTTTGCAAGTCAGAGACTTGCATTCAGTGATGGTACGCCATCACTGAATTGTAATATGTGCGCGGGGCGCGCATATTACTAAAGGGTTATATCGCTAATATTCTAGCCAGTTCATAGATCTCTTTATCGTAATCTTTTTTCATTGAAAGCGCTTCTGAAATATCTATATCGACAAGTTGATTGCCTTTTATGCCGATTGCTCTACCGGCTTTGCCTGCTATGAGTTGATCTACTGCATATGCACCTAGTCTCGACCCTAGGATTCGATCACTTGGTGTTGGCGTGCCACCTCTTTGCAGGTAACCAATTACGCTCACTTTGACATCTGAGCCCGTTTTGGATTTGATTTGCTCGGCAACTTCATAAGGTTTGCCAACCCCTTCAGCCAGTAAAATAATACTGTGAAGCTTGCCTCTTTTTTTGCCTCTTAATATCGTTTGACACAGATCATCCATGTCTGTATCAATCTCTGGGATGATTACCGCTTCAGCGCCTCCTGCTAGGCCGCCATAAAGAGCAATGTCACCGCAGTGTCTTCCCATAACTTCAATGATGTTTACTCTCCCATGAGAAGAGGAAGTGTCTCTGATATTGCCAATGGCATTCACCACTGTGGTAAGTGCCGTGTCAAATCCCAAAGTAAATTCTGTATAAGCCAAGTCGTTGTCTATGGTGCCCGGTATGCCAATTGTTGGGAAGCCTGCGTCTGCCAATCGCTTTGCGCCATTGAACGAACCATCTCCACCAATCACTACCAAACCATCAATTTTAAACATTTTGAGCATTGCCAGACCTCTTTGAAAGCCCTCTTCCTCTTTGAATTCTAAGCATCTTGCGGTACGCAACATCGTACCACCGCGGTGGATGATATCACCCACTGAAGATACTGTCAAAGGTTCTATATCGCCTTCTAACAATCCCTGATAGCCTCTGTAAATACCTGCGACCTCAAGACCATTATAAATTGCAGTTCTGACCACTGCCCTAATGGCAGCATTCATACCTGGTGAATCACCACCACTTGTTAATACGCCTATTTTTTTCATGTTTTTCACTCCTTTTTGAACAATTACTGATTTGAACTCTTATTGATGTACAACATTGTTCTTTCCCACAATTTGTTCAACGTGATCCACAAGATCCTTAGTCACCACAACTTGACCATTAACCTTAAGTTTCTTTTTAATCGTTGATATATAGTAGATAACGTCAGAAGGTTTACCCTCTGACCGCTGTCTCGAGTAGCGTTTCAAAACTTTGGAAACCTCATTCATTAATGATTCATCCAAAACTTCAAAACGTATGAACAGAACAGATGAATCCTCCACACTGCCACCATCTTTTTTTAGAGGAGATGCTGGATTCACTGCTTTTGCTGTGACTGCTTTCACAGCGGTAATTCGATCTGCTATCAATTTTGGAGGTTCATCCTCTTTTACATTGATACGCCCCCTTACGGAAATGATCGAATCTTTATGAAGAAGCGTTTCACTGGCAGAATAAGTCTTAGGAAATACAATGACCTCAATTTGGTCGAATAAATCTTCCACAGTGATGAACGCCATATTTTGATTGTTTCTGGTTATCTTTTCGAGTTTTGCAACGATCATACCGCTGATGACTACCATATCGCCATCTTTAACCAGCGGTGTCTCGTCCTCTTCAAAAGAAGACTTGAGTTCCGATAAATTAAAACTCGAGATTGCTTTCAGCTGATCTTTATAGGGATCAAGAGGATGTCCAGTTAAGTATATACCCAACATTTCCTTTTCAAATTGCAAAAGTGTCTCAAATCTTAATTCTGGGATAATCGGAAGCTTGTTGCCCAAATGCTCCGATGAGTTGGCCATTGCATCCAAGCTGAAAATAGACAGCTGTCCTTCAGCACCTCTACGCTTAAGCGAATGTACACCATCCACTGTCTTTTCAAAAATACCCAGTAATTGAGACCTATAAGCACCAAATGCATCAAATGCACCTGCTTTGATCAAACTCTCCACGGCTTTTTTATTGAGCTCGGAAGGTTCAATTGATTCGCAGAAATCTAAAAAGTCTTTAAAGGGCTTCTTTTCTCTACTTCGAATAATGGCTTCTATGATGCCTCTGCCTACATTTTTAACAGCATTCAAGCCATATCTGATGTTTTTGCCTTCCACAGAAAAGCCCACAAAGCTTTTATTCACACAAGGTGGCAGAAGTTTGATGCCAAGCTCTTTACAATCCTGCATATAAAGTGCAATTTTAGATTGACTGCCCATGACACTGGTCATAAGCGCTGCCATATAGGCAACTGGATAATGAGCTTTGAGATAAGCAGTTTGATAGGCCACAATGGCATACCCTGCCGCGTGAGATTTATTAAAGGCATATTTGGCAAAATCAATCATATCGTCAAAGATTTCATCGGCTACTGCCTCCGATACGCCATTTTCAATACAGCCCACCAGTTCAATTTCTCCGGAATCTGATTTTTTACCGTGTTTGAAATAGGCGCGTTCTCTTTGCATCACATCCATTTTTTTCTTACTCATGGCACGTCTTACAATATCACTTCGCCCAAAACTATAGCCTCCCAGTTCTCTTACAATCTGCATAACCTGTTCTTGATAAACAAGGCAACCATAAGTGACACCAAGGATTGACGCAAGTTTTGGATGCTTAAATGTAATTTCGTTGGGATTGTTTTTGTTCTTTATATAGAGGGGGATGGAGTCCATCGGTCCCGGTCGATATAAAGATATCCCAGCAATGATATCTTCAAACCCTGATGGTTTTAATTCACGCATAAACTTTCTACAGCCAGCAGATTCCAGCTGAAAAACCCCCAGGGTATCACCTTTACTGATCAACTCATAAGTGAGCGGATCATCATATGGAATTTGATCTAAATCTAATTTTAAATTTTCAGTCTCCTCAATTAATTGTAATGCATTTTTGATAACTGTCAATGTCCTTAGACCTAAAAAGTCCATTTTTAACATTCCCAAATCTTCAAGTAAAACCATGTTATACTGTGTTGTGATGCTATCATCTTGCATGTAAAGCGGTACATAATCATCCACTGTATTCTTTGAAATCACAACACCTGCAGCATGTGTTGAGGCATGTCTTGGAACCCCTTGAAGTTTAAGTGCCGCCTCTAGTAGTTGATGCGCTTCTGGGTCTTCATCGTAAATTTGTTTTAACTTAGGATTTACAATTAAAGCTTTTTCCAGTGTCATGCCAAGTTCCATTGGAATCTCCTTGGCAATTCGATCCACATCTTGATAGGGTAGATTCATAACGCGGCCAACATCTCTTACAGCAGCTCTTGCCGCCATGGTTCCAAACGTAATAATCTGGGCCACATGATCTTTACCATACTTTCTGATGACATAATCAATCACTTCGCCGCGCCTGTCGTCTTCAAAATCGATATCGATATCGGGCATCGTCACGCGTTCAGGATTCAGAAATCTTTCAAAGATCAGGTCGTATTTAATCGGATCAACTTCGGTTATATCCAGTGCATATGCCACGATGCTGCCGCCACAACTGCCACGCCCGGGGCCAACTCTGATCTCATGATCTTTTGCATATTTTATAAAATCCCAAACAATCAAAAAATAATCGTTGTAACCCATTTGATCTATAATTGAAAGTTCGTACTCAAGTCGTTCTAGATGTGACGGTTCCACATCATATTTCCTATAGAGACCTTCAAAACACAGTGCCCTCAAATATGCTTTCGGGTCCTGGGCCTCTAGAGAAAACTCTGGCAAATGTGTTTTGGTAAAATCGAAATCAAAGTGACATTTTTCAGCGATTTTAACAGTATTCTCAATGGCGTCCGGTCTTGATTTAAAAAGCGAGGCCATCTCCTCTGGTGATTTTAAATAAAACTCTTTGGTTGGAAATCGCATTCGATCTGTATCACTCATGGTTTTTCCAGTCTGAATACAGAGTAAGATATCATGAACCGCTTCATCTTCTTTTTCAAGATAGTGCACGTCATTGGTTGCAACAAGAGGAATGCCTGTGGCTTCACTGATCAATACAAGTTGCCTATTGACCATTTTCTGTTCCTTCATCTGATGGTCTTGAAGCTCTAAATAAAAGTCCCCTGCATCAAAGATGGCTTGCAATTTAACCGCCATTGCCTGAGCCCCTTGTGGATTGCCTTCAAGAATCAATCGTTGAACATCACCACCAAGGCATGCCGAAAGACAAACGAGTCCTTCTGAATATTCAGAGAGTAGATCATAATCAATTCTTGGCTTATAATAAAAACCCTCTGTAAATCCCGCCGAGACCAGCTTAATCAGATTTTTATATCCCATCTCATTTTTAGCCAATAAAATTAAGTGCCCTGCATTTTTGTCCAGCGTCGGATCTCGATCAAACCTAGATCTTGCCGCTGTGTAAACTTCGCATCCAATGATGGGTTTTATACCCTGTTTCACGGCTGCTTTATAAAAATCCACCACGCCAAACATGACGCCATGATCTGTGATCGCAACGGATGACATACCCATAGCCTTTACTTTTTCAAACAGACGGTCAATTCTGGTAAAACCATCTAGTAGGCTATATTCAGTATGCAGATGCAAATGCACAAAATCTGTTTTTTTCAAGGAAAATTCAGTTTGCAAAACTGTTTGCGCCCCTTTCTTGAGTGCTCATTTGAAGTTGTAAGCCTCTGCCATCACAGCAATACTGCGCAATCATAGCGATCTTATTGGGCTGCCTCCTCAGAGGTTTCTAAAAGCACGTGTGTCTCCCACAACTTAATCATCAAATTTTTATAATATGGGCTCAGCTCCGGAATGCGATACATGAGTATTTCATCTTGTTTAAGTGCTGAGGTTTTAAGTTTTACTTTTTTGATCTCCGCCAATGCTTCTGATGGCACATAACTTGGATCATAAATTGGAAGTTGTCGCCACTTTCGCGTATCGTATTTCGAAGCTTGCATTTCAGGGGACAACATGGCATTTATGACCACCATTGCACCAGATTTATTACTAGAGTTAAAAAGGATTGCCATGTGTGAGACAGGACCAGTAGTCCCTTCATTCATTGCGAACACATCTGCCGATTCAGGATATTCATATGCCTTCAGCATGTCCGTCGCATGATAATAGTCCATACTCATGGAGAAAATAAGATCTTCATTAAAAAATAATTGATCTATCTCAGCAATCGATTTTGGATAAATCTGTCCTGCCATGTAGAGATCTGGTTTAATCGCCGCCAAAGTTTCAAGTGATGGCTTTATAAGCTCATACAACTCCGCTTCAGAATAGAGTTTTTCATTTAACTTTTCAAAGTCAAGAGCTCTAGATAAATAACCGACGACGAAAGCTTCTCCCTCTGGAGAAAGTCTAGGATCAGGATAGATGAACTTGCCTTGAAAGGTTTTAATCAGTTCAAAAAGGCCCTCATAAGTCTCTGGCACTTCATAAAAATAATCTTCATTAAAAATGAAAGAGAGTTGACTTCTGCCAATGGGCACTTCGTATTGTGCCACTTCAATGCCCTCATCATATCTGACTTCAATATCGTATGGGTTTAAATAAAGTTTTACGTTTGGCAACTCGTTCGCAAAGGGACCAAACAAATAGCCTGCATCCATGGCGTCTTTAAAGCCTGTATCATCAAATAGAATGAGGTCATACTGTCCCATTTGAATCTCATTTTTCTGATCGCTCTTTAAATTTTCAAACGTCTTTTCCTGAGATTGTTCTATAATTTTAAGTTCTATATTGTAGGTTAACTTTAAATAATCTGCAAAATCATCTTTAAGCCATTCCAGTTCCGCCTCATTTGCACTGTTCACACACAAAGTCACCGTTGAACTCATACCGCTTTCTTTTACAAGTTCCCAATTTTTAACTGCTGGATCATTGCTCTTACCAAGAGGACTCTCCTGTGAGCAAGCAGTGACCATCAAAACCAAGAACATACAAAGCATCAAAATCATTGTTTTTTTCATATTTTCCCACCTTTAAGCTGCAAGTCCGTTGCAATTTTCATGATTTTTTTCAGTCGATGATTCACACCAGATTTGCCCACTGGTGGGTTCATCAATTCAGAGAGTTCCTTGAGCGATGCCTCTGGATTGTCCATACGCAAATAGGCAACTTCTTGTAATTTTTCAGGCAAGCTCTCTATGCCAACTGTGGCCTCTAAATAATGAATTTGACTCATTTGTTCATAGGCGGCTTCAACCGTCTTATTCATATTCGCTGTTTCACAATTCACCACACGGTTGACATTGTTCCGCATTTGCTTGATAATTCTGACATTCTCATATTCCAGTAAAGTATGGTGCGCTCCAATGATATTTAAAAAATCGACAATCTTCTCGCTCTCTTTGACATAGACGATATAATTTTTCTTTCGCGGCGTCACCTTTGCAGTCAAGTCAAAATGTGTATTTATAAAGGTCACCAATCGATTGGCATAAAAATCATTATGCGTAATCAGCTCTAAATGGTAACTCTTTTCAGGTGCACTCAATGAGCCGCCGCCAAGATAGATGCCTCTGAGATACGCTTTCTTACAACAACTCTTTTTCAAGAGCGCATTGGGCATATCATCATTGATCACCATGCTGCCTTCAGATAAGTTTAAAATCTCTAGATCCAGTAAAATATCATTTGCCTTTTCAATAAAAATTTCATATAAGTGATGTTTGTTGAGAATTTTATTTTCCTTCATAATGACTTCAGTATGAATTTGATATGTCTTTTTAAGCAATATAAAAATAAGTCGTGCCACTGCCGGATTTTCAGTCGTTATTCTCAAATTCATTTTTTGAAATCCACCAAGTTCCAGTGCACCACTTACCCTAATAATACCAGATAATTCTGCACGATTGCAGCATTTACCCTCTGTTCTTATTCTAGCAAGTTCGTTTTTTGATTTAGATGAAAATGACATTACGCACCTTCCATAGATTGTATAATTTCAAGTGCCTTTGTCAAAATATCGCGTTCGTCATCATATTTTGCAAGTTGCACAACGTTATTGACATGTATAAATTTTGAATCGATAAATCCTTCTTCTCTTTGAGGATGTGGTGTTGAGTTCAAAGCCTTCATAAGATACCACACGACATTTTTTTCGATAACATGATTATTAGACCAATAATTTTTAAATCTATATGAAGTTTCCCCTATTGGGCATATGATTTGTGTCTTGATACTCGCTTCTTCACGCACTTCTCTCATGGCTGTTTCTTCTCTGGTTTCATTTTCTTCAATTTTACCCTTTGGGAGTACCCAATCCCCATTTATTTTTTGAAGCATTAAAATACTATTCTTTAAAAAAACAACGCCTCCTGCGCTAAAAACCTTCTTCACCCAATCACCTTCCATCGCGTTTTCTCACCCTCTAGTATATCATAAAGCCCCCAAAAGAAAAATGGGCCAATCACCACAAAAGTAGTACTGCCCATTTTGATAAATCATAACAATCGATTCAAAATTCGTTGTAAATCACACTGTATATCAAGCGCATTATAACTGCCTAAGCCCTCAGATTGCTCTGTTCAGATTGTTTTACTCAAATTGTTTAACTCGGATTTCTTTAAATTGTAGGAGCGTTCCACATAACCTGTAATCTCCTTTGCAATTGCAGGCGCATCATGCCGAATATAGCCCTTTTTAATATCCACAAAATTGCCTTCGATCAAAGTGACATTATGTGTTGAGAGAAGTGCTTTATCACTCTCTTCAAACCTTACAGGTGTCGCTTCCTCTCTTTCGTAGCGTCTAATGGAATCCGTGCTTATATCGCCTGAATTGGCGATCATAAAATCCACATGTGAAAGCGCCGTATGTTTGAATAGGAGTTCTAAATGTTCTCCTGCAGTTAGTGTGTCAGTTTCACCCGGTTGTGTCATGATATTGGCAACATAAAATACAGATGCTTTGGTTTCATTTATGGCCCTTGCAATATCAGGTACCAGCAGATTGGGGATAATACTCGTGTATAGACTTCCAGGGCCCAAAACGATCACATCAGCGGCTTCAATGCGTTTAAGAATCACATCACTTGTGGACGCGTCACTTGGCTCGATCCATATTTTTTCAATTTGTGAACCCCTTTTTAAGACTTCAAGTGGAATGTTGGACTCTCCAATCACAGTTGCCCCGTCATCCAATTTTGCATATAACACGAGATCATCTTCAGAAACGGGATAGACCTCACCTGTAATTGCAAATATATCTGAAATCTTTCGAATTGCGGATTCGAAGTTATCTGAAATGCCCACCATGGCAGCAATCATGAGATTACCAAAATTCTGACCCTTAAGCCGACCTTCTTCAAATCTATACTGAAATAAATCTTGTAAAATAGGTTCTTTATTGGCAAGCGCTAGAATACAGTTTCTCACATCACCTGGGGGCAACATGCCAAGGTCTTCACGTAAAACACCTGAACCGCCACCATCATCTGCCACAGTTACAATTGCCGTTATTGCTGTGGAAATTTCCTTCAATCCCCGTAAGATTATGGATAGGCCTGTGCCCCCTCCAATTGCCACAATATTGAGCATAAATTACCTCGCTTTGATTATTATCTATTTTGCATCTCGATGTACTGTGACGACATTATAACCCTTATTTTTGAAGAATTCACTGAGTGCGTTGGCAAAAGTCACTGAACGATGTTGCCCACCAGTACAGCCCACAGAAATCACAAGTTGACTTCTGCCATCTCTCACAAACATGGGTACAGCGTACTCCAGTAGATCCTTCAAGCGATCAAGATAATCATTGCTTTCTTGGAAGCTCATGACATAGTCTCTCACAGATAGATCGTTTCCCGTCAATGGACGCAATTCTTCAATATAGTACGGATTTGGCAAAAAACGAACATCAAACACATAGTCAGAATCCAATGGAACACCTTTTTTAAATCCAAATGACATCACTGTAACTGCAATCTGCTCTGTCTCATTTTTGATTTCAAGAAATCTCGAAATCTCTTTTTTGAGTTGAGATTGCGTCATATGCCCTGTGTTGATCACAAAGTCAGCATCTTCTTTAAGTGCGGATAATATTTCCTTCTCTCGCTCAATACAGGTTTCAATCCTCGCTGAAGGATCAAGTGGATGGCTTCGACGCGTCTCTTTAAAACGCTTGATCAAAACCTCATCATTGGCTTCAAAATAGAAAATACGATAGTCGTAATTTTTTTGAGTCAAGAGTTTTAGATTGTCTTCTAAATCTTTAAAGAACTTGCCGCCACGGATATCGATCACAAGGGCGATATTGTTAATGCCCTCCGAATTCTGCTCAAGTAACTCAATAAAATTTGGAATAAGAGATGGTGGCAAATTGTCTATGCAGTAATATCCAAAATCTTCAAATACTTTTTTGGCTTGACTTTTCCCTGCGCCAGACTGGCCCGAAATAATAATAAAATTCATTGGAGTCTCCTTTTATTTAAAAGCATTATATATGTCTTCAACTGTTAATCCAGCCGCCAGAGCTCTTTCGATAGATTTGGGGACCAATCCGATTTTTTCTATCTTATGAGCATCACTGCACATGGCAAACTTTACACCGTAATTTTTAGCAATTTCAATTTCCGCCACGGTGAGATGTCCATGTGAATTATTAATTTCAAGCATTGTATGTGTTTGACTTGCCACAGAAGCGACCTCATGAATATCGATAGGGCCTTTTGCGCCTGGATGCGTGATCATGTTAATATCATTATTCGTCATCGCATTGACCATGGCTTTGGTATTTAAAGCCTTTGCTTTTTCATAAAAATACTTGGAGTATTTACTTAAAAGATTGAAAAAATGAATCTTTAGATCATGCCGTAAGTTACTGCCAAAGTGATAACCTGCATTTACCCAATCACACAGTGCACGCATGTCTTCATCCAAGTCAATCATTCCCTCTGTACCCAGTATGTTGGCTTCAATCCCTAGCAAAATACTAATTTGAGGATATTTCTCCTTGAGTAAGTCAATTTCCTTACGTATGAGCCAGTAATCCGTTTTCTTTATCCCATAACCATCGTGCTTTGGCCCATGGTCTGTAATTGCAATTTCTTTGAGGCCCAATTCTACCGCTCGTTGTACAATGGCCTCCAGTTCATTTTTAGAATCTCCGCTATATTTTGAATGCATATGATAATCTGAGTGAATTTGCATGACAACCTCACTTTCGCTCAACATGGATTGATTAAAATTAAAAAACTGTCCTTTATATTATTATATACCATAAAACTCTATTCTATATATAAAAAATCAATTGTCGAAATGTCTCAACAATTGATGGCTTAATAAATCTGTACGGTAGTATCCTTCAACCCCTATTTGCAAAGATGAAAATGAGCGCACTGGAAATAACGGACAACGCAAGCGTCATTCTAAGCAATAAACGATTTAATTGAGCCTTTACGCCACCAAATTTCTCAATAGCAAAAAAAGAAAAAACCACAAAACCATTAAAAAGTGAGATACAATCTAACACACTTATAATATTAAAAAAATACTTGCTTATCAAAAAACCCGATGCAACGAAAATAATCTCGATCAAAGCGATACTCAAAAATATTAGCAAAATCAATCTGAAAATTTGAGAATCATAAAATCGTTCTTTTTTCATTCCGATCACTCCAAGGGTTAAGTCTTATACTTCTATTATGATAGGAGAACCTTATATGAACATGAGAGTCAACTTAAAAATTCATTAAAAATGAGTCTAAAGTCTCATGAAGTCAATTTAATAAGCATCATGGCCACATCATCGTTAAAATCTGTATGGTTGACCTTATGGATCATGTGAAAAGTATAAAAGACTTCATCCAGAAATTCATTTGGATTTGTCATTAATACTGGTATGAACTGATTTGAAACCTTGAAGACCTTTTTCCACTCTGTAAAATCAGAAGACTCTCCCGTACAGAACAAACCATCGGTATAAAGGAAAATCATATCATCCTTCTTTAGGGTTATCTGCTCTGTTTCAAAGTGAACATCCTCCATCATCCCCACAATAAAGCCATTTTGGTGAATCTCTCCAAAAGACTCTGTAAGACTTTGAAATATCATTGGATAGGGCTGACCTGCATTTGCATAATAGAGTTTGCCTTGATCGATTATGCCTACAAATGCCGTAAAGACAAAATAATTGTCTTCTCCAGCAAAATCGAATATCTCAAAAATGGATTGATTCATTTCCTCTATGATTTCATGCGGCATGATATTGGGTTTCAAAATGCTCTTGCGATAGAGTATTTTAACCATGGAAGATGCCATCCCTGCTGCAATGCCATGACCCGTCACATCTGCTACCATAAAGTGTATGCGATCGTCTTGTTCGATGCAATCGAAAAAATCGCCGCCAATCCCCAAAGAAGGGTGGTATTTTATAAACAAATCCACACCACTGAAACTGCCCGATTTAGGCAACATAATGTTGGCAAAAGTATTGGCATTTTTAAGTTCCTCCTGAATCAAACGATTGAGTTCGATGATGGTTCTGCTCTGTTCATATAGTTTAAGCGCATTTTTTGCCTTTAAGGGTAGGATGATATTCATATCATTTGGAGAAAGTGGTTTTGTGAAGTAATCTATGGCACCTTCTTTCAAGGTGTTCTCAATGGAATTGATTTCTGTGATGGCGCTGTTTACAATCACAGGAATGTCTTGATGAATAGGATGCTTTTTTAAAAGTCTCAAAGTTTCATAACCATCCATAACGGGCATGATCAGATCCAATATAATCAAATCTACAGGTGTTCTTTCTACAATTTCAATTACTTCTTTACCATTGACTGCCTCTTCGAAAACAAGGTCTTCAAGGTTTTGTGAGAGCACCTTTTTTACCAACATCCGGTTCATGGTTGCATCATCTGCAATAAGTATGCGATAAGCCACGATGTCACCTCCAATTAATCTATCATTTCAAAAAATTGATCTAACTTCATCAATTTAAACAAACTTATAATATCCTCACTTGCACCCGAAACCTTAAAGGCCTTCTCGTTATTTTTCATCTGCTTAAATAAGCTGATCACGAAAGTCACGCCCACTGAATCGATGTTATCTATTTGTCCTAAATCTAAAATTAGCGACTTAAAGGCTTCATCTGGTGGAATGAGTTCTTTCAAACCTTCATTGAATTTAGGCACATTATTTGCCGTTAGTCCTTCTGTTAATGTAAGTTTAATGCTGCCATCAATTTTTATTTTTTCCATTATAACACCTCCATGTTCAAATCAAATGTCACTTTAACACAATTGTGATCAACTTCAATCTTAAATGCCATTTCGGAAAGAGTTTCGTAACCTCTCTGCCGTTCTCTCAAATTATTTTTAATGTGAAAATCTGGGTTCAGCTTAAACCCATCCCCTTCATCTCTCACTTCGAACTTCAATCCCTCATGGATCAAACTCACTTTAATATCAATCTTTTTATTTAAATCCAAATGGTTCCCATGTTCAGCGGCATTATTGAGAATTTCACGCAACATGAAATTGATCTTAAAGCGAATATGCGCATTAACCATTGGCAACTGATTTCTTATGAGTTTTAAGATTTCGGTCACAGTGGTATCCACTGCATCAAAACTTGAATTAATTGAATTTTCATAGAGAATCATTCAAAACTCCTCTCATCGAATTAAAGTCCGTTAGCCCTTAAGGATAGCAAAGATCAAAGCAGTGATAATGGTTGGCAACAAAGCATATTTGAGTAGTGATCCGCCAGATATGCCCGCTTTAAAAAAATGCTTGAGTATGGATTGTCCTATGGGATTAGGCGAATTCGCAATGACCGTTAACCCACCGCCAGTGAGTGCCCCTGAGACAACAGCATATTTTAGATCATCAGGGAAATTGGTCACCAGAGTGCTCAAATAAGTAATTGCGGCATTGTCATTAAATGCCGTTAAAATTATAGAAGTCAAATTTAGGCCCACCTCTGGTAAACTTACCAATAGCGGTGCAATCCACCACCCTTGAAGTGTTCCGTGAATCATTATGCCTGATAAAAAGAAGGCAACCAACAAAGCCGGCTTAAGATCCAATCTGTTTTGATAATATACAGTCACTTGGTAAAAACCAAGGAAAAATAAAAATCCAGCTAAGAACATCACCGGTTTATGTGCATTGACAACCGTCCAAACCAAGAAAAATACGTGTGTTGCAATGATCCAAACGGGTACGCGATCCTCTCTTTGATCCCATTTAGGGTCCACATAAACGGGTTGTTCCTCTTGTGCTAGGAGTCCTGGAATCGTACGCTTCATTTCCTCTAGCTTTATGCCATCAAATTTCTCATCTATTGCATGATCGATATCATAGAGCTTGCATTCTTCTGGCGTCAATTTTTGAGCAGCCAATTCCTTTATATTTTCCCTCAATATAAGGCTATAGGCATCCAATTCATTTGTGAAAGAAACCCTCTTATCCACAATTTTCTCCAATTGTTCAAAAGAATCTTCAAGTTCTTTTTTACTGATGAATCGATGCTGAATATAGCGTTTATATCTATAGTGATCATAAGCGCCTTTTAAATCCTGTAAATCCTTTCTGAAGAGGAAAAAGTATACACTGGTTGAAATTCCAATCGCAATAAGTGCTTTCCAACCAAACGTCATTACCATAAACGACATGTCCCAATCCCATATGTCTGCCACCATTAAAATAGGCGGAGATGCAAAATTGGACAGGAATCCCCCGATGGAGATATTGACAAATAAGAGACCCAGAGTTGCATATTTTAATCGTTCTGAAGGATTCAAACTGTAAAATTTATCTGCCAAAATCAAAGCAGCTATTGTCATAGCGGCAGGTTCTGTAATAAAAGCGCCCAATATGGCAGGAAATATTAAAATAGTCAGCCACCAAGTTTCAAGCGTACTGCCAAATAATTTTACAATGTGCCACATGATGATTTCAAACAATTTCAGTATGGGGCGGCTCGAGGCGATGGTCATAATCACGATGACAAAAAGTGGTTCCGTATAACTCAACCCCTCTAAGTAAGAAACAAAAGTGTTCCAGTCGTAAAAGAAAGCAATGCTCACAGCAAGCATTACCGCCCAGATCCCAAACACAACTTCAACTTCTCCTAGAAGGTGTAAGATACTGGCTGCAATCGAATAAGAATTTTTTTCTTTAAGCCCCTTTTTAATCTGCTCTTCATAATCATGTTCCAATTGATTGCCCTTTTTATGCAAGCGACTGGTGAGCATCATATGAGCGATTGCCATAAAAAAGATGATTGTCGCCACAAGGTTAAAAGGTGTTTCTACCACTCTATGTTTGACAATTTCCCAATAACTCGTGTAATCCTGATCTTCATAACTCTCTTGAGACCTTGGAAATTCTACAACAGATTCTTCTATATGCCCCCCATCGACATTTAAATTCAGTTGACCATAAGAACTTACACTGAAAATAAAAAATATTAAAATAACTGACAAAATAATGACTTTGGGATTGATTTTTATGATTTTTAACCGTTTCATTCCTTGTCACTCCCTCAAACTCTGTATTCCATAGATTTTATATGCCATAATTGCTGTCTTCTCAAACCCTATATTTATATAAAGATACCCTGCTACGAGCAAATAAATCAAGAGGATTCCTCTAATCTAGATGCAGAAAGAAAACAGGACAAAAAAAGCTGAAAACGTCCCATTTACGGGCTGTTTTCAGCTCTGATCTTCGCTTATTTTTCATTCTTCTGTATTTTCTATTCTTTTCTGTTTTCTATTCTTTTCTGTTTTCTACTCTTTTCCGAATATGCGCACTTCACGTTCGAGTTCAACTTCGAATCGATCCCGTACGACTTTTTGGATGATTTCTATCAGTGTGATCACCTCTTTGCAACTGGCATCACCTGTGTTCACCACAAATCCACAGTGTTTTTCTGAAACCATTGCACAGCCATACTTAAGACCTCTAAGGCCTGAGTCTTCAATGAGTTTACCTGCATAATAGCCTTCCGGTCTTTTAAAAGTACTCCCTGCACTTGGCAAATCCAATGGTTGTTTCGAAACTCTTTTTTCGGTGAGTTCGTTGGTTATGGCTAAAATTTGGTCATAATCACCTTTTTTAAACTTAAGCGCCGCTCTGAGTACCACAAAACCTTTTGCTTTCACAATACTCGTCCTGTAGCCAAATGCCATATCGTGATCTTGAATTTTCAAGATTTCACCATTAGGTGTAAGCACTTCTACCCATTCAATTACATCTTTCATTTCTCCGCCATAGGCACCAGCATTCATAAATATGGCACCCCCTAAGGTTCCGGGAATCCCTGATGCAAATTCAAAACCCTGTAAACTATTTTGAAGACAGATCTTCGAAAGTTTAGAAAGCAACACACCTGCTTCAGCAATTACAATCTCATTTTGAACGTCAACAGCACTAAAAGTATCGCCAATTTTTATAATCAAGCCTTTGATGCCATCATCATCCACTAAAATATTGGATCCGTTGCCCATAATATAATAGGCTATGGATGATGCCTTGCAAAAGGCAATTGTTTGCCTGATATCTTCAATCGATTTAGGCAAGACAATGCAATCCACATAGCCGCCAATTTTAAATGAAGTATGCCCTTTCATCTGTTCATTCAATAAGATCTGCTCTTTGTTTAAAAAATCATTTAACGGTTCAAAATTCATCTCATTCTCCATGTTGAGTGATTTAATCGTGATCTGATTCTGGTTTTAATGCATAGACACGCTCTAGATCAAAACCCTAGATCATTTTAGCATAAATGATCTAGGGTTTCAAATGCTTGTTATTTATTAATAATTCTTAATTTCACCGTGTCTTTCAAAATGGCTCATCTCAACGATTTTATTATTTTCATCTAAGAATACGACATTGGGTTTAAACACCTTAGCCTCATCGCTTTCCATTAGAGCATATGCGATGATAATCACCACATCACCTGGCTGTACAAGTCTTGCAGCCGCACCATTTAAGCAGAACATGCCACTGCCTCTTTCGCCTGCAATCGTATAAGTCTCAAGCCTTGCGCCATTATTGTTGTTGACAATTTGGACTTTTTCACCAGGCAAAATACCTGCTGCCTCTAATAAATCTTCATCTATCGTAATACTGCCCACATAATTTAAATTCGCTTCCGTCACTGTAGCGCGATGAATCTTGCTTTTAAACATAGTTATCCACATGAATTTGCCTCCTAAACCCAAAGTCTAATATTGTCTATTAATCTCGGTTTGCCTATTTTAACAGCCAATGCAATCAGCATATCCCCTTGTAATCTTTGGACACTTTCTAAAGTTGCCGCATCTACGATTGCCACATAATCTATTTCCGCATAGGCAATTTTTTCAATTAGAGCTTTCATCTCGTCTTTAATCTTTTGGGCATCGCGCTCACCTGCTTCAATCATTTGCTCTGCAAGCTTTAACGACTTAAACAGCACCAGAGCATCCTTTCTCTCCGCTTCAGAAAGATAGGCGTTGCGAGAGCTCAGTGCCAAACCATCGGGCTCCCTGACAATAGGACATGGCACTATTTCGAGATCAAAATTGAGTTCTCTCACCATCTTTTCAATTACAGCCACTTGTTGCGCATCTTTCTGACCAAAGAAGGCTTTATTCGGTGCAACCATATTAAAAAGCTTGGATACCACACTTGTGACACCCTTAAAATGCACAGGTCTCGAAGCACCACAAAGCGCTTGAGTGATATGCCCTTCACAATGGACATACGTGCTGTATCCCGATCCATACATCTCTTCCACACTTGGATTAAAGAGCACATCCACGCCTGCATTTTCGCAAAGTGCCGCATCCTTTTCAAAATCTCTTGGATAGCTTTCCAAATCTTCATTTGGCCCAAACTGTGTCGGATTGACAAAGAGACTCACCACGACAAAATCCGTATTTTTTTTAGCTGCTGCCATAAGTGACAGATGCCCTTCGTGTAAAAATCCCATGGTAGGTACAAGCCCTACACTTTTTTGTGCGCTCTTGGCACTTTTAACAACCGCTCTCAGGTCTTCTACTGTATGAACAATTTTCATTTTTTGATCTCCTATACATATTTTTAACGATCTTAGCACCCTGATCTTAGTATAATTTTTCAAGAATGCTTTCATCTATTTTAAAGGTGTGAGCCTCGGTTGGGAACACACCGTCTTTGACTTCATCACAATATGATTTTACAGCTTGCTCAATGACACCGTTTAAAACTGCATATTGTTTCACAAACTTAGGCGTCAACTCCGTATACATTCCTAAAAGATCTTGAATCACCAATACTTGCCCATCACAATCGACGCCTGCACCTATTCCAATCGTTGGAATACTAATGCTTTCACTGATAATCTTTGCAAGTTTAGCGGGAATGCACTCCAGAACAATGGCAAAGCAACCCAACGACTCCAAGAGCTTGGCCTCATCAACCAACTTTTGCGCCTGTGCCTCGGATTTGCCTTGAACTTTAAAACCGCCAATGGCATTCACGGATTGTGGCGTCAATCCAAGGTGTCCCATAATAGGAATTTGAGCATTGATAATGCCTTCAATTTTATCTTTAATTTGAGAGCCACCCTCTAATTTAACTGCATGCGCGCCGGCTTCCTGAATGAGCCTACCTGCATTTCGTATGGCGTCTTCAACACTCACATGGTATGACATAAAGGGCATATCTGCAACAACCATTGCATTTTTAGTCCCTCTGACAACTGCTTTCGTATGATGAATCATATCTGCCATAGTCACAGATAACGTATCTTCATAACCCAACATGGTCATGCCCAGTGAATCCCCCACCAGTAGGCAATCCACGCCTCCTTGGTCTAAAAGCTTCGCTGTAGAATAATCGTACGCAGTTAAAATGGTGATTTTCTCTTTCTTTAGTTTCTTCTTTAAAAAAGTGGACGTCGTTACTTTTGACATATTATTCCTCCTCTAAAAGATGTCTGAGTGCCAGCACATTTTCTGTGTTCATCCCCTGAGCGAGCGCCAACTTAAGCGTCTCTCTGCCAAGATGTTTATAGAGTGCTTCAGCCTCATGATCCATTGCGTGTAGGTGTGCTTTGACGGTTTGATAATCGCCTCTTACAATTGGTCCTGTCAATGCTTTTTCAGGTCCAAACGTTTCAACGTTCGCCAAAGTCCCTCTAATAAGTGGTAGTAACGCTTTTATGCCTGTGCTCTCCTCAATGCCAATTGCCGCCATCTGAGACAGTCCAAATTGCATCAATGTCACCAGATAATTGGAAACAATCACAGCGGCCAAATGATAGTTGACCTTTTGTGCTTCTGTCAGTTTAATGATGTCATTTCCAACTGCTCTAAAGATATCTTCAAATACTGAGACGGCTTGTTCATCGCCTTCAATGCCAAAAACAGTATTCGGCATTTGTGCAAGTGCCTCTTCAACTTTTGCAAAGGATTGCATCGGATGAATAGAAGCGTATTGGATGCCCTCGCGCCTTTCTAAAATTCTGGCGGATAGTGCACCGCTCATGTGAACGACAAATCTTACTTGCCCTTGGGTTTTGAGGTGACACAATGCTCTAGAAACGCCCTCAATCATTTGGTCTGTTACAGTCAACACGATCATTTCTGAGTCCTGAGCAAGTGATTCTAGTGAATCATAAGCCCTTCCCTGTACTGCAATTGCCGCATTTTCAGCATGAGCATAAGTTCTGCTATAATAGCCGACTACTGGGTATCCATTTTGACTTAGATATCTTCCAAAAGTCTGGCCCACTTTACCTGCCCCAACAAATCCAAATTTCATGATTTAAACATCCTTTCCTTGCTCTAATGACATGCCGCCATATAGCCACTTCATGCCCTGTACTGATCCATTTGTATTTTGGACATACAAAAAGCCCTTTTTGTCAAAGACAAAAAGAGCTATGTTATCATAACCTTTGCTATTTCCGTCCCTGGCATTTCGCTCCGAGCAGAGTTTGTTTATTGGTAAGTTTCGTAAAAAGCGTATAGTCCTTTCGGTACTATCAGTTTCATTATATCATATAACCCGATTATTCTACATTTTTTTATAATAATTTTGCACTTTCAAGAGTTGCCTTTAAAAGTGGTAAAATCTCAACACGTTTGAGCGAGGGGGTTGCCATCTTCATCAGCTCAGAACACAAACGTGCTCTCTCCTGCTGTTGATCTGTATTGAGCTCTACTTGATGTGCCTTCAAAACATGGTCTAGATACTGGATACACCTATGTGCATCCATAGAATCGTCAATATCCCACTGATCCATATATTGACCCAAATAACCTTGTTTTTTCGCATATTTAAACATCCAATAATAAGGATGGGTTGTTCTCACCTTTACAAAAGCGGCTTCTATCTTATCCACATGCCACTTGGCATAATCAAAATCAACCCTCAATTGCTTGGTTTTAAGTGCTGTAAGTGCCACAAAAAGATCTTTAGGCGTGGTCATAGCCACCAGTTCTCCAAATGTTAAAATGCGCTGAGGTTGAAAACTGTTATTTTTATAAGCCACAATAAACCCTGCATTGATGAGTGTTCTTGCATCTTCAAAATGAGCATGTCCTTCACCATAGTCCTCAAAAGGCGATCTTTTAACAAGTTCACCCACGCCGATTACCTTGTAGCCCTTTTCCTTTAAAATTTGAAGTTGTGGCTCTAAAGCATCTGCAATTGGTGTTTGCAGCGACATATTGCAGCCGTCCTTTTGAAATATAATCTGCCCGTTTAAGGTGTTTGCATCCGCATCAAGGCTTTTTCTCAGCGGTGAAACCATCGCCTCTACATCTTCATTATACTGTCCTTTACTGGGCTTCCAGCCGCCACCATCGAAACTCGCCGCCATATACTGATAACCCATCATTGCATACACATCATACGCATTTAACCCACCTTTGATGCCATCAATATAATGAGGGGGTCTTGAAAAGGTTGCCGTATGATTAAATTGCTCGTGGGCAAAATTGTGAAAAAGCGTCAAATCTTCAAGAACAGACTCCAAAGAAGATAAGGATGTCCTAGAGTCATAGATGAGTCTCATGGGACCAAAGATCACATGTCTACCACCATGATTGGCCATTTCATGACCTCTTTGCAAGACACTTTTACCCAATTCTGGTTGGTTCAGTATGCCTGCAAATTGATCTCTTTCAAAATCAGGATAATGATCATGAGCTGTACCACCCCATTTGGCAGTATGCAATTTGCCACGTTTATCCGGATAATTTTCCTGAGTACCACCAATGCAATCAAAAGTTCCCACAGCATTGTACTTTTCCAGTATCGTCATGAGGGTTTCGGTCAATCCAAGGGAACCAACTCCATTGCTCATATTGTCCATCTGAGATGACGCGCTTGCCAATGTCGCGTTTGACCGTGGTGGATTCGGAGGCAACGCACTTGGCCCATCATCAAAAGTCATGGCACAAACGCGCTCATTCAAGAGTGGATATACACGCTCTATGCGTCTCACCGGCGATAAGTAAATACCCGCCTTGCTTTTCTTGCTCTGTTTAATATATCGATTTATTTTTCTGAGTATTTCAAATACAATCATGAAATTGAGGACTCCTTTAAATTTACTTTATCGGTACACGCTGTGTCATCTGCATTATAGGTCATAATATCGCCCTTCAAAAAACCATCTGGTTTTAAACAGGCAAAACCATAGATGAACACGCCATAGAAGAACTTAAGCAGCTGTTTGGGGATGGCGCTCATCTTTTTCTGCGTCCAAAACTTGTAAACTTGGCTGACCACTTCATACGCAGGATGTCCCCATGCACCATGAACACTCGAATTGTATCGCTGCAACTGTTGTGGATCAAAGGCAGCTTTCTCAACATCGAAATTCACATAACTTCTGCCAATCTCTGACGTCAAGTGCCCATCGCTCCCACCCACAATGGGCAAATTCAACTTTTGGGCGAGCTCCACAGCCTTTGCATTAGCTCTATAATTGCCCTTTACAAAACAAGATCTGCCGTTGAAGACCTCAATGGCATCCACTTGACTTAAAAGCCATTCACTTGGCAACCTGTGCTTCCATCTAAAAGGATGTGCCAAAATAATAGTTGCGCTTTGCTTTTTGGCTTCTGCAATCAGCTCGCGACAGCTGTACCACTTTTGATTTACTTCAAGAATGGACTCAAGAGGTTCTTTTAGACCTATGACGATGATATGACCTTCTTCAGTGGAATATTCGCCAGCTCTGATTACCACAAGTCTTTCGTTTAATGGGCGATTGTGATAGTGCGTCTCCAAATAGGCAGCTAGACGATCCGAACCTTGAATTGTATTGTGATCTAATATGACAACGCCATCAAGTCCACATTGTTCTGCCTTCTGTATAATCTTTTCAAAACTTTGAAAAGAGTCTTCAGAATAAAATGAATGCACATGAAAATCTATCTTCATTACAAATTCCTTTCCAATAAATGCTATTCTCTCTTGGAATGGCCAAGAACAGCATTGCGAATGTACATGATTCCCGGTTGCGGATCTGTCCACCTAAAAAGACCATCTTTTACATTTGGATTTAATAAATCTCTTATGAATATAAATAAAATTGAAGGATTATAGCGATTGCGTTTTAAATAACCTCTAACCGAAAGGATATCTTGAAACAGATATTGCATTTTCGAATGAAGGCGATAACGATTTCGAAATTGTGTAAACCCAAGATGCTTTGTTTTGAGTGCCATAACGGACTTGTAATAGGCAAAGGGCATATCACATCCTGCAATAAGTGAAAGGGGCATACTCCCCCAAAATCTTGGATTGATCTCCATCAGTCTAAGATCTCCTTTTAAATCGCCTTTGAACTCAACCATCGCAAACCCAGTCCATTTGAGTGCCTCCAACAATCTTATGGCATAAGCCACCATGCGCTCATCCCAAATGCTCTCACAAAAAGTACTCGGTCCCCCTGAGACTGGATATTCACGAATACGCCGATGACAAAAAATCTCCACAGGCCTTTGTTTTTGATCAAAGACCACAGATACGCCATACCCAGCGCCTTTAATGTATTCTTGCACTAAGGGTTTTGGTTGTATTTCATGCATCATCGTATAAACATTGACAAATTCCTCTGGTCTGTGAACAATCTTATAGCGCTCATGTGCTTTAAGCGTTAATTTTTCACCTTCTCTATATTTGATCACCACTGGAAATTGAATCCTTTTTGACATTCTAAAAATCGTTTCGTCATCTTGAAGAAACGTTGTATTCGGAAAGGGCACCTTCACCATATTGGCGACCTCTGATAACTTATAAGTATTGTTTGCATTATAATAGGTGTCTTCATCCACGATATTGAATTCATAGTAGGGCAGTAACTTTTCAAAGCTTTTAGTGACCACTGCCATGGATTTGCTCCCAGTAACAATTAAAACAGGCTTTTCACCTGTTCTCGAATAAATATCTTTCCCAATGGTCATTAAACCGTTAATAAAAAGTATTTCATCATCTTTAGGATTAGGCACGATGCGACAGTGCGTTACATATTTTGAGTAAAAACCCAGACGTTCCTGCGGGGAGGAATCTTCAAATTCAACAGCCGTAATGGCAATGCCCTTTTTACCCAACGACCAAATCGCCGTCAAAGTCATTCTATATCTCACATCTGTTATGACAACTTCCCTCATATTGCCTCCTCATTCAAATCACCAAAATTGTATCAAAATGCATACGCTGTGTCAATCTGAAATCAAGGGAAGCACAGAGGTTTCATGTCAATTCTTTCAAGCAAAAATTACGTATAAATATAAAGAGCGTTTTTCAAGGTGAAATACCACTTGAAAAACGCTCTTGTTCTTAATATAAATTAAGTTCTCAAATCATACTTTGAATGCTCAATTAGTGTTCTCTTGTTTTGGTTTCATACATAAGTGAATACTCATAATCAACATCGTGTTCACATGTCTTACACAATCCAAATTTGTTTACCTTTTTTTCATCGCCACATCTCTTACAAAAATCTACTTTAAATTGATTACCTTTTACGACTTCTCTCATATCTGTCACCTCACTATAAAATTATGTTGTAAATGCTTTTGTGCATTTAAGTATTTTTGTATACAATTATTCTTCTTGTGATAATTATACCTAATCCAGTTGCATATTACAACAGTTTTTTAGTGATTTTTTCGGTTTTATGAAATATTTTTATAGAATTATTTCAAATTTGAAAGTTTAATTTCATCTTTCAAGGGATTGCCAGGTGAAAATGACGGGAAAAGTGCTATTTCTTTCAAAATTGTGTCTCCAAGTGGCAATGCCAGGCAAAGTGTATTGGTCACTTAAGTCAAGGCGCTTGTTCAATGCATGTTCATCTTCTACCCAAATTCGATAGCGATCTCCTCCTTCAAAGTATTCTGTATAGTACTGACCTGAATGCTCATCATAAGTAAGTTCTAGATTGCGCTCCGACATCATTTTGTCAAAACCTGCAAGTGTGATGGCTCTTGAGCCCACTTTTTTATACCGTCCATTCTTAATCGGTGTTTCCTGCCAAACTCTCATATAAAGCGGTATGCCCAAAACAAGCTTTTCTGAAGGAATTTCTTCAAGCGACATGATTATCGATTCTTCCGTCCACCCCATAGATGCCACCGAACCGCTCACTGGACTTGACCCCCAATGTTCATCATAAGCCATCAAAATCATGTAGTCTACAAATTGGCTCAACGTTTGGCGATCATATACCTTTGACCAAGTATCACTGCCCTTAGGTCTCGTTACATCCATACTGATGATTTGATTATAGGCACCGGTCACTTGCGCAAGCTCTTTTACAAAGCGGCTTAAAGCATCCTGATCTTCCAAATAGATATTCTCAAAATCTAAATTAATGCCATCTAAATCATATATTGCAGCATATAAGAGCATTTGAGCAACTGCTTTTTTTTGATAAACCTCTGAATTTAAAAGTGTCTTTGTCCATTTAGGACTAAAATTATTTTTAAACAACCCCCACAATTGGACATCCTGATCTTTTACAAATGCCGTATAGGATAAGTCTGCACTGTTGATGATAATGCCGTCAATATTTAAATTGAACCATGTGGGTGATATGACATCAATGCCGGCGTCAAGGCGAGTATTCTGTTTTTTAAAGTTATCTGTATACTGATCAATCACTTCAAACGTCAGGCTGAAGGGTTTTTTTAATGCAACGGTTTCAGGCGTTGAAAAGATTTTATTTGAGACAGGTGCCTTTTGAACTTGTGACACAGCATTTTTTTTCACATAAGTTGAATAGCCCATTTCATCCAATATGTGATAATAATTTTTATGTTCCCCTACAATCCAAATCTGTTCTTTAGACTCCGAAACATCCGATTTGAAAAGATCCGCGTTAACCTTTTGATACTTGTCCGTATTCGCTTTAATCTCTCCGACTTGCCCTTTCTGATCTTCATACAGAATCAAGTTATTTGTCTCTTGAAAATACACATGTGCAACTGGATAAAGTTTTTCAACAATGCTCATATCCAGATAGGCAATCTTGTCTTCATACAATAAGGGCACATTGATTGCATCCATATTTTCATCTATATATTGCGTCAATACGGGTTTATCAAATTGATGCCAGATGTGATCCACCTTTAAATAAATACGCTGTCCAGTACCCGATAATGTCGTTTCTGAATCAATATACTTTTCGAATGTGGATAGGCTGATGTAGACACGGTTATTTTTAACGATAAATTGATTGGGTTCCAGCCACTCATCGTTGAAGACCGTTCGATTCTTTGCTTCATCGGGATTGAGTAACGATAGTGACAGTTTTTGATATTTATCATAGTATTGCCAAAGAAAAAAACTCAAGACACATACCATTATGATCAAGATCACGTTTAAGCTTACTAGCATTTTGGACTTCATAGACCCTCTCCTCTTGGTATTTTTTATATTTTAAATGCAGGCTATACATCTATCATACCATTTGAAGATTAAGATTATATTAAAGACAGCTTTCTAAATCATGAAGAAGTTCTGAATAATTTGTATACCTTTCTGATGGATTAATTGCTTGGCACTTCATCACACAATTATAAAACGCCGGGTTAAACCAATAGCGCCTTGCTTCAAATTTTTCTAAAAAAACTTTTGAAAGCGCATAGATATCGCTGAATTCATTGTATCCCTTTGGGTTAAAGACCGCTTCAGGTGCTGCATATTCAAGTGTCCCCACGATTTCACTCTCATACACTACCTCTTTCTTCTGAACCGCTGAACCAAAGTCAATGAAATAGATTCCCTCACTTTCGTCCACAAGAATATTCTGAGGGCTGATATCTCTATGTAAAATACCTTGCTCATGAAGTTCTCTGAGCCTTTTAAGCATTTGTCTAAAAAGGTAGGGGCCATAATCATAACTTAAATCTCGTTCTTTGAAGGTTTTGCCCTCAATGAAATTGAGCTTCAAAACGAACAGGTTATCTTCTATTTGAAAATCAATGAGCTTTGGAAATGCATTGCCTTCAATGGACTTTAAAATTTCAAGCTCTCTTTTTACCTCGATTAAGGGCACCTTTTTCAACCAGTATTTTTGATTTGTCTTTGCATCAATCTCAAGCATTCTTGCCTCATTCCTTTCGTTGTAAATGACAGTTTTCACACGGCTCATAGCCACGTTCCTCTGCATTTTCAATATCTATTGGTATTTTACTCCGCCTCAAGTGCATACAGTTACCCTCATGATATTTTGCACCAGTTCTGGTGATGTAGACGGTCTTACTCTCAAATTCAACCCCATCGCCATAGGCGACTCTAATTATAGGGTAGCTCAATTTTTGAGACTTTAAAATAGTGGGAATATTAAATTTATAGCAAACTTCTAGTTCAAATACGCCCATATGATCCAGATTGGACATTATATGACTGTCAAAGGCATTTATTTTGACATAAGATGCCATGTGTTGGGCTTCGAGCTTCTCGTTAAATTGATTGAGTGCACTGACTTCTAATTTGAACTCAGCTGCTTCTCTTTTAATGCTGTCATTCATATCAAAGTAAGTCACAATATTGCCCTGTAATTCTCCAGTGACTTCCATAGCGATTTGATGCATGCGTTCATTAAGCATAATCGAGAAGACCGTACCCACCGCTAAAAAGAGTAGAAAAAGTGAAATTGTAAACGTAATCGTCGCTTCAATAGTGGTTGATCCTCTGATATTGTCGCATAATGCGCTCTTCATCTTCTTAATTTTAAGCATATTACCTCTCTTTTTTATGCCTATTCATGCGCTCTTTTAAGCGTGGTACTGCTCCAAGCTCAACGCTTAAAATGCAAATCATATGCATTTGAAAAATTTAAGGAGAACGTCGATAAATCAGAACGGAAAATATAAGGAAAGTGGCCTTCGATATTAATTTCATGACCAATCTTAAAATTTTCAAGTTTATTTTTATCCTTGCTATCCAACTGAATTTGAGCTTCCACAAGCTCCATATGACGTAATATCGTTCGATCTAAGCCCTGCATACTCATAAAAATTCTCAAATAGTCCCTATAGTAGAGTGCTCTATCCAAATGATTGACAAGATCCTCCGAAGCCTTGTCCTCTTCTTCCGTATTGGGGTTCGCCTTTCCATTTTGAATGTCCTCTAAGATATTTTCTGAGGCGATCAACGTATTGAGGTCAAACAGCCATTCTTCGTCTTTTTTAATCAAGTGTACGCCCTCACCATCTCTGAGCACGGTCCAATCATAATACCCCTCTATACCTGACCACACCGATAAGACCACTGCATAAGTTGCTGCATTCCAAGGAAATGGAATAGGCGCCACCAGTTCTGTAAGCTGAGTTCTCTTTTCACCATTTAAAACAATGCCGATCAAATTTAGCCCTGTTCTCGTCAAAATGATTTCTCTTTTGACTTCATTGAAATTTTCAACATCCGAAGAACTATGACCAATTAAGTATTCTACTTCCCCTTGAATCTTAGCGTGCTCTGAATCCTTTATATTCAGCGGATCAAAATGGCGTACGTCGTGTTCGACGATGGTTTTACTGATGCTGATGAGATACTCATTAATCATGATCTTCTCTGGCAAGCCAATGGTTTTTACAGCCTCCTTTAACTTACTATTTTGAGTATAGGCACTGTTGGCTGAATATTCGTATTCAGGGTTTAACGTCAACGCTTTCTCTTCAATGGAATAAGATGAAAATGCAAGTTGATTCATTTTATCCTTTAATTGGTTAAATTTATCGAACAAGCCTGAATCCTGTTTGCTTAGGGATTTGAGCATCGTTTGAGAGGTCTCTTTTATATTGGATTTAGCCTTCTCAAGTTCTATTTTAAAGTTTTCCTTTTCAAGTTCTTTCACATTAATTTGATTTTGAAAAGTCTGTATGGCTGCCATTGGCAATGGGTTCATCTCATAGAGTCTCGAAAGGCTCTCTTGGTATGAATTGATCTGATAATCCATATTCTTAATGCGCATTTCTGCTATTTCTAAATTTGATTTTTGCCTTAAAAGTTTAACGTAGCAGATATACAATTGATTGGTCTGGTCATTGTATTTCTGAATCAATTGATCTACTTGATCTTGATGCCACACGTTTTCGTAGTACATCTGGATATCAGCCGATTCCATTTTAACTTTCTGATCGATTCTCTGGTTATCAAAACAAGCCGAATAGAAAGCTTCTGTACCATAGTCCACATAGTTTCTATAAACGGTCAACGCCTGGTCCAGTTCTAAACTGTCTTTAAAGTCTATAAGTTCTTCCAGTGATTTGTGAACCTCTGATCTCTCAAATTTTTTAGAAAGTTCATTATAGCGCTCTATTTTATCATTTATGAAAGACTGAGCTTTCAGTACATTTTCATTTTGCTCCAAAAAGTGCATCACTTCATCTATGACACTATCCGAAATCACATAGGGCGCCGCCGATCTGACAGCACTCAAGTAATGGATGGGATCGTTAAGCGCCATGCTCGACACTTCCACTTTCATATCTGGCTCTCTTTTAGCTTGAAGATTATTGTTTTCATAATATGTGTTGATCATTTCATTTAGAGAACCATCTTCTAAATAAGCTAGCAATCCATAGCGTTTAAATAAAAATTCATTGTATCTGGAAAGTCTAACTTCACTACAAGCCACCGCCACCTTAAGCGCTTTACTTTCATCCGCCTTGACATCAATTAAGTCATAGACTAACAACATGCTGATGAGTAACAAGGGAATAATAATGACCAAAAACAATGTAACACTACCACTTTGTCGCTTTAAGAGATTTTTTTTCATGGTGAACACCTCAGTTTCCATCTACATTGATGACTCTTTTAACCCCATACTCCAACAAGAGCATCACACGGGGATTATATCGTCCATAAGTTGGTATCCTTGCAATTGTGTCTGGATATTGTGAGGAGAAGTCCACTGCATACGTCTGAGGCAGTTCAAATCGGCGCTTATTCAGTGATTTCTCAATGACCAAGTCTTCCGACGACAACACTTCACTGCCGTTAATAGAGGCGCCATAAAGCTTTTGAAATAAGAGTGTGTTTGCATGAATTTCAATCAGATCTTCATAGACAATGTAAACAAAGAAAAAGAGCAAACTCACCAACAAGATTAATATAAGCGGCAAAACGATGGCCATTTCTGTGGAAAACATAACACACCTTCTTTTACATTATTTGGAACTTCTTTTTACATATTAATCCATTTGTAATTATATGTCAATCCAATTTTGCTGAAAATCTTCCATTTCGCCCTTTGATGCAATAAAAATTCTGGGAACGGCGCAACATTTGGGACATCTTTCGATGCCCAAAATGTTGTTATAAAAAAACTCCCCATGAAATTGTCATGGGGAGTTGCTTTATAAATTTAATCTTTTCTATTTTTTACGGATTAAACAGACTCTTTTGTGACTCTGTTGCGTGCTCTAATGCGCTCTGTTTCATTTAGGTATCTTTTTCTGATTCTAAGCGCATCTGGCGTAATTTCCAAAAGTTCATCATCTTCAATGAAAGTCAGGGCTTCTTCCATGCTAAAAATTTTAGGTGGAAGCAGTTTAATGGCATCATCAGAACCTGATGCTCTTGTGTTGGTCAATTTTTTATTTTTAGTAGGGTTAACAGTCATGTCCTCTTTTCTCGAGTTAATGCCAATAACCATGCCCTCATAGACTTCTGTTCCTGCATCAATGAGCATTGTTGCTCTCTCAGATAGGTTGAAAAGAGAATAAGCCATTGCAGTGCCGCCTTGTTGAGAAATCAAAACACCATTGTTTCTCTTTGGAATTTCGCCTTTGTGAGGTTGAAATTCATAGAAAGATCTCAACAAGATCCCCTCGCCTCTAGTGACGTTGACAAATTCGCTTCTATAGCCCAAAAGACCTCTTGTGGGCACTAAATATTCTATTTTAGTATAACCGTCATCAGAAGACATCATCTCCATTTGACCTTTTCTAAGGTTGAGTTGAGAGATAATAGTTCCAGAATAGTCATCTGGTGCAATCGCAATGACTTTCTCCACAGGTTCACACAAGACGCCATCAATGGTTCTCATGAGCACTTGCGGCTTAGATACAGCCACTTCATAGCCTTCGCGTCTCATATTTTCAAGTAGAATTGAAAGATGTAGTTCTCCTCTACCGGATACTTTAAATCCGTCTTGAACGCTGTCCAGTTCATCAACGCGCAAACCGACATTGACTTCCAACTCTTTATCCAATCTATTTCTTAAATGCCTATTGGTGACATACTTGCCGCTCTTGCCACAGAAAGGTGAATCATTGATCAAAAAGTTCATGGCAAGCGTTGGCTCTTCAATCTCAATCATTGGCATTGGGTCCACATGCTCTGGATGACAAATGGTCTCACCAATAGAGATATTGTCAATACCTGAAAGCACAACCATATCGCCAGCATAAGCTTCTTTGACTTCTACTCTTGCCAAACCTTCATAAACATACAGTTTGCCAATTTTACCTCTTGAAGTCGTGCCATCTCTTCTGGAAATTGCAATAGTGTCACCTTGTTTGATGGTGCCTTGTACAATCCTGCCGATACCAAGCCTACCCACATACTCATCGTAATCAAGAGAAGAAATTTGCATTTTAAGAGGCGCATCCTTACTCTCGCTGTAGGGTTCCACATGGTCCAGAATGGTTTCAAATAATGGTGCTAAACTGTCACTCTCATCAGCCATCTCTCTTTTAGCAATCCCCTGTTTTGCAATACCATATATAATAGGGAACTCCAATTGATCGTCCGTTGCATCCAATTCAACGAATAAATCAAATGCCAAATTGACCACTTCTTCCGCACGTTGGTCTTTTTTATCTATTTTATTAATGAATAAGATCGGTTTTAAACCTCTTTCAAGTGATTTCTTAAGTACAAATCTTGTTTGGGGCATTGGTCCCTCACTTGAGTCTACTAATAAGATCACTGTATCTACCGTTTTCATAATCCGTTCTACTTCAGATGAAAAATCGGCATGACCTGGCGTATCTACTATATTTATTTTATAATCCTTATACATTATAGAACAGTTCTTAGAATAGATCGTGATGCCACGCTCTCTCTCCAAATCATTGCTGTCCATAACACAATCAGGGACGACTTCATTATTTCTAAAAACACCATTTTGTCCTAAAAATGCATCTACTAAAGTTGACTTCCCTGCATCAACATGGGCAATCACGGCAATATTGATAATGCCTTTTATACTTGACATACTTACTCTCCGTTTCATTCTTGAAGGCTCTTCCTTCATATTTACGCACATAACTTATATAGTTTATATTAAAATCACATGAAAAGATATCACTTTTTTTGAATTAACAATAATTTAACATCTTTATGGATTAAAAAAACACCAATTGACAATTTTCACTCAAAACTTGTCCACTGGCGTCAAAATAATTTGATTATTTTTCGAATTTAGATAAATCACCCAATAGGATTAAAACAAGTCCAGATCCAATGCCAAAAACCGTAAGTGCAATAACTACAGTTCCTTTAATATGCAATTGGTCAAACAGCACTGCTCCTAAAATGGAGATGATCAATATCTTGATACCCACTTTTCTAAAGTCCATTAACGGCCTCTTTCTACTTCTTCATCTCATGAACTATTTTAAAACCGTAAGCTCATTTAAGCCTTCGCTAATATAAGCCCTTAGCCATGCAATCACATCAATATTGCTGATTGGTACGCCATCGAGCAATTTTTTGATCTCTTTCGTATTCAACGTAAAGGTCTTATGATTAATTGTATGCGTATAAATGAGATCCATTTGATCACAAGCATTGATAATGGTCACGATTGTTTCAGGCATATCGCCTAACGGCACTCGATCAATGTGACTATGTTTAAATTCAGCTGTAATTTCTGTTCCAGCACCCAGTTGTGATTTAATTTCAAAATGGCCATCACAGGCTTCAGCAGAACTCTTAAAAAGAGGAATACCAAGACCTACTTTACGCGTGGTTCGCGTCGTGTAGAAAGGATCAACGACTTTAGCCACTGTTTCGGAGTCCATTCCTGTACCATCATCTTTAATTTTAATAATCAATTTATCTTGCTCTAAATCTTCGATCACTACAATTCTCAACGTCTCAGCCTCAGCTTTTATTGAATTTTGAGCGATATCCAATATATGTAGCGACAATTCTCTCATGCTATTCCTCTCCACTTAGACAATTCAATATATTAGAAATTGTTTTTTCTTTGACCTCTAATAGATGCTCTCTTTCAGAAATATGCTCTAAATAATGTGCATCTGAATTATAAATTTTTTGGTATCCCTTGACCAAAGTCTCATTCAACGGACTTTTCTCGTGGATTTCTATTGTTTTAACCTCTAAATCTTGAGGCATAAATCCCAAATTGGCAAAAATGCTGTTTGAACTCTTATTCACATGCGCTGGCACACAAACACCTTTATGTGCTCTACAGAGTTTTACGAGCTGCTCAAGACTGATTTCAACGGACATAATAAGGGCAAAAGGATATTCTCCTATGCACTGATCTTCATGATTCATAATTTGCTGTTTACCAAAATGTTCTGGCCGATTAGGCACTTTGAGCCTAAAGGACTCCAGCGCATTATCAAAATCATTTAAATCCGATATATCATTGAAATAACACAGCACATGTACTTCTTCTTTTGTCTGTACTTCCATCCCTGGAATCACGAGCAAGCCTTGTGCTTTGCCAATATCACAAATCACCTTTGCATTCTTACCGGTATTATGATCTGTAATGGCAATCACATCTAGGCCTTTTATAAGGGCCATATTGACAATATTATTTGGTGTCATATCGTCGTCACCACAAGGTGACAAGCATGAGTGAATGTGAAGATCATAATATATTTCCATTACTTTATGCCAGCTTCATACATGATCTTAAAGATTTCGAATGTTTCCAATTCTGTTGATAGTATCGTGATTTCTTGTTCATTCGCTTTCTGGATGACTTCTGCTTCCACTTTTATGCCCTCGGGAATGATCACGCATGAAAAATCCAAAAGAGAGGCCACTGCCAAAATATTATTGTGCGTTTGAACGGTAATCCAAGCGGTATCATTTTTACCTTTCGCCATAACCCAACTCAATAAATCACAAGAATAGACACTTGAAATGCTTCTTTCCAAATCACCGCCAGACAATAATTTAAAAGAACAATTATCTATTAATTCACAAACTTTCATATCACTATACCTCATCATTCATATCATTTTTTTTGCTTATACAAAACAATACAGGACTCAATGGATGCCGTGCCATTTACAATATCTTCAGCAAGCACTCTACAGCTTGGCGCACCACATGCACCACAATTGATACCAGGTAATGTCTGTGTGATTTCCTCTATTTCAGCCATCTTTTCAAGTGCTTTTCTGAAATCATTATCCAGTTTGAAAATAGGCATCGGTTCTATTTGTAAATCCCATTCAAAATTTTTAGCGGTGAGCTCAATGTCTATGTTCACAGGCTGTTCCATGCCATATGCCTTAGAGAGCTTTCTGATTCTATTCTTTCCTATAAAAGTGTTTTCAACATTTAAAGGACCGCCTACACAGCCATTCACACAGGCATAACCCTCAAAGAAATCCAACGAATTCAATTTTCCCAGTTCCATGGACTCAAGAACTTTGATCACTTCCTCAATACCATCCACTGCAATGTAGTCCTCAATCTTCATGGCATAGCTCTGACCGCCAACACGTCCCCAGCCAATCCCCTTACCTGTGGCACATTGGATGGGTACATTGCCTTCGATTTTATCAATAATCTTCATGATTTTGTAATAAATTTCTTCTGTGGAAATAGCCTCATCAATATAAGAGCGTTCCAGCCCAATGGGATTTTTTATACTGGTGACTTTGGCAGGGCACGGCGTTAGATAGAACACACCAATTTCTTCAAATTTATACCCTTCATCGATCAATCTATTTTTTACAATTCTTGCTGCAATTTCCATGGGTGATTCTAATTTTATGATGTTGTCAATTAGGGCAGGGAATCTGATTTGAATTAAACGTGTAATAACTGGGCAATAAGTAGAAATTAAGGGCTTATTAACCTGTGCTTTATCCAGTATTCTATTTTCGTAAACAGATAAGAGTTCCGCCGCATGTGCGACATCGTAAACCTCATCGAACCCCAACTGCAACAGACCATTAAAGATTGTATTCATATCATATTCAAGCGGAAATTGACCATAAAAAGATATCGCAGGTAACGCAACGGTATACTTATATTGTTTTAATGCATCTATGCTGCTAACTTGTGCACCTTTTGCATGATATGGGCATACCTTTAAACACTCACCACAATCGATGCATCTTGACTCAATTATTTTTGCTTTGCCGTCCACAACACGGATTGCCTGTGTTGGACAGCGATCAAGACAATGAGTACAGCCGGTGCAATAGTCTTTTTCGAGAATAACTGAATGCCAGTAGTTTCTCATTTATGCCTCCATCTAATTTCTTCTTTAATAATAAATCACCATTTTTATATTAGTGCCTTCACCTACTTGCGACTCAATGATAAAATCATCAGAGACTTTTTCCATGTTGGGAAGTCCCATACCTGCACCAAAACCCATTTCTCTTGCTGCAGTATCCGCAGTAGAATAGCCTTGAGTCATTGCAAGTTCTACATTTTCAATTCCAGGTCCACAATCTTCAACATATAATTCAACACAATCTGGTTTTATGAAAACCTCTATGCCTCCACCATCTGAATGGATAACTAGGTTAATTTCGGCTTCATAGGTGGCTATAGCGAGTCGTCTTAGAATGTTTGCATCAATGCCAAGTTGTCTCAGAACTTTTTTGATCTTACTAGAAGCTTCTCCTGCTCTGGAAAAATCATCTTTTTCCACACGATAGTTTAATCGCATAGCAATATTGCTTTCATTTTTCTCATATTTATTCATAGCATCACCTTTATAATTTGATGCCGCATAAACCATTTTGATATAAAATACCCGATACGCTAAATAAAGTATGTTTTGTTGTCATCAGAACAATCTGCTTTTCTTCTGCTAAACGGATGACGTCAGAACAAGGCACCTTGCCCCGTACAAACAATATCGCTTTTAAATCCAGCATTTCTGCAGTTCTAATCACTTGTTGATTAGTAAGACCTGTAATTAAAAGAGTATCTTCTTCAACATAAGCAAGCACATCGCTCATGAGGTCCGAGCCAAAAGCTGTTTGAACATCGTATTCAATCCCACATTTATGAGCAACAACATCTGCTTGAATGAGTTCCATAATATATTTTAACTGCATGATTGCCTCCTTGTTAAGGATCAATTCATTAACACTTTATCAAAAGGGTTAATTATTTAACAATTGTCAAATACATTATATCACCTTTACAAAAAGACTTCAATTTCTTTTATTCAGGTCTTTTGAACTGTTTCAAATTTGTTGCGGCACTCCCTATTTTTGTGTATTTCCAATCCATTTAAAGTTTTCCTTTGATGAGTTTGTATATCTCATCTGATATGACGTCAATGGATTTAACTTGACCCTCTGAAGTACAATTTATCGTATGCCATTTCATTTTTTGAGCCACATAAATGGCATTGTAATAGGATCTTTTTAAATACGCCGCGTCTTTTTCATGGATATCTTTCTTGATTTCACCTGTGATCTTGTTCTTGCGATCCGCCATCAGCTTTTGAGCCGCTTCTGGCGGCATGTCTAAAAATAGAATTTCATCTGGTATGGGCAGTTTATAGATGCCATATTCAAGATCTGCTAACCAATCTAGAAAAATCTCTTTCTCATCCAAATCCTCTATTTTAGAAGCCTGATGGACCATGTTGGACGTCGTATAGCGATCACATATGAGGATGCCTCCCTCCTGATAAAAAGATTTCCAATCCGTCATATAAGATGCATATCGATCTATTGCATAAAATGAAGATGCCACATAAGAATCCACATCATCCGCATTTTCACCAAAGTCACCATTCAGATACATTTTTACAAGCGCAGATGCGTCGCTTTGGTAATTTGGGAAAGATAACATTCTTACTTTATAGCCTTCTTCCAAAAGTCTTTTATACAATCTCTTTGCCTGTGTTTCTTTACCCGATGAATCACAGCCATCAACTACAAATATCTTTCCTGACATATTAGCTCCATTTCTTAAGTGATTTCCATCAGAATCTACGCTGACTATTTTATTTTAACATACTCTATTTCTTTTTTCTAAACAATCTCCATTTCTATGTATAAGAATTTTATTTTTCTGAACACAATAAGAGCAAACTCATATTATGAAATGATATAACAACATTTAAGTCATCTCTCGATGACTCAAAACGATTTTCGCTGACGCTGTTTGAGGTTGAAAATTCCTCAGCACAGCTTTTGGCTCAAATCTTGTTGATTTAAAAAAGCGCCAGCGATTTTATAATCGCCAGCGCTCAGTATACATTTGAAACTATTTTTTAATTGGATATTGCTCTCTTGCATAGTAATGCGTATGAAGTAATTCATGCGCTTTATGGCTGTTAGGCTCACCAAGATACTCATCGTATAGTTTTTTGATTTCAGGGTTTTTGTGTGATTTTCTAACTGCTTTTGAAGCATCTTCTGAGTAAAGTGCTTTCGCTCTTTCAGCTCTAAGATCAATAACGTTTCTCACGTTAGCAGGTTGAATAGGTTGTCCACCACCGTTTACACATCCACCAGGGCAAGCCATGATTTCGATGAAGTGATAATCTGCTTCTCCAGCTCTGATCTTATCCAATAAGATCCCAGCGTTAGTTGTGTTATGTGCCACGGCAATTTTAACATCTGTACCTGCAATATTGACAGTTGCTTCTTTAATGCCTTCGATACCTCTTACCGCTGTATAATCTACGTTTTCAAGGTCTTGGCCAGTTAATACGTCAGCTACTGTTCTAAGAGCTGCTTCCATAACCCCGCCAGTTGCACCAAAGATAACACCTGCACCTGAGTAATCACCCATGAACGCATCAAATGTACCTTCTTCAAGTTTATCAAACTCAATTCTAGCTTCTTTGATCATTCTAGCAAGTTCTCTTGTTGTAATTGAAATATCCACATCTTGTAATCCATTAACCGAAAGCTCTGGTCTTTCAATTTCTGATTTTTTAGATGTACAAGGCATTACAGATACAACGACGATGTCTTTAGGATCAATGCCATGCTTCTCAGCATAATAGCTCTTAGCAAGTGCACCAAACATGTTTTGTGGTGACTTACAAGAAGATAAATGCTCCAATAAATCTGGATAGTTAAATTCGATATATCTTACCCAACCTGGTGAACAAGATGTAATCATTGGCAATTTGCCGCCATTTTTAAGACGTCCAAGTAATTCTGTGCCCTCTTCCATTATAGTAACGTCAGCAGCCCAGTTTGTATCAAATATTTTAGCAAAGCCTAATTTTCTTAAGGCTGTTGCAAGTTTACCAGTAACGTTTGTGCCGATTTCGTATCCGAATTCTTCACCAAGTGCCGCTCTTACTGCTGGAGCAGATTGAACGATTACATGTTTAGATTTGTCTTCAAGTGCGCTCCATACGCGATCAATGCCCGATTTCTCAGATAAAGCACCCACTGGACATACAACCATACATTGTCCACAGTAGATACATGGCGCATCGTTCATGCTCATTTCAAACGCTGGTCCCACAGTGGTATCAAATCCTCTGTTTAAGAAGTCTAAGATGCCGATGCCTTGAACGTTTTTACATGCGCTTACGCAACGACCGCAAAGGATACATTTGCTTGAATCTCTTACGATTGAATAAGATGCATCGTCAAACTTAGGCTCTCTCTTAGCGCCTTCAAAGCGAATATCTCTGATGCCTAATTCTTCTGATACGGATTGTAATTCACAGTTCTTGCTTCTGACACAAGTTGTACATTCTCTGTTGTGGTTCGCCAATAAAAGCTCAACCGTATTTTTTCTTGCATTTCTTACTCTACCTGTATTTGTGTTTACGACCATGCCTTCTCTAACAGGCAATACACATGACGCTTGAAGTGCTCTAGCACCCTCTACTTCAACCACACATACTCTACAAGCACCAACTTCATTGATGTCCTTTAAGAAACATAATGTTGGAATATCGATACCTACAGTTCTAGCTGCTTCTAAAACAGTTAAATTGCTTGGCACTTCGTAGTTCGCGCCATTTATAATTAAAGATACGTTACTCACGATTTGTACACCTCTTTCTTATAATCTCATTAAACGTCAAAAGCCCAAATTATTGTTTAACAATTACTTTCTTAGGACATTTAGGGATACAAGCACCACATTTGATACATTTGCTTTGATCAATAACATGGACACCTTTTACTTCTCCAGTAATTGCATCAACTGGACAAACACGTTTACATGCTGTACAACCGATACATCCGTCGCCAATTACAACTTGTAATAAATCTTTACACATGCCAGCTGGACATTTTTTATCTACAACATGTGCAACATACTCATCTCTAAAATACTTCATAGTTGATAATACTGGGTTTGGAGCTGTTTGGCCTAAGCCACAAAGTGCAGAGTCTTTAATCGCGTAAGCTAACTCTTCTAAAGTATCTAAATCTTTTAAAGTACCATTACCAGATGTGATTTTATTTAAAATTTCAAGCATTCTCTTAGTACCTTCACGACATGGCACACATTTACCACATGACTCATCCACTGTAAAGTCAAGGAAGAATCTTGCGAAGTCAACCATACAGTTGTCTTCATCAACGACGATCATACCGCCTGAACCCATCATTGAGCCAAGAGATGTTAATGTGTCGAAATCGATTGGCGTATCCAAGTGATCTGCAGTGATACATCCACCTGATGGTCCACCTGTTTGAACCGCTTTAAATGCTTTACCATTAGGAATACCGCCACCGATATCATAGATAACTTCTCTAAGTGGTGTTCCCATTGGAATTTCAACAAGACCAGTGTTGTTGATCTTACCGCCAAGTGCAAATACTTTCGTACCTGGAGATCTTTCTGTTCCCATTGCAGTAAACCATTCAGCACCATTTAAGATAATTTGAGCAACCACAGCATAAGTCTCAACGTTGTTGATCAATGTTGGTTTGCCAAAGATTCCTTTTTGAGCAGGGAATGGTGGTTTTGGTCTAGGCATGCCTCTTTCGCCTTCAATTGAAGCGATTAATGCAGTTTCTTCACCACATACGAATGCGCCAGCGCCAAGTCTGATTTCAAGGTCAAAGTTGAAGCCTGTGCCAAAGATATCTTGTCCTAAAAGGCCCATCTCTTTAGCTTGAGCGATTGCAATACCTAAACGCTTAACAGCGATTGGGTACTCTGCTCTGATATATACATAACCTTTTTCAGCGCCAATTGCATATGCTGCAATTGCCATTGCTTCGATAATTGCATGTGGATCGCCTTCAAGAACAGATCTGTCCATGAATGCGCCTGGATCTCCCTCATCGGCATTACAAGCTACATACTTGATGTCCCCTTGAGATTTTTGAGTAAATTCCCATTTAAGACCTGTTGGGAATCCCCCGCCTCCACGGCCACGAAGTCCTGATTTTTTGATGACATCTACAACTTCAGTTGGAGTCATTTCAGTCAACGCTTTACCTAATGCTTTGTAGCCATCAAATGCGATGTATTCTTCGATCACTTCTGGGTTGATCACACCACAGTTTCTCAATACAACTCTTTTTTGCTTTTTATAGAAAGTAACATCATTAATTGATGTTGCTATATCTGTTACATTAGCAGATTTATCCACGAATAATAAATCTTTTACAATTCGACCTTTTAATAAATGTTCATCTACAATTCTTTCCACGTCTTTGAGTTCTACTCTTGAGTAGAAAGAACCTTCTGGATAGACGATACAAATTGGACCTGCTTCACAAAGTCCAAAACATCCCGTTCTAACAACCTTAACTTCTTTATCTAATCCTTTTGCTTGTAATTGAGTTTTGAACATTTCTTCAATTGATACTGCGCCTGAAGATGTACATCCGGTTCCCCCACATACAAGTACATGTGATCTATAAAAATCCATTTATTTACCTCCTCAAATTGATTATTGGTCCCTATTCAGCAGCTCCGATAGTGTATTCCATAACAATATTGCCATTAACAACATGTTCAGCAATAATTCTTCTTGCTTTCTCTTCTGTTAATTCAACATAAGTTACTTTTTCTTCGCCTTCTTTGTACACATCGATCATCGGCTCTAATCTACAAACACCAACACAACCCGTTTGAGTGATTTCAATATCTTTAAGGCCTCTTTTTTGAGCTTCATCCATTAATGCCGCAAGTACAGGTCTAGCGCCTGCAGAAATACCGCAAGTTGCCATACCAACAACAATTCTTGTACCTTTTCTATCTGTTCTTAAGTCTACTTTTTTAAGAGCTTCTTCTCTGATCTTTGATAATTCAGCTAAAGATTTCATTCGTATTCCTCCTAAGTCTAACCTTGATATTTCGCAATAATGCCTGGAATATCTTCAAGTACGAGTCTTCCATAAACGTCTTCATTAATTGTTAATACTGGAGCAAGTCCGCAAGCCCCAATACATCTTGTTGCTTCTAATGAAAATTTTCCATCGGCAGATGTCTTACCAACAGTTACACCTGTAAGTTCAACGACTTTATCAATTATGCTTTGTGCACCTCTAACATAGCATGCAGTTCCTAAGCATATACCGATTAAGTACTCACCTTTAGGTTCCAACGTGAATTGAGAATAGAATGTAACAACGCCATAAATTTCAGCTAAAGGTACATGTAGTTTTTCAGAAATAACTTTTTGTACTTCCATAGGAATTGCACCGAAAATGTGTTGCGCTTCATGTAAAATAGGCATCAAAGGACCTTGCATATCTTTATGCTCTTCAATTACCCTATTAAGCTTCGCAAAATTTTCTTCTGTTAAAAAGTTTTTGGCCATTAATAGTTCCTCCTTATACTTCGTACATTCGACTGAGCTCGAACATAACCCGAACTGTCCAATTCCTAGCATTTCACTAGGATTAAAGCTGTTTGTTAATTAATTAACCTATATTCGATAAGATTATAACATAGAATGATTATAATGTATACACAAAAATAAGCTTTCTCATTTTATAATTTTTTGTAATATTTGATACGCTATAATTGTTGAAATTCTAACACTATTCCCAATATTACTTCTTACATTATTTACAATTAATATGTTTTTTGTTAATGCTTGCATCTTTTTTTGCACCTTCACTGTGTATACTTTGTACAAACACTGTGCTTATTTTGAACAAATTCATAATTGTGACAAAAATAACACCCCTATAGACGGGGTGCTACACATCTTGTTTGTGACTAATTTATCTACTTTTCCGAATGCTCAGATGGGTCCATATTCTCAGTGGAACCCTTATTCTCGGTTGAATCCATATACTCCGTTGGATCTGAATTTTCAGATGAAGCCGCATTTGTCGTAACAGGTGAAGCCGTATTTGCCTTAATATGAAAATAGTCATAGATGCTCTGAGCTACGGTTCTATGAATGCCTTCTACTTTTTCAAGATCTGTCACTTGAGCCGCCTTTATATTTTCAATGGACTGAAACTGTTTTAACAGCGCAATTTTGCGTTTTTCACCGATACCTGGAATCTCATCTAGTATAGAGGACGTCATTTCCTTAGACCTCAAAGATTTGTGGTATTCAATGGCAAACCGATGGACTTCCTCTTGAATTTCATAAATGAGCTTAAAGGCATTATGCTTTTGCTTTAGGCCACAGAGTTCACCCTGAAAATATAGGTCTTCTGTTTTATGATAATCATCTTTGACCATTCCAACACAGGGAATATCAATTTTAAGCGCGTTTAATACCTCTTGCACCGCATTGACATGTCCCTTGCCTCCATCTATCAAAAGCACATCTGGAAAGTGAATGAACTTACCTTCGCCAATACCGTTTTCAAGCGCGATATTTTGTTCTTCCAACCCTCTTTTAAAGCGTCTGTAAAGCACTTCCTGCATAGAACCATAATCATTTGCGCCTTCAATGGTTTTAATCCTGTAGCGTCTGTAATCACTGCGTTTCTTCTTCCCATCCTCGAAGACAACCATACTCCCTACAGAGTATACACCAGATGTATTGGATATGTCATAGGCTTCTAATCTCCTAAGTTTAATATTATGCGGTATGCCCAACAAATCCTTGAGTTCGCTCTCGGCAGATTCTCTAAATCGAATTTCTCTATCAATTTTTTCTTGAAATTTGATGATGTATTCCTTGGCGTTCTTGCTCACCAAATCTATGAGTTTTTTCTTTTCACCCTTCTGTGGCACATAAATCTCAACTTTAGTTCCAAGTAGTTTTGTCAACCAGTCTGAGTAAAGTGCTTTCATTTCTATTTCATCCGACAGATAGATTTCTTTTGGTATCATCAATGCCCCAGAGTAATATTGCGTTATAAAAGATGTCAATATATCTGATGCGCTCATGCCTAAGGCATTGGAGATGTTGTGAGATTCTCTCCCCTCAATTTTGCCACCTCTAACTTGAAAAAGCATGACACAGGTTCGTTCTTCAAAACTGTAAAATGCAATGAAATCTTGATTCTTACCATTCGCTTGAATGGCTTTTTGCTTTTCATTGAGAGCATTTAACGCATTGATCTTATCTCGAATTTCAGCTGCTTTTTCAAAGTTTAAGGCCTCAGCCGCGTTGAGCATTTGTTGATTTAAATCTTTGATCAGCCAGTCTCTGTCACCGTTCAAAAATTGTAGTACTTGATTGACATAACTTCTGTAATCCTCTTTAGTGATTGCGTGATTACAAGCCCCTGCACACCTGCCAATATGAAAATTGAGACAGGGTCTATCTATTTTATTTGTAATTTTCTTGCTGCATTCTCTAAGCGGAAAAATACTCTGAATAACCTCGAGTGTTTTCCGCACTTGATCTGAACTCATGTAAGGTCCAAAGTGTTTACCTTTACCCGAATAATTGCGCGTCATAATTACACGTGGAAATGCCTCTTCCACCGTAACAACAATAAAGGGATACATTTTATCGTCTTTTAGAAGAATATTGAACCGTGGCAAGTATTTTTTTATCAAATTGGCTTCAAGTATCAGCGCTTCCACTTCTGTATCCGTTATAAAGTATTCAAATTCAGCGATATTGATCACCATAGTTTGAACCTTGGGCATATGAGAGCTAAAGCCTCTAAAATAGGAACTCACACGATTCTTGAGGTTTTTGGATTTGCCAACATATATGATCTCTCCTGCATGATCCTTCATAATATAAACGCCAGGATTATGCGGGAGTCTTTTGAGTTGTTCTTTTATATGATCTTTCACTACAAAATTTTCAGACATTTTTCACAATTCCTTTCCCAATGAAACCTACGTTTATTATAGCTGATTTTTTTCATAAAGTGTTTTAGTATTCTGGTTTTTTTAGTATAATAAATACTTAGAGCTTTGGATTTTAGATTTAGCGAGGAGACTTTTCATGAACAATACAACACGATCTCTAATTTTTTTTACAGGCTTATTGGCAATTATTTTTTATTATTTCTCGATTATACCCATGTTGCCCTTTGCCATGGAACAACCTACTTTTTATATCAATTACCTTGCGGCCTCGTTGCTTTTAGTCTTTCCATGGATACAACTTATCATGCGTAAAGGGGTACTTAAAAAATATAAGTTAAAAGACGAATCCCTATTTCAGCTTGCCATTCACGACGCTAAAGCCATTCATCGCATTACCTTTTATGCGATTGCTTTTCTGGTTATATTGTTCCCTGCAACGGGAAATAAACTGGATTTAAAAGCGCTTTTACCCGTGCATTATTTTACATTTGCCATTTGGCTATTCATTTCAGAATTATGGATTTATGTGACTTACAAGACAACTAAAGCCTACTTTGGCAGAGAATACATCCTTATTTCAGGCCTAGATTTCAGACTTGACTTTCCATTTGGGTCCATGCTCTACTCACATTCTGGCGTTTATCATTATACTGATTTTAAGTATTACTACATCGAAGGTCAAATTATTTATCTCGTCCTTGAAAACGAGCAAGGTAAAATTGCTGTTGAAGCTGAACCTTCTTATGTAAGTAACATCACCAGTTATTTGAGCGCACAAAAAGTAAAGGCCATTAAACCATATTAGCACGCCATAGACCAATAGGTGCTCCATTCACTACACGTGATGAAGCACCTATTTTAATGTCCCTTAGTCTGTTTTACATATTGTTTATACAAATCCATATACATTGTATATATATCATTCATATAACATATTATTTGTATCATTTGTATTATTTATCTTATTATTTGTATCATTTATCTTAACGATCGCTTAGAGCATCTTTCTCAAAAATTCGCCGGTGTAAGAAGTCTTGTGTTTTGCCACGTGTTCTGGGGTCCCAGTGACCAATATAGTCCCGCCGTTGTCGCCACCATCTGGTCCCAAATCGATAATATGATCCGAAGACTTAATCACGTCTAAATTGTGTTCAATGACTACAATCGTATTACCGGCATCTACTAATTTTTGAAGCACCTCAATGAGGTTGTGAACATCTGCCGTATGAAGTCCAGTTGTCGGCTCATCTAAAATATAGAGCGTCTTCCCAGTACTCACCTTGCTCAGTTCGGTGGCAAGTTTTATACGCTGTGCCTCTCCACCAGATAGTTGAGTAGACGGTTGTCCTAATCTGATGTAACCCAGTCCAACATCATGAAGCGTTTGAATTTTTCTTTTAATCTTCGGAATATTGGCAAAATACTCAAGTGCCTCTTCCACTGTTAATTCCAACACATCTGCTATGTTCTTGCCTTTATAGCGCACTTCTAAAGTTTCACGGTTATATCTCTTGCCCTTACACACATCACATTGAACATAGACATCAGGCAAAAAATGCATTTCGATTTTTATGATCCCATCACCTTTACAATGCTCACATCTGCCGCCATTTACATTGAAGCTAAATCGCCCTTTTTGATAACCTCGCATCTTGGCTTCAGGTACTTGTGCAAAGATATCTCTAATGTGGTCAAAGACACCTGTATAAGTTGCAGGATTTGATCTCGGCGTTCTTCCAATCGGTGATTGATCAATATCAATTACCTTGTCAATATGTTCAAGACCTATAATTTCATCGTGTTTTCCAGCTTTCATTCGGCTCTTGTTAAGTTTTATTGCACATGACTTATAGAGAATCTCATTGATTAAAGTGCTCTTTCCAGAGCCAGATACCCCTGTGATTGAACAGAATACACCCAGAGGAATATCCACATTAATATTTTTAAGGTTGTTTTCAGAGGCACCTTTTATCGTAATTTTGTTGCCATTTGAAGTACGTCTCACTGCTGGCACTTCAATCTTTTTCTTGCCTGATAAGTACTGACCGGTTAGCGATGCTTCCGAAGCCAATATATCTTCAATCGTGCCCTCTGCTATGATTTCACCACCGTGTTCACCAGCACCTGGTCCTAAATCCAAAATGTAATCTGCTTCCATAATGGTTTCCTCATCGTGTTCAACGACGATTAGGGTATTGCCAAGATCCGTGAGATTTCGAAGTGTTTTTAAAAGTTTTTGGTTGTCTTTTTGATGGAGCCCTATGCTGGGTTCATCTAAAATGTAGAGCACACCCACTAAGCCTGATCCTATTTGCGTTGCCAGTCTAATACGTTGTGATTCACCACCCGATAACGTACTGGCTGCACGTGCAAGTGATAAGTATTCAAGTCCAACATTTTTAAGAAATAGCAACCTCGCATTGATCTCCTTTAGAATTTGATCAGCAATCTCCATTTGCGTAGAGCCAAGCTTCAAGTTCTCAAAAAAGACAATGGCATCTTTTACCGATAACGCTGTCACTTCAATGATGCTCTTACCACCCACTGTAACCGCTAAAACTTCGTCCTTTAAGCGATTTCCATGACAGGTCTCACACTCAATGAGACTCATAAACTCATCGATTTTCTGTCTGATATACTCTGAAGTGGTGGCCGCATACCTTCTCTCATAATTGTTGACCAGACCTTCAAATGGACGGTTAAATTCTGAAAAGCCCACATACTTACTGTCATATTGGAATGTCACATTGCGTTTACCCGTACCGTAAAAGATTTCCTGTTTCAACTGTTTTGGAAAGTCCTTAAAGGGGACGTCTTTAGAGACGCCGTGATATTCCAGCAATGCGTGAATCATACTCACATAAAAAGTGCCTTCTGCACTATTGGCAATGGGCAATAGCGCCCCTTCACTTACAGACAACTTCACGTCTGGCACAAGCAATTCAGGGTCTACTTTCTTGGTAAAACCCAGCCCGTTACAATCTGGACAAGCACCGTAGGGCGCGTTAAAAGAAAACATTCTCGGTTCCATTTCAGCTATGCCTTGACCATGATCTGGACAAGAAAACTGAGTATTAAAAATGAGATCTTCACTGTCAATACAGTTGATGACAATCAATCCACCAGATAACTTGAGAACGGTTTCAAGCGAGTCTGTCAATCTCTGTTGTATGCCTTCTTTTATAATAAGGCGATCCACAACGACTTCTATGGTATTTTTTTTGGTTTTCGTAAGGGTGATTTCTTCTGCAAGATCAACGACTTCACCATTGATGCGCGCTCTTACATAGCCCTCTTTTCTCAATTGTTCAAGCACCTTGGTATGTTGCCCTTTTTTACCCACGACAATAGGCGCAAGTACTTGAATTTTAGTATTGTTTTCAAGTTGCATCACTTGATCTACAATTTGATCCACGGATTGAGGCGCAATCTCTATGCCGCAAACGGGACAATGAGGAATGCCTGTTCTCGCATACAGCAGTCTCAAGTAGTCATAGATTTCAGTGACGGTTCCCACAGTGGATCTGGGGTTTCTATTGGTTGTCTTCTGATCGATGGAAATGGCGGGTGATAGCCCTTCGATATACTCCACATTTGGCTTTTCCATCTGACCTAAAAATTGTCTCGCATAAGAAGATAAACTCTCAACATATCTCCTTTGACCTTCTGCATAGATTGTATCAAAGGCAAGTGATGATTTGCCTGAACCGCTGAGCCCTGTAATAACCACCAGTTGATCTCGTGGAATACTCACATCAACATCTTTCAAATTGTGCTCTTTGGCACCTTTTACATAAATACTATTTTTACTCATCATTATTTCCTCAATTTCGTCTCTCTAATTTCTACGATCATGTCTCTGAGTTCAGCAGCACGTTCGAATTGTAGTTTTCTGGATGCTTCCATCATTTCTTCTTCTAATGTCTCCACATAGGATTTAAGTTCTTTCTTCGTCATTTTCTTAATTTTGTCCACTTCATAAGCGACCACTTCTTCCGCTGCAACAGTGGCTTCTATAACATCTCGAATACCTTTGACAATCCCTGCTGGCGTAATATTGTGCACTTCATTATACTTGGTTTGAATCTGTCTTCTTCTGTTCGTTTCATCCAGCGCAAGTTTCATGGAACGGGTTATCTGATCCGCATACATGATGACCTTGCCATTGATATTTCTAGCAGCACGTCCAATCGTCTGCACTAATGATGTTTCAGATCTTAAAAAGCCTTCTTTATCCGCATCTAAAATGACGACTAGAGATACTTCAGGAATATCAAGGCCCTCTCTTAAAAGATTTATGCCCACCAACACATCAAAGACACCTTTTCTAAGATCATGTAAAATGCTCATTCTCTCCATTGTCTTGACATCCGAATGCAAATATCTGACTTTAATTTCCATCTTCTTAAAGTAGTCCGTCAAATCCTCTGCCATCTTTTTGGTCAAAGTTGTCACCAGTACACGTTCTTTTTGTTCTATTCTCTTGACGATTTCCGAATACAAATCATCGATTTGTCCCTTAATCGGTCTCACTTCTATTTCTGGATCAATCAAGCCAGTGGGTCTAATGATCTGCTCAACAGCCTTATCACTGTGTTCATATTCATATGGGCCAGGTGTTGCACTTACAAACAGAGCTTGATTGATGAGTTTTTCGAACTCATCAAAGTTTAAAGGCCGATTGTCTCTTGCTGATGGCAATCTAAATCCATAATCCACAAGAGACTGCTTCCTCGTCTGGTCCCCGCCATACATGGCTCTTATTTGAGGGATAGTCACATGTGACTCATCAATGACAATGAGATAGTCCTCTGGAAAATAATCCAGCAATGTAAAGGGCCTACTGCCAGGCGGTCTACCCGATAAAATTCTTGCGTAGTTTTCAATGCCTTGGCAGAAACCAACCTCTCTGAGCATTTCAATATCATATTTTGTACGCTGTTCTATTCTCTGAGCTTCAATTAATTTATTGTGATCCTTAAAATACTTAATCGTCTCTTCCAGCTCTGTTTCAATATTCCCAATCGCCTCTTCAAGTTTATCCTTTGGCGTCACATAATGCGAAGCAGGATAGAGCGTCACATGATTGCGATAACCTAGTATTTCCCCAGTCAGTGCGTTGACCTCTGCAATTCGGTCGATCTCGTCTCCAAAGAGTTCAATGCGATAGGCCCTTTCGAACTCATACGAGGGCATGACTTCAATCACATCTCCACGAACTCTAAAGGTATTCCGAGTAAAGTTGATGTCATTACGCGTATACTGAATATCAATCAATCTTCTGAGAATGTCCTCTCTGGATTTCTCCATACCCGGTCTTATGGATAAAGTCATTGTAGAGTAGTCAATTGGGTCCCCTAAGCCGTATATACAAGACACCGAAGCCACAATGATGACGTCTCTGCGCTCAAATAGAGCGGATGTTGCCGAATGTCTTAGTTTATCTATCTCATCATTAATGGATGCGTCTTTTTCAATATAAGTGTCTGAGTGCGCAACATAGGCTTCCGGTTGATAATAATCATAATAGCTGACAAAGTACTCCACCGCATTGTCGGGAAAAAACTCTCTAAACTCTGATGCAAGCTGAGCTGCCAAAGTTTTATTATGGGCGATAACCAACGTGGGCTTTTGTACGCGTTCGATGACGTTGGCCACTGTAAAGGTCTTCCCTGAACCGGTTACACCCAGCAAGGTATTGTATTTTTGATTTCGATCTATGGCAGCAACCAAACTCTCAATCGCCTCTGGCTGATCTCCTGTAGGCTTATAATCTGATACTATTTTAAATCGACTCATACCGTCCTCCAAACATTTGTTCGTATTTTAATTATATATTTTTTCTAGTTGCCCGTCAAATAGATTTTTGTCATTTTAAAAAGAGCTCATAGACTTACAAGAGGTTCTACGAACCGCTGTAATCTATAAGCTCTCCATTTAATCTTCAATCCACATTTCTACCAAAAGTGAAGCAATATAAACGTCCCGATAACTAAGGCGAATAAAATACCTGCAACAACTGCACCGACATTGCTGCCTTTGCCCGACGCTCTATCCTCCGTCTCCAAAGGTCTTATAAGCAATTGCTCTTGCTCGCTTAAAGACTCCGGATCAACTATCCCTTGAAGCTTGAGCCCTAACTTTTTAATCTCCTGCCCTGTTGTCACATATTTCGAGACGTCCATAGCTGTACCTCCTTCATCTTTATGGAACTGCTACTTAACTTTTTCTTTTAAAATTTCAATTGCCTTCTGAAGTTGATTGTCATCTTCATCCGTTGGATTTTCAATCTTATTATAATTTTCATCAAGTGGTACCACCACATCTGGCTCAATGCCTATTTTGTGAATGTTTTTGCCAGACGGTGTAAAGTATTCGGAAGTGGTCAGTTTCAAACCCGTGCCATCCTTAAGCGGTCTTACAATTTGTACGATGCCCTTACCAAATGTCGTCACACCGACGATGGTTGCTGCGTTATTGTCTTTTAAGGCCCCAGTCAAGATTTCAGATGCACTTGCTGAACCTTGATCCACTAAGACAACCAGTTCCACATCGAATTTCTTAGCATCTGACTCAAAGCGTTCATTGTCTCCATTGCGGCTCTCTGTATAAACAATCAAAGATTTACCCAGTAAGCTATCTGCAATTTTAACACATTGATCCAAATAACCACCTGGATCTTGTCTGAGATCTATTACCACGCCTTTTGCCCCTTGACTCACAAGCTCTTTCATGTGTCTGTCAAATTCCGCTGCAGAGTTCTCATCAAACATGGACAGTCTTAAATAGCCCAAGTTCTCATCCAGCATTCTCGATTTGACAACTTTAACGTCGATCCAAGCTCTTTCGATATCGACATCAAATTTATCTTTAATCGATGGTCGATAGATCGTAAGGGTTACAGAAGTTCCTGGTTCTCCTTTTACCTTGGCAATCGTCTCATCCATAACTGATGCATCTACTGCTTCGCCATTGACGCCGATAATCAAATCTTTTGCCAAAAGACCTGCACGTTCTCCAGGTGTATCTTCAATTGGCGCAACGATTTCTATTTCATTATCGTCATTTGCAACTAAGTAAACGCCGATTCCCGGATATTCACCTGATGACGACTCCATATAGCTCTTGTATTCCTCTTTATTCATGAACACTGAATAAGGGTCTTCCAAAACACTGAAAATCCCCTTCTTCATGCCTTCAAGCATGAGCTCATCAGTGACGTCTTTATAATAGTTTTTTTCGATATAATCTTTTAAGATTTCTACTTCTTTGTACTTATTAATCGTCGTCTGATATGTTTCAAAATCATCTTTTGAGATGACAACTTTATCACCTAAATCCACTTGTGTCATGGTCGTTACAAAAAATGTAATTCCACTACTTGCAAATATAAGCAATACGGATAAAATAACCACATTAATTTTTTTCAATTTTAGCACCTCAATTTCCTTTTACATATTTTTCAGGATCGACAAAATCGCCATTGACACGCACTTCAAAGTGACAGTGTGGCCCTGAAGAATAGCCTGTACTTCCCGACTTTGCAATAAGGTCACCCTTATTTACTTTCTGACCCACTTTGCCTATTAGACTATCATTATGACCATAAAGCGTTGTATAACCGCCACCGTGATCCAAAATAATTACTTTACCGTACCCTCCGTACCACCCGGAGTAAATAACGGTCCCAGACTGTGCGGCTACGACATTAGAATTTCTTGAACATGATATATCAATGCCCGTGTGCATCTTATACACTTTGGAAATTGGATGCAACCGATTGCCAAAAGGCGAGCTAATCGTATAATTGCCCGGAACAGGCCACATCATTTCACCACCGACATAAGTCTCCGCAAGTTTCAAATTCTTAATAATTGAGGTCAACTGATTTGCTTCACCCATCATTTCATCTTCCAATTCTTCTAGGGAAGCTTGATCTTTTTGAAGCTTTTCTTTATAAGCAATCATAGATTTCAAATCTTTTTCAAGTGCACTTTGTTTCTCCTTCTTGGAGCTGATCAAAGACAACAGCTCTGCCTTTACCCCTTCTAATTCTGTTTTTTTCTGATCGATGAGATCCCTTTGTTCTTTTAAGAAGAGCAGAAGACTCTGATCTTGAGCTAATATACGCTGTATCATATCAATTCTCGAGAGCAGATCCGTAAAATCTTCTGAACCGAGTAAAACTTCTAAATATCCCACAGATCCCGTTTTGTACATAACCCTCAATCGGGCATTTAACAGTTCATTCTTTTCGCCAATTTTGACCTCAGCATCGGCAAGCTCTACCGTTTTCAAATCAATATCCGATTCAGTCTTATCTATGTCCAAATCTAATGATGCTATATCCTTTTCAAGGTTTTTAATGCTCGTACTGACTTTCTTGATGTTCGAAGCCGTTTTATTTTGAAGCGACTTGTTTTCATCAATAGAAGCATCCATAGATTCAATTTTTTGCTTAAGTTCTTCGAGCTCCCGCTCTTTCTTTTTGAGTTCGTCATTATTCGCCCAAGAAACTGTTGTGAAAATCAGCGTAAAAGCGAGTATTGCGGGAAGCCATTTTTTTAAATTCATCATAGCCTCCTAAACATTTAAGTACTTACGCATCGACCAAATACTGCCCAGTGCTCCAATGCCAGCACCAATCACTACAAATAAAAACACTAAGTCTTTCATGAGCACTTCGGGTTTGATGACATATGCCGCAATAAACACAAAAAAATCGGAACACAGCAAGTTATAGACATAACTGTACCCCATTTTGATGACTACCGCCGAAATGCCTGCACCTAATAACCCGAGGATCGTGCCTTCTACCAAGAAAGGCCATCTGATAAACCAGTTGGTGGCCCCAACATACTTCATAATGTTGATCTCCCGATTACGTGCGTTCACAGCAAGTTTTATTGTATTGTGTATAATAAAAGTTGAAATTGCAATGAGGATAAAGATGATAATTAGACCGGCCTTTCGGATCAGTTCGGAGAAAGTCAAAAGCGTCGTTACAATATCTTGATGTGATTTGACTTGTTCTATCCCATCTAAATTGCCCAATGAAGCAAGCACACTTTCCGAGTAGTAAATATCCGATAAATAGATAATAAAGGCATTAGGCAAAGGATTTTTCTCTAGGCCTTCCAGCATATAGGCATTTTCTTCCCATGATACCTTCCACTTGGTGAGGGCCTCATCCTTATTTTCATAAACAACGGACTCCACGCCAACCAGAGCTTCAATTTCACTTTGTAAAACTTGACCCTCTTCCGAGGATAAGCCATCTTCTAAGTAGACTTTAATGCTGTCAATTTGATCTTTCGCAGCCTGCGTCGATGCATTTACATTGACAATGAGTGAAAATATAATGCCCAATATAATAAGCGTTGCTGAAACCGATGAAATAGATGCAATGCTCATCAATCTATTTCGCCATAGGCTTTTTAAGGCTTCTCTTAATGTAAATAATGGTTTAATCGTCATAGCCATAGACTCCTATTTTCTCATCTCTTGCAACGCCACCGCGTTCAAGAGCGATAACACGTTTTTTCATAATATCCACGATGTCTTTATCATGTGTCGCCATCAGTATCGTTGTGCCACGCCTGTTAATCGTCCTAAGTATCTTCATTATTTCCCAAGAAGTCTCTGGATCTAGATTACCAGTGGGCTCATCTGCAATCAAAATAGGAGGGTTGTTGATCATAGCTCGTGCTATGGATACCCTCTGTTGCTCCCCACCAGACAATTGATTTGGATAGACATTGCCCTTTCCAGACAGGCCCACAAGAGACAAGATCATAGGCACTTGCTTTCTAATGGTTCTTTGAGGCGTTCCTAAAATCTCCATTGCGTAGGCGATATTTTCATAAACCGTCTTGTTGGGCAGCAATCTAAAATCTTGAAACACGACACCCACTTTGCGTCTCAAATAGGGGACGCGCCTACGATGTAATCTTGTAATATTAACATCATCCACCCATATTTTGCCCGTAGTTGCATCCACTTCTTTTAATATGGATTTGATAAAAGTGGATTTACCAGCACCGCTTGGACCCACTATAAACACAAATTCACCTTTTTCAATTTTTATATTGACATTATTAAGTGCCATTACGCCATTGTCATAGCGTTTGGAAACATTGCTAAACTCTATCATAAATGTCCTAACCCTTCTCACTTTTCCATTACACACTTTATACCATCATGCGCTAAGTCTGTCTTTGAGGGCTTAAACGCACTTATATCCTAAATGGGATTCAATCTCATTCCTTCTTATTATACTCAATTTTTCAGTGATAAGAAAGCATTCCTCTTATATTATACCTATACTTAAGACGCATTTTAAGTGTATAATTATTAAATAAATATTACACAGAGGTGAATAAAATGGATAAAAAACAAATCCGTCAAAATATACTTAAGGCACGTGCTGCACTATCAGAGCAGGAACGCACCGATTACAGCCAGAAGATCATGTCCTATCTGATTCATTCAGATGTCTTTAAAAAAGCCTCACAAGTGGCCTCCTTTGTTGATTTCAGAAATGAAGTTTGTATGATGCCTATTAATGATTATATACTTGATCAGGGGAAATCGCTATGCCTCCCCTATATTGATATGAAAAGCAAGACCATGACCTTTCATAAAGTTCAGACCTTATCCGAACTCAAATTGAGCACATATGGCATTTTAGAGCCTGATCCGAAAATACATCCACAAGTTGATTTGAGTCAGATCAACCTTGTTTTGACACCGGGGGTTGCCTTTGATGACAAGGGGTTTAGAATCGGTTACGGCGGTGGCTTTTATGACCGTTTTTTTGAAAAACTCAACCCAGAGATCTTCAAGTTTGGAATTGCATTTTCAATCCAGCAGCTCAACGCCATTCCCTTGGAACCGCATGATCTGCCTTTAACTGCACTCATTACCGAGAAAGGCATTCAGAAGTTTTAAAAAACTTATACATGCGTTCTAAAACATCTTGTAAATGCATTCAAAAATTTAACAAAACAGTTTAAGGTATTTTTATAGCTACTTTTATAATTCAAAAAAAAGGCGAGATCGGGTTTATTGATCTCGCCTCTTTTAAATTTCATTTTCTGTTTTAAAGGTTTTTTTACTGACCTTTTTTGTCCGCTAAAGGTGGCGTTTCCGGCTCTTGTTCTCGCTTTTCAACTTCGGGCTGAACCGCTGCCTTAGTAGGTGCTTTGGCTGCTGGTTTAGATTGTGATTTAGGTGGCGTCGCCAACTGTTTCAGTCTCTTATCCACCAAGTAGTGAATGGAGCCTTTTTCAAATACACCATTTTTATTGCGTTTACCCGCAGGTTTTCCCGTCAAGATTTCGATGCCTTCATCCACATGACTTATAGCCCATACACTGAACTTGCCCTCACTCACTGCCGTGACGATTTCAGGGTCCAACATGAGATTCTTAACATTTTGTCTTGGGATGATCACCCCTTGTTCACCATTTAACCCTTTCATTTTGCAAACTTTAAAGTAGCCTTCAATCTTCTCATTGACACCGCCTATAGGTTGAATCATACCTCTTTGATTGATGGAACCCGTCACCGCAATGGATTGATTAATCGGTACACCTGATAAATCCGAAAGCAGTGCATAGAGTTCTGTGCTGGATGCGCTGTCGCCGTCCACACCTGAATAGAGTTGTTCAAAAACGATACTTGCAGTGAGTGCCAATGGTCTATCCTGAGCAAACATCGACCCAAGATAACCCGTTAAAATCATGACACCTTTATCATGAATTTTACCACTGGTTCTTGCTTCTCGTTCAATATTGATGATGCCAGAGCGTCCTTGGTAGGTTGAAACCGTTATTTTAGAAGGTTTTCCAAAACTGTACATCCCTGCGCCTACCACAGCAAGTCCATTAATTTCTCCCACTTTATAACCCGTCACATCCATGAGATATGTGCCTTCTTCAAAAAGTGCCATGGTTTGCTCTTCATACTTGTTTGCTCTGTACTTTCTCTCATCCAGAGCTTTCTTGACGTGTTCTACTTTAACAAGATCCTCTTTATAATAGTTTGCCCATGCATCTGCCTCAATGACGATATCCCCTAGCGTCTTTAAGTGTGCTGTCAATTTCGTTTGATCGTCTGCAAGTCTTGTGGCATGATCCACAAGCATGGCAACTGCATCCGGCATAAAGTGATTGAGGTTGTCCATTTCGCACTTTGTCGATATAAACCTAGCAAACTTCGTGATATTTTCATCGTTGCGCTCCATATCCTCGTCAAAATCCGCCATGACTTTAAAGAGCTTTTGAAACTCTTCATCATATGCATTGAGTAGAGAATACGTATAGTAATCCCCTATGATAATAACTTTGACGTCAATAGAGATCGGTTGCGGTTTAATCGTATGAGATACCAGCGCCCCAGATGAAGTGATACGGCTGTCTATGGAAACAGATTCGTCTAAAAGCGATCGTTTTAAACTTTTCCAAGCATAAGGATTCGCCAAAATATCTTTCGCCAATAAAATGAGATAGCCGCCATTGGCCCTGTGAAGTGCCCCGGGTTTAATCATGGTGTAGTCCGTCTTCATGACACCCATTTCATTTAAGTACTCAATGCTACCGGCTAGATTGAAATACGTCGGATTGGACTCGAACACCACTGGTGCACTTTTCTTTTCTGAATTGTCCACAAAGAGATTGATGCGATAGCGTTCAAAAAAGGCTTCTGGATTTTGCTGTCCCACTGCAAACATTGCAAGGGGATTTTGTTCTTCAGTCTCCTGTTCTTCCTGTTTAAACGCATCTAGATTTTCAATGATGTCCTCTTCTAAGAATTCTAAATATCTTTTAATATCATCATTGTTTTTGTATTTTTCCTTGATGGCATCCAAATGGAATTTTACAAGATGTCGCCCCATCTGTTCATCTAAACTCTTCAATTTTGTTCTCAAATTTTCTTCTTCAAGGCGCAAACGATTGAATAAATCAATGGTTTCAAGATTCAATTTTTGAGAATTGCCCATCATGGTTTCATATTCTTCTTGTGTAATCGCTTTATATTCTTCTTCATTCATGGGTTTGCCCTCTTTAAGAGGAATACTTACAATCCCTTTTTCGCTTAAAGAAAATAGGAAGCCATATTTTTCGCCCACTGTATTTAATTTTTCAATCACGTTAGCAGAATGGATGTTGTATTCTTCCACAAGTTTTTGGCGTGCATTTTCATAATCTCTACTGGAAAAAATTTCTTCCATGCCCTTTCTCAAAAATCGGATAGAGCGTTCAACGTATTTGATAAAGTTTTTACCCTCTCCATTGTCTATTTTTATCGCAATTGGATGATACTGATCTTTAAAATTATTGACATAAAGCCAATCGGGAGGTGCTGGTTGTTTTATGGCTTGTTCTTCAGTAAGCATATTGACAAAACTGTTGCGCCCTGTGCCCCATTGTCCCGAAACATAGATATTATAGCCTTTTTTTGTGACATTCAAACCGAACAGCAAGGCTTTCTTTGCGCGTTCCTGACCGATAATGCCTCTGATTGGCGGTAAATCTTCTGTGGTTTTAAACTCGAATCTCTTGGGCTCACATTTGTTATTGAGTTGTTCAGGTTTTAGCTTTAAAAATTCCATAATCGCCTCCATATTGTCTATTTTATTTGAATTCGAATTAGAACGATTTATTGAATCAATCACCCCTGCTTTCATATTTCTACACAAACCCTTAATACCCTTTTTTTTATGTCAAAATCATTAAAAAAGCGAACTTTGCTTGAAATAAGTTGCCTCATTCAATCCAAGTTCGCCTTTTATTCTATCTATTAAGTGTATAATACCACGCACTTAACGCTCTTTTATGCCATTTAAAACTCTAATTGTTCCCATTTAAAACTTTAAGTTTTTAAGTTTATCTCCAAAGAGATCGCTTAAGGTCGTGCTTTGTTCTTCCTCTTCATAAGGTTCAAAGTCTAAGAGTTCAGCTTCTTTAGCCGCTTTCAGACTTAGAGCCATCTTTTGATTTTCACTGTCAATCTGAAGGATCATCACATCTATTGTATCGCCAACATTGACCACTTCCTGTACCTTAGAGACATGCTGTTCCGAAAGCTCAGAAATATGAATAAGGCCTTCTAAACCATCTTCAATCTCAACAAAAGCGCCAAAATTCATAATTCTAGTGACCTGCCCTGTGACGATATCATCCACTTGATAGTGCAGGTCAACGGTCTCCCAAGGACTTTCTTTAATGTCCGCCAGTTTAAGACTGATACGCTCTTTTTCTCTATTGACTTCAAGCACGATAACATCCACAAGATCCCCTTCTGCAACAACTTCACTTGGATGTTTAATGCGTTTATTGGACATCTGCGAAATGTGAATTAAACCATCCACACCACCTAAATCGACGAAAGCACCATAATTTGCCACTCTGACTATTTTACCGCTAATGCGATCATCCACCGATATTCTAGATAATCGATCTGCTTTTGTACGCTCTTGTGCCTCCTGCTCAATCACTTTTCGAGAAGCGACCACTTTTTGATCCTCTTTTTTGTAATCAATAAGTGCCACTTCAAGCGTTTGATGTAGATATGGTTTGAGATCGTCCACATAGGACAGCGCCACTTGTGAGGCAGGAATAAACACTCTAGCCCCTTTATAATCTGCAACTAATCCCCCTGAAACAACTTCTTTTACTTTAACTTTAAAAGTACGCTTGTTGTTGAATAATTTTTCAAACTCATCCCATACCAATATTTGATCTGCCTTTTTTTGAGATAGGAGCACATTGCCATCACCGTTATCTGATTTTAAGACAAATACAGAAATTTTTTGATCGACTTCAAAACCATCCGTCGACCCACCTGTAATTTCTTCTTTAGGAAGTACGCCGTCTGAACTGTAATTGATGTTCACAATAACCTCTTCTGCATTTACAGAGAGTATCGTCCCTTCGAGAACGTCTCCTTTTCGCAAGTCGTTGTTTGTTTCGTACTGTGCCATTAAATCTGCCATTGACATTGAATCACTCATGTTCATCCCTCCAAAATTGATATTGTTTTAGTGATCATAGTCAGAATGTCAAAATCCAGTTTCACACGAGCACTCTACCATATGCTGTATCGCTTACTTACCGTAAACGCATCATACGGTAGAGCATTGCCCAACTTTGGACTTTTGACACTCTAACCATCTATAGTTTTAGAAAAAATAACTTTAATCATAAATTGAGGTAAGATCATCATCCTACCAATACGTGTTGGCTGTTTTAGCAATCGATATAACCATTCCATGCCCAGTTTGATGAATATTTTAGGTGCTCGCTTGGAAGTCCCTGCCCAGACATCTATTGCACCACCAACCCCCATAGCTACTTTTGAGTTGATGATCTTTCGATGCTTATATATCCATTTTTCCTGTTTTGGCGCACCCAAGCCTACAAATAAAATATCTGGTTTGGCCTCATTGATCTTATCCAAAATACGCAATTCATCCTTTTCTTCAAAGTAACCATCCTGGGTGCCTTTGATGACCAAATTGGGATATTTCTCAAGTATTTTTTTGGCAGCGGCCTCTGGAACACCTGGCTTGCCACCAAACAAAAAGAGACTTTTTTTCGAACGATTGCAGTATTCCAGTGCTTTTTCCATCAACTCAATTCCTGGAACGCGTTCAGGCAAATCTAGATGATGAATTTTAGAAGCTTTAATGATGCCAATACCGTCGGGAACAACTAAATCGCCTTGACATAGAATTGCTTTAAAATCAGCATCTTCCTGTGCCTTCATTATAAATTCTGGATTCGGTGTAAAAACCATCTTGAGATCTTCCCCTTGCATATAACTCACCAAGCGCTTGTTAGCGTCTTCCATGGTGACTTTATCAATCTTGACACCGAATATTTTCACATAGTTTGTACCTTTAAAAATTTCCATTAATCCCCCAATCAAAGCGAATACTCAGTCCGCTTCGCTACCTTCGTAACCTTACTCCTCAAGAAAAAATTACTGTTTTGAGGATTCATACTCAGTCCGCTTCGCTACCTTCGTAACCTTACTCCTCAAGAAAAAATTACTGCTTTGAGGATTCATGCTCAGTCCGCTTCGCTACCTTCGTAACCTTACTCCTCAAGAAAAAATTACTGCTTTGAGGATTCATACTCAGTCCGCTTCGCTACCTTCGTAACCCTACTCCTCAAGAAAAAATTACTGTTTTGAGGATTCATACTCAGTCCGCTTCGCTACCTTCGTAACCCTACTCCTCAAGAAAAAATTACTGTTTTGAGGATTCATACTCAGTCCGCTTCGCTACCTTCGTAACCCTTGAGCAATCCTATCGGATTGCATTCAATGGGAGTTTAAACTCCCATTGAATTAGGAATGTGAACCCCCACTTTAAGAAGTGGGAGTTCACCTCCTCAAGGGCTATATTAATGTCTCTAATATTTCATCATTTACTTTAAGCAACTCTATCAAATCGGCCTTCGAGTGTATAATTTGCGCTTTGACCATATCATAATTTTGTTCGTATCTGCTGATTTCTGCTTCTATGGCATCAGGTCTAAAATCGTGTATACTGCATACGGGTGCCATTTGAATGGTTTCAAGGAAGTTTTCAATTTTAGGATCATAACTGATTCCCACGAAAGGCACTTCTGCAACTAGCGAAAATATAAGTGAATGCAACCTTGAACCCACTAAGATATCCATATTTTGAATGAGGCTCATAAAAGTTAAAGAATTGTATTTATCAATGATAAAATACACATGTTCATCCGTTTTATCATGGATATCCTGAAATATCTTTGTATCATTCTTGTAATAGAAGGGTACGAAGATGACATTATATCTCTTGGCAAGTCGATTTGCCATTTGAACGAGTAAGTCTCTATGTGCATCATCTCTGAAATCCTTCTGTCTAATGGCAATCGCCAACTTTTTCCGTTTCGGATCTTTTAAATTGAGTTTTTCTATAATGCGTTCACCTGCATCAAGCGGTTGACATTCTAGGCCCATCACAGGATCTGTTGTCACCTTCGCTTTTTCAGGTTTTACCCCTATTGACATTAATAATTCATATGATTTAACATCTCTAACTGTAATACATTGCACTTTATTGAGCACACGCTTTACGCGCCTCTTATTGGATGCTCTAATCAACGGGCCCACACCGTGACTTATGAGAAAAACTTTCTTCTTGAAGAACAATCCCATTCTGATAATGCTCAGATAATAGTGTATGCTCCTAGCACTGGTTACATCTTGCAAAAGACTTCCACCGCCACTTAAAAGCACATCACATCCCATGATCACTCTTGCAACTTTTAAAGCATCGCTTCTATTAATAGCCTTAACATCAAACTTCTGCATAGTTTCTTCAGGATTGTTGGATAATACAGTGATTTGAACATTGGCATTTATGTCTTTCAATTTTTTAGTCAAAGTTAACAAAATGGCTTCATCACCAATATTGTGAAATCCATAAAAGCCTGAGATCACGACTTTATTCATATTTTTTGCTCCCAAAGTACGCAACATAGATGCGATTAATAATTTCCAACACAACAAGTACAATGACGCCAATGACTATTCCCATAGCTAAGGAGATCAATTCTCTTGCTGTTGATAAATAGATTGGTGCTCTCGAATGACAAAAAGTATTTACCACTGAAGTGAAACCAATCATTGAAGTTAAAGCAAAAGGAAATAAGATGCGCTGATAGCCTCGGCAAGCCAAATATACGGTTGCTGTAAACGCAGGAAAAGCCATCAATATTTCTTTTGTTCGCGGTCTTGCCAATAAGACATTCTCTAAAAAATTCCTAAAAATAATTTCAATATTTAACGCTTCCACATTGGTTTCATGTCCAGATCTTGCAATATAGATATAGACAATAATCGCAAGCAGTGCTGCAATTGCAAGATAGTAGACTTTTACATTTTCATATAGAAAGCCTTTGAGATCTTCTATAAAAAAAGTGTCTTCATCTAAATCGTGAATATTGCGTCTATAACCCAATTTAATGATGTAAATCACTACAAATAATAACATCGGCAAAAGTAAACTTGCTTTGACACCTCTGTAGAAACTCATTTCCACCAAATAGTCCGATCTAGACATAATTGCACCCACTGTGAGACCACCGATTAAGCACAACGTTACAATCGCCGTTAAACCAATACTTGCTTTTACAATAATACCCTTGAGGGTATAAACTTTCGTACTGAGCAAAATGTCCTTTATATATTCGATAAAAAAGATAATCGCAATAGTTGGATAGATATTCGCTGCTGCAAATGCATAGAGTTCCACACTGAGATTTGGAACGACAAAAACACTCACAGGAATAAACAACATGCCTAGGATAAACAAAATCCATTCAAATTTCTCATTGATATCAAAGATCAGTTTAAGGGCGATCAATCCGAGAATTAAAAGACCAAAAGCAGATAACATCAATAAAAAAGGAGATAGAGAATGGTATGGCATGACGCTTGGCCTCCCAAGAGATATGCCATGAGGTGCAAGACGTGCTTCCAATTGCGAGAGCATCGGTTTATAATCCTCCAACACTTCGTAATAAGTGAAATTCGTATCTTTATAAGGTCTAAAGTAAATCGCGCGAATATTGCGTTCTGTAATGGCCCTATAGAGCGTATTTTGAATCTCTATTGACCCCGTATAATAATCTAGATAATTATAGCGTTGTTGGATGTATTCAATCACTGGAAAAACACGCACGACATTATAATTCAGATCTTGCGCCAGTTGTGTCAAGCCATCTTGTTCAGAATGACCTCTTTGAAGTGAGGATTCAATCAGTGCAATCGGTATATTTTTAGAAACAAGTGTCTTGTATAGAAGTGGATCGTAATTTCTGACCTCTTGTTCATAACCTAAGATGGATCTACCGCCAAAAATGATTTCCATAGGTTCTTCGTCGTATTTTTTAACATCATCAAAATAAGCTTTAGCAATATGAGTATTAGCTCTGCCAAAATTCGTCGGTCTTAGATTAATGGGTAAACCACTCGATTTTATATTTTCAATCTTCTCGGGATCATAACCCAATCCAATGTCTTCAAGCGCTGAAGATATAACCACCCTTGGCAATTTTATACCTCTTGCAAAGATGTCCTTGTACCTGCTATCTTCCGTATAGTATAAATCATCTATTGTGCCTTTTAAAACAATCGTGTTGACATCTTCATCAAAAAATTCGTAAAAGCCAACATCGTAGCGTGCTTCTATGGCCTTGGACAAGCGTTCAAAGAGTGCTTGATCATAAGTTCTTACAATCACATCATATTTGTTTTCGTCAGATTCAAGAAATGCATTTGCTCGATCGCCATAAAAATTTTGCCACTCTAGGTCCTTCTTCACATTTGAAAGCAGGTCGTATTCTATCGGTTTTTGCTCATTAACTAGACTATAGAGCGAATCTTCACTAAGGGCAACACTGGAAATGCCCGCCTCAAAAAGCGTTTTAAACATCTCTTTATCCGTTATGCCCAGTTGATCAGCAAAGAGGGAAAATTCATAGTAATCCGCTACTATATCCACCGTTTTAGCTTGATTTTCAACATTTATGCGACTCCACAACATCGTGCCTGTCGCTATCAAACTTATCACAAATAAGATAAGGTATATTTTCTTTTTAAAGTTCATGATGCCTCCACATTATTTATTTGAAATGATCGTGTAATTGCCTTTAATCATCATCCAACAGTCATCTGCTGTCACAATACCTCTGCCATCATTACTGGGGACGAGCATGTGATGGTCAATAGGTACACCCTTGCCATTCAACACTTTACTGCCTGCCGTTAAATCTGGAATGCCCACAGCATTGGGATCAATCACGGTTGCCTTACCCACTCTCACGATAAACTCGGCACTGTCTGCAAAGTAAACTGCGCTGTCTTTAGGCACGTTGATGATTTCAAATAATTGAGATCCCTTGCTCGAGTTACCTCCTTGACTCAATTGCTCTATTTGACTTTTCAAAGCATTTACTTCCGCTAGATATTTGTCATCTAATGCTTTAAGCTTCAATTCCATGTAACTCACGGTAACAAGAGGATCTGTTGTGGTTCCAGCGGTGCCATCGGCTTGAACAACGCCTATCACGCCAATAAAAATGCCAAGTGTTAAGCTTATAACCAGATTTTTATTAAATGTCATAACTGCCTCCTGAGCGCTCTATTTTAATCACTATCATCAATCATTTTAACATATGAGATTGGATGATGCTATACGCGTTCTGTACATTTCAGAATATGTTTGTCAAAAAACAGGAAAAAACCTGCATACAATAAAGATATACAGGTTCAAGCATCTTCCTCATATAGACCAAGGCTAATGACCAAGGCTTTATCAACAGCCACCATGACACCTTCTTCAAGATGTCCAAGTTTTTGAATCAATCGCGTTTTATCAATCGTTCTCACTTGTTCCAATAAGACTACTGAATCTTTCAACAAACCTACTTGAGAAGCTTGTACTTCAACGTGTGTCGGTAATTTTGCTTTCGCAATTTTTGCCGTAATCGCTGCAATGATCACTGTGGGGCTATACTTGTTTCCAATATCATTTTGAATGATCAAAACAGGTCTTTGCCCACCTTGTTCAGAACCACGCACAGGTGATAAATCCGCAAAAAATACGTCGCCTCTTTTAATATTCACCTTAATTATCATCTCCATTCAACTTTGATTCAAAGATAGATAACGCAGATAAGTAATCTATCAACCCAGATTCACAACATTCTAAATTAATCTGAGCCATTATTTCGTAGCCAAAACGCATTGTCTCGCAGGCTTTACAATTTTTCAGAGCATTTTTTTTGTGCGCTTTGAGTGCCACATTTTTCAAAAAAAACGTATACGCACCAAAGGAATCACAACCGTACTGAGCATTTTTTTCCATCACAAAACCCCCATTGTTAACGATACCCTTCGTATCAAAACAATTTCTCTCTGTCTATGTTACCCTTATTACCTTAATTAAAACAGCATAAAGTATTAAGAATCCATAAACATCTTATAATTCAGCCCTTCTTCTCCCAAAAAAATTGCCCAAAATAATTTTTTAGCTTCCCGTAACCATTTTACATTTATATGTCTCTATCTATTGAACATTCTATCATAAAATAGAAGATCCTGCCATAAAAAATACATGTTATCTCAAATAATCTATAATTTTTACAATTTGGTCATCCTTTTTATAAACACGTAAGACACGCTTTGAAATCATACAGACCACTTCATAATTAATCGTGTGGAGCATATCCGCATATGCGTCAATTTGAATTTGTTGTTTGTCATCAGCACCGAATAATATGACTTCATCACCTTGATGAACCTCTAATCCGGTGACATTCATCAGACATTGATCCATACAAATTCGCCCGACGATTGGTCTGATTTCACCTTTTACAATCGCCTTTGCCTTGCCTGAATACCCTCTTGAAAAGCCATCTGCATAACCCAGCGGCAGCGTTGCAATTTGCTCTCTTTCACTGGTTTTATAAGTCAATCCATAGCTAATCCCCTCTCCACTTTCCACATATTTCACATGTGAGATTCGAGTTCGAAGCGACATCACTTCTTTTAACGACACTGCCTCGTGATTGACAGCCATCGAGGGATACAAGCCGTACAACATAATGCCCGCTCTGACCATATCAAATTGATACTCAGGACAGTCAATAATTGTCGCACTGTTGGCAACGTGTTTAATAGGAATGATTACGCCACGCTTTTCAAGTTGATCTATTACCCATTTAAAACGTTTTACCTGTATATGCGTAAAAGTTTTATCCGTTTCATCAGCCACTGCAAAATGTGTAAAAATCCCCTCTATAATCAAATTAGAAAAAGCATTCATTTCTACAATCTGATTAACCGTTTCTTCTGTGATTGGCATACCAATACGCCTCATACCCGTATCTAGTTTTACATGTACTTTTAGTTTTTGATTCATTGCCATCGCTTTTTGATTAAAAAAAACAGCTTGTTCCATCGTATAGAGAGTTTGAATTAATCTGTTCTCAATGACTTCTTCAGCATTTTCATTAGGTGTATATCCTAAAATCAAAATTTCAACTGCTCTATAAACGCTTCTAAGTTGAACTGCTTCTGAAAGCGTGGCAACAGCCAAACGGTCGGCGCCGTTATTTAACAATGTTTCTGCTATTTGTATCGCACCGTGACCATAGCCGTCAGCTTTTATAACTGCACTGGCTAAAGTCGTCGGCTTGATGCACTTTTTAACTTCTCTCATGTTATGTGCTAATGCATCCAAATTAATTTCTGCCCAAACTGGTCTCGTCAAAATATGATCGCTCACATGTGCCTCCTCATGGTATTCATCATATTTAAGCCATCCTCGATGCCTCAAATTATTTTTCGCGAATTGTTTTTACCGATTAAAGCTCTAGAGAAAACCTTTTATTCTAATTTTATTGTTTTAAAAAAAAAAAGGATTAAAACAGTCCCTAGACTATTTTAATCCTTTTTTTTTAACTTGACCAATGAATTTTAATGTTTTTTTTAAACTTCCAATTCTAAATTCCTAAAAACATGAGTGATGCCCTCTATTAAATCTCCTGCGATTAACCCGTATTCACCTTTTTGGCTAACCATGAGATCGCCAGAGTAACCATGAATGTAAACACCTGCAATTGCAGCATTTTCAGGCGTCAATCCCTGAGCCACCAGACTGGTTATAATGCCCGTTAGAACATCTCCACTCCCTGCGGTTGCCATTCCAGGATTGCCGTTGACATTGATATATATCTGTCCCGAAGGCAATGCAACTACAGTTCTAGCACCTTTTAGGACTACGATAACCTGCCACTTATGGGCAAATTCACTTGCGGTTCTAATGGGGTGTTGATTGATGACTTCAAGAGGCAAATTTGTCAACCGACTCATTTCACCTGGATGTGGTGTCAAAACGACTTTGTTCAGTTTGTTTTCAAGCACATCCACATGCTTTGCAAGTGTGTTAAGGCCATCTGCATCTATAATAACCGGCTTATCCACTAATGTAATCAAATGTCTTAAGATTTCATTCATCTCTGCGTTTTGGCCACAACCTGGTCCAATGGCAATTACATCGGCAGCATCACACGTTTGAACCAACTTCTCCACTTGATTTATGCCAAAGACACCCTTGCGCGTCTCAGCCAGTGGCACGGTCACTGCTTCGGGCACACTTGTGGTGATAATCGTGTGAAGTGATTCTGGGATGATCAATTTCAGCAAGCCTACACCCGATCTCAAAGCGCTCTTCCCACACAGGATTGCAGCACCCGTCATGCCAAAAGAACCCGCTATTATGCTGGCTTTCCCATAAACACCTTTATGAGAATTTCTTTGCCTTTTAGGAATCAGTTGTTTGATGAACTCATGCGATATGGTTTCAAGCGGCAGGGACATCTCTGCAATGAGCTCATTGGGAACGGAAATCTTCTTCACAACCAACTCCCCGTTGTATTCTGCGGCTGGATACATGATGTTGCCCACTTTTGGCAGACAGAGCGCAACGGTCTTATCCGCTCGTACTGCTGTTTTCATCACTAAACCTTCACTGGCATGTATGCCACTGGGCATATCACACGAAATAATATAGCCTTCAGAATCGTTGATTGCATCTATTGCAAGCTCATAAACGCCTTCCACATCTTTGGTTATGCCAATACCGAATATGCAATCCACCACAACATCATCATAGGCAATTAACTTTCCTAATTTTTTAACGCCGCCGATATCGTTGATCATTTCCACAGGTATATTCAAGTGTTTAATTATTTCAAAATTTTGATTGGCGTGTTCAGATAGCTTTTTGAGATTGCCGATCATAAATATTTTAACCGAATAGGATTCATTGTGCAGATGCCTCGCACAGACCAAACCATCGCCACCATTGTTTCCCATGCCCACCACTATGATAACTTTACTGTGCCTATTGACATGCTTTTTTACTTCTTCAGCAAGTGCAATACCTGAATTTTCCATTAAAACAATTTGTGAAATGCGATATTTTTCATTTGCCCTTAAATCGATTTCTCTAATATCCTTTTCTACAGCAATTTTCATAATCTCACGCCTCCCCAACAGCGATGACAAATGCAACGGCATTTTCACTTGAGTGTGAAATGGACACCATCAATGTGGTGATCCCCTTTTGATGCGCAACTTCTTTTGCCCCATCGTATAAGTTCACATAAGGATGACCTAACTCATCTCTGAGCACTTCAATATCCCTGAGGTTAAAACCCCTCACACCTGTCCCAAATGCCTTTGAAACAGCTTCTTTAGTCGCAAAATTACCTGCAACAGTTTCCGCTTTCATATGTTTCTTCTCAAACAACTCGTTTTCTGAATCAGTAAAGAAACGTTTCAAAAACTTTGGTTTTTCTGTCACAATTTTTTTAAATCGTTCAATTTCAACGATATCCACACCATTGCCTTTAATTATCATTAGCCACACCCATTTATAATCATTTAATAGTTTTTTATTATACGCCTTTCAGTTTTAGCAGTCAATATCAGCAATCCATATTTGACCTATCCTTTACATCTCCAAAACAAGTGTAAACGGCTTTTTCTCAGTGGATACCCTTGACAAAAACTTTCCATACCCTATTTTATTGATCATCATCAAATTATAGAATAAAAAAACAGCTCTAAGTGGTTTTAATCTACCCACAAAGAGCTGACTTGAATTTAATATTTGCCAATAGCTTGTACATGTGTCCCTTTGAGCAAAGGTTGTATCTGATCTTTCAACCAATTCATCTCATCCAGTGTATAAGGTGTATAGCGACGATCCACAACTTGCTTAGGGTTGTATTCATATTGTTGCAACGTATAAACTTTGCTACCATTAATAAGCGTTGCCATCTCTATCAAGTCGCTTAACTCGTGAAACTCTTTCATAAGCGTGGTTCGAAATTCATGAGCAATCCCACTTTTAATGATTAAATCAATACTTTTAAAGAGCACTTGAGTATTAAATGACTTTAAGCCAGCAGTCATTTCATACTTAGAGGGCGTATTTTTTAAATCCATTGCAACATAATCCACCAGCTGTTCCCCAATGATATTTTCAAGCCATTCTGGATTGCTGCCATTGGTGTCGATTTTAATCTTCACAGACAACTTTCTGATTGCCTCTAGCAAGGGGCGTATATCCTGAGTAAGAGAGGGTTCCCCTCCAGATATGACAACACCATCAATTAGGCCTCTTTTCGCTTTTATGTGTGCAAGCCATTCTTCCGAACTCACTGAGTTGCTAGAGTGCCTGACTAAATCGCCATTATGGCAATAAGGGCATCTGAAGTTGCATTTACCAAAATAAGCAACGCTGGAAATCAAATCCGGATAATCAATAAACGATGTTTTCAAAAAACTTTCGAGCTTTATGTGTTCTAGTGACATGACTACTCCTTTTAAACAACGACTGTTCTAAACCATCTATCTTATTATAATTATATATTTTATACCAATAGTCTGTCATTTGCCACATAAATTTCCATATTCTTTCTAAAAATTTGAAAAAGCAACGCGTTCGTCAAATTCAGATTGCTTGCCTTCGTTCCAAGAACTGATTGGTCGATGGTAACCCACCACGCGAGACCAAACCTCTGTTGGCTTCCCACAAGTGGGACAAGTGTGTTCTTCTCCAGCAATATACTTGTGATCTTCGCAGATGCTAAAAGTCGGCGTGATGGTGAAATAAGGGAGTCTATAATTTTGAGTGACCTTTCTTAGAATGCATTTTACGGTTTCTATGGAGTGAATTTTTTCTGGGATAAAGCCATGGAAAACCGTTCCCCCTGTGTACTTGATTTGAAGATCATCTTGATGATCCAGTGCTTCAAACAAATCTGTCGAGAATCCCACTGGCAATTGCGTTGAATTTGTATAATAAGGCACATCGCCGCCAGCAGTTATAATATTGGGATACAAGGCCTTATCTGTCTTTGCAAATCGATAAGCGGCACCTTCAGCTGGGCTTGCTTCAAGATTATACAAATGCCCGGTTTCCTGCTGAAACCTTACGAGTACCTCGTTCATATGATCCAAAATCGCCCTTGCCATTTCACGGCCTTGGGTGGTCACAATACTGTCCTTACCATCTGTAAAATTTTGTATACATTCATTGACGCCATTAGGCCCAATGGTTGCAAAATGATTATGCCAGTACTCACCATAATTTTGATAAACTTCTTCCAAATAATATCTAGAATAGGGATAGAGACCTCTACACATATTTTCTTCCAATACTTTTCTTTTGGCTTCAAGTGAATCTTTGGCAATTTCCATCAGTCGTTCAACACGATTCAAAAGTTCTTCATAGGTCTTTGAAAGATAACCTATTCGACCCATATTCACTGTGACCACACCGATAGAACCCGTCTTGGGATTCGCGCCAAATAATCCGCCACCCCGCTTTAAGAGCGCTTTATTATCCAGTCTCAGACGGCAACACATGCTGCGCACATCTTCTGGATTTAAATCCGAATTCACAAAATTACTAAAATAGGGCGTCCCATATTTAGCGGTCATCTCCATAATCTTATCTGTCACTTCATTATTCCAGTCCCACTCATCTGTAATATTATAGGTGGGAATTGGAAAAGTGAAAATTCTACCCTTTGCATCTCCGGACATCATTACTTCACAAAAAGCCTTGTTGATCCAATCCATCTCATGCTGATAGTCCCCGTATACTTCATCATACAGGCGTTTACCACCGATGATAATAGGCATGTCCTTGTGAGTTGTGGGCACTTCCTTATCCATTGTTATATTGAAAAATGGGGTTTGAAACCCTACTCTTGTTGCGATGTTCATGTTGAATACGAATGTCTTCATGGCATGTTTAACATCCTGATAGGATAGTCCATCCGCTCTGATAAATGGTGCTAAAAGCGTATCAAAGTTAGATACAGCTTGTGCTCCTGCGGCTTCGCCCTGAACCGTATAGATAAAATTGACCAGTTGAAGCAATGCGGTGTCAAAATGCTTCGCTGCAGCAGATTCAACTTTCCCAGGAACACCGCCAAAACCTTTGAGCAAAAGATCTTCAAGACTCCAACCACAACAATATGTGGATAAAAGACCTAAATCGTGAATATGAATCGCCCCTTCTTCGTGAGAGGTCCTAACGGTTTCTGTATAGACATTATGTAGCCAGAAAGCTTTTGACGCCTTAGAGATAATATGATTATTCAACCCTTGTAAAGAATAACTCATATTAGAATTTTCTCTGACGAGCCAATCATTCTGACCTATATAGTTCCCAAATAGTGATAATATGTCCATGGCTGTTTTCTTATTTTCACGTTGTCTTTTATGTTCAAATCGATATTTAATGTAGTTTTTTGCAGTTTCGTACTCGCCCATTTTCATCAGTACATTCTCCACTGCATCTTGGATAATCTCAACTTTAGGATAAGTTGTCAATTGTTTTTCATCCAGATCAAGCAAGACATAATCTGTGACCACTTCAGAAAGTTTCAGCAAGTCTTTCCTCAACCTTGATGGTTTACTCGCCACCAGTGATTTAAAAATTGCAGCTTCTATTTTATGTCGGTCAAATGACTTTAACTCTCCGTTTCTCTTTTCTATCATTGAGTACAAAAAAATCCCCCCCTCGCAAGCAATATTGTGCTTTTTAAATGTATTAGAAAATCTGTATGATGTATCTACATAAAATAAGTATACACAATATATAGATGATTATAACGTTTTTTTGATGTTTTTTTGAAAATAAGACTTTAGATGTGTTTTTTATTTTTTACTTGACTTATCTTAAACTTTGGGAATAGTCATCTTGTCAAAACTATGCTAAAATCAGTATATAAAATGTTCTAAATATTCGAGTATCAAGCTGTTTGGTTCTTATCAGTTTTTTTGATCCACAACATTTAGGAGGCCTTATGACGATATACGATGCCATTCACACTGCTATCTTAGCGCATGAGAATCAAATTCGAAAACTAGATCAGGACATCTATGTGGCCCATCCTCTTGAAGTGGGTATGATTTTGGCGAAATACGGCATGTCTGATGAAGTCATCTGTGCCGGAATTTTGCACGACACCGTGGAAGATACCGATATGACACTGGATATGATCGAAACAAAATTCGGCAAGCTTGTCAGAACTTATGTCGCCTTTTGTTCTGAAAATGACAAAAACCTCACTTGGCGCCAGCGCAAAGAAAATTATCTCGCTCAAATTCAAGAGGCGCCATTAGATGTGCTCTTTATCGTATGTGTTGATAAACTCACCAATATTATGAGTATTTTTCGCAATCTCGATAATTTTGGTGATGATATATGGTCACATTTCAATGCAGGTTTTGAATTTCAGAAATGGTACTACTCCGAAATTTTAGAAAGACTGCACCCCATAAGCTATCATCCACTGTACAAGCAATTAAACCACTATGTATCACTTGTTTTCTACGCTTCAACCCCGTGATAACCGATGCATACATATTTGTGATTTAAATTGTATTCCATTTTGAGTTGTATTAAAAAAAAGTGTGTCTTTGGCCTCAATAGGAGGTAAAGGATACACTTTTCATGTTTACAATTTTTATACTTCAAATCCAAGCGATCTGATCAAAGCCATATCTTGCGCTATGGTATTGCCCACCGTGGTCAGATAATTTCCAGATAGTGCACCATTTACGCCACCTTGAAACCCCCTCTTCACCAATTCACCTAAGTAAGCCCTTCCGCCTGCAAATCTAATCTCGGCGTCCGGTAAAATCATTCTGTAAATCGCAAGCATTCTCAAAATACGCTCAGGTGAAGGCAATTCATTCAAAGCCATTGGCGTTCCCGAAATCGGCATTAGAAAATTAATGGGCACAGACTTAATTTCGAGCTTTTTGAGTTCAAAAGCCATGTCAATCCGGTCCACATCGGTCTCATCTATTCCAAATATGCCGCCAGAACATACCTTAAGTCCTGCTCTCTGGCAATTTTTTATGGTTTCAATACGCGCCTCATATGAATGCGTTGTACAGACATCTGCATAGTGACTTCTGGAAGTTTCCAAATTGTGATGATAAGTCGTAACACCAATCGCCTTCAATACTTTGGCCTGTTCAAGTGTAAGCATGCCATGCGAAGCACAGAGCTCTAATTCCGTTTCACGTTTAAGGGCCCGATAAGCTTCCAATAGCCAACTCATATCTTGTGGATGAAGCGATCTGCCGCTGGTGACAATGGAAAAGCGCTTCACACCTTCTTTTTCAAGAGATTTTGCCGTTTCAACAATCTTGTCAATTGGCATTTGTTCATATACGTCAACACCTGTTTCATAGTGAACAGATTGTGCACAGAATTTACAATCTTCTGAGCACTGGCCATTCTTCCCGTTGATAATCGAACACAGGGCAAGTTTATGACCCGCACGTTCAATTCTTATTCTGTTCGCAGATGCCATCAATGCTTCAAGTGCGATAGAATCCTCTAAAAGCATAACTGCTTCACTGTACAGGATGGCATCGCCTCTTAAAATTTTATCTTCGATTGCTTTTAACATATGCTACCCCTTCTTCACATGAGTGGTATAACCTGCATTTCTAAGCCTTGGCAATACCAAGATCGATGAAGTCGCAACAATAAACGATTTGATGATATCTGGAATGATAAAAGGCAGAAATCCTGCTGCAAGGGCACTTTGAACTGAATAATCTCCTTTGCCAAGATAAAGTTTTATAATCATATAAAGATAGGGTACACCAATGAGATATACAAAAAATAATCCCGTTAGGACAGCACCAAACACCTTTATAAAAGTGATCTCTGTCATGCGCTCTGTCAAGTAGCCAATTGCAAACGTGCAAACGAAGTAGCCGAGCAAATAGCCAAATGTCGGATTAAAAACATAAGTAATGCCACCCCCATTGGCAAAGATCGGAATCCCAATCAGTCCCATGGCAATGTATATTATCTGTGATAAACTCCCCTTTTTTGAACCTAAAAATACGCCAGCATAAGCACAGAAGAAAAATTGAAAGGTAAAGGGCACTGCACCAATATTAATTTTTAAAAAGGCACCAATTGCGGTTAATGCGGCAAATAAAGAAATTAGAATCATATCTCTGGTTTTCATATTATCCCTCACAGTCATTTTAGTTGACAATCAACTGTCATTTAATTGACAATCAAACGTCATTTTCATTCAATTCTCCCAACTGTCCATAAGCGTATATGGCTATAGCGTACTTATAGAGGGTCGTTAAGAGGGGTTTAAAGCTAAAATCATTGTAAAAGATCTGACGATATTTGTCAACTATTTTATTCTATAGGTTGACAATAGCTTTTACCCCAATAAACAGCTTTTCTTTAAGGTGTCATGGCAGTATGGAGTCATTTGAAGCAACAACATTTGAGCTATCTCTCGATGCCTCAAAACAATTTTCACTGACGCTGTTTGAGGGTGAACATGCCTCATCACAGCTTTAGGTTCAAATTTTGTTGTTTATAAAAAAAACTCTTTTCAGATTAAATCTAAAAAGAGCATACCTTGACATCAACCCATAGGGGTTAATTGCGTTTACACCTATAAAATTTTTTTGGGGGAAAAAACAGATGCAAACTGAAAAAGAAATCTAGTTATTAAATTACCAGCATTCATAATATATCAGAAACGCGTATCGACGTCCATAGCCATCCTGTTAACATTCGGTAAAATCCCATTAACATTCGTTAATAACCAAAAGCGAGCCTATTTTATGCCTGTAACTTGGCATATTCAAGCGCAATTTCCGCACCTACTCTCGCATTGTTATACACCAGTTGGATATTGGATTCAAGTGAGTCCCCACCTGTCAGTTCCTTCACTTTTGCAAGTAAGAAAGGTGTGGATGCCTTACCTTTAATACCTTTTGCATCCGCTTCCTTTAAGGCCGTCTCTATGGCATCCGTAATGATGTCAAAATCCATTTGATAGGCTTCTGGAATTGGATTTGCAATGATCACGCCACCTTTAAGCCCCAATGACCATTTAGAATGCATGGCTTCGGCTACTGTCTTCGCATCATCTACCCTGTAATCCACTTTAAAACCGCTCTTTCTCGTATAAAAAGCAGGTAATTCCTCAGTTTGATAACCAACGACGGGCACCCCTAATGTTTCAAGATATTCTAAGGTCAATCCAATGTCCAAAATTGATTTTGCACCAGCACAGATAACGGCAACATTGGTTTGCCCAAGCTCTGTTAAATCTGCTGAAATATCAAAGGTTTCTTGAGCATTTCTATGAACGCCGCCAATACCGCCTGTTACAAAGATTTGGATGCCAGCTAATTCTGCACAAATCATTGTTGCCGCAACAGTTGTCGCACCATCTTTGCCCATCGCCACTATAAAGGGAATATCTCTTCTGGATACTTTTGCAACCTCTTTAGCTTTACCTAAGTATTCCAGTTCATCAGCTGTTAACCCCACTTTAATGCGACCTTTTAAAATGGCTATAGTTGCAGGCACTACCCCTTTTTCTCGAATTATGTTTTCAACTTCGCGTGCCGTTTCAACATTTTGAGGGTATGGCATACCATGAGATATAATTGTTGATTCCAGTGCAACCACGGGTTTGCCTTCTGAAAGGGCTTTTACAACCTCTGGGTGAATATCGATTTTATTTTTATACATACTTTTACATCCTTTCCTTAATCAGATTATTTATAATGGATTCATTAAGTGCTTTTGAGACTGTTTCTTGTTGCTCTATATTATGAGTTGCACAACTCGCAGCAAATTTAATCGACTCATGGAATGGCATCTGCTTGATTTCAGAGAAAATCATACCTGCCATGAATGCATCTCCTGCACCAGTAGTATTGACGATCTCTGTCCTTGGAGACTCAATCTTCACAATCTCCTTTTCATCTCGACCTATAACGCCCTCGCCGCCAAGGCTTATAACCACTTTTTTCACAGGTAATGCCTTTAAAAAAGGGACGAGATTGGATGGGTCTAGCGGATACTCGGAAAACAGTTCGGCTTCCATCAGATTGGGTTTAAGAAAATAGATTTTGTCTAAAAGACCTTTCACTTTTATAGCCTTTGCCGTAGATACAGTATCCACAAATATCTTTTTATGAGCGTATTTATTGAGTATATATTGAAGTACTTCCTGTTTTAAGTTGGTGTCAATCACAAGACAGCCTGCGTTTTCAATTGTATGATGAAATTCATTGACATATGCCACAGAGATCTCATCCACAATGTTCATTTGAGAAATTGCCACGTGCATATCACCCGTTTCATCCGATACTGCCAGATAGGTTGAAGTGGGCTGACTTTGGTGTACCATGATACCAGTCGTATCCACTTTAAGGGCATTTAACTCCGATAAAATCATAGTACCAAACTCATCGTTGCCCACAGCAGATATCATTTTGACAGAAATCCCTAATCGTGATAAGTTTTCTGCAATATTTCTGCCAACACCTCCAGTAGAGGTTTGAACTTGTCCAATGTTAGAATCGTGGAGAATCATCTTATTTATAGGCTTACCGGAGATATCCATATTGCATCCCCCCACAACGACGACATAAGCTTCTTCACACACAATATAACCTTTGCCCTTGATCTTGCCCTTCTTGATGAGGTTAGAAATATGAACAGCCACCGAAGAACGTTGAATCCCCAGGATTTGAGCAAGTGCTTCTTGTGTTATCATAGGATTTGTCTTTACAATTTCAAGAATTTCTTGTTCACGATCTGTCATCTCTTCTCCTTTTTATAAACTTTAGTTTACATTGTAATCACATGTTTACATTATACCATTCAACATCTTTTGTAAACCCCTGAGATTAAAAATTCATAGAATTCTTTCTGTTTTCTAACCCTCTATTGGTTTTATATTAATACAACCTCCTTATACTTAAGTTAGAAAGTTGATAAAGGAGGTATTCAAATGTCAGACAATCTAGATCAAATTGATCAAATAATCAAACGCACAAATTGCTCTTATAAAGAAGCAAGTGACGCGTTGCAAAATTCAAATGGCGACGTCGTTGAGGCTATTATCCTAATCGAAACCCAAAATACAGAATCTGAGGCTTCAGAAAACTCAGATTCCGAAACGATCCATTCAGAATCCAATTGCACTGATGGCGCCGACGTAAAATTAGAATGGAAATCTGAAGCTTTTAAAGCTCAAATAAAATTTTTATGGTCAGCCATAAAAAAAATCTTCAAAAAAATGCTAAAAATGAAAATAGCATGGCAAAAGAATTCAAAGACTTATGTTGAGTTACCACTTATCATTGTGATCTTAGTTGCTTGGTTTACATTGCCGTTTTCCATAATCGTATTGGCTTTGCCTTTCTTCCTCGGATTTAATGTGATTTTAAAAACCAATGGCAAGAAAGATAAAAACATCAACAAGATCATTCAATCACAATTTGACAAGAGCAATTAAACGCTCACAAGAACAATCAAATGAATTGATAAATCCTAATAATTCTATCCAAATTCTAACCGAAATTTTGTACATCATTAAGAAAAAAGCTCTATAATTAAGTTAATACTAAAACATTGAGGAGGCGTTATTATGTCAGTAAGTTTAGAAAAAATCGATATGCTCATGGAAAGGGCAAACATCAGTTATAAAGAAGCAAAAGAAGCACTTGAAAAATACGACGGCGACATGGTCGAAGCTTTAATCTACTTGGAAGATGCTCATAAAACGGGTCCAAAACCTTCAAGTGCCAACAGCAATCAAAGACAATATAGACATCAAAGACGACAATATAGCCAAAGACCACAAAATGATTTCTTTGAAGATATGAAAAAATTCTTTGACAAGATGCACAAAACCAGCTTTGTGATCGGCAAAAAAAATAAAAAAGTATTGGATATTCCATTGACTGTTGCAGCCATTATCATTTTATTGACTTTGCCAGTATCTCTAATCCTTTTGGTTTTACCTTATGTCTTTGGATATAAAATCGTAATTCTGGATCCTAAAGGCAGTAAAGTTAAAGTAGAAGATGCATTCCAATTTAATGAAGAAACCGTTGTTGAAAAAGAACCAGAGGATAGACGTTCTTAAAAAGCCCCTCTTCCTAAATTTTTCATTAAGCCAACTATTAATCTCAGTTCATATCAGTTAACGCTCTTATGAACTGGGATTTTATTTTAGTCTCTGGGATTGAAACCTTTTAATCTGATCCAAATAATGCTATATTTAAACAGAGGTTAGCGTATCAAAAGTCAGTCTAGCTTACATAAATTTAGGAGGGAAAAATATGCAAAAAATACTCGTTGTCGAAGACGATGTTAAAATCGCGAGATTTATAGAATTGGAATTACAGCATGAAGGTTTTGAAGTTCAAGCTGTACACGATGGCAGGACTGGGCTTGAACGTGCTCTTGGAGAGGCATTTGACCTAATTGTATTGGACATAATGTTACCTGGACTAAATGGTATGGAAGTCTGTAGACGCATTAGACTCAATTCTGAAATTCCCATCATCATGCTCACTGCTAAAGACGATACCATGGACAAAGTCATGGGGCTTGACTTTGGCGCTGATGATTACATGACTAAACCATTTGCAATAGAAGAGCTTCTAGCTCGTATCAGACGAATCTTTAGGAAGGCTCCTGCAACCAATACCGTTCCGGCGAATACCTTTATCTCTGGCAATCTTAAAATCGATTACAATCAATACACTGCCTCATATAATGAAAACGCCATTGAACTCACAAAAACGGAGTTTGATTTGTTGCATTATCTTGCTGAGAATAGAAATATCGCTCTTTCCAGAGAACAAATACTCGATAAGGTTTGGGGCTATGACTATTTCGGAGAAACTAAAATTGTAGATGTCTATATTCGTTACCTGAGAAGTAAAATTGACGATCAGTTTAAAACAAAATTCATTCACACCGTTAGAGGGGTAGGTTACTTATTCAAAGATGAAGATCATAAGTAAAAACCAAGTAGAAGAATTGAATACAAAACCAAATTCTGGTTTAAACAAACCTAGGCTTGGTCGTGGAGACACAACTGGTTCCAATCGATTTGTCAAACCGAACACGACACCACAGAAGCGTGTTTCAAAGGCCACACCCATTGTCATCAAAGTCAATTCCAATTCGACTGTACCACCTACTGTAAAAGCCCGTAAAAAGAGCAAGAAGAAGGCGGAATCTGAAGAACTTATTCAAAAGCGACTGGAACACCTTGAGAGAGAAAAACATAAGCGTGCACTTAAAAAACAAAAAAAACAAGCAAAAAAAAATAAGGGCAAAGCCTCTGAGACGTCACCTCCCAAAAAAGCATCATCAGATGCCAAAGTCAAAACCACGAATAACGCTAAAGATAAGCCTAAAAACACATCCGCTCCTAGAGTGCCTGAGGTAGAAATTTCTGAACCTTCCTACATGGCCAAATCCTATGACAGGTTTATTTCTCTACTGAGATTTAACATTACTTTTAAACTTACACTGGGCTATACGTTTAGGGTGATCTTTCTAATTGCCTTTTTATTTATAACTTCTTATATGAGTTTTTCTTACTTTCTATATTATCAAACTCAGGGTTCGCTTTCTAAAAACGATGTGTACATTCAAAGCCTGCTTCAAAATGGTTTTGCCTATGACGATACCGTCGTCTCACATTATATCGCCAGTGAAGATCTGTATTTCTACTTTTATGATGAGCAAAAAGAGCTTGTCTACAAAAACACTGACAATATTATGAACTATGATGACGCCATGGCTTATTTCTCATTTGACTTTAAATCATTTCCAAATTTTCCGACACTATATCAATCCGGTAAATATATAGATGCCTCTGGTGTGACCAGCTACTTTGTATTAGGTAAAAACATGAATAAGTCTAGAGGGACGATCGAAGCAACATTGCCCATTGGCATTATGCTCTGTTTTGTATTGATGATATCCTCTATCCTATCTTCTTCAAAGTTGGCCGGCAAACATCTGAAGCCCATTAAAACGATGACGGATCAAGTTAAAGATATGTCTGCAAACAATTTGAGTACGCGGTTAAATGTCAGTGGTACCAAAGACGAGCTCAAAGACCTTGCGCTCACATTTAACCAGATGCTAGACGACATCCAGAAAAGCTATGAACGCGAGAAACAATTCGTGTCCGATGCTTCGCATGAACTCCGAACACCTATTGCAGTGATCAAAGGATATGCGGGTATGTTAAATCGCTGGGGCAAAGATGATCCAGCCATTCTAGAAGAAAGTATTCAAGCCATCTTGGGTGAAACTGAGAATATGCACAGTTTAGTTGAGAGTTTACTCTTTATTGCGCGCAATGATAAAGGCACATTAAAAATGGATCTTGCTGAGTTCAATTTATCAGATCTAATCTTTGAAATTGCTAAGGAGACTCACCTCATTGACAAGCAACATGACATCGTAGAGAACATTGATAAGAATCTCTTCATCTATGGTTCATGTGACAAACTTAAGCAAGCCTTGAGAATCTTCGTGGATAACAGTATTAAATATACTCCTGAAGAAGGCGAAATTAAAATTTCACTTCGTGCTACTCAAAATCAATATGTCATTGAGCTCTCAGATAACGGCATTGGCATTTCAAAAGAAGATTTGCCCCATATATTTGACCGTTTTTATCGTGCAGATAAATCCAGAACAAAACTCAAAGACAATCAGCATGGTGGAACAGGCCTCGGGCTATCCATTGCTAAAATCATTATTGAACAGCATGGTGGAGCCATTCATGTGGATAGTGAACTCAACCATGGCACAACATTCACGATTATGTTGCCTGCTATGAAGTCAGCCATTGCTGAAGATTAATCTCTCTATATCCACATTATTCTGTATCCATATAACATAAAAAAGATCAATCTCTTATTGGACCATAAGCCCATTATGAGGTTGATCTTTTGTTGTCTTTTAATCCATTTCAGAAGTTTATTGGGCATCATATGCCACAAAGAAAATAACCAAATTTAAATAATCTGCATCCAGTTGATTGACACTTAGGGTTTTATATTCCTGAATCATCTTAGAGTCATTGTCCACCAGTAAAAGTTCACTGGCTTGTACTGGAATATCCTGCTCCGCCATAAGCGCACTGTATGTGCCTTCAATGCAATAAATGCCTATTGTAAAGCGTTTATCTATTAAAACCAATCTGTTGTCGAAAATCTCTGGAAAGATGGCCTCTATATCCATCTCAGTTGCCTTTGCAAGCTTAAAATGCTTTAAGATGCCATAACTGCCTTCTCTCAACATAAGGTTAAAGTCGCGTGTTATACCGATACTCTTTGTTTCCCAATCCCCTTTAAAGCAATGCGCCTCATAAGGTTTTACTAAAATCTCATATAATAACTTTTGCTGATTTCTATGCTTTAATAAAAGCGGTGCATCAAAAGGTAATATCCACCGCTTTATCCCGTAAAGAGGTGTGAAATCAGATTCTGCTTTTTCAACGGTGGCACTGCTCACACGCCAAGAAAATTGCCTTTCTGAATAGTTCCCATTTTCAGGATAGATAAATATCTCTATCGTTTCCCCACCTGACCAATTTGTCTGTTTTTGATGAGCTCTGCTAACCACATGATATTTCATATTCGTCTCCCCCACAAGTTCATTTCAATTGCCTTTATATCACTTCTACTTCTACTATCTATTTTATCGTGAAAAGCTCAATAAAGAAACATGAATTTTACTAAATTGTATGAATTTCAATACAAAATCAGCTGAAAAGGAGAAAGCGGATCTAGATACGCCTCTTTAAACTTTAGAAACGCTCTAATCCGCTTATGTTAAAAACAGGTCAAGACTGTTCTTCAGGAATGTTTTTTCAAGAACTCCGCTTTACTCAATTAGATTTTGTAATGCCGCTTTTACTGTTGAAAACTCCAGACTTTCTTTCAAGCAGTAATCTTTAACCGTCATACTCTTCTGCGGTAAATCTGCTTCTATAATAGCTTCCACTTCTTCAACAGTAACACCCATATCCAACACTTGTTGAAAAGTAGTATTGCCTTTAATAAAATTTTCCTCTTCAGAAGTTGTCTCCCCTGTGGATACTTCATTTGAATCAACAGGATTGACATTGGCTTCAACGACCTCGGATGGAACTGTATGGTCCACTAAATAGGCTTCTATTTCTGGTGACAATTCTGGTTGATTGGATCTAATTAAAGGCACCGCTTTATCAAAGACATAATCATCACTTAGAGCATACGGTAAACCCTTGTATAATGCCACAAAGAGTTTCACAGACCCATTGCCAATCTCCGTGCCGTCTTCAAACACGTACATTCCTTCTAAGTCTTTATTTTGAATCTTATCTGCCTCCACTTCAGATGGTATTAAAAAGGCTTCTTTTAAAATCTCAACAGGTACGTCAAAGGCTTCTGCCACTTCAGCAAATGTATAGGAGCCTCTAATATCAGCTGGATTTGCCTCACCTTCATATATACCCGAACTGTACTTAGCAGGTATTTTTGTTGATTCCGTTTTCCAAATACCAAGTCCCATAAAAATAGCTATGCCGCCAAACATTATCCCAAGAGATAAAAGACCTACTACTTTTGAATTAATTCTCATCATTCTACCCCCTATTTTTTTGTGCTCAATATTTGAGTTTCAATGACAACCGTCTCAGGTACAGGACAATTGTTTTCAGACGTACATTCAAAACATCTGATACACTGCAAATCTTTAATTTCAGATGTATTTGCAACATCTATGTTCATTGGACAATTATGAGTACACAAATCACAACTGATACAAGTCGACTCAATGCGCTTAATCTTGAACAAATTGAACTTATTAAAAAATCCTAAAACCGCACCGTATGGACAAGCATATTTACACCACGGTCTTTCAACGAATAAAGACGCACCCATGATGATGAAAAGTGCAACCATACCTGTGATGGCCACTTCTGAAGTCCAAAAGTTAAAAAGTGCATAATATGGATCAATATTAGAGAATACAAGCGTTCCCGAACGTGCCGTCATAAACACCACCCATGCAAGAAAAACAATTCTAAAATATCTTAATTTTGAATCCAACTTCTTAGGGATCATATTATTATAGCGTTTCTTAAAAATTTTCTTTCCAATTTTACCAATCCACTCTTGAAAAGTACCGAAAGGACAAATCCAACCGCAGAAGACTGGTCCCAGTAAAAGAGCCAACAAAAAGACGATTCCCATTAAAATCACGGATGAACTATGCAATTTCTGAACGAAAGTGCCCAGCGTGAGCAATTGATAGATCGTTACAACGCCTCCAAAAGGACAAATTGCATGCAAAGAGGCATTGGACAACAGTTCTATGCCACCTCCAGATTCAGCTAAATTATGATTGACCGAAATAAATGCAATCAAGATAAAGAAGAAAACTTGTACTGCCACTCTAATTTTGCGCTTGCTTTTTTTCATAAAAACACCCCTATACTTTTTTTTATAGTATAAGGGTGAAATGTGTTTATCTTATGAAGTTCATCTGTAAATGATATGCCTTTCAAACAAAATTTATAGGATATGCTAACAATCGATCCCTGGCCTTGAAAGAACACCTTGATGATAGTAATGTTTAATCTCTTTCATTTCCGTCACTAAATCTGCAAGGGCTATTAAATTTTCTGAACAATAGCGCCCAGTTAAAATCACTTCCGTCTGATCAGGTTTTTCATTGAGCACTTCTATTAAATCTGCTTCACTAAAGAGTTTATAATAAAGTGCAATTGAAATCTCATCAAAGATCACCAGATCAAATTGCTCTGAAATCAACTTTTCACGCATAAGGTTCAACCCAGCCACCGCCATCTGTATATCCTCTTGTCTAGGTGTCTTTTCAATAAAACAAGTTTCACCAAGCTGCACAATTTCAATTTGGGGCAAATACTCTGAAATTTTAGTCTCAGTATACTTCATGCCTTTTATAAATTGTCCAATAAAAACTTTTTTGCCCATTAACGCAGTTCTAAGTGCCACACCAAAAGCTGCAGTGGTCTTACCTTTGCCATCACCTGTATAGATGTGAATGTATCCTTTTTCCATTATGCATCTCCTGACCTAACTTTTAACACTCTAACACACTACTTTTGAGAAACTGCTGCTTTTATTTTTTCAACATCAATTTTGTTTTCGCTTCTATTGATAATATAAAAGCCGTGGTTGACTTTACTCTCTTCCATATAGTCTATGGCGTGATCATCTAATTTCATGAAGATGCCTCCAGCCTCTTTGACAATGCATTCCACAGCACAAGTATCCCATTTCATAGAACGCCCAAAATTATAATATACATCATATTCACCATTTGCAATTAAACAGCCTTTAAGCGAACTGCCCATTTTTGTGATGGACTGAATTTGTTCATCATAAACTTTCAAGAGCCCTTCCGTTTTCTTAGAAGGATGTGATCGACTGATCAAAAGTCTAAATGAATCTATTCTATCCGATACATGAATACGCTTTTCCACATGATCCTTCACTTGATAGGCACCACAGTCTTGCACAGCGTAAAAGAGCGTTTTCGTAAAGGGCGCATAGACAACGCCTAGCAAAACCTGCCCTGCCTGTACAAGCCCAATATTCACCGCAAATTCTCCATTTTTCTTCACAAATTCTTTAGTACCATCCAATGGATCAATAATCCAAAACCTTTTTTGCGTGAATCTGGAATCATCATCAACGGATTCCTCCGTCAGAAAACCATCATCGGGGAATCGCTCACGAAGAACGGATTCAATAATTGTATTTGCAACAATATCAGCGTCTGTCACTGGAGATTCATCTGCTTTATAACAAACTTTAAAATCTTTTCTATAAATTTCGAGTATCTTCTCACCTGCACACTTGGCTGCTTCAATTGCAGCTTTCAATTCCAATTTATAATCCATAAGCCCATCCTAAATTTTAAAGATCCATTAGATCATCCTAATTTTCATATCTCAACTGCCCTATTGTAATTTAAAAAGACGATCACTTTTTGGATTACAGGTTTGTTGAGTATGGATTCAAGTGCCATTTTATAAGCATCAAGTTGTATTCTATACTGATTTGCCACTTTTTGCAAATCACAATCTCCCACAAAGTCCGTCTTATAATCGATGAGGATAATGCCCTCATCGGTTTCCAAATAGAGGTCAATAATCCCTTGTACGAGCTGTTCATTTACTTTCACAACAAATGGCGTTTCTTTAAAATGACGTTCATTTCTAATCCTTATACCCAATTCTGAGCTTAAAAATTGACCAATTTTAGAAATTTCAATGGCTTTAAACTCTTGCTCCGTCAAAAACCGTGATGTCACAAGTTCGCTTATAAATTTTTGAAGTGTCGCCTCTGTATAAACCTGAGTAAAATCAATTTTTTCGAGTACTTTATGCATTGCAGTGCCTTTTTCTGCTGGTGTCAATGGCAATTCTTCAAGTAAGAATTGAGGCGTTTGTATCAAAACAGGTGCATTGAATGCGAATTCTTTTTTCTTCAAGTCTGAGACCGCTATTTTTTGGGGTTCATAGGTCTGTTCAAATGCGGGCAATAACGTATTTAAACGCTCGAATACGCCGGCCTCATCTGGCACACGATCGCCTATTTCTCGATCTAATGCAGAATTCTGTGCGGCATCCCGCTCAGAATCTTGTACACGATCTTTTTCAAGCATTGCTTGTTGCTTCAAATTGATCCACTTTTCTATAGACTTCTGATTGGACTGTGACGATGCCTGCTCAATGGAAATCAGAGTACTCGGATCTATAATGTCGCACGCTTTTGGGTTAACACTTAGAATCCAATCTATAAAACCACCCGCTGTAAACAAGTTATAATAAGAACATCCTCTCTGCCACTTTGCAAAACGTTTCTCAGCATCTGCCACCGTGCCGAATAAATACAGGCGATCGACAGGTCTCGTCAAAGCCACATAGAGTACACGCATCTCTTCAGAAAGTGTTTCTACTTTCAATTGCTCTTTTAGGAGCAGTTGCACCAACGAAGCGGATTTAGCCCTTAAGGACACATCTACATAGGACAAGCCCATGCCAATGTGCTTATGCATGATCAAATCCCCGTGCGTATCCATCAAGTTGAATTTACGACCGAGTCCAGCAACCATAACCACAGGAAATTCCAATCCTTTTGATTTGTGGATGCTCATGAGTCGAACCACGTCATCTGTCTCACCTATACTGCTGGCAACCCCCATATCTCCGCTGTTTTTTGAAAGTTGCTCATAAAATTGCACAAATAAGGTCAAACTCACAATTTTAGAGTTTTTAAATTGTGTGGCACGTTCAATGAGCAATTTCAGATTAGCCTGTCTTGCAACACCACCCGGCATAACACTCACATAATTAAAAAATTGCGTCTCCTGTAAAATCTTTAAAATCACATCATCTATTGGATTGTAAGTTGCAAATTTACGAATGGCCTCCAACTGATTTAAAAAGAATCTCACTTTTTCCTTTAAGACCTCATTTGGATTTCCATCATCTTCCAGATCGATAAAATAATTCAATTGATCGTAAAAATATTGATCTCCAGTGCCTAGCTGACGCATATAAATGAGTTCGTCAATGGTGAACCTGTACATGGGGGATCGCAAGACAGCCATAAGCGATATATCTTGATAAGGGTTATCCAGTATTTTTAAATAGTCCATCATCAATCTGATTTCCAAGGTATCAAAGTATCCGGAATTGCTTTCTGCATAAAAGGGCACACCCTCTTCTGAAAAGACGCTGTCAAAAGTCTCCTGCCACGATCTAAAACTTCTAATCAAAATGACAATATCCTTATAGCTGCAAGTCCTCCACATTTGAGTTTTGGGAAAATAAATCGGCGTACCTATAATACGCTTAATTTCCCGTGCAATCGTTCTTGCTTCAATTTCATCTGTCTTCAAATTGCCCAAGGATACCTCATCCATCTCCGTAAGGCTGTCCTCTTCCAATGGCACCTCTATCTCACCTAGGCCTTCAGAATTCAATGGTTTTTTTGAAATGACTTTAACGGACACTGCCGGACCTTCTAGCGCCTCAAACTTGGCACCACCCACAAGATGAGCAGAATCATCATAAGTAATTTCACCGAGTCTCTCCGACATCATGTTAGAAAACAGTTTATTGACCGTCTCTAAAATCTCCGTTCTGGTTCTGAAATTCTTCTTCAAATCGATTCGAATGGCATGCATACCCTCTAATTTGGGATTGAGTTCATGTACATTTTCGACTTTATATTGTTTTAAAACTTGATCATAGGGTGCATACGTTCTAAATTTTTCTAAGAAAAGTGCAGGTTCTGCCAATCTAAACTTGTAGATGCTCTGCTTCACATCGCCAACCATGAAGATATTATTAGAACGCTTTATACGCGTTAAAATCGTCTCTTGGATACTACTTGCATCCTGATACTCATCCACGAAGATGTATTCAAATTGATTTTGATAAGTCTTTGCAATGGCATCATCCTCTAATACCTTTATGGCATAATGCTCTAAATCGTTGAAATCCAAGACGTTTTTTGAATTTTTAAGCGCCATGAAATTCGCATCAAATGCTTCGACAAGCTCTTTTAAAGTCCTTAATGCCGGGGCCAATCTTTCAAATTCTTCAAAATAGCGATCCAACGTCTTCTCTCTAAAAGGCATTGCCAGCGACTCATAAATATTTTTTTTCAGCAGTTTGTCCCGAATTTGTGTTTTAACAGTTTCCACAAGTGCTTCATCCATAGATGCCTTTTCATCTTTTTTAATACTTTTTAGTCTTGTAAACGAAAAATTGAGAATAGCCGCTTCAAGCGCTTTCACATTTTCAAGTGCAATGGCTTCATCAATTCTCTTAAACTGTGCATAATCCGATAATAAGGTCTCTTTATAGGGGAGCGGTCCACCGGGCATTTCACAGATTTCTAAGCCCTCCTCTAAAAGTTCAAAAGCACCTTCCACTTTTGTACGCGCTTGCTCTAGCAAAATTTTTTCCCAAATTTTACGCAGGGGATGAGCCTCTTGTTCATAGGCTTCTACTTGATATTCAAGCCATTTCATCGGATACGGCTGACTCATGACAAATCGATAGATTTGTTTGATCATATCCCGCAGTCTCTGATCTTCACGGTTGCCACTGTAGGCTTCCACTAGATAAATAAAAGAGGCTTCACTGGATTCATAAGCGCTTTCAAAGACGGCGTCTATGGCTTCTTCAATGAGTATGGTCCGCTCCATCTCATTGAGCATTCTAAAACTGGGATCAATACTGATCTTTTGAAAATGGCTGCGAATGATATCCATGCAAAATGCATGGAATGTCTTGATGCTAGCTCTATTGAGTACTCTGAGCTGATCTATTAAAAAGGCTTTAAGCTCTGGATCCGCTTCTGTCTCTATTGCTTTTGAAACAGCCACTTCTATACGTTCGCGCATCTCGCCAGCTGCTGCATTTGTATAAGTCACCACCAAAATACTCTGAATAGGTACCCGCTGATGAACGACAATTTTTATGATACGCTCTACGAGTACAGCAGTTTTTCCCGATCCAGCGGCAGCTGAGACGAGCATATCAGCATTTCTCAAATAGATTGCGGCTTCTTGCTCTCTGGTCCAACTAGGCATTTGATTTCTCCTTTATCTTTTGTATCACGCTCTCCTGATCGAGTTTGGGCAACACGCGATATGCATTGCCCTCAAATTTGGGATCAAATTGGCATAAGGACTGATAATCACAGGCATTACAGGCAATTCGTCCCTCAGTTTGACACGGTGATGGACTGATTTCGCCTTCAAGTAACGTCATGCCAATTTCCCTTATTTTTTCTTTAACATGATCGATCATATGATAAAAGGTGTCCAATGGCAGTACTTTAGAATCTTTTGTGAAAGCACCATCCTTTTTATAACTCACTTTCATAACCACAGATTTGCTCTCTTCCACGAGCATTCTATCCATCTTCTCTAAAATGAGAGGTTCTTCAAGTGCTATGCCATCCAGTCTCAGTTGACTCTCAATTTGCGCCTCAATGCGTTCAGAGAGTGCCTCCGCCGATTGAATCATAGGATCATCAATCTTAAAGTAAAAGATGCCACCTGGTTTTAAAGCCTCTACTCTAAAGTAATCTGGATTGTCTAAACAAGCCTTCAAGTAGACCATTAATTGCATTTGAAGCCCATGATAAATATCTGATAACGATAACGTTGTGCCCCCCGACTTGTAATCGATGATCTTGACATAGCTTGACTGTTCCGTCCTGAGTAAATCCACACGATCTATAACGCCTCTGATCATCAGTTTTTCACCGTTTGAAAGTTCTATAATCATAGGTGGGGCGCCATAGCCTTCATCTGAAAAGGCCATCTCAAAGGCAATCGGCATAAAATCCCCTTGTTTAAGTTGCTTCGTCAGCGTCCAAATGGCACGCTTAGAAACACGTTTTAATTTTTGAATCAAATATTGATATTGGAATTTCGAGCTGAAAATATCATGGTCCACCATATCTTCAACAATTTTTTCGATCATTTGGTCACATGTTTTCTGATCTAAATCCTGCCAAACTAAATTTTGATCATAGACGGTTCTCCCAAACTGTTCAAGGGCCCCATGAAATAAAATGCCCACATCAGGAAAAGTAATTTCATAATGCTTAACAGTGATCGGTTTTATGCCATAGGCGACAAAATGTTTGAAAGGACACCACATAAATTGCTCTAATCGAGATACACTTGTCTTAATCGGCATTTCATAGAGTCTATCGATCACTTTTCTATTTATTTTTTCCACGTGATTTTCAAAAGTCAAGCCTTCTAGCAATAGAGAAGCCTTGTCAGGCTCATGCTGGACATACCATTTAAAAGCAGTCTCCCAGTCTGAATGAATCCTATGCCCATCGACAGATTTTCTCATTTCAACAGCAAGATGCTTAAATGTGCCCTGAGCAGTGGCAATTGTATGAGGTTTCTGTGCCCTCTCCAAGCTAACTGTATCATGCGTTGGTTTCAACATCGGGAAAATTTTAATCAACTTCTGCATGAGATATGATGGTCTGAGTGAAGTGCCATCATTACTCGTAAGCGCATAGCTCAAATAAATGCTTTCACTAGGTCGCGTAAGTGCATTATAGATATTGTAGGTTTCCTTATCTGCAAACATCTTGCCATCCAGCAGCAAATTAAACCCTTTTTCTTTCAATTGCTCTTTTTCATACTCTGCAATGAGCTGTTGATCCCCTCCCATTTCTGGTAAGATGCCATCATTTATGCCCATTATAAATAATGCCTTTATGGGGTGGGCTCTCGATCGATCCAGTGACCCTATGAGCACTTGATTTTCATAGAGGGGCAGTAGACCAATCTCCGCATGTTCAAAACCTGTTTCAAGCAGCTCTATAACCTCATCCAAATTCAACATCTCATTTCCCAGAAGCTCTGCCGTTTGATCAAAAGTCTCAATCACAACATTCCAAATCTGTGCAAAGAGTTGAGCCGAATCATAAGCGCCGATTTCTGTAAAATGTTGAACTTCTCGATCCATAATAGCAGCGATATCATTGAGTACTAGAAACTCATAGATCATGGTTAGAAGTGCTTTCATCTCTACTTTTTTGGATGAAGATATGGACAACAGTGGCGCCAACTTTTCAAGGAGTTTTTCTCTCAACGCATTCATGTGTTCCAAGTCGTATAATCTATTGTTTTTATAGTTTTTCTTAAAATCTTTTTTATACTGGTTGCCCTGTATGCCAAACTCTATAATATAATTCTCCAAGATACCAATTTCATCCATTGAAAAGCCCAATAATCCTGTTTTGAGCATACTCATGACGTATTCTCTTTTGAAATGGCTTTGGATGGTTTTAAGGCTATTCACGATCAAATGAACTAAGGGATGCGACAAAATATTCATTTTTCGGTCTAAAAAAAACGGCACCTGATACTCTGTGAAGAGTTCTTTGATCACAAATTCATACCCTGATAAATCATTGGTTACAACTGCGATCTCTTTCCAAGCCAATCCCTTATATCTCACTAGATTGACAATATCTATCACCACGTGTTCCACTTCTGAAGTCACCGTGTTGGCTATGTGGAGTTTTATGAATTCCGTGGGTTTGACGAACCGTTCATAAGGATATACCAACAAATTTTCACTTAAGTGCCCAATTTCAGGATTCAAATACATGCCTGCCATCAAAAACTGAGCGGTTTTGATTTGATTTTGATTTGCCAACGCTACCAACTGCCTGTACAAATGCCCAGTATGCGCAAAAATGTTACTCTCCCCATAAGGCACTGTTATGGTTAAATGTTCACATAGGAGCATAAGCTGTTCTATGATCTGATACTCTATCTTAGAAAAACTATCGAATCCATCCACCCAAATTTGTGCATGCTTAAGTCTTTTAGAATTGGACATACGATCAAGCGCAAATGTGATCACATCCACAGAATCCATATAGGTTTCCGTCTTCGCCTCTTCATAAGCGCCGAGTAAGAATGCTAAATCCTTTAGCTTCAAGCTCAACAGTGCCGTTTCATCCAACTTTGAAATGGCCGTCTGTATTAAACTTGCGTCCACAAGACTGTGTTTCATTTCATCTAAAAAATCATCAAATTGATTTAGAAAGCCCCTCTTTTGACTCGCTGCTCTATAGTAAGTCAACGCCTGACTGTTTTTTTGGAAAACGCTTTTGAGTAGCATGGTTCTACCAAGTGTTGTTATCTCTTGATAAGGCGGCATTTCTACTTCATTTAACAACTTGTATATCAGGCGTTTAAAGCTCAAGACCTCAACACCTAAAAAACCACTCTTCTGCATATGATTTAGGAGTCCTTTTTCTGCTTCTAATGTGAACTGTTCCGGTACCAATAAGATCACTTTATCGGATCGTCCCGCTTGAATTGCCTTCTCAATTTCACTGTACACCATGTGTGTTTTGCCACTTTTCGCTTTGCCCATTAGAATTCTTAACATGATATTATCCTCCTAATATCAATTATAATTTTATGAAATGAATAATACAACAACTCGACGTGTCTTCTTCGAACTAAATATGTTATAATAGCCTAAAAATGAGGGGATTATCATGAAAAAATCATTTTTTTCAGCCACAGGGTTAAAATGCATTGCCATAGTGGCTATGGTTATGGATCATATTGGTGCAGAATTGTTAAATGACTTCTATTTGCTTAGAATTGTAGGTCGATTGACACTGCCCATAATGGCCTATTTTATAGCCATTGGATATGAAAAAACACATGATCTAAAACGCTATGTGGGCAGATTGCTTTTTTGGGGTGTGCTCAGTATAGTGCCCTATGCCTATTATTTCGAAAGTGACTATCAAAATGTGCTCTTTACACTTGCAGTGGGACTCGTTTTACTCTGGGCGCTGGATCAGATAAAAGCCGCTGATATTCAATGGGTTCTCATTTTTATGGTTTGCATAGCAGTGACTGTTTTTCAGTTTGACAGCTTTTTCTTAGCCATTGGGATGATTTTAATTTTCAGATATTATAGAGACCATTCGACGAAGCTCTATTTTAGCTTTACATTCCTCCTAGGGTTTTACCAAGCTTTACTGCTCTACTTGTACAAGGATTGGTCTCAACCCCATCTCTGGATTCAAAATGCTTCCATATTGGCATTACCATTACTGCACAGATACAATGGCACTCGAAGTGCTTTTAAATTTGGGTTTTATACTTTTTATCCACTTCACCTCATTGTACTACTTGGCATTAAGACCTTTCTTTTTTAATTCGTACACATCCTCAATCAGTAGACACACATTGGACTCAATATCTATCAGGAGGCAATATGAGACATCAAGCAAATGTACTGGATACCATACTTATTATTACAGTTGGCATTCTCATTTCCATTTTGACTTATCTATATGTATTTGAAGCCTATGCATTTAGTGATTCATTTTATATTAAACATTTCAAAGCACTAAAGGTGGATGAAGTTGTGGGGATTTCCACAGCGGATTTGGAAAAAGTGACCTCTGAACTCATCGATTACATCAATACAGGTGCTGGAGATCTCCATGTAACTGCAACCATCGATGGCAAGACTGTCGAATATTTTAATGCAAAAGAGCAGGCTCACTTAAATGACATCAAAAATTTAATTCGAGATGCTCGAAAGATTAGAAATAATATGCTTATAATAACTTTTGTATTGGGGCTCCTCGCCCTTTTCCGAATGTATAAAACGATAAATCGTCTCTCTAAAATCTTTCTTTCTACAGTTATTGCCAGTTTTATAACACTGATTTTATTGGGGATCTTATATGTATCCGACTTTGATATGGCATTTAGAAAATTTCACGAACTCTTATTCTACAATGATCTTTGGCTTCTGAATCCTGCCAAGGATCGCTTATTGCAGATGATGCCACTTGAATTTTTTATGACCTTCACCGTCTATTGTCTCGGGACGCTTTTTATCATTAACGCTGTCTTTCTCTCGATATACCTCGGTATTCAATGGCAATACAGACGAAAGAGTCGCATGTTTTTTTAACCCCTTAAAAAGACTAAAAAGAGCTGAATCACAATTTCTAATCCCTTTTAGAAGTTGTCATTCAGCTCTTTTATCTTTTATGAGTCATTAACGATACATCACCAATATATTAACGTTCATCACGATAATTCAAAAATAGTTTCGTCCTTCTCTTTGCATTTTTTTCGCTTCTTATCATTGTACATATTTTGATCCACCTGATGAATCAGTTCGCTATAAGTGATCTCCAAATCTGAAGTATACTCGTACAGTCCTAACGAGATATGATAATAGATCATAGAACCGCTTTTTTCATCGTGAAACATGAACACAAACGCTTCAAGCCTCTTTTGGACACTTTTAGCTTGCTCTATGTTATCAAATATAATACAGAACTCATCACCACCATATCTAAAAACGCGATTCTCTTTTCTCAAAAGGCTCTTGATAATCGCCACAAAATCGATTAACAAAGCGTCTCCAATCACATGTCCATAAGCATCGTTTACGAGCTTAAAATCATCAAGGTCTATAAATAAAATTGAAAAAGGTTTTTTTGCAACCAAATTCAATTCAACGACTTCATCAAAAAAATTGCGATTAAAGGCATTGGTCATCTTATCCACACTCAGTCTGTGATTGAGTTCTTTTGCAGTTAAATTTGTAAATATCGATCCCTGCGTCTGCAATACAAAAATACATGCCACAGTGAGTCCAACGAAACCGTATGCTTCAAAAGCAAAAATGAGCGCCAATAAAATGATGAAATAACTGAAACTATAGGTTACAAAATTTTTCAAACTTATCCGCTTAAAATGATTGGTATTATTGTAAAGGCTAATCATCAGATGCGTCAAAAAAGTATTGACCAAATTATATGCAAAGACCAATGATAGCAGGTTTATTGCAAATTCGTATGTTGGTAAAACAGTCAGTTGAGTCACAAAGTACTTAGAAAATCCAATGAGTATTATAAACTGCGATACATTAAAAAACCACTTCTCATCGAGTATGTGGTTTGATCCACCCTCTCTTTTGGCAATAATGGCCTTTCCAATGGTCTCATAGATAAGAATACCCAAATAGCATAACAGCAATGGGTTATAAAACGCTAGAAACAGCGTAAGCGGTGCCGTCAATGAATGCTTAATCGAACTTTGGTTGAGCAGATAATTTGCTTCTGAGATAATGCAAACGATTACAATCAAAATATAATTTAAATCAAACGTTGACCAAATTACAGCATGATCTAAGGCATTCACAAAAAGACCTATTGCAAAGAGCACAATAGTAAACATAAAAGGTCGATAAAATTTGTTCATTGGATCACCACCTTCCGCAGTTGCCTTGATATAACCACTTACATTATATATTTTATTTCTATATGTTTCTATAATATAAAAAATATTTTTTGAGACTTTCGAACTATTTTAGTCTAAATTCTAAATTTGATTCAAAACTTTAGTCCTATTGCGTAGGCCCCAATCCTGACTTATGTATAAATACGAGCTCATTTAATACATTGCCCCATTATCATCACGAGGATGCCATACACCTGCAACGCTTCACCACGACTACTCGATTCAAAACAAAGAGAGCTATATGCATCATCAAAAAAGACGCGTATAACTCTCTGTACCGACAACAGTATCCAAGCCAAAATAGATTTTTAATCCACTATGCCTTCGACTATTTCTCTAATCTTAAAACCCCTTTCTTCAAGTTTCTTTGCAATCACGTGAATATCCTGCCCTGTAATTCTCACCGAAATTTCTTGAATCCCCATGACCTCCGTGTCAAATAGTGCAATATTGGTGATATTGCCACCATTTTTGGAGATAATCTCTGTAATTTTAGCAAGTGTACCCTTAAAGTCATCTGTTAAAATAGATAATTTAGGATCTTTGAGACCATATACTTTTGTGATCACGCCGAAAAGCGATTTTTGTGTTAAAATGCCTATAAATTCTCCGAGTTCATTGACCACAGGCAAAAATCTAACCTTATTATTGAAGAAAATATCTGCAGCTTCTTCCACCAATAAGTTTGAATTGACACAAGCCACTCTATTGTGAATAAAATGCGCCACAGGTCTCTTTAAAAAATCATTAAAATCCAATTGTGTTTCTTTAAAGTAAGTTTCATAAATAAATTGTTTTGAAAGAAAACCTATAAAACGTCTCTCCTCTGCCACCGGCAGAGATAAAAATCCTTTTGCTTCAATCAGTTCAAGTGCTTTTTCAGCAGAATCAGTAGGGGAAAGTATGGTTAATTTGCTAACAGGCGTCATAATAGCTCTAATTCTCATCATGTATCTCCTTTCAAAAATAGTCATTTTGATATCAATTTATATATGCCCAGCTTTCTTGTATCTTAACAATTATAACATTTATTTAATTTTTAGGCTGGCAGATACGGCATATTGTTGTTAGCACTCAATATTATCGAGTGCTAATTTTTACTTGACATTTTGCGCCTAAAAGCCTATCATATTTTTAGAAAGTCTCTGTTGAGACAAAACGATTTAGAAAAAGGAGTGATTTTATGTCAATGGAAAAAGGTAGTTTATCCATTCATAGTGAAAATATTTTCCCAATTATTAAAAAATGGCTTTATTCGGATCATGATATATTTGTAAGAGAGCTTGTGTCCAACGCCAGCGACGCTATCACGAAGCTTAAGCAGCTTTCAATGATGAACGAAGCTAAAATCGAAGAAAACCCTACGTTTAAAATTGATGTGATGCTTGATGAAGCATCAAAGACGATTACCATTTCTGATAACGGCCTCGGTATGACAGATGAGGAAATAAAGAAATACATCAATCAAATTGCTTTTTCAGGTGCAGAAGATTTCCTGAATCAATATAAGGACAAATCCGATAAAGAACAAATTATTGGTCACTTTGGTTTGGGCTTTTACTCTGCATTCATGGTCGCGGAAAAAGTGGAAATTCATACGCTTTCTTATAAAAAAGATGCTCAACCAGTCATCTGGCATTGTGAAGGTGGCACTGAATTTGAGATGAAAGAAGGTACTCGCCAAACGAGAGGGACTGACATCATCTTACATGTTGGCGATGACGGTAAAGATTTCTTGAACGAATTTACTTTAAAAGAAACCCTTCAAAAGTACTGTTCTTTTATGCCTTACGAGATTTATTTTACAGTGGTCGGCAAAGCACCCGAAACAGACGAAGAAGGCCATGTGATCATAGAAGAGCCCAAACCAATCAATACGATTTTACCACTCTATGCTAAGTCGCCAAGTGATTGCACAGATGAAGAGTATAAAGAGTTCTACAGGAACACTTTCAAGGACTTTAGAGAGCCTTTATTCTGGATTCATCTCAACATGGATTATCCGTTTAACTTAAAGGGCATCTTGTATTTCCCTAAATTTAACACAGAATTCGATAGCCTCGAGGGGCAAATTAAACTCTACAACTCACAAGTATTTGTTGCGGACAACATCAAAGAAGTCATTCCAGAATTTTTATTGCTCTTGAAAGGCGTGATCGATTGCCCTGACTTACCGCTTAACGTTTCGAGAAGTTTCCTTCAAAATGATGGCTTTGTACGTAAAATTTCCAATTATATTACCAAAAAAGTGGGTGATAAGCTCAATGGCTTGTTCAAAACAGAACGCGAAACGTTTGAAGGTTTCTGGGATGATATCAATCCATTCATTAAATTTGGCGGGCTCAAAGATGAAAAATTCTTTGAGAGCATTCAAAAAATTTATCTGTTCAAAACCATATATGATAAATATGTCACACTAGATGAGTATCTCGAAAATGCTGAAGAGAAAAAGGTCTTTTATGTAACAGATCGTCTCTTGCAATCTCAGTACATCAATTTATTTAAAGCTCATGAGCTCAATGCAGTCATTTTAGAACATAGTATTGATACGGCATTTATCTCCCACATGGAAGCTAAAAACGAAGGCGTCAGCTTCACAAGAGTGGATTCGGATTTAACCGATCACATGAAGGAGTCCGATGACAGCATTGATCCAGAGCACATCAAAAAAGTTCAAAACGACTTGACTGGTGCTTTTAAATCTGCGGTGGGACTCGAAAAAGTCACACTTAAAATTGAAAATATGAAAGACGCTTCTATTGCAAGTATGATGACACTTTCTGAAGAAGCAAGAAGAATGCAAGACATGATGAAAATGTATGGTATGGGCAGCATGGGCAGTCTTGATCCGAATATGTTCAAACCTGAAACGACGTTACTGCTCAATCACAAGCATCCACTTGTGAAATATCTCATGAGTCACATAGAGTCTTACAAGGAAGTCATTGAAAAGGAAGTCCCTAATGAAGTCCCTAATACGGATTCTAAAGCGGATGAAAATAAAGATTCAGAAAATAAAGAAGCCGCTGAACCCGCTACTAAGATTGTCAAGGAAACGCACTATCATGTGGATGAAATGGGCCAACTGATCATGGAACAGCTCTATGATTTGGCACTACTTGCACATTCTCAACTCTCTCCAGATGCCATGACTCAATTCATTAAACGCAGCAACACACTTTTATCAAGGTTGATATAAAGTCACACACAGAATGGAGCTATCGCAAATCTAAGATATTAGATGAGCGATAGCTCCTTTTCTTCATGCGTTAAAATCACCAATAACTATTGATTAACGCCTTTATTTCGTCGACTTTTTCCAAAACGATATTCTTGTCACACAGGGAGATCAACCCCTTATCTTTGAGATAGTTTAATGAGCTGGTAACCGTCGGGCGACTCAACCCCAAATTGTTCGCCAGCTCTTCATGCGTATATGGACGCTTAATGACCGTTCGCTCCACAAGATCATGACCCTCTTGCATAGCTCCAATACGCAGTAAAATACTCGCCATTATGCCTATTGAATCATTAAATCTTGCATCCGCCAACTGCATCATTAACAATCGATACTTTCTTATAATAGAATGTATAAAATACCTATACACCTCTGGAGATTCCCTCAGCGATTCCTCCAGAACTGCTCTTGGGATGATGCTCAGCTCAGTCTTCTCCATTACATGAGTAATCTCACAGGTTCTCGCGCCTTCAAAATAATCCATTTCACCGAAAATAGTCCCTCTGTTCAGTCTAAAGAAAGTACGTTCATTGCCATTTTCACTGATCAATCCCTGACGACATTCACCAGAGAGAACAATATAGATATGATCTGCATCAAAGGGATCAATCAAGGTATTCTTCTTGAATTGCTTTATTGTACCCTTTGGTGCTAAGACGTCAGCAAAATATGCAGTCATACGATTTTGATAATCAGGATCAAATAACTCTTGATACATTGTACCACCTCTATTTTAAATTTTCTCTATCATATCATATCTTCAAATGGATTTCATCACCATTTGAAAGTCGAAGTATTAGATAACATCCTATTTTGATAAGAAACACCGGATACTAACAGAAGCAAAGCATGTATTTCTACAGACTTTGCTTCCATTGGGGGATATCTATATTAAAAGCATTCCGCTTCGGAAAAAGCTCTTATTAAAAAAATCTCTGCATTGAGATTGACTTTAATTATTCTATAATTTCAGCAAAGCCAAAGAACCATGATGATCTTGAGTTCATTTCCCAACCCACAACTCTATCCTTAACCATAATTGCGTTGGTATAAGTGTAAAGCGGCGCATTGATATATTGACCTTCTTCTATAGCCCCTGCCTTATATAATAAATCAAATCGATCTTTTCCTGTGGCTTCTCTCGCTTGCTCAAGTAAACTATCGTATTCAGCGTTTTCCCATTGTGCAAAGTTCATTGGCGAATCCGTTAAAAACATGCCCAGATAAGTCATAGGATCTGAATAATCCCCTTTCCAGCCGCCTCTACACACTTGAAAATTACCCGCTCTTCGTGTGTCTCCAAAAACTGCCCATTCTTGATTGGCCAAAGTAATCTCAATATTGAGGTTTTGTTTCCACATGGCTTGAATGGCTTCTGCAATTTTCTTGTGCGATTCTGCCGTGCTATACATATATTCAACAACAGGGAAACCCTCTCCGTTTGGATAACCAGCTTCCGCTAATAATTTTTGAGCTTCTTCAACCTGAGCGGTTTCGGCTAAATCAAAGTTTCCAAGTTTTTGGGAGAATATATTGCCTTCTGAATCCAACGATGTCGGTGATACGATATTTAGAGCTGGAATTTCACCACTCTTTGTCACGGTTTCGCAAAGCGCCTTTCTATCGAGTGCAAGCGAAAGAGCCTTTCTAACCCTTATATCATCAAACGGTGCTTTTCCGGTGTTAAAGACGACATAGTAGGTCCCGTCTTGAGGATAGATATAAAACGTGGGATCCTCTGCAATTAATCTTGGAATTTCCTCTGTAGGAGGTGTTTGCAATACGTCAATAGAACCGCTCTGATACGCCGTTAAAGCTGTGGACGAATCCACGATCATAAGACCTTCAATCCGATCCAGCTTAACCTTGTCAGCTTGCCAGTAATTTGGATTTTTTACCAGAACAATTTTATCGCCACCAATATAGGATTCGAGCATAAAAGGGCCATTTACAATTGAAGTCGTTGGATCAATTGCCCATAATCCATCCGCGCCTTTAGCCACGGCATCTTCTCTTACAGGAAAGAATGTGCCAAATGCTGCTAGACCTAAGAAATACGGTGTGGGTACCTTCAAAGTCACTTCAAACGTTTTATCATCAACAGCTCTGAACGAATCTACATTTGCTTCATCAAAAATCCAAGCATACTCAGATGCCGTTTCAGGGTCTAAAACCCTTGACCAAGAATAGACAAAATCATTTGCTGTGATTGCCTTGCCATCTGACCATTTAGCATCTCTAATCTTAAAAGTGTATACCAAGCCATCGTCACTTATGGTATAACTTTCAGCCATTGCAGGTTCTAATCTGCCATTGATCTCTCTCAACAAACCCTCAAACATATTATTGATGATATAGCCACCATCGGATGCTGCATTTAATCCTGGATCAATGGTCTTAGGCTCAACACCTATATTCCACACTAGCTTTTGCTCTACCTGATTAGCCTTTGGCTCTCCAGCAGTTTCAGTCGGTTCTTTGGACGCAGTTGTCTCATCAGCAGGTGCTGTCGCCTGATTTGTCGCCTTTGACGTACAGCCACTAACCATGCTGACAACCAATAGTATTATTAACAGTAAAGATAAACTCCTTTTAAACAATTTAATCCCTCCCAAAAATCTTTGAACTTGTGAAAGACGGACATTTATTGCTGACATGCCTCATAGCATATAACAAACATGAATAAATGTTCTCCAAATGCGCTCCTCTTAACACAGCTCATATTAATTGTCTTCTTCTAGTAATCTATTTGGTCTTGTTCGTAACCTGTTTTCCCGCGGTTGTTTCTATTTTATTGCACTTTAACAGAATATTCCGTCATCTCATGCTTCTTTTTTGGTAATCCAGTTCGTGAATTATTGTCGGCGATTTTTTTTTAAAACGTTGGGAGTTGACAAGCTGAAAATCTGAAATTTTAACGGATTGACTTCACACTGGCAAGTGCTATAATAGCCTTAATTACTGAATAAAGGGAGGTACAAAAATGAAACCAATCATCGGCATAGTATCCGATTATTCGCCAAACGACACCGTGGGCATACAGGCACAGATGGGACTAACCAACCAAGAATGGCAAATGCTCGCCAATGACTATGTCTATTCCATAGATGCTGCAGGAGGAATTCCAGTTATCCTACCCATTGTCGATTCCACAGAAAATATACGGTCTCTACTCTCCAGACTAGATGGTGTACTCTTCACAGGAGGATATGATATTGATCCAAGCTATTACAATCAATTGCCTTCAGAATTATTAAAGACACTGATGCCCAATCGAGATCACTATGAATTATCTTTGGCCAAAACACTCCTATCGGAAACACATCTTCCTGTTCTGGGAATTTGTCGGGGCGCTCAAGTTTTAAATGTTGCTGCAGGTGGATCGCTCTATCAAGATCTCTCTCTGCGTGAAGCTGAAACCTACCATCATCCCCTCATAACATCGCCCAGACACCATCCTGTCCACACGGCATCCATTGTGAATGATTCTATTATGTATACTGTTTTCCAGCAAGATAAGCTTAAAATCAATAGTTATCATCATCAAGCCATTGATCGCCTTGCAGATGCCTTCAGCATTTCTATGACCACTGACGATGGCGTCGTCGAAGCTTTTGAAATGGATTCCAGTCGCTACGTGGTGGGCGTACAATGGCATCCTGAAATGATGACCCAAAATGATGCTGCCTATTTGGCCATCTTCAAAGATTTTGTCAGACGCTGCACCGCACCGTGAACATTTTTTCACGATTACTTTCTGAGTTGAGTGGCTAAAGTTTTTTAATTGTAATGATTGTTTTATCTAAAACAATAGGCTATAATAAGTTTTGACTTTAATCAAAGGAGAACAAAATGGTCTATTTATTTCAATTTGCAATATTACTTTTATTCTGGTTGCTCGGAGAAGGTTTAAGTCTCCTATTGGACTCAGTTATTCTAATCCCTGGGCCAATTCTTGGGATGCTTTTGCTCTTCTTTGCCCTATCGCTTGGCATCGTTAAAGAAAAACAAATTCAAGAGACCAGTGATTTTTTGCTCAATAATATTGCCTTTTTTTTCATTCCAGCGAGTATTGGCGTTATGAGTATTTTCACTTCTCAGCTCATTGTCCTTATTATAATCGGAATTATTGCCACAATTATAACCATGATGACAACCATGTTCGTCACTCAATTTTTAACGAAGGGGGAGCGCTGATGTTAATGAACTCACCCGTTTTAGGAATGCTCCTTACAATCGTCAGTTTCCAAATAGGTTTAATGATTAAAAAGAAAACACAGTCCGATCTTGCCAATCCGCTTTTGATTGCCATGATTTTGATCATATCCTTTTTACTAATCACGCACACACCGTATAATACTTACAAAATTGGCGGCGATATGATTCACTTTTTTCTGAGTCCACTTACAGTGGCACTGGGGTTGATGCTCTACCGCCAAAGACATGTGATTGAAAAGTACTTTTTCAGTCTAATCATTGGCATTTGTTCTGGTATTTTTGCCTCTTTTTTTACGCTTAAAATATTGGGAGACTGGTTTCAATTACCACAAGAATTAATTCATTCGCTCTACCCAAAATCCATCACCACACCCATGGCTATAAGTCTCAGTGAAATGATTGGCGGCTATCCATCCATCACAGTGATCATGGTCATCATAACGGGTATTACCGGTGCATTTTTTGCACCTTTTATGCTCAAATTTTTTCCCTTCTTAAATTCAATTGCCTGTGGCATAGGCATCGGGACATCCTCTCATGCAATCGGAACTTCAAAAGCGCTTGAAATGGGAGAGACCGAAGGTGCACTCAGCGGTACAGCCATCGGTCTCTGTGGTATTTTAACGGTTATAATAGTGCCTTTTTTAATCAAATTGTTCCAATAATTTTTGAACGTCGTCTGGCGTTCTTTTTTTATGGACAAGCGGCTCATCCACATGGGGCATTCTCTCAATAAACGTTGGCTTTTCATGTTTATAAAGAATGCCAATTGGAATCCCTTCATCGCCAAACTCAAGTGCTTTTTCAAAAGCTTTCACTCTATCAGTTACATCAAATTCTGAATCCAACTTATAAACGCGTTCTTTGTACCATCTAAACGTATTAACTGCGTTAAATGAAACACAGGGTTGAAGCACATCAATTAAAGCATAGCCCTTGTGTGACATTGCTGCTTCTATGATGCTCCTGAGGTGCTCAGGATCACCTGAAAAACTTCTGGCAACAAAACTGCAATCCATACTGATGGCCAAAGCCACAGGGTTAAGTGGATCAGGCCTCATGCCATCTACCTGTAATCTCGTCTTTTGCCCAAAAGCCGTTGTTGGCGATCCCTGCCCTTTGGTGAGCCCGTAGATCTGATTATCATGTACAATATGAACAATGTCCATATTGCGTCTGATCCCATGGATAAAGTGGTTACCGCCTTCGCCATAAGTATCGCCATCGCCGGAAGTCAAAACGATCCTAAGGCTGTGGTTTGCCGCATGAGCACCCATTGCAGCCGGAAGTGCTCTACCATGCAACGTATTCAGACCATGTGCATGAATATAGTGCGGCAACTTTGCCGCTTGTCCAATGCCCGATACCATGAGCACTTCTTGAGGTGTCAACCCCAGATTATTCAAGGCTTGATTAAGGCTATCTAAAATACTAAAGTTCCCGCATCCTGGACACCATGATGTGGGATGATTCATTACAAAAGGGTTGTTTATGGTCTCTATTTTAGTCATATAATTTCACCTCATTTTCGATAGGATTCAATGATATAGCTTGAGTTAAAAGGTCTACCATCATATTTATTGATGCTCTTGTCAAACGTAATACCCGTTTCCATGCGAAGTATTTTACCAAATTGATTATAGGCATTGCCCTCTACGTTGATCAACTTCACATTTGCTTTCAGATAGTCTTTAAAGACATCTGACTTGATTGGAAACACATCAGAAAAAGCCAACATTGCAACAGATTCACCTTGATCATTAAGTGCGTCTACGGCATCTTTAAGTGCACCAAATGTAGAGCCCCAGCAGACGAACAACGTTTTATAGGCTTCAGCCCCATAAAAGTGCGGTGCATTGAGTTCCTCTTTAATGGCTTCAATACGTCTGATCATCTTATTTTTAAGTGCAATCGTCATCTGTTCATCCTCAGTCACACTGCCATACTCATCATGAACATGTGAATCGGTCATTACTAATGTTTGATCATCTATGCCGGGATATTTTCTACCGCCAAAAACTTGATTAAAATCATAGCGTTTATAATCTTTCTGTACAGCTTCCATTAGATGACGTTCTATTTTGAGCGTATTGGTTTTAAATCTTGGAACGGTCTGAGTTGAATCCGCTAAAAATTGATCTGTGAGTATAATAACAGGGACTTGATATTTTTCCGCTAAGTTGAAAGCCCTAAAAGTAGTGTAGAAAGCATCTTCCACGGTTAAAGGCGCCAAAACAATTCTCGCAAATTCACCTTGGGATGCGCTCACGACGAAAGCGAGGTCAGCTTGCTCAGTTCGCGTTGGAAGCCCTGTTGCTGGTCCTGGTCTTTGAACATTGCAGACGACAAGCGGCACTTCACTCACAGCCGCAAATCCAAGTGCCTCCACCATTAGAGCAAATCCGCCGCCAGAAGTTCCCGTCATGGCTCTGACGCCATTGGATGCCGCACCTATTGCTGCCATCATTGCCGCAATTTCATCTTCTGCCTGCTCCACAATAAGTCCCATTTCACGTTCATGTGCTGCCAAATAAGTCATTATGCCAGTGGATGGCGCCATTGGATAAGCGCTATAAAATCCAAGTCCTGACGCAATTGCCCCTAGAGCCACAGCTTGATTGCCATTTACCAAAATATGTGCTTCTTTACTCGAAGTCTTTAACGCTATCATCGCGCCCTCTAAAAGATCGTAGCCATAAGTACTCGCAGCTAAATTCGTTTGATTCACCTCTTCTGACCACTTATTAAGACGTAGGCCGTTGAGCATTTCCCTTTCCAAGCCCAGTTTTTTAATCACTACACCTATGGCACACATGCTAAAGGCATTTTTTGAATTTGAAACTGACTTAAGGGGCTCTTGTTCTATCCAAAAAACATTTTCAACTTGATCCATTGAGTTTTTTTTCAATTGATCGCTGGCTATAATTATACCGTCGCGCTTGATCATCATCTGACTTTTATCAAAAGCTTCTTGATTTAATGCAATATAAATATCCGCATGCTCTTCGCATGAATTAATCATTTCAATGCCCAAAGTAATTGTGGCATAATTAAACCCACCTCTTACTCTGGACATATAGTTTTTATAAGAGAGTACAAAAAAACCTTCTCTCTTGAGCATTCTTTCAAGAAAGAGTTCAGAGGTGTTGATACCACCACCTGCAGCTCCCGCTATCATTATTGTTTTTTTCATAATAACCTCCATTCCGCCGCTACCGCTGGCGGCACAAATAGTAATGAAAAAATGGTGTGCGGTTTTCACCATTCTGATATTATTAGACTAAGGAGAAGATTACACTACAAAGCA
>NZ_JADKNH010000014.1 GCF_015352425.1 Fusibacter ferrireducens | reverse complement strand
CTTGGCACCATTATAAGCTGTATCTGTATTGCCTAAGGTATTTTTTACCCTTAAAGTGATTGCATTATCTACGCCTACAACAGGCGCTAAACTGTTTGCACTTGCTTCGGCTGTATGACTGCCTGCTGGTGCTGGTAAGGTCACAGCCATACTGGTTACCTTTGTAAGCCCTGTTGCTGTGAATCCAAGTTGTGCATTATTGACTAAAGCGGCATTGGTGGCCCCTAAGTCTGTGAAGGTTGCAACACCTGCACTTGCTGTTGCCGTTGTGGTCCCGGTCAGCGTCCATGTGCCGCCATCTTCTCGAGCTGCTGTTACTACAGTTGTGTTATCCCCTGTACAAGCATTGCCAAACGCATCCTTTACTGCAACCTTGGGTTGTTGCGCAAAGCTACTGCCATTTGATGCTGGTGCTATAATATCCTGTGTCACTGCCATTGTGGCTGCTGCCCCATGAGTTGGCGTGATTGTCAGTGTATTCGTTGCAGGTGTTGTCACTGATTCAAGACTAAAGCCTAGGGTTTGTCCATCTGCCTTGTTTAATTTCAGATTGGCCGTCCCAACACCATCTGTGAAGGTTACTGGGATCACCTGTCCTGCTCCGGCAGAATTTACATCAAGAGTCGTTCCATTGAAACTGCCATAGCTGCCATTCGGTGCTGCTTCTACGCCTGTAATTGTCACATTCTTGGCACCATTATAAGCTGTATCTGTATTGCCTAAGGTATTTTTTACCCTTAAAGTGATTGCATTATCTACGCCTACAACAGGCGCTAAACTGTTTGCACTTGCTTCGGCTGTATGACTGCCTGCTGGTGCTGGAAGAGAAGCACTGATATTACTCAATGTAATAGAGCGAAACTCAAAATTAGATGTACTGTAAGAAAGTGTATAAGTGATTTCAATGGTATTAACAAGATCATACCCCCCACTTGGCCACGCTGTAGAAAATGCAAAGTTACTGATGTTAAAGTCATCGGTATTCATATTTCGTGAACCTGAAAACGTATGAGTTCCCAGTACATTCCCGTTATAATCTTTCAATGTTATATCAAATTGCGTAACATTTACACTTGAAGCATACATGCCAATTGCAAGATCCGATATACTGAAGGTCTTCATTGTAGTATCGTTGGCCTTAATTACAATACTCCCGCTATTAGCATTCGTTAAATAGAGTGTAGCGCCTCCAGATGAGAAAATATTGCTAACAACAAATTTATCACCTTGTGTCTTAAAGCCTGATCCTCCCGAATCCGCAACGCCTAAAGTTCCAAAATCATATGTACCATCTCCGGTACCAGTGGTTTGAGCAAATGTGACCATTTTGCTAACGCTAAAAAAAGCAACAAATAGAACAAAACATAAGAAAAAAATAAATGACCTCTTAAAAAACTTTAAATTCATGTGACTCCCCCTACCATTATTTATAAAACTTAAAATAAAGTTGAAAATAGAATTATATATTACTTCATTATACCCCTTTGCTACAGTATATAACTTAACTTTCTCAGATAAAATGATTAGTTAACTTAAAAAAACTTCATATTTCAATGCTTTTACAGTATTTATTATCTGAGAAATTTGATTAAAATATCAATTTTTTATATTCGATCTTCTTATACCTTAAAATACTATATGATCACCTTGGCTTTTCTGACTGTTATACTATAAAACACGTTCTATCTAATTGTACCTGATTTATCATTAAGTTCCAATAGTCTAATCTATAACAGAATAAATTATATGGATAGTTGTTCAGTCTACAAAATACATCCAAAACCGTTTTAGCCCTATATAATACAATTTAAATGACCACACTTATAATAAGAAGGAGACAACACGCCTAAACGACGCTCTGCTCTGATTAAAAGTCTAGCCTTTATTTCATCTCCTATTTATGTTGATTTATGCCTTGGCGACAAATCTAAAGACTGCTGAAAAGCTGGCTAATACAAAATTAATGCGCTTATCAAGGCCTCATGACGTTCATACAATCAATCTGAATATAGTCTATCTGAAATATGCACCGACACATTTATCAACACCATCTAGAATGCCTTTTTTTGTAAAATCAAATTGGTGCCCTATAAGATCATGACCGATGGCATTGTGCAAATTGATGAAAACAAAGATAAAACACTTTTGATTTACTCCATATATGTCGAAAATCATGTCAGTAGTTACTTCCAAACCATCACGATTAAGAAAATAGACAATAGTTATCGCATTGATCTCATAGAATATGATATTTAAAACCTCATGTAACTGATAGCAATTGATGTTAATTCATTAAGCTAAAGCTTATGTAACTCTAGCCATCTATCATACTAAAAACCACGCCCTAACATCACATAAATGGCACTCCGCAGCCCAGCGAGGACCGCGTGCCAGTAATGTGATGTTAGGGCGTGTTTGCCATTAAACTACAAGCTCATAGTTTGAATTATGATTTTGATTCATGGTTTTGATTCATTGCTTTGATTCATGGTTTTGATTTCGTGGATCACCCACTTGTCTTTCCACATAAATCCCACACTGATTGACTTCAAAGACCTCGTTGAATAAATCCCACACATCGTACTTGCCCGTTCTTTCAGAAGAAGAAATCGGTATGATGACGCTTTCTTTATTCATATTGAGTTCTTTGCGGATGATCTTTATTTGGGCTGCGATTTGATTTTTACTGAGTTTATCTGCTTTAGTGGCAACGACGATACCGCTGAAGCCAAAGTCCTTAATCCAGCTGTACATTTGCTTATCCTCTTGTGAAGGTTTATGCCTAATGTCCACAAGCTGAATTACCTCCAGTAGAGTCTCTCTATTGGTCAAATAAGTCTCAATAATTTTACCCCAAGTCGCTTTTTGCTCTTTGGATACCTTTGCAAATCCATATCCAGGTAAATCTACAAACCGGAACAACCCATCAATATCATAAAAATTTACCAGTTGAGTTTTTCCCGGTGTGGAACTGGTTTTTGCTAGGCCTCTTCTATTGAGCAACATATTTATAAGTGAAGATTTGCCTACATTCGACCGTCCAGCAAATGCAATTTCAGGTAATTGATCGTCTGGATACTGTGATTTTGACACCGCACTGATGACAAATTCACTATTTTTGATCTTCATGCTTGGACTCCTTTTTAACTAAAGCGTGCTCAAGGACCTCATCCATCGTTTTCGCTGGAATGAATTCAATTTCTTTCTTGATAATTTCTGGTATATCTTCTAAGTCCTTCACATTTTCATATGGGAAAATAATCTTTTTAATGCCTGCACGTTTGGCTGCTAGAGTCTTCTCTTTAAACCCACCAATAGGAAGCACTCGACCTCTCAGCGTGATTTCACCTGTCATCGCCACAAAGCGATCCACAGGAACACCAGACAGTGCGGAAATCATAGCTGTAGCCATAGTAACACCTGCCGATGGACCATCTTTAGGGATTGCACCCTCAGGAATATGAACATGCAAATCCAGTTCTTCATAGAACTTATCTTCAATACCGTATTCAGAGGCAATGGTCCTAATATAAGAAAGCCCCGCTTGTGCAGATTCTTTCATCACATCACCCAATTGTCCTGTGAGTTGAAGCTTACCTTTACCCTTCATGGTGTTCACTTCTATAGATAGCGTCTCACCACCAACACTGGTCCAAGCGAGTCCTGTCACAATACCCACTTGATCATTTTCAGCAATTAAATCGTAATGATACTTGGATTTACCAAGGTATTTATCTAAATTTTTATCTGTAATTCGAACACTTTTAACTTCGCCTTTGACGATTCTCACAGCGGCTTTACGGCAGATATCCGCAATTTTTCGTTCCAATTCTCTGACACCGGATTCTCTCGTATATTTGCGAATCGTATCCAGTAATGCATCATCAGATACAGAAAGTGCCGTTTTAGCAAGACCATGCGCTTCCATCTTTTTAGGAACAAGATATTTCTTCGCAATATTGAGTTTTTCAACTTCCGTATAGCCAGAGACTTGAATCACTTCCATACGATCAAGCAGTGGTCTTGGAATAGTGCTAAGTGTATTGGCTGTTGTGATGAACATGACATTCGAAAGATCGAAAGGCACCTCTAAATAATGATCTGTAAATTCTTTATTTTGTTCCGGATCTAACACCTCCAAAAGCGCCGATGCTGGATCACCTCTAAAATCACTTGAAAGCTTATCAATTTCGTCAAATAAGAAGACTGGATTTTTGGTCCCTGCTTCTTTTATGCCATTGATAATCCGACCTGGAATCGCACCTATATAAGTACGTCTATGGCCTCTAATTTCAGCTTCATCTCGAACGCCGCCAAGCGACATTCTAACGAATTCACGATTAAGCGATCGCGCGATGGATTTTGCTATAGAGGTTTTACCAACCCCTGGAGGTCCTACTAAACAAATAATCGGGCCCTTCATACTGTGAGTTAAATCTCTAACAGCAAGATACTCTACCACTCTCTCTTTTACAGTTTCAAGTCCAAAGTGGTCTTCATCAAGTACCGTTTGAGCTTTATTCAAATTGATTTCATCTTTGGTTTCTTTTTTCCAAGGCAAGTCCAAAATCCAATTGACGTAAGTTCTAATAACGCCACTTTCCGCAGATGACGGTGACAAACGTGAATATCGGTCTATTTCATTAGTCACTTTTTTATCTATTTTCTTGCCTAATTTAAGTTTCTTGAGTTTTTTGCGCATTTCTTCAATTTCATCTTCTTGCGCATCTTCTTCGCCGAGCTCATCTCTAATCGCTTTGATTTGTTCTCTTAAATAGTACTCTTTTTGCGATTTATTGATTTGATTTTTAACTTTGTCGTTGATGTCTTTTTCAACTTGAAGAATTTCAATTTCAGTTAATAATAAAATATATAATTTTTCAAGTCTCTCTTTGACCTCAACTGCATTGATAATCTCTTGTTTTTGTTCTGTTTTAAGCGTGATTTGAGCCGCAATAATATCTGCAAGTCTTCCTGGTTCTTCAATTGCAGAAACAGAAAGAATAACATCTGCGCTTACTCTATTACTGATCGTAATGTATTTTTCAAAAGCATTTACACATGAGCGCATTAAAGCTCTTGCTTCCTTATCCATTTCAATGCTATCATTGTAAGTTTTCAGATCCACTCTAAAATATGGATTTTCCTCTATAATGGTTTCCACTTCAGCTCTTTGAATACCTTCTACTAAGACTCTAATGGCATCCCCTGGCAACTTAAGCATTTGTTTAATTTTACAAATTGTGCCGACTTGATAAAAATCTTTGGGTGTTGGCGTATCAATATCAATATCGAATTGTGTGGTCAAAAATATTCTTTGATCCTTTGCCATAGCCGCTTCAAGTGCTTTAATAGATTTTTTCCTACCTACATCAAAATGTAATACCATGTATGGAAAAACTGATAATCCTCTGAGAGGAATCAACGGCATATTAACGATTCTTACTTCGTTTTCCATAATCTCACCTCTACTCTATTCAAACTGTGATCACTCTATCTCGTGATTGTTCATACCCTACTCATGTCATTTAAATCTCTAAAAGGATGCTAAAAACGAGTTTCCGCATAGGCATCCACTCGTTATAAAATCATATTAGTCGTTGTCCGATTATCCATCATCCGTCAAATCTTTATCTCGTCAGCGCCATCTTCATCGATCCGATTAGATCAGAACGAATATTTCAACGCCTAAATTGAACGAAAACGAATAATCAACTATTGTTCGCAAGCCTTCATCGCTTGCCTCTTAAATGTTAAGAAACGCTTTCATGATGTGCTTTTAGATCTCGTTTTGAGTCAACCAGTACGAGTGTTGGCATTTGATGATTCCAAATCGTTTCCTTGGTGACAATACATTTCTTGATATCTTCCCTTGAAGGAATCTCATACATAATTTCCATCATAATGCCCTCAAGAATAGATCTTAGACCTCTGGCACCGGCTTTTCTCTTAATCGCCATTTTAGCTACTTCAACTAATGCATCCTCTTCAAATTCCAATTCAACATCATCCATTTTAAGCATCTTTTGATATTGCTTAATAATGGCATTTTTAGGCTCTTTTAATATCTTGACAAGTGCCGCTTCATCCAGTTCATGTAATGAAACTACCACTGGGACTCTCCCTATAAATTCAGGAATGAGGCCAAATTTAAGCAAATCTTTGGGCTCAATCTTTGCAAAGAGGTCTCCCAGCGAAATGTTTTTCTTACTCTGAACAGCCGCGCCAAAACCAAGTGCCTTTTCGCCAATTCTTTGACTGATGATATTTTCCATACCATCAAATGCACCACCACAAATAAAGAGTATGTTACTCGTGTCTACTTGTAAAAATTCTTGATGTGGATGCTTTCGCCCACCTTGAGGCGGCACATTGGCAACAGTACCCTCAATGATCTTGAGAAGCGCCTGTTGAACGCCTTCACCAGAAACATCTCTAGTGATTGAAGGATTCTCAGATTTTCTGGTTATTTTATCAATCTCGTCGATGTAGATGATGCCCTTTTGAGCACGTTCTATATCATAATCCGCAGCTTGGACCAACTTCAAGATAATATTTTCAACATCTTCACCCACATACCCTGCTTCTGTCAACGCTGTGGCATCAGCTATGGCAAAAGGCACATCTAATATCTTAGCAAGGGTCTGCGCAAGCAACGTCTTGCCCGAACCCGTAGGTCCAAGCAATAAGATATTGCTCTTTTGAAGTTCCACATCATCTTCCTCAACTTCAGATTGTATACGCTTATAGTGATTATACATCGCCACAGAAAGCGTTTTTTTCGCCTGTTCTTGTCCGATGACATAATCGTCTAATATTTTTTTTATATCTACTGGCTTCGGCAATTCCGAAAGTTCCCAATCTTGAGTGATATCATCTTTAAATACAGACAATTCTTCTTCAAGAATTTCATTACAAAGTTCTATACACTCATCACAAATATAAACATTGGGACCAGCAATCAATCGCTTCACATGCTCTTGACTTTTCCCGCAAAAGGAACATTTTAAAGTTGGTTTATCCATCCTTTACCTCTTTCTGCTCTTATCATCTCTGTTTGAAAACCTTATCAATAAGACCATATTCAACTGCTTCCTCTGCACTCATGAAATTATCTCGATCAGTGTCTTTTTCTATTTGCTTGTATGGCTTGTCTGTTTTCTCACTTAAAATCGTGTTCAATTTTTTTCTCATTTTCAAAATCCACTCTGCATGAATTTTAATATCAGATGCTTGACCTTTAGCGCCGCCAAGGGGTTGGTGAATCATCACTTCTGCATTTGAAAGTGCATATCGTTTGCCCTTAGTGCCCGCTGCAAGCAAGAATGCACCCATGCTTGCTGCCAGACCAACACAAATAGTCGAAACATCCGGTTTTATATATTCCATGGTGTCAAAAATCGCCATACCTGCGGTAACTGAACCCCCTGGACTATTAATATAAATATTGATATCTTTGTCAGGGTCTTCCGCTTCTAAGAATAGCAACTGAGCAACCACTACATTTGCTGTATAATCATCAATCTCTCCACTCAAAAAGATAATACGATCTTTTAAAAGTCTAGAGTAAATATCATACGAGCGCTCACCTTTACTTGTTTGTTCAATTACATAAGGTACATAATTAGCCATTTTCACACCTCCGATGGTTCTACTGATTAGACAAGTTTTGCTTGATCCACTAAGAAATCAACTGTTTTTCTTGATTTAAGATTAGATTTTAAATATTCAAAGTTATCTTGTGCAAATAACTTGCGAATTTCTTCTTTATCTCTCTTTTGTAATTCTGCTATTTTATCAAGTTCCGCTTCAACATCTTCATCTGTTGCTTCGATTGCTTCTTGTTCCATAACTTTTTCAATAACAAGACCAGTTTTTACTCTTGCAAGTGCATCTTCTCTCATATTTGATTTGAGTTCATCAAGATTGCCACCTGTAAATTGAACGTATTGTTCAAGGCTCAATCCTTGTTGTCTCAATTGTTGATCAAATTCACGAAGCATGCCATCTACTTCAGCGTCTACCATTTTTTCAGGAATTTCAACAGTCAATAAGCCAGCTACTGCTTCAAGCACCTTATCTCTTTGTGCAGCAACAGCACTTTCTTTTGAACTCTCTTCTAATTCCTTTTTGATACTTTCTCTATATTCAGCAAGTGTATCAAATTCAGATACATCTTTGGCGAATTCATCATCTAATTCTGGCAATTCTTTAAATTTAATTTCATTGATCTTCACTTTGAAAACTACAGATTGGCCTTTAAGGTTCTCTGCTTGATAATCTTCTGGGAAAGTCACATTGATTTCTGATTCACTCCCTAATGCTTTACCGATCAACTGCTCTTCAAACCCTGGAATAAAGCGACCAGATCCAATCACCAATTCTTGATTTTCAGCTGTACCACCTTCAAATTGTTCTTCACCAAGGAAGCCGCTGTAATCCATGATAACTGTATCGCCATCTTGAACCGCTCTGTCCGTCACACTGATCAATCTAGCATTCATTTCTCTTGTTTTTTCAAGTTCAGTATCCAACATTTCGTCAGTGACATCAACATTGATTTTTTCAACTTCAATACCTTTGTAGTTTTCAAGTGTGAATTCTGGAGCCACTGTAACAAGTGCTGTAAAAACAAGATCTTGACCTTTGCCAATCTCAGTTACATCTATGTCAGGTCTTGCAACTGGCGTAATTTCAAGTGCATCAAGCGCTTTTTCATAGTGAACTTGCAGTAAGTCATTTACAGCATCTTCGAAGAACACACCCTCACCATATTGCTTTTCAATAATAGATTGTGGTACTTTACCCTTTCTAAAACCAGGGACAGTAAACTTGCCTTTGTTTTTGTTATAAGCTGATTTAACTGCTTTTTCAAATTCATCTTTTCCAACAGTGGCCTGAATGGTAATTTCACTGTTCTCTTTTTTTACGATTTCATAACTCATATGAATTCCTCCCAATAAATTTACTCATATTTATCAAAACTGGACTTTCCCAGTCATTTTTAGTGCTTTAACTTATTAATAGTACCGTATTTAGTGTAAAAAGTAAAGATTAATAGCCAAAATCACTCTTATTATACATCAAAAGTAGGGGCAAACAAGCCTTTATTGCAAATTTTACCCTTATGTTATAATATATTAATAACTTATTCATAAAGAAACCGTGAGATCACATCTTTAGGAGAATCTACAACCTATGACCTATAAACTCAAATTAACCCCTAACCAAGCAAAAGCCTCTAACCATTTTAAAGGACCATCACTTACGCTTGCAATTCCCGGAAGTGGTAAAACGACGCTTTTGATTTCAAGACTGATTCACCTCGTTGAAAATATGCAAGTAGAACCCACTCACATATTGACTTTAACTTTTTCAAAGGCATCTGCTGATGATATGGCCAATCGATATGCGGCTTTAAATGCGCCTTACAAATTTCAATTTATGACCATCCATAAATTTGCTTACGGTATTTTTAAGCAATACAATTTACAGACAGGGCAACAAATGCAATTGTTAGATGATTCTGGTCGCCGTTTTCATATCCTCAATGAAATCTATAAAAAGTACTATACAACATCACTTACCGAAGATGAATATGAAGCTTTTACCAATCACATTGGTCTCATCTATAATTTGAAACTTAAAAGAACCGATCAATCTGCTTATGACTTTCAATTTGATCGCATCTTCGATATGGTTTCTGATTATCATATATATAAGAAGAAACATAAACTATTCGACTTTGACGATATGATATTTTATGCTATTAAAATACTAAAGGCCAATCCAAATGCGCTGGCTTTTTATCAAAATAGATATCCTTTCATCCAAGTTGATGAAGCACAGGATACTTCAAAACTTCAATTTGAATTGATCGAACTGCTTTTGGGGCCAGAAAAAAATCTCTTTATTGTTGCAGATGACGATCAATCCATCTATGGTTTTAGAGGCGCCTTCCCTGATTACTTGCTCTCCTTTAAAGAACGTTTTAAAGAAGCTTCCATCTATTATCTTAAAGATAATTTTAGATCGGATGCAGCCATCGTTTTTACAGCTCAATCTATTATTCAAAAGAATGAACACCGTTTTGACAAACCCATGTCTCCAATTCACAAACATGAGATGCCGCCCCTTTTTAAGAATTTTGACGATCTCATCGATCGCAACCAGTACCTACTGGATCAGATTCAAATGGCGCAGGATTCTGTCGCAATTCTGTACCGAAACCGCATTTCTGCACTCAGTCTTGTGAACCTCTTGGATCAAAATCAAGTGGAATACTACATCAAAGAGCCCCCTCTGGCAGAACTTGATCATTGGCTTTTGCAGGACATACTGGCCTTTATGAACCTTGCCCTAATTCCACAAGATTTAGAGAGCTTCAATCGCATTGCATTTAAAATGAACGGCTATATTTCAAGGGAGATGCTTCAATATGTGAACGAACACATTCGTGGCAAAACTGTCTTTAGAACTCTTGTAGATATACCCTTTTTAGAGTCCTATCAATCAAGAACACAAGAACGTCTTATGGAACAATTTGAAGACCTCAAGTCCTTAAGACCCTATGATGCCATCGCTTTTATCGAAACGGAACTTGGCTATTTGGATTATTTAAAAAAGAATACCACAAGACTTGGCGTATCCATGAATTTCGCACGCACACGCTTGGATGCCTATAAAGCCATCGGCAAATCATTAAAATCAGGTTTTGACTTCATTACGAGAATTGAACACTTAAGAGAGCATCTACACATGGATTCAACACCTGCGCATCAAGCCAAAGTGACGCTGTCTACAATTCACGGCTCCAAGGGGCTGGAATTTCATAACGTTTTCATGATCGATGTCAACGATCAAATATTTCCCGGATTTAACAGTCAGAAAAAAGACGCTCTTGAAGAAGAACGCCGGTTATTTTATGTGGGATTAACCCGTGCCAAAAGGCGTTTCGAATTGCTCCATACACGCTTTATGAATGGTGACTTCAATAAAAACTCACTCTTCATCGAAGAATTCTTGAGCCAAGAGTTCACTGAGGACGCACTTGATCACATCGAGAGAAAAACCTCTATAGGCTAAAAACTGTGACAACTTTTGTTGAATTTTGCGTTTATAGACATAATCATCCTTTAACTTTTCAAAATCAATGGACATACCGTCCATTTTTTTTTGAAGAATGTTGCGTGCGTCCTTATAAGGATCTATAGATGATGCCAAAGCTTCAAAGGCCTTTTCAATATGTACCTTGGAAATGCCCTTTTCCTTAAGTGTTCTTTTCATGCGATATGGACCATATTTGCTGGCATGACTTTCGATATAGCTCTCTGCATAGAACTGATCATCTATATACTTTTGGGACTTTAAAAAAGATAAAACAAGTTGTTGAATGTCTTCATCAACTTGCCTTGAATTAAATTTTTCAATGAGTTCGTGTTCTGTACGCATTTTAAAAGAAAGCAAATAGAATGCATAATTTAACCATTTCTCTTCTTCTTTATTCATATTCATAAAACCTCATTTATTGCATTCTACTCTTTTTATTAACCACTGTAATCTCTACCCAATCCACTTCGACGCTATTGCCTGCACCTTCACCATAAGCATGCATCAAAAAACGAATATTATTTTGATCAATTGGGTAACTGTTTAATCTATATTCTGTACTGTTGTTTTTATACGTAATTTGATTGGAACGCGTGTCATAACTGAGACTTTCCTCTACCCATTCATCATAGAAAGGCGGAATTAATTTGAAGTTATCATTATAATCCCAGTCTGCCGCTAAAAATCTGACCACATCTTTCCCAGGTCTTTTCTGACGCGGCGACAGATCATAAGAATATTCAACCAATGCAATCCCATCTCCCATAGATGTAAACCAAGAGCCATCTGCCCTTTCTGGAATGAGTTCACTTGAATTGGTCTGATACATCGCAAGGCCACCTGCGAAGACACCATCTCCATGAGTAATCTTAACTTTGCGTTTCAATGTGATCACATCGCCATTTCTAATTTCAATTGGACGTGACAAGATATAAGGGCGCGCTTCTGGCACATCCGAAGTCATCTTCAGTATGCCGTCTTTAAGGGATACCAAATCATAAGAACGATTATAGTTTTCCCATTGCCCAACGAGCCAAAACTCTTTATCCATCTCCTCAAAATCAAAGGTGTAGGCAATAACAGGCGGTTGTTCTCTTGTTTGAAATACAATGCTATAGATGAAAAAACTGATAACTGCAAATGAAACGATGACAACGACCTTTTTCATATTTCACCTCATACAAATTAATTGATGACTCAAATCGACCTCTACCCATTCGCTTTATTGACGATTTCTTCAATATCCTTTAGGCCAATTACAAACTTATACTTAGGTTTAATTTCATTGAATTTAAGTTCAAAGACAAACTGAATGGCATCGCTGGATTGCCATGTGATTTTAAGATCATTAACCCATTTTGAAAGCTTGATCTCCGAAAGTTTTCTCAAAAGCATCTCCCTCATTTTGTTAAGATCTACGATCGAATAAGGTGTTTGTTTTAGATAACTAAAAGAAGAGAGTAAAATGGTTTCTCTCACTTTTTTAAAGATCAAAAATTGCTGTATGCTCTTGAAGAATTCGACCATTAAAAATATAGAAAATGTCACTGCACCTGCAAATAAAATGTCTAATAACATAAAATCTCCTTCATTTTATTACCGTTGATTGCACATAAACGTCATTATTTTATGCCGCTTATATTATTTATCGTCCTTTTTTTCTGTATCGTTAAGTCCATTGTATCATTTTTTAACCATCATCTTCAACCGTTTCAATTCATCCGCTGATAAATATCGCCATTTCCCTTTTTCAAGATCTCCAATCTCTATGTTGATAATTCTCACACGCCTCAACTTTACGACTTTATATTCAAGGGCTTCACACATCCGTCTAATTTGCCTGTTCAATCCTTGAGTCAATATGATCTTAAACATATTGCTGCGTAAAAGTTCTACCTCACAAGGTCGTGTCGTTGTATCTAAAATTTCAACACCATTTCTCATCTTTTCCAAAAATGCCTCTGAAATTCGATGATCCACTGTGACGATATATTCCTTTTCGTGATAGTGCCTAGCCTTTAAAATCTCATTGGACAATTCCCCATCATTTGTCAATAAGATCAAGCCTTCTGAGTTTTTATCAAGTCTGCCCACTGGGAAAATCCGCTCAGGATAATTAATATAGCTGATGATATTGTCTTTTACGGCTAAATTGGTAGTGCATTCTATGCCAATTGGCTTATTGAAGGCAATGTAAATATTCTTTTCTTTACCTGTTATCGTCTTGCCGTTCACACAGACATCGTCCTCTGGTGTCACTTGCGAACCCTTAGTTGCAAGTTCGCCATTTATGGTCACAGCACCTTGATCTATAATTTCATCTGCCTTGCGTCTCGAACAAACACCTGATGCGCTAAGGTATTTATTAATTCTCATAAAAGTTCTCCTAAATTATTGAGTTTGATCGAAATGGACCCGTCTGGGTTATTTTCAATTTGCATATTTTCCGATCTCGCCACATACTCATAAGGTAACGTTATTTCTACACCACTTGCCGTTTTAATCTTTTGAGTCCTCTTTATCTTTTTCTTTTGAGAGTCGTTGATTTCAACATGCGACGGATCAATGCCCTTTGAATCCAATTCCTGCCTATACGCCTCGCGCTCAGGCTGAGTTTCAAAGCACTGATAGACGATGGATTCCAAATCTATGCCATTTTTTTCATCCAATTGACCATTGATAAACTCTTTGATCTTAGCCGTTTTGACATAATCCTGATCATGATATTTCTGAACGACTTTTTCAGCTGCTTTTGTGACAGCATCAATGGTCTTCTTAGCAGTTGCACTCATTGAAAGCTTTAAAATATCTTCTTGAATATAACGCGCCTTGTTGCCGTCGAGCAGAACTTGTTTGTCCTTTATATAAACTTCATCTCTTTCAAGCGCAATGAGAAAACCCTCTTCAACTTTCTGACTTTTATAGGGTAAGGTCGCTTGTTGTCTTACGATCTTATTGGTTATTTTTTGATCCTGAGTTTCCACGAAATGAATATAAGAAGTTCTCAAATTCAATTTGAGAATCCCTACGTATTCTTCACCTTCATAATCAAAGTAAAGGCACATCAAATCACAAGGTTTGATCTCTTCAGAGCGCTTCATCACTTCAAAGAATAAATCTGCAATCTCCAGAGAAAAACTTTTAAAGTCTCCTGAACTTTCAAGCATTTTTTTTACAAGGGACGCTTCATCCACTTTGCCTCTGAAAATATCAAGTTGTTCAAAAAAAACGGTCACATGTTTCTCAATATAATCTTGAATATCGCCTTCTATTCCCATTTCATTTTCTGAAAGAATCTTCGTTTCATTAATACCATCCAGTATGTGCAAATATATTTCTTTTACTTGTATCACTTTAGTCATCCTCTCCATATTAAAACAACACAACCGTGTTCTCACCTTTTAAAATCACAATTTCACTTTATTATCATAGCTTACTTTAAGCCTTAAAACAACTGCAATATCCTGCCACCCAATTAAAAAGAGTCTATCCATAATCCCCTTGATCACAGCATGTGCCATCATTGTGAATTATGGATAAACTCTTAATTGATATGAATTAATATTGCTATACCAATGACTACAGCAATCATTCGATGCATCCATAGCCACAGTTTAGACCGCCTTGCTCTTTTATGACCATATAGTCCCACGACCACTTGTAAAATCATTAAGCCTGCTGCAAGTGCACCTGTGGGGCTGACCCCATAGAGTGAAAATTGAATCCCAAAATGCAAAAGTATGAACAATACCGCTGCGAATCCAAAAAAGCGATGATTTTTCACAAAAAATTTCATAACCTTAGGAAATCTATTTTTAAGCCACTCCATTTGATTAATCTGCTTACTAAAATTTTTGTTTAACCACTTCAGTAAAAAACTTAAAAGTGCCAATCCGTAGGATATGATGATCATCGTACCTAAAAACTCACCTAGTTCTCTCATTGATGCCTCCTAATTTGAAATCTTGTATGACCTTTAAATCTTCATACCCATTATTAGAGACACCTATACTTATTTTAACGCACCTTTACAATTTTATTTCGTCCTTCTCTTCTCTTTCATAACATTTTGCCATGTGTAAAAGAGAATGATCACGGCAAAGACAAGCGTAATGACATTCGCAATAATGACGGGAAGCTGCATTGTCATAAACCCATACAATGCCCAAAGAAGAACGCCCATAGTAAAAATAGCATACATTACAAGCGAAATGCCGTCTGTTTTCTTAGTTGTAACAACCTTAATAGCTTGAGGTAAAAATGAAATTGTACTCAAAAAAGCTGCAACAAGACCTATAACTGTAGTCATATAACTGTATTCCTTTCAATGATTAAAAGTATAATTGTCAACACGATTACATTATAATGCCTTTTTTACCAGTTTACAATAGGGCTAAATTGGATTTTATAAAAATGATACGCCCTTTTAGACCTCTAAAATCAACTTAATCATATCAACATCTCTTTGGCTGTTACAACTCAGATTCATCCAAATTGCCTTAAACCCCGTTATTTCATGAATTGCACTTTCGATTTCAGATTGAATTTGCTGATAATAAGTCTCTCTAATATAGTCTGCAATACGCTTATTTGCATCTGATGACAAGATGGTTTGCTCAAGAGGTGTTCTAGAACCTGTAATCACAATTTCAATCAAATTAGCCCTGAGAAAAGCAGTAACTTTTTGTGGCCCTTTTCCAGAAGTCAGTTTAACAATCTTTGCCACATCACTCTCAATTTTTCTTTCAAGTGATTTGCTCTCTTCCACAGAAAGCACATTAAGCGATTTTTCGAAATTTTGCTTGTCAATTTTCTTTTTTACACTTTCGAGTGCTTGAGTTAATGCGATAACATCTAAAGGCTTTAACAAGTACCTCTCAATGCCTATTTCAATAGAGGATTGCATCAGTTCTACATCGCTTAAAGCCGTTGTTATAATCACTGGAATTTGATCATTTGTTTCTCTAATTTTCCGTGTCATATCGAGGCCATCCATAACAGGCATTTTTAAATCTGTAATAATTAGGTCCACAGGAAATTGTTCATACTTTTCAAAACCCTCTAATCCATTTTCAGCAACAATTAGATGGCCCACACGCCTTTTTAAAAAACGTGCAATCTCTTCTCTTAAAAACGGTTCATCTTCAACGTATAGGCATGTTAGTTCTTTCACTTCTAATTCCCTCCATCGTTTTCAAGGTTTAACATCACAATCAAAAAGCAAATCATATATTAAATTATATATCAAACTATATAATAGGAACCTTTATGACAACACTAAGACCGTCTGGCGTATTTTGGGCCATAATTTCACCATCAAAATTCTTTTCAACAATTACTTTGGCAATATAAAGTCCAAGGCCTGTTCCGTTGTGTTCTTCTTTTGTCGTGTAGTACATTTCAAATATCTGATCCAGTTTTTCTTCCGGTATCCCGCCACCCGTATCTTCAATTTCAAGATGCATATGATCATCAGTTTCTCGACAACTTACATTGATTTTTCGACGCTCTGAATTGTTGAGTACAATGGCATCAATAGCATTTTTCAAAATGCCAAATAGAACCTGTGAAAGTTGATTCGGCCTTCCTAACATTAGAATATCCTTTTCTAGGTCCATTGAAACCTCAATATTGTTGAGACGGATACTCTCTCTTAAAAAATCTAAAGTTTGATCTAAAATTTTGGACATCAAAAAATTTTCTTTATCATTTTTAGGATTAAAGAAAAATCTAAAATCGTCTATGGTCTGTGACATATATTTGATAAGTTCCTGCAATCGCTGTCCTTGATTCTTTAAAAAAGTAGCATCCAGTTCATCAAAAGCATATGCATCTTCTATGTTATTAAAGATCATCGATATGCCACTAAGGGGTTGACGCCATTGATGTGCGATGCTTCCAATCATTTCGCCCATAGCTGCAAGCCTAGACTGATAGATCATCAATGCCTCTTTACGTTTGTTTTCCATCATTTCTGCTTCAAATCGTTTTTTCATCGTAATATCTCTTGAAATCATAACCATCTGATTTGCATTTTCAGATGCCATTGGTTTAATATTAATCTCCACTGGGATTTTCTTGCCAAGACTACCTTTTAAAACATCTTCAAACATATAACTTTGATTTAGCAACAGATCAGCTTTAATTTCATTGAGCTTTTCAGGGGTTATATAGGTACTAATATCTTGATAGTGCATTTGAAGGAGTTGCTCTTTTGAATAATCCAAAGACTGAGTTACTTTTAGATTCACTTCTTTGATCTGAGCATTTTCGCCAACATCTATCACAAAGATACAATCTGAACCCGCTTCAAATATATTTTCAAACTTATTCTTGCTTTGGATAAGTTTTTTTTCCAGCACAATACGCTGATCAATATCTGCTTCAAGTTCCTCGTTGAGCTCTTTTACCTTTACAAGAAGCGCATGTTCTTTAGCAATAAGTGCTTGATCTTTTTTAATTCTATACAGGTACAGCAATGTGGTAACAAAAATCAAAATAATGAAAAAATTGATAATGATGATGTTGAAAGTTCTCTCTTTTAAAAAGGAGACTACTTCTAAATAATCTTTTGATACATTGACAATCCAAAAATCATCTCCTATATGAGCTGGCGAATAGGCGCTGAATTTCTTGACGCGCTTTTCCAGATTATCATTAAACCAAAGCGAATGATAAACACCTACCCCTGATTCGCCTCGTTTTTGCTTTTCAACAAGCGCTTGAAGTTCGGACCAATCAAAATTTGGATAGGCTTGCGTTCTTGCTTCCATAACATCTACACCAATATCTTTGGTATTAGGATGCATAATCAAAATACCATTTGAATCCTTTACAGAAGAATAACCCTTTTCACCAGCCTTAACAGGCACAATAAAAGCATAATAGATGGTTTCAAGTTTAATCTTCACATAGAGAACACCACTGATTTCACCATTTGTTATAACGGGTTGCAAAATATTAATATACAATTTTTCTTGTTCTTTATAAATATCGCCTACGATGGCTTTTTTAAGTTTGTATACTTTTTGAAGATCAGATTCAATACCGTGCCCGTAATCCGTAATTGGGTACGTATAAATTTCCTCACTGGCATTGTCCAAGAAGCGTATCAATTCTATATTATCACTTTGTATACTATAGTAATCTTCAATATTCTGAAAAGCAGCTTCAGTGACGATCCCCTGTTGATGCGCAATATAATTACTCAAAAAATATCTGTTTTTCGCTAGTATCTCAAGGTTATGCGTCTGATTAACAAAAAAACGCTCTAAACTGTCCGCCACAGTATCCGATAATGAAAGCAGTTGAGATTGTTCTATTTCGATGACATTATCTTGAACTGCCCTATAGTTAAAATAAGAGGCCAGAACAATAACCACCATCACCGCTATTGCTATTAAAAGAATGAAAACACTCTTCAATTGTCGCTTTATTTTTTTCATGTCATCATTTCCTTTGTTTTTTTCACTATTATATGTGACAAATGAAGAATTCACAAGTATTATTAAACATATACTTGTCTTTAAACAATGAATTTGAAGGCTTGTTCTGTCATTTGATCACTGCAATTTTTAAGCTTCATTGCCTGTGTTTCAATTGCATCCATCGACAATTTAAGCTGCCCTGTCTGATCAGCAGTTTGTATGATTTCGCCAGAACTGCTCTCTATGGCATTTGAGATCTGCGACATCATATCCCTTACGGTTTGTGCACTATCTTCTATGCCATTCATTTCCAGAGTGAGCAAGTTAAAAGATTTCATAAGTTCTGATGCACGGCTTAGATACACCTCTCCCGATTCAACCATCTTATCATAGTCTGATAAAATAGTATGATCCATAAAATCTAAAACATTTTGAATTTCCATTTCTATAGCACTTACCGAACGAATAACAAGAGAGGATACTTTATTAATCTCATTGGCTGCTTCTTGACTGATAATTGCAAGTTTTCTAATCTCATCTGCAACTACGCTAAACCCCCTACCCGCTTCTCCAGCTCTTGCTGCTTCTATAGCTGCATTAAGCGCTAAGAGGTTAGTTTGATCCGAAATATCTAAAATAGTCTTTGTTAGCGTTTGAATTGCCGCAGTTTCATGCGCATCATCAAGTGCCGTAACGAGGGCCTCTTTTGTCTTGTTGTAGAGTAAAACCGTCTTGTTTTTCGCAGTTAAACTTTCGGTTTGTATCTCTTCGGATTTTATTTGAAGCGCATTTGTCAAAGCCATATTTTCCATGGTTTCCTTTGCAATGCCTTGTATCGCTATAAACATCTTTTCAGTTACTTCTTCTATAGAAACGGTTGAAGCTGTTACCTCTTCCATATTTGCAGAGAGACTCTCTACTCTCTCATTGATATTACTCGCCTTCAAGATCACATCATCCATGTTGACATGTAATGCGTTTGAAATGATTTCTAGTGTTCTTATATTCTCATGTAAAACAATAATCAAGCGTTTAAATTTATATATCATTTTATTGAAACCCTTGGCTAGCCACCTGAATTCATCATCACTTGGCGATTTTAGTTCCCTTCCGAGATTCATTTCACTTTCTAGAATTTCTAAATCTCTCGTCAAAACTTTAAGCGGTTTTGAAATCATGCTAAAAATCCAAATTGAAAAAACAAGTACGATTAAAGTTGACAACATTGACGCTTTTTTAGCGCCTTTGACAGTCCCCTCTTGTATTTGAGATTGACTCAGTGATAGAGCCTCCTTTATACTCATTGCTGAATCACTAATCTTTTGTGTTTCAGATATTAATACCAAGGATTGAATCTTCATTTGATCATCAAGTGCTTCTATGTTTTTTATAGTTTGATTAAAGTTTAAAAATGAAGTCTTGATCTTATCTTGTTCTTGCAAGTCTATAGGTGCTTTCTTTAAAAGAGATTCTATATCATTTATGCTCATTTGTGCCAGTGACAATGCATCTTTTTTACCTTCGCTCAGATAAGTTTGCTTGAAATAGAATATTTGAGTTATTTTTACTTTTAATGCGGTCAATACATCGGAGCTATACCGATTTTCAATCGATACAAAGTCGGATTCAATACGGCCCGTTTGATCGTTCAAATAAGTTACATTCTGATCTCGCTCTCTCTTATCCGTTGCAAAAGAATCAACAGCACTTTTGTATTTTGATATGGCATCCTGTATGACTAGAAGACTCTCACTAAAACTTTTTTGTTCCGACTGTTCTAATCCCGCAGCTGTTAACATTTCGGTTTCTTCAAGTCTAAGTTTGATCTCATCATAGAGCGCTTCATCACCGCTGTTTCTATATTTTTCTTGATTGAGTAGGATATTGTCTATATTCGATAGAATTTTGTTCATGCTATTCAAAAAAGCTTGAGCCTTACCTTGATCTGAAATTTGATTTACAGTATAAAGTGATGCCCCCATAATGATGAACATAAGAATCACATAACTTAAAATCAAAATAGACCTTAATCGATATTTCTTCATTATTCCCCCCAAATAAAACATGGTTTGTTGGTTTAGCCGCTCTCATCTTACCGCGTAAAAACGGCTTTACATGCCTACTTAAATGCAACAAAAGCCACCTAAAGGTGGCTTTTGCAAAGTGCGGGCAATACGACTATGCCTGAGCACTACCTGTTTTTTTAAACAATTTTGAAACAATTTTTTTAATAGCTGGATATGCTACTGAAATGATCGTAATTAAGATTAAAGCTTTTGCCAGAGGTGACTCCACGAAAATACCCAAACTGCCATCCGCAATTCTTGTGGCCTGTCTAAAGGATTGCTCCATTGTGCCACCCACAATAACAGCCAAGATCATCGGTGCTGTTGGTATTTTGATTTTTTCCATAAAGTAACCGAGTATACCAAAAATAATTAAGATATAGAAGTCAACGATAGAATTTGAAATGGCATAAGTCCCTACAAATGCCAATCCCAATACCAGTGGATACAGTATTTTAGGAGGCACTGCTAAAACTCTCACAAGGAGGCCTGCCATTGGAATATTCACAATTGCCAATATAAAGTTACCAATAATCATACTTGCAATTAATCCCCAAGCCACATCTGGATGTTGAGTAAAAAGCAATGGTCCCGGCTGAATGCCAAGCATCAGAAGCGCACCCATCATGATCGCCGTGGTGCCTGACCCTGGAATTCCCAATGTGAGCATTGGGATAAACGCGCCTACAGAAGCTGCATTGTTCGCCGCTTCTGGTGCTGCAAGACCTACGATCTCGCCTTTTCCAAAAGCATCAGAATCTTTAGATAATTGTTTTTCATTGTTATATGCCATCAAAGATGCCATCGTACCACCTGCCCCTGGCAATGCGCCCACTATAAAACCAAGCGGTGTACTTCTGAGAATTGGCAACCATGTTTTTTTCCACTCTTCTTTTGTAATCCATATTTTTCCGAATTTGGTTTGAGGTACTTTTTTACCTTCTTTGATTGCTTTAAATGCTTTAAAAACTTCTCCAAGTGCGTAGAGTCCAATAATAACCACGAGGAAGTCAATACCCGTTTGTAACTCCAATACGCCAAATGTAAATCTAGAAATACCAGATTGTGCGTCGATTCCAACAGTTGCAATCATCAACCCAAATATTGTTGAAATAAAGCCTTTAACCATATTGCCTTTTGACATCGATGCTGTCATAGAAAGTGCTGTTACCATTAATAAGAAATATTCTGCTGGCCCAAATTTAAGGGCAAATTTTGCCACCGGTGTCGCCAGCATAATTAAAAATACAACTGAAATAAGACCGCCAATAAATGAAGCTATTGCACTGATTGCAAGTGCAGATTCTGCTTTTCCGTTCATAGCCATTGGATAACCATCAAACGTTGCCGCAAGTGCCGCCCCATCACCAGGCGTATTGATTAAGATCGAACTTCTCGATCCGCCAAACATCGCACCATAGTAAACCCCTGCCATTGTTATTAATGCCGCAGTTGGACTCATGGAAAATGTAATTGGCAGAAGTACTGCAACTCCAGTGGCAGGACCCAATCCTGGCAACATGCCAACAATTGTCCCCAAAACGCCTCCGAAGGTTATTAAAAGTAAATGATATGGCTGAACAGCAATTGCTAACCCAGCAAACAAGTGATTTAATACTTCCATTTGATCCTCCTAGAGATTTATAAAAGGCGTCATTGGTAAACTGATGCCTAAGAGATAGAAGAAGATATAATATACGATACCGCTGAAAAGCAACGCCACGATACTATTTTTAACCCATTTTTGACCATTTGTAATAGTCAACATCGCCATCATGAATATAACTGTCGAAATCACATAACCGAAACGTTCTAGGATAAGTGCGTAAACAAGCGATGCCACAACTGTTGCCGCAATCATTCTTTGACTATGTCTATCGTTCTCTGTAGCCATTTCTTTTGATTTTTGAAAAGCTCTTTTTGTGGATTCTAAATCACTTTTTAAAATCAAGATCACGCCAAATATAATCATACAAGCTGCTAAAATCAAAGGGAACATAGATGGTGCTAATGGATTTCCCATTGGACTTCTTTTAATGTTATAAGACAAAACACCATATATGATACCGACCACCACAGAGATGATCCCCGTCAGAAAATCATAATTAGTAGTCTTTTTATTGTTTTCCATAATGCCTCCATTTGTAAGGGGAGCCCTCTAAGAGGGCCCCTCTGAATACAATTATTTCTATTGAACAGCTAATAAACCTATTTCTGATAGAATCTCTTTGTAGTTTTCGTTTGTTTCTTTTAAGAAGTTCGTAAAATCAGCTTGATTCATGTAAGCATCTGCCCAACCATGTTTAGCACGTTCTGCTTTCCACTCTTCTGTTTCAACCATTTTAGCTAATGTTTCTTGCCAGAAATCCACTGCATATTGAGGCATATTAGGCGCACCAAACAATCCTCTCCAGTTTTCAAAAGTTGCGTCAATGCCTTGTTCTTTACAAGTTGGAATTTCAGCTAACATGCCTTCGCCAACTCTTTCAGCACCAGTGTGTGCAAGTGCAATTAAGTCGCCACTTTCAATTAAAGATTGAACATCTCCAAGACCCGTTGTCAACAAATCCACGTGACCTCCTAAGATTTGAGCAGTTGCAGTACCATCTTGGAAGCTGATGTAATCGATCTCTTTAAGATTTGTAACACCTGCTGCTTTTGCAATGATTAAAAATTGAATATGATCCATAGAACCTGCTGATGAGTTCCCACCAATTTTTACGCTTTTTGGATCTGCTTTAAGTGCATCCATGACGTCTTTTATAGATTTATATTTTGAATCTTTAGGTACCACAAAAGCGCCGTAATCTGTAATCAGTCTAGCAAGTGGTGTTGTATTTTCATAGCTGTATTCGCTTGATCCGTTTAAGTTGATTAAAAGAATTGGTGGCGAGTAAACAGATATCAACTTCTCTGAACCTTCTTGAGTTTGCATGTAAGCGAGGTTAACACCACCGCCGCCACCTGAATTATTTGTAATTGGCATTGGTTTGTCTACTAATTTTGTATCTTGTAAAACCTTAGCAACGGTTCTGATCGTTAAATCCCAGCCACCGCCTGCGCCACCTGGTGCGATAAATTCAAGTGCACTTTTAGGATAGTCCACTTTTTCTTCTGCTGGTGCTGCAGCTTGTGTTTCTGTACCACTTGCTGCAGGTGCGGTTTCTGCTTTAGTTTCTGCTGCTTTTGGTGCACATCCTGTTAAAGTCATTGCCCCAACAAGCGAAAGTGCCATTACTGATGACCATATTTTTCTTCTTAAACCCATTCTTAACTCCTCCTGTAAATTCATTTCATTACATCATATCTTAAAGCGCATTGGCTTTTGAGATCAAAAATAATTCGAGTTCGGATAAGGTGTGTACTCTGCCCCGACCACATTCATACGCAGGCTGGTCACAGAGATAACATTTGCGAACACCTTTATTCATCTGTGCTCGTGTAAGTGACTGTCCTTTCTCATTATAGACGTCTAAATCAAAGATTCTGCCAATTGAATGTTGCTCCTCAATTTGAATACACAGTGCTTTCACTGCTTTAGCCTCTAAGGCTACATAAAATATGTCAACATATTCTGCTGGATCAACGCGTTTTTTCAGGTCAGAAGTCACTTCTTCATAACTTATATCCTCACTCTCCAACGATGTTTTTACACATCGGACGGCTTCATCATGCAACTTTAATGCCCAATCTGACTTTTTATTAGGACCTGGAATATTTGCTCTGATGACTAAAACGGTTCTTTCATCACGCGCCACGAGCATTTGTATAAAATCTGCCTTAATTTCTCTATATTCAAGGAGCGTTTCAAGTCTCATAACCATTATCCTCTTTTGTAAATGCGATCCAATACTGAGCCGTCTCTGTATTCAATAATAGCAACAACTTGTTCCTCAAAGGAAATAGGTGCCGCTTTGCCCACGATCTGCTCTGCTTGTTTAACCAATGCCTCTATAGAAACAATTGGTAAATTTGTTTTAGATAAGAGCTCAATGAGATCTGTTCTTTGAGGATTGATGGCAATCCCTCTTTCAGTTACAAGCACATCTACCGTGTTACCCGGTGTGATGATGGTTGTCACTTTTTCTATTACGGTTGCAAGTCGTCCTCTGTAAAGCGGTGCCACAATAATTGTATTTTTAGCAGATTGAGCTGTATCACAATGTCCCCCGGAAGCACCCATAATGACGCCATCTGAACCCGTCATAACGTTGACGTTAAACGCCTTGTCAACTTCCAGTGCACTCAATATGACGAAATCCAATTTCGATGCCACGCATCCTAAATTCGATGGATTTGCGTATTCTGAGGCACTGATCTCATGATGATTCGCATTTTTTGCAATAGAAGCTGCTGCAACTAGATCAAAACTCTGCACATCAAACAAATGCTTAACATAACCCTCTTCTAAAAGATCAACCATCGGTTGAGTAATCCCCCCAAGTGCAAAGCCAGCTTTTATGCCATCTTTGATCATGGCTTCTCTCAGGTAACGCGTTACAGCAAGTGACGCTCCGCCAGAGCCTGTTTGGAATGAAAACCCTTCTTTATATTCTGGCAACGCCGTAATCACTCTAGAGGCGTATTCTGCAATCTTAAGTTCTTTAGGATTTTTAGTGTACCGTGTTGCGCCTGAGGCAATGCCCTCAGGATCACCGATCTCATCTATTTTTACGATGTAGTCTACTTGCTGCTGTTTGATGCTTGCAGGCATATTTGGGTATTCACAAAGATCGTCTGTCACGAGAATTACTGTATCCGCGTACTCAGCATCCACCATGGCATATCCAAGAGAACCACAAGTGGTGTGCTCCCCATTGCCACTGGCATTACCCATTTCATCGCATCGAGGCACTGCTAGAAATGCCACATCTATTTTGACTTCTCCAGCTTCAATAGCACGTGCTCTTCCACCATGACTTCTGATGATAATCGGTTTTTCCATATGGCCTTCAGATATAAATTCTGCAAGTTTACCGCGCATGCCACTGGTATGAATTTCTTTAATAACGCCTGCTTTTATGAGCTCAATCAGGGGTTCATGAACTTTACTCAATGAACTTGGAATAATGGTTAAATCTCTAATCCCCAGTGCCGCAATGTGTTTAAGCACCAAATTGGTTGTATAATCACCTTCTCTAAAGTGATGGTGAAAAGAGATGGTCATGCCACTTTTTAAACCTGATTTTCGGATGGCTTCTTCAAGTGAAGGTACCATTTTGGATTTATTGTCATAAATTTTAATTTGTTTGCCGTGTTTTCTCATTTCATTCACCTACTGTCTCCTACTCGCTTGCTTCTGAAAGATCTAAAATTCTCAAAGCTCTTTCAACAATTGGTTTATCAATCATCTTGCCTCTAAGTGAAATAACACCTAGACCTTTAGCTTCTGCCTCTTCTATTGCTTTAACCACATCTTTTGCATGTGCGATTTCTTTATCTGTAGGTTTAAACAGTTGATGTACTACTGGAATCTGTCTTGGATTGATGACGGATTTTCCGTCAAAACCGAGCTGCTTAATGAGCTCCACTTCCTCTGCAAACCCTGTCATATTGTCAATATCAGAGTATACGGTATCCAGTGCTGCAATGCCTGCTGACCTCGCCGCATTTAAGAGTTGCGATCTCGCATATAACAGCTCAATGCCACCTGGAGATCTCTTCGTCTTCAGATTGGTTACATAATCCTCAGCACCAAGTGCGATGCCGATGAGTCTTTGTGAAGCATGTGCAATTTCATAGGCATTCATAATGCCTAGTGCACTCTCTATAGCAGCCATCATCTTGATACTGCCAACTTCTCTGCCGTATTTAACCTCTGCCTTTTCAATCAGCGCTTCCACCTGTTGAATATCCTCTGCAGTTTCAGTTTTGGGTAAGCGTACCACATGTATACCACCTGCTACAACTGCTTCAATATCTTTTTCACCGAATGGCGTATCCAATCCATTAATTCGACAGACGAGCTCTGTTGATCCAAAATCTACCGTTTGCAATGCTCTGTAGACAAGCAATCTTGCACTGTCTTTTTCTCTCAGTGAAATGGCATCTTCTAAGTCAAACATAATAGAATCTGCACCATATATAACTGCATCTGCAAGCATTCCAGGATTACTCCCTGGTACATAAAGCATTGTCCTTCTCAGCCTACTCATGATGCACCACACTCCATTCTAAAGTATGCGCCTGATCAAGTCCTCTTTGAATTGCGCTTTCAACACGTGCTTTTATTGTGCAATCCAGTGCGCCTCTGTCAACTGCATTGACAACAACACTTTCTAGTCCGTATTTGTCAATCACCTGTGAAATTAAATTTCTAATGTGATCGCCATATTGCTTTTCCACAATACTTTTTAAATGTATCTCATTTGTCGTGCCCAGTGGATTGTTCTCAAGCCTAATGTTGATGTCGCAGGAATCCATCGTACCTGCAGAGGCTTCTTTTTTCAATTTCATTTTGACCTCCTAGTGTCTTGATGTTGAATCTTTTAATTTTTCAATGACTTGCTTGCCTTGTACTGTTTTAAAATATTGATAGGTGCTCTCGGGCACCAATTTTTTTACGTCTTTCATATTGCCCTTTGCCAGCAACACACGTACTCTTGAAGCACTGATGGCATCTGTTCCAAATACTTTTCTTGGAATTTCTACGATTTCAACGCCGTAATGAGGCAAGATGCGCTTCATCTGTTCGTTATAAAGTGAAGTCGTTCCACAATAAGGCTCGGTACCCACAAAACGCTTCGTTATATTTAGTGACTCTGCAAAATAGTGTCCAAAGATTTTTAAATCGAGTTCCGTTTGAATCTGAGTGCCTTCCTCAGGTCTTTTCAGAAAGTAAGTTGGGAACGTCGCATCTGAAATAATATAATCACTGCCCTTAATCACGTAGACGTTGTCAAGGTGTGATGTGCCTGACAAAATCAATTTATAACGATCATCACTTGGGAACGATGTATGCGTGGAATCCACAACAAATATATATAAAAAATCACAATTTGAAGCTGCGTATTCAACAAGATACTGATGGCCCAATGTAAATGGATTGCCATTCATCACAATGGCGCCAACATGATCATGTGTGGTTTTAAAGGACTTTAAATAGCAAGCAAAATTCTTGATGCCATGTGGTTTGCGTTCCAATAAGACGACTTTGGACTCGACTCTTTCAATTTCGTAAAAGCCTATATGTTCAAATGACTTTGCACTTTCACATTTCGTATAGATAAAGATGTTACTGTAACCCTCATCATATAGAAATTGCATGACCTCATGGATCAATTCCCCTAGGATATTACTCCCCTTTTCCTGTGAATTTATGGCAATGCTCCGAATCGTATTGCTTAGTGTTGAAGCGGTTCCAAGCAATTTATCCTCCTTGAAAATGCCAAAGGTATGTTCCACATTGGGATCAAGTTTAATATCATTCATTTCAATTAGATTTAAAATGTCCTGCCAGTGAAAATCCTCAGGACCCATTTCTTTAGTGAATGTTTTTTCGATCATAACGGCCTCTCTTTAAAGATAATGCTTCGTTTTGAAAACAAAACAATTTGAAGACAAAAAAAGGTCAGTATATAAAATCTTTTGATTTTACATACTGACCTTCATAGTTTAAACTAATCATTGTCCGTATTATTCACTTGTCACACAAATTATAACCGTAAAACGTCCCATGAAAAATGTCTGCCCCGCATCATTTTTCATCTGAACTCCTTTACATTGTAAAATATTCTTTAACGTATTGCAATATTTTTTTTAATTTTTATCATAAAATTTGTCAGAGAGCAGTTTTAAATAGAGTGAAACTGCTAATAAATCCGCACAGCCTCCATGACTAATATAATTTTCTATACACCATAAATCATACTGTTGGATTGCATGCCGTCCCGATGCCGTGTAGACGCCACCTGCGTCTATAACGCTTTTCGCTTTTGCCTGACTGAGCTCAAGAGTCTTATAGTCATGCCTTCCAATCACATTGGAATCCTCCAAATGACACATGAGTACCAGCAAAGCTTGAATCAAGGCATCGTTTAGTGACACGCCCTTATTTAAGGCCTCTTCTATCACAGGCAATCCCCACTTTCGCGCATTCATATAGCCCGATGCCGCTTCACCTCTGGCACCAGTCAATCCCAATGTGCGATATTGAGCTTCTCCGTAGGTGTGAGCCTCTTTGACCTTAGAGAATTGCTCTGTCAAAACAGGTTGGATGTAAACGCCCACTCTGTCTGTGATTTCTTTTATGAAAATATCAGGGCTTTGAGGCCTTTCCTTATGGATACAAAGCCATTCGCTTACAGCACAAGTAATCAGTCCAAGCGCATAAATAGCGCCTTTATGCGTGTTCACATGATTTGTTACTTTAAACATTTTACGCTCTGCCTCAATGCCAAGCGCCTGTAAATCGCTAAAAAAGGCATTTGGAGCCAAATAGATTTCAGGATCAGATCGGTCTTCATATTTGTCCAAAATGAGATGAACAATCTCTGAAAAGTATTGGCCTAAACCAACACTGCTATCTATAAAAGTATAAAAATCCATGTCACGATGAGCCCCGTTATTGGCACGGTCTACCAACCCTGGTTTGGGCGTCGCAGATACTTCGTATAGCAATGCTTTAACAGCGAGTTCAGATATTATTATAGGTATATTGTCGTGGGTTTTGTGCATACATTCTCCTATTTTTAGTTTTAGATAAAATTAGTACGTCTATTATACCTTTTTTACCAGTCTTTTACTTGTATTCATTTCAAATTTCAGCTATCATATATATTGGTTACTCTTTAATGTAGAGTGATAAAGGCAAAACTGATGAAAGTCAGTGACGCAAAGTTATGGGTCTAAAACAATTATGTTATGATCGCCAAACTGCCAAACGATATTAAAGGAGGAAAACATGAATCAAGAAAATTGTGAAAAAGTAATCGAAATTCTTCAATGTACTCATACTACAAAATCATTTAAATTGACCAACAATGAACTTGGCAAATTATTTGACAGTGCTCAATCTGGGAATGAAATGGCTTTTATTTACTTGGCAGAATGGTTTTTTACATACGCCCAGACCAAAGAAACCTCATCTCCATTTGAAACGGCACTGTATGAAACTTTGAGGCCCTTTTTTAAAAATTAAGGCGTTCTCATAAGCGAATTTCATAAATGGATTGATAAAATCAGGACCCGTGGATTATTGAGGCTATCACTGCCTGTGATCTCATAGTCCTTTTTTTATTTGCCTTCCCATTCTGCCAGATATTTATGAATTGATCGATTCATTTCTTTAAAAAACGCCGCATCTTTCTTCCTCATATAAAATTTATAGGCAAAATCTTCTGTACTTTCCTCTTTTGCCTTAAACATTTTCTGAATAAAAACCTCGTCAATATCTGGGTAGGATTCTTCAAATACTGTAAATTCATTCTCAAATCTTGGCCTGAGTACAGGCTTGTGGTCATAATGTCCAAAGACCACTAAAATGGCTGGCATGGTGTATTCCGGCAAATTAAAAAGCGCTTTATGTGCTTCATAGTGCTCCATGATATCACCGATATAACAAGTGCCTATGCCCATACTCTCTGCAGCTATAACTGCATTTTGTGCAGCAATGGTTGCATCCTGCATTGCCAAAACAAAATCGCTCACAGAAGGACCAGAAAAATCCTCTATACGCTCTGGCAATCCACTGATTTCAAAGTACTTCTGCCATTTATGATGATCGAGTACGAATAAAAGCGCCAACGAAGCATCTCCAATAAAGGGTTGATCATCACAACTCGTCGCAAGTGACTTTAACGTCTCTTTAGATCTGATTTTGACGATGCTATAGAGCATCATATTGCCTGCTGTCGCCCCGCGTTTAGCCGATTCAACAATGGTATTAACGGCTTCATCCGATATTTCTACTCGATTGAACTTGCGTATAGAAGTATGGTTCACCAAAACTTCTGTTGTCGAATTTTGAATCTTTTTTTTATCATTTAAATTTTTTAAATCCATAATAGCAACCTGCTTTCTTTTGTAATTGATAATAACACCTGATTGATGACTTCATCTTCAAACGACTTCCTATTCATCTTATCATTGTCCATTTAAAAAGAAAAGAGTCCATCTACTTTCAAGTAGACGCACTCATACCCTTTAGATTATTTTAAGCCTTCATCTATTCTCCAAAATTGCCCCGAATCAAGCTCTTAATCTCATCGATCGCTTCGCTTTCATCCACACCATCCACTTCAACTCTGATGACATCGCCTTTCGATGCGGCCATTTTAAGGATGCCCAACATGCTCTTACCATTGTATTTTTGATCTGCTTTATAAAGATTTACCGCACTTTGATATTTATTGCAGACCTGAACGAACAATCCTGCTGGCCTTGCGTGTAATCCATGCTCGTTTTGCAATGTAAATTCATGATTTTTCATCTCTTTTCCTCACTTTTTCTAACATGCTATAGGCTTAAAATCCGCCCCCATTAGAGTACATTAAAATACGTCAACAAATAGTGTTCAGCTTCGGCATTCCAAAGGCCATTATTTTTTTCAACGAGCTCATGTAACGTTTTAAATAATGGATTCTCTACGCCTAGAGCTTCAAAGTCTTCAATTGCAGTTAGCGGGAGATCAATGTGATTGTAAATCAACTTTTTACCGCCAGGTATATTCGGCAAATTCATAATTGCATCTATTGTGGCATCCATCCCACCAATATGTGTCAACATCACGGATGGATTGATGAGTCCTCTTGCCGACAAGTCCAGCGCTTCAATCAAATCATTGGTATTTCCGCCGGTGGAACCCATAATGTGCGTGTTGCTATAGTGAACATTATACAGATTAATCGGTGCTGTAAAAGTCTTATCCGTTGGCCCTGCAAAGAAGTTCATGCAGCCATCATGCGCAAGTAATTTATCCCCTTGTTCAACGAGTGGCACAATTGGCGCATAGACGAAGACATCATCATAGCCATGCCCATCTGTAAGTGTCATCAAATCTGAAATGGGATCAGCCATTTTCCCCGTGTTGACATAAAGTAACTCTACACCTTTTGCTTTTGCGCTTTCAGGAGAGACCCATTTTGCCGCACGATCTAATCGATCCTGACTGATATCTGTTACCACAATTTTGGAAGGCTTCTCATCAATGGCAAGTGCGTATTCAACAGCACCAAGGCCCATGGGGCCTGCACCACCAAGTACAATCAAATTGCCATCTGGTCTAGTCCCCATAATATGTTGATATGTGTTTGGAACAGTATGATAACTCGCATGAAACCCACCGATGATACAGGACATGGGTTCACCAAGAGAAGCATTAAAAAAACCATCTCCTTCATATACCAATAGACATCCGAGCTCCATAACTTCAGGTGGGATGATGTTATAGGTGGCATTGCCTCCAAAATATTCATATGAATAACCCGGCGAATAAGGACTGCCCTTGTAATTCAGTGCAGGTTGGAGTGAAAATTTTTGTCCTTTCCTAAACTGTCCCTCATATTGCTTGCCCACTTTTTCTATAATACCCGCCATTTCATGACCTACGATAATCGGATGTTCATCTACATTTTGAGGCACTCTTTTATGATTTTTGCCTTGTTTAACCGCTTTATAAGTGGACATACAGACACTGTCTGAAATCACTTTAACTAAAATCTCATCTGCTTTAATCTCAGGTAATTCAAATGTTTCAAGTCTTAAATCATCAAGACCATACATTCTAACCGCTTTTGTTTTCATAACCTACTCCTTGTATCCTTAAGTCAAAATAATCGTCGAAGTGCTAACGCCATTATTAATTCTATATTTTAAAGTTTCGTTTTAATGCTTCGTTTTAATGCTCCATTTTGACGCATTCTATTCTAAATTGGATATACTCTATTCTTAATCCTATTAGAGCGCAGTTACTACCACATGCTCCATGTTTTTAAGAACCCAAATACTATCCATCGGCTTAGTACCCACTGTCATAACGGCACCCGCACTGGTTGCCACGGCCATTTTCAATAGCTTTTCAAGCCCATATTGATTTTCAAGTGCATATGCCACCGCACCCACAAAGGCATCTCCTGCACCAACGCTACTGTGCGCTTTAACTTGAAGTGGGTTTAAATAATAACTTCTCTTTGAGTCTGAATAGAAGGCACCTTCTGCACCAAGTGAAATAAATACTTTTTCAATCCCTCTTTCGATAAAATGCTGTGAGGCTTCTCTCAGAGAAGTTCTCGTATCCAATTTTCTTTCAAAATAGAGTTCCAGCTCATGTCTATTGGGCTTTATAATATGTGGCTTACCTTCAAGTGCCTGTCTAAACAAATCCCCTTCGGCATCTAAAAATATTTTTAATGCCTTCTCTTTGAGCTTTTGAATCAAAGTCTTATAGACATCTCTTGGCAAACTCTTAGGCGCACTCCCAGATAAAATGATCAAAGAACCCGCAGTCGCATGTGTTATGATCTTTTCGTAGAGACAATCTATATCCTGCATAGACACTTCAGGTCCCGACTCATTGATTTCGGTCGTCTCACCTGTTCTACGATCAAACACCTTAAGATTCGTTCGCGTCTCGCCGCTAATTCTCACGAAATCGTGGCTTATGCCCACCTTATTCAGTGCATTTTCAATATAAGAACTCCCCAATAATCCCGTCGCCATGCTTTCACCACCCAAGGATTTGATGACTTTAGAAACATTGATGCCCTTGCCCCCTGGATCTGTATTAGAACAAACCACTTTATTCAGACCGCCCTGTGTAAGGCCATCAATTTCAATGGTCTTATCGATTGCTGGATTTAGAGTCACTGTAATGATCATTAGAAATGCATCTCCTCACTTGAAAATAGTTGATAAATATACTCTGGGTCCGAGGTGGTCAGCATCTTCTCTAGAATTTCTGTTTCTTCTATGGCTTCAGCAATATTGGCAAGTAATTGAATGTGTTCATTCCCTTTCCCTGCAATGCCAATGACGAGTTTAGCCCATTTATTTTCGCCAAAGTCAATGCCGTTTGGATATTGAATTACCACGATGCCAGAAGCTAAAATAAGTTCTTTGACATTATTTTCACCATGCGGAATTGCCACGCCATTGCCAATATAAGTTGAAAATTTTTCTTCTCTCGCTTGCATTCCTTGAATGTAGCCTTCACCCACATAACCACTCTCAAAGAGGAGCTTCCCTGCACGTTCAATTGCCTGTTCTTTTGTCACAGAAACTTGATTTAAAATAATATTACTCTTCATTAAAATCTCTGTCGGTTTTTTATTTTCCATTTTTACCTCCAAAATGGTACAATGCTCTATAATTTCATCTAGTAGTTGTTCATATTGCTGTTTATCTAAAAAATCCTTAATGCCCACATGAAGTGCAAGAGGTGCTTGTTTCCTTGCTCTTCCCACCAAATCCGTAAATGTGATGACTACATCGGCATCTCTTGGAATTTCGTCAATGGCAATGTTTGCCACAGGTATATCAAGGTTATATTGACTCAACAACTTAGTTAAAAGCGAGGCGCCCATGGCGCTTGATCCCATCCCTGCATCACATGCAAAGTAAATCTTAGATATCTCATAATCCCCTTTATAGTCCTTAAAAATAGACGTTTCTTCAGTCTCTTCAGGGTCCACATTCCAGTCCGTTTTCCGTTTTAAAATCAGTCCACTTATGGAAAATGAAGCAAAAGTGGATAGCACCACCCCTATGATCACAGCAACAAAGCTGTTTTTTGGCGCTAATGCCAACACGGCGAAAATACTGCCTGGAGAAGGTGTCGCCACTAGACCGCACCCTAGGATTTCAAAAGCAAATATGCCCATCATACCACCCAAGATCACTGCAATGAAGAGTGCTGGATTGAGTAAAATATAGGGGAAGTAAATTTCATGAATACCACCCAGAAAGTGAATGATCGCAGCACCTGGTGCGGTCTGTTTAATTTGACCTTTTCCATAAACCCAATAGGCCAATACCACGCCCAAACCTGGACCTGGATTGGTTTCCAGTAAAAAAAATATGGATTTTCCTGTGGCTAATGACTCCTGAATACCTAAGGGACTAAGTACCCCATGATTAATGGCGTTGTTGAGAAATAGCACTTTAGCTGGCTCTATAAAAATAGCTGTAAAGAAGAGCAAATCATGCTTAACAACGATATCCACCACATATTCGAGTGCTTGTGTCATCCAGAAGATGGCCGGTCCTGCAGCTTTATAGGCAAAAATAATTAGGAATGTGCCCACAATACCTGCAGAAAAATTGCCTGTCAACATTTCAAAACCTGTGGGAACCTTTTCTTTAATCACTTGATCTACTTTCTTAATAATCAAACCACCCAGTGGTCCCATAATCATTGCACCAATAAACATGGGAATTTCAGAACCTACAATAAGCCCCATTGTCCCAATAACACCTACGACGCCGCCTCTCGTCCCCGCCACTACTCTACCGCCAGAATAGGCAATAAGAATCGGCAAGAGATACAGGATCATCGGGTTTATGAGTTGACTTAAAGAAGCGTTAGGCAACCACCCCTTCGGATTAAATAACGTCGTAATGATCCCCCAAGTTATAAAAGCACCTATATTGGGCATTACCATTCGACTTAAAAAACGTCCAAACTCTTGTAGCTTTGATGTGATTTTTTCACGAACGATCATAATCTGCACCTCCTTGCAAATGGCGATTAAGCCATTTGTGAAGAATGCGCTTTAGTCTTTGTTCGATTTGTGCTTCGGTTCCTTCTTTAATTGCCAACAGAAAGGCATCCTCTTCAATAAGCGCCTTGCTGACTTGACTCATTAACGCCAATTGAATTTTACTCGCACCTATGGGCATACACATGATCACAGCCAAATGTAACGCCTCATTTCTGCTTGTATGGATGGGATTTAAGAAGCGCCATATTGAAAATTTCAAGGTATCCACCGCTTCGGTTTTGGTGTGAATCAGTATGATGCCCTCACCGTGGATTACGGTACTTCCAAGCTTTTCTCTCTCCACCAGCTGTTTTAATAATATTTTTTTGTGCTTTGAATCGCTCGTCATGACATCTGCTATTTTTTTGAGCAGTTCCGTGATGTTTTTAATTTTTATTTGAGTTTCAAGCGAAAAATTTTGTTCGATGTTTAGTATGGCTTCTGTCATGCCATGTAAATCTTTAATTCTATCTGATTGAATTTTTAAAGGCGTTTCAGTAAAAGGTTTCACCTGACGCTTGAGAATATTGGTGACTTGAATTATTTTTTCAACATCCTCATCCGGTAAAAGAGGATTCACCTTTATACAGGGATAACTGAGTTGATCTAAATGAATTGTAGAGATTAACAAGTCAATCTCTTGAGATGCCAACTTGCCTAACAGAATATCTTCTTTTGAAAATTGACCCACCAGTTCTAAATTGGCAAACAACTTTGACACTCTAGAATAAAGTAAACTTGAAGTTCCAATCCCACTTGAACAGACAATACCCGTTCTCAATTTTTGATCCTGATGTTGCGTCTTTCTGTATCTTTCAATGGCAGCACCAAAGTGCATTGCCAAATACCCTATTTCCTCATCTGGAACGGTCACCTCATATTGATCGCTCATCATGGAAGCTGTCTTTTCAGACATTGTGTAAATTTCAGGATACATCTCTTTAATTTTATCCAGCAATGGATTTCGAATATCCAGTTTTAATTTCATTCTCGTAACCGCTGGTTTCAAATGGCTCACAAGACCAATTAAAAGTTTTTCATCTTCATTGAAATCATAACCACTTAAATTTTTAAACTCATTAATCATTTGTGATGCCAGACGTGTAATTTCAAAATTAGTCAGTATGAGATCATTTTGATCTATAATCGCACCTGTTCTCAATTTTGATCCCTTTAAATGCATGGTAATATACCCGAGCTCATCTTCTGGAAACTTAATCCCAAAAGTTTCTTCCACACCATCGCCTATGCTTTTGGCAATCTCAAACTGCGCGTCTTTCTTAAGCCCCTCTAGAATTTCTGCATTCATAAAAATGCTTTCGCCTCTTTTGATTCTTTGAATTGCTATGGCAAGGTGAATCATCAATCCCACATAAGAGCCGTCCGTTAATCTATTGGCCAGATAATGTTCATAGCTTTTAAGAATTACGCCAACATTGATCAAAATATCTTGATCGATCACCGTTTCCACCAATTCACTTTGCATATTACTACTATCCAGCAGCGCAATTAAATCTTGATGCTCATAATTTTGATAGAGAAAATCCACAATTGCCTTTCTAAATTGCCCCTCATTCCCTTCAAGATAGACCCCAAACCCTGGTTTTCTAATGAGCTTAATTTCTCGACTTGCAAACCATGATTCAATTTTGTCCATGTCATATGAAATCGTTGCTTCAGAAACACCAAGCTGTGTTGCAAAATAATAAAATTTTCGAGGCTCGCGACTTTTTAAAAGTTCTATGATCAACATGCGCTGTCTTTCTTCTTGTGAAAAATGATCATCCGTCGTTTGATTTAACAAGGCATTTAACTTTAATTTCTGTTGCTCTGATGCCTCTAATTTCAACCCTAAACGTGTTTTTTTATGAAGGATCATACCAAATGCCTTGGTGAGCCGCTCAACATCCTCCATTTCTCTGAAAATTGTCCTTTTGCTGATATTCAATTGTTCGGCGATTTCAGATACCGCCATATAATCTGTTTGATGACTCAAAATGTCAACGATCTCCACAACTCTTCTAGAATAAATCAACTTCATCCTCCAAACTTTTTTAAATAGAGACATTTTTTATGATCTAGCATTAGTTATTAAACGAATTTTCAGATTATTCATCTTGTCTCCATTATACTCTTAAAGTTATGGGAATTATCCTTAAACTTACTCTGCATTGACATCATTCATTAGTGACATTATTGAATAAGAGCTTGAATGCAGAAACAGTGAAGTGTCCTCCACTGTCTCTGTATGATCTTTTTTATGCTTCTTATTTTTTTAAGCGTTCCACGAGCTCATCATAAATTGGATTGCCTACAAATTGATCAATCGTGATGAGTTCAGCGGTTTGACATTTTGCACTTGCGCGCTCTCCTAAACTCAAATGTGTGATCACAATATCTGCATCCTCTGGAATATCCTCGATAGAAGTGTTGATGACTTCAATGTTCAGACCTGCTTTGTTCACTTTCTTTCTAAGCGTCGTTGCACCCATTGCACTGGAGCCCATGCCGGCATCACATGAAACCACTATTTTTTTCACAGACTGTGCCACTTGACCTTTTGAAGCAGCTTTCATATTTTGAACGGATGATTTTGCACTTTCTAAATCGCCATCATCTCCTTTTCTCTTGATAAAAAATGCCGCCACAAAGAAAGACACGGTTGTTGAGACGAGTACACCTGCTAATACTGCCAGTAATCCTCCTCTTGGTGTCATGGCCATCAATGCAAGGATACTGCCAGGAGATGGCGTTGCAATAAGACCTGCACCTAAAAGACTAAATGTAAATACACCGCTCATGCCCCCAGCAATTACCGCAAGAATCAGCAACGGATTCATCAGCACATAAGGGAAATAAATCTCGTGAATACCGCCAAGAAAATGAATAATAATAGCACCTGGAGCCGTTTGTTTAATCATACCTTTAGCAAACACCCAATATGCCAAAAGGATGCCAAGGCCTGGTCCCGGATTTGTTTCAAGCAAGAAGAAGATTGATTTTCCAGATTCTGTTGCCTGTTGAATGCCTAGAGGGCTTAAAACACCATGATTCATAGCGTTATTCAGAAATAAAATCTTGCCCGGTTCAATCAGTATCGATGTAAGTGGTAATAGTTTTGCATTTACAATGCCTTCTACACCTGCTTTAAGTACGCCATTTAAAGCCACTACCACAGGTCCTATCACTACAAAAGCAAGTAATGCCAAGAGCATTGAAATAATACCAGCCGAGAAGTTGGACACCAACATTTCAAAACCAGCAGCGATTTTGCCTTCCACTGCATCATCCCATTTCTTGATGATCCAGCCACCCAACGGCCCCATGATCATTGCACCCATAAACATTGGAATATCAGCACCTACGATTACGCCCATAGCCGCCACAGCACCTACTACGCCACCACGTGCGCCACCTACTAATTTGCCCCCTGTATAAGCAATTAATGTTGGCAGCAAATACGTGATCATTGGTCCTACCAAACTAGATAAATGTTCATTTGGCGTCCAGCCCGTTGGAATAAATAATAATGTTATGATCCCCCATGCCATGAATGCACCGATATTGGGCATTACCATACCGCTTAGGAATCGACCGAATTTTTGAACGCCATCTTTCCCTGTACCATGTGACCCTAATACATTTTCCATAAGATCCCCCCTTAAATATTTTTGATATACAGTTTGCAATCAAAAGCGATTACAACTTGATTATAGGGACAGACAGCTCTATTTTTCAAACAAAAGACAATGGAAAATGTCACCGTTTAATGGTGACATGCTTTATAAATAAGTTAAATTCTAATCTGACGCAACTTAAAAAAATCAGATATTTATGAAATTTTAGCTTACATTGCCCTTTAAAAAGTTACAGAGATTTCTATAAAAATCTAAAGACAAGCGCTACAATGAGGGTTGGTAAAAGTGCAGATTTAAAAAGTATCATCGGTTCAATGCCCAGTTTAAAGTACTTTTTGAGGATCGACTGGCCGATTGGATTAGGTGCATTGGCAATTAACGTAAGCCCCCCACCCGTTACAGCACCAGAGACCACTGCATATTTAAGGCCGTCCGAGAGATTGGGCACTAAACTGCTTAGATAAGTGATGGCCGCATTGTCATTAAACGCTGTGAGTAAAATAGATGTTGTATTTAGAATTCCCGACGGCAACCCTGCAAGCACAGGTTCTATCCACCAAGCCTGAACACTGCTGTGAATGATTAAACCCGATAAGAAAAAAGCAACCATAAGTGCAGGTTTCAGATTGATTCTATTTTGATACTCTGCCGTCACTTGGACAAAACCCAAGAAAAACAGAAAGCCTCCTATAAACAAAACGGGTTCATGGTCGTTGATAACCACCCATGCGAGAAAAAACAAGTGCACCAACATAATCCAAAGAGGCAATTTGTCATCTCTCGAATCCCATTCAGGATCTCGATAGAAAGGTCTGATTTCTTTTGGAAGCAATCCTGGAATGGTCCTTTTCATCTCATTGATTTTAATGCTATCAAAGCGTTGTGACAGCACTTCTTCAATATTGTACTCAGCAAGTTCCTGATCGCTTAAATGACGTTGTGCTTCTGCTTCTATATGCGCTTTAATCATATCGGAGGTCTCATTCAACCTATGACTGTAACCTAGATTTTTATCCACTTGCCACTCCAAAGCATCAATCTGTTCGGATATAACTGCTTTATCAATGAATCTTCTCTGTATGTACTTTTTAAATCGATCCTTTTTGTAGGCTTCTCCAAGTTCCTTAAACTCCTTTTTAAAATATAGGAGCATAACCGTATTGTTGATCAATATGCCCAGCACAGCTTTCCATCCAAAGTTGAGGAACATAAATGTCGTGGACCAATGCCAAACATTTGAAATCATTAGAATTGGCGGTGCCGCAAAATTCGTTAAAGTGCCTCCAATGGATATGTTTACAAAGAGCAGCGCCAATGTCACGTATTTGATCCGCTTACTGGGGTTGAGATCAAAAAATTTATCCGAGAGCAAATAGGCTGAAATGATCATTGCAGCAGGTTCCGTGATCAATGAACCCAATAGAGGGCCCACTGTCAAAATAATAAACCACCACACCTCAAGCTTGCCACCAATAAGTTTTACAAGCTTCCACAAGATGAGCTCTACAAACTTTAAAATAGGTCTACTCGCTGCAATGGTCATGATGACAATGACAAAGAGGGGTTCTGTATACTCTAGCGCCCCCACATAGTTCACATACGTTTCCCAATTGTAAAAAAGTGTAATAGCAATCCCCAGTACAACACTCCAAAGGCCAAAGACCACCTCAATTTCTCCCATAAAGTGTAAAATCCCCGCTTTTATAGAATTCTTTTGGGCATCCACTTGATGTGCATAAGACAATATTTTACTGCTCAAAAAAGCGTGTATTACGGCAAAGCCAAAAATAGTCGTCGCCACAAGATTAAATGGATTTTTCTGAATTCTATAAATCAAAGTATCCAATACGCCACCTTCCACTGGATCATCATATGATTCAATGGACATTGGAAAGTGTTCTCCTTGATCCAAGATATCATTTGCACTGGAAATTCCCCAAAATAAAAGCATGACCATAATGACCATGCAAATATTAATCACTTTCATCGTCATCTCTCCCCTCTGAGACTTTATACCCACTTTGACTTGAAAGCATCAATCGTTCGAGTGTCAAAATCCAGTTTCGCATGAATACTCTATCCTATTACTTTGTCGCTTACTTGCCGTAAAAGACATCGTAGAGTAGAGATGGCTCAGTTTTTGAAACCTGACACTCTAACCCGATATGCAATTTTTAAAAAATCAGCCCCATAATTGGAGCAGTTGTTCTATGATCAAACCCTGCTGAGCATCTGTTAACGCCGCATGAATCGGTAGACGTATAATCCTTCTGGCAACGGATTCCGTTATTTTAAGATCTGTATTTTCATACCCTAATTTGAGTCCCATAGGACTGTTATGTAGCGGCTGATAATGTGTTACGATTTGAATGCCCTTTTTACCCAGCCATTCGATGGCTCTATTTTTTTCTGCTTCTGTATTGAGGAGGACATAAAAGAGATGACCATTGCCTGTGACACCCGTTGGACACTTGATTTTTTTAGTGTTGTTGAGTTCTGCTAAAGCATCGCGATATCGATTCCAAATTTGTTTTCTTCTCGTTGTAACCGCCTCCACATAAGGTAGAGCCTCTAATAAAAATCGCATTTGATAGGGCGTCATCATAAATTCACTGCCTAATTGTTGCCACCTATAATGCTGGATTCTACCTTTTGCAAATGCATCTTGATTTGTACCATGATGCATAATTTCAAGGCAATCCTCATTCAACTGATCATCTGCCACAAACAGACAGCCACCATGACCGCCCGAAGTGATATTTTTCGTATGATGAAAACTTAAACACCCCATGGCACCATACAGACCAAATCCCTTTTCTTGATAGCCGCTGTTGATACAATGTGACGCATCTTCAAGTAAAGTAATCCCACGATCTCCCGATAGCTTCAGCAAAGCTTCAAAATCGTGATTGACACCGCCATAGTGTATTGGAATAATCACCTTGGTTTGTTCTGTGATGGCCGCTTCAACTTTGTGTATATCTAAATTGAGACTTTCGGGCTCTATGTCCACGAATTTAAGCTTAGCACCCACTCTTGCGAATGCATTTGCAGTGGAAACATGTGTAAAAGAGGGCAAAATCACCTCATCCTCTGGTTTTAGCTTTAGGGCTAAAGCCATGACTTCAAGCGCACTTGTGGCGGAGTTCAAAAAATGAACATGCTTAATAGACCGATATAATGGTAGCTTTTTAAAGGCCTCCACCAATGCTTCTTGTAAGGCATAAGGGTCTTCAAATGGATTTTCTTTGATCTTTTCGCAGACCCTAGTGAGAATCATTTCGTTTGAGTAGGGTTTATGGTAGTCAATCATAGGTCTAATGCACCTCTTTGCTTTTTTAAAATAAAAAAATACGGAGATAGAAGTATACATCATAAAAGAATAAAGCGCTTTTTCATCATTATATCATGAAAAAGCGCCTTGGTATTGTGATCCGTTTAATATAAAATTACTGATCTAAGGTCAGAGTATCCAAAGTCCATTTCATATTAACTCATGCTTCTATGCTGTATCATGTAATTGCCCTAAACGATGTCATAGGCTTGAGATTAACTCGTTTTTTTGACTTTTGATGCTCTTATTTATTGAACTACTGGGAATCCTTTGTTTGCCCATCCCATTGGTGCATTGGATTCCATACCCATGCCACCATTTAATGAAACGGCTTTATAGCCCATTAAACGAAGCGCTGCTGTAGCCTGACCAGCCGTTTGTCCAGTGTAACAGTAAACCACAATGGTTTTATCCTTTGGTAAGTTTGCAAATTCTGGGATCATTGTTTTTCCAAAAGGAATATTGCTAGCACCTTCAATATGACCTTCTGCAAAAGCATCTGCTTTTCTAATCGATAAGATATAAATGCTTTCATCATTTGCATCTATCATTGCTTTAAGTTCATCTTCAGATACTTTGTAGTTTTTGTATGGTGTCTCTTTTAAAGCAACCATGCCTTCATAGTATGCTGTAATTGCTGCTTGAATAGGTGCGGCAATTTCGGTAACAGCACCACCTACTGGTGTTGCCTCTGTTGTTGTCACGGCGTCTACGCCATCCACTTTAGAAATGCCCAAGTTCCAACCTAGGTTGACACTTCTTGCATCAAATCCAGCCACATTTAAAGTCACAACCGCTTGACCAGCTGTTTGTCCTGTATAACAATACACGAAGACAGGTTTATCACTTGGTATATTCGCCAAGTTTTCACTGATTGCAGTTCCCCAAGGCAAGTTAATTGCCCCTTTGATATGACCTTTTGCATAGTCATCTGCACTTCTGATATCTACAATGGTCATAGCTTCATCTGCAGCTACTTTTTCAACAAACTCCGCTTGAGCTATTTTGTAGATATGCTCTGGCATTTCTGCGTATAACTGTTCTACTTTACTGATTGCATCACTTGATACTGGGAAACCTTTGTTTACCCATCCCATTGGTGCATTTGCCGCCATGCCCATGCCACCATTCAAGGAAACCGCATCAAAACCCATCAGGCGAAGTGCCGCTGTGGTTTGACCTGCTGTTTGACCGGTGTAGCAATAAACGACAATTGTTTTGTCCTTAGGTAACGATGAGAATGAAGCGGCCATATCCTTTCCAAAAGGTATATTGCTCGCGCCTGCTATATGCCCAATTGCATAGTCTTTAGCGCCTCTCACAGATAAGATGTAAATACTGTCATCCGCTGCATCTACCATTGCTTTTAAGTTATCTTCAGAAACTTTATAATTTTTATATTTGGAATCTGCCACTGCACTTAAGCCATCATAGTAAGCCGTTAAAGCAGTTTGAACATCCGCATTGATTTCAGTAGTGCCACTTGTAAGGGTTGCAGCGTCAGTTACAGTTACTGCATCAACACCTTCCACCTTAGAAATACCTAAATTCCAGCCCAAATTGACACTTCTTGCATCAAATCCAGCATAATTAAGCGTCATCACTGCTTGACCAGCAGTTTGTCCTGTATAGCAATACACGAAGACAGGTTTATCATTTGGGATACTGTTTAAGCCTTCTGCAATTGCAGGACCCCAAGGTAAATTAACAGCACCTTTGATATGTCCTTTATTGTAGTCATCTGCACCTCTAATATCCAAAATTGTCATGGCTTCATCTGCAACGACTTTGCCAACAAACTCGTCTTGTTTAATTTTGTAAATATGATCTGGCATATTTTCAAAATACGCCGCTATTGCTTCGTCAGCCGTGCTTGCATCAGCCGATTCTGTTGGTGCTGGAGTTGTAGCCTCCGCCGGCGCAGGGCTCTCTTCAGATGCCGCTGGAGCTGATGAATCTGGTACTTCCATAGTTGCCGGTGCTTCTTCAGATTTGCCACATGCTGTTGCTGAAATAATCAACATCAATGTCAGTAAAATTGCCAACACTTTTTTATTCATAATATCCTCCCAAATTAAACATGCCTACTCAAAGCGAATGATTCATGGTAAAACACGCTTTATGAACCTTCTTGAGTTGTGATCGGTGCAGTATTTTCCACTGGAACTGTCACATCTGTTTTAGATGACCATTCAATCCAAGCACCATCATAGACTTTGACATTTGTAAAACCCGCTTCCTGTAGAAGGGCAAACGTCTGTGTTGCTCTAAAAGATGATTTGCAGTAGAGTATAATGGTATCTTCTTTTTTTAGCCCTAAATCTTGATAAAACAACTTGATATCTCTACTGGACATAAAGGTTCCATCACTATAGAGATTCTTTGTATGCGGATAGAGCATCGCGCCTTGTATATAACCCGCTTCATATTCTGCAATTGACCTGACATCCACTATTTTCACAGTGTCACTAGGATTTTCTACTTGCTGCTCTACTTCATCATATGATGCAATTAGGGACTCATCTGCTTTTTTCGCAGTATAAGTAACAGACTCGAGAGCAGGCTCCTCTTTGGTGATTTCAAGTCCCGCCTTAACCAATGCGCTGGCACCGCCATTGACAATCATAATCTGATCATGACCATAGACCTTAAAGGACCACAGTATGCGGCTTGAACTTACACCTGCATTATCATCGTAAACATAAATCGTCTTATCAGCTGAAATGCCTTTTCCACCTACTACTTTTTCAAAGCTTGCCTGATCAATTAACATAGATTGCTCATTGACAAGCTCTGATGGCGCTAGACAAACTGCGCCTTTGAGATGCCCTTTGTCATAAGCCTCCTGGCCTCTTGCATCAATGACAATTACCTCTGGATTTTCCAGATAAGCAGTGCCTACTTTGCTGGCCTCCACAACATTCAGCGTCCCTGAATACGTGGTATCCGGCGCACATCCTGTCACACTAAAAGTCATCAGAAGTAGTGTTACAATCAGGAGGACTGCCCATTTCTTTTTCGTCATATAAACCTCCATAAACGAATTTGTGAGATTGCTTTGGAGTACATTGTTAAATTGTAAACAATTCATGTGATAAAATCACATTTCTCATACTCATTATATGATAATAATTTCTAATTTGGTCATCACATTTCCTTATGCAACATTTTATATTGCCATGATAGAAATTTAACACACTTGATGACAGGACTATACATTGCGATCAATTTTAAGTATGATAAATATGAAAACAACACATTCCAATTAAAGAAGGTATTGTATGAGCCTATTTTCCCTCAGAAAAATTCAGGGTTCAAAACCCTTGAAACATCATAAAAATCGTATGCTTAACGGAGAGTCCAATCAGCCTCTAATGCCATCTTTGTCAATGGATTCTGAGCGATATATCGCTTATGGCTTAATCCTTTTATTCTTTATAATTAACCTTTTTTCGCTGGCACAGTTTCCTCTGATTCACTCCGACGAGACTTGGTTAAAGGGGCTTTCACTTGAAGTGTGGCATCAAAAAAATTTCGGGGTCACAGAACCCTTCTTTGATCTCTATCCCAGAGTGCCACACCCCTTTAGATGGCTTTTTAACCTTTTGCAAATAGGGTTTATGGGGCTCTTTGGCAACACTCTATTCAGTGCAAGACTGCTCTCGCTAGTGGCTTCAACTTTGAGTCTCTTGATTTTTTATAAGATTCTACATCTGGAAACACAGTTAGATTCAAGATCAAAATCAAAATTAAGTTCAAGGTCAAGTTCAAAGTCAAAGTTAAAACTAGAATCCCTATCCAGATTAAAGCTAACCCCTTATTCAATCACGGGCTTATTATTGCTCATGCTGAATATTCAGTGGTTATATGCGGCGCACTTTGGGCGTCAAGAAGCACTGATCATGCTCTGCATGTTACTCAGTTATTGGCTTTGCATCCTTCTGAAAAAGCCAAGGTTACTGGCATTAATCGTCCTGCTGGCCATTGGCATTCATCCCAATAGCTTTCTGATCGGCTTAATGATTTTTGCCCTGCTTTGCTACCAAATCTATAAAAAACGGCGTCCTATAAAGGCCCTCTTTGAGTTCACTTTTTTTCTCGTGATGGGCTTCAGCGCTTATTTGGGATTTGGATTCCTTATGGCACCTGATTTCCTCACACGCTATTTGAGTTTTGGCGCAAGCCTTGGTGTAGATGCGGTTCCCATGAGTCGCCTTCAAAATTACTACTGGTTTTGGATCAAGCTTTACAAGCAAATCGGCGGCACTTATGAACTTTTTAACATCAAAATAGAACTTTTAACGTTGGGATTCCTCATTTTAACAATCCCACTGGTGGCGCTTTTAAAAAAAACGTTTCCGTTTATAAATCCAAACTGGACTGAACATAATAAACACACTGAACATACTGGTTTTTCCAGTTCTTCTGAAAAGGGTAGTTCTTCTGAAAAGAGTCTCCTATTCTCTCAGCTTCGCTTTGAACCTTATATAGCGCTTATGAGCATCCTACTGGGCATATTCATCATAGGGCGTAATAATCAGACTTCAGTGGTGTTTTTACTGCCTTTTCTCGTCTTAATGGTGCTGAATTTACTGCCAAAATTATATTTTACAAAATGGGTTAGTGTAGTCCTCATACTCTTTGCACTGCTTAATCTACAGAGTGACCTAAAAGAGTACGCCATGAGATTTCCCTATGCTGAAAGTTATGAGCGTACGCAGGCAAAGATCACCGCCGCTATCCCAAAAGAGGCCACTATATTAGGCAATATCAACGTGATGGAGGGATTCAATCCAAATCGATTTTACGACATCAGAAACCTCGCCTATTTAGAAGTGAATCATCTTACTCTACAAGATTATATAAGAGAAAGACATATAGACTATATCATAATCCATGATGAGATGGACTATATCGCCAGCTGTTCGCCCAAGTGGGATTTTCTCTATGACAATATGACGTATTGGGATGAACTCAAGACCTATCTTTCAACTCACACTGAGCTCGTGGCCGAAATTGATAATCCGCTTTACGCCATGAGAATTTCAAAGTATGCAGGGACTTATCCTTGGCAAACAAAAATATACCGCATTCTGCCATAAGCAGAAGCGGTATATTTTTGTCAAGCATGAGCTGCCCTCTACTCTTTCCTAATCCACTGTGTTCACATCTGATCCCTATAAAATCTTTTTCCTCTTATCACAAGGTTTTCACCCTGTTCATTCATAATTTCAAGCCGATCATAGGCCCTTTCAATATTTTCGGATAACGTCGCTTCATCCTCTCCAGTGATGATCATATACCCTGCACGTTGTGATGCATTTTCAATAGGTGAGATGATGTCTCCCACCTTAAAATTATAGCCCGCTTGATAGATAAAATCACATTTCATCAAGTCTTCTACAGGTATCATTTGGCTGATCTTCCCCGCATTGCAAAAAAAGAGCTGTGTGCTAAACAGTGGTGCATTCACCTTGTATGCATGCGCCTTTACTGCGCTTTTATCATAATCTGCATTGTGACAACCTTCTATGGCGAGGTCCAGCACATCAATCCCCGTGACCAGAGGAATCGTCACATCTTCATAAGCGCCCCCTAGCCTGCATGCAATTTCATTGACCATAACGCCTCGATTCCCCACTAAGTATTGAAAGTAAATTGGCCCTTCATAAATATTAAAAGCCTTACAAATGCGTTCTGTGATCTCAACGATCTCCCTTTCATATTTTTCTAAATGGATTGAAGGATATTCATGTGCGATACAGACGCCAATATGTGCATCAGGCGAAAACGTCACTCGGTCCGTAATGGTGAATATTTTAGTCACGCCATCTACAACCCAGCCACTTACAGTCAGTTCTTTATTTTCATAATAAGACTCCACCAAAATTTCATCTTGTCTCGAATAGCTGAGGACTTTATCAAATTGCTCGCGAATTTCACTTATGGCATTCAGCTTATAGATGCCGCGTTGCCCCTGAGAATCCAGCGGCTTAACCACATAGGGAGGGTTTAAATGTTCAAGTTCACTTGCATCAAATTGCTCTGAAATAATGGCAAAGGGCACTGTGGGAATATTAAAAGCCCGAAACCGTTGCTTCATATGCTTTTTATCCGTGACCCATAGAGCGGTTTCAGAACTGATAAAAGTCGGTAGATTCAACTGTTCACAGACTTTTGTCACCACATAAACGGGTTGATCCGTCCCAACGGTTAAAATCCCTTGAACCTTCTGATCTATGGCACACGCCAAGATTTCAGAAGTTTTAAACGCATCTGCAAGCACTGCAATATCTGCAATTTTTTTACCCTTTGAGGTTTCTAAGTAGTCTGCAACCACCGTTTCATAACCCATTGCCTTCATTTTGAGGATGCCGTTGATTTGACAACTCCCCGCACCAACCATTAACAACCGTTTCATCATATGCCTTCCCTTGATTCATTTCATTAAATATATGGGGTACGCCGTAGAAAAAATATAAATTTAGTCCCAGTTTTAATAATTTCCCCAGAGTATAACCCGATTTTCCCTCTAGTCGCATATGCCTTGTAACGGCAACGTTACCCACTTTTTGAGCATAAGGTAAGAGCTCTGCACTGATATACACGAACTTTTTCTTTTTATTTAATATGCACTGATAAAGCGATTTTTCAACCACTCTAAAACTGCTCACCCTCATGCCCTTAAGATTTTTAAAGCGCCATTTAAAAAAGCGCCCGATGTAGCCTGAACCTCTTTTTCGATATGAAGGATCATTATAAGATTTGTATATACCAAAGATGAGATCATAATTTTGGCTTATCAAAGGCATAAATTGGATCAAATCTTCAATATCGTGCTGTCCGTCATCGTCTATGGTTATGGCATAGTCTCCCTCGCAATAATGAAGTCCTTGATAAATCGCCATCTGCTGTCCACTGTTTGAATTCAGTCGGATGCCCTTGATCTCTTTATGCATTTTAGAAACCTTCTCGATGATCTGCCAACTCTGATCGTGACTGCAATCGTCCACCAGTATAATTTCACAGCTCATCTCATGCTCTGAAAAGAAACATAAAATTTTTTTCACCATGAGTTCAATTGTATTTTCGCTGTTAAAAACAGGCACAACCACTGAAAAATTCAAACTAAACGCCTCCCAAAATGTAACTGTTATCGCTATGGTTATAATTGAAGCCCCCTGCATTATCTGATAAACTGAACGTATCACTAAAAAATAAAATACCACATAAAAAAGGAGATGCCACATGAACAAACTGGATTGTTTTGGCGATATCTGCCCTGTACCCATTCTCAAAATGAAAAATGAAATAGAACACCTCAATCAAGGGGAATCTTTTCAAATGGTTGTGGATCACAGTTGTGTTATAGAATCTATCAAAGAAACTTTAAAAAAGAGCACTTTGATCTATGAAATCGAAGAAGTGCTCAATGGGGTTTGGGAAATAACCATAACCAAGGTATAAAGCGATTCATACGCTTACGCGACATATCCAAACAGGCGCATTATGCCCTAGCTGTGCATTATGTCCTATTTATGCATTGTTACATGTTCATATATAATAGCGTCCTATTCATTAACGCCCTACTCATCGTCTCAGTGCGAATATCTTGATACGATCTTTCTTCTGGATACTGACGCCTTAACAACTTAACAAAATTCTTTAGCGCCATGATCTATGAAATAGTGATAAATCTCCGTAACCGCTTTTTCTCGATTGCATTTGCGTCGAGTCACCAGATAAATATCATAATCCAAATCAAAATTCTGAACTTCTACGATTTTAAATTTCTTTTCGTAGAGTTCTTTTTTAACAGACATGTAAGGTAAAAAACAAATTCCCAAGTTGTTGTTGATAGAAGATTTAGCGGCTGGTATTGAGTCCACTTTGAACATAATTGGAATTTGGTCCATATGCAAACCCAAGGGTTTCAATTTATGTTTCAAAAATGATGAAATCGTAAGCGCCTCATCATCTAATAACACCATTTCATGGTCTACAAGCTCGTTTACATCAATCATATCTGGAATTCTAGAGCTGGCGTTTGCCACTAAAACAATACGTTCTTTGCCTATCTTGCTATATTCTAAGCGATCATCACAAGGTTCTTCCGTGACAAAACTTAAATCCGTTAATTCATTGATCAAGTCATTGATGGATTCCATATTCGATTTGGAGTGCATCTCAAAATTATATTTTGGAAATGCCTTTTTAACTTTATAGATTACACAAGGTAATGAATAATTCACCATGGATAGATAACCATTGATTTTGATATTTTCAAAACTATTTTCCAATTGAACAAGCTCTTCTTTAAGCTTATCGTGAATTCTCAACATCGTTCCCGAATATTTAAATAAAATCCGTCCTGCCTCAGTTGGAAGTACCCCCTTATTACTCCTTTCCAGTAATTGATACCCCATCTCATCTTCTAATTTTTGAATGTTTTGACTTAGTGCCGATTGTGAAATATGACGATTAGCAGCTACTTTTGATATGCTCTTTGTCTCCACAACGTCTCTGAAATATTCAAGCGCATTTAAATTCATATCACACCTCTTCATTTCTATTATGTCCGATTAATTCACAAATTAGGTATCGCTTTTTCTTATACTGATTTAGAATTGCCATTGATTAATTGCTTCAATAAAATGGTATCATATAACTGTGAGATTGTTAAGAGTATAGCAAACTTTATTTTTAGGAGTGTGAAAAAATGGCTGAATCAAGACGCGCAGCAACATCTAGACGCTCTTCTGCAAATCGCAAACCAAAGAAGAACCAAATTCCATATGGATTTGTAGCAGTGTTTTTATTTATAGCAGTTGCACTTTGGTTAAATACAAAATCAAGTACATTGTCACTTTTCTGGATAACAGGCATTGCTTTTGGCTTCATCCTTCAAAAAGGACGTTTCTGTTTTACGGCTTCCATGCGGGATCCTTATTTAACAGGAAGTACTTCACTGACACGTGCTGTCATTATTGCACTTGCCCTGACAACCATTAGCTTTACAGCGATTAAGTATGGCTATGCAAGTGCTGGATTGCCAATTCCAGGCATGAGTTATGTTGTGCCTATCAGCTTTGCAACGCTCATTGGGGCATTTATGTTCGGCGTGGGTATGGTTATTGCAGGCGGTTGCGCATCAGGTACATTGATGCGTGTGGGCGAAGGATTCTATATGAATCTTTTGGCATTGGGTTTCTTTATACTCGGTTCTCTACTCGGTGCACATGATTTTGGTTGGTGGAAAGAGCATGTTATTTCAAAGGGAACAGCGATTTTCTTACCAGATGTGTTCGGATGGATGGGCGCAGTATTATTACAATTAGGTGTCTTATTGATACTTTATATTATCGCAGAGGAATACGAGAAAAAAAGAGGTGCTTCATCGCATTAGTCGCTCTACCTTGCTTATAAAGCAATAGATGAATAGGCGAATGCATCCATATTGCATACCGTATTTAAACTTACTAACACTATTAAACTTACAAAAGCATAGCGCTTTCAGTTTTTATGATTAAATTTTGAGGAGGATTCAAATGAAAGAAGTTGTATTAGATTGTTTTGGTGAAGCTTGTCCAGTGCCTTTAGTAAAGGCTCAAAATAAACTTAAAGAAATGGCAATTGGAGATGTGCTCATCGTTCAAATCGATCACAGCTGTGCCATGAAAAATGTTCCAGAGTGGGCTAGAAAAGAAGGTCACAATGTTGAAGTTGAAGAAGTGGAAGATGGCGAATGGGAAGTTATCATCGAAAAAAATAAATAAGCTGAAAAAATAAATAAACTTTTGCAAAGACCAACTTCACATGAATGAACTCTATCTTAAGTTATATTTAAGTTGTTCTTTAACGCGTTATATACTGTAAATTCATAAACTATTTACTATTTTTATAAATAAGGAGGTTCTCATGAACGAATACGTATTAGATTGTCTAGGAGAAGCTTGTCCAGTACCTTTGGTGAAAGCTCAAAATAAACTTAAAGAATTGGCAATAGGTGACGTCCTTATTGTTCAAATTGATCACAGTTGTGCCATGAAAAATTTACCTGAATGGGCTAGAAAAGATGGTTACAATGTTGAAGTTGAAGAAGTGGATGATGGCGAGTGGGAAGTCATCATTGAAAAAAATAAATAACACCAACTTGGAGGTGTCAAAATTGGAGAAGAAAGAAAAAAAATTCTTTGATCAATTAAAGACCAATGAATATTATATCAAATGGCTAAAAAATCCAATTACCTATGTAACTGCTGCTGTTCTGCTAACACTTTTTCAGACGATTACACTCGCAGTTACAAAAGATCCTTGGGGCGTTTCCGGTGTGCTTGCCTACTGGGGTGCTTGGATCTTTGAAGCTTTTGGCGGTTCAGTCGACAAATGGTATTATTTTGCGAGTTCTGGGGCTCAAAATGTTCTCAATAATGGTTTTATAAACCATGCAGGCACATGGAGAAATCTTGGAATCATCGTAGGCGCACTCACTGCAACACTGCTGGCTTCAGGCTTTAAAATTAAAAAAATTAAATCTAAAAAACAAGTTGTTGCTGCTGCTCTTGGCGGGCTGCTCATGGGTTACGGTGCAAGACTTGCATTTGGCTGTAATATCGGTGCTCTGTATAGTGGTATCGCTTCCCTATCACTTTCTGGTTGGGTTTTTGCCATTGGCATGTTCTTTGGTGCAATTGTCGGCAGTAAGCTCTTGGTTAAATTCTTTATGTGAGAAAACGCATTGACGATCTAATTTACCTACTCTTGATTAAGAAAGGATTTATATAATGGCTAGAGAAAAGAAAGTTGAACACTATGATGTAATTGTCATCGGTGGTGGGCCAGCTGGTTTAAGTGCGTCCATCTACGCAGGAAGAGCACGTCTTAATACGCTTCTTATTGAGAAAGCGCTCATCGGTGGACTCGCTACTTACACCAATGAAATTTCAAATTATCCTGGGTTCCCAAATGATCCCAAAGGTGAAGATATTACCAATCTGATGAAAGAACAAGCTAAAAAACTCGGCGTAAACTTCAAGCTCACTGCGGTTTCAAAGGTTGAACTCGAAGGCGAAGAAAAAATTGTCGAAACTTTTAGAAACAAGTATATCGCTAAGACCGTGATCATTGCAACAGGTGGCCGTCCGCGTACTACAGGTGCTGAAAACGAAGAAAATTATCTCTTTGATAAAGGCATTTCCTTCTGCGCAACTTGCGATGCAGCTGCCAATACGGACAAACATGTGGTCGTTATCGGTTCCGGTGATGCCGCTATTGAAGAAGGCATGTTCCTCACTAAGTTCGCAAGCAAAGTCACTGTATCTGTTATGCACGACGAGGGCATCATGGATTGTAATGAAATTGCACGTCAAGCGGCACTTGCAAATCCTAAAATGGAGTTCGTGTGGAACTCCGTGGTTAAACGCTTTGAAGGGGAAGGCCATCTTTCAACAGTTGTTCTGAAGAATGTTAAGACTGGCGAAGAAATTCCAGTTGACTGTGACAATTGTTTTGAATTCATTGGTTATCTGCCTAACTCAGAGCTCTTTGAAGGTGTGATCAATATGACACCTCAAAAATACATCCCTGTTAACGAGAAAAAAGAAACCAATATCGAAGGTGTTTTTGCCATTGGCGATGTCACTGACAAATGGCTTAAACAAGTGGCAACTGCAGTTGGTGATGGTGCCATTGCAGGTACTGCGGCAGAACGTTACATTGCAGAAAAAGAAATCTTCGATACGTGTATCATGCAAAAAGAAAAACAAGGTCTGATCTATGTATATAATGCAGTAGATATGCCTTCAAGAGAATTCTTAACGCATATTGAAGCCATAGAAAATGACAACAAAGGTCAATTAATCGTCAATCGCATTGACACTTATAAATCAAATGGCCTGGCACTTAAATTAGGCGTTGAAAAAGTGCCTGCAATTGTCATCACAAAAGAAGGTAAAATTGTTGATAAGCTCTATAACCTTGATAAAGAGCAAATTATCAACGCTTTGTAACCTATATTCTAAAAGAAGCCCCTGAATCTGTGAGCATTCAGGGGCTTCTTTAATGATCTTCACATTTCGATGAATTTCTTGTTGCTCATGTTCTTGCGCATGAATCACTTCATTGATTGATCTTTATTCCAGTGATTCTTTTTGTTGCTTTTAGTTGCCTTTAGCGCCTTTACCGTCAGGATTCTGCCAAGATAACCAAAGTATAAACAACATGCACATCACTTCAATAGATGCAAAGAGTATATAATATGTACCATGACCACCCACAACAACCGCCAGTATGTTTAGAGCACAGACGAAAGTCGTGATCCATTTATTGAGCTTGTATGACAAAAAATGCGGCAAAAGAATCATTATAATTGCCGTTTCCATCAGTACTGCACCTGCAATCAATCCACCTGAGGGCATAGGAGTTCCTGTCATCACCATGCGGATTGGAGATGTTGGATCCATTAAAGAAAGGACATCTGCATAAAGCATGTTGGTGAGTACAAAGATCCATAACGTTGAAAGGATCATCTTTCGGTTTTTCAAAATATATTTCTCTTTTCCCGTTTTTTCTTGTTGCATAACTGGCCTCCTTTTGTGCTTAAAGTCGTCTTCATCATCCTTTACCACGGTAAATGATTGCTTATGATTTCAATTACTGGTGTTTTCCAGAGACTGCATATGCCGCTGCAAGTCGTCTATCTATTATACATAATAACAACAGTAATCCACCATATCTGTTACTTTAATTTGAAACTCTGAGTTTGCACTCACTTCAAATCTGTCATTTTCCTGAAATATTTGCCATTGTGATTCATTGGGAAGCAACACTTCCATACTGCCCCCTAATATTTCCATGATCTCTTTGTCAGCAGTTCCAAATACGTATTCACCCGCCTGCATAAAACCTAATGTCACACGCTCACCATTTTCTAAATACACTGTACGGCTATTTACTTTTCCATCAAAGTAGGTATTTGCTTTTAACTCAATTTTTACATTTTCAAAGGCTCTTTTCATATAAGTCCTCCTTCTTATATCTTATATTTTTACTAACCAAAGTTTTGTTCTGTTCTTTCAATGATTTCATCTTGAAGTGCTTTATCAAGATTATTAAAGTAGTCACTGTAACCAGCAACCCTCACAATCAGATCCTTATAGGCATCCGGGTTTTTTTGAGCATCCAATAAAGTGGCGCGTTCAATGACGTTAAACTGTATATGGTGACCATCCAGTGCAAAATAGGCGCGTACCAATGCCGACATGTTGGCGATCCCCTGATCTCCTGCAACCACAGAAGGACTAAACTTTTGGTTTAACAGTGCACCACCTGTTTTCAGTTGATCGATTTTAGATGCAGATTTGATCACCGCAGTAGGGCCATTTCTATCCGCACCCTTTTCTGGAGAAATCCCATCTGGCAACGACGCACCTGAATGCCGCCCATTTGGACTGGCTTCCATAACCTGACCAAAATAGACATGACATGTCGTCGGCAAAAACTCTACAACAGTCTTCGCACCCTTAGGTGTGATTCGACCTGAGATAACCTCCTGCAATGACTGAACAACCTCACGCAAAATATCATCTGCATAGTCATCATCATTCCCATATTTAGGCGTTTGATTGTCTATTAGATCATAAACTGCATCATAGCCTTTAAAATTGGCTTTGCAACTCTTGATAAGCATCTCCATTACAAAAGTCTTCTCTTCATATACATGTTTTTTTATAGTGGCAAGGCTATCTGTAATCGTTGCAATACCAACACATTGAATGTAACTGGTATTATATCTAGCACCCCCTGAATTATAATCGACACCTTTGCGGATACAATCATCTGTAATCACGGAAAGTAAGGGCACTGGCATAAACTGCATATACATGCGCTCAATTAGATTATTGCCTGCAATCTTTACTTTTACAACATACTTTAGCATATCATAAACGGCTTGATAAAACGACTCATAAGAAGAGAAAGTGCACGGATCGCCCAAATCAGGCGCAATGTTCTTTTGAGTATATGGATCAAAGCCACGATTTAAAACCAATTCCAAAACTTTGGGCACATTGAGGTAACCTGTTAAAACATAGGCCTCCTTCCCTGCTGTGCCTGTTTCCACACAGCCCGATGCAATACCACTTGCTCTGGCATCATCTATGGTCTTACCCATATTCAGTAATTCCTGTATGATGGCCTCTGAATTATAAAAGGCAGGTTGTCCCCAACCCTTTCGAGAAATTTTCATAGCCTCTTTTAAAAATTTTTCAGGTGATTTTCTCGAAATCTGTACATTGGAACTTGGCTGTAACAATTTCATTTCATCCATGACTTCCAAGATGAGATAGCTGACTTCACTGACGCCATTTGTGCCGTCTGGTCTCAGTGCGCCTGTGTTGATATTACAAAAGTCCGTGTAAGTTGCCGATTCTTTAAGAGTGATGCCAACCTTTGGCGGTGCAGGCTGATTGTTAAACTGAATCCAAAGATTTTCAAGGTATTCTCTAGCTTGATCGCGCGTCAAAGTACCCGCTTCAATCTCACGATTATAAAAGGGCTCCAAATGCTGATCCAATTTTCCAGGGGAATAAGCATCCCAATTATTCATTTCAACAGTGACTCCAATATGAGTAAACCAGTACATCTGAATTGCTTGACGAAAAGTTTCGGGTTTATGAGCTGGAACGACCTCGCAGACCTCAGCAAGCTCCAAAAGCTCTGCACGCCACTGTGGATCGGATTCACTTTCAGCCAGTGCTCTAGCACGCATAGCATAACGTTTTCCAAGGATAATCATGCCTTCACAAGTCAAGCGCATCCCCTTTAATGCTTCTAGTTTATTAAGGGCATTCACATCCATATTAAAATCGAGATTTTCAATTTCTCGATCAATACGCTCTATAAAATCCAAATAACCCGTTTTATAGATCTTCCCATCTGCCACAGTATGTCCAGGCCCACGTTGCATTAAAAACTCTGTAAACATGCCTGCATTAAATAAATCATGCCAAGCCTCTGGGAGAAGTGCATTCATGCGTTTCATCATAGCGCGATCTTGCCAATAGGGAATAATCACTTCTTCTTGTAATCGTCTATCTTCATCAGAAACCTTAAAAAACACTTTTTCCCGATGATTCATGTTGTCAAAATCTTCAAGGGTATGACAGCAAAGTTCTGGGAAAGTAGGTGCTGCCCAAGGTTTATGGCCCTTCTCGCCAACGATGAGCGCCCCACGTTCTATATAAAGTGTCCTGTTTTCCATGATATACTTGAAAGCACGTCCCCTTAATACAGGGGTAGAACAAGTGCCCTCCCATTTTTTATAAGCTTCTGTCAATAAAAGTGCACGTTCTATCGAAATTGTAGGCTGACATTCTTTTTCACTGATATTTCTGAGTCTTTTTATACGGGTTGTCGATCCTCTAAGTTTTGATTCTGTCACTGTACTCACACCTCCTCTTGCCGCGTTTATCCTAATAACTGCATCTCTAATCTTCTAACCGCCTATGGCAACTGGATATCCCTTTAAGCGCCAAAAGGCCTGCGCACTTTCAAGGGCTTCTGCCGTAGGTTTGCAGAATAGATCATTTTGTCGATTTAGTCTCGCATATTTATCACGGCCAAATTCATGATAAGGCAATAAATTTATAGCTTCTATGCGCACTTGATTCAACTGAAGCCACTTGTATATTTCAAGCATGCTTGTTTCGCTACTATTCAGACCATCAATCTGTATTAAACGCAGTCTAATATGGGCATTATCACGACTTAATTGCTTTAAGTTTTCTAAAATTCGATGATTGTCTTTTCCTATGTAGTGTTCATGTGCCTTAGAGTCCATCAATTTGAGATCATATAAAAACCCCTCTACATAAGGTTGTATCCTTTTAAAGGCATCATAGGATGCTTCGCCACAAGTGTCAATCCATACGGATATACCCACTTGATTTAACTTTTTTGCAAGCGCCTCAATATAATCCATGTTTTGAGTCATAACTTCTCCACCTGAGAGCGTGACGCCACCACCTGATTGCTCATAAAAAATTTGATCTTTTTCAAGCTCTTTCACCAATTGAGCAATCGTATACTGCTTGCCCACAGCTTCGGATTTACCCGATTTTGTCAATATAAATTCCTGTGCATAACTTTGACTTTCAGGGTTATGACACCAATTACAACGAAGAGGGCACCCCTTAAAAAAAAGCGTCGTTCGAATGCCAGGCCCATCATGTACTGAAAACTTTTGAATATTAAATATATAAGGGATCTCCATGCTCATTCCCCCTCCTTCAAGCTAAGCACCTCTCATTGCGGATCATCTCATCTCATTTGAGGGTTGCTTTGCAAAAAATTCATAGCTATATGTAACTATAGCTGTATGTAGATATACACGCGTCTATATCTATAGGATTAAAACAAAAGCTGACTTAATGACTTTAATCAGGAGGTCACAAGCGTTTTTATCGCAACCTAATCTCTAAAAAAGTTAATAAATCAGCTCCTATGCCTTTAATATTTAATTTTAAACTCTATACTTTATTATTAGAACCCCTCGTCTTTTGGTTCTTTTTGCTGGTGGCAGCACTTCCTATTTTTTTATTGACTTGAAATTGCTGTTTCTGTTGGTTATCTGCTTTTTTCTTTTCCAAAAATGCTTTCATTTTTTCCATGTTTTTCTCAGACATAACAATTCCTCCAGTCCATTGATCATTACAAGAGTGCTTTGCGCAACTCTCTCACACTTTATTACTCACTCATTATAGCAATTTTCATGAAAATTACAATCACAATTTATCAATTCCCCATCGTACAGATAAATGTTTTTTAAGTGTATTAAAAAGCAACTGATCTATCAATATGCCGCAGAGCATAATGCCCAAAATACCACCATAGACACTGACCGTATCCATGAGCATGCGTTTTTCATAGATGAACCATCCAATCCCCATATGCGTGCCCACTAAACCAAAGATCATTTCAATGCTTATAATTGCACGCCAGCCTCTGTTGAAGCCGTTTTGCAACCCCACAATGAGATCGGGAACGGACCCTAAAAAGTAAATTTTGTAGAGTCTTTTAGACAGCGGGATCGGATACGCATTTTCAAGTTCATAAAATTGACTGGTCAATCTCTTTTGGCAGAGTTCCAACTGTATCCAAAGCGGCCAAATCGTCGCATGAAGCATTAAGAAGAAAATCGCATTGGGCGATAATCCAAACCATAATATCACAAGTGGTAAAATGGCAACGCTTGGAATAGGACTGAGCAAAGTGTACAACAAATCGAATAGTTCATGACATATTGTGAATCGCTTGGACAGCACCAGCATGCCAAGTACACACACTGTACTCGCACACAATGCCATGACTGCTTGAAACAGTGAAAAAAAAATGGCTGTAAAAACAGAGTCATTATGGATCAAGTTAATAAAAATGGCCTCTATCGTGGGAAATAGTGCCTCTGGATAAAGATGACTCCGAGCAACCATTTCCCAAATTAAGCAAATCAACAAAAGCAGTAAGATTTTAATTTTAATTTGTCCGCCTTTTTTAGTCCCTGTGTTCAATGCCATATTAACGCCTCTTCATCCAAATCAGATTCAATCAGCTCTTGTTGATGCATAAAGGTTACAAATTGATCTAGCCCTTTAATATCACTGGTGTAGATCATTTCTGGCAAAGCTTCTAAATCGGCTTCTGTATAGTTTTCTAAAAGTATTTGATATGCAAGCTCTGGTGATGCATTCATAAAGTCAATGGACTTTGAAAGTGCATTTGAAAAAGCCGTGTACAGAGCAGTATTCTCATAAACGCGCTCTGGACATATACCCACTATGAATGTAAAGGGTCCACCAAAGCAGGTTTCACCATCCACTAGAAGTTCTAGGTCGCTCTGCTTAAGCTCATTGTTTAGATACGGCGGCGATGTGAAGTGAAGGTTTTCTGAATTGTCGTTCATCATAGCTGTTTGACCATCAGGATGAGACATGGAAACCAATTGACTGTCAAAGGCCTTTGCATCTCCAATTGTTTTTTCCGCATACATGCTGAGTAAAATATGTTGTATACTTCCTGGCTGTGGCAGCAGTATTCTTTGATCTGGTCTCATTTCAGATAAACTGGTCATCCCTTGCGGCGCAACAAGACCAAGCGGACTCTGTGATAATCCCATAACAATCCGCCAGTCCATCCCTTTATCTTTTCCAATTAGAAATGGCGGAATGCCCACAAATCCGAAATCCAGTTCATTGGCAAGCATCGCTTCCCTCATGGCAGCTGTATTCGGGAGTTTTTTCCAAACCACTTCCAAATCTAAATTTGCATCTGCTATTTCACGCTCTAAATACCCCTCGTGCCTCATGATTTCAAGTGGCGCATAAGCAAGGCCAAATTGATCTGCCAGAATCACTTGTTGCTTCTGATCGGACCTTGAGCACCCTACCCCTATTATAAGTAATATCATCAACAATCCAACAATCCAAATAGCTTTGCGTCTTATACTATATTTAAAGTTCATCACTCACCTCTAGCATTGTTATTTATTTATCAATCATTATAACATATGCCACTTTCTAATTTCTCCCTTATTTTATAATATACCATTCAAATATCCAATAGCAATGAGATAGGGCTGTCAAATCTTTAATTATATTCATTATCTTTTTTTAAGGTTTCCCTTTATTAAAAAACAATTTTATAATATAATGAATAGCGGTATAACACACATATACAACACATGCATCCTTAGCTCAATTGGATAGAGTAGCGGACTTCGAATCCGTTGGTTGTGGGTTCGAATCCCGCAGGGTGCACCATAATGTGAAGTCAAAATAGATGCAAGGCTGAAAGTCTAGTATTTATAGTGCCTCGAGAGGGTTTTGATCGAAATAATTTAAGCCCCTTGTTTTTCATAGATGTATCCTGCTTTTTTTTTAAAGAGAGTAGGGTATTTCTTGTTTTGGACCAGAATTAACCCTGTAAACAATTTTATAAAGCCAATATTCTATTGACAATTTTGAAGCGACTGTGTTCTTTGTAACTGAAAAACACAGCCGTTTTTTTACACCCACAATCAAAGAGCAAGAAAAGATGTGCCATGAAAAACGAACAGGTCTGCTGCCTCCTACAAAAAAGAGTAATTGGCAAATCTTAAGCTATCTTTCAATTATCAATATCATGTGCTTTCATCTTGTCTAATTCTGATTTTTGTCTCTTTTTGTATTTTTCTCTTCCAGTACTCCACCCCTCTATTATAAAGAGATTAAGGATTAAAAACACAATAAAGGATGTAAGATTAAAAGAAATCATACCAGTTGCTAAAATATAGATCGTAAAAGTTAATGTGAGCAGGGGTATAATTCCGCCCCAAAGCGGATTTTTAAGCTTTGTGCAAAGCAAATCCTCTGCAATCCACAAGATAACAGTAATAACGCCAGCAATAAGAAAATTTCTCATGTTCTATTTCCCCTCTCATTTTTGTATTTTTCGATTATAAGCTTTGCTGTTTCTAAATCAATTCGCGAATCAACTGCTAAACCTCTAATAAATGCTTGAAAAGGTTCTTCTTTCTGCTGATCGTTCATTTCAATTTTTTGAATAAGTTTATCCAAACGTAATCGTACGGTTGGGTAAGAAACTTCATAAAATTTTGCTATCTCTTTTAGTGAACCTGATTTTAAAACAAAATTTTTAAGAAAATTAGCATCTTCTTGCTCTAATGCAAGTATCCACTGTGGAATTTTATCAATGTCCAATTCATATCTCCTTTCACATCGATTTAAACAATATTAATTATATAGTAAATATTATTCAAGTCAATATGAATGCGCAAATTAATTTTGTTTCATTTTTGTCAATCATACAAAGCTTAGTTTAAAAGCTATCATCGCTTAAAAGAAAATTACTTCTCTTAAAAAGATCGAAGGTTTAAAATAGGCTATGACGAAATGAGTGAGAACAAAAAAACAAAAAGAGAAGCCGAGAATTTTCTCGGTTTCTCTTTTTGTTTACCAATCCCTATATTTTCTAAAAATTGAACCTTACTATCATCACAGCCAAATAGCCCAATCGCCGTAATCAAAGATCCCGCTACCATGATGTAGGCTGCCATCGACTTTCAGTTGCCTGAGCGCATCTCGCATACGGATCAATATCTCTGGCTGGATATCCAAGCTGTGATGAGCAGGAAATACTTTTTCCACCGGTAGCGCAGCAATCTTTTCAAGCGATGAGAGATATGCCTGCGGATCAGTGGATGGATAGTACGCAAATAGGGTGTCTTTATAGACGAGATCTCCGGTAAATAAATGACCACGTTGCGACTCCCAAAAACATAGATGCCCTGGAGAATGTCCTGGTGTATGCAGTGCCGTAATCACACGTCCACCTAAATCTATGGTGTCACCGTCTTTCAATAACTTTGTAGGCATTCCCTGAAAGAACTTATAAGTGTTGACATCATATTCTTTCGGCAAATCGCAGCGATCTATGACCATACCCCGGATAGTATCCATCGTCAGCGGGAATTCTCCATTCAACCAGTTTAATTCTGTCTCATGTGCGTAGAAGTCTGGGTAGTATTCGTGACCGCCGAGTTGATACGACAAGTGGTATCGTGGAAGTTTCAAATATAAAAACATCAAATATAAAGGCTACCAGTACAAACGGCAGTTTGATTTTTGAAAATATTAATGCGGATGAAGTAAGCACACGCATCCTTAGCTCAATCGGATAGAGTAGCGGACTTCGAATTCGTTGGTTGTGGGTGGGCAAGTCTGTTTTTTTATGATTAAAAGTATTGTATAATTATATAGAATGATCAAATGCATTGTGGTTCTTAATGAAAATTTGTGATGGGAGAAGCAATATGTGTGTTCAAATTAGAAGTTATACTAAAGAAGCAGGATACTCAGATGATTTTAACAGAATATGTGAGTTTCTAATTCGCATAAATCATGATAAGGTCATTACACCTAATTACTTGTGGGCTCGGTGGGTATGGCAGTTTGGGCCATATATGAGCATGGAACATTTATCGAATATTGGTGTTGTTGAAGATAACGGGATTATTGTAGGACTGGTAACTTATGAAAATGATCTCGGTGAAGCGTATTTATGCTTAGATGAAAGATATAATTATCTGAAATCACAACTGATTGAATACGCTATGCAAAATTTGAGTTTACATGGAGAAATAAGAATCACATTGCCGGATGGTGATTTAGAATATCAGCAAGCCGCCATTCAAAGAGGCTTTATACCCACTACTCAAAAGTCTTCAGTGGCGATGATTGATATTAATCCGCATGACTATCCCCTCCCAAGTGGCTATAGTATTATGAGTTTTGACGATGAGGGTTTTGATGTTGAACGATATTATAATGCCATATGGAGAGGATTCAATAACCAACGCCAGCGCAATGAAATAGAAATGGAATCCATGAGAAAACGAAAAGGCTTTGATGCACCGTATTTAAACTTGAATTTGCGAATTTTAGTCGTAGCGCCAAACGGTGATTATGCTGCTCATTGTGGAATGTGGTGTATCCCCAATAGTGGATATGCTTATGTCGAACCCGTTTTCACTTTGCCAGAATATCGAAAAATGGGATTAGGAAAAGCCGCTGTTCTTGAAGGTGTCAATAGATGTGACAAGCTTGGAGCAAAACAGGCTTATGTACTTTCATCACAGCAGTTCTATTACAGTATTGGGTTTTATCCCATTCAAAACGAAACATGGTGGTTATATAAAAGTAAATAGAACATCTTTTTTGCATCATTTTTCTAAAAAAGACATACTTTCCGCCAAGGGGAGTTATGTCTTTTTTATAGATACGCCCAAAATCAAAATGAAGTTGGAATTAAACTATATATCATTTTCTAGAGCGTCTTACATCCTTACAGGATAAATGAAAGGACGATGTTGAAGATGACAATTAAGCCAATACAAACTGGTACGGCAATAAACAACAATCTTGAAAACATATGGTCACGTTCTTCATCTGTTGGAACAGAACCCAATATGAGTGATCCTCCAGAAGAGAATGGAGAAATTGCAGTTGCTTGAGCGCCCAATACGATACAAGCGAAAATCAAAAGCGGACTGATGCCCGTGGTTGCTGACAACTCAGGCACAAGAGGGAATAATGCCGGACAAACAACACCCGTAGTGCTTGAGAAAAAGCTCATGAATGCGCCGATTAGTGTAAATACAATAGGAATGGACCAAATTGGAAGATTCGAACCCGCCCATGCACTCAATGCATTAATTGTCCCGGCTTCAATTGCCACGGCAATCAACATACCCACACCACTGATCATGATGATGGTCTTCCAAGGTATTTTAGAAATAACTTCATTTTGAGGTGCAAGATCCAGTAACAATGCAATAAAAGAGAATACGATTGCCACAAGACCTACATCCATACGTTTGTTGACATAAGTGATCCAAGAACTATCCGGTAAGATGATATGAGCAATTGGGAAGAATAAAACAATCACAATCATCGCAAGCATCAAATTGAAATTGACTCTTTGTACACGATTTAGTGGCTCTGGTTTTTCATAAACAATACCCTCGCCAATTTTTCTGTTTTTCACTGGAACATATTTAAATATTGAAATTACAATAAGCGCAAAAACAATGCTTGCTGCAAAGATAACTGCGGTGAACATAAAACTCTGTTCTGAATAGCCGGCTTCATCCATCAAACTGATGAATACGACACCAAGACCGCTTGTCATGAAATTTCCACCTGAAAGAGCACCAAAGTTAACTGCTACTGCACCAATGAGTTTATCCATTTTAGACTCTTCGCAGATCATTAAAGTGATCGGCGCCATAAATGCGATGACTGTAAAAAACCCTGCACCAAGACCCGCAATTACAGTTGCAGCAAGATAAAGCGCAAATGGCAATAACGCAGGATGTTTCCGACAAGCATAGAGCAGATGTCTGGCTAGTTTATCCAAAGTACCATTTACAAGTGCAAAATTGTAGAATAATGATACTGAAAATATGATGAACATTGTTTTGATTGGCCATGCTAATATAACTTGTTTTGCACTCATCCCCATTACAAAACTTCCAATGACATAGGCGAATACAATCGCAATGATACCCGTATTGATTTTCGTTTTATAACCAATTGCAATAGCTGCAATAATTGCAACTATAATACTTATACTCAACATAATTATTTACCCCCAATTACTTTAGATTCAATAAGTGACGTTGCAACGTTCGAGTCATATAGACGATATGCTCTTCTGGGATACCGTGCTCGATTAGATAACCTATATATTGAGCCATTTCAACTTCCCAAGCGGGATTCTCAATTTGTCCCCCATCGGTACTTATTTAACAATCGCTATCCAAATGTTGACATCGTCATCCACGAACACGACTCTGTTATATTGGAAGAGCTCATATCAAAGGGCAAACTGGATATGGCCTTAATTGCAAAACCAGATCACCGCAAAGAGATGACGCCTAAAAGCATTTTGGAAGACGAAGTGATTTTAGTTGCCCATAAGGATTTCGATCTCAATTGTGAGATTCACAACTTCGATAATGGCAATCAATGGATTGAGCTCGAGTCGCTCCACAAGGCTAAGATTCCATTTATTTTAAGTCCACCTAGAACAATTCTAGGCAAATTGGCGCGATCTTACTTTAGAGATATTTCCCCTCCAGTTATGGCGATTAATCAGAACTGCTCGGCAGAAATGGCTGTTGCACTTGCCGAAGAAGGCCTTGGTGTCGCATTTAATTATCGTTCCTGCTCTAGAGCCAACAGCAACCTGAAAAGTTATTCCATAGGCTCCAGCAAACGTTTCGTGCCACTACTCTTAAAGTATCCAACGGATAATGATGATTATAAGTGCCGTTCCACTCTGCTCCTGGCAGAACTGATAAAAGCGTATTTCGAACAAAAATAGAATTACAAAATCCGATTGTATCTGCCACCTCCGAGAATATACTCTGTAGACTTATGCTCTTTTTTTATGTAACCTCTTTATTAAAAAACAAATTTATAGTATAATAAATAGCGGTATAATGCACGCATCCTTAGCTCAATTGGATAGAGTAGCGGACTTCGAATCCGTTGGTTGTGGGTTCGAATCCCGCAGGGTGCACCAAAGTTATTAGGCTGAAATAGATACAAAGGTGTATCTATCTCAGCTTATTTTTTTATATTCTAACAAAAAAGTGTCCTCAACTTTGTGTATTAAAAAAGACCCTAGGCAGGGTCTCTGATGTGCAATCCAATGTCCACATTTTTCAAAACTTTGATTTTTTATAATTATATGGAATGCTGGTTCCAACAACCACATCTTCAATTTTTTCAATGATTAGCCAATCATCCATATTGCCCTGATGATCAAATGCAAGTGCAGGTTCAATTATTTCCACCTGCTCAAATTCTACCAAACACAGGCACTTTTTATGCCAGCGCAGGCGCTGTTTGTCGGTTAATGCCAGCTTATCTTGATAATCATCAAAGATTTTTATAATTTCATCATCCGTCAACTTAATGTAATTTTGTACAGATTTTACAAGGGCCTTCGCTGAGATAAGTGCCGTCCCTTTTTCCATGAAATAAAGCATTTCCCCATCAAAAACACGACTATGCGGTATTTTTCGTCCTGCCGCACCTCTGACCACTATTGTTTTTGTACCCGATAAGATTTTATTCAAAACACGCTCGCCCTTTTTACCTGTGTTATCACAATAAACTAAATGAACCATTCTCGCTTTCTCCTTCTCAAGTATAGATTATTAAGCACCCTATTTAATCTCATTTGGATACCGGATTCAAATATACAGTGTTTATGAGGCTTGACGAGGATTTGAATGAAAAATTCAAGACCCTCGTTTTTTCATAACAACATTTGAGCCATCTCTCGATGCCTCAAAATGATTTTGGATGAAAGCAAATGATTGGATATCATACATCCTACTCACCGCTTCAACTTTTCCGTTTTTATCTTATATAAACCCGTTATGGGGTCTAATGTAAATCCATTTTTCTCCAGAAGTTTTATGGAGTCTATATTTTCAGGAACCGGATCAGCTATAATTTGTACTGGGTCTTCCAATGTGCAAACCAGACGACATAATTGTTGGACGATAACACTGCCCAGCCCTTTCTTCAAAAAAGCATCTTGTCCAATCAGATAATCAATGCAAAAAGTGCCCTGTGGTTCAGAATCCCATTCAAATCCTGCCGATGTTTTCGAACAGTCATAATACTGGCAAAATCCTATGGGCATATCCTGATACAGAACTATGTAATGATTGAGCCAATCAAAGTTGCCGCTGTCATTTCTAATTTCCAACATCCATTCGCTTGGTTCACCATACCACTTTTTTATATAGTCTTTGTTGAGCCATACTTCAATAGTGGAAAAATCCTGTTTATTTACCGGACGTAAAGATAGCTTTTTTTTATCCACACTCTTAACCATGTCGTCTAACCCTCATTTTAATCTAATATTAAACTTAATTATACGCCAAACACTTATCAAAGTGAACTGTTTTACATCAAACCATCACACCATAATGAGATTTTCTATAAAAACAGATGAGCATTAGAATGAAATTTATCAACGTAAATTGAAATTTGAAATATCAAACCCTTCATAGCATTTTAAACCACCATGCAGGACGAATTCTTGCATGGTGGTTTTTTTAAAAGAAATCAGCCCTTAATTAAGCTTCTATTTTACATACATTTGCATAGGATAGGATAGATACGCCACCTCATCAAGCTTATCCACAGTTATATAGCCAGCAGGTGCATTGATGACATTGGGAATGCGATTGACAATTGTCGCACAAGTGTGTTCAACAGTGGCAGGCTTTTTCACACAAAAAGTGGTATCTGGCTCACCTATGATCTTCCAGTCACACATATCCCCATCATCCGGTCCGTACACCTTCCCAATACACTGCGTTTCAATAATCGGTCCTTGGAAAGTCTCTGTGGTCACAACTGCGCTCATACCAATGCAGTTGCCTTTTGGAATCGTCTTATTAAGTGTCTTTGAAAACAAATCTGTGTCATAGAAATAAGGTACGCATTTCTGAGTTTGAGATTTGATCGTCCAACCCATTTTAGAACATATGCCTTCATTAGAATTCCAGACATAAGAAGGTTCAAGTGTTTCAGGATGTGCAATTTGTTTCTCGAATGCCTCCGGCGTCAATCCCACGCCATGAGCTTCAGCAAGCGCCAATCCATAGTCTTCCACATCGTAGCTTACAGCCCCTTCAATTTTCTCTATACGATGTACGCCGCCAGCGACACATCCAAGCATATTGATCCAATAGATATCTTGCATACCAGAACCAACAATTGTACAATTATGCATCTTGGCCATTTTATCCAGCTTATTTGTAATTGCTGGCGCAGTCGTCCAAGAATAGATCGCTTCTTCACAAGTGGTGATCACATTGATGCCACGACTTACCAACTTTTCAACATGAGGCATGATATCCTCCATAAAGCTGAACAGCGTTACAACAGCAATATCTGCATCGCATTCATCCAAAACAGCATCCGCATCGCTTCTAATTTTCACACCAAGTTGAACACCAAGTTCCGCCCAATCGCCAACATCCTTGCCGACGACAGCAGGATTTACATCAACAGCGCCCACGATTTCTGCACCATTTTCATACAGATATCGAAGCATATACCTCGACATTTTCCCACATCCATACTGAATAACTCGAATTTTTTCATGATACATGATTCAAAACCCCTTTCATCATATTATAGTGGTATCGCGTTTCAGTGGCAAATCCATATGCCCACCAACTCTATAATCAATGATAGAGGTTATAGTCAGTATAATGTCAACTTGTTTTTTCATACCTCAATTAAACTTTATTGGAATCTGTAGTTTAAAAAACATACCGCGTTTTTTGCTTTCAAGAAGTGGAAACTCAGCGATAACTTCACAGATATAATCTCCAACAATTCTGTAACCTTCCTCTTCCACTTTATTTAAAAGGCGAGTGATATAGGCCTTTTCTTTCTCAAACTCATCGCAATAAATACATAGATACGCATTTTCGGGGATCGAAGACGTCAACTGATCTGCAACAAACTCACGATCCACGACGACGAAGACTTCACTTGAATAGAATTCATGTTGTTGCAATTTTTTTTGGCGCAAAATAGTCCCTGCATTACAAAAATAAATTTGAGGCAAATTATCCGATATCAAACTTTCTTTAAGCTTTCTAAGCATCTTTTCATAAACATCGATACCGTAATCATAAAAATTGATATTTGCATCAATGCAATAAATTATTCTCTCTGGAATATACTCTAGAATAATGGTGCCATCAGGCGGCGATGTTTCATAGTGTTGATAGCACTGCAAAGTACGTTCAATTGCCCTTTGCTGTTGCTTCAACGCTCTAATCTCAGTATTGATCTGATCGCTTTTCTTTCTGAGAACAGACTTGATCATTGACGGGTCTTTTAACTCTAATTGTTTTTTGATATCGCTCAACCTCATGCCAAGAGACTTCATATATTGAATCATATCCAAATATGCACTTTGACCGATACTGTAATAACGATATCCATTGGTTTCATCCACAGTATCCGGCATCAGCAGTTTGATCTTGTCATAATAGCGTAGCGTTTGTTCGGAAACCTGATTTAATCTTGCCATTTGTCCAATCGTTAGCTTTTCTATTTTAGATCACCCCTTCATCGCCATTATACCTTTTAAACCTTATTGTAACAATAAGGTTTAAAGAGCATACACCCTTAAGTAATCCTTAAAAACACATTTCATGCGAAAGCTTTTTTCAAATCGTTCAAATCAAAATTCTTGCTGTCCAAATATCTTACAACTGATTTTATACATAAAAATTGACCAGATCAATACTAAGACCGGTGACAGCATCATTCCAGTAAAAACCAACCTATCACTAAAGACAAAACCCAAGGTCAACAGCACTTTATAGAGCCCAACACACGCCACTACCGGCAAGACGAAAGCCACCAAAGATAAGACACGTGCTTTTTCAGCGCCATATTTATAGAGTAATGGAATGACGATACTCCCAAAGAAAAAGGCAATCACCAACCCAATGCCTGATGTGGTAATCAGATTTATCCAATCCTCTAAACGTGCATAATCAAATACTTGAATTAAAGCACCTCCAATTCCACCGACGATACTCCCCACCAAAGTGCCAATCACAGTGAAAATTAGGAGTACAATAAACTTGCTGAGCACAATTTGATTTTTAGAAACGGGCATGATTACAGCATATTTCGTCCACTTGGCATTTTCATCAAAAGCAAAAGTGGTTACAATCATCATACTGCACATGACACAGCACATGATCACATAGCTTATCAACCCGTTTGTAGGCAAGAATATAACGCCAAAAATCAAGAGCATCAACAGCATTGACCTTGAATGATGTCCGATATTATACAAATCCTTTAAAATTAAACTTTTCATTTTGCCTGTTCCCCCTTTACGTAAAGCAAGAGAATATCATCTATAGATGCATTATCAATAACAGCATCCCTATATTGCTTTTTAAATTTAGCTTTATCTGCTACCAACACTTCCCACTGAAAGTCACATTTTCGATAAGCCAATATTTCGCTTTTATCAAGTGCTTCAAAAAGAGCCGCACCACATCTTATAATGCCGTAATTATAAATGAGTTCGTCTTTGGATTGGCTTAAGATAATTTTACCTTGATGTATTAAGACAATATAATCCGCCACTTTTTCAAGGTCGGTAGTGATATGTGAAGACATCAAAATAGAATGATTCTCATCTTGAACGAAATCTAAAAAGACGTCCAACATGTCATCACGCATAACTGGATCGAGACCGCTGGTGGCTTCATCTAGAATCAATAATTTAGGGTCATGGGATAATGCCGCGGCAATACAGAGTTTCGTTTTCATGCCCTTGGAAAAATCTTTGATTCTCTTATTCTGCGCTAGTTGAAATTTTGCCAAATAGTTTTGATACACCTTATCATCCCACTGTTTATAACCCGAAGACAAAATCTTGCCTATTTCAAGTGGTGTCAATGCTTCATGAAAATTAATCCCATCAAATACAACACCTACATCCTCTTTCCAATGATGTGCTTCGTTCGGGATTTCTTGTCCCAAAACAGTAACAGTCCCCTGTTCCTTTCTGACTAAATCCAACGCAATATTAATGGTGGTGCTCTTCCCAGCGCCATTTTCACCAATCAAGCCCACAATGGAACCTTTGGGCACCTTAAAAGATACCTTGTCCAAAGTAAAATCCAGATACCTTTTTACAACATCATTTACCTCTAAAACATACTCATTCATGCTATTCCTCCTCAAGGTAAAACAGCTTCACCAATTCAACTAATTTTTCAACTGGAATGCCACTTGCTCTTCCGATCTCCACGGCTTCTTGCAAGTGCGCTTCCACTTTGCGATTTTGTTCTTCTCTAATAAAATCCTTATTTTGAGCTGCTACAAAACTGCCGCGTCCGACAGTTGTCTCTATAAAACCGTCTCTTTGTAAGTCTTCATAGGCCTTTTGAACCGTTATCACACTTACATGCAGAGATTTCGCCAAAGAACGCATTGAGGGGATCGGATCACCTGTTTGCAGTTCCCCACACATGATCTTTGCCTTGAACTGAGACGTAATTTGCTCATAAATAGGTTTGCTGGTATTACTACTGATTATAATTTCCATAAAAGCCCCCGATTGAACTTGAGTGTACTTGTTTGATAAGTACACTTTAGCACTACTTTATCTACTTGTCAACAGGCTCTTTATTTAATTGTTTCTACAAACCATTTAGAAACTCTAAAAGAGTGTCCTATTCATAAAAAAAGATGCCTCCATAAAAATCGTTTTAAAAACGAAATCATTTGAGGCATTTTCATAGATTTAAGACATCTTTATATTTTAATGTATCTTTGTTAAAAATATTTATTTATGTTTACCACTGCTTCTATACAATAGCCAATTGATTGTTCTTAATATCGGTTATAAACATATGCCCTGGTGCATGCGTAATCATGATCTCAGGTTTCACTTTCATGGCAACTGCCTGTGGCGTCACACCACAGGCCCAAAATACGGGAATTTCATTCGCTTTGATCTCTACCGGATCGCCAAAATCCGGATTGTGGATATCCCTTATACCGATGTGTCCCGGGTCTCCAATATGAATGGGCGCACCGTGCACCCCGGGATACCTTGAAGTTATCCTTATGGCTTGAATCACTTTATCCGGTGTCATCGGCCTCATACTCACCACTGTGGGCCCTGAAAAAATCCCTGCTGGTTCACACATGATATCTGTCACATACATGGGCACATTACAGTTCTGCTCTATATGCCTTACGCCAATGCCCTCGTCCATCAGAGCGGATTCGAAAGTAAAGCTACACCCCAGTATAAAGGAGACAAAATCCGTTCTCCACATTGAGTTCAAATGGTCATACTCGCCTTCAAGAATGCCCTTTTTATACACCCTATACTTCGGTATGTCCGTGGCAATATCTGAATCCTTTGCAATTTTCAACGTTTTGATTCCCACATCGCTCACTTCAAGCACTGGACATGGCTTTGGATTGCGCTGTGTGAACAGTAAAAAATCATACGCCAAGGCCTTAGGCAAGATCACCAAATTCCCTTGCGCATAGCCGTGACACATTCCAGCAGTGGGCGATTTCACCTCATTGTTTCTGATCATCTGCCTCACTTCAATAGGGGTACATGAAGATAAATCCCTCATCTCTTACCTCCTTTTTTATAAGAGTTTTTTCCTAGTTTATAAAAATGTCATCTTAATTTATAAAGGTTTCGTCTTAATTTCATTGACTTTGACATTAAAAACCTTATGCATCAGCTTAAGTTTCATATTACGCTCTGGTGCCAATTGAAATTGGTCTAGTTCTGCTTTTATGATCTCATACTTTTCAGCGCTCTCCCTATGCAACTGGTGCGCTTCTTCTATATCCAATGCTTTGAATTTTATGACATCACCTGCTTTAGCTTGAGCCAGTTTTGATAAATCAACTGTGATTACATGTGCGATTTTAGTATAGCCACCTGTAGTCTGACAGTCTGAAAGCATGATAATGGGATTTCCATGAGCAGGAATTTGGACAGCGCCACTGACGATGCCATCCGAAATGATATCCGCCGAATTTACATGCTCTATTTTCTTGCCTTCAAGTCTATAACCCATACGATCGAACTCATTTGTAATCTTAAAAGTTTCACTAAAAAAATCAGCAATGCCCTTAGCTGTAAATGCTTCTTCTTGAGGCCCAAGAACTACATTGAGCTCTAATTCAGATGTATAAGTGGGAATGTGCTCTGCCCTGACAAATCGCCCTTCCAAGTTCTCTAATTTCAGTTTGTGTGTTTTGAGTTTTATTTCATCTTCTTTTTTGAAAGTACGGCCCTTATACCCTCCTAGACTTCCACGCGTATATGTGGATTTACTTTCTAAAGTATTCTCGATCTCATATCCCCCAGCGATTGCTAAATAAGTTCTACAACCATTATGAGCAGGTCCAAAGGTCAATCGATCCCCTTTTTTAATGCGCACACTGCGCCACATGCCCACCTCCAACTGTCCATTGATCATAGGAGACATATTGGCTCCAGTAATGGCAACCAGCACATCTGCTTTAAATTCAAATTGACCTCCAAGGATTGTCATCTCTATCAAAGCTTCATCTTCGGCATTTCCCACAAGCAAATTGGCTATTTTATGTGCAAAATGATCCATACTTCCAGAGACGGGCATGCCATACTGCTGATAATTTAATCGTCCTAAATCCTGTATCGTGCTAAACAATCCCGGTGCAATGACTTTAATTGAACTCATTTTTAACACCTCCGCGCGATATTTCATATGTTTCACAACTAAATTGATGCGTGGATACTAATTTTTCAATACTTTTAAATGTCTTCAAATCAATCTCTTTAAATTGAATATAGTTTCCAGCTTCCAAAAGCATAGGTGGATCGGATTCAATATCGAATAATCTCACAGGTGTCCTCCCAATGATTTGCCAGCCCCCAGGACTATCTATGGGATATATACCCGTTTGCTTACCCGCAATCCCCACAGACCCTGCCTCTATCTTCGTTCTAGGTTGTGTCAATCTTGGCGTTGCAATGCGTTCGTCCATTCCCCCTAAATAGGGAAATCCTGGTGTGAACCCAAGCATATAGATGCGATAAATATTTGAAGTATGAATTTCTATGACCTTCGATGCTTCCAATTGATTTTGTGATGCCACATGATCTAAGTCCGGACCAAATTCACCACCGTAATAAACCGGGATCACATAGACCATCGCTTTATCATCACTTACTTCACAACGTTCCTCTAAAAGGTGCTCTATATGTCTACTCCACTCTCCATAAGTGCTCTCTAAGGGGCTATATCTAATAAGCAATGCGCAATATGTGGGAATACAACTTTGGAAGCCTTTGAGTTTTTTACTTTCAACAGATTTCTTTAAACTTGCCACGTGATTATTAACTTCTTCTGATATTTCATTTTCGAAGATAACGCTCAAGGCGCAATCTCCACAAGGTTTAATTTTATAGACTGGTTTCATAAGCATATCCTTAATGTACAAGCATTTGTAATTTTGAAAGTGACATGATGCCCGCGTAAGCGGCAATTAGTACAATGGCAAATCCAAATACCAAGAGCCATTTGGGATGTTTATAATCCCCAACGATATCTTTTCGAGTTGAAGCAAAGAGAATTACACCTATTGTAATCGGTAAAATCAGACCATTTAGAGATCCAGCCAGAATAAGCAGTTTTGCTGGTTTTCCAATTACAGCCATGATCAGAGTAGAAGCTGCAATAAAGCCAATAATCCAATATCTCTCAAACTTCTGGATTGAAGGATGCAAGGTTTTTAAAAAAGAAACAGAAGTATATGCTGCTCCAATTACCGATGTCAGTCCCGCTGCCACCAATACTAATCCAAAAAATTTATAGCCTATCATACCCGCTCCATGTTGGAATGCTGAAGCCGCTGGATTTGATGGATCAAGTTGAAGCCCTTTGACCACAACCCCTAAAATGGCTAAGAATAATAAGACGCGCATAACCGATGCAATCACAATCCCCATAATAGCACCTTTTCGAATCTCTTTCAAATTGCCTTTTCCAGTAATTCCTGCATCTATTAATCTGTGCCCACCTGCAAATGTGATATACCCTCCTACAGTTCCACCCAGCAAGGTAATCGTCGGAAAAACAAGTCCCTTTGGATTTTCAGGTACAAAGGCTCTGAAAATCGTTTCTCCTACTGGCGGATGTGTAATAACCGCCATATAACCTACGATTAAAATCATCATAAGACCTAAAATCTTAGTGATTTTATCAATCATTGGCCCTGCATCTTTGCTTATAAATATAGCCAAACCTACAGCACCACCAATGACGGCACAGAGCTTGATATCTAATCCCGTTAAGACATTGAGGCCAAGAGCCGCACCGCCCACATTTCCGATGTTAAATGCCAAGCCGCCCAGTGCAACCAAGATCGCAACAAAATGACCCAATCCCGGTAAGATTCTATTCGCAATATCTTGTCCCCTCATCCCTGAAACGCCAATAATACTCCAAACATTTACTTGAGCGCCAATATCTAAAATGATAGAAAGCAATATGACAAAGGCAAAACTGGCAGCAAATTGCTGTGTAAAAGTTGCCGTTTGTGTTAAAAAACCAGGGCCTATCGCAGATGTTGCCATGATAAATGCGGCACCTAAAAGCGCACTCATATTGCCCTTGCTTTTCTTTCTGTTTTCATTTTTCGTCTTTATTGCATTTTCTTCAATCATTTACTATTCCCCCTATAAAAAGTAATTTAAATTCACATTTAGTCGCTTATACTGCTTTAATTTGAATACCTTCTCCAATCAGGTGCTTGCGGATTCCCATAACAAATTCAATAGCCTTTTGGTTATCCCCATGAACGCAAATAGAATCTGCTTCAATCTCAATTTTCTCCCCTGAAAGTGCAGTCACAGTTTGTGTCTTAACCATTTGCATAACTTGTTCAATCGCTTTTTCACGATCATGAATCACAGCACCCTTTTGACTTCTAGGCACTAGTGAACCGTCAGATAAATAAGCACGATCTGCAAAGACCTCGCTGATTGTCTTAAGTCCTAGCCTTTGCGCACTTGTGATCATTTGACTTCCAGAAAGCCCCATCAATTTCATTTCAGGATTGATTTCATAAATGGCCTCAGCAATTGCGTGAGCTAGTTTTTCATCTCTTGCCGCCATATTGTACATGGCACCATGCGGTTTAACATGTTTAAGCACTCCGCCCTCTGAAGTCACAAATGCATTCAGTGCCCCAATCTGATATTTGACATAATTCTTAAGTTCCTGTGGTGACACTTGAATGGTTCTTCTTCCAAATCCTAAAAGATCTGGAAACCCTGGATGACAGCCAATCGCTACATTGTTTTCTAACGCATCTCTTACCGTTTGCGCCATAACATTGGCATCTCCTGCATGCCATCCACAGGCAATATTTGCCGAACTGATCAAAGATAATAATGCCGCATCCATTCCCAAGGTATAATTTCCAAAACTTTCTCCCAAGTCACTGTTAATATCAATTTTCATTATTTCACCTCCTGCACTGATAATACGCAAGCCCTATGCCAGAAAACTGTTTAGCTTTTTCAGCCCTTTTATCGTTTTTCTCAGCATAAAAATAGAGCGAATTCGCTCAGCACTGAGTGAATTCGCTCTTTCTCTATTTGGATTCATGCCTGTTTTAAAAGTTCGTTTCGCATATAGCTTCTATTCGTTTCTGTATGAAGCGCTTTTGAAAAGCACTTCATAGGATAGTAGATTGTTTCTCAAGGCGCCGTTTTAACGAAAAACGGCTTATATTCAAAAGTTCAGCAGCCTTAGACTGATTGCCATTACAAATATCTAAGGCATGATCAATACATTCATTTTCTAACTGAATGAGATGCTCTGGTAAGTCGATGGGTCTTCCCATCTCAATATCCTTTAAAAAATCAAAAGAATATCTTTGACTCGAAGAGATCTTTTCTTCATCATAATTTGAAAAATCCGCAAGCGTGAGCTCGCCTTCATCATGGATAATACACGCACGTTCGACTAAATTTTTGAGCTCTCTTATATTGCCCGGCCATTTATACTGATTCATTTTCTTTAAAGTTGGCTCCGTAAACCCTGAAATGTTCTTGTTGAACTTATGGTTATAAAAACTTTTAAAATGTTCTGCAAGATACATAATATCAGAGGGTCTATCGCGCAAGGGCATCACTTCAATTGGAACGACGTTTATTCGGTAATATAGGTCAGCTCTAAAAGTCCCCTGATGCACCATTTTTAAAAGGTTTCGGTTCGTAGCTGCTATGACGCGCACATTGACATCAATATTTTGCACGCCACCCACCCGTTTGATCTTTCGCTCTTCTAAAAACCGTAGGAGCTTCGCTTGCTGATTTAATGGAATCTCACCTATTTCATCTAAGAAAACAGTCCCCCCATCAGCAATTTCTATCAATCCCTTTTTGAGCTGACCTGCTCCTGTAAAAGCATTTTTTTCATGTCCAAAGAGTTCGCTTTCAAAGAGATCTCTAGGAATAGAAGCACAATTTATTTTCACCATAGGCATATGACTTCTCAGGCTATGCCTGTGAATATAATCACCCATCAGCTCTTTTCCAGTACCGGTTTCACCTGTTACAAGTACTGTCACACTATCCTCTAGTGCTATTTTCTTTGCACGAACTAAAAGTGATTTCATCTGATCATCTTGAGTTAAAATAGTATCTCTTATCTTATCTTTTTCATGCTGTTCTTCAAATATCTTTAGTTTTCGATTGGTATTGATCGTTTCAAAAACACGTTCAATATGAATTTCCATTTCATCTAGATCAAAGGGCTTCGTCACAAATTCAAAGGCACCTTTTTTCATGGCTAAAACTGCATTTTGAATATCGCCATAGGCCGTCATAACAATAATCTTAATTTCTTCGTCCATTGCTTGAATGGCATCTATGTAGTCGATGCCATTGCCATCCTTTAAACGAATATCCAGAAGGATCAAATGAGGATGGTATTTTTGAATTTCAGCATCTGCCTCTTTTAAAGATTTTACTGCGCGTATAGAATACCCCAAATCACTTAGACCTTCCTCAAGTGAAATTCTGATTGAGGCTTCATCATCTACAATCATGATTCTTCTATCCATATATGAGTTCACTCCCCTTTTTAAACTTTAGCATAACCTCAGTCCCTTCATGCTCATTGCTTTTAACATCAATTTCGCCCTCATTTTCAACGATCAATTCATGAACGATGGATAGTCCTAAACCCGTCCCTTCACTTTTAGTTGTGAAAAATGGATCGAAAATTTTATCCAGTGCCTCTTCAGATATGCCTGACCCATTATCCGTAATTTTTAATATGACACTGAACTCGCTTTCAGTGATCTCAATCACAATTTTTCCGTTCTCACTTGGCGACGCTTCAATTGCATTTTTCAAAATATTGAGTACGATTTGGCTAAATTGCACTGAATCCACAAAGATCATCGTGTCTGTCTTTAAATTTTCCATAGAAAATTGAATATGCCTCGACTGTAATTCACTCTCAATTAAATCCAACAATTCGTTTAGTTTCGAATACAAGTTTAAGCATTTTGGCTCTGCTTTATAGCGTTTTGCGTATTCAAGCAAGTCAAAAATCAATTTATTGATTCGATCAATTTCTTGGATCAATCTCAAAAACATCATTTCATTTTTACCAGTGAGGTCACTTTTGAGTCTCTTGTTGAGCACTTGAATACTGGCTCTCATCCCAGCCAGTGGATTTCTGATTTCATGTGCGACACCCGCGGCAAGTCTGCCAGTGGAGGCAAGACGTTCCAATCTCTGTATCCTACTTTCAACCTTTTTTTGCTCGGAAATATCTTTAAAACTGCAAATATAACCACCAATTGCTTGCTCACCACTTCGCATAATAGATGTATTTACATCGATGAATTTTACATCCCCATCTTCATGTGTAAATCGATAAAGCTGATATTGACTCAAGTTTTGTTCTTTTGTTCTTTGGATAATGGCCTTAAGACTCTTTTCGAAAGAATGTCCTTCGAAATTATAATTCTCTAATTGAGTCTCAATCATTGCTGCAAACGGATTTTTAGAAATCTGTTCTTCATGAGCATCATACGTGATAATGCCGTTTTCAATATTATTTAAAATATCCTGATTATAATTTTTTACATAAATCAATTCCGTCATGGAGGCATCAAGTTGTTCGAGCATTTGATTTAAAGCTTCAGCCAATTTACCGATCTCATCTTTACGCTTTAATTCAATCCGTCTATTGTAATCGCCTCCAGATATTTGATCACAGAACTTGGAAAGAACTCTCAACGGTTTTGTGATGTTTGCAGAGACCATAATGGTAAACTGAAGCGCTAGAGTTAAAAATATGATGCCAATCAAGATATTGTATTTATAGGATTCATAAAAATACGACATAAGTTCCCTTTTATCTACTAGGACAACCAGAGACCAATCCATTGTTTCCAAGTACTTAGATACAAGTAGATATGAAGACGCTGTCAAATGATCATAATTATTAAAAGGGGTATTGAGTTTTTCGATATCATCACGTTTTAAAAAAGAGTCATCTCCCATAAGAAGAACCCCTTTTTCATAAATGAGAAGATCTCCCGGATAAATACATTGAAGATCACGAATCATTTGCTCTTTAAGATAATCTGGAGATTCCAACTGACCAGTACCCTGACGTCTTAAATTAAGATTCATTTCCACCTCTTTTAATTTTTCATCCATTTGTCTATATTGACTGCTCATCACATAATTGTAATCGAATTGAAACGAAGACCATAAGACGATTGTCAATGAAACGATAAAAAGAGTTAAAAAAGGAATTGAGATTTTATTTTCTATACTAATTTTCATTTGCTTTTACACGCCCCTGTAAACTCACTAAATAAAAGACTAATGCAGACACTATAACGCCTGGCATGGAAGGATGGATTTTAAAAATACGCTCTGAGTTATAGGTGATCACATAGAAGAGGATCATCGTCGTCATGCCTGAAATCATACTCCAAATGGCGCCTTTAGTTGTGGCATCACGCCAAAATAAGCCACCATAAAGTGGCATCAATAAAGTCACAGAAAAGACACCCCATATATAGCCCCCATAGATTAAAAGACTTTCAGGAGGCGAGATTGCAAGTATTAAAGATAAGCTGCCAACGATTAAAACAACCATTCTACTGATCATCAACAGGACATCACTGCTTCTCTGCTTTTTAGAGACAATCCCAAAGACATCATAGATAAAACTACTTGCCGCCACCAGCAATTGAGAGTTTGCAGTGGAAATCGCTGCCGCCATAATGGCAAGCATGACTATACCACTGATTGGCGTAGAAAACATACTGCTGATCACAACCGTTAAAACAGAATCAATCGAGTCCACCGACTTTATTGAAGGCATAATAACGCGCATGCCAAGCCCTATAATGATAATTCCAATATAAGTAAAACAGAGGATCACAACAGATCTTTTAATCATTTCAAGTGCCGTCTTCGTATCCTTTGCAGCTATAATTCTCACCGTGTATTGAGGATTTGTTGCCAGTCCAAGACCCCATGCGAAAAAAGCGGAAACTAAACTGATAAGAGTCATTGCTCCTCCTGCCAATGGTTTTAGAAGTGATGCCTTTGGCGTGTAATAAAGAAAACCTTCAATGGCATGTCCTTCCACTTCATTGGCTTGATTTATAAACGCTGACAAACTGTCCATTCGAAATATAATAATCCATGTGCCCAAAAAAATACCTATACAAATGACGATGAAATTAAACCCATCACTCTTTGCCAAGGACAAGAGCCCTCCAAATGTAGTGTAGAGAATAAAAATATAGACGATGACAATCGCCAGTGTATAAGGAATTTCTAAGAACTCTGATATAACAATCCCAAACCCTCTAATTTGAATGACAATATACAAGACAAAATTGAATATGATTAAAAGCCCAGTGGACACTTGTAAAACCTTGCTCTGATATCGCTTGTTAAAATAATCTGGAATACTGACTGCGCCACTTGCTCTCAGCTTTGGCGTCAGCAAATAGAGAAATCCTGCACCGATAATCCAAGGTATGATAGAATAGAGCACAATGGTAAACCCATAGACATAAATGGACCCAGGAAGGCCTTGCATTGAAGCTGCACTAAACCAAGTCGCAACAAAAGTAGAAACAAGCGCAAATAAGCCCATTTTCCTTCCTCCGATGAAAAAATCATCAATGGTCTCGGACTCGCTGTAGCCTGTTTTTCCAAAATACAACAGAGCAATTGAATAAAAGAAAAAGAAACCTAAAAAGACATATGATCTTGGCATTTCCCCCCCTATGACAATTCTGATTTGTAACCTTAATATATTATAATTGTGAGGATATATCAATTGTCAAAAAAAAAGACAGTCATTTAATCTCATCACTCAGGATAGATTAAATGACTGCGCACTTGTCATCTCTAAATATTTAATTGAATCCATGTACGGCCCGTTAAAGCCCTGCACTGAGATCTTATTAATTTGAACTCAGTGCTTCAAGCACACTTTTTAAAATACCAATCATCTCATCAATGTGCTTTTGTTCCACAATCAGTGGCGGTACGAATCGAATAACTTGATGTCCTGCACCCACTAACAAAAGGCCTTTTTCAATGGCGCTGTTTACGATTTTACTCGTTGGTAGCGTATCATCAATTTCAATCCCTTGTATCAGGCCTTTACCCTTAACCGCTTTTATAACATCAAATTGGCTTTGTATAGTCAAAAGCTGTTCTTGTAAATACTGTCCCATTTCATTGACATTATCAAGCAAATGACGAGATTCAATTTCTCCAAGCACGTAATTTGAAGCCGCAGAGGCAAGCGCTGTACCTCCAAATGTTGAGGCATGACAGCTTGGCGTCAATTTCTGAGCCACCTTTTCGCTGACCAAAGTCGCCCCTATTGGAAAACCGCCGCCAAGACCTTTTGCACATGAGACCACATCGGGTTTAAGACCGTAATTTTGATATCCAAAATACTGACCTGTTCTGCCAATTCCAGTTTGTACCTCATCAACGATTAAAAGCAAATTCTTTTCCACACACAATTCTGAAATCGTTTTTGCAAATTCAGGTGTGATTTCAACAATGCCACCTTCACCCTGAATCACTTCTACCATAATGGCAACCGTTTGATCCCCAATTGTACTTTTTAAAGCTTCTGAATCATTAAATGGCACATACTTCACACCTGGTAACAGTGGTGAAAACGAAGCTTGATATTTCGTCTGACCTGTTAGAGCAAGGGCGCCCATGGTTCTGCCATGAAATGAGTTGCTCATAGTAATGATCTCGTACTTTTCATTTTCACCGTATATACGCGCAAATTTTAATGCCGCTTCATTGGCTTCTGCCCCACTATTGCAAAAAAAAGCTTTGTCCAATCCCGACACAGAGGTCAACGTTTGTGCCAATTTAATATTCTGTGCATTCCAATATAGATTAGAAACATGAACAAGTGATTCTGCCTGTTTTTTAAGAACCTCAGCATACTGTTTGTCGCCATGCCCCAAAAGGTTAACCGCTATACCTGCCACAAAATCCAAATAAACTTTACCTGCTGTATCTTTTAAATACAAGCCTTCACCCGATTCAAAACATATTGGAAATCTACCATAGGTATTTGCAATTGCAGAGGCACCTTGATCGATTTTTTCCATCATTTCAGTACCCTCAAAGAGCACTGTTGATTCTATCTTTTCACCATTAATTGTCTTATCCATTATACCCACCTTTATCCTCACTAAGTTTAAGCCTTTATGACTTTCGTTCCAATTCCTTCCTGAGTGAAAATTTCAAGAAGAATAGAATGTTCCAAAGTTCCATTTAAGATATGGACATTGTCCACATTTGATTGGATACAATAAGAAACTTTGGGGATCATCCCACCTGATATTACACCCTTTTCAATGAGATCAGAGGCTTCTTTGGCGTTGATTTGACTGATCAATTTATCATTTTCAAAAACGCCATCCACATCCGTTAAATAGATTAGTTTTTCCGCACACAAGGCATTTGCAATCTCTCCTGCAACTTCATCGGCATTGATATTAAGCGCTTTGCCATTAGAATCGGTGCCAATAGGAGATATGACAGGAATATAACCTGCATTTAAAAGGGTCTCAATAAGAGCCGTTTCGATACTGCAAATCTTTCCGACACGATCCATAGAAGCATTTTCGGCATCAAAGAGTTCTGCCTTTACAAGGCAGCCATCTCTACCAGATATTCCCACAGCAAGGCCATGACTAAAATTGATATCTGCCACAATCTGCTTATTGATTTTACCGGATAGCATCATTTCCACATAATCCACATTATCATCATTCGTCAATCTTATACCATTGTGAAATGTGGTCTCTTGTCCCACTTCATCTAAGAGTTTAGTGATATCATTACCGCCACCATGAACAATCACGGGCAAAATCCCCACCGATGCCAATAAACAGATGTCCATGATGACATTTTGTCTAAGCAGTGGATCTTTCATTGCACTGCCACCGTATTTTATAACGAATATCTTGCCTTTAAATTCGTGAATATAAGGCAATGCCTCTATAAGAATTCTAGCTTTATCTATATACTTTTCCATCAGGTTCTATAATCTCCATTAATTTTGACGTATTCATAACTCAAATCACAACCCCAACCCACTGCTTTGGCATGTCCTGTTCCAAGCGATAAGTGTACATAAATTTCTTTTTCCGATAGCACTTCTGATGCCAATGCTTCACTAAAAGCCACAGGTTCTCCAGCACTTAATAATTCAAGAGATCCTTTATCACTAGAGAAGGACAATCCCACTTTTAAAGGATCAAAATTGACACCTGCATAACCTGCTGCACATAATATTCTACCCCAGTTGGCATCTTCTCCAAAAAAAGCAGTTTTTACTAAACTTGAAGTTAACACGGATTTCACAATTTTCTTTGCATCTTTTGTGGACTCAGCGCCTGTCACCGTTACTTCAATGAGCTTGCTCGCACCTTCACCATCTTTAACGATGAGTTTCGCCAATGTTTGATGCACATAGAGAAACGCTTTTTTAAACGTGCTGAAATCCGGATCATCCTTTGTCAACTTTTCTGACATAGCTGCTCCATTTGCAAGTACAATAACCATATCATTTGTGCTTGTATCCCCATCTACCGAAATCATATTATAGGTATCTTCATTGATTTCGGCTAATAGAGCTTGCAAATCTTCAGCTGCCACATTTGCATCTGTAGTGACAAAAGACAACATCGTCGCCATGTTGGGATGAATCATCCCAGAACCCTTTGACATACCAGAAATTGTGATTTTTTCACCTTTGATCATCACTTCGACACAGACCTCTTTAGAAAATGTATCCGTTGTCATAATAGCTTCAGCTGCATTTTTACCACACAAGCTCTTAGATGTGATTTTGCCTGCTAATGTTTTTATGCCCTCTTCCACGACATCCATCGGCAAAGGCAACCCAATAATACCCGTTGAGGCAACAAGCACCTCTTCAGCATCACAATCCAATTTTTCGGCTACGCATTTTGCCATTTGAGCATTATCCGAGATGCCCTTTACACCTGTACAAGCGTTGGCATTGCCACTATTTATCACTACTGCATGAACAGCCTTACCTTGATGAAGTATCTCTTGATTCCATAAAACCGGTGCTGCCTTCACCTGATTCGTCGTGAAAACACCTGCTAAGTTCGCTGGTGCTTCTGTGTAAATCAGCGCCAAATCCTTCTTCTTCTTCTTTATGCCAGCATGTAACCCACCCGCTAGAAATCCTTTAGGTGTGTTAATATGACCCTTTACCTCTTTGAACATGCTACTCCTCCTTAATAATTATTCGTTTTATACACGATTTATGCATTATTATTGCATGATTATTCTAATTGATTTCAAACACCTTCGCCTCATCATTCTCAACTCCTTATACAGTTTCATACCGTATTACCAGTAGGTATTCTAAAATATTTTGATTATTTCTGATCATTATACATATCTATGAATATTTTTGCAATATTTTTTTAAAAAAATGTTGCATCTATATTAAATTAATTGTATAATCATGCGTATGAACTATTAAATTTTAAAGGAGGCGCTTATGGCGAAAAAAGTTGTTTTAGCCTACTCAGGTGGTTTAGATACCACAACAATCATCCCATGGCTAAAAGAAAATTATGATTATGAAATTATCGCCGTTTGCGTAAATGTTGGTCAAGGCATTGATGAACTCGATAATTTAGAAGCAAAAGCAATTCAATCGGGAGCATCTAAGGTCTACGTTAAAGATGTTGTTGAAGAGTTTATTGAATCTTACATTTGGCCTACACTTAAAGCAAACGCAATCTATGAAAATCAATATTTGCTCGGGACGTGTATGGCAAGGCCATTGATTGCAAAAGTCCTTGTAGATATAGCAGAATTAGAAGGTGCTGAGGCGATCTGCCACGGTGCCACAGGAAAAGGAAATGATCAAGTAAGGTTTGAGCTTGCAATTAAAGCTTTGAATCCTGACTTAAAAATAGTAGCACCTTGGAGACTTTGGGACATCAAATCTAGAGAAGATGCAATAGAATATTGCCATGCAAGAGGTATTAATTTACCTTTTACAGCTGAACAAAGTTATTCAAGAGATAAAAACATTTGGCATTTATCACATGAAGGTCTTGAAATTGAAGATCCTACTATGGAAACGGATTATAAAAAAATTCTTAAAATGTCTAATGTCCCAGAAGATGCACCTGATACGCCAGAATACCTCACCATTGATTTTGAAGCGGGTATTCCTGTTAAAGTCAACGGCGTCAGTATGAACGCACTGGAAATCATGGAAACACTTAATAAAATAGGTGGTACACATGCCATTGGGACTGTGGACTTAATAGAGAACAGAATCGTAGGCATGAAATCAAGAGGCATTTACGAAACACCAGGTGGTACGCTGCTTTATAAAGCTCACGAAGCATTGGAACACATTTGCCTTGACAGGGACACCTACAGTTTTAAATCTATTGTAGCGGAAAAGTTTGCAGATTTGCTTTACAATGGTCAGTGGTTTAGTCCACTTAGAGAAGCGCTCTCTCAATTTGTAGACAGCACTCAGGAAACCGTTACTGGTAGCGTTAAAATGAAACTCTATAAAGGCAATTGTACGCTTGCTGGCACCACATCTGCTTACGCTCTTTACAATGCTTCGATTTCCAGCTTCACAACAGGTGACTTGTACAATCATCATGATGCAGAAGGTTTCATCAATCTCTATGGTCTCCCTATGACTGTACGAGCTTTAATGAAGAGAGCAGAAGGAGAAGTTAAAAAAGCAGCATTCCCAGATCCAGATAGAGGCAATCAAGAAATCAGATAATATGAAAAACGATATAGAATATAGATATATGTTATGAAAATATGCTATAGGATTATGTGATATAATTGAAGTGAATTAAAAAATGCAGACAAGGATAAATATTTATGGACAAATTATGGAACGGTCGATTTTCTAAATCGACCGCTTTATTAACTGAAAATTTCAATGCGTCAATTGGCTTTGACTACAAGCTTTCACCTTATGACATCCTCGGCAGTTATTATCACGTTGAAATGCTTGCAAAGCAAGGTATTGTTTCCACTGATGAAGCCACTAAGGTCCAAAATGGTCTAATGGCAATTTATCATCTGATTGAAACCGATCAATTTGAGTTCAAAATATCCCAAGAAGATATTCATATGAACATCGAAGCTTATCTTATCGATATGATTGGTGAAGCTGGCAAGAAATTGCACACGGGTAGAAGTCGAAATGATCAAGTTGCACTGGATATGAAACTCTACACTAAAGATTGGCTAATCTCAATGCTGGATGCCCTAACATCTCTTATTGAGAAGATCAGTCAAATTGCCAGTGCCAATTTGGAAACCATTATGCCTGGCTTCACGCATTTACAACAAGCTCAGCCCATAACACTGGCACATCACCTTCTGGCCTATGTGGAGATGCTCAAAAGGGATTATTCTCGTTTTGAGGATGCACTGGAGAGAATGGATGAAATGCCTTTGGGTGCTGGCGCTTTAGCATCTACAAGCTATCCGATCGACAGACAATATACAATGGAAAAACTGGGATTCAAGCGCATGACATTAAACAGTCTAGATGCGGTTTCTGACAGGGATTATCTTCTGGACAGCTTAAGTGCTTCAAGTACTTTTATGATGCATTTAAGCAGACTTTGTGAAGAAATCATCTTGTGGAACTCTCAACTTTATAATTTCATTGATCTAGACGATGCATACACAACAGGTAGCAGCATCATGCCACAGAAAAAGAATCCAGATATTCATGAGCTGATCCGAGGTAAGACCGGCAGAACTTATGGTAATCTCATTCAGCTTTTAACGGTCATGAAAGGTATTCCACTTGCATATAACAAAGACATGCAAGAAGATAAAGAACTCTTTATGAGTACAGCAGAACAAATGCTTGATGTGATGGAGATTCTTGGCGAAACACTTATCACTGCTAAGTTTAATAAAGAAGTTATGTATGAGGCAACTTTAAAGGGCTACACTGAGGCCACCGATCTCGCAGATTATCTCGTCAAAAAAGGCGTCAGTTTTAGAGACAGTCACCACATTATCGGACAAATTGTAGGTTATGCTTCTAACTCAAAATTGGCACTTAAGGACATCACTTTGGAAATGTATCAGAGTTTCTCTGAGGTGTTTGACCAAGACCTATATGAAACCATTAAACTCGAGCAAATAATCGCTTCTAAAGCGCATGTGGGCGGTCCAGCACCTTCTGCGTGTACGGCGCATTTAGATCGAGTTCAGTCATGGCTTAATGCAAAAAAAGAGATGCGCAAAAATTATGTCTCCCCTATTGCACTACTCAATGCACTGAAATAGCAAGAAACTTTTAATGGCTAAAACTTAAAAGAAGGCGTCTTCTCAAAAGATCAAAAGATCACTTGAGAAGACGCCTTTTATTACATTCCATATCCCTTATTTCAAGGGAACGAGGTTGCCCTCTTCTATCTTAAAGACATTATATTCTCTCCATGCATCACCATAAGCATCTATAGAATAGAGTCCATGGAGTCCATCGTAACGAGATATCTCCAAAATTTTATCTTTAATCACCATAGGTTCTAAACTTTCAGCAGTTGACATTGCTTCAATCAACGCCTTCATAGCATCATAACTGTACACTGCTGCAAAATCAGGTTCTTCACCAAACCTTTCCATGTAGGTCGATTTAAAGTTTATATACGCTTCAGATGGCCCATTTGGGTTAATATCACTAACCACAATCATATCCTCCACATAACTAGAACCCAATTTGATCAGCTCATTCGTATTCGCCCACATAGAATTATAGAGTTGAATCTCCGGACTCATTACTTTTATTTTCTCTGCCATGCCAGCGCTTTCTCTTTCACTTGTGGCAAATAAAACAGCATCTGGTTTTAACTCTCTAACCTTGGCCATAGCAACCTCAAGTGTCTCTAATTTTTGAGGATCAATCGCCACAAGCGTTGCATCTCCGTCTGTTTTAGCCATTATTTCGGCTTTAAAATCTTGAGCCAGTTCGTCTGCAAAACCTTTATTGACATCGTCGTAGATCACCACAAATGATTTATCATTAAGTTTTACAGCTGCATCTGATAATGCAATGGCTTCATTTCTCGCTGAGCCTATAAATCGGATGTAATGATCATCCCTTCCCTCAAGGCTATCTGCACTTGCAGTAGGTCCAATGACAAGCATATCTTTACTATTGATATAATCAATAGATTTTGTCACCATGCCACTTGTAAATGGCCCAAAAACAATTTTGACATCCTCATCAACAAAAGCTTCATTTACCTTTATCGCTTTTTCATCTTGACCTTCAGTATCCTTGATTGCAAGCTCTATCTGTCGTCCATCAATGCCGCCAGATTGATTAATCTCATCAATTGCAATGTCAAGTCCATTGATACTGGAACTTGAAAGCTTAGAGTTCTCACCCGATAAAATGGCAACCACGCCAATTTTTATAGACTCTGTACGTTGGCATCCCGTGCTCATCAAGATAGCTACCATGACTAGCAAGTAGAACCCTTTCATTTTAAATCTTTTTTGCTTCATATTCATTTGCCTCTCTTCATAACTTTATTCACTTTTAAAAAATATAGAACAACACAAAAACCAGAAGATTGTAATCAATCAACTGGTTTAATAAATGGTGATCCATCCGCGACTCGAACGCGGGACACCCTGATTAAAAGTCAGATGCTCTACCGACTGAGCTAATGGACCAAGTTGGCTGGGGATACAGGATTTGAACCTGTGCATAACGGAGTCAAAGTCCGGTGCCTTACCGCTTGGCGAATCCCCAATAAATGTGGGGCGACTGATGGGGTTCGAACCCATGCATGCAGGAGCCACAATCCTGTGTCTTAACCACTTGACTACAATCGCCACGTTTACAGAGCAATATTACTCTTTTACTTCGAATGGTGCGTCCGAAGGGACTCGAACCCCTAACCCCCGCCTTAGAAGGGCGGTGCTCTATCCAGTTGAGCTACGAACGCGTCAATGGTCGGGGTGGCAGGATTTGAACCCGCGGCCCTTTGGTCCCAAACCAAATGCGCTACCAAACTGCGCTACACCCCGTCGGTCACTGACGAATTTTATTATACATGACTCTATATAAAACGTCAACACCTTTTCAAAACTTTTTTAATGTTGCATTAATCAGAAAATTACAATTACTTTACATAGATACAGACAATCTAAGCGCTTGTCATTTCAACGGATAGAATAGCCTCTATTAGAGCCATATATGATCACACAAAATACTTTCCTTATCAATGGTTACCACGCCCAAGGAAGGATGAATTCGCCCTCTTGGACTTGTGGGGCTACCAGGATTGAAAAAGACAACGCCCCCCTCTTTTTCATATAAGGCCATATGCGTATGTCCAAAGCAAACCAAATCCACTTCACTGGACTTAGCCTTAAGATAAAGAGTCGTCAAAGTGTTTTTGACATTATAGTGATGTCCATGTGTCAACAGGACGCGTTTGCCTTCTACCTCTAAGATTTGCTCTTCAGGTTCATGAGAGTTGAAATCACAATTGCCTCTCACAATGGAAATCTTTTTTTTCAACACTTTTTTTAACACCTTGCAATCCTTCGCATAATCACCTAAAAACCAAAAGGCATCCACTTCTTGATCCAGATGTATGAGCCGATCTTTGATTTGAGAAATATGACCATGAGTATCGCTGAATACGCAAATTTTCATAGCATCACCTAAATTTGTCTCTCTTTTAAAAGTGCTTTTAGCTGAATAAGTGCATTGGCTCTATGGCTTATTTTATTTTTTTCTTCAGCTGTACATTCTGCAAACGTCTTTCCAATTTCAGGAACGTAAAACAACGGATCATAGCCAAAACCACCATTGCCCTTTATTTCTGTTTCGATTATACCCGACACTTCACCCCTAGCAACAATTTTATCGCCATTTTCAAAGAGCATGGTGATTACAGTGACGAATCGAGCTGTTCTCTGCGCTCTAGAGACGCCTTCAAGTGCCTTTAACAACTTCTTATTATTATCTTCATAACTCACATGTTCTCCAGCATATCTTGCTGAATAGACGCCAGGCGCTCCGTGAAGATAGTCCACTTCAAGGCCAGAATCGTCTGCAATCGTCACCATATGTTTTAAATCCATGACAGCTTTAGCTTTAATATAAGAGTTTTCTTCAAAAGTTTCACCATCTTCTATAATCTCAAGATCTCCAAGACCCACTTCTGCCAATGTCAAAAGTTCAAAATCGAATGCACTCAATATTTTTTGAATTTCTTCAAGCTTATGCTTATTACTTGAAGCCAGTATCGCACTTTGTTTCATTATTTGATCTCCTCAATTCATTTTTTCTAATTAGCCTTAGCTCAAAAAAGAGCATTTAGTCCAAAAAGAATTTATTCTGCTGCCAAAGCTTGCGCTTGTAATGCCGTTAATGTTTTAATGCCTTTTTCACCAAGTTCTAAGAGTTCGAACATCTGAGCTTTAGTAAAGGGCTTTTCTTCGCCTGTGCCTTGTATTTCAATGAGCTCTCCTTCACCTGTCATGACGAGATTCATATCCACATGCGCTTTTGAATCCTCTTCATAACAAAGATCCAATATAACCTCAGATTCATAAATGCCCACACTGACCGCTGCTACACTGGTCTTTATCGGATTTACTTCAAGGACACTGTGATCCAAAAGCAATTGAACGGCATCATGAAGTGCCACGTAAGCTCCTGTAATAGAAGCTGTTCTCGTCCCGCCATCAGCCTGAATGACGTCACAGTCAATCCATATGGTTCTCTCTCCTAGGGCTTTCAAATCTACAATAGATCTCAATGAGCGGCCAATTAACCTTTGTATTTCTTGACTCCTGCCGTCGATGCCCTTTGTATTTCTAGACTTTCTAGAACCCGTTGATCCCGGAATCATACTGTATTCTGCAGTAACCCAACCTTGTTCAGAACCCTTTAAGAAATGGGGCACTTTTTCTTCCACGGTTGCCGTGCAAATCACTTTGGTATTCCCCATCTCCACAAGGACTGCGCCCTGTGGATGCATAATATAATTACGAGTAAATTTAACCGGTCTCAACGCATCGTTTTTTCTTGAATCTATTCTCAAAATTTTGCCTCCTATTTTAAAAACTGTTTAATACCTTCTACCATCGCCTTTGCCGCTTTTTCAAGGTATGCTGTGGTCATCATCTTATCCTGCTCTTCTGGATTACTGATAAAGCCAAGCTCACACAAAACGGACGGCATTTTGGTCTCTCTGATGACAACTAAATTAGGTCGCAACACAATGCCTCTATTCTTAGCGCCCAGTGTAGAAACCAATTGTTTTTGAATGAGTTCTGCGAGCCCTTTTCCACCACTTGGATTTTCAGACGCGTAGAGCACCTCAACCCCTGAGGCAACTGAATTCGTCGTTGCATTGATGTGAACACTCACAAATAAATCTGCATTTAGGTCATTTGCAATGTCAGCACGGTCATATAAGCCAATGTATTCATCGGTTGATCTCGTCATATAAACTTTGAATCCCAGCGATTTTAACTGATTCTCAAGTAAAAGTGTCGCCTTAAGAGCCAAGTCCTTTTCCTTTGCCTTCGTGCCAACAGCACCTGAATCGTGACCACCATGTCCTGCATCGAGTACAATCAACATATCCTTGTAAATTGAGTTTTGAATTGCAGTGTTTGAAAAGACAAAAGCAATTTTGCCCTCTTCATTAAGTTGTTGGTAAGTTGTATTTGGCGACAGCGTAATGTTCATTTGATATTTGTCATCCAGAGCTTTCATATCTATCGATTCTATAAGTTGATCTCGAATCGGGTATTCAAAAGCAGATAAATCCGTAAGCTCTTTTGGAATTTCAACTCTGATCATGCGGTTTTCTTTATTATAGGCAACATCATAGTCACCATATTTCAATAGCCTTACATCCACAGTGGATCGAGCGTTATTGAGCTTAACATAATCGAAGTTATTAAGTGGATTTTGACTGACAAACACCATGATTTTAGTGCCCTCATTTTCCACATAGATATCATCATAAGTCACCTTTTCATTGAGTTCAACAATGACTCTTGAAACCTTGTCATTTGAAGTATAAAAATCTGAATCCTTGTAACGACTGGTATCCAACTGACTATACCCCAAAGAATTAATTTTACCTTGATTAACAGGAACCACTTGCATTTGTCCCTCATTGATCTTCATATAGCTGTTGATGACATCCACTATAATCTGTTGTCCCACAACATTGATATTATAAATTGGATTCTCGCTGGTATTGATAACAACAGTGTCCGTTGAAAAGAATTTTTCGACAGATACCTTATTAACCGTATTGGCCAGCTGAATCACCATTTCTTGCGTCGTTTCATCATAAAAAATATTATGGCCTTTTTTTTCATCTAAATAGACCACAATCCGTGTCGTCGGTGGATTGGAAGATTGACTGCTAATCTCTACTTTGTCTATGCCAAAGATCCCATCAGGCACATCGTAAGTTCCAATACCATCTTTTAACAACGATTTATCGGTCAGATCAAACTTCGTATTTTGAAGATCGACGATAATTTTATCTTGTGCGCCAACATCTGTCCCGGAAATATTAAAGCTTGTGGCCACAACTTCACCGGTCACTTTCATTCTGATCTCTGGAAATTGCTTCATATAATCCAAATAGATATTGTTTAATGTTTGGACTGGTCTGTTGATGGCAACGGTTCTTGTCCCCGCTATCCAGTTTGTATCTAACCCAAGTTGCTCACTGATGAACTTCACAGGGACATATGTTTTCGTCATCCCATCATATTGAAGCAATATCGGGGGAATGCCATCCGGCAACTTCGTTTTCTTCCCATTTACTGTGGCATAAGCATTGCCAATCTGCATAACGATTGTCTTTTCCGAGCTCACAATGGTCACTTCTTGCGTTTCTTGTTTCCAAGAAATCTGAGCCCCGAGTTTTTCCGTGATAAAACTGATGGGCACAATGGTTCTGGTACTGCCATTCTTCTCATAGATAATGGCTGGCACATCCGTAATGACGTCTTCACCAGCGAACATAAGATTCACGGGATAATATGCGCCAGATGTGCCCGTAATCGGATCAACCAAGTTAACTTGGTCCGATTCAAAATATTTATTGGCAAATGCAAGTGGCATTGTGCTACTCAGAATAGCGATAATCAACATGAGAATGCTCATCTTTTTTAAGTTCAAATTACATGCTTTTTTCATCCGTACTTTACCTCTCATTTTCATTTCAGACGACTGTATAGAGTTCATCCTCAACCGGTGGCTCTATGACATCAAATATTTCTTCATCTGCTTCTTCGCCAAAGATCAATATGCGATCCATCTCCTCAGTTAGTACACCAATTTTTGAATAGGGGATCTCTGCTTCTATCATCGCCTGTTCATATGCAGGCGCAACATCTTTGTCGACACTCATGAGCATTGAACCACTTGAAATCAACTTCAACGGATTGATGTTAAAATGCTCGCAGATTTTTTGGGTTAACTCGTGGATTGCAAATTTATTATTGTAAACTTTACACCCCACTTTACTGGCTTCACACATTTCGTAAATAGCCCCCAGAACGCCACCTTCAGTGACATCATGCATTGCAGATACCTTTAGGTGTTTTCCAATTTCACCTTCTCTCAATACACTGATTTGTTCTATAAAAGATTGCGCATCTTGAATTTCATTTTTTGTCAAATAGTCTTTTAGGATTTCCTCTTTTTCCTTAGCTATGATAGCCGTCCCTTCAAGTCCCGCATATTTGGTCATATACAAATAATCACCACTCTTTGCACCACCAGTCATAATAATATCCTCCGCCCTTGTACTTCCAAATGCTGTTACTGAAACGACAATTCGATTTACTGCGTTCGTCATTTCAGTATGACCACCTATAATCTCTATATTCATCGCATTCGCCGCTTTATTGGCATCTACGACAATTTGTTGAATCGATTCTAGAGCAGTGTCCTCTGGGCAGAGCAATGTCATTAAAAGTGCAACTGGTTCAGCACCACTGGAGGCGATATCATTTACGCTCACATGGACTGCAAGTTTGCCAAGTTCCTCTGTTGCGCCAGTAATTGGATCTGTGGTTACAACACATGCATACTCCCCAAATTTAATAGCCGCACAATCCTCACCAACACCGGGTCTAATTAATATATCAGACCTCTGAGGTTTAATTTCATCTATTATAAAATGATTTAAATCCGCATTTGATAATTTCCCAACACTCATACTCACACCTCAATCATATGTTTAATTATACCTCTGACAATCCTCTATATTATATCATAATGGTTTCAAATGACTAACGAATGTCATCAATTTATAATACATTTTCAATTGAAAAAAAATATGTGGTTAGAGTGTCAAAATTCAAAAGTTGAGCAACCCTATACCATATGATGGCGTTTATGGCAAGTACGTCATACCGCATAGGGTATAGAGTTCATGCAAAACTGGATTTTGACACTCAAACTATATGTACTAGAATGATAAAAAAAAGTGTCCCAATTAAATTGAGACACTTTTTATCTTAAAATTTTAAATTACTCTGCAATTTCAGCGAATCCGAAGAACCAATTCGATCTCGTTGTCATTTCCCATCCAACTACTTTTTCTTTTATCATCAAAGTATTTGTATAAGTGTAAATTGGAATATTAACATATGCGCTTTCCATTAAAGCATCTGCTTTGTATAAAGCGTCAAATCTTTCTTGGCCTGGAGCTGTTTTAGCTGTCTCGATTAAACTATCGTACTCAGCATTTTTCCAACGTGGGTAGTTCATTGGTGATTCTGATAAGAACATACCAAGGTATGTCATAGGGTCAGAATAGTCACCTAACCATCCAGCTCTAGCGATTTCATAGTTACCTTCACGTCTAGTATCTTGGAATACAGCCCATTCTTGGTTAGTTAAAGTCACATCGATATTTAAGTTTTGTTTCCACATTTCTTGAATTGCTTCAGCAATTTTCTTGTGGCCTTCGTTTGTGTTGTACATAAGTTCAACAGAAGGGAAGCCTTCGCCATTTGGATATCCAGCTTCAGCTAATAAAGCTTGTGCTTCTTCAATTTGAGCTGTTTCAGATAAACCGAAATTACCAGTTTTTGTACTGAATAAGTTGCCATCAGCATCATATGATGCAGGTGAAACCATATTTAAAGCAGGTACTTGTCCACCTTTTGTTACAGTTTCACAGATTGCTTTTCTATCAATAGCAAGAGATAAAGCTTTTCTTACATTGATATTATCCATAGGTGCTTTTTCAGTGTTTAAAGAGTAGTAGTAAGTACCATCTTGTGGCAAGATATAGAAAGTTGGATCTTCCGCGATAAGTCTTGGAATCTCTTCAGTTGGAGGAGATAAAAACGCATCGATTGATCCACTTTGATATGCTGTTAAAGCAGTCGAAGCTTCAACGATCATAAGCCCTTCAATTCTTTCCAACTTCACTTGATCAGCTCTCCAGTAATTAGGATTTTTAACAAGAACTAATCTGTCGCCACCAACATATGATTCAAGCATAAAAGGACCATTTACGATAGATGCTTCAGGATCAATTGCCCATGCACCATCAGCGCCTTTAGCGACTGCATCTTCTCTTACTGGGAAGAATGTATAGAATGCAGTTAAACCTAAGAAATAAGGTGTCGGTGCTTTTAAAGTAACTTCAAGCGTTTTTTCGTCAATTGCTTTAAATGAATCTACGTTTGCTTCTCCGAAAATCCACGCATATTCAGACGCAGTTTCCTCAGCAAGCACTCTGTTCCAAGACCATTCAAAATCTTGAGCAGTTACTGCTTTACCGTCAGACCATTTTGCATCTCTTAATTTAAAAGTGTAAACTAAGCCATCATCGCTCATTGTGTAACTTTCAGCCATAGCTGGCTCTAATTTCCCGTTGATTTCTCTCATTAAACCTTCGAACATGTTATTGATAACATGACCACCATCAGATGCAGCATTTAAACCTGGATCGATCGTTTTTGGTTCTGAACCAACATTCCAGTATAATACTTGCTCAACAGCAGTTGGTTCTGCAGCTGGTTCTGCAGCTGGTTCCGCTGCTGGTTCTGCAGCAGGTGTAGCTTCAGCAGGTGCAGCTGGCTCTTCTGGTTTAGATCCACAGCCAATAAACATGCTTGCCACTAACATAACTACTAACAGTAATGCTAAATTTCTTTTAAACAAAATAATCCCCTCCAATGTCTTTTTGAATTTTGTATAAGAGAACAGCCCTATAGGACATGCCATTCAGATCATTTGAATCGCTTCACTCAAATGCCAGCCCTTATACATTTTCTTAAAACTGTTAACACTTTATATAAACGCGCTCGAACTGATGTTCAAGCAACATTCATACCAATTTGATTATTGTTACATATTTTTAATCGTAGCGTTAACCTTTTTTAACATAACCATATTATAATATATATTTTTGGATTTTTCAAACTAAATAGTCATTTGTCTACAGTAAAAAAATTGTTATTTTTTAAACAACTTCCATTTACACCTTCTCATCCATTAAATGACAAGCCACAAAATGTTCTGGTTCAACCTCTTTGAGTTCTGGCTCAATCTCTTTACACTTATCAAAAGCATAAATACAACGCGTTCTAAATCTACATCCCGAAGGTGGATTTATTGGACTTGGCACATCACCTTCCAAAATAATCCTTTGTTTTGCTCTTGTCACTTCTGGATCTGGAATTGGAATTGCCGACAGTAAGGCCTGAGTATAAGGATGAAGTGGCTTTTCATACAATGCGTTACTCTCTGCAATCTCAGCCATCTTCCCAAGATACATAACACCAATACGATCAGAGATATGTTTAACCATGGAAAGGTCATGCGCTATAAAGAGATACGTTAACCCAAATTCATTTTGAAGATCTTCAAGCATGTTGACCACTTGAGCTTGGATTGAAACGTCAAGTGCAGAGATTGGCTCATCACAGATGATGAAGTCAGGATCTACTGCAAGTGCTCTAGCAATACCAATACGTTGTCTTTGTCCACCAGAAAATTCATGAGGATATCTACTGGCATGCATCTTACTTAAGCCCACACGTTCGAGTAACTCAAAGATTTTCATTTGTCTATCTTGTCCCGAAGCCAATCCATGAATATCAAGAGGTTCGCCGATAATATCTGAAACCGTCATTCTCGTATTGAGCGAAGCATACGGATCTTGAAAAATCATTTGAATTCTCTTTCTGAAAGGTTTCAATTCATGCTCACTCATTTGGCCAATTTCAGCGCCATCAAAGATGACTTCGCCATCTGTAACGTCATAAAGTCTAATGATGGTTCGACCTGTTGTAGACTTTCCACAGCCTGACTCACCTACAAGTCCCAGTGTTTCACCCTTGTAGATCTTAAAACTGATATCATCAACAGCTTTGACATATTTAATATTTCTTCGAATAATGCCTTTATCTACTTTAAAATATTTTTTGAGGTTTTTTACCTCTAACAATACTTCCTTTTCAGCCATTATTTATCACCTCTCTTTACACCACCAGTAGTTTCTACTTTAGGTGCTTCTGGATCCAATAACCAACATGCTGCACGATGACCTTCATTTGTCACATAAAATTTAGGTGCTTCTTTGACACAAACCTGCATCGCATATGGACATCTCGTTGCAAAAGGACATCCAGTTGGAGGGTTTAATAAATCAGGTGGTGTCCCTGGAATTGGAATTAATCTGTGTTTTTCATTGAGGTCCAATCTTGGAATCGATTTGATCAATCCCATTGTATATGGATGTGTTGGATTGTAGAACACATCTTCTGCAGATCCCTCTTCCATAATCAATCCACCATACATAACGACGATTCGACTGCAAACATCTGCAACAACACCTAAGTCATGTGTAATCAAGATGATTGCCGTATTTACTTTATCTTTTAACTCCTTGAGAAGTTCCAATATTTGGGCCTGTATTGTAACATCCAGTGCCGTTGTTGGCTCATCTGCTATGAGCAAATCTGGCTGACATGAAAGTGCAATGGCAATCATTGCTCTCTGTCTCATCCCACCAGAAAATTCATGTGGAAAGTTATCAACTCTTTGCTCAGGAGATGGAATGCCAACTAATGTAAGCATTTCTATCGCCTTTGCTCTCGCCTCCGATTTGGATAGGCCCTGATGCTTGATAACCGCTTCCATGATTTGATTTCCTATTGTATATACAGGATTAAGTGATGTCATTGGATCTTGGAAAATCATTGCAATTTGATCTCCTCGAATGCTCATCATTTCTTTATTGGATTTAGGCACTAAATCTTCGCCTTTAAACATAATCTGTCCAGATTTAACTTTACCAGGATACTGCAACAGTTTCATAACTGAAAGTGATGTAACGGATTTTCCGCTACCAGACTCTCCAACGATTCCCAGTGCTTCTCCTTTATCAAGGTGAAAACTGACACCTCTTATCGCTTGTACTTCTCCTAAGTGCGTATAGAAAGAAGTATACAGCTCTTTTACGTCTAATAATTTTCCACTCATTCTCAGACTCCTTCCTATTTACGTAATCTTGGGTCAAGCGCATCTCTTAGACCATCGCCTAAGAAGTTAAATGCAAGCACTGTCAAAGAAATAAATGCCGATGGATACAATAACTGATATGCATAAGATCTCAATCCAGGTACTGCATCATTTGCAAGTGTTCCCCAAGAAGCCATCGGTGCATTTACACCAAGACCAATAAAGCTTAGGAATGCCTCTGTAAAGATTGCATTTGGAATCATCATAGCAAGTGAAACAATAATTGGACCCAGTGCATTTGGAATCAGATGTCTAATCATGATTCTCCATGTGCTCGCACCAATTGTTCTCGCTGCAAGTACAAATTCTTGTTCTTTAATACTGAGCACCTGTCCACGAACAATACGTGCCATTCTCACCCAGTAAACCGAACCCAGTGCGATACAAATCGTTTTAAGACCAGGTCCAATAACAACCATGAGCATGATAACATATAATAGCAACGGTACTGTCGAAACAACATCCACGATTCTCATCATAACGTTGTCCGCTTTTCCACCAATATAACCTGATATCCCGCCGTATAAAACACCAATGAAAAACTGTACCATGGTTGCAATAAATGCAATTAGAAGCGAAATTCTAGCACCATATACCAATCTTGCGAACAAATCTCTTCCAAGGCCATCTGTACCAAATTTGTAAACGCCATTAGAAATTTTATCGGTTGGCACTGTGTACACTTGATCATCTACAAGCAATTGAAATTTAATTGCATTCGGATCATTTGATTTTTTTGCTTTAGCAGCAAAACTATAGTCTACAGTGATGGCTTTGCCATCAATTTCATAATGATTTTGTTTTTTCATCAAATCTCTATTTGCTTGCGGCAATTCCATTTTTTCGATGATTTTTCCACCATCTTCAACACGGTAAAGCGTGTATTCTTTATGAACATATAACGTGATGCCATCGCCCACATCAAAAACCTCAAGTTTAGGAGGTAAATTCGACATATCTAGATCTTGATCTGAATAAGCCCAATCTGTAAAGATGTTTCCAAAAGCTGCAAATAAAATCAATAAAAATATGGCACCTAGTCCCAACATGGATAAGACGTTCTTTTTGAGTCGTCTCCAAGCATCTTGCCAGTAGGTTAGACTAGGGCGAATGCTTTCTTTTTGAGCTTCTTGTTTTGAGAGTTTATCCCATTTATTTGACATTGCTATTCCCTCCTAATCACCTAATTTAATTCTTGGATCAATAATACCATATGCGATGTCCACAATGAAAATCATAAAGATCGCAAATGCTGCGTAGAATATTGTCGTCCCCATAATCATCGTATAATCACGGTTACCAACACTTTCCACGAAGAGTTTGCCCATGCCTGGAATAGCAAATATTTTCTCAATAACAAACGAACCTGTTAAGATGGATGCAATGGTTGGTCCCATATATGTGATAACTGGAATCAAAGAATTTTTGAGTGCATGTTTGAAAATGACTCTGAACTCTGATAAACCTTTTGCCCTTGCTGTTCTAATGTAATCTTGTTGCATTACTTCAAGCAAGCTGGATCTTGAAAGTCTAGCAACAAATGAAAGCGAGAATCCCGCTAGTGCTAAACAAGGTCCAACGTAAGATTTAATTTCCTCTAAACCATAGGCAGGTGCCCAACCTAATTTCTCGGCAAACACATATATATACAGCGTGGCCACAACAAAGCTTGGCACTGCAACGCCCAGAGTCGCTAATATAGTCACTAAGTAATCGGGGGCCTTATTCTGATACAAGGCAGATATGATCCCCGCCGGAACACCGAAGAGAATAACAAGCAGCGACGCAATACCCCCTACTTTGGCAGATATCGGAAATCCCTCTTGTATCTTATCCCATACAAAAATACCCGGTCTCGAAAATGATGGACCAAAATCTAATACTACAACGCCTTGAAGATAATCCACATACTGTTTCCATAAAGGGTCATTTAAGTGATACTTCTCATTTAATGCCTCAAGAACTTTTTCCGGTAAAGCCTTTTCTCTAGAAAATGGGCCACCTGGAATTGAGTGCATCAAAAAGAATGTAATCGTGATTACGAACCACAATGTAATAACCATAGATATCAATCTTCTTACAACATATTTGCCCAAACCCTTACACTCCTTTCAAATTTTCAAAATAGTCACACTATTCAGAATACAATTCCATTCACTTTTCTACCGATCACACAAATCCGTAAACTTTGACACTATATTTCTATTCAATTGCATTTCTATTTTGAATAAATAATAATAATTGCACTTGTTTGAATAAAAAATGTCACCCCATCAAAATGAATAAGTGTGAACAATGTGTGAACAGAAAAATACTTTTGTAATGTGTTTGTACTAATGATACCCTAAGTCTCTCTGTTTTTCAATGTTTCTGACTATTTCAACCTATGAATATATTGTAACAAATCTTCTACACAAGTTCGTGTCTGATTGGCAGAACTTCCAATATTCTATAAAAACCATTTTATACGCGATTTGAATAAATGAATTTTGAGACCCAGTGATCTTTCATTTTTTGAATATATTAATTTTCAGTAATCTTGTGATTTCTTTTCTGAAATAAATAAATTCTTATTAAGTTGTCTCAATATAATTTTTGGAAAACAGAATAAATGTCTTTCATGCATAATTACTTCACTACATATTCATGCAGTATTCTTTATAGTCATCCAACATATAATAGAAAAGACCTCATCTGTATTAAAAAAAATTAACATTTTCGCCTCTGAAAAGGCTCCTGTTTTTTCTTTTTAAAATGTAGATGAGGTCTCTTTTGAAATTGAATTCACTTTGATCTTCACACGCTATATCCGTTGAAAATACTTATGTTAATTACCTTGAAGCAACTCCCCAAAGCTCATGTTTTTGATAAAAAAGTCTTTGGTCATGTCTTTAGACTTTTTTACGCCTTTTTCAAGAGTTCTTCAAATTCTGCTTCTGAAATAATCCTTATCCCTAAAGATTTGGCTTTTTCTTCTTTCGATCCTGCATTTTCGCCAGCCACAACCATGTCCGTCTTTTTGGAAACACTGCCACTGGCCTTCCCACCTTGGGCCTCTATAATGCTCTTAATTTCATCTCGAGTGTATTTTTGCATGGTTCCTGTGACAACCACTGTCTTTCCTGAAAAGACACCTTCTTGATCAATTGTCTGTTGACTCTTCAAATCGACACCCAGCGCTTTTAAGCGGTCAATTTGTAGTCTAAAATCTGAACTGGAAAGCGTATTCAGCAGGCTATATGCCATTTTATCACCGAAGTCATTTATATTTCTGAGTGTTTCAAAATCTGCTTCCAACAATTTCGTCAACGACCCAAAGTGCTGTGCAAGTGACTTGGCAGCCTTTTCGCCAATTAGGGGAATCCCAAGGCCGTGGATCAAGCGGTAGAGATCGTTTTGTTTGCTCTCTTCAATGGCCTTGAGCATGTTCTCAACAGACTTTTCCCCAAGGCGTTCAATTGCAATGAGTGCTTCTTTTTTTTCTGACAAGCAATATAGATCCGGGATGCTTTCAATCAAATCATTTTCAAGGAGGGTATCGATGACAGATTCACCGACACCGTCAATGTTCATGGCACTTCTTGAAACAAAATGTGTCAGTTTGCGTTTGATTTTAGCAGGACATTCTTCATTGGGACATCTCACTGCTGCTTCTCCTTCAATCTGAATGACAGCCGTTTCGCAAATTGGACACTTTGTTGGAAATTCATAGGCTTGCGCCGATTCCGGTCGTTGATCCAACTTAACACTTACAACAGCTGGAATCACATCGCCAGCCTTTTGAATGTAAACGGTATCGCCCACTCGGATATCTTTCTCTGCAATATAAGCCTTATTGTGAAGTGTTGCTCTACTGATGATGGAACCTGCAACTTTGACAGGATTGAATTCGGCAAGAGGGGTCAACACACCTGTCCGCCCAACCTGTACTCTGATTTCGCTTATGACCGTTTCTGCAAGTTCTGCTGGAAATTTATATGCAATTGCCCATTTGGGACTTTTCGATGTGACGCCAAGGTGTCTTCGCTGTTCAAAATCATCTACTTTGATCACCAAACCATCGATTTCAAAAGGCAGTTGATGGCGCTCATCAATCATTTGATTACAGTACTGAATCACAGATTCAATATCATCATATTTAACTGGCGTCACCATCTTAAACCCCATTGCCTTGAGTTTTTCAAAGCTTTCAAAGTGCGAAGTTAAGGATAAATTTTGACTACTGGAAATCACTTCAAAAACAAAGATGTCCAGCGGTCTTGCAGCTGCTATTTTAGAATCCAACTGTCTCAGCGATCCAGCCGCTGCATTTCTCGGATTTGCAAAGGCCTCTTTCCCCATAAGGATCTGCGCCTCGTTTAATTTTTGAAACCCCTGCTTAGGCATAAAGACTTCGCCTCTGACCACAAGGTCCACTGCCTCTTCTGTCTTTAGTTTTAAAGGGATTGATTTTATAGTCTTTACATTATTAGTAACTTCTTCTCCTACGACACCATTGCCTCTTGTTGCACCGGTTACCAAATTACTCTCCACATACTTAAGCGCCACTGTTAGGCCATCTATTTTAAATTCGACCACATAAGAGACATCCCCTGAAACTTCCTTCTTCACGCGTTTATCAAATTCTCTCAAATCCTCTGCATTAAAAGCATTATCTAAACTCAACAAAGGCATCTCATGTGTTATTTTAGTGAACCCTTCCAGTACTTCTCCGCCCACACGCTTAGTGGGTGATAATGGTGAATCATACTCCGGATATTGAGCTTCAAGTGCTTTTAAAGATTTCATGAGTGCATCATATTCACTATCTGTAATTTCGGGTTTATCTAAAACATAGTAATTATAATTATGCTGTTCTAATCGTTGTCTTAAAGATTCAATTTCTTGACCAATTGCCAAATGATCTTTCATACTTTTCATCCCTCAATTCATTTTTAATCTACTCTTCTAATAGGGGCTAAGCCCGAATGAATTTTTTTAATTCCGCAACTGTCAAACGCAATTGTGAGCATTTCGCCATCAGCACCCACTGATATAACCAGCCCCATGCCAAAGACTTTATGATTGACTTTCGCCCCGGCAAAATAGGTAGCAGATTGACTGGCGCTAGCTACTGGAGTTGTATTCCCTTGCGTTCCAGAGGCCTTTCCGAAAAAGCTTTGCTTGCTCTTTAATGCATTTTTGCTAAAATAGTTTTCCTTTTTAGGTTTCGGCGGATCAAAACTTGGCATTTCGTTTTGATCCGAAAGATTCTCAAGGATACTTTGATCCATTTCCCTTAAAAACGGGCTCGGATGTCTCGGTTCAAACCGCCCATATTGATTGCGATTTCTAGCATGTGTGACAAACAAACGCTCTTCTGCTCTGGTGATCCCCACGTAACAAAGGCGTCTCTCTTCTTCAAGTTCTTCCGGATCATCCATTGCCCTAAAAGAGGGAAATAAATTGTCTTCAAGCCCCACCAAGAAGACCACTGGAAATTCGAGCCCCTTGGAAGCATGAAGCGTCATCAACAAAACGCCGTCTTCTTGCTCTTCAATGTTATCTTGGTCGCTCCTGAGCGATGTTTCCGCTAGAAAATCTCTTAAATTTGGCGATTCGCTCCGCTTTTCAAACTCTTCTATGACGGTTTTAAATTCATAAATATTATCTATGCGTGCATCTGCTTCAATAGAGCGCTCCAATTCATAGAGTGATATTATATTGAGCTTTTCCAAGAGTTCATCGTAAATCTGAGATACAAAAGCCGTATCCAGCTTTGCTTTCAACCCCATTATGAGTTCATAAAATTCTACAAGACCCTTTTGCGCTTTGGCCCCAATACCCTCAATTTGAGATAAATGTGGGATGCTCTCAAGCAATGAGAGTTCCGTTTTGGATTGAAAGGCTTGTATTTTTTCGATGGTCTTGCCGCCAATACTGCGTTTAGGTTCATTGATCACTCTTATAAAACTCACATCGTCATTTGGATTGACGACAAGTTTCATGTAGGCAAGCAAATCCTTAATTTCCTTGCGCTCGTAGAACTTCAATCCACCGATCACTTTATAGGCCATAGCATTGAGCATCAACTGGTCTTCAAAAGATCTCGATTGCGCATTGGTTCTATAGAGAATCGCAAAGTCAGAGAGTTTATACTCTTTTTCTCGTATAAAAGTTCTGATGCGTTCTATGACAAATTTAGCTTCATCTTTTTCATCATAACCTCTAAAATACCCTATCTTTTCACCAGAATCCTGATCTGTCCAAAGTGATTTATCCCTCCTGTTCGGGTTGTTCACAATGACACTATTGGCAAGGTCCAGTATATTTTTCTTCGATCTGTAGTTCTGTTCCAGCTTAAAGATTTGAGCGCCTGGAAAGTCTTCTTCAAACTCTCTGATATTTCGGATATCAGCCCCACGCCATTTGTAGATGGACTGATCTGCATCCCCGACGACAAACAGATTTCTATTTTTCGCTGCAAGGTATTGAATCAGCGTATACTGCGCTCTGTTGGTATCCTGATACTCGTCCACGTGAATATATTTGAATTTATTTTGATAATAGCTGAGTACATCTTGGTTTTGCTTGAACAACTCTATGGTTTTAAGCATTAGATCGTCAAAGTCCATTGCTTGATTTTGCTTAAGTTTTGCTTGATATAGATAATAGAGCTTTATGAAGCCTTTTTCTCTATAATCACTTGCATTTTGCATATCATAAAGCTCTGGCGTGAGCATGTCATTTTTGGCAGCTGATATTTTAAATTGACTGGTCTTAAGCGGTGTCTGCTTATCGTCTATATTGAGTTCTTTATAGCACGCTTTTAAGAGTGCCTTTTGATCCTGTGTATCATAAATAACAAAATCACTCGTATAACCAATTCGATCTGCATCTCGTCTAAGAATCCTAACACAGATTGAGTGAAAGGTACCCACCCACATTTGAGATGTCACTGGTCCTATAAGTGATCCAATTCTTGTCTTCATTTCGTTTGCCGCTTTATTGGTAAATGTAATGGCCATAATGCCAGATGGAAAAATGTCATGATTTTCTATTAAATTGGCAATCCGATGCGTTAAGACCCTTGTCTTTCCAGAACCAGCGCCTGCCACAACCAAAATTGGACCATCGACGACCTCGACGGCTTTCCTCTGCACATCGTTTAAGATGCTTAAATCCATTTGTTACCTCCTCATATCGTTTGGGTTCTAAAGCATTTACAAAAAGCTCGCTTGAAATTTTAATCCGCGTTTCACAAATGCCATTATATGATCAAATTAATGAGCAATCCCTGTATTTCACCCACTTTTTTTAGTATGTTAATCTCTTTGTGTTCTCGCTTTAAAATCAAATCCGTAAGTTCCGTCAATTTGCTATCTATTTCGACTACAGTTCTCATCACTTTATTTCGACCAGTTCTTGAAAAACCTCGTCTTTCCCTGATTTCAAACCCCTTATGAACCGTTTCTTCAATGAAGTCCTTAATCATTTTTTTGTATTCAAATAGGGATTCAACCGTTCGATTTTCTATAAGCGCATGACCTTTTCGATCAATTTCGTCAAGCGCTTTTTGAAGTGCCTCTTTTTGCTGATCATAATCCTTATGCGCCAAAATTTCTGTAAAACTGATCTTTCCAACAGCGCTTGAAGCAGACGTTTCCGCTTTTTTGACGGCACTACCACTTGCCGGTTTAGATGTTTTTGATGTTTTACTTACTTTCATAAGATCTTCACACTCCCTATAGTCTCATATATTATACAGGATTCTCAGCATAAACGAAAGGCTGTCCTATAAAGTTGTTATCCAATTGCCAGTAAAAAAATCGGCTCAAAGCATCTCACAATGCCTCAAACCGATTTCAAGTAATTATTATTTTGGTGCTATTATGCCTTAATTTGCCCCTGTTCCTTCTCGAGTTTTTCAACGGTTGAACTGATCAAACCGATCAGCGCATAGATCTGTGGCGGCATATTATCCCTGAGATCATTTTTAATCATGTGCTTCAATTTGCTTGGATCTTCTTCTATGGATTTACCCGCCTCATTGGCTTCCTTAATAAGCGTTTCCGATACTGACATAAAGTCATCTATTTTTACATTTTGTTCATATGGATTCAACGGTTTGAGCTTATTCATATTTTAAAATCAAATCCTTTCTTGGCGTCGTAATGATATGGTTCACTTGGTGCGATTTCACCTGTTAGAGTAAAAGGTTTTTCGGCTTTGTAGGGTTCCAAATGAGCGACGTCAAATGCATAACCAATGGCATTGACTTCCTGCTCCAATGCACTAAAGGCCTCTGAGAATACTGCCACATGGTCATTCATTACAGTGACCGAAACTTTTTCATCCTTAATTTGTATTTTAATCCCGGTTTCACCGAGATGCTTAAGTGTCATGCCAAAATAGAGTTCTGAATTCTTGTAGTCCAGCGTTTCATTGTTATTATTGCCAGTCATGTAAACCTTCATATTATTGATTTCAAGATCATCTTCAAAAGGTAAATTAAAAAATTGAAAACGTTGTCCCCCTTGCTGGTTCTGACCAGAATCATTCATCATTTGCTGCCCTGTAAGACTCATGAGCGTCTCTTCGATATTTCGATTCGAACTGTCTTCTTTCATCAACTTGAGCAAAATTTCTTTAATATTTTCATTAATGTGATCCATCTTAGTCACATCCGTTTTCTTTGAAAGCGCTTCAGCTGTTTCTACTTCATGATTTAACCCAAGGCTTCTCAATACTTCTAAGATATCACGTGCGGATCGATCTCCACTCATATCCTTTTGAAGATCTAAAATTTTGGAAACTTCCTCTTTGAGTGTTGTTGATTTAACCTGAGCTCTTTCCGCCTCCGGTCTCAACATTTCAAGTGTTTCTTTGACCCTTTCCGTGGCAAAACTCTGAATTTTTTTAGGATTCATATTCACATGTATTTTCTGGAGCTGTTCATGTGTTTCTTTTATGAGACCAATGGCTTTTTCCACATCACCACTCAAAAGATACTTTTGTGCATTTGCCAGTTGTCCTGACATCACCAATAATTTTTTCTCTGTTCCCATATCTGTATATAGAGCAACTTCACTCTTCATAATGGTTTTTTCGAGAAGATTAATGGCCTTTTGTACGGACTCTTCGGTGGGCATTTGATCTGTGCGCGTCATATGGACCAACTCATCCTTTGTCGCTTCAAATTCGGCCTGCAATGCAGCAGATTTTTCCGTAATCGTTTCCACGATATAGGTTTTAACATCAAAAGATTGCAAGATATCTTGATGGGTTTGTGTAACTGCACCTAACATTTGTTCCAGAGCAAACAGAATTGTGGCTTCATCCAGTTCAGGCGTTGAAGTCCATCCCTGTGCGTCACCTTCAGCGTTTGCATGATCGACTTTTGTAGAGCCATCTTCTTTTGGATTTGAAACATCAGATTCTACGGCTTCACCCAGAGTGTCTTTTAAAAAGTCACTGATAAACGTTTTCACCGTTGGGTCACTATTTACTAATACTTCTAATGAATGGATTCCCTTTGAACTTCTAGAATCCGCCTGCAAATCGGATACCATCTCTTTTAACACAGAGAGTAGTGCATCTGGATTCAAAGACTTTGCCTCTGACGCCTTTTCCGATGCTTTAATGGCATCAATAAGTTCTTGAATCCGCATGACATCATTTTGAAAATTTAAACTGCCCTGATTGGCATCTACAGGCTGATTTGGATTTATACCGATGGACAAAATTGCAGTAATCTGGTCAGGCGTTAACGCAACCTCTTTAGCAAGAGAGATCATGGCGTCCGATAAATCCTTTAAGCCACCAGACTCTAAAACGCCTTTGAGCATATCTCGATATTGCTCGGGGAGTGTATCAACAATCTGTTTTGCAACTGCTTTAACAGCGTCTTTTATACTTGCACCCTCTCTTATGGCAGTTTTAAGCGCTTCCTTTAAATTCTCCGGCAGTTTCAGATTGTCGATGATATCCTCTAGTTTTTTACCCTCTGGACCTTCCGTTCCAATGGATTCATCCTTCTTAGGCAAGAGAATTTCCACATCCATATCGGGATTTTCTGTAAGCGCACTGTGAATGGTTTCTAAATTATCTTCATTTATATCGATCCCTTTATAGAGTGCAATCTCAACCGTGTTGAGTTTATCATTTAAAGGGCCTTCTGTTTTCTTTACAAAATCATCGATGGTCTTGACTTCTTTTTCCGATAAATTAACTTGATACTTGGATGCCAATTGATTGACACCTGGCGTTTTACTCTTGAAGCTTTCAAGTAACTTCTCACCAGTGCTTTGCTCTCTTGGCTTTAAATTATATTTTTGCTCTGATTTTAAAGATTGCAAGAGTTGATTTATTTTCATGTGAGTCTCCTTTTAGCTCTATCGGATTCCTAACCATTATTCTAAAATTTTTTTTACTATAAGGTTTATCGGCAAAAAAATGAATTCTCATCAGTTCAAAAATGAGAAACTGCTATTATTGTATCAACAGAATCTATTTTCCAATTCAAATCTTGTCTTCATGGAATGGATCTATTAAAGATAGGCTTTTTATTTTTGTATAAAAAACACCTCCTACCTATAGATTCGACACAAGGTAGGAGGTTTCCATTTTGCATTTTGCATTTTGGGTATTTTTGAAGGAGCTGTCTTTTTCCGACAGTTCCTTTGTCTTGTTATATCAGATCCTTCTCTCTATTAAATGCATCACTCTAATTCACTTAACATCTCTTGCTTTTCTTTTGATTTTTGAACGCTTTGCTCATGCAGCGTCGTCATTGTAACCGATGCAAGTACAAGAGCCCCGCCAATAAACTGTCTTGCAGAAATCAATGTTCCCATATAGAAAAAACTAAAGATAATGGTGACAATGGGTAAAAAATTTATAAAAATTGAGGCCTCTGTAATACCAAGCAAGTTCATTGCTTTGGCATAATAGTAAAACCCTAAAACAGAAGCAAATATACTCAGAAAAATCAAATGGAAAAACGCTTCAAATCCAACAGCATGCCAGTTATTTGATTCAAAGAATATGAACGGTATAAAAAAAGGAATACTGTGTAAGAACTGGTAATAGATAATCGTTAAATAAGAATACCTTTCAAACAAGGGCTTTGATGATAAAGCATAGACAACCCATGCCACAACAGCTCCCAGCATCATCAAGTATCCCATACTCTCCTTTGCATTAAAAAGTTCACTCAACTTTATATCCACAATAAAGACTACTCCCAATACCGATAATAAAACTGCAAATAAATCAGTTCTATCAAATTTTCGCTTATAAATAATCGCTTCAAATATCAATGTGAATACAGGTATTGCCGAGATAATAAGCGCAGCTGGTGATGCTGAGATATATTTAATCCCAGTATTTTCAAAAAAGAAATAAATACCAATACCAATGCCACCTGCAAGCAAAAATAAAATTCGATCCTTTGATGCTATTTTAAGAGATTGGTTTGTCATTTTCATAGCCACATATAAAAGCGCAGTGGCAATCACAAATCTAATCGAACCTATAGTCATCGGTCCAAGTACACCTAATAAAAACTCTGTACTTACAAAAGAAATGCCCCACGTTATAACGGGGACTAATACACTCAATAAACCTTTAGTTTTTCTTGTCATTCCTGCCACCTTCTTCAAGGTCAATTATATCATGAACTTCGTGGCAATGACAATCCTCAGATTTGACGGAACAACTCATACATTTGCCTGCTTTTACCTGCTTAACAGACTTTCGAATAATCGTAAAGGCATAAAGCGCAATTAAAATACCTATAACTAATGTGACTACAGTGCCCATGTAAACCTCCTATCCAGTTTAAACACAGATTAAAAGAGTAATAAACCCACTCTATAAAATATAAAAGCAACTACCCAAGCTACCACAAATTGGTAAACCACTGAAAAGCCTGTCCACTTCCATGAATTGGTTTCTCTTTTGATAACGCCTATAACCGCAACGCATGGCGTATAGAGCAGTACAAAGACCATAAAGACATAGGCTGTAAGCGGCTCAAATGTATCTGAGAGCGCAGTCAAGAAAGACATAGAACCATCTGTAACGCCAAGAACAATCGCCATGTTGGAAATAATCATCTCTTTAGCAAGCATTCCCGTCAATAGAGACAATGAAATTTGCCACGATCCAAAACCGAGCGGTTTCATAATCGGAGCCATTAATTTGCCAATGCCAGCACCAAAGCTTTCATTGATCGGAACCATCCCAGTGGTATTAAAATTAAGTGTAAACCAGAGGATCACTGAAGCTGCAAAAATAATGGTTCCCGCCTTCACTAAATAACCCTTTACACGTTCCCAAACATGAACAAATAGTGATTTAAAATTGGGCAATCTATATACTGGTAATTCCATAATAAAGTGAGATTCATTCTCCCTAAAAATTGTCTTTCTAAAAATAACTGCCACAAGTAGAGCCACCACTATGCCGAGCACATAAAGCGAGAAGGTCACCAGCGTTTCGTAGCCTTTAAAGAACACAGAGGCAAACAACACATACACTGGAAATCTAGCCCCACAAGATACAAAAGGATTGATCAAAATGCTCAAGAGTCGATCTTTTTCATTTTCAATCGTTCTCGTGGCCATAATTGCAGGCACATTACAGCCAAATCCCAAAATCATAGGCACAAATGTGCGACCGTTTAGTCCAAACTTAGACATCCATTTATCCATAATATAGGCCACTCTAGCCATATAACCACTATCTTCTAAAAGTGAGATGAAGAAAAATAAGATCGCAATGTTGGGCACAAATGTCAGAACACCACCTACACCACCGATTATGCCATCCACCACAAGCTGATTCATCCAGTCAGCTACACCGATATTGGATAGCACCGTGTTTACAAAAGGTCCAAGGATGTCAGAGAAAAACACATCTATTGAATCTAAAAATATACCGCCTACTTTAAACGTCATATAAAACACAAAGGCCATAATGGCCAAAAATACTGGAAACCCAATGTATTCATTTAAAATCCAATTGTCCAGTTTAGCGGTTTTAGTGTCGTAAGCCGTACTGCCCTTTATTAATACTTGTTTTAATAGAGCATCAATGTATTCATATCTGAGTTTAGAGGCTTCACTTTCTGAAAAAAGCCCCTGCTCAATCTCATTGAGCAATTCAGTTGCTTTTAAATAATCTGGCTTTGGCACATCTGCCATCTGTATGGCTTGGTCCAAAAGCTGATCGATATTGAGCTTATTTTGGGCAGAAATTAAAACAACCGGAAAGCCCAATTGTTTACTCAATGTTTCAACATCTATTTGAATGTCTTTTTTATGCAATTCATCCATCATGTTAATGGCTAAAATCATTGGCGTCTTAAGTGCCATTAACTGTGTGGTCAGATAGAGATTTCTTTCAAGCAAGGTGCCATCAACCACATTGATGACCACATCCGGTTTTTCATTGACAATATAATCCTTTGCAACAATTTCTTCCATTGTGAAAGGTTCTAAGCTATATATCCCCGGTAAATCCACAAGGTTAAAAAGACACTCTCTATATTTTTTCTTACCCTCTTTTTTTTCGACCGTTACTCCCGGCCAGTTGCCCACATAATGATTACCACCTGTCAACGTATTGAACAACGTTGTCTTACCTGAATTCGGATTGCCTGCAATGGCAACATGTATCTTTTTCATAATTTCATCAGCCCCCATTAAGCATTTAAGGGTGTCACGTCAAGCATTGCCGCAACTTGATCTGAAAAAGCAAGTCTCGTGCCTCTGATTTCCACCACCATTGGCCCATTTTTAGTCTTGAGGACTGGCATAAAACGCACCCCATCTGTAAGGCCCATATCTCTAAGCTTACGCTTTAATTTATCACTGCCGTTAATTGTATTTAAAACAACATGTTTACCCATCATTACATTTGTCAAAGCCATAACAATCTCCTTTATGCTGATAATGAATCTCATTCACACTTTAATTTTAGCACGAATGATAATCATTGTCAATCTTAGACCCCTAAAAAAGACGTATGCCTCATAGTGCTTCTACGTCTATATTTCTATTTTTATTACGACTTTATCATTCATAGGTTTTTCAAATATGCATTTAACTCTGCATGACATTCTTTTCAATGGCTTTAACAGCCACATAAGCACTTGAAAATGCCCACTGTAAGTTATAGCCACCCGTGTCGCCGTCCACATCCAGCACTTCTCCAGCAAAGTACACCCCATCTAGAAGAAGCGATGCCATGGTCTTCGGATTCACTTCTTGGGTAGATACCCCTCCCACAGTGACCATTGCCTGCTTAAAACCCTGTAATTCATCTATGATGATTTCATACTGCGTCAGCCATTTGAGCATGTCTTTTCGTTGCAACTTAGAAAGCGTCGCCATCTTCTCCTGACCACTCAATTGAAGTGCTTTTAGAAGTGCCGCCTTAAATTTATCACCCAACTTCAGTTGATTTAGCCAATAGGCCAAAAGCTTGTCCCCTGCCACTTCAAGAAATGACTTTTCAAGTGCCTGTGAGGTGACGCCAACTAAATTGACCAATAGATGATCTCCCTTGTGAAACACTCTGCTATTATTTAGGATCACAGGCCCACTCACACCAAAATGAGTAAACAGCAAATCACCTTTATAGGTTTTGCCAGATCCGCTTCTAATTTCAGATCGACCTAGCTGAAGCTTCGTTTGACCTGACGCAACGTGTGTGAGTTCAACATCATTTAAGGTTATTCCCGACCAGTCAAGTGTACTTATCTTACCAGAGACAACACCAGTGAGTCCTGGTCTCGGTTCAACAATTTCATGCCCAAAAGATTTTGCGAGTCTATAGCCATCACCTTCAGAGCCCAAAGCTGGATACGATTTGCCCCCAGTTGCAATCAAAATGTGTCGCGTATCGAAAGCACCTCTGTCCGTGATTACTGTGAACGCATCTTTTTTTTTTATAATCTCAACGACCGCTGTTTCCACATGTATTTTCTTTTTTGAAGCCTTAGTGATAGACGTGCTCAGTGCCTTTACCACTGTTTTTGCATCCAAGCATTTCGGAAAGACTTTGCCATCTTCTCGTTCAAAGCACTCTATGCCTATCGCTTTAAAATACGCAATGGTCTGCCTATTGTCAAACTGAGTAAGAGCAGGTTTTACAAAACGCTTATGTCCACCATATTGACCCATAAAATGACTCATGTATCCACCGTGCGTCAGATTGCACTGCCCCCCTCCTGAAACCATGAGTTTAAGGCCAACACGGTCCTTTTTTTCCAAAACTACCAAATCTAATTGATTGGATACCGATGCTGCAAATAACCCGGCAGCACCACCACCTATTATTACTAAATCATAACTCATGCTCAAGTCTCCTAACACTACAAATCTACGTTCTAAACCCGTAGCATTCTTTTTCTGTTTAAATAAACTGCGTTTATTCATATGTCCCTTTTATTTTGTCCCTTTTATTCAGAACTCTTTTTGACACTTTATCAGATTCCCCTTTTCTTATTATACCGAATCAAGTTATAATATTAGCATTGGGGGTGATGAAACTGACTTTACACGCACACGAAGCTTCTAAAATTATAAATGCTTTAAGAAACGGTGTAGCACCCGTCGGTTTGACGGAAAACTTGATTTTTGGCAGGCAAAGAGAACTCACGGAGTTTAATCGTTGTTTTTCTGCACTGAAAAATGGAGAGAGCATTGTCAAAATCATCACTGGTGAATACGGTGCTGGCAAATCGCACCTAGTTCATGCCATCAAAAATTTAGCGCTCCAAGGCGATTACATCATTGCTTCATTCCAAGTCAATGGTGGCTTTAGATTGAATAAAATGGATGATCTCTACTATGCCATCATGCATAATCTCTATATGAAAGGGGCGCATTTTGAAAAAACATCTTTTAACGAGATCTTCGACCTATGGATTGAAAATCTTCAAACCGCACCCTTTCCCAATCAAAAACGTGTTGAAATAAATACAGTGTGTCAAGAAATTTCGAAATACAACATGAATTTTGCACGTGCTTTCTTAATGTTCATGCGTGGTCGCATTCAGCGCAATCAGGAAATGCAAAATGTAACGACTTCTTGGCTCACAGGTGAAAAAAATATTCCTTTTGAACTGAAACAAAAATACGATCTCATTGGGCATGTGGATAAAACAAACACTCTAGATTTTCTAAAAGCCTTTTCTAAACTAATCCATTTATTAGGTTATAATGGGTTGATTGTATTTATTGACGAACTCGATCAAATCATCTCAGAACGACGTGATTATAGAGCACTTGCCTATAATAATTTAAAGCATCTCATCGATTTAAGCGCTTCTGGCGAAATGGCGCATAGCATGTTTGTCTTTTCAGGTACACCTAATTTATTATCAGATTATGAAAAGGGCTTTATGTCTTTAGAAGCGCTCTCACAACGCCTTAATCTGCCACTTGACCCCGATGTAAGTGATCCTCGCCAAACCGTCATTCACCTTGAAAGAATATCTGAAGATGCCATTTTATCACTTGTGCACCAACTTATTGAACTCTACCAAATTCAAGATGAACCGCTGGATAAAATGCCGTCTCCACAGGATGTCCTCAGAACAATAGATGCCTCCAACCTCAAAACAACAAGACATGTTGTCACTAAGGCCGTACAATACTTGGATACTTTTTTGAAGTAAACTTCTCCTTTAAAGCAAACTTATCCAGTTTGCACGCCGCGCATCTACTCCAAAACATTACTCATTTAGTCTGATAACAACTCTCGTAAATTGATTTAGACTCGATTCTATTTTGATACGCCCATTTTGTAATTCAACTTCTTTTTTCAATTGAGCGAGTCCGACCCCCAAATGATTTTCAGCATCTGTCGTGACACCTTCTTCAAAGAGATAATCAGAGAGTGCTTCTGAATCTAACAAAATCAAGGTTTCAAAAGGCACTTTTTTTTGTTGATAAAGCACCTCCTTTATACCATTGTAATCAACACCTTGCCCGTCATCTTCAAAAATGACTTCTATGAAGGTTTCCAAATTCTTAAATTGAATTTTAATCGTACCAAATTCACTTTTGTTCTTTCCAAATCGATCACTTGGTTTTTCAATGCCATGAATGAGCGCATTGTCGATCAAGTGAAACATACTCTTAAGAATGCCATTGAAATTCGCATTATCTAAGATGTTCTCATAGCCTTCTAATACAATTGGATTGATCTTTTTACCTAATTTTCTAGCCAATTCTGCAATATATTGATCATACTTTCTTATGAGTTTTTGGTTCTGTGCGTGTTTCATCTTTAAGACCAGTTCGAGCAATTGTTCATGCTCTGGGAGGGCCATCAATTTTTTTTCGAGTTCGATAAAATCGGATTCATCAACCATAATTAAATGCTCTTGTTTCATGATATCCTCATCAAAAGCACCTTCTAGCCACTCTACATCCATCGATAAACACTCATTTAAACCAAAGCTCTCCAAATATCTTTTCATGTCGTCAACCCGATCGAAACTCCCCTCTTTTTTCATTGTATTCAACGCCTCAATGCTCTTTTGGAGAGCCTCTGTGGTATTTTCCAATCCAAATTTAACAAAGGCTTTTTCAAAATAATCCAATCGGAGTAGAATGCTGGTGATGCGTTGGATTATTGTCGTGTTCTTTTCCATCCCATATTCAATATCTTGATGCAGAAATTGTAAAAATTCTTGATACAATTGTTTAAACTCAGATTGATTTCTAGTAATTTCTAAAATGACATCCACTTTCTTTTGCAGAAGCACCTTCTCATCTATTATTTTTTGAATTTCAGTTTCATCCTCTAATACAACCACGAGATATTTGGGATCTTTTGCAGTTTTGTACTTAATACTCAAGATACGCCCATTTATAGTCACTTTACTAGATAATAAATCTAGATAAAGCCGTTTGTCATTTTCCGTTTCGGCCTCGAAATATCTGGTCAAAATCGTTTCAACATATAATTTGTTATCAAAGTCTTCTTGGTAGATCAAATCCGTAATTTTTTTATGCTTAATATCGACATCCAATAAAACCTGCAATGTTTCATTATATACATGATCCACGTACAGATCAGACATTACAATGGCAACGCCCTCTTCAATTGTGTTCAACATCTCTTTAAACTGTACTTCGGTTTTATCCGTACCATAAGCTTCTTTTAATGAAATCGTGTCTACTTCATTTTGAGAAAATTCATTTTTAGCCACTCTAAAGAAACTTTTATAAATCATTATTATGAGCACAGGAAGCATGTAAAGATTGGAAGTCAAAATGCCACTTAAATTAAAATACGCCATGATCAAAAAATACACGAAGATAAGGGTGATCTTCCACTGCATTTTATGCCGATCGCTCAATATTACATAAACTAATGTCAACAGCAAGTGACCATACCATATGATATTCAGATATTGAATCGGCATTACCGTTACGCCTGCTGCAAACAAAATTAAATAGATTTTACCAAACTCCTTTACAAATGGCATAAAACGATCGCTAATTTCTAATCCATAAGTTGCAGCCACTGTGGAGATAAACGTAAATAAAAACAATTGAATGCGAATCACTTCAAAATGAGCAAAGGTTAAGGTATGCGTCATTTCGGATATGATGAAATCCAAAATAAAAGCGAGAATCACCACTTCAAATAAATAACCTTTTATTCTAATTGGACTAGACAGTCTTTGCCAAATCAGATATATTAAAAAGACAATGGCAACTGCCAATATGATGCTGTTTGAAATCCAAACAAAATATTGGTGCTTTTCATACGCTTCAAGTGGTCCTAAATAGAGACTTGACCCACTCGAAATCTGATTTAAATCTTGCTCAAATTGAATGACCATTGTAATATCAACATTGTTCGGAATAAAGAGATAGCCCTCTTTAACCCTCTGATACTTTGAGATCAACAACGATTTTTCATAGGGCATCTCATTGATATACAGTGTGAACTTACCATTAAAGAGCGTATTATTTATGACAATTGGATTTCCAACAAGTGGTCTTGGAATTGTAAATTTTTTACAGAGTGTTCCTCTGGATCTATTTTTCGAATTGTTTTCAGACAGTCGGTCCAATGAGTAATCGGTTTCTCCTTCGATTAAATCCAAAGCATCTGGTGCAATCCAAAATGCATCGACATACGTCCAGCCCTCTGATAATTCAATGATTTCTGCTTTTTCAAATTCAAGATTTTGGGCCGTTGTATCACCAAAAGAAACGACCAAATTGATCCAAATTAATACTGCTAAAACAATCCATCCTCTTTTTTTCATACATACTTCCTATTCTATCTTTTGGGGTTAGAGTTTCAAAAGTCAGTTTCGCATGAATCCCCGCTTCTGTGTCGTGTCGCGTACTTCCTGTAAACGACATCATGTGGTGGCATATTGCTCAACTTTTGGATTTTGACACCCTAACCTTTTTATTTATTTTAACATAGTTCATCGATATTTTCGTCTAATTTATGATAACAATTGCCTATTTTGCTGAGGATTTGGTATAATTGAACTGATTACAATTTCAGAGTAAATTTTTTTTAAATTTAGAGTGTATATTCAAAACTTCGCAAATCAAACAAATTTAGTGAGAGGTGTTTTATGAAAGGTACCGTAGTCAATATTTGGCTCAATACAATTTCCTCTATGTTCGGAGAAAAACATAGAGATGAAATTATGAAAAAGGAAGGTTGGAATCCCTCTAAAATGATTACACCTTTGGAAGAGATTGAAGATGCAAAAGTGTTTTCTCTCATGAAATCCTTTGCCGCTAGCAAAGGGATGAAGACAGAAGATATGTGGCGTAAACTTGGAGAGAACAATATTGAATCATTCTACAAGTGGTTCCCCTCATATTTTGATAAAGGCTCTGCAAAAAGCTTTATGATGCTTATGGATAGAGTGCATACGCAACTGACAAAGATGATTCCAGGCGCAAAACCTCCAAGATTAATTCCCGAAGAACTGGATGATAAGAATGTCGTCATCACCTACAAGTCAAAACGCGGTCTTGTGGATTATCTCATGGGTCTTATAGAGGGTTGCGGCAAACACTTTAATGAAAAAATAGAAGCGAAAATACTGGATAAAGCCATTGGATCAGATGGTACTCATACTGTTAAAATTCACCTTGTCTTTGAAAAGGGAACAAAAACAGTTCGAAATTATGGTCTTTCCAAATTCTTTTCTTTTGGGTTTATAAAAAGTGCTCCGTTTAAAATCTCTATCATACCGACACTTTTATCTTTGGGGTTCATCCTTGGTTTTGAAGGATTGTCCAATATACCGCTTCTCGTTTCAATTCCCTTGTCAGTTTTAATTTCAGGTGTTCTCATAGGAAATGTCGTGCTTAAGCCCTCTATGGACATCACAAAGGAACTTGAAAAAGTTGGCGATCTCGATTTAAGAGATGATTTGGTCGTGTACTCTAATGACTATCATGAAGAAATATTTAGCGTTCTTGCAAACACCAAAGACAAATTGCGTGAAGAATTCACATACTTTAAAGGTGGCATGGACGACCTATATTCCTTTACAGACAAGTTTGCGCAGAGTGCAAAGAACATGAGCGCAGTATCCGATCTCATATCTAGGGCCGTTCAGGAGGTTGCTGAAGGCGCTATTCATCAGGCAACTGAAACAGAAAGTTCTGTCGGTATTCTCGCCGACAATATCGAAATATTAAATGAAATCAGCACAAAAGAACTGGAAGGCAAAGAAAGTCTAGAGGCTGCTGTAAATCAAATTGAAATCTCTGTAGATGATTTGGAGAAAGTATCCGAAAACCTAAATCAAGTTAAAAACAATTTTGCAGGTGTCAATTCGCAAGGCAATGAACTCAGCAAGAACATCAAAAATATCATTGAAATTGTAAGCACAGTTGAGAGCATTGCAGAACAAACGAATCTTTTAGCACTCAACGCCTCTATTGAAGCTGCAAGAGCTGGAGAGATGGGCCGCGGTTTCAGCGTCGTTGCCGAGGAGATCAGAAAACTTGCCGAGGATTCTAAAGATGCCGTCAATACTATAAATGTCAGCTTAAATGAATTTACCACAGGTGTAAACAACATGGTTAAACAAGTTAACGATCAATTTATAGAACTTGAAAACGGCACTCAAACCATGGCTAATGTCGCTTCAGACAGTAAAGTGGCTTCTACTCGAATTCACACCGTTTCTGGCTCCATTGCAGACATTTCATCTAAGCTTTCAGTAGAAACTTCTAAGATCAATAAAGTCTTTGAAAACATGCACACTTTGGCTGCTATCGCCGAGGAAAATTCAGCGACTTCACAAGAAATGAGCGCCAATGTCACCAATTTCTCTGCTGAAATCATAAGCTTGTCTGAAAATATAGATGAACTTGAAAAAGTGGCTTTATTTCTTAAGGATGAGCTCAAACGATATAAACTTTAACAAGTATACTTGTTCAACCAAAAATAAAGATTCCTCAATGGAAATCAAAAAGGATTTCCGAGGAATCTTTTTTTATTATATATTACAAGATTTGAGCTGAAAGCTGTGAAGATGGATGTTCAACCTGCCCTAAGCGATTAGACGAGGACGGGGTCGGCAAAACAAAGTCTTGCTGAACATCGGTGCTATGCATCTACTCATATGAAATTGGTGCCATTCTTACACGGTTCAATTTCCAAAAAAGTCGCAATGGATGCCGCCATATCTGAAAGTGTCTTTCGAGTTCCTAAGTCGCAAGCGGTATGACCCTTTTGGTAAGAAAGTAAAAAGGTATTTTCTCTCGTATGCTGACTGTGATGAGCACAGGGATCATTCCCATGATCAGCACTTATTATGAGCAAATCATCGCCAGTCATTTTCTCCATAATTTTTCCGATACCTTCATCAACCCGTTCAATGAGATCGGCATATAACGCCACATCTTGAGCATGACCAGCCAAATCCGTTTCTTGTACAGTCGCTGCAATTAGTCCCGTTGTCATCGTTTCCATGTGCGCCAAAATGCTGTCTAACACGAGCGACGTCTCAATGGCCACAACACGCTTAGCTTCTTCACAGACGATCACATCTTGCATTTTGCCTATTAGGACAACTTCTTTTCCAGCCCTAATTGCGGCGCTTTGAACTTGTTCTTCTGGGTCAAGTCCCAATCCCAGATGTCTCACTTGATAACCTTGTTGATAAACACCTGATTTTGGAGAATTGACACCAATCAGACCGTCTTCTCTTTGCTCAACACAGGATAGTATCCAGTCCACGGAAACACCCTCTCCACCTAATGCGATCACTCGATTTACTTTTGTGAGATCACGTACAATCTTACCGATTGCTTGAATTTCATCGAAAGATATGACGTCGATTGCGCCGGTCACATTATAAATCTGACCATAGTCCGTTTCGATATTATCCGCTACCACCACAGCATCTTCCACCAATAAAAAAGGCTTTTTTTCATTGGGAATTATCACTTTGTATCCAGCAGCCTCTAGTCCGCATTTGACATCTTCTAGGGCATTTGCAAAGGGCATCTTTGTTGCAGGCAAGGGCTTAGTCCCCATGATTTCTTGATGTCCTAAATAACTGTCTGCACCTTCATGAAGTAAAGCACATCGGCCGTAGCTGGCAAGGGGATGTTTTTCAATAAGGTTATCATTGTCCAATACAGAACCAATGCCTAGCTTTTTTAAATTGGGTATTTTCAGTTCAGGCCTATAGCTCAGGATATGTCCAAATGTATTTGAACCCAAATCCTGTGGGCGTACAGTTGCCACGTCCGTCATGGCACCTATGCCCAAACTGTCTACAATTAATAATATTGCTCTCTTTTCCATTCTATATCAGTCCTTTTTTCTGCCAAGTGCATCATAAATACCAATTAATTTAGGCGCACCGCTTTGAATCCCTTCAATTAAAGCCACATTACTTCGAGTCATAAAAATTTGCGTTCTAAATGCATAGATCACTGCATCCCCGATTTGACTCTCTATGTTGGCGACATCCACTTCTGCATAATAGTCAATCATCAGCGGCGAAGGCTCTTTTGCAGCAACTATATTTGATTTTGACAAATCACATTCGCGGACGACAAGCGCCTTATTGACACCTGATCTTTGGTAAAATCCACCACCATACACATAAGCAGATTGATCCACATAATGTGATATTTCAGTAATATAAACCATTGCGGGCTTTTCGGGCAGATCCATAACGGCATGTAAAGGTGTTGTCCCCGTTAAGGCATGACCCGGTTCAGCATGTGTCCCCCCTGCCTTTGCAACCAAATCAAGTGTATGAACTGAATTCGCACTAGGCAGGTTAATCTGTTCCAATTTTATGCCAAGATGCTCTTGAATTAAAGCCGCCGCCTTTTGCACCGTCTTTACATTTTCCGTTGCCACAACCTCTCCTTCTTTATATAAAAAGCAGGGAAAAGCCGTTAGACCTGCAAGCGATACATTGGACATCTCATGAATGGCTTTGGCACTGCTCAGCCATTCATGCTCCAAAAATCCGCCCTTTTGGCCATCATATAAATGATCCTTATCTCCCACGACTCTCATGAGCAATTTTTGAGTTATCCCCATTTTTTTTGCTTCTCTAGAAATACTTCTGGCTTTTTCCAGTGAAAATACGGTGATGACTTCTGGTCTATAACTTAAAACTTCCGCAATCATGCCCTCAGGAATCTGAACGAGATGGCCCACATGGCCAAGTTGCATACCCTCACCAGCCAATGCAAGCGCTTCCCATGCGTCAACAGCAACGATGCGGTCTATGCCTTGGGCAACCACCCTTTTTGCTATTTCTGGATTTCGCCCGATTTGTTTTGTCATAAAATAAAGCTGAATGCCTTGTTTTTTTGCCTCTTCAACAAGTAATCTCGCATTGTTTTCCACAACATCCAGATCAATCACATAAGTATCCGGTGTAATTTTATTTTCTTTACGAAATTCTAATGCGGCATCAATCAAGGCTTTATTTCTGGCAATTGTCTTTTCTAAAAACATGTGACCTCCTATTTTTCTGCCTGTTCAATTGCTCTCTTAAGCACATTTATCACAGTATCCGCGCCTGAACGCATTGGATTTATTCGAATCATTGAATTTTCCAATGCAGGATCAGCATTTCTGAAAGTTGCTGAAACTCTATAAAATTGAGCCACCACTTCATATTTGGATTCAGCACCCACAGGATGCGGCGCAGCGCCCAATTTCTCGCTTGCCTCTAGCACTGCTTTGGCAATTGGTTTTTCAAACTCAACCAATAACACACGGGACTGCGCATTGGCAATATACGCATTTTTGACGCCTTTAACTTCACCATTTAACAACCGCTGATATGCTTTTTCAACCTGTTCGGATTGAATTGCCAAAGATACAGGTGTGTAAACTAGTGCTCGCAAAGCCTCTAATGCTTCGTGCCCCTGAACCTGACTGCCACCAGAATAATTGATTTTCCTGATGCTTTCAATGATGCTTTTTTTGCCAACAACACAACCTACGCCCTCTGGTCCCAATAGTTTAAACATCGAGAAGGCGCTGACGTCGGCCCCAACCTGCACACCAATTTTAGCCGCTTTCATAACGGCATAATTATCATCCACAAGAATGCTTATATCGGGATTGACCTGTCTTAACTTCTGAATGACTTCTTGGAGCTCATAAGAATCATCTATACGCTGTCTCGAATGCTGAATCAGTGCAAAAGAAGCTGCTTTACAAGAGTCCCACTGATCAGTCGTATCCAAATTGTAATCTATCCAAATCGGTTTAAGTCCCATACTTTCTATAATCACTTTTGTCGTTGGGTAAATTGGAGCATCATGTAATACAATTTTATCTAGGGGGCTATTTAAGACGTTAAAAACATTTCTCATTGCACCTGTCCCTGAACCACGGACCAAAATTGCCGCCTCTGCACCAAAGCACTTTGCGAGAACTGCTTCTACCTTTCTCGTCATTGTTGGAGCACCCTCTCCGAGTACAACGCCTAAATCGCCTTGCGTTAGCATCTCACCCCCTGGAATTGTTTCATGGATACAATTGACAAGGTGAAATTGCATTTCCATCGCCTGATGGATTGACATGGGTTGAATAGGGTATGTTTTCATCTGATCGTCACTCCTTTCGCCTCAATATTCTCTTAGGATTTTCTTCTAACATTTTTCTAATTTCTTCATTGCCAACACCTTCAGCTAATAGCAAAGGGATGAACACTTCTATTAAATGACCATACCCAATCCCGCCATTGGCCTTAAGATGAGATTTTCTCGTCATATCTTGGGACAAGACGATTTGATCTATATGTCCCCGCTCTATTAAATGGGCAATATGCTTCGCTCTGATCTCATCTGAACCGTAATTCAGCTTTCCAATCGTATCAAATGCCAAGACTGCACCCTTATCTGCCATTTTCAAGTGATAATTTTTTTCACAATTTAAATCCACATGGCCAATGACCACTTTTGATAAATCAACGCCGAAGCCACTTAAAAAATCTAATTGTTCAACGCCACAAGTCCCAAGCGTCGTATGTGTTGCAATAGGCGCTCCAGTTTCTATGTGCGTCCTTGCTGCAATTTCAAAGACCTTTGCCTCTAGGGGCGTCATCACGTCTTTGCTCGTTCCAATTTCACCGATGACCTGAGCCCTTACTGAGGTCCCCTCAATACCGGTTGTAATTTCGTGAGTTAATTGTTTAACCAGTTCCGAAATCGTGCTTTTAGAGACCACATCCGGTAAAAACGGCTCTTTATAAAATCCTGTACTCATGATGACTTGCATCCCTGATTCAAGTGAAACACGCATCACTTGATTGAGATTTCTGCCCATACCATGATTGGTCATTTCAACAATAGTGGAGATGCCCAGCTTCTTTAAATTTTTCATCTCATCAATGATGAGTTCCACCGCATTATAATGTGTATCTGGATCGCCCTTAATCCTTGATAAATCTAAATACAAATGTTCGTGAAAATAAGTTTTTCCCAAGTTTTCAGGTGAGATTATGCCCTGAACACCGTAAATTGACATGCTACGCCTCCATTCCAAAAGCATTATCTTTAGGCGAATCATTTCCCAAGAAATAGTTCCCATAGAGAGCCGGTCGCTTAAAGGTTGCCGCAATCATTGCACCCAGTTGCATTAAACGCATGCCCGATTGTCTACCTGTTTTAGTGAGCATTAAAACACCTGTGGCAAGTTCATCCGTCGGAATGGTAATTGCAGTTGCATTCGCCATGTTGGCAGATTTTACGAGATACTTGCCTGATTTGCTCACTTCATTTTCTCCTGTTTGCCCCCATACGCCCATGATGGAATCACCGTAACCATACAGATCTATAGGTCCTTCAAATGTCATAATCGCATCGATACCACTTTCGAATAATTGATGAACAAACGGTATGCTTTCGTGACGATTTTGAAGATTAGGCACCTTTACCTTTTCGATTGAAATCGACTCAGGTAAAATACTCAAAACGGGCTCTAACGCTGCAGTCATATCCCTACCATCTGGCAAAGTAACACTGCCTTCCACTGGAATGGCCACTCGCATCGGCCTTGAAATCGTGTGCGCCTCCCATTCTTCATCTGAAATATCACATAATACTCGAATCGCCTCGACACATTTTGCATAGGTGTGTGAAATCACTCCGATGCCCGGTATAAAGGATAGACCATCTGTAGATACTTTTGAAGCGCTGCCCATCAAGCCAAGGCCTTTGCCCATGATTGAAAACAACTGAGTGCTCATGGCTGGTGCCAATACTGAACCTCCACCATCCGTGCCAATGGCAAGATCATTTATGCCTTTTAATATGTTGATACAGCCTCCACTTGAAGAACCTGTCATCACCCTACCGGTCAAAGGATTTATACAATTGATATCCAGTGCACGCCCACGATCCGACATCGAATCCACCGTATGAAAAACAAATTGTTCATCCTTTTGAAGTTTTGTTACCAAATCCGCTGAAAGTTGATTCGTATTTTTCACTCCGAATAAGGTGATGGTATCCTGCCCTTCACATAAAGCAGTTGTCACCTTTTCAATCATGCCCTTTTGAAAAGAAACGACGGTACCGCCCTCTTCTTCTTTTGAACGTATCATCGCATTCATAATGCGATTTAACTCACTTTTATTCACGAGTTCACCCCCTGCATTCGAATTTATTTAAAATTCACCTTAAGTCTTTAAGTATAATGCTTAAAGCATTTAGCGGCTAAAGTATAACTTCTAAATTCATCTAAATACTTGTATCTTAAAACTTTCATCTTAAAACCTTGAAGGAAGCAATATATTGCTTCCTTCAAGCGCTTTATCTATGCCACAACAAATAATCCTATTAGAGCTAATAAGTTCACAAAAATACCTACTAAAATAGCGGCAATAGGTCCAACCGCCATTCTGACAAATGGTTTCCCAGCAATTTCATTCGATATATAAAGTCCTACAACTAAGAAATAGCCTATTCCTGGAGCCATTGCATTTGCAGCATTCATACCACCAACTAAGAGTGCGATTTCAAGTAATTTGGTCATTGCCATTCGAATATTATCCCCAGATTTTCTAATGCCAGGGAATTTGTCGATAAAGTGTGCAATTCGATCTAATAACAAGACTTCAGCGCCAATGACAACTGCCCCTATTAGACCCGCCAAAATTGGATTTCTAACAAATAGGCCCACAGCGAATACAAAAGTCATTCCCACTGGTCCATAAACCCCTGTGACAATTGCCGTGGAAGCCACTAAAGGAATAAAGCCAATTCCTCTTGCAAGTGCAGCAAATCCAGCATCCATAAATTGACTTTCCTTCATGAGATTTAGCGAAATAGGGTCTCCCGCTATTAAATTGGAAGCTGTAGCCGCAGCGACCAATCCGCCCATAACCATTAGTATAGGTAAATTTTTTCGAATGCGTTTAACACGTTCTGCAAAAATGGAAACCAAATCTACAGTTTCTTCTTCCTGTTTTTCTCTCATTGCAAAAACTAACAGAATCACCATCCCCACAATTAAAGCACTTCCTTGAGGATTTAACTTGATTGTAGCCGTACCCAAAGTAATATTGCCGAATAAAAGCGCGCCTTGATAAGCCAAAACAGAAAGAAATAAGTTTAGAACACCTTTTTTAACGCCATATTGATATCCAGTTGCCAAAGCAGGAAATGCTGCAAATGCAACAACTACAGGTGCACCAACTTCGCCTAAACTGCCTAAGAAATTTACAGGTAACATTTCAAACGCCTTGACGACACTTTCAAGTCCGAGTAAAATACCGACGCCGTACAAGGCACCAATAACACCTGCAATGACAATCCCTTTTTTCCCATCTGGAGAAGATGCCCCTATGATATCCGTTCCAAGTAAGATACAGTGGATGAGAATGATGTTTGCTGCCAAAGAAAACGGAATACCAAAACCAATTACCAAACCAAAACTCATTGCAAATGTCGTTGCAGCTAATTCTTTTCTTGTCATCCGACCTTCAATGTGTTCAGGCATAATAGGTCTCAAGCCATCATTAAAAACTGCAATTCCCTTATTTGCCATGATGGATGCCAATGCACCCAATAAAGCCATTAAAATAATTTTCATTTTTTTCCCCCTCTAACATTATTTTTTCTTTAGAATTTCTCTGACGATTACAGCCAATGCTGCTTCTGCATGATCACCAGTAAAACCAAATGCCACTTTCCCTTCTTCAACCGCCTTTATGATGTCATCTTCTTTAGGTGGTCTCCCTGGCATAGAAACTGTTGCACATTTATCGACTGTCAACAGCGCTATAGCCATGCTCAGTGCGCCTCCGCCGCCAGTGTGACAAGCACCCACATAGTAATCAGCCTTTTTAGTCTGAATCGCTAAAGCAGCCTGCATGTCTGACAAAATGCTTACTTCTACTGCATCCCCTCCTATCTCTTTGACAATTTTTGAAATGTCATCCTTGCGGATTGCACCTCCTACAACAAACCGAATCATATCTTACCTCCTTTTTCAATGACGGTACAAAAATGTGCCGCTATATAACCCATTTCTGCTTCTGGGATTTGCCATCCCATCTGCGCCTCTATAACTGCAAGATATTTGGGCAATTCACCATACTCCGGCGCCTGAGCAAGCTGTTCCAAAAGAAAAGCATCCATTTTTTCAACGCTTTCTCCTCTTTCAATTCTCGAGAGCGCAGTTGCAAGATGTGTCACCAACATCGCGCCGTTGTCTTCATTAAAATTCAAGTGATAATCATATTCCATTTTTTTTGAAAATGCCACAATGGCACTTTCCATTTTTCCTGTGATCTGACCTGCACTCTTTAAAATCCTAAGTCTCTCATAAATTGAATTTTCCATAACGCTCCTTTCAATATACCGTTTTCCGTATATTGCGCTTAAAAAAATTAATAGATCGGAATCATTTCATTTGCCATCACTTCTTTTTGAACTGCTTCTACCAAATCAAAGTCTAGCAATCTTTCCATGATTCTTCCAATTACTTTGGTTTCATTGCTCACAACAATTACAGCAATATTGCCTTTTTGATCCATTTCTTTTGCCACTGGATTTTTTAAAGGCTGAATGTATACATCTAATTTCTTCTCGAAAATTTCATCTCCATTCCAAATAGCCGCATCAATTTCATTCATTTCAAGCTTTTGAATAATTTGATTATAAGGCGTTGCAACATAAGTTACATTTAGAGATTCACACTCTATTTCAGTCAATCTGGATTGATCCAAAGAGACACTGTCAACACCCACCCTCATGCCATCTTTAATTTGAGTATGTTTTGGATCTCTAAAGATCACCACGTGATTGCCAACATAACTTTCCGGTTTGAATTCATGGACAATGGACAGGTTGTGATTCTCATTTTGATGAATCTCCGCTGCAAGTTTAGAAATAATAGCAAAACTATACTTTCCGAAATTAAGTGCTTGGATTCTCTTATCCGCTCCTCTCATAAAAGATAAACTAAAGGGAATCTCTTTATTTTCAAAAACCTTGTATAGGCCTGTTGCCAGACCTTCGTATCGCTTTGAGTAAGGCAGTGGCATTGCACCAATGATAACGCCAAAATCAGAGTATTCCCAAAGTTTTTTATGATTCATTTTCACAAGAAATGTTCCTAAATGTCCTCTTGATTCCAAAGAAATACAGGCATCCTCTTGCAGAAATTTCATAGCGGATTGAACCGTTCCCCTTGAGCTATCCAATAAATCTACATACTCTGTAATGGTTCGAATGCGATCTCCAACCTCATAAGAAAAGAGTTCCTGTGAAAGCCTTTTTATTGCTAAACCATTTTTCGACATTAATTTATTTGTGCTTGCATCCACAGATTTCCCCTCCAAATTACATTATACTATATATTGTACATTGACTTTATCATATCTTTGTATAAGATGCAAGGGCAAAATCCAAAACACACAGAAAAAAATCTCTGAAATGAGACCGCCTCTATGTCGATCTTATTTCAGAGATTTCATACAATTAATAGAAATGATGGGACGCCATTAACGCGTTAAAATTGGAGATATGCGCTTGTAGAGCATCATGGTCACCACTGCGACAACCAAACCCTTGAAAAGATTGAATGGCACAATACCGTATAGGATTAACGTGGCAACACTATTGATATTGGGATTGATAATGGTCCCCATACCGACGATTGCATCAATCGGCATAAAATTAGTGTAAAAGGGAATTAAGAATAAATAATTAGCAAGACCGCCCATGATTGCCATGGACACAACACCCACTGCGAGTCCAATAATTGCACTCATCTTTGTCTTTGATCTCTTGTAAATTAGTGCTGCTGGTATCACCATGGCGATGCCTATTACAAAATTCGCAATCTCACCCACACCACCTGTTGAAGTTCTGAGGAGATGTAAAATATTTTTTATTGCCTCAATTGCGATTCCCGCCATTGGCCCAAGTGCAAATGCGCCAATCAGAGCTGGCAAATCGCTGATATCAATCTTTAAGAACCCAGGAAAAATAGGTACTTGAAGTTCAATAAAATAGAGAATAAATGCAATAACGCTGAGCATAGCTACTTTTGTCATGGTTTTGACAGACATTTTTTTTACTGCTGATGTAGTCATATATAAGACCTCCCATAAATATTATTGGCTTTACGGGCATAAAAAAACCCTAAAGCATGCACTTCAGGGTAAAATAGCATTATAATAATAAACCTCTTCTTCCATCCAGACTATACTGTCGGCTCTGGAATTCAACCAGATCAACCTTTCGGCTCGCGGGCTTTACCGCCGGTGGGGACTTACACCCCGCCCTGAAGATTATTACATACTCAGTATAGCATCACTGAGAACAAATGTCAATACGACGTGACTTACGCCGCACTATTTTTTTCTCATCACACACTTTATTGTTTACAATCATATTTCATGGTAATATATAGTATATATTTCTTATTTTAACTCAATCTGTGTAGAGTTCATTTATTGATCACGTATACACACAAGTTCTTATTACATAAAAGTATTGATTCAATCTTATTCCCAGCACTATATCCTACTTTAAAGCCTTCATGAGGTTTCTTAAAAAAATTCGCACTCATTTAAGTTGTTTAGTACGCCACTATATGTGTTCCAACATTTACTCTACACCACTTGTTAAATTATCCATTTGAAAGGTGGTGCAAAGATGACAATGTCCTATGCCGATATTGTTAAAGGCAAAAAAACCGATACACCTAAAACCGACAGTTCCCCAACTGGGGTAAAAGCTTCAACGGGTGAAGCGCCTAAAACACTGGCCCCAAGTCCTGGGTATAAACCCGGTGCCACAACGAAGGAAGCTGCTACAACAGCTCCGAAACCAACTACTACACCTACCGTCACAATGAGTTCAGATCGAGAAACACATATTATGGATGGAGATGGCACAGGCGGTGGCCACTTGAATACACCGGAACACCAAAGCAATGGTAAATCATTATTCCCAGTGGATTGGGATCGTGATAAAGCTAAAAAAAATATTCTTGCTGTTGCAAATAGCTCGAGCAGCACTCGCGTTCCAGGAAGAAAAGTAAAAGGCGTACAAAGATATGAAGTAACAGGCACACAAGACGGTGTAAATATCATGGTCATTGTCGGTGGTGATGAGATCGTCACTGCTTACCCACTATGAATCATCACCGTTTACCCAATAAATTGATAAGGATGTGATCATATGGACGTGAACAAAAAAATTGTTGAATTACTTCCAAAGCTAAAGGATTTCCCAGAAAAAGATCTTAAAGACATCAAGGGTTTTTTAGATCATGATGAATGGGGTGTTGCTTTTGAAGTCATCTGCAGCGTTATTGATGAAGATCAGCTCAATATTGACGATTCAATTTACAGTGCTTTAGATGAAATTGGTCGTGCCATGAATATGGATGATTCTCTTTGGAGTGATCTGAAAGAACGAATTTAAATCTATAATAAGACGCCAAAAGGACGTCCAATTAAAAAGCGGTAGAAAAGAAAATCCTATTCTTTCTATCGTTTTTTTAGTTCTACTATACTTATTCGTTCTAGCACACTGATTCATTCTAACACACGGGTTCATTCCAGCGCACTGATTCCTTCTAATACATACATTTCACTTGTCATTGCCACTCTATTTGGATTGCAGTCATAATGCTCGTCATTGCTCCTTTAAAGCAAATTGGCATAGGGATTTTTATTTTTTTTTTTAATAGATATTCTCTTTATACACATTCATTTTCTGTTATAATGTTTATAACTTAAAATTAGAGATAAAAAGGAGGTTCCAATGATCGTTGGAAATTTTAATGACTTAACGGCTTCAAAGATAATGAGTGATGCAGCTAAAAACGCTGCTATGAAGGTATTAGTCTCACCAACTGAAGGTTGGGAGGATCATGTTATGCGCGTTGTAGAACTTGAAGCAGAAGGTTTTTCTCCAAAGCATCAACACGATTGGCCTCACATAAATTATGTTATTGAAGGTGAAGGCACATTGCTGATAGAAGACACTTTGCACCCACTTAAAGCGGGCAGTTATGCTTTTGTACCACCTAACACACTACATCAGTTTTCCAATACGGGCTCAACACCGCTTAAATTCATCTGCATTGTTCCCGTCAGAGGCCATCAATAGTGTTTCGCACAAACACTAAAAATAAAAGGAGCCTATGATTATATGAAATATATTAAGCAATCTATTGAAAGACCCTCTTCGGATTTAACCCATCTCAAAGAAAGCGTCGTTAGTATCATCGATCAAGTCAGATTAGAGGGCGATGATGCTCTATTTAAATTTAATGCTCAATTCGACTTAAACGAGAGAAAATCGCTTAGGGTAACCGAAGCAGAAATAAAAAATGCTTATGATCACGTCCCTGTGAGTCTAATTGAAGATCTCAAAATCGCCAGTGACCATATAAAACGCTTTGCCACAGCTCAGAAATCTACAATCACAGACTTACCATCATTTATGGTGGCTCCTGGCATAGAGCTTGGGCATCGTGTCGTCCCTATAGAATCCTGTCTTTGCTATGTTCCTGGGGGCAACTATCCCTTGTTTTCATCGGCATTGATGCTGGTTATTCCAGCAAAAGTGGCTGGTGTAAAACGAGTTGTAGCCTGTTCTCCTTCAGTTAAAGGCACTGAACACATAGCGCCTGAAACATTGGTTGCACTGGACATTGCTGGTGTGGATGAGATTTATGTGGTGGGCGGTGCACATGCCATAGCTGCTTTTTCCTATGGCACTGAAAGCATAAAACCCGTTGACCTTATCGTTGGCCCTGGTAATCAATACGTCACCGAAGCCAAACGTCAATGCTATGGTCAAATCGGCATTGATTTTGTGGCTGGTCCCAGTGAGGTGATGATCTTAGCTGACGATCACGCCGATCCAGAAATGCTTGCCGCAGATTTATTAGCTCAGTCTGAACACGACCTTTTGGCAAAGGGCATCCTAGTCACCACAAGCGAAACCATTGCCCTACAAACTCTACAAGCTGTTGAAAACCAACTTAAATCATTAGAAACTGCCGATATCGCAAGAAAGTCTTGGGAAGTTTTCGGTGAAATCATCGTGATTGATCATTTAAATGAAGGGATTGATTTGTGTAACCGATTGGCACCTGAACACTTAGAGCTTGCCATTCAAGAACCCGAGTCCATTATAGATCAACTCTACAATTATGGTTCTCTCTTTATTGGTGAATGGTCCGCAGAGGTTTTAGGAGACTACATTTCAGGGACAAATCATACTTTGCCAACCTTGAAAGCTGCAAGGTACACAGGTGGCGTCTATGTGGGCACTTTCCTCAAAACATTGACGCATCAGACCATTAAACCAGAAGCACTGAAAAAGATTGGCCCATCAGCATATAGAATGGCGAAATCAGAAGGTCTCCATGCACATGCAAACGCTGTGGATGTGAGGTTAAAGCGATTATGAGCTACAAGCTAAACACTCATGACTCTAAACAAAAATGCTACCCGAAGATTTAGGTAGCATTTTTTTAATAACAAGATTTGAGCCAAAAGCTGTGATGAGGCATGTTCAACCTCAAACAGCGTCAGCGAAAATCGCTTTGAGACATCCTAAGACGACTCAAATGTTGCTATATGCAACAAGATTTGAGCCAAAAGCTGTGATGAGGCATGTTCAACCTCAAACAGCGTCAGCGAAAATCGCTTTGAGGCATCATAAGATGACTCAAATGTTGCTCTTCAATAAACGCTCAGTGCCAATTTACCGGTTACAAGTCCACAGACACCTGAGGTTTATTTTTAATAATTTGATTTTGCCAATTCCCTGTAAGATAGATACCGTAGCCTATGAGGCATATGATCAAATTACTCGTATACATAGCATACCATACAGACGATGGATTAAAACCAGACCAATGGCTTAAAGCAAACACCATAGGAATTCGAATGCCCCAAAGTCTTCCCATCATGAGAATCATTGCAGAAATCGTATGACCTGATCCTTGGAATGTGCCTATCAGAACTTGAAAAACACCCATAAGTGGCACCGCCATAATGAGAATTCTCAAATATTCGGTACTGCTTTGAATAATTGCTTCCTGAATTGCAAAGGCCTCGACAATTTTTTGAGCAAAAGGCCACATGATCAAACCACTGGTTACCAGTATAATCGTTGCAAGGGCCGCACTTGTTCTCACGGCCTCTTTTGCTCTTTTCTTATTATCTGCGCCCAAATTTTGCCCGACCACTGTTGCAAGGGCACTGCCAATTCCCATGGCTGGCATCATAATTAGAGAATTTATCCGATTGCCAATGGCAAACGCCGTTAGGGTCACTTCACCAAACGAAATCAGAAAAACATTTAAAATGGCAAAACCAAAGGCCGTTGTGGCTTGCCCAATAGAAGAAGGCAAACCGACGCTTATAATTTTATTTATGATTTTCATATCCCATTTGAGTTCTTTTATCGTGATTTTAATGCCCTTGTCTTTTATAAAAAGTGTACTCACTGCATAAAGCGCAAAAATAGTTTGCGCAATAACTGTAGCAATTGCAGCGCCTGAAATCCCCATTTGAAATTTGAAGATAAAGATCGGGTCTAATATCATGTTTAACACGACTGCACTTGCGCCGACCACCATTGGAGAGATTGTATCGCCCTGCCCCTGCTTGATGCCATTAAATGCTTGTAATAGAAAAAGTGCAGGCATCCCCAAAAAGATAATTGAAAGATATGATGATGCATTGTCATAAAGCGATCCAGTTGCCCCCATCCACTTTACAATGTAGCCACTTAATCCATAGCCGATTAAGGAGAGCATCACGCCCATAACCAACAACAAACTCACAACTTGTCCTGAAACAAGTCTCGCCTTTTCGTGTCTATCTGCACCAATATATTGGGATATCAATGCACTTGCGGCAATGGACATCCCTATTCCAAATGCCATCACCATAAAGTTAATGGGCCACACCAACTGTATGGCAGCGACTTCGTTGCCTCCAATTCGACCAACAAAAAAAGTATCCGTAAGATTGTAAATGGTCTGAATAAAATTATTGATCATAACGGGTACAGACAAAACCCATATCACTTTTTTCATCTGCCCTTCTAAGATCAATGCTCTCTTTTCCGAATAATCCATGCTGTTCCTCCATCATATACAAATATTATAGCATAGGATCATTCGCGACTCAAATATTTCGTGAGGCTAATTATATTGCAAACTATTCTCAGATAACTATTTTTCTCTTTCAAGTTTTTGCTATAAAATTTTTATTTCAAGAACACAAAAGTCATTCTGAGATCATAAACACTTAATAAGACAATTTTTCTTGTTATACCATATTATTAAGGCATAGAGATTCAATGATCTCTATGCCTTAATACACACTTTCGTTACTTCATCTCTGATGGTTCTATAAAGTAAGAACAACCCCTTTTTATTAACTTTTTATCACGAACAATATGACTCAATCTCGCTATTGTATTAAAATCAGCATGAATCGTTTTAAAAACTAATCTAGTCATTGTGAAATCTTTATTTTCTAAAAATTGATCGATCTTAGATGTTAAATCATACGGACTAATTAGATTAACCTGATAAATTGAAACTCAAAAATTAATGTTTTCTTGTTTTTCAACAACACAAGTCAAAATTTGATATACCACAAGTACTTGTGGTGATTTTAATCCCTCGCTTTTGAACTTTTCAGCTCAAAAGTAGCTTTGCTGCTTTTCGAAGGTTGTGAGCAAAGATTCCATACCCACACCAAGTAGAGGTTCCTTTAAAACCTCTTAGATAGCTTCTACGCAGTCCAAAGGATCGCTTTAGACAACTAATTCTGCCTTCTACGCCTGCTCTGAACTTTTGAAGTTTTTTAAATTTAGGTGTACTTTCTATCTCTTGACGGCTCTTGCTTTTCTTCCCTGGCTTAGGGATACTGAGATGCTTTACACCAAGTTTAGTGAGTTCCATCTCATTTGACGAAGAATAGTAACCACGATCCGTTGCAACTTCTGTAGGGGCTTTTCCGAAAATTTCTTTGTGATGC
>NZ_JADKNH010000013.1 GCF_015352425.1 Fusibacter ferrireducens | reverse complement strand
CCGTGCTTTGTAGTGTAATCTTCTCCTTAGTCTAATAATATCAGAATGGTGAAAACCGCACACCATTTTTTCATTACTATTTGTGCCGCCAGCGGTAGCGGCGGAATGGAGGTTATTATGATTACTACAAGTGTCACAAATTTCAGAAAAAATATCTACAATATTTTGAGCCAAACGATTAAATTCAATGAAGTTGTGAATATAAATACTAAGGATGGAAATGCAATAATTCTTAGTGAAGAAGATTATAATGGACTTCTCGAAACTTTATATTTATCCAATATACCTGAAGTTAAAAATAGTATTGTAGAGGGTTTAAATACACCTATTGAAGAATGTTTGGAAGAAGATGAGGTAGAATGGTAAATGTACAAAGTCGTATTTACTAAGAAGGCTCAAAAAGATATTGAAAAACTGAAATCTGTAGGCTTAACAAAAAGAGCAAAAAATTTAATTGAGTTGATTAAGACCAATCCTTATGCGGTACCACCTTCATATGAAAAACTTGTTGGTGATTTAAATGGCGCATACTCAAGAAGAATTAATATTCAGCATAGACTTATTTACAGTATAGATGAGGATAAAAAAATCATTAAGATTATCAGAATGTGGACACACTATGAATAAAAAAGTGTGCTCACAATTAAAACAGCCCTCTAATCATCCTTCAGGTTCCTCCACAGCGTAGCGAGGATCGGGAACTGAAAGGATGATTAGAGGGCTGTTTTACTATGTGAATATGAATTTAAACCTGAATTTTATTTAAACTCGATAATTTGTTCTGTTGCATTAAAATAGATCGTATGACCAAACGCAAGTGTTGGTTGAGGGAAATTATGACCAGCCCTCAGATTGGCTAAAATGGGTTTGCCAAAAGGGACGAGCACTTCTTCAAAAATCGTATCAAGATCTAAATCCGTGCCCCCATAACCTTTATCTTCAGGTGCACATTCACTAAAAGTGCCTAGAATAATGCCTTCGCAATCGTCGAATTTACCTGCCAGTGCAAGAGCCGTAAGCATTTTATCTATTTTGTAATTGGGTTCACTGACTTCTTCAATAAAGAGCACCTTGCCCTTGGTATCTATTTCATAGGGCGATCCTAAAGTGGAGACGAGCAGTGAAAGATTTCCACCGATGAGTTCGCCGACACAACTGCCTGGAACAAGTGTCATAAAATCTTCTCCCAATGGATTTTTTAGGATGCCTTTAAAGCCAGAAGTCATTAAATTCACACGAAAGCTCTCCAGTGTATAGGCATCTTGATAACAAGCATGATCCTCATCAATGAAGACATTTGAAGTCGCCATTGGTCCATGAAATGTCGCCAAGTCACATTTTTGATTGAGAACCATATGAAGTGCAGTGATATCGCTAAAGCCCACAAATACTTTAGGATGCATCTTGATTTGTTCGTAGTCGAGTAGATTGAGCAAGCGTGTGGCGCCAGAGCCGCCTTTGAGGCATATGATTCCCTTAATATCGTCATCGAGAAAAGCATCATTAATATCTTTTGCTCTAAGAGCATCTGAGCCTGAAAGATGACCATGATAGGCATAGCAAGATGGATACATAACTGGATTAAATCCAAATGCCTTCATGGCTTTTTCAGCTTTTTGAACACGTACTTCAAAAGTGGGTGTTGAAGGACATAATATAGCGACTTTATCTCCTTTTTTTAAAGGATTTGGATATTGCATAAGAACCTCCTTTGAATATAAATTACAATTCTAAGTCTATAAATTTTCAAACAACCGTAAAGATGTGTTAAAGGAAATTTAGTGTCAATTGTCAACTTCATTATGGTATAATTCTGTCAATGAGTAAATAAAGAGATGGATTGAATACATGATCTTATCATCATCATATCACTTGGGTTGATATTTTGAAAGGGCATGATTGTTTAGGGAGGCATATGCATGGATACAACTAGATTGTTAGACGAAATTGATGAAGGCTTTATTTATATAGATAAAGAAGGCATCGTTAAAGCTTACAACCAGGTTGCCAAGGAAATCACAGGTGTTGTTTTTCAAAGGACAAGTGTTCATCCTGAAGGCCGGATTGAGAAAGGTGATCTCGTAGTGATTGCCGATAATAGAATGGGTTATGACGATGGCAATTTGACAGTTGAGGACTTAAATGTCCTGAATTTACCCTACAACGATCTTAAACTTGGAGATGCCTTCATAGCTGTGGGGATCTATGGAGATGATCATTGCAAAGGGATTGTTAAAAATTGGCGCAACAAGGCCATCAATCGAAAATTGAAGCATTCAGGCGTTTTTGAGGGCTATTTTATAGAAGTTAATATAGATGTTGTCGGGAAGAGTATGGAAATTGTCATCGATCATGTATCCTATATTATGCATTATACACATGCTGTTGGACACATGGTGGTCATTGATGGCAAAACAGGTGCTCTAAAGTTTCACCAAGCTAGAGGTTATACCATTCGTAAAGAAACGATCCGGGATTTGCTGAGTCAAAAAAAATTTAGAAGCAAAGTGCCCAATGAGGAATCCTATGAAGTGCTCAACAAGAAAATAGGAGATATTTTTGAATATAATGAACTCTTAAGCAAAATTTATGACAGCTTAAATGGCAAGGGTGGGTTCTTTGACAAGGCGTTTTATCAAATCAATAAAAGGCCTACACTCTGTACACTTCAGCCAATAGGAAAATCTAACGCGCCGGAAGGTGTAGTGCTTAAGATTGTGGACGTTTCTAATCTGGAAGTTTTAATGATGAAGCGAAATGAAATTCTCATGAAAATGGAAATGGCAAATGAATCCCTACTGACAGAAGCAAGAGATGGCGTCCACGAAATGTTCGAAAAAATCATTGGTTCAAGTCAGCCCATGCAGCACGTCATGCATCTTGCCTACAAGGCCTCTAAATCGAGATCTACGATTCTCATCACAGGTGAAAGCGGTACTGGCAAGTCTTTGATTGCAAAGGAGATTCATAAGCTTCAAGGCGGTAAATCCAAGCCATTTATCAGTGTGAATTGCACTGCAATCCCCAATACACTCTTTGAAAGTGAGCTCTTTGGCTATGAAAAAGGCGCTTTTACAGGTGCTGAAAGAACGGGTAAAAAAGGTTTTTTTGAACTGGCCTCAGGAGGCACGATATTTTTAGATGAAATTGGGGAACTGCCACTGGATGTTCAGAGCAAGTTGCTTCATGTGCTTCAGCATAAAAGTTTTTATAAAGTGGGCGCACTTCAACCGACGCATGTGAATGTTAGAGTTATTGCAGCGACAAATGTGAATCTGGAGGAGGCGATCTCAGAGCGGAGGTTCAGGGAAGATCTATATTATAGAATTAATGTTTTTCCCATAGAAATGCCGCCACTCAGAGATCGGAAAACAGATTTATATCCATTGATTCGAAATATTATGGAGAAACTTTCAGAGGAGATTGGAATTCCCGTAAAAGACTTCTCAGGTGAAGCACTGGATAAGATGGTATCCTATGACTGGCCAGGAAACGTAAGAGAGCTGGAAAATGTCATTGAACGGGCCATGAACATATCAGACGCTGATATTATTGAATCTGAATGTATAACGATAAATGTAAAGCGTGAAACCAAACCACTTAACATGAAAGAGCAACTTCAAGAAATTGAGAAACAGATGATTTTAGAGGCTCTTGAAAGAAATGAGTTCAGACATAAAGAAACTTATGAAATGTTGGGACTTTCAAGATCCGTTTACTATGAAAAACTTAAGAAATACGATATTTCAAAATCCTGATATAGGGATCACTAAATCCTATTGTCAGGATTTTGTTTCTTTTTTGTCATAAAATCAGAAATGAAATATGCCGTGAGCAGGTAGAAAAGATAAAAATGAGTATAGGGGCAAGCTGAGTCTTAACGTGCGACGATAGATGCTTTTGACGCATAAAATGGGAAAGTATAAAAGAAAACTTCAAATTTGGCATGACTTTTGCACTACGATATAAGCGAGGTTTTACTTAAAATACATTTGTGGTGCGAAAAAAGACAAATGTATCTATCAAGAGCATTTAAAACGAATGAATTTAAACGAAGAAATTTAAAAGGGGGAATGCTAAATGAAAAAAATGATAGCACTTATGCTTGTGATGGTGCTTGTGCTTTCGGGTTGTGGCTCTAAACAAGAGACAACACCAGCTGAAGTATCACCAACGGAATCACCATCCAATAATACAGCGTCGTCTGGGGACACAGTCGTCGTAAAAGAAGATACAAAGTATGATGAAGTACAGGAATATAAAGCGGTATATTCTGGCGAGGTAACCACGTTAAATTACTTAACCACTGCTTCAACAAATGAATTTGGTGTTGCGGCGAATTTTATAGACACGTTGATTGAATACGATCAATATGGTGTGGAAAAGCCTTCACTTGCAACAGAGTGGTCTGTATCTGATGATGGTCTCGTGTGGACTTTTAAAATCAGAGAAGGTGTCAAATGGTATGACAACGAAGGCAACGCAGTTGCCGATGTAACAGCGCAAGATTTCGTAGATTCTATGAAATTCATCATGAATCCAGTCAATGAATCGAAAACAGCACAAATTGCTTATGATGTTATAAAAAATGCGCAAGATTATTATGAGGGGAAAATCACTGATTTTGATCAAGTGGGTGTGAAAGCAATTGATGCTCATACACTTGAATACACCTTATCTAAACCGACGCCTTATTTTCTTTCCATGTTGACTTATGTGTGTTTCTTCCCAGTTAATGGGGCGTTTTTAGAAGAGACGGGGGACCGTTTTGGAACGGATAACACAAGATTGCTCTACAATGGGCCTTACATCCTTTCTACATTTGAGCCACAGACAAAACGCGTGCTCACAAAAAATGAAAATTATTGGGATAAAGACAATGTTCACATTGAAAAATTAACATTTAAATACAACAAAGAAGCGGATGCACTTTCCACAGAACTCTATTTGAGAGGTGAAATATCCGCTGTTGAAATTCCGTCTTCATCCATAGATGAATGGATGAACGACAGTGAGAAGAAAGATTTGTTTAGACCTGCAACAACGAGTTTCTACACTTATTTCTTCACACTTAACTTTGATCCAACTTTTGAAGCCGCATTTGAACCGGACAATTGGAAGATTGCCGTGAATAACACGAGCTTTAGAAAGGCTCTATTCCACGCGCTTGATAGAAGAGCAGCTATGTTGACTTCAGAGCCATATAATCCGGAAAAGAGATTATCAAGCACAATTACACCTAAGAATTTCACTTCAATTGACGGTAAGGATTACGTCATGATCTCTGATCTTGCTGGTTTTGTGGACAAGGATTCATTCAGTGCAGAAGAAGCCGTGAAATACAAAGAACAAGCCATGAAAGAACTTGATGGCAAAGCGACTTTTCCAGTGAAACTCTATATGCCTTACAACTCAGGTTCATCGGATGCAACGAATAGAGCTCAAGTCATTCAACAACAAATTCAAGGCGTGCTGGGTGATGATTTCATAGAAGTTTATCTTTCGCCATATCCACCAACAGGCTACTTAAATGCCACGAGACGAGCAGGAAACTACTCTTTAATGGAAGTAAACTGGGGACCAGATTATGCAGATCCAGAAACTTATACAGATCCGTTTTCAAGAGGCTCAAACTATAACTTCCCTGAATATTGTACAGAGACCGATCAAGATGGCAACAATCTCTATGAAGTATATGAAGCACTTGTGAACGCGGCGAAAGCAGAGCGTGTGGATATCTCTAAACGTTATGAATTGTTTGCTGAAGCAGAAGCTTATTTAATAGACAAAGCATTTGTAATTCCTTATGCACTTGGTGGCGGTGGCTATATCTCTTCAAAATTAGATCCATTTGAAGCGATGTACTCTCCATTTGGTGTCTCTTCCGAAAGATATAAATTGCAACATATATTGGCAGTGCCAATGAACAGTGAAGCGTACAATGAAAGCTTGATCAAATGGCAAGCAGAGCGTGAGGCGGCGCTTAAAAAAGTTCAATAATAGTATAGAGTGTTGTTCGACATGCATGTCGTTTAACGTTAGAAACTCAAGCTATTAGTTCCGTTTAAATTGGATGCAGACATTAAGGCATTTTAAGGGGTGCAGTCCTAGAGGAAATCTTTAAGGCGCATCCCTTTTCTATCATCTTAGGAAGGAGAAAATCATGCTTAAATATATTCTTAAGCGGATCTTCAGATCATTTATAACTTTATTTGCGGTTACGACCATCGTTTTTATGCTCATGAGACTCATGCCAGAAGAAGGCTATTTTGGCGATAGCTACGATAAACTAGACGAAATTCAAAGGGAAGCCATCTTGGAGGGCATGGGGCTTAGAGATCCAATGCATATTCAACTCATTCATTTTTATAAAGGACTCATAAAAGGAGATTTGGGGACTTCCATTACTTATAGGCCCAAAGTACCCGTTACAGAAATACTTGCAAAGAAAATACCTTATTCTCTCTGGCTTGGGCTCAGCTCTATTCTTATTGCCATTATTTTCGGACTTTGGATGGGGATCAGCATGGCTCAGCATAAAGATCGGCTCATGGACGGTGTGGGCACTTTTTATATTGTCTTTATCAGGGCAGTGCCCTCTGCGGTTTACTATCTCTTTCTGCAACTTTATCTGACGAGCTGGTTGAAACTCCCCATTTTATTTGATGTGGATGAAAAAGCAAGTTTTTTTCTGCCGCTTCTGTCCATGTCGCTGGTGAGTTTGGCAGGGTATGCCATGTGGATGAGACGGTATATGGTGGACGAACTCAACAAGGACTATATCAGACTTGCAAAAGCTAAGGGGTTGAGGCAGAAGGAAATCATGTTTAAGCATGTGATGCGAAATGCCTTTGTGCCAATGGCTCAATATCTGCCGACTTCCATCTTATTTGCCATCAGTGGATCGCTTTATATAGAATCCCTTTATTCCATTCCAGGTATTGGGAGTTTGCTTGTGGAATCCATTCAAAGGCAGGATAATCCTTTGGTGCAGGCACTGGTTCTGATCTATGCAGCAATCAGTATATTTGGACTTTTAATGGGTGATGTACTCATGGCCTTTTTTGATCCGAGAATTAAGTTTGAAACACAGGGAGGTGGCAGATAATGACTCAAAGAATGAAACACATAGCAGAAGACATCGATGATACGCTTTTTACCTTTGCTGAGTACAATCAATCTGCCAGTGAAGAAATCGGGTATTCCAATTATTCCTATTGGCAGTCGACGATCCAAGTGTTTTTTAAAAACAAGGTGGCGGTATTCTTACTCATGGTGATCGTGCTCTTGCTGGCGTTTACTTTTATACAACCGCTACTCCCCAATCAGAAATTGCCAACAAAAATTTATAATGATCCTGTGACGAATATGCAGTATAGAAATGTGGCACCCAATAGTGAGTTTTGGTTCGGAACGAATTCCATTGGACAGGATTTGTGGTCTAGAATCTGGAGTGGGACGAGAACTTCTCTCATTATTGGTTTTATGGTGGGGTTATTTGAAGTCATCGTGGGCATTGTTATTGGTGCCATGTGGGGTTACATGAGAAAATTAGATCGCGTGATCACAGAGATTTACAATGTATGGAATAATATTCCCACAACGATTGTCTTAATTTTGCTTACTTATATCATGCGACCAGGTATCTTTACGCTGATCTTTGCCATGAGCATTACCAGTTGGTTGAGTATGACATTACTGGTTAGGAATCTTATTGTCATTTTGAGGGATCGAGAGTACAATTTGGCGTCGAGATGTCTGGGCACGCCAATTCGTAGAATTATTACCAAGAATCTAGTGCCTTATTTGGTTTCCGTTATCATGCTTAGAATGGCACTTGCAATTCCAACGGCGATTGGACTTGAAGTCTTTTTAACTTATATTGGATTAGGCCTTCCTGTGGACATTCCATCTCTTGGAAATCTGGTGAATGAAGGCAGATTGCTGATGATGAGTGAATCTCTTAGGTATCAACTGTTTTTCCCTGCAATTGTCATCTCGTTGATTACCATTGCATTTTATGTGATGGGCAATGCCTTTGCAGATGCAGCTGATCCAAGAAATCATGTATAGAAAAGGAGGGTGCTATGAATTCAGACGAAATGATTAAACAAGATGAAAAACATCTTCCAGATCAAATTAAAAAGGCAATGCCTATTTTGACCATAGAAAATCTCGTGGTGAAATTCAATCTGAGGGGCAGATCGCTATCTGCCATAAGAGAGGCTTCTCTTTCACTCTATAAAGGGGAGAGCTTAGCGATTGTAGGAGAATCCGGATCGGGTAAATCTGTCTTTACTAAATCGCTAATGGGGCTCTTAGATGCCAATGGCTGGGTGGACTCTGGGACGATTCAATATAAGACGTATGACCTTGCTCAATTTAAAAAAGAGAAAGATTGGCTCAAAATTAGAGGCAAGGAAATTGCCATGGTATTTCAAGATCCCATGACGAGTTTAAATCCGCTTAAAACCATCGGCAAGCAAGTGAGAGAAGCCGTTGTAAAGCATCAAGGGTTAAAGGGGCGTGAGGCCACAAATGCGGTCTATGATATCCTTGAAAATGTGGGGATAGATGCACCTCGAAAGCGCTATAATCAATATCCATTTGAGTTTTCTGGCGGTATGCGCCAACGTGTGGTAATCGCCATAGCCGTTGCTTGTAAGCCTGAAATACTCATATGTGACGAACCTACCACGGCGTTGGACGTGACTATTCAAGCGCAGATTATGGAACTTATCGGAGAACTTCAAAGTAAATACGGACTTACAGTGATCTACATTACACACGATCTTGGTGTGGTGGCACATGTGGCAGATAGAGTTGCAGTTATGTATGCAGGTGATATTGTGGAAATCGGTCTCTCTGAGGAGATTTTCTATGACCCGAGACATCCTTATACATCAGCGCTTTTGGCATCTCTACCTCAACTCGGCATCAAGGGTGAACCACTCTACGCTATCAAGGGGACACCTCCCAATCTCTTTAAGAAGGTGGAAGGTGACGCATTTGCTTTTCGTAATGAAAAGGCATTGAAAATAGACTTTGTGAAGCGACCACCTTATTTTAAAATTTCTGAAACACATTATGCCAAGACTTGGCTCATGGATGAAAGGGCGCCTAAAGTGGATAAACCCAAAATAATTGAACTCCTAAATGAAAGGAGTGCCAAATGAAGCGAGAGAAATTACTTGAAGTTAAAGACTTAACCGTCGCCTTTGGAAAACGAAAAAATAGATTTGTAGCTGTTGATGGTGTCAATTTTAATATCTACAAAGGAGAGACCTTTGGCCTAGTGGGTGAATCTGGATCAGGTAAAACCACCATTGGTCGAGCAATTATGCGTATTAATGAAACAGACTCAGGAGATATTTACTTTAAGGGTCAAAAAATTAATGGTAAAATTGATAAGAAACTGGATAGAGAAGTTATCAAAAACATTCAGATGATCTTTCAAGATCCAATGGCATCGCTCAATGAACGTGCTAAAGTGGATTATATCGTATCGGAAGGGCTCTACAATACGAAACTCTATGATGATGAGTCGGATCGAAAGCGAAAAGTCGAAAAGGCGTTGCTCAGTGTAGGTCTTTTACCAGAGTTTGCAAGTCGTTTTCCACATGAATTTTCAGGTGGTCAAAGGCAACGGATTGGTATTGCAAGGACGCTGGTGATGAAACCTGAACTCATCATTGCGGATGAACCCATATCGGCACTGGATGTGTCCATAAGAGCTCAGGTGATCAATCTGATGAACGATCTTAAAAGCACATTGGGATTAACCTATCTTTTCATTGCCCATGATTTATCTGTGGTGCGCTTTATAAGCGACAGAGTTGCAGTTATACACAAAGGGCAAATCGTTGAACTTGCAGAAACGGAAGAGCTCTATCAAAATGCAGTGCACCCTTATACCAAGGGCCTTTTATCAGCTATCTCCATGCCAGATCCAAAGACAGAAAAGAATCGTCAATTTGAGAAATATGATAAAAGTATGCACCATTATGAAGTAGAGGCTCCAAAATGGATGGAAATTAGGCCTGAACATTGGGTTTTGGCGAGTGATGAAGAATTTGAGCGCTATAAAAAAGCCCTAGATGGAAAGGTTCTAAATAATAGGTGAGGAGGATACTAATGGGGAAAAATCTGTTAGTAGGAAATTTATCAAAAGGCACATGTGAACATTTGAAATTAGAGGCACATCAGTTGCTCCTTGAGGATCATCAAAATCATGGCATATACGAATCAGAAGTGATTGAAGTTACACCCTTTACGAGTCTCGTCATGTCATGGTGCTCTAAAACACATGAAAATACATCTGTTGAAATCTGGATCAAAATCAGGACTGAAGGCCGATGGTCCTCTTGGTTTAGCTATGGCAAGTGGAGTGATCAAGGGAACAACACAGGAAGCTTTAGCGGTCAGAAGGACATATTGGCGACATTGGATGTCGATTTGTTACTTGTGAATAGAGGTCATGCAGATGCTTGTGCAGTCAGAGTAGAACTTTTTAGAAAGGATGTTGAAATACCGACACCGCTATTTGAAAATTATTATATTGCTTTTAAACCCTATGAGAGTAGTGATAAAGCCCCTTTTGTGGATCAAACTGTGGATATCTCTCTAAAAGTTCAAGCTTATTCACAGCTTGATATTCCGGAAATCGGCAATAAAATTTGCAGTCCAACCTGTGTGGCCATGGTTATGGCTTACTATGGGCTTGAAAAGCAAATCACGGATACGGCAAAAGGTGTTATGGACAACGGAACCGGTATTTATGGGAATTGGTCTTATAATGTGGCTTATGCCAATGAAAGAGGATTTAAATCCTATGTTGAACGCTTAGAAAACTTGCACGAAATCAGCCTTTATTTGAAAGAAGGGATTCCGTTAATTGCTTCCATAAAAGTCAAAGAGTTAGAGGCGTTGCATGGTGTCTATCAAACTTATCCAAGTGGTCACTTAGTGGTAATAACGGGCCTTTTTTATAAAGATGGAAAGTACTATTTTAGAGTGAATGATCCGGCTGCAAGTACATCAGATAAAGTACCAAGAGTTTACTTGGTTGAAGAATTTTTAAATGTATGGAATGGCATTGTCTATGTCATTAAGCGATGATTTGAAGAACAGATCCATTAAAGCGCGTATTGTGCTTTGGATTGAGCTTGTTAGGAGGTGTAATGGATATGAATTTAGAGTATTTACGTGTCAAATGTCCTGAACATATTGAAAATCTCGTGAAGATGGGTGCCTTTAATCAGGCGAGGATGGCCATTCAAAAACATATGACATTGAAAATTCCCTCGATACTCAAACAGAGGCTGGCGCATGAGTTAATGACGATGGCTTTAATAGAGCAAACATTTGTGCATACTAAAAGTGATCTCTTTGAGGCGCTTTCACCTTACATCGTAGGACTTGATTTAGCTGAATTAGATATTTTTGAAGCAGAAGGTTATTTGCTCTGGCATATGATAGAAGGTGAAAAAAAATACCATATAAGAGCAGCTAAGACCCTGCTAAATCAGAACCCTAATATTGAAGAACGTTTGAATCTACAGGGTTACAAGCCAGCACAAGAGAGATTGAGAGAACAAGAAGCCTTAGGGCATGCAATTGGAAAAATGAAGTCTACTGGTGAAATGGCGGTGGAAATGACGATTAGGGCGGGACTTGCGTTAAATTCTAACGGGATAAAAAAACAAGCGATTCCGGAAATAGAGGTTGCAACACGATTTTACCTGCCTTTTCCCCGAAAAGCGCATTTTACGAGATCCGTAAAAATGCTGAATGCTTCAAACTCAAATTATCAGATTGCCAGCGAAGAGGCGCTTCAGCGTGTGGTTTATTTTGAAGGCCGTAAAGGAGAAGATGTCTTTGAGATTCAATATAAATTTTTAACGCATATGGCTTACAGACCGATTTATGAAATTGCAGAGAGGCTTGAACAAGAAAATACAGATGAGATGACGGATGCGTTTTGGGATGCAACTCAAGTGAATTTGTATGGGACGTTGGAAAAAGAGGCCCAAGAAGTGTTTTTAAAAGAGAAAAGCCCTCATATATTGTTTACGCCACTTCTTGTGGATTTGGCACATGAAATTGTAGGGCAAGAAAAGCATCCCCTGATTAAAGCAAAGCGCATATACGATTACATAACACAGCATATACGCTACAGATTTATGGTCCCTTATAGAATGCTACTCAATATTCCTGAGTATGGAGCACTGAATATGATTGGGGATTGTGGTGTGCAATCGTTACTGTTTATCACACTGCTCAGAATTGTCGGTGTACCTGCAACTTTTGCATCCGGTCTTGCAATTTCACCTGAAGGCGACTGCGGTATGCATGATTGGTCAGCTTTTTATATTGAACCCTATGGTTGGTGTTTTGCGGATGTTTCTTATGGAGGGCATGCTTATAGAAAGGGTTTAATGGCAAAATGTCATTTCTATTTTGGCAACTTAGACCCCTATCGCATGATGAGCAACTTTGATTTTCAAGAGGCCTTTGAATTTCCTAAAATTTATGTGAGGGATGATCCCTATGACAATCAAGTTGGAGAAGCGGAAACAAATTTGGAAGGACTCTATGCAGATGATTATAGAGCATATACACAATTAGTGGCAATAAGAGAGGTAGAGTAATGAGAGTTTTTGATGCACATGAAGACATTTGGACACACGTTGCCCAAAAAAGACTTGCTGGTGAAACACATGTCTTTGAAACTTATCACTTGGAAAATCATTTAAAGGGTAATGTGAAAAGTGGCATCTTTGTCATTTGGATTGATCCGCCTTTTACAGAAAATCCTGTGGAACGGCTAAAAGTTATCGTAAAGGCAATGAAAGCTGAAATTAAAGAAAGTCGTGAAATTTTACAGATTGTCAAATCCTATGAAGATTATGAGCAAGCCTTGGAAAGAGATGTCATAGGTGCAGTGATTGGACTTGAAGGATTGAGTTATATGAATGAATCGCTTTCACTACTGGATGAACTCTATGCCATTGGTGCGCGACATGCCTCGCTCACGTGGAATGAGGAAAATATCCTTGCCACCGGCATTAAAGGCAGTGCAGATAGAGGGTTGACAGCTCTTGGAAAACAAGCGATTAAAAAGATGGAAAATCTTAAAATGATTGTAGATGTATCTCACGCCAATGAACGCACCTTTTGGGACATCATGGGCAAGTGTTCACGTCCTGTTATTGCATCGCACTCCAATGCAAAAACCCTTTGGGATCATCCGAGAAATTTAACGGATTCACAGCTTAAAGCCATTAAAGAAACCGGAGGTGTCGTTGGGGTAAATAGTTATCCGGCATTTGTGAGTAAAGATAGGAGTTTGGAAGGTCTTGCCAATCAAGTGGATTACTTGGTCAGTAAAATTGGCATTGAACATGTGGGCTGTGGTTTTGATTTTTGTGACTATCTGGACTGGGATAAGGAAGACAAGACGAAAAATGTAGCATCACTTGATGTTCTCAATGGTTTGGAAAGCACCCTTAAAGTGCCGGCACTCTTTTCAAAACTCAAATCGATGGGGTATTCTGAACAATCACTAGCTCAAATTGCTCATGGCAATTTTGAACGTTTATTAAAAAATTTGTAAGATCAGATGTGCTTGTAATTAGTGCATGAATTGCATAAAAAAAAGACTTGTTACACAAGTCTGTTAGGGGGGAATGAGACGTGAAAGCGGGGGATGCTTTCACTCTGATACCTTAATATCTCTTAAGGTATTTTCATTTTACTGAATACTTATGACTAAATTATAGAGGAACTATGAATAAAATGTTAAATCCACAAGCATCGTTAGAGTGTCCAATAGAGTGTCCAATCCAGATATAAAAAGAGCGTTTAAATTAATCAAATTTTTATCCAAAATACACAGAAAGGACACACGGAGATGCTAAACTGTGTTTAACCTTTTAAGGCAACCCAAACATAATTTGCTGTGGAGAGACGCCCAAAACTCTCCACTCCCCGATTTGCTAAGCGCCATTTCCCAAGTGGCGCTTTAACCTTTTTTGACCAGTAATCATATTGTAATATTAAAAACTTGAGAAAAGTTAAACATATCAACGTTTTAAGTCGATAAATTAATGAGGTTTTTGTAAAATCCTTTTAATGATAAATCGGCTTTTTTATTGTTATAATTAAATTAGAGGATTCTAATTTTATGGAAAGTTTTTAGAAAGTCATTTACTTTTTTATAGGGAGTTACGTTATTTAAAATATAGATTTCAGAAAATAGGGGTGTACTATGAAACGTAAATTGGTATTGTTATTGATCATATTGACGCTTATGGGGAGTTTGCCAATGAATGCGCTGGCAAGCTATGCCATTGTGGTGGGTTCAAATGACGAGGGTAATATTGTCGTTACAAGTGTCAAGTATTCTGTGGACCACAGTGGATTTATACTTTCAGACGGCTATATTGAAATCGAGGGGACAAATCTGGTCGATGTGGATGTGCTCTTTGAAAAGTCCGGTCAAGGTCTTGTGAACATGGGAGAACGCGTCATCAATACAAGTACTCTTGTGAAATACAATTTGACCACAGATGAAGCAGAAGCTTTTATCGGTAAAATTAGAGTGGGTGGGCAGAGTATCAACTTGAACACCGCTACATTTCCAAACATTCAGAGTTCAAACAAGCAGACCATCAACATAGATGACCCCCAACCGTATACGATTGAATTCTATGGTAATAATTTGGATAGTGTCAACAATGGGGGCAATATCACAGGAACATACGGCAATGGTCTCAGCAGTACCACTTTGGGAACCGATGATTCTGCAGGTGGGCATACGCTTACATTGACCAATGCCACAAATCCGGGCAGATTGGGTTATCAAAACATTGTACTCAATCAGACCGTTATAAGTGCAGATCCAATCAACGGTACGCCGAGTATTGAAATTCAATACACTTATACCAGCGCCTTTAGAATCATTGAGAGTCTTGGCATAAACGACCTCAAAATGTTCCCTAACACAGGGGCTAAAGGGGATGAAGTTTACTTTACAGGGACAAATTTTTCGGATACACGTCGTTATGGCGTCTACTTTTTAAAAACGCTTGATGGTTCTGATAAGTATTCTGAAACAAACAAGGCGACATATGTGTCTCTTGGGATAGATGTCAGTGGTACAGATGATCGTTTAACCGTTAAAGTGCCTAGCGGTGACAGTTTTGACCGCCGCAATTACTATGTGGTGTTGACTGATGAACAGAACGGGCAAGTGGTAGCCGAACAAGTGGTCTATCGTGAAGATCAGCCAACTGTCCTAGACGAATTCACCGTTATAGAGGCGGGTTACAAACCGACAATAGATAATATCTATCCGGCAAAAGGACCTGATACAGGCGGCAATGTTCAGATTTCAGGCCGAAACATTGTAACGCTCAATATTCCAGATCTAAATTCTACTGGAACTTTTACACCACCGACTTCCGAGAGCAATGATGAAGTACTCGTCATAAATTATGCAGATGGTACATACAAAGGCAATAATGTTTCCATAGAACGAAAAATTAATGTCAACATAGCTAAGAAGACGACATTTGCCAAGGATTCATTGGATGCATTTCAAGTGATCCAAGGCATTCCAGATAGTATCATCGTCACTACTGCCGTTATTGACGATGCAGAAACAGATCCATTTAAAGAGGTGGTTGTCGAAATTGAGACCACCCTTACCATTACAGATCCAGGTGCCAATTTTGGAAAACAGTATGTTTTCAATCAAATTGTAACCAAAGACAATGGCTATGAATTTGAGCCCAGTACTTATACACCTGAAATTACAAGTGTATCTCCAACGCAAGTTCAAATAGAGGACACAACAAGCAATTATTCAAGAGTCAAGAATAACACACTGCTTTCCATCAAGGGCGATAAGTTTTTAGTGGACAGACTTGTGGGGGGAACGGGTGAAATCATCACGCGCAAACCTTCCGTTTTAATTAAGAAGAATGATGACAATACCTTGTTTAACCGTTATCAAGTGGGTTTCTTCCCAAACGAAACTTGGGTTGACCCGACACCTGGGAGCACTATAAAAGTTACCGGGATCATTAAATATAAAGAGAATGAAAGTGATCCAGAACAAGTGCTGTTGGATGGCAACGGCATGGCTGTGCCTTTGACGCTGACCGTTATAAATTCAGATGGTGAAATTGTCGACGGTACAAGTAATAATCAAATTGGACAAAAGATTTTAATTATGATTCCGAATACCACATTAATAGGCGATGGTGGGATTAAGCATTTACAGGTAACAAACCCAATGAGGGATTCAGAGTCGCCTGGTAAGTCCAATATCAGATCGGACTTTCTCGAATTTATAAAGACATCGGATATTCCTGTTATAGAGACGGTAAGTCCCAATATCATAACTGTTGAAGGGAACGAAGAAATCGTTATCACCGGTTCAAATCTTCAAGACGGTTTGAAACTCTATTTAGATGGAGAAGAGATTACTACATTTACAAGAGAGCTGGGTACCACTGGGAACAAGATCCTCATCACTTTTACAGCACCTAAAGGTCGAGAAGGCACAACGCAATTGCAAGTTGTCAATCCAAGCGGCGGTATTGCAGTTTCGAATTTTACCTATGTTAAAACCTTTAATAAAGATCCTATATTCACAGATTTTTCACCGAAAATGGGTACTTATGACACCATGGTTGTAATCAATGGGGATAATTTTTTAAAACCCGATCCAACAGCGATTACAGAAACCGGTATGGATGCCTATAGATTGATTGGAACGAGGATCAAAATAGATGGAAGAGAAGTGAATGATTATAATCTCAACAATTATGGCAATATTGAGTATTTACCTTTTACAGTGCCAAATGAAGATGTGTTAATCGATCAAAGTGTCGGCAAAGCTGTGTTTTCTTCTTTTTCAGAGAACACAGAAGTGTTGAATGCATCGGATCTCACCGTGGCAACTTTAACCAATGATGCCTTAAAAAACCCTGCAATTGAGTGGAATGGAGAACGCTATGCTTTCAAATACGCCGATGGGGTTTATTCAGCGTACAATTCCGAAGATGCCTTAATTGGCGTAGCTACAATTACATTTGATGGCAACGATCAAACGACAATTGCCATTACAGGTGGGCCAACATTTATTGCAAAGATGAATAATCATATTATCAGAGTTGGGAAGAATGCAGAGGGTGCGAATTTTGCCTACCTTTCTGATTACGCAGAAAGCGTTATTTTATCAGATGGCTCTGAACATTACACCCTTTCTTACAATTTCAGTGAACTGCCTATTATTTCGAATGGCAAAGATAAGACTTATACCATTAAAGCAGATAGCTTGGGTAACATCAACGCAGAAGATTCATTTGGGAACAAAAAGAATGTCACTACAAATGTCAATGGGTTAGTACTCGATGGCGTTCAACTCGACATGTTAACGCCTTATACAACAAATTCGATGACGGGTGGTATCGAAGGGAATCGCACTCGAATTCTCTCTAAAAATCAAGTGGTTTTCACTGTCCCTTATTTGACAACTGGAAAGGGTTATAAGTCTTTAGAAGTTGTCAATCCAGATACGAAGTTTGCATCTAAATCTGATCAAGAGGGCTTTTATTATATCGCCCAAGCAACCTCCAATCCAATTATTACAACGATTGTTCCCAATAAGGGCTCTGTGGATGGTGGCTATTATGTAAAAATATCTGGGAGTGGTTTTGAAGATAACTCAAAGGTGTATATTGATTCAGTTGAAGTACCGAGTTCAGACACTTATGTGGCACTTGACGGCACTTGGATTAAAATTAAAATGCCTGCTTCTATTAAGAAACTAAATGAAGACTATAATGTGGATCAACTCTCCGTGCCAGTGGTGGTTGTAAACCCAGATGGCGGCAATGATTACAGAGCAAAGGGGTTTACGTATATTATTCCACAATCCGATCCTCAAATTGATATCATCGTACCGACTACAGGTTCTTCAAACGGTGGTGAAATCGTTGAAATCATAGGTTATGAATTCAGATTCTATGAACCTTATGAAGATCAAGTGGGGGGCCCTGGATACAATGTGGGCGATCCTTTTGAGGACATTTACTACAACAACAAGTGGGATGATTTATTGTCTGATTCTGTGGACCCAAATGCGATAACGGCATATCCAGAACTTACGAATCCTTATTACGCAGAATACTATAAGTCTGTGATTTTACCAAAAGTCTATTTTGGTGAAAATGAAGCGAATATTGTCGAATATTCCAAGGGTTACCTGAAAGTGATCACACCGCCACATGCTTCTGGTGTTGTCGATGTCTATGTGACGAATAATGATTCTGGTATAAGCAATAAAATAAAATACACTTATAGAGCCTCTACACCGACGATAACCAAAATTAGTCCTAACTTTGGCCGTAAGCAGGGGCAAGAACCCAAAGACATCTATGGCGCTAATTTATTCCGCTCCATACTCTATGGTTATGCGGATAACGATGCTGAAAATATAAAAATTCTATCCGATGTGGATGCCTTGGTCAGATTTGGTGAAATCGGCAACAGAGACATTGATAGGGTCTTGCCGAATTCGGGTTTAATCAATTCGCAAAGAACGACTGTAAATTTAGATGGCGGTTTGACTGTAGCTTATAATGGTGGTGCAAATGAACTCAAATTGACAGTGACGGAAAACAACATCATTTACACCAAAACTTTCAACTATGAAGATACTTTGGTGTATGTACCGCTGAATATGCTTCAAAATGCAGCGAATGAATACTATGTGCCAAATGGTCTGAAAAATATTGACGCGACCACTTATCAATCCAATCCATATGAATACATTCGGATTGAAATTTTAGATAGAAGACTCATTGTTGAGCGAGGGTATGCGCCAAAAGTCGTTTATGACAACGACACACATGTTGTGGTTTACTCACCTTCTTATTACACCATAGATACGGTGCCAGTGACTTTTCAAAATACAGATGGCGGCAAGGCAACGACGTCGTTTACCTATACGAATCCAGCCAGCGAACCTAAAATATACAATATAGAACCACAGATGATTTCACCGGATGAAACCAAGTGGATTGTGGAATCCTCTGTAAATGGAGGCATCGACATTGAAATTGCAGGTTTGGACTTTAGAAACAATGTGGAAGTCTATATTGGTTCAACTAAGGCCACAGTGAAGGAAAAGACGACAAAAGTCCTCAATGGCAAGGAATATGACCTCTTGGTGGTCACCGTACCTGCTGGAACGACAAATGACATTGGCATGGAATACCCTATTATGATTAAGAACGAGGATCAAGGGCTTGCCAATTCAAACAACTTGCCTGATCTTATAGGTCCGAATTATGGGAATAGCACGATTCCGTTTTATTTTGTCTACAGGAAACCGCTATCAGATCCAAGAATTGATCTGATTGCACCGACTAAAACGTCTATCCATGGGGGTAATACCATCACCATAACAGGGAGCGATTTTAGAGAGGGCGCCTATGTGATCATTGGCACAAGAGCAGGTATTCCTATCTATAATACAACGATTAGTGAACGGGGTACAAAACTGACATTTGTAACGCCGACGAATATGACATTGGGAGACAAGACCATCCAAGTTCTCAACAAGGACTATGGGATTGCCATTAAGAACAACGGCATAAAGGTCGTGTCTATGCCTACTTTAGAAAATTATTTCTTAGATCAAAACGGTGTTGTCCTCACGCGGATTAACGTCACTGGGGATCAGACCATCACCTTGAAAGGGGCCAACTTCCAAGAAGGTGCAAGTGTTTACTTTGGTGGCACTTATACAGAAGTCACATCCACTACAACGGATGTGGCTGAAGCGGAAATAGGGATTTACACAAATGATAAAAGATACTATGTCAAAGAAGGTTTCAAATCAGCTTCAGTGACGTTTGTGGATGCCAACACTTTGAAGGTTTCAGTACCGGAAGTGACCTTTGAAGGGGCAATATCCATCGTTGTGATGAACCCGGATAACGGGATCACGAACGATGCTTTAAGATCAGAGTATACAGTGCCGATACCGTCAGATCCATCCAATTTAAAGGTGACCACAGTAAATGACATGTACATTAAACTTTACGACTACCAATCTGCCAGTGCAAGCTACTTTGAAATTTATGTTTATCTAGGGTCGAAAACGGATTATAATTTGATCCAGAACAAGTATCAGGACTTCCAATACCTTGGCATTACCAAAGTGGAACCTTATAAAATTTCTTATTTACCTGGGTTTGAATTCTTAGGAGAAAATGATAGAATTGTATTTGTACTGAAAGCCGTCAATAAATTTGGACCATCTGGCTATTCCAACATTGCAGCGCTTAAACATAAGGACGTACAGGATATTAAAGAATTCGGACCGCCGAATATTGATGGTGGTATAGAGGTGCCAGATGGACAAGATTATGAGATTGATCAAAATGGCAATCTGGTTAAGGTCACAATGAACAGCAAAAAGATCAGTAACATTGTCAATATAGATGCATCTGAAGCGGTAACGCGCGATACAAAGATCAAACTGATCAATATTCCTGAGGATATTGTCAAAACCAGTACGTCAAATATAACGGTCAATTTTGGCAAAAGCGTGTACAGATTTGCACCAGTGACCCTGAATACTTTAACCTTTAAAACCATGGCGGACTATTTTGATGCCTATGCGCAAATTAAAGAAGATATTACGATGAATCAAAACAGAGCGTATTTGACACCCAATATCCGTGGGAAAAAACAGATATCGGATGTGTATACCATTACATTTAATGCCACATCGGATAACAGCACTAAGACTTTTTCCACATTGAGCCAGAGTATGGACTTTAGCATTCTCTACGATGACAGTTTTATCACCATGGCTCAAGAATCACAAATTAGTCTCTATAAGTACAATTCCAGTACAAATGCTTATGAACCTTATAATGGAGTACTGGAATCTGATAAAAATCGGGTGACGGCTCGAATTCAAGAAGCAGGACACTATGTACTGCTCACTAATTATTAATCAACGAGGAAGGGATAGCATATGAAACGTCTAATATCACTCATTTTAACCATTTCAATCATGTTACTGCCGAGTTTGAGCTCAATGGTTGTATACGCAGAGGCGCCATTTGATATCCCTGTGCCCGAATTTACTGCAATTAAGACAGATCTTGCAGATGCTAAAAGTTATACAGCTTATGATAAAGGGCTTGAATTGATTGTGAACAGCACCTTTACAGATGTGAGCAAAGATCCTTATAAGGAAGACATCATCCGAATGGCCACACTTGGCATCGTCAAGCAATACGGTGATCGCAAGTATTACCCTGGCAACAATGCAACGGGATATGATGCACTTGCAACTTTGGTAAGACTTGCAGGTAATGAAGCGGCAGTTATGCAAAGGGTCTACGCACAAGCTGGCGGGACTTCTTCTACAACTGCAGTGGATCTTCTCATGAATCAAGAATACCTGACAGAAGCACAAACACTGGGCATTGTCACTCAAGACGAAATTGTGAATCTCAATAATCCCGTCAAAAAAGAACAATTGGCAGTCTGGGTGGGCAGAGCGCTGGGGGTAGCACCAGTGTTTAAACAAGAGACTGTATTTAGTTTTAATGACTGGGAAACGGTAAACCCCGTTTACAGATCTATTATAGAAAAAGTCGTCTCAGATGGCATTGTGCCTCTTAAAAATGACGGTTCATTTGGACCAAAGGACAGCGTTAAAAGAGGTGAACTGGCTCGCGTTGCAAGGGCAACGCTTGAATCGAATTATACACCTTTAAACATCGCCTCTGGCTACGGTCTTGTGATTGGGAATAAGTCAGAGAAGGTCTATGAAGATGGCAATACCATCACACGAGATACGATTACCGTTAAGAACACCGATGGTACGGTGACGAATCTCATATCTGAAACACACACCAAGGGCAATAAGCGCTATGACTTTGTAACTTTTAAAAATGGCGTGCCATCAGACCATAAGATTCTGAAATTGGGAGATGAAATCGAGTATTTACTTCAAAATGATCGTGTTATGTATGCGCAGGCATTGGATCATGATTTGGTGCTCGAAAAAATAAATGCCAATACATTGGCAGATGAATTTTCAATTTTCCACTATGGTACAGTATCTGAGATTAAAACGAAAAACCAAGCGAAAAATGGGAAAAACGTCATTACAGAGATTTATCGCGTTGTGGATGTAACCGGTGATGTCTTTGACATTCTTGTGGATGAGGATCTTTATACAGGCCTTAGGGATGACATTGTCACTTATAAGGCCCCAGGCGTAGGTGGGGTCAAGCTTCTAAATACAGGCGACGTCATTGAATACCTCGTCAATCCAGATCGCGAGGTCATCTACATCAAAGTGGCACCTCTTGAGTCCAAGACGATATCTGGTACTGTGAGAGAGGTGACGCCCATTACGGATACGGAAGCGGCAACCATGACAATTTATGGCTTTGACGATAAGGTGTATGAGTATCCCATAGCTCCTTATGCAGATTTGAGAATTAATCAGAGATATACGGATTTATCCAATTTCGTCTATGGCATGAATGTCAATATTAAAGTGGCAAATGGCTATATTATCAATGCATTGGGGGAATCTTACAGCGGCGAGCCCGGTAGTATCCCCGATTTTGGTAAAATAAGAATGGGGACGGTTGAAAGTATTTACAAGCAGAGCATCAATGTCATGCTTGAAAACGGTACCTATGAAGTGGTCAATATCACCTCTGGAACTGTGCTTACCAAAGATGGCGGCGTGGTCTCTTTGGGGGCGCTTAAAGTAGGCGATAAAATCAAGGCATATTACAATGACATCTATACGAAGGATGCCTCTAGAATAGAAATAGAGGCTCCTGAAATCTTGTTTGAAGTGATTTATAAGGGCAAGATTAAGAATGTAAATGAATCCAAAGGTGTTTTGCAACTCATCGGTGCAGATGGCAGGTCTAATCCAGAGTACATTGACAATGACAGTTGGACCGCATCGAATAAGTATGCCATCGACTTAAACATAGATGATAAAACGAGCATCTACAAAGGCAATCAAAAGGTTAAAATAGACGATCTTGAAAAGAATTACGCCAATTATACGGCTTATGCTGTGGTTGAAAAGAAATTTGGTGAACAAAGAGTTGTAAAGCTCTCTATTGCCACCGGTCGTGAAAATATTTACTCAAGTGCTGTGAAATATGCAGATTATACACTGAGTAAGTTTGAGATCAACACCAAGGAGAACTTTAATCTCACAGAGGGGACAATTGTCATTCGAGATGGCAAGGTTGTGCCTAATAATAAGCTTAAAACATGGGATACGGTTTTCGTTGTGGCTGAGAGCCCAAAGGGGGCCTATTCAGATAATGCCATGGTTGTAAAAGTGGTTACGCCATACGATAATATTTTTGATGCCATCAGAATTGGCGCCATTGAAAACGTCAATACAAATAGTGTGACACTTGCGAACTATTCTTATTATACGAATAACGGTCTTAATGATATCACTGAGGAGGAATCGGGTTATTATAAATACTTTTCAGACACTGAGATTGTGGATGTAACGGATAAGGATAAAAAGAAAATCATAAAACCTTCTGAATTCTATCATATGTCGTATTCAAGGGTTGAAAACAAGGATTCAGTTTACAGTTATTATGCTCAGGGACTTCAGTACGAACGCTACTACGCTTTTATGGTGGTTGACCAAGAAGATGAAGATGGTGGCATATTGGCGATGCACTTACGCCATAAGGGATTACTACAGGGAAAAGATATTGATGATACCTTGTATTTAGAAAAGGATATTGCCACCACTTTGGAAGATACCTTTAAGTCTGCAAGACTTTCAAGGGGAACCATTGTAAGCGATGATACGACTTGGAACCGATTTGAAATAACGGATTCTCATGACTGGATGAATTATACGGCACAGTGGGCATCTAATACAACCAATATCTACATTGAGTACTCGGATGCTATTGTGATCAAGAACAATAAAGTGATTTCAAAAGATGATGTTAAGATAGGGGATTATATTTATGTGATGAGGATAAATGCCAACGCATTGGTCATCTTTGTGGAAAGTTAATCCAAGATCTTTTAATCGCTCGATAACTGTTGTGATCGGATAAAAAATAGAAATGAAATAGGTGGTATGTATGAAAAGAGCATTTAGTCTCATTTTAATAATCGTTATGATCTTGACCTCGCAAGTTGCATTTGCCCAAATTCCCTTTGTTGAAGGTGGTGTTATAGGGGATGTGGCTTTAGATGGCACATATGAATATGAAGAAATGTTCTTTTTAACAGGTAAACCGATGACGCTAAAGGGTATTGTCAAAGTACCAGCAGTGCCCAATAAGGACACCTATACGCAGAAAGTGACCTTTAGTCTTGCAAATACAGCTGAGAACATTACACTGACGCGAAACATCACTTATGATGTGGTTAAAACTCAAAAAGATGCTGTGACTCAGACACTCTATGAAAAAACCATTACGAAGTTTGATGAGACAATTGTAACCAATGAAGGGACTTTTACACTTGGAAAATACACTTTTAATGACAGTCGAATTTATGATCATTCTCCAAGTGTGAGTTATTTCGCAGGACAGCTTGTGGGTGAACGCACTTATTACCTTAATGGGGATTATCTGACGAATTCAGGCTATATTAAGATTGTGGATGAAGGTGATCCAATCGTCGGCTATGAACATCAGTGGGGCAAGAGTGAGACCATGGTGAACAGGCAAGAGATCACACATAGTATTCCAAATCCAAACTATGATGCTACGGTAAGGGGGTCACAGGAAAACCTCGTTTGGCATGCCGCTTTAGATATCAATTTGGCATCTACTCAGAAAGTGGATTTCATCTATCAGGGGACTGACCCTCAGAGTATCAGTTTTAGAGGCAGCTATTTTAAAGTGACCACAGAGGAAAATGTGCTCAGTGTCAAGTATGATTTGCCTACGCTGACATCAGCAGGCGATGTGGATTATACTGTGACTAAGCGCAATCAAAGTGAAATGAACAAGAGCAAAGAAGTCATTCTGGAAACAAAGGCGCTGATTACGCCTAAAATTAGAGATATTGGTGATCATTGGGCAAAGGAGGATGTCTTTTTATTGACGTCGCTGGAGATTTTTGATGTGAAGCAAGAATATTTTGCACCAGATGCCTATATTTCAAGACTTGAATTTGGTAAGGCCGTTGTAAATGCACTTGCAGGTGTATTGCCAGAAGCCACGCGAACAGATTTAATCAAGCGCAAAAGACCCGGTGTGACAACGCCGTATTTAGATGTTTTACCTGATGATCCGGATTATCAGTATTTTGAGTACATCCATGAACATCAACTCATGTCTGGTGAAAACCGTTATTTTAAGCCAGACGAGCCCATCACAAGGGCTGAGATGGTAGCGGTACTCATCAAGGCACTTGGTCTTGAATATTTGGCACCAAACCCGCCTTATAAGACTGTTTTTACAGATGACTCTAAGATTGCAGAATGGGCTAAGGATTATGTCTATATGGCAAATGAAATCGGCTTGGTTACAGGTTATGACGATGGTTCTTTTAAACCGCTTAATCGGGTCACTAAGGCAGAAGCAGCCAGTATGATTCATGCGCTTATTAAACATCTTAAAGACGAGATTACGTATGATTATCGCGAAAAGATTATAAATAGATAGGTGGATTAGAGCCGGTTGAACATTCCGTCTCCAATCTTGACGAAAACTAATGACATGCAATCATTGTTTATCAAAACCAATGATTTGAAAAAGGCTTAGTCGATTATGGGATTGGGTCTTTTTTTGTGGGGTGTGATGAAAATGGGGTATAATATGGGCAATGATTGCAAAGTAATGAAATCGGTGCCTAGCACGTCAATAAAGGAGATCGTGTGATATGAAAAAAGCGAAAAGAAATTTACCTCCTGGGACGATGGTTTATACTGGGGAATACGCAAACGAACCTTTAAAGCTTGAACTCTTTTCTTTTTCAGAGGGACACCATGAATATAAAGTACTTAAAAACTTGGATGAGGTACATGCTGCAAAAGGGACTAAATGGCTTAACGTGATCGGTTTATCCCATATTGATGCTTTGAGCCAGATTGCCCAGCAGTATCAGATTAATGACATGATCATGGAAGATATCGTCAATGTCTCTCATAGAAGTAAGGTTGAGTTCGAAGAAAAATATCTTTTCAGCATTTTTAAAATGATTTATTTGGGAAAAGAAGATACCCTCTTTAGGGAGCATTTATCGATCATTCAGATGCCGGGTATTGTGATTACTTTTCAAGAACGTCAAGAGGATGTTTTTGACGGTATCAGGCAACGCATTAGAATGGGACAAGGCAAGATCAGAGGCAATGGCTCAGATTATTTATTTTATGCACTATTAGATGCTATTGTGGATCATCAGTTGGATGTGATGAATTTTATACAAGATCAAGTGGATGAACTTGAAAGACAAATTATTGATGAAGATGATACTCTCATTGAATCCCTTTATCATATGAGAAAAGATCTCCTAATTCTCAAAACAGCTGTGATGCCTTTGGATGACATCATCACAAGATTGCTCTCTGATAAAAACAATCACTTCTCTGAGTATACAAAGCTGTATTTAAGAGACGTGGCAGATCATACAACGCATCTTAAAGAAAATATAGTGATGTATCGCGAAGTCATCGCCACTCTTTATGAAACGCATCAGACCAATGTCAGCAATAATATGAACAAGGTGATGACGACACTGACAATTTTTTCTGCGACATTTATTCCGCTCTCTTTTCTAGCAGGTGTATTTGGAATGAACTTCAAACATATGCCTGGGCTTGGAAATCCGAATGCATTTTTGTATTTTTCCATCTTTTGTGTGCTGAGCACTTTGGGCATGTTGTGGTATTTTAAAAGGGATTGATCTATACGCTTTCAGATCAAGAGTCCTCGACATTGTTTGCTCAAAAAGATGTTGATTGTTTAAATTGAAATAAAAAAATAGAATAGGATAGCTTAAAAGAGCACATTTAATGGATTTAATGCATTAAATGCGCTTTTTTTTTCTCCATTTAATGGTCATAATGGGCAGTAGGCTAGCTCAAAATAAAGATTAAAAAAAGATTTAAAAAATTATAGTCATACTATCAAAGAAGTCAATTCACTAAAAAGAACATATCAGCAGGGTCACTTAAATAGAAAATAGTTGATACGGGGGTACAAAATGATTTTATTCAAAAATATTTTAAAGAGGAAAAGCTTTGCTCTAAGCTTAATTGTACTGATGTTGATTAATCAGTCATTTGTCTTTGCCAGCGCAAAGGGGAGTAACGTAGATTACACAGATCACTGGGCGCAGGCTTATATTTCAAAGTTTTTAGGACAAGGTGTTATCAATGGTTATCCAGACGGGTCTTTTAAACCGGACAATCCGATTACGAAGGCAGAGTATATTACTTTTTTAAATCACGTCTTTGGCTATACTGAAACTGCAAACTCGGATTACAGTTCCGAGCAGTGGTATGAACAGGAGATTAAAGCGGCGCTCAATCAAGGGTATTTGGTAAAGGACTTTACAGGTGCGATAAATGCTGATGCAGAGATTACGCGTCAAGAAGCAGCTGTTTTGTTATCTAATATTTTAATGAAAGATCGTGAGCTGCCAGTACTTACGAATAAATTTAAAGATATTGCTTCACTTAGTGCCACTGTAAAAACAGGCATCAATTTTCTTGTAAATGAAAATATTGTCTCTGGATTTGAAGATGGCACCTTTAGACCTAATCAAAAGATCACAAGAGCTGAGGTGGCGACACTTTTAACGAAAACAGCAGGTGAACTTGTGAGTCAAAAGGACGCTCAAGTGGGCGATGAAGTTCATAGTCAAGTGATCAAGGGAAATTTAACTTTGACTGCAACGGGCATTAAAGTTAAAAATACCACGGTTGAAGGGGACTTATTCATCACTGAAGGGGTTGGTCTTGGTCATATTGAGCTGGATAATGTCATCGTAAAAGGCGAAACAATTATTCGCGGTGGTGGTGAAAACAGTATTATTCTCATCAACACGAAACTTGGAAAAGTGCTTGTCAATGTACCTTTTGGATCAAAAGTGAGATTGGTGAGCGAAGGCAGTACTGAGGTCGAATCAACGACGATTAAGTCTGTTGCCAAAATAGAATCATCAAACAGTGGCTTTAAGACGGTTAATGTTGAAATTCCAAAAGATGCAACCATTGAACTGATTGGGAATTTTGAAATGGTGGACATGTTAACTTCTTTTTCGAAATTGGATTTCATCTCAGGAAAGATTAATAATCTCAACATTTCAAGTGAAGCCGAAGGCGTCAATGTTGCACTCAATAAAGAAGCGAATGTCAGTCATGCTTATGTGAATAAAATAGCGACTTTTACAGGAGAGGGCTCCATAGAGACTGCAACGGTTTCCGTTAAAGATATGAACTTTGCCGTCAAACCAAGTAAGATTGAAAAGATCAATGCGGCAGCAGATGACACCAATACAGATGCCGTTGTTACCGCTGGAGGTGGTGCTTCGGCAGGCCCGACTTCTGGAGGGGGATCTTCTGGTGGTTCAAATGATGATAAAGAAACTGGCAATAATACGGGTGGCGACTCGGGTCATGGTGGCGATAACGGCGGCACAGATCAACCAGCTTTGCTGACACCGCCAGTGCTTAATGCGGATAGTACCACGCCTACGGTAGCTCAAGATATGGAAATTACATTCGCGGATAATGTCACTTGGAGAAGTAAAATTACGGGTTTAATGGTAAAACGCAGCACATCTCAAGAAGGCGCATTACAAGCTTCTGATTATACGCTATCTGAGGGGAAAATTACCATTAAATTCAATGAAACCAATAGACAACTTTTCAATACTACAGGCAGTGCCGTTATAATAACGGTTAAAGCAACAGGATATAAGGATGCTGTTTTAACGCAAAGAATTGAAAGCACAGGTTTTAATCATTTAGAAGTAACGGTTCAACCGCCGCTCAGTATCGTTTCAGGTGAACAATTACCAGAGCTTGCACCAGGACACGTAGAAGGGACTTCAAACGGACAGATCGAAGTGGTTCTCAGAGATGAATTCAATAATACAGTTTCAGAGGACAACGTCAGCGTTATTGGCGTGGTTATGAAGAAGGGTTCATCGGCACAGTGGGAGATTGATGGCTATTATCCACAAGAGCGCAGTTTAAATTCAGGTGCCACTAGATTTTTTGAATTAATCGCCAAGCTTAAATCAGGTCAAACCGAAGCGGTTACAGATGCACAATTTAGATTTTATATTAAAACTTCTGGATTTGATGTAAAAAGTTATGATGGGACGAATTGGCCAGAAAATGTGCCTTATGTGGACTCACGCGTCTTTGAAATCAGACCTTATGCTGGGCCAGCAATAGAGGGCTATTACAAAGAAGAAAAAGGCGCAAAAGAAGTTGGCCTCGGAAGCGGCGATACTTTGACCATCGTATTTAAAGCGGATACGAACATGGCAGGTGCAAAGCAAGGTGCAACACTTGATCAAAATGCGTTGAATGCGCTTATTGATTTTAATGGTCAGTCGTTTGGAGCTGCATATCATGGTCTTTGGATCAATGCGAAGACACTTCAATTGGTTTGTGACACGGCACCTGTAAGCACAACGGTAAGAAATTGGTATAGTGCCCCAGAAGTGGACGGTGACCTCATCTTTGAAGAGCATAGTGTTAAAGACTATAAATTCAAGAGTACAAGTGGTCTAAAAAATGCAGATGGTTTAAGCGATGTTTGTACGCTTTCTTTGAGAAGTGCAGAGCGTGATTTTGGATCATTTGGAACCCCTAAAGCACCAGGTATTAAATTGACTAAAGAAGATACGACACTTTATGGGCCGCACAATATCGGTATTGAAGTATTCAATATTGATCCAAATGCTCAAAGCATAGAAATTAATGTTGGCAGAAATGGTGACGATGAAAATCGATTTAGTACAGCCTATTCAACTGAATTTAAATACAGTGTACAGTGGATTAAGAGTACTTCAACAAGTGCCGTTTTGGTCATTTTAGATCCAACAGAATTTGGATCTGGCGATGAGGTTTGGAATCATCCTCTTAGCAGTATTTCAGTTAGACAAACGGTTAATGGCACTGATAATAATGACTATGTAGCAAGACTTGAAAATGGCATAAGATATGTAAATGGTGAGTTTGAGCCTAATTATTTTGGGACCGGTTATTTGTATGCTCCAGATTATTTCATCACAAGGTATGCTGGAGACGAACGTTACACCCTCAAGCCATATGAGGCTAACCGTGACTACGAAGGCCAAGCCGCTTACCAAACATACTCACTCTATCCTTATTGGAATGTAACAGTCAATGGTCGTATAGAGGATGGTTTCTATGCAAATGGCGATCACGGTACACCTGTGGGGATTATCTTTGGCAACGGTGGCGTGGACTCCGGTGTCGATTATAAGCAACAAGCTATTGGCATGACTTGGTGGGATCTCAAAGAAGAACTCAGAGCATCCATGAAAGGCGTCAGTGGATATGTAGATATCCGTTTTTATTACAACATGAATGATGCCGTGAACGATTCAAATGAAATTCAGGATGCAAGTATTCTTCTCGATCAAGGGATGATTATAAAAATGGATAACAGTTATTACTGGGTTCATTAATCCGGAAATCCATTAGATTTGTAAAAGAGAAGGCATCTCATGGGGTGTCACTTAAAAAGATATAGCAGTATGACTTTTTAAGTGGCCCCCTTGGGATGGCTTCTTTTTAGATTTTAGAGAATTTTAAGTTTATCATATGCATACGGGTATATTTCCAGTACCGAATGCAGACAGATATGAATCCAATTTGAAATTGTGAATTATTTATCGAAAAATCTGTAGTTTAGTGGTATTTTGCTTGCAGAGCGTGTGGTTCCCCAGTATAATAAATTTACAACTATCAAAACTGGGGGGAAAGCGATGCGTTTGAATTTTAATACCTTGTTAAAATTGCTAATTGAGTTGAGATATGAATCGAACAAAAAAAATGTATGTGTCGTGAGCAAATATGAAGAACAGCGTGAGAGATTTCAAAAAGAGATCAAAATAGGCGTGACCCCTGTACTAGATTTAATAATAGAAACATTCGACCTCCGAAGAGGAGATCTGATCACATTTGGCAATAATTTTTATCTTGAAAGTATTAGCAGTTCCAATCTGAGTCAATGGCAAAAAAATATAATGCCTACGCCAGTGAAAGCAGCATTTGTAAGCCATGCAGTGGCTGACGCACTTAAAGACATCGCGGTACAAGAAATGCTGGAAATGACCAATAAACTTAAGCGCACTTTAAACTTAAAGAAAATGCAGTTAGATGAGCCCAAATCAGAGGCCGAATGCTATCTGTTTTTCTTTAAACTACTGGCGTTGGCTTACAAGAATGAACTGATTTATCTAACGGCTGAAGAGATTGAAAAAAAGCATTTGGAAGCAGAGGCACACACCAAATTAACCGACGGAGTAGATTCAGATGAGCCTGTAAAGTCACTTGTCGGCTTAAGCGCATTTTTAAATCTTAGGCACCTTAAATGGATGGTTGCCTTTTTTGTGATTTTGGTGATTGCCAGTATAGGTGTAAATATGACTCTAAATCCATACGTTGATTTTAATGATCCTACTTTGGAAGCTGTTTTAAAACGTGAAGTGGAGGGTGCTATTGGCAAAAAAATTGAGGGCAAAATCACCAAAGAAGAAGCACTTTCAATTTCCAAAATAACCTATGATCTAAAGAATCCGTCCACAACGCAATGGTATAATCATGTCTCCATACATGACCTGTACGGTATACAGTACTTTAAAAATCTAGAATTGATCAATTTTAGAGGGAATCAAATCTCAGAATTGGGTGCCTTAAAGCATTTAAAAAAACTGAATCAACTCTATCTGGGTTCAAATGGATTTGACAGTATAGAAGCGTTGTCGGGATTAACGGAACTCAAGCGGTTGGCGATTGACGGGAATCTGTTAACGGGCTCTTTAGAACCATTGAAAACGCTTAAGAATCTAGAACTTTTGAATATCAGTTATACAAATGTTAAGGATATTACGCCAATCCTTGAGTTGAAGGCTCTAAAATACCTTTACTTTCAAGGGCCTACAAATGCAGATGTGTCTATCATTCGGAAAATGTCACAACTTGAGGACGTGTATCTAGATCATACCAATTTAAAAGGTGGCTATGACTTTTTAGGTCAAATGACAAATCTGAGACATTTAAACCTCAGTCAAAACAATCTTAGCGAAATCAAATTTGTAGCTTCATTGCCACTTCTTGAAGGGTTGGATGTAAAGGAAAATCAAATCACAGACATCTCTCCAATTTTGGAAGCGGAAGCTCGTAAAGAAGTAGATGCCAGCCGCATGAAATTTTTAAAGCTGGACCACAACCAAATTCAAGATATTAAAGGATTAAGCGCCCTAAAGGAATTGAAGCGGTTAACGCTTGCAAGCAACTGGATAACTTCCTATAATGAAGCTTACATTATAAGTGCTAGAAATCCGCTTTTAGAAAAAGATTTTGAAATAGATTTGGAGGATTATGGTAGCATTATCCAAAACCCACATGATGAAATCTGGTATAAGTTTATACCTTCTCAAACGGATTTGTATGTGTGTTTTAGCATCAGTGAAGGTCTTATTCAAGGTGCAGTATTTGATGAAGATAGGGAAAAAATTTTGTCGGGGTGGTACAACGAGGGTGAAGTCATTCGTTTCTATACAGAAGGTGTTTTAGAAGCCGGCAAAACTTATTTTATAAAAATACGTGCTAGAGGGGAACAACTTACGCCTTATAAGTTTCACATAGTAGGAGAGCACACAACGGTTTCAAAAGATCAAATTTCAATAGTAGGCGTAGAAAATCATTTTGTGCCAAAATAATCGTGGAGATTTAGCTTCATTGTTGCTATAATATAAGTTGACATATATCTATGATGAACAAGATGGGAAGGTGACATGGTGAAACAGAAGAAAAAGAAAATGAAGAAAAACAATATAGCACCTAAAAAGAAGACGCAATCGATGATTAACATAAGAAGCATTTTGGCACTTTTATTGATATTGTTACTGATCGGTACGGCTATTTCTCCTGTTTTTTCGGAAACAGTGACGCCTAATCGAGATTTCTCCTATGAAAGCAAGCTTCAAGCAAGGGGACTTCTTGCAGATAATGATGCAGTCGATGAGGGTGAAAAGGCACCGGAAACCACACCAGAAAACACAACGGATAATGCGGCGCAAAATACGGATGACGTGTCAGAGTCAACAGATGTAAGAGCAGCAACTTATAAAGACTATGCAGAATTTATGCTCGATTATGTAAATGAAAATTATTATAAAGATGTTGATCAGCAGAAGCTGATCGATGGGATTTACAAAGGCATCTTTGAAACGCTGGATAAGCACAGTGTTTATTTTACACCTGAAGAGTATTCAGAGTTTAACACAGACATCAATGGCGAATTTAGTGGCATCGGCGCTGTGATTACAAATGGAGAAAATTATGTGGAGGTTGTATCACCCATCAAGGAAACGCCTGCTTATGAAGCAGGGCTTCTACCAGGGGATAGAATTGCCACAGTGAACGATGCAGATGCAAAGGGTTGGACGACAGAAAAAGCGATTTCGGTAATTAGAGGACCTGCAGGTACACCTGTTAAAATCGGCATCTTGCGCAACAATTCAGATGAAATTTTATATTTTGATATTGTGAGAGCGGTTATTACAGTAAAATCCGTCAACTATGAAATGAAAAAGGACAATATCGGGTATATTGAAATTACACAATTTGGAGATAAGACAAACGCTGAGTTTGATGAAGCCATTCAATATATGATTGATAATAATGTAAAGAAATTGGTGCTTGATGTTCGAAACAATCCAGGCGGCTATTTGGATTCTGCAATACACATTAGCGATTATTTTGTAGAAAAGGGCAAGGAAATCGTCAAAGTGGTTTACAAGGACACTACCAATCAGTTGTATCGTGCAGAAAAGCTCAAATTGGATATGGACGTGGTCGTTCTCGTCAATGAAGGTTCTGCAAGTGCGTCCGAGATTTTGTCAGGGACCATACAACAAAATGGAACAGGTATCATCGTTGGTGATGACACCTACGGCAAGGGAACGGTTCAAAATATTGTTCCTTTGACAAATGGGGGGAGTATCAAACTGACCATTGCAGAGTATCTTGTACCGAATGACTACCATGTGGATCAAAATGGCATTCATCCAGATGTTGTGGTTCACGGTGTTACGCCGGATCAACGCAAGCTCTATAGTAATTTTGTCCCAATGAATGAGAAGGCACCAAAGTATAGAGGCGAAATCAGCTTGAATGTTTATGGTGCACAGCAAAGACTTAAATTTTTGGATTATGAGATCGATGTGGACGGTAAATTTGGTCCTAAGACAGAACAAGTAATTAAAGCATTTCAGGCTAGTGTGGGCCTCAGATCCACCGGCGTTCTGAATCTAGAAACCGTGAGCTCGTTGAATCAACAAGCTGAATCCATGCTCAGAGGCGAATTCGATCCTCAGTTAAATAAAGCAATCGAGCTATTAAAAGCAAAATAAGCATCTAAGCTTCTGAGCTTTTATGGTTCCACCATCTAAAAGGGTCTATAGGTGAACAGGGCAATCCGCAGGCAAAAAGCCGAGGACTCTTGCCCTGTTCACCTATAGACCCTTTTGTTACAGAAATATTACAGGCCATGTCATCAAGATGTAACCCACAAAGCAATCCTCATGGTATATAATACTTATATGGTGTAATGAAGCTATTTTACAGTTCTATTACATTATGAAACATCGATTGACCGCTGTTTTCATTTAGTGGTATAATCAGTTGTAGGATTTTGCAATAAACCTCAAGGGATTTGCTGAATCTGAGGACAAAGGTCCTCAGAAGGGGGTTATTGATCAAAACTCTCTTCTGAAAAGAAGAAAACACAATTATTTTAAGGGAGGAATTCACAGATGAAAAAAGTATTATCTTTAGTACTCGTTTTAGCGATGGTACTAGGTATGATGCCAGTATTCGCTGCAGGTGAAACCGGAGCTGAACAGCTTTACAAATATGGTTTTATCGCAGGAAATAATGGCGACTTAATGGTTGACAAAGAGTTAACCAGAGCTGAAATGGCTGTACTTGTTGCAGAAATGAACGGCTTAAAAGAAGAAGCAGCTAACTATGCTGCACCAGCGGACTTCAATGATGTTGAAGCTGGAAAATGGTATACTCCATATGTTGCTTATGGCCAAGCTAATGGTTGGTGGTCTGGATACCCAGATGGTTCTTTCAAACCAGAAATCGGCATGAGCGGACAAGAGTTTGCTGCAGTATTGATGAACGCATTAAAATATGATTTCACATGGAATACTGTAGTAGCTGACGCAGCTGCTATTGGCGTAGACGTACAAACTGCTAGCTTTAACAGAGGCGCTGCTTTCGAAGCTATGTGGGCTGCTGTAAACAAACCAGTTAAAGGCGAAGAAGTTGCTTTAGGCGTTAAATTAGGTAGATTAGAATCTGCTATGACACCTGCTGGTGCTTTAGCGGTTGAATCTATTAAAGCTGCTTCTTCAAAATCAATAACAGTTAAATTTAACAAAGCGGTTACTGAAGCAGATAAAATCACTTTTGCAGTTAAAAGATCTTCTACTCCAGTGACAGTAGTTACTGCATGGAATGAAGAAAAAACTGTTGCAACACTCTCTTCTGCATCTAACTTTGCTGAAGCTGCTTATGTTGCTACTGTTGCTGCTGATGGTAAGGACGTTGCAACTGAAACAATTACTTTTACACAACAAAAAGTTGCTAAAATTGAATTCACTAGTCCTTCAGTTGCTGTAACAGTTTCTGGGACTCCTACTGGTTATGTTACTTACAAAGTATACGACCAATATGAGAATGATATTACAAGCACTTCAATGGCAAATACATTATCACCACAAGTTGGCGTTAATACTGCTGGTGGGTCTTTAACGATCAAAAATGGTTTAATGACAATTGTTCCAGCTCCTGGTACAAACTTAATGACTTTCCAAGCGATTTCAATTGTTTTATACGATGCAAGCGCTGGAGTTACTGCAACAAAATCTCTACCAGTTTCAACTGTAACAGGTACACTTACTGAATTTGCACTTGGCTCAGCTGAAAATCTTCAAATCGTTGAAAACGATACGACTTCAGTTTACTACCTTCCTTACACAGCTAAGGACATGGCAGGAAATGAAACTAAGAGCTATGAGTTGGTAAAAGAAGGCCTTATTGATGGCGATGGATCATTAGATGGTACTCAATTGGTTTCATCTCTTTCAAATGTAGTTGCTGCAATTGTAAAAGATCCCGCAAACTCTAAGAATGCTGCAATTGAAGTAAGATATGTTGGCTCTACATCAAACAGCATGGATATGCCTTTAACACTTACAGCTATGACTTATACTGGATCGAATAGTTCGATTCAATCTAAAGTTGTAAAAGCTAAAGCGATTGATAAGATTATCTTATTAGCGCCAGCTGAAGTTGTTTCTGTTAGTGAAGGAAATGTAGTAATTCCTTTTGAAGCATATGATGTACAAGGCAATTTAGTTAAAGAATACACATATGTTAGTAAAGTAACGCTTCAAGGCGGAGACAGTACTACTAATATTAGATGGATTGAACAATCAAATGGAGATGCTAGTTTGGTATTTACTGCACCAAGTAATACTGGTGTGATTACTTTCACAGCGACTTCACCTTCATCAAAAATGAGCAATATGCTTTCTATCAATGTTCAAAAACAAGCATACCCTGCTTCTATAGGATTTAAATCAAGTGGTATTATTCCTGCAATGGAAAATACTGCAATTCAAAAAATTGACTTTGCCGGTGGAAAAGATGAAGACTTAGTAATCTATGACCAATATGACAGAGCAATGTCTAAATCTAAAATCAATGCTGCATTAGCGGGTACATTTACATTAACTGCAAGCACAAGCAATACTAATGTTGCTTTCCTTGGAACAGATGTAAATGGAAATAATGCATTTGATGCTGCTACTGATCTTGGTGGTACTCCAGTTGTTAGTGGCGGAAAAACTGTTGGCTTTACTAAAGCATTAACAACTGCTGCGGATTTCAAAATAGCTGCAAGTGCTTCAAGTGGTGGTGCTGCAAGTGTTGAATTTACACTTAAAGATGGCACTAAAGTTATGGATAGCACTTCTGTGTCTATATCAGTAATTGAAACTGAAGATGTTAAAAGCTATACTGTAAACACTTCTGATAAAGCAATCTACGCTGTTGGAGCAAATGCTACTATAGTTCCGCCTGCAAAGGTTAGCGCACAAGACTCAGAATACTCGTTTGATGCTGAAGTATATGGTGCAACTCAATCAGGTACGAAAGTTCTTTTAGCAGGAAAACCTATAGTTGATGCTGGTCTATCAAATACTACAGAGTTCACATTAAATTCTGCAACAGTAAATACGACATTTGATGGCATCAGTGTAACAGCATTAGATCCAACTGGTGATAAAACTGAAGCTACAACTACTTTAACTATAACGGTTAAACACAACAATGTGGTTAAATCATTACCAGTTGCAATCAAATCTTCAGATGTTAAACCAGTTCCTACATCAGTTGTAGTTGATGGTGCAGATGATGATGGAATCTTTGATGAAGCAGGAGTTCAAACAATTGTTGCAGGAACTTCTAGAACTTTAATTCTTACAAAATACGATTCTAATCGTGCTACAAGTAACAATAAGGTTGGTGGTGTAGAGACTGACATATTAGACTTCTACATCAAAGATTCTTATGGCACAAAAGGTATGAGCTTCTCTTCATTCCAAATTGCTAAAATTACTAATTCGGCTGGTGTTGCTTATACAGGTGCTGATCTTAGCAGTAGATTAGCTGAATTAACTATCACTCCTAATACTACTAATTTAGTATATACTGCTGGTGGTAACATTAAAACAAATGATAAAATCTATATCACTGGGGTAGCTAACAACGGTATGTCTGCAACTGTGGCTATTATCGTTAAATAGTTCTTTATAACACAAATTGAGACAAGAGCTTCGGCTCTTGTCTTTTTTTAGTTCATATAAAAGTCCAGTTACCATAATAAGTGACTGAAGAAATAATATATGATGGGCAGTATTTTTATGATAGAATGTAAAAGAATCCGTATCCATACAGATCTGAAGAAATTAAGATATAAATAATAAAAAAATAGAAATTTCCATGTTACATACGCTTTATTTAAACATCTAATTCAAATTAGCATAGGAGGTAAAATTATGAAACGAATTTTGATGCAGATTATGCTGAGCTTGCTTATTATATTTCAAACCATTGGTATTGCTTATACAGAGGTTAAGGATAAATCTGGAGCGGACTTACTGCTCAGATATGGTTTTATAACTGGAATTAATGGAGATGCCATGGTCAACAAAATAATTACAAGAGCACAAGTGGCGGTGATTATGGCTGAATTACATGGAGATAAGGAAACGGCTGCAAATTTCCCTTTACCTTCAGGTTTTAGTGATGTACCAGAGGGGATATGGTATACACCCTATATTGCCTACGGCAAAGTATATGGTTATCTAGGTGGCTATCCAGATGGGACTTTTAAGCCAAATGAGCCCGTAAATGCACAAGAGTTTGCAGCGTTTATGATGAATGCGATGGGTTATAGTGGTGAATATCACTATGACCAAGTGATTCAGTTTGCTCAAAATAAAAATGTCATAGTCAGAGCAAAGGGAACTATTTTTTTAAGAGGAGATGCTTTTGAAGCTCTTTGGGATGTGGTCAATCAGCCGGCAAAAGGTTCAAATATAACTATAGGGATGGCACTTGGCAAGTTAGATCGTGCCTATACAGATTCTGAAATCAATTTAGGAGATGAAGAAAATCCTGTAGAGGCACATACCCTAGAAAAATACGATGAAACAGTATTTAAAGTAGTGCCAAGTGGTAAATACACTGTAGAGATTCAGTTTAATGAAATTGTTACTGATTATGAACGGATCTCTTTTATTTTAAAGGAATATATGCTTGAGGTGCCTGTGGATCTGATAACAAGGACAACTTGGAATGACTCTAAGACTGTTGCAACACTGACGACTTATTGGCCACTTGAAGTCGCTAATTATGAAGTTGTGATCAATGATGCAAGAGGAGACCAGCCTATTGTAGTGGGGACTTATAAGTTAAGGGTAGAAAAAGAGAAAATTGGGAAAATTGAACTTGATAGTAAAGTGATCACAATGATTGATGATTATACAGGGACAATTAACTATAAAGCGTATAATCAATATGGTGATGATGTGACAGCAATGCCACTGGGCAAAACATTGTATATTACGGTCTCTACAAGTAAATCAACGCCAGAAGTGGACTACAGTAAAGGGCTCATAGTGATCCAGCACGGTTCTGCTGATAGCGAGGGCGTGTCCTTAAAGGATTTGCCAAAAGTTACTATACTGATTGGAGAGCCAATGAGTGGCTTTGTTTTTAGTACAGAATTGGTGACGCCAGCATTTGATTGATTTACACAGCAATTCTGATTTTATTTATAGACTAGAAGAAACAGATGATGATTTCGAATAGATTGGCTGCAAACTGCATAACGTTATATAACATATTATCATTGACGAATCCGTATCTTTTACGGTATGGTATAAGTACAGTAGCAATACTTCATGTGTATGAAGTCAACGAGAGAGGTGCGTGTGGTGGAAAAGAATAAGTATAAGATTGCAACGATTGGGGATAATTGTATTGATTATTATGTACAAACGCAAGAAGCTTTCCCAGGGGGTAATCCTGTAAATGTAGCTGTATATGCGAAAAGATTGGGGCATGATGCGGCGTATATCGGCGTAGTGGGAGACGATGAAAACGGTCAAATTATAAGGAAGGCCCTAAAGCAAAAAAATGTGGATATTTCTCATCTCCATGTGTCCAGTGGCAGTACAGCCATTACAGAAGTCACTATGGAAAATGGCAATCGTGTTTTGGGAGATTATCATGAAGGCGTACTGGAGCAGTTTAAGCTGACTGCGGCTGATAAAGAGTTTGCAGGGACTCACGACTTGATCGTATCAGGGATCTGGGGTAAAATTGAACATGAACTTGAAGCGTTAAGCACTTATGGCAAACCAATTGCATTTGATTTTGCAGATAAAATGAATCATCCAGTGGTGCAGATGGCGCTGCCGTATGTTGACTATGCGTTCTTCGCATCGGAGACAAGAAATGAACAAGAACTAAAAAAAACCATGAAGCAATTGTATGCACAAGGGCCAAAAGTGATCATCGTGACACTCGGAGAAAGAGGCAGTATCGCATATGATGGCACTGCATTTATTACTTATGGCATTGAGCCCTGTGAGGTGGTAGATACCATGGGTGCTGGCGATAGCTATATTGCAGGTTTTTTGATCGCAATGCTCTCTGGGCTCTCTTTAGAGCATTGTATGGCAGCAGGGGCACAGAATAGCAGTGTTACCATTGCATACAATGGTGCTTGGTAGGTGCTGGACAGATGAAAGGCACTTTATCAAAACGAAATACAAAGTATAAGTTGACCAATTTAAAGGGCGACTCAAGTCATAAAGTCATCTTTTGGACAATGGTCATGCTTGCTTGGCCAACCATAGTGGAGTACTTCTTGGAGACCATCGTTCAATATGTGGATACTGCTATGGTGGGTCAAGTCAGTGCAGAGGCTTCTGCAGTGGTTGGTCTGAGCACTTCTCTAAATTGGCTTGTGAATAGCCCCTTATTTGCAGTGGGGATTGGTTTTTTAGCGATGGTTGCAAAAGCCACAGGAGATGATGACCCTAAAGCTATAAAACGCGCGGCAGATCAAGCCATCTTGCTTGTTATTGGCCTCAGTGTTGCCGAAGGTATCTTGGCAATTGCAATGAGTCCTTTTATTCCGAAGTGGATGGGTGCTGATAAACTGATTTGGCAGGATGCATCGATCTATTTTGCCGTTATTTGCATGCCGATGATCTTCCGGGCATCTATTATCATCTTTGGAAGTTTACTGCGGGCAACAGGTGATACGAAAACGCCCTTGAAAATCAATTTGCTTGTGAACGGCACGAATGTATTATTAAATTTGCTGTTCATTTATCCTTCACGCACAATTTATATAGTGGATCAACCTGTAAAAATATGGGGTTTAGGCTTAGGCACATTTGGAGCTGGCCTAGCAACTGCCATAGCATTTGTCATAGGCGGTGGACTCATGTGGCGTGCTTTTAGTCAAAATGCTTCGTTACATCAGGGATTGAAGCACATTAAGTTTGAAAAGGACACAATGATCAAAGGACTTAAAATTAGCCTGCCCATTGCATTAAACAAAACAGTGACCAGTTTAGGCTATGTGGTTTTTTCCGGTCTTGTGAGCAGTATGGGCACCTTTATTTTTGCAGCGCATACCATTGCAATCGTTGCAGAATCCATTTTTTATGTCCCGGGTTACGGCATGCAGGCGGCAACCTCTACGATGATTGGGTATACATTAGGCAAAAGAGACTGGCAGCTCTATATGAGGACGGTATTGTTAAATGTCATGTTTATTGCTGTTTTGATGATGCCAGCAAGTCTGTTGCTCTATAAATTTGCAGTGCCAATTATGCATTTTTTTACTCAAGAGGCGGCTGTAATTGCTCTCGGGGCTAAAGTGCTTAGGTATGTTGCTTTTTCAGAACCTTTCTTTGGTGTGTCCATAATACTGGAAGGTGTGTACAATGGCCTTGGCAAAACGACGTATCCTTTTGCTGTCGAAACGACTTCCATGTGGTTGATTCGCATTGTAGGTGTAATTATCATATTGCATTTGCCTGGAGCAACGCTCACAAAGGTTTGGCTTTACATGATTGCAGATAATCTTGTGAAGACGATTCTGTTCGGCTGGGGGATATTTCATTTTAAAAATAGGATGCGCTTATTCGAAAAGGCACTGGCGACTCACAGCTGAGCTCATAAATGCGCTTATGATTGCGAACGCCCTATATTTATAATAAAATAGTACATAATCGTGAGGAGATCAGAATGAAATTAGATGCTGAAAATACAATTCCCTTATATCAACAATTAAAGGATGTTATAAAAAATGCCATCATTGAACAGTCCTATAAGCAAGGGGAGAAAATTCCCACAGAAATCGAACTCAGTGAAAGATATGGCGTGAGTCGTATCACTGTGAGAAAAGCGATTAATGAGCTCAGCGAGGAAGGTTTCTTGGTTAAAAAACAGGGCAAAGGCACCTTTGTGAAGAGCAAAAAATTGTATCGCAAAATCGAACATCTGGTGAGTTTCAGTGATGCATGTGAAGAGAACAGCATGAAACCGTTTGCAGTGGTGTTGAGCAAGCAAGTGGTCTTTCTAGATAAGAGCACGGCTGAGAGCTTTAATATGCCTCTGGGCACAAAAATGATAGAAATCAAGCGCCTCAGAAAGGCGGATACAGTGCCCATTATGTTGGAAATCAACTATTTTGAATATGAAAAGTTTCAATTTTTGCTAGAAGAGAATCTTGAGTCTTCATTGTATCAGTTGCTTGAAGAAAAGTATAACATCGTTATCAATGCAACCAAGGATACGTATCTTGATGTTATAAAAGCCGATACCAAGCTGTCAAATCTTTTGGAGATTGGATGTGGAGAGCCTATTTTTAGCGTTCATGCGCAGGTTTATGATCGAGAAGATGAGCGTGTTCATTTTGCAAAGGAATATATTGTCTGTGAGCGGTATAGATATGCACTGACAGATTATTATATTGATAAGAGTAAATAGATGTGTTTGTGTACAGAATTTTGATGAATAATGATTTCAGTGAAGTGGCCATGATGTGGCATATACATCATGAGCCATTTTTTATATTGCCAGCGGATTATAGATTGATCTCGGTAGTGATGGAGCCAGTTTTAATCGTGACAATGGGACAAAAATATGAATAAAAAGATATAAAATACATTGCTTTTTTTAAAAATATGTTATAATTGACATAACGTTATGTATCGTTATGTCAAATAAAGATGCAAAATGTACTATGGAAATACTTTTGGGGATGAAAAAACTGAAGAGGAGAAAAAAATGAAAAAGAGAATTTTTGCTTTACTTTTAGTAAGTATAATGGTTTTAAGTTTATTGGCAGGATGTGCTTCTAAAGCAGAAACACCTGAGACAAGTGGTACTGAGAAGAAAGTCTTTAGGGTGGGTATGGAATGCAGCTATGCACCTTTTAACTGGACACAAAAAGATGATTCCAATGGTGCTGTGCCGATTATGGATTCATCTGATTACGCTTATGGGTACGATGTTGAAATGGCGAAACGGATTGCAGAGGCAAATGGTTGGGCGCTTGAAGTGTACAAAATAGACTGGGATGGATTGATTCTCGCTTTAAATGCCAACAAAATTGATGCGATCATCGCTGGCATGGGTGTGACGGAAGAAAGACAAAAAAGCGTGGATTTTTCAGAGTATTATTGGTCTGGCGACATGGTAATGATTGTTAATGTGGATAGTCCGTATGCAAGTGCGACGAGTCTTGAAGATTTTAGAGGCACTAAAGTAACCAGCCAGTTGAATACAGTTTGGATGGACTTAATACCTCAAATTCCTGAAGTAGACGAGAAACCAGGACTTGGCGGCAATTCAGAAATCCTTGTAGCAGTGCGTTCTGGCAAGTTAGACGGTACGATTTTAGGTGAAACAGAAGCTTATTCGGCAGTACTTGCGAATCCTGACTTGGCCGTTGTTAAATTTGAAGAGGGCAAAGGATTTGATTATAGTAAAGGAGAAGCTTCAAATGCAGTCGCTGTTAGAAAAGGGGATTCAGAAACATTAGAGGCCATTAACAAAGTGCTTTCTTCATTCTCTGCTGAAGACAGATCTGCCTTGATGGAGAAAATTATTAAAATGCAACCCATTTTAGAGTAATAGCGGACAGAGAATAGAGGAGTTTTAATATGAGTAGCATACCTGAAAGTTTTTTTGGTTGGGTTGCGTTAATTTTTAATGAATACGGGGGCATGTTTTTAAGAGGTACAGGGGCAACCCTATTTATTGCGGCCTTAGGAACGATTTTTGGCTGTTTAATCGGGTTCGTTGTCGGTATTATTCAGGGAACCCCCATAGAAAAGGGTACTCATTTTGGAAAGAAGTTTTTGATTAAATGCTCACAGATTTTTGTGAGCATTTATGTAGAGATCTTTAGAGGGACACCGATGATGGTACAGGCAATGGTTATTTACTATGGGAGCATGCAAGTACTGGGGTGGAACATGGTACCGATATACGCAGGCGTTTTGATTTTAAGCCTAAATACTGGGGCTTATATGTCAGAATCCGTTAGAGGTGGCATTGTATCAATAGACCTCGGTCAAACAGAGGGCGCTAAAGCTATTGGCATGACACATTTTCAAACGATGATCTATGTGATTTTACCACAGGCTTTTAGAAACTTGATTCCACAGATTGGCAACGGCTTTGTTTCAGCCATTAAAGATACGTCGGTTTTAAATGTTATTTCTGTTACGGAACTTTACTTTATGGGACGAACAGCATGTGGCACCTATTTTAGATATTTTGAAGTGTTCTTCATCATCTCTCTCATCTATCTAATGCTGACTTTTGTAACATCGAGATTGCTTCGTATTCTTGAAAGAAAATTAGATGGCGACAACAATTATGATTTAATACACGATGCGGATTTAGGAGAGATATAATGGTTGATTTACAAAATGTGACCTTACGTGTGGAACACTTGGGTAAAACTTTCGGCAATCATGAGGTTTTAAAAGATATAGACTTTTGTGTTCAAAAGGGCGAAGTCATCAGTGTGATAGGTGCATCCGGTTCTGGTAAGTCCACGTTGCTTAGATGCATCAATATGCTTGAAACCCCAACAAGTGGACATGTCTTTTATCATGGCAAAGTTATTGAGAACAAACCCAAAGAAATTTCTCTATATCGCGCCAATGTGGGTATGGTTTTTCAATCCTTTAATCTCTTTGCAAATATGAAAGTGCTTAAAAACTGCATGGTTGGCGCTGAAAAGGTAAGGAAGAAAAGTGAAAGCGAAGCGAAACAGCTTGCCATGACTTTTTTGAAAAAAGTCGGCATGGGTGCTTATATCAATGCAAGACCCCATCAGCTTTCAGGTGGTCAAAAGCAACGTGTGGCCATTGCAAGAGCACTTGCAATGGAACCCGATGTGTTGTTGTTCGACGAACCCACCAGTGCGCTTGATCCTGAAATGGTGGGCGAGGTACTTGAAGTTATCAAGCAATTGGCAAATGAGGGTTTGACGATGGTTATTGTCACTCATGAAATGGCATTTGCAAGAGATGTTTCCACAAGAGTCGTCTTTATGGACAAAGGCGTAATTGAAGAGGAAGGATCACCAGAGCAGATCTTTGGTCATCCGAAAAGTGAAAGGACAAAAGCGTTTTTAAGTCGTTTTACCAGTCAGTAATAATAAAATGGAGAATAAACATGTTAAAATTTGACGAAAAGAAACAACGTGATAGTATTAATGGTGCTTTAAATTTACGCCATGAAATCAACAAAATTGCTGATCAACTACATGCAGAGGGTTATAAAAATATTTGCTGGTTGGGTATTGGAGGCACATATGCTTCTTGCATGCAAGTTGTGACGCACATGAAGGAAAAGACAGCGCTGGAGACCTTCGTAGAGAATGCAGCAGAATACTGCACCACTGGCAACCATCGCATTGGCAAAGGGACCATTGTGGTCATTTCTTCGGTGACAGGCAGCACGTCAGAAGTGATAGATGGGGTTAGAAAAGCCCAAGCAAATGGTGCTGTAGTGATTGGTTTCGTCGATGTGATCACGACAGAGCTTGCACAAATGGTCGATTATGAAATCGCTTATCCAATGAATGAACAACTCAAATTCTTTATGCTTGCGGATCGTTTTATGTATTTAGCAGGTGAATTTCCAAGATATGATGCACTTTACAAGGAGATGGAGGCTCATTTAGCAGATGCCCTCATTGAAACCGAAAAAGAGGCGGATGCCTTTGGTCTTGCCTTTGCCGAGAAACACAAAGACGATAGGATGCATTACTTTGTGGGTGCAGGCAACCAATGGGGGGCAACGTACTCGTATGCAATGTGTTATTGGGAAGAGCAACACTGGATTCCAACAAAATCAATTCATGCTGCTGAGTTTTTTCACGGAATGTTTGAAATCATTGAAAGAGATACGCCGGTGACGGTATTTGTCACTGAAGATTCACAGCGTGTACTCGGAGAACGCGTGGCTCAGTTTTTACCTCGTATTTGCGGCAATTATACGATTATAGATACAGCTGAATATGCTCTAGACGGTTTTTCAAAAGAGTTCAGAGGCGATATTTCACATTTAGTGATCCGCGTAATTACGAACCGCATTGATATGCATCTTGAAAATATCAATTGCCACCCTATGGAGATCAGAAGATACTATCGAAAATTAGAATATTAAGCGTGTGAAAAAAATATAAAGCGTTGAAAAAGGCTTTATATTTCGAAGATAAAATGTAAGAATAAAGCAAATATAGAATAATAAAGATTCAATGTGTATTTTTATAGAGGGATCTCAATGTGTACTCTACTATTTTAGGGATGTCATCAGCAGAATCTGAATGTTTTTTAATGGTGTCTATAATATCATCTTCAGTTTCTTTTAAAGTGGTTATCAGCGTAGACCTAAAGACCGTTCTCTGAAAATCAGTGGCATAGTCTGAAATACATTTATTGATTTCTGTAATTAAAGGGGAAAGCAATTTTCGACTGGGGTAAGAATCCGATTTCCAGTGTCTAACTCGACTGGGGCATCGATCAAGGCGTTCGGCAATGTAATCGTTTTCAATATCAAACTCTTCAAAAATCAGTCTGAGAACGAGATGGAAGGGCTGATTTTTCATATGTAACCTCCATAAACAAGTGAAGTGTATCCGCAGAGAATTGTATATCAGCAATAACTTTAACGTTTAAGTAAACTATATCATATTTTTAATTTTCTTGTCAATTGTTCTAATTGACTATGGTATAATAATGGCATTACAGCTTAAGGAAGTGATTTGAAAATGCCAACAAAGGGCTTCAGCCATAAAAAACCCACCATTAAAGATATTGCGAAGTTAGTTGGTGTGTCTCATGTGGCGGTTTCAAAAGCATTGAAGGATGCACCTGATATTTCAAGTGCATTAAAAGAAAAAGTAAACCGTGTTGCGAGTGAGATAGGTTATATGCCCAATGCTTCTGCAAGCTATTTATCTTCCAAAAATACAGCGCACAACATAGGCATGATTGTACCTTCACTTGGGGCAGATACTGCTTATGATGAAGCATTCAAGGCGATATCTGAAGCTGCAGCTTTTAAAAATCATTCGATTCTTTTAGGTGTTTCGGATCGCAATAGGGATCTTGAAAGGCAGTACTGTAGAATTATGTGTGAGAATAGAGTGGGGGCGCTTATCATTTCACCGATTTCAAGTGAAATTGAAGACATCAAGCAAATTTGTGCTCAAACCGTGCCACTTATTTTTATTGGCGGGAAAGTGGACTCAAAAGAGCAGCATTGTGTTCATTTAAATTATTCAAAAAGCGCGGCATTAGCCGTCGATTATTTATACGCATTAGGTCATCGAGATATTTTTTTGTTTTTATATCATCCCATGAATAAAACGATCATGCAAAAAAAAGAGGGTTATGAGAAAGCCATGCGCGCAAGAAACCTCACACCGACAGTCTATTTGGAAGGAGAAAGCGCGGATACGTATACTGCGGGTTGTGTTTTGACAGAGTCTCTTATAAAATCAGGCAACTTACCCACTGCGATTTGGTGTGCCAGCGATCTCATGGCAATTGGCGTTATGGATACCCTTAAATTGAATCATTTCAAAATTCCTGAGGATATTTCGGTGATGGGACACGATAATTTACCTTTCAGTAAATTCTCCGCTTACCAGCTGACGACATTTGACGTGCCAAAGAAAGCGCTTGGAGAGGCAGCTGTGAATATGGCGCTTACAATTATGGAGAATGGTGATGATGAAGAGCGTATTCATGTTTCATTGGAAGCCCTACTGATTAAGCGAGGGTCCACTGGGAAGGCTCCTGTGAAAATAAGAGACAAAGGTAACGAGATCTGAAAAAGCATGACAAAGCATGACAGCGGTTAGTAGCCAATCACACCGGCAAGAATAATGAAAACAGTGCCAATGAGAATATAAGCACCTAGAAATGGTAAATAGAATTTGATCCAACGGTTGTACGGGATATTGGCAACAGCGAGAACGCCCATCAAAGTCGTAGAGAGTGGAGAAGTAATGTTGGTGAGACCGTCACCCAGTTGGAAAGCGAACACCAGACTTTGGCGTGTCAATCCAAGGATGTCAGAGAGTGGGGTGAGAATCGGCATGACCAACGCGGCTTGCCCTGATCCAGAAGTAATTAATAAATTTAGGATGCAATTTGAGTAGAATACCCCTAAAAGTTGAATCCAATGAGGCAAAAATTGGATGTTTTCAATCAAAGCGTGAGCAAGTGTGTCCAATATTTGTCCTTCTGTAAGAATTGTTCGCGTCGTGGCAGCAAGGCCAATAATCATAATACCTTTGGTCATTTTTTTAAAACCACTTACATAACATTCGCTGATTTTTGTGCTGTCATAGCCCATGGATAAACCGGCTATAACGCCAAAGATCATAAAGGCGGTGGCAATCTGCGGAATACCCCATTGCCACGTCGAGACACCGATCATTACAATTGCCCAAAAGATGCAAAAGGCAAAGAGGGTCCTTTTTTGCTGAGCAGTGAGTACGCGTTCAACATTTATTGTAGAGCTATTTATAGAACCTATTAAGTGAGCTTCCTGTATGTCCAGGCTCGCTTTTTTTGCGTGTTGGATAAGGCGTAGAGATGTGGTCAGCAATAGGACAATCCATAATAGCCATCTCAAAGAGCTTCCAGAAAACATGGGAATTTCTGCTATCGTTTGAGCAATGCCTACTGAAAAGGGATTGAACATACCCGCGGCAAAGCCGAGATTAGTCCCCATTAGGATCATAGACATACCCGTTAAATCATCTAAAGAGAGCATTTTTGAAACGGCAAGCCCTATGGGAACAAAAATAATTGAGGCTGTGGTTAAGCCCATAGAAAAACCGATAATTGAGAAAAATGTAAGAAAAAATGGAATCACAAAAAAACGCTTTGCCTTAAGTGAGGCAATTAACTGATAACTGATGACTTCTATGCACGCGCTGGTCAAAAAAACTTCAAATGCGCCGCCAATAATGAGGACGAAGAAAATCATCTGCGCAACGCTTGGCGTGATAAGTGTGTTGAAAATGTAAATTGGAATTTTCCAAGGGGGAACAGGAGGCATATTTGTATAGTGGAAACTATTTGGGACAACACGTGTTTGACTCGTTGAAATATCCTTTAAACGTTCATATTGGCCTGAGGGCACTAAAAAAGTCAGAAGACACGCGAAGAGTATGATATAGATGAGGATCACAAAAATATGCGGCCATTTTTTTATTTTCATATGAGGTCTATCCTTTTCAATATTTGTGTTGAGATCGAAAGTGCACGGATGATGCAAAAAACTGATAGATGTAAAGTACTGATAATAGTATACAGAAAAGTATTCACATAGACAAATAAAAGCGTGTTCGATAACGCACAAAATCGCACAAAAACACACGGCTTGAACCGTTGTTGTTTAATACCTTGTTTGATATCATATGGTGATATGACATATGTTAGTCGCGAAAAACCAACTCATTTTAAAGGGGGTTGAGTTGACGTGAAATTTGGGTCTAAATAATAAAAGGAGAAAGGGTCAATGAAAAGAATATGGTCAGTAATGTTAATCGTCGTGCTCATGGTAATCATGATTACACCAGTTTATGCAGATGTGCCCGTTCAAGACGACTTGATTGGACATTGGTCAGAGCAGATTATGAGGGAATGGATTGAGGCAGGTCTCGTTTCAGGATATGAAGGAGATCACTACAAACCCAATGCCGCAATAACGCGTGCTGAATTTTGTACACTGCTCAATAATGTTGTTGGCTTAACGCCATCCTATAATGCCATTGCATTTAAAGATGTTTCGCCTTCGGATTGGTTTTATCAAACCATAAAGAATGCAGCGGGCAATGGGTTGATCTCTGGATATGAAGATGGTTTATTCTATCCAAACAAACCTATAAAAAGGGAAGAAGCTGCTGTCATTGTGGAAAAGATTTTATCTCAAAACACGGCATTTCATCCCGCTTCATTAAATGATTTTAAAGATTACAGTGAAATCAGCGCCTGGTCAAGAGAAGCAATGGGTGTATTGGTGGCTAAGGGGTATCTCTCTGGCTATCCAGATGCCACTTTAAGAGCGCAGCAAAGTATTACACGTGGTGAAGTAGTGGCAATGCTTGATAAAATCTTTGGCGAAATTTTTAATGTTGAAGGTATTTATAAAGGCGAGAAGGGGTCATCTTATGGAAATGTCACCATAGCATCCTCAGCAGTGACGCTTGAAGATATGGTGGTTAAAGGTGATCTCTACATAGCTGAAAGCGTTGGCAATGGCGATGTGACGTTAAATAATGTAACTGTTGAAGGGGACATCATCGTAAAAGGCGGTGGCGAGCATTCCATTCATTTTAACAACATCAATGTCTTAGGGGCCTTGGTGGTTAAAAAAGCAGATAATAAGATTAGAATCGTCGCATCGGGCACAACACGTGTCAATGTCACTTATTTAGCTTCTGGCGCACTTTTAGTGGAAGATGAATTGGCTGCGGAAGGATTTAATAATGTCATTTTAGATGCTAAAACACTAGAGGGGCTAGAAGTTGAACTCGTGGGGACTTTTAACACTGTGGAGGCACTTACAGAGGGTTTTAAAATCAATTTATCTGAGAAGTCGATTATCCAACAATTAAATGTGAATGATAAAGCGAAGGGATTCGACATTGCCGGTAAAGGGATAATAAAAGCTGCCAGTATTAATGCTGATAATAGCCACATCAATGCAAACGTGGAAAAAATGTCAGTGGGGGAAAATGTAAAAGAAGTCACTGCAAATGGAAAATCAATAGCAGCAGGTACGAACACGAATAATGCACAAACTGGTGGCGCCACAGGTGGTGTGCCGGGAGGCGCAACTGGACCTAGTTCAGGCGGTGACTCGTCTTCTAATGATTCAAAGGATGACTCAAAGGATGATGATCAAAAAGATCCAGCGCCTTTAGCGGTCTTAACGCTTTCCAAATCAAGCGTTCAAATGACAACCTCCCAAATGCTTACTGTAACAGCAACTGTTCAGTACACAACCTCTAGTATGGTAAATGCAAATGTCATCTGGGTATCTCAGTCGCCTAAAGCGATTTCAGTGGCAAAGAATGGTTCAGAAATCTCTAATACAGGGTCTCAGATGGTGATTGAAAACCAATTGAAGGCTTTATCCACTACAAGCAGTGCCATAATTACCGTATATGTGGTAAAAGATCCGTTGCTTTCCGATCCGCTTGTGAGCAGTAATGTGATTACATCAAAATACATTTCAGCCAAAGTGTCTGAAGCGACTACAGAAGTCCATACGATCTATTTTGAAGTTGCTGAAGGAGACACTACAAGTGTTCCCCAAAAAGAAGTTATCCATGGTCAAGTTGTGGTGGCACCAGTTGTGCCAACTAAAACAGGATATACTTTTAAAGGCTGGTATTTAGACAATATCCAATATGATTTTTCAAAACCAGTCGAAAAGGATATGACTTTAAAAGCAGTATGGGAAATTGCAACGACTCAATATATTGATAATCGATTTGATACAGGGTATCCACTTGTAAAGATTGATGATAAAGGCTATATTACATTGAGCCTTAAATTGAAAGATACACCTGTGTCTGCTGTAAGAGCATATATTATTGCTGATCCGCGCAACGCGCACTTAACGCCTGATAAAATCGCTGTAATGCATGGTCATACAGGAAACGGCAATCATGTGGCAGAAGTATCTTATAATGGCTATCTCGAAATTAAGGATGCGGCAGTCCATAATATTACGACGACTGCAAAAATCAGAGATGAAAAAGCATTGGTGGCAATCGTTCTTGAAGATCACAATATGACGTCATCAGAACCGACGATTATAGAAATTGAGAAGCCGCTGATAAGTGAATTAGATGAGTACCCACCAACAATGAGTGGAATCTATATCAATGATGCAAAAAATAAAATCTATGTCTACACTTATGATGAACTGGATGGTTCTAAGACTGCAGCAACATCAGATTTTAAACTCACTTATAGAGGAAAACCTATGGCAGTCACCAGTGTTCATGTTTTAGAAGATGCTATAAAATATTATGATGCTGTGGAAATCGGTATCTCTGGATTAGCTTCAGATATTCAAATTTCAGATTTAAGCTTGAGCTATACAGGTACTGGCATCACAGACAAAGCAAAGGTACCAAATGCATTTGAAATGTTCAGTGATGAGAATGTGCAAAGTGCAACGGCTAAGATAACAGATGTATTTGTTTCTCCAGATGTTCAGTTTGTTGGATTTAAAATCAGACCAGGTATAGAAACGGCATATGAAAGTGGTCATGTGTATGATGTCAAAGCCTATTATACGAACAGCTTTGCGAGTATCAGTTCAAGTAATAAATTGACAATTGAAGAGGCCCATTCGAGCTTTAATATGGATGAGATCGATTTTGTTTACAAAATTACAAATGCACCATCCCCTGTGGAAGGCTATAAAATATACATTGTGGCAGAGGTGACAACTTGTGCAAGAGATCGTGTGACCATTAATTCAAGTGCAATCACACCGAAAGTTGTGAATACACCGAGCCTGTTAAGCGCTTCTTACAATGCAAGTAGTCAACGGTTTAATATTGTGTACAATGGTCTGATCCGAGAACATTCGATATCAGGTTGCTTATTCGACATTAAAGTCGTAGACAGCAATAATGCGATTATCGAGACCTCTACACTTGAAGGCAAAGGATATGGCCGTTCAGAGGATGATGGTTCTGGCATCTACCAAAACACATCCATAATCGATTTTCATGGCAACTACTACTATGGGACTTTGCCGACAGTTTCGTCAGGAATGAAGCTCTATATACGCTACAACCCAAAACACAGCGATGGGTATCTAGAGAGTATTTCTGGTCAAGAGTTAAAAACCATTTCGGATTGGGTGGAGGTTACAATTCAATAGTGATTGAAGCGATAGACAGTAGAGCAGGGCAATAGTCACTGCTCTATTGTTTCGTTTAAAAAATAAGACTTGAGCCGAAAGATTTTCTCCGTGGCATCGAGAGATGGCCCGAATGTTATTCCAGCAGGAAATCCATAATATTTTTAACTTTTATTCCAGAAAAATCATTAAAAACGGATTGATCCATGGTCAAAATATATTTTGGATAATTGTCAGGGATGGACTCAAGAGGGCGTAATTCACGTGCTCTTGTTTTTTCGTCTAGAATTGAAGCAGAGACTTGATAATATATTTTTTCATCTACCTTTGTGGCTACAAAATCAACTTCTAATGATCCGATTTTTCCAATAGAGACTTCGTAGCCACGTCTTTTGAGTTCTAGAAAAACGAGGTTTTCTAGGATATGGCCAAAATCTGTATTGCGTAGCCCAGTGAGCTGATTTCTAATGCCCATATCGACGATGTAGTATTTTTCGAGGGTTTTTAAAAACAGTTTACCTTTTAAGTCGTAGCGATTGGCTTTGTAGATGATAAAAGCACTTTCTAACATTTTAAGATAATTATCAATGGTATCGCTGGTTGTCTTTCTACCACTACTAGTGAGGTAATCGCTAATTTTCTTAGTGGAGACGATACTGCCGACATTAGAAGCGATAAATTTTAAGATGCTTTCCAGAAGTGCTGCATCCCTTACACCATTTCTTTCGATGACATCTTTCATCAGTACTGTATTATAAATGCCTTCAAGGAAAGGTCCAATTGTATCTGGATAATCCATCAGTGTGACCACTGTGGGAAGTCCCCCAAATTTAAGGTATTGATCGAAAGACTCTTGAAGATTATCCTTCTGGTCTGCTTCAATAAAATCGAGATACTCTTTAAAAGACAAGGGTTGCATTTTAATTTCAACATAACGACCAGATAATAATGTTGAGAGTTCAGATGATAATAAATAGGCATTAGAACCTGTAATATAGAGGTCTACATTGGCGTCCACAAGCAAAGCATTGATGGCCTTTTCCCAAGATGAAACTTGTTGGACTTCATCTAGAAGAATATAATGTTTCTCGGTGTTGTTTTTAAGGCGCTTTTGTATATAAGCATGAAGTTCTTTGTAGTCAGAGATTTCATCGAAATCAAAGGATTCAAAGTTCATACGAATAATATGATCTTTCAGAATACCATTTTCAAATAAATAATTTTCAAATAGAGAAAGTAGAGTTGATTTACCACAACGTCTGATTCCAGTTATGACTTTTATGAGTGGCTTATCTTTATAATGGATAAGTTGTGTGAGATAAAGCTTTCGGTCCTTCATGATATCACTCCCCTTTATAAAGATTATAAACATAAAAAGGCACATATTCAATAGTTTTTAGATTATACTTGAAAAACTATTGAATAATATACAAAAATAGAATATAACATGAAAATTGCTGAATAAACTTGTTGATTGATCATTCCGTTGTGCAGTTCCGTTGTGTACCACGTACACAACGGGAACTACACAATTTTCAAGTATAAATTAGTATGAAAATATGATACGATAAGGGCATATAAATGTGAAATTTTAAGCTGAGGGATCATAAAATGCAAGATGATGTTTTAATTCAAATAAGGGCAATAGCGATCAAATATAAAGTCGAAAGTGTTTTGTTGTTCGGGTCTCGTGCAAGGGGAGATCATTCCGATACCAGTGACTATGACATTGCAATCTTTGGAAAACATTTATCACTGGTAGATCAAATGCTTTTGCGTGGAGAGATAGAGGATATTCATACACTTAAGAAAATAGATATCGTATTTGTAAGCGAAGATTTGAACGAGACGTTTATGGAAAATATTAAAAAAGAGGGTGTTGTTATATATGGGTAAGCTGGAAGCCAAGAGAGTCAATTTTAAAAATGCAGTGAATCGATTGAGAGAAGCAGTTGCAGAATTTAAGCAAGAAGGCGCTAGTGATGTCGTTCGAGACGGCTTAATTCAGAGATTTGAATTTACATATGAGCTCTCTTGGAAAACCACAAAAGCCTATCTTGAAGATATGGGCATTGTGGATAAAAATTCTCCCAAAGCTGTTATTAAAGAAGCGTATGCTCAAAAGTTGATTGTCAATGAAACAAATTGGTTGCTCATGCTGACCGATAGAAATATGACTTCTCATGTTTACAGAGAAGAAATGGCAGAAGAGATTGCAGAAAGAATAACGACTTGTTATCTTAAAGAGTTTGAGATGCTTTTGGAGAAGTTATGCCAGGCGTTTGACGGTCGATAAGATTTAGATTATAATCAAGGCGATAAAACAAGATGAGGTAGGCGCAATGGATGTAAGATGGAAACAGAGATTTGACAGTTATAAAAAAGCACTTTCTCAACTTAAAGAGGCGATTGAACTCATGTCTCAAAGGCCTTTATCCAATCTTGAGAAGCAAGGGGTTGTTCAGGCTTTTGAGTTTACGCATGAATTATCTTGGAATTTGATGAAGGATTTCTTAGAAGATAGAGGCAATACAGGCATATATGGCTCTAGAGACGTGACGAGACAAGCCTTTAAATATGAGCTCATTGTAGAGGGTGACATCTGGATGAATATGATCAAGAGCCGTAACTTGACGAGCCACACTTATGATGAAACGACTGTCGATGAAATCATAAGACTCGTAAGTAAACAGTACTTAAGGGCTTTTATTGAATTAGAAGATACTTTTTTAGATTTAATGGATTCGGAGTGAGAGATGTACGGATTAAAAGATAGCGACTTATTAAAGATGCAACAGGTATTTGTCCAGTTTTCTGAAATAGATGCCGTTATTTTGTATGGCTCCAGGGCGAAGGGGAACTTTAGAAATGGTTCTGATATTGATATCACTTTGTTGGGAAATGAGGTTGATATCCATACTTTGTTAAAAATAATGACAGCATTAGATGCTTTAGATTTACCCTATGAATTTGATGTCTCTATTTATAAAAACATTGAAAACACAGAACTCAAAGCACACATTGATAGAGTGGGGATTAGACTCTACAACGCGACTTAAAGTTAGCAAAAAAACACAACAAGGGGCTTAGTATGAACAATATGAACCTTTTTGATAAAATACCTGAAAATCTATTTTCAATTTTAGCATCCAAGAACAAGGGCATTTATATAGATGCTCTTTTTGTCGTTAAAGAGAGCTTTAAATATGAGCTCAATGTGACGAGAAGCGATTTGAATGCGTTGTTGATTTCCAAATTGGAAGATGAAATTTATGAAATAGAGCCCACCGAGGATGAAGATGCCTTTGTTAAAAATTCAGATCTGTCTGCAAAGGCCAATTATATCATCCGAAAACTCCTGGAGACGAAATGGCTGAGGGCAGAATTTAGAGGGGCAGATTTTGAAAACATCATAGAACTGCCGGATTACTCAAAGCAAATATTGGATACATTAGAGGCGATATTAACGGAGAAAACCACAGAATATAACGGTCTGGTGGTATCGACATACAACAATTTAACCGCTGCAGATAGATCACCAGAAGAGTATGCCTTTCAAGCGCTTGGGCGTGCACTTTCGGATACAAAAATGCTGATTGAACTCTTAAAATCGCTATATCAAAATATAGGCCGTTATCATCAGCTTGCCATTGAAATGACAGATGTCAATGAGATTTTGAAGTCGCATTTCGATGATTTTCAAGAGACAGTGGTGTCGAAATTCTTGCATCCCTTTAAAACCTTTGACTCAGTGCCGAGATTTAAAGGGCCTATTCTAAATATTCTCAATAAGTGGTACAGCGATGAGACCATGCTGGATGTTTTAAGCAAACAGGCCTTAGCTTACAAAACCGTCAAGACAGCCGAAGAAGCTCATGAAATGGTGGTCAGTATGATTTCAGAAATCATGAGCTGTTTTGACAGCCTTCCTGAAATCGTGCATGAAATTGATATGAGACATAATGCCTATACGGGTGCTTCCATAGAAAAAATTCAGTATCTGCTCAATCGAGATCAATCCGTAAAAGGGAATCTAGTCACCTTAATCAAAGGGTTAAAGGCAGAAAACATTGAAAATGAAACGGTTCACACAGGCATTAATGCTTATAGACAGAGCTATATCACACAGGATTCACTCTATGCGCGCTCTAAAATCGTCAAGTCGAAAGTGATGCATTCAAAGCCTGTTAGAAGGGTAGAAGTAACTTCTATTGAAAAAGCCACCGATGGGTTTATGACAAAATTGAAAGAGACTTACAGTAAAGAGGCTGTGGTAAAAGAAATTTTAGCCTTTTTAGAAGAGGGCAAAACAACTTCAGAGGACTTGCCACTTGAAACAGATAGAGATTTTTCAAGGCTGATGTTGGCGTCAATCATCGGTATGCAGAGCAAACCGCCATATCTTGTCAAATTTTATGAACGGCGTGTATCAACAAAGCAGTATGATGTGCCAATGATTCAGTTTTCAAAGAAAGGAGATGTTTTATGAGGGAATGGGTTATTCAATACGAACGATTTAACCAAACCGAAAAATTGCTTTTCAAAAGACTTGTAAATATGCTCCTTGCAAAGACTTTTATCATAAGAGATGAATATGAGGCTGCCACTGGACGCTTAAAGGTACACGCCGATTATCGCTTTATCGAACGGACTTTTGAAGTTTTTAGTGGCTATCTCGAACTCGCAGGGTGGACACTTCATCGAGACAATACGTATGGGGTCATCTATCTAAACAGTCAACACGATTACAACAAGGTTCAGCTCAATAAATTTACGACTTTAATGCTGCTCACCTTGAGATTGATCTATGAAGAGCGCAGAGAAGAGGTCAGTCTTAGGAATGAGATTTTTTTCGAAACACATGAGATGATCCTTAAAATGCAAGTCCTTGGCATCTTGGATAAGAAACCGAGCATGAAGGATATTTCAGAAGGTCTTAAACGGTTGAGTCACTTTAACCTCTTAAATAAGATTGAAGGCAAGTGGGATGCACCAGATACCCATTTTTTACTGCTACCATCGATTCTTTTTATCATTCCAAATGATAAAATCAGCATGCTTGCAGCACTTGTTGAATCGTCAAAAGAAGATGAGAGACGGCCCTCAGATCAAGATGAAGATGATGAAAACGAAGCAGAAGATGAGGCGGATGCGTCAGAATTGATGGAGGATCTCCTATGAAATCACTTGAGAAAATGCTGTTGATCAATTGGCATTATTTTAGCCACACGATGGTTGAATTTAAAATGCTCAATTTTTTAACGGGCCAAAATGCGGCGGGTAAATCGACACTTATTGATGCCTTACAAGTGGTCATGCTTGGAGAGACACGTAGCCATATATTTAACAAAGCGGCGAACGATAAATCAGAGCGTACCTTAGTGGGTTATTTAAAAGGTGAGCTTGGGGATGACGGTGGAACAGGCTATCGTTACTTAAGAGAGGGGGATTTTAATGCCTATATCGTATTGGAATTCTATGACCATGCAAAGGGCAGAAGTTTTCTAACCGGGGTCGTGTTTGATGTCTATGGGGATGGCACTCAAAAGCACAGCTTTTTCATCGCCAACGATTGCGCGATACCAGATCACGGCTTTTTAGATAAGGGCATGCCTTTAAATCGAACACAGCTCAAGCAGACTTTAAAGACCCTTTCTCACAACAAATTCAGTTTTTATGAAAGTCAGAATACTTATAGGCAACATTTGATGGCAAAATGCGGGAACATTAAGCATAAGTTTTTCAGCCTCTTTAAGAAAGCTGTGCCCTTTTCGCCCATCAGTGATATCGAAAGTTTTATCACAGAATATATAACGGATATCAAAGGGCGGCCTAATATTGAAGAAATGCAGCAAAATCTCAGATATTATAAGCGACTTGAAAGTGACGCTGAAACGATTCAAAACCGAATTTTGAGACTTGAGACGATTCAAAAATATCACGAGGACTTTCTAAGTAAAAAGAGACTTCAAAAAATACACGAGGTTATCTCAGGGCTTGCAGGCATTAAGGATACCGAGAATCAGTTACGAGCATTTCAAAGAGATTTTAATGAGCATGAACTCAAACTTTCTGAGATTAAAGACCACATCGTGACTTTAAAGATCGAAAAAGAAAAACTGGAATTTCAAAGGGATGAAATTACTGCTGAGAAGCTGAATTCAGATATTCAGAAGAAGCTCAATAGTTTAGAACTTGCGCTTCAACAAGAACAAAAAAGGCTTGCAGAGTATATGATTCAAATTAGAAAGACCATCGATAGAGTCCGCGAGCTGGCAAATGATTACGCTCTATTTTTAAGCGATGAAACCTCCGAAAATATAAAGGTGCAAACGCTCTATTTCTCAGAGCTCACCATAAACACATTGAGCAATGAGACTTTTCAGAGACTAGAGCTTTTAAATCGCCATATTGCATCATGGCTTGAGGCAAACCAAAGACGCCTTTATGAATGTGAACACATGCTGCGTGATTTGGAACAAGAGATTCGCGATTTAACGGCGTCTCTTAGGACTTTGGAAAAAGGGGTTAAGCCATATCCGGAACCTGTGATTAAGTTAATGACAGCTCTAAAAGCATCAGGTCTTAAAGAGGTTGCCATTTTAGCGGATGTGATTGATGTCACTGAGGATAGGTGGAAAAATGCCATAGAGGCTTATTTGCATACTCAGAAATTTTACTTGTTGGTTGAGGATTCAGAATTCGAACACGCACTGGAAATTTACGATGGTCTCAAAAGAAATAATCCAATTTATGGTGTTGGGCTAATCGATCTTGAAAGGATTAGAAAATTGAAGCCTTCTGCTCAACAGGGCAGTTTGGCGTGCTTTGTTACAACAGAGCATTCAGGGGCAAAAGCCTTTATCGATTATGTCCTTGGTGGCGTCATGGCGTGCGATGAAGTCAAAGAGATTAGAAGGCATGCCATTGGCATTACAGACACGTGCATGCTCTACCAAAATTATGTGGCGAGACAGTTGCATCCTGATAGGTGGCGGGTGCCTTACATTGGTCGAAAAGCGATCGAACAACAAATTGAGCTTGTGACGGCAGAGCTGGAAGCTTCTAAGAAAACGAGAAGATCACTTGAAGGTGAGCTTGTGGCTTTAAAGGCTAAATGCAAAATCAAGGCAATGTCTGAGCATGAGATGATCATACATGAGGACAGCCTTTCGAAATTAGACGCTTTTAAGCATTGTCAGCAAAATATCGAAGCACTGAATTTAGAAAAAAGTCAATTGGATTTATCCTATATCATGAAATTGGAAGATCAGCTTAAGACAGTCAAAGTGCAGATCAAGACCTGTGATGATGCCATTAACACAGCACATGGGACTCAAGAGAAACTCATTACAGAGATGCGTTATCTCTCTGACAAAGAAATGCCTCAAGTTGAATCTAAAATCGCACAAAAAAAGGCATTTGTGGATCAGAAAGCATATGATGAGGTCAGAATTGAAGGATTAGAACGTATTGAAAAATTGTTACTGGATCAGCGCCCTGAGCAAATTGAGATCAATTATGCGCGATCTGCTAAAGCCGCTGGAACGGATAAGGACAAATTGTTTGAAAGTTTAACCCGTCAGCGGGAAGAATACAATAGAGTCTTTCATATGTCCCACGATATTCATGAAGAGGACAATGCCGTCTATGCAAATGCTTTAAAACAGCTTGAAGAGACGAATCTGCCGGACTATCTAACTAAGATTAAATCGGCAAAAGAAAAAACGTCGGATCAATTTAGAGATGAGTTTTTAGCCAAACTCAAAGAGAATTTTGATACGGTCTTTACTCAGATTAAAGAACTGAACATGGCGATTAAGGACAGCCCTTTCGGAGCAGACAGTTATCGCTTTGAGGTGAAACCAAAGCCTGAAATGCGCCTTTATTACGATATGATTATGGATGATCTTCTGCTCAAGGATGGTATGAGTATTATGTCCTACGCCTTTAATCAGAAGCATCATGAGGCGATTGAAGAATTGTTTCGAATGATCGTGGACATAGGCGAAGACAGTTCAATGGCAAACCGGTCAATGCTTGAAAAGAACATCCTTTACTATACGGATTATCGCTCTTATTTGAACTTTGATTTGGTGGTAACGGATGAAAATGGCAGTGAGCAACGGCTTTCTAAAACACTTCTGAAAAAATCGGGCGGGGAAACGCAAACGCCGTTCTACCTTTCTGTATTGGCATCGTTTGCTCAAATGTACCGGATTAATCACAGTGGCAGCAACAGTGAGACCATCCGTTTGATCATCTTTGATGAAGCCTTTAGCAAAATGGATCAGCAGAGAATTGAAGAGAGTTTGAAGCTTCTCAGACGGTTTCATTTGCAAGCGATTATATCTGCACCACCCGATAAGATCGTGGACATCACACCACATGTGGATCAAAATCTTTGTGTCTTTAGAGAAAACGATATTTCCTTTGTACAATCGTTTGAACGCAAAGTATTGCTTCAGTTGAGTCAATGATAAAGTTTGAGTCAGTAATTAGAGTTGAGTTGTTAATAAGTTGAGTTGTAATTAAGATCCAAACAGAGGAGGCTGACGCGTGGATTATCAGAAGCTCATTCTCAAAAAATTGTTAGATAAATACGAAAAAAGCAAAGTTTACTCCAATCAGACCACACAATCGAGGCGCATTTTAGCGAAGGTTGCCGAGTTTAAGAAGGTGGATTTTGAGGACTTCGAGCAAAAGTCAGCTTTTTTTGAGGCGCTAGAAGCACTTAAGCAATTAGAGCTTTTAGACTTCAATTGGATGCCATTTGAAGCAGGCAACCTCCTTAAAGAGATTTGGTTAAATCAAGAACTGACGCACATTCAGAGGGCTTATTCGTACATTGGTGTGAAATCGACTTACGGTGCGTTTGAAGAGATGGTTTCTCTGATAACGGCTTATGAGTTTACGGCTTATGAATGGATGGCTCAATTTAAGATGGAACTTTTAGAGAAATTCAATAAGACCGGAAAGTTTGGACAAGTGTTGTTTCCAGATCAAGGGGTAAATCGTAGGCTTATCCAGTGTTTGATTGAGCTGGATAAACTGGCTTATAAGGCGGTTCACGAGCGCGTGTTCAGTGCAAAGGTATTCGGAGATTCCAAGCTGTTTCAAAATGAGATCAAAAGCAGATTAACGGTTTTGATCAAGCGTTATAATGACGTGGAAGAGGGCGAGGATCTAATGAGCTACGTGGGCCTTTTTTCAAATCCCGAGCTGATTTATTTTTGCGGTCCTGTGAAGATTGAATTTCAAAATGGGGTTTTAGAGGGCAGCGTGTTTCAAAACGAAGGCGCGGTTTTGATCGGCACTTATGTTTCTGAAATCATTCAGATCACCGCTGAGCAGAATATTAATTATGTGATCAGTGTGGAAAACAGAGCCACTTATGAACTCATGATTAAGACAAGACCTCAAGAGGTCTTGCTTTTGTATCATGGTGGATTTGCCGGCGAGATCAAAAGGGCTTTTTTTGAATGCATTTTCTCTAATTTTCCAGATGCCGCTTATTATCACTGGTCAGATCTAGATTTAGGTGGAGTGAGGATCTTAAAAGCTTTAAAACAATTGATTCCCGTTGTAAAACCCTTGTTGATGAATGAAACTGTTTTAAACGCTTATCGTGATTTCACAACACCACTCGCGAAAAATTATCACGACAAAATTAAAAACCTGTTACAAAGAGAAGAGGATGCTGATGTCCTAGATATCCTTATGACCCTTGATCGGTATGCTTTGAGACTTGAGCAGGAACATATAGAAGTGAGTGAAGCTTATGCGAGGATTTTTGAAGAGCAATAGAGTTCCGCTCAGGGAGTTCCGCTCCGTACCACGTACGGAGCGGAACTCCCTGAGCGGAAATTAACTTGAAGGTCATTTGAAAAAGGTGTATTATTATAATGTAGATTATAATAATCGTGATTATAATCCTTGAGGAGGTGTCCCCCACTGAATGCAATCCTAGCGGATTGCACAAGGGTTACGAAGGTAGCGAAGCGGACTGAATATACGCTTTGATTAGTTTGATTTTAAGCAACAGGAAAGAAGGTGCTTTTATGTTTATAGGACGCAAAGCTGAATTGAACTTTTTAGAAGAACGTTATGAGTCACAAAATGGCGAGCTTGTTGTGTTGTATGGTCGCAGACGTGTGGGCAAAACAGAAACGTTACGAAAATTCTGTGAGAATAAACCTCATGTTTTTTTTGCTTGCACGGAAAGTCCTGATGAGCAACAGTTAACAGCCTTCAGTGAGCGCCTATTACAAAAAGGGCTACCTGTGGCGCAATATATCAAACGGTTTTCTGATTGGAAATTAGCATTAGCAAGTATTTTAGAATTACCAAATGACCAAAAGAAATTATTGATAATTGATGAATTTCCTTACATGGTCAAGGGGAATAATGCAATCCCTTCTATTTTACAAAATCTATGGGATGAAAAACTCAAGGATCAGAATGTTATGATTATTCTTTGTGGTAGTTCGATGTCTTTTATTGAGAAGGAGATTTTAGCAGAGAAAAATCCTTTATATGGTCGTGCTACAGGCATTTTAAAAATGAATGAAATGAGTTTTTATGATGCGATTCAATTTGTTCCCAATTACAGTGTCTTCGATAAAATCACCGCTTATGCGATACTTGGAGGCATTCCACATTATTTAAAACAGTTTGATGATACTTTGCCGTTGGCTCTAAATATAGAACGCCGTATTTTAACAAGAGGCAGTATTCTATACAGTGAAGTTGAATTTCTTATGCATCAAGAATTGCGAGAAACAGCAACTTATAATGTGATTATTGAAGCGGTGGCATTAGGAAATACGAAACTCAATGATATTCATCAGAAAACTCAAATTGAAAAGACCAAACTGAGTGTTTATTTAAAAAACCTCATGGATTTAGGCATCGTTACTCGGGAATTCCCTGTGGCGGATGGCATCAAAGCACATGCAAATATTCACAGGGGGCTTTATCAAATAGCAGATCAATTTTTTCGTTTTTGGTATGCATTCGTATTCCCCAACTTGTCTGAACTCGAAGCAGGAGATGCAAAAGGCATATGGAAATTTGTAATTGAACCAGAACTTGAGCGACATACTTCGTATGTATTTGAAGCTATTTGTCGCCAGTATTTGAGATTGAAAAATCAAAAAGAGATGTTGCCTTTTCATTTCACAAAGATAGGAAGATGGTGGAACAAAACGGATGAACTTGATATTATGGCTACCGATCCTAAGAAAAGGGCTTTTTTATTGGGTGAATGTAAATATAAAAATAGTGATTGTACACTGTCTGACTATAAAAATATGAAAGAAAAATTTACATTAGCGGGGTCAGATCAGAAAATTTATTACTGGTTATTTTCTAAAAATGGCTTTTCAGAGGAGCTTGTTAAAATAGCGATAGAGCAGGACGTTACTCTCGTTACAGCAGATAATATTGTAAAAGAAGTGGGAAATTTATGAGCAAGCAGGTGAAGGGAAAATGTGAGCTTTTCTCAATATTTGAGTGTTATAAATATAGCCACTTTTTAAGACTTCTAGTATGGTGTCTTCCAATTGGTTTTCATCATAGCTTGTTTGAATAGGGATATTCATTTGTGGATTGATTTTGATGCCGATCTGATCAATTCGAGTGACGCCACAGCCTATAAGGCTTGCACCAATATTATCCCAAAGAATCTTCATTTGCTTTGCAAGTTCTGCATTTTCATATTTTAGGGTGTCAAAAACCAGTTTCACACGAACCCTCTACCCTATGCTGTATCGCGTCCTTCCCGTAAACGGCATCATAGGGTAGAGGGTTACTCAACTTTTGGATTTGACACTCGGACCAATTATACCAAAATTGATTGAGATTGTGTACGGGTTATTAGATCATATTGTCATAGAATATTATCTAGCGGGTGAAAGTCCCAAGTGTAGGTTGATCGTGCAAAGAGCGCATGACTCTTAAGCTAAAAGATGTGATTGAAAAAGAAATGCTAATGTCTAGCTTAAAAACAGCTCAAAGGGGTAAATTACTTTTCTGTATGTGGTACACATCGGAACATCGTTGCAAAGGGATGTGCAACGATAGTCTTAGGATCGCTTCACAATGAAACGATAAATAGAACGATAAGTAGATCGTTGCAAAAATAGAATGCATTTGGTACAATCAGACTATAAAGGAGGTATCGCTTGTGGAAACTAAAGAAAGTTATAACTTAGAATTCAAAGTAGAAGTTTCGAGAACTTTTTTAAAGACAGTTTGTGCATATGCTAATTATAATGATGGGGAAATAATCTTTGGTATAGATGATAATGGGAAGCTCGTAGGTATAGAAAGTGCAAAAGAAGAAGCCTTACGAATTGAGAATATGATAAATGACTCTATCGTGCCAGTTCCTCATTTTGAAATTGCGGTTAAAGAAATAGAACATAAAACGATTATTCTTGTAGACGTAAAAAAAGGCAAAGATACACCCTACTATTATCAAGGAAAGGCTTTTAAAAGAGGTGATACTTCAACCGTGGCGGTAGACAGATTTGAGCTTAGAAGATTGGCTATGGAAGGCATTAATATTGATGATGAAGAGAGAAAAGCGGCTTCACAAGATTTAAGTTTTAGGGTATTGGAATCTAAGTTAAAAGAAGAAGCTAATATAGAAAAAATAAGCTTGGATGTTTTAAAGACATTAAATTTATATAACAAAGATGGCTATTACAATATTGCGGGAGAACTATTATCAGATAAAAACGACATCGCTTTTTCAGGAATTGATATTGTTAAATTTGGAAAAGACATCAATAAGATTTTGTATAGAGAAACTATTAGCCATAAATCTCTATTAGAACAATTTGATAGAGCCATAGAGATTTTTGAGCAATATTATTTGTTCGAAGAGATAGAGGGCTATATCAGAATAAAAAAAGAATTGATTCCCAAAGAAGCTTTTAGAGAATCTTTGGCAAATGCAATTGTTCATAGAGTATGGGATACTAACTCATACATACAAATAGCAATGTATGAGAACAGGATTGAAATAAACTCTCCAGGAGGTTTGCCGGCAGGTATTTCTAAAGAAGAATATCTAAATGGAAATATTTCCGTTTTAAGAAATCCAATCATTGCAGGGGTTTTTAATAGATTGAATATTATAGAAAAGTATGGTACAGGAATTGCAAGAATAAATGATGAATATACCCATAGCATTGCTAAACCTGATTTTGATGTTAGTGAAAATAGGATTAGAATAATATTGCCTGTTACTAATGTTGATCAATTAGATTTGTCTAAAGATGAACTTTTTATTTATGGATTATTAAAAGAAGATCTAGAACTTTCTAGAAAAGAGATAGAATTAAAAACTAAATTTGAAAAGTCTAAAACGCTTAGAATTTTAAATAGCCTTACAGATAAAAATATTGTTATAAAACGAGGCAGTGGGACTGCGGTAAAGTATAGATTAAAGTAAATTTTGATTTTTGTGGTGTGTTTTGATATAAAGCGTACCACGTACACAGCGGAACACAAATCAGAACAAAAAGAATGGGAGCACAAATTATTTTGAAAAGTGAATTGCCTTATAAATTTAGAAAAAAAAGCGCTTTTATTATAGTATCGTGGCTAGTAGTTTTCATATGGATGGGCGTTATATTTCACTTCTCATCACAGGTGAGCACAACCTCCAATAATTTGAGTTTGGGTGTAACTGAGATTGTTGTGAAAGCAATTCACAAGGTTGCTCCCAAATTGAGGTTGGAAGTAGATACGCTCAACCATATGATCAGAAAGAATGCTCATTTCTTTAATTACCTAATTTTGGGTTTGTTTGTCATAAATGCATTCAGGCAGCATAAAGAGGTGAAAACCTCAATTATTTTAGCGCTTATTTAATGTGCGCTATACGCAGTGAGTGATGAAATCCATCAGATTTTCGTGCCTGGAAGAGGGCCACAAGTGAAAGATGTGATAATAGATACTTCTGGCGCTATGGTTGGCATTTTGATATATGTGGGATTGCTTTATTTTATCCGGAAAAGTAGATCTGACTTACAGAATAGGCGTGTTTAAACAAGGAAGTGGTGGTCAATTGAAAACGATATTAATAACAGGGGGCGCTGGATTTATTGGAAGTCATTTTGTTAAGTTAATGCTACAGAAGTATCCAAAATACAGGATCTTAAATATAGATCATCTGACTTACGCAGGAAATCTAGAAAATCTTGAATCTATCCAAAACAATGAAAACTATACTTTTATCAAAGCAGATATAAGAGATCGCGTAAAAGTGGAAAGCATTTTTGAAACCTATGATGTGAGTTTGATTGTTAATTTCGCTGCTGAATCCAATGTGGATAGAAGCATCGAAGCACAGGAAGTCTTTTTATCAACGAACATCATTGGCACTCAAGTTCTTTTGGATACTGCTAAAAAGTACTGGAAAGTAAATCCAAGGGATAAATACTGTCAAAAGTATAAAGCCGGTGTGAAATTTCTTCAAGTCTCAACAGATGAAGTCTATGGTGCATTAGGTGAAACCGGACTTTTCGATGAAACAATGCCACTTATGCCCAATAATCCGTATTCTGTCTCTAAAGCAAGTGCAGATATGTTGGTTCGAGTCTATCATGAAATGTTTGGCATGCCTATAAATATAACAAGATGTAGCAACAACTATGGGCCCTTTCAGTTCCCTGAGAAGTTAGTCCCTTTAATGATCTATAACTGTATCCATGAAAAAGAGCTTCCTATTTATGGTGATGGTATGCAAATTCGGGATTGGTTACATGTTTCAGATCATTGCTCTGCCATTGATCAAGTGCTTCATGAAGGCATAGATGGTGAGATTTACAATGTAGGTGGTAATAACGAGAAGACCAATTTAGAAGTGGTCAAATTGATTATTCATACGCTTAGAAAATCTGAAAACTTAATTAGATACGTTGTAGATCGCCCAGGGCATGATAGAAGATATGCGATCAATAATACGAAAATTACGACTCAACTGGGATGGAAGCCTACTTATACTTTCGAACAGGGGATGCAGGAAACGATTAGGTGGTATCTTGATCATACTGAGTGGGTTGAAAATAGTGTGTTAGATGTATCCTCTTGCGATCAATATAGAGAAAACTTTTAAGTGTCGGATAAGAGATTGTCAAATAAAGGGTTGAATAAAAGAAAATACACCTGATACTCAGAAAAATATTTTGTCATTGCCGTTCGTATATGATATCATATTTACGAACAAATATGTCGGAAGAGGGGGACTTTATGGCTCAAAAGAATCTAGTCATTAAACTACTGAAAGCTAATCAAGGGATTCTGACATCAGGTGAAGCTAAGAAAGCGGGTGTGGCCTATAAAACCCTACAACGCATGTATCAAGCTGGCGAAATTGAAAAAATTGAACAGGGTTTGTATATGGATCCTAATCAGATGCAAGATGAGTATTTTTTAACTCAATATAGATGTAAGAAAGGCATTTTTTCACATGAGACAGCTTTATATTTTCATGATTTAACGGATAGGACGCCTTTCCAAATGATGCTTACTATTCCATCAGGATATAATACGAGACTTCTAAAAGACAAAGAAAAATATAAGTTTTTTTATGTTGTTGACAAACTCCACGAAATTGGCAAGATTACTACAGAGACACCTTATGGTCATTCTGTTCATGTATATGATATAGAAAGAACCATATGTGATTGCCTTAAAAGGAAAGATAAACTTGATTTAGGTTTAGTAACAGAAGCGGTCAAACGATATATGAGAACCCCAGGAGCAGATTATACGCAATTGCTTAAGTATGCTGAGATTTTTAATATCAAAGAGTTGGTTCGAAATTACATGGAGATGTTAGTGTGAAAAAAGATATTGATTTTGAGAGTCTAAAAATTGCAATTCAAAAAAAGGCTGAAGAGAGAAAGACATTAGTATATTTAGAGAATGTAGATAAGTATTTAAAGGATATTAAGGAAAGTGAAGAACTTAATACTATATGGGAATCGTATTCACGAAAATTTCCATATGCGGAAGGCATTCAATTCAGTGAAATCACGAATATTCTAGTAGAGATTTTCAATATGTAATCCTTTTTTCTTTATGTCCTCATAATTTAAATGTATAATAAGAGGAAGGCTCAAATTAAATTGGCAAATAGAAACAAAAGAGGACAGCAATGTTTAAAGAAAACCAAAAAACATTAAATCAATTACAAATAGTGATTGATATAGTCGTGATGTGCATCACCTTCTCACTGGCACATTACATAAGATTTTACACGACTTTTTTTTCAGAAGGTATTTTAGCGATTACATTGGCCGAAGCTTTTGTGCCATTACTTGCTTCAGTACCTATCTATTTGATTTTATATAATTTTTTAGGGCTGTATCAAGTGAGATCTTATAGAATTTTTGATGAGCTGAAGGGTGTTATCAAAGTAAATACCTATGGGATTGTAACCTTGGTTCTTATTTTATTTGTATTCAAAATAGTGGATTTTTCTAGGCTTGTATTAATGACGTTTTATTTTTTAAATATCATTTTCACCTTTTTTTCAAGAGCGATGATTATATCACTCGTTCAAAATTACAGAAAAAGGGGCTATAACCTTAAAAAGTGCCTTTTGATAGGCTTTAATGATATTGGGAAACAATTTATAAAGAATGTCGAAAAGAATCCTGCTTTTGGTTATAAGATCATAGGAATCTTAGATGATGTGACCATTAAGAGAAGAGAATTACCAAAAGAGTGTGAAATTAAAGGAAAAATTGATGAACTGGAGACTTTATTAGAAAGTGAACCTATAGATGTAGTTACGATTGCACTTGCAGGTGACGCCTATGATCGTTTAGGAACGATCATTTTTCTGTGTGAGAAGCATGGGGCCAAGACGAATATAATTCCCTACTATTATCAATACATCCCAGCAAGGCCTTATATGGATGATTTAGAGGGGATGCCTATTATAGACACAAGGCATGTACCGCTGGATAATCTCTTTAAAGCCATCGCGAAAAGACTTGTGGACATTTTAATTTCAAGCATTGCCATTGTACTGTTTTCACCTATAATGCTTCTAAGCGCACTGATCATCAAATTGACATCACCAGGCCCTATTATCTTTAAGCAAGAACGTGTAGGTTTAAATCGAAAAAACTTTGAAATGTATAAATTTAGATCCATGCATGTGGAAACGCCATCTCAGGAAAAAGTCAAATGGACCACGGAAAATGATCCTCGTAAAACCAAGTGGGGTAATTTCATGAGAAAGACGAGTATCGACGAATTGCCACAGTTTTTTAATGTGCTCAAAGGGGACATGAGTGTGGTGGGACCTCGGCCTGAGAGACCTTACTTTGTGGATCAATTTAAAGAAAAGATTCCAAAATATATGATCAAACATCAAGTGAGACCGGGCATCACCGGTTGGGCGCAGGTCAATGGTTGGCGTGGCGATACTTCCATAGAGAAACGCATTGAGTTTGATCTCTATTATATAGAGAATTGGACGATGAGTTTAGATGTTAAGGTGGTGCTGTTGACTTTTTTTAAAGGCTTTATAAACAAGAATGCTTATTGATGAAATATGAAAAGTTATACGAAAAGTAAAATATTAAAATTTGGTGTCAAAAATATGATAATATATTTATGTGAAAGCGTTTGTGATAAAATATAGATTGGATGAAATCAATGGAGGTCATATAAAAATGCAAGAGTCTAATAATACATCTTATGAAAATGATGAGATCAGTTTAAAAGAACTTATACAGTCGATTTGGGATGAACGTAAGCTCATAAGTTTTATAACGGTGGTGGTTGTTTTAATTTCAGCAGTGTATACGTTCTTCGTTGCAACACCTGTCTATGAAGCAACCAGTGAATTAATGATTGAGACACCAAAAGATGTTTTGACAAGATTCGGCACCTATACATTTCCCTCTGAGAATATCAATGACTATATTCAGTATATTTATAGTAATGATGTAGTAGATAAGGTGATCAGACTAAACCAAATGGACATTACGAGAGCTGGTTTTAAAAAAATGATTTCTGTAAATTTTGATCCTAAAGATGAAACAAATCTTTTTAGTGTCATCATAAGTACTGATGAACCCAAACTGGCTAAAAGTATAAATGATGATTTGATCAATCAATATTTGAACAGTATAAGAATCACTTATAAAAAAAATGCACTTGAAAATTTTATTACTTCTTATGAAGTGAGTATCGATAATTTAGAACAGGCTATCAAACAACAAGAATCCATTTTAAAAGAAACAAAGGTTTTAATGGATACTGTTAAACCTATCTATACCCTTCAAAAAGCGCTTTTTGCGGATCCAAAATCAGCAGCAGCTTATGCGGATCAACTCAATTTGGACTTGGCATCACTCTCTGAGCATGTAATGACTGAAGAATATGTCAATGGAAACTATTTTTCGCTTGAAAGCCAATATCTAGAGAAAGAATCAGATTTAATTAACACAAAAGAAGCTTTATCACAAAAGAAAAACTTTTATGAAGAACTTTTGACAGAAAGAAGCCTTATTAATCAAGCGATTTCAGAAAATACACCAGAAAAGATATTAAACGGACGTATGGATGTGTTATCACAAAATATCTCTATTATTTCTAGGGCTTATGAACCGGAGAGGGCAATTTCGCCTAAAAAGGCGTTGAATTTAGCTATAGGCGTTGTCTTAGGTGTGATATTGGGTGTCTTTCTAGGATTATTTAAGTCTTATTGGGCAAAAAATTAATTATTTAGAGCTTAACGGGTGATCCGTTAGGCTCATTTTTGGTTTATTGATGATGGAAGGTATAACTTATGAAAGTTAAAAAGGTAGATCATATAGGCAAGATTATAGTTATCATATTTATTTTGACGCTGAATATGACGAAGGTCATTCATATTGGATCAACGCCTTTTAATATTGCGCTATCAGATTTTATATTGCCTTTATTGGGCGTGCTATTGATCCTTAGAGTGAAGACTGAAAAGTTTAAGAATATCTTCTTTATATGGCAATGGGCAGTGCTTTTGATTTTATGGTTGATGGTCACTGGAATCCACGCAATTTTAATGCCTGAAATTGTGGCAGGCTCTATGAAGAACCTTTTGGGTGAAGTGACAAAAACGATCATTAGTGTTGCTTATTTTTATGTGGGATTTAATACTTTAAAAATAATAGAAAAAAGCATTTTTAGGAAGGTTTGGTTTGTAAATTCAGTTTTATTCGTTGCAATTGGGATTGCATTTGCTTTGATGGCACAAATGCCGACATTAGCCCCTTTGGTAGATGTGCGATATCGATCCTTTTTTATGGGTACTTATACAGATCCAAATCACGCCGCTACTTTTTTGGGGCTTAATACTTTTTTATTTTTTGGTTTTTCAACGAATGAAAAAAAGAAGCTTCTAAGAAATTTATATTTATTTATGGGCATAATCTCTTCTTTTTTAATACTACTTACGGATTCTCGTGGAGGATTAATTGCCATTGTTTTGGCTTATATTTGTTTTGGTGTTCTTCATTTTAGAAAATTATATGGTTATGGGAAAGAACTTTTGTTAGCGATCTGGGGTATGATTTTAGTAGCATTTACTTTAGATCATTTCATTTCTCAGAATACCTTTATTTCAAAGCTCTACTATAGTTTTGTAAATTTTGAGAGTGGATTGGGCACTCGTGAAGCGCTCTGTAAAACAGCGTGGCAGATGGCGCTTGATCATCCTCTATTGGGTGTGGGGAGAGGCAACTATAGATTGAACTCATTGCCTTATTTTGAAAAGCTTAATTTCAAGTATATCGATAATATTCCTCATAACACTTATGTGGGGCTCTTTGCTGAAACTGGAATTTTAGGTTTAATTCTATTTTTTATTCCTATCGGTGTCATTCTAGTGTATAGTGTTCGAACCTTTAAGAAAAATCAAAATAAAAGTTCACTGCACTTATGGGGTTCTATCTTTTGTTCAATTTTAATTATAGTGGGTGTACAAGGCTCTATTCTAAATGTTGAAAATCAGCGTGTTTTATGGTTTTTGATGGGATTGATTTTGTATGTTGTATTGTATGGATGTTATGATCAGCAAGAACTGTTTGTTAAAAACAGGCTTGAAATAAAAAGAAATAGCAATAAAAAGATTGTTTTAATAGCAATGACTCTAATAGTGGCGACTTATTTATCAAGAAATTCTTTATATATAAATTTAAATACAGAGTGGATAGAAGATTCTTTTATCTATGAGTTACCACTAAAAGATTTTGACAAGAATACAGAGTTTGAACTTAATTATCAAATTATCATTGCTCAAAATGGCTTCGATCAGCACGGAGTGGAGATGCAGTTACAAGAACGGTTGATAACGGGTGAAATTGTCATTTTAGACAGAATTTTATATACGCCTGTGAATGGAAATGAAAAAATTATCTTTAAGAAAACAACGAATTATTCAGATGTGGTACTTATAATTAAAAAGATCAATCCTCAATTGAATAAATTTAGAGTGAAACCTGTTTCGTTGAAGATAAACCATGAAGTAGTTGCTTTAGATCAAAATAATTTGTTGCTGAAAAAGGAACTCCTCAATACACCTTTCAAATTCCTTGTGATGAACAAAAAAATGAAAGCATACACATCGATAGATGAGTTGAGGGATACTAATATAGATGATTTCTTCAATTTAAGTTTTATAAACCTTGAATCTTATGAAACGTATGATCGCGTTAAATATAAAATCACGACGCTTAAAGAGTTGCCTTATAAAACTATTTTTTTATGTTGTGGTGTTCCAGATGATCTCAGTGTTTTGACACGTGCTGAGATGTCTTCTGGGGTGAGATATTTTAAGAGTGAAACATCAAGTGTTTTTGACACGATTCATGAACATCAAGTGGTATATTTTACCTATGATATTCCAAAAGATGTGCAATATGAATTGCGGTTTAAAATCTATTGTGTTAAAGAGAGTAAAGGAATTTATTTGAAAAACAAATTTTCTGATGAGATATATGTAGAACTTGGATTTAATGATATTAACCTACAATCTTTAAAACATAAATGAGCGTATCAAATTTTCAGACTTTATATATAAGGTCTAAAAAAGAAAATTGTTTTTCAAGCGTAAAAAGGATAAAAAGAGATTTTAAAATTAGAATTAGATTGTTAAAGATGGTATTGCTTGTATGCTCAAGATAGACATTGTAATCACGCGGAAAATGTTTACTCATTTTAACTGAAACTAAAAAATAGTATAAGCAAGAAGAATATTTAAAATTCTATTTGAAAATGGTGTACCTTCTCATTGTACGTATGAACATATATTTGAAAGTTTGGATAGTAAATCTTTTGATATATCCTTTTTGAACTGTATGAGTAAGCTAGCTACACAATAAGAAGAAAAGAGTGATGAGTTTACAGCAATCCTAGACCTGTTGGATTTGAAAGTTATAAAGAAAAGTCAGTTATATGCTTTCATCAAAAGGAAATCAAGGAAATTTCAATGGAAAAGTAAAATATTATTTTAGTATGTGATTAAATCAAATTTTAGAGATGCCTAAGCAGTAGAGAAACAGCTATATAAAAATGTTATGGAAGATTGACAAAGAGAGTATTTTCATACAAGTGACATAGAATAGTGCTTGGGAAAAGAGAATTGAAAAAAATATCAAGTATTGTTATGATAAGGTGTGCAGTGTCAATAAAAGAAAGTCTAGAAAATTGTCATTGGATACTAGATGTGGTTTTCAGAAAAGGTCATAGTTGAGTAAGAATAGATAATGGTGTAATGAATCGATCTGTACTGAATATTTTAAATAAGATTAGTTTAGAGTTGAAACGCTATATATTATCAATAGATGATTTTTTTCTAATGAACGTCGGATCTGAATCATACCATTTGTAGGGTAAGGTAGCTATTGTAATATAAACGGTTTGTTAGTTGTGTCCTCAAAACTGTAAAAAATTGAACTCTCTATTAAAACATAAATCCTGTCACATAATCAAATAGTGCAATGTTATTTTTTAAGACTTTGAATAAAAGTATTGATTGCGGTAGATTTTGTATGATAGCAGCGAACGAGCACATATTTCATCTTGACAAAAACATGTAAACTTGTTAAAATGTCTATGGTGTTCGTTTTTCGAACTGTATTATAAATCGTTAAAATTTTGATTATTGGTTAATCAAAAGGGGAGATAGAAGTGACAGATATTAAAAGCATTTTTGTAGATAAGGAATATACCATCATGTCAGAAATAATAGATAACGAAAATGTTACTCAACGCGCCCTTTCTAAAAAGCTTGGTATTTCTGTAAGCACAGTGAATACACTAATCAATAAAATGATTAGAGATGGTCTTATTAAAATGACTCAGGTTTCTCAAAAACAAGTATTTTATATGTTGACACCTATAGGTATGATGGAAAAGACAAAAAAAACAGTAACTTATTTAAAAGTTCATTACCGAACTATTTATGAAACTAAAGAAAAGATTAAATCGATTATTGCTGAATTAAATCAAGAACATGATGTAATTTTTGTGTTATTGGATGATGATGAAATGGGTGAGATAATGGGGATCGCATTGGATGAAATAGATAAAATTCCTGTTAAATCAAAGATTCAATTAATTGTTAAAAATGAAAAACTTGATATAAAAGGTTTTGATTTACCGGTTTTGGTTCATATGTCTAAACAGGAAGAAGTTTTAAATGAATATAAGGGCATTAAAGGATTAAAGATGGTTGATTTGATTGAGAAATTGTAGAGAAAAGGTGGATTTTAAAGTAAAGTGTATATTTGAACACGAGATGTTGGGTAAAAATGGCGTGAAACTAAATTCATATGTAACGTCGTAGATATAAGAACAAATATTCGAAAATTTTGATGAGGTGGTATTTTTGAAATAACTTACTTGGTTTATAGATTGAAGTTAAAGAATGGGACTAAGTGGTGAACTCAAGAACAATCCTGTATCAGACGTAAAATAGTTTAACTAGAATTGAAAAAATACCATAGAGCTTTCAATAGATCAAATGGTAGAATTGATTCAGCGTGATAAGTCTACAATCTCTTGATATAAAAATATTATCTTTATTAAAGGTGAATTTAATCGTCATTCAAGGGTTGCAAATTTTGAAACTTCTGCAGCTGATGGTGAAACCTATCATTACGATTGTTATAACCTCGATGATATCATCGAGGTTAATTATCGGGTAAAGTCGCTTAATGTACTCAGTTTTATATTTAAGTAATTAGGAGTTTGAAAAACATCTCAAAAGCGGATTTGCTATGAATGATGACTTTTTTAAGAAATCAGAAGGAACAACTATATTCAAGAGCTTCTGAGTTCATTTTTTTCAAAATAGTATAAAATAAAAGGCACGTATGTAGCTTATGGTTATACAGCCACAGAAATTGTTTATTTGAGTATTGGTAATAGGTAGGTTCCATATTTAAATGATGATTAGGGTGAGATGCTGAATAAAATAGTTACTGTATATTTGGAATTGCTGAGTTACAATCTAGTCACCAAAGACTAATTAGCAAAAGTATAGAGAGATTTCATAAAGCGTGTAAAAATATACAGAGGAAACTTGAAAAAGGGTAGGATTAATTCTATCAAATTCAATAGGGTTTCAATTCAACTGTAAAGGGTGCCCTACTAGTTTAAAATGTTTGTTAATTTAAAAAGTTTAATAAGAATACCGCGGATGAATAAATTGGAAGTATATGATATATTGCATAAATCTTATTTATTATCTTCAACTAAGTTCAATGTGAATATGATGGAAGGATATCCAACTGTTTGAACGTCAGTTGGCTCGGTGGAAATGAAAAGTCAGTTAAGACATTATTTTGAAGAATTTACCTTGAATTATTTTCTTCACCATTCAAATACTGACTACTTTACCAACAAAGAAAACACAAATTTAATTATATATTAATACTACTAACAAATTCTTAGTTTGAAAGAAATCACATGAGCATAGATGAAGTTAGTAGGTTGCTTGGAGGGATGATTAAAAGATAGATGTTTAATTTTTTCTGACCAACTGAAAACTGACTATCTGTTAGATATGAAGGAGGCACGGCTGAAATGTACTTAAAAATTAAAAGATTAATAGATATAATACTTTCAACAGTAGGACTGATCTTATTATCTCCTGTGTTTTTAATTCTTATTGTTGCAATTAAAATAGATTCGAAAGGTCCAGTCTTTTTCAAACAGAAGAGAGTAGGAATTCATAAGAGTCATTTTAATATATTTAAGTTTCGTACCATGCGAATTGATACGCCAAAAGACACGCCAACACATCTTTTAGAGAATCCAGATCAGTGGATTACAAAGGTTGGTAAGTTCTTAAGACGGTCGAGCTTAGATGAGTTACCTCAAATTATTAATATCTTTAGAGGTGAGATGAGCATCATCGGTCCTCGCCCAGCTCTTTGGAACCAGTATGATCTTATTGAAGAAAGAGACAAGTACAATGCTAATGATGTACCAGTCGGTCTTACTGGATGGGCGCAGATAAATGGCAGAGATGAACTGTCAATAGAAATTAAAGCCAAGTTAGATGGAGAGTACACGGAGAAGATTGGTTTTCGAATGGATGTAAGATGCTTTTGGGGGACAGTGATAAGTGTGCTGAGGACCGAAGGTGTTGTTGAAGGTGGGACTGGTACGGAAAAGGCCGATAAAGAGTCATTGAGAGAGTAGGAGTGAACAGATGTTATTAGTGACAGGGATTACGGGACATACAGGTAGATATTTCTTACAAGAACTTATGGATCATAAATATGAAGGAGCAGTTCGATGTATCGTGAGGGAAACATCAGACACTTATATGCTTGATAATTGCGGATTAAATATCGAGAAGATCTATGGAGATTTAAACGATCAAGAATTTATGAATAAGTGTATTAAAAATGTTGAAACGATTATGCATATTGCAGGGATCCAAAACAGCGTAAATGTAGTTACTGCAGCTAATTTTAATAAGGTAAAAAATGTGGTGTTAGTACATACTACCGGAATATATTCAAAGTACAAATCTGCTTCGGAACTCTATCAAAATATCGAAGATGAGATAAAATTATTAACTGAAAAAAGTGATCATAAGCTTAATATAATTATTTTGAGACCTACGATGATATATGGTGATTTGTGTGATTTAAATATGAGTAAATTTATAAAAATGGTCGATAGATTAAGATTATTTCCAGTGATAAATGGAGGTACAGGTTTAATTCAGCCAGTCAATGCAAGAAGCTTAGGACGTGCTTACTTTCTCGTTTTAAAGAATTTATCAAGGGCTTCCCAAAAAGAATACATTATTTCTGGTGAAAAACCAATAAGTATGAAAGAGGCATTTAAGCTAATTAGTTTACACCTCAATAAAAAAACTTGCTTTATAAATGTTCCGGTTATGGTGGGAGTAGCACTGGCATATATTTTAAAAGTAGCTAGTTTGGGTAAAATTGATTTTGTAGAAAAGGTTCAAAGAATGGCTGAGGACAGAAGCTTTAGCCATGAATTAGCACGGAAAGATTTCGGTTACATACCAATTGAGTTTAAAGAAGGGATTGGAATTGAAGTAAAACAGTTTTTGGAAAAAAAGAAATAAGGATATATAGTTGAAGGAGTTTGAAACATGAAAATTCTATTTATTACAACAGAGGGGTTCGATACCCCAGGGCCCAACAATCAGATGGCAATGACTATGATCAATGATTTCTTAGAAGAAGGTTTTGAAGTTCATTTAGTACAAAGCAGGCGAACAAAGATAAACCCTGATATACCTGAGTTGATAAAAGATAAACAGGGTTTTTCTTGTGATATAATAAATCGGAAAGTCATTGATAAGTCCAGATTTATTAATAGATACATTGATGAAATGAAATATGCTTTTCAGAGTTTTAAATACTGGAGAAAAGTCAAAAATGTAAATGTGATATTTTTACAATCCTGTCCAACTGTTGTATATCAGCTTATGCTTCTCAAAGTATTTAGTAAAAAGCCTATTATTTACAATATATACGACGTATTTCCTGGACACGCGTATGACATTGGTGTAATGAAAAGTAAAGTTTTATATGAAATATTACAATTAATACAAAAAATCTCTTATAAATTGAGTACTGTAATAACTGTGTTGTCTGAGGATATGAAGAAAAAAGTTGGTGATCAAGGCGTAAATCTTTCTAAAGTGAGGGTTATTCCCGCTTGGTATGATGATAGAGCTGTTAAAGAAATTAACGATGATGAAAATAGGTTTATTAAAAAGTATAAAATATCAACAGATAAGTTTGTAGTTCAATTTGCAGGGACAATTGGATATGTGTTTAATTATAAAGCTATACTTGAAGCTGCGGAAGGTTTAATAGATTATAAAGATGTAATATTTCAAATAATAGGTGATGGAAATGTTAAAGAAAAGTTTGTTGAGGAAGCTAAAAGAAGAAATCTTAATAATATAGAGTTTTACCCACTCCAACCTATAGAAATAGTTCCGGATGTGTACAGTGCATGTTCTGTTTGTGTAATACCTTTAAATAAAGGCGTAATTGGCAATGGGGTCCCTAGTAAAGCACCACTATTAATGGCCTGTAGGAGAGTTATTATAAATGTAGTGGAAAAGGACTCGGAATATTTTAGAATGTTTAAAGAAAATAATGTTGGCATATCTGTATCTAATGATGATCACAAAGCTTTGACCAAAGCAATTTTGGATTTGTACAATAATCCAGAAAAACTAAAAAAAATGGCTGATAGTGCTCAAAAATTTGGGAATGAGCATTACTCAAGCTCAAAAAATACTCGAAAATTCATTGATTTATTTTATGAATTGATAAAGGAGACTAAGAATGTTTAAAAATAAGACTTTGTTAATAACAGGAGGAACAGGTTCGTTCGGGAATGTAGTTTTAGAAAAATTTTTAAATACGGACATTAAAGAAATTAGGATTTTTTCTAGAGATGAAAAAAAACAAGATGATATGAGAAGAAATTATCAAAATGATAAGATAAAGTATTATATTGGTGATGTAAGAGATATATCAAGTATAAGAAATGCTATGCACAATGTTGATTTTATTTTTCATGCAGCAGCTTTAAAGCAAGTTCCATCGTGTGAATTTTTCCCAATAGAAGCCGTAAAAACAAATATTATTGGAACTGATAATGTACTAACAGCTTCTATCGAAGCCGGTGTAAGAAAAGTAATTTGTTTATCAACAGATAAAGCTGCTTATCCAGTAAATGCTATGGGGATTTCTAAAGCGTTAATGGAAAAGACTTTCATAGCGAAATCAAGAACGGTATCATCGGAGAGAACCCTGATATGTGGCACTAGATATGGTAATGTTATGGCTTCAAGGGGATCAGTTATCCCACTATTTATTGAACAAATTAAAACTGGACAACCAATTACAGTTACTGATCCAAAAATGACAAGATTTATTATGAGTTTAGATGATGCTGTAGATTTGGTTTTATATGCTTTTGAAAATGCTGAAACTGGTGATATTATGGTTCAAAAATCACCGTCATGCTACATTGGAGATTTAGCTCAAGCACTCAAAGAACTTTTTAAAGTTGATAATGATGTAAAAGTCATTGGAACGAGACATGGTGAGAAAAAATATGAAGTATTATTAACCAAAGAAGAGGCAGCAAAAGCTATTGATAGAGGAGATTTTTATAGAATCCCAGCAGATAATAGAGACTTGAATTATGAGAAATACTTGGAGCAAGGATCTCCAAAGATTACTTTGACTGATGAGTATAACTCAAATAATACTAAAATATTAACTGTAGGGGAGATAAAAGAAAGATTATTGTCTTTGAATGAAATTAGAGAAGAAATACAAAACTGGGAGGCCAAATAATGAAAATATTGGTTACTGGGGCTACAGGATTTGTGGGAAAAAATTTAATAGCAGAGCTAAGAAATAGAAAGTATGATAATATTTTTGAGTTTGATAAAGAAACAGACCCTAATTTACTAGACTACTATTGCAAAAAAGCTGACTTTGTATTTCATCTTGCTGGGGTAAATCGTCCAAAAGAACAATCAGAGTTTATGGAAGGGAACTTTACCTTTACCTCAGAGCTATTAAATACTCTAAAAAAATACAATAATACTTGCCCTGTAATGATTTCATCATCTATTCAAGCTGAGCTAGATAACCCATATGGGAAAAGTAAAAAGGCAGGAGAAAAATTATTATTAGATTATGGTGAGGAAACCGATGCGAAAATCTTGGTTTATAGATTTGCTAATGTGTTTGGTAAATGGTGTAGACCTAACTACAATAGTGTTGTAGCTACATTTTGTCATAATATAGCTCACAATTTGCCTATTAAAGTGAATGATTCAAGTGTAATAATGAGTCTTGTTTATATAGATGATGTAGTAGATGAACTTATTTGTGCTTTAGAAGGAAAAGAAAATAGAGTTGGAGATTTTTGCGAAGTACCTATTAGGTACACAGTTACTCTGGGTGAGATAACAGATCTAATTTACTCATTTAAGAAAAGTAGAGAAGATAGAACAGTGCCTAATATGTCAGACGCTTTTACAAAAAATCTTTACAGCACATATCTTAGCTATTTACCTGAAGATAAATTTAATTATGAGTTAAAAATGAATATAGATCAAAGAGGATCTTTTACAGAGTTTCTCAAAACACCAGATAGAGGACAAGTGTCAGTTAATGTTTCAAAACCAGGAATTACAAAGGGAAATCACTGGCATCATACAAAAAATGAAAAATTTTTAGTTGTAAGCGGCAAAGGTGTCATTCGGTTTAAGAAAGTTCATACTAAAAAAATTATAGAATACTATGTGGATTGTAATAAGCTGGAGGTTGTAGATATTCCTGCAGGCTACATACACAATATTGAAAATTTAGGAAATTCAGATATGGTGACTATAATGTGGGCAAATGAGTGTTTCGATCCCGAACGTACAGACACATATTATTCAGAAGTTAATTCTAAAGAGGCTTAAAACTTGTTGAATTCAGAAAAAATTAGAATAGTAATATTATCAATTGTCTGTTATCTGGAGAGAGGAAAGTATATGAAAAATGCTGATGCTATTAATGACGCTATTAAGATTTATTATTTAGGAATTGAAAATGAATTTAAATTAGACAATCATGCAATGATAAAAGATGATGTTGATATGAATGGGTATGTTATAGCAAGGTATCTAAAAGCAAGAAATTATATTAAAAATAATAGAATGGTTCCTCATATACTAAAGGTAATAATAAAATTGTGGTGGGCTATTCATTTGATAGTGACAATGATTAATTTTACTAAAACCTTTGTAAGAAGTGTTCTGAATCAAAATAAGAAGGTACTAAAACATGAGGAAATTTTTGTTTTAGGGAATAATAGAGCATATAGTATCTTTGAAAGATTAAAAGGCGATCATTCAGTACTTTATCTTTCTGTTCCGTGGGTAAAAATTCCCCATGGTAATAACATAGCAAAAACTATCTCTATATTTGATATTTTAGAAAATAACGATATAATTTGGGCATTGCGAAGATCCTTGAATATTAGAAAGACGCACAAAAAAAAGTTTGCAAGTATCAATCAATCAATTACATTGCAAACATATGATTCTTTTAATTGGTTTTTACTTTATAGAGTTCTTGAAAAGATAGAACCAAGTTGTATTTGGTTTATTAATCATTATGATAGATGGGCTATAATGTATGATAGTATCCATGGTAAAAGTAGTAAAAAACAAATTCAACATGGTATAATTGATAAAGAAATATTAATACCAAACAAACTAAAAAATGTTGAAGAATGTTATTGTTTAGATGCAGAATCTATAGAGATATTCAAAACAAATTATCATGATAACACGAATAAAAAAACTATTTATAAAATAGTAAACAACTGCTTGAAATTATTGGATACAGGGATATCGAAGTCTATTCTATTTATAGGGGGGCCGTTTGATTCTGAACACGAAAAATCAATTATCAATAAAATATCAAAAGAATTAAAAGAATATACAATATTCATAAAACCGCATCCGTCGTATCCTATAAAATTTTATTCAAATCTAGAAAAGGATAATATTGTAATAATAAAAGAAAAAGATTTCTATCCAATTGTAAAATTTGCAGTTTCATACAGATCAACACTAGCATATGATTATGAGAAGCATAGAATACCTGTCGTTTATCATGAAGGAAAAACACAAGAAGCAATTATTATAGAGATTAACGGAATTGATAAGAATCAATAGTGATGTTTTTTCTACAATTTATCTGTCTAAAAGTGTATTATTAAAGATAATGGATCTAACTGATACTTACAATATGCTATTGAGTATGAATGACTTATTGTAAGTTGAGTACATCAATACAAATTTATAGTGGGGGAATTTATCTTCTTGAAATATATTTCTACAAGATTGAATAAACTGATTTGCAAAGCATTTCAAAATTAGAAGCGAGAAAATTGAGAGTTGGAAGAAACAAACTAAAAAAAAATCAATTTAGGTGTTTTTCTTTCCAATGTATCCGTAAAAAAAGAGATGCAAATAAATCTTTCTAATAAACTTTAAGAAAACTTAATGGAGATCGATCTTCTAGAAATTTGAATCTTCAATTCGGTAGGATAATCAAGTATCGATATGTTGGTGCATCATAATAGAATAAGTATGATGTACTATATCTTAGTAGAATATCTACATTAGAATTTTTTTTTTACAAGAATTTTTAATTCTAGAAGCATGAGAATAGTGCTATTTAGAACAGTTTTGAGAATTATTAAATCTAATTTTTCTATAGTGAGACCAATAGGATAAACATGTTGTAAGAAAACTAAATATTGCTTTTAGAATGAAGTTTTCTCAGTACATACTTTCATATTGAAAAAGGGTTCAATATAGTAATGATCTAAAAGCTTATAAATAGCCACAGCATCAAGTCATATTTTATCAATCGTGTTCGAGGAGAATCCTTAGGAAAATTCAATCAAACTTATAACTAAGTTAATGGAGCGTCCTATTCGTCTTTTTATAAGTTCTATTCCTACTATTTTAAAAAACAAATACACTAAAAAAAATTAGATGTGGCAATATATAAATATCAAAAGTTATGATTATTAGATTAAGAAAAAGAAGAAGGCTGGCTTCTATGATTTCAGCTGTTATGAATCAACTGAAACTGGTTAAAAGCGGATAATTTTCAAAGGGAAATTTAAACCATGCTTGATAGGAGGCTAATCTTTCTTTAAAATAAGCAGAATTTAGATTAAATAGTGTGAATTTAGTTGAACCAATAAAAATCTTGGTGAGTCTAAACTGGAATAAGGTTTAGTTCGAAACGATTATTTTAATTGGAAACACTCAGGTTAATTTTCTTATGCTATACCGTCAATATTGTGGTGAATTTGAAAAGTCAAGAGACATTTTTTATAAGGAGTGTGATTAATATTAGTAATTTTCTCAAAACATCGCTAGTTTATTTAATATTGCAAAGTTTTATAGTAATTCTATATTTTATGAGTTATATTCCACCATGGATATTTGTTATATTTATAACTATTCTATTTATAAGTTCAAAACCCAAATTATTATTTTCACCCAAAAATATTGTCTTTGCATATTATTTAATATGGTATGGCATTGCTCCTCAATTTGCTACAAGATTCAGTGGTTATCTTTTTAATACGAAAGAAGAAAATCTTGCATATTTAATGTTTTTTGGGACTTATGGGATTTTAATTGTTTTATTAACATTGTTCGAGACTTTATTTTCAAAAAAAACAATAAACCATTATTTAAATAGTAATGAGTCAAGTAATAATGCCAACAAAAGAATGAGTATTATAGCAAAATTTAGTTTTGTATCTACATTTATATTTCTTATTGCTTTTATTGAAAAAACTGGAGGTATACAATATTGGTTAGTAGATTCTACAATGGCGTATATAGGACGTAGAGGCGCGGGGATATATTATTTGCTATTCACCCATTCATTTATGATATATTGTGTTGCAATAGGATATTTTATTTATATAAAAAAAAATGTAAAACTATTTTTTTTTCAAATGTTAACAATTTTAATTTTATTTCCCTTTATAGGATCTAAGGCAAAGGTTATTCTTATGGTTTTAATAACAATTAGTTATTTTATTATTAATAATAGAACCTTTAGTAAATTAACGATTGGAATTGGATTAGCATCATTTATAATATTTGGATTAGGAATTTATCAAAGAAATATTACCTGGATGAAACTAAATGATTTTATTCCATATACATTAAATTACTTTAATACATTGGAAATGTTTATGATTACACTCAGAGATTTTGAACCTAGTTTTATGGTAACATTTTTATTGCCTTTCAATAAAATTTTACTGCATTTTGGTGAATATATAAGTGTTCCATTTTCTGATATTAGTGTTTGGTTAAGTTCTATATATTACCCAAAAGCACATGCTCTTGGAGCGACTGAACAATGGCCTATTGAAGCAGATATGTATATGAGTTTCTATTATATATTTGCGCTACCTGTATTAGCTGTTTATTCATATTGGCTAGGATTTGCGTTTAATAAGGCTCAAGAGGGATATGTATCTTGGTTATTGATATATTCTCTAGAATTTGTTTTAATATTGTCGCATTTAAGAGGAGGTTTGTTAAGCTGGGGCTACATTTATTTTATATTTTTTTATATATTTGCATTAATTATTTTTGGTAATATTAGAGTAAATAGAAGATAAATATTATGGTAGACTTTTATAGGAATAGAGTGTAAATTTTTCATTTTTTTAGGATCAACAAAAATTGAAGTAGCTTTTTATGTCATAAAAGCTTTTTGATGCCTTGACGGTCTTTGTTCTATTTGATTAGAGGCACGCTATTAAAAATCAATGTAGAATAAATATCAGCCTATGAAATTTGAGTTGCTACTTTCTCTTGTGAGATTTCTGAGTTTTTTGTATAGGCTTATTTTGAAACGTTTCTAGCAAAAAAAATATTTTTAGAACTGATTAATTTGCAAGACTCATAAGAGTCTCCCGATGGATACTTCATTTGAGAATACTTATATTTTGATTGAGTATGAGTATTTTCGTCCATTAATATTTGTTTTTATTACATCACACGTACTTTATCAAGTGATTATTATTAAAACAAACAAATCAGATTAAATTTGATATTAAAAAGGAGGAGAAAGAATGAAAAAAATCTTAGTAACTGGAGCAGATGGATTCATTGGAAGTCATTTAATAGAAGAATTAGTTAAACAAGGACATAAAGTAAAAGCATTTGCATATTATAATTCATTTAATTCTTGGGGTTGGTTAGATTCACTTCCTAAAGATATATTGAAAGAAGTGGAAGTATTTACTGGTGACATTAGAGATCCTAATGGTGTAAGAGAAGCTATGAAAGGCATAGATGAGGTTTTTCACCTTGCAGCTTTGATCGCTATTCCTTTCAGTTATCATTCGCCAGATACTTATGTGGACACAAATATAAAAGGTACACTCAATGTGCTTCAAGCAGCTAGGGACCTAGATACATCTAGATTGCTCATTACATCTACCTCTGAAGTATATGGAACGGCTCAATATGTGCCAATAGATGAAAAACATCCATTTCAAGGACAATCTCCTTATTCAGCGACTAAGATAGGTGCGGATCGATTAGCAGAATCATTTTATAGAAGTTTTAATATGCCTATAACGATTGTTCGTCCGTTCAACACTTATGGTCCTAGACAGTCGGCAAGAGCTGTTATTCCAACAATTATTACTCAGCTGCTTGCAGGAAAAACAGAGATTAAACTGGGCTCGTTAACACCAACAAGAGATTTCAACTATGTTAAAGATACAGCAAATGGGTTTGTTGAAATTGCTAAATCCGACAAGACTATCGGTGAAGAAATCAATATTGCCACACAACAAGAGATTTCAATTGGTCAATTAGCTGAAGAATTAATTAAACAGATTAACCCTAATGCAAAGATTGTATGTGACGATCAAAGATTAAGACCTGAAAAGAGTGAAGTAAATAGGCTTTTAGGTTCCAATGAAAAGATCATGAGACTAACAAATTGGAAACCAAATTATACTTTTGAGCAAGGTTTGGCAGAGACTATTGAATTTTTCAAAAAGAATTTAGATCAATATAAGACTGATATTTACAACATTTAATTCGGAGGTGATCAAATGAGTCAAAAATTCATACCTTTATCAGTACCTAATTTAAAAGGAAAAGAACTTGAATATGTGACACATGCAGTGGAAACAGAATGGGTATCAACAGGTGGACCTTATGTAAGTGAATTTGAAGAAAAGATAGCGGCATATGCTAAATGTAAAGGTGCAGTTTCATGTCAGAATGGTACAGCTGGACTTCACATTGCTCTTGAAGTGTGTGGCGTTACAAGAGATGATGAAGTCATTGTGCCAACACTTACTTTTATTGCTGCGGTAAATCCAGTGAAGTACATCGGTGCAGAACCTATTTTTATGGATTGTGATGATTCGCTTACGATGAGCGTTGAGAAACTAAAGGCTTTCTGTGAAATGAACTGTAGTTTCACAGACGGTAAACTTATCCATAATTTAACTAATAAACATATTAAAGCATTGCTTGTGGTCCATGTCTTTGGTAATATGGCTGATATGGAAGGTATTATAGAGGTTGCGAATCAATATAATCTTAAAGTGATTGAGGATGCAACGGAAGCCATCGGCACATATTATCTTGAAGGAAAATATAAAGGAAAACATGCAGGAACTATTGGGAATATTGGTGTATATTCATTTAATGGAAACAAGATTATAACTACCGGAGGCGGTGGCATGATTGTTTCAAATGATGAGGCATTACTTGAGAAAGCGAAACATCTTACCACTCAAGCCAAAAGCAATGAACTCTACTATACTCATGATGAAATTGGCTATAACTATCGAATGACAAATCTTCAGGCTGCATTAGGTTTAGCACAGTTAGAGCAATTAGAAGATTTTATTAATATTAAAAAAGTCAATTATGATTTCTATAAAAATGAAATTAAAGAAATAGCTGGGCTAAAAATTTTAGATTTCAAAGAGAATATTCGACCGAATTACTGGTTTTATGCTTTGTATGTCGAATCTGAATATGCACTAAACAGGGATCAAATCATTAAATTTCTAGCTACAAAAAAAGTTCAAGCAAGACCAATATGGGGACTCATAAGTGATCAAAAACCATATGAAGGAAGCCAATCATATAAGATTGAAAAAGCGAGATGGTACTTACAAAAAATTGTAAACATTCCATGCAGTTCTAATCTTGCGAGGGAAGATGCTGCATATGTTATAGAGTGTTTAAAAAGACCAGAAGTGATGTAAATCACTTTTGAAAGAGGTGTCGGCATGGAAGTTATAGAATTTCTAATAGATGAAGAAGAAGCAATGATTGAAGCGATGCAGCAATTAGACAGAGTTGCAAAGAAAGTGCTCTTTGTTGTGAGAGAAGGACGGTTTGTTGCTGCGATTACCGATGGTGATATCAGGCGATGGATTCTTAAGAAAGGGAATCTGGATGCTAAAATTAAAGATATTGCTAACTACAGCCCAAAATCTCTTTTAGAAGAAGATAAATCCAAGGCAAAAGATGTTATGAAGAAACATTCTATTGAAGCTCTTCCTATACTTGATAAAGAGAGTAATATTGTCTCAGTTGTATTATGGAATGATGAAGCCGTTGAACCAAAGAAAAATTTAGATGTTTCTGTTGTTATTATGGCTGGTGGACTTGGTACTAGATTATATCCTTACACCAAAATACTGCCTAAACCATTGATTCCAATAGGAGAAATCCCCATTGTAGAACATATAATGAATCGTTTTAGTCGATACGGTAGCGATCAATTTTATCTTGTTGTGAACCATAAAAAAAATATGATCAAAGCGTACTTTAATGAAATTGAAAAAGCGTATAAGGTCGATTATGTAGATGAGGATAAGCCGTTAGGGACAGGTGGTGGATTGAGTCTCCTAAAGGGGAGGATCAAATCAACCTTTATTTTGTCTAACTGTGATATTTTAATCGAAGAAGATTACGAAAAAATATATAATTATCATAAGAAGGAAAATAATTTGATCACAATGGTATGTTCTTTAAAGAAAATAAAGATTCCTTATGGTGTTATAGAAATTAGTGAAACCGGCGAAATAGAAAGCATGAAAGAAAAACCAGAATTATCATTTTTCTCAAATACAGGTATGTATATAGTAGAACCAAAAGTAATAGAAGAACTTGAAGAGGATAAGGCTATTGGTTTTCCTGATATAATCGAACAGTACAAGGCTCAGGGTGAGAAAATTGGCATCTATCCGATAAGCGAAAATAGCTGGATGGATATGGGACAGTTAGATGAACTGGAAGAAATGCGAAGAAGGTTAGAGAGAGATGAATAGAAAGATACTTTTAATTGGTGGCGGTGGTCACTGTAAATCAGTACTAGATAGTCTTCTTGAACTGAATGAATTTGCTGAGATAGGGATTGTTGATAAAAAAGAGTATATAGGTAGCATCGTTATGGGAATTCCTGTAATAGGTTGTGATGAAGACCTTTTGACTTTATTCAATAGTGGATATAAGTATGCCTTTGTTACAGTTGGCAGTATAGGGAATCCCTTTCTTCGGATAAAACTTTTTAATTTGCTTATTGAAGTGGGATATGAGATACCATTCATCATTGATTCTTCAGCTAAAGTTAGTAATGATACCCAAATTGAACAAGGTGTGTTTATTGGCAAACAGAGCATAGTCAATGCAGGTGCTTTGATTCAAAAGGGTGCTATTATTAATTCTGGCTCTATAATCGAGCATGATTGTCAGATTGGTGCATTTTCTCATATAGCTCCAGGAGCTGTTTTAGGTGGAGGCGTATTTATTGGAGAAAATGCTCACATTGGATCAAATGCTACGGTTAAGCAACAAGTGCACATTGGCTCTAATTCAGTAATTGGTATGGGAAGCGTAGTTCTAAAAGATATTCAAGATAGTATGTTGGCCTATGGTAATCCCTGTAAGGAGGTGAGAAAATTTTGAGTGTATTTATAATTGCAGAAGCGGGTGTCAATCATAATGGCAGTTTAGACTTAGCTAAAAAATTAGTAGATAAAGCTAAAGAAGCGGGTGCAGACTGTGTCAAGTTTCAGACTTTTATCTCAAAAAACATTGTATCAAAGAATGCAGTAAAAGCTGAATATCAAAAAAAGCAGACAGAAGCTGAAGAATCTCAACATGATATGCTTAAAAAGCTCGAACTTTCTTTTGATGAATTTGTGGCACTGAATGCATATTGTAAAAGTAAAGAGATTGAATTTATGTCTACTGCTTTTGATTTTGATAGTGTCGATTTTTTAGATAGCTTAGGGATGGACACCTGGAAGATCCCTTCAGGAGATATTACAAATTTGCCTTATCTGATGAAAATAGCTAAATTAAATAAGCCTGTGATACTTTCCACTGGGATGAGCACAATGGCTGATATAAGAAATGCCATTAGAGTATTAAAAGATAACGGCGTTGGGGAATTGATTGTACTTCATTGCACAACTGAGTACCCGACACCATTTAATGATGTAAACTTAAAAGCAATGCTTACAATAAAAGATGAGTTTAGAGTAAAGGTGGGCTATTCTGATCATACAAATGGAATTGAAGTCCCCATTGCGGCTGTTGCTTTAGGTGCGACGGTTATAGAAAAACACTTTACATTGGATCAAAATATGGAAGGGCCCGATCATAAAGCAAGTTTAGAGCCTAAAGAGCTCAAGGCTATGGTTAATGCCATCAGAAACATTGAATTAGCATTAGGGGATGGTATGAAAAAGCCCGCTGAATCTGAAAAAAAGAATATGGCTGTTGCACGAAAGAGCATTATAGCGAAGAAAGATATTAAACTTGGTGAAGCTTTCACCGAGGAGAATCTTACAGTAAAGAGACCTGGTGATGGGATAAGCCCTATGAAATGGTTTGATGTTATCGGAACAATTGCATCAAGAGATTTCGAAGAAGATGAGTTGATAGAATTATGAAAAAGATAATCAGTATACTAACAGCTACAAGAGCAGAATATGGTTTATTAAAGCCAATTATAAATAAATTAAATTCAGTTGAAGAATTTGATGTGAGAATTGTGGCGACGGGTGCACATTTATCACCAGAGTTTGGTTTGACATATCAAGAAATTGAAAAGGATGGGTTTAACATTGATGAGAAAATTGAGATCTTATTGAGCTCAGATACACCATCCTCTATTTCTAAATCAATGGGACTTGCAATGATTAGCTTTGCAGATTATTTTGAGAAACTACATCCAGATTTATTAATTGTTCTTGGAGATCGTTATGAAACCCTTGCAGTGGCAACTACTGCGATGAATCAAAGAGTTCCTATTGCACATCTATATGGCGGAGAAACTACAGAGGGCGCCATAGACGAGTCAATTCGGCATGCAATAACTAAATTAAGTTATCTTCATTTTACAAGTACTGAAGAATATCGTAAAAGAGTAATACAATTAGGTGAACATCCGGATCGGGTATACAATGTGGGTGCAATAGGAATTGAAAATATATTAAATGAAAAGCTTTATTCAAAAGAAAAATTAGAAGAATCATTAAAAATTAACTTGTCAAAACCATATGCTATGGTCACGTTTCATCCAGTAACACTTGAAAACAATAGCTCTCAGGAGCAAATTAAATCCCTACTTGAAGTCTGCAGAGAAAATGAAAATTTAAGTTTTATTTTCACTAAGGCTAATGCCGATGCTGAGGGTCGAATTATTAATCAGTTTATTGATCAATATGCTCAAGAAAATGATAATATTAATGCATTTACTTCACTGGGTATGGTGGGGTATTTGAGTGCGCTTAAATATGCAGCGATTGTTATTGGAAATTCATCAAGTGGACTTTTAGAAGCGCCTAGTTTTGGAATTCCGACAATAAACATTGGAGATCGACAAAAAGGAAGGTTACAAGCAAGTAGTGTTATAAATTGTGAGCCATTGAAGCAAACTATAAGACAAGCAATAGAACAAGCAATGACTGTTTCTTTTATTGAGAAAGCAAAAGAAACTACGAATCCTTATGGAACTGGAAATACTTCTGAAAAAGTAGTTGAGGTCATAAAAGAACAGGTTCTGTATAAGAAAATCAATCTTAAGAAAAAGTTTTATGATTGTGGGGTGAAATAGATGAAAATTGTTGTTATCGGATTAGGTTCAATGGGAAGAAGACGAGTAAGATTAATTAAGAAATATAATGATTCTTATAAGATTATCGGAGTTGATTTAAGTGAAGAGCGAAGAACTTTATCAGAGAATGAATTTGGAATTGAAACAAATGAAAGTTTAGAAAGTGTTATCAAAAATAATGAAATTAATTGTGCAATGATTTGTACATCACCATTATCTCACAGCAAACTTATTAGTTTATGTTTGAAGAATGATATGCATGTTTTTACAGAGTTAAACCTAGTAACTGATGGATATGATGAGAACATACAATTGGCAAAAGAAAAAAACAAAATTTTATTTTTGTCATCTACCTTCTTGCATAGAGCGGAGATTAAAAAAATCAATTCTCTGGTAAAAGAACAAGACAAAATGTTAAACTATACGTATCATATTGGACAATATTTACCAGATTGGCATCCATGGGAGAATTATAAGGATTTTTTTGTTGGAGATAAGAGAACAAATGGATGTAGAGAAATTTTTGCAATTGAATTACCGTGGCTTATTGAAGTGTTTGGAGATATAAAGGATTTCATTGTGAGAAAAAGTAAGATCAGTTCATTAAACATTGATTATGACGATAATTATATGGTCATTTTTGAACATGAATCGGGTCACAAAGGAATGGTTTCGATTGATGTAGTGTCTAGAAAATCAGTAAGAAACCTTGAAATTTACGGTGAAAATCTATATTTGTCTTGGGATGGCTCTGCTAAAGGGCTTAAAATGATGGATATAAAGAATAAGAGGGAAGATCATATTCTTTTGTATGAGAAGGTAGATCAACTGAATCAATATAGTAGCTTTGTAGTAGAAAATGCCTACTATGATGAAATTGAATCTTTCTTTGATGTGATAGAGAAAGATATTGTGCTTATCTATAATTTTGAAAAAGATAAAAAAATACTTAAGTTGATCGACAGAATTGAGGCCTAGTTATGCAGAAAAAATATAAGATTGCAATGATTGGTTTAGGTTCAATAGGGAAAAGGCATCTTAGAAATATTAGTATGGTGCTTGGTAGCAGGGGCATAAAATATTCTATTGATTTAATTAGAAGAAAAAATAGTGTTGATTTAGAGGAAGATTTAAAACAATCGGTTTCTAATATTTATATAGAATGTGAAAATATTCCCAATGATTACGATGTTATCTTTATTACCAATCCAACGCATTTGCATTATGATACTATCAGGAAATATAGTGATAAAGCGAAGAATATGTTTATTGAAAAACCAGTTTTTGATAAGATTTCTGTAAGCATATCGAAATTATCGCTAAATACTGATAGTATTTATTATGTTGCATGTCCATTAAGATACACCCGTGTTATTCAGTATGTAAAAAACGAGATTGATTTAGACAGCGTATATAGTTCAAGGGCGATTTGTTCAAGTTATTTACCAGATTGGAGACCAGGGTTAGATTATCGAAAAACTTATAGTGCACACTTGAACCAAGGTGGTGGCGCTTCAATAGATCTTATACATGAGTGGGATTACATGATGTATTTATTTGGAAATCCTAAGAAAGTGATGAATTATCGAGGGAAATTCTCAAAATTAGAAATAGATAGTGATGACTTGTCAATTTACATTGCTGAATATGAGAATATGTTATCAGAAATGCATCTGGATTATTTTGGAAGAAAAATTGTGAGAGAACTACAGCTTTTTACGGAAGAAGAAACTATAATAGCCGATATTGCAAATAGTGAAATCCGATTTTTGAAGGAAGGTAGAGTTATTAAGTTTGATGAGGACAGAAATTCATACCAACTTAAGGAGATAGAAAATTTTTTTGATATTATTGAGGGTAAAAAGAATAATGAAAATAATATTATAATTGCTTTAAATACGCTTAAAATTGCAAAAGAGGGGATTCTATAATGAAAATTCTATTTACAATATGTGGAAGATCAGGCTCGAAAGGAATAAAGAATAAGAACTTAAAAGAGTTTTTAGGATTTCCGTTACCGTTTTATACCGTTTCAATAATAGATCTGTTTATGAAAAGTAATGAGCAACATGGATGTGATATTGTTTTAAATACAGATAGTGATGAATTGATTGCTCTTTTCAAAAAAAAATTGAGAATACCCATTGAAATCGTAGAAAGAGCCCCTGAACTAGGCAAAGACAATACACCTAAAGTTCATGTAATTCAAAACAGCTATTTGGTTATCAAAGAACGCTTAAAGAAAAAATATGATTTAATTATTGATTTAGATATTACATCTCCTTTAAGAACGTTAAAGGATCTTGAGACTTTGGTAGAAAAAAAATTTGATTCAGATGCTGACGTTGTTTTTTCTGTTACAGACTCACGCAGGAACCCCTATTTTAATATGGTAATGAAAACAGATAGAGGATATGTTCGTGTTATTAAGTCTAATTTTAATGCACGGCAAGAAGCACCAGAAATATACGATATGAATGCTTCAATGTACGCTTATTCTCCTGAATTTCTTCTAAGTGGCAAAGGAATTTTTGAAGGAAAATGCGATATTATTAAAATGATGGATACGGCGGTACTGGACATAGATCATGAGAACGATTTTGAACTTATGGAAGTAATTGCAAAGTATTTATTTGATAAAGATCAAAATATGAGTATTATTAAAAATAACATTGATGGATTAATAAGAAATAATTGATTATAAATAGGGTGAAGGATTAATGGATACAAGCATTTCTCTTTCGGAAGAGGAGAATTGATCAAATGAAAAAAACAGCATTACTTATTATGATTATAACTCTTTTTTCAAAAATTATTGGGTTTGGAAGGGATATTGTCCTGTCATATTATTTTGGTGCGTCCAGTATTAGTGATGCATACTTAATTTCTTTAACTGTGCCAAGTGTAATTTTTGGATTAATTGGTGTCGGGATTGTTACAGCATATATTCCGATGCAAAGTAGAGTTATTGACGAATCAGGTGAAACAGCCGGATCACAATTCACAAGTAATTTTATTAATATAATCTTAATTATGACTACAATAATTCTGATTATAGGCATGATTTTTACTGAACCTATTGTTAAAATGTTTGCTATTGGATTTACAGATGAAACACTAAGTCTAACAATTGGGTTTACAAAAATCAGCTTATTTGGAATGTACTTCACGGCACTTATTTCAATATTTGGTGGATTCCTTCAAATAAAGAAAAATTATATTGTTCCTGCATTGGTAGGGATACCTTTTAATACAATAGTAATTTTCTCTACTTTAATGGCATCGAAAGGGAATAGTAATATACTTGCACTGGGGACATTGATTGCTACAGCTTCTCAGCTATTATTGATGTTACCGTTCATAAAAAAAACTAAGTTCAAGTATTTTCTATTTGTTAATATTAAAGATAGTAGGATTATTAAGACTATATATATAGCAGCCCCTGTAATAATAGGAACTTCAGTAAATCAGATTAACATTTTAGTTGACAGAACTATAGCTTCTTCACTAGCAATAGGTGGAATTTCTGCACTAAACTATGCTAGTAGGTTAAATAATTTTATACAAGGTCTATTTGTCACATCTATTATAACCGCAATGTATCCTATGATTTCATCATATGCTAGTAAGCAAAATTTTGATGGAATAAAAAGGGTGCTGGGTGAATCAATTAATATAATTACATTTTTTGTATTACCAATAACAATAGGAGCCATGAATTTCAATAATCAGGTTATCAATTTTCTGTTTGGTCGTGGAGCTTTTGACGAGAGGGCCATTCAAATGACATCAATAGCATTATTTTACTATGCAATTGGAATGATTGGTTTTGGATTGAGAGAAGTTTTATCAAGAGGATTCTATTCGTTGCAAGATACAAAAACACCCATGATAAATTCAGCTATTGGAATGCTATTAAATATTGTACTAAATATTATTCTATCACAATTATTAGGAATCGGTGGACTTGCATTAGCAACATCTATATCAGCAATTTTTACAACAATGTTATTATTCATCAGTCTCAGAAAGAAAATAGGTCCATTCGGCATGAAGCAAATTAGCATTTCGTTTTTAAAAATTCTTTTTGCATCATTGGTTATGGGCGGATTATCTAAGTTGAGTTTTAACTACTTAACAGCTTCTCTGTCGCAGAACCTTTCGTTTTTACTTGCAATCTGTGTAGGAGTAATATCATATTTTGTAATTATTTACTTTATGAAAATTGAAGATATTGACATAATAGTTAAGGCTATAAAAAAGAAATTTGAAATAGGAACTATTTAAGGGTGAAATATTACGGAAAATCATTTAGATAAGAAGTTATTTGAGTTGATTTTAACATAAACAGGTTTTTATTTTAAGGTGTATTAGGATTTATGCTTATGAATTAGCATTAAATAACTTAAAAATTTCACTCGTCTTGGGAAATCAATACAATAGTGAATTTCAAAAACATCATCTCAACAAAGTTTCCCATTTATGTTATAATAGATTTGCTATTCAAAAGATATAAATGAGTGAGGAAAAAATGAATAAACGTGTGTACAAAATTTTTATTTTAATGATCTTGGATTTGATAGGACTATATGTATCCTTTATGATAGCTTACATATTAAAATTTGATGCGCTTAAGAGTATACCAAAGGAATTGACTGTTCATCTTTATAAGACTATTTTGGTCATGGTTGCGATCAAATTTATTTGCTTAATCATCATGAATCTCTACCGAAAACTATGGCGGTTTGCCGGCATAACAGAGATGATTGATATACTGATTGCATGTGGAGTGGGTTCTGCTGCTGTAATGGGCGTGCTTTTTGCAATTAGTAGACAGCCTGAATTTCAAGACATTTTAATTCCCAGAAGTATCCTCTTAATGGCCTTTATACTAGACGTGATTTTCATTGGGGGGACGCGTTTTTCTTACCGTCTCTTTTTTCACGTAAGTCCAAAGGAAATTATAAGAAATCAACATCAGAAACGCGTGTTGATTTATGGAGCAGGTCAAGCGGGTGTGATGGTGTTAAAAGAGTTACATGCAAAAGCGAACAATGAATATGCCGTGATTGGCTTTGCGGATGATGATTTGTCTAAAAAAAATCAAAAGATGCATGGATTACCTGTGTTCGGTGGTGAGGAGGACCTCATCAAGACGATTGCAAAAGAAGAAATAGACATGCTTGTGATTGCCATGCCTTCTGTTGCCGAAAACAGACAAAAAGAAATCATACAAATTGTCAAAGATTTGGGTATAAAGATCAACATACTTCCCAAAGTGTATGATTTGATCAACGGTTCTTTGAGCTACTCAAGTATTCGCCCTGTACAGATAGAAGACCTGTTGGGCAGAGAGCAAGTAGAACTGAACAATGAGCAAATTTCAGCCTATATTAAAGACAAAGTGGTTCTTGTGACAGGGGGCGGAGGGTCTATAGGTTCCGAATTATGTCGACAAATCGTAAAATACAAACCTCGACAATTAATAATCGTTGATATCTATGAAAACAATGCCTATGATATACAGATAGAGCTTAAGCGGTCACATCCTGATCAAGCTCTTTTTGTTGCCATTGCCTCAGTGAGGGACGAAGAACGAATCAAACAAATCTTTGAGACTTTTAGCCCAGAAGTTGTTTTTCATGCGGCAGCACATAAGCATGTGCCACTTATGGAGGACAGCCCTGAAGAGGCTATCAAGAACAATGTCTTTGGGACTTATAATATTGCAAATGCAGCCAATATTTATAAAGCAAAGAAAATGGTGCTGATCTCCACAGATAAAGCTGTTAATCCAACCAATGTCATGGGTGCAAGTAAACGCCTTTGTGAGATGGTGATACAAGCATTTGCCAACAGTGAATCCAAGACAGAGTTTGCTGCGGTGCGCTTTGGAAATGTGCTTGGCAGTAATGGCAGTGTGATCCCTCTTTTTAAAAAGCAAATCCATGAAGGTGGACCTATAACAGTAACGCATCCAGAGATCATACGCTACTTTATGACGATACCTGAAGCAGCTCAATTGGTTATTCAAGCAGGTGGACTGGCCAAGGGGGGCGAGATTTTTGTGCTGGATATGGGCGATCCTGTAAAGATCGATATGTTAGCACGAGATTTAATTCGTTTGTCTGGTCTGAAGCCAGAGGTGGATATCAAAATAGAATATACAGGGCTCAGACCGGGAGAAAAGCTCTTTGAAGAGCTCCTAATGTCTGAGGAAGGCCTTACATCGACAGAGAATCAAAAGATTTTTATTGCAAGACCAATGGACTGGACGCTTGAAGCGTTATGTGATGGTCTTACGGTTTTGAAAGAGGCACTTAAAAATCGAGAGGCAATTGTTCCGGTTATTAAAGCACTCGTACCCACTTTTAAAACACCTGAAGAAATCAACAAACCCTTCTTAAAGAAATAGGCATAAAGCACTACCAATGTGTAAGACTGTTCTTGTTCTCTGTCAAAAAAAGAGATATAATAGTGAAGTGAAAAATTTAATGGAGGCTGATTCATGCCAGAAGAACAATATGACGAAATATCCCTTAAAGAGCTGATCCAGAATATAATCGATAACAGAAAACTCATTTTGTTAGTAACATGCATCGCCTTGTTGTTTAGTATAGTGTTTTCGTGGTATCAAATGGGAGAGGGCAAAAGTGCAAAGGTAATCATGGCTTTTCATTATTCGGGAATTGAGAAGCACTTGAATCCGGATGGCTCAAAATTTGATCCTTATCAAGTAGTATCCCCTTATATTTTAAATGATGTCATTCAGATTTTAAAATTAGAAGGCAAGGTTTCTGCCAATAAAATCAGAGCTTTAGTGACAATGGAACCTATTATTCCAAGTGAAGTGGTCTCTAAGCAAGAATATGCACTGGAAAAAGAAGGCGATTCTTATGTTTATTTCCCAAATGAGTATATTTTGAGCCTAAAAGTAAGCCAAAAAAGTAATCTTGATGCTGAGACTGCAAAGCGAATTGTCAATCAAATTATAGCATCTTACCAAGCCTATTTTTCAGAGACTTATTTGACTCAGAAACCGGTTATCAATAAAATTTCTGGTGTTGATTTTGGAAAATATGATTATTCAGATGTCGCAACGGTACTACATAGTCAAGTTACGGAAATCAAACAATTTAGCAGCGCATTAAGTACAGTTGATTCGGGGTTTAGGTCTAAGCAGACTGGGCAATCTTTTTCTGACTTGGTTGAAATGGCGGATTTGATAGATGATATTAATTTGAATCGATTAGATGCCAATATAAGTGCCTACAAGCTAACTAAGGATAAAGATAAACTTATTATGTTTTATGAATATGTGATTGAGGAACTAGAGTTTCAAAAGGCAAAGTATAATGCTGAAACTGTTGTAACAAAAGAGATGTTATCTTCTATTGAGGATTCAAGCAACAAAGTTTTATCTGGCATAACAGGTGACAGTACAGACCAAAGTAGTTATTTTAACAACTTGATTTTGAAAACAGTATCGACAAGTGTAAATGCAAGTAGTATTCAAGAGCAGATTGATTATTATCAAAGAGAAGTACAGGAGTTGAAATCGGAGACTGCTATTTTAAGTGGGAGTAAGGCTGAAATGCTAACTACGGTTGAAAATTCAATTTCAAATATTTCAAATGAGCTCAAAGCGTTGTTGGTATTGACTAAAGAGACAACAGATGAATTTTACGATCAATATATAACAAAATCATTCTATGCATTATCTCCGGCGGAAGTGTACTCAAAGGTTAAAATGACATTAAATATAGCCATCGGCGGAATTTTAGGGTTAATGGCGGGTGTTTTTATAGCCTTTTTCAGGGCATATTGGGAAAAGGAGGACTAATGCGTATGACTGCAATGAAAAAAAGAATGAAACCCAATATGAATTTGCTTTTATTGACATTAATGCTTTCGCTTCTGATGGTACTCGCATATGCTTATTGGGGACAAGTGACTATGAGTACGAGTTTTTCACTTCAATTTGAAGGGATTGAAAAAGGATTGAATCCAGATAACACGAGATTTGATTATAGTGAAATTATCAGCGAAAATGCTTTAAGATCAGTATTTGAACTGAGTCAAATTGAATATAAAGATCAATACAGACAAGCGATTGAAGTATCGCCTATTTTACCTGTTGGCATCGTAGAGACTATTGAGCAAAAACACATTGATGGGGAAGATTATACTTATTTTCCAAGTGAGTTTGTGGTGCGGATTAAACCCTCTGCTGAAATTGGCTTATCCAAACAAATGAGCTATAAATTAGCTGAAAATTATAAACAGGGGTTTGAAAATTATTTTATCAAAAAAAATACCTATCCCTATGTGGATATTCAAAGAGAGATGGTGCAGTATAACCTCTCCGATTATGACTATCCAGAGTATAGTCGCTTATTTGAAAGTGATTACAATCGATTGTTAAATCATTTGAAAGTATTAGAAGCAGAGGCTCCAGAATATATTGGAGCAGATCAGTTATCCTTTAGAGATTTGATGGAAGGTATAAGACTTTCTCAAAAATTAGATCTTCAAAAAATGAACTCTATAATCAGTACCTATAAGCTCTCTAAGGATAAAGATCAGCTTAAAATCAAATATGCATATATGATTAGAAGATATGAGCTTGAAAAGAATAAGAGCTTTGGTCAATATAGTGTGAATCAAGAACTCTTGAACATTGTAAAATCAAATACGTCAACGGTAATGTTGCCCAGTGTTACAGGGGAAAATTTGGCGTTTTCAGTGGTAAATGATACTTATGATATTTTGGCTAAAAAGGCCACAGAATCTCAAGTAGATGCGGTTACACTGGATGAAGAAATCTTGGATATTCAAAAAAAAATAACAGAACTGGATAGCCCAGAAGTATCGTTAGTAAAGCTTTCTCAAGCGCGTAAAGAAGTGGATGCCATGGCACTGGATTTAAAAACGGTGATTCAAGACTGGGGATTGAAAGTAAATTCAAAAACACAAGCCTACTTTACAGATAAATATAGCAATTTGATGACAAGTGTCTATGGGGTTCAGGTTAATCGAAACATAAGTCCGCTAAAGGTAATCGGATCTATATTTGTCATTTGGTTTGTGACAACGGCTGTCTTTAGCCAGATTTTGCTTTTTAGGAAAAGGAAGACAGCACAAAAGAAAGTGAATTACCGTCATGTGAGTGATTAGTGTTTTATGTTAAATTATGATTACGAGCTAGGCATTTTTGCTTGAATTTGGTAAAATGGTAGTGATACATTATTATGTCTGTGAGGTGGTAACATCAAAAAGATCAAGTGGATTTTGCTTGTGCTTATACTTCTGAGTGCGGTATATGTTTTTGTTATTAAACCCTATCTTTTTCCAGGTGATTTGTCAGAAGCGATTCGAACAGAGGCTGAAACGGAGTTTAATTCAATATTGGAATCTGTAGATGAAAAAGATATCGTTGAAGCTGATGAATTACCTGTTACAGATTCTGAAGTGCCTGTTAAGTCAGGCAATGACTCAGAACCAGATAAAGACGTTGTTCATGAGAACAATGGCAGTGAAGAAAGTGGCGAAGTCTCATCTCTGCCAAACCTGCCGCCTAAAGAACAGGAAGTGCCACCCGTAGCAGAGCAACAAGAAAACAGTGTAGCCGAAAATAATCCTCAAAGTAAAGAAGATGTTTCGAAAAATGAAAGTGTTCCTGAGAAACCTGTTAAAACAGTTTCAAAGGAAGATGCCATTATAGAGAAGTATACGGCAGCTATGGGGAAGATTGAGGTAAAGGCAGAATCGCTTTTGCAGACCCTTATAGGCGAAGCAAAGTACGAATATAACAATCTATCAGCTGCTCAAAAAAATGATATTACAGTGACAGGAAAACTGGGCAGTAATTATCTTTCCCGAGCAGATGTACTTGAGAATATTGTCGATCAAGCTGTAGAGGAACTTCTGGGTAAGATGAAAGCAGAGCTAAAAAGTGAAGGTTTAGGCACAGACTCAGTAAAAAAACTGAGAGCTGCCTATGAGACACAAAAACAAAATAGGCGCGATGAACTTATGAATAAAGCGCTGGGGTATCAACCTTGATGAAATGAGCATACATAACTCATTGAGGTTTATGTGCAAATCGCACAATACATTATGAAGATTAACGTCTTTTGGGAAGACGCCAATCTTGCCAAAAGATGTTAATTTACGAAATGAAAATTGGGAGGAATGACAATATGAAAAGATTACTTAGTTTAACGCTAATACTTTGTATGATGTTTTCCATTATGATTCCAGGCGCAGCTTTTGCAGCTGGTACTGAGTCTGATGTTACAACAAAGGCATTAGAAATTTATGCAAAGTTAACGCCAACAGAGATTGCTGATCGTACGGCAGCATATAATGCGATTGTAGGTGGCACTGCAAATTTGGATGATGCCGCATGGGATTTGACAACGATGGAAATTGAAAATCCTTATTATGATGCAAATTACTTGGATTTATTTAAGGATATTTTCCCTAATGTAAAAGAATTTGTAACAGCTGTAGCGAGAATACAGTACAGCTATGATCAAACGACTTTAGATGCAAGTATTGCTAACTTTAAAACAGTGGCTGCTAAGCCGAGTTCAGTGATGAAGATTGTTTATGGCGGTGCACAATACAGCATTACAAATGATCAATTAATTGATCTTTTCCTTGGTACTTATCAAAATATGTCATCGTATGTGACTTTACAAGATGCAAATGCACTGTCAAGTGCAGGTGATGTGGATGCTTTTATTAAAGCAGCTGAAGGCATTAAAGTTAAGGTTTATGATGGTGTTACTGGAGCAACAGGCATTAGAGATAGCTTAGTTCATTTTGGATGGAATGCAGAAACTGTTAAATTAGCAGACCAAGACATGAGAAAAGCATTAAATACGGTTCAATCTGGATTGGGGAATAATGCTGATATAGCACTTGCAAATGCAGCGATTCGTGTAAATACTGTTTTGAAAGGTTCAACATCGTTAACAGTTGGTTCAACACAATCTTATGTGGTTTCTATTTTTGGACAAGACACGAATTTATTTCAAATCACAGTGGAAAATCCAGCAATAGTAGGCGTTAATGGAGCGACTTTAACGGCTAAAGCAGTAGGTACTTCAAAAGTCTATTTACACAGAGCAGGTGTGGATTCACCTGTGGCAGATAAAGATTATTTCCACACGTTTACGGTGACAGTATCAGCTAAAGCTGATGACAATGACAATGACGGACCAAGCGGTGGCGGGCCAAGTGGTGGCGGCACTACAACACCACCTACAACACCACCAGTCACTGATCCGACAGAGACTAATACCCAAACTGAAAATATTGCAAAAGAGTCTGAAAATGTTGCAACTGAAGAACAAGCAGGTAAAGTTTTAGAGGACGTTACAAAAAATGTGACGGATATATCCAAAGCGATTACCACGGAGTCCACAACGGCTACTAAACAAGTTGTCGTAGATTCAGTATCTAACTTGTCAAAAGCTATTGTAAATTCGACTAAAGCGGTTACAACTCAAGAAGGTGCAACGAAAGTTGTGAATGCGACAACCACATTATTAACTGAGACTGCAAAAGTTGCTGGCAATATCACCGATGCAGCTCAATTAAAATCAGTAGTGGACAGTACGACTAAACTTGTAAGCAATGCAAATGCTGTTATGAGCAAGGTAACGGACAGTGCAGTTGCAACGAGCTTGGCAAATGATATCATAAAATCGGCAGCTACTGTCGTAAAAGCAGCAAATGCTTCTACAACTGGGGCGACTAAAGCGGCTGTTCTACAAAATGTTAAAAAAGTTGAAGCGCAGATCAGTGCAATGGCAAAAACCGCAATTGCAGTTGCTGGAACTACAAATATGACTGCATCAGATGTAAAAGTAAATTCGGCAACTGGTGTTGGCAGTGTTTCTGTAAAAGCAGGAGATTTAGCAGCTAAAGCTCAAGCGGCTGTACAAACTCAAAAAACTATGATGGATTCAATCAAAGCAGCAGGCTTACAAACTACTAAGAACATTAAACCACAAGTGGTCATCAATGTGCCAGTGGTTGAAGGGGTAAAAACAGTAGAAGCGAGCCTTGATGGTTTAAGTGATGTATTTGCTGTGGTAGATGAAGTGAAAATTTCTACACCAACTGCAAGTTTTGAAATCGATAAAAATTCATTTGCACAAGATCTAACAAATACAGTTAAGGTTTCTGCTGAAAATGTATCAGTTACTGATTTAACAGCAGCTCAAAGAGCGCAAGTGCCTTCAAATGCAAAAGTGGTAGACTTAAATGCATCTGTAGGTACAGAAAAAGTAAGCACCTTTAAGACACCTGTAACGGTTTCATTGCCATATGAACTCAGTGCTAATGAAAATCCAGAAAAATTATCAGTTTATTTATTGAAAGATGACGGTACAGTGGAAGCTGTTCCTGCGAAATACGTGGATGGAAAAGTTGTGTTTAAACGTAAAGGGTTCTCGTTCTACGTCGTTAAAGAGTCCTCTGTAACTTTTGCAGACCTAAATCAAGCGGCATGGTCAAAAGATACTGTTGAATACTTGGCTTCAAAAGGAATCGCAATTGCAAAATCAGGTAATAACTTTGAACCTAATGCGAAAATTACTAGAGCTGAGTTCTTGGATATGCTTATGAGAATCGCTCAATTAAACGGTGATGTTCAAAAAATGCCATTTACAGACGTTTCTGCTGATGCGTGGTATGCAGGCAGTGTTGCAGCAGCTTATGAAAACGGTATTGTTTCAGGCACAACAGCTACGACTTTCAGTCCTGATGCACCGATCACACGTCAAGATATGGCGGTTATGATTTCTAAAGTGTTGATGGCAGATGGTTATACAAGTGCTGATTTAACAGAATTGGCAAGATTTAACGATGGTAATGCTGTGGAAACTTATGCAAAAGCGGCAGTTGCAATGGTTTCAAGAGAAACAATTGTCAATGGGACTCCAGAAGGCAACTTCAACCCAGCGAACAATACAACTAGAGCAGAAGCAGCGGCAATGATCTATAACATGTTCACAAAATAATATTGGATGGATAACCTAAAATATTTTGAATAAATAAAAAAGAAGAATCCAACTCAGATGTGTTGGATTCTTTTTATAGGAGAAGGGCATGAGATATTTTAAAATATGGATTAGTTTTATGGGACTTATACTATTGATGAGTGGTTTGGGCTTTTCGGCATCCTATGTGTCCATTTACGAGGAACTCAAAACAGAGCACCCTGTAATTGTTGAAAATTTAATGAGCAAAGGGGCCACAGAAGACGATATTAAAATGTTTTTAGACGAATTATCTGCAAAAATAAGTAGTTCAGGTGAATTAACTGAAGCAAATTTTGATGATTTAATGTTTCATGCGATGAAGGAAGTACTGTTTGTAAATGGCGATATTCGAATGGCTCGAGATAAGTACCAAGAGTTGGACCTTGCTCTCGGTACAAAATATGGAAGTGTTTTATCAGATGGGGTGCTTAGCGGAGAACTTCAGGCTCTGAGGAATATCGTTAAAAACAAATTGATTCCAACAACACCAACAACACCAGGAGGCAGCATCGGTGGAGGCAGCATCGGTGGAGGCAGCAGCGTTGGAGGAGGTGGTGCTGTGACTGGAACAGTGGTGCCGCCTGTAACGGATACGCCAGCAGATACGATTGTTTTCACCAAGAATGAGAATTCTAAAGCAATTCAATTTAATGCAAAGTATTTAGAAAAAGCACTCGAAACCTTAAACGGTAAATCCCTGTCGCTCAAACTTGAAGATCTCGATCTCAGTGCAGGCGAAGAAATTGCTGTGGACTCTTTGATGAGCATCGCAGGTAAAAATATAAAAGTCAGTATGACCATGAATGATGTCAGCTTGAGTTTGAAGTCGACAAATCTTTCTGAACTCAAAAACAATGGTCTTAAAGTACAATACAAGGATCAAAAATTAACTCTAGGATTTGGAGAAAATAAAATGGATTTGTCCATGCCAATCGTTGCGACATTACCGGTACCGGCGGAGCTTAAGTCGAGTTTAACGGTTGTGCGCTATAATGCGGATGGTACTTCTACACCTGTGGGGGGAGCGTTTAAAAATGGACAAGCTACTTTTTTAACAGATAAGCCAGGAATTTATGGTATTGAATCCAATCCTGTAAGCTTTAGTGATTTCCAATTGGATGATTACTGGGCAACGGACAAAGTGGAAACACTTGCGACATTAGGCATCATTTCAGGCAAGGGTGAAGATCATTTTGATCCAAATGCTTCAATTACACGTGCAGAATTTGCAACCCTAGTTACTAAAATGCTTCAGTATGATGGTGTTAGCTCTACCTCTAAATTCACTGATGTAGAGGGTTCAGTATGGTATGCACCTTATGTGGCAATTGCTAACGCATATGGCTTAATGGACGGGAAATCACAAGATTCTTTTGATCCAAATGGTCCTATTACGCAACAGGAAATATTAACGGTATTGAGTAAAGTGTTAAAGGCAGCAGATGTAGAAAAGGGTACGGAAGAAAGTGAATCTAGCTACACACTTAAAACGGATACAGCAGCAACTTGGGCGAAACCCCTTATTGAAAATGCCATTTCAAATGGTGCTTTGCGTGGCATGCCACTTGAAAACGTAGATATGTCTAAGCAAGCAACCCGACTTGAAACGGCAAATATGTTATATGAGCTTTTACCTTTAATTTATCAATAAGACAGTATTTGAGGATAAACTCTGTGGAGGGTTTATCCTTTTTTTTAATTTAATTGTAATCCTAAATGGAGTGGGATAAGGTATAATAGAAGTATTGAATTGTAGGTGAGCATAAGATGATCAAAATATTAAAAATGAAAAAAGTGAGATGGCTATTAGTGGTATTTTGGATGTTATTCATTTTCGCCATGTCGCATCTCAACGCTGCGAAATCTTGGATTTTAACTGGGAGAGTTATGGTGGCAATTGAAAAGACAGCCGTTGGAAATGATGTTGACGCCGAAGAAATGTCAGAATCAGATGAAATTCGGTATTATAGTGAAAGCGAAAACATCATGATAATACTGAGAAAAACAGCTCATGTTATAGAGTTTTGGGGCTTGTCCTTAAGTGTTGTCTACGCTTTGTCTGCTTATTATTCTCAGTTTAAAAGCATGGGCATAGGGTTTATATGGAGTTTTTTATATGCCTGTTTTGATGAGGCGCATCAACTTTTGATTCCTGGAAGAACGGCAAATGTTAAAGATGTAGGGATAGATACAATCGGGATATTGCTAGGCATTTTACTCATAAAAATACTATGGAAAACGCTCCATGATCGTAGAGGCAAATTAATTTATGAAGACTAAAATTGTGATTATTTCAGAAACGATCATGGATGGTGTTGGCAAGCATATTGTGGATGTTATCAGTCGTTTGGATTATGAAAAAATTGATTTGCATGTGATACACAGTAGGGACCGTTTAGACTATCGTTTTTTTAAATTAAAAGAGGACAAGGCAGATGTTGTTCAATTTTATGAAGTGCCTGAAATGATCCGAGAGATTCATCCTAAAAAGGACTTGGAGTCATATTTAAAAGTGTATGCACTTCTAAAAAAAATTCGACCTGATATTGTGCACTGTCATAGTTCCAAAGCAGGTGTTGTGGGCCGATTAGCGGCGAGAATATTGAATGTTGAGAGCATTTATTATACCCCTCATGCGTATGCGATACAAAATAGAACATTATCTAAGTCTAAATATGTGCTCTTCGTTCTGATAGAGCGGTTTTTGGCGAGATTCGCAACGACTTTAACCCTCAACGTTTCAGAGGGAGAGCGACAATTTGCTCTAAATCATAGAATTGGGAATGAAGCATCCCTTAAGGTGCTTTATAATTGTGTTGAAAGTATATGGGATCAAGATCAATCAAAAAATGTAGAAGCTATAGGGGCGATCAAATTGAAGTATGATATCCCTGAAGATGACTTAATCGTTGGTACCGTCGCGCGCCTTTATACACAAAAGAACCCTGAAGAATACATTAAAATAGCTTTTAATATATGTAATGCTACGGAACACGTTACGTTTCTTTGGATTGGGGAAGGTGAATTCCTAGAAGATATGAAACAAAAGGTTAAGACCGCTCAGTTGGAAGATCGTATTTTGTTTTTAGGGCATCAAACTGAGATTGAAGTGTTCTATCTTTTGTTTGACGTCTATTTGACGACGGCTTTGTACGAAGGATTGCCTTATACATTGATTGAAGCAATGAGTTCTAAAACGCCTATAGTGGCATCAAATGTCACTGGCAACAACGAACTGGTTTTACCTGAAGAAACAGGTTACCTATATGAATTAGGCGATATTGAAGAGGCAACTCAAAAATTGAAGCACCTCATTGAACAGTCTGAATTAAGAGATCAAATGAGAGAGGCGGCTTATCATTTTTATAAAGCGCATTTCACAATCCAAGAGATGATGAAGGCTTATTCTGAATTGTATCTATGATATAATATAGGCGGTGAATCTCTAATAAAACTTTAATTTACCTAGATTAAATTAGGTAATAGAATATAGATTATGTAATTGGGAGTGGAGGATGTATGAAGACGAAAAAAAGTATACTTGAGCAAGGGGCTCTATTAATTGCATTGATTGCCGTGGGCATAATTCCTATTTTGGTCAGGGTTACGCAAGTGAATTATCCCATGTCAAAATATTCTTGGTATCCAAATGTAGATGTTTTTTTTGACATTTATACTTATTTTAAATCGAATTGTGTAATTGCGCTTGGCGTTATGGCTTTAATATATCTCTCGATTACAATACTAAAAAAAAGAGATTGGTCAAAGATTAAAAAGGATGTCGTTCTTGCTTTAATAGCCTTTCTTTTCATCTGGGTTATTGTATCCACTTTTTTCTCAACGGATTTATACATGTCCCTTCACGGTTATATTGATCGCTATGAAAGTATATGGGTTTGGTTTTCTTATTTTCTAATTTTTATGGTAATTTATAGTCATAGTTGGAATGAGAAAGAAGCAATATTGGTCAATAGAGCGTTTATACTTCTGAACTTGATTTTATCTATTATTGGACTGGGTCAGTATTTTCATGTGGATGTATTATTTAATCCTATTGTGAAGCCATTTTTGACCTCTTTTTCACTGATAAATAGTGAATTTAATATTGGGTCTGCATACCAATATAATAGAATATCACAAACATTATTTAATAGTAATCAGGTGGGATATTTCTGTAGTTTTAGCATTCCATACTTCTTGAATTTGCTTTTAAATGAAAGAGAGCCCAAAAAACGTTATTTTTATTTTGCCTTTACGGGTTTGCTCCTATTTAATCTTTTCGGGTCCATCGCAAGAAACGGTTTGATTGCTGTTGCATTTACGGTGCCATTAATTCTTTATTTAAATCGAGAAAAGTTTTTAAAATACTTTAAGTCATTGAAATGGATAGTTTTGGGCGTTGTTGCTGTAATACTTGTGGGCAGCCTTGTGATGAATAGTTTTATAATTGAGAGATTTGGAGAGCTTTTTAACCCCTATGCTTCTGAACAAAGTATTGAGTCAATCATGGTAGAGGGCAATGATATAAAGATAAATTACATGGCTTCAGAGCTTAAAATTGCTATTACTGCTCACTCAGCTCAGGGATGGGTTATGAATTATTACTTAGATGATCAGTTAATAGAACCATCAGGAATAGATGAACTCGGTCGATACGTTTTTGATCAACAAGTGCTTAATGGGGTCAGTGTTTTCCTGCAACAAGTGGATTCAAATGTTTATTTTGTAGTCAATATGGATCAGCGAAATTGGTATTTTGGATATAATGGCGATCAACTTTCTTATGTGAATATTTACCAAAAGTTTGATAAAATTGAGAAACCTCAATCTATAGGATTTAAAGGCATTGAATCTATGGGGACAGGTAGATTTTACATTTGGTCAAGAACGTTACCGTTAATACTAAACCATCCAGTAGTGGGTAATGGTGTAGATACGTTTGCATCACAATTTCCTCAAGAAGATTATGTGGGGAAACACTATATTTATCACACCACGGATATGGTGGTAGATAAAGTCCATAATTTATACCTCCAAATTGCATATGATTTTGGATTGCCTGCAATAATTGCTTTCTTAGCATTACTCTTAATCTATTACAAGCGATTTATTAGAAGAAATATAAAAGATGATGGGTTTCTTAAAAGCTTTAATATCTCAATATGCATTGGCATAACGGGTTATTTGGTCGCTTCTATGTTCAATGATTCCAGTGTTCATACGGCACCTATATTCTGGGCATTTTTAGCTTTAAGTTTTTCGTTGGTAAAACCGATTGCTTATGAGAAAAAATAAGTTGTCTTTGAAATATAACCTTAACATGCGACTAGAATATAGTTTGATATAATAAAGATGGTGTAATACTTGGTTAAGGAGGTTCAAATGAAACGTAAAATAATAATTTTATTAATGATAACAGTTTTGACGACTTCTGCGCTTATGAGTTTTGCAGAAGAATCATCAGCGGACTTACTCTTCAAATATGGTTTTATTGCTGGTGATAATGGTGATCTAATGGTGGATCAAAACTTGACGAGAGCTCAAGCTTGTGTGCTTTTATCTGAGATGTATGGCAAGAAAAAAGCAGCTTCAAGCTTTGTGTACATTAAGAATTTCAGCGATGTAGATTCAAAAGATTGGTATGCGCCATATGTGACGTACGCTAAAACATCGGGATGGGTTAGTGGCTATCCTGATGGGACTTTTAAACCAAATGCGTCCGTCTCACGACAAGAGTGGAGTGCAATGCTGATGAATGCGCTTGGCTATACTTATGAATGGTCCAATGTGATCTTGGATATGAATACACTTGGTATCAATTTTACTGCAGCGAATTCGGCTGCATTGAAGCGCGGTGAGGCATTTAACGGCATGTGGCAAGCATTGTTGACACCAGCAAAAAACGATGTTTTGGCTTTGGGTTTAAAATTGAATAAAATTCCCGAGGACGTTATAGCGAGTTTAGGTGGCAATACAAGTACAGATTCAACAACAGCGAATTCAGGTGATTTTGAAATAAAGAGTTATAAGGCCATTGGGTTAACTGAACTTGAGTTTACTTTCAGTAAAGCTTTGGACAATAAGATGAATATGGATTTATCACATGTGGAACTGAAACAGGATTCAAATTTCTTCTTAAAACCTTTAAAAATTGTATTATCTCAAGATATGATGAGCCTCAATATTGTTACCAATATTCCTATTATTCAAAATAGAGCTTTGGAGATTACCTTTAAAGATATTGATGCAAAAGATGGTAGCAAAATGACAGAAAAGAAACTTAGCAATATCCAGTTTGCAGATACGACATTGCCACAGCTCAGGTCAGCTGAAATCATAGGGGATTACTATATCAAGGTGACTTTTAATGAACCCGTTCAAAGTGATGAAGATCAGTATCCTAATATAGACACGGATTCAGAGCCAGAGCTTTATTCAACTGACTTTGTCGTAAATGGAGGACAAATAAGTGTATATGATGCAAAGTTATCAAACAATAATAAAACAGCAATTATTCAATGTGGTTCCAAGTTAACCGAACCAGTTAAAATTAAAGCACAAAATACGATTAAAGATTACGCGGGTTTTAATCTGTACGTGACTGAATTAACAGCGGAGCTAAATAAGGATACAGTTGGCCCTAAAGTGGTTTCGTACAGGGTGAACAGTCCAACGCAGGTCGTGTTGGTGTGGGATGAAGATTTAAAGCTCATTAATGGTCTATATGCAGCATATTATCATACAAATGCGACTTCTTCTATTGATCAAAATTTGACCAAAGATCAGCTTAATGGTAATGAGATGACTTTGAATTTTTCAAAGAAACCTCTAAATGCAGGAAGTAACAATGTGATTGTCCTCAGCGGTGCAGTTTCAGATTATGCTGGCAATAAGAACGTAACAGAAACGGTCACAGTTATGTTACCACCAGATAATACAAAGCCCACTGTTGTAGGAGAACCGGATATAATAGATGATCATACAGTTGTGGTATATTTTTCAGAGGCTTTAAAAAATACCACAGGAGAGCTGAATTTGTTTTCTAACTATGTCTTTAAGGATCAAGATGGAAATGAGGTCAGATTATCCTCGGCAGTATATGATGCTAAGGCCTACACGATCACTATACGAACGATAGATAAGTTAATGGGAAATTATACGTTAGCTTTTAAAAATTTTAAAGATTATTCAGATAATGTGTTGGAAGATTCGGGACATAAATTTTCAGTACAAGATATGACTGTTCCAAGCCCTGCAAAATGGTTTGCAAAAGTATTTTTTACATCGTCTTCAGAACAAGATGTTTTACTTTTCTTTGATGAAGCGATGAATATGAGCGGCAAATATTCTGTGCTGGATCGAAATAATTACAGTATAAATGGTATTAAGTTAAGTAGTTTGCCTGCAAATAGTGTCTCAATTAAAAAGATAGATGATATGACGGTACAATTTACAATTGCACGATCCAATTATGGTGGAATAAACATTGCAGTGGACGGCAATACCAGTGCTGACGCAGTTGATATGACGATTAATCGAGTAGCAGACATTTCCGGAAATATAACAGAGTCAAATGAAAACTATGTGGATCTTAGAGAAAAGGCAAATATCACAGTGGAAGAATTTAGATATATTGGCAATAATCAATGTGAAATTGTATTGTCAGATAAAGTAGATGTGGTGGATGTCGCCGATTTTGAGATCACTAAGAATAACGGCTATTATGCAATAACAAGTCATACTCTAAGTACAGATGAAAAAAACAGAACGGTTATAACGGCAATTTTAAGTTATCCAATTGATAATATCTATGGTTTCTTATTAAAAACAGTGGGTCAAAATACAAAGACGTCTTTTGGTGAAACTTTTAGTAGTATTAGTTCTTACAAGCAAATGACAGAATATATCGTTTCAGGCATTAAGAAAGTGTTTATAAATGGCCAGTCGGTGGATGATGCTTATTATACCAAAGGTACAGGAATTGTCACGATAGAGTTTACAAAGCCTCTAAATGGGAATACAATTTCTAGTCTAACTTTTGATATTCCTGGGGTTACAATCGACAAAATAGTTACTAATTACAGTGCATTACAGCTTTATATAAACGTTTTAGATCAAGACAAAATATCACAATACATGAGCATCATTCAGAAATATCCTCTTGTGGATAACGAAGGCTTAAAGATTGAGAATATTTCAACTCGAATTGAGTATATCAATTAATTTCATGAGTGCTATTATCAACCGCATGACGGTGCATAGTAGCACTTTTTTGAATTAAGCGGATTTTACTATTGAATTCTTAATTGTTTCTTAAAATATAGAAAAAAAAAGGTTAATTATTCGGTTCATCTAGTGATTATTTATATAAAAGAGTTATAATACTAGATATGACTTAATTGTATAAGGAGGTAATCGTGCGTATGAAAAATATGTTAATAGGGAAAAAATTGAGTACACTCATTTTGTCAGTACTTCTAATACTAATGGGAACAATGCCAATATTTGCAGAAACACAGGAAGAAATTGTTGAGTTAAGCTTGAGTGAATACCGCGATTTGGTTGTGAAGAAGGATATCACGTTGAGAAATCTTAAAGATTCACGTGAGGATCTAGCGGACACTATAACAATGCTAGATAAAAATTCGGGTTACATGTTGTATGGTGGTGACAGAACTACTGGCTATAAGGAACAAAAAAAAGGCAGCTATTATGAGTATGCTTATCCTAATTTTGTTAGAACGATGAATTTAGAAGCACAGCTTGCTACGATGGATGCACAAATCAATTTGATGGAAGTTGGATATGTAACTGCGGCAGACACTGTGCTGTTTAAGAGGGATACGCTTGAAAAACAATTGGAATTATCGGATCAAAACCTTGCTAATGTAAAACGTTCGTATGATGAAATCCTTGAGAAGGCAGAACTAGGTCTTGTGAGTAAAGTAGACCTTGAGACGGCAAAAATCAACCTTGAAAATACTCAATTCTCACGAGATCAGTTATACTATGCATTAAAAGGTTTCGAATATACAGTGAAATCCACTGCGAGTTTAGAGCCAGATAAAACGTATAGATTTGTATTGCCTGAGTTTACCGACTCAAAGTATGATTCGAATGCATTTTTAGAATATTATGAAATGGCTAAGGAGACAAATCAAGTTTTAGCGGCTGCAAAAGTGAATATGGAAGCACTTGAAAATGAAAAAAAGTTTATAACAATGTATAAAAACTTTGTGATTGCCTCTGATTTGGCTGATTTCGATAGACGCTATGAGGATGGACAGTATGAAATCAAGAGACTTGAGAAAGAAATTTATAAGAATTTGTATTCTGCTTTGAGTGAATATTATAAATTAGAAGATGAAATTGATGTTGCCCAATCTCAAATTGAATATGACAGCAACATGTTGAAAAAACTAGCTCAGATGGAAGAGCAAGGACAGGTTACTGCAACTCAAAGACTTCAATACGAAACAGCCGTCTCCAAGTCAAAAATAGATAAATTGAGTTTGATACAGGACAAAATTTTGCTTTCGCAAAAGATTGATTTGCTCGTTTCATTTGGCATTAGTTTATAGGAGGATTAATATGAGAAAAATAGGAAGCTTATTGTTGATTTTTACGTTACTCTTTCAAGTGGCAGTATTTGCTGAAAGTAATGAAGTTGCTAAAGTTGCTCCAAAATTGATTCAATATGAAGAGGCAGTAAAAATATTGATTGAGAATAGTGAAGCGCTTAAAACAATAGAGAAGAAAATTGAAATTCAAAAGAAAGTTGTCGAAGAAGTTGAACAAGAATCAAGAAGGTTAAAAGCATATATTAATCAGGCAGATGAAGTATTAGATAGAGCAACTAAGGTTTTCTTAGATCCAATAGATGCTCGAATGACATTGACAAGTTTAGAAAGATCACTTGAAGATAAAAAATTTGAGCTCAAACAATCCGTATTAGACTATTATGTAAATTGGGCAACAATTCAGAATAAATTTGAATTATATAATGAGGTCGCAAAAACGGCACAAAAGGAATATGATCAAAAGGCATTAGAACTTCAACTTGGCAAAATCACAAGTAATGATTTGCTCGCATATGAGATTGCACTTGATTCGGCGAAAAAAGATATTGAATCTGCTCAGAGAGAATACGATCTTGCACTTGTAAACTTTAACTATCTTGTGATGGACTCTTTAGATGTGGTATATGGTATGGATATTAGTAACCTTGAAACGTTATTGATCGGCGATTACTTTGATATCTCTAAAGTCGATTTAGACAAACTCGGTGAAAAAAATATTGCCCATGATTCTACTTTAGTAGGGTTGAAAGAAACTGTTGAGAGGATAGAAGAGAAGAAGACTGTAGATCAATTGTATTCAAATAGTGTTACAGTATTAGAAGATTATAATAAGAGTATTGAGGACAATAAGCATGATACAGACGCACAGATAAAGGCAATTAAGTATAAGGTATATACAGATTTTTATAATCTTAAAAGTTTAAGTTTAAGTATAAAAGTTGCTAAGAATAATGTGACTTTAGCAACTTCAAAATTAAATGTTGAAAAAGTAAAATTCGATCTTGGCATGACTACTGCACTTGAACTCATAAAACTTGAAAAAGATGTCTTATCTGCAGAAATTGGACTAACGAATGCTTTGAACAGTTATTATAAGGCATATCATGACTTTTTAAGATACTATTGATAAGCGTTTGGATTGAAAAATAGAAAGAGGTTGCCCATACAAGTTTTTCTTGTGTAAGGGAACCTCTTTTTAAGTGTTTGAAATTATTCTTTGATAAGTTTTGTTGTAAATGTAGAAGTCGATGTTGATCCAATGGCCTCAGGTACCTGAGCTAAAAAAGTAACCATTGTAGTTGCATTTGGCGTAGATTTAAAGGTAATCTTATAAGCCACTTCACCAGATTTGGTAGGGTGAACGGTTTTAGTCACTTCACAGAAAGGATCGCTTGCGATTATGAGTAAAAGTTCTTGACCAGCCATGCTAAGTTGATCAAAGGCATCTTTATTGACGACCTGCCTACCATTCGAATCCCATATCCTAAGGTCTAGGTAATAATCCTTTGTAGGTGAATAGATCAGCTCAGTATTATTGCCATTTTGATCAATAATCCCTTTGATTTCTACCTGATGAATACCAGTTGGAAGTAATGAAGGGGTTAATTCGAAGCTGGTAGAAAATCCAGATGCAGTATCTATAATGCCAAGCGCTATGTTCTGAGCGAATCTCAATGTATTTGATGACTGAGGGCGTGCCCCTTTTTGTATGATAATGGTTCCATGTTCAAAGTTTACTATAGGTTTGGGGTGATCGGTTCCCACAACAAAATTGAGATTTCTGCCTAAAGTTGAATTCGTAATATCCACACCATATTGATCATACACGGTATAACCGATAGTGCCTATATAGTCATTAAATCTTTCAATTGTATTGGAATCTAGCTCAACTCGAGATACTTTTTGAGGTTCTATTTTGACAGTTTTAACAATACTTGTATCAGAGCTTATATCACTTATTGTAATGATATAATCACCACTATTTAAATCCCATGGAGAAGATAATGTTACAGTTGTTTTAGTGGCATCCCAACTTGTTTTGAAATTTAGGGTGCTTGCTTGATATAATGCCGAAAAATTGATTTGACTTGTGTCTTTTATAGGATTTTCAAATTGAATTTGAATGCTTTTAGCAGTGTTTACATTTATGTCAAAAATCTGAAAAGCCTCTTTTACTGGAGTCGGCACAGAAGTTGCAGGAAGTTTTCCCATTTTCACACCAATTGGAACAGTTGAACCTTTTGCTGGCTGATTTACAGCAGACCATAAAGCATCAAAGGCATCACCTCTTACAAATTTTACACCCTTAACATCAACCCAAACATTTTTGGAAGCTGAAAATGAAGTAACATTGTCAAATTCATAATCACCTTTATATCCCATCGCATTCATTAGAAAAGCTGCAAATTCTCTTGATGTCACCTCAGCTTCAGGTTTAAAGGTACCATCGGGATACCCACCGAGAAGATCATTTGCTTTGCCATAGGCAACATAAGGTGTATACCACTTGCCTTCTGCAACATCTGAAAAACCGGATGCACCTTTGTATTGTGCTGCAGTATCTTTAACGCCGTTCATTTCGGCTATTATAACGGCAACTTCAGCTCGTGTCAGTGCCTTTTCAACCATAGGGTCACCATTGTCACCTGCTATAAATTTATACTTTAGGAGCAAATCAGCAGCTGTTTCAGTATCTGTGGCGTATGTAGGGCATGTCATTAGAACAAGAGCTAGAATTAATAAAATCTGGATGATTTTTTTCATGAATTGACCTCCGTATTATTAAAATAGATAAGTAAAGAAAATGTGTACACATGTCATTATATCTTTTTAATTTATGGACTTCAATGCATCTTATAGGATGTTTATATATTATTTTGTGGAGAAATAGTGTCTCTCTTATAAACCTGCCATCCAATCAGCGTCCACACAATTGTAAAGACAACTAATGATAAAACTTGGGGGCGTACTGTCTCAAAGGCTCGGCCCTTGATTAATACTTCTTGTAAAGGTTTGGCAAACTGAATCAGAGGCCAAAATAATTGGACCACGATTTTGAGCATATTTGGCATTTCTTCAAGTGGCCAAACACATCCACTGGTTACAAGCGTTGGCACAGAGAGCATAAATGATATCTGCGCAAATTTGACACGATCTCTCGTAAGGCCCGAGAGCACTGAGGCAGGGCCGGTGAGTGAAAACATGAAAATTAAGGTCATGAGTGAAGCTGTCCAGAGGTTCCCGATGATTGGAATATGAAACAAATTTTTAAGTAAAACCATGCTTATTATAAGCGCAGGTGTCATACCAACAATACATGCACTCGTTGTGGCAATCAGATTGATCAGGACATTGCCCTTTAAAAGAGTTTCACGTTCTCTATTGAAAATGCCGCCCATAGCAGACATCATCAGTTGTTGTATAAAGACTGCGAAGAAACAAATCATCAGGTAGTTCATATAAGTCATTTTGGGATCAAATAGGATGCGCTCGCTTACGTTGTATACCAAAGCCGTATTTTTAGCCATTGCATTGCTCATGCCTTTGGCAGCAATAAGTTTCATCTCAACACCTGCTGAAATGGTTTGTATGATCGCAGTGGCTTGAGCATATGCATTGCCAGCAACCACATTATTGGAACCGTCAATGATGGCAATGATTTCTGCAGATTGAAAGGCCGTGACGCTTCTTTCAAAGTCTTTTGGAATCCAGATGCCCATGGCAATAGTGCCGTCATCCATCAACTTTTGCATCTCAGCACGTGAATTTGGATAATAAGCGATTTCAAACCGATCACTTACGCTAAAAGTGTTTGCAACATATTGACTCAAATTGGAAGCATCTTCATCGAGAATGGCAATGGGCATATCGTTTACATAGTCATTAGAATAAACGCCACCAAAGAGCAAAGTTAAGAAAATAGGTCCAATAAAAAGTATAATGAGCAGACCTTTATATTTAAATATGCATTGAAATGCCGCTTTGAAGCTCTGGATAAATGCCATCACTGGCCTCCTTTCCTTGATCTTTGTCAATTTCGACGTCGGCAATGAATAAGACACTTTCAGTAATTATGATAACGATGCAGGAAAAAAGTGCTAAATAGATCAAATCACCTTTTAGGGTTGCCAAGGAAATACCTTTAAGATAAATATCTCTGAGATTAATAATGTAGTGCATAAAGGGAACGTATTTTGCAAAGCATTGATACCCTATTGGCATAGCATAAAGAGGCCAAGTTGTTCCCGCCATAATGGAGTTTGGAATAAAGATGACGCCGCCACCAATTAAGGAGATCATACGGTTGCTAATGATTGCAGATATAAGCACACAAAAGCTTGAAACTGCAAAAGTATATGCTAACGTGAGAATAAGTGCATCTGCTATGTTACCTATGAAAGCAACATGAAAAACCTTGGCTTGAATGATTATACAAAAAATCATGGAAAGTGTACCTGCAAGCGCATAAAATAGAGTTTTCCCCAAGGCATACCCTCTTCTTTGTCGACGGTTCTTTTGATAAATTTTGTGATCAATAGAGACCGTGGCTGTTAAGACGATTGACGCTTGAACCACACCGGCCATTAATGGTGGGGTGAGAAAGTCCTTGAAACTCTTGTTTGGATTATAGAACATTCTGTTTGAAAAATGAAATGCTTGAGTGATGTTAAACGCCTCATCATAGGAAAGATTTAATCTGGACTGAAGATGATTAATCGTAGCACCAGCTTTATAAGTTAGAAGAATTTCCATCGATTTGGACTTTGAAACACTTGTCATGGACATATGCGAGCCATCGTAGGCCATGAGGACAGTGGGCGATTTAAGTTGTTGAACATCATTATAAAAATTATGTGGGATGACCATCGACACGCGCACCTTACTGTCTCGCATTAACGCTTCAAGTTCACGATCATTTTCAGGATAATAAATGACATCAAAGGCATCATTATCTGAAAACGCATTTATCAATTTGCGGCTGAAATCGGTGTGGTCATAGTCAACGACTGCCATTGGAATATGATCAATGACTTCAGAAGAAAAGGCAATTCCAAGAATAAAGGTACTGAGTATTGGTATGATGAACAATACAATGAACAATATTTTTTCCTTTTCAAATCTATTCAATTCTTCTAAAAAGCTTTTTTGTACCATTATTCCACATCCAATGTCTCAGAATCTGCTGTTGCTTCAGAATTTGCCGGTGTCACGGAGTCTACTGATGTCTCAGAATTTGCCGGTGCCTCAGAGTCTACTGATGTCTCAGAGCTTGCTGGTGCCTCAGAATCTGTTGTTACCTCTGTAATGACTGGCGTCTCGAAATCTACGGTTGCAGTCATTCCTGGTCTTAAAAGGGCGTCATTGTTATCCAGTTCTATCTTTACAGCATATGAGACAAGATCTAAATTGCCATTTTCGTTGGTCGCTTTTTTGACTGCAAAATCAGGTTGTTTATTGATGGTGACAACAGTGCCTTGTAACAATTGATCTGGATAAGCAGGTAGGTTGACTGAGACGGTTTGGCCTTCACTTAAGCCATTGAGTTTGCTTTCGTCAAGATCAACACTGACCCAGCAAGTCTCAAGATTGCTCACAGTGCCAATAGAAGTTCCCGTTGAAACCAGTTCGCCAACATCTGAATTCAATGTGGTTACAGTACCGTCTATAGGTGCTTTTATAATAGATTCGGACAAATAAACTTCTATCTCTGCAAGACCTGCCTTGGCTTGTTCAAGTTTGCCTTCAGATGCGATGAGACCGGCATTCGCTTGATTGACTTGTGCCATTGCAATGTTAACAGCTTCAGAAGCTTGACTCAAGACGGCATTACTTGCGGCAATACCTGCTTGCGCCATGGAGAGTTGTGCGGCTACAGCCATTTTATCTTCCGATCTCGCGCCTTCTTGTGCCATCAGTAAAGTTTGCTCATAGATATCTCTTTGGGTTTTAATCTCATCTAATTTCTGTTGTGAGATGGCACCGCCATCAAATAAGATCAATGCGCGTTGATAGGTAGTATCCATTAATAAGAAAGCACTTTCCGCCTGAGCAACCTCTTGTGTTCTGGCGCCATTTGTAGCTTTATCATTGGTGGCACTCGCCATATCCTTTTGACTTGTACTCGCTTTGACACCAGCTTGTGCTTGAGCGACGCGGTCTTTGGCGAGTTCATAATTTGCATTTGCCATTTCCACAGAAGCTTTTGATGCCTCCACGCCGGCTTCAGCTTGATTGATCTGAGCGAGAAGCTGTGCTTTTTTGGCTTCGAGTTCATCACTTGTAATTTCAACAAGGGGATCCCCTGATTTAACGGATTGACCTTCTGTCACATATAATTTAGCAATTCGACCTGGAATTTTAGAGTTTATACTGATATCCTGTGCAGAAATTGTACCATACAGTAACTTAGGAGATTCTTCTTTATTTGCAATGGCAAGTGAGTTGAAAAGAACAGCCAAGAAGGTAATGCCTACAACGGATGTGACTGCAATGGCTTTTATGTGCTTTTTGATCCAATCTTTTATTAGAGTTTTCTTTTTGAATAATGTTATCGTTTTCATACTTTCACCTTTCCCAATAATAATTTGATATATGAATTTGATATAGGATCAAATTTAGTCTTCAAGTACATTAAGTAGAGCGGCATCATTATAGTATTTGATTTTAGCCATAATGTAGTTGTAACGAATTTTAGCGACATTTTCTTCAATTTCAGATAGTTTTTCTTCTGCAGCAATGAGTTCTATAATAGTACCAGAGCTTGCTTCTAAATTTAAACTTTGCAAAAGCGCATTGTCTGCACCAAAACCTTGTTCATATTTCAATTTTGAAATTTCAACCACTTCTTTAGCCTCTGCTACGAGTTCATCTGTGTAAAGCATAGCCTCTTGCATGGACATTAAATTTTCGTAGGATTGACGTATTTCAGAAGCAACAGTGTTTTTTGTAATATCAAGGTTCAGCTCAGCTTCCTCCATTTGAAAGTGTGCTTCTGTTTCGGCATTGGTATCTTTGATGCTGGCAGGCCTCTTCTCTAAAAGTGCATAATTAAGTTTCATAATTTGTAATTGTCCTAAGCATTTTTGAATTTCTATTCGATTTGTCGTTCCAGAAATAAGGGCTTCTTCAAGGCTAATTGGATTAGATAAAGATACGGTAGGTTCTACAAGAGTAAGAGCACAGTCCAAATTGAGATTCATATCTTTTTTCAAGGTTGTTAGGCAATTTGTATAATCTGCTTCAGCAACTCTGGTGGCAATGCGTGTGCTGTCATAATACATTTTACTAAGTAATAAGTCTTGTTTACTTTTCATGCCATTTTGATATGAAAGTTCTATGAGGTCATACTGCGTTTTACCGCGTTCTTCAGCAGTTTTCTTAAGATCCAGTGTTTTAGAAGCTAGGAGTGCATCATGATAATCTTTTTGAATGAGCATAGCAATTTGGTTCTTATAAATGCGTTTGGCATAGCGTGTGACATCTAAATTTACACCAGCCATGGTAAGCATTAGATCGCTTGCTTCATCTGCTGTAAATTGAACATTACTTGAGTTTTGAAGTTTCATGCCCAGACTGTCCGATACATTCGATAAAACGGACTTAAACTCTTTTTCTTTTAAATCTAATGTTGTTGATGCAGATACTAAGGCAGTTGTGTTAGCATCGATTTGAGCTTGTTTAGTATCAAGTGAGGATTGAATTTTAGTGATGATACCCGCTGCAAGAGCATCTGCCATTGCAGGTGCTAATGCGGGTGATGGTAGTGTGCCGAGTGATGTTCTGATATGACTTCCTGGGGTGAGTACAATAGGATTTCCCTGCGCATCTACTAGTGGTGTGCCGTTACCATCTACAAGTGGGAGCGTTACAGGTGTGACGCCAGCATCAAGAGCAGCTTGTGCCTGATTCAACTCTGACTGTGCCTGAGCCAACTTGACGTTATTTTCATGAATAATTTCTTTCGCATCATCAATTGTATTCTGTGCTTCCTTAATCTCAGTTCGATTGTCGCTGGTCATGATTAAGGTAATCGTTGCAAGCGATATTTTTTTGTCTAATGTTTCAAGTACTTTACTATGTTCTAAACCATATGAGACCGCTTCAGTACTTGTAACAGTTAGTTCAGCTATTTTTTCTTCTGCTTTTTCAGGGATATCGTATCCTTTATGTGAGCGTATTTCTTCATCTGCGGTCATTGTAGGCAACTCATAGGGGGCTTCAACATCGGATTCTGCAAAGATGGGAATACCAGAAAAAATCAATACTACGATAAAACCACAAAGTGTTATTTTGCGAAATACTTCAAATTTCATTTTAAGTCTCCTTCATATTAAAACTCATAATGAGGTTTTAGTTAAAAATTCTCTATTATTATGCTAAAGAATTATGACTTCAATATGGTATGAATATGAACAAATGTGAACTCTAAATGAGATTCATTGGACATAAAAAAACATTATTACAAATCTAGTAATCTAGAAGTGCAATAATGCTTTGAACGACTCTATTTGACTTGTGGCGAGTATCTTTATTTTAGATGAAGTGTAAAAGAAAATTCAGTGCCTTCATTGAGGATACTGTTGACCGAAATAGATTCCCCCATAATGAACAAAATTTCTTTTGCAATGGAGAGGCCGAGCCCCGTACCCTTTTTGGTTCTTGATTTGTCACTTTTATAAAATCTTTGAAACACAAAAGGCAAGTCCTCTTTTGAAATGCCAATGCCATTATCAATGACTTTAACAATAACATGATCTTCTTTTAATTCTGTTTTTAAAGCAATTTCACCGTTCTCTGGGGTAAATTTAAAGGCATTGTCCAGTAAAATAACTAGAATCTGTTCGATTCGATCATAATTAGAGTAAACAAGTGGTAATTCTTGAGGTGTATATTTAAATTGAATGGATTCATCAAATAATTTATAGCGCTCATAGACCATTTCAAAAACCAAATTGAGATCAACAAAATTTTTACGGATGACGGATTCGTGAGATTGTAGCCTAGAGAGCTCCATAATGTCATCAACCAGTCGAGATAGTCTTAAGCTCTCTTGATAAATAATCTGATAATATCTCTGAATATCTGATTCATCTTTGACAACACAGTCCATGAGAGGTTCTATAAGGCCTCTTATTGCCGTCAACGGAGAACGGAGTTCGTGCGAAACATTGGCCACATAATCTTTCCTAAGATTTTCGAGTTTCTCCATCTCTGTGATATCTTTAAATAAGATCACAGCACCAACACTGTGATTTTTTTCATCTTCTATGGGGACCATAATGATCTCCAATATGCGTTCGCCTAAAAGGGCTGTTTTTATAATTTGTCGATTCTCAGTGATGCTGAGCTCAAGTTCGCTGAGCTCAATTTGGAAATAGCCGATATCTCGGATATCCATGCCTAAAAGCCGTGTTTCATCGATAGAAAATTTTTCAAGGAGCACGCTGTTAAAATGTGTGATTTTTAAATTTTCATCTACAGAAATCATACCTTCAACCAGTGTATTTAGAACTTGGTTCAATCGATTTTTTTCAATATACAATTGAGATAGGCTTTTATAAAGATTTGCAGACAGAATATTCATAGTTTTTCCTAAAAATCCAAATTCACCTTCAACGCTTTCATCCGCCTTTATTGAAAAGTCACCATCTAAAATTGAGAGTGCCACTTGGGTAATATTTCGAATTGGTCTGACGATACGCTGTAAAATAAAGTATGAAAAGACAACGACAAGCGGCAGTACGATTAATGTTGACATAATCAGCGAAGAAAAATATTGATTTCTTATGAGTTCAATATCTACCATCTCCGATATGACAACCACAGCACCTGATGGGACGTCTTCTATGAGTATTGGAACGCCCACAATTTCAATAGGTTTATTTGCAAACATATGTACTTTGTAAGCAACTTTTTCTCCTGAAAATATTTTTGTCAATGCAAGGGTCAATTTGCTATTGAAATCTTTGTTTTCAATTGAGTTAAAATTGGAGTCATCAGAGCTATAGGTAAGGTTTCGATCTGAATCAAAAACAAAATAGCGTGTTGATGAGCTTTCAGAAGATTTTGAAATGATTTTGATAAGCGTTTCTTTGGACATTTTACCAAGTTGAAACTGTTTTACATTTTCAGCAATTAAAGATAAATCAGGTACAAATTTATTATCCCTTACATCCCCTATGAAGTCCTCTGAAAGAAAGACCCCTAGTACACCTATGATGATGGAAGAAAGGACAATGACAGATGTCATTAACAAAATAATTCTTCTCACAATAAAACTTTTCATAAATTGAAGACCTCCAATTTATATCCCACACCATATATGGTTTGAAGATCTATACCGCTTCCTTCTTGAGGCAGCTTTGCGCGAATTCTCTTTATGTGTGTATCAACGGTGCGTGTGTCACCATAATATTCATATCCCCAAACACGGTTTAGAATCTGATCTCTTGAAAAAACTTGTCCCCTATTGGATGCAAGTAAGAATAGGATTTCAACTTCTTTTGGAGTAGAAATGATGATTTGACCGTCGAAAGTAACTTGGTATTTTTTTAGGCTGATTTCAAGACGATTAAAAGTCAGTGTTAAAGATTTGCCTTCAACAACATTTTCACTGGTTCGTCTCCTAATGGCTTTGATTCTTGCCACGACTTCACGTGGACTAAAAGGTTTAACGATGTAGTCATCTGCTCCGAGCTCAAGTCCTATGATGCGATCAATTTCCTCACCTTTTGCTGTGAGCATAATAATGGGGATATCATTTGTCTTACGAACTTCGCGGCAAACATCAAGACCGTTTAAATTGGGCATCATAATATCTAAAACCATAAGACAGGGCTCGAATTCATTTAACATTTTTAGCCCCTGGACACCGTCATAAGCAGAAATACATTCAAAATTTTCACTTTCAAGATATATTTTAAGAGATTCATGAACCACAGGATCATCATCACAAACTAAAACTTTATATTTTTGCATAAGAACTCCTTTTGGGTAGGATTATAAAATTTAGAGTACAATCACTTAAATAGTATCTAAATGCAGTGCGATTATCAATAGATTTTGAGTAGAAATGATGATCTCTAATAAAACTTTAATTTACCTAAGTCTTATTAGATGATAAAATATAGATGTGTGTATGGGTACCTTTTTTTACGAGTTGGAGATTATATGAGCCAAGTAAAATCAATTACAACGCGATCGGGGATTCTCTTTATAGGGAAGATTATCGATGCGTTTTTTATGTTTATGTTTAATTTTTTAGCGGCAAAGTACATTGGTGCAGAAGGCTATGGGACCTATGTCTATATAAGTACATTGGTGATGTTTTTGTCGATTGCCATCAAGATGGGGATGGATCATGGATTAACGGCTCTTATTCCCGGGATGAAAGATATAAACCAAGAAAAAGAGTTGGTTTCATTTTCGGTCTATTTTTTATTGGGGATTAGTGTTGTACTTGGATTGATTTTTTTTGTGAGTTCTGAATTTGTATCGAGGACACTTCTCAATAACGTACACTTGGAATCAGCATTGAGATTGTTTCTCCCTTTAATTTTTCCAATTGCTTTTGTTCAGATGAGTGAAGGCATATTTAGGACGATTGGCGGGATAAAACATTTTTTTTTCAGCAAGAATATACTGATGCCAATAAGCCTAGTTGCTTTTTTTCTCGTTAGAGTGATTATGTTTGATGAAAATACACTTGAAACACTTATCTATTCGAATTATTTTGCTTGGTCTTTAAATGTAGCTTATTTGTTGGGTATTTTAATTCATAGAAAAATTTTGGTCTTTTTAAAATATGAAAATAAGGTTTTATATAAAAGATTGTTGGTCATTTCAATTCCATTAATACTCGTAGGTCTTATTGAATTTTTAATGGGACGGATTGATGCGTACGTTATTGGATATCAATTGACGGAATCAGATGTGGGTGTTTATAGCATCGTCGATAAATTGGCGTATATTGGAAATTTTATGTTTATAGCAGGTGGGTCCATGATGGCACCTGTGCTTGCGCGATATTATTCTGAGAAAGATTTTAAAAATTTGAAACAAACCTATTTTGATGTGAATAGGTGGATTCTAATGATCAATACAGCTGTATTTGGAGGGTTAATACTCCTTGGTCATGAAGTGCTCGCACTGTTTGGGCCTGAATTTATTATAGGTGATCGTGTTCTGTATGCCTTGGCCTTCGCTCAGTTGATCAATGCCTTTTTTGGACCTTTGACTTTCCTCAATGCCATGGTGGGACTTGAAAAAATTGAATGGCGAATTGGTTTTTCTATGCTCCTTGTAAATGGTATTTTAGATATTTTAGTGGTGAAGACATACGGCATTATTGGCATTGCGTATGTGAGTGTCCTTATTTATCTCATTGGAAACTTGATTAGGATGCAGTGGTTTAAACGTGCCTTTGGGGTAAGTTTAATTGCTCTTAATGGACTTAAAGTTATTGCAGTGGGTATTCTGGCGTATTTGCCCATGAAGTGGTTACTTGAGCACAATCCTTTTACAGGTTTTTTAAGTACTTTTATTCTATTTGGCATGGGATTCATGGTGTTATATCTTATTTTGGTGTGGATTATTGTGTTAAGTCGTGAAGACAAAGTAACGATTTGCAAAGCAATCACAAAGAAACAAATTCAATAATATGTTGAGGAGTACAATATGCTAGAGTTTTTAAAAACGGTATTGACCAATGAATTTAAGGTTATATTCACGGCAGCGTTGCCTGTTATTGAGATCAAAGGGGCAATACCCTTAGGACTTTCACTGGGCATGAATCCATGGCATACTTTACTCATAAGTTTATTGGGGAGCATCATGCCGGTTCCCTTTATTTTGTTCGGCATTAGACCTGTATTTAATTGGCTCAAACATGCTGCTTTTTTTCGAAAAATAACCGATCGCATTGAAAGTAAGACATTGAATAAAAGTCACCGGATTCAAAAATATGGTGTATGGGGATTGTTTCTGTTCGTGGCAATTCCGCTCCCAGGCACAGGGGTTTGGACGGGTTCTCTAGCTGCAGTTCTGTTAGATATTAGATTTAAATGGGCGTTTCCAGCCATATTGATTGGCAATTTAGTTGCCGGGATTATTATCTTTTCATTGAGTAATGGTGTAATTAGTCTTTTTAGATTTTAATAAGATTGGAATATAGAAAATACTGTAACTCCCCAAAAAAGTGAAAATATGATAAACTGAATTTGATAATATTTTTTAAGGAGCTATTATGTCGTCAAAGTCTAAGAAGCTGGAGCTTCATAAGAAAACTAAAAATTTCAATATATTCGTATTACTGTTGACTATTTTCTCCGTGGCGATTATTCCGTTGCTTGTCAGAATCACTCCGATAGAATACCCAATGAATCAATTTTCTTGGTATATTGATCAGACTCAGTTTTTCGATGTTTTTTCAATGGTAAAGGCAAATGCAATTGTATTTTCTGGGATAGTGGCATTCATGTTGCTATTTTATTATCACAAGTTTATTGGTAAGGAACAGAAATTTTTTAATTTACAGAATTCACTTGCTTCAGTATATGGACTTATTATTATCTTATCGACTTTGTTTTCCATATCCACCTATGTCTCTATGCATGGTTTTTTGGAGCGTTATGAAAGTGTTTTTGTATTACTGTCTTATTTGATGATTTTTATGCTCTCTGCATCCCTAAAATGGGACGATAATATGTTGAAAAAATTAATGAATGCCTTTTTTATTTCCAACGTGGTATTGTCTGTGATTGGAATTTTTCAGTATTTTGGTATTGATCTCGTTTTTAATGATGCGATGAAACCGTTTATAGCATCACAGGCCCTAAAGGGAACAACTTTTGATTTGTCCAAATCATTTGATTATACAGCCATATTTCAAACCCTTTATCACAGCAATTACGTGGGTTTGTATACAACACTGAGTTTTCCCATTTTTATGACATTGTTTTTATATGAACGCAAGAAAGTGTGGAAAGGGCTCTACTTGGTACTCTCTATTATGATCCTATTCAATTCAATTGGTTCGATATCACGTGGTGGGATTATAGGAATTGCCTTGGGTATACCGCTCTTTATCATATTAAATCATAAGATTATTTTTAAAAACAAGGTGACGATCATAGTTATTTTGCTTATTGTAAGCGTGACCACCGTTGGATTTGAGTTTTTTACACATGGGTTTATGACGTCACGATTTAAGCAAATTTTTTCTAATACAAAGCAGGCCTATGCACTTAAAGGGATTGTCGTTAAAGACGATCACATTAGCATTGATTATAAGGACGTACGTTTCGATATTGAGATCACAACTCATGTGGGAGATGTTTGGAGGCTTAAGTATACTTTAAATGGCGAGACGATTGATTCCTCAGGCATTAATGAGAACGGTCATGCTTATTTTGATGGTGATCTCAAAAATATTGAAGTATTCTTATATAAAAACCAAAATGCTTTAGAATTAGCAGTTGAGATTGACAAAACGCCATGGACATTTGCTTATGATCAAGGCAAACTTGAATACAAGAATATTTATGGTAAATTTACGTCACTTGAAACACCAGAGACGCTTGGATTTAGTGGCATGGAAAAATTGGGGTCAGGTAGAGGTTATATTTGGTCTCGTACATTACCTAAGATCATGAAAAGACCTATTTTGGGGTATGGTCCCGAAACATTCCCACTTGCATTTCCTCAAAATGATTATGTTGGCAAATATATAGCCTATGGTACCACAAATATGCTTGTGGATAAGCCACATAATCTGTATCTCCAGATTGCAGTTTCCACAGGATTACTGTCCTTGATTGTGTTTATCATAATGGTAGGTGCAAATTTTAAAAATGTATTCGGAATCTTTAGACATTGTAAAAATCAATTGGATTTTGAAAACGATTTTACGCGGATAGTATTATATGGTTTCACCGTGTCGATTTTTTCATACCTAGTAGCTTCATCTTTCTGTGATTCGAATGTACATGTTTCAGTTGTTTTTTGGGTTATTTTGGGAATATCATTTTCTTTAAAAAATCAAGTGAGTGCTGGAAGAGAATAGTAAGTAGAGGAATAGTAAATATAAAGTGTAGTAAATAGGGATATAAGCAGAAAAAAATATAAGCAGATAAGACTGTTGATTAAGTCTGTTTTTAGATCATTTTAGAGGTCGTCTCAAATACCATTTTGGGAGGGCCCTTTTTATCTTTTCAGGCAAGAAAATCTTGTTTTAAATAGGGTTTAGCTTTCCTAAATCATAGGGAGCATGCTATAATATCTTGAATCTATAAGGCGTATAAATTTTTGAGGGCACATACACTTATGGAATGAAAAATAAAATAATAAAATACTGAGGATAATACATGAGTGAAGTCAATAAACGCATAAACTTAACGGAAGGGTCTATAATCCATAATTTATTAAAGATGTCCATTCCAATTATGGGTACGAGTTTTATGCAAATGGCATATAATATGATTGATATGATCTGGATTGGCATCTTGGGTTCAAAAGCTGTAGCAGCGGTTGGGATAGCAGGTTTTTATGTCTGGTTCTCTTTTGCCTTTGTTTTGCTTTCAAAAACGGGAACAGAGATTAAAGTGGCGCAGGCAACGGGTGCTGGAAAGGATGGAGATGCAGAGCGTTATGCCAGATCGGGTTTTCAAGTGATTTTTATGATTGGCATTGTATATACATTGGTGCTCATTTGGTTTAATAATGGTCTCATTGGTTTCTTTAATACAAAAGATTTTGAAGTGGAAACAATGAGTAAGCTGTATTTGGTCATCATAGCATTTGGCATGGTTTTTTCTTTTTCCAATCAGGTCTTCACGGGAATTTTCAATGGACGTGGAGACAGTAAATCACCATTTAAGATAAATGCAACTGGGCTGATGGTCAACATCATTCTGGACCCCATTCTCATTCTAGGATTTGGCCCCATACCAGCTTTTGGCGTGGCAGGTGCTGCGGTGGCCACTGTTTTTGCTCAATGTGTGGTGTTCCTGCAATTCATCTGTTCTATCAAATTTAAGCATCGCCTATTTCAACAGTTCACATTTATTAAAAAGCCAGATTTTAAAAGCATTGAAAGCATCGTAATGATGGGTGTGCCGCCGGGACTTCAAAGTGGACTATTTACTTTTATATCTATGTTCATTGCGAGGATGATCGCGGTTTATGGTGCCACGCCGATAGCGGTTCAAAAAGTTGGCTCCCAGATTGAAGCAATTACGTGGATGACGGCGGGTGGTTTGGCTGTTGCCTTAGGCGCATTTGTTGGACAAAATTATGGCGCTGGACAGTTTAGGCGCGTTTTGGAAGGTTATCGAAAGGCAATGGGTGTTGCGATTTGTTTGGGAATTCTCAATAGTATACTGCTTTTTTTCGGTGCAAAATGGCTTTTTATGATTTTCATAAGGGAGCCTGTTGCTATTTCTCAAGGCATTGATTATTTGAGAATACTAGCAGTATCTCAGCTCTTTATGTGCGTTGAAATTACAGCATCTGGTGCGTTTAATGGTATTGGAAACACGAAACCAGCGGCAATTACAAGCATCATCTTTAACCTGATGCGAATCCCTTTTGCCTACTATTTAAGTACTCAAACACCATTAGGACTTAATGGGATTTGGTGGGCGATTAGTATTAGCAGTATCTTTAAGGGAATCATCATTTTTACTTGGTTTAGAATGATGATTAGAAAATCTCCAGAATTTGCAAATGCAATATAAAAAGCATCTCAATAAAAAGGACTCTTGTTGTGATTATTCATGGCAAGATTTTTTTATTGCAAGTTTTTTGCCTTAGTGCATATGGCATAGAATAAAACTTGAAGTCATTTAGTGCTCAATTCGTGTATTCAAGAGCAATCAAAAGAGTATAAGAGGAATCGGGTTGAAAAAATTTCTCAAAGTAAAAAGATCTTAAAAAACGAAATGTAAAAAAATGTTAAAAAATTGTTGATTTATTGTAACAACTTGTGATATACTTAAAAAAACATAATTGTTATTAATCGACAATGGTGATAATGAGATTATGTAAAGGTTATAAAAAAGATGAGATCAAAAGGAGGCGTAAAGATGGCAAGAGCATATATGGAAGAAAAATTTAAGATACTGATCATGGAAAATATATGTTATAAAGGAGAAGAACGGATTGAGGATGAAGGGACAAATCTGTTTATGGGCATAAAGCCAGATATCTGTAGACATATTCATAAAAAATAGAATCTTATAGGGATGCTTATGCGAAATTATTTTTAAGTGTGTCTAAAATTAAAGATCAAAGGTAGATGTAAAAGATTTTTATAATCTAAATTGCGATGAAAAAAGCGTAAGACCTTCAGAATATTATTTTAAATAGCCAAAATAAAACACTAAGTTGTGGGGATAAACATTGGAAAATATTTTAGGGAAAATGATTGTAAAAAATTGTTAAACAATTATTGATTTATTGTAACATTTTGAGATATACTTTAAAAAGCACACTGATTACTAAATGACAATGGTAATAATACAACCATATGGCGAATGTGATAAAAAATGTGATTAAAAAGGGAGTAGAGATGGCAAGGGCGTATATGGAAGAAAAATTTAAAATATTGATCATGGAAAATATATGTTACAAAAGAGAGAAATGGATCGAAAATGAAGGTAAAACGCCATTTGTAGACATAAATTCAGACATACATAAACACATTCACAAGGAATAGTATCTTATAGAGATGTTTGTATGACATCTCTTTTTTTGGCGTGTCCAAAAAGAGCATTCAAGAGAAGATAAAAAGACGATTAGAATCTAAAATGTGATGAAAATGGAGTGGAAAATGAAAAAAAAGATAAGAGAAATAGGCAAGATAAGAATGACAAAAATGACAATGAAAGCTGATTTGCAAATGTCTGAAGCGCCAAAAAAACGTGTTTTTTATAGAGAGCACTTGATTTTACCAGTGCTCAGCATTGTATTATTCATATCAAGTGTTATAGTTGTGGCGCCACAAAGTTATGCAGATGCACTACCAACAGATATAGCAGGTCACTGGTCAGAACCCTTTGTGACATCACTCGTGAACCAAGGCGTAATATCGGGATATCCTGATGGCACATTCAAACCCGACAAAACCATCAGCAATGTTGAGTTTTTATCCCTAACTCTTAAAGCCATGAATGAAAATGTACAAGGCGCATGCATGGGCGAAACTTGGGATATGCCGATCATGAAAAGAGCATTTGAACTTGGTCTTGTGAAAACGGGTGAGCCAATGACAGAGTCCATGAATGAGATCACAAGAGAACAAGCCGCAACGATCCTTTATAGAGCATTACAAATCAAAGAGGGCATTCAGTATGACCAGTGCTATACGTCAACTCTCAATCAAGTCATTTTCGACCATGACCAAATTGAAAGCGCATACAGAGACGGTGTATACAGTATGCTTCAAAAGGGCATATTTACTGGTAATGCGAACTACTTTGATGCTAAAAATATTATGACTCGAGGCGCATCATGCGTGGTGATTGAGAGAGTTCTTGATAAGAGTAAAAGGGCTAATCATTCTGATGTATTAAACGGTGTCCGTGTTAGAAAAAATTTTGTTGAACCTATTGAAAGTCAAGTTGCTGTTCAAATACCATTTTCAAATGGCAAACCAGTTATTGATACTGAAAATGTAATAAATGAATTGAAAAAACATGAAAATAATGTTTTTACAGGTTTCTTAGATGATTTTTATTATTATGAAGATTTTATTAACAAGACATGGTACGCCCCAGGATATGATAATTATGAAGCCAAAAAAGAATACACGGACTCAATGATCAATATTGGTATTGAAGGCATGAAAGTTTTTTATAATTTTGATTATAGAGATGATTTGAAGGTTTACAAAAAATCACTCGAATGGGTTTCTGCTCCAAACAATGCGTGTAAGGATTCTATTGAAAATTTAATCAGTTCTATTCAAAGCAATACTTTAGTTATGGAGAGTCAATTTGTTACAGATAAATCCCTTTTTTATAATAGTTCTGAAGGAAAAAAAAGATTAAGAGGACGCTTGTATTTTATTTATAAGTCCCCTAGCCAAAAGGCAGAGATGTTTCAAACACATTTTGAAGATATTATTGTGAATCTTAAAGTTGACCAGTGGTATTATATTGATCTTGAAGCATTGGTAGGTGACTTTGGCATAAGTAATGGTGTTGAATGGGAGCACAGTAATCCCAACTATGCTACTAATTATTATTTAACAGACTTTATTCCTGTTAATTCTTCTAATTAAGGAGTAGATATAAAATGAAAAGGAAATTGAGTATTTTTTTAATATCAGTGGTTCTCATAAATTTGATAATTCCACTTGATTTTTTGGAAGATAAAGATGTTAATCCATATAATAAAGATACCAACGCATTTGACTTTGTAACAGATACACCCTTATCTAGTCAAGGCGTAGCTTTTAGAACTGTTGGCTTTAAAGCCTATTTCACACAAAATGGGAAGAACTATGAGGCTTATTTTTTATCCAGTAATCATGCCTCAGAAGAATACCCTAAAAATAATACAACATGGGTAACAAACTATTTTCATGTCCCCATGTGCCCCGACAATACCATCCAAAATGAAGGTATCCCCTCCATCTACGAAGCTTTTGAGAAAACTTATAAAACCTCAGCAGATCGGGTAAATATTGCTGAATTTTTCGCAAAAAAAAATGTTCTTAAGCTAGATGCTGTTTTTGCAAAAGTAGTGAATACTGTGCCACAAGGCTCAATCTCCATTGGCGCAAATGGTGAATTGATCCCCCAAGGTACAATATGGAAAACAAAGTCTGAATTTTTAAGTTCAGATGTAAATTGGAGCTTAGACACTCGTGAAGCTGTGGAAGAGTATTACGGGATACCGTTAGGTTTTCCAGCACAACCTGTAGGCATCCCCGAACCAATAATTAACGGGACTGTGGATGGTATAAGGGCTATTAGATCAGAGCATATCTTCAATGAAGGCCAAAATATCGCTCTTGATGCAATTGACAGTACCTTTCCCAATAAGAGTCTCCCTCTTATTTACAAATGGAAATACAGAAAAGTTGGCACATCCACGTGGACAACGGTGATTAAGTCAAGTTCGGGAACGCCATTTAAAAACAGTCTTGAAGTCGGGACATATGAAGTGGAATTGTCAACTGCGGCAGTCTGTTTTAGAGCGTGGTGGAATACTTCTGTTGAAGTGCCATCTAAAGCACCTGCAACTACTCGAATCACCATTGTAAAGACCTTAGAACCTTTAACAGAGGCCACTCTAACGTCACCACCAGAAATCAAGCTCGAGGACAATCAAAAGTTAGTGAGTGTTCCAGTCACATTAAATAACAAAATATCTAACCTAGAGCAAAGTGATATTCTATCTGTGGAACTTCAAATCTCCACCTATGAAAAAGATCAAAAGAGATCCCAATTTTTTTACCCAAGCCTTAATCAAACCATGACACATAATTTTTCAATTCCCTACATAGATGACTCAAAAACGCAGTTGTTTGAAGGCAAGGCCATTGTCACTTTAAAAGGTGGCGGGATCATTGAATCCCCCCTAGCAATCAGCTTTACCTATCTTTACAAAACTAATAACAATCTGCCCCCAGTGGCGATTATAAGAGCACCAAGCGAAACCATGACGGGCAATGTCTATATCTCTGGTGAAAATTCATATGACCTCGATGGTCATATCGTCTCATATGACTTTAGTATACCTAAGATTGGATTCTATCAAGAGGATACTCGATCTTTTTGTATGCCTAATCTAAAGTGGACAGGCCTTTATCAAGTGATACTAGGGGTTACAGATGATGATGGCGCAAGAAGTGAAACCGGTGCATTTATAAAAGTGATTCCAACGCCCCCTAATGTAGAAATCTCCAGTAAGGATTTTTATAAAGAAAATCGGAAAATCACCCTTAAAGCCACGAACTTGACAGAGTTCGTGAGTCCAGTGCGGGAAAACTATCACTGGACGATTGTGCCAATGGATGTGACCAATCCTCAAAGCAATGTCAAGATGGTATCATCTTATGGCAGTCAAATAGACGTTTTAATGAAAGTAAAAGGCAAGTACCTTGTCACCTGTACAGGGACAAACAGTTATGGTGTATCCGACACAGAGACGAAGATCATCAACGTGCAAGCAGATGAAGCCCCAGTCATGCTTTTGAGCAGTGAAGAACCTCATCATAGAGATGGAACCCGAATGGCCAAGATCATGGTCTACGACCACTCCGACTCAATGGACGGCGACTTTATAAAGCGCAGAGTGTGGTCTTATCGTTTTGACTCTGATAATGATGGTCTCTTTACAGATGAATCCAGCGTCGCTTTAAAGACAACAGAGGATTATACAGATAACCAAGTCGAATTCAATGTGGGTTCAGTGGGCAAATACGAGATTTCACTAGCTGTTACAGAAACTTTTGGACAAGAGACGATCCCGCAGTTCATCACACAAGCGGATTACAGAACAGGTGCAATAAAGCAAGTGATCACAGTGGACAATTACAAGCCCTCAGTGAGCTTCATGGGGGTTAAGGAAAAGAAGATCGACCTCAAAATCATAACGGATTATGAGGGGACAGAACTGCTCAATCTTGAAGGTAAGCTCAACGCCCTTGTAAATGAAGGGTATGATCAATTTCTAAATATTCAATATGAAGTGATCTCAGACAAGAAATATGTTGGGAGATATCTTTTGGATGGCTATGAGGGATTTTGGCTTGTTCCCGATGAGGATACTCCAAAATATGCAGTGGCATGGTGGCCAGAGGGGCTTATAGAATACAGTGATAATAGCTACACTGTGTCTTATACAACGAGAGGGGCATGGCCTTCTGATCAAACTTATGTGACAGAAAGTACGTTCCCAGCCAGAATAAGAAAAGCAGCTTACTATGGTGATGCTGCCTTATATTTACTTGAAAATGGGGATCTATACTTTCTGGGAACAAATAGTTATGGGAATGGTGGAAATCATTCAATAAACTGTTATGCAACCTCTCCAGAACTTGTGGCAACCGATGTTGCAGACATACAATTCTCACGGGCCGATTTGGGGAGCTACAAATTTGATGATTATTGGAGTGATTGGCCAACTGAATGTGTATTTATATTAAAAGAGAATGGTGATCTCTATGTAACAGGCAGAAATATGAGCTATTATACAGCAGGGCAATATCTAAGTTCCAATAATAATTATTTAACGGTTCCTGTGGAGGATTCTCTTGTTCAAGATGGATATGGTGGTAATCTCATGGCTGGAGGCTATAAGGATATCACCAAAGTGAAAGGTATCTCCAATATAGATTATATGTATGTCAATGAACGCACCGTTGTCGTGCGCACCAAATCTGGAGAATGGTATGGTTATGGCGCCAAATTAAGCGGTTTTGGTTATCCAACGATGTTAGATGCGGATGTTTGGAAAATTCAAAAACCTCGTAATGATTATGATTTTGATGCAATTAATTATAACTGGACCCCTTTATTTGTAAGACTCAACAACTTAATTGAGCTCGATCGTGACATCGGTGGCATTGAGAAAGTTGACTTTGGCAAAGCGTATGGTAAGAACGGTAAAGTCTATCATTTTAATCTGCAACAGTTCACCATATTTGGTATGTACTCTCTCACAGATGAAAACAAGCATTTAGATCATTCTACAAACGGGGTGTGGCACGGTGCCTATTTTCCCCTTCAAGAAACATCACCCTCCGTTTTCACATACAGTGATAGCGGTACAACATGGGATAAAGACAATGATAAAAAGGTAAACTATTTTAACCTTTGGAAGTATGAACCGAATTTTGTACCGGTTTACACCTCAGATCCAGAAGAGATGGCCAAAGCCATAGCCTTTGGCGTTCCCAAAACAGCAAAGTGGGGTGAGAGTAATTTGGAATACCCATTTCCTCGTGGTGCAGTTAGAGAGGGTGAAATATATACAGCAACAGCGCTGAATGGCCCCATTGTAGATTTTAATGAAATTCAAGCCTATAAGGCTAAATACAGAGGCACTTGGTATGACTATAATATAAATAGCGATGAAGATGACACTTACTACTATCACTTTTTTAGTGGTGATTTGATCGCAGTGGCCCCAATACCGACGAGACGCGAGTATGTTGCGGGTTGGAAAACCTACGGTGTAGATGCATCCAAAATCAAAAATACAACTTACAGAGCAGGTTCTCACAAATACATGCTCTACTTTGGCGAGAACGATTCCTTTAAAAAAGTATCCAAAGACCTTGAAGCGATCATAAAAACTCATAACATAAATGTGAAGGTATCTGCCAAGCCAGAATATATAGACGATGCGAGTATTAATAAAAGCACTGAAACAAACCTCAGAGGGATACTGAATGCACTCCCAACAGGCAAGCAGTATCCAGCACATTCAGAAGAGACAATATTCAATGCAATCTTAGATGAAAACAAGATTCAAATAGCCCCTGATGGCGGCACATATGTGATCTTGGGAGAAGACACAATCTCTTATGAGAAATTTTACAGAGACTATGAAAATGACCCGAAACTCTCAGAAAACTCCAAAGTAATTCATGAAAAAGATTACTATAAAAACTCAATGGGGTTATCGGCATACCATAATCAAACGCTCTCTGTCCCACTGACCACCTTTGATAAGGTGGGCAAATATGAAATTGAATATAGAGCCACAGATAAGCCCAGTACCAATTACAGATTTGCACAGTATAATCGGACCTCAGACCCTGCAACACTAAAGGTATACGTTCATAGACGACCTATAGCAGACTTTGATATTGAATATAATTATCGAACTTCAAGCATTGGCATAAATATGAAGAACCAGTCTTACGATCCAGACCATCAAGGGGAATGGGGGAACGGCATTGTCAAATCCACATGGACTTATCGTAAAAAGGATGACATCAATTGGACTTCTGGGACGCCTTCTACACTTAATTACAAAGATGCCATTGAGATTGCACTCACTGTCACGGACCTAGAAGGAGCCACTTCAAGCAAGGTGAAAAGCTACACCATG
>NZ_JADKNH010000012.1 GCF_015352425.1 Fusibacter ferrireducens | reverse complement strand
AAAAATTATATACACCACCAATACCATTGAAAGTTATCATAATCAGCTAAGAAAAGTTACGGATCGCAAAGGTGCTTTTCCAAATGAGATGGCCTTATATAAGTTGGTCTACCTAAGAACCTTAGATATAAAAAAGTCATGGTTGCGTCCTGTCCAAAATTGGGGACAAGTCATGAATCAACTTGAGATCCTTTTTTCTGATAGAATCGCTACTCACTTAAAATTTTAAATCAAACTTTACACAAAATTCTTGACAGGTCCTTTAGGATCAAGAAAATCTACTACCGAATGAGAAACAATCGCTACACCAGCCTCATATTTTCTAGAACGTTTTTCAACGTTACGTAGAAATACCAACGATTGTGGTACATTAGGATCAATCATTAAGTATGCTTCGTCACATATTAGAAGTACTGGTTCATTTCGATCAGCACTCATTTGTTGCCAACACCAAGTAAGCAGATTGAAGTATTGTGTACGTTTGATATTGTCACTGGTATTTTGTAGGTCATGAGTATCCAAGCAGATACATCGTGTATCAGTACTGATAGTGCTCTTTCCATTCCATAAAAAAGCGTCACTACCAAGTGCTATGTCTTGTAATAGTAACGCCAAATCTGCATAATCATTTTTCAATAATAGGTTATCATTTTCCTTTGATTCACCTTTTGACTTTATCTGCTGATGCAAATCAAAAAGAATTGGAAAATCGTCAGGACGGAGTTTATTGATATCAGTGTCCCATGTGATTCCAAATGTGTGATATAGCTCAATAATTTCATTTTTCAATATTGCTTTCTGTTTATCATTAAGCGAAGGCAAATAAAGACTGAAGAAAATTTCTAGGTTCTTTATATAAATTGCCATATCTCCCATACCATGACCTTCATCTTTATAAAAAATATCATCATCATCAACTGGTGTTGGTCTAATCTGCAAAGGATTGATCTTTCCGTTGCTACCACCACCAGCATTAATCCAGTCTCCATCTAGCGCCTTTGTAATTTCCTTATATTCCGACTCCGGATCAATAAAGATGATTTTGGTACCTTTCATGTACTCCGATAAGGCTATGTGTTTGACTACCGTGCTTTTACCAACGCCTGCAACACCCATTATAGTAAAGTTAGTGTTAGTGCGATCATTACCGCGTTTCCATGGATCTAGGACTACAAGACCACCAGCATTATCCCTACCAAAGTAATAACCAGTTCCATCATTATAACCTGATGACGAAAAAGGAAAACCCCCGACAAAACTGCTCATTGGAATAATCCTTTTTAGGACTTCGCTGATAGCTTCATCGAGGGTATAGTATGGCGAAACACTCTTAAATGCTTGTTCTTGTAAGTTAGCCATTATTCTTAATTTTGCTTTGCTTGTTGCTATAATACTTTCTGTTTTTCTACAAATCTTGCTGAAAGTAGATTCTTCCCTTGCCATAGGCATTATCGAAATAATCATCGTACCAACCGTTTCACCAAGTTGATCAATTTGCAGCATGATCTTTTCACCATCCTGCGCTGCTTTTTCTGCTCTCTGCCTAGTCAATGGATCTTTCGCTGATTCAGCCGCACTTCGATGTTGTATCACGCTTCTTGATAATCCCGATATGAACTCGCCATTGTCAATTGGGATAAAGGTTATTCCAACGATAGTTCCCGGTATGTTGGTGATTTTAGCAAGCCATCCATAGTCTACTTTTTGTGGGTATTTTATAATTCCGTATACTCTGCCTGTGTTTTCACCAATTATTAGGCTGTTTCTTTTGAATTCTAGGCCTATGGGGGTGATGATGTTTAGTAAATCATTATTTACTTTTTCTTGATAAGAATAATTTTTCACTTATATAATTCCTCCTAAAAAAAAGAGCAGGCAACCGTTTTAGTTACCTGCAATCCATTGCTATTCTATATTTTTGGTGTAAATAATTTGTCAAATAGAATTTTGTTTCTGCGTTTTGCATCTTCGACTAATTTGTCATATGATACAATTTCAATATATGCATTAATATCTTTTACTGCATTGTATCCAAAGAAGCCCATGTTATCAGGAGTTCTGGTTAAATTCGCTAATTCTGCATCTTCAACGAGTTTTGTAGTCAAATCAGCAATTATATATAGATAGAAGGGCGTGTTCTCTCCAATTGTAATAGGCCTTCCATTCCTATCAACAGCCTTGCCTGATCTAATTTTTTTTACATATTTGATCACTTGGCTTATGGGATTATTATCAACATCATTATAATCATTTCTCATAGGTCTTTTAAACTCAATTATAACAATTGAATTATATGGTTTTGATTCTTGATTAACTAAAACAACTGGGTTATCCATAATAAGTAAATCCGGTCTATCATCTGCATCTACATTTAAGGCATCCATTTGCTTGAATTTCATATCAGAAGCCAAGTAGTAATGATAAGACAGTTTTTCATCAATAATCCACATATTATGCTTTTCATAATCGATTTCTTCAGAAGTTGATCTCATTGGAAAAATAAGATTATGTACATATTCCTCAAGTTGATATTTTGAATTATCACTGAATCCAAGACCACTCTCTAAAAGTTCAAGTATTACTCGTCTATGAACAATATACTGAGCTAAACTTGATTTTCCTATATCATTTTCTCTTTCAATAAATTTAGTATATTGCTCTTTGTATTCGTCCATATTTTTAATATCACTCTTTGTTATATTAAGAAGTTCATTTCCCTCTTTTTTGATCTCATAATTTAGCTCTTGAGAAATCTTAAAGAGTTCAATTTCTAAATCTGAATCCGTTATTTTTGGTGAAATATCATCCAATTTTTCTTTCTTATACTTCAAAATTGATTTATATTGTGGACTTGTAGTGTTGATGTAATTAGTTATCTTTTTGATTTTTTCATGTTTAATTGGTTCAATATAATCAGACAAGTACTCCTTAACTTGATTTACAGCTTCTTTCTCGATATCCCTGATAGTGTAAGATATTTTGTCTAAGTGAATTATACTTTGTTTTTTCACTTTACACAAAATATCTTACACTATCAGCAATTATGGAATATTCGGAAAGAATAATAGTATTCTTAGATATACTAGGATTTAGTAAAATAATTGAAGAAAGTGTCAATAATGAAGATGTACGCTCAAATTTATTGAAGGCACTGAATGAAATGTATGAATATGACTTGAAAAGTAAAGCAATTAGAGGGAGACAGATAACAACATTTTCAGATTCAATAGTTATCTCTTATAGTTTGCTAGATAACGTACTAACACATGTTTTTTATGAAATTAGAAATATCATTTTACTACTACTTGAACATAAATTAATATGTAGAGGCGGAATATCTAAAGGCTTATTATACCATGATGATAAAGTTGTATTTGGTCCAGCGCTTAACGAAGCTTACTCATTAGAATCAAAAGTAGCTAATTATCCTAGAGTTATTATTAGTGATGATGATTTTAACATTTTGAATAAAAAATCAGATTCTATTTTAGAATACTTCAAGCGAGATAACGATGGTTATAGGTACATAAATTTGTTTGATTTTGTGTTTAATGATAAAGGAGAGCTTGGATACATAAGTAAATATATTATTGATGTATATACAGAGTTAATTAAAAAGAATATTCAAAATGAGAATGAGTCAATCAGGCAGAAGTATGTTTGGTTAATTGAAAAATTAGAATATGGGATTAAGCATCCTATGGTTTGGAAGATTAAAGAGGACTCATAAAGTTACAATCAAGAACTTCACATAACACGCTGATTTCCTACATTCCTTCCGATGTCACATTCCTTGCGAAGCAAGGTCTGCGCCACTTTTTCCGCTAAGGCGTTAAAAGGAAGGAACGTCGGAAATCACGGGAACGAAACTCAATTTCCATCTCTTCAACAATCCTCTCATCCAGTTGCTTTTCAATTTCCATTTCGAACCTAAGTTCAATGGCTGCTTTAGCAAGCAGAAAGTTTCTTGTATCTAGAATACTGAACAAATCATATGGTGTTGAAAAATTATCGTCAAAGCCATTATAAAGATTATAAGCAAGTCTTACTAAAGCTTTGCTACTAGAGCATAGATCCACTTCACCGTTGGTTAAAACATCAGGATTAATTTCATGATTTTTGAAGTTATATATGTGTCTTATCTTCAGAAATAAATCCTCACTGCCTCCAATGACGTAAAATAGAGCGAATCGCTCTCTATCATTGCTATGAGTTTTGTCTTTAAGAATCATATTTTGAAAATTATAGGCATGATCTTCATTCAGGAAATACATTCGGTTCACCTCCTCAAAATTCCATTTCTTTAACTTCCGTATCAATGCGATACACTTCTCTTTGTTCCAATGCTTTTGCCAATTTATATTCCTGGTTCATAGAAAGTAGATCTTCGTTAAAATCTTTCCCAACAGGACTATGTCTCAGCATTTTATATTCTTTACTGAATCTTTCACTTATTCTCTCGCAAGCAAGCTGACTAGGTTCATCGTTATCTAGACAGAGTACAATTCGCTCAACTTCAGAATGTACTTTTAGATAATGTTCTAGTGCCTTGTCAGCAACACCACCAAGGGAAATCATATGATGCCTAAACTCATGAACTTCATGATATTTTATCAGTGTCAAATAACTCATAAGGTCTATTGGGGATTCAAATACACATAGAGTATTGCTTGCCCCTTCATAACAAAAGGGAAATGTCTTATCTGAATATTTGACATCTCCCCTATATGAATCACCTGTTGTGTTTGTACTTCGAACACTGGCATATTTAGCTGTTTTATTTTCATCATAACCTACAAACACGCAGCTCCCATACTTATTTTCATAAACCATATTTCTATTGATAAAATCATAAACAACTTCTTTATCTATGCCCCTAGTCTTAATGAGATAGGCAATCATATGTTTGAATGTGTCATTCTTTTCAGGAAGTAAAAATTCACCTTTTTCTTCAATTTTTTGCCTAACCTGAATCGGCGAACTTTTATCAATTCCAAGTAGTGTATAAATAGCATCTACCCAATTCTTTCCTTCCATTGTCATGACAAATTGAATGGGACCACCACCCTTGTTTTGCGAGAACCAGTTCCACTTGTATCCACTAGAATCAATGTATAATCCACCGTGATTCTTAACTTTGAATGATCTTCCCATTTTCTTCAGTTCAAGACCTAAGCTCTCTGCATAAGCGATGATATTCACATTATTTGCCCTACATATCTCTTCTTCTGAAAAACTTTTTCCTTTATACATCAAAATCACTCCCTTTAAAGATCCGGTTCTTCACCAAACTCATAATCCTCATTTGGCTCATTTGCTTCACCATTTAACTGAATAGGATCATACTTTGCTTTCCCTTGTGGCCCATTAGGTAAATAGCCATTTTCAGCCATAGAAGAGAACTTAGTTCCACCTACGATTATGTGATCAAGTACTTTGATATTGAGCGGATGAAAAATATCTACAATTCTTTGTGTTAAAGCCTTATCTTCCATAGATGGATTTATTGATCCACCGGGATGATTGTGAGATAAAATCAGGCTGGTACAGTCGTTGGCAATTGCAATCTTTAGAATATCTCTAGGATGTACAATTGCCATATTTACAGTACCTTCAGAAACAGTTCGTGTCTCAATAATGCTGTTACTATTATCTAGAAATGCCACCATAAAACGTTCTCTATCTCTCATACCACCAAGCAGTGATAAGAAATACTGTCCAGAATCATCAGGCGATGCAAACTTTATACGTTTCTGATCCTCTTCCATTCTTAGCACACTATATGAAGCTATGAACTCATTTAACTTACTGATTTTTTCAAGCTGTTTATCGGTAGGCTCAACAACCATAGGGTGTTCAAGTATGTTAAATGGATTGTTTTCTTTAGCATAGGCTTGAATTTTCCTTATCGGGATTCCAGTTAAGGCATTTAGGCTTTTGAAAAAATCATCTGAATATTTCACTGGTCTTGTCATTACTCTTCACCACCTTCATCAGTTGTTAGTCTTGAATGATTGCCATCTAATTCATCAATAATGTTCTTTAGATAAATCAGCTTTGCTTTTGTTTCCTCTGAGATATCCAGTTGCATTATATTTATAAATAGCGACTGGAAGCTTTTTGTCTCTATCTCAGTTCTAATGGTTTTTTCATCCTCCACAGATGGATCTATTATCCACTTTAGAATTCCTAAAAGATTCTCTTTTTCATTGTCGTTAATATTCATGTTTGTCATTTACATCATCTCCTTAAAAAAATAGTGCTGAGTTCTAAACTCAACACTTCGCTTTCCCACCGATAAAATTTACTCAATCATCTCTTCTTCTTCATCAAGTTCAGGCTCCATAACCTTCATATGTTTAAAGTACAGTTCAAGTGCTTTTTCAATCGTTTTTTCAATATCATCTTTCTTTTCAGTTGATCCAAAGAATTTTGAGATGATTGTTGATTGGATTTTAAAAGGTTTTATTTTTCCAGTACTTTTAAGAACATCACCACTAATAATTTTCATTGCAGTATTCCAGTTGAGTTTACCCTCATTTTCATAACTTCTCAGAAGCGCTGCCTTTTTCATATCAACCTTGAAAGTATTTTCAGAAATAATTGCTTCTAGCATTTCTTGATTGTCTTCAGAAAGATAAGACAAATCTACTCCTGCTCTCATGGCTATTTTACCTTCATCAACCATATCTTTAAGTACATCACTTAGTTTATCCACTCGTAAATACCGTGCAACTGATGCTCTCGATAAACTGTATTCTTCTCCGATTTCCTTTTTGCTATCTAACTTCGTATCCAATGGAGACGAAGTTTCCAAAGTAGGTAAATTAGGCGCTTTCGACAACTTTTCAATCTCATTCAATAGGTCTGTTCTTACTCCCTGGCTTTTCATAGCACTATGTCTCGTTGCAATGACAGCTGCTCTTTCAGAATGTACAAGATCTGTAAACGATCTCTGCATAAGATTTGTTTCTGTAACGATTAACGTTGCTTCTTCTTCAGTTAATCCTTCTTTTATGATTGATGGTACCTCTGTTAATCCAGCAATCTTTGTAGCATTTACCCTATTATGACCACTGAGTATTTCATACTTTAATCCTTTTTTCCTAACTACAATAGGGACGATTACTCCAAAGTTCTTAATGCTCTCAACCATTTCATCAAGCCTTGCACCTTCATATAACTTGAATGGATGGTTTGGAAAAGAAACCAATTGTTCCACTTTTAAAGTCGAAACCCCTTCATCTTTCGATAAAGGGGTTTCATCATAATCGTCTCCAAATATTGAAGCGAACGTCTCTGTCTTTTTAGTTTTATTTTTATCCATTATTAATCAACTCCTTTGTGAATGCCTGATATGCAATGGCTGCTTTATTAGTAGGCATGTAATCTACGATACTCTTACTTTGAAGATTTGCTTCTCCAACCTTCACCGATTTAGGAATCTTTGTGTCGAACACTCTGATATGCTCTCCATAGTATTCCTCAATCATTTCAAACATGTTCTTTGACAAGTTTGTTTTTTCTTCAAACATAGTAAGTAGAATCCCTTCAAATGAAATGTTTGGGTTAATCCTTTTCTTAAGCTTGAAGATTGTTCTTAGTAATAGTTCAAGGCCTTTAACCGACAAATATTCAGGTGTAGCAGGAATTAAAACGCTATCACATGCTGCAAGAACATTTAAAGTCATTAATCCAAGGGAAGGCATACAGTCAAGGAGGATGAAGTCATATTCTGACTTCACTTCATCAAGAATTGTCTTGAGAACATATTCTCTACTGAATGTACTGGCAAGATTGATTTCAATTGCAGATAGCTCAATACTACTTGGAATAATATCTATACCTTCTCTTTGGATTATAAAATCTTCCTTCTGAGGAATATCATTCTCTGAAATAATATCCATCATCAAATGATAGAGTGTCTTCTCTAGTTTCTCTGGATTTTCAATCCCAAAGCAATCTGTCAGGCTTGCTTGATTATCACAATCTACTGCTAGCACCTTGAAGCCTTCTTGACTTAAAGTACTCGCTAAATTCCTACAAGTCGTTGATTTGCCTACGCCTCCTTTTTGTGATGCTATACCAATTATTTTACTCATTACTATTTACTCCTTTCCGATATTCACTTTATAGTGTGATTTTAAGCTATAAGATTAATCAGCTCAATACTTCGCTTATTCTGGAATTTATAGGAAGTGAATACGTTGCAGATATTCACTCTTAGGTGTATTATTTAACTTAGGCAGGTGATTTCTATGAAACTTACAATGGGAGAAAAGCTCCGCATTCTACTGAAGAGAAAAAATGTAACTATTGTTGAACTAAGCAGAAGGCTTGGCACAACAAATCAGAACATGGCAAATAAACTGAAAAGAGATAACTTCTCAGTTAAGGAATTAGAAGATATTGCAGTAGCACTTGGATGTAAATTCGAAGGATTCTTTGTTGAAGATAATGGAGACAAAATATGAGTATGAAACAAAGACAACTTGATATGACTGTAAACTATAAGTTTGCTAGCGATATAATTGAACTTTTTTTATCTGACAACAGCTATGATAATTTCCATGACTTTGTATATGTTACATATTCAGATCAAGAAGATTTTTTTAATGAGCTTATTTTGGAAGGAGTCAAGTCTCTTACAAAACCAACTAAATATACATTAATTCATCACTTCATTGAGTATTACTTGTATACATTTTTAGCTAATGAAAGATACTTCCTTATAAAATGTATTTGTGATGATCTTGATATGGATAGCTTAATTAATTTTTTTGAAGATAAGTATGAGATGATTAACTCCTACTGTAAGTGTTCTTTTGATATTTATGATCATTTTGAAAAACTTGATAACGATTATGAATCCTCTGACTACGAGAACTCCGAGGAATATATTCAACAAGTAGATTTGACTTTTGAAAAGTATGTTTCAGATTTTGAAAAATATATGCCAAGCATTATAGAATCTATATTCTTTTTATTGTATGCCAACAAAGCATTTATTTATAACTTCCATGAGTGTATTTCAAATTATATTACTAGCGATTTATTAGATAAGGCTTTATTTGATGAATCTGGTCATATTAAAAGAGCTGCTTATCTTCCTGAATGGTTAAAACGTGCTGTTTATTATCGTGATCGTGGAAGATGCCAATACTGTAATAAAGATCTTTCCGGTATGCTAAACATACTAGATGATAACGATAAGCATTTTGATCACATCATTCCTTTAGAAAAACAAGGAACTAACGATGCCACAAATTTTCAATTATCATGCTCAGAGTGTAATCTTTCTAAAGGTGGCAGTCTTATAAGACCATTAGAGTATTATGAAGTATATTGGTAAAAAAAACAGGTAATCCCTGAAAATGAGATTACCTGTTTCTATTTTTTGATTTTTATTATGTGAGTTGGATTAATTTATTCGTATGCTTACAAATTAATATGAATCTGTAAGCACAACACCAGCTTCTAAACATCCTACTGATGCGGACAAATACAGTGATTAATCTATTATCCTTGATTTAACAATTAAATAATACAATAAATAACTTTTTATTCAAAGGCAGTCAAAAGGCAGTCAGAAGACTATCTTTAACGTCTGAATCAATCTAATATCAACGCTTTCAGGAATTCAGTTCCTTACTCCCACTCAATCGTACTCGGCGGTTTACTCGTCACATCATAAAGAATTCGATTCACTCCTTGAACCTCATTCACAATCCGAGAGGAAATCTTATCGAGCACTTCATATGGGATTCTCGCCCAGTCAGAAGTCATCCCGTCTATAGACGTAACGGCTCTGATGCCAATGGCATGTGAGTATGTTCTCTCGTCACCCATAACGCCCACTGAACGCACATTTGGGAGGACGGTGAAGTACTGCCAGATATCTCTTTCAAGACCTGCAAGGCGGATTTCTCGGTATTCATCAAGTCTCACAAAGAGTGTTTATATAGAGCTCTATTTAGCTATCAAAATCATAATTTAGAGTACTTTTATGTGCTCCTACTAAAGTGCCGGTGCCATTTTCAGCAGATAGGCGGCTTTCATTTCTTGTTTTCAATCCTACCGCTATTAAACACTTTAGTCAATAGAATAACCTATTTCATATTTCACTCCTTGACCTATAACGTTATATTTTGCTCCCTCATAACCATCCTAACAAATGGTTTCATCAGTAGATTGGAGAATCTATGTGTTGCCGCTGTTTTCCCATCACATAGTATATTCTTTCTTTCATCCTTTTTAAGCTCACCTAACGGGCCACTAATCGCTTGTGGTTTTATATTCTCTTTCATGAGTTTACCAACATCCTTAGAAATCTGAGCAAATGGTACATTTACTTCATCTGAGCTTGCCAAAGCAAAAAGAATCTTTTCTCTCATTCTTTTACCACTTGTATGACTAGTCGCTACATCATAAATATCTCTAAATTGTGCTTCAAACTTCTCAAGTATTGTAGTTATTGCCTTTTCTAAATCCACTTCCAGTATTTCTTCCCTACCCTCAGTTAATGAATTTAACGCCGACTTCAAACCAATCCAATGAGCATATCGCGGATAGCCACAGCACAGTTTTGCATACTCTAAAATTAAAGCCTTATCATATGATATCCCTAACGAATCAAATCCGTCCGTAATTATTCCAGCTATATCATCATTACTTAGAACCTCTATTTTATAGTCTGTTAATCGTGAACTTAATGACTCATCAGTTATTATCAGTCTATCAACATCATTGCTAATACCAGCATAAATTATTTTTGGTATAGCTGATGTGTTCCCAGCTGAATCATCTGAAAGTTTTTTACCTAAATGAGAAATCAATATTCTTAACTCATCATCAGCTTTTTCAATATCGTCAATAAATAATATACTATTAGTAGAATACAATGCTTTCGATACAGCATCTATATCAGCTTCACTGTAATAAGGAATATTCACAATCTTTTTAATCTCATTACTATTAGCCTTAAATGTTCCTTTAAAATCTATAAGACTCCAAAGCTTTGCACCAGCACCAATACTCGCCTCAGTACCATTCCCAGTCTGTGACTCTTTCTGAGTTGTTTTTTGAAATCCAAGTTCTTCCATAACTTTAGAACAAAAATTCGCTCTCGTAATCGTCGTATCAATACCAATTCTGGTAAAGTTAATTTCCTCCTTTACAAGTTGTGACCAAATTAGAGAAGTCTTACCTACACCAGACTCCCCATATACGATGATTTGGCACCCTTTTTGATATGCAGATTCAGAAAGTTCTTCGTGCTTAGTGCCTTTCTCCACATAGTTATGAACCGCTGGTGAAGTTGGTGTAAAACGCTTATTTATTTTTTCTTTTGTTAATTTTGACATTTATATCTCCCACGAATTATTTTAATACCATTATAAATGGTATATGCACTTTTATCCAGTAAATGGTTGATTCGATATATCTTTTCTTACAATTATTTTCAAATTGTGCAGCTCTGTAAAATGACAACAAAGGTCATACGCCTATTCTATAATACCTAGCTCTTTTAACGGTATATATTTAAATCCTAACGCTTCTAACTTTTCAATATCCTTTGCCTGTAATTGTGGTAACGCCCATACCAATAAGTGTTTGGGTCTTGAACTTGCTACATATGCCAACCTTGCAGATTCTGTGCTCGAATCTTTAATCCAGTTTTCCCAATAACCGTCACCTCCACTATGCTTGGTGTTTGATACTAACATTAATGCATCTAATGTCTCACCTTTAACTTGATGGATTGTTGTAATCCGTACTTTACTCTCTTTCAAATTAGGAGTTGATACTGTTTCTTTTACAGCAATAGCACCATTTCCTTTTAGGGCTTGTATCTTCAACTCTTCGACAATAAAGTACTTATGATATTCCTCATCAATATTCTCTAACATAATTCTTTTTACTATTACAGGTAATTCTTTCCGAGCTATAGCGGCCCACTTCGTCCATGTCATTGTTACATCACCAAGAATATCTGAGCTACAAACACTCTCAAGTATTGAGGATAAGCAACGTCTCCATAATACGTTTGACTTCACATATTCAGGTAAGTAATGATATCTCGAGTCTGTTTTGCACTTCTTAAAAACAGTTAAAGAGAGTATCTCACCAATGTTGTCTATTGCGTGTAATCTAAGTTGGTAAATATTACTTTTCCACCATACAATGGCTTCTGCTAGTAATAAACTTTTGTTACTTTCTCTATCGGAATACCCCTTTGCAGATAGATTGTTAACTATCTTCCATCCACGAGCTACTATTGCACTCTTTTCTACTTGCAAACCTAGATTGTGAACATAATCGCTAAACTTCTCTTGAATTGATATAAAGTCCTTTTCAGTATAAGAAGTCACGATACATGGTTCCTCAAGCAAAGTTTCAGGTACAGACTTAACATCTTTTTTAGGTACAATCTTATCAAAAACTCCAACTATTTCACAACAACTGCGATAGTTGTTACTTAGTTTCATCTCTTTATAATTTTGCTCACTTGTATGGTCCTCAATATATTGTGGTTTCACACCCTTAAAAGCATAAATGGATTGATTAATATCCCCTATCATATGGATTTTTACACCATACTCTTCAAGCTTTTTTAATATACGAAGTTGTGTTGAAGATAAGTCTTGACATTCATCGATTATTAATAGTGGAAACCTCTTAGCGACACGTTTACCATATTCTTCGATTTTTAGCACTCTGTACGCTATATACTCCATATCTCTATACGTTGCTAAACTGCGTTTGAACATCTCTTTCTTTGCTTTAAAAAGTTCTGTTTGTAGTTTCTTTGCTGTTTTAGGCTTTGCATTTATATATCTAGTTATTATCTCACCATTTAAGTAGGCTTTATATGCATCTGTTTCAAAATAGTCTTTTGCAAGCACAATTTTTTTATTAAGACTTCTAGGAGCAATAAATGCAACATCTTTATTAGCTAAATCTATAAATATCTTGTTGGCTGTTATACCAGCGTATTCATAACCTTTTTTCCCATCAAAACAATATGGTACTTTACACGTAAACGAAGACAACCAAGACGCATCTGATTTTTCATCTACTACAATGAAACTCTTATCATCCTCATTACTAACTTCAAAAATCAACCAGCCATATGGATGGGTTATGTAACCATGAATCCAACTATCTATTGTCCCAATAAAATGTGGATACATCCCTTTGTTTTGACCAACAAATCTATGAACTCGTTCTTGTATGACATCTGCAGCATTGTTTGTAAATGTGAGTATTGCTACACCACCGGATTCCTTAGTCCATCTCTCTAACTCATATGCTGCCTTTAATCCAACAACCTCAGTTTTTCCACTACCCGGACAGGCAGATAAGTGAATGTTTTTATCAATATCAGATACAACGTAACTTACTTGCTCATCTGATTTCTCTTCAATAATACACGTCCTGCAGTCAAAACAGATTTTTCTGCCTTTATGCTCGCTATTGAAGCAATCCTCAAATGATATATCACTGGGTTTACTGCAAATAACTTCTGCAAGTTCGTGTGCACGTTTATTCTCTTTCATATTTATCACCATTACACGCCCAGATAACTGCTTCATATATATAGTCTGGTACAACAAGTTCAAAATCCTCACTAACGATTTTATCAGCTAAGACTTGAGCAAACAGACCTTTACCCACATCAGAATTACCAATCCTATCCAAAGTCCACATCGCTTCTTGAGCCTTTTCTTCAGGGGTTTTACACAACCAATTAATATCCCTATTTTGGGATGCTTTTGTGATTATTTTACTGGTTTTCTTAGGTTCTGGCCAAAGTTCCGCCAGTACAGCATTCATAATCGATAAATTGTTGCCTTCTACAGCCAAATCATACTCAAACGTCATTAACTTACCACTAAAAAGACGACAGTTTTCAGACTTCTTTACTATAGGAATTAATAACAGTGCATGGTTTCCCCCCTCAGGCGATGTACCCATAACTGGTGGGTTACCCTTATCAACTTTAGGGTCATTATCAGTTATCCCAGAACACCTAATTGGTATAGAAACAGGTGTATCAACTTTCTTACTGGCAATCTCTGTTGTATATATAGGCATAAAATGTTTGAAGTAAATTCCACCCATATTAACTACCGATACACCAGCTTCTTTTAAAGTCATAGGAAGTTGTTTATCTTCTTTCCCTCTATTACCCTCATACTCATTCAAACATAACTCCGCTAAAACAGGTAACATTAATAGTTCCGCTATACCTTCAACTAAGATTATTCCTTTAGCGAATAACATTGTTGACTTTGTACTATCTAACCAACGTTTCAAGTACTTACCACTCGCATCATCAATATTCAATTGGAAAAGTGAAGTACATACGGGGTCTAACTTTCCCTCACAACTCACATGGATTATCTTATCTAACTCAACCGCCGATGTTATCAAAGGCGAATGTGTTGTCATAATAATTTGAAGATTTTTAGCATTTGCTTGCTTTTGTAGGTATTCTAAGAGTTTTGACTGAAGCTGAGGATGTAAATGAGCCTCTGGTTCTTCTACCAATAGAACATTTAAGCTAGAAGAATTCTCTAAATACATAAGCTCTGCTAGTACAGTTGCTAAATAAATCAAATTATTATACCCGAGACTGTTTTCTTCTAATGAACGATATGTCACTCCAATAGGAGTATCTAATAACTCTGGAAAGAATAAAAGTTGCAGTCTCTCAACAATACGATTAAAGGTTAGCTCAGTAAACTGAATTGAGGTATCCTGCCCAAATACACTGCCTAATGATTTTTTCAAATTATCTCTTATTAATGTATTTGCTTTCCCTATCTTCCCGATATCGTTTTCAATTAAGTCATCATTAAATATTTTTGCTTTCTGTTCAAGTTCGTGCAACTCTCCTTTCTCTTTAGCTTTAATCAGCTCCTTTTCATTCAACTTCATTATTAGTGATGCTAGCCTAGACGAACGCCCATCATTAAGTTTACGTTCTGCATCTCTCAGAGGTGGGAGATAAATACATTGAATCAAGTCTAATAGTTCACTCTCATAATGACTTGATGATGATGCTCCAACCCAAACTTTCTTTGAGTATCTACCACGAGGAGATTTCTTATTGTCAATATGAAGTGATAATTTCATCTCATCGTTACCAATCAACCAAGGGAGATAATCTACAGCTTGATTTGGTGACAACTTAGAAAAAGTTGCGTCGATATCAATAGATTTACTAGTAGCTGTAGGGTTAGCAAACGGTCTAGAAAAATCAGTTTCTCTAACTATTACCTTACCATACTCATCTTCTCCAAGAAGTAGCCTTAGAGAATCAATAATTCCAGTCTTACCAGAACCATTTTCCCCAATCAAAACATTGAGTCCCTTATTTAGTCTAACTGTGCATCTACTTTCAAAATTCCTAAATCCGCTAATGTTAAGCTCTTTTATATACACAATAACCTCCACAAATGTTGGATTTGATTATAACCATTCTTATAACCAGTATATACAAAAGGCGATTATTTTACCAGATTGTCCCCACGCAAAAATTCTCTCTTATTATATAAAATAAGAGAGAACCACATTCTAATTGCAATGTACTTATCCTAAACTCTTTTCCGTTTAGCTCGTGTCAAAGTACTAATCGATATCCCTGTTTTCTTTGCTACCAAACTATATGACAACCCACTGGAAAGCAATGATAATGCGTGAGAAATCTGTTCTGACGTATATTTATTGGGACGACCCCATTTCATATCAGGATTGTCTGCTCTTACCCTGTCACGTCCAGCCTTGGTACGCTCAGCGATAAGCGAGGCCTCAAATTCGGCATATGCCAATAACGTAGTGTACATCAGCTTACCAGTTGGTGTGTTATCTAACCTACCAATATTTAAAATATCTACTGTAACCCCTTTTTCCAATAATTCCTCTACTGTTGATACGCCAGCTTTAACAGAGCGAGCAAATCTATCCATTTTAGCTACCACAAGAGTATCGCTCTCGTGTAGCATCTCAATAACTTCTTTAAATACTTTCCGTGTACCTTTGTTCGTAGCTGTATAGGCTTCAGAAAATATTCTTGCATCCGGGTATTTTTCCAATATCGCACTCTCTTGGACTGGAAAGCTATTGTTATCCGATTGTTTATCTGTGCTTACTCTAATATATCCGTATACCATTATTTTCCACAACCTTTCTTACTTTTGGATATGATATACGACCATAGTAGACACTTGAAATTGCAACAGTGCCTATTTATGGTCAAAAGTTTTAATTAATGAATATTTTTCTGATTACGTAGATGCTTGTAGATAGTGCTTCTTGAGACCCCAGTTAACTCTGATATCTCATCTACCGTTAACGTCTTACTTCTGTATAATAGTAACGCTCTTTTGATTGCCTTGGTGTCTACTGGTTTTCTACCTACACGATTTTGCTCCTGTGCTTGGTTGTATGCAGCCTTACGTTTACGCTCTCGGTAATCTGAGAATAACTCGATAAAACTGTGCATCACAGTGTAGTAGCAAGTATAATCGCTCACGCAAGGATGGTCTAAGACGTGTAATTCAACACTCTTACTCTCAAGTATTTTCAAGTATGTCAGCAGATTGTCTATACGTGTACTTGAAAAATCAAACAGCGACCTTACCACTATCCTGTCACCTTGTTTGACTATCTTTATCAGTTCCTTTAACTCTGGTTTTGTGTTATCGCAGTCACAGTATATGTTTCTTTCATTTATATGCAGGTCATTGATTAAGCAAAAAATCGCTTTATTATCCCGCCACTCCACTGCTTCGTTGTTTTCAACAAAATATGCGTAATCCATGTCCTCTCCTCTGTTCTTTTTTCTCTAGAGATAAAAGAACATTTTTAATCTCTAGAGATTTTTGCACTTTACAGAGTGTCTTTTTATTGTGTTCTTTTTTATCGGGTATTGTTCTTTCTTGAAAAACACCCTTGATATATGCCCTTTTCTGTGAAAAGGAAAATGCGCATCAATAAAAATACACTCAATACAGCTGGAGTTTTAGACCATTTTTAATCCCTAAGAAAAAAAGACAGTGCACAAACTCGGAAATCTACTATGACATTATTATCACTTTTTTGATTTCATTGAGACCTAGCAAGACTTCTTCTTGGTTGCTTAAATCAAATATCAATAGCTTGTCATCAGCCACATTTTCGATGATTTTCATTCCTCTGTAAGTTGCTGTCATTGACCTATTAGTTGTTATGATTTTCAACGTGTGTTGCTTCAACATCCTATGCAGCCACTTCTTTCCCTCACCATCTAGTCTTAGGTCAATTCTGCAATCTATATCACGTCTGATGTTTTTAGATGGTGGTTGTATCTCTGATTGCGGATTGTATATTATTCTTTTTTGCATCATATCTAATCACCTCTTTTTTTTAAGAGGGGCGCATATGCGCCCCAACGTTATTTTCACCAATACCATTCATTCAAGGACAATTCAAAATCACAATCATCTAAATCATCCCAGTCACTATCTGCATTTAACTCTGATGTAGTAGCTATTTTTTCTACACTAGGCACTCCATCTGCTGAAATAACAGCGTTTTTGTAGTCATCAAATGACTTCGAATAGTCAGGTGAAATAATGGTTGATAGAGTTAAAACTCCACCATCTTTAGTTTCACTCAGACTTACCTCGATTAGACTTCCTTTTGTTGATATTGCTTGCTTTAGTGCCTCTGTCACATCCCTATCTACAAATAACCCTAGTCTCTGATATGCTCCTGATAGTTGCATACTTGACACCTACTTTCTTATAGAGGGGCTTGCGCCCCTCTGGGTCTAGAACGGTATTGGTTCACCATCGTAGTATTGATTGCTTTTTTTCTCAAAACTCTCTTTGCTTAGTAGTCCAAGTCTTTCTGCTAGCTCTTGATAACTCATTTCTGAGTTCTTTTCGTCCATAACCTCGACAGGACTCCAATTTGGAGGATTATCCTCATTGTCATCAAGCCATGCTGAGATGGTTAACTTGTTACCTAACTTATCCCTATCTAGGTCAATCTGCAGAGTGCCCAAGCCCTTGTTTAGCATTACCGCCAAAAGAGTTGCATCTGCGCAATTAATTCCGAGAACCAATGATGCTTTTGATATTAAATTACACATTCTTTTCACCACCTTTTCATAATTAATATAGGTGTCATGTGCCTCAAAAATTGATATATATGTTGCTAGTTTGCTATTTATGACTATAATTTTTGGTTATGTGTCCATTTGTTTTTTTTGGGGGTTTAGTTATGTGGCTTTGAGTTTTTGAAGATGCGGAGTGTGGGACAGGGGGGTATCGTAGGGTTGGGGTTAATGGGCTCTGGATACTATTTTTCAAGATTATCTTTTATCGAGTAAGGGGCGTAGCCCCTTACTCATTAGTAATACATATACTAAAGTATATGTATTAACTTGTATTAAGAACGACTTGAAAACAGCAGTCACACCAATACCACTAACAGCTAATTCACCCCGTCAGGTTTCTACACAAAATCATCAGGTTTCTACACAAAAATTGTCCTAAATCGTCAGGTTTCTACACAAAAACTAAAAGAAACCCATATAACATCACTGTTACACAGGTTTCTAAATCACGATAATAAACCCATATTTTCGGGTAAATCATCTCTTTTTGTTTCCTTTTTCACACCATCCTTAGGTTGCCGCCCCCGACTACTACCTTTTTTCCCATTTGGCTTTGACCTAACCTCACCCGTCTTCTGTTCATACTCATCCTCACTTATAAATGTACAGCCAGCTCCATAAAGCATCATCACTTTTTCTCGATATTCGGAGTGCCTTGATTTTACACATTTAATCAAAGTGGCCCTATACTTCTCAGATTTAAAGTCATCCATAGTGATATCTTCACCCTCTTTAATGTAAGCAGGTTGCATAATCAAAATCGCATCAGCATCATATTCAACAGCTCCACTTTCCTTGAGGTCAGTTATTCCAATGTCTTTGTCCTTTGTATAGCCACTACGCGCTAATGTTGATACAAGGCAAATTGGCACATTATACATCCCTGACAACACTTTAATTTGCGCCAATAGACGGTCAACCCCCTCCTTACCAGTACAATGCTCTGAAATAGCAAGCTGTTGCAGACTGTCAATCATAATCACTACATCATCAAATGATTGGCAGTATACCTCAATAATTTTTTGTAGCTGTGTCAGACCACCTAAACTGCTATAACCATTTAAATAGTCCTTAAAATCATCATCAACAACAAGGTCACGGATATGTAGTTTACCCTGTTCTGAAACAAGTGTCTTACGTAGTTCTCGAACCTTGTCATCGTCAGACTTTGCAAGTACGTTATCCTTTAATATATCTCTGATTGTATAGCAGTCCTCGTCAAAAATTTTATATGACTGATGACTAATTACTTTAGCTTGCAAAGCCGCACTACGCATATCATATGATACATAGACTACCGTTGTACCCTGTCGAGCCATCTCAGCTGCTGATTGTAGGAGCAGAGTAGTTTTCCCAATGCCCGGAGATGCTGCAACTACTGTAATACCACAAGGCAGACCCCCTCCAAGCACGTGGTCAAGGTCAGGTATTTGTGTAGATATTGTCAAAGGGGTGTCTGCAATGTACTTGGTTAAGTTTTCAAGGTTATTTAGTGTCCCTAAAGCAAAACTACTTAGTTGTTTGACGTTGTAATAGTCCTCTGATTGACCCTGTTGTACCTTTGTATTTTCGGTTGTATCAGGTTTATTATCTTCTCCCTGTATAATATTCAAATCAGATGGTACTGTGTTCTCAACCTGATTATTGGGTCCTGTTTGTATAGGTTGTTCAACCCCTGTAGCTACTGATATAGCTTGTCCTTTAGGTTCTTCCGTTGGGCTTTGTTGTAGTGTTTCTGTGGTTGGTTCCACCGTGTTTTCAAGTTCCCTTAGGTACTCGGGGATGGAACCATCCCCGAATTGCCCTACAAATTGTATTTTACTCATCTATCTTATCCTCCAAATGTGTATAGTATTCTAGCGCTTCTTGTTCCAAGGCTTGTAACTCATCCAAAGTTTTATCTCTATCAGCCACCAATGCCTCATTAATGTCCTTGTGCTTTGACAACCATCTATCACCATCATAATCAAGCTCTAAATAATCAGGTACAAACAGGTTGCGATTGACAAATAGTTTTGCAATCTTACGACCCGGCTCGTCATTATCTAACAGACAAATCAGCTTAATATCAGCATCTGTATCCACATTTTCTTTGAGAAATCTATGCACGTTTTTCACACTGTTAGTGCCAACTGCGTGAAATCCAAGCTCCTCAACAGATAAAGCATCAATTGCACTCTCTGTGACAAAACAGACTTCATCCCACTGCCTACAGTGATTTAAAATCCTTTGGTTAAACACTCCTTGACTTTGTTTAGCTGGATTTTTCCATTTATCTGCATCAGGATGCATATTAAGCCTTGCCCGTGTACTTTTATCAACAGCAGCTAACCTGCGTGTATAACTACCATCGTCATTTAAAAATATCCAATACACGGCTCCCAAAAACTTGCCCTCTTTTGTGTTATGCATCCACAACATCACACTATGCTTATTAGCTGTAGCCATTGATATACCACGTTCTTCAAGCTTCTCAGCACAGATTTCTAGACCCTCAGTCGATAAAGGATGATGAAAGCTATAATGCCTTACCCTATTCATCCTCGGTGTATAAGCTATAAAATGTGAATGCTCTTTCTGCTTTGTACTCTCCTCGTAAGGATTTTCAATGTTTTCACCATCCTCGACAAATAGGTGTACCGCCATCTCGTAAGCATTTTTAAACTTGTTATAGCCCTTAAATCCGTGTCTCCACTGTAGATAATTATATAAATCAAATATAATGTTGCCTTTCTCGACATCCTCCCTCTGCATACACGCAAAACAGTGCCATCCGTGCTTTTCATTAGCCCACGTCATAGATGGGTTATTGTCGTTGTGCAAAAAACATCTAATCAATGCAGTTCCAAATCCCATATCATTATTAACAGCTCTAGCAATCATTGATGAAGCCTTTTTGACTTCTTCGTTTAATTTACGACTTTTTTCATCCACTACAGGTATGTAGTTATCTACTACCTGATAACACTTAATCATCAATGTTTCAAAGTGTTTTTTGAGTGCCACTATACGCTCTTTATAACCCATGCCTAAAAACAACTCCTGTGGTATCTTGGGCACACTATATTCCTGTGTTCTCTCCATCATCGCCTTGATTTCAGCGTCATCAATCACACCCTCAAAGCTTTTGTTGCCCACCATTGCAAGACTTATAGCCAATTCCATTAGTCTTACGGGCCCCTCATTGTTTAAATCTACCTTAATCATTTTCAAATCTCCCCCTGTGTCTTATCTCTATAACTGCATTCATATCCATGTCTTGCCGTTGAGGTAATACAACCTCAACATCCTTAAACTCTTGATTCAGTGTTGTATGTTTTTCAATCATCTCTAACGATTCTGATATATCGTCACGTATCATATTGTTACGCCTACTGTTTGAGTGTGCATTTTTGTACCTACTTAACAGCGTTGGACAACGCTCTAATAGCGTTTTAACCTTAATATGGGATGTATGCACTTTATCTTCAGATTTTCCCCTGCGTTCTACTAATTTGCATAACTCTATTACTATCTCAGCTCTGCTATGACTTCTTTCTTTCAAGATTGAGGTCTTAATCAAACTGGTATAGCTGGGTTTATGGGTCCCATCTTTTTTCAAGGATAGGGTCTGCATAGACCCTATTAAGTCCTTGATATAACGTGACTTGACAGTCACGTATCTACCCTTGATATCCACGTCAGCAAGCTGACGTACAACCCCTTGAAAAACACAATCAACACCCTCAAGAGCTTTCAGCTCACTACCTAAGTCTATTGCATATTTTCCGTGTGTATGACCCCTAAACCGTTTAAAATCAGCCATTTTGAACTGATATAGACCCTTTTCGGTCCACTCACAATGATGATAGATGTAGCTAAATAGACTAATCACCATCATTGTATTCACACCCTTGTCATCTGCTAGCAGATGACAAACACTATCATCGTAGATTTTTATCGTGTTATAGTAGTCTAGCAACCCCTTAACAGTTGGAATTACTAGACTACACTTAGTACCCTTTACCACCCCTTACAACTCCCTCTATACCTATATTGTTGGGCCGTGTGTCATTGATACACTCAGAGTTACCTCACCTGTACCTAAGTCTACGTGTGCTTCATCTAGCCATTCAAGTCCATACATCCTAAGCTCATCCAAGATGCCTTTCGGCATCTGTACTATGGCTTCAAACGTAGTCACAGTCTGAGTTTCTGTCATTTCTGTCGTTTTTTTCCCTTTCATCTCTACACCCCCTCTACTTTATATTTCTATTTTTGTATCTATATATGTTCAGTTTCCTTTTTGCCTGTTAATCATTGGTCAAAAGTGTCCATTTCACTTTTGACTATTTAACTGTAACCGTTGCAGTTACTTTCTTACAGCAATCTAAGTTGCTTTAGTTGATGCTCGATAAGAAAGTCGGACCTTATCTCTTGATATCTCCTTTTAAAATCCAACTCATCCCAGCTATCGCAGTCACCAACCATAATGCGTGACCAGACCTCTGTGTTATCAATCTCGCACGTGTGTGCTAACCATCGGACTGCATCATTGATACATATGGATGCATCAACCTTAACATCCAAACAACTGTGCTCTGTGTAACTCAAATTTTTCATCCCCTTAACTCTAAAAATTACCTCTTGTCAAACACCCTCATCATATGTTAAAATATAAATGAGTTTTGACTATTTATCTCTCGGTTGTGTAATGAGCTTACACTATCAGAGGTTTGTTTGTCAAACATTTTTTTTGCGTTAAACGATTGATTTCACTACGTTTCAGGGTATAAAAACAATCCATTAAGAACCACAAAGTCATATGTGATACGGGTTAGCTCTACTCCTTATTGACAAATTAGAGTACAAAAAAACATAAAATTACTTATTGTAAAAGTGCCTTATTGGGCACTTATTTTGATTTTTGTGTAGTAACCTAACAATTGATTGATATTATTGTGTAGTAACCTAATGCAATTGTGTAGTAACCTGATAAGGTTGGGCGGCAAATGCAGTGATAGTTTGTATCTGCTGTTTTCAAGGTCTTGCTAATACAAGTTAGTACATATCTTAGATATGTACTATAAAAAAATAAGGTAGGGCATAGCCCTACCTTATAGAAAATCTTGAAAACAGATTGCAACACCTATTTGCATGCCTGGCCCCATTACTTCCATTCACCTCCTTCAAAACTCCATCTCCCAAACACACTTTTTGATAAAACTTGACCCAAACACCCGACACACCTATATCTCCACTATCTTTTTTTTCAGACAACACCTAAAACACTAAAACCTTTGTAAACACTAGAACACACGAATATACACATATCATTTTTTTCACTTTGTTTCACATTAGTAGCGATTATCTGTATGCTTAGTTACAAACTTTTCTTAAGCAGTAATTAGATATAATTTTCATTTTAGAGACATAGAGAGCCAGATCCGCGAAGCGGATCTGGCTCAACATAATCAATATTAGAATTTATTTCTCTACAAGTTCCCAACCTCTTACACCCTTAGATAAGTCAAACTTGTATTTTTCATTACACTTATCACATCTGAAGAATACACTATGGTCTCTGAATCCCGGTATATTATCATGCTCCTCAATGATTTTACCCTCTCCACAAGGACACTCATACTCATAACGCTCAGTATCGCCACTGCCTGCTCTACTTAAACTGATTTGTGAAATACTCATTTAACTTCGGATACTGCTTTTTCTTCTTTCGAAGTTGTTTTATTACCCACGTTTTTAGTTCAACAGCGTGGAAAACTGCGTTGTCAGCTTCCTCAAAAGTTGGTAAATAACCCGTATGCGCTACTCTATTACGAACAAGATATGTGTGTTCGTACCATTTCGAAACCTCACCAGTTGAATCAACATTCCAATTACCCCCTATACGCTGAGATAATTCTTTCTTTATCATACTCATAAAACTTGTATCTTCTAACTTTAATTGTATTTCAGCATCAGTTAATCCCTCAGTTAGCAACAACTCTTTGAACAATGTTCTAAGAAAAGATTCAACACTCATTTGTGCATAAATAACGGCTTCTTGGTAAAAACCTTTGGTTAGATACCGTCTAGCTGCTAATATATGCTTTTCTAAATATATAAACGGATTTTCTCCATTAATACTTAGCGTTAGTAATCTTAGATAGTCCTCAGTATCACTTAATTCCAGTTTAAATTTATGATACTCTCTGAATGGTCTTACTTGCTGATAACTAATATATACATCCCAAGTATCTACTGAAATTATTCGAGAAGGTATTAAAAAGTCTATCATTTCCTTTGTTAAGTAATGTACACTATAATCTTTTGTCTTCACTTGATATGCATTTATAACATTATTCAATATATCCAACATGCTATCATAAGCTACACCGATATATTCTCTATTATTACTTACGACAGTAGCATAATCATGAATTGTGGCATATGTTATCTCAATAACTGTGATGTAAGCTTGTGAAACATCAACAACAGTATTATCTATATTAAAAGGAACTCCACCGAGGTCAGTACCATCGAATGCCACCCCTAAATTATTCTTTACCGGTTTGTTTATAAAAAGTACGCTAACCGCTTCACCCTCCTTACTACCAAAGGTAGTATACACATGACAATCCCTAGCTATAAAAAAAGGTAGTTCAAACTTTAATTGTATCAGAGTTTGAGGTTTCAACCCCCTATTATCATACTGTGGTTTTAAATCTGTTTTATAAATTTCCTTGGTTAGATTAAATAAAGCACTACACTTACCACCTTTATTTAAACAACATTCCTTATATTTTTTCCCACTACCACAAGGGCAAGGGTCATTTCGTCCTATTTTATTACTCATACTATACGCTCCTCTCTTAATTTAACCCTCTTACCTGACCACTACACTGGTTTAATTCAATGGTCAGGTAGCTACATCTTATCTAGTTATGACAAGGGTTATACGTTTTTTATAACCCCGGTACTTATTATAAGTAGATACATATACACAAAGTAACGTATCACCGTCAGACCTATTAATTTATCTAGGTTGTACCTATGTACAGCAGTGTCGATAGTACCCTTAGTTAATCTCCTTGTTATCATATCAAGAATTACAAGGACGATTATACTCCCTAGAACAACTGATTTATACACTACTGTGAAACCAGTTAAGAATTGTGCTACTAAGACAATAGATAACAATACAAAGGCTAAGAATACAGCTACAACACTTGAAACAGTGGTGAACTGACCTAGGTGGTACTCCTTAGATATGAGCTTCCTCTTGTACCTATCTACATGTTCAGATTTCTCGTGAAAGATACTCTGCTTTAACATTGATAGATTAATAATGGTTTTATCAACTATACCCTCTGCCTTTAATACATACAGCACATTTTCATCACCCTCTTTTAAAGTGACTGTGCTTCCATCGGCATTACCACTTACATACTCTAAGTTAGTATTGTCAATGTTATCTAATGTCATCTCACCAGCATCTTGTAGTAATACCTGTAAATGAAAATCAAGTAACCTCAACATACCATAACTATCACAAGAAGTAACATAGATAGGTTGAAAACCTTTGTAACCCGCATTAACGAGTAACTCTGCTATCTCTTTCATACTACGTTTACCTATGGTTTTATTATCTTTATTGCCGTGACCACAAAGATAAAGTACATCATCTGTATCCTCTATGGTTAAAGTATCTATACTTACCTGTTCATCGGCTAGTATTTTTGCCGATGATAGTAATATCTTACTCATCATATCACCCACTATTATCGCCTTACTACCCTTTGGTAGGTTGTGTCTTGTTATTAACATATGCTTACTTCTCCTTATACTGTACTTGTTTCCAGTATAAAGAAAAGTAAAGATATGTACAATGTAGATAATAAAGGGGTCACCGTGTGACCCCTTATTCTGTTTGCTTATATCGTTTGTTACTGCAATCCACCAAAGATACTAGAAGTGTTGAAGTTAGTCCATTCTGCACTATTCGTATCCGCGTAGTTTTGATAGATTTTACCACCCATACTTGAGTCAAGAGACATTAGAATGGAACCATGTGGGTTGTCTTTTGTACGGTTTTCTAGGGTGAATCTTACACTCGCACCAGCATCCATTTGAGCCTGTGTGATACCCGTTAACTCATATACTTGTGTACCAGTATCACCCATCATTTCTTTTGCATCAGCGTAATATAGATAAGTACCACTTGTATCATACACATATAAACCCGGTTTCCAACGGTAGTCTGAACTTGGTAACTCTGCATAGGTTACAGATACATAGTATTTGCCGCCTTGCTCGTACATCTTGACAGATTTCATAGTGGATTCAATGAAAAATCTCGCTTGGTCTACTACCATCTGACCTTGGCTATTTACCTTTATCTCACTCGCACTTGGGGCTACTACACTGCTACCACCGCTTGGATTAGTTACCTCGGACTCGATTTTTACTTCGCTCCTCTTAGACTGTTCCACCATCTTCACTACCATTACACAAGCCTCAGCACGTGTACCACCTGATGAACCATCATAGATACCACCTGTTTTACCGGTTAACATACCCTTCATAAACGCTTGTTCTACATAGTACTTATACGTCTGGGGTACACTATCATAGTCAGCTATCTTTTGGTCTACACCTGTGATAGATGTCTTTGATTCACCTTGAATGTTCTCGTTAATCCTAATCATGATACGTGCCATCTCATAACGGTTGATTGGTTGGTTTAATGACTCAGCAGTTGGGGCAATCTCATACTTCTTAACAATACCCTTCTCTACTGCATAGTCATACATACCACTCGCCCAGTGTCCGTCATAGTGAGTACCCTCATAGAAACTACCACCTTCAGCAGTGGAGATAGCAATTTTGATGAACTCTGCTCTCGTAATTGACTTGTTTGGACCAAAAGTTCCATCTGGGAAACCAGAGATTGCTCCACGGTTTGCTAGGTTTGTTACCCACTCAGTAAACCACTGTCCGTCTTGTACATCCGGGAATGATTTTACTGTGGCTTGGGCTTGGATATTACTAACATTAGTGTCCTCTGCATATACTGGTACTGCTGATAATGTTAGTGCTGTTGCTAATACTGTATTGATTATTATTTTTGATATCTTATTCATTTTATCCCCCTAAGTTTGTTATATTTAATTATAACCTGTAGATACTGATAGATACAGGTTTTTACAGGAGTATTATGTAGAAAGATGATAATAAATGGATTTTTTGTGTAGTAAGGTGATGGAAAACGGTAGAAAGGTAACACCCTAAATTAGTAAATCCAGCTATATCAAATAAATACAATGCTTGAAACTTACTAATACAAGTTAATACACTGCTAATGCAGTGTATTAAAAAAAACCTAATTCATAGGGTCTACGACCCTATGAATTAAAACCACTTGAAAACAGTAGTAGGACCCAACACACCCATCACTAAAACACTAGGAGTAAAATTGTAACTCAGAATATATTTTCTTGAAAAACCTTCTAATCCTAGATTATAGCTACATTTACATACCACTAATTTTTCAACAAAAATCAAAATAGCTCAAATCATTGATAATACTAGACAAACGTGCCTTTCTAACAGATGATTTTTCAATTTAAATCAAACCTTAGAACTTTAATCTCTATTCTTAGTTACCTATTAGTCTTAACCAATAGTAAAACAAAAAAATCAAACTGTCTGTACTTAAGCATTAACTTAACTTGTAACAATTTATCCCTTTTAAATATATTAACGCATCTGTATACTTTTCTTTTTAGGTCTAAAATCCTCCAATGGATTGTACTCATCCACAGAGTTAACCAAGTCCGTTACATTGTGGTGATAGTAGTTATCCAATATCTTGTAATTGCTATGTCCTGTAATCCTCCTCAATAAAATCGGAGACATCCCCTTACGAACGCTAAGTGTAATAAATGTATGCCTAAACAAGTGTAAACTATGCTTTCTTACACCACACTTTTTACAATGTTTTATGACACAATATTGTAGTGTAGTTCTTTCCAAAGGCTCTCCAAATACATTGCAAAATAGCGTTTCAGTATCTGCACCATCTCTGATACTAATATACTCTATCAATATCGAATGTAAGGTCGATGGGATAGGTACCATTCTAGCTTTACGATTTTTGGTATGACATAGCGAAATATAACCTTGTTCTAGGTTTACATCTTTTATGAGAAGTTCCCTAAGTTCCTTGGCCCTGACACCAGTTGCAAGTAGAAAATTGCATATAACCCAATTGCGATACTCCGCAAAGGTAGGGTTTTCTGGTCTTTTCAATATCCTTTTAAGTTCCTCTTGACTGTATATTTCCTTGATATGCTCTTGTTCCCTTAAATGCGTAAACTCAATAGTATCCTTTATATATCCCTTTTTAGTCCCATATCTTATAACTGGGCTAATCTTAAACTGATATGAGTTAACTGTTTCAGGCTTTAATCTGTCTTTTAAACTCAATACATACCCATTGATAAGGTCTTGTGTAATATCACTACAAAGCAAATCCTCACCAGCAAACTTCTTGAAATAAGTATAGGCAAACTCATACCCCTTGATTGTAATCTCACTAATCCCTCTCAAACGACAATCGGTCATATACATCTTATGCAAATCATCATAAGGTATATCCGCTACCTTACAATCTAATAGCCTTTTCCTTCTCTTTGTCACCATCGGTTTTCCCACTGGGTTTTCTAACATCGTAGCCTCCTCAAAAAATAAAAAGTAGTCGGTTCTGATTACCGCAAAACTGCGAAAATCTACCGACTACCTCAGTGTTTTTTATGATTTTTTAATAGCTACAACCGTTGCAAACACAGCAATTCCTTATTCCCACTCAATCGTACTCGGTGGTTTACTCGTCACATCATAAAGAATTCGATTCACCCCTTGAACCTCATTCACAATCCGAGAGGAAATCTTATCGAGCACTTCATATGGGATTCTCGCCCAGTCAGAAGTCATCCCGTCTATAGACGTAACGGCTCTGATGCCAATGGCATGTGAGTAAGTTCTCTCGTCGCCCATAACGCCCACTGAACGGATGTTAGGCAGGACGGTGAAGTATTGCCAGATGTCTCTTTCAAGACCGGCTTTTTTTACTTCGTCTCTTAAAATCGCATCTGACTCTCTTACGAGGTGTAGTGCTTCATCTGTAATTTCGCCTAATACTCTGATGGCAAGACCTGGTCCTGGGAAAGGTTGACGCCAAACGATATGGCTCGGTACTTCGATCTCTTCACCCACGCGTCTTACTTCATCTTTAAATAGATCTCTCAAAGGTTCTATCAGTTCAAACTGCATGTCTTCTGGAAGACCGCCTACGTTGTGATGGCTCTTGATGACTTCGGCAGTATCCGTACCACTTTCGATGACATCGGGATAAACAGTGCCTTGTACTAAGAAGTCAATACCTTCAAGTTTATTCGCTTCTTCTTCAAAGACTCTGATGAACTCTTCCCCGATAATTTTGCGTTTCTTTTCAGGATCAGAGACGCCTCTGAGTTTGCCAAGGAATCGATCTGCACAGTCCACTCTGATGAAATTCATGTGAAACTGCTCTGCAAATACTTTTTCGACTTCATCGCCTTCGTTTTTACGAAGTAAGCCGTGATCGACGAAGATACAAGTAAGTTGATTGCCAACCGCTTTGTGTACCATAGTTGCCGCAACAGATGAATCCACACCACCTGAAAGCGCGCAGAGTACTTTCTTATCGCCTACTTTTTGCTTGATGCTCTCGATCATGTTCGCAGCATAGTCGCCCATGTTCCAGTCGCCAGCACAGTCGCAAACTTCATATAAGAAGTTCTTGATCATTTGTCTGCCAAAAGGTGTATGTTCCACTTCTGCATGGAACTGAACCGCATAGAGATTCTTTTCCACATTTGCCATGGCTGCCACAGGACAGTTGTCTGTTGTCGCTATGATTTCAAATCCTGCTGGCGCTTCTTTAACATAGTCGAAATGGCTCATCCAGCATTGTGACTGATCTTCAATAGATTTGAAAAGACCCGTGCTAGTAGGTACATTTAATTTGATTTTGCCGTATTCTTGTTGTGTCGCACGTTCTACTTTGCCGCCTAAAACTTGTGACATCAACTGCATGCCGTAGCAGATGCCAAGGACAGGAATGCCTAGTTCGAAAATTTCTTTATCCAGTGTTGGTGCATTTTCTAAATAAACTGAGTTTGGTCCACCTGTGAAGATGATCCCTTTTGGTTGTTTTTCTTTAATTTTTTCAAGTGCATTTCTCCAAGAAACAACTTCGCTGTACACACTTGCTTCCCTTACTCTTCTGGCGATGAGCTGATTATACTGCCCCCCAAAATCTACGATCATGATCAATTCATTATTCATGAATGAAGCCTCCTAAAAGATATATTATTCTAATTCATAAACGCGATATGCCCTCACAACGTGCCTTTATGATTTATATGCATAAACGATGCCCTATTATTATATCATGTAAGACTACGGGATAACATCTCTTACGCAATTATAATAGGGCAATTCATTAAGTCTTAATTATCGCTACTTGAAACACTGTAGTTAGGTGGCTCTTTAGTGATCGAAATATCATGTGGATGCGACTCTCTAAGGCCTGCATTGGTAATGCGTATGAACTTGCCATTCTCTCTTAGATCTTCAAGCGTGGCAGTACCGCAATAACCCATACCGGACTTCAATCCGCCTACCAACTGATAAATGATATCTTTTAAATAGCCTCTGTATGGTACACGACCTTCAACGCCCTCTGGTACGAATTTTTTCGTATCATTTTGGAAGTAACGATCTTTTGATCCGGCTTCCATGGCAGCTGTTGATCCCATACCTCTGTACATTTTAAAACTTCTGCCTTGATACATCACGATCTCACCTGGACTCTCTTCTGTGCCTGCAAAAAGTGAGCCCAACATGACCACATGAGCACCAGCCGCAATTGCTTTCGGTAGATCGCCTGAGAATTTAATGCCACCATCTGCGATCACAGGGATGCCATAAGGTTTTGCCGCTTTAGCACAGTCATACACAGCAGTCACCTGAGGTACGCCTATCCCTGCAACCACACGAGTGGTACAGATTGAACCCGGGCCGATACCCACTTTGATGCAATCAGCACCTGCTTCGATTAAGTCCACAGTTGCTTCTGCTGTTGCCACGTTGCCTGCGATAATTTCAAGATCTGGGAATTTCGATTTGATGGTTTTTACAGCATTGATAACGTTAATGCTATGACCATGAGCGGAGTCCAAAGCGATGATGTCAACGCCTGCTTTATAAAGCGCTTCTGTACGCTCAAGCATATCTGCACCGATACCCACAGCTGCCCCTGCAAGTAAACGACCCTTTGAATCCGTCGCACGGTTAGGATATTTAATGGTCTTTTCGATATCTTTTATTGTGATAAGACCTTTTAAAGTCCCATCTTCATCCACTAAAGGTAATTTTTCGATTTTGTGTTTACGCAGTATTTTTTCTGCATCTTCAAGTGAAATATCGGCTGGTGCCGTAACAAGAATATCCTTAGTCATGACATCGCCAATGCGTGCTTGCATATCCGGTTCAAAACGAATATCTCTATTGGTGATAATACCCACAAGTTTATGATCGGCATCTACTACTGGCACACCTGAAATCCTATACCTAGACATTAGGTTTTCTGCGTCTTGAACGATATGATCTGGTGTTAAACTGAAAGGATCTACAATGACACCATGTTCGCAACGCTTTACTTTGTCCACTTCAAGTGCTTGATGCGCTATACTCATGTTCTTGTGAATGATACCAAGACCGCCTTCTCTTGCAATGGCAATCGCAAGCTTGGACTCGGTCACGGTATCCATGCTTGCACTGATGATCGGTATATTCAACGTAATTTTCTTAGACAACTGAGTCTTTGTACTGACTTCATTAGGTAAAACATACGACTTCTGGGGTATCAATAAAACGTCATCATACGTTAACCCTTCTTTAATCAACTTTCCTTCCATTAATAAGCCTCCTTAAAATAAAGTAAAAAACTCAACTTTCAAACTCCTATTTGAAATGACACACTTTGATAATGACACACTTTAATATGAGACCATTGGATTTATCCTTTGTTATCTCAACCCAAGTACCTATTGATGTCTCGAATAAAACCTTACAGCTCAAATCATAAATCATTATAATCCTTGCTAGTCTCTGTCTTGCTTGATCACCCCCACCTCGTCTAACCGACGGGCGTCATCTAAGCACTATATCTCTGACCTGAGCCAAGACAAATGATTTATAACAAAAAAACAACCTTCTATAGTATATAGAGGTTGTCTCCTAAAAAGATTTACACCATCATCCCCAAGGGATAATGATTTTGTAAAAATTAAAAGCTACAACCCATAGTGCAGTAATTATCGGCAACTGCGTAGAGACATCCAAGCCATCATTTCGGAAATATATGAGTATTTGCGAATATTTTTGTATATAAATAAAACTATAATTCGCTTTGCTGTATTTTTTTATTAATACTCAAATTATCACGTTTACAGGGGTTTGTCAACAGTGCGCGCACAAATAAAAATGATGAATTTGTTAATTTTATGTAACCACATTTTCACTTATTTTGGTTGTCAATTTTGCACGGATTACTAAAAACTATGCTATGATATTAATATGAATTTTAGGAGGATCTCTATGAACGATTTAAAATATATTATGCCCCACCTTAAGCGCTATATTCCAGCGTATATTTTCGGTATTTTATTACTTATGGTCATTGACACATTGCAGTTGGTTACACCTCTAATCATCGGTAATTTCACAGATACTTTAATGTCTGGCAATCTCACAGCAGATAAAATCCCATTTTACATGTTTGCCGTTGTAGGGATTGCCGTGCTCGTTGCAGTAGGCCGATTCGGATGGCGTATGACCATCATTACCACTTCCAAGAAGCTGGAGTACAGTCTGCGAAATCAAATCTTTGAACATTTGGAAAAACTACCGCTCAACTATTACAATCACCATAAGACAGGTGATCTCATGGCGCATTGTACCAATGATGTCAACTCTGTCAGAATGGCTTTTGGTCCAGGTGTCGTCATGTTTATAGATGCCATGTTCATGGGCGTAATGACCATTTTCCTCATGATCACAAGGGTTAATCTCAATTTAACGCTACTGGCGATCTTGCCGTTACCACTCATTGCCTTCTTCATCATCGCGCTTGGCAAACACATTCAGAACCTTTTCAAGGGCGTTCAAGAAGCTTTTTCAGATTTAACAGACAATGTTCAAGAAGCTTTTTCTGGCATTCGAATCATCAAGTCATTTGTCATGGAAAAAAAGACCTTGGATCATTTCAATGAAAAGAGTCGAGAAAACTTTGACGCCAATATGAACCTTGTAAAGCTATTTGGCTTTGTTCAACCCTTAGTCGGATTTATTGCTACCACAAGTACATTGATTTCACTTGTCTATGGCGGCACATTAGTTATAGATCAGGTCATCACCATTGGCGAGTTCGTCACCTTTATCACGTATGTGGGAATGCTCACGTGGCCTGTGATGGCGCTTGGGTTCGTCTACAACATGATTCAAAGAGGTCAAGTCTCCTTAAGGCGTATCAACGTCATCCTCGAAACCGAGCCTGAAATTGCCGATGCAAATCACCTTTTAGATCTATATCCATTCGTCCCAACTATTGATGTCAAAAATTTGACTTTCACTTATCCCGGGGCAGAAGAACCTGTTCTCAAAAACATCCATTTTTCTGTTCAAAGAGGAGAAACCGTTGCCATTATTGGCAAGACCGGCAGTGGGAAAACCACGCTTATGAATCTGTTGCTTAAACTTTACAACGTGGATGACGGAACGATTTTCTATAACAATAAGGATCTCAACGATCTGCCCATTAAAGCTCTAAGGGACCAAATCGGCTATGTGCCGCAAGACAATTTTCTGTTTTCAAAATCCATTGCCTATAATATTGGATTTGCAAACGAAACTTTAGAGGATGATCAAATCAGATCAGCAGCAGAAGTTTCACAAATCCATGAGGAAATCATGACCTTTAGCGAAGCTTACAACACAGAACTTGGAGAACGTGGTGTCAACATGTCTGGTGGTCAAAAACAGCGTGTTTCCATTGCTAGAGCGCTTTACAAAAAGCCACCCATCGTCATGCTAGACGATTCACTCTCTGCCGTGGATACTAAAACTGAAGAAAGTATCCTAGGCCATTTAAAAGAAGAACTTGCAGGCACCACCACATTAATCGTTGCACATCGTATTTCCACCATAAAAGATGCCGACCAAATCATCGTTTTAGATCAAGGTGAAATCGTCGAAAGAGGCACTCATGAAACCCTGATGACTCTAGATGGCATCTACAAAGATATGTACACAAAACAATTATTAGAAGAAAAAATAGCAAAGGAGTCGTGAGGTATCATGGAAAAAACCATTCATAACGAACAAAATATAGAAACCTCTTTTGATGGCAAGATCATGCTCCGATTGCTGAGCTATGCCAAGTCACAGGGCATCATTTTATTTTTCAGCATCATCATGATGCTCGCAGTCACAGGGGTGGACCTTGCAGTGCCATACGTGATTAAAGTGGCCATAGATGAATTTATAACACCGAGTTCACAGGTGTTCTATCAAGTGCCTTCAGAGGGAAGAGATCAATTTCAAAACAACACTACAGTTACAGTGGGTGCAACAACCTACGCTCTGCCAAGTTTAAAGGACACTTTTATCAAGAATAACGACGCACAAATTGTGCCCGTGCTCACAGAAACAAATGGTTCTTATAAATTGCCTGATGGTAGTATTCTGGATGATGAAACCATCCAATTGCTCAAGACACATCATAAATCCCTACTCAAAAATCTGACTTTGGTTTTGGCCAGTTTACTGATACTGAGCTTTTTGATGACTTATACCCATGCACTTTTACTCAATTATGCCAGTCAGAAAATCGTCTATACACTGAGAGAAGCTCTCTTTGATCATTTACAGATCATGAGCTTGAGTTTCTTTGATAAAAATCCTGTGGGACGCCTAGTCACAAGAGTTTCCAATGACATGAACAATATTAATGAAATGTTCACCAATGTCCTGATTACATCGGTTAAAGACTTTTTTCTTTTGGGCGGTACCGTGGTGGTCATGGTCATGATCAATATGAAACTTGCCGTTATTTGTCTGAGCACCATCCCACTCATTCTCATTGCCGCTTCAATCTTTAGAGTGAAAGCAAGGGCAATTCAAAGAGAGGTTAAAGTGAAGCTCGCAAGAATCAATGCCACACTTGCTGAGAACATCAACGGTATGAAGATCATTCAAATCTTTAACAAAGAAACTTCTATTTATAATGCATTTGACGATATCAACAAAGACTACCTTAAGAGTTCTGTGGCAGAGACAAGGGTTTATGCCATTTTTAGACCTGCAATGAACCTTGTTTACTCCATCTCTTTGGCATTACTGCTCTGGTTTGGCGGGAATGATGCCATCAGAGGCGCAGTTGATCTTGGCGTTCTAGTGGCTTTTATTTCCTATACGCAACAGTTTTTTAGACCCATTATGGACCTCAGTGAAAAATTCAACATCTTTCAGTCCTCTATGGCTTCTGCAGAACGTGTTTTCATGCTTCTTGACGAAGAAAATCCCATTGAAAATCCTGAGAATCCCGTGATTTTGCCAGAGGAAACTTTTGAGGGCGTCATTGAATTCAAAGATGTTTGGTTCAGTTATCAAGATGATCCCCAAAAAGATGAAGACTATGTTCTCAAGGGCGTCAGTTTTAAGGTTCAAAAAGGTGAGACAATTGCCCTAGTGGGTTCAACCGGTTCCGGCAAGACAACTATTATCAGCTTGCTCAATCGATTTTATGATATTCATAAAGGGGCTATTCTGGTGGATGGCATAGACATTAGGCAAATGGATCTTGCAAGTTTAAGACGTAAAATTGGCATTGTACTCCAAGACGTCTTTCTCTTCTCAGGTGATATTAAGAGCAATATCCGCCTTAAAGAAGAAGCGATTACTTTAAAGGCAATCCAAACGGCGTCCACCTATGTAAATGCAGATACCTTTATCTCTAAATTGCCACATGGCTATGATGAACCTGTGGTGGAAAGGGGCGCAACACTATCCTCTGGTCAGAGACAGCTGCTCTCTTTTGCCAGAGCGCTGGTATTCGAACCTAAAATCTTAATTCTCGATGAAGCCACTTCCAACATCGACACCGAAACAGAACTTTTGATTCAAGATGCTATTCAAAAGATGATTCACAAACAAACAACCATTATTGTGGCGCATAGGCTCTCAACCATACAGCATGCCAACAAAATCCTCGTCATGAGCAGAGGCGAAATCAAAGAGACCGGCACACATCAAGAACTGCTCAGTAAAGAAGGTATCTATTATGATCTGTATATGCTACAAATGAAAGCTTAATAGGCCACATGGGACATATAGCCAACGCCTGAGAACCAAAAATAATTTCAAACTGATCAGATGACCATTAAAATAAGCTCAACTAAAAAAGATGAACCCTCTACTCAGAGCGTTCATCTTTTTTAGTTGAATTGTGAGGGGGAGAACTCTTGAGGAGAGTTCATGTTTAAAACATGCTCTTTGCTAATGTGCTGTCTTTGTTTTATATTTGGAATAAACATCAAAAGCGATTGCAGCTAAGAGCACAAGACCTTTGACAATTTGTTGCCAGAATACACTGATCCCCATAATGGACATACCATTGTTGAGAATACCCATGATGAAACCACCAATGATGGCACCCATAATCGTACCTACACCACCAGTAGCAGATGCGCCACCGATAAAGCATGCTGCGATTGCATCGAGTTCAAAGCCATCACCAGCCGTCGGTGAAGCCGAGTTGAGACGACCTGCAAAAACGATACCTGCAACTGCCGCTAAAAGACCCATATTGGCATAAACCCAAAAGAGAATGCGTTTCGTCTTAATACCAGAGAGCGCAGCGGCCTTTTGATTACCACCCATGGCATAAATATGTCTACCTACTACAGTTTTATTAGTTAAAAATGAATAAATCAAAATGAGCACGCCTAATAAAATCAATATGAATGGCAAGCCATTTGCAAGCGCTAACCAATATGCGAATAAAACAATTATTAATGAAACCGCCACAAGTTTAGCAATAAAGAAACTACTTGTAGCCACTTCAAAATCGTATTTCATTTTATCTTTTCGTATTATAAAGCTGATTACACAATACATAATTGCAAATGCAACACCAATCACTAATGTTGTCACGTGTATATTAGACGAGCCACCTAAAAAGTCTGGTATTACGCCAGAGGAAATTACCGTGTAAGCCTCTGGTAATAAAACCGTTTGACCACCCAATATGATATTGTTAATCCCTCTAAAGAGCAACATACCTGCAAGTGTAACAATAAAAGGTGGAATGCGCACATATGCAATCCAAAAGCCTTGCCACATGCCTGCAACAAGTCCTGCTAATAACCCCAGTGGAATGGAAACCCAAACCGGCAATCCAAATGTCACACTGAAAAGTGCTGACAACGCACTGACAAATGCTACAATTGAACCTACAGAGAGGTCAATGTTACCCCCTGTCAAGATACATAAGAGCATCCCAATTGCCAAGATCAAAATGTAACTGTTTTGAAAGATCAAGCGAGATACGTTAATGGGTTTTAACAAGATCCCACCTGTTAAAATCTGAAACATCGCCATGATGACTATAAGTGCAATCAACATTGAATATTGCTTCATATTTTGTTTAAATATATTTTTTATACGGTCCATGTTTGTCCTCCATTTTATGAAGAGCTTTGTAAAATACAAGCCATTATACTTTCTTGAGTTGCCTCTGAGCGACCCATTTCACCTACGATCTTACCTTCATTCATAACATATACACGGTCACAAACCCCTAGAATTTCAGGTAATTCTGAAGAGATGACGATTACAGACTTGCCTTCATTTGCAAGATTTTGAATGATTGTATAAATTTCATATTTAGCGCCAACATCTATCCCTCTCGTGGGTTCATCCAATATGAGAATCTCCGGTTCAGAAAAAATCCACTTGCTCAAAACCACTTTTTGCTGATTGCCACCGGATAGATTCCCTGTTTTCTGGTGGATACTTGAGGATTTAATATTGAGCTTGCCTCTATACTCCTCTGCAACTACAAGTTCTTTATTCTGATTGACCACATGCCAGTTACTGATTTTTTGAAGATTGGATAAGGTGACATTTTTCTTAATATCCTCTATTAAGACCAACCCGGCAGTTTTTCGATCTTCTGTCACATAAGCAAGTCCCTTCTGTATGGCTTGTCTAACGTCCTTTACAATCAGCTGCTCACCATCTTTATAGAGTTCACCCGTGATGTGCTTCCCATATGCTTTCCCAAAGATACTCATTGCAAGTTCCGTTCTACCTGAACCCATGAGTCCTGCAATCCCAACAATTTCGCCCCTTTTAACATTAAAATTGACATTGTCAATACGTTTTCGAGTTTCATCCATTGGATCGTAAACCGTCCAATTTTTTACTTCAAATCTAACTTCTCCAATGTTAGGGGTACGCTTTGGAAATCGATCCGTCAGATCACGTCCAACCATACCTCTGATAATACGTGCTTCAGAAATTTCATCTACATGCTTGACTAAAGTTTCGATTGTACGACCATCTCTGATCACCGTAATTTGATCCGCTATTTTAGTTACTTCATTGAGTTTATGTGAAATGATAATACAAGATATCCCTTTTTCTTTATTGATCTTCATTAAAAGATTGAGCAAATGCTCTGAATCATCATCATTTAATGCGGCGGTGGGTTCATCTAAGATTAAAAGTTTAACATCTTTTGACAAAGCCTTGGCAATTTCAACAAGTTGCTGCTTGCCAACGCCGATATCTCTCACCAAAGTGTTATGGTTTTCTTTAAGCCCCACAAGATCTATAAACTTCTTGGCCTCAGAATGTGTCTTATTCCAATCAATAATCCCCTTATTGGATTGCTCATTCCCAAGAAAAATATTCTCAGCAATACTCATATAGGGACTTAGCGCAAGTTCTTGATGGATGATGACAATCCCCTTTTTTTCACTTTCTTTTATATCTTTAAAATTGCAAATTGAACCTTCAAATAGAATATCACCCGTGTAACTCCCATATGGGTAAATGCCGCTAAGAACACTCATCAAAGTTGATTTTCCCGCACCATTTTCACCCACCAGTGCATGAATCTCGCCTTTCTTAACTTTTAGATTTACCGAGTCAAGTGCTTTCACACCTGGAAACGTCTTGGTGATATCAATCATCTCAAGTATGTTTTCCGACATATTTGGAAGCTTATTTTCTGCCATGTTATACTCCTTACAAAATATATGCTGTGGCAATTTGAGATTACCACAGCATGTATCAACAATTCTTTATTTAAGTTGATCTTCTGTATAATAACCTGAATCAATTAAAAGCGCTTTGTAGTTATTAACATCCGCAAATACAGGTTCACATAAATATGAAGGCACGATTTTAACGCCATTATCGTATGTTTTTGTATCATTAATTGGTGGTTCTGTTCCTTTCATGATTGCTTCAACCATGTCCACTACTTTAGCAGCAAGTGTTCTTGTATCTTTGAAGACTGACATAGATTGTTCACCAGCGATAAGCATTTTAACATTAGTTGTATCACAGTCTTGTCCAGTTAAGATAGGGAAAGGATTGCTTGAAGTGCCATAACCAGCAGCTCTTAAAGAAGCAACAATACCTTGAGCCAAACTGTCATTTGGAGATAAGACAACGTCTACAGATTCATCAGCATAAAATGCTGTTAAAAGGTTGTCCATTCTCGCTTGAGCGCCTTCAGATTTCCAGCCTTGAATTGCAATTTGTTCCATTTCTGTTTGACCTGATTTGATGTTCAAAACGCCACTTTCGATGTAAGGTGCAAGCGTATCCATTGCGCCACCATTAAAGAAGTATGCATTGTTGTCATCTGGAGAACCCCCGAAGACTTCCATTGTAAATGGTCCTTTTTCGCCTTTATCAAGTCCTAATTTTTCGATGATGTAGTTACCTTGGATGACACCCACTAGATAGTTGTCAAAAGTTGCATAGTAATCTACGTATTTACTGCCTTTGATCAAACGGTCATAAGCGATTACTTTAATGCCCGCTTTACCAGCTTCATCTAAAACACCTTTGAGTGCTTCGCCATCGATAGATGCAATTACTAGCACTTTACAGCCTTTTGTAATCATATTTTCTAAATCTTTAATCTGTTGATCTACTGAATCTTCAGCGTACAACAATTCAACTGAATAGCCTTTTTTCTCAAGCTCTGTCTTCATGTTGGCACCATCTTGATTCCATCTTTGCAATGATTTAGTTGGCATTGAAACACCAATTAAATTTTCATCCGCTTTCTGTGCACACCCCACAAATAACGATGCAATCATCATGATAATCAATAACAATATGCCTGTTTTTTTCATGCTCTTAATCCTCCCTTAAATAAATAGTTCAATTAGGTACACACTAACTTTACATAAAGTTAACATTTTTAAAAATAGAGCAAATTATAATCTTCTAGACAGAATTAAGATAATCTTGTATACAAAAGAAAAGGACTAGACAATTTTAAACTCAAAATTATCCAGTCCTGGTTTTTAGTTGACAAAACAAAGGGTTTCTTTATTCTATTCATCAGGCCACTCCGATTTTGGAATATTCCTATACACGTCTTCCAGCACATGAAACCCATCTTTGATAACCGTGTTGGTCATATTGTCCTCAGTTACAAGTTCCGGCATGAGCTTTACATAGGGCACATTTCTTTCACCATCATAAATGGTATCTTCTGAGTAGACTTTATCCGTCTTTGCAGTTGCCATCTCCACTGCAATCTCCGCAGCTTTTTGTGCTAAAGTTTTGATCGGTTTGTACACGGTGATATACTGAGTCCCTTCCACAATCCTTTGACATGCTGACAAATTGGCATCGTGACCCGTGACATATACCGATTCCGCCAATTGACGCTCTAAAAGCGCTCGAATTGCCCCTTCGGCAAGATCGTCGTTCGCTCCGATAATACCATCAATTTTGATACCTGAGTCCACTAAATCATTTATAGTGTCATAAGCGTATATTTCGCGCCAATCCTCTGCCCAAACTTCCTTGACCACATGAATGCGACCTGAATCAATAGCAGGTTTTAAAACGGACATATAGCCCTCATTGAACATATAGGAATTGTGATCCTTAGGTGAACCATTAATAATGACGTAATTGCCCGTTGGCACTTTTTCAAGGAGCTCACGTCCCATAATCTCTCCCACGAGCACATTATCAAAGGAAATATAGAGATCCACACCACCATTTTCCACAAGCCTATCGTATGAAATTATTTTGATATCATTGCGTTTGGCTTGCTTGAGGAATGGCCCAATCAGCGCTCTGTCATAGGGAATGATAACGATGACATCCACCCCTTGTGCCACAAGCTCCTTAACCTGTTGGTTTTGAACTTCTGCATCTTCATATGCGTTCTTTAAAATCACCTCAGCGCCTAAGCTTTTCGCTTTGGAAATGAAAATATCTCGATCTTTTTGCCACCTTTCGATCACTAGTGAATCCACTAAAAAACCTATTTTTACTTTATCGTCATCTTGTATAACCGGTTTTTGTGTAAAACACAAAATACTACCAATAAAAATACAAACTACTAGAACCAAAATCCCCTTTTTAATGGTCATGTATGCCCCTCCCCCACATTAATTATTCTAGGAACTATCTTTTGACCTGATGCATAAATTCAGTTGGCATGAGTCCAGTTTGTTTCTTAAACAATCTGCTGAAATAGTTTGGGTCCGAATAGCCCACTTCAAAACTGATTTCTTTTACAGATTTATAGGATGTTTTCATTAAAGATTGTGCTATGACCACTCGAATGTGCGTCAAATACTCTATAAAATTTTGACCAGTCTCTTCCTTAAAGAGTTTACTGAGATATTGAGGGCTTATGTTCAAAGTCCTTGCAACACCTTCGAGAGATAACTCGGTATGGTATTCCTGTTCCAGTACTTTTTTAGCACGTTCCACAATGAAAGAACACTTCTCACTTTTGCTTCTACTGATCTGTTCGGTGATGTACTTAATGCGATTGCTCAACCACCTTTGACTGTCACAAACTGAATTTAAGGCGATGATTTCCTTTAAGTAATGATCGTACCTTATAATGGCATCTTCCGCAACGCCTTCATCATAGGCAACTCTATAGATAAGAACCACCAACTCTAACAATCTCTCCTGCTGATTGCAAATTTTAGGGAACAAGAGATCAAAACACTTAAGTGCCTTGTTGAGTTGTCCCTTTTCCATGTATTCAATCAATTGACTTTGTGTTTTAATCAATTGAACCTTATCCCCTTGTTCTCCATATAGGTCCTCAAAATGAGTCACACTTAACAGGTCCCCACCGTTAAGTGCCTTTTGGGCCTCCCCATAGGCATAAAACAACTCTCCGATACCTTTGACTGCACTGATGCCAATCCTACATCTTAACCCCAAAGTCTCTTGGAGTTCTTGCTGAATACTCTCTCCCAAATTTGCACTTTCAAGTCGTAAATCATAGGCGTTCTTCGAATTCTTTTTGGCGACAAATACGACAATTTTATTGAGCATAATCGGCCCCACGATTGCGTGACACTTGTATTTGATCGCATCTCTAATGCTCGAGGCATGCGTATGGAGTTCTAAATCTTCAATAAAAGAATTCTGATCGTTTTGAATAACTTGAATGACCATCATAAAACCGGATTCACAGTTCATTTCAAGCAGATTGAGATAGCGTTTCATCTCCTCCATACGGTCGTTGTTTGAAATGATAGAATAGATAAAACTGGTTTCGATATAGGGAATCATCTTTTGAAGCTTTTCCATGGTTTCCAGATCGCGTTCACTCTGTTCTTGATCTTGATTGAGTTCGATGACGATTTGATCCAATATGTTGTTGAGTTTGCCCCGGTTTATGGGCTTGAGCAAGTAATCCTTAACACCGAGTTGCACGGCCTGCTTTGCAAATTCAAACTGCTCATAAGCCGATATAATGACAAATCGCGTTTCAATGAGATGATGCTTTATTTCTTTAATGGCCTCAATGCCATTGATGCCCGGCATTCTGATATCCATCAGAACAATCTCTGGCTTTAGCGCTTTTGCCTTTACGATGGCCTCTCTACCATTTGAAGCCACACCACAGACTTCTAAACCATCTCCACGCTTTTCCACGATATATCGAATTGCATTTTGAACAATCTGCTCATCATCAACCACTAAGATTTTATACATCCAAACCCTCCTCTCTATCTAAAATAGGGATTCTAATAGTAAAGATTGTACCTTTTCCAATTTCACTTTTAATTTCAACTTCAGCTTGATCGCCATAGTATAGTTTAAGTCTCTGCAAGACATTTCCCGCGCCAATACCAGAGGAATGGCTCTTTTTAGGATGTTTCAACGCCGTTTGCCCACTGGAATCCTTCAAGAGAATCCTGTTGATTTTTTCTTGTGACATGCCATCGCCAGTATCTTTAATACTAAATACAATGAAGTCCTGATCCACTCTCTCCTCTAAATAGATATCAATATGAACAGAGCCGCCCCCTTCTTTTTTCCCAATTCCGTGAATAAAAGCGTTCTCCACCACTGGTTGTATGATTAATGGCATGATGAAAACATCCTGAATAGACTCATCCACTGTCAGACGATATTCGAGAGATTGTCCAAATCTGACCTTCATCATATTGCAATATGCTCTGATGGTATCCACTTCTTCTCTCACTTTAACCAGCTCGTCAAGAGGTCTGATGTTGTATCTGAAAATAGCCGCCATATCCTCTAAAAATTCAAGTGTTCTATCGGCATTTTCCATCATGGCAAGTTGAACCCCTGCATTGAGTGAATTAAAGAGAAAGTGAGGATTGATTTGAGATTGAAGCGACCTGAGCTCAGCATCATTTAAAAGCGTCTGCATCTTCACCGTTTGAAGTTCTTTTTCAAAGAGTTTACTCTCAATTTTGTTGGTATGTTTTAAATCCTCAATAGATTTTTTAATGCTTTGTCGCATTTCCTCAAAGGCAATGGCCATAATCTGAACTTCATCTTCGCTTTTCACGATGACGGTTTCGCCATCAAAGTGCCCTTTTGAAATTTCGTTTGCCGCATTGGAAAGCTTGATAATCGGTGTTGTCATCTTATAAGTCACTTGATACACAAGGGCCATGGTGAGCAAAATCATATCTATAATCATAATGAGATTAAAGTTTTGAATTTTTTGACTGTTTACCGCCAGACTTTCATAGATGGCAATGTTCTGGTCCAGCTGTATCAATTTGAGTTCATCAATGATTTTTTGGATATTCGCATAGGTTTCACTTGCGAGATCATAGGACTTTCGACAAGCTTCAATATCTCGCCCGCGCTTCGCCACAACAGTGTCTGCCGAATACTGATTGTATTTTCCAACCATGTTGTTGACGTTTTCCAGGGATAAGGCTCCACGCTTTTCAGTGTATTTCTGGAGCAAAGCAGTTGACAAATTTGCCAGATCTTCACTGCTTTCTATATAAGTATTTAACGAATCCGATGATTTCGTCTCCACGTAAGTTGTCAAAGATTCCTGAGAGGCATTGAGCTTATTTTCTACATCATCAAAGAGCATAGAAAATTTGAACATATCGTCAATTTCATTAAAGAGTGTCCTTGAATTATAGGAAATATAAATACTGATCATGCCGCTCATGAGCATTACCAGTGTGAAATAGACCATCATTTTTTTTCGAATGCTATCTAACTTTATGCCTTTCATTTTACAGCCTCTATTTTCATATAGGTTTCCAAGTTTTCCTTGGTGATGACTTCAATGGGCAGATCAATATAATCTGCTTGTTCACCTTTTTTAAATGTCTGATTCAAAATATCTGCCAGAGATCTCAGTGCCATATGCCCCATTTTTTCTGGATTTCTGTACAGAGTGCCATAGATGATCCCCTTATCTATATAATCTGCAATTTGCGGCGTTAAACCTGTCCCAATCACATTTACACGTCCAACTTTATTGAGATCAATCACCACTTGAGTGACGCCCACAGTGTCCACCTCATTGGTGCAGACAATCCCGGCAATATCGCTTTCTCCTAAAAATATTTCTGCGACAATGCCCTCAGCGCTTAGTAAAGTTGGCTCTGATTTTTTGACGATGACTTGACTTAACCGATGTAGGTTTTCAAAGACATCCATAAAACCCAGCATTTGAAGTTTACTTGTGGTATCTTCGCTTGATCCCACAGGAGTTTGGGTTATAAAGACGACCTTGCCGATTTCAGGTTCAGATTTTTGGTAAAGTGTCGCGGCCTCTATCCCCATGTCAAATGGATTGATCCCAATAAAAAGATCTCTCTCCACAGTCTGCTCATCTGAATAGACGAGTACAAGCGGTATGCTGGCATGCTTAGCGGTTCTTAGAGCCTCCATAAATGCCGCCTCGTTTATGCCTTGTGTGATGATGCCATCCACGCCTGCAGTGATGAGCATTTTAATGGTTTCAGTACCCTCTTCAACCGTTTTTACATTAAAAAATTCTATATCCATATGACTTATATCGGCCTCATTTTGAATGCCCTTTTGGATTTTTTCAAGAAATTGAGTCTCATTGCCGATCAAAACCGTTGCAAAGTGAATATTGTTTCCCGATGAAAAGTCTATTTTGTTCTTGCTTTGATTGATGGTATTTGAATAAAAAAATGACAAAAGAAAAGTAATCACAAAGATGATACTGGTCAAAAAGATGATACTCTTTAACAAAATGTGCTCTTTAAATCGCATAATATCCCCCTTTGTGATGGCATTGCCTCTCATTTTATTATATACGACTGTTATTCGCACCAAAATAGCATTTTATTAAGATTAATAATCTCTAGCTCTGGCTTATGGCTTCTACCTTCTACCTTCCATCTCTCATCTCTCCTTTGGTGTCCTTTTCCAAGATGATTCGATGAATTGATCACGACGCCATATGAAAAACATGTTAAAATAGAGGTGAGTCAAACCATTTGACGCTCTCTCTATTTTAGCATGTTTTCTTGAGGTGATTTTATGGAATTTGAAAATATCGAACATCGAAAGGGCCTGCCTTACCGACTTTTTTTAGTAAGTATTGGACATCGCTCACATCATTTTCATTCAGATTTGGAAATAATATATGTTCTCAAAGGTGTTATAAGACTACAGCTCAGCCTGTCTTCACACGATATCAAGCAAGGTGAACTGTGTCTGATTAATCCTTACGAAATACACAGCATTACGGATTTGTCAGAAGATCAAAATATCCTTTTGATCATTCAAGTGACCCCTTCAGCCATTACATTGAAGCAAAACTTGCTGTCGAAACTCCAATTTGATCATGTTCTAATTAATCGCTTTACAACTGAAGTGCGCGACCTCATGTTCAAGATGTACTTAGAGAGCTTTAACGAACAAATTCATTCAGATTATCTTTTAAATGCCTATATTCTCGAATTTATTGCAACGCTATTAAAGGCCGTGCCCTACGAAATCTTAGAATCCACCCGCCTTTCTTCACGCACGGATGCTTATAAACGTTTAAAATACGTGATTGACTATGTGGAGTCCCATTTTAATGAAAGGATAAATTTGGATCAACTGGCTTCAAAACTTCACATCAGCAAGTATCATTTATCGCATTTTATCAAGCAACACTTGGGCATTAGTTTTCAGGATTATCTCAATTCCGTGCGATTGACACATGCCATTCACTTACTGCTCAGTACTGATATGAGCATACTGGATGTCACCATGTCTTCTGGCTTTTCAGATCCAAAATACTTAAATGCCCTCATCAAAAAACGTTATGGCTATACTGCTAAAACACTGCGTTTAGAGTCTCATAAACTCATCTTTTCCATCCCAAGTGCTCCTGTGGGATCTATTCACCTGCCATTCGATCAAGAAAAAGCTTTTAATGAAATATCCGCAACATTGTCATGAAAAAGCCACAAGATTGTTACCGATAAAATATGCTCTGCCTCGTATAATTAAAGTATCAAATGATTATAGGAGGTTATTTATGTCATATTTTAGTACGATCGATAAAATTCCTTTTGAAGGACGTCACTCTAAGAATCCACTTGCATTTAAATACTATGACGCTGATAAAATGGTTGCAGGCAAACCGATGAAGGAACATCTCAGATTTGCCTTAAGCTACTGGCATACACTCACTGGCGCAGGTGTGGACATGTTTGGTCAAGGGACATTTGAACGCCCTTGGGATCAATTGGAAGGTCTTGAACTATCAAAGGCAAGAGCAAGTGCAGCTTTTGAACTCATGAGCAAACTCGGCATCAACTATTTCTGTTTCCATGACCTAGATATTGCACCGGAAGGCGATTCACTCGAAGAAAAATTTGCAAATTTAGATATCATCGTAGATCACATTGAAGGCCTTATGAAAGAAACTGGCATCAAGCTCTTATGGGGTACCACAAACGCATTCTCTAACCCAAGATTTGTTCATGGTGCTGCAACTTCATGTAACGCTGATGTTTTTGCATTTGCAGCAGCGCAAGTAAAAAAAGCTATGGATATCACGCATAGACTTGGTGGCGAAAACTATGTATTCTGGGGCGGTCGTGAAGGCTATGAATCTCTCTTGAATACAGACATGGCACTTGAAAACGACAACTATGCACGTTTCCTCCAAATGGCTGTTGACTATAAAAAGAAAATTGGTTTCACAGGACAACTTCTCATTGAACCTAAACCTAAAGAACCAACAAAACATCAATACGATTTCGATACTGCTACTGTTCTCGGCTTCCTTAGAAAATACAATTTACAAGATGACTTCAAACTCAACATCGAAGCAAATCATGCAACACTAGCAGGTCACACTTTTGAACACGAACTTCATCTCTGTCGTATAAATGGTGTTCTAGGCAGTATTGATGCCAATCAAGGCGATGACCACTTAGGCTGGGATACAGATCAATTCCCTACTAATATATACAGTGCTACCTATGGTATGATTGAAGTTCTCAAAAACGGAGGCATCGCACCTGGTGGTTTGAATTTTGACTCTAAACTCAGAAGAGGTTCTTTTGAACTCGAAGATTTATTCATCGGCTATATTGTAGGGATGGATACGTTTGCTAAGGGACTCCTTGTGGCAGATAAAATCATCACTGAAGGCACACTAGATGCATTTGTTGCAAAACGCTATGCAAGCTACAACTCTGGTATTGGTCAAAAAATCATTGAAGGCACAGTTGGTTTTGACGACCTCACTGATTACGCACTCAATAATAAAAATCTTAAAAATGAATCCGCTAAGCAAGAATGGCTTGAATCCGTTGTAAACGATGCTATTTTCAATGCATAAAGCCTAATATACAATCCACATAAAATGTATAAAAAGGAGGTCCTATGATCTTTTTAGGTATCGATCTTGGCACATCATCGGTTAAAGTGATTGCCGTCAATGAAAACGGTCACCTTTTAGGAGAAGGCGCCGCGGAGTATCCCATCGCCTATCCGAAACCGGGCTGGGCTGAACAAAATCCTGCAGATTGGTGGCAAGGCACCCTTGAGGCCGTTCGAAAATTACTTCAAAATCCGTCGATTCAATCCGATGATATTGCAAGTATTGGCTTTAGTGGTCAAATGCACGGTCTTGTAGCACTGAATGAAGCAAACGAAGTCTTAACGCCGGCACTTTTGTGGTGTGATCAGAGAACACAAGCTGAATGTGACGAAATCACTGCACATTTTGGCTTATCTGGTCTTGCAGAAACCGTTTCAAATCAAGCGCTTACTGGATTTACAGCACCCAAACTGCTTTGGCTTAAAAAACATCAACCTGAAGTTTTCAGTCAGATTAAGCACATTTTATTGCCTAAGGATTACATTCGTTTTAAACTGACTGGCACGTATGCCACAGACTATTCAGATGCTTCCGGCATGCTCCTTTTAGATGTTCAAAATAAAACATGGTCAAAACCGCTCTGTGATTTTATCGGCATTACCTCTGATATGTTGCCTGAGCTCTATGAATCCTATGAAGTCACTGGGCTTGTCACTGACGAAGCTTTGGAACTATTGGGTCTATCCGGTATTTCTCATGAGATCCGCGTTGTTGGTGGTGCTGGAGATCAAGCAGCAGGTGCTGTTGGGACAGGTACAGTTAAAGAGGGCATCGTCTCTGTGACGCTTGGCACTTCTGGTGTGGTCTTTGCAGCTCATAATCAATTCGCCATGGATGATCAATTGAGGCTTCACGCGTTTTGTCATGCCAATGGGCACTATCATTCTATGGGGGTTATGCTTTCAGCTGCAAACTGTCTTAAATGGTGGACGGATACAGTTCATGCAGATATTCCATTTGAAACTCTGCTTGCTGAGGCAGAAGCCGTTCCGACAACAGATCAACACGTTCTTTTCCTGCCTTATCTGACTGGCGAGAGAACGCCCTATGCCAATCCAGATGCAAGAGGCACTTTTATCGGTATGACACCAACCACGACACGCGGTCATTTCACACGTGCCATCCTTGAAGGGGTTGCCTTTGGACTTAAAGATTCTCTTGAAATTTTAAGGGAAATTCAGGTGCCAATGGATGAGATCAGAGTTATTGGCGGCGGTTCCAAGAGCGACTTTTGGCTCAAAATCATCGCCACCATCTTTAACTTGTCTGTGCGCCGAATCAACACAGACCAAGGCGGGGCACTTGGAGCTGCTATACTGGCTGCTGTTGGTGTAGGTAGCTTTGAAAGTGTTGAAGACGCTTGCGAAAAAATTGTGAAGCCACTGGATGCAATAACACCAGAACAAACCGAAGTGGCATTCTATAGCGATCTATACAAGCGCTACCAAGGTCTTTACAAGGCACTTGAACCTTGGTTTTAAGTTAAATGTACGATTTTGGGTTAAATGTATGATTTCAAGTCAAACATAAACCCTTTATCTTCATGAATTTCTAAAACTATAAGGGTGTATCTACCCTAAAAGCTCAATCCGCAGGCAACGCCGAGGACTCTTGAGCTTTTAGGGTAGATACACCCTTTCTATGTGTTATTTATATCTTATTCACTGGCCAATCGGGTTTTTGACCGCTCAATACGGAATGAATGCCCATTGCAGCATGTAAGCCCACCAAGTCCATTGTCTCTAGAGTCAGTGTTGCACTGTGTGGTGTTATGATCACATTATCCAATTTTAATAAGGGATTATCTGGTTTTGGAGGCTCATCAATTAAAACGTCCATTGCAGCACCTGAAATAATTTTACCTTTAATGGCGTTGACTAAGTCCTGCTCTACGATTAAGCCACCTCTACCTGTATTGATTAAAAATGCTGTAGGCTTCATTTTGCGAAGCATGTCCTGATTGATAATACCCTTTGTATCTTCTGTACAAGGAATATGCAATGAGACGAAATCCGAATTTTCAAAGACTTCATCCATATTATCACACATCTTTATACCTTCAGGGACATCATTTTTAGGGCGCATAGAATCATAGGCAATCACGTTCATATTGAGCCCCAGTCTAGCCATTTTAGCCACATGAGCGCCAATTCTGCCAAGACCTACTAAGCCCAGTGTCTTTCCACCGATATTATAGGTAGGCACTTTGTTTCTGAGATGCCAATTGCCCTCTTGTACTGCTTTATCCAATGCTTTCATTTGATGTGCACACATAATTAGTAGCCCCAGAGTGTGCTCAGCTACAGAAAGTGCATTTGCTGTGGGCGTAAAAGTCACATAAATGCCCTTTTGTGTACAATAATCCACATCGATGTTATCTGTTCCAACACCAAATCTCCCGATCACTTTGAGCTTAGGTGCGGCATCGATAACGGCCTTTGGATATGGTCCTGTTCGAACCAGCAGTGCATCGGCATCCTTTACAATTTCTTTATAGACTTCCACATCTTCAACACCAGGTCCCACGATGACTTCATAACCCTTATCTCTTAGAAATTGTTTCCCTTTTTCTGTTATGTCCTGTGGAATTATGACTTTATACATATTCTAATCCTCCCAAAATGCTTCTACTTACAATATTTATACGTCAATTTACCAAATCGCTTGATGCCTTCGCTGATCTTTTCCAGAGTTGGTGCCGAATAATTGATTCTAAAGGATTTTCCGGGATTGTTACAATCGGTTGTAAAACCTCTTGAAGGTACAATGCCAAGGTTCATCTTCAATCCGTCTTCAAACATGGCCTCACAGTCCACATGATCTGGCATCGTAATCCAAACAAACATGCCGCCATTTGGATTTGTACGCTTACAATCCGGATGCATATATTTATCTAAACATGCCAGCATATGTTCATTTTTGGCCTTATAAATCTTCTGAACTTTTGCAATATGGCTTTCATAGTCATTGTCTTTTAAGAAGTTATAAACGATCAGCTGATTCAAAATAGCTGTCTGAGAATCCAAGAACCCCTTCGCAGCAGTTGCTTTTCCAATAAATGCACTTGGACCGAAGAGAAAACCTACTCTTAATCCAGCCGCCAAGGTCTTTGAGAAAGAACCTGCATAGACGACGATATTTTCTGTGTCAATACTCTTAAACGTGGGCTGCGGGTCTCCTCTGAAAATCAATTCTCCATACGGATCATCCTCATAAATAGGCATGTTGTACTTAACCGCTACTTCATAGAGTTTTTTTCTTCTTTCAAAGGGAATTGTAATTCCCATAGGATTGTGGAAATTAGGGATTAGATAGATAAACTTGGCATTTGGATTGGCCTTGATTTTTTCTTCAAGATCTGCTGGACTCATGCCATCACCATCCATTTTTACACCAACTAAGTTAGCACCACAGCCCTTAAAAGCATTGAGCGCACTGGTAAAGGAAAATTCGTCACAAATAACAGCGTCACCATCGTTGCACAGGACAAGCGGCATAATACTGAGTCCAGATTGCGATCCCGTTGTGACTATGACATCATTGCCTTCAAGGGTCATGTATTTCTTCTCCTTGAGCATTTGCAATATTTTTTCACGCAATGCAGGTACTCCAATTGTAGCACCATATTGGAGTGTTTCTATAGGGTTTTCTTTAAAAGCTTTTTGACTGGCTTGATTAAGCCCTTCCACTGGAAATCCATCGCTTGCAGGATTGCCGATTGCAAAGGATATAAAATCTGGATTGCCCACAGCCTTTTGAGATATTACGCGAATCAAAGATATTGCTGAATTATTTGCTCTTCTTGAAAATTCAAAATTCATATCTAATTCTCCTTTATATCTATTATAGTACAGGTTGGTTTTCAAGTATTTCTGTTTTTTTGATGGAAATGCCTGTATAAGCTAGAAAGATGGCTACAAAAGGGGTTATATAGTTAAAGGGCACATACAGAAAATATTCGCTGAAAGTGACTCCAAGTGTCGATGCAAAGAAGATCGAAGTCGTATGCCACGGCATTAGAGTGCCCCCCAGCACACCTGCATCTCCCAACGTTCGAGAAAGAATCTCAGGTGCAATGCCCCTTTCCTTAAAAATGGGTTCCATCAATTTACCCGTTAAAACCTGTCCAGTTGCCATCGTACAGGTTAAAGCTGTTGTAACATAGCCAACGATTAACGTAACGAATACCAAGCTTCCCGTCGAATTAATTCTTTTGGTAATGAGTTTCAAAATATTATTTAAAATGTCCAGATGTTCAAGCATTCCCCCAAGTCCGATTGCGAATAGAATCGTTACGGCAAGTCCCATCATGCTGGATATTCCCCCACGATTGAGTAACTTATCAATGAATATGACCCCCGAGTCAATTGAAAATCCCTTATACAAAATATTTAAGACATCCTTGAGCACATAGCCTTGATAGAAAATAGCAACCATTGCGCCTGCTACGCCTCCTATGGATATGCTTGGAAAGGCCGGCATCTTTTTGAGTAAAAGAACAACCACCAAAATGATCGGCAATAATGGCACAAAGCCAATTCTAAAGTTTTGAGCCAAGGCGTTGCCATAGTCAATAATTGTGGATTGATCAAAGGCCCCTTCAGAATACCTTAGACCTAAGATAGAAAATAGGATAAAGCTCAAAATATAAGGTGGAATAGCCGTCCATAACGACCCTCGGATATGTTTAAATAGATCTGCATTTGCCATTGCCGCCGCTAAATTAGGAGAGTCAGACAAAGGTGATAGCCGATCTCCGAATAAGGCGCCGCAGATAACCGCACCTGCAACCATTCCAGGTGGGAACCCCATAGCAGTGCCAATCCCCATCATTGCTATACCTCCAGATCCCGCAGACCCATATGAAGTGCCTGTTGCAAATGCCATAATGGTACAAATAAGCATTGTCGCAGGTAAGAATAGTTTGGGACTGAGCATTTTTAAGCCATAGTAAATGATGGTTGGAACAGTTCCCGAAGCAATCCATGCTCCAATCAGTAGCCCCACCGACAGAATGATCAATATGACGACAAATGCACCCCTAATGGCATCCAGAGCCCGCCTCTCCGCTTCAGCATAGTCCAACTTCTTCATCTTGCAGAAAGTGAATATAATGATCCAACTCAGGAGCAATGGCACCTGAAGGCCTGATCCCAATCTCACACTGACAACAATCAAAAGTACAATTAACCCAAACAGAATAAATGATTCTAATAAACTCGTCTTTAACTTCATATAAAATCCCCCCTATAACTTAGACTAATGATGCTGCCATTTCAGCATAACTTTGAATTTTTGTTCTGGATTGCCCATTGTCTTGAGTACTTTGATCGATTTCTAAGCATAAGCTGTACAACCCCGCATTTTCTGTAGCCTTAGAAATATAGGGATAATCATATTCCTCAACATCACAGAACCGCATAAGGCAAACGGCAATACAATCTGCATCCTGTTTTTTTGCCATATCCACAAGCATTTTCCCCCTAGATTGAGAATCTTCCTCATATGCCATGGAACACCCTTTTATGTTTAACCATTGTGAGGCAAGTCGTTCGAACGCCATCTCTCCAGCCGGATACGCTGTCCGATATTGTCTGGATTCCTGAGCAAGATCATCTCCAACAACTGCAATCTTGTTTTCTTCAAATAAGCTCAAAAGCGCTTCGGGCTCCGCTGTAATACCCGTGAGTATCAGTTTATGACCAGTCCACTTGTGTATCGGTTGAGCTTTTAATAAGGCTATGAGCTCTCCTACCAATTGAATGGTTTCTGAAACTTCTAAAAATGTGGCACTCTTCATAACATGATGCCGCACTGTTGGCGTGATAATATCAAGATGGTCATTAGCAACTTCATTGAAGGTTTGCATGACTGCATTTTTTCTATTATATAAATCTATCGCCGCATTCAATGAGGCATTGGTTACTTGAACACCTGATAGTGCCTCCAGCCGTTTTAGTACGCTCTTGTATTCTTCAATCATAAAATCAAGTGCGCCAGAGTCCAACCTATTTTGAGGATGAATAAAGGCAATTAAAGGTATTTCCTTGACACCAGCTCTCCAACTTGAGCTCATACCTCTAAAAGTATCACATAGCATTGGCATCATAACAGCACTCATGCCTTTGTAGACACCAGTCATCCCATACTCCAAACACGATCTCATGATAGAACAAGTAAATATAGGATTATATTTGCCAGCCACAGTTGGTGTGATCTGTCCACCCCAAATCCCCATGGGAATCATGCCAGAAGCAGTGATCAACGGTTGAGGGGTATATACCGGAAAACAGCCCACTATCTTCTTACCCTCTTCTAAATACACCTTCATTACAGCACTTGGCTTGTTTGCAACAAATGCGAATCGATCTAATAGGGTCTCTATCTTCTTCATTAGAGTTCAGCCTCCTTATTCGCCTTCATGATTTCCACAAGTCCTTGTAATCTCGTTTCAAATTGGGCTTCACTAAATACTCTCGTATCGGATTGATCCCCATCGAAATTAGTGGATGGGATTTTAGCCTTTTCTTCAATCATATCTCTACCAACAAAGATGTGAAATGTCATGAGTTTGCAACTTCTATTCACATGGCAAAGCATGCCTTCACAGCCGAATGCCTCAATGGACTTAGTTCTCATATCCATAATGCTGGATGTACTAAAACTGTTGGTAGATGAGCACTGATAGGCTTTAGCCATACCCTCTAAATCTCCGGGTTCGTAAGCGACATCCCATGCAGTTACATAACCATTCATAACACAGTTGACACCATATTTTCTAAGGGTTTTCAAATTGAAACCCAGATTGGGCCAGCATGCAATGCCCTCCCAATGCACGCGATAAGCTTCTGGAGTTGACCCATAGGTGGATGTGCCATTTTGAATATGTGCTTCAATTTCTCTTTTGAGCTGTTCAAAAATTCTGGTGGTTGATGCCTTCCCTCTACAGAGTACCAGACAAGACATGTAGTTAAACAAGTCAAATCCATTCATTGGGGAAGGCTTTCTAGCGTTTAATGCAACGATTTCATTAAAGAGCTTTCTGTTGATTTGAGATCTCTTCTGTACTTCTAAAAATTTATCCCAATCAAATTTCTTATTAAAAAGCACTTCCATTTTCTTAATATTATTTTCTAGCTGTTTTTTTAAATACTTGATTTTATGGGGTGCAGGCTCTTCTTCATCATAATTGTATAAGCAGTCCATAAAAAAAATCGGTATATTTAAATTTCTCGATAAATTCTCATACCATTTCATCAATTGAGTACAGCTGTTATTGGCAAGACATAAAAATGTAGGTACCGGCATTGCAGGTTCTACCTTTTCCCATCCTGGCTCAATGATTTTGTCAGCCATGCCTAGATTAAGCCTTGCATAAGAACAAATATTTATCGGGTACCTCATATGTCCTTCGGCATGCTCTATAAACGGTTCCCCTAGCTTCTTAGCAGAAATGGAAGCGGCGTTGTTCTCAGGATATACCAATGGCACACCAAAGGTTTCACAGAGTTCCTGAGGGAATATAGCCGTTGACCATCCTATGGGCTCGCCTTTTTCTGAAGCTGCCCATGCCTCTGCATAAACTTGTGCAGTTTGTTCATTAACCATAATCCGAGACAGTGGCAATTCTCGTTTTGGTTTAACCTCTTTTACTTCACTCACCTATCCAACTCCTCTCTAACTCACTTCAAATTGTTGCTCTCGTCAGTGACCTTATTCAATAGCTTTATTTAATGAGTCTATTCATTGACTTCATTCAGCGACTTTATTCAGCCATTCCATTCAATGGTCTTATTTCTGTCCAATCTCTTCCAAGGCAAACAAGGCCGCACCCAATGCCCCAGAAAATTGGCAATCTTCATGGACAATGATTTCAAGCTTAAGTGCTTCGCTTAGGGCTTTAACCACACCTTTATTAAGTGCCACGCCACCACTTAAAGCAACCTCTTTTACAATGCCATTTCTGTAGACCAATGACGAAACCCTTTTGGCAACAGACTGGTGAATCCCTGCAATTAGATTTTCAACGCTCACATTCTTTGAGAGCTGAGATATCACTTCAGATTCTGCAAACACTGTGCAAGTATTGCTAATGTTTACAACTTCAGTGGCGTGCTCTGAAAGGGCCCCAAGCTCATGCGTTTTAACATTTAAGACCTTAGCCATATTATCTAGGAATCGACCCGTACCCGCGGCACATTTATCATTCATAACAAAATTAGTAATCATACCCTTATCATTTAAAAGAATCGCTTTGACGTCTTGTCCTCCAATGTCAATAATTGTTCGAACATCAGGTGACAAATAAAGTACCCCTTTGGCATGACAGCTGATCTCACTCTTTTGACTATCGGCATCATCAAATACAAATCTGCCATATCCCGTGACAAGAATTCTCTTAAGTTCACTTTTTTCAAGTTTACTTTCTGACAGAATTTTTTCATAGACCTGCTTTGGGCCAATTGCACCAGTACCGTGTGACACAACGGCCTTGGCATATATCTTTTTATCCATTGTCATCGCAACGGCTTTACTTGCGGTAGAGCCAATATCAATTCCCAAAACATACATTAGGCAATCCTCCAATACTCTTTGCGCTGTATAAGCAACTTTTTATATAACGCCCTCTTGCTGAAGTACTTCGACCTCAGAATCTGAGAGACCCAATCTTTCTTTTAAGATTTCATCGGTAAATTTTCCTATAGGTGCTCCAGCCCACTTGATTTCTCCTGGCGTAGCAGACATTTTAGGCGTTGCATTTTGCATTTTGAGCGTTCCAAAGTTTTCCGTGGCCACATCGACAATGGCATCTCTTGCCTTAAAATGTGGGTCCTTTAATATATCTTCAACATTGTATACTTTTGCACAAGGAATTTCTGAACCAAATTTTTCAAGACACTCATCTGCTGTATGTTGTTTGATCCACGCCTCTGCAATCTGATTAATTTCTTCACGATTGCACTGTCTGCCCTCTGGCGTATTGTATTTGTCATCTTCAATCATATCCGTTCTGCCCACTATCTCTGCCCATTTGTGAAAAAGCTTATCCCCAGAGACGGATAAAACGATCCATTTGTCATCCGCTGTTAAAAAATGGCCTGAAGGAATGGTGACAAAGGTCCCATTACCAATTCTGGTTCGAATACTGCCATCATAACTGTATTCGGCAATAATGGATTCTTGAAGTCTTAAAACGGACTCCGTTAAACAGCAATCTACTCTCTGTCCTCTGCCACTGCCTACAACATCTCTATTATAGATTGCAAACATAGCGCCAACACAAGCAAACAAAGCCGTATAAAAATCTGCTGCTGAAATACCCGGTTTAATAGGTGCTCCATCTGCTTCTCCTGTGACCTCAAGGAAGCCCCCAAGCGCAAGACCGATTCTATCAAATCCAGGTTTTTTCGCATTTGGCCCTGTCTGTCCATAACCTGATGAACAAACGTATACCAATCTTGGATTGATCTCCTGAAGCCTCTCCCAAGTAAAGCCCATGCGTTCAAATACGCCTGGTCTAAAATTCTCGATGAGAATATCGGCGTCCTTCAAAAGCTCGATGAGAAGCGTCTTGCCTCTTTCACTTTTCAAATTTAAGGTGATATTCTTTTTATTTCTACCTTCAACACAATACCAGAGGTCTTTAATTCTTCCCATATTTCGAATTAAATCCCCTTGTACAGGCGGTTCAACTTTAATGACCTCTGCACCAAAGTCCGCCATCATTGTGCCACACCAAGGTCCAGCCAAGATATTCCCGACCTCCACTACTTTAAGTCCTTCCAAAGCTTGTTTAGCCATTTTATTAATCCTTTCATCAAATTAAATTTCACGATAACATGCGACGCTATAGCTTCCAATTTAATCTATGTTCAGATTTAGAGCATGCTTCTCTTTTTATAGAGCATAACCCATTCACCCCTTTGGACGACCTCATCCTTTTGGTTTAATACCGTTCTTCTAAAAACCACTTTGCCGTTTTTACTCTCTGGCTTACTGTCCAGCTTTTCCACGAGTTCCACCAGCACTCTTATGGTGTCTCCAATGAGAACAGGCTTTAGGAACTTCCAAGAACGAATTTCAACAAATGCCGTCAATGCATCCATAACGGATAAATTATAGGCGGTTCTTGTGAAGAGACCAGAAGCAATGACATAGGGCAACATACCATGTGCAATGCGTTCTCCTGCAATTGACTGCCTTGCAAATTCTGCATCTGTATGCAGCGTATTGTAATCTCCTGAAAGACCTGCAAAATTCACAATATCTGCCTCTGTAATCGTGCGTCCAACAGAAATTACCTGATCCCCTATTTGCATATCTTCAAAGTATTTTTTTTCCAAGAACTTATCTGACATACGGATCACCTCCCTTTCTATACGATTTATTTACATTAGACTTTTACGTTTGATCATACAAGCATGCTGTTGATTACTTACACATTATCTGAATATTCAGTCAAAGTATATTACATAAAAAATTCTCTATTGTTAATTAAAATATTAATAAATCCCATAGACCTAAATGCTCTACTGTTATTGTTCATTTAGAAATTAACGGTTATGGCGTCAAATGATAACGATGACAAAATGAGATTGCCTTTAGAATCGGCTGTGAATATGCTATATTAAAAAAAGCGGCCTCCGCTAAGCATCCAGAGACAAACATGGAGGCTCTACCTTAAGAAAATCTATAACCTTGAAAGGACTCTAAAATTATGGGGAACCACACTTTGACAACTTGGGATCATGCCTATCGCGTCATCTCTATTGCTTTTGCAATTCTCTATTTAATAAACTGTTTCGTTAACAATCCGATCTTGTCTTACATAACCTGTATTCTTTTAATACTCATTCTGTGCAAATCCATTCCCACGCTCCCTAAGACAAGCCTCTTATCCGTTGGAGGCCTTTTAGGCATTGGCATGGCACTCTTGTGGGGCGCCAATGCACCGCTCCAGATCTGGATAAAAGCCATTACACAAAGTGCCAATCTCGTCACGCTGTTTATCTGTACGCCTATGATCTCAATACCATTCTATTATGACCGCTACCAAGATGAACTGGTTTCCATCGTCAAGAGTAGGATCTCCAATCCCATCACGTTCTGTGCCTTGGTCTTTTTTTGCACACATATCCTTGGGGTTATCTTAAGCATAGGTGCCATAACCATCATATACGATTTAATGATTCCACTTGCACGTCTATACAAAGCCGAAGATGCTTTTTTGGGAACAGTGCTCTGTGCTTATTGCGCCTCTGGATTTTGGTCCCCTGCTTGGGCATCCATGCTAACCGTTACTACTGCAACTCATATACCGTGGATTCAACTCATTCCTATTGGCATCGTCTTCTCTTTGATCTATGCCGCCATTGCACTCGCATTATTGGCCCTCAAATCAAGGTCCAAATCACATGTGTTTCATCCGCTTGTGCTCGACAAAACGCTTATCGTTGATTGGAAAAAGATTAGAATTATGTTGACATTGACCGTTTCACTCATTCTATCAATCATCCTAATGAATCTGTTTACGGATTGGAATCTCTTGATGATCATCTCAATCATTGCCGTGCTCTTTCCAATCGCTTGTGCTCTAATTCAAAGATATGCAAAAGCATACAAACAAGGCATGAAAACATACTACAAGGTCTCTCTCAACAGAATTCATGGACAGGTTTCTATGTTCACTGCTGCTGGTTTTCTGGGCATAGCACTACAAAATTACGGCATTAATGATCTGGTTAAAACACTTACACCTCACTGGTTAACGGCATATCCCATCTGGATGTGCATGGCCATCATACTGGCCATTATATTACCCTCGCTCATTGGGATTCACGCGGTTGTAACCGGGACTGCTATTGCCACGATCATTGTTCCTTCCGCAATTGGGCTTTCCGTCTTTACCTTCGCCCTCACCGTTATCACAGGCTGGTTGTTGGCAATTATGCTTTCACCCTTTTCAGCAACCTCTTTATTGGGTGCTAATTATTCTGGAAAAACCTCTTTTGAAGTCTCTCTTGGCTTAAACGGTATATTTGGCTTTATAATCGTCTTGGTTTTCAGTGTGCTCATAGGCACTTTAAATACATGCTTCTCAATATTTTAGCGTGTCAAACGTTCTGCCAATCTGGTGAACATAGTCTCACAACAAAAAAAAGAACTGTAATAGATCAAATGTAATCTGTTACAGTTCTTTTTTTTAAGCATTTGATTTCTTCCAGCTTAAAGGCAGAAGTTTTCAATTTGCTCTAATTCGTTGGATAAAAACGTGTTCATCAAAACAAGATTTTGACGGACAATGATCAAAACAACACGATTTGAGCCAAAAGATTTTCTCTTAGACATCCACTGGGAAAATCGTCAGCGAAAATCGTTTTGAGACATCGAGGGATAGCTCAAATGTTGTTGGGGTATAATATATTATGCTCTTTATGGTAATCGATCATATAATCTCGAAAAATTAATGCTGCATTTGATAATTTTCTTCCTTTTTTCCAAAATATGGTTTGCGTTCTCACATTTGCAGGTGAGTCTATCTCAATAAAAGAAAAACCTTTCAGAATTGCAGCCTGAATGCCCGTTATGGTGGAAATGGTAATCCCATACCCCTTTTCAATCATCTGTGATCGCAGAGGATAATCGCTTTCTGATACAATCTTCGGTTTAAACCCTGCCAGTTCAAACATTTCATCAAAATAGCGTCTGGAAGAATAGCCTTTGGTCAGGGCTACAAACGGTTCATCTTTTGCTTCAATTAGTGAAATATGCTTCTTTTGGGCAAAGGGATGCTCAGGATTCACCACCAACACGGGTCTATCATCTGGAATGATTACGATATGCTCCCATTCGTTCCTCGGTAAATCTCGAAGATCGGTAATGATAAAATCAAATTGATTGTTATAGTTAGCGTCCTGAAGCTTATCCAGTTTTAAAGCGGCATGACTGATATTGATCTCTGGATGAATATAAAAAAATGACGCCATAGAATCTGTCCAAAGTGTCAATGCAGACACTGCAACATTCACGCTATTCTTGTCTTCAGAATTGTTCTTCTTCAGTTCCAAACACGTATTTTCAAGAGTTGAAAGAACCGAGTCAACACATTTGTAAAATATTTTTCCATTCTCATTAAGCTTAATATTTCTCCCCACTCGATCAAAAAGAGGGACGCCAATTTCTTCCTCTAGTCGTGCAACTACGGCACTTAAAGCAGGCGGCGAAATATAAAGTGCTTTAGCTGTATTCGTCAGATGTTCGTTCTCTGCCAAAGCTTTAAAATAGCAAAGTTGAAGCATTTTCATAATATCATCCCCCAATTCAAATAATGCCAAAATCTAATTCATTATTTTGTTAAATAATTATCTTAATCATAGTTAAAACTCTATTCAATGTCAATATCATTAGCTTTTTAGTTAATAATACCGCTTTTATTATGTAATTTTTATTCTGAACAATCCCGAATATAATAAAGCCATGAAAACATGCGACGGCTTCTAAAATTATCATGAAAAAACGATGAGATTGTGAGGCGAAAATTATGAAACTTAAAAACAAAATTGCCATAGTGACCGGTGCTGCATCCGGTATCGGCTATGCAACTGCAAAAGTATTTTTAGAAGAAGGTGCCATTGTCAACATCTGTGATATTCATTCTGAGAAAGTTAAAACAACAACTGAAATGTTATCTCAATTCGGGACATGCCGAGGTTATTCAGTGGATATCTCCAACAAAAACCAAATTTTAACGATGGTTGAACAAGTTAAAAATGAGTTTGGAAGAATTGACATTTTAATCAACAATGCTGGCATCACTTCAGATGCACAATTTTATAAAATGTCCGACGATCAATTTGAAAAAGTGCTCGACGTTAACCTCAAAGGCACCTATTTCTTCTCAAAAGCAGTTTTGCCTTCTATGATGACACAACAATATGGGAAAATAGTGCACACTTCTTCCGTCTCTGCTTACAATGGGAACTTTGGTCAAGCCAACTATGCTGCCACAAAGGCCGCTATAATGGGCATGACCCGTGTTATGGCTAAAGAGTTGGGTAAATATGGCATCACAGTCAATGCCATTGCACCGGGATCTATCATGACAGATATGTACAAAGCAGTTCCCGAAGAAATCAAGCAAAAAAAATTGGCTTCAATCCCACTCAGAAGATATGGCACCCCTGAAGAAGCTGGTAAGCTTCTGGTATTTTTAGCCTCTGACGAATCCAGCTATATCACGGCACAAACCATCACCATTGATGGTGGCTTTAACTAAATCTAAACTAAATCTAATATGAACACAATATACTTTGATAAGGATGTGACTATATGAAAGATATCGTCGTAGTATCCGCGGTAAGAACCCCTATTGGCAGTATCGGTGGTACTTTTAAAGAGATATTGCCTGAAGCACTTTTAGAGTACGCAATGCTTGGTGCTATAAATCGGATTGGATTAGATGTGAACTTAATTGATGAAGTTATAGCAGGGCAGGCAAAGCAAACAACAGACGCCCCAAACATAGCAAGAGTATCAGCCTTAGCGGCTAGAATTCCAGAAATAACACCGGCTTATACGGTCCATCGTCAATGTGCATCGGGTATGCAAGCTATCCTCAACGGCTACCAGCAAATACTTTGTGGCGACTCAGAGATCATACTCTGCGGTGGCGTGGAAAGCATGAGCACAGCACCCTTTTATGTCAGAAATGCCCGATTCGGCGTTGGCAATGGCACAACCACATTTGTAGATCCAAATACTGAAAGCCAACCCAAAAGTCAGCCTAAAGACATCTATGGTGAATTTAATATGATTCAAACTGCAGATAATGTGGCAAGGCAATACGGGATCAGCCGTGAGGCACAAGATGAATTTGCCTTTTCAAGTCAATTGAAAGCAATTTCAGCTATAGATAGTGGCCGATTTGAAGATGAAATTATTCCTGTGGAGATACCTCAAAGAAAAGGAGAACCTCTTCTCTTTAATACAGATGAGTATCCAAGGAGAAACACCAGTATAGAAAAATTAGCGCGTCTAAAGCCTATCTTTAAAGAAGGGTTTGTCACTGCTGGAAATGCCTCTGGTCGAAATGATGGTGCTTCCGCCCTCATTCTTATGACTGCTGATAAGGCAAAAGCATTAGGTCTTAAACCCCTTGCTAAAATTATAGGAGGCACTGCAGCAGGGGTAGATCCGCGGATCATGGGGATGGGCCCTGTAGCGGCAACGCATAAGCTTCTAAAAAAACTTGCTCTATCCTTGGATGATTTTGATCTTTTTGAAATCAACGAAGCATTTGCCTCACAATCTGTGGCATGCATAAAAGCACTTGAAATAAATCCAGATATTGTAAACGTTAACGGTGGCGCTATTGCCCTAGGACATCCACTGGGATGCTCGGGAGCGAGAATAACGTCAACCTTGCTTCATGAAATGCAAAAAAGAGATCTCCGTTATGGTATGGCTTCCATTTGCATTGCAGGAGGGCTCGGAATGGCTATGGCCTTTGAAAAAGCTGACTGATGCGTTTCCCATTTGAGTGAGTCTCAACAATTCAATCGTCCTAAAACAACAAGGGTGTATCTACCCTAAAAGCTCAATCCACAGGCAACGCCGGGGACTCTTGAGCTTTTAGGGTAGATACACCCTTCATGAGTTAAAAAATACTATACTTTTTTCAAGTAGAACCTACTGGCCTATATCTTGTTAAGTTGCTTATAGAGCAGTGTAAATACGACCATTGAAATAACCATTTCCGGTACAAGATAGGATGCATTGTATTCCACCGAGTAAAGTGCTGGCGACATCCCGTCTGGGGCAAACGTCGCAAAGAAAATCACACCGGATAGGAAATGGGCTATGAATCTACCCAAAATGGCAACGATCACACCCAAGAATATCCTTTTAATATCTTTGCTCTTGTGGGCCACAAAGCCCATGATGCCAAGTACGCCAAACGCAATTGGATAGTCTAATAAAACTGAGATCGGGTGTGCTGCGAAAGGTTCTATCATAAATTGAATAATACCATAGACAGCACCTGCTAAAATACCTTGCGCGCCACCCCACCTATAAGCATAGATTAGAATCGGCACCATACTACCCGCCGTTACGGAGCCGCCATAAGGCATTTCCCAAACTTTTATGAAGCTCAAAACAGTGGCAATGGCAATCATCATTGCCCCTTCCACGAGCATTTTTACTTTGACACTTGAATTTCTTTCCATAATACAGCCTCCATTTCCGACTCAAAATGGTGGAACAAAACAAATAATAAAAAAGACCCTACGCAGATAAGCGTATGGTCTAAAACTCGTTTTTCCACACTTTCCTCCGCTAGTTTTATCTAGTTCAGGTTCAAAGGGTTACGTATCAAACGACGCTCTCAGCCAAAGGCACCCCTAGGTGAATCTTTATATTTTATTTTTACTCTCACAGTTTATCATAGAATCGTGAAAGATTCAAATTCTATTTCACAAATGATATTGTATTAAAATAGCAACAGCCCATGAAATGAGCTTCTTTTTCGAACGCTTTTCATAGGCTGTTTTTTTTATTTATTTCCTGTTAACTGAACACTTTTTTCATTGATCTGTCCTATGTGTTTGCTCTTTGTTTACCCTGTGCTATTTCTGTCCGTAATAGGCATTCTTGCCGTGTTTTCTTAAGAAATGCTTGTCCAGCAACTCCTTTTGTAGAGTACTGTTCATCTCGCTCGCCAAAAGCATTTGCGTTCTGTAGGCCATTTTAGCAACCTCTTCCATAACCACGGCATTGTGAACAGCATCTTCAGGAGATTTCCCCCATGCGAAAGGACCATGTTCATTGACTAAGACACCGGGAATTTCATTGGGATCAATGGCCTCAAAAGTTTCTACAATGACTTTTCCCGTGTTTTTTTCATATTCGTCTGCAATTTCTGCAGCTGTCATAGGTCTCGTGCAGGGAATATCACCATAGAAGTAGTCTGCATGTGTTGTTCCAAGCGCTTTAATGGGTTTTCTAGCCTGAGCGAAACTGGTGGCCCAAGGTGAGTGCGTATGCACAACACCTCTAACCGATTTAAAGTGCTTGTATATTTCAACATGTGTAGGTGTGTCAGAGGAAGGTTTATAGTGCCCTTCCACAACTTCTCCCTCTAGATTGACCAAAACGATGTCTTCTGGTTTTAGCTGGTCATAGGCTACACCACTTGGCTTAATCCCCACCAAACCCGTTTCCACGTCATACTCAGAGACATTACCCCATGTGAAAATGATTAAATTATATTTAACCAATGCCATGTTGGCATCGTACACGCGTTTTTTTAAAGCTTCTAACATTTTATTACCTCTTTAAATGCCATATGACATCATTCATCATCAGCATCTGTTTAAAATCAGTTATGTTTGTATTTTCATCGATGACTACAAATTCAAGGTCCATAAATTCAGCAAAATCCATAAGATCTTCTTTTGTCACAGTATATGAAAAGACCGTATGATGTGCGCCACCTGCTAAAATCCAGCCTTTAACACCATCTTCGAAATTAGGATATGGTTTCCAAAGCGCTTTTGCCACAGGTAACTCGGGCATTTCATGGATTGCGTCCACTGCTTCAACCGTGTTGACGATTAATCGCATTCTCCCGCCCATATCAATCAGCGAAGCATTTAAAGCAGGACCCGATCTCGCTGTGAAAATCATGCGCGCAGGATCTTCTTTGCCGCCAATGCTGAGCTGTTTTACTATAATTGAAGGCTTATCTTTTGCAATGGTTGGACAAACTTCAAGCATATGCGCCCCTAAGACCATCTTATTTTCAGGATCTAGGTGGTACGTATAGTCTTCCATGAAAGAGGTGCCGCTGTTGTCCATGATCTTCATTAATCTCAGAAGCGCCGCCGTTTTCCAGTCACCTTCTGCTCCGAACCCATAACCTTTAGCCATGAGCCTTTGTACCGCTAATCCCGGCAACTGACTTAAACCGTATAGATCTTCAAAAGTTGTTGTAAAGGCACTAAAGCCACCATCCACTAAAAACTTTTCAATTCCAAGTTCGATTCGAGCTTGAACTCTGATGGAAGCCATCGATTCAGGTGATTGATCTGGAATTTCATACATCGTTTGATATTCTGCCATCAACTGGTCAACCGCTTCTTCTGGAATTGAATTCACCACTTTTACCAAATCACCCATGGCAAATCCATTTACAGACCATCCCATTTTGATTTCAGCTTCAACTTTATCGCCCTCTGTTACAGCCACATCTCTCATATTATCACCAAATCGTGCCACTTTTAAACAGCGGCTTTCATTGATTGCAACTGCCACATTGAGGAAGCGACCTAATTCCTGCAAAGTTGAGTCCGCCTGATAATGACCCACAATAATCTTCCTTGGCATTCTCAATCGGGTATTGATAAAACCAAACTCTCTGCCACCATGTGCCGTCTGATTGAGATTCATAAAGTCCATATCAATGGTATCCCATGGAATTTCCTTGTGATATTGCGTATGCAGTTGTACGAAAGGCTTATTGAGTTTAGAAAGGCCTTTAATCCACATTTTTGCAGGTGAAAACGTGTGCATCCATCCGATTAAACCCGCACAGTTTTTATCTGTATTGGCTGCATCAATTAAATCCGTAATTTCATCCGCTGTTTTTAAAACCGCTTTAAATTCAATTGGATACGCAAAGCCCCCATTTTGCTTTAAGTAGTCTGCAATTGCTCTTGAATCTTCTTCAACATGCCTTAAAGCCTCTTCGCCATATAAATATTGACTTCCTGTTATAAACCAAAATTCATAATGTTTTTTTATCATTTTTTGCCTCCTATATGTGCAGATGTTTATATATATTTTATACGTACAAATTAAAGTGTTTTTTTGGACATCTAAGATGTCCTGTAAAACCATTTTGTTTCTAAGTTGCATTTTCGAGTTATATTTACACATTATATTTATAGGTTACATTTGTGGATCATATTTTACGTGTTGAATCTCCTATGACAAGCTCTGGTTTCATGACTTCTTCGAAGATCTGATTCGGATTTTTCATCAGTTCAATTAAAAGATGTGCTGCTTTCTCACCGAGCTCTGCCTTTGGATGTGCAACACTTGTCAATTTTGTGACCATTGTATTCGCCCGTTTTGAATTATCAAAACTGACAATGGAATAATCCTGAGGCACAGAATAACCCAATGCCATAAGTGAATTCAATACATTTACCGCCAACTTGTCGTTATAACATACAAAAGCTGTTACCTTTTCATTTTCATCTAGCCAAGCTTTTATATTTTCTTCTGAAGCCACTTTACGGCTCCCTTCAGTTGTAAACCACTGGACGAGATCATCACCTGTATTTATCCCGGCTTCTTCAAGCGCATTTTGATAGCCTTGATAGCGACCATGTCCCTGCATATCATCTTGTTTAAAAATACCTAAAATATATTTATGGCCTAAGTCAATTAAATGTTTAGTTACAATGTATCCAGCATATTCATCATCTTGAATCACATAAGAAGTTTCAAGTGCTCGATAGGTAGCATGAATGAACAATACCGGTATACCACGATTTATGAACTTTCTATACAGCTGAATATTTTGATTGGGGTAAACACTTTTAGAGGGTTCCACAATAAGGCCTGCAAGTTGGTTATTTAACATATTATTCAGTACAACCCGTTCTCTGGTGCTGTTGTTCTTTGTTGTTCCAAGAAGTAGGCTATAGCCCTCTTCAGAAAAAACATCATCCATGCCAGAAATAATGTCTGGGAAAATATAATCTCTAAAATAGGTTGTGATAATGCCCACCATCTTGCCACTGATGTTCATATCCGCATTGGGATCTGAGACATAAGTGCCACTCCCCTGCATGGTGTACAGCCATCCTTCATTAACCAAATCACTCAGAGCACGCCGAACCGTGTGCCGACTGACGTCAAACCTTTTCATCAGTTCGCTTTCTGTGGGAATTGGATCACCGTATTTAAGATGCTCTGCTTGCATAAAGTCAATAATATATTTTTTTACCTGTTGATACTTTAACGTTGCCAAAGTGTACTCCTTACTATCAGCTATTCATCTATATTCCAACACTAGATCATTGTAACATAAAATCATTTTGATGACTATCATCGATTGCTTGCATACAATTGTGTCACAGCCTCTTTTTCAACCACAAGTCCAGCTTTATATTGTTTCATATATACTGCAAATCCTTCAACTTCACTTTTATCTGGAGCAATTGATTGCTTTGCAGAGTTTTTAAAAACGTGTTGTGCTAAAAATACCTCTAACGTTTCTGACTTCTCTTTGCGATCTAAAAACGCCGAGAGAATCGCCATGCCCCACGGGCCACCCTCACCAGCTGTCTCCATAACCGAAACTGACGTATCAATTGCCGCTGCAAGATAGCGTTGTGCAACGCCTTCCGTTTTAAAGATACCTCCGTGTCCAAGGACTTCATCTATCACAATCTGTTCTTTTTCAAGCAAAATATCAAACCCGATTTTAATGGCTCCCAGTGCAGAAAATAATTGGGCTCTCATAAAATTAGGCACATTAAATCGACTGTCCGGATGTCTCAAGAAAAGTGGCATACCCACTTCAAAACCAGTGATGTGCTCTCCGGATAAATAACCATAAGTGAGCAACCCGCCGCAATCACTCTCACCTTTAAGCGAGGCCTTGAATAGTATTTCAAAGAGCTCTGACGCATCCATCACGTGACCGGATAAATCCATAACTTCTTTGAAAAGCCCCACCCAAGCATTCAAATCTGAAGAACAATTATTCGCATGAACCATTGCAACCAAATCACCTGCTGGTGTGGTCACTTGATCGATCTCCTTGTGCACAGAAGCTAAATCCCGCTCTAAAACAACCATGCCAAATACCGATGTTCCTGCCGATAACACACTCTTGCGTTTAGAAATACAATTCGTGGCAACCATACCTGTGCCAGCATCACCTTCTGGCGGTGCAAGTGCAATGCCAGCTACAAGATCACCTGATGGATCAATCAATGCGGCCCCTGCCTTTGTCAACACACCAGCATTTTCACCTGCCATTAACGTTTTAGGCAAAATAGACTCTATTGTATACGCAATTCCCTTATCGTTCAACAACGTATTGTATTGATCCAGCATTTTTAAATTATATGCCTTTGTATCAATATCTATCGGAAACATCCCTGATGCCTCTCCGATACCGACAACCTTTTCTCCTGTGAGCTGCCAATGAATATAACCTGCAATGGTGGTCAGAAATGTAATCTGATGCACATGAGCTTCTCCATTGAGTAGCGCCTGATAATGATGTGCGATGCTCCATCTTTCAGGAATTGGATAGTTAAACAATGCCGTCAGTGATTTAGATGCCTCTGACTGTAAATTGTTTCGCCAAGTTCTGAAAGGCACAAGCAATTGATCGTCATGATCAAATGTCAAATAACCATGCATCATGCCACTGATTCCCAAGCCGCCAATTTTCATCAAAACGACGCCATACTTTTCGAGCACTGCTGTTTTTATTTCCTGATAAGCCTGCTGGATGCCTTGCCAAACCTCTTCCAAAGCATACGTCCAGTAACCATCTTGAAGTTTATTTTCCCAAGAATAACTGCCACTAGCTATAATCTCAAATTCTCGGTCTATGAGAACGGCCTTTATTCGTGTTGAACCGATCTCTATCCCCAAATAAGCAGATTCAAGCATTTTATTTGCCTCATCTCTTTTCATACATTACCTCGTTATTCTTTCTTTACCTTATTACTTTACCTTTATTTGCCTCGCTGTTGCCTCTTTACGATTTTACTTTGCTCTTGGAATAGACATCAAATGCAACTGCACTCAACAAGACGAAGCCTTTGATGGCCTGTTGCCAGTCAATGGAAACCCCTAAAATAGACATCCCATTATTGAGAACACCCATAAGTAGACCACCTACAATAGCACCTACCACAGTACCCACGCCGCCTGTTGTGGAAGCGCCACCGATAAAGCAGGCCGCAATAGCATCCAGTTCAAAGTTCACACCGGCTTTAGGTGTTGCCGAACCCAGTCTGCCTGTGAAAATAATACCAGCAAATGCAGCAAGTACACTCATGTTGACATAAACCCAGAAAAGTGTCTTTTTAACATTGACACCTGATAATTTGGAAGCCTTTTCATTGCCGCCAAATGCATAAATATGCCTTCCAGGAATGGTCTTCATTGTGAAAAATGAATAGACAATCACCAATACCACCACGATTACCAATACCATTGGGATGCCTCTATATGATGCTAAAGCAAATGTAAACGCATTTATGATTGCTATAATGCCGATATTCTTTATATTAAATAACCATGCTGGTGTTACTTCAAAATCATATTTGCTCTTAGCTGCACGACTTTTAATTTGAAAAAACAAATAGATCAATGAAGCTACGATCCCCATAGCAACTGCTAATATGTTGATATTCGTGCCACCAAAGATATCCGGAATAAACCCTGAAGCGAGGAAAGAATAGCTTTTTGGAAGTGGTGCAATAGACTTTCCTTGTAAAATAACCAGCGTTAATCCTCTAAAGACAAGCATGCCCGCCAAAGTGGCGATAAAAGCTGGAACACCTCTGTAGGCAATCCAAAAGCCTTGCCATATACCGATAAGCAATCCAACCAAAAGGGAGATCATAATCGCCCAAAACACAGGCATGCCCATGCTTACTACCAATACCGCTGAAATAGCGCCTACAAAACCTGCAACAGAGCCTACTGAAAGGTCAATGTTACCCCCTGTTAAAATTGCCAACAACATACCAATTGACAAGATTAAGATGTATGCATTTTGCATAATCAAATTCGATATATTAAGCGGTTTTAAAAGTACACCACCTGTTAAAAATTCGAAGAGTATAGTGACGACAGCCAAAGCTATGATCATAACAGACGAGCGTATATTTTTTTTAAACATTGCACTCAATTTATTGCTCATTGTGATCCTCCTAATTACTTTGCATAATACAAGTCATAATATTTTCTTGTGATGCATCTTCTGAAGTGAGTTCCCCTACAATCTGACCTTCATTTAGTACATAAATTCTGTCACACATGCCTAATAATTCAGGCATTTCAGATGAAATCATCAAAATAGTCTTTCCATGTTCAGCCAATTCATTGATAACCGAATAAATTTCATACTTTGCACCGACATCTATACCACGTGTAGGTTCATCTAAAATCAAGACATCAGGATCTGAAAATATCCATTTACTGAACACTATTTTCTGTTGATTCCCGCCTGAAAGATCACCCGCTCTTTGAAATATGCCAGAAGATTTGATGCGCAATTTTTTACGATATTCTTCAGCAACCTTAATTTCTTCGTTTTCATCAATGACAAGATTTTTACTCAACTTGTCAAGGGATGCCAATGTAATGTTGTGTCTTATATCATCTGAAAGGATTAATCCTGCTGATTTTCTATCTTCGGTTGTATAAGCAATACCATTTTTGATAGCATCTTTAACACTGTGCAGTTTTATCTCTACACCATTTTTCATGACGGTTCCAGTAATTTTACTGCCATATGATCTGCCAAATAAGCTCATTGCCAGTTCCGTTCTACCTGCACCCATCAATCCCGCTAAGCCGACAACTTCACCTTTTCGAGTGTTGAAGGAGACATCTTTAATTTTTAATTTAGAATCATCTTTGGGATCGTGAACATTCCAATTTTTAACTTCAAAAATCACTTCTCCAATTTTTAGAGAACGCCTTGGAAAACGATCTACCATAGGTCTGCCAACCATGCCTTTGATGATTCTATCTTCTGTGATTTCATCGACGCCTTTTACCAAGGTTTCAATTGTGTGGCCATCTCTGATAACCGTGATTTCATCCGCAACTTTTGTGATTTCATTCAACTTATGAGAGATGATAATACTTGTAATCCCTTGGCCTTTTAACTCCAACAACAAATTTAAAAGATGGTCTGAATCCTCATCATTTAAGGCTGCAGTCGGTTCGTCCAGAATCAATAATTTGACATCTTTAGATAGTGCCTTTACAATTTCCACAAGTTGTTGCTTACCCATGCCGAGCTCACCCACATGCATGTCGATGTGCTCAGTTAAGCCCACTTTTTTCATCATTTCCTTGGTTTTATTTCGAGTCATATCCCAATCGATAACAATACCCGTTTTGACCTGTTCGTTCCCTAAAAATACGTTTTCTGCAATAGACAAAGTGGACACCAACGCCAATTCCTGATGAATTATAGCAATGCCCTTTGCCTCACTCTCTTTAATGCCTTTAAACTCACAGAGTTCGCCATTTACAAATATTTCGCCATCATAGGTTCCGTGACCATAAACGCCGCTTAGAACATTCATCAGTGTGGACTTGCCAGCGCCATTTTCTCCTACGAGAGCGTGTATTTGGTGTTCCTTGACTTTTAAATTTACATTATCCAGTGCTTTGACACCTGGAAATTCCTTTGTGATATTTCTCATTTCAAGAACATACCGTTCCATACGTGCCCTTCTCTCTATTCATTATTAATTTCTTGATACCAATCCAACGATTACTTATGCTCTATAAAATTAATGACCAACTTTTACAAGCTGATCACTAATTTTACAAGAGGATTCAATAAAATGTAAAAGATCTATGCAATCTTTAATCATTCAATTTATTTGATATCATCTGGTGTTAAATAACCTGAATCCATAACCAATTCTTGGTAGTTGTCAATAGTCACTGTATATGGAATCAATAGATAAGATGGAACTACTTTTACGTTGTTGTTATAAGTTGTTGTGTCGTTGATTTCAGGTTCTGTACCATTGAGCACTGCATCTACCATATCTGCAGCAACTTTAGCCAAATCACGTGTATCTTTTAGAATTGTTGAGTACTGATCTCCAGAAATGATCATTTTAATAGAAGCCGCTTCTGCATCCTGTCCAGTGATAATAGGCAATGTATCTTTTTCATAACCGAAAGATACTAATGCTGAGTGAATACCTCTTGAAAGACCATCATATGGTGATAAAACGCCATCTAATTTAAGACCGCTTGTATAGTTCGCTGCTAAAATAGCATCCATACGTGCTTGAGCAACCGCACCGTCCCAACGCAATGTGCCGACTTCATCTTGTGTCACTTGTCCAGAAGGCACTACAATTTCACCAGAATCCATTAGAGGTTTAAGAACATCCATTGCCCCTTCAAAGAAATAGAAAGAGTTGGTATCATCAGGTGAGCCTGCAAATAACTCTATGTTATATGGGCCATCACCTTTTTTAGCTTTTAAACCATCCACTAGAGACTGTGCTTGTAATCTACCCACGCCTCTGTTGTCAAATGTTGCATAATAAGAAACTGCATCTGTATCTACTAATAATCTGTCATAAGAAATAACTTTTATACCGTCTTTTTTCGCTTCGTTTAAGGTATCCGAAAGTGTTGAACCATCGATTGCTGCAATTACAAGAACTTGAGCGCCTTTTGTAATCATGTTCTCAATTTGAGATACTTGAGTTGGAATATCGTCTTCTGCATACTGTAAATCGACCGTATAACCTCTTCCTTCAAGAATCTCCTTCATTGCTTTACCATCTTTAATCCATCTCTCAGATGATTTTGTTGGCATTGAAATCCCAATATAGCTTTCATTAGCTGTACTGTTATTCGTAGCCGCAGGTTCACTCGTATTACTTTCAGCAGCAGGCGCATTAGCCTCAGGACTGCTTGGAGCAGCTTTAGCGCTACATCCTGAAACTGACAATACAAGTAACATTGATAAAACCAATAACAAAAACTTTTTCATCATAGACCCCCTAAATATTTGTTAGTTAGATCACGTACATATTTGTACGTATAACTTATGGATATATGATAGCATATCATGTTTTGAATGTCAAACATAATTGTATAGTTGTACGTACAATTGTATTCATTACAAGCTTTAACCATTGACTTGAATCTCAAAAAGGTGTAACTGCGCTCAATACTCAATCCTAAAGTAAATTTAAGGATTCAGAAGCATCAAGCGCAGATACACCCTTTATCTATTTAACGTTTCTCATGACATATAATTTAATCAAATGCTTTGATCACTATAAAATAGAACTTTTTATAATTCATCATTGATTAATACCGTATTTCTGCATTTTTCTCACTACTGTTGTCTGACTGATTCCTAATATTTTAGCCACTTTTCTTGTGGACTGAAACTCCTCATAAGTTTTTTTTAATATAGTCTTCTCTACATTTTCAACGATACTATTAAATGTATTTCCCTGCTCATAGTTTAAACCCATTTGAGAAAAATATTTATCTCCCAGAAAATTCGATAAAACACTACTGTCTACAAGATCACTCTCACTTACGATGACAAGTCTTTCTATTAAGTTTTCAAGTTCTCTTATATTCCCCGGCCAACTATAGCCTTCAAGTATTTTAAAAGTCTTAAAATCAAAATGGATGTTCTTCTTATATTTATCATTAAATTTTTCAAGAAAAAATTTAATCAACAATATGATGTCGTCTTTTCTTTCCCTCAAAGCTGGCACTTTAATCGGTAAAACATTGAGTCTATAGAATAAATCTTGTCTAAACCCACCTTCATCAATCAGTTCTTCAATATTTCTATTTGTTGATGCAACTATTCTAATATCAATTTTGATGGAGCTCACACCACCTAGTCGCGTTATCTCCTTATCTTGAAGTACTCTCAACAATTTTGACTGCAAGCTGATGGGCATTTCACCGATTTCATCTAGTAGGATTGTCCCCTCATCCGCTAATTCAAATTTCCCGAGCTTACTTTTGTACGCACCAGTGAAAGCACCTTTTTCATAACCAAAGAGTTCAGATTCAAGTAAATTTTCAGGTATGGCAGCACAATTCACTTTGATAAACGGTTTGTTTTTTCTAAGGCTTGTTCTATGAATTTCACGTGCAATGATTTCTTTTCCCGTTCCCGTTTCACCTGTTATTAAAATGGTCGAATCATATTTGGATGCCTTATATACCAGCTCCAAAATTTTTTTAAAAGAACTGCTTTCTCCAATGATGCGATCCGCATTATTTTTTTCCTGCCTGAGATAATTTATTTCTTCTCTATATTTTTTATTCAGCTTTTCTGTCTCTTCAATCTTATCTTGAAGTTTAGTTAAGTCAGTAATATCTCGTGTACTCGTGACAATTTTAAATATTTCTCCATCATTATTAAATATCGGTTTTGCAGTGCTTAAGCACTTTTTCCCATTGTAAAAAAAGAGAACGGTTACAGTTTTTCGAGTATCTAGAGCTTCTAAGACCGCTGATTTTATGAAATAGCCTTTTTCTCTAAGTTCCTCCATATGATATCCAACTAAATCTTCTCTGCGCAACCCCGTAATTTTCAAATACGCCTCGTTTACATCTTCCGTGTAACCTTCAGCATCAACAATATATAACCCATCATAGGCATTGTTAAATATCGATTTTTGTACCATCAACTTTTCTTTCAAATCATCTATTTCAGATTTCATGATAAAGCCTCCATCTCACTTTCATCAACAACAGTAAATGATATCCCCTTTTTCTGTTCTCTAATTTGATCTTAAGTGAATTATAACTGATTTTTCACTTTAAATAAAATCGCATACACAATCCTTCGAACAAATAATAGAAAAGCATCGCTATAAGGTTACATCATTTCCTCGTCATTTTTATCTCAATGATCTTTATCCATCAAATCTATTGAGGTTAATACCCAATATGGTTTTAAACGATTTAAAGTTCTTCTTATATTCAAACTAGATAAGCCTTCTCTTCTCATCAATTTTTGGAACGCTCATTCTCAATACAATGTCTACAGAACAGGGCTTACACCCCTGACAAATTTCAACATCACCTTGCAAAGACAGATATAGATAGACCTCTTCCCGCTCCCATTTATAAGCATCCACAAGTAAATTTTGCATCGCTTCAGCAGCGTATTTAAGAGCCGTTTCATAATCACTGGCACATGCGATAACGTACCATTTGTCATTGGTTTCAACGATTGGCCACTCCAAATTAAAGCGCTTTATCACATCCACTTTCACCCTTACTTCACCTGAAACTTCAAGGCCTGTACCACATATTTCACCGTCGCCCATAACCGCATGTAAATCTCCAATTTGCAATAACCCGCCGGAGGTTTGGACTGGTAAATAGACGATACTTCCCCTTGTGATGATTTTACAATCTAGGTTACCCCCGTGACTTCCTGGAAAGCCCGTTGGCACACGCCCCGCCTTGGGCGCCAATCCAATGACGCCAATCATGGGGTTGATCGGTAATTGCAACTCATTGAAACAGGCTGTATTTTCTTGGATCTTTATTATTTTCGTCTTTAGGTTGCTCCTATCGCTTAATGGACCAACCCCTGACAAACTCGAAACAACCCCCTGATCTGAAACCTTAATATCGATGATGTTTACAACGATCACATCTCCAGCTTCTGCATCTTTAATAGACACAGGTCCAGTTGCCGGGTTCAATTTGTTATAATCAACATCAGAAATCAAGTGTTCTTCTGAATGAATTTGATCAGAAAAACAATCCAGTGTTTTAAATACAATAGTATCGCCTTTTTCAATTTCTAAAATTGGGGCATTATCAGGCGAAAAGGTGTACACATATTTATCAATGATCATTGCATGTCTCCTCAATTGGCAAATTGTCCTATTTCAACACCATTTTTTCATTCAATCTATCTAATTTTGTAATTGTCAAAAATTTTCAGCCACGAACTTAACAATTTTGCTTACGCATGCCTCGACTATCTTCTCGCCCTTCTCTACCGTGGCTGACGTTGCATCACCTATAATACCTGAGGCAGACATTTTATTAAGGGGGATATATTGAATAATATCTGCAAATGAATTATAGTATTTTTCTTCAAGTTCATGTCGAATGGCTTGTTTCATATCCACAAGCTCTGGTCGTAAATACAACATCACTGAAGTCCCACATTCACTGGCATGTCCGTGAGCCATATAGCCTGTGTTATCCAGAAAATCTCCGGAATTTGCCATTGCAAATCGCCACCAATCCACTTGTATCGTTTGCATTTCAGGATACTTATCCCTATACTCTTTGCATATACAATCGATCAAGGAGACATTGCCTGCGTGGCCCGTCATGAATAAGAATTTTTTGAATCCCCAACCTCTCAAGCTTTCGCAAATATCTCTGACATACCCTTTGAAGTGTTCTTCTGAAACCATCATACTCCCAGGAAAAGTTCTCAATATACTGCTCTCACCAACATCGATACTAGGTCCCACCAATGCGCCGATCATGTCGGCTACTTTCTTTGCAATCGCTTCCGCAACTATGATGTCCGTTCCCAGTGGCATATGCGGCCCATAGCCTTCAATTGCGCCTGTGGGTATTATCACCATATCCGTCGTCTCTGTACACCTCTTAAACTCTACCAAGCTCATTTCACGTAATTTATGAGTCATTAAATGAACCTCCTCTAACTTATGTCAAATTCAATAACAGCACTTTCATATCTTCTCAACGGGTTGCATTTACCTTGCACAAATATTGGATCTATACCTTCATTAGAGATATAGATCCAATCCAAAAAGATCGATTCAACACGTCTCTCAAAATCTCAATCTATTAACTCGCCAATATTCTAATCAAAAAGCTTTGTATAATGAGTACCAGCGCACCGCCCAATCGAGATGATATTTGAGCAAATGGCATTAAATTCATTCTCTCTGACGCTGATAAGATTGCCACGTCTCCGTTGCCACCCACATTGGACATACACAATCCAGCCGTAACGGCAGATTCTATAAAATAGAAATTTACCAATTGTCCAATAAATCCGGCTCCTAAGACACCTCCAACTACTGTGGCAACACACACAATGAGGTACATCGGACTGAGAATATCTATAATGCCTTGAATACTAATCATGGTTATTCCAACGCCAGCCATTAACGCCAACGTAAAGTTTTTGACTAAGAAGCTGTACCACTTTGTTGCAGCAAGTTCCATTTTCTTAGGCACAATACCAGTGATCTTTGCCAGTGCCACTGTAACAATAATGAAAGCATAGTAATGAATGACTGGAACAAAATGGCCTAATATTCTGCCAAAAATAAAAAATACAGATGATATGAAAAGGCCCATACCCAAATCCGTCAGATTCATTGAATCCTCTTCCTCGTAAGCTTCACTTTCCGCCATTGTAAACCCTTTCATCAAGACACCATTGCCCGATAGTGAAGGCCTCTTTTTACCCAGTGAGTTAATGCCTCCAGCAAACACCAGCGAAGTTATGCCGCCTAGCGTTACTGCTGGATAAATTTTGCTAAATACAGCTTCATTGCCAATACCTAATACGGTGCCATACATTTCAGACATAGGAATTGCACCACCACCTGTGCCGCCTCCCATAATAGGCGCTGCAATGTATAAAATACTTTCTTTCCAACCGATTCCCGCAATTTGTCCCACTATGCCTGCAAGAGCATACGCCCCTATTATGCCGGCAGTAAGTGGCACAAAATACCTTGAACCCGCTTTAATTAATAAGTTTCTATCAATTCCTAATAAACTGCCACATATCAGACCAGAAATATAAAAGGTTATAAAACTTGTATTGCCACCTACAAACCCTTCAACAGTCTCAATTAGATTTTCTGGGAACACATGGAAATGATTTAAAATAGCACATGTGAAAGCAATTGCGGCTACGCCACCAATTGTATTTTTGATAAAAGAGATCTTATTGGCAACAAACGATAATGCTGAGCCAATAAACATACAAACCGCAAAACCACCAATTAAATTTTTAGGAAGTATTCCCATATATGCAGCAACCATAATTACTATGCCACATAATAAAAACCACAAAGGAGACATACCCATAATAAGCGTTTTTTTATTCGTTTCAATAGTTTGTTGATTAACCATTTCTTACCTCCAAATTTTTAATGATTGTGTTCACTAAGACACCCCGCTATTTATTTTTCCGCACATTGATAAAGCAAAGATACAATATGCTTTATTGCCTCTTTATAATCCTTGAGTGATAAATTTTCATCGGGTCCATGATGTGAAGAACCTGTATTGGCTGGACCTATGCCTATGATTGGAATTTCTGGCCATACGTCTCTAAAAACGATGCCAGGACCACCACCAAGTGCCGTAAGCTCTATGACGATAGGATTCTTATAAACTTTTTCAGCAGATTTGCGCATTATATCCGTAAATTCTGTATTTATTGGTGTTCTCACAGGTTTATTTTTGCCAGTGACATGAATCTCTATATCTCCAAAACCGTGTTTGTCCAAATGTTTTCTCAGAAGATCTATGATTTCATCTGGATCTTGATCAGCAACAAGATTGAAATTTGCTTTTGCAGTTGCCAAATAAGGATTTATGAGTCGTTTACTCCTATACATTTCCCCCGACTCAAGGCCATTAATTACCAGGGTCGGCACAGTGTACAGTTTTTCCTTTACTTCATAGCCTTCCATATTATCAAGAAATTTATGATTACCAGTTCTATTTCTTAGTGCGCTTTCATCAAATGGAAAATCATTCAGTACTTTCACATCATCCTCCGTTAGAGGGATTACCTTTTCATAAAAACCTTCGATCAGCACTTTTTCATTGACGTCTTTTAAAGTCCCTAGAGCCCATATTAATCGCCACGCAGCGTTTGGTATGACCGATCCCAATCTTGCGTGTACGTCCATATTAGCAGTCTTGCAGACGAATTCTAATCCAATGCCGCCCCTTACACCATATCTTACCCACGGATTACCCTGTTCATCTTTTCTGCCATTTTCCCAGATGCATAAATCCGCTTTTGTCATTTGCTTGAATATTGTTCTTTGTTCTTGAGCAAATTTATATAAACTTGTACTGCCCGTTTCTTCATCACCTTCAACTAAAAATTTAACATTAATCGGCAATTCTTTTTCAACCGCCAAAATGGCTTCAATCGCGTGTAATCTAGAAAACAATCCACCTTTATTATCTGAGATGCCACGAGCATATATTTTACCGTCATGAATCTCGCCTTTAAAGGGTTCAAAATGCCATTTTTCGATGGGATGCTCAGCAACAATATCATAATGGTTGTAAAAAAGAACAGTTTTGTTCTCATGTCCAGTTTTTTCTCCAAAGATCAATGGATTGCCCTCGTCCACTGGATATGTTTTACACTGCAAATTCAGAGATTTCATCTTATCCGAAATATACGTAGCCGTTTTATCTAAGCCTTCCCGATCACCAATTACACTCCTAAATTTACATACTTCTTGTAGTTCTCCAATCATCTTGTCAAAATGTTCATCGATATATTTGAAAATTTTCTCCACGGTCTTCCTCCCATTTATTACTTCATTTTAACCATTTCCCGTATGCAAATAACTATATGCACTTGTAATTGTATATATTATCTCATTTTATCACCTCGCTAAATTAAAATGCTCTTTAGAAAATTATGCTGAATACACTCTTCTTGCCAAAGAACTTCAATTGACTAATTTGCAACCAGATGCCTCAGCGATCATATCCTATATAAAATCTCTTTTATGCGTCAGACACGGGAGTGTTTTTCTTGTATTTTCTAGATACGTCATATCTACGTCTGCTATCAAATAGCCCACCTTTTCTTGAGCTCTTGCTATAACCACTCCCCAAGGATCTACCACCATGCTATTGCCATAAGATGATTTCCCAATGGGCCTTTCTCCAAACTGATTTACACCAACTATATACACTTGATTTTCGATAGCCCTTGATCTCAATAGCACTTCCCAATGGTCTTTACCTGTATAGAGTGTGAATGCAGCTGGTACGAAAATTAATTTTGCGCCCTTTTCAGTGAGTCTCCTGAATAATTCTGGGAATCTCAAGTCATAACAAATAGAAAATCCGAAATTACCCATTTCATTGATTGTATTAACAGCTTCATGCCCATTTTTAACAACATCCGATTCTTTTTCATTCACTACTCCCGGAATCTCCACATCAAATAAATGTATCTTCCTATATATAGCCTCAATTTCTCCCGTAGGATTTATCAAAACAGATGTGTTATATACTTTTTCATCAAATTCATTCTTTTCTAAAAAACTACCATTATGAATATACACATTATTCTTTTGAGCTATTTTTTTGAGAGTATTGATAATATTACCGTCCAAAGACTCTGCATGTTCTATCATATTTTCATCAGATAGATAGGTTGAGCATTCAGGAAAGATTACTATATTAGCGCCTTCTACAGCACATTGCTCTGTAATGGCTTGGATGGTCTCTAGATTCTTCTCAATATCATCTTTTGTATTTATTTGTCCTAACCCAATTCGAATTTTCTGCATCTTCGTATTCTCCTCAATCATTTGTTATAACATCCAGTTTGCCGATTCATTCATTTAAAAATATACGCAAAAGAGATTACAATATTTTTGATTTCACCAATTCAGCAGCACCAGATAATTCAGCTAAACTCACACCACTTTTTATCTTTTCTATTAGCACTTTTTCAAATGCCATATCACTTTCTATCTTTTCTAATAGCGCTTCTGCATCTTCGCATTTAATAACCAATATACCTGTATCATCTCCAAAAATCAAATCTCCAGGATTGACAACTGCGCCACCACACTGGATTGAGGTATTTATTTCTCCATATAATCCAAGTAATTTTGTGGTAACTACAGACACTCCTGTTGCAAATACAGGAATCCCCACATCTGCGATGCCATGTATATCGGTTACTGGACCATCCACAATAATAGCTGCAGCACCCCGTGTCTTTGCTGCTAATGCCAGTACATCACCCACTGGCGCATAGATATCATCACCTATCCGATCAATTACAATGATGTCACCCGGTTGAATCAAGTCTAGGCTGTAGTGCAGTAGTGTTGAATCATTCACTGTAATTTTTAAGGTAAACGCCGGTCCAACAACTTTAACATTTGGAAATATGGGTTTAATAGATGGATTCATAAATCCCGTATGAATATAATGTCCTGCGGTTGCAGGCTCTGCATTTTTGTATCTTTCAATGATATCTTTACTAAGATTATTAACTCTAGGCAATATTTTCATTCTATTCCTCCAAGATTATTGTGTGAAACTCCAAGTGTGATTATCTGGTACGAATTCTATAATTTTGATACACCTTCTATATACCTTCTATTATATAGTGGTCTAAACACCTCCTCTCTTTCAACCTCATAGAATAATATCTTCCTCAATAACAAATGTGTTTCTTTGACATAATACTTTGCAACACTGCATCTATTGATAAAAAATATTATATTACATTATATTAATAAGCAATTATCCTGCCAAAATTACAAGTCTTCAAAGGCTTGTAATTGTAACATTCCTTTTATTCAAAAACAAAGAATCGAGTCCTTTTCGACTCGATTCTTTGTTTCCGCTATTTATCAAGGCTTTCAACCGAACCGAAAACAACTCTAGATGCGTATTCGGTTCACTCATGCTAGGCGCACCATATAAAAGGCCCCACCCATTTATTTTAAATAGGTGAAGCCTTTTTAGAGGGGGAAATACTTCATAATAATTTTTTTACAATTTCCACGATGCCAGCTGTGTTTTCTGCAATATGAACACCAGCAGCAGCTAACATTTTTTCTTTATTTTCAGCGCTCCCTGTACCATCCGCTGATACAATTGCACCTGCATGTCCCATGCTTTTACCCTTAGGTGCATTTTTACCAGCAATTAAAGCGATTACAGGTTTTGTAATATTTTCTTTTATATATTCTGCAGCGAGTTCTTCTTCGTTGCCGCCGATTTCACCAATCATAACAATCATTTTGGTTTGCTCATCTTGCTCAAATAATGGCAATAAATCTAAAAATGTAGAACCCGGAATCATGTCTCCGCCTACGCCAATACAAGTAGACTGACCAATGCCATTGTTTGTCATCATGGATATCGTTTCATAACAGTTGGTTGCACTTCTGGACATCACGCCAACATTGCCCTCAGAAAAGATCTTATGAGACATAAATCCAGCTTTTGCTTTGCCAGGTGATATGATCCCAAATGAGTTAGGTCCTATCACTCTACAATTTTTAGATTTTGAAAAGTGGTATATACCCATCATATCTTTCACTGGCACGTGCTCTGCTATTGTAATAACAAGCTCTAATCCTGCATCCAATGCTTCATATACACCTGCTGCCGTATGCTTTGCAGGTACAAATAAGATTGAAGCATTTGCATTTGTAGCTTCTATCGCTTCTTTCACCGTGTCAAACACAGGAACGCCAAGGACAGTTTGACCGCCTTTTCCCGTTGTTACCCCTGCAACCACTTGAGTACCATATTGAAGCATTTGTTCAGCATGAAATGTGCCTTCTCTGCCTGTTATGCCCTGTACAATTAATCGTGTATTCTTATCAATGAGCACACTCATTATTGTTGCCTCCTTTTATAAAGCTCCTCAACACCTTCTACTAGTCCATCCACAGATACAACATCATAGTTTATAGACTTGATTATTTCGATGCCCATTTCCTTATTAGTCCCTTCAAGTCTCACGATGACACATTTACCCTTAGGTTGTAATTCCATGGCTATCTTCACACCTTCTGCAACTTCGTTACATCTGGTGATCCCACCAAAGATATTGATGAACAAATACTTGATATCCGTATTGGATAGCATGATTCGAACCGCTTCCTTAATTTTATCTGAAGTCGCACCACCGCCTAGATCCAACACAGCACCAACGGTCATACCTGCCTTTGTAATGTGATCAATACAAGACATGAGCATTCCAGAACCGTTACTGATTACAGCAACATCTCCGCCTTCTTCAACAGGAATATATAAGAATTTATATTTTCGAGCTTCAAGCACAAGAGCCTCTTCTTGAATAGAATCTCTGTACTCTAAAACTTTTGGTTGTCTATACAACGCACTGTCATCCACATCCACTTTTCCATCCAGTGCAATGATTTCATTTTCAGCACAAACTAAAAGCGGATTGATCTCCACAATAAGCGCATCTATTGCCAAGAAAACTTTATACAATTTTGATATGATATCATAAAGCGGTTCTAACAGGCCTTTATCAATACCACTTTTGTTGATCAGATAATGCACTGTATACTTTTGAACACCCACTTCTGGATAGATTGGCACCTTTATGATTGCTTCAGGATTCGTCACTGCAGTTTCTTCTATATCGACGCCACCTTGTGAACTAAAAATAATCATTGGTCTTTTGCTCAGTCTATCTAAAATGATACTAAGGTACATTTCACTGATGCCTTCGGCTTTTTCAACGATCATTATTTTATTGACTTTATGGCCCTTCAGAACACTGTGAAGCATCTTAGCACAAATGGCTTTGAGTGAGTCACTATCTTCTGCGAATTGAACGCCTCCAGCTTTTCCTCTACCACCAATTTGGACCTGTGCCTTGACAACTAGAGGAAAAGTCAATCCCTTTATCTGCTCATCTATATTTTCTAAACTGTCTATGACAACTGCCTTTTTAACCGGTATCCCATATTCTTCAAAAACTTCTCTTGCTTGATATTCCATAAATTTCATATATCAGTTACCCCCATATTTCTTCGTCAGATGGTTGTGAACCCTCAATTGAAAATGCAATTCTTGAAATATTAATCAAATGTTTGTAGTCCAAGTTTTCTGAAATACTGTTATTGCCCCATGAACCACATCCCAAAGTTGTTGTTGCTGCAAGTCCATTGCTAAAGCTGCCGCCATTCATAGTTGCACATATTTGGTTAATTAAAAGTCTGCTTACTGTGAGTTTTTCTCCTGCAATTTTAATGTTTTCCTTATTATTGGAATGCATAGCCACAGAATGACCCTTGCCTTCTATTTCAAGATCCATTTGTGCAATCTCAATCGCTTCATCCAGTGTTTTGTATTTCACGATGCCTATAACTGGACACATTTTTTCTTTACGGAATAAATCAGTTTTATCCGCATTGTCGATCTCCACCATGATAACCGATGCATTTTCAGGAATGCTTATATCGGAAAGCGCTGCCACAGCCTCCACGGACTGGCCTACTGCCTTTCTATCCATAACGCCATTTTCATCGAATATGCCTTTTTTAAGTTTGTTCTTTTCTTCTGCACTTTCTATAAAATAAGCGCCATTCGCTTTAAATTCTTTTAAGATGGCATCAAAGTCATCTTCATGGACGATAACCATTTGTTCCCCAGAACAAATAATACCGTTATCAAAAGTTCTACCTTCAATAATTTTTGGCACAACTTCCTTGAAATCCACATCGCGATCGACGATACATTGTACATTGCCTGCGCCAACGCCAAATGCTGGCTTTCCACTTGAATAAGCTGATTTTACCATACCCATTCCACCTGTTGCCACAACTACATCAGCACTTTTCATCAATAAATTCGTCAATTCTATGCTCGGTTCTTCAATCGTTTGGATAAGACCTTCTGGCGCATTTATTTTTTTCAAGTTCTCATTGATTAATGCCACTGTGTGCCATACACATTTCTTTGCTCTTGGATGCGGTGCTATGATAATTGCATTTCTGCCTTTCAAAGCAAACATTGCATTACACATTGGCGTTACGATTGGATTGGTACAAGGTGCTACTGCGCCTATGATTCCCATAGGTTTAGCCACTTTGATGATGCCATTTTCTTGATCTTCTTCAATGATCCCAACAGATTTTTTACCCTTTAAGCTATTCCAAATAATTCTTGACTTACCCATGTTTTTCTTTACTTTGTGCTCGTAAACGCCCATTCGCGTTTCTTCTACTGCCATTTTCGCAAGCAACTCAGCATTATCAAAAACCGTTTTAGCGATGATTTTTACAATCTCATCCACTTGTTCTTGTGAGTAATTTTCGAATTCCTTTTGACCTGCTCTGGCCTTTTCAATCATTCCAGAAATGATTTTTTCATTTTCCATCTTTTATCAACCTCTCTATATAAGATATATCATATACTTACAAATTTACTTGTTTACAATCTAAAGTCATCATCAGAATTCAACGTTAAAACCTTAATTCATCTGACAGTAAACCTCATTTTAAGAAAGCCATTGAACTATGCATAGGCCTTTTCTAATGCTTGTAAGAAGTCATTCACAAGATCTTCTGTATTTTCAATCCCTACAGAAATTCTCAACATACCATCTGTAAGTCCAATAGCAAGTCTTTCTTCTTTAGTAAAGTTACTATGTGAGCTCATTGGTGGATAAGCCATAGTCGTACGGTATCCGCCAAGCGTCATTGCATAATGACAAAGGTTCAATGAACGCATGAACTTGTTCATTTTTTCTCTGTCTTCAGGTAATTCTAGTAACATCATACCGCCGAAGTTCTTTCCAAATTGCTCAACAGCCAACTTGTGTTGTGGATGACTTTCAAGTGAAGGATGACTCACTCTTAAGACATAAGGTGATTTTTCAAGGGCATGTGCTAGAGCAGTTGCATTCTCACATGCTTTTTTGATTCTTAACTCCAGTGTTCTCATACCACGCATTGTCAACCAGCTTGTGAAAGGATCGCTCTGTGTGCCAAGAAGCACTTGTAAAGCGTAGATAGGCTTAATCAATTCTGATTTACCCGTTACAGCACCACAAACCGCATCACTATGCCCATTGGCAAACTTAGTCAAACTGTTCACGACGATGTCTACGCCGAACTTAAGCGGTTGAACGAGTGCACCTGTCATAAACGTATTATCAACAATAAAGAGTGCGTTATTTTCATGAGCAATATCAGCGATTTTTTTAAGATCCGGTACCATAATCATTGGATTAGATACAGTCTCTGTAAACAACATCACTGTATTCGGTTTGATATTTGCCTTGATTTCTTCTAAATTTGTAAAATCAACAAAGCTCGTCTCTACACCATATTTTTCTAAAATGTCTGTGAATATTTCTACAGATTCACCATAGAGTGTTTTATCAGAGAGTACATGATCTCCTGCTTTTGTGTAAGTAATCAATGCTGAAGAAATAGCAGCCATTCCTGAAGAACATCCAATGGATTCTTCACCACCCTCAACACAATTCATCATTTCAACAAGTGCAGAACGATTAGGATTTCTGTTTCTATTGTAGCAGAATCCTTTTTTATCATAGCGATCTTGCAAGCCATCTAAATCTTCTACATTATGTGCTGTGGATAAATGGATAGGCAATGCTTCTGGGTGATCGGTGGGATTATTAAAATATGCCCCTGCCTCAAGAATCCTTGACTCAAAACTCAAATCATCATCAAAATTATTAAACATAATCCTTCTCTCCTTTTCTAATTACTCCGAATTGTTATACAACCAACATAAATATATTGTACTCAAATTAACGTACAATACCACTTTTACCTCAATCACTGCTGAGAAAGGATTGTCTGTTTATGCTCCTTCCATACAGCTAAAATCATTGAACTGGTACATGCAAAACTTTTCATTTATGTAACAAGCTTATACCCTATAGTAATCATAGAGTCAATAGAAAATCCACTTTTCTTCATCAAATAAATTAAATTTTCAGTCTTTTAGACATATGAGCTATCAGATTGCGCATTTAACCGCCTATCTGCATAGAATCTGTACATTGCTTCCTATAAATTACAGCTCTAAAATAGAGTCTATTACGCTTCTAATAAAGAACTCAAATAAAACAAGAAAAAAAAATTAAATATGCCTTGACTCTATTCCTACTATAAACAATATAATTAAAATGAAAACAACAAGAAAAAACTATTTAAGGAGGTAGTATTTTGAATTTTTCACCTGCATCTGAATTGCTCTATAAGGGCAGAACTGTGAAGGGAATGAACTTTAATAAGCCCGAGGCTTTCCCATTATTCGCAGTAACAGCATTTACTATGAATAGTCTTGACGAGGTAAAAGAATGTTATAACTCTCGTTATACGTATGTCCGAACTAACAATCCGAACCGTGATGCACTTGGCCAAATAGTTTCCTATTTAGAAGCTGGCGAGGACTCATTAATTTTCTCTTCTGGTATGGGAGCTATCACTACTACTTTGATGACTATTTTAAAACCTGGAGATCATGTGATCTGCAATCGCAATATTTATGGCGAAACATTTGACGTTATGACTAAGTTAATGCCTACATTTGGTATTGAATCTACTCTTGTTGATTTTGATGACATTGAGAATGTAAAAAAAGCGATAAAACCTAGCACAAAATTGATTTACTCAGAGGTATTAGCTAACCCAACAATGAATATTGCAGATATCCCTGCTTTGGCTGAAATTGCACATTCAAATGGCGCATTACTTATGATTGACAACACTTTTACCACTGCAATTGCCATCAAACCAATTGCTTTTGGTGCTGATATTGTCATCAACTCCATGACTAAATTCATGAACGGCCATAGTGATGCTATTTCAGGTTCAATTACAACAACTAAAGCATTGACAGATATGATCCATCCTATTAGAATGCTTTGTGGTACTCCTGGTGACCCACATGCAGCTTGGATGATGACTAGAGGCATGCAGACTATTGATCTTCGTTTGAAAAAACAAATGGCTAGTGCAGCAAAATTAGCTAAAGCTCTTGAACAAAATAAATACGTTTCAAAAGTAAACCATCCAAGTCTTGAGAGCTTCCCACAAAATGCGTTGGCAAAAAAACTCTTTGCAAGCGACGACACAATGAGTGGTATGTTGAGCTTTATCATTCCAGAAGATGAAGAAAAGATCAATAAATTTATGCTCAAATTAAATCTTGCTCACTATGCAACTACTTTAGGTGGCATTAGAACGACTCTTAATCATCCAGTGACAAGCTCTCATAGCCATATGCCAGATGATGAAAGAAGAAAAATGGGGATCACACCTGGTATGTTCAGATTATCCGTTGGTATTGAAGATGCAGATGATCTTATCGCTGACTTCACTCAAGCACTTGAAGTCTTTGGGGAATAATATTTAAACTTCAATAAAATAAATCTTCTAAAAATAGCCTACTCATTTATTTATGAGCACAGGCTATTTTCATATTCAATATCTTTGTGATAAAATATATGGTAAGGACAATTGAAATCTTTAATCCAGCAACTGCATATAGTGTAAATTCAATAATCAAAGTAGGGGGGACATGATTATGAAAGAATTATATTCTATTGGTGAAGTGGCTAAAATAATGGATGTCTCTGTACAGACTCTCCGCTATTATGGCTCGATAGACTTATTAAAACCTATATTCATTAATCCAGCGACAGGGTATCGCTACTTTTCGGTAAATCAATTTCATCTTTTGGATCGAATAAAGTATCTTCAAAAATTAGGGCTTTCTCTAGAGGAAATCCGAGAAGTCCTTGTAAACAATGACATTAACAAATTAACTGTGGCTCTTGACACCAAAGAAAAAGAATATATTCAGAAAATTCAAGACCTCAAGGACACGCTGCATCGAGTTGAGTGGTATAAAAATTATTTTGGTTATTCGCCTGAAAGTGGTGGTGGAGAACAGGCTTACACACGCTACTATGATAAGCGCCATATTGTTGCCGCAAAAGTTGAAAAAAACGAGCCAAAGGAAGATTATCACATTCGATTGAATGTGTTGCGCTATAGTGATCCGCTGAAGGATTTAAAATATATGCGCCAGTTTTATTTGGTACTAGAGTATGACAGTTTTTTAAAGGGCCAAATTGATCCGCTTTATCTGGGGATGTCCGTTTTTAAGCCACCGTTTACAGACAACCCTAATATCATTGAAATTCCTGCTGGCAACTATTTCTGCTTCAATGCACAGATCCTTACGGATAATTGGGACCCAAGCATAGCAGAAGAGTTTTTTAAATGCTATAACGATAAACCCACCTATGTCTTTGCCAGTGAATATGAAAATGACCTACACGAATATTCTCAGTGTTATTATCAAGTTCAAATCTTAATCAACGAGGTCAACCCTGATTGACGTATTTTTGTACACAAATAACTCTATCGAATATGAATAGCGTTTCAAAATACACTTTAACAACATTTAAGCCATCTTCCGATGCCTCAAAACGATTTTCGCTGACGCTGTTTGAGATTAAACACCCCTCAGCACAGCTTATGGCTCAAATCTTGTTGTTTTAAAAAGATAACGGCCCCACACCGGATGTATCCAGTGTGGGGCCGTTTATAGGGTCATATAGAATGTCGTTGGCTCATGTGATTGTTACTTTGAACAAGATTTGATAACATCTTCTAGAATATTCATCCCTGCATTTAACTGTTCTTCATTGGTGATTAAAGGCATCAATATTCTAATGATCTGATGATAAGAGCCTGCATTTTTAATCACTAAGCCCTTCTCTTTACAACCTTTCAACACTTTTGAAGCCATTTCTGGATCTGGTTCTTTGGTTGCACGATCTTTGACAAACTCAATGGAGAGCATTGCACCCTTGATGCGATAGGTTCCAATTGCTTCATATTTATTATACCAATCCGCAAAGAACTTTTTAGCTTGCTCACCTATAGCCATGGCCTTTTGAGCGTAATTGTCGCGTTCCATGATTTCAATAACTTTTAATGCAGATGCACAGGCCACCGCATTACCGCCATAAGTGCCGCCAATTTCGCCCACTGCCAGAGACTCCATAATCTCTTCACGTGCTGTAACGGCACTCAACGGAAGCCCAGCAGCAAGCGATTTTGCACTGACAACGATGTCTGCATAAACACCTTTATCAGCCCAGTATTCAGTTGCGAACATTCTGCCCGTTCTACAGTATCCCGTTTGAACTTCATCTGCAATCAAGAGAATATTATATTTATCACAGATTGCTCTCAATTTAACAATGTAATCGATTGGAGGTTCCACAAATCCAGCCTCTCCTTGTAATGGCTCAAGAATAATTGCAGCGACATTATCAGGAGAAACATAGTCCACAAACATATACTCAAGTTTATCAATATAGTAATCTACGAGTTCTTCTGGTTTAATATTAGAGTTTGTTCTGTATTCATTAGGAAACTCTGCTCTATGAACGCCTGGAATCATAGGTCCAAAAGCAGCCTTATAGATGTTACCACTTGTCAAGGTCATTGTCATAAAGGTTCTTCCGTGGAATCCACCAGAAAATGCTATGATATCCGTTTTTTTCGTATATTTTCTTGCAATTTTAATGGCATTATCATTTGCTTCTGCACCACTATTGAAAAAGCAAGTTCTTTTTTTGAAATCACCTGGCACAATGCTATTCAATTTAGCTGCTAAATCCACATATTCTGAATAATGGAATGTATTAATCTGTGGATGAAAATATCTGTCTGTTTGTTTTTTAACGGCTTCGATGATTTCAGGATTGCTATGTCCAATATTCATAACACCAATCCCTGCTACCCAATCCATAAAGATGTTGCCATCCACATCTTGAATCATGCATCCCTCTGCTTTATCAATAACACATGGTGTTGCACAGGCTACAGACGACGGAATCGCATCATTTCTTTTACTGATAATTTCTTTACTCTTTGGTCCTGGTAATTCTGTAATGATTTTTGGTAATGCATTTTTTAACATGATCAACGCCTCCTTATTATTGCTTGTTAATCTTAAGTAGTGTAACCGTAGATGTATTTAACTTATTTATTTCACATTATTATAGAGATTACGAAATTATAAAGATTACGAACGCTCTACATCATTTACTTCTATAGCACGCCTCTTTTAAGCAAAGATCATCTCTGTCTCAATATCTTTTGCATCTGCGTGTTCTCTTAACATGTCCACTGCGTACTCTATTGTGGCCTCCATGCCTTCACTGCCAGCGAAGCCATAAATGCACATGATGATTTCTTGCACGTCTTCAGACACCATAGCCCTTTGAGAATCACTCGTTGGGCTCCCAAAATATCCTCTATCATCTTTAAGCGTTGGAAGCTTCTCAATGTTCAAAGTGCCCTTGCCAATACCTTGATATTCAGCACCATCTTCAGCCACAGAAAACGTGATGTCACCTTCAATATTTTGAATGTTATAGGATCCAACAGAATGACGAGATTTTAATGAAATCACATTATTAATATCCACAACATTATTGACAAAATATAGGCTTTTATCACTGAGAATTCTTCTAAATAAAGCTTCAGATGAAACCCTGTAACGAGACGGACTCTTGCCCAATTTCTTATAAGCTTCGCGTGATGCCTTAATCTCTGCGATTGAAGCGACGTCATCCAAAACCCAAGCTTGTTTTACTGATCCCACCCTTTCACAAAGCGCACTCACTAATTTATCATCACTCTTTCCTACGTTTACTTTAGCTTGAATGCAACCTAAAACAACATTTGGGCAAGCCTGTTTCATCTCGTCGCTAATAATAATTTTTATCAAAGCAATAACTCCTATTCATCTCAAATAATTTCACTAGAATATGCACATTGATTCTAGACGCTATCCATCAATTATAGATCCAAGTACATTTTAAAAGCACTAAATCCCTGCTCTGTCAGGGCAGTCCTCACCCAGCTTAAAGCAGGCTTACAATTCCTGCTCTAAGCTGAACGAAAACTCAAATCTTGTTGTTTGAACCGAATTATTGCATCTGTCTGGCAGATGCAATAATTCTTTATAATCCACTTATCAGCTCAATGCCTCATTAAAGCTGATAATCTGGGGGGGGTTAATAACAAGGCACTAAATTTAGAAAACACAATACAATCAGACTCTACTCAAATTTAATATAATCTGACTCCGCCATACCTTTGATCATCAAAACAAAAGTTCTCATATCTCCAACGAGATAAGTTTCTTGATAATCCACTGGTCTTACTTCTCCTTGACGGTTAATCCAGCAAGTTTGAAATCCTAAATCAGTTGCTGGTACCACATCGTATTTAAAGCCAAATCCTGCATGAAGAATTTCTTCTTTTTTAAGACCTAATTCTTTACAAGCTAATGCGAAACCATTATGTCCAGGTTTATAAACGCCTGCTTTTTCTGCAGTAATTACAGCATCGAATTCAACACCCATTTGTGCAATGCTTTGTGCGATGATAGCATTGTCCGTATTTGTGATCAACGCAATTTTAGTATATTTTTTCAATTCTTTTAGAGATTCGATTGTATCTGGGAAAAGTCCCCATGATCCCATAGAACCTGCAAACATTTCCACATCAGCTTGATCAAAAGGAAGATCAAATTCTTTGAATGTCATTGGTAAAGTGTTGGTTAACACCTCTGTATAAGGTCTATATTTTTCTTGAATGTAATCGAATTGAAGGTCTTCCCAACGCCTTTGCACTGCCACTGTGTCCACATCAGTAATACCATGATTAGCCAATATCTCCTTAAACACTCTTTGAATCTCGCCTTCCCAATCTACTAATGTTCCATAACAATCAAATGTTACCGCCTTTGGAGCTGCCATATTATCCATCCTTTCTCTTACTTTAAATTTTTGTATTGTATACATAAATACTAAACTGTTGAACTCAATTTGTTTTGCAATAAAGCCATTGAAAATTTCAAACAGTTAGTTATTATACAATTCTCCTGCGCCCTGTAAATTTACCAACTTAGTTTATAAAACCATGTCCATAAATTATTGGGTGATATGAATCTTTAAACATTTAGCTAAATGATGACTTCAAATCACAGTATCCATATGCGATTCACTGATCAAATTCTAGGGCTCATGTGAGTTGAAATACATTAACTTTTTATCTGTTAAGTAAAATATACAGTCTCTTCTAACTATAGAGTCAAGAAGATTCTGATTATTCTGAATTGCTCCTATTACAATATTTTTTTACTGCAAAATAGAGGTCTAAAGCACTACTTATTATGTGTTCAACAAATCATTTATGACAAAGCATCAATTTTTTCTAATCTCAATTAGTCCAATTAAATGAGTTGATTAGATTAAGTAACACAAATATGTTATAGTAACCATAGATTCAATAAAATTTTAAAGGTGGCGAAAATGGAATTAAAACAATTGGAATATTTTGTGACCGCTTGCGATTGTGGTAGTCTAAGCAAGGCTGCAATCAAGTTGTATACAACTCAACCAAATGTCAGCAAAGTCATTAAGGCTCTTGAAAAAGAACTGGAAAACACCTTATTTGAAAGAACAAACAAAGGATTGAAAGTGACTTCCTATGGACAATCCATCTATGAGTATGCAAAAAATATTTTAAAAAATGCAAACTTGATTACCAATATAGAAACGGAGGGGAAACCCAGTGTTTTTACGATTTCCAGTTACCCAAGCAATATCATTGCGACGCTTTTAGTTAAACTATATCAAAACAATCCCAATATACTTATAGAGAATCATCAAGGGACAGTGGATGAAATAACGACCCAAGTAGCACATGGTATTTCACAGATTGGTATATTATATGTTTCTGAAAAGCAATTGGCAGCCTTTCGACATATTATTTCACATAAGAAACTGGAGTTCATTGAGCTTGCAAAAAAACAAGCGTGTATTTATGTTGGACCAAATAGTCCTTTATATTCCAAAAAATCTATTTCTATTGAAGATTTATTCAGTTTGCGCTTTGTGAGAGGATTGAATGACTTCTTCTCTATGGAACACCATTTAGATGAAGTCAATGTAGGCACCATAGGCTTTGAAAAATTGGATTTTGCTGTGTATACCAATAGTGAGCATTTTGTAACGAACTTACTCTTGAAAACCGACATCGTGGAGCTTGGAATCAACCTTGCTTCTTCTAAATATCATCAATATGATATTAAAAACCTGTGGATTGAAGAAGAATACACTTATTTAAGCATCGGTTATGTGATGGAAAAAGATCATGTATTAACAAATACAGCAAAAGAATTCGTTGAATATCTAAAATACATGCTCTCGCTATAACGATTTGTTATACCTATTGATTGATTTGATATTTGTTATTGCAATAAGGTTAGACTATAATGGGGAGAAGAAGAAAAAAGGACCTATTTATTGAACTCAACTAGATCTATACAAGGTGTAGATTCATTTATCAAGAGAATAAAATTCGGAAAGGAAAGGGATCATATGGGAAAAGCAATCGTTACTTTACAAGACATACAAGAAGCTGCTCGGCGCATTCAGCCTTATATTCATCGCACGCCATTGTTGCGAGCAGAAAGTTTGGATGAAAATCTGGGATGTCAAACTTATGTTAAACCAGAAATGCTTCAAATTACAGGTGCGTTTAAGCTTCGAGGCGCACTGAATAAAATCTTATCTTTGTCACCGGAAGAACAACAACGCGGCATCATCACGAGTTCATCTGGCAATCATGCACAAGCTTGCGCATATATTGGCAGGTTACTCCGAGTTCCTGTTACAGTCATCATTCCCGAAGATGCACCAACACTAAAAATCAAAAATGCGACTGCCATGGGGGCCCGAGTGATTTTATGGGATCGATCCTATGCGGGTCGTTGGGAAAAAGTTCACCAAGAAGTGGCTGAGCATGGCTATACGATCGTCCATCCTTACGAAGATCCTCTTGTCATGGCTGGGCAGGGAACCATGGCGCTAGAAATTCTTAATGATCTTTCTGATGTAAACACGATCGTTGTTCCAATTGGAGGTGGTGGCCTGATTTCTGGTATTTCAACTGCAATTAAGCAATTTCGACCTGATATCCGCGTAGTGGGTGTACAGGCTGCCGCTAGTGATGCCTATTGCCAAAGCAGAATTGCCGGGAAACGCATCGCTATTTCTTCCGAGATTTCCACTGTTGCAGATGGGCTTTCTTGCCGTCAAGCAGGAGAGAATCCTTATCCCATTATCGAAAAAAACGTGGACGAATTAGTGTCTGTCGAAGAACAGGACATCTTAGAAGCGGTTCGTGCAGTGGCAAATCATTGTAAACTTATTGCAGAACCGTCTTCCTGTGTAGGCATTGCGGCTCTTCTAAGCAAGCGAATTTCAGTCACATCAGAAGAAAAAGTCTGCCATATTCTCACCTCAGGAAACTGGAATTTAGACCGTATTGGAAAAATATTTTTAGGTGAATCAGTGGAAAGCGTTATTTAAATCCCTCTGAAAAAAACTTTTTCTTCTAGAATCTAGCCCTTTCGTAGGAAAAACGACCTTTACTTTGCATCCCCTACAAGAATTCACTCAGTGGATTCAAGAGGATTTTTGTTATTCTCACGAAGAAAACCATATTTTACCAATTGCAACTGTGTAGATGAAGCCGTTTGCGTCTTAATGTCTTTAAAGACAAAAATATATATGACATTTCACAAGAGGCAAAGGGCTAATTTTTTTCAACTAAAAAACTAATTGGGGAAAAATAGAGAAAAGGAGAGCATATCATGGATACATTATTACTAAACAAAGATGAAGTAGAAAGCCTTATTGACAGAGACTCAGTATTTGAAGCTGTAGAAGCAGGTTATCGTTCTTTTAATAGTGGATTGGTAGTTCAACCAGATTTTATGGCTGTGACATTACCGGGAACGCATGAAGGCATTGATTTTAAAGGCGGACTTGATATGGGTGGTGGATACATTTCCATCAAAGCATCTTCTGGCGGCTACGATAATAACCCAAAATTAGGATTGCCTAGAGGCATGAATACAGTGATGCTTTTCGAAGCTAACACATCTGCTCTTAGATGTATCATGGACGGCACTTGGATTACTAACATGCGTACAGCAGCTGCTGGCGCTATCTCAGTGAAATATTTAGCACGTGAGAATGCAGAAAAACTATGTATCATAGGTGCTGGAAAACAAGCTCGCAATCAATTGCTCGCAATAATGCGCATACGCAACCTAACAGAGGTACGTGTTTGGGATGCCATGCCAGAATTTTTGGATGCTTATGTAAAAGAAATGAAAGAGGAAACAGGCCTCAATATTCTTAAATGTGCAACAGCTGAAGAAGCAGTACGCGGTGTAGATATCGTCGTAACGGTTACTCGTGGACACAGTGGTCCGATTGTTAAAAAGGAATGGCTCAAACCGGGTACGCATATTGTGGCAGTGGGTTCTGATATGCCGGATAAACAAGAATTGGCAGCTGATATTTTCGCTGGTGCAAAAGTCGTGAATGATTCCATTGGTTTGTGTATCAAAAGTGGCGAAACGCATAATGCCGTAAGAGACGGCATTATTAAACCAGAAGATATTCACGCTGAAATTGGTGAAATTATCTTAGGTAAGAAAGCAGGTCGTGAAAATGCAGAGGAAATTACAATTTTTGATACCGTTGGTATGGCAATTCAAGACAATGTAACTGCTGCAATGCTCTACAAAGGCGCATTAGAAAGAGGCCTGGGCACGAATTACACCTTCTTTGATTGAAAATTAATCCTATTTAGAATCACTGCAAAATATCCCTCCGATCTTATTCTCTAATGAAGCACAACGCTAGATAAAATAAAGTGGTCCATGACAAATTTGATTTGTCATGGACCACTTTATTTTACAATAATTTAATGCATATCGCTTTATCATTTTTCTACAGTTCTATACACAACTCTATTTTTTTACGATCGGCAACGTTGAACCACCTGCAGGCATAAGCAATATTTTAGCATTTTCACCCTGTTTTTCTAACGCCTTATCGATGGCTTCTTGTGCTGTTTTAAAAGGGATGAAGTTTATACTTCGAACCAATTCATCATCCAAATCAGACACAAAATAGATGTCCGATTTTTGGATAACGCTGGCTATGGCTGCGGCTTTATGCCCACCAAGCTTGAAGTTGCACTTAATCTCTTCAATCATTTCCATAGGGGATTTATTTCTCATCCAATCTTCAAACGTCTTTTCTCCAAACCCCTCTTTGGCAGAAGCCAGCATAACAATGACACCACCCTCTTTAACCGCGTGTTTTGAGTTATCTAGAGACTTTTGGGATTGATAAAGGTTGATATCCTTCGGAAAGCCTCCTGGGGTCACAACCACAATATCCGCCGGGGCCTCAATTTCGATGCCATACATTGTATCCAAGAATCGGCAGCCTTCTCTGTGCGCCTCTTTCCAGTGGCCTGACACCGCTTTGATGATTTCTTTCTTAGCATTCAGCACCACGTTTACAATAAAATCGATTTTGATAAATTCGGTAATTTGATCTATGTCTTGTCTTACTGGATTGGTTTCCAAATTGCCTGTTCTCGCTTCAGGTTTAACCATATTACTGTGATTGGCTTGTATCGCCGCATGACTGGATACGCCTGGCATGAGTGCTTTGGCCCCGCCGCTGTATCCCGCAAAATAGTGATATTCTACATTACCCAAACAAATGATTCGATCTGCTTTTGCAACGGGCTCAAAAATATCTACAGGTGTACCATTCTTGCATGTGCCTAAATTGATGCACTGTGCCATATCACTGTCGATGATTTTGATCTTGCTGTTATAGACAGCTTCTCCCACGAGGGTTTTCTTTTCCGCCTCTGTATGGCTTCGATGACTTCCAAGAGCCAATACAACAGTGATATCTTCTTCCTTTACACCAGCTTCTTTCATTTCATCCAACACACATGGGAGCACCTTGTAACTCGGCATGGGGCGCGTAATATCACTGGTTATGATAAATATCTTTTCACCTGGCTTGACAATCTCTTTAAGACGTGGAGAGGCAATCGGTTCTTTGAGAGAACGCTTAACTTCATCTTGCTCTGTTAATCCAATCTCTACTTTGTTCGGCTTAAGCTCTTTATAAAAGTTTTTTTCAGGAATTTCAAAGCTAACGGTCTCTTTAGAAAATTTAAATTCAAATTGCATCATATCTAACACTCCTTATGCTTCATTATTTTAAAGCTTTTCAGTTGAAAATACAATGGTAAACAATGGGTAGAGATTCTAATTCTGCACCGTGCTAGGCTTTAACCTCTCGCCTTAACGCCAATGCGTTCATTTAGGCTTTGGCAACGCCAGATTTAACGGCTGCGTCAAATACTGCTTTTGCAACTGCTGTGGCAACGCGCTCGTCTAGTGCGTAAGGGATAATAAACGTCTCTTCCAATTCACTTTCATCTACTAAACTGGCGATAGCATATGCCGCCGCTACTTTCATAGCTTCATTTATATCCGATGCTCTGGCATCTAATGCGCCTCTAAAAATACCTGGAAAAGCGAGTACATTATTGATTTGATTCGGGTAATCAGAACGACCAGTGCCTACAATTCTTGCACCGGCTTCTTTTGCATCTTCAGGATCAATTTCTGGATCTGGATTCGCCATGGCAAAAACGATTGGATCTTTTCCCATAGACTTGACCATATCCTTAGAAACCGCCCTAGGACCAGATACCCCGATAAAAACATCAGCTCCAACCATGGCATCTGCAAGGTTTCCAGTTTTTCCTTCAAAATTACTCTTTTCAACCATTTTGTTTCTCAACCAAAGATTTTCAGCATCGCTCTTAACAATAATGCCTTCTCTATCACACACAATAATATCCTTTACACCTAAATCAATCAAAATATTCATAATGGCCCATCCTGCAGAACCGGCACCATTAATTACAACTTTGATTGTCTCAAATTTTTTGCCAACAATTTTAAGTGCATTGATTAGTGCAGCGCTCAAAACAACTGCTGTACCATGTTGATCATCATGAAAAACAGGAATGTTCATAGATGCTTTCAACTTAGTTTCAATCTCAACACAGCGAGGCGCTGAGATATCTTCCAAGTTAATGCCACCGAAAGTAGGCTCAAGCATTTTTACAACTTGGACGATTTCATCCACATCTTTAGTGCCCAAGCAAATTGGAAAAGCATCTACGTTTCCAAAATTCTTGAATAGAATGGCTTTGCCCTCCATAACTGGCATAGCAGCCTCTGGTCCGATATCGCCTAAGCCCAAAACCGCTGTGCCGTCACTGACTATAGCGACCAAGTTGCCTTTAGCAGTATATTTATACACGTCCTCCTTATTTTCACTTATTTTCCTGCAAGGTTCCGCAACCCCAGGCGTATAAGCTGTTGACATATCCGTACGGTCCTTTAAGGGCACCTTACTGACCACTTCAATTTTTCCTCTAAATGCCTCATGCATTTTCAACGCAAGTGCATTGTAATCCGGTTTACTCATTTTGCTACCGCCTTTCTCCTTATTCGGTGGAGTCCTTATTATTTCATATTAGAATGCGTCCATTAAAACGCACTAAAACCACAAAATCCATTTAAATTATACACAAAATTTTACAGGCCCTTTCGCACATCTGGCCACATAACAAACATGCTCAAGATATAAATGAAGCCACATAATAACGCATAATTATTCAATCCAGCAAAATCGATCATAAAACTGCCAACAAGGCTCCCCGACATACCGCCAACACCGATTGCAAATGCGCTCCCAAGTGTTGTTGCTGTGGTCACAATATTTTTGGGAACAATGCCACTGACATATTCTGTATAGACACGCGTAAAACCACCATAAGAAAACCCGTGAAACACCATGAGTATGATGATTATCCAAATCCCCGTTGGAAAATACAATGTAAAGGCCCTTACACTGCCCAAAATAAGAGCAACACACAGTACAACAGGCGCACTAACACCCCTTCTAATAAATTTTGAAGAGATGCTCATTGAGATGATCTGAGCAACTGATGCAATCACCCACGCAATGCCAAGGTGTGAACTATCGCCCCCTGCCTGCACTATATACAGATACAAAAATGAAGACACTGGACCCATCGCAAAAAACATCAATGATGCCGCGAACACAATATGCACAAACTTTCTATTTTTTATCAGTAGGCCTATGGCACTCGTCATCAAAATTGTATCAACATTTTCTTTCTTACTATTTTTGCAAGGTATTCCTTTTATACTGAAGGCTATTATGACTGTCAACAATAAAAATGCTGCATGACAGTCGTAGAGAATTCCAGTACCAAAACGCACAATGACAAATCCAAACACAAGAGAGGCCAGTGCATAACCCGCTGAGCCACCACTGCGCACGTAGCCAAAGTCTCCACTCTTTTCGCTTTCTATTAAGCTCACTGCCCAAACATCCAAATCAACGCTATTTGTATAATCTAGAAAAGATACTATTGTGACTGCAATTACAAAATAGAGCGGATTTCCCATTAAAGCAATCTTAGGCAACAAGAAAATACTCAGTATAGCGGAAGCCGAGAGCATCGCAATAATCAGTTTTTTTACCGGTATGAAAGTATCTGCAATATAACCTCTAAAGGCCTGCGACAATATTGCGGCTGCTGCCATAGAGGTTCTCAATATTCCTGCCCAAAATGCACCATAGCCCATATCCGTCAAAATATTGACCGTGTATGAATAGAGCGTTGCCAAAGAAACATAGTAAACAAATTGAAGCATCATCAACTTAGTTGATGTCTTCGTCCCTTTCAAAATCATAATGGACACTCTTCTTTCATTGAACAGAGCGAATCTAAATTCATATCATTTTCAAATGTTTTTTACAAATATATTATAGCCCCTATAGTTACTATAGAGTCAATTAAGAGTAATCGGAGCATATTATTATCATCTCAAGACCCCTACTATACGAAAACATGATAACTTTTTAGACATAAACTAGGCAGACTATCTGATGGATAATCTGCCATAAAAATTTCACTTATATTCAAATTTATTTGAGTTGTGCCCCCTGTTATTATCGTAAAACCATTATTTCACATAAATAACCGCATCAAGTAAAAGTTTTGTATAGTCTTCTTTAGGTTCGTCCATAATTTGATCTGGTGTACCAATCTCAATAATTTTACCTTCTTGCATAATGGCAATTCTATCACAGAACGTGCTACAAAGCGCCAAATCATGAGAGACAAAAATCATTGTGAGACCGCGTTTCATACGCAATTCATACATATATTGCATGATCATAGCTTGAGCAGAAACATCCAAAGCAGATGTGATCTCATCACATAAGATCATATTGGGCTCTGTGATCAGTCCTCTAGCAATTGACATACGTTGTACCTGACCACCTGAAAGCTGACGCGGATATCTATCAACAAGCTGAGCGTCAAGTCCCATTAAGGCAACCATTTCTTTAATTTTTTTATCGGCATCAGCCACATTTCCAGAGAGTTGTCTCAAATTCTCATGCATAGACTCTCGAATTGTTCTTTTAGGATCAAAAGCCGCTTCCGAATCCTGAAAGATGACTTGGAACCAGCGACATACAGCAGACGGCTTACGTCCAGTGTACTCCTCACCTCTAAAAAATAGTTGACCATTAGACACAGGCTCAAGACATGAAATCAAATTCAACAAGACACTCTTACCACAACCTGATTCGCCAATGATTCCCAAAACTTCACCCTCATTCAAGGTAAAGTTTAGATCAGTCAATACCTCTTTCGCTCTTTTGCCTTTACCATAATGCTTTGCAACATTTCTCACTTCCAACAAAGGCGCTTCACTCGTTGTCATTACACTGACCTCCTCTCATGCAGCTCGCAAAGTGATCTGGCTCAACTTCAACTAATTTGTACATTTTTTCTGTACATTTTTCGCCACCATGGATACATCTATCTACGAAGTTACAACCTTCCCATTCTGCGCCATCGAGTGGTGGACGGCCTTCAATACCAAGAGGCAGTTTTCTGTCTCTACCTGGAATAGCAGACAATAGTCTCTTCGTATACGGGTGAATTGGATTATCCAGTACTTTTCTAATATTGCCGTACTCAACCATACGGCCTGCGTACATAACGCCTAGTTTGTCTGCAATATGAGATGCAACACCTAAGTTATGCGTGATGAACAGGATGGACCATCCCAACTCATCTCTCAATTTCGCCAATTCCTCGATAACTTCCTTCTGAGAAGTTACGTCCAATACAGATGTCGCCTCGTCGCAAAGCATCAATTTTGGACCTAGGAGCACGGCTTGAGCGATTGCCATACGCTGATTCATACCGCCTGACATCTCCCACGGTTGATAGAATAGTAACTTATCTGAATCTGGGAAATTCAATCTATCAAAACACTTGATGGCTTCGTTTCGATCGAATTTTAGACCATGACTTCTCATTGTCTCTTGATACTGCACATCATATGACCTGATATTGTTAAAAGATCCTCTGGTATTCTGAGGCACATAGCCAATCTGTGTCCCGAGGATTTGACGTCTATCTTCATCACTCATACGCGTGATATCCATCCCATCCAAAACGATACTGCCTTCTTCGATAATCGCACCTAATTGTTTAATGCCCAATACCGCTTTGATCAAAGTACTTTTGCCACATCCACTCTCGCCAGCAATACAGACAATTTCTCCTGGTTTTAGGGCAAAGGATACTTCTGTAATAATCTTCCCATCACCATACGAGACAGTAAGATTGTTGATTTCAAGTAAATTTTTTCCCGATTTTGCTTTTTCCACGTTTACGCCTCCTTTGTATTCGTAAGATCACATACGCTCTCACCAAAGTAGTTGAAAAGCATAACCGTCACTAAGATCGCTATGGCCGGGGAAAATACAGCCCAAGGTGCTAACTGCAGATAATTTCTAGATTCACTTACCATTGCTCCCCATTCTGGTGTTGGTGGCGCAACGCCTAGACCCAAGAAAGAAAGTCCTGCAATATTCAGCATAGTGGATCCGATCTCCAAAGTGGCATTGACCAACATAGGACCGACCAAGTTAGGCACCACATGGCTCATGATAATAGTGGCGTCACTTGTACCTGTCAATCGACAAGCATTGATAAATGGCAACTGTCTAATACGCATTGCATGGCTTCGAGCAAGTCTTGCATAAGAAGTCCAACTGGTAATACCGATGGCAATCAAAGTATTCACCAAGCTACCACCTAACATACCTGCCACCGCAATGGCCAGCACCAGCTGTGGGACTGATAGCAAGATGTCCGTAAAACGCATCACGATATCATCCAGAAAACCACCATAATAACCACAGACCACCCCAATAGTTGTCCCCACAATGAAAGAAAAGATAACCAGCATTATGGTCGCAAAGATTGAAGTACGAGCACCAGCTAATAAGCGTGAAAAGACGTCACGACCTAAATTATCAGTGCCAAGTGGATGCTCAAAGGATGGCGGTTTTCTCATCATTAAAGCATTTGTTTCTAGTGGGTCTTGTGGTAAAAAGAATGGTGCCATAAAACTCATTATCAAAACAAAACTCACAATAACTCCCCATATAATCACTTTTCTCTTCATTTTCAGCTTTTTCAGCTGAGTTCTACTCAGTTTTTGCTTTTCTTTTTTCATTATCATACCCCTATTCCAGTGAAATTCTTTTATCGATGAGGAAGTAACTCAAATCTGTCAATAGATTAACAAGGATCTGTAGAGTTGCTAAAATCAACACCGCGCCTTGTACGACTGGAAAATCTCGCGCCGTAATAGAGTTCATCATCAAGTTACCTATACCTGGCCAACGAAAGATCATTTCTGTAACAACACTACCACCAATTAGGACACGAATTTGAAGAGAAACGATGGTAATGATTGAACCCGCAGAATTGTGCAATACATTTCTAAATAGAATAACACGTTCTTTCACACCTCTAGCATGCATACCAATAACATACTCTTCACTGAGCTGTGACATAACATCTGCACGCGTTTGTCTAGCAAATCTTGAGATCATAGGAATCGATAGAGCCAAGGTTGGCAAGAACATGCCCTTTAGGCTAGCCGTGGCAATAACAGGAAAGGCTCTTATCTTGATACAAAACAGAAACATCAGCAATAATGCGATTAGAAAGTTAGGCATGGCATTTCCAGTAAAAGTAAAAATACGAATAATATTATCGAACAATGAGTCTTTTTTAATAGCAGTATAAACACCCAATGGAACAGCAATTATAACGGAGAACAAAGTACACGCAATAGCCAGTGACGCCGTGTAGCCTAATGCTTTCATTAGTTTTGGCACAACAGGTTGGTCATCCGTGTAAGCATTGCCTAAATCGCCTTGAAGTACGTTTAGGACCCAACTTGAATAACGAATTATAAAAGGTCTATCTAGTCCCATTTCGTGTCTTACCTCAGAAAGTAACTCAGGTGTAACTTCTCCACCTTGTGATGTCAATTTCTGCAAGGCGGGGTCACCAGGCGTTAAATACATTAGTGTAAACACTATTAACGTGATGGCTATCAAAACAGGAATCAATTTAACAATTCTTTTCAAAGAATACTTCAGCAAGTTCTATCACCTCATTTAGAAAAATATTTACATTTTAAAACCCGCTAACTACTTAGCGGGTTTATCGCCAGCACCCCTTTGTGTGAAATAATATGCTGTTGAAGGGGCCAGCAGCATATTATTAAAAATATTTTAATTTCTAAATGTCTATTTTTGGCTAGGAGCAGTTGTATTGGCGTCTAAAGTGTAAAATTCATAAGGATTTGTCTCAGCAAAATGAGTAACGCCTGTGCTCATTACAATATTTCTATTATAGGTAACCAACGGACAGAAAACAGCAGCATCCGTGTAGTCTTGCATAATCGCATTTGCAATTTCTGCACGTTTTTCAGAATCTATTGTAAAACGTAATTCTTCGATTTGTGCATCTGTTGCCGCATTACCATAACCAGTGATATCTTGATAAGAACCAGATCGAACAACACCGTCTATAAATGCTAGAGGATCACCTGTTTTATCAGTCGTCATACGGTAGAAGCAGATGTCATACTGTTTGTCAGTCATATAAGTACCATCTGGATCTTCTACCAATTTAATCTCAGCAGGGATACCAGAATTAGTAAGTTGCTCTTTAATCAAAACTGCCATGCTATCGATACTACGTGCTGCATAGCAATACAATCCAATTGTTGGAAGCTCAACACCATTTTTTTCATAGACGTTATTGCTGTTGAGCGTATAACCATCCGCTTCCATGATTTCTTTAGCCTTAGCTAAATCAATACTAGGATATTGGACTTTACCATAAGGTGTACTTTCATTATAAGCACCATAAGAAGGAGATACAGTCCCACCCATGAAGGCAGAGATGGACTCTCGATCTACGGTTAAAATAACAGCTTGACGAACGCTCTCAGGCACAGTTTTAGGATTTAAAAACATATACGTTCTTGCTTGAGAAGGCACGGAGAATAATTGATATCGATCAGGCTCAGCACTAAAAATCTCAATATCAGTTGCAGAAAGGCTATCATAAGCGTCAATTTCGCCGTTTTGCATAGCCATAAGTTTGGATTGACCATCACGCATAGAGAAGAATTTAGCGCCATCTAAGTTAACATGTCCCCCCCAATAGTTATCATTGCGTTTTAACGTAATATCACCTTCTGGAATGAATACATCCACAGCAAAAGGTCCTGTACTGATAGGTGCGTTATCTATATCAGTAGTTGCATCTAAGTCAAGCATACAAGCTTCAGGACTAGCCATCTCATTTTCCAAAGTTGGCATCACTTCAGGCATAGTGATGGTCAAAGTTTTGTCATCTGTAGCTTCCATTGTAAAGTTTGCATAAAATTTAAATCTCTTGTTTACTTCAGATAGACGTTCTAAATTGCGTTTTACCATGTCAGCAGTCAAAGGCGTGCCATTTGAAAAACATACGCCGTCGTTTAAAGTTAAAACGGCTACAGTGTCTTTAATCTCCAAGCTCTTCGCTAACCATGGCTGAATCTTCATATCATCCCCCAGTTTGAACAGAGATTCTGTCAAACCATATTTTTGACTGTGCCATGAGTTGTAATCCTTATGAGGATCTAGTGTTGCATACGCAAAGCCTTCTACACTTCTGATGATGCCGCCTGTTGTTGCCACAGTAGCTTCAGGAGCAGCAGCAGGTTCGCTAGTGCTGGTGTTCGTGTTCGCATTTGCATCCCCAGTTGATCCACTAGGTGCTGGTTCTGATTTAGATCCGCATCCTGTTAGAGTGGTGAATACCATTGCTAAACACAGCAATAAAGTAGCTAGTCTCTTTTTCATCTTTCTTTCCTCCCATTTTTTTTAGTATTATTTAAACATACTGTTCCTATTTGGATACCCCTGGAATCAATATATATAAAATCACTTTGGCATTTCTCTATCTCGTACTGGTTTGTCACGCCGCGCGTTTACGTTCTTTTTCAGCATCTAAAACCAGACCTTTTTCGTGACCCGCACGCTTAAGACAGATCACTTATCGCCTATACATTAAAATGAATAAAGATACATAAAGATGTTTTTCTTTTTATTGAATGATAAAGCCTTTTTTGCAATTTGTCAATTATCATCTCCCATCACCCCCGGGATACCCATCGTCTCAACATCGCTTGTCTAGATGCTTGCGCCATGTACCTATTCAAATTCTTCTAGAACACCAACCCTTTGCAAATACACACATACAAGTAAAAACACACCCGTATAACCTTGTTAAAACAACACATCATTAGACCCATTTTAATTATTATTGTAATTTTGTGAATTGACTTAATTTTCAATCAATTGACTCTATAAATATATCATATTCCCTATAGTAACTATAGAGTCAAATAAAATTAGCCTGCATCTAAAATTATTGTATGAACGATCACCTGAATCCGCAACTGAACTCATCTCCCCGCCAAGCCATGACAGGCTCTACAGAGACTGTTTTCACTCTGAATTACATGCCTTCAAATCTATTTTGAGGCATGACCAGACATTTTTTCACGGATACCACTGAGCCTTCTGCCCCTAGGCTGAAGAGCGATAAAACATATAAAAAAAGATATAAAAAAGATCCAAAAAGACTTTTCATCTCTTTGGATCTCAATACTTTAATTGCATAGATGACATCGTGGAACATCCCAACCAGAACCATCCGGAAATTCAAAATTGTCTGACGGGCAATCCGCAACAAAGCGAGGACTCTTGCCTTGATGTCAAGAAATTCGAAGTTGTTCTCCACAACGCAGTGAGGACTCTTGCCCTTCTTAACTCACTTGAGCAGTAGTTCTTTAGAAAGGCAATCCGCAACGCGATATCAAGAAATTCGAAGTTGTTCTCCACAACGTAGTGAGGACTCTTGCCCTTCTTAACTCACTTGAGCAGTAGTTCTTTAGAAAGGCAATCCGCAACGCGATATCAAGAAATTCGAAGTTGTTCGATGGGCAATCCGCAACACAGTGAGGACTCTTGCCCTGAGAATTACTTCGGATTTCGCCTACATCATACCGCCCATGCCGCCACCCATGCCACCAGGCATAGCTGGCATGTCGTTTTCTTCTTTAACATCCACCACTCCTGCTTCAGTCGTTAAGAACATTGCAGAAATAGATGCTGCATTTTGAAGTGCAGAACGCGTTACCTTTGTAGGGTCCACAATACCCGCTTTAACCATATTGACATATTCGCCCTTAAGCGCATCAAATCCGATACCAGTCTGAGCATCTTTCACTTTTTCAACTACAACAGAACCTTCAAGGCCCGCATTGAAAGCAATCTGTCTAACAGGTTCTTCAAGTGCTCTTGCAATAATCAGCGCACCAGTCTTTTCATCACCCACCAAAGGCTCTGCTAGCGCAATTATTTTTGAGATAGCTGCAATAAACGCTGTACCACCACCTGGAACAATACCTTCTTCAACAGCGGCACGTGTAGCATTGAGCGCATCTTCTATTCTCAATTTTTTCTCTTTCATCTCAACTTCAGTTGCAGCACCTACTTGGATCACCGCAACACCGCCTGCGAGCTTAGCAAGTCTCTCTTGTAATTTTTCACGATCAAATTCTGAAGTAGTTTCATCAAGTTGCATTTTGATTTGACCTACGCGCTCATCAATAAGTGCTTTTTCACCTAGTCCATCGATAATAGTCGTATTATCTTTATCTATTTTAACAGATTTTGCACGTCCTAGCATATCCAGCGTTGTGGTTTTAAGTTCATAACCTAGCTCATCCGAAATCACAACACCACCAGTTAGAATCGCAATATCTTGAAGCATTGCTTTTCTTCTATCGCCAAAACCTGGTGCTTTTACTGCAATACAGTCAAATGTGCCTCTGAGTTTATTTACGATTAAAGTTGTTAAAGCTTCACCTTCAATATCTTCTGCTATGATTAAAAGTTTGCCACCACTTTGAACGATTTGTTCTAGTACTGGTAAAATTTCTTGAATGTTTGTAATCTTTTTATCTGTGATCAATATATATGGATTTTCAAGAAGTGCAACCATTTTTTCTGGATCAGTTACCATGTAATGTGATAAATAGCCTCTATCGAACTGCATCCCCTCAACTACTTCAAGCTGAGTGGTATTCGTCTTAGACTCTTCAACAGTGATGACCCCATCTTTTCCTACTTTTTCCATAGCTTCGGAAATAATAGCACCTACAGTACGATCTGCAGCAGAAATTGAAGCAACATCTTCTATATCTTTTTTATTTTCAATGAGAATACTCTCACTTTTAATCACATCAACTGCCACAGAAACTGCTTTTTCAATACCTGTTTTAAGAATCATCGGGTTTGCACCTGCAGCCACATTTTTAAGGCCCTCTCTGATAATAGCCTGTGCTAAAAGTGTCGCTGTTGTCGTACCATCACCTGCAACATCATTCGTCTTCGTCGCAACTTCCTTAACCAGTTGAGCACCCATATTTTCATAAGCGTCTTCAAGTTCGATTTCTCTTGCAATAGTAACACCATCATTTGTGATCAACGGCGAGCCATATTTCTTTTCTAAAATAACATTACGACCCTTAGGTCCCAAAGTAACTTTAACTGTATTTGCTAATTTATCAACGCCTGATTCCAGTTTTTTGCGGACGTCTTCACCAAATTTAATATCCTTTGCCATGTTTCATTCCTCCTACTTTTTATATTACCTATTCTAATATTGCTAAAATATCTTCCATCTCACAAATTGTCACTTCTTCATTGTCTACTTTTATTTCAGTTCCTACATATTTTTTAAAGACTACTTTATCACCAATTTTAACATCTTCAACATCTTTTCCAATCGCCACGATCTCAGCCAATTGCGGCTTTTCCTTTGCTTGAGTTGGTAATACAATCCCACTTGCAGTCTTTTCTTCAGCTTCTAACTTTTTAATAATAACTCGGTTACCTAACGGTTTTAACATAATATTGCCTCCTCTAAACATTCAAATTACATATTTGGTTAGAGTGTCAAAATCCAAAAGAGCAACACTCTAACTATATTTCTCTAAATCCAGTTCCATTATCAAAGTATGCAAACCGCAATCGATAATTCTTTATTTAGAGCACATTCTCATCATAATACAAGTGTAAAAAAAAATCAAGCATTTTTAGCACTCATTTTAACAGAGTGCTGACAATTTAACAATTTGTTTAAAATTAGCCCTCGTTCATCATTTTTGAAGTCAAGATCACGGCATCTAAATAGAGCTGATTGATCATGCCATAATCGACATCATACTGTGCTGTAATATCGATAATCATATCCCAATTGCCCTTTTCGTAGTACTTGAGTAGGCGAAGCAAATCATGAAATGGATTTTTAAGGCCCAACAAAGCACCTTTCACATCTTCTTTGAGAGGCAACTGTTCCAACACTTCAAACAGCGGTTTTTCCATAATCGTGTCAATCAGCGAAAAGAGCCCCAACAAAAAGGATTCCATATCCCTCTCTTTAAGTCCAAAATACGGAGACACGCGCTCTGAAAAAATAGCTCTAATCAAAGACACCTTTATGATCTCATCAGGCTTTTCCGAACTGACATCCCTCAGCATGATAAGGGTCACCCATTTTCTAATTTCATTCAAGCCGAGCATCGTCAAAGCGTGATTGATACTTGTGATCTCACTGCTTCTATAAAATGCAGGCGAATTTATAAGTCTCAACAATTTATAGGTTAAAGACATATCACTTTTTACTATTGTAGATAACTTTTCAAAACTCGGCTCATCGTTCACCGTTTCTTTCAAGATTTCCATATAATTGAAAGTGGCCACGTTGATCCCTTTACTTTTACATACAACTGGTTTCTCGAAGAAAAAACCTTGGAAAAGTACATATCCTAGTTTCACAGCTTCTTCAAAATCCCTATAGGACTCCACCTTTTCCGCCAGAAGTTTAACGCCTTTATTGCTATACTTATCCGCCACGATCTTTCGGCCTTCATATCCTAAAACCAAAAAATCTACTTTGATGATATCCACATACGGCATAATCGCTTCAAACTTTTCATTGTCGACAAAATCATCCAATGCGATGGTATAGCCCTTTCCTTTTAAATATCGAATCTTGTCTACAAACTTCTGATCCACTTCCACAGTTTCAAGAATTTCCACAGTCAACGACTCCGGTGTAATCATAAGTGGCAAATTTTCCATAAGTAGATTCTTAGTAAAATTGATAAATGCTTTTTTACCATTTGTGAGTCCGTCTATGCCAAAATTTACAAGCGCATCTGAAACAACTGTTGTCGTTGCTAAATCGCCATCATAATCCCCTTCATAAATATTTTTCACCCCTTGACGGTACAATATTTCATATGCAACCACTTGCTTTTTAATATTAAAAATGGGTTGTCTCGCCAAAAATACATCCATCGTTTTCATTTTTCACCATTAATACCCTTCTTGCTTTCTCTCATATAATAGAAAAGGAACTGCTGTGCATAGCCACCATATTCAGTGAAGTATTGCGCCACAAATGTCTTATAGGCCCTTGGTTGATCTTCTATGTTATAAAAAGTTCGCAACATCCTTTTAACCCATGTATCTATCGGAAAAGCTTCCTTATGGTTCAAGCTGAAAAGCAATATGCAATCTGCCACCTTCTCTCCAACACCATAAAATTGCATCAATGCTGTCTGTGCAGCCTCATAAGTGTCCTCCCTATAAGATGCTAAATCGATCTGTTCATCTCTAATGCGTTTTGCCGCCAGAGATACAGCCTTCGCTCTATAGCCCATACCCTTGACTTTCAAATCTTCAAGTTCAGCTTCAGCAAGTGCCTCCACTGTTGGAAAGCTATAATACAAGCGTCCATTATATTCGCCAATGCACGTTCCAAATTTATGCGAAAGCGCTTCAACGCTCATTTTAATTTTAGGTATGTTATTGTTGGCAGAGATAATAAACGTGATCAAGGTTTCAAAGGGATCTTGGTTTAATAAACGCAATCCTCTATACGCTGAAATGGATGCTTTGAGGTAATCATCCTTTTCAGATAGCACTTCTAAAATTTTATTGTAATTTGAACTTTCATCAAAATAATGTCTCAAAAAATCATCAGAGATAGGTGAAAGCGCCTTTTCTATTTTTATGTCATAGTCCTGCCCGAGATCTGTGATACTTATAATCGCCCCATTTACAACCCCAACGTATTGTTCTGCTTCTTTTAGCCATCTAAAGCATTGTCCACATTCAAGTGTAAAAATAGGATTGAAATCATTCGATTTTAAAAACATGCCGCCTCCCTAATCGTTGGTAATATTATATCCCAAATGGATTAAAATAGCCACCACATCCAAAATAAAAGCATCTTAAACAGTCTATCAATCAGACTGAATAAGATGCTTCAACATTTAACTTTTGCACTCTATAAAATTTAAAATTGCTTTCTTGGCATCGAGATACAACTGCGTCTCGGACACGTCTACCAAACGGCCATTTGTTACTACTAACGCCCCATTTACAAACGTATGGCAGACATCTCGGCTAGACGCATTGTAGACAATTTGAGCATAGACATTTTCCGCATCTAAAGGGACCATCATCGATTCGAATTTGTCAATGCGCAACGTGATGATGTCCGCATACTTTCCAACTTCCACACTGCCAATCTCAGAATCCTTTCCAAGCGCTTCTGCAGCTTTTATCGTTGCCATCTCGAAAACGCTTTTAGCATTCATTATGGTAGAGTCCAGCTGATTGCCTTTGTGAATCAAGGCGGCCATACGCATTTCCATAAATATATTGAGTTCATTGTTGCATGGACTGCCATCTGCACCTAAAGTGACTCTTGCGCCTCTCTGTAACATCTTGTGAACAGGGGCAAATCCAGAGGCCAATTTCATATTCGAACTTGGGCAATGCGATATAACCGTTCCCGCATCTATCAGATACTGTATTTCAAGATCACTTAAATGAATACAATGTGCCAAGATCACATGTTTTCCTAAAAAGCCAATTTGCTTCAAGTACTCAATATTCTCCATGCCTGTTCTCTTCCTGACAATTGCAATTTCGCCTTTATTTTCTGAAGCGTGTGTGTGTAGCCTCACGCCATATGTCTTACTCATTTTTACACTTGCCCTGAGCAACTCATCAGAACAGGAGACCACAAAACGAGGTGCCAGCGCATATTCAATTAAGCCATGATTGGTTTGATGCCACTTTTTGATCAGTCTTTCACTTTCAGCTAGAGATGCTGTCATGCTTTCCATGAGACCTCTCGGAACACCTTCATTATAGTCCATCATGCATTTCCCACTAATAGCGCGTATGCCCATCTCTTTCAAGGCCTCAAAGCTCGACTCTGTATGATTGACCGTTTCCATATTGACAATCGTCGTGGTGCCACCTTTTAAAAGCTCTCCAATACCCACTTTCGATGAGATGTAATTCGTCTCAGCCGTATGAGCGGCCTCTGATGGCCATATTTTTGTCTGCAACCAATCCATCAGCTGCAAATCATCTCCCAGACCTTTAAAAAGTGTCTGGGTTAAATGTGTATGCGTTTGAATCAAACCAGGCAAAATCAATTGTCCTGTGCAATCTATCAACTCATCAAAATCGCCAAACACGTTTTTTAAATCATGCATCAAGTCTTCAAGCGTTTCGTGCTTAACCACTTTTTTTATCAATTCATTTTCAATTAAGATACTACCGCAAAATACTTCGCGTTTTTGATTCATGGTCACAATTAGACCGTTACCAAGGACTCTTTTCATTCTTTAACTCCATTTTCAATCTTATAAGCTTACCCACAGTATAAGTCTATAAGATATTGATGAGGAGTACATTATAAAAACTCTCTAATTCCATACTACTTATTTGTTTTTTTTGCGGCGTTGCTGAATATCTTTTACAGGCCTTAAAAGATTCGGGTATCTAATGGACTTCATCCTTGGAAATGCTCTATATAGCCTTAAATCATAAATTTTCTCTGCAAGTTCCGCCTTGACCTTCGCCGCTTCAGCTTGTCTTTTTTCAATTGCATCTTTTAGGTTATATTCTACAAATTCCAAGCGTTCTTTAACTTCTTGTTCAATTTTGTCTTTGAGTTCTTCGTTAAAATCCTCAAAATCTTCCATTTTCTCCTTGAGTTCGACAGAGAGGGCCAGACGTTTTTCTTCAAACTCTTCTCGAACACGCTCTATATCTTGTCGTATTGGCAGGCTGATTCTTTCAATATCGCTTTTCAACTGAACACTCATGCGCTCAAGCTCGATAATTAAGTTTCTAAGATCAATCATACCTCTAACGGTTTTATAACCATCCACTGCAAAATAGAGCATGAATAAACAACCTATCTCCACATAGACTGGTCCTTCTAAATAGTGCAACGCCTTCATAATCAAGGGATTTACAACTTTGATTACAAATACGCCAACGACGCCCCAATAAATCGAAAATCTCAAACAAATGTAGCCCATAACATTAAATTTTTTATCTGAATAATCCCACCACTTGGCGTGAAACATTTTTTCTAAAAAATAGCCTGTTAACCACTCAAGGCCCGATGTCACAAATACTACAAGTAGAAACATCTCTATTAAGGAAAGGTCTCTATTTTGCATGATATGACTGTTAAAAAACTCTACAATACCGATAATCGCCACAGCGCCGACACCATAGATCGGACAGAATGGCCCATATAAAAAACCTCTATTAATCCATTTGTGTTCCTTTGAATACGCATATATAACTTCTGTCACCCACCCAATAAAAGCGTATGAAACAAATATTAGAAAAAGTGTTATAAAGTCTGTCGCCATCATTGCCTCCGATAAAAATTAATTAATTGTGATTTGTAATTGATTTTTGTTTGGCATTTCGATATAATAAACTTGCAGATTGCATTCCCGTGCAATTAATTCCATTTAACATTTTTTGTACATACTTAAATCACAAACCCCGATTTAAATATGGTTGTTGCCTTTGCATTAATTGCAAAGGCATATTTTTTTGTCTCATTACCCTGTTTTAAATTAAAGAGCCTTGAAAATAACAACACGCACAACCTATTTCAATACGAAAAAGTACCGTAAAAGTTTTTTAAGCCCTAGCCGATGACCAATTTGATTACGAAGAACAACGCAATGACGTAAGTTAAGATCGGAACTTCATTGCCTCTTTTGGTAAAAACTTTAAGGATGACATAAGATAGTACCCCAAACACAATACCCTCGGAAATAGAATAAGCCAGTGGCATCATAATCATTGTCAAAAATGCTGGAATAAGCTCCGTATAATCATCAAAATCAATTTCTTTAATCGGACTCATCATAAAGACGCCCACCAATACAAGCGCAGGTGTTGTCGCCGCCGACGGAATCATAATAAACAGTGGCGATAATAACAACGCTACACCAAATAAACCCGCAGTCACAACAGAAGTAAGTCCTGTTCGGCCACCTTCGGCAACACCAGAGGCAGATTCCACATAAGTTGTCACTGTACTCGTTCCAAAGATGGCTCCCACTGTGGTGCCCACTGCATCTGCAAAAAGAGCTTGTTTTACCTTTGGCACCTTGCCGTCCACAAGCATATCTGCCTTAGTGGCCACACCAACCAAAGTTCCCACTGTGTCAAACATATCCACAAATAAGAACACAAATAAAACCGAAATCATATCTAAAGAAAAAATTTCTCGCCATTCAAAATTGAAAAAATAAGGCGTTGATGGCAACTGCCATAGCGTTTCAGGAAAATGAGTGATCCCCATTGGAAACCCTATAATCGTCGTAAGGATAATAGAAATAAAAAGAGCACCTTTTATATTTAAAGCAAGCAATACCCCTGCAATTACTATACCAATCAATGCCAAAAGGCTTGAACCAGAGGTCACATCTCCAAGTTGAACAATCGTATCTCCGTGGACGATAATACCCGAATTCGCTAGTCCAATAAAGGCAATGAAAAGACCAATCCCCACAGAAATTGCGCGTTTAATATTAGCAGGTAAGGCATTTATAATTGCCTCTCTCACATTAAAAAATGTTAAAAGTAAGAAGACGATCCCCTCTAAAAAAACTGCAGTAAGCGCGAATTCAAAAGATTTATGCCCTGCAACGACCACCGTGTATGCAAAAAAAGCATTGAGTCCCATACCCGGCGCTAAAGCAAACGGTAAATTAGCTGTAAAAGCCATCACCAAAGTAGCGATAATAGCCGAAATCGCAGTGGCTGTGAAAACTTTTCCAAAGTCCATGCCTGCATTTTCAAGTGTTCCTGGGTTGACAATGAGAATATATGCCATTGTCATAAAAGTTGTAAACCCGGCGATAACTTCCGTTTTTACATTTGTGTTATGTTCTTTGAGCCTAAAAGTCTTCTCAATGAACCTTTCATTTTTTTCCATTTTCTAAATTCCTCCATAATTTCGAATAAAGCATTTATTTATAATTGATAATAAAGCACGTAACAATTCTACCAAACCTGTCTTTGAAACACAAACAATTAAAACCCAAATACAAGATAAAAAAACTCTAAGACAATAATTGGCATACAATTACTTGAATTTAGAGTTTTTCATGTCTAATTTTCTGATGGTTCTATCTGATGGCTCTAAAGGTATGTTTGAATTAAATGTTTAGATTATGTGTTTAAATTATAGATTTGGACTGTATGCTTATTTTAAACGACTAACCCCTTTATCAGTGCATATACAATAGGGAGTAAAACGCTTGGAAGCATATTACCAATTTTAAGTTTAATGTTGCCCAGCATGGATATGCCGAGACCGAGTATCAACAGCCCACCAGTTGCAGACATTTGCGTAACGACTGGATCCGTGAGCAATTGTTTTAAGCCACCTGCTGCCAGCGTGATCGTCCCTTCATAAATGAACACAGTCACTGCTGAAAAGATTACGCCTACGCCTAGTGTCGAAGCAAATATAATGGAAATAATACCATCTAAAATAGACTTTGCAAATAAGATCTCATGATTGCCGTTTAAACCACTTTCAAGAGCGCCCATAATGGCCATGGCGCCAACACAATACAACAAACTTGCCGTTACGAACCCCTTGCTAAATGTCGATCCCTCTGAAGCGTATTTGGATTGCAGATGATCACCCAATCTCTCAAGTCGTTTTTCAATGTCAATGACTTCTCCAACAGCAGTGCCTATGACGACAAAAAATATAATTTCCATAATATATGACGTCCCGCTAAGTGCGCCAGACATGCCAATGAGTATAATGCATAATCCCATGCCTTGCATAATGGATTGACTTATCTTTTCTGGTAGCCCGCCCTTTAGCAAAACGCCAACCAAACCACCAGCAACTATAGCAATTGTATTTACAACAGTTCCTAACATCTTTATGCCTCCCAAAAGTAATTTCCTACTCATGTATCATAAAATAATTTGAACCACTAATCAATATCTTTTGTATGTCCGCCCCTTTATATTTCGTTTTTAAAGGCATAAAAAACTCTAAATCAATATAAGGGGCATATGATTTATACCCTCCGATCTATTGATTTAGAGTTCTTAACGTCATAATGAATCCGTACATATTTATTTCACGCAGCACTTTAAAGCCATTTATAAGCTTTCTATCGGCTAAGTGATCTATCTGACAACCGGCTCTTTTATAGCCTTCTCACACGCTTCTGACTAAAATAACCCGATGATTTCACCATCTGACAGAATGTCTATCTTGTTTGCCGCAGGTACCTTTGGAAGACCTGGCATTCTCATAATGTTACCTGCCATTGGAATGATAAAGCCAGCACCAGCGGATACTTTGATATCGTTAATTGTGATTTTAAAGCCATCTGGTGCACCCAGCAAATCTTGATCATCCGAGAACGAGTATTGTGTTTTCGCCATACAAATCGGCAGTTCTCCAAGACCGTCTTCTTCAAACTTCTTAATCTTCTTAAGTACGGCAGGCGTAAATTCAACGCCATCTGCTCTATAAATTTCTTTGGCGATGATTTCTATTTTTTCTATAATTGGCATTTCAAGCGCATACAATGGCTTGAAGTTTGCCACACCAGACTCAGCAAGTTCGACCACTTTCTCTGCGAGTTTAATCGCACCTTCGCCACCTTTAGCAAACACTTGTGTCAACACAACAGGCACACCTAGAGCGGCACATTTTGTCTCGAGTAGGTTTAATTCAGCTTCCGTATCCGTTGGGAATTCATTGATGGCAACCACACATGGCACACCAAATTTCTTAACGTTTTCTATGTGTCTCTGAAGGTTTTCAAACCCCGCTTCAAGAGCTTTTACATTTTCTACGGACAACTCGTTTTTACCCACGCCACCATGTTTTTTAAGGGCTTTTACTGTGGCAACAATAACCACTGCACTTGGATCGAGATTCGCATAGCGACACTTGATATCAAAGAATTTTTCAGCGCCAAGGTCTGCTCCAAAACCTGCTTCAGTGACGACATAATCTGCAAGCTTAAGTGCTGTTTTAGTCGCCACAACGGAATTACAGCCATGTGCTATATTGGCAAATGGGCCTCCATGAATAAATGCAGGTGTATTTTCAAGTGTTTGGACGAGGTTGGGTTTAATTGCATCTTTGAGAAGCAACGCCATTGCACCCACTGCATCTAAATCCTTAGCCGTCACAGGCTGATTCGCATAAGTATAACCGATGATCATTTTAGAAAGTCTCTCTTTTAAGTCATCCAGACTGTTCGCCAGACACAAAATAGCCATTATTTCTGATGCAACAGAGATATCAAAACCATCTTCTCGAGTAACGCCGTTCGTCTTGCCACCCAATCCCACAACGATGTTCCTAAGCGAACGATCGTTCATGTCCACAACACGTCTCCATGCAATTCTGTTCGGATCAATGCCAAGCGGATTGCCTTGATGTAAATGATTGTCTATAAGTGCTGCTAAGAGGTTGTTTGCCGTTGTCACCGCATGAATGTCTCCAGTGAAATGAAGATTGATATCCTCCATAGGCACGACCTGCGCATAGCCACCACCAGCTGCACCACCCTTAACTCCAAAACAAGGTCCCAAAGAAGGCTCCCTTAAAGCCGTGAATGTTCTCTTGCCAATCTTATTAAGTCCCATGCTCAAACCCACGTTTACGGTGGTTTTACCTTCACCTGCAGCCGTTGGATTAATTGCAGTGACTAAGATGAGCTTGCCATTAGCTTGATCCGCTCTCTCTTTTAAAATATCTAAACTCACTTTAGCTTTGAAATTGCCATAAAGCTCCAAATCCTTTTCGTCAATACCCACTTTACCTGCGACTTCCTTAATGTGAAGCATTTGAGCTTCTTGAGCAATTTGAACATCTGTTTTCATCTTTGTTCTCCTTTCATCATTCGGGGCGCACATCAGCCCAATCACTATTCATATTCCATCATATAAGCTAACGACAGACATTTCAATACTATTTTTTGTTTTTAAACATCCCATAGTAGAGCACTGGCAAAACAATGCCGCCACCGAGGATGTTGCCAATCGTTACGGGTACCATATTGCCTAAAAAATCTGCAATGCTAAACTGTACGCCTGCAAACCACGCTAAACTGAAATAGAGCATATTGGCAACACAGTGTTCATATCCCGAGTAGACAAAAAGTGTAATTGGAAGCCATATAAGCACTGCTTTACCGCCTGCGGAATCACTTGAATACGAAATCCAAACAGCTATGGCAACCAGTATATTGCATAGAATTCCCCTTGCAAGCGCCTCGCTGAAACTCAATGCCACTTTGGCATGAACAACTTTTTCGATCACGTGCAGAAAATCTCCTTGATCATATCCTCCCATGTGAACTAAAAAGGCGATGAACATGGCACCAATTGCATTGTAGCAATAAATTTTGATCCAATTTGAAAAAACATCCTGCCATTTGGATTCACCATGCATTGCAGAAAGGCTCAATAAATTGTTGCCCGTGAAGAGTTCAGCACCTGTAATCAATATCAATAAAAGGCCCACAGGAAACAAGAAAGAGCCAAGGAGTTTGCCCACACCTGCCGGCTGAATATTTGTAACAGCTGCCAAATAGCCGATGCTTCCAAGAGCAATATACGCACCTCCCAGTATTCCTGCAGACAACGTTGCCCTATTTTTCTTTTTTGTTTTTTGAACGCCTGTTTTAATAACAGCACCGTAAATCTCATAATCTGTTTTCATTAAAAATGCCCCTTGATTCGTCTTATTTAAACTTATCATAAGGGCATGTAGTCCATTTTACGTCTTTTGGAGATTTTTAGCGTCTATTTCCTCTAAAGAACACTTCGCATTTTTATCTTAAAATGATTCACTAATTTAATCGTTTCAGGGGTGTTGATAATCTTGGAATGGCGTTCGGCCGCCTCTATAAACTGCATCGCCTTTTCATTATCGCCTTCTTCCCAATAGATCATAGCCAAATAGCACTCTGCTTCACTTCTTCTCCAAACTGTATCAATAGCATCAAAGTGATCCATAGCGTTTTCAAAATATTGTTTTGCAAGTAATTTTTGACCTAAACTATAAGCAATCATCCCTGCATTGGTATTAAAAATGGAAAGTCCTCTAAATATATTGTAGCTTTCACAAATAACGATGGCCTCTTTAACGAATTCAAGCGCTTTTTCAAAGTTGGATTCACGTCTATAAGTCTCAGAAATATAATTATGTGCCGCAGCGATATTGAGTGCGTACTTAGTGGTATTCATCAGCGCTTCAAAGCCTTCTATAGACCTTTCAAAGTGCATCCTCGCACCTTCGTAATCGCCTTTCATCATGCACATGATGCCAATCAATCTCTCCAAAATAGAAGTTTTCTTGTCATTCCGATCCATTTCGGACAACCAATTTAGAACTTTTTCCATGTTTTCTAAATCTTCCACTTGAATGCAGTAATAAACCCATTGGATATAGGCCTTCCACAACATATCCTCATCGTGATTGATTTGAGCAAGCTTGATCAGCTTCTCCACCATCTTAATGCCTGTGACATAGTGTCCTTGTCTCACTAAATAGCGCGCATACATGTGAATATACTCCATTTCGAGGGCATCGATTTCTTCACTGCGCTCCTTTTCTTGTTCAATCAGGAATGCGATCTCTCTAAAAGTCTTATCTGGCGTATGTTCTAGTTGTAAAGCTGTTTGATTGTTAATCTCCGGGTAGAGTTCATGTGAAAAATCAAAATAAGTCTTGAGGTATTTTAAATAGTACTTAAGATGTTTTTGATAATTGCCTGCCGCCTGATAGTGATAGATCAACTTTTGAAAAATCAAGACGTCCTTTTTATTGCCCACAATCATCTCTTCAAGCGTATCCGCGATTTTATTGTGTAAAATTTTGCGTTTTGGGAGTGGAATGGCTTCATAGATATATTCCCTCAATTTATGATGGGTAAATCTATAACGTACATCTTCATCCCCTTCATACTCCTTCAAAATAAACTTATCTTTGAGCTCTTGAAGATGGTCGATGGTTTCATAGGGGTCCTTAGCATAAAGCTTTAGCAGAAGGTCGAATTCCAGTTCATCAAAGAACATCGCTGTGATGTTGAGAATCTTCATGGCCTCCTGAGAGATACCAATGAAACGGGCCGCCAGAATATCCTTTATTCGGCGGTTGAGCTTTTCATCCATACTGTTGATATACTCCACCACAAAGAAGGCGTTACCTTCTGTCTCCTTGTAAATTCTGATCTTGGAGGCTTCATCTAGTTGCCCCTCTGTGAGATAGTCAATAAATGCATAAGTATCCTCTTGAGTAAATCGGTCCAAAATCAAATCCTTGATCAAACTGTATTTATGCATAATCGCCATAAATTGATCGATTTTATTGGAATATTCATTGCGCATAGTGCCCATAAAAGTCACATGTTTACAATGCAACATCATGCTGATGAGCAGCTTAAGGCTCGCTTGATCCATCCACTGCAAATCTTCAAATCCCAATAGTATTTTTTGGTGGCATCCAATGTCATCAAAGAGATTGCAGATGATCTTTTCGAGGTAATCCAATTTAATCGTCTCTAAATTTTCCATTCTGAGATTTTCTTGTCTTTCAATAAAACTTGGAAAAACACGCGACAGCATTTGTTGGATCGGCTGTGAAAGTTCTATTGAAGCCATCTTAATAATAGGAGCCAATTGAACGAAAATTTCATTCCAAGGTTTAAAACTAAATTCTTCTTCCATTTGATAGCAATTGGCTTTTAAGATATAAACCGACTGCTTGCTGAAGAGTTCAAAGCTCTCTTCCATGAGCTTAGATTTGCCCACACCAGCTTCGCCCATAATGACAATCCCGCGCCGATCTTTACCCTTTATAAAAGAATCCAATTGCTTCACGATCAGTTCTTTTTCAGGCTCTCTTCCAAAGAGTGTTTCTGCAGTATCTTCGTCCACACGTTGATTGATGAGTTCATAGTAGAGTTCTCGAGTTTCCTTATCTGGCAATATGCCCATCTCTTCATCCAACAACGTCTTCATACGTTGGTATTCTTCAACAATGGGCTTGTACTGATGTTGTAAATGATAAAGTTGCATCAAAAAACGCGTGACTTGTTCATCGAATTCATCGATTTGCCTCATGATAAATGCAATATCCAGAGCTTGATCCAGCAAACTCTGATCATTTTTTTCAAGAACACTTTTTATAAATCTCGATCCTAGAGTCATAAATTTTTGATTTAAGGTTGCCTCATTTGCCATAACCCATTGCTCGAACTTTTCGGATTCCTTTAGAGCAAAGCTTTCTAAAAACTTGCCCTGATAAACCTTTAAAAATTTGAGCTCATCAAAATCATAATCAGATGTTATGACGCAGTTGTCATCGAGTTCAATGATATTCTTATTGGGGCATTGAAAGATATCCAGTCCTAAGTCCTTTTTTAACCGATAGAGACTGTTGCGAAGATTTTTTTTAGCCGTTTGTTCATCCGTATCTGACCAGATTAGATCGACTAATTCTGAGCGCGTCACCCGCTTTTGAACCCCAATATAATAGAGTATTGCCTCACTTTTTTTAAGCGAAATGTCCACTGCTTTGCCATCTATTTCAATATTCGGTTTTCCTAAAAGATTAAGTTTTATCATATTTTGCTCATTTCATCCTAGTTTGCATATCCCAATAAAATGGATTTGTAAAAAGGCTGCCTCTCGAACCTCGATTAGCAGCCATTCTATTTAATACTATTTTCCACCTTTTACATAGTGTTTGTCAACTACAGATTGAACTAAATCCTCTTTTGGAATAAATGGCAATGTGATGTGATCCGTCGGTCTAGAATCATTGTATGCCATGGATGTTTCAAGTGCGTGCTCATTTCTTGCCCAAGCGCGTCTTGCAACCCCGCCCATGACATCAAATGGCATTGCGTTTGAAAGAATTTCATCTACGCGTTCACTGCCATCAAGAACCATTCCAAAGCCACCATTGATGGATTTACCAATGCCTACACCGCCACCATTGTGAAGTGCAATCATACTCATGCCTCGAGCGGCATTTCCTGCAAACACATGTGTTGCCATCTCCGCCATGATATTGGAACCATCTTTGATGTTTGAAGTTTCTCTAAACGGCGAATCTGTTCCGCCAGTATCATGATGATCTCTGCCGAGCATCACGGGGCCGATTTCACCATTTCGAATCATTTCATTAAATTTAAGCGCTATTTTCAATCTGCCCAGTGCATCTTGATATAGGATTCTCGCTTTTGTGCCCACAACCAATTTATTTTTCTCAGCATCTCTAATCCAAGCCCAGTTGTCTCGATCTTGAAATCTTCTGTTCGGATCAATGCAAGACATTGCCGCATGGTCCGTCTTTCTGAGATCCTCATCTTTGCCTGTTAAGCACACCCATCTGAAAGGCCCATAGCCATAATCGAACAGTATAGGACCCATGAGATCTTCAACATAAGAAGGCCAAATGAAGCCGTCTAATTCATTGACACCATTTTTACAAATCTCACTTACGCCTGCATCGAATATCGCCTTCATGAAACTGTTGCCGTAATCGAAGAAATAAACCCCTTTACTGGTAAGTGTCTTAATGGCTTCATAATGTCTCACAAGAGTTTCGTTCACAAGCTTAACAAACTTCGCCTTATCCTTACTGAGCATTTCCGTACGTTCTTCAAAAGTAATGCCTGCTGGGCAATAACCACCGTCATAAACATTGTGACAAGACGTTTGATCCGATAGCAAATCAATGTGGACATCATTCTCAACTGCATATTCCAACAAATCTACAATATTGCCAAGAAATGCTATGGCAGCTTTTGTGCCTGCCGCTTGATGTGCTTTTGCACTGTCAAAAGCCTCTTTTGGCGTCCTAGTAATTTCACTTACCCATCCTTGTGTGTGACGCGTGATGATTCTGGATTCATCCACTTCTGCTATGATCCCTACGCCACCAGCGATTTCAACAGCTTTTCCCTGAGCACCACTCATACCACCGAGTCCTGAAGTGACAAATAAGCGCCCAGTTAAATCTTTATCTTCTGGAATGCCAAGTTTATCTCTACCCGCATTCAAAATTGTTGAATAAGTACCATGTACAATCCCCTGAGGTCCTATATACATCCAGCCACCTGCTGTCATTTGCCCATAAGATGCAACGCCGAGTGCAGCCCCTCGATTCCAGTTATCCAGATCATCGAACATGCCAATCATTAAACCGTTTGTAATAATCGCCCTTGGTGCATTCTTTGGAGATTTAAAGAGTCCCAGCGGATGCCCCGACTGAACCACTAGAGTCTGTTCATCCGTCATCACTTCTAAGTAACGCTTAATCAGGTGATATTGCATCCAATTTTGACAAACTTGGCCTGTTTCGCCATAAGTCACAAGTTCATATGGATAAAGTGCGATATCAAAGTCTAAGTTGTTGTCAATCATCACTTGGATTGCACGACCTTCAACTGTGACACCCTTATAATCGTCAATCGATTTCCCTTTGATTTCCGTTTGCGGTCTGAAACGATAGCCATAGATGCGTCCCATGGTCAAAAGTTCTTCCAAAAATTCTTCCGCCAAAACTTCATGCCAAGCCTCTGGCACATAACGCAACGCATTTTTAAGCGCCAACGCCGTTTCCTCTTTGGATAAAGTAAACTCACGCTTTGGTGCTCTACGAATGCCCTCTACGAACTTAGGTTTCTCTGGTAATGTTTTAAAAACATCCTCCAACTTAACCTGCATTGCTTTTGAAATATCCGAATTATTAATCATCTTCATACGCCTCCCTACTCAGTTCTATTAATCACATTGTAGCGGCGTAACGTCTATTTTAAGTCTTCTTTATCTCAAAAAAAAGTCGATAAGTTTTCAAACCGTTTTCTTGCCTTTGTTCTATAACGATGGCCTCAACGAAAAAAGCACCTCACCAGCTCTAGGACTTGAGCTATTTGTGAAGTGCTTTTTCAAATACGGCATAGTGTGCATACGATTATCGTTTATGACTATGTACCGTCTTTTAATGCTCTTTTAATTCATTACTTTTCATGTTTACTATTTTTTCGTATTCCCTATTTTTGATTTTCAGAAACCGTACCTTTTCCCTTAAATGCCGCAACAGACTGTTGAATGAGTACTAACGAAAGCACCAATAGTGCGATTGAGAAAAATAAAAGTACTGGTTTTTTGAAATTTGCAAAAATCAATTGAACAAGTGCCGCAAGCGTTACGGCAAACATAAATACCATTGGTATAATTACTTCTTTGTATTCTTTTCCCATTTCTTTTAACCATACAGCAAGTGCTAATAATGCAAGTGCAGCTAAAAGTTGGTTTGCCGAACCAAATAGTGGCCATATTTCTTGCCAACCGTAGAAAGCTAAAACGCCGCCAAATGCCACTGTAATCCCTGTTGAAACATATCTGTTTGTAATGCCTTGTTCTGAAACGCCTTCACCTTCCGTAAAGAATTCTTGAAATATAAATCTTGCAAGTCTTGTTGCAGTGTCGAGAGATGTCAAAGCAAAAGCTGAAATTGCAAGTGCAGTAAAGCTCTTTGCAGTTGCAAACGGCAGACCAAATGAAGTCATAAAGGTGCCAAGTCCATCTGCAAATACGTTTACAGGACCACCATTTGCAAGAAGATCTCCCAATTTATCAGCGCCTATATAGCCTGCTGCGATAATCGCAATAACTGCCAAAACGCCTTCAATCAGCATGGAGCCGTAACCGATGATTCTTATATCTTTTTCTGAGTCGATTTGCTTAGAAGTGGTCCCTGAGCCCACCAGTGAATGGAAACCTGAAATCGCACCACACGCCACTGTTACAAAGAGAATTGGGAAAAGAGTGGCCTTATCAATCGTAAAATGTGTTACTGGTGCCAATTCCAGTTTTGGCCCCATTATGACGATACCAACAATCCCACCCAGAAGCATTGCATATAATAGAAATGAATTCAAATAATCTCTAGGTTGCAATAAAATCCATACAGGGGTTACACTTGCCACGAAGATATATCCTAGAAGAATGACCATCCAAACTTCTCTTGAAAGAGAAACTGGGAATAATGTGCCTAGATAGATGCATGCAAAAAGCGAGACGACGCCGATTACAGATCCCACTGCCAAGCTTACACCTCTTCTGTAGACAAAGTATCCAAAGAGCACTGCCAACAAGATGAACATCATCGAAGAAGATGCTGCCGCCGGTACGGATACAAACGTATTGGCAACAATGTTTGTAAATGCTGCAACGACCAACAAAAGTGTCAACCATGCAAATACCGCAAATAATTTTTTACCCTTATCTCCTATAGAAGTGTGAATGACCTCACCTATGGATTTACCATCATTTCTGACGGATGCAAAAAGCGAACCCATGTCATGCACGCCACCAAAGAAGATTGAACCGATGATAATCCATAAAAATACTGGAACCCATCCAAAAATAGCTGCAGAAATCGGACCAACAATTGGACCTGCGCCTGCGATTGAAGAAAAATGATGACCTAATAATACCGGTGCTTTAGCTGGCACATAATCTAACCCATCGCTCAGTCGATGCGCAGGTGTTTTGATGCTTTCATCAATTCCCCACTTCTTCGCAAGAGATGCGCCATATGTGACATAGGCAACTAAGAATAGAACAACAGCAATTAAAATTAATAAGATTGCACTCATTTTGTTCATACCTCCCCAAAATTTTTATATTGAAGTCGTTTGACTTACAATCTTGTCAATAAATTTTCCGTGAAGTTTTAGGAGTCTCTTGAGTTCTTTTTTACCAAACGGATTCGAATAGCCCTTCTGAGCCGTGGTATCCATTAATATGATGCTCCCGTTTACCCAACCTTGAAGCCCCCATTTGATACTTCTATAAAATCTAAATCGCTTTATTGCACTTATAATTTCACTCTGCTGAGGTAAATCCACTTCAATGACATAATACATGGATGTCGCCATGTGATCACTGCTCGCTTCTACGAAATCCGCATATTTATTTTGAAACATTGCCTTGATGGTCTCAATTTTTTCCACTGTCAATGTATTTACTTTTTCATAAAATATGACTTCATTATTTTCAAATGCATAATACACCATGTCTCTTTTTAATGCATACGCACAGTTGCGCTCGTTGTATTTTGCGATAAAATCGCATGTACTCTTTTGAGGTGATAAAATATCGTAATAAGCACTTAAGCTCTCTCTTAAAAATGGACCAAATCCAATGCTTTTCGCCATAGTTTCCAAGGGATTCCTCCTTTATACATCATCAGTTTTAGGATAATTGCATTGATATTACATTTATAATTATCACGTTCATTCTACATAATTTTGTGTATAGGAGCTGATTTTATGAATAAACTGTAACTTTTCGCGTTTAAAGTGCTTATTTTGCGTCTGTAATATCACATATTATTCCAAATATTATTCCAAAACGATCTTCAAAATCGATCTTTTAAGATCAGCAGATCATGATATAATGTATAAAACAATACATCTCAAAAACAATACATCTCAAGGGGCCGCTTATGAAACAAAAAAATCAAGTGAGTATTTTAATTTCTGCCATTATATTGCTTGGCATCTTAGCAACTCTATTTCTGAGTTATTCCACTTACAGCAACATTATTCGCGATGATATTTTAAACATCTCTAAATTGAGTTCTACCAATATTTATTCTGAAATTGACAATGAATTGACTAAGCCCATTTTCGTAGGTCTCACTATGGCAAATGATAGCTTCGTTAAAAACTGGCTGGTACAGGAGGAGACACGTTCAGATTCTGAAATCATAAGCTATCTTGAGGGCATCCGAAACAAATACCATTACCATTCTGTCTTTCTCGTCTCAGATAGCACAAAAAAATATTTTCACTACAATGGCTTGTTTAAAACCATCACACCTGAAGACGCTCATGATATTTGGTATTATCAATTTTCAAATCAAAATGTGCTCTACCTTTTAGACGTCGATCGTGATGAAGTAGACCACCAGCTCCTCACAATATTCGTCAATTGTAAAATTTCAGATAGTACAGGACATCAGTTGGGGGTTACCGGCGTAGGCGTTGAGATGGGATATGTTCAAAAGCTCTTATCTGATTTTGAAAAAAACTACCAGCTTGAAGCCTTCCTAGTAGATGAAAACGGGTTGGTACAAGCACACACAAATGCAGCTTATATCGAAAATAGAAATATAAACGATGAAGGCCTCTATCAAGACATTGGACCTTCGATCTATGGTAAATTAGACAGTATCAATGTGTTCGATGGTGAAGATTCTCATTCCGGACAGTATGTTATCAGCCATTACATCGAAGAGCTCAATTGGTATCTCATCGTGCGCAAGGATACATCCATATTGACAAAATCATTCAATGAACAGCTCTATTATGATTTCTTCATTATCGTCCTTGTGCTCGCCTCAGTTATTTTAATCGTCACAAAAATTCTTAAAAAACACGAAGATCAACTTAATCAAATAGCGCTTGTGGACTCATTAGGCATACTGAACAATCGAAAAGGATTTGATCATCGCCTTAAGGATATTCTTGCAAAGAGCGAAACGCTATGGTCTGTCTTCCTCATGGACCTAGATCACTTTAAACAGGTCAACGACCAGCATGGTCATATTCAAGGCGATAAAGTGCTAAAACACGTCATGACCATTAGTAATAGCACCCTTTCAGAGCACTTGATCACAAGATGGGGTGGCGATGAATTCAGCGGTATTATTTATACGTCTGGAATCGAAGCAGAAACCATACTTGAAAATCTAAGACAGACCATCGCCAATGACCCTATGTTGATTAAATTCAATGTCACTGTGAGTATTGGTCTTTCAGAAGCGACATTATTGGACACAGAGGATACCATCATCAAAAGGGCAGATAAAGCGCTTTATCAAGCTAAAAGTGAAGGAAAAAACAAGGTTGTGAGATTATAGTCTTCACATCAAAATTTCACGGTTTCTCACTAAAACACACCCCAGAATGGCAAAATACTCGAGTTTTGATGCACTGAAGGTCCATGCATCGCATAAAAAAGAAGGTCCAATAATAAGACCTTCTTTTTTTTTTAAAACAACAAGATTTGAGCCATAAGCTGTGCTGAGGAATGTTCAACCTCAAACAGTGTCAGCGAAAATCGGTTTGAGTCATCGAGAAATGACTCAAATGTTGTTCAATACAACAAGATTTGAGCCATAAGCTGTGCTGAGGAATGTTCAACCTCAAACAGCGTCAGCGAAAATCGGTTTGAGTCATCGAGAGATGGCTCAAATGTTGTTAAAATAATGAAATTTGAGTATGCGACCCTTCAATTTGTTGGATGACCTGAAGCTGAGATGGAATGCGCTCTTTGAGTTCTTGCACATGAGATATAATCCCCACAAGTCGATTATGGTTGCTCAGCGACATGAGCGATTCAATGGCCTTATCCAGAGAGTCGCTGTCCAGCGTTCCAAAACCTTCATCTATGAACATCGTCTCTAGACTGATGCCTCCGGAAAACCTCTGAACAATATCAGATAAACCAAGTGCTAACGCCAGGGACGCTTTAAACGTTTCGCCTCCTGAGAGCGTTTTCACATGCCTCAGTTTACCCGTGTACTGATCCATGACTTCTATGTCTAACCCACTTTGAGCATTGCCCTTGCTCTTTTCGCGCTTTCTAATGAGCTCAAATCTACCTGTGGTCATCTTGTGAAGTCTCAAATTTGCAGCATTTAAAACATCCTCAAAATATTGCGAGAGTACAAAATTTTCAAAAGAGAGTCTCTGTGCATTCTGTCCCCTTGCCATTCTTGCCAACTTGCTCACATAAGCATGCTTTAAGCTAATAGATTCTAATTTTAAAAGCAACTGATTGATTTCAGATATGAGCTTTCTATTTTGAGAAACACTTGCAAGCATTTGATTTAACCTTTGCCTTTGTGTTGAAGTGATTGCTTCAATGGCTCTGAGTTGTTCTTCAAGTATGTCTGTATCCTGCATTTGCTTACCCTTTAAGAGTTCACTCTGAGCGGTTAAGGTCTTTTCCAGATCTTGCTTCTGACCGTAGAAAGTCTCCACTTGTTCCGAAAGGCGTTCCATTTCTAGTCGACTCAATTGAGCTGCCCTGTAAGCCTCAACAGTATCAAAGTCATTTTCTGCAAGCACTTGATCAAACACTTGATTCGCCAATTTCAATTTTTCTCTTGCCGCATTTAATTCTTCATCTGCAAGCCTTTTTTTCTCGGAGAGCATATTGAGTGTTTCACGATGCATTGCATGTGTATCCGAGATATTTTGTATTTCTGAGGAAAGCTGCTTTAAATCCTTTTCTAAACGCTTGAGTTCAGCCAATAAAATTGGATATTCTAGAAACTGCTCAGGCACTTTGTCTGTAATTTGGTCTATCTTTGTCTTTAAGCTCTCTCTTTCCAGATAATGTGCATTGAGTTTGTCTTCCAACGATTTTTGAGTTTTTATAAAGGTTTCAAGATTTTTCTCCTGAGTTTCTTGCTGATTCAACAAGAAAGATGCCCTTTCTATATCTCGCTTATATTGACTCTCTTTTTCTGAAAGGCGTGTTTTATAGTTACTTAACTTCACTTGAACTTCATCTTTATGCGTCATAGACGCAGGCGTGTTAAACAACTCCGAAAATTGATTTGCGAATTGTTTCCAAAGCTTATTGAGATTCAAATGCTCTATCTCATTCTGACTCCTTAAAGCGTCCGCTTCCGCTTTTATCTTTTCAAACTGATTCATTTGACCTTCTAAAACACGCCTAGACTCATCAAGTTCTGCTTTGGAAATCACTGCGCCTTCTGATGCAGGGTTCGGATGGTGGCAAGAACCACAGACTGGACAAGGCGACTGATCCTTCAAAGCTTTGGCCAATATGCCTGAATACCCTTTCATAAATTGTGTCTCTAGTTGTTGCCAAGCTTTTCTAGCAGCAGATACGGCATTCGATTGTATTTTTATGCGTTCAGCGAGCTCAGTAAGGGTCTTTTCCCTTTGCTCTAACTGCTGCTCTCGTTCATTCCAATCGTCAAAGACTGAAATAACATGATTTAATGTCGTCCTCTGGCCTGAAAGTGCTGCCAGTTTCACCTTGCTTTCTTGTAATGCGGACACTTTCAAGGCGGTCTCACCTATTTTTTCTTTTAATTTTTCCATATCTCCGATGGCTTGTTCATGTGCCAACGCAAACGTTTCAATTTCCTTTTGAAGTATTTCAAAACGCTTCTGATGCAAATCGAGTGCTTGCACTTCTTCACGGATCATTTTAAGCCTCATAAGTTGCGTCTGAGTTTTTTCATGGACTTCTTTTAACGCCAGAATGCCTTCAAAAGCTTTTTTACTTAAATTATAAGCCACTTCTTCATGGTCATATTGTACTGCAATCTGTTCATAAGCGCGTTTGCGTACATTATAAGACTCTTCTTTTTCCAACTTATGCTTTGCTTCAGAGTCTATCCGCTCAGCTTTCTGTGCAAATTTTATTCTGATCTTGTTCATTTCAGCTTCGGACTCCCCTTTGAGATGTGCTTTGAGTTTTGCCCTACACTGTTGAAGCACTTCAAATTGAATCGTCAATTGCTTTTGATTTGCAATCTCTAATTTCATCTGATCTTGACGCTTAACATCTGCTTCAATTTGTAGTTTCAGCTCACCACACTGCGCTTCATCCGTTTTTATGACCGTATCCACTGCTTCAATAAGCTTCTTAAAATTAGGGATTACAGCGTTTTCCATACACTGTGCCCTTAAAGGGTCAAGAGTTTCTGTTAGACTCAATTGGCCAAGTAGGACTTTAATATGTGCTCCTGTCTCAAAATGTTGATTTCTGAGCAAATCTTCTTCAATTTTCATTTGATCTTGTATGCGTTCAAATAGAGCTGTTCCAAATAATTTTCTAAAAATCTCGGATTTTTCTCTGCTGTCACTTAAAATAAGACGTCTGAATTCACCTTGTGGAATCATCATAATCTGTCTAAATTGTTCGGCATTGAGCCCGAAGAGCGCGTTTATTTTTTCTGTCACATCTTTAACACCCGACAAGATCATGCCATCGCCTTCAAGTTCTGCATCGGTCATTTGAACTGTGAAACCCTCTCCACTGAGTTTGGGTCTCACTTGCTTTGGGATGCGTTTTACCTTATAAATTTTGCCTTTGAGTTCAAATATCAGTGTGACGGACGTCATTTGATCGGGTCTTGCATGGTCACTTCTAAAACTCTCCCCATCTCTTTGATCACCAGAGGATACGCCATATAGTGCATAAATCATCGCATCAAAAATAGTGGTCTTGCCTGCACCCGTCGGACCTGTGATCAAAAAAATGCCCTTTTCTCTAAACGGGTCAAAATGGATGCACTCTTGTTCCGAAAAGGGACCAAAAGCTTCCATAGTCAATGTAATGGGTCTCATTTTAAGATTCTCCCTTCATGGCATTTTCAACAACTTGTTTCACAAAGGCCCTCTCTGTTTCTTCCAGGTTCTCCCCTTCAACGGTTGTATAAAACAGATCAAACAGATGGACTGGATTTTTTTCTCGACGCAGGTCTGTCATTTCTCCTAGGTTTTGCGGGCTGCTTGTACTCTGCTTTTCCATGGATAAAATATTGGGATAAACACTTCTGAGAGTATTCATAGGTTCCATGAGTTCCCCTCGATCAGTAAGAATCGCATGAATATAGTCTTTGCAATTAAACGCCGAGACGATTTCATCCGAAATAAGTTGATCTAGTGGGCCCTTAATCACACGCATATCGCGAATGGGTTTTAGAGGCAAAAATTCAATTTGAGGTGCTTGACCTAAGCTGAGTTCAACTTTAAGAACGCCTTTTTTAACTTGATTTTCTGAGAACGAATACTTCAAAAGAGAGCCCGAATATCTAATCTGATCGCGCCCTGCTCTTTGAAGATTATGCAAATGTCCAAGTGCCACATAATCAAAATCTATAAAGTGTCTATATGAAATCGCATCTGTGCCGCCCATATTGAGTGGTCTTTCTGAATCACTTTCCTCCGGCGCTTCTGTTCCAATTACAAAACCGTGTGCCATGACGACGTTTAGATGTTCAGGTACGGCTTTAGCCCTGATCTGATCCACGATAAATGCCATCGCCTCATCAGGTGTCTTAAGATCTGGATTATGAAAGCACTTCCTCGCTTCAAAAGCTGTCATGAATGGCATGACGTGAAAATCTATAATTGCACCCGATGCATCCTCCAGAGAAATGGTCTCATAACCCTGTTCTGTCTTGCCAACAATGTACAACCCCTTCTTTCTGAGGAGCATTGAACCAAAAGACAACCGCTCACTTGAATCGTGATTGCCACTGCTAATGATGACTTTTACGTTGAGTTCTTCAACGACTTCTGAAAGAAAATCATTTAGCAATGAAACGGCTTCCACCGGTGGAATACTTCTATCATAAATATCTCCTGAAATCATTAAAACTTCAATATGCTCACGGATAAGGGTCTCTTTGAGTTGCTTTAAAATATAAGCTTGGTCTTCTGTCATGAATACATTGTTGATCAGCTTTCCAAGATGCCAATCGGCAGAATGAATCATTTTCATAGCACACCTCCTCTTTCTATTATAGTGGTTATTGACAAAATGGAAACAAAAAAAGAGCCTCCAACCATGTTTAAGTAGGGGCACATTGGGGAGGCTCAAAGGGATAAAACCAAAAAAGGATGAAAGCAAATTTGTGTTTGAATTCACATGATCTAAATCACATGATCTGTTTTACTATATAATTTTTCAACATCTGAAGAGACTCTTTATTCGTGGATTTCATGACAACTACAGTTTTACCATTACGCCAAGCACAATAATTAACTTCGCCTATTTTAAATCTTATGTATGAATTCCCATCTATATCAAAAGTCATTTTGATCAAATTTTTATGATTTAAGATATTATACGCTTCTTGAGCCTTTTCAATGGTATCGTATTTCTTGATGCAAAGCGCCACCACATCAGAATTTACTGAAAAATCGCGCTCATATATTTCATAATCAGAATGTTGATCGTATCCCTTGGAATCATCTGTGAGTACAATTTCAAATGTCTTTTGCGCCTCCATGAACTTGGAGAACTCCAAGATCGAATTTGGGACGCTAAAAGTGATACTTTCACTTGAGAAAAAAAGGAATAACAAAAGGGTAGATAGCATTGCTAAACTCACCTTGACCACATTTTTAATTACCTTTTTAAACATTAAAGATCCTCACTCTCCATTTCTTCTTTAATTGCGAATAGAAAAAACATTAGAATAGCACCTATTAAGATAGAAAATAATGCAATCTGCACTGAATTAAATCGATAATAAAGTGCCATAGGTTCCAGCATCAAAACAATTGCAAAAACACGAATAAGCATTTTAATTTGTTTTGCACCATTAAAAAATAATATAACTGCATATGCTACAGAAGTCACTATTGCATTTAGTATGAAGATCAATGTCGGTGTATATAATTTCATCCAATAGATATCGGTGATTAAACCAGCGATTAAAATTACTTTAAAGAGTACGTACAATTTTTTAATAGGAACCCACCCCCCAAAGCATTCACATAAAGGGTTTAAAAAAATAGGATTTGAGTCAACAGGTTTGCTCAAAATCCCATTTTTTTAAGTTGTCTAGGAGTTTACTAAAATTGTCTAGGAAATTGTTAAAATCTAGGAAATTACTAAAATTGAAAACGCTTATTTACTAGTCGATCTCATTTAAGCATTTTGGTACCTCTGGTTGATGTGCCCAGAACATACATGCTGAGCTCAAATTTGTTAGTGCTAGACCAAAGATTGCCACCATAAAGACTTGATTCATTTTTTCAAATAACATTTTCATAATATTTTTCCCCTTTCTTGTATTTATAAAAGATCGGTATCATGCTGAGCATTTGGCCCATTAATGCCAATGTCATCATTTTAAACCCATCTAAGTAACCTAATACATAAAGGACAAAGCTCAATGCCATAATGCCTGTTGTAAAGTAGAGAGTCTTAACTTTACACCTACGCTTCTGTCTTTCGCTCAGGGGCTTTGAAATGGAATCAAGTGGTGCCATGATCATAATCATCCCACCAGATAACACACCTAAAGTCAGGTAAACGAAAAGCGGTCCATTATAATAGGTCAATATTCCGACGGAGGTCAACGCCATGACAGTTATCGTTGCAAAACAACCTATAAAAGTCTTGGCATGATAGCCTCCCGCATTTAATCTCACAACTGCGAAAGTCAACAGATAAACAGCTAGATGATCTAAGCATCCAAGGAGCAAACCGATTACTATAAATCCTAAAATGTCCAGTAATGTCTCAATGAACAACAGCAATCCGTACTCAAACTTGGCTTCTTCGATCTCATCTTTAAACTGTCCTTGGAAAAATTTTTTTCTTATTCTATTCGCTAGTTTCTGGATCAAATGAATCACACCCCGATAAGTGATATTTTCCCGTGACGTTTTTATTTTTATCTTTTACGCCTGTGTTCATTATATAAGGGTGCTCCTTATAAAATCAATAGGGGTGGCCTATTTGGAACGAATTGTGGCTTATTTGGAACACAACTGTTAAAATGTTTCATTTTCATCAACCAACATACTGCATTTAAGGATAAATTTGTCTTCTAAAGCTTGGATTTCAAAAAAACCATTGTGCTTGTTCACGAGCTCCTCTATATTTCTTAAACCGTAACCGTGTAATGTTTTTTCCTTTTTACGCGTTAAATAGCGCCCACTTTCTCTTCGATACTCTCCACTGGAAGTGTTCTCAATATAATAATTCAAGTAGCCCTTTCTCATGAATATTTTAATTTTTATGCTGGCGTTACTTGGAACGAATTGGCAGGCCTCTATGGCATTATCCATAGAATTGCTGATAATCATCGCCATGCTATATTCCAGTGCGTTGAGATTACTTGGAATCAAAACTTCTTTTTCAACCTCAATATCAAATTGCAACGCTTCATTAATTTTTTGCTCCAAAATCAGCTCAATAGCAGTCATTGACGTTTTTAGGTTTTTATCCAGTGCGGATTGGTCTCCAAGGAGGACATCAATATAGCTTAAAGCCTCGTTCAGTTTGTCATGACTGACCATCGTCCGAATTGCCTGAAAGTGATTTTTATAGTCATGCTGATTGCGTCTAACTTCATCCATGACACCTTTAAGAGCTGTGATTTGATCGCTTTGCTGGCTTAATGACAGATCAACCATCTTTTTTTCAATTTCAATTTGAGTGGCCTTATAAAATATCTTGCTTATAAAGAGCACCAAAATATTACAGCCCAACATGACAAAACTTACAAAGATCACACTTTGATTTGCCTTTTCACTGACCACATAGGTTCTGTAGATATCTATAACAAAAAAAGCAATGATAATATTCAGCATCAGCATGAGAATTAAAATGAGGGATTGATATCTTTTCCCTACTCCTGTGTTCATTTGAGTCGTCTGAAGCGTATTGACCACTAAAAAAGCCAATAATTTGCTGTTAATTACAAATACAAATCGATCTGTCCCTAAGGTTGCCAAATCCATAGGTGTCGTTTTGAAGAAAAAGCCCATGAGCACAATCAGAATAAACTCACATGCAATCAATATAATGTCTACTGTAATAATCGCCAACACAATTTTCAAAAAAGACGCTCTGCCATACCGCCGCACGCCAATGATCAGCCAATATAAAAACATGATCAGCATAACGTAAATGGAGCCTGTATCAAAGCTATGGTTTAGATACGAAAGTATCACACTTCCTGCAATCACCACGATCAAATCATCTGCAACACTTGTCTTTTTAACTTGTAAAAATTGCTTTTTAAGAAAAATGAGTACAATAAACATTTCAAAGAGGTTTATTGCATTTTCAATGATCAACCATTTCATATATTACTCCCCCCAAATTCTCCTTTTAATCGCATTCTGAACTAATTCTACATTTGCTTTACTCACGGGAATGGGTTTTTTTTGATCTCCAATGTACACAATATATCTTTCTAGCTTATAAATATGATCAATATTGATAATGTAACCCTGATGACATTTTAAGAATAAATCGCTGGTCAACAACTCATCGATTTCCTTCATGGTTTCTCGGACCTCATATCTGCCATGCAAGGTATGGAATGCCGCTTTTTTACCCACTTTTTCTATATAGATAATATCCGACTGTTTCAGCAATATCTGCTTACCATTTACCTTAATTGGAACTGTTTTAAACATATGATTTTCAATAAAAGTCTGCTCATCTACTTTATTTTTTAAAAAACATAGAATTTCATAAAATGCCTCGACCTGAACAGGCTTAATCAGATATTTACTTGCCTCCACTTGAAAGGCATCTATGGCATACGACGTATAGCTGGTGATAAATACAATGAGCCCAGTTGGATTATATTTTTTATAGTACCTGGCAAGCTCTATACCACTTCTTTCATCAATATCGATATCTAAAATAACAGCCTCCAGCGGTTTACTTTGAATCACTTGAACTGCTTCATCTGAGGTTGTAGTAGAATAAACTGTCAAGGGAAATTCTTGGAATTCAGTGGTCATGTTGACCATTCTTTCTAAAATACTTTGCTCATCATCACATATCAATATGTTCATATAACACCTCACAATTCTATCTATTATCTAGCCAAAAGAAGGTGATTTTGATCCGCTCACTTTTGGCAAACACTCTGCTACTATCATTATAATAATAACATATTCCCTCATTTGTTTGTGTGAAAAACGTTTTATGGGTATAATATGTCTATGATCATTAAACAAAGGAAGACCTTATGAAAATTGGTAAATTTGCTTCTACAAACAACTTAACCATAGATACAATTAGACACTATATGTCCCTAGATTTACTTGTGCCCCAAATGGATGGTGCTCAGTACAACTTTGATGAAAGATGTCAAATGGATTTGTCTGAAATACTCTATTTTAAGAGCATTGGCTTCTCTTTACAAGAAATTCAGACACTTTTAATCTTCAAACGCATTGGACGTCTTACAGATTATGAAAAAGGGCTCTATTATCGATCTTTTTTTGAGCAAAAAATGACGTCTATCAACGAGAGCATTGCTCACCTTGAAAGCGTCAAACATAAATTGGCCGATGCTGTGAACAAAATTGAAACGACATTGGAACAATCTAAATCGAGTGAGCCTTTTGGAATACCACTTTCTTTTTTGTCTCGCATCAGCTGTTATCATTGCAAATCCGCTATGCTCTTAACCGAGGGGGCCATCACAAACCAAAAGCTTGTAACGGGCGTTTTCACATGCACTTGTGGTATGCAGTACACAATAGAAGAGGGGATTTTGATTGTAAATTCTGAGGATTTAATCACAACCCATGCTACTGAAGATGCCGACGCCATCTATGTTGAAGATTACATCATGCATACAGACTCTGAGTATCTTAACAATTTATACAAAAATTTTGAATGGGCGTATAAGACCATTCCATTTGAGCATTATGAAAATAAAGTATTTTTGGATCTCGGTATTGGACATGGTTTCTTTTTAAGATACTTTTATGATAAGATTCACAGTTCAAATCAATATATCGCAGTAGATCACGATATTGGCAGATTGAAATGGCTTAGAAATCGCTTGATGAGCAATCCAATGCACTTTGACCTGTTGCTGATCGCATGTGATTTTAAAAAAATCCCTTTATATGACCATTCTATAGACATCATGCTGGATATATCAGGTTCAAGCAATTACGCTTTTGATCATCCTGAATTCTTACTTGCAGAATTATCTCCACTCTGCAATGAAGCGTGTGATCTACTGGCCAGTTTTTTGCTCTTCAAAAATTTTTCTAAAAATTCAAAAATAAAACCCTTCTTAAGGAACAATTTTAAGCTTACGTTTGTCAGTGAACAAATAAGTCATCTCAATTTTAAAGAATATGCTTCCTATGTCTCCGATACAGTTACTCGGGGCGGCAAGTTTGAAGATTTCTTTGTGGAGGGCGAACATATATTCAATTATGCGTTCTATGGTAAACGGTGGGGATAACCCCACCGTTTGTTATATTTATCCACAAATTATTCTTAATAAGGGACTTGATGTCGCCTAAACACCACCAACTATACTCAGGTTAGGAGGTGTTCATATGTTATCTATTCTTTCAAAAAATAAAGATTCCAGAAACCTAATTTTATTTATTACAGGCAAGGGCTTTTCTGTCTTTGGTTCCTCTATTTACGCATTTGCCATCAGTTTATATGTGCTCAAAATGACAGGATCGGCTTTAAACTTTGCCACATCAATCCTTCTTGGCATTGTACCCATGATTATTTTTGCACCCTTTGCAGGCATCTTAACAGATCGTTTTTCTAAAAAGGGGCTTATTGTCTTCACAGATACATTAAATGGTTTACTATTTTTGACGCTCTATACTGTGAGTGCCAACAGCCCACTATCTCTTGAAATCATCTATTTCACCACCGTGCTACTCTCGCTTTTCTCTACACTTTTTATGGTCAGTATGGAAGCTGCTAAGCCCGCATTAGTTTCTGCCGAAAAACTTCTAAAGATCAATACCCTGAGCAAAATAATAGATTCACTCTCTGCTATTCTTGGTCCAATCTTGGGTGGGATTGCTTTTGCAATATTCGATATGCGTTTTTTTCTTTTAATTAACGCCGTGTCTTTTCTATTTTCAGCCTGCACAGAGATGTTTTTTAAATTCAACACCTGTTTAAATTTTGAGAAAAACAAACCCAAAACTTCTCTTTGGATCGAACTCAAAGAGGGCATTTATTATCTCAACGCATCCAGAGAAATTAAGAAATTCACAAGTGTGTTTATCTTTATTAATTTCTTTCTGGGATTTGCGCTACAAGTCCCATTACCCTATATTGTAAACAATGTACTGATGCTTTCCCCAAGGTGGTATGGCATGATCAATGGTGCCTTTCCCGTTGGTCTAATAGCAGGAGCACTCATTGTCGAAAAAATCATGTCTAGATTCAATTATGACAAGATCCTCTTAAATATGGTTTGGATTATGGCTGCTTGCTCTATTACAGTTGGCGTTCCACTTCTGATCTCTTGGCCAAAAGAATGGATCGGAATACTTTATCTCCTCATTATGTTTATATTGGGCATTACAATTGCACTCATTGACATTCCCATAGCATATATTCTGCAAGATATTTTGCCTGAATACATTCGAGGCAGAATACTGAGTCTTGTGGCCAGTGTTGTGAAAATTTTCTTACCTCTTGGCCTCTTTTTATCCGGTATTTTGATCCAAAGTATTTCCGTCTATTATCTGCCTATTCTAGGCGGTGTGCTGGCATTGCTTTACAGTTGCATTTTTCATTATTTTGCAAACAATAAAAAGGCGGCCTGCCCTGCTTCTGAAAAATAAAACAATTTAAAACGGCAATAAAAAATGTCTTTAGCACTAAGGGCAATCCCTTATATACTGAAGACATCTTTTAGCAGTTATTTTATAAAATAGGTCAACACATCAAAAATCAGTTTCACATAGAAGCGCTCCTATGCTGTAACGTATATTGCCCATAATCGACGTCATAGGGAAAAGGGTTGCTCAATGCTTGACTTTTGACATTTTAAACTTTAAATTTTGAAATTTCACTTTCAAGATTTTGAGCACTTTCATTTGTTTTTAGGACAAGTTTAACCACTTCCATAGATTTTTCCGTCACATTTGACGCTTTGATGGCAATATCCGATGTGCCTTGTGCACCCTCTGTAGAAGCTTTGGCAACACCATCAATAGCCTTTAGAATTTCAGTAATTGAAGCTAAAAGTTCTTCAGAAGTTGAACTAAAATCCGTTACCAGATCATCCACATAAATGGCATCTTCACTATATTTATCTGCCACATTTAAGATTAATTTATAATCTTCATTGACATCTTTATTCACAAACTCAAGTAAGTTATTTGAATTTCCCGTTAAGTCCGCCACGGCTTCGTTTACTTTAAAAGTAATGCGCTGAATTTCCTCCACAGTATCCTTAGATTGCTCTGCCAATTTTCTAATTTCATCTGCAACAACTGCAAATCCTTTTCCCGCTTCTCCTGCTCTAGCCGCTTCAATCGCAGCATTTAACGCAAGCAGATTCGTCTGTGAGGTGATGTTCATGATGGATTCACTGAGCACATCAATTTGAGAAACTACTTTTGATGCCTCAATTGAAGCTTCAAGTTTTTCTTTCACACTAGACAGCACCGTCATGGCTTTCGTTTGTGCATCTAATACAATGGTTTTTGTAGACTGAGCTCTGTTGCTAATTTCATTGGCTTTAACCGCACCTTCTTGAGCTTTATCTGCAATAGATGAAACTGCCCTCTCCATCTCCTGAGAAGTTGCCGACATTTCTTCAGATGCTGCTGCAGTTTCTTCCATACCTGCCGCAAGTTCTTGTGTGGTTGAGGATACATCTTCAATATCACCATTGAGATCACTTACTCTACGATCTACATCGCCTACAATTCTTTCAATATTCTTAGACTCATTGATCACTTTGCCAATTAAACCCTTAATTGCGTTTTGCATCTCATCTATACCTGTCGCCAATGCGCCCATTTCATCTTTACGCTTTAATAAATCTTTTGAAATATCAATTGAAAAATCGCCAGAGGCAACTTGTGATAGTTGGGTCACCGCCAGTTTCAAAGGCCTTGTTATATCAATTGATATGAAGATCGTTAACACCAAACCTAATAATAATGAAAAAATGGTAATACCCACGAATAATTTCACTGTTTTAGTGTAATCCGCCGCATTATATTCATTGACATTTTTAGCATCCATGAGCTGATCAGATGCTAAGGCAACCAAATCTTGTTGAATTTCCTCTCCTAATGCTTCAACTTCACTGTACTTTTTAAGTGCAATCTCTTGATTCCCAGCAAGTGCATAGTTGATTGCTTCGTCTCGTATTGGTCTATACGTCGCTAATTTCTTATCCAACAGATCAAAAACTTTAATCTCAGCCTCATCTAACCCTATATCTCTTACGCCCTGTAAATCAGCATCAAACAGTTCTTTCCTATGTTCAATATCTTTCAATCTGACAGTCTGCTTTTCTTTATCTCCTACGTGAAGAAAAACGTAATAAATATCACCTTCTATAGCTCTCTGTTGAGCCCGGCTATCGTTTATCAACTGTGTCTTAGTCAGATTAACCTCAAAAAGTGATTTAAGATTATCATTTGATTCTGTTAATTTGATATAACCTACACCTGCAACCAATAGTAATAAAAATATGAGCGTACTGCTCAAAAGAATAATCTTAAATCTGACCTCTAGCCGTTTCAACATAACTTCACGCTCCCAATTCTAAATTTGTAGTTGTATTATACCCTATTTATACGCTCTAAACGGAACATTTAAACTATTTTTCTCCCTGTAAAACGGCTTTGTTTCTTGGCTTATCGCCATCCATCAAACTTATTTAATGTTTTTTTGCCATAAAAGATTATTTTCTTTAAAAGTAGCAAAAATTCGATCGCCATCAGACAGATAAGACAAATATGATTTAATCGTACTGCCCACAAGGACATATTGGTTCATGTCCATTTTTAAATTATAGTGGTCAAATATTTTTTTCAACAAGTTTTCAAAACCGATTTCATTTTCACAAAACGATTCAATTAATGCAATGATTTCTAAAACCTTACGCTTATTAATATCTATGAGCTCCCCCAAATCTTCACAGATACCTGCATGTGCTAACACAAAACAATTACCCTCTAACTTTATTAATTTTTCCATACTTTCAAGATAAGCGCTGACATCATAGAGAAAAGAAACATGATATTTTTCAATAATATGAGCACCGTTAATGGCATCCCCTAAATACCAAACGCCATCAGGCGTTTTTATGCCAATCATATTGAATGTATGCCCATCCAGATGAATAAATTCAAAATCACTAAGCCCTGTTACCGTTTCAAAATCATCTATTGAAGCAACTTCACTGGGTTTTGCCATCAAAAATTTATTCCTAAGCGCCTTCATAGGATACCCCCCATAGAGGAAAGAAGGCTCTAAAATAGGATACTTCATAAAAGCCGTTTCAACACCTACAGTAAAAGCCTGACACTTGAACTGCTCCAATAGATAGGCATTGCCACCAATATGATCTGCATGTGAATGCGTGTTGATAATCCATTTGAGATGCCAGTTTTGAGTGCGAATAATCTTTGCTATTTTTTTTGCTGCATCTTTGTCATTGCCGCTGTCAATCAGTAAAACATTTTGTTCATCGATTTGATAAATGCCCGTTTTAACAGGACTTTCAATATAATAAGAACGCTCTCCAAGCTTTTCAAGTTCATACATGAGGCACACTCCTTTCGCTCTCCAACAATAAAGTATCTTGAAATCTACATTTTATTTTACTATTATATCAGATGATTTAAAAATATCAGATGATTTAAAAATCTAAAAAATTTGAATTGCTTCAGGCAGAAATATTGGTATTGATAGAAAGAAATAATTTGACATAGTATAAACTTTGATCTAGAATCTTAAATGAAAGTATATGTAAATAATTAGAAGGAGTTTTTTTATTATGAAAATGCAGACTTATCCAGAAATAACAGAAAAATTATATGTAGGCGCTTTTTTTCTTACTCCAATATGGGCTATATATCATAAGAAATACTTGGTTTTTATATTGTCGGTTATTCCAATCGTTTCTCTACTTGCAAGTTTTTCAGCTCTAGTATATGGCGGCAAATGGGCTTGGGAAAGTAGAGATTGGGAGACAGAAAATGACTTTATGGAAAATCGATCTAAATGGAATATAGCAGGGGTGTTAACATGCTGTGTGCTTGTTTTGATTAAAGTAATATTTTTTTAATTTGATCGTTATCATGAAAGATGTGGCATAACGATGTGCTATTTTGATTTCTTACAGATGTATTACTTTGATTTCTTACATAAAGTTACGAATACTTTTGTTGTGGTGCTGTTGCCTGTCTAGGTCCCTAGACAGGCAACAGCACCTTTGTATTACTTTAATCTCATAGCTTGATTTTTATCGTTTAATCCTCTGAAAACTGACTGTTGTACAGATTTGCATAGAAGCCCTCTTTTTCTAACAATTCATGATGATTGCCTTGTTCAATAATCGTGCCTTGATTCATGACTAGAATCAGTTCTGCATCCCGTATCGTTGAAAGTCTATGCGCTATAACGAAGCTGGTTCTACCCTGCATGAGATTGCCCATGGCTTTTTGAATCAAAACTTCCGTTCTAGTATCCACGTTACTTGTTGCCTCATCTAGTATGAGAATTCGTGGATCCGCTAAAATGGCTCTGGCAATAGTCAAGAGTTGTTTTTGACCTTGAGATATATTAGAAGCCTCTTCATTCAAAATCGTATCATAGCCCTCAGGAAGCGTCATGATAAAATGATGTGCATGTGCCAAATCGGCAGCTCTTATGATCTCCTCTTCTGTGGCATTTTCTCTACCGTAGGCGATGTTGTCCCGAATAGTGCCCTTAAACAACCAAGTGTCTTGAAGTACCATTCCAAAGAGCTGGCGCAAATCGCCTCTTTTCATATGACTGATATCCACGCCGTCAATTCTGATGGCTCCGCCGTTGAGTTCATAAAAACGCATGAGTAAATTCACCAGTGTGGTTTTCCCTGCACCTGTTGGACCAACAATCGCAATCGTATGTCCAGCTTCAACTTCTATATTGATATCCTCCATGAGCGTTTGATCTGCCACATATCCGAATTTCACGTGATCGAATTCAACTTGACCTTTAAAGTCCTTAATGTCTTGAGAATCTTCGATGTCCTCAATTTCTTCTTCTTCATCTAAAACTTCAAAAACGCGTTCTGCCGATGCAATCGTAGATTGAATGATATTCGTAATATTAGCGATTTGAACGATTGGCTGTGTGAACTGACGAATATATTGAATAAAAGCTTGAATATCTCCGATCTCGATCTTCTTTTTGGCCACTAATAAGCCACCCACCACACAGACGAGTACATAACCTAAATTATTCACAAAGTTCAGTGCAGGAAAGACGATCCCAGACATAAACTGCGCTTTCCAAGCCACATCGTAGAGCTCATGATTAATGTCCACAAATTTCTCAACAGAGGCTTCTTCGTGACCAAAGGCTTTAACAATTTTATGGCCCGTATACATCTCCTCAACATGACCATTGAGTTCTCCAAGGGTTTTCTGTTGTTTTGAAAAATATTTTTGAGAATTTTTAGCAATAATCACTGTGATGAGCATGCTCATCGGCAATGTTAAAAGTGCTATCAGGGTCATGACAGGGCTTATGGTTAACATCATTATCAAAATGCCCACCACACTCACAAGCGATACGATCAGCTGAGTTAAACTCTGCTGAAGCGTTGTGGCAATCGTCTCCATGTCATTGGTAATCCTACTGAGTACATCCCCATGAGAATGCCCATCATAATATTTTAACGGCAATCTATCCAGTTTTGATTTGACATCTTTTCTCATATTATAAACTGTACTTTGCGCAACACTGGACATGATATATGACATGGCAAATCGGAATAAGGCACTGATAATGTAGAGCACAATAAGCAGTAGCAAGACCTTGCCGATATACTCGAAATCAACTAGGGGCACTGGTTGATTCTTTATGGCATCAATTGTTGATTGAGGCATATTTTGTTGGATAGCATACATCAATTTGATTTGATGTGAATAGAGCCCTATAATGGCTTCACCCAGTTTCGTGGTTGCCTTACCCATAATTTTAGGACCTGAAATTGTAAAGATTGTACTCATAATCGCCAGAAGAAAGACGAGCACAAAACGGGTCCGCTCTGGTTTGAGGTAAGTCCCTAGGCGTTTAAGGGTTCCCTTAAAATCTTTTGCTTTTTGCACTGGGGCTCCCAGCATTGGACCGCCGCCCATTCTATGACCTCTTTGAGGTCTTTGGTTTTTTTCTGCCATTACATCTCCTCCTCTGATAATTGTGAGGAAACGATTTCCTTATAAACTGTACTGGATTTTAACAAATCATAGTGTTTGCCAATGGCTTTGATCTCGCCTTGATCCAATACAATGATCTGATCTGCATCTTTAACTGTACTTACTCTTTGCGCCACTATGATAACAGTGGCATTTTGAGTTTCACCTTTTAGGGCGTGTCTTAGATTAGCATCCGTTTTATAGTCCAGTGCTGAAAAACTATCGTCAAAAATATAGATTTCTGGTTTTCTGACAAGTGCTCTTGCAATGGATAATCTTTGCTTTTGACCACCAGATAAGTTGGTGCCGCCTTGAGAGACTTCAGCATCATAACCGTCTGCCATCTTAGAAATGAAATCATCCGCTTGTGCTATCTTGGAAACATGTATTACTTCATCCATAGAAGCATCTTTTTTACCAAAGCATATATTTTCTCTCACCGTTCCGCTGAAGAGAATCGCAGATTGAGGCACGAATCCAATTTTTTGTCTTAAATCAAACTGCGACATTTCAGCAATTGAAACGCCATTCACTCGAATCGAACCTTCTGTGATATCATAAAATCGGGGAATTAAATTGATCAACGTCGATTTTCCAGCACCAGTGCCGCCGATAATCGCTGTCACTTGGCCCGGACCTGCACTAAAATTTATCCCTGAAAGCGCAGGTTCTTCTGCCCCTGGATAGTAAAAAGTCACATTGTCAAACTCGATATAACCTCTTTTATCATCTGCTGTCTTTGGGTTTGCAACATCTTTAATCTCAGGCTCTAAATCGAGCACTTCATTGATCCTGACAGCGGAGGCTTGAGCTCTTGGAATCATAACGAACATAATGGAGACCATGATGATTGAAAACATGATCTGCATGGCATACTGAAGAAATGCCATCATATCCCCAATTGCCATATTGCCATCTGCGATCCGAATGCCTGCAAACCAGATGATTGCAACAGATGTAATATTCATGAAAAAGATCATCACAGGTTGCATGGCTGCCATAATCCGATTGACTTTGATTGCTGTGCTCACCAAATCTTGATTGGCATTATCAAACCTTTGCTTTTCAACTTCTTGCTTGTCAAATGCTCGAATAACACGAATCCCTATAAGATTTTCACGCACAACTCTATTGAGCGTATCTACTTTTGTTTGCATGATCTTGAAGAGCGGCACTACAAGCTTAGCAAGAGCTGCTATCGTCACAGCCATCAACGGCAAAATAATCGCTAAGATCAGCGTTAGATGGGCATCTTTTGAAAGCGCCATAATGATCCCACCAATACACAAAATAGGTGCATATATCATAAATCTCATGCCCATGACCATAAGCGTTTGAACCTGTGTGATGTCATTTGTCGTTCTTGTAATCATAGAGGATGTGCCCATTGTATCAAACTCATGAAGTGCATACTGTTCTGCTTTTACGAACACTTTTTCTCTGAGATCTCTACTGAATGCCACTGCAATTCTAGCAGAGAGAAAACTCCCTAGAATCGCACAAACGCTACTTCCAAGTGCAACGATAAGCATATAGCCACCATATCGCCATATATAAGCTGAATCCCCTTTTATCATCCCATCATTGACAACATCTGACATAAGTGTTGGCAGATAAAGCTCTGCCATAGCTTGTCCAAACAGAACAATCAGCACAGCAATAAAGGGAACGGTATAAGGTTTTAAAAATCTAAATAACTTGATCATTATAAACTCCTAATGCCCTTATTCAGTGGCAATCTTTACAAGCATTTGATCTTGTAAAATATGTGTATTCGTAATCGCAATGACCTCACCTTTTTCAAGCCCTGAAAGGATTTCAACAGAAGTATCATTCTTAAGTCCGGTTACCACTTCTCTCTTAATTGCGACCTGATCTTTAATGACATAAACATAACTCTGACCTTCTGCATTGACCACAGCATTTAAGGGAATCATCACATGCGGTTTGCCTTTGACTTCGATTTCAAATCTAGCGGAAAGTCCTGCCATAAGCTGATCCTCGTTTGGAATCGTAATTTCTATTGGAAATATTTTACCTGTGCTCACAGCCATGGGCCCAATTTTTGAAATCTCCGCATCGTAAATCTGATCTGGATAAATATCTACTTTAAAATCAACTTTATCGTTGACTGTCACATAAGGCAAATAGGCTTGTGCGATTGTCCCCTTCATTTTTAATGTCGATAAATCGGCAATGGATAAAAGCAACATGCCAGGAGACACGATTTCACCGCTTTGAATGTCGCCGCTGACAATAACACCATCAATTGGGCTTATAATCGTTGAATTCTCTTTTTGAACGCTGAGCGTATGAATGCTCGCCTCAGCGTTTTCTATGGCAGCAAGCGCTTGATTTTGTAAAGGCCCTGCCGCATTCTCATACTGTTTTTTTGCAAGATTGTATCTGGATGTGGTATCCGTGTATGTGCCTTCAGAAACAGCCCCTGTTTCAAAAAGTGCCTTTGTATCCAAATAGGTTTTTTCAGTTTGATCTAAACTTATTTTCAATAGAGCCGCTTGATTTTGGGCCGATGCATAAGCTGCTTTTGCCGCGCTCAAACCCGCTTCCGCTTGTTGCAATTGCGCCTCCAGCGTCTTGGTATCCAGTTCTATTAAAACTTCTCCTTTAGCCACTTTTTCGCCCACTTGTTTAGGCATATTTAAAATTTGACCAGATGCTTTACTGCTGATATTCACAAGATCCTTTGGCAACAAAACCCCTGTCAACTGAAGTTCTGTTTGTATCGAATCTTCGCCCGCAGTTGCAACATTTACCGTTAAATCTTGAGCCACTGTACTGTTGGCACAACCGCTTATTAGAATCATTAAAAGCATTGAAAGCGTCACTAAACTTACGGATCTTCTCATTTGATCTATCTTAATCATTTTCATCTCAGTTACCTCTCCTATTTCACATGAATTTTAACTTTAGTGTTCATTCCAGGCATTAAAATTAACCCTTCATCATTTATAATGCTAATTTTAACGGGTATGAGTTGTGTCTGCTTCGTGAAATTACCACTTGTATTAAGGGTAGGAAATGGGGAGAATACCGATTGAGTGGCTTGACCAATACTCTGTACATAACCGTAAAACGGTTTATTTCCAAAGGCATCCACTGTAATGTCCACGGTCTGTCCTTGCTCAATTTTAAAAATATCTGTCTCCTCTACATTGGCTTTGATAAAAATGTGCTCTGTATCTGCAATTATAGCCGCTTCCATTCCCGGTGAAAGCACTTGTCCTTCAACAATCGTCGTATGAATGACCTTGCCGCTGATGGGTGCTTTTATTTCTGCCTTGGAGACAATAGCATCTGCTGAACTGCTGAGTGCTGCAGGGTTGATCACATTGCTGCTCAAAAGCATACTCACATCTTGAACACCTAAGATTGCCCCTTCTTTAATCATGTCGCCCTCTTTGATATTCCAAGAGTCTACTTTTCCAGTGATCTCTGGTGTCACAGTGATCATATTGGCTGAAACTTGAGCATTTTCTGTAATAAAATAATGGCTTGACTGATAATAGAATTGATATCCCCAATAAGCGCCACCGACGATTAACACCAGTAAGACTATAGACATAATTGCTTTTACTTTTTTCATAACTTATCCACCTCTATTTTTTTCAATTTATTGTTATTTTATATTTTTAATTTACGACCTAACTTCACTCTTTTTTTGAGACTATTTACCCTTCTGCATAAGTGCCTTGAGCTCTTCAATCAGTTCATTCATGCGCTTAAGTTCGGATTCATCGTATTCACTCAACTGCACCATCATAGATTCTCTAATCTGCCGTTTATAAATTTTTATGGCCTCAGTCCCTTTTTCAGTGATATTCAGAAGAATTAACCTTCTATCGGATTCACTAAAAGTTCGGTCTACAAATCCCATTTTTACCAAGTGATTGGATGCCACAGTAATGTTTGATTTCGGAATATTCATCAGTTCGCTGTAATAACTCACCGGCTGACCGCTTTCATGTGCGATCTTAAAGAGTAATCCCAGTTGCTGCCTTGGCATCTCGATGCCATTGTAGATCCCCCTGTATCTCTGCCATATTGCTGGAAGCAGTGTAATAAGACTGGCCGCGCACTCCTCTAAAATTGACATATGTTCCCTCCTTACGCATTCTCCATTTGAAATATACTTAAATATTGACATGCATTCATCATCGACATGCATTATTGGCACACAGTAATATTATTTTGTCAATATAATTACAAGACATCATTATTACATTTGATAATAGTTACATAATGTTACTATCATAATCTAGCACGGTTCTATGGAAACATCAATTCCTTTTTTGCATTTTTAACAATTAATTCACACATGGTCCCTTTCACAGGTGCATCTACTACAGGCAAAAAAAGAACTCTTGCACTTTTAGATTTGCAACAGTTCTTCTTAGAATTTATCTATTTAGAATTTATTCAGAATTCATTTATTCCATTTTCATTTGGGCAATCGCACTGTGAACACACTGCCTTTTTGTTCTTCACTGCGTACTTCTAGTTGACCGCCATGTGCGTTTACAATTGCTTTGACAATGGATAAGCCAATACCTACACCGCCGGATTGTCGTGCTCTAGATTTATCCACTCTATAAAATCTCTCGAAAATATGAGGCATATCTTTAGCTGGTATCCCTATGCCCGTATCACTCACCACCAATGCCACATCCGTTTCAGAAGCGTGAACTGCCACTTTAACTGCACCGCCTTTTGGGGTGTATTTTAAAGCATTATTCAAGAGATTTATGAGCACTTGTTTCAGCTTCAAAGCATCTCCCATCATCAGAGCAAGTTCACCTTCAACGACAAGATCAACTTCCTTTTTATAATATTCGCTTTTGATCGTTTCAACAACCTGTATGGCCAATGCATGTAAATCCAGTTCTTCCAATGAAATAATAAGTTGTTCGCGTTCCAACTGCGCAATTTTAGAAAGATCACACACCAAGTTACTCAGTCTTGAAGTCTCATTTAAAAGACCCTCTAATCTTTCTGGATCTGCTTGCCAAATCCCCTCTATCATAAGTTCTAAATGACTCTGAAGCGTTGTAATAGGCGTTCTCAATTCATGTGCAATATCTGAAGTCAGGCGCTTTCGAAGTTCCTCTTGAATATCAAGTGCTTCACTGAGTGCGTTGATGGTCTCTGACAATTCGCAGATTTCAAGCGTCGTGGATGGACAAGTTGCACGTGAGCCATAATTGCCCTGCATGATCTTTTGAGCGTTCTCATTTATGGCAATCAATGGTCTACTCAGCTTAACTGAAATATAAAAACCCAAGACAAGCGAGAGCCCAAGCGCAAACAAACCTGCGCCAAATAAAAGTTGCTTCAGGCCATTTACATATTTTACATCGTTATCATTAAAGAAATAAGGCCCATAATATCCAATGGTTAAAGAGCCAAAAGACTTATCTCCACTCAACAGTGCATAGCGTTTTTCCTCATAGCTTCCTTGGAAATTGGCATTTTGCTGTTTCATATTGTATTCCATTTGAGTGAGCATATCTGAACAATACCCCTTGTTATAGGTCATTGCATTCCAGAGGACATGATCCTTTGAATCAGAAACCTTGATCAAAAAACCCCTCTCCATAGCACTCACACCTATATTTTCTATGGAAATCAAATTCCAGTAGCGATCTTCTTCATGATATATCTGAGTGATTTGATTCACTAAAAGATAGCTTTCATGCTTTATCTTTTCAACTGTATAGTCTTCAAATCTCTTTTCAAAGAAATAAGTCGATGTGATCCCGATGAAAATCATCATCAATAAAACAATCAAAAAAAAAGCCAAGTTAATTTTGTTTTTGAGTCTCATTTTCATATCATACACATCCCACTACTTAAACTTATACCCAACACCATGCACGGTGGTGATGTACACAGGCAATTTTGAATCCGCTTCAATTTTAAGTCTGATATTTTTAATATGACTATCCACCGCACGGTCGTACCCTTCAAAGTCTTTCCCCATGACGAGTTCAATCAATTCATCTCTCGTAAAAACTTTATTCGCTGATTTGGCTAAGATCAGTAAAATTTTAAATTCATTTGGCGTCAATTTAATTTTCACAGAATCTCGATAAATTTCATGGCCCTTCTCATCTATGATTAAAGTTCCGTCATCATAATAAAATGCATCATTTCCAATTTTGCCTTGTGACCGTCTTAACACCGCTTCAATTCTTGCCAAGACTTGTTTCAAACTAAAGGGTTTAATGATATAATCATCCGCCCCTATTTTGAGTCCATTGATGATATCCGACTCATCAATTTTGGCAGTCAGCATGATAATGGGCACATCGGAAAAAGCTCTTATGGACTTACAAAGTGCCTCACCGCTCACCTCAGGCAACATCAAATCCAACAAAATCAAATCAATCTTTTGACGATTGATAATATGACGTGCTTCTAGCCCACTGAGATCGATAATCGTACGATATTCATGACTCTCAAGATATGCAGATAACGCATCTGCAATATTTTTTTCGTCTTCTACAATTAAAATATTCGGCATCCACTCATCCTTATCAATAATTTTAATGCTATTATCTCCTAGAAATCTCTTTTTTTCAACATTTAATTACAAGTAGAGTGTCCAAAGGTCATTTCACATCTCTCTTCTCCACCATGCGGTATCGCCTATTTTCCACAAACAACGCCACCGGAGTAGAAAGATGCTCAATATTGCACTTTGGGCACTCTACACGTCTTACACCCTCATATATGTATAAAAAAAAGGAGTCTTCTCTATTTTTTTCCGATCCTAAGCCAACCCTTTATTATTTCAGCTAAATCTCTTAGACTCCTAACACATTCTCTCATAAAAATTTGTAGATTTTATGGATTTGTAAATTTTTTTAGAAGTGTCCATACTTTCTATTGACATCAATTTATTTCGGGAGTAGAATAGTTGCATGCACAACTAATTTGGAAACAAGGAGGTTCTCCTTTATGGAAGATCCTAGAAAGGTCATTATAGATAACACTGACATCGGAAAATATCTATCCATGCTCTACAGACACAATCGAATTTTTATAGATCAGCAACTTACCGATCCTAACTTTGGAAGTGGACAACATATATTCCTCTTTTTTTTAAAAAATCATAGCGGTTCAACTCAGGAAGAGATCAGCAGAGCGCTTGATATCGACAAGGCAAGCACTGCAAGAGCCATTCAAAAACTTGAATCTCATGGCTTTGTAAGAAGACAATCTGATCAAGACGATCGCCGCATCAATCACGTATTTTTAACTGAAAAGGGCGAAGCACTCCACACTGAACTCAAATCCATATCAAATCATTGGAAATCTATTATTTTGGATTCCTTTACAGAAGAAGAAATCATCATTATAGAATCCTATTTAAAAAAATTAGCAACTAATTCTATACTCTATCGACATAAGAAAGAAGGTCAATATGACAAACACTGCAACATCTAATCCCTTAAAAACTGAACCTGTAGGCAAACTATTGCTCAAATTTTCTATCCCAGCGATCGTTGGAATGATGGTCAATGCGCTGTATAATGTCGTGGACCGAATATATATTGGTTGGCTTGGACCACTTGCTATGACTGGCATTGGACTCAACTTGCCCTTTATGACGCTTTTAATGGCATTCGGCATGCTCATTGGCATTGGTGGTGGTGCTATCATTTCCATAAGACTTGGTGAAGGCAATCGAGATGGCGCTGAAAAAATACTTGGAAATGCTTTTACACTGCTCATTATAGTCATGTCAAGCATTTCAGTTCTAGGCTTGATTTTCAAACTACCTCTCCTCTATTTATTCGGTGCAAGTGATGCCACTATCGATTTCGCAAATTCGTATATCTCCATTATTTTATTGGGGGCCATATTCCAAGGACTTGGTTTTGGACTTAACAATATCATCAGAGCAGAGGGCAGCCCTCAGACTGCCATGTACACAATGTTACTGGGTGCATTTGCAAATATCGTTCTGGACCCCGTTTTTATCTTTGTGTTTAAAATGGGCATTGCTGGTGCTGCTCTTGCAACGATTCTATCTCAACTGATATCAACCATTTGGGTACTGCATCATTTCCTTTCGGGCAAAAGTAAATTGGTTTTAAAACGAGAGAATCTCAAACTCGATCCTTCACTCATTTCAAGTATTTTCAGCATAGGCATGTCACCTTTTTTTATGCAAGTTGCCGCAAGTATTGTGACGATCATTTCAAATAATGCGCTTAAAAACTATGGTGGTGATATTGCCATTGGCGCCATGACTGTCATCAATGCCGTTGTCATCTTTTTCTTAATGCCTATATTTGGTCTCAATCAAGGATCTCAACCTATTATTGGCTTTAACTACGGTGCAAAGCAGTTTGATCGAGTCAAACAAGCTTTAAAATTAGCCATTCTTGCGGCTTCAGCGATCTGTTTCGTGGCTTTTATATCCACACAGTTTTTCACAGTGTATCTGATCAAAATTTTCAATCGAGATCCTGAGCTGATCTCCGTGGCCACCTCAGGCATGAGAATATTCTTATGTATGTTGCCCTTCATCGGTTTTCAAATCATCAGTGCAAATTATTTTCAAGCTGTGGGCAAGGCGCCAAAAGCCATGTTTTTAAGTTTGCTAAGACAAGTTATTGTTCTGATTCCCATGTTGTTAATCATGCCGCATTTCTTTGGCTTAACAGGTGTATGGTTGGCAGGTCCCATTGCAGATTTCAGTGCCACTGTGGTCACGGCAATCTTTATCTTCAATGAAATCAGACACTTAGATGATTCTTATAAACTGGAAATGGTTTAAAAATACGACACAAAGTCAGAATAAGACAAAATAAAAGAGCACATTGCGAACAACTTCTTCGCAATGTGCTCTTATTTTTTATATTATCATTTCCATCAGATGTCCAGAAGATTTTCAAAAGCGGTTATAAATGCTTCATCATTTAATTTCGACCGCTTTTTAAACTTTGTAGACTTACCTTTTTGTTCTCTGGCAAGTCTGCTCAAGTGCCTCTGATCTAATATAAAATCTATGTTATCCTTTGTAATCAAGCGACCATTTTGATTGATGACCTTCCCTTGCTTCGATAATGCCATGGCAGCTAAACCGTAATCCTGAGTGATGACAATATCGCCGATGCCCATATGATTGACAATATAAAAGTCGGCAGCATCTCTTGAAATATCCACTGTGATGATTTCTGCATAATCATCAGTCAGAACCACTGCATGATTCTTCACAACACGCACTGGATAGCCCTTTTTCTGAGCAATGTTTATGGCCAGTTTTACCACTGGGCAACCATCGGCATCAACCCAAATGCTCACTTTATCATCACTCGCCATTAGGATTGCTCACTTCTCTTTTTGGCATTTCCTTTTTAGGGGCCTTCTTGCGCGTTGTGCGCTTCTTTTTAGCAGGCGGCGTCTTAGATTTATCACTCTCTTTTTTCAGGCGAACCCACATGGATTTGCTATTGCCTTTTGTATGAATATCTAAAAAATCAAACTTTCTTAAAAATCTCGACAGCTTTGGATCACCATAATTCCTCACATCAAAATCAGGATATCTTTTTACAAGACGGTTCCCCAACTCTCCCATGTTCATACTTTGATCGTCTTCATCTATCTCATTGAGCATTTTGAGAATTGCCGCCTTAATAACGCCAAGTTCTGTCATGTTCTTCTCGCTGTCACTGATTTTGCCATTTGTCGAATTTGAATCCGCTGCCCTTGACGCTGGTCGGCCTCCATTTTCTATGGATAGAACCTCCTCACCACCGAGTTCATTGGCCTCCATACTCGCTTCAACCGTTTTCTTTTCAGAAGCTTGAAGCACTTCTAAGTACTTAAATTGATTACAAGATGCGATAAAGGGCTTAGGCGTCTTTTTTTCACCCATTCCTAGAACAAACATCCCAGACTCTCGTAATCTTGAAGATAGCTTTGTGAAGTCGCTGTCACTGGATACAATGCAAAAGCCTTCTACCTTTCCAGAATAAAGAATATCCATTGCATCGATAATCATCGCAGAATCGGTGGCATTTTTACCACTGGTATAGCCGTATTGTTGGATCGGTGTAATTGAGTTTTCAAGCAATACATCTTTCCACGATGCTGAAGTACTCTTTGTCCAGTCCCCATATATTCTCTTATATGTTGCCACGCCGTAATTCGGAATTTCATCCAATACACTGGAAATGTACTTTGCAGATATATTATCCGCGTCTATGAGTACAGCAAATCTTTTTTCTTCTAACATATAACCCCCGGTATTTTAAATTTTAGTTTCACGCCATTTGGATTTCGGTTGTTTCCGAAAACGCGGTAAGAATCTCCTGCCAAATAAGATTTTCAGTCATTCGAGCTTGCCTAGGTTCACATAAATACCGAATTGTAAGATATAAATACCCTCCTTGTACACGGACAAACACGATGGGTGTCAAGTTGGTATAGTGAAGCATATAGCGCTTTGAAGCTTCGATTACGTTTTCCTCAGCTTCTTTAGATAAGTGAAGCGTGTGGTGATTGATGATCTCTTCCAGTTTGCGTTTCGCAAGTTCCCAAGAACTGTCCAATGTGAGTCTGACCTCAATTTCATTCCAAATGTATACAAACCCCTTATTGGCATTTACTATACCATGCAGAAAAAGAAAATTGTTGGGAATATGTACAATCTGCCCTGTACTTTGCTGACCACGCTCAGGTGCCGAAACCTCCATGAGCACGGTTTGAAATACTTTGATATCGATGACGTCACCCACCATGTCATTAACGGTTATCCGATCTCCCACTTCAAAGGGTTTTTGAAATACAATGATCAGCCATGCCGCCATATTCGTGAACAACTCCCTCAAAGATATGGCGATGCCAGCAGATATAAAGCCCACATATGTGGCCAAATCCAACTTCGATCCGGACCAAATCAAAACAATCACAACCAATAAAATTACCGTATTGAAATAAGAGAGTCTCTTGCGTGTTGTATAATAAACGCTATTCGTCTTAATTGTTTTAAATAGAATTCGACTCATGAACCTAATCAAAATTAAATTCAGAAACAACAATCCAACTGAAATCAACACTTTCTGTACGACGATATTACCCTCTAGATAGCTTAACATCTCACTCATATTCACATGCCCACACTTTATTGAAATCAAAATACAAATACGTGCTTCTTTTGCGCATTAATGCTTATACTCTATTTTAACAGATTTACAGTAATTTTCGATGTAAAATATTAAAAGCCGACGATTTTCGCTGACACTGCTTGAGGGTGAACATTCCTCATCGCAGCTTTCGGCTCAAATCTTGTTGTTTAAAAAAAAAACAGAAGGCCCTGATTTTATCCATCGCGGGGCCTTCTAGCTGTTGATCTTAAATTTGTCGAGAATTAGGATACATTGCTATCTCTATTGATTTTGATATTGCGCTTTTAACATTGATGAAAATAGTCCAGGTCTCGCTTTTAATTCCATAGGTTTTCCCGTTTCTGCAATAACGCCATCTTTGACAACAACAATTTTGTCTGCGCCTAAAACCGTTCTCATTCTATGAGCAATAATCAACACAGTTTTGTTTTTCACTAGAACACTAAATGCACTTTGTATTTTGCTTTCATTTTCTGCATCTAAAGAAGCAGTCGCTTCATCCAACAAGATGATTGGAGCATCTTTTAGGATAGCTCTAGCAATGGATATGCGCTGTCTTTCACCGCCAGATAATTTCTCCCCATTTTCCCCAATTAGAGTATCGTATCCATTCGGCATTTTTTTGATAAAGTCATCACATTGTGCAAGTTGTGCCGCTCTCATAACTTCTTCATCTGTTGCATCTTTTTTGCCCAGACGGATATTTTCCATGACACTTGAGTTGAAAAGGGTCACATCTTGAAAGACAATAGAATAGTAATTCAAAAGTGTTTCGGGATCGATCTTAGAAATATCTACGCCGCCTAGAGTAATCACCCCTCTGTCTATATCCCAAAATCTCGCTGACAATTTTGCTATTGTGCTCTTCCCGCCGCCTGATGGTCCCACAAGTGCTGTTACATCATTTTGCTTTGCAATAAAACTCACTCGGTTCAAGGTTTGTACGCCATCTTGATATGAAAAATCGACATTTTTAAATTCAATATCATAGTTTTTGGGACTAAATTTCGTTTTTCCATCTTGTCTTGGCATTTTATCCATCTCTTTCATTCTCTCTATCCGAATATTGAGATACAAAAGCAGTGCAAAATTATTCATTGCATCCATAATTGGGTTATAAATACGTGCTGTGACAACGAGGAAGACCAAGTACGTAAACACACTTATAGCACTTGTCGACAATAAGTATGCACCATATAATATAACACTTGGAAGGCCAAGTCTTAAAAAAACATAGGAGAGATTAATGAGTGCACCCGCTAAAAGTTCTCCTCTGATCATCTTTTTTTCAAAGTCGTCTAGATCTTGGTTTAACGATTTTGAAAAAGTGCCTTCTCTATTATACGATTTTATTTCTTGTGCGGCATCTAGTCCTTCTTGAATCGTGTCTGAAATCTCCCGCTTCACATTATAAAGATCCTGATGCATCTCATCTTGAAATTTTTTCGATAATAGAAAGACCAATACAGCAACAGGCACCACCCAAAACACTGCTAATGACAACTGCCAATTATAAAAAAACATCATTGTGCCCATGATAAAAATCGTTGTCACTGCGGCATAAATTTGAGGCACTGCATGCGAAAACAGCATTTCTATTTGCGTGGCGTCTTCCATTATAGTGGCGCTTAAATCTGCGATATCACTTTTCCCGAAAAAGGCCATAGGCAATTTTCTAAGCGTTTCAGCCAGACTGATGCGCCTTTTGGCACTCTCCTCATATATCTTTGTGTAAGCAGAGTCATACTGAAAATACGAAACTGCCAGCATCACCAAGAATAAGACAACAGACATGACAACATAGTATGCAATACTTGGTTTAGAAGTGTTTGCAGGATTAAAAATAGTCTGTATATTTTCTTCTAAGAATTTAAAGCCCAAGATCACTGGCGCCATAAAGCTGAGTTGCATTAAAATGGTCCATAAAATTGCATAAAACAAATCTCTAGCCCCTTTTTCAGACATGGCGTATTTTTTTTGAAAGTATTTAAGCACATTGCCCTCCTTCATGCCCATCTTTAGCAACTATTTTCCAGTCAATAGATCTTTGATACTCTTCCCACATGACCTTGTACAAACCACCTTTATGTAGCAACGCTTCGTGAGTGCCCTCTTCGACAATCTTGCCGTCATCTACGACTAAAATTCGATCTACATTTTGTACACTTGTGAGACGATGAGCGATCATAAGCGTTGTTTTCCCACGTCCCAACATCTTAAGCGCTTTTTGTATCAAATGCTCATTTTCAGGATCTGCAAAAGCAGTGGCTTCATCTAAAAGCACAATCGGCGCATTTTTCAACATCGCTCTGGCAAGCGCAATCCGTTGCTGCTCACCCCCTGAAAGATAAGTGCCTTTTGAACCCATAATCGTATCCAAACCGTCTGAGAGATTTTCTATGATCTCTTTTGACTGAGAATAATCAATCGCTCTATCTATTTCCGATCCACTTGCTTCTTCTTTTCCAAACATCACATTTTCCCTTAGAGAGCCTTTGAACAGCTTTGTATTCTGAAAGACTAAGGCTATCGTCTCCATAAGTGTCTCTTTAGGAATATCTTTTACATTGACGCCACCAATCAGCACTTCCCCTTCGTCCACATCCCAGAAACGTGCTGCCAACCTCGCTATGGTTGTCTTACCACCACCAGAAGCACCAACAAGTGCTATAGTCTCCCCTTCATTTAATTTAAAACTGATCTGGTCAATAGCGCGTTTATCACTGCCTTCATATGAAAACGTAACATTCTTAAACTCTAAACTGTGATCCGTCATACTTTTAGAATGTTCCGAATAAGCCATGGTTTTATAATTGAGCAGATTATCCAATCGATCAATAGCCTGCTCCGCAATTAAAATATCTTGTTGAAAATGCATGGATTTCATTATGAGCATTGCAAAGATAGGTGAAACCAGCAGATAGAACACAAAATCTGCGAGTATAAGAGGTAAATTATTCCCTCTTCCTATCATAAAAATCACCATGGGGATTAAAAAGAATGCAGCGGATTGCATAACTGTGCTAAAAAACGACATCGGCTTTCTCCACAGCAACGTGTAATCATAGACCATTTCCTTATATCTAATGATGCTGTTGTAAAATCGCTTAAAGGAAAAAATAGTCTGCCCAAAAGTCTTCACAACTGGAATGCCACGAATATACTCCACGGATTCAGAGCTCATTTCTTCTAAAGAATCATAGTACATCTTTTGAAATTTCTTGCCTTCTTCACTCATCATAAACCGCATTGTCATAAATCCTAAAATAATTGGAATAAGAGAAACAAGCCCCATTTTCCAGTCTACTAAGAGTAATAAGGCGATCAGAATAACTGGTGAAATAACACTCCCAGCCATATCTGGAAGCTGATGTGCTAAAAAAGTATGTGTTGTGGAAGCACCGTCATTTACAATTTTACGTATTTTACCACTTGAATGTTGATCAAAAAAGCCAAGCGGCATCGACATAATCTTCTCCATTCCCAATTTTTGCATGCCGACCTCAACTCGAAATGCTGCGAGATGTGAGCTCATAAGAGACAAAAAGTAAATGAGAATACCGCCCACTGCACTTGAAAAGGCAAGCCATGCATAAAAGTTGATGTTCAAGGTATCAATAGCCTGTGGGTTGGATAAAATCTCACGTACGATATACCAGATCAGTACAAAGGGCAATATATTGAGAACTGCTGAGATACCAGACAGTACTAATGCCAGAGGCAAAAGCACTTTTTTCTTGCCCATATAGGGTATAAATCTTTTTAAAACAAATTTTTTTTTCGTTGCTGACATACTGTTTATCCTCCTAATTATTATTCACATCATTAATATGGCAAACCCATGATCATGCACGTTCTTACAACCTCATGTGTAATCAAATAGAACATTACGCCTCAATAGCGTTCTTGGATCGGTCTTAAGTGGATTCTCATTGGATTGAGTTCTCAAGACTGCCGCCTTAAAAGCACGGGGTTAAGTTCTAAATCATTATAGTTGAGAACCATTCTCAATGTCTACTCCAAAAAAACGCCCCAAAATGATCCAAAAAATAAAAGTTCCCGCATTGGGAACTTTTATGATTTTCGATATTTAAGTGGCGTCACATCATTATACTGCTTAAAAAGATGTGCAAATTTACTCGGATTTTCATACCCGACTTCATTCGCAATCTGTAAAATAGATAGTTCTGTATGTCTAAGCAACTCTTTTGCCTTTTCCAATCTCATTTTCTGAATATGAACATGTACGGTATCTCCGGTCACTTCTTTAAAACCCTTTTGTAATTTATAGATACTCATCCCCAATTGATCCGCTAAAGCCTTAACCGAAGGAATCCTCTCCAGGTCATTTTGGATGATTTCTTGGGCAACTGCGATCTTATCCAATTCAGACATTGAACAAGAACACCCTTCACATAGGTGATTTCTCTCACGGATTGATCTTACTATAAATTCTAAAGCTTTTGATTTAAGATGCACGTACCCCAACATTTCATCCATAGAAATGGCATCCATCTGCTTTGTAATCTTTCCAATTTCATAGCTGGCTGCTTCAATGATTAGAATATCTTGCTCAAAAATTTGATTTAAGTGCTCTTGCCAATCCAACAAAGCCGATTCTTTGCATTTAGGATTTAACGCCTTTTTTATAACCTGACAGCCCATGGCAACAGAAATGGTTTTACAATTTTGATACTTAAATTTGAAATGATCCACATCGTTAAGCATCTTGTATATAAAAAGGTCTCCTGCTTTAATCACGTATTTCTTAAGGCTTGGTAACATAAAAATCTCAGCTTCACCACAATAGCAGTAGCCTATTTCAAGTATATTTTCTTTAAAATCTCTGTTGTCAAAGTCAAGTTCTAAGAGATCAACCGTTTCCAGTGTTGTCATCTCCAGACCTTCTTCAATCTGTACTCTTGAAATACTGCCCGATCCCAGCTGCGCTTTAAAAACATATTTCTTGCCAAAGCGTTCTTCACAAACTTTACTGCAACATGCATTTTCAATATGTTTAAAATAAGCTTCTACTACATCTACTTTCATCTCTAATACCCCATAAATAATAAATTTATCCATTCATAAATCGTTCCGTTGATTGGATGACAACAGTGTTTGATTTTCGAAATTGATAACCATTATCATTTATCAGTATTATATTTTATATTTTTTTTCCTGTCAACGCCGCCCTGTTATTGGCTATACTAAAGGCGCCTTCAGCTTATAACCACTCTATTTTTACCTCTTCTTTTAGCCTCATACAAATTTTTATCTGCTAATTCAATTAATTCCATCGCCGTATGTTCTTCTAAACACGCACCACCAATACTCACAGTTACTTTCACATCCTTTGAAAATACAAGTTCTTCCACGCCAACCCTAAAGCGATCTGCAATTTTGGCAGTAATATCATTATGGATATGAGGCATGACAATCATGAATTCTTCACCGCCATATCGCCCCACAATATCGCCCTCTCTAGAGCGATATTTGAGCATGCTTGCAATGGATTTAATCACTTCATCACCAAAGAGATGACCATAGGTGTCATTAATCTGTTTAAAATCATCAATGTCCAATATCAATATGCAAAGAGGTCCCTTTTGCGTATTACAGTATTTGATGGATTTATCGATAAAATCGTGAATATAGGCATTGTTGTAAAGCTGCGTCATAGAGTCTCTAATGGCAAGATTTTCGAGTTTCTCATTTTGCTCTTGGAGCATAATGTGATTTCTTTTAATTTCAAATCTCTGCTTGTCAAATTGTCTTGACAAGCTGATGGCTATAACCGTGTACATAATAGACGTAAACATAATATCCGTTGTAAAATAAGTTTCCTCATAAAGCAAGTTGCCTATTGAAAGAAATATCACATTATTGAGCCCCATCAATAGCGTTGTGTATTCCGATCTCATGGTGACCACCATGGACAACACCACAAGTACAAGCGCAAAAGTTGTCAAATTCCCCTGCTTAATTTGGTTTAGCACTGTAAATGCAGTTCCCCATGTCATAACAGAGACAAAATAAACTTTTTCAAGAATGGCATTCAATCTAATGTGAACATAATATAGTTTCTTTTGATAGTAAATGATCGGCAAAAGCACAAAGTGGATCGCAAGAACAATTAGGATATAAACTTTTATATCATCGTGAAAAACGCCCATCAACGAAAGAATCAAATCGATTATTTCCACAATAGTAAATATACCGCCTATTTTTAAAATGCGATCTAAATTTTCTTGAAAAACAATTGCGTGAATTCTTTGGTTTTGGGTCAACTTTTCCATCTACAACACCTCTTTTTCGCATAAAAGCCATGCCTTAAGTTTACAATCGTCTCATATATACCCCCTATACCCGTTTTTTATTACTTTAAGAATTAATTCCTCTGATCAGATTCACCATTTCAATGGCACTCACCGCAACGTCAAATCCTTTATTGCCGGATTTTGTTCCCGCTCTCTCAATCGCTTGTTCAATATTATCAGTTGTAACAACACCAAACATGACAGGAATGCCTTCGTTGAGCGAAACAGTAGCTATGCCTTTAGCCACTTCACTGCAAACCAAATCATAATGTGAAGTCGCTCCCCTGATGACAGCACCTAAGCAAATTATGGCATCATAGTTTTTGGTCTTTGCCAGTTGCGCGGCAATAAGCGGCATTTCAAATGCGCCTGGGACCCATGCAACAGCAATTTGATCACAATCTACACCATGTCTTGTCAAAGCATCCATTGAGCCCTCTAATAATTTAGACACGATAAACTCATTGAATCTAGATGCAACAATACCTATTTTCATTTCTTTAGCAATTAATTGTCCTTCAATTTTTTTCATTATATTCTCTCCCTATGTTTTAAAGTAAGTGTCCCATTTTATTTTTTTTAGTTTCTAAGTAAAAAGCATCGTGAATTGTGGATTTGATTCGAAGCGGCGTTCTTCGAACCACTTCGATGCCATAGGCGCTTAATCCCTCTATTTTAAGGGGATTATTGGTTAAAAGATCGAGCTTTCTAACCCCTAAATCTCTTAAAATTTGTGCACCTATAGCATAGTCGCGTTCATCCTCTTGAAATCCCAGCGCCAAGTTTGCTTCCACAGTGTCCATCCCCTGATCTTGAAGTGCATATGCCTTCAATTTATTCACAAGACCTATGCCTCTCCCCTCTTGTCTTAAATAGAGCAAAACCCCCATTCCAGCACTTTCTATAACCTCCATTGCCCTTGACAATTGCTCACCACAATCGCATCTTGCAGATCCAAATGCATCTCCTGTAAGACACTCAGAGTGGACTCTACAGAGTACTGGCGAATCACTACTTATATGCCCTTTTACCAATGCCACATGATGTTCACCATTCAATAAATTGATATAACTATGTGCCATAAACTCGCCGTATTTTGTGGGCATTTTTGTCACAGAAATGCTTGCCACAAGTTTCTCTTGACGTTTTCTGTAATGTTGCAGTGCTTTAATCGTAATAAACTTGAGGTGATGTGTTCTAGAAAAGGTCATGAGTTCAGAAGCGCGCATCATTTCTCCTCGGTCGTTCATCATCTCACAGCACAGCCCACAAGGGCTCAAACCTGCCAACTTCATTAAATCCACAGTGGCTTCAGTATGACCGTTGCGTTCTAAGACACCATTTGGCTTAGAACGCAGTGGAAACATATGTCCCGGTCTCCTAAAATCTTCAGGCTTAGCGTTGGGATCAACACATGCTCTTGCCGTTATTCCCCGTTCAATTGCAGATATGCCTGTGGTGGTTTGGATATGATCTATTGAAACTGTAAAAGCCGTCCCATGCACATCCGTATTGTGCGTGACCATCTCTGATAAATTGAGTCGATTTGCAATTTCTCGGCTCATGGGCATGCAAATTAGGCCTCTCCCGTAAGTCGCCATAAAAGTCACGTTTTCTGTTGTGGCGAATTCTGCCGCACAGATGAGATCCCCCTCATTTTCTCGATTGGCATCATCTGTCACGATAATCATTTCACCTCTTTTTAAAGCCTCCAGTGCATCTTCTACTGAGTCAAAATTATACATTGTCATTCTCCTTTTTATGTTTTACTTAAGCTTTTAACTCTTAAAAGCCATGCTCCATTAAAAACGCTTGCGTAAGGACATTGTCCTTCTGTCTAAATAGAAAGTGTTCGATATATTTGCCCACCATGTCCGCTTCAAGGTTAACCGTCTCACCGATCTGCTTGTAGCTCAATGTTGTTTGAGATAACGTATGGGGAATAATACTCACAGAGAAATGGCTTGATGTTGTATGCGTCACCGTCAATGAAATGCCATCAATTGCAATAGAACCCTTCTTAACGATGTATCGCATGAGTTTTTCCGGTGTTTTAAAGGTGTACACAGTGGCGATGCCATCCCTTTTTATCGTCGCTATCTCTCCAACCGCGTCCACGTGACCGGAGACCATGTGACCTCCAAATCTGCCATCCGCTCTCATTGCCCGCTCTAAATTCACCACATCGCCACATCTCAATTTGCCCAAATTGGAATACTTTAACGTTTCATTCATAACATCTGCCACCATTGTTGTAGCGCTAAATTGCGTCACAGTGAGACAGACGCCATTTACAGCAATGCTGTCCCCCTGACGAATATCCGTAAGGACCTTACGCCCCTCTATTTCTAGCCTTGAAACTGTATTGCCAGTAAACATACTCTTAACATTGCCAAGTTCTTCTATAATGCCAGTAAACATTGCCCTGTTTCCTTTCTAAATCGATACTCCAATAAAACATCCTCCTCTATTTTTTTAATTTTGACGAGATCAAGTGCCCTTGCGTCACTCATTGATTCCACGCCATTACCACCAATTGGTGTGAGGGCCTCATGTCCACCCAATATCTTTGAGCCTATAAAAGTATATAGATACTGGGCTAGACCTTTACGTATAACTGCTTCATTTAAAGTACTCCCCCCTTCCACCAATACACTTTGTATGCCGAGTGCTCCCAGTGCTCTAAATGCCAAACTCAAATCAAGATGTCCTGCCTTTGCAGGCACATCCAGTAAACAAAAACCTTTGCGCTCTAGTGCTTTTCGTTTAGAAAGACCTGTGCGAGTTTCACTTAATTCCTTTGAAAAAACGACATAGGTTTTTATGTGCTTTGCCGTCTCTGCTATTTGTGAAGTCAATGGCATTCTCAACTGGCTATCACAAATAATTCGGATCGGACTCTGATTTAAGTCTGCTTTGTATGTTAAAAGCGGATTATCCTTGATCACGGTTCCAATCCCCACCATAATGCCTTGATATTGCCGCCTCAGCTGCTGAACATAACGCCTTGATCCTTCACCAGAAATCCACTTGGATTCGCCTGTTTTAGTGGCAATCTTACCGTCCGCAGTCATGGCGTATTTCATTGCCACATAGGGCATCTTCATCTTCATGTGGTGGAAGAAAAAACGATTGACCATCATACATTCTTCCTGCAAAATAGCTTCAACGACTTCAATGCCTTGCGTCTTAAGTATCTCTATGCCTTTGCCACTGACCAAGGGATTTGGGTCTCTTGTACCAATGACCACACGTTTAATGCCGCTTCTTATGATGGCTTCTGTACAAGGCGGTGTCTTGCCGTAATGACAGCAAGGTTCCAAAGTCACATAAAGTGTCGCCCCTTTGACTTCATCTACACAGCTTCTAAGTGCGTTGATTTCAGCATGCGGTTCACCAAATTTTTCATGATACCCCTTTCCGATGATCTTGTTTTCATTTACAATCACTGCACCGACCATTGGATTTGGCCGGACCCTTCCGAGACCTTGAATAGCAAGTTCCAAAGCAATTTTCATATAATGTTCATGTGTCATTGTGCCCTCCTACTTGAGTTTTGAGAATAAATTCATCAAAAAAAAGCCCTGAATCCAATCAGGGCTTTGGTTCTACTACGGGTTGAGCAACATTTGGCGCATCTCACGATGATCCAAAACGATTTTCGCTGACAGTTTTCCCGATTGGTGCCTCGGGTAAACCTTTTGGCTCAAATCTTGTTGCATTGAGCAACATTTGGCGCATCTCACGATAATCCAAAACGATTTTCGTTGACTATTTTCCCGATTAGTGCCTCGGAGAAAATATTTTGGCTCAAACCTTGTTGCATTGAGCAACATTTGGCGCATCTCCTGATGTCGCAAAACGATTTTCGCTGACTATTTTCCCGATTGGTGCCTCGGAGAAAATATTTTGGCTCAAACCTTGTTATTTTAAAAAAACTCTGAAACGGATTACCATTTCAGAGCTTGTTCTTAAAATAATCATAATGCCATCCATATTTAACTTCATGAAAAACACTATGAAATCTTTAATCTTCTTTCATCCAGACTTTACTGTCGGCCTCGGAATTACACCGAATCATACCTTGCGGCTCGTGGGCTATACCACCGGTAGGGAATCTCACCCTGCCCTGAAGATTCTATTAAATTACTGACATCTTAGCACAGTAAAATTGTGATGTCAATTGTTTTAAGATCCATCATTACGATTTATACACCAAACTTTTCAACCACTTCTGCCCAAGTTGGCAATGAACTCTGCGCTCCTGCTCTTGTCACAGTAATCGCCGCCACTAAGGTTCCAAAGTTAATGCTTCTATCCAGAGACTCACCTTTTGACAAGGCAAAAAGCAATCCGCCTATAAAGCTATCCCCAGCGGCAGTTGTATCCACAGGAGCAACTTTTTGTGCTTTGAAATAGGTCTTTGTAACCCCATCACATAAAACTGCACCTCGCTCACCTAGGGTGATCAATATTTTTTTAGTGCCCAGTGCAATCAAGTCACTTACCCCTTGATCCAGCATGTCTTCATTTTTCGGATCACAGCCTGTCAACAACTTAAACTCTGTCTCGTTAGGAATTAATATGTCCACATGCCTTAAAATAGAAGGGGATAACGCCTTTGCAGGGGCAGGATTTAAAACAGTGGTAATGCCTTTCTGTTTTGCCATCTCAAAACTTTTTTCTATGATTTCAAGCGGTACTTCTAATTGTGCAACCAGATAGTCGCCCTCTAGTATTTGCTCTGAAACATCTTGTGTTGAAAGTTCAAAATTTGCTCCCGGAATGACTACGATAGAATTATCCCCACTCTCATTAACCATGATCAGTGCTGTTCCTGTGGGCGCGGATTTTGATTTCAACACATATTTTGTATCCACATGGTCATGGTTAAGACTCTCCATCAATTGCTTCCCAAACTCATCCTCTCCTACCCTGCCGATCATCGAAACATTGCCACCCAATCTACCAATTGTGGCTGCTTGATTGGCACCTTTCCCCCCGGGAATTTGGACAAACCCTTCTCCTAGAACCGTTTCTCCTACCACTGGCGTTTTATGAACACGTGTCACTAAATCCATATTTAAGCTTCCCAATACACTGACCTTTTTCATATAACCGTCCTTTCTATCATCATAACGCTCTCTAAATAACTCTATTTTGTCGTATCACGTATAATCAACTCTGTTTTTAAAACAGCCTCACTGCTTTCAATCTCAGCACGATTGAGGATCTGAATCAAAAGTTCTGCAATCTTATAGCCCATAAGGTATTTGGGTTGACTCACCGTTGTGAGTTCAGGCTGTATCATTCTCGCCAAGTAGATGTCATCAAATCCAATAACACCCACTTCATAAGGTACAATTTTGCCATTTGCCTTTAAGGCTTTGAGCACTCCCATGGCAATTAAGTCATTTCCACAAAAAACGCCATTAAAATCAATGCCCTGTTTTATTGCCAATTCTATGCGCTCGTATCCAGATTCACTGGTGTAATCGCCTTCGATGACAATGTGATCATCTTCTTGATATCCGAATGCTTTAAGTGCCTTTTTATAGCCTTCAATCCTATGTCGCGCCGGTGTGCTTGCGGCAGGCCCGCTGAGATGAATGACTTTAGTATAACCCTTATCCATCATATACTTTACAGCTTCATACGCTCCGGAAATATTGTCCACCATAATTTTACCCTGAACCTGAAGGCCTTCCATTTCACGGTCTAACAGGACAATCGGAACATTGATGTTTTTCAATGAATCACTGACCTTCAAACGCCTGCTGGATGCTGTAAAAATGATACCATCCACCATTTTCTCTTGTAACATGGCGATATAAGCATCCTCTTTTTTCATATCATCATCTGTGTTGCACAAAATCAGACTGTAACCTGCTTCACTTGCTTTGTCTTCAGCACCCCTTGCCACTTCAGGGAAAAAGGGATTGGCTATATTCGGAATTACGAGTCCGATACTTTTGGTCTTTTTGGTAATCATGCTACTTGCCACACGATTGGGTACATAACCTGTTTCTTCTATGATTCTAAAAATGCGGTCTCGAGTCTTCTGAGAGATTTTGGAATCTTTTTTGTTGATTACCTTTGAAACCGTTGCAGTTGAAACATCTGCCATCCGAGCAATATCTTTTATAGTCACTTTCAAATGAGCCTTTCCTTTCTAGAGGTAGAAATAGAAATCGAGGTAAACGTTTACCCTACTTTTAAATTATTATACCAACTTCTGTTTTTCTTTTCAAGCTCTTTTTATCATTGAAAAAATACATCAGTAGATTATAATGTAAAGTAACAATAGAAACGGAGGCAATCACTTGTATTCAATCATGTCATTAATTATTCTTTTTGTAGTAAGTTATATCGGATATCGCCTATTTGAATTGGTTCATTTTCCGGCAAGTCGGATCGTAGGCCCTATCTTCGCAGTAACCCTTATTCAGGCATTCGGCTTTTCCACAGAAGTGCCAAGTCTTTTTAAAATGGGCTTTTCTGTGGTATTTGGAGTCTATCTAGGGCTCAGATTTGATAAAGATGCACAAAAACAATTGCTAAAAGCAATCGTACCTGCTGTTGTCCTTTCTGTGTCTTATGTCTTCATTACCATTTTATATGGTAGCATCTTAACAGCTGTAAGTCACATGGATCAAAACACGGCATTTTTAGCAGTTATACCTGGTGGCGTTGCGGAAGCTGGTGTATTAGCGGTTTCTTTTAATGCAAATTTGGCACAGGTTTCATCTTTTCAGCTCATTAGATATCTTTCAATCGTTTTAATCATGCCACTTCTATCCAAATTTATCATTGTGCCCTTGATCAACCGTCATAAATCAGCTGAAAATGAAGTCCAAGAGATTAAAAATGAACACCCAGAAAGAGGCACTCATCTCGAACTAGAGCCCAAAGATAATCGATCGCTATACAGCTCTATTTGGTTTTTAGTCGTGGGGAGTTTAGGCTCTTTTCTGTTTTATCAAATCCATTTTCCAGCGGCGTTATTACTCGGTGCTACTGTCTTTATTGCCCTTTTGCAAACGCTCTCCCCAGTTGCCTTTAAACTGCCAAATGTGCGTTACTATGAATGGGCTCAAATTGGTATGGGTGCTGTAATAGGCACAAGCTTTACAAAAGAGAGCTTTATGCAAATGAGAACTTTAATATGGCCAATGCTCATGATGACAGTTCTAATTGTGACGACCAGTATCATTCTTGGTTTCATCTTTTCAAAGATTTTTAGAATGGATTACATAACTGGGTTAATGAGTGTTCTTCCTGGAGGCATTTCCACCATGATCATTTTAGCGGAGGACTTAGATGCAGATATTGTTACCATCAGTACGTTACAGTTAGCACGCCTAATAACTGCTGTTGCCTTTATTCCAATTCTCTATCAGTGGTTACTCTGAAACAAGATTTGTTGAAAATAACAAAACGCCACTACTAAGCTAGAAGGTTTATGAGCTCCCAGCGCATTCAAAAGTGGCTTGTATCGTTCGCGTCGGTTCTTTTGAGACAATCGGAACGACCCATGATATTATTCAAAACTGGATTAAAGAACATCCATATGAGATCGATGGACCTGTGAGAAAAATTTATCGCAAGGGCGATTGGATCACTGAAAATCCAGATGAATATGTGGCGGGGATTCAATATTTGATCAAATAGAAATTGTCCAGCTCACCTATTAGTAACTTGAAAAAAGGTGCCTGTGGATAAATGCTGTTTTTGAGCGTTTTATCCATAGGCACCTTCTTTTATTGTGAATATGTATCACTTTAGTGCCTAAGATCATAGGCTTCCACACCTCTTGATACAAAATCATTTCTAAAGTTCTAAGCAAATAAGGCAATTCTGCTAAGTGTTTGCCCTGTAATCATAACCTCAGTATCCATTATTCTAGAAACTATAATTCATCATACGATTTAATTGGTAAAAAATCAGATATCTTGATTAATCCCATGATGCCACCTGGTGCATCAAACTTCAAGTATTCATCATTGTATGCCTCGACGATGATATAAGATTCAATTTTCTCTGACATTGTTTTACCACTAAGTGTTAATAATTCTGCATTAAGTTTTATTTTGCCTTCTCTAATGTCCTCATCATCAACAATACCAACCTCATCTTTGCGAATCCAATAATTATCATAAAGAGGTTCTGAATACCTTAATATCTGAACACAATACCACCCCTCATACTCAGCTTGTATGACGACAACTTTACCACTTTCAATTACTTCATCATAATTAAAGGCTGCTGCTTCTTCAGGAAATGGTTTAAGAATTGTAGCATCCAATACATACTTTATTTCATTACTTACTAGATTTACTGGTTTTGACGCTGTAATATACCAATCGTTTATCCAACCTCGTTCGCCATTTACTTCAATTTCAACAAAATGGCCTTCAATAGATTTCACTAAAGCACGATCTCCTTTATTAAGCATTATTTTAGGATAATCTGCATAGTTATAATCTGCTTCATCATTTGCTGATACATCATAAACGAGTATATATTCCTGATTTACTTGTAAACTTCTATTTTTTGAGTGATAGAAATATAAAGCTACTATCATCAATAATACTAAAATACCAACAATTGCTTTCTTCATAAGAATTCTCCAAATTCATAGGGGCTATTCTCCTATGAATAAATATTTTTTAGTGCTTTATCATCGGTGTGTAAGCTGAAGCTTCATCTAGTGTCTTATATCATTTTTTTGCTTTATCTTCTGTACCACCAACTGTACTTTCAAGAGTTATTGTTTTTAATGACGAGCCGCTTTTATCAAAAATTTCGATTTGATTGTCGAATGTGTCTAAAATAATAATACGACCATCATTTGCTATGGCAAAACTTTCAGAACCTCTTTTTTCTAATTTTGCATTAGGCTCTGCCTGTGTGTAACCAATAATGCCTTCACCGGTCCTACTTTTAGATCGACATAATTTTTAATAGCCTACATAATCAATTTTATCTATGTAATTAACCATTTTCAAAATAGCAGTTTGAACAACATCCTGTGACTCATAGCTATCCTTTAATATGCCATTGACTATGTAAAACATGCGTTTATGGTATTTGAGATACAGTTTTTCTAAGGTATCTCTTTCTTCAGTATTTTTTATATTCATCAAAAATATTAACATAAAATCCTTACCTTTCTTTAATTGCTCCATTAAAACATTGATTGTATCTTCGTTTTATGTCAGTATTTACAAAAGCTGATTCTCCTTGCAGTCTAACATATTTAGGAATAAATAGAATAGTTCTAGTGAATCAATTAAATTTAGGGATTCTGTTTTACTGTTGATGAACCAAATAGTATGATAAAAGAATATTATTAATTCTTACGGCTGAAAAACGCTTCTTCAACTATGACTTTTTATGATAGACCAACAAAGCTAGATTCAAAATTATTACAAGTACATATAGATAAGAATCAATTGTTTCATAAAACTCATAGTTTCTAAAAATGATGAAAAGTAATGCAATAATGATTAGTGATCCATAGGCAATTTTTTTCATTTAGAACCTCCTTATGCAAAGATTATGTGAATCTCTAATTATTGTACTATTCGATGTTCAATTTGTCTATTGTTAGCATTTTTACATAATAGTTACTAATTACAGAGAATACAGTATGCATCATATAATATACGACTAATACTTAATTTTCATAATACATTATTGATACTGTTCATCCACAGAAACTTAAGTACTTTCAAAACACAAAAGAAGAAGATTGAATGATCCATTCTACCTTCTTCTTGTACTACTGCTTATATTTTATTTTCACGCCAGTCTATCTGCTCTCACCAATACACTTTACTTATCGTACAAATGACACGCCACCTGTCTTTTCGGCGCTATTTGTATCATCGTCGGTTCTACTTCAGAACAAATCTTTTTTGCATACTTGCACCGCGTTCTAAATCGACACCCAGATGGCAAATCCACTGGATTTGGCAGGTCCCCAAATAGAATACTTTCGAAGTTTGAATCCGTCCCAATTCTCGGTACGGATTGAAGGAGGCCTTTAGTGTACGGATGAAGGGGCTCCTTGTAGAGCGAAGCACTATCCGCCATCTCCACCATTTTACCGAGATACATGACGCCAATTCGATGTGAAATGTGTTTCACCATGGAGAGGTCATGCGCGATAAACAAGTAAGAAATGCCTGATTCCTCTTGTATCATTTCGAGCTTGTTGATGATCTGTGCTTGGATGGAAACATCCAGTGCAGAGATGGGTTCATCACAGAGGATAAAATCTGGTTCCACTGAAATTGCCCTTGCAATCCCCAGCCTTTGTCTTTGACCGCCGCTAAATTCATGCGGAAATTTATCAACTGATGTGGCATCCAACCCTACGATTTCCAGTGATTCTTTTATTTTTAATTCCAAATCCCTGCCAGAGAGATACGTATGAATTTGAAGGGGCTCTGATAAAATCTCTCTTACATTCATAGAAGGATTCAGAGAAGAATAAGGATCTTGAAATATAATTTGCATTTTTTTCTTATAAGGGTGAAGTTGCTTCCCTTTTAGTTTCGTAATTTCATTGCCATCAAAATAGATTTTGCCCTCTGTGGCATCATATAATCTTGTAATCGTTCTTCCAAGAGTTGACTTGCCACATCCAGATTCACCGACTACGCCAAAGGTTTCACCCTTTTCGATTTCAAAGGTAATGCCATCCACTGCTTTTAGAATCTTTTTTTCTTTGAGTAGTCCACGGTTCACCTGAAAATGTTTTTTCAAATTTTCTATTCGAATAATCGTTTCTTTATGCATCACTACCTCCATGCGCAGGGTTGCTTCCATTCAAATGACAATAGGATGAATGTGTCTTTGAAAAAGTATGCTTTGTAGGCATTTCATGACCACAAATCGCCATTGCGTGTTTGCATCTGGGTGCAAACGGGCACCCAGCAGGCATATTGTCAAGTGTAGGCGCTATCCCCTCAATGGGCTCGAGTTTAGATTTTTCTGCGCTCTCCAAATTAGGAATAGATTCCATAAGCGCCAATGTATAAGGATGTTGAGGATTGTCGAATATCTCTGTTCGAGTGCCCTCTTCTAATATTTTCCCGCCATACATCACGAGGATTCTATGACACATATTATAAACCACTGCGAGATCATGTGTGATTAAAACCACTGCCATTTTATTTTTTGCCTGTAACTTTTTGATCAACTTCAGTATTTGAAATTGAATGGTTACATCCAATGCAGTGGTTGGCTCATCTGCGATTAAGAGTTGTGGTGAATTCACTAGGGCCATACCGATGACCACACGCTGTCTCATGCCACCTGAAAATTCATGAGGATATTGAGTTAATCTGCGTTTAGCATCTGGTATCTCCACAATATTTAGAATGGCCTCTGCTTGTTTTCTGGCCGAAACGCGATCTACCTTTTGATGTCTTATGATGATTTCTTCAATATGATAGCCAATGGTTTTAAGCGGGTTTAGAGCGGTCATGGGATCTTGAAAAATCATCGTGATATCATTGCCCAATAGAGCACGTTTTTCTTCGGGTTTAATTTGAAGTAAATTCGTCCCTCTAAAAAGAATTTCACCACTTTCAACCTGTCCATTGGACGGTAAAATACCCACAACCGATTTCATGGTGACACTTTTGCCACTGCCTGATTCGCCAACAATGCCAAGGATCTCACCTTCATCCACATGTAAACTCACATCTCTTATGGCCAAAAATTTATTTTTTTTAATCGCAAAGGAAGTCTCTAAATGATTCACTTCTAATACTTTCATCAATTACCTCCTGCTGATTTTGGATCGACCACAACTCTAAAAAGATTGCCCAGTTTATTAAAGCTGTATACGGTCAGTAGAATCATAAGCCCTGGAATTAAAGCTAAATGCGGTGAATCACTTAAAAAGCTCTGCGAGTTTTTAAGCATACTCCCCCATGAAGACATGGGCGCTTTTACACCAAGTCCCAAAAAACTCAGCGTGGACTCTATAATGATCGCGTCTGGTATAAATATGGTTGCAGTGACCACCACTGTGGGCAATAGTCCAGGCAATATGTGCTTTTTCATGATGTTGAAGTGCGACTGTCCAGATGCCTTGGCATACATCACATATTCCCTTTGATTAAGCGATAAAGTCTCTGCCCGTACAATCCTTGCAGCCCTCATCCAACTGAAACCACCAATGACGATGACAATGGCCCAAATACCTCCTTGAATGAAAATACTGATCACCGTGACCAATATCATCCACGGTATCGACGAAAGGATATCTACAAATCTCATCAAAATACTATCTACGATACCACCAAAATAGCCACTTACGATGCCAACCACCGTGCCGATTACAGTGGAAGTTAACATGGCCAGTATCCCCACCGTCAAGGACACTCTTGCACCATAAAGTGATCGCGTCAGATAATCCCTTCCCACTTCATCTGTGCCAAACCAGTGTTCAGCTGAAGGTGGATTGCGCATCATTTTCACATTGGTAAGGTTTGGATCATGCGGTGATAGAAAGGCAAAAATAGCTAATAAAGCCATAGCAGTAAGTATCCACAGAGCCAGTTTGGCATAAAAGTCTGCTTTAAAATTTTCCTTTAGCATTTCAAATCGTCTATTTTTCATGAGTTCCCCAAATCTTTTATTCTCGTATCGATCAAGCCATAAAGGATGTCTGCCAATAGATTGCCAATGATGACCAGACTCGATGATAAGATCAATATAACCAGTATAATTGGATAGTCAAAGCCTCTAATAGCACCTAGAAAATAAGGCCCCACACCAGGCCAAGAAAAGATACTCTCTGTTACAAAAGCACCTGTAACAAGCATTGGCAAGGACATCCCAACTAAAGTAATCAGTGGCAAAAGTGCATTTTTTAAAACATGTCTAAACAAAATATTCTTCTCAGTCGCCCCATAAGTTCTCTGCACCGACACATAGTCTTCTGCCAATTGACCTATAGTGGAGCTTCGGACATAACGAATCATCTGCGGTAAAAAGGCAATGGTCAATGTGACACACGGCAAAAACATATGCCAGACTAAATCCTTTACGGATTTCTCTTGACCGGTAGTATACATCCCTAGGGAAGGGAGCCAATTTAACTTATAGGAAAAAATATATAGAAATATAAGACCCATCCAAAATGTGGGTGTGGACATTGTGATGGAACAGAAGCCATCGACGATTTTATCTATAAGAGTCCCCTGTTTTGCACCTGCAATGAGCCCCAAAATCACGGCAATCATCAGAGCCACTAAATACGAGGGAATCACAATGAGCATTGTTGCAGGAATCCTCTGAGATAGAGCTTCCTTGATATTAGAATGTGTCACAATTGAGTATCCAAAATCACCCGATAACGTCTTTTTAGCCCAAGCCAAGTACTGCCTATAAATGGGATCGTTTAATCCGTACTCCTCTTTTAATGCCTCAATATACTCTGCGGACATATCCGGTGTGGTTATTGAATCCACCGCGTCATAAGGTGCCAATTGTATCAGTGTAAATGTCAATATTGAAATTAAAATCACAAGTGGAATGGCTTGCAAAATTCTTTTTCCAATGTATTTCCCCATGGATTTTCCTCCATTAAAATCATGATCAAAGCGCAACTTACGCTTCTTCGAACAGTTGTAAATCTCACACCCAGAAACGCTACTGGGTATCACAAGAAATTTAACCTCTTCAAACTATGGTTAAAGTGCCAAAAGTCCTTTGTTTGCAATGGATCTACCCTATGCGCTGTCGCATACTTTCAGCGGTGCGTCACAGGGTAGAAAATTGCTCAACTTTTGACTTTTGACACTCTACTCTTAAGTTTATACTTTAAATGTTATAACGTTCTATTTTACTTCAAATAGTTTTGACATATCTTCAAAAGTGAATATTGGCACTAACTTAGCCTCTTCGATGCCACCGATTCTGTTAGAAACAGCTATAATACGTTTGTTTTCTGTCAAAGGCAAGAAAAATGCTTCGTCGATTAAAGTCTTTTGAAGCTCAACATAAATAGCTTCTCTTTTGGCAACATCCAGTTCCGTTTTGCCCTCGCTAAACCCTTTATCAATAGCCTCATTTACTGTACCAGAGAAATTAGCTTCTCCATCAGATACGAAGAGAGTTGCATAGTTATCTGGATCAATCCCCATGATATAGCCACCCATAAACAGATCAAAGTCAGCAGTTTTAGGATATAGGCCATTGTTAAACATAGCTCCTGCATCAAGCGGTACCAGTTCACATTCAATACCTGCCGCATTGAGGTTAGCTTGAATTAATAGCCCTTGAGTTTCGTAAACTTGGTTGTTTGCAATATAAGCCAAACGCACTTTCGGATTTTTTATGCCCGATTTTGCAAGGTACTCTGCCGATTTTTCAAGATTGTAGCCATAAGGTTCCACGTCTTCTGTGGAGAAAGTTGCATTTTCTGGTAAGAATGAATGTGGATTTCTTGCATATTCTTCAGAAACGTAGACAGAAGCTATTAAATCTTCCTTATTGATTGCATAAAGAATCGCCTTTCTGAAATCTTTATTATCCATGTTTTCTCTGTAAACCACGGCAGACATATAGCCAATTCTGTTTTCAGTATAAGGTTCAATTGTGAATTTAGAAGCATCAATTTTCTCAACATCAATCGGTAAGATTGAAAGTGCATCTAGTTCGCCATTTTGTAGCGCTATAAGTGCCGCATTCGAATCCATTACGATTTTAAAGACAACTGTGTCAATTTGTGGTTCTCCTAAAAAGTAATCTTCATTTTTAACAAGTGTTAAATTGTCCCCTTCTGAATAAGAACTGAACTTATAAGGGCCTGTCCCAATTGGATTCGCATTTTTAGCGTTCACTTTAAACTCAGTTTCTCCTGCCCAGATATGCTCTGGAACAATAAATTTTTCTTGAGAAAGCAGTTCTACTGCATAAGGAATTGCATGTGGAAACACAAATTTAACCGTATAGTCATCTACTTTTTCAACTACAAGCGGATTGCCATCAAATTGAAAAACATCATGTCCATTCGCTGTTGGCAAGTTGACAATCGTATTATACGTAAATACCACATCATCCGCTGTAAATGGTTCGCCATCATGCCATTTTACACCTTCTCTTAACTTAGCAGTGTAAGTCAATCCATCCTCTGACGCTTGCAAGTCCGTTGCTAAGAAATATTCTAAGCTCCCGTCTGCATTAATCACAAATAAAGGTGAAAACATTGCCTTAGTCGCCATCAAGTCGTATCGTCCACTGGCAGTGGTTGCATTGATGTTGTTCGTTGGATCGCCATCAATGCCCATTACAAATAGCTCTTTTGACTCTGGTGCAGCCGCTGGTTCAGTTGACGCTGCTGGTTCTGTACTTGGTGCTTGTGCAGCATCAGGTGTCGTCCCAGCATCTTTTGAGCCGCATCCTGTTGCTAAAAACATCATCATTGCGAATACAGAAATAATCATACTTAATTTCTTTTTCATTTTATTGCCCCCTTTAGTTTAATTTATAATTTAAAATTATTCTTCAAAGTACCATTCATGCACTCTGTAAAAATAATTATATGGGTAAAATTCTGCACCTCTAAGTCTTGCGGAAATGGCGCGACCCTCTGTCCAATTGTATAAGAATATGATTGGCATCTGCTTGTTAATCAAAATGGCCACTTCTTCATAGATTTGTTGCCTTTCGAGCTTATCAAGCGTCGTCACCCCCATATCCAATAATTGATCTAATTTTTCATTTGAAAATCTGCTGTAGTTTCGGAACGAAATTGAATCGGTTGAAAACATCGTAGACACATCTGGATCAAGAGCAAACCCATTTCCAATGAGAGCCATCTCATATTGCCCTGTGCGCATTAAATCCAATAAATCATTAAATTCTACTTTTGTGAGAACGACATCAATGCCTATACGACTCAAATTTTCTTGAATGACCGAGGCCGATAATTCTCTCGCTTTGTTCCCTGAAGGATAAATTAGCGACAAGACCACCGGTTCGTTTTCATAATACAAAACGTTCTCTTTGTATACAAAATCCGGATTGCTGATCAATTTCCTAAGTGCCCTATCCGGGTTGTACGGATATTTATTGATTTTATAATCTTCTGGATACACCCAACTGTCCTGCTTATAAACCGTATTGGAAACATTGCCGTATCCAAAAATCAAAGTTTCGACAATGCTTTCACGGTCAATGGCCATGGTCAAAGCCTGCCTCACATAAGTGTTTTTAAGGATTCTATTTTCTGTATTCAAAGTCATGTTTTGAAATGAGTTATAATTTATTTTCTCAATTCGAACACCTGCATCTTCATACAATTGCAAATCATTAGGGGCCATGGATGCGATTTGCATCACGTCCAGCTGACCATTGATCATTTTAATTTGTGCGGTTTCGCTACTCATAATTTGTACTGCAATGCGCTCAATTTTAGGTTCTCCACCCCAGTAATTACTGTATCTGACCAGTCTTATATCCTGATTCGGCGTAACACTCTCCACCGTATAAGGCCCTGTGCCAATTGTGGTGGTCAGTACAGCCTCATTCTCGTAAACGTGTTCAATATCAACATCTTTCCAAATGTGTTCAGGAAATATCTTGATATCTCCAATCTGTTCCAAAACAGGGGCATAAACAGCCTTCGTCGTTATCTTAATCGTCAGATCGTCAACAATTTCAATCCCTTTGATGTGGATCGAATTGCCGTTATGATAATCCTCAATGCCCTCTATTGCAGAAATATTCACATATTTTTCGCCATCATATTGAGGATGCGCTATATATTTCAATGAAAACAAGACATCATTTGCCGTAAAGGGTTCGCCATCATGCCATTTGACGTTTTTTCTCAAAAAAAACGTCATGGTCTTCTGATCTTCTGACAGCGTCCAGCGTTCAGCCAAAATGCCTTCATATTCATTTGAAGGATTGATCATAACCAAAGGTTCATAGGCCAAGCTCATGATGATATCATCATAATCGCTTTTTTCGTATTGAGGTGCAAAGACACCTGAAGGCGCACTCCATAAGCCATATCTCAATTCATTGTCATGTACGGCTTCTTTGACAATCCTATTATCGGGCATTTCTATACGGTTTTTATTAACCTCGCAACCCACTGTAAACAACATCAAAGTTGCTAAAATGATGATTCCTAATCTTCTTTTCATATGTGACTCCTACACTTATTAATTATACAAGCAATTATCATGCCAAAACTTTAAATCGCTTATAATCTCATTCGGCATGTCTCACATTTAAAAATACCCTGCAAAATTTGCAGGGTATGATATTTTTGCGCTCATACTTTTCGCGCTTATGCTCTTTGTGTTCACTCTTTATTTTGTGTTTTATAGTGTATATTTCTTTCACTGATTCCCAACAATCTGGCAGCTTTCGCCTTATTGCCGTTCACAGCATCCAAAGTGCGTGTAATCGTTTCCTGCTCAACTTCGGCTAATTTTGTGCCCACCTTAATTTGAATGACATCATCTTCATACGCTTTTATAGTACTGGACAAATCAGGCAATGCAATTTCTTCAATGATATCGTTGGCCATAATCACCGCACGAAAAATGATATTCTCCAGTTCTCTCACGTTACCCTTATAGTCGTAGCTCATCAGCGTTTCCATACCGCCTTTACTGATCCCGGAAACCTGGGTGCCATATAAGTCATTTGCTTTCTCTATAAAGTGCTCAATCAGATAGGGAATGTCTTCTCTCCGTTCCCTTAGAGGCGGCACTTGAATTGTGAGTACATTTAACCGATAATACAAATCACTTCTGAAGCGACCCTTTTCAACTTCTTCTTCAAGATTTCGATTTGTGGCTGCAATTACTCTCACATCTACCTTAATGCTCTTTTCACTGCCAACAGGCTGAATCTCACCCTCCTGTAAAACCCTAAGCAGTTTAACTTGTGATGCCAAGGACATCTCGCCTATTTCATCCAAGAATAAAATGCCTTTATGTGCTCTCTCAAAAACACCTTTTTTATTATCCACTGCACCTGTAAATGCCCCTTTAACATGTCCGAAGAGCTCTGATTCAATTAAACTATCGGGTATGGCACCACAATTGACAACACAGAGTTCATGATGGCATCGGTCACTTTTTTGATAAATAGCTCTTACAATCAGTTCTTTACCCGTACCGCTTTCCCCTTGAATGAGTACATTCACATTGAGTTTGCTAATTCGATCCACAATATCTAAGATATCTTTCATCTTTCTAGAGTGAATCGCCATCGAATGAAACTCGCTTAATTTGTAGACATTGGACTCTGTCAATGGCGCCATCGGAAACTTCTTTTTTTGATCATCATGGCGGATGGCCTTATTGATGATCTCCCTTAATCGATTCACTTCAATGGGCTTTTCCACATAATCATAAGCTCCCATTTTTATAGCTTTGATTGAAGTTTCAATTGTCCCAAAAGCGGTCATGACAATGATAATCGTCTCGGGATACATGGTTTTAATTTTCATTAAGACTTTGAGCCCGGATATTTTTCCGAATCTCAAGTCAATCAATGCAATTTGGGGTTGGTGATTTAGTAGCATTTCATTGACTTCAAACATACTATTTGCCGTCAAGACTTCAAACTGATCTTCAAAGGTGAATTTGAGTGCATTTAATACTGATTTTTCATCATCTATAATCAATAGCTTATCCATACATTAATTCTCCTTTCAAATCCAGTGCAAAAGTTGGTCTATTTTGTGCCGAATTATACGCGCGTATTGTGCCATTGTTTTTTGAGACCAATTCATACACGATTGACAATCCAAGGCCATTGCCTTTGTCTTTTGTGGTATAAAACGGTTCAAATATGCTTTCAATGATATCTTTCGGGATGGCGTCGCCAGAATCTTCAAAATACAATCTTACCACATGATCTACAACCTTTGCACTCACCTTGATTTGTCCCTCTTTTTCACTTTCCAGCTTCTCCACTGCGTTGGAAAGTATGTTGACACAGACTTGGGCAAATTGATTTTTATCAAAGTGAATCTGTATATGCTTGTCAATCTCTTGAACAAAATCTAACTTACTCATATTCGGTTGCAATTTTACAAGTCTAATAATACCTGTTATTTCTCTGGAAAGATTAAATGTTTCTACTTTTGGCTTATTTACTTTGGAAAGGTCCAAAAGATTGTCCACAATAGCATTCATTCTCTTGATCTCACTGGATAGATCCTCTATCATAAGCGTCCTAAAAGATTCATTACTATATTTCTGAGGTAACAGTTTAATGTACATATCCATACTCGTCAAGGGATTTCTAAGTTCATGTGCGACCTCTGCAGTCATCCTGCCAATACTTTGGAGTTTATCAATTTTTATCATGCGTTCCTTTAAAACAATATTCTCCGTATTGTCTCTGATGGCTATTGTGGCTCCGGGAACCGTAAGACCATCACTTAGCGGCAACAGGATAGGGGTGATGTTGTACTCATATATCTTCGAATCCAAGTTACTGAGTTTAAATCTTCTCTCAGCGCCAATGACTTTCTCGCGATCCTTTAGACATTGCTCTAAATGATATACGTATATGATATCCTTTAAAGCAGTTTCTTCTATATTTTTTCCGATACATTTTTCCAGGGATTCCATATGGATCAATTCAAGCACTTTATCATTTATAAAAATTATTTTTTTTTCAGAATCTATGGTGATAATCCCCTCTGAAAGACTTTGCAACATACCCTCACTCATTTTTTTACGGTGTTCTATTTCCGCAGTCCTTCGATCTACTTCTCTTTTAAGCAATTTATTGATTCGAGCGATAATCACAACGATAATAGCCAGCGAAACAACGGTGCCCACGGCTATATACAGATAATGTTTTAAATTTGTATTATCCCCTTCTATGATTTCACCAAACCATTTGTTTTCTATCTCTGACAATTCATCTGAATCCTTTATGGAATCAATGCCTACATTGATCAGCTGGATCAATTCTACTTGAGATTTATTTGCGGCAATTGCAGATGGAAACAACTCAACACCTTTGCCAACAATCTTTATAGTGCCCTCAAAGTTAGAGTTTTTAAGCAATAATATGCTCTCTCTATAATTGCCTACCCAAGCATCAACGGTTCCGTATCTGAGCATCATGGCAGCATCCTCTAGAGACTCTGTCTTAAATATTCTAATGCCGCTCAGCGATGATAAATAACTATAGGAGGGGTCATTTTTATAAACGGCCACTTTCTTGCCCTCTAAATCACCAAAACCATTGATCCCCCTTGAAGATGCTTTCACAAATACGCTGGATTCATTCTCAATAAAGGGTTTAGAATACTTGATTGAATCCACATAATCCGGATTGTATTGAAGCCCCAATATCAGATCAATCTCATGGTTATTTAACATTTCCATTGCGGTATCAAATGCCACGTCTATGAAAACAAACTTGACATTTAATTTCTCTGATAACAGGGCTAAGACGTCTGCATTGTACCCGATTTCTTCTCCAGAACCCGATCTATACAAATAGGGTGCACCAGAGTTTACCGCTGCAATGGTTATGGCTTTTTCGCCTTCGCTTTGACTTATGAGCAGATTGGCTTTTTCTTCATCCACAAAATAAGCTCTTATCAAGAGACCGCCTATCACAATGATGCCTATGACCATCATTAATTTTATCAAAGACTTCCTAGTCATAATTTGCTCCTTGCACAGATATATTGACAATGATTGCACCATCAGTGGCTACTAAAATATTATTTATCATTATAATACAAGCGTCTCATAATTTATATACAAATCTATTAATTTACGATTTTCGCTAACACTGTTTGAGGTTGAACATCCCTCAGCACAGCTTATGGCTCAAATCTTGTTGCATTAAAAAAATCAGTTCATGTTGCATATGAACTGACTTTGCTTCAGTTAAAATAATCTAAAATAGAATAATCGATCACCTGCTATTTTCCGAATATCCTTTGGTTTAAAGAAACATCACACCAATGCCTATAAGTGCTATTCCTGTACCGATGACCTCTTTCGCAGTCACCTTCTCATGTTTTACGAAAAAGGCATATGGAATCAGAAGTATTGGCGTTATAGCAATCAAAGTAGATGCCACACCCGGATTGATTTTTTGAACCGCATAGAGTGATAGAGAAATTCCCAAGAATGGTCCGAAAAAAGATCCCATGGTAAGTGATAAAAGTGCATCCCTTCTCTTAAATGAAGCTTTGAATTTAGGCCAGTGTCCTTTGAGTGTGAAAATGACCACAAATCCAGCAATACCTGCCAATAGTCTTATTTGAGTCGCTGCAAAGGGATCATAATTCGACATCCCAAATTTTCCGATAATATAGCCAGCGGCTTGGCCAAATGCTCCCCCAAAAGCCAAAAGAATCCCCATTATTGGATGTGAAAAGCCCACTTTATTACTGCCCTTTTCCGTCACTAATATAACCGATGCAATCCCTGCAAGTGTGATCATCATGCCTATAACTTGTAATAGCGTCATCTTTTCGCCTAAGAAAATCAAGGCCATGATCCCGCTGAGCGGTGGCACACTGGCATAAATCAGCATGGAAATACGAGATCCAATGAGGACAAACGCTTCGAAAAGAAGCAAATCGCCAATTACAATACCCACCAGTCCAGACAGCAGGAGCCAAAACCACTCGGATTGTGTGGCATCTGTTGGAAACCAATGCCCTCGCGTCAGCCCTGTAAAAATAGATAGAAAAACGAGCCCAATGAACAACCGCCATAAGTTCAAATTCATGGAACCTATTTTCTTGGCACTGTGCTCAAATGAAGTAGATGTAACTGCCCAGCATAATGCTGTGGCCAGAGCGGCCAATTCGCCATAATAATTCTGTAAGCTTCCCATACGATCTCCTTGTGCAATAAAATGATATCATCTTTTGTCTATTTTGAACGCTCCTCTGGACGCTCAATGCTACGATCTAAAAATGAATACCGTATTGGTTGAAATAACGCTTTCAATTTTTAAGACATCATCCACAAAATGAGTAATGTCCTCTTGTGAATGACACATGACTCTCAAAAGCAGACACCATTCACCAGATATTCTAAAGTGTTCTTCGATGATTAATTGTTGTGGCACCGCTTCGTATATTTCCTTTATAATATCTTCATAGCATCGGCTCGATACTTTGATGTAAACAAAAACTCTGATATTAAACCCAAGCGCATCATAATTTATGCGTGTTGCATAGCCTTCAATAATGCCCTTTTTCTCCATAGCCAATATTCGTGAGCGCACTGCTGGCCTTGATAGCTTAACTTCCTGAGCAATTTTTTCATGTGTGATACGACCATCTGCTTTAAGTCGTTTTAAAATTTCATAATCTAATGCGTCCATTTTCATCCCTCAATTCATCTGATCCTATTATAGCTAAAATAAAAGTGATTAAAATACCTTTCCGACATTTTGATCACTTTGTTATTCATATTTTTGTTTTTAGTTTGCATAACCACTATTTTTTGACGATTCGTAAGCTTTCTTTTTCTATTTGCTTAAAATAACTCCTCTAAATATTAGGATACCACCTATTGGTCAATGCGTCATTCAAAATATTATTTTGACATGGAAAACATTTTACTAATTTCACTTATTGCCACTGGTTTAGAACCATAATACCCCTGGTATTCATGCTGAGCATTTAAGCGACAAAATTCGTACTGTTCCTGCGTTTCAATGCCTTCAATTACAGTATCTATTTCAAGTTCCTCAGTCATGCGAACAATGGCTTTGAGCATGGCGCCATTATCATTTTGAGGATAGTCTTGAATAAAGGCCTTATCAATTTTGAGTTTATCCGCTTTCAATGCCTTTAAATAGCGCAATGAAGAATATCCCGTACCAAAATCATCAATGGCCACAATAACGCCGTTGCTGTGGAGTAAGTCTATAATTTCATTGGTTTGATTAAGACTTTCTATAAGAATAGACTCAGTAATTTCGAAACAGAAATAATTCCCTTCTAAATCTCCTGCTTGGATGATGTTTAGAAGTTCATGGATAACTTCTTTATCCATAAATTCAGGTTCTGTCAAATTGATGGAAATTCTAAAGCCTTCTGGCAAATAGGGCTTCAGCGGGGCATAATGGTCAATGACTTCTTTAATGACATATTTTGCAATGCTTTTTACATATTCCGATGCTTCAATAATTGGGATAAATTCCTTAGGGAGCAAATAGCCCAACTTGTTATTATGCCATCTGATAAGTGCCTCCACACCCGTATTTTTATTCGTATCCAGTCTCTTTTGAACTTGGTAGACCACATGAAAATCAGAATCTCTAAATGCTTTTCCAATATCTCCATATATCTGAATTTCTCTATTGACCATTTCAAACAAGTGACTGTCAAAGACGAGGTATCGCGCTCTCTTAATCTGATTCAATGCTCTTAATGAGATCAGAGCATTATTGAAAAGAGTACTTATAGCCTCTCCGTGTTCAGGAGATAAAGCTATCCCCGCAAAATAACTCACAGAGTTATCACTCATTTTAAGCACGTCAAATGACGTATCAACACGTCTCATCAACTCAGTAACAGCGTTTTCCTGATAACTTATGGATACTGCCAGAATAATTAGGTCTTCCGTTAAAAAAGTTATCTTGTATTTTTCATGGAAATAATTATCGAGCTGTTCATTCAATAGCTTAGAAATACTACTGATATCCATAGAATGTATCGTCCGTTCATCGGTACGCAAATCAGATAATTGAATTGCAAGAACTGCCATCCTTGATGTCTTTGAGTAAAAATCAGCCATAACAGACTCAAAGGTAAAGTGTTCATCTCTAATATACTGGTGTTTTCGCCAAAACTGATTTTCAATTAAAACTTGGGACGTGTCTAATTTAGGTTCTGAAAAAATACCCACATAGTACAGAATCTTTTTGTACTTATTTTGAACGGCTTTAACACGAAGATACTTGAATATTTGAGTTCCATTTTTAGCTTCATCCCATACATAGCCTTCCCACATTGCATTCTCAGCGTTAATTTTGGCCTCGATGTTTTTAAAAAAAACAACTCTATCCGATTGTTGTTTTAACTCGGCCATCGTGTAGTCCAAAGTACTTTCGTAGACATGATTGCAAAAAATAAGTTTACCCATATGATCTGTGATCACCACGCCATCATAAGTGAACAAGCTGATATAGCCAGATGCAAAGATCATCAATTGTTCTGACTCCTTATTGTATAGATAAAGTGTTGCTTGCCATACAATAAACGCCAAGATCAAATTCATAAGATATCTCATCCAGCCATTTGTCAATACAATGTTTTCACTTGACTTTATAGCATCACTCACACTATAACTGCTTAGAAGACCAAAAGGGTAATTTTCTTCAAATACGTAATCCTTATTTGTTACAGATTTGATATAAGATATGGTATAGTTGGTGTCTTGAAAGTTAAATTCACCCGATCTTTTTGCCAGCACTTTTTCATAAAAAGTACCTTCATACAGTGTTTTTAAATCTGTTAACGTCAAATCAATATTGAATGCATCCGCACTGGAAAACCACCAAAAATTTTGGTTGTCAAAAATCCCCGTGGAAATAATCCGTGAGTCTTTCTTCTGATAATGATCTAATATGGACAGAAACTGTTTTCCATCGATATTAATAATCAAAATCCCATTATTGAGCTTGTCTCGAATAACTGGTATTGCGAATCTGATAACCGGTTGATATGGAAATACGATCACACCATGCTCCACATTCAGATCAAAATTAGAGATATACATTTGATCTTCAGCCAATTGGGCAGCACTTTTAAAATAATAGCGCTCTGATTTATCTTGTAAGTCTTTGATTGCAATGACATGACCTTCTATTTGATCTACTCTGGCGATCTCCTGTCCACTGAGGTCAATATACCTTAGCTGGACATAATCGGGTTTACTGTGCATGAAGCGCTCAAACATGAGGATTACTTCTTCTAAACTTTGATCAGTCGTACTTGCCATATAGTCTTGAAACTCATTGGAGTGGTAAATAATATTTAAATCTTCATGAATTTGATCAAAATATGTGCTCAGAATAAACGACAGTATCCCCACTTCTTCATACTGTTTAGATTGAAATTTATGTTCTAGAATATTAATTTCATTTTGATATACCAAAGAGAACCCAATGTTAAATAAGATGATTATGGGCAACAGATAAATCAAATATCGTTTTAAAATATTTGCATCTCGTATTGTGGAGAAATTTTTTTTATACATATGTACACCCCATCATTTTTGTATAATACTCTCTTTTATTTATATCCAATCTATAGACATTTAATAAAATAATTTACAGTACCCGCTTCAAATTCTATCTAAAAGCTTCTGACGCATGATTTCTAGTATTGTCTATTATTTGATGTTCCTACATTTTAACACTATTGTTGATTCTTCAAAAAAACCGAGGGTATATTATTAGGTATACTAAGTCCAAAGAGGTGCTAGCGTGAAAAATAAAGTAGCTCAAAATAAAAAAGGGCATACTTAATAAAGGTCTTTTAGGCCCTACAAAAATGAAGCTTTAGTCTAAGCCACGGAAATATCAGTTTCTTTTATTAGACCA
>NZ_JADKNH010000011.1 GCF_015352425.1 Fusibacter ferrireducens | reverse complement strand
AACACAAAGATGCATTGTACATCTTATGCGCAATTCTACGCGTTATATTGCACGAAAAAGATGGTCTGAATTCGCCAAAGATATAAAGGCTGTTTATAAAGCCGTGAGTTTGGATGAAGCCATAATTCTGTTCGAAGCATTTGAGCTTAAATGGTCAGAGTCTGCTGCAGCAGTGGCTGTTTGGCGTAACAATTGGGACGCTGTAGAGCGTTTATTTGAGTACCCTAGTGAGATAAGAAAAATTATATACACCACCAATACCATTGAAAGTTATCATAATCAGCTAAGAAAAGTTACGGATCGCAAAGGTGCTTTTCCAAATGAGATGGCCTTATATAAGTTGGTCTACCTAAGAACCATAGATATAAAAAAGTCATGGTTGCATCCTGTCCAAAATTGGGGACAAGTCATGAATCAACTTGAGATCCTTTTTTCTGATAGAATCGCTACTCACTTAAAATTTTAAATCAAACTTTACACAAAATTCTTGACAGGTCCAATTTATAGTATCTCTAAAAAATCTATACTCATATCCATAATCTCTAGCAAATAATTCTAGTGCTTTCACACCGATTTCTGGATATTTGCGTCTTGCCATTCTAACAATACTACAGTAAGTCAGCCAGTCGTCAGTATGTATATGGATAATATTAGGTTCTTCAATTAAATGCTCAGAAAGTAGTTCTGTTATTTCTTCTTCTGTTTTATAATTTGGATGCTTATAAGAAATTCCAAGAGTATTCATGAAGATTTTGACTGACAAGTTGTTTTTGTAAGCTATTTTTCTTACATTTTCTCTAAAAGTCCTATTTGATACATATTCATCCTGGAAGCTTTTCGCGTCATACAACAAATTTGACAATAAATTATATTCATCTCTAGTTAATCTAAACCAAAATTTATATTTTAGTTTTTCAATGGTCTGACTGTCATTAATGTTATATACCTTTACGACTCTATCTTTACCTATTAACGCAACATTAACTTCTTGATCTATATTAGAGTAAATCCTTATTAGTCTACTATCATCTTCATCTTTAACCATATCCTGATCAATTAATAAATTAATAATCTCAAATAGGTCCTCTTCTATTCGAGGTGAATACCATATATTTCCAATAACAGGTTCATGATTTAACATTTGAGCTAATCTTTGTTTAGATATTCCCCAGTATTCATATATTTCTCTCGTTGTGAAATCACGATGAAATTTCTCACTCAAATATTTTAGTGGCGCCGAGTCAAACTTACTTTCAGAATACTTGTGATATTCTAGTCCTAATACATTAATAATGTATTCCTCGATTTTCATATTAAATGATGTTCTTGCAAAATAACTTATTTTCCCGTAAAGTTTTCTGTCTCTATTAGAAAGATCTGATACAATCCCATTGGGATACAATTGCTCCAATTCTAGTTTATACTTCATAATCGTACCTCATTTTGAATCTTGCATAATGTTCCCGCAATTACCGAAGTTCATCCTTTTCACCCTTAAGGGAAAAGTGGCACTGTCCTTGCCTCGCAAGAACCGTGTCATCGGAAGGAATGTAGGAAATTGTCGTGTTATATGATGGCTTTGACGATCGTAATAAGTTTTTATACATACACCTTTACATCTTCTCTTTCTTCGGAATAGTATTTTAGCCTATCCATTAAGTTACTACTATGAAATTCTATCAAATGACCATCATAATCTCTGAGATACAGTGAGACACCTTCTCTAGAATTTCTACATCGACCGTCTTCAAATGAAATACCATTATTCGCCAACTTCTCTTTTAACTTTTTCTGATTTTCTAAGTTCATGGAAAATGCAATATGAGTATATGTTCTTTGTCGTTCTTGAGACTTGATATTTTTCTCAACATTTAAAGCAAACCAAACACCGTCAAGATCAAAATATGCCAACTTTTCACTCTCTGCAACTAATCTATCACCAAAAACAATTTTATAAAATTCTATTGACTTCTTTAAATCTGAAACAGCAAAAGTTATGTGATTAATACCTTCAAATTTAATTGCTTCATTTACTAATTTACTCATAATTCTAGTGACCTTTCTTCTGCTTAGTCAAAACTTTAATATAACGTTCCCGCGGTTACCGAAGTCACTCTCATTTAACGCCTTAGCGGAAAAAGTGGCCTAGCACTTGCCTTGCAAGGGATATGACATCGAGAGGAATAAGGAATGGTGGGAATCGGCGTGTTAGCTGAAGTACTTAAATCTTTTTACTATGCATACTATTTCTTAAAGTCAATACAGCTAACATCGGCAATAGTAATAAGTGTAATACTACATTCATTAGGGTATATTCCTTCATGAAGGTGTATTCACCATATTCTATATACAATCTTACTGCAAACCCCAAAAGATTCATAATAAATACGTTGATGAATATATATATCCCGTGCTTATTATGTATTCTTCTTAGTAAATTGAAACTTTTATTGCAAATATTTATAATCCATATTCGTATACACAATGAAATAATCAGTATATTAATTGGATAGCTCGTATATACATCATATGAAGTTGGAACAATTGGGAAAACGAAACATCCAACGAATGCTATAAATACATAAAGTGATGCTGTAAAGATTCTTTTATGTTTAATAGATTCATTTACTATCTTATTCATAAATACTCCTTTTTTCATTATTGATTCTTGATTGCTCTGATTTAAGTATTTTAGCTAACGTTCCCGCAGTTTCCGACGTTTCTTCCTTTTAACGCCTTAGCGGGAAAAGTGGCGCAGTGCTTGCCTCTCAAGGACTGTGACATCAGATGAATTTTTGTAATTGGCGTGTTATGTGATGATTTTAGTACTTTCTCTCACTTGTACTTATAGACAAATAAAGCTTTTCAAAATGGATGCAATAGTCAGGATTCTTCCTTTGATCACGAATTATCCTAATACGAGACTCAACCTTCTCCCATATTTGAATTATTTCATTTCCTTGAAATTCGCGAAATAACTTCAGTGCATTTCTATCATTCAAAAGCATAAACGATATTCGATCATATGCTACTGCAAGGCGTCGCACTTTATCTAAGTCAATGTCCTCCTCAGATGAATTATATAGCCATGATCGTAATTCTCGTATCTCGTCTGTTCCAACTTCACTAATTATTTCTCTAAGTAATTGAATTCTTCTACTTAGCACACTGTCATCTAACTGTTTCTTAGCATATATAATACTGATAATTACAACAATTAGTTCAACTACAGAAGCTATTGATGATATTTCTTCTAAACTCCATAATTTCATTTCCATCACCTTTTATAGATTATATTTGCATTAGCTTTTGTTGAATCAATCAACTTAAACTCATCTTCTAGTCTATTCAAATACGTATTTTCTATCTCATTTATAGCTAGACCTTTGTTCGTATAGAATTCTATAAACCTTTCTTTTCTAATTGATTCATCTATATCTACATATATACGGATATCCGCGTAGCTTACTAGACTACTTAAACCAAGAGCTATAACACCTTCTACAATAACGACGCCCTTTTTTATTAAACTAATTGATTTTTGAATTCTAGTTCTACCTCTACTCTTAGCTTCATATGCATCTAGCTGCAAAGTACTTCCTCTAGTAAGTACTTTAAAATCCTCCTCAATTTTAGATGCATTGAATCGATCGAACACATTCATTTTTTCAGTGCGTTGATCAACACTAATTATCCAATTATCGAGTTCAATTCTTTGGGTATATATATTTTTCTCATTGAAATAATCAAGTATTTCATTTGATAAAGTAGATTTTCCAGCTCTAGAGTTCCCAGCAATTAACACAATAGTCATATCCCTATTTACTAAACAGTTTTCAATATGATTGATAATTAAATTTGTCTCAGATATTTCCACGGAATCCTCCATTTACGAGATTTATGAAATTATTCGGTCTATATGGTTCAATTGATAGTCTATCGAATAATGCTTTTGCTTCAATTCAAAAGCCAATGTCATGAATTGCTTCAAAAACTTAATCTGTTTTTGCTAGATACGCACGCATACGATTAGCATATTTCTTGCGTTCCTCAGAGTCAGTCGTTTCTCTACATGTTTCATAAAGGTTATCACCAATATATCTAGGAAAAACATGTAAATGGTAATGCCATACATCTTAATTACCTGCTGGCTCATTATGTTGTCGTGATGACACTCCATCACAATTGTATACATTTTTTTATTGCCTTTGCCACACGTTTCTCAAGCATATGTACTTCGCAAATATAGTCAACAGGAATTTCATATATATTCTCATAATGTCTATTGGGAACGATTAGTATATGTCCTTTATTATTCGGCCACCAATGTGATGCAATAAAAGCAGTTACGTAAGCATTTTTGTAGATTATATCTTCTTGAAGTGTTATAACATGCTCATTCTCTATGCCCTCTACAACAAGGCAAAATGGACAGTTGTATTCCTCAGGCTGATGACTTATCATACAGTCTCCTTCTAATATTGTTCAAATGCATTTACCGATCGATTGATTCTTGTACTAATAAAGTCATGTACTAAAATTTTCACATAACGTTCCCGCGATTACCGAAGTCACTCCTTTTGACCCTTAGGAAAAGTGGCTCTGTACTTGCCTCGCAAGGGCTGTGTCATCAGAGTGATTTAGGTAATCGGCGTGTTAGAAGTAGTGCGAAAATAGTTTGAACGTTTTGTCTATCATAATTTTTGTATGTGATTTAACGGTGCCCATGCTTTTAATCCATCACTATTTTTCTTAATTCCATAGATCCAACCGTTTAGTTCTTTATCAGAAATTATTATCTCACCTATTGTTAGATCAAATTCAGTAGCATCATAATTCTCTAGTACTTTTCCAATCTTTCCTTCTTTTTTTATTATTTGTTTTGGAACCCATCCTTTCAGACTATTCCCTTTGCAAAGAATCCACCCTGCCCAATCTCCATCTTCATTAGACTCTTCAAGGCACTCAACTATATCACCTGTTTTTAATTTAATTGGTGAGTTCATGTCGGATTTTCTCTCTTTAATAACTTTATATTCAATCATAGTTGTCCACTTCTTTCCATATTTATTTGTCTTTCAATATTTTTTACTATTTCGTCAGTACATCGCCAGTATGACTGAGATCATCATTACCTTTTTGGTTATAATTATATGATCCGATCAATAATTAAAGTGTCCCTTGTAGCTTATCCTGTTTGTTAAATTTAATTTCTGTATAGGTTGCTAAGGCAATGTGTATTCGTGTTTGTAGGCCATTTTGATACGTATTTATGATTTCGATATAATTAGTTGTACTGGTATTGATGTCCACACATTATTTTCACCTCTTCTATATCTTTTCCAAAACTGTATGCGCAAATTTTCTGGCGTTGTCTAAATCTTCTGCATTGGGTCTACCTCTGCCCATACCACCAAAAAATTTGAGAAAACTGTTTGTATTTAACCCTCTACAGCTAAATTCGTCAATGACGCTAAACCCCTTTGAGACGAGCTTATCTCTGAGAGCAGTATGGTCATTAAAGATTTTTTCTGCACTGATTATGGCACTGGTCGAGAAGATGAAACACTTCTGCTGAGAGTCCTGTGAGGCAGCGATTATCGGCTCAAACCCATCGATTAGATCCAGTAGAGGCCTATAGTGCTTACCGCCAGCGATGCCAGCGCCAAAGCCAATAAGATCATAATCAGCAAGTTCTTCTTGAACTATTTGATCAGGTGTCTTAATCTGTGCCATTAGAACTTCCGAGAGAGCTTGTGCAATTTTAGCAGTATTATTGTGATGATAAGAATAGACAACAATCAGACATTTAGGCAATGCAGAGGCATCAGATGATTGTTGATCACTTTGATTCATAATTTGTTTAGATAACGCATTCATAATATTCACCTCATCTTTTCAGGTACACTTAATAACATCCATTTACTCGATTCTCATTTACCTCCCCCTTCCAATATGACCTTGAATGGAGCAAGTAGCACAAAATAAATCCTTTTACATAATGATTTTTTTAATATCTCTATTACCATAGAAATATTGTATCATTTAATCTATTCAAATAAAAACATAAATACACAATAAAAAAGGTAAAACTTTACGATACAAATTTTTTAAACTATTTTACTAAAAATCACATTCTATTTTTACTGAGATTCATATCGTTTTACAGGCATGCTAAATTCTCTGTATACCTCACCACAAGTGCATGATAGCATTGTATCCGGAAGTCAAATATGTTATATTTTAAGAGTATAATGTTTATAGGACCCTGTACCCAATTTCATAAGGAAGTGACTTCACTTGAATGACCGGAAAATTGTACACGTCATTTTATCGTATGGTCTGTTTTTGTCTTGGTTATTATCATTTTTATATAATGGCAGTTTGCTGACAATTGTATTTCAAAATATAAATATTGCCTTTTTAGCGATGATCTATATTATTGTTCCAGCGATTGTCTGTTATGGGTTTACATTTTTACCTTGGCAAAAATATAAGGCTATAAGCTGGATGAAAACCAGCTTAATAATTGCCATTACAGGCACTTTTATACTTCTAATCCTAAATCGATTTTGGCCTGAAACATATCTCATGTATATTGTTGCAGGCGTTTTAGGTATTTTTAGTGTAATCTTCATTGCTGGATGGGGCGTCATGTTCATTAAGACCATTGAATACACGGATATGTTTGTCGTCATGGCGGCAACGATTTGTTTTAGCAGGGTCTGTATCGCCATTAATAATACCTTGAGTACTTTACCACAAGGCAAAATAGGCATTTTATTTATTTTTTTAAGCCTCATCATTTCGTACATTTATACGATTAAATTTGAACCTTATTCAGAAAATCCTAAAGGGGCCGTTCATGTCGCTTTAGATTACAAATTTATTTTATTGATTTCCCTCATTATTTTCTTGACCAATGTCGGTGGCGGTTTAAGTCAAACATTGATTAAAGAGCTTACTTTAAAGACCTTTTCTGGTGTTTACATTGTGGAAGGTGTGCTTTATGCGTTTTTCATGCATTTGATCATTTTGAAAAAACAGAGTTTGGATAAACCTATTTTCGCTCTAATCTCACTTGCGATTATTGGCATTGGTTTTTTGTTACTCATTATTTACAACCACGCACCTACTCTGTCTTACCTTGTTGTGGCTTCTGGTTATCTTCTATTGGACATGATTCTGTGGACTCTCGTTGCCAAAGTCAGCTTTTTATTCAATGAACCCTTTAAGGTATTTTTTCCTGTAATGGGTTCTAACTTGATTGCAGTATTTTTAGGTAATGTACTGGCAATGATTTTTAATGACGGCTGGCAAAAAATTTATATCGCGGTGTCGCTTTGTACAATCTTCACATTACTTGCTCTCCCACTGTACAATGCTCTATACGGCAAACTCAATGCCCTTGTTGAAGAAGCACGTAAAAGACATTGGATTAGTGAGAGTTGCCTTGATATTTTTACTGTAAAAGAGCGTGAAATTGTGTTACTTATGCTGGAGGGATTAAAAAACAAGGAGGTTGCTGAAAGAATGTTTATTTCGGAAAACACTTTAAAAACACATGCAAAAAATATTTATGCTAAAGCCGAAGTCAGCAATAAAAAAGAACTTATAGAAAAATATGTGTCTCATATGAATCCACTATGATCTTAAAGGCATAATGTAACGAAAATATTCAAATCTTCACGTATATTATATTAAATCACCCCTTAGGGGTGATTTTTTTTCTGGTATAAACAGCGTAAAATTAAGGTTACCAATAGGAAGTTACTCATATTATAAAAATAAAGGGAGGGACACGATTTTGAATTCAATTTCTAGAAAAAAGAGAAAAAAACTGAGTTTACTAATTCTTATGGGTTTGCTTTGTACGCTGTTCTTGGCGCCCACTACTTATGCAGCAAATCAGATATTTAAAGAGGGGCCTTTAAGTTACACTATAAATACGAGTAAACAAACCGCTATGGTTACAGGGTATGATGGGAGCATTGGCAATGTTACAATTCCAGATGAAGTCATTTTTAATGGCGAGCATTACCCAGTTACTCAAATTGCAATATCCCCTTTTCACAAAAAACAAAACTTAACTCATATTCAATTTGGAAAAAATGTCGCTATAATAGATGAAATGGCGTTTTACGGCACGGGATTGGTCAGTGTATCTCTAGGAGAAAATTTAACTACAATCGGTTCAAAAGCATTTGAGGGTTGTACCCAGTTAAAAAGTATCAATTTACCTGTAAATGTTGCCAATATTGGTGACAGTGCATTTTCTCTGTGTGATCAACTGGAAGCCATTAATGTAGATACAAATAATTCACGTTATTACTCTGTTGATGGTGTTTTGATGGATCGCACTGGAACTTCTCAAAAATCAGGTGATACACTTGTTCAGTTTCCAGCTGGAAAGAGTGCTTCAAGCTATACAATTCCAAATGGCATTCTTCATATTGGAGATAAAGCATTTTATAACTGTGATCACGTTAATCACATTGTGATTCCATCTGGTGTCCAATCAATGGGCACAGATGCTTTCATGTATTGCAGTGGTCTAGGAAGTGTGGACTTTGGAAACACTATTTCTCAAATCGGATCGAGAAGCTTTTATCAATGTGAAAGCCTAAAGCAAATTGAAATACCAGACAGTGTCACTTATATAGGGGATTCTGCATTTACCAACTGTACAAGCCTTACCAGTTATCAATGGGGCAAAAATCTTACATCTATTACATCAAATGCTTTTTCAGGATGTACAAGTCTATCCAATATTGATCTGCCTACACAAGTAACTGTAATAAAAAAATCTGCTTTCAACAATTGTGATGCATTAACTCAAATCACCATTCCAAATAATATCAAAACCATAGAGGATATGGCATTTCAGGATTGCGAAAAATTATATGAGGTTCAATTTGGAAGCGGTGTCGATAAGATTGGCAGATCGGCTTTCTATCTCTGTAAAAACTTGCTCACTGTGACACTGCCAGAGAACCTTAAATCAATTGATAGTGCTGCATTTGCCAATTGTACTCATCTGAAAAGTGCCACTATATTGAATGCCAGTGCTGCCATTGCTTCAGATAACAGAGCTGGTGGCGGCAGTATGAGCGATGCATTCTATAATACGCCAGTTACGTTGTATGGCTATAATGGTTCATCTACAGAAACTTATGCAAAGGTAAACGATGTACCATTTGTCAGTATTGGAGATGCACCAACACCGCAACCCCAAAATACACAGCCACAGCAGTCAAATCAAGCGCAACAACCCACTCCAACTCAACAAGTTAATCAACCACAACAACCGCAGCAGCCTACTCCGGCTCAGCAACCTAATCAGCCACAGCAACCTGCTCCAGCTCAACAACCAAATCAAATTCAACAAACACAGTCTAATGAGACCACATATGATTTGAGTGGCTATAAATTAAAGCAAATGCAATACTTTGACGGTGCAATATCCAGTGGATCAACAGGATTGGTTTTAAAGGGCGGGACTTTCACCAATGGCCGAGTTGTTGACGGTCGAGTCGATGGTAATGCAGTACAAACGGTAGAAAAGTATAATTTGATGAACACTAAGATTTACGGAAGCTACGCCATCTTTGGAGAACAGTATGCCAACTATATAGGGCTTGGCATAGAAGGCTTACCATCAGGGGCATCGGTGTCAACGCATCATAGCTTCGCTGGCAGTTATGTCGTTCCAAACGGTACCGTGCTATACAAAGTCATTACACTAACCGATTCAACATATGACGTCAAACTGACTACCAATAGTTACTATGGTAGAGAAAATGCAAAACTAGTTTATGAACAAAATGGCGTATTTAATGAAACCGAAAAGCAAACCATCCAAAGTAAATTATCACTATTCTTCAACTTTGGGGACAACTATGGCAGTGACAGTAATTATATGGAACTGTATGTGCTCTACGTTGAGCCTCTAAAAACAGTGAGTAGCAATGTGCAAAAACAGACAGAGGTCCCTGTGAGTAACAATATTCCAAAACAGACAGAGGTCCCTGTGAGTAACAATTTGCCAAAACAAACTGAAGTTCCTGTGAATAACAATTTACCTAAACAGACAAATGTTCCTGTGACTCATCCTGTCAATACCTCTACCAGCATTCAAACTGCTAGCCCATGGGCGGTTTCAATCCTTGAAGAAGCCATACAACAAGGGATAAAAACTGAAAAAATGATCACAACAGATTTTAGTGCCAATGCCACAAGAGAAGAATTTTCAGAACTTGTTATTACAATGTATGAAAACTTTGGAGGGTTTGTAAATAATGGCAATAACCCTTTTGATGACACGACCAATACAAGTGTCATCAAAGCTTATAATGCAGGTATCATAAGTGGCACTGGCAACCGTACTTTTAGTCCTCAGGAGTCCATTACGAGAGAACAGCTGTGTGTAATGATCGCTAAATCATTAGATGCCTCAGGCAGATACTATAATGCCAATATTGATTTTCAAAAGAATTATGCAGATAAAGATGCCATCTCCACATGGGCAGAAAAAAGCATTCGTGTTTTAAATGGCTACGGGATTATTAACGGCAGTGGTGATGCCTTAAATCCAAAGGGAAAAGTCACCAAGGAAATGGCGATGATCATGGTATATAATGCATACAAGCAATTTGAACGGAATAAACCTATTCCAGTTTCTCAAAATAATGTCTTTGACTCAAATACATTCCACTTGGATCAAAAAGGGCCTATTTACTTGAAAGTTGGAGATGTCATTGAGATTAAGGCCGTCATTCCAGCAGAGTCAGACCGTTTTTATCCACGGTGGGGCATCAGCAATCCAGCAATTGCTGAGATGTCCGGTACGGTTATGTCGGGTTACAGCAGTGTTTCGAATGTTACAGGTATTCAAGAGAAATTCATCATCACTTATGAGAAAAGTGTCACCATTAAGGGGCTCACTCCTGGTACAGTAACCTTAAGATCATCAATTGGTGAATATGCTACGCTTAATAATCCAAAACCTAAAACAGATTCTGCTGAAATGCTAATATACGTTGTAGAATAACAAAAAGCGAGGATCGTCCTTTTATCTCATTAAAGGATGATCCTCACTTTTGAAAAGTATGAACTTATATCTTACATTATATGCTTTATGCATAATGGTCTGAATTATTTTTTTCTTTTGCTATATAAGGGAAATATTTGACATCTTCATTTTTAAAATGACCTTCGACTACTGTTATGAGTAAAAATGAAAAGAATTCGACTGCGGTGATATCTCTTTGGATTGTCTTTTTGAAAATAACGTTTGTCCTTGACAATAAAGCTGCATGGATTTTCTTATGCTTTTCAACCTGAGGATAGCCTACTCTATTAAGTATTTCTATCTCATCTTTAAAGTGTTGCTCCATTTCAAGAATTACATTCTCAACGTTTCTGATGGTCTCATCAAATGAAGATTGCTCTAAGGCACTTTCCACAATTCGATTACAGCGCGCCACTATTGCCCTATGTTCATCATCAATGGTTTTGCATCCAGAATTTGATGTCTCGTCCCATTCTGCTCTTACAAGTATGTTTTTTTCTTTATTGTGATCACTGGCGGTAATCTTATTTTTACCTGTATTCTTAGATGTATATAGTGCTTGATCCGTTCTAATAAACCAAGATTCAATATATTCTTTGTTCTTCCACTCAGAATAACCTACACTTGCGGTGACACCATAGGATTTATTGATATCTAATGCCTCAATTTCACGGCGAATTCTTTCAGCAATTGCTTGGGCGCCGCTGAGATTGATATTTGGAAGCAATATTATAAATTCATCACCACCCCATCTTGCAAAGATGTCACCCAGTCTAATGATTGATTTGACCTTTGCAACAACTTCAAGCAATACTTCGTCTCCAGCAGAATGGCCATGAACATCATTAACTTTTTTAAAGTGATCTAAATCGAAATAGATCATTGAAATAGGATGATTATGTCGTTGACTATTGCTCACTTCTTCTTTCAATCTGAGATTAAAATACTCCCGCGTATATATTTTTGTAAATCTGTCTTGTATATATTTACCCTCAAGCTCTACTTTGTCATTCAAGACTTTTCCATATTTTTTTATCCATGAATAAGTACTTAAAGATACGAAAAAACTCATTAGGATACAGGCGAAAAAAATTAATGCAATTTGTTTTACTCTATGATCCCATCCACCAGATGGCACTGCATAGACATCCCAATTGCCAATTGATGCTTCTGTTCTAAACTTAAGGGGTGATAATTCTAATACGCGACTGTTCCCATATATGATTTCATTTGGTGTATCTGCTGGTGTAATCAAATAATCTATCTTGTAATTTCTTGAATGCTTGTCAACGAACTTAAAGGCATTTTCCGCTTTTAAAACAATACTCACCATCCCCCAATAAGCCTCATCTTTTAAAAGTGGCATACGGATAATGAAAGCTGTTCCACCCTGGATCAAGTTAACTGGACCAACAAAAAGCGTTTCTAGATTATTCTTGACCCTTAGGACTTCATCTCTTTGTTCAGGAATCTCTGTTAAGTCCTTGCCAATTGCACCTTCATTGCCTCCAGTAGGATATACCCATCTTATGGTTGTATCTATTAGTACACCAATATTTTTTATGTCGTCCAGATGATCTCTCAAAAGAAAGCCTAAGTACTCATAGATTTCCTCATCGCTTGTGGTCTCTTTAAGTTGTATGTATGCTGCAAATCCAGACAATAAGCTGACATTTTGATTTTTAAAATCTCTGATCTCCTCGTTGAGACTGTAATATGATATTGCAACTCTATTTGCTTCATCTTCCCTAATTCTCATGGAAAAATTATAGATAAAAATAATACTGAAAAACATGAGTAAAACAAAAGCTGATACTGAAACCAGTATGGCTATTCTTGAATTGCCTTCTATTTTAAATCTACTTATTTTTAATCTATCTTTTTTTATTCTAGCTTTGATCATTTTCACGCTCCTCATTTTGTCATATTAGAGATTGCTGTGTTGAAAATATGTGACTCATAATATATGCTTAATAATGTCCAAGTCAAATCTATACGTTTAATATATACACCAAATCTTTACATTCTAGTCGCAATTATTTAAATTTCCTAAAACAACAAGATTTAAGCGGTCTCTCAATGTCTCAAAACGATTTTCTTTTTATTTTTAATCTCTAACCCAAACCAATATGTTTGAGGGTGACCCCCCTCATCACGGCTTTCGGCTCAAATCTTGTTGTTTTAATAGAAAAGGGACTGTCCATTAAGTCTTAGCATTGGACTGTCCCTTCTCATGTTCTATCTCTTACTACAAGTTTTTATTTTATTTTTTCTCAATCGGAATCCAGAGTTCACAAAAGCACCCTGGGGTTGGATTTTCTTCATACAGCTCAAAATCCGTGTCATCAAGCATATTGTAATCTGAGCTTGGAAGAAATTCTGAATAAAAACGTTTCCATGTCTCTTCAATGCAGTCGCCATTGTCCCCCATGCATTTGAAGACTGCCCATAGAGTCGGTTTTACTTCCCAAAGTGTGTAGCCTTCTGGAACGCTCTCACCGTCGTATACCATGCCGATGCCGTAGTCAAAATAAGGGCTTTCCTTCGAGACGGGTGCACAGAGCCCATACACATCGTGCCGAGTAGCTTTTTTCTCAAGTACTCTAAAGGTGCCATCTGCCTTGCATGTATCCCAAAATGCTGGGATTTCATTGTTTTCTTCTTCTGCGATTGCTAGGTTCTTAAACTTTTTTACCTTTGCAATCAACTTAAAGGGTGCTCTCTTTTCAATTCTGTAATCCATAACTGTACCGCCTTCCAAATTAATTTTTATAAGAAGTCGATTAAAGGATTTTAGTTCAACACCTGCATGTTTTGCCGCATTAGGGGTCACCTCATGAAATCGGGTAAAAGCTTTTGTGAAGCTCTCAGGAGTCTCATAGCCATATTTTAATGCGACCTCGATCACTTTTGCCCCTGTGGCAGAAAGTTCTTGACCTGCCATGGATAACCGCCTGTTTTTGATGTACTCATTGGCAGTAATTCCAGTCAACATACTAAAGGTTCTGTGAAAGTAATAACTGGACACATAGAGTTGCTTTGCCACATTTTCATAAGTAATCGGCTCTAAGATATGAGCCTCCATGTAGTCTATTGCCTTTTGCATATTCTGAATAAAATCCATTGTCTCACCTCTTGAATAAATTGTAGCAAACCTCCTCTGGCTTTTCCTATCCGAGTTTGTCATGATCTGTCCGAAAAGGAGTAGAAACTGGTCAAAGCGGCTCACACCAAAATAATTATGTAATTATACATCTTTTGAAAGTTACGTTTTTTAGCTCTTTATTAATCTTTTACCTTTAAAGATCGAGTTAATTCATTAAGTATATACTTACTATACAGATAGCCCTCATACAACAGCAATGGGTTCGGAAATTTTTTTGAATATCCACTACTACCATAAAAGGCTAGGTGAATAAATTGAGGAAAATACAAAAACGGCATAGGGTAATAATCCCTTTAATTTCAATATGTTTTTTAATGCTTAGTTATATTGGTGAGCATGTTTTTAATTCTGAGATATCTTTAATAGGTCTTCTTGGAAGTTTGCTTATGATTGTGCTGTTTCTTGCATTTGAAACGTGCCATCTATATAAGGATAAAAAAATTAATTTAATAATATTTTATTGCATTTTTGTGTTTTGTAATTTTACGTTTGTTTCTAGCTTCTTCACCGTTCTTATTGAAGTCTTCTATTGCTGCCTCAATTTCATTTGAATAGTCTTTCAAATTTACCTGCTTAGCCATTTCTTCATTTGCAAGCTGAAAACTGATTGAATATAGTATCCACTAATTCCCCCTTAAATAAAATAATTGACTCTGCAGCCATTGATGTGTTTTATACTTACAACATTGATTAAGCCAATTTTCACTGCATTTCCAACTGTACCACCTGTTTGATGGTAGTTATATCCATGGCTGTTAAAAAAATTTGCAATTTGTTTCCCCGAAACAGGCTTCACTAAACTTCCCATGAATTCAAGCAATAACTTCGTCATAATGTCATGCCTCCTAGAAAATAATCAGATTTATTTTGTATGACAAGTATATTATGAATGCATTTGGAGTGCAATCAAATATTATATGTTTCATAAATATTACATGAATACACTGTATTGATAATGACACATTTTCTGTAATAGTTACTTAAAAATAAATATAAAAAAGGAGGTGCTGCTGCAAAACTAAGAAATTAGTTGAGCAACAGCACCATTTTTAGTTATGGGCTATTTTGCAATAGCACCTTCAATTTTTCTCGCCTAGAACATTAAATTTTAGATTAATCAGTTCATTCTCTGAAAATGAATATTTTCAGTCAAGCATTTAAAATTTGTTCGTCTTACGATCCTTGCTCCTGCTCCTTCGCATTACCTTTACCATTTTTCAATTGAACATACAAATGATACACCCATGGAAAAATGAAAGTCAGTGAATGTAGACCGAAAACGCCTCCCCAAAGGCCGTAGAGTTTAAGTTTTGTAAAATATTTGCCAGCGAATGAATTGAATAGCGTGTGGATTGCCTTGGCATCGAGCTCATTGATCTTATTTTCGGTGATATTCCTGAAATCAACTGCCATCAAAATGTCTGCGATTTGTCTTTTAACAGAGTCTAGACTTGCTTCAGTCAGTACTTCCGCTATCTGATGTTTCGTTTTCGCATGAACAAAATCTAGTTTTTTATCTGTCGCTTTAGAAATAACCGAGGCTATGATTTCATTGATTACAGCTTCTATTCGTTCGTTGTAAACAAGGTCACTAACCGTTTGCTGCACATCTTTTTTAAATGTATCTGTCTGTATGACTTGGTGCAAAGATTTATCCTGATAGCCATTTTGGTAGATTTCATTAATCAAAAGGTTAAGCGCATCAGATACAGCTTCACTTTTTGTCAAATGGCGAAAAGCGGTATCTACGAATTCTTCGATATCCTTTTTGTCCACATCATCAAAGACATCTGCCATTTCGATATCTAAAATATACTTTTCGAAAAATTTATAAAGCACCTTTGTCAAGTCGTTTGTAATACAGACTTTTGAACGACGAAGTTCATTTGCGGTTACTGATGAAACCTCATCCACTTCCTGTTTGAAACGCTGATACACCAAATCAAGCGTTTCTAGATTCATAATCTCTAGATAACGTTGCATCGGTACCAATGTGAGTTCAATAATCATGGCATTAGAAATCTGGGTAATCGATTTCGCTATTGTATTTAGGTTATGCTTATTAGATACAAATCCTTCTAAGATGGATGCTACATTCTTTTCACTGATTTTCAGCTGAATCTCACTGACCTTCGTTGGATAAATATGTTTGTTCATCAAGGTTTCAAAGATATCCTTAATTTGATTTTGTGATTTGTCAATGTAACTTGGAAATTTTTGATATACCAATTTGGAAATCACCCTGTCAATGACATCATCCCCGCCTAATATCAAGTAAGCGCCCTTTTGAATAGAACCAAGTTCTCCTTTAACGATGCTCTTGACTTTTCGCTGAATCAGACCCTCATTTTCTTTTAAAGAATCCACCAGCATATCTTTGATATTGCCCAAAATCGTGTTGATGTTTTGATTGACATAATTTTTAATTTTGCCGTCAAACAAATCCCCTACGCGCTTTTGTGGCGAAAATTCATGATTGAATTTATCATTGATCATTTGCATGAGTTTATCCCTTGCGTCATCTGAGGTGATCAGATCTTCAATCCTACCACTGATATGACCTTTGACATCATTTATAACGTTTCGGTCAATGACCTCCTGCATAGACTGTGCGATAAATGCTTTATACTGTTCACCATAACTTGCCACTGCCTTTTCAATGTAACTACCCTCGCATACAGATACGATAACTGATTCCAGAACCGTTGATACTTCTTTAACAATCATCTCCTTTATGGATGCTGTTTCCTTATCATCCAACAGACTTAAAATCTCATAATCACTTTGAAGAAAATTATCAAGTTGGTTTATAGCATTGATTTTCAAGCCATGTATATGTGCAATAAGCCATTTGCTCCATGCTTCTGATTTTTCTCTTACAGGCGCCTCAGACAAACGTATATTTTCTGTATACTTTACAATCTCATTTGACAGCATTTCCGCTTCTGATTTGACATAGGTGACAAGCCAATCAGTAAGCTGTTCTGATATTTCGACCGAATGTTTGTTCAATATGAAAGATGCAACTTCATAATTGTCTTTTGAAATGCTATCAAGCACCCCTTCTTTAATAGCTGAGCGATGTGAGATAAAGCTTTCATTGATCATTTTTTTATCAAGAAGATCCTCATCGACAAATCCCGCCATGTTCTTTGCAAAAGCTTCCTTGTTTTTAACGATATAACCTTGGGAAAATAGATTAAGCCCAGGAATATTAGCGAGCAGCTTCTGTTCCTTATAAGGTCTAAATATGAGTTCAAGCGCAAGTACATTGGTTAAAAGCCCTACAACCGCAAAAGTCACAATACTATATGGATTGAAACTAAATTTGGTAAGCGGCTTCCCTTCTGTAAATAAAGCGAGTGCTACACCGGCGAATAGACCTAGAAATGCCCCTGATATCGTAATGGGCTGAAGCTCTTTTCCCATAAAATTGTGTACCATTTCGGAAATTTCATCATCGCTTAGTTTCGAAAGGTTTTCACCGACAATGCGCTTGATATTGCCTTCAAGTAATACTTCAAGGTTTCGATTAATCTGCTTGATGACAAAATCTGTAGCCAGTTCATCAATATGTACGATGTTGTTGAGCTTATCAAGGTCATCTTTAAGGCTAGAAGATTTACGTGCATCTATTTGATTAATTACAGCATCATAAGCCTTTGTGCTAAGTTGGTTTTCAATGTTTCTTATATCTCCTTTTGGCAGGAGCGTGTTAATTTTCACATCGGCAATTGCGGATTTAATAAGCCCCGTTAATACTGCGATGATTTCTGATTTTTCTTGCGTAATTTTTTGAACCAGTTTTTCTTTACTCATCGATGCAAAAGCATCCATTTTTTCAGCTTTTAAAAATTCATCAAAAGGTGTTTTTTTAATATCACTATAGATACGTTTAAACTTCACTGACGCCATCTCTTCAATTCGTGAACCTGATATCAAGAGATTGACAACCCCCGTGACCGCTTTTGATTTTATATTTTCATCGAAGATTTTTACGAGATCTATTTTCACAAGTTCATCCAATTTTTTGTTAAAGAACTGTTCCAATGATTCTTTCGGAATATAATCTATGCTCGTGATCATATTCTTTATGATAAAATCGGCAATCTTAGCTTCTGAAAGCATATTGCTTTTTTCAAGCGAAATAATCATCGACCGAACAGTCTCTTCTTCGAAGAAATTCATCGCCTTTAGAGTAAGGGTTTCTGACAATTCTTCAATGTCTATTTCATCCTGCAAATAGGATACAATTAAGTTCGCCACTTCATTTTTACTAGCAATATCAGATAGAAAAACTTTTTTGATGATTTTAAGAACAACACCTTTAGGACCTCCTGTTGAATCAATGGTTTCATTGACTGCATCCTGAATTAGTGATTCAATTTCTGATGCATGCTCCTTGATCCATCCAGAAATTTGTTTGATAAATGTAGGGAGATTCTTTTTGAGATAGGCCTTAACGCTCGGCCGAAATTCAGGGGAAATAAGATCCAGTAGTGTCTTATCAATATTTTTACCTAGTTTGATAAATACGCTTACAAGACTTTCAAATAACTTTTTCCCTTCATCTGATTTTAAAAAACCGATGACATTTTCTTTAAAAGCGTCTGTTAATGTCACTTGATTATCAGATGAAATAATTTGCGAAATCTGTTTAGAAAATAACGAAGTTTGAAAATCGCAGATAATTTTTTGATAGTCTATGGTATCCAGTAATGACGTAATCAACATCTCAAGAGTATCATATTCCTCACATTTAATGTGCTTTATTCCTACATCCAGCTGGCTGTTGATATTCGCTTCCACTGTATCAAGTACGGTTTTACCGATAAGGTCCTCGGCTTTTAAGTGACCGTGTTCACTTAATAAATCATCTACAAAATCGGCAATGAAATCGTTTTTTTCAGTGATGACAAGTAATTCGTCAATTATGACTTCAAGTAAAATTTCAATTTGTTCCTCTGATAAAAGAGCATCTACACTGACCTCTTCACAAACGGTATCTATAGCTTTGCGCGCATTTTTTTTCAGCTGAAGTTCTATAAATCGCTTGGTGTTATTATAAGTCGGCTCAAAGCCCTCAAAGGCACCATATGTAAGCTCGCCCAATTGATCATAGAGAGATACCTTTAGGAAATCATTGATCAGTTTTTCAAGGCTATCCTTAAATGCATCTTTTGAAAGTTCTGACTGAAGAGTTTCATGATTAATAATATCTCTTTCGACCAACGCACTTACATTTTCAATAAATTCACTTTTAGTCTTTTTGATGACACCCCCAATTTTGAGCGACGTATATTCCTTGAACAACATATTAATGGCATATGTATTGGTAATATAACCTGTAAAAGCCCCTGATACAGCTTGTATTATAATATTAAGTGCTTCGTTCATTTGCGTTCTCCCAATTAGTAAAATTTGTCTTATTTATTTTTTATCCTTTCCATTTTTAGAGTTTAAAATTTTCGATAACCATATTGATCCCAGTGCCATACCTACTGGTCCTATTGGTGCCCCAATTGCAGCTCCAGCTACAATAGAACTTAGTAAACTACCGCTAAGTGATGTCAAAGCCGCTCCATTTATTCCACCCGCAGCTGCAGCTGAAATAGTTTTAGTTGCTTCATCAATTTTTTTCTGATCTACTTCTGAATACTCATGTTTTTTGTCCAAGAGCAAAGCAATTATTTCTGGAAGGATCTCATTGCATTTGTTATTTTGAATCTCGAAGTCAAATACAGCACGAATTGCAATATACTGAGTTAGATTCATTTGAGTCTTTTGATTTTCTAAATTGCTTATTGTCTGTTTAGTTACGCCAATTTTTTCACCTAAATCTTCCATAGTCCAGCCAGCAATTTTTCTAATAACAGAAAGACTATCCTGCAATGCTCTAATTTGTAGTTCTTTTTCAAGTTTGGAATACAATATTTCACATCCTTCTATTTTTCAAAATATTTTTGTACCTAACAATACATTCAGCATAACATCAAAACTTCACCATGTCAAATTATTTGACTCAGTAAAATTTGACAGTAAATTGTTTTGTTTCTAATATAAATCATGCACCTTTTTTACATAGTCACCAAAAAGTACATAACTTGTACTAGCAGCAACATGTTCCCACAGAAGGACATTAACATATCTTAAATTGGAGCATCTATATTTCACTATCTTAAATCCTGTTAATGAAACGATTGCTCCACCCCCCTTTTAAATGGTATTGTCAACTAAAAAATGATCCACTCAATCGTTTGAAAAACGGGCCAACTTATTCTTTGGTTTTCATCCATGCCATTGTTTCTCCAAAGCGAACGCTATTTTCCAGAGAGTTATCCAAGATGTGTGCTTTATGAGTCAATCGATCAACAAGGGCACCTGTTAAAAGTGTATCTCCAAAAACCTCATTCCAATATTAAAAACTTATGAGTATTTCTGTTAGAAATTCTTCGTACATCATATTTGTGTGTAGTGCTACGGCAAGGATTACTTCATGAAATGTGTTTATATATGGTAATTTCATAGTAAACCACACTACTACTGAAATATTTTGGACAACAATAACGACAAATTCTCTGTAGGCTAACAATACAAGCAGTTAGTACTTTTCCGGTGTACGCCCTATTATCAGGAAGAATTAGCGGATATAGATGAAAAATATCAAATCCAGTGGAGAGTTGATTAACTTTATCAAGATGGATAGGTTTACACTAAGTTAGACAGATTTCTTAAGGTCATATAAAATATAACCAAAAGAAAAAGGAGAATTCCCCATGTCTAATAATAAAAGAGAGCGAAGAAATTTCACTGAAGGATTCAAAGAGCAAATAGTACAATTATATTTAAACGGAAAAAGCAAAGCAGATATTCGTAAAGAATATGACTTATACCCTTCAACCCTTGATAAATGGATAAAATAACACAAAGATACAGGCTCATTCAAAACAAAAGATAACCTCACAGATGAACAAAAAGAGCTGATAGAACTTCGAAAACACAACAAACAATTAGAAATGGAAAATGATATTTCATTAAGATAGGTTTACTTGTAATCTATCGCATAAAGCAAGCAGCGCTGATCATGGGACGAAAGTAGCCATCATTAAAGCAAACAGTGATAAATACTCTGTATCAGCAATGTGTGACGTCCTAAATATGCCTAGAAGTTCATACTATTATGAATCAAAATTAGAAGATTCAAGTTCAGACGATGACTATTCAAAAGCGGTTATAAAAGCTTTTAAAGAAAATCGCCGCGCTTATGGCACCAGACGTTTAAAAAAGTATTTGGAAGAAAAAGAAGGTATTATACTTTCCAGGCGTCGTATTGGTCGTATTATGCGTGAAAATGGCTTAGTATCAAGCTATACAGTTGCCAAATATAGAGTTCATAAAGATACTTGTAATGAGGCTAAAATCACAAATCTAGTTGATCGAAACTTTGATAATAGAGAATTTTTAGACGTTGTTGTAAGTGACTTAACCTATGTTAGAGTAAATGATAAGTGGCACTATATTTGTTTGATGCTTGATTTGCATAACCGAGAAATCGTGGGTTATAGTGCAGGTGCTCGTAAAGATGCAAGACTTGTATATGAAGCGTTTTCATCTATCAAACACAATTTATCTAAGGTCAAAATTTTTCATACAGATAGAGGCAATGAGTTTAAAAATAACGCAATTGATGGATTACTAGATACATTTTCAATTGAACGTTCTTTAAGTAAAAAAGGCTGTCCTTATGATAATGCAGTAGCTGAAGCAACCTTCAAGACAGTTAAAAAGGAGTTTGTATATCAAGAAACATTTGAGTCGATTGAACACTTAAAGTTAGAATTGTTCGATTATGTAAACTGGTACAACAATCATCGCTTACACTCATCATTAGGTTATCGGTCACCGATAGATTACAAATATTTACACTTTAAAAAAGTTGTCTAATTTAGTGTTGACATTCCAATATAAAAGCAAGCTGCTTCATAGGTGATAAAGGTGTCTCAGGTTCATCTAATATATATAATCCGTCTGGTACAAATCTTGAGTTAAATAACTCTAAGAAACTTTCTCCATGGGATTTAACTTCTAAGCCTTTTCCATATTTATTTTTCAATCCGTATAAAGAACTTTCATACGGCATTTTAGCCAAACTTTTAGATAACTCTGATCTACCTTTATATGTATTATCAATTTCTCTTACTTCCTTTTCTAGCTCATCTCTCATCAGAGTTATCTTTTTAGTATAAGATATAAAAATTTCCACACTATATTTCTATCGTTGTTCTATAATTAAATAGAAAAAGTGATCGTAATAGTAATTTTTCTCCCAAATCTTAGTTCAAAAGTGCAAAGACAATAAAAATAGGGTGTTATTTCTTAAACTCCTTAAGAAATAACACCCTGACTTCATTTTATACTAAATCCACCAAATCTTTGATATACAAAGCCTTTGAAGGTTTAACTAACTGTTTTTAATTCTTATTTCTATTGGTCTTTGTTTTTAATCGCCGCCTGAGCTGCTGAAAGTCTTGCAATTGGCACTCTAAAAGGTGAACAAGAAACGTAGTTAAGTCCAGTTTTATGGCAGAATTCAATAGATTTTGGTTCTCCGCCGTGCTCACCGCAAATACCTAATTTGATGGTAGGATTTGATTGTCGGCCAAGCTCACATGCCATGTTAACGAGTTTCCCCACACCATTTTGATCGATGGATTCAAATGGATCTTTATCAAATACCTCTTTTTTCACGTATTCGTCAAGAAATTTTCCAGAGTCATCACGAGAGAAACCAAGCGTCATTTGAGTTAAATCGTTGGTTCCAAATGAGAAGAATTCAGCTTCCTTGGCAATTTCATCTGCGATTAAAGCTGCTCTAGGGACTTCAATCATAGTGCCCACTTTATAGACCACTTCAGCATTTAACGTTTTAAGTGTCTCTGTTGCTGTATCTATAACGAGTTTCTTGAGAATTGTAAATTCCTTAAGATGTCCAACCAGTGGGATCATAATTTCTGGATGCACTTCTATTTTAAGTTCTTCTTTACAATACACAGCAGCTTCTATGATCGCTCTGACTTGCATTTCATAAATTTCAGGATATGTGATTGCCAAACGGCATCCTCTATGGCCAAGCATTGGGTTGAATTCACTTAAACTTTCCACTTTGGATTTAAGCACCTCAAAATCCACACCTAAATCTGTAGCAAGTGCACTGATTTCTTCATCTTTATGTGGTAAGAATTCATGTAATGGTGGATCTAAGAGTCTGATGTTTACAGGTCTTGATCCCATTGCCTTGAAAATGCCAATAAAATCTTCTTTTTGATATGGCAAGAGTTTATCAAGTGCTTTTACACGATCCACTTTATTAGATGCAACAATCATCTCTCTTACATTTAGAATTCGATCATCACTAAAGAACATGTGCTCTGTACGGCAAAGGCCAATGCCTTCAGCTCCAAATTTAACTGCGGTCTCAGAGTCTAGAGGATTATCCGCATTGGTTCGAATGCCCAATGTTCTAAATTCGTCTGCCCACGCCAGTACTTTAGCAAAATCTCCTGTCAAGCCAACTTCAACTGTTTTAATTTCTCCTGAATAGACTTTTCCAGTGTTACCATCAAGTGAAATGTAATCCCCTTCTTTGAAGATTTGATCTCCAATTCTGAAAATACGATTTTCCTCGTCTACTTTCACTTCACCACAACCTGCAACGCAACATTTGCCCATACCTCTGGCAACAACCGCTGCATGTGATGTCATGCCGCCCCTTGAAGTTAGGATACCTTCTGCTTTTACCATACCCTCAATGTCCTCAGGTGAAGTTTCTGTTCTCACTAAGATGCTCTTAACTTTCTGTTCCCTAGCCTTAACCACGTCAGCTGAGTGGAAATATACTTTTCCACTTGCTGCACCTGGTGAAGCGGGTAATCCCTTAGCTAAAAGGTGTGCAGATTCAAGTGCAGCAGGTTCAAATGTAGGGTGAAGTAACTGATCAAGTTGTGAAGGTGCAATTCTCATAAGTGCTTCTTTCTTATCAATAACACCTTCGTCTACCATGTCTACTGCAACTTTCACAGCGGCATAAGCTGTCCTTTTACCAGTTCTCGTCTGCAACATGTATAAAGAACCACGTTCAACGGTAAACTCAATATCTTGCATATCTCTATAATGTGCTTCAAGTTTTGCAGAGACATCGACAAATTGTTGATAGACTTCAGGTAATGCATCTTTCAATTCATCAATTTTTTGAGGCGTTCTGATGCCTGCAACAACGTCCTCACCTTGTGCATTGATCAAGAACTCACCAAAGAGTTTATTTTCACCGGTAGATGGATTACGTGTGAATGCAACGCCAGTGCCGGATGTCATACCCATATTGCCGAACACCATGGATTGAATGTTGACAGCAGTGCCTAAATTATGTGGAATCTCGTTGTAGTTTCTGTAGACAATAGCACGTTCGTTATTCCAAGAGCCAAAAACAGCTTCAATTGCCATCATCAACTGTTCTTTAGGTTCTTGTGGAAAATCAAAACCCTTCTCTGAGCTAACAATTTTTTTGTAACCTTCGATAATTTCTTCAAGATCCGCAGCCGTAAGCTGTGTATCTGATTCATAACCACAGATTTCCTTTTTACCATCTAAAACTTTATCAAATTTGTATTTAGGAATTTCTAAAACGACATCACCGAACATTTGAATAAAACGTCTGTAACAGTCCATTGCAAATCTACGGTTTTCTGTTAACTTAGTGAGCCCTTCAACGGATAAATCATTTAAACCTAAGTTTAAAACTGTGTCCATCATACCAGGCATGGAAATCACAGCACCAGATCTAACCGATACCAATAATGGATCATTGGCGTCTCCCAGTTTTTTTTGTGTCTTTTCTTCCAAAAGGACTAAATTAGCCTCAATTTGAGTAATTATTTCATCGGAAATCTTTTTACCATCGACATAATACTGATTACAGGCCTCAGTTGTAATCGTAAATCCCTCAGGTACTGGCAAGTCAATTTTTTTCATTTCTGCTAAGTTGGCACCTTTGCCGCCCAGCAGTGATTTGAGCTCTTTACAGCCCTCTTCAAAAGCATAAACAAATTTTTTCATTTTTAACCTTCCCTCACAAAGATAAAATTTATAAAAAACCCATAGAAAAACTATGGGTCAATTATCTGCCTCTACTTGAGCTTCATATTAAGACCAGTTATTTCGAGGATAATGCTTGCAGTTTCCTCAATAGCCTTATTTGCAACATTAATAATTGGACACCCTAATTGTTTATATACTTTTTCAGCATAATCGAGTTCTTGCAAAATACGATCCATGTTAGCATATTCCACATCCGAAGATAGACCAAGGGATTTTAGTCTTTCCATTCTGATTTCATTGAGCTTATCTGGTGAATTCGTCAATCCAATCAACTTGTTCTTAGGGACTTGAAATATTTCCTTAGCAACTGGAATCTCAGGCACAAGCGGCACGTTCGCCACTTTGACATTCTTATGCGATAAATACATGCTCAGCGGTGTCTTAGAAGTTCTCGATATGCCAAGTAATACAACATCAGCATATTTTAAGCCTCTCAAGTCCTTGCCATCGTCATATTTTACAGCGAATTCAATAGCTGCAACTCTTTCAAAATAATCGTCATCCAGTTTATACATGGTTCCAGGCTTACCCACAGGTTTATCAGCAAAGAACTCTGCAAATTGATTTAGTACTGGTGAAAGAATATCATGATAGGTTACATTGTGCTGTTCACAAGAGGAGATGAGTTTAATCCTCATTTCATCCAGTACAGTTGTGAAAAGCACCACAGATTTATGTCTCGATGCCTCCATAACAATTTCTTCCACAGCGTTTTCATCACGAACATAATTGTATTTTTTTACAATGTAATCTTTATTTAAAAATTGATTCATAGCTGCTTTAGCAACATGTGTTGCCGTTTCACCTAGTGAATCGGATACGATGAAGATATGATATCTATTGTCCATAGGCACCTCCGTTTGCTTAATATATATCCATTTATCCTGATTTTATTGATATTTTTTAAAGCCACAACACTTTTGAATTTTTCACTAAAATAAGGTTTTAATGGATTCCTTAAAATTTAAGACCTTTAGCAATATAGGCAACTAAATCTTCAATTTTAATACGCTCTTGTTCCATCGTATCTCTGTGACGAATCGTTACACATTGATCTTCAACAGATTCAAAGTCATAAGTGATGCAGTATGGTGTTCCGATTTCATCATGTCTTCTATAGCGCTTTCCAATACTACCTGAATCATCAAAATCGACATTAAAATGCTCTGCCAGTGTATTAAACACTTCTTGAGCATTGTCATTCAATTTCTTAGACAGTGGGAAAATTGCTGCCTTAAAAGGTGCCAATGCTGGGTGAAATTTCATGACAATTCGACTGGTACCGTCTTCAAGTGCTTCTTCATTATAGGCATCTGCTAGAAATGCAAGTGTCACACGATCAGCTCCAAGAGATGGTTCTATACAGTATGGCACGTATTTTTCATTTGTAGTTGGGTCTTGATAAGATAGATCAGCTTTGGATTGACTCATGTGTGCTTTTAAATCAAAGTCTGTACGGTCAGCAATGCCCCAGAGCTCACCCCATCCAAAAGGAAATCTAAATTCGATATCTGTAGTTGCATTTGAATAATGCGAGAGTTCTTCTGCTTCATGATCTCTAAACCTTATGTTTTCCTCAGACAAGCCCAGTCTCAACAACCAGTTCATACAGAATTCTTTCCAGTATGCAAACCATTCTAAATCTTTGCCCGGTTCACAGAAAAACTCAAGTTCCATCTGCTCGAATTCTCTTATTCTATAGATAAAATTACCTGGTGTAATTTCATTTCTAAAGGATTTACCAATTTGACCAATGCCAAATGGAATCTTCTTTCTAGAGGCTCTTTGAATGGCCTTAAAATTGACGAATATCCCCTGAGCTGTTTCTGGTCTCAGGTAAATTTCAGTTGAAGAATCTTCTACTGCACCTTGAAAAGTTTTGAACATTAAATTGAACTGTCTAATATTTGTAAAATTAATCGCACCACAGTTAGAACACTTAATGCCCTCATCTGCAATGTATTTTTCCATTTTTTCGTTGCCCCAGGCATCTATTGCATCTGCATGCTCACCTTTTTCAGCCATATGCGCTTCAATGATTTGGTCAGCTCTAAATCTCGTTTTACATGATTTACAATCCATCAAAGGATCATTGAAACCGCCAACGTGCCCTGATGCTACCCATACCTCTGGATTCATCAAGATAGCGCTGTCGATACCTACATTAAGTGGGTTGCCTTGAACAAATTTTTTCCACCATGCCTGTTTGATGTTGTTTTTCAGTTCCACACCTAGTGGACCGTAATCCCACGAGTTTGCCAACCCACCGTATATATCAGAGCCTGGGAAGATAAAACCTCTCGACTTTGACAGAGATACTATTTTTTCCATCGTTACTTGATTCATAACTTACCTCCATTATCCATTTTTAATGATGTTTTTTCAAGAAATATATTCCAAATTATCAAAAAAAAATCTTCCATCCCTGTAAAAAGGGACGAAAGATTATTCCGCGGTTCCACCCTAGTTGGCATTAGCCCACTCAAGTATGCATAGCTCTAAAGCGCCTTTCCTCTAATCACGCAATTGATTTACACCGACCATCAACTCTCTTTTTGCGTCACTAAAGTACTTTTCTTTGTCATAGCTGCAATATTTTTAATGATAATAACATATATTAAATATACTGTAAACACTTTTACAGAAAATACTCTGGTTAATTTTTTTCTTCTTCAAAAATATCTTCTTCGAAGAGATCTGTTTCATCAGTTTCAGTCTCTTCAGTCGTTTGAGAATCCTCGTTCATTTGAGAATCTTCTGTTTTCTCCGAACTACTTTTTTTCTTATCTTGGAAAACAGATTTTAGATCATCAAATTTTTCTTGGGTCATTTCATTGATGTTGATGATTTCGCCATCAGATTTTACAATTTTGATTTCACACCCAGTGGCAACTGCAGTAATAATAGCAGCAACTGTAGGAATTGTAAAAATAACAGCGCCAATGGCACCTGCCATAATCGGAATGTCTACGACTGTTTTTCCAGCTTTAACAATTGTAATTTGATTGATGAACCCCTCATTAACCCAACTCTTTAATTTATCAACAATTTCTTGTCCAGACATATTTTTATGCTCTGACTTGTTAGGCTCATTTTTTAGTTCTTCCAAATAAACAATTGCTTTTAAAAGATCCCCTTCGTTATCTTCAAGTGCATTCTTTGCTTCTTTGTATGTGGCTCCTGTTCTGTTAATAACTTCATCTACCATTTCCAATGTAATTCTCATTCAAATCACTCCAATCTTTAAAGTTCAATCTCCATAGACTTATTATACCATTGAAGAAGCATGATTACACATATATATCTATTTTTTATCCACTTTCTAACGCAATTCAAATCCATTTATTTTGAAAGCGTTTCTATAAATGACTTGGAATTAATATGTCGAATATCTAAATGTACACTAATGTAGAGCTCAAACATAGGTAGCAGATGATCAATATAACGCTGATGAAACTTGGTATTGACAATCACTCTGATATCTTTCACAGATAAATACTGTACAATCTGCATAAACTGCTGATTGATTTTAAAAATTTGATCTGTCTCATCGATACAATGTCTGTGAATGAGTCCACCTGCATTAATCGCAAAGATAAATTCATCTAAAGGCTTACCGCACTGCGCACATGTTGCTGTAAGATTAGGCATATGTCCAGAAAATTTAGCCAACTTAATTAAATATGAGAGCTGAAGCAATCTGAGGTCCACTTCCTTTTTTGCAAGTAAATCAACGATTTCAACCACAAGCATATAATGATCTAGATCAATTAAGTTTTTAGGTGTTGAAAGATGACAGAGTTCTAGGATATAGCTTCCATAAGCGAGTTTTTCCAGTGACTCTGTGATTCTAAAATTTGAGTTGTGTATGGTACAATTATTGAGTCTCATGATTTTACTGGACGTATTGATCATAAAAAGACCGAATACAAACGGTTTTGAACAAGCAGCAAGTGGAGACTTACTACTTTTAGCACCATTTGCAACAACTTCAATTTTGCCCGCTTTGCGCGTGAACACCGTTAAAAAAACATCGTTATTTGTCGATTTAGTTGCTTTGAGGACAATGCCGTCAGTTTCTAAAAACATGAATCATGTCCCTTCTGGACTATTTAGGAAGATTCGCCATCATAAAAGTTGCCAGTGAAAAGTAAATGGTTAAACCTGTTAAGTCAATTGTAGTTGTGATGAAAGGTGCCGATGCCACAGCAGGATCTACACCAATTTTCTTGAAAACAAGGGGAACAATTGTGCCAATTGCAGAAGCAGTGGTCATGTTAGCCCACATGGCAATCCCTACAATGATGGCAATATGGTATTCTGCATGCATAAAATAAGCCGCAACTGCAACTAATAGTGAACACACGATGCCAACGAATATCCCCACCGATATCTCATGAATCAAAGTCTTGAAAATACCGACACCTTCAATGGCATGTGTTGCAATATTTCTTACGGTTATCGTCGAGGATTGCGTGCCCACATTCCCGCCCATACCAGCAAGTAGCGGCATGAACAAAGCAAGGGTCGCATTTGCACTGATCGTACTCTGAAAAGAGGTCAAAACGGTTGCCGATAGCAATCCGCCAAAGATAGTGATAATGAGCCAAGGCAAACGTGAAGTCACAGAGTTTCTAACCCTTTCAAATAACGTATCGTCATTTTCATAAATCTCATCTTCATTTGTTCCTGCAAATCTGAAAATATCTTCTGTTGCTTCTTCTTCAATGACATCTAAGATATCATCGACCGTTATGATCCCCAGCATAACATTGCTATCGTCCACAACTGGAACAGCTAAAAGTCCGTATTTTGTAACAATTTTTGCAACTTCTTCTTGGTCATCATTCACATTTACAGTAATTAAATTCTCATTCATCACCGTGTCCACCGCACGATTAGGCGGTGAAATAATCAATTGTCTCAGTGAAATAACGCCCACGAGACGATCTAAATCGTCTGTTACATAAACATAGTAAATCGTCTCAGCGTCAGGCGCAATTGCCCTAAGCGTTTCTATTGCATAATAGATGGAATAATCTTTTTTAATGGAAACGAAGTCCGTGGTCATGATACCACCAGCGGTATCCTCTTCGTAAACGAGAAGTTGTTTTACGTCTTCTGCATCTTCGTAATCCAAAAAAGCTATGATTTCCTTTTGTCTGCTCTCAGGAAGTTCTATGAGTTTGTCAACGATGTCATCTTGACTCATTAAATCCAGTAATGTCACCTTTTTTTCATAAGTCAGAGCTTTGATCAAACTGCTGAAATCTTCAGAATTGATCTGTTCCAGAACATCTGTTGCCTTTTCATCAGAAAGCAGTCCGAAAACTTGCGTCTGATCTTCAACTTCCAAATTTTCAAGCACTTCTGCGATATCGGCGGCGTGCATATTCTCCAGGTAATTGTATAATTCTATATCCTTTTTTTGTTCTAGAAGTTGTTCAACTTTATCTAGGTATTCATAAAACATTAAAAGTCCCATACGCACCTCCTAATTTATCGCATTATATTATGAACGCAAGATAAGGTAAGTTTATTCAACTTACCTTAAATCCATATAAATCTGGTTCATTTGCTATTCTTTATAACCTAAATTTTTCAATATGCCTTGATTGTCTCGCCAGCCTTCTCTAACTTTTACCCAAAGCTGTAAATTTACTTTTTGGTCCAGTAGCATTTCTATATCTTGACGAGCACTTTTTCCAATGCCCTTAAGTTTACGACCCTCTTTACCTATAATGATACCCTTATGAGATTTCTTTTCACATATAATATCCGCTTCAATATCACAAATAGCCTTGTCTTGTCTAAACTTCATACTTTGAACTTCAACTGCAACACCATGTGGAATTTCATCGTCAATATACTTGAGCACTTTCTCTCTGATAATTTCAGAGACAATTGTACGCTCAGACTGATCCGTTAAAAAGTCCTTAGGATATAGCGGCGGTCCCTCTGGAAGTTCAGCCTTAATGGCCGCAATAAGTTCTTTAACACCCTTGGCATTAATAGCGGAAAGACCGATGATGTTCTTTATAAAAGACATTTTCGAATAGGTTTCATAGATCGCTTTGAATTCTTCCGGTTTGAGCAAGTCCACTTTGTTAATCACCAAAATAACTTCTGCTTTTGCTTCAGTTATAAAATCCAATAAATATTGATCACCAGGACCAATTTTTAATGAATTATCCACCATGAGTATGACGACATCCACATTTGCAATTGCCCCTTTGGCACTGTTAACCATAAAATCCCCTAATTTGCTCTTAGGGCGATGAATGCCAGGTGTATCCACAAAGATGATCTGAACTTCATCATCTGTATACATAGCGGTTATTTTGTGACGTGTTGTCTGAGGCTTATCAGACATAATAGCGATTTTTTCACCAATAACATTGTTGAGCAATGTTGATTTTCCAACATTTGGTCTTCCAATAATGGTGACAAAACCCGATTTAAAGGACATGCATACCTCCGTTTTTTATAACTGATTACTTGATGTCAATGCCGGTAAAAGACCTTGGCAGAAGATCATCAATTTTATAGACTTCATAATCATAATCTTTTGCAACTATGATGTCAATATCTTTTCCAAATTCAACGAGAACTTGCCTGCAAATACCGCAAGGATAAGTAAAATCTCTACCTGAAGAGACGATTGCAATCGCTTCAAATTCTCTATAGCCTTCCGAAATCGCTTTGTAGACAGCTGTTCTTTCAGCGCAGTTGGTAGCGCCAAGCGATGCAGATTCCACATTGCATCCAGTGAAAACTTTACCCGATTTTGTGAGCAATGCAGCACCTACTTTAAACTTTGAATAGGGTACATAGGCATATGTCATTGCATCATATGCTTTTTCCACCAATATTTTATAATCCATAAAATCACCTCTACTCATTATCTTTTTTTACAATTGCTTTTGTACCCGTTTCCATGATTTGAAACCACGTTACACCGGGATTCAATTTTATAGGTTGATCTTCAAGCGTATAAAATTTGGTAAGAGCATTTTTATCCGCTTTTTCCCATTTGATTGGAACAACCTTGCCACTGGTAAAAAACTCACCAGTACCCGACCCCACTAAATCAACTTGCAAACGGCCTTCTGAATCCAACACTTTTGTTTTCGCATATTGAGCAATAATGTTGGTACAAGTGATCTGAACTTTTGAATTTTCATCCACATGAGGTCCATTATTAGTATACCTGTAATAAAGTTGTTCTTCATTGTTATATTTATACGAAGTCGTATAACCTACTTTATCCGTTTTTGTGGGTTCTTTGTAAACAAATTTAATTTCTGTGGCGTCTGTCCCTTCAATCGCAGTGAATTGATCATAGAAATCTAGGAAATTAAATTCAGGCGTCTCTCTGTACTTTTTTCTAGAAGCATCTTTGAGCAATACTTCCGAGGACGTATACATGTTATGAGGAATCTTTTTATGGTTCTCTCTCCAAAATGCCCCGCTTGACAGACCGTCGATGTCTGCCATTTTATATGATTTGATCTTAGCAAGTGCATCCATAGAGCCGCCCACATGGACGTAGTAAGGATCATATTCAAGTGCTTTCAAGAGAAAATAAGGTCTGGCGCTTCTTACAGGACCAATGTGCTCAGGTCTTTGACTATAAAAGACAGCCATGTATCTTGTAATTCGGCCTTCGGCTAAAAATTCATACATAATATCAGCCTGTTCAATGGCGGCTTGTGGTCGTGCAGAAAATTGATTGTCCAACATCACTACAATAGGTCTGTTATGAATCTGTTCTTCATCAATATAGAGTCCGGTAAGTTTGTTGATCGCTTTACCTTCTAAGTTAATCGGTTCAGCAACGGGTTCTTTCTCTTCATCAGGAACCTCAGCCGCTTGCTCTGGGACAACTATAGTAACAGCCTCCTTAGCCATATCTTCTGGGTCGGGAACATTCGCCTCTTGCTTTTGACATCCCATTACTAAAGCGAGGATCAGTATTAAAAGTAATGATATTTTAAGATTAGCACTTCTATTCATTCTTGCCTCCACGGATAAATTTTTATGCTCATTTTATGCTCTGAAAACTTCAGTTGGATGTTTTAAATACTTCAATTTGTTTAAAGATTTCCTTTTCCTTTTGCCTCATCTCACCTTTTGCCTCATCCACCATATGATCATACCCCAAGAGGTGCAGAACACTGTGTACGATTAGGTAGAGCAGTTCACGTTCAAAGGTATGTCCGAAATCGTGGGCTTGTGCCCTTGCTTTTTCCAGCGAAATGACGATATCGCCTAAATAGAGATAATCTTCCATAAAGCCATCATCTTTAATAGAATCATATTGAGGAAAAGACAAGACATCCGTTTCAACATCCTTGTGTCTATACTCGCTATTGAGCGCTTGAATCCGTGGATTGTCCACAAAGAGAACACTCACTTCACAATCTACATCAATGTTTTCTGAGTCGAGCACCCGTTCAATAACTTTCACGATTTGATCGTTTAAAATCGGCTCTAATACTTCATTTGTTTCATTTGTCACTTCCACTGTTATTTTCCTTTGAGTTGTCATGATCCTCTGCCTCACTGTTATCTTCTATATTTTCGTTAAATGAATCTTTTGAAATCATAGACATGTCGATCTCAGGGTATACAATACGTTCGTGAAATAATCCGCCTAAGACTTTTACAAAAGATTTTTTTATCTGTTCAATTTCTTTAAGAGTTATGTTGGAATTCGTCAATTGATCTTCATTTATCTTCTGAGCTATGATTTTGTCAACTAAATCTTCAATGGCATCTTTTGTGGGATTCTCAAGCGTTCTAACCGCCGCCTCGACTGAATCCGCAAGCATTACAACCACAGCTTCCTTGCTGACAGGCTTTGGCCCTGGATATAAAAACTTCGTGATATCCACTGTGGGGTTCTTCGTTTTCTCCTGATGATAGAAAAACTTTATCAGGGAAGTGCCATGATGTTCACTGATAATCTTTAAAATTTCTTCAGGAAGCTTATTTTTTTTCGCCAATTCCACACCAAATACAACATGATTTCGAATAATGTTCGCACTCACTTGCGGCGGCAGTTTATCATGCGGATTTTCCGGTCCTACTTGATTTTCTTTAAAATAGTATGGCCTTTCAAGCTTGCCTATATCGTGATAAAAAGAACCCACACGTGCAAGCATGCTGTTTGCTGAGATATCATGAGCAGCTGTTTCAGCCAAGTTACCTACGATAATGCTATGATGATAGGTACCTGGTGCTTCAACAAGAAGCCTTTTTAAAAGTTCTCTATTGGGATTGGAGAGTTCAAGCAATTTGAAAGGTGTTAGTATTTGAAAGATGGTTTCAAAAAATGGCAAAGTTCCCAGTGTGATCACAGAGGACATGAGACCATTTACAAAAATGATGACCAGCTCAATGAGCAGCGTATCATTGTATGATCTAAAAATCAAAGCATTCATGAGTGTATAAGCCACCATAATCAGCGATGCATACACCCCCATCATCATGATTTGAGAACGCAATTTTACATTTCTTAAAAACAGGCTGACCATGAGCAAGCTGAGCAGATACATCATTGTCACATGCGAGGGCAGACTCAACCAAACACTGATTAAAAGCACAAGGGTTGTCCCATAAAATTTAACGAGATTAGGCGTTAGTAAAATGCCTACTAACATTACAAAAACCGGAATTGGAATCAAATACATTGAATAAGAGGCAAATAATTTTGAACTTGCAAAAATCATGACGTACATAACCATCAATATAATGTATTCTTTTGATTTCTCAATAACATGTCTTTCAAAATAAATCAGATAGAGATGATTAATGACCCATATCATAATAAGTAAGCCCAGTAACCCCAAGATGTTAAAAATATGGTCTCGACTGGATTCGATCATCATGTTGCCATCTTTCAGTATGGTGAGTTCTTTCTCTGTGATCTTTGAACCTTTGGAAACGAGTAGCGTTCCCGCTGGATAGATAATGTCATCAATCTTATCAATTTCATTTTGAATTTTTTTATCTGTTTTTTCTTGATCTACAAATTTATTGGCTTTAATTGAACCCGTTATCAGTTTCATGAGTATGATTTTGTCGTTCTCTCCAACGTCAGAGAGATTTTGAACAAAGGTATCTATATCATCCGTTATTTCAGAAAGCTCGCTGATTTCAATGCCATTTGACATATTTTCCTGGGTGACATCCATGGAATAGTTTTTTATAAGGGTAATGCGTTCCACAGACATCATGGAGATGGATTGAAGCATTTTCTCATCAAATCCATATGGATTTTTGCTCTCAACGCCTGCATAGACGCGTCTAAATAGCTCTGATTCATTTGCATAGGTTTCTTTTAATTCAAGCAGTCTACCGAAAAATTCGTTAAGTTGTTTTTTGGCTTCAACTTGTTTTGAAAAGTCAATTGACATGATGGGTTCAATCTCTTGCGCAATTTTATCCTTTAGCTCCTGAGTAGCTTGTTGATCGATTACATCTTTTGTCAAATAAATGTCTGATTTTGCAATGTCACCTATTTTATAATCATAAATACCGTTGAATACAGACTGATTAAATAGAAAAAAAACAATTAGAAAACTTGCAATCATAACAATGGTATTCGTCAATAAATTTCTATTTTTAAATCGTTGTTTGGTCTTTTTTTTAATTTTATCCACGTTTGCCTCCACTTGATTTCGTCTAATGACTCATATACAATCAATTACTAGGCTTACTATTTGATGTATTCTTTTGTTTTTGATCATGTCGTCTGTCATGTTTATGATCTTGTTTTTTTTCAGCAATATGTTTTTGCTTTTTTTCGTATTGGTCATAACATAAGATGATTTTTTTGACGAGTTCATGTCTGACGACATCGCGTTCAGTGAGGTACATAAAGTGTATCCCATCAACATTTTTTAGGACTTCAATTGCATTGACCAGACCAGATTTTTTACCTGTTGGCAAGTCAATCTGGGTCACATCACCATTGACAACGACTTTAGAGCCGAAGCCAAAGCGCGTAAGAAACATCTTCATCTGTTGCTTAGTCGTATTTTGTGCCTCATCTAGGATGATAAACGAATTGTCAAGCGTTCTCCCCCTCATATATGCAAGTGGCGCAACTTCAATCAATCCACGTTCTTTGTAGCTGTTGTATGTTTCTGCTCCTAAAATATCATATAAAGCATCGTACAGCGGTCTCAAATAGGGATCCACTTTCATTTGCAAATCTCCCGGCAAAAAACCCAAGCTTTCACCCGCCTCCACTGCAGGCCGTGTGATAATAATGCGGTTGACTTCATTATTTTTAAAGGCACGCACTGCCATAGCCACTGCAAGGTACGTTTTTCCTGTACCGGCAGGACCAATACCGAACGTAACGGCATTATTTTTTATTGCGTTAATATACTGTCCTTGCCCAATGGTCTTGGGTTTGATAGATTTACCCTTGGACGTTACGCACACAAAGGCTTTATCAAGAACTTCTAGTTTTTCACTTTCACCTACTTTTACGGACTGTATTACATAATTGATCCGCTGTCTGTCCAAAGTTTCACCAGATTGAATAGACTTAATCAAATTTTGAATGATTTCTTCTACCTGATTCGTTTGATGCAGTTCACCTTTTATTATGATTTCACCATCTCTAGATGTAATATTCACATTATAGTTTTTTTCAATTATTTTTATATTTTCATCCAAATTGCCAAAGAGTGAATGTAAAGCATTAAAATCATTTAACACAATTTTTTTCATTGCGATTTCTGACATTTTACCTCCTAAAATGAAACGCGTGACCTTATATTATTTTATCATAAATATGATTGGTTTTAAAAATATTTTAACGTTACTCGCCATGGGAATTTTTATGCACACTCATAAAAACAGCCAAAATGCGATGATGTTCGAATCACATTTTGGCTGTTTTTGCCACAAAGTCATTGCTATAAAATTAATAGCACTCCCCATATGGAAAGTGCTATATAATCAACTGTTAAAATAACAGATTCTATTTTGATAAAGATTTTTTGACAAGATCAGCAATATGCTTACTGTCAGCTTTACCTTTTGTAGCTTCTGAAACAATTCCCATAACCTTGCCCATATCTTTCATTGTGGTAGCACCTGTTGTCTCAATTGCTTTTGCAATGATTTCAACAATAGCTTCCTCAGAAAGTTGCTCAGGCATATAAGTCATAAGTAAATCGATTTCAGTCTTAGTCAAATCAACTAAGTCTTCGCGACCACCATCTGAAAAATCTTCGATAGCACTTTTCTTCTGCTTGATTTGTTTTGCTATAATATCGATGACATCGTCGTCAGAAACTTCTCTTCTCTCATCTATTTCGATTTGCTTAATCGCAGCTCGAAGCATTGTGATTACAGATTTTCTCACTTTGTCTTTAGATCTCATTGCATCTTTCAAATCATCAGTCAGCTTATTCGTTAGTGACATATTTTCACCCTCTCTCTAAGCTTGACGTCTTTTTTTCTTTCTAGCTGCTTCAGATTTTTTCTTACGCTTTACACTAGGCTTTTCGTAATGTCTTCTTTTCTTGATTTCAGCCATTACGCCAGCTTTTGAAGTCTCTCTTTTAAATCTCTTTAAAGCACTATCAATGCTTTCATTTTCTCCTACTTTGATGCCAGACATACACATTCCCTCCCTCCGTTAATAGATTCTTTAATAGTACAGAGGAATGTACCTAGAACATACTTCGTTATTATACACTAAAATTAGTATTATTGCAATACATTTTTAGTGCCATTTTAACCTGGTGGCCACTGTAAATTTCTGCCGCCAAGCAAATGATAATGAAGATGAAAAACACTTTGACCTCCGTCTTTACCAACATTTGTAAGCAAACGGTATCCACTCTCATTGATCTGTCGTTCTTTGGCAATCTTAGATGCCACGAGATGCAAATGTCCAATGAGGCTTGTGTGCCCCTCATCCAATTCTTCCAACGATGCAATATGCTCTTTTGGGACTATGAGAACATGGACGGGCGCACTCGGATTGATGTCTTCAAATGCATAGACTAAGTCATCTTCATAAACTTTAGACGAAGGAATTTCGCCGTTTATAATCTTACAAAATATACAATCCACTATAACACCTCCTCTCATAGGTCTGAATTCACTTAACTATTACAAGACAACAAATCCTAAAAAGTATTAGGACTATCATCTACTTAATTATATCAAATTTTATTGAGAGTCACAAAATATTTTTATTATTTTATGAAATAATTTTGCCAATAAGTTGATGACTATCTAAGGTTTCAATGCTCACTTTACAAATCTTTTTAATCAAATCCAACTCTGGTCTATCTGGAACGACAACCTTGATATAATTCGTTGTGTGTCCAATCCATTTGCCCGATTTGTAGGTCTCAAATAAAACTTCAAGCGACTTACCGATATAGCTGGATCTATACTCACTTTCCAATGTTGCTCCCAATGCTATCAGTGCTTCACTGCGTTTCTTTTTTACTTCTCCATCGATCTGTTTTGGCATTTTTGCCGCTGGTGTACTCTCTCTTTTAGAAAACTTAAACACATGGATTTCACTGAATTGAATCTGTTTTACAAAATCAAATGTTTCTTTGAATTCTTCATCCGTTTCCCCTGGAAATCCAACAATGATGTCTGTTGTAATAGAGGGGGTTGAATATACTTGACGAAGTGCTGTAACGGCCTGCATATACTCTGTCGTACAATACTTTCTATTCATCCTTTTAAGCACGGTATCCGAACCACTTTGGAGGGATAAATGAAAATGATCACAAACTTTATCAAGGGGTTTTAAGCGCTCAATAAATGTGCTTGTAATCAATCTGGGTTCAATTGAACCCAATCGAATGCGCTCTACACCTTCGATTTTTTGAATGGCTTCAAGTAGATCGATCAAAGCAATGTTTTTAAAATCAAGGCCATATGAACCAATGTGAATACCTGTTAATACGAATTCTTTATAGCCTTGCAGCGCAAGTTCTGATATTTCCGTTATGATGTTTTCAAGAGATCGACTTCTCACTTGCCCTCTTGCATACGGGATGATGCAGTATGAGCAAAATTGATTACAACCCTCTTGAATTTTTATAAAGGCTCTTGTGTGTTCTTTAATGTGTTTTAAAGTCAATTCTTCAAATTGTTTAATTTTCATGATATCGTTCACAATCACATAGGGTTTTTCAGTTAACCCATTTTGATAGTCCTCAATATATTTAATGATGTCACCACGTGCATCAGTACCTACGATGATATCAACACCTTGAATTGCAGAGACTTCTTCTGGTGATATTTGAGCATAACAGCCTACAACAACCACAATTGCATCTGGATTATTCTTTTTAGCTCTTCGGATCATTTGTCTAGATTTTTGATCTCCCACATTCGTTACAGTACACGTGTTGATCACATATACGTCTGCATAATCATCAAATTCCACAATTTCAAATCTATGATTGTAGAAAAGATCCATTAAGGCATCTGTTTCATATTGATTTGTTTTGCAACCTAGGGTCATGAAACTCACGGTATTATTTTTTTCATAAATTTCGTTTCCACTTATATTTTGATTTGCTTTTCTATCGCTATTTTTTTCCATTTAGAAATATTCCCTCTTATAATGAATATAGTTTTTAGTATATAGAATATCCGCAGTTAATATCAAAAGGCATGATGAGCAACTTTTGAATATCCTTATAATATTTTTTAAAAAACCATTCAGTCGCTTTGCCGTAATTCTCCTTATTGTCGAATTCCCAATAAGAAAAATACTTAACACACTTAACAATTCTGGTTAACTCTCGAGGCGGTTCTCCACTCTTGACACCATCAATGGTAAAAAAACGCTTTAAATATTTGATGTCAATACAACCTATTTGCTGTCTTTGGTCGTCAGCTATTGTCGTTATCAATGTTTCAAATTCAGTCAGTTTATCGGGTTTCACTTGAAATCGTTTAACCTCAGAAAAGCTACCTTTCATCTTATTCACCTCACTGTTATATAAATAAGGTCTACTTTGTTCTTGATGACAGATCTCCAACGGCATATTGAAGACATGTCACACAGGTAAACCCTGCAGTTTCAGTTCTTAGTATGCGCTTGCCTAGAGTGACGATTTGTGCGCCATTTGCTTTTAGAAATTCTATTTCACTGGGTTCAAATCCACCTTCTGGTCCAACGATCACAGCTATTGTCTTCAGTTCATTAGGTCCAATAGCTTTGAGTACATCGTTTATGAAAAGGTTTTCTTCAGATTCGTATAAGATGAGTACAAGATCGTATTCTGATAGTGCTGTCCCCAACTTTTCAATGGGTAAAACCGCTTTCACAGTGGAGATATAATCACGCTTGGATTGTTTAGCCGCTTCCAGTGCAATTTTGTCAAGTCGATCCAGTTTCTTTTGAATATCTTTGCCTTTGTATTCAACAATGCATCTTTTAGATGCCACAAGATAAAAATCTCTAACCCCCAGCTCAACATTCTTCTGTATGATCAGTTCCAATTTTTGTCCTTTAGGTAGACATTGGTACAGATCTATTTTTAGTGGGGACTCATTTTGAGCTTCATGTCTATCTACAATTTCCAATTTGATCATTTGAGGAGTCACTTCGGTTACTTTGCCAATATAGCTGAGCGCACCTGTACTCAGTGTGATCAATTCACCGCTTTTGATCCGCAACGATTTTTCAAGATGTCTCACTGAGTCCGCATGATTGAGAATGATATGGTTTTCTTCTATGACATCTTCTTGATTTAAAAAAAATTTATACATTTCTAATGCTCCAACCCTCTATTTTTGTGAAACGACAACTGCCCATTCGCCTTTTTCTATAACTTCGAGTATTTTAAATCCTGAGGCTTCTAGTTTATCTGTCACCATTTTAATGCGACTTAAGATTATGCCAGAAGCGATGAAATAAGCCTTTTCCTTGAGGACTTTATCGATGTCATCCACAAGCATAACGATTATTTCTGCGATGATATTGGCAACGACTAGATCGCCTTTTTCTGAAATAACAGAAACAAGATCGCCTTGTCTTACGTCAGATATTTCACTTAACCCATTGTGTGCCAAGTTTTCTTTAGCCGTTCTTACAGCATTTTCGTCGATATCAACAGCAAGTACTCTTTGAGCCCCTAACAAGCCTGCCGCAATGGATAAGATACCGCTGCCACAGCCTACATCTATAACTGTATCCGTACTTTTCATGTATTTTTCAATCATCTCAATACACATTGAAGTGGTCTCATGTGTTCCTGATCCAAAGGCGTTGCCGGGATCAATTTCAATTATAATATCATCTTCATGCGCCTCAAAAGTTTCCCATGTTGGTTTGACAACCATATGATTTCCAAGGCGAATCGGTTTAAAATACTTCTTCCATTCGTTTTCCCAATCCTTAGGATCAACGATCTCATAGGATAATTCACCTAATCCTGGATCTAGGCCAAACGCTTTTAATTGGGAAATACGTTCTTTAATCATTCCAATAGACGCTTCAATGGTTTCTTTTTCAATATATCCAGTCACTAAAACCCCTTCAAAATCAAGTTTTATATTTTGCGGATCATAATAATCCCACTTACCTTCTGATTGGTTGTGAAAGTCTGGATCGTTTGGGTTTAAAATCATCACACCACCAGCGCCAGCATCACAGAGTATGTTAGAAACAGCTTCTATTGCTATTTCACTTGTCTTTATTTTTATTTCAAACCAGCTCATATCTTGCTCCTTATTTTCACGGTATCCTCTAGACCTTGAAACAATCTCTCTATCTACCATAGTATTTATTTGAGTTGCATATTGATTATATCTGATAATCGTCTTTTTTACAAAAAAAATCTCTTGATCAACAAGAGATTTCTTTTGATTAAAACAACAAGATTTGAGCCGAAAGCTGTGAAGAGGGGTGTTCAACCTCAAACAGCGTCAGCGAAAATCGTTTTGAGACATCGAGAGATGACTCAAATGTTGTTGTATGCAAGATTTGAGCCGAAAGCTGTGAAGAGGGATGTTCAACCTCAAACAGCGTCAGCGAAAATCGCTTTGAGACATCGAGAGATGACTCAAATGTTGTTAACTCAAAGCATCCTTCATTTTACCTAAGAATCCTTTGTCATTTTTTTTTTTACTCTTTAAGTTCTCCTCAGTGCCAGAATGACTTGTTTTTTTGCCAGTCATTTCAGCCTCAAAAGCTTCAAGGAGTTCTTTTTGTTTTTTATTAAGGCCTTTAGGGATCTCTACAATCACTCTAACGTATTGGTCGCCCCTGCCATAGCCATTGAGAACTGGAACGCCTTTCCCTTTAAGTTTAAATTGTTTGCCACTTGGTGTACCTTCAGGAATAACAAACTTAGCCTTGCCATCTAAGGTTGGCACCATGACTTCAGCACCCAGCACCGCTTGTGCATAAGTGATGTTTAAGTCATAGTAGATGTCGTTGCCATCTCGTGTAAAGTGTTTATGTGGTGTCACTCTAATCACGACGATCACATCGCCACGTGGTCCACCATTTTGACCTAAATCACCTTCACCCCTAAGTTGCATGTTTGCGCCATGAAAAACACCTGCCGGAATGTCAACTTCTTTAGAATTCCTTTTTTTGATCTTGCCGTGACCTTTACATTGATGGCATGGCTTATCAAAAATTTCACCTTTACCTTTACATGCCGTACATGGTTTTACACTGATGGATTCTCCAAAAAGTGATCTTTGTGAGTATCTCACTTCACCTTTTCCATTACATGCTGTACAAGTATGTGAGGATGTACCTGGTTCGTTTCCGGCGCCATTACAAACATCGCATTCTTCAGTTCTCAAGAATTCAATTTTCTTTTTAACGCCAAATGCAGCTTCTTCAAATGTTAAAGTGATATCAGCTCTTATGTCTGCACCTTTTCTCGGACCATTACGCCTTGATGAAGAGGAAGAGAAACCGCCAAAACCACCAAACATCTCATTTATGATATCCTCAAAGCCGCCGAAACCGTCAAAGCCGCTGAAGCCACCACCTGCTCCACCATTCTGATTTACACCTGCATGTCCAAATTGATCGTATAAACGTCTCTTTTCTGGATCGCTTAAAACTTCATAAGCTTCATTAACTTCTTTAAATTTAGCTTCTGCTTCAGCATTATCAGGATTTCTATCAGGATGGTATTTCATCGCAAGTTTTCTATAAGCTTTTTTGAGTTCGTTTTCATCTGCACCGCGTTCGACACCCAACAACTCATAATAATCGCTTTTACTCACTAAAATTCCGCCTTTCTTGTTGAAACCGTTTTATAAGTGCAAGGCACCCGAAGGTGCCCTGTTTATTAGTCTACCACTTCATAATCCGCTTCGTCAACATTATCATCTGGAGCTTGACCCATATCTTGCGGTCCTTGTTCAGCTTGACCTTTAGAGTAAAGTTTTTGTGCCAACGGTTGGAATGCATTAGTAAGTGCTTCAAAATCAGCTTTCATAGTTTCCACGTCGTCTGTAGCCATTGACGCTTTTAATTTTTCTATTTTAGCATTAATATCTGCTTTTTCATCTTCTGTAACTTCGTCACCAAGATCTGTCATTGATTTTTCAATTTCATAAATCATGTTATCTGCTTTATTTCTTTCTTCAATCAATTCTTTTTTCTTACGATCTTCTTCAGCATGTAACTCAGCTTCTTTTACTTTTTTCTCAATTTCTTCTTCAGACAAATGAGTTGAAGCAGTAATTGTAATGTGTTGAACTTTTCCTGTACCCAAGTCTTTTGCACTTACATTAACGATACCATTTGCATCGATATCAAATGTAACTTCAACTTGTGGCACACCTCTTCTTGCTGGTGGAATACCGTCTAACTGGAATCTACCAAGTGTTACATTGTCGCTAGCCATTTGTCTTTCACCTTGTAGTACGTGAATGTCAACAGCCGTTTGATTGTCAGCAGCAGTTGAGAAAACTTGGCTTTTCTTAGTTGGAATCGTTGTGTTTCTCTCAATTAATTTAGTGAATACACTACCCAATGTTTCGATACCTAATGATAATGGTGTAACGTCAAGTAACAATACGTCTTTAACGTCTCCAGAAAGAACACCACCTTGAATTGCCGCACCAAGTGCAACACATTCATCAGGGTTTACGCCTTTATGAGGCTCTTTGTTGGTAAATTTCTTTACTGCATCTTGTACAGCAGGAATTCTTGTGGAACCCCCTACTAAGATAACTTGTTCAATATCACTTGGATTTAAACCTGCATCTTTAAGTGCTTTTTTAGTTGGTTCCATTGTTTTGTCTACTAAACCTTTTGTCAATTGTTCAAATTTAGAACGTGTTAAGTCAATGTTTAAATGTAATGGACCTTCCGCAGTTGCAGTGATGAAAGGTAAATTGATGTTAGTAGATTGAGTTGTAGATAACTCTTTTTTTGCTTTTTCAGCAGCTTCTTTTAATCTTTGAAGTGCCATTTTATCGTTTCTTAAATCTACGCCATGTTCTGATTTGAATACTTCTGCCAAATGATCCATGACAATTTTATCAAAGTCATCACCACCTAAATGGTTGTTACCATTTGTTGCTAATACTTCGAAGACGCCATCGCCAATTTCAAGTATGGAAACATCAAATGTACCACCACCAAGGTCGAATACCATGATTTTATGTTGCTTATCCGTTTTGTCCAATCCATACGATAAAGAAGCTGCCGTTGGTTCATTGATAATTCTTTTTACATCTAAACCAGCAATTTTACCTGCATCTTTTGTCGCCTGTCTTTGAGAGTCAGTAAAGTAAGCAGGTACTGTAATAACCGCTTCCGTAACTGTTTCTCCTAGATAACTTTCTGCATCTGCTTTTAATTTTTGAAGAATCATTGCAGAGATTTCTTGTGGAGAGTAAACTTTGTCGTCAATTTTAACTTTGTGATCTCTACCCATCTCTCTCTTAATTGAAATGATTGTTCTATCTGGATTTGTAATTGCTTGTCTCTTCGCAGTTTCTCCAACGAGTCTTTCACCTGTTTTTGTAAATGCAACAATTGACGGTGTTGTTCTATTCCCTTCTGCGTTAGGAATAACGACAGCTTCTCCACCTTCTAATACAGATACACATGAGTTTGTAGTCCCTAAATCGATGCCAATAATTTTAGCCATTGCAATTGCCTCCTTATAATTTTAACTTTCCATTTTTCTATTTTGAGTTCATCTTGTTTTTAAGGTTTTTATCTTAAAATTACAGCTTATTAAGATGATACTTTAACCATACTAGGTCTAATGACTTTATCACCAAGTGTATAGCCTTCTTGAAATACAGCTACCACCGTTTCACCCTCTACACCTTCTACTGCCTCAGTCATTACTGCATGATGCTTGTCAGGATCAAAAGGTGTATTTACAGCTTCTATCTTTTTAACACCATTTTTTTCAAAGAAATCATCCAATGATTTTTTTATCATTTTAACACCACTTAATACTTTATCTTCTGCGTGATCTTCTTCAAAGGAAGACAATGCTCTTTCAAAGTTATCCATAATAGGCAACATTTCAATAATAAGTTTTTCATTGCCATATTTGAAGATGTCTGTTTTTTCCTTTTCAACACGTTTTCTATAATTTTGAAATTCTGCATTTAATCTTAGATAACGGTCATTTAAGTTTTGTACTTCTGCTTTCAAATCTTGCGCCTCATTTCCCTCACCTTTATCATCTTCAGAAGCTTCTTCAACGGGCGTTTGAGAGTCGCTATCAACTGCTTCTTTAGAGATTGCTTCTTCTTGATCAACTAGAGTTTCTTCTTGATCTTTTACGATGTCTTCGATGTCCGCTTTTTCCTTCTTTTTTTTAGTCATTTGTCTCATCCTCTTTTACGTTTTTACTTACATTTACTAAGGTTCTATTGTTGAATTTCTTATAAATATATACCAGAAAATAAATCTGATAATGTATTGCTAATATAATTTACAATGGATATCACCGAACCATAATCGATACGCTTAGGCCCAATCACTAAAATTTTGCCTTCGTTTTTGCCATCAACTTTGTACATAGAGGAAATGACACTACAATCTTCTAATTCTTTTATGCCAATTTCGGTACCGATTTTTATGGAAAGTTTACTCGTATCCATCGTCTGTGCCAATGCTTTTAAATTTTCAGATGACTTTAAAAAGTTGAAAATTTGTTTTGCTCTTTCAGATTCAGAAAATTCCAATATAGATAGAATATTTTGCTCTCCAGCGACATGGATCTCATTATCATCCAAATTTTTAAAGGCATCTTTCAGTATAGGAATCAAATAATCTACGATATCGCCAAACGAACTCAGTTTTTCCTTTAACTTTGATATCAAACGTACATCAATATTCTTAATGGTCTCACCCATCAGAAAACTGAGCATTGTATCAGATATCTTATCCAAAATATATTGATCCGTATTAGATATGCCCAGTTGAACATTTTTGACAATACCATTATCTGTTACTAAAATTAGAAGCACTTTTGTGTCCGTAACCTTTACCATTTTAAAATTTGCCAAACGACACTTATTAAATTGAGGAATGGTCACCACAGCTACTAATCCAGTAAAATCAGCTAATATTTTAGCAGATTGATCTGCAATATCATTGGCTTCAATAATTCTTTTTAAAAGAAGAGATTGAATCAATTCCTTCTGCTCTGTTCCGATTGTGTGCAGATTTGTCAGTGAATCCACATACAGCCGATAGCCAAGTTCCGAAGGCACTCTTCCAGCCGATGTGTGCGGCTGTTCTAAATACCCCAGTTCCTCTAGATCTGCCATCTCGTTTCTAATCGTTGCTGAACTTATGCCCAAAGGATATTTTTTAGAAATGGTTCTAGAACCCACCGGTTGAGCTGTGTCGATAAAGTCTACGATGATTGCCTCTAAGATGCGGAGTTGCCTTTCTGATAACATCTTGTCACCACCTTTTTGTTAGCACTCATCTTTAAGGAGTGCTAATCTATATATAATATACCGCCAACCAGTTGAGTTGTCAACCTTCTTTTTTAATATTTATACTCTATTTACATTTCGTTAAAATTTTAGTGTTGGAATAGTGAAGCCTAAATAGCTTTCTTCGGTTCTAGTCCTCGCTCACTGCGGAAGGAACCTACGAAAGCTATTTAGGCTTCACTTATATTCTGTATCACTTCTATTAGACGCCACAACACTTACATTCCTGTAAATGCCACAACGCTTACCTTTTAACTCCATTTAGATGAAAACAAAAGGAAACTTTTGTCACTGTCCTAGTCTGGCATAAACTCTAGGAAGACTTGATTGGATAGATCTCTGCCCAGTGGTGTAAGACATATCTGCTTTGCTTCTATATCGTGCAAGATCAGTTTTTGTGATTTAAGTTTTTCAATTGCATGTTGATATTTCTCTAAAAAATCAATTTCATATTTTTTATTGATAGCTTCTATGGCAATCCCCTTATTGAGCCTGAGTCCCAACATAATGGTTTCAAACAAGTCTTCATCTTTCTCAATCGGTGTCTCTTCATTCACGGGTTTTGTATTTTGATTTAATGCATTTATATATTCAGGAAAATTGGAAAAATTGCTAAACCTTAACGAACCAACTTTGCTATGGGATGCTATGCCAAGGCCAAGATAGGATTTATTTTCCCAATAGACTAAATTGTGATTAGACGCCTTATTGGGTTTGGCAAAATTCGATATTTCATATTGCACATAGCCCTTTTCTTCTAATATATTTTCAATGAGGTGATACATCGCTCTTTCAGTCTCTTCATCAGGCAAAACAATTTCACCTCTCTTGTGAGCACGATATAGAGGCGTTCCCTCTTCAAGCTTCAATGCATATGCAGAGATGTGTTCTGGATTGAGTTCCGTAATGATCTTAAGGGTGTGTTCCACATCTGCAATCGACTGGTTGGGCAGGCCAAACATAAGATCCAAATTCACATTATCAAAACCTTTTTCGCGAATGCCCCTATAGGTCGTTAGAAACTCATTGAAAGTGTGAATTCTACCAATGGATTTTAAGAGGGTATCTTCTGCAGATTGAACGCCCATGCTGACACGATTGACGCCAGCGGCTAGATAGGCATTAATTTTTTCATCATTAAGTGTTCCTGGATTGATTTCAATAGTAAACTCTTTCAGTTCTAAAAGCGCGTTATACTGTTTAATCTGATTTATAATCTCTAAAATATAGCGTCCTTCTATGCTCGAAGGTGTGCCACCGCCTATGAAAATCGTAGAAACTTTAGAATCTCTCAAAAGTGTTTCATACAGATCAATTTCTTTTTTGAGGGCTTGAACATAAATTTCTACTGAATTATGTTTCTCCGCATCTGATATTTTATAGGATATGAAATCACAATACAGACATTTTTCAACACAAAATGGAATATGAATATACAAACTTATTTCATCTGTTTTTAACGTATTCATCGTTAAACTCATGAGAACCTCCTCTTTAATCGTATCCAGGTAAATGGAACAAAATACTTGCATCATTTGATCCTAGATACAACATATTCTTTTTTAAATTCAAAATGGGCAAAAAGGCAACCGGAAAAATCCGATTGCCTAAATCTTAATTATCATCAAATTTGAGCACTGATAAAAAGGCTTGTTGTGGCACATCCACAGAGCCAAGTTGTCTCATTTTCTTCTTACCCTCTTTTTGCTTTTCTAAAAGTTTTTTCTTACGAGAGATATCTCCCCCATAACATTTCGCAAGGACATCTTTACGCATAGCGCTAATGGTCTCTCGAGCAATTACTTTGGAACCGATTGCCGCTTGAATTGGAATGACAAACATCTGGCGTGGAATAACCTCTTTCAATCTTTCACAGATGACTCTGCCTCTGCTTTCTGCCTTGGTTTTATGGACAATCATTGAAAAAGCATCAATGTTTTCTTTATTCAGCAAAATATCCAGTTTAACCAGTTCAGACGGTCTATACTCTGAGAACTCGTAGTCGAGTGATCCATAACCCCTTGTCTTCGACTTAAGTGCATCAAAAAAGTCATAAATAACTTCATTAAGTGGCAAATCATAGTGTAAAATAACACGTTTTGGGTCCAAATAGTCCATATGAAGCATTGTGCCACGTCTGTTTTGACAGAGTTCCATAATGTTGCCGACATATTCGTTAGGGACTATGATTTTAGCTTCAACTATGGGCTCCTCCATCAATGCAATCTCAGTAATAGGCGGCAAGTTGGATGGATTTTGAATCATCATGACTTCACCGCTGTTGGTTGTGATCCTATAGATAACACTTGGTGCAGTTGCAATGATGTCGAGATCAAATTCTCTATCAATTCTCTGTTGAATAATCTCAAGATGTAGAAGCCCTAAAAATCCACATCTAAAGCCAAATCCGAGCGCTACGGAAGTCTCCGGTTCAAAGGAGAGTGCCGCATCATTGAGTTGCAATTTTTCCAGAGCATCTCTGACTTCGTCATAACTCTCGCCTTCAGCAGGATAAATACCGCAAAAGACCATGGAAGTCGCCTTCTTATAACCTGGAAGCGCTTCTGGAGTAGGCGTGATTGCACTGGTAATCGTATCCCCAACCCTGCAATCAACAACATTCTTGATACTGGCAGTCACATAGCCAACATCTCCTGCTCGAAGTTCTGGAACTGCAAGAGGACTTGGTACAGAAATGCCCACTTCCACCACATCGAATTTTTTATTAGCGGCCATCATTAAGATTTGATCGCCCTTTTTGATAGAACCTTCCATAACTCGAATATATGCCACAGCGCCTTTATAAGCATCATAATATGAATCAAAAATAAGGGCTTTAAGTGGTGCCTGTTCATCGCCATCTGGAGGCGGTACTGCTTCTACAATACGCTCTAGAACATCTTCAATGTTCAAGCCGTTCTTAGCAGAGATTTGAGGCGCATTTTCTGCGATTACGCCAATAATTTCTTCAATTTCTTCAATAATCTCATCAGGTCTTGCACTTGGCAAGTCAATCTTGTTGAGCACTGGAACGATCTCTAGGCCTTGTTCATCTGCAAGATGCACATTAGCAAGCGTCTGCGCCTCTACACCCTGAGTGGCATCCACGACTAAAATAGCACCTTCACAAGCAGCAAGAGATCTTGAAACTTCATACGTAAAGTCCACATGACCTGGCGTGTCAATTAAATTTAAAAGATATTCATGACCATCTTTTGCTCTATAGACAAGACGTGTGGTTTGTAATTTAATGGTAATACCACGTTCTCTTTCGAGATCCATACTGTCGAGTACTTGTGCCTTCATCTCCCGTTGAGTCAGCAATCCAGTCTTTTCAATGAGACGGTCAGCAAGTGTGGACTTACCATGATCAATATGTGCAATAATCGAAAAATTTCTAATATATTTTTGCCTTTCACTAGACATTTATATGCCTCCTTAACAGTGACTGTATATTCTAAACGTAAACCGTTTAAATTGCCTTCTAAAAATGTACCTAACAATTATAACATATGATGTTGGCCTTCTCAAATACATTTAAAAAAAACTTGATTTCTTGAAAACTGCGTGATAGAATAAGAATGTTGAAAAACTGCGGGGAGGTGAACATAAATGGCTAATATTAAATCAGCTAAGAAGAGAATCAGTGTTATCAGCAAAAAAACAGCTGTAAACAAATCAAGAAAATCAGCTGTCAAAACTGCTGAAAAGAGATTCTTAGAAGCATTAGCATCTGGCGATAAAAATCTTGCAGAAGAAAAATTAAGATTCTTTGAAAAGAAAATGACTCAAGCTGGCGCTAAAGGTACATTCCATAAGAATGCAGCTTCAAGAAAAGTTTCAAGATTAAGAAAAAGATTAAACGCTGCGGCTGAATAGAGTTTAACTTATATTAATTTTGAAAGTCCCCGAAAGAAGAGACCGTGTCAATTTAATATTTGATCAAATATTAAAAAGCGTACATTTATGTACGCTTTCGTCTTTTTTTGCATGCATCTCTTTTTATTCATATCCCTTTTCATTCAGTGCCGTAATTTATATTCATCAATACAGAGAATTAGGCCTTATTCAATCGTATGAATTTGAAACAGTGCCTTCTCTATCAACAAGTGTGGTGAAAGACCAGTTGATTTCATTTCTATGTCTACTGTTTCAACAATATCTACTATTTTGTGAAGCGCCTCAAAAGAATATTGATTGGCAAAATGAGCGGCTTTTTTTGCTACAAATGGATGAATCCCAAGCTTGGTTGCCACAATATTACTGGAATAACCGTTCTTAATCAAATACTTGGTTTTCAAAATATTCCTAAACTGTTGATTGATTAAATAGAATATCTTGATTTCGGGTTCACCATTCCCCACCAACTCATTTAAAATCAGCAGGCTTGTCTGTATTTTCTTTTCACTTATGGCATCTATCATTTTAAAGATATTATGCTCTATCGGAATCTCTAGATATTGATTAATGATTTGCTCTGTGATTTCGCTTTCGTTGTTCACAAGAGATTTGATGGTGTTGTCAACATCATATAGATTCTTATTGGATTCCTTATCTAAATAATTGCTCATTTCAATAAAATAATTGAGTGCATGGTTCGAAATGGGTTTGTCGTAGGATTTAAATTTCTTACTGACCCATTTAAAAAACTCCGAGTGTGTCATTTTATCTATACTGACGCAAGTACCTGCCTTCGTCATGAACTTATAAAGTTTTTTCCGCTTATCTAAGTCCTTCTCCACAAAGAGCAGGACAGTCTGCTCTGGTATGGATTTAAGAAATGCCAACAACTTAGATTCCGCTTCTTCCTTGACATTTTTGAAAAGTCCCACATTATTGACAAAAACAATCCTTTTCTCATCGAAAAAGGGCAGTGTTTCAGAAATGCTCAAAAATTGATCTACATCAAATTGTCCTTCTATCGTTGTGAAGTTTAGATCCTTATATGCATCTATCAGAAAACTCTTTTCAATCATTTTGACGATATTATCAATTAAATATTGTTCATTTCCCGTTATTAAATTCAAAGCAGCAATTTCATTGTTTTTTAATTGCTTATAGTAGGTCATAAAATCCATGAATAAAGACTCCTTCTCAAATGTTCTTATAAAATAGTAACAGCAATTTCACTAAAATGATAGTCTATTTCACAAATCTGTTGGGATTCTTCGATGGATTATTGTCTAAGTAACACTGAATCCCCTTTCCAGTTAAAATAATTTCCCCACAATTATATGTCTCATAGATTTCGATGTCCTGTTTTTTTAACAGATCTATAATACTCTTATTGGGCATCAAATATTTTTCATCGTGTGATATTATGGCATATTGGATTTGGTGTCTGTCTAAAAAAGTGGTACTCAATCCCGTTTTAGAGCCATGATGCGCAATTTTAATAAAGTCGAGATCGCTTAACACGGCCGGTAATTTTTCATATACGGCGCCACTCATATCCCCCAAGAACACACCTTTAATGGCTTCAGAATCATACCAAACTGCAATTGCATTGTCATTTGCATCATCGGCTACTGTTGGCATCAGTGTTAACTTAACACCATCCATCACAATTTCCATAGTGGATTCCACGAGAATGATCTCGGAATCCGTTTTCACAGTCTCTTTAATGACCTCAAGGGTTTCACGGTTACAATAGATTTGATTGATGTCAAAGGTTTCTGCTAGCTTTAACACACCTCCCACATGATCGTTGTGTGCATGCGATAGAATCAGAGCATCTATCTTATAAATATCTCTTTTTAAGAGCATTTGAGTTAAATCCGTATATTGGTCTCCGGTATCTATCAATATATTGACATGATCATGCCTAATCAAAGCCGAATCGCCGTGACCAACATCAAAGAAATGGACCTCCATTGCAGGAAAATGAAAGCCGCTAAGGAGCATGCTCAGAATTATTAAACTTGTAATCATGGTTCTACCTTTTTTTAAAATCAAGCCATCCGAAATTTTACAGGATTTATAGAGGCCAAAAAATAAAGTGGCTATTGCAATTATCCTAAATTGATTTGGTGTGAAAAGTTGTCCTCTGACAAGCAATTGTGGCATCTGCTTGGACAAAAATTCCACACCGTATAAACACTTCTCCATCAAAATAAACAACGGCTTCCCTAAAATAGGCATCAAAAAGAGAAAAGGAAACAACGCACTTATCATGGGTACAATGATTACATTCGGGAAAAAAGCCAATAAATTTACTTCATTAAAGTAATGGAGTTGAATGGGCAAAAAAAACACTTGAATAAAGAGAGCCAATTTCAAATTTTCCAGAAATTTATTTTTGGGCTTGTGTGAGAATCCCTTTTGATATACATAGGCAATGAGTAAGTAAGCGATAAAGGAAAGTTGATATGATACTGCCAGAACAGCATTTGGGAAAATGAACAATAAAATTAAATTTGTGAATGCAACTGCACTTATCAAATCTATTTTTCTCAAAAGAATTCTTGAAATCTCTATGTAAATCACCAAAAATACTGCTCTGCCTGCCGAGTATGAGAAGCCAATCAAGCCCCAATACATTATTAAAATCAGGATTATAAAGATGCTTTTAAAGCTTCTTGGGCCTCTGATGATTTTATATAGAAAAGCATATATTAGCCCAAAGTGCATGCCTGATATGGCAAATATATGAGAGATGCCCAATTTTCGAAAAAGGTCTTTTTCACTGAGATGTGCGTTACTCCCTAAAACAAGAGCGTTAAAGTATTCAGATACTCTCTGGGGAAAATGCGTTTCCGCATACCGTATGATCTTTATCCGATTTAGATTAAACACTGCAAACAGTAATTTTGAATCCTCTGGATTTACTTTATAACTTTTTAAATGGTACTGCCCTACAACATTCATGGCATAAAGATATTTTTGATAATCAAAACCGTAGGCATTGTGTGTACCCCTGAATTGTCTTTCATTCATATCAAGTTCTATTTCAAAACCTGTATGGCTTAAAATATCTTTTTCTAGGACACTTGCATCTATGTTTTCAGCCTCATAATAAACGCATATTTTATGCTTTAAATCATCTGGCTTAAAAATAAATGTCTCTTTCTCGCTGTTTAATGAAACCACATGCCCCTTGATTTGTTTTAAATAACGCTCTTGTTTTAAATTAGAAGGTGTTGAAAAGCGATATTCGGTCACCATTTTTATATAATGTGATTGCATGATATAGTGGACAAGCAGTGTCGATACAAGACTTAATACAACCATACTCCGTACTATCATGATCCTCATATTGCCGTTTTTCATAAATTGTTTGCACATAAAAAACTCCCATATTATTCCATATGAGCATATCATAAAATTTCTCAGATGGCAATATATGGGATGTTGTGCTTTTTTATTTTCCTTGCAGGATTTCTAAAGAGGTCTTTATAAATTCTGTATTAAACCTATTGTCAGTAGTTAATGCCCAGTTTAAACGTTATTACACAATTGAACTCTTCTTCATCTTGGCTGACAATGAGCATCTTATCTCCTTCTGGAGAGATGGAAGAATCAACGTATGTGCCTTCATATTGATAAATCATTGATTTACCATTTTGATTGATTCTGTAAATGGTATTGCCATATCCCAAGAGAAAACCTTCACTATTTTTTATATAAAGAGCATCTTGAGACAATCGTGTCAAATCATAGAAATTTTGAACTGCTTGCGTTTCAAGATTGAGCAGTGTCAACTGATTATCCGCTTCAGGTAACAAAAATATTTGTCCATTGATATCGAAATTACAGTCTTTATGAATTTGCATCCCCTTTAAAGCACTAATACTCTTTTTCTCATTTGTTTCAGGCGAATAAATGACAACTTGGTCAATTATAAAGTAATCATTCTCATTAATGCCAACAAGATAGATGAGTTGATTGTTTTCCACAGGCAACATTCTCTTAAAGAACACTTCATCCGAATTCGAAGTCAAATATGCAATATTGCGCTTATCTAACGTGACCACACCTAAGCGTTGACCGGTAAAGTCAGAGGTCATATCTCCAGTGTAAAAATAGTAAAGTCGATCGCTCTCCCTTGAAAAATTAGGATCGATTCCCTCTATTTTATCCACATAGAGTTTGCCGCTATCCGCGCCATAGCAGCTGAACGACGCCGTGTCATCCGTTGCTATAACAATAATATAGCCGCCGTCGGGTGACAAAATGCAATTCTCGTAAAATGCTTTCTCAGTGACGACAGGTGATAAGATTTTTTTCTTTTGAGTTGTAAAATCATACGTAACCAATCTGTCCGTTGAAGCTTCAACGTAGAGCATTTTATTTCCATTCTCAGAAAGTTTGATCAGTGGTATCTCATTGCTCCCCACTTTCATTTTATTCGTAATAAAAAGATAATTGCCCTCGCCATCATAGGCGTAAATACCTCTTAAATCCTCTTGGTCTATATAATAAAGTGCTCTGGTAGGACTTTCATCAAGAACGGCAAAATGCTCAATAATCATATCATTGATGGTTATCGTCGGCACTTCAAAGTCATCAAGGTTCACAAGATTGACACTGAGATCATCTAAATCCACTTCAAATTCTGAATCCTTTTGAGTCCCTTTATTGGTTTTCATAACCAAAATTTGATTGTCAATCCATCTGATATCTTTTATATACGATTCAAAACCGTGGATAAAAACTTCAGATTTTACGCGTACGACATCCTCAGAAACTTGCGGCACTTCTACGGTGCTCCGTTCAACAATTTCAACTTTAGGCTGCATTACAAAGTAGCCTAATATAAACAATCCCAACACCACCACGATTTTAAGCCATTTTTCATAGGCCTTCTTTTGCTTTTTTATGATAATCTTCATAAAAACTTCCTTCCAAATTTATTTAGCCATGTACTTTCCTCTTCACTTAAATTTAATGCCTCATAGAGGATCTTATTTATTGCATCTAACTTTTCAGCAAGTGGCAATTTCATATCATAAAATTTAGCGAGTCCCAACAGGAGTGATGGCTCATATGGAATTAATTTCAAAGGCGTTGCGTAGAGTTCAAGCGCTTCTCCTTTTCGCTTGCCCTTATAATACAAATATAGTAAAACAATATATGAATTTAGAAAAGCTGTCAATCCTTTAAGCAATTGCATTTCGGTGATTTCGTCCATAGTCATTTCTAATTTTGAAAAGATATAATAAACATCTGCAGAAGCATAAAATTGACCTTCAGAATAAGCGAAATAGTTGCTTTTAGCGCGCTGTGGCACAACAACTTTAGGTTTTTCAAACATAGTGGCTTCTCTTGGCCACGTCAGTTCATACCATTGCCTTACACCGTTTTTCACTTCACGTCTTAGCATGAGCTTATCTTTATAAGGTGCCAAAAAGGGCATTACAACTTCTTTTTGCTTAAAATATTTATCCGTATACAGAATATAAAAAGGCGTTTGCACGTCATGATCAAAATGTTTAATAGAACTGTTTTTAAAAAAAGGTTTTATGTCAGCTAAAAGAACTTGGGGAATCGCGGCTAATTCAGACGTCTTATAAACAAAGACAGGCAATCCGTTGCAACGATCAGCACCACTTACGATGCCCTGTTTAACTTCAAAGTAATCCCCCAGATGAGCACTAAAATTTTTTTTCATTTTGGTGAGCATTTGAGCTACAATCGCATCTGAAATAAAGTGAAAAGTCTTAGAATTGAAGTAGACCTCTGAAGACTTTATCGTTGCTTTCAGATTGAGATTTGCATCCAAACATGCGATCTCATGTTGTGGTATCGGTGTTAAAGTGTAGATACAGGCATGCAGTTTTTTTTCTTTAAAAATTTTTTCGTCATTGAAATCCAACATCTGAGAGATATTAAATTGCTCTTTGATAAAATTTCTAAGTTTCATAGCGCCGTCAGCCGTTAAAAAATAATTACTGGTTAAATAACATAAACTGCCATTGCGTTTTAGACATTCATAGGCCTTATAAATAAAAAAGTAAAAATAGTCCATCTTGCCTTCGTAATACTGTCTGCCAAAGTTCGATGCCTTTATGACTTCAAACAAATCTAAATTGCCTTTCTCTCCAATATAAGGCGGATTGCCGATAATTAAATCTACTTTGACGTTATCTGTTGAAATTAAACTATTGCCATTTCGAATATGATTGCTTTTTAAAGAATAGGCCTCATCTAAACAAGTCATTAAAATTTCAAGTGTTGTCTTAAAATAGTCCGTAGCTGCTTCATTGATGTCATAAGCATACAATTGATCTTCTATTAGAGTTTGCAGATGTCCAGCCATCTCTTTTTTGGACATCTCTAAGAATATCATCAGTTGAATATGAAGCTCAAGATAGGCTAATAGCAGTAAACCTGTTCCACAAGATAAGTCTAGAATAGTCAATGGCTTTAAAAATTTCAAAATGGCTCTGAGTTCACTAAGAGCTTCAAAATCAAAGCGGCATTTTGCTTTTGAATCACTTTTTTCTATGGTGTGTTCCAGATATACCTTTTTTAACAAGGCCTCTCGCTGAGCACTCCATGCGCCTTGTCGACACATGTAATCTTTGATCAACAAATAGACCATATACTTGCTGATTTTTTCAGGTGTATAAACAGTCCCTCTGGTGTATCCACTGTCTATTCCGATGACCACTCTTTCATGTAGTATGCTCGATTTCGCTTCCGTATAATTAACAAACATATCTTCCTCATTGTGAAAAGGTCATTGATAATAATATATCAATGACCTTTAATCTCTACGCTTTCACTTCTAATATTTTTTATTTACAGTTTTAATATTTTCTTCTTCTATATTTACCATAACCAATCTTTTCAACACCCTCGATCGACATTATAATCTCATCTACGAGCATATCAAAATCTCTTATAGTAATGTCAACTCCTTTTTTCTTTAGAAATTTCATAATCGTAATCAGTCGAATGTGATACGATGATGGATTCTTAAAATAAGGATGTTTTTCAATTACGCTTTTAACATTTTCTTTGTCAACACTATCAAGCTCTCTCTTATTTTCAAAATCTATTTTTGTTTCGACCTCTGACAAATACTTTTGAAGTTCAAGAGCAGGATTATCGTGCCTTTCCAGCAGCTCCTTAATATCCTTTAAAACATCATTCATCTCTAACTTTTTACTGGCGGGATATTCCTCGGCGGGAAGATCTGATAAAGCATTTAACATAGTTTTTCAACTACTCCTTTCAATTATTCACAAAGAATATTTAATAGATTATATCACCTACAATTAGGTATTATCTAAATTTTACTATTTATTGATGGTCTTTGTCAAATAAAACTAGAGCAATTCATCTAAAGTTAACATATGTGACTTCAAAAAAACAATATTTTCATCATTTAAAAGTGCTATATTTTCCATGATTGTATGGAGCATTTGCTCAGTTAAACAGAGCACGGAAAAGGTTTGTTTTGAAATTTCGATCTCGCCCACAATGTCTTCATCCCGTATGAGACTGTATAAAAATTCGTCATCTTCATCTGCTTGCAGCGAGTAAGGCAATTTTAATAAAAACGTCACAAGATCATCGTATGAACACTTATAGGCAAATACTGCTTCCTGCACGGTATAATCATCATCAATAGTGTTCTCCTCAATGGTGTCGTGTATAACGGATGCAATATTATAGAGCATTCTATTTTCTTTATTGACAAATTCCTCTATTTTTATGAGATCATTATCTATACAAAACTTGTTATACGCCTCAAAAATAGCTTTTCTAACAGCATCTTCAAAGGCGATATCAATTTCAAACACGTCCCCTATAATATAAGCTTCATGATCAGAAATCATAATTCTAGCATTGAGCAGGCCACTTTCAATAAAGAGTTCATGTCCCAGTAAAAGCGCTTCATTGGTGAAAATATCCTTTAGATAAACTTTTTCATTTTCTTTGTAAATTTTAAAAATACTCCTATGAGATTGGCTCATCTGAGTCCTGATGTCTATGGGCTCTTCCATAGCAAAAATCTCTGAAATCGTCTTGGATTGATCCATAATTTCATAGTTAAACATAAACCATTCTGCAAATCCAAGAAGGTCATCACCAGGGCATTCACTTGTAAAAATATCCTCCGCGTATTCATAGGCTTTTTTAAATTGCGGCGACACAGCAAATTCAAAGAGCAATTCATATTGCGCTTCTATTAATTGATAGTCCATTTTAGACCTCCTCTTTCTTCATATCAGATTATATTATATACTATAAAGGACTTCATAAACCATATCTTTTACAAATAAAGCATGAATTTTATTAGGAGGCAATTTTGATGAAAAAATATTTAGAAGATGCATACTGTCGTGAATTTAAATCAACCCTTGTTGAGGTTGTGCCATATGCCCAAAATCAAACCGCTCTTATTTTGAGTGAAACCTACTTTTACCCAGAAGGTGGCGGGCAACCTTCTGATATAGGTGAAATTCAGGGCATAAATATCGTCGATGTACAAATTGAAAATGAAGTTATTTACCATATCGTTGCCTTTGATGATGAGGAAAAAGCTAAAAATCTTTCAGGAGAGGTCCACTGTAAAATCGACTGGGAAAATCGTTTCGCATTAATGCAACAACATGCAGGACAACATATTCTATCTGCATCTGCCGAAAAACTTTTTGGTGCCAATACGGTTGGTTTTCATATTGGAAAAGATTACATTACCATAGACCTTGATCAAAAACTCAGCAGTCAAGATGTTTCTGCTATGGAAACTTTGGCAAATCAAGTTTTAAATCAAAATATAAGAATTATTGCACACTATCCTGATGCAGAAGCACTTTCAAAGATGCCGCTTCGCAAGCAGCCTAAAGTCACTGAAAATATCCGTGTTATCGAGGTAGAAGGATTTGATTTTTCCCCATGTGGCGGCCTGCATGTGAAAAGAACTGGTGAGATCGGTATCATCAAAGTAAAAAAAGTAGAGAATTACAAGCAAGGCATTCGAATTGAATTTGTTTGCGGTCAGTTTGCTTTGGCTGTTTTTAATGCACGCAACAACATGATCAATGATCTATCCACGCTCTTATCTGTGAAAGATAATGAAATCGTTGACTTTGTAAAACAGTTGATAGAGAATGCTAAAAAAGACAAAAAGGAAATTGACGAGCTCAAAACACAGCTTATGGCTTTGGAAATTGCCGACCTTGTTGCTGTGTTTGAAGATGTGGAAGGCATAAAAGTAATTCGACTTGAAGAAGAACAGCTCAGCATGAATGCACTTAGAACAAAAGTTCAAATGCTTTGTCAAAATCCTAATTTTATTGTTCTGGCAATGTCTATTGAAGGCGATAAATGTCATATTGTCTTATCTAAATCCAAAGATGATCCTGCAAACCTATCCAATATAGAAATGAATGCATTTTTTAAAACTTATGGCCAAATGATTGGATTAAAAGGTGGCGGCAATGCCTATATGGCACAAGGCGGAACCACACCGGATCAAGATATAAACGCCTTTTTTGAAAGCATTGAAGCAGATATTCAAAATCATATGTCTTAAACAGATCCGGTTCAAGTAGAGGTTTAAACTGTTAAACACCCTTGAACCATCCCACTTTGGGCCCTCTCTCGACGCCTCAAAACGATTTTCTCTGACGATTTTCCCGATCCGAGAAAAAATTTTGACTCAAATCTTATTGTTTTAAAAAAGAGTGATACGAATTCTCGTACCACTCTTTTCATATCCGATTTCTTCTGACACTTCATATCCATTTTAACATCGTATGACACACGATGCCTTTAAGAGAATCCATTACTTTTTTACAAATTTTTTTACAGAATTCTTTTACAGAGATTGCAACCACTCTAAAATGTCCTTATAGACAGCTTCTCTGTTGATTTCATTCAACATTTCATGCCGTCCATCTGGATACAATTTCAAAGTGGTCAAAAATCCATTTTTTTTATAATAAGCATACGTCTTTTTGACACCTTTGCCATACTCACCCACAGGATCACATACACCTGAAAAAATTAGCATTGGAAGATTGTTCTTTTGATTTTTAAAAACATCTGTATAGAGTATTCTTTGCATATTATTTAAAAACTCTATAAAAAAGCTTGCAGGATGAATTTCACCACAATATGGATCATTAATATACTTCTGCACTTGTTTTTCATCACGTGAAAGCCAATCGAAATCCGTTTTATGATCTTTTATTTTTTTGTTATATGTACCGAAAGACATGCGATTCATAAATGTGGACTTTTGATGAGTGCCAATTTTTAGGCCTTCACGTTCTGCTAAAAACTGGGCAATCTTTAACTTAAAGTGGTTCATATACCCTGTTCCTGATAGAATAACGCCATCGAGCAGATAACTGTAATCCAATATAAAATCTCTGGCTAAAAAAGACCCCATGCTATGTCCTAATAGAATAATTGGTACATCAGAGTACTCTGTTTTCGCCATTTCAACCACACGCCTTAAGTCTTCTTTCATTTTAAACCAACCATTGTCACCAAGATGTCCAAGCCGTTCTAGAGAACCCGCAGTCTTTCCATGTCCTCTATGTGAATGACCATAAACAAAGACATCATTCTCTAATAAAAAATTGGCAAAAGCATCATATCGCTCTATGGTTTCAGCCATACCATGTGATAAAACAACAATTTGAAGGGGTGTTTTATCTTCAATCCACTTATAACCTTTAACGATTGCATCTTCAAATGAGTCAAACTCAAATTCGTATCTCAAAACATTTGCCTCCCCTGCTTAAAATATATATTTTGACTTACATTATTATTATAGCACTTATAATCGTATTATAGCACTTATAACCGCTTAGCCTATCAAAAGTAAAAACTTAAATGCACCTGCCCCATGTTTTCTTTTACGAAAAGAGCATGATACAGCATGAGACAAACATTTTATGCGAAATTAACTTTTGACACTCTGACTATAAATTCCTATTTGAACTGAAATGGTTCTATGTTAAAATGAGAATGATTGTATTCAAATTTATATTTTCTGGAGGCCATTCATGCAATTTATTATTGCTATTATAAGTTATTTTGTCGGGAGTATCCCCTTTTCATATTTAATTCCCAAGTTTGTCAGCAAGATTGATATTAGACAAGTTGGCAGTGGTAATACGGGAACCACAAATGTCGTCAGAACACTTGGATTAAAAGTTGGCGTTTTAGCCTTTGTGGGAGACTTTTTCAAGGGTTTATTGCCAACACTGATTGGCTACCTGCTCTTAGGGCATACAGGGGGGCTTATAGGCGGTACTTTTGCTGTGTTGGGGCATTGTTACCCATTATGGCTAAAGTTTAAAGGCGGCAAGGGCATCGCCACTTCCGCTGGGGTTTTAGTCATACTGACACCTCATATTTTTTTAATCTTATTGGTGCTCCAATTTATAATCATATTTGCCACAAGATATATGTCATTGGCTTCCATCACGAGCGCGGTCTTATTGCCAGTACTTTGCATGCTTTTTTCGGTTCCAACAGAAATTATTATTTTTTCGGCGGGTCTGGGTGCCTTTGTCATCTACCGCCATCGTAGCAATTTAATGCGATTAATTCGCGGAGAGGAGAAAAAACTAACCATTGGTTCCAAAAAATAAAACGCTCCCGCTCGGGTAAACCGATTAAGATTTTAGTGGTTTACCCGATGTGAAACTTATGCTGTCTTAAAAAATCCTTCCTTTTAACACTTTAGCAGGCACTCGTATTGATCTGAAGTGAAATCATCGCTTTTTACAAAATGGCATTTGAAATTACATGCTTTAAAAAAATCGACTAGATGATGATCACATTCAACTTTTAAAGTCATAAAATCCCCTAAATGTGTCAATTCTTTAAGCATCATTTTGCCATATCCCTTGCCTCTTTGATCTGCTCTTACTGCAATGTGTTTGATGATTAAGAGATCATTATCAATTACAGAGCCACCTATGATGCCATACAGAGTGTCATCACATCCTAATACGTAGAAACGTCCCTGTGTTTTTGCATAAATCGACTGTGCGACATTTTGTGCTTTGCCATCCGTTGCATTGAAAATACAAGTCTTAAGTAAAGCTTTAACCTCTTGATCTTCAAATAATTGTTTATAGTCTTCAACTCTTCTAAAATTCATTTATGAGCCTTCCCTTTCTTTTCTTTAATTCACGCTTTTATAAATTAAAATATGATATCGTGTTTTGCATCAACTGATCAAAATCAGATTCGGCCTTTAACCACCAAGATGCCTCATTTGGGCAGTAGATATTGACGAATTTTTTTAAGATCTTTTCTTTTATTTTTTGTGACTCTATCTTTCCCTGCCAAATGGCATTTTCCAAAATAGTCACTCTAAGACTTTCGAACTTGTGATATAGAGAATGTCCTAAGGTCCCAAACTCTGCGCAGGTGTGGAAACAATCTCTATGATTTTGCTTGCCCATAAGGTACAGGTAATCGATTAAATCACCATGAACATCACTAATTTCCACATGGTCTAATTTTAAATTTCTCTTCCATAAAAACGGATTCAATGCATCATATGAAGAATTGATAAGTGATAATTCGTTTCTTGGACCGTAACCCGTATGCAGATCAAAATGGATCACTTGCTTAACGGAATCTTCAGTAAAGCGATGAATTAAATCGATCACGTTTTCATGTTCTGAGGTTGACTTTAATCCACCAAAGTAGATTTGTTCCGGGAACTCATATTGACCACTAAAAATAGCCTGTTTCGTATTTAAAACACCATGATCCATTATACACTTAAACAAAGTAAAATAATATCTTATAAGGCTTATTAACCGGAATTTTCCCTGCCAATCCGCATTAAGGAGCGATTTGAGTTTATAAAAATGCGCATTGTAAGGCGTAGCACCGTGAATGAAATTGCGATTTAGGTCTATATTGTGTCGATTGACCCTTCTGAAATACTTCATGCCCCAAGGGTTGATAAAATTAATTACAAGAAGTGCTGTCTTGGAAGCATTCATTTCTTTGTAGTGCTTTGTGATGACGCGATTAATCATTTCTGAGCCCACAAATCCTTCAACGCCATGCATGCCTGAGGTTAAGATTAAAAGTTTCTCTGGATGATCAGAATCGCAAATATAGGCCGATTCTGTGGTCAACAGCACATCTTCTTCAAAAGAAGTAGAGTGATGCACACAGATTCTATAATGTTCCCTGGCAACACCCACGACGCACCTAAAAGTTTCTTTTGCAGCTTCATAACTCTTCAGTGCATGAAGTTGAATCATAAAGCTAACCTCCCTTTATTTTAAAAAAATACGATTGCGTCAACAATCGTATTCTTCGTCCAATACTCATCTATTCAAAATAAATTGGTTCCAAAGATTTAAATACTTCGGAGAACTGTTAGCAGAATCTTTAATCTCTGGTATAATGCCCAATCTCCAAATTGAAACATTGTGTAACCCAAAGTACTTCATCATATCTATTTTGGCTTGAATACTGCGTTCGTCTTCGTACCAGACAATATTGCGCGTCTTGTCTACCAAATCTTCAAAAATGATATAAGTGCTTTTCATGGAATCCAAATAAGTGCTTTCAACGCCAGTACTTAATCTTGAAGAAATGGCATCATAAGTCGGATGATAAGGTATGTTATTGATGATTTGTCCATTAGAAAGTTTCCACTGAACCGAATCTATAGAAAACTGTAAAATGATCTTATCTTTATCCACTATGCCCGTATCCTTATCTGTGATTCCCTTTAATGCATAGTATAAATCATTGATTGCAACTAGAGGTGTGATCGTATATCCAGATTGCATTTCAGCACTTGTCAATTTTTTAGGATAAAAATCATGTGCCATTAAGATCACATAATCTGCCAATCGCCCAATGGATCTATAGTCATAGCCATCATAATAGGATAGGCCTGCTTTTCTAACGGGTTGAACTGCAACCATAAGTGATTTATCGATATCATTCAGAGCCACTCTTAAATTGGATAAAAATAAATTGAACTTAACGGCATTGTCACGCCCTTTTAACCCTTCAAAATCTATTAAAACGCCTTTATAATTAATTCTTTGACTGTTATTCACAAGATTGTTTGTAATAAGTGCAATGACATTTGAACTCGAATTCATATTATTTATAATCAATTCCGTTAATGGAATGTCCTTATTTGAATTCTTGTCATACGCCAATTCATCTTTAACCGTCACCATCAAATATTTGTCTACTTGGTTGTCGTCAGCCTCAGCAATCGCTTGCGTATATCCGCTAGGCACTCTGTACTCGTTATCATTTTGAGCACTGGTATTAAAGATGATCTCGTTGTTTACTCTAGAGAGCTCTATTCGACTCCAACCATAACTTAAAGCATTTAAACTGCTCACTTTGTCCAACTGACCATAGGAGCTGATTGCATAATATGAATGCAGTAAATCAATCTTTGCTTTCTTAATTCTATTGAGATGATAAATAAACGCAATAGCTTCTTCAGAAGTTAAAACATCATTGGGTCTAAAGATGGTATTGGCGGATGAAATCAGCCCAAAATCAGCTGCCAGCTGAACATAACCTTTATTGGAAGTCACATCTGTAAAAATCAGGTTGGAATTCTTAAGTTGTTGCGCCAACCAGTCATACCCTAAATATTTGATACTGATTCTTACAGCATCCATTCGAGTTAAAAGTTCTCCATCGCTTTTACTGTACTCCAGTTTATTCTGCGTCTTTATTTTAGTATGTTCTTCTACTTTAAAAATCCACGCAACAAATGTTTCATATGTGATTTTTTTCCCAAGAACGATATCTTCATTTTCATCCAATATCTCATCATTTTTTAGTGTTTCCACTAGATTATTCACCCAATGATCCTTTGGAATATCACCATTATCCGCTAAAGACAATTGAGAAATTAACATTATAACTATAAGTGTTGTTATTAAAACTTTTTTCACCATAAAAAAGAACCTCCACTTAAGTACATTATAAACGTTTTTCGTGGAAATTCTCATGACAATTATATTAAATTTAATTTCTAAGCAGATCTATTTTGTATTCTCCATCGATTAAAATAACTGTCCACTTTTTATAAAAATGAACTTGAACATCACTGGAATTCAAGTTTTTTAAGAATTTTACATAGATGACCCAACGGTCATTATATGTTTTAGTAAAGTACATGTCTCGGGTATAACCATTGATTTCATTATTCAATGTATTAGAGTATTTGGTAAAATCCATGTAGTCATAAATTTTCTTAGTATTATCTGTTAAGAGGTCATAAGCTAAGTCCAGACGAGATGAATTGATGTAGTCGACAAAATCAATTACAGAATCAGATGCCGTACGCTCTTTTACATAATTTAGGCTTTCCATTTTAGGCAAGGGATTTAGGAACGAATAACCCAACACTTTTCGATCAACGCGTTCACCATCAATGAGTAACTGGACGTTGAAAACACGTTTAATCTCTGTGAGGCTATTGACAATGGACCAAATATAAAGATCCAGTTCATCACTTTCCCAAAGGTCTGAATGCATGACATTGTTAGAAAGATTTAAATAACATGTGTTATTGGCATAATCCACAGAGAGCACATGAACATCATAGTCAAAAATACTCTTATACTTGACATTTTTAGGGCCATCTTGAATGGCCTTGAGCACTGCTTTTTCAAAATCGTTTTCATGTATGGCCACCTTTCGGTCTTCACCTCTAAGGGCATGGTCATAGACAAAGTAAATTCTTGTTGTAAAGGCAATTGTCTCTTTATCTGGAGATATATATTTAGAATCCATTATATCCGGATACGTACTATTGACATTGAGCCCAAATATCAAACTCGCTACGATCAGAATGAGGATTATAATGCTTCTTACTGGGAAATTCATAAAGTCCTCCTAATTCTTTGGCAGTATTATCGTTACATTCGTCCCTTGATTCATATGACTTGTAACTTCTATACTACCTTGATGTAACATGACAATCTGTTGGGCGATTGAAAGGCCTAGACCCGTGCCACCTGTCTTTCGTGCACGTGCTTCATCTACTCTATAAAAGCGATCAAATATATAGGGAATATCTTTTTCAGGTATCCCAATGCCATTGTCGACAATTGAAATGGCAATTGTATCCCTGTGATCCAATAGAGAAACATTGACCATCCCGTTTTCAGGAGTATACTTTACGGCATTTCCAATGATATTTAAAAGACACTGTTGCATCTTTTCCTGATCTAAATTAATCTGAATCTTGTTATTAGATACGAATGTCGTCTCTATATGTTTCTTCTGTGCAATGGGTCTTATGGTCTTTATGACTTTTTCAATGAGATAATTCACATAGGTGACGCTATAATCCAGTTCAATTTCATCCTTTTCAATGCGCACTAAATAAAGCAAGCTGTCAATGATGTTATTGAGCCGATCAATTTCACTGTTAATATCTTGCATAAATTCTCTGTAGATAGCTTCATCCCAATGCTCTTGTGACAATAATGTGTCTGAAAGAATCTTCATGGAAGTCATTGGCGTTCTGAGTTCATGCGATACATTGGACACAAATTTTTTGCGTCGGTCATCCACTTGGAACAGCTTCGCAGTCATAGAGTTAAAAGCGCTTCCGAGTTCACCGATTTCATCATTGCCCTTCACTTCTACTTTGGTCTGATAATTCCCAAGGGTGATTTTCTTAACCGATTCTGTTAAGAATTCTATAGGTGTGGAAATAATTTCTGCAAAGAGAACACTTATAAAGAAAGAAACAAATAAGGCGATTAAAAATATAATAATCAATTTGTCTAAAATACTTTGGACATTTTCAAAGATAAAGTCAGCATTTATAGACATAAAAATAACACCTATAATTTCATTTTGAAAGATAATCGGCACAGCTGTATACATCACATAACTCACCTCATGTTTGTATATATTCGCTGAATTCGTCCCCATTAAAGCGTATCTTACTTCAACTAGGTCTATGTTTTGACTTTCAAAATCATCATAAGAATCTAAAATCACATTCATCTTTTGATCAATGACTAAAACTCTCGCCGCAGAATCCAAGCTGTGTTGTTTGATGATATCTTCAACATAACTGCGTGTATATTGATTGTTGATATTATTCATATAAGGTGCAATTTGACTTGAAATGATATTACTTTGCGCCAATTGATTCATCTGAGTTTCAGAAACATTAGACTTGATCAAATAATCTCTTATAAAAAAGGTGGTCAACAAGAGTATAAATGCGATCAATATTAAATAGGTGGAAACAAGTTTCCACCTAATGCTTTTAAAGAACTCTTTTTTTCTTATTTTTAAAATAGTACCCAACTCCCCATTTGGTCAAGATATAATCTGGTTGAGAAGAATTCTCCTCAATTTTTTCTCTTAAGCGTCTTATATGAACATCCACAGTTCGAACATCACCAAAGTACTCATATCCCCAAATTGTCTCTAAAAGTTCTTCCCTAGAGTACACTTTTTCTTCATTCATCATCAAGAGTAAGAGCAGATCGAATTCTTTTGCAGTCAAATTGACATTTATTCCGTTAACAGCCACTTTTCGACCAAGCGTATTGATGTTGAAATCGCCAACATTAATTAAATTGGAGGCAATATGTTGATCAGAAACTTGAACACGCCTCAAAATAGCTTTTATTCTTGCTTTTAATTCAAGCATATTGAAGGGTTTCGTAATGTAGTCATCTGCACCGTACTCAAGGCCTAAAACCTTACTGGAATCATCATCTTTTGCAGTTAGCATCAATATTGGAACCATGGACTGCTCTCTTACTTTCTTGCATACTTCAAGACCATCCATTCCCGGTAACATCAAATCCAATATAACTGCCTCATATGCATTTTCAAGAATTTTATCATACGCTTCTTTGCCGTCCATCGCCGTTTCTACTTCATAGCCTTCTTGCTCTAAACTGAACTTCAAGCCCTTCAACAGAATAGGTTCATCATCAACTACCAAAATTTTCTCTGCCATAGTTTCACTCCAATCATAATTTTATTAAAATTTTAACAGCCTCATATTACCACGTTTTATTTCAAATATAAATTAAGCCTTTTAGCATCCATCTCATAAGTGTAACAATATATTACTGTATCTTCATTTATTTTAACAAGAATATTAATATTAATCAAATTAATAAAGATATCGTAATGAATTTATTTAACTTTCAAGTAATACGTCTCTTTTTCAAGGATTTTACCGACGACACAATAAGCCGTTCTAACCTGTTTTTGGAGTGAAGCCAAAACCGCCTCCAATTCATCTTCTGGAACGGCAAATAGTAAGCCCCCAGATGTTTGCGGATCACAAATCAAGTCCACAATAACCTCATCAACTTGCTCATCAATCCATGTATCAGCCTCAACAAAATACTTATTCTTATAGGCACCGGCTGGGATAATGCCCATGGCAGCCATTTCCTTAGATTCATCTATAAACACCAGCGATGAAGTGTCAATTTCTATGCTCACATGACTCCCCTTTGCCATCTCAAGTGCATGTCCCAACAGTCCAAATCCAGTAACATCAGTACAAGCATGAACTGAAAAGGATTCAATGGCCTCTTTTGCATATTTATTGAGTTCACTCATATTAAAAATTGCCTTTTTCACGGTTTGCTCTTTTAACAGGTTCTCTTTGAGCGCAGTGGAAATAACACCTATTCCAAGTGGTTTAGTGAGTATTAGCACGTCTCCAGGCATTGCGCCGTAGTTGAGCCAAATCTGTTCTGGGTGAACCATACCTGTACAAGAAAGGCCATACTTCGGCTCATTGTCTTCAATCGAATGCCCACCTACTAAAATCGCACCCGCTTCTTTGACTTTATCCGCACCGCCTTTTAAAATTGCCTTTAGAACTTCTGGTGCCAGACAATTTGGAAATCCAACAATGTTCATGGCAAGTGTAGGTTTGCCTCCCATGGCATAGACATCACTGAGCGCATTTGCCGCGGCAATTTGTCCGAAGTCATACGGATTATCCACAATAGGCGTAAAAAAGTCTAAGGTTTGTATCATTGCCAGTTCATCATTTATCTTGTAGACTGCAGCATCATCTGATGTTTCAAAACCAACTAATAATGCCTCATCTTCAAATTTAGGTAAATCGCACAAAACTTGTGCTAAGGTCTCAGGACCAATTTTAGCGCCTCATCCTGCACTGGCAGTATAAGCAGTTAATCTGATTTTTTCCATTGTGGCCCTCCTTTCTGCGTATTGATTCATGTATTAATTCTATTAACAGAATGCCAAAAGTCTGTTTCACAGTCCCCTTCTATACCATACTATGCCATGCTTTCTTGTGTACTTCTCGTAAACGATACCAGAAGATAGAGGATTACTCAACATTTGACTTTTAACGCTCTATTCTAGTATTATATCAAAAAGATTTTCATAAAAGTATCATTATCTCCCATTGAGGAGTTGTTCTAACTTTTTTTCTCCAATGCCCTTGACGGATAAGAGCGCTTTAAAGTCTGTGAACTCGCCGTGTAATTCTCTATAATCAATAATAGCCTGTGCTGTTTTTTCACCTATACCCTTAAAATGCATGAGTTCTTCTAAACCATATAAATTAAATTTTTCAACCGTAATATCCATTTTAATAATTGGATCAAAAATAGTGCTGGAATCATCCTTTGAATTCATTTTAGAATGATCCGATATTTCAGCATTATTGGAAGCGTCATTTGAAATATCATTTGAAATATCACTTGAAAAGTCACTTGGAATATCACTTGGAATTTCATCTGATCGTATAGCTTTGGATGATTCTGATACATTTGCCACAACTTTGCCTAAATTACTTGGTGTCTCATTTGCCTGAATAGGTTGAATCTCTATTGATCTGTATGATAAAATAGAGGTCTGTAAAGATGCATAAATATTGAAAAGCCTAAATAATACGAGCATTAAAACCACAACATATACTTTTCTCTTCGCATTCAAATTGGATCGCCCCCTTTTCATATCCAATTATATCATATCATTTCAGAAATTACCATAAAATACCATTTGGAGGATTTATGACACCTAGCCTATTGAGCAAGAAAATAAAAAAGATAACGCTTTTACTTTGTTTGATACTTTTCATTCTACAATTGACAATTGCTTTTGCAGAAGGTGAAGACGATTATACACTTACAGCAAGTGACCTTGTGGCAGAAAGCGCCATTTTAATAGATCAAAATACCGGTCAAATACTTTTCACTAAGAATGAAAACATCCCTATGTACCCTGCGAGTACAACTAAAATATTGACGGCTATTATCATTATTGAAGATTTAGATTTAAACCAAGAGGTCACCATTACTAAGGATATGGAAGGCGTTGATGGCAGTAGTATTGCTCTCGAAGCCGGCGAAGTATTGACGGTTAACGAACTCCTACACGCCATGCTCATGGTAAGTGCTAATGATGCAGCTGAAGCACTTGCAAAAACACATTCTGGCACAATTGAGAGTTTTGCTAAAGTCATGAATGAACGCGCAGCTTCAATGGGGGCACTTAACTCAAACTTTCAAAATCCTCATGGGCTTCCCGATCCGGATCACTTGACAACCTCTTATGACCTTGCAATGATTGCAAAATATGCAATGCAAAATGAAACTTTTAAAGCAATCATCATGACACCGAGATTTGAAATTCCTGCTAATGCCGTTAAAACAGAAATACGCTACTTAAATCACTCCAATAAATTCATCACTGGCGTACCGGGCTCAAGTGATAAAATAGCTTATAGAGGCAGTAACGTGACAAAGGGCTATGAACTTATGACTGGCATCAAAAGTGGCTATACGACAAAAGCATTACATTGTTTTGTCGGCGCAGCCACATTAGATGGTCGCAGTTTTATCTCTGTTATTTTAAAGTCTCAGGGTACTAATATGTATATTGATACCAGAAAATTAATCGACTATGGCTTGTACGGCACGATAACTTATGAGCTCTATGCACTTGGTGAAGAAGTGAATATAAAAACACTTGACGATAAAAGAAACACTTCTATACATTTAATCACTGAAGGCCCACTCTCTGTCAACTTACCGACCAATTTATCCGTTGCAGATCTCAATCGACAGGAAACGATTCAAGATCAAATTACGCTACCCGTTGCAAAAGGTGAAGTATTGGGCCGAGTATCATACTATCTAAATGATTTACTCGTGAGCGAAGTCAATCTTGTCTCTGCTGACACTTATCTTGGTGAAGACCTGATCACTGTTGAAACAAAAACATTTTCAGAACCCAAGAGTGACTTCTTCAATTTAAAAAATATGCTTATGCTGACACTTAAAGTCTTTTTAGCCCTTGTTCTATGGCGTACAATCGCAACATTAAATCGACTGAGACAAAAAAGACAAGCACAATTGATTCAAAAGAGATCTACAAAATAGACACATAAAAAAATATATGGAAAAAAGCATAAAAAATAAGAGATGTTAAAGTTCATTTGATCACTGAACTCCAACATCTCTTTTTACTTGTCTTCACTTTGATTGAGTTGAGAAATTACTGCTCTTTATTTTTGTCCAACATATGCAATCATTTCAATTTCAACATCAGCACCAAGTGGTAAATTTGCAACTTCAAAAGCAGCTCTAGCAGGCTTATGATCTGTAAAGTACTCTGCATAAACAGCATTCATATCCGCAAATTGAGTGATATCATTTAAAAGAACAGTCACTTTTACAACATCATTTAAAGATGCGCCTGCTTCTTCTAAAATCGCTTTTGCATTCTCTAACGATTGTTTAGTTGCCAATTTGATATCACCTTTAACGAGTTCGCCTTTTCCAGGAATTAAAGGTACTTGTCCTGAAACATAAATAAATCCACCGGCTTCTACGCCTTGAGAATATGGTCCTACAGCTGCTGGTGCTTTTTCTGTTGCGATAATTTTTAACATAAATTCCTCCTATTTAGTTTCTCGAATACCATCGAGATAGTTATAAATTGTATATCTTGAAACTTGCAAAGCATTTGCAACATAATCAATAGCCCCTTTAATTAAAAAGACGCCCTTTTCTTCTAAATCTTTTACAATACTTACTTTTTCATCTTTAGTAAGGTAAATCACTGGTCTGCCAAATTTATGGATTGTACTCTCCACGATATCATACAGAACATCATTGACTTTGTTTACTTCCCCAATCGTTTCAAGTTCATTCTCATCAACTCTACAAAGTTCATTCATGACATTTCTTGCACTGAGCATATCTGTAATATCGAAATTGATGCACATACAGCCAATAATTTCTTGATCTAGATCTCTAATAAATGTTGTTGTGGATTTGAGCTCTCTGCCTAGAGTACTCTTTCCAGTATAATTATATACATCATGTCCCTCTTGGTGTCTGTTAATCTTTTCTAGAATAGAGTCTGTCATCTGAGTTTCGATGGTTCTTCCCGTCACATGTCCATTGAAAATAGCTACAATTGAACTCTCAAGATTGCTAAAATCGTGAATGACAACTTCACAATTTGAACCGAAGGTTTCTGCAACCCCTTTTGCCACTGTTATAAAATTCTCAAGAATTGGATGAATCATATTTCGCCCCCTAAATTTCAATGTATTTTGCATCACTCCAAATGCGTTCAAGATCATAATAAGCTCTCGTTTCCCTGTTAAAAATATGGATGACTATATCTGTATAATCCATAAGAACCCACTCACCGTTTCGCTTGCCCTCTTTATGTCTGGGAAAAATCTGCTCTTTTGCAAGTTCTTTTTCTATGTGTTCACTGAGAGCGTTGATGTGGGTTGATGAAGTTCCCGTTGCCAATATAAAATAATCTGCAATCGTAGTGACTTCAAAAAGGGATAAGGTAACAATATCTTGAGCTTTCTTATCTGACAATAATTCATGTATTTTTTTTATTACTTTTTCCATTCTACACTCCTAAGATATGAATATCCTAAACGAAAAGTTAAATTTATGCAATAGCAATTAGCATAAAAAGGTACAAAATATAGATAAAAAGCATAATTAGACCTTGATTTTTGAAATTTTACCTGTAAAAAAGATAGTAATGACCATTATTATCATTAAAAGGTTATCTTGGTCATCATAAGTGCATCTCTTTAATGGACTCAATCATCTGATAAGTATTCTGATGCATTTCTTGATTATTTTCTTTAAAATAATCAAGAGTCAATTCATAAAACTTTAAAATAGCCGCATCAATATCTATTCTTGCAAGTCTCCTGAGTTCTTCTACACCCTCAAAACATCTGGATTCTTCAATAACATCTGCCATATAGACAATTTTGGACAAAAGCGACATGTCTTTGTGACCGTAAGTATGCCATCTTACAGCTTCCAAAATGTCATGATCTTCACATTCAAATTTTTTTTCCAGTATAATCGCACCAATTTCACCATGGGCCAAATTCGGATTTTGACGAATTGTTGGGTCCATTTCAATTTGATATTGATCAATATAGGTGCGAGCTTCTTGAATATTCATTTCTTTGGCAATATCATGTCCCAGAGAAGCATACTCTGCTTTATAGACGTCAATATTATAAATCAAAGCCAATTCCTTGGCAATTTTAGCCACTCTTACAGTGTGTTTATACCTTTTCTTTGACAAATGTGATTTCAAATATCGCTTTAGTTTATAAGTACTCAACATAAGTATAACTTCTCTTTACAAATGTAATTTTCAACAGTTTCTGGCAATAGATATTTAATGCTCTTACCTTCACACACCCGATTTCTGATATCCGTTGAACTGATTGCCAACGCAGGCACAGAGCAAAGCTCAATATGAGCCCCTAATTCTAAAGAGAGTTCTTCGATCTTTTCTTTCAGTACATGTTCATCAACACCTGGTCGTGAAGCACCGATGAATTTCACATACTTCACAAGCTCTTTATAACTCTTCCATGTATCTAATAATATAATGGCATCTGCACCCGTTATAAAATACAGTTCTACAGGCGTATTATATAAGACTCTAAGCTCTTTTATCGTATCAATCGCATAGGTGATCACTTCTTTTTTAATTTCGATATCTGAAACTGTGAAATGGGGATTGGAAGCAGTGGCAAGCATGGTCATCATATATCGATGCATCTTGTCTGTCGGTTTATGTTCTTGTTTATGAGGTGCATTGCCCACTGGAATAAAAACAATTTGATCCAAGCTATAACTCGCTCTGATTTGTTCAGCAAGCATTAAATGTCCATAGTGTATCGGGTCAAATGTTCCCCCCATAATGCCAATTTTTTTAATCTGCATGATCTCATACCCCTTTAATATCTAGACTCAACAATACCCTATTAGTATGATGACTGTTGTTTTTAAATCATCTCAATAGGCGATTTAAAAACAACAGTCATTAAATTAAAAAATGAAATGGCTTAAAATTATTTAAGCTTTTTAAGCTTGGATTTTTTGCCACTAAGCGGTTTAGAAATACGTCCACCTTTTTTGCTTAAACGCTCTTTATCAGAGGCATTTTGATTTTTCTTCATCATATTGATTTTAACTCTAGTGTTGTCCGCACCAGGAATTTCTAACATTGGATTTTCTCTCGATTGTCTATAAATCGTAAACTTATTGCCAATCGCTTGAACAAATTCTGCATCAAGTGCCTTTGCAACCTCATTTGCAGCAGCAGTGGCATCTTCTAAACTATTATCTAAAACATTGACTTTAACGAGCTCGTGATGCTCAATCAAATCATTCATCTGTGCTAAAAAACGATCAGATATGCCTTCTTTTCCAAGCTGAGCCAGTGGCTTCAATTTATTGGCAAGACCTTTTAAATAACTTCTTTGTTTTCCAGTTAACATTTAACTTCTCCTAACCATAGAATTCAAATTCTAAATCAAATATTCTTACAGTATCACCATCTTCTATGCCTAATGTCCTAAGATGATCAAATACACCTTTGTTTTTAAGGACATTTTGGAATCTTCTCAAGGATTCAATATCGCTAAGATTCGTGGAAAACATTAATCTTTCAAGATACTCTCCCTCAATGCAGTAGACATCATCATCCATGAAGTAATTTATTTCAGAAGAATCAGATAAATCCAATGCTTCGACAAAATAATCCTCTTCATCAATTAAAGGCGCATCCGGAGTTGTGTCTAAAAGCTCAGTGACAAAGTTTAAAAGTGCATCAACACCTTGTCCTGTCGCTGCAGAAATTGGAAATACCTTATAGCCATCAGCTTCAATCTTCTCAGTAAATATCAATAATTGTTCATCGTCAAACAGCAAATCCATTTTATTCGCAGCGACAACTTGAACTCGATTGGACAATCTTTCATTATAGCCAAAAACTTCTTTGTTGATTGTACAGAAATCCTCATAGGGATCTCTGCCTTCAATACCTGAAATATCAACCACGTGAATCAATACCTTTGTTCTTTCAACGTGTCTTAAAAAATCAAGTCCTAATCCGATCCCTTCCTTGGCACCTTCAATCAACCCGGGAATATCTGCTATTACAAAACTTTTTCCTTTAACCGCTTCCACAACACCTAAATTGGGTTGAAGCGTTGTAAAGTGATAGTTAGCAATTTTAGGTCTCGCTTGAGTTGTGGCAGCCAAAAAAGTGGATTTGCCCACATTCGGGTATCCCAACAGCCCCACATCTGCAAGCATTTTAAGTTCTAAAACGATATTGCGTTCATATCCTTTTCCACCTTTTTCAGCGAAAGTAGGCGCTTGACGCGTCGAAGTCGTAAAATGTGTGTTGCCTTTTCCACCACGGCCACCTTTTGCCAAGATTGCGCTTTGGTTTTTTTCTTTTAAATCTACAATTACTTTCCCAGTTTCTGCATCTCTGATGATTGTTCCCTGTGGTACTTTAATGATTAAATCTTCAGCACATTTACCGGTCATTTTCTTTTTACCACCGTCTTCTCCATTTGCACAGATATATTTTCGCTGGTATCTAAAATCCATAAGTGTTCTCATGGCATCGTCAACAACTGCAACAACATTGCCGCCACGGCCGCCATCGCCACCATCTGGACCCCCATCTGGTACATACTTTTCTCTTCTAAAGCTGACTTTGCCATTACCGCCATCGCCTGCTTTAATATATATTTTTGCTACATCAACAAACATTTTACACCTCTTCTACACAAGGTATCGCTTTAAGTTATCAAAAAAAACAGATGTTTCTTTTAAAATCATGAACCATACTCTTATTCTACCAATTATTTATCATTTATCAAATCTATTTATCAAGTTTATTTATCAAGTTTATTTATCAAGTTTATTTAAACATATACTCAGTCCGCTTCGCTGCCTTCGTAACCCTTTGCAATCCTGTCGGATTGGATTCAGCGGGAGCGCTGAATCGGGAAAATGAACCCTCACTTTAATAAGTGAGGCTTTATTTTTAAACATATACTCAGTCCGCTTCGCTGCCTTCGTAACCCTTTACAATCCTGTCGGATTGGATTCAGCGGGAGCGCTGAATCGGGAAAATGAACCCTCACTTTAAGAGGTGAGGCTTTATTTTTAAACATATACTCAGTCCGCTTCGCTGCCTTCGTAACCCTTTACAATCCTATCGGATTGGATTCAGCGGGAGCGCTGAATCTGGAAAATGAACCCTCACTTTAAGAAGTGAGGCTTTATTTTCCAAAGGGTTATATTAAAAATGTCCATCATGGCTGATGGACATTTTAGACTAAGCTTCGTATACGCTTACTTGTTTTTTATCTCTACCTTTTCTTTCAAACTTCACAACGCCTTCTACTTTAGCGAATAAAGTATCATCGCCACCGATGCCAACGTTATTACCAGGATGAATTTTAGTGCCTCTTTGTCTAACTAAGATGCTTCCAGCACTTACTGTTTGTCCATCAGCTCTTTTTACGCCAAGTCTCTTCGAATGAGATTCACGACCATTTTTAGAAGAACCAACACCTTTTTTACTTGCGAATAACTGTAAGTTAAAAGTTTTTAACATCTTCTTACACCTCCTCTATTCTAAGTCTCACGTACTCTGGGTACGTTCCTTCTATACCTTCTATACCGACTATGAAAGTAGCAAATATAATATTTGTGGTTTCAGATCGATATGCCTGTTCAATACTAAGTGACAAATGTCCATTTTTAATTTTAAGATCTAATGACGCCTCAGGGACTTCCCCGATTTGTTCAAGAGCATTCGCTACAGTTTGCGCCAAAGTTGAAACCGCACCACAAACAAGATCTCTACCCGGCTCATCTGAATATGCATGTCCTGATAGTTTCAATTTATAATAGTGATCACTTGTCTTTGTAACATCAACTCTAATCATTTTAATTATAAAGTGATGTTATCAATTTTAACTTTTGTATATGGTTGTCTATGGCCTTGTTTTTTTCTGTAATCTTTCTTGCTTTTGTATTTGAAGATGATTACCTTAGGACCTTTACCATTTTTAACAACAGTTCCAGTAACTTTAGCAGAAGAAACAGCTTCGCCAACTTCTAAGCCAGCGTCTCCAGAAACTGCTAAAACTTGTTCGAACACATAAGAGTCTCCTTCGTTTACATCTAACTTTTCTACGAAGATTTCATCGCCTTGTTGAACCTTATATTGTTTACCACCAGTTTGAATAATTGCGTACATATCGCACCTCCTCTATCCTTTCTCGCCAAAACTAGGTACACTCACGTGTTTCTATTAACCCGTTTCATGCGGCTACCCGAATAATGTTATCACACAGACATTGAAATGTCAACTGTTATTACTCTGGCATCGTTGAAATTTTATAATATTGATTTTTTTGATTATTCTTCTCGAGCTTTATCTTCATGGGCATATCGGAAAAAATAGATTTTTGGGCTAAAAACAGATAGAGTTCTGGAACCACTTCCAAAACAACCCGCTTTGTATTGGTGTGTTCAGATAGACGCACCAGTTCAAAGTAGAGTTCGTTTGCGGTCCAATAGAGCAAATCTTTTTCTCTAAAATCAATGCTCAGCACATCCAATATCGAGGGTTTAATGCGCTTTCTAGTCATTTCAAGCAGTCCCAATTTAGTGATGCCCAAAATATGAAAATCATCATCTCTTGTAAAAACAGTCTCACTCAGTTCCTTTAAGAAAGTCATTTCATTATGAGATCCCATATCTATGAAATCAATCAGAATAACGCCACTGATATTTCTCGCCAAAAGTTTATCCTTAATTGCTTGTGCAGACAATAGATTGACCTCACGTGTCATATCTGCTTTTGAAGCCGCTTTATATTGCCCAGAATTTACATCGATTATCGTAAACGCCTCGAGTTCATCCAGCGTAAAACTGTAACCCTCTTTGTATTTAAAGAGCGTTTCAAAGAGAAAAGCTTTGATGTTGAGCCCCATTTCCTTAAAGAGGGCATTTTTAGATTTTACGGCTTTTAAAGTGTTTTTTTCAAAACCAAGCTCTAAGAGCGTTGTCTTTAAAGAGGCGTTCGTATATTGAACCATTTCAACCTCTGAACTGTAAAATTGCCTATACATGCTTTCAAAGAATCCGTTTGCTTCATATAGTTGAATTACTTTGCTAGATAGGTTTATGATCTTTTCAATGCGCTTCCAAAGATCATACATTCTCATAACATCCCTTTGAATCATCGAAATATCTGAAACTTCATTGACAATACTGCGTATAATCCAACCACACTCAGCGTTATCAATAGATCTAATTTGAGTTTCTATCGCTGCCTTTGGAATTTTTTCGGTAATTCTCTTAGAGTACTTTACACCTCTTGAAAAGGGCAATAGAACAACATATTTGCCTGCTAAGGAGATGTCAGTTGTCAGTTGAGGTCCTTTTACTTGATAACTCTCTTTACTCACTTGAACAGGTATGAGTTGATTTTTAGACAAAAGTTTATTCAGCGGCAATTTTTTTTGATCTCTTGGAACACGTCTCAGGATTTCCTTTTTCTGCAAAAAACCATTCATAGATGTCCCAATATCCACAAAAACACCTTCGATCTCATCAGAAAATTGAATGATTTTACCCAAATAGATATTACCTAAAATATTTTGACGCTCATGGTTTTCAATAATCACATGTTCCAGCGCTCGTGTTGATTGAACATACAAGACTGCAATATCTAAAATTGGACTTTGATCTATGGTAATCGCTTTCATTCAGCACCTACAATTCATAAAGAGATACAAGCTTCTTATCAACTGTCATGAACAGATTAATACGTTCCACTTCAATTTGTTCAATTTCTTTTTCATTTTTACAAAAATTCAAGAAAAGATTTGCAAGAAGTTCTGGATTAAGACTGCCCATACTGCTATTCGATGCCAGTGTAGCTCTTAAGATCAACTCATTTTCTTCTTTAAAAATAACACTAAAACTTTTTACGAGTTCCAAAGCGTTAACCGTTTTCATGGTTCCCTTCTTGGTTTTTTTCTCATAATGAATGGCCTCTTGATTTAAAAAGCTCTCTGCTCTTTCTTCAAAAGGGTATTCAGAAACAGAAGCGCCAAAGTCGATTCTAATCATATATTCTGAAAAATCTATGCTCGCCATCAGTGCTTTCTTAGAGTCCACATACTTGGCTTTAATAATTTGGATTCCATCTGGGAATTTCATCTGAAGCACATGCTCCAAATCTATTCTCTCATTTAATTGTACTTCCATAATTTCAGCTTGACTTGAAAATCCAACAGATAGCGGTGCTGCAAAAGTCATCTTCGGATGTGGATTAAAACCCTCGGAAAACTTAAGAGGCAATTTTTGAAATCTAAAAACACGTTCAAAGAGTTTCATGAGTTCAAGATGAGACAGATATCTCATGTACTTTTGTTTTGTATATACAATTCGTAAAGTCTCCATTAACATGCACCGCCTATAATATTTACATTTACGCCACAAGCTGTACAGCCCTCTCTACAGTCTATAGTTGTAACGCCACTTAATGCTTTTTCATTTTCTGAAATCAAGTAGTCTTTAGTGACACCTGGATCAATTATATCCCAAGGAAATAACTCATTGTAATCTCTTTTTCTTACAGTATAAAAGTCTGGATCGACACCACAAGCTTCAAAGGCTTGCATCCAAATGCTGTAATCAAAATATTCTTGCCACCCGTCAAACTTGGCACCCAACTCAAAGGCCTTTAAAATCACTTTAGACAGCTTTCTATCCCCTCTTGCGAAGACGCCTTCTAAAACGCTTGTTTTAGGATCATGATAATTGTAAACCACTTTTTTATTGATCAATTTTGTTTTTAAATAATCTATTTTTTCATAAAAATCATCCATAGTACTCTGAGGCATCCATTGGAAAGGTGTAAATGGCTTAGGAACAAAACAAGATGTACTCACCGTAACTTGAACCGATTTTTTCATACTTTCCGGCTTAACTTGCTTGAAAATATAAGTGCCTAAATTGGCGATATCACTGATGCCGTCAAGATCTTCATGCGTTTCAGTTGGCAATCCGATCATAAAGTAAAGTTTTACGCGAGACCATCCCAATCCAAAAATACTTCTGAAAGTAGTCTCTATATTTTCTGATGAAACGCCTTTATTGATGACATCCCTTAACCTTTGAGTCCCAGCCTCTGGCGCAAAAGTCAAGCCGGTTTTTCTTATTTTTTGAATTTCCTTGACCACATCTACTGAAAAACTGTCTAATCTGAGTGAAGGCAAGGATACGCCAATACTCTCCTTTTCATATTGTTGGACTAAATCAGAAACCAGAGTCTCTATAGAAGAGTAATCCATTGTACTCAAGGAAGTCAGTGAAAATTCTTCAAAACCCGTTGTGGAAAGAATTTTGTCCACATTAGATTTTATCGTTTCAGGAGACTTCTCTCTGACAGGTCTGTATATCATACCCGCTTGACAGAAACGACACCCCTTCGTACAACCTCGAAATATCTCAATTGCAGCCCGATCATGAACGACATCTGCAAAAGGTACAATCATCGTTTCGAGTTGAAAGCCCTTATCAAAATCTCTCACAATCCGCTTTTTAATTTTTTCAGGTACATCTGCCTTACGATTGACCTCTACAAGAATACCCTTTTCGTCATAAACGGGTTCATAAAATTTAGGGACATAGACGCCTCCTATTTTTGTCGCAGCAAGAAGCATTTCATCTTTGGTGATTTTACCCGCTTTATAAGGCCTGTAGACTTCAATAAACTCTATCAGCTGTTCTTCACCCTCTCCTATAAAAAAGAGGTCCACAAAGTCCGCTATCGGCTCAGGATTATATGCACAGGGTCCACCAGCTACTATCAATGGATGAACATCTGATCGATCCTTGGCATAAAAAGGAATGTGCGACAAGTCAAGCATGTTGATTATATTGGTGTAACTGAGTTCATACTGGAGTGTGAATGCAAGAACATCCATATCCAACAATTTGGATTTTGTCTCCAAGGTCACAGTGGTTTGATTGTTTTCTCTAATAAGTTCTTCCATGTCTTTCCATGGTGAAAAAACACGCTCACAAAAAACATCCTCTTCTTTATTCAGCAAGCTGTAAATGATTTGAAGCCCTAAATAACTCATCCCCACTTCATAAACATCTGGAAAACAAAATGCAAACCGAATCATTTCAGCCGTGATTTCCTTATTAAAAGTATTGATTTCACCGCCAATATATCGAGATGGCTTCTCAACTCTTTGAAGCATTGCTTCTAATTTCATTATTTCCTCCTATAAAAAAACATGTAAATATTTATACGCAAAACCCTTAGGCAAGACTATTTCTCTAGTACATAAAGGTCCCTTTTTTACGTCTTATATATATTGTTTGTACCAATCCAATGGCAATCATGCTGGTTACAATTGAAGATGCACCATAGCTGAAAAAAGGTAGCGTTATCCCTGTAACTGGCATCACGCCCATTGTCATCCCTATATTTTCGATAATTTGAAAGGCAAACATAAAAATAATACCCACGATGATATTGGAGCCAAATTCATCTTTTGCTCTGTAACTTAAAATCAAAAGTCTTAATAAAAACATAAAATATAAAACGATCAGAGCGAGACCTCCAACAAATCCCGTTTCTTCAGCAAAAACAGCAAATATAAAATCACTTTCTTGAACGGGCAAATAGTCTAATCTATGGTATACGCCTTGAAAAATCCCCTTACCATACATTTGACCTGAACCAATTGTTATTTTTGACTGCATCACGTGATAATTGCCTGGTAATGTTAAATCTTCAGGATTTAAAAAGGCATCAATTCTTTCCTTTTGATGAGATTTCATCATCTTGTAGATGATGGGTGAAATCAAAACAGAAAGTGCACCACCAAGTGCAATATACCTATATTTTAAGCCATTTGTAAACATCATGCCAAAAGTGATGAGCACAAAAACAAGCCCAGATCCAAGATCGGGTTGTTTAAGAACTAATACAAGAAATGGCAAAAGAATGACACCACATTTTAAAATATCCATGAAAGTTCTTACACCATGATTTTTTTCGAGAAATTTAGAAAAAAAGATGATGTATCCAATCTTAGCCAGTTCACTGGTTTGAATATCTATGGAGCCAATCTGAATCCAACTTCTCGCACCACCACGTACTACGCCGAGCCCAGGAATATAAACAAGAAGTAAAAGTGCAATCGAAACGAAAAATATGCTCAAATAGAACTCTCCAAAAATTTCATAGTCGACGAGTTGCATTAAAATAACAATCACTAGGCCTATGGCAAATGAGATCATCTGCATTTTAAATTGTCGTGTAACGCCATCAATTTGAACATTAGTAGCGCTTGCAATAGCCACTAAACCAACAGAAAAAATGATCAAAATAATGGCCATCAGTAAATAATCAAAATTTGTAATGGCTTTTTTAAAATTCACTTTGCACCTCTGGCATTCATAAAAAATAATTTTAATTTACAGCTGAAAAAAAGGTCCTAAAAAGGACCTAGAGCTTATCTTTTCATGTTTTTGATTGGAATACTTGCAACAAGAACAGGTCTACCAGATGAATCATCTCTAGTCCGTGTAATTTTGATATCTAAATTTGAAGTATCGTAATCCACATGTTCAGATATAGAAGAGAGTATGTCAGTTTTTAAAAGTTCTAACAGCTCAGGTGTGCAGTTTGTCCTATCGTGCACTAAAACAAGCTTTAGTCTTTCTTTAGCGACATCCTTACTCGAAGCTTTTGTATTTAAAAAACCAAATAAGTCAAACATTTCTTCCCCCCCTTACTTTCCAAATGAGAATGCTCTTTTTAATTTTTCAAAAAAGTTTTCTTGAACGTCAAATTGTAAAAATGGGACTTCATCTCCGATAATTCTCTTCGCAATATTTCTAAAAGCTGTACCTGAGATAGAGTTGTCCTTACATACAGCAGGTTCACCTCTATTGGTGCTCATGACAACTTCTTCATCATCGGGAACGACACCAATCAAATCAATGGCAAGAATGTCTTCAATATCTTCTACATTCATCATTTCACCACGTTTGACCATATCCACTCTCAAACGGTTGACAATTAGCCTTGGATCGTGAACCTCTGCGGCTTCCAAAAGACCAATAATTCTGTCTGCATCTCTAACCGCAGATACTTCTGGGGTCGTCACAACAATGGCACGATCTGCACCAGCAATTGCATTTTTAAAGCCTTGCTCAATGCCCGCTGGACAATCAACAATGACAAAATCAAAAGTTTTTTTCAAATCATCAATGAGTTCTTTCATCTGAACCGGATTTACCGCATTTTTATCTTTAGTTTGTGCTGCCGGCAAAAGGCATAAATTTTCAAATCTTTTGTCCTTAATCAAAGCCTGTTTTGCACGACAAACACCCGTGACAACATCCACTATATCATATACAATTCTATTTTCTAATCCTAAAACAATGTCTAAATTTCGAAGTCCAATATCTGCATCGATAACACAGACTTTTTTGCCTTCCAGTGCAAGTGCTGCACCAATATTCGCAGTAGTTGTCGTTTTGCCAACTCCGCCTTTACCAGAAGTGATAACAATTGCTTCACCCATATATAACCCTCCAAATCTCATATAAGATCATAAAAATTAATGACACTTTTCTATTTTAATAAGTCCATCACTGACATAAGCCTTTTCAGGAATCATGTTATAAGTCGCTTCATCGTCATTCGGTGGTACTGAAATAAATTTTGAAATTCTAATTTGTGTGGGCTTGAGTATGTTGGCGATAACAACCGCCTCATCATTGCCTGCAGAACCTGCATGAACAAATCCAAGTAATTTTCCCATAACCACAATGTTGCCTTCAGCAATAATTTCTGCACCAGGATTCACATCACCTATAACAATCACATTTCCTGGAAACTCAACACTGCTCCCAGATCTCAGCGTACCATACACAAACTTGGTATCACATCGCATGCTATGAACATGAGTATTCACATCAGATGCATTTTGATTTTGATCTGAGCTTTCCACTTGGATATCAGGATCTTTTTCTTCAGCTTCTGGCATTTCAACTTTAGGCGTATCCTCTTTTTCTGCTGCAATTTCATTGACAACAATCGAAGGTTTTTGACGTTTCTTTTGATCATCATAAGGTTCTAAACTCTCAACATAAAGACCAGCTTCCACAATGACATCTTCAACAGCAGATTTTTGCTTATAGCTATATTTTACACCATTTAGGCCAATAATTCTTGTCCCCTTGTAAAAATCCCCTTTTTTGACCAAAAGTTGTTTTAAATAGATCAGAACTTTATCAAATTCAACATTTTCGTCAACGACCATAAATAGACCATTTAATTTGCCTTTAAATTCGACAGGGCCTTTCATAGATATTTATCACCACCAAACTTTAACAACTTATATTTTATAGCATTTTTACAGTTACTTCAATCAATTAAATAAAATATATGCCATTTACCTTATTTTTCTGGTTCTTCTGGTATTGTTAAATTAAAATATTTGGCATAAACATCTCTGGCAACAGGTGCACCATATGCACCATGACCACCTTGAGGAATAACCACAACCACTGCAATTTCAGGGTTATCATAAGGCGCAAAAGTAGCAAACCAAGAATAGTTGTCATAAGGCAATCTATATTGATTAATATCTTCATTTGTCAATGTATCACCTGAAAGCTCTTTAATAGCAGCTCTCATAGCATCACCTTTATTGAGGTAATCTCTTGCAATCAATAAATTAAGTTTCTCTTCTTTTTCAATTTTTTTGGCTTCATCGACTTCTTCATTTTTTGCTTTTTCAAGTTTTGAAAGCTCTTCACTACGTTCTTTGATGATTTCAACCGTACGCTTCTCTACGTCTTCTAAAGCAATTCCAGGTGCAAAGGCAGACAAGTACTCTGTTAAATATTGAATTTCATCAAGTGGCGGAATGAGACCTTCTTTTTCTGCTGTTCCTGTCTTTGCAGCAACATCAATTGGAAACTTGCCAAATATTTTTCGAGCAGTTCCCTCAGAACCTTTTGCCGCACTCAACATCCCTTGTTGAAGCACATCAATATAGCCATGCGTATCGAAAGAAACCTGTTCCCCTTGATTCTTAACAATTGATTCATTGCCAACTTTTTTGACAACAGATAACTCTTTCAAATAACCGCCATTGGCAAGTGTAGCCACATAACGTGCCATTTGGACAGGTGTATAGGTATGATCCCCTTGTCCGATAGAAAGGTTAAACGTGTCCCCTTCATACCATTTCATCAAGTTGAAATAATCGTATTTGATGATGTCCGCTAAATTTTCAGTGACATAGTAATCTGAATTCGAACCCAACTCAATCAGTTTTTTGATCAGAGTCCCCCGTGAAGGATTTTCATCTGCCCAAGAGACGATTTCATCAATTACAGCCTGTAGTTTTTCAGAATCTTTTACAATGTCCTCTTCAAAATAATTTTTAGCAATGTTTTTGAGATGACGACTCAATAAAATTTTAATGGTTCTCTTTTTCTTATCTGGATCTGGAATACCAAAAGATGACTCCGCAATTTCTATGCCGGTAGGTTCATCCAATCCAAATTTTTTAGATTCATCCACAATGATTTGTGGTGTAATGGTATAGTTCAGAGGCTTGTTTTTATAAAAATCTTTTCCAGTAGCAACGTCGAAGAAATAATAGTTGCATGAAACTTCCAGTGCTCTGATCATATCAACCAAACCATGTTTTGCTCTGTAGTCATTCCAAAGCCAGCAGGCATATCTCTGATTTCCAATTTCCACATACCCGTTATCGTACAATTTTTGATACGGATCTAGCCCCTGCTCCATAGCCGCAAACCCAGTGATCATCTTATAGATGGAACCTGGTTGAATAGCCATCATTGTGGCTGAATTAAACAACGGCCGAGCTGCGAGCGGATTTCTTGTATTCACTGGATTCAAAGAATTCCAATCCTCTTGACTGATCCCAGTGGAGAACAAATTGATGTCATAAGAAGGATAGCTTGCCATGGCGAGAATTTCACCTGTGTTGACATTGACAACAACTGCCGCCCCTGTCTCTGCTTGTGGAAATGCCTCACCGTAATTATAATCACCCCAAGGACTTTCAAACTTACCACCCTTTTGTATTTCCTTTAAGGCCTTTTCTAAACTTTCTTCTAAAGTTTTTTGCAATTCAAGATCAACAGTCAAGTATAGATCATCACCCGAGGTTGCTTTTTTAGATTCTAAACCATAAGCTTTTTCATCTATATCTTCAACATATTTTCCATAAACATCAACCTCAATGTACTTGTATCCATTTTCACCATGTAAATTGAGTTCATAATTACCTTCTATACCGACCTTACCAATGACTTGATTCGGATTGTATTTGTTTTGGGTCACATATTTTTCGGTTTCTGCTTCTGAAGATATTTTTCCCATATAACCCAAGATATGAGCAGCAGTTGAACCATTCGGATACGTTCTTATGGACTCATAGGAGATGGACGTCCCCGGAAACTCGTAACCCTTTTCTTGTATCTTCACAGCCGTTTCATGTTTAACAGACGGGGCAATGACAATGGGTTCATATTTGTAATAACCTTTTTCTTTAATGGCATGTCTAAACACTAAAATTTTATATGCATCTTCATCCGACATGTCCTTAGGAATTTTAAAATCATTGCGACTTCTAATGATGGCAAATGCCTCTTCTGCTGGGGCATTTTCATCAATACCATACATTTTCAGAAAAGTGCCCTTATAAATTTCATCTAAAAACTTCATTTTTGAAGTTGAAATAGGCATATACTTGCCCTGATTGTATAAAATTTTGAAAGCTTCATAGTCACTGAGCGATGTATCCAAATAGTTTCGACTTCTGACTTCTTTAAAAATATCTGAAGCCGTCATACTCAGATCATAGCCATTGGACTCTTTCCATTTTTTTATATTATCATCATAGACATATCTAAATTCACCCTGATCTATTATAATGGGAAACTCAATATGACTCTCATCTTCTGATTCTAGAAAATCATACAAATTAATTGCTAAATGGGTGAAGCTTTCAGCTGGAATTACGCCGCTGTTGAGCTTTAAAACAAAGCCAACATTACTCGTCGCTAGAATTTCACCATTTCGATCGTATATATCGCCTCTCTTAGCATAAGTTTCAATCTGTTTAATTCGATTATTAATAGACTTGTCATAATACATGGCCCCTTGAATAATCGTAAGGTCATAAAGTCTATATCCCAATAATGTAAAGACAATGACAAAGAAAATTATGATTTGATTTTTTCGATTAAAAATATGTTTAAGCATTAAAATCACCTAGTTTATACCCATTCAGCTTTTTGAAAATTACAGAGTAAAAGAACAGTCCCAAGACACTATTATAAACAATCTCTGTCACTATTTTTACAATTAAGAGCGACAATGGGATTGTTGACTGTAAGAAAAACATCATGATATAAAAGAGTATATGATAGAGCACTGTTGCAAATGCAATTAAAAAAAACGGCGTTAAAAAATTGCCTTTAAACATGACGCGCTCCAGCCTGATGACCACATACACAATCAAGACGTATAACAATAAATTAATGCCCAGAATCTTTCCAAGAAAGACATCTTGTAGAGCGCCACATGTTAAAGCATAAATATAAGCATGCTTATCTGAAAAAAGCGCCACAAAGACAATAGATAAAATGATGCATAAATTGGGCAATGCATCATTTATTCTAAAAATTTGAAATATTGTACTCATTAATATAAAGTTTATCAATCCAATTAGTACCACATACCGATATTTCATCTATTCTTTCACTCCAGTTGGTTCAGTTGGTTTAGTTTGATCCGTGGATTCAACTTGATCCGTTGTCTCGGAGGATTCATCAGTTTCATGATAGGGAATGACCATTACCTTATTGATCTTTTTAAAGTTTACGGCCGGCACCACTTTGATTTTCTTTAAAAACAAATCTTTGTCATCCACAACCTCATATATTCTGCCAATCAATATGCCCTTTGGATACATGCCCAACCCTGATGTGACAATATAATCATTCACATTTACAACAGCCTTTGGATCATATAACTCACCAACGAGTTCATAGTTTGACGTTCCATTTAGTATGCCATCATAATCATCTGTTACTCTGAGCATCTCAAACCCAACTGCAGATTTATGATCTATAATAGAAATAATCTTTGACCAATTATCCCCCACTTCATAAACCAACCCCACAAGGCCATTGCCATTAATGACAGTGCTATTTTTTACAATACCTTGATTACGCCCAGCATCAATGGTAAACATATTGAACCAGTTGCCAATATCTTTGGAAATAACATTACACGACACGTAATCACTTATGCCAAAACGGTTGATATACTTCATGGATTGACTTAAATCTTCAAGTTCTTTGAGCTCTTTTTGTTGAAGCGTTAAAGCGACAATTTGTTCTTTTAGATTCTCATTTTCTAGCGTTAAATCCTCGTTTAAGGTCTTGTAGTTTAAAACATTAATAATAGGCTCCGTCTTCTCATCTACAAAATTTCCAATACCGCTTAAGAATCTTTGCACAGGAGAAAGAACCGTGCCCAATTGATTTTCTATAAATGTTATCCGCTCTCTGCCGCCAAAAGAAATTGCCATTAGAACAATTAAAATGATCCCCATTAAAACAACAATCCATTTTTTATACCGCTCATTCATGAAATCACCATCACGAATTAAAGAGATCTAGAAGAAATAAAAACTTCTTTTAAGTCATTAAAGCTCTCAACCGCTTTACTTGTGCCCACTGCAACACAATCCAATGGATTTTCGGCAATTCTCACTGGCATGCCTGTTTCTTTTTTAATGAGTTTATCTAAATCCGTTAGAAGCGCACCGCCTCCAGCAAGTACAATACCAGATTGATAGATGTCCGAAGCAAGCTCAGGAGGTGTTTTTTCAAGTGTAGATTTAACCCCTTCTACGATTGCTTGAATAGGCTCCTTAATAGCCTCATAAATTTCACTTGAATGTAAGACCAGCGTATTCGGAAGTCCAGTCACCAAATTCCTTCCAGTTACCTCTATTGTACGTTCAATAGAAGGCAAAAGTGCACAAGCTATGCTCATTTTTATATTTTCAGCTGTTCGCTCACCAATCATTAAACTGTATTTTTTGCGCACATAATTGATAATGGAATCATCCAATTCATCCCCTGCAATTCGAATCGATCGACTCGTAACGATCCCTCCTAATGAGATCACCGCAATTTCAGTCGTTCCACCACCAATATCCACAATCATGCTTCCAGTAGGTTCAGTAATTGGAAGATCCGCACCAATCGCAGCAGCCATAGGTTCTTCAATTAAAAAAGCATCTTTTGCGCCTGCAGATAACGACGCTTCATACACAGCTCTTTTCTCAACTTCAGTCACTTGTGAAGGAATGCCAACAACCACTTTTGCGCCTGTGAGAAAATTCATATTTGGAACAGCTTTGTTGATAAAGTATCTGATCATTTTCTGCGTAATATCAAAATCCGCAATAACCCCATCTTTAAGAGGTCTGATCGCTCTGATCTGTCCTGGAGTTTTCCCAATCATATCTTTTGCTTCCTTACCTACTGCCAAAACATGTCCTTTATCGTTAATGGCAACCACGGAAGATTCTCTAACGACTATCCCTTTGCCCTTTACACACACCAACGTATTTGCTGTCCCTAAATCGATCCCTAACTGTTTATAAAATAATCCAAATCTCATCTTTAAATTTCCTTTCACATTTTATAATTTCAGCACAATTACAATTGATCATTTTCCTTAAAACTGTAATATTTTTCATGTCCAATGATAATATGATCAATTAAATTTATTCCTACTATTCTGCCCGCCTCTTTAAGTCTCATTGTAATATTCAAATCTTCTCGACTCGGTGTTACATGTCCAGACGGATGATTGTGAACGGCAATGATTGCAGCAGCATTTTTCTTTATCGCTTTATTGAAAACTTCTCTTGGATGTACGATTGAAGCATTTAAACTTCCAACAGAAATAATTTCCCACTTGATCATTTCGTTTTTAGTATTTAAAAGAACAACTATAAATTTTTCTACTTTCTCGTGTCCAATTTCACTTTTAAAAAAAGTAAAAATGGCATCTGGCGAAGTCACTTTCGTCTTCGACTTAAAACTTGACCTTTGGATACGACGCCCCAACTCTAAACTGGATAAAATCTGGCAGGCCTTACTTGGACCAATGCCTTCAATTTCACAGAGTTCTTCCAGAGAAAACTGATTTAAATCCGAAAAATCAGCGGGACACTTTTCGATGAGATCATGCGCCACATCAATCGCAGATTTTTTTGCTGTACCTGTTCTGAGTATAATGGCCAGAAGCTCTGCATTCGACAGCGCTTGTTCACCGTACATCATCATCTTTTCTCTGGGCCTTTCTTCCAAAGGCAATTTCTTAATCATATGTTATAGTCCCTCTCTCGTCAATAGATTAATTCGAAATTCATCGATCATGATCTTATTTAACTTTGAGAGTGGTAAACCCATTACACTGAAATAATCACCTCGTATCTGTTTCACCAGCAGAGCGCCTTGACCTTGAATCCCGTATGCGCCTGCTTTATCAAGAGGTTCTCCTGTATCAATATAGGCCTGAATCTCAGCATCACTCAATTCATTAAAGACAACTTCCGTTTTCACGTAGTCCACGCGCTTTATTTTTCGAGATTCGCAGATCACTGCAATTCCAGTGTAAACGTCATGTGTTCTACCACTGAGTTTCCTTAACATGTGATAGGCATCAGATTTATTTTCAGGTTTTCCCAAAACCTCGTCAAGATAGACAATTGTATCACTGCCGATGACAATTGCATCCGGTTCTAGATGTGCAATTTGAAATGCTTTTTCAAAAGACAATCCCATGACAATTTGTTCTGGTTTTTCATAAAATGTGTTTTTTTCATCAATACTACTAGGCCTTTTTTCAAATGAGATTTTTAACATCTCTAATAATTCAGATCGCCTAGGAGATGAAGACGCCAAAATAATCCTCATAATTTTCTATAAAGTACAAAGGCCAAGACAATACCAATAATACCAGAAACATTTAGAATTAATTCAAATCCAAATGTAAGCTTGACCACACTTAAATCCAGTAAAAAGGGATCTACACCAATGGACTTCCCGAAATTTAAAATGGGGAATACATCGCCTAATGCGGCTCCGATAATACTTCCAATTATTGCTCCTGTCAATATGAGCAGAAGTAGAATTAGGCCATCATTACTTTTAACTCTCATAGTCACCTCTATAATACCATATTTTTACATTTAATACCAACACATTTCTATTTAGTTTAGCATTATGTGAAAATAAATACAAGATATATACCCTTATATAAAAATGAATTTTATTAAATATTCAACGTTTTAAGATAATATCAGTTAACCGTTTAAAGTATGTTCATTTGAGTTTCAATCAACACATTTGAGTTTTAATCTACTGTTGTAGGTATTTTTACTTTTACTGCAATATATAAATTTCCCAGTGAAATAAATGCAGCTAAAAAGAAAATATATTGCGGTCCAAAATTCACCCAAATAACGCCTCCTAAAATCGCGCAGATTATAGAGACAAAGTGATCTAAACTCTGACCCAATGTTAAAGTATGAGTGATATCGTTCTTATCCTTTGAAATTGATTTTAGATAAAGTGTTCTAATGAGTCCCATCTGTGTAGACATTCGATCTATAATTAGTATACCATAAGCAAGCAAAACGCCAATACCAGAAGTTTTAATACTGCCGTTTACATATCCTGCACTTAAAAAACCATAAATTGCATATACGCCTATGAAGGAGAGCGCATCTACATAAAGCATTTTTTTGATCCCAAATTGATCGATCCACTTCCCCAGATAGGTCATGAAGAAAATGCCAATAAATGCGCCTACAATGCCAATGAGTGCTAATGTATCCGCTTTTTTCCCAAGTAAATCTATGAGTACCCAAGGACCATAAACCATCATAATTTGCTTTTGCACACCAAAAAGAATAACGAGGTAATAGTAGTATTTATATTCCTTACGTAAAGTAAAATTTAATTTTTGAGGGGTATGACCTGTCACATTTACTGAACGCTCTAAAAAAAATAATAAAATGAAGACACATAAAAATAAAAAACCTGCTAATATAAAGATCCATTTTCTTTCAGATGTAAAAGTAAAGAAACCGGTCTTAAACCCCACAAAGACTAAAACAGCTGAGAGCATTTGAAAAGCAGTAAATACGCCTTTAAAACGTCCCATCTTCTTGCCAAGGCCTTCTTGACCTGCCAAATCCATTCCTATACTATCTTGGAGTGGAAAAAACAAATGCATACCTAAAGAATTTATAAATATAAATAACAACATTATATTAAAACTCGGTGTGATAAATCCCAATACCATAATGCCAACAAAACTTAAAAGTTGTGCAATCATTGCAATTTTGATGTCACTTATGAAAGAAAGCATTGCAATGACGAACACGCTAATGATACCTGGAATTTCTCTAGGAAACTCAATCAAACCACGTTTAAAAGCATCCACTTGATACGCATCTTTAAAATAATTGGACATAACCGCATTGCTAAGACCTAGTCCAAAAGCTGTAATTGCAATAATAATCACATACAACTTGATTTCTTTTTCTCTATTTCTGCTCTCCATAATATCAACCTCTTCAAATAGATCATAATCTTGCTAACTCTAAAATTTACAAAATAAGCTGACTCCTCTGAGAGCCAGCTTATCTATAATTTAAAAAAAATTAATTCACATACTTATTTCATCTCAATGGCATCCTTCGGACATTTAGCTTCACAGACGCCACAACCAATACATTTAGATTGGTCAATTTCATGTACATTTTTAAGCTCACCTGTAATCGCATCCACAGGACAATTTTTCGCACAAATTGTACACCCAATACATTTATCATCGATGATATAGGCTTTTTTGCGTTTGGAGATGTCCCCTTCAATGGCTTTTGTAGGACATTTCTCAACACAGACCATACAGTTCGTACATTTTTCGTAATCAATAACTGCTAAATTATTAACCACATGGATCGCATCAAATGGACAGTTCTTTTCGCAAATGCCACAAGCAATACAAGCAACACTACAATTCTTCTTAACCATAGGTCCCTTATCTTTATTATTACAATCCACAACCGTAAGTTGTCCATATGGTACAAGTGTGATCACATCTTTAGGACAAGCCTCAATACATTTATTACAAGATGTACATTTTTCAGGATCTACTTCAGCGATGCCTTTGCTGTTAATGTGAATCGCATCAAACGGACAAACCTGTACACAGGTACCCAATCCCATACAACCATATAAACAGCTCTTTGGTCCACCATTTAACATGTTTGCAGCAACGCAACTATCGAAACCTTCATAATCGAATCTATTGCTACACTTATCTTCATCACCTTTACAAAGTACCTTTGCCACTTGTTTTACAGAATCGCCTGCATCAAGTCCCATAATACTTGCAATGTTCTTCGCACATTCTGCACCACCTACGGGACAACCATTTACAGGTGCAAGCCCTTTTACAACAGCATTTGAAAAGCCATCGCAACCAGGATATCCACAGGCACCACAGTTTGCACCTGGAACCACTTCTCTCACTGCAACCACTCTTGGATCAATCTCAACAGCAAATTTTTGTGAAGCAAGTGCAAGACCAGCTCCAAACAAAAGTCCCATAACGCCCAATATACCTGCAGCAGTTAATACACTCATTATATCCATCGTCATTCACCCTTTCTTAAACCAAGCCCGTAAACCCTAAAAAGGCAATTGACATTAAACTTGCTGTGATCAATGCAACTGGGAATCCTTTAAATGGCAACGGTACGTCTGAGATTTCGATTTTTTCTCTGATACCTGCAAACAAAACGATTGCCAAAGAAAAACCGATAGCGGCAAAAAACGAATGCACAACAGTTTGTAACAAACCAAATTTATATTGAATGTTCAACAGTGCAAGTCCTAGAACCGCACAGTTAGTCGTAATCAGTGGTAAAAATACACCAAGAGCTTGATAAAGTGTTGGACTCATCTTTTGTAAAACGATCTCAACAAATTGTACAAGTGATGCAATTACCAAAATAAATGCCACTGTTTGTAGAAACTCGTAATGTAATGGCACTAAAATAAAATATTGAACAAAATAAGTCAATATCCCAGCTAAGGTCATAACGAAAGTTACCGCCATACCCATTCCAAAAGCCGTTTCAACTTGCTTAGAAACCCCTAAAAACGGACAGATTCCTAAAAATCTTGAAAGGACAAAGTTGTTCACTAGGATCGCACTGACCATTATGACAAATAAACTTTCATTTTGCATGACAACCCCTCCTTATCTCGCCTTCTTCATTTGCGCTTGATTATAAATTGCAAGTAAAATTCCAAGTGCTAAGAAAGCACCAGGAGGCAAAATCATAATCAAAGCTGGTTTATAAGCCGCCCCAAAAATAGATACTCCGAAGATACTACCATTTCCAAATAACTCTCTGACACTGCCTAATATTGTCAACGCAATTGTAAAACCAAGACCCATGCCAAGTCCATCAAGCATAGAATCCATAATACTATTTTTAGAAGCAAAAGATTCAGCTCTTGCTAAAATAATACAGTTAACAACGATCAATGGAATAAAAAGTCCAAGTGCATTAAAAAGTGCAGGCACGAAACCTTCCATAACCATACCAACAATTGAAACAAACGTTGCAATAACAACGATAAATGCCGGTATTCTTACTTTTGCTGGTATAACTTTACGCAATAGTGAAATCGCCATATTAGAGCAGACGAGAACTGAAGTTGTTGCAAGTCCCATACCGACACCATTCATTGCTGACGTTGTCACTGCAAGTGTAGGACACATGCCTAGCAATTGAACAAATATTGGGTTTTCTTTAAACAAACCATTTGTTAAATTCTTAATATTCATCTAAATCCCCCCCTAGTTTCCCATAATAAAGTGGTATGCGTCAATGGAAGCATTAACGCCACTAGTGATTGCTGCTGAAGAGATTGTAGCGCCTGTAATCGCTTGAATATCTGTTTCAGTAGGATTTGACTTAGCAACACCTATATGATCTGATGCAGACATACCATTATATTGCTCGTAAAACAAGGGTTCTTTAGCACGAGCACCAAGACCTGGTGTCTCTTGATGATTTCCCATTCTCATACCTGTTACGGTGCCTTCAACATCAATACCCGTTACAACTTCAACAGCGCCGCCGAAACCTGTGGGCAGTGATTTAAAAACATATCCCACAATATTATGATCTGCATCATAACCTATATAACCTTCTGCCACAGGTGCAAATTTTTCACTAACCTCTGCATTTTGAGCTTCATCTAAGTCCTCAAATGAACTAGCCGATGGCAATACCGCTGCTTTAGCGGCATCATTTGCAAGCTGACGTTGCAGTGCAATTTGATCTTTTGTGCCTTCGTTTGTCATGGCAAGTGCAAAAGCTGCCACAGCGCATATAATAAATAGGATAATACCCGTTTTAAATATATCTTTCATTATTTTGCACCTCCAAAGACTCGAGGTTGAGTATACTTATCAATTAACGGTGCCGCCACGTTCATGAGTAAAATCGAATAAGACACCCCTTCTGGATACCCGCCATATAGACGAATAATTGTTGTCAGCAGACCACATCCAACAGCATAAATAACCTGACCTTTAGCCGTTATTGGCGAAGAAGCATAATCTGTTGCCATAAATACAGCACCTAAGATCAAACCGCCTGCAAGTACACTGAAGAGTGTATATTGAAGGTCAAAACCACCCAATAAGAAAGTCAATACTGCCACAGTTCCTATATAAATCAGTGGAATTCTGATACTGATCACTTGTCTATAGACGAGATATGCACCACCAAGAAGCAATAAAAGTGCTGAAGTTTCACCAATACAGCCTCCGATATTGCCCATAAGTGCCTCTGTCATGCTAGGCAATTGAACATCTAATCCCTCTTTGATGATACCAAGTGGTGTCGCAGTAGTCACAGCATCTGCCTTAACCGCTGCCCAAGTGGTCATTTGAACTGGCCAAGATGCAACGAGCATTGCTCTAGCAGCAAGTGCGGGATTCATCCAGTTATGTCCTAATCCACCAAAAGCTTGTTTAACAATGCCGATTGCAAACACACTACCGACAACTGGAATCCAAAACGGTACAGTTGAAGGTAAATTCATACCCAATAACAATCCAGTAACAACAGCACTAAAATCTGTCACTGTCACTGGTACTTTTCTAATCTTTTGCACAGCATATTCTGTAAGCATTGCTGACGCCACAGAAACAATCAATACAATCAAGGCATTTACACCAAAATTATATACACCATATGCCGCTGCAGGCAAAAGTGCAATTGCCACATCCCTCATTATTTTTTGAGTCGTATCATTTGAACGAATATGAGGTGATGAAGAGACTTTTAATCTGGCTTCCATATCTAATCCTCCCCTATTTTTTCTTTCTTGCGATAATTTCTCGCTTCGCCACCCTAATGGACGCCAAAAGCGGCCTCTTAGATGGGCAAACAAATGAACACGATCCACATTCTATACAATCAAGCGCTTTAAAAGAAGCTGCCTTATCATAATTGTGTAAAAGTGCATAAGCACTAATTTGAATGGGTTCTAAAAATGCAGGACAAACACTGACACATTTACCACATTTAATACATGCAGTTGGTTCTGGTATTTTCGCTTCTTCAGGTGTGAAACACAAAATACCGGATGTGTTTTTCATTGCAGGTAAATCATCTGACATTTGAGCAACACCCATCATAGGCCCACCGAGTAAAATTTTCTCAGGGGTCCCATTAAAACCATCACAGAATTGAATTAATTCCCTTAATGATGTTCCCATTTTAAATCGAATATTTTTAGGCGTTTTAATCGCACCGCCTGTAACCGTACAAATTCTTTCAATTAATGGCATTCCAGTGGTAAAGACATTTGCGATTGTAGCGGCAGTTGCCACATTGTTTACCACAACGCCTGCGTCCATAGGCAATCCGCCAGATGGTACTTCTTTACCTGTACATGCAAATATAAGTTGCTTTTCAGCACCTTGAGGATACTTGGTTTTTAATCCCACAACTTTAACATTAGTGCCCTGCGCTGCTGCTGTCATCGACTCAATTGCATCGGGTTTATTACTCTCAATCCCAATGAAACCATTAGATACATTTAATGCTTTCATCAATATCTGAAGTCCTAAAACAATCATCTTAGGTTCTTCAAGCATCAATCTGTGATCACAGGTTAAATACGGTTCACATTCTGCACCATTGAGAACAACTGTGTCAATTGTCTTTTCTGGTGGTGGTGAAAGTTTAACATGTGTTGGGAAGCCTGCACCGCCCATACCAACAAGACCAGCATCTTTAATGATGTCGATGATCTCTTTGCTTGATAAAGTTTTGTAATCTGCCTTTGGTTTTACAGATTCATGATATTCGTTTTTCATATCATTTTCAATGATGATACAAACATCAAAACCATATGCTGTAAACCGTTTTTTGACATCAAGTACTGTTCCCGATACCGAGCTATGAATATTAGCCGATACAAATGATCCTGCTTTTCCAATTAATTGACCAACTTTTACCTGTGCCCCTTTTTCAACTACAGGTTCACATGGTGCTCCAATGTGTTGTCTTAATGGAATTTCTACTATCTTAGGTTCTAAATAATCAACGATTGGCAAGTGTTCCGTTAACTTTTTAGAATGCGGTGGGTGTATGCCACCTTTGAAGGATAGAAGACCCATATAATCTCACCCCTTAACAAAGATTTTTGTTACGTACTACTAATAAATGTTAAAATTTATCAATAAAGAAATTATACAGTATACAATTTCTTTCATAACCAATAATAATTTTACTATAAATCATTATGAAGGTCAATGGCCCAACTATTGAAATTACTTATATCGGAAAACTTGAAAGTTAATTTTTTAGCAATCGTTGTCCCAGCAAATGCGCAATTGAAAACAGCACAGTTGCCTACTTAGAACACTACATACTATTGGAAATCTTAATAGTTGTTGTTTTTTCTATTAGTATATCTTATTATTTTCTAAAAAACTGTACCTATATTATAAAAATTGCAACAAAATGAAATCGCAATGTAAATGTTCGTTATTTTTTTATCAATCATAAATAAAAAAAAGTAATTGTCAATCTATTAGATCAACAATCACTGTTGTAATCATCAGCTTAAGTTATTATTACCTTAAATGAACATCATTTAAGGGTCAGCCTTCTTCCAGATATTTATTGGCTCTTTTAGTCCAACATAACATGATCAGTCAATTAATCTTCATCAACCAATTAATTTTTGAACCTCCGCAATAACTTTTTCTGCAACAAACGGCTTTACAATAAAACCTTTTGCTCCAGCTTTAACGGAATCAATCACCATACCTTCTTGGCCCATAGCACTACACATTAAGACCTTTGCATCAGGAAAACTCGACGTAATCATCTTTACACCCTCGATGCCGTTGACATCAGGCATTGTGATATCCATTGTGACGAGATCAGGTTCAAATTCCTTGTATTTAGCAAATGCTTCTTCACCATTACCAGCTTCAGCCACGATTTCATAACCTGCTTTTTTCAAAATATCACTCATCAATTTTCTCATAAACATAGCATCGTCTACGATTAAAATTCTTTTCCCCATAATTATGCCCCTCTCTTAACCGTCTAACAAACAGTCAATTCTATTATTCTAGTACTATATGCCCACGATTATTAAAACAAATTAATTATACCCATTATAACCAGTAAATACAATACAATTTGCCTAAATTTCTCCTCATCAATTTTATTCCCAATTTTCACGCCAATAAACGTTCCTAAAAATAAAAATGGCAGTATGGGTAAATATGAGTTCATAATGTCTACAGATAAAAGTCCCTTGTTTAAATAAAGCATCACCGTAAAAATATTATATAAAATAAAAAGAGAAGTTAAGCTAATTCTGAAACTGTCCCTATCCTTTTGAATATTTGAAAGTAAAAAGACAATGGGCGGACCACTCAGTGAAACAGAGCCATTTAAAAGACCACTTAAAGTCCCTGTAAGAATCAATGCAAGATTTTTATTTTTAATATTTGCTCTGAATCCCCTTATCATTAATATCGCAACTGCGATGATAAAAATGCCGACAGCTCGCTTAAGCACTATTTCATCCATGATTATCAAAAGCTTTACCCCAAGGGGAATGGCAAGCATCCCAAATAAAAACATTAAAAATATCTCTTTAAAGTTAGGTTTCTTTTTAAGTTGGATTGCTATTAAAATATTGAGTAACAAACTCAATATCACCAGTAACGGCACAGTTTCCTTTAAATTCAATAAAAATCCCATTAATGGTAGTGCCACCAAAGAAAAGCCAAAGCTTGTGGCGCCTTGAATCAATGAAGCCATAAAGACAATCAGTGACAATAGAATAAGTTTCATAATCCCTCCCATAAAAGCGTTCTCTTCTATTATAGCTGTATGCTACAAATTATAAAACCCATTCTTTTGGCTCAAATCTTGCATATAACAACATTTGTGTCATCTCCGATGACTCAAAACGATTTTCGCTGACGCTGTTTGAGGGTGAACATTCCTCGGCACAGCTTTTGGCTCAAATCTTGCATATAACAACATTTGTGTCATCTCCGATGACTCAAAGCGATTTTTGCTGACGCTGTTTGAGGGTGAACATTCCTCGGCACAGCTTTTGGCTCAAATCTTGCATACAACAACATTTGTGTCATCTCCGATGACTCAAAGCGATTTTTGCTGACGCTGTTTGAGGGTGAACATTCCTCGGCACAGCTTTTGGCTCAAATCTTGTTGTTTAAAAAAAAAGCTCAAAATTTAATTTGAGCTTTTTTCTGATTCACATTGAGAAATTAAGATTGTTTGAAGAATGCTTCTATACTTGAAGCCGCTTCTGCTTCATCAGCACCTGATATTTCTATAGTAAGACTGTCATTGTAACTGATGCCTAAAGACATTAAGCTTAAAATACTCTTTGGATTACCTTCGGCACCGTCTTTTCTAATGATGATATCTGATTTAACCGGTTGACATATTCTCACGAGTTCAGATGCTGGTCTTGCGTGGATGCCTTCTTTATAAAGACATGTTGCTGTAATTTTTTTCATAGTATCCTCCGTAATTGCAGTTTAATTTCAAATATTCATTTTAAATTCTTACAGGGTAGTACCATTAGAATTAATAACATTTTTATACCATTCAAAGCTTTTCTTCTTGCTTCTTTTAAGTGTGCCATTGCCTTCATTATCTTTGTCTACATAGATGAAACCGTATCTCTTTTTCATCTCTCCTGTTGAAGCACTGACAAGGTCGATACATCCCCATGGTGTATACCCCATAAGGTCAACTCCATCTAAAGCAATTGCATCCCTCATGGCCTGTACATGTGCTCTGAGATAGTCAATGCGATAGTCATCTTCTACATAGCCATTTTCATCAGGCATGTCCACAGCACCTAAACCATTTTCAACAATAAAAAGAGGTTTTTGATATCGATCATAGAGCATATTTAATGTCGTTCTCAAACCAAGTGGATCAATTTGCCAACCCCATTCACTTGCTTTTAAATACGGATTTTTAAGACTTGCAAAAACATTGCCTTCCGTAGTCGCATTCACTTTAGGATCTGCACTGGTCAATCTTGATGCATAGTAGCTAAACGAAATAAAATCCACTGTATTTTCTTTTAGAATTTGAGCGTCCTCTGGTTCCATTTGAACATGGATCCCTTCGTTTTCCATCATTTTAAGTGCGTAATTTGGGTACTCTCCTCTGGATTGAACATCTATGAAAAAGTAGCTTTCACGTTCTTTTGTCATCGCTTTAAAAGCATCCTCAGGTGCACAAGTGTTCGCATAAGTAACACCAGCTGCCAACATACATCCGATCTTGAAATTTGGGTTGATACGCTTTGCAATCTTAGTAGCAAGTGCACTGGCCATTAATTGATGATGAGCAGCTTGATACTTGATGCTTAAAACGTCATCGCCCTCTTCAAAGAGTAAACCTGCTCCCATAAACGGCAAATGCAACAACATATTGATCTCATTAAACGTCAGCCAATAAGTTACTTTGTTTTTGTAACGTTCGAAGAGAACTTCACAAAGTCTTTCATAGTGAACAATCATTTCACGACTTCTCCAAGACCCAAGTGTTTCAACCAGATGGATTGGCACATCGAAATGTGTTATCGTTACAAGAGGCTCTATACCATACTTTAAGCACTCATCAAAAACATCATCATAAAATTTTAATCCCGCTTCATTAGGCGTTGGATCATCTCCATTGGGGAAAATTCTCGTCCAAGAGATAGACATTCTAAATGTTTTGAACCCCATTTCCGCAAAGAGTGCTATATCTTCTTTATAATGATGATAAAAGTCAATTGCCTCATGACTCGGATATTGATGTGCTTCATCACAAGACAACATTTTCAACTCACCAAGCATCACTGGAAATCGGTCTTTTCCCGCTGGAATCACATCCACAGTTGACAAGCCTTTGCCATCTGCAAGATATGCACCTTCACATTGATTTGCAGCAGTTGCACCGCCCCACAAAAAACCTTCCGGAAATTGTTTCATTTCTGTTTTCATCTCTTTCTCCTATCTCTGTACATCTATTTCAGTACATCTGTCATAATATGTCATTCATAGTAGGTCTACAGTAGTCTATTGCTCTCAATACGTCAATATCATGCAAACTCATTTTTTTCAAGCATCTCTTTGAGCATAATACTAACGCCTTCATCGTCATTAGATGCTGTAATTCGATCTGAAATAGCCTTGACTTGTGATGTCGCATTTTGCATGGCAACACCACACCCAACATATTTTATCATTTCAAGATCGTTTTCGCTATCTCCAAAGGCAATAATCTCTGTTTTATCTATCCCAAAATACTCTGAAAGTATTTTTATGCCATAACTTTTGTTGATCCCTTTATCTGTCAACTCAAAACAGCCTTTTCCAGTTAACGCCATCTCTATTTTTTTATGTTTTCTCAAAATGGATTCAAAATAATTCATTTTTTTAGATCTAATCGCAAAAAAAACTATTTTATGGATTTTCATATCCGATTGATTCCACATCGACATTTTCCATTTTTTTTTGGATTTAAAACTTAAATATCTGTTTGTATCCAATTTCATTTTTTTTGCATAATATAAGTGCATCAAGTATTCTCTAAAACCCGTTACAAAAATTTTTTTATTTGAATATAAAACAGGATTTATATTCATTTCATTAGCCCATGTTAGGATTTCAGTTAATACCGTTCCAGAAAAGGGATTTTCGTGAATTAATTTATCATCAGATACACTACCACTTACGGCACCGTTGGACCCAATAAAATAGGCATCTTTGCTGATCATTTCTGCATGCCGCTTTGCGTCAAAACCTGCTCGTCCAGTGACAACGACAATTTTTATTCCTCTTTTTTCCACTTCTCTCAATGTGCTCAGCGTTTGTTCACTAATTTTATTTTTTGAATTTAATAATGTACCATCTAAATCTAAACATACCATCTTATATTTGGGACTCATCAATTATATCACCCTAGTTTTCTTCAAATTACATACTTTAAATCTTTGTCTTTAACTTTATTGTCAATCTATTTTTGACTACTTTGTATGACCTTTTCAATATGGACCATTAAGTAAGTTAATTCTGCTTTGCTCACTTCAAAATTATGCTTTTCAAGTGCGTATTTTTTTATTTTAAGCGCACATTCATAAGCGTTGGGATACTGTTTGGAAATCATGTCAAAGAGTTGATCTTCGTCAACAGAACTCTTTACACTATTAAGTATTCTCTGAGCAAAAAATTTAAGATGTGTCACGAGACGTTGATAGTATAAAGAATCTTCATCCAGTTCAATACCGTAATGATATTTAATGATATTGAGTTCATCTTGTAATATTTTAATTAATGCCACTGCATTAGGCATATCTTGTTCCAATTCCGCATTGACGATATGCATAGCGATTGAAGCCGCTTCATCTATAGGAAATTCAACACCTAATCTAGATTTTATGATATCGAGCGCCTTCAAGCCAACTTTGTATTCTTCTTTATAAAATCGACTGATTTCCCAAACCATTGGATTACTAATCTTGAACCCCTTTTGCATCCTCTCCATTGCGAAATGAATGTGATCTGTAAGCGTTAAATAGATATTTTCATTGAGTTTCTTATCTAATATATTTTGAGTTGCTACAACTATTTCTTCTGAAAGCTCAACATATTCCACTGGAATCTCACTGATAAGGTCTTTTAACTTTCTAGAAATTTCTTTGTTTTCCATTCTAAAAATGCGTTCAATTTTTTCTTGATCAAGAATATCTCCAACTCTCTTTTTAAAAGCCAACCCCAAGCCTGTTATAACAATCTCTTCCGAATCATTGCCCACTGCAATCACCGCATTATTATTCAGTATTTTCTTGATTTTCATGCAACCACCTTTTCATCTCTTCGTTTAACTCGTAAGAAACGACTTACCCCCACTCACAGAAGCCTTTCCATAGATGATTTTACATCCCATGAGTGAAAATACTCAACTCATGATAGGCCCTTCGTTAAGAAGGGCCAGAATTGCTTTGTTGACTAGATTATACCAGTACCATTAACGCTTCATCTGTAGTGATATCTTTGCCGACTTCAAAGACAAGATCCGCATAGTTAGAAGAATTAGTGATTACGATTGGAGTCAACATTGAATAGCCTTCTGCCTTGATGGCTTCAATATCAAATTCCAAAATAACATCGCCTTTTTTCACATGATCACCTTGCTTCACCAGTGCATTAAAATGCTTTCCATCAAGTTTTACTGTATCCATCCCAACATGAATTAATATTTCAATACCTGAATCCGATTTTATCCCAACAGCGTGTTTTGTTTTGAACAATGTCACGATTTCACCATCCACTGGAGAAACCAACTTGCCTTCAACTGGCAATATCGCCAAACCATTTCCTAATGCGCCTGTTGAAAACGCAGCATCTTCTATATCAGAAAGCGCTCTTACAGACCCACTTAAAGGACTTAATAATACGTTCTCTTTCATTGTATCATTTGAAAGAGAAGATTTCGACTCTGATTTTAAATCTTCTTTGTAAGTGACTAGCGTTGCAATAAATGCAATTCCCATCGCTACTAAAATACCAGTAAACACCAGTAGTAAACCTGAAATATCATTTGTCGCTGGATTGATGTATGATGGGAAACCAAACACACCAAGCCCACCTAACATATATGAGTATACCTTGCCTGTGCCAATAATCCCACCACCAATAGCGGCTGCTATACATGAAATCCAAAACGGTTTTTTACGAGGTAATGTAATCCCATAGATTGCTGGTTCTGTAACGCCAAAGAAACCTGAAATAATAGCTGGAATACTAAGTGAACGTAATTTTTGATCTTTTGTTTTAATAGCAATTGCGATAACAACTGCAGTTTGAGCAAATGATGCTGCAAATACTAATGGCAAAATGTAGTCATATCCCAAAGTACTAAAGTTAACTATACCTAAAGGCACAACGCCCCAATGCAAGCCGAAAATTACTAGAACTTGCCATAATGCCCCCAAGAAAACACCTGCAACGATAGGGCTTAGTCCATATGCACCACCTGTTAAAATGCCTATAATTGAAGTTAAAATAGATGCAATTGGTCCCACAACTACAAATGTAAGCGGTGCACAAACCATTAAAGTAAACATCGGTACTAAGAATACTTTAACCACATCAGGAACAATTTTTTTGAAGAACTTTTCAACTTTTGAAGCCACATACACTGCAAGTACAATCGGTACTACAGATGATGCGTATCCCGCCATTGGAATCGTAATCGGAAGACCAAAGAAAGTCGCATAGACGTTTGTGGCAAAACTTGTACCTGCAAATATCGTTGACATTGGTGTTCCTGCTGCCATTGCAGTCACATCATTGATGTACATAAGAGAAGCACCTAATGTCATCCCTGTAAACTGATTCACCTTAAATTTCTTGGCTGCTGTAAAACCTAAAAAGATTGGCATGTAGTGAAAGAAGCCGTCCCCTACAGAATACAACAGTTGATATACACCGCTGTCTGGTGTTAGCCATTTAAGAAATACAAATAATGCCAAGAAACCCTTAATCATACCTGTTGCAGCAAGAACACCCAATGCAGGTTGGAATACACCTGAAATCATATCTATAAATGCTGCCCCTGGGCTCATTTTTGAACCTTCACCATCTGTCTCAGATGCTGCTGCAAATCCACCTGTTTTTGCGACAACTTCATAAACATCTGGTACGTGGTTACCAATTACTACTTGATATTGACCGCCACTTTGTACCACGGTAACAATACCATCCGTATTTTTTAGAAGTTCCGTATTTGCCTTTGTTTCATCTTTAAGTTTAAATCTCAGCCGCGTAATGCAATGTGTCAAACTGATCACATTTGATTTGCCACCAACATTGTTAATAATAATCTTCGCGAGACCATCGTATTTAGATGCCATAATAAACCTCCAATTATAATATTATTTTAAATTTCCCCCACGGGATGATATGACTTCTTTATACCAGTTAAAAGATTTTTTCCTATATCTCTCTAAAGTACCCGAACCATCATCGTGACGATCCACATAGATAAAGCCATATCTTTTCTTGAGTTCAGCTGTTGAAGCACTTACAAGATCTATACATCCCCAGGGCGTATATCCCATAACTTCAACACCATCTTGAATTGCTTCTCCAACTTGAACTAAGTGATCATTGAGATACTTAATGCGATAATCATCGTTCACCGTTTTATTGCCTTGCTCATCCTCAATGAGTTCATCCACTGCTCCCAGCCCATTTTCGACGATAAACAATGGCTTTTGATAGCGATCATATAACGTGTTGAGAACATATCTTAACCCGATTGGGTCGATTTGCCAGCCCCATTCACTCGCCTTCAAATATGGATTTTTAACACCTGGGAAGATATTGCCTGCACCCATCTCTTTTATTTCATCACTGGTTTCACAAATGCTCATATAGTAACTGAATGAGATAAAATCAACTGTATTTTTAAGCAGTTCTTCATCACCGTCATGCATTTGGATCTCTACACCATTTTCTTTAAATAATCGCTTTGCATAGGAAGGATAATAACCTCTCACATGAACATCACTGAACAATAGATTGCTTCGATCCAGTTCAAGTGTCTTCATCATATCCTCTGGCTTTGGTGTCATTGGGTATACTGGCATTGCCAGAACCATACATCCCACCTTCATATTTGGATTAATCTCATGTGCAATTTTAGTTGCCAAAGCGCTTGCAACCAACTCATGATGAATGGCTTGATACAGATCTTGTTTTGTCAACTTCTCTTTAGCAGTTGCAATACCACCACTCATAAAAGGTGCATGTAAAATCGAATTGATTTCGTTAAAAGTCAACCAGTATTTTACTTTGTCTTTGTACCTGTTAAAGAGTGTTGTCACATAACGCTCATAGAAGTCAATCATCTTCCTATTTTTCCAGCCGTCATAAACTTTAGCCAGATGAAGTGGGGTTTCATAATGTGATATTGTGACAAGCGGTTCAATATTATACTTCAAACACTCATCGAACACATCATCATAAAATTGTAACCCCTTTTCATTGGGTACTAATTCATCTCCCAGTGGGAAAATTCGAGTCCATGCAATTGAGATTCTAAAAACCTTGAATCCCATCTCTGCAAGTAACTTGATATCCTCCTTATACCTATGGTAAAAGTCAATGCCAATCAGTTTCATATTATCGTCAGTAGGCTCGTCAGTAATAGGTCCAAACCCACCCTTAGGTGTTACATCTTGTACACTGAGACCTTTGCCATCTTCATTGTAAGCACCCTCCATTTGGTTCGCTGCGGTTGCACCTCCCCAAAGAAAATCTTCTGGAAAGTAAAACTTCATATTACCTCCTACTCTTTTCTTAATCTGTGATTTTTTAATAGAACTTTTAAAACACTTCATTGTTTGGCCAAACAATTTAAACTGAGCTCAAATTGATGATAAAAAAAAGACCAAAAAGATGCACTATGGGGGTTACCCATACAGCAACTATTTGGTCTTGCCTGAATCCTCAGTCACAATCCATAAAATATAATAAGATCTTTGTATTAATATGGTAACATAAGACAGATTCTTCGTCAAATGTTTTTGTTTTTTTTTCAGTGCATTTTTTGTTTTTGTTCCTCATTCACATTAAAGTACTCTCTTTTTCTTCAGAATCGATCTATTTGTACGCAACCATGCTTCCCTCGAAAATGTTATTATATTCAGACAATTTCTGAATGCATTGAAATGATTGACTTTCATTTTATGATTTCCCTAACCCGTTGAAAATGCAAACTTTTTTCACTTTTACTCTTGACTTATATAGGTAATGTCACTATAATAAATAAAGTAACCTGCGGATGTGGTGGAACGGCAGACACGCTATCTTGAGGGGGTAGTGAGCAATGCTCGTGCGGGTTCAAATCCCGCCATCCGCACCAATTAAAGTAAGGATCTTGCAATTTGCAAGGTCTTTATTTTTTTTAATGCAACAAGATTTGATCCGAAAGCTATAACGAGAGGTGTCCTCTCTCATCCGTGTCAGCGAAAATCGGTTTGAGGCAGCGAAAGATGGCCCAAATGTTGTGATGAGTCACGAGGTTTTCTCCAAAATTACAATCGGAAAAAAACATCAGTATAAATCCATAGAAAATAGTATAAATCCATAGAAAAGGCCAACTCATTACAATCCGAGTCGGCCTTTTTTACATTTATAATTACTCTATTCAGTCTTTCTACTTAAAATTTCTAATACGCTTTAATTTTGGATTGTCAACCATGCCGGGAATTCTGCCGCGCTTGGCAACTGCTTTACCGTTGACCATCTTAATGTCCATAGTCATATCAATTGGAGATGCCGCTGATATATAACTGCCCACACCAAAAGAATCCGCCCCAGCTTCACTCAACAATTTAATCTTGTCAGGATATAAACCTCCAGACACAAAGATCTTAACCTCTTTAAAACCTTCAAGATCCAGCTTAGCTCTCATCTCTTTCACGAGACCAGCCGTTACCCCGCCTCTTTCACTTGGCGTATCCAGACGAATGCCATAAAGCTTTCCATCAAGCGCCTTAGCAACTCGAATGGCCTCTTCCACTTCATCTTTAAAAGTATCCACCAAGACAATTCTATTGTGATCAGGAGATGCAATTTCATCATATTTCTGAGATATCGTCAAAGTATCTCCTGCAATGAGCATAGCACTATGCGGCACAGTACCTGAAGGTTTAATACCACTCAATAACGCTGCTAAAATACAACTTGCACCACCTGCACCACCGATGACAGCAGCTCTCTCCATAACTGGCGCCACTGCTGGATGCACATGTCTTGCACCAAAGCAAAGGAAAAATTTATCGCCGCAAGCCTCTTTTATTTCTCTTGCAGCAGTCGCCCATCCCGAGCTACTCGCAAGCATTCCTAGAATAGTCGTTTCAAATATGGCAAAATCACTATATTTACCTTTAATTCTAATAACGGTATCTTTTTCAACAAAAGATTCGCCTTCAGAAATCGCATCTATCTCCAAGTTTTTGCCTTCAAGTAAAGCCAAAACTTCTTCCAATCCGACAAAAATGCCTGGCTTCCTTGGAAATATTTCTGCAATCACTTCTGCATCAGCAAGTTCAAGCTCATTTAAAATATCCAAAGTTCTTAAAAAATAGACATCCGTTGTTAATCCATTAACAATTTCATCATGTGTCGCTGAAAATAATTTCCGATCATCTGCGATTTGGATACTATCAATATCAGCTAAACTTTTCATCTCTTTCATTATATAATTACCTTCCTAAAAATTAGTCAACTTCATTATAAACAATTAAACCATTTAAGGCAACTTTCGTTATTTTTTTATCGAATTTATAAGGGTCACAACCTGATGTTTTAAGGATTCCAAAGAACCATCGTTTTCAATTACCCGAGTAGCAAATTTTGTCTTTTCTTCAAGGGGCATTTGAGCATTGATTTTGACAATTGCATAGGCTTCATCCACATGATCTCTCTTGCAAATGCGCTTAATCCTAACGGTATCACTGGCGTTTACAACCCAAACTTCATCGTATTCACCTGCCCTATTGTTTTCAAAGAGCAAGGGGACATCCACAAAGACCAGCTCATATGACTTTAGAAGTTGGCTCACTTCACAATTTATTGCCTCATACACAGCTGGATGCACAATACTGTTGAGCTTTTCACGCTTAAGCGCATCATTAAAAATAATCTCCCCTAGACGCGCTCTATTGATTTGAAAATCCTCAAGTAAGATTTGAGTACCAAAAGTTTCAACGGTTTTATCGTATGCAGCAGTTCCTTTATCTAGAACAGTTCTGGCAATAATATCTGCGTCCACCACAGGATAGCCCATTTGTTTTAAAATATTGGAGACGGCGCTTTTGCCGCTCCCAATCCCACCTGTAATGCCAATGATCATTTGTTTACTTTGCATCGTACCAGCTCGCTCCTGTATTCATATCTACATTTAGGGGCACCAAAAGCTCATATGCTGACTCCATGCTCTCTTTGAGAAGTACTTTTACCTGTTCGAGTTCATCCAATGGCACATTGAGGATCAGCTCATCGTGTACTTGTAAGATCAGTTTAGATTTTAACTGTTCTGCTTCAAGGCGGTTGAACACCTTAATCATCGCTATCTTGATGATATCTGCTGCCGAACCTTGGATAGGCGTGTTTCTCGCTGTTCTTTCTGCCGCTGATCTCAACATAAAATTACTATTGGAAATATCCGCAATATCTCTTCTTCTGCCCAACAGCGTTTCAACGTAACCCTTTTCTTTACAAGATTCAATAACACTGTCCATAAAACCTTGAACATTGGGATAGCTTTTAAAATAATTTTCAATGTAAGTCTTAGCTTCTTTGCGTGTAATACCAAGGCTCTCTCCCAATCCGAAATCTCCCATGCCATAAACGATTCCAAAATTGACTTCTTTAGCATGGCTACGCTGTAGCGACGTCACTTCAGAGGTCTCCACACCAAAGACTTGTGATGCTGTCTTCGTATGAATATCTATATTTTGAGTAAAGGCTTCCAACAATGCAGGATCTTTTGATAAATGCGCCAAAACTCTGAGCTCAATTTGAGAATAATCGGCTCCAAGGAGAATACACCCTTCATCAGGAATGAAGAATTTCCTTATTTTACGTCCCATAGGCAATCTAATCGGTATGTTTTGAAGATTTGGCTCTGTAGAACTCAATCTGCCTGTAACTGCAATCGTTTGATTTAGAGAAGTATGCACCCTGCCAGTCACAGGATTTATGGCCGCTCTAAGTCCATCTATATAGGTTGATTTCAACTTCGTATAGGTTCTGTACTCAATAATTTCAGCAACAATTGCATGCTTAGAAGCCAATTTTTCCAGAATATCATGCGATGTGGAATAACCCGTTTTGGTTTTCTTGAGTGGTGGCAATCCCAATTTTTCAAAGAGGATCACTGCCAGTTGTTTCGGCGAATTGATATTAAAGGTTTCACCTGCTTGCTCATATATCTCTTTTTCAATTTCTGTAATTTGTCCTGTTAGCAGTTCATCTATGTGATCGATCTCACTGACATCTATATTAAAACCTGTGAATTCAATGTCTGACAGTATCTTTACAAGCGGCACTTCAACCGTCTCAAATAGCTTCTTAAATTGATTTGCTTCAAGTTTATCATCAAATTTGTCTGCTAAAATATCAATGCCCATGACCATACCTTGGACGTACTGATACAAGACTTCTTGCTCTAACTGATCTGGCGTCTTTTTCTTAGCACCCTTACCTAGTACTTCCTCTTCTGAAGCAATCTTAACCGTCGCCTGCTCAAAGACGAGTTCACTTAAATCATAGCTGCGTCTGCTGGGTTCTAATAAATAAGCGGCAATGTAGCCATCAAATTTTACCCCTTTTAAATCAATGCCCTTTTGCATTAAAAAGAGGTATTCGTTTTTCAAGTCAAATCCACTCTTATGCATTTTTTCGTCTTCAAAAAGAGGCACTAACTTTTCAAAATCCACCATATTATCAATGATACAAATTTGGTCTTTTACTTTAAAAGCGGCACAGATTAAGTCATCATGCCTTAAATCTACCTTATTGTAAATGATTTTAAACGAAAACGCCTTTTCAAATTCAATTAACTTTATAAGCGCATCTACGTCGATCCTTTCAACTTCTGTTTTCTGTTCTACCACTTCCGTTTTCACCTTTAAGCGGTTTAACAAGCCGTTCATTTCATATTGTCTAAAGAGGTGGATAGCAGCTTCCATGTCAGGATCTGTCAGCTTAAACATGTCCGTTTCAAGCTCCACAGGCACATTGATCATAATCGTTGCCAACTTCTTTGAGAGCATAGCTTGATCCGCAAAGTCTATCACTAAATTTTTCCAACGCTTATTGCTCACTTGCTCAACGTTTTGAATCAAATTTTCAACCGTTCCAAATTCCGCCAATAGTTTTGCTGCGGTTTTAGGGCCTACACTTGGAATGCCCGGAATATTATCTGCCGAATCACCGCTGAGCCCTTTATAATCGATTACGTGATCGGCGTCCACACCGAGTTCTTCTATGATATCTTCATTTTTATATTCTTTTAGTTGTGTGATGCCCTTCTTGGTAATATGCACATGTATATTCTCTCTAACCAGTTGCAAGGCATCTTTGTCACCTGTTATCACATGTGCTTCTATATTTTGATCTGCAAAGTAATGTGCAATCGTGCCAATCAAGTCATCCGCTTCATAACCTTGAAGCTCAACACGAGGAATTTTAAGGGCATCGAGTATTGCTTTGACGATGGGCATTTGCATAGCGAGTTCATTGGGCATCCCTTTTCGTGTCCCCTTGTATTGATCATAGGTTTTATGCCTAAAAGTAGGACCCTTCATATCAAAGGCAACGCAAAAATAATCGGGTTCAAATTCATCCATGAGTCCAAAGATCATGGTTGTAAGCCCAAGTGCCCCTCCAGTATAAACACCTTTACTGGTTTTAAGCTCTGACATTGCAAAAAATGCTCTATTGATTAAGCTATTACCATCTACAATTACAATCCGGTTCATAGTCATCTCCTTAATTTAAGTCATATAGAACATTATAACATGTTTTGCACATTAAAAGGACGCCATATCTTCATATAACGTCCTTTTAAATAATCTAAATCATTTACTTGCAAATTTTTTAATAATCATAACCCACAGTAACAGTTGCTTCAATGGTAATTTCACCAGATTCTATTGGTGTTGACCCCATTGCAGAGTCCATTTCTAATCTGACATTAGCGGTTTTATAAATCGTGCTACCACCATAACTTGCTTCTGAAACACTCACTGGCAAACCTGGCTTTTTATTAAAGGTGCTCATAATAGCCGTTGCTTTTGAATTGGCATTTCCCATGGCAAGTTTTAAAGCCTCAGCATAGTATTTGGAATCATCCGCCACAGTAAATTGGATATTATTGACACTGTTTGCGCCAGCTGCAGTTGCAACATCAATAATTTTGCCCACGGATTCAATGTCCGTAATTTTTAAATTGACTGTATTGTTCACTTGATAGTATTCATTTTTCACTTCACTGTTAGGTGTGTAATCATAATTTTGATAAATGTTATATCCTGTTGTCTTAATATTTTCTGCTTTGATGCCTGCCTTTTTAATAGCTTCCACAACGGCATTCATTTTAACGGTATTTTCTTGCTGAGCCTTTTGAGCATCTTCATTTTTAGTTTGAACACCGAGGTTGATATAAGCCAAATCCGGAGCTACCACTATTTTGCCTTCACCTGTGACGTTTACAACTCTTTGATTTGTGTCCGCCGAAGCATCTGCCACTGAAACTGGGGCTGAATTCACTGCGCCAATGGCCAAAACTGCCACCATTACCAACGCGATCATTGTTATTATTTTGCTTTTCATAAAAATACTCCTTTCATTTTGCATCAATTAATGTGCATTGTTTTAGTTTATATTGCCATATATTTTTTATAATATGGTTACTTCACGAGTTTATTTTTTCGCCTTTTCCTAATCGCCAGCCAAATGAGTACCAAAGTGATTAAAATGAGCATTGGAGAGTTCGCTACAGTCCATATAAAGGCATTTTCAAGCATCCTTCTAATGCCGTTAATGGTTTTAATCAACTCCGTTTTGGCTTTCCCAAAGAGAGAATCATCAATGGGTTCTACGACAGGTTCTAAACTTCTAACTTCGCTTAATTCAACGTTAATACTTGAAAGATCCACGAGGACTTCCCAATCCTTCAATCTGCGCTCAAAATGATTGATTTGGCTTCTTATACGCGTCAATTCATTTTCAATCGCTAAGATATCCTGCATTTCTGTTGCCGTTGACAAAAGTTCTCTAAATCGATTTTCTGTCAATTTTAAGTTTTCAACTTCTTGCGCGGTATCTCTGTACTCTTTAGTCACGTCCTCAGCATGGACATTATCAGATCTGACATTTCCATACTGTTTTAAAAGCGACATCATTGTTTCGAATTGATCGTTTGGAATACGTATAACCACCGAACCGTATTTCAAGTCATCTTCAGGATTTCGAGAATTATATCCCATCTTAGAGGTGCTTTCGTTCTCAATATAGCCTCCCCATGAAACGACCTTTTGTCTAATATCATCAAGGACGGTATCATAATCTACGATCTCAAGATTGATGTTGCCCGACTTAATAATCATTCGACCAGTTCTATACTGATCCGTGTTGGTTCTTTGATTTTGCATTATCGTCTGTTCTGAAAGACCATTTTCTAAATGGATGCCATCCTCACTCGCAGCAGCAAATTCGGTACTAGCAGATGACATTTCAGGCGTTGGTGCAGCCATTGGTTCTGTCGCCGTAGTATCATTTTCAGTGTCTATATCCATTCTCATTGCGCCATACTCTGCAGATTCAGCCTTTGCACTTTCAGCAACATCATAACTATTTAATTGAAACGGGTTATTGGTTACAAGTACAATCAATGCAATTGCTGCTGCAGCAATCGCGTACTGACCGTGACTGGAAACCCAACGCTTTGCTTTACCCAAAATAGATATGTTCTTTTTGGGCATCTCGTTACTTAGGTCTATCCTTTTTTCTTCTAATAGTCTAGCATGTAGTTCCTTCTCAAAATCATTTGGGAGTTCTTTCATCTCCATTTCACCCATCAACTCTTTTAGATATTTAAGCTCTTCATACTCCACAGTACAGTGCTCACAGTGTTCTAAATGGTCGTTGAGTTGAGAAAGTTCTTCATGATTCAGTTCTTCATCAATTGCTAAGTTCATTAGCAAACGTGCTTCATCACATTTCATTTAACTCACTCCTTTCTAGCTTTCTGCAATTTGTACTCTAAGTATTTCCTTAAGAGCTATTCGACTACGATTTAATCTTGACCTTACAGTTCCAATTGGTATTTGCAGTATTTCTCCAATTTCATCATAGGAATATCCCAAGATATCCTTTAAGACCACTACCGATTTTCCATCATCTGATAATCGATTTAAGGCACTCTCAATATTTGCTTTAAGTTCAGCCTTTTCATAAACTAGTATTGGATCAGACTTTTCATCACTGATTTCATGTTTTAGTCGATTGTCCTCACCAAAGGTTTCATCTAGTGAATAGGCTGTTTCTTTTCTCTTTCTGAGTTCATCCTTACAGGTATTGATTACAATTCTATAAAGCCATGTGGAGAAACTAGATTCCATTTTAAACTTTTTAATGTTCTTATAGGCCTTTATTAAAGCTTCTTGAGACATGTCCTTTGCATCTTCTTCATTGCCCATCATTCTATATGCAATATTGTAAGCATACCGATTATACTTTTTAATCAGTTGTTCAAAGCTTTCCACATCTCCTTGAATCGCGCGTTCAAGTAGCTTTGTTTCCATGGTCTCACTCCCTTCTTAAGAGGTTATATGTTTATGACGTCTGTTTTATTCAAAAAGTTCCCTCTGTTCATGTTTTTTTGCGTTTATTTTTATCGATATTTTTTTCATAGCATTGCTTCATACATATACAGGTCTCTATATGTAAAAGGATCAAGACATCTTGACCCCGTTTACAGCTTAATTTGGTGATATAATCGTTAAAAGATCTTTAGGGTATTGATTAAGCACTTCACACCCAGTTTCTGTCACCCTGACCAAATCTTCAATTCTGACGCCAAATTGATTCGTAAGGTAAATACCCGGTTCAATGGAAAAAGTCATCCCGAGTTCGCAGATCATTTCATTAACAGCTGAAACATCAGGAAATTCATGCACATTGATGCCGATGCCATGACCCGTTCTGTGGGTAAAGAAATCGCCATACCCTGCCTCTGCAATGACATTTCTAGCAGCTGCATCAATCTCTTTGAAGGCAACCCCCGGTCTAACCGCCTGAATACCAGCAAGATTTGCTTTTCTTACAAGTTCGTAGACTTTAACATATTCCTCCGGTGGCGTTCCGTAATAAAAGCTCCTCGTCATATCTGAACAATAGCCATCTTTTCTACCGCCAATATCGACGATAATCGCTTGATTTTCACGTAAAACGGTTTCATCACTGTCATGATGTGGTTCTGCGCCATTCTCCCCAAAGCATATGAGAGGTGTAAATGAGAGTTCATGAACGCCAAGCTCAGCATTAAAAGCTTTAACTTTTTCTTGTATCATGCTCTCCGTGATGGTCATTGTGCCGACGTTTTCCTGTATATACTCATAAACAAGTCTCATGACCTCATCATTCAGCTTGGATGCATTTCGCATCAACATCCCTTCTTCTTTGCTTTTAATGAGTCTTGCACTGTCGACGGTTACTGAGCCGTTTACAAAGGTACACGATGCTTTAAATCCCATGAGTTCAAGTAAAAATCGACTTGGCCACTCTTTATCAACACCGACTGTAACGTGATCACCTATTTCTTTTGACATCATCTCAATAGGCTTATCCGTATCTTTATAGTACCTCACAACTACTGGCAAGGTCTCTTTGAGTGGAAATAAGGCATTTAGAAAAAAGACTGCACTGTGTTCTTTAATTAAAAGTGCCATTAATCTCTCACCCGGATGGATTTCAACGCCGAGCAAATAGTAAATCGAATCTGTTGCGGTTACAATCATGGCATCTATTTGATTCTGCTTCATATTTGATCTTATTTTTTCAAGTCTCTTATTGTACATAATACCCCCTCATTTTTTTATTAAAATGGCCTATGCGCCTACTTTCAATGTCAATTTCAGTTTATCATATTTTAAGAATTCAAGGTTTAAATTATTATGACAAAAAAAAATAATATTTTTGTTTAAAGGGTATTGCATCATAACGAAACCTATGTTATTATATAGAAGTTCCGCGCCGAAGTGGTGGAATTGGCAGACGCGCCGGACTCAAAATCCGGAGAGGTAACACTCGTGCGGGTTCGACCCCCGCCTTCGGCACCATTGAAAAAGCCCTTACAGAGATGTAAGGGTTTTTTAATTTTAACAATAAGATTACAACAATCCTGTTCCTCCTAACCATCAAATACTGGAATCTTTTTTTAGACCTTAGATTAACTCTTTAAGGATTACGTTTTAAAATTAAATAGCTTAGTGCCGATGTAAAGCCACACAGAAAAGTACCCCAAATAAGGTCAATAACAGTAATCATAATAGGCCAATCCTGTAGAGTGGCTAAATTGGTCAAATCATAGGTCGCGTAAGTGATGAGCCCAAAGAACATACCTCTAAGCAATGCATACTTAAGATGCCCCTTTGCCAAAGCAGGTTGAATAACAAAATAGATTAACCCCGTAATAAACAAAACATAAAAAATAACTGCTGCGCTAACGAAGATTTGATCTGCCATGAGATGTCCCAAATGACGAGCGTACAATTGCTTTCCAATAGAACCCAACCATAAAAGATCAATAGAAAAAAATATAAATGCCGTTACCATAAATTTTTTTATATAACTCATAAAATCATCTCATTTCTTTGGAAACCAAGGGATAAAGATACTTGTTTTCTCCGCATACTTTTGATACGCTCTATTATTTTCATAATGTTTCTCCAATAGAGGCACGCCTGAAAAATATCGGAGCAAAACTGTAATTGTCAAAGGACTTATGATGTACCATAGGCCGCCTGAATCCAAACCAATAATATAAATCCCCCACCACATCGTCGCTTCTCCAAAATAGTTAGGATGACGTGAATACTTATAGAGACCTGTTGTCAGTATTTTTCCCTTATTGGAAGCGTCTGATTTAAATCGACGCAATTGCTGATCAGCTTTGACCTCAAAATAGTATCCCAAACACCAAACTAGGAGTCCAATAATCGTATACAATGACCATCCCGTATGATTGTTCAAGATAATATTTACCGGTGCAGATACAATCACTAAAAGCATAAACATTTGCAACATATAAACCTGAAAAAAAGCTTTTGTCTTAACCCATGAATGCCCCCATTTCTTTCGAAAATTCACATATCTAAAATCTTCAGGTCTACCATGATTTCTTTTAAAAATATGATAAAAAAGCCTTATCCCCCAAAGCGTTACCAGCAGCGTTGTCAGAAGAGAGGACAATCCAAAAGCATGATTGTAGAACAGGGCGAACCAAACCGCTATAACAAAACCCAACCCCCAGAATATATCGACAATCGAATTGTTTTGCGTGTACTGACCATACCCGAACTGAAGCATGTAAAAAAGAAATACGACACCAACAACACTCATATATGCACTCATTTTTCACCTACTTTCTAGTATATGCAACTGCAAAAGCGCCCTTGCCTGCTCCTGCTGCAATTATAGAGGAACACTGAACCAGATATTCACATTTGATGCCTAAAAATTTTTCCGCTTCTTTTACAAAATATTCTGCCTCTTCTTTATCATCAACGTAGGTCACAGCAAAACTATCTAACTCATACGATCTCATAGCTTCAAGCATCAATTTCAGTAAAGCTCTTTTCCTATTCTTTATGCCCCAAATCATTTTAGCAATCACCCCACGCCCCTGTGTATCTATCGAAATAATTGGATACAGCTTTAATTGTTTTACAACACCTGCCAAATGACTATTCAGTCTACCAGAAGCAACCATATTGTCCAAATTTTTTACGGATACAAATATTCTACTTTTGGGAACAAGTGCCTCCACATGTTCTCTAATTTCTAAAGCATTATAGCCATCCTCCAACATTTTTATAGCATTATAGACGATCAACCCCTGTGCAACAGAATTTTGCTTTGAATCAATCACTTGAATTCTATCACCAAATATCTCCGCCGCCATTTTAATAATATGGTAAGTGCCACTCATTTTTTTGGAAACGGTGATAATCACTGCATCTTCGTAAATATGCATCAGATCTACCAACATTTTTTTTACTTTATGTATGTTGGGTAGAGAGGATGTATGATGATTTCCTAGCTTATTGCCCATTTCGAAAATCATGTCATTGTTAATTGTTAATCCATCCATAAAGTATTGATCTCCAATCAAAATTTCCAAAGGTATGACAACAACTTGCCCATCATCTATTTTGAATTGGGGTAAATCCGCTATGGAATCCGTCACAACTACCGTTTTATATTTTCTTTGATACTGTTGCATATATTGACGCAACATGTCGTCCACCTTTTGTTCTTTGATTTCAAAATTCTCACTTAAACTTTTAAAAACCTCGCTTGGACAATTCGTATGAAGATGTATTCTCGAATAACTACTGCCGGAAGAGACAACTACAGAATCACCATAAGCTGCTAAATTTCTTTTTAAATGTTTAAATTTTTTTTCATGTCCGGAGATCAAAGCCTCTGTGCAATATCGATACTTTGGAGGCGTCAATACATCTGCGTATTTGTGTCCTAAATTCATTTCAAAATTCACAACAAGCTCATGATGCTCTAAACTAATGGATTTTCCTTTAAGCCCACTGATAAAGCCCTTAATAAAAAATGCAAATCCCTTTGCCCCTGAATCCACCACAGATGCCTTTTTTAAAACAGCCAGTTGATTCGTGGTTTGATTCACTGATGCTTCTACTTGTAAATAGGCGTGTTCAAGTACATCCATAAATGAAATTTTAATATCGTTGTATTTGAGCAGAGATTTATGGAAAATACGCATGGCCGTTAACATCGTGCCTTCAACGGGGCTTTCAACAGCGCTATAGGCATAGGATACACCATTTTCAGCCGCCAGTATAAATTGTTCTCTATCCAAAGCAACGGATTGTGCTTCAAATGCACACAATCCTTGTATATATTGAGCAAATATAACGCCTGAATTACCCCGCGCGCCAATAATAGCAGATTCAGAAATAGATGCCAACGTTGCTCTTAACGATTCCTTTACTTCTGAATAGATAATGATACTGTTCATCATGCTATATAAGTTATTTCCAGTATCAGCATCAGGTACTGGAAAGACATTGATTTGATTTAGCAACAATCGGTTATTCATCACTTCTTTAGCACCTGTAATAAAGGCTTGATACAAGCGCTCATTTTGAATTTCTTGCATAGCACCCTCCCTATTTTTCGCTGTCTCAAAAATACGATTAATCTTTAAAATAAAAGAACGTCATCAGCATTTAAAACAAAATGCCATCCCTGTATAAATGATCTTCCTCATATATAAATTATCACTATCAGTTATATCCATTACAATCGATGATGACATTACATCTGGTCTCATGTATATGTATACCTATGAAACACATCCTTTAAACTCATCACCATAAAAACCTACTGCCTTCAACGTCATTAAAAAGAGGCTCTCAACGCTTAAACCCTTCTCAATAAATTTCCAACACATCATTTCTGCTCTTGAATCAAAGCAAGAGGTTCTTGCCTATCTTTCATAAAATGAGTAAAAATCATATGAATTTCTATTGACAATAGTTGATATAAAAATTGAATCTTGCTTGAACCTGTGCTATCATTATGTTGGATGATATCTTTTTAGAGTCGTACCTGCTTGCAATACAATTTATTTGATGGTAATCTGCTTTGAACTGAGGACAGAGACAGATGAACTTGATCGTTAAGCCTAATTTAGAGATTGATGAGTTCGTTTAGAAGTTTATTGTTCATTTGATATTATATGGTGACTGTATTTTGACGGTACACTGTAAATAATATGATAAACTCTTTCATCCATGTGCAGGACATTTTCATATTTAATCAAAGCAGATGTAGAGGATCGCTAGGTCCACAACTACATCTTTTTTATTACTCTATTTTCATAAAATAAAGGAGTGAGCACATGAATTTCAAAGAAAAAAATAATCAAATCAATAAAGAAGCAAAAATAACTGTTGGACTGTATCTGTTCTTTTTCATATGGTGGGTTGCTTTTGCCTATGGAATTGGTTTAAAAGACATCTCCGAATATAAATATATACTCGGTTTTCCTTCTTGGTTTTTCTACAGTTGTATAGTGGGATATGTGATGATTTCTTTCCCACTTGCATTTGTGGTAAAAAAATACTTCAAGGATATTGATTTTGAAGAAAATGATGAGGAGGTAAAATGATGGGGAATTCAATGATCTTAATACCAATGATCCTATATCTTGTACTCATGTTTGCAATCGCTATTTACACCAATAAATTTACGTCTGGTAAAGGCGGTTTTATGGAAGAGTACTTCATTGGCGGCAGATCCATGGGAGGATTTGTGCTTGCTATGACGCTTATTGCAACTTATTCAAGTGCAAGCAGTTTTGTTGGAGGCCCAGGAGTGGCGTATTCTATGGGGTATGGTTGGATACTGCTCGCCATGATTCAAGTGCCGACAGCTTTCCTTACTCTTGGCGTTTTAGGAAAGAAATTTGCAATTATTTCGAGAAAAATCAATGCAGTTACTGTAACCGACTATTTGAAGGCAAGATATAACAATAAATTTATCGTCATCTCTACTTCCGTTGCAATGGTTATTTTCTTTGCTGCTGCAATGGTGGCTCAATTTATCGGTGGCGCAAAATTATTTGAAGCGGTTACTGGATACTCCTATTTTATTGGACTTGTGATCTTTGGCATCACAGTAATTGTTTACACAACCATAGGCGGATTTAGAGCAGTTGCCATTACAGATGCCATTCAAGGCATTGTAATGGTTCTAGCAACCATATTTCTACTGGTTGCCATCATCCACGCAGGTGGCGGCATGGCAGCAATCACCGCTAAGATGATTGAAACGAACCCAAGTGCTCTGACACCTACTGCTGGTGGTAAAATTCCAATTCCATTTATATTGTCATTCTGGGTGCTTGTTGGATTTGCAGTGCTCGGATTACCTCAAACCACAGTGAGATGCATGGGATTCAAAGACTCTAAATCACTTCATAGGGCCATGGTGATCGGTACGGTGGTCGTTGGATTTCTAATGCTCGGTATGCATCTTGTGGGGACTTTAGGTGCCTATGTGGTTCCTGGACTTGCTGGAGATGGCGCTATCCCTGGCATTACTGTAAAAGTATTGCCGCCAATTCTTGCAGGCATTTTTATTGCGGGACCTTTAGCTGCGATAATGTCAACCGTTGACTCCATGCTTATACTCGCCTCTGCTTCTATCATTAAAGACCTTTATTTGAATTACGGCAAGGGCAATATCGATGAAAAGACCTTAAATAAAATCAGCTTTATGACCACTGGTATAATCGGTATTGGCGTCTTCATTTTTGCGATTAAGCCACCATCGATTATTGTATGGATCAACCTATTTGCTTTTGGAGGGCTTGAAGCCGTTTTCTTATGGCCAACAATTCTGGGGCTTTACTGGAAAAAGGCAAATGCTGATGGTGCACTCATATCTATCGTTACAGGACTTATTTCATTTTTCATCTTTACGATCTATAAAGTAAATCCTTTTGGGATGCACCAAATTGTCCCCACACTGGCCATTGCCCTTGTTACATTCATTGCAGGGTCCTTATGGGGAAGAAAAAACGATGCAGAAACGATCAAATTATTCTTTGGAGAATAATAGCAGGCTTTAAAAGACCCTCTATTACTGTTCTTCAATAGGATCATCTAATAGATGAACTTAAAACAAAATTAATGGACCTATTGCAATTGCAAAGGTCCATTAATTTTGTTTTAGATAAACTGATTTAAAGGGAGACCATTTATGACTTCACTAAAGGCAATTCTATCTTAAATGTCGTGCCCTTGCCCATTACAGAATCTACTGTGATGCCGCCTCCCAGAGCTTCCACTTCACTCTTAACCGCATATAGACCAACACCTCTACCCGATAACATACTCACCTTATTCTGCGTTGAAAAATCAGGTTTAAATACGCTCTGAATCATTTCTTGATCGGTCATTGCTTCACACGCTTCAGCTGTGTAAAGGTTTTTCTCTTTCGCCTTAGAGCGAATTTGTTCAGGATTTATGCCTTTGCCATCGTCTGATATGCTTAAGTGAATCGCACGATGACACTCAGAAATATCACAAGTGATCTGTCCACCTTCTGATTTTCCATTCTCTATTCTTGAGTCAGGAAGTTCAATACCATGATCCACAATATTTCTAAAGATATGAATGAGACTTTTGATAAAGCCTCTATAATCGTTACGGTTAATATGAATGAGATCACCCTTCACGTCGAAGGCTGAAATGGTTTTATCCAGCTTAAGGGCTAATATTTTAGTGTATTCATCATAACTCATGATGATCTCGTTTAGAGTGGGATTGGTTAAATCACGAATCTTTCGGATTAGAACAGCACGGTCATACTGTTCATAATGTGCCTCTATATCTTGAATGAGCAGCTCAACCTGTGCCGAACTTATAGCTATTTTCTTTTCGGATGCACAGTAACCTTCTCCTAAGAAATTTTCTATGATTGCTATATCTTTACCAATCATACTTTCAAAGTCAATCGATTCCAAATAATGGTCTATAGCATCGGTCTCTACTGCCCCGATATCCTTTAAGAAAGTTGCCAAGCGATCTTCAATCACGTGTAAATCCACAGCTGTGTTGTGAAAAGCATATAACGCAAAATCGCCTTTCATCGTATGAACCATTCTAAAGATCTCACTTAGACAATCCAAAATCTGATTTGAAGTCGCTAAGATCTCTTTGTACCCTTTTGAAAAGAATCGTCTTGCGGCTTCAATAGCTTCTAGTATCTCGCTTTTATTATTCATCGCTGAAAGCACTAATTTCATATTGTTTTTTTCGTCTTGTTGCTTTTGTTCTAAAGTAACCTTATCTGTGATGTCCGTTAAAATGACCATGAGTTTTTTATCTTCATTGAATGCAATGAGTTTATAATCCATTTGAATAATTCGGTGGTCTGTCTTGAACCTATCTGGCAACAACTTTAAAAAAGCTTTAGCCCGTGCCTTTTTAGTTTGTTTGAACATACTTTCCAGCGAATTTATCAAAAGATGATACATGTCATCCCTTAAAAAATGACGCATGAGTTCGCCAAAGTGCATACCTGGTATAGATCTGCCAAAAATGATCTCACTGACGCTACTGATTTCTTCAGATATAATCAACGTCTCACCAAAACTTAAAAACCCTTGATCTGCATTATTGAGCAAATTTTTTATGGATTGATTCTTCTGCTCAATTTCCAGTCTATATTGCTTCTCTTGCTCATTGGCCTCTTTTAAAATGCGTTTTTGATTATTTAAAAGCTCAATTTCACGCTGTTTTATTTCAGACATTGCCACTAAAAAATTAGAAATACTGATGACACCCACAAATGCATCCCCAGACATGGCAATGACAAGGTCATAGACATCGTTTTCGTGTCGATTCATTGCTTTTAAGCCAAAAGAAGCCAAGTCACACGTCACGTCCACTTTGATGATTTCGGTTTTCATAATGAGCTCAATAGAGCGATTCATATAGAGCGAATAGCCAAACTGAGTGCCAATTTTCTGATAAAAGTGATTGCGCATAACTAGGCCAACCGGACTTCCCGTATCATCTTGTACAACAATGCCCTTACATGCCGTATTCGCTTCGAAATACGTATGGATCAAACTCGATTTTTCTGTATTCAAAACAACTTTGGCATTTTCGACTAAAGCTAAAATGGTTTCACTCATAATTCTCTCCGCTCAATAAAACGCTTTGTTATTCCAAGGCTTCTCTAATCGTCTTCAATACTTGCTTTTCTTCAAAGGGCTTTGTAATGTAATTGAGTGCACCTGCATTCAAAGCATCTAGAATGACATCGCCCTTTCCAAGAGCAGAAATCATCACTACATTTGCATCTGCATCAATTGCAATAATTTCTTTTAGACATTCTACCCCCATCATATTAGGCATGGTCACATCCAATGTCACAAGATCCGGTTTTAAAATTTTAAACTGTTCTATGCCCTCTAAACCATCTTCTGCCACCCCGACAACTTCATGACAGTCTGTTTCAAAAATATCTTTCAATTTCATACGTGAAATTGCTGAATCATCTACAATTAAAATTCTAGCCATAGCATTCACACTCCCTTTATGTTAAATAAAATATCAAATTTCCCAAATGTCAGCTCACAAGGTAATACGAAGAGTTTGTTTTGAGAAGTAATTATTCCTTTTTCTTTATAATCTTGTGGTTCAAGATTACAATTTATCCCCTTGTGGTATAAATTGGAGATAAAGAGTCCATTCTGACAATTCATAAACTCACCAATAGCATCTTTTGCCAGTTCATTGACTTCAGATATCAACATATGTGCATAAATCGTTGCAAAATTAGCGATGACTTCGTCGCTTGCAGATAATCCCGTACTCAGTGCGTAAAACCCTACAATATCTTGAACAGCATGGTTTTCATAAGTATAGGCTTCTGCTAAATAAGGCTTGCCAATAACCACATTTCGGTCCACAAATCTAATGATATTTCTGATAAAAAGTTCCACATAGTCTTTAAAAAGCTTGACTTCATCTGTATTTTCCATGTCGATAAACAGTTCTAAAATAGCGTCGCTGTCATTAGATTTCAAAATTTTAATTTCTTCATCTGAAAAACCAGAATCCTTCTTATATTGTATGAGCAACTGCTCATAATCTTCATAATTCATGATATTTTCATCTACTAAAACTTGACCAAGCGTGGTATGAGATTCTTTTTGTTTAGATAGCAAGAGCATCAGTTGATCTTCTGAAAGAAATCCCTTCTCAACAGCGAGATCCCCAAATCGACGATCTTGTGCCATCTGCATCTTGTGAATTTCTGTAACCTCACTTGAAGTCATATAACCTGCATCAATTGCTAAAACACCTAACTTTACACGTGTTTTGTTTTCATCCGACAAAACAAATTTAAGTTTTTCCTTTGTGATGATATTCTTTGAAAGTAAGTAGTACCCGAAATACTGATTAAACATATTTAGTCTCCTCCATTGCCTCTAGCAAAGTCAATTTTATATAATGATGCTTTACTCCAAGATTCTATCACTTCAAGAATAAATTTTTGTTAAGCCTACGTTAAATTTGAGACCCTATCCTTTTTTTAAGCCTTAGGCTTTCTGCCCGCTTTAAAATTTGATTTTGAGATACTTGTGTTTTTTCTAAAAAAAGAGGCCCAGAACTGCGAATGCATCACAATTCCTAGCCTCTATTTGTGATATAAGCCTTTAAATGAGCTTATAAATATATCTTTAAATGTGTCTTTAAATGTCTCTACAGTCGTTTTTCTGCTTTAATCCTTTTATTGAGCGACTTTAATAACAAGTCCTAAGCCATCTTGGAAACTATATAAATAGTCATATTCACCTAAATCAACAATAGCTTTGCCGTTTATGTCCACATATCCGAACTGACCCTCTTCAAAGATTGCCATAACACCATCGTTTATATAGCTGACACGATTATACAATTTACTGGTTTTAACAGTACCCTCTAGGGAAACGATACCGAATTTACCTTCTTTAGTATAAATCATATGACCTGATTCAACTGGCAGATAGATATCATCAAAGGCGTTGTCCTTAAGATAAGCTTTTCCTTGATCATCAACCACATAGTAAATGCCTTGATTGTCCACAAACTGATAATACTCACCATACGCCTCTACAAAAGTATCTTTAGTCTCATAGACCGTATTGCCAGCGAATGTGATAATCTTAGAAGTCCCATCTACGGATTCAGTCACGATACTTTTGTCAGCCACTTGTTGTGGATAGCCCATTAAAGCTTTACTAAGTACTCTCTTATTTTTTAAATCGTAAATCAGTGCAGAACTGACATCGCCTTTTTCCATCCCCACAATAAGAATATTATCTTTAGTAAGATGAGTATCAATATAATCATATTCAGGCTGGACAATCATGTGTCCCATACGGTCAACTATACCCGATAATTGATTTTCATCCACCACTTCATATAACCCATCATCTAAGCTGTAAATTGAATCATATACAGGATCAAGAAGCACCTTCCCACTGAGATCATACATTCCATATTGATAATCTTCTGTTTCAACAATTACAATGTTTGCATCTGTATCTATATCCAAATCGTTAAACTTAGGCTCTATAAGTTTCGCATTTTGGGCATCATAATATCCGTACAGATAATCGTTTTCCAACAAGAAAATATCATTGCCCATATCATCAATGCTTGAATACTTAGGCTGTAAAACAATTTGATTCGTCGATCTATTGGCAAGCCCCATGTCACCATAATAGCCTTCTGAAATCGTGTAAAAATGAGAATTTGACTCTGAATCACTATCCTCATATGCGTCTTTCATTCGATTCCCTTTTAAGTCAATGGTGTAACTCTGATCACCTAATTCAACAGAAGCTTCTCCATTGCTAAAGTCGCTAGCGAACGAATATTGAACCGGAATCGCCACATTGCCATTTTTATCAACATAACCGTATTTTCCATCTTTCTCCACAACTGCTAAGCCTTCTGAGAAAGATTGAACACTGTCATAATCTGATAAATCAAGCACTACCTTGCCTGTGTTATCTATAAATTTAAACGCATACTTAGTATTTATCTCAAAAGCATTTTGAGTTTCTGGAATCGATTTTACAGCATGAGTATCTATTATTTTGCCATCATCAATTGCAAAAATGTGATCTCCTAAATAATCATACGCCGGATAACTTGCTAAAGTATTGCCTGAAAAATCCTTAAAGACATAGGCATCTGCTTCGGATTCAACATAAAGATTTTCATATATTTCTGGGTTTAAATCCGAGAGCATTTTACTGATAGGTTTTAGCTCATGCGTCAATATCATTATGAAAAGCCCGTCGTCGCCAATCACATAGCCATCATCTGTAATCTGTACACTTCTAAAGGTTGGCTTAAGTATCATTTTACCATTTTTATCAATGATACCATATTTCCCATCTTCTTCAAAAATGGCTATATCACCTTGATAATCAAATGCATCATCCAATATAAACGGTACCGCTAACTTGCCAAGTTCATTTACATATCCATATTGACCACTTTCATAATCATAAACCACTGCTCTACCGTTGGAAAAAGAATAGTAATCATAATCAATATCTGGTTCAAAAGCCAAAGTGCCATCTACTTTTACAAAATAACTATTGTAATCCTCATCGTAAACTAGGGCAAGTTGATCACCAAAGTCATTGCCATCATAGTACTGATCAAAAGGCATAACTAATTCACCTTTTGTATTGATGTAACCAATGCTATCATAGTTATCAATTCTGGCAAATCCCTCACTGAAGTCATAAAGATAAAAATCATCCTCATCCAGATTGAGTTGAGCGGCAAGCCCTTTAACAGTAAATAATATTTTACCTGATAAATCTATATATGCCACACCATCTTCTGTGCTCACTTTGGCAATACCATCTTGAAAAGCTTCTGCATCTTCAAATTGTGCTGGAATAACCACATTGCCATCATAATCTAAATAACCATAACTTGAATCCTTTGAAAACAAAATTCGGCCTTCAGAAGCGGATAACAGCGTCTTATTTTCAAACGAGCTGCTTTCAACTACTTTTATGTCCTCAGTTGTTGCAAATACAGGTTGAACCAACATCGTCCCCACTAACATCGTGAAGATGATTTGAAAAACGATTATCATTTTAAACTTTGATTGAATATTTTTTTTCACAATTATTCTCCTTCATAGATTCTATAGGTTAATGCCACTAACCCACTTTATTTTGATCGGCATTTTATAGCGATACCGCTTAGAACTACAATGAATACAACAAAGATTGTTCTTTTTACAGTAAACTTGGAATCATTCTTGCATTAAACCACTATATAACAGCTATTTTACACTATTTTAAACAAAATAGCATACATTTTTTATGTTTTTTACAACTTTGCACCTATTTCAAACAAAAAACGATGCCCAAACCCTTTGATTTCACTGAATTATAAGTATTTTTGGGCATTTATCCCTATCTTTATACGACCTTTGACTTTACTGGCTCACTTTTTCCCTTAACAGTGTATTTATACGGGATATGTATTGCTCTTCAATTTTAATGCGCTTCTTTTTCCCCTGTCTATATAAGAACTTCGGTCTACCAGATATATAAATGCTCAACGGTGTAAAACGATCACTTTCGATGTGTTCCCATTTGTAGCTAATAACTTGTTCCCAACGACAGATGCAAAGCGGTAGCACAAGATAATCTTCATAAATCTTTAAATTCCTCAACGCCGTTCGGACACTTGATATCAGTAGTATAGAAAACATAATTAATGTTAAGGAAAAAAGCGAGGCATTCATTTCAGTCTTTATGACAAGACTTATGTTAAGTAAAACGACAATGGCATTTACAATAACAATCCCCCATGCCCCTTCTTGCTTAATCTGAAAAGCTTCTATCAGATGCCCACATCGTCTTAATCTTATCGTCTCCACAATTAAATCTGCCAGTGCATAAAATATCAGTCCCATATAGAGCCATTGAACATTCTCATAAAAATAACCCATCTCTTGAATATCTCCTTAATATAATATATTTTGCTTGTTAAAGAGAGCATATAAATCTTTAAACCAACATGATTATACCATATCTTTAGCCCTTTTAGCGCATTCAAAATAATTGCACCGGACTTTGATTCATTTTTTAATTGTAGTATAATTTAATTAACTGTAAGTTCATTCTATAACGTAATCCAATGTACAAGGAGGATTTAATATGACAAGAAACGAAGCATGGGCGCTTTTAACCGAATTTAACGACGATCCTTTCCATCTTGAACATGCCCAAATTGTTGAAGAGACGATGAAATATTTTGCTGAAAAACTAGGTTATGGTGATGAAGTGGAATTTTGGGGTATTGTGGGCTTATTACACGATTTAGATTTTGGTAAGTTTCCAGATCAACATTGTATTAAGTCGCAGGAAATTATGAGAGAAAGAGGCGTGGATGAGCGTATTATTCGTGCAACTGCAAGTCATGGTTATGGCATTTGCGTGGATATTAAACCAGAGCATCAAATGGAGAAAGTTCTTTATGCTGTGGATGAGTTGACTGGTCTCATAGGCGCAGCGGTGATCATGAGACCTTCAAAAAGCGTTCAAGATTTAGAGCTTAAATCTGTGATGAAAAAGTTCAAGAGCAAGTCTTTTGCTGCAGGCTGTTCAAGAGAGGTCATTTTGGATGGTGCTGAAATGCTTGGTTGGGAACTCAACGACCTTGTTCAGCAGACCTTAGATGCCTTAAAAACATTTAGACCTTAAATTTAATTCAATTTTAAACAAATCCCGGTAAGTTTAGTCGCTTTCCGGGATTTGTTGTCTGTTCTCTATATTTTCAATTGAGTTATCTTATCCTTTTGATGTGTTTCTTTATTCAGAAACATGTACACTTTTAACAAAGCAAACGCAAGGACACTCATGATCAAACAGATCACCAAGCCATCGTGCAAAGAATGATCTGCTGCCTTCCCTATGGCCACGTTACCAATTGACGCGACAATGCCACCCACCATGGAATATATGGAGAGTATGGTGGCCCTGTCTGAAGTGTCAATCCACTTGTTTTTCACATCCAATTCAATTGGTCCCATCAAGGATGCGCTTACAGACAAAATCAACACAGCCGCAATACTTAAAATTGGATTATCCGTTAAGAGTAGTAATAGACTTGCTCCTAAAATAAATCCCATAAGCATAGAGATCGCATTTATACTACCCATTTTCTTGCTCACGGCATTGGACTTAACTGAAAGTAAGCGAACACATTGAATCGCAGCTATAATTACGCCAAAATATTTTGGCTCTATACCCGAGCGCATATATTGAGCTTGATTTAAAAATACGGTGATCGCTTGCACGACTTCCACCACCAGAGCAATAGACAAAACAAAAAATAATATTGATTTATGTGAAAAAGCCCGTTTAAAATTTTTAAGAATATTGGATTTCTCTTGATTTTCAACTTTAACTTCCACTAAAAAAAGGGTTAAAATAGCGGATAGAGCATAAGGATATATTGTGAAGAGCGCTGTATCATCTATTGATCTTGCCACAATAAAGGTCGATAACAGAGAGGCGATTATGAACCCCAAAGCGCCATAAGCACTATACTTGCCAAACACACTTTGAGCTTCCTCCTCATGAATAGAGCCATAAATAAGCGCCGTATCACACCCTGACAATCCCGAAAGAACAACAGAAATCATAATGCGTTCCAATAAAAAAGACTCAAATGAATGTGCTTTATAAAATACGATTTTCGATAGGAAAAAGAGCGTATTTACAAGCACTAGTGTTTTCTTATAGCCAAATCTATCTGAAATCCAGCCCCAAGGCACTTCTAAAATTATAATAAGCACCCATGAAATGGATTCTATAATAAAGATTTCTGACATAGAAAGACCCCTAGCTTGTCTAAACAGCGTCGCTACGGGACCATAGAAAACGAAGCCCTGCAAAAAGACAATGCTGTACATCAAGTACACATTTCTCATTTTATTCAATTTGAACACCTCCGAATTTATTACATACTTAAACCAAGGCATGATTTATGCGCCTTGATCCTTTCATATACAATTCATTCAACGGCATCAAATTGGACAATACATTTGCAGGTCTCCTCAATTTAGATTTCTAATTAACATTTCCACTATTTATATATTTTAATTATCACTATTTATACTTTTACTATTTTTACGCTATGCTCAATTTTTACTCTATGCTCATTTTAGAACGATTGATTGCAAAGATCAAGCATTATCGTTAAATTTCTTTAAGTGATTTAAGCACTTCCAAAAAAGCTTTTGCAGCCACTGGACAAAATTGCTTATGGATGTTTTCTTCAATGATCTCACTGGCAATTTTTACAGAACGCCCCTTACGATAAGGTCTATCACTGATTATGGCATCAAAAGTATCTGCCACAGCTATGATTCTAGCCCCTAAAGGGATGGCCTCGCCTTCTAAACCGTCAGGATAACCATGTCCATCATAGCGTTCATGATGATGATAAATCATCGGCAGTATACTATCAAGAGATTTGATTGGCGCGAGTATCCCCCAACCCATTTTGCAGTGATCTTTGATGATTTGATATTCAGCAGCCGTCAATTCTTCATTTTTCAAGAGAATACTGTCTTTAATGCCGATTTTACCAATATCATGGAGTTTGGCCGCCATAATAATCTTTTCAATTTCTTCTTTCGGCAAATTAAGTTGCTCTGCAATTTTCCCGGAAAAAATCGTCACCCGCTCAGTGTGCCCTTTAGTGCCAGAATCACGTTCTTCCAAAGCCTTGATTAAAGAATTGATCGTAGAGAGCATATATTTGTTTTCCATCATGTATTCTTTATATTTTTCAACAATATAGTATTCTATTTGATGAAGCACATAATCCAATTGAAAAGGTTTTACAAAATACTTCTCAACGCCTAGAGATTCTGCTAATTTTTGATTGTATTTGCCATCTGTAGAACTCATAATGATGCATGGTGTATGCTTGATTTCAGGTGTATTCCGTATTGCCGCTATCATTTCATACCCATCCATTATTGGCATATAGATATCGCTTATAATGACATCCGGCTTTTCTCGAATTGCAGTCTCAAGCCCTTCTTTGCCATCACTGGCAACAAGCACATGGTAGCCATTTCTCATGATTCCAAGTTTAAGTACATTTTGAATCATGAGGCTGTCATCAACCACAAGTATTTTTTCATGCCTATTTTTTGTATCAAAATATCTATTGACTTTATTGATCAATTTATCTTCTGTTATGGGCTTGGGAATAAAATCATCTGCCCCCATTTGATATGTTTTTTGAAGTGTACTTTCCTCAACAGTGGATGTGGTGACGATAATTGGCAGATCAGAATCCCGATACTTTTCTCTTATTTTTTTACACAGCGTATAGCCATCCATCTCTGGCATATGAATATCAGTAATCACCAAACTTGGCATGGTCTGCTCTATCATTTTAAGTGCCTCAACACCATTTGAAGCAAATACGATATGATAGCCGGTATTCTTAAAAATCATTTTAATTTGCTTTTGCTGTAATTGGCTGTCATCAACAAAAAGTATTCTCTTTAACGCACTAATATCATTTTCCTTTGTCAATTTTTCCTGCATATATAGGTTTTTTATGGATAGATATGTTTTAAAACCATCTGACAATTCCTCAGATGTTTTTATATTGATCTTAAAAAAACCCTTTTCAATATCATCAAAAGATGTGCTGGATTCAGATGTCAAAACAATTACATCTACAGGATCAGAAAACAGTGTTTTCATTAATCGATTCAATTTTACTGGATCGACAATGTGCTGTTCAAGCTCAATTGCAATAAAATCAGGCAATTGCTTTCTGAAATTGGTCTCAAAAATCGTTTCTACTTCAATAAATAAATGCTCAATATTGAATGTTTCAAAATAAGCATGCAGATGTCTTCTCAGACTTTGCGAGTTAACTAAGCAATAGCCTTTCATGAAACTCACTCCCTTTGCAAAATCTCGCAATTCATTTTATCACCATAGAATTTATACCCCCCAATATGGATTCTAAAATATTTTATCTGGCGCCATGACCGCTTTGTGCTTATAAGGCTCAAAAAAATACCTACAGATATTGAACAAACTGTCTTTCAAAATCCATAGGTATAGCGCTTAAATTTTATATATATTTTCTTACATCCATTGAATCGCCATTTCTACTTGTGTCGAATGACTTCAAATCGGTAAAGCTTTACGCCTTGATCCATGTAAATGCCTGCTTTATCCAAGCAAATTCGATACTGTTCTTTCACTGTGGTAACACTGTCCAAATTGGGAAGCAATAAACCACGCTTGCGCCCCTTTTCCACAATCATGCCATATCGATTCACATCAAATGCATCCAAATCCTCAACGGCTTCTTTTGCCATGAGCACATCTACTGAGATTTCCAAGTCCTTTAATTCACAGGGATTGATTTCATTAAATCGTGGATCTTCAGTGGATGCAATAATGGCATTATATGCAATTTCATCATACAGATCATTCAATGCCGGTTCAATAGTCCCCATACATCCCCTGAGATGATGATTTTTATGAATGGAAACAAAACTGCCCTTCCGCTCATGGGATAATGCTTCTAAAAACAATTCAACCTCTTCTGCACTATAATGGTAGAACTCTGAACTCAAAACGATTTCTTTAAACATTTCTCGCTTAAGTGTTCGTCTTGACTTGAGATAATGTGCAATCGTCAATCTCGCAAGGGTCACGTACAGGCTCTCTTCACTAAGGCGTTGTTCAAACAATTGATCTCTCTTACCCTCAAAAGTTTTATAAAAGGAATCTGTTTTTTCAACGGGCATCAAGCTGGCAATCATATACCCCACTCCAAAAGGCCCCTCGTAGCTATACAATGACGATTTATATGTATAGCCATCTAGTGCTCCAAAACCAATTAGAAACGATCTGAGACCACATTGAGCAGCATTTTCAACGAATGAATCTTCTAATGTCAACAACATTTCCACATCTTGCTTTTCTACACTGTCACGCATAACTTGATCAAATACGGGGCCATCTTTATGAAACGCATAAGGACCGGAACTTTTAAGCGCATGTGATAAATCACCACTGCATACGATTACACAATCGTCGAATTGATCTGTGATTTTTCGGACAAGCATGCCAATCTTGTAATTTTCTAATAAAGAGGTTCCCCCCGGTGTCAAATGAACCACTTCATAGTCAATATAGTACTGATCTATGAAATACATAGGCACCATAACACCATGATCCAATTTTAAAGAACGATTATAATTTTTTACGAGTTCATTCGTCATCAAGATGCTTGTGAAATCATTTTGTTCCATTAATGACTCTAAACACTTTGTCATTTCCTGATCTATGCTCTTATGAAAAGTAATCTCTGGTGACCCGAACATTTCAAAATCACCTCTGAGGTATGTCTCATCATAAAAGCATGTCCCATTATCAAAGGAAAGTCCGTGTGGCGATACAAAAATAATTGTTTTTGGTCTGTCTTCAGCAATCATTTTTGCAATCTTGTGATAAGCAATTACTGTATCCTTGGCATGGTCAACATCTCTACCACCAATTTCTTTCATAATAATAGGTGGATGTGGTACAAAGTATATATTTTGAATAGCCACTATTTACCGCCTCCCTTTGGCTATAATTTATTATTCAATACCCAATGGCATAAAAAAAGTGTATAAATAAATTATACACTTTTTTTGGCTCTAATTTCAGATTTTCGTATTTTATCCTGCCCTATTTCTTATTGCGATCACCTAAAACTAGTGGAATTTCCAGTTTGTCTTTACCATCTCTAATCACTTTGATTGTGACAGTATCTCCTGGGTTATATTCTTTTAACGTAGAAGTGAGGTCGTCCATAGTGAACACTTTGTGGTCATCTATTCCAATAATTACGTCCTTTTCTTTTAACCCTGCTTTAAGTGCAGGCGAATCCTCATAGATATATCTTACCAGTACACCAATTGGTATTTCATACAGCTTGGAAGTATCTTCATCGATATTGATACCGCCAATGCCTATATATGGTTTTGAAATATAGCCATTTTCAATAAGCTCTGCAACAATTGGCATTATCGTATCGGTCGGGATGGCAAAACCAATGCCCTCAACGCTTGTCTCTGCAATTTTTGAGGTGTTGATCCCAATGAGTTCACCTTTTTTATTCACCAGAGCTCCGCCAGAATTTCCTGGATTGATGGCTGCATCTGTTTGGATGTATTCATTGGATTGATCCGATGTCACTTTTCGATCAAGAGCACTCACAACGCCATAAGTCAAGGTATTGCTATAACCGAGTGGATTGCCAATAGCAATTGCAGGTTCGCCGACATTTAAGCTCCCAGAAGAGCCAATTGCAATCGGTTTAATGACGTTTTTATAAGCCTCAGGAATATCTTTTTTCATTATAGAAACAACTGCTAAATCAGTATCTTCATCATATCCGATTAAAGTAGCAGGTACGATTTGATCGCTTACGATCTCAGCAACAACCTCTGTAGCACCGTCAACAACATGGAAATTAGTAACAATATAATAGCGATCTGATTCTTCTTTGACGATAACACCTGATCCTGTGCCTTCTGTAAAGCGTTCATTATTAAACCAATCCGTATATTTGAGCTTACTAGTCAATCCCACCACTGAGTTGCTCACATTTTTATAAATGCTTGCAATGTTAACATCTCCAACTGTGACTGGATTACCTTGTTCATCTAAATATTTAACAACAGAATTATAGACTTTGTCATTGATATTTTTGTCGAGAATTGCATTGACTCGATCATTAATCTTTTCATCTTGAAGATGAATTTGACCTTGGTAGTAACCTACCGTAAATGTTGATGAACCTACCAAAACAATTGCCAATAACACGGCAATTACATTTTTGACTTTAGGGCCGCTTTTAACTCTTACGTTTTCTGTGGTACCCTGTTGGCTTATAGGGACAACTCTTGGGTCATCTTCGCCAACGAAAATACTGCTTGTGCGTTCTCCTTCATCAGCTGTTTTGGATTCAAAATCATCGACTGGCCCTTGTGTCATGTCACTTGTTGACACTTGCTCTTGAACAATTGTTTCTGGATTAACTTCAATTTCTTGACCAACCTCTGTATTGCTCTCAGTTTCAACATACGCGTTTTCCAGTGTTTCCTGGTCCTTAGATGAGTCCGTCTTCGGCTCTTGAATAATAGGATCTCTTTTTTCTTCATTCATTCATCTTCACCTCACTAAAAATTTAAAAAACTGTATGCATGTTTTTAGGAAGTTCAATTGTCAAAACGCCATGCTTAAGTGTTGCTTTTATATTCTCTCTCTCAACATCTTCAACAAAAAAATTGCGTCTGAACAAACCACTTCTTCTTTCTCGGCGTATAAAATCACTTTTACTTGCTTCCTGTTTCTGAGCAATAATACTCAGGTAATTATCTTCATAAATAATGGTGATTTGATCGATTGAGAACCCCGGTAATTCTGCTTCAATGATGTAGCCTCGCTCTGACTCACTGACGTCCACATCAAAAGTATTGATCACATTTTCACCTTTTTTTACGGCACAACTAACTTTTTCTTCCATTACATCATAAAAAAGCTGGTCTAGTGCATTCTTATGTCTTTTTTCAGGATTAATCTTGAACAATTCTATACACCTCCCACTGTTATATATTACAATATCAATTTTAAGTTTTTGTGAACAAGATTGAAAACTTATTAAAATTTTGGGATTGATATCAATTATTACATATGTCACGCCCAACTGCGTTGGACTTTCTAAAAGATACACTTGAATACACTTTTATTTTATTCATTTTTTATGAAATTATTCACTTGAAAATTTGAGACGCAACTGTAAAGATGAAAGCAACGCCCACGTCCTCATTGCTATATACATCAATTTTTTCATTATGCGCTTTGACAATCTCCTTGACAATTGAAAGCCCCAAGCCGGATGATTTTTTTTCAAGACCTCTTGATTTATCCAATTTCGTAAACCGATCCCATATCATGCTCAGCTCTTTAGGGCTTAATATATTCCCAGAATTGCTGATGCCCACATAGAATTTATCGTTTTTTAGCTCCGTCCTAATACTGATGTTGCCGTCCAAATTGACGAATTTTGTCGCATTATCCATCAGATTATAAACAACTCTTTGAATTGAAGCCATATCGCCATGAGCCAATATTTTTTCTTTTGTCAAGTCTATGGTCAATTTGATCCGCTTGTCGATAATCTTTTGCTCAAAACTGTCCAACACGTTGACAATGACCTCATTGAGATCAAAATCCGTCTTATTCAGTACAAGAGCACCACTTTCCATTTTGGATAAATCGAGTAAATCGTTGATCATTTTAATTAAGCGATCACTTTCATTGGATACAATCTTCAGATATCTTTCCTGCTTATCTGCCTCAATGGTGCCATCCAGCATGCCGTGCGTATAGCCCTTTATCGTGGTCAATGGCGTTCTTAAATCGTGGGATAAACTGGAGATGAACATCCGTTTTGTATTTTCTTGCTTGTATAACTCGTTTGCCATGGCGTTAAAGCTCTCTGCGAGTTCACCGAGTTCATCTTTTCTATTGATGATAATCTTCTTTTCAAAATTGCCTTGAGCAATATATTTTGCGGCATCATTAATAACCTTAATTTCATGACCCATTCTTCTTGTGATCATAAAGATCAGAGCCACTGCTAGAAGCCCAGAAATGGATAGAGAAATAAAAATGATCACAGATACTTTTGATATCGTATCCTCTATTTCTGGCATAGGTACATTGATAAACATGGCATAAATCTTATCACCCACATGAAAGGGATATCCCACTCTTAAAATGCTATCTTGTGAAATGCCCTTATATAAAACTTCCCGACTCGTTTCTCGTCCTTGAAAAACATTTTTGATATCCTCTGCCAAATGGGGATAGTTGCCCATCTGCATGTCATAAGTTGAATCAGATGTCGAGTAGAATGCACCTTCTTCAGTAAAAAGCCATATGTTCGCACCTGTATAACCATCTAGAATCGTAATCTGTTCTTGCAACAAGTCTAAACTGATACTATTGACATACTTGCTGTTAACGATTTCCTCAAAGTTATGTGCTCTCTTTATAATGAGCGTCGATTCGTTACTGACAAAGTAATAGTCCAAAACACTTCTCACACCAATAATAATCAATATAAACGAAATCAAAAAGATTAAAATGTAAATGAAGGCAAATTTATGAAAAATTGTTTTCATGAATACACCTCACCTTTAATCCAGTTTAAACTTATAACCAACACCCCAAACGGTTTTGATTTCCCAACCATTGTTGGGTTTTTCAAATTTTTCTCTGAGACGCTTAATGTGCACATCCACGGTTCTCGTCTCACCGAAGAAATCGTATCCCCAGATGTGGTCCAAAAGCTGTTCTCTTGTAAACACGCGGTTTGGATGATTTACAAGATAGTTTAAGAGTTCAATTTCCTTTGGAGGCAACTCTAAAGTTTCGCCAAAGTAAGTGATATTATAATCCACCATATTTATCGTTAAATTAGGCACTGAAACAATGCCTTCCGTCTCTGTCTTATCTGTGTTTTGGAATCTCCTAATAACGGCTTTTACTCTGGCAGTAAGTTCCTTCGGATCAAATGGTTTTACGATATAATCATCTGCACCGAGTTCAAGGCCAAGTACCTTGTCAAAGGTCTCTTCCTTGGCAGTAATCATAATAACAGGTACTGTGCCCAGCTTTCTGATTTCTTTTAAGGTGTCATAGCCGTCGATGCCAGGCATCATGATGTCAAGCAATACCAAATCGGGTGCATTGGATTTGAAGGCTTCAAGACATGCTTCGCCAGAGCCATACGTCTCAACTGCATAACCCTCTTTTTCCAAATATAATGAGATCAGCTCTCTTATATTTTCTTCATCATCTACAATAAAAACTCTTTTATTCATACAGTGACCTCCCATTTAGATCGTCCTCGCAGATCTTGTTGTTTTAAAAAAAAAGAGCATTAGACTAATGCTCTTTTACATACCTATTCTATATTATACAACATTTCAAAATACTATTCCAATGCTGTTTGTAAATCAGTTGTAAACAGTTTTTGTCACAATGATCTTTATAAATTGATATCTATGCCTCTTGCTCATTTCAAAGATTTACAGCTCATTTTAGCGGTTTAAAAACGATTTATAAGCTTTATAAGTCATATACACATCCACTTTGCTCACGATTTCGTAAGGGGCATGCATACTTAAAACTGGAACGCCACAATCCACCACTTCTGCATTTGAATTGGCAAGAATGTAAGCGATTGTACCGCCGCCACCTTGATCCACTTTTCCAAGTTCACCAATTTGCCAAACGATATTGTTGTCATTAAAAAGTTTTCTAACCGATCCTAAAAATTCAGCATTGGCATCATTGCAGCCTGCTTTTCCTCTAGCACCTGTATATTTAACGAGTTGCACACCTTTGCCAATATGAGCTGAATTGGTTTTTTCATATGCACTTGCATAGTTGGGATCAAAAGCAGCCCCCACATCCCCTGATAAAACAGAGGTATTCGAGATACATCTTCTGAGATATAAATCATTGAAGTTTGGCTCTTGTAATGCTATGAGTTCCGCGACGATGTTTTCAAAAAATCTGGATTGAGAACCCGTGTTGCCCTGACTGCCAACTTCTTCTTTGTCCATGAACATTGCACAGGCAGTTGTCTCAACATCTGAAAGCTCAAGTATTGCTGCGAGCCCCACATACGAACAGACTCTATCATCATGCCCATAAGCAGAGATCATACTTCTATCAAGTCCCAAATCCTTGGCTTTACCTGCAGGTACAACCTCAAACTCTGCGGATAAAAAATCTTCTTCCTTAATCCCATATTTTTCATCTAGAATCTTGAGTATATTGAGTTTTACTTTATCTTTAGTTTTGCTATCACCTATAGGCATATGTCCAATAAGCACATTGAGCGTTTCACCGTCAATACCCTCTGATAAAGTTTTGCTCACCTGATCTTTTGCTAAATGAGGGAGTAAATCTGTAATTGCTAGAACAGGATCTGTATCCTCTTCGCCAATGACCACTTCAATTTTCTCGTTGTTATGATTGAATACAACACCATGCAAAGCAAGGGGTGTTGCTGTCCATTGATATTTTTTTACGCCTCCATAGTAATGTGTCTTCAAGAAGGCCAAATCACTGCTTTCATATAGAGGAAACGGTTTCAAATCCAATCTAGGCACATCAATATGTGCCCCCACAATATTCATGCCCTCTTTTAAAGCACTCTTACCCATCAAAAAAAGCACAATAGCTTTATCGCGATTCATCGCATATACTTTTGAACCCGCTTTCAAGCTTTCCTTTCCAGATATAAAATCTTCAATGGGTTTATATCCAGCTTCCACAGCTTGGTTTAGAATTTCTTTAGCGCTTTCTCTCTCCGTTTTTCCTGCATTTAAAAAAAGTTTGTACTTTTCACTGAGATCGAAACAGGCCTTTGTTTCATTTTCATCTAACGCTTCCCAAGCATTTTGAAATTTATGCGTTAATGTCTCAGATAAAGCTTCATAATTTGTATTATTCTCCATTAATATCCCCTTTCAACCATACACTACAAGTTAGTTTTCATATAGAATTGATGTTCTATTGGTAAACCACACCTTTTCACGTCATAAAGTTTCATTCTATATATAGGATATCGAAATATTATTTAAGGTTCAAGTGAATTAAATTTTTGTAATATTATGTTTAATGGCATAAAGTGCCGCCTGAGTACGATCAGTTACTTTTATCTTTTTAAAAATATTAGAGACATGGTTTTTTACAGTTTTTTCACTGATAAATAACTCCGTTGCGATTTCTTTGTTATTATAGCCTTGAGAAATTAATTTGATGACTTCATATTCCCGCTTAGTCAAATTCGTGCCAATCATCTCATCAATGGACTTATCCTTCTTTTTGTATTCTTTGACCAAAATGCCTGAAAGTGTTGGATGAATGTAAAGTTCACCTTGTGTGACTTTATGAATTGCTTTTACCAGTGATGAAACATCGGCATCTTTGAGCACATATCCTTCAGCACCTATATTGATTGTCTCAATCAAATACTGTGCATCCTCATGAATGGTAAGCATAATGACCTTAATCTCACTGAACTGATCTTTTAAAATGCGCAATGTATCAATTCCGTTTAAGTTCGGCATATTGATATCCAAAAGAATAACATCCGGCATATGCGCTTCCAACAATTCAATGGTTTCCTGACCATCACCAGCCAGAAAAACAATTTCAAGACTTTCCTCAAGCTCAAGCAACTTCTTAATACCTTCACGAATCAGTGCATGGTCGTCCACAATCGCAACTTTTATCGGTTTCATTTACTTCCTCCAAATTCATCTTTCATCAAGATATTTTATTAGGTATTACAATTTTTATTTTGGTGCCTTTACCAATTTGTGACTTTAATGAAAAAGTACCGTTAAGCATTTCGATCCTCTCTCTCATATTGTATAGGCCATAACCGCTAGGTTTTAAAAGCATTTCCTGAGCATCAAACCCAATACCATCGTCAATAATTTCTACCTCAATTTGTCTTTCAGTACAGTCAATTATTAATAATGCATTTTTACATTTTGAGTGTTTAACCATATTATTAAAACTTTCTTGCACCACTCTAAAAACAGTGAGATTAATAAGTGGATCATTTATAGGGATTCGATTTTTAAGTTTCATTTCAATTTGCAGTGCATGACCCTCCAACAAATTAGAAATCAATTTGTTGAGCGTTGGGATAAGGCCTAAATCATCTAGCGACATGGGCATGAGGTCATATATTATTTTTCGAATATCTTTCAGAGTATTCCGTATGTCTTCTTGCAATTCTGAAATTTCTTTTTTAGCTTTATGTGGTGCCACGTCAATAATTTTAGAGAGGTATTCCGCTTTGAATATTATGTTGGCCAACGATTGAGCTGGACCATCATGAATATCCCTAGAAATCCGTTTTTTTTCATTTTCCTGAGCTTCTATAATTTTTAGACTCACTTCTTTTTTGTGCTTATGATCTTCCACTTGCTCAAAAATACTATTGGTCAAATAATCCAGTGCAACACTTACTTTTGTCTCAAGCACCTCGGAACGTTTCATGACATCCTTTGACGTAATCAAAAGTCTGTCCAATTCCATCTTACGCTCCTGAAGTTCTCTTTCTTCCTGTCTTTTAACAGAGAGTTCAATCTGAACTTTTTGGGACAACTCATAAGCATCTTTGATGTCTTTTTCCGTAAATTCATCGAAGTGAGCATTAATCGTTGCAATCATATTTTTAGCCATTTTAGCTTTAATCTCAACCTTGTCAATTTCGTTGACAATTAAAGTTAACTTGGTCTTGATATTTAAAAGTTCCTGTTCGTAGTGATTATAGTCCTGTCTCGTCTTCTCAGATATTTCGAAGATTTCTTTTTTCCCATCTTCTATGGACACAGCTGTTTTATTAATGATTTGATCCAATTCCTTTATTTCAATGAAATTCTTCAAAATACACACTCCACCACGTTTTAATTAATAATTATTATATCATAAAAGCTCACGCATATACACAACGTGAGCTTTTTTAGTAAATAGGTCCTATTTAATTCACAATTGTCAACTAATTGATCTCCAATATTTCACTAATTTCATCATCTGTCAAAATTTTATCAAAATCTATAACGATAATCAATTCATTTTCATGGATACATACTTCTGAAATGTAAGCATTATCCTTTTTAATTGCAATTTTAGGCGGTGGCAATATATCTTGCTCGTCTACAGCCATAGATTGTGAAGCGTCATCCACTAAAAATCCTATGAGCACATCCTCTTTTCTCGCAATTAAAATACGCTTATCCCTTGCAGCAGTATCAGTCATTTTAAATCTCTTTTTTAGATTGACAACAGGTATGATATCGCCTCTTAGATTTAAAAGGCCATCCACATATGCAGGTCCATTTGGCAACGACGTAATTGAAGCATAATCTGTTATGGATGCAATGTGGTGGATATTGGTTGCGAATTTTTCGTCGTTTAGCTTAAATACAATATATTGTTTCTCCGCCATTTAAACACCTCCAATGAAATTTTAATCGTTTCAAGGGATATCTACCCAAAAATTAATCTTTATAGACAATTTCTATGTTGTCCAATTGCTTTTTAAAGCTACTTCTAAAAGCTTTTAAATAAGCTTCACGAAGCTCTAACTGCTCTTTGAGCTCCTCATCGTTCAATCCTTCAGTCTTTTTTTTATGCGCCAAAAAATTGATACGATCTAATTTTTCTTGAGATAACAAATAATCACCTTTCTAATTAATAGCCAATGTCCCAACGACATGCTCTACTTTTTCTACGATTTCATTAGTTCTAATTATATCATATATTTTATTAAAATCTAGATGCATTACACGATCTTCTTCAATTTTTGAAACTTCTCTTCTAATGACATCATATGCTGCTCTTGAACCAGCACCCAATTTGCTCGCATCATCGAAGTCAATAGCCTGTGCAGATGCCAGCAATTCGATTGCAATTACGTTTTGAGCATTGAATAGGATATCTCTTGCTTTTCTCGCCGCTATTGTCCCCATACTCACGTGATCTTCTTGATTTGCCGATGAAGGAATAGAATCTACACTTGCTGGATGTGCCAATATTTTGTTCTCAGATACCAGCGCTGCTGCTGCATATTGAGCAATCATAAAGCCAGAATGCAGGCCACCATTTGGTGTTAAGAAAGCTGGTAAATTGCTGAGTTGAGGATTGACAAGTCTCTCAATTCTTCTTTCTGAGACATTCGCCATTTCTGCAATTGCTATGCCTAAGAAGTCAAAAGGCAGTGCCATCGGTTGTCCATGAAAATTTCCACCTGAAAAGGCTACTTCATCATCTGGAAAAATAATCGGATTGTCTGTAACCGCATTAATTTCTATATTTATTTTATCTATAACGTATTGAACTGCATCTTTACTTGCACCGTGAATCTGAGGCACACATCTCAGTGTATAGGCATCTTGTACTCTAATTTCACCTTGTTTTGTTGTGAGCTTGCTCCCTTTCAAAATTTGGAGTAAGTTTTCTGCCGTTTTGATTTGGCCTAAATGCGGTCTAACTTGATGTAATCTAGGATCGTAAGCATCTGTAATGCCCTTTAGTGCTTCAACCGTCAAGGCAGTAGAAATGTCCGCAAGTTTTAACAGTTGTATCGCTTCATAAGTGACAAGTGTCCCCACCGCAGTCATAACTTGTGTCCCATTGATAAGTGCCAATCCCTCTTTAGAAGTTAACACGATTGGCTGAATACCTGCTTTTTTCATTGCCTCAGCACCAGAGAGTTTTTCGCCTTGATACATGGCTTCACCAATACCGAGCATCACAAGAACCATATGTGCAAGTGGCGCCAAATCTCCGCTTGCACCCAAAGAGCCCTTTTCAGGAATAATCGGATGTACACCGCGATTAATCATTTCAACAAGCGTATTTAGGGTAATGCGTCTTACGCCGCTGTGTCCCTTGACTAGATTATTGACACGCAACAACATAATTGCTCTTGAAACATCTTCTGAAAATGGCGTCCCCACCCCGCATGCATGGCTTATTATAAGATTTGTTTGAAGATCCGTCGTTTCTTCTTTTGAGATGACAACATCTGAAAATTTACCAAAACCTGTGGTAATACCATAAACTACTTTTTTCTCATCGACAAAACGATCTACTAATTCTCTAGCTTTATCCACACCCGCTAAAGCTTCTTCAGCAATTTGGATTTTAAAATTATGTCTTGAAACATTGACTACATCTTCAATTGTTAAACTTTTTCCATCAATAATAACCATATTTGCTTTCATTTTAACACCCCTCAAAATTGGATTTCGTTAATACCATACTATCGAATTACCGTCTTTTTTTAGTCTTCTCAATTGAATTTATAGACGTTTTTGAACTGGGTGTCTTGCGTTTGCTGGATTTACTCTTTTTACTACCACCTGCTTTAGGCACATTGGTCCTTGGTTTTATGAGCGCTTTTACATGAAACCCGATCAAATCCTGCCTACCTGCAAGAATAAGTGCTTCATAGACCAAATCATAATTTCTCGGATTTTTATATTGAAGCAGCGCACGTTGCATGGCCTTCTCTTTGTTGCTCTTAGGCACAAAGACGGGTTTCATCGTTCTTGGATCTATCTCAGTGTAATACATGCAAGTGCTCATGGTGCCAGGGGTCGGATAAAAATCTTGAACCTGTTCCGGCGTATAATTGATATCTCTAAGGTATTCTGCCAACTTAATAGCAGAGTGAATTGTACTCCCTGGATGCGAACTCATAAGATACGGAATGATATACTGCTCTTTTTGAAGTTCTTTATTAATTTGATCAAATTTTTTAACAAACTGACCATAGAGTTTACCGCTTGGTTTGCCCATGTAATCCAGAACAGTCTCATCTATATGTTCAGGCGCCACTTTAAGCTGTCCACTTACATGATACTGGCACAAGTCATAGAAAAATGCATCTTCTTGATCGTGCATAAGGTAGTCATATCTGATACCACTTCTGATAAATACTTTTTTAATCCCCTCTAAATGCCTCAATTTTTTAAGAAGCTCCACATAGTCGCTATGATCTGTGTCTAAATGTTCACAGGGTTCTGGATGAAGGCATTGTCTGTGCTTGCAAGTGCCAACTTTAAGCTGTTTTTTACAGGCAGGATGCCTAAAATTAGCGGTTGGGCCTCCAACATCGTTGATATAGCCTTTATAGTCCACATCCATTTGTATCATCTTGGCTTCTTCTATTATGGACTCATGAGATCTGGATGTAATAATACGTCCTTGATGAAAAGCAAGAGCACAAAATGAACAGTTTCCAAAACAGCCACGTTCACTGATAATGCCCATTTTCACTTCTTTAATCGCAGGAATACCACCTCCCGCCTCATACATAGGGTGGTAATTTCGCATGTAGCCTAACTTGAAAACCCAGTCAAGACGTGCCCTTTCAAGGGGCATGGTCGGCGGATTTTGTACTAGATAAGTCTCACTATGTCTTTGTACAATGGTCTTCCCCCTAATGGGATCTTGTTCATCATATTGAACTTTAAAAGCCTGAGCATATTGGATCTTATCGTTCTTGACGCTTTCAAATGAGGGTATTTCTATATATTGATCCAAGTTTTCCAGTGACTTTGTCAGATAGCATGTCCCAGGAATATGTTGAATATATTGAACTTCAATGCCATTGTTAAGGTATTCTGCAATCTCAACAACTTGATTTTCCCCCATGCCATATATGAGCAAATCTGCCGCACTGTCAAATAGTATGGATCTTCTCACAGAATCATCCCAATAATCATAATGTGCAAAGCGCCTGAGCGATGCTTCTATCCCCCCCAATATAATCGGTTTATCCTTATATTTCTTGCGAATTAAGTTTGTATAAACCAGAGTTGCTCGGTCTGGTCTTTTTCCCATGGCGCCACCTTCAGAATAATTATCTGTCTCTCTGTGTCTTCTTGAAACATAGTAATGATTCACCATGGAATCCATATTGCCGGCAGAGACCAAAAAACCGAGTCTGGGTTCACCTAAAATATCAATGCTATTGGGATCATTCCAATCCGGCTGTGCAATGATGCCTACTCGATAACCTGCATCCAACAACACTCTTGCTATAACCACTGGTCCAAAACTGGGATGATCCACATAGGCGTCCCCAGAGACCAATATAAAATCTAAATAGTCCCACTCAAGTTTGAGTAGATCTGCTTTATTCACGGGTAAAAAGTCGTTTAAAATCATTATATCCTCTTTTCATAAAAAAGTGACTACACACAAAATCAGTATAGTCACTATCTACCTAAAATGCAATAAATGTTAAAATAATATATAACTTATCACTAACTTTAAAGTTTCAACAAAGTTATAATTACTAAAGTCGAGTTCTTTTTCATGTATCGGTACCGATATCGAAAGGATACCTTTTTTATCTGGTTCATTATAACTGATGACAATGTACGATTTCCAGTTTGGAATATGAGTGATCTCATCGTAAAATACCGTCTCTTCCCAGTCGATAAAATACTGACTTTGAGCTGTATTTTTAAACTGATCAAGAAGTCTTTGATTGATGTAAAGTTCATCGCTTAAAATATCGTGCCCCTTCTTTTTACTGATAACTTTTTCCATGGCCCACTGCTCATCAAACTTTATAAAACAAATTTCTTCTGCTTCTGTAATGTCCAGCAATGTAATGAAGGTATCCTTAATACGATCTTCAGCGCTTTTAGAACTTTCCAATTGGGATAATATATCTGTCAAAGCTTGCACATTCCTCGTGTCAGAAGAAATATTACCCGTGAGAATCCCTGCCAACTTATCATATCTATGTCCTGCTTTTACAAGCTTTTCATTCCAACCATTAGACTGATTCCGTCCGTTATTTTTTGAATAATACAGCGCTTGATCTGCCTTCTCCACAAGCTCTTCTTCATTAACGCCATCATCAGGGTAAGTGGAAACGCCAAGACTGACAGTTAGTGGCATCTCCTCCCCAAGCAATTTTTGATAATCCACTTTGAGCCTAATTTTTTCAGCAACTTTTAGACCGTCAGTTGCATTGGTTTCAGGTAAGATGATGATAAACTCCTCGCCACCATAACGTCCAACATAATCAGAGCTTCGTATAGAGGCCTTGAGCAAGTCCCCTATTTTCGTAAGGATTTCATCTCCCTTGCGATGTCCATACGTGTCATTGACATTTTTAAATTTGTCAATATCAAGCATGATCACAGACAAACAGGTATTATTTTGTCTTGAAAGATTGAGTTCTCGTGTAAAGGCGAGCTCAATCGATTTTCTGAGCTGAACGCCTGTGAGCTTGTCAACAGATGATATCAATTTTAAATTATAATTGTCCATCATCAGATAGGTTAAGTTCATGAACGACTTACATTGATTGAAAGACTGCTGATTAAATCGATTGATTACATTATTCGTATCTAGAAACACATATCCAACAGTCCTTTTCTTCACAATGAGCAAATCATCACGGCGTTTTTCAAGCATTTGTCCCTCATGAGCTGATTCATAGATTGGGAAGAAGATAATGCCCTTCTGATCATCCGAAAGCATTTGTACATTGGTATCTGTGTCCAATTTTGAAACGTATATCCCCTCTAAGTCATTGCCAATACTATTGATCAATTTAAAAACATCATAACTTTGAATATCATCTGAAGTTTTTATAATTTCTTCAATATTGTCATTTGCATCTAACATATAAATCATGCCACGTTCAGCTAGTGTCATATGAACAAGATATTTCAGAATCATTTGAAGATTTTTAAGGTCATCTCTTTGAAGGCTCTTAATTAAATCAGTTGGCGATTTGAAAGCGCCCACATGATTCAATTTATAATTTTCATAAACGGATTTTACGAATTTCTTATTCTGATAGAGCAAGTTGAGATGATTTAAATCGAAGTAATCATCAACTGTATCAATTCGATCTTCAAAATAAACTTGATGACCGGACTCACTTTCGAAGTACAAGAAATTTTTTATGATTTTATTGATTTTATTTTTTAGTGCCATCTTGGAATCATCATATAGGATATAAGTTTCTTTGTATTCCGATGCAATTTCTATTGATAAATCTGCAATAATATCCAATGACATTAAATAAAACTTTAATGCATTATATTGATTATTCGCATGGTACTCCTCATCACCCAAAAATTTGTATGCTCTCCAAAGCAATTCTTGTGACTCTTCTCTAAGTTGAGGTATCCTTTCTTTCACATTTATAAAACTATCCTCACCTCGGCAAGCATCCACAAAATCTCTTTTTAATCGCACATGTTTTGTGTTGTAAAAGCTTATGAGTTGATCATCCAATTCTATCAATCTCTCTACTTCAACAAAATCCGCATAATCTATAAAGTCCAGCATGATCTCTAAAAGAAAATTTCGAATGACCATTGCCTCTGTTGGATTCTTTACAGTGGATTCAAGAGCTTTAATAGCGTCATAAGGGACTTGTCTTCTGGAAAATACAATTGAACTTTCTCGATACTTTATGATGAGATCAATCACTTTTATCCTAAAGCGTCTAAAATCATCTTTAAGTGCATCGGCATCAAAATTATAACGCCATTTTTCAACTTGCATCACACTATTCATCGTAATAAAATATTCAAAATGAAGCATATAATAGTCAAATTTGTCAAACTCTTTATTTTTTATAGCATTTATTTCATGTTCAAGTCTATTAATGAGTGTGTGCGTCTTACCGTAATTCTCCGTCAGAAGAGAAACATAGCATAAGTTCATCAAGGATATGATGATCATGTTTTTATCACCAACATTTTCTGCTAGAGAATAGGCCTCCTCAAAATATTTTATGGCTGTTTGAAACTTGCCTTCAATCTTATAGGTTTCTCCAAGATTATTCAAATGCACCGGTATTGTGACGTATTGATTACGGGCGTTTGCTCTACTATATGCTTTTCTAAAGTAATCTCTTGCAGCTATATAATCTCCAAGTTCATCGAGGTAAATCACGCCAAAGTTATTGTATATTTTAATCATATACTCATCATCATTGATCTCCATAAAGACTTTCAGTGCATCATTAAGCGCTTTAAGGCTTTCATCGAATTGGTTTACATGGTGATAGTAACATCCAAGTTCACTTAAAAATGCCCCTGTAAAAAAAAGATTATTTACAGCTTTTGCCTTAGCCAAATAAATTTCTGTGATCTTAAGCACTTTATCCAGCTCACCTTTTTCTGTAAAGCATCGACATAGAAGCTTAGCAGATTTAAATTCACCTTCTAAATAATTGAGCTTTTGAGATTGATCAAAATAATAAGAAATATGTTCTGCCGCTTTATTGATATCGTTCTTATAATAATAGATGTCTGCCAGCTCAAGTTGAGCATCGATATAATCTTCTGGGTGACTGTCCTCAGTTAGTGAAATGAGGAACACGATTTTCTCGTACGCACTGCTAATCTTACCCACGCTGATATAATTTTTGATCAGACTTTTGGAAGTCGTGATGATATTGGTGACATCGTTTAGACGCTCATACAATTGGTTTGCCTGTTCAAGCAAGTCGATCCCCTTGTGACTGTTATTTTTTTCAATGTAATGATTTGAAAAAAGAACACAGTATTGAGCCGCCTTGACGAGGTCTTCAGATGCAATAAAATAATCAATGAGTGCTTCGTTGATTTCATGATATTTTTTGTACCGATTTTCATATATGGAAGCCGCTTTTCGAGAAAGAAGCTTTACTTCATTTAAGGTCAAAGAATTCGCAAAGTGTTTTTTGACTTCATTCTTGTAGAATCCAAAGACATATTCAATATCGCTAATGCGCTTGTTGAGGATCTTCTTGGTTTCCATTTCATATATAAAATAATAAGCGTGTTCTTCATCAATGTCCGCATACTGAAGCAGTACATTCAAGTTGAATGCACTTTTCAAAACAGATATCTTTCTTAAAATTTCTACATGCTCTGGAGCGATGCCTTGAACCAATTTAATGATTTCTAAGTCATTCTCTTCAAAATATTCAAACTTATAACTATCATCCACTTCTTCCAAATGCCATCTTAACTTTTCCTTATCCAAATAGATGATCTTTTCAGACCACAGCTTTCGAACAAGTTTTTTTGTACTGCTTGGTTTACCCATGGATTCAACCATAATTCTATGCGTAAATCTATAAGGTATTTTATCAATGCCCAGCGACTTTTGTACGATTTTACCCGTTTCTTCTAAATTTAAAAAAGGGAGTTTCAAAGCGTGTATGGTTCCCGAAAGATTCTGATAAGACCTCTCCTGTTCGGCGCCTGTAAAGATCAGCATAAAGTTGCCATACCCTTTATGATGCACTAATTGATCAAAAAAATACCTTTCATCTATGTGAATATACTCTTCATTATCCACTAGCAAAACCATATACTTATTATTGCTGTATTCTATAAAGAAATTAAAAGCTCTATTGAGAAGTCTCATCTTCTGGTTTTCTAAATTAAAAGGGCTCACTTCTTTTAAATTCCATTTAACAGCCAGTTCCGGGACTATTTTAACAAGCTCTTGTCCATATTTTTGAATGAGCAGTGGCGAAACATCCTCCTGCGTTAGAATAAATGAGAGGATCTCTTTAATTGCATAAAAGCAATCGTCGCTCGACTTCTTTGCATCGATTGTCACGTAAGCAATTCGATTAAATTTGGCCGTATATTCAAGTTCCTTAAGTACACGAGATTTTCCCATCCCATTTTCACCTTGAATATAGATGCCATTAAAACCATCCATTTTTTTCATTTTATCAAATATGATTTCTTTGCACTGGTTTATAATGGCATCTCGGCCCACAATAATCGTTTTTTCATGTACGCGATCATAGAATTCCGCATCATCATTATCGACTTCTATCCAAATTAATTTAGCCAATTCATCAATAAATTCTCTTATATTATTATGTCTTTCATCTTTTATATGATTAGACGCTTTCAGTATAAACTTGTGAATATCTGTACTGTTTACATTTTTAGATAGCGTTTGTAGAGATTTCAGCGTAAAATCCACTCGATAGTATAAATAATAAAACATCACACCAAGTGAATAGATATCTGCATGGTAATCAACCTCTTCGCCCCACAGTATTTCAGGCGCAATAAATTGCTGGTATCGTTCATGATCCAGCTTTAAAAAATAATCGTTTATATAATTGTTCGCAAGGTCTTTGAGCTTAAGCTTGATCTGCCCATTTTCTCTCAATAGCACTATGGAATTAAAATTGAGATATTTATAAATGACACCTCTGAAGTGCAAAAATCTTATCGCTTTACATAACTGTATAATGACACTATTGATTTCTGATTTATTGAGTTCATAATAGACAACTGTTGTGTTTTCGTCATAATGTTCATAAGTATAAAAAAACTGTTTACGAGTAACCCGACTACCATTGATTGTGTAAATCGGCTTAAATTCGTAAGCAGTCAAAATATTGTCATGAACACAGGTTGAGATATCTATAAAGTTTTTTTCCATCGATTTTACGAACTCATAATTGGATATTTCCGTATCAAATATTCGAATACGTTTAATCTGATGATTCTTTTTAATATCTTCAACCAAATATTCAACAACACTGCTTTCTCTAGTTAAGGTTTCCAAGACATGATATCGATCATTGATCACTTTCAATTTATTGCGCCTCCATTATAGATTGCTTTCAAGTGTCTTACAGCGTTATAGAGGAGAAGAAACTTTATAACTCTACTTTTTCATTGAAAATTCTAAAACTTTCATCGATCCCATTAATCGTCTCTTCACTGAGTTCAGCCATAATTTCAGCAACATATTCGCGCCTTGTTTCCATAACGCTCTTAAGCAAATTATGACCTTTATCAAGAACTGCAATTCTAACAATTCTGCGATCATTTTCATCTTTCACACGTTTAACGAGTTCATTTCTCTCCATGCGATCTAGTAGATCCGTCACTGTACTGCATGCCAAATACATTTTGGAACTCAATTCACCTATGGTTAGATTCTGTTCATAGATCAAGTATTGCAAAGCCTCAAACTGAGGTGGGGTGATATCAACATCATTTAATATCTCTCTTCCCTTTTTTTTGATTTTATAGCATACTCTTCTTAAATTTTCTTCAATTCTGACAGTTCTTTCATCCATTCCCAATAGGCCTCCATTTTTATCTCATTTCAACTCATCTAAAAAGTTGTTTAAAAGTTAATGATAGTGATATCTATATTACATCGGTAATTTTTAATATACTCCTGCATATATTCTATTTTACAGAATAATGGAACTTTGGTAAACTAATTTTTCTGGATTCATTGAATTATTGTAAAGTATTGTGCTAAAATGATGTATAATTTGCTATTTAACGGAGGCTGTATGAATAAAATCAAAGCTTACTTTAAAAAAAATAAAGTAACCATTATGATCATTCCCAAATCTCAGAAGAGCATCAAGCAATGGCATTTTAACCTAGCACTTGCATTTTCAATTTTAATTCTACTCATCCTCGTTAATCTTGCTTTGCTTACCACCACCGTATCCACTCGACTCCATTCTACCATTTTAATGGCGCAAAATGCCACTTTAAAGAAAAATATCACCATAAAAGATGACCAACTGCAGTCACTTGAAAATATAGGAGACCAACAACTTGAAGAGATTGAGGTGTTAAAAAATACTCTAGGAGATACTTTGGGTTACTTTAATTCCAGATTGAAAGAAATGGATACTGTAAACCAAAACGTCTCTCAACTTGTGGCCATGTTCAACAAAGAAACAAATTCAAATGTTGCTGCGCCTATCAGTCGTTCTTTTAACCGATTTATCGATACGACCTCTGATGTACAGTTGCCCAGAGAAAATTTATTGCTGAGTCAAGCTGAATCCTTGATCAATAACGATGAAATTTCGGAATTAATTCTCGATCAGGGCAGTGAATACTCAGAGCTGATCACTTCACTTCAATCTCAGATTGCCTATCTGGACTGTCGGCCTGATCAATACCCTACTGAAGGCATCTTATCTTCTAAATTTGGATTTCGGAGTGATCCAGTGACTGGTAAAACGGCTAGCCACAAAGGTATTGATCTAGCAAATGCAAGCGGCACAAGTGTGCATGCTGCTGGTGACGGGGTCGTCATCTATGCTGGCTGGAATGGCAGTTTTGGCAATGTCATCATTATTGATCACGGTTATAGTTATAAAACGGTTTATGGTCATTTAAAGGAAATTAAAACAAGTAAAGGTAACACCGTCACTAAAGGCGAGCTTATTGGAACAATGGGCTCATCTGGTAAGAGCACTGGTACACACCTACACTTTGAAGTGCGATTTAACGGCACACAAATCGATCCACTCAAAATACTAAAAGAAAACTAGGAGGTTCTTTATGTTTCCAAAAAAAGAGGTTGAATTTAAGTTTGACATTATCATTGGTCCGAGTTCTATAATCAAGGGAGATATTGAAAGTGAAGGCAGTATACGAATTGACGGGAAAGTTCTTGGTGACGTCAAATCGCTTGGAAATATTATTGTAACCGAGGAAGCTTATATTAACGGTAGTTTAACCTGTATAAATGCAGATATTTATGGTATTGCAGAAGGCAATGTTAAAACAAAAGGTAAAATCAATCTTTATCACAAAGCCTCTCTCAAAGGCGATATCATCTGTAAAAGCTTCAACACTGAAGAGGGTGCTACTTTCAAAGGGAACTGTTTCGTAGATCCAGAAGAAGAAATCATCATCGAAGTAGATGCCATGATTTCAGAAAAAAATATAGATACGATCAATAACAATCTCATTGACTTTAAGAAGACACAAGCCAATAAGAACAGAAACGATAAATCAGACGGCGATAAACCGAATAAGGAAAATCTTGCCTCTAATAGTGCCAATAACAACAATAATAATAATAACCATAGTAATAGTAACAATAATAATAACCATTCAAATCAAACTAAAAAAGCATAAAAAAAGCGACAATGTCGCTTTTTTTTATGTTTTTTATTTATGCACTTTATCTTTAAGTAATCTGCCCAGAATGCCGTTACCCGATAAATCTCACACCACACCCCAACTAGGTGGGTGGACTATCTTCTGTTTTTGACTTCTACCAAAATGCAGCTTGTCATACGCAGCAGAACACGTTCTCCCTACGATCAAACAGTGGTTGAATTTATCAGGTAACCAACACCCCAGAACACTTAACTCATTATACCATGAAAGTCGCCAAATTACAAATTTCTAAGCACTTCAATCAGTTTGCGAATGTCCTCTGGCAAAGATGCATTTACCACGATCCTTTCATTGCCACGCGGTTTTCTAAATGACATTTCAAAACAATGCAGTGCCTGTCTATCAATCCAGTCAGAGCATTTTCCATATAGGTGATCTCCAACAATACCATGACCGATATGTGCCAAGTGTACTCTAATCTGATGCGTTCTCCCCGTTTCCAGCTTGACTTTTAAAAGTGAATACCCATTAAATCTTTCGGCCACTTCATAATGTGTAATTGAAGGTAATCCATCCGGTCTGACTACTCTTAATATATCGCCATCTTCTGCTCTTTCAATAGGTGCATTTATAGTCCCTTTATCCTCGCTGACAACCCCTTCAACCACAGCATAATATATTTTATCCACCTCATCCTTTTGCATTTGTTCTGAGATGAACTGCTGTGCATAGGCACTTTTGGCAATCAGCACGATGCCTGAGGTATCACGATCCAAACGGTTTATAAAACGCGTCTTAAAATTCTGATTGCTCCTATATTGATAATATGAAATGGCATTGGCAAGAGTCCCCTCTGGATGTCCCTTTGTGGGATGAACTACCAGAAAGGGCGGTTTATTAATCGCCATCATATCTGCATTTTCAAAAGCTATATCAATCTCTATCGGGTTAGGCTCAAACGTGTTCTCATCATGATCAAGCATCAAAGTAATGATATCTCCTTTGCTCACAATCTGATTGACAGATGTCTTCTTTTGATTGAGCAATATATTGTGATTACTTTTACATTTACGAATTAATCGGCTGGAAATGTGCATATGTGACGCAATAACGTCGATTACTTTCAAACCCTTTTCTTTTGATTCTACTTGGTACTCGAGCTTTAGCGTTTCCTCATTTATAAACATGATGCTCCTTTTTATGCTAAAAATTATATCTCAATAATAAATATGAACCGGTTTCTAGTTCTTTGATAATAATGTAATGTCTATACTTATAAGACGCAATCTCTCTAATGCGATCTTCTTCAACCGATTTTACAAATTCAACGACATCCACATTTGTTTTTTTCCAACCACATCTGAGCAACTTGGAAATACTTTCAGGCGCCAACAACTCTAATGGCAAAGAACCGTAGACATTGCCATATATAATTTCATGCGAAGACCAAAATTCATTATGCGTTTCCATAGCCCCAGATTCAAGGAGCTCCTCAGATCTCTCTTTTGCAAAATATTCAATTTCATTACCTTCATAAACATCGACAAAATGCATGGGTTTGTATAAAAATTCTATGGTATTAATGATTTTATACTCGTTATTCGTACGTGTTACCGGCTGGATTATAATCTCATCTTCTTTAACATGTGTTGACCAATAGTCTGTTTTTATTTGACTAGAAATATTTTTAATCAATCTAACATACATATCAACATCTTCAGTTTCATGTGAAATTAAAGCATCTTCAAGTCGGCCAACCGCTTCTTTGAGATCTTCTATATTATAATTCATCGCTTCCCCCTAAATATATTCTTTAATCGCTTCGACGAGGAGATCAACAGCCTCTTTATCAATCCAATAATTGGTTACAAATCTATATTCGCCATTTTCTGGTCCATTAATTTTTAAGCCCTTCTCATTTAGTGCACAGACAAACTGCTCATCAAGTGTTCTGTCAAATTTTACAAAGACCATATTGATATCTAAACGGTTACTCAACACTTCAATGCCATCTATCTTACTGAGCTGTTGAGCCAGATACTTTGCATTTTCATGATCAATTGACAAATGATCCACCATATCTTCAAGAGCAACGATCCCTGCTGCGGCTAGAAATCCAACTTGTCTTAGCCCGCCACCCATTAATTTCCTCATTTTTCGGGCCTTATCAATAAAAGTTTTTCCACCTACAAGCATAGAGCCCACAGGCGCACATAATCCCTTACTCAGACAGAACATAATAGAATCTGAGTACGCCGCTATTGCTCTTGGTTCAACCTCAAGCGCATGCGCTGCGTTAAAAATTCTTGCTCCGTCCAAATGTACTGGCACATGATGCTTTTGAGCTAACTCATAAATGGACGCCATCTGTTTCAATCCTATAACTGATCCACACGAGTGTGCATTTTCAACACATATGAGCCCTGTATCGGGATAATGAATATCTTCTTCTCTTATCATATGCTTTATTTCAACGGCACTCATATTGCCATTATGGGTTTGAACTTGTCTAAGTTGAACACCTGAAATAACCGCTGCAGCTCCAACTTCGTGCATCATAATATGACAATCATGTCCTAATATGACTTCATCACCTCTTTTAGTATGCGTTAAAATGGCAAGCTGATTTCCAAAAGTACCACTTGGAACGAACAATGCCGACTCTTTATCCAATATTTTAGCGCTCATTGCCTCTAATTGTTTTACAGTGGGATCATCCTCATAGACATCATCACCCACAAATGCCTTTGCCATCATTGCTCTCATACGATCTGTAGGTTGCGTTACTGTATCACTTCTAAAGTCATAATATTTCATAGTGTGTCCCGTCCTCTATTACGTTTCTATCCGTCTATCTAAAAAGACTACCTAGATTATACCATAAAACCATTTTCACTGGATAGTCTTATACAGAAAGAAAAAATATTGTACATACTCTACCTCATTTTTATAATATAAAGTCTTTTATAACTTTAATGAACCGATAAAGAATCCGAATATTAAAATTTGTAACCTAAAAGGAGATTTTTTTATTAGATAAAACTTTGAAAAAATCAGAATTTTTTTAAAAGTTACAAACCACCTATATTTGCAATATCTTTACGCTTTCACACGTTTTAATTTAGAGCTCTTTTAGATCAAAATACTTTTATATCTAACTTTTTCTATGAGACAATTTAATAAAATAAACGAACATTCAGCCAATTTTAATATTATTAATTTTTGATAACACTCACTTGTACCAATTATAATACAACATTTACACGTCTTTATGATCCAAAATAAATCTTTACATTTTTTTCTCTTGTGTTATAATAATTCATTATATCAAGGTGTCAGAACCCAACAAGGAGGAATTTATGAAAGACTTGCTTTATATCATTAAACCCGAAGACAAGATAAAAGATAAATTATCTGCATTATTACTGGATCACCCAGAAATTCAATTTGTTTCATTAATAGCTGTGGATTTTGGTAACAATCATACTGATGAAAAAGTCCCTGTTAGTCAATTGCTTGACGACGTAGATGGCTTTTTAAAAAATGGTATTCAAACAGATGGTTCATCCGTTTATTTACCTGAAATTGCAACTATAAATAATGCAAAGGTAGATTTAATTCCAGATTTAACTGCAAATTGGATCGTTGACTACAATTTTAGTAATTTAAATGAAGACGGTAAACCTGTGGGTACATTATTGATTCCTGCCTTCTTAATTCATGATGATAAAGAGGTTTGTTCAAGAAGTGTCTTAAAAAATGCAGTATCTAATTTCAAGACAGAAATTATTGCATTATTCACTGATTATCCTGAATTGCTAGAAGAATATCCTGCGATTTCAAAAGCAGACGATATTGACGATGTTGTGTTGACAAGTGCTACAGAGTTAGAATTTTGGGTAAAAACACCAGATACAAAAACAGATATTGAAAAGCTCGCTGCATCTCAAAATTTAAAAGAACAATACTGGAAGAGAACTTACGGTCAGGTAAGAACATCTCTTGAACAGTCTCTTGAAATGCTTGAATGCTATGGATACGAGCCTGAAATGGGCCATAAAGAAGTTGGCGGTGTTGCTTCTAAGTTAGCGGGGACAAATGTTTTCACGCACGTTATGGAACAACTTGAAATCGATTGGAAATATGACAAAACATTACTTGCTGCCGACAAGGAATTAATCGCAAAAAACATCATCAAAGATGTCTTTGAAAAAAATGGTCTAAGCGTTACATTCCAAGCAAAACCACTTGAAGGTGTTGCTGGTAGTGGTGAACATCACCATATTGGTGCAGCTGTTGTCCTTAAAAATGGCAAGACGGTAAACCTCTTCACACCAAAAGTGATGAAAGAAAACTTTATGAGCAAAATTGGTTACGGTGTTTTAATGGGCCTTCTTAAAAATTATGAAGTAATCAATCCTTTTGTTTCTTCTACTAATGACAGTTTAAATAGACTTAAGCCTGGTTTCGAAGCACCTGTTTGTATCGTTTCTTCTTTAGGACATAGCCCTGAAGTGCCTTCACGTAATAGAACAGTACTTGCAGGCCTTGTTAGAGATATAAACAACCCATATGCAACACGTTTTGAACTCAGAGCACCAAATCCTAACTCAAACACTTACCTTCTATTAGCTGCAGTTTGCCAAGCTGGATTAGATGGTATCAAAGCGAACTTAAACTCTAAACTCAGCTTAAAAGAAATCGAAGCAGGTTTCAATAAAGCTTGTGGAGAGGATCATTACTATTTTGATAAGGATAGAGCTTACAGAAGCGAAGAAGATGTATTCGAAGACTTCACTGCTGAAGAAAGAGATAGTATGTTTGGTATCCCACCTAAAACTGTTTATGAGAATTTAGTTGCTTTTGATAAATATACAGACAAAGTTGCTTTATTGACTTCAAATGATGTTTTCACACCTAAAATTATTTCTTCTTATAGATCTTTTATGTTATCTGAATGGTCAATCGAGCTAAAAGAGCGACTCATTCCAACTAATATAAACACCATCAGACGTTTCAAAAAGTTGCATGGCAACGATGAGATTTCTGATCTTGATATTGTGAACTGGGAAAAAATTAAATCGTTGAAAACATATTTAATGAAGGATTCTCTATCAGCGAAGTCGCTCTTCACTAGAATTAGAGAAGCTCTTGATGCAAACGATTTCCAATTGGCTTCAGATCTTCAAATAGAAATGAATAATTCAATGACACTTCTTACAAAACTCTACTTAGACTACAAGAGAAATCTGATCATCATTGAATAGTGAGCATTTGCATCCAGTTTTGTACTATTTTTTATAAATTTTAAAATTGATAAAAAGAAAAGGGTAACATCTGCATGAACTTCGTTCATCCCAGTGTTACCCTTTAAATTTGATCTGCTCTAAAAAATCATACCTTTTAAAGTAGAAGTATTAAAATAAGCGATGTACAAACAAGCCACTTCTCAATTTAGGTTCAAACCAAGTTGATTTAGGAGGCATTACTTCCCCAGCATTTGCAATATCGATCAAATCATCCATAGTTGTTGGGTACATTGAAAAAGCAACAACAAAACCATTGGATACTCTCTTTTCAAGTTCTTTTAATCCCCTGATACCGCCAACGAAATCAATTCGATTATTCGTTCTTGGATCATCAATGCCTAATATTGGATCTAGAAGATTCTTTTGAAGAATGGACACATCCAGTCTATCCACAGGATCATTTTCGTCATAGATGCCCTTATGCGCAGTTAGTTTATACCAAGCGCCATCAATGAACATACCAAAAGTTGCTCGACTCATAGGTTTATAGGGTTCATTTTGTTCTACTTTTTCAACGTCAAATTTATCAGCAATAAGTTGCATAAACTCATCTTTAGTATGACCATTTAAGTCTTTAACAACTCTATTATAATCCATGATGAATAAGTCTTCATCAGGGAAAATAACAGACATAAAGAAATTGAATTCTTCAGTACCATCATAATTTGGAAACTGTTCTCTTCTTTTCAACCCTACTTTTACAGATGAAGCGGATCTATGATGTCCATCTGCTATATAGAGGTAGTCAATACCATCAAATATTTCTGATATTCTGCTTATCAATGATGATTCATCCAATTTCCAGACAATATGCGTAATGTCATCTTCACTCGTAAAATTATAAACTGGCATATGGAATTTAATCCAATCATTCACAATTTGATTGATTTCATCATTTTTTCTATACGCTAAAAAAATAGGTGCTGTATTCGCATCACAATGATCAAAGTTGTTGATTCGATCCACTTCTTTAGCAGGTCTTGTGAATTCATGCTTCTTAATTACATTATTCATATAGTCATCAATAGAAGTACAACCCACCAAACCCGTTTGAACTCTTCCATTCATAATTTGTCTATAAATATAATAAATAGGTTCATTTTCAGTTTCTAATGTGCCCTCTGCAATAAATCGATCTAAGTTTTTACGTGCGGTTTCATATACTACAGGATCGTATGCATTTTCGACTTCAGGTAAATCAATTTCTGATCTTACAACATGTAAAAAAGAATATTGATTATCTCCTGCCATTTCTGCTGCTTCTACTCTGTTCATGACATCATATGGTAAAGAAGCTACCTTCGAAACCAACTCTTTTTTTGGTGTTATGCCCTTAAACGGTTTAACAATTGCCACTTTAGTACCTCCAAATTTAATTTAAGTTAAAAAAGTTATTAATAACGTCTATGGTTTCTAGACCAATTCTTTCTTGAGCTTCTTCAGTAGAAGCACCAATATGTGGTGTACATGAAACTTTAGGATGATCTACTAATGCCTGATTTAAGGTAGGTTCCTCTTCAAAGACATCGATGCCTGCCCCAGCAACTTTACCACTGTTAAGCGCCTCTAAAAGAGCCTTCTCATCAATAACACCGCCACGAGCAGTGTTAATCAAGTAAACACCATCTTTCATGAGTTCGAATTGCTCTTTCTTAATCGTTGGTCCTTTAGTCTTATCATAAGGAATGTGCAATGATATATAATCGGACCGCTTTAGCAGTTCCTCTAGAGTTAAGTACTCAAACTCTGGATATTTCTCTGACTTATTAAATAAATCTGTATAAACAACCTTCATTCCAAGTGCTTGTGCTCTCATAGCAACTTCATGAGAAATTCTGCCCATACCTACTAGTCCCAAAGTTTTTCCGTTGATTTCTGTACCTTTGTAGTGTTTTTTATTCCACTCGCCTTTTTTCATCGTTACATTTGCTGCATGGATATGACGCGAGAGTGCAAATATATGACCAATTGCAAGTTCTGCAACTGCAGCACTACTTGAATTAGGCGTGTTTTTAACCGTAAAATCATTTTTCTCAGCATAGAGGTGATCAATATTATCAATACCGACACCAGCTCTAATCATAAGCTTTAAGTCTCCACCTTTAACCTGCTCAATCAATTCCTTTTGAATTTTTGTTGCCGATCTAACGATGATAACATCTGAATTTCTCATTTTTTCCACCAATGCATTTCCATCATAATGATTAGTGTCAACGATATGTCCTTGGTTTACAAGTATTTTTTCTGCATTTTTGTCTATCCCATCATTTGCTAATATTCTCAAACTTCCCACTTATGAGCCTCCTAAAAATATAGAATCCTTCAAAATTAATCAAAAATTTATAAACCTAAGATGTCTTCAATCTCTTTTAATAGAACTTGAAGATCTTCCATTTTAGTATCTGCCATATGAGCAATTCTAAATGTTTTTTCCTTCAACGTGCCATAGCCATTTGAAATCATATAACCTCTTTTGCCGAGTTCTTTATTTAAATCGGCAACACTGATGCCTTTCGTATTTTTAACAGTTGTCAAGGTGTTTGAAGCGTATTGTTCTTCAGCTAACATTTCAAAATGTTTATTGGCCCATGCTCTAACCACTTTTGCCATCTCTAAGTGTCTAGCAAATCTATTTTCAAGACCCTCTTCTAAGATCTTATCCAATTGATAATCCAGAGCAAACATATGTGCTAGAGAAGGCGTTGAAGGATATTGATAATCTTTTTTCTGAATGCATTCATAGAGTGCTAGCAAATCAAAATAAAGACCTCTATGAGGAACTTCCTTAGCAGCTTCAATGGCCTTGTTTGAGAACGAACAAATTGAAAGACCCGCTGGCAAGCCTAAACATTTTTGAGTTGAAGTAATACAAATATCAACACCTAACTTATCCACGTCAATTTTCGTTCCACCCATTGAACTTACTGTATCTAAGCAAAAAATAACATCTGGATACTTGCTCACAACCTCAGCAATGGCTTCAACAGGATTCATAATCCCAGTGGAAGTTTCATTATGTGTGATGGTAATCAAGTCATATTCGCCTGTTGAAAGTGCTTTTTCGACCATTTCAGGTGTTGTAGGTTGCCCAAGTTCCGATTTAAAAATATCTGCAGGAACATTATTAGCAACTGCCATTTCATACCATCTGTTTCCAAATGCACCTACAGAAAATACAGCGGCTTTCTTTCTTGTACACGATCTAATGGCACCTTCCATTAACCCACTGCCTGAAGAAGTCGATAAAAGGATTTCATTTTCAGTGTACATTACCTTTCTCATCTTGTCAGAGATACTTCTTTGCAATGCAGAGGCATCCTTTGTTCTGTGTCCAATTTGCGGTGTTGCCATTTTCAAGAGTACGTCTTCACTTACGTCAACTGGTCCTGGAATAAATAATTTTTTATGCATTCAAATCACCTCAAAATATATTATTAAATCATGTTAATCATAACATTTAATCTAGCCGATGACAACATTTGTCCCAGACTCTTTCAAACATTTCATCTTAATTTATTTTAATAACTCAACTAAACACACAAAAAGACATTAACACTAGATATAACCTAGTGTTAATGTTTTTCGTTTTCAATATATACACCAAATTCAAGCCCGTTTTTCAAGCCTTTTTAGGTGGCACTATCTGGTCTTTATTTTATAAAACCACTTCTTATAAAGCAACAATTACACCGTTGTTGTCTGCATAAAGTGAAGACAATCCTGCACACTTTAAATTAAAAATTTCTTCAACACCTGGGGTTTGACTGAGGGCATCCACAATTTGATTTGCGCGCTCAAAATTTCCCACATGTGTAACCGCAACAATTTTCTTACCATTTTTAAGGATTTCCTCTTGAAGTATCTCTATTAGTCTTTGATAGGCTTTATTGGATGTCCTTACCTTTTCACAGAGTTTTATTTCTCCTCGTTCTGTCGCGCCCATAATAGGTAATATTTTCAGTGTAGAGGCAATTATGCCCTTCCACTTCGAAATTCTACCATTCTTAATGAGATTATCTAAAGACTCCGATATGAAATATACATGGGTTTCATCAATGTACCGTTCTACAATTTTTACCAATTCCTTTGGAGACACATTCTGCTTTTTAACTTCATGAATTTTACGTGTTATCAGTGTTTCAGTGGCAGCAGCTCCCAAAGAATCAAATACATGTATGAATTTTTTACCAGGATTTTCACCCTCATAGATCTTTTTTGCAAGCATGGCGCTGTTATATGTGCCACTGAGTCTAGAAGAAATAGCGACCACATAGATCTCATCTTCCTCTCCTTCGAAATGTGCCATAAAATCATTCGGAGACGGACAGGCAGACTTGGGGAGAGCAGAAGCTTTAACCATATTATCTACGAATTGATCCACATCTAAAGAGGCATCATCCACATATTCAACCCCATCTATATACAATTTGAATGGCACAATATCAACAGGATATCTGTCTAAAAACGCTTGGTCAATTTCGTTACTACTATCAGCAATTACTTTATACATAGTTTCAACTCCTATATCTGTTTCAACAACCTTATTTATTGAACTCTCTTTATTATACGCCACAAATTGCAACATTACAAATCTTGTTGTTTTAACAACATTTGAGTCATCTCCGATGCCCCAAAACGATTTTCGCTGACGCTGCTTGAGGTTGAACATTCCTCAGCGCAGCTTTCGGCTCAAATCTTGCATACAACAACATTTGTGTCATCTCCGATGTCCCAAAACGATTTTCGCTGACGCTGCTTGAGGTTGAACATTCCTCAGCGCAGCTTTCGGCTCAAATCTTGTTGTTTTAATTAAAAAAACCACATTGAATGTGGTTTTTTAACTAAAATCTCTCTAGGAACTATAAATCTGAAAGACCAAGTATGCGTGTTTCTTGCTCTATTGCCAATTTTTCAAGTGCTTTTACTTTATCCGCGGTATCTTTCACAAAGGTCTCATCCTTAATAGAGCCCAAATTAATTTTCACGTTGTAGAGTGCTGAAAGAATTGCTGTTCTCGCCATCATTGCAGAGACAAGCGCGTCCGTTTGGGCATTTTTATTACCCTTTTGAACCAATATTTCAATCAGTTCAAATAATTCTGTTGTCTTTTCAGCGACTTCTAATGGTACACTGGCTGCATAAATCATACCTTCTTGGATCAATCTGCTTCTTTCCGCTTTTTCAGCATCCGTTTCTTTTGGAAGTTTATATGCCTTCATGACTTTATCAAACGAATTGGCATCTTTATCAATCAACAATACAAAATCCTGCTTAAAGACACTCATTTTTTCCGCGATTACTTTCATCTCATCTGAAACATCTTCATAATTTTTTTTGCCAATGGTTAAATTTGCAACCATTCCAGACAACGCAGACGCCAAAGCAGATGATAATGCTGCTATACTCCCGCCACCTGGAACAGGATCACTTGATTCAGTTTTGTCAAGAAATTCTTGTAAATATAAGTCTTTTAACATGCTCTTCTCCTCTGCTACATTTATTATACTGATTATAACGGTTGATCGCTGTATAGGTCAATGATTTTAATACCGTTTTTGATCACTTTTTCCACCGTGCTTACTGCAATATGATAAGGTATAAACTTGTAAGATGGGAATTCGTGAATCACTAAATCAGCGCGCTTGCCCACGTCGATGCTGCCAATTTGGGCAGCTCTCCCAAGAGCCGCAGCACCATTAATGGTGAGTGCTGTTATGGTTTCTTCAACAGTCATACCCATTTGATTTGTTGCCAAAGCAACAAGCAGTGGGATGGATTCTGTAAAACAACTTCCTGGATTAAAGTCTGTTGCAAGCGCCACAATGCAATCTGCATCAATCATGGCTCTTGCCCTGGCATAATCCTCTTTTAGACTAAAGGCAGTACAAGGCAATATGGTGGTTACAACACTTGCCGCTTGCATGCTTTTAATGCCTTCATCAGAAGCTTGAAGCAAATGATCTGCAGATACTGCTCCTAATTCAGCCGCAAGCTCCGCACCACCCAATCTTACAATTTCATCTGCATGAATTTTGAGTTTAAGCCCCATAGCTTTTGCCGCACTTAAAAACCGTCTGCTCTGATCTACAGAGAAAACGTTCTCTTCACAAAATATATCTGCAAAAACAGCAAGATCTTTTTCCACGACCACAGGCAATACTTTTTCGATCATATAGTCGATGAATGCATCCGGCGTTTCCTTATATGCCTTAGGACGGGCATGAGGTCCTAAAAAGGTCGGTACAACATCCAGTGAATGTACTTCATTTAATCGTTTCATCACTTCAAGTTGCTTGATTTCAGTGTCTAAGTCAAGGCCGTAACCGCTTTTACCTTCCACTGTGGTCACACCAAATCTCGCCATGCTGTTTAAACGTCTTACACCTGATGCATAGAGATCCTCAAAAGTGGCATTTCGCGTACCTTCAACTGAGTTTATAATACCGCCGCCTTTGGACATGATCTCCATATAGCCTTGACCTTTAAGCCGCCAGTCATATTCATCTTGACGATAGCCACCAAAGATAAAATGTGTATGTGAATCTACAAACCCAGGCAAGACACACTTGCCTGTTGCATCTATAATTTCATACCCCATCTGCTCATAACTCGAAAGCTCTATTTTATCCTGAGTGATCTTTTTTATCAGACCTTCTTCTACAATAACAGATGCATTTTCTATGATTTTCAAATCGTTCATCTCTGAACCCGTTTTCCCCTTAAACCCGCTACAAGTCACAAGTTCAGAGGCATTCAGAATGATCATATTTCCCTTTTTCATAGCCTACTCCATAATTCTTTTTTCAAGGACTTGTTCGTGAGAAAAATCTTCTACTCCAAGATAGAACTCAGCCGTTCCAATTAACGCATCCATAGGTACCAATCCGATAATTTCACTGCCCACAATTGTAACCCCATATCTCATGGCTTCTACTCGGATGAGTTCAAATGCTCTGTAAAGTGGTGTTTTGGTGAAATCTGTCATATTCATAGAAACTTGAACGATCCCTCGATCTTCAAGCTCGATACCAATGGCCTTACAGTATCTCAATCCGCCACTTAAATGTCTCACATTTTTTGCGATCTTATTTGCAATCTCAATATCGTTTGTATTCAAGTTGACATTAAATGCCACAAGCGGCATTCTAGCACCTATTGCTGTAATCCCTGCCGTCTTATGAATTGCTACACCAAAATCTGGCTTCCACTCTTCCTCTTTAACCTTTTCTGCCATGCCTTCAAACTGGCCTTTTCTAAGTTTTGCAAGGTTTTCTCTATGAGGTGCAGACGCCGATTTTTCATATAGGAAACTTGGCAACTCATAAGCTTCGTAAAGTGCCTGTGCAACAGCTTTAGACAGTTCAATACACTCATCCATAGTCACATTTTTAATTGGAATAAATGGAATGACATCCACAGCACCCATTCTAGGATGTTGACCTTCATGCTTTGTCATATCAATTAAACGAATTGCAGTCCCTACTGCTTCAACAATTGCAGCTTTCAAAGGTTCAGGTTCACCAACTAATGTTACAACAACTCTATTATGATCTTCATCATTACTATAATCTAATAGTTTAAGTCCATTTTTGCCTCGAAAAGCAGAGACAATTTGCTCTATTTTGTCTAAATCTCTGCCTTCACTAAAGTTTGGTACACATTGAATGATTTTATTCATGCTACTTACCTCCAAATATATTTATTGTCTACAGTATATGAAATGGTCGTCTATTTAACGTCCACTTTGATCATTTACTTGCTTGTGATTCTAAGATCCCACTGTAAACCAAATATATTTTCATAATTTAACCTCATCTACACACGATTGTACCCATTTTACAAGTTACATCATTCATGCTACTGAACAGGCGTATGCCATATTATATAAAACAAAATCCCCCAATATAATAAAATCGTCGTAGGAATTATAATTCTAAAATAGCGTTTTGAAAGCTTATGTTTGAACAGAAGCATTCCCATCAGGCTGCCCACGCCTCCTCCAATTGCAGATATGCTGAGAAGAGTCACTTCTCTTATACGCCATTTGCCCTTAACTGCAAGATACTTGTCCATCCCATACATGATAAAGCTCATCACGTTAACAACTGTCAACGCCACAAAAATATATTTCAGATTCATATGTGCCTCCTTGATTTATACTCAAATCACCCTACGTTAAAATATAATTTTCTATACTTCATTTTTTCTTCATGATTATTATCTATATATTTAGAGTATAAATAATAGTATAATTAGTTTTATACTTGTTTTTCAAGTTTTTTTACTTTATTTACTTATATTCTTTTGGAGGGCTTTATGATTGTAAACTATGAATCCATCATCAAGATACTCTTTGCGACTTTTATAGGCGGACTCATTGGCTTTGAACGTGAAGTCATCAACCGTCCAGCCGGCTTTAGAACACATATTTTAGTATGTGTCGCTTCGGCCATCGTCATGGACGTCAATATTTTGTTGGCGGCAACAAATATTAACATGGACCCCACAAGACTCGGTGCTCAGGTCATTAGCGGCATAGGTTTCCTAGGTGCAGGAACGATCATTAAGGAGGGTCCCACTGTGAAGGGGTTAACCACTGCTGCCAGTTTATGGTCTGTGGCATGCATCGGTTTAGTCGTTGGATCAGGCTACTATCTGATTGCATTAATCACTGCCATCATCATGCTAATAACACTTAAAACGTTTTCTCAAATTGAAAAAAAGTGGACAAGAGCAAAGCGTTTATTCACGTTGCTTATTACCACAGACGAAGCTCCAGAACGCCTTGGAACAGTCACTTTAATTTTAGGCAAGTACAACTGTCGCATCCACAAGGTAACCCTCTCGCACGAAGAAGCGGTTAGCCATACCCATATTGAAATAGACTATATCACGCCATATGGCATTAAAAACATGGATATCATCCATAAATTAGAGTCCTTGGAAGGCATCTTGAAAGTTGAACTTAAACAGGAAGAAACCTCTTAAAATTCTAAGGCTAAAGCGTAATGATAGCGGGACCATCTTCTTGGACAATGATCGTATGTTCAAACTGGGCAACGAAGCCACCATCTATCGTTTTTAACGCCCAGCCATTTGAACTGTCTCTCACCATGTTGGAACCGTTTGAAATAAAGGTTTCGATTGCCAGCACTTGTCCAAGTTCAATTTTGTCGTTTTCACTTCTGCAGTAGTAGTTAGAAATTGCTTGTGGGGTTTCATGAAGTGCCCTGCCGATACCATGTCCAGTTAAATTCATAATCACTGTATAGCCATTCTTTTTGGCCGTTTCAAATATGGAAATGCCAATATCGTTAATTTGATTGCCCAGTTTTGCAGCAGATATGCCTGCGATCATTGCCTCATAAGCAACGCGACACAGATTTTGCTTCACCGTATGAGACGCTATAGGGTCACCTACAACGATGCTTTTTCCAGTGTCTGCATAAAATCCATCCAGCACAGCAGAGACATCCACATTGATTAAATCACCTGATTTTATTTTATAATCATCTGGGATTCCATGTGCTACCGTTTGATTTACACTGATGCATGTATATCCAGGAAAATGATAATCTATCATTGGCGCAGATTTTGCGCCGTATTTTTCCAGTATACGGCCTCCAATTTCATCGAGTTCTCTTGTTGTCATCCCCACTCTAACGCTTGAAACCATAGCATCTCTTGTCTTTGAAACAATTCTTCCAATGCACTCTAAAGCATCCCTCTCGGCTTGGGTTTTTACGATCATAAATTTCCTCTATTCAAGACAATCACAAATGTTGATCCATTACCGACTTCAGTTTCTACACTTATTTGCCCTTTGTGCTTATTCACAATAATATCTTGAGCAATACTCAAACCGAGTCCAGTGTGTTGATCCATCGATTTCGTCGTAAAAAAAGGATCAAATATTTTGCTGAGCACATCGTTTTCTATCCCTGGGCCATTATCTTTAATAAAACACAGCACATGCCTTTCATTTTCAAGTGTCGATATTTCGATTAGACTTTCGTTTTGATCTTTCAATACATTTATAGCGTTCAAGATAATATGCATTACGGCTTGCTTTAATTGCGCCTTATTGCAATATACCTCCGCATCACATCTGTATTTTTTAGTGACTTTTTTTATGGACTTGAGTTCATAATTTAGAATAAATAAAACCTCGTCTATGAGATCATTCAGTTTTATGTTTTCATAATCATCTTTACTGTTATCTCTTGTAATATTGCTCAAAGAAGCAACTAACTTTTTAATCTTATCTATATTGAGTTCGCAACTCATTACCGTGGCATCTATTTTTTGCTTGGCATTATTGAGTTTCTCCTCTGATGCCACATTGCATGATTTTACGATGCCAGATACGCAAAGCAGTTCATCTTCAATATGCCCCAGGGGCAAACTGATTTCATTTGTAAGACCAGATAGCAATTCTCCAACAGCAACCATTTTTTCCTTTTCAATAATATATGACTGTGTATCTTTAAGCACTTGGTTGACATGTATCAGCTCTAAATTCTGTTTTTCTAACAGATTCAGTGCACGCAATAGCTTTTTATCATTTTCGATTTCTTTGAGCACAGAGCGCACTCTTGAAGTGAATTCGATTTTATTAAAAGGCTTTTGAATATAGTCAGTTGCACCGAGTTCAAAGCATTCTTTTAACACTAAAAAATCATCTACTGTTGTCAACATAATGACTTTGATGTCTCTGATCCAATGGCGCTCATTAAATATTTTTAAGAGGTCGATACCACTTAACCCTGGCATTATAATATCAAGTAAAACGAGATCCACTGTATTTTTTTCAAGAATATCAATGGCCTCTTCACCACTAAGCGCTGTTATAATTTCCTTAACAACGTGATTTTCAAGCAATGTATCTTCTGCAATTTTAATATTCATTTTGCTGTCGTCCACAATCAATATATTCATTTTTCATTTCCTTTCGTCACTCGTACTCAGTTAACGATTACACCTGTCACATGTCGTCTGGAGTTCGTTTAGTTGCGCCTTATAATTCGTCGTCCCTGCTCATCATATGCTCATAATTAACAACTTGATTCCTGCCATTATTTTTACCATGATATAGGGCGTCATCGGCCATTTTCAAAATTTGCCTAATGTCATATTCAGAATCATAGGACTTCAACCCAATTGTCAAACTGATGTAAATAACATGCTGTGTCAAATCACTTTTAAAAGGATGTTGTGAAACCATTTTTCTTATGCGTTCCGCAACAAACACACCTTCTTCCTCAGTCGTATCTTGGAGTAATATGGTGAACTCTTCACCACCCCATCTCCCCACCACATCATAGGGTCGAGCTGATTTTTTTAATAGGACCACAAGTCCCGACAAGATTTCATCGCCAACCATATGTCCATAGGTGTCATTCACATTTTTAAAAAAGTCAATATCACATATCAGTATAACAAATGGCGTTTTTTTACGCTTGTAGAGACTGACACTTTGATCTAAGATTTCATACATACCTCTTCGATTAAAAGTTTGAGTCAGTAAGTCGGTCTTAGATAAACCTTCCAGTTTGCTTTCCATTTCTATACGGTCGGTTATTTCGTTGCCCGTGGTGGCTATATAATCTAAAGTGCCGATATCATCTCTAATGCTGAACATCGATAGTGTGTATACATGCTCTTTACCTAAACTGTCCATCAAAATAACATCTTTTTTTATAAAGAAACCATTGATCACTTCACTTATCGCTTCATCAATAAACATCTTAAGCTCTGGGTCATGTGACCACCACGCAGAATTTGGAAAATACTGTCCTCTAACATCTTCTATATTTTTCCCAATCACATGCAAAGCTTGCTGATTGGCATAGACGATGTTCCCATTGGCATCTAAAATGATGGCATATGAAACGGATTGATCAAATACGTATTTAAATTTTCTTTCACTTTTTTCCAGAGAAGCATTGATATTGACTGTTTTAAAATAGAGACTTAATATGATGATTACACCAATTAAGGAAAAAATAATTGGCATAATTTTACTTGCTACAGCAATATAGAATGTCATTCTATTTACAATCACATAGACATCAAAGGGCACATTTTCAAGTGGAATGATCGTAATAAAATAATCGCCATTTGTAAAAAGTTCTCCTTTTTTCTTTTCAACTTCATACAAATCAATGCCGAATTTAGAACTTAAATATTCATTCGTATTTTGATATTTTCCTTCAATAATATTACTATTTGTTGCAACGACTTGATCATACTCATTGATCAATACATAATTCATCATCTCATTGGATTCATATTTTATTAGGTCTGACAAGCCTTCCAACGTGTAGTCAATGGATAGTGCACCCATAAACTGATCCGCTTTATATATTGGCATGGAAATAGTAATCATGGCGCCTTTACCCAACTGATCTTCATAGACTTTAGTAAATTTAATTTCTTTATCAGGGTTTATTTCAGGCGTCACAATTTGAAAAAATTCAAAATCATATGTTATTGGAATAACAGTTTCAGCTTTGGAGGTAGTTTTGGGATAAATTGAAATAAAATTATTTTGGGACAAGTAATAAATCCATTCAATGTTGGATAAATTTTCTTTTATTCTGATAAAGGATTGTTCGTTGATTAAAATATCTGCAATCTCATCCTTTGTGCTATGCTTTAACGTTTCATTCTCCTTGATCCCCATTACTGATATTGATTTTCCAACGATCTCATAATTTTTACCATCGCTATACAACTCTTCATCAAAAAAATGATGATCATGAGTCATGGTGCTCGTCAATTGAGTGCCCAATAATTCGAGTTCATGAACGGATGAAATCATGTGATTCTCTAAATTTTTGCTGATATAAATACTCCTCAAAGCCATTTCGGACTTTTCTTGTATGTAAGCGCTATTGAGCTGAATGATACTCGCTATAATCAATAAAATGATTAGAATTATATTGGCAAGACATTTATTGTTACACCTCATATGAATCCACCTCCACTTATTTATGCTCTTATTAATATATACACTGTTTATCACTGATAAAATCATTATTTTAAAAAAATAGAATCATTTAATTTTATGTACAATAAAAAAGAGAGCCACAGTCATAACTTTTTCAAGTTTTTGACCACAGTTCTCTCTTAAAGCTTTTTATTTAATGGCATGCACTCATTATTAGACTGCAATCACTAAAATTCTGCATTTTTTACTGTTCTCGGAAATGGAATCACATCTCTAATGTTTCCCATGCCCGTTAGATACATAATCATGCGCTCAAAACCCAATCCATACCCAGCATGTCTTGTCCCGCCGTATTTTCGCAATTCAAGATACCACCAATAATCATCTTCATTCAGGCTCAGTTCATTAATTCTGCTCAAGAGAACATCCATTCGCTCTTCCCTTTGGGAGCCCCCTATTAACTCACCTACACCTGGTACCAATAGATCCATCGCTGCAACTGTTTTTTGATCATCATTGACACGCATGTAAAACGATTTAATCTCCTTTGGATAGTCAATGACAAACACTGGTTTCTTGTAAATTTCCTCAGTTAGATAGCGTTCATGTTCCGTCTGCAAATCAGCACCCCAGAATACGGGGTATTCAAACGCCACACCGGATTTTTTTAATGCTTCAACAGCCTCTGTATAAGTCACTTTACCAAAATCAGATGTCGCCACATGATTTAAGCGCTCCAATAAGCCTTTATCAATTCTACTGTTAAAGAAATCCATTTCTTCTGGACAATTTTCCATGACATATGAAATGACATACTTCACCATATCCTCTGCTAAAGCCATATTGTCATTTAGATCCGCAAAAGCGATTTCAGGCTCAATCATCCAAAACTCTGCCGCATGTCGTTTTGTATTTGAATTTTCAGCACGGAATGTCGGCCCAAAAGTATAGACATCTCTAAAGGCAAGTGCAAAAGTTTCCGCTTCAAGCTGACCACTCACCGTCAAATTCGTCTCTTTTCCAAAAAAATCTTCTGCATAGTCAATTTTACCGGCTTCAGTTCTTGGCGATTCATCAAAGTCTAAAGTGGTCACTTTAAACATTTCACCAGCACCCTCAGCATCACTACCGGTTATGATCGGCGTGTGAACGTAAACAAAGCCTCGATCTTGGAAAAATTTGTGTATGGCATAAGCCGCCACCGACCGTACTCTAAATACAGCAGAAAAAGTATTGCTTCTAGGTCTCAAATGCGCAATTGTGCGCAAGTACTCCATGGTGTGTCTCTTTTTTTGAAGCGGATATTCTGGCGTTGAAAAACCTTCTACGATAATTTCTGATGCCTTAATTTCAAATGGTTGTTTTGCATCAGGTGTCAGTACAAGCTCACCTTTTATAATAAGTGCAGATGCTATAGAAAGCTTAGCAACTTCATCAAAATTACTTAAATTTTCCTCAAAAACAATTTGAACATTCTTAAAAAAGCTACCATCATTAAGCTCAATGAAACCAAATGTTTTTGAAGATCTACTTGTTCTAATCCACCCAGACACTTGTATTGTTTTTTCAACAAAGTGTTCTGGATGATTATAAACTTCCCTTATTAATACCGATTTCATATTTTCCTCCAATTTTTTACTATATGCTTCAATTAAAAAATAAATTCTTTCATTGCCTTATAATTAAAGGTTTTCACCATATAAATTATAATATATGCCATCCATTAAGTCAAAATATAACATTGATATTTTAAGACTTTTCTTATACTATAATTCTATAGCATTCATATGGGAGGCATTAAATGGAGAGAATAAATATTCTGCACATAAGTGCATCACTTTTTTTACTTTCTTATTTTTTCAACGTTTTTATCTATGGCAGTAGTGACAAGCTTGTCAAAGCAAAGTATTTTGATATTATTCCATTCATTGCAATCATCGGTGCATCCAATTTAGCACTCCTATTCAGTGATTTTTATGTTTACAAGCTTGCGCTTTTCATACTCTTTTCTGTTCAATCTCTGTCTGCCATCTTCAGTAGAATTATTGAAAATAGTGTTGCCCACCTGCTGGCATATATTTTGAGTATTTGTCTACTGCTCATGATTCAATTTAACATAATGATTCCCATTCAGTTTTTAAATATTGCAAACATATTGTTGATTGGTATAATCATCATTATCCAATTTCAAAATTACAGCCAATATAAAACACCTATGCATAAAGAAATTTCAGAAATCTACCTCATAGCTCTTATTGGCGTCATCATTATCAGCTATGGCGCCTCATATTTTTTAATTAACTTTGGCCTATTGATCTACGCTGTTTTTCAACTATCTGAGATCTTTATATTGTTGAAATTTTACAAAAAATCTCGTGCTTCTATTGACGGTCGACTCTCCGATCTCGAAAAAAGATTTGAGCGAACCGTCGAATTTGAAGCAAAAAAACGCACCTCATTTATGGCGGATAAAGTAGAATATATCAAAGAAAAATCACAAAAAGACCCAATGACTAAAGCTCTGAACCGAAATGGTCTAACCTCAATCATAAACGATTTAGTCAACGATAGTTCCGTTAAAATATTCTCTATTGCAATGTTTGATATCGATAACTTCAAGAGTATAAATGATACTAAAGGCCATATGGTTGGCGATGAGTGTCTCAAATATCTCTCTTATGCCTTTATGATCAACAATCGAAAAACAGATTTTCTAGGTCGCTATGGCGGCGATGAATTTGTGCTTGTAATGCCACATATCAATGCACCAGCTGCACTTGAAATTGCAGAAAGAATGCGCTTGGAAATTCAAAACAAATCTGCACCTAAATTCACAATTTCAATGGGCATTTCAACTTATCCCTATGATGGCAAAACTTTCTCATCACTTTTAGAAGTAGCTGATCAAGGCCTGTATGCAGCAAAAGAAGCTGGAAGAAATCAAGTTAAGTATAAAGGCAATGTGTTTACAAAAGGTTAAACGGAACAACATTTGAGCCATCCCCTTATCATTAGAAAAAAGTCTACGGATAAGGGGATGTTTTTTCATTCAAAATTATAAATCATCAAGCGATCTCCATACGGCTTTAAAGTATATGTTATCGTATTTACAATAGACTGCCCCTCCCCAATATCATACTGTTCCACGACTTCGATTATAACGGCCTCTCCTATTGTCTTTCTTGTTTTGGCCTTAAATTGGATGAAGTGAAATGTTCCAACGTCCACTGCCTTTAACTGATCAATTTTTTCACGTGCTGGTGATTCAGGCATCACGTAATCAGACAATTGATGTTCTTCCAATTTTATTTTTTTTTCATAATTCTGATTGAATCCTAAAATCAAATCATGCTCCGCCAAAGTTGTCTCTTGCTCCGCAATATCTGTAAAAGCATCCGCTTCATTTTGAATTACAGTCACTTCAGCTTCTGAAAAATCAGCTCTATCCAGTTCCCCGTCTTTCTGCAAATGAAATCCACTAATTGCCTTTACATTTTTATAGGCAATTTCTTTAGTGAAATCCGTTACGCCAAGTCCCTTTTTAAAAACTCTAAACTCAGTGTAATCCTTTGCCGTGTACTTTACTTTTATCTCATCAAGCGCTTCACTTATGTAGACGATTTCAGCAGTCATTTTTGTGGTCTTATTGTTGAACATCACTGCATCAAAATACCATGTATGCCCCATTTCAAGGGGAAGACTCAAAATCTCAACAACTTGAAAGTCAGAATCATTTAATCTATTGTTATTAAGCTTTTGAATAACGCTTTGATCAGTCACTAAAAATTCATAGTTAAAAGTATAATCTGCCGACGTATTTCCAATAGAATTATCTTTAATTTCTCCAGAGGCGTCAATCTGGTATTGGCCCTCAAAAATGGCATGCTCTATTTTTTGAATTTCATGATAATATTGCCCTTCTCCATAATAGTTTGCAGGTTCTGAAATCATGTAAGATACAAGTTCCGAACTGTAATCGGCCTGCGTCTTAAGACCATTACATGCAGTCAAAAATAGTAGGTTCAACAAGATCACGAAAACGATCTTTTTCTTCATTCTTTTGTCCTCATCTAGACCATAGTTAAAATTCACAATTCATTATATCAAAAAAAACACGCCGTGACATCCACGGAATACTTTCAATATTTTTTTGAATTCATTACGGCAGAAAACTCTTTTTTTATGCACTTCAATCTTTTTAAGAGTTCCTTATTACAGCGCTCCATTTGATTTCGCAGTCTTTTTCCACATTGCACCGACCTTCCAGAAAAAATAATTTGAATATGTAAAAAAAATGTAATTTACAAACAACTTGTAATTTGATACTATATAATATGTTCAAACTATTTTAGGGGAGATGGCGGTATGAAGAAAACTTTATTAACTGAAGCTGCACTAATTAAACTACAAAAAGAATATGATGAGCTTATACTCAAAAGACATGAAATCTCTGAAGAAATTAAATTAGCACGTGGTTTTGGAGATTTGTCGGAGAATGCAGAATATCACGCGGCGAGGGAAGCTCAATCTCATAATGAAACTGAAATACTTAAGTTGAAAGAAATTCTTGAAAGTTATGAATTAGTTCAAGCATCAACCGAAAAAGATGCTGTAAGCATCAATTCAGCTGTTAAGATTAAATATTTAGATACTCAAGAGGTTGAAACAATTGAAATCGTCACTAAAATTGAATCTGATCCACTTGAATCTAAAATTTCAAATGAATCTCCCATTGGCAATGCTCTTATGGGAAAAAAAGCAGGCGCTAAAGTTGAGTTCTTATCACCTAATGGTCCTGTAAGTATTGAAATTCTTGAAGTAAATTAATTTTCGGTTCTAAATAGACTATTGTACGCTCATTATTTTGAAGTGCTGTAGTCTTCTTTTTTGTTTCCAAACACTTTATAGAGGATAAAAGTGCCACCAAGATAACATATGATGGTTACATAATAAGGTGCATTATAACTCACCGTATACATAATAATCCCCCCAAAATAGATTCCCATTGATCGGAACAAGTTATTAGTAAGTGAAACCAAACTACTCATATAAGTGCGCTCATCTTTGCCAATAAGGTCCATGGATAAACTCTTTATGATTGGATTGGCCATATTCATTAGAGAGGACCTAAAGAAAAATGAGAGTGTTATGATATAGATGCCCTGTGGCATTGAAATCGATATTAAAAATGGCACCGATAAAAGTTGACACCATATGACCGTCCTAACACGCCCCCATTTCCTGGATATTATAGGCACAAGAAGGCCGCCAAGAATGGTTCCTACTTGACTGATCGCCATAATTGTACCGACAATGCCATCCATGACATTTAAAGCGTATTTTAAATACATGCTAAAAAAGGGCACAATTAAACCTGCTCCAAAACCTACAAATGCCACTTGCAACAAATAGAGCAACGCTTTGCCTTTACAGATTTCACAATACCCACTTACAATATTAAATCCCGTCTGCCTAAAAGGTACAGTCCTTTTTTGTGCAGTCATGGATTCACCTGAAAAATACGCAGTCATCACAATCGGAATGACAATAAGAAGTGTTGCGCCATTTAAAACCAATAAATTGCCTATTTTTTCACTAGAATGTTTCGCGAGCAACTCCGAAAGATGTCCTAAAAAGAAACTTCCAAATACAAATGCTATATTCTGAATCACAAAAGCGGCACTGAATGCAGTTACCTTATGTCCATCACTGGAATTTTCATATAAAATCGGCGTTTGAAGAACCATTAATGTCGCATGTCCAATACCAAAAAAGAATGACGCAAATTGCATAATCCAAAATGTCCGTGTATTAATCATCATCAAGCCACAAAATAACATGATCAGCAGACCTGCCCTAAGGGCATTTTTTTTGTTATATTGCTCTGTGAGCACTGCTATAGGTATGGCGCCAAAGGCAATGCCAAGCGTTCTTAAAGATAGAATTTGACCCACGGCCTCTTCATTAAACCCCATATTTTTCATGTATATTCCGACCAAGACATTATAAGCCGCAACGGATACGCTTGCAATGAGTATAATCCCTAGAAATATTTTGACATTTGAATTACTTTCTTCAAAATATGATTTATAATTTTCAAATATTGATTTCACTATAACCACCCAAATCATTATACCATATATTTCGTTATACGAAAGATTTTTTTAATCACAAACTCTACTAAAATTTGAGATTGAAATAAAACGAAAATTTGATTATACTGAAATGGATTGAAATGAATGAGGAGGTATCATATGGCTTGTATCTATCCAAGTGATAGTCAGGAACCAGAATTATTATATCCGTATATTTTAGATAATATAAAATCGTTTTTAGAGGGTGAGACCGATTGGATTGCCAATGCTGCCAACGCTGCCGCCACTATAGGCTTCCTACTGCACGACTTAAACTGGGTAGGGTTTTATCTCAAGAGAGATAATGTGTTGAAACTGGGGCCGTTTTGGGGCAAACCAGCTGTAACAACGATTCAAATTGGCAATGGGGTCTGCGGCACAAGCGCTGAAACTGGAAAAACCATAAATGTGAAGGATGTTCATCAATTCCCAGGACATATTGCATGCGATTTATTTTCAAATAGTGAACTTGTAATCCCACTATTCAAAGGGGGACAACTTCTTGGCGTCCTTGATATCGACAGCCCTGAAATTGGTCGTTTTAATGAAGTGGATCAAAAATACTTGGAAGAAATTGCGCTCTATCTTGCGGAAACCATCCAGTGGCCCCAATAAGAATATCTTCTAACTGAAGATTTGAAAATACCCTGCTCCAGTGATGCATAAAGCATACTCTCTATTATGAGAGCCCAATATATGATAAGAGCTATAATCATATTCATACCATGATTATAGCTCTTATTGTGTTTAAACCGTCTCATTTAATAATCACGGTCTAATAGTTGTTTTGAAAATTGCTTTAATACACTTTTAGCTTCACAATCTTCCAGTGTATCTATTCGAGCAAATGCACGTTTTGTATACTTCATTGCAAGTCTCTTAGCTGAGGTTAATCCACTGTTGCGCTTCACAAAGTCAATTAATTCTTTTCTCGTATAATTTGACAGTTCAACAGGTTCTTTTTTCAACGCAAATAAAATCGGCACTGTGAAATAGCCATTATTAAAATCAGAGAGTATACTCTTACCTATTTTCTGATTATTTTCGTCAAAATCCAGCAGATCATCGATAATTTGAAATGCCATTCCAAGTTCATAACCAATTCGACCTAAGTTCTTCGCCAATTGTTCATCACAATTACTTTCAATGGAACCCACATATAAACTGACAGCAAAAAGTGCAGCTGTTTTCCCAGAAATCACCTTTAAATAATTTTTAATGCTCAACGCTCTGAACCTGTTTTGATACTGCATTAATTCACTTTCACAGATCTTAGAAATTGCCTGCGAAAGACGTTTGACGTTATTGGGATCAAAGCGCTCATCATTGAGCACATTAATAGATTTTGCCAACAAGTAATCGCCTGTATATACAGCCATATCCTTCCCATACTTGCTTTGGATTGAAGGCATATTACGTCTTAGCTTTGCTTCATCGATAATGTCATCATGCACAAGTGTTGCCATATGCAATATTTCAACAGCTCCAGCAAGCTTTTGTATCTTACTGGCATCATAATGACCAAAGTGCGCACTTAATACAACTAAAAAGGGTCTCAGCATTTTACCTGAGTTGCCCATAACATCATCAATGATCATTTGAACATCCGTAAATTTAGAATGCGTTTGCAAATTAATATTGCTTTTTACATGTTCTAATTCATCTAGTAAAAATTGATAAAGTGCTTTTGCACCTTCTTCTACTTCCAAATTAAAGGACATTTTACCTCCTTTAGTTTTAATTTATCTGATAAAATTTGTTTTTTGCAAATATTGTATTAATGCTCTAGCCACAATCCCGACAAAAATACCAGTTGGTATTGCTATAATTAGCAAAAAAGGTAAATATGTCAGTATCAACACATTATGAATAATAATTGCTGCAACAATCAATTGCCCCATATTATGTGAAATAGAACCAATGATGCTGATACTTATTAAACTGAGTTCATCTTTAAAAACTTTCAATAATCCTGCCATCGCAATTAGACTCAAGACACCGCCTGATAAACTGTATAAAAAACTGGAAAGTGATCCAAAAGTTGCGGCTGTCAGAAATACCCTCAATAAAACAACTGCAGAGGATTCTTTAAAGTTCAAAAAATAGATGGCTGTTAAAGTTATTATATTAGCTAGCCCCAACTTCGCACCTGGTACTATAAAAGGAATTGGAAGCATCTTTTCTATATAACCTAACACCATCCCTTGTGCTACTAAAACTGAAATCAGAACCAATTTTCTTGTGTCCACTGCTCCTTTAACTTTACGCATTTATTACTCCACTATATCATCTAATTCATTAAGCATCTCATTAGACACAATCTCAACAGTAAATTTATGAGGCAAACATACAATAATTTCGCCTGGTTTGCTAATAGCTCCTGTTTTTACGCAGATCAAATCATGGCAATTGGCTTCCGTCACAGAAACCTCTCCATTTTTGATCTGAACGACGTTGACTTCATCTTCAGAATCTAAGACATATGTTTTTTGCGTTTCATGAGTAAAGGCATACTCTTTTACAACGACACCTTTATGCTTAATGATAACTTTTAAATTGCTCTCATCATTATGCTTTATAGCGTTTACAATCCCATAAGAAATTATACCTACGATTAAAACCACTAAGATTAAAATCATATCGTTTTTTTTCATTTATTATTCATCCTTTATAGTTAAACCGTTAGAAAATCGTATCTGCAAAGCAGATACGATATATGATTAATTTCATCAGCGAAAATGAGTTTAGAGCATCCAAAACTGGCTCATATGCCGCTACATATATTCGCTTTTATATAACTTAGAGTTGATATGGACACCATAAGACAATACATCTATTGTGATTTCAAGACGATTTTCTCATTCGCCCACACATCGAATTCTGCATTTTTAGTGGAAATACAGATATGATTTTTTAGCAAAGGCTGTGCCTTTCCACCACCTTTTGAGAACTGGCAAGATATAGTAGTCACATCCAAAAGTACTCCCGGCACCGGCAATCATAGCGATTCCGCCGAAAAAGTACCATAAGATAGAGGCGTCAGACATACCCGTCAGTGTAATCGCCACAGTCATTCCTGTTGTAGCAATAGCAGATATAAATGTAAATAAGCCTGCTATAAGCATTAGACCAAAAGCGATCTCTGCGAAGACCATCATGGTTTGAAAACCAATGGCATGAGGTGCAATGATCTTATCGATCATCCACTGCACGACACCAGGAACTTCCTTTAATAATGGTTCAGCATATGATGCGCCTTCTTCAACCACTTCACTGGCCTGCGTCACTGCATCTGAAGCAATCATCTTTGCGCTGACTAACCAACCGTCATTTATTTTATTTAATCCTTCAATGAGCCACATCGTTCCTAAAAACATTCTAAACGGCACCATCCAAAAATTAGGTGATGATTTAGAAAAATGGCCACCTAAGAAAGAGCGATTATTTTTAATATGGAAAAATTCATGTCTCCAATATTCAAAGAGTTGAGCTACACCACTCACCGTAAGCAAATAATAGAAATTGACTAAATGTTTGACGAGCATTGAAAAGAATCCAGATAATTTTAAGCCATTGTTATCAGACACACAGTATCTAGAACCGACAGATACCATAAACCCATGATAAACTTGCTTGTGTGATTGGAGTGGCTTCTCCTGAATTAAATTGGCAATGTTTTCAGCTGCCGTATGACCGGATTGCTCCGCTGCTTCCACAATTTGAGGTAATAGACCATCCTGATCTTCATAATGCGTGTTGTCACCAGCGACAAAAACATTTGGATACTCTGCAGTTTGCATGTACTCATTGACATCCACTCTACCGGCTCTACCTGCTTTTAAACCCAACGAACCCACAAAATTATTGACTTTTATACCTGCACCCCAAATTAAGGTATTACAAGCGATAACGCGTCCATCCTTTAATTCAAATTTATCAGGCATTACGTTGACAATTGCTGCATCTTTCAACAAAGTAACACCAAGTCTCTCAAATCGTCTTTCAACTTTTTCAACTTGACGATCATCTTTTAACGTATTTAATATTCTAGACGTCGCTTCAATATTATAAATCGTAATCTCATCTTTATTGATTTCATACTTCTCAGCAAGATGTTTTTTGGCCTCTCCGAGTTCACCAGCCATTTCCACGCCGGTAAAACCTCCACCAACCACTGCAAAAGTAAGCATCTGACGTCTGACTTTTTCATCTTCTTCAATGGCTGCCAGTTGAAACATTTTTTCAACTTGACTTCTGATCTTAATGGCATCTTCATATGACCACAGTGTATACGCATATTCATCAATGCCTGGAATACCAAAAGAATTTGTACTTGAACCGAATGCAATGATTAAATAATCAAAATCAAAAACTTTTCTTGTGGTACTTACTTTTTGATTTTCAAAATCAATCTTTTCAACTTGATCGGTAACCACATTGACTTTTCTGCCACTAAAGATGGTTCTCAAGTCGATGCGTATTGAATCTGGTTCTGTCCTATGCCCTGCTACTTCGTGTAGTTCAGTCATAAGCGTGTGGTACGGATTTTTGTCGATCAAAGTGATCTCAACATCTTCATTTTTTTTAAAAATCTTATGAAGTGTTTTTCCAGCCTTAACGCCGGCGTATCCACCACCTAGAATTAAAACTTTCTTTAAATTTGACATATCTTCCCTCATTTCTTTCTTGACTGACGCTGACATCTTTTTAACAATTGATGTCTCTATACGCCGTCAAATTTTTTATTTCATATCCTCAAAATACATTATACCAAAAATATCCGACTAAGTAACTTGGTTTTTTTCAAAATTTTATAAATTGTATTTAAAATTCATTCATATTTACACGTTTGGATGTCTTAAATCATACCCTTACTGAATTAAGTATAAACTTAAAACCGTTATTAGCACCGCAATTTTGTCTTTTTTCTCCAGCGTTTCTCCAAAAAAGATTCTGCTCACCACGATGACAATCAAAATACTGCCAGCACTATATGCAGGAAAAACCACTGTGGCCGATTTATATCTTAACGCCTCTATCAGAAAAAAGGATGCAAAGTAATTTGGAACGCCAACCATGGCGCCTATAAGAAGCGCCTCTTTTTTCACTTGAATCTTTTGGATCAAAATAATAGTGAAACTCAGCATAAAGGCCGTTCCAAAAACAAATAACAAAAACACAGGTTTCAGAGTTATCGGCGCATACTTTTGAAAAATTTTGTTAAAAAAATCGCCAAATCCACCAAAAATGAAGAGCAAGAGTAAAGTGTATGACATCCTACGCTTAGACATTTGTTCTACCTTTGGGTGTATATTTACCATAATAATCGCCAATAAAGCTAAAAAAATACCTCCCCACTGAAAAAGTGTCGGGTATTCACGCCAAATGACAATTGAAAAAATCATTGGCAATAAAATGCCTAGCTTTCCAAACATGCTTGCAAGACTCGCACCGGATTCGTAAACACTTTTTTGATAAAAGATAAAACTTAATAAAAAAAAGATGCCCGTTAAAATGCCTATCGATATTACAAACTTCCCACCTATTTCTGAATGATCTGATGAAAACTCAAATACTCCCAAAGTATTTTTTGTAACGATGAAATATATGGCAATACAGCTTGCAATAACGTAATTCATCATACTTACAACATATCTGTTACTGTTTGATATCTTAAATAGAAGCACGATAGAAGCGCTGCATATTGTCGCTAAAATTAAGTAAATCATACCAAATCCCCTCATTTTCTTGCTATTTCATAAAAAAATACATCCCAAAGAACTTCACCTTGAGATGTATTATTAGACATTTAGCGCATAAGACTTAACCTAGTGCCACATCTAAAAGCATCATTACTGTAAAACCAACCATTGCCCCCATTGTTGCAAGATCTGTATTTTTTTCACGTTGTGATTCGGGAATCAATTCCTCCACAACAACAAATATCATTGCACCAGCTGCAAATGAAAGCGCATATGGCAAAATGGCATGCATAGAAACAACCAGCAAAGCACCAATAACACCTGAAATGGGTTCAACAACACCGGATGCCTGTCCATATAAAAACGCCTTTCTTCTTGAAAAGCCTTCTCTCCTAAGTGGTACTGAAACCGCCGCACCTTCAGGAAAGTTTTGAATACCAATACCAACAGCGAGAGCAATAGCACCGCCTAAAGTGGCTTCAGGTAGTCCCACTGCCAGCGCACCAAAGGCAACGCCAACGGCAAGTCCTTCAGGTATGTTGTGAAGCGTAATTGCAAGTACAAGCAAAACACTTCTCTGCCAACTTGTTTTAACGCCTTCAGCTTCTTCTATTGGAAATCCATTATGAAGATGGGGCAATACTTTATCAATTAAAAAGAGGAAAATGCCCCCTCCCATGAAACCAACAGCAGCTGGAATCCATGGAATCTGACCGCTTCTTTCTGCCATATCAATTGCAGGATTGAGCAGCGACCAGAAACTTGCTGCAATCATTACACCAGCAGCAAATCCGAGCATAATATCAAGTACTTTCCGGTTAATCTCTTTAAAGAAAAAAACAACGCTAGCACCTAATGCTGTAACGAACCATGTAAACAAAGTTGCAAGCAAAGCTTGCAAAACGGGTGAACTTCTTATTACATCCATATTAATCCTCCTGTTCTCATAATTGTATTTACACTTATGCCCTAATAAACAATCATTAAACAAGTTTTCTATGCTTTTAGATATTACATTTTATTAACCGTCCATAAATCTATTAAAAATGCCAAGAATTCTAAGTTGCTGTAAAAATGATTATGTGCGTAAGTTGCCAATGTATGCTCTCTAAAATAACCACAGGCCCAAGACTTAGATCGTTTTGAAGCTTCAATGATCTTAGTGGTTGGCTGATGCTCCACTAAGACAGATTTATGAAACTCATGCGCTCTATAGGAAATATCATAAGAACTACCAAAGTGTTCTCGATCATCAAGCGATAATTTCGCATGAATGTGTCCAAAACGTTGCAGTTTTTTAGTCATGAGTGTATTGATATCAAAAAAACCAACCATTTCAAAAGGCCAACCATCTAAATCTTCAATGAGATCTGTCAAATACATTAGCCCGCCACACTCTGCGTAACAGGGCATACCTGCCTCTAATTTTAAAAAAAGCTGCTCTCTAAAAGTACGGTTCGCACTTAATTGTGCTGCAAAGACTTCTGGGTATCCACCTCCAAAATAGAGTGCATCCACACGTTCTGGCAAATAAGGATCTTGCATGGGTGAAAAATACTCTATTTTAACCCCAAGTTCTTCTAACGTCTCCATATTCTCATCATAATAGAATGAGAAAGCTTGATCTTTGGCAACACCTAGTGTCAGAGATCCTCTTAGCGTCAAAGTCTTCTGAATCTCATCTAACAATGACGCCACGCTTTCAGGTGTGTCATAGACTTTTTCCACATATTCAAAATCTGAATAAATCGCATCCAAATCCACTGTTTTTTCAAGCTGTTCAGCAATCAAATCTACTTTGACACTTAAATCCAAAATTTCATCAGCTTGCAACAATCCCAAATGTCTACTCTCTATTACAACATCATTGTGCTTTGGCAGATAGCCGTAACATTTTATTCCAGTATGGTTCTCAATTGCATTTTTTAACATCCCGTAGTGGTGTTCAGAATTCACTTGATTTAGAATGACCCCTTTAATACGCGTCGGTGTTTTAAACGCCGCAAACCCTTTTACAATTGCAGCTGCACTAAGCGCCATGCTACTGGCATTAAACACGAGGAGAACGGGTAATTCCAATAAATCAGCAAGATATGCAGTGCTCCCTTCAAAGGAATCGACACCATGACCATCATAGTATCCCATAACACCTTCAACCACCGTTATATCCGCATTGACATTTCTTTTGTTAAATAGGTATTGAATCGTCTCATCAGGGACCATCCATAAGGGCAAGTTGTATGAAGACGTGCCCAAGACCTTTCTGTGAAACATTGGATCTATATAATCTGGTCCTGTCTTAAATGGCTGAACCATCAGTCCGCGATTTTTAAATGCTTGCATCAACCCTATCGAGACTGTTGTTTTCCCTGAGCCGCTTGATGCGCCTGCAATAATGATACCTTTCTTCACTTACATGTCCTCACTTTTAATATAATATTGTCGCTATCAGAAGAAAGCACATTTGACACACTTCCACAACAAAGCCTATCGTGTCGCCTGTCATCCCTCCAATTTTACCATGTATCCACTTCATTAAGAAAAATGCCAAAATAAACGTCATTGCAACCATTGCTAGCCCTTCAAACCCCAATGCAATAAATGCAATGATCAAATTGATTACTAAAATCTCGATGGAAGTTTTAGGCGTATGACTGTTGATCAGTACTGTGCCCATTCCCGGTGATACTCTTGCATAATCACTATAACCCGCCGTAAAGGCCGCAGCGCTTTTACCGACAAATGGCATGAGCAAGATCAATATCGGCATCACCTCAGAAGCACATTGATAAAACACCAAAAAATAGAGAATCAAACCGATTACACCAAAACTGCCAATTCTAGAATCTTTCATAATCTCAAGTATGCGTTCTTTTTCTCTGCCGCTGAATAAGCCATCCATTGAATCTGCCAACCCATCAAGATGAATCCCTCCACTTACAAGCAGATATACTAAAATCACTAGAATCCCTCTGACACCATGCGAAGTGTTCTGAAGCAACCAAAGCGGCACTGCCGAAATTCCGCCAACTATGAGTCCAACATAGGGAAAGTATACAATGCTTTGCCTATAGAGATCATCTGAATAAGCCACCCTATGTCCAACAGGAATCCTTGAAAAAAAAGACAACATCAATAAAAACGCTTTCATATGCACCTCCTACTTAATTTTCATAGGAATACCAGACACCGTAAAATAGACAGAATCTGCTTCTGAAGCAATTTTTTGATTGATTCTGCCTGCAATATCTCTAAAGAAATTGCCCATTTTATAGAAAGGCACAAGTCCTAATCCCACTTCATTAGAGACAATCACTATGTTCAAATCCAATTTACGCACTGTGGCAATTAATCGATCCACTTCGTCTTGAATTTTTTGTTCCAACTCATTGACAAAAATCATATCGACCATTTCAAAATCAACTTTTGGCGCCATCATCAGATTCGTTACCATTACAGTAACACAGTCAAAAATAATACCATCAGCTAATTTGACGCACTCTTGGTTGAAGTGCTGATCAAAATCTCTAAACGCCTCAATTGTAGTCCAAGTACTCGGTCTACTCTCTCTGTGTTTTCTAATGCGATCCTTCATCCCATCATCAAAAGGGACTGCTGTGGCAACATAGACAATATTTTCGCCAAAATCCTTCACCTTCTGTTCTGCAAATGTACTTTTACCACTTCTTGCACCGCCTGTTACGAATATAATTTGACCCATCTTACCTCCTGAAATACGGTTGTTACACACTGAGCATCCAATTTTATCAGATGGGAACAATCATAGGATTTTCAAATTGATCCATTTTTACAATTTCCACATCTACTTCATAGACTCTTCTGATATTCTCTTTTGTCATGACCTCAAAGGGCTTGCCGATTTCCACAATCTCACCATGATTCATCAAGATAATGTAGTCAGAAAAACGAGTTGCCAAGTTGATATCATGCAATGTTGTGATGATAGTAAGGTTGTTTTCTGCATTCAACATTTTACACAATTTCAAGATCTCAAGTTGATACTTAATATCCAAATGTGAAATAGGTTCATCTAAAAGCAGTATTTGAGGTTCCTGTGTCAACGCTCTGGCAATCATAACACGTTGTCTTTCACCACCACTTATACCCTTGATCGTCTTGTGTTTTAGATGTAGTGTAGATGTCTTCTTCATGGCTTCCGTGGCAATTGCAATATCCTCAAGTGTTTCAGATTGAAATTTTTTTATATATGGAAATCGGCCCATAAGCACAACATCTTCCACATTAAAATCAAACTCCGTGTTGGCACCTTGATGTACAACTGCCATTTCACGCGCGAGTTCTTTGCTCTTAAAACGCTCTACCAACTGGTCACTTATGACTACTTTACCTTCATAAGGTTTTAAAAGATGACAAACATTTTTTAAAAGCGTGGTCTTGCCAGAGCCATTTGGTCCTAAAATACTGACAAAACTGCCCTTGGGCACATGAAGATTGATGTACTTTAAAACATCTTCTTCTGCATATTTAAATTTCAAATTTTCTATTTGAATCGCTGCAACCATGTTGTCCTCCTATACCATATTCTTTTTATTTTTATTGAGCAAATATAAAAAGAATGGTCCACCAAATACTGCAGTTATAATACCCACAGGAATTTCCATATTAGACACTAAACTTCGGGCCAAAGTATCTGAAATCGTAAGGAAAATGGCCCCACCCAAAAAAGAAACAGGCAAAAGTGTTCGATGGTCAGCACCGAACACAATTCTAACTAAATGTGGAATAATCAAGCCTACAAAACCAATAATACCACTCACTGCAACGGAAAAGGCAACGAGAAAGGATGCATAAATCAATATGAGTTTTTTAGTGAGTTCCACATTTACCCCCATATTTTTAGCATCTTCTTCTCCCATGACGATTGCATTTAAATCCCTTGATTTCAACATCAACAGTATAAATCCCACAAATGATGGCAATAAAATTTTAGCGACTTGCTCCCAAGATGCTGCATTAAAGCTACCCATTGTCCACGTAACAATCCTCGCAATGTCATCTTGATTTAAAATCATCACAAGTGAAATAATGGATGTCAACAGTGAATTCATGACAATTCCAGCTAAAAGAATACTTGTTGTCGATATTCTCGTACCAACCCTTGCAAGTGAATAAACGATAAAAACCGTTCCTAACGCACCTAAAAAAGCCAAAGTAGAAATGGTTCCAAATCCAAGTAGGTTCGTCGTTAAACCAAATGCAATTCCCATAGTAGCACCAAATGCAGCACCAGATGAGACACCCATGACAAACGGATCTGCCATAGGATTTTTAAAAATGGCTTGGAATGAGGCACCCACAATAGATAATACGCCACCAACAATACTTGCCATGACAATTCTTGGCAAACGGATATTCTCAATGATAAAGATATGTGAAGCCTTAATCGCGCTGATATCACTTGGCATTCTTAGTTGATGCACAAAAACACGAAAAACATCACCTATAGGGATCTTAACAGATCCCTGAGTGATGGCAAATAAACTCACTAATATTAACAGACAGAACAGAATGCCAATATACAATCGATTCCATTTTCTTCTCTCGATAAAATTCATAATTTTTCCCTATAAGTGTACAATCTTATTTCACCAACGCATAGGTTGCGCCTTCTTTGATGATTGACATAGCCATTTTATTTTAACTATAAAGAGCTTCTTAACCCTTGTCTTCATTCAATATTGGATCGTTCAAAAACTAATAGTTCAGCTGATTTTCATATTCTGGGTAGAGCTCATGTATGAGCTTTTTCAACCCTAAATCAATCACTCGAGGACCCGGTCTAGAAAATACATTGCTGTCAATTTTAATATAATGATTATTTTTGAGTGCACTTAAACTCTCATAGTTATCACTTTCTATCATTGTATCATAATTATAGCTTTCTCCAATCAAATAGCTTGGATTGTGTTCAATCAATTTTTCTAAACTATATGACCAGCCCTTGACATCCGTGGCCACATTAATACCACCTGCGGCTTGTAAAACTTCATTGATGAAAGTCCCCTCTCCAGCAGTATTTTCTTTTTTTCCAGTACCCACAACATAGTAAACGGTTTTGCGTTCAGATTTTGGAATTAAATCAACAGTCTGATTGACACGATCTTCTTTGAGCTTAAGCGTTGAAACCAAGGCCCTAGCCTCATAATTGTGATCTACCAGTGCCCCTAGCTTCGAAATAAAAGTATATATTTCATTAATTTTACTTGGTGACTTTTGAGTCAATATCTGAATTTTGGCGCTTGCCAAAGTTTTGAGAACATCTTCATTCATATGTGTTGCCGCAATCACAACATCAGGTTCCAAATCTAGTATCCCCTCTAAATCCGGTTCATAGAGAGATCCCACAGTCTGAACATCCTTGGATTCTAAAGGATAATCACAATAGATTGTTCTGCCCACAATCTTGTCCCCTGCACCTATTGCAAATAAAATCTCTGTTACAGAAGGCGCTAGCGAGACAACTTTTTTTGCAGATTTCTCAAATTTATAGTGCACATCACCATCACCAATCACAATTGGAAACTTTTCATCTCCCATTTTATACAGGGTGACCTGATTCGTTTTTGACGTCCATCCCACTTTGTAATGAATGGTTTCAAAGAAAAACTTCATAGGAATGTATGGCATGCCGTTTCGCGTATAAATTTTAGAATCCAACGTCATGCTTGCATCATTTACAATTACCTTGTTTGTGTCTCTATAAAACGTAAAGCTGACATCACTGTTTTTAACGACGATTGTTTGACCCTTGACTTCAGTGCTAAAGCCAAACGCCTCTAAATCTTCAGTGGCAATATAAGCCCTGCCATTTTTTATTTCTGTGGTCATCATCCGTTCTTCACCATTGACATTGACAGGTGATACAGATGATGCAAACGATAACGCATTTATGCCAATAGACATTATTAAGACAAGTAACAAACACCCTAATTTTCTAAATTTTGTATTCACTAAACACCTCCTGAATGGCATCCACCATCAACCTATTTTCATCTCGCTCTCGTATTGCAATTCTATAGTATGGTTTGCCAAGGCCCATAAAATCTTCACATTTTCTCAAATAAATTTTACGCGCCAGCATCTTATCAAAAAAAGTCAAATGCATCAACTCTGGAATTTTGATCAAAAAATAGTTGGCTTCCCCTTTGTAATAAAATAAGCCTTCAACCCTAGATAAAGCCTCTGAAATAAAATCAGATTCTTCCTGACACCATTTTTTTATACGCTTAATATGATCCTCTTGATCCACTAAAAAAGGAATGGCTTTAAGTGCAAAGGCATTTAATGACCAAGGTTCTTTATAGCGTCCCATTTTCTTTATCGTTTCAAAATCACTTAATCCGTAGCCAATTCTCAACCCCGGTACTTCAAAATTTTTAGTCATAGATCTCAATAAAAAAACGTTCTTTAAATCAGATGCTTCTAAATTACAGGCTCTAAGTTTATCAGACGATACAAAATCCAAAAAAGACTCATCTATGAAAATTTTAAAATCTGGATTATTGACACCTTCAATTATTTTTTGAATAAAATCACTTGAATAAAGATGTCCTGTGGGATTATTAGGATTGCATAACACCAGCAATTCTATTTTTTGTGTTAAAATTCTTTCAATAATTTGCGTCAACAATGCGCTATGATGTACATCTATAGATAACAAGCTTTCATCGGATTTGACGAAATCAAGCAGTGAAAAAGAGTGAACTTCAACTTGATTCAATTCAAGTGCACGTCTATATTCTGTAAAGGTGGGTTCAAGTATGAGTGCCTTTGAGACACCAATGCTTCTAGAATAGAGATATATGAGTTCAGTTGCCCCATTACCTAAAATAATCTTTTCAGAGTCATAGCCTGTTTTGCGAGCAATGGCATCGCGCGCTGAAATACCATCAATTTCAGGGTAATTTCGGAGTTCATCAAATGTGCTGAACATCAATTCTTTTAACCCTTCTGGATACGAAAGCGGTGGAATATTGACACTAAAATCCATCATTCCCTTCGACCCAAAATATCCTCCATGAAAATTCATCTTGCCTCCTACTCTTAAATACCCTCTTTAAACAGGTCATCCAAGTTCATGATAATAAATTGATCTCAGAATCAACTGAACAATCAATCTGAATTAGACTAAAACAGTCAAAAGGATTCCCAGTAGCAATAAAATACTCTCTGAAACATACATAACCTTTACAGATTTATCAATATCGACAACATCAAAATCTCTCAATTTGTCGCCTATAGTCGGCTTATAAACCGTTTCTCCAAAATAAACATTTGTGCCTCCAAGTTGTATGTCTAGCAGTCCTGCAGTAACGGATTCCGGATAGCCACAATTAGGGCTTTTGTGATTTCTATGATCTCTCATCATCACATTTAAACCATTTTTAAAATTCAATTTCAAAACAGCTCCTGCCATAAGCATAAAAATAGCACCTATCCGTGCGGGTATGAAATTCAAGAGATCATCTGTTTTTGCAGAAATCATACCGATTTCTTTGTAAGGTGCCTGTACATAGCCCACCATTGAATCCAAGGTGTTGACACTCTTATAGATCAATGCAAATACCACTGCAAACGATATATTATTGTAGACGAACAGACTGCCCACGAGCATATAAAAAAGAGGCGCTAAAATGCCATCCACAGTATTTTCAGAGACCGTCTCAATAATACCTCTTAAAACTTGTTCTACTGTTAAAGTCTCCGTGTCTCTTCCCACTAAATAACTCAATTCTTTCCTTGAAGCCTCAACTTGATTCTTTTGAATCAAATTCTTGACTTTAAAAGCTTCATCTTTTAAGCATTTACAGGCAAGACAAGTATATAATAAATAAATATTTAGAATTCTTAAAAAATAAGGGTGGCAAACAGACACAGCCAGTGCGTATAACGCCACAACCGATGATACGGTTAAGATCATCAATACAAACCCGCCAATATAGAGGTTGCTTGAAAAACGTCTAATCTGCTTTTCAAACGTACTGATTAACCACCCTATAAACCTAACTGGATGCGGCCAATTAGGAGGATCACCTACTAACCAGTCCAATAGGACTGCAATTCCAATATCGACTAACAATCTAATGTCCTCGATTCATCCAAAAATTTTTGAATTAAAGTCATGTTCATATATTTTTTTACATGCTCAGCCAAACGATTATATTCTCTATCCTTAAGCACTTCAAACGATTCTCCAAAATCATCAGATGTAATGCCCTTTTGCGCTCTGATTTTATTTAAAATAGCGCTTCTAAAATTATCATTGTCAAATATGCCATGAAAATATGTGCCCATAACGCGACCTGTCTCATCTATTGCACCATCCAAGTCGCCTTTACGATTAAGGGCAAAAGGAACCACGTCATCGCCGTTTGCAATCGTTTCTCCCATGTGTATTTCATAGCCTTTTATGTCCATTTGCTCGGTTTCAAGGCCAAAATAATTATTTTGAATTGTAGCCTCACTTTGAACGGTTGTCTTTTCAATGGCCATAACCGTTTCTACATTCAGCAGGCCAAGGCCATTGATCATTGTATCAACGGATTCCACACTATCTGGATCTGAAATACTATTGCCCAGAATTTGATAACCGCCACAGATGCCAAAAATCGGCTTTTCTGCCTTATGAAATCTGTATATTGCTTGATTGATTTTATGCTTAATGACAAATTGCATATCAAAAATAGTATTCTTGCTCCCTGGAATAATGAGCAAATCACAAGCCTCTATTTCACTTTCTGTTGTAACGTATTCAAGGCTGACATCTGGTTCCATATCAAATACAGTAAAATCACTAAAATTGGACATGTAAGGCAATCTGACAACGCCTACTTTTATAGGTTTATCCGATTTCATAAATAAGCGCTCAGATACACTGTCTTCATCGTCAATTTTAAGTTGCTCTATAAAGGGAATAATCCCCACACAAGGTATGCCAATCTTCTCTTCAATCATTTTAACCCCTGGCACTAAAAGCTCGACATCCCCTCTAAATTTATTAATGACAAACCCTTTAATACGTGCTCTTTCAGTCTCTGAAAGCAACATGTAAGTCCCATAGATCGATGCAAAGACACCACCCTTATCCACATCGCCAATTAGGATAACATCCGTATCTACAATTTCTGCAAGCCCCATGTTGACAATATCTCGACTTCTAAGATTGATCTCAGCAGGAGAACCAGCACCTTCTATAAGGATCAAATCATAATTTTGATTCAATTTGTTAAAAGCAGTTTTAATGTGTGGCACCAAAAAATCTTTCCTGGAAAAGTATTCACTAGCCTTCATATTCTTATAAACTTCACCATTTAAAATGATTTGCGATCCCACGTAACTTGTAGGCTTTAATAAAATCGGATTCATGGCAACATCAGGTTCTATCCTAGCAGCCTCAGCTTGAACGACTTGAGCACGTCCCATTTCCTTGCCTTCTCTTGTGATAAAAGAATTTAAGGCCATATTCTGTGATTTAAAAGGCGCCACACGATGCCCTTCATCGTTTAAAATTCTACACAGGGCAGCTACAATCAAACTCTTGCCCACAGTTGAGCCAGTGCCCTGAAACATCAATTTTTTTGCCATAATATCCTCACTTTTATTTTATAGTCTATTCTATTTATTGTCACAAATCTACGTCACTTGCTATTGATCCAATGGATATCTACGATTTAAATCCATCTAAATTTATTCAATTCAAATCTGCTCATAAAAAATGCTTATAAAAAAAACACACGCAGAATTGCGTGTGTTGAATGTATGTTCAATCCAAATCACCCGACTTCCCTCCGAAGTAGATTCTTCTTAAATCAAGGCAGGTTTCCTGGCTCATAGATCACTTTACTATCCATCCTTCCCGATTTCTCAGTGGATTTATTGGAGTTCATCACTATATACAGTAGCGGGGGCTGCAGAGGATTTCAACCTCTTTCCCTCTTAGCTAAAATTTCAAATAAGAGTTAGCACCTTGATTAAACGATTCAATTTTCTACTTCATTATACTGGGGGTTTCAAGGAATGTCAAGTCGGGATTACTTTTGTAAATAATCCAAAACAGCTCTAGCGTGTCCTTTTGCCTTGACGCCTCTAAACTCTGTTATACATAAAAGGCCTTCTCTGAAAACAAAGGTGGATCTCTCCGTGCCTTTAACAAGTTTTCCATACATTTTTTTCTCTTTGATGACATCAAAACTTTTGTGAAGTATTTTTTCTTCATCTGCAATCAAATTAAAGGGTAAATTGAACTTCTCTTTAAACTTCTCATGAGACTTAAGCGAGTCTTTGCTAATACCATAAACTTCATATCCAAGAGCTTTGAACTCATCATATAGATCCGCAAAATCTTGTGCTTCTAGTGTACATCCAGAAGTATTGTCTTTAGGATAAAAATAGAGAATAAAATTTTGATCTAAAAGTGCCGCTTTATCAACTTGTCCTCCTCCTGTCATATTTAAGGTGAAATCTTCCTTCAAGTAACTCATATATAATGCCTCCTAATTTAAAATCTTTACATACATCAATTATATACCCGATTCTTCTTAAAACATTACAAAATTTGAAATTCATCAAAATATAACAAATTCAAACTCCTTCACTTTCAATTCTATTAGCCCCATATTTTTGAACGCGAACAAGACGATTTTGTCAGTCTATAATTATGCTTATAAAAGAATTTTCATTCAAAATAAGCCATCTATAACCATCAAAATTAGAGCAAACTCATGCTTCATTCGTTTTAGGTTCAAGAATGTTCTGAAATAAAAACATCAAATTTATTCTGCATTTACCTTGTATACAATATCTGAATGTGCTATAATCCTTATTAATATCAATCGGCGAACAATTGTCCGCCTATAGAGCACATGGAGGTTAACATGGATAAAGGAAAATTTTTACTCATTCACATTGATGTTTTACCTGAGGTCTTCATAAAGGTTGTTGAGGCAAAAACACTTTTAAAAGAAGGAAAAGCTACATCTGTTTCTGATGCAGTAAAAAAAGTGGGCATTAGCAGAAGTACTTTTTATAAATATAGTGATTATGTTTTCGCACTTGGCGATGGCGTCATTGGAAAAAAGGCCACTGTATCCATGAACTTGGATCATCATTCTGGACTGTTGTCAAAAGTGCTCGATTGTATTGCCTATAATAATGGTAACATCATGACCATTAGTCAAAGTAGTCCAATCGACCAAATGGCCAACGTCACCATTACCATTGACATATCTGAAATGACCAACTCATTCACAACACTTTCCAATGACTTAAAAAAAATTGAAGGTGTTCATAAATTTTCTTTACTTGGTATTGAATAAGCGGACTAGGGGGTTCAAACTATGAAAATTGCGTTACTAGGATATGGGACTGTAGGCTCTGGAGTCTACGAGCTCATAGAAAAGAATAACGAAAGTATACAGGAAAACTTTTCAAAAGATGTACGCGTTGAAAGAATTCTTGTGAATAACTTAAATAAATATAAAACACATAAGGCCTTTAATATCTTCACAAATAGTTTTGATGAGCTTATAAAGGAAGATTTTGATATCGCAATAGAGACTATCGGAGGTATATACCCTGCTTACGATTATCTTGAATACTTTTTAAAAAAGGGGATTCCAGTTATAACTGCCAATAAAGATTTGATTGCTGAAAAGGGACCTAGTCTCTTGGAAATCGCAAAATCAAATAATACGATCTTAAGTTTTGAAGCCAGCGTAGGCGGTGGTATTCCAATTTTAAAACCACTTCAAGAATGCCTAGCAGGAAATACTATAAAAAATATCAGTGCTGTGATCAACGGTACAACCAACTATATTCTTACTAAGATGTTCAACGATGATATTTCATATGAAGCAGCACTTGAACTTGCACAGGAGATGGGCTTTGCTGAATCCGATCCGACTTCAGATGTTGAAGGCTACGATGCCATGAGAAAATTAGTTATTCTCTCCTCTATTGGTTATAAGAAAAACATCAAATGGACAGATTTGCCAATTGAAGGGATTTCTAATATTTTAAAATCTGATATAGATTATGCACATAGTGAAAACTACAGAATGAAGCTCATGGCCTTTTCAGAGGATATGGGAGATGGCATCTATGGTACTGTTAGACCTGTTTATGTGACAAGTCAATCTAAGTATGCCAAAATTGATAACGAATACAATGCTGTCATTCTTGAAGGCGATGCTGTTGGTGAACTCATGTTTACCGGTAAAGGTGCGGGTAAGTTCCCCACTGCCAGTGCTATACTAGGTGATTTACTCGATATCGTTCAAAATAAGAAAAAACATCCTTCATATCACTATCAAGACAGTGTACACATTCATCAGTACTACCCTAGAAAATCAAAATGGGTCATTCGTTTAACGAACGGCAAGCTTCACGAATTAACAAGATTATTGTTTGAATCCTTTTCTTCAAATGCAATTAAACTTTCCAAAGATGCAAATTCAGATATACTTTATGTACAACTTGTGGCAGAAAATGAAGAAACACTGCTTCAACAATTAAATCAAATTGCACATACTGCAAATTGCAAGTATAAGCACTTCCTCGTGTTCGATAAATAAAGACAACAATAAATGATCAAAAAAATATAATTTAATGGGTTTTATTGGAGGCATATTAAATGATTAAAATTAAAGTACCGGCGACCTCAGCAAACATTGGGCCCGGATTTGACACTCTAGGTGTTGCTCTAAATTTATTCAACACGATTACTGTTGAAAAAACCGAAAGTACACAGCGCTCTGTATTGTGGAAAAATGGCGTAATTGAAGTCGCAGATGAAGAAAACTATGTCAAAGTAACCCTCGATCAAATTCTAGCTCAATATGGATTTGATCAAATAGGTTATAAACTCATCATAGGCGATTGCCAAATTCCTATTTCCAGAGGTCTTGGGAGTTCAGCCGCTTCCATTATCGCCGGTATCTATGCAGCAAATTATTTAATGGATTTTAAACTCAGTAAAGAGGATATCATACAACATGCAACTGAAATTGAAGGTCATCCTGATAACGTCGTCCCAGCTATTTTAGGAGGGATGGTTATTTCTTGTATAGATGAGGCTTCGCATAAAATTATCCATTCAACGGTACAATTTCCAGACGAATTACACTTTAAAGTATTTATACCAGACTTTAGAGTGAGTACAAAAGATGCTCGAAAAGTGTTGCCTAAAGAATATTCGCTGGCTCAATGTGTTAACAATATTTCAAGGGTCAGCATGCTTATAAATGCCTTAAATACAAAAGATTACGATCTTTTGAGATTTTCTTTTAAAGATGAAATTCATGAACCCTATAGAATCAAACTCATACACCAAGCAGACTTGATTATGGAAAAGTTTAAATCGCTAAATACTCTGGGTGCTTTTATCAGCGGAGCTGGTCCTACTCTTATCAGTTTGGTAAAAGCCGATGATACTGAATTTGATGCTATCATAAATCCTTTTCTTGAAACACTTCAACACACATGGACTCTAAAATCCTTAACTGTTAATAACAACGGAACAACTTACGAAATATTAGAATAAAGAGGTGCATATGAATCAAATTATCATTCAAAAATATGGAGGCAGTTCTGTCGCAAATACAGAGCGCATACAGCATGTTACCTCTCATATCATTGAACAAAAAAAGAAAGGTTTCAGCCCAGTAGTCGTTGTATCTGCAATGGGTGATTCCACCGACCATCTTATTGAGCTCGCCAAAAGCATCACCCCTAACCCCTCTTCTAGAGAAATGGACATGTTGCTTTCAACAGGAGAACAAATTTCAATTTCCTTGCTTGCCATGGCCATAGAATCAAAAGGCTACAAAGCCATTTCATTAACAGGTTATCAATGTGGTATTCAAACAGACCCCATTTACTCAAAAGCTAAGATTAATGAAATTAATACAGAGCGTATTATGGCAGAAATTAACGCCGACAAAATTGTCATTGTGGCCGGCTTTCAAGGTATTAACTCAAATGGAGATATAACCACTTTAGGCCGCGGGGGATCAGATACAACAGCAGTAGCCCTTGCAGTTGCATTAAATGCTGAATTGTGTGAAATATATACGGATGTTAAGGGCATCTATACAGCAGATCCTAGAGTTGTAAAAGATGCCGCTTTGATGCAAAGTATAAGTTATGATGAGATGCTTGAACTTGCAAAACTTGGTGCCAAAGTAATGCATCCTAGATCTGTAGAACTTGCACGAAAAAATAATATGAAACTCGTGGTAAGATCCTCTTTTGAACTGGATCATCACGGTACAATAATTAAAGAGGTGAAACAAATGGAAAAAGCACAAGTTAGAGGCGTAACTTTGGACGATAATATTGTAAGGCTAACCGTGTCAAATGTTCCAGATAAACCTGGTATAGCATATAAGATGTTTTCTGCACTGGCTGCACAAAATGTACACATAGACATGATTATTCAAAATCTTAATCATGATGATCTCAATGATATCTCCTTTACAATTCCTAAAGATGAACTCTATAATGTTAAACCGACCATAGATGCTTTTGTACAAGAAGTAAATGCGAGTGAACTGCTCATCAGAACAGATGTCGCTAAATTATCTATTGTTGGTACTGGTATAACTTCTGATGCAACCATAGCTTCAGGTCTCTTTGGAGCTTTGTATCAGTTGGGTATCAATATAGAAATGATCTCTACCTCTGAAATTAAAATTTCGTGCATTATAGATGAAAAGCAAGCTAATGAGGCTCTGTCTGAAATTCATAATTTCTTTCAACTCAATAAAGTTTTATAAAAATTAACGCCATTAAATTAGCTCAATTAAAAAATTCACCTTAATATAAAGGTGAATTTTTTTTGCTTGCAATAACTGTACTATTCTATTTTATATTGATCGCATACGAATCATTCCTATAGAGTATTAAATAACGCTACAGATCATTTAAAAATACAAATGATTTATCCGCTCCATTATTTCATAAATAGTATTGCTCTATTTGATCGATTTTTGATAAGAGATCCGATAAATAATTTATCGTTTCAACATAAAAATCATTCGAGACATATTTTGCCCAGCTGCTCAAATCAATGCCCAATCTTAAAAGATTAAACTTGAGTTCCTCATTAAAGCTTGAATCAATCTTTAATATATCCTCATATCCCATTTTAAAGGGCTTAATTAACTGCGGCGCATTGAGAAAGTATTTTCTATATAGCCCAATGATATCAAAATATTCATTAAATACAACGCATTTCTCAAAGTCCAAAATTGTATCTAATTTATAAGTTTCATTGGAAAAACTCACAATAATATTCCTACCATCAAAATCTCTATGACATAATCTTCCAACATTGAGTTGTCTTATATGCTTGTATTCATTTCTCAGCAGATCAATTGCAGCATTAAGTATATGATTTTGGTCTTGATTATGATGCAAATTATTCAAAATGAGACGTTCTGTATCATTTATAATAAAATCCTTGTAATGCTCTAGAGCACTCTGTTTCTGAGGCACCCAATCCCCAAAATAGTCGAATAGTTCAACATTATGTAATCGGGCCATTTCTCTGCCCATATCAAAAAATAGCGTATTGAGATTAGCCTCTGATATGCTCTCATAACACTGTTCCAATAACTGACCTTCAACAAAATTATAGACAAGCCATTCAATGCCATTGTCTAGAATACCCTGATCAATAATTTCTAAATGAGCTTGTTTAAAAAAAGAAAGTGCATTTATTTCACGTGTTCTCTTCAATGGCTTATAATAAAATTTAATAATCCACTGCGCCGTAGATGTATATACCTTAAAAACTAAATTTCGATTTAAATTATGATTTCCACAAGGTAAGATATTCACCTTAGGTTGATATAACTTTTCTTTAAAAATTTGACCAATATCATCATATGTCACATTCATAAAATGCCCTTCCGTTCTATTGTCAATAAATAATGACCTTCCAAAATACCACAACTAACAAAATTAAAAGCAATAACCCGTTTTTCCAAAGTGAAACTTGATCTTTATATATCCACTTTAAAGCTGCCCAACTCATTAAAATCACAACAAATAGCTGCATTCCTGGTATATAAATACCTTTTTCTCCTGGTGTATATGCAGGTAAATTATATTTTATTAGTATTCTTTCAAGAAAAGTATCTCCACTTGGCAAAGATAAGCCGATAATCATACTTGTCATGGTTAACATATAAACAGATAAAGTCAATATTAGTGTATTTCTTTTTATCATACAGCCCCTCAGATTTAAAATAATTTCTATACAATTTTCGAATTTCATACTCTATTATTATAGACTATTTACTTTATGACATCAATTCTCAGATTTTTGAGGTTCACCTTTCTATAGGTGTAACCCTATACATTTTTCTATCTACTTCCTATCTACAAGTTTATAAATGCCATCCTTCTAGAAAAGATTTATTAGAAGCTAGTGGGCGTCCAATGCCAATAAGATCGCAGATACACCCTTCTAGTAGTTTTTCCGCCTTTTCACGTGAACGAATACCACCTGTACAGTCCACCAATACATTGTGCTTATGAACCACATCGCGCATAGCTTTGGAATATGGCGCAAAATAAGCCGTGTCATCATCATTTACACCTATGCCATAAATACAATGGTTCCCTGATACACTTAGCCAGTCGATTCCCATTTTCGATAATTCCTCTGCGACCCAAATACTCTCTTTCAAAGTCAATCCGTTTTCCAGCTCACCCGGCATCTGATCGGATGCTCCCAATCTAACAGATAGCGGCACATCGCCTATAGCTTTTTTTACTGTTTTGACTATCTCGAATAGTAATCTTGAACGATTGCCAAGGCTCCCTCCATAGGCATCTGTCCTGACATTGGTTAATGGACTTAGGAACTGGCTTATTAGGTATCCATGGGATGCATAGATCTGAACACCTCCATTAAACATAGAGATCTCAACAGCACGACGAGCAGCATCTGCAAAAGCCTTTATGATTTCATCTATTTCACTCAATTCTAATGCACAAGATTCTGCATCAACATTAGATTTTCTAGGTGTTGGCAAGCCTGAAGGGGAAACGAATTTAAAATTAGGCGTATCAAGTAATGCAGGTGTTATTACTCTTGAACTAAAATTAAGTTGTGCAACAACAGGAATCTCTTTCTCACGAAATATTTTCGTCAACTCTCTTAATGCCAGAGCAGAATCATCATCATATAGAGAAGGTTGTTTTAACGCACTTCGTCCCCAGGGATGCACGATAAGCTGTTCTGCAACAACAAGTCCTGTTCCCGAGTTTGCATATCCCTCGTAAAGCTCTAATGTCTTTGCCGTAGGATTACCATGATCATCCCAGTAATTGGTAACCATTGGCGCTGCAATAATTCTATTTTTTAGTATAATATTTTTTATTGTAAGATTTTCAGTTAACATGACTACACCCTATTACGTAGGATTGCCTCAAACCAAGCAATCTTTTATTTTGTTATTGTTTTCTTCTGCTTTACATAGATTATATCAAATTATGCTTTACCTGTCCTATGATTATATAATTTCTCAATCTATACGACATGATAATCACTGAGATTACCTCCCTATAATCACAACTGTTTTTTGCAAAAAACAGCATTTGAGCCATCTTGCGATGTCTCAAAATGAATTTGGATGACACTGTTTGAGGGTGAATACATCTCATTATATCTTTTGGCTCAAATCTTATTGTTTTAAAAAAGAAAAAAGCTGCTATAAACGAATTATAGCAGCTAAGTCCTTAAATAGTATGGTGATCCATCCGCGACTCGAACGCGGGACCCCCTGATTAAGAGTCAGGTGCTCTACCAACTAAGCTAATGGACCCTAATATATATGTAACCTTGGTGCGGGTAGAGGGACTTGAACCCCCACGTACAAGACACTAGATCCTAAGTCTAGCGCGTCTGCCAATTCCGCCATACCCGCATGTGGTGGGAGTTATAGGGCTCGAACCTATGACCCTCTGCTTGTAAGGCAGATGCTCTCCCAGCTGAGCTAAACTCCCATGTTGCATTTTGATTCACAGAACTACTTTAGATGTCATCTGATCTTTGATTAAAAAAGAACTGTTAAGATCATCCTTATAATCGTAACAGCTCAACATCAAGCTAGATGGCGCGCCCTAAGGGATTCGAACCCCTAACCTTCTGATTCGTAGTCAGACACTCTATCCAATTGAGCTAAGAGCGCACATTTTTGGAGGCGACGACCAGATTCGAACTGGTGAATAGAGGTTTTGCAGACCTCTGCCTTACCACTTGGCTACGTCGCCTTATATGGTGATCCATCCGCGACTCGAACGCGGGACACCCTGATTAAAAGTCAGATGCTCTACCGACTGAGCTAATGGACCATGCCTTTATGGAGCGGGTGAAGAGAATCGAACTCTCACAACCAGCTTGGAAGGCTGGGGCTCTACCATTGAGCTACACCCGCAAAAAAAATGGAGCGGAAGACGAGATTCGAACTCGCGACCCTCGCCTTGGCAAGGCGATGCTCTACCACTGAGCCACTTCCGCGTTTGGTGCGGGTAGAGGGACTTGAACCCCCACGTACAAGACACTAGATCCTAAGTCTAGCGCGTCTGCCAATTCCGCCATACCCGCATATGGTGGGAGTTATAGGGCTCGAACCTATGACCCTCTGCTTGTAAGGCAGATGCTCTCCCAGCTGAGCTAAACTCCCATGCTTCCATTTTTAGTCTTGGATGACTTTCGATTTTTCACTTGAAACCATTCATTTGATCCATCAAATAAGTGGTGACCCCTAGGGGAATCGAACCCCTGTTACCGCCGTGAAAGGGCGGTGTCTTGACCGCTTGACCAAGGGGCCATAGGCTCCATATGCAAACAATCAATACTAGATGCCAAAAGCATACTAGATAACCAGCAACGTTCTACTCTCCCAGGCAGCTGCCCGCCAAGTACCATCGACGCTGGAGGACTTTACTTCTGTGTTCGGTATGGGAACAGGTGTAGCCCCTCCGCCTTCATCACTGGATTATCTCGTATGAAAATGTATAAGTTTACCAACATGCCTCCTGCGTTTACTAGGTAAAAGCTATGTCGGCTTGAGATTCTCGCAAGTGAGAACTCATTGCTGGTTCGCATCTATCAAAGATAGATTACAGACTTGTACATTCAAAATTGCATATATCAGATCAACCGTTTTGTTCTTTTGTGGTCTTTCCCTTTTACAGTTTTCACTTGTGAAAACTAGTCATTGGTCAAGTCCTCGATCTATTAGTACCTGTCAGCTGAATGCATTACTGCACTTACACCTCAGGCCTATTACCATATTATCTACATGGGATCTTACTCCATTAAGGATGGGAAATCT
>NZ_JADKNH010000010.1 GCF_015352425.1 Fusibacter ferrireducens | reverse complement strand
AAAAAGCGATAAGAGAATATGTAAAAAATCAATTACAAGAAGATATCGCAAATGATCAAATAAGTATTCAAGAATACATTGACCCGTTTACGGGTAAGCAAGTCGAAGAGGGCAAAAAAAATAAGAAGCTGCTTTAGCAGCAGCCAGTAAGCGTAAGCAGTTGGCGAACTGATTCAATGAGCCTTAAGGCTCAAGCGAGTAACATGCCCTTATAGGGCTGAGCAAACTACCCGCTAAGCGGGTAGTTTTGATGTGCGCCCGGCATGGGCGCAATCTAACGGGTGCAAGTCCCGAACACGCCCTAGTAGTGGGAAGTGTATAGCTTAAGGCAAGGGTGTCCTTGGCGACGAGGAATCTGAAGGAAGCCGGCGGCAAATCTCTGGTCTGACGAATAGAAATCACATCAGGCGCAAGTTGATGGATAAAGTTGCATCACAAACTGAAGTCCAATAACTACTCGGAATCAACAGCGTAAATGTGGCAGATGGATGGAGAGAAAGATTGCGTTCTTACCCGGGGAGATCTCATGGACAAGTGGAACATCTTTGTGAAACTTGGTTGAAATAAGATTTATCATGAGAAGTCAGCTGATACCATAGTAGCGACCCATTCGACGGGGTCGTAAAGGGTTGAACCTAAGGAGGTGTTAGTCAATGAATGTTACTGAAAACGGGAAAAAGAAAAGCAGAAAACACTGTAGTGACAGTGGCTGCTGTCAGAGAGATAGTGCGGAACACGAAGGGCATGACAGAGCGCTCACCGACAAGATGATAACTGAAAACAACAACACCGATGCCGACAGTGGAGTAGATGGACTTCTGGAGCAAATCCTAGAACCTGAAAATCTTAACAGAGCCTATAAACAGGTGAAAAAGAAAAAAGGTTCACACGGAGTCGATGGAATGGAAGTAGAGCATCTTCTACAGTATTTTAAAGACAATGGTAAGGCGTTAAGGAATTCCATATTGGAAGGTAAATACCGACCAAAACCAGTCCGACGTGTAGAAATACCGAAGGACAATGGAAAGAAAAGACAACTGGGAATACCAACAGTAGTAGACAGGGTGGTTCAACAAGCTATACAGCAAGTGTTGTCGCCAATCTATGAACCAAAATTCAGTGACACGAGTTATGGGTTCAGACCAAAACGAAGTGCCCATGATGCTTTAAGGAAATGCAAGGAATATGCTGATGAAGGATACACTTATGTGGTGGATATGGATTTGGAGAAATTCTTTGATACAGTGAGTCAATCGAAGATGATAGAAATTCTGTCGAGAACCGTTAAAGACGGAAGGGTCATATCCTTGATTCATAAATACTTAAGAGCAGGAGCTATCGTTGACTGGAAATTCGAAGAAACATCCGAAGGACTAACTCAAGGAGGAAACTTGAGTCCTCTATGCAGCAACATCATGCTGAACGAGTTGGATAAGGAACTGGAGAAACGAGGGATTCGTTTTGTCAGATACGCAGATGATATGCAGTTGTTTGCCAAAACAAAACGGAGTGCAGAGAGGATTATGGATCATATTCTACCGTTTATTGAGTGGAAACTTAAACTTCGAGTGAATAGGGAGAAGACATCCGTTGCCTATATTGGTCACATCAAATTTCTCGGGTACGGATTTTATCCATCCAAAGGGGAATTAAAGCTACGAGTGCATGGTAAAAGTGTAACCAAAATGAAGAACAAAATAAGAGAAATCACATCAAGAAATAACGGCATTAGTTATGATGAGCTTAAGCTAAAGCTAAAACAGTATGTGATTGGTTGGGTGAATTATTTTAAAATGGCTAACATGAAATATCTCTTACAATGTACGGATGAATGGTTACGTAGAAGGCTTCGAACATTCATATGGAAAAGATGGAAGAAAACGAAGACAAGGTATAAAAGATTAATACAATTAGGCTTCAATCACCCCAATGCATTCAAATATGCTAATACAAGAAAAGGCTACTGGCATGTAGCCGGTAGCCAAATACTAAACTGCTCTATTACAAATAATCGGCTTAGAGAGTCGGGATACCTGTTCTTTTCTGATAGATACAAAACTGTAAATGTATAAACTTAGGAAGCGCCGTATACGGATCCGTATGTACGGTGCTGTGGGAGGTCGGGAAAGCTATTCAACTTTCCCTCCTACCCGATTACATTGACACTGAACATGCGTTCGATATAAAATGTAGATAAGCCCTTTCCCTGGCCCTAAAATCTACGAATTAGAAAGTTGGAAGTGTATGAATTAAATATGAGAGTGTGAAGGTGATAATGTTGGAGAAAGCGAAGGAAAAAGATGAAAAACAGAAATCTATCGAAGACTTAGGTAAGATTTATGATTTTGAAGCATTGTTTAGTGACAAAATGTATCATAATACAAAGCTCCTATTGAAGCTGTACTCAAAAGTCATGTGGCGAATGAGCAACTCAATTATGGAAATGGAGGCAGAGTGCTATCTGTCCAGCGGAAGCAGACTTTTCGATGTTGTTGATACATTAATTGATGTTGATCCAAGAGTGGATAAAGCAAGAATAGAAAGTAGACTACAAAGTATTGAGGACAGCAAGAGTATTTTAGAACTAATCGATAGAGCATTGGTCCTCTTGAAGAATTATCCCAATGACGGCGAGAAGTATTATGAGATATTGAGTAAATCTTACTTGGTGTTTGTGAAATATAGCGAAAGCGAAATACTTGAAAGCATGAATATATCAAGATCGACATTCTTTCGAGACAAGAAAAAAGCAATTACACTTTTAGGTGTAATCCTATGGGGATTTGTGATTCCTGATATCAAAAAATCACAAGTACAATGATGAAACTTTTTTGAGACTAATTTGGCACCTTTGTGATACATAAATGGAACTCAATTAGGACCAAATAGGCACTTGTCTGGTACTGACACGGTATTTAGTGACTGATATGCTAACCATACTGGGAATAGAATAACTTTTTGAATTACGTGGGAGTAAATTAGAAAAGATAGTAAATGGTATTGAATAATTAAGTGGCGATTGATATCCTTTAATTAATCCTTGTTATTATTTTTTCTAATGTGAAAGTCCACCGTTGGAGTGGCAGAGATATAAGAGATGATTGCTCATATTAATATTGAGCAAGATTCTAGGATTTTGCTGCTCTTGTGATGATTTTAGAAAAACTAAAAATAAAGTGTAGCCCTTGAAGATGAAATCCATCCTCAGGGGCTTTCTTTATGCCCAGAATTATGGTGATAAAAATTAAATAGTGACTCCGAACACTTTTGAGTTGGAGGCATTTAGTGAGCTGCACAGTTATGTGTGGCTTTTTTTATTGCCTTCAACAAGGAGGTGTAGGATATGGTCACAAAATATGTTTGGCCTATTCGTGGACCGTAACTTTTGAATTTGAACTTAACAATACATTAATTCAAATTTGGAGGTTACGACATGAATAAGAAAAATGAAAATAAAAAAGAAAGAAAAGCATTTTATATACCAATTGACGGGATACTGTATGAAACTTCTGAAGAAGTTTATACTGCCTATTATCGTATGGATCGCAGAGAACGCTATTTAGATGAACGAAGCAGAAAGCATGAGTTGTCTCTAGAAACTTTGTCTGGTTCAGAATATCCAGTAGAAAACAAGATGGTAGAACAACCTGTAAGTTTAGAAGATGAAGTTATTACAGGAGTAATGATTGAGAGTTTGCTAAAGGCATTGACAACTTTATCTGAAGAAGAAAAATGGCTTATCAATGAGCTGTTTTTTTGTGGGAAGAGTGAAAGGGAGTTGTCTGCTGAAACAGGTGTTCCTAGAAAGACAATTTCTTATAGAAAAGAGAAGGTACTCAATCGATTAAAAAAAGTGATCAAAAACTAAAAATATTTTCGCCCACCCCCCTGACTTTTTCGGCTTAAGAAGTGAGGGGGATTTATTTCCCCATGAACATTGAAAAATAGTAGACAGTCTATCTACTCATCACAAGTGTTTTAGATACGTTACCTTGTGTCCGAAAGGAAAGCGACGGAGCAGATGCGCGGTGAAGATCTGATTGATCTGAGCGATAACATCGGGCTGAAATTATCAAGTGGCTTTGATAACTCGCCATGACACATAAGGGAAAATTTAAAGATACTTCTGCCAAGTCCTAACTCATCGTATGGATGGCAGCTTCTGTAGAACCAGGAGAGAATGCAGCTTTAGTCTGGAAGCCAATGGCTTTAGCTGTTTCTATGTGGTCAGTGCCAGTGACCGTCTAAACATACTTAATTAAAATTATTTGAATGAATAAATGAAAGGCTTAACAGCAGAATTCTGAAGCAAAAGATATTGCTTTGGAATTGTGCTGTTAAGTAAAACGATACTAAAAGAAAGTTGAGGATATCAATGGACAGCATACCAATTAACACAAATACGATGAGTATTTTGAATATATTGAAGCAGAAAAAAATCATTACTGAAGAATCAAAAGGATTATTTATTTTAAAGGACTGCCTACTGTATGAGCAGTTTACAGGAAAGACCTATACTTACCGTCTGGTGAACTATATGAATGGAAAGCAAGAGTATTTATTTCATAGAAAGAAGCAAATAGATCGAAGCTCCTATCGAGAGATTGCGCTTAAAATAGCAGTTTCGGATTTATTTGGATCTGATTACTCAAGAACTGGACTGGCGATGATTGAGTATATTTTCAATAAAGTTTTTACAAATTTCGGTTATGTATTAAGACAGGAGCAAGTGAACCTATCAAAACATATGTACCAAGTAATGACTAATGGAAAAATCTCTATGAGCGATATACCAGTGGGACTCGGAAAGACACATGCCTATCTTGTTGCTGCTATTGTATTTAAGATGTTTCATGCCAAAAGTAAAATGAAGCCGATCATCATTTCAACATCGAGCATTGAGCTTCAAAAAGCGATAATAAAGGATTATATACCTGATATTTCAAAGATGTTATTGGCTTATGGGATCATTGAAAGGCCAGTTACATGTATTATGAGAAAAGGAAAAGACAATTACCTCTGTGAAAGACGTCTCAAGGACTATGTTGAATCTCTTGATCCAGACAAGAAAATAATGAGTGAATATGTTGCTCTTACTAAATTAATGAATAGCGATGGAATTGATCTTGATGAAATCGAGGGTATTTCTGGTTACGATAGAAGGAAAATCTGTGTGAACTTGAATAACTGCTTGACTTGTAGCATTCAAAGCAACTGCAGATACCAAAAACATATGAAGAAAGCCAAAAAGTCGGGGCATGACCTCCAAATTTGTAATCACAATTATTTCTTGGCGGATGTCATCAGAAAAAGACGAGGACTTTCAGGTTTGTTTCCGGACTATGATAAAGTCGTTATCGATGAAGCGCATAAACTTAGGGATGCAGCTAATCAAATGTATGGCACTTCAATCTCTCAAAGTGAAATCATTAAAATCTTAAAAAAGGCTATGCCAAAGAATGATGATTCGACAATGAAAAAAATACTGATGAACCTTTGCAACGAGGGAATTATCTACAGTAATAAGTTCTTTGATGAGTTGATTTGTCAAATTCCAAAAGAGCTCCAAGAAGAAGAAACTGAAAAGTATAAGACCTTCATCACTCAGAGAGCCAGGGTTCTCTTGAGTCAAGTCACGACTAATCTAGAAGAGATTCATCGTGCTATAAATGACAGAGATAGAAAGCTTGCATCAGATGTAAGAAGACTTCTAAGAAACATGAAGGTATTCAATAGATGTCATATCATCTATTGGCTGGAGATGCCATATTCAAAAGGTCAGACAATACTTGCATCAGTTCCGATAACCTTAAGTCAGGAACTTGGAGAAGATTTGTGGCTGAATGATAAGTCATATATTTTGACATCGGGAACAATCGCTGTAGAAGGCGATTTTAAGTACATTAAAAATGAACTTGGAATGAATAGAATTCCTATGACAAAACTTCAAGAAATCAGTAAAGACAGTCCTTTCAACTTCAAGGAGAACTGTCTTCTATATATCTCAGAAAACACAATCTATCCTGATTATGATAATCAGCAGTATATTGATGGTTTGATAGATGAAATTGAAAATTTGATTAGGATGTCAAATGGTCATGCATTAGTACTATTTACATCATATAAACCATTAAGACTTGTTTATCAGGGCCTAGCTAATAGAATTTCAGAAATTCCGCTATATCAGATGACCAGAGGGCGATCAGATATACTTGATGAATTCAAAGCTAGTGGCAACGGGGTGCTGTTTGCTACCGGAAGCATGTGGGAAGGTGTTAATATTCCAGGTGATATTCTCTCACACTTGATTATAGTAAAATTACCCTTTCCAATACCAGATCCTTTTAATGATTATGAAAGGACCTGTTATAAAACGGCTGATGATTATGTTAAAGAAGTTTTAGTTCCTCAAATGCTTATTAAGCTTAGGCAAGGTGCAGGTCGACTCATAAGAAATGAAACAGACTCAGGTGTTATTTCAATATTGGATTCAAGGGCAAGCACAAAAGGTAAATATCATAACGACGTTATAAAAGCTTTACCTAAATGCAGGCTTGGGAAAGAACATTGTGAAATCAATGCTTTCTTAAAACAAAAGAAACCTCATTCATTTTTCGAATGAGGTTAAAGCCTTTAACGGTATTAGTAATTTCGAATATCGGATTAAGGCTATTTTTATGGAAAAGGAAAAATAAACGAAACATTGCCTGGAATTATCAGAAGAGATAGTATGAGTTCAGAAGATAGCGCTATTACTCTGATATATGGGTGATTTTTATAACTGATATATAAGAGGTGAAATCATATGGTTGAAGTAAAGAAAATCTATTATTCAGCTGAAGACATTTCAGCGATGCTTGATATAAGCGTAAGCCATAGCTACAGGATTATTAGAAGATTAAATAAGGAACTTGAAGAAAAGGGTTTCTTAGTGATTTCTGGCAAGTTACCAATTAGGTATTTTGAGGAAAAATATTATGGCTTAAACTCATAAAGGAGACCGGATTATGAAAGCAACAAAAGATGCAAAAACAGGTAAATGGAAAATTCAATATTACTATAAAGACTGGCAGGGTAATGTAAAAAACTCAACAAAGCGAGGATTCCGAACGAAGAAGGAAGCGGAGGAATGGGTAAGAAGCTATTTGTCACAACATCAAGCCGATTTTACAATGAACTTTGCTGATTTTATCGAAGTATACTACGATGATATTGAGCCAAGGATAAAAGAGCATACAATGCGGACGAAGAAATATATCATTGACTTAAAGGTATTGCCATATTTCAAGAATATGCGCGTAAGTGACGTTAAAGCGGCAACAATTAGGAAATGGCAAAATGAACTGATGAGACAAGGCTATTCAGAGACTTATCTTAAGACAATCAATAACCAATTAAGTGCAATACTTAATCATGCAGTGAGATTTTATGATCTTAAGAGTAATCCCTGTAAAAAGGCTGGCAGCATGGGTAAAAGTAATGCAGAAGATATGCAGTTCTGGACAAAGGAAGAGTTTGATACCTTCATGGAAGCTGTTATGGATAAACAAGAATCATATGTAGCATTCACTACTTTGTATTGGACAGGAATGAGGATTGGTGAACTATTGGCGTTAACAAGAGCAGATATCAATACTGAGAAAAAGACGATTTCAATAAGTAAATCCTATCAGCGATTTGACAAGCGTGATGTCATTACAGAACCGAAAACTGCAAAGAGTAAGAGAATCGTTAGTATACCAGAGTTTCTAGCTGCAGACTTTGAAGATTACTTTTCAAAACTATATAAGTTGAAAAAAGGAGATAGGATTTTTAGATTTACTAAGGGTTATCTCACATGTGAAATGAAACGCGGTGTAAAAGAGAGCGGTGTTAAGAAAATCAGGCTACATGATCTTCGTCATAGCCACAGTAGCCATTTGATAGAATTAGGATTTACACCAGTAGCAATTGCTGAAAGGCTTGGACATGAGAAAGTAGAAACCACATTGAATACTTATGTACACCTATATCCCAATAAACAAGTTGAGATTGCTAATAAACTAGATGAAGAATACAGAAAGGAACTGAGATGATATGGCTTGTCCAAATAGAAATCGACATAGACCTAGAACCTTGGCTTTTAGATGTACCGATGAAGAGTTTGAAACAATTGACAAGAGAATAAAAGTAACGGGTGAGATTAAAGGTGATTACTTAAGAGATGCTGTTTTGAATGCCGAGGTTCATATCAGTGTAGGTAAGTTTAAAAGTGATAAGTTGGCATTGGAGATAAGGAATATCACAAGAGAACTGCAGAATGCTTTACAATCAAACATCACTGAAGAAATTGCTGTTGTAATCGATAAAAATCAGATTATGTTTAAAGAGTTGTATGAATTAGTTACCAAAGAAACTGGAAGAATCAATCATTTTGATTAGATAAGTTTTGAATGTATTTTAAGAAAAGAGTCAAATTGAGAGTACGCATTAAAGTACTTTTGATTTGGCTCTTTTTTTAGTGTATATTTGAAGTATCATATGTAAATAAATACCTTTATTTAATGAACAATAATAAACCGACATATAGTAGATTATTCAATTACACTGATGAAGATGATATGGAGATGATAATTTGAAAATTGGGACTCCTAGCGAAATATATAAGAAAGTTACACATGAAATAGAAAGTATTATTGATGCATTTAAATCAAAAAAATATGCTGATGTTGATCATAATGCGCTAGAACAGGCAATAACTCGGTTAGAAGAAATGAAATCAAAGTTAAGTTTAGAACTAGAATCATTAAATGAAAATGCTGAGTGGGATGTTTTCAATATAGCTTTCTATGGAGAAACAAATGCAGGTAAATCAACTTTGATTGAAACTTTGAGAATTCTCTTGGATGAACCCACTAAAGTAAGTGAAAGAGAAGCTTTTGACTTAAAAAAACATGAAATAATTGATATTGAAGAGAACTTTGCCACGCATTGTAAGTTGATGGAAGGAATTAATGAGGGGTACAGTCTTGAGGTTAAGAACTTAAATGAAAAAGTTGATTTACTTAAGATAGACATTTGTGAAATTGAAAAGAATATTCAGTGTTTTGAAGAAGAAATGACAGAAGTAGAAAATCTCATAAATGAAAAGAAAAAATCATCAGTGTTAAACTTCTTTCGTTATATTATTGGAATTCTTAAAGAACAACAAATGTTATGGGATTTAAAGAACAGTATCCAAAATAGTTCGTTCACTTTAAATAATTTAATTTCACAATGTGATGAACTTGAAATAGAGATTGATTTAAGAAGTAAAGAAATGAATTTAGAACTTGAGAAAATGGAAAAAATTAGTCTTAAGTTTAAAGAAACACTAGATCAACTAAATGAAGAAATATTACTCCTCTCTGATGGTGCGATTATTGGAGATGGACAATCGGATTATACTAGAGATGTGATATCATATAATTTTTCGCGAAAAAATCAAAGTTTTGCATTATTAGATTTACCAGGAATTGAAGGTAAAGAAGATTTGGTTATGCATGAGATTAATTCGGCTGTTCAAAAGGCTCATATTGTGTTCTACATTACTAATAAGGCAGCACCTCCCCAAAATGGAAACGATAATAATGGCACCCTCCAGAAAATTAAGAAACATTTAGGGCAACATACAGAGGTTTATTCCATATACAATAAGAGAGTGAAGAATCATCAGCAACTTAGACCTAGATTAATCAATGAAGATGAGGAAAACAGTCTGGTAGAATTAGAAACGATAATGAAGGAAAATTTAGGCAATCATTATTCCAAAAATAAGGTGCTCACTGCTTATCCAGCTTTTCTATCGGTTGGGAAAAACACTCAGGAGGCTTTTCTAAAGGCACAAGAAAAATTTCTTGAAAAGTATCATCGTCACGATGAACTACTTTCAGTAACTCAAGTAGAGCAATTTGCTAACTGGCTTGTAGATGATATTATTTCTGAATGTAAATCTAAAATCATTAAGTCAAACTATAATAAGGTAAGTGTACGATTAAGCGATACTATAACATCAATAACTGCTGTGTATGGTGAACTGAGGGATTTGAAGAAACTACTAGATAAAACTAGACGAGGTACAGTAAATCAATTAGATGAAGCTATTATAGGATTAAAAACAAATTTGCAAAATGCAATTAATAAAGAAATAGATAATTTCAAGAGACAACTTAGAGAAAAAATATATTTGGAAATTGAAAAAGAAATCAGTGGAAAGGTTTTTAAAGAAATATATGAAGAGATATTAGAACACTCTCTAGTTGAGTTAGATGGGAAAATGAATAAATCCATAGATAATGTTTTAAATGATTACAAAGAAAATATAAAGTCTGTTATTGAAAAGCATAATCGGTATGAGAATGAATTGCTAGACGTTTATAGTAAACGTACTTCTCTCAATCGTGAAAGCTTTGCTGACCTTAAGTTGAAAGGTGTTGATAATTGGCAAGGCGTTATAGAAGTAGTTGTAGCAATAGGTGGAGTTATCGCAGCTATTTTGGCGGGTGGACCTTTAGTAATTGGACTAGCTGTGCTTGCAGCATTTATAAATGTTTCAAAAAACCTTATTAATTTATTTGATAAGAAAAAGAGGATTGCACATCAAAAAAGTGTGGCGAATAAAAGTATTGATAAAACTAGTTCAGACATATTAAAATCCAAATTAAAATCTGTTGAAAATTCAATAGATGAACTAAGTAAAAGTATGGAAAAATTCAAACATGATATTAGAAAACCTACAAAGAATCTAGATTCAATGATCTATATTTTAAAAGAAGCTGAAGATAAAATGGCAATAATCCAATCAACAATTATTAGAGAAGGGGTTAGATGAAATGGATACGATAAAAGTATTTAAAGCTGGACAGAAGAAGGTAGTAGATTTACTAGAGAAAACATTAGAATTTTTAGAAGAAGGAAAAAAATTTGGTGTCAAAATTGAAGAAGAGCTAGTTGAAAAAGTAAGAAGAGGCATTTCTGATACTGAGAATGAGAATTTGAAAGTTGCATTAATTGGAGGATTTTCTGAGGGGAAAACATCAATTGCTGCAGCTTGGGCTGAAGACTATGATAAATCCATAATGAAAATAAGTCACTCAGAGTCATCGGACGAAATTGTGTGTTTTACAGTTGGTGATATCTTACTCATTGATACTCCAGGACTTTTTGGTTCAAAAGAAAATGAGAATAATGAGAAGTACAAAGATATTACAAAAAAATATGTAAGTGAAGCACATTTAGTACTTTATGTAATGAATCCAAATAATCCCATTAAAGATAGTCATAAAAAAGATTTACAATGGCTGTTCAAAGACTTGAACATATTGGACCGTACAATTTTTGTGATAGGGCGTTTTGACGAAGAAGTGGATATAGAAGACGAGGATGATTACCTTCAAGGTCTTGCAATAAAAAGAAAAAATATAATCGAGCGATTACGTGATTTTGAGATTCTTGATCAAAATCAAGAAGTTGTCATAGTTGGTGTTTCTTCAAACCCATTTGATAAAGGTTTAGAATATTGGCTTGATAATTTAGAAGAGTTTAAGAAATTATCACATATAGAACTTTTACAAGAAGCAACAGCAAACAAGATTTCTTCTTCAGGTAGCAAAAGTGATTTGATTATAGCAACACAAAAGAGTATTGTATCTGATGTTTTGATTAGAGAACTTCCAGTTGCACATGAGCGAGTTGAAAAAGCATATTTGGAGTGTATTCAATTAGGTGAATTAAGTGAGGATATGCAGATTGAACTAGAAAAAACAAACAATCGGATGAAAACTGCACGTATCAATTTAAGAGAGTATGTATCAGATACGTTTACTGATTTGATTCTTCAAGCTAAAGGAACAAGTATAGAGACGTTTGACGAGTTCTTTCAACGTAATATTGGTAGTGAAGGAATAGTGTTAGAAACGAAAATAAAAAATGAGTTCGAAAGACAATTAGGTGGTGCTTTACAAGAAATCAATCAATTGCAAGTAAGTTATAATGCTGGCGTAGATCATTATCAAAGTGTTTTAGGTGATATGGCATTTAAGGGCATTAAGGCAGGAGGAGCATTTCTTAAGAAAGGCTCTATCAAAGTTACAAATAAAGCAATACTTGCGTCTAGAGATTTCTTAAAACTGCCAATCAAGTTTAAGCCATGGGGCGCTGTTAAATTAGCAAAGGGGATTAACAATGCTTTACCTATAATTGGTGATGTAGTAGGAATTGGTGTTGATGTTTGGGAAATGTACTCTGAAAAAGAAAAGGAAAAGGAATTTAGAAAAGGCATTGATGATGTTGTTGAAAAATTTGAGAAGCAGAGAAAAGAACTACTTGATCTCTTGGATAACTATGATGGTTTTATCGAAATGTTCTTCGAGAGCTATTTGGACTTAAGAGACCGAGTTGATATGTTGAATAGTGAGTTGGAACTTAAGAAGAAGCAAAAAGAAGAATTTGCAATATGGAGACAATCAGGAGAAGCGATTGAAGTTGAGTTTGAGGAATTATATTAATTTATAATTAAAGTCAAATATGACTGCCTTTTGACTGCTTCTTGACTAAGAGGGAAAATAAAAGGTGATAATAGGGATAATGTGAGCATGAAAAGCCTTGAAAATGCTCAATGCTACGCATTGCTGAGGCATGACTGGAAGTCGTTTTATATGCTCCATGATTTTTCTCATTTGTACGAAAAAATCATTTTGTTTACGTTGGGAATTGTGGAAAGGTTGAAATAAGCATAAGGGCAAACTGAGATTGCTTAGATGATTACTCTGAAGGTATGAAAGATTTTTTGATAAAATTATAAAGAGTTCTATAATAGAAAATATAGTTGAAGTAGGAATTTTGACAAAGCTGTATTTGTTAATCTAAAAGTGGTCCATTTTCAATAAAATAATCAGTTGAAAAACGGTCCAATAATTCAAATTTGATCCCCAAAGGTTTAAACTATCTTTGGAGGAAATAGGAGATGATCACTTTAATGGACAAGTACGCAATTATTGGAAAGAATATCAGAATGAAAATAACAAGCTTACAACAAACGCAAATGATAAAGAAATCCAAGAAAAAATTGTGTCTAAACCCAAGTATGATGCTTCAAGCAGAAAAACCTAAAAGTACTCAGAAGAAATCGCTTCAGCTTTGGATCAAATCTTAGAGTCTGAAAAAGAAAAACTGCGTTTACTTGGGATCAATAAACAACCAAGAGATAACTCTATAATTTGTATTAGATGAATATTAATCGATTCTAAAGGATGATTGTTTTATGATCATCCCTTTTTTGTTGTTTATAACATTTTGGTTTGAGTTATAACATTTTAAATGTTATAATGATTTTAAAAATGTTATTAAGTGAGGTGAAACAATTGGATATGATAGATTATTTAAAGGAACAACTAGATGAGACTGTAGAAATAAAGCCCTTTAAAGGGGTAAAGAAATTACCATTATTCCTAACCAACGAATACAAGTTTTCTGAATGTAAAATTCATGATTTAGACTGTATACTGATGGAAAAAGAAGATATAAAATTCAGCATAGATAAAATAATCAAGCATTTAAAAAAAGTTAAGGAATTCGGTGTTGAAAGACCTGTGTTGATATTTAATGATTTAGATTCTGGAAAAAGAAGAAAGCTTGTCATAAGAAGAGTGCCGTTTATAGTACCTGGTAAACATTTGTATTTACCATTTATTTTTATTAACTTCACAGAAAAGGTTACGAATGTTTCCAATAAATTCGATAAATTTACCGCTGCAACACAAATGATTTATATTAGAATCCTACTTAGTAAAGAGAATGAGATTGTAACGAGAGAAATTGGAGAAGAGCTCGGATTAAGCATGATGACTATCAATCGGGGGATAAGGCAATTAGTAAGCTTGGGAATCGTTGAAGAGATTGGCTTGGGAACTAAGAAGAAATACTACAGAATGAATAAGAAATTTTGTTGGGAAGCTGGAAAGAAATATATGATTCCCCCGATTAGTAAAGTGAAATATCTAAAGCATTCCAATAATGTGAATCACCAAATTAGCTCAAGTGATTTAGCTTTATCTGCTCTTACAATGATGAGTAGTGAAAAAGTTATCAGCTATGCTCTAGATAAATATAGTTTTGATCAGATTGAGCCCACCTTAATAATTAAAGAATCAGATGTTGAAGATGATATGGAAGCTGTTCGGGTAGAACGCTGGAAGTACAATCCAAACTTATTTTCAAAAGATGGCATTATAGATGTTTTTTCATTATACGCTATTTATCAAGAAGATAACGATCCTAGAGTTGAGATTGAGTTGGAGCAACTTATTGAGGAGGCTTTATGCGAGGACTAGAGGCGTTTAAAACATATTTCAGCGAGTTTGATAATTACTATGTACTGATTGGTGGAACAGCTTGCACGATAATATTTGAAGAAGTAGGTCTTGATTTTAGAGCGACTAAGGATATCGATATGGTTTTAATTGTTGAAATGATTGATTCAGCTTTTGGAGAAGTATTTTGGGAATTTATCAAAGCAGGAGGCTATAGAAATATTTATATGAGCAGCGAGAATCAAAATTTTTATCGGTTTGATAAGCCTAAGAATATTGACTTCCCTCAAATGGTGGAGTTATTTGCGAGAGAACCAAACGAGTTTAAATTGGCTGAAGGATATCATTTAATACCACTTCATATTGCAGATGATATTGCGAGCCTTTCAGCTATTTTGCTTAATAGCGACTATTATATTTTTTTACTTCAAGGTAAGAAAAAAATTGAAGGGTTATCTGTATTAGATGAACTTCGATTGATTCCCTTTAAAGCGAAGGCATGGTGTGAATTAACTGATCGACATAATGCTGGTGAAGAAGGATTATCAAAGCATATTAAAAAACATCGAAATGATGTGGCTAAATTACTAACGCTAATTTCTGCGGATGTCCAAATTGAATTACATGGAATGGTAGAAGCGGATATGAAAAGGTTTGTTAAAGCTATGAGCGTTGACATCTTAGATGAGAATGTTACTGGCATCAAAGGCATGACAACGGACTTGTTTTGTACAAGATTACATGAGATCTATAGAATATAACAAATAGTGGAGAACATTTAATTTTCTAAAAGTAACTCTACGAAGGTCTTATGTTTTTATGTATGGTATAATATGTTCACAAAGTTGAGCACCATGTCCCGAGGCAAACCAAATTTCCCTCCCATCTAAAATTTAAAATCAAAATCGACCTTGAAACAAACTATCTCAGTTTGTTTTAAGGTCTTTTTTTATTCATCCTTAAACTCTAGATCCATGTAATTACTACTATTGCGGCCGCTTATTAAATGACTCTCCATTAATAGCTAATGATGATTACTCTGAAGGTATGGAAGATTTTTTGATAAAATTAAAAAGAGTTCTATAATAGAGAATATAATTGAATTAGGAATTCTGACAAAGCATAAAATTTCTAAAATACGAATAAATTTAGGAAAATGAACATAAAATGTACCGATATTTATTAATGATTTTATAAATCAAGAGATTTGTGATAATATTTTTTGTAGCAGGAGGTGTACATAATGAAAGATTCTATGATTCGTATAAAAGAAGCTGAATTGTATAATATAAAAAATGTTGAATACGGGAAACTTGATTTTCCAAATGATAATTCATCATCAAATAAATTAATGTGTTCTGAAATCCTTGGCATATATGGCCAAAATGGTTCAGGTAAAACAGCCTTCGTAGATGCCATGTGGATTGTGAAACATCTCATAAGTGGTCAAGAATTGCCTAAAGATGCAGGTGATTATATCTTTGAAAAAGAAGAAACAGCAACTATAAAATTAGATTTTGATTTGAACCAAGAAGATCATATATATCAGGTTTTCTACGAAGTGGAAATTGAAAGAACGGATGAAAACAAAGCAAGAGTCATTAGGGAATATTTAGCTTACAAAGAATTCATTGAAGGAGACTGGACGAGCAAGGCAGGCATAATAGATTATCAACTTGCAAACAAAGAATATACGTTTAAGCCAGTAAAAAGCTATCGTTTACTCACTTCAAAAAATTCAGATGTTCAAATTGATTTGGGTGTGGCGAAGAAGATGTCAGAGAAAAATTGTACTTCCTTTGTTTTTGGTATGGAGTTAGAAGACATCATAAAAAAAAGCGAAGCCTTCAAAAGCTATAATGATATTATTTTGGCGTTGAAGCATTATGCTAAAGTTAATCTCTTCATCATCAAGAACCATCATTCAGGGATGATTAGCATGAGCTTGTTGATTCCCTTTAGTTTCAGGTTGTTGGATGAGAAAAAGGTGACACAGGGCGACTTGGCAATTGGTCTGTTAAAGCCATCGGTGGTTCCAGAGGAAGTGTATAATGTTGTCGTCAAAATTATCGATCAAATGAATATCGTACTGGAAACGATTGTTCCGGGACTGAACATTGGACTCAAAAACCACAGCAAGCAACTGACAAATGATGGCAATGAAGGTGTTCGTATAGAACTTATATCAATAAGAGAAGAAATAAAAGTGCCTCTAAAGTATGAGTCGGACGGTATCAAAAAGATTATCTCAATATTGAGCACGTTGATTACAATGTTCAATAATCCAACCGTATGCATGGTTGTTGATGAACTGGACGCAGGCATCTCCGAATATTTACTTGGTGAACTTCTTCAGATCATCAGTGAAAACGGAAAAGGACAGTTGATCTTCACGTCGCATAACTTAAGACCACTTGAGATGCTAAGTACAAATTCAATTATCTTTACAACAACGAATCCCAAAAACCGGTATATGCGATTTACAAATGTGAAAAGCAATAATAACCTCAGAAACCTCTATTATAGAAGCATCAATCTTGGGGGCCAAAAAGAAGAAATCTATAAAGAGACCAATGGCTTTGATATCAGTCGTGCCTTCAAGATTGCTGGGAGGGTTGATTGATGAAAACAGTGAATATTAAAATAGAGCTACTTTTTAACTGTGATTACTTTCATAGGGGAGATGATTGTCATATCGATTATTAGGCATTACTGATAATGAAAAGAGAATATGAAAAAAAGAGATTGATGGATTAAGTTTTTAGGATCCTACTTAATTACATAAGTAGTTGTTTTTAATATTCTATGATCGTATCGAAATGTAAATTATCGCGATCAGAAATCCATCCAATATGACCTTATCAGACAAAAAAATGAAAGCCCCGTTATTATTCTCCCAACAAAGTAATTGTATCGACAGTTAAATTTGATATATATAATGTATGTAACAAATGTGGGTAACATATGTTGTGCAAAATAGTTAAATCAATGGGAAAAAGAGGCGGAAATTTTAAATTTGAGAAATGATGATCGTGATTTATTGTGAATTGAAAATTTTATAAATCTCCCTACAAACCCTATAATTACAAGGTGTGTAGGGAGATTTTCTGTAATACTATTCTGCTGTGATACTGATTTAAGCTGTGATACGGTCTTAATACAATATTTTATTTAAGATTCCAGATCACAATTCTGTTAGATGTCAGCATTAAATTTATCAAATAGTATATCATGCGTATGCTTCAAGCTTTCGTTAAGTGAAATCGTATCGATGGTCGCTGTGACGATTTGACAACCGTGTGCCAGCCATGTGCCAACTTCAGTTTTAGACCTTCATCTGTAGGTGAAAGAGGTACGCACATAACATACCTGTAAATTTCCACCAATAAATTCTCGGTTACTTACCAGGGTATAGTTTTGCATCTAGCTCATTTGAAATAGCTATATTATAAATATAAACATTACTTATTTCTATAGTAAATAAGTTTTGCATGTATTCAGATAGATTTAATTTGTCGAATTTTTTGTGATATGCCATTACATAATCTCTTGTATTTCCAATGTCAGGCTGGATATAGTAATTTAATGCATGTGTAGGAACATCATAATATTTCGTTAATTTTTCCGGGAATGTTCTGCCGCCAAATAAATCTGCAATAAATCTAACATAAGCATAGGTTACGATTAACTCCGGATGTTCCTTACTTACTTCATATATTCTAGCTAGGCATGCTTCTGTAGAAGGCAATAATTTCATCTCAGAGAGTCTATCTCCAGCTAAGATTTCTAAGTCTTTTTTTATATAATCAGATCTATAAAGTTCTGGCGTAAGAAAATTCTTGATACTTTCATGTTCTGAATTATTATCAAGAGAGTCTTCTATAGCTTTATACATAGCATGTAAATTAAATATATATTCAATATATGCTTCTTTACTTGCTCTACCTTCAATCAATCTCTTAATGAAGCCACTGTTTTCAGATGCTAAATGCAATGCTTTAGTGTTATTTCTTATAGCTACCATAAAATTCATAAGTAATCATCTCCTTAAATAAATTATTACTTATTCTAAAGTGTTTGTCAATAATTGTCATAAAACCACATATTTGTGTTAAATTATCTTGTTTGGTTGATGATGTAATATATTTTATGTAAAGTGAAAAATCGGTTATACTCAACGCGATCTAATAGCAACCATTTAAAATATCTATGAATTACTATCTAGGCGGTATTAATTGGTTTATGAAAATAACCTTGAACTCTCCAATAGTTATATTACAATAATCATATTAAGCTATAAACGGGAGCCATGTAATAATAATCAAAAAAGAACTGATACTCAACTAATTTCTTAGTTTTGTAGCAGTTCCTTTATGCGATACCATCACCTATAACTGTGGAATACCCAATATTTCACGCGCTTCTTCTGGCGTAGCAACTTCAAGACCAAGTTCTACCGCTAGATTGGCAACGCGCTCAACCAGCTGTGCATTGCTTGTTGCCAGTTCACCTTTTCTAAAATAGACATTGTCTTCAAAACCGACACGCACATTGCCTCCCATGAGCATAGTCATGACACTACCAGGCAATTGGTGTTTTCCGATCGCCAGTGCTGAAAAATGACTTCCGGCAGGGACCTTGTTAATCAAATGAATTAAGGTTTCGTTTGAATAGGCCATTGCTTGTTGGCTATTTCTGTCCATGCCCATGACGAAACTAAATGAAAGCGGATCATCTAAGACGCCTTTAGGATACACATAATGGACAACATCCTCTATTGAAGTCGGATTAAACACCTCTAATTCAGGTTTGATATTTAATGCTTTCATTCGTCTAGCGGCATCGATCAAGAAATCTCTTGTCCATTCATAGATGAAGGTTCTATCTGACCAACTCGTTGCAATGAGTGAACAATCAAGAGAGCACATTTCCGGTAAGTACTCTGCTTCTAAAACTTTTAATCCGTCCTCAGCAACAGTGCCAGGAACATTTGCAGGCGCTGTGGAGTTTTGAATAATGATGGGACATTTTGCTCTAACCAAACGGTTGATCTCGCTAAAAATTTTCGGATCATTTGTAGATTTACCGTCTTTATCTCGGGCGTGAATGTGTGCAATTGATGCACCCGCTTTATAGGCTTCATACGCTGCCTGTGCAATTTCTTCTGGCTGCTCAGGTAAATTCGGATTTGCTTCTTTGCCGTGAAAGGCCCCTGTTAGAGCCACTGTAATAATAACTTTTCTAGCCATAATGTAACCTCCTATGATTTTAGCTCATTTGATTTTCTGCAGTCAGGGTAGCTTCTTTTCTAAATGGTGCGGGTGTGTTATCAAGGACCGATACCAATGCGAAGGTTAAACTACATATGATAAGCTGCGGATAGATGACATGAGAAAACATGCCTTTAAATGTCGGCACCGTCATCCAAAGTGCAACGACAATAAAGCTTGCAATCAGTGTTAAGATGGCGCTATTGCGCTTACATAGTTTTGGAAAATAGAGTGATGCAATTAGGATGATGAAATATGCCACACAAAGTGATAGTCCCATGGTGATGAACTGTAATAAAAACTTCACAAAGAAAGCACAAAATAGTGTGAGCACTGTAAAAATAACGCCTATAACCTTGGATAGCTTTACTTCGTTGATTTGAGTAGCATCTTTTTTAAGTGGCTTGTATATATCATTGATAAATAGTGCTGAGTTACCGAGAATAAGTGATGTTGCTGTGGAGACATCTGCTGCCCACATTCCTGCAAGTACAATACCTGCTACGGCACCAGGGAATGTCACAATCACTGCTGGAAGTGCCATAGCTGTATTTTCAAGTGCTGGGAACATAACACGACCTGCCATGCCGATGAGTGCCGTTGCAAATCCAAAAGGCAATACCATGAGTCCACCGATTAAATAGCCGCGAAGTGCTGCTTTTTCATCTTTTGCTGCAAAAATCATTTGTACCGTTGACTGAGCTGTAGGCACATGCACAAAGAAGAGAATTAGATATGAAAGAAAAACACCGAATCCTAATCCATCTATTGGATGTAAGAACATCTCTCGATCGGGCAAACCAGCCATGAGCGGGCCGATACCGCCGACACCTTTGATGGTATAGATCACTGCGATGATGACGGAAACATATAAAAGTCCAATGTTTACAATGTTGGTTACGCCCGTTGACATCATGCCTCCGATTGAAGCGATTGCCAAGAAAATGATTGCAGATAATAGCATACCACTTGATAGGGTAAAATACTGCGGTAGCAAACTGCTCAATATAGCACCACCTGCAATATATTGGGCAATCATAATGCAAAAATTCATAAACAACTGACCGATTGAACTTACAAGTCGAGTTTTTTCACCATAATAGTCCCCATATATTTGTGAAATAGTTGATAAATTTAGACTTCTCAACTTCTTTACAAATAGAAAAGCGGTGATAATGATCCCGATAGCAAAAGCGCCATCATACCATCCAGCAGATATACCAAAACCATAACCATTTTGTGCAATTCCCACAGTACCGTTAGCACCAAGGGCGACACCTACAATGGTTACCATAACAAGAACCGTACCGAAGCTGCGGTTTGCCAGTAAAAAGCTTTCCCCAGAGTCGCTGTTTTTCGATTTCTTAGCCTGTGCGTATTTAGCGTAGAAAGAAAAAGAAATCAGTGCGACCATGTAAAACACCACGACTAATAATGCAATTGTATTGCTTGACATATTTTCCACCCTTTCAAAATTTATTGATGCATCGTCCAAAATTAAGAGCAATATCAGTGCCAAACTGTGAGCCAAAATTATTGCATTGGGTTAAACGCATCTAATGCCAACGTTGGAAAAATTTTAACAATATAAATTCTGAGTTATAATTGTTAATCAAATAACGAAGTATATTTAAATATGACTATCCGTATTCAAATGTGACTATATTGAATGTTTATAGCGATTTCAGTCGCTATAGCGAGTTTGGGCCCATTTGAATATGCAATAATGCATATATTGTCTTTCCAATAGTACATTTATATGCAAAATGGATTGTATTTTGTGATGATTTTTATTATCAATGCGGTGATTTGAATGGATTCAGCTATTTGGCATCCGTTTTGCTTTTAATATGTCTGACTTTTAATATGTTTGACATAAAAAATCAAAAATCAAAGAGGTGCAATATGAATAGCAAGATACTGGTAATGAATTTTGGATCTACTTCAACCAAATTGGCGATTTATAAAGAGGGTGTTGAAGTTGTAAAATCGTCTATTCAACACAACCCCGAAGAATTATCTGCATTTGACCATACGATGGATCAAAAGGACTTTAGAAAGAGAGCAGTCATTAAATGGGTGACAGATCAAGGGTATACTTTTGAAATGTTTGATGCAGTCATTTCGCGTGGTGGTAACTGTCGTCCAATCCCTGGCGGCATTTATGAAATATCTAAAGCGATGATTGATGATATCTATACTGGCAACTATGGTGTACATCCCGCTGGATTAGGCTGTGTTTTAGCCAGAGAGTTCGGAATGGCATATCAAATGCCGGCACTTACTGCATATCCGCCAATCACGGATGAGTTCTGTGACTTAGCACGCTATAGTGGCATTAAGGAGCTTAAACGCATCAGTTCTTTTCATGCTCTCAACCACAAAGCCATTGCCAAAAGGCATTGTGAACAGAATGATCTCATCTATGAAAATGAAAATTTTGTCGTCGTTCATCTTGGTGGCGGTATTTCGATCGCTTCACATTTGAATGGCAAAATGATTGATGCCAATAATGCACTTGATGGAGATGGCCCTTTTGCACCTGAACGTTCTGGGAGTCTTCCAGTGGGCGATTTGGTAAAAATGTGTTTCAGCGGAGAGTACACTGAGAAAGAGATTCTCAAAAAGATAACCGGTGGAGGTGGTCTCATGTCATACCTGGGAACGTCAAGTGCCTTAGATATTGAATCGCGTATTGATAAGGGTGATGATTATGCCAAAGACGTCTATGATGCAATGGCATATCAAGTTGCAAAAGCAATTGGTGGTGCTGCCACTGTATTAAAGGGTAAAGTCAATAGTATTTTACTAACGGGAAGTATCGCACATTCTAATTATTTTACGAGCACTTTAAAAGAATATGTCGGCTATATTGCCCCTGTTTATATCTATGCAGGAGAAAATGAAATGCTCTCTTTAGCAGAGAATGCCTTTAGATATCTAAACAAGATCGAAAGTACGCAACCTTATTAGAACATGTGATTATGTTAGTATAGAAAGGAAACTAAGATGAAAATTCAGAACTTAGCACAACTTATGACGGCTGCAAAAGAAAAAGAGAAAAAGAAAATTGCCGTTGTAGCCGCAGAAGATTTAGATACACTTATTGTTGTTGAAAGAGCGTTAGAAGAGCACCTTGCTGAATTCATCCTCATTGGAGATGAACTGGCGATTAAAAGCATCATTGAAGCGCATAAAATGCAAATCAAAGCGGAAATATATCATGAACTAGATCACAAAAAAGCAGCTGATCTTGCTGTAGATCTTGTTGTTAATGGTAAAGCGGGTGCACTTATGAAGGGACTCATTCATTCGAATGTCTTCTTGAAGGCAATTCTCAATAAAGAAAAAAGTCTAAATACCGGTCGTCACATTACACAAATTTCCATCACAGAAAATCTCGAAAACGATGGCTTACTGATGATAACAGATTGCGCAATCAGTGTTGCTCCTGATACAATGGGAAAAAAAGAAATCATTGAAAATGCCGTTGCATTGGCACACCAATTGGGCATTGAAATACCTAAAGTAGGCATATTGGCATCCGTGGAAAATATCAATCTCACAATGCAAGATACAATTGATGCTGCGGTGCTGTCAAAGATGTCGGAAAGAGGTCAGATCAAAGGCTGTATTGTTGATGGCCCATTTGCTTTTGACAATGTCATATCTAAAGAAGCAGCAGCACACAAGGGGATCAATAGTCCTGTTGCAGGGGTGGCAGACATCGTGCTTGTACCCAATTTACTCGTTGGTAATGTACTGACAAAATCCTTGACATACATGGCGAAAAAACAAGTCGTCGCGGCAACTGTCGGCGCTGCAGTTCCTATTGTATTTACTTCAAGAACGGAGTCTATCGATGGGAAGTTGCTTTCAATTGCCTTGGCGACATATACAGCTTAATCAATTATTAAATTAAAGTGAATCAGAGAGGGTCATATCATAGAGAGTTATATCTAAGAAATCAAATAGGATGTCCTGAGCGCCTTTAAAGAAGGGCATCTTTTTTATTCTAACATATGAAGGAGATTTAGCGCATGAAAATAAATGTAAAGAGAATGTTATTCGGGCTTGTCCTGCCGGTGATCATCATTCTCCTTAAACCGGCAATATTGACATTTGAACAAACGATTGTCCTAGCGACATTGGTAATGACCATTACCTTTTGGGTCAACAACGCAATTCATAAATCGATCACTTCCGTTATTGCCTTAGTGCTTTTTTATGCATTTGGACACCCTCCAGTGTTGAAACTGTTGCAATTTCCGCTTTCTGAAAATTTTCTGCTCATCGTATTCTCATTTGTGTTCTCACAAGGCATTGCCAACACGGGACTGGCAGAGGTCATTATTGAACCTTTAATCATCAAATATGCAAAGTCAGGGATCACACTATTAGGTGTGATTATGGGTCTCGCGTTAATCATGATTTTTGTCATACCGCAACCCTTTTCGAGAGTCATTATCCTATCACATATTTTTTATCAATATTATAAAAAAATGTCACTGTCAAAGCAAACACAATCTATTCTAATGTTTGCAGTGTTTCTATTTTCAATGTTTGTCAACATGACCCTGATACGCGGCGATATTATTTTGAACAATGCCCTTATCGGTATGAGTGGCCTTACCGTTTCTGAAGGGACATGGATAAAGTATATGACATTACCCACCTTGCTTTTTTCTATTGTGGGATTATTCACCTTTTGTTTGGTCTTCAAAAATGCCCTTGGTGAATACAAGCAAGCAGTGAATACGATAGTTCATAAAGCGACCATGAAACTGACAAACGGGCAAAAGCGTGAATTAATCATTATTTTGATGATGTTGCTCGCTTGGGCGACAGAGGATTTACATGGGTTCAGCGGGACTTATACTGTCATCCTAAGTACCCTGATTATGTTCTTGTTAAAAATGTTAACATCAAAAGATTTCAAATCCGTTAATATTCATCTACTTATCTTTTTAACGGCCGCATTTTCAATAGGACCGGTTATGACCTATAGTGGACTTGCTTTAGCCATATTTTCAAAATTCATACCGATCTTCCCCAACACGTATTCTACCTACTATGCCCTGATTGTGATCTTGGTGACGGTGTTTTTGCATATGTTATTAGGTAGCAACGTAACGACGATGTCGGTTGTCATTCCCGGACTTATGACAATTTCCGAAGGCATCGTTGATCCGGTAAATATCATGTTCTTGATCTTTATTGCCATTTGTGGACATTTTGTATTACCTTTTCATAACGTCATTTTACTTTTAGGGAATGGAAGTGGCTACTATGATAACTCACCGGTGATAAAATATGGTATTATTTTATTACCGATCATGTTGTTTTTTGGATTGTTTATCTTTTTGCCTTGGTGGCAATGGCTTGTGTGAAAATAAGTAGTTTATACAAATAGGAGGGGCCCTATGAGTTTATCGACGGAAATTATGAGGATGATGCTAGATCATTCGTATGATGGTATAACCTATACAGATGAAAATGGCATCATACAGTATGTTAACAAGTCATATAGTGAGATAACAGGACTTTCTCAAGAATTCATATTTTCTAATACGCTGTACGATTTACTGGCAAAAGATTATCCAATAGCGACCTTGTTTCATAAAATATTTGAAGATAAATCACCTTGTTCTGAAGTCATCAACTACGGTCGTGATCACCAAAATGAGATCTTGGTAACTGGGATTCCTGTATTTGATGAAGCGGGAATCTTTCGCGGAGTATTCGGCAATATCAGAGACATCACAGACCTTAACAACTTAAAAAGTGAAATCCACACAATCCATCATGAATACAAACAAGCACTCGACAATCAAAAGCAAATTACCAGTGCACTGCTGAAAAAACTCAGCGCACTCACAACGAAAGAAACTGATTTTCAGCTTTCGGGAAGTGAGAAGACGATTCAGTGGCTATTTGAGTTGTCTGAACGTATTTCGAGTGTTGATTCAACCATACTCATCACAGGTGAATCCGGTGTGGGGAAAGATGTTTTTGCAAAATTGGTCCATCACATCGGTCGACCGGATAAGCCCTTTGTCAAAATTTCATGTGGTGCAATTCCTGAATCGCTTCTAGAATCTGAGCTCTTCGGATACGAACCGGGATCTTTTACCGGAGCAGGCAAACATGGTAAACCGGGTATTTTTGAACTAGCAGAGGATGGCATTGTCTTTTTAGATGAAATCGGTGAAATGCCCTTGATGTTACAGGTCAAGCTTTTAACGGTATTGCAGGATCGAAAGTTTTTCCGCATTGGTGGCGTTAAAGAAAAAATGATGAGAGCACGAGTCATTGCGGCGACGAATAAAGACCTCATGCATTTAGTGGAACGTCGAGAGTTTCGAAATGATTTGTACTACCGTTTAAATGTGATTCCTGTGCACATACCGCCATTAAGAGAACGAAAAGAAGATATTCTACCGATTGCACTACATTTACTAAATAAGATAAACGCTAAAAACCAAACTGAAAAGCGCTTCTCATGGGATCTAGAAAGGTATTTCATGCAATATCCTTGGCCCGGAAACATTCGTGAACTGAACAATATAATTGAACGTATTTATGTCCTATCTCCGGAGAATAAGCTTTCATCGCGTTATCTACCGTCGGAAATTCTGTCCTATTGCTCCCAACAAGTACAAATCAGTCTTACAGATGACGTGACACTTAAAAAGCGCATCGAAGCTTATGAAAAAGATATTCTTAGCCAAATGATCAAATCCAATTTAACGATTAATGAGATTGCAGAAAAATTGGATGTAAGCAGTTCCACAATTGTCCGAAAGATTCAAAAGTATAATTTACAAAGGAAAGGTGTGAATATTTTAGAGGGATGAATTTGATGTCATGGATTGCATCATTGGCCCGAGTTAAGCACAGGTTTACCTAAATACAACGTTTTATTTTATCAATTTAAATAAATCTCCCTACAAATCCTATAATTACAAGGTATGTAGGGAGATTTTCTGTAATACTATTCTGCTATAATACTATTCTGCTGTGATACTGTCTTAAGTTGTGATACTGTCTTAATACAATATTTTATTTAAGATTCAAGATCACAATTCAGTTAGATGTCAGCATTAAATTTGTCAAATAGTATATCATGCGTATGCTTCAAGCTTTTGTTAAGTGCAATTGTATCAATGGTCGCTGTGACGATTTGACAACCATGTGCCAGCCATGTGCCAACTTCAGTTTTGAGACCTTCATCTGTAGGTGAAAGTGGTACGCACATAACAGGAATATTCCTTTTCCTTGCTGCACTACTGACTGTTTTCAGTGCTTCAATGACTTCTGGATGATCCCACTGCCCAGGATGTCCCAGTGAATGTGATAAGTCAAAAGGGCCGAGGACAACCATGTCTATTCCAGGAACATCTAAGATGCTTTCGATGTTTTCAACACCCTTTTGGCTTTCAATCAAAACGCAGTACATGGTATTGATGTTAGCAGCCTGTGTGAATGCCTCCCATGACATATTACCGCCTAGGACATTAAAAGCTCTTGAACCGGGACATGCGCCGCGTTCACCTTTTGGTGGAAACTTGAGTAGAGAAGCAAAATGCGCAGCTTCTTCTTTGCTCTCAATCTCTTGGATGATGAGACCGCCAACACCAACGTCAAGCATTCGCTGAAGTGCGCCGCGATCATGCTTATCGGCAAGTCTTACCAGTGTAGTTACATTAAAGCTTTCAGCAGCTCTTATGAGCTGAATAGATTGTGTTGTGTCAATGAGGCCGTGCTCACAGTCTATCCACACGAAATCGAAATTGTTACGTGCAATTAATTCGACATTGTCTACACATGCCATTTGAACAGCCGCTCCAATGGATAACTTGCCTTCACGAAGCGTTTTTAAGATCTGATTTTCTTTCATCTGATATTCTCCTTTGATATAACTGAGATGGTTTATTCGTTTGTTTTCAACATTTTGTACTTTTTAATAATTTTTCCGGGTGCAAAAAGACAGATTGGTAAACCTAATGCGAAGATGCAAAAAACATTTGCGATAGGTGCCAGTAATTTCATAGTCCCTGTAAGTCCTAAAGGGGCAAAGAGTGTAAATACAATGGCAAATAAAATATAGATGACACTGTTTCTAACCTTTGGCGATGGGATGCGCTTTTCTAGCAGAGGAGAGATCTGTAAACCTATCGTAATCAAACAAGAGGCCCCTGTGGAAATAAGCGCGAAGATAAGCAGAATCAAGTACAATTGTGTCGCAAATGGAATACCTGCCTGTTCTACGACATAAGCAGAGGGGATACCCGCCTGTGTCGCTTCAGGGGCATAAGCTAATATCGCAATACACGGCAAGTAAACAGCTGATAAATTTAAAACATAACCGATACTTAACGTACTTCTAATGCTTTGCGAACTCTTCAGTGATTTGCCAGCAGAAATAAGAAGCGGCAAAAATCCGATGTACATTGCAGTAAAAGACAGCCCCCACCAAATTGAGCCACCAATACTTGCAGTTTCTGGCATCCAGCGAATGGCTACCTTTTCAAAAACAGATGTCATACCACCTTTAGATAAAGCGGTGACATAGCTTATGGTTAGGATTGCAAACATAATAAGTGAAAACGCAGATTGCAATCTTTTAAAAACATCCATGCCAAAATAGATAACCATTATACAAGCGATGGCGGTAAGGGTTCCTCCCAGTATAGAAGGTGCATTAAAATATTGTTCAAAAATAGAGCCTGCGCCACCAAAAGCCATTGCTGACGACAGCAACATCATATAGAAAACAGTAATATTCGCTAAAATCGTGAAAAACTTGCTAAAAGCACTTTTGCCATACAGTAAATTATAAAGCTGTGTGTGATTTTCTAATCCATATAAACGTGAGGTTTCCATACCCATGTAGTATATGAGGAAAAGCAGACAGAGTGAAATGAGAGGTACAATAATCGCAAAATAGCCATTTTTTTGAACAAAATACAAAGTAACAGCAGCCCCAGACGCTATACCTGCCCCAAGCATACCGCCAAATTGTGTAGAAGCAATCTCAAATTTCCCTTTAAATTGGATTTGTTTTTCCATTGTTCCCTCCTAATCTAGAGATTAACATACGTTAAACATCAAAATACACCTCGGCCGAGAAATTGGTATTTTGATAATACCAAATTGGTATATATAGAATACCAATTCGAATTGACACTGTCAAGTCAATTTGCATCAATATCAATGCGATATTGATGAAGAGCGCTTTTAATTGACGGAGAAATGTAAATTCCGTATAATAACCATAAAGTGAGGGATCAATATGAATCGTGAAATTAAACCAGTGATAAATCAATCCATTCCTGAAATTGTGAGCAAAAACATCATTCACTTCATACAGGATAATGCGCTTAGACCAGGGGATCGCCTGCCAAGCGAACGCCGTATGGCTGAAACATTAAAAGTTAGCAGAACTTCTTTAAAAAAAGCTATTGACATATTGAGTCACTACGGCATTTTGGAAATTCGACCTCAGAGCGGTACTTACGTAAATGATCTTTATGCAATGGAGATGATTAAAAAAAAGGTCGATCATGTTGAGCACTTATCCAGCAGTATTGAGTGGAGAGAATGCAGAGCTTGTGTAGAGCCCTCTATATGCAGACTTTGTGCTGAACGCGTAACTCGTGAAGAGTTGGCTGTAATGAAGGCAAACCTTGATCGAATGCTTGCATGCTATGAAGCGAACGATATGGCGGCAACCGTCATTGAAGACTATAAATTTCATCTTTCTTGTGTGATGGCAACACATAATGAGACACTTATTAATATGTATCAGCATTATTGTGGTGACTTTTATCAGTGGATGGTGTCTGACTATGAGCCGTTTTATTTGGAAATTGCAAAAGAGGCAATGGTGCAGCACAAAAATTTATACAATGCTTTTGTCAGCAGAGATGGTGCGTTAGCAGAGCTTTTGTCGAGACAACATAATGCAATGTCCATTTCAGCATGGCGTTCATATAAAGAGCGGTAAGCAATCACATAACTCTTATATAAATCAGCAACATATAATGGATTCGGATAAATGAAGGGGAACAAGTGTAAAACGCATTCAGCAACTTAGCGTAGTCGAAACAATTTTTGGATAAAAATAGAATATTTTGCTTCTAATTGGGTAAGAATTTGTCAAGGTTATGTTTTACCTATCTTGAATTTAGGTTGAGTAGTAGCAATAGGATTACATGTATAATTCTATTGCTACTAATTTTTAGGGACTGGGAAGTTGTATGATTTATTTTCTAAAATGGATTATATTCTAAATTTATGGAGGTTGTATGAAAAATTTATTTAAAAGGTTAGGGGTTCTTTTACTTGCGGTAGTTTTAGTTATACCGAATTTAAACTTTACGTATGCAGCAACCGCAACACTAGGTCCTGAAGCGGATACGGCATATGATAACTTTTCATTTTATGGACCTGATAAAGATATTTATTTTGGAGATTATATGGATACAGGCATTCGTTTTAACTTATCCAACATAAGTGGAACGGTGTCAGAAGCAAAACTAAAACTTTACATTTCTTATTTTTCCACTGCTATTAACTTTAACCTTTATAAAGGGAGTGATAATTGGCTTGAAGCTAGTGGAATGCCTACAAAGGGTGATTTATTAATTGAAGACATTGCTGTTACAGGAACGGGATGGATTGAATTAGATGTAACCAGCTTTATTAGCGCAGAAGCCAATGGAGATGGAAAAGCGAGCTTTTTTTTGTCAAAAGGAACAACGAATTATGAAGACCTTCTAGGAATATCTTCAAAAGAAGCCGGAAGTAATGCCTCGCAGTTACTTATTACGTATACAACCGACTCAACGCCACCAACACTTACTACAAAGAGCCCAGTGGACGGCGCAACCAATGTTGGCGTGAATGATAACCTAGTGCTTACCTTTAGCGAAGTTGTAAATGTGGGGACAGGCAATATTGTCATCAAGAAATCAAGTGATGATAGTACAGTGGAAAGTATAGATGTAACGAGTGGTCTGGTAACAGGTGACGGTACTGATACCATAACCGTGAATCCCAGTGTGACATTTACAGAAGGAATAGGTTACTATGTACAAATCGATGCGACAGCCTTTGATGACACATCAGGCAACAGCTATGCAGGGATTAATGATAAAACAAGTTGGAACTTTACAACTGAAGATGTAACAGCACCAACTATAAGTACCCTAAGTCCAACAGACGGCGGCACCAATGTGGGCGTGAATGATAATCTCGTGATTACCTTCAGCGAAGTTGTAAATGTTGGCACAGGAAATATCATCATTAAAAAAGCGAGCGATGATAGCACTGTAGAAAGTATAAATGTCACGAGCGGAATGGTAACAGGAGATGGAACAGATACCATAACCGTGAATCCAAGTGCAGACCTAGCGGGATATACGGGCTACTATGTACAGATCGACGGTACTGCCTTTGATGATACATCGGGTAACAGCTACGCAGGCATAAACAATACAAGTGATTGGAACTTTACAACAGAATCACAGGCATCCTCAGTAACGACCCAAGCGGTCAGCAGCATCACTGAAACAAGTGCAACTGGAAATGGTACAATCACTGGTTTGGGTGCGCCTAATCCAACGGCATATGGTGTTTGTTGGAATACAACTGGCACACCGACGACTGCAAACAGTAAGACGGATGAAGGCAGTGTGAGTGCAACCGGTGCATTTACCACAAGCATAACTGGCTTAAGTGCAAATACCACATATTACGCAAGAGCATATGTCATCAATGCCAATGGAACAAGTTATGGCTCACAAGTGAGCTTCTCAACGGATGTAACCGCACCAACACTGAGCACTTCGAGTCCAGCAGATGGTGCAACCAACGTGGGCGTAAGTGATAACCTCGTGCTCACCTTTAGCGAAGCCGTAAACGTTGGCACAGGGAATATCGTCATAAAGAAATCAAGTGACGACAGCACAGTGGAAACCATAGATGTAACAAGTGGAAAGGTAACTGGTGACGGCACCAATACCATAACTGTGAATCCGAGCACAACCTTAGCAGGTGAGACAGGCTACTATGTACAGATCGATGCAACAGCTTTTGATGACGTTGTTGATAATGGTTATGCCGGCATCAACGACACCACGAGCTGGAACTTTACTACAGAAGATATAACTGCTCCTACCCTAAGTACCCTAAGTCCAACAGACGGGGCAAGCAATGTGGGCGTGAATGATAACCTTGTGCTCACCTTTAGTGAAGCCGTAAATGTAGGAACAGGGAACGTAGTCATTAAGAAGGCAAGTGATGACAGTACAGTGGAAAGTATAGATGTAACGAGTGGTCTGGTAACAGGTGACGGCACCAATACCATAACAGTCAATCCAAGTGTGACGTTAGCAGGAGAAACTGGCTACTATGTACAAATCGATGCCACAGCCTTTGATGACACATCAGACAACAGCTATGCAGGGATTAATGATAAAACAAGTTGGAACTTTACAACTGAAGATGTAACAGCACCAACTATAAGTACCCTAAGTCCAACAGACGGCGGCACCAATGTGGGCGTGAATGATAATCTCGTGATTACCTTCAGTGAAGTTGTAAATGTTGGCACAGGAAATATCATCATTAAAAAGGCGAGTGATAACAGCACTGTAGAAAGTATAAATGTCACTAGCGGAATGGTAACCGGAGATGGAACAGATACCATAACCGTGAATCCAAGTGCAGACCTAGCGGGATACACGGGTTACTATGTACAGATCGACGGTACTGCCTTTGATGATACATCGGGTAACAGCTACGCAGGCATAAGCAATACAAGTGATTGGAACTTTACAACAGAAACTCAGGCATCTGCCGTAACAACTCAAGCGGTCAGCAGCATCACTGAAACAAGTGCAACTGGAAATGGGACAATCACTGGTTTGGGCGCGCCCAATCCAACGGCATACGGTGTTTGTTGGAATACAACTGGCACACCGACGACTGCAAACAGTAAGACGGATGAAGGCAGTGTGAGTGCAACAGGTGCATTTACCACAAGCATAACTGGCTTGAGTGCAAATACCACATATTACGCAAGAGCATATGTCATCAATGCCAATGGAACAAGCTATGGCTCACAAGTGAGCTTCTCAACAGATGTAACCGCACCAACACTGAGCACGCTGAGTCCAGCAGATGGTGCAAGCAACGTGGGCGTAAGCGATAACCTCGTGCTCACTTTTAGCGAAGTTGTAAACGTCGGCACAGGGAATATCGTTATAAAGAAATCAAGTGACGACAGCACAGTGGAAACCATAGATGTAACAGGCGTTCAGGTATCCGGTGACGGTACCAATACCATAACTGTAAATCCGAGCACAACCTTAGCAGGTGAGACGGGCTACTATGTACAGATCGATGCAAGTGCCTTTGATGATACTGTGGGTAATAGTTATGTCGGCATCAATGATGCCACAAGCTGGAATTTCACCACAGAAGATATAACAGCGCCAACCCTAAGTAGCCTAAGTCCTGTAGACGGCGCAAGCAATGTGGGCGTGAGCGATAACCTTGTGCTCACCTTTACTGAAGCAGTAAATGTAGGAACAGGTAACGTAGTCATTAAGAAGGCAAGCGATGACAGTACAGTGGAAAGTATAGATGTAACAGGCGTTCAGGTCACTGGTGACGGCACCAATACTATAACGGTTAATCCAAGTGTGACTCTAACTGGTGAGACAGGCTACTATGTACAAATCGATGCAACAGCCTTTGATGACACATCAGGCAACAGCTATGCAGGGATTAATGATACCACAAGCTGGAACTTTATTACAGAAGATATAACAGCGCCAACCCTAAGTACCCTAAGTCCAACAGACGGCGGCACCAATGTGGGCGTGAATGATAACCTCGTGATTACATTTAGCGAAGCTGTAAATGTAGGGACGGGGAATATCGTGATCAAGAAATCAAGCGATGACAGCACAGTGGAAACCATAGATGTAACAGGTGTTCAGGTATCAGGTGACGGCACCAATACCATAACGGTTAATCCAAGTGTGACTCTAACCGGTGAGATCGGTTACTATGTACAAATCGACGGCACTGCTTTTGATGACACATCAGGCAACAGCTACGCTGGCATCAGTGATACCACGAGCTGGAATTTTACCACTGCTGACGTAACCGCACCAACACTCAATACAAAGAGTCCAGCAGACGGCGCAAACAACGTGGGTGTGAACGATAACCTCGTGCTTACCTTTAGTGAACTCGTAAACGTCGGCACAGGCAATATCGTGATCAAGAAATCAAGTGACAACAGCACAGTGGAAACCATAGATGTAACAAGTGGTCAGGTAACAGGTGACGGCACCAATACCATAACTGTGAATCCAAGCATAACTTTAGCAGGTGAGACAGGCTACTATGTGCAAATTGACACAACGGCCTTTGATGACACATCAGGCAACAGTTATGCAGGGATTAATGATACCACGAGTTGGAATTTCGCCACAGAAGATATAACAGCGCCAACCCTAAGTACTCTAAGTCCAACAGACGGTGGCACCAATGTGGGCGTGAATGATAACCTCGTAATTACCTTTAGCGAAGCTGTAAATGTAGGGACGGGGAATATCGTGATCAAGAAATCAAGCGATGACAGCACAGTGGAAACCATAGATGTAACAGGCGTTCAGGTATCTGGTGACGGCACCAATACCATAACTGTGAATCCGAGCACAACCTTAGCAGGTGAGACCGGCTACTATGTACAAATCGATGCAACAGCCTTTGATGACACATCAGGCAACAGCTATGCAGGGATTAACGATACCACGAGTTGGAATTTTACAACTGAAGATATAACAGCACCAACTATAAGTACCTTAAGTCCAACAGATGGCGGCACCAATGTGGGCGTGAATGATAACCTCATGTTCACCTTTAGTGAAGCCGTAAATGTCGGCACAGGGAATATCGTCATAAGGAAATCAAGTGACGACAGCACAGTGGAAACCATAGATGTAACAGGTGTTCAGGTATCAGGTGACAGCACCAATACCATAACGGTTAATCCAAGTGTGACTCTAAGCGGTGAGACAGGTTACTATGTACAAATCGACGCAACAGCCTTTGATGACACATCAGGCAACAGCTATGCAGGGATTAATGATACCACGAGCTGGAATTTTACCACTGCTGACGTAACCGCACCAACACTTAATACAAAGAGTCCAGCAGACGGCGCAAGCAACGTCGGCGTGAATGATAATCTCGTGCTCACCTTTAGTGAAGTCGTAAATGTCGGCACAGGGAATATTGTCATAAAGAAATCAAGTGACGACAGCACAGTGGAAAGTATCGATGTAACAGGCGTTCAGGTATCTGGTGACGGCACCAATACCATAACTGTGAATCCGAGCATAACCTTAGCAGGTGAGACCGGCTACTATGTACAAATCGACGCAACTGCCTTTGATGACACATCAGGCAACAGCTATGCAGGGATTAATGATACCACGAGTTGGAATTTCACCACAGAAGATATAACAGCGCCAACCCTAAGTACCCTAAGTCCAGCAGATGGCGCAAGCAATGTGAGTGTGAACGATAATCTCGTGCTCACCTTTAGCGAAGCCGTAAATGTAGACACAGGGAATATTATCATAAAAAAATCAAGCGACAACACTACAGTGGAAAGTATCGATGTAACAGGCACACTGGTAACAGGTGGCGGCACCAATACCATAACGGTCAATCCAAGTGTGACTCTAATTGGAGAGACAGGTTATTATGTACAAATTGATGGAACCGCCTTTGCAGATGCAGCTGATAATCATTTTGTAGGCATTGGTGATACCACAAGTTGGAATTTTACGACGATCCCATCAGACAATGCATTGTTAGCGGGCATTGACTTAAACACAGGCACTTTGTCACCAGCTTTTGCGTCTGGAACACAAAAATATACTGTGAATGTATCCAACTCAACCACATCCGTGACACTTAAACCAACTATCAGTGAAGCACATGCAACACTTGCGGTGACTAAAGTCGTTGGCACGAGTACAAGCTCTGTATCCGTGACAAGTGCAGGATCAGTTGAGATTACACCATTAACGTATGGTAATAACAGCGTCAATATCGCTGTTACAGCACAAGATGGAACGACATTGAAAAATTATGTGATTGATATTAATCGGGCGCTTTCCGGTGATATGACGTTATCTGACCTTTCAAGTGACGTGGGCGTTTGGTCACCATCCTTTGCGTCAGAGGTTGAATATTACACCGTTGAGGTTCCGAATGCTACAACATCGGTTCATCTGATACCGATTGTCAATGAAAGTCATGCCGTTGTAACTGCAATAAAAGGCGTTGTGACCAGTGGTAGCGCATTAACGGTCACAATGGACAGCTCAATAGCGGTTGATGGCTTAGCTGTTGGTAACAATGCAGTTAATGTCATAGTTACCGCACAGGATGGTGTTTCCACAAAGACCTATTATGTGAATATTAAAAGAGCGGCATCCAGCGAGGTTGCATTATCCAATTTAACTGTAGATCATGGGACGCTTTCACCGGCGTTTGCTCCAGATACTGAGCATTATGCGGTCAATGTTTCCAATACTATAACTGCGGTCACGCTGACCCCAACTGTGAGCGAAAGTCATTCTACGATTAAAGTCAAACGTGTCACCTCGGAAGGGAGTATACCTGTATCCGTTACAAGTGGAAGCTCAGTGATAGTCAACGCTCTGGAAGTGGGAAAAAATTCAGTTATGATCACTGTTACAGCACAAGATGAGCATACGACTAAAACTTACACGATTGATATTAACAGAGCTGGTTCAAGTGATGTCACTTTATCAGATTTGGCTGTAAATGTTGGAACGTTAACACCTGCGTTTACGCCTGAACATGAAAGCTATTCAGTCAAAGTGCCAAATTCAACGACATCAATAACATTGACGCCGATAACAAATGAAAGCCATGCTTCCATATCTATAAATGGCATTAACCGCACAAGTGGCAGTTCTATTGAGATTACGCCACTTATAGAAGGTGAGAACTCAGTGGCAATCGTTGTGACCGCACAGGATGGTCAATCTACTAAAACCTATAACCTGACGGTAATTAGAGAAGCATATGTTGACAACAGTAAAGATGATAAGCCAGATGCAACACCTTCAACAGACCCAGGCACTGTAGTTGGCAATGAGCAGGACACCGTGACCATCGTCATTAATGGCAAAGAGCAGAGTGCAGGGAAGGAAGTTAAAACGGTTACAGATGGCAAAACGACGGTTACGGTGGCCGTTAATAATCAGGTAATCGAAAGTAAAATTGATGAGGCGATTAGAGATAATACAGCCCAAACTGGCAACACAATTCAAGTCCCAATTTCAGACACAGAATCTCAGGTTGCAAAAGTTGAGCTCACAGGTGACATCGTCAAAAAGCTTGAGCAGAATACGTTTGATATTTCCGTCAAGCGAAGCAATATTGAATATGTCATTCCAGCAAGGGAGTTTACAATCAGCAAGGTTGCTGAGAGTATGGGTGTTCAAGAACAAAGTTTAGTTGATATTAAGATTGAAGTGAAAATTGCAAAAGTAGATGAAGCAGTGATTGCCCAATATAACGAAGTTGTTGCCAATAATGGTAGTGAAATGGTTTTCCCACCGACAGAATTCGAAATCGTTGCTAAAACCACAGGAAATGACGGCATAACTAAAGAAGTGACCATTGGCAAGTTCAGCAACTATGTAGAACGTGTGATGGAGATACCAGCAAATGTTGATCCGGCTAAAGTCACAACAGGTATCGTCTTCAACTCTGATGGCACTTATAGCCATGTACCAACGGATGTCTTCCAAAAGGATGGCAAATGGTATACACGTTTGAATTCTCTCACGAATTCGAGATATACGGTGATTTACAATCCGGTCACTGTTAAATCAGTGGCAAACCACTGGTCAAAGGCAGTCGTCAATGATATGGCATCTCGATTAATTGTCATTAATCCAGAGACCTTTGAACCAGAGCAAGCCATTACACGTGCAGATTTTTCTGAATATCTTGTACGTGCGCTAGGTTTATACAGAGAAGGGACAACGAGTACAAGCCGTTATTCGGATGTGACAAATGCCAATGCTAGAGCGCTTGGGATTTATATTGCCAGTGAAAATGGCATCGTATCGGGCTATCCGGATGGGACCTTCAAACCTAATCAACAGATCACAAGAGAAGAAGCAATGGTTATGTATCGCAATGCCATGAAGCTTACAAACCTCACCGGAGATGATTCAGGGAGATACAGCACCTTCAAGGATTTTACAGAGGTTAGCGGTTGGGCATCAGAAAGTGTTAGGGATGTGCTCTCGGCACATATCTTTAACGGCACAGAGCCATTGATGATCTCACCAAAATCCAATCTCAAATACAGTGAAGCAATTCAGGCGATTCGCAACCTTTTGGTTGAATCCAATCTGATTAACAGATAATGCTATTTGCTTAAAAAAGAAAAAATATAAAACAAGATTAAGAGGTTCATTTAGAAAAAATTTTCTAAAGGGCCTCTTTTTGTATATAAAATATGGTTTTTTATATTAATTAAACAAAAAATAGCTTCTTATAGCGATCTTGTAAAGGTTTTGTAAAGGTTCAATATGCTATAATATCATCCGGAGTAATGTGACAATCGACTATTATTACAAGGTAATAAAGTAAATTACAAGGTCCCCATAAATGACAATTTTAATCCTTTAGGGTTATCAGAAAAAGCAAAATTAGAGAAAGGAAAAAAATATTATGAAATGCTTTAGAAAGAAACAGATCCTGACTACAGTGTTGCTCATGGCGATGTGCTTTGCAAGTGTTATCAATCCCATCGCTTATGCATCACACACTACGACATTTGAAACAACTTTGACGACTGAACATACGTTTATTCGTCCCGTACTCCCCTCTGATGATCGCAGCCTTACGTATTTTACGGAAGACATATCTAGTGGGGAGAGAGCTTTTAACTATTTTGTCACAAAGATTACACCATCTGTTACCGATGAGTACGAAATTCTAGTGCAATCTGCATCTTTTAATGTGAATCCTAATGAGTCGGATACAATGATTTTTGTCTATGAAGGTGGTTTTGATCCAGAAAAGCCTTTAGAAAACATATTGGCTGGAAATGATGATGGCGCACCAAATCTTCTTTCTAGAATCTCAGGAGTTAATTTCGAAGCAGGTACGGACTATTATATTGTAATGACAACTTTTGATGAGGGAGAATCTGGAACAGCCGTTTTCACAGTAACTGGAGAGGGAACGGTCTTAGTGGATGATCCCCAAAATCCAGATATAACGGCTCCAACCGTCAGTATGGTGAGTTCTACTACAGCAAATGGAACTAAAAAAGTTGGTGATGTCATCGACATTACGGTTAATTTCAGTGAAGTTGTCATTGTGACAGGAACTCCAACCTTGACTTTGGAAACGGGGACAACGGATCAAATTGTAAGTTATTCCAGTGGAAGCAATACCGACACTTTGATTTTTAAATACACGGTGAAAGCAGGGGATACCAGCGCAGATTTGGACTACAAGGGGACAAATGCGCTTAACTTGAATGGTGGAATAATCACGGATTTAGCAGGAAACAGTGCAACACTCACCTTGGCGGCTCCAGGAGAGGCGGGTTCTTTAGGAAATTCGAAAGCAATTGTCATCGATGCAATTGGACCAACCATCAGCTCTGTTGAGGCATCTCCAACTGAAGCAACAACTGGTGATGTTACAGTGACGGTGACGGCAACGGATGCATCAGGAATCGCAGCAACTGGTGGCTACAGTTTTGACGGCGGCACCACATGGCAGGATGCCAAAAGCAAGGTCTATGCAAGCAATACGACCATTTCAGCAGGTACGATCCAAGTGAAGGATAGTGTGGGCAACATAGCCACTTATGACACAGCAATCATCATCAACAACATTGATAAAACCGCGCCAACCATCAGCTCTGTTGTGGCATCTCCAACTGAAACAACTGGTGGCGATGTGACCGTAACGGTGACGGCAACGGACGCATCAGGAATCGCAGCAACTGGTGGCTACAGCTTTGACGGTGGCACCACATGGCAAGATGCTAAAAGCAAGGTCTATGCAAGCAATACGACCATTTCAGCAGGTACGATTCAAGTGAAGGATAGTGCAGGCAACATAACCACCTATGACACAGCAATCGTCATTAACAACATCGATAAAACTGCGCCAACCATCAGCTCTGTTGTGGCATCTCCAACTGAAACAACCGGTGGCGATGTGACAGTGACGGTGACGGCAACGGACGCATCAGGAATCGCAACAACTGGTGGCTATAGTTTTGACGGCGGCACCACATGGCAGGATGCCAAAAGCAAAGTCTATGCAAGCAATACGACCATTTCAGCAGGCACAATCCAAGTGAAGGATAGTGTAGGCAATATAGCTACCTATGACACAGAAATCGTCATCAACAACATTGATAAAACCGCGCCCGTTTTAAGTGAAGGCAGTGCAAGTGAAACAAGCTATGATAAGACAAAACTGAGCTTTACATCTGATAAAGCAGGAACCTATTATTACGTTGTCTATAATGCAAAAGATGATGCTCCAAGTGCTAATGCAATTATAGCTCAGGGAACAGCAGTGGCAAAGGGCACTAGTACGGCAGCTGTAACTGTGAACACGATTATGGTAAATGGCTTATCTGAGACAACGGATTATAAGGCTTACATCGTTGTAAAAGATGCAGTGGGCAATGTTTCAAATGTGACTAATATTCCTTTTACAACAATTTTAACGCCAAGCAGTGACGCGGATATTGCTTCGGTACTGTCTAAGACAATCATCTCAGGAAAAGAGCCTGGGACAATCACTGAACCTAAGACGGCAAGTATCTATGTAGACAATGCAATAGATGAAGTTAGTTTAAGTGATGTCTTAAAGAGTGATTCCAAGGCAAGTGTTGTCTTTTATGGGACAGATAAAACTTTCACGAATACGGCAATAAACGTCAGTCTGACAGCAAATGAAGCAACTGATGTTTATATTAAAGTAACTGCTGAGTTCGGAAATGCTTTGTACTACAAAATCAGTATCAACCGAGCCGCTTTTATCGACACGACACTTTCAGACATAAAGCTCAGCACAGGTACTTTGTCTCCAGACTTTGCGCCAGAAACAGAGCACTATACGGTGAGTGTAGCTAATGACGTTACGACCGTTCAGTTGAATCCAATTGTCAATGAAAGTCATGCCACGGTCACAGCTGAAAGCGGATCTGTGACGAGCAGTTTCACGGTAAAAGTCACAAGTGGCAGTTCAATAGCTGTCCAAGATTTAGAAGTTGGTGAGAATACAGTCCATATAAAGGTTACTGCACAGGATGGCGTTTCCACTAAGACCTATTATGTGAATATTAGAAGAGCGGCATCCAGCGAGGTTGCATTATCCAATTTAGCTGTAGATCATGGGACGCTATCACCGGCGTTTGCTCCAGATACTGAGCATTATACGGTCAATGTTTCCAATACTATAACTGCGATCACGTTGACCCCGACTGTGAGCGAAAGTCATTCTACGATTAAAGTCAAACGTGTCACCTCAGAAGGGAGTATACCTGTAGCTGTTACAAGTGGAAGCTCAGTGATAGTCAATGCTCTAGAAGTGGGAAAAACCCCAGTTATAATCACTGTTACCGCACAAGATGAGCATACGACTAAAACTTACACGATTGATATTAACAGAGCTGGTTCAAGTGATGTCACTTTATCAGATTTGGCTGTAAATGTTGGAACGTTAACACCTGCGTTTACGCCTGAGCATGAAAGCTATTCAGTCAAAGTGCCAAATTCAACGACATCAATAACATTGACGCCGATAACAAATGAAAGTCATGCTTCCATATCCGTAAATGGCATTAACCGCACAAGTGGTAGTTCTATTGAGATTACGCCACTTACTGAAGGTGAGAACTCAGTGGCAATCGTTGTGACCGCACAGGATGGTCAATCTACTAAAACTTATAACCTGACAGTAATTAGAGAAGCATATGTTGACAACAGTAAAGATGATAAGCCAGTTTCAGCACCTCCAATAGATGAACAGGGCACAGCGACCATCGTTATTAATGGTAAAGAACAGAGTGCAGGGAAGGAAGTTAAAACGGTTTCAGATGGCAAATCGACTGTTACGGTGACTATTAATAATCTGGTAATCGAAAGTAAAATTGATGAGGCAATTAGAGATAAAACAGCCCAAACTGACAACACAATTCAAGTCCCAATTTCAGACACAGAATCTCAGGTTGCAAAAGTTGAGCTCACAGGTGACATCGTCAAAAAGCTTGAGCAAAATACATTTGATATTTCCGTTAAGCGAAGCAATATTGAATACGTCATTCCAGCAAGCGAGTTGTCAATCAGTGAGATTGCTGAGCGTATGGGAGTTCAAGGACAAAGTTTAGTTGACATCAAGGTTGAAGTGAAAATTGCAAAAGTAGACGAAGCAGTGATTGCCCAATATAACGAATTTGTGGCCAATAACGGCAGTGAAATGGTTTTCCCACCGACAGAATTTGAAATCGTTGCTAAAACCACAGGTGATGACGGCATAACTAAAGAAGTGACCATCGGCAAGTTTAGCAACTATGTAGGACGTGTGATGGAAATACCGGCAAATATGGATCCTGAAAAAATCACAACAGGTATCGTCTTCAACTCTGATGGCACTTATAGCCATGTACCAACAGAAGTCTTCCAAAAGGATGGCAAATGGTACACGCGTTTAAGTTCACTCACGAATTCGAGATATACGGTGATTTACAATCCAGTCACTGTTAAATCAGTGGCAAACCACTGGTCAAAGGCAGTCGTCAATGATATGGCATCTCGATTGATCGTCTTTAATCCAGAGACCTTTGAACCAGAGCAAGCCATTACACGTGCAGATTTTTCTGAATATCTTGTGCGTGCGCTAGGCTTATACAGAGAAGGGGCAACACACGCAATTCATTACTCAGATGTGACAAATGCCAATGCTAGAGCGCTTGGGATTTATATTGCCAGTGAAAATGGCATCGTATCGGGCTATCCGGATGGGACCTTCAAACCTAATCAACAGATCACAAGAGAAGAAGCAATGGTTATGTATCGCAATGCCATGAAGCTTACAAACCTCACCGGAGATGATTCAGGGAGATACAGCACCTTCAAGGATTTTACAGAGGTTAGCGGCTGGGCATCAGAAAGTGTTAGGGATGTGCTTTCGGCACATATCTTTAACGGCACAGAGCCATTGATGATCTCACCAAAATCCAATCTCAAATATGGTGAAGCAGTTCAGGCGATTCGCAACCTTTTGGTTGAATCGAATCTGATTAGCCGATAATATCATCCCACTGAAAATTTTTAACTGGGATGATGAACGCTAATTAAGAGATGAAACAAAATTATGGAATAAAATAATAAAAAGAGGCACTTTTAGAAATGTATTTTCTGAAAGACCTCTTTTTTTTAATTAAAAATGCTGCATAGATCAATCCATATGTGACATAATCATATGTGAATCGTTTATTAAGTGGGGAGGTGAAAAATTGAAAAAAGACATCATCGATAGGGTCTATAAAGAGTATTATAGGGATGTTTACTTATACATATACTCACTATGTAAGAATCATCATGAGACAGAAATACTTGTCAGTGATACTTTTTTTAAAGCCATTTTGAGTTTAGATGGGAGTGAAGTACATCTAAAATATTGGTTACTCAGAGTTGGGAAAAACTTATGGCTAGACTCTCTAAAAAAGAAGCCTCAATCGTCGATAGAAGATGACTATATAGATCAAGGCAAAGGCCCATTGGAGCAATTGATCTTAAATGAGACACAAAGAACGGTTTATGAATCCATCGTTAGATTATCCAACTCATACAAAGAAATATTAGTATACTATTATTTTAATGGTTTCTCATTAAAAGAAATTGCCGAAATGAAAAAAATAAGCCCCGGTGCAGCAAGAACATTACTTTATAGAGCTAGAATCAACTTAAAGGCCAAATTAAAGGAGGAAGGCATAGATGAATTTTAATGCATTGTTTATAAAATACAAAAGTGGCACTGCCACAGATGCTGAAATAGAAATCGTTGAAGCTGAAATAGAAAAAAATAAAATCATCAATGATTACCTTGCGGAATCACTGGATGATTTGTTTCTAGAAGAGCATACGGATTCTTTAGAGATCAAAGAGCAGGTTTCAAATAGATTAAGAAAGAATATTTTATACTCTGTAATAAGTATCATTCTGTTATATGTTTTTTTGAACTTTGCGATTTCACCTCTGGTGGATTCAATGTATTATAATCCTAAAAAAGTGACGCAAGGGGAAAACATGAATGATATCACCTTTGATATGGTGGCACTAACTGAATTGACTGTCCCAGGCTACCAATCGACAATGGCACTCGTTAATAAAAAAGGTTATGGCAGCTATGATATTATTTTGAGAAGAACAAATGAATTTGGACGGAATGAAGAGCGAATTCCCATTCAGTTGACTCGCAATAGAAGAGAAGGTTTTTTCGATTATCTATTTTCATATGATCTAGAAACAAAGCTTATTGAAGAAGCGCCTCTTCAATTCGACTATGAAAACCCCTTGAAAGATTTAAAATCAGAGCACAATTATGCTTCGGTATTTATCACTTTTAACAATCCCTTGTCATTATTAGAAGCCACATCTTATGAGCTAACCTACAATCAGCTCATATTTCAATGGATGTCTATAGAGCATGGTACTGAGTATCAAAATGAAAAAATTGGTTTTCAACCGATCAATTCAATCAGGACCAGTTTTGGAGATCGTCCCAATAAAGCATTGTATCCATTGTTTTACTTAGAAGATATGTATTCTAATGGGGAAAAAATGAGCAGTTCCTTTGAAAAAAGCCTAGCGGATAATTATGAAATACATGTCAAAACACTTTTAAATTATATGATTGATAGAAAGGCGTTTGTCACAGTTTTTGATCGAAACCATATGAGAACAAAATTCTATGAAGATACTTTGTCATATATTGATGAAAATGGCATTAAGGTGGAAGGGATGCTGATTTATGGTGAAACAAATGATCTTGTTAAATTCATCGAAAAAGCAGATGTCTATGGCATCCAAATAGTAGATATGAAAGCATCTCAATATAGCAGAAAATAATAGACAACAAGATTTGAGCCGAAAGCAATGATGAGAGGTGTTTAACCTCTAACAGCGTCAGCTAAAATCGGTTTGAGGTATCGTGGGATGGCTCAAACCGATTCAATTGGATCGATACGAGTGCGGTGTGGAATCATACTATATGGAACGATGGGGCACTACACAGGGTAGTAATTGATGACCACGGCCTTTACAGTGTTTTCGCCGTGGTTAATATAGTGGTGTGGAGTTGCAGATGAAAAAGAGATCGAATCCTCCTTTTCTAGAAGATATTCATGGTCATTTGCTTTCAAAAGCAGACTGCCTTCCAAGACGAGAATGTACTCCTGAGATTTTTCTGAATGTCCCACAGATATATGTTCAGTGCCCTGATCGAGTTCAACGATGAAGAGCTCAAAATTTCTGATTGGAGAGTTGCTGTAGTACTTAAAGATTCTATAATGTCCATTCGAGTCGTATTGTTCTGTACGATTTTGACGAGGAACGACTTCAGAAGCATCATCTTGCTCATCGATTAACGCCGTGTAGGGTACTTTTAAACCGTTGGCGATCTTCCAGATCATGTTGATCGTGGGATTAGAGTCTCCCTTTTCTATTTGACTAAGCATTACTTTGCTCACCTCTGACAGTTCTGCGAGCTGCCCTAAGCTTAAGTTTCTCTCTAAACGTAGACGTTTTAGATTCGCAGCAATAATTCCATTCAAATTCATTAATAAACCCCCCATACTTCCATTTGTTTGATGGACTCATCTCTATTTATTATACGCGTCATTTTATATTTCTCCAACCATTTTACATATCCCTAACCGTTGAATTAATCTAAAGTTCTTGAAACAAACCGGTACTTAAGTATTTCAGCCCACTGTCGTTCAGTGTCACAACGATATTCTTCCCCTTTTCGGTGCCAGACAGCAACTTAAGCGCGGCGCAAACATTTGCACCAGAAGAAAAGCCTGCAAAAATACCTTCGAGTTCGGCCAATTTTCTAGCCGTATCTCGAGCGTCATCATTTGTAACTTGCACATAGCCATCGATTAGATTTTTATCCACAAGTGGTAAATCCATGCAGTATCCACCGCCTTGAATACTATGGCCTTTATCAGTGATCCCTTTTCCTGCATATATCGCTGCGGTTAGTGGCTCATTCACATAGCATCGGATTTCAGGATTATGCTTTTTTAAGGTCTTAGCACAACCAGAAAAAGTACTGCCACTCCCTAAAAAATCGACAAAAGCATCAATATTGCCGTTTGTCTGAGTCCACATTTCTTCAGCTGTAAAATATTCATGAGCATGATTACAGGCGATTAAATTAAATTGATCTGCTCGAAAGGCATTCTGTTCATCTACAATTTGCTGGGCCTTTTTTTCAACAAGTGCCAAATCATCTCCAGAAACCTGTCCTACTATAGCGCCAGGCATTTGATCCACGAGGACGACTTCGGCACCCAAAGCTTTCATCATTCTGGCACGCTCCATAGAATTGCCCTTGGACATACAGGCGATGAATCGGTAGCCTTTGCAAGCACATACAATGGCAAGACCTGTGCCTGTGTTGCCACTGGTTAATTCGACAACGGGTTGTCCAGGGGTAAGTAATCCCGCTTCTTCTGCTTCCAAAATCATCTGCAAAGCTACACGGTCTTTCTTGCTGAAGCCTGGATTTAGGTATTCTAATTTTGCGAAAATATGACCTTCTACGCCAAAAGCTTTTGTAATTCTAGATAAGTTCACCATGGGCGTATTGCCAATTGCTTCAGTGACATCATTGAGCAAACTCATAATAAATACCTCCATATTCAAGCATTTAATGTGCGATTTCAATATCCAAAAAAGAATAATCGAAAATCAGCATTTGTTAAGTATAATTATCTTTAGAAAAATATAACGTACGTTAATTATATTATATGAATGTAAAATATAATTGTCAACCGAATTTATTGTCACTGTTTTTTTTAAAAGTTTAAACGGCGCTGTATGGGAGGCGTCAAATTCGGATTTTGATACATTCAATTTTGCCACATTTATATAGAAGGCTTTACAACTTTTCCTGTAATATGGGTATATAGTAGAATTAGATGAAAGGCAATCGTTTAAAATTGCATTATATAGAATAAAGGAGATATAATAATGGAAACTAAAGTGAAGATTATAAATGAGGCAGGATTTCATGCACGTCCTGTGAGCAAATGGCTTCAGATTGTGAAAATGTACGAAGCAGAAGTTGTGGTTGGACTAGGTGATAAAGAGGTCAATGGCGGCAGTATGTTGGCAATGATGACACTTGGTGCAAAACAGGGAGACGAACTTGAAATTAAAGTATCTGGCAAAGATGAAAAGAAAGTGCTTGAGGCCTTAGTAGATTTCGTCAACCAAGGCATGGGCGAAGCCGTGTAAGAAGGATGGTAGATGGCGTTGTAGGTATTGGCACAGCAAAAGTAGATAATCGCGGATGCACAACACATGATGCAAATCCAAGAGGATAGAGCGTAAATTGCCTCATTTACATTGAAAGACGTTCAACTTCTTGACACCCTATTTTTTAAGTATGATTAATTTGAGAGGAAGCCATGTTGACATTACGCCAAAAGAGAATTATTAAATTACTGACAGAGTCCCGAAGAGCTTTAAAAGTTGTGGAGATATCCAAGGCACTTGATGTCAGTTCGAGAACCGTTCGATACGATCTGGATGAGATCGATTACTTTCTGAAAGATATTGGTGAGCGTCTAGACAGAAAACCAAGGGTCGGCATCAGCATTAAGAACCCAGATCGGTTGATGAATGAAATCATACGGTGGGAGAGTCTGGACAGACCTATTCCTTATCTGAACAAAGAAGAGCGTTTACTGCATTTGGGTCTGTGTCTGGCAACTGCAGAAGCACCTCTTGCAAGCGAGTGGATGGCAGATAAACTTGGTATTAGCCGATCAGCAATTTTGACGGATCTTAAAGAATTGAAACACTTGCTGAAAGAAACCTATGAAGTGGAGCTAGTGGCAAGAAAGCGCTATGGCTATCAGTTGGCCTGTGATGAAGCGGCACTGAGAAATATACTTGGTGATTATATTTGCCAAGTTATTGAGCTCAATCGAGATGGCAGGCGACTCTATGAAATAAATGAGGGCATGGAGGATTTGATTCAAGCATTGGACGTTCAGAAAATAAGGCGTGCCATGAAAATTGCCAAAGGCAAACAACCTTTTTGGATTCCATATCAGTCGTATTTGACAGCAGTTGCGATAATCTTTGTACTCAGCTGGCGCATCCAGAATGGACATACGCTGAAGCCAAGGGAGATAGACCAGAAGTCCATACGGCATATGGCAGCATACAAGGTCGCTGTAGAAATATCGGATGCGCTTGAAGAAGATTGGCCGGAATATGAACGTGTCAATCTGGCTTATGCACTGGCTGCATGTAACATTAAATTGAATCAGGAATCAGATCGCCCAACAGATCCAAAGCTTGTGGATACAGTCTATGCGATGATTCGGACCTTACAAACTCATATGAAGTTGTCCATGGAATCCATTCAGTCACTTCAAAAGGACTTGGTATCGCACTTGGATCTTTCACTGGGCAAATTACAACTCAATATCCCAAATGACAATCTTCTTCTTAGGGAAATCAAGAGCACATATCCTCAGGAGTTTGAGATGGCAAAGGAGATGATCCATGTTTTCGATCAAGCTTATGATGTTCAAGCAGGAGAGGATGAAGCTGGATTTGTCACCATGTATATCGTCAAGAATAGAGAAGGCAATCTCAAGAGGGATCAGAGGAGAATATTGATCGTCTGTGGATCAGGGCAAGGGGCATCTAAATTATTAACCACGCGAATTCGCAACAATATCACGAACATTCAAGTGGTAGATATTGTTTCTGCATTTGAAATTGAAGAAAATGATTATGACATAGAGGGCATTGACTTGATTATTTCCACAATTCCAATTCGAAATGTGGGAAAACCTGTCGTCTGTGTGAGTCCTTTGATTACAGATGCGGAACTCGGCAACATCTCCAGAATGCTCTTTGATTACGATCCAGATATTAACCTCTATAACCCTGATTTGAATCTGTCTATGACAACAGAGCACTTAGGCAATGCCGTGGATATCGAATCTGCACTGGCTTATTTAACAGGAATGGTCATGATCGAAATCGGGACAATGCTACAGGGACTCTACAGAGATGGCTTGGTGGAAGAGCGATCACTGAATCAATGGGGATTGACCCTTCATATCATTATGGCAATTCCAAGATGGAAGGTTGGCAAATTCAATACAGAACCGGATTTAATTGCAGCAAAAGCAGAAAATTCGGAAATATATAGGCGGATTTTCAGTACGATAGAGTCCATTAACACCAAGTATGAGCTTCGAATACCGGAAATGGAAACAGTGGCAATTATGCGGTATTTGATTTAGCGATTTGGAGGCAAACATGAAAGAGACAATCTTGATACAACATGCAACAGTTATTTGTGAGGGACATCCGCTAAACGGAAAAGTTGCAGATATTTATATAGAAGCGGGAAAAATCAGAGCAGTGGGCGAAGATTTGACTTATACAGGGCCTCGATATGACGCCACAGGCAAGTATGTTTCTCCGGGTTTTATCGATGCACATGTCCACTGTTATCATGGTAAAACCGCTATCGGGATATCACCGGACGATATAGGTGTCAGATATGGCGTAACCACTCTGATTGATGCAGGGACATCAGGGGCAGATACGCTTCAAGACTTTAAGGAGAACATTATCGATAATGCGGTAACAAGGGTGCTGGTCTTGTTAAATGTGGCAACAAGTGGCCTTTTAACGCTGAACGAACTTGCGGACCCAGAGGCAATTAATGCGATGCGCATCCGTGAAGCCTTGGAGCAATACGGTCCTCTAATTGTCGGTTTAAAGGCAAGAGCAAGCAGTTCTGTGCTTGGAACAATGGGTATCACTCCAATCCAAAGAGCAGCAGAACTTGCACAGTTAAACGATTTACCACTGGTGGTTCACATTGGCAACGCACCACCAGATATTGAGACGGTGGTCGACAGCATTCCTGAAAAGGGTATTATCACGCATATGTATCACAATAAGCCCAATGGTTTATTCACAGAAAGTGGCTCACCAAAATTGCAGACTTCAGATGCCCGTCAAAGGCAAGTAAAGTTTGACGTTGGACACGGGAGTTCAAGTTTCTCATTTGAGATTGCAGAAAAGGCAATCCGTGCAGGCTTTGAACCGGATATGATCAGTTCTGACCTCTATGATAAGAATAGACAGCATCCTGTTCGCAGTCTGGTTCGTGTCATGAACAAACTCTTGGCATCTGGCATGTCCGTTGATGACTGTATTGCCTGTGTGACCACAAATGTTAAAGCAAACCTGAATCTCAAAGACAGAGGGGATCTGAGCCTGGGCGCTCTAGGAGATTTGACGATCTTTGAACTGGAAAAAGGTACCTTTGAATGGGAAGATTCTGTAGGGGATAAGCGCATGGGCACAATAAAAATTAAACCGGTTCTCACAGTATTAGGAGGTACCGAGTATCAAATAGATAATGGAGGACTTTAATGGATATAACGACACTCTTGAAGCAAAAGATGTCCCTTGAAGATGAGAACATTGTGGGTTTCAAAGATGATTTTGAAGAGATTGAAAACTATGTGGCTGAGTGTAATGTTGTTTTTACAGAGCACTATGCTTTGGGATTTTACTCACATATGTACAGTTATCTTAAACGCTTAAAGGATGGAGAACGCGTAGAAGGCGTGGATCTCAGTATTAGGAGCGATATTGAAACAGAGATATACGACATGACAGCAAAGCTTCTAGAAAAACTTGCAAAAAAATACAATCAAGAGGTGGACGTTTCTGAAGTGATATTGGCGGCAATTCACATTCAGACCGCAGTTGCACTGGGAAGGAGTTAGTAGGATGGATGAAAAAATTGTAGTGGTCATAGGTGATCGATTGGGCAAAGGTCAAAAGGTAGGCACTGGTGTTGAAAAAGCAGGTGGAAAGGCGATCGTTATCGAAGGTATGGCGGCAGATATGAAGCTCGGTGATGTCATGCATGAAAACAACGCAACCTTGGGCATCTCGTTCTGTGGCAGTGGTGGTGCAGGCGCGCTAATGGCAGCAAACAAATATGGTTATAAGGTCAAGCATCATTTGAGGTCTATAGAGGCTGGAGAAACGGCCATTCGTGAAGGTTGTGATGTTTTGGGATTTGGGTTTATGGACCTCGAGGACCTCGGTTATCGGATCGTAAAAGCGTATGAAGCCAAAATGAAAGGTTGATCGATATGGATCGAAAGCAATTGATGGAGAAGACAAGGCGTTCTTTGACGGCCAGCGGAATCGGCAAGACGAAGGACGAGGCGTTTGGAAAAGCCTTGGAAGCCATGAGGAAACAAGTCTATAAGGATGTTGAGGGCATGATCTTGAAAATGGAGCCATTAGAGGTCTATCTGGATGAGGTTCATGAAGAAAAGGAAATCGAAAAATTTCTCTTTCTATTTATGCCCCGTGAAAAATGGACTTATAAAATGACTTTTACCTTTGTGGTTGAGATAAGTTATATTGCAAGGATGAATTAAAAAATGGGAGGGGTAGCATTGATTAGTATTATTATTAAGTCATTGATTATTGGCGCGCTTGGCGGCGGCGCTATCGCAGCAGGGGCTGCAAGGATGTTCCATACACCTAAATATCAGTCCATGGGTGCATTTAGAACTCTTGGCGAATTAAATGCCTGTGAAGGCGATCCAATTGCACATTATTCATTTGGTCTAGGTTTCCTCTTTAATGCAGCTGCAGCAGTTGTGGCATCAGGTGCGTTGACACAAGATGTACTCCACCGCGTTGTGCCGAACTTTGCGGCAGGAACATTGTTACTTGGCGGCAAAAAGGCGGAAAATACGATGCACGATCCAGGAAAGATGATGGTTACAGGGGCACTTTCAGGGGCCATCGTAGTCACTTTCTTAAATACGCTTGCATCTGCAATTCCTGAGTCTCTATCTGTGATTGCACAAGAGATTCTTTCACCGGCTTCATCTATGATGATGAAGACTGTTATGCCGATCATTTTCTGGATGGCAGCTCTAGATGCGGGTAAGATCACTGGAATCTGGGGTACGGTCTTAGGTGGCTTGGCTCAAATGATCATGGGAAATGCGGTTCCGGGAATCGTTCTTGGAATTTTAATTGGACAAACTGTGGAAGAAAAAGGCTACAATCAGTCGGTTAAAGTGATGATTACAATTGTTGTGATCATGTTCATCACAATTGCATACTTCCGTGGTTTCTTTGCAAAACTTGGACTTTAAGAATAGGGGGATGACAAAAATGGAAAACAAAGAGGGCACAATGACAGGCAAGAGCGCAGCTTTGCTCTTGACGGATAAGATATTTCCACTATTGGTTGCAGTGGCATGTGCTGCGATCTTTGCAGGAACACATATGTATGTCGTTCACGGTGTAGGCGCTTTCAATGAGATCTTTGTGGTTCAAATGTTGGATGAAGGCTTGAATGGCGGCGATTTCGCGGCAGCAGCAGGTTTTGCAACAGGTTTCTTGATCGCCAGAGTATTGGAAGGGCCGTTGGTAGGTCTTTTGGATATTGGCGGTTCACTGATGACAGGTGTTGGCATCGGTATTCCAGCAATGATGCTTGCGGCGGGATTTACAGGTCCGATTAACAATTTCCCACTGGCACTTTTAACAGGTGGTATCATCGGTTTAATCATTGGAATCGTCATTATCTTGGTTAGAAAGCTCATGCCTGAGGGCATCTCAGCTTCTGGTACTGGGGTTATGATGGGCGCCGGAAATGCAACCGGTCGTTTTCTTGGCCCATTGATTATTTTAAGTGCAATCCAATACGGTATTCCATCTGGATTAGGTGCAATTATTGGTGCGGCGATCTTTTATAAACTCGATCGTCATATTGCCGGAGGCGCAATTTTAGGTGCAATGATTTTAGCGGGATTGGTACAAATGTTTGTATAGACTTAAACGCCGCCTAGTCGGCGTTTTCTTTTTAAAACAACAAGATTTGAGCCGAAAGCTGTGCTGAGGGATGTTCAACCTCAAACAGCGTCAGCGAAAATCGGTTTGAGGCATCAAAGGGTACGACACACAAGAAAGTAGAAAGGCAGAATGTTTATGAATATATATGAAAGAATGGGACTTGATCACGTCATCAATTGTTCTGGCAAGATGACAAAGCTTGGTGTATCGACATTGAGTGATGCGGTTCGAAGCGCAATGAATGAAGCGGGTCAATCCTTTGTGGTCATGGATGATCTCATGGCAGCGGCTGGAAAGAAAATTGCCAATTTAATCGGTGCTGAGGCAGCCTGTGTCACATCAAGTGCGGCTTCTGGAATTGCCGTTTCTGTGGCGACGATTATCGCAGGAAAAGATCTCAATCGAATTGAGCATCCACATGACATAATAATTACACGAAATGAAATTATTCTTCAAAAAGGACATGCTGTGAATTTTGGAGCGCCGATTGCCTCCATGATTGAGCTTGGAGGCGGTACGCCAGTAGAAACGGGATACAGCAATAAGACCGAAGTAGCACATGTGGAAGGTGCCATTACGGAGAGAACAGCAGCACTTTTTCATGTGATTTCACATCATGCAGTCCAAAAAGGTATGTTAACATTGGCTCAAATGATTGAAATCGCTGAAAGACATGATTTGCCTTTAATTGTAGATGCGGCAGCTGAAGAAGATCTGTCCAGATATGTTAAAATGGGCTGTGATATGGTGATTTACAGTGGCGCTAAAGCTTTAGAGGGACCTACGTCTGGCTTTATAGCAGGTAAATCGAAATGGGTAGACCCTTGCGTCAAGCAATACGTCGGTGCTGGTCGTGCCATGAAGATCGGCAAGGAAAATATCGTTGGCCTCGTCACAGCAGTTGAGCAATACATGAATAGAAATTCAGATGCAGAAGTGATTAGACAACATGAGAAAGTAAATCAGCTTGTAAATGCGTTTAATGCGCTGGATGGCATAAGATCAGAAGAAATTCAAGATGAAGCAGGGCGTAAAATTTTCAGAGCAATGGTGGATTTTGGTTCGCCAGAACAGGCCAAAGAGGCGGTAATTAAGCTTCAACAGGGGCCTCTAAGGATATACGTCAGAGATCATCAGCAGAATCTTGGAAAATTGAGCTTTGATGTGAGATGTATCAGTGATTCAGATGTACCGTTGATCGTTGAAAAGATGGCACAAATTTTAGCAAAACACAACTGAACTTCTAGGGAAAGGATGCACAAATATGAATACAAATATTAGATTTTATAAAGATAGAGTGGCAATCAATTGTCTGGCAAAGAATGTGGAAAACGGATCGATGGTCTGGGAAGCATCAGAAGGCTATTCTGCAATAGGAGTGCTTTCAAATCAGTTTGAAACGGTTGAAGAAGGCATTTCATATGTTGAAGCCTTTAGAAAAAAAGTGCCCTGTGTTTCAGTGGGACTGGGCGATGGCGATCCATCACAAGGCTTTAAGGCGGCAATGATTGCAGGGAGTACAAATCCTGGTCACGTAAATCAGGTATTCACCTCGGCAGGCTTTGCGGCAGGATATCTTAAGGCAAAAGGTGCTGAAAATACGGCTATCAATGCATTGATCAGCCCAACGGGTCAGGTGGGCATGGTTAAAATCAACACGGGTCTATTGAGTTCAAAAGAACCTGATGCAGTGGTCACAGTGGAAACTGCCATTGCCATGCTTAAAGATATGGGCGCACATTCGGTGAAATTTTTCCCGATGGGCGGTGAGAAATCTTTGGAAGAACTCAAATATGTTGCGAAGGTCTGTGCAGAGCAAGAGATGCCAATGATCGAGCCAACAGGTGGCATCAACTTGGCAAACTTTGAGACCATACTAAAAGTTTGCCTAGATGCAGGGGTCAAGAAAATCATGCCACATGTCTATGGGGCAATTATTGATAAGGAAACAGGTAACACAGATCCAGAGAAGGTGAAACTGCTTCTAGAGAAGGTGAAAAAGCTCGTTTAACTTAAATTCAAAAATCCATTTTCAACAAAGAAACCAATTGAAAAGATGGTCCATAAATTCAAATATATCTTTTGAAGTTTAAAATATTTATCCAATTGATATCAATAGTGCATATAGATGAGCCTATTCAATACTGTAGAGTCATTAGAAATACAATGAGCGTTTTTTGATATTTTAAATGAGAGGGTAAGAGTCTTAAATATTTTGAAATATTTGCATGATCGGGATTGATTTTATCCCAATTAGTGTTACAATAGAACCTGTGATAAAACAGGGATATATTTTAACCCGTTGAATAGGAGGCAACATGCAAAAGAAATATTTAGGGATTAATGGACTTGGCAGAATCGGAAAGCTTGTACTTTGGCACCAAATGATTGAAAATTATTTTGATGGCTTTGTTATCAGCATCGGTAGACAAGTAGGCACATCCATCCATGATTTAATCGATTTTATCGTCAATGATTCAACCTATGGTGCACTGGAGAGATTCATGTACGGCTATTCAGGCAAGACCATTGAAATCGAAATAGTAGATGAAAAAGCCTATGAAATTAGAATCAATCAATATCCAATTAAGTTTTTGACACAGAGTAGAAACCCTAAAGACATCGGTTGGGATAAATATGGTGTAGAAATTGTGGTGGACTGCACAGGTGTTTTTCTAGATCCTGAAGAGGATGCTGAGACACCTAAAGGCAGTATAAGAGGCCATTTGACTGCAGGCGCTAAAAAAGTCGTTGTCAGTGCGCCGTTTAAAATCAAGGGCAAAGAGTTAGTACTTCCAAATGATGCAACGATGCTCGTCTATGGCATCAATCATGACCAATTTGATCCAGAAAAACATGATGTCGTCTCAGCGGCGAGTTGTACAACCACGGCACTTTCGCATATGATGAAACCTTTGATTGACAAAATAGGGATATCAAGAATCCTAACGGCTTCCATGTCAACGATTCACGCGGCCACCAATAATCAAAACTTGCTGGATGCCATGCCAAGTAATGGTGCCAAGGATCTCAGAAAGAATCGATCGGCACTGAACAATATTATTTTGACCTCCACAGGGGCTGCAAAAGCGCTTGAATTTATTTTACCTGAAATTAAAACCATTGGTTTTATGGCAGATTCCGTGAGAATCCCCACCAGTACAGTGTCCTTAGTCACTTTAAATCTTACTTTCAGGACCAAATTAGAAGATTCAGGTGAACCTACAATCAATGAAGCATATATCAACAATATTTACAAGCAAGCAGCCCAGAATGGACAAAAGGGTTATTTAGTGTTCTCAGATAAGCAAAATGTATCGGCAGACCTTCGAGGCTTTAAAGCTTCGGCGATTATAGAAGGCGTTGAAACGGCCACTGAAACAGGCTATTTGCCTCTCCCAAGTCAGTGGATTCACAACATGGGCGCACAGGGTGAATTGCAGTTGCCAGTTACCCATGCCAAGATATTTGGATGGTATGACAATGAGTTCGGAAGTTACGTCAACTCACTCTCCAATATTTTGATTCACATTGATAAAACAAGTACTCAGTCTTCAAAATAGAAACAGAAAATTTACATTGAAATTTAGCCAATAAATCTGTAACCACACAATGCCACTAAAACTGAAATTTGATGTGGAACCATATATAAATGAGGATAGCAAAGTCCAGTTGGTGTACAATCTAATCGAGGAGATGAATTTAAGTTCAATACTAAGCACCTACTCCAAAATGGGTATAAAGCCATCGGTTGAACCAGTTAACCTATTAAAAATCATACTCTTCTGTTACAGTGAGGGCATTATGACAAGCCGAAAAATAGAAGCATTTTGTAAGTATGACACAAGAGCCTTCTTTACGCTGGAAGGCTCAAAAGTACCAGATTACACGACCATCAATCGTTTCAGAAAAATATGGAGGAGTTCTCGTCCAATTTATTGACACAATTCGTAGAAATACTCCTAAGAGAAGGCCATGTGGATTTAAATCGGAAAATACTTAGAGAATATCGTTGCAGATGCAGGCTATGAGAGTGTAGAAAACTATGCCTATCTCTGTAAAAATGCAAAAAAACGCATCAGAGGAAAAGATTCTATAAAAAATAGAGGTGTTGCTCGTCTAATTCTTAGATTTGCAACACCCCTATTTTTTTTATAAATAAAGTAAATGGTATAGATTGATAAGCCCTCGATTTGAAACTGAAAATTTATAAATTCTCTAATATGATAGCAGTTCCCATACCGCCGCCTGCACATAATGAGGCTAAACCATAACGATTATTTCTTTTTTTCATTTCGTATAGTAGAGTAATAACAATTCTACTGCCTGTTGCACCAACAGGATGCCCGAGGGAGATCCCACCACCATTTACATTGAGCTTGTCACGATCTATGCCAAGTGTTTTTTCACAAGCAATACATTGTGATGCAAAAGCCTCATTTATTTCAAATAGATCAATATCTTCAATTGATAAGTTGGCCTTTTTCAGTGCAAGTTGTGAAGCGCTGATGGGGCCAATTCCCATATATTCAGGCTCTACACCAGTTGTAGCAACAGATACAATTCTTGCCAATATGGGAAGACCAAGTGATTTTGCTAGAGCTTCATCCATCAAGATAATCCCTGAAGCGGCATCATTCATGCCAGAAGCGTTGCCAGCAGTTACAGTGCCTTCTTCCTTAAAAGTTGCTTTTAGTTTCTTTAAACTTTCGAGTGAAGCCTCTCTTTTTGGATATTCATCTTGAGTGACGAGGATATCGCCTTTACGCGATTTGACCGTCACAGGAATAATTTCGGCGTCAAATTTATTTTGATCTATTGCAGCTATAGCGCGCTGTTGACTTAAGAGTGCATATTCATCTTGCTCTGCTCTAGAGACACCATATTTTTCAGCAACGTTCTCAGCGGTTATCCCCATAGAAGGACCAACACCAAGATTGGTGAGTGAATCCCACATGCTATCTCTCATTTCACTGTGACCAAATTTCTTGCCGAAGCGATTATCAAAGACCATATGTGGTGCCGTACTCATACTGTCAGCACCACCAGCCATAATACATTTTGCTTCACCAGATTTAATTTGATAATAGCCCATTTGAATAGAGGACATTGAGGAGGTGCAGTTTCGATGGATTGTAATCCCCGGTACTGTGACTGGTAAGCCCGCCTTAACAGCCGCTACTCTTGCGAGATTATTTTCTTTGTAAGTCCTTTGATAATTGCATCCCCAAATGACATCATCAATGAGTGTTGCATCTAAATTTGCCTTTTCAACTAATGCTTGCATTATTGGAATCGACAAATCAAGCGCAGTGCAATTTTTAAATTGTCCACCAAGTTTTCCAATGGGTGTTCTGCAGGCAGAAACAATTACGACATTATTCATATTTTGTACCTCCCACATTATAATAGAAGGTCTGCACAATGGACAGACCTTCTGCTATAAGTTAGTTTTTTAAATGACTTCATCTTCAACTTTGTAATCTTTATTATATTTTCTAACGTCAATTAAACTCACGAAAAAGATATTGATCAGTAGAAAGCATAAGAATACAACATAAGCACCTCGTAAGCTACCCGTAATTTTAATAGCTTGTGCATTGATAACATAATTTGAAAATAATATTGCGCTCATAATTGGAAAGACAACAGAATTTGCTTTTGCAAAGCCATGTCTTCCAAAAACGGATGCAGGTAAAGAGATAATAAAGTTAGCAGCGCCACCAATTGAGATACCAACCATAAGAACTGAGACATAAACCAATGTAATGTTCTCTGTAATGTTGAGACCAAGTGCTGCAGAATACCACAATAAGAAAATGATAATTGCTTTTTTGACGCCAAACTTTTGATCTAACCATCCGTACATATAGCTACCACCGACACCAATTACAGCACAAACTGTCATTAAGCCGATTGCTTTACTTTGCGTAAATCCAAGACCGATATTTCGGATGACCATTTGACTCATAACACCTGTTGTAACTAGCTGATTTATCCCAATAACGAGAGCAACCATCCACGTTTCTTTTGTCTTTAATAATTTTGGAACTGTCCAGATCGTTTTTTCATCAACGTTTTCTGTGAAATATTCAGTTTCGTAAACTTCTTTTGAGACGTTATCAGGATATTGTCCTCTCTCAGCAGGTGTATCTCGAATCATTAATAAACCAATTACGCCGAGAATCATAGCAACAACTGCTGTGATCGTTGTACCATTTTCTAAGCCGAATTTACCGATTAAAAGCGCAATAAGTGGCACATAAAAAGCAGAACCCATGTTATGGCCCATAGTGGTTAAACCATTTACTAGTCCTTTTTTCTTGGGAAACCATTGTGCCACAAGTGAACCACCGGCAATATAACTTGCACCATTAATAAAACTTACAACTAGAACGAGACCAACAGCATATTGGAATAATGTCTGTGCTCTACCATAGAATATATAGGATAAGCCAGAGCCAATCAAGCAGATACCAGAAGTGATTCTAGGGCCCAAGCTAACGTTGATACGGCCTAAGATATAGTAGCCAAATAAGCCGGCAAAACCAGCGTAAGTTGCCATGCCCAGAACGCTTGAGTATTCAAGATTATGAGCAGCAGCAAAAGCCGGCGCAACAATATTCAATCCATCGATCGAAAATCCAATGAGAAAAAAGAACATTGCCATGCAGTATAAAATAATCCCCCAACCCGCTTTTCCAAATTTTAAATTTGTATTTTCACTTTGCAATTTCACTTTTTCAACTCTAACCTGTGCTATATTTTCATTTTCAAATCCCATAATAAGTACCTCTCCCTATAATCATATATCGCTATATACTATAAAAAATGAATAAACCAAAATTGAATTTCCATAACAGATTAACCTTGTCAAATTTATGACATAAAAAATCAAAATTAGTACACTAGTATTTATCTTTTTAATAGTATTAGTAGACTTATATTTTATTACTTCAGGTCTTAAATTAAAAGTGTCAATTTTTTAAAAAAGGAAATAGAAACAACTCAATTTTAACTATTTGTCCTTAGATGGAGTTGTTTTGCGCTTTTCTTCAACAATTTTATCAATATAGGCATTCCAAATAGGTTCTTCAGCAGCCATACGTTCTCTAAATCCAGGTCCAATTTCTGTTTGATCCATACGATCGATAATAGCCCATGCAATATGAGGCTCAGAGGGTGGACAACCGTGTACAGCAACACCACGATTACGATATTTTGCAGTACAGTTACCGCATAAGATCAATTTTTCTGGTGGTATATCTTCAGGAATTTCTTTCTTAGCGCCTAATACGATAACAGCATCTTGATTTTTATCATATTCACCAAGTGCCTTTAATTTTTCCATAGTAAAAGCAACCAGCGATTGACAAGAAGAACATGAATTTTCATGCATGATGTTGTATTCTGGCCAAGTGTCAAATTTTTCAAGGTATGGTAACCACATTTTTTTATAAACTTCATCTATTGTTTTGCCTTTTATGATGATATTATTTTCATCACTTGTGCCAAGACCACGCTCTCTTGCGGCTTCAAAGTAATCAACCATGGATATATCTAAACCTACCATACGGCATGCTGTGGCATCTAATGCAACAGGGTCTTTGCTGGCAACAACACATCCAAAATCCAAAGGTACTGCTGAATGAGGTCCAAAACCTTCAGCGGGATAAATGAGGTCTGCAATGGTTAAGTCTGCTTTTACAACTGCCCAAATATCCATCATTGCCATTGCTAAGTTCGTTCTATGCATTTCATAATGCACTTTGTCTTGTACAACGCCTTTAATATTTTTAAGTGCACAACTGAAAACCATACTTGCATGGGATTTAAATACAGGTAAGTTTATGATGTGTTCAGCTTCCAATAAAAGTCTTGGGAGCATCACATGTTTAATCTCTGATCTTGCATCTCTGATTTGTACTTTGATTAAATCTGGATCAGATTTGATGTCATATAATTCCACGCCTTCTTCTCTTGCAACTTGTGCATGTCCCGCAGATTCAAAACATTCCATCGTATTACACCCAATTGCAGCTGCCTCTCCAACTACAATGCGTTTTGCACCTGCTGCTTTAACAGCACGAATAACAGCTCGTAAGAAATTGTGATTCGTATTGATGCTTGTACCGGGTGCCCCTAAATGGCCCGCATTGGGTTTTAAGATTACAGTTGAATTTTTTCGGATCAGTGTGTTAGCGCCACCTAGCTCGTTGAGTACTTGATCCACCATAACTTGAATATCTGGATCTTTGGCAATAGCGACTATTGATTTAGTCATGTTATAATCTCCTTTCAAAATGTGTTTTGGAACATGCCATACTATATTGCAATTATCGTGCCGAAATAGAGGTTTGGATATATGTGTTGAAATTAGAACTTTTCTTTGAGGGAGAAAGATTTTTTTGATATCAAAATGATGCATTGACGAAACAATGTTGCGCATACGCAACAAAAATGAAATGATTTCGGTACATGGAACTTGATGAACAAAGCAATATAGTGATATCTAAACGAATAAATTTTGGCATGTATTTTGCGAAATGATATGAGTATACTAAAAGGAGGCAATATAAAATATGTTTGAAACAAGAAGAGCAAATGCAAAAGATAAAGTCATTGTCACTGCGGCTGTATGCGGTGCAGTACCAACAAAGGCTGATAATCCAAATTTACCAACGCAACCCAGAGAACTTGCAGATTCAATCATCGAATGTTACAAAGCAGGGGCGGCTGTAGCGCATATACATGTGAGAGATGATCAGGATAACCCAACCATGAACATAGATAAATTCACAGAGACGGTTAATTTAGTTCGTGAGGCAATGTGCCCTATAATATTGAATCTAACCACATCTGGCGCACCCAATGTTACCGATGAAGAGAGGATGATGCCTTTTGTAAATCTTAGACCAGAATTAGCTTCTTTTGATGCGGGTACAATGAATTGGTTGCATTCAAGTGTCTTTGTAAACGAGCCGCAATTTTTAGAAAAATTAGGCTTGAAGATGCAAGCAGTAGGGGTTAAACCAGAAATTGAGGTTTTTGATATGGGTATGTTAAATACGGCACTATACTATCTCAAAAAAGGCATTTTAAAAGCGCCGTTGCACTTTCAAATTTGTTTGGGTGCACCAGGAGGCCTTGAGGCTAATGTAGAGAGTCTCTTATATGTTGTCAATCACTTGCCTGAAAATTGCACATGGGGTACATTTGGTATTGGGAAAGGGGCTATGGAAATCACACTTGCGGCACTGTCATTAGGTGGTAATATCAGAACAGGGTTTGAAGATAATGTCTACTTTAATAAAGGCGAACTTGCTAAATCCAATGCTCAATTCGTAACGCGTATTGCTGATTTGGCAAAGCTTGCAAATAAACAATTGGCAACACCTGATGAAGCTCGAGAGATATTAGGTCTAAAATAGAGGCAGTCCATATATCTAGATGAAGTAATGAAAGAATGGTGATTATGAAAGCATTTCAATATTCAATGCCCACAAAGATCATATTTGGCAAAGAAAAGCATAAAACAATTGGAAACTATTTGAAGCCCTTTGCAAAGCATGTACTGATACATTATGGAAGCACACGCATCGTGTTAAATGGGTTGTTAGACGAGGTAACCAAATCGTTAGAAAGTGAAGGCATTAGATTTAGTTGCTTAGGTGGAGTTCAATCCAATCCTTCAGTTGAATTGTGCAACACTGGGATTCAAAAGTGCCGAGAGGAGAATATCGATACAATACTTGCCATTGGTGGCGGTAGTGTTATTGATTCTGCAAAGATCATTAGCATCGGCAAAAATATCGAAGGAGATCTATGGGAAAATTTGAACAGACCAGAGTTTATATCCAAGGATGCTCTTAATATTGCAACAATTGTGACATTGCCTGCAGCAGGCAGCGAAGCAAATGGCACAGCTGTAATCTCCAATTATACTCTAAAGAAAAAAGTGGCTATTTCAAATGAATTGCTCATACCAAAACTCTCTATATTAAATCCTGAACTCACCTATTCACTGCCTCGCTATCAAACCGCAATTGCCATTGTCGATATTTTTTCGCATTGTTTTGAACGATATTTTGACTTAACTCGAGATTGTAAACTGTGGGATGCGCTTTGTGAAGCAACTATGATCAATTTGGTAAACATAGGTAATCAGTTTATTGAAAATCCCGAGGATAAAAGTTTTAGAGATGAAATGATGTGGTCTGCCACAGTAGCACATAGCAATATGCTTGGTCCAGGTGGTGATTTTGCCTGTCATCAGCTAGCGCATGCCTTAACTGTGGCTTACAATATTCCACATGGAGGTGCATTAGCGCTAGTAATGCCAGCTTGGTGTCAGCATGTAAGTCATAAGCACGAATTGCGTTTTAAATGTTTCTTTGAGCGCGTTTTTAATACAGATGACATTCAAAGTGGCATCCGAAAAATGCAGATTTTCTTTGAGCAATTGGGTGCACCTATACAATTTAAAAACTACTTTAATGGCAACGTTGATATCGATAAACTAATAGATCTTGTGTATTCTAATGATACTAAATACGTGGGGAATGGGTTGGAGCCCATTTATCCAGAAGATTCAGCAACTATATTCACAGCTATAACTAAGGTTGAAACCCCTTAAAAGAAATAAATAATAAAGGACAGTATTGTAAAATCAATACTGCCCTTTATTAAAACAACAAGATTTGAGCCGAAAGCTGTGCTGAGGGATGTTCAACCTCAAACAGCGTTAGCGAAAATCGGTTTGAGGCATCGAAAGATGGTTCAAATGTTGTTGTATGCAAGATTTGAGCCGAAAGCTGTGCTGAGGGATGTTCAACCTCAAACAGCGTCAGCGAAAATCGGTTTGAGGCATCGAAAGATGGTTCAAATGTTGTTGTATGTAAGCTTTGAGCCGAAAGCTGTGCTGAGGGATGTTCAACCTCAAACAGCGTCAGCGAAAATCGGTTTGAGGCACCAAAGGGTGGCTCAAATGTTGTTGCAATCTGAGGGTTGGCTTAATGTTTAGCGACTTTTAGAATATTCAATGCCATATTGCTTAATTTTTCGACTGATTGTTGAAGCATTAATGTTCAAAAGTTCGCCGGCTTCTCTAAGGTTGCTTGTTATGCTTAATACCTTTTCAATCTGCTGTTTTTCAAATTGTTCTACAGATTTGGTCAAATCAAAGGCCTTTGATGAGACTTCGCTCTTAGAAAGTCCGAGAATGCTTTTGAGCATATCATTGTCAACCTCGGCGTTGCCTGAGCAACAGATCACCAAGTATTCAATAATATTTTCAAGTTCGCGAACATTACCTGGCCAGTTATACATTTTCATAATGTTCAGGTTGCTTTTGCTGAGTTTTAGTGACCGATTGTGCTTTTGACTGAATATATTGATGAAATGTTCGCATAAGAGTTCCAAATCCTCAATGTGTGCACGCAGAGGCTCTAAATAGATTGGAATAACATTTAGGCGATAATATAAATCACTTCTAAACGTTCCCTCGGCGATCTTCTCTTTTAAATTGTTATTTGTAGAAGCAATAATACGAATGTCTAAAGTAATGGGTTTGGTACCGCCTACCCTTGTGATCTCTCTATTTTGAATGACTCTTAGAAGTTTAGCTTGTAAGTCAAGAGGCATATCGCCAATCTCATCCAACAATATAATGCCGTGATTTGCAAGCTCGAAGAGCCCTGTTTTACCATTAGTATTTGCCCCTGAAAATGCGCCCTTTTCATAGCCGAACAATTCAGACTCCAATAAATTTGAGGGAATGGATGCGCAATTAACTTTGACGAAAGGTTTGTCAAAGCGGTCGCTGTTAAAATAGATTTCATCCGCAACAACTTCTTTACCGACGCCTGATTCACCTGTGATGAGAACAGTGGCATCTGTGTTAGCGATTAATCTAATGATTTTCCATATGTTTTCAACAGTTTGACTAGAACCAACCATGCGCTTAGCCAGACGATCCATATCTTGGTTTGAATTTGTGATGATCTTTATAGTGTCGATTTCTTGAATCGATTTTGCCTCTTCTAAAAATCGTGCATAATCATCTTGGAGTGCTTTTAGCGACAAGATCGGTCTGCTGTTGACAATAATCTGTTTGAGCTGATTTTGATCATCAAAAACTGGAACGCCAATTGCATAAGCCACGCGAGGTGGATTATATTTGACAACGGTTGAAAGTCTTAGAACTTTCTTTTTAGATTCAATGACATCAAGTGTAGCACCGCCAGTAAAAAGATTGCCTTCGTCGAGAATGTCCTTAATATATCGATGGAGTACTTCAACTGCCGATATACCAGTATTTTTTTCATAAGAAGGATTAATATACAAAATTTTACCTTTGCTATCAGTTATAAGAATACTATCGTCAAGATTATCTACAACTTCTTTAAAATCGATACCTTTGTCGAGAAAAACTTGTAGGTCATTCAGAATCTCTTCAAGCAAGTGCTTTGCTTTGGGATCATCAATTGAGGGCAGATTTCCGGTTATTTTATTACAGACGCTGTTGATTGCCAATACTTGGTCCATAGAGTACCCTTTCTAAATCAAAAAAATGTTTTTATCTGTTTTTAAGTATATCAAAATTTGATTGTATTATCAAACAACAAGTGCATCTACGCAACATTATTTCCGTAATGCAACAAAATGGACAGATGAGTTAAAATAGAAAATCGGAAAGGAAACAAGAGAATCTGCATTTTGAGCGAGTATAGTCATTTTAGTCAAGGAGGTTCATTTTGGCATGCTAATTGCTTTGTAATAAGGTTGAACAATAAAAATTTATTAAAAATTCTATAGTTATGAAAAAGGAGAACAATTATGGGAAAAACAGTTTTAGTTGATTTATCACATCCATTTGGTCAAGGAGGACCATTGTGGCCTTCTGCAGATAGTGATTTTACAATTGAGAGAGTCAATTATATGCCAAGACATTATAGACTTCTTCAAACTTTTAATAATTTTCATATGCACAATAGCACACATGCGGATTCACCTTCTCATGTTATTCCAGAGTCGGCTTATACACATGAATTACCTCTTGAAAACTATTATGGCGATGCTGTTATTGTGAGCATTCCTAAGAAAAAATGGGAACTCATAACAGTGGAAGATTTAGAAAATGCCACACCAGAAATTAGAGAAGGAGATATTGTTATCATCAACACAGGGACACATAAGCGTTGGGGAGAAAATGACGACTATTTCATGTACAGCCCTGGATTGAGCATTGAGGCAGGTCGTTGGTTAGTGGATAAAAAAGTTAAGGGCATGGGTATTGACTGTCAAGCAATCGATCATCCTTGTTACACTTATATGATTGATCACGGTCCGGGTCCATTTGTGCCAAGATTAATTAAAGAATACACAGAAATGTTTGGTCATCCGCCTATTCAAGATTTCCCAGAATGGGAACCTGTACATGATGTACTGTTGAGAAACAATGTCATGGGATTTGAAAATGTTGGTGGTGATATTGAAATGGTCACAGGAAGAAGATGTGTTATTTCGGCATTCCCACTCAGATGGTGGAAAGGTGATGGATCAATCGTAAGAATGGTTGCATTTATTGATGAAGATGATCTAGTGCCTGGAGTTGAAAAGAGAGAATACAAATGGGGCGTATACTAAAAAGATAAAGAGGACTTTAAGATGAGTAAAAAGTTAAAAAATATTGCAATTCTTGGTGCAGGAACGATGGGAGTAGGGATTGGACTATTATTTGCCATGAAAGATTACCCTGTAAAGTTAATATACTCTTGTGAACAAGATAAGACATCTAATCCACTTGGCAGAATGCATGAGTCCTTGAAAATATTATCAAATAATGGCGTAGTGGACCGATCTAAAATGGATGCAATAATGGCCAATGTATCAACTACTGACAATTTAGAAGAAGGGGCAACCTTTGCAGATATTATTTTTGAATGCATTATTGAAGATTTAAGTATTAAACAGGATTTTTTCAAGAAGCTTGATGAAATGTGCACAGAAGACACGGTTTTAGCTTCTAACACTTCAGCAATAAGCATCACTGAGATTGCGGAAACCTCTGAAAATAAATCGAGAATTATTGGTACACATTTCTGGAATCCTCCTTTTTTGATTCCACTTGTGGAGGTCATAAAGACGGAGTTTGTTTCAGAGGATACTGTGAATCGTGTTCATGAGCTTTTAGAAGAAGCGGGGAAAAAACCTGTGATAGTCAATAAGGATGTGCCTGGATTTTTAGCAAATCGGATGCAACATGCTTTATTCAGAGAAGCGCTTTATATTATTGAACAAGGTATTGCAGAACCAAGTGCTGTAGATGATGCCATAAAATATGGGTTTGGCATGAGACTTGGTATTATGGCACCTGTGGGTGTCATGGACATGGGAGGGCTAGATTTAACTTATGCCATCCATGAGTATCTATTTAAAGACCTATGCAATGACACGAAACCTGCAGCAATACTATCCCAAAAGTTGAGTGAAGGTAAACTTGGCTTCAAATCAGGTGAAGGCCTAATGACATGGACTCAAGAAAAGATTGCCCAAGAGAGAAAACACTTGACAGAAGATCTTATAAAAGTGGCACGTGCATTGGATAGACTGTAGTCAACTTTGGATTCGTTTTCGAGCTTATTGCAAATAGCTCGAAAATGAATTTCACTGATAAAAACATAAGCCATATTAGACAAAGAGATAGATTTAGGAAAGAAGGCGTCTATTTATGAGTAAATTTGATGAGCATGGAACGAGGATGGTTGCACTCTACGAAAGTAGAGAAGAGTTAGAAGCACTGTTCAATGATGCGTTTATGAAAAAATACACGCACTATAACTCTTTTGAAGAATATACATTTTCAACGGCAGTTTTCATCAAATGGGATGTTGATTTTGTAGTGGGTGACCGGTTTGCATTTGATAAATCTGTTCAGGGTAAAACAAAATTTAAAACATGGGATGAAATGTACCAAACTGCATTAAGAGAAAATGGTAATTAGAGTTGGGAGCAGATATGAAAGTATTATATTTTGATTGTACGTCAGGGATTAGTGGTGATATGTCTCTAGGAGCGCTTATTGATTTAGGCGTGGATTCACAATATTTACAAAATGAACTTTTGAAATTAAATATTACGGGTTATGAGTTGATTGTTAAAAAAATAGAAAAAAATAATATCATGATGACCGACGTAGATGTGATTATAGATGAAGCGCTGATATTAGCTGACCCAAATACAGATGATTATTGCAGTGTGGAGAAAAATAGAAATTTGATACACATCAATAGGATTATAGATTCAAGTACCATTAACGATCGTGCAAAAAAAATGAGTAAACATATTTTTTTAGAAATCGCTTTAGCAGAAGCGAAGGCACATGGAAAAGAGTTGGAGAATGTCTATTTTCACGAAATTGGTGCAATAGATTCAATCATAGATATTGTGGGTGTTTCGATTTGCATTGCTGCCCTTTCTCCAGATAAAATACTTGCTTCTGAGTTGCATGATGGAAGTGGTTTTATAAAGTGTCGGAATGGCATGGTTTTGCCAGTGCCAGTACCAGCCGTTAAGAATATGCTTGAAAATGCAAATATTCCTTTGGTTCAAGAAGAGGTCCATACTGAGATGATTACGCCTACAGGGATGGGCATTATCAAATGTTTAGCAGAAAAATATCAAGAAATGCCTCAAATGGTCATTCACAAAATCGGTTATGGCAGAGGAAAACGAAATACTGGGAAACGTGGAGCTGTAAAAGTTGTTATGGGTGATCTCATATAATAATATTGTTTCCAGTAATATATTTCTTAGAACGATGAAAGTAGGCAGATTATGGGTGATCAGTTTATAGAAGATATTTTAAATAAGTTGCAAAATGGAGAGATAACTCGGGAAAAAGCACTCTTAAAACTAAAAAAGCAACCCTTTGAAGACATTGGTTTTGCAAAGATTGATCATCATCGAAAATTGAGGCAAGGTTATCCTGAGGTCATATATGGTGCAGGAAAAACAGTAGAGCAAATTATTGAAATTATCAGTGTGATGATCAATAATCAAGAAAAGGTAATCCTTATAACAAGAATAGGTCAAGAGGTTGCAGATCAAATTAGAGAAAAGTATCAAATTCAATATGATCCAATGAGCAGAATCGGTATTATTGGTGCATTTCAATCAAATCGTGGGCATGGTAGTATTGTTGTTGTATCAGGGGGAACAAGTGATATGCCCGTTGCTGAGGAAGCTGCCATAACCGCAGAAGCTTTTGGAAATCACGTCATAAGATTGTATGATGTGGGTGTAGCCGGATTACATCGTTTGTTAGCTCATCTTGATGAAATTATGAGTGCAAAAGTAATCATTGCAGTGGCAGGTATGGAAGGTGCAATTGCAAGTGTCGTTGGTGGACTTGTGGACTGTCCTGTAATTGCAGTCCCTACGAGTGTCGGTTATGGTGCATCATTTAATGGTCTGGCAGCATTGCTATCCATGTTAAATTCTTGTGCAAGCGGTGTGTGTGTCGTTAATATTGATAATGGTTTTGGTGCAGGATATACTGCAAGTATGATAAATCAGCGATAGCTATAGGGCTAAAAGATGCATATAAATTTAATGCTAAAAAACTAAACTTTCGTTTTTATGCACTAAAATAGTAATTTATGTACGAGAATAATAATTTTAGCAATCCTATTATTCTTCACTTCTATTTCTGCTTAGGCATGTGCCCTATTGGCTTCACAAGCACCCTGCATACATCCTTATCAATGGGATTCAATTGAATATTGGAGACTTCAATTTTAGAAACCAGATTAATTTTTACCCATGAGTACGCTTCCAGTGTGAAGCAGATAGTTCTTGTCATGTAAAAATATTTGATATATATTACAAGTAGTACATTACCTAATATGCGTAATATACTGCTAATTCAATATATGTCATTTTTTTTTTAAAGGAGATATACCATGGACTCACCGATGTTGATCAAACATATTTTTGCGACGGTGATGCTTGTAAGTCGAAAGTGGGAAGTGATCTTGAACCGATCCTATTCGAAAGAGGCATTAACTTTAAAACAATTTATGTTGCTGATTGTGTTGGGCAATGCTTTTCAACATGAGCCAACCATTAAAGAAATTTCCGGTACGCTGGGAACATCGCATCAAAATGTCAAGGCGCTCTTAGTTCAGCTTGAGAGAAAGGGTTTTGTAACGATGTATTGTGATCCTAATGATAGACGTGTTATTCGAGTTAAATCCTCACCGGACAAGCAAGCTTATTGGGAGGAGAGAGATCAAAAGGATAAGCAGATTTTGGATGCTCTCTTCAGAGGGATTCCAAAGGCAGATTTAGAAGCCACTTGTAGGACATTAGCAAAACTAGATGAAATTGCAGCGGATAAAATTGCGTTTTAAATTCAGTATGGATTAGGAGTAGATTTTACTCGAAATCCCATATAATATAATTAAAGCGAAATTTAATGTGGAAACCTATATAAAAAAATATGGAGCAAATCTCTAATTATGAAATTATGATGTTTAATCTCAACCCAAGAAGCATCAATAGATTAAGAAAAAAGGGGTGTTGCTCATCTAATTCTTAGATTTGCAACACCCACTTGTCAATGTATCTTGATGCTGTACTTGTCCTACAGTATATCTATAGATAACAGCCTACACTGTATTTGCAATACATCTCAGCGCATCAAGAGTACGTCTGTAAAACATCTTTATAATCTCTTTAAAACGGACTGAGCACTGTTCTATTTATGAAAAACGTCTATGCCATTCCTCATTAAGTTCTGCTTGGAATTTAGGATGAGCAATAGCGATAAGTGCAGTAGCCCGATCTCGTAACGTCTTGCCTCTCAAATCGGCGATACCATATTCTGTGATGACATAATGTACATCGTTTCTAGAGGTCGTCACAGCAGAACCGTGGTCTATGAAAGGCACAATTCTAGAAATTGTGCCCTTGCTAGCCGTTGAAGGCATTGCAATGATGGATTTGCCATCTTTGGTCATACTTGCACCACGCACGTAGTCCACTTGACCTCCAACACCACTAAATTGAGTTAAACCAATGCTATCGGAGACCACTTGTCCCATTAAGTCCACTTGGATACATGAATTGATAGAGACCATCTTGGCATTTTTCATGATCACACAGGGATCATTTACATAATCCACAGGATACATTTCAACCATGGGGTTGTTATGAACAAAATCATAAAGGCGTTTAGTACCCATCAAGAATGTGGCCACCATTTTACCTTTGTGTAACGTCTTTTGGCTGTTGTTGACAACACCTGCTTCGACTAATTCAACAACGCCATCTGAGAACATTTCCGTGTGAATGCCAAGGTCTTTTTTATCTTTCAAAAAGAGTAAGACGGCATCTGGAATGGAACCGATCCCCAATTGAAGGGTGGAGCCATCTTCTATAAGTGAAGCACAATGCTCGCCTATGGCTCTTTCCACATCGCCAATTCGCGGTGGCGGCAACTCGATAATTGGATAAGAAGCTTCCACAATGTAATCGAGTTCAGAAATGTGTATAAGAGAATCCCCAGCAGTACGAGGCATTTGACCGTTGATTTCTGCAATGACAGTTTTAGCAGCCAGAGCAGCGGGTTTTGTATAATCAACCGACAGACCAAAGCTGCAATAGCCGTGAGCATCTGGAGGACTTAATTGGATTAACGCCACATCAGGCTTTAAATTGCCTTCAGTCAATAGTTTTGGGATTTGATAAAAAAAACATGGCGTATAATCTGCACGATTTTCTTTTATGGGACCACGTGTACTTCCGGAGACGAAGAGCGCGTTATGTCTGAAATGTTTGGCCATTTCTGGGTTGGTATAATCCGTTTTTCCAAGTGCGACCATGTGGACGATTTCAACGTTTTCATACTGTTCCTTATTTTTGACCATTGCATCAATTAATGTTTTAGGTTCACTTGCTGCGTGACCAATAATGACGCGATCACCAGAATGTATCCTTTTAACGGCTTCTTCGGCGGAGGTTCTTTTTTGATTATAGAGTTGATGAACGTTCATGGTTATCTCCTGTTTTTTTTGACTTTTATAGTGGGCAATGTGATTCATGACTTTTTCATAATCTGAGTCATGAGTCACCTGAATAACACCCAGCTTTGCTGAAAAACGAGAAAAATGGGTGCATGCGTTCCTACACCCATTGATAACGAGGAGTGCATCATAGTCTGATGTCTCGGTGGCTTTTTCGAAAACAATACAATGAGATAAAGTGTCTTTAATACGTTCTGCAAACGCAGTGCGGTTATAGCGTGGGTTACATCCGCCGCAATACTGTATGCCAATCTTCAATGGAGATCACTCGATGTTGTCTTGCTCAATAGTTTTTTGGCAAAATCAATCAATTCCTCACTGGTTTCGCTAACGGAAATAACGCGTTCTATTTCAGGAAAACGTTTTGTTAATGTCGCTTCAACCACTTCTAGGAGTGTCAATTTTGCCGAAGGACAATTACTACAAGCGCCTAATAATTTGACTTCTACTGTATTGTTTTCTACTTTTAAGAGTTCAATATCTCCAGAATGGAGCATGAGCTGAGGCCTAACCTCTTCTATTAAGACCTTCTTGATTTGATCAAACATGATTATACACCTCTAATTCATTTACTTGTCGATACCTGCTATTTTTCGAGCAAGTTCTTTTTTGTGTTGCATATTACTTTGTCTTGCAATCATAATGCGTTGTGCCTGTGGAGAACCTGCACCGTGTAAAGATTCGGTACGGTAGCCTACTGCTGCTGTTCCAAGTGTTAAGTTTTCAATTAAACGTAAAATGCGCATACGTTGTTCAGTTGGCACTTTGTTGACGCCTTTGAAGTATTTTTCACAGATTGGCCCGATTTCTGGATGTTTGAAATCTTTTGCAGAAGGCATTGTAACCATTAAACCACCGGCAATATCTTCTGCCAAACGTGCGATTTCATATGGATAACGAGTGACATTTTGTTTACATATATTTGCTAATAAAAGATCGATTTGGTAGTTACCGGCTTCAGTTGGATAACCTTCACTAGAGCATGCAATACCACAGCAATAAAGTGTTTCATTTAAATGTGTCATTTCGATCAATTTATCTTTGATGTGTGAAGCTTTATCTGCACCATTGTATTCCGCAGCAACTGCAGCTGCACCGATAAGCACATCGCCTACACCTACTTTGCAACCACCATAACTTTGACGATGGTATCCAGCAAAGCGTTCTACTAACATGCCAGCAAACTCAGTTTCACCATTTAAGAAGATTCTATCATTTGGAATGAAGACGTCATTGAAAACGACAAGTGCTTCTTGACCACCGAATTGCTTGTTGCCAAGATCTATATCAGCACCTTCTTCAAGGCGTCTTGTATCACAAGATTGTCTGCCGTAGATCATAAAAATGCCTTCAGCATCAGATGGGATCGCGAAAGAAACCGCATAAGCTTTATCATCTTCACGCATTGCAATGGTTGGCATGATCAAATGTTCATGAGAATTTACAGCACCAGTTTGATGGGCTTTAGCACCACGAACAACGATACCATCTTCTCTTTGCTCTACAACATGTAAGAATAAATCTGGATCAGGTTGTTGACTTGGAGATAGCGAGCGATCTCCCTTTGGATCTGTCATAGCACCATCTATGGTTAAATCGTTTTCTTGTACGAAATTCATGTACTTAATAAAATTTTCATGGTATTTAGTGCCGTGTTTTTTGTCGATTTCAAAAGTTGTGCTGAACACTGCATTGAAGGCATCCATGCCCACGCAACGTTGGAAACATGAAGATGTCTTTTGACCAAGCAGTCTTTGCATTTTGACTTTTTTCCTCAAATCATCAGTACTTCTATGAAGATGTGTAAATCGGTTAACTTTTTGCCCTGTTAAGTGTGAAGTAGCTGTCATTAAATCTTCATGTTCTGCTACATGCGCAAGTTCGTAAGTCATAGCTACTGAGTTGATAGATGGGCGAATCATAGGATGATCCACTGGATTTTCAACCAGTTCGCCAAACATGTACACCTTGATATTCATTTTTCGAAGACTCTCAATGTATTGTTCTCCATTCATTAATGCCATGTGTATTTCTCCTTTCAATTCGTAAAAATTTAGGTGATTTAATGTTTCTGTTGTCCATTACTTACGCAATATGCATGCCAATAAAATATGCTGTGGTGACAATCCCGTGTACAAGCGATGCCGTGTGATGTCTGAGCATATTCGAGGCCACAAATGGAGTTAATAGAAAAGGGCACTGTTTCATAAATGAAACAAGTTGATCGTTGCTTTTTAGATTGCTATGTCTGATGGGTGAAGGCCTGAAAAGATCTGTTTCATAAATGAAACATGTTTCGTTTGTGAAACAGATTATATAATACACCTATGGTCTTTAAAAACCCCGTCGAGAGGTGAATCCTAGAGCCTTAGAGGGTTATAGGGCTTAATTTTATCCCTGACAAGTCCGTTTGAGGAGGAATAGAAAAACTGCTATAGAAGTTAAAGAATTGGATGCTGTCACAGCCTTAATGTGAGTGACGTAGACGTTATTAAGAGACAACAGCTCTTATATATATAGGAAGAAAGTTTTGACTTATGGCATAAATTTTGCGGTATGATTAAGTTGAAGAAGATAAATGTGAAATTTATATCAATAATTGTGGCAAGTTGAGTTGAATGACTTGCGTGACTTAAGCTAATGAATTATCATGAAAATGAGAGATAAAGTGCATGGGGAAAGTTTATCTTAACATTAGTTTTAAGTTGTAATTTTGAGTTGTGATTTAGCGCTTTATGTATTTGAGTAGGAGGGTATAATGGTATCATTAGAAGTAAATGAGATTTTGGAATCTATCTTTTGTGAAGGGTCAGTACTTTCTTTTTTCAACACATTGGATAAAGGATTGATGATTATCGATAAAAATGAAAATATCATTTTCGCTAACAATAGGGCGCAAAAACAGTTGAACAGTACTTTGAGCAAAATACAAGAAGCAGAACTATCCAATATCTTATCCTTTGGAAGTATTGTAGAAGTAATGGAAAATGGACGTTGTTTTTGCAACATAAAGGCATCACTTTGTGGGGAAATTCATTTTGTGAACATCAGTCCGATTGACATCAATTTAGAGATTGTCGGTGCAGCGGTTGTATTTGAAAATACCCAGAATGATGAAACTTTTGTGAATACCTTGAAACTTTGCAATTGCATAAGTCGGGAATTAGAATCGGTTTTTAATTCATCTTATGATGAAATTATAGTTACGGATGCTCAGGGTAACATTCTAAAAGTCAATGAAGCTTATAAAAAACTTTATAATGGTGAAATGGAAGATTTTATAGGCAAAAATGTATTTCAATTAGAAAAAAAAGGTATTTTTAATCCATCGGTTACCTTAAAAGTAATTAGAGAGCAGAAGAGAGTCTCTATTACACAAAAAACGAATTCGGGACGGGTATTAATTGTAACGGGTTATCCATTGTATGATGAAAAGGGGACGTTTGTATCTGTCATCAGTACTGCTAAAGATATTACAGAAGTACATATACTTAAGGAACAATTATCTGAGGCCAAAAAAACAGCACAAGATTTCTACTATCAATTAGATATTTTAAGACAAAAGGAAACCCAAAAGGAGAGTATGATCTCCAAAAGTCCTGAAATGAAAAAAGTGATGATAACAGCAAACAGGGTTGCCCGAGTGGACTCAAATGTTTTGATTACAGGAGAGTCAGGCGTAGGCAAGAGTATGCTGGCAAATGAGATTCACAAGCAAAGTGATCGTTCGGAGAATGCGTTTGTGAGCATCAATTGTGGCGCAATTCCAGCGGCCTTATTGGAGTCTGAATTATTTGGATATGAAAGTGGCGCTTTTACAGGCGCAAGAAAAGAAGGCAAGCAAGGGCAGTTGAGCATTGCTAACAATGGCACCTTGTTTTTAGATGAAATCAGTGAGTTGCCGCTTCAGATGCAAGTGAAAATTTTAAAGGCGATTCAAGAAAAAAAATTCACTAGAGTGGGGGGCACTGAAACGCTTACATCCAATTTTAGGCTCATTACAGCAACCAACAAAGATCTTAAGAGTATGGTGAAGGCAGGGACATTTAGAGAAGACTTATTTTACCGCTTGAATGTTATTCCTATTGAGATTCCACCATTGAGAGAGCGAAAGCAAGATATCATTATGCTAACAAATCTCTTTTGGGAAAGATTGAATGCTAAATATGGTACGAATAGAAAAATTGATTTAGATGTTTATGAAGTTTTAGCGGACTACGATTGGCCAGGAAACGTAAGAGATTTGGAAAATTGCATTGAAAGAATAATGGTGACGGTTGACAAAGACATTATCAGAGTGTGTGATCTGCCGGTTCAATTGCTCGTAAAGCCCAAGAAAAAAGTGGAGATCAAAGAAGTCCTGCCGCTGAAAAAAGCCATGGAAGAAACCGAAAAAAGCATGATTTTGAAGGCTTATGAAAAGTTTAAAAACACTTATAAAACGGCTGAAGCACTTGGAGTGAGCCAATCTACGGTGGTTCGAAAGCTTAGGAAATATGGCTGCTGTGATGTGACATAGCATGCTTTTAGGAGTCTACTTAATAAATAATTTTGAAAGAAAAATGGATACAGGAGTCATAAATGAATTAAGGAGTCATTTATGACTCCTCTAAAAGTATTGGAAACACTCAATAATTTTTTTATAATTCAGATATCACTCTTTTTTTGCAAGATTGATATTTTTTTTTTTCAAAAAATGGGCAATTTGCTAGGTTTCTATGTTGGCATAGGATTTGCGTTACTACAGGTCGAACGAAAAAAAAGATATGAGGGGGAATATGAATGGAGTCACGTAAAGAACTGGAAAAAGTCTACTCGAAAGGAGACGTATTGTCTCTTGCTTTCGGGGCTATGATCGGCTGGGGCTGGGTAATGCTTGCGGGTTACTGGGTTAAAGAAGCTGGTTGGTTAGGTGCAATAGTTGCTTTCGCAGTGGGCGCTGTCATGTGTGTATTTGTAGGTATGTGCTATGCAGAACTTACGCCTGCATTGCCATGTGCCGGTGGAGGCTTGGTATTTGCCTACAGAAGTTTAGGATACACTGCATCTTGGATTACGATCTGGGCAACTTGCTTTGCTTATATCGGTGTAGCGGCTTGGGAGGGTATTGCCATATCTACTGCAATCGATTATGTTATACCGATACCCAAACTAGGGTATTTATGGACGATTGCTGGCTATGAAGTATATTTTTCTTGGTGTGCGATAGGCATGACCGTTGGACTTATTCTAATCATTTTGAACTACATGGGTGGTAAAAGTGCAGCACTGTTTCAAACCATTGCGACACTTGGATTAACAGGTGTTGGTGTTCTCTTTATGGTTGGTGGCACAACAATGGGAAATACGGAATTTATGGGTGAGATGTTCACAAGTGGAAAGGGCTTGATCGCGGTGCTACTCATGGCCCCTGCAATGTATGTCGGATTCGATGTCATACCTCAATCCGCTGAGGAAATGAATATTCCACTTAAGCAAGTTGCAAAAATATTGATTTTATCTATTTTTATGGCGGCAGGTTGGTACGTTATGATGGTTATAGGCATCTCAAAAGCATGCCCTCCAGACATCAGAAATAATGGTGCAGTTCCAGTTGCCGATGCAGCGGCTTACTTATTTGGCTCAGCAATGTGGGGCAAAGTCATCATAATAGGGGCGCTTTGTGGTATTCTCACAAGCTGGAATGGCTTTATTGTAGGTGGTGCAAGGGTTATATTTGCAATGGGTAGAGCGAAGATGCTTCCACCAGTTTTCGGTAAACTACATCCTAAAACACAATCACCTTATGCGGCAATTATACTGATTGGTTGTATCTGTTTAATGTCGCCACTACTTGGCAAAAACGCTCTTGTATGGTTTGTAAATGCAAGTTCGTTTGGTGTTGTTATAACATATTTGATGGTTACGATCTCATTCGTTGTCTTGAGAAAGAAAGAACCTAATTTGAATAGACCGTTTGCAATTAAGAGATGGAAGTTTGTTGGATTCACAGCAATTATAATTTCAATTGCATTTATCATGCTTTATTTACCGGGTTCACCAGGTGCACTTGTATGGCCGTATGAGTGGGGTATGATCCTTGGGTGGACGGTACTAGGTGCGGTTTTGGCATTCATGACGAAAAAAGCATATCCTAATGTCAGCAATCGTGAACGTGAACTTTTAATCTTTGGTGAAGAACATGGAAGAGCGGAAATCATTGGAGAGGGCCAAGAAGAAACGGTGGCGAGCACAGGAAAAAGTGCTTAATGAATATTTACTGACGCTGAACCAATATCGAATCCATATTGAACCAACATTTTCATATGTAAGCAATGTGTCGGCGTGGACATAGGGAACACGCTGACACATTAAAAAATAAAAAAGAGATCACATGACAGATGTGAAATAGGGAGGAAAAAATGACAAAACTAGGATTAAGCACACCCAAAATGGTTACTGAATTACCAGGACCAAAATCCAAAGCGTTATTAGCTTTAAGATCTGAGAATGTACCTGTAGGTGTATCTTACGGTATCCCAACATTCATCGAACGTGGTGAAGGCGCAATGTTTCAAGATATTGATGGCAACATCTTCATGGACTTTGCTGGCGGTATTGGTGTTTTAAATGTTGGCTACAGCAATCCAGAAGTTATAGATGCTGTCAAAGGACAAGTTGAGAAATTTTTCCACACAAGTATCAACGTGATCCAATATGAACAATATGTGCGTTTAGCGGCGAAAATTAACGCAATATCACCAGGAGATTTTCCAAAGAAAACAATGTTTGTAAACAGTGGTGCTGAAGCAGTTGAAAATGCAGTTAAGATTGCGCGTAAATATACAAAACGCAGTGAACTCGTTACATTTACTGGTGCATTCCATGGTCGTACAGCTTTGACAATGGCACTCACCAGTAAGGTTAAACCTTACAAATTCGGCTTTGGTCCTTTCCCAACTGGTATTCATCGTGCAGAGTTCCCATATGCTTATAGATGTCCTAAAGGCATTTCAGAAGAAAATGCAATGGATTATTTCATTGAGAAACTCAATAATTTCTTCCTAGAAGAAGTTAATCCAGAAGAAGTGGCAGCAATTATTATTGAGCCTGTTCAAGGTGAAGGTGGGTTCATCCCAGTGCCTATGGCATATGTTAAAGAACTCAGACGTGTCTGTGATGAAAATGGAATGCTTTTAATTTGTGATGAAGTTCAATCAGGATACTGCAGAACTGGAAAGATGTTTGCGAGTGAATATTGGGCTGAACAAGGGATTTATGCAGATATTATGACAAGTGCAAAATCCATCGCCGGTGGTTTACCACTCAGTGCGGTAACAGCAAGAGCTGAAATTATTGATGCTGCACAAGCAGGTGGCATCGGAGGTACTTACTGTGGCAATCCGGTTTCGACAACTGCAGCGCTTAAAGTTATAGAGATTATGGAGCGCGATAACTTTGCTGATAAAGCGGTTAAAATTTCAGAGGTTGTTATGGCAAGACTTAACAACATGAAAGGCGTTTACGAAATCATTGGCGATGTTAGAGGCCTTGGCGCTATGATAGCCCTGGAACTGGTTAAGGACAGACTAACCAAAGAACCTGCTAAAGAAGAGACAAAAGCAATTATCCAAGAATGCAATAAAAATGGACTTGTAGTTTTAGATGCGGGTATCCGTGGCAACAATTTACGTTTCTTAATGCCACTTTGTATTACAGATGAGCAATTGAGTGTGGCACTGGATATTATTGAAAATGCTGTTGAAAAAGTCAATAGCGCCATGATAGAAAGTAGAAAAAAATAGTATTCAAGGGTTGTGGTGATGTATGAAGAATCAGAGTGAGGGCTGATTCTTTATGCAGTCCATAGAATAATAGAAACATAAATAGTATAATGGTAGAATAGAAGTCTATGTATATATAGACTTCTATTGAAGAAAAGAGGATGAATTAAAATGAAAAAAGTAGCAAATTATATCGAAACTGTATTTGAACAAGTTAAGGCTAGAAATGCCAACGAACCAGAATTTTTACAAGCAGTAGAAGAGGTTTTCAAATCTTTAGAACCCGTTTTAGCAAAACATACTGAGTATATTGAAGCGAATCTTTTAGCAAGATTTGCAGAGCCTGAAAGACAAATCACTTTCAGAGTGCCTTGGGTTGACGATGCAGGTAAACTCCATGTGAATAGAGGCTTTAGAGTTCAATTCAACGGCGCAATTGGACCTTACAAAGGTGGTTTGAGATTCCATAAATCGGTATACATCGGGATCATTAAATTCTTAGGTTTTGAGCAAATTTTGAAAAACTCTTTAACGGGTCTGCCAATCGGTGGCGGTAAAGGTGGTTCGGACTTCGATCCAAATGGTAAATCTAATGCTGAAATTATGAGATTTTGCCAAAGCTTCATGACTGAATTATATAGACATATTGGACCAGACGTAGACGTTCCAGCTGGGGATATCGGTGTAGGCGGAAGAGAAATCGGATTCCTATATGGTCAATACAGAAGAATCAAAGGCGTTTTCGAAAATGGCGTTTTAACAGGTAAGGGATTATCTTATGGTGGATCATTGATCAGACCAGAGGCAACTGGTTTCGGTGTCACTTACTTTACAAGAGAAATGTTAAAAGCTAAAGGCGAAACTTTCGAAGGCAAAACAGTTGCATTATCAGGATTTGGTAACGTCACTTGGGGTACAGCGACTAAAGTGACTGAATTAGGTGGCAAAGTTATCACTATTTCAGGTCCAGATGGATACATCTTAGACGAAGCGGGTATCGCTGGTGAAAAAATCGAGTACTTGTTAGAGCTTAGATCAAGCGGAAAAGATATCGTGGCACCGTATGCAGATAAATTCGCAGGTTCTAAATTCTTCCCAGGTGAAAGACCTTGGGGCGTAAAAGCAGACATCGTGATTCCATGTGCAACACAAAATGAAATCAGATTAGAGCATGCAGAGCAAATCGTAGCGAACGGCGTTAAATTCCTTTGCGAAGCATCTAATATGCCATGTACAAACGAAGCGGTTGACTATTTATTAGAAAAAGGCGTAACTGTTGGACCGGCTAAAGCTGCTAATGCAGGTGGCGTAGCGACTTCAGCACTTGAAATGAGTCAAAACTCAATGAGATTATCATGGACAGAAGCAGAAGTTGATGCTAAATTAGATCAAATTATGACAAACATCCACAAAAACTGTGTGGATGCTGCTGAAACTTATGGCTTTGGTTACAACTTAGTGGCTGGTGCGAATATTGCAGGTTTTGCTAAAGTTGCTGAAGCTATGATGGCTCAAGGTAACTATTAATCCATTGTTCTAAAAGGACAGCATTATTTAAGAGAGGAGTTTTTCATGAAATATTTTAATTTGCCAACACAAATTAGCAAATTTGATGATTTTAAGGGCTTTGCAAAAGAATTTTCAATTGGAGAAAACGACTTGGTTTTAACACACCAATTTTTATATGATCCCTTCATGAAAGCATTGAATCTTGAGTCAGATTTTTTGATGCAAGAGCAATTCGGCGCGGGTGAACCATCAGATGAAATGGTGGATAAAATCCACGAAGCCATCAGAGCGAAACACTACAATCGTGTTATTGCAGTTGGTGGGGGGACCGTAATTGACATTGCAAAATTATTGATTTTTAAAGATGTGACGAATACTTTGGACATGTTCGAAGGCAACATTAAGTTAATCAAAGATAAAGAGCTGATTATCGTTCCGACCACGTGTGGAACGGGTAGCGAGGTAACCAATTTATCCATTGTAGAAGTGAAATCTAAGCATACCAAAATGGGTTTAGCGATGAATGAACTCTATGCAAACCATGCTGTATTGATTCCTGAATTGCTTAAAGGACTGCCATACAATTTCTTTATTTTTAGTGCGATTGATGCTTTAATCCACGCTGTAGAATCTTATGTATCTCCTAAAGCAAATGAATTTACTCAAATGATCAGCATGAGAGCAATGGAATCTTTAATGAAAGGCTTTCTAAAAATTGTTGAAAATGGTCCGGATTATCGTCAAGAACTTCTAGAAGACTTTATTCTAGCAAGTAATCTTGCAGGGATTGCATTTGGAAATGCTGGCGTAGGTGCGGTTCATGCGTTATCTTATCCTCTTGGCGCAGCTTACCATGTGCCACATGGCGAAGCGAATTATCAGTTTTTCACAGAAGTTTTCAAAGTTTATAACAGACTGAATCCAAATGGTAAAATTGAACCTCTAAATGCGGCTTTGGCATCTCTAATGGGCGTTGAAAAAGAAGCTGTGTACGATGAAATCGAAAAAGTACTGGGTAACCTTTTAAGCAAAAAACCATTGAAAGAGTACGGTATGAAGGCGTCTGAAATTCAAGAATTTACAACCAGTGTTGTTGAAAAACAACAAAGACTTCTTGCAAATAATTATATGCCGTTATCTGAAGAAGAAATTTTGAATATCTATAAGCGCCTATTTTAAATTTAAGTGTGCGTAGAAAATCAAAAGGAGGCCATTTTGGATTTCAAGAAGATATCCTTGTTTAAGGAAGCTGGAATTGCTGTTGCCAAAATCACCCGTGAAGAGAGTAAGGTTTTCAATAGTCTGTTGTTCAAAGAACTGATGCAATTGGTTGCATGGGTTGAAAAGGATGCTGAAGTTGATGTGCTTATTATAACTGGGGAAGGCAACAGTTTTGCAGATGAAATTGAGATTTCTGAAATGATTGAGATGCATGCCAACCGTTCACTTATTTTTGGAGATGTTCGATCAGCGGCTTTTAGGTCCATTGAAAAAATGCAGAAGCCAACAATTGCAGCAATCGATGGACTTACTTTAGGAAGTGGCTGTGAACTTGCCCTGTGTTGCGATATGCGTATTGCCAATGAGAAAGCTCAGTTTGGTCGGCCAGAATTATGGTCTGATATCATACCTGGGTTTAGAGGCAAGCAGCGGTTCTTGAAGTTTATAAGCACGAATCGTGTGGAAGATCTAGTGCATACCGGGGGACTCTTGGATGCCAAGGAAGCCTTAAGATTAGGACTCGTCAGTTGTGTTGTGGCATGTGATGAACTGATGGAAAAGGCGTTTCACACGGCTAAGGACATACAGACATATGGTGGACTTGAAATAATAAAATGATATTTAATCAAAAAATGAAATACCCATAAGAAAAAGAAGGTGCATGTGTATTGACAAGCACCTTCTTTTTTTAGGTTCAAATATAAGTTTGATTTTAGGTTCAATCTTAAGTTCAAAAGGTGAAAATTAATTAATCATTGATCCGCTGGCGTTTGCGCACAAAGGTTGCAGGCGCAATTTCAAGTGCCTTTGCGGCATCCCTTACGTTGCCATATTTATTATAGGCTTGCGTTAGAAGTTGTTTTTCCACAATGAGGATGGCCTTGTTGAGTGGCATAATATCGGCGTCAAACTGTAAAGTCTTGGGCGCGCTAGCAGAGACGATATTGCCGGATAAATCTTCCGGTCTAATTTGATCGCTGTTGGTCATAACAGCAGCTCGTTCGACAATATTGCCCAGTTCACGGACATTGCCCGGCCAGTCGTAAGCATAGAGTATGTCCAATGTATCACGTGTAAATGTTTTATGCCAATTGTATTTTTTGTTGATATTTTTTAAGAAGTGATTTGCAAGTGGAAAAATATCCAGTTTTCGTTCCTTCAAAGGGGGAATCGAAATCGGGATGACATTTAAACGGTAAAATAGATCCTCGCGAAAGCGTTTGGCTTTGACCATCTCGCTTAAATTCTGATTTGTTGCTGAAATGATGCGGATGTCAATGGGAATGGGATGACTCCCACCAATTCTTGTAATTTCCTGCTCTTGAAGGACTCTGAGCAGTTTTACTTGAATATCGAGGGTGAGTTCACCCACTTCATCCAAGAAGAAGGTGCCGCCATCTGCAATTTCAAAAAGGCCTTTTTTACCATTTACATTTGCACCTGTAAATGCCCCTTTTTCATATCCGAAGAGCTCGGATTCAATTAAATTGGGTGGGATTGCGCCACAATTGATTTTAATAAAAGCTCGGTTGCTTCGAGGACTGTTTTTATGTATCAGTTTAGCAATTTCCTCTTTACCAACACCGCTTTCTCCTAATATCAAAACAGTTGAATCTAGTTTAGCGACTTTCATTGCAAGATTGACGATGTCCAGCATTTTGGGGTCTTCCACTTCTAAATCTGGTGACTGCAAGATTTGTGCTTTGAGCACTTCAATTTCAGAATGATATTTTTCGGTTAAAGTCTTATTTTCTTCCAATTTATTTTTGAGATCAGATAATTCGGTGATATCGCGTACGTTGGTGACAACCATTGTGATATGCCCCTGAGTATTTTTAACAGGTGTACTTGTGATGAGCCCTTTGCGGCCGCTCTTGAAAGTTTGCGACAGAGTGACCGTCTTGCCCGAAGTCAATGAAGAAAGCGAACCAGATTCAGAAATGTAACCTTCGTTTACCAGAGCTTTCATGTTTCTGCCGAGTAAGTTCTCACGTTTAAGTCCCGTAATGCGTTCGTAGGATTTGTTAATTCTAAGGGTGTTGCCCTTGCCATCTGTGATATAAATGCCATCATAGGAGCACTCAAAAAAAGCATCTAAAACACTGAGTTCGTGCATTTTATTCTTCATAAGTGCAATATTGAGAGCATTGACATCCAGAACGCCTTTTACTTGCCCTGCATTATCAACAAAGACATATAAATCCATTATAGAGGCTTGAAGATCTTCAATAAGTGTATTTTCATTGATAGGCGTGATCATTCTTGAAGGCAGAATAGCGAGCGTATCGTTTAATGATTGTCCTTTTGAGAGCGCAACTAATAGACACTTTTCTGTAACCAAATTTACTAAGTGCCCACGGTCATCCACAACGGGAATGCCGAGTATGCAATCCGAGGATTCAAAGACCTTAATGGCCTCCTCAAAAGTGCTTTCAAGTGTTAAAATGACAGGTGTTTCAGTAAGTAATGCCTTGACTTTCAATTCAAGATCCTCCCACAAGGTTATTAATAAAATTATACCATAAATCAAGTGGATGCGCATGGTGGCTTTATCTATAAATGCTGTGAATGAAATGCTGTGAATGCCGTTTATGAATATCATTAAATCAAAGCCTTTTTGAAAGGCTTTTGAAATTTGAAAACTGAAGTGACATTGACATTGTATCTGCATCTGTTTAATATAAAGTGAGATGAACGTGTTGAAATAGATGATACATTAAAAAAACAAGGGTATAGAAATTTAAATAGGAGATTTAAAATGAAGGAAATTAACAGCTTAATTGCAGGCAATTTGAAATTACTGAGAGAGGATCGTCATCTTTCATTAAATGATTTGTCCACGCTTACAGGTGTCAGTAAAAGTATGCTTTCTCAGATCGAGAAGGGTGAGGCGAATCCATCTGTAGGAACGATATGGAAAATTGCAGATGGTTTAAAGATATCATTTACGTCGCTTATCAATGAAGAACGCGACAAAATGAGAGTTGTTAGGAAAAGTGATTCGTATGAAGTGGATCAAGAAGATGGCAAGTATAGGCTGTTTACCTATTTCCCATATGATCCCCTGAGAAAGTTTGAAATATATGTGATCGAATTAGACCGTGACAGCGAACACAAATCCGATGCCCATTTTAAAGGCGTAGAAGAGTACGTCGTCGTCACAAGAGGAAGGCTTGAGGTGCAAATGGGGAACGCTACAAGTGTTCTGGAAACAGATGATGCTGCAATATTTGTACCGGATAAGCCGCACACCTATAGAAACGTGAGCGAAGACCAAACGAAAGCAGTAATTGTACTTTATTATTCAGAATAATCTTGCATATCCATTGGCAATATCGTACAATATAGTGGGCGGACGTCTTAATATATTGCACGATATTTTAATTTGGAGGGTGTTATGAATACGAAAATGAAAGCACTTGTCAAAAAATTTCCTAAAGAGGGTCTTTGGTTAGAAGAAGTTGAAATACCAGTAATCGGCGAAAAAGATGTGCTTGTGAAGATGAAGAAAACTGCAATTTGTGGAACCGATGTACATATTTACAATTGGGACAAGTGGTCACAAGAGACCATTCCAGTGCCGATGACAATCGGTCATGAGTTTGTTGGAGAAGTGGTTGAAGTGGGATCACTTGTAAGAAACTTTAAAGTGGGTGATTTGGTCTCTGGAGAAGGTCATATCGTTTGCGGTGTTTGCAGAAACTGTCTTGCTGGAAAGAGATACTTGTGTAAAGACACCATTGGTATTGGAGTCAACCGAACGGGTATTTTCGCAGAGTATGCTTCTATTCCGGAGACAAATGTTTGGATGTGCGACAAGAGCATTTCAGAAGATGCGCTTTGTATCTTAGATCCACTTGGCAATGCGGTTCACACGGCCTTATCATTTGATTTGGCAGGTGAAGACGTCCTCATCACGGGTGCAGGCCCAATCGGTATAATGGCTGCAGCTGTTGCAAAACATGTAGGTGCACGACACGTTGTGATTACAGATATTAATGATTACAGACTCAAACTTGCCAAGGAACTTGGTCCAATCATAACGGTTAATACGAAAAAGGAAAAATTAGCCGATGTCATGAAAGCGCTTGGCATGACTGAGGGATTTGATGTGGGTCTCGAAATGTCTGGTAACGGAGATGCCTTAAATGAAATGATCAATAATATGGTTCATGGTGGCAAAATAGCAATGCTCGGCATTCAGGCACCTGATACTCAAATTGACTGGAATAAAATAGTTTTTAGCGGCTTGTTTATAAAAGGTATTTATGGTCGTGAAATGTTTGAAACTTGGTATAAAATGACGGCAATGCTTCAATCAGGTTTGGACATATCCAAGGTCATTACACATAAAATGCACTATACAAAGTTTGAAGAAGGTTTTCAGATCATGAAAAGCGGACAATCAGGTAAAGTTATTTTAGAATGGGACTAGTAGGAGGTATTAAAAATGTCGAATGTACATGAACTCAAGTATCTAAAAGAAAAAATTGAAGGCCTCAAAGCAGATGGCGTCTATAGAACACTTCCTGTTTTTGATGGCGCAAATGAAGCGGAAATTAACTTAAACGGCAAACGCGTAATCAATCTTTCTTCTAATAATTACCTAGGACTTGCAAATAATCCAAGAATGAAGGCGGCTGCCATTAAAGCTGTTGAAAAGTATGGCGTTGGTGCCGGTGCAGTCAGAACCATCGTCGGCAACATGGATCTTCATGAAGCACTTGAAACCGTTCTTGCAAAGTTTAAACGCGAAGAAGCTGTCATGGTATTTCAATCAGGCTTTAACTGTAATGCGGGGACGATTCAGGCGATCACTGACAAGGGCGATTTGATTATATCAGATGAGCTCAATCATGCGTCTATCATAGATGGCGTAAAGCTTTCTAAAGCGGATAAAGCGGTTTTCAAGCATAGTGATATGGCGCACTTAGAGGATATATTGAAAGAAAAAAGGGATCAGTATGCCAATGTTTTAATTATCACAGATGGTGTTTTCAGCATGGATGGAGACATCGCCAAATTGCCTGAAATCGTGGCACTTGCAGAAAAATACAGTGCTATGACTTATGTGGATGATGCACATGGTTCTGGCGTCTTGGGTGAGCATGGCAGAGGCACGGTAGACCATTTTGGATTACACGGTAGAGTGGATTTTTCAATTGGAACTTTGTCAAAAGCCTTGGGTGTTATTGGCGGCTATGTTGCTGGTAGTCAAACTATGAAAGAATGGCTGAGTCACCGGGGTCGTCCAATATTATTCAGTACTTCTTTACCGCCAGCAGCTTTGGGTGCATTAATTGAAGGTGTTAACATGCTGATAGATTCGGATGAGTATTCCATAAAGCTATGGGACAATGCAAAATATTTTAAGGAAAACCTTGGCAAATTGGGCTTTAACACTGGCAAGAGTGAAACGCCAATTACACCAGTAATTATAGGGGATGAAGCCAAAGCAATGGCCTTTTCTAAGCAATTACTTGAAAATGGTGTCTTCGTATCGCCAATCGTTTTTCCAACGGTACCAAAGGGCACTGGACGCGTGAGATGTATGGTAACAGCAGGTCATACAAAAGAGCAACTTAAAAAAGCCGTTGAAGTTTTTGAAAAAGTCGGCAAGGAAATGGGCTTAATCTAAAAACGAGATGTTTTTTTAAGCGAAGCAGATCAGAAGTGAAAAGAATTTAAAATTAAATATGATCTAAGATTTAAAACAGCCTGGCAGTTTTGACTTGTCAGGCTGTTTTTTCAAATATTACATCAGTTTAAACTATAATTAGAAATGTCGATTTCGATTTTTGTTCCTGGATGGAGATTTTCTAAACCAAAGGTATAATTTTCTCCGAAAATGTACGAGAGACGCCTGTTGATATTGGTGAGGCCTATGCCCATGTTGTTTAAGATCGTATTTTGTTCAACAGAGTCGATGATCTCTTGAGAGATGCCTTTGCCATTATCTTGAATGGTGATGATGAGGTGATCGTCAACTAAACTGGCAGCAATTTTAAGGATCATCGTTTCACTTGTATCAGTAAACGCATGATTCATTGCATTTTCCACGATGGGTTGAATGATGAATGTTGGAAAAAGCAAATTATTGCATACATCATCAATTTCAAAGTAAACTTCTAAGCGCGATGTGAAACGCGCTTTTTGAATGGAAAGATATATTTCAACGATTTCGATTTCTTTTGAAAGCGGCACAAGGTCTTCGGTCTGATAGAGGGTATTTCTTAAAAGACTTGAAAGTTTTAAGAGAATCTTTTGAGCTTCCAGAGGATCTTTTCTAATTAAGAGTTTGATAATGCTCAGTGTATTGAACAGAAAATGAGGACTGATTTGAGCTTTAAGGTTTTCGTATTCTGATTTTCGCCTGAGTTCGGCCTCTTCTTGTGCAAGGATACTTTGCACTTGAAGGCTCAGGAAATCTGCAATACCAGTGATTATCTTAATGGTAGGCGGGTCAATCACATCATGAATTTTATATGCTTTGATGTAGCCAATTTGTTCATTATTATAAGTAAGGGGTGCGGCTATAACAGAATAGGGAAATGAAGATGCAGTTTCAGAGAAATTATAAGAACCTAGGTTGCTAATGTAAAAATATTTTTTTAAAAAACTAGTTGATTTTAAATGTTTGCCTTTAAGTTCCATGAAATCAACGTTTTGGGCATCAAAAGATTCCTCACAACTTAGAGCTAAAAGGTTTCTAGAATCTGTTATGGCAATAGCATCAAAACTTGTGAGATCAAAAATACATTTTGCAATCTGTTCAGCAACTTTCGGGTTAAAGCCATTTTCAAGAAGCGGTAAAGTTTCGTTGACGATTGCAAGTGATTGCTGAGCATAGTTGTATCCAATGAGATAATTTGTCGTTTGAACGTCTTTTAAAATGCTCACAAAAATGCCAACGCCAATGGGATTGATGCAGAGTGAAATAGGCGATAACATACTAATATAAAGTTCTGAAAAGAGCTTAGAATCGGTTCCAAAATAGATACAGGCGATGTTAACTAATTCAACGGTAATGCCGATCCAAAATGTTCCAAAAAAACTGAGATTATTATGATCGAAATACTTATAAAAACCACCAGCGATAAGGCCAGCCAATATATGTGAAAAGAGTTGCGCATTGGCTGCAAAACCACCGATAAAGAAATAAAGTTGAAGGCCTCCTACCAATCCTGAAACCAATCCCACAATAGGACCGCCGATAATCCCACCGACAACAGGACCTATTAACCCACTGTGTGCAATAGCCCCGTCAAAAATGCGTTCTCCAAAGATATTCCCTAAAATAGCGACAAAGGAAAAGAGAATGCTCAATACAAAGATGTCTACGGATGTTGGTATACGTTGAAGTGCGCGTTTGAAATTGTTGATTTTAGTAATAGGATATGCGGTCATGCATACAATTGAAGCGGTTTTTAAGTAATAGACGATTACACTCACAGTGCTATCCCCTCCCGAAAAGTAATCATTATGATTAAATAATAGCAGAAATGGCTATAGAATACTCGCAGTATTCATAAAAAAAGATGGATTAATAGATATTCTTAAAAATAATCGCTATAATAAGAGCATGTACAGAAAATAATAATTGCATTTATCAAGAAAATTGGGGGCTATTAATGGTTAAAAAGCAAGCATTTAAAATTCTGTGTATACTTGTGTGTATTATCGTGTTGGTGAGTTTTCAAAAGCACTTAGATGCATTGAAAACAAAAGAAGCGTATAATGACAAAACTGGGGAATTGGGTCATTTTCCAAATCAATCGATTCGAGTTATTGTACCTTATAGTGCCGGAGATGCTGCAGATTTAACCACTAAAATCGTCTGTAAGGCCGCAGAAAAATACTTGAAGCAGCAAATTATTATAGAGTATCGACCGGGTAATGAAGGGGAGACAGGACAAGCTTTTGGTGCTAAAGCCCCCGCTGATGGCTACACGCTGACTATTGTAGATCCAAGTACATTAATCAACCCTTTAACAAAAGAAGTGGCATATACTTCAGAATCTTTTGCATATATTGTGAATATGTGTACGGATAATCAAATTTTATTTGTTAAGAAAAATGCCCCTTATGACACACTTGAAGCGTTTATGGATTACGCTAATAAACACCCTGGGGAAGTGCGCATTGGGAATGTGGGTTCTTTAAATATGGATCATTTATCTGTTATGATGATTGAAAGTGAGTTGAATCTCAAATTCGCACATGTTACTTTTGAAGAAAAAGTCATTGCAGAAGAAGCCTTATTGGCAGGACACATAGACGGGTTAATTGCCAATCCAGCGGACCTCTTTGAGCGTTATAAGAGTAAAGATATCAAGGCAATTGCGCTCATGTCAACGGCAAGAGATAAAGATTTCCCAGACGTCCCCACATTTGTTGAATTGGGTTACTATTTTGTAACGGGTCCATTTAGGGCCATTGCTGTACCAAAAGAAACGCCCGATGAAGTGATTCACATTCTCGAAGAGGCTTTTTTGAAAGCACTTGAAAGCGACGAGGTTAAGGAGGCTTTTTCAGATGTTGGCATCGCCAAAGATACGTATCTGAACTCTGAAAAAATAACGCAACATGTTAAAGAGCTTGAAAGTAATTATGTCAAGCTGATTGAAAAGTATCAATCCGAATGAGATAGAGCGATAATATATATGGGGTGAGAGATGAGCATTACAGTGTTGTTGGTAGACGATGAAGAACATATTTTAGAAGAACTTTTATTTATTTTAAATAGAGAAGATGATTATCAAGTTATTGAAGCTTGTAATACAGGGGATCAAGCCTTAAAAGCCGTGCAGAGATATCATCCGGATGTGATTATTTTAGATATTGAAATGGCAGGGATAAACGGAATAGAATTTGCAAAAAGAGTATTAAAAGGGAGCTATTCACCGTATATTATTTATCTGACAGCATACGAAAATTACGCGGTTAAGGCATTTGCTGTTGGCGCCAAAGGATATATTCTAAAACCCTTTTCTGATGAAGAGATTTTATCACATCTTAAAAAAGCAAAAGATGAAATTATGAAAGAGGCCATTGTTGAGGATCGGCGCACTTTCATTCGGCAGATAAAGAATCGATTGATTCACAATTGTCTATTCCCTTCAAAGTCCGAGGAGACAGATGCTTTAAAAACCCAGTGTACGTACATTGGCATTGACTTAGAGAGCATGAATGTCTGTATAGCTGTTGAATTTTCCAGAACAGACACATTTGAATCCCCCAGAGTGGTACACACCTTTTTAAGTGGTGTTGAGCAATTCTTGGATGCGTATTCGAATAAATTGATTGGGTTTATATTGAAGACTCAAATGCTTGTTTTTTTAACTGTAGATCGGCAGATTTCACATGAGGAACAAAATAAAAGACTGCATGATATTTGCACGGAGATTTTCAATAGAATCCAAAGTTTTAAACTTCAAAAGGTATATTTTGGAGTGAGTTCCTTAAAGTTTTCTAACGCAGGTGATGTAAAAAAATTGTATCTTGAAGCCAAACAGGCTTCTGAGGTCAGGCGGCATACTGTAGAAGGGAAAGGCATTCATTTTATTGATGAATCCAATCTTGAATTGATGCTTAACAGTATTCCAAGTGATGTTATGCAAACGATGATTGATAATTTTTTTAAGAATGAGGGCGATTTAGAAAAATTTAAGAATGATAAAGTTTTACTGGAGACTATTGAACAATTCTTGAAAAACAATTTAAATCTGAGCGAGACTGCAAGGGTGCTTTACATCCACAGAAACACACTTAATTATAGGTTAGAGAATATTCTAAAAATCACAGGGCGAGACCCTAGAATTCTGGATGATGCCATGGAGTTACGTGTGTTAATTTGGTATATAAGGCGAGATGATAAAAATCTCTTTAATCTATAGAGTATATGCAAAGCAGCTGTCTTAAAATGAGTCGTAGAATCATTTTGAGACAGCTGTTTTTGAATTTTAGAAAGCAATAGGCTAATTTATAGTGAAAAAGCATTGAAAATGCACTGAAAAGCTCATTTGAGATGTAAATATGAAATGGCATAGAACTTGCAATATTAAGTGTTAAAATAACTAGGAGGCGACTATGACACTTAATATTAACAATGTGAGATCAGAAATCATTGGCAATGAAGTCTTTTTTAAAACACCCTATGGAGACCGACTTATGACCTATGCTGACTATACAGCGTCGGGAAAAACGTTAAAGTTTATCGAAAAGTATTTGGTAAAATTGGAGAGCATGTACGCAAATTCGCATACGGATGATAGCATAACAGGGAAACATATGACTTCCATGGTGCATATGGCTGAACAGAAGATTAAAGAGCTTTTAAATGCGAAAAAGCATTACGTTTTTACTGTGGGGACGGGTGCCACGGGTGCTATTCATAAGTTGAACAGTATTTTAGGATTTTACTATGCGCCAAATCTCAAAAAATATATGGAATTAGATGCAGTGCATGTGGCACAAAGACCTGTTGTATTCATCAGTTCTTACGAGCATCATTCCAATGAGCTGATGTGGAGAGAAAGTATTGCAGAAGTGGTTGTAATAGGATTAGATAAAAACGGGTGTTTCAATTTAGAAGAGCTTAAATCTAAAACCGCTTCTCCCAAATATAAGGGAAGATTAAAAATTGGTTCTTTCTCTGCGGCATCAAACGTTACGGGCATGGTGACACCCACTTTTGAAATTGCAAAGATCATGCATAAAAATGATGGCTATGCATTCTTTGACTTTGCAGCGAGTGGCCCCTATGTAGATATTGATATGTGTAGAGATGAAGTCTCTTATTTCGATGGTATTTATTTATCGACACATAAGTTTTTAGGAGGACCGGGAGGTAGTGGTATCCTCGTTATGAATAAAGCCTTATATGATCTCTTTGATGCGCCAACCATTGCAGGTGGTGGAACTGTAGATTATGTGAGTTCGGAATCCTATGACTACACGAAAAATGTTCTTGAAAGAGAACGCGCAGGAACTCCTGGCATAATGCAAATTTTTAGAGCCGCATTAGCGCTTGAACTCAAAAGTGAACTGGGGATTGAAACCATTGAAAAGATTGAACAAGATTATATCAGTTATTCGATGAAAAGGCTGTTGAAAAATAAGAATATTGAAATATTAGGTCATACAGATCCTTCGAAACGCATTGCGATCTTGTCATTTAATATTAAGTATAAAGAAGGCTACTTGCATCACAAATTCGTTGCTAAGCTCTTAAACGACCTCTTTGGGATACAGTCACGAGCGGGCTGTGCTTGTGCAGGACCTTATGGGCATACACTGCTGGGCATCGACAATAGGGTATCAAGTGAGTACAGGGAAATGATTCGAGAGGGGGTTAATTCTTTAAAGCCAGGTTGGGTGAGACTCAACTTTCATTATACGTTTACAGCAACTGAGGTTGCTTTTATATGTGATGCCATAGAGTTTATTGCTGAAAAGGGATACGCTTTCTTAAATGAATATGAAATGGATAAATCAAGCGGCTTGTGGTCACATAGAAAATTTGAGGATTCAACAGAACTTATAGATCAATTTGGGATCTTGTCAGGCTGGGCAGTTAAAGATTTAGACGTATTTAAGAGCAATACCATTAAAAAAGAGCAATTAATGAAACAATATCTAGAGGATGCGCTTAAAATTTATCATCAGATCGTGGCAACGACGAAACAAGAATTTAAACATTTTGATTTAGAAAAGATGGACCGTCTAAAATGGTACTATGTTTCTCATCTGATATAGCAGCTTTCCCGTTAAAAAAAGACGCCTAGGCGTCTTTTTTTATGGGCAGTTGTCACAGTTGAATGTCATAATCACGAAGTCTACGATAAAAAGTTGCCTTGCTGATGCCAAGATCAGCGATCATTTGGGGGATTTTTTCTTTACTAAAATTATAATATTGAATGGCCTTTATGATTTCGGCACGTTCAAGATCGGCAAGTTTTTGAATGTGCTGTTCTGAGACGAAATTGCCAAACAATTCGCGTTGGCGATGACTTTTATTAGAAAATCGCTCTGGCAAATATTGAGTGGTAATACAGGGATCGGGACACATTACAGCCGCGTATTCAACGACATTTTTGATTTCACGGATATTTCCGGGCCAGAAATAATTTAAGAATAGATCTTTAACAGCATCGTCAAAGTACTTGGGGACATCGGAGAATTCAGCGCAGTATTCTAATAAATAGTAGTTGGCAATGTGAATAATGTCCACTTTTCGGTCTCTTAATGCGGGGAGTTTCAAGGGGATTACGCTGAGTCTATAGAATAAATCTTCTCTAAAATTACCTAAATCCACACGTTGATGCAATTCTTTGTTAGTGGCGGAGATGACTCTTACATCTATTGGAATGGGATTGGTGGCTCCAATTTTCTCGATACAGCGATCTTGTAAAACTCTCAGGAGTTTACTTTGTAAATGTAAGGGCATATCTCCAATTTCATCGAGGAAAATCGATCCGCCATGGGCAAGTTCAAATTTCCCAATCTTTCCCGTTTTAAGAGCACCGGTAAAAGAGCCTGCTTCATAACCGAAGAGTTCACTTTCTAAAAGCGTATCAGGGATGGCTGCACAATTAACGGGAATAAAAGGGGCCTTTGCACGTTTGCTCTCATAGTGAATTGCCCTTGCAAAGAGTTCTTTGCCTGTACCGCTTTCACCTGTAATCAGAACTGTGGAGTTGCTTCTAGCAATTTTTTTTGCTTTTTCAATGGTATGATGAATGCTGATGCTCTTTCCAAGAATGCCTTCAAAAGTGAAGCAGTTAGAGAGATTATCATAGATTTCAAATATTTTTAATAAGTCAAAAAGGGGTGCTGTCAGCACAATTGTAATTTTAACATTTTCAGATTTAAATATAAATTCAGAGATATTCTTGAAGGCCTTTTTGTTATGGGGATCTATGCTTTCATTTTGGCCTAATTCATCGTGAGCTGTTTTTAGATGTAAGGTGAGTTTTTCCTGAAGGTGTTTTGTCAAACTCGTGTAAGTATCCAGAAGTTGCTTAGAGTTGTGGTTGTAATAAAAGATATCGGTTTCAGTTTCATAGCACAGCAGTTCATATTTATTTGAGATAAAAAAAAGAGAATTACTTTGCCGTTTTAAACTATTTTGAATGTATGCGAGCAAGGATAATACAAATTCAGAAATCATATTTTCTTCCAGATCATCGGCCCTAATAAGTTGACAAGTATAGAGATATCCCACTATTTTATCTGAAAAAAACAATTGGTACTGCGTGATAGAACGATCAATAAATTTAAAGTGATAGATACGATGTCCTTTTACGGGAAGTGCTAAATCATCTGGCAAAATATTAGAACCATAGATGCAATTAAAGTCAACGTCGAAAACCATTGTGGTTTGATTCGTCATGTTGCTGATAACAAATCCAATTGCTTTTAGTATTTCAGTGTTCATATAATGCCCCCTATAGATTACTAATACACATCTGATTTAATCTTTTCAAATTTAAAGTAGTGTGTCAAGTGATGAAACGTACGAAGAATTATCAGAATATTTGTGCAATCTGTCATAGTAAATCTAAGTTATAATCTCAATGTGAGAAAGAAATTCAATCTGACATTGTACAATGTATACAAATCCAATAAAGACAAGCGTATTCGAAAAAGTTTAAGCATTATTTAAGGATTAAAAGGTGTTAGCAGTCAATAAGAGCCTTATTCGTAAAATTATTAATTGGCACAGTAATTGCGTTATAGAATTTGTGAGTACTCAAATCAATTGACAATAGATATAACGTTAGGAGTTGCTATGAATAAGACAGAAAGAATTAAAGCGGCAATAAATGGTGAGCAATGTGATCAAATTCCTTATGCCATTTGGACACACTTACCAGAAATTGATTTAGATCCTGTGAGATTGGCAGATGAAACTTACCGGTTTTTTAAAAAATATGATGTTGACATCATTAAGACCATGAATAATGGGATGTATCCTATTGAAGACTTTGGTTGCAAAGTGGATTATTCTGAAATTGTAAAGGGTGGTGTAGCCAAAATAGTGGAATCACCGATTCAAACGCCTGAAGATTGGAATCGCATTCAACCAGTGGATATTGAGGCTAATGCATATGGTAGAGAATTAAAGTCTTTAGAGCTTTTATTAAAGCAAGTAAATGGTGAAGCACCAGTACTTTTCACTGTGTTTAGTCCCATAACAACTGCTTCAAAGCTCTCTGATGGCAAGATTTTGGAGCATATTAAAAATGGACATGGAGAAGTGGTGCACAGAGCACTTGAAGTCATTGCTGAAGTGACGAAAAAACTTTGTCAAAAGGCAATTGAAATGGGTGCATCTGGCGTCTTTTTCGCAACGCAATTGAGTTCATATAACGAAACGACAGAAACTTTTTATAAAGAATTCGGCGAACCATATGATTTAAAAGTTTTAGAAGGTGCGCGTGAGGGTTGGGCAAATGTATTGCATGCACATGGCGATAATATCATGTTCAATATTCTCAAAAAATATCCCGTGCAAATTTTCAACTGGCATGTTTGGGAAACACTTCCTGACATTGACGAGGCAGCGATGCAACTTGATAAATGCCTAATGGGAGGACTCGGTCGAATGGAAATTACAAAGGGGAATCTCAATGAAATAAACAATCAAATTTATAAATCTATCAAATTTTTAAATGGGAGAAAATTGATTTTGACGCCTGGATGCGTCCTGAGATATCCGCTCAATGAGCAAATTTTGGGTTATGTGAGAGAGGCGAAGGTGATTGTGGAAAGGGCGTATTACGATACTACTAATAATGCAGTTGCATTATAAATAAACAACAAAATGGGAGGAAAATATTTATGAGAGTTAGAAATTTAATGTTGTATGTTGTTATTTTGACCATGATGGTATTCTTTGTAGGTTGCTCAACAGCGTCAAAAGAAGTATCCAAAGAAAGCGCTTCTTCTAACACGGCGAGTAATGAGCCAAGCGAGGCAGTTTCAGCGTATCCAGAAAAACCAGTCACAGTGATTGTTGGTTTTTCAGCAGGTGGGGGAACGGATACTGCTGCGAGAATGTTATTTCAATATGCTGAAAAATATTTCGGTCAAAAATTTGCAATTGTAAATAAACCAGGGGCATCGGGAGAAATTGCATGGACTGAACTTGCAATGTCAGATCCAGATGGTTATACCATTGGATTTATCAATCCACCTACTTTTTTATCTCACCCTATCCAAAGATCAGGCTGTCAATACGAGCTAGAAGATTTTAGTATTATTGCAAACATCGTATCTGATCCTGCAATCATTGCAGTAAATGCTCAGAGCGATATGAATTCATTAGACGATTACTTCGCAGCGGCAGCAAATGGTGATATTACAGTTGGCTACTCTGGGCCTGGATCTTCAGAATCATTAATGCTGAGACAGTTAGAAGATTTTACAGGAAAATCTGTGAATAAAATTCCTTTTGACGGTTCTGCACCATCAGTTGTTGCATTATTAGGTGGACATGTGGATTCTGTTTGTATGAACGTATCAGAAGCCATTAATTATGTTGAAGAAGGCAATATAAAAATTATTGGGGTGGCTTCTAAAAAACGCGTTTCAGATTTCCCTGATGTGGCTACATTTGATGAGCAAAAATATCCTATTTTCAACATTGCATTGAGAGGTGTTGCAGGACCAAAAGGCATGGATAGCGATATGCTTGCCAAAATTGAAGACTCTATCTACAAAGCTTCTCAAGACCCAGAATTTTTAAAGAAAGCTGAAGAAATCAGCTTGCCAATCGACTACTTAGATGCATCTGATTATAAAGACTTATTAGTTGAAATGACAGAAACATTGAAGGTAGAATTTGAAAAAGGTGAATGGTAAATCGTCAAATGAGAAAGGAGAGAAATCATGGCTCAAATCATAGCGTCTATAGTCCTTTTCATTGTATCAGGATACTTTTTTATAGCATCTAATAGTCTTCCAGAAGCATCCGCAGTTTTTCCTAAATTTGTATCCGGAACACTTATCATACTCACAGCAATTTATTTATTTCAAAGTATCATGCAAATGAAAAAAGACAGAGAAAAGCCAAAGCAAGAAGTTTCTAAACTTGTGCTTAAAAAATGGCTGTATACTTTCATAGCGTCGATCAGTTATATTGCATTGCTCAATATTTTAGGTTTTTATTTGATGACACCCATTTATCTACTGTCATTGATGTTTCTCTTAGGTGTGAAAGATAAAAAGCTGGCTTTTGGGGTTGCACTTGGAAGCACGCTTATAATTTATATTGGCTTTAGCTTGTTGCTCAGTGTCCCAGTACCAATGGGCATATTATTTAAATAGGAGGTGATAACGTGGCGTTAGATATCGGTGTTGTCTTAGGGAATGTTTTTAGCATTCAAACAATTTTATTAATGATTTTTGGCGTTATCATAGGCATCATTATTGGTGCTTTGCCAGGATTATCATCAACAATGGGGGTCGCACTCTTTATTCCAGTGACTTATGCAATGGACCCGGGAACAGGATTGGCCTTTTTGTCAGCCATTTACATGGCGTCAACATATGGTGGGTCAATTTCAGCTATTTTGATTTGTACGCCTGGGACGCCAGCTGCAATTATTACGGCAATGGATGGTTATGAACTGACCAAGCAAGGACGTAGCGGTGAAGCCCTATCCATGGCGACAATAGCCTCCTTTTTCGGAGGGATCATTTCAGTCGTTGCCTTGATGTTGATCGCACCGCCCTTGTCCAAACTGGTTATCGAATTTGGATCAGCTGAAATGTTTTTACTTGCGGTATTGGGTCTGACCATCATCGTGAGTTTGTCACAAGGTTCAATGGTTAAAGGGCTGATTGTAGGCCTTACAGGTGTTCTTCTGGCAACAGTCGGCACAGATACTTTAACCGGTGCCTATAGGTTTACATTTGACAAAATGGAGTTGTTTGGTGGCATGCCTGTCGTGCCAACGGTAATTGGTGCATACTCAGCATCCCAAGTCTTTGCACTTGCTGTACAAAAGCGCAGTACAATTCAATACGACAGTGAGGATAATGTCAAAAAAACTTATAACATTGTCAGTGTAAAAGAAATTATTAAAAACGGATTCAATATTGTCAGATCCGGTATCATTGGCACAATAGTGGGTATTGTGCCAGGAGCGGGTATGAGTATTGCTTCCGCATTAGCATATAACACAACCAAAAATACTTCTAAAAAACCAGGCTTGTTTGGAAAGGGTTCATTAGAAGGCCTTGCGGCTTCTGAAGCGGCAAACAATGGTGTTGTAGGAGGCTCTTTAGTACCGCTTCTAACTTTAGGGATTCCTGGAAATTCCGTTTCAGCTGTTTTTTTAGGAGGACTAATCATTCATGGGCTTAGACCAGGACCATCACTGTTTACGAAATACGCCAATATTTCTTATACGCTGTTTATTGGCCTTTTGGTTTCCACAGTGCTCATGATGATTGCAGGACTGGTTGGTGCAAAGTACTTTGGTAAGATTGCAACAGTCCCTACAAATGTGATTGCACCAGTAATCATGTCGCTTTGTGTTATTGGGTCTTATGCAATCAGAAATAATATTTTCGATGTGCAAGTGATGTTTGCATTTGGACTGATAGGATATGCAATGTCTCGGCTTAAATTTTTTTCTGCGCCGCTCGTCCTTGGATTAATTTTAGGGCCCATTGCAGAATCAGAGTTTAGAAGGGCAATGATGATTTCCAATGGTGATGTGAGTGCCATTTTAGCCAGTGGCATATCCAAATTTTTATTTCTGTTGATTATCGGATTCTTAGTTTATCCATTCATACAGGAAAAAGTGAAGGAATTTAGGGAAAAGAAAGAAGAACCTGTAGTCGAAAATTAATTTTGACTGTATCTAGAGACAGATAATTTATAGAGAGCAACTTGTACAAAGAACGACTTGTATAAGTTGCTTTTTTTCACTTAACAGATACACCCTATAAAGAAAATATTCAATGTTGCAAGGACCACTCGTATATTCATCCTCTCAAATGTTTCATTCAGATATGCTATAATGGTTTAGATGAGGTGAACCATGCATTTAAAAATTCTAAACCCAAAAGAATACATGATATACTATAAATTCTACAAATCCGTATATAAAAATAGACCTGAAAAAAAAGACGATATGGGGAGTATGCTGTTAGCGATTCTAAAAAATAGAAGTACGATTAACAAGCGCACGAAGTTACAACCACTATTAGTTTACAGTGATGGTGTTCCTGTTATGGGGACGATTTTAGCTCAGGTAGACGATATGAGTACCTATATTCAAATGAGTTTTTTTGAAGCTGTTTCAGAAGATGAAACTGCTTTTTCACTTATACTTGAAGAAACCAAGGCGGTTGGTGACGCTTGGGGTGCAGAGTTTATTTCAGGTGCTCTCAACATCCACGTAAATTATGGATTGGGTTTTTTATGCTCTCACTATGATCAGGCATCCAGTTTTGGCATGAATTATAATCCCGCATATTACAATCAACTCTTCACAAGAGCAGGTTTTGAGACCATCGATTTAGTGACTTATAAACAGGCGATGCAACACTTTGAATTGCCAATGTCCAATCGAGTGCTCAAAAGAGTAAAGTCGAAGTTCACTGTAAGAACGATGGATTATAAGCACTTTAAAAGGGACATTCAAATTTACACGGCACTCAACAACGATGCCTTTAAACATCATCTTTTTTATTTTAAGAGAAGCTTTGAGGAGGATTATGAACTCTTTAGGCCGTTTAGGATTTTGTTAAAAGAAGAAAATCTCTTGATTGTTGAAAGAGATCATCAGCCGGTTGGCTTTATGCTTTGGTATCCTGACTACAATGAATTGATTCCAGAGGGGAAGACGCTATCGATAAATACCGTGTTGGCTCATAAGTTTTTAAATAAGCCGATGAGTACTTTTAAAATAGTGGAGATGGGGGTTATAGAATCAGAGCAAAAGACAGGTGCAATTCTGGCGCTTTTCGACGCACTCAATCAAATCACCAAAAATCAATATGCATATTGTGAATCCTCATGGATCTTAAAGAACAATAGAGATTCCAGCAACTTTGGGCTCAAATGGTCAGAAGGTGAATATAAAAAATACGCGGCATATACGAGGTCGATTCATGGCTAGAATAACCGACATCAGCAAGTGTGCTCTGGAAGATGCCTTAAAGGCAGAACTTTTTTATTTGGAGCAGTTAAATCCTTGTAAACAGCAGTATTATGGCGACAAATCCGCTTTTGTCATACAGTATCATCAGAAAGTGGATGTTTTCAATTTTTTACCGAAATGGACGCTGCGATGGCCGCTTAAAATTATCGGTAAACCTTACTCGGTATCGACGAAAGGCTATTTGGGCGAAAATCATGAAGTTACAGCCCTTATTAAAACCCTGAAGGGTTTAAACATCATCCTTAACGGAGAACAAGGTCTTGACCTGCCTTATGCTTATACATTATCAAGCCATGTGTTTTATAACCACTTCATAAACTTTAGTCATTATTTGGAATCCCTTAGAAGTCACTATAGGTATCGCGTGAAAAAAGCACTTTTGAAAGCCGATGATATTATAATGCTTCCAATAGACCAAAGTGACTTTAGCAAGGCACATCATGAGTTATACCTAGAAGTTTACCAAAACTCAAAGGATAAATTGGAGTGTTTGAGTATGGCTTTTTTTAAAGCCTTTCCATCGGAAATATATGAATTTAGAATAGCATCGACAAATGAACTGGTTGGATTCGTACAGCTGGTAAGTGAAGCGGATAAACTCACGTTTCTCTTTGGTGGGTTTAAACATAAACACAACAAAACATATGATTTATACATGAAGATGCTCATTGAAATCATACGTATTGGCATTGAAAAGGGTGTAGAGCACATTGAATTCGGTCAAACGGCAGAAGAGACCAAACTGAAACTGGGTTGCGTACCTGTGGCAAAATACTTATATGTGCATCATTCCAACCGTGTATTGCAGGCCATTATCAAAAAAGCACTGCCCTTTTTATCGTATAGGCCACATGGGATTACCTACAATGTATTTAAGGAAAGACGATGAAGATTATTTTGAAAAAAGTCAGAAAGCAAACACCTTTCACGTGGATTAATCCAATCAAAGTGGAACCGTTGGCATTGGAATATTTGAAAGCGGTGATAGATGAGCTCGTGGAGGGCATCAATTCTAATATTGAGCTCAATCCTAATTTTGATCTGAATTCAGATATCAATTCAGATTTTAATATAGAGTGTGAGATCATCGATGACTTGTATCATAAAGCAGAGGTCACAGGCGACATCATTCTATTAAATGGCTATAACACGGCGAGAAGTCAAATGATGCTGGAGGCCAGACAGCTCAAATTCAAAATGCCTCAGGCAATCCTCATTGGTTCTGGTGTGGATGTGCAGGTCAATTGGGCGCTTTATGAATCAAGTGATTTGGATTACCTTGTCATCTCCAATAGACTTTGTGACTTTAAAAATCTGATCGAGCACATTGTATTAAAAAAACAAGTTGAGCTTAAAGGCGTTTTGTGTCTAAAAGAGATGAAGGAGATGACAACTCTAAGTGATGAACGTGATCACGATGCACTGACTGTTTTCGAAAACATAAGGCCCTCTAGAACTTATTTTGAACAGATCAAATCTCAAACACGCTATTTATTGTATGAGCAGGTGGCTTTAGTAAAGCGGTCGCACGGTTGCCCTTATGGCTGTGAGTTCTGCTTCTGTAAACAGCTCAATCAAGGGCACTTTGTGAGCAGAAGTTATGAGACCCTGCGGCAGGAAATGGAAGACTTAAAGGCGGATTATTATTGGGTTGTGGATGATGTGTTCATCCATAATGCGGCCGAAGCAGATGCATTTATAGAAGCCTTTAAAAAGTCGTCTTTTAAAATGATCGTGTATTTGAGAGCAGATTTTATTGTGAAGTATGCGGCGTATATGGCAAGCATCAGAAGGGCAGGGATCATAGAAGTGATTGTGGGGTTTGAATCCATTAAGTCAAGTTTCTTAGAAGACTTTAATAAAGGCTATACGTCGGATGTCAATACAGAGGCCATTACGGTCTTAAAGCAAGCGGGTCTGTCCTTTACGGCACTATTCATGGTGGATATAAGTGACGATCACAGTGACTTTAAAGCCTTAAAGCAGTACATAAGAAAGCATCAAATTCAAAATTTCACCTTTTCTATATTTACGCCTTTAAGAGGAACGGATTTATATAAAAGATATGAAAAGGACATTCTCGATTTTAAATGCGAGCATTATGATTTTTTGCATTTGGTGCTAAAACCTTTAAAGATGCATGTTATGGCTTTCAAAATGGATTTTATGGCGTTGTTCGTCTTTCAATTTTGCCATTCTAAGTCGGCAAGACAATTGATTTATAAAGTCCTGAAAGATTCTTTTAAGCACTGTTTTAAAAGATGAAAGACTAGATGTCTGATGATTATAAAGTAGATTAAAGATATAAATTAAAAAAATGGACTCTAATAGGGCGGTTATAGAGAGCAAAGCGAGGTGGCAATGAGTAATCAAAAAGTGTGGAATTTTTGGGCACCCAGATATAAAAAGCTATGGGTGCAAAAAGTATCTTTAAAACCAACGCGCATGAAAGTGTTAGACCTAATGGAAAAATCATTCAACGATAAAGTCATTGGCTCATACATAGACATTGGCTGTGGTGTTGGAGAACTGATCGAGCAAATTGAATCCAATTTTATCACTGAACACAGTTATGGGCTAGATTATTCCAAGACAATGATTGAGGTGGCATCTAAGTTGGATTTAAAGACAAAGTGGTATTGTGAAGATGTTCATGCATTTGAAACTGAAAATAGAGTAGACTTAGTCCTGTGTACACATTCTTTTCCCTATTACAAGGATCAAAAGTATGTTTTGAGTAAATTCCGGACGCTGTTAAAAAGTGATGGTAAGCTGTTGATTGCATTTGCCAGTAAAAATAGTTTCTATGATGCGCTATGCCTTGCTGGGGTGAAGTTCACAACAGGTCAGGCCATATATCCATCTGTTTCAGCGTTTATTGAGCTTGCATCAGAGGCGTTTAATCCTCTATCCACAACGCGTATTAAAGCAAAATGGTATATGCCAAGTATTTATCTTTTTGAAATGGAGCCCAAACATGACTAATGTGTTACTCATACGACCAAAACCGCATAAAGATACCATAGGCCTCAAACATGTTATGATCTGTGAACCTCTAGAACTTGAATACTTGGTGTCCAATTTAGAGCCTGAATTAAAAGACCAATATCATCTGATTCTCATTGATATGTTGTTGGATAACACCAAACTTTCAAAGCATCTGAAACAATACCAGCCGAGTGTGGTGATTTTCACTGGATACAATACCCATGTCAATCTCATCAAGGCGTATTCCAAAGAGATTAAGATGTTTGATTCAACGATTGTCACGGCAGTGGGTGGCGTTCATGTGGAAGTTGTGCCAGACGATTTTAAAGACGTGCATATTGATGTGCTGCTTTGGAGAAATGGGATTGATGCCTTCAATATGCTTTTAAGAGGTCTAAGAGCCAATACCTCTATCCAAGGGATTCAAAATGAGATTGATCAGCAAATGCTCAACACTGAGTTTGCCTATAATCCACCAGATCGTCAGATCAATGCTGCCTACAGAGCACAGTATTACTACATGTTTCACAATCCCTGTGCGCTGATTAAAACGAGTTTTGGCTGTCCGTTTAAATGTGCTTTTTGTTTTTGTCATGAGATTACAGGTGGACAGTATTATGAACGCACTCTTGAAGATGTCATTTCAGAGCTCAAAGAAATCCGTGAAAGAGAAATCTATATTGTGGATGACAATTTTTTAGTCTCAGAAGCTCGCGTTCGGAAATTCATAGAGATTTTGAGGCAAGAAAAAATAGATAAGCACTATTTAATCTATGGGAGAGCAGATTTTATCGCTCAAAATGCTGAACTGATGGCGGATTTCAAAGCGGTGGGACTTCACGGTGTCATTGTGGGCATCGAATCCGTAAGAGAAAAAGATTTAAAATCATATGATAAACTGACCACGGTTAAAATCAATGAAGAAGCAGTGGCTATACTAAACGCACTGGATGTGGAGTGCTACAGTACGCTCATCATGCCACTGGATTTTAGTAAAAAGGACTTTAATGACTTAAAACACTGGCTCAAGAAAACTGGGGTCAATTTTGTCAACCTACAACCTTTAACGCCTTTAAAGGGCACTGCTATTTATGACGATTACGTCAAAGATTTTATAGAAGCACCGAGCGATGTGGAACTGTGGGACATGGCACATATCGTCTTAACGCCCAAGTACATGTCCAAGCGGCAGTTTTACTTTAGAATCTGGAAATTATATTATGAAGTTGTGATGTCGCCTAAACATTTGATCAGATTGGTTAAAAAGTATGGCATAAGGCCTAATCTAAAAATGTTAGTCGGAAGTTCAAGAGTATCCATGCAATACATTCTAAAAATGATTAGAGGGTAGTATGAAAAATAAAATGAAAAAACTGCTTTTAATACAACCAAGTCCATATGATAAAAATCATCACCCCATTAAAAAGAAGAGATTGTACTTCGTCGGGCTTGCCATGCCTTTACTGGCGGCTATGACGCCCAAGGACTGGGAGGTAGAAATATGTCTGGAAACCATTGAAGAAGTCCCCCTTGAAACAGATGCGGGGCTTGTTGCCATAAGTACCATGGGGCATGGTGTATTGAGATCTATTGATCTTGCGAAACACTATCGCTCAAAGGGTAAAAAGGTTATTCTTGGGGGATATATGGCCTCTATTATGGCAGAAGAGGCTGTTCAGTTCTGTGATGCAGTTGTTGTAGGCGATGCAGAAGAGGTGTGGGAAGATCTTTTAAATGATTATGAGAGCGATACCTTAAAAGCCATCTACCATAAACCCATTCGAAAATTGAGTACGCCTCTCCCGCGATTTGATCTGATCTTGAATAAATCTATTGGCGATTTTTTACCGGTACAGGCAGGGAGAGGATGTCCGAATTGTTGTTCATTTTGTTCGGTATCCTGTCTGTATAAAGGCTCTTATATTAAAAAGGATCTGTCAGAGGTGAAAAGAGATATTGAACAAGTTAAGGCATTGGGGTTTAATAAATTCACACTCCTCGATGACAATATCCACGGGGATAGGGCTTATTTGATTCAGCTTCTTCAAATGATTAAGCCCTTTAAAATGAAGTGGATGAGTCAATGTGATATCAAAATTGGCAGAGACAAAGAACTCCTTAAATTGCTAAAAGAGAGTGGTTGCTATGCACTCAGTTTTGGCATAGAGAGCATTTCACAGGAGTCGCTTAATCATATGGATAAAGGTTGGGCCAACCCATTAGAATATACAGAACTGATCGACAATATTGTCTCTGCTGGGATAGATGTGTCCACTGAAATGGTGGTAGGTGGCGAAGGGGATACCCTTGAAAGCATCAAGAGGACTAAAGACTTCATCGAGCAAAATAAAATATGTGTGCCAAGGTTTTATATATTGACGCCTATACCGGGAACGAAATTTTTTGAAGAGATGTTCGCTGATGGTCGCATTTTATCTGATGATATTTATTCATTCGATGGTTGCAAGGCAGAACACATGCCTAAAAACATGTCGCCAGAAGAACTGACCAAAGCTTATTGGGATTTATACAATGCCCTATTTTCATATAAATCCATCATCAAGAGAACCCTTGTGAGAAAAGATTTCTTCAAGAGGCCGATTAATTATTTGTTCTATACTGCTGTAAATTTATTTTATAGAAGCCATATTAAAAGAGGCATAACGCCCAATATATTTTAGAAGACAATTAGGAGATGGTATGAAAATCTTACTTGTGAGACCCCCACGCATTAAGCAAGCTGTCACTTTAAGTGACTTTATGTTTTCAGAACCCATAGGACTTGAAATGCTCTATGCGGTTTTAGAAAGAGATCATCAAGTTGAAATTTTGGATATGATGTGCGATCCGGTGCCCTTAAAAGAAAAGTTATCAGCATGCTCACCAAGAGTCGTTGCCATTACCAGTTTGTGTATTGATGTCAAGGCAGTTATTAAAATTGCCCAAGAGACGCGAGCATATGACGATACGATTCACATAGCCGTGGGAGGGACACAAGCGCTTTTGAATCCAAGCAGTTTTTTTCATGATGCGATTGATTATATCTTTAAGTTTACGACAACACAAAACATCACGGCTTTTTATACCCATTTAGATCAGGGGACTTTAGAATTTGAAATCCCTGGGATCTTAGATCGAACTCAGGATTACAAGGGGGAAGCGCTAAAGGGGATTAATGAATACATTTTGCCCAATAGAAAATCCACCGCCAAGTACCGTCAACATTATTCTTATTTTGGCTACAAACCCGCGGCGATTATGCAGGTCTCTCAGGGGTGTAATAAGGCCTGTATGTTTTGTCTGAGGTGGCGCATTGAAGGGCGGGAGGAAGTGGCCTTTGACAAGGAGCTGATCCAACAAGATCTGCTCAACATTGAAGAAGACACCATTATGTTTTATGACAACGATATTTTAGGGTCTGAGACAAGAATTGTTCAATTGCTGGATTTGATTGAATCTTTAAATCTAAATAAAAATTTCATTGCTTATGCATCGGTGGAAGGGATACTCAGCAACATATCTTCTCTAAAACGGTTCAAGGCCTTGGGACTTAAAGCACTGCTTGTGGGTTATGAGACCTTTAATGATCAGGAATTAAATTATTACACTAAAAAGAGTAGTACCTCAGACAGTGAAGCAGTCGCTAAGTTGCTTAAGACAATCGGGATAGATGTATGGGCTTCGTTCATGGCACATCCAGATTGGACAAAGACAGACTTCAAGGCCTTTAGAAAATATGTTAAAAAGCTATCTCCACAGATTTCAAGTGTGAGTCCCTTGACGCCATTTCCCAATTTACCGCTTTATAAGGCATATAAAGAACGACTGCTCTTTGGCATTGACGATTATGAGAAGTGGAGTTTTGGTCAAGTGAGTATTCAGCCGAGCAATATGAGTTTAAGACAGTATTATTATCAAATGCTGGTGACGAACCTGTACATCAATCTGAGTCTGAACCAATCCACGGAAATGTTAAATAGATTTGGATTTAAAAGTGTATATCGATTGAGCATGGGATCTTTGAAGGCTTTTGGGAAGTATATAGAGTTGATGATGAGAGCGAATGACTGAGAAGCAGTTAAAAGAAGGGCTACATCCAATGCGAGCGAGAAGATTGATTTTGTGAATATAAACCCCACTCTAGATTTGGTCGGTAGAATCTGGAGTGGGGTTATATATCCTTAATGACAACCAATTAGGTATGCGATAGAGAATAGGTTTTCTGTATATTTTAATTATAAATATGCCTTGATAAAATGATCAATTTCGTCTATTGTCTTCTGACTCTGATCGTCCATGATCATATGGGTACAATTTTCAAAAGCAACGATGTCAACAGTAGAGCTAGAGTTATTTTTAATAAATTCTGCTGTTTCTCTTGAATAAAGAGGATGATCAGGCAGAAAATATAGGGCAGGCACTGTTATTTTCTTGATAGAATCTCTATAATCTAAATGAAGCATAGAATGCCACAAGCAGGCTAAAGCATGAGGATTGTTAACACCGACAAGTCCAGGTGCAACTAGATCTTTAAGGGTCTCTGGTAGCGCTTCAAATTCAGGAAGTGCCATTCTCCAGAACTTCCACATAAATTCAGAAAGAGATTGTCCGATTATTTCCATATCCTCCATATAGTCATTCATCTTATATTGACCACTTAATAAACCTGCGTTCCAGTTTTCGTCATTTAATAGCTTAGGACTCATGTCAAGTAGAACAATCTTAGATATTCGATCACAATCAAACTGTGAAATATAACTAAAAATTGTTGCAGCCCCCATGGAGTGTCCAACAAGGACGATATCATTAAGATTTAAATATTCAATTAATTCTCTTAAATCTTTTGCAAGTTGAGTTATTGTAAATCCACCTTGAGGCATTGATGAAGCACCGTGACCTCTGTGATCATAACTGATACATTGATATTTATTTCTAAGATCTTCGACAATAGTAGCAAATGATTCTGTAGAACACGACCAGCCGTGTATAAAAATTAGAGGTTTGCCTTCACCTCTTACTTCATAATATAATTTTGTATTATCAATAGTCACATAATAAGGCATTACAATTCTCCTTTCAAATTATATTTTGGTGGAAAAGACATATTAGAAGAAGTAGATGCTCGAAATCCGGATTATTTAAAAGCAATTAGAATATATTATATTCGATCTTCTTTATATTCATCATAGTGTATTTCGTTTTTGCATACAAATATCCTTTTTTCAAGTTCAATATAACCTTGAGTTATATTTAACTAAAGTGTATATTGGTTATAAGGACGTGATCATTTATGAATCTAAGAGAAATGAGCTATATAAAACAGATAGCGACTACTCAACATTTTTCTCGAGCGGCAGAAAAGCTCTATATATCCCAACCTGCATTAAGTAAAGCTGTAAAAAAAATTGAATCTGATTTAGGTATTAAACTTTTTAAAAAGGTTGGAACAAAAAATATACTTACAGAGCAAGGGCAATATTTAGTAAAAAGTATAGAACCTGTTCTGATTGCATATCAGGCATTTGAAGAGTCCCTTGAAGTACTCAAATCAAATAAAATGGTTGTCAATTTCGGTGTCATACCTTACTATTGCACACCTTTTACGACAATGTTTTTGTATGGCTTTAAAAATAATTTTCCTAAAATAAAAGTAAATGTCATTGAAGCAACCCAGGATATTTTAATAGCCAAACTTTTAAATGGAGAAATTGATATTGCTATGACAGAAGAACCCATTAAATCGAAAAACGTTGAAATTTTTTCCGCATTCAAGGATGACGTTTCTGTAGCTGTGGGGAAAAACAATTGCTTATATAATAGAAGCAGTGTATCGTTTGCAGATTTGAAAGAGCACACTTTTAATATTGTAACAAGTGGAGATGTTTTATATCAGCAGGTCATTGATGGTTGTCATGAAGCCGGGTTCAATCCTAAAATAGGGTACCAGAGCTCTCAAATAGGTCTTTTACTCGAAAAGACTAATTCTGAAGATGGCATATGTATTCTGAATCGACCAATGATCTACGATAATATACTTATTAATGGAACTCTAAGCGATCTTCGTATCATACCAATTGAACCAGCACCACAATGTTATTGCTATGTGACTTATCGAAAAGGCGCAAGTATATCAAAAGAAGTGGACTTGTTTTTAAAAAGGATTACTGAAGAGCTTGTTGAAGATACAAAGGAATGTATTTTACAGACTTGAGCGGAGAGATTTTTTTCCGAGATTTCAATTGAAAAATCATCAGCAAATCAAAACTACCCGCTAAGCGGGTAGTTTTGATTTAAATGTTTGTCTTACTCAAGAATGGATTTAAATCTTGAGGTTCCAATGATTTAGGCAAGATAAAACTCACCAGTGCCATCAATCCCGTTAAGCCGATAACTAAGTTAAATAGCGCAACGTGTCCATAGAGATCAACTAAAACACCATAGCCTAGCATAACAACGGCACTTAATGTGGCGCTAAATCCCATGATGATCCCTGTGCCAAAGTTGATACGATCTGGGATGATCTTATGCATAATGGTGATGTTTGCCGCTGAGGTTGCATTGATGGAAAAACCGAGTATGACTAATCCTATAATCATGAGGACGCCTTCAAAATTCAAAAAGCAGAAAACGGAGATCAGGGAGAGGAGATTAAAAATCTTTAGTGTCTTTTCTTCTCCAATAGAGTCGCTGACGAACCCACCAACGAGTGTTGCAATTGCCCTTGCAAGCATGAAACCCGATAATACAAATCCCGCTTGGACGTGGTCTACACCTTTTAACCCCATAATGATGACGCCAAATACAATCGTAATTCTATATAGGACGCCTTTGACCACTGCAATGGTCACTGGAATGCTCATGAATAACTGTTGTTTGGTTGAAAGCATTTTCTCCTTTTGATTTTTAAGAAGCTCTTTTTTTTCAACTTCTGAATTTGACCTCTCTTGTTTTACTTCTCTTGTCCATTTCACTTGATGTACTTTTGAAAGATATAAGAATAGAGCAGATAACAACCCAGGAATCAAGAGATAAGCAAGCGCATTTAATCCGTAGATGGAAACTAAAGGGATTGCCACTAAAGGTGCTGCTGTATGGGCAAAACTGCCAACGGTCATAAAAATAGAGAGACTCTTACCTTTGGACAGTCCTGTTTTATGAATTGTAATCGTTGACCCCAGCGGATGATAAACTGAAGAGCCAAGGGCTGCCAAACCAACAACAATCGTGAGCAGATAAAAATTGGTTATAATGCCACTTAGACTCATGCCCACTGTGATCCAAATCAGTGCTAAAATCAATAAGACGCTTCTTTGAACTCTATCGATCAAAAGGCCCACAAGGGGTTGAAAAAAAGTACCTGCTGTTGTGATGACAAATAAAATTACAGACATTTGAGTTGCGTTGAGTTTGAGTACCTCTGCAAAGGCGAATAGCGTGATGGGGACAACACTCATGAAAAAATCGTTGACAAAGTGCCCCCAAGATACTGCGATTAATGAGCTGTTAGATTTAATAAATTGATTCATTTGCATCCCCCAACATAATATATTTCTGTACTCTAACTATTTTATGGTTTTTATTATAGATTGTCAATTCAGGCGTCTATAATTTGAACGATAGAAAGGCATATAGTGAATATGCATTCAATATAAAAAAGTTGTCCTCATGGCATTCAGGACAACTCTCTTTCGAAATTGGGATCATCAACCTCTAAGCATTTAGACTGTTTGATCTCTTTAAGATACTTATATAAAGTGGCTTGTGCGATTTGTAAAAATTCACAGACAATAGGGATAGAGCCTTTGACTTCAAAGACGCCTTTGTCTTCCAATCGCTGAATGATCGCAAGCTTTGCTTCCCTCGAATCACTGGAGAAGGGTTTTTCACGTTCAATTTCGCTGAAAATAAGTTGCTTTGTCAGTGTTTCTATGGAGTCGTCTACCTTGGAAGTGGACTCTATGGTCTCTAATGATGTCCCTGTAAAGTGTTCTAGGTATTTTTGCATGGCATCAATATGTGTTAAATCTTGATTAACGCATATTGCGTATTGAGATTTGCCACTGGGATCTTTTAAGAAAAAAGTGGAACTGCGTATATGAGTTGTGCCTTTGGTATAGGAACTGCCACCAATAAGCATATCTCCCAAAGGCGAGTCCATGGCATGTCGTCTGGCAATGTGCATCGTGGTGGGATCGTCAATGTCGTTTTGAGATCGACCGGTGATGTGTCCATTGCTGATCCACTTGATTCGATTATGAATTAAATCGTGTACAACAATTTCGGTTTCATCTCCCATGACCTTAGAAAAAAAATCCAATATTGAAATAACGGTTTCTATTTGTGTCATATTGCCTCCACTAAAACTTTTTTTATCTATTATACTATAAAATAGATAAAACCACATTGTATAATTTTTTATATAGCATATAAAATTTTATTGACAAAAGACACAAAATTGATACAATATAAGTAATTATACGATATATAAAATATTATACAAGGAGATGCATTATGAGAAAAGGTGATTTTATATGGGGGGCAATTATGTTGATCATTGCAGCCATCTTTGTACTTCCAAGTTCACGAGAGGCTTTTATTAGCTTCACCACAACACATCCCCTTGTGGGAGGATTTATTAAGTTTGGCATATTGGCCTCCATGGGTGAATTGCTTGCAGTGCGTGTTGGAACAGGCAAATGGAAATTTGCGAAGTTCTTTTTTGCAAGAGCAATAATTTGGGGATTATTTGGCATATTGATAACCATGATTTTCACGATATATGCAACGGGTATAACGGCTCTGTTATCCAAGGGCATGTTGCCTGGCGGGACATCTAAACTGGCATTTGCATTCTTCACCTCATTTTTGATGAATGCCACATTTGCACCAACTTTTATGTATGTTCATCGAATTTCAGATCAGTATTTGGATTTAAAAGCTGAAGGGGAAAAAGATCTCTCTCTGTCAAATGTTGTCAAGCATATTGACACAGTGGGATTTTGGAGCTTTGTCGTCTTGAAGACAGTGCCGTTTTTCTGGATTCCTGCACATACATTGACTTTTTTATTGCCAAATGAGTATAGAATTTTGGCAGCTGCCTTGTTATCTATGGCATTGGGACTCATCTTGACGATTACTAAAAAATCAAAACTGGAAACAGTGGAGGATTAGAGTTGGAAAACATAAAATTATTGTTAAAACAAGATAAAACAAATTTTGTCTTTTTAGGTGAAGCTGGCAGTGGCAAAAGTGAGATTGCGCTGAATTTTGCAATGTTGCTGAGCCAGGTCACCGACAAAGTAATCCATTTTTTCGATATGGACATGACAAAGCCTTTGTTTAGAGCTAGAGAGGCTATCGTCGAGCTTGAAAGTGAGGGGATTGTATTTCATTTTGAAGAGCAATTCATGGATGCACCTACGCTTGTGGGTGGTGTCAATAAATTGTTAAGAGATGAGCGGTGTCTTGTGGTGATGGATGTTGGCGGAGACCATATTGGTGCCAGAAGTATAGGTGGGTTTTCAATAGAGCTCAACAAGCCGCATACGGCTGTCTATTATGTTCTCAATGCGTTTAGACCGTGGTCAACAGACATTGATCAAATAGATCAGACTCTTGTAGCAGTGCTTCATGCTTCAAGAGTAAATCTAGACAACGTGCGAATGATCAACAACTCTAACTTGGGTGTTGCAACGACAATGGCTGATTTTGTTGAAGGCTGTCAAAAAATAGAAGAGATTGTAGCGCCTTATAGAGCCATTGAATTTAACTGTATCAACGAGACCTTATATGAAGAAGCGCGACAAAAGGTAGATAAAAACTTGATCCCCCTTCACTTGTATTTAACTTATCCGTGGGTGGATGTGGAGTGAAATTAGAGACTTGGATTTAAAATCGAGATGTAAATCAATATTTAAAACCAATGTTTAAAATCAATATTTAAAATCAATATTTAAGATCAAGATCACCCAATTTTTATAATGAAAGGAGTCAAAAAATGGCTGAGATTAAAATCATTTCAGAGCGTTGTAAAAGCTGTGGTTACTGTGTAAAGTTTTGCCCAAAGAACGTTCTCGAAATTGGAACTGAAGTAAATTCGAAAGGTTACGAATATGTGACGCCAGCAAGAATGTCAGATTGCATTGCTTGTTTGATGTGCGGCAGAATCTGTCCAGATGGGGCGATTGAAATCTATAAATAGGAGGAAAATCATGTCAAGAATATTTATGAAAGGCTGCGAAGCCATAGCAGAATCAGCAGTCAGAGCAGGCTGTAGATTTTTTTCGGGTTATCCAATCACACCACAAAATGAGATCCCAGAGTATTTTTCCAGAAGAATGCCAGAAGTGGGTGGTGTATTTATTCAAGCGGAATCAGAAGTTGCCGCTATAAATATGGTATATGGTGCATCAGCAGGTGGTACGAGATCGATGACTTCATCTTCGAGCCCGGGTATTGCACTTAAGAGTGAAGGGATTTCTTATTGTGCAGCTGCTAGAATTCCGATGGTTTATGCAAACATTTCAAGAGGGGGTCCAGGTGTTGGTACGATTCATCCTGCTCAAATGGATTACCTTCAGGCCACAAAGGCATCTGGAAATGGTGGCTTTCAAATGATGGTCTTTGCACCTGCATCTGTCCAGGAAGCAGTGGATTTAACTTATAAAGCGTTTGAACTTGCAGATAGAGATAGAAATCCTGTACTCATATTATCGGATGGCGTCATTGGAGCGATGATGGAACCAGTAGAATTGCCTGAACCGGTATCTGATGAAGAAATTGCTGCCATAAAAGATCAAAAAAGTTCATGGGCTTGTATTGGTCATGCACTTGAAGAAAAGCGCTCTTGGATTCAACCTGGTCAGTGGCAAACCTCAGAGATGGAACGGGCAAATAGGGCTGCGGATGAGCTCTATAAATCGTGGGAGAAGGATGTCATGGTGGAAAAATATCGCGTGGATGATGCTGAGGTCATTTTGACTGCTCATGGCATCTCGGCGCGTATTGCAAAATCGGCTGTGGATCATTTGAGGAAAGATGGCTTTAAAGTGGGGCTTATTAGGCCTATTACAGTAAATCCATTTCCAAATAAGGCCTTTGAAGAGATCGATTATGATAAGGTCAAATACATCCTCGATGTAGAGATGTCAATTCCAGCACAGATGATTCATGATGTGAATGCTGTGGTGAGAGAGCGTATTCCAGTGAGAGATTGTTTGCGTTCTGGTGGCAACATCATGACACGTGATTTGATTATTCAAACAGTCAAAGGATTTGAGGAGGAGTGATAGAGATGGTGCAATTGTATGCGAGAACAAAGACAATTCAGGAGGACAAAGTTTCAGGGTTTTGTCCAGGCTGTTTCCATAGTACAATTATGAAATTGATCGGTGAAGTCCTTGAAGAGATGGAGATCGTTGATAAAGCGGCGTGTGTGTTGGGGATCGGCTGTTGTGGTCTCCATATGAACTATATGGCTTACGACAACATCACAGCACCGCATGGACGTGCAGCAGCGGTTGCCTCTGGCCTTAAGAGAACCAACAAAGATACTTTGGTTTACACATATCAAGGTGATGGTGATTTTGCATCGATTGGTCTTGCTGAGTCTATTTCAGCGGCAAATCGCGGTGAAAACATCACGGTTATCCATGTGAACAATGGGATTTATGGCATGACAGGTGGTCAGATGTCTCCGACAACATTAGTGGGGATGAAAGCTTCAACAGCATTGAAGGGGAGACAGGTTGAAGAACATGGTTATCCAATGGACATGTGTGAAGTCATCAATAAATTGACGACACCTGTGTATATTGAAAGAACCAGCTGCAACACGCCTCAAAACGTGATTAAGACAAAGAAGGCCATTCGAAAGGCATTTCAGAATCAGTTGGACGGAAAGGGGTTCTCTTTAGTGGAAGTCGTTTCAAACTGCCCAACCAATTGGGGCGTAGATCCGATTAAATCACTTGAATTCATAGAAGAAAAGATGATACCGCAATATCCACTTGGCGTGTATAGAGATCAATAGGAGGGCAAATATGGAAACAAATTTATGCGTTGCCGGTTTTGGCGGTCAAGGCGTTATGACAATGGGGAAGTTCTTAGCTCAAGCGACTTGTGATTCAACAGATAAAAATGTGACATTTTTCCCCTCTTATGGTGCAGAACAACGTGGTGGAACGGCGAACTGTTTCGTGGTGATATCGGACGAGTTTATAGGTGCTCCGTTAGTGGATACGATGGATGATCTCATCGTCATGAATGAACCGTCACTCGACAAGTTCATAAATAGACTCAAATCTGGGGGAAGACTATTTATCAACAGTTCTATTGTGAGAGAAGATGTCGAAAGAGATGACGTGACACTTATAAAGGTACCTGCAACTGAAATGGCACTTGAAATGGGTAATGCCAAAGTGCTGAATATCATCATGCTTGGCGTCTATATTGGCTATACAGATGTTGTGACCCCAGAAATTGTATGGGATACGATTGAAAAAAAATTGGCCAGTAAGGCAGCTTTGTTGCCTTTAAATAAGGCAGCTTTTGAAAAGGGACTGAGCATAGGACAATCACAAAAGCAACAGAGTTAAGGCTATGAGATTCAAATCTATGTTTTACAGATAATATATTGAATAAAATCAAAGGTATAATTTAGAAAAAGAGGCATCCAATAGTTGCGTTTACTGAAACGCTATTTATTGAAGCCTCTTTTTTATTTGCACTGTGATCACAATGAGATATTTTTAATGCAAATGCTCTACAGATCAGTTTATAGAAAATTTAGAAGTTAAGTTGCCGTTGCGATAAGTAAGAGTTAGCTGATATACGCTATCATTGTCAAGTGGGCGCATTTCAATTAACAGTGTGTCATCGTCACTCCATGATCCCCTAAAACCGATTGGAGAGTCCAAACCATTCATGTGAAAATTAGGACAAGTAGAGACTCTATAAATACCATCAAGACCAACGGGAACATCATATTGATCGCCATTGGCCAACCAGTGAAGCTTTATTTCAGCATCCACATCAGTTAAATCCAGCGAAATGGTGTAGCCTTCATCCGTCTCAAAAGTTTGAGCATCTATGGCCTTAAAAGTATCTGGAATTGCAGAGTGCTCTGTGGGAGCTGGTTTTTCTTCAAGACGATCAATGGATTCTTGAAGTGCTGCGAACGATGAGGTATTTTCGTCAATAGCTAAAGGCGATTGCACAGAAGGTAAAACAAAGTACTTCATCAATTGCTCTGGGACATAATAATTTGAACCCGAGAGACCACTGTAGAAAACCGCAACGATATTTTCCTCAGGACAAGTAAATAAATATTGGCCTCTATAGCCTCTGGCAGAGTAACCCCCAAAAGAATTCATCCACCATTGATAACCATAGCCATCTCTACCGGCAAGGCCATTAGGGGTGTCCATTTTTTTAGTCGTCGATGCCGTTATCCAATTTTCTGAGATGAGTTGTTCACCATCCCAGTTGCCTTTGTTGAGATACAGATAACCGAACTTAGCAAGATCTTCTGCTTTAAGCATCAGTCCGCTGCCACCTGATGTGATGCCCTGTGGATCATTCCACCAAAAGTAATCCTTTATCCCCAGAGGGGTGAATAATTTTTCCTCAACATAATCGGACTCACTTTTCTTTGTTACTTGCGTGATGATGCCTGAAAGCAGGTAGGATAAACCCGTATTGTAGTAGTATTTCTCTCCTGGTGTTGTGGTAACGGCTTGATTTAGGACATACATCATCGGATTTTCACTTCGTGCCATAAGCGTGTAGGAATCATAAGGCGCACCATAGTTGCCATCCTCTGACCAGTCCAAGCCTGCTGTCATAGTAAGAAGGTGTTCAAGTGTCATTTGAGATTTAAAGTCACTTGGGTTTTCTATGGTTCTATCCTTAAAAAAGGAGAGAACGGGTTGGTCAACACTGGAGATCAATTGTTCATCCACGGCTTTCCCAATTGCAAATGAAGTAAAACTCTTTGTCACAGAGTTAAGTGGATGAAGATTATCAGCGGTATAGGGATAAAAATCACAAGAGGCAACGGCATATCCGTTTCGTATGATGAGCAGATGATGAATATCGTATCCGTAATCTTGAATTTTCTTAAACATTTCATTGAGTTTGGATGAGTCCATACCTTGTGCTTCGGGGGATGAGACAGGGAATGTGCCCAGAGACCATACCGTTTCGGGTTCTAAATCTTCTGATGAAACAAGGGTCTTTTCATTATTTTCTGGTATTTCATGTGGGCTGGAACAGGCTGTCATTAGAACGCATGTTATCAGAATCAGAATGTATATGTAGACATGTATTTTATTTTGTAACATATGTGAGGCCTCCTAAGGTCATATCAAAAAACAGTTATCATAATTCTAACTCAATTATAACTTTTTATAGAACGCATAGCAATTGAGTTGTTAAACTACCTCAAACCGATTTTCGCTGACGCTGTTTGAGGTTGAATATCCCTCATCACAGCTTTTGGCTCAAATCTTGTTGTTCTAACAACATTTGAGTCATCATTTGATACCTCAAACCGATTTTCGCTGACGCTGTTTGAGGTTGAATATCCCTCATCACAGCTTTTGGCTCAAATCTTGTTGTTTTAATAAAAACAACTCAAGAATTTATCTGCAATAAAATTCTTGAGCTGTTTAGATGAGTGCGTGATTACTCGGCCATTGCGGCAACTTCTTTATACTTATCGAGGTCTGTGTACAATTCACCGAGGTACGGGTTACGTTTTGTCTTAGAGACTTTAGTGAACATGTAAATGATTAAGACAACATTTGAAGCAAGTGCTAAAAAGCTGACCACGAACATAATCGTTGGATTGTATGTGGACGACACCAAGAATTTGCCTTGATCAATAAATGACGGGAATGTTTGTGCAAACATACACCAAATGGCTAAAGTCTGAGCTCGATGCTGTAGCCAAGCCCCTTTTCCAACTGTAAACGCACAAAGTGTAGGTGCTAGGAGTAGTGCAAATCCACAATACCAAGAGTGTCCAGGAAGACAATTGTAAGTGTAAGCGAAATTCCAAATATCATATGCAATGATCCAGAACCAGAGCATATCTGGCCAAAGCATATCCATACTGCTGTCTTCTTTTGTCTTTTTTCGGATGACGATGCCGAACCAGCCTGTGATTGCGATAATGTTTAAGATACCTGCAATTGCGTTCATATAATTCCAAGGACCGCCTAAAACATACATGGCTTCATCTGCTAAGATACCGCCACCAACATAGTGCATGCCAACTTCAAAATCTCTGAGAACAGCTTCTAGAATATTGATGGCAAGGATGAGCGGTGGAAAGCAGAGTGCCCATTTTTTATCAGATAGACGCCAAGCTTTACCAGTGCGTTTTGAAGTGAATCTCACGTGACGGATACACCAAAATCCAATGCAACCTGCTGTGGAAGAATAAACTTTAGCTAAGTGAAACCAATCTGTATAAGTGGTATTTTTAAGTGATGTAAACCATAAGACGGATAATGCCGCTGGTAAAATCACAAAACTGAAAAAGCCAATCCATTTGGACCTTCTTGCCACTTCGTTAAATCCAAAGAGTAGAGCGAATACCACGAGCCAAATGCCCCAAACACTTAAAAGCGTCGCGCCTTCTGCATAATTGAAAGTGAACATGTTAAAACCTCCATAATTTATATTAGTTCATACATGTATTGTATATTTTTTATCAAAGTGCCCACAATAGACAAAAAAAAGAAAGTGTCTATATAAGCTGAAATAAATCAAAAACTTTTTAAAAAAAGCTCAGGATTTAAAATAAAGTTTCACCTTATAGAATAAAGACACTTTTAAAGTATTTTATATGATTTTGATGTGATCTAGACGCGACTTTCACAGGATCTTGATATTTTAACTTTTAGATTTTAATGAGCCCCACCAATGTAATTTCTCTTCGTCTGCAAAGGCTTGAACTGACCTTGGAATGCTGCCACCAATCATAAGTTGAAGTTTTCTGAGCATATCTTCTGGCGCTTCTTTCATGCCTTCATTTACCCAGTCTATCATGAGACCGTTAAAAACATGTCTATAGAAATTGACGATAAATCGGCAATCGGGTTCTATGAGATCAACATGCATATTGTTCATACACTCATCCACCACACGATCCAGAAGTTGATAGGATATGTTGATAAAAAATAAATCTGCTTCTGAGCGATAAGAAGACTGGTATACGTTAAGAATCATACGTGAATTGCATTTTAAATAGTTCAGTGTTGCCAAAAAACCGCCACACCATTTTTCAAAAGTTCGATTTTGAGCAATCTCTTCTGACAGTTCTTCCTGAAAAAGATACTTAAAGATGTCAAATAGATCACTAAAATGATTGTAAAAGGTTTGCCGATTGATGGCAGATTTCTCGCAGATTTCTGTAACGGTTATTTTGTCTAAAGATCTATTTTGAATGAGCTGTCTAAAGGTACTGAGGATGGTCACTTTAGCGCTGGGTCTCATAAAGTCCTCCAAATGGTAGTTTTTTCTATTATATCACAAAAGCGTTTTGATCTCAAAAGGCGTTGACCGAGGATTTTAGTGCAGACCGTCTTGTTTTTAAGCGCGCTTTAATGAAAAGTAAAAGGTTACGCTGTCTTCGCCTTTGGTGATACCAAAGTCACTTTCATGAAGCGTCAATATTTCTTTCGCAATAGAAAGACCAATGCCACTGCCGTTTTCGTTTCGGGTATTTGTCTTATGAGTGCGATAGAACTTTTCCCATAGGATAGAGACATCATCCACTTTAATGGATGCAGTGTTGACAAAGTAATAGTAGATTTTATCTTCTGAGATTGTATTGTATATACAATATTCACCATGTACTTCAGTATACTTTGATGCATTCGAAATAAAATTATTGATCACTTGATGCATTTTTTTAAAGTTGGCCTTGACGATTTCTTGAGAGAGTTCGATATTCACCTTAATGTCTTTGTGGGCAAAGGTTTCTTTAAAATGTGATAGGCTTTCATAAATAATGGCGTTTACATCCACATCATCTAGTGTTAGCTGGTATTGGCCGCCTTCGAGAACGGATAATTCAAGCATATCGCCAATTAAAGTACTCATTCTTTCCAGTTCATTTGAGATCGCATCGTGATAATAAGCAGGCGCTTTATCATTGATGCCATCTGCCAGAATTTCATTAAATCCAGATACAATGCCCAGAGGTGTATTGAGTTCATGTGAAAGGTGCAGTATTAGGTCTTTGGCTCTTTGTTCTTCAATGGATTTGAGTCTATAATTGACTTCTAATTCCTTATTTTTGGATTTAAGCGTCAGGACGCTTTCTTCTAGTTGATTGGATAAGGTATTTAAACTCATCCCTAAGGAGCCAATTTCATCATGGGTATTGATCTCTGTCTTTTGAGAAAAATCAAGATTTGCCATTTTTTTTGCATTTTCGGTCAACTGAATTACGGGCTTTGATAATGTGTTAGAGATCACTTTTGAAAGTAAAATTGCCAGTGCCAGTCCTATGAAGAATACAAAAAGATTGAACGAGGCAATGAATTTAAGTTGATCTCGAAGACCAATGATGGTACTGGAGGTCAAAACATAGTAAATTTGATTGTCCTCATAGTAATGAGTCATATTGTAGATTGTAGTTGCATCTACATCTGTATGCTCATAGTAAAAACTCTGAACAGCATGGTTTGATGTAATCTTGTACTGACTTTCAAGAAAAAAGAATTCTTGATATAAATTCAAATAGTAGTTGCTTTTATCAGCTGGTGCGAATTGATAGTCAATAACCTGTGCCTGCTCTAAGAACACTATATTTTCACCAGCATAGGCTTCTGCGTCAAAATCCAAATTGTCGCTAGAAAAATCCAGTACGAGATAGTAATTTTCAGAAATCTGCTCAGCTGCAATCGTAAGCTTATCCCTTGTGAGCTTAGAAAGAAGTTCTTCGTCGAACACGATTTTGTATTCTTGATCATCCGCATTAACGGTGATGATATTGGTGAAGGCCTTAAGAAGTGTCTCATTGTAGATTCTTCCATTGCCTCGCATAACTAAGACTGGATTACCAGAGCTTTTTATGTAGTCTCTTGTTGCGAGATTAATGTATTCTAAATCGTAACGCTTATCCTTAATATCCTCGAGAAATATTTTGAAATCCTTTTCTAAAGTGTTCTTTTTTGTAAGATATTGGGCATTGTCTATAACGAATATATATAGAAGACTCTGAACAAGCAGAATAACAACGACAATGGAAACCGTTGACAAAAATATTTTTGTGGAGATTTTAGAGGTAACCTTATGGACCCATTTACTTAACATAGAATCTATACCCTACCTTTGATACCGTTTGAATTAAAAAAGCGTAATCCCCCAACTTTTGGCGGACTTTTTTAATATGGTTGTCAACAACTCTTGTCTGACCGTAGAAAGTATACCCCCACACGGCATCTAAGAGACTTTCTCTGGAAAGTGCCATGTTTTTATTGACGATCAGATGATGTAAGAGTTCATATTCTTTGGGGGTGAGCTCTATAATTTCGTTGTGAATTTTTAATAGCCTGCTTTTAAAATCCAAAGCCATATTTTCATAGAGAAACACATCTGACTTTAAATATCTTTCCAATAGACGCTTGGATTTTGCCACGAGTGTCTTACCTTTCAGCGGCTTTGTAACGTAGTCATCTGCGCCAAGGTCGTAGCACTTGAGTTCGCTCTCTTCTGTGGTGATCGCAGTCAAAATAATAATAGGAATATCCGATTTGCCTCTGATTTGACGGCAGACTTTGTAGCCATCGATTTTAGGCATCATAATGTCCAAAATGACTAAATCAAAAACATTTTTATTAAAAAGATCTAGAGCCATTTCGCCATCTTCCGCTTCAGTAACTTGATATCCCTCAGCCTTGTAATATAGGCTGATAAATTCTCTCAAACGCGCCTCATCCTCAACAATTAATACCTGATACATAAGCACCTCCTGATTGTATTATAGCAATTCATAAGCAAGACTTCATCTCTTATATGTGGAGATTACAACATCTGTACATCAAGGATACATTTTCGATACAAAATAGGTCTAGAATTAAGGTACAGATAAATTGTATTAGGAGGAAAACATGAAAAAGATAGTGTTATTATTAATACCCATTATTGTGGTGGGTAGTTTTTTACTTTTTAAGAATTCCAGCAGTGGCAGCAATGAAGCGCATTCAGAAATACAGACTACTTCAGTAAAAGAACAGGATATACAGGATATCATTTATGTCAGTGGAAAAATTACCACAGAGGCCATCAGAAATGTAAAGCCTCTGGGTGAAGAAATCTTAGAACGCGTCCTTGTAAAAGTTGGTGATCAAGTGCATGAAGGGGATGTGATTGCAGAAATGAAGACGGAAGTGTTGGAAGACCAATTAAAATCCAAAACAATTCAATTGGAAATTGAGCAAGTGAAATTAAAGCAAATAGAAAACAGCAGTGATCTCGCATTGGTCAATACAGCAAAAACTGCAAAGCAGGCAATGGAGGCTGCAAATAGAAAATTGGATGAAGACAAGACGTTATTAGATTCTGGTATCATCAGTAAAAAACAATTCGAAGAAAGCCAAACGGCTTACGATAATGCCAAGCTAGCTTATGAAAATGCACTTTATTCAGTGAATAATTCCAGTAGAAAAGAGACCCTATTAATTCAGCAGAAGACAGTAGAATCTTTGCTTAATGAGCTAGCAACAATTCGGAGACGGATAGAGGATAGCAAAATAAAAGCTCCAATTGATGGTGTGATTACTGAAATCATTGCAACAGAAGGTGAAGCTGTTAAAACGAACATCATGGTAATTTCTGATTTTGAAAAGAATCTCATCTCGGCAAATATTTCAGAAGCCGATTTTCAAAAAGTTAAATTGGGTCAAAAAGCGACTATTACAGCAAATTCGGCAAAAGGTAAGCAGTATAGGGGGACAGTATCATTCATTTCTCCCGGTTCTAAGACCATTGAAGGCAAGAAGCAGGCTTATGTGGAGATTAAAATAAAATTAGACCAACCAGCACCTGAATTGAGAACGAATTTCTCTGTAAATGTTCAGGTGGTCACTGCAGAAAAAAAAGCAATAAAAGCAGTGGGCATTGAGGCCGTTAACCAAAGACTGAATGGCGAAGAGTACGTGTACGTAAAACAATCAGATGGCACTACAAAAGAAGTCACTGTAAGTACTGGAATCAGTAATGATGTCCTAATAGAGATTATCAGTGATGAAGTCAATGTGGGGGATGAGATAGAAATTAAATTATCCAATTCTGTCTCTGAAGACAATGGAGATACAAGTATCACAGGAATGTATTAGGAGATTATATGATTAAGATTAGTAACTTGAGAAAAGTATATCAGACAGGTGATGTCGTATTTGAAGCTTTAAAGGGCGTTGACTTGCATATTGAGAAAGGCGAATTTGTTTCGATTATTGGGCCCTCAGGATCAGGTAAATCTACGTTGATGAACATTTTAGGCTGTTTGGATAACGCCTCAGACGGTTTCTATGAACTTGATGGTGAAGTGACAAAAGATCTTTCAGATGATGCTTTATCTGAACTCAGAAACGAAAAGATTGGCTTCATTTATCAATCTTTTAATTTATTACCGAAGTTAACAGTTATAGAAAATGTGGAATTGCCTTTGATATACAGCAAATATACCCTAGAGAAGAAAAGGGAAAAAGCACTGGAAATGCTGAGCATGGTAGGACTGTCAAATAGAGTAGATCATAGACCTAATGAAATATCAGGTGGGCAACGGCAGAGGGTTGCCATTGCCAGAGCCCTAGTTTGTGAACCCTCTATTATTTTAGCAGATGAACCGACGGGTAATTTGGATTCTAAGACGACGGATGAAGTGATGATGATTTTAAAGGACTTAAATCGGATGGGAAATACTATTATCGTCGTCACGCATGAACATGAGATTGCAGCGCAAACAGACAGAGTGATCACAATAAAAGATGGACTCATTATTAAAGATGAGAAGACGGTGAAAATATGAATATAAAGGCAAGTATGAAAATGGCTTTTGCAGCAATTAAAGCAAATAAAATGCGGACTTTATTGACGATGTTGGGCATTATAATTGGCATTTCATCTGTCATTGCATTGGTTACTTTAGGCAATGGCAATAAAGCGATGATGACCAAAGAATTTTCAAATTACGGTGCCAATCGTGCGATGATTTATGTTGGAAGTATGTATGAAGATGAAGACAGCAATGTGGACTACAGTGCATATAATATCACGGCAGAGGATATTAAAATGGTCAGACGCATATACGGCGATAAGCTGGAAGGCATATCGCCTGTAGAAAGTTTTAACGGTTCTCTCGTAAAAGGCAAAATGACTTACAAGATTAACTTTTCCGCTGTGAATGAAACGTATCAAAATATTGAAAATATGAGTATTGTCCAAGGTCGATTTTTTAATCAAAGAGATATTGCAAATGAGAGCCAGCAAGTTGTCATTGATCAGAAAATGGCTCAAAACTATTTTGGCAACGAAAATCCATTAGGACAAATGATTTTAGTAGACGTAAATGGTCAAACAGAACCTTTCAGAGTTATTGGCGTCTTTTCAAAAGCGGCTGCAGCCATGGAAAGAACAACTGGAAATACATTTAGTGTATATACGGTGTTGCCAATTGGAACGAGAATTAATGAGATGGATAGTTTCGGCAATATTGAACTCAATATCAAAAAAGATGAAAATGTTAAGAGCACCGTTGAAAGCATTGCCAGTATTTTAGAGAAAAAGCATGATGTCGTTGGCAAAAAATATTACCAAGTTCAAACAATGAAAAGTCAAATGAAGATGATGAACAAGTTTACAGGGACGATCACAACATTTGTAGCAGCAATTGCCGGGATATCTCTAATCGTTGGAGGGATTGGCATCATGAACATCATGCTCGTTTCAGTGACAGAAAGAACAAGAGAAATTGGTATAAGAAAAGCAATAGGGGCTAAAAAGAGAGATATTCTGTCGCAATTTATGATTGAATCCGTCATTGTGTCTGGGATAGGCGGAATAATTGGCATTGTGTTGGGTATTGGATTTGCATTAGTTGGCACTCAATTTATGAATGTGCCTCTAGCGATAGATGTAAAGATTGTATTCGTGGCATTTTTCTTCTCTGCGCTCATTGGTATCTTCTTTGGTATTTATCCAGCAAACAAAGCTGCAAACCTAAATACAATCGATGCCTTGAGATATGAGTAAAACAAGCCCTCGTGGAAAATATATTAATGGCGCTCAATCAAGTATAACCTGAGAATCAAAGCGAATTTTGAATTAGACTAAAATATAAACGAAAGCAAAATATAAACGAAAGTAATTAGAAAAGCCTCAAACTCTCAGTTCCATTTTTTTATGGCACAAAGATTTTGAGGCTTTTAATGAATGCATTAACTCAGAATTTAAGCTGCATTTTCTTGTAGGGTTTCGCTTTTTACGCCATCATCTTCAGGCAAGATGATGTTTAGGAAAATGGCGATGAGACCTGTCACAACGATTCCAGAACCCCCAAAGATTAGTTTTAAAGTTTCTGGCAGATTAACCAATGCCTCTGGAACCGAGCCAAGGCCAAATCCAAGGCCCAATGCAACTGCAACCACGATGCTGTTTTTACCCTTAAGAGCATCTTTCGTAATCAAGTTGATGCCACTGATGGCGATCATGGAGAACATCACAATGGCAGCCCCACCTAAAACGCTTGAAGGCATAACAGCAACAATAGCTCCGACTTTTGGGAACAAGCCTGCTAGGATTAAGAAAAGTGCACCCATGGCAACCACGAAACGGCTCATAATACCTGTTAAAGTGACAATGCCGACATTTTGACTATAAGAAGTATTTGGAAGTACATTGAAGACAGCAGCGATAGAACTTGCGAGACCATCTGCCATGACACCGCCAGAGAGCTCTCTATCAGTGGCTTCACGATTGTCGCCGCCCATAGTGATGCCTGAGATGTCGCCTACAGTTTCAACAGCTGTGACAATATACATTAAGAGCATGGCAATGATCGCATCAAGATGAAATGTCATCCCGAATTTAAGAGGTGTAGGGAATGCGAACCAAGCCGCTGAACCCACAGCTGAAAAGTCTATTTTGCCCATTGGTATTGCCACGAGATAACCTACGAATAAACCGATGAGTATGGAAGACATACTCGTAATGCCTTTAGTGAATTGCTTAAAAAATAAAATGGTAACGAGAACGATGGTTCCAAGTAATAGGTTTGAAAGCGATCCAAAATCTGCGGCACCAACACCACCAGCGAAATATTTGATGCCAGTTGGCAGTAGGGACAGACCGATAGATAATAAAACAGTTCCAGTGACAACGGGTGGAAAATATTTTCTGAGTGGTTTTAAAAATACGCCAAGTCCCATTTCGAAGAAGCCACCTATAAAAGTAGCACCTAAAATACCAGCAAGACCGTACTTAGCGGAAATTGCAATACAAGTTGGCAAGAAACCAAAACTTGTCCCTTGAACGATCGGCAAGCGCGCACCGATGGGACCAATTGGATAGAGTTGGATCAAAGTGGTTAATCCTGCCACGAACATAGCTGCTTGAATCAGAAAAGATCTCTCTGCCACAGGCAAGCCAAGCACGTTAGCAAGGATAATAAGGGGAGCCACATTGCCAGTGAACATAGCTAGAACGTGTTGTAATCCCAAAGGAATTGCCGTTTTCAACGGGGGTACACCGTCAATATTGTAGATATCATTACTTTTTTCCATTTGTCCTCCTAAACATGAGTTAAGTCATTTTAATTTGCCGTATTCATTTCATTAACATCCATAACGCTAGAAAAGAATTTTTATAATATCTCTATAATACCTTACATTAAATTATTTTAATGATTAAATATCCGTTAGTCAATAGAACAATGAAAAAAATATAAGAAAATTGTTCGCGTTATTGAAAGTTTTACTGAATGCTAGAGTAAAATTAAAATAATGCAATTGCTTGACAAACAGCAACATGTGTTTTAAGATAAAAGCGTACTATTGCTTTTAATGTATGCTTTTAAAGCAAAGGAAGGAGATTTATTATGAAAAAATTGTTAAGTGTGGTCCTAAGACAATAACTGAATAATCGGTACTGTGACTTGAAATAGGGCACAGCGCCAAAATCTGAGCAATCTATAACGTGGAGAATGTGCGCGCGAAGAAGGCGTGTTTTTTTATGCCCTTTTTTAGCAGCTAAAGCAATTAATCATTGTTTGCCGAACCAGTTTTTTGCAGAGTAATACATCTGTATCCAGTTTGAAATCAATGATAATACGAATAATAAACCCCGCAGAAGATCGTTCTGCGGGTTTTTTAGGTGTTTTAAATTCCATATTATGTCAAATTATAATATAATCTCAAGGAGGTGGTTGCTATTAACTTAAAAAATGGTGAAGAACAATTTGAAGATAGAAAACAATATAGAATAGACGCAAATATTTTTTATAGTGCCAAGGAGGCCAATTTGAAAAAACAAAATAAAAAGCAAAATGAGAATATAAAAGCATTGGATTTAACCCTTTATGGGTGGCATGAACAACTTGAATCACAGTGGATAGAAATTTTAAATCATCGGGAAACCATAGAGAAAGAATTGCTTCGAGGCCGGATTCTGTTGGATTATGGTCAAAGGTTTAAAGTGGTTACAGAAAATGGTGAGAAGTGGTTGGAAAGACCGACGCAAAGTGCGTTACAACTTGTAGTTGGCGATTGGGTGATCATGACAGCAGATGAATATCAAGAGGATGAAGCCCACTTTGAAGGCCTTATGGATCGAAAAACGAAATTTTCGAGAATGGCTTCGGGCACTGAAATCAAGGAACAGATCGTGGCAACGAATGTGGATATCGTATTTTTAGTACAATCGCTGAACAAAGATTTCAATCCTAGAAGACTTGAACGTTATTTGATCGCCACATGGGAAAGTGGCGCAACGCCTGTGGTGGTGCTCACAAAGAGTGATCTTTGCGATGATTTTTTAAAGCACATTCAAACGGTTCATGAAATTGCTGTGGGCGTGGATGTACACGCGATTAGTTCACTTACAGGGGCGGGCATAGAGGCCATTAAACCCTATTTCAAAAAAGGGATAACCGTGGCTCTTTTAGGGTCATCGGGTGTGGGCAAGTCCACACTCGTGAATACCTTAATCGGTTCGGATATTTTGGAGACACAAGATATTCGTGAAGATGATAGCAAAGGGCGTCATACGACAACGCATAGAGAATTAGTACTCTTACCAGAAGGTGGCATGATACTGGATACTCCTGGCATGAGATCTCTTGCACTCTGGGATGCAGAAGAGGGCATGTCACATCACTTTGGAGACATAGAACAGTTAATCGCATCATGCAAATTCAATAACTGCGGTCATAAGCATGAACCGGGATGTGCTGTTCAAAAGGCTTTAAAGTCTGGACAGCTTAAACATGAACACTGGGAAAGTTGGCGGAAGCTCCAGAGAGAACAAAAGCATTTAGAACAGAAAATGAAACAAAAGGAACGTGCGTTGGATAAGGCACAAAGCCATTATCATGTGAAAAGGGAAAATAAAAATAGGATCATCAGACATGAAAGTGAGGACTATTAGAATGATTGAGTGTAAAAGGTGTGAATGGAATGAAATCGAACTTGAAGTGAGAACTTATTTTGAGCAAAACAAGATCACTGTGGATTCTTATTGGGAAGATCATGTGTTGGCAAGTCATTTTTATCAGTTTATACTTGACGATGAGCCCATTGGATTTTTTGCCATTTATGAGCAATCCATGATAACGCTTTTTTACGTGAGGACAGCATATGCTCATCACGGACAATCCTTATTCGCACGCATCAAACAGTTTGAACAAGTGACGAATGCCTTTGTGGCAACTGGAGATGAATTCTTTTTAAGCCATTGCATGGACAATTTTTTAAGAATTGAAAAACAAGCTTATTTTTCTATCTATACCGATAGACCCCTTAAAAGTCAATACCAACATGATCTTACCTTCAGAGAGGCTAAGACTATTGAAGATACACAGTTATTTACACTTTCAGAGGATTTCTTTGAGGCAGAATCTGCCGAGAGAGTGTTGAATGGGAGCAATTATTATAAAGTTTACTTGGTGGAAAAAAAGGAGACGCTTATTGGCTTCGGTGTCATTGAATACGGGAGAGTGGTTTCTACTATTGGCAGTGTTGGGATGTATGTGCTTGAAGAAAAGAGACAACAAGGTTATGCAGCATGTATTTTAAAGCACTTGCAGGGTGTGGTTGAATCAAAAGGGCTAGAGGCACACTCCGGGTGTTGGTATTACAACCATAACTCTAAAAAGAGCATGGAAAGTGCGGGGCTTATTCCAAGACGAGATTGCTTCGATTTTATTTTTAAGTATCAAGAATTATCAATTTGAATAATAGGTTTAAATAATAGGTTTAAATAAGCAGCAGGCTAGCCTTCAATTTAGAATTCAAAGTCTAGGCTAGCCTGTTGCTTTAAATTGACAGTTAAAATGCGAGTGGTCAGATGATATAATGAAAAAGAATTCCACAAAAGATATACAAAGAACTATAAAGAATTATAACTTGAGGATCGGAAATGATCTTAGCGAAGGAAGTCTATATATGAACCGGAATAAAGCGCTGTTATCCGTAAATTTTTCTGTTTTCCTATTTGGTATGGCAGGGTTATTTGCTAAATTCATCATGTTGCCTGCAATTGCAATTACATTTGGAAGAGTTTTATTTTCCTCTTTGGCATTGCTTATATTTTGTGTGGTGAGACATCAAGAGCTTAGACTTAAGGACAGACGGCATTTTATTATTTTGCTGTTGGCAGGTGTGGTCCTGGCGCTACATTGGTGGTCTTTTTTAAAGTCGATTCAAATGTCATCAGTGGCCATCGGCACGATTACGTTTGCAACATTTCCACTATTCGCAACATTTTTTGAGCCCATTGTTTTTAAAGAAAAGCTCAAAATGAGTAATGTGATAATGGCTTTTCTCATCTTAGTGGGCATAGGCATTACTTTTCCGGATTTTAACTTCAATAATCAAATGACACTGAGTATTGTGATCGGGTTATTCTCAGCTTTTTCGTATGCGGTTTTGACACTGTTTAATCGATATCTCTCAACCGTTTATGAAAGTACAGTTGTCGCTATGTATGAACAGATTACAGCAGTTTTTTTCTTGCTGCCATTTGCAGTCTCAATTCACGCAATGCCCACGGTCATAGATTTGTGTCTGCTGATTTTTTTAGGTGTTTTTACCACGGCTCTAGCACATTCCTTATTCATCGGCAGTTTGAAAACGATTTCAGCACAATTAGCAGGGATTATTTCGTCGCTAGAGGCTGTATACGGGATCGTGTTGGCCTTTATAGTACTTGGAGAAATCCCGGCGATTCGAGAGATTGTGGGTGGGATTGTGATAGTAAGTGTTGCAATTGCGGGGCAAGTTAAGGGCAAGAAGGACCGTATAAACAATTCGTAAAACAGTAAACGAGCATTTTCATATAAACTGAGAATGCTCATTTTGTGTTTTCATAATTCAATAGGGCATGATATAGCAACATATTATATTTGTCGTACTTTTGTCAACTTCTCCTTAACCACTTCAACTTCTAAAACTTCCCCAAAGCGTCCAGCCCAAATGTTTTTATTATAAAATTCATAAAGTTTTTCTCCAGATAAATAGTCGTTATCAAAAGTCGTATTTGTATCCTTTGGAATTAAAACCTCGTAATCCAAAGAAAAGGCTTGTTTCAAAGTGGCATCTATACAGTATTCTGTTTGAAGCCCCATTATGACAAGTGTATCGATGTCCTTAGATTTTAAATAGGCATCGAGATCAGTCTTGTGAAAAGCACTGTTGTATTGTTTTTCAAAGATCTTATCAGCAGGTAATACATGGAGGTCCTTATAGATTTCCCATCCAGGGGCTCCAAGTGCAAGCTCAGAACCTTCACCATCATCATGTCTTACAAAGATGACTTCTTTATTGTTTTTTCTCGCCTCAGAAATCAAATCATTGATGTTTTTTATGAACTGATCTTGGTTGTAGGGATGTTCATCAATTAAAGCCGTTTGAACATCCACGATGAGTAGCGCAATATTTTTCATAATCATTATCCTCTCTTATAGTAATTTATTTCATTGCATAATTTATCTCATTATACTTGGATCATTCTTAAAACCATTTGAAGTTGCGATCATGAGAACTCGACTATTTTTATCCAATTTATGGGTTGAAATGGCAAGCTTCAAGGCATTGATCGTAACGGCTGAAGATGTTTCAAGATATACACCCGCTTCTGAAAACGCTTTGACACTTGCAATAACATCATCTTGCGAAGTGGCAATTGCATCACCACCTGATTCTTGGACAGCCTTTAAGGCTTGATAAGTGACCGTATTGCCACCAATAGAACCAGTTAAAGCATAGTTACCCTGAAATCGACTCCTATAATCTGCACCCTTAAGCACCTGAGTAACACGTTCGAAGGGTTCTACGCAAATCAATTTTGGCAATACTTTGATATAGCCTAATTGGTGTATTTCTTTGAAACCTTCAAAAATACCCCAGAGGAGATCGCCTCTGGATACGGGTACGAATATAAACTCTGGAATAGAATCGCCAAAGTCTTCAAAAATTTCATAGGCAATGGTTTTATACCCTTGCACGCCGAAACAATTACTGCCAACAGGCGGCAATATATAATTCGTAGCGGGATATAAATCTTGTGTTTCAACTAAATTTTGCATGTAGGCCCATCTCCCCTGCGTTGTGTCTTGTTCAGCATCAAGTATGACGAGGTTGGCACCAGTAGATTCAATAGCAGTACGATAAATATTGCTGATTGTTCGAGGTGATATGACTGTACATTGAAGACCAGAGTTTGCAGCATACGCCGCTATTGAGAAGCCAGCATTACCACTTGAAGCAACCACAACCCCTTTTTTGCCCAGTTCTAGAGCTCGAGCGATGACTAAAGGACTCATTCGATCCTTGTGTGAACCTGTAGGATTTTGAAATTCATTTTTTAAGTAAACCGCTTTTAGGCCTAATTGAGTAGCTAAAGCTTCATGTTTTACAACAGGCGTATTGCCTTCCCCAAGTGTTGGCAAACTTGTATAAGGTAATGTTTCACTGTATTTTTGGATACCTTTAGATGTTGAGGGATTGTGTTCAAGCGAATTATAGTTAAAAGATAAAGCCGCATTTTCACCTTTATGGAAACATTGTGGACAGCCTAAATAATAATCAGCCAAGGGATATGTCTTGCCACATTTGATACAATAAAGAGATTCAATATTTGGATTTATAGTGTACATATTTAAAAACCTCCATTTATGAATTTGTCACTGTTATTTATATTTTTCATTATAAAAGAGGATATTTCAGTTGTCTAACGAATAATACACATAACAACGATCGAAAATAATGATTATAACCCTTGAGGAAGATGCTCCCCATTTCTCAAAATGGGGGGCATCTTCCTAATTCAGTGGGCGTCCAAACGCCCACTGAATGCAATCCTAACGGATTGCGCAAGGGTTACGAAGGTAGCGAAGCGGACTGAGTATGTAACCTTAACAGGTTGCTGATATGCAGTTTTGGGTTACGAAGGTAGCGAAGCGGACTGAGTATGTAACCTTAACAGGTTGCTGATATGCAGTTTTGGGTTACGAAGGTAGCGAAGCGGACTGAGTATGTAACCTTAACAGGTTGCCGTTATGCAGTTTTGGGTTACGAAGGTAGCGAAGCGGACTGAGTATACACTTTGATAGTAAGGAGTACGAGCATATGGACTATAATTTATTAATCACTTTCATTTATCTGGCACAATTTAAGAATTTCACAAAAACAGCAGAGCAGCTTCATGTCGTTCAATCCACAGTGACCAGTCGAATTAAGCAACTTGAATACAATCTAGGCGAGACACTTTTCACGCGGACGAATAAAACAGTAGAGCTCACTCAAAAAGGTGAGGCATTTTTGCCTTATGCAAAAGAACTGTTATCCTTACAAGATACCGCATTATCTCAATTAAAACAGTTGGAAATTTACCAAGATACGCTGACAATTGGTGTGGTACATTCTATCTATGAGTGCCATGTGGCGCATTTGATTTTAAAGTTTATCCAAAACAATCCTAAAATTTCCGTCAAGGTCATGATTGGACACAGTGAAGAATTGATACAGGGACTTCATGAAAATCAACTGGATATTGCCTTTACTTATTGGGATGTTAAATCATCACAGTTCACTTGTGAGCCTTTTCATAATGATGAAATCATCTTGGTGACGGGTGCCCAAAACAAATGTAACTCTGAAGGCGTTTCAAATGAAACCTTAAAATCTCTTCAACTATGGAAATCGGCGATTTATACAGAGTCATTTAAAGAGTGGTTTTACACCATTTTTCCTAAAAACTATCTTTATGCAATGGATATTAACGTCAGTGGCAACACCATCGCTTATTTGGAAGCGGGTATTGGCTATGGCTTTATGTTGAAATCAATGGTCACAAAAAACTTAGAGGCAGGGTCACTTATTGAAGTGAAATTACTTGAGAGCAGTCCACCATGCATAGAGAGTTACATTTTGATCAATAAGCGAAGATTGACATCAGAAGCTGTAAAACAGTGGCTATTGGAATGTGAATAGCCAGTTAAAGTGTTGAAAATCAAAAAAATGAGCCACCAGCTACCATATGATGCAATTAAAACAAGTACGCGATATAGCGTATTTCCCATACTACTCATTATAAAAGGATGCTATAATGGTGAAGAAAATAGGAACATAAATAGGAACATAAATGACAAGAAACGCATCTAAATATGATAATTACTTTGTACAACTTAAAGAGTAAGATTAAAAAAATAGGAGCCAAATATAAATGACACGTCTAAAAGCATCAAAAATACATTTACTAAATGCGTACTTTTTATCAGAAGCTTTTGTAATGGATGAAATTGAAAATCAATCAGATGAAAACATCAAAAAATGGACTGAGGCATTTGACGCGGATAAGTATGGTGCTCTATTTCATTTGGGATTTCTAGAAAAAGAGAGTTGGTTTTCACCTTCAATCGAGTATCTTTACCATATCGCAACACTTTTGATCAAAAAACTCAGCCAACAATCGGCAATTGAGTTTAATAGAGAGACGGTTCAAGTTGAACTCGGGGCAGATGAGCTACAGAAGTTAAAAGAGGAAATTCCCTTTGTAATCGGTATGGAATACGTGGATGATCAATGGATTCAAGGTTTATGGGCATCCTTGCTTGATGTTTTTAAAACGGAAATAAAAGTGTATGAGGGCACTGTTGCTCGGTATTTTGCTGAACACAATGCGCATATCAACATTGTGGGGAGAGTCTTTTTTCATTTGGTTGAAAACAAAGACGGTGAGTATCCATTTGCTTTTATGGCAACGTATTCGACAAAACCCGTTAAAAGTAAGCGTGCAGTCCATACGCCCCTTAAAAATGCATTAAAAGAATTTGATGGGGACGAAAAAAAGTTGTTTTCACTTATTTCAACCGTGATTAAGGCGGCTGAAAAGAGTGCCTTTATCTCGGACTTACTCGAAAGTGGCGAATTGTTTTCACCTTTAAAGATCACTGGAGATGAAGCTTATACCTTTTTAAAAGAGATTGAAATCTATGAAGAAGCGGGCATTATGTGCAGAGTGCCGGACTGGTGGAAGAAGAAATACAATTCTGTCAGTGTATCAGTTGCAGTGGGGGCAAAAGAACCTTCAAAGGTTGGACTTGATGCCATTATGGATTTTGAACCTTCACTGCTTATTGGTGATGAGCAGATAACACCGCAAGAATTAAGTGCCTTTTTAGAGATGGGTGAAGGCCTCGTCCAATATAAAGGCAAATGGGTTGAAATCAACAAAAATAAGCTGGAAGCGGTACTCGATGCTTTTAACAAAGTAAAGAGGCTTAAAACGGATAAGCTTTTGTCTCTCAGTGATGCCATGAGGATGGAACTCAATGTGCATGAGCTCTTAGAGATTCAAGAAGATGATTTAGAAATTACCATTTCGAATGGCCAATGGCTTAGAACCGTGAAAGAAAATCTAAAAAACCCAGATAAGATTGAAAAAGTCGATACAGAACCTTCATTCCATGCAAATTTAAGAGCCTATCAGGAAACGGGCTATCACTGGCTTAACCAGATGTCAAGGCTCGGATTTGGAGCTTGTTTAGCAGATGATATGGGGCTTGGCAAAACCGTTCAGATGATCGCCTTTTTAGAACATCAAAGAGTTCACAACGCTGGATCAGCACTTCTTGTGTTACCAGCTTCTTTAATAGGCAACTGGAAAAAAGAAATCGAAAAATTTGCACCAGATATGCCGTATCAGATCCTTCATAAAAGTGATTTGAAAAACTCGGAAAACCTTCAAATAAGAGAAGACAAGTTCTTACACATCACCACTTATGGGATGGCAGTTCGGCTTGAAGCACTTAAAGATAAGCAATGGACTTATTTGATCTTGGACGAAGCTCAGGCCATAAAGAATCCTGGAACCAAACAGACCAAAGCGATTAAAGCGATTCCCGCAAAAATGAAAATTGCCATGACGGGAACGCCTATTGAAAATAAATTAGGGGATCTTTGGTCTCTATTTGATTTCTTAAATCAAGGGCTGCTCGGAACGCCAAAAGAATTCACAAACTTTACGAAAGGCCTTGCGGAGGACATGACCGGATATGCCAAGCTTCGAAAGATGATTCAGCCCTTTATACTCAGGCGGTTAAAAACAGATAAGAGCATCATCGCTGATTTACCGGATAAACTGGAAATGAATGCTTATACGACCTTATCTAAAAAGCAGATTGCACTTTACAAGCAGTTACTAGAACAAATTTCAAAGAAATTGGACGTGACCGAAGGGATTGAACGCAAAGGCCTTGTTCTGTCCAGTATTATGAAGTTCAAACAAATCTGTAATCATCCCGATCAGTATCTTGGTCTAGAGGCATATAAAGAGGCACATAGTGGTAAATTTGAGCAATTGAGAGCTATATGTGAAACCATACATGAGAAGAGAGAGCGCGTTCTCATTTTCACACAATTTAGAGAAATGACGGCGCCTATTTCTGAATTCTTGAGCGAAATCTTTTTAAAAGAAGGTTTTGTACTTCACGGGGGAACGCCTGTGAAAAAAAGAAATGAGATAGTGGAACAGTTCAATGGTGAGCATTATGTCCCTTACATGGTCCTTTCACTGAAAGCAGGTGGGGTTGGACTCAATTTGACAGCGGCAAATCATGTGATTCACTTTGACAGGTGGTGGAATCCAGCCGTTGAAAACCAAGCAACAGACAGAACTTTTCGTATTGGACAGACTAAAAACGTCATGGTTCATAAATTTGTCACCAAGGGCACCATTGAAGAAAAGATTGATGCCATTATTGAAGAAAAACAAAAATTATCTGGAGATATTTTAAGTTCAACAGGCGAACAGTGGCTTACAGAGTATAATAATGAAGAACTGATGCAGCTGTTTGCGCTGGGTGGTGATTTATAATGGGCTATCGTGGATTTCCGAAATATGTATCTGTGGCAGAAAAGAAAGCCAATGCAAGTCATGCACTTGAAAAACTTAAAAAGAAAAATCCTGATATTGAACCTATCCTCATTGAGGGAAAAACCATCGCAAAGAATTGGTGGGGCAAATCATGGAATTTGAATCTTGAAAGCTATGCAGATTATAGCAATCGAATCGCAAGGGGCAAAAGTTATTTGCGCAATGGGAGTGTTTTGGACTTAAAGATCTCCAAAGGGATTGTAAATGCAAAGGTTCAAGGCAGTACTTCCAAACCCTACGAAGTCAAGATCACTATAAATGCATTGAGTAGCCAAAACTGGGCACAAGTGATAGAGCTTTGCAATCACAGAATAGATTCGCTAGAACAACTTTTGGAGGGGCAATTTCCAAAAGCGTTGGCAGTATTGTTTACTGAAAAAAAATATGGTTTATTTCCATCGACAGACGAAATTCACTTTGACTGTAGTTGCCCTGACTGGGCTTACATGTGCAAGCATGTGGCAGCTGTTTTATATGGCATCGGCGCAAAATTGGATCAGGACCCCATGCTGTTTTTTGAGCTGAGAGACTTAGATGGCCAAGCCCTTATCAGAAAGTCTGTGGAGAGTAAACTTGAAAATATGCTTAAAAATGCAGGCAAGAAAAGTGAACGCGAAATTGCAGACGAGGATGTATCCGATTTGTTTGGGCTTTAGTAGATCATATAAGCAATGTCGTGTCCATAGAACAATGATTTAAAGCGATAAAACTAATAACAGAATTAGAAACAGAAACAGAAATAGAAATGAATATGAATAGATTCAAGAATAAAAAGACAGGAGAGGGCATATCATGGTTAAAAAATTGAACGGGATACTGAAAGAGAATGAAAAGTATCTGATTGAATTTGAAAAAGCGTTAATAGCGAGTCAATTATCTGAAAAAACAGTAGAGAAACATGTTGGCAATGCAGCATTTTACATTAATGAGTTTTTGAATTATGAGAAACCGACGCCTACATCTCAAGGGATGTCAAAGATCGATGAATTTTTTTCGGAGTGGTTTGTAGAGAAATTTATTTGGGTTTCGAAAACAGCTTATAACGATTCCATGACCTCTCTTAAGAAGTTTTATAAATTTTTACTGGATTCACAGGTGGTGGATAAAACGGCTTATGATCAATTTGTTTCGGAGATTAAGAATAACAAATCTAAATGGATCAAGATTGTTGAAAATATAAACTACGCCGATGACTTTATAGATTATTTTAATTCTGATAGGCTTGGAGACCTTGACGATCCCTTGGGAATCGTAGATGATCATGATTATTTTTTCAACGCTGGGATGTTGGATGAAGATGAATGCGATGCACTTTTGAATGAATTTTACACAAAAGCTGCTGTTGTTTATAAGGAGAAACCATGGTTATATCTCGCAGAGACCGATATCATTGAACTTTCATTGCCAATCACGGATGAGATTTATTATGCAAGTGTTATTGGCAGTGGCAATATGAGTCGAGGCATTATATTTTATCAAGGTGCCCGTGGACTTCAAAACGCTTTTAAGATGTTGGGTGAATCCAATGAAGATATTCATCAGATTGCAGCAAGCCAATCTTACATTGCGCTTCATTTTGATCAGGATGACCAATTAGATGAAATAGATCGGGCGTTTATCACAAGGTCAGGGGTTTCTTTTAAATCGTCAAAAGAACTGCCTTACTTAAGAGTTCAAGATCCAGGTATGTTGGCTTGCCCTCTTGAAGTCATTGAACTCATTGACCTTACAGAACTCCTAAATGCAGCGCTTTCTACCTTTAGGTATTTAAAGAAAAATAAGCAACTCAGAGATTGGTTTGATAAAGATCAAATCTTCGCGATGACAATTTCAGAAAAGGGCAAAGTGAATTACGAATTCAAGCAGATTGAAGCTATTTTAAACCATTCAATAGATATTGCAAGTTATTATGATGAGCTTTCTCTGAGAAAACTCAAGAAAAAGGCCAAATTGAGTAAAGCGCATTGGGAAGTTGAACAATTTTATTTACCAAGTCCGATTTTTGAAGAAGACAGTGCGTACTTAGCACATTTTCCTTCTGTTTTGGTCATTGTTGACCGTGAAAGTGAGCAAGTTGTTGGACACTATATCTCAGAGCCAATGGCATCTGAAATGGAATTTCAAACTTACTTTTATGAACTTCTAATGACTCAAGGCAAGAAACCCCAAAAAGTATTATTCAGAAATCAAGAAGTCATTCAATCTATTTTTCCGATTCTTCTAGAACTTGAAATTGAGATTGAATATGATGAGCAACTCTTATTGGCATCAGAATTTGTAGACGGCATGGTCAATCAAATTTTAGGCAGTGGACCAAACTAAACCAAACTAAACCAGAAAAAATCCTTAAAACAGGGGAAGGTCATATGAAAGAAAATAAAAAATTAATCTACATCCCACTCTTGATTTGCCTACTGACATTTACAGCATGCAGTAAGTTTATACCAGTGGATAAGACAAAATCAGAAGGGACATCGTCAAATGTGTCTAATCCAGTAGAGGCATCTGTCCCGAAAGAAACAGAAACGCCAAGTGCCACAGAAATATCAAAGTCAGAGCGCTCACCATCAGAGGCCTCACCTGAAGTCTGTTTATTTGAAAACAGTGATCAAATAAAATTAGAATTAGAAGACATTGCAGGCTATGATGCACTTATGTTGAGAGTAGGGCTCAATGAAATCTACGCGCGAAAAGGCTATGCGTTTAAAGATGCGTATTGGAAACAATATTTTGAGAGCCAATCGTGGTATAAAGTTAATGAAAACTTTAGTGAAGCCGATTTTTCTGAAGTAGAAAGGGCAAATATAGCATTTTTAAAGGAGCAAAAAGCAGAACTTTCATCCAATATTTTAGAGGTTGATTTTGATGGAGATGGCATAAAAGAGCATGTCACCGTGGATGCATCAATAATAACAAAATTGATTGATGCTGAAGAAAAATGGTATCCTTGGGATGACTCCTATATGGGCGCTCTTGTGACGGATATAGACATTACAGATGGTGAAAGAGAATTATTACTTTATGATGCTGGACCAAGTGCGGACTACACCAGTGCACTCTGCCGTTATAATCCTGAAACACAAGATTGGACAATTGTAAGCGCTCAATCAACATCATATTTTGATCATGAGGCAGATGGCAAAGGGCATATAAAGTTAGAGACTTTCCAATATGATATTTATGAGATGGGTTTATTTGAATACAATCAAGGCAAATTAAATCTTATAGAGATCACTTATCCAGAATTTACGTTGTCCAAGACGGTGGGCGCTTTATCGAAAGGGACAAAGGTTACAATAGAGCCCATTGAATCAAAGCCTGAAAAAGGGGAAAAAGCGGCTCTAAAAATCATTGAGGTTGCACATCCTGAAAATTCAGAAATCCTATATGTAGAAGAAGAGAGCCCATATGAATTTGGCAGATACTTTGGCCTTATGCAAGCCTATTTCGACGAAGTCACAGAAATGTATTATGGGGATTAACATACCTCGTTAAACGCTATCAAAGCGGACAATCCACAGTGTTTTGAAAAAAAGCGGGGATTCTTGTCCGAAGTGTTGGCACTTAACAAGGTGTTTCTATACACAAATTCCCTGCAATAATGTACTATGCAACAAACCCGCTTTTAAAGTATAATTCATAAAACGCACTGGGAGGTGTATCTTTTGAATTTTCTTTCTTTCATGGTATATTGCATTATTGTGACTTTTACGCCTGGACCATCCAATATAATGATTTTGTCTACGGTCCATAATTATGGAAAAAATAGAGCAATTGAATTTGTCATTGGAGCATCAATTGGCTTTAGCATTATGATTGGCATATCCGCTGTACTCAATACATTTTTGGTAGCTGTTGTCCCTAAAATCATTGGGATTATGCAAATTATTGGAAGCTTATATATGCTTTATCTTGCTTATAAAATTTATCATATGGATGTAAAAAGCGCAGAAAACTCAAAAGTGGTTTCTGTCAAATTCGGATTTATTATGCAGCTGATCAATCCCAAAGTGATTTTGTTTACCATGACGGTGATTCCAAGTTTTGTTTTACCCTATTATAACGCTTGGCCCCAAATCCTTGGATTTGCACTGTTGATCAGTGCCATAGGATGTGCCGCTTTTCTAAGTTGGGTTGCCTTTGGGATGCTCATTCAAAAGCATCTAGAAAAGCATAGGAAACTGGCCAATACGTTGATGTCCCTTTTTTTAGTCTATTCTGCTATAATGGTATCAGGCATATTAAGTTAAAGGAGGAGATTTAAGTGGACCAGTTTATCTATAAAAAACAATCTGAGATTATGGCTTTGTCTGCTCATCTCTCAGATTTTAGCTATAAGAGGCATTCTCATGAAGAATATGCTATTGGTGTAACTCTAAGTGGGATTCAGCAGTATCATCTCAAGGGCGCGTTGCTTTCTTCTCACCGCAATGGGATCATGCTCTTTAATCCAGAACAACCTCATGATGGCAGCGCCTACGATAAAACGGGCATTGATTATGTAATGCTCTATATTCATCCGCAATTGATGATGGAAATATTGGGGAAAAAAGAACCGATTCTGTTCAATGAACCCATTGTTTATAACTCAAAATTAGAAAGTAAAATTCTTAATCTTACAAAGGCCGTTCTCAATCATGAAGAAGACGCACTGTGCAGTGACTTACTCATGCAAGTTGCAGAGGGTGTTTCTCAGATGGAAATTAACTATAATTATAAAAAAGAGCCTTCATTGATAAAGAAGTCTAAGAAAATCATCACTTCAAATTACAGTGGCGTATTGAAATTGGAAGACTTAAGCAATGAATTTGGCATGTCCAAGTTTCAGTTTATTAGAGCGTTCAAAGAAGCAACTGGCATCTCACCCTATCAATATTTTTTAAACAGCAAGATAGAATATGCACGTCGCTTAATAGAAGAGAAAAAAGACGTCTACACAGCAATTGAAGCCTGTGGCTTTACCGATATCAGCCATCTTAACAAACATTTCAAGAATGTGTATGGCATAACTGCATTTGAATACATGACTCATATGAGTTGATCGCATAAGCAAATCTGAGTATGTAAATCCTCATCATATCCATCCTGCAAGGCAATCCTCAGCGGTTTATAAAACCGAGAGGACGCTAGCCTGAAAGAATGGATATGATGAGGAATTTTTATTTTGTGATAAAGGTTTATTTATACAATGACTTTGTATCCACCTATATGCGTGTGGAAAGATTTAATTGAAAATTATATAATGAAAGTGTTAGTACAGATCATTAGACGGAACAGATTGAGTTGGTGCAGGACAAAAATATGATGATTCTCAATGTCATCAATATTGTGGAACTGTGCAAGTTATTTATCGCAGATATGTATTTGGCAGGTAGAGGTAAGATACTAAACATTGCCTCCACAGGTGCGTTCCAACCAGGCTCCTATACAAGTACCTACAATAATATTTGCTGCAATTATATACTATACACGAATAGGGACACTGCTGTAAAATTCATGTAGATTAGTTTTTAGAGGATATACTCGAATTTGAAATGAGGTTTGTGATGAATTTAGAGAAAAAAATAGCGATCATTGTTAAAGAAGATCTTATGTCTTGGCAAAAATTAAATGTGACGGCTTTCTTAGCAGGTGGCATAGGTGGAAGTCAAGAGGTTATAGGTGAACCTTATTGGGATGCCAGTGACGTTCAGTATTTACCGATGATTGACCAGCCCATTATAATATATGCCGCCACTCAAGCGGTACTAAAAGAAATTCTTAAAAAAGGGCTTTCGAAAGAAGTTGAATTTGCAGTTTATACAGAAGAACTGTTCAATACGGGTAATGACATAGCCAATAGAGAACAAGTTAGAGCCTATAAAACGGAAGCGTTGAACATCGTTGGGCTAGGTATTTATGGTAAGAAAAATCATGTGAATAAACTGGTTAAGGGTTTGAAGTTACATGATTAGTGGGCGTGTTAAAAGTTAAAAGTGAAATTGAATATGGAATGACTTGAATAAGCACGGAGCAAAAAAAGGCAATTCTTCTAGAAGAGTTGCCTTTTTTGCCTTGAATTTAATGAAGTATAGGATTAGAATTTAATTATACTGACCGGTCAAAATAAAAAAGGGGGTACTTAATGAAAACTCAAAAGACAGCCATATGTTATTTTTCTGGAACAGGCAATACAAAAGTTGTGTCAGAGCTACTGGCAAAAGAAATCGCTAAAATTCAAGGGAATATGACGATACTCAGAAATATTGAAGATATGCTTAGGGATATGAATGGCCTTATACATATGGCTGTGGACCTCATCGGAATAGCATACCCCATATATGGATTTGGAACCCCAGAAATCATCAAACATTTTGTGGATCAATTTGAGCCTGTGCAAGATCGAAAAGTCTTCATACTTTTGACAGGGGCAGATTATATCCGCATAAATCACAATGCAACAGCTTCAATCAAAAGAAAATTACAGAAAAAAGGGTATGAGGTCATCTATGAGCGCATCATTGCCATGGGATCGAATTGGCTTATGGCATATGATGATCACATGGTAAGATTACTGTATCAAGCAGCTCAGCGCAAAGTGGTGCACATGAGTATAGAACTTCAAAATGAAGTCAGAAGAATCTATCAGCCCAATATTGCGATCAGATCAACAGCCCCTATGATCAACTTTTGTGAGGAAAAAATGGGGGCTAAAATATTTGGCAGATTTCTATATGCTAATCCGCAATGCAATCATTGTGGCCGTTGCGTGAAGCATTGTCCCTCACAAAATATAAGGCTTGAAGAAGGGCAAATAAAATTTGGAAATAAGTGTTATATGTGTATGAGGTGCATCTACACTTGTTCCCAAAAGGCAATAGAAGCTGGAACCATGCAATTTGTCGTTTTAAAAAATGGGTATGATATTGAAAATTTGATTAACAATAGTCCCGAGGAAGAGCCCTTTATAGAATCAAATTTAGTGGGTTATTTTAAACATTTTATAGCGTATCTCAAGGACGATACAATGTGAGTAGATGAGATCAATAATACTGAAATTAAATTGAAATAAAGTTTTCAAAAAGTCATCGTAAAGGAGTAATGAATGCCAAAGATTGGAATGGAACCAATAAGGAGAAAAGAGCTGATCAATGCAGTGCTTTGGATTATAGCAAATAAGGGATTTGAAGACGTGACACTGGACAAAGTGGCTTCACGTGCAGGGGTTTCAAAAGGGGTTGTGGTCTACTATTTTAAAAATAAAGAAATGCTAATAAATGAATCTTGCAAGGCTTTTCTAGTGCAATTCTCATCAGGGATGGAAGCACTGATTAAAACCAATATGGATGCACACACAATTCTTAAGGTAATTGGGCTGACCACCATTGGCAATTTAGAAGAGGCCTATGAATTATGTGCTGAATGCCCCTCAAATGAGGGCGATTTAGACTATTTGGATTCATTTTCTCTTGAAGAGCGTCAAAGCATTATCATGCAAATGTTCGGCAGAATGGTGATCTATCATCATTTTAGAAACATACTAAGTGAGGTCTACCAAAATTATCTATCTGTCATGGCTTCAGTTTTTAAGGCAGGGTTATCAGATGCAAATTCCGATTTATGTCAAGGCTTTGCACTTCAATACATGGCTTTGCTTGATGGCTTGCTTTTATATGGCATTATGGAATTACCGGTTAATCGAGCAAATGAGATCAATAGATATCTCGATCTTGTATTTCAAAGGGCAGTTGATGAATCAGGGCATTTAAACACAGCACGCTCTTAGAGTGGACTACTATTTCAACGCCTTCAGACATTGCCCTTGCGAGAGGGCTAGTCGTTTCGTCAGGGCACAGTTGATCCTAAAACAGGCGTCTTAAATAAATACTGGACAGAGGAAATACCATACGGATTATAAAAGGCTGAAGATCTTTCCGAAGGGTTTGAATTTATAACCGATCTGAAAAGTCATCAGCCTTTTAATGTATTAAGTTAAATAATCGTGTTTTCTAGAAAGAAAAAGTTTCAGGGTTTCCAGTAAAAGAGGCAATTGTAGCAGTGGCTTCTTTAAAGTACATCACTGTAAATATGCCGTCATCGGCTTGATACATTGTCTTTAAAACAGGGACAGCTTCAAGTGCAAAGGCTTTTGCTTCTCTTCTATCATCGCAAGCAATATCACCAGCGATTCGAATCCATTCTCCCTTCGCATTCATACCGGAAATTTCGACTTTAGGATTTGCCATCATTTGCTTAAAACATGCTTTTGTGTTGTTAGTGGCTGTGTAGAGTTTACCTTCAAATTCAAAAATAGCACCAAAGGGTCTCACTCTAGGCTGATCACCCTCGGTTGTTGCTAAGTAAAATGTGCCACAATCTTGTAAAAATTCTAATGCTCTTTTCATAGTCATTACTCCTTACGAACGTATTTTTATTTAAATTACTCATATTATAATAATAGCAGGTATAAAATAAAATATAAGTACCATCTTTAGATTGCGTTAGTATTCAAAAAGATACTGTCATAGATCAATCAACTTATAATAGAGGCAAGCTTTTTTATGTTATAATGGTGCTAATAAAGAGTAAACCACGGATATAGAAGATGAATTACACATATACAGAAGATGGATTACACAGATGGAGAGGGAGGATTGCAAAGATGGAGACAGTTAATTTAAATGAAGACTGTGGACATATACTTGGACATGGAGATATCAGCCGTGTGATTTTGGATGCCATATATGATGGCGTTTTAATCATAGATAAAAATGCAGTCGTCCAATATATTAATCCTGCTTACACGCGCATCACCGGCGTTAAATATGATGAAATCGTTGGCAATGATATCCTATCTGTAAGGCCAGGTGCAAGATTGCCCAACGTCATTGCCAGCGGTGAGAAAGTCCTTAGAGCCTTGAGAATGGAAGATGGTGTCGAGTACATGGTGAATATGTCACCGATTTTGTCCAAAGGTGAAGTCATCGGAGGCATCTCTTTAGTAAAGGCCATTGGAGATGTCTATGAACTCTCTAATGAGATCAGTCATTATAAAAAAGAAATCAATATCCTCAGAAAACAGATGAATGCGATTCAAAAAGCTAAGTACACTTATGATGACATCGTTGCGGAGGACCCGAGTTCACTTAGGACAAAAGCATTGGCAAAAAAAATAGCTCAAAAAGACACGACTGTTCTGATCAGTGGCGAGAGTGGCACTGGTAAAGAACTCTATGCTCAGGCGATTCACAATGATTCGCCTAGAAGAGAAGGTCCGTTTATCGTCATTAACTGTGCAACTATGAGCCATAATTTATTGGAAAGCGAGCTGTTTGGCTATTCAGAAGGTTCATTTACAGGCGCCACAAAAGAGGGGAAAATCGGTCTCTTTGAAGCTGCCAATACGGGGACGATCTTTTTAGATGAGATTTCAGAGATGGATATCAGCTTGCAATCGAAACTCCTAAGGACTATTCAGGAAAGTACCGTAAGACGCATTGGAAGCGTCAAAGAAATTCCAATTGATGTCAGAGTGATTGTTGCAACCAATAAGGATTTGGAAACGCTTGTACAAGAAGGCTTGTTTAAAGAAGACCTCTACTATAGGATAGCCGTATTTCCGATAGAATTAACGCCTCTAAGAGCGCGTAAGGGCGATATTTATCCTCTGATTAAAATGGCATTAAAGCGCAAGGCAAATGAGGCGAAAAGAAGAATTGATTTGACTGATGAGGCTTTGAAAATGTTGTGTAATTACAACTGGCCTGGCAACATACGAGAACTTGTCAATGCGATTGAATTCGCCTACAACATGATGACTGATTTTGAGATTGACTATACTCATCTCCCTAGTCGAATACAAAAATATTATTTAGAACATCATGCTGAAAATTTGAAATTTGAGAAACTTGCGGTGACATTAAAGAACGCCGAAATTAAAAGCATTCAAAATGCGCTGGACCTATTTGGACATGATATGGAAGGAAAAAGGCTTGCAGCAGAAGCTTTGGGGATATCTCTAGCAACTTTGTATAATAAGTTGAAAAATATTTCTAAATAATTAGAAATACGTCGCTCTAGCTTCTAAATATTTAGAAATAGGAAGACAAACCTAATATGAGAAGGCGCAAGTATTCTGATGAGCCTGAGTTGAATAAAATTCTAAAATCTTAGAATGCATCTTGAGGAATCCCTGTAATTAAGGGATTTTTTCTTTGGCACGCAAATTGCGTTATTAGAATTGTGTCTAGATAAATAAATACTTGGGAGGTTTTTATGTTAGCATTTTTAGGTTTTTTAACAATCGCCGTTTTACTTACTCTGGTTATGACGAAAAAGGCATCACCAGTAGTGGCTCTGATTGTTGTACCTGTTTTGGCAGCCATTATTGGAGGTTTTTCTGCCGATTTAGGTAAATTTATGACAGATGGCATCAAGTCAATCGCGCCAACAGGTGTCATGTTTATTTTTGCAATTCTATTTTTTGGCATTTTAACGGATGCAGGAACTTTTAAACCCATCATTAACACCATTTTGAAACTCGTTGGGAAAGATCCTGTGAAAATTGCAATTGGGACGGCTGTTTTGGCGATGTTGGTCCATTTAGATGGATCAGGTGCTGTGACGTTCTTAGTGACAGTGCCTGCAATGTTACCGCTTTATGATGCTCTTGGCATGAGACGCACAACGCTTGCGACCATAGTGGCATTATCGGCAGGGACCATGAACATTTTACCTTGGGGTGGTCCAACTTTGAGAGCGGCATCTGCGCTCAATATTGATGTCATGTTACTCTTTAAACCATTGCTGATTCCTGTGGCATGCGGGCTGGCTTTTGTCATTTTCGTAGCTTATCTTTTGGGCAAACAAGAAAGAAAGCACATGAAAGAAATTGAAGGTGAAATTGAAGTTGGCTTTGAAGTGGATGAGAAAAAATTGTCACTTGAGAGACCCAAATTATTTATATTCAATATTCTTTCCATTGTGGTGGCTATAACTGTTTTGATCTTAGGTAAATTGCCGCCTCACATTGTGTTCATGCTTGCTTTCACAGTGGCGCTTATTGTGAACTACCCTGATGTCAAAGAACAAAGAGAGCGTGTCGATGCCCATGCAAAGGCGGCATTGATGATGGCTTCAATCCTATTTGCAGCAGGGACATTTACAGGTATATTAAAGGGAACAGGCATGATTACAGCTATGGCTAATGTTGCAGTGGCAGCGATTCCAGCAGCACTAGGTGCTAGAATTCCATTGCTCACAGGTATAATCGCAATGCCGGCAAGTTTATTATTTGATCCAGATTCGTTCTATTTTGGCGTTATGCCCGTACTTTCATCTACTGCGGCTCAATTTGGTGCAGATCCAATCAGCGTTGGTAGAGCGGCTATTTTAGGACAAATGACAACGGGATTCCCGGTGAGTCCACTGACAGGATCAACGTTCCTTTTAATTGGATTAACGGGAATAGACTTAGGGGATCATCAAAAGAAAACGATTCCGTATGCATTTTTAACGACTATGGTTATGCTCTTAATCGCAGTTATAACAGGTATTATATCCATCTGATAATGGAATGAAAGGATTAAAGCAGATAGAGTATTCAATTTAGCATAACAAAGGAGGCATATAGAGTGAAAAAAATTAGAATCGGAGGCGGCGCTGGTTACTCAGGTGATCGAGTGGAACCCTCCATTGAGCTCATTGAAAAAGGCAATTTAGATTATATTGCATATGAATGTTTGGCCGAGAGAACGATTGCAATTGCTCAACAGATTAAGATGTCTGATCCTTCGAAAGGGTATGATGGGCTCTTAGAGTATAGGATGGAAAGAGCACTTTCAGCTGCTTATAAGAACAAAGTAAAGATTATTACGAATATGGGTGCAGCTAATCCGCTTGGGGCTTTGGAAGTGGTCAAAAAAATCGCAGAAACTCAAAATCTTAAGGGCTTAAAAATAGCTGCGGTTATAGGCGATGACGTCCTAAGTCATTTGGATGAATATCAAGAAATCACCGTATGGGAAACTGGAGAGCCGCTTAAGTCCTTGGAAGGAACTGTGGTTTCAGCGAATGCATACTTGGGGATTTCGGGTATATTAAAGGCTTTGGAACAAGGTGCAGATGTGGTGATCACAGGAAGAGTATCAGATCCTGCGCTCTATCTGGCGCCATTAGTACATGAATTTGGCTGGAAGATGGATGATTTTGAGAAAATGGGTAAAGGGACACTTGTGGGCCATTTATTAGAATGCGGTGGTCAAGTCACTGGCGGTTACTACGCAGATCCGGGTAAAAAAGATGTCTTTGAACCTTGGAATATTGGATTTCCAATTGCCGAGGTCGATGAGTATGGTGATGCGACGATCTCCAAAGTAGAGGGTACTGGTGGCATGGTCACAGAGGATACGTGTAAAGAGCAGATGATTTATGAAATTCATGATCCTGAGCATTATTTTACACCAGATTGTGTTGCCGATTTTTCAGGCGTCACCATAAAAGCCATAGGCAAGGATTTGGTTTCAATCAAAGGTGGCAGTGGAAAACCTAAAACGGATACCTATAAAGTGAGCATAGGCTATAAAGACTGTTTTATTGGCGAAGGTGAAATGAGTTATGGTGGACCGAACTGTGTGGCGCGTGCTCAACTGGCGCTTGAAATCGTTCAAAAGAGACTTGAAATGACTGCGGTTGAATATGATGAGATCCGTTTTGATATCATTGGTGTCAACGCTTTATTTGCAGGGCCTGTTGCAGCAGATATGGCAGATCCCAATGAAGTCAGAATAAGAGTGACCGCACGTACAAAGACTAAAGATCAAGCTGTGAAAGTTGCCAATGAAGTTGAGACGCTTTATACCAATGGCCCGGCTGGTGGCGGCGGTGCGACTAAAAAGGTTTCTGAGGTTGTTTCGGTGGCTTCTATACTGGTTCCAAAAAAAGAGATCAAGGTAGATGTCGTTCTCAAGGAGGTGATGTAATGAAGCTTTGGGAGATTGCGCATTCAAGAACGGGCGATAAAGGCAACATTTCCAATATATCTTTAATTGCATACGATGAAAAAGATTATGCATTAATTAAAGAGAAGGTCACTGCGGAGATCGTAAAAGAACATTTTAAAAATGTGGTCAAAGGGCAAGTGATTCGTTATGAACTTCCGAATATAGGGGCGCTTAACTTTGTAATGTACGAAGCACTTGGTGGTGGCGTTACCAGATCACTTGCCATAGATAAGCATGGCAAATGTTTGAGCTCTTCACTATTGGAAATAGAGATTTAAACTGGAAATAGATAATTAAATTAGGCATAGAGAGATGAACTCGAAATAGAGAGATGAAATAGAGATCGAGTTTTTAGCATCAAGGAATGATTGGTTAGAGTGTCAAAATCCAATAGTTGAGCACCCCTCTACCCTATGATGTCGTTTACGGCAAGTACGCGATACAGCATATGGTAGAGGGGGCATGCGAAACTGGGTTTTGACACTCTAATTATGATTAAAACCAGTATTGTTAAAGCATAAAACAGCAGAAAAAAAGCACCCTTCATTGCAACATAATGGAGAGTGCTTTTTTAAGTGTGTATTTTTAAATTGAAGTGTACTATTCAAGCTGATTATAACTGATCAATCGATGAATATGAACCGCTAAATAAGTGAGTTCCTCATTTGGAATGTGCTTGCCATAAACCTGCTGAATATACTCTTTGATCTTAAAAGCGCCGTTCATGGCTTGAGGATACAGATTTGCAATTTGCTCAAAGAGCGCATCATCCTTATCGTCAATCATTTTGTCATCAAAATAACGCTCTACAAAGAACTTAACGTGGGTAATAAACCTTGTGTAGTGCACATTTTCTGTGTCCAAATTGATATTGAGCGTGTATCGCACTAAATTCACTATGCTCCCAATCATCTTAGCATATTTCATCCCATCTCGCGATGCGCTATTTTCAGTTTGAGAGTTGACAATGTGAAAGGCAATGTTTGCCGCTTCCTCTTTAGGCAAGTGGATATCAAAGGCCTTGTTCATTAGCTCAATGGCATAAAGACCAATCTCAAACTCCTCTGTATAGTAATTTTTAATTTCCCAATAGACCCGATTGGTGATATTGATATTTTTTCTGTAACGTTCAACTGCAAAATTCATGTGATCCATAAGTGTGAAGTAGATACCTGAAATGAGTTTTGTATGGAGCTTCTTTTCTGCGTGACTGACTATTTTCTGAGTTAAATCTATAAATTCAGGTGGCATGGCATCTAATAAATCCAGCAGTTCTTTTGCTTTAAAATTATCCACAGGCATAAAAATTTGATCGGCTTGATGATTGGCGATGAGTGCACCATTTTTTTGCCCGTATCCGATCCCTTTTCCAAAGAGAATAAATTCTTTACCTTGGTCATCTATAACTAAGACAACACTTGAATTCAAAACTTTCTTAATCTTAATCACTACATACACCTTTCTGCTTGAAAGAAGAAGCGTTAATCCAAATCAGCCCCATTGCTTTCAATAATTTTTTTGTACCAGTAGAAAGAATCTTTTCGGCTTCTCCGTAGCGTACCATTGCCCTCATCATCTTGATCTACGTAGATAAAGCCGTATCTTTTAGACATTTGGGAAGTACCTGCACTAATGATATCAATAGGTCCCCAGCTCGTATAGCCAAAGAGGTCAACCCCTTCATCAATAGCCGCTTTCATTTGCTTAAAATGTTCACTAAAATACCGGATTCGATATGGATCGTGAATAGAGCCATCGGCTTCAACGACATCCTTAGCACCGACGCCATTTTCCACGATAATCATGGGCTTTTTATAGCGATCATAGAGTTCAATAAGTGAAATTTTAAGCCCTAGCGGATCAATTTGCCAACCCCATTCTGAGGAAGGTAGGTATGGATTTTTGACGCCCATAATGGTATTGCCAGATGCTTTTTCGAGTTCTGGATCGACTGACTCTGTAAGGGACATATAATAACTAAAAGAAAGATAATCCACTGTATTTTCTTTTAGAATGGCTTTGTCTTCAGGTGCCATAACGATTTGAATCCCTTTTCGTTCGAACCATTTCTCGATCATAACGGGATACTCACCAAAAATCTGAACATCTGCATAAAAATAGTTGTGAAGATTCTTCTTGAGTGTTGCTTCTACATCAAGTGGATTACAGGTGTTTGGATAGGTGGTCAATTTGGTTAACATACAGCCTACTTGACTGCTTGGAATAATTTCATGACAAGCCTTTGTCACAAGCGAAGAGGCTACAAATTGATGATGTAAGGCCTGATAGATGGCCTCTTCTTCTTTGCCCGTTTCACATAATTCAGGTATAATCCCCGCAGTGATAAAGGGGTGCCGATCGATACTGTCAATTTCATTGAAAGTGAGCCAATATTTGACCAAATCTTTATAGGCGTTAAAGCAAACATTACAGAATCTAACGAAGTAATCGATGACCTTACGCTCAACCCAGCCATTGTATTTTAAGCTGAGCGCCAGAGGCATTTCATAATGCGAAAGCGTAACAATGGGCTCTATGTGAAGACGTCTCATTTCCGTGAGCAGTTCTCTGTAATATTTTACCCCAGCAGGATTGGGTTCTGTTTCTTCTCCTGTTGGAAAGAGTCGCGTCCATGCGATGGAAACTCGAAGCACTTTAAAACCCATTTCGGCAAAGAGTGCCAAATCTTCTTTGTAATATTCATAGAAATTGATGCCTCTACGCTTTGGATACTTCTTTATATCATTATCTTGCATGGCTTTTTCAATTAAATCTTTTGAGATCTCTAAATGCCCTTTGTAGTCATCCACACTTATCTTGGAACGATACATAGCCACATCGGCGACAGACATACCTTTGCCATCGGCATCCCATGCACCTTCCACTTGGTTGGCAGCAAGTGCACCACCCCAAAGAAAATTTTCTGGAAATTTATATTTCATTTGTCATACTCCTTTTTTTAGCTTATAGGCTTTATATTATCACACAGTAGCAATGGTCATTATATGGTCGGTTTGATTGACCTGATCTTTTGATTTGATATCTAGCTTGTAAGCCTCTTGATTCGTGACAACGGCAATTGTTACCGGGTCAAAACCGGCTGCTTTGATTTTCTCAAGATCAAAATTTAACAGAAGATCTCCCTTTTTAACGCTGTCGCCAACTTTTACTTTAGATTCAAAATATTGTCCTTTGAGTCTTACCGTATCTATACCCACATGGAATAAAATTTCAGCACCATTATCAGCTTTTAAACCAATTGCATGTTGTGTATCCAGAACCGTTTCAATCTTGCCATCGAGAGGCGCATATAATTCACCTCTATGAGGCAGTACTGCGATGCCATCGCCAACAACTTTGGAAGAAAAGATATCATCGTTGACCTTTGAAAGTGAAATCATTTGACCAATAATGGGACTGTTAAAGAGGATTTCTTCTTTGCTAAAAGGTTTTTCGCTACTAGGTTTATTTTCTGATTCCGTTTCCTTACTTAAAATAAATGAGACAATAAATGCAACTGCAAAAGAGATCACTAATCCCATAAAGGCATTGAATAAGTTTTTAGGAGCGAGTTCTGAAATAAACATAGACATGCTTGCAAGACCAGGGCCGACTAAAGCATAAGATTTTACACCCGTAATACCAATATAAGCACCGCCAATAAATGAGCCAGCAAGAACACTGCTTAAAACTTTTTTGTTCTGAAGTGTCACCCCATATAAAGCAGGTTCTGTTATGCCAAATAGTGCAGAAATACCAGCTGATATGGCGATCGATTCTTTGGTAGTGTCTTTCGTTCTAATGGCAACAGCAAAACAAGCGCCACTTTCTGCAATGTTATGTGCAAGAGAAGCAGGTAAATATAAAGGATCCATACCAAGTTCAGTCATAGCTGTCACAGCATATGGAATCATGGCTTTATGCATACCCGTGGCAACCATAAAAGGTAAAACCGAGGCTAAAAATGCGATTGCGATCCAACCAATCTTATTAAATAAGAATAAGATGACCGTTGAGAGTCCCAAACCTAAATTGAAACCCAATGGGCCCAAAAATAAAAGTGTTGTAGGTACGGTGATGATGAGTGACATCATAGGGACAAAGAATATGCGAATAGGTTTTGGCGAGATTTTGGTGAAAAATTTCTCAGCAAATGAATAGAGAATAACTGCTAAAATTGCAGGAAACACTTGAGAGGGATAGGAAATGTTCTGAAGTTGTATCCCAAATAATTGAGTCCCTTCACCTAGGGCTGCAATTGTTTTTGGCAGTAGTAATGTACTGGCAGCTGACATCGCCACAATATAGTTGACTTTAAGTTTATTTGCAGTTGAAGCTGCAATTAAAACAGGTAAAAAATAGAGCGGTGCATCAGAAATTAGCGATAAAATCTTATAGTTTTGACCTGCTGAATCCATTACACCAATCAATGCTAGAAGCAATAAAAGTGATTTTAGTATTCCGGCACCTGCCACTGCTGGTGCCAGTGGCTGAAAGATGCTAATAAGAAAATCTAATATGAAAGCACCTAATTTCTGTTTTTCATTTGTCTTTTGAGAATCATCAGTTGAAGAAAACGAATGACCTACCAAATTCATAACTTCATCATAGACTTCTACTACTTCATTGCCAACCACGACTTGACATTGACCAGTCATTTTTACAGCCATGACACCATCAATTTTTTCGAGCATTTCCACATTGGCTTTTGCCATATCCATCAATGAAAATCTCAGTCTTGTGGAGCAATGCTCTAAATGGGAAATATTATCTTTTCCACCTACATGTTTTAAGATTTCTTTTGCAGTAATTTTGTAATCCATTTTACTTGGCCCCCTTTAAAATTTTTAAACAAAAAAAGGACCTAAATCGATAAATGATATTAATCATCATTTATGGATTAGATCCTGCCTGCTCAACCAGTCACATGTCTAATGGTACTCTTCATGTTTAATTTACGTCCATTATATAATCGAAGTTTATATGTGTCAAGATCAAAATGTTTTTAAATGCAAACAAAATGATGAGAAAGATGGGCATATACCTATAATTTCATCAAAAGTAATTCATGAAAGGGCCTATAATTGCAGAGCAATAGAAGGCGTTTGGAAATCTATAGGACATTGAATTGACGAGAGAGACATTTGATTGTTATAATTAGAGATGTGTAAGACATACACAGTTATTTGTACACATTTTATGCGATGACATCAATATATTTTGGGATGTTTATAATTGAGGGGAAATATGAAATTTAGAAGTATTAGGGGGAGATTGTCCTTTTATATTATTATCGTTATTTTACTTGTAACTTCTTTGAGAATTGGAGTGGTCTATTTTGTAAAAAGTCAAAATATGATGACTGAAATGACGGATAATATAAACGCTTTGGTAGATATAGGTTCAAATGCACTTAAACGGCCTTTGTGGGATTTTGATCTTGGCAATGTTGAAGATGTTGCCAAGACGCTTATTTTGGATGTAAATGTGTCTGAAGTCGTCATTACCGATCAAAAAGGCAACATCATCATTAAAAAAATAAAACTTTATGAGGAACAGACAGACCCCTTTCTGAGTCGGAGGAGACAAATTTTTTTCAATGATCAGTATATTGGCAACATCATGATTAACTTTACAGATCAGTTTTATGAACAAAAAAAATACAGCGATATATTTTATGAAATATTTCTGGGACTTTTAGAAATATCGTTTTTGGGGTGGATTGTCCTGTGGATTTCTTCAATGATCACCAAGCCATTATTGAATTTAACACAAATTGCAGACAATATTGCAAAAGGAAACTTGGATAATAAATTGATGAGCAATACAGCTGATGAAATTGGAACGCTTGAGAATACAATTTTGAGCATGCAGAATCAACTTAAAGCACATATAGACGAAATCGAACTCAATCATGATGAAATTCAGGCACTTTATGAAGAAACTTCTGCGATGAATGAGGAACTTGAAACCTTAGTAAGCACATTGGATAAAAATTATCAAGAGACGATTACGGCGCTTGCCAATGCCATTGAAGCAAGCGATTCTTATACGAGAGGACACTGTGACCGCGTTCAAAAATATGCCATGCTCATTGCAGATAAAATTGGTATGAATGCACGTGATAAGAGAAATCTGCACATGGCAGCGATTCTTCACGATATTGGCAAGATCGGTGTTCCAATGGAAATTCTCAATAAAGAGACGCCATTGACGGTAGAGGAAATGGATCATATTAAGCGACATAGCGAAATAGGCTATCAGATCATGAGAGATATTGAATTTCTATCGGAAAGTGCACAGATTGTCCTTCAACACCATGAACGCTATGATGGCAAAGGCTATAATAATGGTCTATCTGGAGAATCCATTTTATTATCTGCTCGTATTATTGGCATTGCAGATGCCTATGATGCCATGACGAGTTCAAGGGCCTATCGGAAAACACCTTTAACGCATGAAAAGGCCGTGGATGAAATCGTGATGGGAAGTGGCACACAGTTTGATGGCATGCTTGTGGATGCATTTTTGGAGGTGCTTACATTTGAAGCATAAAAAGCAACTTGTCCAATGGCCTAATATGCTTATCATCATAAGTTTGATGGCGGTCTTCATGGGGTTATGGATGAACCGACCGGAAGCAGTTTTAAACACTGTAGTGCCAGTAAAGACGACGAAATACAACGCGGATAAAACTTACTTTGAACCTAATTTGGACCGTTATATCATTGCAACTGGTGAGTATGAACCTTACATTTACACAGAAAATGGCGTGAATAAAGGCTTTGAATATGAAATGTTAATTGAGATTTTTAAAGAGATGGAGATTGACTATGAAATAAGAACTATGTCATGGGTCAGAGGACTGTATAATTTGAATACAGGAGATGCCTTTGCTGTGTTTCCATACGCTAAAACATCTGAAAGAGAGCAATCGTGCATTTTTACAGATAGTCTCATAGATGTTGAGGATAGGAAAGTGTATTTCTATTATTACCAAAAGGAAGAGCGCCCTTTTGTACTTCAGAGTATTGAGGATTTAAAACGACATCGATTAGGTGGCATATCAGGTTATTACTACACTGAGATATATGATGAATTAGGTTTAGAATATGATCAGTCTAATGACAAAATTGAGTGCTTTACGAAATTGAAAGAGGGTAGAATTGACACGGTGGCATTAAATCCCGTTGTGGCCGAAGCACTTATAAACAGATATTTTCCAGAAGATAAGGCTGCTTTTAAGAAAAGTGACTTTTCATTTACTGTGCCGCCATCTGGAGATCGCTTGATGATCAATAGAGAAGATCCAAGGGCTGAGGCTTTTGTAGAGCAGTTTAATCAAGCCTTTCACAAATTGAAGGACTCAGGCATGTGGGACTCACATGATGAGGAAAAGTGACCTTAAAATCTAACAATTTGTAAATAATGTTTTAAATTTAAATTTAACTATACTAATTTACTCGGATTTATAATATAATGTCATTAATGGAGGTGAGTATTATGTATATCGCTACAAATGATGAGACTTGCGTAAAAATTCAAGAAGTTTTAGCAGCTCAATCTGACAAACCACAAAACATCAGAATCTTTATTGCAGGAATGGGATGCAGTGGTCCAAGTTTTGGTCTTGGTTTAGATAATCAAAATGAAGGTGATCTAGTTGAAGAAATCAGCGGTGTTAACTTCGTTCTTGAGAAATCAGTATATGATTCAGTTGGAGAAATCAAAGTAGAATGGGTAGGAAATGGTTATTCAGTTCAACCAGTTAACGTTCAACCTTCTGCTTGTGGTTCATGTTCAAGCTGTGGTTAACTCATAGTAAGTAGTAACTCATAAACGACTCTGTGGAGTCGTTTTTTGTCTTTTGAGGATTTGTTTTGTGAGCGATGACCAAAGGATGTTAGATGGCTTACATCTACGCGTCTGTTTACAAAAAGTTAACCCCCTGTCAGGGGGTTTTTTCTTTTTATATGTCATGTCTTGGGGTATAATAGTAATGAAAGAATAAAACAGAGAAAGAACAATATATTCTATGGAGGTGTATTATGATTTTTAAAGTGAATCAAGACACCTGTGAAAGGATTCAAGAGGTTTTAGACAAACAACCCTCTAAACCTCAAGAGGTAAGAATCTATATAGCAGGTATGGGATGAGGTGGACCGTCATTTGGTCTAGGTTTAGATCAATCTACAGATGAAGATTTAAAAGAGACAATTCATGGTGTTACTTTTATTATAGAGAAGTACCTTTATGAATCTATGGGAGAAATTTCTGTAAGTTGGAATGGATACAGCTATTCTGTCTATGCAACAGGCGTAGGTGCTTCAAATTGCGGATAAAATGATAAAAAACAGGTTCAGTGATCCGATGACGGATGCTTTGAACCTGTTTTTTTTAAAGAACAAATTTCTGCTGGACAATGAGTTTAACAGTAAAATTAAAACCGAAAAAGGATTTGAACCGAAAAAGGTTGTCCAAGGTTTTAATCGAGAAATCATCAGCGAAAATTGGGTTGAGGGATCGTGAGATCCCTCAAAATGTCGATTTAATGCTAAAATGAAAACTTCGAAATACTCAATTGTAAGTCCTCTGCTAAATGTGCCAAGGCATCGCATGCATCAGCGATTTCTGCAAGGGATGCGGTCTGTTGTTCCACAGAAGCTGAAGCCTGTTCAGTGCTGGCAGCATTTTCTTCTGAAATAGCAGACAAGTTATCAATTATACCGATAATTTCATCTTTTTTTACAGAAATATTTTTGGAAGAATTATCTAGATTGACAATGACTTCGCGCATTTTCTCAATGGCTGTGGAGATGCCTTCAAACTTCGATTTCGTGGCATTGACGTTATTATTTTGTGCTTCAACACTATCCTTAACGGTTTGAACAGTGTCGACAGCTTGTGTGATCATTTCAGTCAATTGACCTATAATGACGGAAATATCTTTAGTAAACGCGTTGGACTGTTCTGCAAGATGCCTGATTTCGTCTGCAACAACAGCAAAACCACGACCGCTTTCGCCTGCTCGAGCTGCCTCAATGGCGGCATTGAGTGCCAATAGGTTAGTTTGCTCAGCGATATTGGCAATCATGCTACTTGCCTGATTTATCTTAGCGGCACTCTCATATGTTAAACGAATAATGTTTTCAATAGATAATGTGGCTTCTCTTGTCTCCTCGGCTTTTAACAAGAGTATGTTCACAGCTGTAGTGCCCTCTTCTTTTAACTGACTGACTAATTTTGCGGCTTCATTGAGTTCATGCATATGTGCAAAGTCTTTTTCAAGAAGTATGCCCATATCATTGATGTTCATGGCGCCTTTTTCAGTTTCCGTAGCTTGGTCTGTTGCCCCGAGAGCAATTTCTTCTATGGTTTTAGAGACTTCATTGGCAGTATCAGAAGATAATTGACTTGTGGATGACAGTTCTTCAGAGGAAGAGGCGACATGTTGTGCGGAAGCTGAAACTTCTCCTATTAAGTGTACAAGATTGTTTTGCATTTCAATCAGTGCTGTGGCAATTTGACCGATCTCATCGGTTCTCTTCTTAAGATGATGTACTCTGTGGTTTTCATCAATTCTCAGACGGTATTGTGAAAATTCTGTAATGAGAACGGAAAGTGTCACAATAGGTGTGGCGATACTTCGTCCAAGTCTATAGGACGCAAAAATACCTATGATAATAAAGAGCAATCCAACAAGCACAAGAGATTTTGTGAGCATATCAACACCGAGTAAAACTGTGTCTCTTTGTGTGCCTATGCCCAAACTCCAATCTGTTCCTGGAATTTTGGCCATAGCAGTAAGTCGTTTGCTGCCTTCAAGTTCGTAGTTAGCCATGCCATATTGGGCTTCACCTAGTTTTTTTAATGCTTCGCCAAAGGGTTTCAATGCACCGTTTGAGTCGATTTCTGCAAAGGCATTGCGTTGGCTTGTTACGTACTCTATATTGGGATGAGCGTAAAAAGTTGAATCTGATCCCACAATAAAAGCATAGCCGCTTTCTCCAAATTTGATTTCATCTGTAAACTCTGAAAGCGTATTGCCATCTCTACCTCCAATGAGCACGCCAACAGTCTTTCCACCCGATATGATGGGGGCTGCTTCCACTACGACGAGGGAACCATCGGTTTTACTGACGAGAACTTTTGAAACAGTAGGTGTACCCGCAAATGCGGTCTTTATATAATCGCGTTCTGAAAGATCTGCAACATCATTGCTTAGAATATAATGTGCCTCTCCATTCAAAGAGACAATGGCCATATCCGAGTATCCCAAACGTTCAATGTCGTCTTTAAGTTCGTTTTTTTGAACAGTGAAGTTCATGGAAGTGACATCATCACGTCTTGCAATTTCAGAGAGAGATGCCAATCTAAGATCCATATCTGTCCTAAGGTGTGCAGCGCCTTCTCTTGCGTATTCGAGCATGGCTTTTTCAACTTCTGCAATAACTTCATTTTTGCTCTTGGTAATGGCAATACCACCGATGCCTAGGACAATCACCAAGACCAGAAGCATTGCACTGAATATAATTTTTTTGGATAAATTTAGTTTCATTGATTTTCTCCTTTGTGCCCCAATTTGCATATGATCATTATAACGTGAAACAGGATTTGATATGGATAAAAATATGTGTTTTTAGATAAAAATATGAACTAATTTGATATATAATGAAATTATGATAGAATTGCAATGAGCTAGAATACAAGTATTAGAATATGCAAATATTGAATCCTGTAATTATTGAAAAAACAAAGTGGAGAGAAGCCAATGCATCAGATTAAAAATATAAAGAATTATCCAGCCAATCTTGAGCAGAACCCTGAATACATTGTAGAGATGTTAAAAAAGAAATACAACAAACTTACCGTACATAATCGTAAAACCCATACTAACTACATTAGATTTCCCTATGAATATTTCTCGGATTTGAAATTTTTTTTAGAACGTGAAAATCCTCTAGCTGTACAGACTTTGTTGAACATAGCAGGTGAGGTTACTGTAGAAAAAATAGTTGGCAAATCTGAACTCAGAGAATTTAAAAATGCACTTATCGTCTTTATGACGCTCTTTGTCAATGTCATGATTGAAGTGTATGGAGACAGAGACAATCAAACGATAGCCTTTAGCAGGCTGATTTCAAAATTAGAGGATATTGATGACTATGAAAAAATGAAAAGAATGGTCTTAGATGAAATGTCAAATATGATTAGAAAACAAAGCATTGTGAAGACATCAGTGAGTCATAGTATGCTGGTGCAAAACGCATTAAAGATGATTCAGGGACAGTTTAGAAAACAAATGAGATTGAAAAGTTTAGCACAAGAGTTATCTGTTTCTGAAAGCTATCTTTCAAGATGTCTCAAGCGAGAGACGGGGATGACTTTATCGGAGCACATATTAAAGCTTAGAATTGATGAAGCGAAACAGCTACTCATAAAAACAGATGCATCCGTGTATGATATTGCAACCGCTGTGGGTTTTAACTATCAAAATCACTTTGCATCCGTTTTTAAAAAATATACGGGCCTACAGCCTTTGGTATATAGAAATCGTCATTTTAGGTAATATCTTGAATATTTGTTGAGTATTTGAATTATTTTAGTCTCTTAAATGTGTATATTGCAGAACTGTAAGGATTTATCCCCACGATGTGTTTAGCGATATCGGGAATCTCAACAGGATCATGCAGTAAACCACTTTCATTAAAGATCTGCTTGATTTCAATTTCAGTGGTCTTATAGGTGATTTCAAGCTCAAGATCACAGCATAAAGATCTGAGCACATCTGCAATGGACAGTTTGAAGATTTCATAATGGGCATTATGAACGATCAGAAGACAATCATAGTCTTCTTTATCATCTACATGTATGCTGTAGACAATTGTGTTAGATCCAGAAGATTCTATATCCACAAAGTGAATGTTTTTCTTGATAAGTGCTGTATCTGTTATTCTAAAGCAATCATGGGTTTTTCTCAGTTCAATGAGATCTTTGACGTAGAGATAAAAAGCATAATGTGTTTTTTTATCGTGCCAATTGATGGCATTGATTGAAAGTGGTGCATTGTACGAATTATGGTTGCCCTTTTTACTGCGTAGGAATTCGTTTCCAGCGTGAAAAAAAGGAATGCCCTGAGATGTCATTATGATATTAAAGCAGAGCTTATTCATCTTGATCCAATCTTCGTAGGAACTATTTGGCATGGATTTGGACAGTTTATCAAATATGATCAAGTTATCGTGTGCATTAAAATAATTGATCGTTTCACAGGGATTCATGGCGAACCCCATATAAGTTTGATCATATGGAATAGAACCTAAAATGCCAACTTTAACGTTATATTCAGCATCTTTGTTCCCTTGAACGAAGCCATGGCCAGTGCCATCGTTGTCACCTTTAATGGCGTTTCTGAAGTCATCATTAAAAAGTGAGAAGCATTGGTTGCACTGGATCCCTTTATAAATGCGATTGGACTCAGGCAGTAGTGACAGACCTCCTGTCCATGGCTCACCATAGATCATCATTTCAGGATTGATTTTTTTAAGTTCTTGAATGGACAGATTGATGGTATCAATATCGATAAGCGCCATGAGGTCAAATCTAAACCCGTCTACTTTATATTCTCTTGCCCAATAGCATAGGGAGTCTATGATAAACTTCCGCCCCATAGGTTTTTCAGACGCAAATTCGTTGCCGCAACCAGAACCATTGGAAAAGATACCCTCTTGGGTTACACGGTAATAGTAGTTAGGAACAAGTGCGTTAAAATTAGATTGTGGCCCTCTAAAGGTATGATTGTAAACCACATCGAGAATAACCTTTAGACCTCTTTCATGAAGCGATTGAATCAACATTTTGAGTTCCATAACACGTGAAACAGGGTCGTTTGGGGACAATGAATAACTGCCCTCTGGCAAGTTAAAGTGTTCAGGGTCATACCCCCAGTTGTAACTCTCAGGTGCGTCAGAGAGTTCATCCACAGAGAGATAATCATTTATGGGCATCAAGTGGACGTGTGTGACGCCAAGATCAGCAATGTGGTCCAGTCCAGTGGCATAGCCCTCCAATTGACTGCCTTTTTCTGTAAGACCTAAAAACTTGCCTTTATGTTTGACGCCAGAACTTTGATCACCTGTAAAATCTTTAATGTGTAGTTCATATAAAATAGCATCACAATTTAAATTGCCCTTTGGAATAACATGATCTGCAAAGCCTTCGGGATCGGTTTGCCTCAAATCTAAGACGGCAGTCCTCAAACTGTTGGCAGATGCTGAAACGCCGTAAGGGTCTGTGACTTCAATTTCGTGGTTGACAATATAAGTGTAAAAGAACCCATGTAAATCGCCAAGTATTTTTACTGTATGAACACCATCTTCTGACTTGGTCATAGCATGTAAAGTTCTGTCAAGTGCATTTGGATGCTCATAGAGCGCTAATTGCACATCATCATGTGTAGGTGCCCAAACATTAAATTCAGTTTCAACTGGCGTATAATTATACCCCAGTTTTCGGCCTGTTACTGGATATTCCATAGAATCACCTTCATTTAGTTTATTGTAATTTGAACGCTTCGTTATAATTTAAAGTCCAGGGATTTTCGGTTGACATGCCATATGCCGGAAGCATATTTGTCAATGGTATAGTCTGCAGAAAATGCGCCGGAACATGCAATATTAGTGAGTGACATTTTCATCCAATGCGGTTTATTGCGGTAATAGAGTCCTATACGTTCTTGAGCATCGCGATAATCTTCGAAATCTTTCAGGACAAAATACTCATCATTAAACCTCAAGAGTCGATCAACAATGGGGATAAACTCATCTTTAGGCACTGGTAAAAAACTATTGATCAGTTGATCGATGACCTTTTTCAGTGCTGGATCTGCATTGTAAACTTCAAAAGCGTTGTAGTTGCCATTTTTATAATAGTCATAAACGTCTTTGTCTCGTAGGCCAAAGATGACGATATTATTTTCGCCGACTTCTTTTCTTATTTCAATATTGGCGCCGTCAAGTGTGGCCAGCGTTACAGCACCATTCATCATGAATTTCATGTTGCCTGTGCCAGAGGCTTCTTTGGAAGCTGTTGAAATTTGCTCACTGACATCTGCTGCAGGAATCATTCTTCCAGCTAATGAAACGCCGTAATTGGGCAAGAAGACCACTTTGAGTTTATTCTTAATGGTTTTGTCATTATTGATCACATGTCCAACTGTGTTGATGAGCTTAATAATTTGTTTGGCAACATAATAACTTGGTGCGGATTTACCTGCGAATATGAAAGTTCGCGGTGGCATGTCCAAATTTGGATTTTCCTTAAGCTGGTTATAGAGATGCATCACGTGAAGGATGTTCATATGTTGTCTTTTATATTCGTGAATTCTCTTGGCCTGCATGTCAAATATAGAATAAGGATCTACTGAGATATCCAATTTGTCTTTAATGAATTTGGCGAGGTCTTCCTTGTTTTGATGTTTGATTTCGTAGAGTTTGTCTAAAAATGCCTTATCTTCACGATATTTTAACAAATCTCTTAAGACAATTGGATTTTTTTTAAAGCCATCTCCAATAGTATCTTCAATGAGATCAGTCAATCTAGGGTTGGCATTGAGAAGCCAATGTCGATGCATAATGCCATTGGTTTTATTGTTAAATTTTGTCGGATAAATATTGTGAAAATCTTTGAGTTCCCGTGTTTTGAGAATTTCAGTATGAAGCTCTGCAACGCCATTGATGCTGTGTGAACCGACGATGGCAAGATGAGCCATTTTAACGATACCATCGTTGATAATAGCCATTTGATGGATCTTATTTTCATCTGTGTATTGATGGATATTTTTGAGAGTATCTATAAAACGACGATTAATTTCTTCTATGACCATGGTCACACGAGGCAATAAATCCTTCATCATGTATAGAGGCCATTTTTCAAGCGCTTCAGCCATAATCGTGTGGTTTGTATAAGAGATGCAATTGGTCGTAATACGCCATGCTGTATCCCAGTCTAAGCGCTCTTCATCGACGAGAATTCTCATGAGCTCTGGAACGGCAAGAGCCGGATGCGTATCGTTGATGTGAATTGCAACACGATCACTGAATTCTGTCATCGGTAAGTTAAGCTTTTTAAAAGTAGTGATAATACTTTGAATTCCCGCGGACACGAAGAAATATTCCTGTTTGAGCCTGAGTAATTTACCTTCATCATAGGCATCATTAGGGTATAGGATTTGAGTGATGATTTCCACGGAGTGTTTCTTTTCAAAGGCACTTAGATAGTTGCCTTTTGAAAAGTATTCGAAATCAAAAATATCTTCAATTTCTTCAGCAGACCATAGTCTCAGCGTATTAACCGTATTATTTTCATAGCCTAAAATAGGTGTGTCGTACGGCACAGCTCGCACAGCATCATAGCCAACATGCTTAAAGCATAATCGATCTTCTTCCATATAGGTCTCAACGTGTCCGTTAAATCTAATTTCAACAGCTTTATTTGGACGCTTGTATTCCCAAACATTGTTGTTGACAAGCCATCTGTCAGGGAATTCCACCTGGTTGCCATCGATAATTTTTTGTTCAAAAAGACCATTTTTATAGCGGATGCCGCAACCATGTCCAGGAATTGAAATGGAACTCATGGCGTCTAGAAAACAGGCAGCAAGTCGTCCTAGACCACCATTTCCAAGACCTTGATCCATTTCAACTTCAATGAGATCCTCTAAATCAATATTGAGAGCACGTAGTCCTTTTCGAGTAACGTCGTAAATGCCAAGGTAATGCAAGTTATTTTCTAAAAATTTGCCCGTTAAAAATTCCATTGAAAAATAGTAGACTTGTTTGACGCCATCAGCGCGATAAGATGCATTTGTATTCGCCCATAAGCTGCCAATATAATCTTTGATCATTTGCCCAAGTGCATTATATCTTTCAAGTGAAGAAGTATCTTCAAGCTGTCTAGCAGTTGTGGCGTGTATTGCCGCCATATAATCGATTTTAAAATTTTCTTCTGTAAGTTTCATTATTTTCACCTCATAAATTCAAATCGTGAATTCAAATCATGAATTCTTTATACCCAATATTTTGTGATATATCGCAAGGTATTCTTTTGAAGAGGTCTTCCAACTATGATCTGCACTCATAGCGTGTTTCATCATTAGACGCCAATTGGATTTATCTTGATAGTGCGCAAGGGCTTCTTTTATGGTAAATAAGAGCTCATGGGCATTGTAGTTGACAAAACAGAAGCCATTGCCTTCGCCTGTGAATTTATTGTAAGGAATCACGGTATCTTTTAGGCCTCCAATTTGACGCACGATGGGAATAGAAGCATATCGAAGCGCAATCAATTGGCTGAGACCACAGGGCTCGAAAAGAGAAGGCATTAAAAACAAATCTGTGCCCGCATATATTGCATGGGACTCATACTGATCAAAATAGATACGTGCAGAAAGCTTATGTGGATAGCGATATTGAAAGTATTTAAACATATCTTCATATTTTTTTTCACCTGTGCCGAGGACGACTAATTGGATGTCCTCTTGCAAGAGTTCTTCTAAAATATGATCCACGAGGTCAAGTCCTTTCATATCCACAAGTCTCGAAACAATACCTATCATTGGGATATTGGGATCAACAGGAAGTCCAAATTTTATTTGGAGGTGCATTTTAAGCTCGTTTTTTCGATTGAGAGAGCGCTTGTCAAAATGAATGACAATGTTGGGATCCGTGCTGGGATTATATACCTCATAATCAATGCCATTGACGATGCCTGACAATTTATGCTGATATTTTTGGATGATACCATCTAAGTTTTCACCAAAATAGGGGTAGGTTATTTCATGTGCATAGCTCTTTGACACCGTTGTGACATGATCTGCATAGACGATGCCACCTTTTAGGAGATTGATGCTATCATAAAATTTAAGCGCATCTTCATTGAAATATTCTTGAGGCAAATTGAGCATATCTCCAAGCACAAACGGATCAAATACGCCCTGATATCTCAAATTATGAATTGTAAAGACGGTCTTGATATGATCATAAAAGGGATCATAGTTTTTATAGTGATCCAACAAAACATTGACAGCAGCTGTGTGCCAATCATGTGTATGAATGACGTCAGGTTTAAGATCTAAAAACTTAAGTGCAGCGAGAACCGCTTTGGAAAAATAAATATAGCGCTCCGCATCATCACCATCACCATAGAGCATATGTCTTTTAAAATAGAATTCATTGTCTATAAAGTAATAGGTAACACCGTCGTAATTCATCTTGAAAATGCCAACATACTGATGACGCCACCCCAGTGTAACTTCCGTTTCGCCGATAAAGGCCATCTCTTTTCTAAAATCATTGCTGATTTTAGCATGGAGAGGCAAAAAAACTTCCACAGTGACCTCTTTAGAATTGAGCGCTTTTGGCAATGAACCTGCAACATCTGCAAGACCGCCTGTTTTAGCGAAAGGGGCGGCTTCAGAAGCGACAAAGATAACTCTCATTTATACAACCTCCTTAACAATAGAGGCCTTCTTGCCTGCAATATAAGGATTATTGGGTTCACCAATTAATGTGACGCCTGCATTTATTGTGGCACGTTTATCAAGAATGACGTGGTTGAGGTGCGCATTTCTTTGAATATCAGCCTTTTGCATGATAATCGAGTTTTTAATGATGGCGCCTTTATCGATCTTGACACCGCGGAAAATAATGGAGTTTTCAACATAGCCATCAATTTGGCAGCCATTTGCTACAAAAGAGTTTTTTACCTTTGCATGGGATTTATAGTACGTAGAAGGTTCATCCTTAACTTTGGTGAAAATTTGTCCATTTTTAAAGAAGAGATCGTTGGAAACTTCTGAATCCAAAATGGCAAAGTTTGCATCCGTATAGTTTTTAATGTTGTTGATACAGGATACGTGTCCATCAAATGCATGGGTAGTGACTTTGTACTTGTGGAGCGTGTTGAAAAGAGCCTGTTTTAAGAAGTTCGCCGAACCCTTTTCAATGGCGTCAAATAGGATATCAAAGTAGACTTCCTTTTTCATAAAATACATCTCAAGGGATAAATTGAATGCTCTATTTTTACCAAGATTCGTCCCAATGCTATCAAAGTTGCCTTGTGAATCCAGATGAATCATATCACAGCCGATAAAAGCATGGTCTGTATCTTCCACAGGTTTATAGATCATGCAAATATCTGAATCGGATTCAACGAATTTTTCATAGGCTTCATTGAGATCAATATTTGCCACCATATAAGATTTGGCTAAGAACAGATTTTCCTGTTTAGCGTATTTGATAAAGGAATTATTTTGATAGAACAGGTCCAAATCGCCTACGCGCTTATAAGTCGATGTATAGTCATAGGTCGGTGTGAACAGAAATAAACCATTTATTTTACGGTCTAGATCCCACGGGCGACCTGATCCCAAATGATCCATAACGGAACGAACTTTATTGCCTGTAAAAATGCCTATGCCAGTGATGCCGCTATTGACTATGTTAGAGAGAATAAAGTCAATTACACGGTATCTACCTGCAAAGGGGAGCATTGAAGTTGGTCTACTTTGGCATAAGACACCAAAATTATTATCTATTTCACTTAAATTGATAATTCCTAAACAGTTTTTCATGTTGTCACCTCTTTCTAAGATTCAATAATTTTATTTTTGGAAACAAGGTAGACCACTGTATCGTCTTTTGTACCTATTTTAGTTCCAGCTTTAATGACGACATCTTCCATGACAACCGCATTGTAAACCTCAGCACCCTCCTCGATGACAGCACCAGATAAGACAACGCTGTTGACCACTTGAGCATTTTTGCCAACCATGATCTCATTAAAGAGAACGGTGTTGTATAAGCTACCCTCTATACGACAGCCTTCATTTATAAGAGAGTTCACAACTGATGCGTCTTTTGAAACATAGTGAGGTGGCAGATGTCTATTTTTAGAATAAATTTTCCAATTTCTATCGTAGAGATCTAAAGTATTGCTATCGGCTAGAAGATCCATATTGGATTCCCAATAGCTTTTAATGGTACCAACGTCCTTCCAATAACCTTCAAATTGATATGCAAAGAGTTTTTTGCCGTCATTCATCATTTTAGGAATGATGTCATGTCCAAAGTCATTGCCTGAGTTAGGATCTTTTTCATCGGCGATGAGATATCTTCTAAGCGCTTTCCAGTCGAAAATGTAAATGCCCATGGAAGCCAAATTGGATTTAGGCTTTTTAGGTTTTTCTTCAAATTCAATAACAGACATATCGGGATTAACATGCATCAGTCCAAAGCGTGAAGCCTCTTCCCAAGGCACTTCCACAACTGAAATGGTGACATCAGCCTTTTTGTTTCTATGGTATTCGAGCATGATGGAATAATCCATCTTATAAATATGATCGCCAGAGAGTATGAGGACAAATTCAGGACTGAGCTCATCGATAAAGGAAATGTTTTCATAGATTGCATTGGCTGTGCCCTTATACCAACGTCCCCCTTGTTCATTCGTATAAGGTGGCAATACTCTAACACCGCCTGTTCTTCGGTCTAAATCCCATGAACTGCCGATGCCAATGTGAGAATTTAAATGATAGGGTTTGTATTGCGTTAAAATACCCACATCAAATATACCTGAATTGGAACAATTGCTGAGTGGAAAGTCAATAATGCGATATTTGCCGCCAAAGGGAACTGCGGGTTTTGCAACATCTTTTGTCAAAAGTTTTAGTCTTGATCCTTGACCACCGGCAAGGAGCATTGCAATCATTTTGCCTTCTTTCATAAGTTAATCCTCCTTTAATTTAAAGTATAAACCACCATAAGGGGGGAGCGTGATTCTAATAGCGTGGTAACGATGATGCATAAGTTCTTTTTTTGAAGTATAAATTTGTGGACCGTTTGCCATGGTGCCACCATACTTGATAGCGGCAGAGTTTAAGATGGTTTCGTATTTTCCTGGTATGGTGACGCCAACTGGATAATTTTTACGTTCAATTGGCGTGAAGTTGAGGACAATGACCAAACGTTCTCCCTTTTTATTGATGCGCTCAAAGGAAATAACGCTTTCATTTGAATTGTCCACTTCAATCCACTCATAGCCATCATAGCTTGTGTCGAGTTCATAGAAACAATTGTTTTGACGGTATGTCCAATTGAGATCTTTCACAAATTGTTTCAATTTTTGATGTGCTTCATAATCAAGGAGGTGGAAATCAAGTGCTTGCCATTCGTTCCATTCAATAAACTGACCAAATTCGCCCCCCATGAAGAGCAATTTTTTACCAGGGTGTGCCATCATGTAAGTATAAAGTAATCTCAACCCAGCAAATTTTTCTTCATAGCTACCAGGCATTTTGCTAAGCAAAGATTTTTTTCCATGAACGACTTCGTCATGACTCAGCGGCAATACAAAATTTTCTGTAAAAGCATAAGTAAGTGAAAATGTCAGTGCTTTGTGAAATCCTTTTCTAAAAATAGGGTCCAGTTCCATGTATTCTAAAATATCATTCATCCACCCCATATTCCATTTGTAGTTGAAGCCTAGGCCACCATCGGATATGGGTCTTGAAACCATAGGCCACGAAGTGGACTCTTCAGCCATCATTAAAGTATGGGGAAAATATTGAAAAACAATCTGATTCATCTTTTTGATAAAATCGATAGCCTCTAAATTTTCAACCCCTCCATATTTATTTTTGAGAAGTTGTCCGCCAAAGTTGAGGTAAAGCATATAGGCAACCGCATCAATTCGGATGCCGTCCACATGGTATAATTCATGCCAGTAGAATAGGTTGGAAATGAGAAAGGCGTTCACTTCGGGTTTGCTGTAATCAAAGTTCACTGTACCCCATTGTTCGTTGTGAGCGCGTTCATAATCGCTGGATTCAAAGCATGCACCGCCGTCAAAATGATAAAGTCCGTGAGCATCCTTGCAAAAATGACCGGGCACCCAATCTAAAATGACGCCAATATCGTTTTGATGACATTGATCGATGAAGAACATAAAATCCTTTGGCGTGCCATATCTAGAAGTGGGTGCAAAGTAGCCGGTGAGCTGGTATCCCCATGAACCATCGTATGGATGCTCCATGATGGGCATGAGTTCAATATGCGTGTATCCGAGATCTTTGACGTATGGGATCAGTTCATGCGCAAGGTCGTGATAAGAGTATTGTTTGCCGTCGTGCTTTTGACGCCAAGATAACAAATTGACTTCGTAGATATTAAGTGGACTGTGGTAAGGATCAGATTGATCTCGCTGGATGCACCAAGCGTCATCGTGCCACTGATAGCCAGAGAGATCATAATATTTTGAAGCCGTTTGTGGCCTTTCTTCTGCGTGAAATGCGTATGGATCTGCCTTGTAGTGAATACTGTGATCAGGTCCGACAATGTGATATTTATAACTGTCGAAGGGTTGAACATTCACGACACAGATTTGCCAAAGACCACTGTTTTTAATGCGTTGCATAGGATGTCTTGACGGATCCCAATCGTTGAATTCGCCAATGAGATTAACTTGATGCGCATTAGGTGCCCAAACGACAAATCGCACAGCGTTTACTTCAAAGCGGTTGATGGCATGAGCACCTAAAAATTCATAGCTTTTATAGAAGGTGCCCTCATGAAAGAGATGTACATCCAATTCCCCTTCATTTAAATAGAAATAACCTTTTTCTTGAATGTATTGATTGATTTCATGTGGCTGCATTGAATCACCTAACTTTCTTCTTCAAGGAGTATATTTAAGAACTTTTGAGTGGCTAAGGAAAGGGGTTTGCTCTTGTTGGTTAATATACCCACATTTATTTTGGGAATCTCTTCTTTAATTTGAACTTCTTTAATTTTTTCTGTAATCAAATCTTGCTCTGCCACATTTTTAGAGACAAAACCAATCCCCATATTGGATTTTACAGCTTCTAAGATGACTTCTAAAGAGCCAAATTCAAAGGATGGCTGTACATTAAGATGATTTGCTTTATAAAATTCCTCAAGAATCTTGCGCGTTGTTGATTTTTCTTCAAGACAGATGAGGGGCAGAGTGCTGATCTCCTTCAAGGAAAGTTTGGAAAAGGGCTTTAGTGGCAAGTAAGTATCTGTGGCAATAAAGATGTTATCAATGGTACTAAAAGGCGTAACGTCTAATCCGCTATAGTCGACATTTGGATTGAGGTTGATAATGGCGATATCAATTTCACCATTCTTTAGACGTTCAACGGATCTTGGCGAAGGCCTATTATTAATGGAGAGTTTTACCTTGGGATAAAGTGCGTTAAACCCCTTGATTTTAGAGAGGAGCAGATAACGTGTAATGGTGTCGCTGGCACCTATGAAGACCGTACCTTCATCTAAAGATTTGATGCTGTTGAGGGAATTTTCAGCAGACCGGATGAAATTGAAGGCTTTCTCAACGTGTTTAAAGAGTACTTCACCCTCAAAAGTCAGGCGAATATTGCGTCCTTGTCTAAAAAATAAAGTCACTTCAAGTTGCGATTCTAAAGACTTTATAGCTTGACTGACCGCAGACTGAGTGACATGAAGATTTTGTGCAGCTTTTGAAAAATTGAGTTCATCTGCAGCAAAATAGAAAAATTTATAGAGTTCAAAGTTGATATTAGGGTAGAGCGCCATTCATATTCTCCTTTTCTATAAAAAAGATGATAATATAATTTTATTAATTTCATGAGAAGTTTAAGTAATGTTTATTTTAAAATTGATTAGCAGAACTTATGAATATTATATCAAATATTTTCGAAAATGTAATATTTTCATTAAGAAAAGGTGTTTTTTATTTTAAATTGCATATATAATAAAAGATAATTGAGTATAATAAGACAGAATAATAATCTATATAATAATCTACAGAGTGAAATGCCATGAAAAATGGGTATATACATATCTGCTATGCGGGCGTTTGGAGCTTTTAGGAGATTTTTAATTTCGATTGCTTTAGAGAAAGCCATAAATGTACGAACAGGGAATGTATGAGTAAAAAACCAATTAAGGGGGAAAGACGATGAAACGAAAGGCTTTTGCAGTTACTTTGGTAATTCTTATCATTTTTATGGGAATACCACTTGATTTTGCTGTAAAGTATAAAACGGCTTCAGTAGTGGAAGTCACTGGGATGGTCACCATTTTAAAAGCAGGGGGCGAAAAAGCTTTTACACCTGAGGTGGATACCGTATTGGAACATGGGGACCGAATTGTCACAGGGAAGGGTGCTTCCATAGCACTTCAAATCGATACGGATAAGTATATAAAAGTGGGTGAAAAAACCTACATGAGTTTAAGTGAGCTCATGTCAGAGGCTGAGTCAGGTGGAGATTCTACCAATATCAAACTTTTTACGGGGAAAGTTTGGGCATCTCTCAGCAAGCCTCTAGGAGGAGATGATTCATTTGAGATAGAGACACCGACAGCAGTTATGGGCGCAAAGGGCACAAAGTTTTTTGTCAAATATGTTATTTCGCCAACAGAAGCACAGAAAGAGAAAAGCAGTACTGAACTGGTGGTTTTAGAAGGTAAAGTCAGTATGAAAACACAGGTTCAGAAACAAGGCGAAGGTGATGAACCCGCTGCCACACAAGATGTGGAACTCTTGGCAAGTGCAAATGAGACCTTATTACTGAATCCAGAACTCGTTCAAGGAATTTCAGATGAAATTACTAATAGACTGAATTCAGGTGAGGCAATTGAACAGATCAACATCCAAGAAGTTGTCAGTAAGGTTGGGAAGGCAAAACAAATTGAAGTCAGGGATTTGGACTTATTTGTGCTTGAAATTGTAGCAGATGAGCCTGAAGCCTTTGAACCAAATCTCACGCAAGATTTAGAGCAAATTATTGAACAGAAAAAACAGGAGTTGCCATCAGAACCAGAGCCTGATGAGGGCGTCAACAAGATTATTTATGATGAGCTTTCAGATGAGGACAATGCTGAGCCGCCTAAGGCGCCAACTACGCCGAATACGCCAGATAATCCAAACACGTCGAACACGCCTTCAGATGATGATAATGATAAAACAGATGCTTTGACAGTGACGAAGGTAGAAATTGTGGATGCCGTTTATGATGACGGCATAGCGGATCACATTGTGGTCACATTTAATCAGGATGTGAAGGATTCAACTTATTCCGCTTCAAGCGGTGCTTATATAGAATCATCGGACTTAATTGGAACATTGAGGACTTCAAGTATATCTAGAGATCAGATTCCGGGTGTAAACGATAAGGTTAACGATTCAATTCTCGTATTTGAACTCAATACTACAGAGAAGCCTGTGAATACTATACCGGTTGCTTATCTTAATATTCCGCATGCGGGTATGATTCAGTCAGTTTCAGGTGCTTCTCTTGGAACGGTTACCAATTTGTCTGTAGTAGACAAGATTGCTCCTGTGATTGTAGGTTCAATGATTTCTCTTGAGGGTGCTGCAGGCGACAAGTATGTCAAAATCATTTACTCGGAGCCTATTACTAATGATAGTCTAGATCTTTTGGGCTATGTTAAGATTGCAGCCAATTCTGAGACACTTTATAGCGCAGCACAGACAATCGGTTATGAGAAAAAATCCGATGATCCGTTCTATGTTGAGGCCAAAAAATTGGATTATCCAACGGTGAGATATGTAAAAAATGCAGCAATAGAGGGCTATGAACACATTTGCTTAAAGATGAACAGCGAAGTGCCATTTTACATTTCAGATGCAAACGGCAATCAAAGACTGCTTCAAAGAGATGTGCCTCTTTTAGGGCTTTCCATGGATACACAGAAGGCAATGGTTTCAGGTGTGACGGTAAAAACGTTAACGGCCAATAAGGATTATTTATTCACAGTAGAATTGAATGATTACCTATATGCAGAACAATTAGACTCATCAGTGTATATGAATCAAAGTCTTTTGAAAGGTACTTTCTCAAATTCAACTACAGAGTTTACTGATTTTCAATATCTGTTTGGCAAGACAGATCAGATTAAACTCGTTTTCCATGTGACTGTTTTTGAGGGGTCACTCTCAGATAATGATAGCGTTACGATAGATTACAGCTATCTTTATGATCTGTTTGGTCATGCTGTAACAGATTACTTTGATGATGCGGAGCAAATAACGCGGATTTATTCATATGATTCTGCTGAAGATACTTGGGCAATAGGCGCGCCACCAGCGGCACCTTTTTATGCAACAAGTGCAGCTACAATTGATGCGAATAGCGATGGTCTTGTGGATCATTTGCAAGTGACTTTTAATAGTCCTGTTGACGATTCTACTTTTGTGGCATCAAAGGGCATTGTCTTACAGTCCGAAAATCGCCTAGATCCTGTGGATGACTCTAGGATTGTAACAAATCTTACAGGTGCATATACAGATGATCAAGATGATGCCGTTATATATGTGAAATTGGATCATTCTTCTAGCAGTATTCAATACAACACAGGGGCTTTAGGGCTTTTAACCATACCTTCGGGCACTTTTAAAAGTAAAGAAGGGGCTTTAAATAATGCAACGGAGAGCTTGTTGACAATTGATCGTGCGGCACCTGTGCTCGTCGCTGGACGATATGATTTTAATGGCTTACGTGATGCCAAGAGTATTTGGTTAGTATTCTCAGAACCACTTGCTGGAAATAGTCTGGAAACGCCAGATTTTAGAATACTCAACAACAATACTGGTCAGCACAGTGAAGCCTATCCAATTGCATTTGGCAAGATGAATCAAAATGTGGGGTATCTAGGCAACGAGGTCAAACTAGAGGGATTAGACTCTGATACGATTCTGCACATGATAGAGTATGTCACTGCTGAACAGAGCACTTTCTTCTATTGCAGTGATGGCCTTACAATTGAAGATGCCTCTGAAAATCAAACCGTTTTAACAGGGCAAAAAATCGCTCTGACTGGGTCTGTGGTGGATACGTTTAAAACAGCGGTGAAGTCAGTTGATGTCAAGGATCTGGGATCAAATCAATATAAAATCAGTTTAATCTTTGATGACTATTTAAGTTATGATAGTGCAACAAGTTATATGGGGATGTTGAATGAGGTCGTCACGTATATGGATGGCTATTCTAATATGAGTGTTGTAAGCAATAGCTACAATGCGAGTGTCTCTGCCGATATATCTCTGAGCTTTGTCGTCCAATTGGAAGTGCCTTTGCTCACAACAGATCACTTTTCAATTGATATTACTGGATTATATGATTACAAGAACGCCCAAACTTGGGCAACAAATGACAACGTAGATAGAACTAAATTTGACATTATATACGATTCAGGTTGGACTTTTGATGCACCTTATTTGAGTTTGTTAGAGGCCAATACATTGGATTTTGATAGCAATGGGAGAGTGGATTATATTGAATTGACTTTTAATAAGGCCGTTAAAGATGACACCTTTAAAGATGTAGGCGCAATAGTAAATTCTTCTTCAATGTCGGTTGCTACAAGTGCCATTAAGGTTTTAGATGGCGAAGAATCGTTTAATTTTCCAATGGATCAGCCAGATGATACAAAAATTTATTTTGAAGTTGCAGAGAGTGTGGCTGGCAACACAGATGCAGTGGGGATCTTAGACATACCTTATGCAGGGATGATTGAAAGTCTTACGGGTTTAGTACTGCCTGCGACGAATGCTGTTCAAATAAAGGATAAGGCGAAACCGGTCTTGATGGATTTAGAGATTGACTTATCATTACCTCTAGATGAAAAATATATTGCTCTGAAGTTTTCGGAGCCTTTAAATGAAAGCGATACGGTGGATGTATCCAATTTAAAACTCATGAGTTCCGGTATTTATGCAAGTAACCCAATTGACTTATATGGGACGACCAGTGTTTTAGGAGATCAGATTTTCGTTAAACCTTTGGAATTAGGCAGTGTTGAAGATACTACACCTTCCTTTATCAGCAGACTTTCAAAGTATCTCTATGATTCTAATACGCCGACAGGTGGTTCGGCATCCATTAGATTATACAGCGGTTTTACGATTTCATCTGCAAACGATGAAGATTATGCTTTACCGGCGGAGTATGAGTATCCTTATGGTGGCCCTGCGGCAAGCTCCATCAAGAGAATCAATGAAACATCAGCTGTTTCAAGCATAACGCAGGTTACTTCTGGTTCAAGTGTGATTGTGACCTTAACTTATGACGATTATTTAGAGTCTTGGAACCATTCAGCGAGTGCGTATATACCAGCAACTGTAAATGTCAACACAGGCAATTTTGGCGTCATGTCACAAAAAGTTGGCAGTGATCATAAATCGTTAGAAATTGAACTCTGTAGTATGCCTCAAAATGGAGACTTTATTGTTATCAGTCAAGTCAGAAATATAACAAATAGTTATGGCGACGATGCCAATGCCAATGCCAATACAACACCTATTTATGCCCAAGCTATTGCGATTAGATTTGATGGTACAGAGTGGCACAGTGAACCGTATTAAAGGGGAGGGATACTATGAAAATGATAAGAAAAGCGGCACTTTTTATGATAATGATGGTGATCATGACACAGCTTTCCCTTGCATTTGCAGTAGATGTAAAGCCAATTACACCTGTTGATCCAGAGGTGAAAAGCGATTTGATGCTTGGATTGAATCAGCCTTATGGGTTGGCAACGGATTATCTAGGTGATGTTTATGTGGCGGACACTTATAATAATATGATTAAAAAAGTTACAGCAAATGGGCTGGAAATAGTTGCAGGTGGCTTTGATGGTAAGAACAGCATGGGTTTTCCAAGGGGTGGCCTTTTAGATGGAAAAGCACTTGAGGCAAGATTTAATAAGCCTCGCGATATTTTCATCACTAAAACAGGTGTCATCTATGTGGCAGATACAGGGAATCATGTTATTCGGAAGATTGAAGCAGGCGCAGTATCCACAATTTCTGGAACTGGCACCGCTGGCTTTAAGGATGGTGCTGCTAGTATAGCGCAATTTAATTTACCTTCTGCCTTGACAATGGATTCAGAGGGCAAACTTTATGTAGCAGACACTCTAAACAGCAGCATAAGGGTTATCCGTAAAGATGGTACAGCTGAAACACTTTCATTTACACCTGACCAGAAAACGTTGAAATCTGGAAAACTTAATGAACCAAGTGATTTATTGTTTGATGGCAATGGCATACTCTATATACTGGACAGTGGGAATCAATCGATAAAGCGTGTTGAGAACGGCGTTATTTCATTAGTAGCCGGGAATGTGACTGATCTGAATACAGAGACAGGTTATGTCAAAACAGGTCTTGTGAATGGCACCACAAGTGAGGCCAAATTTAATTTTCCAAAGGGATTTGCTTTAGATGACAAGGGCAACTTATTTGTGGCAGATTCTTGGAATCATGTGATCAGAGTGGTAGGAACTGATGGCGTTGTTAAGACTTATTCGGGAGCACCTTTTAGCGGCAATGTGGTCGGTGATATAAAAGAAGCAAGATATAATACGCCAACGGGGTTGATCATTAATAAGGGCACTTTAATGATCTCAGATATGTGGAACAATGAAATCAAGGCAATGCCGATTGATTACAACGATATAAGCTTTGGGTACTCTGAGGAAGCTTTACAAGCACTTATTGATCCTGCTCAAACAAGTACGGATTGGACCTTCTGGGAAAATCACATGAAAGTGGTGTTGGAGAAGCCAATTGTTGAAGTGGAGGGGATGATTTACTTGCCGTTTAAGGCAACCATGACACATTTCAATTATGAGATCTCTTGGGATGCAGTTCAGCGAAGAGTTATTTATAAAAACGATCAGGAAGACGATGGCTTTATAGATGAGACCTCGGGCATGAAAATTATTCAGAATAACAGTTATTTGTCCATAGAAGATTTTGAAAAAATCGTTCATAAGTCTATAAAACCATTGGAGATTTATAAGACCATTATTGTAGTGGATTAGAAGATAGTAAAGCATCTCTAATTAGAGTTTTTGCCGACAACTATGCCGACATCTATAATGAATGAAGCCCTAAAAATCTAAATAGCTCTGCAAGAAAAGGAAAAGCCAAGGTGAAAAAAATATGCCCCTGTCTGTGGACAGGGAACATATTCAAATCGCCTTGGCTTTAAAAATAGTAATGTGAAGTAATACAGTGGTGTTATTTCGAAGAAAACAATTCGTAGAGAGCCTGATCGTACTGGATGTGTTGATTGAGCTGTTCAAGCAATGTGTTTAATGAAGCTTTGATAGTGGCTTCATCACTGCTATCTATAGCTGTTTTTAGAGTGGTCATTAGAGTTCTATGAGCTTCTTGATCGATCTTATAAGTGTCTTTAAGTGCTTCAATTTCAGTTCTTAGAGCATCTCGTTCAGCCTGACCACTTGTCTTAAATGCTTCGAGTTGTGTTTGAGCTTCAGCTCGTGTAATTGTACCGTTTTCAAGCCCTGCCTTAAGTGTATTCAGAAGTGCTCTATATGCCGTTTGGTTTGCTTCTAGTTTAGTTTTTTGAAGTGTGCTTATAGAGTCGCGAATGGATTTTTGCGAGTCCATGGCAGTTTCAAATTGGTCTAAAAGTTCTGGCGCATAGAGTGTAACGATTTCGAGTGACCGGTCTCCCAATTGCGGCCCCCTATCATCACGCATAGGCATACGACCATTTTCGTTTTCAGGTCGTGGCGGCAAGTCGCCTTTAATTGGCCGATTTACAGTGGGCTTGTCTTCTGGAACCACAGCAATATCTGTACTTGAGTTGTCGGCAAAAGCCAATGCAGGCACAATCATGGTACCCAATAAACCTAATGTAACGATCTTTTTTATAAATTCTTTTTTCATCTTATTTCTCCCTTCATCTCAATTGTCGAGCAAGCTTGCATGCTTGTTCTATAAGAATAGTTTAACGGAGAGCGCATGGTCATATCAAAGGTGAAACTGTGGCAATTTTGTGGTAAAGTACGTTTGAATATTTTTACTGAAGTAGGGGTGTGATATGATGAATTTAAAGAATGGAGTGAGTCGCATGCAAAAAAAAATCTATGTTGCTGATGATGAAAAAAATATTCGTGAGCTGATCATGAGTTTTTTAAAAAATGATGGTTTTGAAGTAAAGACTTTTGAGGATGGAAAAGCACTTTACGATGCTTTTTTAATGGACCCTGCAGATATGCTTATTATAGATATTATGATGCCAGAGATGGACGGACTATCGCTGTGCACTAAGATCAGAGAGAAACATAATGTGCCCATTATCATCGTGTCTGCAAGAGACAGTGAGCTTGATCGAATTACGGGCATTACCATTGGAAGCGATGATTATCTGGTAAAACCGTTTTCTCCAATTGAACTTGTGGCACGCGTCAAAGCCATCTTTAGGCGCATGCAATTTGATCAAGGCAACTATGAAGTGAATCCACTATTAAGTTATGGTGATTTGACGATTTCTGTGGACAAAAGAGTCGTGCATTGTAAAGAAGTGCCTTTAGATTTGACGCCCACTGAGTTTGCCCTTATGGTCTATTTGTTTGAGCATCAAGAGCGCGCCATTTCCAGAGAAGAACTCCTTAAGAATGTTTGGAAGTTTGATTTTGATGTAGACACGCGCGCGACAGACGATGTGGTCAAGAGACTTAGAAAAAAACTCAGTTGTTCCAATGTGAAAATTGGAGCCGTATGGGGTTTTGGATTTAAACTTGAAATTGAAGATTCATTTAAGGGAAAGTAGGTCTGCTATGAGTAAAGCCCCCAAAAAAGCACAAAATCTTTGGACCATTGAACGTAAAATTTTGATGCCCTACATCGGCTTCATGATCGCTTTACCACTGGTCATTTTAATCGTTTTCAACATTGCCATGAGATTATACACAGAAAAAAATGCACGTGAGGAGATTCGAAACACGCTTGTGACGACCAATCTCATGCTCAAACAGCAACTTGTGAAAAGGCCTCTAGACTTTTCAAATGAAATAGATCGGAAACGCTTCAGTGATCAAATAGATTTTGTCAATGAAATTTTTAAGATTTCGAAAATGGCCAACAATACAGATATTTTTATATTTTCTAAAACAGGAGAATTGATATTTCCCACGAACAGGGATGAAACAGATCCTGTCATCTTAGCCGCTAAAGAGGCCATCTTCATACAGGAAATCGATGGGATTCAACGTGTTAAAGTCAATCAAATGGCCTATTTGATCGCTGGGGCGAGCATTGAAATCAATCAACCTATACCTGAAAGTGCTCCTGCTAGTGCGTCGTCAACCACATCACCAAATGTAACTGGTGACCTGCCACTTGCTAGACCCTTAAATAGAACTTTTCATGCCGTATATGTTTCTTCGTTAAATGCTGCAAATCTTCTGTTAAAACGGATTAACTTAATTTTACTGAGTATCATAGGTGTGACGCTCTTAGTCAGTAGTGTCTTTTTTAAAAGAATTGCATCCGGTATTTCTAAACCCATTATCGAAGCGTCGGCTTATGCAGATGCCATATCCAGTGGTCAATACGATGCGCTCTCAGTACATCAAGATACAGCAGAGATTTATCAACTTATGCATAGCCTTAATCAGATGAGTCAGAAATTGGAAGTGCAGGACCAGACACAGCGCAATTTCTTGCAAAATGTTTCACATGAACTCAGGACGCCATTGATGTCCATTCAAGGTTATGCGGAAGGTCTTGTAGGGGGTGTTTTTAAAGAAGTTACGCATCCAGCACAAATCATAGCAGATGAGAGTATTCGGTTAAAGGGGCTTGTGGATGAGCTCATTACACTTTCAAGACTTGAGAGCACATCTGTGAGCATTCAAAAGTCTAATTTGGATTTGAAAATGTGGCTATTGGAAATCGTTGAGCGCGCAGCGGGGATTGCACTTAAAGAGAACAAGCACGTCCGATTGATCTGCCAGGACTCTGTACATTTATTTCTAGATGAATCGTTGCTGGAAAAGACGATTTCAAACCTTTTGAGTAATGCCATTAGACATGCAAAAGATCAAATAGAAATAAGCGTAGAAGCCACTTCTGATTTCGTCAAAATATTTATATCAGACGATGGCAGAGGCTTTAGAAGTAATGAAATTGAATTCATCTTTGACCGTTTTTTCAAGGGGAGTGATGGCAACCACGGACTGGGACTTGCCATTGTGAAAAGTGCGGTGCTTCTAAATGGGGGCGAAATTAAAGCTTATAACAGTGAACAAGGGGCCGTTTTTGAGATTGAGTTTAAACGATAGATAGAGTGCCCAATAGAATGCATAAAAGCCTTGTGGGATCATGGAAAGTGGACTGAACCCCAAAAGTTAGATTTTTGGTCTAACTTTTTTGGGGGCCGGTTCAAATAAAATGATGCCATAGGGCTTTTTAAAATTAGCAGTGCTAATCTTAGTCATTAAAAATATTAATTTTCATTATAAAAAACCCTATGATAAAATGAGAGAGAAAGAAAAATGAGATTATAATTTAGAATATATTCACAATACATGGATGCATAAAACAGGTGGCATTTAAGCATTTGAAAGGGCCGTAAAGTGAAGCCCCTGCGGTCTGAGGCTAAGGAGGAAAATATGAGTTTAGTAAAGCGCATTTTGGTTCAAAAGAAGACGGGTTTTGACGTAGAAGCACATGAAATATTACATGATTTAAAACAGACACTTCACATTCATACGCTTGAAAAAGTGAGTATCATCAATGTCTATGACATGGAAGGTGTCAATGAAAGCAAACTTTCAGAAATAAAAGCATTAATTCTATCTGAACCCAATGTGGACAATGTCACTGAAACTGAAATTGAATTGCCTCAAAATAGCAAGGCCTTTAGAATTGAACTCTTACCGGGCCAATACGATCAAAGGGCGGATTCTGCGGCGCAATGCATTGAAATTGTAACGCTTGAGAAGCGACCTGAAATTGTGACTTCACGTATCATCGTAATAGAGGGTGCTGTTTCGGAGCCAGAATTTGAAATGATTAAAACGTATCTCATCAATCCAGTGGAATCCAGAGAAGTGCCACTGGAGATCCCTGAAACAGTTAAAATGGTAACACAGGAACCACATGCTGTAAAAACCGTTGAAAATTTCATCGACATGTCGCCTGAAGAACTTGTCGCTTTTAAAAGTACAATGGGCTTTGCCATGACTGTGGAAGATGTGGCATTTATACAAACCTATTTTAAGGAAACGGAACACAGAAATCCTACGATTACAGAACTTAGAGTGATCGACACCTATTGGTCAGATCACTGTAGACACACCACTTTTTCAACTGAAATTGAAGCTGTTGAGTTTGAAGAAAGCGACTTTAAACCTGTATTAAACAAAGCTTTCGAGGCATATCTAGAGGCACGTAAATACGTCTATGCTGATCGTAAAAGAGATATTACGCTGATGGATCTTGCAACGATCAACATGAAAACCCTCAGAAAAGAAGGCGGCCTTGAAGACTTAGATGTATCGGACGAAATCAATGCTTGCAGTATAGAAGTGGATGTTAAAATAGACGGTAAAAAAGAGCCCTGGCTTTTGATGTTTAAAAATGAAACGCATAATCATCCCACTGAAATCGAACCTTTCGGTGGTGCGGCAACTTGTCTTGGAGGTGCCATTAGAGATCCGCTTTCAGGCAGAAGTTACGTCTACCATTCCATGCGCGTAACCGGTGCAGCTGATCCTACAGTGCCGTTTGAATCCACGCTTGAAGGTAAACTGCCACAAAAGATCATCACGCAAAAAGCGGCAGCTGGGTTCAGTGCTTATGGCAATCAAATTGGACTTGCAACAGGTCATGTGGCTGAGGTTTATGATGAGGGTTTCTTAGCAAAGAGAATGGAAGTGGGCGCAGTGGTTGGCGCAGCGCCTAAAGCCAATATCGTCAGAGAAAAACCACTTGAAGGTGATGTGATTTTACTCGTGGGCGGTAGAACAGGTAGAGATGGCATCGGTGGCGCGACGGGTTCTTCTAAAGAACATGATGAGGAAAGTTTATTGACTTGTGGTGCAGAAGTCCAAAAGGGAAATCCACCAGTTGAACGCAAGATTCAGAGGTTGTTTAGAAATCCAAATTTATCAAAACTCATTAAAAAATGTAATGACTTTGGTGCAGGTGGCGTCTCTGTTGCAATAGGAGAACTTGCAGATAGTTTACAGATCAATTTGGATGCAGTTAAGAAAAAATATGAAGGTCTTGATGGTACAGAGCTTGCGATTTCAGAATCTCAAGAACGTATGGCAGTGGTAATCGCACCAGAAAACGTGGCGGATTTTATGGCGCATTGTGATCATGAAAACTTAGAGGTTTCAGAAGTTGCAAAAGTAACAGATGATGGCAGACTCATCATGACTTGGAATGGTCAAGAAGTGCTTAACCTTTCCAGAGCATTTTTAGATACAAATGGTGTGAAGGGCAAGACTTCTGTTAAAGTATCAGCACCTTCAAGTAATACCTTCTTTAATCAAGATAAACTTGGAACGAATAATAAAACAGTAGACCTTGAAGCAAAATGGCTAGAAACTGTGAAAGATCTTAACAACTGTTCACAAAAAGGCCTCGTGGAGCGTTTTGATAATACCATTGGCGCAGGAACGGTGTTGATGCCTTTTGGCGGTAAGACTTATAATACGCCGGCTCAAACCATGGTGGCTAAATTCCCAGTGCTCACAGGTGAAACGGATACCGTTTCCATGATGGCTTATGGCTATGATCCTGCCATTGGCAAGTGGTCGCCTTTCCACGGTGGATTGTATGCTGTGGTGGATTCCATCGCAAAACTCGTTGCGACGGGTGGCGCATATGAAAAAGTGAGACTTTCACTACAAGAGTATTTTGAAAAGCTGGGCAATGATCCTGTTAAATGGGGTAAACCGTTTTCAGCCCTATTGGGTGCAAGTTATGCACAAAGCCAGATGGGCACGGCTGCAATTGGCGGTAAAGACTCCATGTCGGGCACATTTAAAGACATCAACGTGCCGCCAACACTCATTTCATTTGCAGTGAATACAGCTGAGGGCAGTGAGATCATTTCGCCAGAATTTAAAGCGGGCGGCAATGCGATTGGCTATTTTTATGCAGAGCGAGATGCCTCTGAAATCATCGATTTTGAAAACTTGAAAAAAGCTTATTCTGAAATTCACCAAGCGATTTTAGAAGGTCAAATCCTATCGGCATATGCAGTGGGCAAAGGTGGCGTAGCACTTGCAATGACTAAAATGGCATTTGGAAATAAAATTGGATTTACATTGGATACGGAATTCGATTTATTTGAAGCCGCTTATGGCAGTTTGGTTTTTGAAATCAAAGCAGGCGTTGAATTAAGCCAATTATCATTTGCAAAAATGATTGGTAAAACCACTGAAAACTCTAATATCAGCGTCAACGGCGTGGCACTTGATATGGATGTGCTCATGTCAGAATGGGAAAAACCGCTGGATGCTATTTTTCCTAAAGTTCATGAAGCTCAGGCTCAGGGCACTTGCGAAACAATCACGTGTTTAGATCGTTCAATATACGCACCTAAAGCACAATTTGCAAAACCAAGAGTGCTTGTACCTGCATTTCCAGGGACAAACTGTGAATGGGATACGCAACGTGCTTTTGAAAAAGCAGGTGCTGTAGCAGAACCGTTTTTATTTAGAAATCTAACCCCTGAGGCAACAATGGCATCCATCGACGAATTGGTTGAGAAGATCAATAAGAGCCAAATCCTTGCGATTCCAGGTGGATTCAGTGCAGGCGATGAACCGGAGGGTTCAGGTAAGTTTATTGCATCTGTTTTTAGAAATCCTAGAGTTGCAGAAGCCCTTATGAAACTTTTGAATGAACGTGATGGACTTGTGATTGGTATTTGCAATGGCTTCCAAGCCCTCGTGAAGTTAGGGCTTTTACCGTATGGTGAAATTAAAACTTTAGATGAAAATGCACCGACCTTGACTTTTAACAAAATCGGTCGCCATGTGGCAAGGATGGCTCATGTGAGAGTTGCCTCTGTCAAATCACCGTGGTTTGCAAACGTAGAAGCTGGGGATGTCTTTGAAACGGCATTTTCTCATGGTGAAGGCCGATTCTATGCGGATGACAAAACACTTGAATCTCTCAAGAAAAATGGTCAAATAGCGACTCAATACGTGGACTCTAATCATCAGGCGACATATGATGGTCATTACAACATCAATGGTTCGGTGATGGCGATAGAGGGCATTACTTCAGTGGATGGTCGGATTTTAGGTAAAATGGGCCACGTGGAGCGTGTGGGTAAACATCTTTACAAAAATATTTATGGTGCATCTGATATGAAAATATTTGAAGCTGGCGTCAACTACTTCAAATTGTAATAAAGACGAGAAGCATTGCGATAAGCGGTACGGGTGGATTGAAAATGACAGCATGGTGACCAAAGGGTTGAATTAAGGCCCGAATATGGTAAAATAGGGCATATTTAAAAAAACAATTCAGGAGGTCCTATGAGGTTGAAATGGCAAGTGACCATGTTACTCTTGTTTCTGATGTTGCTTTCTTCAGTGACATTTGCAAACGAAGTGACTTTGATCATCAATGATCAACCGATTGGCAATGATGGTTTAGTTGTTGTCCAAAATGATCAGTTGTACGCATGTGTAGCAGATTTCTCGTCAAGATTTGGAGGAGAAACCCATTGGCTCGGAAATGCAAAGTTAGCAACGGTAGAATATGAAGATCAATATATGAGTTTTGAGTTAGAGTCAACACAAGCCATCATCAACAATGAAATTTTGATGATGGATGCCCCGACAGTTGTAATTGATGATCGCGTGTATGCACCACTCAATTTCCTAATGGAGCGTTTTCCAGCAACATTTGCTTGGAACGATAGCAATTTGACGTTGACGATTCAAAGCGATCAGTTTGAATGGGATGAGACAGATCCAATCGTGATACCTTATACAGATGAAGATTTGCTTTGGTTGGCAAGGATTGTAAATGTGGAGAGCAGTGACAGTTCAATGGATATGAAACTCGCCATTGCAAATGTGGTTCTAAACCGCGTCAAGAGTTCAAACTTTCCATCCACAGTATATGATGTTATTTATCAAGAGGGCAAATACAAACAGTTTCCGCCGGCACATAGGGAAAGCTTTTTAACGCTTCAACCTTCAAAAAACAGCATTGTGGCGGCTAAAAAGGCCTTAACAGGTGAAAACAATGTGGGTGAGTGTCTGTATTTCAACAACAGGCCGTTTTCAAGCAAAGCGGATGATCTCTATATCATTATAGACGGTGAATATTTTTATGAATAATTGGACGTAAGGTAAATTCAGAGTATTTTCAAACAGAACAAGACGAGAGATTCTCATCAAGAGAACTCTCGTTTTTTTAAAACAACAAGATTTGAGCCCAAAGCTGTGCTGAGGAATGTTCACCCTCAAACAGCGTCAGCGAAAATCGTTTTGAGGCATCGGAGATGGCTCAAATGTTGTTGTATGCAAGATTTGAGCCCAAAGCGGCGTCAGCGAAAATCGTTTTGAGACATCGAAAGATGATACAAATGTTTCCATATCAGATAAAATGATGTACATACAGATGGCAGATTTGATATAATAGAGGGGATAATATCATAGAAAAAATAGCGCATATATAGGGGAGGTTCGACATGAAAAACTGGTCTAAAAAGTGCCTTTTTCAAGTCTTGTTATTGGGTTTGATTGCGAGTACCTTTTTTCAATTTACATATGGACAGGATACAAGCGTGATCAGAATTGTTGAAGTGATTAAAGCCAATGAAGAGAGCAGTTACCAAAAGATGTTTACCGATTTTGGAATGCTCGTTGAAGTCATTCATGAAGAGGACCTCAGTACACTTGAGTTGTCGGATGTAGACATTTTAATAATCACTCAATCTGTGGCGGATCACTGTATCCCTGAAGCAAGTATTGTGAAAGCAGTGGGTTCAGGGATGCAATTAATCGTAGAAAGACATCAGAGTTTGGGCAGGCAATTGGGTGTTGACTTTGGAACGGATACAAAGCAGATTGATGGCCTAATAGACAAGATGCACCCAACCGTCAATATTTTTTGGGATGAAAAAGTGACCATTCCAATGATCACCAATAAAGATTTGTCCGTTCACTGTCTTTCAAGTGACAAATCTACACCAGTTGTGGTCAGTGGGCAATATCAAAAGGGTTCTTTCGTCTATAGCACTGTAGGCGCATATGTCAATGAGACGGACTATCAGTACTATAGAATCCCCTTTATGATGCAAATTGTTTCAAAGACCTTTGCACTTGATTTTTCAATTAAAAGAGATCAGATGATCGTTTATATGGACTGGGGCTATTATTATGATCAAGATCCAGAACAACTTGCTCAACAGTTTAAGAAAGCGGGTATTTCTGAGGTCCATTTAAGTGCATGGTACGAAATAGATAAAACCAAAACATTTTATGATAAATTTATCAATGCTTGCAATGGGCAAGGCATTTTGGTATATGCATGGTTTGAGTTTCCCATGGTAACAGAGCAATTTTGGCATGATCACCCAGAATGGCGAGAAAAAACAGGAACACTGGAAGACGCACATGTATCGTGGCGATATTTAATGGCCATGGAGAATCCGGCTTGCATGGATGCCATAAAAGCATATGTAAAAGATTATTTGGGCGCCTTTAATTGGGATGGTGTCGATATCGCCGAACTCTATTTTGAGTCACCAGATGGGTTTAAGTTTCCAGAGACCTTTACGCCCTTATCTGACGATGTACGAAGCGCATTTAAAGCAAAAACGGGTGTAGATCCGATTGAATTATTTGATGCATCAAGTCCTTATCATCACAGTAAGAGCGACAATGCTATCAAAACTCAGTTTTTGCAATACAGGCGAGACCTTGTAACGGCTTTAAATGAGGAAATTATCAGCTCTGTGAAGCTCTTGAAAAAAGGGGGATTACCTTATTCCATATATGTCACTCAGATTGAAAGCATTAAAGATTCTAAAATGTATGACAACATAGGTGTGGATGCCAATGCCTTTATCAAACTTCAAAACAAATATGATTTTTTCTACATCGTGGAAGACCCTTTTACACTATGGGCGCTTGGACCAGCAAGGTATTCTGAAATATCAAAGCATTATAAGGGAAAGATGAACAGTGACAAGGATGTTTTATTTGACATCAATATCGTTGAAAGATCAAGAGTAGCTTATGAAAACTTATATCCAACAGCTAAACAAACAGGGTTAGAACTTTATGATCTCATTGCCCATGCCATGTCTTTATCAGATAGAGTTTGTCTATATGCAGCGCATACACTCTATGATCATGATTATGAAATGCTGCCTTATGTAATGGCGCATAAGAGTCAAGTTGAAAAAGTGAATTCAGGACATATCAAGACGCAATCAGAGAATACATTTAAATACCTCGGTGATATGAAGCACAAAGAAGTGTTGATAGATGGGCAAGTGAGTCCATTTGTAAATTCTGATTTTATACTGATACCAAGTGGTACTCATGATGTTGAATTCAAAGTGATTCCTGCAGAAACATTTGAAAAAAATATGAGAATCTTAGATTTCAATGGTGAGATTAAAAGGTTTAAATCGACTGCGGATAAAATTGAACTTGAATACCAAGAAAAGAGAAACGGGTTGATCACGATAAATTTCGTGCCGACAGAGATATTGCTTGATGATGTTCAGACATCACTGGAAGTGTTGTATAATGGAGAATCCTTTACAGTTAAAGCACCATTGGGTAAACATAAACTCACGCTTGTAAACGCGCCTAATGGCAATGAGTCTCAAAAACTCTTTATTCAAGGTAAATACGTCCATTTTGAAAGTAAACCTTTACTGGTGAACAACAATAGCCTATACCGTGCAGAAGAATTGCTATCGGCATTAGGTGTAGACTTCGATTATCATAGTAGTTATAAAACGTACACTGGGGGGAAAAATGGTTATGTGTTCTGGATACAACTGGATAACCCCTATGCCAAAGCCAATGGGAAAGAAGTTTATCTAGAAACCGTTGGCATAAAAAATGAGGACATTAACTATGTGCCCCTAAAGTTTATTTGCCAAGCTCTGAACTTTAAAGTGAGTTATATCCCTAAATATCATATTGTGACAGTGAATGCCATGCCTTAGTAATTAAGGCTAGGTTTATCGAGTGTGTTGAACATTGCAGAGAATAACGGATGTATGCCATTATTCTCTATTTTTTTGTCCTATTTATGGGTTCTATTTTGAGGATCTTCTTTGTAAGGGGTTGTAAAGTGAGCAAAATATGATATAATCAAATTAGAACACACGTTCTATTTTGTAAAAGATAAAAGCTCTGAACTGAAGATAAAAATTATGAATAAAAAATAGAGATGAGAAGGTCAGTCACATGAACATAAACCACATGAACCTAATAGAGGATATCAAAGCAGATATTAAAATGAGGTGCGAAAGTCCGAATAACTTTTTTGGAAAAGGATGCTATGATCATATTGAAAGTGTTGCAAGGCATGCTGTTGAATTGGCAAAGCAATATCATGCGGATATTGAAGTCTGTGAAATTGCAGGCTGGTTGCATGACATTGCCAGTATTACTGATTACGCGTTATATGAATCACATCACATTCATGGTGCGCAGATGGCAGAGGCAATACTGAGCACATATGACTATCCAGAAGTCAAAATTGAAAAAGTGAAGCAATGCATTCTCAACCATAGAGGCAGTGTTATTAGGAACAAGATGAGTATAGAAGAAATCTGCGTTGCAGATGCAGATGCGATTTCTCATTATGACAATTTACCGGCACTTTTCTATTTGGCATATGTCATGAGAAAAATGGATCAAAATGAGGGCGTTCATTTTGTACGCAATAAACTCATCAGGAGTTATGACAAAATGTCTGAAAAGAGCAAACTCTACTATAAAGATAAGAGAGAACAGATTTATAATCTATTGGGTTGATGTGGTGGGAGGTCGCTATGGAAATCTTTGAAAAACTTGAAATATTAGCAGATGCTGCGAAATATGATGTATCATGCTCATCCAGTGGGAGCGAAAGAGCTAATGCAGGTGGTCTTGGCAATGCAACTAAAGCAGGGATTTGCCACAGTTGGACTGATGACGGCAGATGTATCTCACTCCTTAAAATTTTAATGTCTAATAAATGCATCTATGATTGTGCGTATTGCATCAATCGTCTGTCGAATGATTTTCCGCGCGCAGAATTTGAACCAGAAGAGATCGTGGCACTGACGATCAACTTTTACAGACGCAATTACATAGAAGGCCTATTCTTGAGTTCTGCCGTAACGAGAAATCCGAATTATACGATGGAAAGACTTCTAATGGTAGCTAAGCGATTGAGAACAGAAGAGAACTTTCAAGGTTATATTCATCTAAAAGGCATCCCAGGCGCTGATGAAAAGCTCATCAGGGAAGCTGGGCTCTACGCAGATCGCTTAAGCATCAATATTGAATTGCCCACCACCAATGGTCTCAAATTATTGGCCCCTCAAAAGGATCGCCAATCCATATTGAGCCCTATGAAACTGATCAAAGACCAAATTGATCAGCATAAATATGAAAAGCGCAATAAAGCACTATTTGTCCCTGCTGGTCAGTCGACACAACTCATAGTAGGGTCCACAAATGAGACAGATTATCACATTGTCAAGCTATCAGAGGCGCTCTATAATAAAATGTCACTTAAAAGGGTCTACTATTCTGCCTATGTACCGGTGAACAATCATCCGGATATCGTGCCACATAAAGTGCCACCCCTTCAAAGAGAACATCGCATTTATCAAGCGGACTGGCTCTTGCGTTTTTATGGGTTCAAGGCAGATGAAATCGTCAATGAAGCACATCCGAATTTGGATATGCTGGTGGACCCCAAATGCCAGTGGGCACTTCGCAATTTGCATCTGTTTCCCATGGAAGTCAATCAAGTGAGCTTTTTAGAATTGCTCAGAATACCGGGCATTGGAAATACCTCTGCAAGACGCATTATGGCTGCAAGACGATTTGGACTTGTCTCATATGAGTCTCTTAAAAAAATGGGTGTGGTCTTAAAGCGTGCAAAATACTTTATCACATGCAAAGGGCAATACTTCGGCGCAGGTGATTTAGAACCGCTTAGATTAAAACAAATGTTGCTGGATAAACCCAAGCAAAGCCAGATGAGCCTCAGTGATTTGTATCCTGAGGCATTTGGCATAACGACACCCAACCATGCAATAGAGGGAGAAACTTATGGATTACTTACATGATGGCAGTTTCGAAGGCGCCTTGACAGGTATTTACCAGATGTTTCATAATCGTGCTCGTATAGAAACGGACCAGCTTTTAGATGCGAAGACTTACCAGATGAATCTTTGGTGCTCTTATGAGATCGTAGTAAGCGATCGTGATCAGGCCTATAAAGTGGCAAAATCTATCATGGATACATTTGGAGAAGAGGGATTTAAAGTCGTTCTTTACAGTTATCTCTATGAATCATCGGACTATGGGACGCTTCTCTTTAAATTTCTGAAAAGAGCTTATAAACTGGGTGGCAATGCAATCACTTGTTTAAGCGATGACGCCATTTTTAACATTTATAAACTCTATCGATCCGTTGTGCGGGAGTCCCATCTAATGCTTGGCATATTGAGATTTGCACAGCTGGACAAGGACATCTTTTATGCGCAATATGAGCCCACTTATGATCTGACGGGGATAATAGCCCCTCATTTTGCTGAGCGTTTAAAAGATCAACTGTGGGTGATTCACGATACCAAAAGGGGCATTGGCGCTTTCTACGATGGTCAAAAATGGTTTTTACAGCCCATTGATGCCTTTGAACAACTCCAATTTTCCAAAGAGGAGGCGAAATATCAGGAACTCTGGAAGCGCTATTTCGATCATATCGCCATAGCAGAAAGAAAGAATCCCAAGTGCCAAAGGAACTTCATGCCACAAAAATATTGGAAGTTCTTAACGGAAAAAACGTTTGTGTTAAAACCTCGTGAAGCAGACACCACCAGAAATTAAATTCATATCCCCATTCCCAAAAGCCAATTAACTCCAATTCAAGTTAATTGGCTTTTTTAAACCTAAGTAAATATTTATTTAAAATCAGATAAATATTTACTTTGCCGTATTGAATTAAATTTTAGTTATGATATGATATTTTTAGATAGGCTATTCCGAAATTAAATGAACATGAAGTTAGATGGACATTAGTAATACTGAAATTAGATTTAAGCAATAAAATACAAGATATGAGGAGTGAATGTATGATCTTAGTTTTAGGTGGTGCAGGTTACATTGGTAGCCATGCGGTTAAAATATTGATTGAAAGTGGAGAATCCGTCGTCGTTGTGGATAATCTGGAAACAGGTCATTTGGCATCGGTAAATAAAAAGGCCATCTTTTATCAAGTTGATATTCGAGATGAAGAAGCGCTTACCGCTGTTTTTGAAGCGCATGATATTGAGGCTATTTTACATTTTAGTGCCAATTCACTTGTGGGTGAGTCCTGTGAAAATCCGCTAAAATATTTTGAAAACAATGTTTATGGTGCAAATGTATTGTTAAAGGTCATGAGAGATCATGATGTTAAGAAGATTATTTTTTCATCGACGGCTGCTGTTTATGGCGAGCCTAAAATTGTTCCGATCACAGAAGAGAGTGAAACGCTCCCAACAAATCCATATGGGGAATCCAAGCTCATGATGGAAAAAATGTTTAAGTGGTCTGATGCTGCACATGGCATCAAATTTGTATCATTACGCTATTTCAATGTTGCGGGTGCAGATAAATCAGGTGATATAGGCGAAGCTCATACCGTTGAGACACATCTCATTCCGCTTGTCTTGCAAGTGCCGCTGGGTAAGAGAGAGGCTATTTCCATCTATGGTGATGATTATCCCACAAAAGATGGGACTTGTATTCGAGATTATATTCATGTGATTGATCTGATTCACGCACATTTATTAGCGCTTAATTATCTCAGAGCTGGCAATGAAAGCAACATCTTTAATCTTGGCAGTGGATCCGGTTTTTCTGTGAAAGAGGTTATAGAAGTGGCAGAAGAAGTTACTGGAAAGCCTATTAAAACACTAATAGCGCCAAGGCGGAGCGGTGACCCATCGGTCCTTATTGCATCGCCTGAAAAGGCCAAGGCTATTTTAAAATGGGAACCAAAGCATACGAATGTCAGAGAAATAATTGAAGACGCTTGGCGTTTTCATATCAATAAACCAAATGGCTATTAAAGGTAGAGGTGATTGAATGGAACTGAGCACATTAAAAAATAATTTCTATAATCTCTATAGAGCAGAGCTTATGGAATCTAAAAAACAGGTGGCAGTTAAGACTTACTTTTCACCTGGACGCGTCAATTTGATTGGTGAGCATATCGATTATAGTGGGGGGATGGTTCTGCCCTGTGCGATTAATCTCGGAACTTATGCGGTGGTTTCCAGAAGAACCGATCAGACAGTCAAAATTATGTCGTTGAACTTTGAAGAAATGGGTATATTGTCTTTTGAACTAGATCAGATTGAAAACAAGCCAGAAATGGATTGGGCAAACTATCCTATGGGTGTGTTTAATGAATTTATAAAAAGGGGTCATGTTATTGATCAGGGATTTAATATCCTGTTTTATGGTGATTTACCCAATGGTGCAGGGCTTTCATCTTCTGCGTCGATTGAAGTCTTAACGGCAACCATCATCAACGACTATCTCTCTTTTGGATTTACTAAAACAGAACTTGCACTTTTATGCCAGAAATCTGAAAACGAATTCAATGGCATGAATTGTGGCATCATGGATCAATTTTCTGTTGCTCACGGGGTGAAAGATCATGCGATTTTTCTCAATTGTGACACCTTGGAATACGAACTCATACCCGCTGCATTAAAGGACTATCGCTTGATGATCATCAACACCAATAAAAAGCGTGGGCTTGTGGATTCAGAGTACAATATGAGAAGGCGTGAATGTGAAGTTGCTCTTGAGATCATTCAGAAGGGATTTGACCAGAGAACCATTCAATACCTCTGTGATCTTACCCCAGTAGAATTTTTAGACGTTGCGCCACTTTTGAATGAAGACACCGTTTACAAAAGAGCCTATCATTCGGTGGTTGAGAACTTCAGAGTGCATGAAAGTAAAAAAGCACTGAGCAATGGCAATCTCATAGCATTTGGCGAATGGATGTACAGTTCTCATGAATCCTTGAAAAACTACTTTCAGGTGAGTTGTAAAGAACTCGACATCATTGTAGATTTAAGTCGAAATATGCGCGGTGTTTTAGGTGCAAGAATGACAGGTGCAGGGTTTGGCGGTTGTGCGATTGCCCTAGTTGAAAAAGATAAATGTGATTACTATATGGAGAAAGTCGGGAGATCTTATAATGTTAAGACAGGTCTCAAGGCAACTTTTTATATAGCGGAAATTGCAGATGGTGCAGGAGTGGTACATGAAAGCTTTTGAACATATAGAGACGTTAATTCAATACGGGATTGTTCATGAATTGATTCAAGAGATCGACTGTTTTGTGGTCCGAAATGAACTCTGGAAATTGCTCGGTATAGAAACGGATTTGGACAAGATAGGCATTGTGACTCAAGAGGATACAGTGACTTCTTTTGACGATCCGTTTGAAATTTATAAACTTTTGGATTTGATCACAGAGGATGCAAAAGAGCTTGGACGTTCTCTGGAATTCTTATATGAAATCGAATGTTTTCAAGCAGAAATTATGTCTAAACTCATGCCGAGAATGTCAGAAGTCAATCGGCTATTCTATGAAAAGCATAAAGTGTCCCCTGTGGAGGCGTCCAAGTTTTTTTACGCATTATCTAATGCATCCACATATATTCGGATGGACAGAGTATCCAAGAATGTCACTTGGAAAACCCCTTCTCCCTATGGGGTATTGGATATCACCATTAATTTATCTAAACCTGAGAAAGATCCCAAGGAGATTGCACTTCAAAAGAATGTAGCGGCATCAGACTATCCAAAATGTCTTTTATGCGTTGAAAATGCAGGCTATCAGGGAACCGTTAACCACCCTGCTAGACAGAATCATCGCCTTGTGGAGATGAACTTGGATGGTGAGACGTGGTATTTTCAATATTCACCATATGTTTATTATAATGAGCATGCCATTGTACTTTGCCATGAACATCGAAATATGAAGATAGATAGACACACTTTCATTAGGCTCTGTGATTTTGTGGACTTAATGCCACATTATTTTATTGGTTCAAATGCAGATTTGCACACAGTTGGGGGTTCCATTCTCTCACATGATCACTATCAAGCGGGATGTTATGAAATGCCGATGATGCGTGCTAAAACCGTGCATATGTTTAGCCCCAAAGGTTATCCAACTGTGACGGTTGAGGTGCTGGAGTGGCCATTGTCCGTGCTCAAAGTGTGTTCTAAATCAAGAGACGAACTCATTGCATTATCAGATCACATTTTAAGATCATGGATAGATTATAGCGATGAAAATGTAGATTTGATCGCATATACGGATGAACGTCATAACACCATTACGCCTATTTTGAGGCAAAAAGACGGTCAATATGAAATGTACCTGGCACTTAGAAATAATAGAAAGACTTCGGCGCATCCAGAGGGACTTTTCCATCCGCATAGAGTACATCATCATATAAAGCGAGAAAATATTGGATTGATTGAAGTCATGGGACTTGCAGTTTTGCCAAGTCGATTGATTCATGAAATGGATGAGATTATCAACCTGACGATAGAAGCGGGTAATCTCGACCTTAAAATTTGTAGTGCCCATCCTGAAATTGAAAAGCATGCGGCATGGTTGGCGCAATTGAAGCCTGAAATAGACGGGCTTGTTACGGAGCGAAATCAGAATGTCCATGAAAGGCGCCTTGCAATATCAAATTATCTAAAAGATCAAATTGGACAAAAATTTGCTCTAGTCTTAATGGATGCAGGTGTTTATAAAGACAATTTTGAAGGCGTGTTAACTTTCTTAAAAGAAGGTTGTGCGCTATAAAGATAAGTTGATTTTAGATTATGGTTAGAGGGAGGCAATCGTATGAGTGTAGAAATTGTAAAAGAAGAAAAATTAAGCGAACGGTTAGGCAAAGAGATTCACCGCATAAAACTAAAAAATCAAAATAATATTTCAGTGGAATTGCTGACATATGGGGGCATTCTTTTAAGTATTATGACGCCAGATCGAAATGGAAAACGAGAGAACATCTTGCTAGCATATGATCAAATTGAGGATTATATTGAGAATCCATATTATTTAAATGCCAATATAGGGCTGACCGCTGGGCGCATAAGAGATGGCGAATTTATCATAGATGACGTTGCCTATAAAGTGCCTGTCAATAATGATATCAATTGCCTTCATGGTGGGCCAAATGGGCTACACACTAAGATTTGGCAGATCGAATCCTTTCAAGCCACATGTGAGTTCGAAGAAATCATTCTCAAAACGCACCATATGCACTTAGAAGATGGTTTTCCAGGAAATATTGACATTAAAGCGATCTATAGGCTGAATAATGAGAATACATTGGAGATTATCTATAGGGCTGAAACGGATAGGAGCTGCACGCTGAACCTTACCAACCACAATTACTATAACTTGTCTGGGGCGGCGTTGGATGAAATTGGAGAACAGGAATTGTTTGTCAATGCGGCGTATTATAAGGCAATTGATGCGCACAGTTTACCTGTTGAAGAGTTAGTGAGCTGTCGGGATTCTGATTTTGATTTTACGAAGAGTAGCGCGCTTCAAAAGGCATTGACAAAAGGTTTGGATCACCCTTTTTGCATAGAACACAAAGTCGATGAGAGCATGCCTGATGTGGTCTACAAAGATCCTAAATCTGGCCGCGTCATGAGCATTAGCACCAATCAAGAAGCGGTTGTGATCTATTCCAATAATGGTCCGTTTAAAACACATCGAGGCATTTGTTTTGAAACACAGGGCTATCCCAATCAAATTTATGTACTTGATGCAGAGGATACTTACTTAAGTGAAACGCGTATCAAATTTGATGTGGAGGCGTAGCTTCTGGGAAACCGCTGGTCACCCAATGAGCCAGATGTTTTTAAACGGAATTGAGCTCGCATTTAAATGGAATCGAAATTAGATTGAACCGGAATTAGATTGAATCAAAGTTGGATTGAATCCAAGTGAGATTCAATTCAAGCTAAACTGAATAGAAATTGTATCGGATAAAAATTGTACTAGATAGCAATTGAGTCCATCCATTTTTTTGAGTAACTTTATGATCCAGATTGTTAAGTAGTGCAATCCATGAACATAAAGTTACTTTTTTATGTGGATTCAACAAGAGTTGTCCTGAAATATGAGTGCATGTTGAATATTAAGAAATTTGTAAGAAATTTATGAAGGTGTTTGTCATAATATTTTGGTATGATATCTCTAGAGTGCACAACAGCAATAAACAAGGGGGAAAGAGATGAAACATACTGTATTGATTTGTGATGATGACGTGGCCATTGTCGACTCAGTAGAAATTTTTTTATCAAATGAAGGCTATCATGTTCTCAAAGCCCATAACGGGAAAGAAGCTCTACAATACATAGAGTCCAGTGAAATTCACTTACTTCTCCTCGATATTATGATGCCTGAAATGGATGGTTTTGAGGTCATGAGAAAGGCGAGATTGGAGTACAATTTTCCAATTATTATGGTAACTGCAAAGTCGGAAGATTTAGATAAAATTATGGGGCTCAACTTAGGTGCCGACGATTATTTGACTAAACCCTATAATCCTTTAGAACTCATTGCCAGAGTAAGGTCTCAAGTGAGGCGTTACACCAAGTTTGGCGGGCAGAGTCAGATAATAAGTTCAGGTGAGCACACCTATAAAACTGGAGAACTGTTCATGGACTCTGTTAAAAAAGAAGTCACAGTGGATGATGAGATCGTATCACTTACGGCCACAGAATTCGGGATACTGGAACTCCTGTTAAAAAACAAGGGGAGAGTATATGCTATCAATGAAATCTATGAAAATGTTTGGAAAGATCATGCAATTGCCGCTGACAATACGATAGCAGTCCATATTAGACGCATAAGAGAAAAAATAGAAATCGATCCTAAAAATCCAAAATACTTAAAGGTGGTGTGGGGCATTGGCTACAAAATTGAAGACATTCGTTAAAAGTGCATTGACGCAAACAGTCGTTAAAATTATATTGGCCATATTGGTACTTGTGGTAATCTTGAGCTTAATTTTCATTAGCGATTATGAAAATACTTATTATTCAGGCTTATATGAATCAGATGAATTCCGTCATGAATTTCAAAGGCGTGTTCACAATGTGATTGAAAAGGAACTCGTTTTACTTTCCAAAGAAAACATTGAAAGAAGCGCAGCAGAAGACCCGTCTTATGACTACAATGAAAATATTTCAAGGTGGTATCAAATTCAGTCGAACCTATCAGAGTCGCCAAGTTTCAAATATTACATTCAAAACAAGGACACAGGTGAACGGTATAGCAACTTAATGGACTTAAATAATAAGGAAAATCTATCAAAGTACAATTTTCGTTTGATAATGAATGCCTCTAAGATAGAGGCAACTGAAGTGAGTGATGGCAAGATTATCTACCATGAAAGTTATTCTAGAAGCGGCATGTTAAATGCTGCAAAAGATATGGGAAATTGGGAAGGCGTATTTGTACTACAGGATACAGTTGGTCAAAATGATATTTTTAAAGCCTTGGCACATAAATATGAGGCAGTTGCCCCTTTTTTAGAGAACAGGAGCAGTATCTATGTCGGCATAGTGGGCGTGGTGATTTTAGGTATATTCTTGTTTATCTACTTGGTCGTTAGTTTAATCACAACAGAAAACTCTAAAAAAAATATTTCAGATTATATCCCAAATGATTTAAAGAGTATCCTGATATTGATATCATTATCTTTTATGAGTGATATTATGTGGGAATTTACTTTTGAACCCTTCGTTATAGTGGAACAACAAAGTGATAGATGGTTAGAAATTACAATCATAGCGATTTTATTTCTATGGTTATTTATAGGCTTGCAATTTACTCTTTCTCTAATAAAAGATATATCAAGGGGCAATTTTTTTAGAAATACATTGTTTTATATGGGTTTGAAAAAAGGATGGACTTTTGTCACCAAGATTTTTAAAAGTTTATCACGCAGTAAAACGTTTAGACGACGCGTACTCATTTACATTGCCATTTATGGGTTTGTCAACTATGTGCTTGGGATGGGTCTTATGAGATTAGAGTTCTTTGGCCTTGTACTTGTAGGTGTATTTAATGCGGCATGTTTCTATTTAGTCTATAGGAATCTTCAAAGTCTTCAAATCATCATGCAATATGTTTCTGAAGGTGATGTTTCGGCACCTATTGATTCAGAATCCATTTCACCTCTGTTTTATAACTTTGCAAGTCAAGTTAATGGTCTTCAACAAAATCTAAAAGAGGCTATCCAAGAAGCTATAAAAGGTGAACGTTTAAAGACAGAACTTATAACCAATGTGTCTCACGATCTCAAGACACCCCTTACTGCAATTGTAAACTATACTTCTCTACTTAAAAATAAGGCAATAGAAGATGAGGAAACTGTAAAATATATTCAAGTAATTGATGAGAAAGCAGGCGTCTTAAAACGGCTAATTGAAGATGTGCTCGAAGTGAGCAAAGTGAGCTCGGGTAATGTGGAGATTCATCTGGAATCTTTGGACATTAACCAATTAATTCAACAAGTTCTCGGTGAATTTGAAGAGGATATGAAAAATCAAAAATTGAAGCTGATCACTACGGAACTGAGCACGCCTATTTATGTGGAAGCGGACTCCCTAAAGCTCTGGCGTGTCGTTCAAAACTTGATATCTAATATCACAAAATACACATTGCCTGATTCTAGAGTATATATCATCGTTGAAGATAAGGAAAAATTTGTTACTGTGGCATTTAAAAATATATCCAAAGAGATGCTTTTAGAGGGTAATGATGGCCTTATGGAGAGATTTGTCAGAGGCGATGTCTCTAGGACACAGGAGGGATTTGGACTCGGCCTTGCCATAGCAGGTGATCTTATGAAGCTTCAAAATGGACAGTTGGACATCGTTGTTGACGGTGATTTGTTCAAAGTGACTTTAAAGTTAAATGTTTGTAAAAATCATCAAAATCCAGTGTAAAGTAGAAGAACTAATAGAAAATATTAGTGTTCCTAATAGTAAAAGTGAATATTTAAAAAAAATATAATTAAATAATTCGTTATCCCCTTGACGTCAAGGGGATATTTTTATATGATGAATCTGAACGAATAATATATGGTAACATTGAATAAATTATTCGGATTTAGGAGGCAGGAAACGTGAAACTTTTAAATCAATTGGATAAATTAAATCAGATTGACGTTCAAGGCCAATTTCAAGATTGGTTCAATTAGTATGTCTAAAACCTTTTAACGAAAGTTAGAAGGTTTTTTTAAACGCATGATATATAAACACATGAGATATAGTATTAATATTAATCGTGAAAAAGGCAATCACGAAATGTTTAGGAATTGGAGGAGAAGATGAAGGTAGCAATTATAATGGGCAGTGACTCAGATTTTCAAGTGGTTGAAAAGAGCATTCAGATTTTAAAGCGTTTTGATGTTGAGGTTGTGGCAAGAGTTTTATCTGCTCATAGAACACCGCATTTGGCAGTCGCTTTTGCAATGGAAGCAGAGGCAAATGGATTTGAAGTGATTATTGGTGCAGCGGGAAAGGCGGCGCATTTACCAGGGGTTATAGCTGGTGTAACACCATTACCGGTTATCGGATTGCCCATTAAATCGTCCACAATGGATGGCCTGGATTCATTGCTGTCTATTGTACAGATGCCAAGTGGAATTCCTGTGGCAACAGTTGCTATCAATGGTGCAGAAAATGCGGCACTGTTGGCAATCCAAATGTTATCTATTAAATATTCAGAATTAAGAGAAAAAATGAAAGCATATAGACTTACTATGGCAGATCAAGTCATTGAAAAAGATGCGGCAATTCAAGCGCGCTATTAGATTTTTTCAGAGATGAGCAGAAGTCATGAGAGATGAGTAGAATTCATGAAATAAATGCTAGAGAAAGCCTGTTATCAGATTGGATGGAGATAAAAATAAGATCATTGGATCATTAAAACTTGGAGGATAAAGATGGAAAAATTAGAAATGTTATATGAAGGCAAAGCAAAAAAAGTTTATAAAACAGAAAATGCAGATTACTATATAGTAGAGTACAAAGATGATGCGACGGCATTTAATGGGGTAAAAAAAGGCACAATTCACGACAAGGGTATCGTCAACAATAAAATGAGTGCATTGCTCTTTAAAATGCTTGAAGAAAAGGGCATTCCAACACATTTTGAAACATTGATAAACGATCGCGAACAGTATGTAAAAGCCGTTAAAATATTACCGCTTGAAGTTATTGTGAGAAATGTTGCAGCAGGTTCTCTTTCTAAGCGATTAGGTCTTGAAGAGGGCGTTCCAATGAAACAAACGGTTCTAGAGTTTTGTTATAAAGATGATGAACTGGGAGATCCAATGATCAATGAGTACCACATCGCTGCAATTGAGCTTGCCACAGAAGCGCAAGTGGAAAAAATAAAAGCGTACTCATTCCAAATAAACGATATTTTAAAAGCATTTTTCCTTGAAAGAGATCTCAAATTGATTGATTTTAAACTCGAATTTGGCGTTTTTAAAGATGAAGTGATTTTGGCAGATGAGATCAGCCCGGATACTTGTCGTCTCTGGGATGCTCATACAAATGAGAAAATGGATAAGGACCGTTTTAGAAGAGACTTAGGTAATGTAGAAGATACCTATCAGCAGGTACTTGGTAGACTTGAAAAATAGTCTCTGTCATGAGGAGGATGAAATGACTGATTTTTTAGAACTCGATAAATTGAAAGAAGAGTGTGGTGTTATTGGGGTATATGCACCTGGTGTGGAAAATATTTCGCAAATGCTGTGTTTTGGACTGATTGCGCTTCAACATAGAGGACAAGAAAGTGCCGGCATTGCAGTGCTTAAAGATAGAAAAATGCAGTATTATAAAGAAATGGGGCTCGTTCAAGAAGTTTTTTCCAGTGAAATATTAGATCGATTGCCTGCAGATATTGGCATTGGACACGTCAGATATTCCACTACTGGCGAAAGCTATGTCTCCAATGCACAGCCGCTTGTGGTGAGATATAAAGGGGGGAGTATTGCCCTTGCACACAATGGCAATTTAGTCAATGCAGGTGAGATTAGAGATCGACTTGAAGATGAGGGTTCTATCTTCCAAACTTCAATCGATTCGGAAGTCATTGCCAATTTGATTGCCAAGAATTATCACTTAGGTATGAGAGAAGCTGTAATAGAAGCTGTAAAAGAAATCAGAGGATCGTTTGCACTGGTGGTTATCATTGATAACATGCTTGTTGGCGTCAGAGATCCACACGGTTTGCGTCCACTGTCACTTGCAAAAATGGACAATGGGTACGTACTCGCATCAGAAACCTGTGCCCATGATGTCGTTGGCGCTGAATTTATAAGGGATATTGAACCGGGTGAAATCGTTGTAATCGATGAAAATGGCATAGAGTCTATTATGTATGATGAGACAAAACGCAAAGCGGTTTGCTGTTTTGAATACGTTTACTTTGCAAGACCTGATAGTATCATCGATGGTAAAAATGTCTTTATCACGCGTAAAAAAGCAGGTAAGATTTTAGCTCAGGAGAGCCCCGTTGAAGCGGACATGGTGATTGCAGTACCGGATTCGGGCATTGCAGCTGCCATTGGTTATGCTGAAGAATCGGGTATTCCCTTTGATATCGGTCTAATCAAAAATAAATATATGGGGAGAACTTTTATTCAACCCGATCAGAAGTCAAGAGAGCTCGCAGTGAGATTAAAGCTGAATACCATGCGAGAAAATATAGAAGGTAAAAGATTGATTCTCATTGACGATTCCATCGTGAGGGGGACAACGAGCAGAAGACTTGTCAATATGCTCAAAGAAGCGGGTGCTACAGAAGTTCATATTCGAGTGAGTTCACCACCTGTATCACATTCATGCTACTTTGGCATTGATACGCCAAATCGTGCGCAACTTATTGGCGCAACGCATACAATTGAGCAGATAAGGGAAATGACTGAAGCGGATAGTTTAGCTTATCTGAGCGTTGAAGGTCTTGTTGAATCCATTGGCATGAAGAAAAATGAATTGTGCACAGCTTGCTTTAATGGCGACTATCCAATGGATGTGCCAAAAGAAGGCGACAAAAACATGTTTGAAAAATGTTAAAAAGCTTAAATGCTTTCTCAAGTGATTAATTTCGAGTGATTGCTTTTAAAGTCAAAGGATCTTAATGGATAAAGGAGTTTATGATGAGTGATAATAAATTGACTTATCAAGAGGCTGGCGTTGATGTAAAAGAAGGCGCAAGAGCTGTTGAGTTGATGAAGAAACATGTTAAAGAAACCTTTAATGATGATGTTATTGGTGATCTTGGAAGTTTTGGCGGTTTGTTGAGGTTGAGCGGCCAGTTTGAAAGTCCAGTTCTCGTGGCGGGAACAGACGGTGTGGGCACTAAACTTAAAATCGCATTTATGATGGATAAGCACGATACAGTAGGTCAAGACTTAGTGGCAATGTGTGTAAATGATATTTTGTGCCAGGGTGCAACCCCTTTATTTTTCCTCGATTATTTGGCAACGGGTCATCTGGAGGCTGAAAAAGCGGCGGCGCTTGTCAAAGGGATCACAGACGGTTGTAAATTATCCGCAATGCCGTTGTTGGGTGGTGAAACCGCTGAAATGCCAGGATTTTATCAAGCGGGTGAGTACGATATGGCAGGGTTTGCTGTGGGCGTTGTGGATGAGTCTAAAATCATCACAGGCGCGGATATCAAATCTGAGGATGTGCTCATTGGATTGGCTTCATCTGGCATTCATTCGAATGGCTACAGCCTTGTGAGAAAACTTTTTTTTGACAAACTGAATTTAAAATTGGATGATTATATAGAGGCACTAGGAGATACACTTGGCAATGTTCTGATAGAACCTACGAAGATATACGTTAAAAGCGTTTTGAAAGTCCTTGAAAAAACAACCGTTAAAGGAATGGTCCACATGACTGGCGGGGGATTTTTCGAAAATATTCCAAGAATCATACCTAAAGGATTTGGGGTTGACATTCAATTAGGCACTTGGCCAATTCTGCCTGTTTTCAACTATATGATGGAGCAGGGCAACATTGATTTAGAAGAGATGTTTGCAACTTTCAATATGGGTATTGGCTATATTTTGGTGGTTTCAAAGGAAGATGAAGCTTCAACTTTGGCACTTTTAGAATCACTTGGAGAGAAGGGCTATGTCATGGGAACCGTTACAGATCAGCATGAAGGAGTTCAGTTATGTCAAGGCTAAAACTAGCCGTTCTAATATCCGGCGGCGGCTCAAATCTGCAAGCAATTATAGACGCTATTGAAAGCCATGAACTTGATGCAGAAATCAAAGTGGTGATTTCAAATCGCAAAAATGCATTTGGCCTTGAGCGAGCTCAGAAACATAACATCAAGACGGCTTATATTGGCATTGGCAATTATAAAGATATCTCAGCAAGACATGAAGCCTTACTGAATTTGCTTGTAAATGAAGCGGTTGATCTCGTCGTCTTAGCAGGTTATTTGAGTATTTTATCTCCCAAAATTATCAAGCAATTTGAAAAAAGAATTATCAACATTCACCCTTCACTGATTCCCAAATACTGCGGTGAGGGGTTTTATGGCGAGCATGTGCATGAAGCCGTGATTCTCAATCAGGAAAAGGAATCTGGCGCAACGACGCACTTTGTAGACGAAGGTGTGGATACAGGGGAGATCATTAGACAGGAACGCGTAAGCGTAATGGCTGATGATACCGCTAAAACTTTAGCTGCACGTGTATTAGAGGTGGAACATCGTCTTATGGTGGGTACCATTAAGGCGATACAAATGGGACAAGTGAAAATTGGTCTTTAGGAGGCAGAAAAATGATTAAGAGAGCACTTTTAAGCGTTTCAGACAAAACAGGTATTGTAGAGTTTGCAAGAGCACTGGATGCACTAGGTGTAGAACTCATTTCAACAGGTGGTACTGAAAAAGCCATTAAAGATGCAGGTATTCCGGTTAAAAATATCAGTGAAATTACAAACTTTCCAGAGTGTTTAGATGGCAGAGTCAAGACTTTGCATCCAGCGGTTCATGGTGGTATATTGGCGATGAGAGCGAATCCAGATCATATGAAGCAACTGGAGTCACTTGATATTCAAACCATTGATTTGGTGGCAATTAATCTCTATCCGTTTAAGGAGACCATTTCAAAGCCCAATGTTGCCCTTGAAGATGCCATAGAGAACATCGATATCGGCGGTCCAACAATGCTCAGATCAGCTGCTAAAAATCATCAGGATGTGATTGTGCTTGTCGATCCAAAAGATTATGAAAAGGCGATAGAGGCCATAAAGACTAAAGGGGATGCCGATTATGAGATGAAATATGATTTCGCCCTTAAAGTCTTTTCGCACACAGCACATTACGACACCATGATTGCAGAATACTTGAGACAAAAGGGCAATCGTGAGAAGTTCCCAGAGACCTTAACGGTTACTTTTGAAAAAATCCAAGATCTAAGATATGGCGAAAACCCACATCAACAAGGTGCCTTCTATAAAGAAGCCATTTCAACGGGTGGAACTTTAGCAGAAGCTGTTCAGCTACACGGGAAAGAGCTCTCGTTTAACAATATAAATGACACCAATGGCGCGCTGGCTTTGTTAAAAGAGTTTGAACAACCTGCTGTTGTGGCTGCAAAACATGCAAATCCTTGCGGCGTAGGTGTTGGGTTCGACATTTTACACGCTTATCAAAAAGCATATGACTGTGATCCTCAGTCTATTTACGGTGGCATTGTTGCGGCGAATCGACCAATTGACCATAAAACAGCAGTTAAAATTAATGAGATCTTTGTTGAGATCGTCATTGCACCAGACTTTGATGAAGAAGCGATTAAAGTGCTCACAACAAAGAAAAATATTCGCCTTTTAAAACTTAAAAATATCAGTCAGCCTATTTCTGAATTCAGCTTTGATATGAAGAAAATTCACGGAGGCATGATCATACAGGATTCAGATCGTTCTATGTTTGATGGAGATCTTGAAATTGTAACCGATCGCATTCCAACTAAAAAAGAAATTGAAGAACTTAAATTTGCCATGAAGGTCTGTAAACACTCCAAGTCAAATGGCATTGTCGTCACTAAAGATGGACAGACGCTTGGTATTGGTCAAGGTCAAGTAAGTCGGGTATGGGCCACTGAAAATGCAATCAGACAATCCAATTTTCCAACTAAAGGCGCTGTGCTTGCATCAGATGCATATTTCCCATTTGGAGATTCAATTGTGGCTGCTGCAAAAGCTGGCATTTCTGCAATTATTCAGCCAGGCGGTTCTATCAGAGATCAAGAAGTGATTGACACAGCCAATCAATATGGCATTGCAATGGTCTTTACCGGTATGCGTCACTTTAAACACTAAATGTGATGACAAGAATAGTAGACTAAGCATATTGAAAGTAGGTAAGCATATGAAAGTATTAATTATCGGCAGTGGCGGCAGAGAACATGCGATTTGTCATAAAATTTTAGAGAGCCCAAAAGTTGAAAAAATATTTGTAGCACCGGGTAACGCGGGCATCTCTGAGATTGCAGAATGCGTCAATATTCATGTGGAGGATACGAGATCTCTGTTGGCATTTGCCCAAAAGGAACAGATTGATTTGACCATTGTCGGACCTGAAGCGCCACTGGTTGCAGGGCTTGTGGATGCATTTGAGGCCGAGGGTTTAAAGGTTTTTGGTCCCAATAAAGAAGCGGCACAATTTGAAGGCAGTAAAGCATTTACAAAGAGCTTTCTCATGAAACATGGCATTCCCACAGCGCCCTATAAGGAATACCTCGATGTGGAAAAAGCAATTGAAGAAGTGGATCAATTTGGATTTCCAATCGTCATCAAAGCGGATGGTTTAGCGGCTGGTAAAGGGGTTATCATTGCACAAAATGAAGATGAAGCTCAAAAGGCACTTAGAGAAATCATGTCGGATAAAATATTTGGCGACTCAGGTAACAAAGTTGTTCTTGAAGCCTTTCTAACGGGCATTGAGGCTTCTATTCTCTGCTTTGTGGATGGAAAGACAATTTTGCCTATGGCACCTGCTCAAGACTATAAAAAGGCGTTTAACAATGACATCGGTCCAAACACTGGGGGCATGGGCACTTATTCCCCAAGTCAAATCATAGATGATGAGATCATGGCCAAAATCAAGACCAGATTGCTAGAACCATTTATCCAAGGTATCCATGAGGATGGTATCGAGTTTAAGGGCATCCTATTCATCGGCATTATGATTGAAGGAGACGACATCAATGTCATAGAGTACAATGTACGGTTTGGCGATCCTGAAACAGAGGTGACTTTGCCGAGAATGGAAAATGATTTGATTGAAGTCTTTGAAGCTGTGATTGCAGGTGAATTAGATCAAATTGAATTGAAGTGGAAGCCTGAACATGCAGTGTGTGTGATCATGGCCTCTGAGGGATATCCGGATGCTTATGAAAAAGGGATTGAGATCAAAGGGACTTCTGAGGTTAAAAATGCAATCGTATACCACTGTGGTACAAAGAGCGTTGACGATAAACTAGTCTCCAACGGTGGAAGGGTTTTAGGGGTCACTGCACTCGGTAAAACTCTAGAAAGCGCAAAACAAACTGCCTATGAAGCTGTCCAGTGCATTGATTTCCCAAAATCATTTTACAGGACGGATATAGGGAAGAAAATCGAAATTTAAGCGTTTGGAAAAAAAGAGCCCCTATATATTAGATTCTGCGACAAGAAGTCCTCGGCTGCGCCTGTGGATTGCCGCGTCATCTAATATATAGGGGCTCTTGTAGTTTAAAACAGATTGTTGATATGATCGCTCTTCGATATTCATGCAGAGCTAAAAAGGCAGCTATCTATTTAGAAAACATACAAAATAGGTGTATGTAAATTTGTGGAAACTCACAATGAAGATTGACACACCTGAAACCGAGATAAATTGCTTGGTAAAAGCATTAGCAAGGGACTTGAAATTACCAAGCCCCACCCCTATAAGGTGAAGCGACAATCCGCAGGCTCAAGCCGAGGACTTCTTGTCGCAGAATCTTATAGGGGTGGGGCGTTTGATTAATTGTTGAATATTTAGAGCTATATAGCCTGAGTGACTTTTTCCAGATATGCTGCATCTTCCTTTGAAAGATGTGGCCTCAACGCGTCATGAACGGTTTGATGATACTGGTTGATCCACTCTATCTCTTCATCTGTTAGGAGTGCTTTTACAACGGGACGCATATCTATAGGTGTCATAGTCAAGGTTTCGAAATGATAGAATTTGCCAAATTCAGTCGTTTTAAAAGGCACGGTCAACAATGTGTTTTCAATACGAATACCATGACGATCCGATTTGTAAATACCGGGTTCATTGGTGAGGATCATTCCTGATTCAAGAGGTATGGTGTTATAGACCATGGAAATGCCTTGTGGCCCCTCATGGACTCCCATAAAGAAGCCCACACCGTGCCCCGTACCACATTTGTAATCCAGACCGTTATCCCACATGGGTTTTCGAGCTAGAATATCGAGATTGGTACCTGTGGTGCCTTCAAGGAAAATGGCTTTACTGAGCTGAATCATGCTCTTTAGAACAAGGGTGTAGTCCCTTTTTTCTTCATCTGATAGGGGTCCAAGAGCAAAAGTTCTTGTGATATCTGTGGTGCCGTTGAGATATTGACCGCCGGAATCCACCAAGAAGAGTGATTCTGGCTTAAGAGTATACTCTGTTTCTGGCTTTGCTTTGTAATGCATTAAAGCAGCATGGTCCTTATAACCTGCAATGGTATCGAAGCTTCTGCTGAAAAATGTAGAAATTTCACTTCTGTACTGGGTGAGTTCTTCATCAGCTATTGTTTCGGTTATATTGCCAGTGGGAACAGTTTCATCAAGCCATTTCATGAAGCGAAGCATTGCCACACCATCCTGAATATGACAGTCTCTAAGGTGGCTACATTCGATTTCATTTTTAATCGCCTTTAAAGTAGTACTGTGATTGGGTTGATCTAAAATTTGACAACGTCTATCTATGTCGTGATAGAGTTGATAAGGTATTGCCTTTTTATCTAAAACAATGCGCTTGCCTTCTTCTAAGTCCTGAAGATCATATAAAACATCTTCGTATATTTTTACTTTTATGTCATTTTCATGTAAATAATTGATTATTTTATCATTTAGTTTTAAAATATCAATATATAGATACGTTATTTCTTTGTCAATGAGGACATATGATAAGAAATAGGGATTGTTCTTTATATCACTACCTCTCAAGTTGAGTAGCCATGCGATGTCATCCAATTTGTTGATCAAATGATAATCACACTCATTTTTCACCATATTTGCGCGTATGTGCTCAATCTTTCGTTTTGCTGATTCACCAGCATAAACCTCGTCGTGTATGAACACTTTTTCAGTGGGAAGATAAGGTCTATTAAGCCATATCTTGTCCACGATGTTCGTTCTGAAATCTAATTTGATCTTTTTATCCTTGAGTTCACTTTTTATCATTTCAGCATCATGAGCAGAATATTGAAAGCCGTTAAAGCCTATTGTAGAGCCAGACGGTAATTTTAGATTTAACCATTCGTGAATGGTGGGTACATTTGGCATACGCATTTTATAAAGCTCAATTTCTGAACCTTTGAGTTCATCTTCAGCTTGTAAAAAGTAGCGACCATCTGTCCACAATCCACTTTCTTCTTGTGTAATAACGAGTGTTCCTGCTGATCCTGTAAATCCTGATACCCATTGTCTCGTTTTATAGTAGTCAGGTAGATATTCACTATTATGCGGATCATTGGAAGGAATAATGTATGCATCTATTTTAGATTGCATCATTTCTTCGCGTATAAGTCTAATTTTATCATTGGTATTCATTTGACACCTCCACCCACTTATTGTATTACTTGTGTGAAAGGGTTTCAATACTCTGCAGGCGTTAAATTATTTTAATATTCTGTAAGAACAATCCGCGTACTATGAGAACACAATTTGGGAGGACGAGAATGTTGAAACGGAATAAGAGTTATAAGAAGTTTTTAATGATTACAATTGTCATGCTAGTGGTGATCCCTCTTGTTATGAACTCTGGTATCATATTATGGCTAAATGGCAAGTCCATAAGTCAGAATATCATGGCACTCAATGTTGAGAAAGCGCATACTGTTTCGCGTGAAGTCGATCGACTTTTAACAGAAACTGAAAATTTGATCTCAGCACTAACCTTTGATGAAGCGCTTCAAACGATGACATCAAGTGATATGGCATTACTGAATAAAATAGTTGAGAGCAATACTGTGGTGAGTCAGATTTATGTCATGGATACCAAGGGTATGCAAATTTATAAAACATCAGGAGAGCTCGGTGATCGTTCGGATCGTAGCTATTTTAAGGAAGCTTTAAAAGGCAATGAATACTATGATATTATATATTCTTCAACTACCGGGAAGGCAACCGCAGTTTTAGCAATGCCTATCAAGAGAAATGATAAAGTCGTCGGTGTCATCGGTGCAAGTATTGACTTAGAAATTTTGACGGCATTGGTCACTGAGTATAACGATCAGGATATAGCCTATGCCTTCATAGTAGAAAAAAACGGCACCGTACTTGCGCATCCTAATACGGCCTATATCGAAAATATGCAAAATTTTATGGATTACAGCTATGTTAAGCGCGCTTTGGATGGTGAGTCAGGCTCTATAATAGCGCCTTATGAGTCTGAAGAGGCCATCATTGCATTTGAACCCATTAAAACTGCGAATTGGGCTGTAATAGTACAATCTCCAAGAAGTTACGCATTTGCAGATTTAAAAAAGACGAGAAATATTTCTTTCTTTTCCTTGGCAGCATGGATGGTTATTGCGGTGCTCTTAGGCCGATTTTTATCAGTGGTCATTTTTAAGAATATTGCTTTTACTGAGTCTGTGATATCCAGATTGGCTCAGGGGGATCTCAGTTTTGATATAGAGGATCAATATTTAAAGAGACATGATGAATTTGGCGTCGTGGCAAAAGAATTGCAGGTCTTGATAGAAACTTATAATGAGCTGTTAAAAAAATTAAAATCAGATATGGCACAAATCGATGCTTTCTCTGAATCCCTTCATGAGATCAGTGAAGAAAATGCAAAGGCCACTGAGGAAATGACCGAGCAGATCGTCGATCTTTCTGAACGCGTAGGGAAAGATATGCATACGACTCAAGCCACTTTTTCTGCATTACAGGACATGACAACGGGATCAAATGTTGTTGCAGAAAATACTGAGAAGTTAAATGCGACGATTAAAGCCAATATGGCTGAAACACAGAAAAGTTCAGATCTGCTGAATAAAACGGTTTCAGATATGACAATTGTATCCAATATGAGCGATGAAACCAATGAAAAAATGAAGGCACTTAAAAATTCCGCAAATGATATTGGCGGGATTACAGAAGCTATAAAATCCATTTCTGAACAGACTAACTTATTGGCACTTAATGCGTCCATAGAAGCCGCAAGAGCGGGTGAAGCAGGAAGGGGCTTTGCAGTTGTGGCAGATGAAATTAGAAAGTTGGCAGAACAGTCTAATTTATCTGCAGATCAAATTGCGAGTATAATTGGGATCATACAAAATGAAATTGAAGAGATTTATGTGAGATTTGATCAGATTTTTCAGGGGATTAAGAAGACAACTGAGGTTTCAGAAATCACCAAGTCAAGTATGGATACTGCGCTTACTATCACGGAATCTTCTAACGTTGCAGTTGAAGAAATTGCGGCGATCTCGGAGGAACAAGCGGCATCTATGATGGAGATAAATTACTCTATGACCCGTTTTGAACAGACACTGGTGAATACCAACGACATGACTACTCACATTAGTGCCATTGCTGAACAACAGATGGCATCCACTGAACAAATCCTCAACATGATTGAAGAACTTAAAACCAGATCACATGAACTTGTGGAGAAGGCGAATCAGTTTAAGCTTAAAGTTTAGGAGATAGATTTCTAGGAAGGAGTCTTTGAGAAAACGTTTAAAAAGTTTTTTTAAGGACTCTTTTTTCTAATTACAGAAGTCAATTTGTGGCTAGAATTCTTCTAATATTAAGAAATACCAAGAAATAAAGGCACTACAACAAAGCAATGTTAAATTTATGTTATTTTGTATATTTTATACACATTTCGTTTATATATATGATATTATTATTATTGCTTTGTTGCTTCTTTTTGTAGCATCCGACAATTGTTGGTAATCTGTATAAGAGCTTGATAATACGCTTTCAAATATTGATCAAGAAATTTCAGAACAATCTTATGCAAATTTAAAGCTTGAAAAAATGGTTTTTGAGAGAGAACTAAGTGGAGAAAATCCTGATGAAATGGATAGCGTCGCTGAAGGCAGAATGAATAAAGCAAAAAATATTTCGAGCATGAATACCATATTAGCGCCAGTGAGTGGACAAATAAATGGGTTAGGTGGAAATGCAGTTGGAAGTGTTGTTTCTGCATCAACACCAATAATGACTCTTGTACCGCGAGATACACCTATGATAATTGAAGCTAGTATTGCAAATATGGATATTGGATTTATAAGTGAAGGACAATCAGTAGATATAAAAGTAGATACGTTTCCGTTTCAAAAATACGGTGTTATAGAAGGGGTTATTACTTTTGTGAGTCCAGATGCTTATCAAGATGAAAATCAAGGGTCTTTTTATAAAATCAAGGTAAAACCTTCAAAAGAAACTTTAAATGTAAATGGTAAAGAAATGAAAATCAGTTCTGGAATGACTACCACTGTGGAGGTTAAAACTGGGAAAAGGCGTATTATAGAATTTTTCCTTCCAGCGGTAGATTATATTAAAGAGAGCTTTGAGTTAAGGTAGTATGGATTGTTAAGATGAATAACATAATGAGGTGAATATGTCAAAAAAGAGTCATTTAAGTACAAAGAGCAAATTTCAGTTAATCATCATCTTATTCGTAGTCATCAGCTTTTTTTTCTATCTAGGGTCAAATCGGTCGAGTTCAGTTGGAACGGTGATCAATGCAAGTGATCTGATAGATCATGCCGATGAGCAAGCAAAGGCAAATGTTGAGAATGTCGTTGCAACTATGAAAGCGGAGTTCGATAAGGAATACAGTGATCCGAGTCTTTACTTTGAAGATTTCAGTGAAGAAATTGCGGTACTAGATGTAGAATGCAATAAAAGTCTAGAAGCCTATTTTTCAGATAAGATTGAGATTCCCTATTTTACAAAATCTTATAATCAATATTATTTGCCAACACTTAAGAAATTTAGAGATGGTGAGATCAGTGTGTCGGACGTTGTGGATGATCCATTTGAGCATATTAGAGTATGGAAATTTGATATCTATACAATGGTATCGGAAAATTATAATGGAGAAACTGGAAATCAGTTATACGATTATGTGGGGTATTTAGAGGAAAATGGTGTGAAGCATTTTATGTATCAAGAAATTCAGTTAAAGGCTTCTGAAATAACCGAGATTGAACTCAATAAATTAAAGAACTTTGAAAATCCGTTTGAAAAAATTAAGGACAAAAATGTAATCAAGAGACGGAATTTTATGACTGATTTAGGATCAAATTCTGCACGTTGGGATGAAGAAAATGAGTGGGTGAAAGATCTTGAAAAGAAATATAACGTAGCCCTTGTAAAAGTAGATCTAGATTATAGTTTAAAAGAAAGATCATGTACTTATTATGCACCTCAAAATGATCCAACAATGAAATTCCCAGCAACAGAGATATTGAGTAGATGCCTTCAAATATATGCTCAGAGAGCATTATATGAAGAGATTGAAAAGATAGTAGATGAAGAAGGGTATGGTGGGCAAATTGCCCATATTGCTATTTCTAGGAATAGAGATGTCGTTATTTATGATGAAAATGGAAGGGGGCGCGATCCAGACGTCTTTGATTTTGACCTATCTCTAAATCCAGATAATATAAGCATTATAAACGATGGTTATAAAGGCTGTTATGACATAACACTAAATCTATTACTTGAAGAAGGTGAAGCAATAGATTATGCAAAACTTCAAAAAATAACGGCTAGAATAGCAGATCTATTTAAAGTGAATTATGTAGAGGGGGATGAACCTTGGCAAAGGGAAGATATGTTTGTTTTCTTTTATACTTTACCGAAAGAAGAGCAAAAAATTGTAGTGGACCTTTTCAAGAGAGACATGATCACAGAGACTTATTTTAGAGAACGCACTACTTTATCCAATATATACTTAGATATGTATTATGTTAGAGAAGAGACAGAAGGGTTTCACTATTTAGATACAAGGGCAAAGAAATTAGATTTTCTACTTAGAGTGACTGGTAACTATGATGATTTAATGTCACTATCAGCAGATACCTTTGGAACGAGACTAAAAAGAGATAAATTGATTAGATAGGAGATAAAATAATGACAAGCAATGATGTTAAGTTGAATGATTTAGATTCAACGTTAAAGCAAATCGATGCAAGATTAGATCAAGAAATAAATGATAACCCTAACAACATAAACACATATGACAGCTCAAGTATAAGCATCATAGTCTATGAGGCAGGCTACATAGATTATGATGCGAGAAGTAAGGACTACAATAATAGTGGAAAAAATGTTGCACAGTTTCGTGACATCAAATTTGCATTATATGAAGAAAAAGTAAGAGACTCAGATAATGCTTAAGTTCAAGCGCTAAAGAGCACATATGGACATTCTTCTGAAAATGCAATGTTGACAATAAAAGAAATGATGCATAAGGAAGTAACTCAATACATATGGATACTCAAATCATCATAATGATCAAAGCATATTTAAAATGAGTATGAAATATAAAAAAAACATAGGAGGCATCCACCATGACAAATAAAAGTCAGAAATAAAAATTTAAACCATAAAATCAGGAGGCAAATATGTCGCAAAAGAGTCATTTGAGTACAAAAAGCAAATTTCAGTTAATCATCATACTATTCGTAGTCATCAGCTTTTTTTTCTATCTAGGGTCAAATCGGTCGAGTTCAGTTGGAACAGTTATAAGTGCAAGCGATTTGATAGATCATGCTGATGAGCAAGCAAAGGCAAATGTTGAGAATGTCGTCGCAACCATGAAAGCGGAGTTTGACAAGGAATACAGCGATCCAAGTCTTTACTTTGAAGATTTCAGTGAAGAAATTGCGGTACTAGATGTAGAATGCAATAAAAGTCTAGAAGCCTATTTTTCAGATAAGATTAAAATTCCCTATTTTACAAAATCTTATAATCAATATTATTTGCCAACACTTAAGAAATTTAGAGATGGTGAGATCAGTGTGTCGGACGTTGTGGATGATCCATTTGAGCATATTAGAGTATGGAAATTTGATATCTATACAATGGTATCGGAAAATTATAATGGAGAAACTGGAAATCAGTTATACGATTATGTGGGGTATTTAGAGGAAAATGGTGTGAAGCATTTTATGTATCAAGAAATTGAGCTGAAGGTTTCTGAGATTACAGAGATTGAATTCAATAAATTAAAGAACTTTGAAAATCCGTTTGAAAAAATTAAGGACAAAAATGTGATTAGATGGCGAAGTTTTTTTAGTGATTTAGGATCTAACCTTATACGTTGGGATGAAGAAGATGAGTGGGTGAAAGATCTTGAAAAGAAATATAACGTAGCCTTAGTAAGAGCAGATCTAGATTATAGTTTAAAAGAAAGATCATGTACTTATTATGCACCTCAAAATGATCCAACAATGAAATTCCCAGCAACAGAGATATTGAGTAGATGCCTTCAAATATATGCTCAGAGAGCATTATATGAAGAGATTGAAAAGATAGTAGATGAAGAAGGGTATGGTGGGCAAATTGCCCATATTGCTATTCCTAGGAATAGAGATGTAAAGATTTTTGATAAAAATGGAAGATGGAGTGATCCAGACGTCTTTGATTTTGACTTATCTCTAAATCCAAATAATATAAGCATTATAAACGATGGCTATAAAGGCTGTTATGACATAACACTAAATCTATTACTTGAAGAAGGTGAAGCAATAGATTATGCAAAACTTCAAAAAATAACGGCTAGAATAGCAGATCTATTTAAAGTGAATTATGTAGAGGGGGATGAACCTTGGCAAAGGGAAGATATGTTTGTTTTCTTTTATACTTTACCGAAAGAAGAGCAAAAAATTGTAGTGGACCTTTTCAAGAGAGACATGATCACAGAGACTTATTTTAGAGAACGCACTACTTTATCCAATATATACTTAGATATGTATTATGTTAGAGAAGAGACAGAAGGGTTTCACTATTTAGATACAAGGGCAAAGAAATTAGATTTTTTACTTAGAGTGACCGGTGACTATGATGATTTAATGTCACTATCAGCAGATACCTTTGGAACGAGACTAAAAAGAGATAAATTGATTAGATAGGAGATAAAATTATGACAAGTAATGACGTTAAATTAAATGATTTAGAATCAACGTTAAAGTTAATAAATGCGAGATTAGATCAAGAAATAAATGATAACCCCAACAACATAAACACATATGACAGCTCAAGTATAAGCATCATAGTCTATGAGGAAGGCTACACAGATTTAGATGCGAGAAATGATGAAAATTACAATGGTAGTGGGAAAAAACTTACAGAGTATCGTGACATTAAACTTGCACTATATGAAGAAGCAGTAAGAGAATTAGATAATGCTTTAGTTCAAGAAGTAAAAAATGTATATGGATTTTCTTCTGACCAGACTTTAACGACAATAAAAGAAATGATGGCTGAAGTAGTAGACCCAATTATGAGAAATACATCATATACGGATGATGAAAAAGCAGACCAAATAAGTGTGGCATACGAAAATAAGTTAGATGCAAGAATAATTACTAAATTTTATAAGGCTTACTACGAAGAATACAAAACAGCTCAAATTGACTATGATGCTACCAGTGGAAAACTAGTAGGCATCTATAAAAACAATGGGGAAAGTCACAAAGTTGATCCAGACGGCGATAAAGTGCCCGAAAACCTAATCGGTTTTGCATATGTACCTCAAAATGAGATTGATTTTCCAGTTGATATTTTAGAATCGGCTAAAACGGCATTACTTGCTGGCGGTCTTTCGGGTATAGCGGCGACACTACATGCGATGCCGTTTAAGAGCTTATCAAGAGAAATGAGAAATTTAGTGAAGTCGAGTGCTCAGTCTTGTTTAGGTGCGTATGACAAAATAGCAGAAAAATTAGTAGATACAACAACAGGTGGTGCTGGTGTAGCGATTAGTTTCGAAGCTGAAAAGGACATATTAAATGAAAATATTAAAAATTTATATTAGGTATGACTTTGAAACATCTTTTGAATTGTTTTCGATCTCACCGTATAAAGATTGTGTTTTTCAATGGGCTGATGAATTCTTTTTAATTAGATTAACCTGATAAAGTCGATTTTTTTTTAAATTCAAAAAGGATTTTGTGAATTTATGTCGAATAAGTATAAGTAAGAAACCTAAAAAGAAAGGAAGATTACAATGCTTATTCTAGATTACCCAAACTGGGAACAACCAACTCTCTTCGAGGAGTTTTTACCGAAAACCCTTTTTGAATTAACACCGGAACTTGCTGAAATTGATCGACTTCTACAAAATCCTGTTTTTGAAGAACCGATTGTAAATAAATTCAATACTATGCTTGGAAGACCA